>CBDCGK010000004.1:0-5169313 GCA_965216675.1 Acidimicrobiales bacterium | reverse complement strand
GTGCCCGGCGGACCCCAGAGTATGACCGACGAGAGACGATCCATGTCCACCAACCGACGCAACGGCCCCGACGGGCCGAGCAGATGGTCCTGGCCGACCACCTCATCGAGCGAGCTCGGACGCAGGCGGCTCGCCAGCGGTGACCGGGCCTTGAGCCGTTCCTCGGCCGCTGCGGCGAAGAGATTATCGGCCACGGCGCGCCCTCGCTGCTCCGGGACCGGGGGCCGGGATGACGCGGTGGGGTCTCACTGCCTGCTGAGCCTAGCGGGCCGTGGCGTCCGGCCTGTCCCGGGCTGCGACCGACCCTTGGACTCATGGCTCATGGAGGTGTCATGATCTCACCGTTCAACCTGCTCCTGCTGGCCTGCGTGGCCGCCACCTCGGCCATGGCCGTGACCTGGCTTCTGCGCCGTCGACACCGTGACGACACCGACCCGGCCGAAAACGTGACGGGATCGGAGTCGGCGACAGCCGAGCCTGCCGACGACGTTCCCCATCCGGCAACGCTCATACCGGCTGCGGTGCCGATCATCGACCAATTCCGCTCCGAACCAGGTGAGCCCACGACCACGAACGGCGAGAGGGCCACCGCCACCGCCGTGGTCGACTCGCCGCCGGCGGATGATGATCGAACACTGACCGACGTGCTGGAAGGCATCCAACTCCCCTACGACCTGATGCCGGTGACATCGGTGGTCGACAACCCCGACCGTCATCTCATCTTCCTCACCACCCACTCGAATGCCGGCGAGGTCGGCAAGAAGTTCGCCGACGAGCTGGAACGGCTGGGCTTCGAGATGGAGTCGGTCGACTTCGACCAGGCCGTCGCCGCCCGGGACGACGATGTGGTGTCGATGAAGATCGTGCCGGAGGCCCATCTGGTCGAGGTCGCCGACGAACTCCGCTACGGGGCGGCCGGTCCCGGCGACGTCGCGCTCGAAGTGTGGTTCGGTCGTTCCCCGGTGCCGCCCTCGGCGACCGAGTAGACCTCGGGGTGACGCCCGCCCGGCTTCAGTCCAGCGAAGGCGGCAACACCTTGACGCCCAGCTCGGCCAGCTGATCGTCGGACACCTCACCCGGTGCGCCGGTCATCGGATCGAGACCCGACTGCGGCTTGGGGAAGGCGATGATCTCCCGGATGTTCTCCTCGCCCGACAGGATGGCGGCCAGCCGCTCCATGCCGTAGGCGAACCCTCCATGTGGCGGCGCCCCGTACTTGAACGGGTTGAGGAAGAACCCGAAGCGGGCCTCGATCTCGGCGTCGGAGATTCCCAGCAGCTTGAACACCCGCTGCTGGAGTTCCGGATCGTGGATTCGGATACTGCCCGAGCCCAACTCCCAGCCGTTGAGCACCAGGTCGTAGGCCCAGGCCCGAACGGCCATCGGGTCGGTCTCGAGCTTGTCGAGGTCGTCGGGATGAGGATGACAGAACGGGTGGTGACCCGGCCGGGGCAGGCCGGTGGCGGGGTCGACACCCACGAAGAGCGGAAAGTCGACGACCCAGAGGAACTCGTAGGGACCGTCGCTGACCGGCGGACGGCCCAGGCGGTTGCGAAGCTCGCCCAGGACCTCGCAGGTGGTGTGCCAGTCGTCGGCGATCATCAGCAGCAGATCGCCGGGGTCGGCCTCGAGCCGCTTCGAGAGCTCGGCCTGCTCGCTCTCCGACAGGAACTTGGCCACCGGCGATTCGAGGGAGCCGTCGTCGGCCACCTTGAGCCAGACCATGCCCTTGGCCCCGAACGACTTGGCGGTGTCGGTCAAGCCGTCGAGGCGGTTGCGGCCCCACTCGGCGGCGGCGCCCGGGGCCCGGATGCCCTTGATCGACTCGGCGGTGGCGAACGCCTTGAACCCGGTGGCGGCGAAGACGTCGGTCAACTCGACCAGTTCCATCCCGAACCGCACATCGGGTTTGTCGGTGCCGTAGGTGTTCATGGCGTCGTGCCATGTGATCCGGGGAATCGGGCCGGGGCGGATGCCGGTGACGGCCTCGGTGGCGTCGAGGACCGACTGCTCGGCCGCGGCCAGCACGTCGTCGACCTCGACGAAGCTCATCTCCAGGTCGAGCTGCATGAACTCGTACTGACGATCGGCCCGCAGATCCTCGTCACGCAGGCAACGGGCGATCTGGTAGTAGCGGTCGAGCCCGCCCACCATCAGCAGCTGCTTGTAGAGCTGTGGTGACTGGGGCAGGGCGTAGAACGAACCGGGTCGCTGGCGCGACGGGACCACGAACTCGCGGGCGCCCTCGGGGGTGGCCGGCATGAGCATCGGGGTCTCGACCTCGACGAAACCCTGGTTCACCATGGCGTTGCGGACCGCGGCGTTCACCTGGGATCGGATCCGCAGGTTCCGCTGCATCCGAGGCCGGCGTAGATCGAGGTAGCGGTGACGGAGCCGGACCATCTCGTCGACGTCGTCGGCTCGTTCATCGAGCGGGAACGGCGGCGGTTCGGCGGCGCTGAGGATCTCGACGGAGGCGTCGGTGACCTCGATCTCGCCGGTGGTCAGTTCGTCGTTGACGGTGCCCTCGGGGCGCTCGGTGACCTTGCCGGTGATCCTCAGCACGTACTCGCTGCGAACGTCGACGGTGTTGTCGACCACACACTGCACGATGCCCGAGTGGTCTCGGAGGTCGACGAAGGCCAGGTGTTCGCCGTGCTCGCGCCGCCGGTTGACCCAGCCGCAGACGGTCACGGTCTGACCGATATCGGATTTGGACAGTTCTCCGCAGAGATGGGTGCGCATCATGACAACAACGACCTGACGGTTTCGATCAGCTTGGGGCGGTCGACCTCGAACTGTTGGGAGTCCGGTGGGAGGGCGACGGCATCGGGGCGCATGGCCCGGATGGAGACGGTACCAGCAGAAAGCTCGTCTTCACCGAGGATGACGGCCACCGGGGCCTGCGATCGATTGGCGGCCTTCATCTGGGCTTTCATCGACCGTCGGTCAAAGGCGCGGTCGGCCGCGATGCCGGCGCTGCGCAGCTCCTCGACCAGTCCCAGGCCCTCCGGGCCGTCGGTGGTGGCGACCACCCACACGTCCACGGTGGTCGACGGCGGGGCGAACACACCCTCGGCGTCGGCGGCCAGCAGGGTGCGGTCGACCCCGATCGAGAAGCCGACCCCGGGTTCGGCCGGCCCACCCAACGCCTCGACCAGCCCGTCGTAGCGGCCACCGCCGCCGACGGCGTTCTGGGCGGCGTCGAGGCTCTCGGAGGCGAACTCGAACGTGGTCCGCGTGTAGTAGTCAAGGCCCCGGACGAGGCGGGGGTCGACCTGGTACGCGATGCCGAGCGTGTCGAGCCCGGCCTTGACCTGTTCGAAGGCGGCGGCCGCCTCGGGCGACAGGTACTCGACGATGGTGGGGGCTCCGGCGGCCACCGCGGCGTCGCCGGGCCGTTTCGAGTCGAGCACCCGGAGCGGGTTGACGGCCAGCGTGGCCTTCGCCTGATCCGACAGCTCGGCGCCCCGGCTCTCGAAGTAGTCGGTCAGAGCGGCCAGATAGGTGGGGCGGTCGGCGAAGTCACCGAGCGAGTTGATCACGAGGGTGTAGTCGGTGAGACCGACCTTGCGGAGGAACCGGTCGGCGAGTGCGATGACCTCGGTGTCGATGTCGGGGTCGTCGGACCCGATGACCTCGACGCCGAGTTGATCGAACTGGCGGTACCGGCCTTTCTGGGGCTTGTCGTAGCGGAAGGCCGAACCCTCGTACCAGGTCTTCCACGGGGTCAGGGGACGATGTTGCACGAAGGCCCGACAAACCGACGCGGTGAACTCGGGACGCAGGGCGATCGTGCGACCGCCCTTGTCCTCGAAGGAGTACAGCTCCTTCGACACCACATCGGACGCCTCCCCGAGGCGAACGAACACGCCGACGTCTTCGAACATCGGCGGAATGATCCGCTCGAACCCGGCCCGTCGAGCTTCGCCGGCGAACACGTCGACCAGATGACGGGCTCGCGACGCCTCCGGTTCGGTGATGTCTCGGGTGCCGGGTGGGGATTGGAAGTCTGCGCGGGCCATAACGGCCTGATCGTACCGCCGCCGTCGCTCGGTGGCTGCCGATTTCACCCTGATCACCCCGGTCGACCCGGTCGACCCGGTCGACCCGGGAGCCGCGCTGCCCTTCTGCGGTTCTCCAACATCGCTTTTTCGAGACCCCGGAACCGCGGAAGGGACTGACCACCGTGTCAAGTCGGAAGTGGCCGCCCTGCAGTATCGAGTTGGTCATCGGAGGCCTCCGAGCGAGAAGGCCGGCGTGAGGGCGGGCAGACCGAGGTCCCACTCGTCATCGACGGCTCGGGCGATCCGCAACGCCAGCGGGGCCGCCGGCGGCCCGACCGGGAACGCATCGCCGAACTCGAGGATCAGCCGTTGGTCGTCTCCCAACGGCCTCCAGATCACCGAAGCCAGGGCGGCCGCGTCGGTCTCGTCGCCGTCGTCGGGAACGAGCGTCAACGTGCCGTCGTCATCGAGAACGGCTCCCGATCGAGGTTTGTCGGGCCGGTTGACGGTCGGGAACATCGCACCGCCGTCTCGGTTCTCGTCGAGGGCGCGGATCAGCCACCGCTGCAGCAACTCGGGGTCCGGACTCACGGCGCCGGCGATGATCGCCTTGTCGAGGAGCATCACGTTGACCTTTTCGCCGTCGGCCAGGGAGAGCTCGAAAGGAAGCGCCATCCCGTAGCGGGGATTGATCTCGGTCGGTCGGAAGCCATCAGTGGTGAGTACTCCATCGAGGCTGAACACACCGCGGAAGTCGACGAGTACCCGCAGGGTGTCCCCGACGGCCACCGCGGCGGCCGTCATGGCCTCACGGTCGGCGGGCGGCGGATCCCAATGGTTGGCGAACCGGCAGTAGTGGAACCTCGGGTTGGTTTCGTCGACATACATCAGCATCTCGTTGGGACGGCCCGTCACCGTCACCTCATCGAGCACGACGCCGTGGATGCTGCAGGGAACTCCGTTGAGGAACGGCATGATCCGAATCCGCTCGTGGTCGCCGGCAAGCCGCAAGGCCAGCTCGATCGCCTCCGGCTCGGAACCGACGATATGGGTGCCCGCGGCGCCGCCGTGCATGCCGTTGCTGTTGTCGACGGCCCAAACCGAGCCGTGCGGGCCGGCCAACCGTCGATGGGTGTCGACGGCGGCCCGACCCTCGTCGAGGTCGACCACCTCGGCCGGAGCCGTGATCAATCCGGCGTCGGCGAACACGTCGAGAATCGCCAGTTTGTCCTCCAACGCAGCCCACGCCGACGGGCGGCCGCCGAACACCTCGCGCCGGGCGATAGGCCGGCCGGGCACGATCGGCGGAATGAGAAACCGTCCGGTCCGGTCAGGATCCCAGGCGTCGAGCTCGTCAAGCACCGACGACGGTGGATCGCCGAGCGCCGAAGCCATACCGAGGGTGTCGGTGAGGAGGTCGCCGCTCGACGGACGATCGAGGGAAAGAACCGGAAAGCCGGTGTCGGACTCGGGATCGACGCCATGGATCGTCAACCCGATGAGCGGTGATGACCGACGCTCGTCATCGGTGGCCGGCGGTTCGAATCCGGCTGCCGTCGCCACCTGGTCGAGCAGGCGGGTGGCCACGCTGGGGATCATCCCCACGCAGATCCATCGGCCGCTGTGGTAGAGCTCGGCCAGCCGATTCCGAAGGTCGCGTTCGAATCCCTCCATGCTCAAACCCTACGTCGACCGGCCCGCCGGGGCCGCCGAATTCCGGGGCTGGTCTATCGGCGTGACCCTCCGGGCACGACGCGGTAGACGTCGTAGACACCGTCGACACCCCGGAGGCTTCGCATCAGCGACGTGAGATGCGAGGGATCGGCGATCTCGAACTCGAACGAAAGACGGGCGATCCGATCGTCGGTGGTCGTCGTCGTGGAACCGATGATGTTGACGTGCTGCTCCGAGAACGCCCGGGACACATCGGCTAGGAGGTGGGAACGGTCGTACGCCTTCACCTCGAGTGAGGCGACGAAATGGTCGGCCTCCATGGCCGCGTCCCACTCGGCGTCGATCAGGCGGTCGTTCTGGGCGCTGGCCAGCGACTCGGCGTTGGCGCAGTCGGTGCGGTGGATCGACACGCCCCGACCTCGGGTGACGAAGCCCATGATCTCGTCGCCGGGCACGGGCGTACAACATCGGGACAGGCGGACGAGCACGTCGTCGAGACCCTCGATCCGGACCCCGACCGCCCCTGGCGGCTCCCGTTTGGCCGGCACCATCTCCGACTGGTACTCGCCGGGCGGCGGATCGGAACGCAGATCGCGGGGTTCACCCGACTTGATCCGCTTGAGTCGGGCGGCCACCGACTCGGCGCTGACATGCCGCTCCCCGATCGCCGCGTACAGCGAGTCGGCGTCGGCGTAGTTCATCTCGGTGGCGACACCGATGATCGTCTCGCCAGCCTTCTGCCCGAAATCCGACAGCCGCAGACCCTCCTTCTTGAGGGCCCGCTTCAGATCCTGCTCGCCCGCGGCGATGGCGTCATCCCGCCGTTCCCGGGAGAACCACTGGCGGATCTTCGACGACGCCCGGTTCGAGACCACGAAGTTGAGCCAGTCCCGCGACGGTCCGGCGCCGACCACCTTGGAGGTGAAGATCTCGACCGTCTCGCCGGAATGCAGCGGCTCGGACAGCGACACCAGCTTGCCGTCGACCTTGGCCCCGACGCAGCGGTGGCCGATGTCGGTGTGGATGGCGTAGGCGAAGTCGATCGGTGTGGAGTTGGCCGGCAGCGTGGTGACCTGGCCCTGCGGGGTGAAGACGAAGATCTCCTCGTGGTCGAGATCGACCTTGAGGTTCTTCATGAACTCGTCGGGGTCGGAGGTCTCCTTCTCCCAGTCGATGATGCGGGTCAGCCACGGCAGGTCGACCGACGACGAGCCGTTGCCGTTGCCGGTGTCCTTGTAGACGTAGTGGGCCGCCACCCCGCTCTCGGCCCGATCGTGCATCTCCCGGGTACGGATCTGCACCTCGATCGGCTTTCCCTGTGGCCCGACGACCGTGGTGTGCAACGACTGGTAGAGGTTGAACTTGGGCATGGCCACATAGTCTTTGAAGCGGCCCTGAACCGGCTTCCAGGTGGCGTGGATCGAACCCATTGCCGCATAGCAGTCTCGAACGGTCTCGACGATGACCCGGATACCTACGAGATCGTTGATCTCGTCGAAGGTCTTGCCCTTCAACTGCATCTTCTCGTAGATCGAATAGAGGTGTTTCTCCCGCCCGACGACCGTGGCCTTGATACCGAGCTCGACGACCCGGTCGTTGACCTGCTCCAGCACCTGGGTGAGATAGGTTTCCCGCTCCGGGGCCCGCTCCGCCACCATGTGTTCGATCTCGGCGTAGCGCTTCGGATGGAGGGCGGCAAAGCTCAGATCCTCCATCTGCATCTTGATCTCCTGCATGCCGAGGCGATGGGCCAGCGGCGCGTACACCTGCAGGGATTCGAGGGCGATACGTTCCTGCTTCCAAGCCGGCAGGGCCGCCAGGGTTCGCAGGTTGTGGAGACGGTCGGCGAGCTTGATGATCAGCACCCGCATGTCGTTCGACATGGCCACCATCATCTTGCGCATGGTGGCGGCCTGCTGGGCCTCCTTCGAGTCGAAGCGGACCCGATCGAGTTTGGTCACACCGTCGACGATGGCCGCGACCTCCGGCCCGAAGGCCCGGTCGAGGTCTTCGAGTACGACGCGTGTGTCCTCCACCGCATCGTGCAGGAGCGCAGCGCTGATCGAGACCTCGTCGAGGCCGAGTTCGGCGATGATCCGAGCGACGGCCAGCGGGTGGACGATGTAGGGTTCGCCCGACTTGCGGCGCTGGGTCTGGTGAGCCCGAGCCGCGGTCTGATAGGCCCGGGTCACCATCTCGATCTGTTGGTCGCGACGAGTCCCGTCGAACCGTTTGATCAGCGGCTCGACCTGAGCTTCGATCGTGCGCCGCTTCCGGCGCCATGGGAGGACCCGTTCGACCGTTACCACGTGACTCGACAGCGCTCCAATACAGCTAGAGGGACCGACGGCCCCGACACGAGGGCCTGTTCAAACTATATCGAACGCCGACCCCTCGGCTTGATTCGCGTCGACGTCCCCGTCGGCTGTTCAGGCCGCCCGGAGTCGGTCAGCGACGCTTGCCCTTCTTGCGGGGACGGGGTGGACCACCGCCGGGGGTGATGAGCCGGGGATCGAAGCCGTCGGGTGAGATCGGCGGTTCGTCATGGTCGCCGCTCCCGTTCAACGCCCCGTCGTCGGCGGCGTCGTCATCGGCGTCGGTATCAGTGTCGGCATCAGCCGTCTTGGCCGCCTTCTCCGCCCGTTCCCGGCGGCGGGCCTCGATCTCGGCGGCCCGGCGCTGGTCGGGTTGACGCTCCTTCAGCGTCACCAGCAGCGGGGCGGCCACGAAGATGGACGAATATGTGCCCGACAGCAGACCGATGAACAAGGCGAGAGCGAAGTCACGAATACCGGCTCCGCCCAGCAGGAACGAGCCGATGAGCAACATCGAAAGCACCGGAAGGACGGTGGTGATCGTGGTGTTGATCGACCGCATCAGAACCTGGTTCATCGACACGCTCACCAGTTCGGCCGGTTCGAGACGCTCGCCCAGCAGGCCGCGGTCGTTTTCCAGCACCTTGTCGTAGACGACCACGGTGTCGTAGAGGGAGTAGCCGAGGATCGTCAACAGGGCGATGACGGTGGCGGGGCTGACCTCGAAGCCGAACAGGGAGTACACCCCGGCCACGATGACCAGGTCGTGTACGACCGCGACCAGGGCTCCGATCGCCATACGCCACTCGAGACGCCAGGCCAGGTAGAGGGCGACGGCGATGAAGAAGAAGATCAGCGCGCGGATCGCCTTCGATGTGATTTGATCGCCCCAGGTCGGGCCGATCTGGGACACACTGACCTCGTCGCGGCTGGTGCCGGCCAAATCGGACAGCTGACCGATGATCTCTTCGCTGCGTTCCAGCGCCTCGGTCCCGGATTGGATCTGGATGATCGACTGGCTCGACGTGCTGACCAGCGTGATGCGGGCGTCACCGGCGGCGGAGACCGCGTCGCGGGCATCGGCGACGGTCACGTCGTCGGAGACCGGGACCTCCCAGATACCACCACCCTCGAAGTCGATGCTGAGGTTGAGGCCCCGAACGAGGAGCAACACGATCGAGGCCAGGACGAGGAACCCCGAAACGGCAAGGCTGATCCGCCATTTCGGCCGGAAGTCGATGGTGGAGCGTCCGGAGAAGATGTCACCGAGCAGACTCATTGCGAACCTCCAGCGAGTGAGGGAAGACCGAGGAGCCGAGGATTCTTCTCGACCGAGTCACGGCGGGCCAACCAGGCCAGCGCCGGACGCATGAACATCCACGAGATGACGAGATCGAGGATGGTGGCCAGGCCCAGGTAGAAGGCGAAGCCCCGCACCGCCCCGACGGTCAGCCAGTACAGAAGCACGGCGGCGATCAGGCTGACCACGTCGGCCTTGACGATGGTGGAGATGGCACTCTGATATGCCCGCTCGACCGCGGTCGGAACCCGTCTACCCGACATGTACGACTCCTTGACGTTCTCGAAGTAGACGATGTTGGAATCGGCCGACACGCCGATGGCCACGATGAGGCCCACGACACCGGCCAGGCTCAACGCCAGGCCGTAGCGGTCACCGAACCAGGCGACGATCGTCCACAGCAAGGCACCCGACAGGGCGAGCCCGGAAATGGCCACCAGGCCGGCCAGACGGTAGTAGGCAAGCAGGTAGATGGCGACGAGGATCAGGCCGATGATGCCTGCCGTGACCCCGGCGTCGAGCACGTCACCGCCGATGGTGGCCGACACGGTGCGGATCTCCTGGGCCTGAAGCTCCAGGGGAAGGGCACCGAACCGGAGTGCCTCGGCCAGCAGTCGGGCCTCCTCCTCCTCAAACGCACCCGAGATCACGATCTGATCACGGGCGAACGTCTCGGCGTTGATGCTGGGGGCCGAGATGACCTGATGGTCCAGCACGATGGCCAGACGGCCGCTGGGACACAGGTTCGGATCGGGGTTGAGGGCGTAGCAGGAGCGGGCGGCGGCGTTGAACTGATCGATACCGGCGGCACCGGGTCGGAAGACCGGGTTGACCTCCCAGCCGCTACCGGTGAAGCCCAAGGTCACATCCGCGGTCTCGACGACCTCGCCGGTCAACATCGTCGGCCCGAGACAGAGCCGGTTGCCGGCCCGGTCCCCGAGCACGACGTAGGCGTCGGCCTCATCGGCGTCGTCGGCGGTCAGGCCTTCGATCGAACACGCTTCGGTCGCGGCGAGCTGATCGGGGGTCAGGGTCGACTGGGGTGTCGGCGCCGGTGCGATCGTCGAATCGGTCGTCTCGCCGTCGTCTGCGGTGGTCGAGGTGTCGTCATCGGCCGCCGTCGTCGAGGTCGTTTCCTCGTCGGCCGCCTCGGTGGTGGTCGTGGTGTCGTCCTGAGCCTGCTCCTGGGCAAGGACCAAGGGGCTGAACCGTCCGGCCTGCCCGGCCAACGAGTTCTCATCGTCGCCGGCATCGGGGGTGTCGGCGCCGTCGCCGGAGCCGTCACCGGTGTCGGCATCGGTATCGGTATCGGTATCAGCATCGGTGCCATCGGTGCCATCGGTGCCATCGCCGGTCAGGTCGTCGAGGTCGATCAGGTTGCCGTCTTCATCGGTCAGATCGAGGCCGCTGAGATCCGGGCCGAGGTCGAAGATGACCGGCCGGAACCGCAACTCCGCCGTCTGCTGGAGCCGATCCAGAGCCTGTTCCTGTTCCTCGACGACACCGGGCAAGGCTACCACGATGTTGTTGCCCTGGCGGGAGATCTCCGGTTCGGCTACGCCGATCTCGTCGATCCGGCCCCGCAGGAGTTCGACGGTGAGGTCGAGCGCTTCGTCGGTCACGTCCTGGCCGCTGGTGCTGGTCGGCTCGAGCACAACCGACACGCCGCCCTGCAGATCGAGTCCGAGCAGCGGCTGATTGCCGACCGCGAGGGTGTAGATGATGCCGAGCACGGCGGCTGCCACCACGGACAGCGATGAGATGACGGCTGAGCGTGACATCATTCGTCCTCGTCGCTCGCCGACCGGTCGACGACCTTGTCGGCCACCGAACTCCGGGTCATACGCAGCTCGACGCCATCAGCGACGTCGAGCCAGAGAATCTCGCCGTCGACGGCGTTGACGAAGCCGTAGATACCCGAGTTGGTCACCACCTCGTCGCCCTCGACCAGTGACGCGAGAAGTTCCCGATGCTGCTTGGCCCGCCGCTGCTGGGGCAGGAACAGGATCAGGTACATGGCCAGGCCGAATCCGATGAGAATGACGAAATCCATGGGGGATCACCTCCAGCCTGGAGACGCTAGCGTTTCCAGGGCCTGTCGCGGCGTCAGTGCCGCGGTCTTCACAGGTCTGTAGTTCGGTTGGTTCCCGACGCCGCTCGGCGGACTCCTGCGAGTCGGTCTGCGGGGCCGTGTCGCCTCAGCGAGGCGTCTCGCCCGGCGCCCAGACGTCCCAGACACGGCGTCGTAGATCTTCGAACCTACCTTCGGAGATCGCCGTTCGCATCCGCTGCGTCAGATCGGCCAGCCAGGCAAGGTTGTGAAGCGTGATGATCCGCCCCGCGGTCGGCTCGTTGGTGACCAGAAGATGGCGGATGTAGGCCCGCGAGTAGCGGGACGACAACGGATGGTCGAAGTCGGGGTCGATGGGCCCGTCGTCGCGGGCGAATCGGAGGTTGCGCAGGTTGAGCCGGCCCTGCGAGGTCAAGGCCGTGCCGTGCCGGGCCAGCCGGGTTGGCAGCACGCAGTCGAACATGTCGATGCCGTTGTGAACGGCCTCGATCAGCCCGATCGGGTCGCCGAGGCCCATGAAGTAACGCGGTCGGTCGGCTGGCAACGACCCGGTGCTGGCGGCCAGCGCCGGAACCATCTCCGGGCGGCTCTCCCCCACCGACAGCCCGCCGACCGCGTAGCCGTCGAACCCGATGGCCACCGTCCGTTCAGCCGACTCGGCCCTGAGGTCGAGTTCGGTTCCACCCTGGACGATGCCGAACTGGGCCTGATCCGGCCGATCGTGGGCGGCCCGGCAGCGCTCAGCCCACCGCAGGGTCAGCTCGAGGTCGCGGCGAAGCTGTTCGTGGGATGCGGGGAGGGTGGAGCAGACGTCGAGCACCATGGCGAAATCGGCACCCAGCTGCTGCTGGACCTCGACCGCCCGTTCCGGGCCGAGTTCGACCAGCGAGCCGTCGTAGACCGACTTGAAGGTGGCCCCCTCCTCGGAGATCTTCGGGCTCAGCGAGAAGATCTGGTAGCCGCCCGAGTCGGTCAACAGATGACCGCCCCAACTCATGAAACGGTGAAGGCCACCCATCTCGGCGATGAGGTCGGGCCCGGGCCGTTCCATCAGGTGGTAGGTGTTGGCCAGCACGATGGGCGGGGCCAGGAGCTCCAGATCGGTGGTGTCGAGGGTCTTGACCGCGGCCCGGGTGCCGACCGGCATGAACACCGGTGTCGGTATCTCGCCTCGGGCGGTGATGATGGCGCCCGCTCTCGCTCGACCGTCGGTGTGATCGAGTCGCATGCCGACCTTCGAATCGCTCACGACAACCCCGTTCGTCGGGCCAACAACATGCAATCCCCGAACGACAGAAAGCGGTACCCCTCGGCCAGGGCGGTGGTGTAGAGATCGCGCCAGCGTTCGCCGATGAAGGCGTCGACCAGCACCAGCAGCGAGGATCGGGGCACGTGGAAGTTCGTCAGGAGCACGTCGACCAGGCGCCAGTCGTGGCCGCGACGAATGAACAGGTCGGTGCTGCCCGTCAGGTCGCCGGTCAGGGCGGCCGCCTCCAGAGTGCGCACGACGGTGGTGCCGACGGCGACGATGCGCGATCCCCGGTCACGGGCCGCGACGATGCGATCCCAGGTGGCCGAATCGATCTGGTATCGCTCATGGTGCATCTCGTGATCCTCGATCGAGTCCGTCGAGATCGGACGGAACGTGCCGAGGCCGACGAACAGCTCGATCGTCTCCACCGCCACCCCCCGTTGGGTCAGGCGGCCCAGCACCTGCTCGCTGAGATGCAGTCCGGCGGTGGGGGCGGCCACCGAGCCGAGGCGGTCGGCGAACACGGTCTGATAACGGTCCGGATCGGCCAGCGGTTCGGTGATGTACGGGGGTAGCGGAACCTGGCCGTGCTCGTCGATGGCCGCCGAGTCGACGGTGACCAGACGCCGGCCGTCGCCCACGGGTGCCCCGACCGTGACGACCGGGCGGCCGTCGAGTTCGAGCTTGGTGCCGTCGGCCACCCGCCGGCTCGGCCTGACCAGTGCCTGCCATTCGTCGCCGTTGCCGGTCGGCTCGAGGAGGAGCACCTCGACGGCGCCGCCGGTGGGTTTGAACAGGTTGAGGCGGGCGGCCAGCACCTTGGTGTTGTTGACCACCAGCACGTCATCGGGCCGTAGGATTCGATCGAGGTCGGCCACCGTGTGGTGTTTGATCCCGTCGTCGGTGTCGAGATCGACCAGCATCCGGGCCGCGTGACGAGGCTCGATCGGGGTCTGGGCGATGGCACCGGCGGGCAGCTCGTAGTCGAAGGAGTCGATTTTCATATATTTCGCTTCGCTCGCCTCCGCTACGCTACAGGTCGCTCCGCTGGGCTCCGCCACCACACCAAACCCGAACCGCTGCTCCGCGAAGCTCCGCAGCCCATCTCACGTCCATCTCTCGCTTCGCTCGCCTCCGCTACGCTACAGGTCGCTCCGCTGGGCTCCGCCACCACACCAAACCCGAACCGCAGCGCCGCAGACTACCTCGCTTCGTCGAACAGCGTGGTGACCTCGGGAGCCGAGGCCGATTCATCGGGTGCGGCCAGACCCAGATGCTGCCACGCGGACCGGGTCGCCACCCTGCCCCGCGGGGTACGTAGCAGCAGACCCTGCTGGATGAGAAAGGGCTCGATGACCTCTTCGACCGTCTCGGTCGGCTCACCGACGCTGATGGCCAGGGTCGACAACCCGACCGGGCCGCCGCCGAACCGTTCGCACAGGTTGCCGAGCAGGATCCGGTCGACCTTGTCGAGACCCCGCTCGTCGACCCCGAACTTGGCCAGGCCGTCGGCGGCGGTCGCCCGATCGATCCGGCCGTCGCCCCGAACCTCGGCGTAGTCCCGCACCCGCCGCAGCAGACGGTTGGCGATGCGAGGCGTGCCCCGGCTGCGGGTGGCGATCTCCGCCGCCCCGGCCGCGTCGATCTCGATACCGAACAGTCCCGCGGCCCTGGTGACGATGCGCTCCAGATCCTCGGTTTCGTAGTAGTCGAGACGGAAAGCGAATCCGAACCGGTCACGCAGCGGCCCCGTGATCAACCCCGTCCGGGTGGTGGCCCCGACCATCGTGAAGGGCTCCAGATCGAAGCGGATCGAACGGGCGGCCGGGCCCTTGCCGAGCAGGACGTCGAGTTGGAGGTCCTCCATCGCCGGATAGAGCACCTCCTCGACGACCCGGGGAAGACGGTGGATTTCGTCGATGAACAGCACGTCGCCGCCGTCGAGCTTGGTGAGGATCGAGGCCAGATCCCCCGCCCGTTCGATCGCTGGGCCGGACGTGATGTGCAGGTGGGCCGACAGCTCGTTGGCGACGATACCGGCGAGCGTGGTCTTGCCCAGGCCGGGGGGACCGGCGAACAGCAGGTGGTCGGCCGCCTGCTGGCGGCGCCGGGCGGCCTCGAGAATGATGCCGAGCCGTTCCTTGAGCTCCCGCTGACCGACGAACTCGTCGAGGCTGCGGGGTCGGAGCTTGGACTCCTCCACCTGAGGGTCATGGTCGAATTCCGGCACGGCACCAGGGTCGAGCAACTCGTCGCGCGGCATGTCAAACCCCCGTCAGGTTGAGGATGGCCCGTTTCAGGAGCTGGCCCGAATCGGCATCGGCGTCGAACTCGTTGCCCAGAGACGCAATGGCCGTTCGGATCTCGGCTTGTGAGTACCCGAGGCTGATCAGTGCCTCGCGGACATCGACGAGCGGCGAATCGGCCCCTCCGGATGCGGCTGGGGCCACCGGGTGCCCGTCGACGCCGTCGAGCACCGGCAACACGACGGTGGTCTTGAGTTCGACGAGCAGCCGCTGAGCGGTCTTCTTGCCGACCCCCGGCACCTCACACAGCGCGGTGAGGTCGTCGTCGGCCAGGATCCGGGCCAGCTGACCGACCGGGTGGGTGGCCAGAACCGCCAGCGCCAGCGCCGGGCCGACCCCGTGGGCCGACAGCAGCGCTTCGAAGGCGACCCGCTCGTCCTTGGTGAGGAACCCGTAGAGCCGCTGGTTGTCCTCCCAGAAGTGGTGGTGGACATGGATCATGACCTCGCTCTCCGAGGAGAGCCTCGACAGCGTGCCGGGGGTGGAGGTCACCCGGTAGCCGACCCCGGCCACCTCGATGGTGAACTCGGCGGTGGCCGCACCGTCGAGGGTGATGTCGCGGTCGACGATCGTGCCTCGCAGTGTTCCGATCATGTTTTCGCCTCCACGGGAGTCACACGGGGTTGTTCGGCCCGCAGCCGGTTGTTGCGGCCCGCCTGCCTGAGGTGCGGATCGTGAGCCAGGTGACAGAGCGCCAGTGCGGCCGCGTCGGCGGCGTCGGCCGGGCGGGGCGGGCGCTCCAGGCCCAACAGGCTCTGCACCATGATCTGGACCTGCGTCTTGTCGGCCCGACCGTCGCCCGCCACCACCGATTTCACCTCCGACGGAGAGTACTGGGAGACGACGATGCCCCGTTCGGCTCCGAGAACCAGCGCCATTCCCGAGGCCTGGGCCACCCCGACCGCGGTCCGAATGTTGTTCTGGAAGAAGATCCGCTCCACGGCAATCACCGCGGGCCGGAATTCGTCGATCAGCTCGGTCAGCTCGTGCTTCAGCTCGGCCAGGCGATACGGCGTCTCCTGGTCGGGGGATGTGCGGATGACACCGAGCGCGTGGGCCGACCCCCGACCACGGCGGCCGGGGGCGATCACGGCGTAGCCGCAGCGTGACAAGCCGGGATCGACACCTAACACGAACACTCGTACGAGCCTAGCGGAACCGGGACGGCCCGGTGTCGATGGGTATCCCCCGGCCGGTTCTGGGGTGTGGGCTGATCGTCATCGATCAGCCCACACCCCGGAACGACCACGTCGGCGGCGGTGGGCCGGCGATCAAAGAACGTGATTGAGTTCCCGGCTGAGGTGCCGATACACCGAACGTGCAGAGCCCACCCTCATCGGATGTCGAAACAACGAGCGCGCCGCAGGGCCGGTCCCCCCACCGACCGGGCCACCCGACGGAGGCGGCGTTGGATCGCCGGGCCGGCCAGTCCGCCGTCGCCCGCCCACCCGCCACCTCGGCTCCCGCCGTCGTCGCCATCGACGGTGTCTCGAAACGCTTCGGCCAGGTCGACGCGCTCGGCTCGCTCAGCCTCGCCGTTCCCGAGGGCCGTATCACCGTCCTGTTGGGGCCCAACGGTGCCGGCAAGACCACCGCCATTCGGCTGATAACCGGCGCCTTGACCCCCGACGAGGGCGCGGTTTCGGTCTTCGGCCTCGACCCCGGCGGGCCCGATGGGGAGGCCGTCCGGATGCAGTGCGGCGTCGTGTCGGCCAAACCGTCGCTCTATGACCGACTGAGCGGCCTCGACAACCTCCGCTACGCCGCCGAACTGTACGGGCTCGGCCGGGGATCGGCGATCGACGCCAGGATCGTCGAGGCCGCAGACCAGTTCGGCATCGCCGCCGACCTCGAACAGCGGGTCGGAGGCTATTCGACCGGTATGAAGACCCGCCTGGCCTTGGCCCGGGCGGTGCTGCACCGGCCGACCCTCATGCTCCTCGACGAACCGACCTCCGGGCTCGATCCCGAGTCGGCCGTGGCCGTGCTGGCCATGGTTCGGGACATGACGGCCGAGGGCAAGACGGTGCTGATGTGCACCCACCTGCTTCTCGAAGCCGAGCGCCTGGCCGACCAGATCGTGGTCATCGACGCCGGCTCCCACCTGCTGTCGGGCGACCCCGACACCCTCGCCGCCCGGTACTGGCCCCATCCGACGGTGTCGATCACGACCGTCGACGGGGCCGGCCTCGACGACCTTAGGGGCAGTGCAGGCGTGGCCGACTATCAGCGGTCGGGAGCCACGGGCACCTTCCAGCTCGACGTGGCGGCGCGCATCCCCCACCTCGTCGCTGCGCTGGCGGAGAGCGGTGCGGCCATCGAATCCGTGGTGCCGTTCACCCCGTCGTTGGAGGACCTGTACTTCGCGATCCGGGCCCAACACGGCCGCGGCAACGATACCGCCGGCTATGTCGCCTGGCGGCGGCGGGCGCCGGGTCAGACCGATCTCGGAGGCAACCACAACGGCGGCCACGAGGCCGCCCAACGCCAGGAGGCGATCACATGAACTACGGCCGTGTGGCCACAGTGGCCCGAACCGACCTTCGCCAGCTGGCCCAGGCCAGGGACTTCTGGGTGCCGATGGGGTTGTTGGGGTCGATGTTCTTCATCGTCGTCCCCACCATCCTCCTGCTGTCGATCACCAAGATCGGCGACGTCGACGTCGTCGATCAGATGGCCCAGGCATTGGAGGTGCTTCCCGAGTCGGCGATGGCCCAGGTCGCCAACGTCAACCCCCAGGGGCAGACCGGCTATGCCCTGGCCGTGTTCCTCTTCGCCCCGGTGGCCGTCATCGTGCCGCTCACCATCTCGACCGCGGTCGGCGCCTCCGCCATCGTCGGCGAACGGGAGCGGGGCACCGGCGAGTTTCTTGCCCACTCCCCCGCCAGCGCCCGCGAAATCTACATCGGCAAACTGGTGGCGTCGATGATCCCCGGCTACTTCACGGTCGCCGTCGGGTTCACCATCTACTCGCTGATCGTCAACCTGCTCGTCGGCCCCGACGTCGGCGGTTGGTTCTTCCCGACCCGCGAGTGGTGGATCATGATCCTGTGGGTGTTGCCGCCCTTCCTGGCCCTGTGCCTCTCGCTGGTGTTGCGGCTGTCGGCCCGGGTCAGCTCGACCGCGGCGGCCCAGCAGGCGTCGGGGCTCGTCAGCCTGCCGCTCATCATGACCGCCTACAGCCAGGCCACCGGCTTCCTGGTCGGCGGAGGTTGGGTCCCCATCGCCATCGGCGGGGTGGCGTGGGTCGTGGCCATCGTCTCACTGACCCGCGGCGTGCGCAGTGTGACCCGGGCCCGGCTCCTCGGGGTCGCCGGCACCTGACCCGACCGACCCCATCGTCGCAACCGGCGGCCTTCGGCCGCCGGTTCGGGGGGTCTACAGCCGCCGGAACCGGGTTTGGGGTTAGTTGAGGGCTTCGAGGACGGTGTCGTCGATGTCGACGTTGGAATGGACGTCCTGGACGTCGTCGGAATCGTCGAGGACCTCGACCAGGTTCAGGATCGACTTGACGGCCGAGACGTCGGTCAGCGGCACCATGTTGGTCGGCATCATCGTGGTGTCGGACTCGACGACCTCCAGACCGGCCTCCTCCAGCGCCGCCCGCAGCGGATTGACATCGGTCGGCTCACAGGTGACCTGCCAGACCTCTTCCAGGTCCTCGAGATCCTCGGCTCCGTTGTCGAGCCCGATCATCATGACGTCGTCCTCGTCGGCCGACTTGGCCACCTTGACGACGCCCTTTCGCTCGAACTGCCAGGCCACCGCACCGGGCTCGGCCAGCGAACCGCCGTTCTTCGTCAGCAGCGACCGGATCTCGGAGCCGGTGCGGTTGCGGTTGTCGGTGAGGGTGTCGATGAGCAGGGCCACGCCGTTGGGACCGTAGCCCTCGTAGGTGATCGGCTCGTAGTTGACGCCCTCCAGCTCACCGGTGCCCCGCTTGACCGCACGGTCGATCGTGTCAAGCGGAACCGAGTTGTCGCGGGCCTTCTGGTACATGGTCCGCAGGGTCGGGTTGGCGTCGAGGTCGCCACCGCCCTGACGGGCCGCAACCTCGACCTGCTTGATCAGCTTGGCGAAGAGCTTGCCCCGCTTGGCGTCGGCCGCGCCCTTCTTGTGCTTGATCGTTGCCCACTTGGAATGGCCTGACACTGGCTGGCTCCTTCGTCATCCGGACTTTCAAACGGTGCCTTGGCAAGCAGAGAAAATTCCTGGGCCAATTGTAGGCCCGACAGTCGTCAGTGGAGGTCGAAGCCGGCGACCTGCTCCACGAAATAGCGGTGCAGGCGCCGGTCGTCGGTCAGCTCCGGATGGAACGACGCCACGAGCACCGAGTCCTGGCGGCACAGCACAGGGTCACCGTCGACGGCGGCCAGCACCTTCACCGGTTCCCGGCGGGCTTCCACCACCGGCGCCCGGATGAACACGGCGGTGAACGGATCGGCACCGAGTTCGGGGATCGCCAGGTCGGTCTCGAACGAGTCGATCTGGCGGCCGTAGCCGTTGCGGCGAACGTCGATGTCGATCGCGCCGAACGCATGCTGATCGGGGCGGCCGTCACTGATGGCCGAGGACAGCAGGATCATCCCGGCACAGGTGCCGAAGGTCGGGAGACCGTCGGCCACCATCTTGGCCAGGGGCTCGGCCAGGTCGAACGTGTCGAGCAACTTCGACATCGTCGTCGACTCACCACCGGGCAACACGATGGCGTCGCAACGGTCGAGTTGACTGCGGTTGCGAACCTCGAACGCCTCGACGCCGAGGTCGGTGATCGCCTCGACATGGCGGGCGAACGCCCCCTGGAGGGCGAGAACCCCGACCGATTTCACAACCGCGCCAGTTCGCCGTGGCGAACCCGGGGCGACCCGAAGCACAGCTTCGGTCGCACTGCTACCAACCCCGGTCGGCCAGTCGCACGTCGACGTCGTCCATGTCGATGCCCGTCATCGGAGCGCCGAGACCGCGGCTCACCTTGGCCAGGATGCCGGGGTCGTTGTAGTTCGTGGTCGCCTCGACGATGGCCTTGGCCCGCGGTGCGGGGTTGTCGCTCTTGAAGATCCCGGAGCCGACAAAAACCGCCTCCGCTCCGAGCTGCATGGCCAGCGCGGCGTCGGCCGGTGTGGCCAGACCACCGGCACAGAACAGCGGCACCTGAAGTTTCCCGGTCTCGGCGATCTCCTGGACCAGAGGTAGCGGAGCCTGGAGGTCCTTGGCCCACTGGAACAGTTCGGCCGGGTCGGCTTGGGTGATTCGGCGGATGTCACCGGTGATCGAACGGAGGTGGCGCACCGCCTCGACGACGTTGCCGGTGCCGGCCTCGCCCTTGGAGCGGATCATGCAGGCACCCTCACTGATACGACGCAGGGCCTCCCCGAGGTTGGTGGCGCCACAGACGAAGGGCACGGTGAAGGCGAACTTGTCGATGTGGTGGGCCTCGTCGGCGGGGGTCAGCACCTCGGACTCGTCGACATAGTCGACACCGAGCGCCTCGAGGATCTGGGCCTCGACGAAGTGGCCGATACGGGCCTTGGCCATGACCGGGATGGTGACGGCCTCCTTGATGCCCTCGATCATCTCCGGGTCGCTCATTCGGGCCACACCGCCGTCTTTGCGGATGTCGGCGGGCACGCGCTCCAGTGCCATGACGGCGACCGCGCCGGCGTCCTCGGCCACCTTGGCCTGCTCGGCGGTGACCACGTCCATGATCACGCCGCCCTTGAGCATCTCCGCCAAGCCTCGCTTGACCCGAACCGTGCCATCAGTACGAGCAGTGTCTTCAGCCATGTTCAAAAGTGTACGGCCGGGTCCAACCGCAGAGGCGTGGATTTTGGACCGGTTCGCTCAGCCCGACCAGCCGGGTGGCGCGCTCCCGTCGGGGAATGAAACCTGGCCGCGTTCGGGCATCAGAACCCAGGTTCGGCCCGGCGTGAGCAGGATCGGGTTCCCGTCGCTGTCGAGCAGATTCGGTTTGTCCTCGGCGGTGGGCCGCTCCCAGGTTCCGGCCACCGCCCAGCCGTTGGTGAGCACCACCACGGGCCCCGACCCGGTGGATCGAACCTCCGGTGAGATGGCGTCGGCCGGGCTGGTGCTGTAGTCGGTCACCATGACCACGACGTTCTCCGGGGCGAGCTGGTCGCCCCCGGCCGTGGTGTGAGGGTTGCTGTCCTGGGTCCGGAGCCAGCCCTCGACCGACCCGTCCCAGGTGTGGGTGACGGTCGGGCTGCCGGTGAAGGCGATGGTGACCGGCCCGGTGACGGTGACCGCTCCGGCCGGCGGCTCGTCCCGACCGGGCGGCCGGTAGAGGAACCAGGGTTGGGGGGCCGGCAGGTCGTCCGGCGCCAGCTCGTAGAGGTCGCTTCCGTTGATGTACAGGTTGTGGGGGGCGGGCCGGGAGAAGTCGCGGAAGTACTCGGTTCGGGTGAGGTTGGTGAGTTCGACGATCGGCAGCGTGCGGAGGTTGCGAGCCACATACGCGTTGCCCCCCGACGACGCGTAGATCGGCGTGTCGAGGCCGCGGAGGATGTCAAAATCCGATGTGCGGCTGGAACGGACCGGGCCGACGGGATCGGGGACAACCGAGTGGAACACAGCGGCGAAGCGGGTGACGCCTTCGGCCCGAACGTCGAACACCAGGTCTGCGTCGTCGAGCCCCGTCTGGGGTCGGGCGCTGGGGTGGTTGTCGACCTTGACCACGAGCGCCGAGCGCGACAGCGCCGCCTGGTCCTCGGCGGTGGTGGCGGGCCGGCCGGTGTACGGGTAGGTGGGGCCGAGACTGGCGGCGTCGACCGTTTCGTCGGTCGCCGCCAACGCATCCGGCTCGCCCCCCTCCGCCTCGACGGCGGATTCGGCGCTGATCGTCGAGGTCGGGGCCGACTCCCGACCGGCCCCCTCGTCAGTCTCCGAGGCGTCGGAGCCACAGGCTGCGACAAGCAGTGCGAAGGCGATGGTGGTCACGATCCGGCTTCGGGATCGTGACCAGATGCTCACAGTTCGGCGAGCACGTCGATTCGGAGGTCGAGGGGCGAACGGGTGCTGCCGGGGGCTGCGGCCGGATCGGGTGAGACCAGCCACAGCAGATCGCAGTCGTCGCCGAGGTCCGCGGGGCGGCGGGGCTCGTCCTTGATCTTGGCCAGGGCGTTCTGCAGTGCCGGCGGGTAGCGGGTCAATGCCACAGCCTGCTGGTCGGCGGCCAGATCCCGCTCGTCGGCCAGAAGACGGTCGAAAGCCAGGGATGCGGTCGGGCGGATCGTCCACGTCGACAGCGGGCCGAGCAGCGGAATCCGGTAGAGGGCGGTACCGATTGTTGCCGCCTCGGCATCGCCGCTGCGAAGGCGGACCAGGAGTTCGGCGACCACCGCTTCCAGCTCCACCGGCTCCAGGCGCTCATCGAGGCCTCGGGTTATGAACAGTGTGGCGGTGTCGTTGCGGGCCGGGAGCATGGCGTTGACGGCGTCGGTGTCGAGCACGAACGCCTCGGGCTCCTCGACCCCGACCACCAGGGCCAACGACTTGACCATGTTGGTGAGCCGCACCGAGCTGATCGAACCCCGCCCGTCCAGCAACCGTTCGACGACCACGTCGTGAGCGATACGGAGACGATGCCAGATTGCCGCTGCGGCCAACGCCACGGCCAGCGGCACGCCAACCCACCAGGGCACAGCCGGCACCAGCGCGGCCACCACGATCAGCAGGATCATCGGCGCTGCGGCGAGTGCCAGCACGGCGGCCGCCAACGGGACGAATCCGGGCGACACGTCGGCCGGTGCGTCGGCACTGGCTCGTCGTGGTCGGGTTCGCTGCGTCGGCACGGCGTCCATCGTAGAGCGGAAATCGGCCGGTTGGTTCGACCGGGAAGATGTTCCTGATGCAGCGCGGGCGCCACCGGCCGATGTGCAGGCGGCGATTCGGGCGAACGGACGCTAGAGGAGCCGCTCGTAGCGACTGATGTAGGCGTCGGCCAGGCGGTTCATCGAGTATTCGGCGGCCCGCTCCCGGGCCCGTTCGACCCGCCGGTTCACGGTCTCACCGCCGTTCAGGACCGTCACCAGCGCCTTGGCCAGCGCGGCGGGATCGCCGGTGGGAAACAGCTCGGCGTGTGAGCCGTCCTCGGCCACCACCCGGTAGGCGGGCAGATCGCTCGCCACCACCGGTGTGCCCGCGGCCATGCCCTCGAGCAGGACGACGCCGAAGCTCTCGCCTCCAAGCGATGGAACACAGAACACATCAGCGGCCCGCAGACGGGCCCACTTCTCCGCTTCGGTGACGGGACCGAGCCATTCCAGGCGATCGTCGTCACGGAAACGCCGTCGAAGCTCGTCGGTTTCGGGTCCCTGACCGCCGATCCACAGCGTGATGTCGGCCGGTAACCGGTCGAACGCTTCGAGGAGGACGCCGAGGCCTTTCCGGGGCTCGTGTCGCCCCAGGAAGAACACGGTGGGACCCGAGGTGGTCATGGTCCGGTGTCGATGGGAGAACCGCTCGATCTCGATCCCGTTGAACAGGATGTCGTAGCTGCCGTCCAAGTACCGTTTGGCCATACCGGCCGCCTCCGGCGACACCGCCACCCGGGTGTCGAGACGGGACGCCAGTCGGCGCACCCCGAATCGAGCCCATCG
The DNA here is from genome assembly GCA_965216675.1 of Acidimicrobiales bacterium. Classification (GTDB taxonomy): domain Bacteria; phylum Actinomycetota; class Acidimicrobiia; order Acidimicrobiales; family SZUA-35; genus JAHELU01. The sequence goes on along the minus strand of CBDCGK010000004.1, from coordinate 5,145,773 downwards.
GTAGACGGCGATACTGCCGCTGGCGTGGAAGGTGCCGATGAGGGGAACCGGCTTCACCATCACCGCGGTGAGCGTCGGGCCCGGGGCCAGCGGTTCGTGCAGGTGAAGTACGTCGAACCGCTCGTCCCAGATGGCGGCCAGGACCCGGAACTGGGCCGCCGGATCGGGGGCCAACGGGGCGAACGAACCGTTCTGGGCGTAGGGAATCGAATTGCCGAGCGGTGTGACCCACGGCTCCGGAGGCGGACCATCGCACGGAGCCAGCACCTGAGCCGCCACCCCCTTGGCTCGAAGGCTCCTGGTCAGCCCCAGTACTTGGGACTGCACGCCTCCCCAGACCGCCAGGCTGTAGGGGCAAATCATTCCGATTCGCACCCGACTACCGTACCCCGCCACTCGTCGGGCCGAACGTCGCCGTCAGTGCATGGTGTCAGTGCTCGGTGTCAGTGCTCGATGTCAGTGCTTGATGTCAGTGCTCGGCGTCGACAGTGACGGCGAGGCGGTCGCTCGGCCAGTTGGGTTCGAGCAGATGCCACTGTTCGGGAGCCTGTTCGATGAGTCGCTCCAACTCGGTCGCCATCCGCTGGGTCAACGCTCGATAGCGATCCCGGCCTCTCAGCGGACGCCCGTCGGCGGCAGAGGACGCTTCGGCCAGCACGGCTGCGGCGTCGATCGGGGCGCCGACCCGACAGATCCGCTGAGATCCCGAGAAGAACACCGCCGTCGGCAGGAGCGGAGCGCCGGTCCGCGACGCGACGACGGCCGGACCGACCGGAAGGGTCGTCGTCTCCCCGAAGAAGTCGACGTCAACGCCCGTGTCACCGATGTCTCGATCGGCCAGCAGGCAGACGATGTGGCGATCCCGCACCGCCCGCACGATCCGTCCGAACGCGTCGGGACCCAGGGGAACCACCTCGACCCCCCAGGACGAGCGCAGGTCCTCGAACCACTCGAACACGTCGTCGGGTTCGAGTCGTTCGACCACCGCGGTGACCGGCACCTCCGCGACCCGGCCCAACCAGGCCGCCGCCCACTCCCACCCGCCGAGGTGGGGCAGGACGAGGATCGGGCCGACTCCCGAAGCCCGGACCGCTTCGATGTGTTCATAGCCGACGAAGGAGAAACCCCGGTCGAGCCGTCGGAGGCCGACCGACGGAAGTCGAAACGATTCGACCCAATAGCGGGCGTAGGAGCCGAAGCCCACCCCGACGGTCGCCGACCGCCGAGAGCGACCGGCCGGACGGCCGGCCGGGCCGTCCTCACCCGCCGGGTCCGCGCCCCCGACGCCTCCGACGCCCTCGACCCGTTCGAGGTGTCGGGCGAGCATCGCCGCCTTCTCCGGCATCAGCCGTGGGCCGAGCGTGCCGCCGACGGCCGACGCCGCCGGCACCAGCATCGAGAGGGGCAGGGCCCGGACGGCGGAAGACGCCGCCTTCAACACCTTCAGTGATCGACTGGACAAACGACGTGGTCCGGACTACCGACTGGGACCGCGACGCCGGGCCTCGGCCCGGGCCCGGGCCCGCTGACGGAAGTCCGACACCGGGCGCCGGGTGCGGCGCCTGGCTCGTCCCGGTCGCAATGGTGTCTGGGGCGCCTGTCCACCGGCCTGGCGCCACACCTTGACGAACCGGTGGATGGCGGTGGCGGCGGTGAGCACCAGCATCACCCACAGCGTGGCCACGAACAGCGGGCTGATCACCAGGCCGAAACCGAGAGCGATGAAGCGCTCGGCCCGTTCCATCAGACCGCCCTTGGCCTCGAAGCCCAGCGATTCGGCTTTGGCCCGCTGATAGGAGACCAGTGACGCGCTGATGAACAGGGCGAACGGCAACATGGCCATGCGGGGGTTGTCGGTTCCGGCGAGATACCAACCGGCGCCGGCGAACAGCAGGCCGTCGCTCAGCCGATCCGATACCGAATCGAGAAACGCCCCTCGGGGACCGGCTCGACCTCCGGCTTTGGCCACGGCACCGTCGAGTGCGTCGGGCAGGCCGGTGAGCGCCAGAAGAACGGCCGCGGTGAAGAACCGCCCGGTGCCGATGGCGACACCGCAGGCCGCGGCCATGAGAACTCCGACGATCGTGATGACGTCGGGTGAGACACCGAGCCGCTGCAGGGCTCGGCCCACCGGAGCCACGAGCCGGTCGAACGCGGTGCGAAGACTACCGTCGAACATGTCGTTCCTTTCCGGTTGTCGGTGGGATCAGTGTAGCTCTTCGTCGAACCGCCGGTCCCAGCCGCAACCTCAACCCGCCAGCTCGGACCAGTCTTCGGGGTTGGCCTCGACGAAGGATTCGATGACCCGGCCGTCGACCCCGTCGACCAACACGAACCCGCGCTTGGAGGGCGGCTCGTCGGCCGAGTAGAGCAGCATTCGCCAGACCGGGCGGCTCAACCAGCCCCGCCATCCCATCTGGGCCGAGGCGTGCCCCACCGGGAATCCGACCTCACCGACGGCGGCCACCAGGGCGTCACGCTCGTCGACGTCGAGGTTCCAGCCGGCAACGAGGCTGTAGATGCCGAACGCGGCCAGTATGACGGCGACGAACAGATAGCCGCTGTTCACGAAGACGCCGTCGCCTCGCCACAGATACACGACGACGAGGACCGCGGCGATCGCCAGGTAGAGGTAGCCGGGGATGCGTCGACGGTTGTTGTTGGGGAAGATGTAGTCGTCGTGGTCGACCAGGTCGGGCTGGAGGTCCTCGGGCAGCTCGTCAACCGGTTCGGTGTCCCGTTCGGAGTCGGTTTCGGTATCCATCTCGTGTTCGTCGTCGCGCTCGCCGGCCATCGCCATCACGCTATCCGCTCGAACCGTTGCCCGACGCCCCGTCCCCACCTGCGCCGTCGGGCCAGACACTGCGGAGCCGTTCCCAGCTGTCGCCGAGCGTCATCGGCAGAATGCGGGCATCGGCGATCGAGGTCATGAAGTTCGTGTCGGCCGACCATCGGGGCACCACGTGGACGTGCAGATGGTCGGGTTGGGATCCGCCACCGGCCTTGCCCTGGTTGATCCCGATGTTGATGCCCTGGGGGGAGAAGGCGTCGACCACGGCCTGGGTCGCGGTGCGGACCAGGCGCCACAGGTCGTCGTAGGCCTCGACCGGGAGGTCGAGCATCGATGCCTCGGCGATCCGGGGCAGCACCATCACGTGTCCCGGCGTGTACGGGTAGACGTTGAGCAGCACGAAGCTCAACTCCGTGCGATGGATCACGTAGGTGATCTCGTCGTCCAGTCCCGACTGCTCGATCGTCTCGAACAGCGATTTGCCCGGCTCCGGTTCGAGATGGGCGTGCGGAAGTCCGTCGGCGCCCAGCTCCGGCGGGTGGGCCAACCGCCACCCGGAGAACAGGTAGTCCATCAACGGGCCGCGTGTTCGCCCATCTCGACGGCAAGGCGCTCGATGAACGTGTCGAGGGGAACGTCCCGCTCCACGTCACCCCCTCGGGGGTTGTCACCGACGGTTTTGGCCGCGGCGTCGTCGGAACCGACCACGAGTACGTGGGGAACCTTCTGCAGCTTGGCGTTGCGGATCCGTTTCCCGAGCGGGTCGCCGGCGCCCGTCGACTCGACCCGGTAGCCGGCCTCGACGAGCGACCGCACGACCTCGGCGGCGTACTCCTCGTGCTCCTGGGCCACCGGCAGGACCTCGACCTGGACCGGGGCCAGCCAGAGCGGCAGGTTGCCCGCGTAATGCTCGAGCAGGACACCGAAGAACCGCTCGATCGAGCCCATGAGCGCCCGATGCAACATCACCGGCCGCTTCCTCTGACCGTCCTCGGCCACGTATTCGAGACCGAATCGCTCGGGATGGTTGAAGTCGACCTGGATGGTCGACAGCTGCCACGCCCGCCCGATCGCGTCACGCACGTCGATGTCGATCTTGGGTCCGTAGAACGCCGCGTCGCCTTCGTTCAGCTTGTACTCGAGACCGTGCTGGGCCAGCGCATCGCTCAGGGCCTCGGTCGCGTCGTCCCACATCTCGTCGCTGCCGACGTACTTGTCGGGGTCCTTCGTCGACAGGTTGAACTCGAACTCGTCGAAACCGAAGGCCTTCAGCACCGAGATCACGAAATCCAACAGCCCGGCGATCTCGTCGGACAGTTGCTCGGTCGTGCAGTAGATGTGGCTGTCGTCCTGGGTGAAGCCACGAATGCGGAGCAGACCGTGCAGCGTGCCGGCCCGCTCGTAACGGTAGACCGTGCCGAGTTCGAACAGCCGGAGCGGGAGCTCCCGATACGACCGCTGCCGACTGCGGTAGATCAGGCAGTGCATCGGGCAGTTCATGGGCTTCGGGTAGTACGTCCCGTTGTCCATCTCCATGGGGGGATACATGCCATCCGCGTAGAAGTCGAGGTGACCGCTGGTCTCGAACAGGCGCCCGTTGGCCAGGTTCGGGCTCACCACGAACGAGTAGCCGCCGTCGAGGTGCCGCTGCCGGGAGTAGTCCTCCATGGCCTTGCGCACGATGGCGCCCCTCGGGTGCCACACCGCGAGGCCGCCGCCCAGCTCGGACGGGAACGAGAGCAGGTCGAGTTCGGTGGCCAGCTTGCGGTGATCGCGCTTGGCCGCCTCCTCCAGACGGTGGAGGTGCTGAGCGAGTTGTTTCCTCGACGCCCACGCCGTGCCGTAGATCCGCTGGAGCATCGGCTGGTGCTCGTCACCCCGCCAGTAGGCGCCGGCCACGCTCATCAGCTTGAAGTGGCCCAGGCGTCCCGTTGAGGGCACATGGGGGCCGACGCACATGTCGATGAAGGAGTCGGAGTTGCGGTAGAAGCTGATGACGTCGCCCGCGGCCTCGTTGGCCAGCTCGTCGTCGACGCCTTCGCTGTCGCCGGAGGCCGTGACCCGTTCGATGATGTCGCGTTTGTACTGGTGGTCGGCCATCAACTCCAGCGCCTCGCCCGAACCCACTTCGGACCGGACGAACGGCTGGTCGGCGGCCACGATGTCGCGCATCTTGTCCTCGATGCGGGCCAGATCATCGTCGCTGAACGTCTGGGGTTTGCCGTCGGGACCCGGCGGCAGCTCGAAGTCGTAGTAGAAGCCGTTCTCGATGGGTGGACCGATGGCGAATGTCGCCCCGGGCCACAGTTCGAGCACGGCCTGGGCCAGCACATGGGCCGTGGAATGGCGGAGGATGTGGAGACCCCGCTCGGAGTCGGGCACGACGATCTCGACCTCCTGCCCGTCGGCCAGTGCCACGTCGAGGTCGACCTCGTTGCCGTCGACGACGCCGGCGATGGCGTCTTTGCCGAGGCGGGACCCGATGTCGGTGGCCAGGTCACCGACGGTGGCGCCGTCGTTCAGAAGGCGTTGTGATCCATCGGGCAGGGCTACCGAAATCTCGCTCATGGGGCAAAGTTTACGCCCGCAGCCGCCGGACCGTCGGCCGATTTTCGACACCTGACCCCGGTCGTTCGCGGGTGAAAACGGTCAGTTGTGGTCGATATCGCCCGCGAACGACCTGGTGGCGGGGTCCGAGGACCCGCCGTCAGGAGGTGAGTACCTCGGCCAGCGGTCGTAGCGGTCGTGGATCCAGCGCGATCGAGGCCGGAATCGCCTCCGAGGCCGGCGTCTCGGTTTCGGCGGGAGCACCGGGTGGGGTTCCGTTGACCGTTGCCGGCGTGGCGACGTCGCCGGTTGCGACCGCCGGTTCCTTCTTCTTCGACCCGGCGTAGGTGTGCTCGTACTCCAGACCCGTGAGCCGTTGGATCTCGAACATCAACTCGTCGGTGAGCTCTCGATACATGTTGCGGTCACCGACACGGTTGCGGTAGCGGTCGACCGGGATCGGGTCGCCGAATCTGATGTCCACTCTTCGCCCGAACTTGGGCATGAACGTGTCGGGAGGCTGGACCTCGGCGGTGCCGACCAAGCCGATGGGAATGAGTGGTGCACCGGTTTCGACTGCGAGCCGGGCCGCGCCGGTGTGGCCCTTGTGCAGCTTTCCGCTGCGGCTCCTCGTGCCCTCGGGGTAGATGCCGAACAGTCCACCTCGTTGCAGGACCTGGCGGGCGGCGTCGAGGGCAGCGGCCGCGTGGTCACCGCCGCGACGGTCGATCGGAATCATGCCGAGTGCCGGGAACAGGTACTTGGTCTTCCAGTCGTCGAGGTATTCGGCCTTGCCGACGTAGATCAGGTTCCGGTCGAGCATTGCCGGCACGAACAGCGAGTCGATGAAGGCCGCATGGTTGGGACACAGCACCGCCGGGCCGCTGTCGGGAACGTGATGAAGCCCCTCGACCTCGAACCGCCAGAGCCGGCGGACCAGAGGCTGGAGGAGGCGGCGGGCCGGTGCCTGATACCGGCCTATCCCCTCGGGAATCATGCTCAGATGACCTCGCTTCGTTCCACGGCTCGGGCGTACGCGGCCACAGTAGCAGATCGATCGTTGTCGCCGGAAGAGCCGCTGCCCGGCTCGCCGGTCATTCGACGACCGCCGACGGGCGGATGGTCACCGGGCCGGCGCCGAGATCCACACCGAGCAGCAGCGCGGCCCGGTCGACGCCCAGCCCCCGCTCGACTGCGGCGTCGATGGCGGCAACCGCAGCCGGGGTGTCCAGATCGTTGTCGAGTGCGTCGCGCACCTCCTCCAGGGCTCCGTCGCCGGGGCCTGCGTCGAGCCACCGTTCGAGACGGACCGCCGCCGTCGGCATGATGTCGTCGTTCCACTCCCAGGCGGTCCGGTAGTGGTTGGCCACAATGCCGAGGCGGATGGCCCTGGTGTCGTAGTCCTTGCGGAGGTCGCTGACGAACACCAGGTTGCCCAGGGACTTCGACATCTTCTCACCGTCCTTGCGGACCATGGCCTGATGCATCCAGTGGCGAACGAACGGCTCGCCGGTGGCGGCCGACGACTGCGCGGCTTCGCACTCGTGGTGGGGGAAGATGAGGTCGGCACCGCCGCCGTGGAGGTCGATCGTCGTGCCGAGCTCCCTCAACGCCAGTGCCGAGCATTCGATGTGCCAACCCGGACGACCGGGCCCCCACAACGAGTCCCAAGCCGGTTCCCCGTCGGCGGAAGGCTGCCACAAAACGAAATCGAGTGGGTTCCGCTTGTTGGGATCGTCGGGGTTGCCGCCCCGCTCGGCGGCGTAGGCGAGCATCGTGTCGTGGTCATACCCGGAGATCTTGCCGAAGTCGGGCCAGGTGCTGATGTCGAAGTACACCGCTCCCCCGGCCTGGTAGGCGTGACCGTTCTCCAGCACCATGCCGATGAAACCGCGGATGTCGGCGATGGCCGAGGTCGCCCGCGGTTCGCTCCACGCCGGCAACATGTCGAGCGCTTCCATGTCGTCGTCGAACCGGGCCGTCTCGGCCGCGGCCAGATCGAGGTAGTGCACGTCGATCTCCCGGGCCTTGGCCAGGATCGAGTCGTCGACATCGGTGATGTTGCGCACGCAGCGGGTCTCGTAGCCCAGGTCCCGCAGCCTCCTCTGGAGCACGTCGTAGGTCACATACGTGGTGGCGTGACCGAGGTGTGTGGCGTCGTAGGGGGTGATGCCGCAGGTGTACATGGTCACGATCGGCCCCTCGGGCTCGAACGGGACGACGGCCTTGGCGGCGGTGTCAAAGAGCATCAGCACGCTACCGACGCTAGCGAACTTCGTGAGTTCAACCATCGTCGGGCGGGCCGCCCCTCGGCGGGCGCCGGTGCGGTGTAACGCCGCGTTCTCGACGGTGGTCAGAGAGCATATGGGTTTACTGGACGGCAAGAAGATTCTGATCACCGGCGTGTTGACCGACGATTCGTTGGCCTTCGGCACGGCACAGCTGGCCCAGCAGGAGGGCGCCGAGATCGTGCTCACCGGCTTCGGCCGGGCGCTCCGGCTGACCGAACGCACCGCCCGCAAGCTCGATCCGGTACCCGAGGTCTACGAGCTCGACGTCACCGACCCCGAACACGGGGAAGCGCTGCGAGCCACCCTCGCCGAGCGCTGGGGCCGGGTCGACGGTGTGCTGCATTCGGTGGGGTTCGCCCCCGAAACGTGCCTCGGTGACGACTTCTTCGCCCCGAGTTGGGACGACGTGTCGGTGGCCGTGCACGTGTCCGCCTACTCGCTGCGGTCGCTGGCCGACATCGTCGTGCCCCTGATGTCCGACGGGGGCTCCATCGTCGGCCTCACCTTCGACGCCACCGTTGCCTGGCCGGCCTACAACTGGATGGGGGTGGCCAAGGCCGCCCTCGAGTCGTTGAACCGCTATCTGGCCCGGGAGCTCGGCCCGCAACAGATCCGGTCCAACCTCGTCGCCGCCGGACCGATGAAGACGATTGCCGCCAAGTCGATCCCCGGCTTCGTCGCGTTCGAGAACGAATGGGTCAAACGGGCGCCCCTGGGCTGGGACGTCACCGATTCCGAGGGTGTGTCGAAGGCCTGTGTGGCGCTGCTGTCCGACTGGTTCCCGCAGACCACGGGCTCGATCATCCACGTCGACGGCGGCTACCACTCGATCGGGGCCTAGGTGTCCTTCGCTTCGCTCGGACCTCGAGTTTCGCCGCCGGCGAAACATCGCCACGTGTCCTTCGCTTCGGTGCTTAGTGGGCGCCGGAGCAGACGGCGGCCGAGTCGCCGTACGGGTTGATCTGATTGCCCCGCCCACCGGGGTGGATCTCGAAGTGCAGGTGCGGGATGCCGGCGGCGTTGCCGTCGTCGCCGACGTAGCCGATGACCTCGCCTGCGCTGACCTGGCCCTGCTTCCCGTAGCCCGACATGTGGGTGCCGTAGAAGTAGTTGCCGTACTCGTCGCGCAGGTGGAACGAGCGGCCGCCGACCCGGTTCGATCGGTGGGTCACGACGCCGCTGACCGGCGCCACGATCGGTGTTCCGGTGCTGGCCAGGATGTCGACTCCCTTGTGCCGGCGGCCGCCGGACCGGGGGAAGCCCCACGAGTCGATGAACGAATGGGGTCCCGACACCGGACAGGTCAACAGGTAGAAGCCGGCCTTGCGACCCCGGTTCTGGGCCCAGGTCGACGCTTTCACCGAATCACGGCGGGCCAGCTGCTGGATGTTGGCCTCCTCGAGTTCGGCCAGCCACGACTGCTCGGCTTCGAGTGCCTGCTGCAGCTCGACGACCCGGGTGCTCAGCTCCTCGTTCACGTCGGTCCGGACGGCCAGCTCCGCCTCGGCGATCTCCAGATCCTTCTGCTTGGCATAGAAGCTGCGGAAGACCTCGGCATCGGCGACGAGTGCCGCGTCACCGAGGGCGTTGGCCCGAAGACCGGCGTTGAGGTCGGTCAGGTCCAGCAGGCCGACGTCGAGTTCGTTGTGGCGGTAGGTGTTGACCGCACTGCGGACGGTGGTGTCGGCGATGTCGCGGGCCTCCTGTCGAAGCTCCTCCATCCCGGCCCGGGCCTCCAGCAGATGGCGATCGTCGTTCTGCTTCTGCAGCGTTGCCAGCTGGAGCGCGACCTCGGCATCGGCCACCCGATCCCGGGTGTCGTCGAGGCTGACGGCCTGTATCGGTGTACCGGGAGCCAGCGCGGCTTCCAGCGCCGCCATCGACGGCACCGTCGGTCCAGCCGGCCGTTGCTCGGCGTCGGCCCAGCGCTCCGAACCGATGCCGACCAGCAGCCATAACATCGAACCGAGCCCCAGCAGACAGAGAGTGACACACCTCCGCACGGTGAACCAGGTTATCGCAGCGGCGTTGACCGTCCGCACACCCCCGGCCGCGATCGTCCGATCAGTTGGACAGCATCCGGCCGAACAGATCGAGCGGATCCGGCGCCGCGACGTCGTCTCCGGTCGACGATTCGTGGTCGTTCTCGGCTTGTGAAGCCAGTTCGGCGTTCGGCTCGACGAGGGCACGAACGACCTCTTCCACCGACACCACCGCCGGTTCCTCCCCGGCCGATGCGACGACGGCGAGATGCAGGCGTGACCGGCGCAGATCCCGGAGCACGTCGATGAGCGAGGTCTGGCCGTCGACCACTGCCGTTCGACGCACCAGCGCCGCCGGAACCGGAGCGGCGCGGCGGTCGGTCGGAATCTCCAGCAGGTCACGGGCGTGGAGGTAGCCGATGGGCTTCTGTTGTCCGGGCTGGCGGACCAGGATGCGGTGCAGGCCGGAACGGGCCACCACCTGTTCGAGCTGAACCGCGGTCGAGCCCAACAACACCGACGGGTAGTCGTCGAGCGGCGTGGCGATCTGGGACACCGCGCGCTCGGCGAATTCGAGTGCTCCCTGCAACAGTTCGGCGTCGTCGGCCTCGATGGCGCCACCCTGCTGGGAGTGGTGCACGATGGCCGACAGCTCCGACGCGGTGTGGACCGACATGATCTCGTCCCGAGGCTCGATCCCCACCATGCGGGCCATGCCGTTGGCGATGGCGTTGAGGAACCAGACGACCGGCCGGAAGACCAGAAGGTAGAGCCGATAGGGCAGAACCGAGAACCGGAGTGTCGTTTCGGGCACCGTCAACGCGATGTTCTTCGGCACCATCTCTCCGAAGATCAAATGGAGGAAGGTGAAGATGGCCAGAGCCAGTGCGAAGCTGACCCCCTCGGCTCGTTCGGCGCTGATGAAGCCGTCGAGCCGGGGTACGAGAATCGCTTCCAGCGCCGGCTCGCCGATACGGGCCAGGGCCAGCGACGCCATGGTGATGCCGAGCTGGGCGCCGGCCAGCTGCATCGACAGATCGCTGAGGCTGGCCCGGGCGGCGCGAACCACCGGGCCGTTGCCCGCCTGGTCCTCCTCGAAGGCCGATCGGCGGGCGGCGACCACGGCGAACTCGTAGGCCACGAAGAGACCGTTCAGGACGATGAGCAGCGCGCTGGCGCTGAGCGCGATCGCAATAGTCGTTCCGCTCATGGCCTCGTAGGCCCAAAGGCCGGCGGCCACGACCGTCCCCGACCACCACAGCGTGACGGCGCCGATCCCACTCACAGCCCGCCCTTCACGGCATCACCGGCGCTCTCGGGTTCCCCGTGGAGATCCTCCGGGGCCTCCAGGCGCAGCGACGCAATCCGTCGTCCGTCCATCTCGCCGACCTGAATCTGCCAGCCGTCGTAGACGAGGCCGTCGCCGGCGACGGGAACGCGGCCGAGCTGGTCGAGAACGAAGCCGGCCACCGTTTCGTACTCGCCTTCGGGAACCTCGAAGCCGCACGCCTCCTCGACCTCGTCTGGGTGAAGGGTTCCGGCCAGCAGGTACACGCCGGGGGCCACGCCCGCCGTCAGGCCCACCGGTTCGTCGTACTCGTCGTCGACCTCTCCCACGATCTCCTCGAGCACGTCCTCCAGGGTGAGGATCCCGGCCGTTCCCCCGTGTTCGTCGATGACGACCGCCATGGGTGAACGGGATTCGAGGGCCCGGAAGTCCGACAGGATGTCCACGAGGTCCCTGGTCTCGGGTACGACGAAGGGTTCGGACACGATGTCGAGGATCGGTTTGTCGAGTCGTTCCGACACGGCCAGTTCGAACACCGACGCCACATCGACGACACCACGGACGTCGTCGAGATCGCCCTCGTACACCGGGAACTGGGAGTAGCTGGAGTCGCGGGCCCGGGCGATCAGGTCGGCCACGGTGGCATCCGCGCCGATCGCCTCGACGTGAACCCTGGGGGTGAGCGCATCGGCTGCGGTCTTGTCGCCGAAGCGGATCGTGCGGGTCAGGATGGCGCGGGCCTCGGCATCGATCGCTCCGGACTCGCCGGAACTGTGGATCAGGAACTCGAGTTCCTCGAGGGAGCGCAGTTCGGCCAGTTCCTCCTGAGGCTCGAGCCCGAAGCGTCGGACGGTCCAGTTCGCCGCCCCGTTGAAGAAGCGGATCAAGGGGCTGAACGCGCCATGGAGGATCAGGGCGACCGGGGCCAGCGCCATGGCCACCGCCTCGGGCCGGGAGATGGCGAGGGCCTTCGGGAAGAGCTCACCGATGATCATCTGGAAACCGCTGGCCACCGCCAGGGCGACGACCACCGACGAGGTGGGACCGTTGAGTATCGGGATCGGACTGAGAATCGGGTCGATGAGTGGCCCGATGAGGTCGTCCACCAGGAAACCAAGGATCAGGCTCGTCACCGTGATACCCAGCTGAGCGGCCGACAGGTGAAACGACAGCCGTTTCCGGGCGTTCATCGCCGCCCGGGCCGCAAAACGGCCTTCCTCGGCCATCGACTGGAGTTTCGACCGGTCGGCGGCCACCAGTGCGAACTCGACGGCCACGAAGAAGCCGTTCGCAACGAGGAGCACTGCGATGATGGGTAGGCCGACGGTGAGAGGCATGTTCGAGGTTGGGCAGAGGGCCGGTCACAGCCGACGAACCACCACTCTAGCTGTTTCGGCCGGCTCGGGCCGGTGGGTGAGGACTCGACGGGACCCACTACCCTCCGAGGGGTGACAAGGCCGGTGCTCGAGCTGACGGGGATCTCGGTGGTCGTCGAGGGCTCCAAGATCCTGGGGCCGCTCGACTGGTCGGTGCAGCCGGGCCAGCGCTGGGCGGTCATCGGCCCGAACGGCAGCGGCAAGAGCACGCTGGTCAAGGTGGCGTCGATGATGCTACACCCGACCGAGGGACGGGTCCGGGTGCTCGACGGCGAACTCGGCCGCACCGACCTGCGTCTGCTCCGATCGCGGGTCGGCTGGGCGTCGGCCGCACTGCTCGACCAGCTACGTCCGCAGCTGACGGCGAATGAGATCGTCCGGTGCGGCATCCACGGGGCGCTGGAGCCGTGGTGGCACCGATACACCGACGACGACCACCGGCGAGCCGATCGGCTGCTGGAACGGGTGGGCCTGGCCGACTTCGGTGCCCGGCGCCTCAGCGGGCTGTCGAGTGGGGAACGCCAACGCGTGCTCCTTGCCCGCACACTGGTGAATGATCCCGAGGTGCTGCTGCTCGACGAACCAAACGCCGGTCTCGACATGGGCGGACGGGAGGCGCTGGTTGACGCCCTCGACGACCTTGCGGTGGACGGCCCGCCGACCGTGCTGATAACCCACCACGTCGAGGACATCCCGCCGTCGACCACCCATCTTCTGGCTCTGGCCGGGGGGCGGATCGTGGCTGAGGGTCTGCTCGATGAGGTGCTCGACGCCGAGCTGCTGTCGAACCTCTTCGGCGTCGAGGTCGAACTGGAGCACCGGGCCGGACGGTGGGCGGCTCGGGCCCGACCGGCAGGGACCGTCACGTTCACCGACTGAGGTTCCGCACCAACCGATCCGCGCCGACCGATCCGCGCCGCCTGATGCGCGCCCGCCGATCCGCGCCAGCCGATGCGCGTTCGCGGGCGAGAACGGTCACTCTCGTTCGTTTTCGCCCGCAAACGCGCCCCGGGGCGGTGGCTGTGGGGCGGTGGCTGTGGGGCGGGACCGCGGCCGGGTCAGCCTCCGGTCGACGTCGGTTCGGTCGACGGCGTGGTGGCACCGGACGTCGAGGGCTCCACCGGAGCCGACGTCGGGGTCGTGTCGGCCGACGTGCTCGAACTCGGCGTCGTCAGCGACGTCGGGGTTGGGGCCGTCGGGGTCGGGGCCCGTGACGTTGTGGGCGTCGTATCCGAGGTGGGCGTCGGCGTCGCCGGGATGGCGCTCGTGCTGGGGGTGGCGACCTCCTCGGGTCGGTTGGCCACCACGGGCTGATAGCGGAATCCCGGGTCGGTGTCGTCGACCTCGGAATTCAAGTCGAGGTCGGAGACGACCTTGAGCAGCGGATACGGGTTGACCGCGGCACCGCCGCTGGGATGGATCTCCATGTGCAGATGGGGCGGGGTGCCGACGGCGTTGCCGGTGTTGCCGACATAGCCCAACAGCTCTCCGGCCTCCACCAGCTGACCGTTGTGCAGACCGGGAGCGAACCCGTCGAGGTGGGCGTAGTACCAGTCGGCGCCGCTCTCGCCCCGTAGCCAGAGCTTGAGCCCACCGAGCCGCCCGATACCGACGCGGCCGACGACACCCCGCTCCGCGGCCACCAGCGGTGTGCCCCGGGGGGCGAAGATGTCGATGCCCTGATGGGCGTGGGCATCAGGAGTGCCCGGCATTCGCGGGAAACCGAAACTGTTGATCAGGGGCACGGAGTAGGGACCGCCGATTGGAAACACGACGCCGTCGACATAGATCTGGCTGCCGGCTTTGAACGCCTCCAGTTCGATCCTGGCCTGCTCGACCGCGGCGTCGAACTCCAGAGTCGTGGCTTCGGCTCGACGAATCGAGGCATCGACCACGCCGGAGCGCCGAAGCAGCTCGTAGGCCGACGTGCCGAGCGTCGAGCGGAGTTCGGCCAGTTCGGCGAGGCTGACCTGATCGACGTCGACAACGGCGCCGATGAGCCGGTTCCGGCGCTGCTCGATCAGTGCGTCACGGCTGCGGAAAATGGCCGTGGTCAGCCCTGCTCCGGTGGCGTTGCCGCTGGAGGACCGCACGAAGCCCCGCACCGCCCGAGCCTGGAGGCGATCGGTGGCCTCGGCCAGTTCGTCGATCGTGAGGCGGGTCCGCTCTTCGAGTTCGCTTTGGCGGGAGTCGAGTTCCTTGGCCCGAAGCCTCAGGGTGCGGACCTCGACGATGGCCTCGACCTTGTCGGTCAGCGCGTCGGCCCACTTGGACTCCGCCTCCCGCACGTTGCTCCACAGGATCGGAACCGGGGCGAAGTCGACTTCCACGTCGGCTCCTGACGGAGGTGGGACGGTGATGTTGGGGTCGAGCGGGTCGTCGGCCGGCGCCTCGTCGATCAACGGATCGGTGGTGTCGGTGGATTCCGGGTTGGGCTGCTCGCTCGTCGTGGTCGAGGCGGTGGAGTCGTCCGAGGGGTCTGATCCGGCGCCGGTGGTCGCCGTCCCGTTCGTCGCGGTCGTCTGGTCGGGTGCCGTGGTCTCGGTTGCCGGGGCGGGCTCCGACGTCGGGGCGACCGTCGTCGAGCTGGTGGAGGAGCTCGTGGAGGAGGTGGTGGACGAGGTCGTTGAGCCGGCGTCGGCAGTTGATGTGTCCTGAGCCGACGCCGGACCACCGATGAGCGCCACGACGAGGGCGATCGATGCGACAACGATGGCGGCCACCGGACCCGTCCGAGACTTTCGAACAGCCGAGCGCGTCCGCCGCCCAGCCCCTCCACGACACGCATCATCCCGATAGACCATCGGGGTTCAGTTCGGCAGACCCACCCGATTCTTGAGTGTGACTCCCGACGCCTCTCGCACCGAGGTCAGTCGTGGACCGGACGGTGGTGGGCGTCGCCCGCCGTGACGGCGCGGGTCGTTCCGTCGTCTGTTTCGACCAGCAGTTCACCGCCTTCACCGATGCCGGCCGCTCGACCGCTCACAAGCTCGGTCGGGGTGACCAGCTCGACCGACCGCCCGACCGTCAGACATCGCCGGCGATAGGCGGTCACCACGACCCGGCGACCGTCCGGCCCGGCCAGCGTCGCCAGCATCCTGTCGAGCGCTGACAGGTACCCGCCGAGCAGAATCGAACGGCAGTCGTCGGGAAGCCCGACCCCGGCCCGGTGCTGCAGAATCGCCTCCACGGTTGTGGCTCGGTCGCTCACGTCGGCCGGGGGTGGCGACGACCACCGCAGGTTCAACCCCATCCCGATCACGACCGCCAGCGACGACGGCTCCGATCCGGCGGTCGATTCGATCAGGATCCCGGCCAGCTTTCGTTCCTCCAGCGGGGGCACGAGCACGTCGTTCGGCCACTTCAGCGCCGCCACCGTGTCCTCAGCGGTCACGGGCGACTCGGTCGGCGCCGCTCGACCCACATACCTGTTGACGGCGTCGACCGCGGCCAGACCGGTGGCCAGCGGAACGAGATCGGCCCAGGCGCGGTCCGCGGTGACCAGCACCGAAACGAGCAACGAATCGCCCGGCTCGTCGAACCAGTCCCGATCCTGGCGACCGCGGCCCGCCGTCTGGTGTCCGGTGACGAGCACGACGGGGCCCGGGAGACCCGCCCGGGCGGCCGCGAGAAGATCGGCGTTGGTCGAACCGGTTTCGGGAAGATACCGCACGTCGGTGAATTTCGAACCGTTCGACAACACCGGTTCGCCGTTCGTCGTCCAAGGTTCTGCGTTGGCCAGCATATGTGTCTACATTAGGCGTGTGTTCAGCAAAGTCTTGATTGCCAATCGGGGTGAGATCGCGGTCCGGGTCATCCGGGCCTGTCAGGAGATGGGCATCGCCACCGTTGCCGTCTACTCCGAACTCGACCGCGACGCCCTCCACGTTCGCCTCGCCGACGAGGCATTCGCCCTCGGCGGCCAGACCGCAGCGGAAAGCTACCTGAACACCGAGGCCATCCTCGATGCCATCGAGCGATCGGGGGCCGAGGCCGTCCATCCCGGCTACGGATTCTTCTCCGAGAACGCGGACTTCGCCCGGGCGATCACCGACCGGGGCGTGGCCTTCATCGGCCCACCACCCGAGGCCATCGAGGTCATGGGCGACAAGATCAGCGCCCGGTCCGCGGCCGAAAAGGTCGACGTGAGCGGCGTTCCCGGCAACACCGACTTCCTGTCCGACGCCTCCGAGGTCGAGGCGTTCGGCGACGAGCACGGCTGGCCGGTGGCCATCAAGGCGGCGTTCGGCGGTGGCGGTCGGGGCATGAAGGTCGTGGCCGCCGCGGCCGACGCGGCCGACGCCCTGGAATCGGCCCAACGGGAGGCCCAGTCATACTTCGGGCGCTCCGAGTGCTACGTGGAGCGATACCTCACCAAACCCCGCCACGTCGAGATCCAGGTCCTGTGCGACCAGTATGGCAACGGCGTGTATCTCGGGGCCCGCGACTGCTCGGCCCAGCGCCGGCATCAGAAGCTGATCGAGGAAGCCCCGGCGCCGGACATGCCGGACGAGATCTACCACGCGATGGGCCAGGCGGCGGTCAAGGTGGCCGAGGGCTGCAACTACACCAACGCCGGCACCGTCGAGTTCCTCTACGAGGACGGCAACTTCTACTACCTGGAGATGAACACCCGACTTCAGGTCGAGCATCCCGTCACCGAGATGGTGACCGGGCTCGACCTGGTGAATCTCCAGATCCGGGTGGCCGCCGGTGAGGAACTGCCGTTCACCCAGGACGACGTGACCCTCACCGGTCACGCCATCGAAGTCCGCATCAACGCCGAGGATCCTGCCGGCGGAGCATTCTTGCCCTCGCCCGGCCGGATCACGGCGCTCACACCGCCGTCGGGTTTCGGCATCCGCTGGGACGGCGGCTATGAGGCGGGCGACGAGATCAGCCAGTACTACGACAACCTGGCCGGGAAACTCATCTGCTGGGGTGTCGACCGGCCGACGGCCATCGCCCGAACCCTGCGGGCACTGCGGGAGTTCCGCATCGAGGGTGTGAAGACGACGATCCCGGCCGACATCGCGATTCTGGATCATCCCGACTTCGCGGCGGCGACGCACTCCACCAAGTGGGTGGAGGAGGTTCTCGACCTGTCCGGCGTCGGCGCCGAGCCCGCCTCGGCCGAGTCCACCGACGGCGAGGAGCCGGAGGCCAAGGTCCGCCGCGACGTCGATGTCGAGGTCAACGGCAAGCGATTCAGCGTGTCGATGTGGGTTCCCGAATCGGCGATGGTGGCGGCCGGCAAACCCGCGGCGTCGAAGCCGAAACGCCGCTCCACACGGGGCGGCGGAGCGGGCGGCGGCAGCGGATCGGGTGAGGTCACGGTGCCCATGCAGGGCACGGTGGTGAAGGTTCTGGTCGACGTCGGCGACGAGGTCGAGGCCGGTCAGACTGTCATCGTGCTCGAGGCCATGAAGATGGAGAACAACGTCGCGGCCGAGAAGTCGGGCACGGTCAAAGAGGTTCGGGTCGAGCCGGGCGAGTCGGTCGGCGGCGGCGACATCGTCGTGGTCATCGACTGAGACCTCGGTCTGTCATGGCCGGGACGGGACGGGTGTCGGTCCCCGAGGTGGTCGCCAACAGAGCCCGGGCCGCCGGGGCGCAGTGGTGGCTCGACGACGTCGACGATCTGGTCGCCTCGTTGGTGTCCGATTGGGGCCTGCGGCCGAACGGAACGGGCTATGAGGGTGGCACCGAGGCCCTCGTGCTTCCGGTGACATCGGAGGAGTTCGGTCCGGCGGTGCTGAAACTCGGCGTGCCCCATCCGTCGTCCTCGCTGGCCGAGGAGGCGACCGTCCTCGGCCTGGTCGCCGGTGACGGCTGCGCCACCCTGTACCGGGACGACCTCGACCGCGGTGCCCTGCTCGTCGAACAGCTGGGACCGTCACTCCACGATCTCGGGCTGCCCATCGAGGACCGCCACCGCATCCTCGCCACGACGGCGGCCAGGGTCTGGCGGACGGTGCCCGACTCGGTCACCCTTCCAACCGGCGCCGAGAAGGCGGCCTGGCTGGCCGACTACATCCCCGCGACGTGGGAGGAGCTCGACCGGCCCTGTTCCGCCGCCGCCGTCGAACACGCGCTGCGTTGCGCCGACCGGCGGCGAGGCGCCCACGATCCCGATACCGCCGTGCTGGTCCACGGCGACGTGCAGGAGTGGAACACGCTCCGCACCCTCGACGGTGGCGACCACAAGCTGATCGATCCCGACGGTCTGATCGCCGATGCCGAATACGACCTCGGTGTGATCCTGCGGGAGAGCTTATCGACCCGGTTGAGCTCATGGCCGAGCCTGATCCGTTCGACGTGGCTCACCGCCTCACCTCAACGGCATCGCGGCACGCCGACGTCGCCCTCGATCCCCAGGCCGTCTGGGAATGGGCTGTTATCGAGCGGGTGTCGACCGGCCTGATGGCCACCGCGATCGATCTTCAGCCGGTCGGCCGTCAGATGCTCGAGGCGGCCGACGCCTGTGCGGCGACGCGGTGAGGCGCGCCGTGCCCGTGTGACTCCCGAATTCTGGTCGATTTCCGGTCATGACAACGCCGCATCGACCAGAGTTCCGGCGCACGCTCGCCGCTAGGGCCCCGAGACGGTTTCGTCGTCGGCCGAGACCAGTTCGACGGGGACGGCGATCCGCTGCCGGAGGGCGTCGAGCAGGGCATCGACCGACTGGTGGCCGGCCAACGGTACCGGCGCACCGACGATCACCTCGGTGTCGCCGAGCGTGTCGACCACATCGGCCACCTGATCCGCGACGTCGCCACCGCGGATCAGGATCCGGACCGGGACCTCCTCGGCACCCAGCTCGGTCTTGGTCACCTCCAGCTGGGCGTCGAGCAACCATTCGAGCTCGTCTTTCACGATGGCCAGAAACGTGTCGTCGAGATCGGCGAAGCTGTCGTCGTCGAGCACCGCGAGGTACAGGAGACCCTTTCCGGCGGCCGACGCCTGTTCCATGGCGGCCCGCAGGGTGGCCCCCCGGCCGGTACCGCCCCACGACACATAAACCAGTTCTTCAGCCATTGACCTGCTCCTCCCCCATCTCGAAGGTTGGCAGTGGGTCCGATTCCCACCGCTCCTGCAGCAGATCGAGAGCGGCCATGCGGTTGTCGAGCTCGACCGTGAGGTCGTGGGCCACCAGCGGATCGATGAGACCGGTGAACACGATCTCGTTGAGGGCCGAGCGTTCGACCACCAGGGCATCGCGGCGGGCCTGGAGCAGCATTGCCACCTCCAGTTCGGGATGGCCGGCGATGTGACGGCGCAGGCGGCCCATGTGGTCGTTGATGTCACGCTGGTAGGTGCGGCCCAGTGAGGTGGCCATGTCGTTGAACAGCACCCCGTCGGCTCCGAGGCGGGCCATCTCCGACTGGCCGGCCCGGGCCATGTAGATGCGGGCCTGGTGCCGTTGCTGGGTCAGCTCGGTGTCGATCTTGTTGGACAGTCCGAGCCGGTCCATCAGCCGGGAGATGGTGGTGCCCTGAATGAGCAGGGTGAACAGCACCACACCGTAGGTCATGACCTGCAGGGTGTCGACGGTGTCCTGGGCGAACACCGTGTTGTCGAGTGTGAGCACCAGGGCCAGGGAGATGGCCCCCCGCAGGCCGGCCCAGACCATGACGTGACGGTAGGCCCTCGGCACCGTCCGGTTGGGCTGGGCCCACGCCGACACCACGGCGAGACCGTGGATCAGGATCACCCGGAGCACGAGCACGCCGATGATGGCCACGACGAAGGCCAGGAAGTGTTCGGCGAGGTCGTCCAGGCTGATGGCCAGACCGATGACCAGGAACACCATCGAGTTGACGAGGAACGTCAGCAGCTCCCAGAAGTGTTCGAGGGTGAGCCGGGTCGAGGGCGACGTGTTGTGCATGCCGACGTTGCCGACCATCAGGCCGGCGGTGACGACGGCCAGGATGCCGGAGAAGTGGAGGTCCCGGCCGACGATGATGCCGAACTCCTCGGCCAGCAGGAACGATCCGTAGGCCAGGGCCAAGGTGGTCGAGGTCTCGATGAGGGGGTCGTCGACCCGCGACAGGAAGACCGAGCTGACGAGATAGCCGAGGGCGAGCCCGATGCCGAGCCCGCCGGCGGAGACGACGAAGAAGTCGGTGACCGCGTTGGCCAGGGTGAACGGTTCGTCGCCGGCGGCCGCGGTGACGGCCAGCCCGAAAGCGACCACTGCAACCGCGTCGTTGAACAACGATTCACCCTCGACCAGGATCGACAGCCGTTTCGGGGCACCGAGCGACTTGAACAGCGCGATGACCGCCACCGGATCGGTGGCCGAGATGAGCGCCCCGAACGCGAACGCCGCGGTCCACGGCACCGAAACGGTCCAGTGGACGAGCGCCCCGATGGCCATCGTGCCCACGGCGGTGCCGACCAGTGCGAACAGTAGGATTGGAACCAGGTCGGCCCGCAGCTTCGGCCACGGCAACTGCAGCGTTGCTTCGAACAGCAGGGGCGGCACGAGGAGGAAGAGGATGACGTCGGGCGAGATGTCGACCGCCACCAACTCCCCGAGTACCGAGGCGAACAGTCCGACGACCACGAGGGCCACCGTGAACGGGAATTGGAGCCGCTTGGCCACCACCGCCACCAGCGCGGCGATGGCCAACAGCACCACCACCGCCGACTCCTGGGCGATGAACTCGCTGAGTTCCTCACCCTCCTCGGCCGCCAGTAACAGACTCGTTGTCACGTACTCCCCCGTTCGGTTCCAAATAGACGACGTACGGTCGACCTACTCGGCCGCCTCGCCCAACACCTCGGCCAGCGCCGGGTGCACGAACAATGATTCCACCAGGTCGGTCACCGTCAAACCGGCGGTCACGGCCAGCGCCAGCACCGAGATCAGCTCGGCGGCGTGGCGACCGACGATCGAGCCGCCCAACACGACACCGGTGGCCGGGTCCGACACGATCTTGACGAACCCACGCGGGTCGTTGTTGATCAGTGCCTTGGCCGACACCGAGAACGGCACCTTGGTGACCCTGATCTTGCGGCCCTCGGCGAACGCGTCGGCCTCGGCCAGGCCCACATCGGCGATCTCGGGGTCGGTGAAGATGGCCGACGCGGCCTTGTCGTAGTCGAGGTGGCGGTGGGGTGCGGCGTGCAGGCCCATGGCATGCTCGGCGATCTTGCGGCCCTGCATGGAGGCCACCGACGACAACGGCAGCTTGCCCGACAGGTCGCCGGCGGCGTAGATGTGGCCGACGGACGATTTGCAATTGTGATCGACGACCACGTAGCCGCCGTCGCTCTCGATGCCGGCGTTCTCCAGCCCGAGGCCATCGGAGTTCGGGATCGACCCGATGGCGAGGAGCACGTGGGAGCCGGTGGCGATACGGCCGTCGTCGCACACGACCTTGACCTGATCGCCGTCGACGGCGCTGTCGTCGACTTCGATGGCCTCGGCCCTGGCCCCCTTGTAGAGGCGAACACCACGTTCGAGGAAGCTCTTCTCCAGCACCGAGGCGACCTCGGGGTCCTTGTCGGGTAGCACCTGTTGGCGGGACACGATGAGCGTGACCTGGGATCCGAACGAGTTGAACATGTGGACGAACTCCACGCCGGTGACGCCCGATCCGACGACGATCAGATGCGACGGCAGCTCAGGTGGCGGGTACGCATCGCGGGTAGTGAGGACCCGCACACCGTCGACGGGCGCCCAGTTCGGGATACGAGGACGGGATCCGGTCGACAACACGATCACGTCGGCCTCGATGACCTCCTCGCCGTCGGCCGTGGTGACCTTCACCTCGTGGGGTGAGAGCAGGCTGCCCCGGCCTTCGATGAGGCGGACTCCCTGGCTGGCCAGCAGGCTGGTGACCGTCGACTCCAACCGAGCTTCGATGTCGGTGATGCGAGTACGCAGAGACTCGAAGTCGAGCTCCACGTCGACCTTGGCCAGGCCCATCTCGGTGGCCCGGCGCATCATCGACATGGCCCCGCCGGTGGCGATCATGGCCTTTGAGGGAATGCAGTCGAGGAGATGGGCCGCTCCGCCGACGATGTCGGACTCGATCAAGGTGACCGTCGCGCCGAGGCGGGCGGCGTGGGTGGCACAGTTGGTGCCGGCCGGCCCGCCGCCGATGATGACGATGCGCTTGGCCATCCGGGGATTGGAGTCTCGGTTGCTCATGGGTTCGTGCTCGCCCTTCGGAGGTATCGGGCCCTTGGATTCGTAAGAACCCTATCGGCCGCCACCGGGCGTTCTGTCATGGATGCGATCAGCGGTGACCTCGAACCGCAAGGTCGAGATACAGCTCGAGCAGCTGTTCGGCGGTTCGCTCCCACGAGAAGCGAGCCGCTCGTTCGCGACCGGCGTCGATCAACCTGCCGCGTGCGTCGCTGTCGGTCAGCAACGTGGCTATCGCAGCGGCCAGCTGGTCGGGTTCGTTGGGCGGCACGAGCATCGCAGCGTCGCCCGCGACCTCAACCACGGCTTCGACCGCGGTGGCCACGACCGGAAGACCGGCGTCCATCGCTTCGAGCACGGGCAGACCGAACCCCTCATACACCGACGGGTAGGCCAGCAGCTCGGCCCCGGCGATCAGATCGGCCTTGTCGGCGTCGGACACGTAGCCGAGGCGAACGATTCGATCGCCGGCCCCGGCGGTTCTCGACGCCGCGTCGAACTCGTCGACTCCCCAGCCGTCACCGCCGACGATGACCAGTTTCACGTCCGGATGGTCCGCCCACACCGCACTCATCGCCTGCACGAGTCCGACGTAGTCCTTGCGGGGTTCGATGGTACCGATGGCGAGCACGTAGGGCGCTCCGATCCGCGTCCGGGCCGATGCGGCGTTTCCTGGCCGGCGTCGGTCGAACCCGTTCGGTACCACGTGGACGATGGCGGCATCGACAGCCAGTTCCTCGACGACCTCCCGGGCGATGGCCGAGGAAACGCAATGGATCTCGGCCCCGCTGTCGACGGCTCGACGCAGCAGTGTCGGATAGGCCCGGCTGTGTCGATCGACGAGCTGGGGGAACCTCCAGGCGGTGAGGTCGTGCACGGTGACGAGCCTGGCGCCGGAACGACTGGGCGGAACGACGTAGTTCGTTCCGTGCACGATGTCCCAATCGCCGGGAAGGCGGGGGAGGTCGGATCGCTGCCACAGTCGATGGCACAGTCGGGCGGGCCACCGCAGCCGCAGCGGCGTCGCGCCGTCGGGCGTCGCCTGCAAGTACCGTTGCCGAGCCCGCCAGCTCACGACGTAGCCGTGGAGATCCGTAGCCTCAGACTTCCTCAGGTGGTCGAAGAGGGCCGCCGTCATCACGCCGACCCCGGTTCGGCGGTTCATCAACGGCGTCGCATCGAGCGCCACGCGCAAACGGCCCGCCGGTGGCGACGGCGCGAGGCGAGCAAGCTCTCTTGTGGGATCGGCGGCGGACGGACCCATCAGCGGCCATCATAGATCCGGATGGGGCCCGGTGGACGGAACGGCGGCCCGCCGGCGTTGGTCGGATCGCAACCGGTAACGTGGGTCGATGGCATCGGTCGGACAGGACCGCCGGGCGACTCGGTCATGCAGGACCGACAGGTGACCGCCGGGCGCGCGGTCGCAGGGGGCGTTGGTATCGGAATGGCGCTCTCGGTCATCTTCGCGTTGTTGATCCTGGTCGGCGATGGCCCGGCCTCCGATCAGGTCTCGGAGAACCAGGTCTCGGGCATGGTTACCGACGAGATCAAGCGCGACATGAGAGCGGCTTGTGAACGAGACGAATCGGGGTTTTGTCTCTTCCCCCAACCGGGCCTCGTCGACCCGCTTGACACACTCCGAGCGGCAAGTCAGGGCCACGTATTGCCGCGCACCGTCGATGAGGTAGGAGATCGGTTGGCGGAAACCGATCTCGATCCGGAACGTATCGCCGAAGCGCGGTCGCTGGCCCGCCCAGCCGTGGCACTTGTCCCCCGGGATTCCAGATCCGACGGCTCCTTTGGCGGGCGCACTTATGTCGGCGGTTATCCATGGCTGCCGGCCGAATACCCTTGGCCGAGCGACGACGGCGCACCACTCAGCCTTGTCGCCCAGATCGATCTCGATGCCCTGGATGACGAGGCGCTCACCGCGGTACCGGCGCATGGGCTCCTCCAGTTCTACCTCCCGTTACGAGGCGATGGTGTTTTCAATGGCGGCGGAGGTGGTGCAACCGTCCTCTGGTTCGAGGACACGTCCGACTTTGTTCACCGGACCGACGGGACGGCGGCCTGGGGCGAGTTCACGCTCAACCTCGACTACCGACCCTTCCTGAGCCTTCCCAGCGCTGACACCGATCCTCTCAGAAAGTGGAACGCCCATGATCGTGACGCCTATGCGGCCTACCCGGGCGAGATGGCAACCAACGAGCAGCTTGGCGGCTGGTCCGGCGGGTTCCAGTATGATCCATCCGCCGCGGCGAGAACCTCCTCCGATACCGAACTCGGTGAGATCGAGGGGTGGACGTCACTCCTCGAGCTGAGCGTGAGTCCCGGAGTCGACACGTTCGGGATGTGGGGCGACGCCGGTCAGATCCGGTGGTATGTCAGGGTCGGTGATCTCACGACAAACGACGTCACCGGGGTCCAGTGGGACTTCGTCACATGATGGGTGTGCCCGAGTTGTTGAAAGTGCTCACTCGACCGAGCGCGCGCGCCATCGCACTCGTTGCCGGCCTGATGGTGGCGTCCTGCAGTCCGCCGGTCTCCAGCGATCGCGCCACGCGCGACGATGAGCAACTCCTCGTGACCCCGGTCGAAGACGGTGTGTACTGCGACGGAAACCGCCGAGCGGCCGCCACCATCGCGGGTGCGGAGGCGGGCGAGACAATCGAGTTCACCTCGCCGATGCCCGTAGAGATCGCCGATGGCATCGCCGACCAATCCGGCGCGTTCGAGCTCCAGTGGGCCTGCGACGAGCTCGAGTCCGAGCTGACTTGGGAGATCACCGCCACCGGTGGCGACTCGGGACGGACCCGCACCTTCAACATCTCCGGAACCGACCGTGACCCCCGGCTCGATCGGATCCTCCTCTACGAACCGCTCACCGGTAAGGGCGGGGTGCTGTGTGACAACTCCACCCAGACCGTAGGCCGTCTGTCCAATGCCGAACCCCACGAGGCGATCGACTTCGACTCCCCCGACGCCCGCTCGATCTCGCCGACCCTGGCCGGTGCCGGCGGCGAGGTCGAGGTCAAGTGGACCTGCTCACCCGATCAGGATGGGTCCGGGTGGCGGCTCACCGCCACCGGCAGATCGTCACACCGAACCGTCGAGTTCTCGTTCACCGGGCAGGCGCCTCAGCCCGCCGATGCCGGCGACATCGTCGTCGAGATCGTCGAGAACCCGTTCGTGTGCGATCGGGGGCGGCGGCTGTTGGCCCGAGTGGCGAACCTCACCCCGAACGCCACACTCGAGCTGGCTGCATCGCCCCAGGGCGATTCGTTGCGGCCCGCTGAGGCCGACGCCGGCGGTTCGGCCAGGCTGTTCTGGCAGTGCGATCGCCGCGACGAGGGAACGACCTGGGAGCTCACGGTTACCGAGGCGACGCCCGCTCGCCGGTCGGCAACGTTCTCGTTCGGCTCGACCACGCTGGAGAGCCCGGTGACGATTCAGGTGATCGAGGTGCCGTTCGTGTGCGACGGCACCACCCGCCAGGTAGCCGTGCTCCAACGGTTCGTTCCGCGGGAGGCGGTCGACTTCGAGTCGCCGCAGGCCGAGGCCATACGGCAGGGTCGCGCCGACAGCGAGGGCAACCTGCCGGTGCGCTGGACCTGCGATCCCGACCAGGCCGGCACCGTGTGGGAGATCACGGCGACCGGCATGACCTCGGGCGCGTCACTGTCGTTCACCATCACTGGAGGCCCACCGTGACCGATCCCCACGAAAGTTTGAGCCGCCGGCGACCCGCAAAAGGGTCGTTGGCGGCTCAAAGTTCCGGCGGGATAGGTTTCGATCTCGGCTTGGGCGGCCACAGCGTGCTGGTCACGGGCGGTTCGTCGGGCATCGGGCTGGCCACCGCTCGACTGCTGCTCAACGCAGGAGCCCGGGTCACGATCTGTGCCCGTGACCGGCAGCGCCTCGACCGGGCGGCGGCCGAGCTCGACTCCGAGCATCTGACCGCTGTCGAGGCCGACGTCACCGAGCCTGGGGCCGCAGCCGAAGCGGTTCGGGTGGCCACCGACCACGGGGGTCGGCTCGACGGGGTGGCGGCCATTGCCGGGCGGGGACGCCACGGGAGCCTCGTCGATCTGTCCCTGGACGACATCCGCGCCGAGATCGACGACAAGGTGAGTGGGCTGTTGAACGTCGTCCGTCCCGCCATTGCGGCGCTCGTCACCTCGAGCGGTCGGATCGTCGCCGTGACCGCTCCGAGCGCCCGGACGCCGTCGGTCGCCATGGGTGCGATCAGCGTCGGGCGGGCCGCCATCGACAACATCGTCTCGTCTCTGGCCACCGAGCTTGCGCCGAGCGGGGTGCGGGTGAACGCGGTCGGTGTCGGTCTCATCGACACACCCCGCCAGCAGGAACGCCACCGCGACCGAGGACCGGAGGCCGGTTCCTACCAGCAGTGGCTGTCCGAGGAGAGCCGGCGACGCAGCATCCCGCTGGGGCGCGCCGGAACGGCCGAGGAGGTGGCCGCCGCCATCGCCTGGCTGCTGTCCCCGGTCAGCAGCTACACCACCGGCTCGGTGATCGACGTGACCGGCGGCCTCCCCAGCCGATAGCGAGGTGCTCGGTGGTGGAGACCCATGTCGTCGATCAGCCGCCCGTCAGCGGTCCCACCCACGCGAACTTCGTGAAGCCGACACCCGGAAGACCCGGACTTCGATGGACTAGGGCTGTTCGCCCTCCTCCCGTCGCAGTCGTTCGATCACCTTGATCCCGTCGTTGAGGACCGCCACGCCGCCGTCGGTCGAGACACCGATCTCCACCACCTTGACCAGCTCTTGCCAGGAGGCACCGGCGCGGCGGGCCGCCAGGGCGTGCCAATAGGCGGCGAAGTGCCCAGCGCGCAGGAGGTGGGCGAAGGCGATGAGCTGGGTCGTCTTGACATCGAAGACGTCCGAGTAGAACCCAACCGCTCGGAGCCGTTCGAACGCCGCAACGAAGTCGGGGCTGATTTCGGCGAGATCCTCGAAGCGCTTACCCGGCACCTCGGGCATCTCGCCGAAGAGCTCCAGGTAGCTTGCGGCGTAGTCGTCGAGCGTTGGCGGCTCGTCTGGCGAGTCGGGCATCTGGCGATTCTCGCGCCCCACAACCGCCTTGTCACTGATTCGAGCACTGATTCGGCGGGCTGGTTGGGCGCCCAGAGTTCGACGGGGTGAGCTGTCGATCGTCTACTTTTGAAGTCATGGAAGAAGAGCCACTGGACAGCTGGGCGGCGATGGCCACCAAGGAGCTTCGAGGCGCGCCACTCGAAGACCTGACCGTCGAAACGCCGGAGAAGATCAGCGTCAAGCCGCTCTACACTGCGGCCGACCTCGACGGCGTCGATCACCTCGACTCGCTGCCCGGCCACGCCCCCTTCGTGCGCGGCCCTCGGGCCACGATGTACACGAACCGGCCGTGGACCATCCGCCAGTACGCCGGGTTCTCCACCGCCGAGGAGTCCAACGCCTTCTACCGCCGCAACCTGGCCGCCGGGCAGATGGGTCTGTCGGTGGCCTTCGATCTCGCCACCCACCGAGGCTATGACTCCGACCACGAGCGGGTCACCGGTGACGTCGGCAAGGCCGGGGTGGCCATCGACTCGGTGGAGGACATGAAGATCCTCTTCGACGGCATCCCCCTCGACCAGATGACCGTGTCGATGACGATGAACGGCGCCGTGCTGCCGGTGATGGCGTGTTACATCGTGGCCGGGCTCGAACAGGGGGCCGCCACCGAGCAGCTCGCCGGGACCATCCAGAACGACATCCTCAAGGAGTTCATGGTCCGCAACACCTACATCTACCCGCCCGAACCGAGCATGCGGATCGTGGCCGACATCATCGCCTACACCGCCGAGCACATGCCCAAATTCAACTCGGTGTCGATCTCGGGCTACCACATGCTCGAAGCCGGGGCCCCGGCCGATCTGGAGCTGGGCTACACGCTGGCCGACGGCCTCGAGTACGTGAAGGCCGCCATCGACGCCGGGCTCGACGTCGACGCCTTCGCCGGCCGACTCAGCTTCTTCTTCGGCATCGGCATGGACTTCTTCATGGAGGTGGCCAAACTCCGGGCGGCCCGCCTGCTGTGGGCCGAACTGATGGCCCGGTTCGAGCCGAAGAGCCCCGCTCGTCGATGCTGCGCACCCACTGCCAGACCTCCGGGGTTTCGCTCACCGAACAGGACCCCTACAACAACGTCATCCGCACCACCGTCGAGGCCCTGTCCGCAGTGCTGGGCGGCACGCAGAGCCTGCACACCAACGCCTTCGACGAGGCACTCGGCCTCCCCACCGACGCCAGCGCCCGCATTGCCCGCAACACCCAGCTCATCCTGGCCGAGGAGACGGGCATCACCCGTACCGTCGACCCGCTCGCCGGCAGCTACTACGTGGAGCGACTCACCGCCGATCTGGCCGACCGGGCCCGGGCCGTGATCGCCGAGGTCGAGGAGCTGGGCGGCATGACCGCCGCCATCTCCAAGGGCATCCCCAAGCTCCGGATCGAGGAGGCCGCCGCCCTGCGTCAGGCCCGGGTCGATCAGGGGCTCGACGTGATCGTCGGCGTCAACAAGTACCGGACCGACGACCCCTCCATGGTCGACGTGCTCGACATCGACAACACCGCGGTACGCGACCAGCAGATCGCCCGGCTCGAACGGACCCGCAGCGAGCGCGACCACGACGCCTGCCGAGCCGCACTCGACGCCCTCACCGAAGCAGCTCGCGGCGAGGCCAACCTGCTCGCCGCCTGCGTCGACGCGGCCAAGGCCCGGGCCACCGTCGGGGAAATGTCCGATGCCATGGAAGCCGTCTTCGGCCGTCACCAGGCCCAGACATCGACCATCAGCGGGGTGTACGCCTCGGCCTACGACGGCGACGAGGAGTTCCGTCAGGTGCAGGAGGCGGTGGAGTCGTTCGCCACCGACCACGGCCGCCGGCCTCGCATCCTGGTGGCCAAGATGGGCCAGGACGGTCACGACCGGGGGGCCAAGGTGATCGCCACCGCGTTCGCCGACCTGGGCTTCGACGTCGACGTCGGCCCGCTGTTCCAGACCCCGGCCGAGGTGGCCGGCGACGCCGTCGACAACGACGTGCACATCGTCGGCGTCTCCTCCCAGGCCGCCGGTCACAAGACCCTGGTACCGGAGCTGATCGCCGAACTCGAGGCCCGCGGGGCCGGCGACGTGGTGGTCGTGTGCGGCGGCGTGATCCCGCCCCAGGACTACGAGTTCCTGACCTCGGCCGGGGTGGCTGCTATCTTCGGGCCCGGCACCAACATCAACCGAGCCGCACTCGAGGTACTGTCCGTTGCCGGAGGCCGCGACCCCCAACCCGTCAGCTGAACCCGTGACCGACGTCGGCGCCCTCGCCGACGGTGTCCTGAGCGGCGAACGGCGGGCCCTGGCCAAGGCCATCACCCTCGTCGAGTCGACCCGCGACGACCATCGGGCGGCCGCCGAGGAGTTGCTCGACAAGCTCCTCCCCCACGCCGGCGGCAGTCTCCGGCTCGGCGTCACCGGAACCCCCGGCGTCGGGAAGAGCACGTTCATCAACCGCCTCGGTGTGTCCCTGACCGACCAGGGTCGGCGACTCGCCGTCCTCGCCGTCGATCCCTCCAGCCGCACCACCGGCGGCTCGATACTCGGTGACAAGACCCGGATGGCCGACCTCATGGGCCGCAACGACGTGTTCATCCGGCCGTCGCCCTCCGGTGGGATCAGCGGCGGGGTCGCCGTCCGCACCCGCGACGCCGTGACCGTGTGCGAGGCCGCGGGGTTCGACACGGTGCTGGTCGAGACCGTCGGTGTCGGACAGTCGGAGACCGCGGTGGCGGGCCTCACCGACCTGTTCCTCCTGCTTGTCGGCCCTGGAGGGGGCGACGATCTCCAGGGCATCAAGCGGGGCGTCATGGAGTTGGCCGATGTCGTGGCGGTCAACAAAGCCGACGGTGCGCTGACCGAACTGGCCCGCCGCACCGCCGTCGACTACCGGGCGGCGCTGCACCTGGTCCGTCCGAAACGTCCCGGCTTCGAGACACCGGTCGTGACCTGCTCGTCGCTCACCGGGGACGGCCTCGACGAGCTGTGGCGCACCCTGTTCGATCTGCATGGGAGGTTGCGAGCCGCAGGCGAACTCGATCGTCTGCGGAGCCGGCAGGCGATCGAGCAGCTGGACGACGAACTGCGCAACCTTCTCCACGCCCACATCGGCCGACGTTCCGACTTCCAGGCCCGCCACGAGGCCTTGCGGACCGATGTCGCCGATGGCCGTCGGTCGGTTTCGGCCGCCGCCCGTGAGCTGGTTGCCGTCGCGTTCGGCGACAGCAGTCGTTAGGTCGATCCGAACCGTCCGCTGGGCTCCAGCGGCCAGAAACGCGGCTCGGGAATGACGTCGAGGTCCGACGATCGACGATCACGGGACGCCGGTAGCGGCCACTCCTCCGACCGTTCCGCCGTGTGGTTGGGGTTGTCGAACGGATCGTGGTCGAGCCGCCGGCGCCAGCGGTCGTGCAGCGCGGCCAGGTCATCGTCGGTGATCACGGGATCGCGGGTGCTGGCCTCGAAGTGGAAGAGCTCGGCTCGCGGTTCGACGACCGTGCGGTAGCCCCGGTCCCACAGCTTGAGGCAGAGGTCGACGTCGTTGTAGCTGTTGGGAAACACCGGCGAGAAGCCACCGACCAGATCGAACTTCGCCCGCTCGACCGCGAGACAGGCCCCGGTCACCGCCAGACAGTTCTGGGTCACCCGGAGCGCTCCCCGATAACCCGCGGCGTCGCCGGGCCAACCCTCGTAGCGGTGGGCGGGATGGCCGCCCCGGCTCCAGATACCGGCGTGCTGCACCCGCCCGTCCTCGTAGAGCAGCCGGGCGCCGACGGCTCCGACATCGGGCCGACAGGCATGGCCGACCAGGTGACTCAACCAGTCGGCGGCGATGACCTCGGTGTCATCGTTCAAGAAGACCAGCACCTCTCCGACGGCGTGGACAGCCCCCCGGTTGCAAGCGTTGGAAAAGTTGAAGGGTCGATCATCGGCGACAGCGGTGAACGTGCGTCCAGGGCGATCATGGTCGTCGACCGTGGCGCGCAACCGGTCCACCAGGCGATCGGGTATACCCGGAGTCTCGACCACCACGATCTCGATCCGGGGATAGTCCGATGCGAGCACCGACTGCACGGCCACCTCGACCAGGCGGCGGTCGCCCCGATCGAGCCGACGGGTCGAGCCGTTGGTCGGGATGACGACGCTGACGAGCGGTCGGTCGTTCCCGGTGAGATCAGGGGTCTGGCGCCGAGCGGCCCGTTCCGGCTCCCCCATTCCGGCATCCGGGGCCGGCGTGTAGAGGGGCATCGGGAGGTGGGCGACGCGTCGTGCCGCTTCGGCCATCGGTCGCAACACCTCGGGCGCCGTCCGGACACCGTCGATCGTCGCCCACCCACCGGAAGGCCGCAGATGACGCGGGCGGACGGCGACCATGTGACCGAGGTAGAACTGATCGGCCAGGCGGTCCGGGGAGAAGCCG
Source organism: Acidimicrobiales bacterium (assembly GCA_965216675.1). Taxonomy (GTDB): domain Bacteria; phylum Actinomycetota; class Acidimicrobiia; order Acidimicrobiales; family SZUA-35; genus JAHELU01. The sequence goes on along the minus strand of CBDCGK010000004.1, from coordinate 5,113,825 downwards.
GGAAGCAGCCAGGGTCCCCACATATCGGCGTCAACCGCGGCAAGGTCGCTCGAACCGGTACCGGCGTCAGCATCGGAACCGGTGCCGGCTCCGGCATCGCTGTAGGCCATGTCGAGGTCTGCGTTGGCATCGAAGACCTCGACCAGGATCGACAGTGCCGCCAGGTCGAGTTCGGCACCATCGACGACGAACAGCCACAGGTCGCCCGGGCCCGACAACGCCGTCTCCGATTCGCCGTCGCCGGCAACGATCTCGACCGACACCTCGCGATCGCCCATGGCATCGACGGTCCGTGCGATGGAAGACCGGGTGTTCGAGGAGACCGAGGTCGTGCCGGAAGCGCTCGACGGGGGGACGACGATGACCGAAACCCGTCTGATCAGGTCACGAGACGTTCGCCGTCGGCGCCAGGCCGCCCGCAGCCCCCGGACCGCATCGCTGATCGGTTCCGGGGCCTCGAGCAGAGTCTTGCGCAGCGTTTCGATCGGCACCGGCGATCACCGTCGGGGTCGTGAGCGCACCGAGCGACGCCGGGCCTGCCGGGTCGAAGGACCGGACCGGCGACCCAGTGTGGGGATGATCTCTGAGACCGGTGTCTCGAGTTCGTAGCCGAGCGCCTCCTTCAGCGCTTTGAGTTCGCTCTCCCGAACGTGGAGCCGGTGGAAGATGTCGTCGATGTCGCGGCGGGCCTGGGCGGTGGCCGCCTCGGCCCCGATCAAGGCATCGGTGGCATTCAGGTGCTGCTCCTCGAGCTCGGCCACCCGCCGGCGCAGATCGTCCAGCCGGTCGGCGGTCTCGTGTCCATCATCGGGTGCGGTCATCGAGTTCCTCCGACAGCCGCTCCAGGCGAGACTCCATCTCGATCACCGCGTCGACGGTGGCCTGCTGCAGGGCGGCCAGGCGTTGTTGCATCGGATCGAGCTGCCAGCCGGTCAACCGTTTGACGGTCTGCTTCACCGGTGTGACACCGGGGCGGGCCGACACCGGTTCGGGAATGGACAAGGGGCCGAGGGCCCGCAGCCCGGCCGACGGTCGGTCTCCGGTCGACTCACGCGTCGGTGGAGCGAGCACCTCTGCGACCTGGCTGGTCCGGCCGGGTTCGCCTTGGCGGGCTCGGGCGGCGATCTGAGCCTGGATCGCTTCACGGTCGGGCGCGTCGTCGTCGACATCCCACAGCGGAGCGACCTGCCGGCGGCGCTCAACCCCGCTGTGGAACTCTCCGTCACCGGTGGCGGTCGACGGGCTCTGCTCGGCCAGGTGACCGTAGCCGGCTCCCGACCACACTTTTTCCATGGCCACCGCCAGTTCGGTCACGTCACCAGCGGTCATCGAGCCACCGCCTCCGTCGGCCGCCAGTTGATGACGGAGCTGAGGCAGATCCGAGGCGATGACCGGCTTGTCGAACAAGCGGGCCCGCTCGACCACCCCCGACGACCAGATCTCGCGGTACGGCAACACCACCGCGTCGGCCGCCGCCAGCCACAGATCGAACTGATCATCGGACACATACCGATTGTGCAGCTCCACGCCCGGGCTGTGGCGGCAGATGCGTTCCAACTCGGCGACGTAGCGTCCGATCTCGGGATGGTCGACCCTCCCCGAGCCGACGATGTGGAGCGATGCCATGGGCAGCGCCGCCATCGTGAACGCCTCGACACCCCGGTCGAAGCCCTTGTGGCGTTGGAGAAAGCCGATCGACAGGAACAGGAACTCGTCGAGCGGCAGTCCGAGTTCGCCTTTGGCCTCGGCACCGGTGCAGGTAACGGCGGGCACGAAGTTGTGACCGTGGTCGATCACCTCGATGCCTTCAGCGGCGGCGCCCAGGAGACCGACAAGCCGGGCCTTCTCGGGTTCGGTGTGGACCGTGACCCGGTCGGCCCACCGCAGGACGAGCCGGGCGGCTCGGCGTTCGGCCGGGTTCTGGTCGAGGGCACCGTACTCCACCTCGTGGAGTCGGAGGTCGAGCCTCGTCGCCCGAGCCAGGGCGGCCAGCGAGGCCCACACGGCCACCCGCTCGGCGGCGGCACGACATCGCCCGAACAGCAGCTCCGGTCCGAACTGAACGATCACCCGATCGTGACGGTGGCCCTGTTTGGCCAGCAGAGCCGCACCCCGTGCGCCACCCAGTGGCAGGTGGTGGTGGGCGGCCGACGGCACAGGCGACAGCACCTCGACCACCTGGCCGCTGTCACGAAGCCGGCGAAGCTCCTGGGCGGCGTAGCTGGCGATGCCGTCCCGGTAGGGGGCGAAGGGGGTGACGATCAGGATCGACATCAGCCGGCCACCTCCACCCGGTCCTCGGCCGGTCGGCCGGATCGGTCGACGGGAAACCAACGGTCGAGGGTGTCGACCATCGTGTCGAACACCAGCGTCGGTTCGTAGTTGTCGAGCACGTAGCGACGTCCGGCGACGGCCAGGGCCCGAGCGGCCTCCGGGCGGTCGGCCACGAAATTCAGGCACTCCACCAGCTCGGCGGACCCGTGGTAGAGGATCCCGGCGCCCGACCGTTCGATGTGTCGTCGCACGACGGCCCCGGCGTCGTTGGCCACCACCGGTGTGCCGGCCGCCATGGCTTCCAGCACGGTGAGCGAGAACGATTCCAGAGCGGACGGCTGCACGTAGGCCGAGGCGGCCGCCATCGCGCCGTCGCGGTCGTGATCGGAGAGGAGGCCGACGTCGATGACGGCCTGCTCGCATCCCAGCGGCGGCGCGACGGAGCCGACGCCGGAGGTCACCAGCGTCATCGGTCCCGGCCCGCCCCGACGGCTGAACGTGAAGTCGGCGAAGGCGGCAAGCAGGTCCTGCCAGCCCTTACCCCACTCACGCCGACCGGCGTAGTACACAAACGGTTCCGTCAGGCCGAATCGTTGCCGGAAGCCGTCGGGGTCGTAGGACGATGGCAGGGCCACCGGAGCGCCCACCACCTCATGACGACGGGGAGGGTTACACAGTGACAGCGCCAGATCCCGCTCCGGACCGGTCAGGAACCACAGAGCGCCCGCTCCCTCCAGCATCGAGCGGTAGATGTCGAGGTGGGCCGGGGGCTCGTCGTGGAGGCACGGCATGATGATCGATCGCCGGCTGTGGATCTGCGAAACGGCAAAGGTCGTCCAGAACATGTACGGGGCGAACACCAGCGCCCGGTACCGGTGGCCGTGGTCGAAGACGTGGTGCCAGAGATCGGGGCAGCGGAGGCTGGCATTGATCCAGCGCTGCTGATCCTGGATGGTGATCGTGTCCCCGGCGAGGATCCGGTTACCGATTCGGTCGCGATCGGCCGTCGAATCGGCCATCACGGTGGAAAAGCGCCTGACCACGATCCCGTCATCGGTCCGCGACGAGCCCGGGGCGAACTCGTTGGCCCAGGTGAAGTGGTCGCGGGCGCAGGTGGTGAGGACCTCGACCGGGATACCCCGGGCTCGGAGTCCTCGAGCCACGTCGGCCAGCACCGCCTCGGCACCGCCGATCACGCCGTCACCGAACCGAGGAGGGACGAGGGCCACGGCGCCCGGTTCGATGACCGGTTCACCGACCGGCGACCCGGTGGTGGCCTGGTTCATGACACCGGAACCCCGTTGCCGGTGACAACAGGCCGGTCGCGGCCCGATCTCGCATCTTCCGGCCGCTCATCGCCCAACCGCAGGCCGGATGAGTCGGCGGAACCACCGGCCGCCAGCTGATCGAGGTACCAGGCGTAGGTCCGGGTCAGCCCCGCCTCCAGGTCGGTCGCCGCCGTCCACCCGAGGTTCGTCAGCGCCGACACGTCGAGCGAGCGCCGGGGCATACCGTCGGGCCGGGAGGTGTCCCAGATGATCTCGGCGTCGGGGTGGACGATCGAGCGGATCATCTCGGCCAGTTCGGCGATCGACGTCTCGACGCCGGTGCCCACGTTGACATGACCCGGTTCGTCGTAGTTGTCCATCAGGTAGAGGCAGCTGTCGGCAAGATCGTCGACGTACATGAACTCCCTCCGGGCCGATCCGGTCCCCCAGACCTCGACTTGATCCCGCCCAGCTGTCTTGGCTTCGTGGAACTTCCGCATGAGGGCGGGCAGGACGTGGCTCGACTCGAGATCGAAGTTGTCGTTGGGCCCGTAGAGGTTGGTGGGCATCGCGGCGATGAAGTTGCAGCCGTACTGCTCACGGTAGAAGTCACACAGCCGCACACCGGCGATCTTGGCCAGCGCATAACCCTCGTTCGTCGGCTCCAGCGGCCCGCCCAACAGCTCCGACTCCGCGATCGGCTGGGCGCTCAACCGGGGATAGACACAGGCGCTGCCAAGGTACAGCAGTTTCGTCACCCCGACCCGGCGGCTGGCCTCGATGACGTTGGCGTGGATCATCATGTTGTCGTACAGGAACTCGGCCTGCCGACTGGAGTTGGCACCGATGCCGCCGACGGTGCCGGCGGCCAGGTAGACGTAGGACGGCTGGTTCTGCTCGAACCACCGGAGTACCGAGGACTGCTGTCGCAGATCGAGGCGCGACCGGTGTTCGGTCAGGACCCGGCGGAATCCGTCACGTTCGAGTCGACGGCATATGGCCGAGCCGACCAGTCCGTTGTGTCCGGCGACGAAGATGGCGGAGTCGAGATCGACTGTCATTGGGGCTTTGATCCTTCGGTACCGCCAAGTACAGGTCAGACGTGCCGCCGTCCTGTTTCCGATCGTAGCGTCCCGTCGCCGTGGTGCGTGTCAGGGCTTGACGGCGGCTCCGAAGACGGCCGCCACGGTCAGGTCGTCGTTGGTGACGAGCAGGGCCGCTCCGGCCTCGACCTGGGCTGCCGTGGGACTCGTGCCGTGCACCATGCGATGGAGTTTGGAGGCCCGGGCCCGACGCGACTCGGCCGAGTGATAGAACCAGGTGACGACGTCGGCCGTCGAGCCTCGATCGAGGACGCCGAGCCAGTAGTCGCGACCACCGGGATCGGCTTGGCGGCCGAGCAGGTCGACGTAGAGCCGGTCGACGAAGGCCTCATCGGTGTTGCCGGCCCGCCGGTAGTACTCGGCCGACCCGAAGAACCATGCACCGATCTCTTGGTAGGTGGCCTGGTTCGGGCCGTCGATCGTGAGGCGGTCGATCCAGTGCTCGCGGCCGCGCTCATCGGGCTTGCGGCCGAAGGTCGATCGGTAGAGATCGTCGACCAGCAACCCGCTGAAGTGATCGCTGCGGACAAGAGCGGCGGCCAGTGCCTGCCGGCCGCTGGATTCACCGCCGGCCATCGTGGTGGACCAGCGATCCAACTCGGCCTCCGACGGTGACCGCCCGGCCAGGCGCCGGTACATCGCCTCGACGACGGGCTCGAAGTCGGCCGGCTGCGGAGACGGGTCGTCGGCCGGCGGCTCCGGTGACGGCTCGAACTCGATGTCGCCGAAGTCGAACAGGTCGGACTTCAAACCGAAGTAGATCCGCACCGCGTTGCCGGTCATGGTTCGGGTTCCGTCCCGGAACACGATCGTCACCTCGGTGGCGCCGCCCCCGAATCGGCCGTTGCCGTCCCGTTCGGTGACCTCGATCGATCGAACCGGGCCGAGCCCGTAGCGGGTGGCCAACCCGGTCAACCCGACGGTGACCGACCACGACGAGTTGGGGTTGGCGCTGGTGGCGTCACCCAGGTCTTCGACCGGGGTGAAGCTCGGTCCGGTGGTATGGCCGCCGGTGCTGGATGAGAACTCGGTGCGGGCGATACGCCCTGACGACGTGAGCCGCACCTGCCCGGCGGTCGCGGCGATGGCGGCGTCGGTGTTCGGGTGGGTTGCGACCCTGGAACCCTTCACCCGGCCGTCGTAGACCTGACAGTAGGTGTTGTCACAGGTGTCGGCGTGGGAGCCCCAGCGGCTGTCACCGGCGAGGGCGTAGGAGCGGGCGGCGACGGCCTGGGACTCCAGGGCTGCCGCCGGCCAGCTGGCCGGCATCTCGTTGGGGACGACCCCCCGCAGGTACTGCTCGATGGTCACGACGTTGACGGTCCGCTGACCGGAGGAGGTGCGATGGGACCAGATCTCGCCGTCATACCAGGTGCGGTACGACGAGCCGCAGACCCCGAGCAGGGTGTGGGAGTCGCGTCCGATCCAGTCGCCGGCGGCGAACGGGTCGTCGGGATCCTCCTCCACACGAATCCCGATCGACGTCTTGGCGACGTCGGCGAACCGGGTCCACGGGCCGCCACAGCCGGTTGCGGTCTGGATCTCGTAGCCCGATCCGCTCGGCACCAGCCGCATCGCCGGCGCGGTCACCGTACGATGGCGGTTGCCGGACGCGTCGAAGAGGACCATTCGGCCCTTCGACAGGGTCACGGCGGTGTTGCGGTTGTTCATCGTGGCCAACTGCACCCGCAGCCGGTCGGGGTCGAGGTTGTCGATGGTCGGAGCGGGCCCCTGGGTCGTGCCGCCGTAGAAGTGGTCCAAGATCTGGCGAGACGTCCAGCCCTGGTCCTTGGCATAACCGAGCGCCCCGTACTGGCCCATGCCCCGGCGATGACCCCAGCCCCCGCCGATGACCTCGACCCGCGGATAGGTGTGGTGGGCCGAGGCCGGTGCGGCCGTCACGGCCACGGTGGCGACCGTGGCCAGCGTCGCCGCCAGTAATCCCACGGCCAACCCGACGGCCGCGGCTCGCGCCGATCGCGGTTTCGCCGTCCGCCTGGTCGCCGTCCGGCCCGGACCCGAAGTCCCGGCACGCCGAAAACGTCCTACCCACCCGATACGCATTGGTCTCATGGTGTTCTGATCGACCGGACGCGGGAAGAATTCAGTAGTTCGATGTACCTACTTGGATTCGCCGTCGGATGGGTCGCCCGTGGTGACGGATCCGGGGCGGCGCTCGGCCGCCCGACCGTTTGTCAGGCCCGACCGGCCAGGGTCGAAGCGATCTGGATGATCTGGTCCTCCTGGCCGCCGACCAGACCCCGGCGACCGCACTCCATCAGGATGTCGGCCCCCGACACGTCGTAGCGCTCGGCCGCCCGGTAGGCGTGCTTGAGGAAGCTGGAGTAGACCCCGGCGTAGCCCATCGTGATCGAGAGTCGGTCGAGAACACATTCGTCGTCCATGACCGGACGGACGACATCCTCGGCGGCATCGATCATCTTCAACACGTCGAGACCGGTGCGGATCCCGAGTCGTTCGGCGACGGCGGCCAGGGCCTCACAGCTGGTGTTGCCCGAACCGGCACCGAATCGACAGGTCGAACCGTCGACCTGTACCGCCCCGGCCCGAACGGCCAGGATGGTGTTGGCCAGCGACAGTGACAGGTTCTCGTGCCCGTGGAAGCCGACCTGGGCATCATCGCCGAGCTCGGCGACCACACCGGCGACACGGTCGGTGACGTCGTTGAGGACCATCGCCCCGGCGGAATCGACGACATAGACACACTGGCACCCGGCGTCGGCCATGATGCGAGCCTGGGCAGCGAGGCGGTCGGGAGTCACCGTGTGGGCCATCATGAGGAAGCCGACGGTCTCCAGTCCGAGCTCGCGGGCCACCTGGAAGTGTTGCTCGGAGATGTCGGCCTCCGTGCAGTGGGTGGCGACGCGTATGATCGATACACCGAGGTCGTGAGCCGCCTTGATGTCATCCTTCACACCGAGGCCCGGCAGCATGAGGGCCCCGATCGCGGCCTGGGTCGCCTCGTCGACCGCGGCCTTCATGAGGATCCGTTCGTCAACCGCCGAGAAACCGTAGTTGTAGGACGAGCCACCGAGGCCATCACCGTGGGCAACCTCGATGACGGGCATGCCGGCGTCGTCGAGCGCGGCAACGATCGAGCGGACGTCGGCTTCGGTGAATTGATGGCGTTTCGCGTGGGAACCGTCACGCAGGCTCGTGTCGGTCACGCGAACGTCGATGGTGTCGGAGAACGGCATCAGAGGACCTCCTTCGAGGCGAGGGAACGGGCGATCTCATTGCCGACCTTGGTGGCTGCCGCGGTCATGATGTCCAGGTTGCCGGCATAGGAGGGAAGGAAGTCGCCCGCCCCCTCGACCTCGACGAAGACGGCCACCCGGCCCAGACCGGTGTCGTCGAACGGCACGTCGAACTGGGGGTCTGCGACGAGCCGGTAGCCGGGGACATAGGTGGCGACCTCGGCCGCGACCTCCCGAATCGATGCGTCGATCGCGTCGAGATCGGCGTCGATCGGGATCGAGCAGAAGATGGTGTCGCGCATCATCAGCGGGGGCTCGGCCGGGTTGAGGATGATGATCGCCTTACCCCGACCTGCACCTCCGATGACCTCGACGGCTTTGGCGGTCGTGCGAGTGAACTCGTCGATGTTCTGCCGTGTGCCCGGTCCGGCCGACGCCGACGACACCGTGGCCACGATCTCCGCGTAGTCGACCGGAACGACTCGTGACACCGCATGCACGATCGGGATCGTGGCCTGGCCCCCGCAGGTCACCATGTTGACGTTCATCTTGTCGATGTGTTCGAGCAAGTTGGCCGGCGGGACGACGTAGGGCCCACGCGCCGCGGGAGTCAGGTCGACCGCCCGGATGCCCGCCGCCTCGTACCGTTTGGCGTTGCGGACGTGGACATAGGCCGAGGTGGCCTCGAAGACGATGTCAGGCAGTGTCGGCCGGGTCAGGAGCCAGTCGACGCCCTCGGCCGAGATCTCCAGTCCCTCGGCGGCGGCGAGCTTCAAGCCTTCGGATGACGGATCGACGCCGATCATCCACCGCAGCTCGATGTCGGGGGAACGAAGCAACTTGTACATCAGGTCGGTGCCGATGTTACCGGGACCGACGATGGCGGCTGTGGCCATGGGGTTTCCTTCCGTTGGACCGTGTAGTGGGATCGTCGAGGGCGGCGCCCGACTCAGATCGTGACGTTGAAACCGACGCGGCCGAGGGACTCGACCGATACGCGATACGAGCACCCTGGCGCCAGTGGGACCGCCGCGGTGGCGGCACCGGCCAGGACGATCCAGCCCGGTTCGAGCCGCAGACCGGCGAGGTCGACGAGTCGGGCCGCCTCGACCAGCGACCGGACGGGGTTACCGAGAATGGCGGCGCTCGAACCGACCTCGGCGGTTCGACCGTCGACCGACAGCGCGATACCGAGGTTGTCGAACGGGGTGGCGCGATCGCGCCAGTCGCCGACGACGAAGCTCGATGAGGACGAGTTGTCGGCGATCACGTCGGCCAACGCGAACCGGAAGTTCTCGTACCGGGAGTCGATCACCTCGGCTGCGGCCGCGACCGCTCCGACGGCTTCGATCGCCTGCAGACCGGTGACCTTCCCACCCAGGGGACGGTCGATCAGAAAGGCGATCTCCGGCTCGACCCTGGGATGGACGTAGCCGTCGAGGGAAATGGATGCGCCGTCGGCCAGGAGCATCGCGTCCGTCAGACGGCCCCAACTCATGGAGTCCACACCGACCTGGGCCATCTTGGCCCGGGACGTGAGGCCCATCTTGATGCCGACGATCTGCTCGCCCCGCGCCGTGCGGCGGGCGATCGAGAGGGCCTGCACGGCGTAGGCGTCCGCCACGTCGAGCTCGTGTTCGGTGGTGAACTGGGCGATCGGGGTGGCGCGTCGCGCCGCGTCGTCGACGATCTCGGCCATCTCCGACAGTGCCAGGCGGGTCACGACGTTGCTCCTTCCGCTGAGCCGGTACCGACGAAGGCGACGGTGACGGAGCCCAGACCGGAGATTCGCGCTTCGAACACGTCGCCCGGCTCCGCCGTCACCATCGGCCCGAGCGCACCGGACAGGATGGTGTCGCCGGCGCTCAGCGGGCGACCGGCCGCCGCCATCGTGCGGGCCAACCATGCGGCGGCACGGACCGGGCTGCCGAGGCAAGCCCGTCCGGCCCCGACCGAAACCGGTTCGCCGCGACATTCGATGACCATGCCGCACCCGATCGGATCGAAATCGGCCAGGTCGACCGGTCGCGATCCGAGCACGTACAACCCGGACGATCCGTTGTCGGCCACGGTGTCGAAGAACGAGATCCGCCAGTCGGCGATGCGGGAATCGACGATCTCCAGCGCGGCCACGGCGAAGTCGATGGCCTGCATCACCTCGGCCGGTGTCGTATCGGCACACGGCAGATCACGGCCCAGCACGAACGCGATCTCGGCCTCGACCTTTGGCTGGATGAGCCGACCGGCGGCTATCTCCGCGCCGTCGTCGATGGCCATGTCGGCGAAGAGCATCCCGTAATCCGGCTGGTCGACGCCGAGCTGACGTTGGACCGCGTGCGAGGTGAGACCGATCTTGCGTCCGACCAGGCGACGACCTTCGTCGATCCAGTAGGCGGTGTTGATCTCCTGCACGGCGTACGCCTCCGCAACCGAGGCGATCGAATCGCCGATCGGCTCGATCGGCGAACCGGACGTGTACACGTCTCGAAGGTGTTCGGCCGCAGCGACGAGCTGCGGAGTCGACTGATCCATGTCGTGGTTGTCTCCCGTCAGAGCTTGATACAGACGTTGGTCGGCTCGGTGTAGAACTCGGTCGAGTGCGCCCCACCCTCGCGGCCTATTCCCGAGGCCTTCATGCCGCCGAAACTTGTGCGCAGATCGCGCAGGAACCACGAGTTGACCCAGCACAATCCCACCTCGAGCCGGCTCGATACCCGATGGGCCCGGCTGAGATCCCGGGTCCAGACGGTCGCGGCCAGGCCGTACTCGGTGTCGTTGGCCAGCCGTACAACCTCCTCCTCGGTGTCGAACGGCCGAACGTGGCAGCACGGCCCGAAGATCTCCTCGGTGACGACCGTGGCATCGTCGTCGAGTCCCGTCCAGATCGTCGGTTCGACCCAGGCACCCTTCGCCAGCTCCTCACCGACATCGGGTACGCCGCCACCGGTCACGACCATGGCGCCCTCGTCGACCGCCCGTCGGTAGTAGCCGAGCACCTTCCGGCGGTGTTCTTCGGAGATCAGCGGACCGAGTTCGACCGAAGCGTCGTTCGGATCACCGATCGTCATGGCCTTCGCCTTGTCGGCCAGCCGATTGACGAACTCCTCGAAAACCGGGCGCTCGACGTAGACCCGCTCCGTCCCGAGGCAGACCTGGCCGGAGTTGGCGAACGCCGAGCGTGCCGTGCCGGCGACCGCCTCGTCGAGGTCGGCGTCGGCGAACACGATGCCGGGGTTCTTGCCCCCCATCTCCATCGAGACGGCTCGGACCCCGTCCGCCGCGGCCTTCATGATGGCCGAGCCGGTACGGGTCTCACCGGTGAAGGTGATCCCGTCGACGCCGGGATGGGAGGTGAGGAACTCGCCCGCGGAGTTCGGACCGAAGCCGTGTATCACGTTGTAGACCCCGGCCGGTACTCCCATGTCGTTCATCACCTCGCCGAGCAGGGTTGCGGTGGCAGGCGTCTCCTCCGACGGTTTCACCACCACGGTGTTGCCCCAGGCCAGCGCCGGGCCGACCTTCCAGGTCATCAACAGCAGGGGGAGGTTCCACGGGCACACCACGGCGATCACGCCGCGCGGCTTGTGAAGCTGGAGGTTGGCCGCCCCGAGACCGTCCGGGGTGGCGAGGTGGAAGTGTTCACCGGGCACGTTCTTGACCAGGTCGGCGAACACCCGGAAGTTGGCCGCCCCACGGGGAATGTCGATCTGGCTTGCGATAGATCTCGGCTTGCCGGTGTCGAGCATCTCGGCGGCGAGGAAGTCGTCGAAACGGCGGTCGATTTCGTCGGCGACCGACCGCAGCAACTCGGATCGTTCGGGCATCGAGAGTTGTCCCCAGGTAGCGGTGCGAGCGGCCCGCGCCGCCTCGACGGCGGCGTGGACGTCGTCCGCCGAGGCTTCGTGGACCATCCCGATGAGTGAGCCGTCGACGGGCGACCGGTTCTCGAACATCGAACCGGTCGATCCCGGTCGAAACTCGCCGTTGATGAAATTCATGAATTCCGGGCGCGTTGCGCTCATGTGCTGTCCAATCGGAGAGGTGAAGGTCGGTGTGCGGGTACGGCGCCGGGCGCCGCCGATCAGGTGTAGACGCTGAGGAAGGCGTCGTTGAGTTCCCGCTCGTAGTAGAAGATCCCCTTGCCGAGGGCGTCGGTGGTCCAGGTGCGGGTCGGGTTGTCCGGGTAGTAGGTGTAGCCACCGGCAAACACCTCGTTGCGGTTGCCGCACGGATCGAAGAAGTAGATCGTGCGGCCGCGGGTGATGCCGTGACGGGTCGGGCCGACGTCGATCGGGATGTCATAGAAGGCCATGATGTCGCCGGCGTGGGTCACGTGGTTCTGTTCCTCGAGGAAGAACGCCGCATGGTGGAAGCTGCCCGGATCGGGGTTCGGGACAAAGGCGATGTCGTGCGCCTTGTTCGAACAGGTGAGCCACACGGCGACGGCACCGGGGCCGAGTTCGGCCTGTTCGGCCACCTCGAACCCGAGTACGTTGCAGAACAGGTCGGTCACCTTGTCGATGTCCGGGCCATAGAGGAGGGCGTGGTCGAATCGGTTGACGCCCATGCCGCGGGGCTCCTCCGGCCACACATCGGGGTTCTCGAGGGAGGGGTGGAACTCGGCCCGTTCCATCTCGGCGTAGAGCTCGATTCGATGTCCGCTCGGGATGATGAACGAGACTCGACGACCGACGCCCGGCTGGTCTTCGGCGGCGATGTGCTCGACGTCGACCCCGTAGGCGGTGAGGTCGGCGGTCAGCTGTTCGAGCGTGGCCTCGTCCAACACCTTGAACGCCATGAAGTCCATGCCCGCTTGATCGGCTTCGCGGAGGATCACGCTGTGACGGTCGAACTCGTCCCAGCCCTTGAGGTAGACGCGACCGTCATCGCCGGTCGAGACCTCGTGTAGGCCGAGCCGGTCGCGGTAGTGGACGATTGCGTCGTCCATGTCGAGAACACGGATCTGGATGATGCCGGGTCGAAGAACTCCGTTGAGGGCCATGGTTGGGTACTCCTTGCTGGGACTGCTGGTAGGGATGGAACTGGATGGCTAGATGGAGGGGTTGTCGGCCGGTGCCATCTCGACGACGATGTCCGAGGTCGGAATGATGCGGCAGGCCAGGGCGACACCGTCGGCCTCCTCGTCCTCCGAGACGTGTTTGCGGCTCATCCGTCTCGTGGTGTAGTCGCCTTCGATGACCCGGACCCGGCAGACTCCGCAGCCGCCGCCGCGGCAGCCGACCGGGATGTCGTCGACCTGGTGCTTGATCATCTCGTGCAACAGCCGTTCGCCGTGCCGGACATCGAACCAGGTACCCAGGGCCCCACCGTCGGTTCCGGCCGGGCGGAGCCAGCACCGGTTTGCGTCGGGGCTCGGGGCCACGGGAGACTCGGGCGAATGTCTGTCGTCGGCGGACGGCATCAGAGCCTCTTGAACAGTGGGCTCTTGGCCGACTCACCGTCCGCCTCGGTCACGAACCGTTCGGTGAAGATGTCTCGTTCGAACAGGCGGCCTTTCATCAACGACCGGACGCAGGCCTCGATCATCACCGGTGGACCGCACAGGTAGGCCGACAGGCCTTTGAAGGAGCCGTCGAAACGGCGCTCGGCGACCTCGTGGACGAAGCCCGTCTCCCCACTCCACGTGCTGCCGTCGGGTTGGCTGAGCGCCGGGACGTAGGTGAAGTTCGGGTGTTCTGCTTCGAGGCGGCGGAACATGTCGTGGAAGTAGACGTCGGACGCCGTGCGGACCCCGTGGATCAGCGTGATGGGCAGCTCGCAGCCGGTGGTCAGGAGATCTTCGATCATCGATTTCGGGCTGGACAGGCCCGAGCCGCCGGCGAGGAACAGCATCGGCTTGTCGTGGGACCGGCGAACGAAGAACCGGCCGTAGGGACCCGAGAACCGCAACCGGTCGCCGACCTGGAGGTCGCCGTGCAACGTCGGTGTGGCCTCACCGTCGGGTACGAGTCGCACGTGAAGTTCGATCTCGTTGGTCGTTGCCGGGTTGTTGGCGAACGAGAACGCTCTCGGCCGCTTGACCCCGGGCACGTGGAGCTGGAGATACTGTCCGGCCTGGAACTCCACCGGTTCATCGGTGGTGAGCCAGATCCCGAGGATGTCGCTGGTCAGGTGTTCGAGCCGGCTGACCGTCGCGTCGTGGTCGCGTACGGGGCGCACCACGGCGTCCGGCTCCTCGTCGATGTCGGCCTCGATGGTGACGTCGCAGCGAGCGGTCGCCGAGCAGGCCAGGGTGAAACCCTCATCGCGCTCGAAGTCCATCAGCGCGAACGACGACGCCTCGCCGTGATCGACCTCACCGTCGAGCACCTCGACCTTGCAGGTCCCGCACAGCCCGTGGCCACAGGCGTGCGGGAGCCACACTCCGGCCCGGAGGCAGGCGTCGAGTAACGTCTGGCCGTCGGCGACCTCGACCGTTTCCTCGATCGGCTCGACCGTGAGTTGGGTGGCCACGACGACGCTCCGTCAGGCCCCGGACTCGCCCAGGCCGACGAGTCCGGGGGTCCAGAAGCGGATCAATGACTTGTGACCGACACCGTTGTCCGCCAGCGAGGCGTCCAGATCGGGGGTGAAGTCCTCGCCGTCGAGGTTCCAGCGCACCGCGGTCCAGTCGATCTTCTCGAAGTCGGGGTGAGGGCCGTAGAACTGCGGGAGCAACTCACCGACAACGGCCCCGAACGGCATCTCCGGCGGTAGAGGGAACGCCAGTGCGGCACAGAACATCAGGTGTTGTTCCCAGTGGATGTAGACCAACTGGTTGGGCCCGAAGTTCTCGCGGGCGTCGAGGTTCTCGCCGGTGTAGCCCGGCTTCAATGCGGTGACAGGCATCGTGTGCTTCTCCTCAGCTCCGGGCGGCGCCGACGCGTCGGCTCGCCATCCACTCGTTCCACAGCGTCTCTTCCGGCGATCCCTCGTACGCCATGTTGTCGGCGTCGAGGTTGAGGTGGTACCAGTTCAACACGTCGGGGATTTCGGCCCCTCCACAATTGCCCTGGAAGATCTGGTGCACCGGCAGCCAGGCCTGGATGTACTTCTCGGGCTCGTGGTCGAAGATGTACTGGCAGCCATCGCTGCAGAAGTGATAGCGATCGCCCTTGTACTCCCGGGAGCGGAAGCAGATCGTGGTCGGATCGTCGGGCTCGGTGAAGCCCATCGGGATCTGACAGACCTGGCAGAGCTGGGGCAGGGCCATGTTGTAGTACCGGTTGCCGGCGGCGGCCCTGTCCTTCCACAGGTCGAGGCGGGGCCGGTAGTACTTGTCGAACGTATCGGGGTAGGAAGCCGAGAGCCAGGCCTTGTGTTCGTCGTCGAGATCCCAGGTGTGGAAGCCGGCGGCGTGGGTGTACTGGTAGAAGATGGCCCAGACCTCGTGGCTGATTCGTTCCTTCTCGGCGGTGGCGATGTCGGCGTGCTTGGGCGGGCGGATCCCGTAGCGGCCGAGATCGTCGAACAGTGCGCCACCCTGTTCCTCGAAGTACATCTCCCAGGCGTCCTTCCACGACATGACCTTCTTCGGGAGCATGTAGTCCATCATCATGCCCACCAGGCTGAGCAGCCGGTGTCCACGCCAGAACCACTTGTCGATCCAGTGCTGGACGATGGGAACGTTGCCCTCGTCCTGTTCGAGGAGGAACTTGATCACCTCGAGGCCGAGCGTCATGTGCCGGGACTCGTCGGACTGGGCCGAGAATCCGAACGTGACCGTGGCCAGATCGCCGTTGTAGGCGGCTCCCGACATGAACGGCACGAACAACAGGTTGGTCAGCACGTACTCGAAACTGAACGAGATGGCGGTGAAGAACTCGAAGGGACCGGCCGAGACGGCGTCGTCGAAGAACGACTTCGGCACCGACAGGTACCAGACCCGGTCGTGCATGTGGGTGAAGTCGTGCAGACCGTCGAAGAACTTGTTGTAGTGGCTGATGGCGTGGATCTGGGTCTGGGCGTGGCGCAACTCGTCGACCGATTGCATCTGGGCCGAGACCTGCGCTCCCGTGCCGCGGATGTTGCGGGCCAGATGGGCAAAGTGGCGGTGGGCCTGATACTCGAGCGGGCTGACGCCGGTCAGGAACAGTTTGAGCGCCCCCAGGTACCGGGCGTCGCTCAGACCGAGCTGGCCGTTGTTCTGGGCGTAGGAGTCGATGACCGCGTACAGCTTCCGCTCCTTCTCGGCCTGGAACTTCCAGTAGGCGTCCTGGGTGAGCCGGAACGGATCGACCCAGTCGTCCCAGTTGTGGATCGTGATGCCTTCGAACTTGTCGTAGGGATACACATCGTCCATGTCCTGGTACGTCGTGTCCCATGCCAGGCCGCGGGTCATGTACTCGTACTTCTTCTTCAGCGGAATGCGCTTTGCCATGTCGTTCCTCAGTTCCAGGAGAGTTCGAATAGGTCGTCGTCTTCGTCGATGTTCCCCGAGAGTGAGATCACGCTCAGGTGCAGTTCCTGTGGGTCCCAGTCGCGACCGATCCGATCGCTGACCGACTGGGCGTTGATCGACAGCCGTCCCGGGCAGTCGACCTTGACCATCGCCGGGAAATGGCTGACGACGGCATCGGGATTGTCGGCGACGATGGCGTCCACGATGGGACGGGCATCCTCGGTGTTCTGCAGCGTGATCGACACGCTGTTGGTCGAGGCGTTGCTGTTCTCGGTGACCATGGTTCTCCTCTCAGACGGCGAGGCCGAGGCTCTTGGCCCTGGCGTCGAGTGCTTCACTGATCGTGGCGACGGCGCCGTCGCCCCCGAGCACCGTGACGGCCAGGGGGCCTGCCGCCTCCACCGCACGGTCGCGCCAGGTCCGATACCATCCGCTGATCAGGTCGGCGTTCTCGGTCGACTCCTCGGCGGCCACCTTGACGAGGGCGTCGACCCAGCGGGCGTTGTCCTTCATCCAGTCGACCATGAACTCGCACATCATCGACACGGCGGTGCCGCCCTTTTCGAGGCCGGCGTCGTCGAAGACGCCATAGACGAGCGGGTGCATGATGCCGTCGGCGGCCAGGTACTGGGCGATGAAGGTCTCGAACCAGTCCTCGACCACCAGGGAGTCTTCGACCATGCGGCGGACGCCCTGCCAGTCGTCGGCTTCGAGCCAGGCCGCTCGGCCCCGCTCGAGGCCCTCGTCGGTGTTGCCGTTGAGCACGAGGCCGATCCGGGTGATCAGCTGGGCCATGCCGAGCCGGTCGCAGGCGGCGAACATCGCGGCGCTGGTGACCCTCGTGCCGTAGCCGTAGTCGGTGATCCGCAACGAGTTCAGGTCGGCGGCCCATTCGTAGTGGCGCAGCGGAACCAGATAGTGATGCACCGTGTCGAGCCACTCGGGATCGACTCGGCCGACCAGGTCGCGATCCTCGACGAACTCGAACGCTCGGTCGGCGGCGGCGTTCATGGCGGCGCGGCTGATGTTGTAGGTGGCGTAGTAGAACTGGCGCGGATCGGCGAAGGCGTACCAGTCCTCCATCACCACCGCGGTTCGACGGGTGTCGAAGATCTCGTACTCGGGTGCCCACAGCGGGCGGTAGTGGAAGTTCGTCGTGGCCTGAACGTCGAGGGTGGCCTCGTCATACCGTGATGCCGGGCGATCCTCTCCGTAGCGGCGGGCCACATGGCTGAAGGTGGATCGCCTCGGGGTGAAACTCTCGGCCTTGATCTCGATCGTCATGTCGTGTCCTCCTCACCGGCGCCAGGCCGGTTCGATGAGCCCGGGGGCCCGGGCGTTGTGGGCGTTGTGGACGTAGCGGACTCCGAGGCCGTCGCACCGAGTTGCAGGTACTGGAGCGCAGCGTCACCCTCGGCGGGCAACATCTCGGCCTGACGTTCGGCGCAGAAATCACGGAACTCCCGGTACGGCAGGACGAGTTCGACGACCAACTCATCACCGAGCGAGAAATCGAATTCGACGAACCGTGCGCGTCGCACGCCGGTGACCCGAACGGTTGCCTCGCCCCAATCGGTCATGTCCGACCTCCCCGGTTGACTTCTTCGAACCCTACGCAGCGATCAACAGACAGTCAAGCAAAACATCTGATATTTTTCAATATCTCAGAGTTTTCGCGGCCCCGTGGGTTGTTCGACTAACATGTCAGAAGAAATGCCGGGCCGTTACGACACGACCTGCCCGGACGAGTCGTTCCCGAGCGTCTGGTTCGGTCCCGATCGAAAGGCAACCCGATGAGCATCGACGTCGATCCTGTGAATCAGGAAGTCGGTTCGCCTGTGCCGCTGACGCGGGTCGAGGAGACGGTCAATGCCATCCGGGAGGACATCGTCTCCGGTGCGCTGGAACCCGGCGAGAAGCTCGCAATCGACCACCTGCGACGACGGTATGGCGTCGGGTCGTCGACGATCAGGGAGTCGCTGTCGCTCCTCCTGCCGGACGGCTACGTCAACGCCCAGGGTCAGCGTGGCTTCACCGTGTCGCCGATCTCTCTTGCCGACCTACAGGACCTCAGCAACACGCGGATCATCCTGGAAACCGACGCGCTCCGCAAGTCGATCGCGTCCGGCGACGACGACTGGGAGGCCAACATCGTCGCCGCCTTCCATCGCCTCACCAAGGCACAGGAAGCGGTCAACCGGAAGCTCGAGGGCGCTCCCGCAGAGTGGGAGCGGCGAAATCACCAATTCCACAATGCGACGACCGCGGCGTGCGGATCGCGTTGGATCCCCCACATGCTGAATATTCTCCATCACCACACACAGCGATACCGGCGCATGGCGCTCACCGATCCCACGAACACCCGCGACGTGCAGTCCGAACACCAGGCACTCCTCGACGCGACATTGGCCCGCGACGCCGACGCCGCATGCGACATCGCGGCAATGCACATCCAACGAACGACCGACATCCTGGTGGCCCGCCACGAGGCCGCCCTCGCCGCCGACCAGGCCTGACGAACCCGACGATCAGATGATCGACGGGGCCGGCTGGGCGTAGGTCGCCCCTTGGGTCGCGAACGCCTCCCAGGCCTGGGTCAGGCGTTCGACGGCGGCCACCAGCACCTCCGGCGACTGGGTGAAGGGCAGTCGGATGTGTTCGTCAGGGTCGCTGTGGGCGGCGAACTCGGCGCTCGTCGCCACCGATACGCCGTAGGAACGGGCTATCCGAGCGAAAGCCCCGGCCCGCCCACCCGGCAGTCTGGCCCACAGGACAACCCCGCCTTGCGGGCGACGGAACTGCCAGTCGGGCAACCGCCGTCCGACGGCCTCCACCAGGGTGTTCGAGCGTTCGACCAACACCGCCCTCCGGGCATCGGTCAGTTGCTCGAGCTCATCCATCATCTGCAGCGCCATGAGCTGGGAGGGGATCGACGAGTAGAGGTCGTGGCGGGCCTTGGCCGAGCGCAGCCTGGCCACCGTGCCGATGTCGGTTCTGATCCAACCGATCCTCAAACCGGGCCAGGTCAACTTGTTCAACGAGTCGATGGTGACATGGGCCGACTCACCTGGAGCGGCGGCCAACGGCGGCGGGACCTGATGATCGAAGTTCAGCAGAGCCGCCACCCGATCCTCGAGAATGGTGACCCCGTAACGGACGCACAGGTCGGCCACCGCATCGCGCCGGGACGCAGGCAGACGGGACCCGGTCGGATTCTGGTTGTGGGGGTTCAAGGCGACAAGCCGCGGGCGCAGTCTCTCCACCATGGTCGCGAACTCGTCGACGATGATGCCGTGGTCGTCCATCGGCACGGCGTGGATCCGGCCCCCGTTGGCCCGAATCGTGTCGAGCAACCCCGGCCACGTGAACGCTTCGACGAGAACCACGTCGCCCGGTTGGATGACGGCCTCGACGGCCAGGGTGATCGCCTGTTGGGCACCCGAGGTGACCACGATCTGCTCCGGGTTCGTCGGCAGACCTCCTGCGCTGTACCAGGCGGCGGCCCGGCGGCGGAGAGGATCGATCCCTGCCGGCTCGGCATTCTCGCAGATCTGCACGGAGCGGGGAATCGTGGTCCGGTCACAGATGTCCAGGGCTTCGGGAAGCGCCGTTGGAACTGCGACCAGCATGTCGATCGAGTGCAGCGCCGGCAGGAACAGCCGATGGCCAACACCGTCGGGCGGTGCGATGCTGCCGTCGACCTGGGACCGGGCGGGCCCGGTCACGATTGTGCCGCGACCCTGGACCCGGCGAATCCAACCCCGTTGCTCCAGTTGCCCGTAGGCGTTGACGACGGTGCCGCGCGAGACCGAGAGGCGATCGGCCAGACGCCGCTCGGGTGGCAGCACGGTTCCTGACCGGATGGCGCCGTCACCGAGCAGGTCGGCCAATGCCGTCGCCAGCTGTCGGTAGAGCGGTCCCGTGCCTTCGGACCAGGCGCCGAGCCGGCCGGCCAGGTCAGAAGGATCCAATTTGATCGGATTGGCACTGTCAATCGCTGTCATCACGATCCAATATGCCCTCATGATCCAATCCATTTCAAGTCCAATCAGCCAATATTGGTCCACTCCGTCTATCGAGGACCACAGGCCGGCCGGTCGCTCGGTCCCCGCCGTTGCCACGGTGCAGGCGCTGAATGACGAACTGGGCCGCTGGACCGTCGACGAGTTGGTCAACTATCAGGCGGAGCTCGCCCTCGCCGTCCTGTCGATCGCCCGGGCCGGGGGACGATCCTGGTCGATCGGCAACGACGAGCCGACGGTGGCACTCCTGCGACTGTCGGCTCGACTCGGACTGAGCCGGCCCGAGGTCGCCACAACGGCCGCAGCCCAGCTCATCGAGATCCTCGAACTCCGCCGGCGGAGCGGCTGAACCGGTGCCGTTCGGCCGCCGAGACCCGGTTGTTCAGCCGCCGATACTCGGCGCGCACAGGCCGTCGAGCTCGACGACCTCGATCCGGTCACGGTTGGCCCAGGTCACCTCGTTGGCCGGATCGGGGTTGAGTTTGTACTCACGAAACGAGAGATCCAGAGCGTCGAAGGCCAGGAGCCGCCCGATCAACGGATCGCCGACATCGAGTACGAGCTTGATCGCCTCCAGCGCCTGCAGGGCCCCGATGATGCCGGGCAACACCCCGAGCACACCGGCCTCGGAACAGCTCGGAGCGAGTTCCGGTGGCGGGGGCTGAGGCAGGAAATCCCGATAGGTCGGGCCCCGTCGAGGATCGAACACGGTGACCTGGCCCTCGAAGCGGAAGATCGAGCCGTGGACCACCGGTATGCCGAGCTTCACCGACGCATCGTTGAGGAGATACCGGCTGACGAAGTTGTCGGCACCGTCGACGACCACGTCGAAGCCGGTGAGGATCTCCTCGACGTTGCCGGCGTCGAGGCGGGTGTCGTAGGTCAGGATCTCGACGTCGGGGTTGAGCGCCTCGAGTGTTCGACGGGCCGAGGCCACCTTGCGCTCCCCCACCCGTTCCCGATTGTGCAGGATCTGGCGCTGGAGGTTCGACTCGTCGACCGTGTCCATGTCGACGATGCCGAGGGTCCCGACTCCGGCCGCCGCCAGGTAGAGAGCCGCCGGTGATCCGAGCCCGCCGGCGCCGAGGAGCAGAACGCGGGCCCCGAGCAACCGCTGCTGACCCTCCTCGCCGACCTCCGGCAGCAGCAAATGGCGGCTGTAGCGGTGACGTTGATCGGCGGTCAGGAGAGCCGGGATGGTCCACGGCCGGTCCTCGTCCTTCCAACGGTTGAAGCCGCCGTCCATCGAGACGACGTCGGTGTAGCCGAGGTCTTGGAGCGTCTTGGCGGCGAAGGCCGAGCGGGTACCACCGGCGCACATGACGACGACCGGCGCCGACTTGTCGGCCAGACGGGATTCGACCTGCGCTTCGAGATTGCCCCGTACGATGTGGACCGAGCCGGGCACCGCCCCCTGGGCGATCTCCTCGGGCTCACGAACGTCGAGGAGCACGGCGCCGGCCGACATCGCGTCGAGGGCGGCCGCCGGGTCGACCTCGGTGATCTGGGCCCTGGTGGCCGCCAGCATCTCGCGAAACGACGTCATCGGCTTCCTTCCCATGGCGGTCGCCGCTCGATGCGACCGTGCGAATCGATTCTAGCGACGGGTGCGGTCCGATCAGCCGACGATGACGGGCAGGAGATCGCTGATGGAGCCCCGGACGACGACGTCGGCGAGGTGATCCATCTCGGTCGTCTGGCCGTTCAGGATCACGACGGAGGCTCCCGACTGTTTGGCCAACGGCACGACCCGGGCCACCGGAAACACGGCGAGTGTGCTGCCGACCGCCAGCAACAGATCGCAGTCGAGCGCGGCGTCGTTGGCCCGGCGGATGTCGCCCGGAATCAGGTTCTGACCGAAGCTGACCGTGGCCGACTTGAGGATGCCCCCGCAGAGCGGACAGTCGGGGTCGTCCTCCCCGAGCCGCACCCGATCGAGGGCGACCTGCATGGGATCGCGGTAGTGGCAGTCGAGGCACGCCACTTCCCGTGCCGTGCCGTGAACCTCGACGATGCGGGACGGATCCGATCCCGCGGCGTGGTGGAGCCCGTCGACGTTCTGGGTTATCAGCGTGTGGAGTTTGTTTCGGCGCTCCAGCCGGATGAGCGCCCGGTGGCCGGGGTTCGGTTCGGCCGCCCACATGGGGCTGTCGAGTCGTACCCGCCATGCCTGACGGCGCACCTGCGGGTCGGCGATGTAGTTCTGTATGGTCGCCGCCTTCTCCGCGCCGGGATTCTTGGTCCAGACACCTTGGGGGCCACGGAAGTCGGGGATTCTCGAGTCGGTGGAAATGCCGGCCCCGGTCAGCACGACAACCCGGTCGGAGGTGTCGACGAGCCTGGCGGCATCGACGGCCTGTTCATCTGCGGAGTTGGGGTCGCTCACCCGACGTACGGTATTGGCTCGACGGTCGCGCCACCAGTTGGCGACGTCCAAGCGAGACCCCGTGGCGCCGGGACATTGGAATAGACTTCTTCTAGTTTCTCTTGATTACTTTTGATTCTGTTGATACCGTGACGATGCGGCATGACCGGTTGCCATCCGGGCGCCGCCGATTCTTCCCTACTCGCTGCGCCGTCAGCCTCGACCGAATGGCCACTCCAGCTCCGTGGCCCGGAACCGACCAGGAGAAGAACCCATGCCCGCTCAGCAGAGCACCGTCCCGACGACCGCCGACTGCGACGCCGACCAGGCCGTCGCCACGAGCCCGACGGCCAGCCCCACCTTTCCCGAGGAGCGGCTGCTGGTCACGTCGTGGCACGACCCGGTACTCGACAGCCTCGGTCACGATCCACGGTCGCCCTACGTTGAACAGTTCTGGTTGGCGGTTCTCGGCCCGTCGTGCCTGCTCCTGATCCGCCGGCTGGCGGCACGGCTGGAACGCCAACCCGACGGTTTCGAGCTCGATCCACTGGAGTGGGCTCGCGAACTCGGACTCGGCATGAAGGGCGGCAAACACGGGCCTTTCTGGCGGGCGCTGGACCGGGCCTGCCGTTTCCGGCTGGCCCAACGCAACGGTGAACTGCTGGTGGTGCGGCGGCGGATGGCGCCGCTGAGCAACCGTCAGGTCCGGCGCCTACCGCCAAACCTCCGGGCCCAGCATCAGATATGGCTCGACCAGCAGCGCAGCCGACCCCGACGCCGGTCGCTCACGAGCTGGTCGGTCGACAGGGAATCAGCCGACGTGGCCTGAGGGCCGTACCTCCTGGTTTCGATCAGTAGGCGCCGTCACTCCGCAGCACCGCGGGAATGGTGCGGACCATGATCGACAGGTCGACCAGCATCGACCAGTTGTGCACGTAGTACAGGTCGAGCCTCGTGTATTCGGCAAACGTCGTACCGCTTCGCCCCGACACCTGCCACATGCCGGTGATGCCCGGCTTCACATCGAGTCGGGCGTACAGGGCCGGCTCCCAGTCGGCCATTTCCGCTCGAAGGGCCGGGCGGGGTCCGACGAGGCTCATCTCGTTGCGCAACACGTTGATCAGCTGAGGCAACTCGTCGAGTGAGCTCTTCCGGATGAAGCGACCGATCGACGTGACACGGGGATCGGCCTTCATCTTGAACAGCGGACCCGAGCCTTCGTTCTCGACCTGGAGCTCGGCCAGCAGTTCCTCGGCGTTGACCACCATCGACCGGAACTTCAACATGTCGAACGGTTCGCCGTACCGACCGACCCGCTCCTGGCGGAAGAACACCGGTCCGGGAGACGTCATCTTGATCACCAACGCGATCGCCGCGAACACCGGGCTGATCAAGGCCAACACCGCCGAGGCGACGACGACATCGAAGAGCCGTTTGGCCCGACCCCGCCAGCCGGACTTCGGTCGCGGGGCAATCCAGGTGACGATGCCCGAGCCGAGGCTGCGGGTGGCCAGACGGTCGGCCGAGATGTCCACCAGCGTCGACGCGAGGTCGACGTAGAGATGGGCCTGAAGGAGACCCCGAACCAGCGCATTGGCCGTCGGGGCGTCGATCAACGACTCGACCACGATTGCGCCCTGGGCACCCGATGCCCGGGCCGCGGCGACTGTTCTCACCACCAACTCCTCGGCGGTTCCACACTCGTCGGGATCGACATGGGCCAACACGGTGTGAGGACTGGACTCGTCGGCTTCGATCCGGTGGCGGAAATCCGCGCCGGCAACCTCGCCTGCCACCAACACCGAACCCCAGAGGCCGTGCCCGGCCTGACGGCGGCGGGAAAACCAGCGCCGGAGCCCCTCCCGCACCAACGCGACGGTGCTCACCGTCGACAACAGCAGCACGGTGATCGACCGGAGGCCG
Organism: Acidimicrobiales bacterium; assembly: GCA_965216675.1. Taxonomy (GTDB): domain Bacteria; phylum Actinomycetota; class Acidimicrobiia; order Acidimicrobiales; family SZUA-35; genus JAHELU01. The sequence continues at coordinate 5,089,251 of CBDCGK010000004.1, read as the reverse complement.
ACGTCGACCTCCACGGCGAGCGTGACGAGACCGATCAGAACGACTGCCCGTATGCCGCTGCGGGCAACCCGGGCCAGCTCCTCATTGCGGTCGCTGGCCAGCCGCGAGTTGTACAGGTTCGACGCCATGATGAAGGCCCAGAACGCCGAGACATGGAGCCCGACAATCCACGGTTGCAGGGCGTCGGTCGGGTTCGCCCGGATGGCGATCAGACCGCCGGCGACCAGGGCGGCGACGTCGCAGACGATGACGAACGCGCGGCGACGAAACACGCCGCTGGGTCCGGACGAACCGTCACCGGTGGGTGCGTCGACGACGGGTCGGTGTCGAGTCGCGATGGCCATTGCCATCATCTATCGGCAGCGCCCACCCCCGGTTGACCGGATCGCCCGCCGAGAACGGGGCGACGTCGGCTACCAGTCGGCCAGGGTGTCGAGCAGCAATCGAACCCCGTACCCGGTCGCCCCTTTGACGTTGATCCCCTTGCTCGCGTCCGAGATGACCGACAGGCCGACGTCGATGTGGGCGAACGGCTTGTCGCCGACGAACTCCTTCAGGAACAGCCCGGCCATGAGGGCGCCGCCGTACGGGCTGGTGCCGATGTTGCGGAGATCGGCGACGGATGAGTCGAGCTGGGAGCGGTACTCCTCGGGCAACGGGAGACGCCACAGCTTCTCCGCGGTACGTTCCGAACTGGCTTCCATCCGGGCTGCGAGCTCGTCGTCGGTGGCGAGGAGCGCGGCGTAGGACTGACCGAGAGCGGCGGTGGCCGAACCGGTGAGCGTCGACATCTCGATGATGGCCTCGGCATCGGACTCGGCGGCCAGGCTGAGCGCGTCGGCGAGGATCAGCCGGCCCTCGGCATCGGTGTTCAACACCTCGACGGTCTTACCGTTGCGGGCGGTGAACACGTCGCCGGGTCGCTGGGCGTCGGGTCCGGTCATGTTGTCGGTCAACGGTATGTAGCCGGTGACCTCGACCGGGGCTTTGATCGCCGGCAGGGTGACCATGGTGGCGAGCACGGCGGCCGCGCCGGCCATGTCGATCTTCATGGTCATCATGCCGGTCGAGGTCTTCAGCGAGAGGCCACCGGAGTCGAACGTGATGCCCTTGCCGACCAGAGCGACCTTGGCCCTCGGTCGCCCCTTGGCCGGCTTGTAGTGGAGCTGGAGGAACTGAGGCGGGTGCTCCGAGCCCTGGTTGACGGCCAGCACACCCCCCAGACGTTCACGCTTGATGCGGGCCTGGTTCCAGACGGTGAGTTTCACACCGGTGTCAGCCGTCGCCTTCTTGGCCGCGGCCACGAAGGCCTGAGGGGTCATCGATCCGCCCGGCTCGTTGACCAGGTCTCGGGCCAGTTCGACGGCATCGATGACGGCATTGGCCCGGTTGAGCTCGGCACGCAGCCCCTTGCCCTCGGCGACGATGGTCACCGACCGGAGTTTCACCTCGTTCTTCTTCAGACTGGACTCGGAGCGAAGGTGGTTGAAACGATAGGTGGAGAGCCGGATCCCCTCGGCCACCGCGGCGAGCGCATCGGCCGTGTCAACCTCTCCGGCATGACCGACGAGATTGGTTGCCGCCGACTCGTGCCGGGAGACCGCTCGGGCGAACGCGGCGGCGGCCTTGCGCAACTTGGCGGTGGTCACCTCGGCGGCCGGACCGACGCCGACCAGGACCTCGGTCTGCTTGCCGTCCCCACCGGCCAGCACCAGCGTCTGTCCCGTCTTGCCCTCGAAACCCTGCCGTTTCACCGCCGCCTTGCGGGCCGACGGCAGCTTCGAAACCTCCTCGGTCGACATCGGAACATCGACTGCGGTGGCCGCCGCCGGGATGGATTTTGCTGTACGTACGCTGGGCATAGGGGCCAATACTAATGGGCCACCGCGCCCATTACGGCAGTCGCTGCCGGTCAGCCGTCGTCGCCACCGGGGAGGGCCTGAACGAGCGACGCCACGGGTCCGAAGAGATCGCCGTGCTCAGCGACCCGGTCGAGGACCTCGTCGGCCAGGAAACGCAGCGGTGCTCCCTCACCACCGGTCTCCACCTCCTCCCACGACAGCGGCGTCGACACCGTCGGCTCCGGCCGGGCCCGCAACGAGTACGGCGCGATCGTGGTCTTGTGCCGGGAGTTCTGCGACCAGTCGACGAACACCTTGCCGACCCGCAGCGCCTTGGTCATCTCCACAACGACCAGGTCCGGCAGCTCGCGGACCGCCATCTGACCCACCGCCAGCGCGAAGCGGGAGGCGTGGTGATGGGTATGCGGTGAGTTCAGCGGAACATAGATCTGCAGTCCCTTCGACCCCGAGGTCTTGGCCCAGGACTGGAGACCGACGGCGTCGAGTACGTCGCGGACGACGATCGCCACCCGGCAGCATTCGGCCATACCAGCCGGTTCACCGGGGTCGAGATCGAAGACGAGGATGTGCGGGGCCTCGATGTCGCCGCAATGAGCCATCGGGCTGTGCAGTTCGAGGGCGGCCAGGTTGGCCGTCCACACCAATGCCGCCGCCTCCTCTATCCGGCAGTATTCGATGCCGCCCTTGTGATCACCTGGGCCGAGCCCGACCGGTACCCAATCAGGTCGGTGCCCGGGGCAGCGCTTCTCGAAGAACGACTGCTGATCGACGCCGTTGGGCCACCGCCGCAGCGTGAGACAACGCCCGCTGATGTGGGGCAACATGACCTCGGCGATTCTCGCGTAATAGTTGATGACCTGTGACTTGGTGTAGCCGACGGCCGGATACAGCACCTTGTCGAGGTTCGACAGGCTGAGAGTGCGACCACCGACCGCGACCTCGACTCGTTCCGGGTCCCGTGGTGCCATGGATCAACGCCGTCGCTCAGCCGATCAGGCCGACTTCGCCTCTTGTTCCGCCTCGTCGTCGGACTCCGCCGATTTGCCTTTCCGGCCACCGGCCTTCTTGGTGGCCTTCTGACCGGATTTCCGTGCCGGCTTCTTGCGGGCCTCCTTGGCGGCGTTGACGCTCGCCTCGAGAGCGGCCAGCAGGTCCACGACAGCCGCCTCCTCCGCGGCCGGGGCCGCTTCGATCGACTGGATCTCACCCGAGGCCTTCTGCTCGAGGAGATCGAGTACCTGTTCCCGGTAGCCGTCGCGGTACTGGTCGGGCTCGAAGTCGGTGGCCAAGGAGTCGATGAGCTGCCCGGCCATCGCCATCTCGGCGTCGGACACGTCGATCTCATCGAGTTCGGTCAAACCCGGAATCTCCTCGGGGGCCACCAGCTCGTCGGCGTAGACCATGGTCGACATCATGAGCCGGCCGTCGGTGGGGCGAATGGCCACCAGATACTGCTTGGTCCGCATCACGAACGTGGCGATGGCCACCCGCCCGCTGTCCTCCATTGCCCGCGACAACAGGGTGTAGGACTTGCGAGCCAGCTCGTCGGGCACCAGAAAGTACGCGGCGTCGTAGAAGACGGGGTCGATCTGGGATTCCAGCACGAAATCGGTGATGTCGATCATGCGGGACGCCTTGGGCGAGAGGGCGGCCAGTTCGTCCTCGGTGACGATGACGTAGGAGTCCTTCGAGATCTCGTAGCCCTTGACGATCTGCTCGTAGGGCACTTCGTCACCCTCGGCGTTGACCCGCTTCTGTTTGACGCGGCTGTTCGTCTTCGAGTCGATCTGGTTGAACCGCACACTCTTGCGGCTGACGGCCGTGTAGAGCTTCACGGGCACCGAGACGAGACCAAAGCTGATTGCTCCACTCCAGATGGCACGAGGCATGCTGTTCCCTTCGGTCCGTACCGCTCCAACGATAGTGCCTGCCCTGATCGCACGGTACCTGCGACCGATTGGCCGACGTCTTGCCGGACCGGCGGGACTCAGCTTCCGACGAGCAGGGCCCTGGCCACCAGATCGGTGCCGAATCCGGTGAGGATCGCCAGATAGAGGAGGCCGGTGGCGGCCATCACCGCCGCGTACTGCCGCTCTCGCAGGGCGGCTCGGGTAGCCCCGACCAGCACCGCGGTGGCCACCGCGCAGGCGACCCAGAACCAGCCGAGGAGACCACCCCAGCCGTCGTCGATGTCGCCTCCGAGCACCGACACCATGCCGGTCGGGACGAACAGGAGGACGACGGTGGCCAGCCAGGTCCACCCGGTCCAACCGACGAGCTCGCTCAGGTACCGCCGGTTCAGACCGGGTTGAACGAGGTACCAGTGCCCCAACAGCATGGCATCGCTCACCGCGCCCAACAGCATGGCGCCGGCCAACAGCCGCGCGGTGGCCAACCAGGCCGGATCACCGAAACGGCCGGCGGCCACAACCCCGACGAGACCAATCACGGGCGCAATCAGGTCGAGCCGGGGATCGAACTCGGGCCCGGTGCCTTCTTTGGCCGTCGCGGCCCGATCGATGCCGGTCATCGACGCCACCCGGGCCGATCTCTGCTCGGCCAGCTCCTTCTGGTGGGTCACTCCGACCCGACGACGCACAACCGACTGGGCCAGCGCCGCAGCCGTCGCCACCGCCACGCCGAGTGCGGCCGCATCGCGAATCGGATCGGGGCCGAAACGCCAACCGGCCCACGCCGAGCCGAGGGCCATCAGCCCGTAGACGGCGCGCAGCAGCCATCCATATCCCAAGCCGACTTGGCGATGCCGGGTGGTCACCCAGCAGAACAGCAGGCCGCCGGTGGCCCACTGCAGCAGGACGTTGGCCGCCGAGAGTTTCAGCACTGGTACGACACGGTCACGGAACGGTCAGGCTTCGAGGACGGCGAGTTCGTGATCGGCCTGGTTGAGTGCGAGCGGTCCATCGTCGGTGCAGACCACGATGTCCTCGATTCGGGCGCCCCATTTGCCGTCGATGTAGAAGCCGGGCTCGACCGAGAAGGCGTTGCCCGGTTCGAGCGGGGCCGTGTTGCCCTCGACCAGGTAGGGATCCTCGTGCTCCTCGACGCCGATGCCGTGACCCAACCGGTGGATGAACCACTGATCCAGATCGGCGGCGGCGAGGCGGTCACGAGCGACCCGGTCGACGGCTTCGGCCGACGTCCCGGCCGTGGCCGCCTGAACGGCGGAGGCTTGGGCTTCGAGAAGGGCCGCGTACTGCTCGGCGAATTCGGGGGGTGGCGTCCCGGTGTAGACGCAGCGGGTGATGTCGGAACAGTAGCCGGGCTCGCCGTGGGGTTCGGCGGTCGTACCCCCGAAGTCGCACAGAACCACCTCGTCGGGCTGGATGACCCGGTCGCCGGCATGATGGTGCGGACTGGCGGCGTTCTCACCGGCGGCGACGATGGCGAAGTTGATCCTGGCGTGGCCTTCGGCCAGGATGCGACGGCCGAGTTCCGCCGAGACCTCGGCCTCGGTCCGTCCGATGAGCGGGATCTCGCCGGCTTGGAGCGCAGCGGCGATCCGGTCGACACCCGATGCCGCGGCCTGGAGCCGTTCGACCTCCGATGCGGTCTTGACGGCCCGCAACGGTCCGATCACCGGGGTGGCCGACGACCAGGCGGCGTTCGGAAGCTCGTGCTGCAGCGCCACCAGGAAGCGGCTCCAGGTGCGGTCGCCGATGGCGAGGGAACCCATGGTGCGTACCCGGTCGGCCACGATCCGCACCGGATCCTCCGTCTCGGTCCACGGTCGGATCGAGAACACGTCCGGTCGTGGCACGACCCGGGCCACCTCGAGCGCCGGCATCACCAGCTCGGGTTGACCATCGACGGGGACGACGAGCATCGTCAGCCGCTCGAGCGGCATCGCCTCATAGCCGACGAGCCAGGGGAGGTCGGAGCCGACCGACAGCAGCAACGCATCGATGTTGCGGCTGATCATGGCCGCACGAACCCGGTCGAGACGCTCATCAAACATGGCTGAGATCGTATCCGGGTACCGGCCCACCGATGCGGGCCGGCAGGCGGCCCAGCACCGACAATGGACCGTTCGGCCCCTTGCCGGAAGGCCGAACGCCGCCGACAGGAAGGGGGTAATGCAGAACGCGCCCGACGCCCCGACCAGCCTGCATCCGGCCGACGACCGCTTCAGACAACGCGCCGCATCGATCGCCGGGCTGCTGTCGCATCGTCTGGAGACGACGCTCGCCGCCCATGACCTGACCGACAAGCGCCTCTGGACCTCCCACCGCAAGGTGGCCGAACTGTATCGCCACGGCAGGGCACCACGTCCGTCGGACTACTGGGAGAAGACGGCCCATCCGAGGGCCCAGCGATTCCTGAGCGAGATGACCCAGGTGATCGCCGATGAGCAGGAGGAGCTCATGCGGGCCTACCAGCAGTTCGCGGTCGACGTCGTGGCCCGCCCCGACTTCGGCGCGGCGGCCGGGACCCGACCCGACGGGCGGCAACCGAACGCCGCGAACGCGGACCCGATACTCGCCGCGGCCGTGGCCGTGGCCCGGGCCGGTGTCGACGAGTTCACCGATGCGGCGGCAATCGACAGCCGTATCAACGAGGTGGGGGCCTGGTGGCAGGGCAAGTTGCGCCGCAAGGCCATCATCTCGTCGGCCGGCCGGCTCCTGTTCACCCCGGTCGGACGCTACGAATTCGAGGTCTCAGCGGCCGAGATGAGGTTGCTGCGCGAGCCGCCATGGTGTCTCGACGACCGGCTGCTGTCGGCCTTCGAGCTGGCCCACGGCGAACTGCGGGATCACGTGGCCGACCTTCGGACCGAGTTGCGTCGTCGGACCCGGGCCATGCTCGAACAAGCCCACGCCAAGCGACGGCCGCCGGTCGACCGCTCGCATCTGCGCCGCTCGGCCCGCTCCGAACAGGCCCCCTCCGTCAACGCCATCGAGCTTCGCTGACTGTTGCTCCGGCCCGAGCCGTGCTGTGGGTCGACTGCCACAGCCCGGCTGGGCACGAGGTGAACCTCGAGGCGTTTGGCACACTGGACCGGTGCATCCCGTGTCAACCGTGTTGTTCATCGCCGGCTACGCGTTGGCGCTCCCGTTGGCATCCCGCCTCACAACGATCGTGAACGGTCAGAAGCGGCTTGCGTTCGCCGGACACCAGTTCGGCGTCGGCGTCGCTCTTCTCGGCTGGCTGGTGCGGGGTTCATACGTGATGGCGCTGCTCCACGCCGTGTGGATCGTCGTCGCCCGTCTCTGGTTCGGCACGGTCGAGCGAAAGCGGCGGACGATGAAAGCCGGCGCCACCGCCGGACAGCGGTAGGTCTACCCCGCTTCGCCGGGGGACCCCGGCTTGACCCCGATCTCGACCAACGTCGGTCGGGCCTCCCGATACCCCGTCGGGTTGAGGTCCTGGGCCACCGAGCCCGCATGATGGCTGGAACGGGTCAACGGGCTCGACTCCACATGGTCGATCCCGATCTCGTTCTCACCGATCCGCTTCAACGCCTCGAACTCCGACGGCTCCCACCACCGGGCGATCGGAAGATGGTGCGAGGTGGGCCGCAGGTATTGGCCGATGGTCACGATACGCACCCCGACCGCCGCCAGATCGGCCAGCGTCGCCACCACCTCGTCGAACGTCTCGCCCATCCCGACGATGAGGCCCGATTTGGTCACCAAGCCGTGATCGGCGCCCCGGGCCAGCACCGTGAGGCTCCGGGCGTAGGAAGCAGACGGACGCACGGCCCGCTGCAGTCGGGCCACGGTTTCGATGTTGTGGTTGAGGATGTCGGGTCTGGAGGCGGCCACGGTGGCCAGGCTGTCGGCCGACCCGGCCAGATCGGAGATCAAGACCTCGACACCGACTCCGGGGGCGAGAACCCGGATCCCGTCGACGGTGCGGGCCACGATGTCGGCGCCACCGTCGGTCAGGTCGTCCCGGGCCACCATCGTCAGCACCGCGAAGTCGATACCCAGTTCGCGAACGGCTTCGGCAACCCGACGTGGTTCGTCGGTGTCGACCGCCTGCGGTTTGCGGGTGTCGACGAGACAGAAGCCGCAGGCCCGGGTGCAGCGCTCCCCCAGCAACATGAACGTGGCGGTCCCCTCGTTCCAGCACTCGAAGATGTTGGGACAGCCCGCCTCCTCGCACACCGTCGTCAGCGCCAGATCCTTTGAGGTCTTCTTCAGGCGGTTGTAGTTCTCGCCGGTCGCCAGCTTGACCCGCATCCATGACGGTTTACGCCAGCCGATGTCGGTGTCCGGGTCGACTCCGGCCTCGGACAGCCTCTGGCCGAGGCGAACCGGAACCCCGGTGTTCGCCGCCGTTTCCGCCCCGGTGGGTGCGCCCGGACCGAGACCCCGGCTGAACGCCGAGAGGTCCTCGGGCCGGCGGCGGAAGACCTCGCCGGCGAACTCGACCTGGTGGGGGGAAACACCGTTCCGAGACGCGCTGAACACCTCGGATGCCCGGTCGGTCAGCGCGCCGACAACCTGCTCCATCGAGGCGTCGACCCCTTCGGCCACCAGCGACGTCACACCGTATTCGGCGATCCCGCAGGGCACGATCTGCGCAAACCGGGCGAGATCGACATCGACATTGAGCGCAAAACCGTGCATCGACCGGCCCCGGGTCAGCCGCACGCCGATGGCGGCGATCTTGCGGGGGCGGGCACCGTCGGCGTCGATCCAGACACCCGGATACCGTTCGAGCCGTCCGGCGGTAAGGCCGAGATCGGCGAGCACCGCAATCAGGTAGTTCTCCACCGAGGCGACGTAGGCCGCGGTGTCGGCCATGCCGCCCCCTCGTCGACCGGCCACGTCACCGATGGGATAGCCCACCACCTGGCCCGGCCCGTGGAAGGTGACGTCGCCACCGCGGTTGACCCGAATCACCTCGGTGTCGCCGGCACCGGGGTCGATCAAGATGTTGGACTCCGAACCGCTGCGCCCGAGGGTGTAGACGGGCGGGTGCTCGAGGAGGAGCAGGTGGTTGTCGGACCCCGCGTGCAGACGTTGCTGCAGATCCCAGGCCTCGCGATAGGGCACCCGACCGAGCCAGCGAACCCTGATGGTCTTCTCGGTGGCGTACGGTTGGGGAACTGTCACGGTTTCCACCCTGTCGGGATCACGGCTTCCGCCCTGTCCGGAACACGGCCTCCGCCCTGTCGGGCGATCCGCCGACCTCCTAGGCGATCTCTGTGGACCAGTCTCTCGTCTCGATGATCTCTTTCACCCGGGCCATGAAGGCCGCGGCATAGGCGCCGTCGATCGCCCGGTGGTCCCAGGCCAGGGCCAGCACACCGACCGAGTGGATCGCGATCGACTCGTTGCCGTAATCGTCCTCGATGACCACCGGCTTCCGTTTGACCGCATCGGTCGACAGAATGGCCACCTGCGGCTGGTTGATGATCGGGAACTGCATCATCGTGCCGTAGCCACCGGCATTGGTGAGGGTGAACGTGCCTCCCGACAGCTCGTCGGGCGACAGCTGCTTGGACCGGGCCCGCCGGGCGAGGTCCGAGATGTCGCGGGCGATGGCCCGCATGCGCTTGCCGTCGGCGTCACGAACGACCGGCGCCAGCAAACCCTGGAAGTCGAGATCGACGGCGACGGCGAGGTTCACATAGTTGTGCACGATCAACTCCCGGTCGCCGACCGAAGCGTTGAGGTGCGGGTACTCCCGCAGCGCGTCGATGGTCGCTCGCGAGATGAACGGGAGGTAGGTGAGGCTGAAGCCCTCCTGGCTCTTGAAGTCGGCACCGTGGCTCTTGCGAACCTTCTCCACCCCTTCGTAATCGATCTCCATCGCCGTGAGCGTGTGCGGTGCCACCGATTTCGACATCACCATGTGCTCGCCCGTCCGCAGCCTGATGTTCGACAGCGGCACGACGACGTCGCGGATGCCCGCTTGGGCCGCTGGGGCCGGTACCGGTGCCGATGACGGCGCGGGCGCCGGAGCCGGAGCGGCTGCCGGCTGGGGTTGTGCTGGTTGGGCCTGCGCCGGAGCCTGCTGTTGGGGCGCCTCGGCCGCCGGAGCGGGCGCCTCCGCACGCTGGGCCGGTGCAGCCTGGCCCCCGTCGACCGGTGTCAGGTGGTTGGCCTCGATGTGGCGCTGAACATCGTCGCGACTGATCCGACCACCAAGACCGGATCCCTCGATCTGGTCGGGGTCGATCCCGTACTCGTTGATGAGGCGTCGAACGACCGGTGACAGCACCTTGCCCTCGGTGCGGGACGGGCCACCGTCGCCGGCCGCAGGCTGCTCGGCCGCTGCCGGCTCGGGCGATGGCGGCGGGGCGGCCCGAGTCGCCTCCGGCGGAGCGGTCGGCTCGGCTGCAGGAGCGGCTGCGGCGGGTTCGGGCGCCGGTTGGGGCTCCGGTGCCGGTTGGGGCTCCGGCGCCGGTTGGGGCTCCGGCGGAGGCTCCTCGGCAGCCGGCGCGCTCTCGGCGGGCCCGTCGGCCGGTGCGGCGGCTCCGTCGGACACCACGGCGAGAACGGTGCCGACGTCGACGGTCTCTCCCTCGGGAACCAGAATCTCGGTGAGGGTGCCGGTAGCCGGCGACGGTACCTCTGAGTCGACCTTGTCGGTGGAGACCTCGAAGAGCACCTCGTCCTGACTCACCGTGTCCCCGACCGACTTGAACCACCGGGTGATGGTGCCTTCGGTGACGGTCTCACCAAGTTGGGGCATCTCAATTTGGGCCACTGGTCGTCAACTCCTCATGTAGCTGTTGATAGCGCGGTTTGGTTGGCGCAACGTTCGATCGCCGCGATCGAGTCCGATGGTTCGTCACCAGACTAGGACGCTGAGGTCGGTCGAGGCGAACACTCCGTCGATCCGTGCCCGACGATGCGTGTCGCGGCCGGCGGGTGGCGACGTCATCAATGGAGCGAGCGGCCGGTCAACGCCAGTACCGACTCACCGAACAACTCGCTCATCGTCGGATGGGGCTGGATGAACTGGGCCACCTCATCGACGGTGGCCTCCCAGTTCACGGCCAGATAGCCCTGTCCGAGTTGCTCGGTCACCCAAGGACCGACCATGTGGACCCCGAGGATCCGGCCCCCCGTGCCGTCGGCCTGCTTCTCGGCGATGATTTTCACAAGACCGTCGGTCTCGCCGACGATCATGGCCCGGCCGTTGCCGGCATAGCGGTGCTTGGACACCACCACGTCGAATCCGGCCTCCTTCGCCGACTCCTCGGAATGGCCGGCGAAGGCGACCTCGGGATGGCAGTAGATGCACCACGGAACCTTCCCGTAGTCGACCGGCACCGGGTTCTCGCCCAGAATGTCGCCGATGACGAGGATGCCCTCGGCGAAGCCGATGTGGGCCAGCTGGGCGGTGTTGATGACATCACCAACCGCCCAGACCCCGTCGACCCCGGTGCGACAATGGTCGTCGACCACGATGAAGCCCCGCTCGTCGACCTGAACCGACGTGTTCTCGAGGCCGAGGGTCGATGACGCCGGCTGGCGACCGACGGACATGACGACGGTCTCGGCGGTGAGCTGTTCGCCGTCACCGAATGTGACGGTGACGCCGTCGGCGGAGGTGGTCTGGCTCTCGACGGCCACCCCGGTCCGGATGTCGATCCCCCGCTTCTTGAAGGACCGCTCGACCACCTTGGTGACGTCGACGTCACAACCGGGAAGGATCTTGGGCATGTATTCGAGGATCGTCACCTCGGTGCCGAGATCGCTCATCATCGACGCGAACTCACAACCGATGGCTCCACCGCCGATGACGATCGCCGAGGCCGGCAGTGACGGGATCGACAGCAGTTCGTCGGAGGTGACGATCCGCTGGCCGTCGATCGGGAAACCGGGCAACGAGCGGGTGACCGACCCCGCGGCGAGGACGATGTTGTCGGCGGTGATGGCCACATCCCCCGACTCGCCACCGCTGATGTTGACCGTGCGGTGATCACCACCGAGTTGGCCCCGACCGTCGAACAGGGTGACCTTACGCCCCTTGAGCAGGCCGGTGAGTCCCCCGACGAGCTGGTCGATGATCCCCTGCTTGCGAGACAGCGTCTTCGACCACTCCAGGCCCGGAGCATCGGCCAGAACACCGAAGTCGGCGGCGTGGGAGACCGTGCGGAAGACGCTGGCCGTCTCCAGCAGTTCCTTGGCCGGTATGCAGCCGACGTTGAGGCAGGTACCGCCGATCTTGTTGTGTTCGACCAGCGCGATCGACAGACCGGCCGATGCGCCGTACAGGGCGGAGGCGTAGCCGGCCGGCCCGCCGCCTATCACCGCGACGTCAAAGTGTTGACTGCTCAGTGGAATCACCTCCGTCGATCCAGACGCCGATACTAGCGCCTCTCCCGCCTCCGAACCCGGGCCGGCGAACGAAGAACCCGGACGAAGAGCACGAGATGCCCCTCGACTGTTCCGTCACCGGGAAACCAGAACCTGCACGGCGAACGCGGCGAGGATCGCCAGCCCGCACAAGAGCGAGAGCACGAGTAGCATTCGAGTACTCACAGCCGTCACCCTAACCGGCGTCAGCCACCCTCAGGAGACCTATCAGCATGGAAATCGTCATCGCCGGATCGAGCGGGCTGATCGGCACCGCACTCCGCGAATCCCTCACGGCGGCCGGTCACCGCCCGATTCGTCTCGTCCGCCGGCCGCCCCGACCAGGCTCCGACGAGATCGAATGGGATCCTGCCGCCGGGCAACTCGACTCCGAAGCCATCAGCGGTGCCGATGCGGTCATCAACCTGGCCGGCGCAGGGATCGGCGACCGTCGTTGGACCGACGACTATCGACGCACCCTGGTCGAGAGCCGCACCGACACCACGTCCCTGCTGGCGAACGCCTGCGCGACGGCGTCCGAGCCGCCATCGGTGTTTCTCGGAGGATCGGCCATCGGTTATTACGGCAGCCGAGGGGCCGAGGTGTTGACCGAGGAGTCCGGCCGCGGTCAAGGTTTCCTGGCCGATCTTGTCGAAGCCTGGGAGGCGTCGGCCAAGCCAGCGGTCGACGCCGGCATCCGTACGTGCTTCCTCCGTACCGGCATCGTGCTCGACGCCGAGGGCGGCGTGCTCCCCAAGTTCCTGCCGCTGTTCAAGCTGGGCCTCGGTGGAAAGTTTGGTTCGGGCGACCAGTACTTCTCGTGGATCAGCATCGACGACGAGGTCGGCGCCATCCGCTTCCTGCTCGACCACGACGCCATCTCGGGGCCGGTGAACCTCACGGCACCGAATCCGGTGACCAACGCCGAGTTCACCGAGGCGCTCGCCGACGTCCTGAACCGGCCGGCGTTCCTGCCGGTCCCGGCGTTCGGTCCCCGCCTACTGCTCGGCACCGATCGAGCCGACAGCCTCTTGTTCGAGGGCCAGCGGGTCGAGCCCGCGGTGCTGGTCGACAACGGATTCTCGTTCGCCCATGAGACGGTGACCGAAGCGCTTCGACACGTCCTCGACTGAACCCGGCATCACCCGGCGGGTTGCGGGTGGCTGCAGGTACACCGGTCGACTCCCATTAGGCTGAGGTCGTGTCTGATCGAACTGTGTCCGTCGCCCGGGAGGTGGCCGCCGACGCCTCCACGATCTTTTCGATCCTGGCCGATCCGGCGAATCACAGCTTGATCGACGGGTCCGGCACCGTCCAAGGGGCTCTCGACGACAGCCAGACCCGCCTCGAGTTGGGTTCCCGGTTCGGGATGGACATGAAACTGGGCGTTCCGTACCGGATCAGCAACACCGTGGTCGAGTTCGAACCAGACCGGTTGATCGCGTGGCGGCATTTCGGCCATCACATCTGGCGCTATGAGCTGGAACCGCTGCCCAACGGTCACACCCTTGTCACCGAGTCGTTCGACTGGTCCAGCTCCCGATTCCCACCGTTCTACGAATGGGTCGGCTACCCCGACCGTCATGTCATCAACATGACGAAGACGCTCGAGCGGCTGGCGTCGGTGGTCGAATAGCGCCTGCCCCGATCATCGGCGGACGTCATTGCGGGAGCCGGCACCGATGATCCGATCTGGATCGACATGGGTGATCTTTCCCTCATGCTTTCATTGCGACCCTGAAGCGACCAGATTGGTGAGAGTCGATCGGCGGTGAGTAGCACCCTTGGCGACAACGGAAATTCCGTTAGTGCTCGTTTCGGTCGACAGATAGGGAACGGCGCGCAATGGACCATTCGATGTTTGAATCACCGACTATTCGCCGGCATCTGGCGGCCCTGGGGCTCGGCAGCGGTGCCAGCTGGGACGAGGTCGAACGGGCCCACCGGAGTCTTGTGTCGGATCTCACACCCGGGCCCGACGCCAACCACCGCAACGTCGACCTGGCACTATCGATGCTGGGGGAGGTCAACGAGGCGTTCCGCTCCCTTTCGATTCGCTGGGTGGCCTAGAGCCACCGTCGAATCGACCAGTCGAGTCGGCCGGTCAATCCGGGTCGATGGCCACGACGCCGAGGCCCAACTCGTCGAGCCTGTCGACCAGTGACGAATCGTCCACGACGATCACGCCGACGACCGATGACCAGAGCCAGTCGTTTCGCCGGGCCACGGCCGCGCCCGGTTTGGCAATGTTGCCATCGAGCGTCACCACCCACTCCGCCGCCTCGATACAGCGATCGAATCGACTGCGATCGCTCGACGGCCACCGGGCGGCCGGGTCGACGAACGGAAGCACGACACCGAGCGGAATCCGGTGGTCGACCGCCGACTCGCCGGCCACCAGCTCCGCGCCGCGCCGGAGTCCGGACACCACGACGTCGTATCCCGGATCGAGACCGGCGATGGTCTCGACCAGGCCCTCGAGGGACTCGCTCGATGGTTCGGCTCCACCGGTGACCGCCACCGCCCGCTCGATCGGCCACGGCGGGGTCGGTCCGGCCTCATCCACCGGGCTCTCCAGCGACCGATCAGCCGGACGCAGGCGGTCGACCTCGGCGACGGCGAGTGCGTCAACCAGATCGTTCATCGGATCGCCGGAGTGGCCCTTGACCCAGACGAACCTAAGGTCCGGGCGCCGACGTTCGAAGATCTCGACCAGCGGCTCCCACAGATCACGGTTGGCCACCGGTTTCTTCTGGGAGTTTCGCCAGTTGCGGGCCAACCAGCCCTCGTACCACCGGTCGTTGAAGCAGTTGACCACGTACGTCGAGTCCGAGTGAATGCTGACCGGCCCGTCGATGGCCTGCAGCGCCTTCAGCACAGCGGTCAGTTCCATCCGCTGGTTGGTTGTGTCGGGATCGCCGCCCGATGCCTGCCGTCCGTCGACCGTGGCCCACGCCCAACCTCCTGGACCCGGGTTGCCCGAACAGGCGCCGTCGGTGTACACGGTCGTGAACGAGTGGGCAGGATCAGCCGGAGCGGAATCGGTTGCGCTCGGCGGCTCGGTGGTGTCGGGAGAGGGCTCGGGCACCACGACGATGGTAGTGGCACAGGCCCCGGCCGCCGCGACCTTCGCCAACCTCGGGGAGTACGTGCCGAACGCACGCTCTCTGGTGCACAATGGTTTCCATGAGCAACGGCTTCCTGAGTCAACTTCCCGACATCGACCCCGAAGAAACCGCCGAATGGATCGAATCCCTGGAGGCCGTCAACAGCGCTGCGGGCAAGACCAGGGCCCGCTATCTCCTGGGACGGTTGAACCAGCATGCTCGTGAACTCCAGCTTGGCAACGCCGAAGGCGTCTCCACCGACTACCTGAACACCATCCCGACCGAGCAGCAGCCGTTCTTCCCCGGTGACGAGCACATCGAGCGGCGGATCCGGGCCTTCATCCGGTGGAACGCGGCGGCGATGGTCATCAGGGCCAACAAGAAATCCGACGGCATCGGCGGCCACCTCTCCACGTTCGCATCGTCGGCCGCACTCTATGAGGTCGGGTTCAACTGGTTCTTCCGGGGCAAGGAGGACGGCTTGCCCGGTGACGCCGTCTACTTCCAAGGCCACGCCGCCCCCGGCGTCTACGCCCGTGCCTTCATGGAGGGACGCCTCGACGCCGCCCACCTCGACAACTTCCGATTCGAGGTCGGCGGCCACGGCCTGTCGAGCTATCCCCACCCCCGCCTCATGCCGGACTTCTGGGAGTATCCGACCGTGTCGATGGGCCTCGGCCCGATCAACTCGATCTACCACGCCCGCTTTCTGAAATACCTCGAAAGCCGGCGGATCGACGACACCCAGAACTCCCGGGTGTGGGCCTTCCTCGGCGACGGCGAGACCGACGAGCCCGAAACCCTCGGCTCAATCTCGCTGGCCGGCCGGTCGGGGCTCGACAACCTCACCTGGGTCATCAACTGCAACCTCCAACGGCTCGACGGCCCGGTACGGGGCAACGGCAAGATCATCCAGGAGCTGGAAGGCGTGTTCCGGGGTGCCGGTTGGAACGTGATCAAGGTGGTCTGGGGCGGCCGGTGGGACGAGCTGTTGCAGCGTGACGTCGACGGCATTCTCCTGAACAAGATGAACACCACCGTGGACGGCGAGTTTCAGCGCTACGCCGTCGAGGACGGCTCGTACATCCGGGAGCACTTCTTCGGCCCCGACCCGAGGCTCCGCAAGCTGGTGGAGCACCTGAGTGACGAGGAGCTGCGCAACCTGCCCCGCGGCGGCCACGACTATCAGAAGGTGTACGCGGCCTACAAGGCGGCCACCGAGCACGAGGGCCAACCGACCGTGATCCTGGCCAAGACCGTGAAGGGGTGGACGCTGGGTCAGGGCCTGGAGGCCCGCAATGCCACGCACCAGATCAAGAAAATGACCCGCGATCAGATGCTCGAACTGCGGGATCGGCTCTACCTCCATGAGGAGATCCCCGAGGAGTCGCTGTCGGAGGGCGTCCCGCCCTATTTCCGTCCGGAACCCGATTCAGTCGAGCACCAGTACATGGTCACCCGCCGCCGGGCACTCGACGGGCCCCTCCCCCAGCGGGTGACCAGAACCCGGCGGGCGCTCGACCTTCCCAGCGACGCGCCGTTCAAACCGGCCACCGAGGGATCCGGCGGTCGTGAGGTGTCGACGACGATGGCCTTCACGAACCTTTTGCGGGAGCTGATGAGGGAGGAGGGCTTCGGCAAGCGGGTGGTGCCGATCGTTCCCGACGAGGCCCGAACCTTCGGCATGGACTCGATGTTCCGCGAATTCGAGATCTACGCCCCCTTCGGACAGCTCTACGAACCGGTCGACCACGAGCTTCTGTTGTCCTACACCGAGGATTCCGACGGCCAGATCCTCGAGGAGGGCATCACCGAAGCCGGCGCCACCGCCAGCTGGATTGCGGCGGCCACCAGCTACGCCCACCGGGGTGTTCCGATGGTGCCGTTCTATACGTTCTACTCGATGTTCGGATTCCAGCGCGTCGGCGACCTCATCTGGTCGGCCGCCGACTCCCGGGCCCGGGGATTCCTCATGGGCGCGACCGCCGGTCGAACGACGCTTGCCGGTGAGGGCCTCCAGCATCAGGACGGGCACAGCCTCATCCTCGCCTCGACCGTCCCGGCCTGTCAGGCCTACGATCCGGCGTTCGCCTACGAGCTGGGGGCGATCGTCAAGGACGGCCTCAAGCGCATGTACGTCGACAACGAGGACATCTTCTACTACCTCACCATCTACAACGAGAACTACGACCAGCCGCCCCAGCCCGACGGATCCGAGAACGGGATCTTGCAGGGCCTCTACCAGTGGGCATCCAGCCCCGATGGGGTGCCGGCCAAGGCGTCGGTGCTGTTCTCCGGACCATCGCATTCGGCGGCTCGGGAGGCCCAACAGGAACTGGCGGAACGATGGCAGATCGGTGTCGACCTGTGGAGCGCGACCAACTACAAGCGGCTGCGGGAGCAGGCGATGGAGGTCGAGCGGTGGAACCGCCTGCATCCCACCTCCGAGCCCCGGGTGCCTCTGGTGACCTCGCTTCTGGCCGAGTGCCCGGGTCCGGTGGTGGCGGTGAGCGACTACATGCGGATCGTGCCCGAGCAGATCGCCCGCTTCGTCCCGAATCGGTTCACCGCGCTCGGCACCGACGGCTACGGCCGATCCGACGACCGCGCCACGCTGCGCTCGTTCTTCGAGACCGACGCCCCCAATGTGGTGCTCACCGTGCTCCAAGAACTGGCGCAAGACGGCGATGTCGAACGATCGGTCCTGGCCGAGGCGATCGAGCATTACGGGCTCGACACCGACCGACCGGCCCCGTGGCGGAGCTGATCTCCACCCCTGCTCGCGTCCGCACGCGATCGCGGGCGAAACCGAACGGAAGTGACCGTTCTCGCCCGCGAACGCCCATCCGGTTGTGCGATCGGACCGTTGCGATTCCCCGCGGTGGCGGCCATCGCCTGGCTTGGATCAGAGGCCGGGGCTCGCCAACGAGTGGAATCGTGGCGGTCCGACAACGTTCGGTTCGACGCCTGAACCCCCGCTCAGCGCTGCTCCACCATCGACTGGCGGTCGAGCCAGCCGAGGAGGATCGAGATCGCCCTCGGGTCGTGGCGGAGGTGATGGCTGCCGCCCCGGATGAAGCGAAGATCGGCGGCGCCGTGGGCGTCGGCCAGCATCCGGGCATCGAAATGGGGCACGGCTTCGTCCTCGTAGCCGTGGAGCACGAGCAGCGGCCGTGGCGGGAACCGCTCGGCCGCCTCGACCGCCCGAACCTCGCGCAACTCCGCTTCCCACCGTTTCCGGTTGGAGGGAAAATCGGACGAGCTGATCACCCCGATCTCCCGTGAGTGGCTGAGCAGGCGGTCAGGATTGGCCGCCCAGTCGTCGAAGTCGGCCGGCGAACCCAAGGTGGCCACACCGGAAACATCGGTCAGCTCGGCCGCTGCGACCAGGCCGACCGACCCTCCCGTCCCGAACCCGACGATCCACAAGTTGTCCGGTTGGGTCTCGGCCCGGAGCCGGCGGCAGGCGGCGGTTGCGTCGTCGACCCAGCGGGCCAGACTGAACTCGCCGGTCGACCGGCCACAGCCTCGAAACCGGATCGTCATGGCGTTCCAACCAAGCTCGGTGTTGATCCGCTGACACAGCTCCGGCATGTCGATGCCGACCGTGCCGGCTCCGACGTCGGCGTTGGGGAAGCCGTGGAGCACCAGGACCGAGTTCACCCCCCGCCGGCTGGCCGCACGCGGTGCGGTCACCATCGTGCCGGCCAGCTCCGTACCGCCGCTGGAGCGGACGGTGATCGGGACCGGAGCCGACTCCGTCTCTTGTTCAGTCGTGTCCTGTGCCATTGAAGGGCCGGTAGCCCCGGTTGCGGGCCTCGGCCAGCGTGTCGGGCCCGAAGCAGATGAACGTGCCGACGGCCATCAGCTCGTTGATGGGTTCGGCGTCGGTCATGGCATCGATGTCGTAGACGATCTGGGTGCGCTTGTCGCCAACCCATCGGAAGTGCTCGAAGTTACCGGGTCGTTTCATCGGCTCATACGCTACCACGACCCGTCGGGGCCGATCGATCAAAACGGCGACACCGGAGAGCGGACGAGTCCGACTCTCCGGTGTCAACCAACTTCTTGGTGCTGGATCAACCCGAGGAATGGTCCGTGACCGCCCGGGTCGGACGATCGTGGGTGTCGACGGGGACCTCGCCGACTCGACGGGTTGACGGTGGACTGGTTGCGATTCGCAAGCGGTCCAGCTGCCCGAACTAGCGGCCAGCCACCTCCAAGGTCCCAATTCGTTTCTCGTGCAAGTTGGACCACCTCCTTCCTCTTGGTGATGGCGATTGTTGCACAACGGGCGGGCGGTTGTCTTCTTTTTTCGACAGATCACTGCGCCCGACCGGCCCGATCAGCGCAGGCGGTCGGGAAGAAGCCCGGCGAGATCGAGCTCCACATCACCGAAACCGGGCCCAGGCTCACCGCCGACGACCAGGTCGGCGACAAGACGCCCGGCGGCCGGGGCGGTCTGGATGCCGGTCCCGCCCTGCCCGACACACCACACGAACGTCGGCTCGTCCGGCTCGGGGCCGATCACCATCGACCGATCGGTGGTGAACGTACGTAAACCGGCCCAGCTGGAGGCCACATGGCGGATGTCGAGCGTCGTCGCCGTGTTGATCCGGTCGATGGCCAGCGCCACGTCGATCTCCTCCGGCTTGGCGTCGCACGGCTCGCTCGGTTGCTCGTCGGCCGGCGAGCACAGCAGCTGGGTGCCGTCGGGTTTCACGTACCAGCTGTGGTCGACGTCGGCCACCAGCGGCCAACCACTCGACCCGTCGTGACGGCTGGGGGTCATGAACGCGGTGCGCCGCATCGGCTGCAGACCGACCGGTGCGACGCCGGCTCGTTCCGCCACCACGTCGCCCCAGGCCCCGGCTGCGTTGACCACGACGTCGGCGGTCATCGTCGTACCGTCGGCCAGGGAGATGTCCCACCCCGCCGATTGCCGGTCGAGGCCGACGACCGGGGCGGCGAGGCGGATCGTCCCCCCGTTGGCCCGAAGCCCCCGCACGAACGCCTGGTGCAGTCCGGCGACGTCGATGTCATAGGAGTCGGGCTCGAGCACGGCCCGGACGGCCCAGTCGGTGCGCAACGGCGGGAAGCGGACTCGGGCCTCGTCGAGGGTGATCTCACGGATGGCCGGATTGGTGGCCCGCCCCTCGGTCAGGTACCGATCGACGGATGACCGTTGCTCGTCCGAGGCCACGGTCAGCACATCGCGAGGCTCGAGCAGACGATGGTCGACGAGAGCCTCCGGAGGGTTGTGGAGAAAGTCCAGGCTGGCGCGACTCAGGGCTCGGATGGGCTGGACACCGTAGTTGAGGATCAACTGGGCGGCCGACCGTCCGGTCGTGTGGTGGGCGAGCACCTTCTCCGCCTCGACCAGAACGACGTCGACCGGATCTCGGCCTTCGGCCGCAGCGGACAAGGCGTAGGCCGCGGACACGCCGGCGATTCCACCACCGATGACGACTGCTCGCATGTCCTGAACCGTACATGCCGATCGCATGACCGCGAAATCGCTCGGAGATGGCCCGACGGACGATGGCCATCTATCGTTCCCACCCATGGACATCAAGGATCGAGTGGTAGTGGTCACCGGCGGCGGGTCGGGAATCGGAGAGGCGCTCGCCGTCGCCGCCAAGGGAGCCGGTGCCCGCCATGTCGTGGTCGCCGATCTCCACGGCGAACAGGCCGACCGGGTCGCCCAGGCGGTCGGCGGAACCGGACTCGAAGTGGACGTCTCCGATGAGGCCGCAATCCAGGATCTCGTCGAACGGACCGAGACCGCGCAGGGGCCGATCGACCTGTTCTGCTCCAACGCCGGGTTCGTGACCGCAGCCGGACTGGAGGAGTCGAACGAGATCCTCAACCGCATGTGGGATGTGCACGTGATGGCTCACATCTACGCCGCCCGGGCCGTGTTGCCGTCGATGATCGCCCGAGGTGAGGGTCACCTGCTCAACACCGCCTCGGCGGCCGGTCTGCTCAGCCAGATCGGCTCGGTCGGCTACACGATCACGAAACATGCCGCGGTGGCGCTGGCGGAGTGGCTGTCGATCACCCACCATCACCAGGGGATCGGCGTGTCGGTCCTCTGCCCCCAGGCGGTCCGCACGAACATCCTGGCCAACAGCCCAAACGTCGAGAACCGGGCCATGGGCGACGACCTGGACGGCGGTGTCGCCGGAGCCGACGGCGTGCTGGAGGCCGACGACGTGGCCCGCCTGTGTCTGGAGGCGGTGGCCGAGAACCGGTTCTGGGTGCTTCCCCACCCCGAAGTCGCCGAATACGTTCGCCGCAAGGGCGATGACATCGAACGCTGGCTGGTCGGCATGCGACGTTTCCAGTCGATGCTGTACCCGGACGGACCGTTGCCTGGCGACGCCATCGCACCGAAGCTCTAAACCCACAAGTCGACCGGATCCCGGCCGTCGACGGCGAGCTCCGTCAGTCGGTTCGGAGCAGTTGGTGAGCCGATGTGCCGCCGGATCCGACCTCGACGACGTCGAAGCCGAGATCGGCGGCCGCCGCGATCTGTCGGTCGTCGACCGTCAGCAGCGTCGCCGGTCGCGGCACGCGGTCGAAGGCGGCGAGGTGAAGAGCGTTCGCTAGGTTCAAGCCGTACCGGCACCCCAGGTCCGAGGCCCGTCGAAGGCACTGCTGATCGATCGGCAGCACCCAGAACCGGTCCCAGTCGGCCATCAGGCGATTCCTCGGATGGGCACCGGGGCCCGGTTGGGCCGCTCCCAGTGCATGGTGGAGCCCCAGCTCGACCTCGGTGCGGGCCAGTTCGGTGACGACGATTCGTTCCGCCGAAACGCAGGCGTCGTCGATCTGCTGCTGCCGCCGGTCCGGCAGGTACCGACACAGCAACGCCGACGCGTCGACGAGGATCGTTGCCCGGCCACCGTCCGCCATCAGCCCCGAACCTGGCGGATGACGCGGTCGACCCGAACGTCGACCGGAAGCGCTGCGGCCGACGCCGGTTCTCGAATCTCCGACGTCGACACACCAGACGCGGAGCGGGGCTGTTTGATGAGACCGAGTCGAGCCATCTCGACGAGCCCGCCGCCGACCGGGTTCACCTGAATCGGACCGAGGCGGGCGACAGGTCGGCCACCACGTTCGACGATGAAGCTCGCACCGGCCTCGACCCGGTCCAGATGGGTGGCCAGCGCCGCCCGCAGTTCTCGCACTCCTATCGACGGCTCGGATCGGGCTTCGGCGTCCTCGTTGTTGGGGTTGTCGGTGGTCACTGCCGACACACGATAGCCGATCGCAGCGAGACGCGTACATGCATGTACACAACACGGGTGGCATGGTCCGCGGGGGACGCTCTACGGTTGGACGCCATGAACTTCGCCTTTTCCGAGGAACAAGAACAACTTCGCCAGTTCGTACGGTCGTTTCTGGAGGGCAAATCCTCCGAAGCCACGGTTCGTGAGCTCATGGAGACCGAAAAGGGGTATGACGACGCCGTCTGGTCCCAGATGGCCGAGCAGCTGGGTCTGCAGAGCCTGATCATCCCCGAGGAGTTCGGCGGTCAGGGTTACACGTTCGTCGAACTGGGCGTGGTGCTCGAGGAGATGGGGCGGGTGCTGCTGTGCGCACCGTTCTTCTCCGGCATCCTCGCCACCAACGCGCTGCTCCATTCGGGTGACGACGAGGCCAAGAAGGCCCACCTCCCCGGCATCGCTTCGGGCGAGACCATCGCCACCTTGGCCTTCACCGAGGAGAACGGCCGGTGGGACTCCGAGGGCGTCACCATGGAGGCGTCGGCCTCCGGCGACGGCCACACCCTGTCGGGGGTCAAGTCGTTCGTGCTCGACGGCCACGTCGCCAACCTCATTCTGGTGGCGGCCCGGACCGACGCCGGTGTCAGCCTGTTCGCCGTCGACCGCGACGCGTCGGGTCTCACCCGCGAGTCGCTGGCGACCATGGACCAGACCCGCAAGCAGGCCCGCCTCACTTTCGACGCAACACCGGCCACGCTCATCGGCACCGACGGCGGCGGTTGGGACACCATGTCGACCGTGCTCGACCTTGCTGCGGTGGCGCTGGCCGCCGAGCAGGTCGGCGGCGCCCAGTTCGTGCTCGACATGGCCGTCCAGTACGCGAAGGACCGCGTCCAGTTCGGCCGGCCCATCGGTTCGTTCCAGGCGATCAAGCACAAGTGCGCCGACATGCTGCTCGAGGTCGAGTCGGCGAAGTCGGCCGCCTACTACGCCCTGTGGTGTGCGGCCGAGATGAACGACGAGCTGCCGTCGGTGGCCTCGCTGGCCAAGGCCTACTGCTCCGAGGCCTACTTCGGCGCCGCGGCGGAGAACATTCAGATCCACGGCGGCATCGGCTTCACCTGGGAGCACCCGGCGCACCTCTACTTCAAGCGGGCCAAGAGCTCCGAGCTGCTGTTCGGTGATCCTTCGTACCACCGGGAGCTGCTGGCCCAGCGCATCGGCTTGTAGGCGAACAACCTCGGTCCGTCGTCAACCGGCGACGGACCGAGATCACCGGTAGCCTGACAACCGATGGAGATCGTTCTTCTCGTGGCGGCCGTCGCGGCCGTGATCGTGGCTGCGTTCCTGTTCGTCGGCCACGCCGTCGGCACGACCGAGGCCATGCCCGATCAGATCGTGATCGACGGCCACGAGGCGATCGAGTTCTGCGCCCAGGCGCTACCTGACACCGTCACCGCCTCCCTCAGCTACGACGAACTCCGGCGGCTGCTGCGACTTCACCTCGAATGGATCCAGGCCTACCACTGGGCTCCGGCGTCGACCGATTCCCCACCGGTCATCTTCGAACAGTTCGATCCGGTGGCCTACGTGATGGAACGCTGCGAGGTCGTCGGCCTCGACGTCGACCCGGCCGAGGTGGCGGCGGTGATCCAGGCCCACAGCGACTACCTCCAGGTCGTCGGAGCGCTGCACATCGACGACCCCGTCGACGTCGAAGCCGACCTGGCCCTCGCCCCACAGCTCGATCCGCCCGCCGCCACTCCCCTCCTCGACGGCGACGACGAACCACCGGCAGGCGACGAATAGGCCCCCGATTACTGACCGCCCAGCCGACGTTGTGTATGCTCATAGCGCCATGGTCGATTCACGAGTGCCAGGGGGCATTCGCTGTCAGGTGAGTGTGGGGGCAGTCACGGTATGGGCATCCAGGGGGAGCAGGGTGGCAGATTGTAGCGACGGCAGAGCCCATGTCTGAGCCGACGGCCGGCGAGGCCGAGGAGCAATCCGGTGGGGATACCGACGTTGCCGTCGCCTCCGAAGCCCAACGGTTCGGGACCGGACCGTTTCGCCACCTGCACCCGATCGGCTGGGCCGCGTTGGCCGTGGCCGTGGCCGCCGTCATCGCCACCGCCGTCGGCGCCGACCTGCTGATCGGCCGTATGCCATGGTGGCTGTGGATGTTGACGATCGCCGTCATCGCCGCCTCGTCCTCACCGATGTTGTTGCACCGCCTCCGCCTTGCCATCGAGGCGGTCGCCACGTTCACCGGCCGGTTGGCCATGATCTTGGCCTGGGTGATCTTCTTCCTCCAGCTCTTCAACGTCATCACCCGCTACACCAACGACTGGTTCGACACCGACATCCTCTTCGCCGAGACGGTGTCGCTGGCGTGGATGAGCTTCGGCATGCTGTTCCTGCTCGGTGTGAACTACGGGGTGCGTGAGGGCATCAACCCCCGCATCGACTTCTGGTGGGCCGAGTTCAGTCAGCGGCGAAAGGCGTGGCTGGACTTCATCATGCACACCGTGTTCTTCTTCCCGTTCCTCATCCTCGGCATCCGCATCCTGAAGCCCTACGCCGCCGTCGCCCTGGGCTACAACCGCTTCGCCAACGACGGCGCCGGCGAATGGCCGGCCGGATGGCGGGTATGGGAATCGTGGGTGACCTCGGTGAACGCCGGGGAGCTCCCCGCCGGACCGATCCGGGCCTTCATCTTCGTCGCCTTCATTCTCTGGGCCGCCCAGGTGTTCGCCGAGATGATCAAGACCGGTTTCGTCATCGCCGGGCGCGAGGACCTGGCCGACATCCACACGATCGACGCACCGTTGCGGGTCGAGTAGGCGGATGTGATGCGCATGAAGACCGTGACCCAGAAGAGCGTGACACCGAAGACCGTGACCCCGAGGACCGTGACAACCGTGATGGCAAGACCGTGATAGCCGCCCAAATCGTGCAAGTGATGGGGCTCGACCTCGGCGTCTTCCTCTCCCTCATGATGTTCGTGGTGTTCATGGCCCTCATTCTGAGTGGCTACAACGTCGCCTTCTGCTTCGCGTCGACGGCTCTGGCCTTCGCCTTCATCGGCGACATGGCCAACGCCATCAGCTTCAACACGTTCGATCCGGGCACCCTGGCGGGCCAGCTTCCTTCCAACTGGGCCAAGTCGATCGAAAGTCCGGAACTGCTGGCCGTCCCGCTCTTCGTGCTGATGGGGGCGATCCTCGAGCGATCGGGGCTGGCCGAGCGACTCCTCAACGCATTCGGGCTTCTCATGGGCTCCCTCCGGGGCGGCGTGGCGGCCGCCGTCATCGTCGTCGGAACCCTCCTCGCTGCGGCCACCGGTGTGGTGGCCGCCACCGTGATCGTGATGGGCCTGCTGTCACTGCCCGCCATGGTCAAGCTCGGCTACGACCACAAGCTGGCCACCGGAGCCATCACCGCATCGGGAACGCTGGCCCAGCTGCTCCCGCCGAGCATCGTGCTCATCCTGCTCGCCGGTGAACTCGGTGTCGGCATCATCGGCCTGTTCGCCGGGGCCCTGGTACCGGGACTGCTGCTGAGCGGCCTCTACATCGTCTACACCCTGGGCATCTCGATGCTGAAACCCGAGGTCGGCCCGATCATGCCGGCCGAGGACCGCCGCCTGGAGGGCCACCCGAGCATCAGAACGGCCGTGATCATCGGAACCGCCCTCGCCGCAGTGGTCTTCCTCGTCGGCCTCCTCCTGAGCCTCCGGGTGGCGTTGATCGGCGCTGCTGCGGTGTTCGTCCTGTCGGTGATCATCGTGGCGATCGGCAACATGCTGGTCGCCGAGGTTCTCGTCTCGATCGTTCCGGTGCTCGTGCTCATCGCCGGGGTGCTGATCTCGATCTTCTCCGGGACCGCCACGCCGTCGGAGTCCGGCGCGGTCGGCGTGCTCGGAGCCCTGATCCTTGCCGGACTCAACCACCTCTTCGACCGGCTGCTGACCGAAGACGGAGCCGAGCACATCACGCCCGGGTGGAAGCTCGACTGGCCGGCGGTCAAGGAGGCCGCCCGCTCCACGGCCAATATCACGATCCTCGTGATGACGCTCCTGTTCTGCTCGCTGTTCTTCCGTCTTATGTTCCAGGAGCTCGGCGGTTCGGCTCAGGTGGCAGAGTGGCTCTCCAGCATCCCCGGCGGCAAGCTCGGTTTCGTGATCGTGGCGATGATCGCTGTCTTCCTGCTCGGCATCAACCTGGAGTTCCTCGAGATCACCTTCATCGTGGTCCCGATCTTCGTCCCGGCGATGCAGCTCCTCGAGTTCACCGACCAGGAGGTCGTCTGGTTCGCGGTTCTGATGGCGGTCAACCTCAACATGGCCTTCATTTCCCCGCCCGTCGGCTTTTCGTTGTTCTACCTGCAGAGCGTCGCCCCTCCGGAGGTCAAGACCGCCGACATCCACAAAGGCGCCATACCCTTCATGGGCCTGCAGATCGTCGCCTTGTTCATCCTCGGCTTCGTCCCCGGAATCACCAATTTCTCCTACTGCTTCTTCAATCCGAATGCTCCGCCCGAGCTGTGCCAGACGTCGGCCATTCTCGAAGACGATGACGGCGATGACGCCGCGTTGCCGCTGATCCTCGTCGTCGACGATCTGCGCTACTGACCTGTCCCACTACCCAACTCGCACAATCAAAAACAGGAGGCTGTCGCCATGACTGTCGAACCCCATACCGAAGATCCAACCGAGGCCGGAATCAGTCGCCGGGCCTTTCTGAACAAGGCCGGGTACGGTGTGGCCGGGTTCGCGGCCAGCTCCGCCATCCTGGCCGCCTGCTCGACCACCACGGTCGACGAGGACACCGGCGCCGCCACCGATGAGGAGTCGACGACCGACGAGACAGCGGCATCGACCGACGACACGACGGCCGAGACCGTCACCGAGGTTCAGGCCGACGGACCGGAGCTCGAGTGGAACATGGCCACGAGCTGGCCGACGTCTCTGGTCACTCTGTTCGGTTCGGCCAACATCTTCGCCGACGAAGTGGCCCGCCTCACCGGCGGCCGGTTCCGGATCAGCCCCAAGCCGGCCGGTGAGATCGTCGGCGGTCTCGACGTCCTACCGGCCGTGCGCGACGGCGGCGCCGAGGCGGGTCACACCGCCTCCTACTACTACGTGAACCTGAGCCCGGTCCAGCAGTTCGGTACCGCCGTGCCGTTCGGCCTGACCCAGCGCCAGCAGAACGCCTGGCTCTACGAGGGCGGCGGCATCGACCTCCTCAACGAGTTCTACGCCGAGGAGTACGGCATCATCGCCTTCCCCGCCGGAGCCACCGGCTGCCAGATGGGTGGCTGGTTCTCCAAGGAGATCAACACGGTCTCCGACCTGCAGGGCCTCAAGATGCGTATTCCGGGGATCGCCGGCACCGTGCTCAACAACCTCGGCGGTGAGCAGGTAACCGTGGCAGGCGGTGAGATCCTGACCTCGATCCAGACCGGCGCCATCGACGCGGCCGAGTTCGTCGGTCCGACCGACGACCTGATCCTGGGCCTCGACGAACTCGGCTCGGATCTGTTCTACTACCACCCCGGCTGGTGGGAGCCGGGCACCGCCCTCGAGGTGCAGTTCCGTCTCGAGGACTGGAACAACCTGCCGGAGCAGTACCAGGCAGCCATCCAGAACGCGGCCGCCCACTCCAACATGCGCACGATGGCCCTCTACGACGTGCTCAACCAACGGGACCTGCAGACCATCAAGGAGTTCGCCGAGATCCGTGAGTTCTCGCCCGAGTTGATGACGGCGTTCAAGACCGAAACCGAGTCGGTGCTCGACGGCCTGGCCGCCGACGACGCCAAGTTCGCCGAGATCCTCGGACCGTGGCGGGAGTTCCGCGACGGCATCTCCGAGTGGCACGGTCTGGCCGAACGGTCCTATCTCACACAGCAGACGACCATCTAACGGCGATCACCACCGCCACCTCGCAGTCGTTCGCGGGCGAGAACGGTCAAACGTGACCGCTTTCGCCCGCGAACGCGTGGTTCCCACGGTGGGTTGTCACCCGTCGAGGAGCGGTTTGAATCCACCGAGCGGCTCCGACGACGGACGCCCGACCGCATAGCCCTGAATGAGATCACATCCGAGTTGGCGGACGACCTCGATGTCCTCGGGGCTTTCGACCCCCTCGGCGGTGACCTCGAGGCCGAGAACCTCGGCCATGGCCACCACCACGCGGATCATCTCCTGATTCTTCGGGTCGTCGGCCACATCGGTCACGAAGGCCCGGTCGATCTTGAGTTCGTCGGCCGGGAGGGCCCGGAGGGTGGCCAGCGACGAATACCCGGTCCCGAAGTCATCGACGGAGACCCGGACACCCAGATCCCGGAGTGTCGCCAGGTGTTCGAGCGCGGAGGAGATCGTTCCCATCATCGTGGTCTCGGTCACCTCGAGTATCAGCCGGCTCGGTTCGATGACCTTGGCCGCCAGCATGGCGGCAACGGTGTCGGTGAGCACCCCGTCGATGAGCTGATGGGGGGAGACGTTGACCGAGACCCGGAGGTCGGGAGGACCATAGGTCGACGACCACTCGTTCACCGTCGCCACCGCCTGGTGCAGCACGAACAGCCCGATCTCGCCGATCAGGCCGTGGCGTTCGGCGACCGGGATGAACTCGATCGGCGGGACGTCGCCCAGTTCAGCCGACCGCCAGCGGCAGAGCGCCTCGAAGCCGACGAGAACGCCGGTCTCCCCGTCGATTTGTGGCTGATAGACGACATGGAACTCGCCGCGGCCGGCCGCGCCGCGCAACAGGTTTGCTATCCGCAGCTGCCGTTCGGCGTCGGTGCGCATCGTGGCATCGAACTCGGTCGCACCACCGCGGTTCTGCAACTTCGAGACGTAGAGCGCATCGTCGGCCTCCCGCAACAGCTTGTGGGGATCGTCCTCGGGGTCGCTCGTCACCCGGAGCCCCACCGACGCCGTCACGGCCACATCCACACCCTCGGTCGAAATGGGTTCGGCCAGGCTCGAGGCCAGGCGGCGGGCGATGAGACCGGCCTGCTCCGGCTCGGCGAGATCGGGAACGACCAGGACGAACTCGTCACCACCGATTCGTGCCGCCGTTTCGCTGATCCGGGCCGACCTTTCCAGACGAGCGGCGGTCTCGATGAGAATGCGGTCGCCGAAGGCATGGCCGTAGGAGTCGTTGACCAGCTTGAAGCCGTCGAGATCGATGAAGATCACGGCGACATGGCCGCCGCTGTGTCGCAACCGGCCGAGAGCGGCCCGCACCTTCTCGACAAGCATGGTCCGATTGGCCAGGCCCGTGAGGTCGTCGTACAGCGCCCGCTTCCTCAGCTCCTCCTCGTGAGCATGCCGCAACGTCACATCCGAGAACGAGACTGCCACACCCTCGATCGCCCCGTCGGCGACCAACCGCCGGCTCGACAGATCGACGGGAAAGCGGTTTCCCTCGATCTCGAAATGTGGATACCGCAGTTGGTCGGTGGTCCCGTCGGCCAGGTGCAGGCAGATCTCACAGCCGTCCCGCTCCCCGATGTGGAGGAGATCGTGGTCCTGACGGCCGATGACGGCGTCGGCTTCCAGACCGAGCAGATCGAGCAGTGAGCGACTGGCCATGGTGATCCGACCCCGCAGATCCCGCCCGTAGAGGGGCTGAGCGCTGGCTTCCAGGAGCAGCTCGGTCCGTTCCCGTTCGTTCTGGTTGAGTCGCCACGAGATCAAGCTGGCGGCGCTGGCGGCCAACACGAACATGCCGTGTACGACGGCCCATTTGACCGGTGAGTCGACGGCCGCCGGGTGGTTGTAGACAGACCGAGGGTCGAGCACACCGACGACGCCGTGATGGAACACGACCCAGCCGATGGTGACGAGGAACGGGGTCCAGTGCTGATAGAGGGTGACGAGTGGTACGAGAACGAAGAAATGGAAGTGGCTCTCGATCAGTCCGTCGGTCAGGTGCACCAACACGGAGCTGCAGAGGGTGAGTCCGGTCGTGGTCACCGCAGCCCGGATCACGGGGTTGAGCCGCCGCATGTCGGAGATCCAGCTCAGTATCGCGATCGGAGCGACGATCTCGGCCGCGAGATGTTCGAACGAGTATCCGCGAAGCACACCGACGATCATCAGTGGAGGCATGTGGAGCGCGAGCAGCGCTGTCAGCCACCCTTGCCGGATTGCGAACTCGTCGGAGCTCAGCCGGCGCCCGTCGGGAAGGAGACGACGCAGTGTTGCCACGGGGCGCGCTCTCGGGGCCGTGATCGAGTGCACGCTCATCGTCCTCCATCGGCTGGTGACCGCCCGCCTTGAGGCCGGTGGACACTACCCTCGAGCCATCGATCAACGTGTTGCCCACTCCGTCGTCAGCCCGGTCTCACCCGGAGAGCAGCGACGCCATCTGCTCCATCGATTTCTCCCACTCCCGCCGGACGGTATAGGTGGTTCCGTCGATCCTCCACTCGGTGGTGAGCAGGCTCCCACCGGCCTTGCGGAACTCGATGTCGCGGGGAAGCCGTTCCAGGACCTCCCGGGCCGCCAGGCGTATCGTCGATCCCTTCATGAGCACGAGGTCGTCGTCGGTGAGGGCCAGGACCCGGTACTCCCGGGTCAGACCGGCGACAGTGGCCGCGCCGGCGGCCGCCACGAGGACGACGGTGGTCGTCGCCGCACCGATGGCCGCACCGACGACTCCCACCGCCACCACGGCGGCCAGCGCCATCGGCACGACCTGGGGATGGAGCCCCCAGAGCATTGCGGCGCCGTGGATGGTGTCGGTGGGCAACAGGCGCTTCACCGATCGGAGCAGAACACGTCGACGCACGGCCAGAAGCCTAGAAGGTGAGCGGGTTCCGGCCGACACCGAGGCGTACGACCGACCGGCGGCCCGTGGCCGGATCGATCGCCGCGCTGGGCCTGGGCATCGCCGTCGCCGTCGCCGCGTGCACGGGCGAAGCGCCCACTGCGGTCCCGGTCGGAACCGACGGTGCCGTCGTGGACCCGGCCGACCGGGTCGTGGCCGTCGTGACCACCGGGTGCGGTCAGGCGTCGGCCGCGCTCGGCTCCGCTGTTCGACTGGATGACCGGATCATGGTGACGGCGGCCCACGTCATCGCCGGGGCAAGCGCCGTCGGGGTCGTCGACGCCGGCGACCTGCCCCAGGATCGGCAGTGGCCCGGTTTCTCGCCGTCCACGCTGTTCGAGGCGGCCGAGGTCGCCGCGGTCGTAGCCGTCGATCATGATCGAGACCTGGCCTTGTTGTCGATCGATCACGACCGGAGCATGTCCGACGGGCTCAGCCAACCGGAGCTCGGAGCCGTCGGCGCCGACGCTCCCGTCGAGATACACGGGGTCACGGCCGCGGGACCGATCCGCGGGACCGTTGCGGAGCGGACGACGATCGTGGCCGACGAGGTACGGGGCGGTGCCAGGGTAGAACGTGACGGCTACCGTCTCGATGGCGTCACCGATCGGGGCGACAGCGGAGCCGGGGTCTGGGACGAGGACGGCCGACTGGTGGGGATCGTGTTCGCCGTCTCCGCCTCCGACGAGTCACGAACCTGGGCCGTGTCCGGCGTCGAGATCGAACGTCTGCTCCAAGCCGCCGCAACCGATCCCATCCGCTCCCACCGGTGCGACGAGTCCAGGTCCCGTCTGGTCACCGAGCCCTGAGCGCGCCTTCAGTCGGGGCAGGGCACGGCGCCGGTGTCGTCGGGCGGGAGGTCGAGCACGTCACCGCTCTCACCCAGCGCGTCGATGACGCTCGATTTGTTCTCGTCGTCGACGACGACGGCGACGGTCGGCCCGGAACCGCTCAGCCAGGCGGCCGATGCTCCGGCCTGCAATGCGATTTCGTAGGCTTTGGCCGACTGCTCGCAGTCGGCGAAGCGTGAGGGTTGGTGGAGTCGATCCTGGGTGGCGGTGGCCAGCAGGTCGAGGCGCTGTTCGTAGACCGCGGCGACGAGGAGCCCGACCCGACCGAGATTGAACACCGCGTCGGCTCGATCGACCGAGGCGGCCAGCGCCGCCCGGGAGTGATCGGTCCAGGTTTCGGTGTCGGGGACCCAGAACAGCAGGTTGCCCGGCATCGGTTTGGCGATGCGATGGTTGACCTCACCGGCAATCACGTGGAGGCCGCCGAACACACAGGGGGCGGCGTTGTCCCCGTGGCCCTCGATGTGGGCGACCACCGGGTAGGCGAGCCGCTGGGCCTCGGCGACGTTGTGGCCCTGCTGGAGCTTGGCCAGCATCGCCCCGGCGGCGCGGGCAGCGGCCGAAAACCCCAATCCCCGCCCGGGAGGAAGCTCGAACTCGAACCAGATCGGACCGGTACCACCGGCGGCGTCATAGGCGATGCGGGCGATGTGTTCGGCTTGACACGGTTCGCCCCGACCCTCGTCGTCGGCCCAGACATACCGGGCGACAGCCAGGCCGAGCACATCGAAGCCGGGACCCAGGTTGGCCGACGATCCAGGTGCTCGCACGCGCATGTGTCAAATGTAGAAGCCTTCGGGAGGTGAACCGAACCGGGGCCCCAAGTTTCGCCTGCCGATTTCGTTCGTCAGTGGAACGGCAGGTAGTGGGCCGCCTCCCACTCGGAGAACTCATCGATCTTGTCGGCCCAACGGGGTTCGGCATCGACGAAGGTGTTCCATTCGATCGTCTTCAGCCCGCAGAAGTTGTCGACGAGGCGCGGGCCCATCGAGGAGACCAGTTCTCCGTCGGCCTGCAGGGCCTCGATCGCCTCCTGGAGGTTCGACGGCGCGCTTCGCCCGTCATCCGGCTCGTCATCGTCGTAGTCGTTGAGCGACTTGCCCGGATTGGTCCGGCTCTTCTCTCCCAGGCGCGCCGCCTGCAACAGAGCGGCGACCACCAGATACGGATTGGCCGATCCGTCGGCCAGCCGGTGTTGGAGCCTGGTTTTGGCCTCTCGAGCCGGCGGGACACGAATGGTGGCGAACCGGTGGTCGTACCCCCAGCGCGGCTTCAGACCTAGTATTTCTCCCGGACGTAGACGTTTGTAGCTGTTGACCGTCGGGGCGCAGAACGCGGTCAGCGCTTCGTGGTGACGAAGAATCCCCCCCATTGAGGTCCGAGCCAGCGACGACAGGCCGTCGGGAGCCTGGGAGTCGAAGAAGAGGTTCTCGCCGGCCCCGTCGATGAACGAGAGGTTCACGTGCATGCTGTTGCCCGCCCGATCGGCGATCGGCTTGGGCAGAAAGGTGATCCGCAGATCGCGTTCGGAGGCCAGCTCCCGTGCCAGTTCCCGGACGAGAAAGAGGTTGTCGACGGTTCGGACGGGATCGGCCACAGGCAGGGCGATCTCGAACTGAGCCCGGTCGAGGTCGGCGCTGACCGATTGGAGGTCGATACCCGAGCCCTCGGCCATCGACATGATGTCATACAGCAGACCGCTGGGATCGATGAGCGCCCCCGTGCCGTAGAGGTAGGCGGAGGGGGTTTCGATCGGAACCCATTGACCCTTCTCGCCGGTCTGCATGACATAGCCGGTCACCGCCAGACCGACCATCGGGCGGACCTCCTGCTGGTGCCACACCGCCACCGCGTCCTTCAGAGCCTGCCGGGGGGCGATCGGGTAGGGCTCGTGCCCGTAGAACAGGTCGGCGATGACCACACCAGTGTCGGGTTCCCACCCTGGCCGGGCCTCGTCGAGTGGAACATGGGCGCTCACGTCGGGCAGGCCGTCGGCCCGGGCCGCGATTTCCACGTTGTAGAGGTTCTGGTCGTAGCCCTGCATGAACACCGCGGTCGAGAACGAGGTGCCCTGTCGGGCGGCGGCCATCGGCAGGTACTTGCCCCGGGCCAGCCCGAATTGATCCGGCCACAGGATCCGGTAGCGGCGATAGGCGTCGGTCACGCGTGTGAACCTCCCGAGCGGTGCGACTGTCACCGTCCCATCGGCGCAAATCGACCGGAGCAAAGCTTCCAGGCCCGGACGACCACATTGCGGTTCGGAAACCGCATCAATGTGGCTCACAGCGGGGTTTACACTGACAACCTATGGTTGCGAGCGTCAAGACCCGTCCGCTCATCGGATTGCCAGGCCGCCGACGTAAGGTCGGCCACCTGGTCGGGACCGCCGAGTCCATGGCCGATGTCGACGTCGACCTCTACTTCTCCGGCTACGCCCGCAGCGTCCTGCAGGCCGGCGGCCTACCCGTGCACCTTCCCCTCGACGCCAACCCGAGCGAGTTCGCCCCCCACCTCGACGGCCTGGTGCTGACCGGCGGAGCCGACATCGAACCCCACCGGTACGGTGGCATCCCCGACGGCCGCGGCGACTACGAGATCATCCGTGACGAGTTCGAACTCACCCTGCTCGGCGCCGCCGTCGCCCTCGACCTGCCCATCCTCGGGATCTGCCGCGGCGCTCAGTTGTTGAACGTCTACGCCGGCGGAACACTGCACCAGCACGTTCCGGTTCACGCCCGGTTCGAGCTGGCCCCGCACATCCGCGTCCATCGAATCAACATCGAGCCGGGCACGATGTTGAGCGAGGTCTACGGTCAGGACCAGATGGACGTCAACTCGCTCCACCACCAGGCGGTGGCCACCATCGGTCCATCGACCGTCGTCAGCGCATGGGCCGATGACGGCACCGTCGAAGCGATCGAGCTGACGGACCACCCGGCGATCGGGGTCCAGTGGCATCCGGAGATGCACAATCAGCACGAGTTGATATTCGACTGGCTTGTGAAGAAGGCGTCCGAGCCTCAGGATGTGCGGGTCGCCCGGTAGCCGCCGAGCCGCTCGACCTCCATGCCCGACGACAGCGTCTCGGAGTTCCTCGATATCTTGACCGACGACGGATCGGTCATCGGTCAAGCCTCCCGTCGTGAGGTGCATCAAAAGGGTCTGTGGCACCGAACGTTCCACGGTCTCGTCGTTCGGTCCGGGCTTCCGGCCCGGGTGGTGTTGCAGCGTCGGGCGCTGACGTCGGCTTTTGCCGGCAGGCTCGACTTCACGGCGTCGGGACACCTGGCCGCCGGCGAGCAGCCGCACCACGGTGTCCGGGAACTCGAGGAGGAGGTCGGACTCTCCGTGGCCGTCACCGATCTGAATCCGGTCGGTGTTCACCGGATCATCGACCACCGCGACGGCATCACCAACCGTGAACAGGTCCACGTCTTCTTCGTCCGCTCCGATCTGGGTCTCGATCGGTTCCGGCCCGACCCCGGCGAGGTGTCGAGCCTGGTCGAGGTGGAGGTCGAACCACTCCTGAGCCTGGTCGACCCGTCGACCCGGGTCAGCCGGATCGCCGCGTTGGAATGGAGCCCGGGCGCCCCGATCGATGAAGTGGGCATCGGTCACGGCGACCTGATGCCGGGATACGACGACTACCTGATCAAGACGATGATCATGGCCGAGCGGTTCGCCGCCGGCCGGTCACCGATCGCCATTTGAGTTCGACCCGCCAACCGCGGAATCGTCAGCCGCGGATGAGGCCGAGGGCCTCGGCCCGGCTGGCCGCGTTGGTCTTCAGCAGGCCGCGGACAGCCGATGTGGTGGTCATCGCCCCCGGCTTCTGCACTCCCCGCATGGTCATGCACAGGTGCTCGGCCTCGATGGCGACGAGCACACCCCGGGCCTGCAGCCGGTTCATCATGGCGTCGGCCACCTCGACGGTGAGCCGCTCCTGGACCTGGAGGCGTTTGGCGTATCCGTCGACCACGCGGGCCAGCTTCGACAATCCGCAGACCTTTCCGTCGGCGCCGGGGAGGTAGGCCACGTGAGCCCGTCCGATGAAGGGCAGCATGTGGTGTTCGCACAGTGAGCTGAACGGGATGTCACGGACGATGACCATCTCGTCGTGGTCGACCTCGAACTGCCGGTCGAGGTGGTCGGCAGGGTCGCTCTGGTAGCCCTTCAGCAGCTCGCCGTAGGAGCGGGCCACCCGGGCCGGCGTGTCGAGCAGGCCGTCGCGGTTGGGGTCCTCCCCCACCGCGGCCAGGATCTCGCGTACCGCCGCTTCGATTCTTGCTGTGTCCATTCCCCGCAGAGTACCGGCCATGGCGGCCGGTCCCGCCGGTCGGCGGATTCGCGCCGCGCCGGTCAGGCCAGCTCGGGGCGGTCGGCGAACTGGGACAGTGCCTCCGGGTTGGCCAGGGCTTCCAGGTTCCGCACCGGCCGACCGTGAACCGTTTCGGTCACAGCCAGCTCGACGATCTTGCCGGAACGGGTTCGGGGGATGTCGTCGACGGTGGCGATGACGGCCGGCACATGGCGGGGCGAGCCTTTCGTCCGCAGGTCCGATCTGATCGTCGCCGCCAGGTCGTCGGTCAGTTCGATCCCGTCGGCCAGGCGGACGAACAGCACGATCCGGGTGTCGCCGTCGTACTCCTGGGCCACGGCGATTGCCTCGGCGACCTCTTCCCGCTGCTCGACGATGCGATAGATCTCGGCTGTTCCGATGCGGACACCCGACGCGTTGAGGGTGGCGTCGGACCGGCCGAAGATGATCAGGCCCCCCTGGCCGGTCCAGGCGGCAAAGTCGCCGTGGGCCCACACGTCGTCGAACCGCTCGAAGTAGGCCGCCTGGTAGCGCCGGCCACCGGGGTCGTCCCAGAACTCGAGCGGCATCGAGGGAAACGGGGCGGCGCAGACCAGCTCGCCTTTGGCTCCTGGCGGAGAAGGCTGTCCGTCGTCGTCGTAGACATCGGTGGCGAGTCCGAGGGCCCGGCTCTGGATCTGGCCGGCGTACACCGGTTTCGTCGGATCGCCGATCACCAGGCAGCCGCAGAGATCGGTTCCGCCGGAAATCGATGCCAGGTGGAGATCGGATCCGATGGCGTCGTAGACCCAGGCGAAGCCCTCGTGGCTGAGCGGTGATCCGGTCGAGCAGATCGTGCGGATCGAGCTGAGATCGTGGCGTTCGGCCGGCCGGTAGCCGGACTTCATGACGCTGTCGACGAACTTGGCCGAAATCCCGAACAGCGTGATGCCGTGACGCTCCGTCAGCTCGAACAAGGCACCGATCGACGGGTGGGCCGGATTGCCGTCGTAGAGAACGATGGTGGCCCCGGTGCCGAGACACGACACGAGCCAGTTCCACATCATCCACCCGCAGGTCGTGAAATAGAACACGACGTCGCCGGGGCCGATGTCGGAATGGAGCTGTTGTTCACTGGCGTGCTTGAGCAGCACGCCACCCGAGCGATGCACGATGCACTTCGGCTTGCCGGTTGTTCCCGACGAGTACAGGATATACAGCGGATGGTTGGCCGGTAGCCGGGCGAACGACGGTTCGGCGCCATCGTGGTGAGCCAGCACGTCGGCCCAGTGTTGATGTCCCTCGGCGATGACCGGCCGTTCGTCGAGGCTGCCGACGACGATGACCTGTTCGAGCGAGTCGAGACGACCGGCGATCTCATCGAGACGCTCGAGCAGCCGGAACTCCCGCCCGCCGTAGCGGTAGCCGTCGGCCGCCAACAGCACCTTCGGCTCGGTCTGGCCGAAGCGGTCGAGCACCCCGTCGACGCCGAAATCGCATGACGTCGAAGTGAACACGGCGCCGATGGACGATGCCGCCAGGAACATCACCACCGTTTCGGACCGGTGCGGCATCCAGGCCGCCACCCGGTCACCGGCTTCGACCCCCATCGCCAGCAGGGCCTGTGTCATCGCCCCGACCTGGGATCGCAGATCGTTCCAGGTCACGTTCGATTCGCGCCCGTCCTCGTCGACGGCGATGATCGCGTCGCGGCCGGCACCGGGCCGTTCGGCCAGCAGGTTCTCCGCGAAGTTCAGGCGACTGTCGGGCAGGAAGGTGGTATCGCGGAATCGCTCGCCGACCTCGATGTCCCGCTCGCCGGGATCGCCGACCAGCCCACACCAGTTCCACACCTCCCGCCAGAATCGCCCGGGGTCCGACAGCGAGGCCGCCATCAGCGCGTCGCTGTCGGCCGCTTCCGGATACACCTCGCGGCGGAACCGGTCGATTCTCGTTGCCGCCACGAAGTCCGGGCTGGGCGTCCACAGGGGCGTCGGATTGGTGTCGCTCACGTCGCTGCCGGTTCCCTTCGTCGAGGTTTCCACCGCCGGGTGCGGGTGGTAGGAAGGATCGTAGTCTCTCGGCCCCACCCCATCATTGCTCGGTACTGTGAAAGAAACGCTCCTCGAACTCAAACGCCGGATCGGCGCCCACAACGTCGTCGTGATCGCCGCCGGCATCGCCTTCTACGGTCTACTGACCCTCATCCCGGTCCTGACCGCGCTCGTGTCGACCTACGCCCTGTTCAACGACGCGGAGGACATCGAATTGCAGGTGGCCGAAGCCGCCGACGCGCTCGACGGCGCGACCAGGGATCTCATCACCGAAGAGATGACCAACATCGTGGAGAGTATGCAGGGGTCGGCCACGGCGGTGATCGTCGGTTCGATCGTGTTGGCGTTGTTCACGGCGTCGGGAACCGTCCAGAAGCTGCTGGCCGCCGTCGGCGCCGCCTACGAGCACACCGAGTCCCGGCCAGGGTGGCAGGTTCGGCTCCTGAGCTTCGGGTTCACGACCGCCGCCATCGTGATGCTGGTCGTACTGCTGTCGTTGATCAGCGCCGCCCCGCTGATCCTCGATCGCGTTGATCTCGGTGAGGGGGCGGAACTGGCCATCGGGTTGGCCCGCATCCCGGTCGCACTGCTCCTGTTCATGTTGTCGTTGACCGTGCTCTACCGCTACGGTCCCAGCCGCCGACCCCGCACCCCGTGGCGAAATCCGGGTGCCCTGGTCGGAGGGGGTTTGTTCGTGCTGTTCGCCTTGGCCCTCAGTATCTACACGAACAATGTCGGCGCCCTTCCTTCGTCCTATGGCCTCCTCGGCAGCGTCGCCGTTCTGATGATCTTTCTCCAGCTCACCGCCATCGCCGTCATCATCGGAGCCGAGGTCAACGCCGCGGTCGAGGTCGTCGACGCCGACGAGGCGACGGCCCGCTCACCAGTCGGCCGGCGCCCGGTCAACGAGGTCGTGGCCGATGCCGAACCCATGTCGTTCGGCAAGGCCATCGGCGGGCTGCTGGCTCTGTTCGTGTTCGGACGCCGCTGATCGTCAGGCGTGTTCCGCGGCGAGAACCACGGCCCGATCCTGGGCCTTCTGGAGCTCGACCCGCAACTGCTCGGTGAAGGCCTGAAGCTGTTGCCGGTCGGGTCGTCGACCTTCGTTGCCGACGAGCTCCATCGGGTCGGCCACAACGATCGCCACGTGGGCCCGACGGAATCGTCTGGCCCCTTGCGGTAGCACGTCCTCGGTGCCGGCGATTCCGATCGGTATCACCCGGGCCCCGGTTCGGCTGGCCAGCCAGGCCGCACCGTCGAACAGCGGTCCGATCTCATTGCCGTGCTGCCGGCCGCCCTCGGGGAACACGATCATCGACTCGCCATCGGACAGCAGGCCGAGTGCCGCCTTCATCGCGTCTTTGTCGGCAGCACCCCGCTTGACGGGAATGGCACCGAGCGCAGCGCACACGTAGCCAACACCGGGCGTGGTGAACAGCGACTCCTTGCCCAGCGCCCGGATACGGCGGGAGGTGAGCGTGGCGATCAGCACGCTGTCGAGGTGGGATCGGTGCACGGGGGCCAGGATGGTCGGCCCGGGCAGCTCCAACACCTCGGCGTTCTCGGACCGCAGGCGCAGGTAGGGGGCGACCACCTTCCGCAGAAAGCCTCGGAAGGTTCGGTACAGCCTCATCGACGACGGCCGACGTCCCCGTTCCAGGGCCAGTTCACGCAGCTCCGAACTCACCCGGACAGTACACCAGAAACGCCGGGTCGATGCCACCGTGTCGATCGGTGACCGCCCGGTCGAGCGGACGAATTCGATCCCGTCAGCGGGGTGCGCTGCGGGCCGCCCGCAAGAGCATCAGGTAGAACAATCCGGCACCGATGGCGGCCACGAACCGGACCGCGGTCGCCCCGACGTTCCCGTCGACCACCGCCATCGCCGTCCACACCGCACCCAACACCAGGGCGGCGGTCAGACCGACCCCGGCGATCAACGAACCGACCGCCGATTGCAGTTCTTGCGCTGCCATGAAACCCGCTCCTCGCTCTCACGCCCCTCCACGACCAACCGTAGGTTCGCGACAGCGCCCCTGACAGAGCACACCTCTTCGGCGACACAATGCGGTCGACCCATCCGACCGTGGGCCGTGTGGACCCCGACTCCCGGACCCGACCGGGAGGCGTCAACCCGGGTCAACTACCATGGGTGGCATGGAAGCACCGCCCCAGACGCTCCACTGGTCCGACACCGACCTCGAGGTCCACAAGGTCGTCGTCGGTCCGGTCGACAACAACGTATTCGTGATCCGGTGCCGCCACAGCGGTGACGCCGTCCTGCTCGACGCGGCCAACGAGCACGAAATGCTCCTCGACCTTTGCCGTACCCTCGGGGTCCGCACTGTCCTGGAGACCCACGGGCACTGGGACCACATCCAGGCCGTTCCCGAGGTTCGTAACGCCGGGTACGAGGTCGGTGTCACCGCGGCCGATGCCGCCATGTTGCCGTCCTATGACTACCTCCTCGAAGACGACACCGTCATCGAGGTCGGACGGACCAAGCTCCACACGATCACCACTCCCGGCCACACGCCGGGTTCGATCTGCTTCAAGGTCGTCGACAAGCCGCTCCTGTTCAGCGGCGACACGCTGTTCCCCGGCGGACCCGGTGCCACCAAGTACGAGGGAGGCGACTTCGGAACGATCATCGAGTCGATCGACACCCGCCTGTTCACGCTTCCCCCCGACACCATCGTGCTGCCCGGCCACGGTGACGACACCACGATCGGCACGGAGCGCCCGCATCTTCAGGAGTGGATCGACCGCGGCTGGTAGCGCCGGGGTCACCCGGTAGGACACGGCCAGGCCGATCAGGGCCACGATCGATCCCGCCACCGCGTCGACCACATAGTGGTTGCCGGTCAGGACCACCGCTGCCGCCATCAGCACCGGGGAGATCAGCCCGATCGTCCAGACCAGTCGGTTGGCTCGGGTCCGGACGAGAGCAACTCCGATCAGGAGGTTCCAGCCGACGTGCAGGCTCGGAAGCGCGGCGTACTTGTTGACGAGAGACGGTGGCTGAAGCACCCGGTACGACGTCGAGAGCTCGGTCACGGTGTCGGTGAACCCGCTCGGCAAGAGGCGGGGTGGGGCGACCGGGTGGAGGACGAAGATCACCAGGCCGATGGCGCCAGACACGAACAATGCGTTGCGCAACAGCAGATAGTCGGGGCGGCGGGTGCGGTGCAGCCAAACCAGCGTGACGGCGATGGCGGGCCAGTGGCCCCAGATGTACACCCAGTTTGCGGCGGTGACGGCCCACCGGTGATCGAGGATCATGGCCTGGAGGTCGGCCTCGATCGCCAGTCCGAGAGCCCGCTCCGCCGAGAGCAGATCGAGGCCGTTCGCCACCGCCAGGGCCTCGCTGCCTTCGGTCAGACCTCGTACGGCGAAGTAGAGAAGGGCTGCGCCGGCGATCAGCGTCGCCTGCAGCCCGAGCTCGATTCGCCGGTCGAACATCGACGGTTCCATGGTCCTGGTCACGGCCTCGCTTCTCGCCATGCCGCCACCATCGCACCGCACCCCCGAGTCCACCATGGGGGACAACCCAGATTGGACCCTGAGGCGGCCCTGACCCGTCCCCCATACAACCCCTGATTCCCCTGAGTTTTCGCCGCCCCGACGACCACCGCCTCCCGGTCTCCACCCCGAATTTCCACTTCCCGAATTTCCACTACGGCGATGGTGGAATTTCGGTCGACCCGTAGACTGGACGCCATGGCCCACAGCCCCCTGTTCGAGATCGAGGACCTCCACGTTTCCACGCCTGCGGTCGAGACCGACACCGGCACCGAACCCGGCGTCGAGATCCTCAAAGGGGTGACGCTCACCATCAACGCCGGCGAGATCCACGCCCTGATGGGTCCCAACGGTTCAGGCAAGTCGACCTTGGCCTCCGCACTGCTCGGTTCCCCCGACTACGAGGTCACATCCGGCCGTATCACCTTCCGGGGCGACGACATCACCGACTGGGGCACCGACGTCCGCGGCAAGGCCGGGCTGTTCCTCGCCTTCCAGTATCCACAGGAGATCAGCGGCGTCTCGGTGCTGAACTTCCTCCGCCAGGCCCTGAGCGCCCGCAAGGGCATCGAGATGAGCGTTCTCGAACTCAGGCTCTCGCTGATGGAGTGGATTGAGAAGCTGTCGATGGACGCCGCGTTCATGGAACGCTACGTGAACGAGGGCTTCTCCGGCGGCGAGAAGAAACGCAACGAGATCCTGCAGATGGCCGTCCTCGAGCCCGAGGTGGCCATTCTCGATGAAACCGACTCGGGGCTGGACATCGACGCCCTCAAAACCGTGGCCGAGGGTGTCCGGGCGATCAAGGCGGAACGGCCGGAGCTGGGTACGCTGGCGATCACCCACTATCAACGCCTCCTCGATCACCTCGAACCGGATCTCGTGCATGTTCTGATCGATGGCCGGATCGTCGCCTCCGGCGGTATGGAACTGGCCGCCCGGTTGGAGTCGGAAGGATACGACAGCTTCAAATGACCGACCCCGACGCCCTGGCCGACGACAACTCCCAATCCGGGCTCGACGTCGCCACGATCCGCAAAGACTTCCCGATCCTCGATCAGGAGCAGAACGGTCGTCGCCTGGTCTTTCTCGATTCCGCCGCTTCGTCGCAGCGACCCCGTCAGGTCGTCGAGGCCATGACCGACTTCTACAACACCAGCTACGCCAACGTCCACCGGGGCGTGTACCAACTGGCCGAGCGGTCCACCGACGCCTACGAGCGGGCCCGGCAACGCACCGCCCGCTTCATCGGGGCGTCCGACGCCCGCGAGGTCGTGTTCACCAAGAACGCGACCGAGGCCATCAACCTCGTGGCCGGAAGCTGGGGGCGAGCCAACCTCGGGCCGGGTGATGCCGTCGTCCTGACCCTGCTCGAACACCACGCCAACATCGTGCCGTGGCAGATGCTGGCCGCCGAGAAGGGTTTCGAGATCCGCTGGATCCCGGTCACCGACGACGGACGCCTCGATCTCGGCACGCTCGACGTGCTGCTCGACGGAGCCAAGCTCGTGGCGTTCACCGCCATGTCGAACGTCACCGGGGCGCTGACCCCCACCGATCAGATCATCACCGCCGCCCGGGCCGCCGGGGCGGTCACCGTGGTCGACGCCTGCCAGTCGGTCCCCCACATGCCAACCGACGTCGGTGAACTCGGAGCCGACTTCGTCGCGTTCAGCGGTCACAAGATGCTCGGCCCGACCGGCATCGGCGTCCTGTGGGGCCGTTCGGAGCTCCTCGAAGCCATGCCACCGTTCCTCGGCGGAGGGGGCATGATCCTGAACGTGACGACCGACGGGTTCCTCCCCGACAAGCCGCCCGGCAAGTTCGAGGCCGGCACCCCACCGATCGCCGAGGCCGTCGGTCTGGCCGCGGCCATCGACTATCTCGACTCACTCGGGATGGATGCCATCCGTGAACACGAGGTGTCGCTGACCGCCTACGCGCTTCGCAAGCTCGCCACCGAGTTGGGCGACGACGTCACGGTTCACGGTCCCGCCGAGCCGGCGGCGCGGGGTGGCGTGCTGTCCATCGAACTGGCCGGTGTCCACGCCCACGATGTCAGCCAGGTGCTCGACGAGCAGGCCGTCTGCATCCGCCCGGGCCACCACTGCGCCAAACCGTTGATGAAGAAACTCGGGGTTCCGGCCACCGCCCGGGCCAGCCTCTACGTGTACAACGGCACCGACGACGTCGACGCGCTGACCGATGCGTTGAAGACGGCCCGGGACTTCTTCGCCCTGTGATCG
Organism: Acidimicrobiales bacterium; assembly: GCA_965216675.1. Classification (GTDB taxonomy): domain Bacteria; phylum Actinomycetota; class Acidimicrobiia; order Acidimicrobiales; family SZUA-35; genus JAHELU01. The sequence goes on along the minus strand of CBDCGK010000004.1, from coordinate 5,044,954 downwards.
CCCACTTGTGAATCAGCCAGGAAAGGCCCTCGTTCATGTCCGGTCTTGAAGACCTCTATCGCGAAATCATCCTCGACCACTACCGCAATCCCCGCAACCGGGGTGAGCTTGAATCTCCGCCCGCCCACCGAAGTGAGGGATTCAACCCGCTGTGCGGCGACGAGGTGATCGTGTACCTCGATGTCGACGATTCCGGGACCATCACCGACATCAAGATCGGTGGGCAGGGCTGTTCGATCTCCCAGTCGGCGGCGTCGATGATGTCGGCGGCCGTGCTCGGCAAGTCGGTCGACGACGCCAAGGCGCTGACCTCTCAGTTCAAGTCGATGATGTCGATCCACGAGACCGAGATCGGCGGCGACGGCTCCGAATCGGAAACCGACGGCGCCGAGTCCTCGCTCGTCGACGCCGACCTTCCCCTCGGTGATCTGGAGGCCCTTCGGGGTGTGGTCAAGTTCCCGGTGCGTATCAAGTGCGCGACGCTGAGCTGGAACACCCTGTTGCAGGCCATCGAGGAGATGGCCAGCGCCTGACGGCCGGCCTCCGGCCACGATCAAGCGGCGATCCGGCGAGGGTCAGGCCAGCGGATCGGCGAAGGGGTCGGGTTCGGTCGGCGATGCCGGCGCGGAGGGCACCGGCTCCGGTTCGGCGTAGCCGGCATAGCCGGTCGATTCGAGTTCATCGGCCAGCTCGGGCCCGCCCGAAGCGGCGATCCTGCCCCCGGCCAGCACATGGACCCGGTCGGGCCTCAGCTCGTTGAGCAGCCTGCTGTAGTGGGTGATGACGAGCAGGCCGAGGCGGTCCTCCTCGGTTGCGGCCTCGATCCGGCGGGAGATGATCCGCAGGGCGTCGACGTCCAGGCCGGAGTCGAGTTCATCGAGTACGGCGTAGCGGGGGCGGATGACCCCGAGCTGAAGGGTCTCGTTGCGCTTCTTCTCGCCACCGCTCATGTCGACGTTCATCGGCCGGGCCAGAAACTCGTGATCGAAACCGATACGGTCGGCCTCGGCCTCCAGCCGGGCCTGCAGGTCGCCTCGCGCCGCATCGTCGGTCGTTCGACCGGCGGCTTCGGCGGCGGCCGACAGCACATCGATGAGCGACACACCGGGAACCTCGGTCGGGTACTGCATGGCCAGGAACAACCCGGCCTGGGCCCGCTTCCAGGTGGGTAGCTCGAGGAGCTCGACACCGTCGAGCGTCACCGAGCCGCCGAGTACCTCATAGCCGGGCTTGCCCATGATCACGTGCGACAGGGTCGACTTGCCCGCACCGTTCGGACCCATGACGGCGTGGACCTCGCCGGGGCCGATCTCCAGATCGATCCCCTTGAGTATCTCGTTGCCGCCGACGGCGACCCTCAGCCCACTGATCACCAGCTTCGAGTCCGGCATGGCGGCGGTCATCGTGTCACCTCGACGTGGATCACGCCATCGTCCACCCGGACGGTGTAGACCGGCACCGGTTTGACGGCCGGCATGCAGGTCGGTTCGCCGGTTTCGACCGAGAAGGCCGAACCGTGCTTCCAGCACTCGATGGTCTTGTCGTCGGTGTCGATGTCGCCCTCGGCCAGCGAATAGTCGGCGTGTGAACATTCATCGCCGATGACGTAGACGTCGTCGCCGATCCGGATGACGGCGAGCCGGTGGTTGTCGACGTCGACCCGTTTGGCCGAATCGGGGGCGAGGTCCGACAACGGACCCATCTCGAGCACGATCACGTCCCGGACCGCATCGTCGGCGTTCTCGGCGGCGTCGGTCATGACTCCACGTCCCGGCGATCGAGTTTGGCGGAGATGAGCCGCTGGAGCTCGGGCCGGATGGCCGCCACCGGCATCCGATCGATGACCTCGGCGAAGAAGCCGGCCACGATCAGGCGGTCGGCCCGTCCCGGCGGTACGCCTCGAGCGCCGAGGCAGAAGCGCTGGTCGTCGTCGACGGGGCTGACCGTGGAGGCGTGCGAGCAGTGCACGTCGTTGTTCTCGATTTCGAGGTTGGGAACCGACCAGGCCCAGGCGTCGTCGCTGAGCTTGATGTTGCGGTTGGTCTGGAAGGCGTTGGTGCCCGCGCCGTCGGGGTGGATGTGGATGAGACCGGTGTAGATCGCTCCCGACGAATCGTCCTGGGCCCCTTTGAACACCAGGTCGCTTCGGGTGTCACGGGCCTCGTGGTGCTGGAAGATCCGGAAGTCGTGGACCTGGGATCCGTCGCCGTAGTACGCGGTCAACAGTTTGGCGCTGCCGCCACGACCCACCAGTCGGGAGTCGACCCTGGTTCGGGCGTACCGTCCACCGAATGCGACGATTCCGGTGTTGAGTGTGGCTTGACCGGCGACCGATGAACGCTGACGGCCGATGACGGTGAAGGTCTCGTCGGTCACCTGCACGGTCGAGTGGCTGAGCCGGCCGGATGCGCCGACCTCAACCTCGACCATCGGAATCGAGGCGCCGGCTCCGTCTGGCGTCGAGCTCTGCCACTCGAGGACCTGGACCTCGGCGTTCTCGCCCACCTCGATCACGATGTGGGGGAACCCGATCTCACCGCGACGAGCATGGTGGTTGACAATCACGATCGGGCGGTCGACGGCCAGACCGGCCGGGGCCTGGACGACCAGGGCTCCCGGCGAGAAGGCCAAGTGCCAATAGTCGAAGATCGTCGGCTCACCGTCGGCCGGCACCCAGGCCCGCTCGTCGTCGAACGCCACCCGGAGACCTTTGGCCGCCCAGCCGTCGTCAACGCTCACCTCGACGACATGGCCATCGAGAACGACCGCGGTGGCTGCACGGTCCTGCGGCCAAATCACCGAGTCGACGTCGGAGCGCACCGCGGCAACGGCTGCGACATCGGCCGGGCCCTGGACGGCGGGGCGCATCTCAGCGAGCGCCAGCCTACCGACCGGGCTGTACCGCCACTCCTCGGTCTCGGTGCCGGGCAGGTCCAATGCCGCCGCCGTCTGCACCGCCTCCAGCCGCCCCGCACGGGGGTTCAAACCCGACGCGGCAGCGAGGGCATCGGGCGAGAACTCGTCGGTCACGTCCGACCAGGCTATCGCCGGAAGGGCCACCTCGGTTTACGCCAGCGGCCCTTTCCCCCGGCCTTCCGGGCCCGGGCCTGCTCCTCCTCGACTTCGGCCCGAACACTCGGTCCGACGGCGTTGATGATGTCCTCGGCCTCGTCGAGAAGGGCCGAAATCGAATCATCGGAGCCGACACTCGGTGGCGGCTCAGGCGTGCTCGGGGTGATCAACGATCCGTGACGCCAGTTGACATCGGCCAACCGCCGTTCGTACGACGAACAGTCCTCGGGGCAGTTCCACGGGGCCTCCGGCGCAAGATCGAGAACGCATTTCCGCATGGTGTCGCCACTCGGGTAGGTCCGGCTCTGGAAGTGTTTGCAGTCCTGGCGCATTGCCATGACTCCATTTTGCCCTCTACAGTGGCGCTCCGCCGATCACCGAAACCGGATTGGAGCATGACGATGGGGACACTGCATCTCGGAGGAGCCGACGGCGACTACGCGTCCACGGTGTTGATGCCTGGGGATCCGCTGCGGGCCCAGTACATCGCGGAGACCTATCTCGACGACGTTCGCCAGGTCAATACGATCCGCAACATGCTGGGGTTCACCGGCACCTACAACGGCAACGCCGTCTCGGTCCAGGGCTCCGGCATGGGTGTGCCGTCGATCCAGATCTACGCCACCGAGCTCATCAAGGACTACGGCGTCGAGCGGATCATCCGGGTCGGCTCGTGCGGGGCGCTCCAGGATCACATGAACCTCGGCGATCTGGTCGTCGGCCTCGCCGCCGGCACCGACTCGATGGTGAACCGCAAACGGTTCGGCGGACGAGACTTTCCTGCGGTTGGAAGCTGGGACCTCATCGCCGCGGTGGTCGAGCACGCCTCGGGACAGGACTTCGCCACCCACGTCGGCTCCATCTTCACCTCCGACTTCTTCTACGAGCCCGAGGGGTCCGACACCTTCTCGCTTCTCGAGCGCTACGGCTTCCTCGCCGTCGAGATGGAGGCGGCCGGCCTCTACGGTGTTGCGGCCGAGTACGGCGCCCAGGCACTGACGGTGGCCACCGTCTCGGATCAGATCAAGCGGGGGGAGGCGATGAGCCCGGATGATCGCCAGACCAGTTTCGACAACATGATCACCCTCGTCCTGGGCGCGCTGTTCGGCTGATTCGATTCGGCCGAAAAATGCGGAAGCCCCGCCGAGGGGGGCAGCGGGGCTTCCCAGACTGCAGGAAACAGTCCGATCTTGATTTGTTGCGGCCCGATGCCGTGGCAGGCACCGGGCCGTGGCCGGTGGTCTAGCGGCCGGCGATGGCGGCGACCAGCTCGTCCTTGCTCATCGAGGAGCGGCCGGCGATGTCGAGCTCCTGGGCCCGCTCGTACAGGTCTTCCTTGGTCCAGGCGCTGTAGTCGGCGGCTTCGGCGTCGAGCGACTCGATGCGGTCGGCCACGGCGTCGGTGGTCACGGCCACGTCGGCTCGTACCTCGGCGGCCACGTCGGCGGCGGTCGACTTGGTTGCGGCGAACCGGCGGGTGGCGTCGGAGCGCACGGTGTCGGCCTCGTCACGGAAGGTCTTCATGACCTTTTCGGTGGAGGTCCGGGCCTGCTCGACGACCGAGTTGGTGGCCTCGACCAGGGTTTCGGTGGCGCTGCGGGTGAGGTTGTAGCCGGTCTCGGCCATCACCCGCTGGAGGTGGAACACACGGTCGGCCGGGGAAGGCAGGCGACCTTCGACCTCGTCGAGGCGGGCGGTCATGGCCTTCTCGAACTTGTCGACGCTCTCGTTCCAGTCGAAGGAATCGAGGCGGCTGCGGTCGAAGGACGGCATGTCGAATCGGGTGGAGTCGAGCTTGGGCATCTCGAACTTCGGAAGCTCGAACCGGGTGCGGTCGAACTTGAGGGCATCACGAGAGAGGGTACGGGGAGCCATGTTGGTCACTCCTTCGGAGAGCGGTTGGGCGTGGATGGGGTGGCCGGTGCGATGAGGTGGCCTGTCGGAGTTGTCCTGCGCCGGATCGAATCCGGCCGGGTCACTCCCGCACGTCTTCTAGTATGCCATAGCTTGCGAGTGCTTGCAACAGCAAGCGGCACGTTTTCGACGTGACAGTTGACACCCCCGCCGCCTTGTCACGACAGCTCGCGGGCCCGCTCGACCAGACCGACGAACTCGGCGACCTGACCGGAACGACCGGCCAACGCTTCAGCCTCGGCCTGGATCTGGGAGTAGCTGATGTCGCCCCGATACGGACTGTCCCGCAGGATCTCGGCGAAGGAGGCGACCGTCACCGCAAGGCGGAAGTCGTCCGCGGTGTCGGACCAGCGATCCTCGATCGTGGTGACCGTCAGCTCGAGGCGGGACTCCCGGACCGAACGCTCCTCGGGGTCCTCCCAACGCAGCTGGGCCGTGCCGAGGCGATCCCGCCCCGAAGCTCCGGAACGAAGCGTCAGCTCATAGATGGCGGTCACCTGGTGGCCGGCGCCGAGCTCGCCAGCGTCGACCGAGTCGTTGCGGAAGTCGTCGTCGAGCACCGCCCGATTCTCGAACCCGATGAGCCGGTACTGTTCGACGGTCTCGGGATTGAACTCGACCTGGATCTTGCCGTCGATGGCCACCGTCACCAGGGTCGAGACCAGCTCATCGCTGAACAGGCGCTCGGCCTCAGCAAGTTCGTCGACATAGGAGTAGAAACCGTCGCCCTGGTCGGCGAGCTGTTCCATCATCACGTCGTTGAAGTCGTCCATGCCGACGCCGATGGTCACGAGCTGGATGCCTTCATCGGCGTCGTCGCGGATCATGCTCGACAGTCCATCAGGATCGGTGAGGCCGACGTTGGCGATGCCGTCCGAGGCCAGGATCACCCGGTTCACACCGCCCCGCCGGTACTGCTCGTTGGCCAGCTCGTAGCCGACGGCGAGTCCGGCTTCGAGGTTGGTTGAGCCATCAGGGCGGAGCCGGTCGATGGCGTCGAGGATCTCATTGCGATTGCGGACCTCGGTCGGGGGCAGAACGACCTGCCCGTTGTCGGAATAGGTGACGATGGCGACGGTGTCGTCATCGGACAGCTCCCGTGTCAGCCCGGCCAGCGCGTCTTTGACCAGACCCAGGCGGTTGGGGCGATCCATCGACCCCGACGTGTCGATCACGAAGGTCAGTGCGGCGTCGGGGCGAGCGGCATTCGACACCTGCTCGGCCTGCACGCCCAGGCGGAGGATCACGTTGTCACGGTTGAACGGCGACGGACCGCCGTCGGCCACCACGGTCAGACCCTCGCGGGGAGCCGGGTAGTCGTACTCGAAGCTGTTGACGTACTCCTCGACCCGCACCGACTCACGGGGCGGCAGCTGACCGGACTCCAGCCACTGCCGGGCGATGCTGTAGGCCCCGGTGTCGACGTCGAGCGCAAAGGTGGAGAGCGGGTCCCGCGTCGTCTCGACGAAGGGCCGGATCCCGTAGTCGGCGAAGTTGGCCTCGGTGTCCTCCGCCTCAGGCTCCTCGGGGGCGAAGAAGCCACCTGCCGCCGGCGCCGCCTCGTCGCGCGCCATCCGTTCGCCCATCGTGGTGGTACTGGCCGAGGCGCCGGCATCACCGTCGGACGCGGCATCGCTGTCCTCCATGGCCTCCTCCATGGCATCGTCCTCGGCCGAGTCGTCGCCGGAGTCCTCGGTGTCGACCAGCGCTGAATCGGCGTCGGAGTCTGCCACGTCGTCCGTCGCCTCCTCTCCCGACTCGTCGCTCGCCTCGGTATCCGAGTTGTCGGATCCGCCGCAGGCGGACGCGAGCATGGCGAGGGCCGTGAGAATCGCGAGGAATGCCCAGAGGTTCGACTTCGAGGTTCGCTTCGAGGTGCTCATGGTTCTTTGGGCGACGTCACCGGTGGGCTGGTTCCCCTCGTCACGGATTTGTCACAAGCGTCCTGTCGGCACAGCTCCGTTCGCGACAAAGACCTCCGGCCGCACGTCGTAGGAACGAAACACAGGCAGTGACTAGCCTGAGAGCGTCCACCTCCGGCCGCGGGCGTGTGCCAACGAGCATCCGGCCCCGGTGGGACCAAGCAAAGGAGTACACCGATGGGAATCTTCGACAAGGCCAAGGACATCGCCGGCCAGGCGAAGGACGTGGCCGATCAGGCCAAGGATCTCGCCGACGAGCACGGCGACAAACTGCCCGACGGGATGGGCGACAAGGCAAAGGAACTCGCCGACAAGGCCGATGAACTCACCGACAAGATCCCGGACATGTAGAGGGCTCGAGCCGGTCAGCGGCTCGAAGTCCAGTATCGATTCCTGAATCAACAGGCAACGGGCCCGGTCAACGACGACCGGGCTTCTTGCTGTTTCGCCGGCGACGACATCACGGCTGGTTTTCGTTTCACGGGGCGCGCCCCGTCCACCGGTCGGACTAGTTAGTATGTCTATCTATGCAAGAACGCGAGATACCGACCGGATGGATACGCAACGTACTCGATCCCTGCCTCATGGCGCTGCTGAGCAACGGCGAGGCCTACGGCTACCAATTGGCCGGGCACCTGGAGGAAGCCGGATTGGGGCGGGTACCCGGCGGCTCGCTGTATCCGTCACTGCTCAGACTAGAAAAGCAGGGTTACCTGTCGGCCGAGTGGCGAGCAGGTGATGGCGGGCCGGGACGCAAATACTACGCCCTCACCCCTGCCGGCCGGAAGGCCCTCACCGAGGTGGCCGCGGACTGGATCTCGTTCGCCCAACGGGTCACCACGGTTCTCGAGCAGGGGGCCCGGCTGTGAACAATCGTTCTTGGCTCGAGGCGTTTGCGCACGAACTGACGGCGGCCGGCGTGGACCCGGTCGATCAGGCGTCGGTCACGGTGGAAACGGAGGGATTCCTCGACGAGTCGACACTGAACGCCTTCGATCACTTCGGCCCCCCTCAGCACTATGCGGCAACCGTGGTGGCCGCCCTCGGCTCCCGCCGGCAAAGCATGGAACCGGCCGTCGACGCCCAACCAGACGTCGTGGTCGAAGACGTGACGAAGTCGTACCGGGGGCGCCCGGTGCTGACCGGCGTGTCGCTCGTCGTTCGACCTGGCGATCTCGTGGTGCTGACCGGACCGAACGGCGCCGGCAAGTCGACGTTGCTCCGTCTGATCGCGGGCCTCGACAAACCCGACGCCGGCAGCATCAACATCGCCGGGCGTGTTGGCTACGCCCCCCAGGAAGGCGGCATCGACCGCTACCTGCGGCCGGGCGAACACTTCTCGCTGTTCGGTGCGGCGTCAGGTCTCTCCCGCACCGAATCGATCCGTGAAGGCATCCGACTGGCGATCGAACTCGGTTGGGACGCGGCATCGGCCCCGATCGCCGGTCAGCTCTCCGGAGGCACCCGGCAGAAGCTGACGATCATCACCGCCCTCCTGGGGCGACCGCAGACACTCCTGCTCGATGAGCCCTACCAGGGCATGGACGCCGAGAGCACGAGACGCTTCTGGGATCTGTTGAACTCGCTGCAGGAGAGCCGACGTTCCATCGTGCTGTCGTCACACTCCGCCGATGCGCTCGTGCACGCCACCAGCGTTGTCGAGATCGACGGGCTGCCCGTCCGATGATCGCTCAACTCACCCTGCTGGCCGGCATGACGGTTCGGGCCATCGTTCGCCGCCGACTGACGGTGGCCCTCCTGGTCTCCATGCCGGTCGCCTTCTACCTCGTAACCCATGACTCGATCGGTCAAGCGGTCCGCTCGCTGGCGTTCGGGCTGAGCTGGTCGGTCAGCACCGTGGCCTTCTTCGCCGCCGTCTCGGCCCGCAATCTCGAACCCCGACTTAGTCTGGCCGGTTGGACGAGGGCGCACCTCGTGATCGGCCGCATCGGCGGCCTCGTCTCGATCGCCGCCGCGCTCGTGGCCTGCTTCACGCTGCTGGTCGGCATCGACCAGGCCACCGCCGACGTCGGCGGTGTGCTGACCATGTTCGTGGTCACCTCCACGGTGGCCATTGCGCTTGGAACAGCGGTCGGAGCGCTCGTCGACCGGGAACTGGAGGGCACACTCGTGCTGTTCTTCGCCGCCGGACTGCAGGCGATCATCAACCCGTTCGAGGGTTACGCCCGGCTGCTTCCCTTCTGGTCGTCGCGTGAGCTGGCCACGTGGGCGGTGGACGGACCGGAGATCGGATCGTTGAGCGACGGCCTCATCCACGCCGCCGTCGTCACCGCTGCGTGCGCGGTGGTCGTGGCAGTGGCCGTCGCCGGCCAGTCAAGTTTGCGCGATATCGCGTCCCAGAAGCACAAAACCGCGCAAACCTAGAAACATCTCGCGGCTGGAACGGGTCAGCCGACCGAGCCCTCCGCCGGTGGCGCGGAGCGCCACCTAACCGAGTTTGCTGCGCAAACTCGCGGCTGGAACGGGTCAGCCGACCGAGCCCTCCATTTGGAGTTCGATCAGGCGGGACCACTCGACCGCGTATTCCATGGGCAGGGTGCGGGTCACCGGCTCGATGAAGCCGTTCACGACCATGCCGATGGCCTGCTCCTCGGAGAGACCGCGGCTCATCAGGTAGAACAGCTGCTCGTCGGCCACCTTCGAGACCGTGGCCTCATGGCCGATCTGGGCGTCATGGGAGCCGATCTCCATGTAGGGGTAGGTGTCCGAGATCGACTGGTCGTCGAGGATCAAAGCGTCGCACTGGACGTGGCTCTTGCAGCCGTAGGCGTCGTCCTCAACCCTGACGAGACCTCGATACGACGAACGCCCGCCGTCCTTCGAGATCGACTTCGACACGATCTTCGACGACGTCTCCGGGGCGGCGTGCACCATCTTGGCGCCGGTGTCCTGGTGTTGACCGGGGCCGGCGTAGGCCACCGAGAGCACCTCGCCGGTCGCCTTGGGCCCGACCAGCCAGACGGCCGGATACTTCATCGTCAGCCGGGAGCCGATGTTGCCGTCGATCCACTCCATGTGGCCCTCGGCCTCGACCCGGGCCCGCTTGGTCACCAGGTTGAACACGTTGGACGACCAGTTCTGGATCGTGGTGTAGGTGACGTGGGCTGAGGGCTTGACCACGATCTCGACCACGGCCGAGTGGAGCGAGTCGGACGTGTAGACCGGGGCCGAGCAGCCCTCGATGTAGTGCACCTTCGAGCCCTCGTCGGCGATGATGAGGGTGCGTTCGAACTGGCCCATGTTCTCGGCGTTGATCCGGAAGTAGGCCTGCAGCGGCATCTCCACCTCGACACCGGGTGGCACGTAGATGAACGAGCCGCCCGACCACACCGACGTGTTGAGGGCCGAGAACTTGTTGTCGTTCATCGGAATGATCTTGCCGAAGTACGGTTTGACCAGCTCGGGGTATTCCCGCAGCGCCGTGTCCATGTCGCAGAAGACCACGCCCTGACGCTCGAGGTCCTCGCGGTTGCGGTGGAACACCACCTCGGACTCGTACTGGGCGGTGACGCCGGCCAGATACTTGCGCTCGGCCTCGGGGATGCCGAGCTTCTCGTAGGTGTCCTTGATGGCGTCGGGCAGGTCCTCCCAGTCGTTGACCTGACCCTCTGTGGGCTTGATGTAGTAGTAGATGTCGTCGAAGTAGATCTCCGACATGTCGCCGCCCCAGGTGGGCATCGGACGGCGTTCGAAGTGGCGCAGGGACTTGAGCCGCATGTCGAGCATCCAGTCGGGTTCGCCCTTCATCCATGACATCTCGCGCACGATTTCGGAGTTCAGGCCCTTCTTGGGCTTGAAGACGTAGTCTTCGGCGTCACTCCAACCGAGCTTGTAACGACCGAGGTCGAGGCTGTCGGGGGTAACGGTCATCAGGGCTCCAAGGTGGGGGTGCGGGCATTTGCACTACACCCATAGTAACAATTCCGGAGGACAACTCTTCCAGTGTCGGGGGCGAGAAAAGCGCCGGTTTCAGTCGAGGCGGCGCAGCTGTGAACGGTAGAGCCGGGCCCGCTCGACATAGGCTTCCACGCCCTCGGTGATCATGTCGAGCGTCACCTTGTCCTCACGAATCTTGGCCGGCACACCCAGCGCCATGGCTCCCGTCGGAACCTCCATGTCGTTGGGCACTACGGCGTTCGCCCCGACGAGGGAACAGGTTCGGATGACGGCCCGATGCAGAACCACGGCGCCGTTGCCGACCAACGCCTGGTCCTCGACGGTGCAGCCCTCCAGGTGCACGATGTGGCCGACGACGCACTCGTTGCCGACGATCGTCGGATGCTCGGGGGTGGTGTGGAGCACCGAGCCGTCCTGGACCGAGGAGCGATCCCCGATCCGGATGAAGCCCTCGTCTCCCCGCAGGACGGCGGACGGCCAAATCGAGGAGTCGGCCCCGATCTCCACGTTGCCGATCACGGTCGCCTGAGGATGAACGAATGCGGTCGGATGGATCTTGGGCTCGGCTCCGCCGAGTGCGTACACAGCCATGGGGAGCAAGATAGCCGACCGGTCGACCGGCGAACGCTACGAGGCGGTCAGGTCACGAAGGTCGAGGATGAGCGCCGTGACCGACAGGGCGACCAGGGCACCGATCGTCACGTAGGCCACCGGAACCAGCTTCGTGACATCGAAGGTGATCGTTCGATCCCGTCGCACCCGCTGCACGACGCCCTCGAACACCGCGACCAGGGCGTGGGAGCCGTCAAGTGGCGGCAGCGGGACCAGATTGATGGCACCGACCGCGCAGGCCAGGATTCCGAACCACTGCAGGCTGGGTCCGAGACCACCCTCGACGACCTGGCCACTAATCGTGGCCTGACCGACCGGGGACAGGAACCGGACCGGTGCCTCGGTGGCCCCCGAGACATCGATGACGGCGCCCACGTAAGCCCCGAGCTGGGCGACCAGCCGGGCCAGCGAAGCCGCCGTGGCGGTGATGACCAACTGAACGAGGCCGAGCGCGGTGCGCCACGACTGGACGAACGTCGCCCCGTTGCGCCACTCGACGGCGGCGAAGGCCACCATCGCCGTGGCCATGTTGACGGCCGGACCGGCCAGGATCGTCGTGAGGCGACCCCAATGCGAGGCGGCGCGATAGGTGCCCCCCTCGTCGAAACCCTCGGGCAGTTCAGACGCTGGTGTCATCCCCTCGATCTTCACGTAGCCGCCGAGGAAGAGGACCTTCAGCCCGTACCGGCAGTCGCCGATCGTGACCGAGCAGACCTCGGGTCCGAACCCCCAGAAGAACTCCGACGGACGCATGCCGGCCCGCCGGGCGGCCACCAGATGTCCGGCCTCGTGGGTGATGATGATGACACCGAGAAAGCCGAGCAGGTACAGGCCGCTCGGCGCCACGGCACCAAGAAAGCCGACCGAAGCCGCTGATGCCATGAACCAGAACGGGCTGAACCGCGCGTTCTCGACCTCTGTTCGCATCGCCTGGATCGCCAAAACCCGCCGCCTTCTCGCTCATCGCCGTGTAATCCGATCACCGTCGACCTCCACGGTTCGACAGCCGATCGGCTTCTGCTTCCATCTAACCACCGGCACGGCGGGCGGCGCCGGGGACGATCTACCCCGGATTCAGGCCGAGAATGATCCGTATTGCCCCTTGAAGAACAGCAGTGGTCGCCCATGGCGACGCACCGACAGGTCGAGAACGCGACCGATGATCAGGTCGTGATCGCCGGCTTCGACCACGTCATGGATCCGGCAGTCGATGGTGCCGAGCACATCGGGCAGAATCGGCGAGCCGGTCTGCGACAGCTCATAGATGATGCCCTCGAACTTGTCATCGGCCTTGGACGCCATACGATTGCTGAGCTCCTGTTGGTCATCTGCGAGGATGTTGACGCAGAAGTGACCGGCCGCTTCGACCGCGGTTCGGGTACCGGCTCCGGAGCCGATATAGAAACCGACGAGCGGTGGGTCGAGCGAAATCGACGTGAACGACCCAATCGTGACACCGGCCGGACGGCCGGCCCCCGGTTCGCCTCCGGTGGTCACGACGGTCACCCCGGTCGGGAAGTGGCCGAGCACATGGCGGAAGTCGCCCGGATCGATCTCGGGGTCGTTCGGGGCGTCGGTCATCAATACTCACTCTCCGGGTTCGGTGCTCGTTCGTAGGTGCTCCGCCGTGGAGCAGACGCCAAGCCTAGCGCCGAGCGCCGATCCACACCGGTTCGACCGATGCACCGAACCCGCCTATCGTTTGCCCATGGGTAGACCCGCCGGTTCGACCGCTGACGACCCCGTTGACACCGCCGGTGCGGCGCCGCTGCCCGATGGCCTGATCGCGGTGGTCAAACGCGACTGCCCGACATGTGAGCTGGTTGTGCCGGTCCTCGAACAGCTGGCGGAGGCCGGTCCCCTGACGGTCTTCACCCAGGACGAACCTGGCTTCCCGGCGTCGCTCTCCCCCGTCGACGACACCGACCTCGCCTTTTCGTGGCACCACGACATCGAGACCGTGCCGACCCTGATCAAGGCCGAACGCGGGAAGGAGGAGGAGCGTCAGGTCGGCTGGTCGAGACCGCACTGGGAGAAGCTGACCGGCGTCGACGGGCTCGGCCCGGACCTGCCCGAGTTCCGTCCCGGATGTGGCTCACTGTCGGTGGACCCGTCGCTCAGCTCGGAGCTGGCCGTCCGATTCGGGGGATCGGTCCTACGATCACGACGGGTCGAGTTGGCCCGGCTCGAGGATCCGTTCGAGGCGGCGTTCGACCGGGGCTGGACCGACGGCCTACCCGTGGTGCCGCCCACCGAGGCCCGGGTCATGGCCATGTTGGAAGGCACCTCTCGGGCACCCGATGACGTCGTCGCCGACATACCGCCTGATCTCCATCCGGCCACGGTCGAACAGGTCGCGATCAACGCCGTGATGGCCGGCTGCAAACCGGAATACCTCCCCGTCGTGCTGGCCGCCGTCGAGGCGGCGTGCACCCAGGAGTTCAACATGCACGGACTGTTGGCCACCACCTTCTTCTCCGGGCCGGTGCTGGTGGTGAACGGCCCGATCACCAAGCGCCTCGACATGAACGCGGCCGGCAATGCGTTCGGTCAGGGCAACCGGGCCAACCTGACGATCGGACGGGCGCTGCAACTCGTGGTGAGAAATCTCGGTGGCGGCCGACCGGGCGAGGTCGACATGGCCACGCTGGGTTCGCCGGGCAAGCTCTCGTTCTGCTTCGCCGAGCGGGAGTGGGATTCGCCGTTTTCGTCACTGGCGGTTGAACGGGGTTTCGCCCCGGACGCCGACACCATCACCGTGTTCGCCGGATCCGGTCCCACCGCGATCATCGATCAGCTGTCGCGTACCCCCGAATCGCTCGTGCGATCGTTCGCCGCCTGCCTCCGCTCGACCGATCATCCGAAGCTGGCCATGGGCTTCGACGCCATGCTCGTCGTCTCACCGGAGCACGGACGCATCTTCGCCCAGGCCGGATGGGACAGGGACCGGCTCCGATCCGAACTCGATGCGTTGCTGACGATCCCGGGAGCCGACATGGTCCGGGGCGTCGATGGCATCGAGGAAGGACTGCCCGACGCGTTCGCCGACGGGCCGGTCCCCAAGTTCCGACCGGGCGGCCTGCAGATCGTCCACGCCGGAGGTGAGGCCGGGTTGTTCTCGGCCATCCTCGACGGCTGGGTGGGCGGCAACATCGGCTCCGAACCCGTAACCGTGGAGATACAACCATGACGCCAACCAACAACACCACGACCGACGGCGAGGCGCCGCTCGTGATCCTCGACCCGACAGCCGGGAAGTCGGCCGTCGACCTGGAGCCGGCGCCGCGACCGGCGAGCCTGTCCGGCCTGACCGTCGGCCTGCTGGACATCTCCAAACCCCGGGGCAACGTATTCCTCGATCAGGTCGAGTCCCATCTCGACCGCCTCGGGGCCAGGGTGGTGCGCTACCGGAAGCCGACGTTCACCAAACCGGCGCCGGTCGACCTTCGCCACGAGATCGCCGTCAACTGCGATGCGGTCATCGAGGCACTCGCCGATTGAGGCAGTTGCACGTCGTGCAGTGTGCACGACTCCGTTGACCTCGAACGGCGGGGCGTCCCAACGGTGTTCGTCGCCAGCGACGTCTTCGTGGATGCCGCCACGGTGCAGGGTGAGGCGTTGGGGTTCCAGCCCGAGCGCGTGTTCGTCAAACACCCGATCCAGGATCGAACCGACGACGAGATGGCGGCTCTGGCCGACGAGGCCGTCGACAGCCTGGTCGCCCGCATCACCCACCCGCCCGAACTTTGAGCCCGCCACGACCCCTTCGGGGGTCGTGCGCCGCTCAAAGTTCGGCCTCGGGGGGTCGCCGGCGGCTCAAAGTTCGGGGGAGGGTGGTCAGGTCGGGAGCCGGTAGTGGCCGCCGCCAATGACCGCCAGGCCGTCACCCACGAGCGTCGCCGCAACCCGACGGGCCCGCTCCTCCTCGCCCGGCCAGCCCATGACCGTCGCCAGATCGGCGTCGGTGACCGGACCGTCACGAAGGGCCCGCACCAGGCGACCGCGACCCTGACGGTCCGATCCCTCGAAGGTCGATTGCCGGGTCGACACGCCGGCTGATCCGTCGGCCGGATCGCGGCCGGGGCGGCCCACACGATACCAGCCGCAGGCCGACGAGAACGGGCACGGTTCGCAGTCGGGTTGGGGACGGCAGAACCCGGCGCCGACATCGAGTAGGGCCTGGTTCCAGACCCAGGCGTCCCGGCCCGTCACTGCCTCGTCGGCCAGCTTCTGGACCTCGGATCGGGTCATCGTCCGGTTCGACACCCGGGCCAGAATGCGCGCCACGTTGGTGTCGACGACCGCCTCGCATGCCTCGTAGGCGAACACGGCCACCGCCCGCGCGGTGTACGGGCCGACGCCGGGCAGCGACAGCAGGTCATCCAGTGACGACGGCAGCGTTCCGCCGAACCGCTCGGTCACCTCGACCGCACACCGGTGGAGGTTGACCGCCCGCCGGTTGTAACCGAGCCCCGACCACTCGTCGATCACCGCCGCCACCGGAGCGGCGGCCGCCGATGCCGGCGTGGGAAATCGATCGAGGAACCGGTGCCAGCGGTCGACGACCCGTGCCACCTGGGTCTGCTGCAGCATGATCTCCGACACGAGAATCGACCAGGGATCCCGGGTGTTCCGCCACGGAAGGTCGCGTCCGTGCTCGGCGAACCACTCCTCCAGATCAGCCGAATCGAGCATGAGGTGACGATGCTAGATCGTGATCGCCGCCATCGCTCCCGTTCACCGGCATCAACCCGATGTCTCCCGTCATCGACCCCGCTCCTACGCTTGGGGCCATGCCGGAACCCGATCTCCAAAACGCCAACGCCGCCATCGACGCCGCGGATTCGGTCGTCCGAAGCGCCGTCAGAAAGCTGGCCGAAACCGGATCCATCGACGCCGACCAGGTCCTCGCCTACGACGTGGCTCACGCCGCGGCCGCGGTCGAGACGGCTCGGGCGATGATCGACTACGGGGCCAAAGGCGACGTCGAGGCCAAACTCACCTGCGTGTTCGTGGCCGATGTGGTGTCCGATCTCGCCGGCCGGCTGTGGGGCCGGGAGGAGCTGTGGGGCTCGAGCGTCGACGTGCTCGATCCGACCGCCGACTTCGTCTCGACCTGGTGTGATCCCACCGTCATGGCCGACCTGGCCTTCACCGACGGCCCCCGCCATCTCGACGACGACTTCGAGCTCGTCCAGGACACGTTCCGGCGCTTCTCCGACGATCAGGTCGCCCCCCAGGCCGAGCACATCCACCGGACCAACGGCGACATCCCCGAGTCGCTCATCGAAGGGCTCGCCGAGATGGGGCTCTTCGGCCTGTCGATCCCGGAGGAATACGGCGGTTTCGCCTCGGGCGGCGAATCCGACTACTACGGCATGGTCATCGCCACCGAGGAACTGAGCCGGGGATCGCTCGGCGCCGCCGGCTCGCTGATCACCAGGCCCGAAATCCTGGCCCGGGCGCTGGAGGCCGGAGGCACCGAGGAGCAGAAGCAGACCTGGCTTCCCCGCCTGGCCTCCGGTGAGATCATGAATGCGGTGGCGGTCACCGAGCCCGACTACGGCTCCGACGTGGCCGGCATCAAGGTCACCGCCACGCCGACGGGCACCGGACCCGACGCCGGTTGGCTGGTCAACGGGGTCAAGACCTGGTGCACGTTCGCCGCCCGGGCCGACGTGTTGATGGTGTTGGCCCGCACCAACCCCGACCGTTCGCTCGGTCACCGGGGCCTGTCGATCCTCATCGTCCCCAAGGAGCGGGGCGACGGCCACGGCTTCGAGCTCGCCCAGCCCGGCGACACGCCGGGCGGAGGCGGCAAGATGGAGGCCCGACCGATCGACACCATCGGCTACCGCGGCATGCACTCCTACGAGGTGTCGTTCGACAACTGGTACGTGCCGGCCGACAACCTCATCGGCGGGACCGACGGGGAGGGACGCGGCTTCTACTATCAGATGGCCGGCTTCGAGAACGGCCGCCTCCAGACCGCGGCCCGAGCCATCGGCGTGATGCAGGCCGCCTACGAGGCGGCCAAGGACTACGCCGAGAACCGGGTCGTGTTCGGGAGCCCGATCGCCGACTACCAGCTGACCCGGACCAAACTCACCCGCATGGCCGCCCTCATCCAGGCTTCCCGACAGTTCGCCTATTCGGTCGGCCGGATGATGGCCAAAGGTGAGGGCAAGATGGAGGCCTCGATGGTCAAGGCGTATGTGTGCCGGGCCGCCGAGTGGGTCACCCGGGAGGCCCTCCAGATCCATGGTGGGATGGGGTACGCCGAGGAGTACGACGTGAGCCGCTACTTCGTGGACGCAAGGGTGCTCAGCATCTTCGAGGGCGCCGACGAGACGCTGTGCCTGAAGGTCATCTCCCGGACCCTGGTCAAACAGCTCGAGACGTAACCGCGAATCCAACCCTCGCTCATCGGCGACGCGGCCGAGCCGGGGATCAGTTCACCCGGTCCGCGGCACGCTCCAGCGGCGGCTCCGAGATGACGATGTCGGAGCGGTGGTCCGTCCAGGCCTCGCCGTCGAACCAGCGGTAGATCGCCTTGTCGGCCGGATCGTAGTACCAGCCGGGCGATGCGCCCACCATGGAGTCGTCGACGGGAATCGAGTTGCGGCGCGCCGGCGCCGGAAAGTCCTGCGCCACCGATGATGTACCCATGGGATCCAGGGTAGTAGGGGGCGGTGACAGCGACGCGGACCATGTCGGTCCGGTTACAGCAGCGGCACGATCCGGTGGCCGGGCACCGGGTCGCTCAGCGGACCTCGACCAGAAGTTCCGGGGCCGCCGCACAGTCGGGGGTCGTCGATGCCAGCGCAGCCCCGTCGATCACCGAATCGGGGCGGACGACCCGATCGACCAGGCCGAGACCGATCACCTCCGCGGTGGCGACGAACGCCGGCTTGTCGACCTCGATGACCCGCTCAACGAGGGTCCGCCAGTAGATCTCAGGCAACAGGCATCCCGTCGGGACCACGAGCCACACCGGCCTTCCCATCGCCTTGGCGGTGGCGGCCAGCGCCAGACCGCCGACCTCGACCATCGCCGCCGCCGGTGACGCGGCAGCCGCCTCCAATACCACGACGTCGGATTCGGCGACGACCCCGGTCATACGGGAACCGTCGAAGAACTCGGCCTCGACCTCGTCGCGCTCCAGCCGTCGGGCCACCGAGGCTCCAAGACCATCGACGTCCACGACCAGTGCCGAGCAGTCGGCTCGACGCCGGGCCAGCGTCTCCACCGCCAGATCGGGCCAGCCGATCATTGCCACCGCGGCACCATCGGGCAGTGCATCGGCCAAATGTCGTCCGGTCCGGTCGGCCTCGAGCTCCTCCACCACCAGCCGAGCCTCCGTCCGCTGATCCGCACTCAGGACGAGTCGGGTACACAGCCACCACAGCGGCCCGACGGCGGGTTGGCGGGTCAGCAGCCGCCGGCAGCCGGTGAGCAACCCGGCCGGATCCCGGCCGAAGATGCGAAGGGCCGAGGCGGCTTCGGCCACCAGGAGCCGGGCATCGGCCCCGTTGGCTCTGGCCACATAGCGAAGCTGCTCGATCGGATGCATGCCTCAACCTACTCCGAACCGGGACCCACCCACAGGTTCGGCCCACGAGATCCGCCACGCATCCGGGCTCGGTCGGTGCCGTGACCAAGTACAGACGACCGGCCTGACACCGTCAGGTGTTGTGGAACGATTCGGAGAATTTTTGCCGGTTTGTGGTGCCAAGACTTCGTAGTCCGCTCAAACCTACGCTAGTCTCCCCCGCCGTGGCCGTTGCTCCAGCCGATCTGGTTTTCGATTCACTCAATGGCGAGGGTTACCCGCTTCGCGACTGGCTGACGTCGTACCCGTTCCTGCTGGTTGCGATCGATCCCTACACCCACGAAAGCGCCTGGATCCTCGAAACGGCAGGTCGTCTTCTCGATCACTACTCGCCGGCCGATGTTCGAGTCGGATGGGTCGCCACGACCGATGACGACGGCTGCCGCCAGTTCCTGGGCCCGTGGTCGGAGTCGTACCTGACGTTCCCGGACCCCGACCGTGAACTGGTCAAGTCGCTCGGCGTCGAGCGGCTTCCGGCCTTGGTGTTCATCCGGAACGACGGGGCGATGGAAGTCGTGGACGGCTGGGATCCGACCGCCTGGCGTCGCATCGCCGAAGGTGTTTCCGGCCTGCTGTCGTGGAGCCGACCGATCGTCCCCCGCCCGGGCGATCCGACTCCGTACGCCGGGACGCCGGTCGAGGGCGACTGACCTCGCGACCTTTGGTCGATCCGACGTCATGGTGACGGGAAATCGACCGGGGAAAAAACGTCTACCATTCGTTTCGATGCCGACCTCCTGCACCGCCGCTTCGATCCGCCGCGAGAATCCATGGCGGTGACCCGCCGCGTCGGACGACTGTGGCAGGGGGTTCGCCGCTGGCGGGCCGGCACCGGCGATCGGCCTCCGGAGGTCAACCCCGACCTGCCCGACGGCGATCTGCGCCGTATCCGGAAGCTGGTCGACGAGATCGTCGACGCCCGCGGTGGCGAAGTGGCCGCCCGGCGGCGGGCCCGGATGCTGGGCGTGACCTACGCCGGATTCTCGGCCGCCGGTCAACAGCGGTTCTTCGAGATGCTGGCGGCCGACTACGGGAACGACCGCGCCGCGGTCGACGCGGCGATCGACACGGTCATCCACGCTCCGTCGCCCGCCGACCGCCGGGCAGCCGAGGCCGACCTCCGCCATGTGCTCGTGCCCCGCCGGGAGCGGCTCATGCGCCGCTTCGTCGGACTCGAGGGAGGTCTGTCGTTTCTGGTGCAGATGCGGGAGGACATCCGTGATCTGGCCCGTTCCGGCGGACCGGGCGACCAAGGGCTCCGAGCTCTCGACGCCGAACTCCGTTCGATCCTCGACCGCTGGTTCGACGTCGGGCTCCTGACGCTGACCCAGATCACGTGGAGCACACCGGCCTCGTTCCTGGAGAAGCTCATCGAGTACGAGGCGGTGCACGCCATTCGCTCCTGGAACGACCTCAAGGCCCGTCTCGGCCCCGGTCGCCGGTGCTATGCGTACGTCCACCCGGCGATGCCCGACGACCCGCTGATCTTCGTGGAGGTCGCCCTGACCGAGGGCATGGCCGCCGCGGTCACACCCCTGATCGAGGTGTCCGACGGTCCGCCGAGGACCGACGACGACCGCGAAACCGTCGCCGAGGAGGAGAGCCGGTACGACACGGCCATCTTCTACTCGATCTCCAACTGCCACCAGGGCCTCGCCGGGGTGTCACTGGGCGACTTCCTGATCAAGTCCGTCGTCCAGGAACTCACTCGCGAACTCCCTGGCCTCCGACGCTTCGCCACCCTGTCCCCGCTGCCCGGGTTCCGGCGTTGGCTGCTGGCGGAACTCGAATCCGACCGACCGGTCCTCACCGAGGACGAGGCCGTCGAGCTGACCGAGCTCGGCCTGTCACCGGTTCGCGAGGAGCTGGCCGCGATGATCGGCGGTCGGATGCCGGAAACCGACGACGCCCTCCTGGCCGCGGCGAAGCCGGCACTTCTGCGTCTGGCCGCCGACTACGTCGTCAATCAGCGTCGATCGTCGGGTCGCGCTCTCGACCCGGTGGCCCACTTCCACCTCTCGAACGGGGCCCGCGCCGAACGGCTGAACTGGCTGGCCAACCCGACCGAGGTCGGCTGGGAACGCGGTCTCGCGATGATGATCAACTACCGATACGAACTCCGGAGCATCGAGGCGAATCACGAACGCTACGTCTCGGAGGGTGTCGTGAACGCCGCCGACGACATCATCGGACTGGTCGGCGACGTCGAAGGCTGAGACACGCGACAGGGTCGATCCGGCACACGAAAAGGACCGCCCCCGGAAGGGGCGGCCCTCAGTAGGAGTTACCGTCGGCGAGTCGCCGTGTTCGGGTCAGAGTGCCCGAACGTTCTTGGCTTCGTCGCCCTTCCGACCAGGAGCAATGTCGAACTCGACCTGCTGACCCTCGTCGAGGGTCTTGTAGCCCTCTCCAACGATGTTCGAAAAGTGCACGAACACGTCCGACGCACCCTCACGAGAGATGAATCCGAAGCCCTTCTCTGCGTTGAAGAACTTCACTGTACCTGTAGGCATGGCATTACTTTCGTTTAACGGCCCGAGCCTTGTGCTCTGACCACATGACCAACACCCTAACTGAGGATCAGCGCGAGCTGACGTGACTGGGCCACCAAGTTCGAATCGGCGTCCCACAGCAGACCGTCCTCGATCAGCATGCCGCCACCGATGTCGCGGCTTTCGAAGCAGGCTCGGATCCAGCCGTCGACCGGCCGGGTCCGCACGTGAACGGTCAATTCGACCGTCGGAATCCACCCCACCCGACCGAGGAGTCCGATCGGCGACGGCGGGAACGCATCGGCGAACAGCGGCAGGGCGAGCGGCGACGGCGGCGTACCGTCGGCGAATCGAATCCAGCCGGCGATGAACGCCCGGCCCGATCGACCCGTCGGAGGCTCGACCGTGGACGGGTCGAGGCGGACGTCGACCCGGGACAGGATCGGCAGATCGACGTCCTGAGGGAGAGAGGACCGGTCGACGCACGCCGAAACCGGGGCCATCGCCGGCGGCTCGATCGTGGAGAGGTCGGGTCCTGCCCACAGGGCGAGATCGCTCATGGTCACCAGGGTGGTGATGCGGGGCTTGTCGTTCTGGCTCATGACCGTCCGCCACGTCGACGTCCGCCTCCCGGTTCGGATCATTTCCACGGAGATGTCGGCCGGCTGCCCGGACGATCCGGGGCGCAGGTAGTGGGTGGTCACCGAGATCGGATCGGGGTGGGCGGCCGCGGTTTCGGCCACCGCCCTCAGCGATGAGGCCAGCAGGTAGCCACCGTTCGGGTTGCCGCTGATGTCCCAGGAGCTCGTCAGATCCGTGGTGAACCCGCGAACGGTCCCCTCCCCCGGTTCCGCCCGAACGGCGGTCTCGTCGTCGAACTGGCTCACTGACACCTCCCGAATCCGGAGCCCCAACGCTACCGTCGCGGTCATGACGTTCGATCTCGACCATCTTCACGACGACGTGCTCGCCTTCCTCGGCGAGTACCAGCTGGCCACCCTGACGACGGCGCGGTCCGACGGCACACCGCAGGTGACTCCGGTCGGTGTCACCTACGAGCCGGAGACCAGGACCGCCCGGGTGATCACCTGGTCCACCTCGGTGAAGGCCCGGAACATCGAGCGGGATCCAGGTCAGCGGGTCGCCGTCTGCCAGGTCGACCGCGGCCGGTGGCTGACGCTCTACGGGGCGGCGGTGGTGACCGACGAACCCGGGCGGGTCGCCGAGGGTGTCCGCCGCTACGCCGAGCGGTACCGGCAACCGAAGGAACGCGATGACCGTGTGGTCATCGAGATCGCGGTCGACGCGATGGTCGGCAGGGTTTGACGCAGCGTTTCGGCGTAGGCCGATCGACCCGCTCGACTGGTCCGTTGTCATCAGCCGGGTAACACTGTTTTCGATGACCGCAATCCAGCCGATCGCAGGTGGTGATAGTCGCTGGGCGAATCTGACGAATCCGCCCCACGACGGCCGCCGAACATGTACTCTCACTCCCGATGTCGTTCAACGGAGAGCGGCACAGGAGAAGCAACAGTCATGCGCAGCACGATCAACCCGACAACGATGTTGGGCCGTCACTCCCGGGTTCAGACCGCCGAAGGCACAATCAGCGGAACGATCCTCGCCGTCGGAGCAAAAGGAATCTCCATCGCGGTGGACCGTCAGGTGGTTCGAGTACCACCGGGCGACATCCACGCCATCAAGACGTTCTGACCCGGCTCGGCCGGCGAATCGCTTCGGATCGGACGGTCGGCTGATCCCGGCGGAAGATGCGGGGGCCTCCGACCGGCGATGGTGGATGGACACCCGGCCCGACTGTCGCTTCCAATTCAAGTGCGGTTACCTTGGTGTCGTGACCGATCGGTCGTTCCGATGACGATCATCGGTGGAGTCCTGAAGCATGCATGACCTCGAAATCACCTGGCCGGGCGGCCGGCTGCGATTCACTCCGGACGACTCGCCGGTGCTTATCGGCCGCTCGTCGAGCGCCGCGGTCGTCGTTCCCCAGGGCACCGTTTCCCGTCGCCATCTGACCATGAGCTGGAACGGTCGGAGCTGGCAGGCCGAGGACACATCGACACACGGGTCCTTCGATCCGATCGGTGTGAGGTTGGCCCAGTCGTGGACCGTGGGAACAAACGTCGTCGTCCGCCTCGGCAGCCCCCGAGGCGTCGAGCTGTCGATGAGGCTGATCACCAAGGCGCTGGACGAGCAGGTCCGCCTCGATCCCCACGGCGATCCCGACTCGCCGCCCACGATCGTCGACTTCGGGCCGCCCCCGCCTCCCGACCCGGCGGCCGGCACCTCCGGCCTCTTGTCCGTCGGCGACGGCGACGGCGGTCCCCGGTTCCGCCAGGATCCGATCGGCGCCGAACCGGTGGAGCTGAGCGAACTCAGCGGAGCCGGCCACGGCGACCGCAACCCGAACACCGCCGGCCGGCCGGTTGCGCTCGACGATCACGGCGACCGAGCCGACGATGCGAACGGCGGCGATCACGTCGTGATCGATCTCCGCCCCGGAACCGGCGCCCAGCCCGACAGCGACGGCAGTGACCATGGCTTCGACGCAAACCAAACGACCGTCGCCGGTGCCGTCGACCACCACGCCGACAGCGCCCACCGCACCGACGGCAACCGTGGCCACGACGCCGATCACGGCTCCGTCCTGGTCGGCGCCGACCACCAGCAGGCCGATGCCATGGACTGGTCGCACCCTCCGAACCAACCACTCGACCTGTCGGTGTCGGCCCAGCCGTACGGTTCCGGCGTCTTCGCCGACAACCTCGAGGCGCCGGTTCTGGGGGAGCCGGCCCCCGACCGGAGCTACAGCCCGGCCGCCACCTTTGTCGAGAACGACACGCTCCGGCTTCAGATCGACGGGGAGGACTTCGTGTTCCTACCCGGTCACGAGGTCACGATCGGGCGTGACCCCTCATGCCTCGTCACGGTCGATGAACGCCATTCGCTGGTCTCTCGCCGCCACCTCCGGTTCGTACACGCTCAGGGCACGTGGTGGCTCGAGGACGCGTCCTCGAAGGGAACATACATCCACGGGCGGCGCCTCAACCGGCCGTACAAGGCCGAGGGCGCCTTCATCGCCCAGCTGGGCGACCCGACCGCCGGCACCCAGCTTCGGGTCGTCACCGCCGGCCAGCACCGTCAGCCCGCCAACCGGGCCGGCATGGCCATCGCCGCCATCGCCGCGGCCGCACTCGTGATCGCCGCCGTTGTCGCCTGGCTGGTGTTGCGTGGCGACGAAAGCCAGGCCGAAGCCCTGGCCACCGCCAAACAGTCGACGGTGATGTTGCTGAGCGAGTCGGGTCACGGCTCGGGCTTCTTCGTCTCACGGTCGATGATCGTCACCAATCAGCACGTCGCCGCCATGGCCGATCAACTCGTGGTCGCGGTGTCCCCCGAGGTCGACGAACCGGCCGAGATCCGCTACATCGCCACCCTCGTCAGGAACCACCCGTTCCTCGACATCGCCGTGGTGAGGATCACCAACGAAGCCTCGATCAACGATGCGGGAAGCGTCACGATCGGCAACGACGCCGATTCGGCCGACGTCCCGTTACTGCAGCTGGGCGACTCCGGCCTCGTCACCATCGGTGATCCGGTCACCAGCGTCGGCTTTCCCGGCCGGTTCTCGGTGCCCAACTCCGACGACACCGGTGCGACCCGGCTGGCCGCGGTCTCCTCCACGTCAGGGCAGGCCGCCAACTTCACGGCATGGCCCGGCTGCAACAGCCCGAATCTCGACAGCTTCATCCCACCTGACTCACCTGCGACCGTGGCCTGCTCGGCCGACGGCGCCATCGAGAAGGGCGTGCTCCTGACCTCCTTCGCCAGTGGCCAGGGGGCGTCGGGAAGCGCCGTGCTGCACGATGAGAAGGTCGTCGCCGTGCTCTTCGCCGGCGACGCCGAGAACGCCACCGCGGGCCGCAGCATCACCACCAATGCCTTCTCGGGATGGCTGAGCACGGTCCTGGCCGAGGCCGAGTAGTCCGCCCTTCCCACCGGTCACCGTGGTTCCGCCCAAGGCCCTGCGCCCCTCGCTGGGTCTCCCGCCCCGGTTCGGAGCCGCGATCATCCCACCGACCGCTCGTCGGGCACGCGACCGACTAGCATGTAGGGCGTCTCTGCACCAAAGGAGCGAGGGACTCTGAGCGTTACCAATCTTGGCATTGACGGGCTGGAAGAGGTCGAGCAGATCGGGACGGGGGGATCGTCTCGCGTTTACCGCGCCCTGCAGGCCGATCTCGACCGCGTTGTGGCGGTCAAGGTCATCAACTCCGGCCACGATCCCGACGTCGCCCGCCGCTTCGACCGGGAACGCAAGGCCATGGGCCGCCTCTCCAACCACGAGGGCATCGTGCCGGTCTACAGCTCCGGTGTGACCGGCTACGGCGAGCCGTTCCTCGTGATGCCCTACTACCCCAACGGTTCACTCCAGGATCAGATCGACATGGGGCCGCTGAACTGGCAGGCCGCCGTCGACTACATCGACGTTGCCGCCGAGACCATGGCCGCAGCCCACGAGGCGGGCGTCGTGCATCTCGACATCAAGCCGGCGAACATCCTGTTGACCAACACCGGGGCTCCCCGAATCGCCGACTTCGGAATCGCCAAGGTCTCCTCGTCGCCGGCCGCATCGGCCCGCACAACCGGGACCGCCTTCACCCCCGCCTACAGCGCACCGGAGACCTTCCTCGACGGGAAAGCCAGCCCGGCGGCCGACGTGTATGGGCTCGGCGCCAGCCTCTGGGCGCTGCTCGTCGGCCACCCGCCCTTCCTCGGACCGGGTGAGGACGCCAACCTGATGGCCGTCATCGGGCGGGTCGTCAACAACCCGCTTGGCGATGTCCGGCACCTGGCGCCGGAGCCGGTTTGCCGGGTCATCTCCAAGGCGATGGCCAAGGATCCGGCCGACCGCTTCCGTAACGCTCGGGAGTTCTCACTGGCCCTGAAAGGAGCGATGGCCCAGTCCGGCCTGAACGCCGCCGGGGCCTACGGCGCGGTCGCCACCGCCTCGCCTCGGGCCGACGACACCGCCTTCCACCAGTTCACGCCACCGGTTCCGTACGGGAACATTCCTTCGTCCCCCGGCAACGACGAGACGCAGATCTTCGCCCATCAGGGAGCGCCGCCGGGTCCGGCGGTCAGTTCGGCCCGCACCGTGGAGCGTGGCCCCGCATCGGTCGCACCGGGGACCCTGGGGGGCGCCGATCGTCCGCTGCTGCAGCCGACGGCCGACCCGTCGCACTATTCGGGCGGGCCGCCACCGATCGTCGAACGGACACCACTCATCGACTTCGACCAGTTCCGGTTCGGCCCGCTGCTGATCGGGTTGGTGTCGCTGCTCGGTGTCGGGCTGCTCGCCGCCTGGGCGCTGACCCGTGACGGTTCGACCGAGCCCGACAGCGGTGTGGCATCGGTAAACGAGAGCGCGCCGGCCGGACCGGAGATCGGCGAACCGACCACGGCGTCGACGATCGATCTATCGTCGAGCACCACGATCGGTCTCAGCTCGACGACCGCCGTGACCGTTTCGACCACCGGGGCCACCGCCGGCCAGACGACGGCGACCACCGCGGCGACCACGGCGTCGTCGGCCTCGACCACCGAAAGCACGGTGTCATCGACCACGAGCTCGACGACCACCAGCTCGACGTCGAGTTCGTCCTCCACCACCTCGACGACCGCCGTCGGGCCCATCCAGCCACCGGGCGACGTCACCGCGCAACACGTTCGCGGTGACGTGGAGCTGTCATGGTCGGCACCGACCTCCGGTCCGACGCCGACCGCCTACCTCGTCTACCGCGATGGGTCGATCCTCGGTCAGGTCACATCGTCGCCCTACCTCGACACCACGGTGTCGCCGGGAACCTACCGCTATCGGGTGGCGTCCCTCGGCGACGACGCCACGGAGTCCGACCTCAGCCTTCCCGCCACGGTCGAGGTGCCCGCGCCGGTCGATCTCGACTCGCTCGCCGTCTCTCAGGTGGCCCCGTTCGGCCGCCGCTCGATCAGCATCGCCATCACGTCGGACCCCTGCATCGACACCGTGCGCATCAGTTGGCGGGAAGAGAACAGCACCGACACTCCCGAGGTGGTGAATCTGGATCCGACGGGTTGTGTGGACACCGTCAACCACACGATCCCCGACCTTCGGCCGAACACCGGATACCGGATCAACGTCACGGCCATCGGGGCCGACGGAGGCACCGGTCTCGACAGCGTGGTCTACCGCACTGACAACGGCTGACGGGACGTTCTCCATCAACATGACCGATGGCGCGCCGTTAGTTTGCGGTTGCGTTTAGGTTCTCACCCCACCCCGCGGCCAGCAACTACAGTTCCGGATGGCAGAATAGGTCGTCAGAAGGTGAGTCATTGATGGGATCGACAACGGCAATCGTGTACTGCGAACACGACGAGGTCGAGGTGGCATGCCTCGAATGCCTGGCAAAGCCGAAAAAAGTTGCTCCCAAGAAGACCACCACCCCGAGGGCCACCAAGAACCCCTCATCACCCGCCGACAAGATCTCGCCGCTGGCCGGCGAACTCGACATGTCGATGCCGGTTGCCTCCGTCGAGAAACACCTCGGTTCAGCGACGCTCGCCGCCCGGGTCTTCCCCCACTACCTCCGCCGTGGCGGCTGGGTCTACCTTCGTTGTGACGGCTGGCTGCAGGCAAGGGTCAAGGCCACCAAGATCGTCTGGGAGGACGACCGAATCGACCTCGCCGACCCCGACCGGGCACTCGGTGGCGGTATCGCCATCAAAGTCGATCCCACCACCTGGGACGACAGCGTCTCGATCGATCTGGGTTGCCTGGCCGAGCGCCAGCGCGACGGGTTCCGGTACCTCAAGACCAACGACGACGACACCGTCGTCCACTATCTCGGCGGTCGGCCGATCACCGACTACGACGAGATCGATCTGCGCGACTGACCCACGACGCGACCGTCCCCCGGGCTCGACGAGCCCGAGAGTGCCCGCCTCAGCGGCTCGGCCGTTGACCGAAGTCCGGACGCTCGGTCCGGGTCCGCTTCGCCTCCCAGAATCCGGGAACGCTCGCCATGGCGACAAAGCCGTCCCACAGCCGAAGCGCAGTGTCACCGGTCGGCACCCGGGTGATGACGGGCCCGAACAGCGCCACCCGATCCCCGTTGTCGTCATCGAGTGCGATGAGTGGTGTGCCGATGTCGTCACCGGCCAGAGCCAGGCCGACCCCCATGCGCTGTTTGATCTCGGCGTCCCAGACCGGGTCATCGGCCGCCTGGGCCAGCGCCGGGTCCAGCCCGGCGTCGGCGAGCGCGTCGGCCGGATCGAAGCGAAGTTCGCCATCGTGATGGATGCGACTTCCGAGCTGCCAGTAGTACCGGAAGACCGGATCGTCGATGTGGCCGTCGTCGTCGAGCGAGGAAACGGTCCGGTGTCCGCTGTCGGCCTCCGTGGCCTGACGGAGTGCCTCCATGACCCGTAGATAGTCGTGGGTCTGTTTGGTCGGCTCGTAGTACTCGCTGTCAGGCTCCGGCTGGTTCTTCTCCAGCAGCGAGATCGGCTGCCAGAGCACGGACAGATCCCGTTTCGGCATTACCTCGTCGACGACCCAACGGGCCGTCACCCAACACCACGGTCATATGGGATCAACCCAGAACTCGATTTCCATCCTGCCAGTCTGCCAAGCCGAGTCGCCGTTGAGGTGGTGTGCCGTCGATTGACGGGTTACATTCCCTGGCAGACCACCTGATTCTTCCCCATCGGCGGTGGCCGGCGCGACGCCGTCGGATCACGGAAAGGGAAGACATGCTGGAAGACGTCGGCGACGAACGGGCAGGGCCGCCGGGCCCGCCGGGCCGGAGTGCCGCACCGTGGTACGAGCCGTTGGGCTCACATGCGGCCGCCCACCTACTCGCTCGGATCATCGTCCGACGCTCGGCCGCCGGGGCAGGGCCGCTCGTGGCGGTCGACATGGCGACGGGAACCGCCTTTGCCCAGGATCGCTTGTGGTGTGCGTCCCTGGCCCCGCTCGTGAACCAGCTGGCCCTCGTGCCACCGGCCGGCTGGCCGCCCATCGTCGATCGCCGGCTGGCCCGCTGGCGTCGGGCCGCTGCCACCGTCGAACGGATCGGCACTGGCAGCGCGCTCGACCGCCACCCGCGGCTGCCGCCCATGATCGTGCGGCTCACCACCAGAGCCGCCGGTCACGACCGCAGCCGCACGACCCGGACGGCGTTCGGGCAGCTGCGCTGGGAGCTCGTCCGCGACCTGGGAACCGCGGGTCTGGCCGCCGTCGTGCCCGGTGAGGGCGACAACGGACCCGTGACGGAGGCGGTCTGGGCGGAGGCCGCCGAGGCCACCATCGTCCGCCACCGGGCGAGCTGGGCCGGCCTCAGGCCGGGCTCGGGCGACGGCGTGGTGATCCTCGCCGGGCCTCATGTCAGTTCGATCCTCTACCGGCCGGGAGACGTCTGGCGTGTCATCGAGTCATGCTTCGACAAGGTGCGGGCCACCGTGGTGTCCAACACGATGATCCTCGTCGCCGGGCTCGATCACCTGGGCCCCGAGATCGAGGCCGTCGCCGACTCTCTCGCCCGATTCGAGGCCGTCGGTGGCGCTGCCCACTTCGAGCGGTCGACGATTTTGCTCGAGCGGCCGGTTTCAGCGATGTGAACAAAGGTCCCCATAGACTGACGGCGAACCATGGTGTTCGCTAGCCTTGCCTGTGCAAGTTGAATGTCCGCGCCGGTCCGAACCCCATCGACTCGGCCGGGCCCGGGCGGCAAAGGCGATATACGTGTACCACAACGGCACAACGACTGTTCGGGGTCTCACCCTCATCGAGGCACTCGACCGCAGACGCAACGAAGTTTGGCGCGCCGTGCCCGACGCCGAAGACTCGGCACTACCGCACGGCGACGTGGCGGTCAAACTGCTACACCCGGCCTACGAACCGATCGTTCCCCACTGGCTTCAGCCACGGGCTCGCAGGCTCAAGCGGGTGGTCGAGTCCGGTGCCAACTGGGCCCCGGTTCTGGGTCACGGCCATGCATCCGACGGTCGACGCTACGTCGTGTCGCCGCTCTACCAGGGCAGCCTTGCCGATCAGCTGGCCCAGGGTTCGACACCGTGGTTTCCGGCCACCGCATTGATCGCGGACGCGGCGGCCGTCGTCGCCGAGGCCCATGCCGCCGGTTTGGCGTTCGGCTACCTTCGACCGTCGACGGTTTTGCTGGCCGGCGCATCCGATGTCCGCCTGGCCGCATTCGGATTGTCGACCAGGCGGTTTGACGACGGCACGCCCCAGTTCATGGCCCCGGAACTCGCCGCCGGCGATGCGCCGATACCGGCCAGCGATGTGTTCTCCCTCTCGCTGATACTGGCGTCTCTCATCGCCGGCCAGGAGATCGATCACAGCCGAGCGCCGTCGGCCGTGATCGCCGAGCTCGGCGGGTCGGTCCCGGACCGCATCGTGGAGATCATCGACTACGGCCTCTCCGCCAACCTGCGAAACCGTTACGCCGATGCCGGGAAGATGGCCCGGGCATTGGAAGTGGCCCGACACGAACGTCCCTCGGCCGGATCCCGCAACCGAACACCGGTCCCTCCGGAGTCGGTCGATCCACTGACCGCCCTTCTGACCGAGCCGCTTCTGGTTACCGACCCCGACGAAACCCCGACGGCGATTCCTCTCGATGCCCCTGCCGTCGAGGTCGGTGGTTTCGTGGCCGGCCTCGACGACCCGACCGACCCGGGGATCGCCGCCCGTCGAGCCCTCGACACCGAAACGGACCATACCGGATCCGTGGCCCACCTCGAATCTCCGCCGACCAGCGGGGCAACGGCGCCGGTGGGTCCGCTGGCCGACCTAGTCATGGCGTTCGACGGACCCGACGACCCGCCGACCATTCAGAGCGTGCCTCGTCCTCCCCAACGGGTGGCCGACCCATCATTCCCATCGCCGGGTTCGGCGTTGAGTTCGGCGATGAACGACGATCACCGGGCCCGAGGATCCATCATCGACATCTCCGATCGGCCGGTAGCGTCCGACAACGGCACGGTTCCCACCGTCCCGACCCGGCCGGGCCCGGGCGACTCGTCGATGTCGTTCGTCGAGCCGTCACGGATCTCGGTTCTGGCCGACAACGTCGGCCACTTCGTGGCCATGCATCGACGCCGGATCGCATCATCGGCGACGATCATCGGGATCACGGGGGTCGTCGGCGCCGCACTGCTGGTCGGCGCGGGCGATCTCCTCGGTAATGAGGTCACGGTCTCCGGTGGGACACCGGTGCCGTCATCGGTCGTCGAGTCCGAGACGACCATCGATCGGTCGTCACCTCTCAACGACCAGGCCCCGTTGGACAATGCCCGCTCCCTGTCCTTCGATGACATTCCCACCACCCAGACGACTCGTCGCACCACAGCGGCTCCGGCGACGGCGACGACAGGCGCCGACAACTCGTCCACCACGGTCGGTACGACATCGTCCACCAACGCCGATGAACCGACGAGCACCCGAGGACCTTCGTCCACGACGTCGACCACCGGTGACGTCGCCACCACGACCACCGGTGCGTCGAGCACCACCGAGCGGCCCACGACGACAACCGAAGCCAGTACGTCCACGACGAAGCGCAAGGGTCCGCCACACAAACCGTGACCGGACGGCCGGAGCCTGGGCAATCCTCCACCCTCCACCATCGGACCGGCGCCGTCTGCTCTACTCGGTGGCCGTGTCGCCCCACTCGCAGCTTCTGATCGCCGCCGGAGCAGTCGGTGCTGCGATCGTGCTGACACTCGGCGCACTGCTCGTCGGACCGGAAGGGCTCCCGGGCGATGCCGGATCGTCCGAACCGTCGACGGTCAGGATCACAGTCCTCGATCCCGGTGACACCGCCGACGATGACGCCGGCCCGGACGAGACCGCCGACTCCTGAAACGGGCGGCCTGGCCGACCTGAACGGTCGAGACGGCACTGGCGCCTGGCCCGGCCGGACCGGGTCTCACTGTTTCATCTGGATGTTTCATCTGGGTGACGGCCGCCGAACCGGGGCCGTTGCCAGTGCTCCCGTTTTGAGGCTCGTCGGACCTGTTCAGCCAAATGGCTGATTTAATGTCTGTGAAGACATCGGATGGGGCTTGTCCGCATCCTCCGAAGGCGGTACCCTGCCGCTTGACAAGCGGAAACCCAACGCGTGTGACACGGCGGTCGCTGGGAGCGGGTTTCAACGCAGGCGGAATACTCAACTCGACGAGCCGGTTTGTTTCGCTGCCCCTGACCCCTTGAAGGGTGGGAGCAGGATTCAATCCGGCCAAGATCGGGGCGTGGTCGATGCGCGGCGGCACGGCCACGCCCCTCTCATTTTCGGACTCGCTCGGTGGCACCCGGGTGATGGCTCCCGGTCGGCGGCACTCAGCCGGCGGCATGACGGAGCACCGAGCGGAGGATCTCGGCCCGTTCCAGTTTCAGATCCTCGTAGCCCCGCACCTCCATCGCGGCGCCGGCGACGTCGGTCGCCCTGTCGATGGTCTCGGCCGACAGGTCGGCCGCCAAACGCCCGAGCGTCGACCGGTATTCCTCGATCAGGGCCCGCTCGACCCGCCTCAGCTCCGTGCGGCCGAACGGATCCAGCGCCGTTCCCCGAAGCCGCTTGCCGCGGGCCAGGGCGGCCATCACCGGGCGACCGACACGCTGGTCGATCCCCAGCTTCGTGTTCATGCCCAGCGCCCGGAGAAGGGGTGGATGCAGCTTCCAGACGACCTTCGCCCCCGGTCCACCGACAGACTCGGCCACGGCTCTCGCCTCCGGCCCGATCAACAACCGCGCCACCTCGTACTCGTCCTTGTAGGCCATGAGCTTGTGCAGACCATCGGCCGCAGCTCGTGTGAAGTCACCGGGCGAGGACCGCACCCGGCGTTCGGCGTCCGCCATCGCGGCCACGAACTCCACGAAACGTTCGGCGTAGGACTCGTCCTGGTAGGCGACGAGATCGGCGGCGAGGAAGGCGACACGCTCGGCCAGGGGACCGTCGGCGTCGAGCGCCTCCACCCCGGCCTGCAGACCGGCCGGCAGGGACGGCACCTCGACGTGTCCGATGTCGACACCGCTACTCTCACCCGGCCCGGCCGACGTCTCGACCCGGCTCGCGTCGTGGGCCCAACGCCTTCCCCACTCGAAGGCGGCCAGGTTGGCGTCGACCGCGACACCGTTCAGATCGATGGCCCGCTCGATCGCGGCGCGATCAACCGGCAACAAGCCCGCCTGCACGGCAACACCGAGCAGGAACACGTTGGCCGCCGACCCGTCGCCCAGCAGCGCCCGGGTGAGACCCCCGGCGTCCACGTAACGGTTGAGATCCGCCCGGCTGAACTCGGCGACCCGTTGTTCGAGGTCACCCTGGCCAGGGTATGCGACGTCGGCTCGGCCGATCATCTCACCGGTGGGAGTCGGGCTGGCCGACGCCACGAAGACCGTGCGATCCTCCTCGGCCGCGGCCAGGGTGCGCTCCGAGGCGGCCACGATCAGATCGAATCCGACCACCAGATCGGCCTCACCCTCACCGAGCAGGTTCGAGTCCGACGCCGCCTCCCGATGCAGCCGGAGATCACTGACCACCGGTCCGGCCTTCTGCGACAGGCCGGTCTGGTCGAGTCCTCGAACGTTCCAGCCGTCGAGCATGGCCGCGGTGGCCAGGATCTGGGCCACGGTGACCACCCCGGTCCCACCGATGCCGGCCAGCCGCACGTTGAACCCGTCGTCGGTCTCGAGCACGACCTTCGGCTCCGGCAGATCCCAGCCGTCGTCCGACCGCTTGAAGCCGAACCGACGTTTCGACGATTTCGGGCGCCCGTTGGACTCGTCGACCTCCACGGTCAAGAAACTCGGACAGTCTCCCTCCATGCAGGAGAAGTCGAGGTTGCACGACGTCTGGTCGATCAGGGTCTTGGGTCCCAAATCGGTGTCGACGGAGTGGACCGACAGGCAGTTGCTGACCTCGCCGCAGTCCCCGCACGCCTCACAGATCCGGTGATTCACCGCCACCCGGAATCCCGGCGTGGCCACCAGCCCGCGTTTGCGGAGGCGCCGGGCCTGGGCGGCACAAGCCTGATCGTGAACCAGCAAGGTCACGCCCGGGACCGTCGCCAGATACCGCTGAGCCTCCACGATCCGGGTGCGATCCCAAACCCGGACCCGTTTGCCGTCGGGGCCCTTCGGCAGGTCGACACCACCGTAGGCACCGACGTCGTCGGTGGTGATGATGGCGTCGGTCACGCCGTGGGCCAGTGCGATACGCACGATCTCCGGCACGCCGACCTGACCCTCGGGATCCTGGCCTCCGGTCATGGCCACTGTGCCGTTGTACAGGAGCTTGTAGGTCATGTGCGTCCCGGCGGCGATCGCGGCCTGGATGGCCAGCTGACCCGAGTGGAAGAACGTGCCGTCGCCGAGGTTCTGGATGTAGTGCTCGTCGTCGACGAACGGTTCCATGCCGATCCACTGGGTGCCCTCGGCTCCCATGCAGGTGATACCGGTGATGTCGCCGACGGTGTCGCCGTCCATGAGCAACGCCATGCCGCTGCAGCCGATGCCGGCACCGACGAGGCTGTCCTCCGGCACCTTGGTGCCCCAGTTGTGGGGGCAGCCGGAGCAGAAGTACGGCGAGCGCCTGGTCGACAGTGGGATGAGCACCTTCTCCCTCGGCTTGGGCGGCTCGGGGGTCATGCGGTCAGCCAGCTTCGTCTCCAGCACGGTGCGCAGTCCGTCGACCATCTGGTCGGCGGCCAGGAACCCGTGGCGGGGAAACAGCGGTCGGTCGTCGGGACCGGTGCCGGCCATGGTCGGACGATCGGCCATGTCGTAGAGCACGTCCTTGATCATCCACTCGAGCGACGGCCCCTTCTCCTCGACCACGACAACGGTTTCCAGGCCGCGGGCGAACTCACGAACCGGTTCGGGGGCCAGCGGAAACGGCATGTCGACCCGGAACAGGCGGATGCCGGCCGCGGCGAGGGCGTCGAGCCCGTCGAATCCGAGGCGGCGCAACGCCTGCAACAGCTCACGGTAGGTGTAGCCGGTGGCCACCAGGCCGAGCCAAGGGGACCCGGACGGGTTCACCACACGATTGAGGTTGTTGGCCTCGCTGTAGCGGCGGGCCAACAACATGCCCGCTTCGGTGATGTCGCGTTCCCGCTCGTTGGTGAACGGGGCGATGAGGTTGGCGCTGGGCCGGAACGACCGGGGGTTGCCGTCGATCGTGTCGTCTCCGATGACGGGAACCACCCGTTCGAGCGAGAGGTCGACCGTCCCGGACCCGTCGGCCACCGCGGTCACGATCTTGAAGCCGGTCCAGAGGCCGGTGAAGCGGGCGAGCGCCACGGCGTGACGACCAAGGTCGAGGACGTCCTGGACGTCGCCAGGGTACAGCACCGGCATCTTCAGGTTCATCATCGTCATATCCGACGACGACGGCAGCGTCGAGCTCTTGCAGGCCGGATCGTCGCCGACGAGTGCGACCGCACCGCCCATGGGGTGGGATCCGGCATAGACGGCGTGACGGAGGGCGTCACTGGCCCGGTCGATACCGGGGGCCTTGCCGTACCAGTACCCGATCACGCCGTCGTAGCGGCTCCCTGACAGCGTCGGCGCCACCTGACTGCCCATCACCGCGGTCGCCGCCAGCTCCTCGTTGACGCCCGGCTTGACGACGATGTTCAGCTCGGGCACCCGCTTGACCGCCCGCGCCATCTCCTGGTCGAAGCCACCGAGGGGCGAGCCCTGGTAACCCGACAGGAAGGCGGCGGTGTTCAGACCGTGGGCGGCGTCGATGCGGAGCTGCTCCATCGGGACCCGGGCCAGAGCCTGGATGCCGGTGAGGAACACCCGACCCTCGTCGTTGGCGTAGCGGTCGTCGAGTGAATAGTTGTCGAGCGATGTCACAACGTTCTGCCTCACCATTCTGCTCGGCACGATCGTCTTGCCCGTGCCGAGTCGTCGGGATCGAGTCGGCGATGGCCGGGCAGGTCGAAGCCCGGCCACCTCGAACCAACTCTAGGCGCGGTCCATAACGATGGAGTAAACGGCCCGAGGAGCTGCCATCCCGTCGCTGAAACAGGCGTTCGAGCCACCTTCGGGCCCATAATGGTGGCGGCGAGCACGGAAGGAACCGGCGATGAGCGCAGACACCAACCCGAACACTGGGCCACCGGCCGATGCGACCGGACCGCCGAACGCGGAACTCGACGGCGAGGCGCTCAAGCGGTTCGCGTTCAGGGTCTGGCGGTACAAGATGGGTGAGATCGTCTCGCTGATGATCCACCTCGGTGACCGGCTCGGGCTCTACGAGGCCATGCACGGAGCCGGCCCGGTCACCGACGCGGAACTGGCCGAACGATCGGGTCTCGACCCCCGCTTCGTCGAGGAGTGGCTGCTCGGTCAGGCCGCGGCCGACCTGGTCACCCGCCACGATGACGGACGGTTCGAACTCGACGCGGTGGGTGCGGCGCTCCTGGCCGACGAGGAGGGTTCGGTCGACTTCGCCGCCGGAGCGTTCCGGGGCGGAACCGAGCCGGAGGTCGTCGACGCCCTCGTCCGGTCGTTCGAAACCGGTGTCGGCATCACCTACGAGGAGCAGGGTGCCGTCGCCACCGCCGGCCTGGCCCGCATGAACACACCGCGCACCAGGCAGACCCTGGTGTCGGAGGTGCTACCCGCCGTCGACGGGCTCACCGACCGTCTCAACCGGGGCACGACCGTGGTCGAGATCGGTTGCGGCGGCGGTGTGGCCCTGACCACGATGGCGGCGGCGTTCCCAACCTCGACGTTCATCGGCATCGACCCCTCCCCCACCGCCATCGAACTCGCCCGCCGGCAGGCCGGCAACGAGGGAGCGTCGAACACGACCTTCGTCGAGGGCTTCGCCGATGACGTCGATGAGGTCGTCGATGAGGTGCTCGACGGCGATGCCGTCGGCCTGGTCATGGCGTTCGACTGCCTCCACGACATGCCACGACCCGATCGGGCGCTGGCGGCGATCCGGGACGTGATCGCCGACGACGGCATGCTCCTGGTCAAGGAGATCCGCTGCACCGGCGACTTCGAACAGGATCGCCGCAACCCACTGTTGGCCCTGCTCTACGGATTCTCGGTCGCCTCCTGCCTCCAGTCGGCTCGATCGGAGGCCGACGGTCTGGGGCTCGGTACGGTGGGGCTGCACCACGACCGGCTGGCCGACATGGCCACCGCCGCCGGATTCGCTTCGGTCACCCAGCACGATCTGGGCGAGCCCAACAACCTCTACTACGACATCAGACCGTGACAGTTACCCGCGAGACAGGTACCCGCGAGACAGGTACCCGCGAGACAGGTACCCGCGAGACAGGTACCCGCGAGACAGTGACCCGTACCTTGAACAAGCGAAACCGCGCCATCCGGGCTCCGGTGACGGACGGCCCGCGTTGAGCGCCACGTTCTTCCGGATTGCCGAGCGCGGTGGCACCGAGGTGTTCGTCGGCAACGACGCGGCCCGCGGACCGTGGGACCCCGGGTCGTGTCACGCCGGACCACCGACCGCCCTCCTGGCCCGGGCCTGCGAACAGGCGGTCGCCGCCGTGGATGCCGAGCGGGGCGGCGGAGGGCGCTCCCTCGTGCGGCTCACCGTGGACCTGGCCCGACCGATCCCGATCGACGGCTTCACGGTCGACGCGACCGTCGACCGAGCCGGGCGGGCGACGGCCGCCACCAGCGCCGTTCTCACCGATCTCGACGGCCAGGTTCGAGTACGGGCCTTCGGGCTGCACCTGCAACCCTCCGAGGAGCAGCCGTTTCCGTCAGCGACAACGGCCACACCCGATCTTGCCGAATCCGAACCCGGCGACTTTCCCATCCGGCGCATGGGCCACGGCCTTCCCGGCTTCTCGTCCGGGGTGGAGATGCGCTATCCACCGGGCCACGATCTGACACCCGGCCCGACCAGCGCCTGGATGCGAACCATTCCGGTCCTCCCCGACGAGGAGGCAAGCGGCTTCCAGCGCATCTGCGCGTTGGCCGATTCGGGCAACGCCATCGGCCGCAACGCCGAACCCGACACCGTCGCCTTCGTCAATCCCGACCTGACCATCACGTTGCACCGGGAACCCGACGGCGAGTGGTTCGGAACCGATGTGGTCTCGCACTGGCAACCCAACGGGATCGGCCTGGCCGATGCCCTGCTGTTCGACCATCTGGGCCCGGTCGGTCGTGCCGTTCAGACGATCCTGCTGCGGAAGTCGGACTGACGCCGTGGCTCGCATCGCCTGTGGACATTGTGGAGGGTTCCACCCCTCGGTGGCCGACGTGCGACGTTGCTCGACCGGAGCAGCAGCACCGGCCCATGGCTCGCTCTCGACCAGGTCGAGCGGGTCATCATCGGCCGGCCGTCGATCATCGATCTCTGCGGCCGGGCCGGCGTCCGACCGGCCCGCACCCGATGCCCCTGCACCCGATGCGCAGGTGCCCGACGGAGTGGAGCTCGGCCAACTCGCCGGACCCCGCGGCCTGGGCCGTAGCGTCGTTCTCGGTGCCGATCAGGCCGTGCCGGGCCCGTGGGCGGGGTGCCGTGAGATTCCGGTCGACGGCGACGGCGACCCGGCGACGATCGATGCGCTGATGATGGCGTGGCGTGATCGGGAGCCGATCGTGATCCGCCGGAACAGCGATCAACCCCCATCCCCGTCCGGTCGACTCGACCCCCCATTCCACGAGCTGGAACCACACTCGGAGGTGCCGGGCGACCGGTTGCACTTCGCCATGACCGCCAACGCCGTTGATCTGTCGGGCCCGAAGCCGAGATTCGATCCGCTGGCCCGCGCCATCGCCGCCGGTGCAACCGTCGTCGACGCCCTCCTGGCCGACGGCGGCCCGCTCGATCTCGACCTCGTCGGTCACCCCGACCTCGGCCCCGGTGGCTACGTTCCCCGCTGCCACCTGCTGGTCGGCTCGACCAGCCCGCTACCGGCAACGAGTCGGGACGCCGAGGCCGCCATCGACCTGGCAGCCGACCAGTTGGCGGCCGTCACCCACCGCGGCGGACCGGCCCGCATCCTCGCTCCGGCCGGTTCGGGCAAGACCAGGGTCCTGACCGAACGGGTGCGTCATCTCGTCGACAACCGCGGCATCGATCCCAACGCCCTTGCCCTGGTCGCCTACAACCGCCGGGCCCGCACCGAGATGTGGGAGCGGCTCGGGGATCTCGACCGGGCCCGCCCCGACTCCGTTCGCACGCTCAACAGCCTGGCGCTGGCCATCGCCACCGGGCGGGCGGGTTTCGTCGGTGGTGAGCCGGCCACCACCATCGATGAGCGCGACGTCCGTCGAATCCTCGGGCGCCTGGTCCCGTCACGTCGCCGCCGTCAGCTGAACGATCCGCTGGAGTCCTGGGTCGACGCGCTGGCCGTCTGCCGGCTCGGCCTCCTGGCACCCGACGACGTCGCCGACCGCTACGGCGGCGACATCGACGGATTCGACGAGGTACTCCCCCGCTATCGCCAACACCTGCGGGACCGCGGCCTGGTCGATTTCGATGAGCAGGTGCTTCGCGCGGTCGAGATCCTGGCCGCCGATCCGGTCGCCCGGGAAACCGCCCGTCGACTCATGCCGATCATCTTGATCGACGAGTTCCAAGATCTCACACCCGCCCACCTGCTCCTCATACGCCTGCTCGCCGGGCCCGCCTCCGAGGTGTTCGCCGTCGGCGACGACGATCAGACGATCTACGGCTATTCCGGTGCCTCGCCGCGATGGCTGGTCGATTTTGACCGCTTCTTCGGCCACGGCGGCGAGCGCCCTGCAGCCGGCTACTTCCTGACCACCAACTACCGATGCCCGAGACCGGTGGTCGACGCCGCCGTGAACCTGCTGTCGCACAACCGGGAGCGGGTGACCAAGACGATCACCGCCGGCCCCGACGCGGCCGATGAACCGTCGTCATTCGTCGTCCATCGCACCGGTGATCCGCAGCAGAACCTCGCCGACCACGTCGCCGAGCTGTTGGGCGGCGGAGCCGAACCGGCCGACATCGCCGTCCTCGCCCGGGTGCACGCCGCCCTCCTCCCGGCGTTCATCCACCTCGACCACATCGGCGTTCCCGTACGTCGCACCAGGGGCATCGACCCGTCGATGCTCGAACGCTCCGGGGCCGGGGCCGCGCTTGGCTGGCTGCGGCTGGCCACCGCCCCGGACAACGGCTTGGCCGACGACGACCTTCGGCTGGCCCTGCGCCGTCCACCCCGGTCGCTGCACCCCCGGATCGTGGACTGGGTGTGTGAGCAGCCGTCGGTGAACCGGCTCCACCGACTGGCCGACCGGCTGAACACCGAGCGGGACGCAAACTCGGTACGCAGCCTGGCCGACGACATCGCGGCCCTCCGGGCTCGGGCGTCCGGCTCAGGACCCGAGGCGACGACCGAGGCCCTCCTCGAACACGTGCTGCACGACATCGGGCTGATGGGTGCGGCGACCGCTCTCGACGGCTCCCAGCGCACCGTGCGCCGGGCCGCCCACGGCGACGAACTGCTGGCCCTGGCCGCGGTCGCCCGGCTCCACCCGAACCCGGCCACGTTCGAGGACTGGTTGCGTGAACGGCTCTCATCGGCCCTGGTCGACGGCGGTGGTGGAATCGATGCCGACACGTCGACCGACGACATCTCCGCGGTCACGCTGGCCACCATTCACGCCACCAAGGGCCTCGAGTGGCCGCACGTCGTCGTCCACGACGTGCGGGACGGGCTCTATCCCCACCGGCTCTCCGACGATGTCGAGGAGGAACGGCGGATCTTCCACGTCGCCGTGACCCGGGGCCGGGAATCGGTCGCCGTGACCTGTTCCGGGCCCCGGTCCCGCTTCGTCGATGAGCTGGATGAAGCCAGGGCCGAGCCGTGGCCGGCCGACGAGCCGGCGTCGAGACGGGACCGACCGTCGACGACCTCGTCGAAAGCCCCCGGCGGACGGAAGACCGCCGGCCGAGCCGAGCGTACCGAACCCTCATCGGAGGCCGAAGCCGCACTCCGGGAGTCGCTCACCCGCTGGCGCCGGGAACGGGCCAAGAGCGACGCCGTCCCGGCCTACGTCGTGCTCAACAACCGCACCCTCGACGCCATCGCCGAGGCCGAACCACAGACCCTGGGTGAGCTGGGTTCGGTTCCGGGCATCGGGCCGTCCAGGCTGGAGCAGTACGGTGACGAGATCCTCGGCATCGTGGCCTCCTCCAGCCGCTGACACGGGGGCGAATCGCGCTCACGGATTGACGACGGTCGTGTTCATCGACGACGATGAAGGCAGAGGGGTCGACATCAGGCCAATGACAACACCTGCTGTGAGCAACTGTTCGCCCACCCGAAGAGGTGATTCCCATGAACCTTGCCGATGCGCTCACCATGACCCCCATATCGAGTCTGGATCTGAGCCGCTACGTGACGGTCGAGAAATCGACCACCGTGGCCGAGACCGTCCAGGCGATGCGCGACGCCGAGCTGGCCTGCGCCTGCGTGCTCGACGGCGACGTACTGGCCGGCGTGTTCACCCAGCGAGACGTCCTGCGCCGAGCCATCGGCCGGCCCGAGAACTGGTCGGCCGCGGTCGGTGACCAGCTCGGCGGGCCACTGAAGACCATCGACAACTCGAGCAGCGTGGCCGACGCCATCGAGTTCATGAACCGCTGGTGGATTCGAAACCTGCCGGTGGTCGGAGCCGACGGCGGGTTCGTCGGCAACCTGTCATATTGGACCGTGATGCAGACGATCACCAACCTGCTCGCGTCCCGTATCGACGAGACCCAGCAGGTACCGGCGGTCCGCGACGGGCTCGACTTCGTCGACTTCACCGGACTCAACCTGAATCCGCCCGTGGCCATCGAGGCCCACGAACCGTTGGAGGTGGCCGTCCACCACCTGCGGAACCGAGGTATCTCCCAGATCCTGGTGGTCGACGGGCGCGGCCACCTGGTCGGCACCTTGAGTGAATTCG
This sequence comes from Acidimicrobiales bacterium, assembly GCA_965216675.1. Lineage (GTDB taxonomy): Bacteria > Actinomycetota > Acidimicrobiia > Acidimicrobiales > SZUA-35 > JAHELU01. The sequence goes on along the minus strand of CBDCGK010000004.1, from coordinate 5,002,405 downwards.
ACCTGCAGATGAGGATCGGCTGCGAGGTCGCCGATCTGTCGGAGTTGACACTGGCCGACGTGATGACCGCACCGGCGAAGACGATTGCGGTGCGGTCGCCGGTGTCACGGGCCATCAGCGCACTGGTCGAGAACGGCGAGTCGAACATCGCGCTGGTGGCGGAGACGGAACGACCGGCGGGGGTGGCCTCCTTTGCCGACATCACCGCCTATCTCGAGTCGAGTATCGAAGCGCTGACGGCCACCACCTGACCAGAACGTCACAGGGTTTCGTCATAGTGACGACCATGATGTTCGATGATGTTTGTCCCCGTCGGGTCTCCGCCATGCAGACGGCGGTCGAGCTCGATGTCGACAAGAGCGAATTCGGTTTCGAGTCGGCCCGGGAGGCCCGGCTGTGGGACGAGTTGGAGGCCGAGTTCGCCGCACTGGTGGCCCGGGTCGGTCGGGTTTGGATAGCCGACTGACCAGCGATCGGGGCCCACCGGATAGTGTGGGCCCATGGCCGACTTCCAGTTCACTGACCTCCTCCCGCTCGGCGAAGACACCACGCCGTACCGCCTGCTCACCACCGACGGCGTCGAATCCGTCGACCTCGGTGGCACCTCGTTCCTGCGAGTCAGCGACGAGGCGCTACGGATGCTGTCGGCCGAGGCGATTCGCGACATCTCCCACCTGCTTCGACCCGGTCATCTCCAGCAGCTGAGGTCCATCATCGACGATCCGGACGCGTCGGCCAATGACCGGTTCGTGGCCACCGAGCTACTGCAGAACGCCAACATCGCCGCCGGTTTCGTGCTGCCGGGCTGCCAGGACACCGGCACGGTCATCATCAAGGGCAAGAAGGGTCAACACGTCCTCACCGAGGGCAACGACAAGGAACCCCTGGCCCACGGCGCCTTCGACACCTACCAGAGCTCGAACCTCCGTTACTCGCAGATGGCGCCGCTGTCGATGTGGGAGGAGCGCAACACGGGCACCAACCTGCCCGCTGAGATCAAGATCGAGGCGGTGCCGGGTGACGCGTACAAGTTCATGTTCATGACCAAAGGCGGCGGGTCGGCCAACAAGAGCTACCTGTTTCAGGAGACCAAGGCGCTGCTCAACCCCACCAGCCTTCGCGCCTTTCTCAACGAGAAGCTCCGGTTGCTCGGCACCTCGGCCTGTCCGCCCTATCACCTCGGGGTCGTCATCGGTGGCACATCGGCCGAGTTCGCGGTCGAAACGGCCAAGCTGGCCTCGACCCGCTACCTCGACTCGCTACCGACGTCGGGCTCCGCCCTCGGCCACGGCTACCGCGACATCGAGATGGAGGCCGAGATCCTCCAGCTCACTCGGGAGTTCGGCATCGGCGCCCAGTTCGGCGGCAAGTATTTCTGCCACGACGTCCGGGTCATCCGCCTGCCTCGCCACGGGGCGTCGTTGCCCGTCGGTGTCGCCGTTTCCTGTTCCGCGGACCGTCAGGCCCTGGCCAAGATAACCGCCGAGGGGGTCTTTCTCGAGGAACTGGAACGGGACCCGGCCAAGTACCTGCCGGAGGTGACCGACGAGCACCTGTCCTCCGAGGTCGTCGCCGTCGACCTCAACCAGCCGATGGATCAGATCCGGGCCCAGCTCACCAAGCACCCGGTCAAGACCCGACTGTCGCTCACCGGCACGCTCGTCGTCGGCCGCGACATAGCCCACGCCAAGATCAAGGAGCGGCTCGACGCCGGGGAGCCGATGCCCGAGTATCTGAGGGACAGCCCGATCTACTACGCCGGTCCGGCCAAGACCCCCGATGGCTACGCCTCAGGCTCGTTCGGGCCGACGACGGCCGGGCGGATGGACTCCTACGTCGAGCAGTTCCAGGCCGCCGGCGGATCGCTGGTGATGCTGGCCAAGGGGAATCGGGGCCAGGAGGTGACCGACGCTTGTAAGCGCCACGGCGGCTTCTATCTCGGCTCGATCGGCGGCCCGGCCGCCCGCCTGGCCAAGGATTCGATCCGCCACGTCGAGGTCCTCGAGTATCCCGAGCTCGGCATGGAGGCGGTCTGGAGGATCGAGGTCGAGGACTTCCCGGCCTTCATCGTGATCGACGACAAGGGCAACGACTTCTACGCGTCGACCGCCCGTCCCGTCGACCTCAAGCTCTAACGCCCGCGCCCCCGCTCGAACTTTGAGCCGCCAACGACCCGCAAAAGGGTCGTCCCGGGCTCAAAGTTCGGGCCGATTTGAGCGTCTAACGGCGGGTGGTGGCGTCGAGTAGCTGGGCCAACGCCCGGGTCAGCTTCTCGGCATAGGCCACGTCGATGAACTCGTTGGGCCCGTGGGCGTTCGATCCGGGGCCGAGCACCCCGGTGATCACGAACTGGGCCGCAGGGAACTTCTCGCCCAGCATTCCCATGAAGGGAATGGTGCCACCCTCCCCGTAGAGCTGAAGATCCCGGCCGAAGTGGGCGCGGCACGCCTCATCGAGGGCTGTTCGCAGCCAGGGGGCCAGGTCGGGAGCGTTCCAGCCTGGAGCCCCTCCGGCCCCGTGCACGGCCACGTGCGCCCCGTACGGCGGATCGGCGGTCAGGGTCTCGACCAGTTCGGCCTCGACCGCCACGGGATCGGCCGTCGGCGGAATCCGGAGTGACAGCTTGAGGGTGGTCGACGGGCGGAGAACATTGCCGGCCACCGCGGATGGCGGGATGCCGTCAGCGCCCACATAGGACAGGCTCGGACGCCACGTCTTGGACAGCAGCGCTTCCGTCACATCGTCGACGGCCAGGCGGGCGCCTTCGACCAGCGGCGGATTCTCGAGCATGGCTTCACCGAGCAGATCGGCGGTGGAGCGGGCCTCGTCGATCCGGTGCCCCGGTATGTCGACGTTTGCGCTGTCGAGCAGAATGCGCCCATCCGCGGCGTCCTCGATTCGATCGAGCAGTTGACGCATGATCCGGAACGACGACGGCACCACACCCCCGTAGCCCCCGCTGTGGAGGCCCTGGGTCACGATGTCGACCGACAGCCGGCCGGCCACCATGCCCCGCAACGACGTGGTCAACCACATGGTGTCGTAGGTGGCGCAGCCGGAGTCCAGGCAGATGACGAGGTCGACGGCGCCGAGACGGTCACCCAGGGCGTCGATGTGGGCCGGCAGGTCGATGCTGCCCGACTCCTCCGACGCTTCGATCAGCACCATGAGACGGCCATGGCTTCCACCGGCCGCCTGCACCGCCCCGATGGCGGCCAGGCTGGCGAACGCGGCGTAGCCGTCGTCGGCGCCGCCCCGGCCGTACAGCCGCGTGCCCTCCATGACGGGCTTCCAGGGTCCGAGATCGGGACGCCATCCCTCCATCTCCGGCTGCTTGTCGAGGTGTCCGTAGAGCACCGTTGTCGTGTCCAGGTCGCCGCCGGCCGGACCGAACGGCTCGATCTCGGCCACGATCAGCGGTGTGCGGCCGGGTAGCTGCTCCAGCGTCACGGTCATGCCTTCGATCGCCTGTGACTCGATCCAGGCCGTGATGAGCGCGACGGCATCGGCGATGTGTCCTGACTGCTCCCAGGCTGCGTCGAACGACGGCGACAGCGCCGGGATCTCGATGTAGCGATGGAGCTGAGGCACGATCTCATCAGCCCACAGCCGCTCAACCCTCGTGTTGCTCAGCGAAAGATCCATCATCTGTCTCTTCTCCTCTGTCTCTTCTCCTCCGGTGTCTCCAGGTCGTCGCCGTCATTCCGCTAGCCGATGGCATCGCAGGACTCCATGGCGGTGAAGAACTTGGCGTAGAACTCGTCGGTGATCTCACCCGACAGCAGCACGTCGATGTCATCGTCGGTGAGTTGATCGATCAACTCGCCGGAAACGCACGGCGCATCGTCGGGTGCGACGCCGTTGGCGACGAGCTGCTCGGTGATCTGATCGCCCACGTCACCCTCGATGCCGCACACGAACATCGCCCGGAACTGGTCCTCCTCGAACCCCGGGGCGATCTGCTCGGCTGTCAGCTCGGCTTCGATGGTCACGAGGTCCCGGTCGGCCAGGAGGCGATCGACGACACATTGGGCTTGGGCCCCGGTCACGTCGGGATTGGCCGCGGTGAAGTCGTTCACCAGCGACTCCCGGCTGATGCCCTGCCCGCAGCCGGCAGCCATCGCCGGAGCCATCACGAGCACGATGAAGGTTGCGGCCCTAATTGACCATCTTCTCCTTGCCCTCCCAGTAGGGGGCGCGGAGTTTGTACTTCTGGAGTTTTCCGGTTGCCGTTCGGGCAAGCTCATCGCGGAACTCTACCGAAGTGGGACACTTGTAGTGGGCCATCTGGTCACGACAGAAGTCGATCAGGTCGGTCTCGGTCACCCCGGAACCGTCGGCGACGACGACCAACGCCTTGACCGTCTCACCCCACTTCTCGTGCGGGACGCCGATGACGGCGACCTCGTTGACGTCGGGATGGGAGAACAGGACGTCCTCCACCTCGATCGACGACACGTTCTCGCCGCCGGAGATGATGACGTCCTTCTTCCGGTCAGTGATCGAGAAGTAGCCGGCGTCGTCCTCGTAGCCACCGTCGCCGGTGTGGAACCATCCACCTTCCAGCGCTTCAGCGGTCGCCTCCGGGTTGTCCCAGTAGCTCTTGAGAATGTGATTGCCCTGAGCCAGCAGCTCGCCCGAAGGAGCGACCTTCATCTTGATGCCGATGGCCGGCGCTCCGGCCCGGCCCAGCAGCTTGGCCCGTTCGCCGGGGCTGAGGTCGTCCCACTCGGCACGGGTGCGGCTCATGGTGAGCAGCGGGGAGGTCTCGGTCAGCCCGTAGATCTGGATGAACTCCCAGCCCAGCTCGGTCTCGATGGCCTCGATGGTCGCGGTCGGGGGCGGGGCACCGGCCACGATGATCCGGACCTTGTCCCGTCCCGGAATCTCACCGTCCCACGTCCTGGCCGCGTCGAGGATAGCGGCGCAGACGGCCGGGGCGCCACACATCAGCGTCACCCCGTGATCACGGACCCGGCGCAGGATCTCGGCCCCGTCGACCTTGCGGAGGACGACGTGCTTCACCCCCATCGCCGTCACCGAGTACAGCATGCCCCACCCGTCGCAGTGGAACATCGGCAGCGTGTGGAGGTACACGTCGCGGTCGGACACGCCGGCCTGCCAGCCGAACGTCACGGCGTTGGTCCAGCGAGCGCGGTGGGTCTGCTCGACCCCCTTGGGCCGGGCCGTGGTGCCGGAGGTGTAGTTGATCGACGAGGTCTCCAGCTCGTTTGGCTCCCACGGTTGGGGATCGCCGTCGCGGCCGTACCAGACCGCGTCGGACTCATCGCCCATGATCCAGCGGTGCTTGCACTCGACGCCCTTCAGGGTGTCCTCGAGTTCGGGGTCGATGAGGAGCGCCTCGGCCCCGGAGTGCTCCACGATGTACCGGACCTCTTCCTCGCTCAGGCGGAAGTTGATCGGCACGAAGATGCGGCCGTTGCCGCCGACGCCCCAGAACGAGGTGAGAAGGCGGGCCGAGTTGTGTGACACCATCGCCACCCGGCCGCCCATGCCGATGCCGAGCTCGTCCATGGCCACGCCCATTTGGCGGCGGATGTCGCCCAACTGGGAGAACGTGATGTCGCCGAGGGGCGGCGCCGGTTGATCAGGCTCGTCGACGATGGCCACCCGGTCGGGATAGACCTTGATCGCCCGGTCGAGAAAGTCGTTGATCGTCAATGGAACTTGCATGGCTCCCCTTTTCGTATCGACCGCCGGATATTGTCATCCGACGATCGAGGTTGTGCGCTCGAGGTCCGTGGTGCGCGACGCCGCGCAGGATGTTCTCAATGTAGTCGCCCCGTCAACGGGCATTCCAGATCCGGCGCTCACTTCGAACAGCGCCGGGCCGATGCAAGGACCATGGCTCCCACCGCGCCCCCGATCGACGGGGATCTCTGGCTCAACACCGAACCGCTGACCCCCGAAGACCTGACGGGGAGGGTCGTCATCGTTGTGTTCTGGTCGGCGAGCTGCGAGGCGTCGCTGCGCCGCCTGCAGGATGTCGAGCGTCTCATCGCCACTGCCGACGCCTCGGACGACGGCGGCGCCGGCTCGATGGTGGCCGTCGCGGTCCACAGCCCCCGGCTGACATGCGACGACGACCTCGACCGGCTCCGCCATGTCGTCGCCCGCCACCGGATCGTCATGCCGGTCGTGCACGACCCCGGCTATCGCACGTGGACCCGTTACGACCCGCCGGGTTGGCCCTCGACCGCGGTCATCGACCGCCGGGGACGGGTCACCGGCATGGCCGCCGGATGCCACGACTTCGACCTCATCGCGGCCGCGACGGCCGACGCCCTCCAGCGACCGCCCGGACGGCGACGGGCCGACCGCGACATCGTTCTCCGGCCGCTTCCGGGACCGCCGGCACAGGCCGGGCCCGGCGAGGATTCCGCCCACGACGCGCCGGCCTCGGCGCTGTCGTACCCGGAGGGCCTGGCCGTGGTTCCCCGTCGGGCGTCCATGCGCCTGGCAATGGCCGACGGCGGCAACGACCGCCTGATCATCGGACGCATCGACAACTCCCTGCGAACCGTGCTGGTTGATCTGATCCTCACCGGCGTCGACCAGCCGTCGTCGATCGCGTTCACCGATCCCGTGTCGTTGACCGTCGTCGAACGAGCCACCAACATCGTGAGTTCGATCGACGTGTCGAGCGGCGTCCGATCGGTGATCACCGACGGGCTGGTCCGGCCGGCGGGCCTGACGGTCGACATCGACGGTTCGCTGGTCATCACCGACGCCGGCGCCGATCGCCTGTACCGGGCCACCGCCAACAGTGATCGTTCCGGCCATCTCGTGCTGCCCATCGCCGGTTCGGGCCGTCACGGCACCGCCGCCGGCTGGGCCGGTGACGCCGAGCTGGCCCAGCCGGTGGCCGTCGTCAGGACCGGTGCCGGCCTCGTCTTCGCCGACGCCGCTTCGAGCAACCTCCGGCTCCTGACCGACGCCGGCGAGGTCGTCAACATCACCGACTCCGATCTGTTCGACTGGGGTCTGCTCGATGGACCGGCGCACCGGGCCCGGCTGCAGCGACCGGCCGGACTGACCGCGGCGCCCGACGGGTCGATCATCGTCGTCGACAGCGGAAACGACCGCCTCCGGAGGCTCCACCACCGCCGGATCGAGACCATCGGCCTACGTGGCCTCGACAGCCCGACCGCGGCGATCGCCGTCGACCGCACCAAGGTGCTGGTGGCCGACACCGCCAACCATCGCCTGATCGCCGTCGACACGGTTCGTCAGGACGGCTGGCCGGTGACCATCGACGGGTTCGAGGACGCTCGCACGATCAGTGTCGAGACCGCCGCCGAGACCCTGTCAAGTGATCGTGCGGCGAGCGATCAGGTTTCGAGCGGAAGCGCCACCTCGGCCACCTGATCGAGCTCCGCCGACCAGTCGTCCGGCTCCTGCACCGGCACGAGGACGAACTTCGAGAATCCGACCGCGACAAAAGAGGAGATGGCCTCGGCCAACCGGTCGAGATCGGGCACCACTGCCGCCGGATCGGCGTCGGGACTCCGACGCTCGAGGATTCTCCGGTAGAAACCCGACAGTTCCACGCCCGACCTTCGGTACGGGATCAACGCGCCGAAGTGTTCCGGATCGATGACTCGGCCATGCTCGGCGGCAACCTCGTCGACGATTCGACGATCGCGGGCCACCTGTTCGGGGGTACAGAACGAAGGCAACCAGCCGTCACCGAGCCGGCCGACCCGTCTGAGCTCGGAGGGCGCGGCACCACCGAGCCAGACCTCGAACTCGGCCTGTTGGGGCCTCACGGCCAGGGTCACGTCCTCGACCGGGAACCGCGGCCCGGCGTGGGAAACGTGGTCTTCGGTCCACAGGCGCCGCATCAGCGGGAGCGCCTCGTCGAACAGGCCCGCCCGGTCCCCACGCTCGACGCCGAACGCCTGCTGCTCCGCCGAGTCGGCGATGCCGAGGCCGAAAGCCGGCAACACCCGACCCTGTGACAACCGATCCAGGCTGGCCAGCGATTTGGCCAGCACCACCGGGTTCCGGCCGGGCAGCACCATGACCGCCGTTCCCACCTTCAATCGGGTGGTGCGGGCCGCAGCGAAGCTCATGGCGACCAGCGGATCAGGACAGTCGGCGCCAAGCCGTTCCGACAGCCAAAGCGAGTCGAAACCCCGCTCCTCCAATCCGTCGACCAGCGCGGTGAACCGTCGGAGGTCGTTCGATTCGGTGCGGGTTCCCAGCCCATAACCGATACGGACCTTGAGTTGTGTCACCGGATCAGGGTGCCACGCCGCCCGCCTTCGTGTCACACCGGTATCACACCACGGGTACGGGCCCGGGCAATGGCGTCAGCTCTGGGTACCATCGGAGCTTGTCCGCCCCGGGCCCGGTTCCGATCGGAACGAAAGAGGACTTGCATGGCCACCGACAATCTAGGCGAGCTGGCGGAACGGATCCGCCGACTGGCAAGGGTTCCGAACCTCCTCGTCGCCTGTGACTACGACGGAACCGTGGCGCCGCTGGTCGACGACCCGTCGGACGCCGTGCCCCTCCGGGATTCGGTGGCGGCGATGCGATCCCTGGCCGAGCAGCCCAACACCTACGTCACCGTGGTTTCCGGGCGCAGCCTACGCGACCTCGCCACACTGTCCCGGCTACCGGAGGAGATTCGCCTCGTGGGCAGCCACGGCAGCGAGTTCGACCTGGGGTTCGCCTCCCAGCTCGAGCCTCAGCTCGTCGAGCGACGGGAACGGATCACCAGCGAGGTGCGAGCCCTCGGTGAGCGTTACTCAGCGCTGATCGAGGAGAAACCCACGGGGGTCACGTTCCATCTGCGGGGTATGAGCGACGAGGTCAAGGAGGCGGCCCGCCAGGACCTGGTCACCGGTCCCGCCGGCCACGACTGGATCCACACCCGCAACGGCCATGACATTCTCGAGTTCTCCGTGATCGACACCAACAAGGGAACCGCGATCGACACGATCCGCCACCAGGTCGGGGCGTCGGCCGTGGTGTTCTTCGGCGACGACGTGACCGACGAGGACGGCTTCCGGTCACTCAGCGGGCCCGACGTCGGCGTGAAGGTCGGCGACGGACCCACCCACGCCGAGTTCCGGGTACCGGGCACCGAAACGGTCTCACAGGTACTCGCCCTGCTGGCCGAGCTGCGATCGAAATGGCTGGGCGGTGAGGGCTTGATGCCGATCCAGAACCACTCGGTGCTGTCCGACCTGCGCACCGCCGCCATCGTCAGCCCCGACGCCTCGATCAGCTGGATGTGCGCTCCCCGGATCGATTCGGCCGCTGTGTTCGCGGAGATGCTCGGCGGGCCGCCGGCCGGCAGATTCCTGGTGGCCGAGGGCGCCGAGCGGCTGCCACCGACCTCCCAGCAGTACCTCAACGACACGATGGTCCTGGAGTCACGATTTCGCGACTTCACCGTCACCGACTTCCTCGATTCCTCCAGCGGCCGAACCCGTCGGCTGGCCGGTCGAACCGATCTGTTGCGCATTCTGGAGGGAACGGGTGAGGTGCACATCGAGTTCTCCCCCAGGCTGAACTTCGGTCGTGTACCGACCCAGCTCGAGGTCAAGCCCGAGGGCGTCGTGGTGCTCGGTACCGCCGACCTGATGGTGCTCCGGGCACCGGACGTCGACTGGGACATCGTCGACGACGGGCGGCACCAGAGCGCCATCGGCCGGGTCGTGCTCGACGCCGACCGCCCCGTTGCCCTGGAACTTCGCTGCGGCACCGGCACCGTTCGTCCGGACGCCCGCAACGAGCAGGAACGGCTCAGCGACACGGCCCACTTCTGGTCGAACTGGGTGTCGAAGCTCGATCTTCCGGCCGCGGAACAGGAGCTGGTGGTGCGCAGCGCTCTGGTTCTGAAATCGCTGTGCCACGGGCCGACCGGTGCCATTCTGGCGGCGGCCACGACGAGCCTGCCGGCCGAGATCGGTGGTGTTCGCAACTGGGACTACCGCTACTGCTGGCTTCGCGACGCGGCGATGGTGGCCAAGTGCCTCGTCCGTCTCGGTTCCCGGGCCGAGGCGATGGCGTTCCTCGACTGGGTCCTCCAGCTACTCGAGACCCGGAACGACCCGGAGCGGCTGGCCCCGCTCTACAACGTCACGGGCCGTCACCTGCCGCCGGAGGCCGAGATCGCCCAACTGCCCGGCTACGGAGGCAGCCGTCCCGTGCGGGTCGGCAACGCCGCCGACGGCCAGGTTCAGCTCGACGTGTTCGGCTCCATCGTCGATCTCGTCCACGAGTTGCTCGAACACGGTGAGGCGCTGTCGGCCGAACACTGGCGCCTGGTCGAGGCCATGGTGCTGGCCGTGTCGCGCCGCTGGCACGAGCCCGACCACAGCATCTGGGGGATCCGCAAGCCGCCCCGCCAGCACCTCTATTCCAAGGTCATGTGTTGGGTGACCGTCGACCGGGCGATCTCGATCGCCGATCAGTTCCTCGACCGCTCGCCGTCGGCCTGGGTCGATCTCCGGGAGCGGATCGCCGACGACATCACCAACCAGGGTTGGAACCCCTCGGTCGGCGCCTTCACCGCCGCCTACGGCGCGTCCGACCTCGACGCGTCGGCGCTGGTCGTCGGGCTGACCAGGTTGTTGGCCCCCGACGATCCTCGCTTCCTGGCCACCATCGATGCGGTGGAACGGGAGCTGAGAGTCGGATCGACCGTGACCCGCTACGCCGTCGACGACGGGCTGCCGGGCAAGGAGGGCGGTTTCAACCAGATGACCTCGTGGCTGATCGACGCACTGTGTCTGACCGGGCACCGGGATCGGGCGGCCGGTCTGTTCACCGACGTGTGCGAACGGGTTGGCGACACCGGCTTGATGAGTGAGCAACACGATCCCGAACACGATCGGGCCACCGGCAACATCCCGCAGGCGGCGGCCCACGTCGGTCTCATCAACAACGTGTTGTCACTCGACGGCGACTACTGACCCACCCCGCCGCCCAGCTCGACCGAGGCCGAGGCCGAAGGTCAGGGCTGAGCGCGGGTGAGGTCGGCGTCGGCCTGCTCCCACTCGGCGAGCAGTCGTTCGGCTCGACGCCGGGCGGTCTCGTAGTCGCCGACCAGGTCGTTCATGCGGGCGATGTCACCGAACACCTCGGGGTCGGCCAGCTTGGCCTCGATGTCCTTGACCACGGCGTCGGCGTCGGTGGCCTGACGCTCCAGGCGATTCACCTTCTTGCGAAGCGCCCGGACATCGACCGACGACCCCCGGTTGTTGCTCCCCGCCTTGGGTTTCCCAGCCTTGGACTTCCCCGCCTTGGGCTTCGGCGCCTGCTTGGTCGCCTGCGCGCTCGGCTTCGGCTTCTGGGCCCGCTCCGTTCCCATCCTCGATGATGAGCCGGGCGCCGAGCCCGCTCCGTCAAACGACGGTGACAGTACCGCCTCGTCGACCTCCAGATGGTGGACAACCTTGCCGTTGCGGACCTCCACCAACTGCTCGGCCGTATTGCGGATCAGGTGCCGGTCATGACTGACGATGAGAACGGTCCCGGGATAGACCCGCAGCGCATCCTCCAACACGTCACAGCTCGGCAGGTCCAGATGGTTGGTCGGCTCGTCGAGCACCAGCAGGTTCACCGGATTGCACATGATCTCGGCCAGCGCCAGCCGGGTGCGCTCACCACCGGATAGGTCGCCCACCAGGCGATCGACGGCGTCGCCCGAAAACCCGAACGAGCCCAGCACGGTCCGCATGTTGCGGTTTTTTGGCTGCTCACCGACCACATGACGGAACTCCTGCTCGACGGTCTTCGACAGGTCCAGGGCGTCGACCTGGTGCTGGGCGAAGTAGGCGATGTCGACGTTGGCGCCGAGTCGGGCCGATCCGGCCATCGGGTCGAGGCGGCCCATGATGACCTTCAACAGGGTCGACTTGCCGGCTCCGTTCGGGCCGACGAGAGCCAGCTTCTGGCCCCGCTCGACGACCAGGTTCACGCCCTCCAGCACGGGTACGCCGTCGTAGCCCATCGTTGCGTCGTCGAGCTCCACCACCACCCGGGAGGACCGGGGTGGCTCGGGAAAGCCGAACGCCACCTTCAGATCCTCGTCGCGGGGTACTTCGATCCGTTCGAGCTTCTCCAGGGTCTTGATGCGTGACTGGACCTGGCGGGCCTTGGTCGCCTTGTACCGGAACCGTTCGATGAACCGCTCGACCCGCTCGATCTCCTTGGCCTGCCGGGAGGCCGCAGCCTGCAACGACGCCAACCGCTCCTCGCGGGCCACCACGAACTCCGCGAACCCGCCGACGTACTCGAGGGCACTGCCCCAGGCCACCTCGACCACCCGTTCGGCCACCGCGTCGATGAAGTCGCGGTCATGCGACACGAACAGGATGGCACCCGGCCAGTTGGCCAGCTGGTTCTCGAGCCAGGCCACCGAATCGACATCGAGATGGTTCGTCGGCTCGTCGAGGAGCAGGGCGTCGGGCTTCTGCAACAGCAACCGGGCCAGGGCGGCCCGCATCTGCCAGCCGCCCGACATCTCCGAGAGCGGCCGGTCCATATCGGCCGTGGTGAACCCGAGACCGCCGAGGATGGCTCGGGCCTCGGCCTCCAGCTGGTAGCCGCCAAGGGTTTCGAACCGATCCTGCAGGCGGCCGTACCGTTCGACGACCGCCTCGTGTTCGGCTCTGCCTTCCCCACCGTGTTCCGCTCCGGCGGTGGCGGCCATCTCGGTTTCGAGTCGGCGCATCTCGGCTTCGAGGTCAACGATGTCGCCGACGCCGCGAAGCACCTCTTCGAGCACGGTGCCGTGCCACGATTCGAGCAGTTCCTGCGGCAGGTAGCCGATGCGATAGTCGTTGGGCCGTGAGACCTCGCCACCGTCGGCGTCCTGCAGACCCATGATGATCTCGAGGATCGTTGTCTTGCCGACACCGTTACCACCGATCAACGCAATTCGCCGTCCCGGCGACAGCCGAAACGTGACATCGCGGAACAACGTGCGCATCCCATGCGATTTGGTGAGTCCGGATACCGTCAGCACCCGACCAAGGCTAAGGGGCCTGGCGGGTGGGCGCTACGCGCCTGACCCCGCGGCTCAGGAATCGTGTCCGTCCCGGTCCGGTGTCGGCTCGGACCCTCTCAGGTTGCCGCCGATGATCCGGTCGAGCACGATCGTGACCACCCCGACCAGTCGACCGGCGTCGACCGGGCCCCAGACCCGACTGTCGGTGCCTTCGTCCGGGTTGTCGCTGGCCAGGATCATCCTGCCATCGCCGCCCGCGTCCCACCCCGAGAGCCGCTTGACCACGAACAACTCGTGCTCGTCAGGATGGCGGGCGACCACCACGTCGCCGATCACCGGCTGACGTCGCTCGTCGACCAACACGAACTCGCCGGCGTTCAGGGTCGGGACCATCGACGAACCCGTGACCCGAATCCGTCGCCGCCGTCCCAGCAACCAGGCCCAGCCCTCCCCCACGGCGCGTACCACCCGACGGTCGACGATCAGCATGGGATCGCACCAAAACGGCCCCATCCGGACAGGCGACGAGCACCTGCCCGGATGGGATGACGAATCTGCGGCGGTGCCGGCACGAGCGGAGGTCGCCCTGCGACCGCCTGCGGCTCAGCTGGCCGTGTACCAGGGCACGTCGCGGCCCTTGGTGGCCCAGAAGATGTTGTGGATGTTCTCGATCATCGACATCAGCTCGTTGGCGGCGTCGACGTTCACCTCCTGCTTACAGGTCGAGGCCTGCTTGGCCGCGTTCCAGAAGGTCGTGTGGAGATCCGGGTACTCCTCCAGGTGGGCCGGCTTGAAGTAGTCGTGCCACAGGATGTTGAGCTCCCGCTTGACCAGCTCCGCCTGTTCCTCCTTGATGCCCACGTAGCGAATGTAGGTGTTGTGGGCGCCGGGTGCCGACATGTCGATGTCGTTGATCTTCTTGGTCATCGACAGGACGGCCTCGCCGGCGATGCGGGCGCTGGCCGGATCGTAGACGCCGCACGGGCCGTCGCAGTGGGCGGAGGCGGTGGCCGCCGGGGAAAGGGCGTCCAGACCACGAAGCAAGCGGGCTGTGAAGTTCATGAATCCTCCTGATCGTCTCTGCCGGGCATCGGCATGTTTGGTTCTACCGCCGGGGGCCCGGAATGAAACGTCGATTGATGGGTGACGTGTTGCGCAGCGTACCCGACTCGGTGGGTACGCCCCCAACCTTAACCGCGGAACCTCACCGTCGATGGCAAAGTCCGGTAGCGTGTTGCCGATGACGGTTCCCGCTCGTGACGCCGCCCAGTCGATGTACGCCGACGACGCGGCGTCCAAGGGTCTCGGCATGGTGATCACCGAAGTCGACTACGGTCGGGCGGTGGTGACGATGACCGTGGGCGACGACATGGTCAACGGGCTCGACATCTGCCACGGTGGGCTCGTCTTCGCCCTGGCCGACTCGGCCATGGCCTTCGCCACCAACTCCTATAACCAGTACGCCGTCGCCACCAACGCCGAGATCGACTGGGTGGCTCCGGCCCGCCGCGGTGACATGCTCACGGCCACGGCGACCGAACGCCACCGGGCGGGACGCAACGCCATCACCGACGTGGTCGTGACCAACCAGGTGGGAGACACCGTGGCCCACTTCCGAGGGCGAACCCGCCGGGTCGAAGGCCAGCACATCCCCGACGCCGACTGAGTGCGAAGGCGGCATGAGCCGGCCAAACACCGCGAAGGTCGGTGGTTGCGGTGCTAGTAGCCGGCGTCGACGTCGATCCGGCCCTCGGGCTCCTCACCGGTGGCGAAGCGGGCCACGTTGTCCCGTATGTGACGGGCCAGGAGCGGAATGCCCATCTCCGGCGTGTTGGCCACGTGCGGCGTGATGATCACCCTGGGGTGCGACCACAGCGGGTGACCGTCCGGCAGTGGTTCGGGCTCGGTGACGTCGAGGCATGCCCCACCGAGTTGGCCCGTGTCGAGGGCGGCCAGAAGCGCATCGTGGTCGACGTGACCACCTCGGGCCACATTGACCAGCCAGGCGTGAGGTGCCATGGCCTCGAACTCGGCCGGTCCCATGACCCCTTCGGTCTCGGGCGTGAGGGCCAGCGCCAACACGACCAGGTCGGCGCCGGTGATGGCGTCGAGACGATCGTCGAATCCCACCGTACGATCGGCGCCGGCCATTGGCTGGGCCCGGCGTCGAACCACGGTGACGTCGCAATTGAAGCCGGCCAGCAGCCCGATCAACTCCTCGGTTATGCCCCCGGCCCCGAGGACCGTGACCTTCCCGTCGACCAGGTTGTGACCCTCGGGGGCGACCCAGGAGCCGGCCCGGGCGTAGGTCGACAAACCGCGTAACCCCGCCAGCCCGAGCATCAGGGCGTGCTCGGCCACCGGCCGGGCGTAGACGCCGCGGGCGCAGGTCCAGATCCGGTCGTGGTCGAGATAGGGCACGTAGGGTTCGATGCCGGCGAACGGGAGCGCCACCCACGCCACCCCATCGGCTTGATCCAGCACCCCGGGGAGGTCCTGCGGCGTCGACGGGTCGGCCCACACCAATGCCTCGGCATCGGCGATCGGGACGACCTCACCGCCACCGTCCCGTACCGCCTCCTCGAGTGACTCGTAGCGCCCGGTCTTGGGTTCGACCGCAATCTTCGGATTCACCATGACGTCAACCTAACCCAGGTGGTCCCTGGAGGCGGCGGTCGGCCGGCGAGGGGCGGCCCGGGGCCGGGCGGCGGCCCGCCGCAACCTCGGAGTTGATGAGTGGGTCAGGTACTCTCAGCGCCTGGCTCCGGCAGCCAATACGGTTTCCGGGTGAAGCCGAGAATGAAGGTGACCGACTGGGTCACCACTTGGTGCTCGCCGTTCGGGCCGACGGCGAATGCGGCACTTGACTGTGTCTTGGCGAGAATGCGACCGACCTTGAGGCAGCGATTGAGCAGACCCGTCTGCTCGGCGAGCACTCGGTCGGCCTCATCGGAGGTGGGAAGGGCAGCCGGGTCGAGCTTGCCGAGCGTTATCGGATACGTCCAACGGACCTGTGCCAGGCCAGGCACACCCTCGCCCTCGAAGCCGTCATCATGCATCCAGATCACCCGTAAGCTTCACCCGTCTCCCCTTCGCACCCTGGGTGAGAGCCCGACTCCTTGTCGACTCGACCCTCGAGAACTTCGATGCTAGTCGAGGGTCGCGACGGCCCGCACGAGCATCGTTCGAGACAGGTGGCGCTGTGGCGTTCGTACCGGCCGTACGCGCCGTGGTCCTGAACGCTGCCGCAGGGAGCCTCGACCCGACGCGCCAGACCCCGGGCCGTGGAGCCCGAAGCGGGCAGGTCTACCGGATACGGTCGAGCGCCTGGGTCAGATCGGCCAGCAGGTCCTCGACGTCCTCGATACCGATCGACAACCGGACCAGATCCTCCGGAACCTCGAGCGGGGAGCCGGCGGCCGAGAGGTGGGTCATCGCTCCCGGATGTTCGATGAGCGATTCGACGGCTCCGAGCGATTCGGCCAGGGTGAACAGCTCCGTGGCCTCGGCGACCGCCATGGCCGAATCCCGACTGCCGGTGGTGAAGCTCACCATGCCGCCGAATCCCGACATCTGCCGCTTGGCGGCGGCGTGGCCGGGATGTGACGCCAGGCCGGGCCACAGCACCCGCTCGACCTTCGGATGCCCGACCAGCATGTCTACGATGCGGGCCGCGTTCGAGTTGTGACGGTCCATGCGCACGGCCAGGGTCTTGGCCCCTCGGAGCGTGAGGTAGCAGTCCCAGGGTGCCGGAACGGCGCCCACGGCGTTCTGTACGAACGTCAGGTGGTCGTGGACCTCGGCGTCGTTGGTGGCCACGAACCCGCCGACCACGTCGGAATGTCCGCCCAGATATTTCGTGGTCGAGTGGACGACGAGGTCGGCCCCGTGCGCCAGCGGCTGTTGGAGGTAGGGGGTGGCGAACGTGTTGTCGACCACCAGCCGGGCCTCGGGACGCCGGGCCACGACCGCCGACACCGCCGCGATGTCGACCACCGTCAGCAGCGGGTTGGTCGGCGTTTCGACCCACACCAGCTTGGTGTTGTCGGGCCACCCGTCGTCGAGAGCCGACGGGTCGGTGAGATCGTGGGCCGACCACGTGATGCCGATCCGGCCGAAGACCTTCGAGATCAACCGGAACGTTCCCCCGTAGGCGTCGTTGCCCATGACGATGTGGTCGCCCGGTTCGAGCAGCCGCAGGATGGCGTCCTCGGCGGCGAGTCCGCTGGCGAAGGACACACCGAAACTCGCTCCCTCGAGTGCGGCCAGTGCGGCCTGCAGGGCGGTACGGGTCGGGTTGCCGGTGCGGGCGTATTCGTAGCCGCTGTGCTTGCCGACGGCCTCCTGGGCGAAGGTCGAGGTCTGGAACACCGGAACCGTCACCGCACCGGTCGTCGGCTCCGGATCCTGACCGACGTGGATCGCCTTGGTGGCGAACCCCCAACTCTCCGAGGTCTCGCCGTCCTCGGACGGCGTGTGATCGGACGGACTGTTCATGGGTTTCCTCCGTTGGAAGTCGAGGCGGCCGGCGTGGGGCGGCTCGACAGGAACGACAGCACGTCGGCTCGGGCGACGACCGTGCGGGGCCGCCCGCCGTCGAGAACCAGCAGGGCCGGCGCGAGATCGAGCAACTGTACCGCCAGCTCGACCGGCTGGCCGATACCGATGGTGGGCAGGCGGGGGCTCATCACGTCCTCCACCGACCGGTCGAGGACACTCTGGTCGCCGAACGCCGTCTCCATCAACCGCAGCTCGTCGATCGAGCCCATGACCTCGGCCGCGGCGAGCGGCATGGCTCCCTTGGCCACCGGGAGCTGGGAGACCTCGTGGCTTCGCATCACGTCGACCGCGTCGCGCACCAGGTCGGCGGGCTGTACGTAGACCAGCGGCGGCCGATCGCCCGCCTTGGCGGCCACCACGTCGGCCACCGTCGGCGCCTCCGAGATCAGGAAGCCGTAGCCGGCCATCCACTCGTCGTTGAACACTCGGCTCAGATAACCGCGCCCGGAGTCGGGGATCAGCACCACCACCAGATCATCGGGGCCGAGGCCGGCTGCCAGCCGAAGCGAGGCGGCCACGGCGGTGCCGCCGGAGCCGCCGATCAGCAGCCCTTCCCGCTGGCTGACGTCTCGGGCGGTCAGGAAGGAATCCTGATCGGAGACGGCGATCACCTGGTCGACGAGGGCAGGGTCGTAGGTGGCGGGCCAGAAGTCCTCGCCGACGCCCTCGACCAGATACGGCCGCCCCGAACCCCCCGAGTAAACGGATCCCTCCGGGTCGGCGGCCACGATCTGAACATCGGGGTTCTGTTCCTTGAGGTAACGGCCCACGCCGGTCAGCGTGCCGCCGGTACCGGCCCCGGCGACGAAATGGGTCACCCGTCCGTCGGTCTGACGCCAGATCTCCGGGCCGGTGGTCTGATAGTGGGCCAGCGGGTTCGCCTGGTTGGCGTACTGGTTTGGACGGAAGGCGTTCGGTGTTTCGGCCACGAGACGCTCGGCCGTCGAGTAGTACGACTCCGGATCCTCGGGCGGCACCGCCACCGGGCAGACGACCACCTCGGCTCCGTAGGCCTTCAACAGGTCGACCTTCTCCGGGGCGACCTTGTCGGTCACCACGAAAATGCAGTTGTAGCCACGTTGGGCCGCAACGATGGCGAGGCCGACCCCGGTGTTCCCCGATGTCGGTTCGATGATGGTGCCGCCGGGTTCGAGCAGGCCGTCGCGTTCGGCCTCCTCGATCATGGTCAGAGCAGGTCGGTCCTTGGAACTCCCACCGGGATTGCTCGTTTCGATCTTGGCCACGACCGGACAGTCCAGCCCGGCCCCCACCTGGCGCAGGCGAACCATCGGGGTGTTTCCGATCAAATCGAGTACCGAGTCGGCAATCTCCATGTCATCTCCCTTGAAGCGGTCGGCGTCCGGGGCCGCCGGCGGACACGGCGTGGCGCTCGACCGCGATACGGCAACCCCTGGGTCCGATGTCGCATTCCTCGCCCGAGGTCACACCTGCACTCTATCGAGGGAGCGGCCACAGATCGTGAACGGCGCGGCACCGGCCGAGTCGACGACTCGTTGCGGTCAGCCGCTGACCGTGGCCACTTCGGGGAACGTCGTCTTGTCGGGAGGCTTGTCGACGTCGAGGGGAACCGACCCCATGTCGATCGATTCGGCGATCCGGACGGCTCCGTCGTCGAGGCGAACGATCCACAACATGGAGGAGCGGCGTTCGGCCCGGCGGACGCCGTAGACCGTGCCGTCGGAGTCGGCCAGGTGACGCTCGGGATGATCGACGGTCACCGCCACCATGATCGAGGGACCCTCGCGGTACGTTTCGACCTGCCTGATCTGAGGCGCCCGGCCGCTGACCCGGAGACCGGATGCTGACAGGCTCCGGTGTTGCTTGGCCACCTGCCCGAACAGGGGCGTGTCCTCGAGAAAGACGTCTTCGACCCGGGTGGTTGCAGGATCGGTCTGGAGGCCGAACTCGGCCATCAACAGATCGGCCACCAGGCGGCGCCACGCCGGATCGTCGGTCGACACCGGTTGACTGCGTCGTCGCCGCTGGCCCGTATGGATCGTGGAGCGGAGCGGCCGAGCCACTGAATGATAGGCGGCGTGCTCACCGAGCAGCGCCGGTCGCAGCACGAGGAAGCCGACGACGATCTCGATGAGGAGCGCAAGAGCCAGCGCGAAGCCGAAGCGGCCGACCATTGGACCACCACCGACGAACCGGGTCACCGACAGCCAGCAGGCCGCCACGAGCATCCCGAGGCCGGCCAGCAACCCGGCCCGCACCGGTTCTGCTGCGCCGTCGGCCGCCGGCTCCTCGGCCGTCGACGGTTCGACCGTCGGCGTTTCGACCGTGCTGTTGGATCCGTTGGTTCCGGTGATTCCACTGGTTCCATTGACGGCCACCGCTTCGGCTGAGCCGTTTTGATCGACGGCGGCCATTCCGGACGAGACCGACCAGCGATCACCGAACCGAACGCGATCGTGCAGATACTCCAGCTCGAACAGACCCGCCACCGCAGCCACCAGCGTCAGCGCGGCAATCACATCGCCCGTCGAGGCATCGACGCTCACGAGCCTGAACAGGCCGACCGTCGCGCCACCTCCGAGCAGGCGAAGCACGAAACTGGTGAGTGTGAAACCGGCGTTGTTGGTCTCGACCAGCACGGTTCCGGCGCCGGCGAGTGCCATCAGAACGATGATGGACACGATCAGGACCGTCGACCCGCGACCGATCGGGCCGGCCGCGCCGTGCACGTCGACCCGCTCATCGGCCAGACGGACGATCTCGTCGGCCAGGCGGGCACCGTCCGCGCTGCGAACGGGAACCGCGGGGACGATGACGGCCAACTCGGAGGAGCCGAATCCGATCTGCTCCCGTGACGCCAGCGACAATCGAGGGTCGACGGCCGAGGCGCCGGCGCCGGTGAACCGGGCGGTGGCGGTGTCGACCCACGCGACGTTGCCGATGGTGGCGACGGCCTGGGCCCAGGTCTCGGTTGCATCGCCCCCCGGTTCACGGACCGCGGTCACCAACGCCTCGGTCGGATCGCCCGGGCCACCTCCCAGCAGATCGCCGACGACCCGGGTCGAATCGTCGCCGGGTAGCGACCGGTAGTCGATGAGATCGTTCCCCGGTGACCGGAGCGAGAACACCGAGAGCACGGCCAGCAACCCGACAAGTCCCAGGACCGTTGCGATCATCAGCCGGCTGCCGGACGGCACGGTGACAGGAAGCAGGCCCCCGAGAGGATGGGCGTCGGAGGCGAGTGCGGCCATGGTCGGGGCGACGATGGCCGCGGTGAAGGCGGCTCCGACCAGACCCCCGACGATCACGGCGACGACCGGGCGGCTGGAACCCCCGGCGATCCACAACAAGCCGACCACCGACACCAGACTTCCGAGAACCAGGATGACATCACTCACCACTTCGACCAGGCTCAGCGTGATGGCATCGGCACTGTCGGTGGACACCGGGTCCTCGTACCATTTCAACACCCGTAACCCAACCGCGAGTGCGAACACCATGCCGGCCACGGCGCCGACCAGCGGGCCGGTGGCGACCGTTCCGTCGAACGGTCCGACGACCTGGGCGGCGATCCGACCGGCGAGCAGGACCGAGCCACCCCAGGCAATGGCCATCGCCAGTCCCCGCCTGGGACCGAGCCGCCAGCCGATGTACGCCGCCATCACAACCGCCAGAAGGGCGAGCCATCGCACGCTGGTGCCATACCGATCGAGAATCGATGCGTCGCTGAGGGCCCGGCCGCCGGCCACGACCGACACCGCACGGTTGGCGGCATCAGTCTCGGTCTCGACGAGATCGCGTAGCGCCGTGGTCGCCTCCGCCACGGACTGCTGCCCCATCGCCGCCCGGTCGAGACCGATGTGGAACGCGGTGGCGTCGGCGCCGGGAAAATCGACGGCCACCGACGACACCTCGGGCCGGTCGACGAGTTCCTCGCGGACGGCGATCCACCACTCGCCGTCATCTGTGGTGTCTGAATTCTCCGGCGCGTCGGCGACGGGTGGCGAACCCGACCGGTCGACCAGCAGAGAGATGTCGGGGGCCAGGTCGGCGGGCGAGTCGAGATCGGACAGCTCGATCGGGGCCAGCGCCCGGAACTTGCTGAGTTCGTCTTGCACCGACTGGTGGGGGGATCGGTCGGTGTCCACGGCGGCCGCGACCGGACCGAGGCCGAGAAGAAGGAAGACCGCGACGAGTACGACCAGCAGTGAACCGGCGGGCGCGATGGACGACGTCGACCTCACGCCCGGAACCAACAGCCGTACCGGCGATCCTTCACCACGTTGGAATCGCTCCACCGCGTTAAAGGGTAGCGCAGCCGTTCGGGCGCAGGGCACCACCGGGCACCCGCACGTTCCGCATCGGGCCGGCACCCGGAGTCCGGATGGCGTACCGGCGATCGCCGGCCCTAGGGTGGCCCGATGGCGATCGATCCTCGCACCCCGGTGATCGTCGGCGTCGGTCAAGTCGACCAACGACCCGACGATCTCTCGACGGCGGAAGAGCCGGTGCAGCTCATGGCTCGAGCGATCACGGCCGCTTTCACCGACAGTGGTGCCGCGGCCACCGCCGCCGCCCAAGCCGTCGACCTGGTCGCGGTTGTCCAGGGCGCCTGGAGCTACTCCGATCCCGGCCGCCTCCTGGCCGATCGGCTCGGACTGGCCCGGACCAGGACGGCGTTGACCACCATGGGCGGTCAAGCCCCACAGTCGGCCCTCAACACGATCTTCTCCCGGATCGCGCGAGGCGAACTCGACGGCGCCGTCGTCACCGGCGGTGAGACGATCTGGAGCAGAGGCAAGCTCCGGGCCAGGGGCGAACGCCTCGCCACCACAAGACAGACCGACGTTCGACCCGATGAGATCCTGGGCCGCGAACTCACCATGTCCACCCCGTTCGAGCAGGCTCGGGGCCTCGACCTGCCACCGGTGCTCTACGCCGTGTTCGAGTCGGCTGTCCGGGCCGCCAACGGTGAGTCGATCGAGGAACACCGTCAGCGGCTCGGCCGGCTCTGGGCGGGCTTCAACCGGGTGGCGGTCGCCAACGAGCACGCCTGGATCCGGAGGCCGATGACGGCCGAGGAGATCGTCACGCCGACACCGGACAACCGCATGATCGGTTTCCCCTACACAAAGGCCATGAACTCGAACTGGCATCTCGACCAGGCCGCCGCGGTGTTCGTCACCTCCGTCGAGACCGCCGAACGGCTCGGGGTGGGCAGGGACCGTTGGGTGTTTCCATGGGCCGGTGCCTCGGCCAACGACACAGCGGCGGTCACCAACAGACGTGACCTGCATACCTCGCCGGCGATCGGGGCGATCGCCGGCGCGCTCCAGGCCCACGCCGGGATCACCTCGGACGACATCGACCATGTGGATCTCTACTCGTGTTTCCCATCGGCAGTGCAGATCGCCGCCGCCGAGTTCGGGTTCGAGCTCGACCGCCCCCTCACCGTGACCGGTGGCCTCACCTTTGCCGGCGGACCGCTCAACAACTACGTGACTCATTCGGTGGCGGCGATGGTCGAGGTACTGCGTGACCGCCCCGGGGTGGGGCTCGTGACCGGCAACGGCGGCTACATCACCAAGCACAGCGCCGCGCTCTATCGCAGCGACCCACCGCCCTCCCCGTTCGCCGTTCTCGACGGTCAGCCGACCGCCGATGAGATCGAGCCTGTCGCCGCTGACGAAGGCTTCATCGGCGACGCAGAGATCGAGGGCTACACGGTCATGCACACCCGAAGCGGGCCCCCGGAAGCGCTGGCTGCGGTCCGCACCCCGTCCGGCGGACGGACCTGGGGGCGCAGCACGGAGAAGGGCGTCACGGCGAGCCTGATGGCCACCGAGGGTGTGGGACGAGCCGTCCGGATCGGATCCGAAGGACAGATCGCGCTCATCTGAGTCTCGCCGGCCTCCCCCCGAAAGCGGATCCACCGGGACTAGGTTGAATGAAACCCGAAATCCGACCCGACAGGAAACCGTGCCCTCCCAATCGCCCTCACCGCAGACGGTCGTCGTCGCCAACCGCCTCCCGGTGCGCCGCGCTCCCGACGACGATGGTGTGCTTCGCTGGACGACCAGTCCCGGAGGACTGGTTTCAGCGCTCACGCCGGCGCTGGCCGAGTCGGGCCGGGGCTGTTGGGTGGGATGGGACGGATCGACCGGCGACGACCATCCAGCACCCGACGGGCCGGCACTTCCCGACGAGATCAACGGGATAAGGCTGGTCGACATTCCCATCTCGGCCGATGAACTCGAGAATCACTACGACGGCATGTCGAACGGCACACTGTGGCCGCTCTACCACGACAAGATCGGGACCGTCGAGTTTCACCGCCACTGGTACGACGGCTACCGCCGGGTCAACCGCCGCTTCGCCGAGGCCACCGCCGAGGCCGCCGACGACAACGCCATGGTGTGGATCCAGGACTACCAGCTCCAGCTCGTACCGGGAATGCTGCGGGAAATCCGACCTGATCTCACCATCGGCTTCTTCCTCCACATTCCGTTCCCGCCCCGGGAACTGTTCCAGCAGCTTCCATGGCGAAAAGGCCTCAGCGAGGGAATCCTGGGCAGCGATTTGATCGGCTTCCAGACACCGCAGGCCATCTCCAACTTCCACGGGGTCGTCAATCACCTCGGACTGACCACGTCGATCGACGAGCACACGCTGCGCTACCGAGGCCGCACGATCCGGACCAGCGCCTACCCCATCGGCATCGACGTCAACCGCTACCAGGACGCGGCAGCCAGTCATTCCATCATGGAGGCCAGCCGCGATCTGCGGGCCCGTCTCGGGAATCCCCAGACGGTGCTCCTCGGCGTCGACCGACTGGACTACACGAAGGGCATCGACGTCCGCCTACGCGCCTTCCGGGAGCTACTGGCCGACGGGGAGCTCCACCCGTCGCAGGTCACGATGGTCCAGGTGGCCGAACCGAGCAGGGACAAGGTCGACGCCTACGTCGACGTCCGCAACCGGGTCGAGCGCCTCGTGAGCGAGATCAACGGTGATTACGGGCGGGTCGGGTTCCCGGTCGTGCACTACATCCACCAGAGTCAGTCGTTCTCCGAACTGATGGCGCTCTACCGAACAGCCGACGTCATGCTGGTCACCCCGTTCGCCGACGGCATGAATCTCGTGGCCAAGGAGTACGTCGCCAGCCGGCACGACGAAGCCGGTGTGCTGGTGTTGTCCGAGTTCGCGGGAGCGGCTCATCAGCTCTCGGACGCCATCATGGTCAACCCCTACGATGTCGACGGCCTGAAGGCCGCCATCGCCGAGGCGGTCAAGATGCCGGCCGAGGAGCAACGGATGCGGCTGAAGTCGCTGCGTGATGTGGTGGCGTCGACCGACGTGACCAAATGGCTCGAGGACTTTCAGCGCGACATCCTCGAGATCCACCACCGGGCTGGTGACTGAACGGAGATCCGGAGGCCGGTCAGGCGGGGCGGAACAGCAGCTTGGGTTTCGGGCCGGGTTGGTGGGCCAGCGACGCGAAGGCGGCGGCCAAACCGGCGAACCCGACCGGTGGACCGTGCAGATCGGAAACCCGGAACCGGTCGTCGGCCATCAGGTGGAGGGCCCGGTGGACATCGGCGATCGTGTAGCCGAGCGACGCCCTGACCGTCACCTCCCGGGCCACGAGCGGAGCGGCCGGTAGAAGCGCCCCGTCGGAAGCGGTGCCGACGAGCACCACCGTTCCCCCGGTTCTGACCGCCTCGATTCCCGCGTCCAGTGCGTCCTGGCCCCCCGCACAGTCGAATACCACATCGGCACCGAGACCGTGCCCCTGGTCGGCCGCCCAACGCATCAAATCGCCGGGCGACCCGAAGGCGGCATCGGCACCGAGGCGGCAGGCCAGCTCCCGTCGATCGGGCTCCCGCTCGAGTACGACCAGCCGACCGGCCCCACTCAGACGGGCCAGCTCCGCCACCATCAGCCCGACCGCACCGGCACCGACGACGACAACGATGTCACCGAGCGTCGGGGCGGCCCGCCGCACCGCGTGGGCCGCGACCGCTCCGGGTTCCGCCAGTGCGCCGTCGGCGAAATCGACCCCCTCCGGCAGGCGGTGCACCCGGCGGGCGTCGACCCGGATACGTTCGGCGAAGGCCCCATGGGAGTCGGCCAGCTCATCGGTTCCGAGAATCATCGACAACACCAGATGACAGGTCGTCTCGATTCCGGCCCGGCATGGGATGCATCGACCACAGGGAGGCGGAACCGCTCCGACGACCCGCTCGCCGACGAACCGCTCCTCGACATCGGGACCGACGGCCACGACGCGGCCCGACCACTCGTGTCCGAACCAGGCCGGGGCCGGCAGGTCACCGGTCGACCACGCAACGAGATCGGGCCCTCCGATCCCGCAGTGCTCCACCGCGATGACACAGGAACCGGCGACCGCGACCGGTTCGGCGACGTCGACCACGTCGATGGTCCGGGGTCCGGTCAAGATGGCCGCTCTCACCGTCCCGAGGCTATCCGGTCGCGCTGACGGGGTCAGGTACCGGGGCTTCGGTTCGGGTCGATCCGAGTGTGTTCAACCGACGCGGAGCGAGTCGAGCACCTCGAAGAACCGGGGGAAGGTCTTGTCGACACAAGCGGGGTTCTCGATCGAGACCCCGGGATGGACGAGTCCGAGCAAAGCGAAGCTCATGGCCATGCGGTGGTCGTCGTAGGTGCGGACGGTTCCGGGCACCACCGGCCCGGGTCGGACGACGATGCCGTCATCCGACGCCTCGGCTGCGACTCCCAGGCGCTGCAGTTCGGCGACGGGAGCGGCGATACGATCCGTTTCCTTGTGCCGGATGAAGCCGATCCCGGTGATGTGGGTCGGACCGTCCGCACAGGCGGCGACGACGGCCAGGGTCTGGGCGGTGTCGGAGATGTCGGCCATGTCGGCGGTGATGCCGACCAGCCGACCGGTGCCGCTGACCGTCGTGTGGCGATCGGCCACGTCGACCCGGGCTCCCATCCGTTCGAGCAGATCGACGAAAGCCAGGTCGCCCTGAACCGTGGAACGCCCGAGACCCTCCACTCGGACGGTGCTGCCGGTCATCGCCGCGGCGGCGAAGAAGTAGGAGGCCGCGGACGCATCGGGTTCGAGGTCGACGTTGGCCGGGCGGTACGGGACCGAAGGCACGACGAAGCGGCCGGCCCCGAAGTCTGCAACCACGTCAACGCCGAACGCGGCCATCGTGTGCATCGTGAGCTCGACATATGGTCGCGACACCAGCTCGGAACCCAATTCGATGGTGGTGTCCATGTCGAACAACGGGGCGGCCAGCATGAGCCCGGAGAGAAACTGGCTCGACATGTCGCCGTCGACCGTGACCTGCCCGCCCCGGAGACGCCGTCCGTGGACCCGCAGAGGTAGCGAAATCCCCTCGATCTCCGCCCCGAGCGTGGTGAGCGCGTCGATCTGCGGGGCGAAAGGACGGCTCCTGAGCTGAGGATGGCCGTCGATGACGAAGCGTCCGTGCCCGGCGGCCACGGCCGGGACGAGGAACCGGCCGGTGGTCCCCGATTGTCTCACATCGAGCACCAGCGGATCCCCGTCGGACGGACCGGACGAGAAGCCTCCGGGGCGGCCGTCGACGGTGGCGGTGACATCGGGATCGCGCCGAGCGTCGAGCTCGAGGCCGACACCGAGTTGTTCCAACGCGCCCACCATGGCCCGGGTGTCGTCGGCCAACAGCACCCGGGAGAGCGTCGACCGGCCATCGGCCAGCGCAGCGCAGAGCAACGCACGGTTGGTGTGGCTCTTCGATCCCGGTATCGGCACCGTGGTGTCGAAGGGTCGCCCGAGCGGCTCGATCGTCAGCACCCCCGGGCTGTCCCCTGTCCTGCCGAGCAGGCGTTTGGCGGCCAAATGGTCATCACTGCGAACCAGGATCGCGTCGCCGTCGGCAGCCTGCACCCGAATTCCGGCCGAGGTCAGGAGCCGGGCGGCATCGAGCGCCTCGGCCCGGTCACCGAACGCCAGCCGTGAAAACGAGACGGGCCCCACGTTCAGCCCAACCCATCGATCGATGGCCGGGCCGCTACCGGTTCAGGACGACTCGGCCGGCACGTCCTGGGTGATGGTGATGAGACCTCGGAGCCGGTCCTGCGACTCGAGTGACAGACGGATTTCTTTGACCGCTTCACGATACTCACGGAGCTTATCCTCACGGTCGGCCAGTCGAGCCCTGATGCTCTCGAGGGTCCGCTGCGTCTCGGCCAGGTCGCGAAGTGCGCCGTCACGTTCGGCCAGCACCGCGTCGACATCGACCCCGTGGGCCGTGTGGTGCGGGTCCAGGGATTCGATGGGGACACCGTCGCCGCCCACGGTCAATGCGTGGATCTGGTGACGCAGATGACGGTTGGTCTCCTTGTCGTCGGCCAGCTCCTGGCGCAGGTCGGCAATCGCCTCGTCCTGGGCGGCCAGACGGTCGGCTTGGGCGGCCCGTACCCGCGTCACCGCGACGTACAGAAGGCCGCTCAGCAAAACGCTCCCGACCGCGAAGCCGATTATCAAGCCCATGACCATGTCAGTCACGAAAGAGCGCCTCCTGGATTCCGCCTTGCCACCGTCATCGGACATGACGGCCGTCGCCACTTGCGCTCACACGATAGCGGCTTGGTTCAGGATTGGTAAAGTCCCGGACGCGTCCGCGCCCGGGACTCGACTACCGTTGTCCGATCAATCCCGGATCGCCAGACCCGTCTCCGGATCGAAGAAGTGCATCCGGCTGGTGTCGACGGCCAGCTCGATCGCCTCGCCGATCCGAGTCCGCGACCGAGGGCTGATGCGGCCGACGTAAATGTAGTTGCCGCTGTCGTCGGTGGCCGCCGCCACGGCGTCCTCGCCCTCGAACTCCTCCTCCATGATGGCGAAGGGCTCGACCGGAAGCGGGAAGTGCACGATGATCTCGGAGCCGAGGGACTCGACCAGCGTGGTTGTCGATCGCAGGCGACGATCATCGGGAGTGCTGGGTGCAAGCGTTGCGTCCTCGATGTCCTCGGGCCGGATACCGACCACGATGTCGCGGCCGACGAATCCTTCGAGGGCCGGGCGCTTGCTCGCCTCGGCGCCGACCGCCAGGCTCTGCTCGCCCATCCGGACCACCAGGCCGTTGTCGTTGCGGTCCAGCGGCACCTTGAACAGGTTCATCGACGGCGAACCGATGAATCCGGCCACGAACACGTTCTCCGGTGAGTCGTAGAGGTTCTGCGGCGAATCGACCTGTTGGAGGATGCCGCGTTTGAGCACGGCCACCCGGTCGCCCATGGTCATGGCCTCGACCTGGTCGTGGGTGACGTAGATCGTGGTGACACCGAGGTCACGCTGCAGTCCGGCGATCTCGGCTCGCATCTGCACGCGGAGTTTGGCGTCGAGGTTGGAGAGCGGCTCGTCCATCAGGAAGGCCTTGGGTTGGCGCACGATGGCCCGGCCCATCGCCACCCGTTGCCGCTGACCGCCGGAGAGCTGACCGGGCTTGCGGTCGAGGTTCTCGGTGAGGTCGAGAATATGAGCGGCCTTGCGGACCCGCTCCTGGATCTCGCTCTTGGGCACCTTGGCCAGCTTGAGCGCGAATCCGATGTTGTCGGCCACAGTCATGTGGGGGTAGAGGGCGTAGTTCTGGAACACCATCGCGATATCGCGATCTTTCGGGTGAACCTCGTTGACGACACGGTCGTCGATCTTCAGCTCGCCGCTGCTGATGTCTTCGAGGCCGGCCACCATACGGAGCGCGGTGGACTTGCCACACCCCGACGGGCCGACGAGCACGAGAAACTCGCCATCGTGGATCTCGAGCGAGAGGTCCTCAATGGCGTGATAGCCATTGGGATAGACTTTGTTGACGTCGGACAGAACAACTTGTGCCATGTGGCAGGTCCCCCGTGTGTACCAGTTGATTGGGTTGAGTCGGAATGTAAACCTGATGCGAGCGAGCGCACCATCGAAGGCCCGCGCGGCCGGAACCGCCAGGGTCCGACGCCATTGTCAGCTACTCCGATGTTCAAACAGTATCGAGTATTGGGCCCGTGAACAAGGAATCGGGGGCTGAAGAGGAGATCATGAGTACAGAATCCGGTGGGCAACCGAGCGACGAACCTCTTCAGCACGCCTGTCCCCGCTGCGGTGTCGACGTCCGACAACGCTTCTACGGGCCGTGCCCGAGCTGCGTGTCGAGTCTGCGTGCAACCCTCGTCGGCCGGGGCGACGAGGTTGAGGCGCCCGAGTACGAACCCAAGATGAACGTCACCCCCAACGCCGTTGCCCTCAAGGACGACTGACGAGGGCCGGGGCGTCGCACCGCCCCACATCGGCACCCTCAACGAGGGATCGATACACGCGGCGCTCAAGGAGCTGGTGGCCGAACCGGGCGACGAGTTGGAGGTCCGTCTCGACAACTTCGTCATCGACATCCGGCGCGGCGATCTGCTCATCGAGGTGCAGACCCAGTCGTTCGCCGCCATGGGACGCAAACTCGACGCGCTGCTCGACCGCTACCGGATACGCGTCGTCCATCCCGTGGCGGTGGCCACCTATCTGCATCGACCGTCGAAACCGGTGCGTCGCTCTCCCAAGAAGGGAAGTCGCTTTTCGATTCTGGACGAGTTGGTGAGCGTGCCGACGTTGATCGACCATCCGGGGTTCTCGGTCGACATCGCTCTCATGGAGATGGACCGGTATCAGGAGCACGACCCGAAGGCTCGCCGAGGCCGGGGAGGCTGGAGGACCGTCGACAAGAGGATCCGCCGGATCGACGGCTGGGAGCGGTTCGAGACGGGCGCCGATGTACTCGACATGCTCCCGAGCGGCCTGCCGGAGGAGTTCACCACCGCCGATGTGGCCGCCTCCGGCGTCACCGATCGCGGAAGCGCTCAGAAACTGGCCTACGTACTGAGGGCGCTCGGCCTCATCACCCTCGTCGATGCCGATCGTCGCGGCTACCGGTACCGGTTGGCGCCCGACGGCGCCATCTGACCCCGTTTCCGGCAGACTCTGCTTCGACATCCATCGCCAGCGGCCAGGAACAAAATTTGCCGGTGGTTGTCGACCAGACAGCCCAGATGTTGCTACCTTGGGACGTCGGCAGACGAGGGGCGAACGGTCCGCTGCCGATCAGATTTCTTGTTCATATCTTTATTGCACTAAGAGTTCTGCAAGCTTGTTGCGGAGCTGCTAGTTTTCGGCCTGCGTGAACTACTTGGCGTGGTGTCGGCGGAGGTAAACGGTGAATACACACGACGAGACGGCGGAAGACTCGGTCACGACGTCGGTCAACGGCTTCGATGAGATCGTCGTTGCCGACGAGGGCACTGCCGTCAAGGTGACCGTAGGGTCATCGGAGCGATGGGATCGCTCGCACCTGCGCCGACTCCGACAGTCCGCCGACCTCCCCGGCCTCGTCCCCGTCATCGACAGTGATTTCGCCAGTGACGGTACGCCCTTCGCCGTAACTCCCGTGATCGACGATCCGACCCTGGCCTCCATGATCCCGCCGGCCGGGCCCGCCTGGCAGGACTGCGCCGCCATCACCGAGGCTGCGGCCCGGGCAACCCACGAGGCCCACCTCCGTGGCCTTTTCCATGGCGCGCTCTCCCCCGATCAGATCTACGTCGTCGCCGACGACGTCGCAGTCGCCGGCATCGGGCTCGGCCTCGGAGGCGAAGCCCGTTCCGACTATCACCACTGGGTGGCCCCCGAGGTCCTCGACGGCATCGACGCGACCGAGCGATCCGATGTCTATTCCCTCGGCAAGATCCTCGAGGCGTCGTTGGGCGACTCACTCGAAGATGTGCCCCGATCCGTTCGTCGCCTCATCATGTGGTCGGGATCCGACACCCCGGAGGCCCGACCACCGTCGGCACTGGAGTTCGCCTCGATCCTGGCCGAGGCACTCGGTGACGAGCGCAAGACCTACAGCCCTGCCTTCATTCCCACCGCCGAGGCCAACACCCTGGCCGCCACGGCTTCGGGCATCGTGGCCTCACACTCCTCGTCCGGTGCAGGTCTCGGCGCTGCCGGCGTTGCTCTCGGGGCCGGTGCGGCCGCCGCCGCGCTGGCCGGCGACGCCGCCGACACGATCGATGCCGACGATGCCGAGATAACCGCCGAGGGTGCCGACATCATCACCGACGCGGGCGATTCCGAGCAGCTCGAGGTCGAGAGCGACATTCTCGACGGTGATTCCGGGGTTGACGTGATCGACGGCGACCTCGATGACGCCGATGTCGATGCCGACGCCGATCACGTCGATGAGCTGGCCGACGAACTCGACGGTGTCGACGAGGACGCCATCATCACCGGAGAGGTCGAACTCGACGACGACATGGCGGCGATGGCTGCGGCGGCCGCCGAAACCGGTGAACTCGAGGACGTCGACGATGACTCGATCCTCGGAGCGGAAGAGGCGGCGTTCGACTCGCGCGAGTACAGCAAGGGGATCACCGAGGCCGCCACCGAGACGGCCGACGCCTACGAGGTGCCGGCCGCACAGACGGTCGAGCTCGAACCGGAGCTCCGTGACGACCGTCGCGGCAACCGGGCCGGGATCCTGGTCGGTGCCATCCTCGCCGGCGGGCTGGCGTTGATCGCCTGGGGCCTTCTCCAGTCGGGTGCCGACGACGACGAGACGGCAACCGGTACCACGGCTGCCGACGCCGCCACCGAGGAATCCGCCGATGCCGACGCCGAGGTCGAGGCTGACGAATCCGATCCGTCGGCTCCCGTGACCGGCGCCGGAGAAGAATCCGGCTCGGCCAGCACCGCTGAAACGGCTGCCGATACCGACGAAAGCACCACTGACGAGAGCGCCGTCGACCCCGACGACAGCACCGCATCAACCACCGATCCCGACGAAAGCACCAGCGAAGAGACCACCGATACCGACGAGAGCACCGGATCGACCACCGATACCGAGGAACAGCCGACCTCGACCACCGAAGCTCCGGCTTCCACGGAAGATGCGGGCGACACCGAGGCCGTCGACGAGGCGCAAACCTCGGTGCCGTTCGTGAACGGGCCGATCCCCGCCACCGACGCCGGCATCCAGATCGTCCACGGTGTGCCCGATGCCCCCGTCGACGTCTATATCGACGGTGAAGCCGTCATTCCGGGGTTCACCGACGGAACGATCGCCGGACCCGTCGCCCTCACGGCCGGTCCTCACGTCGTCGACCTGTACCAGGCGGCCGAAGGGGCCCCGGCCGACGCCGGTGACCGCACGGATCTCCCCATCACATCGCAGTCGATCACCGTCGGCGACAAGCCGACATCGGTGATCGCTCACCTCGACGGCAACGGGGACGTCACCCTGTCGAGTTTCGACGAAGATCTTTCGGCCACCGACCCCGCCCAGGGCCGGATCGTGGTCCGCCATCTGGCTGCGGGCCCCGAGGTCACCGTCAACATCGACGGTGAGCCGGTGGGAGACGGCCCGATCGCCAACGGCCAGTTCGCCACGATCCCACTGGACGCCGGCCCACACACCGTGTCCGCGGTGACCGGCGACGGCACCGAGATCGCCAATGCGGCCATCACCGTCGAGGACGGAGAGCTCGCCTCGATCACCGTCTTCGGGTCCGCTGATGCCGGCACCCTCGACGCCGTTGTGCAATCGTTCAGTGGTCTCAGCAGCGCCCCGACCGAGGTCCCGACGGGCAACAGCAACCTGCTCGGGATGGACGAGGATCTGACCAACCTGTACCTGGTCGGCCTGATGACTCTGGTCATGGCCGCGGCGGGCGGGGTGGTCATGCTCCGTCGACGCCGGATTCTGTGAACCGACGCGTACTCTCGGGCGTCCTCGTTCTCGGGAGTACGCTGGCCACGGTCGGTGCCGCTGTAACCGCCGATGCCAACGAGTCCGGAGCCGCTGATAGCGCAACCGCCATGATCGGGTCGGCTGCGGTCGACATCGACGAGGGCGACGACTCGTCACGGGCCCGGGTTCAGGTTCCGGTCCGTGACGGCCGCCTCACCGACGATCCGGTCGATGAGCAACGTCCGCAACCGGTCATGATCCGCATCGGGGACATCGGCCTGGAAGCTCCGATCCTGTCCGTCGGTGTCGACGAGGAAAAGCAGTTAGACGTCCCGGCCGCCGACACCGTCGGCTGGTACGAACACAGTTCACTGCCCGGCGATTCCGGCGCAACGGTTCTCGCCGCCCACGTCGACTACGGCGGCAAACCCGGTGCCTTCTACAATCTCGGCGCGCTCCGCCCCAACGATCCGCTCGAGGTCGAGCTGGCAGACGGCTCGGTCATGCGGTACCGGGTGGTGGGCAACACCGTCTACGACAAGACGGAGTTGCCCGCCGAGGAGTTGTTCCGCAAATCGGGGGAAACGGTCCTCCAACTCATCACCTGCGGCGGCGAGTTCGACCCCGGAGCCCGTTCGTACCTGGCCAACGTGGTCGTCACCGCCGTGCCCGAGGACTCTCAGAGCTTCTGACCGGTTGCCGGGGCGGCGGCGACGTTCACGAGCACGTTGCGGGGACCGGTCGACGGTTCGCCGAGGCCGAGCCGTCGGATCGACTGTTCCCAGCCGGCCACCAGATCGGCTGCGGCGCCACGACGTCCTTGGAGTAGGTGCAGTTCAGCCAGGGTGGCGACCAGCCGCTCGTCGTGGGGAACCGCGGCCAGGCAGCGTTCGCAGGCCCAGCGGGCCCGCTGGGGTTGATGGACTCGCAGCGCCAGGGCCGCCATGGTCAGGCCGGCGGAGACGACCAGGTGCTCGACCTCGGCCCGCCGTTGATACTGGTCGTCGACCCAGCCCCAGTAGCGGCGATGACCGCCGCCGAGGATCGGACCTTCGATCATGTCGACAACGGCCTCAAGCTGATCGAGCGCCTCCAGGGCCTCGGGATCGGTGAACGACTCCGAGGACCGGGTGGCGGCGGATGAGGCCAAATCGGCGAAGTGGTCGACGTCGGTCGACACACCTACCAGCTCGTAACATCCATCGGCCCGCTGGACGAGCCGCTCGCGGCCGATGACCGATCGGACGCTGGACACCAGGTTGGCGAACCGGCTCGTCGAGATCGTCCGACCGCCCCACAACCCGTCGATCAAGTCGTTTCGGGTCGCGGGCCCGCTCAGCCCCAGCAGGGCGACCATGGCCTGTTGTTGGCTCGTCAACTCCCCGCCGAAACCTTCGACCCGCACCCGCCCCAGCAACGTGATCTGCGGTCGACCCGAACCCGGGTGGCCCGCCCGACGCCACCGATGCCGCCGAGCCAGTCGGATGGTGTGATCGAAGGCTCGTCGCCGCTGGGAGGGGCGGCTCGTCAGCCCCCGGCGTGGCGGCTCAACGGTGCGCCGCGCCTCGACCAGTCGACGAAGCCGGTCAAGCGGCTCGATGTCACTGTCGTGACCGCGTCCCGGCTCCGCCGGCCCGTTGTCTCCTCGTTCTCCCAGTGGCGAATCGGACCGCGGCGGGGTGGGTGCCACATCCGACCGGCGGCGGACTCGGAGCGGGAACGCCGCGCTCGCACCGAGCATCAGTCCGACCGCAACACCCGCTGCCAACACCAGCCACGTCGACACATGAATCTGCGCCATGAGAAACCGCCTTTGTCTTGGAACGGTGCCGTTCGCCGCCGATCATCGGCGAATGACACGCAACTCTGTGAACACCCTGTGTTCTACAACCAACAAGAAGAATGTAGACGGTATCGGGTCGAACATCAACGGCCGGCATGAATGTCGAGCCGGAGGTGGCACGCGCCGATCGTGCCACCGTCACCGGCGAAACCCGAAACTACGGGGCTAATCAGGGGGTGGAGAGTGGGATGGCGTCGAGCGCCACCTCCAACTCGACCAGGATCTGTTCGAATCGGCCGAGTATGGCTATGCCCTCTTGGAGCGAATGGAGCTCGATCATGGGCTCCGTCAAGCTGTCTATAGGGTCGTCGAAAACTGCGGCGGAATCACGACTCATGGACCTCAAGCTAGCATAGTCGTGGCCCCAAAAGGTGCTGAGAGGGGTATTGACCGGACCGGATTGAGCACAGTTGCCCACCACGACAAGCGGACCGTTGAACGTCGATCAGGGATGCTCATGGATGTCGGTGAAACTCGAAGCAAAGCTGCTCGAAGTGGCGCGGTGGCTCGACCAACTCACCCGATCCGGCGATCCAGTCGGCCACCGACTCGGCCCTCCATACGAAGTCGCCTCGAACCTCGGCCAGGACCGACACCGCGAGATCGACCACTGCAGCCTCGGTGGCCGGATCACGATCGGTCGACCAGGCGAGATCCACCAGCACCGAGGCCGTCCTCATCGTGGCCTCGGCCAAACGACCCCACCCGAACCCGTGGTCGGGGTGGTCGAATCGAGGCAGAACCGGCAGGATCCATCCGTCGGCCGGCTCGACGACGATCTCCCTCCGGACACCGGCCGCCGACCGGCTCGGATCAGCCGGGTGGACCCGGCCGTGAAAGGTCACCGAACCCCACCGCCGTTCGACTTCCCGTCTGAGCATCAACAGCGACGCGGTCGACGCCTGGTCGACACGAAATCCGATCCCCGCCAGGCGGTGGACGAGCGAATCGACCGTCAGAATCTCAGCCAACCGATTCCCGAGGATCACATGCCCGGGCAGAACGCCGGCTTGAGAGTCCACGACCCAGTCCCAGAGCCCGTCGAGCGATCGGGCCTCGTTCGACGGGGTGATCGTCGAGCCGTCCATTGGTCGCGGCGGAACCAGCTCGATCACGGCGCGATAAGTGCAGCGGAGGCGGTCCCACGAAACGGTCCCCCTGCGTGCACCATCGGTGATCGTGACCGCGAGGCGATCCTCGGATGAGCGCATCTCCACGCCGACTACAAGCGCACCGCCACCGGCAATCATCACCGCCGGAGCACACAACCGCGATCCGGTGGCCGCCGCCGGTGCCACGGTAGGCTCGGCATTGTGTCAACCCATCCCTACCGGCTCCCAACAACCGTCCGCCCGAGCGCCTACCGACTGCGGTTCGAACCGCACATGGAGGCCGGTACGTTCGACGGCACGGTGACCATCACCGCCGAGGCCACCGAACCGACGACCACGATCGTCCTCAACAGCCTCGATCTCTCGATCAAGCGGGCAACGGTGATCCAGGGCGGTCGCGCCGTTGAGGCTGCGACCGCACTCGATGACGAACAGGAGCGGCTCACCCTCACCCTCGATGAAGCGGTCGGCGCCGGAGAGTTCGAGCTCACCATCGACTACTCGGGCCCGTTCAACGACCAGCTCGTCGGACCCTATCTCAGCCAGTTCACCGATCCCGACGGGAACAAGCAGCAGCTGGCCACCACCCAGTTCGAGGCGACCCACGCCCGACAGTGCTTCCCATGCTGGGACGAGCCCGAGCTGAAGGCGACGTTCCAGATCGACCTCGTCATCGACGAGAACCACAACGCAGTGGCCAACAGTGCCGAAACCGGCCGAACGGCGATCGACGGTGGGCGGGTCGTCGTCAGCTTCGCGCCGACAGTCGTGATGAGCACCTATCTGGTGGCCTTCGTCATCGGACCGTTGGAGATGACCGATCCGGTCGATGTCGACGGGATCGAGCTGCGTGTCGTACACGTGCCCGGCAAGAGCGACCTCGTCGACTTCGCCCTCGAGGTCGGGGCCTTCTCGCTGCGCTACTTCCAGGAGTACTTCGAGCTGCCCTATCCCGGCACCAAGCTGGATCTCGTGGCCATTCCCGATTTCGCGTTCGGCGCCATGGAGAACCTCGGTTGTGTCACCTTCAGGGAGACGGTCCTGCTCGTCGATCCGGCCCGGGCGACCCAGCCGGAGTTGCAGCTGGTGACCGACGTCATCGCCCATGAGATCGCCCACATGTGGTTCGGTGACCTGGTCACCATGAGTTGGTGGAACGGCCTGTGGTTGAACGAGGCCTTCGCCACCTTCATGGAGATGCGCTGCACCGACGCCTTCCGTCCCGAGTGGAACCGGTGGACCAACTTCGGGCTGTCCCGATCGGCGGCGTTCGGCACCGATTCGCTCTCGACCACCCGCCCGATCGAATACGAGGTCGTCAGCCCGGCGGAGGCCGAGGGCATGTTCGACGTCTTGACCTACGAAAAGGGGGCGGCTGTCGTTCGGATGCTGGAGCAGTATCTGGGCGAGGACCGCTTCCGGGCCGGGATCCGACGGTACATGCGCAAACACCAGTTCGCCAATGCCGACACGACCGACCTGTGGGACGCGTTGGAGGAGGAGACCGGCGAACCGGTTCGCGAGATCATGGACAGCTGGATCTATCAGGGCGGATACCCCCAGATCCTGGCCCGCCGCGATGCCGACGGCGCGCTGACCCTGTCGCAGCGTCGGATGACCTTCGCCGGCACCGACGACACCGACGACCAGACGTGGTCGGTCCCGCTTCGTTACCGGTTTCTGCGTGACGACGACGGGACCGCGCCGGCCGAGGACACGGCCCCCACCCAGCGGGTGCTCCTCGGTGACACCCCGGTCACGCTGCCCGACAGCGCCGGCGTTCCGGTCGTTGTCAACGCCACCGGTGCCAGCTTCGTTCGGGTCGCCTACGAACCCGACGACCTCGAAACGCTGGCGGCGCTGGCGGTCGACCACCTCTCCCCCGTCGAACGTTATGCCCTGATCGACGACGCCTGGGCCGCCGTGCTGGCCGATCAGGCGTCCACCTCATCGTTCCTGACACTCCTCGAAGCCATGACCGGGGAGTCGGACCGCTCGGTCTGGCGCCGGATCATCAGTGGATTCGAGCAGCTCCGCAGGCTCGTCGACGGCGAACCGCTCGAACGCCTGGAGGAGATCGTTCACGACGCCCTGGCTCCTGCGCTGGCCGGCCTGGGGCTGGCGCCCGCCGACGACGACACCGACGAGCGCCGTCAGCTCCGGGCGGATCTGGTGCGGGCCCTCGGCATCGTGGCCAACGACCCTGAGATCCAGGAGGAGGCCAAACGGGCGACCGCCGCCGGCCTGCGTGACCCCGAGCTGGTCGACTCGTCGCTCCTGGCGGCCGCGATCGACGTCTCGGCGGCCACCGGCGACGAGGCCGATTTCGATGACTTCATCGCCGCCTGGAAGGGCGCCAAGACGCCCCAGGAGGAACTCCGGTTCCTCAGCGCTCTGACCGACTTCGACCACGCCGACCTGATCCGCCGACTCCACACGATGATCCTCGACGGGTCGATCCGGACCCAGAACTCGCCGTTCCTGCTCAGCCGGGCGCTCCGAAATCGGGGCCAAGGCCGACTGACGTGGGATTTCGTGGCCGAAAACTGGGCCCGCCTGGTCGACATGTTCGCATCGAGCCATATCGTGCGGATCATGGAGGGAATCGTCGTACTCGACACGCCGGCCGACGAGAGGATGGTGTCGGCCTTTTTCGCCGAGCACGATGTTCCCAGCGGCGAACAGACCCTCCAGCAGCTCCTCGAGCGCCAGCGCGTGGCGGTGGCGCTACGGGAGCGTGAGGCCGAGAGATTCGGTCACTTCCTTCTGGGTTGATGTTCGCCCGCAAACCTTCGCCGCTCCAAGTGTGGGCGGTCAGTCATGACTCGGTACAGATCGCCTGGGGGTCGATCCCCGCCGGTCGGCTCTCCATATCGTGCGGCGAACGAGAGGTTTCGGTCGACCACGACGGTGGGCCGGGGTGTGTGGGGATCGACGATCTGAAGGCCGACACGCCGTACACCGTCGACATCGACGGACCCGCCGACGCGAGCCGGCACACACTGGCGACCCGTACGAAACCGAGACCCCCCGGGCCGGCCCTCGCACGACTGGCAACGGTCAACGACCTCCATCTCGGATCGGCCCGCTGGGGGTTTCTGAAGACGATGGGTGAGATCGATCCGGCCCCGGATCCCGACCACGCGGTCGTCGATCCGGCGGCAATCCGTGACATGGGACGCCACCCCGAGCCGGTCCCGGAGCCCGGACGACCGCCAGGACCGTGGCGGCTGCCCTACGCCTGGCGCTGCGCACTCGGCGCTCTCGAGCACGCCGAGCGTTGGGGGACCGACCTGCTCGTGCTGAAGGGTGATCTCGCACAACACGAGACCGATGAGTGCTTCAACCACGTCGACGCACTCGTCGACGCCTTCCCCCAGCTCCCGATGCTGGCCCTCCCCGGTAACCACGACGTGGACGGGCGGGGTGGCCGCCTACCTGATCACCTCGGGCGGCGCAAGGTGCCGATGGTGCACGGAGTCGACCATTACGACCTCCCCGGCCTGCGGGTGATCACGGCCAACAGCACGGTGCCGGGGTCGGGCCGGGGCACCGTCAAAGCCGTCGCCGACCGGATTCTCGATCGGGCCCACGATTCCGACCGTCCGATCCTGCTGCTCATACACCAGCAGCTTCAACGGACACGCCTCCCCCGGTACTGGCCCATGGGGATTCCCGCCCCCGAGTCCACCAGGTTCCTCGACCGGCTCGATCGGGTGCCCCAGCCGGTGGTGGTCAGCTCGGGACACACCCACCGCAACCGGATCCGACGTCATGGCTCGGTGGTCCTGACCGAGGTTGCGTCGACAAAGGACTGGCCCGGCGTGTGGGCCGGCTACGACATCTTCGAGGGCGGTCTGGTCCAGACCGTTCGGCGCACCGAAGACCGTGCGGTCCTGGCCTGGCAGGAATACAGCAGGCGGGCTGTGGGCGGACTCTGGGCCGACTGGTCGCCAGGTCGGCTGGACGACCGGTGCCTATCGGTCGCCTGGGGCCGAAACGGCGGCTGATTCGTCGGCCGGCTCGTCGTCCGGTTCAGCGACCACCGACACGACACCGGTCAGGCCATCGACGTTCAGCATCGCTCCCGTGCGGATCCGCTCGGTGGCCCTGGTCGCACCGACCACCATGGGCGTGCCGAGCTCCCTAGCGACGACGACGGCGTGGGCGAAGGTGTCGGCGGTATCGGTGATCACGGCCCCGGCGGCGACGAAGATCGGCGTGGTGGCCAGCACCGGACGGGCCAGCACCAGCACCTCGCCGGGCCGGAAGTCGGCGAGGTCGGCCATCGATTCGATCACCCGGGCCCGGCCTTGCGCCATTCCGGGGCTACCCGGGGACCCCAGCATCAGGTCACCCGGTTCCATCACCAGCATGTCGATCGGCGACGGCTCGGCACCGTCGGCATCCCCAGCCCAGTCATCGGGTGCCCTGCCGTCGGGGCCGTCACCGGCCCGCCACAGCATCGGAGCGGGATCGAGCTGTTGGACCTGGTCGAACTCCCGCCGGCGGCCTTCGGTCAGAGTCCGAAGTTCGGCGAGCCCCCCGTCGGCGTAGTAGGCCAGCTCCTCCCTGCGCATCATCCAGACATCGTCCGGATCGGTGAGATCTCCCCGTCGAACGGCACGCGCCGAGATCTCCCGAACGATCAGCCGAACGCGGTGAAGGAGCCGCATCAGGGAGGTACGGCAGGCTTGCCGGCCCCGAATGTAGGTGGCGGCGGACTCGACGGCGTCGACGAACACCGCCCGGGCCTCCGGGGGGAGCGCAGCAGCGATCTCGACCGTGAGGCGGTACCGATCGGCCTCGAGGTGGAGGCGGCGTTGACTCGGCGCGAACGACTCGTCGCAGCGGCTCATGCAGCCGATCATCGCCACCACGATGGCGGGCACCTCGTCCCAGGTCGGCGACGACAGATCCCACTCGTTCGGCCCACGGAAGCCGATCTCGTCGATGAGGGCGTCGATGCCGGCGGCCAGGGCGATGGCGTCCGGCTCGGTCGACCGGCGCAGGACCCAGTCCAGATCATCAGGCTGACGGGCGAACAACTCCTGCAGAGCAGTCGAGTTGCGCACCAGGCGCGACAGATCCCACAGAACAAGCGTCGGCGAAACAGGGTCGACCTGGCCGAGGCCGCTCAGCAGTCGAAGGGTGTGGGCCGGCTGACCGACGTCGACACAGGCGTCGTTCACCAGCCTCGGGCCGATCAGCGCCGCCAGCGTCTGATTCAGGTACTGGGAGAACAACCGCCGACAGAGGGGCAGGAGGTCGTCGATCATCGCCACGAGCTCCGCGTCGCTCATGGCGGCCGAGTCGACGGACGACTCGACCGTCTGGTTCACCTCGTCGATCGCCTGACGGAGCTCGCGTTGGTTTCTGCTGCCGAGCACCCATTCGTACCACTGGCGGAGCATCCCGACGGTCACCGCGTCGGGGCTGTTCCAACTCGGCGACTCATGGCTCGGGGGCGGCTTCGGTCCAGCGGTCAGAACCGGATCGATGTGATCGGTGGCGAGGCTGGGTGTGCGGTCGGCCCAGACCCGCAGGACCGACGCGTTGAGGTAGGCAAAGCCGCCGAACGAGGCGACGGATTCGGGATGGCTGCTGCTGATCTCGGCATCGTCGAACCCGAATCGCTCGATCAGGCAGTCACGCCAGCCGTGAGCAGCCGCCGGCTCCCAGATCAGGCTCCACGTGAGCGGGGTGACCGCATCAGGCAACATGTCGCCGATCAAGGCGCGCGTCCAGAGCGGCAGCTCGGCGTTGTCGGGTTGTTCGTCGGCCAACCAGCTCGGCTCGGTCATGGGGCCCTTCAGTCGTCCATGCACTACCGAGGCGGAGGACAGCCGAATCGGGCGAAACGGCTGTCGATCATCCCCCAACCTCGTGTCTCCAACTTAGTGCATGGACGGACCGGGATGGAACCCCGGAGTCAGGCCGCGCCGATCAACCAGGTTGTCGATTCGTCGGCCGGTCTCGCGGGCGGATGCGGTGGACCGCACCCGCTGCGGATCAGAGGCTTTTCACCAGGTCGTGGTACGACGCAGCCTTCTCGGCACGCATGCTCGTCCGGCGCTTCCAACCCTTGGTCTTCCAGACCTTGAATCGACGCCTCTTGACCTCGACATCGGGGCGTTCCTCGGGGTCGACCTTGCGTGAGGTGTTGACCGGCCGGGGAAGCGCATAGTCTTCGGGCTCGGCCAGCTTCCGCAGCTCGACCTGGGCGGCACGTCGCACTCGACGGTGCTCCACCTTGCGGTCGAAGCGGCCGGGCTTGTGAACAGCGGCCGCTCCCGGCTTCCGAAGTCGGTTGGAGCGTGTACGTGTAGACATTCAAGTCCTTTCTGGCTCACCTCGGTGAACCGCAGACTTCCTGGTCGTTTGTACCCACCCATTCTGATTCAAAAGAGCCGGACGCGCCAGAGTAGGTTGGCCCAATTTTCCCGGCATCAGGGGAACACCGTTGCGAACGGAACCGGAAACCGTGGCCGGATCGCCGCCGTCGAACCAACTACAGTTGTCGGGTGGATCAGGCCCCGGCCATCATCACCGACCCGAGCGCCGATCAGTTGGCGACGCTGTTCTGGGTCGC
The DNA here is from genome assembly GCA_965216675.1 of Acidimicrobiales bacterium. GTDB lineage: Bacteria > Actinomycetota > Acidimicrobiia > Acidimicrobiales > SZUA-35 > JAHELU01. Next base: position 4,959,564 of record CBDCGK010000004.1, on the reverse strand, counting down.
GGTCGCGGTCAGCATCGTCGTCCCCAGGCTACCGCTGGGTCGACAGGCGCTGTACCCCTTCGCCCTGCTGGGCACGTGGGTCCACGAGATGGGTCACGGCCTGGCCGCGGTCGTTGTCGGAGGACGGTTCAGACGCTTGGAGATCTACTCGAACCTCGGTGGTCAGGCCGTGTCGACCGGGGTCCGCGGCGTTCGGCGGGCCATCGTGGCCGCCGGCGGTCTGATCGGGCCGGCGCTGGCCGGTGGAGCCGTCATCGTGTTCGGGTCCCGGGCTCGGACGGCGGGGTGGGTGCTGGCGGTGCTGGCGCTGGCCATCGGCATCTCACTGGTGGCCGTCGTCCGGAACTTGTTCGGCTGGCTGGCCCTCGGAGCGGTGGCGGCGGCCCTGGCGCCGATCGCCCTGTACGGCCCCGAGGGTCTACGAATCTTCCTCGCCCAGCTGATCGGCATCCAGTTCTGCCTCGCCTTCTGGGGGACCCTCGACTACATGTTCACCAAACAATTCGTACGCGACGGACGGGTACTCGACTCCGACACCCAGGAGATCGCCAACGTCCTCGTTCTGCCCTACTGGTTCTGGGCCGCGGTGATCACCGCCGCATCGGCCGCCCTGCTGGTCGGCGCGTTCTACGTGGCCTGGGTGGCCCCGACGGTCACCGACGTCGCCACTACCGGTTCATGACCGAATCAGGGGTCTCCCGGCCGCCGTCGGGGCGAAGCGCGAACCGCCCGGCCTCCTGCTCGTGCACCGGGTCGTCACGCTCCCACGGCCACCCGCCGAAACCGGTGCGCTGATAGTCGGCGAACGCCTGCTCGATACCGGCCCGATCGTTGAGCACGAACGGACCGTACTGGGCAACCGGCTCCCCGATCGGACGACCCTGGAGGATCATCACCAGTGCCGTCTCGTCGACGGCGGTGAACGAGACCGGACCAGCACCGATCTGGCGACCGTGGCCACCGGACATGGTGACGGCACCACCGGCGTCCTTGTCGCCCGCGCCCTCACCATCGTCGACGACGAGCTCGGCACCCCGGTAGAAGTAGGCCACCCGCGCCGTTGTCGCAGCGGTCTCGGGCAGCATCCAGGTGGAGCCGGGCTGCAGTTCGAGATGCATGATGGCGACGTCGGCCTCGGAGTCGCCGGCCCACGAGTCAGGGGGTGGAGGCTGCCCGTGGTGGCCATCGACGGATCCGGCTATCAGCGTGAGCACCGAGTCGGTGCCATCGGCGGCCGGCGTTCCGACGACGATCCGTGGGGTGGCCTCCGACCACAGCATGGTGAAATGGGGGTCGACCATCTTCTTGGCCCGAGGCAGGTTGAGCCAGATCTGGAACAGTTCGAGCGGATTCGGACTCTCCGGGGACAGCAGCGGGAACATCTCGGAGTGAACGATGCCGGCGCCCGCCGTTAGCCACTGCGTGTCTCCGGGCCCGTAGCGGGCCGTGGCGCCCAGCGAGTCGGAGTGATCGACGACGCCGGCTCGCAGATACGTGACCGTCTCGAATCCTCGATGCGGGTGTTGCGGGAACCCCGGCACCACCGACCCGTGGTACATGTTCCACCCGTCGACGCCGGCGAAGTCGTTGCCGATGGCTCGATGTTCGAGGGTGGCGGCCGGACCCAGCATCTCGTTGCCGCGAGGGTAGTCGTCGAGATGATGGGCAACGAACAGGAACGGATCGATCGTCGGCCACTGCGGCCCGAGTGCAAAGGCGGTCACGGACTCCAGCATAGGCAGCGCGTCCGAGGCTGCCGTCGCCGGGAACTTTGTGCGTGCAACGACCCGTCGGGGGGTCGTTGGACGACCAAAGTTGGGGGCTGGAGGGTCGCTGGCCGCTCAAAGTTCTGTCGGAGCGACCAGCCGAGCTCTTCAGGAGACCGGGTCCTCGATGAGGCCCATGGCGGCCGCTGCGGTCAAGAGCATGAGACCGAGCCCGAGCGAACCCGTTCCGACGGCCATCGTGTCGCCCAGGACCGCCACCCCGCTGCCTGCACACAGCACTGCGACGCAGACGGCGGCGGTCATGCCGATGGCGCTCTGCTCGATCCAGGCCATGAACGCCAGGACGGCGGCCATCACGAAGAACACCGAAGGCAGCACCCACTCGTCGGCCGACAGGACGATCAACAGCACCGCGCCCGACGTCACACCGGCGAACATGCCGTAGTACGGGCTGGCGTCGCGGTCGGCGCCGGTATGCCCGTGCGCCCGCTGAGCTTTCAGGAGACAGACGACGCCGGCGAGCGATCCGAGGATCGCCCAGAACCAGCGGGCGGGATCCTGATGCGGACTCCAACGGTTGAACACGACGGCGGCCAGGCAACACAACACGCCGAGGAGCGTGAAACCGAAGACCTGGTGGCGGGCTCGAACGACCGATCCTCGACCAGCGCCGATCCCGCTGGGAATCTCGACATCGGTGCCGACAAGATCGAGATCCGCGGACGCCGGGTCTTCGCGATCGATGTGGGCGGCGGCTGACAAATGCGGGGGAGTCCCCATGACTGACTTCCTACAAACTCGAACTCTGACGCAAACGTTGTCTGTGCAGCACCGGGAAGGCCCCTGGCGCTCCGCCGCAGGCTACGACAGTAGCGTTCGGCGCCGGTGGTGTCGCGGACGGCGGGGAAATTGCCCGCCACCGGTCAGGCCGGACCGACGACAGCTTCCACCACCGGCACCAGGATGGTCGTCGAGTCCTGACATACTGTGCGACCCTCGACCCAGGACGAAACGTCACCGAGCGCGATTCGATCGACGGCGACCACTTCACCGTCGGTCGGCGTCGGTTCCTCACCGGCGAATGCCATGAAGATCCCGCCGAAGCTGTCGGTCTCGTCGTCGATGTAGCGGGCGGCCGCCATCGGCACGACGGCCACCAGGTTCACGGCCGCGGCGCCCGACGCCGTGGTGGCGGTCGGCAAACCGGCCTCCTCGGTGAGCTCTCGTTCCGCCGATTCGAGCCAGCCCTCCCCCACGCCGCAGACCCCGCCGAATGCGAGGTCCCAGGCGCCGGGATTGATGTCCTTCCAGTCGGCTCGACGGTGGACGATCAGCGGGGTGCCCGGATCGAGAACGATCGCCGGTGTGAGTGACGTCGGCGCCAGGAGAGGTCGGACGTCCGAGCCGGGGCCGACGACGGGCCAGGTCAGTTCGTCGAACCACCGCTGTGTCCGCAAGGCGAGATCTGAGGCAGCATCGCCTGCAGGAGGCGGCGCGATGACGGTGAGTACGAAGGTCGACCGATGGGCGAGGCGCTCAGCTCGCATCCGGCTCCGGGGCGCAACGGCGATCACCGAGCCGTCGGAATCGAGAACCTCGACCGGTTCGTCGGCGGCCGCGGCACCGCTACCGGTGTCGGGCGAGGAACGATCCCCGGCGGTCAACCCTCGTCGATCAAGATGGCCTGGCGAGGACATCGCTCCGCGGCCAGGCGGACCGCATCGTGTTGGGACGGGTCCGGTTGATCGGTCAGGAGGTAGAGGTAGTCGTCATCTCGAACCTCGAACACGTCGGGAGCGATGCCCATACAGATGGCGTTGCTCTCACACAGGTCGTAGTCGACGCTGACCTTCACGGCTGCCTCCCCGTTGTCGTGGATGTCACCACCAAGCAGCCTAGTTGGGCCGACGGCCATTCGCCGGTCAGAAGCGGGTGTACCCACCGTCGAGCACGATCTCGTCCCCGGTGTGGAACACCTGGGTGGGATCGGCCAGAAAGGCCGCCACCGATCCGAAGTCGTCGGGCACACCCCAGCGACGGATCGGCGTTCGCTGCGTGGTGTTTGCGAGAAACTTGTCGTTCCGGCGCCCGGCCTCGGTCATCTCGGTCTCGGTCCAGCCGGGCACGATCGAGTTGCACCGGATGCCGTGACGGGCCAATTCGACGGCCAAGCCTCGGATCATGGCGAGCACCGCGGCCTTGCTCGCCGCGTAGGGTTGGGCCATCGGTGCGCCGTGAATGGCCGAGACGGAGCTCACCGCCACCAGTGACCCGCCGTCTCCCCGCTCGATCATGTGTCGGGCGGCTTCCCGGAGGGTCAGGAACGCCCCTTCCAGATTGACGCCGAGAACCCGGCGCCATTCGTCCAGTGTCTGATCGACGAAACGTCCCCCGCCGGAGACCCCGGCGTTGGCGAACACGGCATCGACCCGCCCTCCGAAGGCAACCGCCTCGGTGAATGCCGCCACCACCTGGGACTCGTCGGCCACATCGACCCGCTGCGCTTTCACCCGCCCGCCGTGGCCCGCCAGGGCAGCGGCCGCGTCGTCGAGTTTGGACTGGTTGGTTCCCCAGATCACGACATCGGCTCCCACCTGGGCGCATCCGTTGGCCATGCCGAGCCCGATGCCGCCGTTCCCACCGGTGACCAGGACGACCCGACCCGACAGCTGGCCGGCCGCCGCCGGCAACCTGGACGTCGAGCCCGCGGATGGATCGGCTGCGGAGCGATCGGATGCGGAGTCATCGGCGGTGTCGGGCGTTTCGGAGGAGCCGGTCATCCCGGCATTGGACCACGATGGACGCCGGGTCCGCCAACCGCACCTCGAACCCTTTTGCCTCCATTGCGACCGTGTTTATCGGATTGTGAGGAGTTCCGGCGACAATGGAAGGGACCGAATCGACTTCTGCACGCGCCAGGACCCACGATGACCGCTCAGACCGAACCGACACCCGCCTCGACGCCGGACGCTCCCCCCAACCCTGCCCGCCCCCAACGAAACCGGACGTGGTGGATGGCCCCGATCGCCGGTGTCGTCGCCGCAGCCGCCGCCCTCGGTACCGGTGAGCTCGTCGGAGCCCTGTTCTCGCCGTCGCCGGGGCCGGTCATCGGTGTCGCCAACCGGGTGATCGACGGCGCTCCAACCTGGTTCGTCGAGTTCGGCAAGTCGGTTTTCGGTCTCGCCGACAAGCCCGCTCTGATCATGGGCACGATCGTGATCTCGCTCCTCATCGGGGCCGCGCTCGGCGTCGTTTCGCGGCGCAATCGCATGATCGGCGCCTGGGGCATCGCGGCGTTCGGTCTGGTCGGGCTGACGGCGATCGCCGGCGATGCCCAGGGGACACTCCCAGCGGCCGTCATCGCCTCGGCCGCGGCCGTTGCCATGGGGGTGACGGTGCTGTTTCGGCTTCTGTCGTTGATCGAGCCGGCACCGGCCGCCGACGCCCAGGTCGTGATCGACAGCCCGACCTCGCCTGCGGTGTCGCGACGTTCCTTTCTCAACTGGGCCGGGGCGACCGGGGTGGCGACGGCCGGTGCGGTGGTCGCCTCCCGCTCGATCCGGTCCCGGACCAACGTCTCGAGCGCCCGGAGTGCCGTCACGCTGGCCCCGGAGGCCGATTCCCAAGTCACGGAGATACTGACCGAGGCGGCCGCCGGGGAGCTGAGCGACACCCCTGGTCTGACACCGCTGATCATCCCCAACGACGAGTTCTACCTGATCGACACCGCCCTGGTGAAACCTCAGGTCGACCCGAGCACCTGGTCGATGACAATCCGGGGAATGGTCGACCGGGAAGTAACCCTCACCTATCAGGATCTTCTCGATCGTTCCACCACCGTCGCCCCGGTCACCCTCTCGTGCGTGTCGAACGAGGTGGGCGGTGATCTCGTGGGCAACGCGGTCTGGCAGGGGGTTCCCCTCGTCGAGTTGCTCGACGAGGCCGGCGTGCAGCCGGGGGCGACCCAGATCGCCAGCCGCTCGGTCGACGGGTGGAGCTGCGGCTTTCCCACCGAGGCGGCCTACGACGGCCGTACCGCGCTGGTGGCGATCGCCATGAACGGCGAGCCGCTGCCCGTCGCCCACGGCTTCCCGGCACGGCTGGTCGTGTCCGGCCTGTACGGCTATGTGTCGGCGACGAAGTGGCTGTCGGAGATCGAACTGACCACGCTGGAGGACTTCAACGGCTATTGGATCCCGCGGGGCTGGTCGAAGGACGGTCCGGTGAAGACCCAGTCCCGGATCGACACGCCGAGTCGGGGCGAGCGCGTCGACGCCGAGGTGCCGGTGGCGATCGCCGGCGTGGCCTGGGCTCCCGACACGGGGATCCAAGCGGTCGAGGTTCAGATCGACGACGGAGCGTGGCAGCAGGCCGAACTGGGCGAGTCACTGGGTGTCGATGCCTGGCGCCAGTGGGTGTTGCCCTGGACTCCCACGGCCGGTCGTCATACCATCCGGGTCCGGGCCACCGACGAGAGCGGCTACACCCAGACTTCGGACCGGGCGGCGCCGGCACCGAACGGAGCCACCGGCTGGCACGAGGTCTCTGTCGAGGCGACCTGAGGGCCCTGCGGGTCAGGGCAAGTAGTTGCGAGGGTTGGTCGGTGATCCGTTCACCCGCACCTCGAAATGGAGGTGGTTGCCGGTCGCCGTTCCCGTCGCTCCGACGTAACCGATGATGTCGCCGCGGTTCACCGCCTGCCCCACCGACGCCCCCAGGCGGGACTGGTGGGCGTAGAGGGTGGTGATGCCGCCGCCGTGGTCCACGATGATCGTGTTGCCGTAGCCACCTTGCCGTCCGGCGAAGATGACGACGCCGTCGTTGGACGAGGCGATCGGGGTGCCGCCCGGCGCTCCGATGTCCATCCCGGCGTGGAGCCTGCGGCTGCCGTAGACGGGATGGATCCGATATCCGTACTCGCTGGTGACCGGAGCGTTGATCGGCCACTGGAACCCCGAGGACGAAGCCGGGGTCGGGGCACTGGGCGTCTCGTCCGGTGTCTCCGCCGAGGTGTCCACCGTCGGCGTAACCGGCGTCTTGCCGGCTTTCTCCACGATCACCTGCTGGACCGCCGCATCCTCGCGGGCATAGGCGGTGAGTTCGCCGGCCCAGACGTCGACCCGGCGCTCGGCCTCGGCCTTCAGTTCGAGTTGAGCGGCCTGCTGCTCCTTGAGCAGAGCCAGTTCGTCCTGGAGGACCTCCTCGGCGGCTTCGGCGTCGGCTTTGGCCTGCTCGGCTTCGGCGTTGGCCAGCCGCCGTTCCTCGAGCAGCCCCCGGAGTTCCTCGAGCAACTCGGCGGTCGACAGGCTGGCCTGAGCCAGGAGGCCGTTTTGGCGGATGGCACGGTTGAGGTCCATGTCGGTGAACAGGGGGTTCGTTTCGCCGAGCGTGCGGGTCTTGAAACCCTCGATCGCCTTGACCCGGAGATCCGACTCGATCTCGTCCTGCCGTTGACCGGACGTCTCGAGTTCCTCGGCGGTGCGGGCGAGGATGATCTCTGTCTGTTCGATCCGCAGGTTGGCTTCGTCGATCTTCTCGAGTGTCGTGTTGGCGGCGGCGTTGATCTCGTTGAGGCCCCGGGCGATCTCGATGTCGGCGGCCTTGGCCAGGTTCAGGTTGGCGACCGCTCTCGCTTTGGCCGCCGAGTTGTCGGCGGTCGTCGAGGTGGTTTCATCCCCACCGCCTCCGGTCCCCGTGGTCGCGGTCGACGACGTGCCGGTCGTGCTCGACGATGAGGTCGATGCGGTTGTCGTGGACGTTTCGGACGTGGACGTCGACTCCGTCGTCGCCGTGGCCGTGGTCGAGGTCGTCTCCTCCTGACCGGCGGCCGCAAACGACCCGGTGGCCACGAAGACCGCCACACAAGTGGCCACGACGGCGCGCAGACGCCGTCGGACACCGTTCGGTGCAGATCCGCTCACAGCCTGACTTTCCCAGCGTGACATGTGTCCATGACCCTCAACGGCGACCCGGATCGACAGAAATCCTGTGCGTTTCCACGTGCCATTCGACAAGCTTCAACCTTACTGCGGGTCCCCATCAATCGGGACTCGCCGGTTCACAACCAGCCAGAGTACCTGCTGGCGTGGGCACTTCGACCCAGCGGGACGAAGACCGGCCGCGCCGCGGCCCGAACGGCCGACAGAGCCGAATTTGTCTGTCGGTGGTTGGTGCCCGACCGGAGGACTTGTAGAAAACTCATCAGCGATTGGGCGACCGCCGACCAATCGGGGATCGATCCGATCGAGGCAAGGGAGTAGCGATGAGCGAGCCGGCAGACATCCGAGAGGTCATGACCTGGGAAATCTACGGCCGAGCCGCACGGGAGCTGGCCCAGCAAGTGGCCGACAGCGGGTTTCGTCCCGACCTGATCCTGGCCATTGCCAGAGGCGGCCTGTTCGTGGCCGGCTCCCTAGGGTACGCCCTCTCGGTCAAGAACCTCTATGTCATGAATCTGGAGTTCTACACCGGTGTCGACGAGCGCCGTGACGTTCCGGTGATGTTGCCTCCCTACCTCGACAAGTTCGACCTCACCGACTCCAACATCTTGATCGCCGACGACGTGGCCGACACGGGGCACACACTGAAGATGGTCCACGAGTTCTCCCAGGGGGTTGTCGCCGAAAGCCGGACCGCCGTCCTGTACGAGAAGTCACACTCGCAGGTCAAGTGCGACTTCGTCTGGAAGAAGACCGACGAGTGGATCAACTTCCCGTGGTCGACCGAGCCTCCGATCCTGGACCGCCAGGGTGCGCCGACGATTCTCGATGCATAGAGCTGCCTGGCGTTTCATCTTGCTTTAACCATCTTCTTCTAGGTGATTATTTACTAGAATTGAAGATGTGCAACTAGTTCTCATTTGGCCTAATGTGTCCCTCGGAGGTCCACACATATGGCCAAGCGCATTGTCTCCGGTATTTTCATCCTGACCGCTCTGGGAGCTCTCGGCGTCATCCTCGCCGGAGCGATGACCAGCGGCGAGCAGCTGATAGTCCGGTTCCTCACGGCGGTCACCGTGGCTGCTCTGGCCCTCTACGTGGTCAGTGATCTGCGCCTGCAGAGCGAGCAGGCCGAGCCTCGCCCGGAGCCGCTCGAGCCCGGTGCCAGAACGCCGGCTCCCCAGACCACCACCGAGGTGATGGCCACGGTCACCGGCCCCAGTCACGCCGGGAGGCGGCCCGAGCCGGCGATGGAGCCCACGGTGCCTCGACCAAACCATGAGCCCGTCGGAGCCGCTGTCACCCCCGTCCGGGCGGCGGGCGTCGAAGGTCCGACCGCGCCATTGACCGGATCGCGACTGGTTCCCCTTCCCGAGCCCGCCCGGGCCGGCCTTGTCAGAACGACATCGCCGCCTCACCCGTCGCCGCCTCACCCGTCGATGTCACACGCGACCGACCGCTCGTCGGCCCACCCGGTGACAACACCGGACCCGCTGATGATCGACAGCGACGAACAAGCGCGCGCCTCGTTGCCGGAGGACGGCGAGACCTGGACGACCACTCCCCCGGCAGAGGACTCGACAATTGCCTCCACCTCGTTCGCCTACTCCGGAAAACTCGATTCGGCCGGTGTGGATTGGCCACGGAAACGGCCCGTCGAGGAAACGACCGACACACCGACCGCGGGCTACGGCCCTGCGTCGGGCGACAGGGTGGTCGATGAACCGACGGCCGAGCTTCCGGAACTCCGGTCGCTGTCGGAGGAACTGCCGCCCCATGGCGAGGAGCGGGCTCCCTATCTGTTCGCGGTGGACACCCTCGACTCCGACGAGATCCTTGATCTCAGCGAGACCCATGATGAGTTCCGTCCCGTCCCGCCACGACTCGACGCCGAGCCCGCGGATACGGGCCCGATCGACCTCATCGACCTCACCGGTCCGGTGGAGGTCGACGACCTGTCCGACCTCATCTCCGTCGAGTCGACCGAACCCGCCGTCACCGAGCGCCGCTCATGGGCGTTGGACGGCGAGTCGCCGCCGGCTACTCCCCCTTCGCCCACCGAGCGGCGGATCACGGCGGCTCACTACACGACTCCAGCGCCGCTGGAGCTGCTCGACCCGACCGAGTCCGGTGACCTCGCGGGCGGTCATGAGCCGGTGGTCTCCGCCCCATCGCCTTCTCCCTCGGCATCACGCTCCTCGTCACCCTCCGCACCGGCGATACGCGAGAACAACCATGCCGACCGGCTGAGCTCGGCGCTTCGAGCCGGCGAGATCCAGGTGATCAGCAGTCTGATCGCTCAGGGCATGCTGTCGACTGATGGCCCGATAACCGATCGCGACGTGCGCACGATGGTGTATGTCGCATTCACCTCCAACGAGCTGCGAAAGCTGATCCTCGCCGGAGGCACACCGGATGGGGTCCGCGCCGGCGATCTCGACCTCGGGCCGGTCGAACTGTTCGACGAGAGCCGTTATGCGCCGGCACCGAAGCTACTGTATTCCGGGACCGGGACGGGCTCGTCAAACGATGTGATCGACGCCGAACCGGTGCTGGACCTGACCGCAATGGAGGAGCCGGTCGATTCGTCGAGCGACGTCGACGTGTCGAACGACGTCGACGTGTCGAGCGATGAGGCGTCGGACTTCGGAGACCTCGGAGACGGCGGTGATGCGGAGCCACCCGAGCTGGTGCCGACGCTTCCGACTCCCCGGAACCTCTATCGCATCACCGAGGCCGAAGCCAGTATCCAGCACTAGCCGCCTCCGGCACCATGGCCCCGAAGCCGAAAGCCCCGGAGGGAAGCCGGTGGCGAGCCGATGATGAGGCGGTCGCGACCTCCTCTGGGCGGGACCGCCCGGGGGAAAGGTGTAGGGTTGTCCCCCGTACGGCGCAATGGCTGTTTCGATGCCCCGATCACCATGCCAGGCGTGGCACCGCCGTCCGGGGATAGTTGGCGAATAGATTGGTCGGTCACGTGTCGAAAGGAGCTGCGGCGGAATGAATTCCTCGCTTGAGCCATGATGGAGTCGAAACTGCGGGTCATCCTCGTTGCCGCGGCGCGGCCGAACTTCATGAAGATCAAGCCGGTGCTCGATGCCCTCGAGGCCGATGGCGCCGAGACGATACTGGTTCACACCGGTCAGCACTACGACCCACTCATGAGCGACGTCTTCTTCACCGAGCTCGGCATTCGCGCCCCCGACCGGCATCTCGGCGTCGGCTCCGGCTCGCATGCCGAGCAGACGGGCCGTGTCATGGTGGAGTTCGAGCGGCTGATCGACGAAATCGACGCCGACCTCACCTTGGTTGTCGGCGATGTCAACTCGACCGTGGCCTGTGCGCTCGTATCGGCCAAGGCGGGCGTGCACGTCGCCCACGTCGAGGCGGGCCTGCGGAGCCGCGACTGGTCGATGCCCGAGGAGGTCAATCGGGTGGTGACCGACCGGGTGAGCGACCTGCTGTTCGCCCCGTCACCGGATGCCGTCGAGAACCTTCTTGCCGAGGGGTACCGGGCCGATCAGATCCATCTCGTCGGCAACGTGATGATCGACACCCTGCTCGCCAATGTGGAGCGGGCACGCAAGCGTGGCGTAGCAGCCGCCCTGGGGTGCCCCTCGCCCTACGGGGTCGTCACCCTGCACCGCCCGTCGAACGTCGACGATCCCGACAACCTCGTTGCCCTGATCGGCGCCCTGGCCGAGATCGCAGGCGAGATTCCCCTCATCTTCCCCGCCCACCCTCGCACCATCGGTCAGGTGGCTCGACTCAAGGTGCCATCAGAGCTTCGGGTCACCGAGCCAATGGGCTACCTGGATTTCCTTGGACTGCTTGCCGGAGCGACACTTGTGCTGACCGATTCCGGCGGGGTTCAGGAGGAGACGACGGCCCTGGGGGTGCCGTGCCTGACGGTGCGGGACAACACGGAGCGACCGATAACGGTCACGGAGGGCACCAACCAGATCGTCGGCACCAATCCGGAGGCGATCATTCTCGCGGCGAAGAAAACACTCGCCGCCCCCACCCCGCCACGTTGCCCGGCGCTCTGGGACGGCCGTGCCGCCGAGCGAATCGCGTCCGCCGTTCGAGCGGGCCTTCCCGAGGTTCGCCCCACCGGCTAGGCCGTATTCCGGTGGCTCGGCACCGGCGCCGGCCTGAGATTTGACAGTGGCGCCCACCGGCCCCGAGGAACCTCAAATCTCCTCCGTCGTCAGATCCTGAACCTCCTGGAGTACAGTAATCGGCGGCGGTGCCTGCCGCTGTTCCAGTGTCTGAGGCAAAAAAGGGATCCACGTGCACTACTTCGCAGACGTGGCCGTCGAAGCGGCGACAATCGCCGGGGACCATCTCCTCGGTAATTTCAGGCGGCACCACGCCCAAGTTCTCGGCGACACGATCACATCGGTCGCCAATCGTTCGCTGTCCAAGGAGATAACCTCGTCGAACGACCACGAGGCCGATCGGCTCATCATCGACCTGATCACCGACCGATGTCCGGATCACAATCTTCTCACCGAGGAGACCGGCCACATCGACAACGGCTCGGAGTTCACCTGGATCGTCGATCCGCTCGACGGCAGCAGCAACTTCTTGAACCACAATCCGTTCTTCGCGGTCAGCGTCTGCCTTGCGTACGGCGACGAGCCGGTCACCGGCGTCGTCTTTGCTCCGTACCTCGAGGAGATCGCCGTCGCCCGCAAGAACCACGGTTGCACCGTCAACGGCCGGCCGGTGGAGGTGTCGCCCACCTCCGACCTCGAGAGCACGTACATCGTGGGATGTCCGGGTGGGGATCCCGACAACCGCCGTTTCGCCGAGATGGAATACGCACTTCACCGTCGGAACAAGGACTTTCGCAAGATCGGTTCGGCCGCCGTCGAGGCCTACCTCGTCGCCGCCGGCCGCGTCGACGCCTTCACCACACTCAACATCTCACCGTGGGATGTGGCCGCCGGAGCGCTCTGCGCAGCGGAGGCCGGTGGTCGAGTCACCGATTTCCGGGGCGAGCCGTGGCGACTCAACAAGACCGACCTTCTCATCTCGAACGGTGCGGTCCACGATCAGATACTCCACGAGCTCAGCCGGGCGGGGATTCCCGAGATGAACGGCTCCGCGATGGCGGTGAGCTGATGTACCGGATCCTCGAACGCGACTCGGTCGCCGACTACCTCCGCAGCATCCCGGCAGTCGACACCGTCCTGGGCTCCGGTGATCTCGACATCGATGAGGTCGGCGACGGGAACCTCAACTTCGTCTACAAGGTCCGCAACAGCCAGGACCCGACTCGATCGGTGGTGTTGAAGCAAGCCGTTCCCTACCTGCGCATGGTCGGAGAGGAGTGGCCGCTCAGCCGGGATCGCATGACCTACGAAATCCGGGCCTTGCAGCTCTACAACGAGCTGGTGCCCGAGTTCGTGCCGACCATTCACCACGCCGACGAGGCGATGAGCACCCTGGTCATGGAGTGCCTGGACGATCACATCATCCTCCGCATCGGCACGATCGAAGGCGTCCGCTATCCAAACGTTGCCGATCACGTCGGTGAGTTCCTGGCGCAAACGCTCTTCCGGACCAGCGCGCTCGCCATGGACAGTCAGGAACGGCGACGCCTGATGGACCGGTTCACGCTGAATTCCGAGTTGTGCAAGCTGACCGAGGAGTTCATCTTCACGTTCCCCTACATGGAACATGATTCCAACTACTCGAGTCCCATCACCGAAGCTTGGGCCCGGGCGAACCTGCGCAACGACACCTCCTACAAGCTCGATGTCCTGGCCTTCAAGGAGCTTTTCCTGGCCAAGACCGACGCCCTTCTGCATGCCGATCTGCACACCGGCTCGCTCATGGTCAACCAGGACGAGTCCTACGTCATCGACATGGAGTTCGCCTACTTCGGGCCGTTCGGATTCGACGTCGGCAAGATCATGGCCAACTTCTGGATGTGCGCCACATCCCACATCCACCGCTCCGAGGGCACCGAGTATCGCGACTGGCTCATCGAGCAGGCCTTCGCCATCTGGACCCGTTTCTCCAACCGATTCGTCGAGCTCTGGAACGACGCCGGCGAGTCGGCGATGTTGACGAAAGGACTTCTTGGAACCCAGGAGTTCGATGTCTACCGAGACCGGTTCATGAGTCGGCTCCTTCGCGAGTCGATGGGCTTCGCCGCTTGTTCCCTGGCCCGCCGCACCCTCGGGATCGCCGGTGTCGCCGATATCCGGGACATCGAGGCACCGGAACTTCGAGCGCAGCTCGAGATCACCAATCTCGAGCTGTCCAAGCTGTTGATGGCCAACCACCGCTCGCTGGACGACATCGACCAGGTCGCCTCCCTCGTTCGTGGCTTCTACGCCGACCGTCCGAGCGACCTCTGAGGACCGCGATGGCATCACCGATGATCGGCATCATTCCCGCTGCAGGTAGTGGAGTGAGAGCGCGACCCTACACCTACGAACAGCACAAGGGCATGTTCAGCATTGACGGCCGCCCCAACCTGGAGCGAATCGTGGCCATGATGCGCGACGATCTCGACATCGACGAGATCGTCATCGTGCTTGGCTACCTGGCCGACACGATCCGAGACCACTTCGGCGACGGGACCGAGCACGGCGTCCGCATCAACTACGTCGAGAACCAGCACCTCGACAAGGGGTGGGCATGGTCGGTCCTCCTGGCCAAGCCCTACCTCGCCGGCCGCTTCGGATGCGTGATGCTCGCCGACGAGTTCTACCTCGGCGCCAACTTCGATGAGCTGCGGGAGTTCGCCTTTCAGGACTACAGCGCGGTGTGCATGGTGCAGTCCGTCGATGACCCCGAGCGCATCAAACGGAACTTCTCGGTCGAGCGAGACGGGCAACGAGTGATCCGACTGGTCGAGAACCCGGTCAGCACGCCCAACGACCTTCTCGGCATGGCGACCTTCGTTGTCGCCCCCGAGGTTCTGACCCTCCTGGAGGAAGCCTACGACGGCGGCCGACCCTCGATCGAGTTCGTCAACTTCATCGACGAGTTGATCCGCGACGGTCACGCCGTCACCTCGTTCGACCTCGACGGTGACTACATCAATCTCAACGACGTCGCCAGCCTCGAGGCCGCCCAGGATCTCGCGATCCGACGGCGGTTGACCCGCGAGTCACGGTAGCCCCGGAAACCCGGTGTCCGGGTCAGCGAGTGGCCGATCCGGCCTTGTTGGCGGCGATCGCACGACGTAGGTCGTTGGAGAGCCCGAGGGACGCCCGATGCCGTAGGTGATAGCTCGCCGCCAGCGCGGCGATGACGAACATGACCCAGCCGAACTCCTCGGACTGGATACCCGACTCGCTGATCCCGGTCACGATGGCCAGGCTGAACATCGTGATCGGCCAAAGTCCGACAGCGCCCGGGACGATCGCGGTGAGGCGGATGCCGTTCGAGAGCGCACGGGCCAGAACGGCCAGGAAGAGGACGACGCCGATGAGTCCGACCTCGATCCAGATCTGAAGAAGCGCGTTGTGGCTGTCGGTCGGTTCCCAGGGGTTCAGGATCCAAATCTCATGGGCCGGCGAGAAGTAGCCGCCAAACGCTGCTTGATAGCCGTAACCGATGAGTGGGCGTTCGAGAATGATGTCGAGGGTCGCTTCCCAAATGGGTGTTCGGCCCGTGAGGGAAGGATCCTTGCCCGCCCAACCGGTGATCACCTCGATCTGGTTAGTCGCCACCGCTGCGATGACGAGCCCGTTGCCGAATATGCCCAGCATTGCCGCACCGCGCAGGGTGGATGACGCCCGGAAAATTCTGAGAATTGGGAGCGATACGGTGAGCAGAATCGTCGCGACCAACGCAGTCGTCGACTGCGACATGACGAGCAGGAAGGCCAGTAGCGCCGTCCCGGCAAGGCATACCAGCCGCCAACGACGGCCGATCATTGCCGTTATCAGCAGCGTCGGAATCCCCAACGTGGTCAGATATCCAAGCTGGTTCTTGGTACTGAGCACGCCGCTCCATTCGCCCCCTTTTGCGATCCCGTACTGTGGGAAGGCCTGGACGAACACGAGGTTCAGAGCCCCGGAGATCAGAAAGATGCAGGAGAGCAGCACCAGGATCTCTTCCAGCGAATATCGCATGACCATATAAAAGGCGTAGGCGGTTATCGCTGCGAAGAGCAGCGCACTCGTCAACGTCTCTGCCGGTTCCGCCGACCAGAGGGTTGACATGAGACAGAGCCCGACGAATCCAAAGATTGCCACGTCGAGGTTGATCGTGTTGATGATCTGGTTGAAGTAGCCCATGACACGGCTGAGCCCGGTCAGAATCAGCACACCGATCACAGCGACGTAGAGCGGATTGGAGGTGTTGACCGTCCCGGAGTCCGGCGACAGAAACCAGGTATTCGGCGTGGAGTGCTGGAGTACGAAGAGGGTGAGAACGGTCAACGATCGCTCGAGGAAGCTCGGCTTCGCCGGCAGGTGTGACATGCGGCCGACGGGCAAAGGTGTCTCCACGGCCAACGGGGCGCCAGGATCGGGCAGCAGGTGAACGACGTCGGCTCGGGACCCGCCGGCGCTCAACACCGTGGCCGTGCCGTCGTTCGGCGCTGTACGGTCTCGGCCAACGCCAACGCGGAGGTGATCCACCACGGTGCCCACGGTACCCAACGGCGGTATGGCCGACAACGTACGTTGGTGCGCCATGAAGGTCGCTTCATGTCGTCAATTTCGTGGGGTGGGCGCTAGCCTTGGCGACGGCACGGAGTTCGGGCAGGGAGACCAGGGTGCCGGTTCGATCCATTCGCAACGGTGCCAGCAGCCCCTGAGGAGGCCTCGACGTGAGTCGGACCGCGATCTTCCAAAACCTTGGAACGAGGACTTCCCAGCTGTCGGTGTCCAAGGTTTCCTTCGGGATCGCCGTTGGTGTTCTGCTCGTGCTGTTGATCCCGAGCCAACCAGCCGGCTACTCCGTTCAGATCAGCGATGACACCGATCGAGCACCCAGCGTCACTGCGCTCACGCTCCAGGTGGAGGCCCCGACGGAAGGTCTCGAGGTGGAGGCCACTGCGTCGGGTACGTCATCGAGTCGATCATCGGTCCCCGGCGATGCGCCCTGCACACTGTTCGTCGCACCGGAAGGAGCCGACGAGAACATCGGGGCACGCATCGAGCAGCCACTTCAGACACCGGCCGCTGCCGTCAGCCGGGCCGCCCCCGGTGACGTCGTCTGCTTCGCCCCCGGCACCTACCCCAGCCCGAACCGGCGACGGGGGGCGCTTCACATCGAGGACAAGCAGGGCTCGGCCGGCGAGCCCATCACCTTCCGGTCACTGGACCGAAGTGATCCGGCAGTGTTGACGATGGGGACGGTGGAAGCAGGAAGAGGGGTCTCTGTGGTCTTCATTCAGCGGTCGTCGTTTATCACGATCGATGGTTTCGAGATCACCGAGGGGTTTCGGGGAGTGACCGGCAACGGTGTCAACAATATTCGCATTCTGAACTCCAAGATCCATCGCACCGGAGGCGAGGTGATTGCATTCGGTCGACGAGCCGGACGTCAGGAACCCGAGGTGTCGACCAACCCGATCTCATCGTTCGTCGAGATATCGGGCAATGAGATTTCGGACTCCGGTCTGGCCAACGGGAGACCCTTCGGTGAAGGGATCTACCTCGGAACATCGGAGCCGTCATATCGAGACGACTCCAATAGTATTCTGCTGGCCAACAACTACATTCACGACATCGTCGACGAGGCTATTGACGTCAAGACGGGGGTCTGGGGTGTGACGATCATGGACAATCGGATCGAGGACATCGAGGTGAAGTCCCAGGGTGCAATCACCATCTCGCTGCAGGGCGAGAACTGGGAAGACGGACAGTTCCTCATATCCGGCAACACGATCTCAGATGTCAGCAGCCGCAACTTCGAGGGAGTGGCGATCTGGCTCGGCCATGGCAATGCCGCCGTCGAGAACAACGTCATGTGGAATATCGACGACTACGGCATCTACGTTCCGAACACGTTCAACATGGCTGACGCCCGCGACGTCGTCATGACGGACAACACGATCTGGAACACAGGCCAGGAAAGCATCGTCATCGGCAGAGATTGGGATGACGTTCCCTCGTCGCCCCCAATCGTTCGACTCGATCGAACAAATCGGACCTGGGATGGCTCCCACGCAACAACGAAGATCGACGCCTGCGACAATTGTGTTCCGAATGCGATCAGGCCGACGGCCGACTGACGCCATGTCGTGAGGCCTCAGTCGACAACCGGTCGTGTGAGTCCGGGCGGTAGTCTTGATGAAGACAGCGCTCAGGGTGTTGTTTGTCAACCCTTACCTAGCATCGCCGGCCGACCGGGGCTAGCTTCCTACCCTTGCCAGTGGATCCAATCAACAACTCAGACCTTCTCACCGTCGGCGTAATCACCTACAAGCGCCCCAACGAGCTCGACCGCCTGCTCCGTTCGTTGGACGATCAGCGTCCGTTTCGGGAAATCCTGGTCGTCGACAACGATCCAGCCCGATCGGCGGAACCGGTTGCGACCGCATCCCGCTCGGTGCGCTACGTCCATGAGCCTCGCCGGGGAAAGAGTTACGCCCGCAATCGGCTGCTCGACGAATGCACGACCCGGTACCTCGCCTCCATCGACGACGACGAGATTCCCGAATCCGGGTGGAGCGGCTACCTCCTCGAGACCATCACGACGACCGGCGCGGCCATGGCTGCCGGCCCCGTGCTCACCCGATTCGAGACCCCACCGCAAGATTGGGTGCAGCAGGCCGGGATCTTCGATCGTCCCCGGCACGCGCACCTGGAGTCGCTCCCGAGCATTCGGGGCGGCAACGTGATCTTCGACGTTGACGCCGTCCGGGCCAGCGGCGTGCGCTACGACCCCCGATTCAACCGCGGGGGCCAGGACATCCAGTTCTCGGTCGCGCTTCGCCTCACCGGCAACGAGATCGTCTGGGACGACCGCGCCACCGTCATCGAGTACGTCGGCGCCGAACGGATCACCCGGTCGTGGGTGAGAGAGCGCTGGCGGGAGACGTTCAAGAACCACTGGCGAGCGCGTATGGTGACCGGGGAGTCGACCTCATGGCAGGTTGCCGCTCGCGTCCCCTACAAGCTGGCCCGCGCTCTGATGTCGACCGCCCGTGTCGACCTCGTCGGTGCGCAACGGGAGCTGCATCAGGGTCTCGGTGTGGCCCAGGCTCTCGCTCAGCGGCGCCGCGACGCCGCCCGAGGAAACCGCACCGTCCGGTTCGCCGCCAATTGGCTTCCCCATTACCGAACAGCGTTCCACATCGGCCTCCGCGAAACCCTTGCGGCCCGCGACATCACGTACGAGTTGTCGGTGTCGCAGCCCGAAGCACGCTTTCGGGGCCGGCAGGACCAGTCGACCCTCGGCTGGGCCCGCCACCGCAACCGGTGGTTTCCGCGAATCGGAGGTGTCGAGGCGGTACTCGATCCGATCGTGTCCCGCCGGAAGGTCGACCTGCTCGTCGTCGAGCTTCAGGCGAAGATCCTGACGGCTCCGCTCCAGCTCCTCACCGCCCGCCTCGGCGTCGGACCACCGGTCGTGTTCTTCGGCCACGGCTCCGTCGACCGAACGCCGTCATCGGTTGCGGCCCGCTGGTACAAACGCACCGTCGCATCAGCGGCACGAGGTTGGCTCGTCTACACCGATCGAGGGGCGGAGGATCTGGTCGCCTACGGCGTCGACCGGAGCACCATCGCCGTGATCCGAAACACAACCGACGTCACCGAACTGGCCGGCTCGTACGAGCAGCGTGATGTCTTGGCCTCAACAGTCGACGAACGCCTCGGCTTGACCGACGGGCCCCTGTTGCTCCATATCGGAGGGCTCGAGAGCTCGAAGCGGCTCGACCTCGTGTGCGAGGTCTACGATCACGCGCTGGAGGCGGAGCCCGACCTGCAGCTCGTCATCGCAGGGGCCGGACCTGAGGCCGGTACCTGCGAGGCCTGGGCTGCCGACCGCTCGGGCGCCCATTACCTCCCGCCGCAGTTCGGTCAAGAGAAGGCAGCACTGTTCCACCGCGCCGACCTGTTGCTCCATCCGGGAAAGATCGGCCTCATTGTGATCGACTCGTTCGCCGCCGGCGTCCCGATCGTAGGTGCTCGCGGTCAGATGCAGGCGCCCGAGTTCGACTACCTCGACGACGACACGGCCTTCATTGCCGACGAGCCGGACGTCGTCGACCTCACCGCCCTTGTCTTGAAGGCCTGTGGCGACCGATCGCTACGGAACGAGAAGGCCGCAGCCGCGCGCCATGCCTACGCCGACTACCCGATGGAGGAGATGGTCCGCCGGGCCGCCGACGGACTCGAAAGACTGCTCGACTAGTGAGGCTACGGGCGCGTCGCAACTCGAACGAGAGCTCGGAGCCCCACGACTCGTCGGGGCGGGGCCTGATCGTCAACTCCCTTGGCGCGTTCGTCTCCAAGACCGGACTGACCGCACTCAGCCTCCTGTCGATACTCGTCCTGACCCACAAGCTGCCCAAGGTCGAGTACGGGATCTACGCGTCGTCGATCGCGCTCATCTACCTTGTGGCCCCTGTTCTCGAGGTCGGGATCAATCACCTCGTCGCTCGAGCGGTGGCCACCAGGACCGACGCAGAAGCCTTCTGGCAGACGAGCATTGCGGTTCACCTGCTGGCCGCCGGATTCGGAGGGGTGGCGCTCGCTGCGATTCAGCCGCTCCTGCTACCCGATTCGAGCCTGGCCATCGTCTTCCTGCTCGCCGGCTCCGAGCTACTCGGCCCGGGCTTGACCACCGGTGCCGTCATGGCGAGCGAAGCCGCTGGGAAGGCGTTCGTCGGTGCGAGAATTCGCTGGAGCACCGTCGCCATCAAGGCCACCGCGCTCGGCCTGTTCTGGCTTCTTCCGGGGCCGACACTGGTGACGTGGTGTGCGCTGCAGATGGGATCGTCCGCGCTTGCGTTCGTCATCACGGTCAGATCGCTCGACAAGGCGCTCGACCTTCCTTTCGGGTTCCGGCTCCCGAAGTGGCGGGAGGTGCGCACGGGCTTGGCGTTCACCTCGAACCAGATCTCGGCGACGGCGCTCAAGGATCTCGACAAGGTGATGCTCGGCTCGTTCGGCCTGTCGGCTCAGAACGCCGACTACACGGCTGGACACCGGTTTGTCGCACTCGGCCTCCTGCCGCTGCAGGCTGCGATGTCGGGCTCGTACGGCGAGTTCTTCCGCCGCGGCGTCGATCAGCAGAAGAGTCTGACCAGGCTGACCGTGAGAATGAGCCTGGCGACGCTTCCCCCGATGGCCATCCTCGCCGCGCTGATGTACCTGGCGGCACCGGGAATTCCGTGGCTGCTCGGCGCGGAATACCAGGACAGCGTCGCCGCCGTTCGCTATCTTGCACTCCTGCCGGCGCTCAAGGCGTTGCAGGGCTTCGTCGGCAACGCACTGACCGCCCGAGGTGACCACGGTTGGCGCCTGGCGAACATGGTGGCCGCCGCATCGTTCAATGCCGCTCTCAACCTCTATCTGATCCAGCGCAGCGGGTGGCGTGGCGCCGCCGTGTCGACGATGGTGGCCGAGGCGTTCCTCACGGTTGGCTTGTGGATCGCGCTACTCCGCAAGGGAAGATCACGTGACGTCGACGGTGACGAGGACTCGGAAATCAGGACTCGGTCGACCACAGAGGCCGAGGCCGGCTCCCCCGGCCGGTCCAAGAACGCCGAAGCCGCCCGAGCCGACTGAAGGGCGGGCGGGGGTCCAGCTCGTCGATCAGATCGTACTTGCCGAACTGATCGGCCGGTACCGAGCCGGACCGCACCATGTCGATCAGTTGCGGCATCGAGCCGACGAAGCGCGCCGACTTGTAGATGGGGTGCAGCGTCCAGAGCTCGCCCGATCCACCGACATCGAGCCGGTACAGGCCACGTTCCGCCATACGGCGACCGATCATGACCTCCAGATGATCCACCCGAGGTAAACCGCCGAGACCGGCCAGGACGGTTTCGTAGCCACGAGAGGGCTTGACCAGTGGCAGCGGCGCCACGGCCCGGGCAAAACGATCGAGATGCAGAAGATGACAGCGACCACGAAACGTCGTGAGCCGATGGACCGAACCCAGCCCGGGGAAGGCTTCGGAGACATCCTCGCCGCCGGCCGAGTACGGGCCCTGATAAGCCGGGCCGGCGAGCGGGGCAACCATGAGCGGCGGATCGGCTGAGTCGAAGAGCGGAAGAACAACGTCCGCCCAACCGGCGGCCGAGCCACCGTAGAACAGGTCGGGTTGGCTGTGGACGACGAACTCGTTGTTGGCAGCCAAGTACGACTCGAGAAAGGCGTGAATCGGCATGCCCTTGAAGTCGAATAGCGGGTAGGCCTCACCGCCGAAGTAGGTCCGGCTGACCTTGGCGATCGCCTCTCTGCTGTACGACACCTCGTGAATTCGGAATTTCGGGTGGTGGGCCCCCAGGGCGCCGAGGATGTCGTCGAGCTCCGAGGTCGCGACGGCAGAGGGCGGCCGGTTGACCGCCACGAGTACCTCGTCGCACATCTCTCCGAGCACATCGATCTGGTGCGAGAGCGTGTGATGCACGTACGCAGCATCTCTGTCCGAGACCAGGATGTGCAAAGTAATCGGCTTGGTCGCGCTCATCGTCGTTGCTCTGATCCCATCGCCGGCTGCCACCGGGCGTGATTGGCAGAATCCGTGCCACGATCGTACGGCCCATCCGCCAAGGTTCGCTACTACTGCAGGCGATCGCGGGCACTCCCGTTTGGAGCGCACCGGTCACCTGGGGCCCGGATGTCAGGACTCCGACGACCAGAGGGGTCGAGGCCGGCTCACCCGGCCGGTCCAGGCACGCCGAAGCCGCCCGAGCCGACTGAGCGGCGGGCGAGGATCCAGCTCCTCGATCAGGTCGTACCTGCCGAACTGATCGGCCGGCACGGTGCCGGTCCGGACCATGTCGATCAGTTGCGGTGTCGAGCTGACGAAGCGCGCCGACTTGTAGATGGGGTGCAGGGTCCAGAGGTCGCCCGGACCGCCGACATCGAGCCGGTAGAGGCCCCGCTCCGCCATACGAGAACAAATCATGATCTCCAGGTGATCCACCCGGGGAAGACCACCCAGTCCGGCCAGGATCTTCTCGTGTACCCGAGAGGGCTTGACCAGCGGAAGCGGCGCCACCGCCCGGGCGAAACGATCGAGGTGCAGAAGATGGCAGCGACCCCGAAACGTCGTGAGCCGATGAACCGCACCGGCCCCGGGGAAGCCGTCGGAGACATCCTCACCCCCGGCCGCGTACGGGCCTTGATAGGGCGGCCCGGCGAGCGGCGCAATCAAGAGCGGAGGATCGGCCAGGTCGAACAGCGGGAGCACGGCGTCTGCCCAGCCGGCGGCCGAGCCCCCGTAGAGCAGGTCCGAGGGGCTGTGGAAGACGAAGTCGTTGTCGGCAGCCGAGTACGACTCGAGGTAGGCGTGAACCGGCACGCCCTTGAAATCGAACATGGGGTAGGGCTCACCACCGAAGTAGGTTCGGCTGACCTTGGCGATGGCTTCCTCGCCGTAGGACACCTCGTGGACTCGTGTCGTCGGGTGGCGGCCCGCTGCGACGCGGAGGATGTCGTCGAGTTCCGAGGTCGCCACGGCGGACGGGGGGCGGTTCACCACCAGGAGCACCTCGTCGCACATCTCTCCGAGAACATCGATCTGGTGCGGGAGTGTATGGCGCGCATACGCAACATCTCTGTCCGAGACCAGGATGTGCAAAGTAATCCGCTTGGTCGCGCTCGTCGTCGGTTGCTCTGATCCCATCGCCGGTTCCCCCCCCAGGGCCTGATTGGCAGAATCGGTGTCACGAGCGTAGGGGCGATCCGGCGGGTTTCGCTACCCTGGCAGGCGTCCCACCGACGAGACGAGGTCATATGAAGCGCGTTGTGGTTGCCGGGTGCCCTTTGAACCTCGGCGGAGTCGAGGATTTTGTTGCGTTCGCCGAGGAACGGCGCACGCAGGGGGAGGCGACCGGCGCGCTCTCGTTGAATGCTCTCAAGGTGGTCGAGGCGAACCGTGATCAGGACGTCCTCTCGGCGTTGGAGGCAACGACGATCGTCGGCTGCGACGGCGTCCCGATCAGGTGGCTGGCCAAGCTGGCCCACGGACAGGAGACACCGCGCCTCAACGGGACCGACCTGATGATGGCCCTCTTCGCCCATGCCGACGCCGATGGGCTCGGCGTGGCCCTCGTCGGGAGCACCCACTCCACCCTCCAGGAAGTCACCCGTCGCCTTGCGAGCGACTTCCCTGGCGCTCGCGTCGTGGCCCAGGTCGACGGCTTCGAGGATCTCGAGGACGAGGCAGCAGCCATTCGGCGGCTCAGGTCCTCCGAGCCGGACATCGTGCTCGTCGCCCTTCCGTCACCCTGGAAGGAGCATTTCATCGCTCGTCACCACCGCGACCTCGGACCGTCGATCATCGTGGCTGTCGGTGGCTCCTTCGAGGTTTTCACCGGTTCCGTGCCCCGAGCTCCGCTGTGGATGCAGCGCTCGGGCCTGGAGTGGCTCCACCGGCTCAGCCAGGAACCGATGCGCCTGGGCCGACGCTATACAACAGGCAATCTGGCCTTCCTGCGCATAGCGCTGGCCGATGTATTCGACGCTCGAATCCGCCCGTTGGCCCGCTTGAACGGTGGAGCGAGCGTCCAGCGCTAGGCGATCCGAGCCCACCCCGGCGAACTTTTCGCGCTCAACACCCCCTCAGGGGGCCGCAAACGTATAAAAGTTCGGGCTTCCTGGGGTGTCAGCCGCGAAAAGTTCGACGGACACAGGTTTGGCGCATGGCGGCGTCTTGGGCGAGCGCGAACCAGACCGATCTCCAGGTGAACGCACAAAGCAGCGAGTGACGTGCTCCGCACGTCATACGTGGAGCTGAGGGGAGTCGAACCCCTGGCCTCCTCGATGCGACCGAGGCGCTCTAGCCAGCTGAGCTACAGCCCCGAAAGGGAAACCACAGGATAGCGGATCGAAGTGGTCGCACGACCCCATTGGGAGTTCAGCGGGTAGGTGGAGTGCGCAGCTCAGGAGCTTGCTCACACTCACGATGAACTCCAGGCCAAGGTTCAGGCGCGGCGCGCCTACCCGCCAGGTCCCTAGTCGTTGATGGCCCGTCCCGATTCGTCGCTTTCGTCGAGCACCGATTCGATGTAGATCGGGCGGGCCTTCGAGCGCTTCGCCCGCCTGGCCCGGGCCGACGCCTGCCGGGAGCCTGCTTCCGGTGCTGCGCTGAAGCGAACGTTGCGGCGGCCCTCGCCGTCGGTTGCCGAAACGGCCTCGGTCGAGGGTTCTTCACCCACCGGGAGGCCGAGCTCGGCGACCAGATCGGGGTCGACTGGCACCTCGACCGCCTCGGCCCCGGACAGCTCCTCCGCCACCGCCTCCGGGATGACGACCTCGGCCCGGGCTTCATCGAGGTTCAGCGGCTCGAACATGAAACCGGAGCGGTCCGGGCTGCGGAACGCCTCGGTGATGTCGGCCAGCGTGGGAATCGACACCTCGCCGTCGGGCTCGGCGAACGGATTGGCGGTCGGCACGTCGTCGGGTTGGGTCAGCGGGGCCGCACCGAGCAGGCCGGGAAGGATGAGGTCGCCCCAGGACTCGGCGTCGCCTGTACCGTCGTAGGCCGTCGCCCGACGGCGGGCCCGTACCCGCGACACCAGGTTCTCGTCATCGGCGGTGCCCACGAACGCACCGACAGCCAGCATCACCAGGGAAAAAGCGACCATGCCCAAGAGAAGGTGGACGTAGAGCCCTCGGAGAGCGATGGCCAGGAACATGGCCACGACGGTGGCCATGGCGCAGGCCAGCATCCACTGCAGGCGCTTGCGGGCGATGTCCTGCGACCGCCACGACGCGATGGGACGCGGCCGATTCCACCAGGCCCGATCGAGCGTCTCGATCAGATTGTGGCGGATCAGCCGGCGATCGACCCGACGAGCGGGCGGACGGCGTCGCAACCATCGCAGCAGATCGGCCAACAGTGGTACTCCGAGCACCACGGCCCAGATCGTGGCCAGCCCGGCGACCACGATCAACTGCCACGTCGACAAGGTCACATCAAGCGGCTCCGATCACCGCCGTCGGCGGCATCGGGCTCCCGACGGTAGTGACCGGAACGACCACCCGTCTTCTCCCACAGGGCGATGTCACCGATCACCATCGCCTTGTCGGCCGACTTACACATGTCGTAGATGGTGAGGGCGGCCACCGAGCATGCGGTGAGCGCCTCCATCTCGACGCCGGTTCGGTCGACGGTGTCGACTGATGCCTCGACCTCGACGAAGTTGTCCTGGATGTCGAAGTTGACGATGATGGCGCCGATCATCACCGAGTGGCACAGCGGTAGCAGGTCGGCCGCCCGTTTCGCCGCCTGGATCGCGGCCACACGGGCCACCGCCAGCACATCCCCCTTGGTGATGGCACCCCTGGCCACCAGTGCCGTTGTTTCCGGCTCCATGTAGACCCTCCCCCGGGCCACGGCGCGGCGGTAGGTGGGGTCCTTGGGGGTGACATCCACCATGCGGGCTCGGCCCAGTGGATCCAGATGGGTCAGTTCTCGCTCAGACACACCAGCAAAACTAGTGCCTGAACGGTCGGCGTTGGGATCTCTGATCGGATCTTTCGCCCAAAATCGGGGCTGAACGGCTGTCGGATCAGCCGCCGAGCTGGCTCATCGACTTCGACGGCCGAAGGAAGTGAACCTGCCCGATGGCGTGCCCAGCCCACTTCCGGTCGACCTCACCGGCGATGGCGGCCAGGATCTCGTCGTCGGTCGCACCACCGCGAAGCAACACGCGAAGGTCGACGTGATCAAGCGAGAACAGGCAGTTGCGGATCTGCCCATCGGCGGTCAGCCGGATCCGGTCGCAGCTCTCACAGAACGGCTCGGTGACCGAGGCGATCACGCCGAACTCCCCCCCACCGTCGGAGTAGCGGAACCGTTCGGCCGGGCTGGACCCTCTCGTGATCGGCTCGAACTCGAAGTGTTCCGATGCCCGGGCCAGGATCTCGTCGTAGGCCACGACCCGCTCGGAGGACCACTCACCCTGGGCGTCGAGGGGCATGAACTCGATGAACCGGACGACGACGCCTTTGGCTCGGCCCATCTCCAGGAACGGTATGAGCTCGTCGTCATTGATGCCCCGCATCAGCACGGCGTTTACCTTCACCGGGTCGAAGCCAACGGCCACTGCAGCGTCGATGCCGGCCAGCACCCGCTCCAGCTCGTTGCGCCGGGTCAACTCCACGAAACGCTCGGCATCGAGCGTGTCGAGGCTGATGTTCAGCCGCCCGAGGCCGGCGGTCCGCAACTCGGCCGCGTGCCGCACAAGGGTCGCCCCGTTCGTGGTCATCGACAGGTCGACGTCGAGTGCCGCCAGCTGTTCGATCAGCACGGGGAGACCGGCCCTGACCGTCGGCTCGCCGCCGGTGAGGCGGATGGACTCGACACCGGCCCGCTCGACCAGAATCCGAGCCACCCGCTCGATCTCCTCGAAGGTGAGCACGTCGGACCGGTCGAGCCAGACCATGCCCTCGGACGGCATGCAGTACTGACAGCGGAAATTGCACCGGTCGGTGACCGAGATGCGGAGGTCGGTGTGGATGCGGCCGAAACGGTCTACCAGCTCGGTCATGGTCCAAGGTTACCGACCGAGCTCGACAAAGATTTAACCGAGGAGGATGACTTCGACCTCGTCACCGGCTTCGACACCGCTGCCGTTGGGTACGACGGCCAGCCCGTTGGCCGTGGCCATCGCCATCAGCTGGTGAGAACCCTGTCCGCCGCTGGAGCGAACCCGCCAGACGCCCTCGTCGTTGCGCTGCACGTTGACCCGGGTGAAGTGGGTCTTTCCGTCGCGGTGGCGCAGTAGCGGCTCATCGGCGATGGCGGTCACCCGGGGTCGCTCGGCGTCGAGGCGGCCCATCATCCGCCGAAGCCCGGCTCGGGCGAACAGCTCGAAGCTGACCAGCGACGAAACCGGGTTGCCGGGCAGACCGAACACGGGCACGCCGTCGAGCAGACCGAACACAAGCGGCTTGGCCGGCTTGATCGCCACCTGCATCCAGGAGAAGTCGCCGAGGCGGGTCAACACCGCCTTCACGTAGTCGAAGTCACCCATGCTGACCCCACCGGAGGTGAGCACCGCATCACAGGTGGCCGCACCGGAACGAAGTTTGGCCTCGATGGCGTCCTCACGGTCGGGCGCCACGCCGAGATCGACAGGCGTAAGCCCGGCCTCGGCCACCAACGCGAGCAGCATCACCCGGTTCGAATCGCGAATCTGTCCCGGCTCCAGTGGTTGATCGCCCTCCACCAGCTCGTCACCGGTCGACATCACCCCGACCCGGGGTCGCCGGTAGGCGGTGATGGTGCGACGACCGAGGCTGGCCAGTACACCCAGGTGTCCGGGTCCGATGACGGTTCCGGGATGGAGGATCTCGGTGCCCTTCTGGATGTCGTCGCCGGCCGGGCGAACGTGGTTGCCGATGGGCACCTCGGCCAGCAGATCGACGTCGAAGCCGTTCGGTCTGGTCAGCTCGACCATGATGATCGCATCCGAGCCGGGCGGAACAGGAGCACCGGTCATGATCCGCATCGCCTCGCCGGCCTCGAGCGGACGCTGGGCAACCGAACCGGCGGCAATCGTGCCGACGACCGGGAGCGAGACGGGCGACTCCTTGGTCGCGCCGATCGTGTCGGCAGCCCGAACGGCGAAGCCGTCCATTGCCGTGTTGGCGAATGGAGGGATTGCCTCGTCGGCCACAACCGTTTCGGCCAGCACCATACCCAGGGCATCGGCAATGTCGACGTCGGTCGTGGGCAGCATGGCCAGGTCGCGGTTGACACGGGCCTGGGCTTCTTCCAGCGGCATCATCGGTTACCAGACTAACGACCTCGTCGGACACCTGGAAGCCGAGATCGCCAAGGACCACGAAAAACCGAAACGTCCCGTCATCCGGCACCTTGTGGCACCGGATGACGGGACGCAGAACGGCGAAGCCGGTTGCCCGGACCCGTGTCTAGATCGTCAACTCACGAGCCGGGTACGGTCAGCATGAGAAGCTGGCCGTCTTCTCGCTTGAGAATGACGCCGTCGTCGTTCACAGCTTCGTCGATGTTGGTGCCATGGGCCTGGACGGTCAGCAGCCATCGGCCTCCCCCCAACCAGGTCGAAGCGTCGACGATCCCGCTCGACTCCCCGTCGGGATCGTTGACGGTGGCGACCACCCGCCAGTCGCCCTGCCGGATCCGATGCTGCCAGATGGCGGCGTCGTCGGCGTCCTCCTGGATCATCAGGCTCTTCTTGGAGGTGTCGAGGTTGTCGGGATTCCTGAACGGGACGTGGACCGGGCTCGCCGGGTCGACATCGCCGTCGGCCAGGATGGTCAGGCTGTCGACGATGCGGGGATCCTCGGCGCTCATGACCATCTTGAAGACCCGGCCGTTGTCGGCCAGGCTGATGCCGTTGCGGGGCCGCCACATCCGGCCGGTGGCCGGGTCGGGCTGGATGCGGGAGCCGCCGGTGTCGGCGATGTACACGGTGAGCGGGTCGTTCTTGTCCGTGGCCGCGTCCTCGAGTCGGATGAACTGCATGACGTTGTTGGCGTTCGACCAATTCTCCAGCACATCCTGGTCGCCGAGGGCGACGTCGCTGGGAACCGGAATGAACTCGCCCTGGAAGCTCTCACCGACATCGAGGTCGAGGTAGTCGTTGGCCCCGTTGAACGGATCGGCCGGGTCCGCCAGCGGTTCACCGTCCACACCGGTGATCTGAAGCGCCCAGAGTGCGCCCTCGTCGGCGAAGATGGCGTCCTGATCGGCGGCGGTGTAGAGGTAGAGCTGCGAGGTTCCGGCGGCGAAGGTGTCGTCGGTCGTCACCATGGCCAGCTCATCCCAGCCTCCGGGGATGATGACGGTGTTCTCGTGGTTGAGGCGACCCATGCCGGGAACGGCGGTGAAGTCGCCGGTGTCGGTGTTCAGGACGACGTTGAAGCCCCGTTGCACGCCGTCGAGGGAGTCACTGGTCTCCTCGCCGGTGAACAACACGTAGTTGTCGAGCCCGTCGGCCGGGCCACCCATGAACGCGGAGCAGAAACGCTGGAATCCGGCCTCGGGGCCGATGGCGACCGACGCATCCGAGATCGAGCCCTGACCAGGCCCGGCCTTCGTGCTGAGGGTGAGCTTCGACACCGAGGATGCCTGGAAGTCACGTCGGTTGAAGAAAGGGATGACGGTCTGCTCGTGGGCGACGTAGACGTCGATCGAGTGTTGGTCGGGACCGGGCCGGATTCCGACACCGTCGGGAATGCCCTCGAACATGAAATCGCCGATCTCCTCGCCGACCGAGATGATCGGCACCGCCGAGCTGCCGGCCGGTAGATCGTCGGCGATCGTGATGTACGCGTCGTTGGCGGTCAGGAAACCGTCGCGGTCGGCACCGACCGGTGACGCCAGTGAGGCCAGAAGCAACATCGCCGCCCCCATGGCGATGATGACGGCCTTCGTTGTCCGGATACTGCCCGCCCGAGAATTCCTACTCATCGGCATGCTCCTTCATGAAGGTTGATGTGGCACGGACTCTAACGGCGGCCGATTGACCGGGTCAACGGGCTGTTGTTCTCACCGGGCCGGCGCCGGCAGCGATCGGTGGCAGCGCTTGTCAGGCACCGATTCCCTCCCGCTCGACGATCTCGTTGAGAATCGTGCGGAAGTCGGGCCCGAGATCATCGCGTTCCAGTGCGAACTCGACGACGGCCCTCAGGTAGTCGATCTTCTTGCCGGTGTCGAACCGGCCGTCGGAGAACGTGAACCCGAGCATCGTTTCGCTGTCGAGCAGCGACAGCATGGCGTCGGTGATCTGGATCTCGCCGCCCACCCCGGGCTCGGTCCGTTCGATCTCGTCGAAGATCGCCGGGGTGAAGAGGTACCGGCCCATGATGGCCAGATTCGACGGGGCGTCTTCCGGTTGCGGTTTCTCGACGAGGCCGTTGACCTTCACGAGCCGCTCACCGAAGCCCTCGGAGTCGGCGCAGCCGTAGGAGGAGATGTCGGCCGGGTCGACCTCCATGAGTGCCACGACGGAGCATTGGTGTTCGTTGTAGGCGTCGATCATGCCCTTCAACACGCCGGCCCGGCGATGCATGATGTCGTCGCCCAGGAGCACCACGAACGGTTCGTCACCGATATGGTTCCGGGCCACGCCGATGGCATGACCCAGACCGAGCGCTTCGCCCTGGCGAACGAAATGGAGCTGGGCCAGCTCGTTGAGCGCTCGAATCTCGGCCGCCTCACCGTCCTTTCCCTTGGCTTCGAGCTGGGCCTCCAGGTCGAGTAGGCGATCGAAGTGGTCCTCAATGCTCTTCTTGTAACGCGAGGTGATGATCAGGATGTCGGTGATGCCGGCGTCGACCGCCTCCTCGACCACGTATTGGATCACCGGCCGGTCGATGACCGGCAACATCTCCTTGGGGACCGCTTTCGAGAACGGCAGGAAACGGGTGCCGAGGCCGGCGGCCGGGATGACGGCCTTTCGCACCGGCTTCGTGGCGTCGAAGGATGGCGTTGCAGATGAGACCATGGCGGTCCTCCGTGACTGCTCGATGAGTGGGTGGCCGGAGGCTGCGGGGACATCGAGGGCGTCGTCGCCGATGCGTCGCCCTTCGTCGCCACCGAATCAGCCGGCGGTTCCGCTACCCTAGCAAGTCGAGCCGGAAGCCGGTCCGGCCTGCCGGAGCCAACCTGGCCACAACGGTCATCATGACCAGGGCCACGGGATCCGGCCGTTGTTCACTGTTGACCGCGAGCCCTCGGGCTTCGAGCAACTGGAGATTCGCGTCGTGCCTATCTATGAGTACAAATGCAGAGTGTGTGACGACCACTTCGAGGTGGAGCAGTCGTTCACCGACGACACGCTGACCGAGATCGACGGCTGTCAGATCGACGAATCCGGCCGCCACCAGGTCAAGAAGATCTTCGCCGCACCGGCCATCTCGTTCAAGGGCGACGGGTTCTACCGCAATGACGCCCGATCGTCGAGTGGGTCGTCGACGGGGTCGGCGGGCACCTCGGAAGGCTCGCCGTCGGAGTCATCGAGCGACTCACCGTCGACATCGGAGTCGTCCAAGTCGGACTCGTCCTCGTCATCCGCCGCCAACGGTGACAAGGCATCGCCGCCGAAGTCGACGACACCGAAATCATCGACGCCGACGTCGTCCTCGTCGTCGTCCGGCTGACACGATCTGCCCGGCCGGAGACGGCCTCCGCCACTTCCCCCTGAACCAAGTACTGCGTCGGACCCGGGTCCGACGCACGCCCCAGGAGGAATCATGCTGCGAGCGACCGGCTCCCCGCCCGACACCCCGTCCCGAACCCTCGTCCGCCCGACCTCGACCACCGCACGTCTTCGCGGTCGGCTGGCTCGTCTGCGCCTCGGGTGGAGGAGACTGGCGGTCGCCGCCGGCGCCGGACTGTCGGCCGCGATACTCACCGTTGTCTGGCTGTCGAGTGCCCCGGCCGAGCCCGACGAGGTCTCGACGTCGAACACCGGTGACACACCGCCGGAGGAACCCGCAACCGCTGAGCCGGACCCTTCCGCACAACACGAGAATCGGATCGGCGCCGATCAGCGGATCGTGGCGCTCGAACGGTCGACGGTCGAGGTGCCGGTGACCATCGGATCCGTCGTCGAGGTGATCGGGCTCCGCCCCACCGTGACCGACGTGCAGGCCGAGGTGATCGCACCCCGGGCACAGGTTGTCGGGCTCACCGACGACGCCGTGATGGTGGTCCTCGACGTCGAGGCGGCACACCTGGCCGTCGAACTGGCGTCGGAAGGCCGGGTGGCGATCCTCGGCCGCGAGCGACCACCGGCGGGCTGAGAGTGCGGGGCCGGATTCAGTTCGTGCCCGAGAGGGTGACGTTGTCGATGACCAGTGGAGGGGTCGACGTGCCGCTCGGCAGGTGCTCGACCTCACCACCGATCCGGCTGATGTCGAGCAACAGCCGCTGCAGGGTGGAGGCAATGGTGCACTCGCTCACCGGTTCGGCCAGCTTCCCGTTGCGGATCATCCGGCCCGAGGCCCCGACCGAGAAATCACCGGATATGGCGTTGACCCCGGAATGCAGGCCGTCGAGGGTGTAGACGAGCAGTCCCGTGTCGGTTCCTGCGATCAAGTCGTCGAGCGAACCCTCCCCGGGAGCCACGTGCAGGGCGTGCAGTCCGGGAGACGGCAGGCCCCTCGTTCCCCGCACGGCCGAACCTGTCGAGCCGTCCCCCGACCGACGTCCGGTGTAGGAGTCGTGGAAGAATCCCTGGAGCACGCCGTCGCTCACCAGGGGAATCGGCCGGCAGGCCAAGCCCTCGCCGTCGTGGGAGTCGGCACCGAGTGAATCCGGATCGGTGGCGTCGTCGCCGAAGCTGAGGATCGGCGCGGCGATCGTCTCTCCTCGACGATCGGCGAACGGGGAACGTCCTTTGATCACCCGTAGGCCGGACAGGGTGCCGGCGATGAGGCCGATGACGGTCGCCGCGCCGTGCGGATCGAGGACCAGCGACAGGCGGGCCGTCTTCGGCTTCTTGGCCCCCAGCAGGTCGAGGACCCGGGTCGCGGTCCGTTCGACGACGTAGTCGAGATCCAGATCGGCCGGCTCCCGACCACCGTCGTAGGCGTGAGCGATCTGGGTCCGGTCACCGTCGGCGGCGAGGGCCTGGGCCGAGATCGATGCCGACGTGCCCACCGTCGTGGCCTCGATGCCGGAGGTGCTGGCCAGCGCGAACGCGCCGACACTGTCGCCGTAGCGGACGGTCCGCACCCCGGTGATGCGAGGGTCGTAACCGCGAACACGGCGCTCGACGTCGATTGCCATGGCAATCTTGTCGTCGATCGACGTGCCGTCGACACCGTCCCGCCAGAGGTCGATCTCCACCGGCTCGACCCCGTCGGGTCGGGCGATCCCGGCGTCGGGGTCGACCTCGGCGAACCGGGCGTTGTCACGGGCGTCGTTCAGCGCCGCCTCGACCACGTCCGGGTTGATC
The DNA here is from genome assembly GCA_965216675.1 of Acidimicrobiales bacterium. Lineage (GTDB taxonomy): Bacteria > Actinomycetota > Acidimicrobiia > Acidimicrobiales > SZUA-35 > JAHELU01. The sequence goes on along the minus strand of CBDCGK010000004.1, from coordinate 4,925,839 downwards.
GAGCCGGCACTGGCGAAACCTTCGCGGCCCTCCATCAACACCCGTACCCCGATCGCAAGGTTCTCGGCGGTGGTCAGCGACTCGACCTCACCCTCGTAGGCCTTGATCGACGTCGACCGGCTCCGGGAGCAGGCCACCTCGATCTCCTCACCCGTTCCGGCCTGTTCGACCACCTTGCGGGCGATGCTCAGCAACTCGTCGGTGTTCAGGTCGGCGGCTCCCGTCGGCCCGGTCATCACGCCGCCGTCCCGCCGACGGTCAGCTCGGCCACCTTGAGCGTCGGCACCCCCATGCCGGCCGGCACGCCTTGGCCGTCTTTGCCGCAGGTGCCGGGTGGGCCCATCCGGAAGTCGTTGCCGACGGCCTCGATCTGGGTGAGAACCTTGGGTCCGTTGCCGATCAGCTGGCCCTCACGGAGCGGAGCGGTGATTCGGCCGTCCTCGATGAGGTAGGCCTCGACCATGCCGAAGGTGAAGTCGCCGGAGGCGGTGTTGACCTGGCCGCCGCCGAACCGGGCGATGTAGACGCCGTGGTCGACCGAGGCGATGATGTCGTCGGGGTCACTTTCACCGGGAGCGAGGAAGGTGTTGGTCATCCGGACCATCGGCAGGTGACGGTAGCTCTCCCGGCGGCCGTTCCCGCTCGAGGCCCGACCCTCCTTGCGGGCCTGCAGGCCGTCCCACATGTAGTCGACCAGCACGCCGTTCGAGATCAGGACGTTGCGGTTCGTCGGGTTGCCTTCGTCGTCGATGCCGAGATGACCCCACTCCTCCCCCATCGTGCCGTCGTCGACCAACGTCACCAGGGGCGACGCCACCGTCTCCCCGATACGACCGGCGAAGGTGGACGCCCCCTTGCGGATCAGGTCGGCCTCGAGCCCGTGTCCGCACGCCTCGTGGAACAGCACCCCGCCCGATCCCGGACCGATCACCACCGGCATCGTGCCCGACGGCGCCGGCCGGGCCTCCAGCTTCGTGAGGGCCCGGTTGGCCGCCCGACGGGCCAGTTCCTCGACGTCGTAGCGATCGAACAACTCGAAGCCGATGGTGTGCCCGATGGTCTCCGAACCGGTCTGCAGTCCCGTGTCGCCCGACGCCACACAGCTCACCGAGAACAGGGTGCGGGTCCGGTCGTCGCCGGCCAGCACGCCGTCGGAGTTGGCCACCAGGAATCGACGGCGGCTGTCGCCGTAGCGGGCGCTGACCTGGGTGATGGCCTCGCCGGTCGAGCGGGCGGCCTCGTTGGCTCTGGCCAGCAGCTCGACCTTCGTGGCCTTGGCCACCTCGGCGGGCTGGACGTCGACCGTCGACCCCGATCCGCCACGGCGCTGAAGCGCCGGTGCCGAACGGGGGGCGGTACCGCCCTTGGCGGCGGCCGCAGCAGTGCGGGCCGCTCGCAGCAGACCGGCTTCGGTCATGTTCGAGGTGTGGGCGAACCCGGTGGACTCACCGGCCACAACTCGGATACCGACGCCGCGGTCGCGGTCCGACGACAGGCTCTCGACCCGGCCGTCGTCGAAGTAGGCCCCACTCCGACTGACGTCCTCGGCGAAGACCTCGGCGAAATCGGCACCGGTCTCGAGGGCGGCGCCGAGCACGTCGGAGACCAGCTCGACGGGCAACAACGGCTCGGGTTCGGCTCCGGTGGTGGCTGCAGGCGCGGGCTCATGGCGGCTTGTCATAGGTCCAAGGATAGCGAAGCAGGCCCGATCCGATCGGAGCGGGCGCTCGACCGGAGCGCCGAACGACTGCCGGTCGAGCGCTGATCGAAGCGTCACATCGGTCACCGCGATCGGTGTCGATGGGTTCGGGCCGCTACCGTGGTGCAGCAGTGAGTAGCGAAAAGATTCTCGATCGGATCGATGGACCGTCGGATCTGCGATCGTTGAGCCATGATGAGCTCGACCGCCTGTGTGACGAGATCCGCGACTTCATCGTCCGCAAGGTCAACGAGTCCAAGTCGGGCGGCCACCTCGGTTCCAATCTCGGGATCGTCGAGTTGACCGTCGCGCTCCACCGGGTGCTGGACTCACCCGACGACGTCATCCTGTTCGACACCGGTCACCAGGCGTATGTGCACAAGATCCTGACCGGTCGTATGGACGGCTTCGATCATCTCCGCGAGGCCGAGGGGATGTCGGGCTACCCCAGCCAGGAGGAGTCATCGCACGATTGGATCGAGAACAGTCACGCCTCGACCGCGCTCGGTTACGCCCATGGTCTGGCCACCGCCTTCGCCAGCGCCCCCCAGGCCGTCGGATCGCACAGACGCCGCGTGGTCGCCGTCATCGGCGACGGTTCCATGACCGGCGGCATGGCGTTCGAGGGTCTCAACAACCTGGGCCATGCCGGCAGTGACGTCACCATCGTGTTGAACGACAACGGGCGGTCCTACGCCCCGACGGTGTCGCTGCTGTCGGAAAGCCTGGTCAAGATCCGCTCGAACCCCGTGTACATGAAACGCCAGCGCCGATTCGAGAGCTTCACCGCCAAGCTGCCGCTGATCGGGCGGTGGTCCCAAACCGGGATTCGGGCCTCCAAGGCCGCCATCCGGGAGGCCCTCGAACCCCAAGCCTTCTTCGAGCCGCTCGGTGTGCGCTACATGGGTCCCTTCGACGGCCACGACATCGCCGAGATCGAACAGGCGCTCATCAACGCCGGGGAGTTCACCGGCCCGGTCGTGCTGCACGTTCAGACCCAGAAAGGTCGGGGATACGGTCCGGCCGAGAACGACCCGATCAAGAACATGCACGACATCGGCGCGGTGAAGCCCGGCAGCTACACGGCCGCGTTCTCCGAGGCCATGGTCAAGCTCGGTGAGGAACACCCCGACCTGGTGGCCATCACCGCGGCCATGCCCGACTCGACCGGCCTGCTCCCGTTCCGCGACCGCTTCGGCGATCGGCTGATCGACGTCGGGATCGCCGAACAGCATGCCGTGACCGCCGCAGCCGGCATGGCCATGGGGGGCCTGCGACCGGTCGTGGCGCTGTACTCCACGTTCCTCACCCGAGCGTTCGATCAGACGAACCTCGATGTCGGCCTGCACCGTCAGCCCGTCATCTTCTGCCTCGACCGGGCCGGTATCACCGGTGACGACGGGCCCTCCCACCACGGCGTGCTCGACATGGTGCTGGCCTCCAAGGTGCCTGGGATGACGATCTTCTGCCCGTCGTCGTATCAGGAACTGCAGCAGATGTTGGCCGACGCATACGACATCACGACCGGACCCGTCTGCATCCGCTGGCCGAAAACCGCGGCGCCGTCGGTGCCCGACGACGAGGTGGGCCACGGCTTGAACGCCCGCCGGGTCCGCCAGGGTTCCGACGCCTGCATCATCGGCGTCGGCAAGATGCTCGGAGCGGCCCGGGACGCAGCCACCGAGTTGGAGGCCGAGGGCATCTCCGTCACCGTGTGGGATCCTCGGGCGGCCAAGCCCCTGGACGAGGCGATGCTCCACGACGCTGCCTCCCATCCACTGGTGGTTACCGTCGAGGACGGCCTGGCCGACGGCGGCATCGGGGCGAACATCGACCTCGCCCTGGCCCAGCGGGCCGGTTCCGATGAGCGGCCGGAGGTGCGGGTTCTGGGTGTTCCCACGCGCTACATCCCCCACGGGAAACCCGACGCCATTCTGGCCGAGCTCGGCCTCGACGGCGCCGGTGTGGCTGGCGTCGTCCGGTCCATCGTCAAGCGCTGACCCCGGTCGGGCATTCCCGGGCCGGTCGCCGGGCCGGGATCAGGACGAGCTCTGCGGCGGTTCCGGATCACGGATCAGGACCTCCTGGACCACCGTCACCGCGTGGGTACCATCCCGGGTGAAGACATCGGCGACCACCAGCGCGCGGTTTCCCGCCAGGCTGCGGCATCTGGCATCGACGGCCAACCACTGAAACGGGTGAACGGGACGGTGAAAGTACACCGTGTGGTCGAGGCTGGCCGTACGGAAGTGCCGCCTCGCGTCGGCGGCCGGGATCTGGCGGGGATGGCTTCGTCGGGCTGCCGACGCCATCATGGAGTCGCTGAGAAAGGCCAGGCCGCACCCATCGAGTCGATCATCGCCGGACGGCTCCCCGATCATGGCGATCCACAGACGCTGATGCGGACCGTCGTCGAGTTCGGGGCGGCGGCGCAACACACCACCCCAACCGGTGTCGGGGAGATCGGCCGGGTCCGCCATGCCCACCGGCGCCTCGCACGGCGACACGTCGGGTCCGTCCTCGTCACGTTGGAAGGACGCCGAGAGGTGGAGGACCTCACCGTGATCCTGGCCGGCGACGACCCGCCGGGTGGCAAAGGACCGGCCGTCCCGTACCCGTTCGACCACCAACCGCAGAGGCTGGTCGTGAACGCCTTGGCGGAGGAAGTAGGCGTGCAGGGAATGTACGGCACGTCCCGGTTCCACGGTCAACTGAGCAGCCCGTAACGCCTGAGCCACCAACTGCCCGCCGAAGATCCAGGGCAGCCGGTACCGGGGGGCGACACCGGTGAAACGGTCGTTGCCGGCGGGTACCAGATCGATGAGGGCCTCGAAATCGACGTGAACCATACGTTGGCCGCGGTCTCCGTTCCGGTTTGCCTCGGCGGCGATCGGCACGTCATCATAGCCCGATGCGCGCCTGGCAGATGACCGAAATCGGAGACCCGTCCGACGTTCTGGAGCTGACAACCGTTGCCGATCCGGAGCCCGGGTCCGGCCAGGTACTTCTGTCGGTCGACTCCTGCGGTTTGAAGTTCCCCGACATCCTGCAGATCCAAGGCCGGTATCAGGTGAAGCCCACCCTTCCGTTCATCCCCGGCGGCGAGATCGCCGGAACGGTCGTCGCCCACGGTCCCGATGTCGACGGCTCGGCACCGGCGGTCGGTGACCGGGTGCTGGTGATGGGCGACGGCGGACTCGCCGAACACGTTGCCGTCCCGGCCGACCGGTGTCTGCCCATCCCCGACTCGATGAGCTCCGATCAGGCGGCCGCCATGCTGGTCAACTACGGCACAGGGGTGTTCGCCCTGCGCAATCGAGCCCGGTTGCAGGCCGGCGAGTCGGTTCTGGTCACGGCGGCGGCCGGTGGTGTCGGCTCGGCCGCGGTTCAGCTGGCCAAAGCCATCGGGGCCACCGTGTACGGGCTGGCCGGCGGGCCCGACAAGGTCGAGGTGGTTCGACAGCTCGGTGCCGACGAGGCGTTCGACTACCGGGAGATCGACATCGTGGACACGATCCGTGAGGTCACCGGCGGCCGCGGTGTCGACGTGGTCTACGAGGCGGTCGGCGGGGACACGTTCGACCAGGTGCGCCGTATCGTCGGCTGGGATGGGAGGCTGCTCGTCATCGGCTTCACGAGCGGCCGGATTCCCGAAGCGCCGGCCAATCACATCCTGCTCAAGAACTACTCGATCGTCGGGGTCCACTGGGGGGCCCACCTTGCCCGACGCGACACCGCCTTGCGCGACGACTGGGATTCGATCGTCGAGTTGTTCGGAACGGGCAAGGTCGATCCGCTCATCTCCGAGACTCGCCCGCTGTCGGAGGCACTCGAGGCGTTGGGTGACATCGGGAGTCGCCGCACCGTCGGCAAAGTGGTGATCCGCCCCGGCGATCAGGGCTGACCGCTTCACCGAATCAACGCAGCCGGTCCACTCATCGGTGCGTGTCCAACCGCTGCGTGTCCAACCACGTAGTAGGATCGAACCATGCCTCGTCCTTCGACATTGAGGCGATCAAACGACGGGCCGATCGGGGCCGGTTACAGGCGGTTGGTAGGGGCACATCTGGTGTCCAACCTCGGCGATGGAATCAGTTTGGTTGCGTATCCCTGGCTGGCGTCAGCGCTGACCAGGAACCCACTGCTCATCATCGGTGTGCTGCTCACTCAGCGGCTTCCGTGGCTCTTCTTCAGCCTGCCGGTGGGCGTCCTCGTCGACCGCCGGGATCGTCGCAATCTGATGATTGCCGCCGACGTCGGCCGAGCCGTTCTGACGACCATCGTCGCGGTGGCCGTCCTGGGAGCCGAAAGCGGCCTGCCGACGCCGGACGAGCTTGCGGTCCTCGACGGCTCGGGAAGCGTCCAGACCCGACCCGTCCTGCTCGCGCTGTTGCTGGTCGCCACCTTCCTGTTGGGCGTGGGAGAGGTCCTGCACGACAACGCAGCGATCACGCTGTTACCGCAACTCGTCGAACCCGAGAGGCTCGAACAGGCCAACGGGTACCTCACGACCGTTGAGCGAACGGCCAACCAGTTCGGCGGGCCGCTGGTCGGTGCCCTGCTGCTCTCGGGAACGCTCGCGCTGCCGTTCTTCGTCGACGCGGCAAGCTTCGCCGCCTCGGCCATCGTTCTGACGGCCATCACGGTTCGTCCGCCAACGCCCAAACCGCCGGAGGCCGCGGACCGCGAACAACCCGACTTCCGACGCGAACTGCTGTCGGGCTACCGGGCCCTCCGTGGTCATCGATATCTGAGCCTGCTGGCCCTGGTGGCCACGGTCGTCAACCTCGGCGGCGGCATGCTCTTCGTGATCATGATCTTCTTCGCCCAGGAGGTTCTGGGCACCTCGCCGATCCAGTACGCCGCCCTCATCGTCGGATCGGCGGTCGGCGCCGCCATCGGTGGCATCACCGTGGCCGTCGTGACCCGTTCGCTCGGCACCGGTACGGTCCTGCGGTTGTCCGGCATCACCCTCGGCCTCAGCCTCGTCGTGCTGGGAACGACCGGTTGGTGGGTGCCGGCCGCTGTGCTGATGGCCGTCTACAGCCTCGCCGGCTCCTACTGGCGGGTCGTGACCGTCAGCCTGCGCCAGGCCATCACACCGAACCATTTGCTGGGCCGGGTGAATGGCGTCTACCGGTTCTTCTCCTTCGGCGCCATCCCGGTCGGAGCGGTGATCGGTGGGGTGTTGGTGGCGGCACTGTCGCCGCTCATCGGCCGGGTCCCGGCGCTGCGGACCCCGGTCATCGTCGCCGGCATCATACAACTGGTGCTGTTCTTCATCATCGCGCCGCGGCTCAACACCGCCGAACTCGACGCGGTCCGGGCCGCCGGGCCGGCCCAGTTCGACAAGCCGGAACCAGGCGTCAGTCCAGAACCTCGGGATTGACGAGGTGGGTGGGCCGCGAGCCGTCCAGCGCCATGGCCGCCTGCTCCAGGGCCATCACCAGCATGCGATCCCGCCCGACGCCGGTCGAAGAGGCGACATGGGGTGTGACGATGACGTCGAGGCGATGGAGGAGCGGGTGATCCGGCGGTAGCGGCTCGGGCTCGGTGACGTCGAGACCCGCCGCCCCGACCTGACCGCTGTCGAGAGCGGCGAGCAAATCGTCGTGGTCGACGAGTCCACCGCGGGCCGCGTTGACAAAGATCAGACCCGGCTTGCACCGGTCGAACGTCTCGCGCCGGAACAGATCTCGCGATTCGTCGGTCAGCGGGCAGTGGAGGGAGATCACATCGGAGCGCGCCAGGAGCTGATCGAAGTCGACCAGCTCAACCCCGGCCACATCCCCGGCCGCGTCCTCGGCGAGGGCGTCGCGGCCGAGGAAAGGGTCGTAGGCGATGACGCGCATGCCGACGGCAGCGGCCATGGCGGCGACCCGGCGGCCGATACGGCCGTAGGCCACAAGACCGAGGGTGAGACCGTCGAGCTCGACCGACCGACTTCGTGCGGTGTAGGAACCGACCCCATCGCGGAGCATCCGCTGTTGGTGAGGGAGCGCCTTGGCCGCGGCGAAGAGGAGTGCCATGGTGTGCTCGGCCGTGGAAACGGTTGGACCATCCGGGGTGTTGGTGACCAGCACACCCCGCCGTGTCGCCTCGGCCAGGTCGACGGCGTCGACACCGATACCGGTGCGGGCCAGCACCCGGAGCCGTGGGGCATCGTCGAAACGGGCTGCATTCCACTCCGCCGCGCCGACGACCGCCACATCGGCGGCCTCGAGCGGCTCGGATGGGCCGAGCAGTGTCGCCTCGGATCCGACGATCGAGCGGACCAGGTCCTCGTCGAAGGGGCGATCGATGTGCAGTACGGTCCCCACCATGGGCGCCTCCCGGCCTCTCGGTTCCGTCGGTGTCGACGGTACCATCGGCACCCATGATGTCACCGTGCCGGAGGCTCGTCGTCATGGCGATCACGACCCTCGTGCTCGGGGCGGGGTGCTCCGCTTCCGCCGGCCAGGTCGACGGTGATGTGTTCCGGGTCGAGATCGAGGCCTGCGCCGGCGTCTCCCATCAGCGGGCCACGGCCATGGCCGTCGGGCCCGGACTGGTCGCCACCGCCGCCCACACGTTCGAGGCGGCTCGGGGCGCCGTGTTGCGCACGATTGACGGCACCGAGGTCCCGACCGACATCGTGTACCTCGACCTCGACCGTGACGTGGCGCTTCTGATCGTCGATTCCGGCGTGGCGCAGCCGTTCATCCTGGCCGAGGCGGCCGACGGGGCCGAGGTGACGATCCCCACCTACGCCGATGCCGAGGGGGTCGAGATCAAGGAGGCGACGGTCCTCCGTTCGGTCACGGCGACGCTCGACGGCGAGGGCAGACGGAGGGCCGTCGAGCTGTCGGTGGCCATCGATCGGGGCGATTCGGGCGCGCCGGTCGTCGACGTCGAGGGTCGGGCCGTCGGCATGGTGTTCGCCTCGTCCCGAGGTGACGACCGTGGCTGGGCCGTCGCGGCTTCCGAACTCGAGGCGGCCCTCGAGACGGTTTCAGCGGGAGACGGCGAACCGCTTCCCAGCCGCTGTAACAGCTGAACCCCTCAGCCCGGTTCAGAGCCGACGACGCTGACGAAGCTCACACACTCGCCGGGGGCGCCACCGAGATTGTGGGTCATGCCGAGCGTCTTCCCGCCCTCGGTCACCGACGAAATCTGTCGGTCCTCCGGCGCTTCCCGCCGTAGCTGCAACCAGCATTCGAACAGCATCCGAAGACCCGATGCACCGATGGGATGACCGAAGCTCTTGAGACCGCCGTCGGGATTGACGGGCAGTTCCCCGTCGAGATCGTAGGTCCCGGCCAGGACCTCCTTCCACGCCATACCCCGTTCGGCGAAACCCAGGTCCTCCATCAGCACCAGTTCGGTGGGGGTGAAGCAGTCGTGGACCTCGGCCATGGCCACCTGGGCCCTCGGATCGGTGATACCGGCCTGGGCGTAGGCGTCGGCGGCCGAGGCCACCACCTCGTTGAAGGTCGTGTAGTCGTAGTCGGAGTCGATCGGACCGGCGGCGGGGCCCGAGGCGAAACCCAGACCCTTCACGTAGAGCGGCTTGTCCGTGTACTTGTGGGCGTCTTCGGCCCGGCACAGGATGGCGGCGGCGGAGCCGTCGGACACCCCGGAGCAGTCGAAGATCCCCAGCTGACCGGCGATGAGCGGAGCGTTGCAGATGGTGTCCTTGCCCACTTCCTTTCGGAATTGGGCTCTGGGATTTCGGGCCCCGTTGTAGTGGTTCTTCCAGGCGATCCGGGTCAGGACGTCCTTCATCTCATCGGTGTCGACACCGTACTTCTTGGCGTACGCGGGAGCCAGCAGCGAGAACATTGCCGGTGCGGTGAGTTCGGGCCGGGTGCCGTCACCGGGGATCCGCTGCGAAACGAGACCGGACATGCCGTTGTCCTTCAGCTTCTCCACACCGACGGCCGCCACCAGGTCATACGCGCCGGACGCGACCGCATAGCAGGCGTTGCGGAACGCCTCCGAGCCGGTGGCACACATGTTCTCGACCCTGGTGACCGGCTTGTAGTCGATCTTGAGCGCCCGGCTGAGGGTCAGTCCCGATACGCCGGAGCCGAGCGTGCCGAACCAGAAGGCGTCGACGTCGTCCTGTACGATGCCGGCCGAAGCGTAGGCCTCGGTCGACGCGTCGATCAACATGTCGTCGACCGATCGGTCCCAGTGTTCGCCGAAGGGGGTGCACCCCATCCCGACGATGGCCACCTGATCCTTGATTCCCTTGGATGCCATTGGACTGATCCTTTGTTCGAACTCGCGGTGAGTGGGTTTGCCGGCGCTCAGCCGGCGGGGCGGGCTTTCCAGAAGTAGTTGTGTACGCCGTCGGCCGTCATGAGCTTGCGGAAGGTCATGGTCACCCGGTCACCGATGGCGACGGTGTCGGGATCGGCGTCGGTCAACTGGCATTGGAACCGTCCGCCGCCGTCGAAATCGATGACCACGGCGATGGTCGGCGGCGACAGCGAATAGGCAAGGCGGTCGATGGTGAAGGTGGCGACGGTGGCTCCGACATCGGCCATGGGTACGGGTTCCATGTCGTCGACCGCGCCTCCTTTGACCGAGACCCGCTGGGGTGGGAGATGAACGGTGCCGGTCGATCGATCGCGGGACCCGACGAACGCGTACTTCCAGGCCTGGGATCGAAGCGACGGCGGCGCTGCCGGCGGAACCGGATCCGGACGCCGGGGCGGTTCCCGGTCGAGGAATCCCCGCCAGGTGAGAAAGGCCTGGTAGTCGAGGGCGTCGTTGCCTGCCGCGATCTGCTCGGACACCGTGGAGGCGGTGGTGTAGCCACCGATGGCGTCGGTGGTGCGGAAGAACCCGACGTCGACACCGTCGGCCAGGTGCATCACCATGATCGTGCGACCGGCTTCGGACTCATCCAGCACCGATCCCAGGATCAGCCCGGCGTGCGGGGTTCCGGTGTTGCCGACGGTCCCGCTCAGGTCGCCGGCGACGGCCACCTCGCCCAGTCCCGCCGCCCGAGCCGCGCCTCGTACCGCTCGGCCGTGTAATCCGGTGATGACGGCGATGTCGATGTCGGCCGGCTCGAGTCCGGTTTCCTTGAACGCCGCATCGGAGGCCTCGGTGACGAGCGGCAGATAGGCGTGTTCGCCGAACCGCTCCTCCCAGACCCGTGAGTAGTCCCACGCCGGGAGCCGCCAGCGGTCGAGAAACTCGCCGGTGGCCGACGCACCACCAAGCCACTCGGCGATCACCGGCCCGTCGGACTCGTCACCGATCAGCCAGGCGACGGCGGCGTCGCCGCACTGCGATTCATCGGCCGATCCGGGGCGTCCGCTGCGGACATCGGCTGCGGCCACCATGGTGAGTCGTGACCCGTCGAGGGCGGATCGGAGTGCGGCGTTGACCGACCGTGGTGAGCCTCCGATGTCTCCGGCGAACACCCGCGACGGCAGGTTCAGGGCGGCGTGGATGACGGTGGCGTTGGTCTTGTCGAGATACGGCGGGGTGGCGGTCGAGAAGTAGACGGCGTCCGGGACGAGGCCGTCATCCACCGAGCGGAGCAGGTTGCGACCGGCTTCAACGGCCATCGACGTGGCGTCTTCGTCGTAGGAGGCGACCGATCGGGTGCCACGGCCACCGCCGCTACCGAGGGCGGCGGTGATGGCCGACCGCTGCAGCCGATAGTACGGAACGTAGGTGCCGTAGCCGATGATGCCTCGCATAAAGCCCCCTGGAGAATTGGTTTGGTTCCCATACTAAACCAGGGTCTTGCGACCGGCCAATAGACCCTCGTGCCCGTACCCCCGCTGGAACTTTGAGCCTTGGGCGACCCGCTGACGGGTCGCCCAAGGCTCAAAGTTCGGCCAGAGGGGGTCGCTGCACGCCCAAAGTTCGGGCGGACGTGGGAGGTTGAGTGGGCCTGGTGGACGGCCGCTAGACCGGAGCTTCGGTGTAGAACGGATTCTCGCCCGCAGCGTGGTCGGTGGCGTCGATCACGTCGGTGATCTCCGGCAGCGCCGCCATCAACATCTTCTTGATGCCGTCGCGCAGGGTCATGGCACTCGCCGCGCATCCCTGGCAGCCGCCGCCCATCGTGACATGCACAACCGAACCGTCGATGTCGACGAGCGCCGCATAACCACCATGGGAGGCCAGCGCCGGATTGACGGCCTGGTCGAGCACCGCCTGCACCTTCTGAGGCAGCTCCCCGGTGAGTTCGAGATCGAATCCGGCCAACGGATCAGGAGGGTTGGGGTTGCGGATGACTAAGCCACCGCTGCCGACGGCGGCCACATCAAGCACCGCGCCGGCCATGTTGGCCGCCGAGGCCTGAGGCACGATCACCGTCAACTCGCCCTTGTCACCCTGGGTGTAGACGAGATCGTCGTCGGCCTGATCGCTGACCGAGGTGAGGTCGAGCGCATAGGTGAAGTCGGTCATGTTCGACCCGGTGATCGCCACCCGTAGGGCGGTGTTGGCCGGATCGTCCTCACCGGCCCGCACGTCGAGCACGACGGCCAGCGCGGCGTCGGTCACCGTGAGCGGTTTCGTCTCATCGGCGGCCTCAACCTTCGTGGTTGTGGTCTGCTCGCTTACACCGGATTCGGAAGACATGCGTTCCAGGATAGGCGTTCAACCGTGTCGATCGACCCGACGGAGACGTCGCATCGGGCACAAGCGCCGAACTGAGGCGATAGAACGAAGATCTTGACACCGACGATGGACCACCCTCCGCTGATCCAGGTTGCGGTGGCCGCGCGTGTCGCCGCCGCGCTGGTGCTGATCCTCGGCCCTTGGACCGACTCGGCCGTCGATCTGGCCGGCTGGGACATCGAACGGTTCATGGCGATCGCCGCAGACGCCGGTCGGGCTTGGCGCGACACCCCGGTCGAGTACCCGCCGGGTAGCGTCGTCGTCTTCGACCTACTCGACCGCTGGGCCTGGTTCGGTTCCGAGACCGTGGTCTCCGCCCACCGGCTGCTCGTCGTGCTCGGACTCGTCGCCGACCTGACGGTGGCCGCTGTGTTGGGTCGCCGTCACCGTTCCTCGGCGGCCGCCTACCTGCTGCTCGGTCTGCCGCTGGTCCCGATGGGTTTGGTGCGGCTGGATCTCGTCGTCACCCTCCCCGCAGTGGCGGCGGCCATCGTGGCGATCGGCCCCCGTACCGAACTCCACGACAACGCCCATCGGTCGACGCGAGCGCCGGACGAACCAGGGCGCGTCGTCGTTGCCGGCGTTTTGGTGGCCATCGGTGTGATGATCAAGCTGTGGCCGGTGCTGCTCATCCCGGCGTTGTGGTCGGTGCGGAGGGGTCGCAGTGCGGCCGCCGCCGTCGGAGCCTGTGGGCTGGCCACGCTGGCCTGGCTGGCCTGGGCCGATGCCGGACTGGACCCGATCCGCCAGGTGGTCGAGCTGCGTGGGGCCACCGGCTGGCATGTTGAGTCGGTCGGCGGCGTGGTGACCGTGCTGGCCGACACCATCGGTCTCCGGGCGCTCGACCCCTCCGAGGGCGTTCGCCTCGAGCTCAACGCGTATCGAGTCGGTACGTTGTCGCCGGCGCTGGTCACCCTCGGGAGAGCGCTGGCCGTCGCCGCCCTGTCGGCCCTGGTTCTGCGGGCCCGTCGAGCAGACGGCCGGTCGCCGCTCCAGGCGCTGGCCGCGGTCATGTTGGGCGCAACGGCGGCCCTCATCGTCACCGCCCCCCTTCTCTCCCCACAGTTCCTGCTCTGGCTCACGCCCTGGGCCGCCCTTCTCGTCGCCGGCGAGGTACGGGTGACGCGGCGGCCACCGACCCCGGTCGTGTTGACCGCGGCTGCCACGGTCATCACCGGTGTCGTACTGGCGGTGTTCGGCCCGCCGGATCTGGCCGATCCGTCCGCGGCCGTCATGCTGGCGGTCCGCAATGGCGTGCTGGCGGCCCTGCCGATCAGCTGCTGGCGATGGCTCGACCCGAACGCTCCAACATCTGAGGGGTGAGGGAGGCCCCCGCCCACCAGCGTGTGGTGCGTATCCGGACGTCGAAGAGGTGGCCCAGGAACCGGGTCGCCTCACCGGCGGTCGCCTTCGACATGCCCTGAAGGCGGCCGGCGAACCGAAACGGCAGTTCCGTCACCCGAACCTCGGGATGGGTCGCCAGAAGCTCGACCAGGATCTTGAAACCGTCGGGACACAGTCGGTTCAGGTCGATCGAGGCCAGGTCGACGGCGAAGAAGCCGGAGAGCGGATCGGCGACCCGGCCGATCCGGCGGGGAAACAGGACCCACCCGAGCCGAGCCGCCGCTCGGGACAGCACCCACCGGGTCGGCGTGAGCCCCTGGCCGTCGGAGCCGCCCGGGATGCGCCGGCTGGCCACCGCCAGGGACGTCGTGTCGTCGATGAGGGCGACCAATCGACCCACGTCGGAGGCCGGATGCTGGAGATCGCCGTCCATCACGACGGCCACCGATCCAGCGGCCCGGCCGAACCCGTCGACGACGGCCCCGCTCAGCCCGCCCCAGCGATCGACCCGACGGCGATGCAGCATGGTCACCTCGACCCGGTCCGACATCTTGGCCGGGCCCAGCTCGCCTCGGGCCACGGCACCGGCCACCCGCCGGATGGCGGCAGGGGTGTCGTCGTCGCTGTCGTCGACGTAGAGGACCTCGATCCGGCGGTCGACAAGTCGCGGATCGGACTCGGCGACCGCCAGCAACTCCCGCACGAACGGCTCGATGTTGGGCTGTTCGTGACGGGTCGGGACGATCACACTCACCGTGTCGGTACGGAGATCACGGCGGAAACGCGGCGCCGGATCGGGGCGAGGGCTGAACGTCAGCATGGCAAGGGTCACGAAGGCGACGGCCAGAAGGGTCGAACTGGCGTTGTCGAGCAGGACCAGGCCCAGTTGCGGCCCGATGGGCAGGACGGCGAACACGGCCACGGCACAGACGGCGACGAGCCCGCGGTTGCGGGCGCCCGCCGTCGAGGCGGCCAACAGCATCAGACCCCAGGTCAGGTACCACGGCTGGGTGGTGGGGTGAAGCACGGCCCAAAGGAGCAGACTCCACGCCAACGCCGTCGGCCAGGTTTGGTGGTTGCGCAGCAGCAGCACGGCTGTCACCGTCAACGCCGCCAGCAGACCCAGCAGTCGGGCTCCGGCCACCACCAGGTCGGCGTCGAGGCCGGTCACCAGCGACAAGCCACCGCCGAACACCCGGGTGACGCTCAGGTAGGCGTCGACGGGACGGCTGTCGGCCATGGCCTGGACCCAGCCCCAACCCCAGCCGGTGAGCCGGCCGGCGAGCGCCATGACGACGACAGCCTCCATGCCGGCGAAGGCGACCCGAACCGAGCGGCGCAGTGGGCTGTCGGCCTCGGAGGCCCAGTGCCAGCCGATGAACGCGACGGCGAGGAGCGCCGGGATCTTGATGACCGAGGCGAAGGCGCACAGGGCGATACCGACGTGGACGAGTCGGCCTCGGCGGCGACCGATGGCCACACCGGACACCAGAAAGGCCAACATGATGGCCTCGTTGTGGGCCCCCGACACCAAATGGAAGAGAACGAGCGGGTTGGCGATGGCGAGGATGAGAGCGTCGGTCGGATCACGACCCAGTCCTCGGGCGAGGTCCAGCACCGCCACTGCGGTCACCACCAGTCCGATGACGGCCAGCACGCGAAACGCGAACACCGCGGCCACGACATCGTCGCCGGTGACCCCGGACACCGTGCTGGACAACGCCACGAACACCGGGCCGTAGAGCACCGGTGACTCCCAGTACAGGGGATCGACCGGTGCGAGCACCGGATCGCCCTCCCCCAGCTCGCCGGGTCCTTCGTCGTAGACGTCATAGCCCTCGTCGGCCAGACGGCCCTGGGCCGCGTAGGCGTAGACGTCGCGGCTGCCGAGCGGGGGTCCGACCACGAGTGGGATGGACCACACGACGATCAGGCCGACCACCACCAGCAGTGGCACGCCGGCGGATCGGGTCAGGTGCTCCCGGCGTAGGAGCAGCCAGGCCCGGACCAGGCCGATCATGCCGCCGAAGTAGACGACCAGCGCCGGAAGCAGATCGACCGACGGTCGCACCGGCACCGCCGGGACCGCCCACAGCCGACCGGGACCACCGGGATCGGCCGCGCCGGCCAAGGTGCCGCCGACGACCACGAGAACCGACGCGACGAAGCCGAGCGCGCCGATGAACCCGAGCGACCCCACCCGCGGTGGGTCGAGCCACCGTGGCAGTGTCGGGGTTTGCCCTCGATACCGACGATCCACGCCTCCATTGTGCCCCAACCGGGGCCGGACCGGCGGTCGATCGCCCCGCAGCGTCAACTGCGCAGGGCAACCACCAGACGATCGATGATCTGGTCGAGGATGTCGGCCGACGTGGCGAAGTTGAGGCGGACGAACCCCTCACCGTGGACACCGAAGTCGGTGCCGGGATTGAGCGCCACGTCGGCCCGCTCCAGAATCGCTCTCGACGGATCCGGTCCGAGCCCGAAGGCGTTGAGATCGAGCCAGGCCAGGTAGGTCGCCTCCGGGATCGCCACGCCGACGTCGGGCAGTTCGGCGGCCAGGCGACTCACCAGCTGATCCCGGCGGGCCGTGAGATAGGAGCGGGTACCGGCGAGCCAGGTCTCGCCCTCGGTCCATGCCGTCAACGAAGCCAGCGCACCGGGGATCGACACGGCGCCGAGCAGATGGTCGGGTAGTGCCTCGAGCTGTTTGGCCACCCCATCGTGGTCGACGTGGGCCACGGCACAGCGCAGACCGGCCAGGTTGAAGGCCTTGGACGCGGAGGTCACGGTCAGGGTCCGCCCGGACAGCCCCGGTTCGAGCGCCATCGGGCGATGGGTCACACCGGGGTGGGTCAGGTCGGCCCACACCTCGTCGCTGATGAGCAGGAGGTCGTGATCGACGACGACCTTGGCGATCGCGGCCCGCTCGGTGTCGTCGAACACCCGTCCCGTCGGGTTGTGGGGGTGACAAAGCAGGAGCACCTTCGTGCGGTCGTCGATGGCCGCCTCCAGCCGCTCCGGATCGAGTCGCCAACCCTCGGACTGGTCGAGCGGGACGTCGACGATGCGTCGGGCGACGCTGGTGACGGCGTTGATGAACGGAGGGTAGACCGGCGTGAGCAGCACGATGCCGTCGCCCGGATCGGTGTGCAGCCAGATGGCGGCGTCGATGGCATGGAGCACATCACAGAAGCGGCGGACCTTGCCTCCGTCGGGCGCCCAGCCGTGGTGGCGTTGCTGCCAGTCACAGAAAGCACCGGCCAGCTGATCGGCCGCCGCGAAGTTGTAGCCGTAGTCCCGGCCGGCCACGAAGCCGGCCAGCGCGTCGACGATGAACGACGGCGGGGCGAGATCCATGTCGGCCACCCAGGCGGCCAGCACGGGGGGCTCGTAGCGGCTCCACTTGATGCCGTCGAGCGCCCGCAGCTCCGGCAACGAGCGCTCCTCGGGGACCGGTCGGGCCTCTCCGGTCTCTCCTGATGACTGCACTGCTCGGTTCGTCACCGCTGCTCCTGTTCCTCGGCCAACGCCAGCCACTCCTCCTCGGTCGCCTCGAGTTCGGCGACGACGGCGGCCAGGTCGGTCCCAAGTGTGGCAAGAAGATCGTGGTCCGCGCCAGCCTCGGCCAACCGCTCGGTCAACGCCGACCGTTGCCGTTCGAGACGGGCCAGCTTCTTCTCCGCCTCACGGAGCCGGTGGCCGATCGTCGAGCTCGAGCGGCCACGGCGACGAGCCGTCCGCTCGGCCCCCGGACCCGGTGAGGCGCCGGACGACTTGCCGGCGGGCTTCCCGTCGGAGCCGGGACGGTCGCCACCTCCCGTCGGTGCCAGCGAACGCCCGCCCGACGGCGACAACGCCGCCCGGCGCTGGGCATCCCAGGCCCCGAACCCTCCGGGCCACCGACGGGCTGAGCCGCTCCCGTCGACGATGAGCGCGTCGGCCACGACCCGTTCCAGAAAGGCCCGATCGTGGCTGACGACGACCACGGCTCCCGGCCAGTCGTCGAGAAAGTCCTCGAGGGCCCGCAACGTCTCGAGATCGAGATCGTTGGTCGGCTCGTCGAGCAGGAGCACGTTCGGGCGCCGGGCCAGGACCTGCATCAGCTGGAGGCGACGTCGTTCCCCGCCCGACAGGGTCGACACCTGGGCCCACTGGGCGTCGGAGTCGAACCAGAAGGCCTCCAGGAGCCGGGCGTCGGTCCAGTCGGGTTGTCGATGGGGCCCGGCCACCACCTCCCGAACCCGGGCATCGGGATCGAGTTCGGTCCCCAGCTGGCTGTAGTAGGCGATCTCGGCGGTGGCACCGACCGTGACCGAGCCGTTCACCGGTTCCCGCCGCCCGGCCAGCACGTCGAGCAGTGAGGTCTTGCCGGCGCCGTTCGGCCCGACGACACCCAGCCGCTCCCGGGGGTCCAACTTGAGGTCGAGCTCCGCGATGATCGGCCGGCCGGTGGGGTCGCCGACCGTCACCGACTCGAGTTCGACGACGACGTCGCCGAGGCGGGGCGTGGCGAATTCGAGGTGCAGGTTTCCGGCCCGGGCCGGGCCTTGGGGCCGGCCGTCGACAAGGGCCACGGCCCGCTCGATCCGGGCTTTGGGCTTGGAGGTGCGGGCCGGCGCTCCCCTCCGTAGCCAGGCCAGCTCCCGTCGGGCGAGATTACGGCGGACGGCCTCGGCGGCCGCGGCGTCGACCTCTCGCTGTTCCCTCGCCTCCAGGTAGTCGGCGTAGGAGCCGTTGTGGACGAACGCCGAACCCCGGTCGAGTTCGATCATCCGGTTGGTCAGCGCGTCGAGCAGGTGGCGATCGTGCGTCACGAGCAGCAGGCCGCCCTGATGCGACCGCAGTCGCTGTTGCAGCCACTCGATGGAATCGAGGTCGAGGTGATTGGTGGGCTCGTCCAACACCAGCAGGTCGCTGGGATGGAGCAACGCCCGGGCCAGCGCCACCCGTTTTCGTTCCCCACCGGACAGCTCGCCGGTACCCCGGTCGAGATGACCACCCATCCCGAGGCGGTCGAGCACGGCCTCCACCTCCCAGGGCTCGCTGTGATCACGACCTGGCTCGCCCGACACGTTTTCGGGGGTCTCGAAACGTGTGGCGACAGCGGCACGAACCGTGCCCGACGGTAGCGGCGCCTCCTGATCGAGCACGGCGATCGACACGCCACGACCTCGCCGGAGCGCGCCTGCGTCCGGAGTGTGCAACCCGGCGAGTACCCGGAGGAGTGTCGATTTGCCGGTGCCGTTGATGCCCACCACTCCGACCCGATCCCCCGAGCTGATGGTGATCGACACGTCACGAAAGAGGTCACGGTCGGGCCGGGCGACGGTCACGTCGACTGCATCGATCAGAATCACGACTCAAGCGTAGGGAGTCGTGCCGGTCCAGGGTCCGGTCCGGGCAAAGTCACCGTCACGACCTCAACGGCGGCACACTGGGTGACGTGATCGATCACCTTCCACCGCTCAGCGCCAAACCACCGGGCTTGTTGCTCCGTGTTGCCGGCAGCCTCCTCGACGGGGTGGCTGCGGTCACCGACCAGGTCGAGCCCTACACCCGGTGGTGGAACGACCGGAACCAGGCCGCGCTCACTGAGAGCGGCCCGCTGGCTGTGATCATCGGCGACTCGACCGCCCTCGGTATCGGTGCGTCCCATCCCGCCAACGGCTACGTCGGCCGGCTCATCGCCGCACTCGACCGGGAAACCACCGCCCCCGACATGACCGTCACCGAGCCGTGGCGGGTCATCAACCTGGCCCAGTCCGGAGCGAAACTCGACGACGGCCTCAACCGCCAGCTTCCGATCGCCTCGACGGTGCCGACGCCTGATCTCGTCGTGACATGCCTCGGCACGAACGACCTGGTGTGGGGCCTCGACACCAACGGATTGCGGGGCAAGGCCCGCAGCCTGGTGGAAGGCGCCATCGGGCTCGGGGCTCCGGTGGACCGAACGGTCGCCTGCTCGGTGGCCGGTGGATCGGGCCGGGCCCGCCTGGTCAACCGCACCATCCGATCGGCGGCCGCCGACCATGGCGTACCGGCGGCCAACCCGTGGAACGAACCGGGCCCCGGTGCGGCGGCCAGGCTGGCCTCGGACCGCTTCCACCCGAACGACGTGGGTTATGCGCTGATGGGCAGGGCCCTCGGCCGAGTCTTCGGTGTCGACGCCGGCGATGCCGAGTGGCGGCACCTGGCCGTCCCGATCATCGACGATCGAAAGGAGGGCGAGTAGTGCCCGGGATTCTGAGCGAGCCCATCGACGACAGTGGCGGCCGTCGCCGAAGCGAGTGGCCCCGAGTGGCGGCGGAGTCGGGGCTGACGGTCCGCCATCGCACCACCGGTGTCGTCGGCTCCGTCGTCCGTTTCGCTCCACCTCTCGTGCGACTTCGGGACGGGAACGGGCGGTTCCACGATCTCCCGCTGGCCGAGGGTGCGTTCTCGGTCGGCGGCAGCACGGTCACGCTGATACGGCCACAGCCGAAGGCGGAGGAACCGACGGTCAACCTGACCGCATCGGGTTCCATCGCCCCGCCGCGAACCGGGGCCCGGGTCGCCGTCCCCAGCCGGCTCCTGGTCGAGGGTGTGCACGACGCCGAGCTGGTGGAGAAGATCTGGGGTGACGATCTCCGGGTCGAGGGGGTCGTCGTGGAGCCACTCCACGGGGCCGACGATCTCGCCGCCGTGATCGACGACTTCGGCCCCACTCCCCAGCGTCGTCTCGGCGTACTGCTCGACCACCTCGTCGATCACACCAAGGAACACCACATCGCCCGGGCCGCCCAACAGGAGAACGTCTTGATCCGGGGCCACCGTTACGTCGACATCTGGGAGGCCATTCGGCCCAGGACCTTGGGGTTCGAGGCCTGGCCCGACGTGCCGCGCTCGATGGAGTGGAAGGAAGGCATCCGCCAGTGGATGGGATTCGCTGGCACCACCGGCGAGTTGTGGCGGCATCTTCTCGGCCGGGTCAACGACTATCGGGACCTCGAACCGTCGCTGGTCGGCGCCGTCGAGGAGCTGATCGACTTCGTGGCCCCTCCCCCACTCGATTGAGGAGCGGGCCTAACCG
Source organism: Acidimicrobiales bacterium (assembly GCA_965216675.1). Taxonomy (GTDB): domain Bacteria; phylum Actinomycetota; class Acidimicrobiia; order Acidimicrobiales; family SZUA-35; genus JAHELU01. The sequence continues at coordinate 4,905,092 of CBDCGK010000004.1, read as the reverse complement.
ATCTGGGTGCTGTGCCTGAGTTCGGTGGGTACGGGCCGGGGCCGTTCTGCCTCACCCAGCGGCCGCGATTTCGGCGCGGCGGCCATGAACCACTGAACAGGATCGACGTTGTCGGCCGGAATCGGCGGACTGAACAGATAGCCCTGCACCAGATGCACGCCGAGGGCCTGCAGTTCCTCGACCTGGGCGAACTGCTCGACGCCCTCGGCCACGATCGACAGGTCGAGGGCGGAGGCCATGCCGACGACCGCCTCGACGATCGCCCGGTCGACATTGGCGCTGTGCATCTCGTCGACGAACGCCTTGTCGATCTTGATCGTCGAGACCATGTCGAACTGCTTCACATACGACAGTGACGACTGACCGGTGCCGAAGTCGTCGATGGCCAACGCGACACCGAGGTCACGCAGGTCACGCAACACCGTGAGCCCGTCGAGATGGTCGACGATGACGTCCTCGGTGATCTCGAGCACGAGCTGGCTCGGATCGATGCCCGACCAATCGAGCACTTCGGCCACCTGCATCGCCAACTTGGAATCGACGAGCTGCTGTTCGGCCAGATTGACACCCATGCGGACACGGGCGGCCGACGGGGACAGGTGGTTCCAGACGGCGGCCTGGGCGCACGCCTCCCGCAGAACCAGCTCGCCCAGCCGGGCCATCATGCCGGCCTCGGCGGCGATCGGCAGGAACTCACTCGGCAGGATCATGCCCCGCTCCGGATGCTCCCAGCGGACCAACGCCTCGAATCCGTAGAGCTGCCGGTTCAGGGTGTCCACGATCGGCTGGTAGTGGACGACGATCTCCTTGCGGTCGATCGCCTTGCTGAGCGCCTGCTCGATGTCGAGCCGGTCCCGAACCTGCTGCCGCTGGGCCTCGTCGAACACCGCGTAGCCGGTCTTGGTCTCCTTCGCCCGATACATGGCGGCGTCGGCGTCGCTGACCAGCTCGTCGGGCTGCCGGTTGTCACCGGCCTTGGCGATGGCCACCCCGATACTGGTCGAGACCGTGTGCTCCTTGCCGTTGAGCGAGATCGGCTCCCGGAAGCGCTTGAGGATCTGGCGGGCCGTCGCCACGACGGAATCTCCGTGCAGGAGACCCCGGCAGAGGATGACGAACTCGTCGCCGCCGAGGCGGGCGACGACGTCGGTGCTGCGAACCGTTGACCGCAAACGGTCGGCCACGATCATCAACAGCTCGTCACCGACCTCGTGGCCGAGCGAGTCGTTGATGGCCTTGAAACGGTCGAGATCGAGGAACAACACACCGAGAACGAGATCGTTGGCCGTGGCGTCGACCAGCGACTCGTCGAGCTGGCGAAACAGCTCGGCCCGGTTGAGGAGCCCGGTGAGCGGATCGTGTTTCGCCCGGTGCTCGGCCTCGTCGAAGCGATTCTGGGCCGTGCGAGCCGCCACCGCCAGAAGCAGACTGCCGATCGAGGCGCCTACCGCGCCCATGGCGCCCGTGGTCAACACATGAACGATCTGAGCCGACGACAACTCCCACACGAAGTTCAGACCGCCGGCCCACAGGACTGCCATCAAAACGCCGGAAAAGAGCACGACGGCGGGTGACGACAGCAGACGAGGCTCGCTCACTCCCTTAGAAACGGCATCCGTAGCGGGAAATTGAGGTTTCACCGGTTCTTGATGTGGCCCCGTCCTCCCCAATCGTGCCTGGCGATCTCACACCGGCCTTCGCCGCCGCTTCCCCCGTCTGCGGCTCATCGGCCGTCGGTTTCGGCCGATACCGAAAGCGTCGATGCATCACCGACGCGCCTCTGACGGGTCGACGGGACCCGGGAGGGCCGATGTTGATGCTCGGCCCTCAGCGACGAACCGCCCTCCGGACCCCGATCATTCAGGTGAGCATGCCAACCGACTCCCCCGATATGCCAAATCTTGCGGTGAGTCGTCACGGCCTGCTGGCCCAGGCATTCGAGATCATGGCCGACTCGCTCGGTCCGTTCATCGACGAGAGAATGGAGGTGTACTTCGCCGACGAACCGTCGTGGAGCGAGGCTGCCGCCAACCGACTGGGCCGACCGGCCGAACACGGGGCGACCGATCCACTGTTCCAGCTTCTGGTACTCCGGCGATTCTGGGGTCCGGTCTTCGCCGATTTCTTCGGTCACGACCTCCGCGGCCTGGTCACCGAACTGATCGAGACCCGGAACCTCTGGGCCCACTTCTCACTGCCCGGCGAACTCGACACCCTCGACCGGGCCATCCTGGCGACCGAACGACTGCTGGCCCCGATCGATCCCGAGGCGACGGTCAGGCTCCGCCGCTTGCGCAGCCGGCTGCACGATCCCGTGACCGCAACCGGTGACCACCCTGCGGCCGGCGACGGCGACGAGACGTCCCTCGAGGTCGACATCGTCGCGCTCGAGGCCCAGTTGTCGGAAACCGAGTCGGTGTTCCAGGATCTGCAATCCCGCTACGGCGACGTGGTGTCCGAGCTGGACCGCTCCCGACGAATTGCCGCTTCGAAGCAGATGCGGCTGGTGGCTCTCGAGCGTCAGCTGATGGAGATCGAGGGTCGCACGCTGGCCGCCGAAGCCTTCCTGGCCGAGGAGCGCACGACCCGCTATCGCATCGAGTGGCTGTTCGTGGGGTTGCTGGCCACGCTGCTTTTGTTCATGGTGTTGGCCAACGCCTGACCGTCATCGCTACAGTCGTGCCACCGCTGCCCGCTCGGCCGGTGCAGCGAGGCACGATCACAGTCATGAACCGGAAGGGAGCATGCATGGAGATGCGGCTCGATGGAAAGGTCGCGGTCATCACGGGAGGCTCCCGTGGTATCGGCAAGGGCATCGCCACCAGGTTCGCCGAGGCGGGCGCGGCGGTGATGATCGTCTCCCGAAAGGCCGAGACGCTGGAGGAGACGGCGACCGAGATCGGACACGGCTGCGAGTGGCTGTCGGCCAACGTCGGTGACCCCGAGGCGGCAGCCGAAGTGGTGGCGACCACGGTCGACCGGCTCGGCTCGGTCGACATCCTCGTCAACAACGCCGCCACCAACCCCTACGCCGGCCCGATGATCGACGTCGACCTGCCGCGCTGGGACAAGACGCTGCAGGTGAACGTGACCGCTCCGCTGGTGTGGACCCAGGAGGCGTGGAAGGCATGGATGTCCGAACACGGTGGAGCAGTGGTCAACATTGCGTCGGTCGGTGCGCTTCGCACCAGTCGCATCCTCGGTGTCTACGGAATGAGCAAGGCCGCCCTGGTGTATCAGAGCCGGCAGCTGGCGGCCGAACTGGCACCGACGGTGCGGGTCAACACGATCCTCCCCGGTCTGATCCGAACCGATTTCGCCAGGGTGCTGTGGGAGGGTGAGCGCGGCGCCGAGGTCGCCGGCTTCTACCCGTTGAAGCGGCTCGGCGAACCCACCGATATCGCCAACGCCGCGCTCTACCTCGCGTCGGACGCCTCGTCGTGGATGACCGGACAGGAACTGGTTCTCGACGGCGGGGGCACGGTGGCCCTCGCCGAGGGCTGATGCAGGCCAAGTAGCAAAATCTCGCTCGTGCGGCCTCGTCTCTCGTCGGGCCGATCGGACGACCGACGTTATCCACCTTCGGCCGGAAGCTGGTTCCCGGCAGTCTCGCGGGCCGCGGCCATTAATCTCCATCGCTCAGCCTCATCAACCTCACCACGCCCCTCGAGCAAATTCCCGAGGCTGCGCATCGCCCATGGGTGATCGTGCTCGTCGGCCGCCCGCCGATACCACCGCTCAGCCTCACCAACATCACCCCGCTCCCTAAGCAAGTCCCCAAGACTGGTCATCGCCCAAACGTCATTACCGTCATCCGCTGCCCGGCGATACCAATCCGCAGCCTCACCAACATCACCCCGCTCCCTAAGCAACGTCCCGAGACTGGTCATCGCCCACGGGTGAGCGTGGTCGTCGGCCGCCCGCCGCCCGCCGATACCACCGCTCAGCCTCACCAACATCACCCCGCTCCCTAAGCAGGTCCCCAAGACTGCGCATCGCCCAAACGTCATCAAGGTCGACGGCGCGCCGATACCACCGCTCAGCCTCACCAACATCACCCCGCTCCTTGAGCAGATTCCCGAGACTGGTCATCGCCCAGGGGTGAGCGTGGTCGTCGGCCGCCCGCCGATACCACCGCTCAGCCTCACCAACATCACCCCGCTCCCTAAGCAGATTCCCAAGACTGCTCATCGCCCACGGGTGATCGTGCTCGTCGGCCGCCCGCCGATACCACCGCTCAGCCTCACCAACATCACCCCGCTCCCTAAGCAGATTCCCAAGACTGCGCATCGCCCAAACGTCATCAAGGTCGACGGCGCGCCGATACCACCGCTCAGCCTCACCAACATCACCCCGCTCCTTGAGCAGATTCCCGAGACTGGTCATCGCCCACGGGTGAGCGTGGACATCGGCCGCCCGCCGATACCACCGCTCAGCCTCACCAACTTCACCACGCTCAGTAAGCAAAGTCCCGAGGTTGACCATAGACCGGGCATGATCTTGGTTTTCGGCCGCCCGCCGATACCACCGCTCAGCCTCATCGACCTCACCCCGCTCCTTGAGCACAGCTCCGAGGTTGTAAATAGCCAAGACGTGATCGTGGTCGTCGGCGGCCCGCTTCCATGCTTCTTCCGCTCGATCTGGGCGATGGGCGTAGTACGCGTTGACACCGGCCACAAAAAGCTCGGCAGGACCGGCCTCGGCGGTGACAGCTGTCCAGATTGAGTCGCTCACTTCGATGTGCCGCCGTTCGGCTATGGCGTCGAAAGCTCGGTAGCGGCCATCCCTTTCGGCGCCGATCAACGATGTCGCCGCTGCCACCGGGTGGGTGGCCCATGCAAGAGCACGGTCGAACGTCTCATCGGTGAAGGGCCGGTAGGGCTGGATGAGCTCTTGTGCAAGTGCGCGCAATCTCTCCGTTCCAATCGTGGCTCCCATCCCAATCTGGCGCCAGGCAATCGCGGCGTCAACCACCGCTACTCCGGTCGGATGATCATCGTTGAGGCGGGCCTGCAGGAGAGGTACCGCTGCCAGGAGTTCCGCCAAATGGTCGAGGTCGTCACGACCAGCCATATCGGGGTGAAGAGCTTCAGCTCGAATGAGCTCGCGATCCGACAGCGTCCGAGCCAGGCGGGTCTTCTTCGATACTCTATCGAGCAAGGCGATCGTGTCCCGGTCCCCGACTTCACTGTCATGCTGAGTCAATGCAGACTGGTGCACCGTCATCGCAACCAGTGCGCGAGGAAGCGCCTGGTGTAGCTCGGCGAGTGATCGAGTTGAAAGGCCTCGGTTGAGATGTTCGTGTGCGTCATCGATCCAGACCAGTAGCTCGCGACCATGGTCCAATCGGTGAGCCACGGCCACGAGTTCCTCTAAGGGACGATCATTGTCCGGTGCCCGAACGTCGAGCACCCGCCAATTGGGCAGAGCCAATCGCGCAGCTTCGTAGAGGCTGCGGGTCTTGCCTGCCTTGGGGTGACCGGCCAGGACCACGATCCGACCTCCGCTCCCTGGGGAGGCAACAAGTGCCTCTTGTAGATGGGTCCGGAGCGCAACGTCCAGATCTCGAGATACGTACGCCGGAAGGCCATGGTCGTAGGTTGCCGACTCCAGTTCGCTTGGCCATACCCCCAGGTCGGTGGCGTCGGCTTCGTCAACGCGATCCAAGAGCACACCGATTCGGTCGAGTGTACGATCTGCCTCCCGGGCCGACTCGCGCCGAGCCTGCTGTCGGCGCCAGATCTTCGGCCCAATACCGAGCACGAACACCAATACTGCGAACACCGCCGGGCCGACGACCTCAACGGTGACCCCCTCGGCGAACCAATCCGGGGGCTCGGGCAGACAGACCACCCACTTGACCCAGCACTCCGACCCCGCCTGGGCCCCTTGGCTGTCAGTCGAGGCCGCTGAGGCCACAGATCCAACGTCGTACACAATTCCAACCTACTCCACTGCCAACACGGTCTTGGTCGACAATCCCGTGGTGCGCGCCAGGCTCGGAGCGGAATCATCTTGACCTCCAAGTGAAAGTCCATTCTTGGGGTCTCCGGCCCAGCCGAGGGAACGATTCGGCCGGCACAGCGGTTGACTGTGGTCATGGATTCGGAGACGTCTTCCCCCGTGGTGTTCTACTGGCGGCCCGGCTGCGGTTTCTGCATGATGCTGCAGCGCAACCTCGACAGTAACGGGATCGACTACGAAGCACGGAACATCTGGACCGACGACGAGGCCGCCGCCTTCGTCCGTTCGGTGGCCGGTGGCAACGAGACGGTGCCGACCGTCGTCGTCGGCGAGACCGCCATGGTGAACCCGTCGATCGGCCAGGTCATCGCGGTGTTGCCCGCCGCCTGACCGGATGCGCCGCTGCTTTGTTACAAGACGGCGAAGCACGGCGACAGGGACAACTACCCATGGGCGTCGGCACCACCCTGGGCGACGGCCGCAGCCGATCTCCCTGAGCCCTCTCGTCGAGCCGGTTTTGGTGGGTTGGGCGTTACGCCCGCCGGCGGAATCCGGCCCCTGGAGCGGGCCAACACTGTTCGCGTAGGCTTGATTTCCCACCATGGACGCTTGAGATTGGCGAATCTCGCCGCTACTGTCCTTTGGGCTGGCTCTGCGTGGGGCAGGAGTTACCAGCACCGCCGCTGAAACTGATGAAGCAGTCCGAGGATTCCTTCTTCACCTTCGTTCGTGTGGTGCCCGGATATCTCCAGTCTCCGAGCCGGCACATCCGCCGCACTGAGAAACAAAGGTGAACCATCAATGTCTGACGACAACAACGGTCGTAAGGCCCTTCACGCATATGTGAGTGACGACGCTCATGACCACTGGCACGGCTTCGCAGCCGAACAGGGCGTGAGCGTGAGCGCAATCCTCGAGGCTTTGGCTCCCGAGCTGAACCTGGATGCACCGATGAGCCATGAGCAACTCGGTCAACGACTGAACCTCGTGGTGAAGTCGGCTCGCAAGATCGACGCCCAGCGTCGACGCCGTCGTCGCTGACCTCCAATCAGGTGAAGCCAAGGTAAGCAACCAACCGCCCCCGGCTCCGTCACGGAGACCCTCCAAACACAGGGGCGACTTTCTCGGTCGAGGCCTTCTGCAGGCACAACCAGTGTCTGCGGAAGGTACTCCCCGAGACGGAGCGACACGGAAGGCGGCCCGGGAAGGGCGGCCCGAGAGAAACTACAGGTCGGTCCAGCGGACCGGCCGGTCTGGTTTTTGGAACTACTTCCGCCGTTTGTCGAGAAGCCCGGCGGCTTCGGCGAGATCGGTGGACGAGATGGTGGTCACCGATGCCCGATCAAGATGGTCGATCGAACGATCCTGCGAGAGTCGCAGTGCCTGGCGGTTGATGGCCTGCTCGAACAGTGTGCGGGCATACCGTCCGTTTCCGAAACCGGGACTCCCCGCCAGGGTCAAGAAGATGCGTTCGAGGGTGACCTTGCCGTCGGCGTCGAGCCGGTAGTCGGCGTCATCGGCCATGTTGAGAAAGATCTCGACCAACTCGGCGGTGGTGTAGTCGGGAAAGACGATCTCCCGGGAGAAGCGCGATCGCAAACCGGGATTCGACTGGAGGAACCGTTCCATCAGCTTCGGGTAGCCGGCCACGATGACCACCAGACGGTTCCGGTGATCCTCCATACGCTTCAGCAGCGTCTCGATGGCCTCGGGACCGAAGTCGTTCCGACCGATGCCGTCGGGCGACAGGGCGTAGGCCTCGTCGATGAACAAGATGCCGTCGAGTGCCTTCTTGACGGCCTTGTTCGTGCGATTGGCCGTGTGACCCACGTACTGGCCGACGAGCTCGGCCCGGTCGACCTCGACGAGGTGGCCCTTGCGGAGCAGACCGATCGACTGGTACATCTCGGCCAGCAGTCGAGCCACTGTGGTCTTGCCCGTTCCCGGGTTCCCGAGGAACACCAGGTGTTTGCTGGAGCCGACCTCGGCCAGGCCGTGCTCCCGGCGCCGCTCCTGGATCTGCAGGAACGCGATTTGCGTGCGCACCTGCTCCTTCACGCTGTGAAGGCCGACAAGGCGGTCGAGATCGGCCTGGATCTCGTCGAGAGTCCTCGACTTGGTCGGGGTCGGGATCGGCAGATCCTTCAGGACGTCGGGGGTGCGGACGTCGATTCCGCGGTCGGCGGCGGCCGAGCGAACGGCCTCGCCGGCCTCAATCAGCTTCTTTCGAAGGTCGTCCCGTCCTGGTGGCACCCCCTCAAGGGTAGAGGAACCACATCGTCGTGCCCCCGATGGGGAGGCGGGTGAATCGACTATCCTGAGGCAACGGGTCGGAGATCACAACCACGAGGTTCGGCTCACCAGTCGAACTCGAAACGTCAACACAGACGTCGACGCAGACGTCGCCACATGGCGGGAATCCGCTGGAACCGTCCACCAATCGGGCCCGAAATCTTGCCATTATCGGTAGTGGACACGACAACCGGACACGATTTGATCGGGCGAAACGAACCTTCGGGTCCTCGATCGGTCGCCGGCCGGTCGGCGGCGGCACGTCGGATCGAGTCACGTCGTGGGACAGCGGGTTGAGGCGACCCGCTGAAAGGATGACAACAGCTTCATGGCACGACGCAAGTCACAATCGAGAACACGTTCGAGGAACGGTTCGACCTCCATCCAGGGCGAGCTGCTGCCGTTCGCACGCGAGGTGGTCGACGTGCCGGTCGAGGAGGAACTCGGACAGTCGTTCCTGGCCTATTCGCTCTCGGTCATCACCGCCCGTGCCATCCCCGATGTGCGCGACGGCCTTAAGCCGGTGCAGCGCCGCATCCTGTACTCCATGAGGGAGATGCGCCTCTACCCGGATCGACCTCACCGCAAATGCGCCCACGTCGTCGGCGACGTCATGGCCAAGTTCCATCCCCACGGCGACTCGGCCATCTACGACACCCTGGTCCGCATGGGCCAGGACTTCTCCCGGCCGGTCACGCTGATCGACCCCCAGGGCAACTTCGGAAGCCTCGACCACCCCCCGGCCGCCTACCGCTACACCGAGTGCCGGCTCACCGACGCCGCCATCGACCTGCTGGGTGAGATCGACGAGGAAACCGTCGGGTTCAGCGCAACCTATGACGGCGAGTCCACCGAACCCGACTACCTGCCGGCGCTCCTACCGAATCTGCTGGTGAACGGGTCGACCGGCATCGCGGTCGGCATGGCCACCAACATGCCAACCCATAACCTGGGTGAGATCTACGAGGCCATCAAGTTGGTGATGACCAAGCGCCGGCCGAAGCCGACCGTCGACGACCTCATGAAGCTGGTACCGGGGCCGGACTTCCCCTCCGGCGGCCAGATCATCGCCGATGGGGTCCGTGACGCATACGAGACCGGCCGGGGCACCATCCGCATCCGGGCCAAGGCCGAGATCGTGGACGTGACCAGGGCCCGGAAGGGCATCGAAGTCACCGAACTCCCCTACCTGGTGGGGGTCGAGCGGGTGGTGTCGAAGATCAAGGATCTGATCAACGCCAACCGGATCTCGGGCGTGGCCGACGTTACCAACCTGTCGGATCGCAAGTCGGGGATGCGGCTGCTGATCGAGTGCAAAACGGGCGTCAATCCCGAGCTGCTGCTGGAGAAGCTCTACAAGCTGACGCCGCTGGAGGAGACGTTCGGCATCAACAACGTCGTCCTGGTCGACGGGGTGCCAACAACCCTCGGGCTCTACGACCTCTGCCGCCACTACATCGAGCACCGGCTCGACGTCGTCGTCAAACGCACCGAATACCGGCTACGCAAGGCCGAGGAGCGCCTTCACCTGGTCGAGGGGCTGCTCATCGCCATCGACAACATCGACGAGGTGGTGTCCATCATCCGCAACTCGGCCGACGGGGTCGAGGCCCGGACCAAATTGATGGAGCGCCTGGGCCTGTCGCAGGTCCAGGCCGAGTACGTCCTCGACCTGCAGCTCCGGCGCCTCACCGCCCTGTCCTACACCCAGCTCGTCGAGGAGAAGGCCGAGCTGGAGGCCACCATCGCCGACCTCCGCAAGATCCTCGGCTCGGAACAGCGGCGGCGCACCATCGTGTTGAAGGAACTGGAGGAGATCGTCGCCAAATACGGCTGGGAGCGGCGCAGCCAGATCATCTCCTCCGATGACATCCCCGATCTCGACAAGCTTCAACAGCTGAGCGCCGCCGAGCAGGCCGCCAGGCACCCCGATGAGCCGTGCGTGGTCAGCCTCACATCGTCGGGTCTGCTGGGCCGGGAGCCCCAGGGCACCTCGAAGAGCTACAGCCCGTCGCGTCACGACGTCTTGGACTCGGTGGTGTTGACCACGCTGCGCCAACCCGTGCTCTCGATCACCTCCGCCGGCAAGCTGCTGTCGACCATTGCGGCCGACGTGCCCGAGGTCGGCGGGCGGAGCCGGGGCAAGGCGGCCGGCGAGGTCACCGACGCCGACCGCAACGACGCCGTGATCGCCTCCTTCGCCCCGACCGGAAGTGCCGTCATGGTGGTGACCGCCCAGGGAATGGCCAAACGACTCGACCGCTCCACCATCGCCGAGCTTCGCTCGGGGCGGCCCGTCATCAAATTGGCCAACGCCGATCGGGTGGTCGCCGCCTTCGAGGTGTCCGACGGCGACGAGGTGGTGTTCGTGGCCTCCGACGCCCAGACCCTGCGAACCGAGGCCGACGCCATCAGCATGCAGGGCGCGGCGGCCAAGGGCGTGGCCGGAATCAAGCTCAAAGGGAAGGCCAAGGTGGTGGGTGCCGGTGTCGCCTCCGACGACACGTTGATCGTGACCGTCACCGACCGGGGCACGGCCAAGGCCACCTCCGCAGCCGAGATCCCCATCAAGGGCCGCGGCACCGGAGGGGTCCGCATCACCAAGTTCCGCGACGAACATCGCATCGACTACGCCTGGGTCGGCGCCGGCGACCGCATCATGTGCATCGTCGGTCAGGCCGACGCCCCGACCCGGCCCGACAACACACCCGAACCGCTGAAGGTCCGTCCGACCCGGCGTGATGGGGCCAGCTCCCCGACCGCCAAGCGGATTCTCGCCGTCGGCTCCCTGCGCTGGTGAGGTGCTGAACGATGGCTCCAACCAAGAAAGCAGCAGACAGGTCCGTGACCAAGCCCGCCAGGAAAGCAACCGCGAAGAAGACACCGGCGAAGAAGTCGACCCCTCGACGGTCGTCGTCGGGCTCCGGCGGCTACGACCAGAACCAGATCCAGATCCTGGAGGGCATGGACGCCGTCCGGAAGCGGCCGGGGATGTACATCGGCGGCACCGGCAATGACGGTCTCCACCATCTCGTGTGGGAGATCATCGACAACGCGGTCGACGAAGCCGCGGCCGGGTACGCGTCGAACATCGATGTGATCCTGCACAAGGACGGCTCGATCGAGGTGTCCGACGACGGGCGGGGCATTCCCATCGGGCGGAAGGAAGACGGCCGAACGGCGCTCGAGGTGGTGTTCACCGAGCTGCATGCCGGCGGCAAGTTCGGCTCCGGCGCCTACTCGTCGTCAGGCGGCCTGCACGGCGTCGGCGCCTCGGTGGTCAACGCCCTCTCGTCGAAGCTGGTGGCCGAGGTCGACCGCGACGGCGCCACCTGGCGCATGGTGTTCCTCGAGCGGGTGCCGGGCAACTACCTGTCGTCGGGCAAGTTCAAGCCGACGAAGAAGCTGGCCCGGGTCAAGAAGATCCCGCAGAACCGGACCGGTAGCCGTATCCGGTTCTGGCCTGACGTCAACCTGTTCGACGCCGACGCCCGGGTCGAATACGAGAAGGTCCGCGATCATGTGGCCCGGGTCTGTTTCCTTGTTCCCGGCCTGCACGTGAAGCTCGACGACAAGCGGAATCCAGGGCAGAAGCCCGAGGAGTTCGTGGCCGCCGGTGGTTTGGCCGACTACGTCGAATACCTGTCGATCGGCGAGTCGGTGACCGATGTCCTCATGATCCAGAACGAGGCGACGTTCGAGGAGAAGGTGCCCGTCGACAACAAGATGACCACGGTGACCCGGCCCTGCACCATCACGGTGGCGGCCCGCTGGGTCAAGGGCTATGACACCACGATCGTCAGCTTCGTCAACACCATCCCCACCCCCAACGGCGGAACCCACGTCGCCGGCTTCGAGCGGGCGCTGTCCAAGGTGGCCAACGACGAGCTGCTGACCGACACCCGCAAGCTGAAGAAGCTGGCCAAATCCGGCAACGACCGGGCGACCCCCACCGACATCCAGGAGGGACTGGTGGCGGCCGTGAAGGTGGTGTTCCCCGAACCCCAGTTCAGGGGTCAGACCAAGCAGGAGCTCGGCACGCCCGCCGTCCAGAATCTGGTGTACGAGACGGTGAAGCTCGGCTTCGCCGACTGGATCGCCGGAGGCGGCAAGAAGACCCAGATCAACGCGCTGCGAGACAAGATCTCCCAGGCGGTGCTCAATCGTGTGGCGGCCAAACAGCAGCTCGACGCCCGCCGCAAAGCGGCCAACCTCGGCTCGTCGGGTATGCCCGACAAGCTGGCCGACTGTCGTCGCCACGGCCCCGACTCCGAGCTGTTGATCGTCGAGGGCAACTCGGCCGCCGGTCCGGCCATCAACGGCCGGGACTCCGAGACCATGGCGGTGTTGCCGCTGCGGGGCAAGGTCGTCAACGCCGGCAAGGCCAGCTTGAAGCAGGTGGTGGAGAACGCCGAGGCCCAGGCCCTGATCACCGCCATCGGCGCCGGGTCGGGGCGCGACTTCGACCTCGAGTCGTGTCGCTACGGTCGCATCATCATCCTCTGCGACGCCGATGTCGACGGCAGCCACATCCGCTGTCTGCTCCTGACCCTGATCCACAAGCACATGCGTCCGCTGCTCGACAAGGGCATGGTCTACGCCGCTCAGCCGCCACTGTTCGCGGCCAAGGTCAAGGGCGAGATGTTGTACGCCTTCGATGATGACGAGCGGGCCGAGCTGAGCGAGAAACACAAGATCGGCCTGGAAAAGTGGAAGCGGTTCAAGGGCCTCGGCGAGATGAACGTCGACGAGCTGGCCGAGACCACGCTGAACCCCGAGACGCGGGTGCTGAAACGGATGACGATGGGTGACGCCGAAGCCGCAACCAAGGCGGCGAAACTGTTCGACGTGCTGATGGGGTCCGACGTCGCCACCCGCAAGGACTACATCATCTCCAACTCGGCGTTCGTCGACGCCGAACTCCTCGACATCTAAGCCCCCACCTGCTCAGAACTTTGAGCCTCCAGCGACCCATTCCGCCCGAACTTTGAGCGCGCCACGACCCACGAGGGGGTCGGTGGCGGCTCAAAGTTCGGGCGGAGGTTGGCGTGCTACGAGGAGGTGATGTCGTAGCGGTCGCCGTAGAACGACACGTATCCGGCGATCGGCTCGAGCGGTGCGATCGGCTCGGGGTAGAACCACACCGAGTTGCTCAGCTCGTCGGCCGAGCCGTCGCCCAGATCGACCGAGTAGTAACCGGCCGTACCCTTCACCGGGCAGGCGGTGGAGTGGCCGGTCGGACCGTCCAACTGGACCTCGACATCGGACGGAGGGATGTAGGGAACCGGGTCGAGATCGGTGCCGTTGTAGTGTTCGTGGACCATGACGGCCGACGACGAGCGGGCTATCACCTTGCCGTTTCGGCTGACGGTCCAGGTCTTGTCTGATGGTTCGATTCGTGCGGTGTGAGCCATACCGCATCTAACACCCGGGCCGAGCCCCGGATTCCGGCCCCGGTCAGGTCGACCTCGATGTGACGATCATCCCAGGCCGAGAAGATCCGGTAGGCCCCGCCGGTGGACCAGTGCGAGATACTGGACGGCTCGGGTCATCGCCACGTAGAGATGGCGCAGTCCGGAGTCGGCCGCCGCGATGACACCGGGTTCCATAACCAGCACCGCGTCGAACTCGAGACCCTTGGCGGTGAGTGGGTCGAGGACCGCCACCGCGTCGCGGCCGGGGAGCCCTGCGCCACCGACCCGGTCACAGGACACACCGCCGCTTCGGAGCCCGGTGATGACGTCGTCGACCATGGATCCTGGCGCGATGACGGCAATGCTGTACCGCCGCCCGGTCAGCAGCTCGATCTGCTCGATCAAATGCTCCTCCACCTCACCGTCGTCGGCGACGCCGATCACACGGGGCGGATCACCCCCCGGGCGGACCGATCGAGCCGGGGTCACCGTTGGGGCGGCCTCGGCGAGGAGCCGGTTCGCCACCTCGAGAATTGCGGCCGGAACCCGATACCCGACCGTGAGCTCCGTGAACTGCACCAGGTCGCCACCATCGCCCGTCGGGATCGAGCGGAGCGAGGCCGCCGGCTCACCTCCACCGGTCGCCCGAACGGCGCCGGTCAGGTGCTCGACCGTCTCCTCCCACGACGTCGTGGCGCCGATGGCCGTGGCCTGGGCCAGATCGCCCAGCACGGTCATGGATCCCCGCTCGGCTCGACGGCCGAGCATACGGAGATCCATCGGCGACAGATCCTGTGCCTCGTCGACGATGATGTGGGCGTAGCTGAGCGGAACCCCGTCACAGCGGGCCTCCGCCTCGTCGAGCAGTGCCAGGTCGGCGGCGGTCCACGGTTCAGCGGCCGCCTTGGTACCACGCCGGCGCAGGAGGTCTTGATCCTCGACATCGAGCAGCCCGGCAGCCGCCTCGGCCAGGCGTTTCGGAGAGGTGTACAGGCTGCGGATGACAACCGACGGGCTCAGACGGGGCCACATCTTGTCGACTGCGGTCTTGAACTCGGCCGACGCCCGCACTCCGGCGGTGAAGGTCGGTTCCGAGCCCGGGTCCACGTCGGGCCGGGCACTGTGGCGCCGCCAGCTCTCAGCGATGAGCAGGCGGCGGAAGATCTCCCGCCCGTCGTTGACGGCCACCGGCCGGTCCAGAACCGTCTTTATCAGCGAAGCGAGTTCGGTTTGGTCGAAGCGGACGACGACGAGACCCGACCGGACCTCCAACCCGTCGGGAAGCGGCGCGATCCGGGCCCGAACCGCCCCCTCGACGACTCGGGCCATGACCGCCCGTCCCTTGACCTCGGCCACCTCTTGAGGGTCAACACCCCGCACCCGGTACTTGGCCGACAGCAGCCCGACCAGCGTCGTCTGACGAACCGAGGTCTCGCCCAGTGACGGCAACACGTCGGCGATGTAGCGGAGGAACAGCGGATTCGGCCCGATCACGAGAACGTTGGCGTCGGCCAGGGCGAGGCGGTGCTGGTACAGCAGGAACGCCGCCCGGTGAAGACCGACGGCGGTCTTGCCGGTGCCCGGCCCGCCCTGAACGACCAACAGCCTTTCGATCGGTGCCCGGATGATGACGTCCTGCTCGGCGGCGATGGTGGCGACGATGTCGCTCATCGTGCCCGACCGGGATCGATCGAGTTCGGCCAGCAGCGGATCGGGAATACCAGACGCGGCCGCGCTGTCGGGATCGGTCAGATCCTCGTCGAAGATCGCCTCGATCCGCCGCTCGGCGACGCTGAACCGGCGGCGAAACTCGAGGCCGCAGGGGTCGACGGCGGTGGCCCGGTAGTAGGGAGCGGCCACCGGTGCCCGCCAGTCGATGATGACCGGCTTCGCCTCCGAGTCCTCGACGTGACGACGGCCGATGTACCAGCGTTCACGGTCGTCGGTGTCGATTCGGCCGAAACACAACGGCCCGCCGCCGCTCTGTACCGCATCGACTCTCTTGTCGAGATGGGCTTTGGTCACCCGGGCATCGACCGTGTTCTCGTGGTCGACGGAGCGCTGGCCGATCCGGGCCATCTCGACGGCCCGATCCTGCATGGCGGCCAGGCAACCGTGGGCGTAGTCCAAAAACGCCTGTTCGGCGGCCAGATCGGGGTGGGGGGCGTGCTCCGCTTCGTGAGACATCGATCGGTCCTTTTGGCGCGACGACGACAGGGGTCGAACGTGGGCGGTCTTTCACTCTACGGGGTCGCCGATGAGCTGCACGTCGTCGAGCCCGATCCCGAGGACGGGGGCCGAGGCCGGCAACCGGGTCAGGTCGTTGCGTCCCCCAGCCGGTCGTCGAGTTCGACCACGACGGCATAGTGGTCCGAACCGACCATGGACACTCCACCGGAGACCGGAACGGGATCGGTGCCGGCCAGCGATGCCGAAACCGGGCTGCAGAACGGTTTGGAACGCGGCCAACTCACCAGTACGTAGTCGAGCCTTCGGCGAGGCCAGCTGGCCTCGGCGGCGTGAGGGTTGTCCCTCGTCCAGGTGTACCCGTTCCCCTCGCCGACCGCCGCCCACGCATCGATGAAGATCAGCTCCGGGTGATAACCGGGTTCCAACCCGGTCAGCCGGCGAACCTCCTGCGCCTCCGGCGTGCCGTTGAGGTCACCGGTGATGATGACCGGGAGCGGTTCGGCGCCTCCACCCGGATGGCGATGCTTGTCGACGGCGTCGACGATCACCTGCAACTGCCGCTGCCGGGTGGCGCTGGCGTGATACTGCCAGGCAAGATGGGTGGTGACGAACAGACGGGGCGCAGGTTCGGAATCGATGACCGTGATCAACGCCGTCCGCGATGTCGGTTGCCCATCGAGGTCGGGCAGGGTGACCTGCTCGACCAATCTGAGTGGCTCTCGGCTGAGCACGGCGTTGCCGAACGGCTGGGGTGAGCCGTCGTCTCGTCGTGATCGGATCAGGTGGAGGCCGAGGCGGTCGGCCAGGATCCGGGCCTGATCGGCGTCGTCGTCGGCCCAGACCTCCTGGAGCGCGACGATGTCGGCGTCCAGGTCGGCCAGCGCGGCCGCAATGGCCGGCTGTCGTTGCTCCCACGGCCCGAACTTCCACCACAGATTCCACGTAACAACACGCATTCCTTCGATGGTGCCACTGCTGGGCCCCCGGTGCCGGGATGGCCCGTCACCGAAGCACAGGAACCAGACCGCGCGAATACCGTGCGGGCTTAAGCACGACCGTGGCGGGACCGATAGGAACTTCGATAGCAACCATGTCCGCCTTCATCGACCAGCACGGAGGATCACGCCATGAAGCGCCGTAGCGCCGGGGGCCCACTGTCGGCCCGGCACTTCGTGAACGCCGATCATGGGCGTAGCGCGGCGCGGATGGTTCTCGCGCTCGCGGTGCTGCTCGGCATCGCCAGCTGGTACAACAGTCGACAGGCCCTCAACGACGCCATCGACCAGCGGTTCGAGTTCCGTACCGGCGAGGTGACCACCGCCGTCGAGGAGCGGATGGCCACGTACCAACAGGTGCTGGCCAGTGGCGTTGCGCTGTTCAATGCCAATCCCGACGTCAGCCGAGACAGTTGGCGGGTCTTTGTCGAGTCGCTCGAGTTGCAGCAGAACTGGCCCGGCATCCAGGGCATGGGTTGGTCCGTTCCCGTCGATCCCGATGACGTCGCCGAGCACGAGGCCGCAATTCGAGCCGAAGGATTCCCCGACTACAAGATCAGCCCCGTCGAGCCGCCACGCGACGAATACTCGGCCATCGTCTACCTCGAGCCCTTCGACTGGCGCAACCAGCGGGCGTTCGGGTTCGACATGTGGAGCAACGACATCCGTCGGGAGGCCATGGCCCGAGCCCGTGACACCGGCATGCCGGCCTCGTCCGGACTCATCACCCTCGTGCAGGAGACCGAGGACGACGTCCAGCGAGGATTCCTCACCTACCTGCCCGTCTACGAGAACGGTGTGACACCGCCAACGGTCGAGGCGAGACGAGCCCAATTCGTCGGCTGGGTTTACGCTCCATTCAGGATGGGTGACCTCATGTTCGAGATCGTCGGAGCCCGAAGCGACCTCAATCTCGAGATCTACGACAATGGGGAGCTGGCCGCCGACAACCTGCTCTACGACACCGACGGCGACTCGACCATCGAGGGAGAGTCCGGCCGTATCCGGGAGACACGGGTCACCCACGCCGGTCACGAATGGCTGATCGTGTTCACCGCCACCGACGAGCTGGCCGCCGACCTCAACGAGAACCAGCCTCTACTGATCGCCACCGTCGCCGCGCTGATCAACATCCTCCTGTTCTTCGCCCTCCGCACACTGACCACCCTCGAACGGCGGGCATCGGAGATCGCCGAGGGCATGACCGAGGACCTGACGGCGGCCAAGGCAACGCTCGAACGCCGATCCTTGGAGCTGGAGCACTACACCAGAGAACTGGAACGTTCGAACAACGAACTGGCCCAGTTCGCCCACGTCGCCGCCCACGATCTTCAAGAGCCGCTGCGCACCATCGGCAACTACTCGCAGCTCGTCGCCGGCCGGTACGGCGACCAGCTCGACGACGATGGCCAACGGTGGCTCCAGTTCATGTCCGACGGCGCCCTGCGCATGAGCAACCTCATCCGCTCGCTCCTCCAGTACTCGTCGCTCGAAGGCAACCAGTCCCCCTTCCGACCCGTCGATCTGGATCAGGTTCTCGACAAGGCGCTCGACGAGCTGGCCGGCATGGTGAGCGAGACCGGCGCCCGGATCGAACGCAGTCCGCTGCCGATGGTCATGGGCGACGAAACCCAGCTGGTTCGTCTCATGCAGAACCTGATGGCCAACGCCATCAAGTACCGATCCGATGAGCCTCCTGTCGTGACGATCTCAACGACCGAGTTCGGCGATCACTGGCGAATCGACGTCACCGACAATGGCGTCGGCATCAAGGACGAATTTCACCAGCGGATCTTCGAGCTGTTCAGGCGGGTCGGCAAGCAGGACGGGCAACAAGCCGGAACCGGCCTGGGCCTCGCCATATGCCGCCGCGTCGTCGAGCGCCACAGTGGTTCGATAGGAGTCGAGTCCGTCCCGGGTGAGGGCAGCACCTTCCACATCACCCTCCCCAAGATGGCCGTCCGCCCCTCGACCAACAACGGCGGCAATCCGAGCCGCTACCGACGGCGGGCCACCGACCACATCACGGATCCGGTGTCCGGCTCGGCCCGGGCCGCCGGCGACCGACGAACAGGATCGACGACGGCTGCCGGTTCGCCCGCGGCCCCTTCGTCGGAGAAAGCGTCTCTCACATGACAGTTGACCAGGCGGTGGGCAATCGATCGTCCGCGTCGCCGGAACCCGGCGGCGGCTCCCGATACCCCAACATCTTGCTCGTCGAGGACAATCCCGCCGACGCGGAACTCGCCATGATCGGGCTCCGCAGCGGCCCCGACACCAGCAACATCCACGTGGTGCGTGATGGAGAGGAGGCGCTGGACTTCCTCCATCGGGTCGGAGCCTTCGCCGGCGTCCCACGCCCCGACATCGTGCTACTCGACCTGAACCTCCCCGGTCTGAGCGGTGGTGAGCTGTTGAACAGCATCAAAGCCGACGAGGACCTGCGGACGATTCCGGTGGTCGTGCTCACCACCTCGGATTCCGACCAGGACGTGCGATTTGCCTACGAGTCGCACGCCAACGCCTACATGGTCAAGCCGGTCGACTTCCAGCAGTTCCGCGAGCTCCTCGACGGCTTCAAGAGCTACTGGCTGTCGATGGTCTGCCTGCCGAAGTACTGATCAGCGCCGCATGCGACCGGCCTGGTCGCCTTGGCACTCAGACGTGGGCGGGCTGACCGACAACCGGGAGTCGGACCACAAACGTCGATCCCTCCCCCACCACGGAGGTAACCGAGATGGTGCCGCCGTGGGCCTCGACGAGCGCCTTTGTCAGAGCCAGACCGAGCCCGGTGCCCGCGATTGCGTTGTCGTATGACGTCTGGGCCCGGTAGAACCGCTCGAAAACATGATCCAGATCCTCGGCGTGAATGCCGATGCCGGTGTCGGAGACCGAGATCACGATCTCCTGCTGGATCTGCTCGACCGAAAGCGTCACCTTCCCGTCACCGGGGGTGAACTTGATCGCGTTCGTGATCAGATTCAAGAGGATGCGTTCCATCTGGTCGAGGCTGCCTCGAACCACGGCATGCGGGACGCGTTCGGGGTGGACGACCGTGACCTTGGCGTCCTCGGCCAGTGGCCGGATCATCGCACGGACTCCTTCGAACAGCGTGCCCAGCGCGATCTCCTCGATGTCCTGGCCGGACGCCTGGCCCGACTCGACCCGTGACAGGATCAACATCTCGGTCAAGAGTTCGAGTAGTCGGCGGCCGTTTCGCTCGACGACTCCGAGGGCGGCGAGCTGGCTGACCGACAGCGGCCCCATATCTCCGTCCTGGAGCATCTCGACGTAGCCGAGCATGCTGGCCACGGGAGTGCGGAGCTCGTGGGAGAGGGTCTGCTGATCATTGCGTGCCGCCTCGGCCGCCAGGGCCAGGTCGGTGACATCGCGGAGAACCACGAGGAAGGCCGGCCCGCCGTCCCACTCGATACGCGACGCGGTGGCCTCGATGGCCGAGGACCCGGAGTCGACCGACCCGGTGTCGATGCGGATGAACCGATCACGCGCCGCGAACAGCATCTCGTCGGAGGCGAACAGTGAGGCCGGATCGTCCACCATCCGAAGGGCCGTCGGGTTGATGAGGCGGCACTGCCGGTCCTCGTCGATGACCAGCATCCCGTCGGGGCTCCGATCGATCAGTCGGCGCAGCATCTGCTCGTGGCGAGCCACGGTGGCGGCCAACCTGTGACGTTCGACGGCGAAGCGAATGACCCGGGTCAACACCTCGCGATAGTTCTCGGCCGACTTGGTCAGGTAGTCCTGAGCCCCCATCTGGACGGCCTCGACGGCGAGGTCGAGGTCTTCGTCACCCGACAGGATCACGATCGGTACCGATGGGTCGACCTCGGCCAGCCCACTGTAGGTGTCGAGCCCCGCCGAGTCCGGCAGACCGAGATCCGACAACAACAGGTCGTAGCTCCCGGACCGAAGCATCGATCGGGCGTCGGCCAGGGTTGTGGCGGCGTCCACCTCGAAGGTGGCCCGGCGGAGCACGGCGCCGATGAGCGTCAGATCGTCCGGGTTGTCCTCGATGATGAGGATACGGATCGCCTGCGATGAGGTGTCGGGGCTCATGATCGTCCGGTTCTCCGGGTTCAACTGGGGGGTGAAACGGGAAGACGGATCTCAACAACCGAGCCGCGCTCGGATCCGGGCCCGATGCACAACGTGCCGCCCTGCGACTCGATGCTTCGCCGGGCGATGGGAAGTCCCATGCCACTACCGGGGGTGTCACCGACCCGGTGTACCTGGCGGAACAGCTCGAATGCCTTGTCGACCCGGTCGGGCGCGATACCGAATCCGTTGTCGGCGAATCGCAGGACGGTCCAGCTCTCCTCGACAGCACCGCTGACCCGGACGACCGGCGATTCGTCGTCGCAGCGATAGCGGGCGGCGTTGTCCAGTACCTCGACGACCGCGTTGACGAGCAACGCAGGATCGCCCTCGACTCCAGGCAGGGCATCGATGATGGTCTCCGGACCGTCGGTGAGTGCTGCAGCGGCGGTGCGCACCGAGTCGGCCGGATCGACCGACACGCCGTCTGTCACCGTGGGAATGCGGAGGTAGCGGACGAGCCTGGCCGTCATGCGGTCGGCGAGATCGACCGACGCCGCAGCCCGGTCGAGGAAGTAGGTCACGTCGGCTCCGTCGGCCAGCTCGAGCCGGGCCAGCTCCAGGAATCCGCCCGCGCCCCGCAGTCGAGCCCGGATATCGTGGGACAGGCCGTAGGCCAGCGCCTCGATGGACGTTTCGGTCACCGGCCGCGAGACGGGCGGCGTGAGCTCCGTCGGATGCGTCTCCTTGGTCATGACGCCGAGCCGACCATGGCCGGCGACTCCTCGGTGGACGATCCGAATCCCTCCCGGTCCGGCTTCTCCCAGGTCGATTCCGAACGGCGGAGCGCGCTGATGAGGCCGTGGGTGCGCCAGAACGCGTGAATCTGGCGGAATCCGGTGATCTCGATGAACCCGGCGAGGGCGACGTTCAGCAGATCCAGCGGGCGGGTGTAGCGTCGATACGAGAACTCCTCGATCAGGATGGTGATCGCGGAGAGGACCATGGCGTAGAGCAGGGCCACGACCGCCACGATGATCGCCATCCTCGTGTTGATCAGATCGAGGGCGAACCCGAGCAGCACCGCCCCGACGCCAACGAACTCGATGATGGCACCGAACAGCTCGAACATCAGGTAGTAGGGCAGAGCCACCAGGCCGATGCGGCCGTACCGGGGGTTGAACAGCATTCGGCGATGGAGCCACAGCACTTCGGCCAGGCCCCGTGACCAACGCCGACGCTGCTTGGCCAGCTGACTCAACGAGTTCGGCACTTCGGTCCAGCAGACCGGATCGGGCAGGAAGGCCAGCCGGTAGTCGACGTCCCGGTCACGCATGTGCTTGTGCACCCTGACGACGAGTTCGGCGTCCTCGGCCAAGGCTGTGGGGTCGAGGCCGCCGAGTTCGGAGAGCAGCTCGCGCCGGTAGACCCCGAACGCTCCGGAGACGATGATCAGTGCCTTCAGACGAGACCACGCCACTCGACCGAGCAGGAACGATCGCAGATACTCCACGACCTGGATCCGAGCCGTCCAGGTCGCCGGCGCCTTGGCGTCCTCCAGATGGCCGCGGGTCACCGACGACCCGTTGATCGCCCGGATCGTGCCTCCGATCCCAACCGTTCGCTCCGGATCCCGGAGGTAGGCCCGGGCCACGAGAAGAAGGGCGTCGGGGTCGAAGATCGAGTCGGCGTCGGTCATGCAGACCAGCGTCTTGGTGGCGACGGCGAGGCCTGCGTTGACCGCATCCGAGCGGGTCTGGGCGTTCTCCTTGCGCACGACGATGAGCCTCGGGTCGACCCGGGACCGGTAGCTGGCGAAGATCGAGCCGATGACCCGGATCGCCGGATCGATGACGGCATCGAACGGTTCGAGGTCGAACTCGTTGTCGAGCAGCTCGAAGGTCCGGTCGGTCGAGCCGTCGTCGACGACGACCACCTCGTGGGAGGGATACCGCAGGTTCAACATGCCGTGCACGCTGTCGATGATGGTGAGTTCCTCGTCGAAGGCGGGCACCACCACCGACACGTCCGGTGTCAACGGATACGCGAACACCTCCTCGAGGCTGATGGGCTGGACCTGCCGACGGGCTCGGATGACCTCGGCTCCTCCGGCCAGGACGAGAACGAGGAAGATCGAGTTGAAGACGAGGAAGTAGAACAGCACGAAGTGGTCGAACCATCCGAGCAGGAGTTTGGCGATCTCAACCACCGGCCACCCCTGCGTCGGCCGGAACAGCGACCAGGTCGCCGCCGGCTGCGGCTGTTCGTCGCTCCTGAGCCTCGACCGCGATCTCACGGACGTCAGGGGCCTGGGCGCCTGTGGCCAGCTGTCGAAGGGCGTCAGCCGTGCCCGGCCCATCGATCCGATCAATGGCTGCAACCGCGGTCGTGGCGACGGTCCCGTCCTCGTCGAAGAAGGCCAGGTCGGCCAAGGAGTCGATCGCCTCGGCGGCACCGAGATGGCCGAGCACCTCGGCGGCGCAGGAGCGCACCGTCGGCGATGTGTTGGCCAGCTCACCGATGAGTTCGGGAATGGCGGGCCGTCCGAGACGGAACAGCGCCATGCGGACGAGGTGATCGGGGACCGGACGATCGGTGGTGGCCAACAGCGCGAGGAGTCCGCCTGCGGCCGCCGGGTCGCCGAGGCGGCCGACGGATCGGGTGGCGACCTCACGGACCCTGCGGTTGCGGTCGCGCAACGACGGGGTCAGGTGACCCAGCGTGTCCGGCGCACCGGTGGAGCCGAGCAACTGGATCGCCCTGGCCCGCACCGTTGACCTCCGGCTGGAAAGATCACGGCGCGCCCGCTCGAGTGCCCCTCGACGCTCGAGCAGCTCGACGAGCCGCTCACGGTCGGCGCCACGAAGCTTGCCGATCAACGCCTCGGCCAGGTCGTCGATCATGCTGCTTCGCAGGCCCTGGTCGCTCTCGAAACCAGACAGATCAGGATCGTCCTCGACCAGCATCGCCAGGAGTTGTGGTCGGATCTCGTCCGCCAGCGCCTCCCGCTCCAGGAGCCGTCGACGGGTCCACAGGTGGTGGAACACGGTGACGCCGGCAATGGCCAGCAGCGTTGCCAGGAGCACGCCGAGTGCCAGGAACAGGATCACATCGAAACCGGGCATCACGAAACGGTGTCGGCCACGACGGCGCGTCGCTCCCCCCGCAGGCGAAGGGCATCGATCCTCGTCAACAGCTCCCGGGGGCTGAAAGGCTTGACGACGTAGTCGTCGGCACCGGCGGCGAAGCCGCGCTCGATGGCGTCCTCCTGAGCTCGCGCCGTCAGCAGCAGCACCGGGGTGTCTCTGGTTTCGTCGTCGGCGCGCAGGCGCTGGAGCACCTCCAGTCCGTTCATGCGCGGCATCATCCAGTCGAGGATGACCACGGTCGGGTCCAGTTGTTGGATCGCGGCGAGGCCAGCTTCGCCGTCGACCTCTTCATGGACGGTGTAGCCCGCTGATGTCAGTTTCATCGCGACCATCGCCCGAATGTCGGGATCATCATCCACGATCACAGCCACTTGCCGAGTCATCGAACCTCCAGGTTCCGTGTAACGGGGTTTGCCTCTCGTAATCAATCGGTCGACATCGTCCGGTGTTTAAGGACCTCGTCGGGTGGGCCGTCTCCGTCCGACCCGAGGGTCATCGCCCCGTGTGTTGTGGCGATGGGTTAGGATTTCCATTCGCGATGGCTCAAGTCGCCGAACAGCATCACCGAACAACGTCACCAAACAGTGCAGACGACGTGACAAAGGCCACAGGTTGAAGTTTTGACCGATTGCTCAGGCCGTGTTTAACCTCGTCGGAGGGTAAAGGCCGGGTAAAGCCCGCTCGGTCGGCAGTCAAGAACAACGGTGGATCTCAAGCATGGATACTGATTACGCACTACATCCCGAAACCAGCTCGGATTGGTCCGACAGGGGTGTGTGCAAGGGGCTCACGCATGTGTTCTTCGGGCCGGCGGCCGAACGCCCGGAGCGTCGCGTCGAACGCGAGGCCATCGCCGCCGCCTACTGCGAGTCGTGTCCGGTGATGATCGAGTGCCGCACCACGGCCCGGTTGAACCGGGAACACGGCTTCTGGGGGTGCGAGAACGACGAACAGCGGGCCGCTGCCGGCTATGCACCCCGATCCCCCAGCCGACGAGCGGTCGTCCAGGCCCGTGATCGAGCCCGCCGCCGCCAGCTGGAACTGGAGTCGACCCGGGAGTCGATCGCCGCCGCCGGCTGAACCGACCCGACAGCGGGCCGGCTCGATCCAAAGGGCCGTCTCGTCAGACCCGCCGGGCCCGACAGGGGTCCAGGCCGCACGAGGGTATCGGTCCGACGACGTTGACGCCCGTCACGGGCACGCCGATCAGACCGTTGCTCAGTTCGCGTGGCTCACCGTTGATCGATGCTCGAGGTCGCGGCGCCCTGGAGTCCACCAGGTTGCCGCTCGAGCCGCCACCTCCACCGTCGGAACCGTCGTCGGTGGAATCGTCATCTGATGATGGGTCATCACCGGAATCCCCGGAATCGCCGCCGTCGGTGACGGGGTCGCCGGTCGGCCCATCCGAACCGCCTCCCGAGTCATCGCCGGTGTCGCCGCCTCCGGTCGGATCCGAGCCGGTGCCGCCGGATCCGCCGGTTGCTCCGTCGGGGCCGCTGTCCGATCCACCGCCGGTCGATCCACCGGTTCCCCCGACCGGTGAGCCGCCTTCGGACCCGTCACCGGGGTCGTCCACCGGTCCCCCGTCGGTTGCACCACCGCCATCGAAGGTCACGAAGGAATAGGCCTGTGGCAGGCGAAGCACCTCGTCGGACTGCCGACGCAGCGTGACATCGACGATCCCCGGCTGGGCCCGCCGGTCGGTCTCCACGATCATCAGGCTCTGGGTCTGCGACACCGTCCGGGCCGGGCTGTTGCCGAACCACACCGTGACCGACTCGGCGAAGGTACCGAAGATGTACACGACGTTGTAGGTGTCGACGAATCCGACCTGAGGGGAGAGGTCGACGATGGCCCAGTCGCCGTTCGAACCCGCCCCGGAGCCGGGCGATGGGGCGGACGAGCCGCCGGAGCCCCCGGACGGGTCACCGGTGCCGCCGGTCGAGCCACCGGAGCCGCCGCCGGTACCGGGATCGACCGATCCACCGCCGGAACCGCCGGTCGAGCCGTCCGACGAACCGCCGGTCGAATCACCCGTCGAACCGCCGGAGCCGTCTCCGCTCGAGCCGCCACCGGGCGTGCTGTCCCCGCCGGAGCCGCCACCACCGGTCGAACCGGAGGAGCTACCCGAGCCACCCGATCCATCACCACCCCCGGACGTCGAATCGTCGGAACCCGAACCGTCGTCGGTTCCCGAACCCGAACCGTCACCGGAGCCACCGAATCCATCACCACCCCCGGACGTCGAATCGTCGGAGTCTGAACCGTCATCGGTTCCCGAACCCGAGCCGTCACCCGGCTCGCCACCCGCGCCGCTTCCGTCACCGTCGGGCCCGCCCACGGCGAACGTGGCCAGGAATCCGTCGCCGAGCCTCATGTCGGGATCGCTTTCGGGTACCGCTTCGATGAGCAGGGCGTAGGTCCCGCCCGGCAGGTCTGTCTCCCACTGGGCCGATTGGCTGACGTCGTCGGCCAGGGCGACCGATCCCCGGTCGTCGGTCGTGGTCGTCTCGGCGGCACCGGTCGGGCCGGCCGTCACCGCATGGTCGGGGATGGCGAAGAGCCGCCCGCCCTCGAGCGCGAACAGCGAAGCCTCCCAGCCGAAGGGCTCATCCAGGGCGTCGTCCTCGACGACGATGGCGATCGAGGCCGACACGCGACCTGACTCGTCGCCGGCCAGTCCCCGCACGGTGACCGATCCGACCGAACCGGCCGAACCGCCGCTGTCACCGGCACCGTCGGGGGTGCCCACCGCTCCGACGGCGACGCCCACCGCACGAGCGGCATTCGAACGCAGCGGATTGGCGGCCTGGCCCTGCAGCTGGGGCAGACTGTCGGCTGAGGCGGTCAGCCGATCGATGACCGCGGCGTGGTCCGTTGTCCCGAGCGATTCCACAGCGAGGGCGGCCGCGCCGGCCACGATCGGCGATGCCTGGCTGGTGCCGCTCTGAAATGCGAGCTGCCCGTTGGGTGTGGTCGACAGGATGTAGAGGCCCGGAGCGAACAGGTCGACCGCCGAGCCGTAGTTGGAGAACGACGTGCGATGGTCGGTGGGATCGGAGGCTCCGACCACCAACATGTTGGACGTGTTGAGGCTGGCCGGATAGACGGGAGCCTGATCGAGCGAGATGCCGTTGTTGCCGGCGGCCACCACGAGGAGCACACCGTTCACCCGGGCGTAATCCACCGCGCCGGCGATTTCGGTCGCTCCAGCCAGCGGGGCGCCCGGCTGGCTGCCGAGCGAGAGGTTGACGACGTCGGCTCCGTTGTCGACCGCGTAGCGGATGGCCCTCGCGATGGACGACGTCGGAATGGCGCCCATTCGGTCGGAGACCTTCAGGTCCATGATCTTGGCGTCCGGAGCGACGCCGGCGACTCCCTGGCCGTTCCCGGCTCGGGCGGCCACGATGCCGGCGACGTGGGTTCCGTGGGCGTTGTTCGAACCGTCGAACATCTGCCGGTCGTTGTCACCGAAGTCCCAGCCCGAGCAGTCGTCGACGTATCCGTTGCCGTCATCGTCGATGCCGTTTCCGGACCCGGAATCACAGTCTTCGCCGGGGTTGACCCATGCTGCATGTTCCAGCTCGGGGTGCGACAGATCGACGCCTGAGTCCACGATGGCCACGACGACACCCTGCCCGGTGGCACCGAGACGGGCTTCGGATCCGTCGACGTCGGCGTCGGGGGTCTGCTCGACATTCGGAAGTGACGACACACCGTCGAGATTGGAACCGGTGTTGTCGAGGGACCACTGATACGGCTCATAGGGGTCGTTGGTGAGCGCGAAGTACATTTCCTCGCTGACCGTGACCCCGAGGTCGGTGAGTTCGTCGAGCTGTTCCGGTTCGGTGGTCCGGACTGCGAAGCTGCCGTCGCCGATGGGCTCGACCGATTCCACACCGGGGAGGGAGGCCAGATTTTCGACCATGGCGGACCGGCCACCGTCGCCGTCGACGTCACCATTCGAATCGGCTCCGGCACCGAACGCGACGAAACGGCCGTTGCCGTCGACGTAGCCGAGTCGGCCGTCGTTGACCACGATGCGCTCGGCGTCGGCGGGCAGCGACTCGAAGAGGTCGCCATCATCGTCGGTTGGCTCATCGGGGTCGGGCTTCGGTGCCGGAGACGAACCGTCGGATCCGGGTTCGCCCACCGTGGACGGGACGGTGACGATGAGGCGCTCGAGTCCGTCACCGGGGATGATCGGCTCCGGTGCCGACATCTCCAGCAGCGGCGGCGGGGGTGGGAGGTCGGCATCGGACGAGCCGGGTTCGAATCCCAGCGCCACCACGGCGCCACCCGCTGCGGTGGCGGTGGCCAACAGTCCGGCGGTGAGCCGCTTGGATGTCCTCATCGGTCTCCTCAGGGGGCTGACGGCGACCGCGAGCACCGGGGCGCCATGTCGTGCCCCCGATGTATCGTCCGCCTCAGGCCGCTCGTTGAGAAAACACGATCATCTGCTCATCCCACTGGGCCTCACGGCCCATGTGGGGTTGGGGATCTCCCCCTTTCCGGGCCCGTGGGGCGCGACGACCGCCGACGTAGGCTCGATGCGATGTCGCAACCACGCCCAAACCCCGGTGTCCCCGTCGACGCCGTCCTGATCCTCTCGTTCGGCGGGCCGGAGCGCCCGGAGGACGTCATGGATTTCCTCCGGAACGTGACCCGAGGTCGCAACGTTCCCGACGAACGGCTCGCCGAGGTGGCCGAACAATATGAGCAGTTCGGCGGCCGCTCGCCGATCAACGACCAGTGCCGGGCACTGGCCGCCTCGCTGTCGGACCGGCTGACCGTGGTCGGCCGAGACCTGCCGGTCTACTTCGGCGCCCGTAACTGGCATCCGTTCGTTTCCGACACCGTCGCCCGGATGACCTTCGACGGGGTACGCCACGCCGCGGTTTTCGTCACCTCGGCATTCGGCAGCTATTCGGGCTGTCGCCAGTACCGGGAGGACCTGGCCCGGGCGGCCTCCGAGGTCGGGACGGGCGCTCCCCTGCTCACGAAGCTGCGTCTGTTCTACAACCATCCGGGTTTCATAGAGCCCTTGGCCGACCACCTGGCGACCGGCCTCACCAGGCTGTCGGAGTGTCGATCGGTACGGGTGCTGTTCAGCGCTCATTCGATTCCGGTGTCGATGGCCACCGGCTGCGACTACGAAGACCAGCTGGCGAACGCCGCGGGCCTCGTCCTCGACCGGATCGAATCCGCCGGTCACGACCGGCCGGACCATGAGGTGGTGTACCAGAGCCGCAGTGGTCCCCCGCAGGTGCCGTGGCTCGAGCCTGACATCAACGACCGTCTCCGGGCTCTGGCGGCGAGCGACGACTGGCCGGACGGCGTCGTCGTGGTGCCGCTGGGCTTCACCAGCGATCACATGGAGGTCATGTTCGACCTCGACACCCAGGCCGCCCGGACCGCGGCCGACGTGGGCCTGGCCTACGTGCGGGTGCCGACCGTGGGCACCGACACCCGATACGTCGACATGATCGTCGCGCTGATCGACGAGATCGCCGCCGGTGCAACACCGGTCGCTCTGGGGTCCCAGGGCCCGTGGCCCTTCGAGTGCCCGGAGGGACACTGCCCGCCACCGCAACGACCGGCCCGTCGACCGGCGTGACGGCAGGGGCGGTCGGGGCGGTCGTTCGCGGGCGGAAACGGTCACAATCGGTCGAGTTCGCCCGCGAACGCGCATGGCGGGGGCGGGGGCCGGGGAAGGACCGGGTTTGCGGTCAGCGGACGATGTCGGCCGACGGTGATCGGCCTCGACTCGCCTCCCAGCGGGCGATCTCCTCGCCCATCGGCGTGGACGGTGGACCGTCGGTGAACGTCCACAGTTCGCGGGCGATTGCCTGCCAGTTGGCGGTGGCCTCGAGATCGGCGAACAATCCCATCAGGCCCAGCGTGATGCGCTGGAGAACCACGAAGGCCGGGGGAACGTTCAGGTGTTTCATGAGGTCCTGGTAGGGACCGTTGGTGTTGAACAGGTGCTCGACACCGTGGGCCGCGTAGGCGGCGTCGATGGTGGTCGGCTCGTCATTGAGGACGTAGCGGTAGTAGTAGCTGAAGTAGTCGTAGACCACGTCGTCGTCGACATCGACCTCGGGGGCGAGAATGCCGACGTCGGTCACGACACGGCGGAAGCCGTTGACGTTCTTACGCAGCACCATTTCCACGATCAGATCCTGGAAGAGCTTGGTTTCCGAGGCGTCGAACCGTTTCACCAGCCCGAAGTCGAGGAACGTGATCCGCCCGCCGCGGGCGAAGAGGTAGTTGCCCGGGTGGGGGTCGCCGTTGAAGGAGTGGAGCTGGTAGATCGCGCCGAAGGAGAAGCGGAACAGCGTTTCGGCTGCCAGGTCACGTTCGTGCTGGTCCCAGGTCGTGACGTCGCTGAAGCGATGGCCGACGGCCAGGTCGGTGGCGAGGACCTGGTCGCCACAGAGCTCGTCGACCACCCCGGGCACGGTGATGTAGGGGTGACCGCTGAAGTACTCGGCGAACAGTCGCTGGTTGGCCGCCTCCTGCCGGTAGTCGAGTTCCTCGATCAGCCGGTTCTTGATCTCGGCCACGATCGGTTCGGATTCGACGCCGGGGAACATGGCGGCGATCCCGCCGAAGATCCACCCGGCGTTGGCCAGATCGGAGCGAACAGCGTCGGCCACCCCCGGATACTGGACCTTCACCGCCACCGCGCGGCCGTCGTGGGTGATGGCCCGGTGGACCTGGCCGATCGACGCCGCGGCGATCGGCTGCGGGTCCCATTCGGCGAACAGCTCCTCCGGAGACGCGCCGAGATTGTCGATGATCTGGCCCGCCGCCAGCTCGGGAGACATCGGTGGGGCGTCGCTCTGAAGCGACGCCAGGCTGGTCTTGACGTTGTCCGGTAGCCCTGTGTCGAGGTAGCTGGCCATCTGACCGAGCTTCATCATCGCGCCCTTCATGTTGCCGAGTTCCCGGGTCACGTCGGCGGCGGTTCGCATCTGGAACGCCTCATCGAGTTCGACCTGCCGCTCGACCGACGCGAACGTCCGCCGGGCACGGTGGAAGGCGTACCGTCGGCCGGACCGGCTCGCCAGACGGGCCATCCGCAGATTCCGGCCGATCAGTCCGGTGCGGCCCAGCGGTCGGTGCTCCCGGGCCTTGGGGCGACGGCGAGCCAGCAGGCGCCAGGCGGCCGCCAGCGTCGCGAGACCGGCCAGGAGGACCAGTCGGTGCCGGCCGGAAGACTGGTCGTCG
The DNA here is from genome assembly GCA_965216675.1 of Acidimicrobiales bacterium. Taxonomy (GTDB): domain Bacteria; phylum Actinomycetota; class Acidimicrobiia; order Acidimicrobiales; family SZUA-35; genus JAHELU01. The sequence goes on along the minus strand of CBDCGK010000004.1, from coordinate 4,873,799 downwards.
GTCGCTGATTCGAGAGGCAAGCTTCTCACTCCGGTTCCGTCGGTGTGGTTGTTCCCGTGTGGCCGTACTCGGCGTTCGGTCACCGGTCCTCTACTGTAAGTGGCGTGAAGCGAGTTGGTCGATCACTCAACCAGTCGGAACTCGACTCCTACGATGTGCTCCCCAAGTACCTCGCCCGGCGGGTGCGGGTGATTTCGGTGCCGAGTCTCCCCGGTGGTTACGACGGCATGACCCTGGGGACGACCATCCTGCTGGCTCACGACGTCGACGAGCAGGGCAACAGTCCCCTGCTCGCCCACGAACTCGTCCACGTTCGCCAGTGGTACGAACAGGGCCGGCTTGGATTCTCCGGTCGCTACGTCGGTTCATTCGCCCGAGGGCTCAGGTTCCACCGCAACTGGAAACACGCCTACCTGTCGATCGAGGCGGAGACCGAAGCCCGGCGGGAGACGTCCGCCTGGTTGCAGCGACGAGTCGAGCGCGAGATCGGTCGCAATCCCGAATAAGCGTGCATCGCCCGCCCGCTCGGGTCGTCGGCCCTACCGGCGGCGGAGCGGCAGCCCCGGGGGTCAGCCGATAGAATCCACGCTCGTGACCACATCAATACGGGCGACCCGTTCTTTGTCGTCGACCAGGCTGGTTCTTGGCCTGGTTGTGGCCGTCGGGCTTGTTCTGTCGACGGCCTCACTGGCGGCAGCCCAGTCGGCGACCGACATCGCCGACTCGGTGGAGCAACGCGGCTACTACCTCGACGAGGGGCCCGACGGCGAACTCTCGGCCGCCATCAAGCGGGCCAACGATCTCGGCGTCGCCTTCATACGCCTGGATCGGAGCGGCGGCGTCGACGAGGCGGCCGGCGTCGCCGGCGCCGTGTGGGACGAGCTGGACCGCCGAGGTTCTTCATACCGGCTGGTCGTCGTGCTCATCGACGACGGCTACTACATCGAGGCGCCGTCAGGCTTCGACGTGGCCACCCTCGAGGAGGCCGACCTGGCTGCGCTCGCCGGGTTCAGCACCGACAACGACGCCGAGGGCCTCGACGCGTTCACCTCAGCCATCTCAGCCGGCGTCACCGGATCATCGGGATCGTCCACACCGACGACGACCGGCGGAGGCGGCACGGAGTCGACAGGTTCGTCCGGCGGCATCGGGATCGGTTCGATCCTGCTGTGGCTCCTGGTGTTGGGAGGTGGCTTCCTGCTGTTCCGGAGTTGGAGCGGCCGCCGCAAAGCCGATCGGGAGATGCGCGAGGAACTCGAATCCGACCGGGCCGAGATCAAGGAACAGCTACGCGACAACGCCGATCGGGTGATCGATCTCGGCGACCGGGTCGTGGCATCGGAGAACACGGAGCTGATCGTGGCCTACGAACAGGCCAGCCGTACCTACCAGGATGTGAGCCACGAGATCGACGGCGCGTCCACCCCCGAGGAGGTGGATGCGCTCGATGACCGCATCGACCACGCCGAGTGGCAGTTCGAGATGATCGAGGCGAAGCTCGACGGTCGACCGGTGCCTCCCTCCCCCGCCGAGGTCGAGGCGGCCGAGGCCGAACGGGCGGAAGCGGAGGCGGCCCGGCAGCGGGCGGAGAACGACAGACCGGCGCTGGGTCGTGACGAGTCGGTCCTGGGAACCGGGCCGGGGGCCGGCCTGCCCCGGACCGCTCCTCGGCGGCGTTCCCGCTCCAGCGGCTACGGCCGCCGCGGAGGCGGCCTGGGCGGTGGGCTGGGCGGCGTTCTCGGCAGCATCATTCTCGGGCAGATGAACCGGCCCCGCAGCCGCCGCACCCAACGTCGGTCGGGTTCGGTCGGCGGGGGCTCCCTCGGCGGCGGTGTACTGCGACCCGGTGGCTCGACCCGCCGCCCGGCCCGTCGAGGTTCGGGACGGAGCTTCGGCGGATCGAGCCGACGCCGCGGTTCCGGTCGCAACATCTGACCGTGACGATCCGTCGTCCGACGTCGTCACCCACCGACCATCCCCCAGATTGTCACAGCGGTCCGCCAGGATGGTCGTGATGGCCGACAAGCCTCCCTATCTCTCCCCGTCCTCGGCGGCGGCGTTCACCAGCTGCCCGAGACGCTGGCGGTTCAAGTACGTGGATCGGCTTCCCGATCCGTCGGGCCGGGCCGCGCTGGTCGGCACCTTCGCCCATCGGGTACTCGAGCTCCTCTGCCAGGACGAACCCCGTGGTCGAACAGTCGAAGCGGCCAAGAACCTGGCCCGAACGGCCTGGAACGAGTTCGCCGCCACCGACGACTACCAGGGCCTCGAACTCGACACCGACGGGGCCAGGGCGTTCCGGTGGCATGCCTGGCTCGCCATCGCCGGTCTGTGGGAGATCGAGGACCCGTCAACGGTCGATGTCGTGTCCACCGAGCAGAAACTCCAGGTCGAACTGGGGCCGGTTCCTTTCGTCGGCATCATTGACCGCGTCGACCGCATCGGCAAGGACCTGGTCGTCAGCGACTACAAGTCGGGCACGTTGCCCGGCTACCGGTGGCGCCACGACAAGATCCAACAGGTGATGCTGTACGCCGCCGCATTGGCGTCGGAGACCGGGGAGCTTCCGAGCCGGGCCCGGCTGCTCTATCTCGGCCAGCGCATCCTCGACATCCGGGTCACCCAGGCCCGGATCGACAACGCCCTTGCCATGCTCACCGAGGCCTGGGTCGAGATCGATCAGGCCTGCGGGAGCGACGAGTTCGAGCCCCGCCCCTCGGTGCTGTGCGGCTGGTGTCCGTTCATCGAGCAGTGTCCCGAAGGACGAGCCGAGCTGGTGGCCAGAGCCGAGGCCGGGCGGCTTCCCGCCCATGCCCCGTCGGCGGCGCTCGTCGCCTGACCTCGCCCGCCCGGGTCGTGATCGGAGTACTCCACTAGCCAGCTGATGGGAAGGAACGCCGCCAGCTTGTCAGTAGGTGCGTCGGCGAACCGCTGAGTTGACTCATCACTGCATAATGTAGATTATGTCCGGCTTAGTGACCGTTATTCGTTCCCGTCTGGCGGGAACGGGGTCCTACCGATCGGCTGGAGGTCTCGTGCTCGGGCCGGGGGGCTGTGTCGGGTTTAGCCAGTTGTTGGTTGTTGCGGCTGTGATCGCTTCGTGGCGCGTTCCGACTTGGAGTTGGACCTGTATCTCGGTGAGTTTCCGTTGGATTGTTCGGATCGAGTAGCCCAGTGTCTCGCCGATCTCGAGGATGGTGTGACCGGTGGCGAGCAGGTGGAGGATCTGAGTCTGGTTTGGCGATAGTGGGTTCGCGGTTGCCGTGGTCGCTTGTTCGTGCATTGCCTGGCGGATGCTCAGGCTTGCGTTGCGGAGTTCTTCGGCGCCGGCCGCCGATGCGATTTCGGCGAGGAGGCCGAACTCCATTACTGATGGTGTTGCTGTTGCGAGTGGATGTTTGGCGGTGGGGGCGGTCGGCGGAGCGAATGAGAGTATGACCTCGGCTGCGTTTCGCAGGTACTCGGTGACGATGAACCACTCGTTGGTGATGTTTGCTGCTGGTGTCGGGGCGACTGTCATGTCGCGGCTGATGTTCTTGAATTGCCGGGCGAGGTTGACCAAGTAGTCCCAGGGGATGGTCTTGGTGTAGACCTGCATGGCTTTCTCTTGGTACTCGCGACCCCAGATTTCGGCCCGGGCCCGTGGCCGAATGCGTGGGCCTGTTGGATCGACTCTGCGTAGGCGGCGATGCGGGTGGCGGCTAGACGGATCGCTTCGTAAGTTTCTTGTGTCGGCGGCACAAGCAGCAACATTAGACGACATCCGAGCGGTGAGCTAACTGCGTTTGTCGTTTTACGACACGGCCATGTCGTTTTGCGTCACGGGCTTGTCGTTTTGCGTCACGGGCTTGTCGTTTTGCGTCACGGGCTTGTCGTTTTGCGTCACAAGGTTGGCCGGTTTGCGACATGGGTGTCGTTCTACGATTCGAGCAGCCATCTCGAGGAGCCATTGTTGTGAACACCCAACGTCTTGCCGCCCAGTTAGTGGATCGCCAGCGTGGACGCCGCCCGCACGTTGTCCGCCGCCTTGTTGTTGGTGTGGTCATTGCTGTGATGTTGGCGGCGAGTGTCGTGGCGGTTCCGCCCGCCCCGCCGGCTGCTGCCAATCCGACGTGTGAGGTGTTCAACGAGTTGCGGTCGCCGGTGTACGCGGGTGGAGGCCAGAAGCAGTCGGCCATCATCTCTCTGCCTGCCGGTGCGACGCTGCGGGTTGGTGGGATGCAGATGACGAAGTCGACGTTGGACTCAGGCAACTGGGACGGCGGCTGGATGAATCTCTGGAAGCTTGCCCCCGATGGCTCCAAAGGCGACTTCGTTGATCAGGACCCCTTTCAAGGTCCGGGCTACTACTGGAACAGCAATGTGCAGTTCGTGAACACCTCAAATTTCAAGGTCACGAACCTTACTGGTCAGGACGACCAGTTCTGGTTCGAGATGGCGATCGGGGGCACAATCAACATCGGCCCGGCCGATGGTCTGATGTCGCACACCTTCACCAAGGTGTGGGTGACCAACAGCGCTGGGGCCATCATCACAGACTGCGTGATCACCGACCCGAGTCTGGTGGCCGGTCCCGACATGCTGTCTCAGGGCTACGCCGGTGACCCCGTCAACGCCGCCACGGGCAACTTCACCGACTCGTGGGTCGACATCTCCTACGGCGCTGCCGATCCGTTGCTTGGGTTCGCTCGCACCTATAACAGCTCAGAGGCCAATCTCTTCTCACCGCTGGGGCAAGGCTGGTCGATCACCTACGACGACCGAATCCGAGAGCAAGGTTCAGATGTTGATCTGACAACCTCGTCGGGCCGCCTTGTTGTGTTCACCGATGACGGTGCCGGGGGCTGGGACTCGTCGGGTGAGTTCTCAGGTGAGCTGGTGGATGACGGCGACGGAACCTATTCAGTGGAGTACGTTGACGGCACGGTGTTCGATTTCGACGCGAACGGCCGCGTCGGCTCGGTCGCGAACTGGGCTGGCGACACCGTCACGATCGCCCGTGACACCAATGGGCGGGCCACCACGGCAACCTCGACGACGGGGCGGTCACTTTCGTTCACCTACGGCGCTAATGGCCGGTTGACGACTTTGTCGACCTCCGATGGACAGTCGATGACCTTCACCTACGACACCGATGGGAACCTGCTCGATATCGATCACACCGGCAACTCGTGGGAGTTCGATGTCAACAGCGAGGGGTTGATCTCCGAGATCCGCGACGGCGAGGCCCGAGTGGTGGTCTCGAATGTTTATGACGCTGACACGTTGCGGGTGACTGAGCAGACCACTTCTCATGGTGGCACCGTCTCCTTTGCCTACGATGACACGCTGAAGGTCACGACGGTCACTGACAACGCCAGCGGCGACGCAACCTCCTACACCTACGACAGCAACTACCGCATCACGGGTATGACCGATCCGCTGTCGGAATCAACCGCACGAACCTGGGATACCGATGGCGGCCTGGCCAGCGCGACCGACCGTGAAGGCAACACCATTTCGACGTCGGTCAATCCTCTCGGTCAACTGGAACAGTTCACCAACGCCGACGGGACCGCCACCGTTGACCGCGACACTGAAGGCAGGGTCATCCGCACGGTTGGAACCGACGGGCTCGAGACACTCTTCGCCTACACCGGATCCAACCGCATCCCCGACACGATCGCCGGACCCGACGGCACCGCAACGATCACCCAATCCGGAGGCCGGGTCACCTCTATTGCTGACCCCGCCGGTGGAACCTACAGCTACGGCTACGACACCGGCGGTAACCTCACCTCACAAACCGACCCCACTGGGCTCGTGACCTCCTACACCTACGACGGCGCCGGACGTGTCTTGACGGCAACGACACCCGATGGGGCGGTGACGACCAACACCTACGGTCCGACCGGGCTGTTGGCGTCGACCGATCACCCGGCAACCGGGACGACCACGTTCGCGTACAACGGTGCCGGGCAACTCACCTCCACCACCGACGACACCGGTGCGACGACCGCCTACACCTACACCACCGCTGGAGAGATCGCCACGGTCACCGACCCCGGTGGCGCCGTGACCACCTACGGATACAGCACCGCCGGAGACTTGACGACGGTCACCGACCACAACGGTGATGTCACCACCTACACCTACGGTGCTCTCGGCCGTGTCACGGCGATCACCGACCCGGGTGGTGGGCAACGGACGATGACCTACGACGACAATGGCCAGGTCGCATCGGTCACCGACGCCAACGGCGAAACCACCTCCTACACCTACGACGCCATCGGGCGTATCGCCACCGAAACCACCCCCACCGGCGCGTCGAATTCCTACACCTACGACACCGCCGGGCGCACTCTCTCGGTCACCGACCTCGCCGGGGCCGTCACCTCCTACACCTACGACACCGCCGGGCGGGTGGCCACCATGACCGACCCCACCGGGAACGTCACCACGATAGGCTATGACAACGCCAGTCGGGTGACCAGCCGCTCCTACAGCGACGGAACCAGTGTCACGTTCACCTACGACACCGCCGGGCGACGGTTGACGATGGTCGATCCCACCGGCACCACCTCCTACACCTACGACACCAACGGGCAACTCGACACCGTCACCGACCCCACCGGCGCCCAAATCGGCTACGACTGGGCCAACGGCCAGCTCTCGGCCATCACCTACCCCGACGGATCCGTCGTCGACTACACCTACACCAGCCGAGGCCAACTCGACACCGTCACCCACCCCGACCTCGGTGGGGTCATCGACTACACCTACAACCCAGCCGGGCAACTCACCGCCACAGCGCTCCCCGGAGGAGAATCCCGCGGTTACACCTACAACCCAGCGGGTCAAATCACCGGCTACACACAATCGCTCAACGGCGGCGCCCAAGACGCCACCCTCACCTACAACCCCAACGGCGACCTCGCGTCGGTCACCACCGGCGGGAACACCACCACCTACACCTACGACACAGCTCGACAACTCACTGGGGCTGACAGCGACACCTACACCTACGACAAAGGACGCCGAACCAGCGTCAACACCACAACCAACGACGCCACCTACACCTACAACAACGCCTCCCAAATCACCAGCTACACCAACAACAACCCCGGAGGCGGAGGAGGCGGCGGCGGCGCTGGTGGTGGTTCGGCGCATGTGATTGTGGGTGATGATGTGACGGTCGATCCTGGTGACCAGGAGATCATTGACCGGCTCACCAACGAATTGGGTTACACCGTGACTGTTGTCGACGATGGCGCCCCGGAGAATGTTGCCGGTGCTGATGTGGTGGTGATCACCCACACCGTGGGCACCAACCAGATGATTGGCAACTACATCGACGAAACCGTGCCCCTGCTCACGATGTCGACCTACACGTGGGACGAACACAACCTCGTGGCCAACCAATCAGCCTCGTACCCGTTCGCCAGCTCAGACACCCTCGACATCCAACAACCCACCCACCCCACTGTCGATGGCTCGGTCGCACCACACGCCAGCACCGTATCGAACATCGGGTACGCGCTCGACACCGACGTCCCGACCGACGCCGACATCGTGGCCGCTACAAAAGCAGCCAACCCCGAACGAGCAGCGGTCATTGCGTTCGACACCGGCGATCTCGACGCCGACGGTGTTGCCGTACCGGAACGACGGGTCCTGCTCGGCTACCACCGCAACACCCCCGCCAACCTCACCGAAACCGGCGGCTGGCACATCTTCGACAACACCATCAACTGGCTCAACCCCACCACACCACCACCCCCACCCCCCGCTGGTGGTTCGGCGCATGTGATTGTGGGTGATGATGTGACGGTCGATCCTGGTGACCAGGAGATCATCGACCGGCTCACCAACGAATTGGGCTACACCGTGACTGTTGTCGACGATGGCGCCCCGGAGAATGTTGCCGGTGCTGATGTGGTGGTGATCACCCACACCGTGGGCACCAACCAGATGATTGGCAACTACATCGACGAAACCGTGCCCCTGCTCACGATGTCGACCTACACGTGGGACGAACACAACCTCGTCGCCAACCAATCGGCTTCCTACCCGTTCTCTAGCTCTGACACCCTCGACATCCAACAGGCCACCCACCCCACTGTTGACGGCACCACAGCTCCGCACGCCACCACCGCCTCCAACATCGGCTACGCACTCGACACCGACGTGCCCGCTGATGCCGACATCGTGGCCGCGGTCAAGACCGCCAACCCCGAACGGGCAGCAGTCATCGCGTTCGACACCGGAGACCTCGACGCCGCCGGCGTCGCGGTACCAGAACGACGGGTCCTGCTCGGCTACCACAAATCGACTCCCGCCAACCTCACCGAAACCGGCGGCTGGGCCATCTTCGACAACACCATCAACTGGCTCAACCCCAACACAGGAGGCGGCGGGCCCGTCACCTCAACACCCACCTACGACACAGCAGGACGACTCACCAGCATCGACAACACCACCATCACCTACAACACCCAAGGCCGCATCGCTCAACTCGTTGCCGCCGACCAAACCGGCGTCACTACACAAGACCGCACCTACAACGGCGACGGACAGCTTGTCGGCATCACCATCACCCAACCCGGCGGAGCCGTCGTAGACCATCATCTGGTTTGGAACCACCTCGGCCCGGCGTCAGCCGTGCTCACCCACGACGTCGATGGACATACCAACAACTACCTCTACGGCACTATGCGAGAAGCCGTCAACCGCTCGAACGGCGCAACAAGCCTGTTTGCTACCGATCACCTTGGATCCACCGTCGCCACCCTGGCAACGGTGGACCTCGCTGTCGACAGCGGGTACAGCGACTTCGGCACGCCTACAACAGGTGTCGAAGCCACCACTATCGGGTTCGGGTACCGAGGCGAACTGCATGTCGGACCAACCATCCATCTCCGCAACCGCGATTATCTACCTCAATACGGACATTTCACCACCCTCGATCCGCTTCTATCAGTTCCGGGAAAGCCGACTACGCCCAACCCGTACCACTATGCATACAATAATCCTGTAAATCTTGTTGATCCGCTCGGTCTTCGCCCTACCGACGACGACTTTGGACTTGATGATTTGGCCAACTGGGGTATGAGCAACAGGTCGACAATTGTCACCATTGGTGCGGCTGGAGCTTGTATTGCGGTTTCACTTGGCACGTGTGCGGCCCTTACCTTCGGTGCCTATATGGTTAGACAGCAGCACCGCGACGGTTCGTGGGGCTTGTCGTCGGCTGATGTGGCCGATGGGGTCTTCACTGCAGCTACATTCGGGCTGGTGAGGATACCGGTACTGGCTGTCACGAAACCTACGGCCGCCGGTTTATCCGAGAGCGATGTTGTCGTCTTAACACTGACTGAACGATTGGCCGCCTCGGGAGCTTCGGCGGCGCCCGGGATCGCATTGACCGGAGGCTGTCGACTCTCACCAGAGTCCGATTTCTGTGGACGTTCGTCGTCCCGGCCATCGTGATGGCTGCGCTTCCGGTACTGCGACGAAGCGACAGCTACTCTTGAGCCATGATTATACGTCCGCCTTGGTATCGAACACTGGCAGTAGCGGCAGTTGCCGGGCTCCTTCTGGCGATATTTTTGGCTCTCGCTTGGTCTGGAACTAGGAGAGGCAACTCTTTGGACATGGTCATTCCGATGGTCCTGGCGGCCGGGAGCGGCTGGATGCTGTATCGAACACTGGCCGCTGGGTTGCGCTTGACTGATACGGAGGCTCGGGTTGTGGGTGAGTGGCGAACAACCATCGTCCCGAGAAACGAGGTTATCAACGTTGAGTATCACGTCAGTCGGAACCTTCTGTTTCAGATATATTCGATCGGTATTAGAACAGGTCGAGAATCACGTCTCCTAAAGACCCCAGTGTTTTCTCTAGTTAAGCCTTCGGAAACATTAGAGGATAAAAAGGAGATCGTTGAAACTTGGATCATTTCAAGGTAGCCGGCAGCAGGTAAGCCCGCCGGCCGGCGGTTCACGATGGTCGATCCCACCGGCACCACTACTAGCCCCGATTTCCGGCAGGCCTGGTTTCAGAGCGTCGTTGGGGTCACGGTGAGTTCCCGGTCGAAGATCTTGGCGATTCGTTTGAGGACGGTGAGGATGCGTTGGGTCCAGGGCCAGGTGGTGTCGGGGTGTGACGAGGATCCGTGCAGAATCCTGAATGAGGCCGCTCTCCAGGCGAAACACACTGCTCTTGACTGCCGCCAGCAACCGCAGGTCGGGGCGGGTTGTATCAAAAAACCTCAGCCGACCGTTTTTGAGACGATCGGTTGTTGAAACGCCGCTTGCCGAGCGGGCTGAGTGACCATCTGTCGTCGAGCGGGGATGCCGGCGGCGACACTCCCGCTCAGGATCTTGCACCAATCCTCGTCACACCCCTAGTGTCCTGTCAGGTTGAAGCGTCGTTATATTCGGTGCCGGTGACGGCGGCGCAGTAGCCGGCGAGTCGGTCGAGGATCTCGTCTGCACGAGAGGTCTACAAGGACTACCCGGAGATCCTCAAAGCGCTAGGCTTAAAATGAAGATGGACTTCGTCGAACTCGCCTTGAAACGGAACCGCGGTTGGCCGTGGCCGGAGCACTCATTCGGTCTGTCCTCGATGTTCGGCGAAGACGGCTGGTGCCATTCCTGCGGCATACCGCTTCGTGAACAGTCAGGTGTTCTCACCCTCCAAACGAAGGGAATGTCAGACGCCCGCGGGGCATGGGTGCCGTACTGGCGATACGATGCCATCTGCGTAAGTGAGGATCTCGCATCGAAGATCACGGAAGGCTTCTCGGCGGAGCTACGCCCGGGACTGCCGCGGGTAGCGGTGACAGGTTGGTTCAGGCGGCGAGTGCCGTCTGAGGGGTCATGATTGTTTCGTATTCGGCTGGTGTCAATCGGCCGAGAGTTCGTTGTCGTCGTCGACGGTGGTAGGTCCGTTCGATCCAGGTGATGATGGCGATGCGGAGCTGGTCACGAGTGATCCACCGGCGGGTGTTCAACACGTTGCGCTGCAATAACGCGAAGAACGATTCCATCGCCGCGTTGTCAGCGGCGGTGCCGACGTTGCCCATGGATCCGACCATCCGATACTTGGTGAGCGTGCGGTAGACCTTCCTGGCGCGGAACTGACCAGGTTCAACCAGTCGTTGCAACACCATCTTGTTGAACAGAGCGTAGGTGCTCGTCGAAGGCTTCTGCTGGTGTGCGCCAGCCGAGGACCTTGCGAGGGCGCGTGTTCAGGGCGTGGGCGACGGCCTCGATGTCTTCAGCGGACCAGACCGATAGGTCGGTGCCCTTGGGGAAGTATTGGCGTAGTAGGCCGTTGGTGTTCTCGTTCGTGCCGCGCTGCCACGGCGATTTCGGGTCAGCGAAGAACACCGGGATGTCGGTCTCGACGGTGAACTCGGCGTGAGCAGAGAGCTCTTTGCCTCGGTCCCAGGTCAACGATCGGCGAAGCTGCTCAGGAAGATCTGCCATCGACTTTGCTAGCGCGTTCTTCATCGTGATTGCCCCGTAGCCAGCAAGCGCCGGCCCGTTCTTCACGGCCTGCTTGTGACGGTAGCCCGGTTCTCGGGGTAGGTGAACGAGGATTGCGTAACGGGTCGTCCGCTCGACGACGGTGCCGACGGCAGAGCGCTCGAGACCGATCAATAGGTCGCCCTCCCAGTGACCCGGGACTGCTCGATCCTCGGCCTCAGCTGGTCGTTCGCTGATCAGCGTTTAGGGCGTGACGTGTGCCCATGTCGTGCGTCGTGCACGCTCGCGGGGTGCTCGCAGCGCTCGACCGGTGCGCAAACACCAGACCAGTTCTCGCTTCAGAGCTCCTCGTCCCTCGATGTAGAGCGCCTGATAGATCGCTTCATGGCTGATCCGCATTGACTCATCATCGGGGAAGTCGAGCCGGATCCGGTTCGCGATCTGTTCCGGACTCCACGCTTTCGTCCAGGCACGATGCTGGCGATGCGGTTTGTTGTTGCCCGTCCAACGCGGCGCTGGCGGCCCGTCGACAACGGTGCCATCCGGCGAGCTGATCTTGCCAGCGAGGCGCTCCTGGACATAGCCGTGTAGCTGCTTGTTCGCGACGAGCTTCGGTGTCTTTGGTCGACGAGCAGCAAGGTCAGCCTTCCACTGCGCGACCGATGCCCGATACTCGATCCGCCCGCTGCGGGTCGCCGCGTTACGTCGCAGCTCCCGAGAGATCGTTCCCGGGTCTCGGCCGATGGTGCGGGCGATCTCACGCACACCCTTCCCCTCAGCGCGAAGGAGCGCTATCTCCTCTCGCTCGGCGAAACAGAGATAGCGGCCCGAGGGCTTCTTGTTGATGTCGAACGGTGCCATGCCCCCAGCGTTGCGAAACCACCGAGCCCCAACTGCCTGAGCGACGCCAGCAACAGCGGATGCTTCCTCAGGGAGCAGACCCTTGGCGATCTCGGCCCAGAACACCGCCTCGACATGCCGCTGGAACTTCGGATGACCAGGCGACCGCAACTTCGGCCGAACCGCACGATCTGCTGCCTGTTGTCGACGAACCATGAAACACCTCCGTGATCGAGGTGTTGCGACAACCAGTTGAATCCGGCCTGGCTCCCCCGGTCCGAGTGAAGAATGCAGCCGGCCACATCGCCTCGCCGTGCGGCGGCCATCTCGAGTGCTGCGACCACGATTCGGGCCTTCATTCGTTCATCGATGGCCCATCCGACGATCCGGTTCGACCACAGGTCCTTGATGGCACAGATGTAGAGCTTGCCTTCGTCGGTCCGATGCTCGGTCAGATCGGCGACCCACACCTGGTTCGGACCATCAGCACTGAACTGGCGGCGAACCAGATCGTCATGGGCGGCAGTGGCCGGCCTCGTTGCCTTTCGGTTCCGGCGGGGTTTGCCGAAACTGCACCACCAGCCGTTGGTCGAGCAGATCCGCCACACCGTTCGATCGCCTACAGCATGGCCGGCGGCCCGGACCTCATCGGCCAAGAACCGGTACCCGAACTCGGGGTCATCGACATGAGCGTCGTAGATGGCATTGGCCAGCCACGCCTCTGCGGTGAGCCCCTGAGATCGGTCCAGTAGCTGTGCGGTCTGAACAGCTGCGCCATGCTGGTGCAGTAGGAAGGACCGATCATGACATCATCTCGACGGCGGCGTTCGCCGGAACAGATCATCCGCAAACTGGCCGAAGGCCAGAAACTCCTCGCCTCCGGTATGACCGTTGAGGACGTGTGCCGCCAGTTCGGAATCGCCGAATCGACCTGGGCCCGCTGGTTGAACCAGTACGGCGGCATGAAGGCCGACGACGCCAAACGCCTCAAGGAACTCGAGTCCGAGAACATCCGGTTGAAGAAACTCTTGGCCGAGGCTGAGCTGGACAAGGCGATGCTCAAGGAGATCGCGGAGGGAAACTTTTGACCCCGAACCGACGCCGTGACGCAGTCCACATGCTGATCGACCGGTTCGGGGTTGCCGAACGCCGAGCCTGTCGAGTGGTCGGCCAGCACCGCTCCACCCAACGCCACCGCCGGCCCGACCCGCCACCGGACGAGGACAAGGTCCGAGCCGAACTCCGGGCGTTCTCCAAGGAACGGCCCCGGTGGGGATGGCGACGAGCGGCCATCCACCTCCGCAACAACGGCTGGCGGATCAACAACAAGCGAGTACGGCGCCTGTGGCGTGACGAGGGCCTGAGTGTGCCGGTGCGACGCAAGAAGAAACGGCTGACCGGCCGAGGTGTCCACGCCGGGGCGATGTCGCTGATCGCGCCGAACGCTCTGTGGGCGCTCGACTTCCAGTTCGACCACACCATCGACGGCCGTCAGGTCAAGATGCTCAACGTGATCGACGAGTTCACTCGTGAAGCCCTCGCCATCCGGGTCGACCACTCGATCGCCGCCGACGACGTCGTCGCCACTCTGGATCGGTTGGTGATTGAACGGAGTCGACCACCAGCCTTTGTCCGGTTCGACAATGGCCCCGAGTTCGTGGCCAACGCCGTTGCGGACTGGTGCACCGAGACCGGCGTGAACGCCATCTTCATCGACCCCGGTTCGCCGTGGCAGAACGCCTGGATCGAATCATTCAACAGCCGCCTACGCGATGAGCTGTTGAACCTGTGGCAATTCGACTCGCTCCTCGAAGCCCAAGTCTTGATCGAGGACTGGCGCATCGACTACAACCTGAACCGACCCCACAGCGCCCACGGCGGACTCACCCCAAGCGAGTTCGCCCAAGCCTGGACCAACCAACAACAACCCCAACCCGCATAGCACCTGGACCGATCAACGGGACCCGCTCACCTCGTCCAACTCGGCGTCGGTGAACGGCCGCTGGAGCCACCGGTAGTACTGCTGGCGGCATAACCCGAGCACCCGGCACGACATCGTGACCGGGATCTGATCAGCCGCCAGATCGCGTACTACCGGGAAGAGCCTTTTGGGTCCAGATTGGCCTGCGACAAATAGGCGGCCGCTCGCCGCAGCACTTCGTTCTCCTGCTCCAGGAGTTTCACCCGGCGGCGAAGATCACGATTCTCGGTCGCCTCGGCCGTCGTGACTCCCGTCTTGGTGCCAGCGTCGACATCGGCTCGGCGGAGCCACTTCGACAGCGTCATCGGATGGATCCCGAAATCGTGCCACACCCGCTTCACGGTTCCGGGCGACCCGGACCACGTCGTCTCGGAACTCCTGGGGATAGGGCTTTGCCATGAGTGACATCCTTTCATGACTCGCCCTCAGGCAAGCCATCTCAGTTGTCACCCCCACCCGCGGCAGTCCCATCAGCTCGATAATCGACGCATCTATAGCGAGCGAGAACTTGTCGCCCCAATGACGTTGGAACCAATCACCGAGCTTCGAATTTGCATCACCGTCACCCACATCAATGTTCAGCTCCAGGTTCGATGTCAACCCAGCGCCGGTTAGGTTCGACGATCCGATGTAACTCCACCGATTAGCGACGGTGTTCACCGAACTCTTGAAGATGTAGGTCTTCCCATGGAGAGGCCTAGCAGTGAACACTTTCAGCTCAACGACACCGTCGGAGACTTGTCGGCGCAACTTGCGTAGTGACGAGGGTCCCTGATTCGGGTCCAGCTCCTGTGGGTTTGAAACCCGAAGGATGCAAGGATGGAAACGATGAAGAGACGACGTCACACGCCCGAGCAGGCTGTCCGTAAGGTCCGTGAGGGCGAGCGGATGCTGAACGCCGGTAGTGATCTGACCGAGGTGCTCCGTCAGTTGGAGATCACCGAGTCGACCTGGAACCGGTGGCGCAACACCTACGGCGGGATGAAAGCAGCCGATGCGAAGCGGCTCAAGGAGCTCGAGTCGGAGAACGCCCGGTTGAAGAAGCTCCTAGCCGAGGCTGAGCTCGACAAGGAGATGTTGAAGTACTTGGCCGAGGGAAAATGGTAGACCCGGACCGTCGCCGGGTGGCCGTGTGCCGGCTGCAGGACGAGTTCGGGGTCTCACAACGCAGAGCGTGTCGGGTGGTGGGCCAGCACCGGTCCACCCAACGCCGCCAGAAGCATGAACCGTCGCCAGCTGAGGAGCAGCTCCGGGAACGGTTGCGCCAGATTGCCCGGGATCACCCCCGGTGGGGTTGGCGCAAAGCACACGACGTCTGCCGCCGTGAAGGCTTGGTCGTGAACTCCAAGCGCACACGAGCGTTGTGGCGTGATGAGCGGCTCCAGCGGCCGCCAGGACGGCGACGCAAACGCCGTCGACTCTCCGACGGCACCGCCAGTCGGCTACGAGCCTCTCACCGAAACCAGGTGTGGGCCCTCGACTTCCAATACGACGAAACCGCCCGACACCGCCGGCTCAAACTATTGAACATCGTCGATGAACACACCCGGGAGTGCCTCGCTATCGACGTGGCCTACTCGATCGGAGCCGACGACGTGATAGCCGTGATCGCTCGGCTGATCGCACAACGAGGCGCTCCAGCGTTTCTGCGGATGGACAACGGCCCTGAACTCGTGGCCGCTGGGTTACGTGACTGGTGCCGGATCTGGGGAACCCACACCGCCTACATCGAACCCGGATCACCGTGGGAGAATCCGTTCATCGAATCGTTCAACGGCAGACTCCGCGACGAATGCTTGAACGTCGAGGACTTCGCCAGCCTGACCGAAGCCCGAGTCGTCATCGAAGACTGGCGACACGAATACAACACCTACCGACCCCACCAAGCACTCGGCGGACTCACCCCCGCCGACTACGCTAGCCAAACAACCCAACCCCACCCATAAGAGCCGGACCGACTACAGGGACCCCGTCAGTAGCGCGTCCTGCCCAGTCTGAGTCGCCAAACCCCTCGAGAGCTGAAGCCGAAGGTGGCTAACTAGCTGCTCGCGTACGCGGTGTGCCTTATCGATGTCGTGAACGTCATCCCCGAACTGCGGACGCTGAACGGCGTCTTGGAGATTGCGCATTATCTGATCAGCATCAGATCGGACGACCATACCAACCAACACGCGGGCAACAGGTTCATCTGTGAGAGTTCTCGCCGCAGCGACAGCATCGATCTGATCAGCTATCGAACCCCACCCCCGCAGGTCCAAGTAGCCGGTCGCAATGTTGACCTGATCAAAGTCCCGAAACGTCCGCTGCAGAGCCGGCGCCAACCTCGTGTCATCGGACAGATTGTCAAAAATGCTTGGCATACGAAAGAGCTGTTCCCTCACTGGTGGTTGGCGGCAAGAATACCCGGGGAAGACATCCCCCGGTGACAAGACGCCACACGCATCCCTCGAGTCGGTTAGCGTAGAACTCATGGCCACCGACCCGTCGGCAGCGCGTCTTGGGCACGGCCCGGTCCCCTGGCGCAGCCTCGACGGTGAAGGCGAGAAGGTCGAGCGGCTGTTGTGTCACCTCCTCCACCGTCGACACCCAACAGGCCGACGGCGCCGCTCCGAATCCGGTGACGGAGGAATTGACTTCCACTACCAGAGCCAAACCGAAGGCCACGTGATCTTCCAGATCAAGTCCTTTTGCACCGGCCTGGGCACAGGCGACACCCGCCGCAAACAGATTCGCGACTCCATGGCGCGTGCCAAAGCCGAAAATCCGCACTTGAAACGGTGGACCCTAGTGACACCGATGGACCCATCAGCGAAGGAGGAGAAGTGGTTCGAGAAGCAGGCCAAGAAGTACAGCGGAGATTTCGAGTGCATCTGGGAATCCGTCGCATTTTGTGATGACCTGGCAAGTCATGACCCAGCTGTCGTTGAATACCATCTTCACGGGGGCCGCGACGCGTATCGAGAGGCCGTTGAGGACCTGTCACGACTAGCGACCGACGCTCCCGCAACTCCATCCGGAGCCGTGCCCACCGTTCAAGCACTAATCGAAACGCTGAACAAGCTAAGCACCCATTACCGGTTCGACATCGCCACACGTCCAGGACACGACCCGACCGCCGTATCGGAATGGGTCCGAGGTCTGCCGCACGACTACGCCATCGCCCAGATCATTGGGGTGAGCGACGAGCTCGCCGTCGTGATCACGGCCACGCCCCTTTACGCCCAAGCCGTCGAAGACGAACCGATCCATCTTGAACTGGCCGACCTCGACTACAACGAGGTCGTCGCAGCCGAAACAGGCGCCCTACCTGGCCAGCCGATACAGTTCGCAGCGACGGTTACCTCGGGACTTCCGTCAGACACTCCGGTGTCAACCGAAGGCACCGTCGTACTGCGCCCAATCCCGGTTCCAATCACCGACCGGAGGCTACGCATCACCGCAATCAGTCCTGACGAGAAAACGCTCGGTCAAGTATTCCTAGACGCAGGAGTACAGACCTCGGGCCTGACCACCACGACAGTGGTTTGGTCAGCCGCGTCAAACTTCTTCTCCGTAACGGTACACACCACGTCTAAGCAAGATCCTCCAGCGGTAACTGTCAGGCTTGCGACCCCAACGTCCCCAACGACGGCCACCACGGCCCGACACGTTGCACGCGTCCTGCTTCACACGATCGACAACGACGCCAAGCTAATGCTCACCGATGGCCACCGCCCCCCCGCCGAGCTACCTGACATCGGATCTCTGTGCAGCGATGGAGAACCCTGGCTACGGGCAATCGTCGCGCTCGCCGCCCTTTCGGAGGGCCTGGGGATTGACTTGGAGCTACCGCCAGCGAATGTCTGCGCCTGCGACGCAACAACCCTGACTGAGCTGACCCAATTCGTCCGTGGAACACCGACCCGGCTTCCCACCAACTTCAGGTACGCGATCTGCCTCCACGAACACGCAGAACCAGCCGAGACATTCGACAATCACAGCATCATCCCGATGATCGAACCATATCGACCAGAGTTCCACGTTCTGAACGAGCCGTTAGAGTTCGGAGTAGCCCATATCCACCTGATCGGTTTCATAGCCACCGAGGGCCCGCCCCACGAACAAGATGACGGCCACGAAGGGCACCGAGTCGTCACCTTCGAACCCGGGTCCGACGCTCAGGCGTACCGGCATTTTGGCCCCGCAAGTGGCTGCACCTGGGATCCAGCTTCACCCGATCTGTCGGAGTCTTAATCCTGACCGTATCCGGGTCAGCTGGTTATCTGCGCCAAAGGCGAAAGCGGTACTTCCACTAACGAGGCCGCCGGTTCGGATCGTGTTCGTTGGTCATAGCTCGGACGGTCTCAGGGGAGGGAGCAACGTAGCGTTCGAGGCTGCGGATCGACCGGTGCCGGCTCTTGGCTTTCAGTCTGATTGCCGGCTCGCCGTTCTCGGCCAGGTGGGTGAGGGCGGAGTGGCGGAGCTGGTGCAGTGTCTTGCCTCCGGTGGCGGCCACGAACAGCTCCTCCGCCCGGCGATACGACAGTCTCGCTCTGCCTGTGGTCGGGCAGAGGTCTGCGGATGCTGGTAGGACGTGCGATCGTGGGAGCCGTTCGGTGAGAAACAGCGGGCCTTCTGATCGGTCGCCGATCAGCCTGGGCAGAAACCGGGCCGTGGTTGAGGCCCAATAGACTCGTTCGGCGTTGCCGCCCTTGCCGATCACGACGGCCTCTTTGTTGGCGGTGTGGAGGTGTTCGATGTTGAGGCCGAGTATCTCGTTAGCCCTGGCTGCTGTCTCGTACAGCATCGCCCACAGTGCACGTTCGCGCACGGCGTGAGCGGTGTCGGACCACAACTCTTTCAACTCCGCCAGTGCGATCGGTCGTTGCTGGCGTTCGGTTTCGATCGACAACCGGACCTTGCGTCGTTTGATCTTTCGGGCCGGTGAGATGACGACGAGCTCCTGGTCTTCACACCAGGCGAAGAACGATCCGATGGTGGCGAGGTTGCGGTTGAATGTGGTGGCTTGGACGTGTCCGTATCGCCGCTTTAAGAACCGCTCGACCTGGGCGCGGGTGATGGCGCTGAGTTCGGCGTCTGCGCCCAGATCCTCTACCAATCCTTCGAGGGTGCGCTCGTAGACCACAACGGTGGAGGCGGCAAGGTCAGCATCGACGAGGAACGTCTCGATCGCCGGCAGCAGCTCCGCTCCCCTCCCCCGTTGTCGGTCGAACTGGACCACCTGAGCGCTCATCGGCATGCCCCTCGAAGGATTTCGGCAGTCATCGCGGCCGCCCAACTCGAGTACTCGTCAGCGACACATTCGCCGCAGATCCACCGCTTCCGGGCGGTTTCGGGGGCGATGTTGTGGCGGACCGCCTTCCCACATCGCTCACATTCAACGTCGACGACCTGTAGTGGATACACGGTAACCCCCGGTTATCGCAACAAATGCGTATGGTCACTCTAGATCAGGGGTGTGACGTTCAGCGGGGTTTCCGGCCTCGCACACGGTAGTTATCGCAGAGAAATGGCTATTTCATGCGATAGGGGGGGCTGACGGGGTCCCTGTAGTCGGTCCGGCTCTTATGGGTGGGGTTGGGTTGTTTGGCTAGCGTAGTCGGCGGGGGTGAGTCCGCCGAGTGCTTGGTGGGGTCGGTAGGTGTTGTATTCGTGTCGCCAGTCTTCGATGACGACTCGGGCTTCGGTCAGGCTGGCGAAGTCCTCGACGTTCAAGCATTCGTCGCGGAGTCTGCCGTTGAACGATTCGATGAACGGATTCTCCCACGGTGATCCGGGTTCGATGTAGGCGGTGTGGGTTCCCCAGATCCGGCACCAGTCACGTAACCCAGCGGCCACGAGTTCAGGGCCGTTGTCCATCCGCAGAAACGCTGGAGCGCCTCGTTGTGCGATCAGCCGAGCGATCACGGCTATCACGTCGTCGGCTCCGATCGAGTAGGCCACGTCGATAGCGAGGCACTCCCGGGTGTGTTCATCGACGATGTTCAATAGTTTGAGCCGGCGGTGTCGGGCGGTTTCGTCGTATTGGAAGTCGAGGGCCCACACCTGGTTTCGGTGAGAGGCTCGTAGCCGACTGGCGGTGCCGTCGGAGAGTCGACGGCGTTTGCGTCGCCGTCCTGGCGGCCGCTGGAGCCGCTCATCACGCCACAACGCTCGTGTGCGCTTGGAGTTCACGACCAAGCCTTCACGGCGGCAGACGTCGTGTGCTTTGCGCCAACCCCACCGGGGGTGATCCCGGGCAATCTGGCGCAACCGTTCCCGGAGCTGCTCCTCAGCTGGCGACGGTTCATGCTTCTGGCGGCGTTGGGTGGACCGGTGCTGGCCCACCACCCGACACGCTCTGCGTTGTGAGACCCCGAACTCGTCCTGCAGCCGGCACACGGCCACCCGGCGACGGTCCGGGTCTACCATTTTCCCTCGGCCAAGTACTTCAACATCTCCTTGTCGAGCTCAGCCTCGGCTAGGAGCTTCTTCAACCGGGCGTTCTCCGACTCGAGCTCCTTGAGCCGCTTCGCATCGGCTGCTTTCATCCCGCCGTAGGTGTTGCGCCACCGGTTCCAGGTCGACTCGGTGATCTCCAACTGACGGAGCACCTCGGTCAGATCACTACCGGCGTTCAGCATCCGCTCGCCCTCACGGACCTTACGGACAGCCTGCTCGGGCGTGTGACGTCGTCTCTTCATCGTTTCCATCCTTGCATCCTTCGGGTTTCAAACCCACAGGAGCTGGACCCGAATCAGGGACCCTCGTCAGGGCGACTCGATTGGTGTGCTAGTAACGATTCGTGGAACCTGTACGGCCACAAGTGTCACGAGTGACGCGGTTGCCACCTTCTACTGGGAACGCTCTACCGGTGAGTCAGTCGACTGTGGGCAGGTTCCCATAGACCTCGACGATATGGGGGTTAGCTGCTAGCTCAGGGTGGTGGCTCACAGCATCACCGATCACTTCTCCGAGGAACCGTTTGGCCGCTCCACGCATCTCAGAATAGTTCACGCGAACAACACCAGGCACATATGAAGCCTCGATGTCAACGAACTCATCGCATCTCGTGAAACTGATCGTGGCCCCGGACTCGGTGAAGCTGTAAACGCACGGCTCCTCTGGATCGATCGCAAGAGAATCAACAATCGAGTCCAAAGAAAGAGCGAAGTCGAGGACTGGTATCCAACCCCACCGAGCGCTCAGATCGTGATCTGAGGCGACAAACTCGATATCACCTAGGAAGAAGCGAAGCTCCACTCTTCAGCCTGGCTCCAGTCCACGGTTGAATCCCTCCAGCCAGGGGAGAGTGAATAATCGAGACGCACCATTAGTACGGAAACGCTTCAGCCTGGCTCCAGTCCACGGTTGAATCCCTCCAGCCAGGGGAGAGTGAATAATCGAGACGCACCATTAGTACGGAAACGCTGTGATCACGTCGCCGTTTGGAGCAACGACAACCCGCAGCCTTGACGTCGAAGCACCGTCGATGTTCGTTCCAATCGTCGAGCCAAAGTCCATCTCGAATATTGTACCCGGCCTATTGTTGGTGTTCGGCCGGAGCGACCCGTTGCGGACCGTATCGTCGATCATAGTCATTAGTTGCTTCAAAGATGTGTCAGGTCCGAACTTGCCTGCGTTTGCAGCTCCGCTCGTATACCAATGGCGAAGGACAATATGATCAAGCCGAGCCTGCGTCAGATTGGCACCGGCGCGTGGGAGCGAGAGATATCCTCCGCCGCGCCCAGTGCCTGGAGCGTCTGCTAGGGCTTTGACGAAGCGGCCGCCGACCACTGGCGCTGCCACCGCGGCACAGGATAGCTTGCTCCCGCCATAGCAGTCATAGCCATCGATGGCTTCACCAAGATATGGGACGAAGCCTCCTATGAGTAGCGCGGCGTTGATCCAATCATCGTTCGATGTTGGAGGCCCGGAGAGGTGGACTTGGTTGCGCGTCCCTTCGGTCAGGATTGATGAGTCCAGAAGGGTCTCATTCCAGAAGGATTCATCGTCGCCTGGCAGTGAAATCTTTGATGTGAATCCCTGCCCGTAGGAAGGAGAGTTGTGGTAGGTAGTGCTGACGTTGTATCCGGCCTTTCGCCAACGATGGATTGAGATCGAGTAGTCGTAGGTTGAGCGTGAGTACGACGAGTCGGGGTTGTCGTAGATGTGTCCGGTCGGGTCGGTCCAGGTGAGTGGGTTGTTTCTGACGTAGGTGTAGCGGTTCCAGTCGAGGCTGTTTCGGGGGTTGGGGGTGATGGTGTCGGGTTGGGTGAATTGGTGGAGGGTGGGGTCGTAGTAGCGGGCGTTGTAGTGGTAGAGGCCGGTGTGGTCGTTGAGTTGGCCGGTGTACCCGCGGTCGGTGGGTTGCGTGTGTCCACTTGAGCCTCGGATCCCGCCGTAGGGTAGGTAGCGTTGGAGTTGGGTGGGTTGTGCCGGTCGGGTCGGCGGAGTAGCTGGCGGACCCGAGGTGGTCGCCGGCGGTGGTCCAGATGACCCCGTCGACGATGGCGGCGATGGTTTGGCCGGCGATGGTGACGTGGATGGTGGTGGTGGCGTTGCCGGGGGTGGTGGTTTCGTAGCGGCCACCGTCGAGGTAGTAGGT
Source organism: Acidimicrobiales bacterium (assembly GCA_965216675.1). Taxonomy (GTDB): domain Bacteria; phylum Actinomycetota; class Acidimicrobiia; order Acidimicrobiales; family SZUA-35; genus JAHELU01. The sequence goes on along the minus strand of CBDCGK010000004.1, from coordinate 4,850,923 downwards.
TTGGGGTTGTCCGGGGGCGATACGTCGTGCTCTGTTGCCTTGGGTGTCGTAGAGGAAACCCGAACCGGCGCCTTGGCCGGTGCCGTTTATGCTGAGAAGCCGGTTCTGCACGTCGTAGGCGTAGGTCAGGGTGTTCCCGCTGGTGGTTTGGGTGGTCCGGTTTCCTGCCTGATCGTAGGTGTAGGTGCGGTTCCCCGCCTGGGTTGGGGCATGTGGTTGTGGCGACCCCGACATTGGGTAGCTGTAGTTGCCGTTCACGGTGCCCTCGCCATTGGCTGAGGTGATGGCCCCGACAGGGCTGTGGGTGTAGGTGACGGTGTAGGGGTCGACGCCGTTGTTGTCAGTGGTGCCGGTGGGGGTGCAGGTGTGGTCGGTTCGGGTGTAGGCCCGTTTCAGTTGGTGCATCAGGTCATACACGAAACACGAGGTCTGGTTGACCGTTTGTCCGGCGACGACTGAGGTGTCTTTGATTGATCCGATGAGGCCGTCGGCGGTGTAGGTGTAGGTGTAGTCCTGCACGTTGGTTGAGGCGTTGTTGATGGTGACGAGGCTGGTGAGGCGTTGGGTGTTGGGGTCGTAGGTGCGGGTGGTTTTGGACCAGTTCGACCCGGCCGATCCTCGACGGATCTCCACGGGGCGCCCGGCGGCGTCGTAGTTGACCCAAGGGCTGATGGTGCCGGCGCTGCTGGTGACACTGTCGGGTTGTTCGAGACGGTTGTACCCGTAGTCGACCGACACGCCGTTGGGGTAGGTGATGGTGTCGGGGGATCCGGAGTCTCGGTAGGTGTAGTCCACGGTTTGTGTGGTGCCGGGCAGGTTCGGGATCTGCCAGGTGGTTGACGCCACCTGGTGGCGGCTGTTGTACCCGTAGGATCGTTTGACAAAGCCTGCGTGGGTGCCGTCGAGTTGCCGGTTCCAGTGTTCTTCGGTGGCAACCCGGCCGGCGTGCCCGGCGGGATCGTAGGTCCACCGCGATACGAGGTTGATGCCTTGTTTGATGACGGTGGGCCGGTTTGCGGCGTCCCAGGTGACATCGACGGTGACACCTCGGGCGTCGGTTTGGGTGTCGAGACGCCCGAACCCGTCGTAGGTGTAGGTGATGGTCCCGAGGTCGGGATCGTTGAGTTGGGTGGGTTGGCGGTTGTTGTTGGCGTAGGTGTAGGTGGTCGTGTTCCCGACCGGGTCGGTCACCGATGCCAGTCGGTCCAGTCGGTCGTAGTTGAACGTGGTGAGCTGACCGGCCCGGTCGTAGGTTTGAACGGTGAGACCGCGGGCGTTGGTGATAACCGTGCTGCGGTGATCGTCAAAGTCCCAGGAGCGTGCGATCAGCCCGCATTGGGTGTGATGAGTGGCGTCCCATTGGGTGTTGTCGGCCCCGTAAAAGCGGACGATGGTGTTCCCGCCGCCGTTGCAGCCAACGTCGATGACCGGGTTGCCGGAGAAGGTGAGTGGGTACTCGTAGCGTTGGTGGGCGGCACCGGGGTTGGACCAGTTGACGGTCGCGTAGGTGCCGGCCGTCCCCGACCGGTATTTCGGGTTGAGTTGGGCGGCGACCCGTCCGGTGTTGTCGTAGCGGGTGGCTGACCGCAGGTTGAACCCGCCATAGGACGGGTTCCAATGTTTGGCATGGGATTGGACGTGGCGGCCCAGCCCGTCGTAGAAATCCCACGAAGACACGTATTCGTCGGTGCCGGCGCCGATCTCACGCAGGGTCTCGGTTTTGACCGAGTCGACCCCGGCTCGGGTCTGGAAGTACGTGTACTTGACCGTTGGTTTCGAATAGCCGGGCGGGCGGGCCGAGGTGAGTCGGGCCTGGGAATCGTAGGTCAGGTACGTGTTGGCGCCGTTGGGGTCGGTGACGGTGGTCGGCTGCCCGTGGGCGGGGTCGACCACATAGGAGTAGTCGTCTTGGGCGCCGAGCGGCCCGTCGGTGCTGACAATGTGGCCGTGGGTCCAGTCAAACCCGTAGTCGGTCACCTGAGGGGTTTCGGTTCCGTTGCGGCCACGTCGTGACTCGGTCATGACTGCGCCGCGGGGCATGTAGGTGTAGTCGGTCCATTCCCACACCGGGTCCTGGCTCGAGTTCGTTTCGATCTGCTCTTTGACCCTGGTCGGCCACCCGAACGTCGGAGCGGCCCCGTAGGCGCCCCCGTCGTACTCGTAAGCGGTAGCAGCCAGCATCCCTTGCCAGGAGAACGTGCCACTGGCCCCGGCTCGGGTCGCGACCAGGCTCGGGGTGTTGACGATCCACACGTGTCCGGTGTTTTGGGTGTAGTAGGTGAACGTGGTGCGGTCGTCGGTCCCGGTTGACATGTCACCCAGATCGGTCACCCGGTTGATCATGCCCTTGCTGTCGAAGTAGGTGTTGACCTGGGAGAAGATGGTGGTGGCGTTACCGGGGCTGTAGTTCACCCACGACTTGTCGACCTGATAGTTCAGCTGATAGCTCAACGGATACTGGGTGAACAGATAGGTCGACGAGTTCGCCTGGGCGGCCGGGACCCCGTAGGTCGTGACCGTGCGCGAAAGGAGCTGACCGAGGCCACTGTAGGTGGCGGTCCCCAACGGGCGGCCGGCGAGCTCGTAGCGGTTGCGATGCGACGCACCGGTCGGGTCGGTCACGGTGGCCAACTGGTACTCAGGTGATGAGGGGCTGTCTTTGAGCCAGCCGGTGTTGCCCAATGGTTCGGCCCGGTCGTTTTCCATGCCGGTGTAGAAGAAGTGTTCGACTCGGGCGCCGGTGGCGTCGGTGACGGTGACTTTGCGGTGGCCCCGGAAGTCGTTCCACACATTGCACCCGTACCCGTATTTGCATTGCCCCGAGTTGTGGGCGCCCAGACCGGTTTTGCCCGAGTGGGCGAACTCGGGTGCGTCATAGCCGTAGGTGAGGGTGATCGGGTCGCTGCCCCCTTGGCCGCTGCCGGCGTCCTCCACGGTTTGGGTGACTTTCCATTTGTGCCACCACACCCACCCCCCGGACCCGGAGAACGAGTCCCAGGCCACGTACATGTCACAGCGGCGCCGCTGATTGTTGGTGCCCAACTTGTAGCAGTAGTCCGACGAGTTGTTCGTCGGGGGATGCGACTGGCCGTAGGTGAACGCGACCGTCCCACCCGATTCGTTGGTGACCGACCCGACCCGGGGCATCTGCATTGCGTTGGGTGACGGGTTCACCCGGTTGTCCAGCCACGTTTTGGCGTAGGTGACTTGGGGGGCGTCGGTGGCATCCCGGTGAGCCACAACTTCTGGCCCGACTTGACCACAAACCGCCTTCGTTTGGTGCGACCGTTTTGGCGTAGGTGACTTGGGGGGCGTCGGTGGCGTCGATCCCGGTGAGCCACAACTTCTGGCCCGACTTGACCGACAAACCGCCTTCGTTTGGTGCGACCGGGAAGTCGTGGTTGAACACGAACTCCCGAGGTTGTCAACGCACCTGAGGTTTTATGCCGGTACAAGGCCCTGACCTTGTGCAGCATCGATTTCGAATAGAACGCCGGTGCCCCGTCCGCGCAGTTGTCCGACACCCCACAATCGAGATCGACCGGCGCGTCGACATAGTTGCCATTGGCGTCGGTGCGGGGCAGGTAGTCGAACACCACCCGGTATTCCGGGGCGTCGGTCGGTTTCGACGCCACCGTCGGGTACCGCTGCCCGTAGTCGATGTACCACAACCGCACATCACGCTCATAGGCCCGGTTCGGTTTCGCCACCCCGTTCACTCGGGGCTCGTAGTAGTTCACATGGGACCCGTACCGGTAGCGGGCCACGTTACTGGCGGTGTCGAACACCTGATCCAAATGCCAGGCCACCGCCACATCACACAACGAATCATCACATGACTCCCCCGGGTAATACACCGGAACCACCTGAGCCGAATTCAGGCGCTCCCCCGCTCCATGGGCGTACCGCTGCCGGATCGTCGACGGCTGCCCATAATCAGCCGAACTCACCGTCAAAAACGCGAACTCACGGCCAAACACATACACGGTGCCGTCACCACCGGTGACTTCCCACCACGTCACCCAATGATCACCGTTGTCACTCGAGGTGTCCCGCTGGGCGGTGTGCTCAACCCGCCACACCCGCAAATCCGACGCCATTTGAGTCCGGTACTCCCAATACACCGCACCCGAAACCCCCGGATGGGCAACCCCCGACGACGATTGGGTCAACCGCACCAACGGGCCCGACACCCCATCGAACGACATCGCGAACCCATCCAACCTGGAATTCAACGGCAAACACAGATTCCCCTGCCAACCCGTCTCCGCCGACCCGCCCGTCGTGGCGCACCCTCGAGTCTCACGTGTGATCACCGCCGAGGGGCCAGACCACCCCAACCCGACATCGGACGGTTGGGTGTTCGCCGCCGAATTCAAACCATCAACCCGACCCGACGAATACGAAAACGACACCGACGGCACATGACCCCAAATCGGGGCCGGCAACGGCACATCATACGACAACTCCGCCGAACCGGTCTGCAAACCGACCTGCCACGATGACAACGACCCCAACGCCGACGCCGAATAGTCACCCTGCGGGCCCGACGCCGCACCCGACGCCCCAAAATAGACGCTGCTGTCATGACTACTCATCGCCAGCCAACTCAATGACGGCGCCACCCCCACAACACCACCAGCGGCCCCGACACGACCAACACCGCCAACAAACCCAGCGGCAGCCTCCGACGTCGTCGACCCCTCCCCACCCCCAACAACAGCAGACGTGGCTGTGGTCGACTCAGATGTCGAGGTCACAGTCGTTGCCGTTGTTGACACCCCACCAGCAGTCGACGACGTCGCGGTCGTTGTTGACGTCGTCGACTGCCCCGGCCCCGTCGTATCCGTTGACCCGTCACCATCAGATTCGGTAGTAGAAACCGGCGCCTCCGTCGTGGTCGTCGACGAGCCCGGGTCCTCCTCAACACCGTCACCCGAAAGGCCATGACCGACACTTGAATGGGCGACACCAGCCAACACATTCACCGGGATCTCGACCACCACCACGCCACGCTCAAAATCAAACGACGACGGCAACACCTCAGTCCGCTGGCAACCGGTCGGTGAACACCCCAAACCAACCTCGAACTGAACCCGACCGACATCAGACAAAACCCCAGAAAACAAGCCCAGATCGAACTCCAACTCCCAACCAGAACCGGCACCCAACCCGCCCCGTTCACCAGCACCGCCACGCCCCGGAACCACACTCGGAGGATTCCCCCCTCTGTCAACGTGGTGTGAGACAGCTGATTGCTGAGAATCACTGAACTCTGGGGGCGGGGAAGGATGAATTGCGACGATGGTTGCATTGAATGGCCAGTTCGAGTCTGCTGGCGTGATGGATGACAACGAGGTGCCTGAGGTCGAGGTGCCGGCGAAAGCGACGAGGCGCCGGTTCTCGGCCGATTACAAGGCGAGGATTCTGGCCGAGTACGAACGGCTCAGTGATGGCGACAAGGGCGCGCTGCTGCGCCGGGAAGGGCTGTACTCGTCGCTGATCTCGGAGTGGCGCAAGCAAGCCGCTGCCGGCGCGGTCGAAGGCCTGGCCAAGAAGCGGGGCCGGCCGGGCCCCGACGCGAAGGACCGCAAGATCGCCGCGCTCGAGGCCGAGAACGAACGGCTGCGGCGGAAGTTGGAGACGTCGGAGAAGGTGATCGAGGTGCAGGGAAAAGTCTCGGCGCTCTTGGAACATCTCTCCGAGAGCGCGGCCACCGAGCCGAGGTCGAAGCCGTGATCGGCCCGGCCGCGATCGAGCTCGAAGCTCATCTGCCGACCACTCAGGCGTGCGAACTGCTCGGCCGGTCTCGGGCAACGCACTACCGGCGCCGACAACCACCAGCGGACCCGACAGTGGTGACTGAGCGACGCCGGGCGGCCCAGCCCCGAGCCCTGTCTGACCACGAGCGGGCTGGGGTGTTGGAGGTGCTGCACTCGCAGCGCTTCGTCGATGAGTCCCCGGCCACGGTCTGGGCGACCCTGCTCGACGAAGGCCGGTATCTGGCGTCGCCGTCGACGATGTATCGCCTCCTACGCTCCCAGCATGGCGGGGTCGTGGAGCGTCGCCGCCAGGCCACGCATCCGCCGCGGTCTCGACCGGAGCTGGAAGCCGCGGCGCCGAATGACATCTGGACATGGGACATCACCCGACTCCGAGGGCCGGGGAGGCGGAACTTCTTCTACCTCTACGTGCTGTTGGACCTCTTCAGTCGTTACGTGCCGGGCTGGATGCTCGCTGGCGTGGAGAACGCCCAACTCGCCCGACGGTTGATCGACGAGACAATTCATCGACGCGAGGTCGACCCGAAGGCGTTGACGATCCACTCCGATCGAGGGGTCCCCGCCGCGAAACCGGTTGCGCAGCTGCTCGCCACGCTCGAAGTCACCCGATCGGTGACGAGACCGAGAACACCGAATGACAATCCGTTCTCCGAAGCCCAGTTCCGCACGATGAAATATCGGCCCCAGTTCCCGGCGAGCTTCGCTGGGATTGACGACGCCCGAGCGTTCTGCGTCGAGTTCTTCGCCTGGCACAACGGCCAGCACCGACACTCCGGGATCGGATTCCACACCCCCGCATCGGTCTACTTCGGCACCGCGAAGGAGATCCAACAACAGCGCACGGCCACCCTCGACGCCGCTTTCGCAGCCCACCCCGAACGCTTCGTCGCCGGCCCACCACAGCCGCCCGAACTCCCCGAAACCGTCTACATCAACCCACCCCAGGAGGCCATCGGCACCCACTAATTCCCGAACCCGACTGTCTCACCAGGGTTGACAGGGCCCGTTCCCACCAGCCGCAGCGGCCGGCACCCCGTCCACCATCAACTCAAACCCAAAACCCAGCGACGACACCTCAACAGCATCCCCCGCACTCAAAACAGCGAGATCAACACCAACACCGCGGTCCTCATCGGCACGAACAAGACGCACAGCACCCAACGGACCGCGCCCAGCGTCACCCTCAACGCCCCCGTCCTCACCGAACGAAACAACCTGTTCCGGAACCAACAACGGAGGTACCCCACGCGACGCCACCGACGACGGCTCACGCCCCACACTCGCCGCCACCAAAGAAGAACCCGCCGCAGCAAGCGACGAAACAGACGCCGCCCCATCAACAGCACCTGCAGGCAACAAACCTGCCAGACCCGACAACTGGACCAGACCCGAGCCGCTGTCACCCGACCCAGCCTCCACCGGCTCCGCCGCCAACACCGAAACCAACAACACCACAACCAACACAACAACCGAAAAGCGACGCCGCACCACAAACTCCCCACGCCAAATACGACGATCCGCCTGACCGCCCCCTAGTGGTGCACAGGACCATAGAACACATAAAACACCTACGCAACAGGAACCGGAACGAGACACCCACCCGCCCGGACCTCCACCCCGCTGGATCTACGAACCTGACTCGCAAGCAAGGCATACGATCCCGAACGCTCAACACCTATCGCAGAGAAATGGCTATTTCCTGCGATAGTTCGGCACAGAGGCTCCACTCTGAGCGATATCGCTACGACGCCGCCCCACATCGAGAACGTAGCCGGACACCCTTGGCTACAATCAAGGGCCGACCCCGCCCAAGACCCCGGCCCCGCTCAAGATTCACGACGATTGTTCCGAAACACCTTGGGTGATTCGTCGAGTTCAACGATCAGCAATCGGCAGGCCCGTCCGCCGTTCGCCGCATTGGACCAGCTCGCCGTGACCGCCGTCGACCCGGCGACAATGGTCACCGATGCCGGCTGGTTTCCGGATCCCGACCGACGGCATCACCTCCGCTACTTCGACGGCAACGAATGGACCGACCACGTCACCCATCACGGACCGGAGCCCTGCGGAGGCTGCCATCCCGAGGTCGCAGCCGCGGTCGGTGAGACCGCCACCTCCCCGACGCCCGCGGTCGATCGCCGTTCGATCAACGTGATGTCGGCGCCTCACCCGAATGTTGGACGGCGAGGGCGGGGCCGGCGACGGTTCCGAGACCGAGAAGCTCGCGCACCTCTGCCATCGCCGCCCAGAGATCGCTGATCGGCAGCTCGACCGCCCCCTCGGTTCGCAGCAACAGCAGGCGGGCGTCGACCACCGGGCGTCCCGCCACCGTTTCGAGCATAAGGGCGTACGCAGCCAGCTGGATCCGGTAGTTGGCGAGCAGGCGATCGAGCTCATCGTCGGCCATCCGGTCCGTCTTGTAGTCGACCACTCGCAGACCATCGGGGGTGTCGATGCAGAGATCGATGAAGCCTTCGATGGTCCCGTCGCCGGTCGGGATTCCGACCGGCAGCTCCCGGTGGACCGGATGCTTCCGGGCCAGTTCGAACGTCGGTGCGTTCACGGCCGCCCACACCCGGTCTTCCGCATCGGTCGTGAGGCGGTCGAGATCGACGTCGCCACCGCTGTTCGTGTTCGCAGCCGCCGTTGCCCGTCCCGCCCACACGGAGGCAAGTCGGGTCACCTCGCTCCGGCACCTCGGGTCGTCAGGCTCGAGGTCGAGGGGCAGGTGTTGCAGGACCTGGTGCACCACGGTGCCCAGCGTCGACCCGTCGGCGTCGGCTCCGCCGGGAGCGACGACGCCGGCCGCGGAGCGGACGATCGACGGGTCCTTGTGGGTTTCGGCCAAGCGCGATGGCGACCAGGCCCGAACGTCGACCGACGTCGAATCTCGAGTGTGTGCGGCAGCTGTGAAATGTTCCTGGTCGGCGCTCCACCGGGCGAGATCCCCGTCATAGTCGGCGGCGGCGAACCGCAACTGGGTGGCCGGGACATGGTCGTACCGCTCGTCTCCACGCCGCTCGAAGCGCCGCCACAGCTCCGGTCGGCCCTGGAGCGCCTCCCACGTGCGCAGTCCGATGCTCGGTAGGCGCTCCTTGTGGTGGGCGCTGACCACCAGGTGGTCACGAGCCCTCGTGGCCGCAACGTAGTGAAGCCGCACCCGTTCGTGTTGGTCGAGGATCTCCTCGACCGAGGCCCGCACGTCGAAACCGCTGGTCCGCTTGTCGCGGCCCAGCTTCACCTCCGGCCAGCCGTCGGGCCCGAACAGCACCTGAGGACCACCTCGCCGGTACCCCTCCCTCGTCGGAGCCCCGGCGAGCACGGCGATGGGGAACTCGAGGCCCTTGGCCCCGTGAATGGTCAGTACCCGGACGGCGTCGTCGTCGGGCTCGGGTGGGACCGGCTCGGTGACTCGGGCCACGTCGCTCGACTGGATTTCGACCCACTCGACGAAATCCTGCAGATCGCCTCCCTGGGTGTCGGTGAACTGCCGGGCCTGCTCGGTCAAGAACCGGTATCGTCGCCACCGGTCGCGGGGCCGGCTCTCGGCCAGCGCGAGCTCTCGCAGCCGCCGCTCTCGAATCATCCGGTCGATCAACGTCGCCGGTTCGCTCCACCATCGCTCGGAATGCCAGCGGCGCAGGCAGTCGAAAGCTCGAGCGACCGATGAGACGTCCAGCTCCGAAGGCCACTCGTGCCTGTAGTCCCATCCCTGTCCGCTCAGCTTCCAGGTCAACAGATCACGGTCGGTGACGGCGAACAGGTTCGATCGAAGGGCGGCGGCAACGTCGATCGCGCTGGTCGGATCGACGACGGCCCGGATGGCGGCAACGAGGTCCCGCACCTCCTGGGTGGCATAGACGAGGGAGTTGGTTTCGGGCCGGAACGGAATGTTGGCCGCCGTGAAGGCCGCTTCGAGCGCCGGCAGCGAGAGCCGCGACGGGATCAACACGGCGACGTCTCGCAACCGGACCGGGCGCCAGGTCTCCGACGGCCGGGATTCACCGCCGCGTTCGGTGCGCTCCGTGGGTTCGGAGGGCTCGGCCAGCACCGGCCACTCCTCCTCCATGGCCCGGCACACGACGGCAGCCACGTCGGCCGCCTCCAGCTCCCGGATCAACCCCACACCGACGGTCGGGTCGTGGGGATGTCCGAGCACGGTGACGGGAACGTCGACGCCGGGGTGGGCCGGGCGGGCCGCCGTCAGCTCCGTGTAGGCCGGTTGGACCTCCGGGACACCCTCGCCGATGACCGCACCGAACAGCTCGTTGACCCAGCTGACGATGCCCGGCACCGACCGGAAGTTGGTGGTGAGCTTGGTCGGCTCGACGCCCAGCACGTCACCGGTTTCGGTGTACACGCCGATGTCGGCCCGGCGGAACCGGTAGATGGCCTGTTTCGGGTCCCCGACGACGACGAGTCGGCCGGGTGGCAGCTCGGCCGCCAGGTCCTGCCAGCGCCGGTCGGCGACCGGCCCGGGGTGGGCCAGGAGGACCGCCAGTTCGATCTGGATCGGGTCGGTGTCCTGGAACTCGTCGAGCAGGATGCGGGTGTACCGCTGATGGAGGCTGACACGAGCCGCCTCGGTGGTGCGGAGCAGGCGGCGGGCCAGCACCAGCAGATCGTGGAACGACAGCTGGCCGCTGCTCTGGCGGGCCCGGACCCGGCGCAGGACATGGGCGGCCACCAGCAGCGTGAAGTGGCTGATGACCTCGTGCTTCAGGAGATCGAGGTGAGCCGCGATGTCGGACTTGAGCTCATCGACGAGGGATCGAACGTGTTCGATGCCGGGCCCCCGCCAGCTGTCCTTGCGGCCGAGTCGACCCGGCAGCTTGAGTAAGCCGAGCGCACGCAGCTGCACCATGGACTCGGCGCCGCGGATACTCCGAGCCTCGGCCGCGGCGTTGACAAGGGCCGCACACATCCGGTCGTCGGCGCTGATACAGATCGAGGTCAGGTCCTCCAGGCCGATCACCCGATCGAGCAGGGCCGCCGTCTCCAGCGCGGTCACCGACGGCGGAGGACCCTCGATCACCTCGTCGAAGGGCTCGAGCAGGTCCCAGTTGTCGTCGAAGCTACGGGCGACGGTCGAGAACGTGTCGAGCTTTATGCCGAGGGCGGCGGCCCGTTCCTGGAGTTCGAGCAGACCCAGGTCGTCACCGATCTGACCGACGAAAAGCGCCCAGTCACGCTCGAAGTCGAGTGCGCTGGTGATCTCGTCGACCACCCCGAAGCCGGGGGGCAGACCGGCCTCGATGGCGTGCTCGGTCAGCATCCGCAAGGCGAAACCGTGGAGGGTGGTGAAGGCGGCCGATTCCACGTCGCCGGCTGAGCGAACCCCCCGTGCCACCATCGCATCGCGGACCCGGATCCGAAGTTCACGGGCCGCGGCCTCGGTGAAGGTGATGGCGGCGATCTTCTCGACACGGACCCTGCCGTCGGCCACCATGGTGACGATGCGGTCGACCAGCGACGAGGTCTTGCCGCTCCCGGCCCCGGCTTCCACGAACAGGGTGCGGTCGGCCTCGGAGGTGATGACGTCGCGGGCCTTCTGGTCGGTGAGCGCCGGTCGGGATCGGTCCTGAGGCGACGTCAACGATCGGCCCCGTCGTTGATGACGACCTCGACCGGTTTGAGTGCCGGATCGTCCTTGATCAGCTCCCACTCACTCTGCCGATCGGTCGGGCACACACGGTCGAAGTCACAGTAGACGCAGTTGTCGAAGGTGACCCGGGGCCAGCTGGTGGCACTGCCCGGCACCGCGGGGAACAGCCCCTCGGTGATGCCGTCGAGCAGGGCCCCGACCTTCTCCTCGAGCTCGTCCTCGAGGTTCGCGTCGAGCGGCACCGACAGCACGTGGTCCCTCGTCGTCAACCAGTACAGACCGACCCTCGGACCCGACCGGTCGAGCGCCTCGGCCACGGCCCGGGCGTAGAGGGGCAGCTGGAGCCTGCGGCCGCCGTCGAGTGGATCCTCGTCGATCCCTTTGAACTGCCGCCCGGAGCCGCCCTTGTAGTCGATGACCAGTATCCCGCCGTCGTCGGTCAGGTCGACCCGGTCGACCGTTCCCCGAAGGCGGAGGGCCCGACCGGCCAGTACCCCCTCGAGGGCCGGGCTGTCGTCGAATCCGAATCCGAGTTCGGCGGCCCTCGGGGTCGATCGCCGCTCGGCCCGGATTCTGTCATCGGTGTCGAGAAACGCCACCATTTCGTTGACGAGATCGTCACGCAGAAGCCGGGTTCGGACCACTCCCCCGGTTATGCCCCGACCCTGGCGGGCTTTGATCTCCTCGTCGCAGATCTCCAGGAGACGGGCTCGTTGGTCATCCGGCCACGGCTGGTCGGGTTCGGGGACACCGCCGGTTTCGATGGCCTCGGCCACGAACCGTTCCAGAACCTTGTGCACGAGGTCACCACGATCACGGGCCGTTATCTCGGCGATGCGTTCTGGTCGCTCATCCTCCCGCAACCTCAGAACCCGCTGGAACAGATACTTTCGGGGACACTGAGCGTAGGTTTCGAGTGCCGTCGGTGAGAAGGCGCGATCGCTGGGATCGATCAAGGAGGCGTCGACGCGACCGGTGTGAGCCGTCAGCTCGCTTCGATGACGGTCGAGATGCCGCCGCAGCCCGGCGGCGAGCACGGGATCACGCCGAGCCAGCACATGGGTGTGGACCGGATCACCGCCCTCGACGTGCACGATGAGTGCCCGTAGAGCGAAATCGTCCTCCGACGCCGGTCGTCCGTGGTCGAGGAGGCCTTCGTGGTGCGAGGCGATCACCTGGGGGGCTCCGACCAGGCCTTTCAGCCGGTCGGGCCAAGCTCGGGATCGGTTGCTGCGCAGATCCCCCCTGGCCACGAAGAAGGTGGTGGCGTCGACCGCGGCCGCGGCGACGAGGGCCGCCCGATGCACATCGATGTCGGTGATCTGGTTCTTCTCGATGATCAGGCCGCCGGCCTGTGCTTTCAGCTGGTCCGGCAGCAGGGAGTCCTCCCGCGGCACCCGGGGATAGCGTCCCTCGACGGCACCGACGACCGCGATTCGCCGGAACGGCAGACCGGCGACCCGGTCGAGTGGGCCGACGAAGACGCCGCGCCCGTCGTCGAGCCCCGGCACCTGCCGGCCGTTGAGGCCTGACAGGACCGTGGCTTCGAAGGTGTCGAGGCGAGGGGGCCCCGCCAGCTCGTCGAGCGCACCGATCTCCTGGAGTAGCGTCTCGACCATGGTGACGGCCCGCTGCTCCTCGGACGGCCAGGAGGCCGGGGGCCGTCCTCCGATCTCGACCCCGAGCAGGTACCGGTCGAGGAGACCCGCCGCCCACTGCGCCCAGGCCCGCCATGTGGGTTCGGGGGGTCGCAGCGCAGGGCGGAGTTCGTCCACGAACGACGCCAGCGCGGCAACCGCTGAGAGATCCCGATCCCTGGTTTGCTCGTCCGCTCGCAGCTCGCGTCCGCCGGTCTCGAGCGAATGCCCGAGTTCGGCCAGCCTGCTCGCCCACTGATCACCGTCGATCACGCCGGCCTGGCGGGACAGACGGTCCCAGTGCAGTGCCGGCACCTCGGTGCCGTCGCCCCGGTCGATCGGGGCTGCGTTCAACAACCCGATGACCGATCGGCGGTCGAGATCATGGGCGGCCAGCGCCAGCATCCGGCGCAGGGTCCGGCCGACGAGGGTCACCGACAGTGACCGGTGGCCGGGGCCCCGGTGGGCGATACCGGCTGCGTCGAGTTGCTCCTCGATCAGGCTGGCGTAGGGGTCGGGCTGAGTGTAGAGGATCGCCATCTCCGCCAGGTCGACACCAACCGCTGCCTGAGCGCAAAGTTGACGGATGGCGGCCCGAACCTCCTCGTCGGGCGCCGCCACCTCGACCAGCGTCGCCGGCCTCGACTCGTTCGACCGCCGATCCCCGCTTGCCGCGCCGGCCGAAGGCTCGGTTTCGTCGAGGGAGACACCCCAGGCCTCGAGCCGCCGCAGATACGCGTCGTCGATCGACGCCCAGCCGGTCGTCGACACCAGGAGTGACACGTCGCCCCGGCGGGACAACGCCTGCACGAGCCGCGCCTCGTAGGTTCGCTCCGGGTCCGGGTTGACGACGATGATCGGACCTACGACGAGCCTGTAACGGAGCCATCGCCAACTCGGCAAGTGCCAGCTCCATGAGGCGGTCCTCGGTGACGGCCGAGTCCATCGCCGCCGAAGCCTCCCGGGCGACCCGGAACGCGTCGGCCGACAGCCCGTCGGCCGATTCCTCCAGGTGGTGTCGGATGTCGGCCGGAAGTCCCGTGATCTCCTGGAAGAAGGCAACGAGCCGCTCTTCGGTGGTGCGATGATCGGCCACGGCACCGAAGGTCCCCGGCCTCCGTCGCAGAGTCTCCCGAATCGAGGCCAGCAGTTCGACCCTGGAGGCGACATGCCCGTCGGCGGCCTGCAGTGCCGGCTCGACGAGCCTCGCGGCGAAACGATTCACGGTGGTGAAGTCGACCCCGGCCAGACCCGGCATGCGGTTGTCGGTGCATCGGCGCAGCACGGCACGCCTCAGCCCGGCGGTTGCGATGGAGTTGGGACCGAGCACCACGGCCGGTGCCAGGCGGTCGCCGCCACGGACCTCGTCGAGGTGTCGGGTCAGGGCGTCGATCGACGCCCGGCCGGCGGGAGCGAGAACGAGCTGGGCCATGGCCACCTCAAGCCTAGATGTGTCGGCCTCGGAGGCGATGGGTTTCGGTCGACAACCGTTCGGGATTCGACGGTGTCAGGTCCAGAGGTGTTCGACGACGTCGAGCCACAGCGCGACGGTCATCCGTAACGACTCGACATCGATCCGCTCGTTGTGCCCGTGAAAGCGGCGGGCGAACTCCCCGGCGTCGACCGCCGGGCTCAACAGCCCGGCTCCGTAGGCGATGGCGCCCTTGGTCCGGAAGTACCGGGAGTCGGTGCCGCCGGTGATCAGGCTCGGAACCAGGGTCGCATCCGGGTAGGTCTTCGTCGCCGAGCGCACCAGGGCGTCCCACAGCGGGGTGTCGATCGGCGATTTCGTCGACGGGAAATGCTGGATGGGCTCGATCTTCACCTGGTCATACAGATCACCGAGCGCCTGCTGGAGGTGGGTGTCGACATCGGACTCGGTTTCGCCGGGCAGGATCCGGATGTCGACGTCGATCACGACCTCGTCGGGGATCACGTTCGTCTTCACCCCACCCTGGATGACGTTGGGGCTGAAGGTGGTGTGGGTGCAGGCATGGGCGTTGCGGGCAAAATCCGGCGGCATGGCCGCCAGGGCATCGGCCAGGTAGCCGGGGTCCAGCAGACCCGCCTCCTGCTCCGGCGGCAGGGCCATGGCCCGAACCCGGGCCTCCCACAGTTCGTCGAGCTGGGGCGTTGCCTGATAGCGGGAGATCCGGCCGACGACCTCGGCGGCCTTGATCAGGGCATTGTCGGTTCCGTAGGGGGCCGAGCCGTGGCCCGGCGAGCCGCTCACGGTCAGCCGTCGCCAGCCGATGCCCTTCTCGGCCACGGCCATCAGCAGGTTCATACCCCGATCGGACGGCACCGGAATCCCTCCCCATTCGGTGAGCACGTAGTCACAGCGCAGGGCGTCCCATTCGGTCTCGATCAGGACCTGGGCCCCGTGCGTCCCACCTGCCTCCTCGTCGGCCACCGCAAAGTAGACGATGTCGCCGGGGTACCGTTTCCCCGACGCGACGAGATGGCGGAAGGCCACCGCCATCGAGGAGGTGAGGTTCAACATGTCGACGGCTCCCCGCCCCCACACCTCACCCTCGATCAGTTCGCCACCGAAAGGGTCGTGCAGCCAGCCCTCGGGTGAGACCGGGACCACGTCGGTGTGCCCCATCAGACAAAGCGACGGAGCCGACGGATCGGTTCCCGGATAGCGAGCGACCAGCGAGCTTCGCCCCGGAAGCGTTTCGAACAGCGCCAGATCGACTCCGGTCGACTCCAGCTCATCGCGCAACAACCGGGCCGACGACTCTTCCCGCCCGGACTCGGGCGTGCCGTCGTTCACGCATTGATTGCGGATCAATGCCTGCAACACCTCCACGGTCTCGTTGGTCAGCCGGTCCACGACGTCGGGGCTCATAGGAGTGCAGCCTAGTGGTGCCCGGTACCGCCGGACGGCACCGCACAAAGCGAACGGCCGGACCCGAAGGCCCGGCCGTTCACCGAGGAGAGCTGTTCAACCCAGCGGCTCTGCCGCCGGTGAATCGATCCGCTACTACCGGTTGGAGAGCGCCTCGATCAGCTGGGGCATCACCTTGTGGACGTCACCGACGATCCCGAGATCGGCGATACCGAAGATCGGAGCCTCCGGATCCTTGTTGATGGCGATGATGTTCTTGGAGCCTTTCATACCGACGAGGTGCTGGGTGGCACCGGAGATGCCGGCTGCGATGTAGAGATCGGGCTTGACCACCTTGCCGGTCTGGCCGACCTGGTAGGAGTAGGGCACCCAGCCGGCATCGACGATGGCCCGGGAGGCACCGGCCGCGCCCTTCAGCAGCTTGGCCAGGTTCTCGACCATCTCGTAGTTGTCGGCATCACCCATGCCGCGCCCGCCGGCGACGACGATCGCGGCCTCGTCGAGCTTGGGTCCGTCGGACTCCTCGACGTGGCGTTCGACCACCGTGGCCCCGCCGGCGCTCCCGAGATCGGGAACATCGAGATCCTCCACATCCGCAGCCGGACCGTCCGACGGTTCGGCCGCGACCGATTTCGGCCGAACGAGCACCACGAAGGGACCGTCACCGGTGAACGTCGTCCTCACGTCCGTGGTTCCGCCGAAGATGGGTTCGGTACCGACCAGGGTGTCACCGTCGACCTCGAGGGCGACCACGTTCGTGATCACCGGCCGGTCGAGCCCGACCGACAGGCGGGCGGCAACGTCTCGACCGTCATAGGACGTACCGAGGATGATCGCATCGGGTCCGTCTCCGGCATCGACCGCGGCGGCGATGGCGGCCGCCACCGGCACGCCGACCAGGGCCCCGTCGAGATCGCCGGTCTGGTGGACGGTCTCACAACCGTAGGAGCCCAACACCTCGGCGATGTCGTCGGCGTCGTCGCCGGCATAGACGCAGTCGACCGTGTCGGCCAGCTCCCGGGCCATGGTCAGCAGTTCGAGGGTGGTCGACGCGACTTCGCCGTCGAACGCTTCGGCGTAGACCCAGATCTTGGACAGTGTCATCTTTTGTCTCCTCGCTCCCTCAAATGACCTTCATCTGCTCGAGGAACGCCACGATGCGCTGGAACGCCTCGCCGTCGTCCTCGATGACCTCGCCGGCCTCCCGCTGGGGGGCCTCGGCGACATCGACGATCTCCTGGCCGGCACCGGCCCAGCCGACCTGGTCGGCTTCGAAACCAAGGTCGGACACGGTCTTTTCGTCGACCGGCTTGGACTTCGCGGCCATGATGCCCTTGAACGACGGGTAGCGGGGCTCGACGACGCCTGCGGTCACGCTGACCACACACGGCATCGGGCACTCCACATCATCGTGGCCGGCGTCGGTTTGACGCTGGACCTTCAGCGTGTCGCCGTCGGCGCTGATCGACTTGGCCATCGTCACCGACGGCAAGCCGAGCACTGCAGCGATCTGCTCGGGCACGGTGCCGGTGTAGCCATCGGAGCTCTCGGAACCGGCGATGATCAGATCGGGCTCGGAATCGGCGATCGCCGCGGCGAGGACCTTCGCCGTGGTCAGGCTGTCGGAGCCGAGCAGGGCCGGATCCGACACGAGCACCGCCGAGGCCGCGCCCATCGCCAGAGCCGTGGACAGACCCGACCGCTCGTTGTTTGGAGCCATGGAGACGAGGCGGACCTCGCCCTCACCGGCCGCGTCGACCAACTGGAGCGCCACCTCGACACCGTAGGAATCGGACTCGTCGAGAATGAGCTTCACGTCGCGCTTGAGGGTCCTGGTTTCGGGATCCAACGCACCCGGATCAGCCGGGTCGGGGATCTGCTTCACGCATACAACGACATTCATGACGGGCATGGTACGCCGAAAACTCCTACCTTCGAGTAATCGACGTCGGGAAACCTGGGGCACACGGCCAACACCCGGATCGGCAGGCGACATCGGGCTCGGATGAGCGGACTACGCTGGTGCCCGATGGCGACCCGAGTCACGCTGTTGATCAATCCGTTCGCCTCTTCGGTGACGGCGCGATCCCGCATCCTGATCCAGCGCACGTTGAGCCACAACGTCGACCTGACGGTGATCGAAACGACCAAGCGGGGTCACGCGATCAGGTTGGCGTTCCAGGCCGCACAAGACGGGGCCGACGTCGTGATCGCGCTCGGTGGCGACGGGACCATCAACGAGGTGGCCAACGGCCTGGTCGGGACCGACACCGCGGCCGCCCCCCTACCGGGCGGATCGACGAACGTGTTCGCCCGGGCTCTGGGATACCCCAACGATCCCGTGGCCGCCACCGACATCCTCCTCGATGCGATCGAGGAGCGTTCGCAGGTGTCGGCCGGCGTGGGTACCGCCAACGGGCGCACCTTCCTCTTCCACGTCGGCTTCGGTTTCGATGCGGCCGTCGTCGAACGGGTCGAGGCCCGGGGCACGGTCAAACGTTACGCGGGTCATCCCCTGTTCGTGGCCACGACCATCGACACCTGGTTCCGTCGTGTCGACCGGCGCAATCCATGGTTCGACATCATCGGGCCCGAAGGTGAGGACCTCGGCTCATACCACCTCGGGGTTGCCCTCAACTGCAATCCCTACACCTACCTCGGCAACCGGCCCCTCGACCTCGCCCCGGAGGCCGGTCTTCACCGGCCGCTCTCGGTGGTCGGGCTGCGATCGCTGTCGCTGGGAGCGATCGTCGGTGCCATCGGGCAGGCGTTCGGCCGGAGCGCTCGGTCCGAATCCGATGGCGCGGTCGGAGGGATCGGCAACTCGACGACCACCGGCCACTTCCGTGACCTTCGAGGCGTCACCGTCGTCGGACGGCGCCCGTTCCCGTTTCAGATGGACGGCGAGAGCTGTGGGCGGGTCGAACGGCTCGACATCGGCTATCGACCGGAGGCACTCTCGGTGGTGGTGCCCGTCGGCGGGGCCAGGTCCGGGTAGCGGCCTACGAATCGAGCAGACCGGCCTCGCCGAGGGTCGCCACGGCCAGCGCCGGATCGTTCGTGATGATGCTGTCGACGCCCATGTCGGCGAGGGCCACCATCCGTTCGGGATCGTCGACGGTCCACACGTTGATGCCCAGTCCGGCGCGTTTCGCCCGGTCGACGAACCCCTGGTCGACCATGATGTCCTGTGGATTGACCGCGTCGAATCCGTGAGCCTCGACCCGTGCGATCGTCGACGCAGGGTCGACCTGACCCCACACCAGCAGGCCGAGAGGAACGCCGGGCTCGACGGAACGAATACTGGTCAGGCTGTCGACGTTGAACGAGGAGACGAGGAGCCGGTCGGCCAGGGTCGGCGGAGACTCGCCGGCGGGAGGGTCGAAGGCCAGCAGTTGCGACATCACCAGCCCAGCGACCGCCACCGAGATCGTTTCCCCGGCGTCGTAGTCGGGTTCATCGGGCAGGTTCTTGATCTCGACGTTCACCCAGAGATCTCCGGCCATGTCGAGAACCTCGGCCAGCGTCGGCAACCAGCTCGGAAGGTCGGAGGCCGCAACCTCGGCGATCAGCCGCCCGTCCGTCAGGTGAGCGTCGTGGTGGACGACGAGGACATCGTCGGCCGACCGCCGAACATCGAGTTCGAGGCCCTCCGCTCCCTGGGCCCGAGCCGCCTCGAAGGCCTCGAGCGTGTTCTCCTGATACGCGGCGGACGCCCCACGATGGGCCACAACCATCACCATCGCCACACCATAGCCATCTTGGTCCTCGCCAGTCACCTCGTTCCCCGCATACCAGATCGTCCCTCCATACGGAACAAACTCCCCAATACCAGGGCTGAATCCATCTGTTTGATGACAAAACGACAGAAACCGACACCTTTCAGTCAGATTTCTGACACAGAACTCTTTACGAACTTCTAAACATTCGTCTAGTGTTGCAGACACGAGTCGTCGTCCGACAGGGTCGCAGAGACCGCGAATCGCTCGACCTGCCACCGGGTACGGCTCGTTGAACCGCACCACACACACATATTCACAACAGACCATCTCAAAGACGTCGACAACTCACGGTTAAGGGAGGAAACGTGACAGTCGTAAGTTCTCGAGAGGGCTCACCCGTACTCGATTTCGGCGAATTCGAGCTCATTGCCCAACGGGTGGGCAACGGCGAGTACATCCACGATCCGGAGTTCCTATGGCGGCAGGATGCCGCGTGCCGGGACACCAGCCCTGAACTGTTCTTTCCGGTCGGCACGACCGGACAGGCAGTCGAACAGATCGCAGCGGCCAAGGCCGTTTGCACCGGCTGCCCGGCCCGGACCCCCTGCCTCGAATACGCCCTGGCCACCAACCAGGACTCCGGGGTTTGGGGCGCGACATCGGAGGAGGACCGGCGCCACCTCCGCCGCACCTACATCAGTCGACGTCGCTGACACCGACCCGTCGACAGCCAACCGGTCCCTGCTGATCCAAAAGCGGGCCAACCCACCCATACCCGTCGGTTCAGCGTCGAAGGACGGGGTACGTCACGGGTCGTCGACGATGCCGATCGTCACCTGAGCCACGGTCCCGCCCCCGGTTCCGCGGGCGGGAACGATCTGGAGCACACCCTCCAGTTCGCCCGTGATGATCGTCCGGATGATGGTCAGACCCAGTCCACCGTCGCCGGTGACGTCGAATCCGGGGTCGATGCCCACTCCGTTGTCGTAGACGCGCACCACCAGATCGGTGGCCGACGGCGTCAGCTCGACGGTGATGGCGCCCGGCCCGGTCCCCGACGGGAAGCCGTGCTCGACCGCGTTCTGGAGGAGCTCCGTCACCACCACGGCCAACGAACTGGCCTTGCTGGCCGACAGCGCCGTACCTTCACCGACGAGCCGGAACTCGATGCCGGAATCCGAGCTGACCATGGTGGTCCTGGCCATCTCGACGATCGGCTGGACGACCTCGCGGAAGATGACCTGGTCGCCACCACCGGCGGCAAGGCGCTCGTGGACGACGGCGATGGCCGCGATCCGCCGGACGGCCTCCTCCAGGGCCTCCTTCGCCTCCACCGATTCGAGTCGTCGCCCCTGGATCCGCAGGAGCGACGAGACCGTCTGCAGGTTGTTCTTCACCCGGTGGTGGATCTCCCGGATCGTGGTGTCCATCGAGACGAGCAGCCGATCACGGCGCCGGAGCTCCGAGACGTCGCGCACCAGAACCAGCGCCCCGGTGACCTGCGAGTTCTCGAGAAGAGGAAGGATCCTCGCCAGGATCGTGACCGACTCACTCCGCTGAATCTCGTCGATCACCGGCACTCGAAGCCGGTACGCGCCGGCGACCACGTCGCCGTCGAACCCGAGGTCCTCCACCTTCCGTCCCACGACTCGCCCGTTGTAGCCGATCCGGTGCACGGCCGAGATCGCGTTCGGCGACGAGTAGTCGACCCGGGAGTCACGGTCGAGCACCATGGTGCCGTCGCCGACCCGTGGCGTCTCCTCCGTGATCGCCCCCTCGAACGGGAAGGGAAAAGTGCCGTCGACGATCATCTGGGCCATACGGCGGAAAACGGCGTAGTAGGCCTGCTCGAGCTCACTCGGGGCATAGCTGTCGCGGACGCGCCGATAGCTCACCACGACGGCGATCCGACGCCCCTCGTGATTGACCGGTACCGCCAGGATCGTCGCCCGTCGGCCGTTCGGCTCGATCAGCGACTCCATGTCGACGATGCGACCCGATTCGTGAGCCTCTCCGAACCCCTGGATCCGGTCGCCGTCGACGACCGTCCCGATGAGGTCCTCGATGAACAGCGTCGGTGCCGTGGTGGGCCGGATCTGGCCGAGCACGACGACGTCACCGTCGCGATCGCCCACTGCCGGAGCACACACCAGGAGATCGGAGAAGCTGAGATCGGCGAGCGGCGCCCACGATCCAACGAGGCGGCGCAGGTGAGCGCGACCCGATGCGCCGAGGGTGGTGTGGCGCCGGGCCAGATCACTGAGGGTCGCCATAGCGGCTCAGACTACCGGGCCGTCCGAGCCGCCCCCGGATCGCCACGGTTCCGCGGCCGCCTCGTCGGTGAGGGCTACCAGGTCCTCCAGACGATTGACGCCACCGCTCAGCCGGGGCAACAGCGACAATCCGGTCGATCGGGGGATCAGCAGCTCGACCGAAGGTGTGGCCGCCATCAACCCGATCACGGCAGCCCTCAGGGACTTGTCGGTCAACGTTTCGACGTCGGCGGTATCGATCCTCAGTTGGAGGCCGACCCGCTCCCCTGCGCCGTTCGCCGCCTCCGTCGCCACCTCGGTGAGTGGGAGAAGCCGGTTGACGACCACGACGTCGTCGCCGTCGGCCACCGGCTCTCCGATGTGGACCGAATCGGCGGCCCGGACCTCGACCATGGCCGCTGATGGGGATTCGAGTAGCCGTTCGACCGCCTCGATACGCTCCACCAGGCGGGGCCGGAGGCGGGCGAACAGCGTGAAGAACTCGCCGATGCGATCGAGGAAGTCTGTGCCCAGCAGACGCCGGGCGACAAGCTGAAACGGTCGCGAGGCAAACCGGGTGACCCCGCCGCCGACACCGACGGTCAACCATCGGAGCAGCCGGCTGTCGAGGAACTGGCGGAGAAGGCCGGGGGCGGCAAAGACGTCGTCGGCGTGATTGCCGGGTGGTGTGTCGACGATGATCAGGTCGAAACGGCCTTCGTCGAGCAGCAGCAGGTGATCGAGGGCCACGTAGTCGTGGCTGGCCACGAAGCGGGTGGTCAGCGAGCGATACAGGCCGTTGGCCAGAAGGTCGTCGGCGGTCGCCTCGTCGGGAGCGCAACGGCGGACGAGTTGATCCCAGGCGGAGCTCATCTCCACCATCTGGACCCACAGCCTGCCATCGGATGAACCGGTCGTGCCGACGGGAACGATCACCGCTTCGCCGTCCAGGCCGTTGACACCGAGCGCGTCGGCCAGCCGGCGGGCCGGGTCGACCGTCACCACCAGCACCCGGCGGTCGTGATGTTGTGCGGCCCGGACGCCGAGGGCGGCCGCCACCGTCGTCTTGCCGACACCGCCCCGACCGACCACGGCCACCACCGACCGCTCGGCCAGCAGCGTGTCGAGAGCCTCGATCACGGAACCTCGGCCAGTGCGACCAGGGCGGCGTCGACCGGGGCATCGAACTGCTCGTACACGGTGATCACAGGCAGCCTTCGGGCCGCGGCCAGTTCCTCGAGCTCGGCCACGAACGGTTCGGCGTTGCGGGACCGATCGACGGCGGCGGCCGCAACCAGTCCGAGCGGGCTCGACCCCCGAGCGCCGCCTTCCTTCCCGTTGAGACGCCGAGCCTCGGCGACACCGGCGGGCTCGACGGGCAGCGGTGCCCGATTGATGACGAGGGCGTCGATCCGCACATCGGTCTCGTCGAGCAGCCGGCGGATCAGCACCGACGTCTCGGCCACCGGTAGCTCCTCGGGCGTGGACACGACGGTGACGCTGGTACTCGGCGCCGCCAGCAGCTCACGGAGCCACGCCGTCTGTCCGACCAGCGGACCCGATGAGATCAGCTCGTGCAGCGATGTCGGCGCCGCCAGCAACTCCACCACGTGGCCCGATGCCGGGGCGTCGACGACGATCTCGTCCCAAGGACCGAAACGGGCCTCGTAGCCGATCTTTCCCACCGTCAGGATCTCCTTCACGCCGGGAGCGGCGTTGGAGACGAAATCGAAGACCCGGCTCAGGGGACCGATGCTGGCGGGCGAGATCGGGACCTTCAGATACAGACGGACGTACTCGTTGAGCGCGTCCTGGGTGGTCAGGCCGAGCACGTCCGGGCGGCCCGGCGCGGAGCCGGACCCGGACTCGATGGCGGCCACCAGATCGCCGCTGTCGAGCGCGTCGACACCGAGCACGGCCAAACCCTCGGCCGCGGCCCGCAAGGCGAGGGCAGCCGCAATCGTCGTCTTGCCGACGCCACCCTTTCCGGTGACGAAGCGCAGCCGGGCGGGCGAGGTGCGGCTTGGAGTCAGGCCCCGAACCCGATGCGACGCTCGGCGTCGGACGTGCCGATCTCCACGAACGCAATCCGACTCGAGGGGATCAACCAGTCGCGGCCCTTGCGGTCGACCACGTTCAGGACCTCGGAATCCTTGAGCGACGACTCGACCTGGGACTTCACCTCGTCACGATCGACGTCGTCGTCGAGTTCGATCTCGACGACCTGGGGACTCTCAGCGATGCCAATCCGAAGATCCATAGACACAACCTAGCGCCCCCGCCCGGCGGCGAGACGCAGGTCGACACACGATGCCACGTTGGTTGGTCACACGATCTTCAGCTCGGACCGATACCTCTTGGTGGGAGCCAGTTCCACATCGACCCGCTCGGCCAACGAGGCGAACACCTGGCCGGCCTCGGTGTCGATCCTGGTGGCGATGGGACGCCCGTCGTCGCCTCCCTCCCGCAGCTCCGGCACGAGCGGCACCTTGGCCAGCAGCGGTACTTCGAGGTCGTCGGCCAGCTCCTGACCGCCACCGGAACCGAACAGCTCGTACCGCTTCCCGTCATCACCGGTGAACCAGCTCATGTTCTCGATCACACCGGAAACGGTGATGTGGACCTTGTGGGCCATGTAGGCGGCCCGCTGCGCCACCTTCTGAGCGGCCGGCTGAGGAGTGGTGACCACCAGTAGCTCGGATCGGGGCAGGAACTGGGCCAGCGACAGGGCGATGTCGCCGGTACCCGGTGGCAGGTCGACGATGAGGAAGTCGGGCTCGTCCCAGAACACGTCGGTGAGGAACTGTTCGAGCGCCTTGTGCAGCATCGGCCCCCGCCAGATCACCGGCTGGTTCTCCTCGACGAAGAACCCCATCGAGATGCAGCGCACACCGTTGGCCTCGGGTGGGACGATCATCTCGTCGATGATCACCGGGTCGCGATCGACGCCCAGCATCCGCGGAATGGAGAATCCCCAGACGTCGGCGTCGACAACGGCCACCGAGCGACCTCGGTTGGCCAATGCCACCGACAGGTTGGTCGTGACCGAGCTCTTGCCCACACCGCCCTTGCCGGAAGCGACGAGGATGACCCGGGTCCGGTTGTCGGGATCGGCGAAGGGAATCGCCCGTCCTTCGGCGTGACCGTGACCCTGGTGTGAGCCGGCCGTGGCCGACGGATCACCGTGGAGTTCGCGGCGCAGCGTCTCCCGCTGCTCGTCGGTCATCACGCCGAAATCGATCACGACATCGGACACTCCACCCAGTCCGGTGACCGCCTCACGGACCCGACGATCGATCTCGGCTCGAAGTGGGCACCCGGCGATCGTAAGATCGATGCCGACCGCGACGCGAGCCGATGCGTCCCCCGCGGCGTCGGCGGAAACCTCGATCGACCGCACCATCCCGAGATCGACGATGCTGCGATGGAGTTCCGGGTCCTCAACCGGTCGGAGGGCCTCTCGAACCTGATCTTCGGTAATCGTCACGTGATCTCCTTGGTGCCGGGCCGCCGTGGCGAAACCGGCAAGATTCTGCGTACTTCCGTTGCTGGGTAGACTACCCAGTGTGGCCCAACGAGCCCTCAACCCGACCGAGTTCGCCAACCTGGTGAACGCCATCACCTCGGCTTTTGGCGATCCAACGCGGCGGAACATCTACCTGCTCGTCCGGGAGCACCCCGACGGGCTGACCGCCGGCGAGGTGGCCGACGCCGTCGGCGTCCACTCCAACGTGGCCCGACACCACCTGGAGAAACTGGCCGGCGGCAGTTACCTCGAGGTGTCCCAGCGTGCTTCGAACGGGGCGGGACGGCCGGCCAAGATCTACCGGGCGACGGCACCCGAGCTCATGCTCGAGTTCGACGTCGGCCACGACGATATTCTCGTCACGCTGCTGGGCAAGGCCCTGTCCCGGCTGCCCGACGACGAGGCCGCCGAGCTGGCCGAGGAGGTCGGACTCGAGTTCGGTCGGCAGATGGCGCAGCGAATGGGTGATAGCGCCGAGTCACAACGTTCGTTCCGTTCGGCGCTGCACGTGGTGGCCGATGCCCTCTCGTCGCACGGGTTTGCCGCTCACGCCGAACACGACGGTTCCGAGTTGAGAATCGTGTCCGGGCACTGCCCGTTCGGCGATGTGGCCGTGGAGCATCCGGTCATCTGTGCGGTCGACCGCGGGATGGTCAAGGGGTTGCTCGGCTCGCTCTACGGGGCGACGGAGGTGGCGCTGTCCTCCTCGGTCGCCCACGGTGACGACTCCTGCGTCACCGACGTCTCCGAGTCTGTTTCCGAGTCTGTGGCCGGCTGAATCAACCACCGGTTCCGAGCAACCACCAGACCACCAGCAGAACCAGCACCGTCAAGGCCGCAACAGCGGCCACTTTGAGCATCCAGCCTCCGGACCGAGCCGGTTCGTCGGCGGCGGGTCGACCCAGGTCGATCAAGGCGACCGATTCGTCATCCGGCGCAACGGTGTCGGCCTGGACGGTCGATGCCATCTCACCAACGGCCACACTGACCACATCCCGATCGGCCATGGCCCCTGCCGGCAGGGGCTCTTCGGGCACCATACCGTCGGACACGATCTCGTCGGCCGGTAGGACGCCCAGCGTCACCATGCCGTCGGTCTCCGGTGGATCCGGATCAACCAGCGGTGTCACCACGAGTCGTGGTGCGTCCACCCCCCGGTAGGCGTCCTCCCGGGCGTCCTCCAGCTCGGCCAGGAAGGCCGTCATGGAGGCCGGTCGTTCCTCCGGCACCTTGGCCATGGCCCGCTCGATACAGCGACAGATCGGACTGGGAACGGTGTCGCGGAGGTCGCCCACCTGGTGCATGGCAACGCGACCGAACACGGTGACCGCCGTCGGCTGCTCCCCCAACTCCTTGAAGGGGGCGTGCCCGGCCAGGATCGACCAAAGCGTGGCGGCCAGGCCGTAGATGTCGGTCGTGGCCACCGGCCGGAGGCCCTCGGTGAACGACTCCGGCGGGCTGTAGGCGGGGGTGAACGCGGCGGTGGCGGTGGCTCGGGCGGCGGCGTCCTCGACGATCAGCGAGATCCCGAAATCGGCGACGTGGGGGTGTCCGGATGCCGTGAGGAGGATGTTCGCCGGTTTGATGTCGCGATGGAACACATCGAGCTCGTGGGCCTGCTGCAGTGTCCTGGCCACCTCTTCGGCCAGCCTCACCGCTCGCGGCCACTCGATCGGCCCCGAGCGCGAGACTCGTTCCTGCAACGAGCCACCCTCATAGAACGGCATGATGATGTAGGGCGAACCATCGTCGGTTTCACCGGTTTCGAGAATCGGAACGAATCCAGCGGTGTCGGCCAGACGGTTCATCACCCGCTGTTCCCGCTCGAAACGGCGCCGGGCCGCCGAATCCCAGGACGAGCGCAGCACCTTGACGGCCACGGTTTCCTCCATGGCGAAGCGACCGGGCACTTCCCGGGCAGCCTTGTAGACCACGGCGGAACCGCCGGATCCTATTACCTCGACATCACGGAGACCTCGCAGGCCGAGATCGACTGATCCTGTCGCCATGGGGACAACACCCTCGCCCTTACTGCCTGTTCAACCAACGATTGCACGATCATGCTACCCGAGCCGGGATGGAGAGCCCCGGTAGCCCAGACCGCGTCGAATCACCAGCACGGAAACCGCCGCCATGACAACGCCGATGACGAGGACCAACAACCGGGGCACGGTGACCGGCGAGCGGAGACCGGCGTCGAGCCAGCCCCTGCGCCCCTCGGCGTGGGCGTCGACCAGCAGGTTCACCGGGTTCTGGCCGTCCCCCTCGTCGACCGTGACCGTCAGCAGGCGGCTCGGTGCCACCCCGTCCTCGCCGGGCCCGGCGACCGAGACATGGGCGAAGAGAGCCGTCTGATCGTCGCATCGCCGGTCACCGCCGGCCGCCGATCCTGCAGCCAACGCCTCGACGAGGGCGTCGGCAAGTGGCGTACCGGCGGAGCGGGCGTCGGTGTAGGCCCGCAGTGCGTCGTCGACAACCGCCTCCGAGGCCAGGCTCACACCCTGGACCGCCGCCGCCGATCCGGTGGCCGCCGCCGCAATGGTCGGGGTCTCCGCGCCGTCGAAGGACGCCACCAGTTCGTCGAGGACCACGGCGTACTGGCGTACCGACTGGAGCTCGGGATCGTTGTCGGCCGCAACCGCGGTGATCACCGCGTCGGCGTCGACGGTGTCGGGGTTTGACAGCACCGCTCGCAGTTGATCGAGGTCGTTCGGGTCAACCGATCCCTGAGCCACCGCGACGCCCCGCCCGGGAACCAGAACCAGCGGCGCCGGAACCTCGTCGGACTCACCGAGAGCAGCAACCGGGCTGCAAGCGGCCATCGCTGCGCCGACCTCACCGGTTTCCGGATCGACGGCGATGATCGACCAGGTCGCCGCCGCCGGTCCAGCCGCCGCGGTGACGGCGGCCAGCGAAAGCACCACCGTCACGACCGACCGCCGAACCCGGGAGAACCGGGCATGCCGCCGACGGACCGGGCCTCGAGAAGACGACGAGTGATTCACCGTCAAATGATGGCACTATTCAAGCCATGACCGAACCAGCAGCCTCGCTCTTTCATTTGACCGAAAAGGTCGCCGTCCTGACCGGCGCCAGCTCCGGTCTCGGTCGTCGGTTCGCCCGCGTGCTGTACGACGCGGGGGCCGACCTGGTCATCGCCGCCCGCCGGGCCGAACGCCTGAGCGAGCTCGCCGCCGAGCTCGAGAACCGGCACCGCCGGGCCGGGAGCGGTCGGGTTGTCACCGTGGCCCTCGATGTGACCGAACCCGATGCCGCCAACCAACTCGTCGACGCCGCCGTGTCGAGCTTCGGCTCGGTCGACGTCGTGGTCAACAACGCCGGGATCTCCCGGGTGCTTCCGGCGCTCGACGACACCAGGGACGGGTTCATCGACGAGATGACCATCAACCTCATCGCACCATACGAGATCAGCCGCAGTGCTGCCCGATGGATGGTCACGCACGAGCGGGGCGGCTCAATCGTCAACATCGGATCGGTCATGGGTCTCGGCGGCGGCGGGCGATTGCGAGCCGCCGGCTACGCCGCCTCGAAAGGTGGATTGCACAACCTCACCCGGGAGCTGGCCTCGCAATGGGCCCGCAAGAACATTCGGGTCAATGCACTCGCCCCCGGCTGGTTCGCGTCGGAGATGACCGATGACATGTTCGCCACCGACGGCGGGCGACGTTACATCGAGTCGAACACGCCGCTCGGCCGGCCGGGTGACACCCATGAACTCGACGGGGCCCTCCTGTTCCTGTCGTCGGACGCATCGAGCTACGTGACCGGTCAGGTCCTGGCCGTCGATGGCGGCTGGAGTGCAATCTGACACCGTTGTCGACCAGCGAATCCACCGACCGTGTGTACCCGGTCCGACGACGGGACTAGGGTTACTCGGACAATGGAGGTCTACCTCATCCGGCACGCCCACGCCGGCACCCGTACCGTCGGGCACCGTGACCGGTACCGACCGCTATCCGACGGTGGTTTCGGCCAGGCGGCCGCACTCGTCGACTTCTTCGCCGACCGTCCGGTGAGAGCCATCCGTTCGAGCCCGGCGACCCGCTGCGTGCAGACGGTCGAGCCTCTCGCCGCCTCGGTCGGGCTTCCCGTCGTCGAGGATTCGGCGCTGTGGGAGGACGTCGGATTGCCTGACGTCATGGGTCTCATCACCTCCATGACATCCAAACCGGCGGCCGGTGGGCTCGTGCTGTGTTCCCACGGCAACCTCATCCCCGCCGTCATCGAACACATCGCCCATGCCGGCGCCGACATTCACGGACGGGGCTGTGAGCGAGCCTCGGTCTGGATGATCACGGCGGTCGACGACCGTTGGGTCGAAGGCCGGTACTTCACCCCGAGAACCGGCTACGCCGGCTGATTGCCGTCGCCCAGACCGGCGACGTGGTGTCTCAGCCGGATTCGCAGCCGTTGCGCTCGGCCACAGGCCGGGTCTGTTCGAGGAAGAACGGCGGAGGGTCCGTGTCGATCAGGGCCTGCCGCTGCCGGCAGACTTCGTCAGTGTCACCGAGGCGTTCGGCGACCACCGTTCGGAACGCTCGGGCATCGGGGTAGCCCGGGTCGATGTCGATGGCCTCGTCGAGGTAGATGCGGGCCGCTTCCAGCAGCTCGGCCTCCTGGTCGGCGGCGAGGCCGGGTCCTTCCGTCTGCCCGGCCGACGCGGCCAGCACGAGGAACCAGGCCCGGTAGGTGAGGGCCTCGACGTTGTCCGGGTCGGTGGTGAGCACCTCGTCGAAACACTGAATGGCGCCGAGCAGGTCGCCGTCGGTTGTGCCGATGTTCTGGCATTCGGCCACCCGCTGCCGGGGTGACTGATCGATCGAGCCGGTCAGCGCATCACCGACACCCCTCTCCCCCGCTGAGCGGGCCAGGAGCCATCCGGCGCCGACCGCGAACAGGCCAAGGGCGACGACGATGAGCCAGCGGTTGTAGCCGGCACCTCGATCGTCGGCCGGGGGTGGGTCGACGACAGCGGAGTCGCCGTCACCGGGCGGAGATCCTCCCGGTCCACCTGAACGGCGGACGGCGTCGGCCACGCGAACGGTGTAGTCGTTGCGCAGCGTCTCGTAGTCATCGGGATCCAGGTCGCCGGCCGCCAGTTCGGCGTCGAGATCATCGAGCGAGCGGAGCAGCTCTCGAAGCTCGTCGTCGGCCTGTCCTCGGCTCGACGCGTCGGTGCCGGTCGTCATGAGCTGCTTCCGGCGTTGTCGGAGCCGCCACCGGGGGCGTCCACGAGCCGTCGGGCCTGTTCGACCAGGTCACGATCTTCCGACGTCGGGTCGCGGCGGGAGCGGGGGCCGGCCCGGCGGAATGCGACGGCCGCACCCATGGCCGCAAAGACGGCGACCACCACCGGCAGGATCCAGATCAGGGCCGCGAACCCCTCGGCCGGGGGGTTGAGCAGCACCGACACGCCGTAGGCCGCCACGAGCCGATCCCGGATCTCGACGTCACTCGACCCGTTGGTGACCTCCTCGGCGATTCGCTGACGGATCGTCGCCGACACTGCGGCATTCGACTCCGCCACGCTTTCCCCCGAGCAGACCGGGCAGGCGAACGACTCGTTGAGGCGCTGAATACGCTCGGCGTCGGTTTCGACGCCGCCGGTGTCGAGCGAAGCCACCGTCAACAGGCTCAGCGCCGCTACGAGGAGGCCGATCCAGGCGACCGGGCGGGCGACCCGGTGGCGAGGCGTCAGATCGGCGCTGGTCACGAGCCGTCACCCTCCGACGGACCGGCACCGGAGTCGATGAGGGCCACGATCTCCTCGGCCGTGGTCTGACCTGCGATATGGGCCGTGACGACGCCGTTGGGGGCGACGATGAACGTCTCGGGAATCTGCGCCACCCGAAAGTCGACGGCGGCGGTGGAACCGAGGATGACGGGCCAATCACCGCCCCGCTCGGCGAAGAACCGGCGGACCGGCTCCTCGGTTTCGTTGAAAACGACGGAGACCAGCTGCACATCGCCCCGCTGGCGGCCCCACTCGTCGAGCGTCACCAACTCGGGGTGTTCGGCCACGCACGGGGCACACCAGGTGGCGAAAAAGTTGACGACGGCCCACCGGCCCCGAAGATCGTCGAGGTCGAACGGGTTCCCGTCGAGATCGGTGCCGACGAGGGCGGGCACGCGGCGGCCGACCAGGGTCGAGGTGGCGCCGTCTTCATCGCCGCCGCCCAACGCCAGGATGCCGATGAGGGCGGCGACCACGATCCCGACGGCCACCGCCGCGTTGCGCGCGCTACGAGAACGAGTCGGAGCCACGGGCTTCTCGCCGCCGTCGGCGAGGTCGGTGCCGATTTCGGAGTCGCTACCGGTGTCGGTTCCGGTCGACGTGTCAGACACCGACGTCCTCCCGCTCATCATCGGTCTCGGGGCCGGTCGTCGGGCCCCCATCGGCGCCGTCGGATCCACCGGCGGAGGCGGCCTCGACCGACACGCCGTCACCGAGGTCGACCGCTGCCGGCACCGGCGCGGAGGTCGGCTCCGTGCCGCGCCGACGTCGGCCCGGGAACAGGGCCAGGACCGTGCCGAGTGCCATGAGAAGCCCCCCGGTCCAGATCCAGGCCACCATGGGCCGGATGATGACCCGGAGGTCGATCGAGTCGTCGTCGGGGTCGGGAACCGTGGCCAGCACGAGGAAGACATCCTCGGTGAACCCGGAACGCACCGACGGCGTGGGCACGGTCTGCCCGGTGGCCCGGAAACTGGTGGTGGCCGGATGGTGGACGTCACCGCCGTCGATCTCGATGGCGGCGAACACACGCAGGCGGCGATCGTTGATGTCGGCCCCTGGTTCGAGGTACCGGAACTCGTGGCCCTCGACGGTGGCCGACTCGCCAACCGCCAGATTGACCGTGCGCTCACTCTTGTAGGCCTCGCTGGCCGACAGGCCCACGGCCAGCAGAACGACACCGAGATGGACGATCATGCCGCCGTTGGTGCGGCCGATGAAGCCCCGCCAACCCTGTCGACGAGTGGCCAGCACGACTTGACGTAGGGCGGCCCCGGCTGCGAAACCCCCGAGACCGAAGGTCAGCACCGGGTAGAACCCCCGTCCACCCAGTGTCAGAGCCAGCGCCATCGATCCGACGGCGATCACGGCCGGCCAGAACAACCGGGTCGACAGCACCTCGGTCGACGCCTTGCGCCACGGCAGCACCGGGGCGCTGGCCATCAGGAACAGGATCACCATGGCGATCGGGCGGGCCATGGAGTCGAAGTAGGGTCGACCGATCGTCAACCGCGTCCCGTCCCACGCCTCGATGAGGAGCGGGAACACCGTGCCGAGGAGAACCACGAAGGCCAGCGCCCCGAACGCCACGTTGTTGGCCAGGAACGATCCTTCGCGGGACAGTGGGGCGTCGATCGCCCCCGACGAGCGCAGTTCGTCGCCCCGCCAGCCGATGAGGCCGATGCTGACCGCGGCCACGACGGCGAAGAAGACGAGCAGCGCCGGACCGACCGCACCGGCGGTGAACGCGTGCACCGACTCCACGGCACCGGACCGGGTCAGGAAGGTACCGAGAATGGTGAGGGCGAACGTGGCACACAGCAGCGACAGGTTCCAGACCCGCAGCATGCCCCGTCGTTCCTGGACCATGACCGAGTGGACGTAGGCCGTGCCGGTCAGCCACGGCAACAGTGAGGCGTTCTCCACCGGATCCCACGCCCAGTAGCCGCCCCAGCCGAGAACCTCGTAGCTCCACCAGGCGCCGAGCACGATCCCCAGCGTCAGGAATCCCCACGCCGCAACCGTCCAACGTCGGGTCTCGACCAGCCAGCCCTCCCCCACCCGCCCCGTTATCAGTGCGGCGATGGCGAAGGCGAACGGCACGGTGAAGCCTACATAGCCCAGGTACAACATCGGCGGGTGGACGGCCATGAGAGCGTGGTTCTGCAGGAGGGGGTTGGGGCCGGGGCCGTCGACGAAGTCGGGCGGCAGCTCGACGACGCCGAACGGATTGGCCGGACCGACCAGGAGACCGAAGAAGAAGGCCGAAACGGCCAGCATGACCACCAGCGCCCAATTGAGGAGCGGGTCGTCGGCCCGGTCGCGGAACTTGAGTAGGACTGCGCCCACATAGAACGCCAGGATCAGCACCCACAGCAGGAGCGAACCTTCGAGTGACGCCCAGAGGGAGGCGAAGTTGAACAGCGGCGGCGTGGCCCGGCTGCCCACCTGGCTGACGTAGGACACGGTGAAGTCGCGCTGGAACAACGCCACCTCCATCACGACGAACGCTCCCAGGGCGCCCACGACAACGAGCCACGCCCACCGTCGTACCGTGCGGAGAAAGACGGGCTGCCGGGCGGCGGGCATGGCCACCAGGGCATAGGTTCCGCCGACGGCGCCCATGACCGAGGCGGCGAGTCCGAGGGCGACGAACGCGAAGCCGAGAATGGAGTTCACCGGTCCGTCCTCATCGCCATCGGAACCGGATCACCCGTCGGTGACGTCGGAACCGCCCGACACCGGCAAACCTTCGGCGTCGAGCTCGTAGTCCAACCGGTCGGGGTTGTCCTCCACGTACTCCTCGGAGTGTTTGACGAGCAGCTGGTTCGAGATGAACTCGGTGCCGTCCCAGTGGCCCTTGGCCACCACCTGCTCGCCGACCTTGAACAGATCGGTGGGTTCGGCTCCGACATGGCGGATCTCGGCGTTCTCACCACCGAAGGTCATGGTGAA
Organism: Acidimicrobiales bacterium; assembly: GCA_965216675.1. Taxonomy (GTDB): domain Bacteria; phylum Actinomycetota; class Acidimicrobiia; order Acidimicrobiales; family SZUA-35; genus JAHELU01. Next base: position 4,816,834 of record CBDCGK010000004.1, on the reverse strand, counting down.
GGTCATGGCGTCACCGGTCGAGGTCGGTTCGCTGATGACGGTTCCCTGCATGTTGAACGTGTCGTCGCCCAGTTCGTTTCGCTGGGCCACCGCCTCGTCGACGTTCAGGAAGTAGACCCTGGCGCTGGTGAGAGCCTGAAACAGTACGAAACCGGCCACGGCTACCAGCGCGCCGACGATCAACCAGTTGCGAACCGATCCGGAGCGGCCGGCGGGCACGTCGCGGGGCGTGAGATCGAGATCAGTCAAGGAAACGACGCCTTTCCTCCGGCACCTCGTCGGTCAACGAGCGACCGCGGGCCAGAACCCATGCGGTGTAGACGGCCACGCCGACGAAGACGATCAGGTAGCCGGCGGTCACGAAGGCCCAATGGTTCATGACACCGCACCCCCGAACGCCGCGCCGTCGGCCTCGCCCCGTCGTTCGCTGAGCGCTCGAGCGAGACGCATGTCCTCGACCTGCCGCTCGAGCCAGGCGACCCGGAAGCGGTGGATGAGCAGCCACGCCGCCAGCAGCCCGAAGGCGACAAGGCTCAGAAACAGCGAGAACAACATGAGTCCGTCGAGCTGGGTGTCGACGCCGATCGTCTGTCCCTGGTGCAGGCCCCGCCACCACTGCACCGAGTACCGGACGATGATGAGGTTGGCGATGGCGATGACACCGAGGACGGCGGCCCGGCGGGAGCGGACCTCCTGGGGGAGGTCCATGCGGCGGATGGCCAGGTAGCCGAGATACATGATGAACATGACCGTCGTTGCGGTCAGGCGGGGGTCCCACTCCCAGTAGGTGCCCCAGGTCGGCTTGCCCCAGATGGCACCGGTCACCAGCACCAATGCGGTGAACAGCACGCCGATCTCCGCCGCGGCCGCGGCCATGAGATCCCAGAACACACTCTGGTTGCGGAGGTAGAGCACGCTGCCGAGGAACGTGATGCCGTAACCCAAGTAGGAAACCGCGATGGTCGGCAGGTGGAGGTAGAGCAACCGGACGCTGTCGCCCATGTTGACCTCGGGGGGCGAGAGCACCAGGGCGAAGAGCAACGAGACGACCAGGGCGCCGGCGGCGGCCCACCCCAGGATCCGGGTTGCCTTCGAGCTGGTTGACGTCACGACTCCTCCATTATCGGACCAAAGGCCAGCATTCCCACGCCGGCGTAAAGCAGAGCGAAAACCCCGAGCAACATGGTCCACGACCATCCGTTGTCCAGCGGGCCGAAGACCGCGGCCTCCGTGGCCTTGGTCGCCGCCAACAGTACCGGGGCGACCACCGGCAGGACGAGCAACGGCACCATGGTGTCTCGAACTCTCAACCCTGAGGCTACTGCGGCGTAGGTCGTCCCGGCGGCGGTGATGCCCAATGTGGCCAGAATCACAACAGTGATGAGCAGTACCACGTTGGCCAGTGGTGGCCCGTAGAGGACGAAGGCCCCGATCCCGAGCAGCAGTTGGAGGACGAGCAGCTGGACGGCGATGGCGACCGACTTGCCGAGGAAGATCCCGGCTGGATCGAGTCCTGCCATCTTCAGGGCATCGAGGTTGCCGTCGGTCGACTCGACGGCGAACGATCGGCCGAGTGCCAGCAGAGCGGCCAGCAGAACGGTGACCCAGAACAGACCCGGCGCAGCCTGGGCCAGCATCGGCCGGCTGACGTCACGGGCAACGGTCACCTGGTAGTCCGGACTGATCGCCATACCGAACAGCACGAGAACGAGGCCGCCGAACGGCAGGATCTGACCGGTTCCGACCCGGGTGGCCCACTCGATGCGCAGGTCCTTGGCCGCCATCAACCATGCGTCACGAAGCATTCTGGCCCTCCTGGCGGTCGTTCCCCCGGCCGTCTTCGGCTCCGGTCACCATGCCGCCCACGAGGTGTACCGTCCGGGTCGCCAGCTTCGAGACCCGCTCGTGGTCGTGTGAGGCGATGATGACGGTGGCGCCGAATCGGACGGCATGGCGGACGATCTCGTCGATGAAGTCGCGCCCGCTCTGGTCGAGACCGGCGTGTGGTTCGTCGAGCAGCCAGATCTTGGGCCGGCGACAGACCATGACGGCAACCGACGCCCGGCGGCGTTGACCGGCCGACAGGGCCGAGATCTTGACGGTGCGTAGTCGCCCACCCAGGTCGAGCCGGTCGAGGATCGGTTCCACCGTGCTCGGATCGGCCCGATTGGCCTGCGACCAGAACCGGAGGTTGTCCTCCACGGTCAGCTCGTCGTAGAGGAATGTCTGGTGGGCCAGCAGACCGGTCTCGCGGCGGATTCGGCGGCGCTGCTCCCGGCTCGCCAGGTCGTGACCGAGAACGGTGCCGGCTCCACCGTTCAGCGGGGCCAACCCGGCGCACAGGCGCAACAAGGTGCTCTTGCCGGCTCCGTTGGGGCCCCGGAGCACCAGAATCTCACCGTCGTCAACGGTCAGATCGACCCCCGCCAGCGCTGGGAATCCGCCAATGAGGCTGATCGCTCCCGCGAGGTTCACCATCGTTGCGGTGTCGGTACCGGTTGCCCAATCATTCACCGGCTACCACGATACGGGCCTCAGGAGCCCGGCAGTACCGTCGTCGCGATCGAAAAGGGTTCAGATCGAGCCCGGTTTTGCCGTACGTGCGGTCAATTCGACGGCGGGACGGCCGACGGGAACCGGACCGGTCGACACCTCGCCCTCGACGGCTGCGCCGGTCAAACCTCACGATGATCACGATTCTCCAGCGACTGATCGGCGGACTGGGCCGCGGGCTGATCACCATCGGGCTGCTCGTGCTGGCCTTCGCCGCCTTCCAGTACTGGGGAACCGGTCTCGCCGAATCCCGGGCCCAGGAGGACCTCGACAGCGACTTCAAGGCACAGTTGGCGTCATTGGGTAACGACGTGGCCGCCGATGCCGGGGACGACGTGGACGGGGACGTCCCGACACCGGACGCGTCGGACGCCGCCGAACCGGAGGAGGCCGCTGCGGGTGGCGGCACGGCGCCGATGATCGACCTGGCCGACATCCCGGAGGTGGGCGAGGCGGCCGGTCGCATCGTCATCCCAACCATCGGTGTCGACAAGACCTACGTTCGAGGAGTCGGTCGGGATGACCTCCGCAAGGGGCCGGGCCACTACCCGCTGACCGCGTTTCCGGGCCAGCCGGGCAACGCGGCCATCGCCGGGCACCGGACGACCTACGGGGCCCCGTTCCACGATCTCGACAAATTGGTTCCCGGCGACGAGATCATCGTCGACACATTACAGGGGCGGTTCACCTACATCGTCAACGAACACGATCCGGACGGCAGCGGCGATCCGGTCGGTCACTTCATCGTGGATCCGAGTGCCACGTGGGTGCTCGATGACCACGGTGACAGCCGCCTGACCCTCACCGCCTGCCACCCCAAACGCTCGGCGGCCCAGCGCATCGTCGTCACGGCCAGCCTCGAAACCGCCCCGGCGCCCGCTCCCGTGGCGACGAATCCAGTCGATCCTGACCCGGCCGGATCCCACACGGGCGAGCCGGAGCCGGCGACCGGGGAGGATTCGACTGTCGACGAGACGCTCACCGATGACGACGACGGCAACGGCTCGATCGACGAGCCGCTCGGCTGGCAGCCCGAGCACTGGCCGGCCACCGCGGCCTGGGCGGTGGCGACGGCCCTGGTTGCGGCGGCCGGCTGGCTGCTCGGGCGCCGCTGGCGTCCGGTTCCGGCCTACCTCGTGGCGGCGATCCCGTTCGTCGGCTCTCTGTTCGTCTGCTTCACCCACCTCGACAAGCTGCTGCCCGCCATCTGACGGTCGGTCTGTCGCTGCACCCGGGTGGACCGGCCGACTTCAACGACCGGTAGATTTCACTCCGTGGGTACGTGCGCCATTCTGTCGTTCCGTCTGGGCCTGACCGATGGCGTCTCGGTGGTCGCCGATATCTGGCGGCAGGCATTGGAACAGCAAGGGTGGGAGACAACGACCGTGGCCGGTGACGGGCCGGTCGACCATCTCCTTCCCGGCCTGGCCATCGACGCCGACCACCCACCGTCGACGGCCGAGCTGAGCGCGGCACTCGACGGCTGTGATCTCGTACTCGTCGAAAATCTGCTGTCGATCCCGCTGAACCTGGCGGCCAGTTCGGTGGTGATCGACGTGTTGACCGATCGACCGGCGATCCTGCACCATCACGACCCTCCGTGGCAGCGACCGCGCTTCGCCCACATCACCAGCCTGCCGCCCGATGATCCGGCCTGGGCCCACGTGACCATCAACCGTCTGACCGAAGGCCAGTTCGCCGACCGGGGGCTGTCGGCCACGACGATCTACAACGGCTTCGATCTCGATCCGCCGGTCGGTGGGCGGGAGCGGACCAGGGACCGGCTGGGCGTCACCGGCGACCGTTGCCTGGTCGCCCACCCGGTGAGGGCAATCGCCCGCAAGAACATCCCGGCCGCGCTGCGCCTGTGTGAAGCGCTCGATGCCGCCTACTGGATCCCCGGAGATCCCGAGGAGGGCTACGACGAGGAGTTCGAACGACTTCTCGCCGCCACCACGGCGACGGTGATCCGCCACCGGATCGACCGGTCCGAGGTCACGATGTCGGACCTGTACGCGGCTTGTGATCTGGTGGCCTTCCCGTCCACCTGGGAGGGATTCGGAAACCCGCCGATCGAGGCGGCCATCCACCGCCGCCCGGCCGCGGTCGGCGACTACCCGGTGGCCGACGAGCTTCGCGCCCTGGGCTTCACCTGGCTCGACCCGGACGATCACGCTGCCGTCGCGGCGTGGCTGGCCGACCCGTCGCAGACCGTACTGGACCGCAACCGGCGACTGGTCTCACAACACCTGTCTCAGGAACGCATGGCCGACGACATAGCCACTCTCCTGGAGAGCCGGGGCTGGCGGCCCTGACCCCGTCGGGGCCGCATCAACGGCCGGACGATCGGCGCTCAGACACAGATCGCCAACCCGGTCCAGCTCTGGGGGGCGGCGCCGTGACCCTCACCGGTCTCCGGATTCCAGTACTCGGCCAGACCCGACCGTTCGGCGCCGGCGGCCAGACACCGTGCCAACGTCGCCGCCACGTCCGAGCCGATGAGGCCATCGGCCGACGCCTCCGTGGCCGCCCACCACAACAGGTAGGTCAGCTGGGGCCACGCCGGCCCCCGCCAATAGCGGTCGGGTTCGTAGGTGGGTTCGGCCCGGTGCACCCCCCTGGGACCGAACGGGGCGCCGAAGGCGGCCGGATCGACGAGGTCGTCGAACCGCTCGGGAGACGGGTCGACGAGGAGCGCCAGCATCGTGTCGAGGGTTCGGGCCCCTGACGACGGCCGGGGTCCTCCCTCCAGCGGGTCGTCCCACCAGGTTCGGGCCTCGTCGTCCCATCGGGATGCCACGGCGGTACCGAGTTCGGCCCGGCCCGAACGCAGGCGTTCCGCCTCCGGACCGAAATCGGGGGCGAACGCGGCCACAAGGGGTGCCAGCAGCTCACAGTTCCACGCCACCAGGGCGGTGAACCCCACCGAACCAATGGCGAACGACGGATTGTCGACCGGTGCGCCATCCCCGTCGAACACAAGCGTGTCCACAAAGCGGACCTTGTCGGCCTTCCACCCGATCCGGTCGAACGGCAGCCCGCCGGAGGCTGTGGCCCAGTCGTCCCAGCGGGCGCTGTCGTCACAGCCCGTCTCCCACGGGTGGAGCACGGGGACCAGGCCGCCGGGGCTGCGGGGTCGACCATCGAGCAGGTGGAGCAGGCCCCGGACCGCCCGCTCGACGAGGTCACGATCCGGAACCCCGCCGCGGGCGACGATCTCGCTCAAGGCCAGACCCCACACCGGTGGTTGGGTGATCGATGATGTGGCCGGTCGGCCCCACAGGTCGACGTGGGCCTGCGGATCGGTCCAGTAGGTCATGTGGGGAACGAAACCGGTCGGACCGATGTTGGCCAGCACGTTGTCGACTTCGGTGATCGCCCTCGCCAGGTCCACCCGGGTCCAGATCACCGAGTGAAAACAGGAATCCCATAGCCACTGGTGGGGGTAGACGGTGCGATTGGGCACGCAGAAACCCGGCTCGGTCCAGGCCTCGTGCAACATGGCGTGAACCGATTCCGACAGTGGCCGCCGGCTCGGGCGACGCGATGGCTCGTCGTTCATCATCGGTTGCTCTCCCTGACGGCTCCGGTCGACCGCCGGTATATTAGCGCCATGCTCAGCCCGGCCGCGGATGACCCGATTCTGGACAAGCGGATCCGAATCGCGAAGCTTGTGTCGCTGGCGATGCGGGTCGGCTACGGGCTGTTCGCCTTGGCCACGGTGCTGTTCTTCGCTGCCCTGATCACCCGTTTCACCTCGACGCTGGCAACCGCCACCGCGGCCTGTCTGATCATCGGCTCACTGATCCTGGCCCCCGCCATGGTCATCAAGTACGCGATCAAGGCCGCCGACCGGGCCGACCGGGACGGTGACTGGTGAGCGGCCGGCTACCCGGACCGGAACGGAAGCGTCAGCTGCTGGCGGTGGCTCGTCGCGTGCTGGCAAAGAACGGCTACCACGAGACCACCATGAGCGAGATCGCCGCCGCGGCCGGGGTGACCAAGCCGGTGCTGTATCAGCACTACCGGTCGAAACGCGACCTCTACCGCAATGTGCTCGAAGATGTCGGCGCCCGTCTCGAGTCAGCGGTGGTCGAAGCCGCCGTCGACACCAACTCGCCCCGTGAACGGGCCGAAGCCGGCATCCGGGCCTACGCAGAGTTCGTCGAGGAGGACCTTGACGGGTTCCGGCTCCTGTTCAGCGGCGCCAACCGTCAGGACCCGGAGTGGGCGCTGCTCACGTCGAGTGTCGAACGGTCGCTGGCCTCGGCCATCGCCTCGTTGATCGACGTTCCGGTGATCGCTCCGACCCGCCGCCAGACCATGGCTTACGGGGTGATGGGTCTGGCCGAGGCCATGATGCGCTACGCCAAGTCCGAGGAGGCGGGGCCCTACTCGACCGACCGCCTGGCGTCGGACATCACCAACCTGTTGTGGGCCGGGCTGCGGGGCATCGAAGGCGACGATCCGGAAAGCCCGCCCGACGGCTCAGCCGGCTAGGAACTCCAGGGCTGCGGCGTGCAACTCGGCGGTGGCCGCCGCCACCACGTAACCGCCGTCAAGCGGGGGCTCGCCCCTCAGGTTGGTGGCCACCCCCCCGGCCCCGGTGATGATCGGCAGCAGAGGCATGATGTCGTAGGTCTGGAGCTGGTTCTCGACCACCAATTCGACGTCGCCGCTGGCCAGCAGGCCGTAGTTCATGCAGTCACCGCCGAAACGCACCATCTTGACGACGTCGCCGAGGGCCTCGAAGCGCTCCAGCTCCGGACCGGGGGCGAACATCGACGGGTGGGTCGACAACAGTGTCGCCGCCGATGGCGCGGTCACGGAGCCGGTCGACAGGGGGACCGCCCGTCGATCGCCCGACGAGTCGGCCGGCAGCACGAGGTGAGCACGCCCATCGACGCCGACGTAGGTTTCGTCGAGCACCGGGAGGTGCATCCACCCGGCGACCGGGGACCCGTCCACGGCAAGACCGACGAGGGTGCCCCACATCGGCTGGCCGGTCACGAACGCCCGGGTTCCGTCGACCGGGTCGATGAACCAGCGGTGGGCGGCGTCACCGCTGGTCCCGAACTCCTCACCGGTGATGGCGTGGTCGGGGAACAGGGCGCTCAGCCCGTCGCGAATCAGTCGCTCGACGGCTCGGTCGGCCTCGGTCACGGGATCGAAGCCGCCTGACTGCTTGTTGTCGACGGTCAGCTCGTCCTGATGGTGGGATCCGGGACGGATTCGGGGACGAAACCAGTCGAGGGCCGATCGGCTCGACTCGACGATCAACCGGGTGACCGCGTCGAGCTGGTCGGGTGAAAGTACATCAGCCGTGTTCACCCGAGCGAGGATAGAGCAAACGACCGATAGGGTATGGCTCGATGTTGCCACAAACACGTCGTCACGGCTGGGGTGGGGCCCGGTTTCCGGTGATCGAATCGATCCCGTCGCGCCGCCTGGTCGCTGCTGTGGCGATGCTCGTCGGCCTGTCGATCTGGCTGGTCGCCGGCCCGGCCGCGGCTCTCGCCGCCACCACCCACGAGGTACCGGAGCTCACCGTCGTCTCGGCCGTGATACTGGGACTGGTCGAAGGCCTCACCGAGTACCTGCCGGTCAGCTCGACCGGGCATCTCGTCGTCACCTACGAGCTGCTGGGTCTGGCCACGACACCGGAGGCGGAACAGGCGCTCGACACCTACGCCATCTGCATCCAGGCCGGCGCCATCCTCGCGGTCTTCGTGCTGTACCGACGGCGTATGACCCAGATGTTCGAGGGTCTCCTCGGTCGCAGCGACGAAGGTCGGCGGGTTCTGCTCGGTGTGATCGCGGCGTTCATCCCGACGGCCATCATCGGACTGGCCCTGGTCGACGTGGTCCGCGACCGCCTCTTCGGTGTGCCCCCGATCGCCACCGCCTGGCTGGTCGGCGGTCTGGCCATCCTGGCGTTGACCCGCAGCGGTGTGCTGCAGAGGGCGGGCTGCGAGCTGGGAGACATATCGACCCGGCAGGCGGTCCTCATCGGCCTGGCCCAGTCGATTGCCCTGTGGCCCGGTGTGAGTCGAAGCCTGATCACGATCGTGGCGGCTGTGCTCGTCGGACTCTCGCTGTCGGCCGCCGTCGAGTTCTCGTTCCTGCTGGGTCTGGCCACGCTGGGGGCGGCCACCGTGGTGACCGCGGCATCCGACGGCGCCCAACTGATCGATCTGTTCGGCTGGTTCACACCCCTCGTCGGTCTGGTCGTGGCCTTCGTCGCCGCGCTGGCGTCGATCCGGTGGATGGTGGCGTGGTTGCAGCAGCGCAGCCTCGACGTGTTCGGCTTCTATCGCATCGCCGTCGGTCTGCTGGCGTTCGGCCTTGTTGCCGCCGGTGCCCTGTAGGCTCGGTGCCAGCGTTCGCCCGGCATCCGCACGGATGACGAGAACCCCGAACAGGAACGGTTGATGCGCATCGGAATACCACGACAATCACAGAGCCGGGAACGTCGGGTCGCCCTCACTCCACCGGGAGTGGCCAAACTGGTCGGCGACGGCCACGACGTCTTCGTCGAAGTGGGAGCCGGGTTGCGAGCGGGCATCGATGACGCCGAGTACCGGAGCGCGGGGGCCACCGTGGACCAGCGGGGTGCGGTGATCGGCACCGGCGGCGTGTTGATCCAGACCGTTGGCCCGGCCATCGACGAACTCAACCAGCCCGACTGGACGCGTCTCGGACCTGATCACACGTTGATCGCGGTCCACGACCCACTGTGGGATCCCGGCCGGGCCGAAGCACTGGCCGGAACCGGGGCGACCATCGTGTCGCTCGATTTGATGCCCCGCATCACGCGGGCCCAGAGCATGGACGTGCTCTCGTCGATGGCGACCGTCGCCGGCTATCAAGCGGTGCTGCTGGCCGCCATGCGATCGCCCCGGCTGTTCCCGATGATGATGACGGCGGGTGGCACGGTCCCCCCGGCCCGCGTTCTCGTTCTGGGCGCCGGAGTGGCCGGCCTGCAGGCCATCGCCACGTCGAAGCGGCTCGGGGCCGTCGTCGAGGCCTATGACATCCGACCGGCGGCCATGGAACAGATCGCCTCGGTCGGAGCGAAGGCCATCGTGCTCGACCTGGGTGCCGACGACGGTGACGCCGAGGACTCGGGTGGCTACGCCAAAGCCCAGACCGAGGAAATGAACCGGCGACAGAACGAGGCCCTGCTCCCCCACGTGGCCGACGCCGACGTGGTGATTTCGACCGCCGCCATCCCGGGCGCGGCGAGCCCCGAGCTGATCACCACCGAGATGGTCGAGGCAATGCGCCCCGGTTCGGTCATCGTCGATCTGGCGGCCGAGCGGGGCGGCAACTGCCGGCTGACCGACGCCGATGGCGAGGTCACCCACGACGGGGTGCTGATCACCGGGCCGACCGACCTGCCGTCGCGGGCCGCGGCCACCTCCAGCCTGCTGTTCTCCAACAACGTCGTCACCTTCATCCGGCATCTGGCCCCCGGTGGTGATGGCGATGGCGACAACAGTGATGGTGGCAGCGACGGCGCAGCGTCGATCGTCTGGGACTTCAACGACGAGATCACCGTCGAGACGGTGGTCGGGTGCGACGGCGAGATCGTTCACCCCCGGGTGCGGGCCAAACTGGGCCTCGCCCCGATGGCCGCCGACCGCAGCGCCGACCGGGGCTCGGACGCCGGTGTCGCGTCCGAATCCGCGGCCGATTCCGACACCGAAACCGAAGGAGAGGAAGAGGAATGACGTTCCTCCTTGCTCTGACCCTGTTCGTGCTGGCCGTGTTCCTCGGGGTCGAGCTGATCACCAAGGTCCCGCCGACGCTGCACACGCCGTTGATGTCGGGATCCAACGCCGTGAGCGGTATCACGCTGATCGGGGCGCTGGTCGCCGCCGGTTCCGACCACTCGACACTCACCACGGTGCTCGGCTTCGGGGCGGTGGCCCTGGCCACGATCAACGTCATCGGCGGTTTCCTGGTCACCCACCGCATGCTCGGCATGTTCAACCGGAAGCGCTGACCATGGACACCGTCATTCAGCTCGGCTACCTCGCGTCCGCTGTTCTCTTCATCCTTGGTCTGAAGCGCTTGTCCCGGCCCCGCACCGCGGTGCAGGGCAACATGATGAGCTCGATCGGCATGCTGGTGGCCGTCGTCGTCACCCTGTTCAACGCCGACATCGTGAGCTTCTGGGTGATCGTCGCCGGTCTGGTCGTCGGCGGCGCCGTCGGCGTGCTGCTGGCCACCCGGGTGGCGATGACCGGCATGCCCCAGCTCGTGGCGCTGTTCAACGGCTTCGGCGGGCTGGCCTCGCTGCTCGTCGGAGCGGCGTCGCTGGAGGAAGCACTCGACCTGGCCGACGGTGCCGACCTCGGTGTCGAGTTCCTGTCCACCGCAGCGTTGACGGTGTTCATCGGCTCGGTCACGTTCTCGGGCAGCGTGGTGGCCTTCGCCAAACTCCAGGAGATCTGGAGGGAGCTGGGGAGCCCCACCGTCTTGCGGGCGGCCAACATCGGCCTGGTGGCCCTGAGCGCGCTGCTCGTCGTGATGATCGTCGTCGGGCCGTCGTCATGGTGGCTGTGGGCGCTGGCCGCGGCGGCCCTCGTCGCCGGTGTGACGCTGGTGTCACCCATCGGCGGGGCCGACATGCCGGTGGTCATCGCCCTGCTGAACTCGATGTCGGGCCTAGCCGCGGCGACCACCGGCTTCGTGCTCGGTAATTCGCTTCTCATCATCGCCGGCGCCCTGGTCGGGGCCAGCGGCCTCATCCTGACGCTCATCATGTGCACCGCCATGAACCGCACGTTGCTGAACGTGCTGTTCGGAGGGATCGACGCCTCCGGCGTTGCGGTCGATGGCGACGAGATCTACGCCGGGAAGATCACCAGCTCGTCGGCCGACGAGGTGGCGATGATCCTCGACACCGCCGAGCGGGTGGCAATCGTCCCCGGCTACGGCATGGCGGTGGCCCAAGCCCAACACGCCGTGCGGGATCTGACCAAGGCCCTGGAGGCCAAGGGCGCGACTGTCGTGTTCGCCATCCATCCGGTGGCGGGGCGGATGCCCGGTCATATGAACGTGCTGCTGGCCGAGGCCGAGGTCCCGTACGAGCAGCTCAAGGAGATGGAGGCCGTCAACCCGTCGTTCCCGCAGGTCGACGTGGCCATCATCATCGGCGCCAATGACGTCGTGAACCCCGACGCAAGGGAGAACCCGTCCAGCCCGATCGCCGGTATGCCGATTCTGGACGTCGATCGGGCCCGCACGGTCGTCGTGATCAAGCGGTCGCTGAGTCCCGGCTTCGCCGGCATCCCCAACCCGCTGTTCGCCCTCGACAACACCTTGATGTTGTTCGCCGACGGCAAGGCCGCCGTGGAGGACATCTCCACCGCCATGGCCGAACTCTGAGCCCCGTCGGCCCCACGCCCGCCCCGCCCCCGCCTGAACTTTGAGCCGCTGACGACCCACTCACCCGGAACCTTGAGCGTCCAGCGACCCGTCGGTGGGTCGTCCGGTGCTCAAAGTTCGGCGGCGGCCTCGGCAGCGGCGGTCAGGTGGCTTTGAGGAAGAGGGTGTAGGCGTCGTTGTCGGTTTCGTCCCAGTAGCGGTAGCCGAGATCGTCGAGGTGTCGGTTGAGTTCGCTGCGGGTCGACGGTGGCACGTCGATGGCCACCAGGACCCGCCCGTAATCGGACCCGTGGTTGCGATAGTGGAACAGGGTGATGTTCCAGTCGACGCCCACCGACTCGAGGAACCGCAGGAGCGCCCCCCGCCGTTCGGGAAACTCGAACCGGTAGACCCGCTCGTGGGTCACGTCGGCGGCCGGTCCCCCGGCCAGGTGCCGCACGTGCAGCTTGGCCATCTCGTTGTCGGTCAGATCGGCCACGATGTAGCCGGTCGACCGGAGGTGGTCGATCAGATCGTGGCGGTCGGCGGCCCCCGGTTTGAGTTCGAGGCCGACGAAGATCCGAGCCACGTCCACGTCGTTGCGCCGGTAGTTGAACTCCGTGACGTGACGATCGCCGACCGCCCGGCAGAACTCGAGAAAGCTCCCTCTCCGTTCCGGGATCTCCACCGCCAGCAGCGCCTCCCGCTTGTCACCGATGGCGGTACGTTCGGCCACGTGACCCAACCGGCTGAAGTTCATGTTGGCGCCGCAGTTGATGGCGACCAGCCGGCGACCGGTGACACCCGTGTCGTCGACATAGGTGTGCATCCCGGCCACGGCCAGTGCACCGGCCGGCTCGACGAGAGTTCGGGTGTCGTCGAAGATGTCGCGGATTCCGGTGCAGAGTTCGTCGGTGGTGACCGTCACGATGCCGTCGAGATGACGCCGGCACAGCTCGAATGTGAGATCGCCGACCTTCTTGACCGCGACCCCGTCGGCGAAGGTCCCGACGTGATCGAGTTCGACCGGATGCCCGGCCTTGAGCGCCGCCCCCATGCTGGCCGCGTCGACCGGTTCGACGCCGAACACCAGCGTCTGGGGCCTGCGAACCTTGATGTAGGTGGCGATACCGGCGGCCAGGCCGCCGCCGCCGACGGGGACGAACACGGCGTGGATCGGATCGGGGTTCTGGTCGAGGATCTCCCGGCCGATCGTGCCCTGCCCGGCGATCACGTCGAGATCGTCGAAGGGGTGGACGAAGCAGAGTCCGTCGGAGTGCGCCCGTTCCCGGGCCAGGTTCTGGGCGTCGTCGTAGTGTTCGCCGTGGAGCACCACCTCGCCACCGAGAGCCTCGACCGCCTTGACCTTGATCTCGGGGGTGGACAGCGGCATGACCACATGGGCGGGGATGCCTCGGCGGGCGGCGGCCATGGCGACACCTTGGGCGTGGTTGCCGGCCGAACTGCAGATCACACCCCGTTCGACGTCGTCGTCGCCGAGGTTGAGGATCTTGTTGGTCGCTCCTCTGACCTTGAACGAGAACGTCGGCTGCTGATCCTCACGCTTCAGGAAGACGACGTTGCCGAGCCGCTCCGTCAGTAGCGGCGCCGGTGTCAGCGAGGTACGGTTGGCGACGGCGTAGATGTTGGCCTCGTCGATACGGGCGGCGAGGTCGGCCGACTGGTAGTCCATGGCCTCACAGGGTAGGCACTCCGCCCGGGATTGGCGGAAAATTCGCGCTCTTGCCGGGCGCGGAACCTTCCGGATCCGGGTGGGACGATCGCTAAGCTGTCACCGCGACCGAAGCGTTGACCAGCTCCGCGTCGCTCGACAGACTCTGCTGGCGGGTGGCCCCGTTGAGTTCGACCGCTTCCCGGATGAGCGAGTAGGGGCCCCGTTCCCGAGCCGACTCGACGCACACGAAGTAGGTGCCGGCCCGTGCCGGTGACCCGTCGATCCGGCCGTCCCAGGCCACCTGGAAGCTCCCCGGCGACCGGGTGGGACCGGAGATGGCGTCGACGATGTCGGCGCCGCCGGAGGCGATTCGGTTCTGATCGACGTTGTACCACCGGGTCAGATCCGGCAGCCATCGCTCACCCCGGCCGAACTGCTGATACCAGAGGGCAACGGTCACCATCAGGTTGCCTGATCCGTCCTCGATCCAAACGGCGACATAGGGTGGCACGTTCTTCCCACCGGGCTGCGGCTCGTAGGTGAACGACACCACCATCGTCCCGCCATTGGGGAGCGCACCGCCCCCGGCTCCGCCGCCGCCAGTCGATGTGGACGCCGACGTCGGTGTCGAGGTCGACGTCGTGGCGGAGGTGGTGTCGGTGGTCGGCGTCGCCGTCGTTTCGGTACCGGCGACGGTGGACGACGTCGATGAGCCGTCGGTGAGGGTCGTCGACTCCTCCGAGCCGACGGTGGACGCGGCGCCGGCGTCGCCGGTCTGAACCCGCAGCGTCTGAGGGGTCGTGCCGCCGGCGGACGTTTCCGAGCCTGCGGCGAGGCCCGAGCCAGCACCTTCGTCGGCGGTGAAGACATCGGCGTCGCCGCTTCCGCAGGCGGCGAGAACAGTACCGAGCGTCATCCCGTACACGGACTGCAGGAACCTGCGGCGATCACTCAGCCGTGGCTCGGACCGGGACCCCCGTTCGCCCCGGGCGTCAAATCCCATCAATCAGTCTCCAACTGTCCCGTCGATGGCCTGCCGGATGAAGTCGGCGTGGCCGCAATGACGAGCGTACTCCTCGATCATGTGGACCATGATCCGGCGGAGCCGACCATTGCCGATCGTTGGGGAATTCTTGGCCGTCATGAGATCGAGCGACTCGACGCCTGCTTCGATCCGGCGGGGCCGGCCACAGGGCAACGACCTGTGACTTTCGCCGGTCCGGCCCCGGAACCTAAGGTGGCGGCCATGAAGCTGGCTACGACGATTTCGTTCGACGGTGACCCGGCGAAGCTGGTGTCGCAGGTGAGAGACCTGGAACGGGCCGGTATCGACCGGGTGTGGGGCGGCGAGATCTACGGGTTCGACCTGGTCTCGACCCTGGCCTACCTGGCCGGGCAGACCGAGCGGGTCGAGCTGATGACGGGCATCCTCCCGGTGTACTCCCGCAGCCCAGCCCTCATCGCCCAGACGGCGGCCACCATCGACGCACTGTCCGGAGGACGGTTCGTCCTGGGCATCGGCACCTCGGGACCGCAGGTGATCGAGGGCTGGCACGGCTACCCGTTCGACCGCCCGCTGGCCCGCACCCGCGACACCATCGAGATCTGCCGCAAGGTGTGGTCCGGCGAGCGGGTCACCCACGACGGTGCCGCGTTCAGTCTGCCGCTACCCGAGGGTCAGGGCCGTGGTTTGGGCAAGCCGCTCAAGTTCGTCGGCAAGCCACTCAGGGCCGACATTCCCATCGTGGTGGCATCGATCGGGCCGAAGAACGTGGCGATGACCGCCGAGTTGGCCGACGGCTGGCAGCCCATCCACTTCGTGCCCGACCGGTTCCGGCAGGTGTGGGGCGACGCCCTGACCGCCGGTGAGGAGAAACGCTCGCCGGATCTCAGCCCGCTCGAAATCATCGCCGGCGGTTTCGTGGCCCTCGGTGACGGAGAGGCCGTCGAGCAGGCCCGAGCGGCGGCCCGGTCACACATTGCGTTCTACGTCGGAGGCATGGGGGCGAAAGGCGAGAACTTCTACAACGACCTCTTCCGGCGCTACGGCTGGGAGGAGGAGGCCGAGAAGATCCAGGACCTGTTCCTGTCCGGCCGGCGGGCCGAGGCGACCGCAGCGGTCCCCGACGAGTACCTCGATCTGTCCATGCTGTGCGGTGATGAGGCGACGGTGCGCGAGCGTCTGGGGGTCTACCGAGATGTCGGTGTCACCCATCTCACGGTGGCCCCGACGGGTCCCGATCCACTGGGCACGATCGAGGCGCTCAAGGATTTGATCGTCGCTTCGTGACAGGCACCTCGCCGGCCTACTGCATCCCGCTGGGGCTGACCGTGCGCTGTGACACCTCCACCAGCTCACCGCCCCGGACCTCGTAGGAGACGACCCGGTCAACCGAGTGCATGCCCCGGCGGGCCTTGCCCGACACCACGTCGAGTTCCATGCCGGTGACGACCGGCAGGAGGGCGACGGCCTGGAACCCGTCGTCGCGGCCGGGATTCGATCGCTTGTCCTCTCGAATCAACTCGACGGACTCCCAGATCCAGGTGTCGTTCACCGACACGAATCGGCAACGGTGGTTCGTGCGCGACTTCGAAACAAGACCGCCCGGGCACACGATCACCCCGCCGCCTGCGTCACGGCCGCCGCCATCCTCGATCCACGGCAGCAGACCGAGACCATCGGTGCCGAAACCCGATTCGAAGGCGGCGGCGATGATGGCGTCGAGATCACCGCGGGCGACCGCCCGCTCCCGCTGCAGTTGGCGGGCCGCCTCGGCGACGTTGGCCAGATCGTCGCCGCCGAGGCGGTCCAGGACCCGGATCACGTCGTCGGGGTGTCCCGACAGCAGTTTGGCGGCGGAGCTGACGCGTCGCGCCGAAGGCGCGCCAGGTCGCGGTCCGAAGGCGCGCCAGCTCGGTCGCGGTCCGAAGGCGCGCCAGCTCGGTCGCGGTCCGAAGGCGCGCCATCGGTCGCGGTCGCGCGCCAGCTCCGAAGGCGCGCCAGCTCGCTCGCCGATACTGATTCTGGAAGCCGTCGACCGGGCCTGCCTACTCGCCACCCTCGTTGAGGGTAACCTCGATAGGCGCCCAGTCGTCGCCGGTCACATCGGCGTCGCCGATCAGGTCGAGCGCGGCCTGGGCGTGTTCGGTCGTGTAGGCGGCGTCGTCGGGAGCAGCGCTCAACACCGCCTCCGACATCGACACGTCGATGGTCTGATCCCACAAGGCCGAGTCCATCACCCCGGCACCGCCCGGTGAGGGCCAGATCAGCTTGTTGATCTCGTTCAGCTGCCAGGCCTGATGAGACCGGCCGAGCGTCGGTCCGTTTTCGAGCACGACATCGACGCAGGCGTCGGCGTTGTCGCGGCACCACATCCACCCTTCGATCGAGGCGGCGATGAAACGTGTCGTCTGGTCGGCGTAGGCCTCATCGCCCAGCTTGGCGCCGTCGGCCCAGATGGCGTCCTGCAGCATGGCGGTGCCCACGTCGTTCCAGTCGACGACGGTCAGGTCCTCGGGCTGGTACAGCTCACCGGTGTCGGGGTTGACGGTCTCCAGGACCTGTGCGTACTCGTTGTAGGTCATGGCCTGGGCCGCGTCGATCTCCCCCTGGATGAGGGCGACCATGTCGAAGTTCTGCTGCACCAGTTCGAAATCGGTGCCGGGTTCCAGACCGGCCGATCGGGCGCCGGCCAGCATCTCGAACTCGTTGCCGAATCCCCAGTTGCCGATCTTGCGGCCGGCGAAGTCGGCCGGACCGGTGATACCGGCGTCGGTGAACGAGACCTGGAGGGTGCCCGACCGCTGGAACACCTGGGCCACGTTCACGATGTCGATGCCCTCCTCCCGTGACACGAGCGCCTTCGGCACCCAGGAGATGGCGTAGTCGACCGCGCCGGATCCGAGCTGCTGCTGGGGCACGATGTCGACGCCACCTTCGACGATGGTCACATCGAGACAGCGGGCGGCGTAGAAGCCCTCGTCGACCGCGGCGTAGTAGCCGGCGAACTGGGCCTGAGCGAACCATTGGAGCTGGAGGCTGACTTCGTCGACCGTCTCGCAGTCTCCGTCACCACCACCGGCTCCGGCTTCGGTGCTGTCGTCACCGCATGACGCCGCCGCCATCGTCAGCGCCAGCAGCAGAGCCAACGACCAGTGCCACCGTCGATTGCCTGTTTGATACTGCATCTCTCTCCCCTGGTTTCTTGAGGTTGCTTACTTGGGCATTATTGTCGATCGGCCGGACGCCGCCATGGCATTGCCAGCCGTTCGACGGCGACGGCGAGCGCGAACAGCACCAGACCGGCCACGCTGGCCACGACGATGGCGGCCCATGCTTCGGCATAGCGGGCGAAGCTGGCGTTCTGGGTGATGACGGGCCCGAGTCGGTCCTGGGGTCCTCCGAAGTACTCGGCGACGATGGCGGCGATGACACTCAGCGGAGCGGCCAGGCGCAGCGATGTCAGGAAGAACGGCACGGCGTTCGGGATGCGCACGTTGCGAAGGATGCTCGCATCCGACGCTCCGTAGGATCGCATCAGCTCGATCTGGGCCGGTTCCACCTCGAGCAGGCCGCGGGCGGTGTTGACGAAGACCGGGAAGAAGACCACGACCACCACGACGGCCTGGTTGCTCAACGGGCTGGTGATGCCGAACCAGGCGTTGAAGATCGGGGCCAGCGCAATGATGGGGGTGGCATTGGCGGCCACCGCAAACGGGGTGAGCGTCCGTCCGACCCGCACGTAGCGGGTGGCCAGAAGGGCCAAGGCGACGCCCAGCAGGACCCCGACGATCAGCCCGGTGACGGCGATCAATGAGGTGTTCCACCCGGCCTGCCGCAGCGACACCGTCGACACACCCTCGGCCGTGGACCAGTTGTCGGCCAGCGCCTGACCGATCGACGACGGCCGGGGCAGGAGGAACTCCCGGATACCGAAGGCCCGGACGACGAGTTCCCACAACGCCAACAGAGCGACCCCGGCGATTGCCGCCGGGGCGATGGCGTCGAGCCGCTTCCGAAACGTGGAACCGGCCGGCGCGCCGGCGGTGACGGTCGTCACGACGTCGCTCCGCTCATGACAAGGCTCCCACGTGGCGTAACGCCTCCCGGACCTCGGTGGCGCACTTGAAATAGGTCTCGTCCTCCCGTGTGTCCTCCGTTCGATGGTCGCCGAGCGGTACCTCGATGATGTCGTGGATCCTCCCGGGGCGGGGTGACAGCACCACTACCCGGTCCGACAGGAACGTGGCCTCCGAAATCGAATGGGTGACGAACACCACGCTGGCCCCGACGTCGGCCACCAGATCCAACAACTCGTTCTGCATGTGCTCGCGGGTCATCTCGTCGAGGGCGCCGAACGGCTCGTCCATCAAGAGAAGACGTGGTTTGAACGACAGTGCCCTGGCGATCGCCACCCGTTGCTGCATGCCGCCCGACAACTGCCAGGGGTAGTGGTTGCCGAACTCGGGTAGCTGTACCAGCTCGAGCATCTCGGTCGACCGGGCCTCCCGCTCGGCCTTCGACCAACCCATGAGCTCGAGGGGCAGCTCGATGTTGCGGGCCACCTTACGCCAGGAGAACAGGCCGGCCGACTGGAACGCCATGCCGTAGTCACGGTCGAGGCGGGCCTGGTGGGCGGGCTTGCCGAACACCTCGACCGTGCCGTCGGTGGGGGTGACGAGATCGGCGATCAGTCGCAGCAACGTCGATTTGCCACACCCGGACGGACCGATCAACGACACGAACTCACCCGCATCCACGACGAGATCGATGCCTTCCAACGCCACGACTTGATCCTCGGAGTCGGGGTTGAAGGTCTTTCCCACCCCCGAAATCGAGATGGCCGGACCGGTCTGTTCCACGGTCACGATCGCCGCCTCCTCATCACTGTCACGACCATCACTGCCGGCTCTCTCCCCGCAGGACGCGGGCCTCGGCCAGATTGGCCATTCCGAACACGAACAGCCCCAGCAGGGCGGCGGCGATGACTGCGGCGTAGAGCTTCTCCGGACCGGTCGTGTAGCGCCCGGCATAGTCGAGGATGACCCGACCGAGCCCGCCGCGGATACCGGCGGAGATCTCACCGACGATCGCTCCGACCACGCTCAGTGTCGCGGCCAGCTTGAACGCCGGGAACAGATAGGGCCGGGACGACGGCAGGCGCAGGGCGAACAGCGTCTTCCACCAGCCGGCGGCGTAGGAGCGCATCAACTCCAGGGACTCGGGAGCGGGTGATTTGAGCCCGGCCAGTCCATTGACGGCGACCGGGAAGAAGGTCAGGTAGGCGGCGATGAGGGCCACCGACACGGTGTCGCCCAGAAATGTGGTGCGGCCCCAGGTGACCACGATCGGGGCCAAGGCGATGAGGGGGACCGTCTGGCTGACGTTGATCCACGGTACGAGGGCCCGGTCGAGCCACGCCGACCGCATCATCGCCACCGCCAGGCCGAGGCCGACGACCGAGCCGATTCCGAAGCCGAGGCCGGCCTCGATGAGGGTGAAGCCGGCGGCCTTCAGCAACGAAACCGCCAGGATCTCGCTGCTCCCCCGCTGGACGGGCTCGATGAACGACCCGGCGATCTCCCACACATGGGGCATGGTCAGGTCGTCGGGGCGCACCGGCAGTACGTCGGGCCACCGATCGTCGATACGGCCACCGACGAGTTTGTAGAGCTCCCAGAGCGCGGCGACGATGGCCAGCGCGCCGGCAACCAGAACCGCGGTTCCGGTGTGCCGCCGCCACGCCGGTGCCGTCGGCGCCGTCAGGATTCGCTCCTGAGGTGAGGGATCACCCGCTGACCGTAGGCGTTCAACGTCTCATCGCGCCGGTCGTGCATCAGGTAGATGGCGAACTGGTCGACGCCGAGGTCGCGCAGCTCCTTCAGTCGGGCCACGTGCTGCTCCTCGGTGCCGAGGATGCAGAACCGGTCGATGATCTCGTCGGGTACGAAGTCGGTGTGCTCGTGCCCCGGCTTGCCGTGGCCGGAGTAGTCGTAGCCCTTGCGGCCCTCGATGTAGTCGGTGAGGGCCTTGGGCACGAGGTCGGTGTTGGCCCCGTAGCGCTCGACCAGGTCGGCCACGTGGTTGCCGACCATGCCACCGAACCACCGCACCTGGTCCCGCTGATGCTCGATGTTGTCGCCGACGTAGGCCGGGGCGACCACGCAGATGTAGAGCGAGTCGGGGTCCTTGCCCGCCTCCTCCGCCGCCTGACGCACCGCGGCGATCGTCCATTCGGCGATCTGGGGGTCGGCCAGTTGGAGGATGAACCCATCGGTCTCGGACCCGCAGAGCTGCAGCGCCTTCGGGCCATAGGCCGCCATCAGCATCTTGAGCTCGAAACCCTGGTCCTTGGCCCAGGGGAACTGGAGCGGTGTGCCCTGATAGTCGACCTCATCACCTTCGGCCAGGCCTTTGATGACCTTCATCGACTCCGACAGCGTCGCCAGCTTGCACGGTTTCTTGCCGATGACCCGCATCGCCGAGTCACCGCGGCCGATGCCGCAGATGGTGCGGTTTCCGTACATGTCGTTGAGGGTGGCGAACAGCGAGGCGGTGACCGTCCAGTCGCGGGTTCCGGGGTTGGTCACCATGGTGCCGACCGTCATGCGGTCGGTGGCCGCCAGCATCTGGGAGTAGATGACGAACGGCTCCTGCCACAGGACGTGACTGTCGAAGGTCCAGCCGTAGGAGAATCCCAGCGTTTCGGCGGTACGGGCGAGTTCCACCACTCGCGACGCCGGAGGGTCGGTCTGCAATACAACGCCGAAATCCACTGGAGGTCCTTTCCCTGTTGGTCTTGTTCGAGCTTGCTACTTGTTCTGCGGGAAACCGAGGTCGACCGAGCTGGTGCCCGGATCGGGCCAGCGGCTCGTGACGACCTTGGGACGGGTGAAGAACTTCACACCCTCCGGGCCGTACATGGTCGTGTCGCCGAACAGCGAGTCGTTCCAGCCACCGAAGCTGTGATAGCCGACCGGAACCGGAATGGGCACGTTCACGCCGACCATGCCGGCTTCGACCTCCTCCACGAACCGTCTGGCCGCGCCGCCGTCGCGGGTGAAGATGGCGGTGCCGTTGCCCCACTGGTTGTCCTGGATCAACTTGACGGCGTCGGTGTAGGACTCGGTTCTCACCACGCTCAACACCGGGCCGAAGATCTCGTCGGTGTAGACCGACATGTCAGTGGTGACGTTGTCGATCAGTGACGGGGCGAGGAAGAAGCCGTCGTTGTCGAAGCTGGCCTGCCGGCCGTCGATCACGACATCGGCTCCCGCCTGACGACCCTGATCGATGTAACCGGCCACCCGGTCGCGATGCTCCCGGGTGATGAGCGGACCCATCTCGGAGTCGGGGTTGGTGCCGTCACCGACGTTCAGCTTGTCGGTGCGCTCCTTGATGGCCTCGATGAGGGGATCAGCGACGTCACCGACGGTGACCAGCACCGAGATGGCCATGCACCGTTCTCCGGCCGATCCGTAGGCGGCGGAGACGGCGGCATCGGCTGCCAGGCCGACATCGGCGTCGGGCAGGACGATCATGTGGTTCTTGGCTCCGCCGAGGGCCTGGACCCGCTTTCCGTTGGCGGTACCGGTCTCGTAGATGTACTTGGCGATGGGGGTCGAGCCGACAAATGACACGGCGGCGACATCGGGGTGATGGAGCAGGCGGTCGACCGACACCTTGTCGCCGTTGACGACGTTGAGCACCCCGTCGGGGAATCCGGCCTCGGCGAACAGTTCGGCGATGAACATCGGGGTCGATGGATCCCGCTCCGATGGCTTGAGCACGTAGGTGTTGCCACAGGCGATGGCGTTGGGGATGGTCCACAAGGGGACCATGGCCGGGAAGTTGAACGGCGTGATGCCGGCCACCACGCCGAGCGGCTGGCGGATGGTGTGCACGTCGACGCCGGTCGACGCGTTCGACGAATACTCGCCCTTCAACAGCTCGGCGATGCCGCAGGCGTACTCGATGTTCTCGAGCCCCCGGGCCACCTCCCCCATGGCGTCGCTCAACACCTTGCCGTGCTCGGCGGTGAGGCGTTTGGCGATCTCGTCGGCGTTGACCTCCACCAGATTGCGGAACCGGTACATGAGCTGGGTGCGTTTGGCGATGCTGAAATCGCGCCAGTCGTTGAACGCCGCCTTCGCCGCGGCAACGGCGGCGTCGACGTCGGCTTCGGATGACAGGCCGACCTCGCCCGACTGCTCGCCGGTCGCCGGATTCCAGACGCCCTGGCGCCGTCCTGACGTCACCTCGACCTTGGCTCCGCCGATGAGATTGTCAATCTGATTCATGAGACTGTTCCTTTTGGATGTCTCGATCCGCAGGATCGAAACTCGTGGGCCGAGGCGGAGCCTCGGACACTACTACATGAGGTATTCGCAGAGGCCACGGCGTAGGTACTGTCCGTCGCCCTTGTTGCCGTGGTAGCCGTCGTTCTCGACGATTACCCGGCCCCGTGAGATCACGGTGTCGACCTTGCCCTGGACCTCGAAGCCCTCATAGGCCGAGTAGTCCATGTTCATGTGGTGGTTGTCGACCGAGATCGACCAGGTGGCGTTGGGGTCATAGAGCACGATGTCGGCATCGGATCCGGGCTGAATCACACCCTTGCGGGGATACAGGCCGAACATGCGGGCCGGGGTCGTCGCACACAGCTCGACCCAGCGGGCCAGGCCGATCTCGCCCTGGACAACACCCTGGTAGATGAGATCCATGCGGTGCTCGACGCCGCCGATGCCGTTCGGGATGGCCCGGAAGTCGTCGCGACCCAGTTCCTTCTGATCCTTGAAGCAGAACGGGCAGTGGTCGGTGGAGACCACGGAGAGGTCGTCGGTCCGCAGGCCCTTCCACAGATCGGCGTGGTGATGCTCGTGCTTCGACCGCAGCGGGGTCGAGCAGACGTACTTCGAACCCTCGAAGCCAGGAGCACCGAGATGGTCCTCGAGGTTGAGGTACAGATACTGGGGGCAGGTCTCTGCGAACACGTTGGCGCCGTTGTTGCGGGCCCGGGCCACCTCCTCGAGCGCCTCGGAGGCCGACAGGTGCACGATGTAGAGCGGCGCGGCACCGACCTTGGCCAGCTTGATGGCTCGATGGGTCGCCTCCGATTCCAGCTCCTCGCGCCGGACACGGCCGTGATACACGGGATCGGTTTCGCCCCGGTTGACGGCCTGCTCGGCCAACACGTCGATGGCGATGCCGTTCTCGGCGTGCATCATGATGAGCCCACCCGAATCCGAGGCGTTCTGCATGGCCCGCAGGATCTGACCGTCGTCGGAGTAGAACACGCCGGGATAGGCCATGAACAGCTTGAACGACGAGATGCCCTCGTCGACCAGCGTCGTCATCTCCTTGAGCGAGGCTTCGTTGACTTCACCGATGATCATGTGAAAGGCGTAGTCGATGGCACACTCGCCGTCGGCCTTGCCCATCCACTCGTCAAGGCATTCCCGGACCTGGCGACCGTGGCTCTGCACCGCGAAGTCGACGATCGTGGTCGTGCCTCCCCAGGCCGCGGCCCGGGTGCCGGTTTCGAAGGTGTCGGAGGCGAACGTGCCGCCGAACGGAAGCTCCATGTGGGTGTGCACGTCGACGCCGCCCGGGATCACGTACTTGCCGCCGGCGTCGATCACCCGATCGGCGCCACCCTCGGCGGTGGCGGCCAGGTCTGATCCTGGCACGTAGAGCGCGGCGATCGTCTCGCCGTCGACCAGCACGTCCATGGCAGTGGCGCCGGTGGCGCTGATCACGGTTCCGTTCTTGATGAACATCGTCGACATTGCTCTTCAATCCCCTTCGATTGCCTGTGTTCGATTGAGTGCGTTTTCTGACTAGAACCTAGTTGGTCGGGCCGGACCCTATCCAGGGACCGGCATCAGTTGACGGTCGCGGCCGCCTTGGCCAGCGCGGCCAGACCCTCGTCGATTTCGTCCGCCGTCACGTTGAGCATGGGGGCCATGCGCACGACGTTGCCGTAGAGACCACCCTTGCCGACCAGCAGGCCGGCCGATCTGGATGCCTCCAACATGGCGGTGGCCCGGGCCGGTGACGGCTCGAGCGAGCCGGGTTCGACGGTCTCGAACGCCTGCATGAGCCCCCGGCCTCGCACCTCGGCGATCCACGGGGCGTCGGCGGCCAGGGCATCGAGGCCGTCTCGGAAACGGCGACCCATCTCCTTGGCGTTCTCCTGCAGGTTGTTGGCCACGACGTAGTCGATGGTGGCCGAACCAGCAGCCGCGGCGAGCGGCGCGCCGCCGAAGGTCGAGAAGTTCAACACCCCGATCGTGTCCATGATCTCGGCCCGGGCCACGATGCCGGCCAGCGCGGTGCCGTTGCCGACGCCCTTGGCGAAGGTCAACATGTCGGGAACGATGTCGTGGGCCTGATAACCCCAGAAGTGGTCGCCGGTCCGGCCCCAGCCGGTCTGCACCTCGTCGGAGATGAACAGGATGCCCTTGTTGTCGAGCTCCTTCTTCATCGATCCGAAGTAGCCGTCCGGCGGGGTGGCGAAGCCGCCGACCCCCTGGATCGGCTCGGCGATCAGCGCGGCCACGTCGCCGGCGGAGGTCATGGCCAGGAGCTGGTTGAGGTCGTTGACACACGCCTCGGTGAACTCCTCATCACCCAGCCCGGCGAAGGGGCTGCGGAGCTGGTAGGGCCCCTGCACGAAGGTGACCTGGAGGCCGGTGAAGCTGGTGGACGACCACGAACTGTGCGAGGTGATGGCCTGGGCCCCGAACGAGCGGCCGTGGTAACTGTTGCGCATGGCCAGGATCTGATTGGACTTGCGGTACGAGGTGGCGAGCAGGAGCGCCGTCTCATTGGCTTCGGTGCCCGACGGGGTGAGAAACACCCGGGCGTCGGGGATGCCCGACAGCCGAGCGATCTTCTCGGCGCATTCGATCATCGGCTCCGACAGGTACAGCGTCGAGGTGTGCATGACCTTTTGTGCCTGAGCCTGGACCGCGGCGGTGACCGCCGGATTGTTGTGGCCGACCATGGTGGTCAGAACGCCACCGAAGAAGTCGAGGTAGCGGACGCCGTCGAGGTCGAAGACATAGGAGCCCTCGCCGTGGTCGATGGCGATCGGGTCGGCGTAGTAGGGCGACAGGAACGACGGTAGTACCGCCCGGTATCGCCTGAGGAGATCGTCGGTTGTGGTCATGGTTTTCGCGCCTTTCTTGGCGACGTTTCGGCCCCTCGGCCGAAACTCGAGGTTCGAAGCGTGGCCGAGAACACTTACAGCTCGGTGATTCGGTCGTACATCTCGGGCCGGCGGTCGCGGTAGAAGGCCCACTGATTGCGGACCTCTTCGATCAGGTCGAGATCGAGATCACGCACGACCAGCTCGGCATCGGAGTCCGACGCCGTGTCGCCCACGAACTGGCCGCGGGGATCGCAGAAGTAGCTGGTGCCGTAGAAGTCGTTGTCGCCCAGCGGTTCGATGCCCACCCGGTTGATGGCCCCGACGAAGTACATGTTGGCCACTGCGGACGAGGTCTGCTCCAGCTGCCACAGGTAGGCGGACAGGCCGCGGCTGGTGGCCGACGGGTTGAACACGATCTGGGCCCCGTTGAGGCCGAACATGCGCCAACCCTCCGGGAAGTGGCGGTCGTAGCAGATGTTGACGGCGACCCGGCCGACGGCGGTGTCGAATACCGGATACCCGAGGTTGCCGGGCTTGAAGTAGAACTTCTCCCAGAATCCCTTGACCTGGGGAATGTGGATCTTGCGGTACTTGCCCAGGTAGGAGCCGTCGGCGTCGATCACCGCGGCGGTGTTGTAGAGCACACCCTCCTGCTCCTTTTCGTACATGGGCAACACGAGCACCATGCCGTGTTTGGCCGCCAGCTCCTGGAACCGTTTGGTGGTGGGCCCGTCGGGGATGGCCTCGGCGTAGCTGTAGTACTCGGCCTCCTGCACCTGGCAGAAGTAGGGTCCGTAGAACAACTCCTGGAAGCACATGACCTGGGTGCCTTCGGCTGCGGCCTCGGCCACGTACTTCTCGTGGAGTTCGATCATCGACTCCTTGTCGCCGGTCCAGGCTGTCTGCACGATGGCTGCTTTGACGTTGGTGGCCACGGAAAATCCCCTTTGATCGGCTGTCTACACGAAACTATTTGATTTTTTGATCGCGAACAAGCGATGCTTTGTTGTATGCAAAGTTTTTTGGAGGCGCTTGATCGCCGCGACCCCGGCCGGGACGCGGAGGGCATCGCCAGGGTCATCGGCAGGCTGGTCAGCGACGGTGAAGTCGCCGACGGCGACAAGCTGCCACCGATCCGCACCGTGGCATCCCATCTCGGCGTCAGCTCCTCGACCGTCGCGGCGGCGTGGGCGATCATGCGCCGCCACGGGCTCATCAGCACCGATCGACGTCGTGGCACCACGGTCCGGGCGTTCCCGTCCCATGGCCGCAACCGGTACTGGCAGGTACCGAACACCGGACAGCGGCTGCGACTCGATCTGAGCACCGGAACCCCGGATCCCGAGCTGCTCCCGCGCCTCGAACCGATCCTGGCCAAGATCCAGACCGACCTGCGGGTCACCAACTACCTCGACCCGCCGGTGCTGCCCGAACTCGACGAGGAGTTGCGACGCCGGTGGCCCTACGACCCTCCGGCCCTGACAGTGCTCGATGGGGCGAACGACGCCCTCGACCGACTCGTGACTTCCGTCGTCAATCTGGGCGATGTGGTTGTCGTCGAGGATCCGACCTACCCGATCCTGCTCGATCAGCTCGAACTGGCGAGGGCCGACATCGTTGGCGTCGGCATGGACGAGGAGGGTCCCCGTCTCGACGAACTGGCAGAGGCGTTGGCCCGGCAACCCAAGGCGCTCGTCGTTCAGACCGGTGGCCACAATCCCACCGGAACGGTCCTCACCCGCACCAGGGCCAAAGCCATCGCCGAACTGGTCTCCGATACCGGCACGATCGTCATCGAAGACGACCATGCCGGCGTGCTCACCGACGGTGCGCCCGTCAGCCTCGGCACGGAGCTACCGGACCAGGTGTACCGCATCCAGAGCTTCTCGAAGAGTTACGGGCCCGATTTGCGGGTCGCCGCCATGACCGGTCCCACCCGGGGCATCGACATCATCGAGCGTCGCCGGCAGATGGGCCCCGGTTGGACGAGTCATCTGATACAACGGGTCCTGCTCGAACTGCTCGCTGACGACGAGGTCTCCACCCTGGTCCGTCGAGCCGCCGAGACGTATTCGTTCCGCCGGTCCGAACTGGCTCGGGAGCTGGGCCGCTGTGGCATCGAAGTCACCGCCGGCGAGGGCTTGAACCTCTGGGTGCCTGTCGGGTCCGAGCAATTGGCGACCGTCGGCCTGGCCGCCGAGGGAATCGGCGTCTCGCCGGGCGCCCCGTTCCGGATCAACGACGAGGGGCCCCACATTCGGGTGACCGCCACCAACGTTCGGTCGGATTTCGCTACGGTCGCAGCCTCGATCGCAGCCGCCGCCGACCTCGAGAATCGGCACTGAGGTCGCCGATCAAGAGGCGGTCCTAGGCCGGCCGGCCCCGAGTGTTAGTTAGACTATCGAAGTACTGCGCCCATGGAGTACCGTGGGGACGATGACGGACCTCCGCTCCCCCATCCAGAACTCGGGCGAGGACCGTCGCTATCAGAGGGTCCTGCTCCTCCTGGTGATGGCCTCGGTCATGGCGTTCGGATCGATGATGACGATCGTCACCGTGGCGTTGGGCCGTCTCGCCACCGACCTGGACTCGACCAGGGCCACGCTCACATGGGCGGTCACCGGCCTCATGCTGGCCATGGCGGTGGCCGCACCGCTGGCCGGCAAGCTGGGTGACGTCCGAGGCCATCGGAAGGTGTTTCTCATCGGGCTCGCCGGCTGTGTCGTCTCCACGCTGGCCTGCGGTCTCGCCTGGGACGCCGGGTCACTGATCGCGTTCCGGGCGCTGTTCGGGCTGGCCGGTGCGCTCGTGGTGCCGAACTCGATGTCGCTGATGATGCACGCCTACGGAATCGAGCGGCGGGCCACCGCCATGGGCTGGTTCCAGTTCGCCATGACCGGCGCACCGACCATCGGTCTCGTGATCGGCGGACCGCTGATCGACACCATCGGCTGGCGAAACCTCTTCTTCGTGTTCGCTGCAATCACGGCGGCCGCCCTCGCGGCGTCGATCCGCCTGATGCGTCCCACTCCGGTACGGGCGACCCACAGTATCGACTACCGGGGCGGCATCACGCTCGGCCTGACCGTTCTCGCCGCCCTCCTCGCCATCACACGGATCACCGTGCTCCTGCGCGACGAGGGCCCGGCGGCGGCGGTGGCGGATCAGCTGTTCTGGCTCCTCGTCGCCGGGGCGGTGGCCGGGCTGGTGATCTTCATCCGCACCGAACGGACCGCGCCGGCGCCGATGCTCAAGCTCGAGTACTTCTCCAAACCGAACTTCACCCTCCCCATGCTGTCGGCCGCGCTGGTCCAATTCGCTTACATGGGCGGATTCGTGGTCGTGCCGGCGCTGCTCGAGGATCAATACCTCTGGTCGCTCGGAGCCATCGCCGTGCTGCTCGCCCCTCGCCCGGCGGCCTTCAGCCTGAGCTCTCCGCTCGGCGGATACCTGCCCGGACGCATCGGACAGAAGCCCCCGATCATCATGGGCGCGGTCGCCATGATCGCGTCGACCGCGGCCTTCGTCGTCGCCTCGGGGTTCGATTCAGGGTTCGGCGTCGTGCTCATCCTCGCCGGACTCATCCTGGCGGGAGGGGCTGCCGGCATCTCCCAGCCGTCGGTCCTGGCCATGGTGGTCGACACCGTCGACGACGACGACATCGGCATCGCCAACGGCATGACCCAGCAGATCATGTTCATCGGCATCGTGGTGGGCGTACAGGGAATGAACGTCCTGGCCGGCGACGACGCCTCGCCCGGTCGTTTCGCCCTGACGTTCGGGGTCGGCCTCATCGCCGCGGTGATCGGCCTCATTCTGGCCCTCCTCATTCGCCCGGACCGGCAACGGAGCGGGAAATCGCCGGCAGGGTCGGTGGCGCCTGCCTAGAGTGTGCCGATGAGCCTCAACTGGGAACAGGTGGTCGTCGAAGCCGCCGACCCTGTCGCCCTCGGGCGTTGGTGGGTCGACGTCCTCGGATGGGTGATCGTCAATGACGACCCGAACGAGTTCGAGATCCGCCCGGCCGCCGATCGGATGCCGGGCCTGCTCTTCCTGCAGGCCCCCGGGCCGAAGTCGACCAAGAACCGGCTCCACCTCGACTTCCGACCCGACGACCACAACGTCGAGGTCGAGCGGGTCGTGGCGTTGGGGGCCCGGCGCATCGACGTCGGCCAGGGCCCGGCCAGCTGGGAGGTGCTCGCCGACCCGGAGGGGAACGAGTTCTGCATTCTCAGCTCGGCCGCCGGCTGACACCGGCTGGGACCGGACCTGCGGTCACCGCTACGATTCGGGCAGAGCGGCCACCGATCGACAGGAGACGGCCATGATCAAGGTAAGCGTCGTGTATCCGAACGGCGAGGGCAGGACCTTCGACATGGAGTACTACGCCAAGAACCACATGGACATCGTCAACCGCGACATGAGCCCGTCCCGAATCGAGATCGACAAGCTGGTCGACGGCCCCTACCTGGCAGTGGGGCATCTGTACTTCGACTCCATGGAGGCGATGAAGGCCGGTATGGGCAACGCCGCGGAAGCCTTGGCCGACATCGCCAACTTCACCAACTGTGAGCCGGTGGTTCAGACCTCGGAAGTGGTCGGCTGAACTCGACGCCGGCCGTGCCGGCGTCAGAGAACCGGGAACACCGACCGGCCGCCGTTCCGTTCCGCTCGAGCCAGGGCGTGGATGACGGGCCAGTCGCCGTGACGGCGGCGGGCGATGGAAACGAGGATGTCGATGATCTCGCCGGTTGCCCGAACGTCGAAATCAGGTGTCGGCGAATCGACGCTGGCGGCCAGGTCGTCGATGTGGATGAGAACCTCGATCAACCGGGTGCGGCAGTAGTCGTCGAGGGTCAGCATCCGGTTGCCGAGCGCCCCAACCAGCCGATCGGCAGGCTCGGCCGGCAGACGACGACGGATGTCGCCCGCCACTCGTCGGCATTCGTCGAGCACCTCGGCGGGGCCGGCCGCAGCCTCCGACGCCGACACCTCCTTGATCCGATCGTGTATCGGCGATTCGATGGCGGCCTGGAAGTAGGTGGCGGGTGTGAGCAGCTCACCATCAGGGACGGCCGCCGGGTCGGTCCGGTCGAGATAGGCCAGCACCGAGCCGGCTGCCCGGACAAGGTGGGCGCTCAACGCTCCCACCGTCATGCCGTCGAGCAGGCTCGGTTCCTCCCACGCGTCGGTCACCTCGGGTGATGCGATGAGTTCGGCGGCGATGTCGACGGCATCGGCGACGGTCAAGCGCAGGGCCGCCGAATCGAGGGGTTCGTGATGCATGGCGCCGACCCTAGCGAGTTCAGCGGGTGGGCGGAGCCCGACGCGCCGTCCAGGGGCTAACCTGACCGACCATGAGCCGATCAGGCAACCGCATCCGGCCACGAGAATGACGGCCTTCGAGTCGGTGTCGACCTGGCGCCAGCCGACGCCCTCTCCCCTGTCGGCCGAGCGGACCGAGCTGATCGAGGCTGTCGCCGAACAGATCGTGGCACTGGCCGATCACCGGCTTCGGGTGGCGGTCGACGGGCTGTCGGCCGCCGGCAAGACGAGCTTCGCCCACGAGCTCGCCGCCGCCGTTCGCTCCCTGGGCCGACCAACGCTGCGGGCCACGTTTGATGACTTCAAGAAGCCGTGGCGCGATGCGATCGAGAAGGGCTACGACCGGATGAGCGGCGACGGCTACTACCGCAACGCCCCGGACTTTGAATCGGCCCGCTCCCTCTTGTTGGAGCCGGCCGGGCCGGACGGATCCGGTCGGGTCGTCCTCTGCGCCCACGATCCGCTGACCGGCACCGATCACCGGTCGGTCGAGGTACGGGCCCCTGACAACGCCGTGCTGATTGTCGACTCCGTCTTCGCCTTCCGACCGGAGTACGACCAGTTCTGGGACGTCCGCATCTGGCTCGACATCGACGAATCACTCTCGGTCGAGCGAGGGGTCGGCCGGGATGCCGAGATGGAGGGAGGGGCCGAGGAGGCGGAGCGCCTGCACCGTGAGCGCTATCTCGCCTCGGAGCGGATCTACATCGCCGAAGTCGACCCGATGTCCAGGGCCGACGTCATCATCGACAACCGTGACCTCACAAATCCTCGGCTCCGTTCATCGCCGTCAGGACCAAAGTCCCCTGGTGTCCGCTAGGCGCCCGGACCTACGATTGAAACAAGGCCGATCGGCCGCAACGTCATCGGTTCGTTGACACCCTGTGCCTGGAGCGGCTGAAGGTCCGTCGGGTTTGCGATCACGAACAGGAGGAAGCGATGCGAGTGAGCCAGGTGTTGAAGGGCAAGGGCGGCGGACTGATCAAGGCGGGCCCGAGCGAACGGGTGTGGGCCGTTCTGCGCCGCTTTCAGACCAATGGGATCGGCACGCTTATCGTCACCGACGACAACGGCCGACTGCTGGGGACGCTCGGCGAGCGGGACGTGATTCACGCGCTGGCCACGAAGGGCAAGAACGTGCTCGACTTCACCGTCGCCGACGTCATGGCAACCGACGTTCCAACCTGCACCCCCGACGATGCGGTCGGTCGGGTGGAACAGCTGATCACCGATCATCGGACCCGTCACATTCCCGTCGTCGACGGTCAGACCGTCGTCGGCGTTGTCAGCATCGGCGACGTCGTGAAAGCCCGCCTCGACGACGACGAACTGGAGCGTCGCATCCTGCGGGACATGGCCCGGGCCCGGGAGTAGCCCGGTCACAATCGACTGCCGTTGCCCCTCCGTCGATGACGGTGTCACGTCGTGGCGACATGACAACTACCCTGCCGGCGGTGGGTTTGTTCGCAGACGCCGTGAATTCCCTGCGAGACCGTGTCGTGGCCACGACCAGCGGCCTGTTCTCCCATGGCCCGCAACCTCTGGCCAACACGCTCGAGTACCGGGGCGATCCGGGCCTCTGCGGCCCCGACTCGGTTTCCTGGGAGGTCATCGGCGACGTGACCGCCTTCGTCGGCGGCATCCGCGCGCTGCTGATTCAGGCCGCCCACCCCGAGGTCGTCGCCGGGGTCGAGGACCATTCCCGCTACCGCACCGATCCACTCGGACGCCTCACCCGGACCTCGTTCTATGTCACCGAGACGACCTACGGCGCCATGCCGGAGGTCGAACGGGCGGTTGACCTGGTGCGCCGGGCCCACCGACCGGTTGAAGGGGTGTCGGAGCGGGGCCGGCCCTACACCGCCGACACGCCCGACTACGCGGCCTGGGTCCACAACGCCCTGACCGACTCGTTCCTCGCTGCGTTCCAGGCCTACGGACCGCGGCGGCTCTCCGAC
The DNA here is from genome assembly GCA_965216675.1 of Acidimicrobiales bacterium. Classification (GTDB taxonomy): domain Bacteria; phylum Actinomycetota; class Acidimicrobiia; order Acidimicrobiales; family SZUA-35; genus JAHELU01. Next base: position 4,783,793 of record CBDCGK010000004.1, on the reverse strand, counting down.
GAGGAGGCCGATCGGTTCGTCGTCGAACAGACCCGGATCGGTGCGTTGCTCGACGCCGACCCGTTGCCGACGACGGCGGCCGACCTCTCGACGTGGATCGCCGACCATCCGGCGCTCGCTCCCACGGAGGGGTTGGCCAACGCCATCGAGTTCCTCACCGACCCGCCACTCAGCCCACCGGTCAAGGTGGCCTACAAGACGCTGCTGTCGGCCGCGGTGGAAACGGTGCCGCCACGGATCAGGTCGATCATCGGGCTGGAGGCGAACGGCGCCCCGATCGGGCGGCGTGCCGTCCCGGCGCTGCGCTGGGCGCTCGGCTCGTCGCCATCCTGGCATGTGTCACTGATTCGGGCCGGGGCGCCGGTTCCGCCCGGCATCTTCCGCCAGCGTCTCGATATCGAGAGCGCGGGGTGAATCGCCGCACCGTCGCCGCGACGGTGCTGGTCGTGTTGGTGCTGGCGTTGGGTGCGGCCTGGTATCTCCTGGCGTCTCCGCTGACAGCGACCGCGTTCTCGGAGACGACCTGCGGCAGCGAAAGCGCCTGTGTCGTCCGCACCGACGACGGCATCGCCGCCCTGCCGGCCGATGACGGGTCGGAAACAACCGTCGGCTTCGTGTTCTACACCGGAGCCCGGGTCACCCCCGAGGCCTACGCCCCGGTGGCCGAACGGGTGGCCGACGCCGGCTATCCGGTTTGGATTCCGGCACTCACATTGAACTTCGCCGTGTTGGACACCGACGCCGCGGCCTCCGTGATCGACGGCCAGCCCGAGATCGAGGATTGGATCATCGCCGGCCACTCCCTGGGCGGGGCGATGGCCGCACGCTATGCGGCCTCCGACGACGCCGTCGACGGACTGGCGCTCCTGGCCGCCTACCCGGAGGAAGAGTTGGATCTCTCGGCGTCGAGGCTTGCCGTCGTATCGGTCTACGGGACCGAGGACGGCTTGGCCTCGGTCAACGAGGTCCTCGACGCCTCCCCACGCCTACCGTCCGACACCGACTTCGTCGCCGTCGATGGTGGCAACCACGGCCAGTTCGGCAACTACGGTGATCAGCGGGGCGACAACCGGGCGACGATCAGTCCTGACGCCCAGTGGGATGCCACCGCCGATGCCCTGATCACGCTGGCCGAGCGGGTCGAATCCGGCTCCTGACCACAACGCCCCGACTGGCGCATGACCGTGATGAGTCACCCCCCCTTGACAGATAATTCAACAGGCGTAGAATTACTAGCATCTCAACAACTGTTGAATTACCTGAAGTGGGTTGGACGAGGAGGCGAGTGCTGTGCGAGCCATGATCATCAAAGAGTTCCGGCAGATGACCAGGGACCGACGAACCGTTGCGCTGATGGTCGGCCTGCCGGTGATGTTGCTCATCGTGTTCGGCTACGCGGCGCGGTTCGATGTCACGAATATCGAAACGATGGTGTTCGGCCCCGGCGCCGAGGCCGTCGCCGCCGAGCTCGACCCGGTGTACGAAGTCACCGGCATCGACACCGCCGGCGATCGGGCCGATGCCGAGGAGGCGCTTCGCAACGCCGAGACCAACGTGGCGATCGTGACCGGCACCGGTGGCCCGAACCAGCTCCTGATCGATGGGACCGAGCTCTTCGTCGCCCAATCCGCACTGCGCCGTCTTCCCGCTGCAACCGCGCCCGAGGTGTTGTTCAACCCGAACCTCGACACGGCGATCGTCATGGTTCCCTCACTGATCGGTCTGATCCTGCTGTTCGTCGGCACGGTGATCACCAGTCTCGGCGTGGTCCGGGAGAGGGAGCAGGGCACGATGGAGCAACTGGCCGTGATGCCGCTGCGACCGATCGACGTAACCGTCGGCAAGGTCGCACCGTACTTCCTGGTCGGCGTGATCGACATGACCGTGATCACGCTGGCCGGACTGTGGTTGTTCGATGTGCCCTTCGAGGGCTCGATTCTGTTGTTCGCTCTGTTCGCCGTGGTGTTCCTGTTCGTCGTGCTCGGTCTGGGCGTCGCCATTTCGACCGTCTCCCAGAGCCAGGGCGAGGCCGTGCAGCTGGCCATCATGGCCTTGCTGCCCCAGATCATGCTGTCGGGCATGATCTTTCCCCTCGAGTCGATGGCGGCCGGCGTACGCTGGATCGGCTACCTGCTCCCGCTCACCTGGTTCATCCAGGGAATCCGGGGCATCTTCCTGCGAGGCTCCGACGTGACCGCATTGCTCATGCCGCTCGGCATTCTGGTGCTCATGGCCGGCGTGGTGTTCGGCGTCGCCATGGTCCGGTTCCGACGCGATCTGGCCCCCAGACGGGTGGCGGCGGACACCGTCGATCCGTCCCGGAGCCGGGCGGAGGTCGCGGCATGAGACCGGCCGGCGTCCTGGGCACGACTGATCTGACCGTCCGCTTCGGCGATCGAGTCGCTCTCGACGGCGTATCGATCTCGATCGAGCCCGGCGAGGTCCACGCGGTGATCGGTGGCGACGGGGCCGGCAAGTCGACGCTGCTCCAGGTCCTGGCCGGGCTTGGACTCCCCCGCCAGGGCGAGGTGCGCCTGCCGGCCCAGGAGCGGATCGGCTTCGTACCCTCACACGGCGGGGTGTTCGGCGACCTGTCGGTCGAGGAGAACATGGAGTTCGTCGCCGCCGCGTACCGGCTCCAAGGGTGGCGGGATCGGGCCGGCGAACTGCTCGAACGAGCCGGTCTCGGAGCGTTCGGCGATCGCCTGGCCGCCCAGCTGTCCGGCGGCCAACGACGGAAGCTGGCCGGGTCCATGGCCGTCCTCCCCGATCCGGAGCTTCTGATCCTCGACGAGGTCACAACCGGCGTCGATCCGGTCAGCAGGATGGAGCTGTGGCGCATCGTGGCCACCGCGGCGTCGGGTGGCACAGCGGTGGTGGCGGCAACCAGCTACCTCGACGAAGCCGAGCGGGCCGCCCGGGTCGAGCTGCTCCACGACGGTCGCCTCCTCGCATCCGGGGCACCGTCGGCCATCATCGAGGCGATACCGGGCACGGTGGCCGAGGTCGACACGCCGACCGACCGTTCAAAGGCTTGGCGTCACGGACGACTCTGGCACCAATGGCTTCCGGACGGGACCGCACCGGCGAGACGCCCGACACTCGAAGACGCCGCCATCGTCCATGAACTGTTGGCGGTAGAGGCGGTCGCATCATGACGGCGAACCGCGTGAATCCGATCGAGGTACACAACACCACGAAGAAGTTCGGAGGTTTCTTGGCCGTCGACGATGTCGAGCTGCAGGTCGCGCCGGGCGAGGTGGTCGGACTGCTCGGCGCAAACGGTGCCGGCAAGACAACACTCATCAAGATGATTCTCGGTCTGCTCGCGCCGACGGCCGGCACCGTGAGGCTGTTCGGTGCGCCGCCCGGAATCGAGCAGCGACGCCGCATCGGTTACGTCCCCCAGAACCTCGGGCTCTACACCGACCTGACGGTCACCGAGAACCTGTCGTTTCGAGGCGAGGTGTTCGCCGCCGCTCCGACGACCTCCGACGCGACGGCCGACCGTCGACTTGTCGGCGATCTGCCGCTCGGGCTGCAACGACGGGTTGCCTTCACCGCCGCCCTGCAACATCAGCCGGAGCTGCTGATGCTCGATGAGCCGACCTCGGGGGTGTCGCCGCTGGCCCGCAGCGAGCTGTGGGATCTCATCCGCACCGAAGCCGATCGGGGTGTCGGGGTGCTCGTCTCGACCCACTACATGGACGAGGCCGTGCAGGCCGACCGTCTGGCGGTGATGGCCCGCGGCCGCCTCGTTGGTGGCGGATCGGTCGACTCGGTGATCGGTGACCGTCACACCCTGGTCGTGGAGGCCGACGAGTGGGCCGAGGCCTTTGCCGTGATCGAAGCCGATGGACGTCGACCGCTCCTTGCCGGCCGTTCGATCAGGGTCCCCCTTGATCCCGGCGTGGACGCAGGCCGCGTTCGACGCCTACTCGACGAGGCCGGGATCCAGGCCGAGGTGCGTCTGGACCGGGCAACCCTCGAGGAGACGCTGGTGGAGCTGAGCGGATGAGTGGTCGAGCCTCGGCTCGATCCCGAGGGCGACCACCGGGCCGGCGGCCCGGCGATCCCGAGCAGACCAAGCAGGCCATTCTCGACGCCGCCCGTGCCACCTTCGGGGCCAAGGGCTTCGACCGGGCGACGATCCGCGCCATCGCCGCGGCGGCCGACGTCGATCCTGCGCTCGTCATGCATCACTTCGGCAGCAAACGCGGGCTGTTCGTGGCCGCCCACCAGCTACCGGTCGATCCGGCCGTCGTCTTTCCCACCATCGCCGACCTTCCGCCATCGGAGCGGGGTGAAGCGGCAGCACGCACCTTTCTCGGTCTCTTCGCCAACCCCGGTTCACCGATGGTCTCGATGTTGCGAGCGGCAGCCAGCGAGCCCGCCGCGGCCACCATGTACCGGGAGTTCATCGAACACACGGTCATCCGCCACGGGCTCACGATTCTGGAGGACCCCGAGCGAGACGGCAGGCTGCGGATGACGCTGCTGGCCGGCCAGCTGCTCGGGATCGCCGTCACCCGACAGATCATCCAGGTTGGGCCGGTGGCCGACGCCACGATCGACGAGATCGTCGCCGCCGTGACACCGACCATCCAGGCCTACATCGATGGACCGGCCGGGGGCGGGTAGCCCTTCCCGCCGCGATTCTCGGCGTTTGGCCGGTCAGCCGGTTGGGACCTTCTGCCCTGCCGCCACGGCATCACCGACACGAAAATGATCAGCGTCGCCGTCACGTCAGGCGGGCAGTGAGCACCAAGGACACGAGGTACCGATGAGGGTCGCCGGGGAACGATCGTTGGCCACCGCACCCGAGGCCACGAGTCGGCGAACACCGATTCTCAGGAAGCTTTTGACCTTCGTGCAGAACAGGGCGGGCCGGCCGACAATCCTGGGACCGTTGTCCGTTGCCGGCGTACTGGCCTTCATCATGAACGGCCTCGACTTGCCGTTCACCACCCCGAGGATCGAGTACCACTCAGGAGGCCTACGCATCCTCGACATGCGCCTGTCGTATGGACCGGAGGAAGCCGGCCAACTGTTCGAGGCGCTCGGGACCGAAGGCCGTCGCGCCTATCTCATGCTCCATCTGATGCCCGACATCTTGTTTCCGGTCTGCTACGCGCTGGCGTTCACCTTCACCAGTGCGTGGTTTCTGGTCCGCCTCCTGCCACAGGACCATCCGTTGCAGTGGCTCAGCCTGACACCTCTGATCGCCGGCGTGGCCGATCTCCTCGAGAACCTGAGCCTGGTCGTTGCCAACCTGTCCTATCCCAGTCGGATCGACTGGTTGACTACGGTCGCCTCCGTGCTGACGAAGATCAAGTTCGGTTTGATGCCGGTCGGCGTCGTGCTTCTGAGCGTCATGTTGGTGCTCTGGTTCATCCGAGGTCGGCCTCGAGATGTGATTGTGAGGGTGTGATGAGTGCGTGGTCGCCAACCGCAGCAGAGAAGTCGGCGGTCGAGCTCGACGCCGACATCCCCCAGTTCCGGTTTCGCACAATCCTGCTCATGTTCGCCTGGCCAATCGTCTGGTTCTCGTTTCTCATCTACGTCGTCGGGCCGGCTTTGCTGAGGCCTGACGACACGTTGCCGACGTGGGCCGTGAACCTGGTCTGGCTGCTCGGCAACGCAGCGGAGCTGGTCGCGGCGGTGGTGATCCTCCGTCGCGAGGGCTACCGATTACGTTCGCCAGGGCTTCGCGACAGGATCCGGTGGCATTGGCCGAAGGGCTGGAGGCGGTGGGTGATCGCTGTTCTGGCGCTTGTCGTCGCCTACGGCGCAGTCACCCTGCTGATGCCGACCCAGGACGTGATCGTCGATGCGGCCCCACCCCCGGAGTGGCTGCCCGATCAACCGGGTCGAGAGTACGACAGCCTCCAAGATGCCTACGCCGACGTCGAGTTGGAGGGGAACTACCTCTTCTTCATCTACCGCTTCATCGTCCTCGGGTTCATTCTCAACATGATCGGTGAGGAGCTGTATTACCGGGCGGCGCTTCTACCGAAGATGAGGGCCGTGTTCGGCCGGGCAGACTGGATCGCAAACGGAATCGGCTTTGCGGTCAAGCACCTCTACTACTGGTGGCGGGTTCCGTTCCTGGTGCCTGCGGGACTGGGACTCGCGTTCTACTTCGGTCCCATGCGCAGTCTCCCGCTGGCGATCACGGCCCATTGGCTCACCGGCGAGATCATCATGTTCTTCCTCGGGCTCGCCGAGCTACTCGGCGTGGCCTGAGTCGGGCGATACCGACGGTGGACCAGCTGTTCTATCCGGCCAGGCCGGCGTGCAACCGCTCGACCATCCGGTCGAACGACTCGTCGAGATCGACGTCGATACCGAACCCTCCGCTGATCTCCAGCGACACGAACCCGTGGACCGCGGACCGCAGCATCCTGGCTGCGTGAATCAGCTCGGCCCCGTCGAGTTCGTAGTTCCGCAGCACTGCGGCCACCGGTTCGAGGGTGCGCAGCGACGCCTCGGTGTACTCCTCGTCATCTGGACGAACCTGCTGGGCCAGGGCGTACAGGCCGGGGTGGTGAAGGGCGTAGGTCCGCACCTGACCGGCCACTGCGGCGACGGCCTCCCGCCCGGCCCGCCCCATGGCCGCCGTGGCGATCAGATGCCCGAAGTCCTGGACGGCCCGGTAGGCCACGTGCCGCCGGAGGGAATCGACGTCGGCGACATGGCTGTAGAGCGACGGCGGCTTGACCCCTAACTCTCTGGCCACCCGGCTGAGGGTCAGCGCTTCGATGCCTTCGGTTTCGACCAGTCGGGTCGCGGTGTCGACCACATCGTCCAAGCCGAGGCCTCGCCGGGGCATCAGGCGGCGGATCCGTCGATGAAGGCGGTGATGGCCTCGACCATCATGTCAGGGTATTCGGCTTGTGGGTAGTGGCCGGCACCGGGGATCACGACCAGTGAGCCGTTGGTCGCAGCCGCGATCTCCTCGCCGGCGGCCTTGGCGTCGCCGAAATGCGAGTCGGCGCCGCCCATCACGACAAGAACCGGCAGATCAAGGCGGGCCATGCGCTCGGCCAGTCCAGGCCGCCGGGCCAGCAAGGTCGCACGGACGGCCCGTCGCCGCGCCTTGTCGGTCAGCATTGTGGCCAGGACAGAGGCGTGGTCGGCGAGGTCGGCCGGTGGCGAACCGGGATGCCAGCCACGGTACTGGCCGGCCCACACCCGGCCGGCCAGTGGGCCCCGAACTGCCAGACTGAGGGCGGCCCGCTGCCACCATGGCGCGTCGTGGATGTGGGCACTGATGGCCACCAGACGGGAGACCAGTTCCGGCCGCTCGGCCGCCACCCACATGGCCGAGGTGGGCGAGAACGATGTGGCGACCACGGTGGCGGGACCGGCGTCGAGATGCTCCAGAAGGGCCACCAGATCCGAGGCGGTATCGGCGACGCCGTAGGCCGGCCACGCGGCCGAAGAGTCGCCGTGCCCCCGAAGGTCCATGGTGACGACCCGAGCGCCGCCGGCCGCCAGTTGCGGTGCGATGTGTCGGTACTCACGTCGGATGTCCCCGGCCCCGGGCAGCAGGACGACCAGGGGTCCGTCGCCTCCGGTGTCGTCGAAGGCGATGGTTCCGCCGTGAAGATCGAGCCGTTGGGGAGCTGCTGATTGCTGATGACTAATACTCATAGGTTATAACCTAATAGCATTAGGCATATGGGTCAACCCCGCCTGCGGATGGGAGCCGCGTGCGGTTCGGGGCCCGCCGGTCGACGCCTCACCGATTCCCCATCTCCGGTGGCTCACCGTCCTCCACATCGAGGTTCCGGCACGGCACCAGCACCTTTGGGATCACGGCTCTGGGCGCCTCGATGGTCACGGCGACGTTCGTTTCGACCATCGTCACGCCCGTCCATCGATCCTCGAGCGCAACGCCGGCGAATGTGCGCAGAACGCCATCGACGATGATCTCGAGGTCTGCCGGTTCGAGGGTCAGAGTCACCGGGAGTTCGAGGAGCTCGAGCGCGTAGAGCCTCTGGAACGCCAGATCCGTCGCCAGTTCCCTGATCAAGTGGCGAGCTGTCGGTTCGTACTCCTCCCGGGTCGTCTCGATCATGACCCTTCGTCCGCCGACTGCAAGTCCGATGCCGGCGTTGCTGATACGGCCGTTCCTGTAGCCGTACCCACCCGCCCACCTGCGTTCGGGCATCGGATCGACCAACTCGTAGACCTCGAACTCCGCCCGTCGGACAACCGCTCGCCAGTCGTCTGATGGTCTCTCCATGACTTCTTTGTAGTCGAAGCCCGGTTGAGCGTCTCGACAATTCGCCTTGAAGCCCGCCAGTGAGACGGACGTCGCCCGTCGGACCCGTCGTCGAACTTTTCGCGGCCGACGCCCCACGAAGCCCGAACTTTGGTGGGTCCACGCCCCCCTCAGGGGGTGTTGAGATCCAAAAGATCGACGGCGCCACCCACCGGGGATCGCCTACGCCGGGGCCTCAGGTTCTGGCGTGCATGTTGACCTGAGGCTCGAATCCGGCTCTGAGGAGTGCCTCCCTCAGGGTGTCGTCGTGAATCTCACAGACGACGATCATCTGAGCGTCGCCACGAGCGGACGCCTGTTGCATCGCCGACAGCAGCAGCCCGTGGCGATCGTCGCCTCGAATCGTGTCGACCACGCAACTCGGCCCGCCCGGGTCATAGATCGGCGGGTTCACGCCGGCCGAACCCACCGCATACCCGCCGGTGCCGTCGGTGACGACCAACGCCCCGTCAGCAGTGGGTTGGAACGACTCCTCGGCGAAGGTGTGACCGACCGGCCAGGGCTCGAAGTCGGCGACCTCCGGCGAGGCGAGGGGCGCGGCGGCGGTTGGTTCCAATGACCTGCTGAAGTACGTGCAGACCGGTTCAGCGTCGATGGTCGCAAGTGCCGATGCTCGTTCACCGTCGGCGACGGCGACGCACGTCACCCACGGTCGCGGGACAGCCTCCAACGAGGGCATCGCATCCGGCCAGCGTGAGTCATCGGCGATACAAAGGTCATCGACCCACGTTCGCGCCGACTGGGTGATGAGGTTGCAGAAACCGACGACATCGCCCCCGTCGACGAGCACCCTCGTGTCGTGATCGGGCGAACCAAGGAGGATCTCCATCCAGAGAGCGTGACCTTCGTCAGCTCCTTCACGCGGATTGAAATAGACCGGACTCCACTCAGCCAGTCGACGCCGTTGCCGTCTCGTCAACTCGACGACGGCCTCGAGATCAGTCGGCACTGCTGGTCGGTTCTCCATCTCCGACACAGTCATGCCCCCGGGTTGCGGCCATCACCATCATCGGGCCTCCCCGACCCCGTGCCCTTCGGCATTCCGGACTGGCCTGCGCAGGTTCCGACTGACGACGACGCTCACCAAACGGTCGAGGTCAGTGCATCAGGAGGACACCAGGTCCTTCTCGCTCGACAGGGCTTCGATCAGCTCGGACTGTACCGAGTCGGCGTCTTCGTGCGCGACCTGACAGGTGCCGGCGGCGACATGGCCGCCGCCCCCGTAGCCCAGCATCGTGGAGCCGATGTCGACCGGTGACGTACGGTCCAAGATCGATTTGCCCACCGCAAACACGGTGTTCTGCCGTTCACGACCCCAGATCACATGGATGCTGACCCGAGCCTCGGGATAGAGGGCGTAGATCATGAACCGGTTGCCGGCGTGGATCACGTCCTCGTCACGCAGGTCGACGACCACCACGTCGCCGTGGACCGATGACACCCGGTGCAGCTGCTCGATGAACCGCGGCTGTTGGTCCATGTACAGGTCAACTCGTTCGGCCACGTCGGGGATCGCCAGAATGTCATCAACGTCCTGATGGTCGATGCAGTGGTCGATGAGCTCCATCATCAGCTCGTAGTTCGACACACGGAAGTTGCGGAAGCGGCCGAGTCCGGTGCGTGAATCCATGAGAAAGTTGAGCAGGGCCCATCCTCTCGGTTCGAGAATGTCGTCCAGCTCGTACTGGGCCGAATCGGCCTGGTCGACGGCCGCCATCAAGTCTTCACTGACATCGGGGAATGTCTGACGGCCTCCGTAGTGGTCGTAGACGACGCGGGCCGCCGAGGGGGCGTCCGCGTCGAGGACATGGTTGTTGCGGCCGGCACCGACGCGCTCGGCCTCGGAGTGGTGGTGGTCGAAGACGAGGTGGGCCGCCGGAGCGTAGGGAAGATTGGTGAGAATGTCTCGATCGGTGATGGGAACCACTCCATCCTGGACGTCTTTCGGGTGGACGAACAGGATGTCGTCGATCTGGTCGAGTTTGCGCAGCAGCACAGCGCACACCAGGCCGTCGAAATCGCTGCGGGTCACCAATCGATAGCTGCTCATGATGCTGTCTCCTTGGGGAGTCGGGTCGGCGGGACCCGCCTCCGATCCGTCGAACGTGTACGGGTCACTATCGGCCTGACAACCCCAGCTCTTCAGTGGTGAACGGCATGAAGTCGACTCCACAACGACGCAGCGAGCGTTTACGACCGGTATCTCGGAGGCAAGACCATCCGGAACGTTGACCCGCCGACGTGCCTGCACCACGGCGCTGCCTCCCCACTCTGGAACGCCCGTATAACACCAACACCTCACGAATCCGCTGCGATTCCTTCGTCTACCTGGCGGGAGGGATCGACTTGTGTTCTGCTTGGGCTTGCGGCCGGGATGCGAGGTAGGCCTCCACGACCGACGTGATGAGAGCGTCCGTTATTGGTTTGCGGATGAAGAAGCGCTGCATGAAAAGGGGGCCGACGAGTTGGGCGTGGGGGATGTCGAAGTCGGTTCGGGGGTCCTGGAGGAGCTCCTGGATGAGCTCGTTGCGGTAACGGCCGTTGCCGGCGAGGGTCCTGGCGGCCTGGTCGTCCCGCTCGGCGACCTCGGCTTGGGCGACGATTATCGCACCGGCGGGTGACTCGAGGACCTCCCTGAGCTGGCCGAGGTACGTGCGGAGGTCTCTACCTGGATCACCGGAGCTGTGAAGCATGGCGTCTTGGCGGTCGAGGCTCATGGCGTCGGCGATGATGGCGGCGGCGTCGGGCCAGTGCCGGTAGATGGTGGAGCGGGCCACGCCCGACATCTCAACCAGGCGGGTGGGGGTGACGGCGGCTTGGCCTTCGGAGACGAGGATCATCCGGGCCGCCTGGAGGACCAGCTCGCGGGTCTGAGCTGGTCGAGGGTCTTCCCGGCGGGGTGGATCGGTGGTGTCTTGGTCGTCGGCCATCAAGATTCGATCCTATCCTACAGTTCGTGTTGCGCAGGGACAGATTGTCCTATACAGTGACACATCGTCCGATATCAACGTCGTATCGAGGAAGTGGTGGAGCCATGTCAACAACTGCGACGGCGGTCACCGCATCCGGGTTGTCCAAACACTTCGGCAGCTTTCGAGCGGTCCACGACCTGTCGTTCGAACTCCCTCGAGGTGGTGTCACCGGATTCGTCGGCCCGAACGGGTCCGGCAAGTCGACGACGATCCGGATGTTGTTGGGGCTCATCCGACCAACCCGTGGCAGCGCCACGGTCCTCGGACACTCGATCGAGCACCCGGCGGCCTACATACACCGGGTCGGGGCGCTGGTCGAAGCGCCGACGTTGTATCCGAAGTTGTCGGGTCGCAAGAACCTGCAATTGTTGGCCCAGCTGGGGTCGCTGCCGAAGACCCGGATCGACGAGGTCCTCGAAATCGTCGATATGAGCGAACGATCCGGCGACAAGTTCGAGGAGTACTCCCTGGGAATGAAGCAACGGCTCGGCATCGCCGCGGCGCTGTTGCAGAACCCGGCCCTGTTGATCCTCGATGAGCCCACCAACGGCCTCGACCCGGCAGGCACCGTCGACATGCGCAACTTGCTGCAACGGCTGGGGCGCGAGGGCACAACGGTGTTGGTGTCGTCGCATCTGCTGTCGGAGATTCAAGCGGCTTGTGACCGGCTGGTGGTCATCCAGGAGGGCCGACTGGTCTTCGCCGGCGAGCTCGACGAGCTTCTGGCCCAACATCGACCACATCTGATCGCCCGTCCGGCCGACCCGGCCCAGCTGGACCAGCTCGGCGACCTCATCGCCACCACGAAGGTCGGACACCGCGTCGTTGCCGGTCACGTCGAACTCGACACCGGAGCCGACTGGGCTCCACAGCTGTTCTCGCTCGCCGCCGACGCAGGGGTGCCGCTACGTGAGCTCCGGACCCACACCGTTGATCTGGAAGAGGCGTTCCTCGAGATGACCGCCACCACGAAAGGGGCCGGTGCCCGATGACGACGACAACCCTTCAACCGACGTCGGTACCGGTGTGGCGGATGCTGCGGGATTCGGTGCGCTCGGAGTGGACCAAGCTTGGCCACCGTAACGTCTTGTGGGGTGGCATCGGCATCATTGTCGGGTTCGCCATCCTGATGACCGTGGTCGGGCTCACCAGCAGCGGGAGACCGACGAGGCCACCGTGGGCCCACCTGGGGGCTTCGCCGGCGGCGGGGATCTCACCGCCGGTGACGGCTGGCTGGCCGGACTCGAACAGGCGGCGTCGTTCATCGGGATCATCGCCCTGGCCATCTTCGCCGCCAACATCGCGGCCGAGTTCAACACCGGTTCGATCAGGGTGCTGCTGTCCACCCAGTCTCGTCGGCCGATCGTGTTGGGCGGCATCGTAACCGCCCTTGCCATGTTCGTGGTGCTGTGCGTAATCTACGCCGCCATCGCCTCCGGAGTCACCTCGGCGGTCCTGGCCGATTCCCAGGGGGTCGACTCCGATCCGTGGTGGACCGGCGATGGTCTGGTCGCCGGGCTGGGGACGGTGGTCAACGTCGCCGCGGCCGCCATCGTCTATGGCCTGTTCGGAGCGCTGTTGGGACTCGGGACCCGATCCTCGGCCATCGCCATCGCTGCCGGGATCGCCTACTTCTTGCTGGGCGAGACACTCGTGTTCCAGGCCCTGTGGGACAACGCCGGCGACTGGCTCCCGGCCGGCGTGTTGTCGGCCTTCGCCACCGGGGGCACCGAAACCCTCTCCTATGGCCGCTCCGCACTGCTGGCCCTGCTGTGGGGGACGGCCGCCTTGGTGGCGACTGTCGTGATCTTCCAACGCCGCGACATCAGCGACTGACGCACCATGCCCACCGTTCCCTCTTGTCCAGGAGAAGCCTGATGGCCACCAGCACCGCACCCGAATACCGGATCTGGGGGGTCCAAGGCGGTCTCGGCCGGGGCCCGTTCGTTGTCGCCTACGCCGCACTCTGCCTGCTGCCGTTGCTCATCGGCCGCCTGACTCGCGACACCTCAGCGGACTTCCAGACCGAACTGGGGGCCGGGTTGGGGATGGCGGCCTACACCATGTTGTTGGCCGGGTTCTTCCTCTCCGGCCGGTTTCAGGCCATCGCCGGTCGAGCAGGCCTCGATGCCATCTTGGGCATGCACCGACTCATGGGGTTCGCGGCTACGGCCTTCATCGTGACCCACATCGTGGTCATCCAGACCGCAGACGCCGGTGAGGCCGGCCCGGCCGCCTTCATCGCCGTCATCGTGTTGGTGCTCATCGTGGTCCTGGCCCGGGCTCGGGCCATGATCGGGATGCGCTACGAGTACTGGCGACTGTCTCATGGCCTTGGAGCCGTCATCGTCGCCGTCGCCGGATTCGCCCACGCTGCCGGTGACGGATTCTACAGCTCGATCACCGCTCTCCGCGTCTATTGGGGAGCCCTGCTGGTGCTGGCCATCGGGTCGCTGCTGATGGTGCATGTCGCCCGGCCCCTTGGTCGGATGCGCCAGCCGTACAAGATCACCGACGTCACACAGGTCGCTCACCGAACCTGGCGGGTCGGGATTCAACCCAGCTTGGGCGAGGCCCTCGACTTCGAACCCGGCCAGTACGCCTTCCTCTCCCTCCACCGCCAACCCTTCATGGGTTCCGGGCACCCCTTCTCGTTCTCATCCGCCCCTGCTCAGCGACCTCGCATCGAGTTCACCATCAAGGAGAACGGGGACTTCACCAACACCATCGGCCAACTCGAACCCGGGACCGAGGTCCACCTCGACGGCCCCTACGGCTACCTCAGCCCCGGCCAATATCACGGCCCTCAAGTCGACCACGGGGGCCTGGTCCTCATCGCCGGCGGCGTCGGGATCGCCCCCATGCTTTCCATCCTCCGCCAGGGGGCCGCCATCGGGCGGACCAAACCCGTCCTGTTGCTCTATGCCGCGAACAACATCGACGACCTCGCGTATCGCGACGAACTCGAAGCCCCCAAGACCCAGCTCAACCTGACCGTCCGCTACATCCTGACCAACCCTCCAGAGGGCTGGGACGGCGACACCGGCTACATCGACGACAGCTACCTGAAGACCCATCTCGACGCCGCAGACGATGCCCACAACCGCCTCTATTTCGTGTGCGGCTCCACCGGCATGCTCGACGCCGTTCTCGGCGCCCTCGAACGAGCCAAGGTGGCCCCACCCGAGATGATCCACGCCGAGAACTTTTCCGTCTACGACTAGGACCAGGACCTCGACCTCATGATGACCCGACGCATCACCCTCACCCTGGCCGCCGCCACACTCGCCCTCATCCTCATCGGAGTCCTCGTTTTCGCCGCCACCGCCGACGATGCAACCGCTGACACAACAGCCACCGCCGCAGAGACCGACACCGGCCAAGACAGCACCAGCGCCGACGACGAGGCCGCCACCACCGAAATCGAGCCGGCGGCAGAACATGACCGGACCGTCGACGGCGGTGGGCTGTACGCCACCCACTGCGCCTCATGCCACGGCGACGCCGGACAAGGCGGCTCCGGCGGGCCGGTCGACGATCTCGACCTCACCCTGGACCAGGTGATCGACATCACGGCCAATGGCGTGCCCCGCATGCCGGCCTATGCCGAGGTCCTGACACCCGAAGAGATCCAAGCCGTCTCCCACTACACCGTCTCCCTCAACGGGAACTCCTAGACAGCTCGCTCTGGCCATCACCACTGACCCACGGAGAGGACCCGCTTTGGCCCGCCATCACATCAACGAAACCGCAACCCGGCGTCAACCCCGACAGGCCGCCGTTGGCCAACTCAAAGACGGGGTGACCATCGACGAGGTCACCGCCGCCCTCGAAGCGATCGGCATCGACCCCGACCGGATCTACTACCTCATCGGCCAAGAAGGCGCCGACGCCCTCAACAAGAACCGGGGGTTCCTGTCGGTGTTCGACGACGTCATCGACAAACCCATCGCCGCTCTCCGCCAGGGACACACAGCGGTCGGCGTCTTCGGGGTCGACCGCGACGACTCACCCGCCGTTCGCCAGTGCCTCATCGACGCCGGCGTCACCAACACCCACTACTTCGGCAAGTGGACCTACTCCTAAGACTGCCAACGCCACCACTCCGAGGAAGGACAAACCCGATGCCCGAACACGACGTGACGGTGAATGACCCCGAGTACTACATGAGCGAACCGAAACAACAGATCGGCTGCACACTCGCCACCACCGAAGACTACGAAGCCGCCATTGCTGCCCTCATCGACCACGGCATCGGACCCAACGACCTCCGGGCCCTCCACGGTCCCGAAGGCGCCGACATCCTGGACATACTCGGCGAGCATCACGGCCTGATCGCCAACATCCGTCGCATCTTCCCGACCATCAACAACGCCGTCATGGAGAACATGAACAAGACCGACGAGGCCCTCAAGGCCGGAGGCTACGCCCTCATCGCCCCCGCCGGCGAATACGACGACGCCAAAGCCATCGCGGCCATCCTCCGCAACCACAACGCCGGCAACATGTTCTACTTCGGCAACAACAAGATGTGGCGGTTCAGCTAGCGACGGCTCTTCAGGAGCCACTCGATAGCGCGCACGGCTCGGGCGTCGCTGCCCGCTGGCAACGGCAGTACCACCAACTATGGGAGCGTGCCGGCGGGCTGGATCGAGAGAAGGCGTGACCGCACGACGGTGGCCAGTCGCTCCGTGTCACAGCCGTCGGCACGTGATGTCTCGTCCAGGAAGAGCCAGCCGACAAACGTCATGTAGGCGATCAGCGCAAGATCATCGGCGACAGGTTCGGTGCAGCCGAGGCCCCGGTAGCAGTCGGCCAGATAGGCCTTCCTACGCCCGGTGACACGGGCGACGGCCTCTGCGACGACGGGCTCCGTGTCCCGGTCACGGAGGAGATGGCGCTCCGCGCCGGCAAGGGCGGACGGTTCCCGAAACACCTGCAGGAACAACATCTCGAGTCGCTCTCTCGGTCCGCCTGCTTGGCTCGACACTGCGACAAGGGCATCGGTGGCCTGCTGCTCCCATTTCATCAGCGCTGCCACGAGGAGCTCCTCGCGGTTGGTGAAATAGTGATAGAAGCTCCCACGCGTCACGCCTAGGCGATCGGCCAACGGCGCGACGGCGATCGCACGGGAGCCACCATCGAGAAGGGCTCGGTAGGCACCATCCACCCAATCGTCTCTTGTCAACTTCATGGAACATACACTACTGTATGAATAACCGTACATCACTGTATGTTTTCAATGTATGTTCCTATGTATCTCGGAAGGAGACCACCATGCACTACGTCGGTCACATCACCCTCGGCCCCAAGTGGGCGCCTGGAGTCCCGGTCACCCACCAGGGCAAGCCAATGGAGGACCACCTCCACTACATGAACGACCTCTACACGAAGGGGACCCTGCTCCTCGGCGGTCCCTATTCGTCGGGCCGAGGTGGAGTCGCGGTCTTCGTCGCCCCAGGCCTCGAGGAGGCGCAGGCACTCGCCGACGCCGACCCGGCGAACCAAGCGGGCGTCATCCGCTATGCCGTCGAGCCACTCGACGCGGTGTTCGACGCCGCGAGCCAGATCAACCGGCACGACGCCCTCGCTCAGCTGATGGCCTCGGCGTCATCCCCCACCGCCGATTGCGAGCGTGGCTGACATGAAGGTGCTCTTCACCGGCGCAACCGGCGTTATCGGGCAGAGGGCGATTCCCTCGCTCATCGATCACGGCCACGACATCACCGCCGTCGTCCGGTCGCGCCGCCACACGGCCTGGCTCTCGGCCCTCGGTGCAACCGTCGCAGTCCACGACCTCCTGGATCCGACCTCGACCGCCGAAGCCGTGAGGGGCCACGACGCCGTCTTCCACTTCGCGACATCCATTCCCCGCCATCCGAACACGACCAAGCGCAAGGCGTGGTCGACGAACGATCAGCTCCGGTCCAACAGCACTGCCCATCTCGTCGAC
This sequence comes from Acidimicrobiales bacterium, assembly GCA_965216675.1. Taxonomy (GTDB): domain Bacteria; phylum Actinomycetota; class Acidimicrobiia; order Acidimicrobiales; family SZUA-35; genus JAHELU01. The sequence goes on along the minus strand of CBDCGK010000004.1, from coordinate 4,766,578 downwards.
GCGTCCATCGAGTCAGGGGTCGACGTCTTCATCCAGGAGTCGGTGACGTTCTTCTATGCCGACGGCAGTAGCAGATGGCTCGACGAGTCCTCCCCGATCGACCCACCCTGGGACGTCACAGAATCGGCCTTGGACGCCGAGCGGCAGGTTGCGCGATTCGAAGCCGCTGGAGGCCGGGGCGTCTGCCTCCGCCTCTCGCACCTCTACGGTCCAGGTGAGGTGAGCTCCGATCAGATCTCGTTGATCACCGAACGCAAGCTCCCTGTCCTGGGCAACGGGCAAAACTTCATCTCACATGTCCATGCCGACGACGTCGGCACCGCCGTTGTCGCCGCCGTCAACGCCCCGAGCGGCATCTACAACGTCACGGACGACGACCCGCTCCCGGCACGAGAGAGCGCTGACCTCTTGGCCGACGCGGTCGGGGCGCCACGACCGCGACGCGTGCCCTTCTGGCTGGCGCGGGCAGCTGTCGGCAGGGTGGCCAACCTGCTCGCCGTCTCGCAGCGAGTGTCCAACGCTGCCTTCAAGGCAGCAACCGGCTGGGAACCGACCTACCCGTCGGTACGGGAGGGCTGGCAATCGGCCATGGCGCAACCGCCGACGGAGCACAGAACGGCCAGGACCTAGCGTGATCGACGGGTTCGAACGGAACCAGAATAGGACTCCATCCGTCGAACGTCTCGTCGAACTTTTCGCGGCACACACCCCAGGAAGCTCGAACTTCGGTCGGTCTACGCCCCCCTGAGGGGGCGTCGAGCGCGAAAAGTTCGACGGTGTCGCCGTCAGTCTGGCGGGCAGACGACAGCGAGAATCGGCGCTTGGACCAGCTCGAGCGACTATTCGATCCGCAGACCCGAGATGGCTCGGCTGATTACCAGCTGCTGGATCTGTTCGGTGCCTTCGAAGATGTCGTAGGTCTCTCCTGGACTTTCCGCTGCTGACCTGCGGTGCCCGATATACCCGCTGACCTGCGAAAACTCCGACCTGCGCTGCCCGCTGCCGACCGCCGATCATCCCTACTCCGACGCAAAAGTAGGGATGAAAGTAGGGATGACGGAGGGCCAATTCAGTTTGGCCATGCTTCGACCGATTTGATTATTGCGAATATTTCGAACAGTGCTAGTGTTGAGAACAAGGTAGGCCCATAGGAGATCCAATGTCCACGACCACACTCCTCGACCATCGACAGAACATTCCGGACGACGCCACCGTCGCGCAAGCCGCCCAAGCCGTCGAGACACTCGAGCGATTCCTGCGGGACCGCCCCACTGCCGATGCGCTCACGGTGAAGCTGGTCGCCGACGACACCGACACGACCATCACCGTTCCTGGCCCGGCTCTCGGCCTGCTCGTCGACATCCTCGCCCAGATCGCCAACGGCAACGCAGTGACCGTGGCGCCTGTGCATGCCGAGCTGACCACTCAACAAGCAGCCGACCTCCTGAACGTGTCGCGGCCCTATCTCGTCAAGCTCCTCGAAGAAGGCGAGATCCCGCATCGCCGAGTCGGAAACCGGCGGCGGGTCCTGCTCACCGATCTCATCACCTACAAGCGCATCGACGACGCAAAGCGTGCCGCCGCCGCCGACCAGCTCACCGCTGAGGCTCAGCGCCTCGGCCTGACGTACTGAGAACGAGGCGTGGCCTTCGGCGCATTGATGACCGATTCGACCCGACGGGCTTGGTTTGTTGGGGCTGGGCTCGTGGTGGTCGGGCTCCTCGGCCTAGCAGTCGCTGTGACCGGTACCGAACTCAACGAGGTGGCCACCGCTCCAGGGACCACCGGGGCTCCCGACACTACGACCACAGCGACGCCTACCACGACGCCAACAGAGCCCCCGGCCGCGGCGACAACCGCCACGACGGAGCCGCCTACCGCAGCTGAGCTCGAGGCGCCCGGTGGTGCCGCTCTTGGCGACTGCGCTGTGAACACCTGGCTCTCAGAGGTCAGTGTCGATATTGACCCGTCGTGTGTGAAGCCGTTCCCATGGGACGACTGGGATTGGCCGATTGTCACCTGTGACACCGCGACCGGTGCCGTCGTCCTTACGTCGGTGCTTGTCGTCTCGCCGGCTCTGGACGCCCTCTATCTCGTCAACGACGTCGCCCAGGCGGCTGAACACCTGGCTCTCAGAGGTCAGTGTCGATATTGACCCGTCGTGTGTGAAGCCGTTCCCATGGGACGACTGGGATTGGCCGATTGTCACCTGTGACACCGCGACCGGTGCCGTCGTCCTTACGTCGGTGCTTGTCGTCTCGCCGGCTCTGGACGCCCTCTATCTCGTCAACGACGTCCCAGGCGGCTTACGACGACGGGACCGCCCCCGATTGGCAGTACGACACCGATCGGCACGAACTCCGATCTCTCGACGATCTACCATTCCCCACCGCTGAGGATGTTCGAGCGGTTGGCTCGTTCGCTTGCACGCTCCCTCCTGAGACGGTCGACAAATGACCGGACCGATCGGATTTGGTCCGTGCCCGTCGGACTTGACCTGCTCGAACCGGTCGGGGGCTCGATCCGACACGCCCGAAGCGTAGGGTCGGTTGCAGTACTCGCAGGTGGCCTCCGGTCGTTGGCTGCGGCAGACTTACGCCGTGTCCACGAGCAGGCCGAAGGTACCTCTGGAAGTTCGCCGAGTATTGCGAAGAGAGGTCAACTACGGCTGCCCCTGGGACGGATGCGGTGAGCCATTTCTTGAGCTTCATCACTTTGACCCGTCGTGGGCTGAGGGTCAACGGCACGACCCCAAGGGCATGATCGCAGTTTGCCCAAACCACCACCACCAGCTGGCCGGTCTCGACGACGAGTTCGTCCGAAATCTAAAGTGTCATCCATATCTGGCTTCAGCTACAGGTGGCTCATTCCCCTGGCTCTATCGGGCCGCTCTGATCCGCATCGGGGATAACTGGGCTATCGGAACCTGTCGAATCACGTCCTCCGGCAGTCCCCTTCTGCATGTGAGACGGTTTGAGACCCGCACAACGATCGACTTCTCCTTCTACGACGCCGAGGGCCAAGAGGTCGTTTCGATGAGCGAGAACACCTTGTCACCATTCGACAGCGACGTAGTGCACGACCTCGAGATCGCCACGTCCGGCCGGAGCATCAAGATCTGGCACGGCCCCCGGAATGTCGGGTTCGAGTTCGCCTGTGCGAGGGTAACCCCGAGACACCTTGAACGGCAGATTCGCCTGTGCGAGGGTAGGGAACGGCAGATTCAAGTGCCGACCGATGGGCAAATGAGACGCCGCCGGACCCAAGACAAGTCTTTGAACCGCGGGAGCCGATCACAGCGTTGGAGCCGTACTACAAGAAGCTGCGCCAGCTTGAGAGCCCGCTTGAGGCCTTTCCTCTTCGCTACCCCGACTCAACCGGGGCCGTTGTGCACTGGTTCGCAGCGAACAATCTCGATTCGAACGGGAAGATCCCGATACTTACCCTACGCAGAGCAAGGCTTTTCGGCCCCGACCCAGCCGCTCAGTTTTCGATCTCCAGCGGATCTGCAATCTCGTCTTATGAAGGCGTAACCATCACGACACGCTTCTCGACGTTCAGCGAGTGCGAGGTCAGTCCTAGCGGCATTGTGCTGCGATAGCTGCGGTGCAAGTTGCCGGGCTGCGCCCAATGCCAAGGCGCCGACGCTGCCGACGCACGCATGACCTCTCCTGTGACGTCAGGCTCTGCGTGAGATTCGAGTTCTCTCCCACCGCATCGCGGTTGGCTAGCTGCGATAGCTGCGATGCAAGTTGCCGGGCTGCGCCCAATGCCAAGGCGCCGACGCTGCCGACGCACGCATGACCTCTCCTGTGACGCCAGGCTCTGCGTGAGATTCGAGTTCTCTCCCACCGCATCGCGGTTGGCTAGAATGGTCGGTATGACTGCTCCCGGTACTGATCTGAGTTCCAGTCCCGCCACCGAGCGGTCGCAATGGGAGCGGATCTCCGAGGCCGAGGCTCGCATCATCACCAACTGGCTGCGGCAGGCGACGATGCCGTCGACGAGGCTCTTGCTGAGGTGGGCGCCAAGGGTCGAGCTTCGGCCGACCGCTACCGGGCCGCTGGCCACTCGGTCGCCGACCAGGCCTGACCCATCCCCGATGGCGCTGGACTGGCGGGCCCTTCGAGTCACTGGCAGCGCACGTTCAGCTATCTACGATGAAGTCTTTCCAGCTGACCTGGCCAAAGCCCTTCGACCGTTTCCGGATGAGGTGGCGGCAGCGTTCGACCAGGAGGCAGCACTCGCTGTGCTGGTCACGTTCGCAACTCATTGGCCCGAACTCCGGCCTGACGGTCCGGGCCGGACCGACTTCATCGGTCTACGCCGTCACCCGACCGCCCGAGTCGAGGGAATTCTCGTCTTCTACGCGATCGAAGTCGCACCAGGCCAAGTCGTGATCACCAACGTCGCAGGTCACCGCATCGACCGATAGCCAAGCCCGTCAGCGTGGCCAGGGTCGCAACATGTGCGATCTTGCCGAGATGAGTGACGGCGCTTGGGTGAGCCGCTCCCGTGAGTTCGACTCACTCTCCGTGATCTCGCGGCTTCTCGCGGGATCTCGCGTTGGAGGTTCGGAACGAACCTCCAGTTGTGTCTGACGTCGTTCTTGGTCGTTTGGCGGCTTGGGTTGACTGTCCTGCTTGGTGACTGAGCGATCGGTCTTGTTGCTGGCAGGCGGTGTCTGGTGATTGGACGTCTGAGGGCGGGGGCGTCGGTGGTTCAGATAGTTGCGGATAACTCATCGGAGCCGTGAGGAGGGTCGGGGGCGAAGGCTTGCATCGGTTTCGGAGGTCACAGAACGCCTTGGCCACTCGGTCGTGAACACGATCATGGTTGCCGCCGCCTTGCATCGTCCTCGGACCAAGCCCGGCTAACCCATCAGATCGGCAAGACGGTAGCGCACCACCGAGCCGGCCTTCGGGGCCTGTTCCCCGACGCTCAGGCTGATCAGGATCTCATCGCCGGCGACGGCGAGAGCCGTCGGCCGGGCCAGGCCGTCGAGCACCACCTGCAGCTCCTCCGGTGAGGACGGATCGTTGAGGTGGAGTACCCGGCCCGTGCCGTCCCGGTAGGCGTCGGTCCCCTCCGGAACGTCCGGGGGCGAGGCGTATTCGAGGATGAACAGGCCGCCGTCGTCGTCGAACCCGATGTCGATGACCATCGTCAGGCCGTCGATCACCGTGGTGCTGTCGCCACCGGGGCCGATGGCGACCACCGCACCGGTCCCCTCCATGTGGGGCAACTGACCGAACGAAGCAACGTAGAGACGACCGTCCGGGCCCCAGGTCAGACCGGTCAGCACCTCATGGCCCGGCACTGCGGCGAAGGTCTCGACCGTGCCGTCAAGCGTCACACCGAGCACCGTCCCCGCCGCGGCCTCGGCGACGAGGAACCCGTCGCCGGTCGCCTTCGGGACGAATGAATACGGGTTGGAGCGCACCATGCCGTCGATCATCTGGTTGTCCCGGGCATAGGCCAGCAGGTCGGCGACGACGCGAGAGCCGTCCAGCCCGACGGCGAGAATCCTCCGAGCCTCATCGCCGCTGGACTCTCCCACCAGCACGAAGAGCTCTTCGTCGGTCTGAATGACGTCGCTGGCTCCCGAGGTCACTGCGGCGTCCGGGTAGTAGACGAAGGGCAAGCCGTCAAGCACGACTTCGTGATCGCCGACCGGCGTGGCGGAGCACACAACGCGTCCGGTGTTCGCCTCCATCATGGCCTGGTCGTCGGCATCGGCTGCGCCGGGCTCGACGGCACCGGCCTCGGCCACGCAGACACCTCGATCACCGATCGAGAGTCCTCGTGGTTGGGACAGCGACCCGATGACGAGTTCGCTCTCCGGCCCACCGGCGCCGCACCTGGGGGCGAGCACCAGCATCACCAGGAGGACGGCGAGACGACATCTCCGAGCAGAACCGGGTGGACGCCATCTCGCTCGTCGGATCACGATCTGGACGCGTCCCGAGGTTCGGCGCACTGGATGCGAAGCGTGATGTCCTGGGGATAGTTGCCGAAACCGGAACCGAAGAGGTTGACGCCACCCACGTTGACGGCATCGGCGGGCACCTCGATACGGACCGAAATGTAGTCGTTCTCGATCAGCTCGAGATCGGCGAGCACGACATCGGAGAGGGTCACCCCATCGACCAGGGACCCCTGATCGGTGACCTGCCACACCTTCATCAGGCCGTACTGCGTGTTCGCCGTGCTCCACCAGTCGGGCGTGAACGCGCCACGCTGACCGCCGAAGTCACCAGGGCTGGTCCAGGAACCGAGCGACACACCGTTGATCGACACCACGATGTCGGACGGCCAATGTTCGTTGTGGAGGGGGGCCTCCGAACACACCTCCATGGCCAACTGGAGACTCGTCACCGTTTCACCCGGGCTGAGACGATTGGGGAACCGATACTCGACGAAGCCGTGGTGGAACCAAAGGAGCTGGGCTTCGACCCGACCGGGCTCGTAGAACGAGCGGGCGTCGTCGAACATGCCGATGGCACCGGTTTCGCTCAGCAGACCACAGGTGGGATGGACGGAGAAGTCGGCGAATCCACCGATCGGCATCGACAGGTCGATGATACGCCCAGTCTGTGGTTCAGGCTTCGGCAGGTCGACGACCACCGCGTCGACGGCTCGAGCGCAGGCCTTCTGCAGACCGCGGGTTCCGGGGGTCATCTCCGTCGTGATCAACCCCGCTTCGGACAGGACCTTGATGTTCTCGCTCGTCGCCGACATCGTCGTGCCCAACGCATCGGCGATCTCGCTGACGTTGAGCGTGCGCTTCTGCAACAACTGCAGGATGGCGACCCGCCCATCCGACGCCAGGGCGCGCAGAACCCGGCTTGCCGACTCACTTCCCAGTTGAATCTCCAGGACGTTACCGGTTCGTGAGTCGGAGGAGTTGGTTGTCAAGGTTGCTCCCTGGCCGTGGCGATCAGCTGCCGAAGCAGCCAGTCGGCGACGGGATTGTCGTCAACCGGTTGCCCGGTGAGTCCGAGTGTAGAGACAACGACACTGCCAAGACCCTGAGGATGCCGGGCCACGATGGCCGCGAGCTGATGGACCCACCCGACGAACACTCCCGCATAGACATCGTGGGCAAAGCGGGCCGGCGGTATTCCCCTGATCACCACCGAGGGGCGGAGACCCTCGAAGAACGAGTCCATAATCGGTCCACCGGGCAAGTCGGCGAACCGTCCCGTACGCCGCAACCAGGAGAAGGCCGTGACCCACTCGCCGCCACCGAACAGTGCGTCTCGCCAGGTCTGCAGCTCGATGCGCGGGAACTCACCGAACCCCGGTCCGAGGGCATCGACGTCGTCGGCCAGAACAAGACATTGGCCGCCGGCCTCGATGAACTCGACGTCGTCGCTGGTGAGTCTTCTCAGGACCCGGAGCGACACCGGATCGCTCCGGTCGGTCACGTCGTAGCCCATCGCTTCGAACCGCTGGGCCAGCACCTCGTCGCGAACGACGGTCGGTTTCCCCCGCTCGACCTCTATGTCGGGCCGGGGGAAGACCAGGAGTGGGCACGAGGTGGTGGCCAGAACCCGGTTGTCGACGACGGCCGAACACTCGACGTCGACCGCAACCGGCGAGGTCCCTTGATCGCCGGCAAGAGTCGGGACCTCGATCTTGAACCGTTGGGGGCGCAGCGCATCGTCGCGCTCACCGACAACGGCGATCGGCGCTGCACTGCCCTCCGAAACGTCATGGCGGACGGCGATCTGGCAGGTCGCCTCGGGAGCCCCGATGACCGAGACGTCGATGTCCGCCGATCGGCCGCTCCATGTCGTCGGGGTCTCGGTGCGGGCGATCACGGTCACCGGATCGTTCAACGCCGAAAGCCGGTCGGTGAAGCTCCGAGGCCGGCCAAGCATGTCGAAGAGGCCGTTGGCCTCCCAGAACACATCGGTCAACTCGGTCAGGACATACCCGGCGATCTCCGGGCGAAGGCGCATCGACTCGATCTGATATCGGAGTGTCTCGAACTGCCGGCGCTGCGTTTCGAGGCACAGGTTGTTCCAGCTTCCGAACACCGTGTCGAGATGCCAGAGGGCGTAGCGCTGCTGAGCACCGTGGACGTAGGCCGCGCCGTCGGCCCATTCCTGCCCCGATTCGAACCACCACGGTTCGTCGTCTTCCAAGTCACTGAGATCGGGCAGCCCCCACGCCCCGAACTCGGAGACGACCAGCGGTCGGTCGACGGGCGGGTGCTCGACGTCGGGGCTGAAGGTGAAGCCGTCTCTCGCCACGAACGAGTCGAGGAACCGGTCCCAACGCTCCCGCATTTCCGGGATGACCGCATAGAAGTGGTAGTCCTCGATGTCGGTCTCGACGTGGAAGTTGGGGGCGCACGGCGAGTTGTCGACGATGAGGCGATCGTCGACCGTTGCCTTCACCTCCCGGAAGAGTTGTCGGAGCCAGGCCCGGTGCTCGGGCTGCCCGACCAGATCGAATCCCCAATCCTCGTTGACGATGGTCCAGATCACGATCGACGGGTGGTGACGATCGCGGGCGACCATGGCCTCGAGCGTTGTGGCCAGACGCTCCCGAGCCCGGGGCGAGAGACGGCTCGTGCTCGGCAGCTCGCACCACAGCAGGAGACCTACCTCGTCGGCCGCTTCGAGGTATCGGGGATCGGGAATCTTGATGTGACAGCGCAGACAGTTGAAGCCCATCGCCTTCACCGCTCGGAACCGGTCACGCAACTCGATATCCGACGGCAGGACGCCCGGAGCCTCGTGATAGTCCTGATCTAGGACACCCTTCAGCAGCAGAGGTTGCCCGTTGAGCAGGAACCGCCCCGCAGCGGAGGTGAACGTGCGGAACCCAAAGCGCTTCTCCACCAGGTCGACGGGCGTGCCGTCCAGGAAGACGGTGGCCCGAACCTGATAGAGGTGCGGTTCGTCAATCGACCACAACCGCAGCTCATGTTCTCGGATAGGAACGACGACCTGCGTTCCAACGGGGCACGACTCCGCCGAGGCCACAACGGCTCCCGTCGGGTCGAGGATCTCGGCCCGAACCTCCGCCGTGTCCGGACTGGAACCCAGATCGACCTTCAACTCCACGGCGGCCCGCTCGACATCGGGCCGCACGAACAGCGATCGGACGGCGAGAGCCGACCTCGCCTCGATCGCAACCTCCTGCCAGATGCCGCCTGCCGGTCCGTACCAGCTCTGCTTGCCGTGCAGGATCTCCTCGAACGGGAACGCCGCATAGCGGGCCCGGTCACCGGAGGGCGAGACGATCCGTATCAAGAGGTCGTTGTGGCCGCGGCGAAGCGTGTCGTCGACCGACCAGCAGAATGGAAGGTGGCCGCCTTCGTGATCGCCGACGTACCGACCATTCAGCCAGCCCTGACAGAAGTGGCCGACGGCCCCGAAGTACAACCGGAGCGAGTCGTAGTTGAACCACGACGAATCCGCTTCGAAGCTAATCCGATACCACACCGGACCTGTGGCCCGGGCCAGCTCGGGGAACTGCGCCTGCCAGTAGCCGGGCACCGTCACCGGGCGCCACCCCGTCTCCGGCGGGGCCGGCGTTCTCGGGTCGACGACGGCCGGCCCGTCGAGTTCGGGCGCCATCTGCCAGCCGTTGGTCAACGCCCTGCGCACACGCATGCTCAATCCCCTCGGTCGGTGGGGAACGGCGTCGGGAGATTGACGCCGTTCCCCACGACCACCAGGCTCAGCCGCCCAACTCCTCGTCCATCCGGACCTGGGCGTCGGTTAGGGCGGTGACCTGATCCTTGCCGGTTAGCCAGGTGGCGTTGAGCTCCTCGGCCAACGCGTCCCAGGCTCCGGCCCAGCCTTCGACCGACGGCACGAGCCCGGCGATCGATGCCGTGTCGGCGTAGTTGGCCCGCTGGGGGGCGTCGGCCAGCTCACCGGACAACAGCGAGGTGCGGGGGGCGATGTGCCCGGTGCCCTGGGCCCAGTTGCCGATGTTCTCGTAGAGGAACTCCAGGAACTCGACCGAGGCGGCGGCCATCGCCGGATCCTCGTTGGCGACCGCCGGTAGGACCCACATGTGGGAGTCGCCCCAGGTCGATGGTGTGTCATAGAGGGTGGGGACGTTCGTGGCCAGGTAGGTGAAGCCGGCTTCCCGGTTGTACTGGTCGACGACCCAGGTGCCGTTGTGGAGGATGGCCACGTCGCCGTTGAGGAATGCGCTCTGGGAGTCGGTGTAGCCCTGCTGCGGGTCGGAGTGGGTGGCCAGCTCGTTCAGGAAGGCCAGCGCCTCCTTGCCCTCGGCGGAGTCGGGGGTGGCGGCCGAGCCGTCGTACAGGGCACCGCCCTGCTGCTGGGTCAGAGCCAGGAAAAGCCGGGCGCCAACGCCGAACTCGAACCAGTCGTGACTGAAGCACATCGACCCGGCGGCCTCGATCGCCTCGCACTGGGCGACGAGCTCATCGGTCGAGGTCGGCATGATCGGGTTGCCGTCGCCATCGGTGAGACCGGCGGCTTCGTAGATGTCGACGTTGACGTGCCACAGCGACGCATGGATGTCGAACGGCAGCGCGTAGACGGTGCCGTCGAGGCTGGCCGCCTCCTGGGCCGGGCCGGTGTAGTCGGAGAAGTCGATGACGTCGCTGGCGGCGAACGTGTCGTCGAGCGGCATCAGCAGATCCCGCCCGGCGAAGTCGGGCAGACGATGCTGATGCATGACGGCCACGTTGGGGACCTCGCCGCCGGCGAATGCGGTACTGAGCTGGGTGTAGTAGTCGCCCCAGGCCTGACCGCCGACCTTCTCGATCGTTATGCCGTTGTCGGCCGCGTTGAACGCGTTCTCGATGATCTGGATGACCTCGCACTCGGTGGTGGCCTGGCTGACGTCGGTCACGCCGGCAACATCCTCGGCGCAGTCGCCGAAGAACCGGGCGAGCTTGATGACGACATCGCCTTCGCCGCCTCCGCCGTCCGATGCTGATTCGGAATCCGAGCTGTCATCGGAGCTGTCATCGGAACCGCCGTCGTCGGAGGCAGCGTCGTCGGACCCGCCGTCATCGGCTGTGGTGTCGCCGCCGTCATCGCTCCCGCAGGCGGCGGCGATCAGGACCAGCGCCATCAGGAGCAACAGCAGCTTTCGGAGATGCGTTGTCGAGGTGTTCGTCATGGCTTTCATTTCGTTGGCCCCTCCCGGAACCCCGGCCCCAAGACGGGACCGGCATACTTGTGTGAATCAGGTGCTTGCCTTGTCTTGCTTTCGTCGATTGCCTCGGTTGCTACTTGCCACCGCTACCGAGGGAGATGCCCCGGATGATCTGGCGTTGGAAGAGGAAGAACAGGATCAACAGCGGCGCGCTGGCGAACACGCCTTGAGCCATCAGGTCCCCCAGCGCATTGGCCTGTGCGAAGTTGCCCTGGCGTGAGGCCAGGCCGGTGGTGATGGTGAAGAAGTCGGGGTCGGTGGCCGACACCAACGGCCACAGGAAGTCGTTCCAGGTGAGCACGAAGGTGAAGATGCCGAGAGCGGCCAGCGCGGGGACCGACATCGGCAGCATGATCTTCCAGAAGATCTTCCAGCGGCCGGCCCCGTCGATCACCGCCGCCTCCTCCAACTCTGGGGGGATGGCCAGGAAGAACTGGGTCATGATGAACACCCCGAGCGGGGCGGCGACCCGGGGCAGCACCAGCGCGTGGTAGGTGTTGTGCTGCCCGAAGTCGGCGAAGATCAGGAACAACGGGATGAACATCGCCTCCTTCGGGACCATGAGCCCGGCCAGGACGAGCGGGAAGGCGATGCGTTTGCCCCGGAATGGAATGCGGGCGAAGGCGTAGCCGGCCATCGACGACAGGATCAGCGTCAACACCGTGGTGGCCACGGTGACCACCACGCTGTTCCACAGCCAGCGCGGTGTCGATCCGGCGTCGAAGAGGGTGGTGAAGTTGTCGATGGTCGGCTCGATCGGCACGAGGCTGGTGGTGGTTCGCTGCAGGGCTTCGTTGTCGCTCAGCGACAGCGACAGCATCCAGATCAACGGGAGGATCCAGATGATCGCCGCGATCGTGAGGAACCCGAAGAAGGTCCAGTGGCGGAAGGCCTTCGAGCGACGAAGCCCGCTCACCGATGGCAGCCGTGCGGTTTGCGGAAGTTCGACGGAGGTGGTCATCAATCCTCCCCTCTCATGAACCGGAATTGCAGCGCCGAGACGGCCATCATCACCAGAAACAGCACGACTGACATGGCCGAGGCGTAGCCGAGTTCGGCGTCACGGAAGGCGCTCTCGTAGATGTGTTGGATCGACACCCGGGTGGCCCCGTTCGGCCCACCTCTGGTGAGGATGAAGACCTGACCGAAGATCTGGAACGAGGCGATGATCTGGAGGACGACGACGAGGAGCGTCGTGCGGCGCAGGCCGGGCACGGTGATGTACCAGAACAGTTCCTTGGCGCCGGCTCCGTCGAGCGAGGCCGCCTCGTACTGTGAGCGATCGATGTCCTGCAGGCCGGCCAGGAAGAGCACGATGTTGAAGCCGACGGTCCACCAGAGGGTGACGACGATGATGGCCGGCATGGCCAGACTTGGGTCGTTGAGCCAGCTCACCCGCTCGAGGCCGAATGAGGCCCACAGCTCCCCGATGAGGCCGAGCTGCGGATTCAGCAGGAACGCCCAGATCAGTGTCAAGACGGCGACCGACAGCACATAGGGGGCGAAGAACAGGGTGCGGAGCAGACCGACGAGGCGACCCTCGCGGTTGAGGGCCAGGGCAAGCGCCAGTCCGGCGCCGACGATGACCGGCGTGGAGAAGATGACGAAGACCAGCGTGTTGCCGAACGACGGCCAGAACTGCGAATCGGACCAGCGTCCGTCGGGACCCGGATGGATGCCGAGCACCCCGATGAAGAGGATCGCCAGCGTGGCGGCGATACCGGCGAGAGCGGGAGTGGTGAGCCTCCCCTTCCGCCTGGCTCGAACGGCGGGAATCACCGTGAGAAATCCGACCAGCCGCCACGGCCACATCGTGGTGGCCTGCCAGGTCAACCCCGTGCCCCACAGCATGCGGCGGTAGTTGTCGAGGCCGACCCAGGCCCGCCGGTCGATGGTCAGCAGATCCCGTTCGTAGAAGCCCATCCAGACCGCCTGAATCACGGGATAGAGCACGAAGAGCAGATACAGCACCAGGAAGGGAAGCAGGAAACCCCAACCGGCCTTGGTCGATCGCGACAGCGATGAACTCTGCGTCAACATCGCCTCACCTCCCGATGGCGAGCCGAGCTCCGAGTCGTTTCCGGCTTCATGAGATCCCCCTCGATGTACCGATCCGTTCATCCCGTTCGTGTGCCGTGCCGCCTCACGGCTTTAGTTCGGTATTACTCGAATATATTCGGAATAATGCGAAGCTTATTGGCCCGGGCCCAACAGGTCAAGCGCGAATTCGGAGCTACGGACGCGAGAAGGGTTGCGAGATGGCCGCGAGATCCGTCTTGGCCAGGTTCGTCTGATCTCGCGTCGCAAGATTTGCAAACCGATTCAGCCCGCTGTCCCACACCGACCGGCGTGCCTGCCACAGGAACGTGTATCGACGCCGACCACCGAAGGAGCTGAATCGATGGACCGATACCGACCTGCCAACCTTCACCCTCCTGCTCAGAACGAGCGGTCGAATGCGAAGGCGGTCGTCCTGCTCGACCTAACTGCCCTGGCCGAGCAGCTCGGCGTCACGTCGCGATTCGTATGTCGGCTTGTGTCCGAGCGGCGCGTACCATTCCTGGAGATCGGCAAGTTCGTGCGCTTCGAACCCCGCGAGATCGACAAATGGGTCGACGAGCGTCGCCAGCCGGCCGCCAACTCGGACCGACCCTATTCATCCAACGCCTCGCCGATAATCTGAGCGAGCGCCTCGTCGGCTCGTTCGACGGCATGGGCGTAGACCCGGAGCGTCATCGACGGATCGGCATGACCAAGGCGGTGGGCGACCGTGCGGACGTCCTGGCCCGATGCGATCGAGCGACGGGCTGAGCGCCACCACCCGCCGGCTGCCCGTCTTGGTCGGTTCGAGTCGCGACGCTCGGACGCCCTCGCGGTCAGTCGACACGATGATCTGGCCATCGACCACCACCTTGTTGTCGACGAACTTGTCCCACCGCAGCGCCGCCAGCTCGCCACGGCGAGCGCCGGTCTCGGCCAGCCAGAACGCCAGCGGCGCCATCTCGTGGACGTCGGCCGCCACCTCGATGAGACGACGCACCTCGTCGTTGCTGAGCGTGCCCTTGTGCTGCCGCTTCGGCTGCTCGACCGACGCCGCCGACGCCGGGTTGTTCGGGATCCACTCCCAGCGCACCGCCTGCTGCAGTGCGGCACGCAACACCGTGTGCTGATTGCGGATCGACGCCTCGCCAGCACCAGCCTTTCGCAAGCGGGCCACCCAGCGGTCGATGTCGGACACGCCGAGCGAGGCGACCGACATCGAGGCGATCGGATCCTTCTTCACGAGCGCGGACCGAGATGTCTGATCCCGAACCGCCAGCGGAGCCCAGCCCGGCGCCTTGATCTCCAACCACTCGTCGAGCAGTTGCGCGACGTCGCGCCCGCCTGCGTTGCGAGCCGGCTTCACGGTCAGCTCGGCCGCAATGCGTCGCGTGTCGCGCTTGGTGCCATGCACCGTGCGCGACACCAGCGTCGGGTTGCCTTAACGGTCACGGCCGGTGTAGCCGCGCACCTCCCAGACGCCGGGACGTCGCTCGCGGATGGTGGCCATCGACGTCCACTCCAGGCGCGATCATCCCTACAAGACCAGAAGATCAGGGATGAGCCGAATTAATGGCCCAATCGACCGCTGTCGACCCTTGCCGACTACTGCAACCAAAGAAGTCGCCGGAACAGCAAAGCCCAGGTCAGAGGCTATTCAATCCGCAATCCCGAGATGGCCCGGCTGATCACCAACTGCTGGATCTGCTCGGTGCCTTCGAAGATGTCGTAGGTCTCTCCTCGACTTTTCCGCTGATGACCAGTGGTGCCCGATATACCCGCTGACCTGGGCAAACGTCGAACCAGGGCTACCCGCTGCCGACCGCCGATCATCCCTACTCCGAGCGAAAAGTAGGGATGAAAGTAGGGATGACCGGAGCCCTGGCGATGCCAGCGCAAACCGCTGATGGCCCGATTGGTTCCGGCCGCCGTCCTGGCGCCGAGTTGCCAGAGTCTCGCGCGGCTATCGCTGACCGTCAGGCGCAGTCACGGTTGAGGGCCTGGTCGACGCGATCGGCGGCGGAGTCCTTGCTCGTCCCCCACGTGACCGCGAGTTCCGCCACGAGGGCAGAGCGAGCCTGGCGGTAGAGCGCCTTCTCGGCTGCGCCCAGGATCTTGGTCCGCTGGAGGACGGTCAGGTTCCTGACGACCTCGGCGAGGTCGAATACGTCGCCGCTCTTCAACATGCCTTGGTGGTTCTTGTACCGTCTGGCCCAGACGGTCGACATGCGAGGGTTGGGCACGGCCAGCGTGTCGAGGACACC
Organism: Acidimicrobiales bacterium; assembly: GCA_965216675.1. GTDB lineage: Bacteria > Actinomycetota > Acidimicrobiia > Acidimicrobiales > SZUA-35 > JAHELU01. The sequence continues at coordinate 4,751,111 of CBDCGK010000004.1, read as the reverse complement.
CTTTGCCACCGCCTTCGACATCGCGGGACGGATACCGAGTTCGTCGAATCGGTCCCGTTGCACCAGGATCTTCAGATCGTCCCGGTCGTGTTCTCCTGCGACGAAAAGGACGACGTATGCGGTGGGTCGACCAGCCATCATGCGGGTCTCACGGCCGACGATCTCGGCGATACCGTGGACGGGGTACACCACGTTCTTCGATCTCCTGTTGGCCATCAGCGACGGCCCCGAGCCGCGGCTGGGTCCGGCTGGCCTGGGAGCGGGACGACAGTTGGCACAAGATCTCCTCGACTGGAGGTCGAGGCGTCGGGCCTGGCGCAGCGTGGTGCTGGCCGCTGTGCTGATCGCACTGAGGATGGCGACTCGTCCTGGGCGACCGACTGTACTCCATCGCCGATCAGCGACGGTAATCCGGCGGTGGCCCCTCGTGCTGGCCGACGCTGGACCGGCCACATGGGAATGCGGCCTGGGACGGTCCCGCAGCTGCTGGGGAGGAAACCCGGCCACCGGCTTGTAGCGTCCTTGAGGTCCGCTAACTGGCGGGTCGTAGAGAAGAGAGTGTGCACATGAAAGGCACCGTCAAATTTTTCAATGGTGAGAAGGGCTTCGGCTTCATTTCTCGAGAGGGCGGAGACGATGTCTTCGTCCACTACTCCAACATCGCCGGCGATGGTTACAAGTCGCTGGACGAGGGCCAAGCCGTCGAGTTCGAGGTCGCTCCCGGCCGCAAGGGCGACGAAGCCACGAACGTCCGCGTGATCTAACGCAGCGTCGCTGTGAGGAAACGGCACCGCCGGCTCCATGTCGGCGGTGTTTCGCGTTTTGACGAACATGCGCGGCGTTCACACTCGATTTGACCGAGTGACGGCCGATGGTGAGATGGTGGTCGTCTGACGAGGCGGCCGAGCTGGTGGCAACCATCCGGTGACACGATAGGTTGGAGTCGCCTCAGCCGGATTCTTCGGCTGGCGGTTCGCAGACGGGTTTCCGGTTCTTCTGTCAATGTGAGCCACCCGCACCGCCGCGACGCAGTCTCGACCACAGGGTCGCTGGAGCGGCACTCGAACCCCAAGATCGCCCGCTTCATGAGCGGGCAAGGAGCAACATGTCCTCTTCATTCGCCCAGCTGGGCGTTCCCCAACCAATCACCCGCGCCCTGGCGCGCCGTGGAATCGAACAACCATCCGCCATTCAAGCCGCCGCCATCGCCGATGCCCTCCAGGGTCGCGACGTCTGTGGACGGGCACCAACCGGGTCAGGCAAGACGCTGGCCTTCGGGATCCCCCTCGTGGCCAGCATCGATCGGGCAACCGCCATGCACCCCCGAGGCCTCGTGCTCGCACCGACCCGAGAGCTTGCCGATCAGATCGCAGCCGAGCTGACGTCCCTTTCGGAATCGGTACGCGTCGGCGTCGTCTACGGAGGTGTCGGCTACGGCCGACAGACGAAGGACCTGCGCCGCGGCGTGGACATCGTCGTCGCCTGCCCCGGCCGCCTCGAGGACCTCATCGAGCGAGGGACGATCAACCTGACCCAGGTCGACAAGGTCGTACTCGACGAAGCCGATCGAATGGCCGACATGGGCTTCCTGCCAGCGGTGCGCCGCATCCTGGACCAGACCTCATCGTCCCGCCAGACCGTCCTCTTCTCCGCCACGCTCGACCACGAGATCAGCGAATTGAGCCGCCGCTACCAGACCAACCCGGTCACCCACGAGGTCGGGTCGGCGAAACCTGATCTCACGATGGCCGAGCACCGATTCGTGGCCGTGGACGTGTCCGGCAGGATCGGCGCCAGCGCCGATGTGATCGAGGAGGCCGGCCAAGCCATCGTGTTCTGTCGCACCCGCCACGGAGCGGATCGCCTCGCTCGCCAGCTCACCAAACGCGGCATCCCGGCACTCGCGATCCATGGCGGGCACGCCCAGAACCGTCGATCTCGGGCCCTCGAACGGTTCGCCAGCAGCGACGTGCGGGCACTAGTCGCCACCGACGTTGCTGCCCGCGGTATCCACGTCGATGACGTCGCCGCGGTGATCCACTACGATCCGCCGGCCGACCACAAGACCTACGTCCACCGATCGGGCCGGACCGCCCGAGCGGGTCAGACCGGCCTGGTCGTCTCGCTTGTCCAGCACGACCAGGTTCAGGAGGCAGAGCAGCTGCAGCGCCGGCTCGGCCTCGCGGAGGCAGGTGCAGACCCGAACTCCTCCGAAACGAGCTCTAGCTCAACGAGCCTCGACGGTGAGCGCAGTCGTCGACGACGGAACCGAGCGGGCCGCCGAGGCCGCGGGCGTCGGCGTCGACAGGCCGGCAGTGGGAGCCGCACCGACCGGCCGGCCGCCTGAGGGAGCCTGGATGTCAGCGGAAGATGACTTCTGGGCTGCTCACGACGAGCATCGGCAACGCGTCAATGCCTACCTCACGCTGGCGCTCGACGAACGCTTCGACCAGCTGCAGAACGTCATGTCGGCCGACTTCGGGCGCCTCGCCGACGACGCTCGATTCGGACTCGTCGTCGGACTGGTCGGAGCACTGGCAATCATCACCGAGCAGGCCGCCGACGCCGGTGGCACCGAGGTAGCGGACTTCCTCCAGGATCATCTCCTCGATGTCGAGGAGATGATCAACCTGCGCCGGGAGTCCTAGTAGGCAGCGCGGAGATTCGGCGGGTGGCGACGCTACTCGATGCGCCATCCCGAGATCGCTCGGCTGATCACGAGCTGCTGGATCTGTTCGGTGCCTTCGAAGATGTCGAGGTCTCTCCTGGACTTTTCCGGTACTGACCGGCGGTGCCCGATATACCCCGCTGAACTGGGCAAACGTCGCCTTTTGACGCACGCTCCCCACCGCCGCGCACCCCTGTTCCGAGCGAAAAGTAGAGGGATGAAAGTAGGGATGACGGGGCGGCGGTTCAGTTCGATCATGATTCGATCGATTTGATTATTACGAATATTTCGAACAGTGCTAGGGTTGAAGACAAGGTATGCCCATGGGAGATCCAATGTCCACGACCACACTCCTCGATCATCGACAGAACATTCCGGACGACGCCACCGTCGCGCAAGCCGCCCAAGCCGTCGAGACACTGGAGCGATTCCTGCGGGACCGCCCCACAGCCGATGCGCTCACGGTGAAGCTGGTCGCCGACGACACCGACACGACCATCACCGTTCCTGGCCCGGCTCTCGGATTGCTCGTCGACATCCTCGCCCAGATTGCCAACGGCAACGCAGTGACCGTGGCGCCTGTGCATGCCGAGCTGACCACTCAGCAAGCGGCCGACCTCCTGAACGTGTCGCGGCCCTATCTCGTCAAGCTCCTCGAAGAAGGCGAGATACCGCATCGCCGGGTCGGCAACCGGCGACGGGTCCTGCTAACCGATCTCATCACCTACAAGCGCATCGACGATGCAAAGCGGGCCGAGGCTGCCGATCAGCTCACCGCTGAGGCTCAGCGCCTCGGCCTGACGTACTGAGGACGAGGCGGCGTGGCCTTCGGCGCGACCTACGACGCCTGCGTCCTCTATCCGGCTGGGCTTCGAGACCTGCTGATCCGACTGGCGCAGACGGGGCTGTTCCAGGCGCGATGGACCGACCGCATCGTCGATGAGATGATCCGCTCGATCCCGGACGACAGACCGGACCTCAAGCCGGATCAACTCGAGCGAACACGACAGCTGATGTGCGAAGCCGTCCCCGACTGTCTCACCACCGGCTACGAGGACCTCAAGGACTTTCCTCCGTCGGCGCTCGAACCCTACAACATCGAGGCCCAGACGCCAGACGTATTGTTGCTTCACCTGATCGACCTGGCGCCGAGCACCGTGCGGGCGACCATCCAATCACAGGCCGCGGCGCTGAAGAACCCTCCGACGTCTGTCGGCGAAGTTCTCGATCATCTCGCCCGATCCGGCCTTCCCCGTTCAGTGGCTGCGCTCCGCTTCGAGTAGCGCCTCGACAGTGCCTTCCTCGATTGCGAACCTCATCGTGTTCCTGAACACGACAGCATCGACGAAGCCAGCGCCATTGTCGAATATGGTTGGCGAATTCCGAACCAGCGTTTACTCCAACATCTTCCAGTGGCAGAGGACCTGATCGTGCAGTGAAAGCACTTCGCATGGCTCTGCTTGTCGTTCCTGCACCGATCGCTGTCTTTCTCTTGATGGCCGGAATCGGTGCAGGTAGCGGATGCGAGGGAACGTGTTCGATCGTAACCTTCCTGATCGTTGCAGGCTGGACGGCGATGGTGCTGGGAGCTGCTGTAGCGCTGTACTCGTTCACGCGGCCGACAGCCCTGCATTGGGTGGGCGCGTCGATTATGTCGTATGTCGCCGCTGTGGGGTTTCCCTTCCTAGCTGTCGTCATTGCGTGATACGACGGAGCGGCCGCTGTTGCCTGGTCTCCTTCTACACCGCCGAGACGAGTGGCGAGCAACAGCCACCCCTGCGAGCCCGGCCACGCTCCGTGATCTCGCGGCTTCTCGCGTAATCTGGCAACGGGGGTTCGGACGTTGGTCCGGCGTTTGACGAACCTCCAGTTGTGTCTGACGTTGTTCTTCGTTGATTGGCGGCTTGGGTTGACTGTACAGCTTGGTGACTGAGCGGTCGGAGGTGGAGCTGACTGGCGGTGCGTGGTGATTGGGCCTTTTAGGGCGGAGGCGTCGGTGGTTCAGATAGTTGCGGATGGCTCATCGGAGCCTTGGGGACCGTCGAGGTGAAGCTTGCATCGGTTTCGGAGGTCACAGAGCGCCTTGGCCACTTGGCGGTTGTCACTGTTGTTGCGGCCGCTGGAGAGGTACTCGAACCTGGTTGCCGCCGCCGTGCATCGTGCTGGGACCAGGCCCTGACACGGCAACCGGCGAAGATCCAGTCTCAAGAAGGGCAATGCAGCATCTGAATTGGATGACGGGAATCGAACCCCGCGTGATCAACCTGGGAAGAGAGATACGACCCGCTCAATGACTCCTCTGTCGCCCGAATTGACGCTGCCAGGCGGGCCACCCTGCAGCACCACGCTGCATACGCTGCCACCGATCCGAACCTCTTCTAGGTGCGACCGACGTGAGATTATCCAGCGTTCGAGGCGCTCGATATCGCCGGCACCCGCGCACTGTGGCGGAGCGTTTCCGGGCGGTGATACCGGGCGGGTTCTGAGGGCCGGCCCTCGGCGTGCTCCGGCCGCTCGTAGGTGCCGCTATGCGTGGTTATTTTCCGGTGTTGGGCCGGTCGCGGCGGCTCGTTGTGGTTGGGGTGTAGCCCATCGCCGGACCGCCCAGATGTAGCCAGCGACGAGGAGCGTGGCTGGGATGGCGTGGGCCAGCAGGTGGAATCGGGTGTGCCAGTTCAGCTCGTTGCCGAATCGTTCGCACAGGGGCTGTGACCCAACTCGGCTTTCGGGGCCCCACCAGCCATTGACACAGGGATCGAGCCAGTGGGCGATCATGAAGTAGCCGATGGCGACAACCCACAGGCCACCCCCGACAATCAGGGCCGCGCCTAGCCGCCGGGACTGGGGTCGGAGATGGCGGGCGACGACGACACCAGCCGGCACACCGATGAACACAGCGGTCAGATCGAGGACGAGTGACGGGACGGCATAGAGGCCTCCGGCGCCGCTGCCGAGTTGGGTCAATGGCCCGCCGACGGCCGCTGCCGCTACTCCTGCGATGAAGCTGACGGCGACGACGCCAGCGGTGATCCAGATCGCCCACCGTACGATGCGGAGTTGACCGGTTGGCAGAGCCACGACACCTCCCCAACCGGGACTCTAGCCGCGACTCGGTCGGCGGTTCCAGGGATGCATCATTGACCGGTGTCGACTAGGGTCAACGGTAAGAGCAGGCAACAGGGGAAGCGAGGCGCCTGTTGACTGACACAGGGGAGTGCCATGGTGTTAGCCGATTCATCAAGGTGGTCTCGTTGGGATGTGGGTGTTGCCGGGATTGTGTTTGTGGTGTTGTTTCTGGCATCGACGTTTGCCGGTGGCAGCGATCTGGGTGGCCCTGACCAGCCAGCTCACGTCATCGCACGGGACCTGTCAGAGAACCGCTTGGACGGCCTGCAGTTTTCCGCCGGGCTGATCGGGCTCTCGGCGGTCGCTGGGTACTGGTTCGTAGGCGGGCTCTGTCGGAGGCTTTGGGCGAGGTCGTCGTCAGGAGCGGTCTGGGTCGTGCTGGCTGGGGGGATCGCGATGGTGACCATGGTGTTGGCCACGAGCGCGTTCGCTCAGGCGGCCATCGTGGTCGAGACCTTGGCCGACGACCCACAGGTGGCGAAGACGCTATGGCTCATCGAGCACGGCTCTTGGGCCATGATCGGACCACCACAGACCGCGTTCGTTCTTGCCGTGAGCATCATTGCGATCGAAAGCGGGGATCCGCCGCGCTGGTACGGCTACTCCGGCATCGTCGTCGCCATCGCGCTGATCGCCAATCTCCTGCTCGGACTGGGCGGGCTCGCTGCTCTGGCCCTCCTGTGGGTCCTCGGGCTGGCCGCCGTTCTCCTGCTCCAACAACCAGAACCGAAGGAATAGGCCAAGCCCAGCCAGGCTCTGGGCAGACGACCGTCTCGAGCGCGCTGTTTTGCACCTGAGACGAGGAGCACCACACTACCACCCCAGGGCCTGGTGACCGAAAAGATCTCATCGAGCGAGATTCTCGCAGCCCGAGAAGGCATCCTCGGAACGGTGACCTGTTGCCCACCGGCGGCCGCTAGCCGAACCAGGATCACGTACATATCCGGCAATCCAGATCGGGGTCGGGCGGATGCCGCGGCCGGCTGGATCGCTCCGCAGGGTGCCGCTCGATAATGCGCGACCCTCACGCCGAGCAAGCACAACTCAGCGGCACCACTGTTGCGTTCGCAAATCCCGAACTAGCCCTCGCCCCGTGTGCTACTCCGACATCGGGACTGCGGTGAGGAACCTTCGAGATCGCTCCGATAGAGCGGTGTAAGGTTGAGCTGATGGCTCGGGAAACCATTGCTGACGAATCGGGCCTGCTCATTCGCCGTATGGTCCTCGCCCCTGGGGAGGCGACTCCCTGGCACACCGACACCTGTCGACGATTTACGGTGGTCGTCCGTGGCGAGCGCCTTCAGATCGAGTTCGAAGGATCGGACGAGAAGCACACGGTGAGCGTCCATGCAGGGCTCGCAGAGTGGGACGAGCCCACCGAAGTCGTCCACCGGGCGGTCAACACTGGGTCGGGCCATACGAAGAGATCGTGACGTTCTATCGAACGAAGGCTCATCAGGACCCCCAACCAGAGGCATAGCTGAACCGTCCGAGTACGTCACGTATCGGACGCGCCGGATCACCGGCGACGGCAGCCTGCCCGCCACAGGCGGTGGAGCGGCTGTTGCTGTCGACCCGTTGGCCTCAGCCGCTTCACCTCACTGACGGGACTCGCCACCCCGCGCATCGACGTGAATCTCGAACCGGCCGACGGTCCAGTTGTCGAGGTTGAGTGAGATCGTTTCATCTCCTCGGGTGAATATCGCCGAGATGATCTCATCGCAGAGCACTGGATCTTTGTCATCACCACACGGGCCGACGAAGGTGGAGAGGTCCCAGCCCGTGAGTTCATCGTGGTAGGCCTCAACCAATGCCTCTTGATCGAACGCCGTGGTCTCGACCGAGTAGCTGAGTAGCGCGCCACTCTGGTCGTTGCCGAACAGGCAGCTGTCTTGACTGCAATAGCTGTAGTGGTTTTCTTCGACCACCACCACGCCATCGAGAACTGGCAGTTCCTTGGCCAGAGAGCGATTCTCACCCTCGTAGCCACGGCTGCAACCCACCCCGAAGACGGACAGCGTGGTCAGCAACGCGACGAGGCAACGCATCACCGTCAGGCTACAAGTGTTGACACCGATGGGGGGGTCAACGGCCTCCGGACCGTGCTGCTGGTCCAACCGCCGCTAAGGGGGTGGTAGCTCGTGTTCCTCGACCAGGAGGGGCCAATGGTGGCCTCGGCGGAGAACGACACTGCGGAAGTGACGAAAATCCCAGGTGAGGATCGCCGCCTCTCTGGTTTCGGCCATGGACATGACCGCCAAGTCGGTCAAGTCGGCACCGGAGTCCTGGTACCGCGATCCAAGTTCCAGCGCCATGCGAAGTTCGGATTCGGTTGGAGCGTCAAATCGGTGGACGCCGTCGAGTAGCGCTCGACCGAACACGATCGATGCGCTCGGATGGCCGCGGCTACGTAGGAGGAGGTCGACCTCGGTGATGATCGGCCACGGTACGAGAACCCGGCGCCCCAGTCGTGCCAACAGTTGCCTAGCGAAGCGATGTCGCTCGCCTTCGTTGCGGTTCATCGCCGAGACGATCGGTCCCGTGTCGCAGATGATCAGCTGGCGAGGCGTGACAGCACCTCATCGACTCGTAGAGAAAGGTCGTCGTCGTCCTCGACGATGCCGGCGTACGGCAGCTCGACCAACTCGGCGCCAGCAAGTTCCACTATCAGGGCCGAGAAGGTGAGGCCGCGGCGCTCAGCTTCTTCGTCGAGCTGGTCGGCGAGGCCGGGTGGAAGCGAGATGGTTCGTCGGACGGAAGCCATACCAAGAGTATGAACTTCAGAGTATGAAACTGCAACCCCCGACACCATCTCAACCGAGTTCGATCGATGCGCTTCAGCGAACAACGTCGCGAACCCTGATCGGTCGCGCCACCCAGATACGGCAATCCCAATCATGTCGAAGTCAGTAACGACCCTGCTGTTCGACCCACTCGATAACGTCCGACTCAGGCCCCGATCGACCGCACCACTGCGGCACTTTGCCAGCGCTACAGTACACCGGGCGGCCGAACCACCGATCACCGACGATGGTGACCAGGTGGTCATCGACCTGCGGGCGCTCGTCGCACTCTGCGTGGTCGCGTTCTGGGGCGGTCTGGCCGCTGGCAATCGTTGGTTTTGCGGCGACGCCAGCAAGTAGTATTTCGGAATGCGAGCCGGCGCGACGGTGACCTTGATGGCGCTCTTTGCAGCCCTCGGTTGTGGCGCCGACGAGGCACCCGCCGTCGACATCGACGGGATCTGGCGGGGTGTGAAACTCGATGATGAGCCGATCGAGATCGGCCGTAACACCGCCGAGATTCCATGGTTCGAGATAACTGCATCGACCCTCGGGGGAAGCCGGTGCTCCGCGTTTGAGCGGGGTGGGGTATGGCCAACCGATTCAGCCCGCTGTCCCACACCGACCCGCGTGCCTGCCACAGGAACGTGTACCAACGCCGACAGCCGAAGGAGCTGAATCGATGGAGCGATACCGACCTGCCGACCTTCACGCTGCCGCTCAGAACGAGCGGTCGAATGCCGAGGCGGTCGTTCTGCTGGACGTGACTGCGCTGGCCGAGCGGCTCGGCGTTACGTCGCGATTCGTGCGCCGGCTGGTCTCCGAGCGACGAGTGCCATTTCTGAAGATCGGCAAGTTCGTCCGTTTTGACCCTCGCGAGATCGACGAGTGGGTTTATGAGCGCCGCCAGCCGGCCGCCAACTCGCGGATGGTGGCCATGGACGTTCACTCTAGGCGCGATCATCCCTACATGAGTAGGGATGACAGTAGGGATGAGCCGATTTTCTGACCCGATTGACCGCTATTGACCCTTGCGAACCACTGCGACCAGACGGACCCTCAGAACAGCATAAGCCCAGGTCAGAGGCTATTCGATCCGCAGACCCGAGATAGCCCGAGAGATCACCAACTGCTGAATCTGCTCGGTGCCTTCGAAGATGTCGTAGATCTTGGCATCGCGGTGCCAGCGTTCGACCGGGTATTCGGTCACGTAGCCGTAGCCGCCGAGAATCTGCATGGCCCGCTCAGTGGCCCACACGGCGACCCGGCCGGCCTTGAGTTTGGCCATCGAACCCTCGGCGTGTTTGAACGCCCGGTGCTTGCCCATCCAGGCCGAGCGGTAGGTGAGCAGGCGGGCGGCGTCGATCTCGGTGGCCATGTCGGCCAGCATGAAGGCGATCGACTGGTTCATGATGATCGGCCGGCCGAACGCCACCCGCTCCTTGGCGTACTCCAGCGAGTACTCGTAGGCGGCCCGGGCGATGCCGATGGCCTGAGCGGCCACGGCGGGTCGGGTGGCCTCGAAGGTCTGCATCGCGGCCTGTGAGTTGCCCGACTTGCCCTCCCGCACCCGGGCGAGACGATCGTCGAGCTTCTCCTTGCCACCGAGCAGGCAGCTGCCGGGAACCCGGACATCGTCGAGAACGACCTCGGCGGTGTGACTGGCCCGTATCCCGTGCTTCGAGAACTTCTGCCCCTGGGACAAACCCGGCGTATCGGGTGGGATGATGAAGCTGGCCTGACCCTTGGAACCGAGATCGGGGTCGACCACCGCCACCACCACGTGAATGTTGGCGATGCCGCCGTTGGTGATCCAGGTCTTGGTGCCGTTGATGACCCACTCGTCGTTGGCTTCGTCGTAAACGGCCCGGGTCCGGTAGGCGGAGACGTCGGAGCCGGCATCGGGCTCGGAGGCGGCGAAGGCGCCGAGCTTGACGTCACCCGGCGAGCCGTAGCACTGGGGCACCCATTCGAAGATCTGCTCCTGGGTTCCGGCTGCCGCGATACCGGCCGCAGCGAGACCTGAGCCCATCAGCGACATGCCGATCCCGGCGTCGCCCCAGAACAGTTCCTCGAGCGCAACGGGCATCGACAGGCCGGTGGGGTCGTTGATCATCAGCTCGGCCATGAATTCCCAGCCGTAGAGGCCGATTTCGGCCGCCTGCTCGATGATCGGCCACGGTGTCTCCTCCCGCGCGTCCCACTCCTGGGCGGCGGGCCGGATGACATCCTCGGCGAAGTCGTGGACCCATTTCTGGAGGATGATCTGGTCTTCGTTGAGTTGGGGGGAGAATTCGGTCACATTCCTAAGTTACCAGAGAGTAACCATGTCTGACAATGGTCTTTGGTCCCAATCCTCGTGTCAATCCGGAAGCGGCAGAACATAGGGCCCCGGATAGTTCTGCAGGCCGTTCAGCGGGGCGAACCGACGATCGGTGCCGGTCTGCCCGTACGAGCAGTTCCGGGCCCGGGTGATGCAGCCGTCGATCCAGAGGTTGAGGGCGTCGTCGTTCCATCCGCCGAACCAGTCGGCGTGAAGCGAACCGCCGGGAGGACCGCCGCCGCCGTGGCCACCCTGGCCGTCGGACGAGAGGTGCCACCCAGCGACCGACGGCTGCCCGGGGTAGTACAACAGGATGCTGATCTGGGGCAGGCGGACCGGATGTGACGGCGGGCAGGGCAACGCGGCGTCGACGAAGTGCAGATGGGAGCGATGGTCGGCCGAGTCGAGGTTACGTCCGTCCCAGCACTCGGGAAAGGCGATCGCGGCGTTGATGATGTCGCCCCCGCAGTCCGGGATGTGATTCGACTTGTTGTACGCCTGCCCACTTCCACCGCACGACCAGTGCAACACGTCGGAGACAGTGAACGACGAGCCGGTGCTGCCGCTGATCATCTTCAGGCCGACGGGGAGCGGCCGGGCCTCGGCCGGGAACTTGGTCTTGTAGTAGAGGATGATCTGCTCGGGCACCACGGCGTTGCCCTTGCCGTCTAGCAGCGCCGGCGTCCAGTAGGCGGAGCGGTTCAGCTCGAAGCCGTTGCACGAGCCGCCACCGGAGTCGAAGAGCGTGGCCGCTGTGGAGTTGGCGTTGGCCAGGGTGTTGCCGAAGAACATGTGGAGGTGCGACGCCCCGGGCTGTCCGGGAAACACGATCGGATCGTCGTAGGCGAAGTGGGAGTACTGGCAGGCCATGCGGAACTGGCCGTCGCCGACGGTGCCGTTGTCGGGTGTCGCCGTGGGCTCGGTCAGCGCCTGGAGATCCAAGGCACTGGACGGCACCGAGCTGTAGCGGTCGAAGAGCGGGTTCGTGTTCCTGAGCGACTCCAACCCGTCGTTGCTGCCCTGGTGGTGATCGTCGATGGTCGACCCGGTGGTCGGCGTGGTCGAAACGGTGGTCGGCATGGTCGGTGACGGGGCGGTGTCGGTCGTCGGGGCCGACGAAGTTGACGTGGTGGCGTCCGAGGTCGGTGTCGGGTCGGTCGAAGCCGGCGACGTCGTCGACGACGAGGCGACCACCGTGGACGTTGTCGGAGTGTTCGCCGACCAAGTGTCGACTGTCGACTCCTCGACCGACGACGAGGTCGTGTCCGACGGTGACACGTCGAGCGGCGGATCGGTGAAGGCCAGCGGACCGTCGGGATCGCCGTCGACCCGGTGGTCGAGATCCGAGGCGTCCGTCGGCAACGCTTCGGAGGTGAGCACTCCCAGGGCCGCCTCGACCCACACGCCGCCCTCGCCTTCGCTCCGCACGCCCGGCACCGCGGCCAGCAACGCGGCCATCGCCAACGCGGCAATGGCCGTCGAAGCGACCAGGATCACCGATCGGCCTCCAACCACCCGCCTGATTTCCGCACCGTTCATTCTCAACCCGTCGGTCGTCGAACCGTCGACCTGAGCTTCCGACCGGGAACGGACCCTTGGTCCCGGCGATGATTCGACTGTGAATCAGCGGCGTTCCAACTGCTACTGTCGGTGCGTTCCGACATACTCGGGAGAGAGCACATGGCCTCCAGCATTCGCAGTGACGACCTGTTCAACGCCAGCACCTGGCTCGTCGACCGTCACGTGGCCGACGGGCGGGGCGATCACGTGGCCATCCGATGTCTTGGGACCTCCGTGACCTTCGCGGAGCTGCAACAACTCATCGAACGCACGGCCGGCTCGCTGCGAACGATCGGCGTGCAACCGGAGCAACGGGTGGCGATGGTGATGCTCGATTCGGTGGAGTTCGTCGCCACCTTCCTCGGGGCCATGCGAATCGGCGCCATCCCGCTGCCGATCAACCCCCTCCTCCCCGGCCGCGACCTGGGTGCCATCACCGCCGACGCCCGGGCCAGGATCGTGGTCGTCTCCGGTGACCGGGCGGCCTCGATCCCCGATCTCGTCGCCGCCACACCGGAGGTCGAGCGGATCGTCGTCACCGACACCGAGCAGGGAATCTCGCCCGATATCGGCCTCGACGCCGCGGATCTCCACGTGTCCTCGTGGTCGGAGTTGCTGGCCACCGACGGCGACGGGTCACCGTTCGAGACCTGGGGCGAGTCACCCGGGTTCTGGTTGTGCACGTCGGGCTCGACGGGTCAACCGAAGCTGGCGATGCACCGCCACATCGACATCAAGGTCACCTGCGACACCTTCGCCGCCAACGTGCTCGGCGTCCGGCCCGACGACCGCTTCTACTCGGTCGGACCGATGTTTCACGCCTACGGTCTCGGCAACTCGATCTCGTTCCCGTTCTCGGTCGGAGCCACCACCGTCCTGGTACCGACGAGACCGCCGACCCCGACGATGGTGACCGAGACGATCGCCGCCGAGCATCCGACGCTGTTCTTCTGCATCCCCACGTTCTACGCCGCCCTCAACAACGCCGGTCTCCCACCGGACGCGTTCGGATCGGTTCGGCTGGCGGCATCCGCCGCCGAGCCCCTTCCGGCCGAGACGTTCGAACGGTTCAAGGAGCAGTTCGGGGTCACCATCCTCGACGGCATCGGATCGACCGAGATGCTCCACATCTACCTGTCGAACAGCGAGGCCGCACTCAAACCGGGTACCAGCGGCGTCCCGGTTCCGGGCTACGAGGTCAAGCTCATCGACGAAAACGGTGACGTCCAGAAGCCGGGCGAACCCGGGCAGCTGTGCGTGTCGGGAGCGAGCGCGGCGACGGGCTACTGGTGCCGAAGCGATCAGTCGAGGGCCACGTTCCGCGGGCCGTGGATGTACACCGGCGATCTCTACGACCGAAGCGACGACGGTTTCTACACCTACATGGGCCGGGTCGACGACATGTTGCGGGTCGGCGGCGAATGGGTGTCGCCGGCCGAGGTGGAGGGTGTGCTCATCCAGTACGAAACGGTGCTGGAGGCGGCGGTGGTCGGCGAGCGCGATGCCGACGGGATCATGCGGCCGATCGCGTTCGTGATCCCCGTCGACGGCCACACCGTCGCCGGCGATGAACTCGACGGCTTCTGCCGCCAGCACCTGGCCGGCTACAAACGGCCAAAGCGGTTCGAGATCGTGACCGACCTGCCCAAGACCGCAACCGGGAAGATCCAGCGGTTCAAACTGCGGGCCTGATCGGCGGAACCGCCGTTCGGTCGTCGGGTCCGCCTATCGCTCCGCCGGGTCGAGAGGGATGAACGTCGCGGCGTCGACCGTCAAGGCGACACTGTCACCGATACGGCGCCGCACGCCGTCGGTCCACACCACCTCCGACGCCGGTTCACCCCGATCGATCGAGGCCTGGTGGCGGTATCGACCCTGATGGAACTGCGATGACGTCACCACACCCTCTATTCGACTGGCGTCGGTCGGGGCCGACCCACCCTCGGTGACCCGGATCGCATCGACCGGCACCACCATCGTCTCGCCGCCGACGGTCCAGATGTTCGGCCGGCCGAGGAAGCCGGCCACGAACCGGGTGCGAGGATCCTCCCACAACTCCTGGGGCGTGCCCACCCTCACCAGCCGGCCCTCGGACAGCACCGCCACCCGATCGGCCAGGGCGAACGCCTCGGCCTGATCGTGGGTGACGTGCAGCGCCGTCTGGCCCATCGTGTCGAGCAGCAGGTCGAGGTCGGCGACAAGCTGCTCTCGCAGCACCCGATCGAGCGACCCAAGCGGCTCGTCGAGCATCAGCAGCGACGGAGCCGGCGCCAGCGCCCTGGCCAGCGCGACCCGCTGAGCCTCCCCGCCCGACAGCTGGTCGACCGAACGGGACCCGAAGCCGGAGAGACCAACGAGAGCCAGCATTTCGCGGATGCGAACATCGACCTGGTCCCCCATCGATCCGTCCGAGCCGGATCGCGGTCTCCCGTGGCGGAGCCCGTAGGCCACATTGTCGGCGACCGTCAGATGGGGGAACAGCGCATGATCCTGGAACATGAGCCCGACCCCCCGCTGATGTATCGGCACACCATGGAGATCACGGCCGTCGAGCCGAACACAACCCTCGACCAACGGTTCGAGCCCGGCGATGGCCCGGAGCAGCGTCGACTTGCCCGACCCGCTCGGCCCGACGACGGCCAGCTTCTCCCCCGCGACCACCTCGAGATCGACGCCGTCGACAACGGTTCGCTCCCCGAAAGCGACGCTCACGTTCTCGAGGACCAGCTTGGGTTCGGCGGTGCTCACAGCAGGGTCGCTCCCGGGGAGCGGCGGCGCTCGAGAGCAGCAGCCAGGAGGGCAACCAGGAGGCCGACCACCACGCTCAAGGCCAGAGCCTGGCCCCGCAGCGCCGCACCGGGAGTCGACAGCAGGCGGAAGATGGCAAGCGGGGCGGTGAACGATGACTCCCCCCGGGCCAGGAACGACGTGGCCCCGAACTCGCCGAGGCTGACGGCGGCGGCGAATCCGGCACCGGTCAAGGCAGCCCGGCGGGCGATCGGCCAGTCGATCGTCCGCCACACCACCGTCGGCGACGCCCCAAGAACCCCGGCCGCCTCCCGGATCCGTGGCCCGATCGCCCGGATCGTCGGCACCATCGCCGCCACCACGAAGGGCAGCCCGACCACGGCATGAGCCAGCGGCACCAGCCAGATCGAACGGCGAAGGTCGAAGGCGGCGAAACCGACCAGGTAGCCGAACCCCAACGTCACGGCCGACACTCCGAGCGGCACGAAGGTCAGCGCCTCCAACATGCGCCCGACCCGGCCGCCCGACGTCACGGCGATCGACGCCGACACCCCCACCACCAACGCCACCACCGCCGCGCCGAGTGCGAACAGCAGGGAGTTGGCCAGCGCACCGGCGGCCGAGGTCGGCAGAAGGTCGACCCGTTCGAACAGGGCACGGTAGTGAACGAGACTGAAACCGCCGTCCGCGGTCAACGAACCGGCGACCAGCAGTGCCACCGGCAGTCCCTGGACGGCCACGATCAGGGCGACGACGACGACGACGTACCACCAACGCCATCCCCGCACCGGCGACGCCGTCGGGACCCGGTTCGCCGCCACGGCGAAGCGACGCTGGAACCTCGACGTCAGCACCGACAGCACCACAACCACCACGATCTGCAGCCCGGCCAACACCGCGGCGACGTCGAACTCGGCTCGGGCGATCGCATAACGGTGGATCTCGGTCTCGACGGTGGCCGTCCGCAGACCACCCAGCACACGGATCACCCCGAAACTGGTGAACGAGAACAGGAACACCACCAGGGCCGCCCCGATCAAGGCGGGCCGGAGCTGGCGGAGCGTGATCGAGGTCCAGGCGGCGAAACGACCGGCGCCGAGCACCCGCGCCGCCTCGACCTGACGATGATCGAGCGAGGCCCAGTAGCCGCCCACCAGCCGGGCCACCACGGCCACGTTGAAGAAGGTGTGGGCGTAGAGGATGGCGAGCAGCGAAACGCCGGAGGCCGTCGCCGTCGCCGGCCGAAGACCGAACCGGTCGAAGACGGCATCGACCGCGGCGGCCACCACCACCGTCGGCAAGACGAACGGCACGATCACGACAGCCCGTAGCGCGGCCCTCCCCCGGAAGTGAAAGCGGGCCAGCAGGTGGGCGATCGGCAGGCCCAACACCACGGTGACCGCGGCCGACAGCGTCGCCTGGAGCACCGTGAACCCCACCACCGAACGGACCGAGGAGCGGGTCAGGATCCGTCCGACGTCGGACAAACCGACCCCGGCCAGGCTCCGTGCCAGCACGGCCACCAGCGGCCAGACGACCATCGCGGCGATGAAGACGGTCGCGATCACGGCAGCCGGGATCGTCCAACGGGTTCGACCCATGTTCACCATCCGCGCCACGGGGCGATCAGCGGAGAACGATCTCGGCCCACTCTTCGGTCCACTGCGATCGACCCTCTTCGATCTCGGCCGGGCTCAGGGTCAACGGGTCGTCGACCTCGGTGGCCCACTCGGCGAACGACGGTGGCGTCTCGACCGAGGAGTTGGCGGGAAACACGAACATGTTGAGCGGAATGTCGGCCTGGAAGGTCTCGGACAGCATGAAGTCGATCAGCGCTCCCGCCGCCTCCGGTTGATCGGTACCGGCAAGGACGCCGGCGAACTCGATCTGGCGGAAGCAGCTGTCGGCCACCACCCCGGTGGGCGGCTCGGAGATGTCGCTGGTGGCGAAGATCATCTCGGCGACCGGGCTGGTGGCATAGGAGGTCACGATGGCCTTCTCCCCACCCCCGGCGACGAACTCGCCGTAGTAGGCGTCGCTCCAGCCACTGGTCACCGCCACCCCTCCATCGGCCAGCTGCTGCCAGTAGTCCTGCCAGCCGTCGGGTCCGTAGGTGGCGATCGTGGCCAGCAGGAAGGCGAACCCGGGTGAGGAGGACTCCGGATCCATGGTGACGAAGGTCGATGCGAACTCCGGTCGGGTCAGGTCGTCGAGACTGGTCGGACCACCGTTGTCGAAGGCGTCACT
This sequence comes from Acidimicrobiales bacterium, assembly GCA_965216675.1. GTDB lineage: Bacteria > Actinomycetota > Acidimicrobiia > Acidimicrobiales > SZUA-35 > JAHELU01. The sequence goes on along the minus strand of CBDCGK010000004.1, from coordinate 4,733,656 downwards.
CCAATAGTTGAGGCACACGTCGCCGAAGTCGATCGGTGTCACCCGGTTCTCCGGGTCGAGCTTCAGCTCGTCGGCCACGCTGTCCAGTCCGGCCGACTGGTAGGCGGTGAAGATGCCGGCGTCGAGCGCCCGCTGGAGGAAGGTGTTGTCGACCCCGAACAGCACGTCGGCCTCCGGCTGGCCGGCGGTCAGAATGGCCCGCGACACCAGTTCGCCGGCGTCACCGGCATTGAGCACCTCGACGTCGATCCCCGTTTCCAGGGTGAAGTTGTCGAACAACCCGTCACTCACCGAAAAAGAGTCGTGGGTCAGGAGCCGGACCGTCGTGCCGGGCTCGACGGCTTCGGGCGTTTCCGTCGTATCCGAGGTCTCGGTTCCCTCCGTCGTCTGGTCGTCACCTTCGGAGGTCTCGACCGGTGCTGCGGTGGTCGTGCCGTCCGATTCGACGGCGGTATCCGACGATTCATCGTCGCCACCACAGGCCGCCACCAGCAGCATCGCTCCCACGATTGCCGCCGCGACGAACAGGAGATCGGCTCGTTTCGAGAACTTCGACATGATCGCTCCCTTTCGCTGGCATTACCCAGATCAGGTTCTGCGGGTCGACGGCCGGTTTGCCGTCCTCTCAGCCCGGTCGTATCCGAGCTCCCCGGTATGGTTGACCATCAGTGTACGGGCACACTGGTGCCATGACTCCGGCAGTGGTGATGCTCGAGAAGGCCAAGGTCGACCACGAGGTCAGGGCCTACGACCACGACCCGGCGGCCGAATCCTACGGTGACGAGGCGGTCGAGGCCCTCGGGCTCGATCCGGCCGATGTGTTCAAGACGCTGCTCGCGGTGATCGACCGTGCCGAGACGGTGGTTGCCGTCGTACCCGTGGCCACCCGCCTGGATCTCAAGGCGTTGGCCAAGGCGGCCGGCGGCAAGAAGGCGGCAATGGCGGACCCGGTCGACGCCGAACGCCTGACCGGTTACGTCGTCGGGGGCATCTCACCGCTCGGCCAGCGGCGCCGGCTGCGCACCTTCATCGACATGTCGGCGGAGGACCGCGACGTCATGCACGTGAGCGCCGGCCGGCGAGGTCTCGAGGTTACGCTGGCCCCCGGTGACCTCCGCCGACTGCTCTCGGCCGACTTCGCGTCGATCGCCGCCCGGTGACCGAGCGTCAGTCGAGGAGGTAGCGGGCCCCCGGACCCTCGGCCGCCGCCTCGTCGTCGGGGTTGAACAGGGCGCAGTTGTCGAGACTGAGACAGCCGCACCCGATGCAGGAGGTCAGCTTGTCCCGCAACGCCTCCATGGTGGCGATCTGATGGTCGAGCCGTGGCCGCCAACGCCGACCGAACTCGGCCCACTCCGCCTTGCTGGGCGCCCGGTCGCCCGGCAGGCCCGACAGGCCCTCGGCGATCTCGGAGAGCGTCAGACCGACCTGCTGGCCGGCCCGGATGAACGCCACCCGGCGGAGCACGTCCCGGGCGTACCGACGCTGACCACCATCGGTACGACGGGACACGATGAGGCCCTCCTCCTCGTAGTACCGCAGCGCGGAGGTGGCAATCCCGATCCGGGCCGCCGCCTCCCCGATCGTCAGCTCGTCGCTCAACCGCTCAGCCCGTCAGCCGCTCAGCCGCTCAGCCGCCCAGAGGGCGAACGATCGGACCGTCGGCCGAGTCCTCCACCATCCAGCCCGCCTCGGTCAGCTGATCCCTCAGGGCATCGGCCCGATCGAAGTCGCGGGCCGCTCTGGCCTCATGCCGCTCGGCGGCCAGCGCCGCGATCTCGGCCGGGACGCTCCTGGTCTCGCCACGCAGCTCCAGCCCGAGGACCTCGGCAATCGACGCGGCTGTGGCCGCCGCGGTCGCTGCCGCGTCGCGATCACCGCCGTCCAGCGCACTGTTGGCCTCCCGCACCTGGCGAAACAGCAGATCAACCGCCTTGGCCGTGTCGAGATCATCGGCCATCGCCTCGCCGAACGCCGCCATGACCGCCGTATCGGGAGCCCCGTCGAGGTCGATGGTGCGGCGGGCGAAGCCGTCGAGCCGTTCGACGGCCGCCTCGGCCTGCTGCATGGTGGTTCCGGTCACCTCTATCGGCGACCGGTAGTGGGACTGAAGGAGCAACAGTCGGAAGGCGCGGGCGTCGTACTCGTCGATGAGATCGAGGAGGTTCTTGACGTTGCCGAGCGACTTCGACATCTTCTCCCCCTCGAGCTCGACGAAACCGTGGTGCATCCAGTGGCCGGCGAAGTCGGCCCCAAGGGCGACAGCCTGAGCCCGCTCGTTCTCGTGGTGGGGGAACATGAGGTCCATACCGCCGGTGTGCAGGTCGAACCCCTCCCCCAGCAGATCGAGGCTCATGACGACGCACTCGGTATGCCAGCCCGGGCGCCCGTCGCCCCACGGCGACGGCCAGTGCGGCTCGCCCGGCTTGACGAACTTCCAGAGGGCGAAGTCGGCCGGATGACGCTTCTCGGCGCCGACGATCTCGCGGTCACCGCCACCGGCCCGCAGGTCGTCGAGGCTCTGATGGGCCAGCAGACCGTAGCCTTCGACGTCTTCGACCGCCAGGTAGACCCCATCGGAGGTGAGGTAGGCCTTTCCGGCGTCGAGAAGGCGCCCGATCAGCTCGACCATCTCGTCGACGTAGTCGGTGGCATGGGGCGTGTGATCGGGTCGCAACACGTTGAGGGCGTCCATGGCCCGCCACCAGACGGCCTCGCACTTGACGGCGATGTCGACCCAATCCCGGTTCTCGCGGTTGGCCCGGTTGATGATCTGATCGTCGATGTCGGTGACGTTCGACACGAAGGTCACGTCATAGCCGGCCCACGTCAGGTACCGGCGGAGAATGTCGTAGGTCAACGTCATCCGACCATGGCCGATGTGTGGAGGCCCATAGACGGTCGGCCCGCAGACGTACATCGACACCTTGCCCTCGTCCCGCACGTCGAGCGGAACCACCTTCTGGAGCGCAGAGTCGTAGAGGCTGACCATGAATGACACACTACCCCGCCGATAGAGGGCTCACAGCCAATTCCACCGGCTCCCGAGCCGGTGATACGGGCCGGTTGCGTGACGACCGGGACGCCCCTCTACCCTTGGTCCGGTGATGGGCCGGCCGCCGGGACACAACCACGTTTCGACCGGCCGACTGGCACTCATCGGCCGAGCGTCGGTGGTGCTTTCCGTGATTGCATCGGTGGTTCCCACACTGGTACTCGGCGGTTGTTCGAACGACGACCGGGCAACGATCGACGTCTTCGCGGCATCGTCACTCGCCGACATCATGGAGCTGGTCGAGGAGGACTATGAGCGCGACCGACCCGAGGTGGATCTTCGCATGAACCTGGCCGGCACCAACGCGCTCGTCCGCCAGATCAACAGCGGTGCCGACGCCTCGGTGCTGGTGGCCGCCGACGCCTCGTTCCTCGACGACCTGCTAAATCCGCCGGTGAGTTCGCCGGTCCCGCTGGCCACCAATGTGTTGACGCTGGCCGTTCCGGGCGACAACCCGGCCGGAGTCGACGGCCCCGCCGATCTCGCCGATCCCGATGTGCTCACCGCTCGTTGCGCCACCGGCGTGCCGTGCGGCGATTTGACCGACGAGTTCCTCGCCGCCAACGGCCTGACGGTCGGCCGGGCCACGGAGGAGGCGAACGTCCGATCCGTGCTGGCCAAGGTGTCGACCGGCGAGGTCGACGCCGGCTTCGTCTACCGGACCGACGTGGCCGCAGCCGAGGCCGTCACCGAGATCGCGCTCGACGAGGCACCGCAGGCCACGGTCACCCTGGCCCAACTGCAACAGGGCGATGCGGCCGACGATCTCGTTCGCCATCTCCGCTCCGACGAGGTGGCCGAACTGTTCACCCGGCTCGGCTTCGGACCACCCGGCGATGGATTACCCGATGCGGCTCCGGGTGACGGCGGCTGATGATCTCGTGAGTGGGCTCCGACGACCTCCCGCCGCCGTCCTGGTGGTGGCCGCCCTCGGGGTCATCTTCTTCGTGATCCCGGTGCTCGCCCTCCTGGGCGATGCCCCGTGGTCGACACTGTTCGAGCAGTTCCGCGCTCCCGAGACCGTTACCGCGGGCCGCGTCTCGGTCATCGTGAGCCTGGCCGCCACCGCGCTCGCCGTCGTGCTCGGCGTGCCGATGGCGTTCGCCCTGGCCAACACCGATTTCTGGGGCAAGCCGATCGTTCGAACCATCATCACCGTCCCGCTCGTGCTCCCACCGGTCGTCACCGGCGTCGCCCTCACCTCGGCCTTCGGCCGCCGGACCCTGTTCGGGGAGCTGACCGGTATCGGTCTGACCTCGACGATGGCCGGGGCGATCCTGGCGGCGGCCGTCGTCGCCACCCCGTTCCTGGTCTTGACGGTCGAGGGTACGCTGCGATCGACCGATCCCGGCTATGAGCAACTCGCCGCCACGCTGGGGGCTCCACCGCTGGCCCGCTGGTGGCGGATCAGCCTGCCCCTGGCCCGGCCCGGCGTGCTGGCCGGAGCCATTCTGGCCTGGGCCCGGGCGCTCGGCGAGTTCGGGGCGACGATCACCTTCGCCGGCAACACGGAGGGATCGACCCAGACGCTGCCGCTCGAGATCGCCCTCGCGCTCGAGAACCCCGACACCCAGGACCGGGCGGTGGCGGTCAGCATCCTGATGCTCATCGTGTCGCTCACCGTGCTCATCACATTGCGGGACCGGTGGATACCCCGACGGTGACCGGCGGACTGAACGCCGAGGTCACCGCCCACGTCGGTGCGTTCACGTTGACCGTCGCGCTCGCCGCCGATGCCGGGGCGACGGTGGCCGTCGTCGGTCCCAACGGGTCGGGCAAGACCACGCTGCTCAACGTGCTGGCCGGCATCGTGCCGCTCGTCGACGGGGAGATCGTCGTCTGCGGCCGGACATGGGATCGCCCGTCGACTCGAACCATGTTGGCACCCGAGCAGCGCGACCTGGCGCTCGTTCCCCAGCACGCCCTGCTGTTCCCCCACCTCAGCGCCATCGACAACGTGGCCTTCGGACTCCGCTACCGGAACCCGGGTCTGACGCGCCGGACACAGCGGCAGCGGGCGTTCGAGGCGCTGGAGGCGGCCGAACTGAACCACCTCGCCGACCGCAAGCCCCATCAGCTGTCCGGCGGCCAGCGCCAACGGGTTGCGATCGCCCGAGCCGTCGTAACCCAACCGTCACTGTTGTTGCTCGATGAGCCGTTGTCGAATGTCGACGCCGCCAACCGCCACCGACTCCGCGAGACCATCGATCAGCTCCGTCCCCCTGGCCAGATCCAGGTCGTCGTCACCCACGGGCGCCTGCACGCCTCGACCGCAGACATGGTCGTGGCCCTCGATCACGGGCGGGTTGTGGCCGTCGGGACGGCCGAGGAGCTGGGCCGACAGCAGAAAATCGGGTGGCTCCGCGACATGCTCGGGTCTGGCGACTAAAACCTGAGGAGGGGATCGCGTTTCATTTTCCGCCTGCTCTCCAACAAGTAGGCGGGCCCGAACGCGATCCCCTCCGAATTGGCAACGGGTTCCAGCGGCAAGGCCGAACACTGTTGCCGAAAGGTCACCCTTTCAGTTGGCGACCTGATCCGTCAAGGGTCAATCCACCCGGTGTTACGAACGTGCGACATCGTTGCATGTCGCAAGGTTCGGCCGCGGGACCTCAGCCGGTCAGTGACCATCGGGACGTTATCGTGCCCGGCCGGTCGTCGGCCCCGCCGTGCTGATTGTGCTGCTCGTCCGCGTCGGCCACGGTGACCCTCCCGCCGCGTTGAAGGGCCAGCAGGTGGGAGAACACCGAGTTGGCGGCCGCCCGCCACAGCCGTTTGTCGACGTCGTGGTACATGTTGGGCACGAGGTCCTTGATCGTGCTCGGACCGGCGGCCAGGCGGTCGACGATCTGCTGTTCCCGGGCCCGGCGATGTGCGACGAAGGCTGCGACGTGATCATGGGGGTCGTCGATGGCCGGGCCATGCGTCGGCCAGTAGCGGGCGTCGTCGCGGGCCAACAGTTTGTCGAGGCTGGCCAGGTAGTCGAAGAGGTCGCCGTCGGGCGGTGAGATGACCGAGGTGGCCCACCCCATCACATGATCGCCGGTGAACAGCAGCGATTCCTCCCGCAGGCCGTAGCAAACATGATTCGAGGTGTGGCCCGGCGTGTGCACCACGTCGATGGTCCAGCCCGGCCCGGACACGACGTCGCCGTCGCCGACCACGACGTCGGGCACGAAATCAGGGTCGGGACCCTCCCGCTTCAGCTCATCGGGGATCTCGGCCCAGGCCCGCTCGAACTCCTCGCTCTCCTCGTCGGTGAAGTACTCGTCGAAGGAGATCCGATCGAGCGCATCGGCCTCCGGGATCGGGCCGTGGGGTCCGAACCCGTGGGTCGGGGCGTCGGTGCGGGCCTGGAGCGATGCAACACCGGCGGTGTGGTCGGTGTGGGTGTGGGTGATGAGCAGATGGCTGACCCGTTCGTCGGGGTCGAGGGCGGACTCGATCGCGTCGAGGTGGGTGTCGAGGTCGGGTCCGGGGTCGATGACGGCCACGTCACCCCGCCCGACGATGTAGACGCCGGTGCCGGTGAACGTGAAGGGATTGGGATTCTCGGCCACGACCCGCCGCACGAGGGGCGAGAGTTCGACGACCTCCCGATAGCGGGGTTCGAAGTCGGTGTTGAAATCGATGGCCATGGGCGCCTTCCAGGTGCTGGCGGGTTTCGAGTGGACCGTTGCGACCGGTGACGAGAATTACAGAGGACCGTCGGGGTCGAGTATTCCAGTGAACAGGAGCCGGCCGCTGCGGTCCACCTCGGCCCGGTAGCGCCTCGCGGCGCCGACCACGATCACCGTCCCGTCGGCGGCCACATCGACCTCGAAGGCCGAGCCGATGGCGGCCGACACTGCGGCCCGGTTGTCGTCGAGGGCCGCCACGAGGCCGTCGGTGCCTCGACGCTCCACCGCGTCGAGATCGAGTTCGATCCAGTCCTGGTCACCGACGCCGAAGAACGACACTGCCCACATCCACGTGCTTCACACCCACCTGCTCATACGGACGGGCTCACAGCCACATGATCCCAGGCACATGATCCCGGCACACCGGCTCAGTCGCCCGCCTCCAGCTTCACAAACGCCTCCTGCAACCACTCCGGCGGTCGCATCGGCCGGCCACGGAGATCGGTGACCGCGATCGTGACGTCGCCCTCGACCAGCACCTCCTCCCCACCATCGGAGCCGTCACCGGCCGGTCGCACGACCCGCTGACGCCAGATGTGGCTCGCCCGACGGGACTCGCCGAGGAACGTGATCACCTCCAGGCGGTCACCGGCGACGGCCGCCCTGATGAACTTGACCTCGACCTTGGTGATCACCAGCTGAATCCCGTCGTCCGCCAGCTGCTGGATCGGGATCCCGGCCCGCTCCAGGGCGTCGGTGCGCCCGTACTCGAAGTAGGTGAGGTACACGGCGTGGTTGACGTGGCGGTACGGGTCGATCTCGTTGAACCGGACCCTCACCGGTGTTCGGTAGGCCATGGCCCCTCACCATAGGTGCTCGGGCTCTGGCCCGCATCCCAGGCGGTGGCGGACGACGGTGCAACCTCCGGGCATCCGCCGAAGGCTAAGGTGGGCGCATCGTGGCCAGCTCCACCGCTCTTTCACCGCAACAACGAAGCCGGGATTGGCTCGAGCGCACCGTGGCCTTCGTTCGGTCCAACTCGTCGGTCGTCGGGGCATTCCTCGTGATCGGCGGCCTCTTCTTGGCCCAGCGCTGGGTCGGTGACTGGCTGACCGATGCGTCTGTGGTCGACGAGTCCGACATCCCGTCTCCGTCGGCCGTCTTCCCCCCGATCGACGACGACGCAGCGGCGACCTGTGACCCGTGGCTGCTGACCTTCGCCGACGAGTTCGACGGCGACGACCTCGACGACGACCGCTGGCTTGTGTTCAACAGCCCGGACCGCAACGGCAATGGCGTGCGCCGACCGGAGGCGGTCACCGTCGGCGACGGTGTGCTCACCATCACCGCCCGGCAACTCGACGACGAGATCGTGTCCGGGGCGATCGCATCCCGGCACCAGCAGCTCTACGGGCGAATCGAGGCGAGGGTTCGGGCCGATGCCGATCCAAGCGAGAGTACACGGGCCATGGTGTTGACCTGGCCGGCCGGAAACAACCACCCGGAGGGCGGCGAGAACGACCTGTACGACACGTTGACGTCGTCGAACCGTCAGCCGTTCTACAGCTACATCCACCACCCGGACGAGACCACGCCGGAAGAGATCGTCCACCGGACCAGCGGCGAGCAGTGGCACGAGCTGGCGCTGGAATGGACGCCCGACTCGACGACGGTCCTCCTCGACGGTGACGTCGCCGGCACCGTGACCGACGCCGACGCCATCGCCTCGGCGCCCCACGTCATCACCGTGCAGCTCGTGGCCGGCAGCGCCCAGATGGGTGATGAACCGGTTGCGATGTACGTCGACTGGATCCGCGCCTACCGGGCCAACGAATCGCCGCCTTCGACCTGCTGAACCGATCGGGCGGCCGTGGTCGACGCCGCCGTTGACGACCGCTTCCCGCTGCGTAGACTCAGACGGCCGGGCGGGATCGATGATCGGACCCGAACGGATCGGATCAATCCCCCAGACACGAACCACGAAGGAAGAGGTAACTCCATGACTCTCGCCGTTGGCGACGCCGCCCCCGATTTCACCCTGAAGGATCAGGACGGTAACGAGCACACGCTGTCGAGCCACCGGGGCGAACGTCCGGTCGTACTCGTCTTCGTACCCTTCGCCTTCACCGGCGTCTGCGAGGGTGAGCTGTGCGCCCTCAGTGAGGACCTCAACCAGTTCGAGGCCGCCGGAGCCCAGCTGTACGGCCTGACCTGCGACCGCCAGTTCTCGATCAAGGCCTGGACCGATCAGGCGGGGATCAACTTCCCGGTGCTGTCCGACGGTTGGCCTCACGGGGCGACGGCTCAGGCCTACGAGTGCTTCAACGAGGATCTCGGCTGCGCCATGCGCCGCACGATCGTGATCGACACCGACGGCAACATCGCCAAGATCTTCGAGTCGGGCGGTCTGGGCGAACCTCGCGACAAGGCCGAGTACGAGGCCGTGCTCGCCGACCTCACCGCCTGAACAGACAAACCCCAGTCGAACTTTGAGCCTCCCACGACCCGTTGACGGGTCGCTGGAGGCTCAAAGTTCAGGCGGGCTGGGTCGCTGAAGGCTCAAAGTTCAGGCGGGCTGGGTCGCCGGGATCAGGGGTAGCCCGGGCGCTGTTCCTCGCGGATCACCTGCACGTCATGCGGGTGGCTCTCCCGCAACCCGGCCGAGGTGATCTTGGTGAGGCGGGTCTTGGTCCGCAGTTCGTCGAGATCGGCCGCCCCGGCGTAACCCATACCGGAACGCAGGCCGCCCATGAGCTGACCGACCAGCTCGGACAGCGAACCGGCGTACCGCACCCGGGCCTCGATACCCTCGGCGACGTGTTTGCCCGGGGCCTGACCCGAACCGTAACGGTCGGCCGCCCGCCCCCGCATCGCACCGGCCGAGCCCATGCCGCGGTAGGTCTTCCACATCGCCCCGTCGACCAGTTCCAGCTCACCGGGAGCCTCGTCGACACCGGCCAGGGCGTTGCCCAACATGACGGCGTCGGCGCCGGCCACGAACGCTTTGACGATGTCACCGGAGGTCACGATGCCACCGTCGGCGATGACGGGCACTCCCTTGGGGCGGGCCACCATCGCACACTCGTAGACGGCGGACAGCTGGGGCATCCCGGCGCCGGCCACGACCCGGGTCGTGCAGATCGACCCGGCGCCGACACCGACCTTGATCACATCGGCCCCGGCACCGATCAACGCCTCCGCCCCCTCGGCGGTCACGACGTTTCCGCCGATGACGGCGACCTCCGGCCACTTGGCCTTGACCGACGAAACGGTGTCGACGACACCGCGGGTGTGGCCATGCGCGGTGTCGATGACCAGCACGTCGACACCGGCCTCGACCAGCGCGGCCGAGCGGTCGATGGCGTCGACCACACCGATGGCGGCCCCGACCCGGAGCCGCCCATCGGCGTCGAGCGACGCGTTCGGCTTCTCGATACGTTTGCTGATGTCCTTCACCGTGATCAGCCCGGTCAGTTTGCCGTCGCCGTCGACCAGCGGCAGCTTCTCGATGCGATGCTGGTGGAGAATGGCCACCGCCTCGTCGAGCGAGGTACCCGTCGGCGCCGTGACCAGTGGGGCCGGAGTCATGAACTCGGTAACCGTGCGCCCGTAGTCGGCCTCGGTGCAGAACCGCACGTCGCGATTGGTGAGAATCCCGACGAGATGGTTGTCCTCGTCGACGATCGGGACACCGGAGAACTTGTGGAGGGCCATCAGCTCCTCGGCCTCACCCAGCGTGGCCGAGGGCGGGAGGCTCAACGGTGAGGTGATCATCCCGGCCTGAGCTCGTTTGACCCGCTCGACGTGAGCCACCTGATCGGCGACCGACAGATTGCGGTGGAGGATACCGATGCCGCCCTCGCGGGCCATGGCGATGGCGAGAGGGGCCTCGGTGACGGTGTCCATCGCCGCCGACAGCAGCGGCACCTCGAGAGTCATCCCGGCCAGGTCGGCCCGGGTCGTCACCTCGGTCGGCAGCACCTCACTCCAGCCCGGCACCACCAGGACGTCGTCGAAGGTGAGCGACTCGAACCCGGTGAGGAGTTCGTGGTTTCGTCCAACCGACTGTTCGGCCATGTGCTACTCCGTTTCAGGGTTCTTGCGGCGATGCATTCAGCGTAGGGGTTGCCGGGCGGCCAACGCGATCACCTTGTCGATGGCGTCGACCAAGACCCGGTGTTCGGTGGCGTGAACCCGTTCGGTGAACGTTTCGAGCGTGTCGTCGGGTTCGAACGGCACCTCTTCAGCGACGATCACCGGCCCGTCGTCGACACCCTCGTCGGGCACGAAATGAACCATCACGCCGCCGGAGGCGACGGTTCCGGCCCGCCACCCGGCGAACGCCTTCTCGATCGCCCCAAGGCCGGGGAACACCCCCGGCTTGGCCGGATGCAGGTTGATCACCGTGTGATGGTTCACGAACGCCTCCGACAGCAGCCGGTCCCATCCGGCCAGAACGACCAGGTCGACGCCGACGGTGGCAACGACCCGGGCCAGATCGGCGTCGTAGTCTCGTCGGGTTCGGCCGCCCTGCTCCATGACCAGTGTTTCGACACCGGCCTCGGCGGCCCTGGTGAGGGCGTAGGCGTGGGGACGATTCGAGATCACCACCCGGACCTCGGCGGACAGGCGACCATCGGCGCATGCGTCGAGCACCGCCTGCAGGTTGGATCCGTTCCCCGACACCAGCACCGCGAGACGGAACAGCCCCGTCGCACCGTTGCCGGCTGCCGGGCTGGATTTGTCAGCTGAGTGAGACGTCACGACCGGAGACCACCCGACCGATCACCGCGGTCGGTTCGGAGATGAGGGACTGGACCTCGGCGATCTTGTCGGGGGCCACCACGGCGACCATTCCGATTCCGAGGTTGAGGATCTGGTGGGCCTCGACCCGGTTCAGGCCCCCCTGGGCGACCAGCATGCGAAACAGCGGCGGCCAGATCCACGACGACGTGTCGATGACCGCACCACAGCCGTCGGGGAGCACCCGCGGGATGTTGTCGATCAGTCCACCGCCGGTGATGTGGGCCAACCCGTCGATCAGCCCGGCATCGAGGGCCGGCAGAAGCGGATAGAGGTAGCTGCGGTGGGGGGCCACCAGCGCTTCGCCGATGGTTCGTTGATCGTCGCCGGGGTCGGCGCCGGCCCAGCCGCCGTCGGGGTCGACCTCCAGCGGCTCGGACAAGTCGGTGCCGGAGAACACCTTTCGGGCCAGGGAATAGCCGTTGGTGTGCAGCCCGGAGGAGCGAAGACCGATCAGCCGGTGACCGGGACCGATCGCGGATCGGGGCAGCAACCGTGACCGCTCGACAACACCGACCATGGTGCCGGACACGTCGACCGCGCCGGAGGCCAGGACGTCGGGCATCTCCGCCGTCTCCCCTCCGAGGAGCACGCAGTCCGCGGCCCGGCAGGCGGCCGACATCCCGTCGACGATTCGTCCGACGACCTCCGGGTCGAGGCTGGCGGCGGCCACCGTATCGAGGAAGAACAACGGCCGAGCACCCTGCACCAGCACGTCGTTGATCCCGTGGTTGACGATGTCGGCCCCGATCGACTCCCACGAGTCGAGCTGATCGGCCAGGATCGTCTTGGTTCCGACGCCGTCGGTGGAGGCCACGAGGAGTGGGTCATCGAGGCCGCGCAGGGATCCGAGGTCAAAGACCCCGCCGAATGATCCGAGCCCCGACACAACCCGACGGTCGTGGGTGTCGACCACGGACCGGGCGATACGCCGGTTGACCTCGGCCGCGGCGTCGAACGACACCCCGGCCCGGGCGTAGGCATCTCGGGGAACATAGCGCCAGCCGATGTCGGTACGGGCGAACAGCTGGTCGCCGACGAGTTTGGACACGACCCGGTAGACCTTTGTGAGGGCCTCGGTCAGATCGGCCCCGGTTGCGGTGACCGACAGCACCCGACCCCCGGAACTCACGATCGAACCGTCGTCGGCGACCCGGGTACCGGCGTGGATGATCGACACGTCGGGTGGGCACTCGACGGCCGGGATCGGCACGTCGGTGGCCGGAGAGGCCGGGTAGCCTCGAGCCGCCACCACGACGGTCGCCGCCGTCTGCCCGGTCTGGCGTTCGACCCGAACGTCGTCGAGCCGGCCGGAGGCGGCGGCGTCGAGCAGATCGAGCACGTCGCCCTTGAGCAGCGGCAACAGCACCTGGGCCTCGGGATCACCGAAGCGGCAGTTGTACTCGATCAGCTTCGGGCCGGTTTCGGTCAGCATGATGCCGGCGTAGATGATGCCGACGTAGGGTGTGCCCTCGGCGATCATCCCGTCGACGACCGGCTGCAGGAACGTCTTGGCCAGATCGTCCTCGATGGCGGACTTGTTCGGTACGGGGGCGAACGCTCCCATACCACCGGTGTTGGGGCCGGTGTCGCCCTCCCCCACCCGCTTGTGATCCTGGGCCGAGCCGAGCAGGATGAACTGCCGTCCATCGGCGATGCCGAACAGACTCAGCTCCTCACCTTCCAGCCGCTCCTCCAACAGCACGGTCGCCCCGGCCTCACCCATCGTGCGCTCGGCCAGCAGGTCGTAGATGGCCCGCTCCGTGGCCACCCGGTCCTCGGGGATCATCACGCCCTTGCCCGACGCCAGGCCGTCGGCCTTCACCACCACCGGCCGACCGAACTCGTCGACCCAGTCGACCGCCTCCGAGACGTCGGTGAACGGAGCGCACACCGGACCCGGGATGTTGTAGCGGGCGGCGAACGACCGGGCGAACGACTTGGAGCCCTCCAGCTGGGCCGCGGCCGCCGAAGGCCCGAAGCAGCGGATGCCGGCGCCCGTCACCGCATCGGCGATGCCGGCAACGAGCGGAACCTCGGGCCCGACGACGACCAGGTCGACGCCGTGGTCACGACAGAAGCCGATGACCGCCTCGTGATCGGCCACGTCGAGGGCGACGTTGTGGTCGGCGGTGCCGGCGTTGCCGGGCGCAACGTAGAGCCGGTCGAGCAGCGGTGAAGCCAGGATCGCCCGGCTCAGGGCGTGTTCACGGCCGCCGGATCCGATGATCAGCACGGAGATCTTGTTCACAAATCGTCCCTTCCTTGGATCGCCGCGCCGCGAGGTTTCAGGTTTCGATACGACGTCGCCCGACTCATCGTCGGCATCTATCCGAGGACCCCGTCGAATCGTTTCTTGCTGCTGGTGAGCGACAGCTGGATCGGAATCGGGTACTCGCCGGTGAAGCAGGCGTTGCAGTAGCCGTCGTCGCGTCCGAGCGCCTTCATCATCCGGCCGACCGACAGGAACCCCAGGCTGTCGGCGCCGATGTGATCGCAGATCTCCGGCACGCCGAGCTGGTGGGCGATGAGTTCGTCGTAGGTCCCCATGTCGACGCCGAAGAAGCAGGGGTGGGCGATCGGCGGGCAGGTGACCCGCACGTGGACCTCGGTCGCGCCGGCCTCCCGGATCAGCCGCACCAGTGGGCCGGAGGTGGTGCCCCGCACGATGGAATCGTCGACGACCACCACCCGCCGCCCCTCGATATTGGCCGGCAGGGTGTTGAACTTGAGGGCCACGCCCTGGCGACGCAGTTCGTCGGTCGGCTCGATGAAGGTACGTCCGATGTAGCGGTTCTTGACGAAACCCTCGTTGTACGGGATGCCGGACACGTTGGCGAACCCGATTGCCGCCGGCATCGACGAGTCGGGCACGGGGATGACGACGTCGGCCTCCGCCGGGTGTTCGCGGGCCAGCTCCTCACCGAGGTTCTGGCGGGCCTGATGGACCGACAGGCCATCCCAGGTTGCGTCGGGTCGCGAGAAGTAGATGTGCTCGAAGGTGCAGCGGGCCTGGTTCGTCTTCGGCTCCATCGCCTGGTAGGAGCGGGCCAGGCCGCTCTGGAGGACGACGATCTCACCCGGCTTCACCTCGCGGATGTCGGAACAACCAACGGTCTGCAGCGCCCCGGACTCCGACGCCGCCACATACCCTCCGGTCGGCAACTTGCCCATCGACAGCGGGCGGAATCCCCACGGGTCGCGGGCGACCACGACCTTGGTGCCCGACAGGATGACGACACAGTAGGCCCCCTCCCACTCGGGCATGGTCCGAGCCAGCCGATCCTCCCAGCTGTCGCCTTCGGTGGCGGCCAGCATGAGGGCCAGGACCTCCGAATCCGACGACGACTGCAGTCCGGCGCCCCGCTCGAGCAGCTTCTGGCGAAGTCGGTCGGCGTTGGTCAGGTTGCCGTTGTGGGCCAACGCCAACGGGCCGTGCATCGTCTCGACCACATACGGTTGGACGTTGCGTTCGCTGTTGGACCCGGTCGTCGAGTAGCGGGTGTGGCCGACGGCGAGCGAACCGACCAGCGGGTCGAGGGTGCCCGGCTTGAACACCTGGCTGACGAGCCCCTGATCCTTGTGGAGCCTCACGGCCCGGCCGTCGGACACCGCGATGCCGGCCGCCTCCTGGCCCCGGTGCTGCAACGCGTACAGGCCGAAGAAGGCCAGGCGGGCGGCGTCACCGTCGCGGGTGGCGACGGCCAGCACCCCGCACTCCTCGCTCGGTCGGTCGTCGTCATCGTCGAGCGACGGCGGCGGCGGGACGTCGGGCATGGGCTGGCTCATCGGCACTCCTCGTCGGTGCCCGACGCCGCACCGACCCGGTTGGACTTGTTCAGATAGCGGGAGATGTTGGCCTCGACACGGGGGCCGATCGGCCGTTCACCGGGCTCGAAGGCCTTGCCGGTCAACGTCTCGTACAGGTGAACGTACCGCTCGCTCGTGGCTTGCCACACCTCGGCCGGCAGCTCCGGCGGCGGGCCGTCACCCCGATATCCTGCGGCTCGCAACGCCAACCGGACCGGCTCCTTGTCGAAGCTCTCGGGACCCTCACCGGCGGCCAGTCGCCGCTCCAGCGACTCGACGTCCCAGAACCGCGACGAGTCAGGGGTGTGGACCTCGTCGATGAGGACGAGCGAACCATCCGACAGGATCCCGAACTCGTATTTGGTGTCGGCCAGAACGAACCCTGCATCCGCCGCGATACGGGTCCCGCGCTCGAAGACGGCGAGTGCCACCTTCTGCACCTCGGCCCACAGGCCGGGCTCGACCAGACCCCGCTCCACCACCTCGCCGACGGTCACCGGCACATCGTGTGCACCGCCGGTGGCCTTCGTGGTCGGGGTGATCAGCGGCTCGGGCAGCGGTCCGTGGTCGGTCAGACCGTCGGGCAGCAGATGGCCGTAGAGTAGGCGCTCGCCCTGACGGTAACGGGGCAACACGGAGGTCGACGTGCTGCCGGTGAGTCGGTTCCGGACCACCACTTCGATCGGGAGCGGGGTGGCGTCGAGCACCACCATTGCCTGCGGATCGGGCACGGCGACGACATGGTTGGCCACGATGTCGGCGGTTGACTCGAACCACCATGCCGACAGCTGATTGAGGACCTGGCCTTTGTTCTCGACCAGGCCGACCACCCGGTCGAAGGCGCTGAGCCGGTCGGTGGTGACGAGTAGACGACGGTTTCCGTCGAGGGTCCAGGCCTCCCGGACCTTGCCCGACGTGTGTCCCGGCAGGCGTAATTCCAGAGCTTCCAACGTTGCTCCTGCACCCATGTTTTCATCATGGCCCAGGGCCGTGGCAATCACTGCGATGGACCGCGATTTTGACAAAAAGTCAAGGCCGCGTTCGGGTCAGGATGACACCGCGCGCACACCGGACTCGAACAGGGCCAGACACCGGTTGCCGTTCACCCGACGGCGGTGCGGGCTCTGCCGTTCGAACACGTGGTCCTCGGGGTGGGGCATCATGCCGAGCACCAGGCCGGTCGCATCGGTCACACCGGCGATGTCGTCGACCGAGCCGTTGGGATTCAGCGGGTAGTCACCGTGGGCCTGTTCACCGTCGGGATCGCAGTAGCGGAAGGCGACCTGATCGCCCTCGGCCAGTGGAGCGGCGTCGTCGACCAGAAATCGACCCTCGCCGTGGGCCACCGGGCACCAGAGTGGCTCGGCCAGCTCACTGGTCCACGGTGACCGTTTGGAGCTCGGCGCCAGCCACACCCAGCGGCATTCGAAACGGCCGTTGTCGTTGGCGGTGAGCGAAGCCGGCATCCCCGAACCCGGTAGCAGTCCGGCGTGGACCAGCGCCTGGAAGCCGTTGCAGATCCCGATCATCGGCATCTGCGCCTCCAGCGCCTGATGCAGCTGATCGTGGAACCAGCCGGTGAGGTCGAGCCCGAGCAGCCGACCGGCTCCCAGCGCATCGCCGTAGGAGAAGCCACCGGGCAGCGCCAGGATCTGATGATCGACCAGCGCGGTCTCGCCGTTGCGGAGAGCGTCGAGCGGGACCTGGACCGTTTCGGCTCCGGCGGCTTCGAACGCGACGGCGAGCTCGTCGTTGCGGTTCGTTCCCGGCGCGATCGGGATGAGGACCGACGGTCGGGTCACGATTGGTCCTCCTCGGCGGGTTGCTCCTCGGTCTGCTGGTCGTCGTCGAGCTGTTCCGCCTCGAGCTGTTCCGCCTCGAGCTGGTCCTCGGTCGGCGGCTCCTCGGCACTGTCGGACATCTCAGCCTCGGACATCGCAGCCTCGGCGTCAACCGGGGTGTGGGCGATGAGGCCCGGTGGCAGTGGCTCGTAGTCGGACCCGACATAGGCTTCGCCGAGTTCGTCGAGCGAGACGTCGATCTCGACACCGATGCGAAGGCGACCATCGTCGGTGATCCAACCGATCCGGGTGGCCGAAGGAGCCAGCTCGGCAAAGACGTCGCCGTCGGCCGGCGCCACCTCGACCAGATAACGACCGGCACCTTCACCGAACAATTCTGCGGGGCCGTGCGAGGACGCCACCGACAGTGTCATACCGAGGCGACCGGCAAACGCCCATTCTGCAGCAGCGACCGCCAGACCGCCCTCGGACAGGTCGTGGGCGCTCTGCACCACACCGGCGGCGATACCCCGATGGACCTGATGATGACGTGACACCGCTGTCTGGTCCGGTGGCGGGACGTCTCCACCCCGATCCTCGCCGGTGACCTCGTCGAGGTGGGAGCCGCCGAGATGGCCCGACGGAGGGCCGACCAGCCAGACGTCGTTGCCGGCCTCCACCACACCGGTGCTGGGGATGCGGGCCACGTCGTCGGCGATGCCGACGGCGGTGATGATGAGCGTCGGCGTGACCGGGTCGGGAGCACCGTGTTCGTAGACGAACTCGTTGAACAGCGAGTCCTTGCCCGAGACGAACGGGGCGCCGTGGGCGATGGCGGCGTCGTGACAGCCACGGCAGGCGGCCACCAGACCGGCGAGGGCCTCGGGTCGCTGCGGGTTACCCCACGCGAAGTTGTCGAGCAGGGACAGTTGACGGGGGTCGGCGCCGGCGATCACCGCATTGCGGACGGCCTCGTCGATGGCGGCCCAGGCCATGGCCTCGGGATCGTGGCGTCCGATCAGGACGGCGGCCCCGATCCCGATCACGGCAGCCCGCGCCGACGATGACGTTGCCTCGAATCGGGTGCCGGGCGGGATGATCGCCGTGCCGTCGGCCGGCCCGTCGAGCGCCGCCCCGCCGTAGGGCCTGATCACCGTGCCACCGAGCACCTCGTGGTCGTAGCCCCGTATGACCGCCTCGTTGGATCGGATCGACGGGTGGGCCAGCAGGCGCAACAGCGCCTCGTTGGCGCTGACGTCATCGGGTAGCCGCCCTGGATCGGTGCGAGGCGGGCGGCTGGTGTCGAGGATGCCGGCCGCCAGCCGCAACGGCGGCCGCCCGTTGTGCAGAAACTCGGTTTCGAGGTCGACGACGGTCTCGCTGCCGTCGACGACGGTGAGCCGGCCGTCGCCGGTGAAGTGGCCGATGACGTGGGCTTCGACCTGCCAGCGGCGGGCCAGTTCGAGAAGCGGGTCGGGATCGGTACAGGCAACGACCATTCGTTCCTGGGCCTCCGAGAGCCATACCTCCCAGGGGGCGAGACCCGCATACTTGAGCGGCACGGCCGCCAGGTCGACCCGCGCCCCCAGCTCGGCTGCCATCTCCCCCACTGCGGACGACAGTCCGCCGGCTCCGCAGTCGGTGATGGCGTTGTACAGCCCGAGATCTCGGGCCGCGACGACCACATCGATCAGACCCTTCTCCACGACCGGGTCGCCGATCTGAACCGACGAGCCGGCCACCTCGGCGGTCGTGTTGCTCATCGTCTGCGACGAGAACGTGGCCCCGCCGACACCGTCGCGTCCGACCCGGCCGCCGAGCACGACCACATAGTCGCCCACCTGAGGGCTGGTCGGGTTCGAGCCTCGGGGCAACAACCCGATGCAGCCGGCGAACACCAGTGGGGTGGTGGTGTAGGACGGGTCGTGGAAGATGGCACCGGCGATGTTCGGCACCCCGATCTTGTTGCCGTAGTCGGCGATTCCGGCGATCACGCCCGACCGGATCCGCCGGGGATGCAATACGCCGGGTGGGAGCGTCCTGCTGTCCAGGTCCTCCGGACCGAAGCAGAGGACGTCGGTGATGGCGATGGGCCTGGCCGACACACCGAGAATGTCCCGGACGACCCCCCCGACCCCGGTGTTGGCCCCGCCGAACGGTTCGAGGGCGGACGGGTGGTTGTGGGTTTCGGCCTTCAGGGCCAGGTCATGGTTGTCGTCGAACCGTACGATGCCGGCATTGTCGACGAATGCACTCTCGACCCAGGGGGCCGAGATGGCCTCGGTGGCGCCCCGGAGGTAGGTCTTCAGGAGTCCGTCGACGACCCCGTCGGGTGTGTCGATGGTGGCCCGGAACGTCTTGTGGGAGCAGTGTTCGCTCCACGTCTGGGCCAGGGTCTCGAGTTCGGCGTCGGTCGGGCGACGTCCGAGCGAGTTGAACCACTTCTGGATGGCCTCCATCTCGTCCACGGTGAGGCCGAGCCTCCGCGACGAGCTGAGCTCGGCCAGACCGTCGTGGTCGAGCGCGGCCAGGTCGATCTGTTCGGTGAGCGGAGCGGTAGCGGAGTCGTCGGTGAAGCCGGGGGCCAGCTGGTTGAAGTTCCAGCGCTCGATCACCTCGTTGTGAAGAACCCGGCTGACCAGCTCGTAGATCTGGGCCTGGCCGATCTCCCCGTAGACGAAGAACCGGCGGCCGATGGTGGCCGCCGTGACATCGAAGCCGAGGCTCTCGGCCGCCCGAACCAGTTCGGCGCCCTCCCGATCGGTGACACCGGGGCGCAATCCGACCTCGATGGCGGTGACCTCACCAAGGCCCTCGGGCGACAGATGTTCGTCGCGCAGCATCCACCACTGACCGACCCGGTCGACGAGCAGGCGGTCGGCCAGCGCCTCCAACTCCGACGGCTCCAAGCGGCCGCGCAGGTGGACGAGCCGGTAGCCGACGATCTGGTCGACGTCGATGCCGAACAGCTTCGCCTTCTCGACCGCTCCCTCAGCACCGATCTCTGTGACACCGGGACCGATGACGATCGCGTAGTTGGACTCCATTCCCACTGCCTCCAGGATGTCGGGTCTTGCCTCCCGGCCCGACGCCAAAGCCGGGAATTTTTACCCAATTTTCTTTTATCCCCGCTGAGCCGAGCGTCGACCACGGTGCCGCGGGCCCCACGACGGCCATCCCGACGGTCGGGTCCGCTACATTTGGGCTCGTCATGACAGTCGGTCCGAATCCAGCGCCATGAGTGGCGAGTTCGTCTTCGGCGTCGACCTCGACGGTGTCTGCGCCGACTACCACCTCGGGTTTCGAGACGTCGTCGCCGCCGAACTCGGCGTCGAGCCCGAATCGTTGACCCGACCGGCCGAATGGGGCTACGAGCACTGGGGTATCGGAGCCGACGACTTCAACCGACTTCACAAGCTGGCGGTCACCGAGAAGCGGATGTTGCGCAACCTGCCGATGATGGAGGGCTGTGCCGACGCCTTGTGGCGGCTTTCCGACCTGGGTGTCTGGATCCGGATCATCACCCACCGCCTGTACGTCAACTGGGGTCACGCCATCACCGTTTCCGACACCGTCGCCTGGCTCGACGAGCATCGGGTGCCGTATCGCGACATCTGTTTTCTCGGCGACAAGCCCCAGGTCGGAGCTGACGCCTACATCGACGACGCCCCGCACAACATCGAGGGCCTTCGCCGGGCAGGGCAAACGGTCATCGTGTTCGACCAGCCGTACAACCGCGGGTTCGACGGGCTGCGGGCCACGAATTGGAACGAGGTCGAGGAGCTGGTGAGCGAACTGGCGGCGCAGACCGCGGCCAGACAACCCCAGCTACCCGGTCTCGACTCCGGCGCCGACCGCCTCGGCCGCTACCAGGACCGGCGCCCGAAGCGCGGCTGAGTCGACCGACGGTCGAGGTCAGGATTGGGGGCGACGGCGCGGCAGCGGTGGGGCGACCTTGTCGGACCGATCGGCGGCCCGCTCGGTCGACGACGGCGGCGCCATGATCGGGGCGGCGGCGACCATCGGCGCCCGCGGGGTCCGCTCGATTTCGAGCAAAGCCTCCAGCCACCAGGCGTTGGTCACGGTCGTTCGGCCCGGGAGTTCGCCGAGCAGCCGGTCGACGACGGCCAGCGTCGCCGCGTTGTCGCGGGAGGCGAGCCGGAGGTCGAGCAGATCGTCGACGACCTTGTTCCGGCTGGTCAGTTCTCCCTGAACCGAGGCCCGCATGCCGGCTACGAGTGATTCCACCAGAGTTTCAGCCACGGGACCCATGGTGCACCATCGTCGAGGCCAAGTGGTGGCGTTTGGGTGAAGTGCCTCAAAACAAGGGGTCGACAGGCTGCCATGGACCGGTCGTATTCACCGATCGACACCGGCTAGCCTGCTGCCGTGATCCCAGCCGCCGTGCTCGACGTGCTGCGAGACGAAGGCGCCGTTGTGGCGGCATTGCTTCTCGCCGCGGTGATGCTGCGGGCCGCCGTGGCCAAACTCGGCTCCCGCCGGCAGACCGAGACCGATTTCGCCGCGCTGGGGCTGGCGGCGCCGGGGGTGCTGGCCGTCGCGGTGCCGGTGGTCGAGGTGACGGTCGCGGTCCTGCTCGTGGTGGCTCCCGCCTGGGGTGGCATGGTCGGTGCGGCCCTCCTGGCGGGGTTCACCGCCGTCCTCGTGCGGGTGCTACGTCGACCCGACGGACTGATCCCGAGTTGCGCCTGCTTCGGCGGATCGTCCCGGTCCCCGGTCTCGGGCCGGCACCTGGTCCGCAACGCCGTGCTTCTGGCTCTGGCCCTGCTCGCCGTCTCCTTCGACGGCACCCTCAACCCGCTCCTCGCTTTTGTGCTCTACTGATGCTCATGGAGCAGAGCCGATGAGCGAGCAGGACCGGCAGTGGGGATTTCGGACCCGGGCCCTCCATGCCGGCGGGCGGCCCGACAGCGCCACCGGAGCTCGAGCGGTGCCGATCTACCAATCGACCAGCTTCGTCTTCGAGGACACCGCCGATGCCGCAGACCTGTTCGCGCTGCAGAAGTACGGCACGATCTACACCCGGATCTCCAATCCGACCACTGCGGCGTTCGAGGAGCGCATGGCCAGCCTCGAAGGCGGTATCGGGTCGGTCGCCACCGCCTCCGGTCAGGCGGCCGAGTTCCTGACCTTCACCACCCTGGCCGGAGCCGGTGATCACGTGGTGGCGGCGTCGAGCATCTACGGCGGCTCCTACACGCTGCTGGCCACCACTTTGAAGCGGCTCGGCATCGACACCACGTTCGTGGCCAACGACGAGCCAGAGCAGTTCGAGGCCGCCATCGGTGACCGGACGAAGATCGTCTACACCGAGATCATCGGCAACCCGTCGGGCGCGGTGGCCGACGTCGAGGCCCTGGCCGACATCGCCCACCGCCACGGCCTCCCCCTCGTGATCGACGCCACGTTCGCCACCCCCTACCTGTGCCGACCGATCGAATTCGGGGCCGACATCGTCATCCACTCGGCGACCAAGTTCATCGGCGGACACGGCACCAGCATCGGCGGGGTCATCACCGAGGCCGGAACCTTCGATTGGGGCGCGTCGGGCCGCTTCGACCGGATGACCGAGCCGATCGACACCTACAACGGGCTCCGCTGGTGGGACAACTTCGGCGAGTACGCCTTCTGCACCGCGGTGCGAGCGGAGCAGCTGCGTGACGTCGGCGCCTCCCTCTCCCCGTTCAACGCGTTCCTGCTCCTCCAAGGTCTCGAGACGCTCCCCCAGCGGATGGACGCCCATGTGGCCAATGCCCGGGCGGTCTCCGCCTGGCTGGCCGGCGACGCCCGGATCACCTGGGTCGCCCACGCCGATCTCGCCGACTCCCCGTATCACGCACTGGCGTCGCGCTACCTGCCCAACGGAGCGGGCGCCATCTTCACGTTCGGCATCGACGGCGGGCGGGACGCCGGACGCCGCTTCATCGAATCGCTGCAGATGGTCAGCCATCTGGCCAACGTCGGCGACGCCCGAACCCTGGTCATCCACCCGGCCTCGACCACCCACCAGCAGATGTCCGATGCCGAACTCGAGCGGGCGGGAGTGGGGCCCGACATGATCCGGCTCTCGGTCGGGCTGGAGGACCTCTCCGACATCATCTGGGACCTCGATCAGGCCCTCGAGGCGGCCGTCTCATGACCGGCGACAAGACCGTGGACATCCCGGCCACCGCCATCGGGACCGCCCAGCCGCCGGTGCCGGGATGGACGCCCCCGTCACCGCTGGATCGAAAGGCGATTCTGGACCGGAGCCGCTCGATCGCCATCGTCGGGGCCTCGGCCAGTCCGGCTCGGGCCAGCAACTTCGTGATGACCTACCTCCTGTCGTCGTCATGTGACTTCGACCTGTACCCGGTGCATCCGTCGGAGACCGAGATCCTGGGACTGCCGGTGTTTCCGTCGTTGCGAGCCGTCGCCGAGGCGCTCGACGGGCCGATCGACATCGTCGACGTGTTCCGACGGGCCGAGGACTGCCCGGCGGTGGCGGAGGAGGCCGTTGCGGTCAAGGCCAACACCCTGTGGCTGCAGCTCGGGCTCTGGAGCGTCGAGGCGGCCGAGATCGCCCTGGGCGGCGGCCTGGACGTGGTGATGAACCGCTGCACGAAGATCGAGCACGCCCGCTTCGCCGGAGGACTCCACCTCGCCGGTTTCGACACCGGCGTCATCTCGAGCAGGAGACAGACGTGACGGGCGCGCCGGGAGCATCCGACTGGCCCCCACCGCGACCGAAGTGACAACATGAGCAGAACACGTGCGCCGGTTGACCCCGGTGCGAACACGTTGTGCATTGGAGGCACAGACCATGGCTGAAGCCGTCATCGTATCCACCGCCCGCAGCCCCATCGGCCGGGCCTTCAAGGGCTCGCTCAAGGATGAGCGTCCCGACGACATCACGGCCCAGATCGTGAACGCCGCCCTCGACAAGGTGCCCGAGCTCGACCGGTCCGACATCGAGGATCTCATGTTGGGGACCGGTTCCCCGGCCGGCGAGCAGGGCTTCAACGCCGCCCGTGTCGTGGCCATTCTCGCCGGGCTCGACAATGTTCCCGGTGTGACCGTCAACCGTTACTGCTCATCGTCACTCCAGACGATCCGTATGGCGGCCCACGCCATCAAGGCCGGTGAGGGTGATGCCTTCGTCGCCGCCGGCGTCGAATTCGTGAGCCGCTACGGCAACGGAGCCGCCGACAACGGTGATGCCCGGAATGAGCAGTTCAACGACGCCATGCTGCGGACCCTGGCCCGGTCGGAGGGCGGAGCCGAGACCTGGTCGCCGCCCGAGGGGTTGCCCGACATCTACATTGCGATGGGCCAGACCGCGGAGAACGTGGCCCAGAAGGAGAACGTGAGCCGGGAGGAGCAGGACGAGTGGGGGGTCCGCAGCCAGAACCGGGCCGAGGATGCCATCAAACGAGGGTTCTTCGAGGTCGACATCACACCGGTGAACCTGTCCGACGGGACGGTGCTCTCGGCCGATGACGGCCCCCGCCCGGGCACGACGCTCGAGGGCGTCAGCCAGTTGAAGCCGGTGTTCCGCCCCGACGGCACGGTCACCGCAGGTAACGCCTGCCCGCTGAACGACGGAGCCGCCGCCGTGGTGGTCATGAGCGACGAGAAGGCCAAGCAGCTCGGCATCAAGCCGCTGGCCCGGATCGTGTCATCGGGTGTGACCGGACTCAATCCCGAGATCATGGGCCTCGGACCGATCGAGGCGTCGCGCCAGGCTCTGGCCCGGGCCGGTATGACGATCGACGACATCGACCTGGTCGAGATAAACGAGGCGTTCGCTGCTCAGGTGCTGCCGTCGGCCGCCCACCTCGGCATCGACCATGACAAACTCAACGTCAACGGCGGTGCCATCGCCATCGGTCATCCGTTCGGCATGACCGGCGCCCGCATCATGACCACGCTGATCAACGGTCTGGTCGATGCCGACAAGACCATCGGTCTCGAGACCATGTGCGTCGGTGGCGGCCAGGGCATGGCCATGATCATCGAGCGGCTGTGAGACTGTCAGGTCTGGGTGGTGTTACCCGGATGACGGAATTTCGTCGAAAGCCTGTAACCAAATGACGAACTGAGACGTCTAAGCCATCGAACACTCTCCCCTGAAGCCCCGGCCGCCTTGGTGGTCGGGGCTTCGTGGCGTTTTGGGACCTTGAGGACCCCGGCCGAGCGCGACCCAGGCGTTCTGCGGTACTCCAGCCCACCTTTTTCGAGGCCTGGGAACCGCAGAACGGCAGGAGTGACGTGGTCGTTGCAGGCCGGAGTGGGATCACCGGCCGGCGCGATCCGGCCCGAGGCCGTCAGCCGTCGGCGGAGGGGCCGATGGCGGTGCAGTCGGCGACTGTCGACTCGAAGAACTCGTCGAATCCCTCGACTCCGTCTTCGCCGATCAGGTACTCGTAGGACTCCGCGCCCGAGATCTTGCCGAGCGCGCTGCCGTCGTCGCCGTAGCGGTCGAACACGGCATCGGCGATGCATTCGGCCTCGTTGGCGGCGAAGTTGTCGTCGCGGGTCAAGACGTCGACGAAATCGGCGCGATCACCCGGTCCGCCGGTGCAGCCGGTGGCGAGCAGGCCGAACGCCACGAGTGCAGCGACCAAACCGCCCCGACGGCGGACGCGGTCGGAGCCCGAGGCGCCGGACGGGATGGACAGGGAGCGGGGGGAAATCTGGTTGGTCATGGCCTTCACTTTCGGCGCTCAGGCTACTTCACCCGGCCACCGTTACCACCCAAGGAAACGGGGCGGGACACGAGATCGTCGGCAGCGGATCCAACGACGGGTTCGGCTACGTGGTCGTCGCCTCGTCGATCTCGGCCGCCCAGGGCGGATCGGCACCGAGACGGCCGACCGTGATCGACGCGGCCCTCACCCCGAACGAGACGATCTCACGCCACGTGTCAGGTCCGGTTCCGGCGACGGCATCGACGGTGGTGAGGTCTCGCCGGTGCAGTTGGGCGAGCACGGCACCGCAGAACGAGTCTCCGGCGCCGACGGTGTCGGCCACCTCACCGCGAATCGCAGGCACGGTGAACGGCTCGTGATCCTCGAGGTGGACGTCGACGCCATCGGGACCGGCGGTTCGCAACACCACCGACGTGCCCCGGGACAGCAGCTCGTCGATCGTCATGCCCATCCAGTCCAGGTCCTCGTCGCTGGCCTTGATGACCGACGCCCGGTCGATCCAGGGTTCGGCCAGTTCGAGCCACTCGCCCACCGAGGGAAAGACCTGCGGTCTGATGTTGGGGTCGAACGAGACCAACCCGTCGAAGTCGTCGAGCATGCGGCGAAGCGCCGACGCCGTTTCACCGCGGAAGATGCCGAGGGTGCCGGCGTGGACGATGTGGGGACCGGGGCCGAGCGGAGACAGGTCGATCGAGGTCATCGACGCGTCCGCGGTGTTGTCGCCTTCGAAGCGGAACGACTGGACCGGACGGACGGTGACGATGGCCCGCGCCGTCGGTTCCGGACCGCGTTCCGCGGCCCGCAGATCGACCCCGGACTCCTCGAGGTGGCGCCAGATCCGCTCGCCGTGGGCATCGGTGGAGATCCGGCCGACGAACGCCGTCGGCACCCCGAGACGGGCGGTGGCCACGGCGGCGTTCATCGGTCCACCACCGGGAACCGCCCGCTCGGGATCGCCGTCGGCTTCCCCCGGAATGACGTCGACCAGCGATTCCCCTGCGCAGATGATCATGATGGCAACAGCCTAGACATCGGCTCCGGCGGCGACCACCGATCGGCAGCCGCCCTGTCGGACCGACCCACGCCGGTGGGACCGGGAGCCTAGACTGGCCGTCGATGACCGAGGCGACGGCCGGAGCAGCTCCGGATTTCGACCAGCTGCCCGAGCTGGATCAGACGGTGGAAGCGCGGCTCCGCCCCGAGATCACACCTCGCTCGGCCTGGGGTGACGGCTATCCGCCGCTCGGTCCCTTGGACCGGGAGGACGACGTTCGCTTCCTGATCGTCCATCACACCGCATCACGCAACGACTACGGGCCCGACGAGGTCATCGCCGAGATTCGGGACTTCTACGAGTTCCATGTCGGCCCGGAACGGGGCTGGCTCGACCTGGCCTACAACTTCGTGGTCGACCGATTCGGTGGCATCTGGGAGGCCCGGCAAGGTTCGCTGGCCGGACCGGTCCGGGGCGACGCCACCGGTGGCTCGCAGGGATTCGCGCTGCTGGCCAGCTTGATCGGCAACCACGTCGAGGAGCCGCCCACCGCCGAGGCCCTCGACAGCCTGACCCGGCTTCTCGCCTGGATGGCCCACCGCCATCGGATCGACACGTCCACCGACGCCGAGGTCACGTTCATGTCCCAGGGCAGCAGCCGGTGGCCGGTCGGAGCGGTGGTCACCGCCCGCACCATTTCCGGACACCGAGACATGTCGGATACGACCTGCCCCGGTGATCCGGTCTATGGCCTGCTCGACCGGTCGATGCCGGCCGACGTCCAGCGACTGCGGGACGAGGCTCTGATCGAGGCCCGGGCCGAGCTCGGCATCGAGCCACCGCCACCAGCCGGCGACCCGGACTCGGGCTCGAAGTCGGATACGGATACGGACTCGGCCACGATCAGTTCCCAAGCGGTTGAGATCGGCACCGACGGGACAGAATCCGCAGCCTCCCCCATCGGAGGAGATGACGACGCCGGGCGCTACCTCATCTCGGCCGGGGCGACCATGGTGATCGGTGGACTGGCCGGACTGATCGCCCTCCGGAGACGACGCCTCGAACACTGAGAGGGCAGGAGGTAACAGCAACGTCGGACCGACCGATGGGAACCGGTGACGTGGACCGACGAAAGGTTTCTCCCGGACGGTACTCCACCCGGGACTCTCGGGAATGGTGCCTCGAACGAGCCCACCCTGGACCCCGAGGCCCAGGCTCGGTTCGACGCCATCGTCGCCCGACGACGGGCCGACGACGAGCGGCTGGAGGCAGACCGTCGGGCCCGAAGGATGCTCTGGCTGACCCATCACTGGCCGCAGCACTACAACGACCGCTGCCTCATCGTCGGGCGGTGGAACGTGTGCCGGCGCTGCAGCGTGCTCTACGGCGTCGGCTTCGTGGTTGCCCTGGCCATGAACGCCGGCGCCGATCCGTGGCCCGACCGTTGGGATCCGCTGCTCATCTGGCTTCTCTGCCTACCGGCCACCGTCGCCTTCGTCGGTGAGGCGCTCGGCTGGTTCGGCTACTCGATCCGCTGGCAGGTCGCCACCACGATCGCGGCCGGTCTGGCCTTCGGCAAGGCATTGGGATACGAACTCGAGCAACGGTGGTCAGCCGAGTTCTGGGGACCGATCGCCGTGTTCGGCGGGATCTGGTTCTTCGCCAGCCTGATCGGTCACCGACGGCGGTCTCGCCAAGCCGCCGGCCCGACCCCGGCCCCCGGCGAACCTCAGTAGTCGATCCCCTTCTTGGCCACGATGCCCGAGTCGAAGGCGTGTTTGATGCTGCGCATCTCGGTCACCGTGTCGGCGATGTCGACGATCTCGTCGATCATGTCCCGCCCGGTCAGGATGACATTGGTCGACTCGGGTCGCCCGACGATGGTGGCCACCACGTCGTCACGATCGATCCAGTCCCAGGTCAGCGCGTAGCTGATCTCGTCCAGCACCACCAGACGGTGTTGGCCGCCCTCGATCAACTCCTTGGCCCGGTTCCAGGCCGCTTGGGCCAGCGCCGCGCTCTCGTCGAGGTCCGTCGAGTCCCAGGTGAATCCGTCGCCCTCGGCATACCAGTCGACGCCGAGATCACGACAGATCTTCTCCTCGCCGACCCGCCATCCGCCGCTCTTGAGGAACTGGACGACGCCGACGTTCCATCCCTGGGCCACGGCCCGAAGCACGGTGCCGAACGCCGCGGTCGACTTGCCCTTGCCGTGTCCGGTGTTGACCAACACCAGGGAGGGCGCGGTGCGAGCCTCGCTCGTGTCGGGTTTGGCCTGGGGTGGTTCATCGGGCGTTGTCATGGTCGAGGCCTTTCCTGTTCGGTTCGTGAGATGGGTTCGTCGGACGGGAGGTCGGCCGTGTTGCGGCCGGTGCGACTACCGACGGGCACGACGATGACGCCGCCGCTGGGGTCGGGCAGAACGGACACGGTCACGCCGTAGTGGTCGGAGAGGATGTCGGGGGTCAGCACATCGGTGGGGCGGCCCTGGACGGCCGGTCGCCCCTCCTTGAGCAGAAGCACCTGATCGGCGTGCCGGCTGGCGATCGTCAGATCGTGCATCGAGGAGACGACGATCAGGCCGTAGCGTTCTCTCAGCTCGTCGACCAGTTCGAGCACGGCCAGCTGGTGGGCCAGGTCGAGAGCACTGGTCGGCTCGTCGAGCACCAGCACCGACGCCTGCTGGACGATGGCCCGCGCCAGCGCCACCCGCTGCGACTCGCCTCCGGAGAGCTCGGCCACCGGCCGGGCGGCCATGTCGGCCAGATCGAGATCGGCCAGCGTCTGTCCGACCAGGTCACGATCTCGACCCGATTCGAACTGATACCACCTCAGGTGTGACGTCCGCCCCATCAGGACGTACTCGGCGGTCGTCATGCCCGGCGGCAGCACCGGACTCTGAGGTACATAGGCCACCAGCCGGCTCGGCTGGGCCCTCCCCGGTCGGTCCGAAACTCCCAGCCGGGCATCGTAGAGTCGAAAGTCGATCGTGCCCTCGTGCTCGACGATGCCGGCGATGGCCTTCAGCAGTGTCGACTTGCCGGAACCGTTCGGGCCGATGACGGCCAGCCAATCCCCGGCGAAGGCGCTGAGCGTCACCTGGTCGAGCACCGTGGCCTCGTGGTAGCGGACCGAAACATCGGTGAGCACCAGACGCCGTCCGGCCTCGACGGTGGGTCGGGTGCCGCCCGCCTCGCTGATCGACCGGGCCGCCGTCATGTCCACGAGCCCCGTCGCGTCCAGAGCAACACGGCAAAGAACGGTGCACCGAAGAACGCCGTGACGACGCCGATCGGCAGCTCCGCCCCCGTGACCATGTTGCGGGCACCGATGTCGGCCAGCACGAGGAACGCGCCACCGGCCACGGCCGACAGCGGCACCACCACCCGGTAGCTGGCGCCGACGACAAGGCGGATCACATGGGGCACGATGATGCCGACGAAGGCGATCAGCCCGCTCACCGAGACTGCGGCTGCGGCCAGCAGGGACGCGACCACGACGAGAATCGACCGGATCACCGTCACGTTGATGCCCAGCGCGGTGGCTTCGTCGTCGCCGAGTTGCATGACGTCGAGGTGGCGGGCCAGGCCGACGGCGACGAGTCCACAGACCACGACATAGGGGGCGAGGAGCCCAACATCGGTCCATCCGAACGTGCCGAGCCGGCCGAGGATCCAGGCGTACACCTCGTTGAGGATCTCGGCGTTGCGCTGCATCACGTAGGTCTGACACGCCGTGAAGAACGAGGCCACCGCCACGCCGGCCAGGAGTAGCGAAGCGGCCGACCGGGACGATCCGAATCCGAGGACGGCGGCAATGGCGACGGCAAGCAGGCCGCCGACGAACGCCGCCGCCGGGACGGCCTGGAACGGACCCCACCCCCAGCGGGCACCGGACACGATGGCGAGCGTCGCCCCCAGGCCGGCGCCGGCGGCCACGCCGAGCAGGTACGGATCGGCCAGCGGATTGCGGAAAACGCCCTGGAACACCGCGCCGCTCATCGCCAGTGACGCGCCGACCAGAGCCCCGAGCAGGGCCCGGGGAAGGCGCCACTGCCAGAGGATCGACTCCTGGGTCGGTGTGAGCCCCGAGTCGACGGAGACGCCGGGCAACCCGTCGACGAGACCGCTGACGACCTGGCTGAACCCGAGGTCGCTGGAGCCGATCGAGACCGACAGCAGCAATCCCAGGGCCAGGCTCGATATCGACACCAGCCAGGCCGTCCGAGGCACTCGAAAGGCCCCGGCGACGGCCCGTTTCACCTCGTCGGCAGGCTCGATGGAACTGACCGACGGCGGCCGGGTCGCCTCGGGTATCGCAGTCGGTGCGGCGGCCGAGGCGACGCGGGCGCTGGTGCCGGTTGAGGTCACCTAGGCCACCGATTCGGCGATGGCTTCCATGAACTCCACGATACGAGGCCCCCAGCGGGAGGCGATATCGGCATCGACCTCGACGATGCGTCCGTTGGCGACGGCGCTGATCGAATCCCAGCCCGGGCGGGCGGCGATGGCGGTCGCGTCGTAGGGCGCCTGCGACGTGTACACGATGATGTCGGGATTGGCGGCGATGATCGTCTCGCCGTCGATCAGCGGGAAGCCGGTCCCGTCGTCGTGATCATCGGCGATGTTGTCGAAGCCCATGGCGGTGTAGACCTGACCGATGAAGGTGTTCGAGGTGGCGGTGTAGAACGACTCGTCGATCTCGTGGAACACGGTCAACGGCTCGTCCCGCTCGGGCAATCCGCTCAACACCGCATCGACCCCGGCCCTGATCTCGGCGTTGGTCGCCGCAGCCCCGTCGATCTGCCCGGTGGCGATGCCGAGGTCGGCGATCTGGGCGTAGACGTCGTCGATTCCGGCGGCCGCCGGCTGGGTCATGACGGTGACACCGAGTTCGGTCAATCCAGCCTCGACGTCGGGGGGCAGGCCCTGGGTGACGACCAGGTCCGGTTCGGTGGCGACGATGGCCTCGAGATCGGGCACGAATCCGTCGAGGGTGCCGTCGGGGGCGTCGTCGGGGTAATTCGAGAACAGGTCGACCGCGACGACCTGCTCACCGGCGCCGATGGCGTAGAGCATCTCGGTCGCCGTGGGTGACAGCGACACGATACGGCTCGGGAGCTCGGCCGGGGCCATGGCCTCATCGGGCTCCTCCGACGACTCGGCTTCGGCGGTGTCGCCCTCGACCTCAGTCGTCTCGGCTGACTCGGGAGCCGTTTCGGCAGCTTCGTCGCTCGCCGTTTGAGCGGCTTCATCGTCGGTCGCCGTTTCAGCCGCTTCGTCGGTCCCGGAGCCGCAGCCGGCGACAACACCCAGGACAAGCAGTAGGACGACCCACATCGGCGTGAGGGTCTTGACGGTTCGTTTCACGAGATTCATACCTCCTGTATCTCGGAGGCTTCTCGTGTCAAACGACGACAACGAGATCCTTGCTCCGAGGACCTTCGCTACAACCTCCCCGGCTAGGCGACCTGACTTACATCACGAGCCGTGATGATCACAGTTGCGGCACAGCACCGGATTCTCACCGGATTTCGCTAGCTGGTTTGGTGGCGGCGCGTCTCGGGAATCCGTGGTGCGCCGCCGAGGCCAAGCATAAACCCATCGCCACCGGTTCGGGCGTTCCTCAAGCAATCTCCACCGGAACCGCATCGTTGACCGCGGCCCGATCGGAAAAACAATGGGGCCAGCCATTGGAGGGAAGTAATGGCTGGCCCCATCTGCCTGACAGTGTATAGCAAACTCGTCGTTTGCAACAGCATCCCGATTAGGTCGATCTACCGGACATCTCGCGGACCGGCAGGTCGGCACCGCTGGGGGCGACATCACACTACGATCGGGGCACTGATGACGACACAAAATCGCTTCGTCCGGCCCTCGATCTCGATCGACGCCCGTGTCCGTCGAGTGGAACTCCTCCTGCTTCACCTGCCGATACGTGAGGCCCTCGACGCGGCTCACGGCGCCACCACCGGCCCGGTCCGAGAGCTTGCGGTGATCGGGCTGGAGGGCGACAACGGCGTCGTCGGCTGGGGTGAGTGTGCGGCGCTGGCCACCGGCGACTACTGGCCCGAGACCGCGATGTCCAGCTATGAGCTTCTTGGCGACCTGAGCACCGACCTGACCGGCCGTTCCGTGAACGAGCTGATCGGTCCGGACGGTCTCGGCGTCTTCGCCGACGAGGACCGGCCGATGGCGGCCGCCGCCGTCGAGATGGCCGCCTTCGATCTGGCCCTGAAGGCGACCGGCCGGTCCCTCGGCTTCTGGATCGGCACCACCCGCCGCCAGGTCCGAGCCGGTGCCGCGGTCGGACTCGGGACACCCGAGCGGGTGGCCGAGCGGGTCGCCCGACTGGCCGACGACGGGTACCGACGGGTCAAGGTGAAGATCGAACCTGGGAGCGCGGCCGCCACCACGGCCGCCGTGGTCGATCGGATGGACACCGTCATCGACAACCGCGGCGGTTTCGATCTCCACCTCGACGCCAACGGGTCATTCTCGGCGACGGTCGACACCACCGGGACCGCCGACACGGCCGGTGCCGTGGATGCCCTGGTGGGGCTGGCGTCGATGGGCGTCCGGGCGATCGAGCAGCCGTTTGCTCCGGCCGATGCCTCGACGTCGCGGTCCCTTCGCGCTGCGCTGGCCGACGCCGGGTTGGCCACGTTGGTGATGGCCGACGAGTCGGCGACCTCGGTGGCCGCGGCGCGGGAGTCGGTGACGACCGGGGAGGCCGACGGCGTTGTCGTGAAGCCGGCGCGGCTCGGCGGTATCCTCGCCGCCCGAGCGGCGATCGCCGACGCCGAGGCGAACCGGGCGGCGGTGGCGATCGGCGGCATGGTGGAGTCGGCACTGGGACGTCACAGCCTGGCCGCCCTCGCCGGTCTCGACGAGGTGACCGTGACCGGTGATCTGTCGCCCGCCGGGCGGTGGTTGCAGGCCGACCCCTGGCCTGATCTGACCACGTCGACGATCGACGGTGTCCTCCACGTCGTTGTTCCGAAGACTCCCGGTGTCGCCCCGCCACCCGATCCCGAGCTGCTCGAACGCTTCACCGTCGAACGAACGGCCGTCGGTCGCTGATCGCCGCTCGGATGCGTCTCAGCCTCCCGGAATACGCCGGTCGACCCAGTCGTTGATCGTGGTCGCCGCCGTTTCCGGTCGCTCGAGGTGCACGGCATGGGTCCCGTCGATCACGGCGAGATCGGCCTCGGTGTCGGTCATGGCGGCCGCCAGGCGCTCGGCCAGGGAGCGAAACTTGACGTCGGCCCGACCGGCCACGAGCAGGACCGGGACCTTCACCTCGTCGAGCCGATCCCACAGCGGCTCCTGGGTTCCGGTCCCGCAGTGCCGCAGGCTCGCCGCCAGTCCCGCCGAACGGTTGGCCAGACGGGCATCACGACCGGCCGCCTCGGGCGTCAACCCGGTGAACAGCGGGTTGGTCAACCAGGTGTCGATGAAATCGGGCAGCGGTTCGACCTCGATGCGGGCGGCCAACGCCTCGTCAGCGGCCCGTCTGGCCGCCCGGTCGCCGTCGTCGTCGATCCCAGCCGTGGCCCCGATGAGCACCAGACCGGCGATCGCGTTCGGTCGGATCAGCGCCAGATGGAGCGCGACGCGCCCGCCCATCGAGTAGCCGATCACGACCGGCGGCGCCTTGACGCTCGCCGAGATCGTGTCGGCTGTCAGCTCGGCCGCCCGCCACAGATCGGCGTCGTCGTGGTTCGATCGTCCATGACCCGGCGCATCGATCGCCGACAGCGGATGGGCGGCCGCCAGGGCGTTGGCCAGGGGGCCCCAGCAGTCGCTGTTCTGGGTGAAGCCGTGGAGCAGGACGAGCGTCGGCGGCGAACCGGAACCGGGCCAGGTTCTGACATGCAGCGGCGTGGCCGGTCGCGCGGTCATCGTGGGCGGGGTTGCCATGTTGGGCTAGTTTGGCTGGCAATGACGATCGCCGCCACCTTTTGCGCCACCCTGGTCGACGAATGGGTTCGAGCGGGGGTGACCGATGCCTTCGTGGCCCCCGGATCCCGGTCGACGCCGCTGGCCCTCGCCCTGGCCCGCGAGCCCCGTATCAAGACCCACCTGTTTCACGACGAACGATCCGCCTCCTTCGCCGCCCTCGGTCACGGCCTGGCCACCGCCACGCCGGCCATCGTGGCCTGCACCAGTGGCACGGCCGCCGCCCATTTTCACGCCGCCGTGATCGAGGCCTCGCTGTCGTCGGTCCCGCTCGTGGTGTGTACCACCGACCGGCCACCGGAGCTGCAGGGCGTCGGCGCCCCGCAGACCATCGATCAGACCAAACTGTTCGGCGGCGTGGTTCGCCATTACGAGGCGCCCGGCGTGGCCGTCGAGGAGATGTCCGGGGCGTGGCGCTCGATCGCCTCCCGCCTGGTGGCCGAGGCCCGGGGGGCGTCCGGCCAACCGGGGCCGGTGCACATGAACCTCGGTTTCCGCGATCCTCTGGTTGGGGATCCCGGGGAGCTACCGCCGGGTCGACCGGGCGGCGCCCCGTGGCATGTCGACGCCCGCGGGCCGCTCTACGGGTCGGAGTGCTCCCAGGGAGAGATCACCGAGGTCTGGAACCGGATTCGCGGCCTCGACGGGGCCATCATCGCCGGGGCCGGCACCACCGAGCCCTCCGCGGTCCTGACCCTCGGACAGAAGCTCGGCTGGCCCGTGTTGTCCGACCACCGATCCGGCTGCCGGGCCGAGGGGCGCTCCATCGTCCACGCCGACTCGCTGCTGAGGGTCGAGGCCTTCACCGAAGCCAACCCGGTCGACGTGGTCCTCCGGTTCGGACGGCCGCTGGCCGGCAAGGCCATCAGCCAGTGGCTGGCGGCGTCGAATCCGGACCTCATCGTGGCCTCCGAGCCGGGCCGGTGGGACGACCCGGAGCGGCTGGCCTCGCTCACCGTCACCGAGGAGGGTCTCGCCCGGGGGCTGGTCGGCCACATCCCGTCCGACTACACCCCGTCCGACAGCGGTCGACGATGGCTGCACGCCGACGTCGCGGCCCAGCAGATCGTGGCCGAAATGATCGACGGGGCCGGACCGGGTGATCCTCTCGAGGGAGTGACCGAGATCGGCGTGGCCCGCTGGGTGGTCGAATCGCTGAAACCGGGTGGGGCGCTGGTGGTGGCATCGTCGATGCCGGTGCGGGACGTGGAGTGGTTCGCCCCCAACCGCCGCAACATCAAGGTGCTGGCCAACCGCGGGGCGAACGGCATCGACGGCCTGATCGCCACCGCGGTCGGCGTCGCTCTGTCGGGGGCGTCGACAACCCTGTTGATCGGCGACGTGGCCTTCCTTCACGACTCACCGGCACTGGTGGCGCTGGCCCGCCGTCGCATCGACCTGACCATCGTCGTCATCGACAACGACGGCGGTGGCATCTTCTCGTTCCTGCCTCAAGCCGACCAGGTCGACGGCGAGACGTTCGAGAAGCTGTTCGGCACGCCGCACGGTACGGACATCGTGGCGTTGTGTTCGGCCCACGGCATCCCGGCGATCAACTGGTCGCCGGGCGACGACACCCCGGGGGAGGTCGGTGTCCGGGTGCTGGTGGCCCGGACGGACCGGACCGACAACGTCCGGGTCCACGACAAAGTGAACGCCGCCATCGCCAAGAGCCTCGCCGGCTGACCCCCGCTCGAACTTCGGGCTCCCACCGACCCCCCTCGCCAGAACTTTGAGCCTCCGCCGACCCGGCAGCCGGTCGCTGGAGGCTCAAAGTTCCGCCGGAGGTGGGACTGAGTAGGCTGGCCCGCTATGACCCAGCAGGTATCCGAGATCTTCGACCCGTCGGCCTGGCACCAGGTGGAAGGCTTCGACTTCACCGACATCACCTATCACCGGGCCAACGACGTCGGTGCGGTGCGCATCGCGTTCGATCGTCCGGAGGTCCGAAACGCCTTCCGGCCCCACACGGTCGACGAGCTCTATCGGGCCCTCGACCACGCCCGCATGTCATCCGATGTCGGGGCGGTCATCCTCACCGGCAACGGTCCGTCAGCCCGCGACGGCGGCTGGGCCTTCTGTTCGGGAGGCGACCAGCGCATCCGGGGCAAGGACGGCTATCGGTACGCCGAAGGTGAGACGGCCGACACCATCGACCCCGCCCGCAGCGGTCGGCTCCACATCCTCGAGTGCCAGCGGCTCATCCGCATGATGCCCAAGGTGGTGCTCTGCGTCGTACCGGGGTGGGCCGCCGGGGGCGGACACAGCCTGCACGTGGTGTCGGACCTGACGCTGGCCAGCCGGCAGCACGCCCGGTTCAAGCAGACCGACACCGACGTGGCCAGCTTCGACGGCGGTTTCGGGTCGGCCTATCTCGCCCGCCAGGTCGGGCAGAAGTTCGCCCGGGAGATCTTCTTCCTCGGCCGGACCTACACGGCGGAGGAAGCCCACCGTCAGGGGGCGGTCAACGCCGTCGTCGACCATGACCACCTCGAAACCGAAGCCCTCCAATGGGCCCGGGAGATCTGCGGCAAGAGCCCCACGGCCCAGCGCATGGCCAAGTTCGCGTTCAACCTCATCGACGACGGTCTCGTCGGTCAGCAGGTGTTCGCCGGTGAGGCCACCCGCCTGGCCTACATGACCGACGAGGCGCGCGAGGGACGCGACGCCTTCCTGGAGAAGCGCGACCCGGACTGGTCCGCCTTCCCCTACCACTACTGACTCCGTCCCAGCTTTCGTCGCGAAAAGCGAGGCGTCGCCTCGGCTTTCGCGACGAAACTTGGGGTCAGGGCTGGACGAGAGCCCCCAGAATGGCCCGGAACTTGGCCCGGGTCTCGTCGAGTTCGGCCTGGAGGTCGCTGTCGCCGACGACTCCCACCCCGGCGAACAAGCGGACCCGGTCGGGTGCCTCGAACTGGGCCGATCGCACGCTCACCGCAAACTCGCCGTTGCCGCTGCCGTCGACCCACCCGGTCGGACCGGCGTAGCGGCCCCGATCGGCCTCCTCGATCTCGGCGATGAGGTCGAGCGCCGCCTTCTGCGGGTCGCCGCCGACAGCCGGCGTCGGATGCAGCGCCGCGACCAGCTCCAGAACCGACGCTGCCGGCGAGGACAGCCGGCCCTCGACCCTGGTCCCGAGATGATGCACGTTGGCCAGCGACACGATCGACGGTTCGGGCTCGGCATCGACATAGGAGCAGAACGGCAGCAACGTGTCGAGGAGCCAGTCGATCGTTATCCGGTGCTCCCAACGGTTCTTGTCCGACGCCAGCAGCTCGGCGGCGAGCGTGCGGTCTCGGTCGGGGTCGGTCGATCGGGGCAACGTACCGGCCAGCGGATGGGCCCGGACGACGTCGCCGAGGCGGGCCACGAGCAGTTCGGGCGAGGCGCCGAAGAAGCCGTCGACCAGGAACAGGTTGGCGGTGGGAAAGGTCTGATCGAGGCGGGTCATGACCACGGCGGGGTCAAAGGCGGCGTCCGCCGTCACCGCGAGCTCCCGAGCCAACACACATTTGTCGAGTTCACCGGTCCGGATCAGGGTTCGGGCTGCACCGACGACGTCGTCGCGCCAGTGTTCCGGCGTCAGCGTCGACGACAGCGTCATCGTGGTCGGCTCCGGTGCGACGTCCCGGACCGGGATTCCGCCCATCGCCGCCTCGATCAGGGCGTCGGCGGCGGCGCTGACCACCTGGGACGGCTCTCCGAGCGCAGTCAACCACAGTTCACCGGTGGGGGTCCGGCAGAGCACGAACTCCGGAACGACGAGCTCGCCGTCGGCCCTCGGGTCGAACTCGAACGCGGCGAAGGCAACAGGTCCGGTGCCGGCCACGTCGGCGCCTCCGCCGGACCCGGGGCCTGCCACATCGCCGTCGTCGATCACGGCTGCGAGGCGTCGCTGGGCGTCGGCGAAACCACCGGGCCGCTCGACACGGATCCGTTCGACCTCCCCGATCCCGGCCAGCGAGCGCCCGTTTCCCTTCCAGAGCAGACCGGTTTGGATGCCGACACGGAACGGATCGAGTTCCGATCGCACCTCCGCCGGCCAATGGTCGATCCGAATCGTACGAGCCGTCAGTGCCACAGCGGCCAGGATACCGGGCACACTGGGTCGGTGGAGAAGGTGTTCCGAGCAGAAACGGTGGCAACGGCCGACGAACTCTTCGCCGTCGTGAGTGACCTGGCGACGTTTCCCGACTGGATCGAACTCGTCCACCGGGTCGAGCCCATCGCCGACATCGACGACGGCCCGCCGGCCGGCGCCGGTCCCGAGTGGTGGGTCACGCTACGGGCCACCATCGGTCCGCTGGCCCGCTCCAAACGGCTTCGGATGGCCAGAACCGTGCATGACCCTCCGGGTTCGGAACCGCGGCAACCGGGCCGGGTGCGGTTCGACCGCTCCGAGACCGACGGACGCGACCACGCCCCATGGACCATGGAGGTGACCGTGATTCCGATCGACGACGGAGACCACCGAAGTCGGGCCGAGTGCCGACTCCACTACGGCGGGTCGATGTGGACCGGTCTGATCGAGGGCCACCTGGACGCCAGCGCCCGCCGTTCGACCGAGGCACTGCGTTCGATCGCCGTCGCCCGGTCGATGGGCTGACGCCTCGATCCTGATCGGCCTATGGGGCCGGTGGGATCAGTGGTGCCAACGGGGTCAGCCAGCGCCGCGACCGCGGATGGTCGCCGGCGAGCAGCCGGGCCATGGCGTCGACCAGCAACGTGGCGACAGGCCCGGGGGCATCCAGCACCCGATCGTCCAGGCGCCCAACGGGGGTCACGAGGCGGATCGACGATGACATGAACAGCTCGTCGGCCGCCTCGACCTCGTCCCAGCTCACAGCGCGCACCGTGTAGGGGATACCGGCGTCGGTGGCGATGTCGAGCACCGTCCGCCGGGTGATGCCGTCCAGTACCGTGTCGATCGGTGGGACGGCGATCCGTCCGTCGGCGACGACGAACACGCTGGATGTGACCGACTCCGCCAGATCCCGGCCGTCGATCGTCCGAAAGACGACCTGATCGAACCCGTCGTCGGCGGCCATCAGGTGATGGCGCAGACCGGGGGTGTACCCGGCCGCAACCTTCATCGACGGTGGCAGGACCGAGGCCGGAATCTTCGGCATCGCCGCCGTCTTGACCGCGATCGGTTTCGGCGGGGCCAGGACCAGGTCCATGCCATCTCCGCCCGATCCCAAGGGCGTGACCGTCACGTAGACGGTCGGCGTACGGTCGGCCGGCACGACGGTCAGCGAGGGTCCGTCCCAGGAGGCGATCAGCTTGACCACGAGCGGGCCGGACTCGATGACGTCGAGTCCGGCCTCCGCCAGGTTGGCCGTGACGGTTCGGGCCACGGCCTGCTCGATCCGTCCGATGTCGGGCAGGTTCTCCATGCCCATCGTCGTCGCCGATCGCACGAAACGGGTCACATGCTCCCTCAGACCGAGCGCCGCCGGGCTCTCCGCGTCGCCCACCACCAGCAGGACGTCGAAGATCTGCGAACCCCGGGCCACCGAGTGCGCCAGGACGTGGGTGGTGGCACTGGCGAACGGAATAAGGGACCCGTCGCGCCAGACCAGGGTCGGTTCCAGCGTCATCGGCTTCCCTGTCATCGGCTTGACCTGTCGTTGTTGCCCGTCATCGACACGAGACTACCGCCGATCGCCCGCCGGTTCGCTGCGGACCCACCCCGGCCGGCGGGCGGCCGGACCCCCGGGACGGAAGCGGCCCTCGAGATCCTAGGATCGAGACCGTGCCCGACCTGATCGCCATCGATGGACCGGCCGGCGACGCCTTCGTCGATCTCATCGTGTCGGCCTGGGAGTCCGGCGCCGCCGTCGCCCCCATCGATCCCCGCCTGCCGGCCGGACCACGTCAAGCGGTGCTCGAGGCGGTCAACCCAACGGTGGTCGTGCACCTCTCGGCCGACGGTTCCGTCGAGCGCGAGCCCAATCCGGAGGGCCAGCCGGTGGCCCAGGGCGACGCCCTCGTCATCGCCACCAGCGGCACGGCGGGCCGGCCGAAGGCCGTCGTCCACACCCACGACTCGATCGAGGCGTCGGCCCGGGCCACCAGCGCCGCCCTCGCCGTCGACCCCGCGACCGACCGCTGGTTGGCCTGCCTTCCCCTCGCCCACATCGGTGGTCTGTCGGTGGTTCTACGAGCACTGGTCACCGGAACGCCACTCACCGTTCACCCGGGCTTCGATGCTCAGGCGGTGATCGAGGCCGCCGCCGACGGGGCGACGTTGGTCTCGCTGGTCACCAGGGCGTTGAATCAGGTGCCGGCGTCGCTGTTTCGAACCGTGCTGATCGGCGGAGCCGCCCCACCCGACGACTTGGCCGACAACGTCGTTCCCACCTATGGCATGACCGAGACCGGGTCCGGGGTGGTGTACGGCCGCCGGATACTCGACGGCTGCGAGATCGACCTGGTGGACGACGGTGGTGGCCGGATCACCCGACCGGGTTCGACCGGCGTGATCCACGTGCGAGGTCCGATGCTGTTCCGGGG
Organism: Acidimicrobiales bacterium; assembly: GCA_965216675.1. Lineage (GTDB taxonomy): Bacteria > Actinomycetota > Acidimicrobiia > Acidimicrobiales > SZUA-35 > JAHELU01. The sequence goes on along the minus strand of CBDCGK010000004.1, from coordinate 4,692,405 downwards.
CTACCGGTCCGGTCCGTCGCCATTCGTCGACGGTGGGTGGTTTCCGACCGGTGATCTCGGTCGCTGGCGTACCGACGGCAGCCTCGAGGTCGAAGGCCGGGCCGCCGATGTCATCGTCACCGGCGGAGAGAAGGTCTGGCCGGGGCCGATCGAGACACTGCTGAGCGAGCGGGCCGACGTGGCCGATGCCGCCGTGGTCGGACGCGCCAACGCCGAGTGGGGCCACAAGGTGGTGGCCATCGTCGTGCCCGCCGACCCGGCGGCACCGCCGACGCTCGAAGCGATCAGAGCCGAGGTGGCCGACCGGTTCGGACGATGGTGCGCCCCGAAAGAGCTCGTCCTGCGAACCGCACCACTGCCGAGGACGGCGCTGGGCAAACTGCAACGCAAGCGGCTCGGCTGAGGCCACTCGACCAGCCCCGACGGGCCGAGTGGCCCGCGATCTCACCCAGCCGGGTTCACAGCCGGGTTCACAGCCGGTCAGCCGGCGAGGGCCGCCTTGGCCAGGTCGAAGTCCTCGGGATTGGTGATGCCGATCCACCGCTCGGGCGAACGGACCACGTCGACGACGATCCGGTCGGCGGTCATCAGCTCACCGACGACGGTCGGCAGCTGAGCCTCGGCCTTGGGTCGATGTTCGTTCGCGGCCAGGAAGGCCTCCCACCGCTCGCGGAACGCCGACAGTATCGACTCCTCGAAACACCACATGTTCATCGACACCGGGGTCGTCGACGGCACCTCGACGCCGCCGGCGGAAAAGGTGCCGTCGTCGTTTCTCCGGCAATTCTCGGTTTCCACGATCGACGTGAGCCGACCGTCGGCCACCGCACAGACGGCCCGCGTCACCGACCCGGTAGGAGGCACCGTGTTGCCGATCTCGAAGGCCACGTTGGCCGAACGCCCGGGTTCGATGCCCCGGAGGTACTCGGCGGCCAGATCGAAGGAACGGGCCCCGTAGTAGTCGTCGGCGTTGATGACGGCAAACGGCCGCTCGATGACCTTGGCCGCGCTCAGCACGGCGTGAAGCGTGCCCCACGGCTTGTCGCGAGGCGGCCCGAGATCGTCCTGTCGGGCGAAGCTCACGTTCAGGTCCGTGCCGTGCTGTTCGGCGAGGTGATCGCGGACGTCGGCCTCGATGTCGGTGCGAACGATCATCACCACCGACCCGAACCCGGCGGCCAGGGCCTGCTTGATCGAGAAGTCCAGGAAGGCCTCGCCGTCCGGTCCGACCCGGGCCAGCTGCTTGACGCCGCCAAAGCGGCTGCCCAGACCGGCGGCCATGATGACGAGTTGCGGGCTGGCATGGGAGGCATCGTTCACCCACCCTGTCTAGCGGCTTTCCGGCGCGGCGCAAAGACTCACGGACACACCGACGGCGGCCGATGCGGATCAGGTGGTCGCGGTCACTACCCTGACCGACCATCCTCGAGCACGACCGAGATGCGACCAAGCCATGACCGAACACCGATCGAAACCGCAGTCGGCCGATCTGCTGGCCGGGTTCAGCGTCGCCCTGCTCCTGATCCCCCAGTCGTTGGCCTACGCCCAGATCGCCGGCATGCCTCCGGTCACCGGCCTGTTCGCGTCGGCGTTGCCGTTGATCGCCTGCGCTCCCTTCGCCTCGTCGCCGTTCCTGCAGACCGGACCCGTGGCCCTCACCAGCCTCCTCACACTGGCCGCCCTCCAAGGCGCGGGGTTCAACAGTGGCGATCCCGACTACGTGGCCACGGGTGCGCTCCTGGCCGTCATGGTCGGCGGCTTCCGGATCCTGTTCGGCCTGCTGAGGGCGGGCTGGGTCGCCTATCTCGTCGCCCAACCCGTCCTGACGGGCTTTACCAGTGCCGCCGCCGTTCTGATCCTCTCGTCGCAGCTGCCCCGGGCGGTGGGGAACTCCACACTCATCCCCGGTTCGTCGACCGTCGGCGACGCCATCTGGTCGGTGACTCATCCCGCGACCTGGCAACCGGCGGCCATCGGCCTGTCGATGGCGACCCTGGCCATCATGATCGGTGGTCGTCGCGTCCACAAGCTGTTCCCGGGCGTGGCGATCGCCGTCGCCGTCGGACTCGTCTACTCGACCATCGTGTCCGACCCCGGCCTGGTCGTCGGGGACCCGTCCGGCGTGCCGGAAGGGCTGCCGTCGATCAGCATCGATCTGCCCTGGCGCTCGGCCGGCGCGCTGACCATCGGAGCCCTGGTCATCGCGCTGATCGGGTTCGTGGAACCATCCTCGATCGCCCGCGTCTTCGCCGCCGACGACAGCACCCGCTGGGACGCCGACAGGGAACTGATCAGCCAGGGTGTGGCCAACCTCGTCAGCGGCCTCTCCGGGGCGTTTCCGGTCGGCGGGTCGTTCTCCCGCAGCTCAGTCAACCGACTGGCCGGTGCGAGAACCCGTTGGAGCGGCGGTATCACCGGCATGATGGTGCTGGCCTTCCTGCCGTTCGCCGGGGTGCTCGACCCGCTGCCACAGGCGATTCTCGGAGCGGTCGTCGTGGGGGCGGTGGCCGGTCTGCTGAACCTTCGAGCGCTCGTCGAGCTGGGCCGGACGTCGCCGACCGACGCCGTTCTGGCGTGGAGTACCTGGCTGGCCACCCTCTGGCTGGCACCGAACATCCAGTGGGCCGTACTCGTCGGCCTGGGGGCGACGGTGGGAGCCCAGCTCCTGCGACCGGTCCGGGTCGAACCGGACACCGCTGGGCCAGGACCGTCGGAGAACGCCGAACATCGGGTGGTGGTGGAGGGGCTCCTGTGGCTGGGTAGTCACGGCCGGTTCGAGCGACGTATGACCGAGGTGGTCAGCGATCACTCCGGCCACCGAATCGAGCTGGATCTGGGGCCGACCACCGCCACAAATCCGCGCCTCGACGACGTCGTGGACCGTCTTCGCACCCGGGCCGAAGCCGCAGGGGGCTCGCTGGTTGTGGTCGATCACGAGCCGTCGCCATGACCCGAAGGGCACACGGTCGAGGCGGTCGGGGTCAGCGACGGACGTCGGGTCGAACCTGGCGAACCCGGCTGCGGATCGTGTAGACGCTGTCGCCCGACAGGACGCCACCTCGCCCGAACAAACGGCCGAACTGCCAATTGGAGAGTCCGAGCTCCGGACGGTTGAGGGCGTACTGGCCGTCGACCCAGCGGGTGAACCCGTCGCCGACGAAGGGGGCGTCGATCGCCGACCAGAACCAGTCCTGTTGGTCGACGTCGTCGGTGACGAGGCTGGCCACGAAGCGGGGCGAGTACCGGTTGAAGGCCTCGACGGCATCGGCCACGTCGTCGACGACGGTGAGCGTGATCTCCGGTGACGATTCCCACTCCCATTCCCGACCGAGTTCGTCGTCGGCGATCGGCTCGGCCATGGGCTCCATCGACGGGCCGTCGGCCCGACCGATCTCCACTTTGGTCTCGAACCAGTCGGACCCCACGAAGGGCCGGGCGGCCTCGGTGACGTGGAGCTTCGGTTGGACCCCCAGCCGTCTTGCCTCGGCGCTCAGCCCCGACAGCACCCGGGGAATCAGCGTCTCGGCTCCGGCCCGATGCACGCACACGGTGTTCAGCGTGTTGCACACCTTGCGATCGAGCGATGCCGACACCACGGCTTCGAGCCGATCGGGGTCGCAACCGTTGCCGGTGACGATCCAGGCTCCGCCGGTGCCGTGCAGGCTGACCGCGATGCCGGCCTGGCGGGCCACCGCGCCGAGCTGGGCCACTGCAGGACCGCTGCCGCGGGCCACGGCGAGGGCCAGGCGGGCGTCGCTGAACATGGCCCACCCGGCAGCGTGGGCCGAGCTGTCGACCAGACTGGCCGAACCGGGTGGAAGTCCCGCCGCGTCGAGGGCCGGATCGAGTGCGTTGGCCACGATGGCCCGGGCGGTGCCGAGGGCGTCGGACCCGATGCGGAACACCACCGTGTTGCCCGAGCGCAACACGCCGCAGGCGTCGGCGAAGACGTTGGGACGGCCCTCGAACACGAAGCCGACCACCCCGAGTCCCGCCACCCGCTGCTCCAGGCTCCAGCCGTCGTGGTCGATCGTCTCGACGACCTGATCCCGCCCGGAGGCCGCGTCCCGCCACATCCGCAGGCCGTCGATCATGTCGGCTCGCATGGAATCCGACAGCCGGAGTCGGGTCGTCGAGCGACCTCGAGCCTCGGCACCGGCCACGTCGGCGGCGTTGGCCTCGGCGATGGCCGCGAACCGCTCGTCGTCGGCCAGGTTCGAGGCGAAACGGTCGAAGAACTCGCTGATGGCGTCGTCGGACACCGGACCGAGCCGGGAGAAGGCCTCGTGGGCCCGTCCCACGGCGTTGGCTGCGATCTGCCACTCCGCGGCGGGTACGTGGAGGAGATCCCCGGTGCCGTTGACCACGAGCAACCGGTCACCGGCGGTGAAGGCGGCGGCCAGCTCGGGCGATACACGTGTCATCCGATTGCCGTCGTACACGATCGGCTGTCCTGGTTCGAGGCTGGTGAGCGTGGCGGACCCGCTCGACGGCTCGGTGCTCATCCGGTCGGTGCTCAGCGGCTCGGTGCTCATGGCGACAGTCTATCGGTGAGGTCACGGTCGGTTCCGGCCCGTTGACCCCCCCCCGAGCTGCGTCGTTGGCCCCGACACAAACCGGAGGCATGCTTGGTGCCATGCCCACCGGTCGTTTCGCCCCGTCGCCGACGGGACGCCTCCACCTCGGGAACCTCCGGACCGCGGTGCTGGCCTGGCTCTACGCCCGTGACGACGGCTCTCGGTTCCTGCTCCGATTCGAGGACCTGGACACGGCCGCCGTGCGAGCCGAACACTACCGGACACAGGCCGATGACCTCGCCGCCCTCGGTCTCGACTGGGACGAACCCACGATCAACCAGTCCGACCACCTCGACCGCTACCGGGAGCCGGTCGACCGGCTGATGCAGGCGGATCTGATCTATCCCTGTTTCTGTTCGCGCCGGGAGATCAGGGAGGCGGCCAGTGCCCCGAACCGACCTCACGCCGGTCATCACTATCCGGGCACGTGCGCCCAGCTCGATTCGGTCGAGCGTTCCCGCCGGGCGGCCGAACGGCCCGCGGCGCTGCGGGTGAGGGCGGGTGGTGCGACCCGCACCGTCGTCGACGAGCTCCTCGGGGCAATCGAGCTCGAACTCGACGACTTCGTGGTCCAACGCAACGACGGAACACCGGCCTATCACCTGGCTGTGGTGGTCGATGACGCGGCGCAGGGAATCGAGGAGGTGGTTCGAGGCGACGATCTGGCCGAGTCGGCCTGCCGTCAACTGCTGCTCTACGAGCTGCTGGACCTGCACCCAAGACCCCGCTACGTGCACGTTCCGCTGATCCTGGCCGCCAACGGCGATCGGCTGGCCAAACGTCACGGCGCGGTCGATCTCGACGACCGCCGCCGGCGGGGCGAGTCGCCGGAGGACGTACTGGGCTTCCTGGCCTCGACGGTCGGTCTGACCGACTCGGACGCCTCGGTGACAGCCGCCGAGCTGCTCCCGCGGTTCGATCGCCGGTCGTTCCGGGCGAAGCTGGACCGCTCCCCCACCCTCCTGCCCGACGACTTCCTCGACTAGCGGCTGAACTGGCGCGATGCTGGAAACACCGGCGACCGTCTCATCGAACTTTTCGCGGCTGACGCCCCAGGAGGCCCGAACTTTGATGGGTCCACGCCCCCATCGAGGGGCGTCGAGCGCGAAAAGTTCGAGGGTGTGAGGTCAGATCCGGACAAACGACGGATGGACATACCGGGTACCGGGGCCAGAACGCCAGAGGTCAGGCGAGCAACAGCTCGGAGATGGCGTGGATGACGAAGCCGGCGGCGCCGCCGACCAGCGTTCCGTTGATCCTGATGAACTGCAGGTCCCGCCCCACCTGCAGCTCCAGCCGGTCGGCGGTTTCGGCGGTGTCCCATCGCTGGACGGTCGTGGCGATGAGGTCGGCCACCTCGCCCCGGAACTGATCGGCGATGTAGCCGACGGCGTCGACGATCCAGGTATCGATCTTGGCCCGCAGCTCCGCATCGGCCGACAGCGAACGCCCGGCCTCGGTCAACGCCTCCTCCAGCCGTTGTCGCAGCTCGGACTCCGGCGACTCGGCCGCTTCCAGCAAACCGGACTTGATGCGCTTCCACAGGGTGGCCGACCAGGCTCTGACCTCGGGGTGATCGAGGAATTCCTCCTTGAGCGCCTCGCCCCGCTCGATCATCGCCGGCGACGTGCGCAGCTCCTCGGCCAGGCGGGCGGTGCGGCGGTCGATGTCGACCCGCATCTCGTGGTTGCGGTCGTTGCCGATGTCGGTGAGAAAGCGACGCACACCGGTGTAGATCTTGTCGAACACCGCATCGTCGATCGGCTCGGGCACCCACCACGGCGACTCCTGGGTCAGCCGGTGGCGGAAGCTCTCCCGGTTCTCCTCCATGAAGTGGCCGAGACCGGTCAGGACCCCTTCGAGCAGGGTCTGATGGTGGTCACCGAGAATGGCCGCGTCGACGACCCGGCTCATGATCGGCGCCACCTTGACGGATTTCGCCCGCTCGACGACGACCTCCTCGATGCCGGTCTGGATGACCTCGTCCTGCAGCACCTCGGTCACACCCCGCACGACGGCGGCGCTCTGCTCACCGACGAGCGTGGCGTTGTCGGCGTCGGCCAGCCAGTGCCCGAGACGCTCGGCCAGGTTGGCCTCCCGCAGCCGTTCGGTGATGACCGGCCGGGTGAGGAAGTTGTCCTGCACGAACGATCCCAGGCTGGCCCCGATCTCGTCCTTGCGTTTCTGGATGATGGCAGTGTGGGGAATCGGGATGTTGAGGGGGTGCTTGAACAGGGCCGTCACCGCGAACCAGTCGGCGAGCGCGCCGACCATGGCGGCCTCGGCGGTGGCGCGCACGTAGCCCCAGGCGTTGCCGTCGACCTCCAGACGACGAGCAAAGACGAAGATCACGGCGGCGACCAGCAGCAGAGAGGTGGCGAACACCTTCATCCGTCGCAGATCCGCCGCCCGCTCGGCATCGGCGACGAATGGGCTCGGGGTGACGGTCGAGCCGCCGGACGTGGCCGGCTGAACAGTCTCCGTCGTGGTCGTGGTATCGGTCGGGCTCACCGCCTACAAGGATGCCGCCCTCGACTCGAAAAACCCCTGGAAGCGTGCGCCGAGGCCCCGCCGCCGACCCCGAGATGAACGGTCCGGGAGGGCGGGAATCCGGCCGTGCGGCTACCATCCCGACATGTCAGCCGAACGACACGCCGGAGGAGTCGGCCAGTGAGTGAGCACCCGCTGGAGCTGTCGGCACGGATCATCGACACCGGGGTCGCCGATGTCGCGGTCAACCGGGTGACCGAGGAACTCAGCGAACTGGCCGACGGTGTCGCCATCGTCGAGTCGTTCAGCCACGTCGTGGCCGTCGACAGCGGAGCTGGCCTGGTCGCCTTCGACGCCAGCGGTGCCCAGTCGGGCCGTGCGGTCGTCGAGGCGCTGCGACGATGGTCGAACGCCCCGGTCGACACGATCGTGTACACCCACGGCCACCTCGACCACGTCGGCGGATCCCGGGCCTTCGCCGCCGACGCCGAGGCTCGAGGCGACAATCGGCCGACCGTCATCGGCCATGAGCGGATCCTCAGCCGCTTCGACCGCTACCGGTTGACGAGCGGCTACAACCAGGTCATCAACCGGCGACAGTTCGGCGGCGCCGCCAGGGCCGCCGCAGCGTCGACCGATCGCCCCTTCATCCCCGAGGGTACGTTGGCCCCGGACCTGACCTACGGCGAGCGCCTCGATCGGCGGATCGGCGATCTCGATTTCGAGTTCCATCACTGCCGGGGCGAGACCGACGACCACACCTGGACCTGGATCCCGCAGCACCGCATGATCTGCGCCGGCGACCAGTTCATCTGGAACTGGCCGAACTGCGGCAACCCGCAGAAGGTGCAGCGCTACCCGATCGAATGGGTCGAGTCACTGCGGGCCATGGCGGCCATGGGACCGGAGCTGTTCGTGCCGGCGCACGGCCTCCCGATCGCCGGCACGGCCCGGATAACCCGGTGTCTCGAGACGGTGGCCGGCCACCTGGAGACGCTGGTGTTCGACGTCGTCGACGCGATGAACGCCGGCGCCGTCCTGGACGAGATCCTGCCTTCGGTCTCGGTCCCGGCCGAGGCGCTGGCGCTTCCCTACCTCCGCCCGCTCTATGACGAGCCGGAGTTCACGATACGCAACATCTGGAGGCTGTTCGGGGGCTGGTGGGACGGGAATCCCGCTCGTCTCAAACCACCGTCCGATGCTGCGGTCGGGACCGAGATCGCCGCGCTGGCCGGCGGCGTGGACCGCCTGGTCGAGCGGGCCGAGGTCCTGGCAGCGGACGGCGACCTGCGGATGGCCTGTCAGGTGATCGAGTGGGCGGCGGAAGCCCAACCCGACGGCGCGGCGGTCCACGCCGTGCGATCACGGATCTATGGGGCCAGACGGGCGGCGGAGTCGTCGTTGATGGCCAAGGGAATCTACCGGTCGGCCCAGGCCGACAGCGACACCGCGCTCACCGGTGAGGCCCCGGGCGTCGAGATGGTCCTCGACATCGGCGACGGTGGTGGCGACGAAAACCGATGACGCGCTGGGGCGCTCAGGTTCCGGCCCCCACCAGCAGGGCGGTCATGGACACGATCGCCACGATCACCACGACCTCGGCGGCGATCAGCCGTTTCAGCCGCGACCCGAGTCCGACATCCTCGGTTCGCTCCACCAGCGAGGGGATGACCACGAAGTGGTTGACACCGCCGAGGGAGGCGGCCACGGCAACCAGGGACAGTTTCGCCAGCACCAACCGGCCCCATGTCGTCGTCCAGATCTCTGACAGCGAATCGACATGGGCCCACGTCAGCACGAGCCCGGCCATGGAGACGGCCACCAGCGCGACGGTGGCCAGCACCGAGTAACGCACCGCGAGGTCGACGGCTTCGAGCCGCCGCCCCGCTTCCAGCCGCCCACGTAGCAGCAGGAACAACACCAGAACGCCCCCCAGCCACACCGAACCGGAGACGACGTGTACCGACGCGGAGAGCGCCGACCACACCGGGTGCGGGCCGCTGAGTGTGTGCCCGTCGATCACAGCGGCCGCCACCAGGGCGAACGCACCGAGGGCCGCACCGGAGGCGGTGGAGGCGAGATGCCAGCGGAACCGAGGCGGGCCGAGCGACGGCCCGGCGTCGTCCGAACCCACACCCTCGGTGCCCGTGGCGGGTGGCGGCCGTCGCGGCCCCGCGGCCAACACGCCGACAGCGGTGAGGCCGGCCCGGACGGTCCGGGCGCTCTGCGGCGTGACCTGTTCCCGACGGAAGTAGCTGCCGGTCGCCACACCGAAGGCTCCGATGAGGTGCAGCGCCACGGCCCCGCCGAAACGGGTCGAGAGAGCCTCGACCCACTCCGCAGGCGAAAACAATGCCATCCAGTCACGGCTCCGGATGGCCACCTGCGACGCCGCTTCGACGACGGCTCCGGCGGCGACGATCAATGCGGCGCGCCTGGCGACGGTGACGACGAGGCGGCCCTCGGTTTCGCCGCCTCGCAGCACCCGAACCAGGAACACCAGCGCGCCGATGGCGACCAGCGATCCGGCCATCGAGGCGAAGCGCCCGACAACGGCTGCGGCCCGCATGCCGATCGTGCCTTCCGGTGGCACACCGCCTGCACCCTCGGCCGGAGTGATCGATGCCGGTGCCGAGCTGATCGTCGGCTGATCCGTTGCGACCGGAGGCGACGCTGCGGACCCGGATTCGGCCGGTGCCGGTGCTCGTGTGACGGCCGCATCGTCGGTCTCGTCGCCGGCCTGGTCCGCTCCGGCAGCAACACCGTCCGATGGCACGGCCGCTTCCGCCGTGGTGGCCGTCTCGTCGGCCGACGCGGTGACCGTGAAGCTGAAGCCGCCGCTGACCACATGGGAGTCGGCGGAACGAATCGACCACTGCATCCCCGTTTCACCCCCGGTGATCGGAGGATCGAAGTGGAGTACGAAGGTTCGCCCGTCCCGGGTCACCCAGTCGGTCGGAGGCCGCCGGTCGCCGTCGGACTCGACAACCTGGAACCCCTCATCCAACGGCTCGGACGGTTCGATGAACACCAGGGTGATCTCGACCACCGGCTCGTCGATGACGGCCCCGTCGGTCGGATTCGACGACTCGACCGCGGAATGCGCGGCCGACGGGGACGAGCCGTACGTCAACAGGATGACGACCAGACCCGTCGCAAGCACCGCACAGCGCCGGACAATCCCCACACGGCCAGGCTAGCCCCGATCGTTCAGGGCGGCACGGAATCGGTTCGTGCGGCTCGGAATCCATGTTCGCCCGCCCCGAAGCTAGGGTGGAACGATCCGTCCGGACGCGTCGAGACGGCGAACAGGAGACGATCATGGCCGACACAACCGCGACCACCGACGATCAACCCACCGACCGGTCGGCCGAATGGGACCGGCTCCGTAGCACCTACCTGCGGCCGGCCGCCGAGCGACCCCCATCAACAGCCCGCGGCGTTCACCACATGGCGATCCTGTCGTCGGATGTCGAGCGCACGATCAACTTCTACCAGGGCATCCTCGAGTTCCCGCTGACCGACCTGTTCGAGAACCGTGACTACCAGGGCTCGACCCACTTCTTCTTCGACATCGGCAACGGAAACGGTCTGGCGTTCTTCGACTTTCCCGGTCTGGGACTCGGCGACTACGCAGAGGTTCTGGGCGGCCTGCACCACATCGCCATCTCGGTGACCGAGGCGAACTGGCATAGGCTTCGGGGACGGCTCGAGGATGCAGGCGTCGAGATCGTGTTCGAAGACCGCTCGTCGATCTACTTCATGGGCCCCGATGGGGAACGTCTCGAGCTGATCGCCGACCCCTTGGGCGAGATGTACGGCTCCCAGGTCCTGTAGGATCCCAGGGCCCCATCAGGGAGCCGAGTCCGGTTGACGACTCGATCGGGACGGTCGATCAGGCCGGCCGACATCGCCCGTTCGATCGTCGGGTTGGCCGTCGCCGCCCTCTGTTTCGGGTGGCTTCTGCCGTCCATCGCCCCCTACACCGAGGTGCTCGACCGGCTCCGGGCCACCCCGTCGCACCTGGGTTTTGCCGGTTCCCTGCTGCTCGGTCTGGTGGTGGCCGCCAACCTGGTCTCCCCGTCGCTGTCGCAGCTGGCCGCGCTGCCCGGCTTGACGTTGGGGCGGGCGGTGTGGGCCGACTGGAGTACCACTGCGGTCACGAACCTGATACCGGGAGGCAGCGCGCTGTCGATCGCGCTCATCTGGGCCATGTACCGGTCGTTCGGGCTGGCCGGCGCCGCGATCGCCCGGTCGATCATGGTGACCGGGATCGGTGACATTCTGATCAAGCTCGGCACGCCGCTGCCCGCCCTGCTGTGGCTGAGCAGTCAACGCCCAGTCGACGGCACGCTGATCCGGGCGGGGTTGATAGGGGCGGCCCTGTTCGGCGCCGCTCTCGTTGTGCTCGGCGTGGTGGTCGCCGGGCCGTCGACCGCGGCCCTGTTCGGGCGCCTGGTCAACCGCCTGCCGGTCGGTGGGTCCGGCTGGCCGGAGCGGTTGGAGGTTCTCCGGATCGACACCAAGAGCCTCCTCTCGACACGGGGCTGGGCACTGGCCGGAGCCACACTGGCCGGGCACGCCAACCTGTACCTGCTCCTGGTCCTGTGCCTGCGCGCGACCGGCGTCGACCGTTCGGTCCTGGGCTGGGCTCCGATCCTTGCCGCCTTCGCCTTCGGCCGGCTGGTCACGGCCCTGCCGGTCACCCCCGGTGGGCTCGGCGTCATGGAGGTGGGGTTGACGGGGGCTCTGGGCGTGGTCGGCTCGGCTCCGACCTCGTCGGTCGTGGCGGCCGTGCTGCTGTTCCGGGCGATCAGTTTCGCGCTGCCCCTTCCGCTCGGAGCGGCCGGGTTGGCGGCCTGGAACCTCAGTCGAGAGCCCGGTCGCCGTCGGCCAGAGCCGTCATGACCTGGAGCAGTGTGTTGGCGCCGAGCGCGAGGTGCTCGGGGTCGGTGTGTTCGGCCGGGTTGTGGCTGATGCCCTTGTGACTGGGGGTGAAGATCATCGCCGTGGGGCAGATCCGGGCCATCATCTGGGCATCGTGACCGGCACCCGACGGCAGCCGAATCGTGGTGGCCCCCAGGCCGCGGGCCGACGATTCGACGAGGTCGATGACGTCGGGATCGAACGCCACCGGATCGAACCGGGCCAGCGACCGGGTCGACACGGTGACCCCCTCGGCTGCGGCCAGCGCGTCGAGGTGGTCGTGGAGCCGCTTCTCGGCCACGGTCAGGATGCCGTCGTCGGTGTTGCGCAGGTCGACGGTCAGCGTGGCCGAGGCGGCGACCACGTTGACCAGGTTCGGATGTAGATCGATCATGCCGACGGTGCCGACCTGTGGCGGTCCGAGTTCGTCGGCCAGGGAGCGCACGAAGGTGGCGACCGACGCCGCGGCATAACCGGGGTCGCGGCGAAGCCGCATCGGCGTTGTCCCGGCGTGGTTCGATTGACCCTCGATCGTGACCTCGGTCCACGAGATCCCCTGGACCCCCTCGACGACACCGATGTCGACCCCCGCCTCCTCGAGCACCGGACCCTGCTCGATGTGGAGCTCGACGAAGGCGTGGGGCACGAGGCCGGGGCAGGGGGCGGGGCCCCGGTAGCCGATGCGTTCGAGCTCGTCGCCCACGGTGGCGCCGTCGATGCCGACCGTGTTGTGAGCCTGCTCCAGGCCGAGCCCTCCGACGTAGACCAACGAGCCCATCATGTCCGGCGGGAACCGGGCTCCCTCCTCGTTGGAGAAGAAGCCGACCGCCAGGGGCCGCGCCGGCACGATGCCGGCGGTCGCCAGCGTCTCGATCACCTCGATACCGGCCAGCACGCCGAGGTTGCCGTCGTACCGTCCGCCGGTGGCGACCGTGTCGATGTGGCTGCCGGTCATGACCGGTGCCAGATCGCCGACGTCGGCGGCCATCTGGTCGGGGCGCCAGACCCCGACGACGTTTCCGATGCCGTCGATCGTGATGTCCAACCCGAGGTCGGTCATCCAGGTCACGACGAGATCGCGTCCTGCTCTGTCGGCGTCGGTGAACGCGAGACGTGAGCTGCCTGTCGTCCCGTCGATACCGCCGATATCGGACAGCTCGCTCAGGCGGGCCAGCAGGCGCTGAGGGTCGATGCGCAGATCGGTCTGGGGCGACACGTTGTCCTCCGGTTGCTCGGCGACGACGCAGGCCGGACCGAGATCCGGCCGACCGGCCGGTGCCTGGCGACCCCGGTTACTGCGACGCCTCGTTGATGGCTTCGAATCCCTTCTCCACGTCGGTCAGGTGGTGGACCGGATCGTGCAGCAGGTACTGGGCGAAACTAGCAACCGTGAAGGCCGATCCGTCGGATCTGAGCCCCGTTCGCTCCCACTGATCACCTCGAACCTTGTCGAGCAGGTCGGCAAACCGTCCGGCGTTGACGGCGAGATCGTAGCTGATCTTGTTGGCGTCCTGGCTGCGGTAGTCGGTTTCACGCGCCGTCGCATCCTGATCCCAGTTCGCGAAGGTCGGGTTCTTCTTCTTCAACATGAGGGTCAGCCGTTCGGCGGCCAGGGCGTAGACATCACGGACATGGGCGCCGTATTCGAGCGCCGACCACTGCGGCGGCCGGCCCGGCGGTACCGGTGGCCGCTGCTCCACGATGTCGCCGCGGCCGAGAACCGTCCGCCAGGCGGCGGCGTTTGCCCGCACACGGCCGGCTACCTCCTCGGGTTGCACGGAGGAGGCGTCGAACCCGCACTCGGGGCAGGGTTGGCCGAGAACCCACGTCCAGTCCTTGGTGTCGGGGGGTGGATGTTCCATGCCTCGACCCTAACCGCGACGGCCGTTGGCCGATCAATCCCGGTCGAATCGGATGACCCTCGAGCCCACGAGGCCCGAGGGTCACCATCCAACGCCGGCTTCGAGGCTAGGAGCCGATGATGCCGCCGTCCTTACGTTGCAGGACGATGGTCGAATCGCGAGGCACCGGGTCGCCGAGGAACGGGAAGAGCGTCGTCGCCGGATTGCCGTTTCCGGGATGCTGGATGTTGATGAACATCGTGCGCCGGTCCGGCGTCACGGCGATGCCGGTCACCTCACAATCGGCCGGTCCGCTGAAGAGGCGTCGGATCTCGCCGGTGGCCGGGTTGGCCACCAGCATCTGATCGTTGGCCCCCTCCGGCTGGGAGCCGTCGGTCTGGATGAACAAGCGGCCGTCGGGGTCGGCCCACAGCCCGTCGGGCGAGCCGAATCCGTACTCGGTGTCGGTGGTCGACGACGCCAGGATGAAGATGTCCCACTCGAACGACGTGCCGACGTGACGGTCGCTGTCCCGCCACCGCATGATGTGGCCGTTTGGGTTCGGGGCCTGGGGGTTGGCGGCATTGGGCTCGGTCCTGCGGGTGTTGTTGGTGAGGGTGCAGTACACGTCACCGTTCGGTGCGACCGTGGTCCACTCCGGTCGGTCCATCGGGGTGGCTCCGGCGGCATCCGCGGCCAGCCGGGCGAAGGTCAACACCTCGTCCATCGACGAGAAGATCGCCGCCACATCCGGGTTGTTCAGGCTGAGCTCCAGCCAGTCGCCGGTGCCGTCGTCGTTGAACCGGGCCACGTACAAGGTGCCGTGGTCGAGGGGCGACTGTCCCTTCGCCATCATCGAGCGGTAGTTGGCGGCCGACACGAACTTGTAGATGTAGTCGAACCGCTCGTCGTCTCCCATGTAGACGACGACCCGGCCACCCCGGCCGACGGTGGTCGCCGCGCCCTCATGTTTGACCCGTCCGAGGGCCGTGCGCTTCACCGGCTTGCGGTCGGGACGGTTGGGATCGATCTCGACGACCCAGCCGAACCGGTTCCCTTCGTTGGCGTAGTCGGGATTCGACAGGTCGAACCGGGGATCGTAGAGATGCCATCCGTAGCCGAATCCGGTGGTGCTGAATCCGTAGCGCTGCTGGGCCTCGTTGCCGACCCACCCGGCGTCCTCGGTGCCGAAGTAGCCGTTGTAGTTCTCCTCACAGGTGAGGTAGGTGCCCCACGGCGTGTAGCCGTTGGCGCAGTTGTTGAGGGTGCCCTGCGGCTCGTTGCCTGCCGCGTTCTCGAGCAGCGGGCTGCCGGCGACCGGACCGGCGAACTCCACAGGACTGTTGACCGTGATCCGACGCGACCGGTCGCTGGGCACGACCTGCCAGCTGCCGCTGTCGTCGCGCATGATCTCGATGGTGCTGCAGCCATGGGCGGCCTGTGAAACAGCCACCTGTTCCGCGCTGGTGGGCTGCGACGCACCGAAGACGTGGCTGTTCGTTCCGAACTCGTGGTTCATCACGAGCACGCCGTGATCGTTGCTGTTGCCGCCGATCGGGAAGAACCACATGCCGTCGTGGCCGATGCCGACCTGATTGGCCTGGGCTTCGGCCGACGAGGCGGGCCACGAGAAGTCCGGAGCGCCGCCCGACAGCGGGGTGCCCCACGGCACGAGAACCTCGATGGTGTAGTCGGGCGAGACGACCGCTTGATCGGTGAAATTCAGCGGAATCGCCTCGAAGTCGATCAGCGGCTTGTTCTTGTCACGACCCCGAGCATGTCCGCGCCCCTGGCTCTTCGACCCGGCGGTTACCGCTCGGGTCGCGGCCGCGGGCGAGGCGGCGAGAAAGGTCCCGACCGCACCGGCCAGCGTGCCGCCCAAGACCATGCGTCGACCCATGCGGGCGTTCAGGATGTCTTCGAACGGCCGGTTGCCGGAGGTGTTCGTCGCCGGTGCGTCGTCGTGAATTGTCTCGGGGTCGTGCATCTGATTCGCTCCAAACTGCAACTGTGGTGGATGTCCACGCTTGTTGTACCCATCGAACATTACTTTTGCGTGACTTTGGGTGCAACTGAACCCGACAATTGCGCGATTCCGGGACGACCGCCTACCAGTACTCCTCGTAGTGGATGTTGCCGGGTCGGCCGCGCCGGCTGAGCACGAAGCCCCTCTCGGTCAGCAGCTCGACCACCCCCTCGGGCCGGGGAAAGTGCTCGTCGCCATCGTCGCCGACCTCGGGGAGGCCGATCATGGCCGGGTTGCCGCACAGGTAGACGTTGGTCGACGCGGGATCGAGCTCGACGCCGACCTCGGCGGTCAGGGCGTCGTCGCGCAGGAGATCCTGGATGTAGCGCTTCGGCACGTCGGGCTCTCTCGTCGGCAGGGGAAGGTAGTGGTAGTTGGGGTAGCGGCTCTGCAGCGCGTCGTGCTTGTCCCGATAGCCGAGATCGGCCCATTGCCGGACCGAGACCGCGGAGACGATCGGACCGTAGTGGCCCTTCGACAACAGCTCGACGACCATGGCGTTGTGTGGGGCCTCGCCGGTCCCGGTCGACAGGAACACCACCGTCGACGCGGGATCGTCGACGGCGGCAAGCGTGTAGCGGCCGGTCACCTTGGGGCCGAGATAGATGCGATCGCCCGGGCGTTTGAGGGCGAGCCGCGGCGTTAGCCCCGGCACGTGACCGTCGCTCGGGGGCACGAGCACGATGTAGAACTCCAGCTCCTCGCCGCTGGTGTCGGCGGCCAGATAGCCGCGCTGGTCGAAGATCCGGCTCGAGATCGAGTACGAGCGCCGCACCAGCTTGAACCACTTGTCGTCGAGCGCCGGGTCAACCGCATCGTCGACCCGTTCCTCCCAGTAGCCAAGGCCGAGGGAGGCGTACTGACCGGGAATGTGCGAGGTCCGCCCGCCGTCCGGACGAACCCGCAGCACCCACAGGTCGGAGTGGGTCGGCTCGAACTTCGTGATCGTGGCGTTGTAGTGCTCCTCCCTCAGCTCGTCGACCACGCCGGGAAGGCGCTGCCGCACGGCGATCTCATCGAGTTCGGGCGTGAGATCGACCTCGGGGAACAACGCCTCGGCCATCCGGCGCCCGATGTTGAAGCCGTCGGCCACCGGGAACCGACCCTCCGCTTCGGCCTCCGAGCCGACGAACCAGACCCGACCCGATGCGGCCGCCTCGCCGGTCAAACCGACCGACGACGGGTCGACCAGGACACGACTGGCGGCGAAGACGACGTGATCGAACTCGAGGTCCGGGGTCATGCGACCGTCGAAGTAGGCCACGGGGAACCCGTCGATCAGCGCCAGTGAGTCGAGCGAGCCGCGGTAGAGCACCGTGGCCCGCCGTTCCCGCTCCAAAGTTCGCAGCACGTTGTCGCCGGCGGGAGACAGGAGCTTGGGGTCGAGCCCGGCGGCGGCCAGCACCACCCGTCCGCCGGCGCCGGCCAGCTGGGCCGCGATCTCGACGGCGTGATCGGTGCTGCCGACCACCAGGACGTCGCGGTCGACGAGATCCACCGGCACGGCGTCGACGTGGATGCGGGAGCAGTCGGCCGGAAGGGCGACCGACGGGGCCCAATCGGGGTCGGGAGCCCGGACCGTGACCGCGGCCGCGGTTGCGGTGTAGGTTCGCTTCGAGGTGCGCACGACGACGTGTTCATCGGCACCGGTGCCATCGACATCGATCGACTCGACCGGTTCGTCGTAGCCGATGTCCAACGCCTCCCGTCCGACGAGATCGGGGTAGGCCACCGTGAGACCGGCCTCGACAACCCGCACCCGGAGGCCGGACCGCTGCGAGGAGATCGCCAACGACAGGCCGGCCGCCATTCCCCCGATGACCACGAGATCATAGTCGCTCATCGGATCATGATTCCATAGCCCGACCGGCTCCCGCCCATCATCGGGGGCGACCGGGCCGCCTATCATGATCGGGGTGATCGAGCTCGACGACCGGTTGGTCATCGTCGCCTACAGCTGGGACGACTCCGGTGCTCGGCTGCGCCTCCGGCCACCCGATGCCGCATCGGCAACGGTCGAGGCACCGGGCTTTCGGCTCCACTACCGGGTCGACGCCCAGCCGATCTGGCACTGTCCCGGCCGGGTGCCCTTCCGGTCCGGCCGGGGCGACTACGTGGACTGCCTGAACCGTCCCCAGCCCGATGGCCGCAAGTGTGTCGACTGTGCCGTGGCCGAGGCCACGCTGGCGGGCAGCCTCCATCACGCTCATGTCCGAGCCGGCGACGAGATCGACTCGTCGGTGGACGCCCACCTCCGTCAGCCGAACGTGCTCTATCTGGCGGCCTTCGGTGACGGCTCTATCAAGATCGGAACATCCACGGCCGAGCGGACCAACCGGCGTCTCCTCGAACAGGGCGCGCTCATGGCCGCCGTGGTGGCCAAGGCCGACGACGGGATCGTCGTACGTCGGGCCGAGGATCTGGTCACCGAGCAACTCGGCATCACCCAGTCGGTCGCCGCCGGTCGAAAGCTCCGGGGTCTCGTGACACCGATGTCGCCTGATCGCCTCTCCGCCCGGCTCGACGACGCTCGAGAGCGAGTGCACAACCTGCTCGACGACGGGCCGTCGGCCGGAGTGGCGTCGACCTTCGAGCCATGGGTCAACCCGGCCCTGTCACGAGTGTCGGCGGAGAAGTTCTTTCACTACCCGGCGGATCTCCGCCGTGACGCCCACCACCTCACGATCGACTACATGGTGGGCAGGCTCGCAGTCGGGTTCGGACGCAGCGGCGATCGCTTCGTCTTCGACCTCGGCCGGATCTTCGGGCTCGAAATCGAGTTCGGTGACTTCGACCCGGTCGAACTCACCGTCCAGGACTCGCTCTTCTGAACACTCCACGTCTCGTAGCAAAACCCGGACTGTGACCTCGCTTTTCGCGACGAGAGTTCTCGGTCGGGTGACATCGACCCGGCATCGGGGCGCTCCTTTGGACGAGGCGGCACGTGGCGCGACTATAACGGAGGGCCATGAGACTCATCTCCCGCACGCTCGACGTGCCGACGTCTCCGATCGCCGATGCCCACCGGCATGTGGCCGACCGCAATCCCGATCTGCCGCTGCTCGACCTCTCCCAGGCCGCGCCGAGTTACGCCACGGCACCGGCCGTGGCCGAACGGGTGGCCATGGTCTCGGCCTCGGAAGCGGGCGGACGCTACGCGCCGCCACCCGGCCTGCCCGATCTGCTCGACGCGTTCGCCGAGGACCTGGCCCTGTCGTACGGGGCCTCGTTCGACCACGATCAGCTCCTGCCGACGGGGGGCTGCAACCAGGCGTTCTGCGTCATCGCCTCGACGCTCGCCCGACCGGGCGACGAGGTCATCGTGCCCGTGCCCTACTACTTCAACCACGACATGTGGTTGAAGCTCGACGGTGTCGTTCCCCGCTATCTCCATCCAACGGACCCGATGGAGTCCCTCGTTCCCGACCCGGACCGGGCTGCGGCACTGATCACCGAACGGACCCGGGCCATCCTGTTGGTGACCCCCGGCAACCCGACCGGTGTCACGATCCCGCCCGAGGTGATCGCCCGATTCGCCGATCTCGCCGTCGAGCACGACCTGGCGCTGATCATCGACGAGACCTACCGCAATTTCCGCACCACCGACGAGCCGCCACACCAACTCTTCGACCGTCCCGACTGGGCCGACACCATCGTCTCGCTCCACAGCTTCTCGAAGGACCTGGCCATCCCCGGCTACCGGGTGGGGGCCATCGTGGCCGGTGCCGAGGTGAAGACCGAGGCGCTCAAACTGCTCGACTGTGTGCAGATCTGCGCCCCCCGGATCGGTCAGGAGGCGGCGGCCGCCGGGTTGCGGACGGCCCGCGAGTGGCGAACCGCCAAGGCGGCCGGCATCAACCGGGCACTCACCCACTTCGAGGCGGTGATGGCCGACGAACCCGGCGGCTTCCAGCTCGCCTCGGCCGGCGCCTTCTTCGGCTGGGTCCGCCACCCGTTCCCCGGCCGGCCGACCGCCGAGGTGGTGCGCGACCTCGTCGTCGATCACGGGGTGCTGGGCATACCGGGCACGGCCTTCACCCCGACCGACGAGGGCTGGGTCCGGTTCAGCTACGCCAACCTGTCGGTTGACGAGCTCGACGAGTTCGGCCGCCGCCTGGTCGACGCCGGAAGCCGGTGATGCCCACCTGGACGCCCGGGCGCAAGGTAGAGTGACGGCCATGGCGAAGGTCACCATCTACCACAACCCCCATTGAAACTCCTCCAAGAACGCCTTGGCGGTCGCTGAGGAGCTGGGAGTCGATCACGACGTCGTGCTGTACATGAAGGAGCCGCCCGATCGCTCCGCCCTGGAGAAGATCGTGGCCGGGCTCGAAGATCCGGTCGAGGATCTGGTCCGCAAGGACTCGCGGTTCAAGAAGCTCGAACTCGACCCGGATGATTACGTCGGCAACCCGGAGGCCGTCATCGACCTGCTGGTCGATCAGAAGGCGCTTCTGCAACGTCCGGTGATCGTCAAAGGCCGGAAGGCCATCATCGGGCGGCCGAAGAGCCGCATCGCCGAGTTCCTGGGCTAGCGCGCTCGGCCCCTCTGGCCGCGGTACTCCGGCGCGCCCGCCGTCGCTCGCGCCTGTCAGGCCGTGGCCCGAAGCCAATCCCGCAGGAACCCGGCCTTGTCCGGCGGCCCACCGGGCGGACGGTGACGCTGCAGTATCGGGAACGGCTGGTCGGTCTCGACCGGAGGCGCCAGCGCCACAAGCCGCCCGTCGGCGAGCAGGGTGGTGACGATGTGCTCCCATCCCAGGGCCACGCCCTGGGAGTCGAGGGCTGCCTGGAGAACAAGCGAGTAGTCGTTGCTGCGGTAGCCGCCGAGCGAACCGGCTACGACCACATCGTGATCGGCGAACCACCGCTCCCAGCTGTAGCGGGACCGGTAGCGCTCCTCCAGGTGGAGCAGCGGCGCGTCGAGCAGGAGAGCCGGTGACGGATGCCGTCCGTCCGACAGTTCGGCGCCGAACAGCTCGGCGGCGACCGCCGGGGCGGCGATCGGCACGATCCGCTCCTCCCGGAACAGCGTCGCCTCCAGATGAGCCGGCTGTTCGAGCCCGAGCGGGATCCACAGGTCGGCGTCATCGACTCCCACGGTGTCGTCGCTGTCGGTGGTGATCACCCGCAGGTCGATGTCGGGATGGCGGCGCTTGAAGTCGGGCAGTCGAGGCAGCAACCAGAAGTTGGCCAGCGATGTCGAGACCGACAGTGTGACGACGTCGTTGGAGCCCAGCCGGCGAACCGAGTCGACGGCCGCGTCGATCTCGTTGAGTGCGGCCGCAAGCCGACCGTGGAGCAGGCGGCCTTCCGGAGTCAGCGCGAGGCCCCGCGGCGACCGCTCGACCAGCTGAACGCCGAGTGCGGTCTCGAGGCGGGCGACGGCGTGACTGACCGCCGGTTGGCCGACGCCGAGACGTCTCGCCGCGGCGGTGAAACCACCGGATTCGGCCACCGCGACGAAGGTCCGGAGCCATCGGTCGGACGGGATCATCGCGTCCCACACTACCCCCTGCAGATGGAAGCATCATGAATTTTTTTGATGATGCGATGACTGAAGAGACCAATTGACCAGGAAACGGTAGCGATCTACTGTGACCGGATATTCGCCAGATCGATGGCTGGCGGACAGATGGTCGGCGGATGGGGAGAGAAGAGGACCGGCACAGGTGAGCAGCGAACAACCGACGATCGGATTCATCGGGCTCGGCAACATGGGCGGACCGATGGCTCGCCGTCTGGTGGCTGCGGGCTACCCGGTCCAGATCTTCGACCTGGTGCCCGAGGCGATGGCCGCCCTGGTGGCCACCGGGGCCAAACCGGCGGAGTCGGCGGTCGACGCGGCTCGAGGAGCCGACCTGGTACTGACCTCACTGCCCCGGCCGGATCACGTCGAGTCGGTGATGGACGGTCCCGAGGGCGTGCTGGCCACGCTTGCCGCCGGGGCGATCTGGGTCGACCTCACGACCAACCGGGTCGAGCTGGTGACCCGTCTGGCCGCGGAGGCCCCGGACGGGGTCTCGGTGGTGGAGTCGCCGGTCACCGGGGCCGTCGACGGTGCTCGAACCGGCAAGCTCACCCTGTTCGTCGGCGGCGACGCCACCGACGTCGACCGGGTCACGCCGGTGCTCGACCACCTGGGCCTCGTTGTCCGTTGTGGTCCGCTCGGCACCGGCAACGTCGTCAAGCTGGTCACCAACCAGCTCTGGTTCGTGGCCGCCGCCGCCCTGGGCGAGGGGTTCGCCGTCGGCCTGGCCAACGGGGTCCGGCTCGACACGTTGTGGCACGCCATCTGCAACAGCGTCGGCGACAGCTTCGTCGCCCGCCACGACGCCCCATCGATCTTCGCCGGCCACTACGACCCGTCGTTCCCCCTCGATCTGTGTCTCAAGGACCTCGGTCTGCTTGGCGAACTCCAACAGCAAGTATCGGCCGACCTACCCATGACCGACGCCGCCCGCTCCGCCTTCACCCGCGCCGCCGACCGCTACGGCCCCGACGTCGGCGAGCTGCACGTGGCCAAGCGGATCGAGGACGACGCCGGACTGTCGATGCGGCTCGACGGTGACTGGACACCCCACTGGGAGAAATGATGACGACGACCTCACACCCGACAGGGACCCGGTTCACGCTGCCGGATCTCATCGACATCGACTCGTACCCGCTCGACCGGCCCGACTCCGAGGCCTACCGGGCGGCCGTGGCGGCGGCCCAAGCCCAGCTGCGAACCGACGGTTGCGCCGTGATCAAGGATCTGGTGCGACCGGATGCGCTGTCGATCCTGTCGACCGAGATCGTCGAGCGTAAGCCGACCACCCACTTCTCGACACAGACCATGAACCCGTACTTCCACACCGAGCCCAACCCTGACTACCCCGACCACCATCCCGTCAACACCTTTCTGGAGCGTTCGAGCGGCTTCATACCCGGCGACTCGTGGGAGTCGGGTTGTGCCACCGACGTCATCTTCCGGGCGCCCGAGCTGGCCCGGTTCCTCGCCGACTGTCTGGAGATCCCGGAGCTGCACTGCTACGCCGACCCGCTGGCGGGGCTGACGGCCAACATCTTGGATCCGGGCCAGCAGTTCACCTGGCACTTCGACACCAACGACTTCGCCGTGACCGTTCTGGTCGACGAGGCCGGCGAGGGGGGCCTGTTCGAGTACGTGCCCAACATCCGTGACGCCGGCGACGAGGGGTTCGATCGTATTCTCCACGTGTTGGAGGGCGGCCGCGACGGCGTGGTCACCCTCGACCTGCGTCCGGGGGATCTCCAGATCTTCCGGGGCCGATACTCGCTGCACCGGGTGAGCCGGGTGGCCGCCGACTCTGCTCCCCGCCACGCCGCCATCTTCGCCTACACCGAGAAACCCGGGGTGGTCGGACGGGTGGTTCGCACCCGGCAGCTGTTCGGGCGGGTGCTGCCCGAACACGAGGCGGCCGAGCGCGAACGCGTCCGCTCCGACGCCCTCCTCGACTGAGCGCGTCCGAATTCCATCGACCAAGGGCTGTCGGCCCGGCCGGTTAGGATGGGGCAATGACCAAGCCACAGGGGCGCACCGCCACGTCGTCGTTCGGTGTGGGTCGGCGGGAGGGCCACGATTCGTCGTCGTTCTACGCCCGCTTCTCCCCGCCCGAGCTGTCGACCGACGAGACGGTCAACCGTCCTCCCGAGCTCCTCGACGAGCTGGGTGTGGCCCGCCTGTTCCTCGGTGACGGTTCCAAGATGGCCGAGTTGCCCGACAACTCGGTGGCGCTCGTGGTCACCTCACCCCCCTACTTCGTCGGCAAGGACTACGAGCTGGCGGTCAGCGAGTCGAGAGACGTACCGACCACCTACGTGGCCTTCCTCGACATGCTCCGGGAGGTTTTCACCGAGTGCCGTCGCGTGCTCGAGCCGGGTGGCCGCATCGCCGTCAACGTGGCCAATCTGGGTCGCAAGCCCTACCGGAGCCTGTCGGCCGATGTGATCAACATCCTCCAGGACGACCTGGGCCTCCTGTTGCGGGGTGAGGTCATCTGGGAGAAGGCGTCGAGTTCGTCGGGTTCGTGTGCGTGGGGTTCGTTCGCCAAGGCGTCGAATCCGGTGCTGCGGGATCTCACCGAACGGGTCGTGATCGCCTCCAAAGGCCGGTTCAACCGGGCCGTGGGAGCCACGAAACGCCGAAACTCGGGGCTTCCCCACCGCTCCACCATCACCAACGACGAGTTTGTCGACGTCACCCGCGATCTGTGGCGGATCGACCCGGAGTCGGCCACCCGGGTCGGCCACCCGGCCCCCTTTCCCGTCGATCTTCCCCGACGGCTCATCGACCTGTACACCTACGAGGGCGACATCGTGCTGGACCCTTTCGTCGGCTCCGGCACAACCGTGGTGGCGGCGCTGCGGACCGGTCGGATCGGGGTCGGCTACGACACCGAACCCGACTATCTGGAGTTGGCCGAGCAGCGGATCGGTGACGAGATCGACCGGCTCGAGCAGCTGGCCGGCAGTTCCCCGTCGGCGGCCGAGCTCTCCGTAGAGGATCGTCAGGATCTGCGAACGGTCCTGGCGGTCGACGAAGGGGCCAAAGTCGCCGACATCACCGCCCGCCACCTGACCGAGGCCGGCTTCAGCGATGTCGTGGGCAAGCCGAGACATCCCTCGGGGGCGGTCGATTTCGACCTGAGCGCAGTCGATGCCACAGGCCACCGCTGGTGGATCGACATTGCCGGCGGCTTCACCACACCCAAACCCGGCCTGCAAAGAATCGAGACGGTGTGGCGGACCCTGGGGCGGGCTGCAGCCACCACGCACGGCCGCGGTGGCCGGGCGAGCACCGGCCCGGTCCTCGTCGTCACCCCGACCTTACCGAAGCCCGGATCACCGTCCGACAAGGCGCTGCGGGCCGCCGGCCCCGCAGTCATCCACGACGTCATCGAACTCTACGACCCGGCGGCGACGTCCCGGCTCCAGGGCTACGCATCCGGTGGGTCGGGCGACCCCCTACCGGGTTTCTGGACCGACGAGGACCTTACAGCGACCTGACGGTCTGATCGCCCGGCACCGGCCGGAGTCCGAGGGCGATGTGTCGAGGGAGTGTTTTTCTCTAAACCTCCGACCATAGCGATCCGTTATCACCGGCCATGGACCGGAGGTTTCGAGACACTGCGCATCTGTTCAGCCGCGCCGGCTTCGGCGCGGTTCGTTCGGAGGTCGTGGCCCACCAGAACAAGCCGTGGGACGAGTTGGTCGACCTGGTGCTCGACACCTCGCGGGCACCCGGGCTGGGGACCCAACCGAACCTTCATCCCAACCGGGACTGGTACGACAAGTACGTCGACATGGTGCACTACTGGCTGGACCGCTGCCGGCGACCCGTCACCCAGGCTCCTGTGGTCGAGAAAATGACACTGTTCTGGCACGGCTACCTGTGCTCGTCGATCGGCAAGGTGCAGAACCACCAGGCCATGTTCGACCAGAATCAGCTGTTCCGGACCCGGGGACTCGGCAACGTCAAGGATCTGATGTGGCGGACCTCCATCGACCCGGCGATGCTGCTCTACCTCGACAATCGACGCAACACCGTCCGCTCCCCCAACGAGAACTTCTCCCGGGAGCTCATGGAGTTGTTCGTCACCGGCATCGGCCACTACACCGAGACCGACGTCAGGGAGTCGGGACGAGCCTGGACCGGCCACGGGGTCGACGACAACGACCGCTACCGCTTCTCGGCCGCCGACCACGACGGCGGGGCCAAGACCTTCCTCGGCCAGCGGGGCAACTGGGACGGGCGCGACATCATCGAGCTCCTGTTCCGTCACCGTCGCCAGGCCCACACCCGATTCTTCGCCCACAAACTGTGGTCGTTCTTCGCCTATCCGGTGTCGATCAACAACCCGGTCGTCAGCGACATCGCCGGAACCTACAACCGCAATCTCAATGCGCTCGAAGCCCTGCGGGCGGTGTTCCTCCACTCGCAATTCCGCAGCGATGAGGCCATCACCGGCCTGATGCGGTCACCGATCGAGTACGCCGTGGCCCTCATGCGTCACACCCGGTTCGACTGCGCCACCGCCCGCCCCGAGTGGTATCTGCGGGAGATGGGCCAGGAGGTCTTTCGTCCACCCGACGTGAGCGGTTGGCGGCCCAACGACTACTGGATCACGGAATCGGCCATCTGGGCCCGGGGCAACCTGGCCGGCCATCTGCGGTGGAAGGCGAAGCAGCGGGGTGACATCGAAGACGTCAAGGACGTCCTCGAATGGAAGACGATGACCTACAAGTACACCGTCGACCAGGCGGTCGACATGGCGCTCGCCAACTACGGCATCGCGCTCCGGAGCAGCGCCAGCCGCAAGGTGCTGACCGACTATGTGATCTCCGAGCGGAACTCCGAGAACGGCTGGGGCCAATGGTCCGGCCTGTTGATGCTTCCGCTCCTGACCCCGGACATGCAGCTGGCATGACGGAGACGACGATGACGCAGACACCGATGACACCGACAGTACTGCCCCCTGCGACCCAGGAAGCCATGATCGAACGACTCGCCTCCGGCCCTCCTCCGTCGATCACCGACCCGTCGCTCGACACCACCGAGCGCACGCTGTTGACCAGGCGTCTGTTTCTCCAGGCGGTGGCGGCCGGCGTCACGGTCAGCGCACTTCCGGCCTGGCTGGCCGAACCGGCGGCGGGCGCCGCCCCCCTCGGTGCCGGCGACGGTGTGCTCGTCCTCGTCACCATGTCCGGCGGCAACGACGGCCTGAACACGTTCATCCCGATGACCAACGGGAGCTATCACGACGTCCGACCTCGACTGGCGATCTCCTCGGACCGGGCGATTCCGCTGAGCAGCAGCCGCGGGCTCCATCCCCGCCTCGGATTCTTCAAACAGCAGTGGGACAAGGGGAACCTGGCCATCATCGATGGCGTCGGGCTCACCGACACCACGCTCAGCCACTTCGACGCCACCGCCCGGATGATGACGCTGGCCCCTTCGGCCGCCACGGCGGGCACCGGCTGGTTGGGCCGGTATCTCGACGGTCTTCGGGCCGATCCGTTCAACGGGGTCAGCCTCGGATCCCGGCTTCCGGTGCTGGTGAAGGGTCGATCGCAACAGGCGGTCGCCATACCCGAATACCGGAGCAACATCTTCAATGTCAGCGATCCCAACTCGACCTACGGTCGCCAGTTCCGGGCGTTGCGGGCCATGGGGATGACGCCATCGGGTCTTGGTCCCTTGGCCGATCGAATGACCGCCGGTGGCCGGCGGGCGGTCGACCTGGCCGGCACCGTCCGTCCGCTGGTCGACGAACGCCGGGACGAGGCCGAGGTGATCTCCCAGTTCCGGCTGGCCGCCCGCCTGATCAACGCCAATCTCGGAATCCGGTTCATCTCGATCGCCTTCGGTGACTTCGACAGCCATGCCAATCAGGCATCGATGCACGACGAGCGGATGACCGAGCTGAACAACGGCATTCAGATCTTCCATCAGATGCTCAACCCCTCCTTCGCGACCCGCACCCTGATCGTCGGAACGTCGGAGTTCGGGCGGCGAGTGAGGGACAACGGCAGCGGTACCGACCACGGCGCGGCCAACTCGCTGTTCGCCATGGGCCACCAGGTCAACGGCGGGATCCACGGACAGATGCCGTCGCTGGTCAACCTCGACGGCGACAAGAACCTGAAGACCACCGTCGGGTTCTCCCACTTCTACAGCAACATCGTGACCACCTGGCTTCGAGCCGACTCGGCTCAGATCCTCGGCCGCGACTACGGCAACATCGGGTTCTTGAATCCTCCGGGCAAACCGTTGCCGGGCAAGGCCGCCCCGGTCGTTGTCGCCCCGTCCGACAGGGTGGCTCGGCGAGCGGCGATCTCGCGGCTCTACCTTGCGTTCTTCGGCAGCCTGCCGGACGAGGAGGGCATGACCTTCTGGTCCGAGCAGCTGATCAGCGGCGGAAGGAGCCTGGGTTCCATCGCACAGGCCTTGGCCCAATCGGATCAGTTCAAGAAGAAGTACGGTCGGCTGTCCAACCGCCAGTTCGTCGAACTCGCCTACTCCAATGTCCTCAACCGCTCGCCCGACGCCAAGGGGCTCGAACACTGGGTCGGCGTGCTCGACGGTGGCGGTGCCCGGGGATCGGTCATGGTCAGCTTCTCCGACGCCGACGAGTTCAAACGGCGGACGGCCTCCCAGACCTGGTGGTTGGAGGAGGTCGGACCGATCGGGCGCCTCTATCGGGCCTACTTCCTCCGTCGCCCCGACGAACGGGGGCTCGCCCACTGGATCAACACCGGTCTCGAACTCTCGCTCATAAGCGACACCTTCGCCAACTCCACCGAGTTCCTGAACCGCTACGGCACCCTCGCCAACCGAGACTTCGTGTCACTCGTGTACCGCAACGTGCTCGGACGCCCGCCCGACGCCAAGGGTCGCGAGTACTGGATGAACCAGGCCAATCGCGGCGTCGCCCGCGGCGACATCATGACCGGCTTCTCCGAGTCGACCGAGTTCGCGAAGAAGGTCCGGGCCTTGACGAACTAGGAAGCTCGATCGGGATCCCCGATCGAGCTCAGGTCAACGAGATGGCGCGGTTGACCCAGACGTCGGTCACAACCATTCCGACCTTCTCGTCGAGACCAAGGGCTCCGGTGCGGGAGTCCGTCGACAGGACACTGCGAACGGCCCCACGGGATCGGGCGACGGCGAACGCGTCCACCAACAGGGCCTGTGCGATGCCGCGGTGGCGCTGATCCCGGCGCGTCGCCAGTCGGCTGACGAAGGCGTCGCCAGTGAGTCATCGAACCCGGCGGAACTTTGTGCTCACAGCGACCCGTCAAGGGGTCGTCGAACGAACAAAGTTGGGGGCTGAAGGGTCGTTGGCGGCTCAAAGTTCGGACGACGGTCCGGCCTGTCGGGTCAGCCGTTGTAGATCGGGCCGCCGGAGGCCGCATAGTCCGCCAGCACTGCGGCCGCCTCGCTGCGCAACACGTCGACCCTGACGTCGATTCCGAGCGACGCCAGGTGGGCGGCCCAGTCATCGGGTTTGTTGCCCTCGTCGAACCCGGCCGACCGGGCGTCGGCGTCGCGGGCGCCGATCACCAGCGAGCGGACACCGGCCCACGGCACTGCTCCCATGCACATGGCACACGGCTCGGTTGAGCTGACAAGCGTCAACCGGCCGACCGACCGCAGATTCCACGTGCCAAGCCGTTGACCGGCGGCGGCAATGGCCAGGATCTCGGCATGGGCGATGGGCGCCGAGTCGGGTACGACCCGGTTGACCCCGACCGCCACCAGATCGCCGTCGTCGGTGAAGACCGCGGCGGCGAAGGGTCCCCCACCCTGCCCGCTGTTCTCCCGGGCCAGGTCCAGCACCAGCCGCATCTGATCGTCATCCCCGACACAAGGCCGGTCACCCAGATCGGCCAACCGCTCGGTAACCCAAGACGGAACGGCCAGCGCCACGCTTGACGGATGCGATGCCATCATCTCGATTGATCCTCCTCCATTCCGTGCCGACCGGGTGAATCGGGGGCGAGAATCCGGCCGAGGAGAATATAACATTTGCAGTCGTGTGTCCCGTCTCATGCAGCACGCACCGGCGGTTGCCGGTACCCGGACGAACCATCGTCACGTTGCTGATCGTCTCGATCCTCGCCCTGGTGGGCTGCGCCGGCTCCGCCACGGGCGATTCGCCGGACAACGCCATCCCGGCCGGCTACCCCACGATCGCCTCCCCCGACTTCCATGGAACCTTCGAGATCGGCGACGTCACGGTCGACGGCTCGACCGTCGACCCGGCGCCCGGCTCGACCCCGCTGGTCGACCTCGACGTCGTGACCGGAGCGGTGACCCTCGACCTCGGATGTGTTCGGCGACTGGGATCGTTCACGCTGGCGGCCGACGGGACCGCCTCGATCACGCTGACCGGGCAGATCGAGGTCGATCCGTGCCCGCCACAGGACCCCGATGATCCGCTGCTCGACCTACTGGGGCGGGTCGAACGATGGGAGCCCGCCGGCGATGGCTTCCGCCTAGTCGCCGCCGGGGGCGACCACCTCGTCCTGGTCCGAATCTGACGCCTCCGCCCCTGCCGACACCGGGCCACGATGATAGAGCTTGACCCCGAGGCCGCCGTGACGGAACCTCAGGACCGGCCGTGCAGCACCGTCGGCCTGGGCCGCCAGCTTGCGGTGGGCGGTCAGCAGCGCCAGGTCGTGTCCCGGCACCCGCTCCCGGGCGACCGCCCCGAGCCGGCTGTACAGGTTCATCAGCTTCGATGAACCCATCCGCTTGCCGTAGGGTGGGTTGGTGATCAAGAGCCCGGGTCCGGTTCGTCCCCTCAGGTGCGACACGACCCGCTCCTCGACCGGGATCAGATGACCGACCTCAGCCCGCTCGGCGTTGCGTCGAGTGGCCTCGACCATGGCCGGGTCGCGGTCCGAGGCGTCGATCTCCGGCGGCTGTTCGTCGCCTGACGAAACCCGGTCGTAGGCGGCCTTGACCGCGCCGGCCACGCTGGCCCAGGCCCCGGTGTCGAACGAGGGCCAGGTGTGGAACGCGAATTCCCGCTCTCCGCCCGGTGGCAGCCCGAGGCCCAACAGCGCGGCCTCGATCGCAATCGTGCCCGAACCGCAGAACGGGTCGACGATCCGCCGCCGCCCATCCCAGCCCGCAGCCAGTAGGCAGGCGGCGGCCATCGTGGGTCGCAGGGGAGCCTCGCCGAGGTCGACGCGCCACGGTCGGTGGTGCAGGGCCTCGCCGGAGGCATCGGCCGACACGGTGACGGTGTTGCGGGTGATCCGCACGATGAACAGCTGCTCGGGTTCACCGATCGACGGAGGAAGGCTCACCTGATGCAGCCGCTGGGCGATCGCCTTGGTGTGGTACAGCTTGGACTGGCTGGTGGAGACACGGAAGCGAGGTGCCCGGCCGGGTGCAACCCAGCGGCTCCAGTCGATGGCCCCAGCGTGCTCCTGCAGGTGCATGAAGTCGGTGGCCCGAAAGGTGGCCAGGCGGACAACCACCCGTCCCGCGGTCCGAAGCCAGACATTGGCGCTGTAGAGCTGGCGGGGGTTGGCCCGGAACTCCACGACGCCCGGTCCGGCCGGCTTCGGCCGCAGCCCGAGCGCCTTCAGTTCATCGGCACACAGCTGCTCCAGCCCGGGCGGACACACCGCCGCGGCTTGTAGGTCGTTGGAGCGGCCGGTGTTCACCGACTCAGGCTAGCCACCAACGACACGAGCGGCTCACGCCACCGACGGGTCAAGTGGCGTGCTGCTCATGCCGCTGCGCTGCGTCGAAGGGCCCGGTCGAGAAGGCGAGGATCACCCAGGCGGCGCCGAAGTTGGCGCTCCAGGCCCGAGATGGGATACAGGTTCTGGGGGGCCCGGGGATCCTTGTGGCGTTCGCTGGCGAACCGGGGCAAGGCGGCGGAGACCGTGTCGGCCCGATCGGCGGCGGTGTCGGCGTCGCCGAGACCGGGCAGTTCGAGTCGCACGATGCCGCTCATGCCATGGGTGATCGGCGCCGGCAGGCGAAGGTACCACGACCAGGTCGACCACTGACCGTCGATTCGGAACAGCGGTGTGCGCTCGCCGATGGCGAGTGCGGACACAACCCGCTGCTGGTCGGCGGCCAGGTAGTCGACATGATGGGTCTTGACGTAGCCGACCGCGTTGGCTCCATCACGATGGCCGAGCGGGCCGTCGAAGACGATCAAACCCGGCTCGTCGATCTCGGAGGCCAGGGCGACCTCGACATCGGTCATGTGGCGGTGCACGCCAAGGTAGAGCGACTCGTCGCTGTCGTCGTGGGTGCGTCGCAACCGGTAGGGCCCGACGGCACCACCGGGCGGGGTGATCTCGGTTGCCTGCTCCGCCGCGGTGTACAGCCCACGCTCGACCACCACGTCGGTGACCTCCGCCCGGTCTCGACCGCAACGAACGGCTCCGGCTGCGACCGAGGCGCACACGCCGGGCCGGGATCGACCATCGGCGTCGGTGATCCACAACCGGGCGTCGATGCGACGGACGCCGTCGACGAACGTGATCGCCTCCGGCCCACCACCGTCGACTACGGGCCGGTGGGGTCGCCAGTCGGACGGAGCGTACTCGACACCGACGTCGACCGACTGGGTGCTCGGGTCGAGATCGTGGTCGCGGACCGGTGAACCGTAGGCCGGATCCCAGGTCTCCACCGTGAAGCGCATCGACCATCGAGGGTAGTTCGTCCGCGTCCTGCGGTCGTCGATCGTGTAGGATCGCAACGTCGGGCCGGTCGATCACCGACCAGGCCGGGGGCCTCGCAGCATCGCTGTCACCAATCACCAATCCGTGCCGACCAGGCACCGTTGGGAGTCCCAATGCCAACCATCGAGGACCGCGACCGAATCGTCGACCGGGTTCGGGCCCTGCTGGCCAAAGCCGACAGCACGACCCACGAACCCGAACGTCAGGCCTTCCTGGCCAAAGCCCAGCAGCTCATAACCCGGCATCACATCGAACAACCGGAGCTCACCGAATCCGACCTGGCGGTCGGCGAGCAGCGGATCACCGTGTCCGGTTGGGGTAACGCCACCCGCGGCGTCGTCAACCTGTACGCCGCCGTGGCCAGCCGCAACCGGTGCACGACGGCCCGCACCGGCGGCCGCAGCGACCCGGAGGTCATCCTGTTCGGCTCCGACACCGACCGGGAACTCACCCTCGCCCTGGTCGATCATCTGCTCCCCCAGCTCCGTCACGATCTGCTCCGGGACCGTCCCCGATCACGAATGAGCTACGCGGTCGGCTGGAGCATCGAGGTCGCCGACCGGCTCACCGCGGCCCAGGAGGAGCAGGCCGCGGCGTCGATGGCGCTCGTGCCGACGAACGAGGCGGCCCGGGAGGCTCTCCATGCCGCCTACACGATCTCGCGGGCCCGTTCGGCCGAGCTCCGATTCGACGAGTACGGATCCGGTCGTCGAGCCGGTCAGAGTGCCGACATCGGCCACACCAAGCTCGCTCGGGGCTGATCGGCGTCTCCGTCGCCCGACCGTCTCGGACAGCCGCCGTCGCTCAAACCTCGATCAGCTCGACGGTCGACCCGGTGGGTGTCTTCGTCACCTCGAAGCGGGCAGGCATGCGTTCCGCCAGATCCCGGACATGGGTGACGACGCCGATCATCCGACCGGTCGATGCAAGATCCTCGATCGCGCCCGCCACCACGTCGAGGGTGGCGGCATCCAGCGTGCCGAACCCCTCGTCGAGGAACATCGACTCCAGCCTCGGCGCATCGACAGGAGCCAGCTCGGCGAT
The DNA here is from genome assembly GCA_965216675.1 of Acidimicrobiales bacterium. Classification (GTDB taxonomy): domain Bacteria; phylum Actinomycetota; class Acidimicrobiia; order Acidimicrobiales; family SZUA-35; genus JAHELU01. The sequence goes on along the minus strand of CBDCGK010000004.1, from coordinate 4,659,262 downwards.
CGAATCGGCCAGGGCCAGAGCCAGCGACAGTGAGGTCAGGAACGTCTCGCCCCCGGACAGCGTGCGTACGTCACGACGTTCGTCGGCATTGTGGTGATCGATCACGGCGAACTCACGATTGGCCACGGTCAGCGAGTAGGCCCCACCCGACAGTTCACGGAGCCAGCCTGTGGCCCGACCCACGATGTCGTCGAGCGCCTCGTTGAGCAGCCAACCCTCGAAGCCCCCGGCCGCCAGATGGCGACCCAGTGCGGCGTTGATCTCGCGGTCGGCCGCCAGTTCGTCTATCCGGTCACGCAACCGCTCGGCGTCGTCCCGGCTCTCACGGGCCGCGCTCAGCCGGCCCTGGGCCTCGGATCGGGCCACGGCGACGGCGGCCACCAGACCGGACGGGTCGGGTTGGAGCCCGAACGGCCGCACGAGATCGGCCAGCGCGGTGAGGAGTTCGCCTCGCCGCACGGCCAGTTCCCGGCCCTGCACCGCCAGCTCCTCGCGTTCGGCCGCCAACGTCTCCCGCCGCTCGGCCGCCCAGGAGGCCAGCGCATCCCAGTCGGCCGTCAACGACCGACGATCGACCGGTGGAGGTCGCAGATGGACGACACGTTCGCGTTGCTCGGCGAACTCGATCGACCAACGCTCCACAACGTCGGCCAGGCCGCGCCGCTGTGCGGTGAGCGTGTCGAGGTCGCGTTCCGCCGTCCGCAACGACTCCGAAGCCTCGGCGGCCCGCTCGTCGAGCTCGCCCAGGCGGTCCCGACGGCGAACGATGTCATCCCGATCCTCACCGCTCGTCTGATCGTCGAGTTCGGCGATCACCCGTTCCAGCTCTTGGAGTTGGGCTTCGGTGGCGTCGATCATGCCCGAGATCTTCGAGCGCCGGGCGGTCTCGGCCGCCGCAGTGGCGCGGGTGGCGACCACGGCGGACTCGGTGGCCGCGGCATCGGCGTCGTGGGGATGCTCGGGCATCTCGGTCACGGTTTGGAGACAGACCGGACAGGGCTCGCCTTCGGCCAGGTGGGCGACCCAGACCGCGGCATCGGCCGAACGCCGGGCCGCAGACAACGCCGCCTCCGCCTCGGTCAATGCCGCCTGGGACTCGGTGACCGCCGCATCGGCCTCGGCCAGGTCCGTCTGCAGGGCGACCAGACGCTGCTCCGCCTCGGTCCGACCGGCCTTCGCCTCGTCGCGGCGGTCGAAGCGGGTCAGCAGTTCGGTCAACCGGGCCCGATCGCCGATCGCCTCGATGGCCGCCTGGACGTCGTCACGAACGGAGCGGGCGGCACCGACGGTGTCGGTGGCGGTGGCGATCGCCTCGTCGGCCTCGGTCAGCGCCTCGACCGATCGAGCCAGATCTCCGGGAACGGTGACGGCGTTCAGCAGCTCCTGCTCGGCGTCGGCCTCGACCACCCGGTCCCGCACGGGACCGAGCGTCTCGTCGATGGCGGCCAGCTCGTCCAACCGACCGGCGACCTCCGAGCCGAGTGTGTCGAGGGCGGCGACGGCGTTCACCATCTCGCCCAGGCGATCGTCGTCGATCACCTCGCGCCGGGACAGCTCGCTCTCCAGGGCATCGGCCTGGTTGGCCGCCACCTTTGCCGCCTCCCGGGCCGCCGATCCCATCCGGGCGTAGATCTCGAGGTCGAGAAGGCTGCGGAGCAGCTTCTGGCGGTCACCGGGCTTGTCGGTGAGGAAGCGGGCGAAGTCTCCCTGGGGAAGGACAACCGTGCGGGTGAACTGGCTGAAGTCGAGGCCGATGAGGTCGGCCACCGCGGCGTCCAGCTCCCCCACGTTGCCGGCGAGAACCTCCGACGCATCGTCATCGGCATTCGGACCGCCGGGTCCCGGGTCGGCGAACCGCTCCAGCCGGGCCTCCTTGGTCGTGGCACCGGCCGACGCCCGGTCGGCCCGCTCGCCGGTGTTGCCGGCCCCCGTCGTGGCGTCCCGGCTCCGGGACCGGGTGCCTCGACGCCGTACCACCCGCACCGCAACATACCGACGGCCGGCCAGTTCGAAGTCGAAGCGGACCCTGGCCTCGTTACTGAGCTGATGGATGACCGGGGCCACGGCCTTGATGTCGTCGTAGCGGGCCACCGATCCGTAGAGGGCGAACGTCAGGGCATCGATGATCGTCGACTTGCCGGCCCCGGTGGGACCGACGAAGGCCACGAGATCGAGATCGCCGAAGTCGAGCACGGTACGTGATCGGAAGGTGGCGAACCCTTCGACCTCCAGCCGCAGCGGCCTCAACCCCGACCCCCGATAAGCTCGTCGTGGAGCTCGGCGAAGCGGCGCTCGACCCGCGGATCGTCGACTCCCCGTTCGGCCAGGTAGTCGGCGAACAGCTCGCCGGGGGTTCGGTCGGTGCGGGTCGTTCGCGGTCGGGGCGTCTCGGTGTGCTCGACCCGGATGTCGACGACGGTCGGCCCGATCATCGACCTGACCTCGGCGGCCAGACCGGAGCGGGAGAGTTCGTCGAGTCGGACCCGGAACCAGCCCCGCTCCAACTCGTCGGTCCCGAGGCCCTCGACCTGGGCGGTCACGTCGGCCAGCGTGCCCCGCAGGGTCCTCAATGGTCGCCCGGCACTCAGCGTTCGCGATCGGACCTTGGCCGGCAGGCCGGGTTCGAGATCGACGATGTTGACGCTCTTGACCTGCTCGGTCTCCCCGAAGTCGAGCTGGAGCGGCGAGCCGCAGTAGTGGATGGCGGTCGGACCGGGGATCTGCTGGGGCCGGTGCAGATGACCGAGGGCGACGTACGCCGCCGTCGTGGGGAGGTCGACGGCCGAAATCCCGTATTCGTCGACGAGATGGGCCTGGCGCTCACCACCGCCTGTCGACCCGCCGTGCACAAAGAGATGACCGACGACGATGTTCACCCGATCGGCTCGGAAACCGTCGCTCAGCACGGCGAGAATCCGGTGCAGTCTCTCGGCGTAGCTCTGGGCGTTCTCGAAGGCCGCGTTGTCCATCAGGTCGGCGGCCCGGACGATTCCCCGCTGGGACACGAACGGCACCAGGGCCGCGGCGACCTCGACACCACCGGCGGCAAGCGTGATGACACCCCCGTCGGCCGGGCTGCGAGGTGTGGTGGCCATGGTGATCCGACCCAGCCGGAGCAGCGGGGCGACGGCGGCCAGACGGCGAGGGTTGTCGTGATTGCCGGCCACCGCGACCACGGGGGCCACCTCGGCCAGATCGAGCAGCGCCTGGTTGACGATGGTCTCGCTCCCGGCCGACGGTGCCGCGGTCTCGTAGAGGTCGCCGGCGACGACGATCAGGTCGACGGACTCGTCGGCTGCGACCGCTGTGATCTCGGCGAGCACCGCCCGGTGTTCGTCGGCCCGGCTGTGGCCGCGGATCGACTTGCCCACATGCCAGTCGGAGGTGTGGAGCAGCTTCATCGGTCCGAGAACGACCCGCCCGAAGGCGGCCCGGCGGACCCCCGACCCGTTCCGGGGTGCCGGGTGATCGCTATCGAGCACTGGGCACCCCGGAACGGGGCTCGGTGGGCTTCGCAGCCGTACATCTAGCTCAACCCGGCAAACGGATCGTCGGCCGGTTCGGTGGCGGGGGTGTCGACGAAGAACGGCGTTTCGCCGGGGCGGGCGGCTTCGGAGCGCGCCGAACCGGAAGCGTCGGTGCGGGCGGTCCGACCGGCCTCGGCGGGACGGGTCGCCCACGACGGGAACGGGAACTCGACGAGCAGGGGCACAGGGAGGCGGGGCTGGGCCACGTACATCGATCCGGGCTTGAGGATGGTGGCCCGCTGCCGGGCCACCGCCGGGAGGAACCCGTACTCGTCGCGGCGGGCTTCGGCCGGATCGAGCCTGCCGACCACCCGGATCGCGCTGTTGGCCACGACCCGCCGCTCGACCTCGCTGGCGGTCTGCTGGGCCCCGACGAGGATGATGCCGAGCGATCGACCTCGTTCGGCCACGTCGAGCAGGATCTCCTTGATGGGGCTGGAGGAGTCTCGCGGCGCGTACTTGTTGAGTTCGTCGAGCACGACGAGTTGCAGGGGCCGGGCCGACCCGGAGGCCTCCTTGGCCCGGAAGGCCTGCCGGAGCACGACACCCACGACGAATCGTTTGGCCCGGTCGTGCAGGGAGTGGATGTCGACGACGGTGACCTGGTGGCCGTCGAGGTCGAGGGCGTGACGGTCGGCCTGGGCGATGTCGGCCCGGATCAGGTGCTCGACGTGGGATCGAGCGGCGGCCAACCGGCGGACGAAGGCGTTGATGGTGCCGGTGCCGACCGCTCGACCGGCCCACCGGGGGTCGGCCCCGGCGTCGGGATCGGTGGGCAGAAGTTTGTCCTCGATGGCTTCCACGAGCTGGCCGAAGGTGCGGATGAGGCGCCCGTCGAGCGACACCGCGCCCTCCCCGGCGTCGGTCAGCTTGGCCAGCTGGGCGGTGACGGCCTGGACGACGATCGTGTACTGCTGGCGCTCGTCCTCGGCGTCGGCGAACAGGAACGGCAGCAGCTCCTGGCGGCAGAAGTCGGCGATCGTCCAGTAGAACGGGGCGACGCCGGTGTGACGGGAGCCGGTGGCCGGGGTGGCGTTGGGGTCACCCTTGCGGGGCGGGGCGAGGATGCCGACGTCGCGGAACGGGGCGGGTTGCAGGCCGAGCGGCTTGTAGCGGGCGGCCTGCTCCTCATCGAGCGCGGCGTTGGGGTGGTCGAGGAACAGGAGGTCCTCGCCTTTGACGTTGAAGATGAGGGCCTTGGTGTTGGCGGCCTCCGCCCCGAGGGCACCGGAGGCGAACATCGAGTAGAGGAGGAAGGTGGCGTAGCTGGTCTTGGTGGCCACGCCGGAGATGCCCGAGATGTTGATGTGCGCCCCTTTGGTGCCGTCGATGAAGTCGAAGTCGAGGAAGACGGGCTCGTTGTTGCGGGACAGTCCGGCCGGCAGACGCCGATCGTCGGCCACGGTGTCGAACGAGAGGGCGATGTCGCGTTCGACGTCGACCGCCACCCTCACCGGGGTCTGGGGCAGAGGCGGGACCAGGATCTCGGGTTCGAACCGGGTCGGCTGGATCAGCGCAGCCTCGCTCACCTCGGCCGGCAGAACCCCGTCGTCGATGAGGAACACGTCGCTCTGGAAGTGGGCGCCTTCGTGGCGGGCTCGAAGCTGGCTGACGACTCCGTAGATTCGCACGGTCTGTCCGTCGGGCAGGATGCGTTCGAGGGCGACGACGTCGTCGAGCTGCAGCGTGTGGCCGGGGGCCACGGCAACCCAGAACTCCAGCGGTGTGGCGTCATCGATGCCGATGACCAGACCCACCGTGTTCTCCACGGTGGGTTCTTCAGTGGAGGAACGCGACTCGACCGCCATGGCATCAAATCTAGTCGTCGCCACTCGAACGCGCGCTGACCCCTCTCGTTCGCCCGGCATCGGTCGAATCGATTAATTCGATATTTCGAAAACTATTGAAATATGCCCTCGAACCCTTTACGATGCAAGACATGGCCGACGTGTTCAAAGCACTTGCCCACCCGGGGCGAAGGCAGATCCTGGCCGCGCTCCGACAACGGGCCATGACGCCGTCGGAGCTGAGCGACGAACTGTCGATCAAGATGCCGAACCTGTCGGCCCAACTGTCGGTTCTCAAGGAGGCCGACCTGGTGCACGCCGAGCGCGACGGCACGTCACTCACCTACCGGGTGAACCTCTCGGTGCTCGAGTCGACGATGGCCACCCTCATGGAACAACTCGGCGTCGGATCCCCCGACGACCGGACAAACGGGACCGAAGGAGGATCCGCTGATGCTTAACTATCGAAACGCCGCCATTGTGTCGGTGATCGGTGTCGTGACGTCCATCGCCATCGCGTTCTACGGGTGGACCAACACCGAACCCGGCCAGCAGGTTCCGGTGCACTTCGACATCAACGGTGAAGCCGACCGCTACGGCTCGCGGTTCGAAGCGTTCTTCGTGCTCCCTCTTGTGCTGGCCGGCGTCTGCCTGCTGCTGGCCGTGATTCCCCGCATCGACCCACGACGCACCGGCGTGGCCAAGTCGGTCAAGGCCTACAGCGCCACCTGGATGACGGTCGTGGTGTTCATGGTCGCCATGTCGGCGTTCGTCACCCGGGCCTCGCTGTCGGACACGAGCGACATGATCGAGCCCCGCTTCCTGCTCGTCGGCATCGGCCTGCTCTTCGTGGTGCTCGGCAACTACATGCCGAAGACGGGCAGCAACTGGTTCTTCGGCTTTCGGACACCGTGGACCCTGTCGAACGAGGAGGTGTGGACCGCCACCCACACGCTCGGCGGACCGGTGATGGTCACGGTCGGTGTGCTCAGCATCCTGGCCGCGATCGCGCTGCCGCTGGAATGGGCGGTGGGCCTGGGCATCGTCCTCCCCCTGGCCGCCATCGTCGGCCTCACGGTCTACTCGTATCGCAAGTACCAGGAACTGACCCGCCACCCAGCCTGAACTCTCGTAGCAAAAGGCGAGGTCCCGCTCCGCCTTTTGCTACGAGACGTGGGCCGGGCTACAGGTCGACGGTGCCGACGACGCAGGTGACGACGTTGCCGCCGACCCAGATCTCACCGTCGGTGTCGGCGGTGATCGTGACCCGGCCGTCGCGCCCGAGCGCCCGGCCCTGGGCGACCACGTAGGGCGGTCGGGCCCGGCCTTCCGCCACGAGCCATTGGGCCACCGAGGCGTTCAGGCTCCCGGTGACCGGGTCCTCGGCCGGCGAGCCGTTGGCCGAGAAGAACGCCCGCACCTCGAACGCCGGTGACCCGGCGGGGTCGGGGTGGGGCCCGACGACGCCGAGATAGGGGCCGACCACCCCGATCTTGGCGTCGACGGCCGACAACTCGACGGCCAGGACCGAGTCGGCGTCGGGCAACAGCAGGGCGGCCCAGCCCGGACCGTTGTCGACCCACGCGCCGTCGACGACGGTCGCCGGGTCAACGCCGAGCTGTGCGGCGAACCGTCGGATCTCGTCGTCGGTGAGCGGACCGGAGCGGATCATCGGAGGGGCCCGGAACGCCAGGCGATCGCCGTCGCGCTCGATCGGCACGAGGCCGGCGCCGCACTGCTGCACCACCCGATCGGGACGCCGGGGCGATCCGTCGCCGGTGTCCAACCACACCCGGCACGAACCCAACGTCGGATGGCCGGCGAAGGGCAGCTCGACCGACGGGGTGAAGATCCGGACGGCGTAGTCGGCTTCCGGGTCGGTCGGCGTCAGGAGAAACGTCGTCTCCGACAGGTTCGTCCAGTTGGCGAAGCGCTGCATCTGCTCGGTCGACAACCCGTCGGCGCCGACGACGACGGCCAGCGGGTTTCCGTGGTAGGGGTGCTCGGTGAAGACGTCGACGGTGCGGTACTGGAGGGCCATGGAGCCAACCTAGTGCCCCGTCGGCCCCGCCCGGTCGGTACCGTGATGGGGTGACACCCGATCCGGCCCCGACGACCGACACCCCGGAGGTGGCCATCGTCACCGGCGGCGGCCGGGGTATCGGGGCGGCCACCGTCCGCCGCCTGGCCCGGGCCGCGGTCGACCGAGACCGCCGACTCCACCTGATCGTCAACTTCGTCGACAACGTCGAGGCCGCCGACGAGGTCGTCGCGGCGGTCGACGCGTTCGGCCCGATGGTCAGCGCCGCCGCCGTGCGGGCCGACGTCAGCTCGGACATCGACGTCCAACACCTCTTCGAGCGGGCCGACGCCGTCGGTCCGGTCACCATGCTGGTGAACAACGCCGCCGTTGTCTACCCGATCGGCCCTTTCATCGACATCGACGCCGATCGACTCGAACGGAGCTGGGCGGTGAACATCACCGGCGCCTTTCTCTGCGCTCGGGAGGCGGTACGTCGCATGTCCACCGACCGGGGAGGATCCGGCGGGGTCATCGTCAACGTGTCGTCGAGAGCAGCCTCGTTCGGAAGCCCCAATGAGTTCATCGACTACGCCGCGTCGAAAGGAGCGCTCGACACGATGACCCGGGGCCTGGCCAACGAGGTGGCCGGTCAGGGCATTCGGGTCAACGCCGTTCGTCCCGGGCTCATCGACACCGACATTCACACCGCCGCCGGTCAGCCCGATCGGGTCCGCACTCTCGCGGCCAACGTTCCGATGAAGCGGGGAGGCACCCCCGAGGAGGTGGCGGACCTGATCGTGTGGCTCCTGTCGCCCGAGGCGTCGTACATGACCGGGGCCCTCGTCGACGTCGGAGGTGGCCGATAGCCGGCGACGACAACCGTATGGAGGTCTACCAGTTCTCGTGAATCCACTCGACGAAGGCGGTCGCCGCGGAGTTCAGGTCATCGACCGGGTCGGTTTCCAGGTAGTAGCGCTCCTTCGCCGCCACCTCGACCCCGTCGACGGCCACAAGCACCCCCGCCGACAGCAGATCCTCCACCACCGGCTTGTGGGCGATGGCCACACCGTAACCGGCCCTGGCCAGCTCGATCGTGTGCAGATAGGTCATCGAGGTGTGTGTCTTCGGCCAGGGCTCGAGCATCAAACCGACCTCGGTGAGCAGCTCCCGCCACCCCTCGCCGCCCCGCACGTCGAGCAGCGTCTCGGAGGCCAGGTCGCCCAGCGAATCCAGTCGGGCGACGACACGTCGATGGGCGACGGCCAGCAGCGGCTGGTCGGGCCAGACCTGCGCGCCCGGCGGAACCGCACCGAAGTCGATCTGGACGGCCGAGCCGGTCAGCACGCGAGGCTCGGCCCAGTAGCTGGAGGTCAGATCGAGCTCGACGTCGGTGTGCCGATCGAGAAACGTCTCGATCCTGGGCAGCAGCCAGCGCATCGCAAACGTCGTGTTGACCCGGATCACGAGGTGTCGGTCGGCCGACCGGGCTCGGAACGGGGCCAACCCCTTCTCGATTCGCCTCAGGCCGGCGTGAACGTCGGCCGCCAGCGACCGGCCTTGGTCGGTCAGCCGGACACCGCGCCCGACCCGCTTGAAAAGCGGTCGACCCAGGATCCGTTCCAGCTGACGGATCTGCTGGCTGACCGCCGACTGGCTCATCAGCAGCTCGGCCGCGGCCCGGGTGTAGCTCTGGTGGCGCGCTGCGGCGTCGAAGGTTCGCAGGAGGTGCAACGGGGGCTGTGGATTCATCGATCCACCGGAGAAGTCGACCGGCGAGCCGGGCCGCAGGTCGGCGGGTGGGATTGACTCATCATTGAAAGAGTAGTGAAGCTTATGTAATACAGTAGGATCCGGGCTCTTGTCGGGGCCGATCCGCTGGGGTTCGATCAGAACCATGGCTCTTGCACCGAGCAACACCCGTTGGGGTTACACGCCACCGCTCCCGCTGCAGCCCGCCCCGCTCGTGCGGCGGCCGTTTCGACCACGGGCGATCGCCATCGGCCTGGTGAGTGCCTGGCGTCCCCTGTCGAGCCGCGTGGTGATCCTGGCGGTGTCGGTCGTCGTCTGGTTGTGGTTCTCCCCCACCACGGCGGAAGCCGCCACCATCGAGGCGGGCTGGGTGGCGGAGGTCTGGGTTCGCAACCTCGTCGTGGTGCTCGCATCGGCCGGTCTGACCCATCTGTGGCTGTACCGGTGGCGACGCCAGGGCGACAGCCTGCGTTACGACACCCGGCCCCTGGCCCGCAAACGCCTGTTCCTGTTCGGCGATCAGGTCAAGGACAACATGTTCCTGACGCTGACCTTCGGGGTGGCGGTGTGGACGGCGTGGGAGGTGTTCATGTGGTGGGCCTACGCCAACGGTGTCGCCCCCCGGCTCGAGGTCGGAGGGTCGATGAGCGGCGTCGTCTGGTTCACCGCTCTTCTGCTCATCATCCCGATCTACTCCAACAATCACTTCGCCGTCGGCCACTGGTTGCTCCACCGCGGGCCCGCCTACCGGCACATCCACTCGGTCCATCACAAGAACGTCAACGTCGGGCCCTGGTCCGGTCTGGCCATGCATCCGCTCGAACACGTACTGCTCTTCGCCGATGTCTGGTTGTTCCTGCTGGTGCCGTCCAGCCCCTTCCACATGCTGTTCGCCATGATGCACCACGGGGTCGGCGCGCCTCTGTCGCACACCGGCTACGACGCCATCGAACTGGGGCGGGGCCGGACCGGCTCCCCACTGCGGCTGGCGGTCGGCGACTTCCACCATCAACTCCACCATCGTTTCATCGAGTGCAACTACGGCGGGATGGAGTCCCCGCTCGACGACTGGCTCGACTCTTTTCACGACGGCACCGCCGGTGGCGATCGCCACATCGCCGACCGTCGGCGGCGCCTGGCCGCTGCTCGTCGCTCCTGACCGCCGAACCCGAGCTTCGCCGGCTGCGCCGCCGATCGGGTAACGTTTGGCGACCCTGAATCTCACCGACGAGGCGGTTCCAGCGATGTTCTACGGCTTCGACGACACCGAGCAGGCCTTTCGAACCGAGCTCAGGCGGTTCTGCACCAACGAGTTGGCCCCCCACTATCAGTCCGACGACGCGGCCGGCGTCATGCGCCCGTCACTGTTGGCGGACATGGCCCGAATGGGCCTCACCGGCCTACGCATACCGGTCGAGTTCGGAGGCCAGGAGGCCTCGGCCGTGGTGGCCGGATTGGCGGCCGAGGAGGTCGGCCGGGCCGACTTCAACGCCACCTACGTCATCATCAACACCTGCCTCGTGGCCGACATCATCGTCCGTCACGCCGACCGTGACCGCCAGGCCGACTGGCTGCCGCCGATCGCCGCGGGCGAGGTCATTCCTGCACTATTGCTCACCGAACCCGACCACGGGTCCGACGCCGCGGCGATGGAGTGCCGGGCCGAACGTGTCGGCGACGGCTGGGTCATCACCGGCGAGAAGACCTCGATCACGTTCGGCACCGTCGCGTCCACCGGTCTGTTGATGGCCCGGACCGGTGGGCCGGGCGCCCGCGGGGTCAGCGCGTTCTACGTGCCGCTCGATCACCCGGCGGTCACCAGATCGGGTTTCGACGACCTCGGCGGCCGCTCGATCGGTCGGGCGTCGATCCACTTCGACGGCCTCCGGGTTCCCGACGAGGCCATGGTCGGCAACGACGGCGACGGCTTCGTCTCGGTCATGCAGGGCTTCGACTATTCGAGGGCCATCATCGGCCTCGGCTGTCTCGGCGCGGCTCAGCAGTCGCTCGACGAGACACTCCAATGGGTCAAGGATCGGAAGGCCTTCGGGCAGCCGATCGGGAAGTTCCAGGCGGTGTCCTTTCCGCTGGCCGAGGCCGCCACCCACATACGGGGCGCCCGCCACATCTGCTATGAAGCACTGTGGCTGAAGGATCAAGGGACCGAGCACGGCGACGTGGCGGCCATGGCCAAACTCTGGGCACCGAAGCTGAGCGTCGACGTCATCCACCAGTGCCTGCTCACCTTCGGGCACATGGGCTACTCCAACGAGAGCCCGCTGGGCCAACGCCTGCGCGACGTGATCGGACTCGAGATCGGCGACGGCACCGCGCAGATCTCGAGCCTGGTGATCGCCCGCCACCTGCTCGGTCGGGCCTTCGCCCCATGATCCGCGGCCTTGCCGACCCCACCTAGACTGACGCCGTGAGTTCCTCCGCCAACGTCGTGCTCACCGGATTCATGGGAACCGGGAAGACCACCGTCGGCCGCCTGCTGGCTGACGAACTCGGCTACGACTTCGTCGACACCGACGCCGTCATCGAGGAGCGACACGGCCCGATCACCGACATCTTCCGGGACCAGGGGGAGGCGACGTTTCGAGCGATCGAACGGGAGCTGGCCACCGAACTGGCGGATCGGGAACGGCTCGTCATCGCCACCGGCGGCCGGCTGATGCTCGACCGCGACAACGCGGCCTCGCTGGGACGACACGGGCGGGTGTTCTGTCTCGTCGCCGACGCAGACGAGATACATCGACGGGTCACCGCCGACGCCGCCCGGGTCGAACGACCGCTCCTGGCCGGTGGCGACGCTCGAGCCCGCATCATCGAGTTGTTGGACGAACGTCGGGAGGGCTACGGCCGCTTCACCCAGGTCTTCACCGACGGCCGGGCACCCGAGGCGATCGCCGCCGAGATCGCGGCGGCGCTCGAACGGCGCTCGAGCGTCGACCACCGGCCCTGACGGGGCGCAACGACCGCCACTGCGATTGCCGCGACGGTTACTGTTGTTGCTGCTGCTGTTGCTGTTGCACCTCGGCCGGTGCCTCGGCGACGTCCAACCGCACTTCGAGGCTCTCACCGCCGGAGCCGTAGCGGGTACCCACCAGCGGTGCCGCCTCCCGGTAGTCGCGCCCCACCGCCACCCGGACATATCGCTCGTCGGGGCTGATGCCGTTCGACACGTCGAACCCGACCCAGCCGAGTCCGTCGACGTGGGCCTCGGCCCAGGCGTGGCCGGCGGTCGCCGACTCACCGTCGTCCACCAGGAGGTAACCGCTGACGTAGCGGGCCGGCACGCCGAACAACCGGGCCGCGGCGACGAAGATCTGGGCGTGATCCTGACAGACACCATGGCTGGCGGCCAGTGCTTCCTCGGCCGGGGTGGACGGCTCGGTTCCACCGAGCCGGTAGGGCACCTGATCGGTGATCCGAGCCGACAGGGCGTGCAGGCGCGTCACCGGGTCGGGTTCGTCGGCAACCTCGGCGCTCACGGCCCGGACCCGGTCCCCCGGCTCGGTCAGCTCCGTGGGCCTCAGATAGAACCACAGCGGCACGGCCCCGAATGCGGGCCGATCACACCGTCGGACCCGACCGTCTCCACCAGACCGCGGGCATCGATCTCGACCTCGGTCGCGTCGGCGTCGAGCCGGACCAGGGTCACCCGGTTGCCGAAATGGTCGTCGTAGTCGAGCTGCACGCCACAGCCCGACAGGGCCAGCTCCCACGCATCCACGGTCTGGGACGGGCCTGTCACCGGGGTCAGTCGCAGGCGCTGGAGACCGTAGTGAACGGGCTCGTCGAACCGGTACATCGTTCGGTGGGAGATGTGGATACGCAATGTCGAACTCCTCAGCGGCTTCGGCGAACTTGACCGTAGATCACGAGATCAGATCTCCTCCGGCTAGTGGTAGAACCGGTAATCGGCTTCGATCTGCTGTGCCAGCTCGGCGTTGCGGGCCCCCAGCATCTGAATGAACTCGTGGAGTCCGCTGCTGATGATGTCGTCGATCTTGGTCTCGCTCAGCTCGGCCGTCATGGCGTCGATCAGGTCGTGGCTCCGGTGCCGTTGGCCGTAGATCTGTTCGAGGTAACCGAGGTTCGACGCCATCTTCTTCACCGAGAAGGCGATCGACCGGGGCATACGATCGTCGAGGATCAGGAATTCGGCGATACCGGCGGCGTTGATCTCACCCTGGTGGAGCCACAGATACGACTGGTGGGCCGACACCGACCGCAGGATCGTCTCCCACTGGACGTTGTCGAGCGGGCTGCCGACGTGGAAGGCGGTCGGCAACAGCACGTAGTACTTCACATCGAGCAGGCGGGCCGTGTAGTCGGCCCGTTCGATGCAGCTCCCCAACCGGCAGAAGGCAAAGTCGTCGTCCCGCAGCATCGTGCCGTGCAACGAGCCGTGGACCAGGGCGCTCTGACGCCGGATCTCACCGAGCACGTTCTGAATGTCGCGTTCGTCCAGCGGTCCGTCGAGCAGTTCGTCGAGGGTGATCCAACACCGGTTCACCGCCTCCCAGGTCTCCCGACTGAGCGCGGTTCTCACCATGCGCCCGGTGTTGCGGGCCTGGCCGATCATGGAACGAACGCTGGACGGGTTGTCGGGATCGCAGAGCAACTGCTCGATGACCTGATCGACGGTCGGTGCCTCCTCGTCGACCAGCTGGGTGGCAACCCCGGCCGATGTCAGGACCGAACGCCACACCTCCGCCGGATCCGAGGTGGTACCGGCGGCGATGTTCACCCCGGCATCGATCAGCCGGGCCAGGTTGTCGCTGCGCTCCAGGTATCGGAACATCCAGAACAGGCCGCCGGCGGTCTTGCCCAGCATCACCGCTCCTCGCCCTCAGTAGTCATCGGCCAGCACCCACGTGTCTTTCGTTCCGCCGCCCTGGGAGGAGTTGACGACCAGTGATCCTTCGGTCAGCGCCACCCGGGTCAGCCCGCCCGGCGTGATGTGCACCCGGTTGGGTGACACCAGGACGAACGGCCGCAGGTCGACGTGGCGGGGGGCCAAACCCCCCTCGGTCAGGATCGGGACCGTGGACAGCGCGAGGGTGGGCTGGGCGATGTAGTTGTCGGGGTCGGCCTTGAGTTTGTCGACGAACGCGGCGATCTCGGTGCTGGACGCCGCCGGGCCGACCAGCATGCCGTAGCCACCCGACCCGTGGACCTCCTTGACCACCATGTCGGCGATGTTGGCCAGCACGTGACTGAGATGCGACGGATCCGAACAGCGCCAGGTTTCGACGTTGTCGAGCAGCGGCGGGCCACCGGAGTAGAACTCGATGATGTCCGGCATGTAGCTGTAGATCGCCTTGTCGTCGGCGATCCCCGTGCCCGGCGCGTTGGCCAGGGTGATGCCACCGGCCCGGTAGACGTCGATGAGTCCCGGTACACCGAGCAGCGAGTCGGGGCGGAAGCTCAGCGGGTCGACGAAGTCGTCGTCGATGCGGCGGTACAGCACGTCGACGGCCCGATAGCCCTGTGTGGTCCGCATGGCCACCCTCCCGTCGACGACCTGAAGGTCGTCGCTCTCCACCAGCTCGGCCCCCATCTGGTCGGCCAGGAAGGAATGCTCGAAGTAGGCCGAGTTCATCAAGCCGGGGGTGAGTACGGCGACGTTGGGCCGGTCGGTGCAGGCCTCGGGCGCACAGGCCTCCAGCGACTTGCGCAACGACCGGGGGTAGTCGCGGACCCGCTCGATCCGGACCTGGCCGAAGAGCTCGGGGAACATCTTCAGCATGGTCTCCCGGTTCTCCAACATGTAGGAGACCCCCGACGGTGTCCGGGCGTTGTCCTCGAGCACATGGAACTGATCGGGACCGGTGCGGACGATGTCGACGCCGACGATGTGGGTGTACACGCCTCCGGGAGGCCTGAAGCCGAGCATCTGGCCGACAAAGGCCGAGTTCTCGGCTATGAGGTGGCCGGGGAATCGACCGGCCTTGATGATCTCCCGATTGTTGTAGATGTCCTCCAGGAACGCGTTGATGGCCAGAACCCTCTGCTCGATTCCCTTTTCCAGTCGACTCCACTCACGGGCCGACAGGATCCGGGGCACGAGATCGAATGGAATGAGCCGTTCAGACGCCTCGTCGGAGCCGTACACGTTGAAGGTGATGCCGGTCGTGCGAAAGATCGACTCGGCCTCGGTGGACTTGTCGTGCAGTCGGCGCCCGTCCTCACCCTCGAACCATCGGCAGTAGTCGCGGTAGGGCGGACGCGGCGAGTCCCCGTCTCCGAACATCTCGTTGAAGAAGGCAGGGGAACTCTGGGGGGAATCCGGCATGTGCCGCCTCTCTGCCCGGATGGTGCCGGGCCCAAGACCGATGACCAACATTGATCACCAAGATCGATGACCAAGACTTTAAGACATGTCCTGGCCGCCGGGCGACTCGGCAAACGTGAGCCGTGAATTGTGGACAGAGCGGCGGATCAACCGGTGTTCCGCATACCCGCCGCGATCCCGTTGACGCTCAACAGCAGCGCCCGACGCACTCGTTGGTCGCCGTCGTCCCCGGATCGGGTTCGGGCCAGCAGGTCGATCTGCAGCACGTGCAGCGGGTCCATGTAGACGGCCCGGGTGGCAAGGGTTCGTCGCAGCACGGGGAGGTTGTCGAGCAGGTCACGACCGGTGACGGACCTCAGATGCGACACCGTCAATTCGTGTTCGGCGGTCACCCGATCGAAGAGATGTCGATGCTCGGCCGGCACCAGACGGTCGACGTAGCGGGCCGCCACACCAAGGTCGGTCTTGGCCAGGGTCATCTCGACGTTGCCACAGAAGGTGGCGAAGAACGTCCACTCGCGGGCCATTTCCGCCAGCAGGTCGCCGTGCCCGGCGTCGAGCACCGCCTGGAGTCCGGAACCGACACCGAACCAGCCGGGGATGATCTGACGGCCCTGGGTCCAGCCGAACACCCAGGGGATGGCCCGCAGATCGTCGAGCCCTTTGGCCGCCCCCCGGCGGCGGGCGGGGCGGGAACCGATGTTGAGATCGCCGAGTTCCTCGACCGGCGTCGACGTCTCGAAATAGGCGGGCAGCGACGGTGCCTCGACGAAGTCGCGATAGGCCCGGTAGGCCGCGGCCGACATCTGCTCCATCACCTCGTCCCAGCGGGCGAGCCGATCCCGGTCGTAGCGTGACCGTTGACGACTGACCGATGCTTCGAGCACTGCGGCCAGCGCAAGTTCGAGGTTGCGGTGGGCGATCTCGGGCTGGCCGTACTTGTCGGCGATGACCTCGCCCTGTTCGGTGATCTTGACCTCTCCGGTGATGAGACCCGACGGTTGGGCCAGGATCGCCTCGTTGGTCGGTCCGCCCCCTCGGCCGACGGAACCGCCGCGGCCGTGGAAGACCCGTATGCCGATGCCGCGACGCTTGGCAACCTCCCGGATGCTGCGCAGGGCCTTGTGGATCTCCCACTGTGACGTCGTGATCCCGCCGTCCTTGTTCGAATCCGAGTAGCCGACCATGACCTCCTGGACCCCGCCGCGCAGCTCCACCAGGCGCCGGTACTCGGGCAGGTCGAGCAGGGCGTCGAGCACCGTTTCGAGACCCCGCAGGTCGTCGATCGTCTCGAACAGCGGCACGAAGCCGATCCGGGCCACACCCGCCGCCAGATCGACCAGCCCGACCTCACGGGCCAGCAGAACCGGGGCGAGAATGTCGTCGACCCCCTGGGTCATCGACACGATGTAGCTCTCGATCTGGGCGTCGCCGTGGCGGTCGAGGTGGGCCCGGACGGTGGCGAACAGAGCCAGAGCATCGGGCCCGGAGGCCGCCGCCGGACCCCCGGAGTCGTCGTCGCCCGACCGCCCGTCGGTGGGGTCGAGCGCCATACGACCGTGGATGTTCAACCGGGGCGGAGCCAGAGGCCGTCGGGAGCCGAGTTCGGACGCCAGCAGGGTGGTCCGGGCGGCCCGATCGGACGGGTAGGCCTGACCGGTGGCCTCGAACAGGGCGGCCAGCGCCTCGTGGTGCACCGCTGCGTGTTGTCGGAGATCCAGCGTGGCCAGGTGGAACCCGAACGTGGCCACCATCCGCCGAACCCGGGCCAGGCGACCACGGGCCAGCAGTTCCCCATCATTCTGCAGCAGCGAACGTTCGAGCACCCGGAGGTCCTCGGCCAACTCATCCGCGCTGTTGTAGCCGCGCTGAACCCGGTCGGATTCGACCGACGACGCCGTCTCGTCGAGGCGGTGGAGCATCACCGCCAACCGCAGCCGGTACCACTCACCGTTGTTGATGGCGCCGACGGAGGCGAACACCTCGGGAAACCGGCGACGGTCGTCCTCGATCTGATACCGCATCTCGTCCGATACCGGCCGAATCCGTTCCGAGGCCGAGAGCTCGGCCCGAAGCCCGTCCAACTCGGATCTCAGGAGACGCAACGCCCGGACGCGTTGGAGGTCGAGCACCTCGACCGTCGTCTCCGGTGTCACGTTCGGATTGCCGTCGCGATCGCCGCCGACCCAGCTACCGAAGCGGACCGGCGCAACGTCGACCGGTAGGGTCTGGGAGATCTCGGCCAGCTCGCCGTCGAGATCGGCCCAGAGGTCGGGGAGCCCGTGGGTTGCCAGTTGCTCGATGTAGTAGAGGGCGGTGCGGGCCTCATCGACCGGTTTGGGCCGTTCCCGCCGGATCTCGTCGGTCTGCCACATGGCGTCGATCAGCTCGGCGACCCGACGATCGATCCGCCGGGCGACCGCCGGCGTGGTCCGGGCCAGCGCCCGTTCCTCGGTCAGGCGGCTGATCTCGGCCAGCTTGTCGAGCATCGATCGTCGGGACGCCTCGGTCGGATGGGCGGTGAAGACCGGTTCGAGGCGAAGCCGGGCGGCGGCAGCCGCGATGTCGGCGGGTTCATAGCCGGAGTCGACGAGCCGCGGGATGGTGTCACTCAGACGACCGGCTGCGGCCCGCTGCCGGTTGAGCTCCTCGATGCGGTGCACCTGCTCGACGACGTTGGCCAGGTGGAAGTACAGCGTGAAGGCTCGAACCAGGCGGATGGCGTCGAGATCGTCCACGTTGGTCAGCAGCTCGGTCAGTTCCGCGCCGGCGGCCTGCTTGTCGTCCTTGCGGAGCCGGCGGGCCAGCCGGCGTACACGCTCGACCATGTCGAGAAAGGCGTCACTCTCCTGCCGGGCGATCGACTCGCCCAGCTGACGGCCGAGACGGCGAATGTCGTCGCGGAGCGCCTTGTCCCGATTGTCCCAGTCCATGGGGCCCACCCTACAGCCGCCCGGCAAGCCGTCGGAGACGTCCCGGTCGACACCCCTGACCGACTACTCGGCCGGCGATGACGACACGCCGGGCATGTCCATCGGACCGCAGTCCAACAGCGCTACAGTGGTCGTCCGTGGCGGCGAGCCCCGAACGTAATTGCCCGGAGGCGCCGGCGGCCATGGAGACAGGTGTTGTTGGTTGCACCCGATTGTCTGCGGCTGTCTCCTGCCCCTGATCGCCGTCGACCCGAGCCGGCCTCGTTGCCGCATTCGAACCGCATGAAGACCGCCGTACCTCCGCCCCGCGGCCCGGGGCATCCAGATCTGATATGAGCAACGAGCACCTCACCGAAGTTGGACAGTCGGTCGTCGATCAGCCGGTCGACGGCAACAGCCATGATCTCGATGAGGGACCGCTGGATCCGTCGGTCTTCTTCGGTCTGTTCGACGATCTGTCCGACGAAGCGGCCGCAGAACCGGCAGCAGAACCGGCCGACGGCGCCGGCCTGTTCGACGGTCCCGACGACGCACCCGACGATGAGGGCGCAACGGACCCCGATTCCGCCGCCGCGCTCGAACCAGAGGCGCCCACCGGTGACGAGGATCGAGAGATCGAACCGGAGAAGATCGCCCTCGACGACATCGCACCCGACGAGATCGCACCACCGGAGAAGATCGCCCTCGACGACATCGCACCCGAGGACATCACACCACCGGACGACGATCCCGTGCAACGCCGGGCGGAGGCGGCCGCCGACCTCGTCGATCTCATCACCGTTGACGAGCCCGACGTTGAACACATCGATGATGGTGACAGCCGACCGGCCGGCGTGACGGCGACGGCGCCCGCGGTCAACTGGTGGACCACCGGCCCGATTCCGGTACCGGCGGAAGCCCCCTTGAACGGGCAGGAGGCGACCCTGGCGTCTCCCCCACCGATACCAACCCAGGAGCAACGGTCACCGGCGCCGGTCATCAGCGCGCCGTCGGAAGATGCGACGGCACGAGGGCATGAACCCGGTGGCACCATGGCCAAGTTCGTGCTGGCCACGATCGCCGTCGGCCTGATCGGTGGACTGATCGTCGCGTTCGTCCTCTCGCTACGCAACCCCGACACGGCGCTGGACGGCCCCCCGGCCGCCCCGGCCGAGTCCACCGAGGCAGTCGCTCCCGACGTGATCGACGACCCCGCGCCGACCGGACTGGCCGGCGCCGTTGCCGCCGCGACGCCGCCGACCGGCGACCTGCTCGCCGACCATCTCACCGGCGCGCTGCCGGTCGCGCTCACCGGACGGGGCGACTTCACCTCCCTGCGTTTCGAACCGGGGACCACGGAACTCGACGCCGCCAGCAGTGTCTTCGTCTCCCAGCTCGCCACATTGCTGGCCCAACAGCCAACCGTGCCCGTGACGGTCACCGTCCGTACCTACACCGAGGCGACGGCGGCCGCGAACCTCGCACTCAGCGTCGACCAGGCCGATGCACTCGCCACCGCACTCGTCGCGGCCGGCGCCGCGCCCGATCAGGTGCGGGCCCGAGGCCTGGGGGCCACGCCGTTGAGCCCGGCCCAGCCGGTACCGAACTTCCTGGCTCTCGACCCGTCGTTCGGCGATCACGACATCGGGGATCTGCTGACCGACCAATCCCGATTCGCCTACGGCCTCCCGGCGGTCCCGACCGACGACATCTGGCCGCTCCGCCTCGACGGGCTCCCGGGCATCGAGCCCATCGGCGACGTCCTGTCGGCCCGACCCGACACCACCATCGGCGTGGCCGGCTACTCGTTCCTGCCGCCGTCGCAGGCCGCGGCCGGCACCGAGATCGACGCCGCCATCACCGGGTTCAGCGACTTCCTGGTCTCCGCATACGGCATCGATCCCGGACAGATCTCGTCCATTGCCGTCGGGACGGCCGTCTTCGTTCCGACCCCGACCGACGCCAACCACGTATGGTTGCAGGTGGGGCCGGCGAGTCAGGGAGCATTCGACGTCGCCGCCATCAACCCGGCCGACATCGGCTTCCTACCGGGATCGGCCGACCTCGATGTCGCAGGATCCACGGTGGTGGCCGCCCTGGCCGACATCTTGACCACCGGCGGAGCGACGATCGTGGTAGACGTCCGGGCCTATGAAGCCGGCGACGACGCCGCCAACCTGGCGTTGAGCGAGGCCCGTCGAGACACCATCACCGAAGCTCTCGTGGGGGCGGGTGTGGCCCCCGCACAGCTGCGTATGTACGCGTCGGGGGCGTCGAGCTATCTCCTCGGCGACGGCGGTCCGGCCATCACCATCACCGTCGCCCCCTGACCCGATCGGCTTCGGAGGCTCGATCGGTCAGCGACCGTGGACGTAGGTCCAGCCGAATCGACCCTTGATGCACAGGTGCCCGGAGGTCACGCTGTGATCGTCGGGGGAGGTGACCTTGACGATCGTCTCGTCCTGCACGTGGAGTTCGAGGTTGCATCCGACTCCGCAGTAGGAGCAGACGGTGCGGGTCACCGACTGCTCCTCGGGTTTCCACCCTCCAGCCTGACGCAGGTCGAATTCCGTCTTGAACTGGAGGGCGTTGGTCGGACACACGGCCACGCAGTTGCCGCAATAGACACAGGCCGAATCGGGTAGCTCGGTGTCGAACTCGGTGCTGATCCGGGCTCCGAAGCCTCGACCGGCGACAGCGATGGCGAAGGTGTGCTGGGCATCGTCGCCGCAGGCTTCGACACACTTGTAGCAGAGCACACATTTGTCGTAGTCGCGGATGTAGAGGTCGTCCTGGATCCGGACCGGTTCGTCGATGCGAGTGCGGTCGTCGCCGTATCGGTCGGGATCGGCTCCGTAGTGCTCCATCCAGGGGGCCAGCTCGTCGGCCTGGCTCAGATCGACCCCCGAACCGAGGAACTCGAGCACCATCTTGCGGCTGTGGCGGACCCGGTCGGTGTCGGTCTTGATCTCCATCCCGTCGGCGGCGTCCCGGCTGCACGACGGGACCAACGTCCGGGACCCCTCCTGCTCGACCACGCACACCCGGCAGGCGTTCACCGGTGTGAGGTTCTCGGCGTAGCAGAGGGTCGGCGTGTCGACGCCGGCCGCGTTACAGGCGTCGAGGACCGACGCGCCGGCGGGGACCTCGACGGTCTGGCCGTCGACGGTGAGTTGCACCGTGGTTCCGGTGATACCGGTCTCGGCCGCGGTCATCTCTCCACTCCTTCCCGACCGCCGCTCGACACAAGGCCGAGGGCGATGGCCGAACGTATGGCGGTGGCCGCGGTGTGGCCGAGACCACAGATCGACGCGTCCTTCATGGCCAGATCGATCTCGCCCAGTAGTTCCACCTGGCCGTTGGCCGGCCGCCCGCCGGTGCGGACCAGCACCTCGTGCTGGCGCACCGTGCCGACCCGGCAGGGTACGCACTGTCCGCACGATTCGTTGCGGAAGAACTCGGCCAGGCGGGTGATGACGGGACCGAAGTCGACGGTGTCGTTGAACGCCATCACGACGCCGGAGCCGAGCGAGGCGCCGGCGGCCCTGGCCCCCTCGAACGACAGGGCCATGTCGAGGCTGTCAGGACCGACGAAGCTGCCGGCCGCCCCTCCGAGCATGATCGCCGCCAACTCACCGCCGGTCACGCCACCGGCCAGCGACAGCAGCTCACCGAGGGTGGTACCGAACTCGACCTCGTAGACGCCGGGACGGGCGACATGGCCGCTCAGGCAGAACAGCTTGGTGCCCGACGAGTTCTCGGTGCCGACTGCGGCGTAGGCTTCGCCGCCGTCGATCACGATGTCCAACACGTTGACCAGTGTCTCGGGGTTGTTGATGGCGGTGGGGCTGTCGAACAGGCCGTTGGTGGTGGGGAACGGCGGCTTCTGTCGTGGTTCCCCCCGGTAGCCCTCCAGGGAGTTGAACAGCGCCGTCTCCTCCCCGCAGATGTAGGCCCCGGCGCCTCGCCTGACCTCGATGTCGAACGAGAAGCTGGATCGGGCGATGTTCGCCCCCAGGTAGCCGCCGGCCCGGGCGGCCTCGATCGCGGTTTCGAGTCGCCGGGTGGCCAGCGGATACTCGCCCCGAATGTAGATCCACCCCTTCGCGGCCCCGGTGGCGAACCCGGCGATGGTGGCGGCCTCGATCACGGCGAACGGATCGTTCTCGATCAGCACCCGGTCCTTGAACGTGCCGGGCTCGGACTCGTCCGCGTTCACCACGACATGTTTCGCATCGCCGGACGCCTCGGCCACCGCCTTCCACTTGACCCCCGTCGGGAACGCCGCGCCGCCCCGGCCCATCAGGCCCGACGCGGTCACCTCCTCCACGACACCGGACGGGCCACGTCGAAACGCCGCGGCCAACGCCTTGTAGCCGCCGAAGGAGATGTAGCTCTCGAGGCTGGTCGGGTCGACCACGCCGGCCCGACGCAACAGTCGCAGCGCCTGTTTTTGTGCGAGGTCAGCGGCCTGGGGCACGGCGGCCACCGGTTCGACGTGATCGTCGGCTTCGACCCGGTCGGGTTTGGCCCTGCCCTGGATGAACTGGGCCACCGGTCGTTCGCACTGTCCCAGGCAGGGGCTTCGGTGGACGTGGCGACCGTCGGCCTCCAGGGCGGCGATGGCCTCGTCGGCTCCGGCGATCTGGCAGGCGGCGTCGACGCAGACGTGCACGACGTCGTCGGTGTGACCCGGGTCGTCGACCCGGAACATCTCGTAGAAGGTGGCCACCCCATAGGCCTCGGCCGGAGGCACCTGGAGCTGTTCGGCCGCATAGTTGAGCCCGCCGGGGCTGATCCAGCCGGCCTGGTTCTGCAGGGCGTGCAGCAGTGGAAGGAGCAGGTGCCGTCTTTCGTTGCGACGGGTCTGTCCGCCCCGCACCATACGCTCGTCCTCGACCAGCACCGCCGGCCCCATCGTCGCCTCCAGGATCCGATCCACCGCCTGCTGTTCCTCGACGGTCGGCTTGTCGGGCCCGAAATACAGATCTGCCACGCAGTTACTCCGAAAGGTCGTTGGCCCGGGCGTCGGGCTGCTCGCCGGACGCGACGTCGAGCTTGTCGATACGAATGGAGGCCGCCTTGAACTCGGCCGTTCCCGAGCGGCGATCCCACGCGTCGCTGGTCAGAACGTTGACGTCGACCAGATCGGGAAAATGGAAGGTGGTGAAGGCCAGCCCGGCCGGCATGTCGGACACGACCCGCAGCGGCATCTCGACCGAACCCCGAGGCGAGGAGACCCGCACGATCTCGCCGTCGACGAGACCGAGCCGCGCCGCATCGGCCGCGTTCAGATCGATGGCCTCCCCGTAGCGGATCGGCGACGACATCGACCCCGACTGGACGCCGGTGTTGTAGGAGTCGAGAGCCCGCCCGGTGGTGAGCCGGATCGGAAACTCCTCGGTCAGCTGTTCCTTGGGTCCTTCGTGCTCGACGACACTGAACGGCGCCGGCTCCCGGCCGCCCAGATCGTCGTCCCACAGCCAGCCGTGCAGGAACGGACTGCCGGGGTGGTCGAGGCTCGGGCAGGGCCACTGCAGCCCGCCCTCGGCCTCAAGCCGTTCCCAAGTCATGCCTCCGTGCATCGGCGACAACGAGCGCAGCTCCTCCCACAGCTCCTCGGCGGTGGGCGATCCCCAGTTGGCCCCCATTCGGTTGGCCAGTGAGGCGATGATCTCGATGTCGTCCTTCGCGTCACCGGGCGGCGGTACGGCGGCCCGGACCCGCTGGACCCGGCGCTCGCTCGAGGTCACCGTTCCGTCGGATTCGGCCCAGCCGATGGAGGCCGGGAACACGACGTCGGCCATCTCGGCGGTGCGGGTCATGAAGATGTCCTGCACGATCAACAGGTCGAGCTGGGAGAGCTGATGGCGGGCATGGGCCACGTCGGCCTCGGAGTCGGCCGGGTTCTCGCCGATGCAGTACACGGCCCGCAGATCCTCGCCCATGGCCTCGAACATGAGCGTGAGGTGTTTACCCGGCTCGGCCGGGATCTGGGTACCGTACACCGCCTCGAACTTGCCTCGGGCCTCGTCGTCGGCCACGTCCTGGAAGCCGGGCAACTTGTTGGGCAGCGCCCCCATGTCGCCGCCGCCCTGCACGTTGTTCTGGCCCCGCAGCGGCACCAGGCCCGAGCCCCAGCGACCGATGTGGCCGGTCAGGAGCGACAGGTTGCACAGCGACAGCACATTGTCGACGGCGTTGTGGTGTTCGGTGATGCCGAGCGTCCACAGGATCTGGGCCGTCTCGGCTGTGGCGTAGGCTTCGGCCAGCTCGGCGATCGCTGCGGCGGGGACGCCGGTGATCTCCGAGGTCCGGTCCAGTGTCCACGGCTCGACCGATTTGGCATAGGCGTCGAAACCCGAGGTCGAATGGGCGATGAAGTCGGTATTGTGCCAGCCGTTGGTGATGATGTGGCGGGCGATGCCGTTCGACAGGGCGATGTCGGTTCCGACGTTGAGGCCGAGCCACAGGTCGGCGAATTTGGCCGACGAGGTGCGCCTGGGATCGACCGAGTACATCTTGGCCCCGTTGTCGAGACCGGTCATGAGATGGTGGAAGAAGATCGGGTGGGCCTCCCGGGCGTTCGAGCCCCACAGCACGATCAAATCGGTTTCCTCGATTTCGGTGTAGGACGACGTGCCTCCACCGGCTCCGAACACTGTCGCCAGACCGACGACGGAAGGAGCGTGTCAAGTTCGATTACATGAATCGATGTTGTTGGAGCCGAGGACGGTGCGGCCAAACTTCTGGGCCGCGTAGTTCATCTCGTTGGTCGACTTCGAGCACGAGAACATCCCGACGGCCGTACCGCCGTGCTCGGCGGTGATCGCCGCCAACCCGGTGGCGGCCCGGTCGAGGGCCTCGTCCCAGGTGGCGGGGCGGAGCTCGCCGTCGTCTCTCACATACGGTGTGGTCAGCCGCTCACGGGGGCGGGCCAGACGCCGGGCTCGCTGGAGCGCCGGGCTGGCGGTGCTGGTTGCCGTCATGATCTGGTACCTCGCTGCTAGCGGTGTGTGGCTTGGCGCCGTCGCTGTCGCCATCGGGCACCCCTCAACAGCACGGACAACAGCGATCATAATGCGAATGGAACGGTTTCGCCCAACGGTTCGGACCACCCCGACACCCCACGTTTCGTAGCAAAACGCGAGGTCTGAACGCGGTTTTCGCGACAAATCCTCAGACGGCGGATCGAAATCCAGTTAGCTTGAGCCTCATGCGTTGGTCAAATCTGTTTGTTCCCACCCTTCGTGACGCTCCTGCCGACGCAGAGGCCGTCAGCCACGCCCTGCTGGTCAAGGGAGGCTTCATCCGCCAGCTCCACGCCGGCCACTACTCGATGCTGCCGCTCGGCTGGAAGGTGCATCAGAAGGTGGCGGCCATCGTCCGGGAGGAGATCAACGCCATCGGCGGCCAGGAGTTCCTGCTGCCGACGATGCATCCGGCGACCATCTGGAAACAGTCGGGACGCTGGGACACGATGGGCGAGATCATGTTCCGCCTGACCGACCGGCGTGACAACGACCTGGCCCTCGGCATCACGCACGAGGAGATCTTCGCTACCGTGGCCGCCGAGATCTCCTCCTACAAGGAGCTCCCGCAGATCTGGTACCACATCCAGACCAAGTTCCGCGACGAGGCTCGCCCCAAGAGCGGCCTGCTCCGGGTCCGGGAGTTCCACATGAAGGACTCCTACTCGTTCGACATCGACTGGGACGGCCTCGATCGAAGCTTCGAGCAGCACCGGGTGGCCTACGAGCGCATCTTCGAGCGACTCGGCCTGCCGGCGTTTGCGGTTGCCGCCAGCTCGGGAGCGATGGGTGGCGACAACTCCACCGAGTTCATGGTCCCGTGTCCCGCCGGCGAGGACGACGTGATCCGCTGCCCGAACTGCGATTACGCCGCCAACATCGAGAAGGCGACGTCGCAGCTGACGGTGATCGCCGATGAGGCGCCGCCGGCCGAACCGGAGCGGTTCCCCACGCCGGGGATCCGCACGATCGCCGCGCTGGAGGAGGCCGGCGCTCCAGCGGACCGCCAGATCAAGACCATGGTGATGGTGGCCGACGACGAGGTGGTCCTGGCACTGGTCCGGGGCGATCACCAGCTCAACACCCAGAAGTTCGTCGACGCCACCGGCACCATCGCGCTGCGGCCGGCGACGGCGGAGGAGGCCAAGGCCAACCTCGGCGCGCTGCCCGGGAGCCTCGGCGCGGTCGGGGTGACCGACCTGCGGATCGTCGCCGACGAGGCGTTGCGAGGCCGGACGAACATGACGACAGGGGCCAACACCGACGACTGGCACTTTCGGGGCGTCGACATCGAGCGCGACATCACCGTCACCGAGTGGGCCGACCTGCGGGAGGTCTCGGCTGGAGAGCCTTGCGTCAAGTGCGGTACTGCGCTCGACGTGATCCGCTGTGTCGAGGTGGGCCACATCTTCAAGCTGGGAGAGGTCTACGCCGAGACCTACGGGGCTCTGGTTTCTGATGCCGAGGGCAAACAACGCCCGATCGTGATGGGAAGTTACGGCATCGGCATCGGTCGCAACATGGCCACGATCGCCGAGATCCACTACGACGAGCACGGCTTGAAGTGGCCGGTGTCGGTTGCCCCGTTCGAGGCCGTCGTCACCGTGTTGAAGCTCGACGAAACGACGATGGCCGCCGCCACGGAGCTGTACCGGGGCCTACGGGCCCGCGGGATCGATGTGCTGCTCGACGATCGCGATGCCCGAGCCGGCGTCAAGTTCGCCGACGCCGAGCTGATCGGCATCCCCTACCGGCTCACGGTGGGTCCCCGCTCCCTGGCCGACGGCGAGGTCGAGCTCACCGTGCGAGCCAACGGAGACGGCAAACGGGTCGCCCTCGACGTCGCCGTCGACACCGTCGCCGACGCCATCACCGCCGAACGCTGAACGTCCCGGGCAGCGATCACCCGGATCGCCCGGATCGCCCCGCCCCCGTCCGCTCGAACTTTGTGCGCTCGGCGACCCGACGTCGTCGAACTTTGAGCGCTCGGCGACCCCTTGAGGGGTCGTCCGGCGCTCAAAGTTCGGGCGGGGGTGACAAATCATCGGCGCGGCTCCGGCGTCCGCTGTAGGTTGGGCCGGTGTCTGTGACCTACACAACGGCGACCCCTGACGACGTCGATGAGCTTTGCGAGCTGGATGGTCGCAACTTCGGCTTCCGGATGGAGGCCGACGAGATCGAGTGGGTTCGGGACAACTTCGATCTCGACCGATTCGTGGTGGCCCGCGACCGGTCCCTCGAGGGGGCGCCGATGATCGGGGCGGCCGGCAACTTCGGCCTCGAGGTGACCCTGCCCGGGCCGGCGGTCGTTCCCATGGCCGGCGTCACCTGGGTCAGCGTCGCCACCACCCACCGGCGTCGCGGCATCGCCGCTCGAATGATGGCCTGGCTCGACGACGACGCTCGCGCCCACAAGGAGCCGATCATCGGGCTCACCGCCAGCGAGGGCGGCATCTATGGACGCTTCGGCTACGGCGTCGCCACCGTCCGCCGAGCCGTATCCGTCGACCGCCGCCGGGTGGAATTGACCGAGCGGTTCCGGGCCGACACCTCATCGATCCGCTTCATCGACCACACCAAGCACTACCCCGAGATCTGCGACCTCTTCGATCGATATCGCCGAGCAGCCGTCGGCCAGGTCGCCATGCCGGAGTTCCTCGCTGTCGAGAACCTGCGGCCGCACACCCCGTCAGCCCGCGTGGTGTGTGCGCTGCACCCCGACGGCTTCGCCATCTGGCAGGTCAATCCCGACTGGAACGACGGCGATCCTCGACACGGACTCCGCCTCTTGATGTTGTGCGGGCTGACCGATGAAGCTCGACGGGCGTTGTGGTCGGTGATCCTGTCGACCGACCTGGCCGGCCGGATCACCAGCGGGCTCGCCGTCGGGCCCGACGATCCGCTCCCCCACTTCATCACCAATCCCCGGGCGCTCAAGACGACCAGCGTCAACGATCACCTGTGGCTCAAGGTTCTCGACCCCAAGGCGGCGTTCTCGGCCCGGTCCTATCGCACCGACGACGTGCTGGTCGTGGAGGTGCCCGACGGTCGGAAACTCCGCATTGCCGGCGACGGCATCTCGACGACGCGTCGCCGAAAGCCCGCCGACCTGGTTCTCTCCGAATCCGCCGTCGGTCCACTCCTGCTCGGCGGCGTGTCGGCTTCGGTGCTGGCCGCCGGAGGCCGGCTCGACGCGCCGTCGCCGGCCGTTCTGGAACGAGCCGACGCGTTCTTCGGGTCGTCACCGACCCCGCACTGCTCAGTCGGTTTTTGAACCGACCGGTGACCACGACACCCGGTTGCGGTCGTTGACCGCCCCGTCGACCAAGTGCGCCACTGTCAATCGCCAGGCACTACGATGGGGTTCTTCATCTCGGTTTTCTCCGAGCTGATCAGGCCGACTCTGGCGCGACAGGCGAGACCTCGGTACCGAATCCCGCCTATCAACAAGGATCGTTTCGCCCGTGCAATCCATCGAACGAGCATTCACACTTCTCCGGGCCTTGGCCGCCGGTCCGGCCGGCATCACCGACCTCTCGGAGCGCACCGAGCTGCCCAAGAGCACGGTCGCCCGCATTCTCAGCGCGCTCGAACGGGAGCAGGCGGTGGAGCAGGACGAGACCGGCGGCGACTACCGTCTCGGCCAATCGCTCGGCGATCTCGCCGGAGCGTCCGCGCCCGGGCGAAACCTGATCGCGGCGGCTCGACCCCACCTCTGGGATCTCACCGAGATCACCGGTGAGACATCGGGTCTTTCCATCCTCGACCGCGGCGCCGTGCTCTACCTCGACCACTACGAATCGACCGAGGAGGTACAGGTCCGGAGCTGGACCGGCGAACGGGTGGCGCCCCACCTCGTCCCCTCCGGCCTCGTCATGTTGGCCGACAAACCGGAGAGCTACCTGTCGTCGCTGCTCCGCAAGCCGCTGGAACGCACCACCGACGCCAGCGTCACCGACCCCGACAAGCTCCGGGCCCGGCTCGACGAGATCCGTGAGCAGGGCTACGTGTGGGTGTTCGCCGAGTTCGACGAGAGCATCAACTCGGTGGCGGCCGGCGTGTCGGACCACTCCGGTTCGGTGGTGGCCGCCCTCCACGTCCACGGCCCCGCCTATCGGTTCCCGCCCGAGGACCGAATCGACGAGTTCGGCCACCTCGTTCGTGACGCCGGTGCCAGGCTGTCGAGCCAACTCGCCGACTGAACCGCCGCCGGCTCCCCAGGACCTTTGGTCTCTCAGGCGTCACTCTGACAGGTCAGCGACCAAAGGTCGGCGGGGCGACACGCTTGGCGGGCATGGCACAGCGCCGGTTGAACGATGAGGTGGGTCCGGCGACCCGGGCCGAACGTCTCATCGTCGGCCGGTCGCGGCCGACCGGTTCAGGGTGTTCGACAAAGCCAATCATCGGCTGGGTTACCTCGACATTGCACTGATCGCCATGGCACTGATCGCCTTGGCCTCAGGGTGTACCGCTTCGACCGGCGATCCGGTCACGGCCCCGGCCGCGGTGGCGTTCGATGCCGGTGGAGCGGGCGGCTCGACGACCACGTCGACCCAACCGGCGCCGACGACGACCACAACGCTTCCGCCGCCGGTGGCACTGGGATCACCAGGGCGGCCGTTCGTCGCGCTGCCGGACGCTCCAGCGGCCCGGGCGGTTCGAACGCCAACCGGGATCGTGCTTCCGGTGCTGGGCGAGCAGGCCGACAGCTATACGGTGCTGACGGCGTGTGAGAACGTCCGCTACCTGGCCCGCTCAGCGGTCGAACCGATCGGTCGGGCCCACGTTGTCCTGGATGCCGGGCACGGCGGTACGGAGATCGGGGCCGTCGGGTCGGCGGGTACGACGGAAAAGGAGCTGAACCTGGCCGTCGTCACCGAAGCGGCCGCTGCGCTGGAGGCGCTCGGAGCGACCGTCGTCCTGACCCGGTCGACCGATCACAACATGACGACCGGCTCCCGAGGCCTGCTGGCCAAGGCGATCGACCCGGCCCTGTTCGTGTCGGTCCATCACAACGGCGGCGCACCCCGCAGCAACGGCGGTCCCGGCACGATCGTCTTCACCGCAACGGGCAGCGAGTCCGCGACTCGCTTCGGCGGCCTCTTCCATGCCCACCTCGCCGCCGCCCTGGAGCCGGTGGTCGAGCGCGAGCGCCAAGCCCACGCCGACTACATCGCGGCGCTGGAAGCCCACGAAGTGGCGGTGGCCGACTATGACCGATCGGTACAGGCTCGCGACGCGGCGCTCGTGGCCAACGGCCAGGTCCCGGCCGACGCCACCACGGTGCCCGCTCCCCCGCCGGCCCCGGGCGACGGCTTCCGCTACCCGTCGGAGCGAAACCCGTCGCCGACGACCACCTCTCCCCCACCCCCACCGCCCACCAATGCCGACGGCACCCCGGCCACCAACCCGGACGGCTCGCCCGTACCGGTGCCGACCACCGTCGCCGTCCCCGACACCGTGGGTGTCCCCCCGCCATTCGACTCGGTCCCGGTCCGGGAGTTCCTCTTCGCCGGCGGACCCAACAGCGGGGTCCGCTCCTGGGTCCGCCCCGACGGAAAGGACTATCTGTCGGTGCTGCGCCACAGCGGGGACGTGCCCGCTGTTCTGGCCGAGTTCCTCTACCTGACGAACCCGTCGGAGGAGGCGTTGCTGATGGACCCGGCGTTCGTGTCGGCCGAGGCCGACGCACTGACGGCCGCCATCGTCGACTACTTCTCGTCGACGGCCAACAGCGGCGGCGGCTTCGTCGACGACCAGTTCGACGACCAGCCGATCGGCGGCGGCGGACGGCCGTCGCAGTGCGTGGAACCCGACTACGGCCTCGACTGACGCCCGAACGGAGGTGACCGCTCCCGGCGGGTGATTGTCCATGCAACTTCCTCGCGCCCTCTCAGCTGCGACTACCATCCCTTGGGCGTCCGTTCACACGTAGGAGGAACTGTGTCACGTATCCGCTCTCTGGTCCGCCCCCTGGTGGCGCTCCTTCTGATGGCGGCGGTGGCCGTCGCCGCTCCGCAGGCGGCAGGAGCCGTCGCCGGTGAAGGCTCGACCGTGTTCATCAACGAGTTCCACTACGACAACACCGGCACCGACGTCGGCGAGTTCGTCGAGATCGCCGGCCCGGCCGGAACCGATCTCGGCGGCTGGACGGTCGAGCTGTACAACGGTTCCAACGGCACCGTGTACAACACGATCTCGCTGAGTGGCACGCTGGTCGACGCATCCAACGGCTACGGGTTCGCGCTGATCGAGCTGCCGGTCAACGGTCTGCAGAACGGCGGTCCGGACGGTATCGCGTTGCTGCAGGGCTCGACGGTGGTCCAGTTCCTGTCCTATGAAGGTGCCTTCACGGCGACCAACGGAACGGCTTCCGGCCAGACCTCGACCGACGTCGGCGTGGTCGAAACGAGCGGAACCCCCGTTGGGGCCTCGCTCGCTCTGACCGGTACGGGAGCAACCGCGGGTGATTTCAACTGGGCCGTGGCCGGCACCGACACCCGGGGTGCGGTCAACACCGACCAGACCTTCAGCGGTGAGCCGACACCGCCTGCGGTGACCATCAACGAGGTCGACTACGACCAGGACGGCACCGACGCCGCCGAATTCGTCGAGCTGTACAACAGCGGTGGTGAAGCCGATCTGAGCGGCTGGCGCGTCCAGCTGATCAACGGGTCCGGCGGCGGAGCCGCCGAGTACAACAGCATCGCCTTGAGCGGCACGCTGGCGCCCGGTGGGTTCCTCGTCGTCTGTGCCAACGCCGCAACCGTGGCCAACTGCGACATCGACGCCTCACCCGACACCAACTTCATCCAGAACGGCGCCCCCGATGCGGTGGCCCTGCGCGACGCCACCGACGCCATCGTCGACACCGTCAGCTACGAGGGCAGCGTCGGCGGATTCGTCGAGGGATCCGGCGACGGGCTGCTCGACAACCCGAGCGCCGGTGCCCGCTCCATCTCCCGCCTGCCCGACGGTGCCGACACCGACCAGAACAACGCCGACTTCTCGGTTGCCTGCGTCACCCCTGGAGAGGCCAACGCCGACGAGTCCACCGGTTGCGGTGGTCCGGTGTTCATCCACGACATCCAGGGATCGGGCGACGTCAGCCCCCTCGTCGGCCAGGAGGTCACGATCGAGGGTGTCGTCGTCGGCGACTACGAGGGGTCGAGCCCGACCCTGCGTGGCTTCTACGTCCAGGAGGAGGACGCGGAGGTCGACGGTGACCCGGCGACCTCCGAGGGCATCTTCGTGTTCCACGGCAGCGTCGACACGGTCAACCTGGGCGACACGGTCCGCGTGACCGCAACGGTGGCCGAGTTTCAGGGCCAGACCCAACTCGGCTTCCCCTCGGAACTCGACGTACTGGGGTCCGGGGCCAGCGTGACCCCGGCGCCGATCTCCCTGCCGCTGGCCGCCCCCGACAGCCTCGAAGCCGTCGAAGGCATGCTGGTCGAAGCCACCCAGACCCTGTATGTGACCGAGTTCTTCCAGCTCGGCCGGTTCGGTCAGGTCGTGGTGTCGAGCGGTGACCGTCTGCCCCAGCCGACGGCCATCGCCGAGCCGGGTCCCGACAGCCAGGCCGTCCAGGCGGCCAACGACCTGAACCGCCTGATCATCGACGACACGCTGAACAACCAGAACCCGGATCCGATCATCTTCGGACGCGGCGGCAACGAGCTGACCGCCGAGAACACCCTCCGCGGTGGTGACACCTTGACCGGTGCGGTCGGTGTGATGACCTACACCTGGGCCGGCAACCGGGCTTCGGGCAACGCCTATCGCCTGCGCCCGGCGACCGCCGGTCTGACCTTCGATTTCGAGGCGGTCAATGAGCGTCCGTCGGGCCCGCCCGACGTCGGCGGATCCATCCAGGTGGCAAGCTTCAACGTGTTGAACTACTTCACCACCATCGACTTCAGCGATGTCTGCGGTCCGACCCAGGATCAGGACTGCCGGGGCGCCGACACCCAGCTCGAGCTCGACCGCCAGCGGGTTAAGCTGTTGGAGGCGCTCGTGAAACTCGACGCCGACGTGGTCGGCCTCGTCGAGGTCGAGAACACACCCGGGGCGAATCCCGAGGCGGATCTGGCGGCCGGACTCAACGATCTGCTCGGTGCCGGCACCTACGCCCACATCGACGCGGCCGCCGTCGGTGGCGGGGTCGTCGGGCTCGACACGATCCGGGTCGGCATGATCTACCGTCCCGGTGCGGTGACCCCGGTCGGTGATCCGGCGCTGCTCGACTTCTCACTCGATCCGCTGGGTGAGGACCGGAGCCGAACGGCGGTGGCCCAGACGTTTGTCGAGAACGCCACCGGCGAGGTGTTCACAGCCGCGGTCAACCACTTCAAGTCGAAGAGCGGCTCGGAGATCGACGACCCCGGCGGCCTCTGTGAGAGCGACCCGACGTATCCCGACTGTGATCAGGGTGACGGCGCGGGGAACTTCAACCTGACCAGGACCATTCATGCCGGTGAGCTGGCCGAATGGCTGCAGAGCGATCCGACCGGCAGCGGTGATGACGACGTGCTGATCCTCGGCGATCTCAACGCCTATGCCAAGGAGGATCCGATCGACGTCCTGAGCCTGTTCGGCTACGTCGACCTGACACCGGACGACTACTCGTTCGTGTTCAACGGCCAGTGGGGATCGCTCGACTACGCCCTCGCCTCGCAGAGCCTCGTCGCCGACGTCAGCGGAGCCGGGCACTACCACATCAACGCCGACGAGCCCTCGGTGCTCGACTACAACACCAACTTCAAGTCGGCCAACCACATCGAGATCCTGTTCGCCCCCGACGAGTTCCGGACCTCCGATCACGATCCGACGCTCGTCGGCCTCGACCTCGGGCCCACCGGGTTCGAGCCGGTGGCGACCCCGGACTCGCTGTGGCCGCCCAACCACAAGTACCGGGAGATCACGGTGACCGCCACGGGCGGCAACGACCCGATGACGGTCGAGATTCTGGCCGTCGAATCGTCGGAGGCCGACAGCGGGCTCGATCCCGAGGATGTCCCCAACGACATCGAGATCACCGGCGCCGACACCGTCAACCTGCGAGCCGAACGGTTCAGCACCGACGGCCGAACCTACACCCTCCACCTTCGGATCTCCGACGGATCCCAGACCCTGTTCACCTCGACAGAGGTCGTGGTGGCGGCCAATCAGGGTCGAGGCGGCGGCCAGCCGTAGCGCGCACCGCGCAAGCGGCCCGGGACGTCTGGCGTGGACGCCTGATATTTCAAGCCTTCATCGGATCATCCGGCAACGCAACAGTCGTTGTCGGATGATCCGCCGACGGAGAATCAGGTCTTCTTCGGCGGCGGCATCGGTAGCGGGAGATCGGCGAGGTTGACCGCCTGCGCCTGACGGGCCGCCAGGTTTTCGGCCCGGATCTCCTCGGCGATCTCCTCCCGATGGACGATGACCGAACGCGGGGCGTCGATGCCGAGGCGGACCTGATCGCCTTTCAGCTCGACGATGCGGACCACGACGTTGTCGCCGATGACGATCGCCTGGCCCTGGCGGCGGCTCAGCACCAGCATCAGCCGCCGATCCTCTGGCGGGCGGAGTACCGGGAGTTGTCGAGTACCAGCTGACGCCCTCGTCTCGTCGTCGAGTTGACGACGAGGGGTCCCAGCAGGTTTGCGGTCACGTTCGGCGTACCGTCGTCGGTGGCGGACGGGCGTATCGACACCAGGACCATGACGCCGACCTCCTCGGGGCCGGTCAGACCCAACTCATCCTCGACGTCGTCGGGGATCTCGATGTCGTAGTCGGGCCAGAACAGCCACGGGTCGGTGACCACGAAGGCCACCTCCGGGTCGGTGGCCGAATGGAGCCACAGGTAGGGGCTGTCCTCCTGCTCGACCAGTACCAGCGATCGGGTCGACTCCTCGAGTCCGAGTAGCCCATCGGCGAACTCGAACAGCGAGCTGTCCTCGACTTCGATGGTCCCGAATCGTCGGGAGTCGATGCTGACCATCGTCACAGCGGTTTCATCGGTGGTCTTCTCGGTGGTGTTGGATTCGATTTCACTCATGCGGCGGTCCCGGGTGGAGGCGGGGCGGATCTGATGGTAGTGCACGCAGGGTGCATGCTCGTGTCATTGGATTGACGGGGTTCATCACGTGGAGTCGGCGATCGGCTCAGCCGTCGTGTCGGGTGCCGGGCGCGGATCGACGGCGACCGGAGGCTTCGGCCGGAACAGGATGGAGTCCATGATGCGCATGCCGACGTAGCCGATCAGCAGCGCGGCGATGTACCGGCCCAGGACGTAGTCGGCGGAGAAGTCACCGGTGAACGCGGCGATGAGGGTTCGCCCGTTGATCGCCAGGGTGAGCAGGAAGATGCCGGCGCCGCACAGAGAGCGAAATCGTCGCTGATCCATGTCAGTGCGACGGCGCCTGTCCGCAGTCGCAGTGGTGGTCGGCAGTCACGTGTCGCAGTGTTCCGATGATGTCGTCGATCCGCAGCCGCACATCGTCGATCTCCTGCCGAAGCTCGGTCCATGTCGCGGGGTCACCGGTGGGCACCGGATCGCCGGAATCATCCGACGAGATCTCCTCCGGTGGTGGCGACCCGGCGTCGGGTGCGCCGCCGGGGACGGGATCGTCCAAACCACCCGGTTCACCTGGCCCCTCGAGTTCAGGGGAGCGCACCGGGTCGGCGCAGTTGGGGCAGAGATGTGCGGCCGGTGCCGGGAGCGGATCGCCCGGCCGGTACCCGGGCCAGCCGTGGATCATCCATGGCGGCCATCCCTGCATCCAGGCCGGTCCCCACGACGGCGGCACTGCGCCGTCGGCCCAGGGCGCCGGGCCGGGCCCGGTCGGGTGTGAGGTCCCGGACTCGCCCGCTTGGGGCGCTGTGGGCATCGTGGGCACCGCCCCCTCCGGGGGCACAGTTTGCACCGCCCCCTCAGGGGGCACAGGCGACCGTTCCACACCGGCGGGCCCGGATTCGGCGGCCGGGACGGCCGGCGGCAGCGGCTCCACGATGTTCTCGCCGGGCTGGACCGGCGACAGCCGCAGTCCGTCGACCGGCTCCCGGTTAGTGACCGTCTCGAGTTCGATCGGACCGTCGTCGGCTCGGGCGGCGGTCGGTGGCGGCTCCCCGTCGATCGGCGGGCTGGCCCAATCGACCATGGCCCGGCCGAGGATGGACTTGAAGGACTCGCTGTTCCACTCCGGCGAGTGGGTTTCGGCCACACGGACGAGCAGTTCCTCCGTGCTCACCCGATCGGCCCGATCGAGCAGGGCCGCCTGGATGGAGCGCCCGGATCCGTTCGCCGTCACCTGCTCGTCCGGCACCGAAGGGGCGAGGTCGGACACCGAGGCCGGTAACGTGGCCGGTTCCACCACCTCCGGCCGAACCGTCGACGGGATCAGCTCGTCGGCCGTCGGCGTCGTGGCGGTCGCCGGCTCAACGCGTTGGGGCACCGATCGTGGCGCCGGGTCCGGGGCGACGAGGTCGACCTTCTTGGCCACGACCTCGTAGTGTTCGCGGGCGAAGAATCCGGCCAGCCCGCCCGAGCGGATGCGTTCAGCCCGGATGATCTCGGCGTCGGAGCCGAGATCGTCGCGTACCTGACGCAGCAGCGGGGCCAGGTCAGGCCCTGAGTAGTGCCGGTGTTCGCTCACTGGTTACGGTTCCCCGTGTATCGATGCGGATATGGCTGCCGAGCTCCTCGAAGGCCAGCAGGAGGCAGTCGAGATCGGTCAGCGCCAGGAGTTTCTTCAGCGGACGGCGCAGGATGCGGGCCGTGACCAGCGCCGGAGAGATGCCCGTCTGCTCGACCTCGACGATCTTGGCCCGCAGCACCCGGATCACCTCTTCGAGCGCCTCCGGCTCGAGGGCGAAGTCCACGCCGTTGGGGGTCACCTGCAGCGACTGGAGCAGCATGTGTTCCAACATCGGGTCGAGAACGACGACAGGCAGGCTGCCGTCGGGATTGATGCGGTTCTGGGTGATGGCCGGGCCCAGGATCGTGCGCACCGCGTCGACCAGATCGGGCACCGTGCGGGTCTCCCGGGCCCGCTCGCCGACCACGTCGAGAATCCGCACCATGTCGACGATCGACACCTGTTCGGCCAGCAGCTCCTGGAGGACCCGCTGCACCTCGCCCACCGTCAGTTCGCTGGCCGTGAGTTCCTCGATGACGGCCGGATCGGACTCCCGGACCAGCTCGATGAGCGACTTGGTCTCGGTGCGCGACAGCAGTGCCGGCGCCTGGCGCCTCACCACCTCGGCCAGGTGCGTGGTGATCATCGACGACCGGTCGACGATCGTGGCCCCGTAGGCCTCCGCGATCTGGCGGTGTTCGATCGGAAGCCACTTCGCCGGCAGCCCGAACACCGGTTCCCGGGTCAGATCCCCCGGTATCGCTCCCAGATCCTCGGCGATGACCAGCACATGACCGGGAGGCGCAACCCCGCGACCCATCTCGACACCGTGAACGGTGATCACGTACTCGCTCGGCTCGAGGTCGAGCGAATCCCGGGTGCGAACCGGTGGGATGATCAACCCGATCTCCATGGCGATCTTTCGGCGAAGCGCCCGAACCCGGTCGAGAAGATCGCCGTCGCGGGTCCCGTCGACGAGATCGACGAGATCGACCGCAAGGGTGAGCGCCAGGGGTTCCGGTCGGATCTCGACCGCCAGCTCGGTGACCTCCCGCTCCTCGGCCTGATCCTCGGTCTCGACCTCGACGACGGCGATGTCCTCCGGAATCTGGTTGGCCATCCGGTAGCCGGCGTAGAACATGACCCCACCGACGAGCCCGAAGGGGATCACCGGAAGCCCGGGAGCAAGTCCGAGGGCGACGATGGTGATGCCGCCGTAGCGCAGCGCCCGATCCTGACGGCCGAGCTGACCGGTCACCGCGGCTCCCAGATCCGACGAACCGGCCGTTCTGGTGACCAGAATGCCCGACGCCACCGAGATGAGCAGGGCCGGAACCTGCGACACCAGTCCGTCACCGACGGTGAGGATCGAGTAACGGGAGACCGCGTCGCCGAACGACATGCCCTCCTGGGCCACACCGATGGCGAGACCGCCGATCAGGTTGATCAGCGTGACCAGCACACCGGCGATGGCATCGCCCTTGACGAACTTGGAGGCGCCGTCCATCGCCCCGTAGAAATCGGCCTCCTGCGCCACCTCCTCACGGCGAACCCGGGCTTCGATCTCGTCGATCAGGCCGGCACCGAGGTCGGCGTCGATGGCCATCTGCTTGCCGGGGAGCGCGTCAAGGGTGAACCGGGCGCCGACCTCCGCCACCCGGGACGCGCCGTTGGTGATCACCACGAACTGGATGACCACCAGGATCAGGAACACCACGAGTCCGACCACGACCGATCCGCCGACCACGAACGAGCCGAACGCCTCGATGACGCCACCGGCCGACCCGGAGCCCAGGATCAGGCGGGTGGTCGACACGTTCAGCGCAAGCCGGAAAAGGGTGGCGATCAGAAGCAGCGAGGGAAACGAATCGAGGTCGATGGAGCGCTGCGCCAGGATCGTCGACAGCAACAACATGACGGCGAAGCCGATGTTGATCGACAGCAGGAGGTCGATCACCGGGCTGGGCAGCGGAAGGATCATCAGCCCCACCACGCCGATGACGCCGGCGGAGACCAACGCTCCTCCATATCGGAAGGTCGGCATGGCGGCTCGCTACTTGGTTGTGGCTGCTGGCATTGTCAGGGAGGAAACGTCCCACCCCACCAGAGTCGTCACAGGACCCATCGGTAGATCGGCGGTCGGAATTGAGCGTTCCGGCACGATTCGGGTCAGCCGGACCGGCCGCTGGGCGTCAGTGACCGTGCCGGCTCGAGGGCGGCCGGAGGCACATTGACCCGACGAATGACGCCGGCCAGGGCCGAGGGACGGGTGCGAAGTACGAAGGCCAGCACCAGGGCCACGGCGTGGTACAGCTCGACCGGCACGTCGCGGCCGACGTCGGTGGTGTCATGCAACAGCCACGCCAGGGCACGGCTCTCGACCAGCGGCACGTCGGCCTCGATGGCCCGGAGCCGGATCCGTTCGGCCACGTCGTCGACCCCTTTGGCCACCACCTTCGGCGCTGCCAGCCCGTCCCCGTACTGGAGGGCGACGGCAACGTGGATCGGGTTCACCACCACGACCGACGAATCCTTGACCGCGGACAGCATCTGGTTCTGGGTCATGCGCCGGTGGAGCTGTCGGCGTCTGGCCCGGACCTCAGGGTTGCCTTCGCTGCTGCGCATTTCCTGCTTGACCTCGTGTTTGGTCATCCGCAGTTTGCGTTCGGTCCGCCACCGCTGGAAACCGATGTCGGCCAACCCGACGAGAAGGCCGGCGACGGCCAACAACCGCAGGAGCATGATGACATCGGCGGCAGCCAGTGCCACACCCTCCGACGCTCCGATCGAGCCGCCGCTGAGGTGATCGGCGGCCACCGACGGAACGACCAGGACCACCACGACCGCCAGCATCGCCAGCCGGAGCAGCGACTTGGCGGTGTCGACCAACGAATCGGGCGACACGAGGCGTTTGAAGCCGGCCAACGGCGACAGGCGCTGGAGTTTCGGCTTGAGGGGACGCCCGGACAGGACCACACCGCCCTGCACCGCCAGCCCCGCCAGCGTCATCACCATGATCACCGCCATCATGGCGATCAACACGATGGCCAGATCGATGATCAGGCCCCACAGCAGTCCCAGCACCGGTTCCAGTTCCCGCTGGGCCGACAGGCTGATGGCCGATCGTGACCGTACCTGGAGTGAGGTCAGGACCCGCCCCAGGAGCGGCGGACCGAAGAACGTGGCCGCTACCAGCACACCCCACTGGACCACGTCGACCGAGCGCGGGATCTGGCCCTCCGCCCGGGCCTCCTTCCTGCGCCTCGGAGTCGCCTTCTCGGTTTTCGAGCCCTGATCGTCGGCCATCGATCACCCGCCGAGCGTCTGGATCGACCAGACGACCGACCGCTCCAGAAGGATCGAGATCGAACGCACGGCCAGCGGAACGGACACGGTGAGTACGAACAGCATGATCATGGCCTTGGCCGCAAACCCGAGGACGAGCACGTTGAGCCTGGGCGCCGCCCGGCTGGCCAGACCCAACACGACCTCGGTCATCGCCAGCGCCACGAGCACCGGCAGCGAGATCTCGACCGCGGCCAGGAACAGATCACGGGCGCCGCTGATCAGCGCCTCGGACAGGTCGGCCACATCGAGGCCGCCGAGCGGCGCGGCGTCGAAGGTCCGTAGCAGGCCTCGAATCATGAGGAGGTGTCCGTCGATGATGAACAGCCCGGTCACCATGATGAGCTGGTACAGACGCCCTACCGGACCGGCCTGGATCTCGGTGGTCGGATCGTACAGCACGGCGACACCGATGCCCGACAGGAGGTCGATCATCGAGCCGGCCGCGTTCAACGCAGCCATGAACAGCGAGATGATGACGCCCATGGCCGCTCCGACCGCCACCTGGTAGACAACGGCGGCCACCAGCCCCGGCGCCGAGAGATCGAGGTCGACGGCGACCAGCGGGGCCAGGGCCAGGCCCATACCGGCCGCCACCGCCAGACGGACCCGGATAGGAATGCCGCCACCGGAGAACGGCGGAGCGAACTGCAGCAGGGCGAGCATTCGGGCCGTGAGCAGCAGAAATCCGACGATCTGGCTCGGATCAAACGCATAGGACGCCACCGCCGTGTCTCCCGCTAGCCCAGGAGGCCGGGAATGGAGTCGTAGAGCTGGATCGTGTAGTTGACCATCTCCTGGATCATCCACGAGCCGGAGATGATGATCACGGCCCCAACCGCGATGAACTTGGGCACGAAGCTGAGTGTCTGCTCCTGAAGCTGGGTCACCGACTGCAACAGGCCGATCATGACGCCGACGGCGATGGCGGTGACCAGAATGGGCGCGGATATGCGGGCCGCGATCCAGATCGCCTCCGACACGATCTCGATGGCCTGGGTCTCGGTCACCGGCGCCGCCTCAGATGAAGCTGGTCAACAGGGTTTCGACGATCAGCGACCAGCCGCCGACCATCACGAACAACAGCAACTTGAACGGCAGTGACACGAAGACCGGAGGCAGCATCATCATGCCGAGCGACATGAGAACGGCGGACACGACGACGTCGATCACCAGGAACGGAATGAAGATCACGAAGCCGATCAGGAAGGCGGTTTTGAGTTCGGACAGCAGGAACGCGGGGATCAGGGTGCTGAGCGGTACTTCGGAGGGTTCTTCGGGACGATCGGCCTCGGTGGCGTCGAGCATCAACTCTATTTCGGACTCCCTGGTGTGCTCCAGCATGAAAGCCCGCAGCGGCTCGGCTCCGGTCTCGAACGCCTCAGCCTGTTCGAGCTGGCCGTCGAGATAGGGCTGCAGCGCCGTGTCGTTGATCTCGGTGAACGTCGGACTCATCACGAACAGGGTGAGGAACAGCGACATGCCGACCAGTACCTGGTTCGGTGGGACCCCCTGCAAACCGATGGCGTTGCGGGTCAGCGACAGCACCACGACGATGCGGGTGAAGCTGGTGAGCATGATGAGCAGCGACGGCGCAAGTGACAGCAGGGTCAGGGCCACGATGATGGTCACCGACTGGCTGGGACCGTCGCTGCCGTCGTCGATCGTGATGACGAACGGCTCGTCCTCTTCGACGCCGATCTCGGTGTCGTCGCCGATCTGGGGAACGGGCGGAGGGGTCGGCTCGACCTGGGCGGCCGCCGGCATGGCCAGAACCATGACCCCCATGACCGCCATGAGAGCGGTGGCGAACCATCGACCCATGGTCACCGCTGCTTTCGGACGGTTCTGTCCCGAAGGCGGTTCAACAGCCCGCCTGTCGGCGGCTGTGCCTTGGACAGGCCCGAGACCGTGATCGGCTCCTCCGTGTCGCGGCCTGTGGCTTCGGTGTCTCCCTCCTGGACGGCCGCGAGCTCATCACCCTCCGACAGCACCTGGACGCCGCTGTCGGCAACGCCCAACAGCAGATGCCGAGTACCCACCTGGACGAGCATCAACGATGTACTGCGGGTGATGCCACGCTGGGCCCGTACGGCGATGAGATCATGTCCGGCGGCGCCCAGACCGCGGGAACGAGCCAACTTGACGAGACCCCACAGCAACGCGGCGACGACCACGAGCGATCCTGCCATCCGGAGCAGGAGGAGTGTCGACTCGCCCATGTCAGCCCCGGTCCGGGTCGATCATCTCGGTCAGGCGGATGGCGTACTCGTCGTCGACCACGACCACTTCGCCCCGGGCCAGCAGGGTGCCGTTGACCCGCACGTCGATCGGGGCGCCGGCGGCCCGGTCGAGTTCGATGACCGAACCGATCTCGAGACCCAGAACGTCGGAGACGATCATCGATGTCCGGCCCAGCTCGACGGTGACCTGTAGTTGTACGTCACGCAGACGCGACAGCGGAATGGTCTCGCCGTGGCCTCTCGCTCCGGCGATGGCCGCGCCGGCGGCCGACATGGCGTCGACCCCACCCGAACGCCGGTCGTTGACGAGCAGGAGGGCTCCGATCACGGCGCCGTTCTCCGAGATCGGTAGGATCTCGCACGGTATCCCGATCGAGGCCAGCAGATCGTCGAGACCGGCGGCGGAATCGCCCGGTCGCAACACCAACTCCGGGCGAACCCGGCTGAGCGCGCCGGCGATCGACTGCACGGCCGCATCGGCGCCGCCGTCGGTGCGGTCGACGGTGGCGATCATGGCCACCGGCGCATCGCCGTTGCTCGCCGTCAGGTTGGTAAGCGGTCCTCCCAGGGTCGCGCCGAGGGAAGGGTCCGGTGACCCGAGGTCGTATCCCAACGCCGAGAGAGCCTCCGCCAGGGGTTCGGTTATCTCGTTGGCTACCGGCATCGACGAGCGCTCCCCGGTTCGATGCCATCGCCCGGCCGGATGACCGAGCGGCAGCAGATGGTGGGTGGCTTCACGGTCACAGCAGTCCTTTCGACGGATGGGCGGCAACGTCGACCACTTCGGCCACCAGACGGTCGCCGCGCTGGCCCGCCTCGACCCGATACAACGATTTGCCGCCGATCACGGCGGTCAGCGGTCGATGGACCGGGTGACCCGTCCGTAGGACATCACCCGGTTTGAGTTGGTCGACAACGAGTGCCGACACCGGAAACGAGTCGAACCGCACGATGGCCTCCAGGCTGACCGCACCGAGCGCCTTGACCGCTTCGGGCGAGTAGCGGCCCTCGGTGCGAGATCTGGCGCCGGCCTGACGCCGGTCGACGAACTCGGCGAACGTCTGCAGGGTCGCGGTGGGCAGCCCGATCTCGACGTTGCCCTGCTCCGCTCCGGTGTCGACGGTCAACACCAGGAATGTCAGGTCGGGCGATGAGGACGATTCGGCGGCTTCGCGGCCCTCGACGTGCACGATCTTGGTTCCACCACCGAGCAGTAGTTGAGACCTGGTCAGCTCGACCAGCGGTTCGATGATCAGCTCGATCACCGAGAACTCGAGCGCGCTCAGGGTCCGAGGCGGGCCTATCTCGATGGTCGGGTCGCCGAGAAGGTGGACGAGGATCGACAGGGAGATCTCGCGATCGACGAGGACGAGGCCTCGCTCCTGCCAGTTGGTGAAGTGCAGCAGCGCCCAGTCGACCTCCCGCTCCGGTGGAGGGAATCCGACTCGCAGCTCACCGGCGGCCACCGTCCAGCCCGCATTCCAGGTGGCCATCACCTCGGTGGCCAGGCGGGCCACTTCGCCGGCCGAGTGCCGAAATGCTCCGCTGCGGTGGGATGCCAACCACACCGACCGCCCGAAGTCGTGCCGGGTCTCGGCGACCGGAGAGTCGGCGGCATCCTCGGTCGGTCCGGCGACGGGATCATCGGGCGCGTCCGAGCCTGGGCGCTCGGACTCACCGACGACGCCGGCCGCCTCAGGGGACGACTCGGCATCGGCCGATTGTTCGGTCGATCCTTCCATCCCGGTTCATATCGGTCCTCCCGGGACGGGATAAAGGCAACCGACGAAGGTTTCGAGGTCCCGAAACGGCGACAACCGTCGGTTGTTTCAAGACTCGGGTCGATTCGGCCGACAGGTGGACTGTGACGATCTCGACCGGTCCCGCCGACCGGGGCGTCGGTTCCGCCAGCGCGGCCGTCGCCCCAACGGGCCTGACCGCGTCCGAGCAAGCCATGGTCACCGAGAACATCGGGCTCGTTCACCACATTGCGTCACGAGCGGTGCACCGATTCCCGTCCGACTTCGACCGGGACGATCTCGTCCAGGTGGGGACACTCGGGCTGATCGAAGCGGTG
Source organism: Acidimicrobiales bacterium (assembly GCA_965216675.1). Taxonomy (GTDB): domain Bacteria; phylum Actinomycetota; class Acidimicrobiia; order Acidimicrobiales; family SZUA-35; genus JAHELU01. The sequence goes on along the minus strand of CBDCGK010000004.1, from coordinate 4,614,640 downwards.
CGTCGATTCGATCCCGAGCGGGGTGTTCGGTTCTCCAGCTTCGCCGGGCGCCGCATCGAAGGAGCGATCACCGATCACCTGCGTTCAACCGACTGGGCCCCTCGCTCGGTCCGGACCAGGCGGCGGCTATTGGCCATGGCCGAGGCCCGAGGGGCGTCGACCGACGACGAGCTCAGCCGCCTGTCCGGCCTCGACACCGACACCGTACGCCGCGTCCGAGCCGATGTGGAGCGGGCCAACCTGCTGTCGTTCGAACGGGTCGTCGAAGCCGGTGCCGACGTCGACGACCGCCATCACAGCGTCGACGACGAGCTCCTTCGACGTGAATCGGCCGAGCTGCTCCGGGCCGCACTCGGGCGCCTGCCGTCCCGCCAGCGAATGCTGGTCGAAGCACACTTCCTCGACGGCAAGACGTTGACCGAGATCGGCGAGGCCATGGGCGTCACCCAGTCCCGGGCGTCGCAGCTGAAGGCCGAGGCGCTTGCCACCCTGCGTCGCCAGCTGACCAGCACGATCGGCTGACCGCAATCACCGACAAGCACCCCGCCCAACGACCGTAGCGTAGGAAAATTTCCTCATACCTCTCGTTGCGCCTGCCGACTCTGAAGTATGCGAACCATGTCGGTCGACGATCTGCCCCGGTTGGGGAAACTGCTCTGGAGCTACCGGCATGCCCTGGATCGCCTCGAGTTCTGCCTCGAGGCCCAGGTGTGCTTCATGAACGAGGGAGATGATCGCTGGGGCTCGCACGTCGCCGACCTGATCGACGACGTGGCCGACCGGATCGGTCTGCTCGATCTGGAGCGGAGTGTGCTGCTGGGTGACGAGCCACGGGCCCTACGGGAGGTGGCGGACACGCTGCCCGAGCCATGGCCCCCGATCGTCATCGAGCACGAACACGAGCTGCAATCGGCGATCGACCGGATCCAACGTCTGGTGGCCAGGCACCAGCTGGCCCTCGACGAGCACCGGGCCAGCCTCGATCGGCTGTCGGCGCTGATCGCCCCGACCATGACATCGCGGACCTACGACCGGCTGGGCCGCACCCAGCGATCGGCGGACCGCAACGCCATCTTGTTCGACGGGACGATGTGAGATGGGCTCCTTCGGCACCCTCAACACCGCCTACACGGGCCTTTCGACCCACGCCCGGCGGCTCGACGTCATCGGTGAGAACATCGCCAATGCGTCGACGCCCGGATACCGGCGACGCCGCGTCGACCTGTCGGCCATCGAAGGCCCGAACAGCATCGGTGTCTTCAGCGGGGCCAAGCGGGTCGGACGCGGCGTCGAGATCAACTCGATCGATCGGGTCATCGACCCACTTCTCGAAACCCACGCCCGTCGCGAGGCGGGCCGGGCCTCCGAGCTGAACGTGACCGCGGCGGCGCTCAGCGATCTCGAGGAACGTTGGAACGCCTTCAACGACGGCGGACTGAACCAGGCCCTGCTCGACCTCGGATCGGCGTTCGACAACCTCGTCAACAACCCCGAGTCGGCACCCAGCCGTCAACTCGCCCTCCAGGCGAGCGAGTCGGTGGCCGCCGAGGTACGCCAGGCCGCCTCCGACGGTCGCGACGTGGCCGTCAGCCTCGTCGAACGGGCGAACTCGCTGGTCGACCGGGCCAACGCATTGTCGAGCGGCATCGCCGGACTCGACGATCGTATCCGCTCGGCCAAGGCCGCAGGCGCCGACGCCGCCTCGCTCGAAGACGAACGGGACCGGCTGATCGACGAACTCGTCAGCATCACCAACGCCTCCGTCGTCTACGACGACATCGGCAGTGTCCGGGTGACCGTCGACGGCTATCCGCTCGTCGCCGAGAACCGATCCTCGGCTCTCACGGTGTCGGCTCAGGCCGACCCGTCGCTGCCGGCCGGGCTCAGCCGCATCGTGGTGTCGGCCGCCGACGGACGCGAACTCCGCCTGACCGGCGGCGACCTCGGGGGCACCCAGCAGGCGGCCAACGTCTTGATACCGGATCAGCTGAGAGCGCTCGACACATTCGCCTCCGACCTGGCCGCAGCCGCCAACGCCGTGCACAACGCCGGCGAGGGATCCGACGGGGTCGGCGGACGCGATCTGTTCGACGCCGGCGCCGGTGCACTGGGTTTCGCCGTGAGCACCGACGTCGCCGGCGACAGCAGCCGCATCGCCGTGGCCGCAGCCGGTGTCGGTGGCTATGACACCACTGCGGCCGAAGCCCTCGCCTCGCTGATCGATGCCCCGGACGGACCCACCGCCGGCTGGCGGAACGTCGTGAGCAACCTGGCCGGCCTGACGGCATCGACCCGGATCAGGGCCGACGCCGCCGCCGATGCCGCCACCAGCGCCGATCAACAGCGAATCGCCGCCAGCGGCGTCTCCCTCGACGAGGAGATGACCGAACTCATCGCCGCCCAACGATCCTACGAGGCGTCGGCCCGTGTCATCACGACCGTCGACGCCATGCTCGACACACTCATCAACCGAACAGGTCTGGTGGGACGATGACCCGCCGCCCGACAACCAGGAGCAAACTGAGATGAGCGGACGAATCACCGAACTCGGTTCCGTCAACCGCTATATCGACTGGGGTAGCTCCGCCCGTTCCCGACTGGCGGACACCGAGCGCCAGATCGCCACCGGCGAGCGCTATGAACGGCCCTCGGCCGCCCCCACCGAAGCCGGAAGCATCATGGACAGCCGAAACCGGCTGACCCGCCTGAAACAGTTCCTGCGAAACCAGGACTCGGCCGGTCAATGGTTGGCGGCGTCCGATAGTGCGCTGCAGTCGACGGCCACCGCCATGGCCCGGGCCCGAACCCTCGCGCTTCAGGCCCTGAGCGACACGACCAGCCAGGACGGCCGCAACGCCATCGCCGCCGAACTGCGGTCGGTTGCCAGCCAGGTGCTCAGCATCTCCAACACCCAGGTCGACGGCCGGCCGATCTTCGGCGGCACGACCTCGGGCGGCGCCGCCTATGACGCTGCGGGGAACTATGTCGGCGACAACGGCGTCGTCCGGCGTCGTCTCAACGACGACAACACGATCGATGTCGGCGTCCCCGGCACGAACGCCTTCGGCGACCACAACGCCGTCGATCCCTACCTCGGCACCCCCTTCCAGGTCCTCAACCAGCTGGCCACCGACCTCGAGGCGGGCGACATCGTCGGAGCCCGCAACAGCCTGGACGGGATCGACGTGGCGACCGATCGGGTCCTGACCGAGCTCGGTCGGGTCGGGGCGACGGCCAACCGGGTGGAACAGCTCGGCGTGCTGACCCAGAACGAGGAGGTCCGGTACACCGGGCGTCTGTCGAACCAGTCCGACACCGACATCGCCGAAGCCGTGGTCCGGCTGCGATCGGTCGAGGTGAGCTACCAGGCGACGCTCTCGGCGACCGCCAGGGCCCTGAACCGGTCGCTGCTCGACTTCCTCCGTTAGACCCCATCGAGCCACGTTCCGGCGGCTGTCGACCACCCCTGCGGTGGCCTGCAACCGCCGGTTCGGGTTTGAGCCAAAGACGACGCCGTCGTCGACGCTATCGCCCGACGCCGGCTCCATTTGCTGCTCATGGTCGGTGCTGATCGTGCCGAGACTTTCATTGGCCGGTGCCGATCACCGGTCAATCGGAAGGCCGACCAATGATCACCCTCACTCGACTCAACGGCGCAGCGTTCGCCCTCAACGACCAGATGGTCGAACGGGTCGAGGCCAATCCGGACACCGTCGTCGTCCTGGCCGACGGCAAGAAGTTCATCGTGGCCGAATCGGTCGACGAGGTCGTTGAGCAGATTCGTCAGTCCCGGGCCGACGTCGCCGTGCGTGCCGCGATGATCGAGGTCGTCGACGACCCCGGTCCGGAGCTGAGGTTGATCAAGGGTCGGGAATCGGAAGCCTCGTCAGCCGGTGACGGCGATGAGCACGGCGTCGAAGGAATCGACGTCGACAGACTCGACGGACGCGAAACCGAAGCGGATCGCGCCGGCGAGTACACCGCCAAGGAGGGCGGCTCGTGGACCCAATAACAATCATCGGCATACTTCTGGCACTTGGCGCAACCTTCGCCGCCCTCTTCATGGGCGGCATGGATCCCGTCGCCATCTTCTTCGGATCGCCGGCGTCGATCATTCTGGTTCTCGTCGGCACGATCGGCGTCACGCTGGCCTCGGGAACCATGGCGCAAGCCACCGGAGCGGCCAAAGTTCTCATCAAGGCGATCACCGGAGGCGGTTCGGTGGATCAGGCGGCCACCATCACCCAACTGGTCGAGTTCGCCGAGGTCGCCCGGAAGGAAGGTCTGCTGGCCCTCGAATCCAAGGTCGAGGGCATCGAGGACCCGTTCCTCAAGATGGGACTCGAACTGGCCGTCGACGGCACCGACCCCGAGGAGATCGCGGACGTCATGGCGCTCGACCTTCGCCGCCTGATGATGCGCCACAAGGACGGCGCGGCGTTCTTCACCAACGCCGCCGGGTTCGCGCCGGCGATGGGCATGGTCGGCACCGTGCTCGGCCTGATCGACATGTTGGGCAAGCTCGACGACCCGTCGACCCTCGGCCCCTCGATGGCGGTGGCGTTCATCACCACCCTGTGGGGGGCCTTCCTGGCCAACTTCCTCTTCATGCCGTTGTCGAATCGGCTGAAGAAGCTGTCGGCCGACGAGGTCACCTACCGGGAACTGGTGATGGAAGGGGTTCTGGCCGTGCAGTCCGGGGCCAACCCGAGAGCCCTCGCCGGCAAGCTCGTGGCGTTCCTGCCGCCGAGCAAACGGGGCGAGGTCCTGGAGCAACGGGGTGCCTAAGAAGGCGCCACCCGCCATTGAGGAGGACGAGGGTCCTTCAAAGGCGTGGATGGAGTCCTACGCGGATGCCATGACGTTGCTGTTGGCGTTCTTCATCATGATGTTCGCCTTCGCCCTGGTCGACGAGACCAAGTTCTTCGACTTCAAGGTCGGCATGGTCACCGCTCTCGGCATTCCGAGCCCCGTGACCGACCACGCCGAGTCGATCCTCCTCGACGGCTCCGGCATCGCTCCGACGCTGGGCGACAACATGATCCCGGCCGACGACCTGGCCGACGACACAACGGTGTCGAGTGCCACGGAGGGGACGATCACGCCGGAGAACGCCGAGGAGGTCCGCAACCTCATCGAGCAGGAGTTCGACGCGCTCGGGGCCTCGGAGTACGTCTCGGTCGAGCTCGACGAGCGGGGCGTCGTCATCCGCTTCGACAGTCGGATCCTGTTCGCGTCCGGATCCGCCGAGCTCGGCGTCGATGCGCCGGTCGTGCTCGATGCGACCGCCGAGGTCATCGCCGAGGTCGACAACGGCGTCGACGTCGAGGGTCACACCGACGACGTGCCGCTCAACGCCTTCGCCCGATTCCCGAGCAACTGGGAACTCAGCGGCGCCCGGGCCTCCACCGTCGTCCGCTACCTTCTCGACGCCGCGGTCCTGGCCCCGAGCCGAATGGCCGCCGTCGGCATGGCCGACACCCGGCCTCGGCAGACCAACGCCACCGAAGCCGGTCGATCCGAGAACCGCCGGGTTGAGGTCGTCCTGCGCGTCGACGGGTACGCCGGCCCCGAGCTGGAGTTGATCGAGCCGATCGACTTGTTCGACGACGACTTCGGCCGACAGGAACCCGGCGACAGCGACACCGAACCCGGCGACACCGAATCGGACGACACCGACACCGAAGCGCCGGAATCTCCTGGAAGTGACGATGGCTGACAAGTCCGACGGCAACGAAGAAGAAGCAAAGAAGAAAAGTAAGGTCAAGGACCCCAAGATCCTCGGCATCGGCGGCATCGTCATCGCCGCCCTCGTCTACCAGTTCGCCCTCAAGGCGCCACCGGAGACCGAGATGGTCGAACCGGACCCGGAACCGGTCGAGGGCGCCATCGTCGAACTCGACGAGATGGTGCTCAACCTGGAGGACGAGAACGCCAGTTACCTCCGGGTCGGTGTGGCCGTGGTGTTGAACGAACTCGAGGATCCGGCCATGTTCGAGGCCGACCAGGCCATCGCCAAGGATGTCATCGTCGACTACCTCGGTTCGAGGACCGCGGCTGATTTGGCCCCTGGTGACGCCCGCCAGGCGACCAAGGAGGAGCTGAGCAAGCTGATGGTCGAGGCCTACGGTGAAGACGAGGCCTACGGCGAGGAACGAGTGATTCGCGTCCTCTTCACCGCGTTGGTGATGCAGTGACTCAAACAGTGAATCAAACACTCCTCACGCCGGCGGTAAGTCAAACACTCCTCACGCCGGCGGTAAGTCAAACACTCCTCACGCCGGCGGTAAGTCAAACACTCCTCACGCCGGCGGACCGAAAAGTTTCTCATGATCGGTGCTGCGGTGTCGATGCTCATAGTGGACCGGACCACGGATGGACCGGGACGAGAACACATCCCACACGGAAGGACTCAACGGGATAATGAGAATCAACAACAACGTGATGGCGTTCAACGCCAGCCGCAACCTCTCCGGCACGTCGATGCGAATCGGCAAGAGCCTCGAAAAACTCTCCTCGGGCTTCCGCATCAACCGCGCCGCCGACGACGCCGCCGGCCTCGTCATCTCCCAGAAACTCCGGGCCGAAATCGGGGGACTCAAGCAGGCCACCCGCAACGCCCAGGACGGCATCTCGATGCTGCAGACCGCTGAGGGCGCGCTCAACGAGGTCCACAACATGCTGGGCCGTATCCGCGACCTCGCCGTGCAGGCCGCCAACGACACCAACGACGCCGCAGCCCGAACCGCCATCGGCGCTGAAATCACGGCGCTCAACGACGAGATCACCCGGATCGGCACCGACACCACCTTCGGCGGTGCAGCTCTGTTCGGTGCGACGGTGGCGTTGCAGGTCGGATCCGAGGGGAACGGCACCAACGGCCAGATCTCGGTGACCATCGGTTCGGTGACCAACCCGGGTTCGACCGCCGTCGACACCGCGACCAACGCACGAGCGACGATCGAGGCCGTCGATGTCGCCATCGCCGCCGTATCCACCACCCGTGGCGGTCTCGGTGCGGTCCAGAACCGGCTCGAGTCGGCGGTGGCGAACCTCCAGGTCACCACCGAGAACCTGGTCGCCTCCGAATCCCGGATCCGTGACACCGACATGGCCGCCGAAATGGTGACCTTCACGAAGAACCAGATCCTCCAGCAAGCCGGCACCTCCATGCTGGCCCAGGCCAACGCCCTCCCCCAGTCGGTGCTCAGCCTGCTCGGCTAGGGACCGAGCTCCAGGTGACGCCGTTCAGCCGAGAGTACGGCAACGCCGAACTCGGTTAGCACCTGCTCCGCAGGTGCGGCAGCCTGCTCGGCTAAACGATCCGGCCGCAGCCACCCGACGCCGGCGTCGCCGGCTCGTTGATTCAATCCATCACCACAACCGTTACCCCCGGGCCTCGCCCGGGGGTAACGGCGTTTCAGAGCGAAGGCCGACCGCACCCGCCTTTTTCCTCATGATCGGCGCCGGGTTGTCGATGCTCATAGTGGACCGGACCACGGATGGACCGGGACGAGAACACATCCCACACGGAAGGACTCAACGGGATAATGAGAATCAACAACAACGTGATGGCGTTCAACGCCAGCCGCAACCTCTCCGGCACCTCGAGCCGGATCGGCAAGAGCCTCGAAAAACTCTCCTCGGGCTTCCGCATCAACCGCGCCGCCGACGACGCCGCCGGCCTCGTCATCTCCCAGAAACTCCGGGCAGAAATCGGCGGCCTCAAACAAGCCACCCGCAACGCCCAGGACGGCATCAGCCTCGTCCAAACCGCCGAAGGCGCACTCAACGAGGTCCACAACATGCTGGGCCGCATGCGGGATCTGGCCGTCCAGGCCGCCAACGACACCAACGACTCGGCGGCCCGTACCGCCATCCAGAACGAGATGAACGCGCTGGGCGCGGAGATCGACCGGATCGGTACCGACACCACCTTCGGTGGTGCCGCCATCTTCTCGGCCACCGCGCTCGCGTTTCAGGTCGGCTCCGAAGGTAGCGCCGGCAACCAGATCTCGGTCACCGTCGGCGCACTCGACGCCGACGCCCTGACCGATGGTGTGACCACCGTCGACGTGACGGCCTTTGACTTCACCACGACTCCGGCCACGGCCGCGGCCGACGCACGGACCGCCATCGAGGACATCGATGTCGCCATCGCCGGCATCTCGACCACCCGGGGCAGTCTCGGTGCGGTCCAGAACCGGCTCGAGTCGACCATCGCCAACCTCCAGGTCACCACCGAGAACCTGGTCGCCTCCGAATCCCGGATCCGCGACACCGACATGGCCGCCGAAATGGTCCAGTTCACCAAGAACCAGATCCTCCAGCAAGCCGGCACCTCCATGCTGGCCCAGGCCAACGCCCTCCCCCAGTCGGTCCTCAACCTGCTCGGCTAGAGACCTGGTTAGAACCTGCTCCGCAGGTGCGGCAATCCGATTCTCCATAGCAATGCCAGTGGCCCCCGGGACGAATTCGCCCCGGGGGCCTTGGCGTTTCGGGAAGGGTCCGCAGTGTTGGCGCTTTTTCCTCATGATCGGCGTCGGGTTGTCGATGCTCATAGTGGACCGGACCACGGATGGACCGGCACAACACCACATCCCACACGGAAGGACTCAACGGGATAATGAGAATCAACAACAACGTGATGGCGTTCAACGCCAGCCGCAACCTCTCCGGCACCTCGAGCCGGATCGGCAAGAGCCTCGAAAAACTCTCCTCGGGCTTCCGCATCAACCGCGCCGCCGACGACGCCGCCGGCCTCGTCATCTCCCAGAAACTCCGGGCAGAAATCGGCGGCCTCAAACAAGCCACCCGCAACGCCCAAGACGGCATCAGCCTCGTCCAAACCGCCGAAGGCGCACTCAACGAGGTCCACAACATGCTGGGCCGCATCCGCGACCTCGCCGTGCAGGCCGCCAACGACACCAACGACGCCGCAGCCCGAACCGCCATCGGCGCCGAAATCACAGCCCTGGTGAACGAGGTCGGTCGTATCGGTGCCGACACCACCTTCGGTGGTGCCGCCCTGTTCTCGGCCACCGCCCTGAACTTCCAGGTCGGCTCCGAAGGCAACGCCGGCAACCAGATCGCGGTGACGGTGGGCGTGCTCACCACGGCCAGCACCGGCGGTGTCAACATCTCCGCGTTGAGCGTGGCCGACGCCACGGCGGCCCGGGCGACGATCGAAACCGTCGACAACGCCATCGCCGGCGTCTCGACCTCACGGGGCAGTCTCGGTGCGGTCCAGAACCGGCTCGAATCGACCATCGCCAACCTCCAGGTCACCACCGAGAACCTGGTCGCCTCCGAATCCCGGATCCGCGACACCGACATGGCCGCCGAAATGGTCCAGTTCACCAAGAACCAGATCCTCCAGCAAGCCGGCACCTCCATGCTGGCCCAGGCCAACGCCCTCCCCCAGTCGGTCCTCAACCTGCTGGGTTAGTCACACCACTGATTACCGGCGCCCGTTCTCGGGCGCCGGTACCGGTTCGAACCCGCCCACTACCCCCGCCGCGTAGCTCCGAACGACTCACCACACACCGCAAAGCAGCACCATGACCTCCATCGACGGCCTGATCACCGGTCTCAACACAAGCCAGATCATCAGCCAGCTCATGCAGTTGGAACGGGCTCCCCAGGCTCGCCTCCAGCAGCGGCAGACCGAGGCGCAGAAGGTCGAGACCGAACTGCGGGAGATGCGATCGGACGTCCAGGCCATCCGCAACATGGCCGCCGACCTCCGTCTCGGTTCCGGCTGGGACCAGCTGAAGGCGACCTCTTCGGACGAATCGGTCACGGTGTCGGCCGGATCCGGCAACGTGTCGGGCGAGATCTCCTTCGTCGTCCAGCAGACGGCAGCCGCCCACACGATTTACTCGAACGAGACGGTTGCTTCGCTCGACACCGTGGTCACCTCGGGGGGCGAAACACTGGCCGAGGTCGTCGACTCCATCAACAACACCGACGGTCTGGGCTATCGGGCCATGGCGGTCAACACCGGCTCGGGTTACCGGCTCCAGGTCATGGCCACCGAGACGGGCGCAGCGTCGTCCGTCGGCCTCGACACCAGCCAGTTCACCGCCTTCACCGGCTTCACCACCCTCGCCACCGGCCGAGACGCCCAGATCGAGATCCAGGGCGACAACCCGTACACGATCACGTCGGACTCCAACACGTTCAACGACGTGTTGCCCGGCCTCAACGTGACGGTCACCCAGGCCACCGTCGCTCCCGTCACCGTGACCGTGGCCGAGGACAACGAGGCCCAGGCCGATTCCATCGCCGAGATCGTCGAGGCCGTCAACAGCTTTCTCGAACGGTCCGACACGGCCACCGCGGCCAACCCCGGGGCCGAACCGGGCATCCTGTTCGGCAACTCCTCGGTTCGTCGAACCCGTGACGCCATCCTTCGGGCGGTCACCGACGGCGTCGCCTCATCGTCGTTCGAGGCGGCCAGCCTGGCCGGAATAACCGTCACCGAGGACGGACGGCTCGAGTTCAACCGGGCGGACTTCATCAACGCATCGGAGACCGACCGGGTCGAACTCGAGCGCCTGTTCGTCGCACCCACCGGCGACACCGACCTCGGAGTGCTCGACCGTATCGTGGCCGCCGCCGAGGAGGCCACCGCCACCGGGTCGGGCCGGCTCTGGTCCGAAGCCGAGGCCACCAAGAGCCGCATCGAGCGCTGGGGCGACCAGATCGACGCCTACGAGAAGCGCTTCGAGATCCGCGAGGCGACCCTGCGCCGCCAGTACGCGGCGCTCGAAGTTGCGCTCGGAGCGCTCAGTGAACAGTCCAACTATCTGGCCGGCCAGCTCGCCGGCCTGCCGACCATCAACTCAGGGGGTTAGGCCCGTTGAACGCCTACGCACAAGCCCGCAGCGCCTATCAGAACGACGGGATGAACATGACCTCACCCCAGCGGCTGGTCGTCCTTCTGTTCCAGCGCCTTCTGCGTGACCTTCACGACGCTGATGCGGCCATCGACGACGGGCGGGTCGAGGATGCCCACAACGCCCTGATCCACGCCCAGGACATCGTGCTCGAGTTCCATCTTGCCCTCGACCCCGAGGGATTCGACGGCGGGGAGCGGCTGGCCGACATCTACGTGTACCTCACCGACCGCCTGGTCGATGCCAACCGGGCCAAGGACCGCGACATCGTCGCCGAGTGCCGGTCGATGGTCGAACCGCTGGCCGAGGCGTTCGAGACCGTCGGACAGGCAACGGCGTCGACCCCATCGGACCTCACGGGAACCCCGGCGTGAGCAGGGTGCACCGTTGACCACCTGGCCGGAGCTGCTCGACGTCATGGAACGGTCGCTCGACCACTACGAGGCCGCTCTGGAGACCGAATCGGTGCCGTCCGACCCCCACTGGCCGGCGGTCCAGCCTCCGGCCGAGCCGATCCCGCCGTCGCTCGTGCCCAGAGCGGCCGAGCTCATGGCCCGCAACAATCGGGTTTCCGCTGAGATCCGGCGCCGGCTGCAGGATATGCCGAGTCGCCCGGCCAGGCGCAACGGCTACAGCCGCGGCCAGTCCGGGGTCTCGGTACTCGACACGTCGGCGTGAGGCGGGCCTGAACTGGGCCTCAGGGATCACTGCGGTGGGCACGATCACCCCACCGGCACCGGGTCGGAGGTCTCAACATGTGAAGCGGGCCTCAAGGTGGACGCGATTGCGTCGATACCAGGGGGGCGCAAGGAGGCGTAGACCGTAGGCGGCCCAGGGACGGGTCCCACCCTCACTCAAGGACTCCCGTCTCATGTTCACTCTCGACGCCGATCGTCGGCTGCCGTCCGTCGTGACGCACGCCGACCCCTTCGATCACCTCATCGTCGGTCCGCTTCCCACCGCAGACTGCCGGCCGAACACCGGGGGCGACACCGGCAACGACGACACCACTGTCGGCGGCACCGCCGTCGACGAGCGACGATTCCGGCTGTCGGAACAACTCGACGACGCCGACACCGCCATCGTGAGCGGCCGGATGGAGGACGCGCACCGGGCTCTGATCCGGGCTCAGGACATGGTCATCGACCTCCAGCCGACCCCCACGGCGGGCGATGTACGGCGGCGGCGTTCGACTGATCTCCACCTCCGCCTCATCGACCTGCTGGTCGACGCGAACCGGTTGAAAGACCGGGCCATCATCGCCGAGTGCCGAACCCTGCTGGATCTGCTCGCCGACATCTGCGGTTCGATGCGGCCGGCCTCGGAGGCAAAGCCGATCTGATGGGTGCCTTGGCGGGCTCGACATCGAGGCGGCGCGGCCGCAGCGCGGTCTGCAACAGGGGCCGGCCCCTGACGGACCGTTCGGATCACGCGGCACTAGGTCGGACATCACATCCTCCGCTGTCGCCCTCAAGGTTTTTTGGATTCGGCTCGATACAGGGTTGGCGCAAGGAGGCGTTCGACCGTAGGCGGCCCAGGGACGGGTCCCGATACCCCTCGAGGTTTTCCGTCCCCATGTTCATCTCCGACGTCACGAACCAGGCCTTGGCGCAGGCACTTCGCGGACTCGACGCCCAGCGTCAGCTCCACGAGCAGAACATCGCCAACATCGAAACCCCCGGCTACCTCGCTCAGAAGGCCGACTTTGCCGGCAGTCTTCGCCGGGCGTTGAAGTCGGAGCAGATCGACGAGGCCGAGATCAACGTCTCCAATTCGCAGCTGCCGACCCGCCTCGACGGCAACAACGTGCGACTCGACGACGAGATCACCGGCCTGACCAGGACCCAGCTCCACCAGGACCTGGTGACCACCGCCCTCAACGCCCGCTACCGCCTGCTCCGCACCTCCTGGGATCGCTGATGGAACTCTTTCGCAGCCTGTCGATCGCCGAGTCCGGCATGGACGTCTACCAGCAGTGGCTTGACGCGATCGCCGACAACATCGCCAACATCAACACGGTCACACCAACCGACGAAGCCGCCTTCCAGGAGCGGTTCGTCGTGGCCCAGAGCCAGATCGGCGAAGGACGCCCGGAAGGGGCAAGAGTCATCCGGGCCGAGTTCGGCGACCCGCTGGGGCGGATCTTGTACGACCCCGGCCACCCGCTGTCCGACGACGAGGGATTCGTGCGGGTTCCCGACATGGATCTCACCGACCAGATGTCGAACCTGTTGATGGCCCAACGCAGCTACCAGGCGAACGTCGCCGCGTTCGAGCGGGCCCGGGCGGCCTATGAGACGGCGCTCGAGATCGGGGGCCGGTGATGGTGAACCCGATTCCGTCGATCAGCTCAGGAGCCATCGACCCGACCCGGCTGTCCCCCCGGCTCGCCGAGACGGCCGAGTCGGCCGACGACTCGACGTCGTTCGCGTCGGCCGTCGGCGGTGCGCTGGATCAGCTTTCCGCCGCCGACAACCGGGCCAGCCGGGCCGCTCAGGCCGCCGCCACCGGCGACGTCGCCTCCGTCGGCGAGTACATGGTTGCGGCCACCGAGGCCCAGCTGACCGCTGAACTCACCGTCGCCGTTCGCAACCGGGCCGTTGAGGCCTTCAACGACATCATGAGGATGCAGATCTGATGGCAGGCGGCGAACTGACCCCGGCAACGTCACAACAGCTTTTCAGCCGGCTGACGACGACCCAGCGAATCGGACTCGTTGCGGCCTTCGTCGTCACGGTCGGCGGTCTGCTCGGCATCAGCCGGCTCGGCGGCGACGGCCCGATGGCCCTGATGTTCTCCAACCTCGACGCCGAGGCGGCAGCCACCGCGGTCGGGGAGCTCGAGGCCCGCGGCGTCCCCTACCAGCTGACCGACGGTGGGCGTTCCATCCGGGTTCCGGCCGATCGGGTGCTCGACCTTCGGATCGAGCTGTCCGCAAACGACATGGTGGCCCCGGCCGACGGCTGGACCGTGCTCGATGATCAGGGTCTGACGGCGTCGGACTTCGATCAGCGTGTCGGCTTCCAGCGTGCCCTCCAAGGGGAGTTGGCCCGAACCATCTCGGTCATCGACGGCGTGAACGATGCCGACGTGCTTCTGGTCATGCCCGAGCGGGACCTCTTCACCGGCGACGACGTGATGCCGACGGCGTCGGTGATGTTGCAGACCGGAGGCTCGGCGCTGACCTCGACCCAGGTGCGGTCGATCGTGAACCTGGTGGCCAACTCGGTCGAAGGTCTGACGGCGTCGATGGTCTCGGTAACCGACGAGCGGGGACGGTCCCTGGCCTCACCGGAGTCGGGCGTTTCCGGCGGCGGTGACCTCGCCATGGAACAGCAGGCCACCTTCGAGCGCAACCTCACCGCCCAGCTCGATCAGCTGCTGGCCGCCGCCGCCGGCCCGGGCAACGCCGTGGCATCGGTTTCGGCCCAGCTCGACTTCGACTCGGCCAACGTCACCACCGAGACCTACGAGGAACTCGAGGAGGACGAGATCCAGGCCCGCCTGAGCGATTCGGTCAAGACCGAACGCTACCGAGGCGACGGCGCCGAACTCGATGCCGGGATCCTCGGCCCCGAGGACGAGCTGATCGACGGCGAGGAGGGCGACACCAACGGCGTCTCCTACGATCTCGACGAGGCCGACGTGATCTACGCCGTCGACAAGACGATCACGGTCACCGAGCGGGCGCCCGGATCGATCCGTTCGCTGTCGGTTGCCGTGTTGCTCAACGAGACGGCGGTCGACGCCGCCGCAGCCACCGACCTCGAAACGGTGGTGGCGGCCGCCGTGGGATTCGACCCCGAGCGGGGCGACACCCTGGCCCTTACCGTTCTGCCCTTCGACGAGAGCTTCGCCGAGCCGTCACCCGAGCTCGCCTTCGACGAAGGGGAGGAAGAAGGCGGTGGGCTTAGCGCTCTCCTCCCCCTCATCCGGATGGGTGTGATCGGCCTGATCGCACTGCTGGCCACGGTGTTCACCGCCCTCTTCGTCCTTCGCGGCCGGAAAGGTCCGCAGGTGGTCGCCCTCCGACCGGGCGATCTCGAAGGCGACAGCCCGGATCTCGAGGCCATCGGGGCCGCCGCCGTCGCCGCCCTGGGTACCGGCTCCGGTTCGGGCGAACCCACCGACTTGATTGCCCTCATCGAGAGCCAGCCCGAAGACGTTGCCGGCATGCTCCGGTCGTGGATGGCCGATGACCAGGTCGGTGAGACGGTATGACGCAGATCGCCCCGGCCGACGGCGTCCGCCGGGCCGCCATCCTGATGCTGAAACTCGGCGTCGAACAGGCCGGACCGCTGCTGCGGAAGCTCCGCCCCGAGGAGGTTGCCGCCATCGTCGCCGAAATGGCCAAGCTCGGCCCGGTCAACACCGACATGGCCGACTCGATCTACCGGGATTTCGCCAAGGTCGCCGGCTCGGGAACCAAGCCGCTGCGGGTCGGGGACGCCGACCTGGCCCGTGAGATGCTGGAGGCCAACTTCGGTGATCGCGCCGCCCGGGAGGTCCTGTCGACCATCGACGGGGTGGCCACATCGGTGCCGTTCCAGTATCTGGACGCGCTCGAGCCCGACGTCGTCGCCGAACACCTGCGGGCCGAGCATCCGCAGGTTGCCGCCGCCGTGTTGTCGCACCTGGGGGCCGAGGAGGCGGCCAACGTCCTCAACGCGCTGCCCGAGGAGATGCTGGCCGACGTGGGGGTCCGGCTGGGACGGATGGAGAAGGTCGCGTCGGCCGCCGTCGACGCCCTGGAGTCGGGCCTCCGAACCAAGATGACACCGGTTCTGGAGCGTCGGTTCCGCGAGGCCGGCGGCGGACCGATTCTCGTGGCCCTCCTCAACCGCATGGACAACGCGTCGGCCGACGCCATCTTCTCCGCGCTGGAGACGTCGGATCCCGAGCTGGCCAAGGAGGTTCGAGCGCTGCTGTTCGTGTTCGAGGATCTCACACTTCTCGACGACCGGCAGATGCAACGCCTGCTCCGGGAGGTCGACATGTCAGTACTTCCCATGGCGCTCAAGGGAGCACCGAACTGGCTTCGAGATCATGTGCTCGACAACCTTTCATCGCGGGCCAAGGACAACCTACTCGACGAGATGGAGATCATCGGCTCGGTGCGCATGAGCGACGTCGAAGAAGCCAGGGAGAAGATTCTCGAAGAGGTCCGAAAGCTGGAATCGTCCGGCGAGCTGGTGGTCAACCGGGGCGGAGGCGACTTTGTCACCTGATCACCTCGTCTCCGAAACCGATGCCGAACGGGTGCGTCCCTTCTCGTTCAACCGCGGCGTCGGCAGCCGGACAGGGACTCTCCCGTCCCCTGGACCGGCACTGGCTGCAATCCATCTCGAGCAGGAGGTCGAGCGTCGCTCCCGTGAGCTGACCGAGCAGATTCGTGACGAGGCCTGGCAGGCCGGCTTCGGTGACGGCGCCGCAGCGGCGAAAGCCGAGATGGAGTCGGTGATCGACGCCCTCCGCCACGCCGTCGACAACGCCGGGCGGTCGACCGACGACGTGCTCGACGACCTCGCCCGAAGTGCTCTCGAGGTCGGTATGGCCATCGCCGAGGCCGTGGTCGGCAAGGTCACCGTCGAGGATCCCGAAGCGCTGCTCGACCCGATCCGGCGGGCGATCCACGAACTCGAAGGCGATGACGACATCGTCGTCCATCTCCATCCGTCCGATCACACGATCATCCGCCGGATCGCCGATGACTCGGCCACCGACGGGACCGACGGCTCCACGCTCATCAACTCGGTTCGCATCGTCGACGACGCCACCGTCCCCCGGGGGAGGTGCCGGGTGGAATCAGCGACCCGGATCGCCATCGACGGTCTCGCCAAGCGCCTCGACGACATACGACGGGCGGTGGCGGAGGCCGAGCAGGGCGGGACGCCATGATCGAGTTGCTCAACGGTGATCGCTTCGATCCCCGGTCGGTCATCCGTCCCACGATTCTGGGCCGTCTCGAGTCGGTGGTGGGCCAGCACGCCACGGTCACCGGGCTCGACCTCGCCGTCGGCGATGTCATCGAGATCGGCGGATCGGCACCGGGAACATCGACCGACAGCTCAGGCACAGCAGACGAGGGCGTCCGAGCGGAGGTGGTGGCGGCGTCACGCAAACGGGCCACCGCGCTGCCGTTCGGTACCCTCAGCGGCCTGGCTCCCGGGGCCGAGGTGCGACGGGCCGCGAACCGACGCATTCCGGTCGGCTATGAGCTGCTCGGGCGGGTGCTCGATGGCACCGGCCGACCGATGGACGGCCGACCGCTACAGGTTGCGACGACCGTGTCCGACGACGCCGAGGCTCCCGATCCGCTCACCCGCCCACTCGTGGAGGCGCCGCTCCAGGTCGGGGTGCGGGCCATCGACGGCCTCATCCCGGTCGGCATCGGCCAGCGGACGGGCATATTCGCCGGCTCGGGAGTCGGCAAGTCCAGCCTGCTCTCGATGCTGATCCGGGGCACAGCCGCCCCGGTACGGGTACTGGCACTGATCGGAGAACGCGGTCGTGAGGTTCGAGAATTCCTCGAGCGCGACCTGGGGCCCGACGGTCTGGCCCAGTCGGTCGTCGTGGTCGCCACCGCGGAACAACCGGCCATCGTCCGTCGCCGGGCCGCGTTCGTGGCCACCCGGATCGCCGAATGGTTCCGGGAGCAGGGGACCGATGTTTTGTTGCTGATGGACTCGCTGACCCGCTTCGCCATGGCCCACCGCGAGATCGGGCTGGCCGCTGGTGAGCTGCCGACATCGCGCGGCTACCCACCATCGATTCCCGCCACCCTGTCACTGCTGCTGGAACGGGCCGGCACGACACCATCGGGCTCGATTACCGGTGTCTACACCGTGCTGGTCGAGGGCGATGACACCGACGACCCGATCGGAGACACGGCTCGATCGCTGCTCGACGGCCACATCGTGCTGCGCCGGTCACTGGCCGAGTCCGGTCACTTCCCGGCCATCGACGTCCTGTCGTCGGCCAGCCGGGTCGCACCCTCGATCACAACTGCCGAGGAGCAGCGAATCATGGCCGAGATACGCGACATCATCGCCACCGAAGTCGACGTGAGGGACCTGGTCCAGGTCGGTGCCTACCAGGCCGGAACCGACCCCGCAGTGGACCGGGCGCTGCGGCTCGCCCCCGGAGTTCGGGCGGTCCTGCGTCAACCCATGAACGAGTTGACGACACGGGCCGAAACCTACTCGCTTCTGGCCGACGCACTACGAGTCGAGGAGATCCTGACATGAGCGCCGTCACACACCGGATCGTGGGCCGATGAGCCGACTGCGACGAGTGGCCGATATCGAGCAACGGCGGCGTGACCAGGCCGGTGCCGAGCTGTCCAAGGCCCGAGAGGAGCTCAGGTGGCACCACGACCAGCTGCAGCAGATGATGACGCCGACGGCCGAACGAACCCAGCCTTCCGGGCCGTCCATGCTGGCGCACCGTCAGGCCGCCGGACGCATGGTCGAACGCCTCGTCGAGGCGACCAGGGCCCAGCGCGAGGTCGTCGACGCCGCCGAGGAGCAGTTCGCCGAAACCGACATGAAGGCCAGGCAAATGGCCCGCGCCGTCGAGTTGCACGACGAGCGACTCGATGCCGCTCGACGCCGCGCCGTCGAGCGGGCGGTCGAGGACACCGTTCTGACGGTGAGCGCCGACCGCCGCAACCGATCGACGCCGACAGCTACACCGACACCAACACCGACATCAGGAGAGAACCGATGAGCGCCCCGGCACTTGCCTCGATCACTGAACGGATCGACCAACTCACGGGGCGGTTTCAGCCACCGCCGGCCGCGCTCGAGACCCGTTCCTCCGTCGATCCCGCATTCGCCGCCGAGCTGGCCCGCCTCACCGCCGGACAGAAGGCGGCGTACTCGGCCAACGCCACGGTCGGGGCCGCCATGTCGTCCCTCCCCCAGGGTGCCCTCGCCGTCGGTCCCATGCCGTTCGGCACGGCACCGAACGCCATGGGAGCGACCGTGGCCGGACCGGCCGCCGGAACCGTGATCAACGCGGCCATGGAGGAACTGGGTGTGCCCTACCTGTGGGGCGGCACGACGTCGGCCGGGTGGGACTGTTCCGGCCTCGTCCAGCACGCCTACCGCCAAGCCGGTGTGTCGCTTCCCCGGGTGAGTCGGGATCAGGCCCGGATGGGCGTGGAGGTGCCGAGCATCGACCAGGCCATTCCCGGTGACCTCGTGGCCTTCGGCGAACCGACGGTCGACCACATCGGCATCTACCTCGGCAACGGGCAGATGCTTCACGCCCCGCGCCGGGGGGACGTCGTGAAGATCGGTCCGATTCAGCGGAAGATCGCCACGATTCGCCGGGTCTTGACCCCGGGCAACCCGATCGGAACAGCCCCGGTCGGCGCGGCTCCGTACGGGCCCGTCGGCGCCGGTCCGACGGGACGGACCACGGCGTCGGCCGCACCGGCCCAATTCCGAGCCCTGTTCGAGCGCGCCGGAACGGCCCACGGCGTCGATCCCGGCCTGCTCGCCGCAGTGGCCAAGAACGAGTCGGCGTTCAATCCGAACGCGGTCAGCCCGGCCGGAGCCCAAGGGATCATGCAGTTCATGCCGGCCACGGCAGCCCAGTTCGGCGTCAACCCGTTCGATCCGGCTTCTGCCATCGACGGTGCCGCCCGATTCCTGCGTCAGCTCCAGGATCAGTTCGGTTCCGTTGAGCTGGCCCTGGCCGCCTACAACGCCGGACCGGGCAACGTGACCAAATACGGCGGCATTCCGCCATTCAACGAAACGCAGAACTACGTGACCAAGGTGATGAACACCTGGAGAGCAGGATCATGATCGTCGAGCCCCCATCGCCGGTGTCGACTCGTTCCGATTCACCGGGCGTCGGGACCGACCGCCGTTCCTCGATCGCCGACGGCACGTTCGGACGAACGCTGTCCGACATCATGTCCGGCGGCCGTCGCGACCGCCAAGACGTGGCCCGCCGAATCCAACCCGGTCCCGCCGACGAGCGGGCGACGCGAGCGGCCGACCGTCGAGATGATGGTACGCAATCCGACGACGATACCGATGACCACCGTCTCGACGAGGACGCAGGCTCGGCGCGGGAGACGGAGCCGACCGATCACGCCTCCGGAACTCGTCGCGCAGCCAATCGCGACATCGAAACGACCCGGGCCGACGACCCGTCGAGCAACGCACACGACGGGCCCGGCGAATCGTCGGTCGAAGCCACGTTCGCAACGGGCCTCACCGCGGCACTGATCGACCACGATGCCCATCACGTCACCGACGGTGACATGGCGGCGCAGGCTGAGACGCTCGTCGACCCCGCACCCGAACTCGCCGCGGGCACGAGTCACCGTCTCGGCGACCTGGCAGCGACCGCCGTCGACGGCGATGATGTTCCGGCCGCCGCCGAGTCGGCCACCGGGGCCCGGGAGGCGTCGACATCAGCATTGGCGTTGGCAGCACCGGCATCAGCGAGCATGAGCGAGGGTGAGGGTGCCGATGCGCCATCGGTGCTGGGAGTGGGCGACTCGGAAGCCGACGGCATGACTGGCGATGCCATGGTGTCGCCGACCGATCACGCCATGGTGGAACCCGAACCCGGTCTCGAGGGCGACGGGACACCCGCCACGGTTGGTGGAGCCGAGGCTGGAGCCCCCGCCGATCCGATGATGGCGGCCACCGGCAACGCGACCGCCGGGACCGCGGCCGCAGCATCGACCGGCGACACCGATGCCGACCGGCCCGCGCCCACCGCCGACTCCGGAACAGGCGTCCCGGCACCCACCGACAGGTCGACACCTTCTGCGATGGACACGACCACGCCGGCAACATTCCAGCCGCAGACCGGCCACAACGATGAGCCGGAGGCGGACCCGGCGGGTGATCCGGCGACGCCGCCGCCCGACGGGGTCGATGCCGCCGAACCGGCCGACGGCGACGTCATGACCGCCGCCGAACCGCTCACCGGCGACGCCGAGGTCGTCGAGCAACCACGGGCCACCGTCGACAAACCCTCGCCGATCGGGGCACCCGTTGGTTCTTCGGCCGTCGAAGGACACCGCCCGCCGACGTCCACCTCCGGCGGAGCGATCCCGCCGGCCGCCGAGACGGCCAACCCAACTGCCGACCTGGTCGAGCTTCAGACCACTGGCCTGGCCGAACGCCTTCGTCCTGCGTTCGCCGCCGTCCGCCGCGGCCTGAACGGCCTCGACGAGCTGCGCCTCCGGATCAACGACGACAACGCCGGACCGATCAAGGTCGACATCGCCACCGTCGACAACCGGGTCCGGGTGCTGTTGAGCGCCGGCAACGATGACCTCATGCGCCAGCTCGGCCAGGAGCGGGACCGTCTCGCCGACGAGTTGCGGCGGGCCGGCTTCGACCAGGCCTCAATCGACGTCGCTTCCGGCGATCACGGTCGACGCAACGGCCGCTACGAGGACGAGCAGGAGTCCGGTCAACCGGCAGCCGCAGCCGGTGCCGGAACGTCGCATGTCCTGACCGGTCCGCCCGAACGCTCTCCGCTCCGGCGGGGCGGGACGGCGAGCGGATTGGATCTCGACCTGTGATCCGGATCACGGCCATCCACCCGGCACCGACCGGGGCGGCTACCACCGACGAACCACGTCGCCACCGGGCCAGCGGCCCGGCGGCGGAGCCCACAAGGAGCACTCCATGCCCGATCCGATAGCCGCCGTCCCCGGGGCCACGGTGTCCCCGACGGGTGGTGTCAGCCCACTCGATCTCTACGCCCAACCCCAGCAGAGTCTCGACCACAACTCCGCCATCGATCAGGAGGCGTTCCTGAAGCTGCTGGTCGCCCAGCTGAAGTATCAGGATCCCCTCGAGCCCACGAGCAACGAGGAATTCATCTCCCTGACCGCCCAGTTCACGACGGTCGAGCGACTCAACGAACTCGCCGACCAGGGTCGGAGCCGGAGCACGAATGAAGCACTGAACACAGCCGGCGCCCTCGTCGGCCGCACCATCTCGTTCCTGAACGAGCTCGGCGTGTCGGTTCAGGCCACCGTCGATCAGGCCACGGTTATCGGCGGTGACGTCCGGCTGCTGACCGACCGGGGTGCCGTCTCGCTCAACCAGATCATCGCTATCGGCGCCCCGTCAGGGGCCGACACATCGTCGACCGTTTCCACCCCGACCGCCGCTCCCAACCCGGACGCTGCCACCGATACCACCGAACCATCCGCCACAACCCAAGCAAGTCCCGCCGACTCGTCCCCCACCCCGACATCGAGCCAGGAGGCCCTCATCCAATGATCCGTTCCATGTACTCCGCCGTTTCCGGCCTGCGAAGCCACCAGACGATGATGGACGTCATCGGCAACAACATCGCCAACATCAACACCCACGGGTTCAAGAAGAGCCAGGCCCTGTTTCGGGAGGTGTTGAGCCAGACCGTGGTCGGGGCCCGCACTCCGGCCGACGGCATCGGCGGTACCAACCCGGCCCAAATCGGCTTGGGTACCAACATCGGTGCCATCTCCCAGGTGATGGAGCAGGGAGCGCTCCAGCGAACCGGACGGCCGCTCGACATCGCGATCGACGGCGACGGCTTCTTCGTCACCAGCTACGCCGGTGAGGAGCTCTACACCAGAGCCGGCAGCTTCTACCTCGACGCCGACGGCCGTCTCGTCACCACCGACGGCGCGCTGGTCCAGGGGTGGCAGGCCGACGCCCTGGGCCAGATCAACTCGACGGCGGCCCCGAGCGACATCCTCATTCCGGTCAGCGGCGAGATCGCCCCGGTACCGACGTCGGAGATCCAGCTTGGCGGCAACCTGCCGGCCGACGCCACGATCGGTGACACCGTGATCCTGAACGTCGACGTCTACGACCAGCAGGGCCTGCCCATCTCGGTCACATTGACCATGACGAACACCGCGGCCAACGAGTGGACGGTAACGGGCACCTACGGCGACGCCAATACACCGTTTGCGCTGACCGACAACGTCGTCACCTTCGACAATCAGGGCGAGATCGTGGCACCGGCCGATTTTGGTATCGACATCGCCGCCGGCCAGCTCCCGAACGCCGCGGCCATTGTGATGACGATCGGTGGCGCCGATGTGTCGGGCAAGATGACCCAGTACGGCGAGATCACCACCGCCGCCGTCCTGCTGCAGAACGGTTCGACCACCGGCTCGCTGCAGGGCCTGTCGGTGGCCGCCGATGGTGTCATCACCGGCTCGTACTCGAACGGCTCGGTCCGGGCGCTCGGTCAGATCGGGATCGCCAACTTCGCCAACCCCGAGGGCCTCGAGCGCGTGACCGGCTCGAACTGGCGGGCGACCGGCAACTCCGGTCTGGCCCAGATCGGCATCGCCGGTTTCGGCGGGCGAGGACCGACCGCATCGACCACGCTCGAGATGTCGAACGTCGACCTGTCCGAGGAGTTCACGGCCATGATCCGGGCCCAGCGTGGCTTCCAGGCCAACTCACGGATGATCACGACGTCCGACGAGATGCTGCAGGAAGTCGTCAACATGAAGCGTTAGTCGGTGATCCCCACCGAACTTTGAGCGTCCGACGACCCGTTTGCGGGTCGTACGGCGCTCGAAGTTCGCTCGGTGGTAGGTGGGTCAGCCGCCCCGACGGCGACGGATCTCCGCGGAGATGGCCGGCACGACCTTGTGCAGGTCGGCGATCACCGCATAGTCGGCCTTGGCCACCATGTTGGCCTCGCGGTCGGTGTTGATGGCCAGGATCCGTTTCGAGGCCATGGCCCCGACCCAGTGCTGGATGGCTCCGGAGATACCGGTGGCGATGTAGATCTCGGGGGCGATGCGGGTGCCGGTCTGACCGACCTGGTCGGCGTGGGGTCGCCAACCGTTGTTGGTCACCGCCCGCGAGCAGCCGACCCGACCGCCCAGCAGTTGGGCCAGCTCCTCCAGGATCTCGAAGCCCTCGGCCGAGCCGACACCACGGCCGCCGGAGACCACGACCGGTGCCGTCGACAGTGTCACCCCCTGGGTCTCCACCGCTCGATCCTTGATCATGGTGACGGTGTGACTGTCGTCGAGGTCGGGTTCGAACTCCGACACCTCACCCGCACCGGCGTCGGCCTCGACGGCGGCCACGGCGTGGTGGGCGAAGGTGACCAGTTTGCGGTCGGCGACCAGCGTCGAGTCCTCGAGGAGCGAACCGCCCCATTGGACCCGGGTCATCGACCATTCATCGTCGTCGGAGGCGTCGATGGTGGTGCAGTTGGCCACGAACGGCAAGCCGGTTCGGGCCGCCAGTTGGGCCATGACCTCGTTGCCCCGATCGGTGCCGACCGACATGACGACGTCGGCGTCGACGTCGTCGGCCAGCTGGCGAACCGACTCCGCCCAGGCGTCGGGCCCGTAGTCGGTGAGCAGGTCGTGGCCGATGACGTGGACGGTTTCGGCGCCGAAGGCCGCGGCCTCGTCGACCAGATCCTCGGCGCCGTCTCCGATGACGACCGCCTCGACGTCGGTGCCCACCTGGTCGGCCAGGTCACGAGCCGCGGTGAGGGCCTCGCGGGCCGCCTCGACAAGGGTGCCCCGGTCGTGTTCAAGAACAACGAGCAATGCCATGGCTACAGGACTCCGATCTCTTCGAGCAGGTCGACGACGGCACCGGCGGCGTCATCGGAGGTTCCGAGGACGACCGTCTCGGTGACGGTCTCGGCCGGACGGTGGAGCTTCACCATGGCCTGTCCGCCGGATTCGGCGTCGAGGTCCATCGATGCCATCTCGGCCTTCTTCGAGGCCAGACGCCCCTTCATCGTCGGATAGCGGGGCAGGTTGATGCCCTCCTTGATGCCGAGCACCGCCGGCCTGGGCAATTCGTAGACCTCGAAACCGGCGTCGACCGCCCGCCGGGCCACCACGTGGTCGGCTTCGACATCGATGCCTTTGATCCCGTTGACGATCGGCCGTCCCAGCGCATGGGCGACCCGGACCCCGACCTGGAAGCCGCCGGAATCGGCCGACTCGTTGCCGAACAGGATCAGGTCGAACTCGCCGCCGTCGGCCTCCAGTGATTCGACGGCCTCGGTGATGATCGCCGCCGTGCGTTGGGGGTCGAGCGCGGTTTCGTCGGTGGGAACCAGCACGATGTGGTGACAGCCGACCGAGGCGGCGTAGCGCAGCTGCTCCGCGGCCTCGGGCGGGCCGACGGTCAACACCGTGACCTCGCCCCCCATCCGCTCGGTGATCTGGACCGCCTCCTCGACCGCGCACTCCTCGTGTGGACTGGTGGTGAACCCGAGGTGGGCGGTCTCGACGGCCTGCCCGTCGGCCGTCACGTTGATCTTGGCCCCCGGCGCGGGAACCCTCTTGACACAGCAGAGTATTCGCATACCAACTACCTCCAAGCCAGGGACGTTTGACCAAAGGTCAAACTCCGGGTCGCCCGCCCCGCGGGCGACACCTTGACACAGCAGAGTATTCGCATGGACGCTCCTCCATGTTCTGGGGTGTCCCGTGATCGCTATCGATCACCCGGCACCCCAGAACGGCGAGATTGGCTGACTTATGACTTCAGGCGGGTGTCGTCGGGATCGAAGACCGACCCCTCGATGGCACCGACCTTGACGGGGAACAGCTCGTTCATGTACATCACCTGGAAGTCGGCGCCGACCTCGGCCATGTCGGCCGGCAGGTAGCCCATGAGCAGGTGTTTGCCCACCGACGGACCCGGCGACGCCGTGGTCACCCGGGACACCCGACCGTGGGAGTCGACGATGCGCTCCCCCGAGGTGGTCATGATGGGCTCGTTGCCGCCCTGCATGAAGCGACGACGGCCCGCCGAATCGGTGTTGTCCTCGACCGTGAAGGTGCACATTTTCGCCTGAGGCCCGCTTTCGCGGGCCTCGAGATACCGCTCCTTGCCAATGAAGTCGGCCGCCTTCACCTTCGGGCGGGCCAGGCCGGCCTCGACCGGGTTGTACTCCGACTCGAGTTCGGCGCCCATCAGGCGATAGCCCTTCTCGACCCGGCCCGACGAGCCGTAAACGCCACCGCCGGTCGGGCGGATGCCGTGGCTCTCGCCGGCCTCGAACAGCAGATCCCACAGCTTGGGACCGTTGTCCCAGGCGGTGTAGATCTCCCAGCCGGTGTCACCCACATAGGAGATGCGGAACAGCTTGGCCGCCATGCCGCCGATCTCGACGTCGAGCACCGAGCCGTAGGGCGAACCCGCCTGCGAGAGATCATGGCTGGTCAGCTGCCCGAGTACGGCCGGGGCGTTCGGGCCCCACAGCCCGAGGGTGGTGACGTCGAGCGTCGAGTTCTTGAAGGTGACCGAGCCGTCATTGGGC
The DNA here is from genome assembly GCA_965216675.1 of Acidimicrobiales bacterium. GTDB lineage: Bacteria > Actinomycetota > Acidimicrobiia > Acidimicrobiales > SZUA-35 > JAHELU01. The sequence goes on along the minus strand of CBDCGK010000004.1, from coordinate 4,588,442 downwards.
ATGTGCTTGCGGACCCAGAACTCATCGCGGCCGCCGTCGAACACGCCGGTCACGACCCGCACGTGATCGTCACCGAGACGCATCATCGTGAGGTCGGAGTGGAAGCCGCCATCGGCGTTCAACCACGGCGTGTAGACCGAGGAGCCGACCGGCTTGTCGACCTTGTTGACGGCCAGCGACTCGGCGAAGGACACGGCGCCGGGGCCGGTGAGGTCGTAGATCTGGAAGGCTGAGAGGTCGACGACACCACAGTTCTCCCGCAGGTTCAGGTGTTCACCGATGGTGATGGGACTCCACCAGCGGTTGTCCCACTCGGTGTCACGGTCGCTGATGTCGTAGCGCTCAACCAGGTCGGCGTTGGAGCGGTACCACTGGGGCCGCTCCCAGGTGCGGGCCTGGAAGAACTCTGCCTCCAGTGCCTCCTGGCGGCTGAAGTAGGGGCTGGTCTGCAGGTTACGGCGGGACTCCCACTGCTCGGAGGGATGAACGATGCCGTAGGTCTTGTTGAAGTGTTCCTCTGACCGGGCCCAGATGTGCTCGTCGGACTTCTCCTCGTCGTAGAAGCGGGCGATGTCGGCACCGTGGGAATCGATCACGCGGGGGTAGCCGAAGGTCATCCACTCGGCCACGACTTGAGCCATGCCCGGGCCCTCCTTGACCCACACCGCAGCGGCCGACCACAGGTTCTCGACGTCGGGGATCTCGCCCAGGCAGGGCATGGCGTCGGGGGTGAGTGAGAGCAAGCCGTTGATGGCGTACTTGATCTCGGCGTCGCCCAGCATGTCCATCAGCTCGATGGCCTCTTCCATCTGCTGGTCGAAGTCGTCGGGCGTGAACGGCATCTCGGTCGGCGAAAGAGCCGCCTCCTCGTTGGAGGGAATCTCGCTCGGATGGTGCAGGATCGGGCGGTGGGCGTAGGATCCGACCTCCATCGATCCGGCCGACTGCCGCTCGTAGCAGAAGGTGTCCATGTCGCGGACGATCGGGTAACCGATCTCGTTGTTGGTCTCGGCCAGCACGTCGATCGGGCCGACGTCGGCCATCTGGTGCACGGCTGGAACAAGCGGGATGTAGGTGTCGGCCATGTAGGCCACCTGGTTCGACCAGACACCACAGGCGATGACCACGTACTCGGCTTCGATTCGACCCTTGTCGGTGACGACGGCGCTGATCTTGCGGCGACCGTTCGGACCGGCCTCGGTGGTCTCGAGATCGAGCACCTCGGTGTTGGCGAACACCTGAAGGGCATCGCGCTCCTGCGCCTTCTTGCGCATCTGGGTGCCGGTCTCGAGCGAATCGACGACCGACACCGACGGACAGTAGAAGCCGCCGAGGATCACGTCGGTGTTGATGAAGGGCACGAGCTCGGCCACCTCGTCGGGCGTCAGCAGCTTGGCTTCGACCCCCCAAGCGGTGGCCGAGGTCATGCGGCGCTGCAGCTCGTTCATGCGCTCCTGGGTGCGGGCGACCTCGATGCCGCCGGAGTCGACGCTCAGGTCGAGATCCCGGTACTGGTTGGCGCTCTGCACACCGAGCAGGGCCATCTCCTTGTTGTGGTCGACCGGGAAGATGAAGTTGGAGGCGTGACCGGTGGAGCCGCCCGGGTTGGGCAGCGGACCCTTGTCGATCAGCACCATGTCGGTCCACCCCAGTTCGGCCAGGTGGCCGACGAGGCAGTTGCCGACGATGCCGGCCCCGATGACAACCACCTTCGCACTGGATGGGAAGTCGCTCATGTACTCAGGTCCCTTCTCTCATTCTTGTCTGGGCTCCCGGTTGCCCCTCGGTGGCCGTGCTCAGTGACCGGCTTTGCCGGCCGGTTTGTTCTCGCCGGGATTGCCTGGCCAGTAATATATCAGTAGCATATCGTTATCACTGCTGCAGAACAAGCCTACAACGCCATCAAAAAGATGATCGTCCGGCTCGAGCTGGCACCGGGCTCGGTTCTCAACGAATCGCACCTGATAGACGAGCTCGGAATCGGGCGAACCCCGATCCGAGAAGCCCTACAACGTCTTCGCCGGGACGAGCTGGTGACCATCCTCCCCCGCCGCGGCGTTTTCGTGACGTCCTTCGACATCGACGACCTGCCGCTGCTGTTCAACTCCCGAGCGGTGATCGAGCCACATCTGGCCGAGCTGGCGGCTCGGCGCGGCGCCGAGGCGGACTGGGACGAGATCGAGCGCGTCCTGGTCGATGCCGAAGATCCGGACATGGCGTCCGACACCGAGTCGTTGCTCGAGGCCGACAACCGCTGCCACGAGATCGTCTGGCACGCCGCCGGGAACCGGTTCCTGACCGCTACGGCGGCCATGCTCTACGCCCAGAGCAGCCGGTTGTGGCACCTCTACCTTGGGGAAATCGCCGACATGAGTGCGGCGGTGGCCGAGCACCGCAAGATCCTCGACGCGCTACGGGCCGGCGACGGTGCCAAGGCGGCGAAGCTCACCGAGGAGCACATCCGCACGTTCGAGCGCGAGATCCGGGCCAGCATGCAGCAGCGCCTGGAGGCGACGCCCGAATCCCGCTGACCGATTCACCGGCGGTGGCGGGCAGTATCCCGGCGCTCTCAGATGATCCGTCCCTGGGCAAACCCCAGGACCTTGTGACAATGCGGGCAGAAATAGACGAGCGTCCGGCCCTGGCCCAGCGGGAAGCCGGTCCCCCGCCGGAAGACCATCTCCAATGCCTCGTCGCAGTGCGGGCAGAGCGGGGTGATGTCTTCGCGGTCGATCAGTGTCCACGATGCTCGGTCGGCTGCCATCTCGACCTCCTTGGGTTTCATCTGGGCAGGTTGTATCGCCAGCAACGACGATCCGAGTTCAGGGTCTTCCCAGTATCGAAACGGCGCCAGGGGCCTCGGTCACAATCGGGCCCCGGCCGGCCCGCACGCTGGACTTCCAGAACCCCGTTCTGTATAATGGAATTGTTCTGCATCGTGGAACAGCGCAACGAGAGGGGTCGAACGCTCAGGATGCCTGAGCGCGCCGGATGCGTCCGTCACGCCCCGATCAGCGGTCATGGAACGAATCGGTCCGCGGATAGTAAAACGGTCCTACGTCGATTGACGTCGAACGACTATCCGAAGGCCTACGAAACCGGAGAACACGTGTCCTTTCCCACCGACCTCGAGATCGCCAAGACGGCAAAGCTCAAACCACTGACCGAGATCGCCGAGACCTCCGGCATTCCCACTGAGTTCCTCGAGCCGTATGGCTCCGGTGCAGCCAAGATCAAGCTCGAAGCCATCGACGCGATGTCGGATCGCCCGAAGGCCAAATACGTCGTGGTCTCTGCCATCACTCCGACCCCTCTGGGTGAGGGCAAGACCACGACTACTGTCGGGCTGGGACAGGCGTTCCAGCACATCGGCTCGTCGGCCACCATCGCCATCCGGCAACCCTCGATGGGCCCGACGTTCGGCATCAAGGGAGGGGCCGCAGGCGGCGGCTACTCCCAGGTCGTACCCATGGAGCTGTTCAACCTCCACCTGACCGGCGACATGCACGCCGTCACGGCAGCCCACAACCTTTGCTCGGCCATGCTCGACGCCCACCTCTACCACGGCAACGAGTCGGGCATCGACATGCACAACATCACCTGGCGCCGGGTGCTCGACGTCAACGACCGGGCCCTGCGAAACGCCGTCATCGGGCTCGGTGGACGCCTCGACGGCGTGCCCCGGGAAACCGGGTTCGACATCACCGCCGCCTCCGAGGTCATGGCCGCCCTGGCCCTCGCCACCTCCCTGCAGGACCTGCGAGCCCGCATGGGTCGCATCGTTCTGGGTTACACCCCCGACGGCACACCGGTGACCGCCGAGGAGATCGGCGCCGCCGGTGCGATGACCGTCATCCTCCGCGAGGCGATCAAGCCCAACCTCATGCAGACGCTCGAGAACACCGCGGCGCTGGTCCACACCGGTCCGTTCGGCAACATCGCCACCGGCAACTCGTCGATCGTGGCCGATCAGGTCGGCATTCGTATGAACGAGTTCCTGCTCACCGAAGCCGGCTTCGGGGCCGACATGGGGGCCGAACGGTTCTTCAACATCAAGTGCCGCTACTCCGGCATCGCTCCCGACGCCGCCGTGCTGGTCGCCACCGTCCGAGGCCTCAAAGCCCATTCCGGCAACCACCACATCGTGGCCGGCAGGCCGCTGCCCGAGGCCCTGCTGGCCGAGAACCCCGACGAGGTCCACCAGGGTGGTGCGAACCTCCGCAAGCAGTTGGAGAACATGAAGGTGCACGGTGTCACCCCGGTGGTGGCCATCAACGCCTTCCCCGGAGACCACGACCGCGACATCGCCGCCATCAAGGAGATCGCCACCGAATATGGCGCCCGGGCCGCCGTCTCGACCCACTTCGCCGACGGCGGCAAGGGGGCGGCCGAGCTGGCCACCGCGGTCAAGGAGGCGGCCGAGGAGGAGTCGAGCTTCGAGGTCCTCTACCCCGACGACATGGCACTGCGGGACAAGATCCGCACCGTGGCCGAAAAGGTCTACGGCGCCGATGGCGTGGAGTTCTCGGCCGCGGCGACCAAGCAGCTCGACACCTACGAGGCCGCCGGCTTCGGCAACCTGCCGGTCTGCATCGCCAAGACCCATCTGTCGATCTCGTCGGATCCGAAACTCAAGGGCGCCCCGACCGGCTGGACATTGCCGGTGCGAGAGGTGAGGGCCTCGGTGGGGGCCGGGTTCGTCTATCCCATCTGTGGTGACATGCGCACCATGCCCGGCCTCGGGAAGAACCCGGCGGCCATGTCGATCGACATCGATTCCGACGGCGAGATCGTCGGTCTCAGCTAGAACCACGTCGGCTGCGTCCGACAGCTACCCAGGAGCCGCATTCCGATGCTGAACCGCAGTAACACCGCGACGGCCGAGACGGCGGAGGACGCCGCCCATCGCCGGAGCCTCATCACCGACCTCACCTTCGAGGTCGTACCGCTCTCCACGTTGGATGCGGCGATCGAAGCCCTGCCACCCCGGTCGAAGGTGTCGGTCACCTGCTCGCCGGTAAAGGGCATCGCCGCCACCATGGAGCTGACCGATCAGATCCGTTCCCTCGGTCATGAGGCGATCCCCCACATCGCCGCCCGCATGGTGGAAAGCAAGCCGCACGTGGCCGAGATCGCCAACTGGCTGCGCACCGAGGAGATCGGCCGAATGTTCCTGGTCGGTGGCGACGCCGATCCACCGCACGGACCCTATGCCGCGGCGGTCGACTTCCTCGTCGACCTGCTCGACGCCGGGCCGGAGCTGCACACCGTCGGCGTGACGTCATATCCCGACGGCCATGTTGCCATCTCGGATGACGCCCTTCATCGGGCCCTCCTGCGCAAGCAGCAGGTCCTGGCCGAGGCGGGCGTTCGGGGTTACGCCAGCACGCAGATGTGTTTCGACCCGAAGCGGATCGTGTCCTGGCTCGACGGCGAGCGGGCCGAGGGTATCGAGCTGCCGATCCACCTCGGCATCCCGGGGGTGATCGATCGGGCGAAGCTGATGACCATGGGCGCCCGCCTCGGCATCGGGGCGTCGCTCGGCTACCTCAAGAAGAATCGTCGGGCGATCACGAAGCTGGTCACGGCGAGCAGCTACGACCCGAACGATCTGCTCGAACCGTTGTCCCCCCATCTCCGACGGTTGAACGTCGAGGACCTGCACTGCTTCACGTTCAACCAGGTCGAGGCGACGGAGAGCTGGCGTCAGGCCAACATCGCCTGACTTCGCTGCCCCTCGTCCTTCTCGTGGCCGCCGGCCAGTAGATACAGCGGCGTTGCCGCGGCCAGGATCACCGCCCCGGTGACAATTGCCGCGCCGAGTGAGACACGGTCGGCCAGCGCCGTGAGCGCGATCACGCCGACCGCACCGCCGAGCTGCCCGCACAGACTGTTGGCCGACAGCACCGTCGACCGGTTCCGCGATCCCTGCACCGATCGGTGAAGCAGTCCCTGATGGACCGGATTGGCCGCACCGTGCACGGCCATGGTGGCGAGAAACGCGATGACGACACCGGCGACCCCGGCCGCCACCGCGATGGCCGCCACGGTCAGACCCTGGACCAGCCGGAGCAGCGCACCGGTCCACGTCGCACCCAGCCGACGGATCAGTCGGGGCACGGCGGCTGCCGCTGCGGCCGAGGCGAGCCAGGCCACCGCCGTCACCGGGCCGAACACCGCAGCCGCCGCGGCAGCGCTTCCGGTGACTGCTTCGAGTCGCACGGGGGTGAGCGATTCGAACGCGACCATGCCGGCACCCCACAGGAGCTCCACGGCCAGGAGGGCCCGCAGCCCTCTGCTCGATCCGATGATCTGCACGGCTTCGCGGATGACAACGCCGACACGGTCCGAGGACGGCTCGACCGTCGTCTCCCCTTCTTCGACCATCAAAACGGCGGTGGCCACGACGTGGACCAGGCGAAGTGCCAGCGACACCAGCAGCGGCAACACCAACGGGTTGACGGCGACCACGGGGTCGACGGCCACGAGAATCCCCGCCCCGGCGGTACCGGCGGCAAGTGACACGCCGAGCACCGCTCCGGCGGCGCTCATCGCCTGCTCGATGTCGGCCGACGGATCGATGCGTTGAGCCGAGTCGACGAACCAGGCGTCAAGCGGTCCGCTCTCGAGCGCCCGGAAAAAACCCTGGAGAGCGAAGACGGGGATCAGCAGGGCAACCGAGTCGGCGATCAGCAGCAGGCTGATGGAGGTGAGGTCGAACAGGGCGGCGGCGATCAGCACGGCTCGCCGGCCGCGGCTGTCGGCCAGCGCTCCGGTTGGCAGCTCGAGCAGCATGACCACGAAACCCTGGGTTGCCGATGCGAGGCCGATGTCGGAGATGGAGACCCCTCGGTCGAGCAACAGCAGAACCAGCACCGGAATGAGCAGGCCGGTTGGCAGCCATCGCAGGGAGAGCAGGACGAGGTACCGGCGGAGTAGTCGTTTCGTGGTCACTTCTCGCGACCCGGGGACCGTCGTCGGGACGGGAAGACGTCGAGCAGCACGAACACCGTTGCGGGGTCGTCGCTCTCGGAGTCGATGCCGCCGGTGGTGCCGACCGGATCCGTCAGGGGCCCGACCTCCGATGCATAGCGGTCCATCACTGCATGAAGTTCGGCCACCATCTGCGCCGTCTCCTCGACCGACAACCTCATGGCGAAGTCACTCGTGGTGGCTGCATCGCGCCAGCCCACCGACCATTGCTCCCGCTCCCCAAACCACTCGCGACGCCACTCGTCGAGGAGCCGGGCGTGATAGCCGAGCAGCCAATCCCGGGCGGCCCGATCGTCGGGATCGCCATCGAACGCCGATTCGGTCCAGCTGGTGACCTCGTGTGCTGCTCGCCAGACACGTTCCCGCCCCCGGCCGCGACCGGTGTCCTCGACGATCAGACCAACCTCGGCCAGCTGTCGAAGGTGGTAGCTGGTGACCCCGGTGTTGGTGCCGAGGACTGCGGCCAGACCGGCCGACGTCGACGGTCCGTCGAGCCGAAGCTCGGCCAGAAGCCGAGCTCGGGTCGTGTTGGCGAGACAGCGAAGCTGCGCGCTGTTGAGTTCCACCCGTCGACGTTCCACGTCTCGGATCCTAGACCGCCGAGCGAGATGTACACAACTTCTCTGCATACTTTCTGTGCACACATGGCTGGCGCATGCGTTCTCTTTCACTGTCTCAGCGCCGGGCCGCAGGACTCGCGACGCCTTTCCTGACAAGGTGCGCCCGACATCGAATCGGGAGCGCTAGCTTTTCTGGATCGGACACCGCTCCGAAGTCCTCAGTCCTCCGGCGCCATGGGCGCCAGCACCAGAAAGCACGACCCCCTTGGACTTCGAAACCTCATCGGCTCCGACGAGCGCGGCCGCCGACGACGCTGACGACACGGCCGAACTGGGGCCGCTGATTCCGTCCACCCATCCGGCCATTGCCGCCTGGGCACTGTTCACCGGCATCGGGCTCATGATGATCGGCAACGGCCTGCAGGGGACCCTGGTCGGCATCCGCTCCGAGGAGGCCGGGTTCGGCACCAACACGATCGGCCTGGTCATGAGCGGCTACTTCGTGGGCATCCTCGTCGGAAGCAGGGCGGCCACGAAGGCACTGACGTCGGTCGGGCACATACGGGTGTTCGCGGCGCTGGCCTCACTCGCCTCGACTGCCACCCTCGTCTATCTGCTGACGGTCAACCCGGTGGCCTGGGGGCTCATGCGGTTCGCCACCGGATTCTGCATGGCCGGGCTTTACGTGGTGGCCGAATCGTGGATCAACGACCTGGCCACCAATGCCAATCGCGGTCGCCTCCTCGCCTTCTACATGGTCGTGTCGATGGGAGGCTTCGCCGGCGGACAGCTGCTGCTCAACGTTCCCGACCGGACGGGGATCCAGTTGTTTCTCATCTCGTCGGTCTTGATCTCGCTGGCGCTGGTACCGACGTCGCTCTCGGCGTCGAGTTCACCGCCGACACTCACGCCGGAGGTCATGTCGATTGGTGAGCTCGCTGCGATCGTGCCCACCGGCATCGTGGTCTCGGTCTTGGTGGGCATGGCCAACGGCGCCCTCCTCGGCATGGGCGCGGTGTACGCCACCCAGGTCGGCCTGACCCCGGGCCAGGTCTCGCTGTTCATGGGCGCACCGATGGTCGGCGGGGTGGTCGGACAGTTCCCAGTCGGCTACCTGGCCGACCGCATGCCGCGCCGACCCATCATGATCGGCCTCGGCTTTCTGGCCACCTCGGCCGCATCAGCCCTGCTCGTCGTCGAATCGGGCTCGATCATCGGCTACCTCATGATGTTCACGATCGGAGCCTGCACCTTCCCGCTGTACTCCCTGTCGATCGCCTACACGAACGACTGGATCCAGCCGGAACAGATCCTGGCGGCGAGCGCGGCACTGGTCACCACCAACGCGGTCGGGGCCACGGCCGGTCCGTTCCTGGCCACGGTGCTCATGAACACGTTCGGGCCGAACCAGTACTTCGTCGCACTCGTCCTCACCCACGCCGCCGTCGGCGTGTATGTGTTGTACCGGGTGTTGACGAGACCGGGATCGACGATTCCCCGACCCCGCGACTTCCTCCCCTACCCGGCCCGAGCATCCGCGGTCGCGGTGTATTTGCTCCCCCGGAGACCACGACGCAACGGCGGGTAGAGCCCTCGGGAACCGTCGGCGACCAATCCCCCTCCGACACAGGATTCACGCTGGATTTCCCGCTGATTTCATGATACGGTACAGTTCCACATTGTGGCACAGGACGAACTTGTCGACGGGTCTCGACGGGCCGTCCGGCCCGGCTCAGATCGTACCGGGAAACAGACTCGCACCAGGTGAGGTTGACCGTCGTGAACCGACGTCATGAACATCCGCGGTCCAACCAGTACGCTTGACCAGAATTGCAGGAAACAGGTTGAACTCGTTTCGGGTTGTAGGGGAGAACGCCAATGTCTGATCATCAGACCGATGACTCGGCGATCGACGACGAAGACGACATCGATCTTGCGTCGCTGAACGACGAAGATCTCTGTGCACAGATGCACGACGATCTCTATGACGGACTGGCCGATGAGATCGCCGAGGGAACCAATATTCTCCTCGGTCGAGGCTGGTCGGCCGACAAGGTCTTGAACGACGCCCTCGTCGAGGGAATGCGCATCGTGGGCATCGATTTCCGCGACGGCATCCTCTTCGTTCCCGAGGTACTGCTGGCCGCCAACGCCATGAAGGCGGGGATGGCCATCCTCAGGCCCCTTCTGGCCGAGACCGGAGCCGAACCGATCGGCAAGATGGTCATCGGCACGGTGAAGGGCGACATCCACGACATCGGCAAGAACCTGGTGGCGATGATGATGGAGGGCGCCGGGTTCGAGGTGATCGACCTCGGAATCAACACCGACGTCGACGGCTTCCTCGATGCATTGGCCGAACACAAACCCGACATTCTCGGCATGTCGGCCCTGCTCACCACCACGATGCCCTACATGAAGGTGGTCATCGACACCCTGGTGGAAAAGGGTGTGCGCGACGACTTCATCGTGCTCGTCGGCGGCGCCCCGCTCAACGAGGAGTTCGGTGAGGCCATCGGCGCCAACGCCTATTGTCGTGACGCCGCCGTCGCCTCCGAAACGGCCACCAAGCTGGTGTCCGAACGACGAGCCGCGGCGTAGGGACCGTGACCACCGCGATGTTTGCCGAAGGCAAACTCGACCGCGACCTGGGGCCGGATGACGCGGGAGTGTTGATCTTGGCCTGCGGGGCCCTGGCTCGGGAACTCAAGGCTGTGACCACGCTCAACGATCTTGCCAACGTGACCGTCGAGTGTCTTCCCGGCGAGTATCACATGCACCCCGAGAAGATCGTGCCCGCACTGGCCGCCCGCCTGGCCAAACACCGCAACGACGACGCCGCCCACCGCCACGACACGATCTTCGTCGGCTACGGCGACTGCGGCACCGGAGGCGCGCTCGACCGATTCTGCGCCGAACACGGCCTCCAGCGCCTGCCCGGCGACCACTGCTACCAGTTCCTCGCCGGTCACCAACGGTTCCTCGAGCTTCACGAGGCCGAACCCGGAACCTTCTACCTGACCGACTACCTGGCGAAACACTTCGACCGTTTCGTCGTCGACGCCCTCGGAATCGGCGACCACCCCGAACTGACCGAACTCTATTTCGGCAACTACACCCGCCTGGTGTACCTGGCCCAGGTCGAGGACCCGGTCGTCGAGGCCAAAGCCCGCGACGCGGCCGCGTTCCTCGGCCTCTCCTTCGAACTCGTCAACACCGGCTACGGCGAACTGGAGTCGACCGTTGTCGACGTCGCCCGCGGTCGCCGCCCCGCCGACAAGGCCGGCGGATCGCTGTGAGCCGCCGGCGGGCCAAGGCGAACGAGCTGACCGTCATCTACTGGCGTGACATTCCGGCGCAGGTCACGGCCAGCACCGGCGGTCGAAGTCACAAGGAGCTGTTGGAGCCCCGCTTCCAGGTGGCGATCGACCGGGCGGCCACGGTCGCCGGGCTCACCGAAACCTCTGCGTACGTCGCCCAGTGGCGCCGGGAGTCGGAGCCACTCGGCGCCGATCTCGACGGCGGTGACGTCGCCGCCGAGACGGCATCGCGCCTCCACACCGACTACGACCGCGACCGCCTGGAGGCCCTTGTGGCCGCCGGCGGACTCGAAGACCCGGCCGGCCACTAGCCGACGACCGCCGTTCAGTACCGTCCGCCAACACCGTCCCACCACCATCCTCCAACCAACAACGAATCAGTCAGGTGAGCACATGACCGACACCATTCTCAGCTCAGCGACCAAGGAGACCGTGATCGGATTCGGTCGCCCGTTCGTGATGATCGGCGAGAAGATCAACCCGACGGGTCGCAAGATCCTGGCCGAGGAGATGAAGGCCGGCGACTTCAGCCGGGTGGAGAAGGACGCACTCGAGCAGGTGGCGGCGGGTGCCCACATGCTCGACGTCAACGCCGGCATTCCGTTGGCCGACGAGCCGGCGCTGCTGGCCCAGGCCGTTGAGTTGGTGCAATCGATCACCGACGTGCCGATCTCCATCGACTCCTCCATCATCGATGCCCTCGAGGCGGCGATCGCCGTCTACAAAGGCAAACCGTTGATCAACTCGGTAACCGGTGAGGAGGAGAGCATGGAGCGGGTCCTGCCCTTCGTCGCCAAGTACGGGGCCGCGGTGGTGGCGATCTCCAACGACGACACCGGTATCTCCGAAGACCCCGACGTCCGCTACGAAGTCGCCCGCAAGATCGTCAACCGGGCCTCCGACCACGGAATCCCGGCCGCCGATGTGGTGGTCGATCCGCTGGTGATGCCGATCGGCGCCATGGGCACCGCCGGGCGCCAGGTGTTCGCCCTGGTCCACCGTCTCCGCACCGAACTCGGCGTCAATACGACGTGTGGGGCCAGCAACGTGAGCTTCGGTCTGCCCAACCGCCACGCCGTGACCGGCAGCTTCCTGGCCATGGCCATCTCGCACGGCATGACGTCGGCCATCATGAACCCCATGCACGCCGAGGTCAAGGCCTGCGTGCTGGCCGCCGATGTGCTCAACAACCAGGATCCGAACTGTTCGACCTGGATCAGGAACTTCCGCGAGCCGGTGGAAGGTGAAGCCGAGCGAGGTGCCGGACGGCGACGCGGGGGCGGCCGGCGCCGGCGGCCGGAATAGCCAATGGGCGACGGGCCCGACCAGCTCACTCCGGCCGCCGGCGAGGGGAGCGCCCCTCACCGCATCGTGTTCACCCCGTCGGGGCTCAACGGTCGCGTGGAGTCCGGGACCACCGTGCTCGACGCGGCCCGACAGCTCGGCGTCGACCTCGACTCGGTCTGCGGCGGACGGGGGATCTGCGGCCGCTGCCAGGTGTCGGTCGCGGTCGGCGATTTTCCGAAGTGGGCGGTGTCGGTCAGAACCGATCACCTCACCGCACCGGAATCGCTGGAACTCGACTACCACGGGGCCCGTCCCCTCGTCGACGGCCTGCGGTTGGGTTGCGGAGCCCGGGTTACCGGTGATGTGGTCATCGACGTGCCGGCCCAGAGCCAGATCCACAAGCAGGTGGTGCGCAAGGCGGCCAACGTCGACGGGCTCGTCGTCGACCCGGTGACGACGCTCCATTTCGTCAAGGTCGACGACAACCCCGAAGGTCTCAGCGTCACGTCGCTGGTGGCCGACCGGCTGGCCGCCGAGTGGGCCATCCCGGAGGTTCGATTCCGCTTCGATGTGCTCTCCGAACTCCACCGGGCCACCGCCGAACCGGGGTCCGGGCTGACCGTGGCCGTGCGTCGAACCGACGATGGGGCGACCGGTCCCCTCGTGGTCGGTGTCCAGCCCGGGTTCGTCGACCGGATCGTCGGTGCCGCTATCGACATCGGCTCGACGACCGTGGCCGGTCACCTGTGCGACCTGGCCACGGGTGAGTTCCTGGCTGGAGCCGGCCGCATGAACCCGCAGATCCGCTTCGGTGAGGACCTGATGAGCCGGGTCTCCTACGTGATGATGAACCCCGGCGGCGACGACGAGCTGACCGGGGCCGTCCGCAGTGCGCTCGGCGAACTGCTGACCGAGCTCCTCGACGAGGCGGGCGTCGGTTGGTCGGCGCTGGTCGAGATCGTGCTCGTCGGCAACCCGATCATGCAGCACCTCGCCCTCGGCATCGACCCCACTCCCCTGGGCCAGTCACCGTTCCCCCTGGCCACCGACCAGGCCGTCACGGTGGAGGCACCGGCGCTCGACCTACCCGCCGGGCCGACCGTCTACTTCGGGCCGTGCATCGCCGGTCATGTCGGTGCCGACACGGCCGCCGCCATCCTGTCCGAGAAGCCGCACGAGAGCGACGTCGTGCAGCTGCTGGTCGACGTGGGGACCAACGCCGAGATCGTGCTCGGCAACCGCGACGGTCTGCTGGCCGCCTCCAGCCCCACAGGTCCGGCGTTCGAGGGGGCGCAGATCTCCGGCGGTCAGCGGGCCACGGCCGGGGCCATCGAGCGGGTGCGGATCGACCGGGAGACCCTCGAACCCCGTCTCAAGGTGATCGGCAACGACCACTGGTCCGACGAAACGGCCTTCGCCGACGCAGCTCCGGCGATCACCGGGATCTGCGGATCGGGGATCATCGAGGTCATCAGCGAGATGTTCCTGGCCGGCATCATCGACAGCCAGGGCGTGATCCTGCCGTCAGGGGCCCAACGGAGTCCGCGGATCGTCGCCGACGGGCGGACCTTCACCTACCGACTGCACGACAACATCGTCATCACCCAGAACGACGTACGGGCCATCCAACTGGCCAAGGCGGCACTGCGGGCCGGCATCGACCTCCTCCTCGAACACGCCGGTCTCGAGTCGGTCGACGAGATCCGCCTGGCCGGCGCGTTCGGGGCACACATCGACCCGATCTGTGCCATGGTGCTCGGCCTGATTCCCGACTGCCGACCGGACGCGGTACGGGCGGTCGGAAACGCCGCCGGTTCGGGGGCGGTACGGGCCCTGCTCTCGGCATCCGAGCGATCGGAGATGGAGCGGGTCGTCGCCACCGTCACCAAGATCGAAACGGCCACCGAACCCCGTTTCCAGGAGCTCTTCGTCGCCGCCCTGGCCTTCCCTCACCTCCACGCCCCGGCACCGCACCTTTCGACGGTCGTGGATCTCCCGGTAGCGTCGAATCCGGGGACCGTCGATCACGCCCGGCGGCGACGCCGACGTGGAAGTGCACGAACATGACCGGACCGACAACCGACACCGAGGCCGCGCCCGACCGCGAGACCCGGACCGAACCCGCCAGTGATAAACAAGGAGCGATTCGATGAGTGATCGAGCACGAGGCCGCCGCAGCGGCGGCCGGGCCGGACGGCAGGCGGCGCGACAGGCCGTGGCAACGGCTCATCAGCCCTACATCACCCGGGCCATCAAGCCCTTCGAGGTGCTGAGCGATGAGAGCCTGGAGATCATCGAACACAACGCCGACACGATTCTCGAACAGGTCGGCATCGACTTCGTCGACTACCCGAACGCCCTGACGCTGCTGGCCGACGCCGGGGCCGAGGTCGACGGACACCGGGTCCGGTTCCCCCGGGGGATGTGCCGCAAGATCGTCTCGGAGAACGCGCCGGCGATCTACACCCAGCACGCCCGCAATCCCGAGCGTTCGGTTCAGATCGGTGGTGACGCCACCGTGTTCGCCCCGAACTACGGCTCGCCGTTCGCCCATGATCTCGACAACGGGCGGCGCTACGCCACGCTCGAGGACTTCCAGAACCTGGTGAAGCTGGCCTACCTCGCCCCTGCTCTCCACCACTCGGGCGGCACCGTGTGTGAGCCGGTCGACATCGGCGTCCCGACTCGCCATCTCGACATGGTCTACGCCCACATCCGGTACTCGGACAAGCCGTTCATGGGCTCGGTCACCGCCGGGGAACGGGCTCAGGACTCGGTCGACATGGCTCGCATCGCCTTCGGCGGCGACCTGGGCGACCGTACCGTCATGACCAGCCTCATCAACGCTGCGTCCCCGCTGGTGTGGGACGCCACCATGCTGGCCGCAGCCGAGACCTACGCCCGGGCCAACCAGGCCTGCATCATCACCCCGTTCATCCTCGCCGGGGCGATGTCGCCCGTCACGACCGCCGGGGTGGCGGCCCAGACCCTGGCCGAGGCACTGGCGGGCATGACCTTCGTCCAACTCGTGAGGCCCGGGGCCCCGGTGGTCATGGGCTCGTTCGCCAGCTCGATGTCGATGCAGACCGGCGCCCCCACCTTCGGCACCCCGGAGCCCGCCCTGGTCCTCTACGTCGTCGGCGCGCTGGCTCGACGGCTCGGCGTACCCTTCCGGTCCGGGGGGTCGATGAGCGCATCGAAACTACCCGACGCCCAGGCCGCCTACGAGAGCCAGGCCACCCTCATCCCCACGATGATGGGAGGGGTCAACTTCGCCCTGCACTCCGCCGGGTGGCTGGAAGGCGGGTTGACCGTCGGCTACGAGAAGTTCGTGCTCGACGCCGACCAGCTCGGCATGATGGAGGTCTTCGCCAGGGGCGTGGACATGAGCGAAAACGGTCAGGCCACCGAGGCCATCCTCGGCAATGCGCCGGGCCAGCACTTCCTCGGAACCGCGCACACGCTGGCCAACTTCGAGACGGCCTTCTACCGTTCGACGACGGCCGACAACTCGAGCTTCGAACAGTGGTCGGAGGAGGGGGCGCTCGATGCGGCCCAACGGGCGAATACCCTCTGGAAGCGGCAGTTGGCCGACTACGAGGCTCCGCCCCTCGACGGCGCCATCGACGCCGAACTGCTCGACTTCATGGGCCGGCGGCGGGAAGAGATCGGCTCCGGGTCGGACTAGGAGACTGCTGAGCAATTCTGGGTGAAAGGCTCGCGTTTTTGGGCTGGGTGGAAAATACTGGTGGGTATGCAGGGTCGGTCGGATTCGGGTCGGGAGTTGTTGGACGCGCAAGCGTTGGTGGGTCATCTTGTGCCGGTCGACACGGTGCACGGGTTTTTGGCCCAGCATCGACGGCGTCTGTTTCCCGACGAGTTGTTCGCTGATCTGTTCGGGTCGGGTCGGGGTCGCCCGTCGGTGCCCGCTGATGTGGTCGCGACAGTGCTGGTGTTGCAGGCCCTGGAGGGCCTGTCGGATCGTGACGCGCTGCGGGCGCTGGTCACCGATCTGCGTTGGAAAGTCGCCGCAGGTCTCAGTCTCGATGACGAGGGGTTCCATCCCACGGTGTTGACGTTGTGGCGCAACAAGCTGCGGGGCTCGCAGAACCCTGAGCGGGTGTTCGACGCGGTCCGTGAGGTCGTCGCTGAGACCGGGGTGCTGGCCGGCAAGACCCGCCGGGCGCTTGACTCGACCTTGCTCGATGACGCGGTCGCGACCCAGGACACGGTCACCCAGTTGTGCTCGATGATCCGCCGGGTCCGCAAAGCCATCCCCGCCGCAGCCGCTGCAGTGCTCGAGGGTGATGACTACGACAGCGGCGGCAAGCCGGCGTGCGCGTGGGACGACCCCGACGCCCGCAACGAGTTGGTGTCGAGGCTCGTCAACGACGCCCTCGCCGTGCTGACCGCTGTCGATGACATCGAGCTCGACGACGCTCAGGCACAGCTCGTTGGCCTGTTGGCGTTGGTTGCTGGCCAAGATGTCGAACCCGGCGATGAGGAAGGCAGCTGGCGGATCGAGCGGGGTGTCGCCAAGCATCGGGTCATCTCGGTGGTTGATCCCGAGTCCCGTCACATGCACAAGTCCCGCTCCTCTTACCGCGACGGTTACAAGGCCCACGTCGCCGTCGAGCCCGACACCGGCATCATCACCAACTGTGACCTGACCCCGGCCAACGAAGGCGACGGCCCCACCGGGATGGCCCTGGTTGCCGGCGAGCCCGCCGGGACCGAGATCCTCGCCGACTCCGCATACGGCTCGTGCGGGTCGCTCGCAGCGATCGACGCCGCCGGACACATCCCAGTGATCAAACCCTGGCCGCTGCACACCAACCCGAATCTGGGCGCCGATCAGTTCAGCCGAGATGACTTCGCCATCGACTATCAGGCCCGAACCGTGACCTGCCCCAACGGGGCCAGCACCCACATCACCGCCGGCGGCACCGCAACCTTTGGAGCGAAGTGTCGAGGCTGCCCGCTTCGCCAGCGTTGCACGACACGAGCGTCTGGGAAGGTCTTCACAGTTACTGGTCACGACGAGCTTCTCGCCGCAAACCGGGCCCGTTGGCGCAGCGACAACGACCTCACCGACCGCTACCGCCAACACCGACCCTTGGTTGAGCGCACCATCGCTTGGCTCGTCGCGAACAGCTGCCGCCGCGTGCGGTTCATCGGTGTCGACGCCAACCGGCTCGGCCTCACACTGCGAGCCGCAGCCCTCAACCTCCGACGCCTCATCAACCTCGGCCTCGGCCACAACGGCGCCACCTGGACACTCGCCAGCTGACAACCCCACGCCCTCGGTCCGCTATCGCCCACCCCACCAGAGAAACCCTCGCTGTCCAAACGGGCTCCGCCCGCCCGAACACACCGGCCCTACCCGGCCGCAATGCCGATTGCTCAGCAGTCTCCTAGTTGTTGGCGACGTCGGGCGGCGGCACGGCGGTCGATTGCGTTGTGGAGGGACGGGTCGTGGGGGGACGGCGGGTGGTCTCGACCGTGGACGGCGGGGACGTCTCCGTCGTGGGTTCGGTGGACGGCAGCGTGATGGTGATCGTCGGCAGCGTCAACGTCACCCGGGTGGACGACGTCGTGGCCGAGGACGAAGTCGACGACGTCTTGGGGGTCGAGGTCGTGGTCGAACTCGAGGTCGATGACGACGTGGTGGAGGCCGACGTTGTCGACCCGGGTTCGGTTCGGGTCCCACCGAGGGCTGTGGCCCGGCTGTTGAAGTCGACCAGGGTGACGTCGGGCAGATCAACGGTGCTGGTGCCCGGGATCGTGCTCTCCTCTTCCGGCACCGTCGACGAGGGAAAGACCTCGGTGCGGGTTTCCCCCGTGTCGGAGCCGATGAGTTCACGGCCGGCTATCAACGACAGGACGACGAGCAATCCGAGCGGTATCACCTTGTTCAGCATCGGATGTGCCCCGAACGTGCCATCTTGCCTCTTACCCTCTCATCCGCCCGTCAGTCGCACGCCAAGCAGGTGTACGCACGGGACACCATTGTGCCTGGTTTCCCAAGCGACCAAAACCAGCTGATCGACCCACCAAGAATCGCCACGCGACCCACGGGGCCGTCCCGGGTCGCGGCGGCGTCAGCCGTGTCGGCGCAGCCACGTGAGCACGGCGACGGCCACGGCCTCGGGCTGCTCCGGCAGGAGCGCATGGCCGGCCCCCGGTATCTCGAGCAGCGACACCTTCCCACCGAGTTCGTTGGCGAGGAGCCTCGTGCTCTCGGCCGACACCATCCGATCGTGCTCGGGCCGGACGATCAGCGCATCGGCGGTTCCACCGGTCGACCAGTCGTTGGTCGGCGTGCGCTGCTGAGCCTCCATCTGGGCGGTGGCGACCAGCGGATACCACCCGTCGACCCAGGCCACGGGATCGTTGCCGTCGGCGAAGAAGGCGACGGCCACCGATTCGAGGTGTTCCTCCATGGTCAATGAGGTGATGAAGACCCGGCGGTGGGCGGTGGCCGGCTCGGGGCGCGGCAGTTCCGGTCCCGGTGTGGCCAGCAGCACCAGGTGGCGGACCAGCGGCCCGAACTTGGTTGCGGTGGCCCGGGCGATCTGCCCGCCGAAGTCATGACCGATGATGGCGGCCGGCCCCCCGCCGTTGGCCTTGATGACGGTTGCGACGTCCTTGGCCAGATCGACGAGCGTGATGTTGGCCACCGACGCCGAGGAGCCATGCAGACCGCGGGGTTGGAGGCCGAGGACCCGGTAGCCGGCGGCGGCCAGCCGGTCCGACAGATCGTCGAAGTCGGCCACCGTACGGCCGAGCGACGGGAGCACCACGACCAGCGGCCCGTCACCCTGGATCTCCACGTTGAGCTCACAGGCCGGGCCGTCGATGACCTCACTTCTCCGATACCCGGTGGAGCGCTCGAGTTGGGCAACCTGGGCGTCGAAGTTCTCCATCTCGATCAAGGAGTCGATGGTGGCGTCCTGGTCGTAGGTCTTCCAGAGCCGGCGGCCGACGAATCGGAGCGCCTCGGCGACCCGAGGCCCGACGGAGGGGCCGACGTGATTGCCTTCGCGGGTCAGGCGGTATTCGTGACGCAGGCCGACGTCGAAGAGACAGCGGTGAAGCAGCTCACACCCGTACTGGACGTGCATGCGGTCCTCGTCGCCGGCCTCGAGGTAGATCGACAGCCCACTGGCGGCAATGGCGGCGCTGTTGGCCACCGCCAGTGACGTCGGGTGGTTGGCCTTCCAGAACTGGTGGTCGAGCGGTTTGCCGAACAGCCGGTCGCGCAACCGGTCGGGCATGTAGACCCGATCCCGGGCGGGAACCCTGTCCCAGCTCAGGGCCGCCTCGATCGTCGGCTCGATGGCAACGACAGCGGCGAACTGCTCGGGGTGCTTGAAGGCGATTCGAAGCGCGGCGAGCGCGCCAACCGAGATCCCCCCGATGAGCACAGGACCGGTCTCGCAACCGGTCTCGGCTCGCACATGGGGAATGAACTCGTTGAGCAGGAACGTCTCCCACAGTTCCGAACCGTCGTGGCGATCGAGATAGAACGACCAGCCGGCGCTTGGTGTGGCCACCACCATCGACGGAAGCGACCGGTCGGCCCAACAGCCCATGAACTGTGGTCGGCAGCTCTCGAGGAAGCGCGCCGATCCACCCCCACCGTGGAGCCAGATCAGGACCGGGCGGTCACCGTTGTGCACTCCACCGGGGGACAACAGGGCGTATTCGACCGGACCGGAGACGAGCTCGGTTTCGAGCTCGGACCGGGCCAGACCGCCATCGGCTCGCTTCTGCTCCCTTGGTGACACTATCTCGCAACAGGCGTCACATGTCGTGACAGTTGTCCAGGCTGTCCAACTGGCCACTGCTTGCGGCTGGTTGGTGCTGCTAGCGACACTAGCCGCAACAGAGCATCACCATCCACGACAACAGCCCAAGATTTCGGATAGTGGCTAGGCGGTTTTGCCCAACAACGGTCCCGGCGGGCGACTACAGGCTGTCGAGCAGCGAGTGGGCGTCCACGAAGTCGAGGCCGAGCGACTCGGCCACGGCCAGCTCGGTGATCTGCCCGCGGGCGACGTTGAGTCCGTTTCGCAGGTGTGGATCGTCGGCCAGCGCCCGCTTCGCGCCCTTGTCGGCCAGCGCCAGCGTGAACGGCAGCGTGGAGTTGTTCAGGGCGTAGGTGGACGTCTTGGGCACGGCACCGGGCATGTTGGCAACGCAGTAGTGGACGATGTCATCGACCACATAGGTCGGGTCGCTGTGGGTGGTCGGGCGGGACGTCTCCATGCAGCCCCCCTGATCGATGGCGACGTCGACCAGGACCGACCCCGGCCGCATCGCCTTCACCATCTCGGCGGTGACGAGGCGGGGGGCCCGGGCCCCCTTGATCAGGACGGCCCCGACCACCAGGTCGGCGTCGAGCACCAGGTCCTCCAGCGCCGCGCCGGTGGAGTAGACGGTGCGGAGCGAGCTGGGAAATCGGGCGGCCAGCTCATCGAGCACATCGACACTGCGGTCGAGAACCGTGACGTCGGCCCCCAAACCGATGGCCATCTCGATGGCGTTGGAGCCGACGACTCCGCCGCCGATGACCACGACCTTGGCCGGCGGAACGCCGGGTACACCGCCGAGCAGGAGTCCGGCGCCCCCTTGCGGTCCTTCGAGGCTGTGGGCACCGGCCTGAATCGACATACGGCCTGCCACCTTCGACATCGGTGCCAGCAGCGGGAGGTCGCCGTGGGCGTCGGTGACGGTCTCGTAGGCGATGCAGGTGGCTCCGCTGGTCAGGAGGTCCTTGGTCTGTTCGGGGTCCGGCGCCAGGTGGAGGTAGGTGAAGAGGATCTGGTCGGGCCGGAGCATGGCCCGCTCGGGAGCCTGGGGCTCCTTGACCTTGACGATCATGTCGGCCTCGGCGAACACCTCGGCCGCCGTGTCGGCGATCCGAGCTCCCACGGCACTGTAATCGTCGTCGGTGGCGCCGATCCCGATGCCGCAGCTCGTCTCGACGACGACCTGGTGGCCGCGATCGACCAGCTCACGCACGCTTGTCGGGGTCAACCCCACCCGAGCCTCGGCGTCTTTGACCTCTTTCGGTACCCCTACGAGCATCGTTGCTCCCCTTCCTTGTGAATTTCCTCATGAATGAGTCCGTGGCACGGGTGTGCCGATGGATCGACTGTAGCCCACGCCGCGTGATCGCTGATTGCAAAATCCGTGCACTTCTGATCGCATCTCAGCATGTCTGATCGTCTACTCTCGACACAACGCAATATTTCGCTGCGATCAATCCGATCGAAGCCAACACGTGCCGAGGAACCATGGCCAACGTTCAACTCGACAGCATCGACCGGCTCATCCTGAATCACTTGCAGGGCGAGGGTCGCCAGACGAATGCCGACCTGGCCGGCGCCGTTGGACTGTCACCGTCGGCAACCCTGCGCCGGGTCCGTTCCCTCGAGGAGCGAGGGGTGATCGAGGGTTACGTGACGCTGATCAGCCGAAAGGCGGTGGGCAAGGCCACGACGGTGTTCGTCGAGATCTCTCTGGCCGGACAATCCGAGCAGGTGCTGGACGCCTTCGAAGCAGCCATCGTGGAGTGTCCGGAGGTCATGAGCTGCCATCTGATGGCCGGCAATGCCGACTATCTGGTCCAGGTCGCCTGCAACGATGTCGAGGACTTCGAGCGGGTCCACCGCACCTATCTGGCCCAGCTGCCCGGTGTCACCCGCATCCGTTCCAGCTTCGCGCTACGAGCCGTGTGTCAGCGCACCGGTTTCGACCTGTAGCACCCTCCCGCTGACCGCTCAACGGCCTCGGCCGGCTCAAACCGCCCAGCCACCCACGCGCCCAACCCACTCACCGCCCAACGACGCAACCCGCCCCGGCGGGCGCGTTCGCGGGCGAAAGCGGTCACTTTCGGTCGATGTCACCCGCGAACGCGCTCGTGCGGGTGATGGATGTGCTCGTTTCACGGGATCTGTCGGGCGCGTGGCAGACCGTGGCTGTCACAGCACATGGTTATCGTCGTCGGCACGATCACCGTTGCGTGCGCCGCCCTCCACCGGTGATTCGGATCGTGGCCCCGGCCATCGTGAGTCCCGACTCCTCTGGAGTTCACGCATGTCCATTGTCCCCGTTCCCGAATCCATATGCTCGTTTCGCGACGCCCTCGGATTGGCCCTCGAACTCAGCGACGAGTTCGCATTCGCCCATACCGCGGTGATCCTGTCGAGTGATCGCCGCTGTATCGACTTTCGGGTCTTCACCGCGGTCGTCGACAACCTCTCCGATGTGCTCGAGTGGCTGGCGACCCGGCCACAGGACTCCGCAGACTCCCCGCTGGTGCTGTTGATCTCGGTCCGCAGCGTCGACCGGTCGATCTACGAACACGACCTGAGCACCTTCCGACTGGCCCGAACCAGGGTCTCGGCTTTGGGCGCCATGTTGCTCGATTGGATCGAGACCGACGGTGAGCTGGTGCGCTCCTACGCCCACCTGGTCAATCCCTCTACGGCGTGGAGCATCGAGGCGGAGGCCGAGGGTGCGCTCGACACCCTCGACTGGTGACGGTACTCGACCGGCCAAAAACGATGAAGGCAGGGCATGACATGCCCTGCCTTCACATCGACACCGAGGATGACATCGAGGATGACACCGAGAATGGCATCGAGAATGACACCGAGATCCGGTCCGCCGACTTGCAGTCGTCGCCCGACGGCCTCGCAGCTTCGTCAGTTCAGTGACGTCCCGAGCTGGCTGTAGCTGTCGGCCGTCTGCTCGCCCAGAAACGTCACGGCGCTGATACAGACCACGGCGATCAACGCAAGCAGCAGTGAGTACTCGACGACGGACGCGCCGCGCTCGGACACGGCTCTGGGCGACAGTAACGCCGCCAGGTAGTGGTGGACTTCCATAAATGGTTCTCCGGTTCTCGTCGTTGTTCCATCCCAAAAATGGGCTGACCTCTATTGGTTCGTCGCGATTCGACGAGATCTACATAGGAGTTTCTTCCCAGAACGGCGACCGACACACCCCGTTCCGGGCTCGTCCATGGTTCATTCGGCCCATTTTGGTGGCGAAGAAGCGCCGCCGGATCCTCAGCCGGCAACGCCCCAGGTTCGAAGACAACCCGCCGGAGATGACAGGTCGACGGCACGAACGAAGCCGAACTTGTGGGCCATGGTTTCGCGCCATCCTCCGGGCCCGACTTCGAGGTCCGACAGGGTGACCGGTCGGTCCAACACCGCCGGGGACACCCACTCCAGCGTCACCTGCTCGTCGGCCGTCAGGTCCTCCGGTGACGCCGTCGCCCGACGAGCCCGGGTGTACCAGCGAAGATTGTCGACCGGTACCGCCCGATCCTGCTCGGCATAGTAGGCGAGCGGGTGGTCGTCCGGCGCGTCGACGACCATGACCAGTTCATGGGAACGGACGTTGCCGAGACCGCCCAGCAGCAGGTGGTCCCCATCGACTCCGACCGTTTCGAGGTTCGAGTACATGTTGAACGCAGCCGCCGTCCGCAGACCGACATAGGGAGCGATCCCGTTGAGGGCGACGAGCAGCACGACCGGGACCAGGATCGCCATCGGGCCCCGAATCTCGAGGGCATCGCCACTCCAGCCGGCACCGCCGCGGACCCGGGTCAGCACCGACGGGACGACCCACCACAGCGTGGTCGTACCTACGATCAGCCAGGCCGGATAGGCCACGGCCCAGATCGGCCAGTCGCCGACCATCACCACGGTGTGCAGCACCACGACGATCAGCGCCGCAAGAGCCAAGGCGCGACTCCCGAGGCCGCCGCCCAACCGCTCGATTCGGGCCGTGAGCTCCTCCAGAACCTCACGCGGGGCGAACGTCAGGAACAGCGGGAACAGGGTGGCGGTGAAGTCGAAAACGTGACCGACCGGTTCGAGTGCGAGCACGAAGTGGAAAAGCAGCGCCAGGAGGAGCCCGGCCGCCCGGAGTCGACGGACGACCAGCAGCACCGGTATGGCCAGCTCGACCAGTGCGGTCACCCAGATGGCACCAAGGGACAGTGACCGGTAATCGGTCACCCGAAGTCCGATATGACCGCCGAGTTCATCACCGAACACCGCGGCACAGCTCACCGACGGATCGAAGAAGCTGCCGTTCAACTTCGAGATGGCGATCGCACCGTAGGCGAGGACCAGCACCCACCGTAGGTTGGGCAGCGCCAGCGAAGCCCATCGTCGATCACCGACCATCACCGACAGCATCACGACAAGCGCGGCGAGGCCGAGGATCACCTCGTGGTTGCCGATGAACGGGGCCTTGTAGTAGGTGATCATCAGGTAGATGAAGGACAGGATGAGCACATAGGGAGGTCGGGGCGCCAGCAGAACGAGGACGATCAGAACGACCATCATGATCTGCAGCAACGCGACGACGGTCGGCAGTCCGTCGACCAGTGCGCTCAGGTGGTTGCTGTTGCCGAGAAGATGGAACAGCAGCGCCAGCGGCCAGGCCACGGTGAACCAGCGATGCCGGGGCTCCGCGTGGCCATCAGGCGGTCCGACCGCACTGGTCGCTTCGAGGTCGCCGGAGCTTTCGGCGGGGTGATGCTCGGCAGGTGATCATCGCTGTGATCGGCAGTGTGATCATCGGCAGTGTGATCATCGGCAGTGTGATCATCGGCAGTGTGATCATCGGCAGTGTGATTCGCGGTATCGGCGTCGGTCATGGCCCTGTGTCGGTTGATAGCTGGCACCCGCCGTCTTCGGCTGCCGGCGGACGGCGCGCTACCGGGGCGTGGTATCCGATGGAGGCGTGGACATCGCCACACGCTCCCGCTCGAGCTGGCGGTTCTTGCGTTCGGAGAACACGATCGCCGCCACCAACAGCACCGTGATGATACCCAACGAGACCCACACATCGAGGTGATAGCCCTGCCAGGCCCCGATCATCTTGCCGCCGACGAAGACGAGGATGGCCCCCAGACCGTGGTTGAGGTAGTGGAACCGCTCTTTGGCGCCGGCCAGAAGGAAGTACATCGCCCGCAGCCCCAGGATGGCGAACGCGTTCGAGGAGAACACCAGGAACCGTTCCTGGGAGACGGCGAGGATCGCCGGAACCGAGTCGACCGCGAAGATCACGTCGGTCACCTCGACGACGACCAGAGCGGCCAGCAGGGGTGTCGCCACCCGCTGCCCGTTGCGCACGGTGATGAACTTCTGACCGTCGTATTCGTCGGTCACCGGGATGAAACGTTCGAGCAGCGCCATGCCCCGCCGAGAACTGCCCTTACCCTCGCCCTCCCGGTGGCGGATCACCCCAAGCCCGGTGTAGATGAGGAAGACGCCGAACACCAGAAGGAGGATTTCGAACCGTTCGAGGAGCTCGGCGCCGAGGAAGATGAAGATGGCCCGCATGACCAGCGCCCCGAATATGCCGTAGAACAACACCCGATGCTGGTACTTGAGCGGGATGGCCATCGTTGTGAACAGCATCGACCACACGAAGACGTTGTCGACGCTGAGGGCCTTCTCGATGAGGTAGCCGCTGAGGTACTCACCGAAGGCGACGTTGCCAAAACTCGCCAGCACGTAGAGGGAGAATCCAAGGCCGCACGCAACCCAGAACGTCGATTCGAGCAGCGCTTCGCGGAAGGTGGGTTCGTGGGCGTGGCGATGGCGGTAGAGGTCGATGGCCAGCAGGACCAGAACCAGGACACCGAGCAGGATCCACGGGATCGTTCCGATGTCGCCGAGCGTGACGAAGTTTCCGGAACCTGAATCAGCGAGAGGGAGGAACATTGGTCACCCGGGCTCGATGGTCAGCTTTGTCCACGCCCCGAGGTAGACGACCCGCTCGCCGTCGAGGTCGACTGGGATTCCCTGGGTGATCGGCTCCCCCTCGAAATCACCGACGAACGTTCCGTTGGTCGAACCGACATCGGTTATGGTCACCGTGCCGTTGTCGGACACCCGCAGCACGGCGTGACGGGTCGACACGGCCGGATCACCGGTCAGCGCTTCGACGTCGACGTTGGGATGCACGGCTCGACTCTCACTGGTCCGGCCGACGTGCAACTCGGAGCCGAACAGCTCGAGTTCGTGGTCGGGAGGCAAAGGATCGGGCAGCGGCACCTCGCCTTCGGTCACCATGGCGGCGAAGTAGTCGGGGTCCGTGGAGACGGCGATCCGCAGCCGCGGGATGGTGCCCGACGATCCGTCGACCAGTGACGGGACCGGGGAGGATTCCGGACTCGACGAGGCGCCCCCGGAGCCGTCGCCGGGATCGACGGTCACATCGACCAGTGGTGGAAGATCCGATGACTCGGGCACCGATCCGGTCACGAAGTCGTAGCCGCAGCTCTCACAGAACAGGTCATCGGGTTCGCAGGTCTCGCCGCAGTTGTCGCACGTCGTCGCCATCTCCTACCTACTCCGCCTTCCTGTTGACACGGACGGTACGGGTAGAGCGTACGTCGAGCGCCATCTCATCGCTCTTTTCGACGTCGCGCCGTAGACGGACCGTGCCGCTGGGCGCGTCGTCGACCTCGACGACCTTCTGCAGGAGCCGGATCGTGTCGTCGTTGCCGCTCTCGTGGGCGAGCTGAACCGCCCGTCCGAGTTTGACGGTGGCCGTCCGCCCGTCGCCCGACTCCCGGGCGGCGAGACCCTCGGCGATGGCATCGGCCAGCTCGGCCTGGCCCGTGTAGTGGGCCACCTCCCGGTTGATCCGCGTCGACAGTCGCTCGTCGTCGGTCCAGATCGCCCGCACCAGCGCGGCCGGCTGCTCGGTGTCGTCGACCACCAACATGATGCGGGCGGCGAGACGCTCGTCGCCCACCGAGCCGACGGGGATCCGGACCCGTATGTGGTAGTCCCGGTCTTCGTCGCCGGCCCAGGCTCCGAGCGGGTAGTCGTTGGTCAACGGGTTGACCGGCTGACCGAGACCGGTCAGATCCTCGAGTGAGGGGGCGACCTGTTTGACGAACTCACAGACCGAGCCTTTCGGTGTCCACAGTCGCAGGGCCACACTGCCGACTTGTTTACCCATGGCCGCCTCGGTCAGGCGGGTGAACTCGGCGTGCATGTCCTCGGGCCGGGGGATGATGTCGACGGTGCCGAGCAGCGCGGACGCCACCTTGCGGAGTTCGCCGATGTCCCAGTCGACGCCGAGGCCACGGGCATCACACTGGAACCGGCCGATGCACTCGGCGATACGGGCGTCGAGTTCGGCCGGCTTCTCGTTCTGGTTCTTCCCGTCGGTCAACAACAGGGCGTGGGCGATGGCCCCGGGTCGTTGGGCGACCAGGTAGGCGGCGGCGCGAAGCCAGCTGCCGATGGCGGTTCCGCCCTGGGCCCGAACCCGGGCCACTGCCGACTTGGCCTCGTGACGGGCCCGTTCGTCGGCGACCGCCAGACCTTCGTTCGGGTAGATCATGTAGGCCCCGGCGGTCCCACCGACGATCGCGAAGTGACAGCCGTCGTCGATGGTGTCGATGGCGGCCTGGGTCGCCTCGATCGCCGCCCGGATCTTGCGCCCTCCCTCCTCCTGCATGGAGCCGGAGGTGTCGATCACGATGATCTCCACCGCATCGCCCCGCCGCTCGACACCGGTGGACGCTCCCGGTGAGGCGGTGACCGTGACCACGGCGTCGACCGTGTCGGCCCCGGCGGGGAGGAACTCGTTCTGGAACACCTGAGCGGTGAAGTCGGTCATGACCTCGATTCCTTTGCTGGGTCGTCGTCAGGGTCGCTGTGGGGCGGTCCACCGGCCACCGCCTCAACGGTAGTACCCCCATCGCGATGTGCTGAACCGGGTGACCATCTGGCCACCGAGATGTTGTCGTGGCCGCCGCAGTCGTTGGCGTGGTCGACCAGAGCCCGCACGAGATCGAGCCCGTCCAGCCCTTGGTCGGCCAACCGCCGGATGAGCTTGTCCGCCGGTTCACCGAGATCTGGATCGAAGTAGCGCCACATTCCGTCCGAGCACACGATGAGTTGAGCGTCGGGGGTGAGGGGGAACTCGTGGTGGACGTTCTGAGGCAGGTGATGTGCGGCGTCGATGCCGATCCAGCGGGTGAGTGCCCCGTCGACCTCGTGATCGACGGTGAGCAGACGGACGTCATCGCCGTCGATCCAGTAGGCCCGGCTGTCGCCCAGCCAGACGACCGAGATCAACACGGTCGATTCGAGGGTTCGGGCCACCGCTGCGACCAGCGTCGTCGAGGGAGGATTGAGTTCGTCGATGTCCATCCCCAGGCTGGCCGCCCCGACATCGAACTGCACGGCTTCCACGGCGGCATCGAGTGCGTCGTCGGACAGGGCCATGCCGTCGGAACCGGATGCGTCGTCGGTGGGGGCCTCGGGATCGCGGTCGGAGGGGGCGACGGCCTCGGCCAGCGCCTCGGCCATGATCGTCGCGGCCAGGGCCGAGACCTCGGCCGATCCCGGCGTGGACGACACGCCGTCGCAGACGACCAGCACCGCCGTGTCGCTCCCGGTCGAGCACACCGCAACGGCATCCTCGTTGTGGTGATGACGTTGACCGCGGTCGGACACGGCCGCCACCGGCCCGTCCTCCAACTCGACGCGATCGCGGGGTCCGGGTTGACGGTGCCCGCAGGAATGGCAGTAGCCGTCGCCCTCGACCGCGGCCTCCCCGCACGACACGCAGGCCGGTTTCGGCTCGGCCCCGAGATCGTGTCCGCAGGCCTCGCACCATGTGGCCGATGCCGGGCTCAGCTGCCCGCAACTCGGGCATGTTCGGGTGCCACCGTCGCCCACGATCAGAACAGACTCCACGGGCGAACGCGGTTGGCCCGGTCGACCAGGGCCGTGCGGCTCGACGGATCGGGAGCGATCCGGGCCATGAACCGATAGGTCTCCTCGAGTCCTTTTCTGAGATCTCGTTCGCTCAACTCCCGGCCGAGCAAGGTCGTGGGGGTGGCGCCGATCCGCCCGCTGACCACTCCGTCGAGCGCCTGCTGGAGGATGTCGGCCGAGATCGACGCCCGCTCGGCGGCGTCGAGCTCCAGACGATCGATGATGGCGGAGGCCTGGGAGAGATCGTCGACGGTCGGCGGCTGTTGTCCCGACCCGGCGGCGAGCGTTCGGGCCGCCGCGACCTGGGCGTCGTAGTGGGCGGCCGACGACGACGGCACCCGCCCGAAGGCGTTGACGGCGTCGGCCACGCTGGCCCGGGCGATGTTGCAGCGGGCCAGCCCGAACGCCGCCGACACATAGCTGGCATCGGACCGCGAGACGAGGTCGAACACGTGCTGGGCCCGATCCAGGTCGCCAGCCGCTTCGGCGGCAAACGCGACGCCGAGCTTGGGTGCCGTCTCACCCGGCAGTTCGGTCCAGACCCGGCTGAACCCTTCGGCCGCGGCAACGGCCTGCCCACGCTGGAGATCGAACACCGCCCGGTACCACCACACCCGCCAGTCCCACGGATCGTCGCCCTCGAGGCGGTCGAGGATGCCGTCGATGCCGCCGCCGACATCGGCCAGCCGGCTCTGTTGCATCTCCGACAGCATGCCGCCTCGCCCCCGGAACTGGATCAGCTCCCACGCCAGACGCAGCATCAGGCCGGAGCTCAGCCCGATGTGGCCGGAGTGGATGGACGACAGCAGCGTGACGAAGTTGGCGGCCGGACTGTTCTCGGGCAGATCGAGCAGAAAAGGGGCCGCCGGATCCGTCTCATCGATCCGGGCCGGCGGCAGTACCCGCCAGTCGACTCCGGTCGGGTCGAAGTCCTCGGCCGTGCTCAGCAGCAGATGCGACAGGCGGTCGGGCTCGAACTCGGTCGACAACGCGGCCCGGGGCTGGGACTGGCTGATGGCGACGATTTCCCGGAGCACACCGGTGAGCTGTTCGGCCATCTCGGCCGCCGACCCGAAGCGGTCGTCGGGATGGGCCGCCGTGGCCTTGAGCAGGAAGCGGTACAGCGACTCCCACCGGGCGAACAGCGGCTCATCGACCTGGGTCGGCAGCGAATACTGATAGGTGCCGGTCTGAAACACGAACCGGATGATGAGCACGGCGAGGGTTCGACCCACGGTGTAGAGGTCCGATGACACGGACGGCCCGGTTTGGGCCACCTCCGGTGCCTGGAACCCCTCGGTGCCGAAGATGGCGGCCTGGGAATCGTCGATCCGCATCACGGCTCCGACGTCGATGAGTTTGACGTCGTCACCGACCGCCATGATGTTGGCCGGCTTGAGGTCGTTGTAGACGAGCCCCAAGCCGTGCAGGTACGCCAAGGCGGGCAGGATGCCGAGGATGTAGGCGATGGCATCGGTGACCGGAAGCGGGTCGGGCACTCCCCCGTTGGCCGCCCGCCGCTTCTTCAACTTGGCGTTGAGCGACTCACCGCCGACCATCTCCATCACGATGTAGCCGGCGCCGCGGTGGGTGACGAAGTTGTAGATGTTGACGATGTTTGCGTGCTCGATCTGAGCCAGGAACCGCCGTTCGGCCACCGCGGCGGCGATGGCATCGGCGTCGTCCTCGTTGAGCAGCCCCTTCAACACCACCCAGCGGTCGGACACCGCACGGTCCCGGCCGAGGTAGATCCAGCCCATACCGCCATGGGCCAGCGGACCGAGGATCTCGTACTGCCCGGCCACCAGCTCGCCGGTGGTCAATCCGGGGGTGTTCGTCACGAAGTCGAACGGTGTGCGGCAGTGGCCGCAGAAACCCTTGACCCTCCCCTCCTGTCCACCGGTCGATCGTCCGACCGGCTTTCCGCAGCTGCTGCAGAAGCGCTCGTCCTCTCCAACGTCGCCCATGACAGCGGCGATCTCGGCATCGGTCATGACGGCCTGGGACGGATCACCGATTTGCGTGGGACTCACCGTGACAAGCCCCGCACCGATTCCAGTGCGCCGAGAGCCGGTTCGTCGAGAGGGGGAGGTCCGGCGGGACCGGCCGGACGACCCGCTGCGGGCCGACGCTCCGGTCGAGACGTCGGGCGACCGGGGCACGCCGATGGACGAAGCCGCACCGGTACCCATCGACGGGGCGGCCGTTCCGACGCCCAAGCCGGCGGTGGTCACAGAGGAGGCGCCGGCAGCGGCCGCGGCGGCGGCCCCCGCCGCCGAATCGGCGGCGAGTCCACAGGTGTCGCAGTAGCCGTCGGATGCGATGGTCCCGGTGCACCCGTCCCGCCCGCAGACCGCACCGGCCGGCTTCGGTGTCGCCGATCGGGCAGCGGCCGGTGACGGCGGCGCGGCGGCGTGGGCGGTCGAGCCCGACGGTCCCGATCCCGCGTACTTGACCCCGCAGGTGTCGCAGTAGCCGTCGGGCGCGATGGCACCGCCACAGCCCGGTTCGGGACAGCTCACGGTGGAATCGGCTGACAGGTTCGACATCGGAGATCAGGGCTTTCGGAGTTCGTCGGCGAGCTGGGCGATGGCCGCTTCCGCCGCCTCCAGATCACTTGGTGCAGTGTAGAGCTCGGTCCAGGCGTCGTCGGCCAGCTCCATGGCTGCGGGCGACTCGGCGTTTCCGGTGGCGGCCATCTTGGCCTGAAAGGCTTGAAGGCGGCCCCGAAGCTCCTCGCGTCGATCGAGGTCGCGGCGGTTGCGGCGCTCGGCCTCGATGAGCTGGCGTTCGAGACGTTCGGCCATCGTCAACCACTGGTCGAGCATGGTGCGCTGCCGGGTCCAGGAGCGAGGCCCGATGCCGACGTCACCGGTCAGCGCCAGCAGATCGTCGAGGCGTTCGGCCAACCCGCCCGTCCCGTCGATGATGGCCCGACCGGGCACGGTCACGAGATCGGCCGGGTCGACGATCTTGGTTCGGGCCTCGGTTGCGGCGGCCGCGGCCCGGGTTCGCAGAACGCGGAGCGCGGCGAGAACCTCCTCGGTCCGATCGAGGTCCTCGCCGAGGTTGTCGTGGCCGGTGCGCAGGTTCGCCATGTGCCGGGCGGCCTCGGCGACGGCCCGATCCAGGTCGACACCCTCGTTGTCAGCGACGCTGATCGGATCCGACAGGAGACGCTCGGCCAGATCCTCGGCCCTGGTGCGGGCCCGACCGATGAGCGGTTCGACGACGCCCAACGCGTCGGCCTCGGCGGCCAGCCGGTCGACGGTTTCGCGGGCCGCCTCCACCCGGGGCAACACGTCGAGCCAGACCCGATCGATGCGGCTCACCCCCAGGTGGACGGCGTCATAGCGTCGGTGGAGCAGGTCGAGGGCGGCCGCGGGCGACAGGCTCCGCTCGCCGCCGATCAGGCTGACCGTCAGCGGCTCGGCCAGGAGCCGGTCGAGCTCGGCCAGGCGGCGGGAGTTACCTCCGGTGCTCGTCAGGTCGTGCTGGTCGACCAGCCTGCCGGCGGTTTCGACCCGCTCGGTCAACACGTCGAGAAGTGGCCAGAAGTCGGCGGTCTGACGAACCGCGGCGGCGAAGTCGGATGCGGTCGCCGTGCCCGGTGCGGCATCGCCGAGCATCAGAAACGACGGGAGCTGCTCCAGTTCGATGATCCCGGCGCGCAGACCACGCACCGCGGCGCGCAGACGCTCCAGTCCGGCGACTCCGACCAGCGGCTGGGATCCGGGCTGATCCGCCTGCGGTCGCGGTCGGGATGAGAAGGATTGATCCGACGCCACAGTGTCCCGAGCATACTTCGCCGGGCTCTGCGACCGAAGCCGCCGACCACCGACCGTTCGGCCACCGCCGAACCTCGATGGCGACCACCGACGTGGTCGAGGCCACTAGGCTATGGATCGTCATGACGACAACGGCCACAGCCCCTGCGTCTCGGGCACCGAGCGGACCGACACCACCGGACGGCGTTTCGCCGGAATCCGGTGAGGCGACCGGTGGCACGAGCGCGCTCCTTCGCCGGTGGATGATCGTCGTACCCGTGTTGATAGCCGTGACCGGGGGCCTCGGCGTCGTCGGCGGATTCCTTCTCCAGGAAACGGCCCGCACCACCTCGGCATCGACCGCGCCGGGGCTCATCGGGATCCAGGATCTCTTCGCATCGGTGGCCGAGGCCGATGCTGCAGCCACAGCCGCCCACCTGTCGGTTTCCGCCTCGGGCGTCGAAGATCGGGCGAGCCGCAACCTGTACCTCGACGCCCTCCGCCGGGCCAACGAGCAACTGACGATCGTGGCCGCCGACATCGGCCAGGTCGTCGACGAAACCGACGAAGCGGCGGGGATCCGCGCCGGTCTGCAGAACATCGGCGCTTCGCTGACCGCCTACGGCGGCTCCGTCGAGGCGGCCCGGGTGGCGAACGTCAACGATCTCCCGACCGCCGACGACCAACTGCAGGAAGCCCTCGACGTTGTCGACCGCGAGATCGGACCGTCGGTGGCCGCGGTGACCGACGCCGCCCGCACCCGCTATGACGACGAAGCCGGGCGTGGAACGACATTGGTTGGTGTGGCCATCGGAATCGGGTTCGTGACCCTCCTCGTCCTGATCTGGATCCAGTACCGGCTGGCCCAACGGGTGCGGCGGGTCGTCAACGTCTTTCTGGCCCTGGCCACGCTGGCCTTTCTCGGTTACCTCGGGATGCTGGCCAACGGGTTGGTCGTTCGCCAGCAGGCCCTCAGCGACGCCAGCGACGGGGGCTACGATGCAATCACGGCCAGCGCCCGGATGCAGGACGCCACCTTCAGCCTCCAATCCCAACTCGGGTTCCGCCTGCTCGAGCCCGGACGCCTCGACGCCGATGAGACCGTGCTGACGCTGATCGCCGAAGCCGACTCCAGTGTGGATGCCATACGGCTGGCCGCCGACTCCGATCGGGAGCTGGCGGCGGCCGAGACGTTGGCGGTTCGCTGGGACCGGTACCGGGTGGTGGCGCTCGAGGTGTCGTCGCTCAGCGACCGAGCCAGGTCCGATGAGGCCGTCGAAGTCTTCCAGGGCGAGGGCCTGTCGTCGTTCAATGGTGTCAACACCGCCATCGAATCGGTGCTCTCCGACAACCGGACCCAGTTCACCGACGGTGTTGCCGTGGCCCGCTCCGCAGTCGAACGTATGCCGTGGATCAGCCTCGCGCTGGCGGTGCTGGCCGGTGTTCTGGCCTTCTTCGGATTCCAGCAGCGGTTGGGCGACTACCGATGAGGCGTCGACCCGATCCCCGCCAACTCAGCCGCCGACGGTTTCTGGCCGGCCTGGGAGCGGCCGGCGTCGGGGCGTTGGGCTTGGGCGCCTGCGCCACCAC
The DNA here is from genome assembly GCA_965216675.1 of Acidimicrobiales bacterium. Lineage (GTDB taxonomy): Bacteria > Actinomycetota > Acidimicrobiia > Acidimicrobiales > SZUA-35 > JAHELU01. The sequence goes on along the minus strand of CBDCGK010000004.1, from coordinate 4,554,144 downwards.
CGCCGATCGGCGCAGCTTCGACCTGGGTGACGGTCGACGGCTCCGCATGCTGAACTGGGCCGAATACATCGACTCCGGTGGACCGGACGGCGACAATCCCTACTACGACGGCGGCACCCTGTCGATGCTCTCCGCCGAGGGCGTCATGGTCGATTACGTCGAAGGCTATGTCGACAACATCGAAGGGTTCCAGAAGGTACTCGACGAAGCGGTGGCCCCCGAGATTCCGGCCTGGGACATCGTCGTGCCCACGAACTGGCGGGCGGCGGAGATGATCGCCAACGGCTGGGCCGAGCCGCTGCCGATCGAGGTCATCCCGAACCATGTCAACATCGACCCCGCCTTTCTCACCAACACCTGGGATCGGGGGTGCCGGTTCCAGATGCCGTGGCAGGTCGGCATCACCGGCATCGCCTACGATCCGGCCCTGACCGGCCGGCCGCTCACATCGGTGTCGGACCTCCTCGATCCTGCATTCGCCGGACGGGTGGGCTTCATCGGCGAGATGCGGGAGGCCGTCGGGCTGATGATGCTGGCCAACGGCGACGACCCGTCCCGACCGACACCGTCGGCCGCCGAGGCCGCCCTCGACCAGATCACCGAGATCGCAGCGTCGGGCCAGATCGGCGCGTTCACATTCAATGAGTTCTCCGAGCTGCTGGCCGGCGGGGAGCTGGTGGCCGCGATGGCCTGGTCGGGCGACGTGGCACTCCTGCAGAACGACCGGCCCGACATCACGTTCGTGATCCCCGACGAGGGTGCCGTCCAGTGGTTCGACACGATGGTCATCCCCCGAGGTTCGCAGGCTCTGGCGGCCGTCGGACGGTTCATGGACTTCGTCTACGACCCGGTCAACGCGGCCCGCATCACCGAATGGGTTTCCTACATCTCACCGGTCATGGGTGTCCAGGAGGAACTGCTCCGGCGGGGCGGGGCATCCGCCGAGCTGGCGGCCAGCCCGGTCCTGTTTCCCGACGACGCCACCAGAAATCGCCTGTTCACTTGGGGCGGGCTCGACGCGGCCGATGAGGAAGCACTGGACGAACGTTACGCCTCACTGGTGGAGAGTTCATGAACGAGCACCCGGCGCCCATGCACGACTACACACCCGAGATCGACAGGCTGGCCGACGACATTCTCGCCTACGCCAAGAACCGGGTGTCGCTCGACCCGACGCCGATGGGAGGATCGGCCTCCGCTCAGGATCTCCTCGAGGCGCTGGGCGGCGCGACGATCACCGAGGACGGGATCGGCAGCGACCGGGCGCTCAAGGCATTCACCGAGGTGCTCGCCCCGGCCTGTCTGTCGGTCGACAACACCCGGTACCTGTCGTTCGTGCCGGCCGCCCCGACCGAGGCCTCGGTGCTTTTCGATTTGGTGGTGGGCGCCGAGTCGATCTACGGCGGCTCCTGGCTCGAAGGGGCCGGCGCAACCTACGCCGAAAACGAGGCCCTGCGCTGGTTGTGTGATCTCTCCGGACTCGGACCACAAGCCGGCGGCGTGTTCGTGCAGGGCGGCACCATCGGCAACCTGTCGGCCCTCGTCGGCGCCCGGGGCGCGGCCGAGGCCCGGTTGCGGGCCCAGGGCAAGTACCGTCCGAACCGATGGGCCTTCCTGGTTTCCGATACCGCCCACTCATCGGTGCCGTCCGCGGCCATGGTCATGGACGCCGACGCGATCCCGGTGCCGACCGGACCGGACCGGCGGTTGACCGGTCACCTCGTGGCCAAGGCACTCGACGAGCACGGCGACCGGGTCGCCGGTGTCGTCGCCACCGCCGGCTCCACGAACCTCGGCGTGATCGACGACCTGGAATCGGTCGGCCGGGTGTGCAACGAACGCGGCATCTTCTTCCACGTCGACGCCGCCTACGGCGGGGCGGCCCTGGCTGCGCCCAAGGCCAGGCATCTGTTCGGAGGCATCGAGCGGGCCGATTCGGTCATCATCGATCCCCACAAGTGGCTGTTCGCCCCGTTCGACTGCTGCGCCCTGTTGTGGCGTGATCCCGACCAGGCTCGGGCCGTGCACGCCCAGAACGCCGAGTACCTCGAGTTTCTCGACGTCCACGGCGCCTGGAACCCCAGCGATTTCGCCATCCACCTCACCCGCCGGGCCCGAGGGCTGCCGTTCTGGTTCTCGTTGGCCTGCTACGGCACCCGCACCTACGGCGAGGCCGTGCAACGCACACTGGATCTGGCGGCGGAAGCGGCGGCCAAGATCGAAGCCGCCCCGAACCTTCGGTTGGTGTGGGAGCCCGGGCTCTCCATCGTGGTCTTCGAACGCATCGGGTGGAAGGAAGGCGACTACCAGGTCTGCACCGAACGGATGATGGCCGAGGGAACCGGGTTCGTGGTCCCGAGCCGCCACGACCGCCGACCGGTCTTCCGGTTCTGCTTCATCAACCCCCGCACCACCAGCGCGGAGATCGACGCCATCCTCGCCGCCATGGCCTGACAGCCGGAACACCGGGACGAAAGGGGACACGTCATGTCCGAATCCACCGACGATGATCTCGAATGGCATCGGGTCCTCGCGACCGACGAGTTGGACGATGGTCGGGTCACCACCGTCACCGTCGGACGCCGATCGTTCGCCGTCAGCCACTTCGACGGCGAGTACGGCTGTCTCGACAACGCCTGTCCCCACCAGGGCGGCCCTCTCGGTGAGGGCTCGATCGAGAAGGGTTGGCTGCGCTGCCCGTGGCACGGCTACGACTACTCCCCCATCGACGGTCGGCCGCCGGGCGGCTTCTCCGACGCCGTCGAGTGCTTCCCCACGGAGGTGCGCGAGGACGGCGTGTGGGTCGGGCTGCCGCGACCGGCAGGCGAGGTCCGCACGATGTCCGATGTGGTCATCGAGACCATGGTGGCCTGGGGGCTCAGCCATGTCTTCGGCATGGTCGGTCACTCGAACCTCGGACTGGCCGACGCCATGCGAAAGGCCGAGGAACGAGGCGAGCTGACGTTCATCGGGATCCGCCACGAAGGTGCCGCGTCCTTCGCCGCGTCGGCCTTCGGGAAGCTCACCGGACGGCCGGCGGCATGTTTCGGCATCGCCGGACCGGGATCGACGAATCTTCTGACCGGCCTGTACGACGCCAAGGAGGACCGGGCTCCGGTTGTGGCGTTGTGCGGCCAGGTTCCGTCCAGCGTCAGGGGTCGAGGGGCCTTCCAGGACACCAACCTCGAGGGGGCCTTCGCCGACGTCTCGGCCTACAGCCAGACGCTGCACGCCGACTCCGACGTGGCGGAGCTCGCGTCCCTGGCGATGAAGACGGCCATCGTCGAACGCAACGTGGCCAATCTGATCTTCCCCGACGAGCTCCAGCACCGCCCGGTACCCGACGACACATCTGCCGGGTCCCCGGCCGGTCGGACGGGCGGCTTCGCCCATCGGCCGCCCGCAAGCCAGCTCGACGCGGCCAACGAGTTGATCAAACAGTCTCAGCGCCCGCTCATCGTGGCCGGCAACGGCGCACGCCCCCACCGGGCGCAGGTACTGACGCTGGCCGAGGCGCTCGGCGCCCCGGTCGCCACCACCTTCAAGGCCAAGGGCCTCATCGGCGACGACCACGAGCTGGCGTGCGGGGTTCTGGGCCGCTCGGGCACACCGGTGGCGTCGTGGATGATGAACGAGAGTGACCTGCTGATCGTCGTCGGCGCCAGCTTCGCCAACCACACCGGCATCGCCACCTACAAGCCGCTGATCCAGGTCGATCACGACCCGATGGCCATCGGCCGCTTCCATGCAGTGGATGCACCGGTTCTGGGCGACGTGGCCGTCACCGCGGAGCTGCTGGCCGAACATGCCTCGGCGACGGGTCGGTCGCCGTCGGATCTCCGGGCCGACCTGGCCGAGCGCTGGGCCATCTGGAACGAGGAGAAGGCGTCCCGACGCGCCGATGACCGGGGTGACGGGATCAATGCCGCGGCGGTGATGGACGTGCTCGGTCGGCGCATCGCCGACGACGCCGTCATCTGCGTCGATGTCGGCAACAACACCTATTCGTTCGGTCGGTACTTCGAGGCCTCCGGTGATCAGGACTTGCTCATGTCGGGCTATCTCGGGTCGATCGGATTCGGCTTTCCGGCGGCCATGGGAGCCTGGGCGGCGGTCGGTGGCTCACGGCAGGTCGTCAGCATCTCGGGCGACGGCGGTTTCGGCCAGTACGCCATGGAGTTCACCACCGCGGTGAAGTACGACATGGACATCACCCACGTGCTGTTGAACAATGGCGAACTCGGCAAGATCTCGAAGGAGCAGCGAGCCGGGGAGTGGGAGGTCTGGCAGACCGGGCTGCACAACCCCGATTTTTCGGGATTCGCCGAGCTCTGCGGCGGTCGCGGCTTCAGGGTCACGAACTCCGACGACCTCGACGAGATCGTCGCTGAGGCGCTGGCTCACAACGGCCCTGCGCTGGTCGAGATCATGACCGACCCGCTGCTGGTCTGAGTTCAACTCGCTGGCGTCGTCGTCGTCGAGACTTCCGGGCTTTCAGCCCTGCCGATCAGGTGTCGGATGACAACAGCTCGTCGAGCAGTCGGCGGGTGACCGTGGTCGGCGACTGCTCGCCCACCTCCACCTCTTTCAGCAACGAGACACCGGACGCCGAGGCCAGCAGATCGACCACCCACCGCTGTAGGGCTTGGGCGAGGCGGGCCTCGATCTCGGTCCGGGTCCGGTGCCGGCGGCGCTCCTCCCGCCGTCCGGTGGACTCGAGGAATGCCAGATGGTCGCTGATGGCCCCGAGCACATCCGACGCTCCGGTGCCCTCCAGCGCCGAGGCCATGACGATCGGCGGCCGGTAGCCGATCTCGGCCTCCTGTCCGGTGACCTTGCTCAGGTCGAGCATCAGCTCCAGGTCACGCCGCACGTCGTTGGCGCCCGGGCGGTCGGCCTTGTTCACCACGAACACGTCGGCCACCTCGAGCAGGCCGGCCTTGTTGGCCTGGACGGCGTCGCCCATGCCCGGGGTGGCCACCACCACCGCGGTGTCGGCGGCACCGACCACGTCGACCTCGACCTGCCCGACGCCGACGGTCTCGATGATCACCGGGTCGAACCCGAGGGCATCGAAGAGGCGTACGGCCAGTGGTACGGCCAGGGCCAGGCCGCCGGAGTGCCCCCGGGTGGCCATGGAGCGAATGAATGGCTGGTGGCGAACCGCTGTGGGCTCTCCGTCGGGTGGCGGTGGGACCGGCGGCACGTCCTGGCCGCCCTCCATGCGGATGCGGTCACCGAGGATGGCACCTCCGGTGAGCGGCGACGACGGATCGACGGCGAGCACGGCGGGTCGCCTGCCTTCGGCCACGAGATGTGTCACCAGCTCACCGACCAGCGTCGACTTGCCGGCGCCGGGCGCACCGGTGATCCCCACGATGTGGGCGGAGCCGGCGTCGATGTGGGCCAGCTCGCTGACGGCGTCGGCGTCGGCCCCGCCGCGCTCCACCCGGGTCAGAAGGCGGCCGATGGCCAGGCGGCTCCCGGCTCGGGCATCGTCGTAGAGCTCGGATATCGACTGGCTGGTTCGGGAGGTCATCGGATCGCCGGTCCCGCTCAGGCCGGTTCGGTCTCGGAGGCGGCAACCGCGTCCCGCACGGCCTGGGCCACCTCGGTCGCCGACGCGCCGGGTCCGAGGACCGTTGCCACGCCGGCGTCGAGCAGCGTCTGCACGTCCTCTTCGGGGACGATGCCGCCGACGACGACCGGCGTGTTCATGCCGGCCTCCGACAGCGCTGCAACCATGGCGGGCGCCAGCGTGAGATGGCCGGCGTTGTGCATCGACAGGCCGATGGCGTCGGCGTCCTCCTGCTCGGCCGCGGCGACGATCGAGTCGGTCGTCTGCCGAAGCCCAAGGTAGATGACCTCCATGCCGGCGTCGCGCAGGATTCGGGCCACCACCTTGAGGCCGCGGTCGTGGCCGTCGAGGCCGAGCTTGGCCAGCACCACCCGCAGCCGTGTGACCTGGGTGGGGGTCAGGGCCTCGTCACCGGCCGCCGACCTCGGCTCGTCACCGGTGCCGGCGTCAGAGCCGTCGATGTCTGTGCCGTCGATGTCTGTGCCGGTGCCGTCGTTGCCGTCGATGTCTCCCACGGTGTCCAGAGTACCGTCGCCCCTAGATGATCGCCTTCTCCACGTAGGTTCCGAACTCGGCCTCCATGGCCATCACGATCTCTTCGAGCGTGGCGTAGGTGTGCACGGCGTCGAGGATCGGCCCCATGAGGTTGGTGGTCGGCGACGCCGCGGCCTCGGTCACGGCGGCCAGGGCCCGGCCGACGGCGTCGGTGTCTCGCCGCTGCTTCACCTCGCCGAGCCGCTTGAGCTGCAGCTCCTCGGTTTCCGCACTGATGCGTAGGATGTCGCCCTCGCCGTCGTTGCCGTCGGTGAAGGCGTTGACACCGACGATGATCCGACGGCCTTCGTTGACCTCACGCTCGAACCGGTAGGCCGAATCGGCGATCTCACCGACGAAATACCCGTTCTCGATCCCGGCGTACACCCCTTCGAGGATCGAGCCGTTGCCGATGTCGTCGAGGTGGGCGAAGATCGCCTCCGCTTGGCGTTCCATCTCATCGGTCATCCACTCGACGTAGGGTGCCCCGCCGAGCGGATCGGCCACGTTGGCAACACCGGTCTCGTGGGCCACGATCTGCTGGGTCCGCAGGGCGATACGGGCCGCCTTCTCGGTCGGGAGGGCCAGCGCCTCGTCGAACGAGTCGGTGTGCAGGCTCTGCGTGCCACCCAGGGCCCCGGCCAGCGCCTGGATGGCGACCCGGGCGATATTGTTCTCCGGCTGCTGGGCGGTGAGCGACACCCCGGCGGTCTGGGTGTGGAACCGGCACAGCAGCGACCGCTCCTTGGTGGCCCCATAGCGTTCCGACATCCATCGGGCCCAGATGCGACGAGCGGCTCGGAACTTGCCGATCTCCTCGAAGAAGTCGGAGTGGCTGTTGAAGAAGAAGCTGAGCCGCCCGGCGAAGGTGTCGACGTCGACGCCGGCGGCCACCGCGGCCTCCACGTAGGCGAAGCCGTTGGCCAGCGTGAACGCCAGCTCCTGGGCGGCGGTCGAACCGGCTTCGCGGATGTGATAGCCGGAGATGGAGACCGGGTGCCATCGGGGCATCTCCGTCGCGGTGAAGCGGATCATGTCGGTGACGATGCGGACCGACGGCCGGGGCGGGTAGATGTATTCCTTCTGGGCCTGGTACTCCTTGAAGATGTCGTTCTGGATGGTGCCGGCCAGGTCGGCCCGGGCCACCCCGTTCTTCTCCGCCACCGCCACGTACATCGCCAGGATGATGGCGGCCGGACCGTTGATCGTCATCGAGGTCGACACGCCGGACAGGTCGATGCCGGAGAACAGGTCCTCCATGTCGGCCAGCGTGTCGACGGCGACCCCGGCCCGCCCGACCTCGCCGAGTGACCACGGCGAGTTCGAGTCTCGACCCATGAGGGTGGGCATGTCGAACGCCGTCGACAGCCCGGTACCGCCGTTGCGGAGGATGGCCTTGAACCGGGCGTTGGTGTCCTCGGCCGTTCCAAAGCCGGCGAACATTCGCATGGTCCACAGCCGCGAGCGATACATCGACGGGTACACGCCTCGTGTGTAGGGGTACTGGCCGGGGTAGGGCGGATCCCCGTAGACCGGATCGACGGGGACTCCCGACATCGTCTCGAAGGGAACGTCGCGCAGTTGGGCCGACTCGTAGGCCTCCCGGTAGCGCCGGTAGGCCTCGGAAGAGGGATCGGGGACAGCGGAGGTGGCTGGGTCCGTCATGGTACCAGTATCGCACACCCCACCGACGGGCCCTCAAGCGGCCCACCCCCGCCTGAACTTTGAGCCTCCAGCGACCCACCCCGGCAGAACTTTGAGCCTCCAGCGACCCCCAAACGGGTCGTCCGGCGCTCAAAGTTCGGGCGGTGCCGCCAGGGTCAGACCGATTGTCGGCGGCGGACGTGCGCCTCGAGGCGGCCGATCAACTCACCAAGACTGACGTGGTCGGCAAGCGCCTCACGCACGATGTCCTGCTGCGACGGCGGGGTGAGGCCGCCCAGGGGCGGATCCTTGTCGAGGTTGGTCGGGAAGGCGTAGCCCTCGGCGACCGTGGCGATGACATTGTGGATCCCGTTCGCCGACATCCCGGCCGACTTGGCCTCCATCAGCGCCGGGTAGACGGCCTTGACCATCCGCAGCGTGTCGATCGTCTCCATCGTGCGCCCGAAAGCCGACGAGATCTGGAGCAGGTTCGCCGTCCGTCGGACGTCCGGCGTCGAGTTGGCGCCGGCGGCGTGGAACAAGGCGGGATTGAAGTAGACGACATCGCCCTTGCCGAGTGGCAGCTGAATGTGGTTCGCCGCGAAGTACTCCTTGAACTCGGGCCGGCGCCACGACAGGTAACCCGGCCCGTACTTCTGGGAGTGGGGCAGATAGGTCGTGGGCCCGGTTTCGGTCGGCATGTCGCAGTGGGCCACCGCACCCTGGAGGGTGAGCACCGGCGACAGGCGATGAGCGTGGGCCGGGTACTGCTCGGCCATCGAATCGGTCATGAAGCCGAGGTGATAGTCGCGGTGAGGCTGTTGCGCCTCTCCCCCGGGATTGACCACGTTGACCTGTGAGCTCACCTGATAGTTGGGGCCGAGCCAAGCCAGAGCGCCGAGGGCGACCATGTCGTTGGCGTAGTAGTCGACGAACACCTCGGGATCCTCGACCGCCAGTTTCTCGAGCGCGTTCCACACCCGGTCGTTGGCCCCCGGCTTGGCGTAGTGGTCGCCCGAACCCAGTCCCGCCTGCTTCTCGTCGGCGATGATCCTCTCGAACGCCTCGGTCGCCCGATCGATGCTTCCGGCCTCGAACCCCTCCTTGATGACCATGATTCCCGGACCCCGGTCGAGCACGTCGGCCATCTCCTGGCGGATGGCGACGGCCGCATCGTCGTTCTCGGCGATCGCCGATCGGAGCCGGCCGGCCCGGTAGACGACGACGTTCCGTTCGACGCCGTCGGCGAACGGGTACTCGTCGGGATCCGTAACCACCTCGACCAGGGCCGCGAAGTCGTCGATGGCCGGTGTCAATCCGGTCGGGGTTGTGGCCGGTGTCGGCCCGGCCGGGTTCAAGGTACCGGCGGCTGTGGGCGAGGTCATCGGCGTACTCCTGTTCATGAAGCCGGGCGCGGGCCGGGTGCGACCGCTGGGCAAAGTTTACGGCCATCGGCGGGTTCGCTACCAGGTAGTCGTACTCTGAAAACCATGGGACCACCGACATCGAGCGCGGCCGTGGTGCTGGCGGCCGGTCAGGCGCGTCGATTCGGCCGGCTCAAACAATTCGAGACGATCAACGGGCAGTCCCTGGTCGACCGGGTGGTGGTGACGGCGTCATCGGTCTGCGACCTGGTCGTCGTCGTTCTGCCCACGGGTCACCCGATCGACGAGGCCGCCTCGGCCGATGAACCGACGTGGTCCGGCCATCCGGTCCATGCCGTGACATCGGGCGGACGCTCCCACGGCGAGTCGGCCCGGATCGGCCTCGATCAAGTGCCGGACGACATCGACGTGGTGGTGATGGCTGCGGCCTCACACCCGCTCGCCGGGCCGGACCTGTATCGCCGGACCATCAAAGCGGTCGGCAACGGCGCAGCCGCGGCCGCGCCGGCCGGCGCCATCTGCGATGCCATCAAGGAACACGTCGACGGAACCGTCGTCCGCTCGGTCGACAAATCCCGCCTACTGACCGCTCAGGCTCCATGCGCCTTCAACCGGGTGGCGATCATGGAGGCCTACCGGGCCTTCGGAGGCCCCGGACAGCCACCGTTGCCCCCTGAGGAGCTCGAGATGATCGAACACCTCGGCGGCCGGATCGAGCTGGTCGAGGGTGAGCCGACCAACCTGCACGTCACCACGCCGACCGAGCTGGAGATGGCCCGCCGCCTGGCCGATCTCGTCCCCCACCCGGGCTGACGACCCGTCCTTTCAACGGCCGTCCACGGCAACGGGCCGTGCACTCGAACCGGTCTCCGCCAATCGGTCCCTCGAGGCAACCCCACCGATCACCGATTCGAGGAATCAACGGTGCCGGATCGGGGTAGATCCCCGATTGACAACCATCCACCGAAGAAGGAGACCGATGATGGCTGGAGAGAAGGACAAGATCGAAGGTCGAGTCAAGCAGGCGGCCGGAGACCTCACCGGGGACAAGGACCTTCAGCGCGAAGGTGAGCGCGACGAGGCAGCCGGCAAGATCAAGGACTCGATCGATGATGTGTCGGACAAGGCCGAGGAGGCCGTCGACGGCCTGCGCGAACGGCTGAACGACTGACGCCTGGAGCGCCCTGCCCGAAGCGGGCCGGAGGTCCGCCGACGGTAGGGCGCTTCTGCACTCACGGGGCTGACGGCACTCGGTCGCCGCCCCCGAAGCCGTTTGCGGTCAAACCTCGGCGGGTAGGGGTCCGAGCGCCTCCAGCAGGTCTCGCGCTCGATCGAAGTCGATCTGGTCGAGCGAGTCGACGCCGGCCACCAGCTCGGTGAGAATCCGTTGTTGGTCGGCGGCCCGTTCCCGAACCTCGGCGTAGGGCATCGTGGTGAACATCACCATCCCGTAGCGGGCGGCCATCACGTCCGGATACCGGCGTTCGAGTTCGAGGGCCAGCTCCCGCTTGATCAGATAGTCGGGATCGGCAACGCCCGCCCGCATCTCGACATAGTTGTCGATGGCCATGTCGGCGATGGCGTCGGTGTCGGGCTTGCGGTCGATCTCGAACAACGTGAAAGCGTGGTCGGGGTCGTGACCGGACTCGGCCAAACGCCGGGCGAGGAGCCTGGCCGACTCCATCGCCGCGTTCATGCCCTGGCCGTGGAACGGCACGATGGCGTGAGCCGAGTCGCCGACGATCACACCGTCGCCGCCCCGGCTCCAGCCTGTGCAGCGCACAGTGGCCAGATCGCCGGTCGGGTTGGCCATGAACTGGGCGGCCGCGTCTCCCACGAGCTCCACGAAGTCTGGGAACTCGCGGGCGAAGAAGGCCTCGGCCGACGCCTGGTCCCCGATGTCGTCGAATCCCATCGGCTCGTCGTTTCCGTCGGGAGTGACGTGGGGCATGAACAGCGTCACCGTGAAGTCGCCGCCGGGATTCGCCAGCGCGATCAGCATCAATTCGCCCCTCGGCCAGATGTGAAGGCCTCCGGGGTCGAGCTGGAACGACCCGTCGGGTCCGGGCGGAATCTCCAGTTCCTTGTAGCCGTGGCCGAGAGGTTCGATGGCCGTTGAGCCGCCGTTGATCCGCTGCATCGACTGGCGGACCTCGGAGTTGGCGCCGTCACAGCCGAAGACGGTACCGAAGGGCACCTGGGTCATCTGGCTGTCGTTACCTCCGTCGGTCATGACGATCATCTTGTCCGCCCAGTCGACCCCCCGGCAGCGCAGCTCGAAGTCGATCGACACCCTACCGGTCTCCTCGGCCGCGTCGAGGAGAATGGCGTTCAACCCCGGCCTCGACACCGACAGGATCGCCTCGTCGCCCGTGGTCCCGTACGGCTGGAAGTTGGTGGTGCCGTCGAGGCCGTGGACGATGCGGCCGGCCATCGGGATGGTGATCGGCTCGACCCGGTCGAAGACACCCAGTTCGATCAGTGGGACGATTCCCCGACGGGCCAGCGCCAGGTTGATGGAGCGGCCGGCGTCGACGTCGTGGCGACGGAGATCCTGGCGGCTTTCGAGGATCTGGACATCGTGGCCCTGATGGGCCAGGTACAAGGCCATGGTGGCGCCGGCCGGTCCCCCGCCCACGACCACCACGGTGCCGTCTGATCCGAGGGGCGGCGTCGCCGTGGAGGGCACGGACCCGGTCATCGGAGGATGCCGTCGAGGATCTGGGTGAACCGCCAGATGTCACCGAAGGTGTTGTAGAGCGGCACCGGAGCAACCCGGATCACGTCGGGATACCGCCAGTCACAGGCCACCCCCGACTCCTCCAGCGCAGCCTGCACCACCTTGCCGGGATGGTCCGGCGCGGTGATCCGCAGGGCGAACTGGCAGCCCCGTTCCGGCATCGGGGTCGGGGTTATCGACGTGACCCGGTCGCCGAGCACGTGGGCCAACGCGGCGTCCATGTAGGCGACCTGGCGTTCCGATCGGCCCCGCAGCGCGGTCATACCACCGGCGGCGTCGAAGGTCGCCAGCGAGCCTCGCAGGGCGGCCAACGCCAACACCGGCGGGTTGGAGATCTGCCACGACTCCACGGTCGGTATCGGATCGAAGTCGGTCTCCATCTGGAATCGGGTCGACTTGTTGGTGCCCCACCAACCGAGGAACTTGGGCAGCGACTGATCGGCGACGTGGCGGTTGTGCACGAAGAAGCCGGCGATACCACCCGGTCCGCTGTTGAGGTACTTGTAGGTGCACCAGGATGCGAAGTCGACACCCCAATCGTGCAGTTCGAGCGGGATGTTGCCGGCGGCGTGGGCGAGATCGAACCCGACGTGGGCCCCGACGGCGTGGCCGGCCCGGGTTATGTCGGCCATGGGCAGGACCTGTCCGGTGTAGTACTGCACCCCGGGCAGCAACACGAGGGCCAGCTCGTCACCGTGGGTTTCGATGGCGGTCATGATGTCGGCCGGATCGAGCAGATCGGACCCGGGGCGGGGGGCCACGGTGATCAGCGAGGAGGCCGGATCGTAGCCCCGCTGACGGATCTGGGACTCGACGGCGAAGTGGTCGGACGGAAACGCGTGATCCTCGATGAGGATCTTGTGTCGCTGCGGCGTCGGTCGGTAGAAGCTGATCATCTGCAGGTGGAGGTTGACGGTGAGGGTGTTCATCACCACCACCTCCTCGGGCCGGCCACCGACGATCATCGACATCGGTTCGGTCAACAGCTCGTGATACGGCATCCAGGCCGACTCACCCTCGAGGTGGCCGTCGGCACCCAGCTCGGCCCAACGATCGAGCTCCCGCTCGACTTCGGCCCTCGTGCGTCTCGACTGGAGGCCGAGCGAGTTGCCGACGAGATAGACCTTGTCGGAGCCATCGGCGTGGCGGGGAATGGCGAATTCGGCTCGCAACGCAGTCGACGGATCGGCGTCATCGAGTTCGGCCGCCCCGTCGGCCGAGAGATGGCTTTCGGGCTGGAAGTCCATCGCCGGCGACTACTCGTCACCCGGCGCCGGGTGCACGGTGCCGCAGTTGTCGCAGGTTCGGGCGTCGAGATCGGCGTAGAACGCCTCGAACAGCGGCGGGAGATCCTTGTCGATCTGCTTCATCTGCACCTCGACCCGGTGCAGCAGGTTGTTGCAATCCGGGCAGTACCACTCGAAACCGTCCAGTTCGCCTTCCGAGCGGGCGTATTCGACGACGAGGCCGATGGAGCCGAGCTGGGGCCGCTGGGGGGAATGCCGAAGGTTGGCGGGCAGCAGGAACACCTCACCCTCGCGGATGTGCAGGTCGGTCGGCGGCTCGCCGGGTTCGCGAACCCTCAGGATCATGTCGCCCTTCAGCTGGTAGAAGAACTCCTCGCGGGGGTCGTCGTGGTAATCGGTTCGCACGTTTCCGCCACCGACGACCATCACGATCATGTCGGTGCCGGGCCAGATCTGTTTGTTGGCCACCGGCGGCTTCAACTCGTCCGCGTGCTCGTCGATCCACTTCTGGAAGTTGAACGGTGGTACGTAGCCCACGACATGCTCCTTTGGCCGGGGGTGAAGCCGGCTGGTCGAACGTCTGCCGGCCGGAGACTCCCGGCGGCCGGCCGGCACCGACCCGTCAGGTCAGCCCGGCCCGCTCCAGAGTAGCCAACACCTCGGTGGCGATGTCGGGTTCCATCGGCCCCCGTTCGGCGAAGGTGGTGGCGGCGAACCACGCCTTGGCCTGATCGGTGTCGATCCCGTAGCGATCGGCCACGATGTCGGGGCCGTCGTCACGGGCCGTGAACGCTCCAGCGGCATCGACGACGGCGTCGACCACCCGCCCGACGGCGGTGGTTCGGCCGGTGAGGATCTCGTTGCGGGCGGCGATCACGAACGACGGCCACGGGGTCTCCTGCACCCCGACCTGACGGAACCGGCCGTCGGCGACCAGCGGGCTGGTCATGAACTGATCCCACAGAAACAGGTCGGCTTCACCGGCGGCGAACGCATCGATCGCACCGGCGAGGTCCTTCACCACCACGAACTGTTCGGGATCGATCGACCAACCCATCCGTTCGGCCTGGATGTAGGCCATGAGGTGTGAGCCGGAACCGAAGCGGGAGACGGCGATGCGGGCACCGTCCAGCTCGGATTCGTGGCCGATGGCCGACGGGCCGGGGACGAACACGCCCCACTGCAGCGCCGATTCGACGTAGATCTGGATGATGGTGACCGGTAGTCCCTTGGCGATCGCTCGCACGGTGCCCTCGGTCAGGATGCTGACGATGTCGAGTTCGCCGTCGGCCAGGCGGGTGAGCATCTGCCCGGTTCCGCCCGGTTGATCGGTCCAGACCGGATCGAGATCGGCGAGCGTCTCCGACTCGATTGCCAGGTGCCAGGGCAGATTGAAGTGTTCGGGAACGCCGCCCAACCGGAGAGGACCAGTCGTCATGGCGTCAGGCTAGTGTCGTGACCGTACTTGTGGTGCTCAGACCATCGAGAACCTGTGCTGGGAAACCGCGGAACGGCTAGACAGCCCGCAGGGAATCCCAGGCCACCTCTGATTCGTCCCAGATGAGCAGGGACGACTGACCGTCCGGCCGGCGCAGTTCGAGCGTGGTGACGCCGGAGGCCACCACGGTCAGGTAGCCGTCGTTCGTCTCGATGTCGGTGAGATCGACGTCGGCCGGAACGGCATCATCATCGGCGGCACTGTCACCGGCGGCACGGTCGATCGTGACCCGGTTGGCCGCCGCCTGCTGTTCAGCCGACGGGCCACCGGACATCGATTCACCGGACGTGGATTCGTCGGAACTCGTCTCATCGGAAATGGTCAGCGCCAGTCCAAAGCCTCGGGGAACATACTGCACCCGAACCCTGCGACGCTCAGCGGGATCGGTCGGTCTCATGGTTACTAGACGAGTCGGCGGCCGATTTCGTTCACCTTTTTTGGTTACAGATCCGTCTCAATCCTGGAAGGCCCGCATCTCGTCGAGGTTTGAGACGGCGCACGGCGGGTATGACCGACCGCGCCAGTTCGCGTATCCATGCCGGAGGCAATCATGAGAACCAGTGGATTGGGCCTGAGTGCCCTCCTCATCGCCGTCGGAGCCATCCTCGCCTGGGCTGTGACCGCCCAGGCCGAAGGCATCGACATCAACCAGGTCGGCGTCATTCTCTTCGTCGTTGGCATCGGCCTCGGCCTGGTGACGCTGGCAATGTCGGCTTTCGGTCGCAGGACAGTCGTCCAGACCGATCGCGAGTCGATCGTCGACGGCCGGCCGATGGTGCAGCGGGAACGCGAGGTCATCACCGACCAGCAGCCCCCGGACCAGATCTGAGCGCCGTCTCGAACAGCACTCGACACCGAGGCGACCCGGGTCGTTTCGTCGTCGTCAACCGGGCGGATCGTCGGGTTGTCACGCTACGTTGGCAGACGAAACGCCAGCGTACGACGGAGATCCATGGACAACGAATTCCTCTCTCGGAGCGGCTTGACGGTCGACATGCTGTTGTGCGACGCCGCCCAGGTGGCCGGCGGCAAGCTGTTCGTTCTGGGCGGCGGCCTCGCCTCCATCGGTCCGAAACCTCAGCCGCTGGCCATCGCCCTCCAGATCACCGTGCCCTGGGATCGGGCGAACATCGCACACGAGTGGCAGATCGAGCTCATCGATGAGGACGGTCAGCCCGTCGTCGTCAACGAGAAGCCGGTTCTGATGCGGGGGCGTTTCGAAGCCGGCCGCCCCGCCGGCCTGCAGCCGGGTTCGCCGCTGGGCGTGTCGCTTGCCATCAACCTGTCGCCGTTCCGCCTGGCCGGCGGTCGCAGCTATGCCTTCGCCCTGACGATCAACGACGAGAGCCGCCCCGACTGGCGGGTTCGTTTCTTCGTCAAACCGACCAGGGCCGGCTGACCACCAGTCCCCGACCGACTCGGTCGACTCAGCCTGCAGCCAGTGCCTCGGCCAGCGACTCGATCCGTCGGGCCTCGACCGGTCCCCGCATCGACCAGACCACCACATCGACGCCGGCGGCGAAGAACTCGTCGGCTCGAGCCGACAGGCGCACCGGATCGTCGTCGGGGTCGAAACCGAGATGCACACTGCGGGTGATCTCGTCGGAATCTCGGCCGACATCGGCGCAGTGACCGATGAGTACAGCGTTGAGCTCCGACCAGGCGGCCGGGGTCTCCGGGAAGGTCATGTCCCACTGGTCGGCCATGCGGGCCGCCGTGCGCAGCGTTCGTTTGCGCCCCTTGCCGCCGACGACGATCGGGGCGTAGGGCTGCTGGAGGCACTTGGGTTCGCAGCGGGCGTCGGTGAGCTGGAAATGGGTACCGGAGTGGTTGGTCACCTCGTTGGCCAGCAGCGAGACGATCACTTCTAGGCCTTCCTCCAACCGGTCGGACCGCTCCTTGAGCGAACCCAGGTCGAGGCCGTACGCGTCGGTCTCCATCTCGTTCCAGCCGGCCCCGATACCGAACTCGAAACGACCGTTGGAGATGTGATCGACGGTGGCGATCATGTTGGCCGTCACCGCCGGATGCCGGTGATGCATGCCGTTCACCATGCAGCCGATGCGGATTCGGGTGGTGGCCTGGGCCAGGGCCGCCAGCATCGTCCAGCCTTCGAGGTTCGGACCCTCGTAGGGTGGGGCGAGCGGGTAGAAGTGATCCCAGTTCCAGGCGGACTCGTAGATCTCGATGTCGTCGGCCGCCCGCCACAGGTCGAGAAACTCCGGCCAGGTGGCGTGGTGAGGTGGGGTTTTGATGGCGTGACGTCCCATGGCCGCCACCATAGCTCCCCATCGAAGCACACGAAGCCGGCGTCAGCGGGCCTGGGTCAGCAGCGTGTCGACGGGGGCGAAATCATCGGTCAGCACATGGGCGTCACCGACGAACCGTCGCAGCTCGGAGCCGTGGTGGACCGACGACTCCGAGTCCCAGGCGGCCAGGTTGACCTCGATGGCCACCGGATCGACGGTCTCGTCCGTGGCGACGATCACGTAGTTGCCGCCGCCATCACCATTCACATATCGATCGGGAGCGATCACGACGACCTCGTCGAACAGCTCCTGCGCCGTGGCGATTTCGGCCCGGGCGAATGCCCGGTCGCCGTAGTCGATGACGTTCATCACATACACACCGTCGGAGGCCATCGACGACTTCAGCAGGGTGAGGAACTCGACGGTCGTCAGGTGCCATGGCACCGACATCCCGCCGAAGGCATCGCCGACGACGACGTCGAACGGCTGCGGTTCATCGGCGAGGTATCGGGGAAGGGCCATCCTGGCGTCATCGGTCTCGACGGTGAGGCCGACCGTCGCCGGGTCCAGACCGAGCTCGTCGACACCGATGTCGACCAGGGCGTCGTCGATTTCGAACACGACGTTGGTTGATCCAGGCCGGGCCGCGGCCAGGTAGCGGGGCATCGTGAACCCACCACCTCCGACGCCGAGGGTGTGGAGCGGTCCATCGGGGGCGATGGCGTCGATGGCCGACACGAAGTCGCGGATGTAGCGGAACCGCAGGTTGAGCGGGTCGTCGAGGTCGACGTAGCTGTGCGACAGAACATCGAGCTGCAAGGTGCGGCCGGTCGGGTTGTCGTCGTCGACGACGACCGTGACGCACGAGTAGGTCGTCTCCCACTCGCACGGTCCCGGGGCGACGACGAGGAGCAGCGCTGCGAGCCCGGCGCCCGCGGCAGCCGGACCGATGTCTCTTTCGGCCGGTGAGCGGTCGTTCCCACCGTCGGAATCGTCGGGGTCCCTGTCGAGGCGGAACCGACGACCCCGGAGTGTGAGCCCGATCCCGATGCCGACGAGAACAAGGCCGACCGCCAACACGATTGGACGCGTCGGCAGTGTCGCCAACAGCACGAAGCCGGTGACGAAGGTCCCGAACAGTGCGCCCGCGGTGCCGACGGCTGAGAACGAACCGACCACCTCACCGGTCTGCTCCAGTGACTCGAGCCTCAACTTGACCACGAGCGGGGTGACGGTCGACAGGACCGCGGCCGGCGCGAAGAAACCGAACACCGTCAGCACGACCACGGCCACCGCCCCCTGGCCTCGTAACGCCGAACCGAAGGCGGCCGTCAGCGTTGGCGCCAGCAGGGCGAGAACGCCGCCGAACATGAACGCCGGCCCGAGCAGTCGCGACGGATCGCGGCGATCGGCGAGCAGGCCCCCGACCCAGGAGCCGAGGGCAATGGCGGCCAGAATCGTTCCGATCACCCCGGTGAAGGTCTCGAGGCTGACCCCGACGTAGGGGGCCATCAACCTACCAGCCAGGATCTCGAGCATGAGCACGGCGGCCGATGAGATGAAGACCAGGGCGCGGGCGGTGAGCGAGGACACGGGCTCAGGCTATCCACACCGGGCCGCCGGCTCCGGTCGCGTCCCGAACGTCACGACAACGTGGCCTGTGCTATCAAGGCGGCATGGATGACGATCGTGGAGGTGACCGGAGACCGGGGCGGCGAGGAGGTATCGCGGTCGGCGGTTCGGGTTCGGTTCTCGTCGAGCCCGATATCGCGTCGCTGTCGGTGAGCGTCCGGTGGCAGGACCGGTCTCTCGCCTCGGCCCGGTCGGCGGTGGCGACGAAGGCAAGCGCGGCGCGCGATCACCTGTTCGAGGCCGGTGTCTCCCCCGCTGACCTCCAGACGTCGCAGTTGACGGTCCATACGATCCGTCACCGCCACGACCGACCGGGCCCGGTCGAGTTTGCCGTGGGGACCACCTTGACCGCGACCTTTCGCGGTGATCTGACTCGGGCTCAGGCGGCTGTCGACGGATTGTTCGACATCGTCGGCGAGGGTCTCGAACTGCACGGCCTGGAGTTCGACTGTGGCGACCGGACCGCAGCCCGCACCGAGGCCCGTCGCCTGGCGTTCGCCGATGCCCGGTCGAAGGCCGCCCAGCTGGCCGATCTCGCGGGCGCCTCCCTCGGCGCCGTCCGGTCCATCCGGGAAGGTGCGCCCGGCCACCGTCCCGGTCCACCGATCGCCGGACGGGCGATGCTGGCCGCCGAGGCTTCGATGCCGATCGAAGGCGGAAGCCTCGTCGAACAGGTCGACCTCGAGGTCCGCTGGAGCCTCGCCGCCCCACCCGAACTTTGAGCTCCCAGCGACCCACCTCCACCGAAGTTTGAGCGTGTGGCGACCCCCAAGAAGGTCGCCGGCGGCTCAAAGTTCGGTGGGACGTTGACCGGAACCGGGGTTGGTCAGGCGGACAGGTCAGGCCGGTTGGTTGTCGGGAAGCTCCGGTAACTCGACATCGTCGACAAGAAGCGTGGCCAGGCTGGCCGTTGTGGCCGAAGTCATGATCGGGTCGACACCGAGCGCGTGGAGCATGGCCGCGGCGCTGACCATCTCACCGTGTCGGCGGCGGGCGTGGACCTTCGAGCCGAGCACCATGCGGCGCAGCCAGTCCTCGTCGGCCCGCTCGATCTCGGAGGTGAGGTTGCGCCACAGCCAGCTCAGGTCGTCGGCGGCGGCACCGGCCTCAACAGCCTCCAGGATGACGGCGGCGAATCCCTTCATCATCACGCTGCGCATCAGCTTGCGGCCAGCCGCGACGCCGGTGGCCGCGGCAAGGGGCTCGACATAGCCGCCGAGAGGATTGATGATCTGGGCGTAACGATGCGCCCCGGGGCCCGAGGCCAGGCTCGGAGTGGCCAACCCGTGACCGGGAACCATGGCCAGCAGCGCGACATCGGCGAAACCGAAGCCCTTTCGCTGGGCCATCTCCTCCAGGTCCAGTTTGACGACCGGCGAGCTGGTGGCCAGGTCGGCATACAGTGCGTCGGGGGCGATCGCCTCGATCGCCTGCAGCATCGCCAGCTTCGAGTCGGCCTCGCTGGTGAGACCCAGGATCAACTCGGCGTGGCGGACGGCAAGCGCCGGGTGAACAGCTCTGTTGACTCCCGGAGGAGTGGGGACGTCGGCGGGATCGAAGCCGATCACGTCGGCTCCTGCGGTGGCTAGATCGGCCGCAAACAGGGAGCCTGCTTCCCCGAGGCCGAAGATGCATATTCTCATCGGTCAACAAACCTAACATCGCCGTTGCATCGACGCCCGTTGAAACACCAAAAATGGAGAGTTCACTCACCCGGCCACCGTCGTGCTACGGCTGGAGTATCACCTCGCCGTTCACCACCGCGAACCAGGCGTCGGGGTGCTCCAGCCAGTCGACCCAGGCGCCGCCGATGGCGGCCAGATCGGCTCCGTCGGCCAGGCCGTAGTCGATCGCCTGGGCGGCCAGCGCGGACTCCTGGACCCGCTGGCTCCACAACCCGCCCCACCATCGTCGATCCTCCGCCGTGGCGAAACACCAGGTCGACGCCGACGGTGTGATCGCACCGAAACCGGCGGCCCGGGCCCAGCTCACCAGCCGGCGGCCGGCGTCGGGCTCGGCTTTATTGTGGCGGGCCACCGCCTGGTAGAGCTCCATCCAGCGGTCGAGGCCGGGCAGCCGGGGATACCAGAACATGCCCGCGTAGTCGGCGTCGCGCACTGCGACCACCCCGTCGGCTTTCACCACCCGTTTCATCTCGGTCAGCGCGGCCACCGGGTCGCTCAGATGCTGGAGAACCTGGTGAGCGTGCACGATGTCGAACGAGTTGTCGTCGAACGACAGCCGGTAGCAGTCGTCGACCCGAAAGGCGAGGTTTTCAGCTGCGAACCCGGTCTGCGCCTGCTCGACGATGCCGGGGGCGACGTCGACGCCGACGACACGCCCCGGCGAGAGCCGGTCAGCCAGATCGGCGGTGATGGTGCCCGGTCCGCAACCGACGTCGAGCAGCGTCGAACCGGGCCGAAGATGGGGAACCAGGTAGGCGGCCGAGTTCTCGACGGTGCGCCAGGTGTGGGACCGCAACACGCCGCCGTGATGACCGTGGGTATAGATGTCACGAGGGGGCGGCGTCGAAGCCTGCTCGGAGGTTGCCATGGCGCCTAGTCCAGCAGCACCTCACCGTCGGTGACGAACCGCCAATCGGCGAACACACCGTCGGGGTCGACGAGGACGACGGTCTCCCAGTCGTTCGACCAGACCGGAAAGGACTCCTCGAGATAGAGAGTTCCGGAGCCCGAGACGTCGGAGTCGGTTCGCTCGCCACCGGTGACGACCGTCAGCCTCGCTTCCGGGCCGAGGCGACCCGATAGCTCGAACCGGTGTCCGGTCGTGTCGTCTCGTAGCACCCAGCCGTCGAGTTCGACCTCGTCCGGACCGAGGTTGACCACCTGGACGTACTCCTCGATCAGGTTGTTTCGATCATTGCCCGGGGCATCCACCTGGACCTCCCCGATTCCGACACGGTCGGACCGGGGTCGACCGCAGCCGTCGCCCCACACGCCGACACCTACCGCCGCCGCTTGCATCATCGCCTCCCGACGTCGGAAGTCGTCACCGGTGGCGAGACCGTGGCCGTCGGCGACCAGCCGATCGACCAGGGACCGGCCGTCGACGAGAAGATCGCCGAGTGTACGACCGAAGCGATCGTCCCCGGTGGCGAGCAGCTCGATGGAGGCCGACTGGCCGATGACCGCGATGGTCGCCTCCTTGGCCGCCTCGCCGTTGCAGGTCTTCGTGTCGACGCCGTCGCGTTCGGCGTACAACTCCGGAGCGTTGTAGCCCTCCAGTCGCAGCTCGACCTCCGCGCCCTCGACCGTCAACTCGATCGAGTCACCGTCGACCACCCGATCAACAACGACCGGTTGACCGTCGACGACGACCGGGTCGGCCGCTTCGTCGCCTCCGTAGGTTTGGGATCGGGGTCCGCGGTTCTGCTCCCACCCGCAGCCGGCCGCCACCATCCAGGCGATGGTGAACACGGCGAGTCGGCCGGCGGTCATGCCCGCATACGCGTGGCCTCAGGATCCCAGAGGCAACCGTCGACGAGCTCGGCGGAGCGCCGATCACCGACCACCTCGATTTCGAACCGTCCCGCTGCGCCCTCCAGCTCCGCCGGCACGTAGCCGAGGGCGACGGAGGTGTCGGAATGGTGGGCGTAACCACCCGAGGTGACCCAGCCGACCACCTCGCCGTCGTACCACACGGGTTCGTCGCCGATCACGTCGGCCCCGGCGGTGCCCGGTTCGGTGTCGACGGTCCAGGTGAGTAGGCGCCGCCCAGGCCCGGCTTCGGCCGCCGCGGCTAGCGAATCGCGGCCGATGAACTGCGTTTCGAGCTTCACGAACCGGCCGAGACCGGCTTCGTAGGGATCATAGATCGGCCGGTATTCCCGGGCCCAACCCCCGAAGCTCTTGTCGAGTCGCAGGGAGTTCAGGGCGTGGAGACCGAACAGCCCCATCCCGTGTTCGGCTCCTGCCGCGGTCAGAAGATCGAAGACGTACCGTTGATACGACGACGGCATCCACAGCTCGTAGCCGAGGTCGCCGGTGAAGCTGACCCGACCGCACCACACGGGAGCCCAGCCGACGTTCATCGAGCGGAAGGCCATGAACCGGAAGGCCTCGTTCGAGACGTCCTCGTCGGTGACCGAGGCCAGGACGTCCCGGGCCTTCGGTCCGGCGATCGAGAGCCCACACAGGTCGTAGCCGAGCGTGCGGCAGGCGACCGGGCCCACCGATGAGGAGTCGAAGGCGGCGAGCGCCCGATCGAACCAGCGCTCGTAGTAACGTTCGGCGATCCCCGATCCGAAGACCACGAATCGCTCGTGACGGGTGGTGTTGGCGGTGGCGCCGGCGGTCACCGTCGACGCCGGCCCGAGCGGTTCGCCGGCGGCACCGGACAGACAGGCGATGGTCAGATCCCCGATCAGCTTGCCGTTGTGGTTGACCATGGGGGCCAGCGCCATGCGGCCCGGCCGGGGCACGGTGTTGGTACTCAGGTGATCGAGGAAGGCCCTGGCGCCGGGGCCGGTGAATTCGAACTTGGAGAACCCCGTGGTCTCCATCATCCCGACACCACTGCGGACCGCCAGCGTCTCGGCCCGGACCCGATCCCAGGCGTTGGAGCGACCGAAGGTGACGTCCTCGGTCGGCTCGAGGCCGTCGGCCTGGAACCACAGGGCCGACTCCAGCCCGAACCCGTTGCCCCAGACGGCGTTGGCGGCCGACAGCTTGTCGTGGACCGGTGACGTCTGGAGGCTCCGACCTTCAGGCAGGAACTCGTTCGGAAACTGGATCCGGAACCGTCGGGAGTAGTTCTCGCGGACCTTGGTGTGGGTCCACGATTTGGTGGCGAAATCACCGAAGCGGGCGATGTCCATCCCCCACACGTCGAAGCCGGGATCACCGTCGGTCATCCAATTGGCCAGTGCCAGACCGACGCCGCCGCCCTGGGACAGCCCGGCCATCACCGCGCAGGCCGACCAGAAACCGGGCAGACCCCGCACCGGTCCGAGCAGCGGGTTGCCGTCGGGAGCGAACGTGAATGGACCGTTGATCACCTGCTTGATGCCGACCTCGGCAAAGATCGGGAAGTGTTTGAAGCCCGTGTCGAGGGACTCGGCGATCCGTTCCAGGTCCGGGGTGAGCAGGCGCATGCCGAAATCCCACGGGGTATCACCGGGTGACCAGGGCACACAGTTCCGTTCGTAGGTGCCGAGCAGCAGCCCCTCCCCCTCCTGACGCATGTAGATCTCACCGGCGAAGTCGATGGCGTGGCTCATCTCGCCGAAGGCGGCGTTGAACTCGGCCAGCTCCGGGATCGGTTCGGTGATGAGGTACATGTGTTCCATGGCCAGGAGCGGCAACTCGATTCCCACCATCCGACCGACCTCGCGGGCCCACAGACCCCCGGCGTTCACGACGTGCTCGCAGCGGATGACCCCTTTCGACTCGCCGGTCGCCGGATCGTGGACATGCACATCCCAGCGGCCGTCGACTCCGGCGTCGGCGGGGCCCCCGGGGCCGTCGACCGGCGTGATCGCCTGGGCCCACGCCTTGCGGTACACCTCGGCTCCATTGTTGCGGGCCACGGTGGCATAGGCGTTCGTGACCCCGGTCGGATCGACATGGCCCTCGTGGGCGTCCCACATGGCCCCGACGAAGTAGCTGGTGTCCATGAACGGCATCTTGGCCTTGGCGTCGTCGAGCGAGATCAGCTCGGTCTCCATGCCCAGATAGCGACCCCGGGCGTGGGCCATCTTCAGCCAGTCGAGCCGTTCGGGCGTGTCGGCCAGCAGGCAGCCGCCGGTGATGTGGATCCCGCAGTCCCGGCCCGACAACTCCTCGATCTCGCGGTAGAGCTCGATCGTGTACTGCTGCAGTTTGGCCACGTTGGGGTCGCCGTTGAGGGTGTGCATGCCTCCGGCCGAATGCCAGGTCGACCCGGCGGTCAACTCGTCGCGTTCCAGCAGCACCACGTCGGTCCAGCCGTTGCGGGTCAGGTGGTAGAGCACGCTCGCTCCGACCACGCCACCGCCGATGACCACCACTTGGGCCGAAGTCTTCATGGGTCTCCTGTCGTTTTCGTCGGATACGCCGAACGCGATCCGGATCGGCTTCTCAGAAATCGGTGGCCACGCCACCTTCGGCTACTCGGCGGGCCAGGAACTCGTCGAGTTCGGCCCTGCGGTCGGGGTCCATCGGCGGGTCGACGTGTTCGGCCAGCAGTCTCTCGACCAACTCCGACATCTTCTTGTCGGTGGTCGGCGAGCCCGCTTCGACCCACGACTCGTAGTTCCGCCAGTCCGACAGCATCGGATGGAAGAAGGCCGTGCGGTACCGGTCCTGGGTGTGACCGATGCCGAAGAAGTGCCCACCGGGGCCGACCTCGTCGATGGCGGCGACGGCAAGCGCCTCCGGATCGAGGTCGATCGGTCGGAGGAATTCGGTGACCATGCCGAGCAGGTCGGCGTCGAGCACCATCTTCTCGAAGGAGGCCACGAGTCCGCCCTCCATCCAACCGGCCGCATGTTTCACCAGATTGGCCCCGCCGGTGATCGCCCCCCACAGTGAGAACACCGACTCGTACGCCGACTGGGCGTCGAGGGCGTTGCCTGCGTTCACGTTGGAGGACCGGTAGGGCACGTTGTATCGGCGGGCCAGCTGGCCGCCGACGATCGCCGCCTTCAGATACTCGGGGGTGCCGAAGGCCGGTGACCCGGACTTCATGTCGACATTGGAGGTGAATCCGCCATACATCACCGGAGCACCTCGGCGCACCACCTGGGAGAACACGATGCCGGCCAGCGCCTCGGCGTTCTGCTGGACCAATGCGCCGGCGAGGGTGATCGGGGCCATCGCTCCGGCCAGGGTGAACGGCGTGATCACGATCAGCTGGTTGCGGGACGAGTACTCGATGATCCCCTGGGCCATCGGGTCGTCGAGCCGCAACGGGGAGGAGGTGTTGATGATCGAGATGATGGAGGGCTCGGTGTCAAGCTGCTCATGGCTTATGCCCCGGGCGATCCGGACCATCTCCAGGCAGTCACGGTTCCGCTGAGCGCCGAGGCTGTAGGCGTGGATCGGCTTGTCGCTCAGAACCAGCTGATCGTGGGTGGCGTGCAGGTGCCGGACCGACGCGTGGACGTCGGTCGGCTCGACCGGGTAGCCACCGAGGAGGTGGACGGTGTTCAGCACCTGGGCCAGACGAACGAGGTTGGCGTGGTCGGCCCGATTGCCGGTCCGGCGACCGCCGGCCACATCGGACACGTTGGGCGCGCTGGCCACGGCGGAAAACGCCACCCACGGGCCGCCGATGCGAAGAGTGCGGTCCGGATTCCGGGCGTGGAGGTCGAACTCGGCCGGGGCCGAGCCGACGAAGTCGTCGATCATCTCCGGGTCGAACCGCACCCGCTCGTCGGTGACGGTGGCACCGTTCGCGGCCAGAAGGCGACGGGCCTCGGCGTTCAACACGTCCATGCCGGTGTCGCGAAGCACCGTGACCGATGCCTGGTGCACGGCCTCGATCTGATCGGCCGACAGCAACTCGGCCGGCTTCATCAGCCGCTTCGGCTGACCGGCTGCCGGTTGCTCCACCGGGGAGGGCCCGTGCCCGTTGCCGTCCGAGCCTCGATTCCGGCGGCGTCGACCCCGGCGATCGCTTCGTTGACCTGCGTCGGTCATGGACACCTACCGAATAACGTCGCATCAGCCGGGGCTCCGGACCCGGCCATCGTCCCCCGCTCGATCGAGCAGTTCGCCAGAGACTATCGGTTGTTCACCTGGTTGGCCAGCGTTGATCTCGGAATTTCGTCCTTCAGTCGACCCGGGTTCCGCCTGGTGAAATCCACGGTGACCGTGGGGTTGTTCACCCGCGTGTCAGCCTGCCCGTTCGCGCCGGCGCTCGGCATAGCGGCGGCGGAGTTCCGCGTTCTTGTTGATTTCGTCGTCGAGCGCGCACCACCCCTGGATCTGGCGCTCGTCGACCGGCAACAGCTCATCTCGTTCGGCGAAATAGTGGAGTTCCAGCGCGTATGCGGGGCCGTGGGTGCAGTACGGACAACCGTTGAGGGTCGAGGCGAAAGTTGCGACCAGATGGGTGCGTCCCGCTCGGCCCGCCAACGTGAGTTCAGCCATGACAAACCGTATCGGGTGTCATCGGAGTGAACCATTCGATCGGGCGCACCCACGGCGACGGCGGTTACTACAATCTGAGGCATGCCCAGCTATGAGCGCGCAACCGAGACAGGAATCGTCAGCCTCTACTACGAGGATGAAGGTGAAGGGTTTCCGGTCCTGTTGATCGCGCCCGGCGGCATGCGATCGACGTTGTCGGCCTGGCAGAACGCTCCGTGGAACCCGATTCGCCAGCTGGCCGCCAATCATCGGGTCATCGCCATGGACCAGCGCAACGCCGGCCGATCCACCGGTCCGATCACCGCGGATGACGGCTGGCACACCTACACCGAGGATCAGCTGGCACTCATGAACCATCTGGGCATTGGTCGGTTCCATGTCGTCGGCATGTGCATTGGCGGCTCCTACATCGGCGGCCTGCTGTCGGCCGCTCCGGAGCGAATTGCATCCGCGGTGATTCTCCAGACGATCGGGCTCGACGACAACCGCGAAGCGTTCTTCGAGATGTTCAAGGGCTGGGCCGACGAGTTGAAGCCCAAGCGGCCCGACGTGAAGGACGACGCCTGGACCGCCTTCGGTGAGAACATGTACGGAGGTGACAAGCAGTTCTTCTCGGTCACCCCCGAGGCGTTCGCCGCCGTCGACACCCCGATCCTGGTGCTCGTCGGTGACGATCTCTATCACCCCACGTCGGCGTCACGGGCGTTGGCCGAAGCGGCGTCGAACTCGGCGGTGATCGAGTCCTGGAAAGAGGAGCCGGCTCGCAAGGTGGCGATGGCCAAGGTCGAGGATTTCCTGCTCGACAACACACCGGTCACCGCCTGATTCCCCGCCCGGGGTCGCCGGGCGGCTCGCTCCGTCACCCCACCCGTCGTCGCGGCGGATTGATCAGTCGTCGAGCTCGGCGATGTGGACGATGGCCTCACCCTGATGGATCAACGCCGAGTGGGTCCGGCCGATGACGACGCCGCCGGAACGGGCCTTGATCCGGCTCAGCCGCTTCCCGAACGGATCGTGGAGGGCGGCGATGACGTCGCCCTGCTCGACCCGATCACCGAGTTCCACATCCAGGTGGAGGATCCCGCTCCGTGACGAACGGGTCCACTTCGACGTCTGAGCGATCAGCGGGGGCTCGGACGGGAGTTCGACCGGGGGCGTCAATCCGATGTGGGCGAGGCTGCGACGAATACCGGCAACGCCGACCTCGATCGACTCGCGGTCGAACCGGTTCGCCTCACCGCCTTCGAACAACAGCGCAACGGCACCGTTCTCCGATGCTGCCTGCCGGAGTGAGCCGTCGCGGATCTTGGCGTTGATCACGATCGGGGCGCCGAAAACCTTGGCCAGCTCGAGCGTCGGCTCGTCGTCGAGGCCGGCCCGGATCTGGGGCCAATTCACTCGATTGCCCGAGCCGGTGTGGAGGTCGATCCCGCAGTCGCATCGGCTGACCACTTCTTTGATGAAAATGTCGGCGATGCGTGATGCCATCGACCCTCGGGCCGATCCGGGAAACGACCGGTTGAGGTCACGTCCGTCGGGCAGGGTTCTGTTTCCGGCGATGAAGCCGTGGACGTTCACGATCGGGGCGGCGATGAGGGTACCGGAGATGTGCCGGATGTTCAGGTGACCGAGTACCTCCCTGATGATCTCGATGCCGTTGATCTCGTCGCCGTGGACGGTGGAGCTGACCCAGACGACCGGACCGTCCTGGCGGCCGTGAAGCACGACCAGCGGCGCGGCCACGGTCGAACCCGATACCAGTCGGGCGTACGGCAGCTCCAGCGACATCCGCTTCCCGGCCGGAACCTCGGTGCCGGCGATGGTGAACGGGGCCCGCTTCTTCCTAGGCGCCATGGACGACCATTCTCGGCATCTCCGCCACGGCGTCGGCGAAGGGATCCGGCGGTAGAGGCTGGGGTTTGGGCCGGGCCCGCCGGCGGCGGCGGGCCGGGATCAACGATCGCATCTCCGACAGTTTGCCGAAGCAGAGCAGTCGGTCATCGACCTCCAACACGCGGTCTTCCCGGGGATTGGGGATCACGTGTTCGCCCCGCACCAACGTCAGCACGGAGATGTCACGGTCGCGCAGACCGACTCGGATCGTCTGGTCGATCAGATCGGCCCCCGGCCCCACGTACAGTCCGGCCACGCCGTAGCCGGGCGTGTTGGCCAGGCGCTGGCGGACGTCGAGATCGGGAAAGGTGACCTGGCTGGCGATGTAGTCGATGATGGCACCGGCCACGTCGAGGTCGGTGGCCCCCTCGATGCCTTCCAGCCCGGGCGAAGAGTTGACCTCGATGACCAGCGGGCCGTTGGCGCCCTCCAGCATGTCGACTCCGGCCACCCGGAGTCCCATGGTGTGGGCGGCCCGCACCGCGATCCGCTTCGACCGGTCGTCGAGCTCGACCGGCTCGGTTCGGCCACCGCGGTGCACGTTGGACCGGAACTCGTCGCCCTTGCCGATACGACGCATCGATGCGATCACCTGATCGCCGACCACCAGGGCCCGGATGTCGCGCCCCCGGCTCTCGGAAACAAACCGCTGGATCAGGACGTTCTGTTTCGTCCATTGAAGGGTCTCGATGACCGTCTCGGCCACATTGGCCTCGGGGGCCAGGATCACGCCGATGCCCTGGGTTCCCTCCAGTAGTTTGATAACCACCGGTGCACCCCCGACCCGTTCGATGGCCGGTCGAACGTCGCCACGATCACGGACGAAGGTGGTGTCGGGAATGGGAATCAAATTGCGGGCCAGGAGCTGGATCGATCGCAACTTGTCGCGGGAGTTGGCGATGGCGTCGGCCGTGGTCGCGGTGTAGACGTCCATCTGCTCGAACTGGCGGACGACGGCCATGCCGTAGAACGTGATCGAGGCGCCGATTCGGGGCAGGATGGCGTCGTAGTCGGCCACGTGACGGCCGCGATAGAGGAGGTCGTGATGGTCGCCGGACAGGTCCAGGGCCAGCCGGAGGGTGTCGAGGATCTCGACCTCGTGGCCACGTTCGTGAGCGGCGGCAACCAGACGCCGGGTGCTGTAGGACCGGGACTGGCGCGAGAGCACGGCGAGTTTCATCGGGCCCGTTCAACCCCTTTCACGGTCGTAGGCAATTCAGCGATCGGTCTCCGGCACATCTTCGAAGGTGGCCGGCTGGAGAAAGGAGCGCCCTGGATCGATCACGAATCGGTTGCGCACGGCTTTTCTCCCCAACAGCATACGGAATCCCATCGCGTCTCTGGAGGCCAACGTGATGTCGATCTCGAACGATTTCTCACCGATGACGGCGTGGGTTCGAACGACCGGCCGCAACTCGGCTTGGCCGTTCGACGACCGGACCTTCTTGAACCCGACCACCGGGCACTCGACCGCAGTCTTCTCCGCGTGTGATCCCTGCCGCGGGGCGACCCCGAAGCGGGCGATCGTCTGATCGCCGTCGGTGATGAGCTGCAGGTTGAAGGCGTGGATCGACGAGGTCACGGCCCCGCTGTCGACCTTGGCCTTGATCGGTGTCGAGGTGAAGTCGGGAAGCACGACCCATTCCCTCCAACCGATCAGCGGCCTGGCCGGGCGAGATCTGACGGCCGGCCGTTTGCGTGTGGCCCGTTTGGTGATCACGGAGTTCCGGGCCGTCGGTGTCTTCGTGACGGCCTTCTTCCTGAACGGTGTCTTCTTCTTCGCCGCCTTCTTGGCGGCCTGCTTCTTCGCGACCGCCTTCTTCTTCGTAGCCGGCTTCTTCGTGGTGGCGGCCCGCTTCTTGACGGCAGGCTTCTTCTCGACCGCCTTGGCGGCTTGCTTCTTCGCGACCGCCTTCTTCTTCGTAGCCGCCTTCTTGGTCGCCGGCTTCTTCTTCGTAGCCGCCTTCTTGGTCACCGGTTTCTTCTTGGTCGCGGGCTTCTTCTTGACCGCCTTCTTCGACGAAGAGGTCTTCGAGCCCTGGACCTTCTGCGAGGCCGACCGCTTTGCAGCGGGTTTGGCGGCGGGGCGATCGCTCGGCGATCCGGTGGCTGGCACGGGACTCATTCTAGGCCCCGGGCCCCCGGTTGTTCAGGGTCCAAGACTGAACCGAGCCTTGCTTTACAAAATGTTAAAACCCCGCTACGTTTGCGTCGTGACCCAGCGCGCCCTCAACACCAACCACCCAGGTCACGACCACGTCGGCGAAACGGCACCGCTCACCCCGATGGACCTTGGCCTCCTCCTCGGCCGGGTGGCCCACGAGTTCGACACCCGAAACCGCATCTTCGACCTGCCCACCGGGCGCTTCTGGCGACCCGACACCGAGATCGATCTGGGCTTCGAATTCGTCGGCCGTCGGGCGGCCTCACCGATCGGCCCGGCCGCCGGCCCCCACTCCCAGCTGGCCCAGAACATCGTTCTGGCCTGGCTGGGCGGATCTCGGCTGTTCGAGCTGAAGACCGTTCAGATTCTGGACGAGCTGGAGATCGCCAGACCCTGTATCGACATGCAGACGATCGGTTACAACATCGAGTGGAGCCAGGAGCTGACGCTCGGCCAGAGCCTCACCGAATACGTCAAGGCGTCGATGCTGCTCGACATCCTGTCCCGCTGGGATCCGGTGCTCCAACACGTCGCCGGACCCGACGGCGGGCCCGGACCTCACGTGTTCGACATGTCCGTCGGCTATGACCTGGCCGGCATCTCCAACCCCCGCGTCGCCGAGTTCATCACCGGTATGCGCGACGCCTCCGCCGAGGTCGAGCGTCTCCGCTCCGAGATTCCCGAAGCGTTCGCCTCCTTTCGGGACCTCGACTTCACCACCTCACTCTCCGACACACTCACCCTCTCCACCTTCCACGGATGCCCGCCGGAGGAGATCGAACAGATCACGAAGCACCTGGTCGACGTGCACGATCTCGACGTGATCGTCAAGCTCAACCCGACGCTGCTCGGCTACGAGACCGTCCGGGGCATCATCAACGACGAGCTGGGCTACGACGACGTGGTGGTCAAAGAGTCCGCTTTCGCCGAGGATCTCCAGTTCGAGCGGGGCATCGAGCTGATCGGCGAGCTAAACGACTACGCCGCCGAACGCGGTCACCGGTTCGGCATCAAGCTCACCAACACCCTCGTCGTCGAGAACATCAAGCAGTGGATGCCCGAGGACACGATGTACCTCTCCGGCGCCCCGCTTCACGTCCTCGCGTCCAGCCTGCTCGAGCGGCTGGCCGAGGCACTTCCCGGCGCACTGGACATCCCCGGCCACGACGGCGACGTGATGGTCAGCTTCTCGGCCGGGGTCAGCAAGGACAACCTGGCGGACACCCTCGCCATGGGGGTGAACCCGGCAACGATCTGTTCGGACCTTCTGAAGCCCGGCGGTTACGGTCGCTTGGCACCGATGCTCAAGGCACTCACCGCAGCGGTTGCCGAATCCGGGGCGAAGAACCTGGCCGACTGGCGGACCCTCCGACAAGGTCAGGCGACCGCGGCCGGCCACCGGGCCACCGTCAACCAACACGTCGCCGCCATTCGGGGCGACGGTATCGAGCCCTACACGCGCCAGGGCAACGCCAAGCTGCCCCGCGAGGTCGACACCGATCTGCAGATGTTCGGCTGCGTTGCCTGCAACTTCTGCATCACGGTCTGCCCCAACGACGCCTTCTTCTCGATTCCCAGCCTGGAGGGCCAGGACGGGCGTCAGCAATACCTGGTGTGGTCGGAACTGTGCAACGAATGCGGCAACTGCATGACGTTCTGCCCCGAAGACGGCGACCCGGCGATGGTCAAACCCAGGTTGTTCACCGACGAGTCGGTGTTCTCGGCCCGCACCGGTCAGGGCTTTCTGCTCCGCCCCGATGGGACGGTGTTGGGCCGCACCGAAGACGAATCGTCGGCTGAGGCCACGGCCATCGTGGCCGGCCTGTTGCGGTCGGAGAAGGGCAGCCCCCTACCACTGAACCGCTGACGGCCGATGTGAATCACCAAGCAGCGGAGAGCCGGACGTGCATCGAGAGACACGAAGTGAGCCGAGATCGTCGATGATCGAGCGGAATGGGAGGTGGTGTTGACCAGGCGAGTACTTCGAGTGGCGGCGGCCCAGCTGGGACCGATCGGCCGCGACGAATCCCGGGCCGATGTCGTGCGACGACTACTGGCCCTGCTCGATCAGGGTGCCGATCACGGCGCCGACCTGATCGTCTACCCGGAGCTGGCCCTCACAACGTTCTTTCCCCGGTGGTACACCGAGGATCTCGACGGCCACGACCACTACTTCGAGCGCCGAATGCCCGGTCCGGAAACCCAACCTCTGTTCGACGCGGCTCGGGCCTACGGGATCGGTGTCCACCTCGGCTTCGCCGAACTCACCGACGATGGACACCGCTACAACACGGCGATTCTGGTCGACGGCGACGGCACCGAGGTCGGACGCTACCGCAAGGTTCACATCCCGGGCCACGAGGACGACGAACCGTGGCGACCGTTCCAGCATCTGGAACGCCGGTACTTCGAGGAGTCAACGGAGGGCTTCTCGGTGTGGCGGGCTTTTGACGGCCTCGTCGGGATGGCCATCTGCAATGACCGCCGTTGGCCCGAGACCTACCGTGAGATGGGTCTTCAAGGGGTCGAACTCATCATGATCGGTTACAACACCCCGATTCACTACGCTCCGGATCCGGGACAGAACCCGCTCCAGGCGTTCCACAATCACCTGTGCATGCAGGCCGGCGCATACCAGAACGGCACCTGGGTCGTCGGAGTGGCCAAGGGCGGCACCGAGGAGGGCGTCGAGTCGTTGGCCCAGTCGGCGATCATCGCTCCGTCCGGCCAGATAGTGGCCCAAGCGGTGACCACCGGCGACGAGCTCGTCGTCGCCGACTGTGACCTCGACTGGTGCCGGCGCTACAAGGAAACACTCTTTGACTTCTCGAGGTATCGCCGCCCGGAGATGTATGGCCGCATCGCCTCGCAGAAGGGCGTTATCGAGCCGTCATGAATCGGCTGAAAATCGCTTGACTGCCGTCAAACGATTTGGAAATATATTTTCTATATTTCGTTTGCGGCATGAGGGCCCGGCAAAGTAGCCGTTCCATACTCCTGCTTGTCGCTTCTTCAACGCGATCTATCGCCCACATGTAGCCCAGCGGCTCCGTCGGAGTAAACCGAACCACCCCGGTTCGTTGACACGCCGAGAACCGGCACACCGGAAGCGCTGAATCGCTACAGACTCGGCTGTTCGCGCCCCTACCAGCGTGGGTCCAATGAAGGACACCACCTCGACCCCGTTCCGACGACCGACGATCGTCGTATTCCGTCGAGCCCGTACAGGCCTTTACGCCAACCGCCAGAAAGGAGACCGACCACTCCGATGCCGATGCCAGGAACGTATCTCGACCTTTTACAGCCCGGTGACCTCGTCTTGTCGGGTGGTCCGAACTTCTTCTCGGAGGTGACCCAATGGGCCACTGGTAGTCGATTCGGTCATGCGATGATCGTGCTCGGCGACCGTCGTCTCATCCAGGCCACCGACATCTCGCTCACCCCTCCGGAGAACGACGAGGGTGTCTTCACCGTCACGTTTCGGGACTTTCGCACAAAGACCGCCACGCTCAGCGACATCAGGGTTGTCCGACCGGCGTCGCTCGATACCGAACGGCTCGGCCGTATCGCCGACTATCTGATCGAGCACTCACCGACCTACCCGTCGGTCGGGGCCATCCTGTTGGGTTTCGGTTGCGCCATCACCAGGTTCGTCGCCGTTCTGCCCCCCGCGGCGAAGGACTGGATCGTCCGTCAGCAGTTCCGGCTGATCGCGGACGGTCCTACCCGGATGCATTGCGCCGAGTTGGTTGTGAGACTCTACGATGCCGCCGGATTGTCGATCGAACTCGCGACCCCGGTGCTGGCCGACATCATCGCCCACAGCCGGGGGCTTCAGCCGCGCCTTCTCGAGGTCGAACTGGAGAAACGTCAGGCGGTGAGCGGTGTCTGGCCGTCCCCGTTGCCGCGGGCTGCGCTGTTCGCGGTGCACGGAGTGGCCACGACGCTGTTGGCGCGACTGGACCTCTCGGTCGAACGTGACCACGCCGGACTCGTCCTGCCGGCCGATCTCGAACGGTCCCCGACGTTCGCCCCCGTGTTCGACATCACTCGACGCCGACATCGGTGGGAGCTCAATCCGGCGGCTTGATCCGGCTCCGCCCGGCGTCGACACTTTCGGTGAAGTACGTTACGAGCGCCACCAGAGCCTCGCTGTAGAGGTTGTTGCCGCCTGAGCCGAAGAGCCGCTCGGGTTCGAACCGGTGGCGAAGTGCGGCGCCCTCGGTGATCATGGTGGCCATGGTCACGAAGTCGTCGAGCGTATAGCCGTCGCGCATGCGGAAACCGGCCCACTCGAAGCCGACGTGATAGAAGAATCGCCACAGGTCGTGGTTGGAGGCATAGCCGTGCTTGACGGAGGCGAGCAGAGCCGCCGAGGGGTGTTTGACCCCCCAGAACCGGAGCGTCAAATAGAACTGGGTGTCGTCGGTCAGTGAGATGAGGTACAGCTCGGCCAGACGGCGTATCTCGTCGGTGGGGTCGGCATCGAAGTCGACCTTGATCTCGTTCCGGTCGGGACCGGCCCATGAGTATTCGCGAAGCAGATGGTGAGCAAGGTCATGTTGAAAGTCGCCCTGCGAGGCCCAGATGTTGTAGGCGGCGCCGGACGTGAGACCCATATGGTCGAGGACGCTGGAAAGCCGAAGGTCGATCTGTTCGGTTGCCCCGTCGTCGATCATCATCTGGAGGGCGGTGTCGAGGATGTCGCGACGCGTCTGCTCCTTGGGTCTCCTACGGGATCTGCCGTCGTGTTCTCGAGACATGGACTCCTACGCTTAGGCCCGACCTGCGCTCAGGTCGGCTGTCGCCCTCCGTCTTGTCATCTTGGTCGGCGCCGGTCACCGGTACCTCGCTCCATTCTACGACGTCGGTCCGGTAGTCGTGAGGTCGGGAACGACGGTTTGATACAGAAAGGCGACGCGACCCTACAATTCTCCAGTCGATTCGAGCGAGGAAGATGGACGTGCGAGTACCAGTGCCAGAGCCAGTTGTACGGGTGGTGTCCAGATGAAGGCGGTTTCGCTGGTGCACGAACCCGACGGTCCGACCGGCGAGATCGGCAGCCATCTCGTGACCCGAGGCTTCGATCTCACCGAACACGTCATCACCCTGGATCTCGATCGGCCCAACGAGGCAACCGGACCGCTTCCCGATCTCGCCTCCTATGACCTGGTGGTTCTGACGGGATCGGTGCGTTCGCTGACTCGAAAGCACGAAGTCGAGTCCTGGATCCACGATGAACTGGAGGCCTTGGCGGCGGCCCACCGACGGGGACAGCCGATGCTGGGCGTCTGCTTTGGCGGTCAACTGCTGGCCGACGTTCTCGGCGGCTCGGTTGAGCCGTCCCCGATCACCGAGATCGGCTGGCACCGGATCGAGCCGACCGATCCGTCCACGATGCCGGTCAGTACCGGACCGTGGATGCAGTGGCATCATGACCGGTTCCACGCTCCCGAGAGGGCCGAGGTTCTGGCCGCGTCGGATGCCGGACAGCAGCTGTTCCGGCTCGGGAACGCCGTCGGCACCCAGTTTCACCCCGAGATCACGGTGGCCATGCTCGACGGTTGGCTGTCGGCCTCCGACCCCGCGTATCTGGCCCGCTACGACATCGACACCGACAGCTTGGCCGCGGAGACACGTCGACGAGAGCCACAGAGCCGGGCGGCTTGTCGAGACCTCGTCGATTGGTTTCTCGACGACGTTGCCTTCCCTACATCGTCCTGATTCAGGTGCCGCGCCGAACGGCTGTCGAGCGAGGTCCCCTCAGCGTGGCGGCTCGATGGAGCAGGTGCTCGGATCCCGATAGATGACCGCCATCAGCTTGAGACCGATCAACCGTTTGCGGGCCACGAGGTGCACCTCTTCGGCCAGTCTCACGATCGTCGGCGCAACCAGCACCTCGACGTCATCGCGACGCACCTTCCGGTACGACGAGGTGTTCTTGCCCTTCAAGTAGGTGTCGACCGCCACCTGGTCAACACCGCTTCAACCGTATTTGGGTATCCAGTCGACGGCGACGGTGCCACCCTTGCGTCGAACGAGTTCGATGGCGTCTTCGGTCAGTTCAACCTGCATGACCTACCAACGTAGAGCACCGGTTGTTTGTTCCCGAAACCGAACTTCGTTCTACAACGACTCGATCCACGACCGCATCCTCGCCGCCGACATGACAGCCGGGTCACCGAGTCGGGACGGGTCGATGTCGTCCAGTTCCGGGGGGACATTGGCCACCACCCGTTCGAGAGTGGCGGCGTCGGCCAGCTCATCCACGACAGCCGCCATCTCGACATGGTGATCGACGTTTCGAGCCCGGGCCGCGGCCACCAGGCCACGCAGCAGGGACTCCCAGGTGGTCATCGGGCCCTGTGCTATCGACGCCGACTCGGCGAACGAATCAATGAACGCGAACGGGACCGACGTGATCACACCACCGGAGGCGATCGTCGCATAGAGCCAGTCGGAGTCGAACGAGAATCCGTAGGTGGAGGGGGCGGCCAGGATCGGCTCCAGCGCCCGGCGGCCATAAAGCTTGAATGCCGCCTGAGTGTCGCGCAGGCCGCGTTCGAACAGTTGCCGTCCCACCATGCGCTGCATGTGCCGGAGCGCCACGATGCCAGGGCCCCAACGGGCCTCGGCCTTGACGAGGACCGATTCGGGGCTCTTTCGGTCGCCGATCACCACATCGGCACCGTCGACAAAGGCCGCCAGGAGCAGACCGATCTGGGTCAGGTCGACGGAGTTGTCGGCGTCGGTCATGATCACCGCATCGGCACCGTCGGTCATCGCCGTCGCCGCTCCGTACACAATGGCACCGCCCTTGCGTGAGTCGTCCACCGACGTCAGGCCGGCGAGGGGCCCGGTTTCGGCGGGCACGACGTCACCGAGCCGCAGCACGGTGACTCGATCGCCGGCCTCGTGGAGCGCCGCCCGTTCGACGGCCACGGCGGCTGAATCATCAGGGTCGCCGTCGTCGACCATGTAGAGCCGCCAATTCACCGGAGAGTCGTGGAGCAGCCACTCCAACTGGTCGAGTTTCACATGAAGGGAATCCTCACCGGTCGGGTTGTCCTCACTCGGCGGCCGCAGCCGGCGCTGCTCACCCCACATGGCGATCACGACCGCCACCGTCAACGCCGGGATCCCTTCGGTGATGCGACGTCTCGACGCAGCGACTCGGGTGGCGACCCGCAGATCGAGGGGCCGGTCGACGTCGTTGCCGAGCCGTACCAGTTCGTCGTCGGTGGCACCGCCGGCCAGGAGCATGTCGGCGATCGATCGGACCCGACGGTGATGATCACGGTCCGCTATGTCGTAGTCGGTGGCGCTTAGCTCGAGTGCAGACCGGACGTCGGTCATGAAACCTCCCGTAGTGGCGTGAGCGGGGCTGGGTTCCTCCGCCGATGGGGCCGAGTCTAGTGCGGTCGACGGATTCCGATGGAAGGTGACCGGCGGCCGTATCCGCTCGGTGAGGAACGGTCCCTCAGCCGCCGCCGGAATCGTGTTCTTCCCTGCCGGTCAGATCATCGCGGTGAAGATGGACGTTGTCGGCGGTTCGGTAGACCGCCCGAAACAGCAGGTGGACGCCGATGGGTAGTGTCACGAGCATGGCCACGGCGGCGATGAGGACATAGCCGGCGCCGATGACGTCGAGTTCGATGGCGGCTCCCACACCGGCGACGACGAAGGCGACCGGACTCGCCACACCGGCCGCGTGAATTCGCGCGTAGGGGGTGGACAGCCGAACGACACCGATGCCGGCGATGGCGGCCAAAACGCCGCCGAGCGCTATGAGAAGGTGGGCGACGACGGTCAAGGCCACAACCTCCCAGCCCACACCACCGGCCCGGGCCTCCGGCACGACGACGTCATGAATGCACGTCCGTTTCGGAGTCGGCCTGAGCCTCGACGAACCAGGCTCCGGCCACGGTGGCGGTGAACGCGATGATGGCCAACACGACCGGGAGCACCAGGTACCCGGTTTCATGACGGCGAACGGCGTCGATGACGATGACCCCCATCAACGACGTGAGCATCAGGTCCAGGGCCATGATCCGGTCGGGCAGGGACGGTCCCTTCAGCAGTCGATAGACGCCACACAACCCGGCGAAGGTGAACGACAGGAAGGCCACGGTCATCACGGCGACCCAGAGCTCCTCGGTTCAACCGTCCCCGGAACGGGAAAGGCTTGAACGGCCAGGTCGGCCAGGCGGGCGACGTGGTCCTCGGTTGATTTCACGCCGGTGCCACGCAGGAGGTGGACATAGACGACGCCGATGTCGGCGTCAGCGTGGACGACGACGGTGCCCGGCGTCAACGTGATGGCGGCCGTGTAGAAGAGCATATGACGACGGGCCGCCGCCGGAACCGGTACGGCAACGATCGACTCCGAGGTCTGGTCACGCGGGGTCAGGATTTCCCGTCCGATGGCACCCGTCGACCGGATGAGGTCCACGAAGACGACCCACAGCAGCCGGGCCAGGGGCGCGGGCCGTACGCCGCCGGCAAGTGGGGCACTCAAACCCGATGCCGTCACGATGAGCCCGACGGCCAGACCCGACAGCGCATTGGCGACCGTGAACCGACCCCACAGCACGCACCACCCGAGGACGAGCACGGCGATCATGCAGATCCGCCGGGTCGAGAACCCGGTCAGAACGGCTTTGGCGGCTCGGCTCATCACGACAACACCTCTGCGATGTAGGACGCCGGTTCGAGCAGGTCGGTGGCGGCGCGCACACTGAGATCGAGCAACGATCCGGCCAACGCGGCGATGATGATGGTGGCGACCACGGCGATCGCCGTCGACCCCTGCATCAGCAGTCGGTTACCCGTTGCGGTCGTGACCGGCTCGGCGTCGTCCGGGCGCTCACCCCAGAACGCACCCATCCAGATCTTGTTCATCGACAACACGGTGAGGAACCCGGCGGCCACCGCTGCGACCACGACGGCGGTGGCGGCCTGATCGACGGCGGCGGACACGACCGCCAGCTTGGCCACGAAACCGGAGAACGGTGGTATGCCGGCCAGGCTCAGCGCCGGGACAGCGAACAGCGCCGCCACCAACGGGGCCCGACGTGCCAGTCCTCCCGACTCGTCGAGCGAACCCGAGCCCTGCTCGTTCTCGATGAGTCCACCGACGAGGAAGAGCACGGTTTTCACCGGCATGTGGTGCAGCAGAAAGAAGATGGCACCGCCGACGCCGGCCACCGAGAAGAGTCCCAATCCCATCACCATGTATCCGACCTGGCTGATGATGTGGAACGACAGGATCCTCTTCACGTTCGATTGTGCCAGCGCACCCATGGCCCCGATCACCATCGTGACACCGGCAACCGCGAGGAACAGCGGTCCGAGGTCGCTCATGGAGGTGACGGTGTGGAAGCGGATCAACGCATAGATCCCGACCTTGGTCAGCAGACCGGCGAAAACCGCCGTGATGCTGGTGGGGGCCGTCGGATACGCGTCGGGCAGCCACGAGAACAGCGGGAAGACCGCAGCCTTGGTCCCGAACACGACGAGGAACCAGGTTCCGATTCCGAGTCGCACGGCATCGGGCAGGTCGGGAAGCCGCTCACCGAGGAGGGCGAGGTTGACGGTACCGGTGGCGGCGTAGACGAACGCCACACCGAACAGGAACAGGGCCGACACGAAGAGGTTCATGGCGACATACGTCATGCCCGATCGAATCTGCCCCGGCCTCCCCTGATGGGTGATCAGGACGTAGCTCGACACGAGGATGACCTCGAACGAGACGAACAGCGTGAAGAGGTCGCCGGTGAGGAACGCGAGCGCGAGGCCGGTGGTCAGGACGGCCAGCAGCGGTCCCGACAGTTCCGGATTGGCGCCCCACGCCGTCCTGCGCTGGCCGATGGCGTACAGTTCGACCACGAAGATGATGGTCAGCGCCCACGGCAGGACAAGGGCCGAGAACAGGTCGGCGACGAGCACGACACCGAGCTCGGGGTGCCAGCCTCCGACCCGGACCGTCACCGTTCCGTCC
This sequence comes from Acidimicrobiales bacterium, assembly GCA_965216675.1. Classification (GTDB taxonomy): domain Bacteria; phylum Actinomycetota; class Acidimicrobiia; order Acidimicrobiales; family SZUA-35; genus JAHELU01. Next base: position 4,513,487 of record CBDCGK010000004.1, on the reverse strand, counting down.
CGGATCACCGCCACCAGGAGGGCAATCGACGAAACGGCGGCCGTGCCCAGGCCGAGACCGACGACCGTCTCCCGGATGCCGGCGTGAGCCCGCACCAGCAGCCCGATGGTTGCGGCGGCCAGAGGAGCAAGAATGATCAGCGTCACGAGAACGTTCACGCCGTCGGCCGCTCCTGTATCGCTTCACGGCTACCGACCCGGCGGTCCTCGAGGTCGTCCTCGACCAGGTCGTCACCGGTCAGGGTCTGCTGACGAACGGCCAGGGCGAGCAGGAAGAGTGCCAGTCCGAAGGAGATGACGATGGCCGTCAGACCCAACGCCTGGGGCAGGGGATTCGAGACCTCGGCTCCGTTTCCGATCGGGGACGCTCCCGGTCGGCCACCGGCGACGAGAAGGGCCAGAACGGTGGCGTGACCGAGCAGGGAAAAGCCGAGAATGATCCGGCTGAGGGACCGGGTGGTGATCAGGTAGACACCCACACTGGTGAGTCCGCCGATGGCGATGAGCAGTGCGAGACTCATTCGTCATCCTCGATCGGAGGGCGGGAGCGGTCATCGCGTGACGCCTCGAGGCCGTCGAGCAGAGCGATGACCAGGCCGACGACGATCGCACTGACGGCGATGTCGAACGGAAGGGCACCACCCGACTTGACCTTGCCCAGAACGGGAAGCTCGACGTCGACCACCACCTGATCGAACAGCAGACCGCCACCCACCACCGGCGCGGCGGCCACCAGGGCCGCACCGAGCAGGCCCAGTGCCACGAACTCACGTCCATGTCGCGGTTCTTGGATGTCGGCCAGGTTTCGGAGGATCACGACGGCACCGAACACGAGACCGGCGGCGAATCCACCGCCGGGGTTGTTGTGGCCGGCAAACAGAAGATAGATGCCAACCGCCAGGGCAGCAGGCGTGATGAGCCGCACACCACCTTCCATCATGGGCGAACGACGGGCGATCATGGTCTAGCCTCGGATCGCCGGACATTGGCCAGTGCCCCGAGGCCGAGAGCCACGACAACGAGCACCGTGATCTCGCCGAGCGTGTCCAGGGCTCGGATGTCGGTCAGGATCACGTTGACCACATTGGCACCCCCACCCTCGTCAGCGGCGAGGCGAACCAGGTCCTCGACCGGCGGGCTTCCGACGGGCTGGGCGGCTGCGACGGCCAAGCCGGCCGAGACGCCGATACCGACGGCCAGCGACACGACAATCCGGACCGCCTGCCAGGCGTCGGGGCTGTCGGGAAACCGGCGGGCCAGATGACCGAGGCCGAGTACGAACCCGACGACGATCACCGTTTCCACCAGTAACTGGGTCAGCGCCAGATCCGGGGCGCCATGCAGGACATAGACCCCCGAGACGCAGATGCCGACAGCGCCCAGCGTGAGCGCGGCGCCGAGACGGGAGCCGACGAAACCGCCGGCCACGGATGCGGCCAGGATGACGGCGGCCAGCACCGCCTGCAGGGGGTCGTTCCACAACACGATGTGGTCGGCCGAATAGTGCAGCGCCATGGGCAGCACCGCCAAGGACGCCACGCCGGCCATGGTTGCGAGATAGATCGGCAGCGAGCCGTGCTGAATGCGACCGATGACCATCCGGCATGTCGATGGAATCCCGTTCAACAACCGGTCGGTTGCCGCCGCGCCGATCGCCCTCGGGACTGCGGGATCGAGTGCGTACACAGCCCGGCCCACGACGAGTCCAACCGCGACCACGATCGCCGACACCGTGAGACCGAGCGTCAGACCCGGCCATCGATACAGGGTGTAGACGGCCGCTTCAGGATCGACTTCGATCGCCGCCGGCCCGACCATGGCGTTGACCGGGCCGATGAACACGAACCCGGCGAGACCGGCGGCGGCGAGCACGACCGACGGCGCCGCCAGCAGTGTGCGACCCGGTGCCACTGCCACATCGGGCCCCGAACCGAAGAGCCCGAGCAACAACCTGGTGGTGTAGGCCACGGTGAGCACCGCGCCAACCAGGATGGACAGACCGGCGACGGCGAACAGCGGTCCGTCGAGTTCGAGCGCCGCCTCGACGGCCGCCTCCTTGGCCGCGAACCCGAGTAACGGCGGCACGCCCGCCATCGACGCTCCGGCGGCAACGGCCACGACGGCGGCGAGCGGCATCTTCGATGCCAGTCCGCCGAGTTCGGTGATGCTGCGCGTACCGGTCCGCACGTCGATCTCGCCGACCACGATGAACAGCGCAGCCTTGAACAGGGCATGGGCGAAGAGCAGCGAGATGGCGGCGAAGACGCCCTTGGCCGTGCCGAGCGACAGCAGGGTGATCAACAGGCCCAGCTGGGAGACCGTGCCCCAGGCCAGGATCAACTTGGCGTCGTCATGGCGTAGGGCGCCGATGGCACCCCACAACATCGACGAGATGCCGAACACAAGGCCTGAGATCATCCACACCCCGTTGTCAGCGAGCACCGGCCCGAGAACGGCCACCAGAAAAACCCCGGCCTTGACCATTGTGGCCGAGTGGAGGTAGGCGGAGACCGGTGTCGGTGCCGCCATGGCACCCGGGAGCCAGATGTGGAACGGGATCTGCGCCGACTTGGTGGCGGCTCCGACCATGATGAGGGCGGCGGCCAGCGATGCGGCCGATCCCTCAACCGGCTCGAGGGCACTGAGGGTCGACGTGCCGGCCACGTCGACCAGGACCAGCAACCCGACCATGAGCACGAGACCGCCACCGGCGGTGATCATCAGAGCCCTGCGGGCGGCATCGAGCACCGTGGGGCTGGTGCTCTTGTGGCCGACGAGCAGGAACGAGGTAATGGACGTCAACTCCCAGAACACGAACAGGGTCCAGACCGAATCGGCCAACACGAGCCCGAGCATCGACATCGAGAACGCCAGAAGCGTGGCCGGAAAGCGGGCACGGCCTGCGGCGTCGGGGGCGAAATAGGCGGTGGCGTAGGCGAAGACGAGCACACCGATGCCGGACACGAGCAGGGTCATGAGCATGGCGAGGGCGTCGGTACGGAACCGGAGGGCGAGGTCCAATCCGTCCACCCAGGTGATCTCCGTGGTCTCCGACCCGGCTCCCGAGACGAGGCGGGTCGCCGCCCAGATCGTGGTGGCCAGCGGGGCGGCGGCCGCCGCAGTCAGCCCTTGGCGGATGCCCCAACGCCAACCGGCCAACGCGGAAATGGCCACGCCAACCACATGGGAGAGGAGGAGCCACCACAACACAGGCACTCATGCTAGGTCAGCCGTCGGCATACCGCGACGATCCGGCCCCAACGATCGCGTGGGCCGGTCGTCCGAGGCTCCCAGGCTCGTCCACACGAGCTTTACAAATTGTTAAACCGCTACTATCTTGGGCTCGGCCAGCCACCGTCGACACAATCCGGATTCACCACCGCTCGAAAGCAAGCGAGGCGCGCCCGCATGACCGACTTCATTCTCAACGGAAGGCCGGTATCGGCCTCCAACGACCACGAGCACCTTCTCGCCGCACTGCGCCTGGAGTTGGGCGTGATCTCCCCCAAGGACGGCTGTGCCCCCTCCGGTCAATGCGGCTGCTGCACCGTGATCGTCGATGGAAAGGCTCGGGTCGCCTGCCAAACGCCGATGGCGAAGGTCGACGGGGCCGAGGTGCTCACCGTCGAAGGCCTCGACGCCTCCGAGGCCGAGGCCATGGCCAAGACCTTCGCCGCCCACGGTGCGCTCCAGTGCGGCTTCTGTACCCCCGGTATCGTCATGCGCACCAAGGCCATGATCGACAAGAAGGGGGCCGAGCTGCAGCGCGATGACGCGGCCCGGCTGCTCGGGGGCAACCTCTGTCGCTGCACCGGCTACATCAAGATTCTCGACGCGATCGAGGACCTGGCCACCGGCGAGGTCCCGGTTGCGCTCAGCCCGAAGGGTGTCGGATCCCGAGGCGTCAAGTACGAGGCCGAGCCGCTCACCCTCGGCTCCCGTCCCTACATCGACGACATGACGCCGGACGGCCTCCTCCACGGTGCGGTGAGGTTGGCCGATCACGCCCGGGCCGACGTCTTGTCGATCGACACCTCGGCCGCCGAGGCCATGGACGGCGTGGAGCGGGTCTTCACCGCGGCCGACGTGCCGGGCGAACTCCGCACCGGTCTCATCCACAAGGACTGGCCGGTCTTCATTCCGGTCGGTGGGCGCACCTCGTACCTCGGCGATGTGCTCGCTCTGGTGGTGGCCGCCGATCCGTTCACGGCCCGACGGGCCGCGGCCGAGATCGCCGTGTCCTACGACGTGTTGCCGCCGATGACCAACCCCGTCGTCAACGTCGAATCCGACGACGATGCGGTGTGGCAGCTCGACGGCAACGTTCTCTCCCGTTCCACCTACCGGCGGGGCGACGCCGAGGCCGCGCTGGCGGCATCGGCCCACACGGTGATCGAGACGTTCCAGACGCAACGCATCGAACACGCCTTCCTCGAGCCCGAGTCCACGCTGGCCATGCCGGTTCCCGCCGGAACGCCACTCCCGCTGACGACCCGACCGGGCGAAGCCGTCGACTTCGACCGGCTGATGGTTTTCACCGGCGGTCAGGGCATCTGGGACGACCGCAACGACATCGCCCGCATCCTCGACGTCGATCCCGAGATCGTCGTGACCGAGCTGGTCTCCAACGGTGGGGCGTTCGGCGGCAAGGAGGACATGTCCAACCAGGGCCAGACCGCGCTCGCCGCGTGGCTGCTGCGGCGACCGGTGCGCACCACGCTGACCCGCGAGGAGTCGCTGCTGATCCACCCCAAACGACATCCGATCCGAATGGAATACCGGGCCGGCTGTGACGCCGACGGCAAACTGACCGGTCTCCACATTCGGATGATCGGTGACTCCGGACCCTACGCCTCGGTCGGCATGAAGGTCCTGGAACGGGCCGCCGGACACGCCTCGGGCCCCTATGTGGTGCCCAACATCGACGTCGACGCCATCGCCGCCCGCTCCAACAACTCGGTGTGCGGCGCCTTTCGGGGCTTCGGAGCCAACCAGGCCCAATTCGCCATGGAGGGGGTCATGGACCGCCTGGCCGAGAAGGTCGGCATCAGCGGCTGGGAGATGCGAAACCGCAATGTGATCAGCCCCGGCGTGAAATGGGGTCCGGGCCAGATCATGGACGACGGCTGCCTCGGGGCCCAGGCATGCCTCGATGCCGTCAAGCCGTACTACGACGACGCGGTCGCTGCGGGGAAGGCCGTCGGCCTCGGTCTCGGGCTCAAGAACTCGGGGCTCGGGAACGGTTTCAAGGAGATCGCTCGGGCCGTCGTCCGCTTCGTCGATCCGCGGAATGCGGGAGCGGATGGGTCCGAGCCGCGGGTCGAGGTGCGCCACTGCTGGACCGAAATGGGCCAGGGCGTGCACACCGTCGCTCTCCAGGTGGCGGTCGAGGAACTGGGCGTCGAGGCAGACCGGATCGACGTGATCGTCGATTCAACCCGGGAGCTCGGCGCCGGACAGACCACCGGCAGTCGGGGAACACTGATGGGCGCCGGGTCGGTCGCCGACGCCTGCCGCAAGGCGATGGCCGACGGCTGCCGGGTGGGGGTCGACTACGAGGGCGAGTACCGGGTCGACTGGACCAACTCGCTGTCCGAGGGTGTCGAGAACCCGATCATCCACTCCACCTTCGGGTACGCCGCCCAAGTTGTGATCGCCGATCCGGAGACGGGTGAGGTGGAACACGTCGTGGCCGCCCACGATGTGGGACGAGCCGTCAACCCGCTGCTGTGTGAGGGACAGGTCGAGGGCGCCGTCCACATGGGGCTCGGCTACGCCTTGACCGAGGGGTTCCCGTGCGACGTCGACGGACGGCCCACCAACGACACCCTCCGAAGCCTGGCCATCATCCGCCCCAAGGACATGCCACCGGTCACCGTCATCCTCGTCGAGTCGCCGGAGCCGAACTCGCCCTACGGCATCAAGGGAGTCGGCGAGATCGGCCTGGTTCCCACGGCCGGCGCCGTTGCCGCTGCGCTGCATCAAGCCACCGGAACATGGCACAACGAGCTGCCGATGGCCAACGAGAAGAACCGCGAGCGAGTCGAGGCCTGGACGGTGTCGACCACCTGACCGGTTCAGACCGGCTCAGGCACGATCACACGGCTGTCAGCCGGGATCGATACCGTGCTCGCGAAGCAGGCGGGCCATCTCGTCGGCCTTCGCGCTCATCTCGGCGGCTTTCGTCTCTGCCGCCGAAACCAGGTCGGCGTCACTGCGGGCCCGGAGACCGTCGGGGAGCACGACGGTGAGTTCACCGTCGTCGTAGTCGATCCGCAGACCTCCGAGTTCGCTGATCGGTCGACCGGTCCAGGCCACGAACTCCGTGTCGTCGAGCCCGAGGCGAAGGACCACCCGGTCCGGGCCGTCGACAACGGCGATGTAGACGACCGACCCATTGGCCTGTGCCCTTTTCGCCTTGGCCCGAAAGGCGGCGAATCCGTCGTCATCGGACGGTATCTCCACCACCACGAGAGGTGGTGGGCCGTCGGCCTGGCGATAGGAGCGCGGCGACGCCTCCACCGCCTCGGCGGGAAGGAACATGATGTCGGGGGCGGTGGCGTTTCCGCCGTCGGCCGGGTACCAGTTCATGTCCCGAAACACACGGATCGATGGTCCGAGGAGCCTGGTGGAGGCCAGGCCGATGACGTCGACCGCTCGTCGATGCACGGCGCGCTCGGGCATCTTCAGATCGTCCGGCAAACCGGGGGGATGGGCGTCGTGGTCGAAAACCACTGCAGGCATGGACACAAGATTACACCTCCACATTGGGCTCCCGAAAGGAGCACTGGTATGGAGGCCTCGACCCCGAGCAGAACGGCCGGCGTTCCTGGGACGACGGTAGCGGCGACGGCCGACAGCGAGCACCTTTAACAAAATGTTCAGTTCCGCTACGCTGACCAACGATGTCACCGTCACCGAAGGCACCGACCCCGGACCATCCCGAGCTCGCCCCAAATCAGACACCGGGCCTGGTCTGCGCCCACAACCACTTCTACTCGGCTTTGGCCCGCGGGATGCCGGCGCCGCCCCGCACCCCGACGTCGTTTCCCGAAATCCTCGAACTGGTCTGGTGGCGCCTCGATCTCGCCCTCGACGCGGAGCTGATCGAGTGGTCGGCCAAACTGGCGGCACTCACCGCGCTCGAGGCCGGCTGCACCGCCATCATCGACCACCACGAATCACCCAACGCCATCGAGGGTTCGCTGTCGGTCATCGCCGATGCCTGCGCCGAGGTCGGTGTCCGGGTCAACTGCGCCTACGGCGTGACCGATCGTCACGGCCCGGAGGGCGCGGCCACCGGTCTGGCCGAGAACGACCGGTTCCTGTCCGAAGGCGGCAGGGGCATGGTCGGCCTGCACGCCGCCTTCACCTGCGAGCCCGACACCATCGCCGCCGCCGCGGAATTGGCGCGCCGCCACAACGTCGGCGTCCACGTGCACGTGGCCGAAGGCCAGGTCGACGACTGGCGCAAGCTGGAAGGCCATACCGCCGAAGACTGGCTGCTCATCCACGGGGTTCACCTGCCCGACGACCACGGTCTGTCGGGCACGATCGTGCACAACCCCCGGTCGAACATGAACAATGGCGTCGGCTACGCCAACCCCCGGCGGTTCGACAATCCGGTGGCGCTCGGGACCGACGGGATCGGCACCGACATGCTCGACGAGTTCCGGGTGGCCTTCGTCAAGACCAGGGAGGCCGACGTGACCGTCGGGCCCGATCTGGCGTGGGGCTGGCTCGAGACCAACTGGTCCCTGTTCCCGGAGGCTCGAAACGACGTCGTCACGTGGAACTACCGCCAGATGGATCCCTGGCGTTTGGCCTACACCACCCAGGTTTCACCGACTCGGGTCGAGATCGACGGAGAGGTGGTGTGGGCCGACGGCCGGCCGACCAAGGTCGACGGCGACGAGATCAGGAACAAGGCGGCCGAGGCGGCGACGCGCCTGTTCGCCCGCCTCGAACAGATCTGAGCGACAGCTCCGACCGACCAGAAGCAGCGCACCAGAAGCAGCGCACCAGAACCGAACGATCAACCAGGCTCAGCCCAACGGAGAACGAAACGTGTCCCAAACCTCAACCCGCTCCCCCGCCGGAACCCTCGCCGTGTTCGACACGTTCGATCCCGACGGCCGTCAGGCCTACGAAAACGCCGTCGGGCGTTTCCGGGAGCAGAACATCGTGCTCCCGACGTTTGCCCAGCTGCGTGATCCGTCGACGATCCCGGCGTCGATCCGCGAGCAGCTGGCGTCGGTCGACAAGGACGCACCCGACAGCCGCAACCTGTTCCGGGTTCACTGGTTCAACGCTCACGCCGATGAACCCGGTCAGCCGAACCACCCGGGAGTCGTCGATGTGCCCAACCACGTCGAATTGCCACCGGAGCTGACCGGCGTCGACGCTCGAATCGTGCTCGCCTTCGGCAACCGGTTCCCGATGATCAGAGCGCACAAGGTCCTCGCCGCCTACTCCTGCCTGGTGGCCCGGCTCGTGACGGGCCGGTTCGACCCGACCGTGGGTAGGGCCATCTGGCCATCAACCGGCAACTACGCCCGGGGCGGGGTGGCCATCTCCAAGATCATGGGATGTCGTGGGGTGGCCGTGTTGCCCGAAGGGATGAGTCGGGAACGATTCGAGTGGCTGGAGCGCTGGATCGAACATCCCGACGACGTCATCCGCACCTACGGCACCGAGTCGAACGTCAAGGAGATCTACGACGAGTGCAACCGCCTGGCTGAAGACCCCGAGAACGTGATCCTCAACCAGTTCAGCGAGTTCTCCAACCACATGGGCCACTACGGCGTGACGGGCCCGGCGCTCGAACGGGTCTACGAGCACGTGACCGCCGAGCGACCCGGGCGGCTCGCCGCGTTTGTGTCGGCGTCGGGGTCGGCCGGAACGCTCGGCGCCGGCGATTACCTCAAGGACGCCCGCGACGCCCGCATCGTCGCCGTCGAAGCCCTCGAATGCCCGACCATGCTCTACAACGGGTACGGCGACCACAACATCCAGGGCATCGGCGACAAGCACATTCCGCTGATTCACAATGTCACCAACACCGACCTGGTGGTCGGCATCAGCGACTCCTCGACCGACAAGCTCGACGTGTTGTTCAACTCACCCGCCGGACGGCGGCTCCTGACCGAACGTGGTGTCGAGACGCCGGTGATCGAGGCGCTGGTCGACATGGGGTACTCGTCGATCTGCAACACACTGGCCGCCATCACCGCAGCCAAGCAATGGGGCCTCGGCCCCGACGACGTGATCGTCTCGGTCGCCACCGATGGGTCGGAGCTGTACAACTCCGAACGGGAGAAGGTGATGTCGAGTCATTTCGGTGGAGGGTTCGACGAGGACGAGGCGGGCGTGGTGTTCGACGAGCATCTTGCCTCGGTCGGCCCCGACGCGACGCACAGCCGGGCCATGGAGATGGGCCCGATCGAACGCGACCGGGTGTTCAACCTCGGGTACTTCACCTGGGTGGAACAGCAGGGCATCGCCCTCGAGGACTTCGACGTGCGTCGCGACCAGGCGTGGTGGGGATCGCTCCGTGGATTGCTCGACACGTGGGACGAGATGATCGAGACCTTCAACGCCGACACCGGCTGCCGTTTCGAATGACCGACCCGGCCCTCGCCGGGGAGCAGAACCCGTTCATCCGCTACCGGGAGCGCCTCGACTCCCATCGGCGAGCCCTCGACGCCGGCCTGGGCGACGAATGGTTCGTCGACATGGTCGGCTCACTCGACGCCGCGGTGGCGGCGGTCGACGGACAGGGTTTCACCATCACGCCGCTGGTCGACAGCACGGCCCTGGCCTCAGCTGCCGGGCTGGGCCGCGACGTCGCACTCACGATCAAGGACGAGACCGGCAACGTCTCGGGATCCCACAAGGCGCGTCACCTGTTCGGGGTCGCCCTCCATCTCACCGTCGATCGCCAACTCGGCATCGCCCCACCCGACGATCAGGCACCGCCGCTGGCCATCGCCTCGTGCGGAAACGCCGCGATGGCCGCCGGCGTCATCGCTGCGGCGATGAGGCGTGAGCTTCAGGTCTTCGTGCCGACGTGGGCCGATGAGCCGGTCGTGGAACGACTCGGCGACCTCGGCGCCACCGTCGAGCAGTGTCCCCGGCGCAGCGGTGAGGCCGGCGACCCGGCCTACCTTCGCTACCGGGAGGCGGCTGCAGGCGGGTCTCGCCCGTTCACCGTGCAGGGCACCGAGACGGCAACCACGTTCGACGGGGGGAGGACCCTCGGCTGGGAGCTGGCCGAACAGGCCGGCCCGATCGAAGCCCTGTACGTTCAGGTCGGCGGAGGCGCCCTGGCCACCGCCGTCTCGCTCGGCGTTCCCCAAGCCACCCTCTATCCGGTGCAGGCCGAAGGTTGCGCTCCGCTGCACCGGGCCTGGGATCGGCTGGCTCCGGGATTCGACTTCGACGACGCCGCCACCCATCCGGATGACTTCATGTGGCCGTGGGACACCGAGCCGACCAGCGCCGCAACCGGCATCCTCGACGATGTGACCTACGACTGGCTGCCACTGCTCCGACGAACGAAAGCCACCGGCGGCGAGCCACTCGTCGTTCCCGAGACCACCATCGTCGACGCCTACCGGCTCGCCCGTGAGTACACACCGGTCCCCGTGAGCGCCACCGGCACCGCCGGGCTCGCCGGCCTGCTCCATCACCGGCCGGCCAACGGCGAGGTCGCCGTCGCCTTCACCGGCGTCGAACGCTGATTCCCAACCGGCGCTGAACTGCTCAGGCGATCCTTGGGGGCTGCCGATACAAGAACCATCGCCCAGAACAGCAACCCCGTCGCCGGGTTCGTGCCCGAGCGATCCCAGGCCATGGCGGAGCTGTTCAGTCGCGCCGTGAGAGCCGACGACGAGACCTCCCTGTACCGGGCGATCGCAACATGGCTGCCCGACATCTTCACCGCCGATCGAGCCAGTGTCAGCCTGTTGGCCACCGGTGACGATGGCAATCCGTGCCTACAGGTTCTGGCCCTGACCGGATCGACCGGGGCCATGCCGATGGGTCTTCGACTCCGGCTCGATGCCACGGCGTCGGGCCGGGCGATCGAGCAACGAGCCGTGCACCGGTGGACGGTCGGCGAAGGCATCGGGATCCATGACGAAGCGGCGAGTCTGGCGGAGATCGGCATGGTCGGCGTGATGAACGCCCCACTCTTCTCCGGCGACGAGCCGATCGGAACGCTGAACATCGCCCGGCGGGAGCTACCGTTCGAAGCCGAGGACGCCGCTCTGTTCTCCGATATCGCCGCCATGGTGGCGATCAATCTGTGGCGGTTCCACGCGCTGATCCGGACCCGCAGCCAGCTGGCCCAGTCGCGGCGGCAGGAGAAGCGGCTGGAGCTACTCGGCCGTCTCGGCCGGCTGCTGTCGAGCGCCGGCACCGAACCGGATGTCTTCAGCGCCATGGCCGACATGCTGGCCCAGACCATCCCCAGCGATCGCATCAGCCTGGTGTTGCCCGACCTCGACAAGGGCACGTTCGTGGTGGGCAGCGTGTCGGACTCAGGCGGGTTCGATCGGGCCCTCGGCGTCGGAGCCGAGATCCCGATACATGGCAGCGGCATGGAGGACGTCCTGAACCACGAAACCGTCGGGGTCTACCCCGATCTGGCCGGGACCGGTCGAGCGGAGCACAAACCTTTGCACGCGTTGGGCCTCCGGTCTGCTGTGAGCATCCCGGTGTTCGCCGTCGGCCGAATCGCCGCCGTGCTCAACTGTGCGTCGACCGAGATCGATGCCTACAGCCACGAGGACGTGGCGCTGGCCACCGCAGTGGCCACGGTGGTCGGCGAAACCCTGGAGCGGATCCGGGCGCTGGAGGCGGTCGCCGAACGGGATCGCCAGCTCGCCACCATCGTCGACGAAAGCCCGCTGCTGTCCATGACGGTCGACTCCGACAACCGGCTGGTTCAGGTGTCGAGGTTCGGAGCCCACCAGCTGGGTCACGAGCCGTCACACATCACCGATCAGCCGCTCATCACCTTGTATCCGGACGACCAGCACCAGCTCGTCGAGCAACAGCTGGCGACGATCAGCGCCCTGGATCAGGGAGAGGTCACGACGTGGGAGGCGTCGATGGTCACCTCCAGCGGTCAGCGACGACGGGTCCGCCATACCGGGCGCCGACTGGCCGCCGACAGCGACGCCGCCGTGTTGATCGTGTGTGAGGACGTCACCGAGATGTTCGAGCTCACCGAGAAGCTCGAGTACGAGGCAACCCACGATCCCTTGACGGGACTGTTGAACCGTCGGGAGTTCGACCGGCGGCTGACCGATCTGGCCGAGTCGGGTGGGCGGGCGGCCGTCCTCTACATCGACGTCGACCAGTTCAAGATCGTCAACGACACGGCCGGCCACCGGGCGGGTGATGCGCTGCTCGTCGAGTTGGCCGATCTGGTGCGGCGAACCGTGCAGGCCGACGATGCGATCGGCCGGCTCGGCGGTGACGAGTTCGCCGTCCTCCTGCCCCGGTGTCGGCTGGCGTCGGCCATCCGTGTCGCCGAACGACTCCGGCGCTCCGCCGCCGACGTACTGTTCACCTGGGAGGGTCGAACCTTCGGCCTGTCCATCAGCGTCGGTGTCGTGACCGTCGACGATCACAATAACCCCGATGAGGTTCTGGGGCGGGCGGACGCTGCCTGCTACAAGGCGAAGCGGGAAGGTCGCAATCGGATCGCGGTGTCGACCGGAACCGAGAGCCACAAGCCCACCGGTCGTCCCGATGGCGAGTGGGGCAGCCGGCTTCGCGACGCGATCAGCAGCGGACACCTCCGTCTGGTGGCCCAGCCGATCGTGCCGGTCGGAGAGTCCGACGACCTGGTGCGGGCCGAAGTGCTGATACGGATGGAGGAGGCCGACGGCTCATTGACGTCGGCCGGGCTGTTCATCCCTCCCGCCGAACGGTTGGGGCTCGTCACCGAGATCGACCAGTGGGTGGTGTCGCAGGTGGCCGATCTCATCGACGGCGGCAACATCGACATGGATCGGATCGACTTCCTCTCGGTGAACCTGTCTCCCCGATCAGTGGAGTCGGAAGGCTTTCTCGACCACCTGCTCCAGGAGCTGTCCCGGCCCGGCGTCGATGCAGGCAAGCTGCTGTTCGAGATCACCGAGACGGCTGCCTTGTCCCAGTTCTCGGACGCCGTTCAGTTCATCGAAACGGTCTCGGCGGTTGGTTGCCGGTTCGCACTCGATGATTTCGGCGCGGGTTTCTCGACGTTCCACTATTTGAAACGCCTGCCGGTCGACGTGCTGAAGATCGACGGGTCCCTGATCAAGGACCTGGCAATCGACCCGATCGACAGCTCGATCGTCAGCTCGATCGCCAGCGTGGCCGATGCGCTGGGTATGGACACCGTTGCCGAGTTCGTCGAGGAACCCGACTCGCTGAAGCTCCTGCAGCGTCTCGGCGTCACGTTCGCCCAGGGCTTCGGGGTGGGGCGCCCGGTCGATCCGACCCTCTGTCTGCCATTTCGCGAGCCGCCCCTCCCGGTGTGGGAGCCGGCCCGGGGTCAGGGGCCTGGCGGGTAGGCGCTCCGCGCCTGACCCTTGGCTTGGAATTCATCGTGAATGTGAGCAAGCTCCTGAGCTGCGCACGTCACCTACCCGCTGAACTCCTCAGGCCCCGTACCGCTCCAGGTAGCGGGCCATATCAGCCAGCTGCTGCTCGTCGAGACCGGCGAGTGCCATGATGTCGTGCACGTCGACGATGGCGAATGTCGGCATGACGAACTCCTCGGCCAGGGCTTCGAGTGCGGGCCGCTCGTCGATTCCTCGTTCACAGCGGTTGACCGAGACCACCAGTCCGGCCAACTCGATGTCGGCCTGGGCCCGGAGGAGTGGGATGACCTCCCGGACCGCCGTGCCGGCCGTGGTGATGTCTTCCACGATCACGATCCGATCGCCGTCGCGCAACCCGTGCCCGACCATCGCCCCGCCCTCACCGTGCTCCTTGATCTCCTTGCGGTTGAAGCAGTAGGCCACATCGTGTCCTCGCCCGGCGAGCGCGGAGGCCGTGGTGACCGCCAACGGGATGCCCTTGTAGGCGGGTCCGAACAACACATCGATGTCACGACCGAGTCGATCGAGGATCGCGTCGGCGTAGAACTCGCCGAGCCGACGAATCTGGCTGCCGGTCCGGTAGAGGCCGGTGTTGATGAAGTACGGGGTCTCCCGACCGCTTTTGGTGACGAACGAGCCGAACCGGAGAACGTCGGCCTCGATCATGAAGTCGATGAAGTCGCGTTTGTACGAGGGCGCCTCGTTCATCGGCGTGCATCCCGGTGAGCGGGCTGGTCGTCGACCGGCTCCAGCACCTGGTGGGCGAGTGTCTTCGGAGCGACCAGGGTGTAGCTCGTGAGGATCCACTCGGTCAACTCCTCCCAACGCTCCCGGCTGAGTCGTTTCGGGAGATCGACCGAGATCCAGCCGTGACGTCCGAGCCCGTAGCCGGTCGGATGGGCTCCGTCGACCGTGGCCACGACGGCCTCGGCCTCCTCGCGCGACAGCTTCACCGTGACGCTGGTTCCCTCCGTGTTGGCGAAGATGAAGTTCTTCCCCCGCACCCGGAACGTCGGTTCACCACCCCACGCCTCGATATCGACCCGCCGGGCCTCGGGAAGGCCGAGAGCCAGCTTCTCGATGCGATCGAAGGTGGACGCCATGACCGACACGCTACACGACCGTCGATCACCTCTCGCCGAGGGATGCGGCTATTTTCCGAAGTCGGCCACCACCGGTTGGTCGCTGCGGTCGTCGCCATCGCCCGCGGCCGGGACCCGGGTCTGCACCTCCCGGATGTACAGGCCCACAAAGATGCCGGCGATGGCCACGAGCGCCAGCCATGCGCCGGATGACGCCATGACCAACGCCGGAGCCGGGCAGGTCCCGGCGATGGCCCAGCCGGTGCCGAACAACACTCCACCGACGACGTGATGACGTTCCGGCCTCGACCGGCTCAGCTGGAGCAGGCCGGTCATCAGCGTGGTCGTGGGCCGGCGCTCGAGGAACCACAGCAGCGGAGCGGCGATGGCGATCGCCGAGCCCATCACAAAGAACACGTACAGGTCTTCGAGCACCAGGGTGCTGTGAATGGTGTCGTATTCGTGCAGGAGTCCGCCGGCGAGCAGGCCACCGAACAGGCTGCCGGCCACCAGGCCGACCACGTTCATGGATCGATTGGTCGGGGTCATCAGAGAGCTCCTCCGAATACGGCCCGCATGGCGAGGCTGACGACGATTGCGGTGCTGACGAAGGTGGCGGTCATTGTGAGGCTGGCCGGTGACCGCTGGGACACGCCGCAGAGTCCGTGGCCCGATGTGCAACCGCCGGCGACTGCCGCTCCGTAGCCGAGGAGTGTGGCCCCGGCGAACACCAGGACGACCACGACGGGCAGGCTGAACGTCCCGGTCAGTGCGTCGTAGCCGGTGCGGAGCTCCCCGCCGCGGTTGTCACGCAGTATCTGGGTGACGAAGAGGCCACCGAGGAACATGCCGGCAAAGTACCAGACGCGCCACACGGCGATATCGGGCCGTCGCCGGAGCAAACCGGAGGTCTGAACGTAGGCGCCACTGGCCCCGAGCGGCTGGTTGTTGACCATGAACAGACCGACCACCAGGAGTCCGAGTCCGGGCCCGACCACCCACCAGGGCAGCTGGGCTGGAAGTGCATCGACCATGTCTTGCCGTCCTTTCCGGTGCCTTCGTCCGCCCATCACCCGACGTGATCGTCAAACGAAGGCTAACACCGTATAATCCGTATGTACGTACAATCAGTATGTACGTACAATAGGGTAGCCGATCAAACGAGGATCACAACCCGGCCGCTCGGTGGATTGGACCGTGTTCGCGCTCGACCGGCACGATGCCGCTCAGTCGGCCAGCAGATAGGCCGACGCCACCGGCTTGAGAGGCCGGGCATACCACAACGGCCGGCGCAACGGGCCCTCCGGCGACCGGGTCTTGCTCAGCCAGTCGAGGTAGGCCTCCCGCGACCTGGCGGTGTCGACGACCACGTCGCCGTACTCGTCGTCCGGCTCGGCCGGCGTGATTCGCACCCGCTGATGCCAGCACTGCATACCGGAGATCGGGTCGGGCTGGACGCAGAACGTGGCGTTCTGGTGGACGCCGGTGTCGGTCCACCAGATCCGTTGGGTGTCACCGTCGGGCTGAGCCGATGACGCCGAGTCGTACGGGGCGTTGCCGTGCTCGCGCTTCAGGCGCCACGTCGTCCCTCCACCGTCATTGGCGGAACTCGCGATCGCCGCCTTGCCGGCACCCCAGGATCGAGCCTCGCCCTCCTCGAGCCGCCAGCGACCCATATGATGTGATGCCGCCACCACGCCGGGCCGGATGCCTTCGGTGCGCCACGAGCCGATCACGAAGTGACCGATGCGGGTGGTGACCCGGACCAGCCCGTTCTCGGCGATACCGAGCTTCTCAGCGTCGGAGGGATGGATCCACAGCGGATGACGGTGGCTGATCTCGTTCAGCCACTTCGAGTTGGCCGAGCGGGTGTGGATGAGCGTCGGGATGCGGAAGGTGGGAAGCAGGATTCGCTCGTTCCCGCCGCTGCCGTCGGCGGCCGGCTCCATGTCGAGGTCCTCCCAGTGAACGTGCGACGGTATCCAGGTCGGTGTGGCGTACTCGGGCCAACCCCAGTCGGCGAGGGTCTCGGAGTACAGCTCCAGCTTCTTCGACGGGGTCGGGAACCCCTCCTTGGGCTCGCCGTCGATGTCGACCGCAGGCGACCCGTCACCCAGCTTGGCCAGGGTGATGCCGTCGAGATCGGCGGGGTCGCCGGACCACGCCCCGGAGGTGCCCGGCTTGATGTAGACGCCGCGATGATCCTTCGTGCAGTTCTCGACCTCCCCCGGATCGACCGGCCGCTCGTAGGGCTCGTAGGGGTCGGTGGGCACACCGAAGGCCGAGCGTTCCCGCATGTACTCGAGCGGGCTCTGGCCGGCGGCCTCGGCCGCCTCCACCAGACCCGGCACGCTCTCGGAGAACATCTTGGCGTAGTACTCGTCGACCGTGATCGGCTTGCCCGGATGCTCCTCCGACTCGAAGAACGTCCGCACCCCGAGTGAGCCGTCGGGATCGATGGCCCACGACAGGTGGATCCAGAACTCGTTCTCCTCCCACACCTCACCCGGGTTGTACTCATAGGACGGTGTTTGAGGGTCGAACTCCCGACCCTCGCGGGCGGCCTTGATCTCGGCGTAGCGACGGAACGTCGACTGTCGGAACCCGATCCACCGCCCGGCGTGGGTTTCATAGGAATGCACGTCGTGGCGTTCGGCCGAGACCCCCATCGGTAGGACGTAGTCGGCGAACCAGGAGGTCTCGGACCACGTCGGGGTGAGGGCCACGTGGCACCGCACCATGTCGGGATCTTTGAGCGCCTCCATCCAGGTGAAGCCGTCGGGGTTGGTCCAGATCGGGTTGTAGACCCGGGAGAAGTAGACCTCGAGCGAGCCCCGGCCCTCCTTCAGGAAATGGGGTAGAAGGATCGACATCTCGTGATACGAGAGCGGGTACTCCTTGGGCCACTCCAGCTCGTTCCATTTGGTGAGCTTCTTCGAGCCGAACGGTTGGGCCGGGCTGTACTTGTTCATGCCGTTGCCGGCGGTTCCACCCTTGGTGGCCACCGACCCGGTCAACACGTTGAGGAAGAACAGGCAGCGGGCCACCTGCCACCCACCCAGGTTGCCGGCACCGGCCGCCCGCCAGTTGTGGGTGGCGAGCTTGGTCGGATGGGCGCCGATGAGTTCGGCGATCTCACGGATCGTGGCGGCGTCGACACCGGTCTTCTGCTCGGCCGCCTCCGGCGTGTACTCGGCGTATTCCCGCAGCATGGCGGTCCGCACCGACGACCACTCGACGGGCAGATCGGGATGCTGACGCTGGAGGTAGGTCTCCCAATTGGTCCACCGGCGGACGAACGCCTCGTTCCAGGTTTCGGATTCGATCAGCTCCCGGGCGATGGCGAGGCACAGGAAGGGCTCGGTGCCGGGCCAGGTCGCCAGCCAGTAGTCGGCCTTGGCCCCGGTGTTCGAGAGCCGGGGGTCGACGGCGATGATCTTCGCCCCGTTGCTCTGGGCCTCCATGATGCGCTGAGCGTGAGGGTTGAAGTAGTGGCCCGACTCCAGGTGGGCCGAGATCAACATGATGACCTCGGCGTTGGCGAAGTCCGACGACGGGCGGTCGTGGCCCATCCACGACTGGTAGCCGATGCGGGCGTTCGACGAGCAGATGTTGGTGTGGGAGTTGTGGCCGTCGACCCCCCAGGCCTGCAGCACCCGGTTGGCGTAGCCGTCCTCGCCGGGCCGGCCGACGTGGTACATGATCTCGTTGTGGCGGTCCTCCTCGAATGCGGTGCGCATCCGCCCGCCGATCTCGCCCAGCGCCTGCTCCCAGGAGATCCGCTCCCAGCGACCGGAGCCCCGCTCCCCCACTCGCTTGAGCGGATGCAGGATGCGTTCGGGGTCGTAGACCTGGTTCAGGGTGGCCGGGCCCTTGGCGCAGTTGCGACCTCGACTGGCCGGATGCTCGGGGTTGCCCTCGATCTTGGCGATCTGGTCGGTTTCCTGGTCGAAGTAGGCAACCAGACCACAGCCGGCCTCGCAATTGAAGCAGGTGGTCGGAACCAGCGTGTACTTCCGCTCCTTGCGCTCGGGCCAGGCTTTGGCGTCGAGTTCGGTCCAGTCGTGCCACTGGTCGTGGGGAGGATAGCTGCGGAGTTCGGTCATGACGGAGGCTGCTGCTTTCTTGTACGGGTAAACCGACGAACTCTGGTAGCAGGAAGCGCGGTCCCGGCTCGGGTTCTGCTACCAGTCATGAGAGGGGGACGGACTGGCCGGCCCGGACGAAGGCGTCCTCGTAGGCGAACATGCCGACGAGGGCGAAGACACCCGCCGCGGCGGCCAGCGGGGCCGAGGTCCCACCGTTGGCCAGGTCGAGGATCATGAACAGGGCCGGCACGACGAGACCGGCCACGACCCCGCCCCACCAGAACTGTTGTGCGTAATGGCCCCTGGTCATCGCCTCGACCGCCAGCTCGACGGTTCGGGAGCCGTGCGAGGTCAGCTCGACCGCGATCAGGGCGGCGGTGGCGGCCACCCCGCCGAGGAGCACCCACCGAACGGCGGCCGGTGACGGGATGTCCATGAATAGATCGGCGATGCCGAACACTGCACCACCGGCCGTCACCGCCTGGGCCAGCAACACCGGGAGCAGGAGCGGCGTCTGCCACAGATCGCGACCCTCACACTGAGCGAAAAGGAAGGCGGTGTAGCCCGCCGTGGCGGCCGCCGTCAGCACGGCCGGTACGGCCAGCACCTTGATGAGGCCCGACGCCTCGGTCAGGCCGCCGATCCACCACAGCGCACACACGAGGGCGAAGGCCATCAGCACGTAGGCGCCCTTCACCAACCATGACGTCCAGTTGCCCTTCGTGATCAAATAGTGGAACCGGCCGGGCTGTTTGAGGTCGCCGATCAACAACACGCCGGTCAGCGCCAGGAACACGCCGGCCACCATTGGCGGCATGACTCCGACGGCGGCCTGGGCGGTCGAGTGACCGAGCAGCACCATCAGCGACGCCATCAACATTGCGCCGGCGGCCACCGCCTTGGTCACGAGGTAGCCCGACACCTTCTCCTTCCACGTCATCATGTGCGCCGTGGTGTAGGCGGTGCGGGCTACGACACCGGCCTCATCGGTCGGTTTCGAACCGGTGTGAACCGGAACGGTCGGATGTCGCTGACCGTTGGCGTCACGCAGCGTGTCGGCCCAGATCATGCCGTCGTTGGCGATGGCGGTGCGGGTCGGGTCGAGCGACGCCTGGTCGGCGCCCCGGTAATAGACCTTTGGTTTCGTGTTCTGCTCGGGGGCTCGAACCGCCACGTCGTCGCGGGCGATGATCCGGCTGATCTCGGATGTGGGGTCGTCGAGGTCACCGATCTTGATGGCCTCGGTCGGGCACACGATCTGACACGACGGCAACAAGCCGACCTCGAGCCGGTGGTTGCACATGTTGCACTTGTGCGCGGTGTTGGTCTCGGGATTGATGTAGAGGGCGTCGTAGGGGCAGGCGTTCATACACGACTTGCAGCCGATGCAGTCGTCGTCGGAGAAATCGACGACCCCGTTGGCCGCCCGGTACAGCGCCGAGGTCGGGCAGATCTTCATGCACGGCGCATCGTCGCACTGGTTGCACCGCATCACATTGAACTTGCGGGCGACGTCGGGGAAGGTCCCCGTCTCGATGTACTTCACCCAGGTCCGATTGACCCCGAGGGGAACATCATGCTCGCTCTTGCAGGCAACGGTGCAGGCGTGGCAACCGATACAGCTGTCGCTGTCCAGTAGAAACCCCATTCGGGTCATGGTGTTGCCCTCTCCTCTCGATTCGGGTCGTGAACGTTGTGACGGTGTGCCGACGCTCGCCGGTTGACCGGCAACTAGTGCGCCACCGCCGGCTCGACGCTGTCGACACCGGCGATCGGCGCACCGGCACCCTGCCAGGCACCGAAGCCGCCGAGCAGGTCGGAGACGTCGTTGAAACCGGCGGTGGCCAGGCGGCTGGCCGCGATCGACGAACGGTATCCGCCGGCACAATAGACGATCGTCGGTTTCGACGCGTCGAGCGTCGCCAGCCGCTGGTTCAGCGTGGTCAGGGGAATGAGGTGGGCGCCGGGAACGACACCGCCCGCGGTTTCCCCCGGCTGACGCACATCGACGACCTGTACGCCGTCGAGCGACTCCATCGCCTCCCGCATCGCCCTGACGTCGACCCGGGAACTGCGGGCCACGTCGTCCGGGTTGTCGTTGAAGACACCGAGTGGATTGTCGAGGTGGCCGATCACGTTGTCGAACCCGATGCGGGCCAGCCGGATCTTGGCCTCCAACTCCTCCCCCTCGGTGGCCACCAGCACCATCGCGGCGCCAGGCTGGACCACACCACCGGCGAACTCGGCGTAGCGCCCGGCGAGGCCGATGTTGATCGAGCCGATGAGATGGCCGGCCGCGAACTCGTTGGGGTCACGGGTGTCGAGCACGACGGCACCCTGCCGTTGGGCTCGCACCACCTCGTCGAGAGTCAGTGCCTTTGGCGGCGTCGTCTCGTCGAGAATCGGCCGGTTTTCGCGGTTGAGCACCGCGTCGTAGGCGAAGTAGGCGGGAGGGGCGGTCTGGCCCTCGGTGACCACGGCGATGAAGTCCTGCTTGTCCATCGCGGCCAGGGCGTAGTTCTGGGTGCGCTGCTCGCCGATCGTCGAGCTGGTTTCGGTCGACAGGTTCTTGCCACAGGCCGAGCCGGCACCGTGCGCCGGGTAGACCCGGGTGGCGTCGGGCAGTGTCATGAGCTGGTTGTGCAGCGAGTCGTAGAGCAAGGACGCGAGCTCCTCACTCGTCACGCCCTTGGACGACAACAGATCGGGGCGGCCGACGTCGCCGATGAACAGCGTGTCACCGGTCAACACGGCGTGGGGTTCGGCGTCGGCCGTTTCGTAGACCACGATGCTGATCGACTCCGGCGTGTGCCCGGGGGTATGGCGTATCTCCAGCTCGACCTGGCCGAGGCTGATCCGCTCCCCGTGGGCCAGTTTGCGGGACTCGAACTCGGTCACCGCCTTGTCGCCGTAGGCGATGGTGGCGCCGGTGGCGTGGGCCAGTTCCAGATGTCCCGACAGGAAGTCGGCATGGAAGTGGGTCTCCAACACCAGCTCGATCGTCATCTCGTGTTCAGCGGCCGATTCGAGGTAGGGAGCGATGTCCCGCCTCGGGTCGACCACCACGGCCCGCCCCGAGGTCTCGTCACCGATGAAGTACGACGCCTGCGAGAGACAGTCGAGATAGTGCTGCTCGAAGATCATCATTCCCCTTCACGGTCCCGGTTCCTCGTGCCGATCGGCACGACCGGCCCTGGCGCTCATCCAAATGTACGGTCTTTCGGACTCGCGGTCAAGTACGACGGAAGCGGGCAAGACCTCCGCATCGAGGCACGGTTCGCCACCATCACCACCCCCCGAGGCAGACTTTGCCCTGTGGCTCCTCGATCGTCGGTTTCCCATCATCGGCTGGCCCTCGCCGCCATCTTCCTCACCGCCTACGCCACCAACGTCTCGACCCCGTTTCTCGTCTCGTACCGCGACCGACTCGACCTCGGCCCGACCGAGACCCAGACGATCTTCGTGGTGTACGTCGCCGGCATCCTGACCACGCTGCTGTTTGCCGGTCCGGCCGGCGACCGCTTCGGCCGCAAGCCGATGACGGTGCCCTTCGTCGCCCTCGCCGCGCTGGCGTCGTTCCTGATCATCCTCGGTCGCAATTCCTATCCCCTCCTGCTGGCCGGTCGCTGCCTGCTCGGGGTGTCGGTCGGTGCCGTTCTCGCCGTGGGCACGGCCTGGGTACAGGAGCTTCTCGGACCCGGAACCCAGGTGAGGGCCGCCGTGTGGACCACCGTTGCCACCTACGTCGGCTTCGGTTTCGGCCCGGCCATCTCCGCTGCGCTTGCCGCCGTGGCCCCGTGGCCGCTGGTCACACCGTTCGTACTCCACCTCGGGTTGACCGCCGCGCTGATGCCGTTCCTGCTGCGCATTCCCGAGACCCGGCCGGAGTCGTCGAGCCGCCCGTCGTTGCGTCCGAACCTGGGGATTCCCCGAAACGGCCGCACCATCTTCTGGTTGACGGTCGTTCCGGCCGCCATCTGGGTCTTCGCCTTCCCGTCGACCTCGTTTGCCCTGTTCCCCGTCATGCTCAGCCCGGCGATGGGGGGAAACGTGATCCAGGTCGCCGGCGCCGCGGCAGCGCTGACGGCCTGGAGCGGGATCGTGGCCCGACCGATCCTCAACCGCCACGGACCGACACCGACGCTGATCAGCGGTATGGCACTCGGGTTCACGGGCTATGTCCTCGGCACCACGGCGTTCTGGACGGGAGGCTGGCCCCTGGTTCTGCCGGCGGCCATGGCCCTCGGTGCCGCCTCGGGCTGCATAACCGCCGGCTGTCTCGCCCTACTGGGCGCCATCGCCGAGGACCACCGACGGGGCGCTCTCTCCTCCACCTTCTATCTATTCGCCTACCCGTCGATGTCGATGCCGGTGGTCGTCACGTCGCTGGCATCGCTGAGCAGCGATCGGACCGCACTCCTGACCATCACCGGCGCGGCGTTGATCGGGCTCCTCGTGGTGGTCTCCTCCGCCGTGGCACTCCGGCCCGGCCCTCTCCGGCAACGCGTCGCCGGCTGAGACGCCGCTGAACTCCCAAACGGTGGAGCAGCGTCTCGCCCTGGATTACGCTCACACCATGACAGCCTCCGAAGCGTCCGTGTTCCACCTCGGCCTCAACTCCGATGATCTCACCGGAGCGACGCTGGCGATCGTGCCCGGCGACCCGGCCCGTGTCGCCCGCATCGCCAGCCACTTGAGCGACGCCCGGCACCTCGCAACCCAGCGGGAGTTCACCAGCCATCTGGGACACCTCGACGGCACCCCGGTCGTGGTGTGCTCGACCGGTATCGGTGGACCCTCGGTCTCGGTCGCGGTTGAGGAGCTGGCCCAGCTCGGCGTGCGGACCTTCCTGCGGGTCGGCACCACCGGATCGATTCAACCCGACGTCACATCCGGCACCATCGTCGTCACCCAGGCCGCCGTCCGGCTCGACGGCGCCAGCTTCCACTTCGCTCCGAGCGAATATCCGGCCGCCTCCGACTTCTGGTGCACCAAGGCACTGGTCGAGGCGGCCGAGGCCATCGGCGCCGACTACCGGGTCGGTATCACGGCATCGAGTGACACGTTCTACCCCGGCCAGGAGCGATACGACACGGTGGCCGGCACGGTCACGGCCCGGTTCCGCGGTTCGCTGGCCGACTGGCGGGCACTGAAGGTGATCAACTACGAGATGGAGTCGGCGACGCTCTTCACGATGTGTTCGGCCAACGGCTGGCGGGCCGGGTGCGTGGCCGGGGTGATCGCCAACCGGGCACTCGAGGAAATCCCCACGGACGAAGCCGCGATCGCCGCCACCGAGGAGCGGGCCATCGAGGTCGTCATCGAGGCGGCCCGGAGGCTTCTGGCCTAGGTTCGCCCCGTTTCCCCAGGTGAAACACGAAGGCGAGTCTGAGGCGCGCCGCCCGGTCCCGGGTCACCCGATTTCCATCATGGTGCCCATCGTTCGACAAAAATGTTTGTCTTTGACCCCTTTGGGTGCAATCCTGGCTCCGTGGAGCTTCTGCTAGTCGAAGACGATTCGTCGATCAGCCAGCCGCTGAAGGCGGGTTTGGAACGGGAAGGCTTCGAGGTTCAGCTGGCCACCACCGGAGCCCAGGCCCTCCAAGCCGAGCCGGTCGACCTGGTTCTGCTCGACCTCGGTCTGCCCGATCTCGACGGTCGGGTCGTCTGCCAGAATCTGCGGGCGGCCAGCACCGTGCCCATCATCGTCGTCACGGCCCGCGAGGACGAGATCGATCGGGTGATGCTGCTCGAGCTGGGAGCCGACGACTACGTGGTGAAGCCCTTCGGGTTCCGCGAGCTGGTGGCTCGAATCAGGGCGGTGCTCCGCCGGGCCGCATCGCGCCCGGCCGAGGAGGAGCGGGTCGAGTGGGGTTCGCTCAGCATCGATCGCCGAGCCCGCCACGTCGAATACGACGGCAGCCGCGTCGATCTCACGCCCAAGGAATACGACCTGCTGGCGGCCCTCGCGTCGGATCCCGGGGCCGCCGTCACCCGGGAGCAACTCATCAACGACGTCTGGGACGAGAACTGGTGGGGGTCGACCAAAACCCTCGACGTGCACGTGGCATCGCTCCGCAAGAAAACCGACCCGACCCTCATCCAGACCATTCGAGGGGTCGGCTTTCGTTTGGCGGAGAACGAGCAGGAGTCATGACCGCCGCCGGGTCGGCACGAGGTGAAACGGCGGATCGATGACGCGCAGACTCGTTCTGAGTTACCTGCTCGTCAGTCTGATCGTGCTCCTGATTCTCGAAATCCCGCTGGCCATCTTCTACTACCAGCTGGAACGGGAGCGTTTCATCGCCAACGCCGAACGCGACGCGGTGGTGCTCGCCACGTACTATCAGGATGTCCTCGACACCGAGTCGCCCGGCGCGAACAGCGACCTCGAGGTGGCTCGTAACTACAGCGCGGACACCGGCGCCCGACTGGTCGTCGTCGACGCCGACGGCATCTCAGTGGCCGACACCGGCCGCGAGTCGGGACGGAACTTCGCCACCCGTCCCGAAATCGTCGTTGCCCTCGACGGCCTCCGGGACGCCGGCTATCGCGACTCGGAAACGCTCGACACGGAGTTGTTGTACGTGGCGGTGCCGATCGCATCGGGCGGCAACGTGCAGGGCGCCCTGCGGCTCACGATCGACGCGGAGGAGGTCAACAGCCGTATCCGACGGTTCTGGATCGGCCTGGTGGCCATCGCCGCCCTCATCCTGGCCGCCCTGGCGCTGGTCGGTTTGACTGTGGCCCGCTCGGCCACCGAGCCGATCAAACGGCTTCGCACCTCCGCGCTACGCTTCGGTCGCGGCGACTTCAGCCCGCTCCAGGTGTCCGACCCCGAGACACCGGGGGAGATCCAGGAACTGGCGGCGTCGATGAACGCCATGGGGCGGCAACTCGAACAGCTCATCGAACGTCACCGTTCGTTCGTGGGTGACGCGTCACACCAGTTGCGAACGCCGCTCACCTCCCTGCGCCTCCGGCTCGAGAACCTCGAGGCCGCCGCCATCGACGCCACGTCCCGGGTCGAGATCGAGGCCGCCATCGAGGAGACCATCCGCCTCTCGAACCTCGTCGGCGATCTGCTCAAACTGGCCCGCAACGACGGACCGCCCAGCCTGACCGCCGTGGACCTCGGATCGCTGGCCGCCGACCGGGTCAACACCTGGCAGGCCACCGCGGATCAAGAGGTCGAGCTGCTGCTGAACCGACCAAAGGGCAAGGTCGAGGCGATCGCCGTGGCCGGGGCGATCGAGCAGGTTCTCGACAACCTGCTCGACAACGCCCTCCACGTCGCACCGCCGCGCTCACGGATCCTGGTCTCGGTCGAGCGGGGCCACATGCACCATCGCCTGGTAGTGACCGATGAGGGGCCGGGCCTGACCGATGAGGAAAAGGCTCGGGCGACCGACCGGTTCTGGCGGGCCGACCACGGACGTCCCGGCACGGGACTGGGTCTGGCGGTGGTGGCCTCGCTGATCGAGGCCAGTGGCGGCACGTTGATCTTCGACGACAACCCGCACGGTCGCGGGCTCCGGGTCACAACGGGCTGGCCGACGCTGTTCCCCAGCGACGGTCGTCTGACCGAGCCACAGGCGGCCGACGCCCTCTACCGGAACACCGTCGAGTGGTCGCCGCTCGACGACGAATGGGCGGAGTCTGCCGTCGAGTCCTCACGGAATCGACGCTGGGGCCTGCCCCGTCGGGCGGCTGAGAGCCACTGAAGCCGGCCTTGACGCTTGCAGCATGGAGGCGGCGGCGCGGCTCCGAGACGACCGCCGGTCCTGCTGTTCAGTCGTCGTCGAGGCGGCCGTCGTCACCTCGTAGGAGACTGCCGGCACCGTCGACGCTTCGCCCCTCGGGTCGACCGTCAATCCGTTGTCCCGACCCGGCTGACGGTGACGGATGCGATCCGTCATCGGAATCTCCATCGGATTCATCGTCTGCATCGTCGGAATCGTCGTCGGCGCGATCACCGCCATCGGTTTCGGTGGGAGCCGGCTCTTGGCGAGCGGTCGTGGTGGTGTCGGACGGATCGTCACTGTTGTCATCGGCGGGGCCGCGGTCGACGGTGTCATCGGTCGTGTCCGCGGACGGTGCGGGGACGGTTGTCGACCCAGAGGTCGACGGCGTCTCGTCAACCGGGACCAGCGTCACCCTCAGCACCGGCCGGGGCACGCTCAAGCGATAGCTGTGATCCTGGTAGGTGGGACCGGTGAGGAGGCCGAGGTTCGCGGCCATGGCCGTTCCGCCGATCAGAAGCACACCGATGACCGCGGCAAACACAATCGTTCCCGATCTCTTCCAGGTCGGCGCTCCGACCCTGTGCCAAACTTTGAGCGGTCTCATTCCATACGCCGGTGCCGGTTCGGTATCATCCGACTTGTCGGGCGGTGAGCTGCGTCCGCTGGTCGATCGCAGTCCTAGCCTCACCTCCGAGGGCGGCCCTTCCACAGTACCGGAGCATCATGCGGTCCCGGGTGCAGACCTTCCTTGGAACGGCCAGAGCTGCACTAAGAATCAGTCAAGCGAAACGGAGCGGTAACTCCGGATTTCAGCAGTTGGCATCAGGAGACACCCGGTGGCTCCTGCCCTGGGCCGAACACGAAGTCGGCGGGATCCGGACGTCGGGTGCGGTGCCAGTAGTCGGCCATGCGGAACGGCATCGGCGAGCGGACCTGCCCGTTGGCGTTCCGGTAGTAGGTGGTTGTGCCCGGGTGAGCCCAGATCAGTTCGGCGTGGGCCTCGTCGATCTCGGCCGTGTAGTCGTCACGACGCTCCGGCCGAACCTCGATCGTGTTCCGGCCCCCCTCCTCCATCATCACCAGACAATGGGCGATGTAGCGAGCCTGGGTTTCGCCGACCCACATACCGCTGCCGCCGTGACCGAGGTTGGTGTTGGGACCGTACATGATGAACAGGTTGGGGAACTTCGGAACCGTCATGCCGAGGTAGGCCGTCGGGTTGTCATCGGCCCAGTCGTCGGCCAGGTCGGTGCCGTTGCGCCCCACGATGTTGAGCCTGGCCGCCAGGGTGGTGACGGTGAACCCGGTGGCCAGCACGATCACATCGGCCTGACGCAACCGCCCGTCGGTCGTGCGGATGCCGTCGGGGTCGAAGCGCTCGATGGGCTCGGTGACGAGATCGACGTCGGGTCGGCACAACGTCGCGTACCAGTCGTTGTCCAACAAGATGCGTTTCCCGAACGGCGGGTACGACGGAATGCACGCCTCGATCAGCTCGGGCTTCTCCGCCAGCGACTCGACGATGTGATCGGTCATCTCGACACGGTGACGGTCGTTGATCCGGTTCATGGCCCGCTCAGGGTGAGGCCAGTCCGGGTCCCGCCGCAGGAATCGCAGGAGGCCGTCGCCGTAGCGCCAGAACTGGGCGAAGCGGTACCAGCGGCCGTAGTAGGGCAGGTTCGCGAACAGCCGGCGACTGCGAGGATCGACGACGCCGTTGTAGTTCTCGGTCGGTCGCACCCATTGAGGCGTGCGCTGATAGACGGTGACACGACCGGCTTGTCGGGCGATCGCAGGCACGAGTTGCACCGCCGATGCGCCGGTGCCGATCACGGCAACATCGGCGCCGACAAGATCGAGGTCGTCCGGCCAACGAGCGGTGTGAACGATACGGCCGTCGAAGTCCTCGTCGCCGGCAAAACGCGCCGCCATCGGCTGGTTGAAGTGCCCGGTGGCGCTGACCAGGATCCTCGTCGTGGTCTCGCGCTCGGCCCCGTCCCCGTCGATCAGCCTCACCCGCCACCGCTCCCGGTTCTCATCCCACGCCGCGGAGGTCATCGTGGTCGAGAACAGGATCCGGGCCCGAAGGTCGAAGTCGACGGAGCAGTTCTGCACGTACTCGTACAGTTCGTCGCGCAGTGAGAAGTAGCGGGTCCAGTTCGGGTTCGGGGCGAACGAGTAGCTGTAGAAGTGGTTCGGGGTGTCGACGCCGCATCCCGGGTACCGGTTCTCGTACCAGGTCCCGCCGACATCGGGGTTCTTCTCGACGATCGTGTACGGGATCCCCAACTCGTCGAGTTTGATCCCGAGACAGAGGCCGGACACGCCGGCTCCGATGATCAGGACATCGTGGTCGACGTCGGTGGCGTGGGGTGGTCGGTCCGGCCGACCGTCGGCCCAGCGGGCGTCCTCGGAGGTGAAGCCGAAGTCCTCGAGCATCATCGGCACGTACTCGTCGGGCACCGGCTCACCGAGGCAGAACGACAGCATCCGTTGGAACGTCTCGGGATCGGGGTCGGTCACAACCGGTTGCGGTACTACCTCAGCGGTCCCTGCGCCAGGACCGGCCCCGGTCAGCAGGTCGACGGCGCAGGCCCTGATCTCCGCCCGTGCCTCGGCATCGAACCCGGCGTCGGGGTCGGCAACCAAGCGGACGTCGCGGGCCGGCGCGTATCGCTCACTCAGCCATATCTCATCGCCGGTGAGGTGATAGAGGCACAGCACCAGGATCCGCAGATCGGCTGCTTCGACGGCATCGGCGATCGAGGTCGGCATCTGGGTCGGGGGACCGGTCACCGGTCCATGATGGCCGAGCAGGCTTCGGTCGCTCCAACCGGCGTGAGTTCTCGGCCTCCTGGCCCGACCCGCTCGATTCTGGCTTCCGGGCGCGGCGGTGAGTACGCTCGGGCCCGATGAGCTGGGAGCCGGAACTCGAGGAGTTGAGACGCCGGGAGGCCATGGCCGAACAGCTCGGCGGGCCGGACAAGGTCGAACGCCAGCACTACTTCGGCAAGCAGACGGTCCGGGAACGGATCGCCGCGATCGTCGACCCGGACACGTTCTGGGAGCTGGGGAAGGTGGCCGGCGTGGCGTCCTATGACGACGACGGCAATCTCGTCGAGCTGGTTCCGTCGAACTTCGTGTTCGGACTGGCCGAGTTGGAGGGTCGTCCCGTCGTGATCTCCGGCGACGACTTCACCGTGCGAGGCGGCTCGAACGACGCGTCGATCTCGGCCAAGCGGGAGGAGTCCGAGTCGATAGCGCTCGAGATGCGACTGCCCCACGTGCGCCTCCTCGACGGCATGTCGGGCGGGGGCTCGGTCAAGACGATCGAGATGGCCGGCCGAACCTACATTCCGCTGCTGCCGGGCTGGCACACCGTGATCGACCATCTGAACGTCGCGCCGTCGGTGTCGCTGGTGCTGGGATCGGTGGCCGGTTTCGGCGCGGCTCGGGCCACCACCTGCCACTACTCGGTGATGGTGGCCGACACGTCGCAGATGATGATCGCCGGGCCGGCTCTGGTGGAACAGGCCGGCCTCGGTTCGGTCACCAAAGAGGAGCTGGGCCACGCCCGTATCCACACCACGAACGGTTCGATCGACGATGTCGTCGCCACCGAGGCCGAGGCCTTCGACCGGGCGTTGCATTTCCTGTCCTATCTTCCCGGCAGTGTCGACGAGCTGGCGCCGGTCGAGGACTGGGGCGACGACCCGGGCCGGCGGGAGGAGGACCTGATCTCCATCGTGCCTCGCGAACCCAGGCAGGCCTACGACATGCGGGCCATCCTCGCCGCCGTGTTCGATCGAAGCCCCGACGGTGAGTCGAGCTTCTTCGAGATCGGGCGGGCGTGGGGTACGTCGATCATCGGCGGTCTGGCCCGCCTGGATGGCGTTCCGGTGGCGGTCTACGCCGAGGACCCCCGAATCTACGGCGGGGGTTGGACCAACGACGCGTGCCGCAAGTTGATCCGGCTCGCCGACCTGGCCTCGCTGTTCAAACTGCCGCTCATCCATTTCGAGGACTGCCCGGGTTTCGTCATCGGCAAGACCTCGGAGGAGGAAGGCACGATCCGCACCGGTTCGATCGCACTGGTGGCGTTGCGACAGCTGGCCGTGCCCTACTGCACGGTGCTGGTCCGCAAGGCGTTCGGGGTGGCCGGGGCGTCGAACCGGGTCCCTGGGGCGACGTCGATGCGGATGGCGTGGCCGTCGGCCGACTGGGGATCGCTGCCCCTCGAAGGTGGCCTGGAGGTGGCCTACAAGGCCGAACTGGAGGCTTCGGAGGATCCCGACGCGCTCCACGCGGCGATCGCGGAGCGGCTCAATCGGGTGCGGTCACCGCTGCGATCGGCGGAGTTCTACGAGATCGAGCAGATCATCGATCCACGCGACACCCGCCCGATGCTGTGCGACTGGGTGCGTCTCGCCCGGCGCACCCTCCAGCCCGGGCCGACCACCTGGGGATTCCGTCCGTAGGCTCACGATCATGGAACTCGAAGAGGTGATACGCCGCCGCCGGATGATCCGACGCTTCGATCAACGACCGGTCCCACCCGAGGTCGTCGATCACGTACTCGATCTTGCCCGCCGCTCCCCGACGGCCGGATTCTCCCAGGGGGTCGACTTCGTGGTGCTCGACACCCCCGAATCGGTTGCCGGGTTCTGGCGGATCACCGACAACCCCCGGTTCCCGATGGAGGATGAGTCACTCGCCGCCCGACCGACCGTCATCGTGCTTCCCATCGCCGACAAGCGGCCCTACCTGGCCCGCTACGCCGAGCCGGACAAGGCCGACTTCGGCCTGGCCGATGAGGACGCCTGGCCGGTCAAGTTCTGGGACATCGACGCGGCGATGGCGTCCATGACGGCACTCCTGGCCGCAGTCGATGCCGGGCTGGGTGCATGGTTCTTCGGTATCAGCCACGGCGAAGCCGAGCTGCTGGCCGAGCTCGGTGTGCCGGACGGCATCCGGCCTGTCGGCGTGATCGGCCTGGGCTACCGGGCGGCCGACGAGTTGCCGACCGGCTCGGGGTCGGTGCGGGCCCGCCGACCGCTGGCCGACCAGATCCACCGCAACCGCTGGTAGCCCGTCCGGTGTGCCCGCTGACTCGTCAGAACCGGAATCGGGTCACGTCAACGGGGAAGTCACGCCACGCCATGGCCTTCGTCGGGGTCAGCACGCACAGCCCACCGGCACCCGGACCGGACCAGGCGTCGGCCGTCGGCTCATAACCTCTGGCGGCGTATTTGGCGCGGAACGCATCCGAGAGCCTGGTACCGAGCCCGCCGTCAACCGGCTCTGACGGGGCCGAGGTCCCCTCGACGATCACGACGTCCGCTCCGCTCTCCAGATGGAGGACACAGGCCGGGTTGGAGGCGAGATTGCGGGCGTGGATCGTGTCGGGCGAACCGTCGTACCAGAATCGGCCGTCGACCCACACCCCCCACCGGGGTACGGCGTGGGGACGGCCGTCGGGCCGGGTGGTCGACAGCCAGACGTGCATGGCCGTCTCCAGCTGGCCCTCGATTTCGGCCCACGATCGCAGTCCTTGGGAATCGGAGGGCACGCCGTATCCCTCGGGCATGCGAGGGCGATCCGTCTGCACAGGGTCCATGTCCCTGATGATAGTACCGAGACACCGCCTCGTCCGGCTGGGCTGGCGCCGGGCCGGCGAGGCCGGGCCAGACGTCAGGTCATCCTGCCAGTATCCCAGGCCCAGGCCGCCAACTCGACGCGGTTACGGGCTCCGATCTTGTTCGACAGATGGTTGAGGTGGGTCTTGACGGTGGCCAGCGAGATGAAGAGCTCCTCGGCGATCTCGTTGTTCGTCCTGCCCCGGCCCACCAGCCTCAGCACCTCCTCCTCTCGCTCGCTCAGCGGCTCGAGTGGCTGAACCGGTCCTTCGGCGCCAAGGTTCGAGCCGGCCAACTGGTCGAGCAGCCGGACGGTGATCGACGGGGATATCAGTGCGTCACCTCGGGCAGCGGCCTGAACCGCCTCCACCAGCAGAGCCGGGCCGGCGTCTTTGAGAATGAACCCGCTGGCTCCGTTTCGCAGCGCCCGATGCACGTAGTCGTCCTGATCGAACGTGGTGACAACCACCACCGCGATGGGATCGGCGACGCCCGGGCCGGCGAGCAGTCGGGTGGCTTCCAAGCCGTCCATCCCCGGCATACGGATATCCATGAGACACACGTCGGGTCGTAGCTCGAGCGCCGCGTCGACGGCGTCACGACCGTTTCCGACCTCGGCCACGATCTCCATGCCACTTGCTTCGAGCATCACCCGGATCCCGGTTCGAACCATCGGCTGGTCGTCGGCCAGCAGGACCCGTGTGATCTGGTCGTCAGCGACAAGGTCAGGCATGATCCCTGCTTCCTCCTTCGTCGGGCCCGACGCCCCCGTCGCGTTCCCCATCGGTCGTGGCCGCGAGCGGAATCAGCGCAGCCACCTTCCAGCCCCGCCCGCCGACCGGCCCGGCGGAGAACGACCCGCCGAGTGCTTCGACCCGCTCACGCAGTCCGACCAGGCCGAAACCCGTCCGGGCGTCACCACTCCGGCCCGGGCCGTCGTCGACGACGGTCCAGGTCATCGACGAGCTGTCGGCATCGACCTCGACGGAGACGGCCGTGCCGGCGGGAGTGTGCTTCCGGCAGTTGGTCAACGCCTCCCTGGTCAGCCTCACGACGGTCGAACCCAGCGTCGGGGGGAGTTCTCCGATCTCGAGGTCGACCCGGTAGCCGGCCGCTTCGGCCGTGGCCGCCAGTTCCTCCAGTTCCCTCCTCGGGTCCATCGAGACCAGGGCGTCCTCGTCGCCGGCCCGTAGTGACGCCACGAGACGGCGCATGGAACCCATCGCCTCGGTGCCGGCCGCCTCGATCTCGGCGAACATGGCCTCGGCCCGCTCGGGATCTCGTCGGGCGATGAGATGCCCGGCCTGGGCCTGGACCACCATGCCGGTCACATGGTGGGCCACCACGTCGTGCAGCTCGCGGGCCATCTCCATCCGCTCGGCGTTGCGGGCCGCGGCCGCCGATCTGTCCCGCTCGGCCGATGCCACACGCAGGAACAGGCCGACGCCGCTGGTCAACGCGGCGCACACCCAGAACAACACGGTGAAGACGAGGGTTCCCGTCGATGGCAGTGTCACCGCATTCGAGTAGAGGATGGTGAAGAAGATGGCGGGAAGCTCGACGATCGCCCGCCGGGCTTCGGATCCGTAGGTCACCATGCCGGCGAGCAGGATCAGGGCCCCGGCCTCGACCGTGCCCGGTGAGACACCCCCACCGACGACGGCGTCAAAGGTCGAGATTACCAAGGTCAACACGACCACGGCGATCACGGCCACGTCGAGCCGGCGACGGGCGAACTGGAAGGCCGCCCCGACCAGGAGCTGACCGAGCAGCACCGTCCCCTGTTCGCCGACACCGCTCAAGGCGTCGAACAGCAGCGCAAGGAGCAGACCGAGGTTGGCCAGAGCCATGAAGCTCCGGCCGAGCCGTCGGTACCAGATGGACGTCGTCTCGCCGTCGAGGGCGTCCCGCCAGCCGGACGGTCCGCTACCCGTCAAGGATCGTCCGGTCGTTGGTGTAGCGGTGGAGCAGCGGTCGGCTGGCCGCCTCCGCCAGCAGCGTCATGGCCAGGGCAACGGCGGTCACAGCCAGGAGCGTAGCAAAGGGGCGCACGCTGAGGTCGACGTCCGCGAACAGCGCTCCGGCCCACACGCCGATGCCGCCGGCACCGAGGGTGGCGAAGACGACGGGGACCATGACCGCCCAGCGGCGGGATCGAGCGACGTCGGACACCGAGACACCGGCCATACGGATCGCCGTGAGGCCTTTGCGGTTGTCGATGATCGACGTCGCCAGTTGCGCCCCCACACCGATGGCAGCGGCAACACCGGCCACGGCCATCATCCACAGTGACGCTTTCTGGAAGTCGACGATCAGGTTCTTGAGCAGCGTCATGGATTCGGCGTCGGTGGCTACGACCGCCGAGGGGAGGTGGGCGGCGATCACCTCCCGCACCACCTGCTCGGTGTTGGCATCCGCCCCGTCGGGCAACACGACCGTGGCACTGCGCGGGAAGGACCGGATCGGCTCGTCGATCTCCACCGACTCCGACAGTGGTCCCAGCTCGGTCACGAGTTGGTCGACGGTCGCGGCCGGTGTGTCGGATACGACGCCGAAGGTCAGCGTCCGGTCGTCACCGAGCCGGGGGGAGGAGACGACGCCGGTACTCACCGTCAGCACACCGGCGATCAGGCTGGCCAGCGCCAGTCCACCGACCTGACGGTACACACCGCTCGGATCGTCGAGCAGGCGGCGGGCGGCCAACAGGCTTGTTCCGCCTCGGGCCAGCCACGCCCAGATCGAACCGATGGTACGGACCAGTAGCGGTCCGACGATCAACGTGGAGGCCATCAACGCGGCCCATGCTCCCAACACGATGACGGTGCTCTGCTCACCATCTCCGATGATGACGGCGAACAGGCCGACGGCACCGACGAGGGCGAGGAGGCGGAACCAGCCGGCCCTTCCCGGATCGGCGTTGGTGACGACACCCAGTGGGCTGATGGCGACCCGGCGAAGCGTGGCCAGCGTCGACAGGAGGGCGATCGTCACCGAGGCCACGCCGATGAGGGCCAGCACGGCGGCACCGGGATACAGGTCGGATCGGTACCAGGCCCCGCCGCCGACGGCGATACGGGAGAAGAAGGCAAGACCGGGAAACGACAGGGCCAATCCGAGCAACGTGCCGATGATCGCCACCCAGAGCGTGTCGAGCAGTGCGAGGCGACCGACCTGTCGGCTGGTGGCACCCACCAGGCGAAGCCGGGACAGCTCGACGGATCGACGGGAGGTCAGCATCCGGACCGTTCCGCCGATCATCGACACGGCCGGTACCAGCAGGAGCACCGAGCCCAAGCCGCTCAGGACTTGGTAGAGGTTCAACGGCGAGCCGGTGGCCGTCGTCGGCAACTCGGGTCATCAGGCCGGGTCCGTTGATCTCGTCGAGACGCCAGATCGGCAGGCCCGGCGTCTGGTGGAACACCGGATCGTCGCTGCTGCGGCCCATGACGGCGACCAGCTCGTCGTCGTGCATCAACCCGCCACTGTCGATCAGCCCTGTCGGGTTCCGGTAGTCACGGAGCTCGACGGGCACGGCCCGATTGCTCGACGAGTCGACGCGGCTCTCGACCAGTTCAGCCAATGCCGGTGACACGAAGACCTCACCGGGGGCAGGCGTTTGAGCCAGGCCGGGCGGGCGGGGGGCCTTGCCGTCGACGGCGGCGTAGTCGGTCCGGACGATGGTATCACCGTCGGCGTACCGGGTTGTGGTGAGCACATAGGCCGCGCCCGCCGGCGGCGACTCGGGCAGCGCCTCATCGACGCCGTCGGCGGCCAACAGAGCCGAGGTTGGCGGTTCGGGGTAGCGCCATGCCGTTCGATCCTCCCGATGCTGAAGGCCGATATTGGCGGCGACGGTGAGCACCGATATGAACGTGGCGGTGGCGATGCCGGCCATCATCAACAACGTGGGAAGACTCTGGGTCGATCGGCGGCGGATCATCAAGGCCCAGAGGCGCAGTGCGACCGTCATGACCGCACCCCCGACAACGGGCCGGCAGCCGCCGACACCGGCCGCATCGACTGGTCGGTCACGTGGCCGTCGACGACGTCGATGCGACGGCGGCACCGGGCGGCCACATCGTGGTCATGGGTGACCACGATCAGGGTCGAACCGATCTGGGCACACATGGCGGTCATCAGCTCCATGACCGAGGCACCGGTGGCCTGATCGAGCGCGCCGGTCGGTTCATCGGCGATGACCACCGCGGGCCGCTGTACCAGGGCCCGGGCGATGGCCACCCGCTGCGCCTGGCCGCCCGAGAGCTGACCGGGCCGCCGGGCGCCAAGACCCTCGAGGCCGAGTGGCTTGAGCCAGCGCTCGGCCTCGGCCACGGCACTGCGACGACCGACGCCGGCGAACATCATCGGTATGGCGATGTTCTCGGCCGCGCTCAGATCACCGAGCAGATGGCCGGACTGGAATACGAGGCCGATGTTGTGGAGGCGAAACTCGGTCCGCCGGCGGTCGTCGAGGGTCGTGAGGTTTGTGGGACCTACCCAGACCTCACCGCTGTCGGGTTCGAGGATGCCCGCGGCGCACAGCGCCAGCGTGCTCTTGCCCGAACCGGATGGGCCCATGATGGCCACCGACTCGCCGGCGGCGATCGACACGCTGACGCCGTCGAGGGCCACGGTCTGCCCGTAGGTCTTGGTCACGCGGTGCAATCGGATCGCACCCTGCAGTCGAGTATCGCCGCCCTGGCGTGGGGTGGTCGCCGTCATGCCACCACCACCTCGTCGAAGTCCTCGATGGTGGTGAACACGGAGGTCACCACCATGGCCACCAGGCCAAGAGCGCCGGCTATGGCTCCGAGGTGGAGGATCCCGGTGCCCAGAAGCTGGATGACCGTTGCGATGAGTTCAAGTAGCTGTTCCATGACCTCAGTGTCGATCACAGGGACCCACCGCCACATCGCCCGGGTGATCGATTGCCATCGGCCAAAGGATTGATTGGGTCGTCGACACGGCGTCCGTTCGACCCGGGCCTCGGGAGGACTATCCGATCAGGTCACGGGCCTGGTGGTATCGGGCGCGGGCCTCGTCGGTCGCCTCCGCAACCGACTCGTCGGGTTCAACGCTCGATCCGCGTCCCAACCCCCACCGCTCGGCCACCGCTCCGAAGGCGCCGTGGCCGGCGACAACGGCGGCCTGGACGGCAGCGCCGGTGGCGACGGTCTCGTCGTCGGCCGGAACGGTCAGCGGTCGCTGCGACAGATCGGCCATGATTCGGACGTAGGCCGCCGACTTGGCTCCGCCGCCGATGAGGAAGGTCCGTCCGCTCAAGGACACGCCGGCCGCCTCCAGCGCCTCGACCCCGTCGAGCAGCCCGCAGGTCACGCCTTCGAAGGCGGCCCGGGCGATCTGTTCCCGTTCGACGTCGGAGCGCACACCGGTCAGCAAGCCGGTGGCCGACGGCCGGTTGGGGGTGCGTTCCCCGTCGAGGTACGGGACCAGGACCACTCCCCCGGCCCCGACCGGTGCGGTCAAAGCCAGCTCATCGAACTCGGCGTACCCGACGCCGAGGACCCGGCGGAACGCCTCGGTGACCTTCGTGGCGTTGAGCGTGCAGACCAACGGCAGGAAGTTGCCCGTGGCGTCGGCGAAGCCGGCGACCAGCCCGGTTGCGTCCGCGGTCGGCGTGACACTGACGGCATACGCGGTGCCGGAGGTGCCGATCGAGATGGCCAGGTCACCGGGGGCCAGGCCGAGCCCGAGCGCACCGCCCATGTTGTCACCCGATCCGGGGCCGACGATCACATCAGATGCGAGACCGAGCTCGGCCGCCGCCTCCGCCGTGATCGTTCCGGCGGTCGCCGTCGGCCCGAGCACGGTCGGCAGGCGGTCCACCACCGAGGGGGCGATCGCCTCGATGACCTCGTCGACGTAGTCCTCGATCGACGGCGACCACCAACCTGTTCCCGAGGCGTCGCCCCGGTCGGTCACGTGTTCGCCGGTGAGCCGCCAGGTGAGGTAGTCGTGCGGCAGCATCACCTTGTCGATGTGTTCGATCAGGTCGGGTTCGTTGTCGGCGACCCAGGCCAACTTGGTCACGGTGAACGACGGTGCGGGAACCGATCCGCAGCGGTCGACCCACGCGTCGGTGCCGGAGGCGGCGATCAGGGCCTCGGTCTGCGGCGCCGACTCGGTGTCGTTCCACAACTTGGCCGGTCGCAACGGCTTGCCCGCCTCGTCGACGAGGACCAGGCCGTGCTGTTGTCCGGCCACCGACACCGACGCGATCCCGGACCGCACCGCGGGGTCGATCTCGGCGAAGGCCGCAGCGAGGGCCGACCACCATGCCTCGGGGTCCTGCTCGCTGCGGGGCGGTCTCGTGGCCGGGTGTGACGACCGACCGGTGCCGACGACGGTCCCGTCGTCGATCCGGCGGACCTCCACCTTGGTCGACTGGGTTGACGAGTCGATGCCCGCCACATAGGCCTTGCTCATCGCTCCAACCTAGATCCCCCGCCCGAACTTTGTGCTCTCAGCGACCCTCTGCCGGGTCGCCGAAGGCTCAAAGTTCGGGCGGGCGGGGTCGTTGGCGGCTCAAAGTTCGGGCGAGGGTGGTTACCAGCCGACCCGCTGGTCGGCCTGGCCCTTGTCCATGTCGGCCCGG
The DNA here is from genome assembly GCA_965216675.1 of Acidimicrobiales bacterium. Lineage (GTDB taxonomy): Bacteria > Actinomycetota > Acidimicrobiia > Acidimicrobiales > SZUA-35 > JAHELU01. Next base: position 4,474,720 of record CBDCGK010000004.1, on the reverse strand, counting down.
GCGTCGCGCACCGACTGGAGGTTCGACACCTCCGGCACCCCGACCTGCCAGAACGATCCCCCCTCGGTCCAGGTGTAGGCGTCGACCTTGGTGGCGATCACGTAGGTCCGGTCCGACGCACGAGCCCGCCCGACCGCAGCCTGAAGCTCCTCGTAGGTCGACACGGTCTCCGACGCCGCGCCCATGGCCGCGGCGTGGGCGGCGAAATCGACCTCGACCACCTCGCCATTGTGGTGACCGGCCAACCGGCAGTCGGCCAGGAGATTGTTGAACGGCTTGCCCCCCTGACCGACCTGTAGACGGTTGATGACGGCGAACCCGCCGTTGTCGCACACGATCACGATCATCTTGTGGCCCGACAGCACCGAGCTGTAGAGGTCGGAGTTCATCATGAGGTACGAGCCGTCACCGACGAACACGAACAGGTCGCCGTCGTCGGACCGCCCCATCGCCTCGTGGGCCATCGCCGCACCCCAGCCGCCGGACAGCTCATAGCCCATGCACGAGAACCCGTACTCGCAGTCGAAGGTGTGCACCCCCTTGGACCACCAGCCGTTGTTGACCTCACCGGGGAAACCGCCGGCTGCGGCGAGGCAGACGTCGTACTCGGTGGCCTGGTCGGCGACGGCCCGGACGACCTGGGCGTAGGTCAGGACCTCGGCCTCCGGGTCCGGGGCACCGATCTGATCGAGATAGGCACGGAAGCCCGCCTTCTCGGACGCCGCCCGCTCCATCCACGCATCGGGGGCGCGCCAGTCGCCGAGCGGCTCGCGCATCTCCCGCAGCGTTTCCCGGGCGTCGCCGACCACCGGCATCGACCGGTGCTTGACGGCGTCGAACCGGGTGGTGTTCACCCCGACGATCGTGGTCGACTCGTTCTTGAACACCGTCCACGATCCGGTGGTGAAGTCCTGAAGCCGGCAGCCGACGGCCAGCACGACGTCGGCCTCGGCCACCAGGTTGTTCGCCGCCTCGGAACCGGTGACGCCGATGGGCCCGACGTAGTTGGCGTGGTCGCCGACCAGGGTCGACTTGCCGGCCACCGTCTCGACCACCGGGATGCCGTGCCCGGTCGCGAACTCGGCCAGCACCGATTCGGCCACCGAGTAGTGCACCCCGCCGCCGGCGATGATCAGCGGCTTGCGGGCCATTCGCAACAACTCGGCCGCAGCGACGACCTCACTGGAATCGGGCCGGGGACGTGGCACCTCGTGCACCATCTCGTCGAACAATCGCACTGGATAGTCGTAGGCCTCCGCCTGCACGTCCTGGGGCAGTCCGATGAAGGCCGGGCCCCGGGTGGCCGGGTCGAGCATCGTGGCCAGGGCCGCCGGCAGCGACTGGGCGATCTGGGCCGGGTGGGTGATCCGATCCCAGAACTTCGTGACGGCACGGAACGAGTCGTTGACGGTCGTCGACGGCTCGCCGAAGTGCTCCACCTGCTGGAGCACCGGATCGGGGATGCGGCTGACGAAGGTGTCACCGGAGAACAACAGCAGCGGCAGCCGGTTGGCGGCGGCCACACCGGCCGCGGTGACCATGTTGGTCGCACCGGGTCCGACCGACGAGGTGGCGACCATGATCTGGCGGGCCCTCACCGCCTTGTTGTAGGCCACGGCCGCCAGCGCCATCCCCTGCTCGTTCTGCCCCCGCCAGGTCGGGAACTCGTCGCGCACCTCCTCGAGTGCGTGTCCGAGGCAGGTCACGTTGCCGTGGCCGAAGATGCCGAACACACCGGGGAACATCGGTGCTTCGCTGCCGTCGGCCAGGCGGGTTCGCTGGGCCATCATCCAGCGAACGATGGCCTGGGCGGTCGTGAGTCTGACGGTCTCCATGGGAACTCCGGAAGGTAGTGGACGTGGAACGGTGAAGATGATCGGCGGGAACGGTGCCGGCCCGGTCGCTCAGCGAGCCCACGGCCAGTCGTCGAGTGTGGACGGGCCGTAGTGATGATGCCACGGTCTGGCGGCTTCAGCGATGGCGCAGAGCTTGTCGAACCGGTCGACGACGGTGGTGTTGAGCACCTCGGCCCGGGTCTCCAAAGGGAGCGCCTCCCGCCACATGGCCCGGCCGACCATGAAGCCGGAGCAGCCGGCGGCCACGGCCTCGGCCAGCTGAACGGCGAAGGCGTCGAACCCGACACCCCAGCTCAGCAGCGCCCACGGGTTGCCGCCGCAGGCCTCGCTCAACAGCTCGCACGACCCCTCACCGGGGAATGGCATCTTCAGGATCATCGGACCGACGTCGGTCAGCCGGGACGCCGACCGCAGGACCAACTCACGGCGCTCCGCGGGGTCACCGGACAGCTCGTAGGGAATTGGTTCGATGAGCACCGGCAGCTGCAGCGCCGCGCACTGCTCCACGACCCGACGCACGAGTCGCTCCTGGCGCGGGGCAAGCACCTCGTCGTCGGCCCGGTACAATACGAACAGTTTGGCGGCATCGGCGCCCGCCTCGAGAAGCTGGGCCGGTGTCCAGCCCGGCATCAGCTCGTTGCCGTCGGCCGGGTTGGCCAGGTAGCCCTGCGACTCCAGGGCGCAGATCACGCCGACTGAGCCGTCGATCAGACCGGCGTCGGTGAGGTGGGGAAACGAGAACTCGGGTTCGAGCATGACTGCCGAGGGCCGGCTGCCGAGGGCCCCAACCACGTCGGCCTTGAACGTGGTCAGCGCCTCCGGCGACGGGTCGGCACCGTCGCCGTGGTCGGCAAACTCGTTGACGAGGGCGTCCCGATGGTCGACCGCGGCCACGCAGAATACACCGTTGTCGTTGGTCAACCGCTGGAAGCGTCGGCGGGTGCCGTGGTCCATCAACCGCCGCCGCCGGAGATGCCCGGGTCGACGACCGAGAGGTCCCAGGCGCCCGAGCCCCAGTCGGACTCGATCCAGGTGAACTCGGAGTGGAAACACGGTGGCGTCGACCGCTGCTCGCCGACGAGTTCACCGGCCAGGTAGTTGAGAAAGTACATGTTGGCGCCGGGGCAGGCCACCGAGGAGTGATAGCCGCCAGGCACCAGCGCGCAGTCGCCGTCACCTCCGGTCATCACCTGGTCGTACGGTTCGGGACCGTCGCCGGTGTAGCCGGTGCCGTCATCCCAGTTGCGGTGCATCCAGAAACCCTCGGGCCGGTCCATCCGGAAGTAGTAGGTCTCCTCCAGGTAGGGCGACCCGTCGACGCCGTCGTGCCGGTGGGGGGCCCAACCCGACCACGTTCCCCGGGGGACGTAGACCTCGTAGAGGATCAGCCGTTCGGCCTCGATCGGCGGGGCGAGGGTGTGGTTGACCTGCCGCAGGGCCGAGCCGCCGCCGCGAACCTCGGATCGGATCGTCGACGGTTCGATGAGCCGGGCCGGGTATCGGCCTTCGGCCGGAGCCGATCCGATGGCGAAGGTCAAACCAGCGTCACCGGCTTCGACCGTCACGTCGGTCCCGGGCGGGGCGTAGCCGACCGCGGCCAGCTCGGTGAACACCGACGACCGGGACACGTCATGGCGCTTGTCGCCGAGTGTCAGCACGCCGGCTCCCGACAGCGGCACGACGGCGGTCTCGGCATCTTCCAGTCGGTGCCGGTGCTGTTGCCCCGCCGCCAGCTCGTGCACGGCGAAGGAGAGGTACCTCCAGCCGGCGGACTCGGGGGTGACCGAGAGCACGCGGCCCGGTCCGTGTTCAGCGCGAATCGTCATCATTCCTCCTCATCAATCCGCTCATCAACCCGGTCATCACCAGCGTCATCATCCCCGTCGTCGTTCGGATCTGTGGCGTCAACGTCGTCTCCGCCGGGCGTTCCACCCTCCCGTTCGGCCAGGAAGTCGTCGACCTCGCTGACCCACGGCATGTCGTCGGCGCACAGCAGGCGGCCGGCCACGATGGCACCGGCGGCGTTGCCGTAACGCACACACTCCGTGATCGACCACCCCGACAGCAGACCATGACAGAACGCACCACCGAACGCGTCGCCGGCTCCCAGTCCGCACACCACGTCGACCGGAAACGGCGCCACCTCGGTACGGGTGCCGTCGGCCAGGGCGACGAGCACGCCGTCACCGCCCAACTTCACCACCGCGGCCTCGATCCCTTTGGCCAGAAGAAGGTCGGCCGCCTCGTGCGGGTCGTCACTGCCGACGGCCACCTTGCACTCCTGGCGATTGCCAATGACGATCGTGAACTTCTCGATGAGCGGCTCGATCACCGCATGGGCGATGCCCTCCGAGGGCCAGAAATGGGGCCGCCAATCGAGATCGAAAACCGTGTGGCGGCGGGCGGCCCGGCGTTCGAGGACCCGGGTAATGGTGCTCCGGCTGGGCTCGGCGGAGAAACGCGACGCCGGAATCCACAAGATCTCGGTGTCTTCGATGGGCACGGGCGCCAGATCGGCGTGATCGAGTTGAAAGTCGGGAGCGTCCGGGTACCGGTAGAAGATGATCGACGGTTCGGTGACCGGGTCGAGTTCGGCGAAGGCGAGCGGAGTGGGGAGCGTCGGGTGGGTTCCGACATAGGTGGCGTCGACGCCGAACCGTGTCGTCAGGGCGTGGCGGACGTCCAGTCCGAAGGCGTCGTCACCGACCTTGGTCACCACCGCGGCCCGGTGGCCGAGGCGGGCCGTGGCGACGGCGACGTTGGTGGCCGTGCCGCCGATCGATTTCTGCAGGGAGGTCACCTCGGCCATCGGCCCCTGCTGGTGGGGGTAGAGGTCGATCGAGACCCGTCCGATCGTGATGAGCTGGGGTATGTCGTCGGCCGCGATGGCATCGGGTCGGCTGCTGGGACGGGGAAGGGTCTCGTCGTGATCGAGGATCTCGTCGGGGCTGTCGGTGGGCATGTCGGATCTCGGATTCGGTTCGAGGGACGGGACTGCGATCGAAGCCGCCTGATCAGGCTCCGAACTAGGCGCTGGCTCTGCTGGATCCGGCCGGCGGGGAGGCGGTTGTGTGGCGAACGACGAGCTCGGGGGTGACGACGTGGCAAACCGCTTGGCGTCGGCCCGAGTCGAGGCGTTCGAGCACGATCTCGGCGGCGAGGCGCCCCATCTCCACTCTCGGCTGGTTGACTGTGGTCAAGCCTATGTGACGGAGCCCGGCAAGATAAGTGTTGTCATAGCCGATGACCGAGACCGCCTCGGGAACCGGGTAGCCGGCCACCGTCAGTGCGTCGACGAGGCCGACCGCGGCAAGGTCGTTGGCGGCGAACACGGCGGTCGGCATCGAGCCCGATTCGACCAGCTCGGCCGCGGCGGCAACGCCGGACCGTTCGGTGAACTCGCCGGGAAGAACTCGAACATCGAGACCCATCGCTTCGGTCATACCGATGAATCCGGCTCGCCGGTGCTCCGCTCCGGCACCGTTGCCGCCGTCCAGATGGACGATATCGCGATGACCGAGGCTCAGCAGATGCTCGGCTGCGATCTCGCCGCCTCGCAGGTCGTCGTTGACGACCGCGTCAACGCCCCGGAACGACGATCCGATCGTGACCAGCGCCGTACTGGCACTCGCCTCCTGCAACACCTTCTCATCCGCCGTAGCTCCGAGCACCAGGATGCCGTCGACCCGGTATTCGAGGAAGGCCTCGATGGCCTGTCGTTCGTCGACATCGGTACGCCATGCAGCGTTCAGGAGGAGGCGGAAGCCACTGGCCCGAGCGACCTCGTGCACACCGTCGACAAGATCGGCGAAGTAGGTGTTGTGTAGATCGTTCACCACCACGCCGATGGTGTTCGAGCGTCGCTCGGCCAGGCTGCGAGCGGCGGCATTCGGGCGGTAGCCGAGCCGGTCCGCCGCATCGAGAACGGCCTTGCGGCGCTTGTCGCTGACGTTGGGGGCGTTGCGCATCACCAGCGACACAAGAGCGCGGGACACGCCGGCAGCCTCGGCGACGTCGTCCATCGTCGGCGGGCGCAGTCTGGTGACAGGTGAAAGCGGCTCGTCAGGCGACATCACTGCTGACTGTAGAGTTTGGAGCGCTCCAACTCAAGCCCCTTCGGATTGAAGATACAGAACCCGATCTCCGAATCTCCGCCGCGGGATCCTCCATCTGGAACCGCCGACCGTCCGTATCCGGTGTCCGACAGGAGCAGGATCGCAATCATCTCTTGCATCGGGCAACCGATTGCCGTACGTTTGTTGGAGCGCTCCAATTCCAGCACCCGCCGGAAATGGGATGAGCCCGAAGGATCTGAACCCGCTTGTCAACTGCACGCACGTTTCTTGATCGAGTCGCAGCGGCACCCATCTCCTGGGGTGTTTGTGAAGTGCCGGGTTGGGGTCGGCAGCTACCACCGGCGCGGGTTCTCGGTGAAATGAGGGATCTGGGATTCACCGCCACCGAGCTGGGTTCCACCGGGTGGCTGCCGCTCGACGTCGATCAACTGCGGGACGTGCTGAGTGAGCATGATCTCGACCTCCTCGCCGCGTTCGTGCCGCTGGTGCTTCACGCAGCCGACGAAGCGGATCAGGCGTTGCAGGAGGCCGAGGAGATGGCCGGGTTGTTGGCGGCGGCCGGCGCTCGTTACTTCAACACCGCCCCGGTCACATCCGCCGACTGGGCACCCCGCTCGCCCCTCGACGACGACCAGTGGAACCACTTGTTCACCATGCTCGACGAAGTCGATCGGATCTGCGAGCGACACGGGCTGATCCAAGTGCTGCACGAACACCATGGCTGTGTCGTGGAAACGGTCGACGACGTCGAGCGTGTTCTCCAGGGGTCCTCGGTGCTCTTCGTGCTCGACACCGGACACTTGGCCATCGGCGGGGTCGATCCGGTCGTTTTCGCCCAGCGACACGGCGATCGGGTCGGATTGGTTCATCTCAAGGACACCCGACTCGACGTCGCCCGCCGATTGAACAACGGCGAAATCCCACTGATGACCGCGGTTCAGGAAGGACTGTTCCCAGCATTGGGGCTCGGCGATCTCAAGATCGGCGCCGTGGTGTCCGCCCTCGAGCGGGCGGGATACGACGGCTGGTACGTTCTGGAACAGGATTGCGCCATCACCGGTCCGGAACCAGGTCATGGCCAAGGACCGGTCCGTGACGTTCAGGTGAGCCTCGATTACCTCAAAGAGCTGGCGGTCTCACTGCAGCCAACCGGCTGACGGCGAAGCCACCACCAAACAACCAAATACCATCCAATCCAAAAGGGGAGTACAGATACATGTTGAAATTCAACCGGCTGCTGGCATTGCTGGCGGCACTGGTACTGGCGTTGAGCGCCTGTAGCAGCGTGGACGATGCTGAAGACGGTGCGGCCGACAGCGAAGAGGCCGCCGACGACTCCGGCGACGGGGAGGAAGCGGCTGATGCCGACGCCGACGCCGACGCCGACAGCGAGTCGGACGACTCGGACGACGGCGACTCCGATGCCGTTGCGGCCAGGGATCACCGAATTGTCGTGGTTTCGCACGGCCAATCATCCGACCCGTTCTGGTCGGTGGCGGCCAACGGTGTGAACACCGCGGCAACCGATATGGGCGTCGAGGTCGAGTACCAGGCGCCTGGCACATTCGACATGGTCGAAATGTCGCAGATCATCGACGCCGCCGTGGCCTCCAGCCCCGACGGCCTGATCGTCACCATTCCCGATGGTGACGCGCTCGGCCCGTCCATCCAGGCTGCAGTCGACGCCGGTGTACCCGTCATCTCGATGAACTCGGGCTCGGACGTCTTCGAGGAATTCGGTGTGCTGGTTCACGTGGGCCAGACCGAGTATGAAGCCGGCCTCATCGCCGGTCAGGAGATGGCCAAGGAGGGGGTCACCAACGCCCTGTGCATCAACCAGGAGGTCGGAAACGCCGCCCTCGACGCCCGATGCGACGGCTTCAGTGACGGACTCGGCGGCAGCGTCGAGGTGGTTCAGGTCGACCTGGCCGATCCAACCGGCGCCCAGGCCACTGTCGCCGGCAAGCTCGGCGCCAGCGACGGCCTCGAAGGCATTCTGGCCCTCGGTCCGACCGGTGCCATCCCGACCCTGGCCGCGGTCTCCGAAGCCGGTTCCGACGTCAAGTTGGCCACCTTCGACCTCGGACCCGAGGTCCTGGAAGCCATCGATGCCGGTGACATGCTGTTCGCCATCGACCAGGCCCAGTTCCTGCAGGGTTATCTTGCGGTCACCTTGATGACCCAGTACCTCGACACCGGTGCCGTGCCCCTGGGCTCGGTCGACCGGGTCATTCTGACCGGCCCGCAGCTGGTCAACGCCGACACCGCCAGTTCGGTGATCGAAGCGTCGGCCCAGGGCCTCCGCTAACCATAGAAATCCAGCGGGTGGGGTGTGGGCTTCGGGCCCACACCCCACCCGACTTTCACAAGGGGAACACCACAAAGGGGGAAATATGACAACCGAAGTCTCGGCCGAAACGGTCGAATCGCCGGCTGCGTCATCCGATGAGCGAGTCCGTGAGGTGTCGTGGTTCGACCGACTTCTCACCCGACCGGAGATCGGGGCCCTCATTGCCCTGATCGTGGTCTGGATCGGCTTCGCCATCGTGGCCAGCGGCAACAATTTCGTATCGATGGCCACCACGGCCTCGATCTTGAACCGGGCCGCGCCACTGGGCATCATGGCGGTGGCCGTCGCCCTGTTGATGATCGCCGGAGAATTCGATCTGTCGATCGGATCGCTGGTCGGCTTCATCGGCATGGGGGTGATGTTGATGGTCACGTCCAGCGTCCAAGGAGGCTGGGCCCTGCCACTGCTGCCGACGCTGTTTCTCACGCTCCTGTTGGCTCTGGCGGTGGGATGGTTCAACGGCACGCTCGTGTTGAGAACCAAACTGCCTTCGTTCATCATCACCCTGGGATCGTTGTTCATCTTCCGAGGGCTCGCTGTGGCCATCCCCCGGACCAAGACCGGCCGGTCCCAGCTCGGAGACTTCGATGAGACGCCCGGATTCGGCGCGATGAACGCCATCTTCGGTCAGAAGATCGAGATCTTCGGCGCCAACTTCGACATCGCCATCCTCTGGTGGATGGCGATCACCGCATTGGCGGTGTTCGTTCTTCGCCGGACACGGGTGGGTTCGTGGATCTTCGGCGTCGGCGGTGACGCCAACGCCGCCCGCAACGTCGGTGTACCGGTCAACCGGTTGAAGACCGCCCTCTTCATGACCACGGCGGTCGCCGCCTACCTGGTCGCCGTCATCCAGATCGTCCAGTTCAACGGCGCCGACTCCCTGCGTGGAACACTTCAGGAATTCAACGCGATCATCGCCGCGGTGGTCGGCGGAACGCTGCTCACCGGCGGATACGGGTCGGTGCTCGGCGCCGCGTTGGGTGCACTCATCTTCGCCATGGTCCAGCAGGGCATCATCATCACCGGAGTCGACGGCGACTGGTTCAAGGTCTTCGTCGGTGCAATCCTCGTCTTGGCCGTCATCTTCAACAACGCCCTGCGCCAGCGGGCCATGAAGCGATAGGAGATCGATTATGAGCAAGGAAGCACCACTTCTGGAGCTGCGAGGCGTCTCCAAGTTTTTCGGCTCGGTCATCGCTCTGCAGGACGTGTCGATGTTCGTCCGGGCCGGTGAGGTCACGTGCCTCCTCGGCGACAATGGCGCGGGAAAGTCCACGCTGATCAAGACACTGGCCGGTGTGCATCAGCCGTCCGAGGGCAAGTACTACTACGAAGGGGAGGAGGTGCTGTTCACCTCGCCCCGGGAAGCCCTCGACCGGGGAATCGCCACCGTCTACCAGGATCTGGCCATGGTGCCCCTGATGTCGATCTGGCGAAACTTCTTCCTTGGTTCCGAGCCGACCAAGCGCATCGGTCCGATCACCGTGTACGACCAGGCCTACGCCAAGCAGACGACCCGGGAGGAGATGGCCAAGATGGGCATCGACATCCGGGACCCCGACCAGCCGGTCGGCACCCTGTCCGGTGGTGAGCGCCAGTCGGTTGCCATCGCCCGGGCGGTCTTCTTCGGGGCCAAGGTCCTGATTCTCGACGAGCCGACGGCCGCGCTCGGTGTGAAGCAGGCGGGCGTGGTGTTGCGCTACATCAACGCGGCCCGGGAGCGGGGCATCGGCGTGATCTTCATCACCCACAACCCGCACCACGCGTTCCCAGTGGGAGACCACTTCGTGATCCTCCGCCGGGGTCAGGTGATGGGCGACTTCGCCAAAGACGACATCTCGCGCGAAGAACTGGTCCGGATGATGGCCGGTGGCGCCGACTTGGAGGCGCTCGAGCACGAACTGTCGGCCAGGACCTGATGGCTCAGTCGGCAGCGGAGCCCCAACGTCGCACCACCTCGACGGCCTCGGGTGACACCCGGACGTTGTGGGCCCGCTGTCGATCGAGCACCACAATGGTGACCGCCTCGGCGAACTGCTCGGCCGGTGTCTCCTCCCAGGTCGGCCCCGAATCCCAGGGAGCAACCGAGTTCTGAGCCACCAGAAAGCGATCGCGAACCTCATCGGTCCGGGCACATTCGGCATCGAGATGATGAGCCAGCTCATGAAGTACCAGTTCCTCGATCCGCGGGGCGGTGGCCGGGACCCGAATGTCGATCACACCGTTGTGGTACCAGGCCCGATCATCGAGTTCCCAGTCGGGGCGAATGGTGACTCCCTCGATACAGTCGATCACCGCGGGCAAACCGGCTCGAGCCTCGGCGACCGCTTCGTTGACCACCGCTTGAAAGTCCGCCGGCCCCTCGACGACCACCGGCTCGGCCACGGCTCCGGTGCCTCCACGGGCCAGACCGGCCGTCACGAGTATCAGGCCGGCCAAACCCACGAGAATGACCCATGACCGCATGCGACGCGAGCCTAGTGCACGACGGGAACAGCTGACACATGACCCAACGACGACACTTCCCGGCCGGATCACTGGCCACCGACACCCAATCACTCCACCTCGACCAGATCGTGGCCGGTTGGACCTACACCGGCCTGCAGGTCTTCTCCCTCGAGGCCGGTCAGACCACGACGATCGAAACCGATGGTTGCGAGATGGCGTTGTTGCCGCTGAGCGGCGGACCATCGAAGGTGGAGGTGTACCCCGATGCCGGCTCGGCCGCATTCTTCGAGCTCGAAGGCCGGCCCAACGTGTTCAACCGGGTCACCGACTTCGTCTACGTCGGTCGCGACTCCCGGGCCACGATCACCGTGCCCGAGTCGTCGCCCGACGGCATCGAGATGGCGGTGCCCATGGCCCACTGCGGCAACGCACTGGAGCCCAAGTACGGACCGGCCGACGAGGTCGAGACCGAGGCCCGGGGCGGCGGACCGGCCACCCGGCAGGTCACCAACTTCCTCACCCCGGAGCGTTGGAGCCATGCCGACAAACTGATGTGCTGCGAGTTGATCACGCCGGACGGCAACTGGTCGAGTTATCCGCCCCACAAGCACGACGACTCCCCGGAGTGCACCGTCAACAACGAGGAGATCTACTACTTCCGGATCGGGAAACCGGGCAACGGGCCCGGGGGTTCGATCGGCTACAGCAGCGAAGGCTTCGGTATGCACCGCACCTACACCGGTCCTCGGCCCGATCTGGAGGCCGACGATCCCCTGGCCCTGTTCGACGACAACGTCGTGATCCGTGACGGCGATGTGTACCTGGTGCCCCGCGGCTACCACGGCCCCTGCATCGCCGCCCCCGGCTACCCGATGTACTACCTCAACGTGCTGGCCGGCCCCGGAGGCGATCGGTCGATGGCGTTCTGCGACGACCCGAACCATCACTGGGTCCGCGACACGTGGTCGTCGATGGAACTCGACCCGCGGTGCCCGGTCACCTCCGCAGCCGGTGTCGTGACAGGGCGATCCGCATGAGTTCGACCGAGTCGAAGACCAAGCCACCGTCCAAGCCGAGCGTCGGCATCGCCGTCATCGGATTCGGCTGGATGGGCCAGGCCCACAGCCGGTCCTACGCCCGGATCCCCAGCCTTTTCCCCGATCGGCTGGCCGATCCGCAACTGGTTGTCTGCTGCGACAACGTCGCCGCCCGGGCCGATCTGGCCGTGCGTGATTTCGGTTTCGCCGAGGGCACAACCGACGTGACCGCCGCCGTCGGGCACCCCGACGTCGACGCCGTGATCGTGTGCGGTCCCAACATGTTGCACGAGGAGCACAGCATCGCCGCGGCCAAGGCGGGTAAGCACGTCTTCTGTGAGAAACCTGTTGGCGGCACTCCGGAGCAGACGGCCCGGATCGAGAAGGCGGCCCGTGACGCCGGCGTGATAACCGGAGTCGGCTACAACTACCGGTGGGCCCCACTGGTCCAGTACGCGAAGCAGCTGATCGCCGATGGCGTGCTCGGCACGATCACCAACTACCGGGGCCGGTTCTTCTCGATGTACGGAGCCGACCCGCTCGGACTGCTGTCGTGGCGGTTCGAACACGACGGCGCCGGCTACGGGGTCAGCACCGACATCTTGAGTCACAGCGTCGATCTGGCCATGATGTTGAACGGCCCGATCGACTCGGTGGTCGGTGTGGCCGAGACGTTCATCAGGGAACGGCCACTGCCCAAACCGGGCGAGGGCACCCACTACGATCGTGGCCACCCCGACGATCCGACGGGGCCGGTGACCAATGAGGACTACGCCGGCGCCATGGTTCGTTTCGCCAACGGGGCCATCGGCAACTTCGAGACCAGCCGGGCCATCGTCGGGCCGAAGAGCCAGATGGCGTTCGAGGTCTACGGCACCAAGGGTTCGCTGTCGTGGAACCTCGAGACGATGAACGAGATGGACATCTTTCTCACCGAACTCGACGATTCGAGCGGACACCGGCTGCTGCACGACGGCTACACCAAGGTCTACACCGGCGACCGGTTCCCGTTCCAGGGGAACTTCGTGCCCGGCGACGCCAACAGCATCGGCTACGAGGATCTGAAGGTCATCGAGTGCCTGCAGTTCCTCAACGCCGTGGCCTCCGGCGAACAACACCAGCCCGGTTTCAGCGAGGCGATGGGCTATGTGAGCTTCCAGTCGGCTCTGATCCGTTCATGGGAATCGGGGCGCTGGGAGAACGTCACCGACGTCCGACTCCCCTGAGATCGACGTCGTGTGATCGACGAATCGCAGATGACGAAAGGATCGAAGCGACGATGAGCAGCAGCGATACCCTCAGGATCGGGGTCTTGGGCGTCGGCCGGATCGGGTCGATGCACGTCGACCTGATCGCCAACCGAACCGAGGGTGGTTCGGTGGCCGGGGTCTTCGACGTGTTCGACGAGGGAGCCCGTGCCGTGGCCGATCGGCACGGGGTGACCGCCTTCGAATCGGCGGAAGCCCTGATCAACTCCGACGACGTCGACGCGGTGGCCATATGCACCAGCACCGACACCCACATCGATCTGATCGTCGCTGCGGCCGAGGCGGGCAAGGCCATCTTCTGCGAGAAGCCGGTGTCGCTCGACCTGGCCGAGGTCGACCGGGGCTTGACCGCAGCCGAGGCGGCGGGCGTACCTCTCCACATCGGGTTCAACCGACGGTTCGACCCCGGCCATCGGGCGGTCAGGCAGGCGGTGGCCGACGGCACGATCGGTGATCTCCGGCAGCTGTCGGTCACCTCACGCGATCCCGCTCCCCCACCGATCGCCTACATCGAGCGCAGCGGCGGCATCTTCTGTGACATGACGATCCACGATTTCGACATGGCCCGCTATGTGGCGGGCAGCGACGTGGTCGAGGTGTTCGCCAAGGGTTGGATTTCAGTGGACCAGGCGATCGGTGACGCCGGCGACTATGACACGGTCACGGTCATGCTGACCCACGAGAACGGCGTGGTGACCACGATCGACAACTGCCGCCAGAGTGCCTACGGCTACGACCAACGGGTGGAGGCCTTCGGCTCGGCCGGCGCGTCGATGTCGGAGAACCACCGGGAGCACTATGCGGTGACCCTCACCGGCGACGGCGGTCGCAGTGCCCTGGTCCCGAACTTCTTCCTCGAGCGCTACATCCCGTCGTATGTGAACCAGTGGAACGAGTTCATCGCCGCCGTCGTCTCCGGCTCACCGACACCCATTTCGGGACTCGACGGTCGAGCCCCGCTGGTCATGGGCCTCGCCGCCGGGCGATCGGTGGCCGAGGGCCGCCCGGTCGCCACCAGCGAGATCGGCTGACCCCACCCAACCACCCAAAACCGCTCGCCACGACCGCCGGAATCGCTCGGCTCGCCCCACCCACCCAACCGGCGGCCCGAGACCACCCAAAACCGCGCGCCACGACCGCCGGAATCGGGGTTGGTGTCGCCGTCAGGAACAGGAGAGGTCGAGGGCGCGGCAGACGGCGGCCAGTCGTTCGCCGTCGAGACGAAACCAGGCCCACTTGCCCCGCTGCTCCCGCTCGAGGATGCCGGCTTTGACGAGTTGTCCGAGGTGGTGGCTGACGGTCGGCTGGCTGCGGTCGACGAGATCGGGAAGATCGCAGGCGCAGGCCTCGCCGTCGGGGGCCGTTCCGATGATCGAGACCAGCCGGAGGCGCACCGGGTCGGCCAGTGTCTTGAGGATCGTCGCCATCTCCTCGGCGGCACCCTCGTCGAAGGCCGGCCCGAAGAGTGGGACGCAGCACAGCGCCGACTCGCCGGTTTCCCGTTTGTCGCCGGTCACCGATTGCGTGGAAGCAGCCATAGAAACATATTGACAGATATCAATTCGAATTGCTATCGTATCGACAATCATCGAAATGTTCCTCAACCCCAGGGCAACACCCCGGGGCACGACGAAAGGACCGCATCATGCGTCTCCAGCTGGCACTCAACGTCGACGACCTCGACGAGGCCATCGACTTCTACACCAAGATGTTCGCCACCGAGCCGGCAAAGCGGAAGCCGGGCTATGCCAACTTCGCCATCGAGCAACCACCCCTCAAGCTGGTGTTGTTCGAGGGGACGGCCGCACCGTCGGGCTCGATCAACCACCTCGGGGTCGAGGTGGAGACCATCGATCAGGTCGTGGCCGCCGAAGGCAGGCTCACCGAGTCGGGCCTGACCACCACCGGCGTCGACGACACGGTCTGCTGCTTCGCCGAGAAGACCGAGACCTGGCTGGAAGCACCTGACGGCAATCGCTGGGAGTGGTATGTCAAGAAGGCCGATGCCGATCAGCTCGAAGGCACGATCGTCGAAAAGGTGACCGCCGGCGTCGCAACCTCGCCGTGCGAGACGACCGGCTGCTGCTAGCCGGCGCGCCTAACCCGTGAAGCCTGCCTCTTTGTGGGAACCATCGCAGAGTGGCTTGATCTCCGAAGCGCCACAACGGCACAACGTGACCCTGTCCCGGGTCTCGATCACCTCACCATCGGACCGCTGGATCGGAAGACCACCGGACACCCACAGGGGACCGTCGGGCACGATCCCGATGCCGACGGGGAGATCGGGCTCGATCATCTCCCCGTCGACGGCGAAGGTCAGCGCTCCCGACGGGCACTTCTCGACCATCGCCATGACCTGGGCTCGAACCACCGTGTCGTCGGTGTCGGCGGCCATCTTCCAGACGTTCGACACCTGGTTGCCGCAAAACCCGGCATGGACACAGATACCCCGGTCGTCGAACACCTCCAGACCGACACCGCCGAGCGAGTTGGCCCGCTCGGCATAGGATTCGCTCGGGGCCGTCTCGGTGCCGTCGAAATCGATTGAAGCGTGGGTGCCGTCACAGAAGGGCTTCTGCTCGGACGCCCCGCAGCGGCACAGGGCGTAGTTCGTCCGATCACCTTCCACGGTTTCGGTGCGCCATGTCAGTGGTTCGCCGTGCTCGGAGACCACCGGGGTTTTCGAGGTGAGCGGAACACCGCCGACCACAAGGTAAGGCCCGTTCCTCCGCACCTTGACGGTGGGCTCGGGAGTCTTCGGTTGCGCCTGGTCATCGGTCATGGGTCAACAGTAGGCCCGGTACGGCGCACGCTCAACACATACCCTAGGCTTCCGGGCGTGAGCCCGACGATCGACACCACGGCGATCGAGACCCTCAGGGGTTCGATCACCTCGGTCGGGTTCGAGTCCGGCGACCAGTTCGTGATCGGTCACTGGCCGGTCTCGCCGATCGGTTCGTTCAGCGATGTGATGTGGCGTCGAGCCGACGGTTCGAAGGCGCTGATCGCCACCCGCACGGCGGCCGACTACATCACCGGCATCTACCCGTTCGACGATCACATCGACGCCGACGTGGTGATCACCGATGATGTCGGCGGCCCCGGCCGCAATCGGTTCGAGGTCCGCTCGGAGCCACTGATCCTGCCGTTGACCGTCGGCCGGTTGGTCATTCCGTTTCCGCCCCGACCGCGCTGGATCACGGCAACGGCCGAGCACCGGATCGCCCACGCCCTGCTCGGCGTGAACACCCACGGGCTCAGCCCCACCGGCGTTGAGGAGTGGTACCGCACCAGATCGGTTCGCCGGGTCGTCGACGCACAAGCCATCCTCGAGGGTTCCGATCTCGGGCCGCTCCGTCGGCTTGTTGAACCGATGGCGGTCGGCTTCAGCGACCCTCCGGCGCTGCCGACCCACGTCCGACTGCGCGTCGACGTTCGACGACGGAACTGACGGGACTGAGGGGACTGACGACGATCAGTCCGCCGGTTCCTCCGCCGACGCTGCCTCCACATACGCCCGGGCGACGAGGTCGACGACCACGTCCACACTCTGATGGTGCATGAGGTGACCGAATCCCGCCAGCATCTTCCCCGAGGCCCGGCTGCCGATCGCCTCGACGGTCGACCACAGTTGGGCGTCGGTCGCATAGTCGTCGTCGTCACCCTGGACGACCGTCGTCGGACAGTCGACGGCCGACAGTCGATCCCGGATGTCCCAGCGCCCGAACTCCTCGCTGACCCACACGCCGGACCATGCTTCGAAGACGGCTGCGGCGTCGGCATGGAACGGATCGAGGGATCGGATGATCCGTTCGGGATTCGCTCGCATGGCCGATATGGCGTCGACACACACCGGCTCGACGAAGCTGTGCGGTGCCAGGGCCACCATCCCCTGGCAACTTGCTCCGGACGACGCGTGGAGAAGGCCGATCGAGCCACCGTCGGAATGCCCGACCAGGAACGGTTCCGCGATCTCGAGCGCATCGAGCAGATCCGCCAGTAGGCGTTGTTGGTCGTGCAACCACAGAGTTGGCCACGGGCCGCTCGGCACCGGTGTCGACCCACCGTGACCGGGCCGGTCATAGGCCATCACCCCGACACCGAGGTGATCGGCAAGCGCCGCCGGCGTGTCGCGCCACTGGGCAACCGATCCGAGTCCATCATGCAGCATCACGATTCGAGGACCGGTGTCACCCCACGTCCGGTACTCGACGGTGGCCTCCCCAATGCGGATCCGTTCGGGCATCCCCAGAGGGTAGACACCACGGCCGACGAGTGTGCGACCTCGACGGCCGGAGGTCGAACTCGACCGTACGTTGTGAGCAGCGTCGCGGGCAATCTGATCAATCAAAGCAGGGTAGATTGACCAGTTTGCTTTACACCGGCGAACGTCCATGCCACACTGGCGGACTGCGGGTGGAAGGAGCTGAATGCATGAACACGTCGTCCGCCGGCAGCAACGGCCGCCAGACGCTGGGTGCGGCCGCTGAGACCGGTCATCGCATCGACGAGACCGACCAGCGGCTCATCGTCGCCCTGCGCCGGCGGCCTCGAGCGTCGGTGTCGGAACTGTCCCGCCTGCTGTCGCTGGCTCGGGGCACGGTCCACACCCGATTGGACCGCCTCGAGCACCGGGGCGTGATCACCGGCTACGGCCCGGATCTCGACCTCGCCGCCGCCGGCTACCCGGTGCGGGCGTTCACGACGCTGTCGATCGCCCAGGGCCACCACGAT
Source organism: Acidimicrobiales bacterium (assembly GCA_965216675.1). GTDB lineage: Bacteria > Actinomycetota > Acidimicrobiia > Acidimicrobiales > SZUA-35 > JAHELU01. The sequence continues at coordinate 4,456,948 of CBDCGK010000004.1, read as the reverse complement.
CAGGTTGTCGGACAGCTCCGATCCATTCCCCAGATCCTCGAGATCCACACCATCACCGGCCCGGGAGACCTCCTGGTCAAGATCGCCGCCCGATCCAACGACCATCTTCACGACCTTCTACAGATCGTGTCCGCGATCCCCGAGGTCTCCCATTCGACGACCCAGCTCGCGCTGGCCAGCCCCGTTCTCAAATCGGGTGCCGATCTACTGGCCGACGTCGACTGACACGTCGGGGAGGCCCGGGAGCCCTGGAGGTCGGAGCCGGCGAACCGGCCGAACCCTATGCTGGGTCGATGACCACCATCACGGGTCGACCCGACGTCGATGCTGCTCTCGCCCGGGACCTGACCATCGACATCACAACCACGGGCCGCGGTTCCGGGCTGCCCCGCACGATCGAGATCTGGTTCATGGCGGTCGACGGACGGATCTTCATCACCGGCACCCCGGGTCCCCGGGACTGGTACGCCAACCTCCTGGCCGACAGCTCGCTGATCTTCCACCTGAAGGAGTCGTTGCGGGCCGACCTGCCGGCGACGGCCCGGCCGGTCACCGATACCGCGACCCGTCGCCTCGTGTTCGAGCACCCGTCGGCGGCCTGGTATCGGGACCAAACCGATCTCGAGGAACTCGTGGCCGACGCCCCGATGGTCGAGCTCACGTTCGGGTGAGGCGGCTCCTGCCCCGCTGCACCACTCCCCTGGCCCAGCGGCCGAGGTGGCCGGTGACATCCGACGCCGTCTCCGACAGGTAGCGTTCCACCGCCTCGGTGATGAGTTCGCTGTGGGTGGGATACGGGATCACGGTGCCGTACCAGCGGTGGAAGGAAACGCCGATCTTCATGGCCAGGGAGAAGGTGGTGATGATCTCGGCCGCAGCAGGGCCGACGACCGTGGCCCCGACAACGGTTCCGGTCGGGGTCCGCACGTCGACCACCAGCATCGACCGGGGCACACGGTCGGTGTAGACACGATCAATGGCCGATCCTTCGACCGTGATCCGGATCACATCGTCGGGCGGCTCAGCCGGTTGAATCCCGATCGATGCCACCTCCGGGTCGGTGAAGGTGACCGTTGGCCGCAGCGGCTCCGAACCGACCGGCAGCGCCGGATGGACGATCGAACCGATGACGCGCCGCCCCCAGATTGCGGCCTGATGTGTCGTACCTCCCCGGTCGGTCATGTCGCCGACGGCCCACACTCCCTTCACCGATGTGCGGCCCCGACCGTCGATCACCACGGCGCCGCGGCCGTCGGTCTCGACGCCGATCCGCTCCAATCCAAGGCCGCCGGTATTCGGTACCCGGCCCACCGCCATCAACAACCTGTCGAATCCTTCGACGCCATCGACGTTGTTGACACCCTCAGTCCCTTCGGTGCCTTCGGTGCCGTCGACGCGATCGACACCGCCATCGACACCGCCATCGACCACCTCGGCAGGCGCGTACTCGAGGCGGGCATCGTCGGCCCGATAGGCGATCACACGAACACCGGTGTGAACGGTCACACCGCGCTCGGCGAGGGCTTCGGCCACGAGCTCCGACGCTTCGGGCAGGCTCCCCGGCAGCACCTGATCCGCCAATTCGAGGACCGTGACCTGCGATCCGAGTCGCCGAAAGGCCAAAGCCATCTCCAGCCCGATGGCTCCGGCACCGATCACGGCGAGGTGAGACGGGGCCTGCGACAGCTCGAACAGGTCCTCATTGGTGACGACCAGGTCCGGACAGTGGTCGTCGCTCAAGCCGGGGATCGCCAGCCGACGGGGTGAGGAACCGGTGGCGAGGATGACATCGTCAGCCGTGGCCCGCCAGACGGTCCCGTCTCGGTGGGTGATCGAGACGCTGCGGTCGGGTTCGAGCGTGGCGGTGCCGTAGACGAAGGTGACCCCCGGCGCACCACCGAACTCGTCGACCTCGTGATCGCGTAGCGCGTCGCGACGGGCTCGTACCGTGGACAGGATGGCGGCCGGGCCACCGTCTCCTCCACTGACGTCGGCCGCCAGGGCGGTCTCGTGCAACAGCGCCTTGGATGGGATGCAGCCGGTGTTGGTGCAGTCGCCGCCCATGTGGCGGCGCTCGACGAGCAGGACGTCACGGCCGAAGCGGCCCAGACCGACGGCGACGGTCAAACCTCCGCTACCCGAGCCGACGACGATGGCGTCGAAGCGGCGGCGACTGGGGATCTGATCGGGGCGAACGTCGGCGGTCACGGAACCAGTTAACCCGAAGATGCCCGCTCCGATTCCCCTCCACGCCGACAGGGGTGGTCAGGCGCCCGCCATCATCAGGCCCAATTGCTCGACCGTGCACTCGTCCCGGTCGACGATGCCGACGATCCGACCCTCGAACATCACCGCCACCCGATCGGCCAGGGCAAGCACCTCGTCGAGATCCTCGGACACGACGACGATCGCCGTTCCCTCTGCTCGCTGGGCCACCAGCCGTTCGTGGATGTACTCGGCCGCGCCGATGTCGACACCCCGTGTCGGTTGTGCGGCCACCAGAACCGATGGTTCGCTGGAGATCTCGCGGGCCATGATCACCTTCTGGATGTTGCCGCCCGACAGGGTCCTCGTCGTGGTGTCGATCGAGGGGGTCTTCACCGCGAACCGCTCCACGAGACCCTGGGCCCGCTGTCGAAGCGGTCCGAGGCGGAGAAATCCCATTTGGGCGTACTCGTCGCTGTCATGGTCGATCAACATCAGGTTCTCGGACACGCTGAACGAGCCGATGGCGCCGTCACGCATCCGCTCCTCGGGAACATAGGCCAGACCCGCGGCCCGGCGGCGCCGGGGACTGAGCTGCTGAATCTCGGCACCGTCGAGGCGAACGACTCCGGAGGTGGCCGAACGGAGACCGGCGATCGCCTCGGCCAATTCCCGCTGACCGTTGCCGGAAACACCCGCGATACCAAGGATCTCACCGCCGGCAACCTCGAGGTCGACTGCGTCGACCGCCGTCCGACCCCGGTCACCGGGCACCGTGAGCCCGGCGATCGACAGGCGGATGTCACCTCTGGTCGCCGGCGGCTTGTCGGGTGCCAACTTCACCGCGCGCCCGACCATCATCTCCGCCAGCTGTTCACGGCTGGTCTCGGCCGGGGTCGTGTCGCCGGTGACCCGACCGTCCCGCAGAACCGTGATCCGGTCCGACAGGGCCATCACCTCGTGCAGTTTGTGGGAGATGAAGATGAGACCACGTCCATCGGCGGCCAGGCGACGCAACGTGGTGAAGAAGTCCTCGACCTCGAGTGGTGTCAGCACCGCCGTCGGCTCGTCGAGCACGAGCAGGGTGGCGTCGCGGTACAGGGCCTTGAGGATCTCGACTCGCTGCCGTTCGCCCACCGACAGCTGCCAGATGAAGGCATCGGGGTCGACCCCGAGCCCGTAGGCCGACGCCAGCTCCCGTATCCGCGTCGCCACCTGCTCGAGGTCGGGGCGTATTCCATCGTGCAGGCCGAGGGCCACGTTCTCGGTGACCGTCAGCGTGGGAACGAGCATGAAATGTTGATGGATCATCCCGATTCCGGCCTCGATCGCGGCCGACGGGGACGAGACGGTCAACGGCTCGCCGTTGAACAGGATCTCGCCCTCGTCGGCCTGATAGAGCCCGAAGAGGATCTTCATCAAGGTGCTCTTACCGGCACCGTTCTCGCCCAGCAGAGTATGGACCTCGCCGCCGGCAACGTCGAAGCTGACGTTGTCGTTGGCCAGGACGCCGGGGAACCGTTTGGTGATTCCCCTCATCTCCAGCATCGGAGTCGGTGGCCGGTCCATGGTCAGCCGTCGACCGTGGTGGTCACTTCCTTGGCCACGACCTCGGCCGACACATCCGCCACCAGCTGGGCGTTTTCGTCTGTGACGTCGACGTTGCCGAAGTTGACGACGAGCCCGCCGTTCTCCAGGTCGATGCCGTAGATGTTGCCGCCGAGGCTGCCGTTGGCGACATCGTCGACCAGGCCCTGGAGCACGACCTCCCACTCGTAGATCTGGTTGGCCACGACCACGCCGTCGGCGGCGGCCGGGGTCTGATCGGACTGGGTGCCGAACCACAGCAGGCCCTCCTGCTCGGCCACGCCGATGGCACCCACGGTCATCTGGGCCGTGCCGGTGAGGCAGTCAGCACCGTTCTGCACGAAGGCCGACGCGGTGTCGGCGGCGAGCTGCACGTCGGAGAACGACTCGGTGTAGACCACGTCGACCTCGGCTCCGCCGGCCTCGGCGCCGAGCTTGAAGCCGTCGACGTAGAGCTTGGCGTCACCGACCTCGATCGGGCCGACGACACCGATCTTGGTGCACATGTTGGCGGCGAGGGCGCCGAGTACGTAGCCACCCTGGTCGGAGGCCGCCGTATAGGAGGAAACATTGTCGAGCCCGAAGGTGTCCTCGGCGGTGCCCCACGCAAATGCGGTGTCGGGGAACTCCGCGGCGATCTCCTGGAGCGGACCGCCGTACTGGGAGCCGTGGGCCAGGATCAGGTCATAGCCGTCATCCGCGTAGTCCCGGATGGCGGTGGCGGCGTCCTCGACGACGAACGTCCCGGGGGTGACCGCTACTTCGGAGACACCCGTCAGGGCGTCGACGCCCTCGACGATGCTCTGGGTGAAGGCCAGGTCGTTCTCGGCGCTCGGGGCGACGATGGCGACACGGATGCCGTCACCGCCGGCATCGGCCGCGTCCTCCTCGCCCGCGTCGTCGGCCTCGTCGGCAGCTTCGTCACCGTCACCGTCGGAGCTGTCGTCCTCGGTGTCGGCGTCATCGGCCGCAGCGTCGTCGCCGGCCTCGGTGGCACCGTCGTCGCCGGTGTCCTCGGAGTCGGAATCGGAGCCGCAAGCGGCCAGGATGAAGACCAGGCTGACGACGATCGCCAGTAGCCATTTGGTGGTCCGGATCATGTTGCTCTCCTTTGGTAAAAGACTGTTGGGTTGAGATCAGCCGCTGCGGCTGAACGGCAGGGTGAGTGCTTGTGGAGCGTCGGCGGAGCGACGGGCGATGATGGCCAGGGCCACGACGGTGAGGACGGCGGGCGCAGTCGTGGCCAGGCTGGCCGTGGCCCCGGTGACGACCTCCAGAACCTTCAGTTGGGTGACCGTCGCCGTCACCAAGCCGTAGAGCAGCGACCCGGCCAGCACGCCGAGCGGTCTCCAGGCGCCGAAGTAGACGAGGGCCACGGCGATGAAGCCGATGCCGTTGGTCAGGTTGTTCTGGAACGTGCCGAGTTCGATGGTCAGCGCTGCTCCGGCGAGACCGGCCAGCATGTTGCCGACGATGATCGTGATGGCCCGGGTCCTGACCACGCTGACGCCGAGCGAATCGGCGGCGTGCGGGTTCTCGCCGACCGCTCGGACGTTGAGCCCGAAGGTGGTCCGGTTGATGAGCCAGGTGAGGCCGAACACCGTGGCGATGGCGGCGTAGACGAGCGGGCTGTGGTCGAAGAACATGTCGCCGAGATAGGGGATCGCACTCAGGCCGGGAATCGGCCACTCGGTGAACGCCGAGATCGGGAGGGGTGTGCCGACCAGCTCCTGGAACAGCAGTTCGCTGACGCCCAGGCCGAACAGGAAGATGCCGATACCGCTGATGCCCTGTTCGGCATGGAAGACGAGGGTGACGATGGCGTAGACCACACCCATGGCCGCACCGACGGCAAGCCCGGCGAGGACCCCGCCCAGCCGTGAATCGGTCTCCAGGACCGTCCAGTAGGCGAAGAACGCTCCGAGCAGCATCACCCCGTCGACTCCGAGGTTCAACACGCCGCTTCGTTGTCCAAGCGTCTCCCCCAGGGCGGCCAGCAGGAAAGGCATGGCCAGACGAACACCGGCGGCGAAGGTGGCCACGAGCACCGAGGCGGTGAAGAACTCGCTCATGCGGTCACCTCCGCCATCGCTGCGATCTCGGCCCGGTCCCGCATCCGGTCCCGCAGCCGATTGCTGGCCACGACGAACACCACGACGAGGCCGTTCAGTCCCACCGCCAGCGCCGAGGGAATCTGGATTTCGCGCTGCATCGCATTGGCTCCAACGAGGAGGCCGCCGAACAGGAACGACGACGGGATGGTCCACAGCGGGTGGAGCCCGCCGAACAGCGCGGCCACGATGCCGTTGAATCCTGCGGCACCGGTGAACCCGGCCGAGGAACCGTCGGTGATGAGCCGATGCGACTGGCTGCCGAACACCAGCACCGCCCCGGCCAGGCCGCACATGGCCCCCGAGTAGGTGAGCGCCAGCATCGTCATCCGCTTGACCGGCATGCCGGCATACCGGGCCGCGGCGGGACTCTGGCCGACCGCCCGGACCTTGAAGCCGATCGTCGTCCGCCAGAGAAAGGCCCAGGCCACAACGGCGGCGATGACGGCGACGACCACGCCGAGGTGAAGACGGGTTCCATCGACCAGGATCGGAAGGTCGGCGTTCTCCGAAAGCCGCTCGGTCTGAGGGATCCGTGTGCCCCGCTCGATTTCCAGTGGGTCGATCAGCGGGTCACGGAGGAGATAGTTCATGATCTGGACCGCGACGATGTTCAACATGATCGTGCTCAGGATCTCGTTGACGCCGAGGTACGCCTTGAGACTGCCCGGTATCGCCCCCCACAGTCCGCCACCGACCATGCCGGCGAGCAGGACGACGGGAATGAGGAGAAGCGAGGGCAGACCGCCGACGGCGAGGGCCGTGATGGTCGAGAGGAGCGCCCCGGCGATGATCTGACCCTCGCCACCGATGTTGATGACGTTGGCCCGGAACGAGATGCAGATCCCAACCCCGACCAGAAGCAGCGGCATCGCCCGTACCGCGGTGTCGGCCAGCGCGTCTCCGTCGCCGAACGCTCCCCGCACCATGGCGGCGTAGCCGACGATCGGATTGGCCCCAAGCGCGAGGATCATGACCGCTCCGACGAGCAGCGCGGCGACGACGGCACCCAGCAGTATCAACACGCTCGAGAACCTTTGCGTCATTCGCTGCCTGCCGATCCTCTCCCCATTGGCCCAGGCCAGATTTGCAGGGTGCTTAACAATTTGTCAAGCAGCCGGGCCGTCCGCCGTGCTGGTCGACGATGACAGGCTAGCGTTCGACTGACAGGAGCGGGCGGAGGGCCACCACGGGATCGGAGATCGCCCCGACCCCCACCCGCGAGGTACCCTACGGGCCATGGCCAACGAACCGGCGCGGGTTGACGTCGACCTCGACAAGGCGACGTTGTCGGCGGAGTTGCAGGAGTTCCTGGTTCACCTGGCACCGATCGTCGACGCGTTCGGCGGAAGAATCGTCTCGGTCGACGACGCCGATGACGTCGACACCCCCATTGTGTGGCGCGGCACCGTCGTCGGCTACGTCCAGGGATCGGAGTTGCACGGGGCGCTCGATCGGCTGGTTGCCGTCGTCGAGCGGGAGACCGGATTCACGCTCGAGGAGATGAACCGGTCGCAGAAGCAGACCGCGGTTCGCCGGCTCGAAGAACTCGGCGCCTTCCTGCTGCGGGGCGCCGTGGAGGACATCGCCCAGATGATGGGCGTGAGCCGGGTCACGCTCTACAGCTACCTGAACGCCATTCGGCCCAAAGACTGACGGTTCCGATTCACCGGAGACGGCCCGACCTCCGACCCTCCGGGGGACTGGAGGCGGAGATCGGATCGGAGTGGAGTGGCGCCGGGCGATGTTGAGATGCGGCGAGGTGGCGCAACAGCTTCAATCGATCGCCCGGCGCTCCCGGGCCAAGCCACGAGATCACTCCGGACATAGCAATGTGCCTCAACACGTGGACCTACGGAGGGAACAGAAAGCATCCGGCGGCCCATCTGCTACCGGATCAACCCTAGCCAGCCGGCCACCAGCCCTTTCCCAACAGAGTGCAAGCGTTTGGTTAGCTGTTGCCTTGACCGTCCGGGAGGTGGCCATCCACCCTGGCCCAGAGCTTGAACATCGCGAGATAGAGGAGTTGGGTGGCTTCGTCCATTGGCGGCTCACTCGCAGCATGAACATCGGCGGGTTTCGGTGGAGAAAATAGTGACTGATCACCGAGATCCGGGAAGTACTCCGTCTTCAGGCGGTTGTTCGGACCTTCATGATCGGCAACGATCATCCGTCGCTGGGCCAACGTGAGCAGGGTCGAGCCGCGGTAGTCCTTGTAGGCCCTGTCACCGAGTACTTCCCCCAGGAAGCGGTGGAAGCGGTTGTCGTGGATCGACTGGAACAGATCGTTCCGGTGCTCCGACATCAGCGGATGGAACCGTTCGTGGAGGCTCCGGTTCGCGTCGCCGGTGCGATCGTAGTTTTCGGCATCGACACCGATGATTCCGCAGAAATCGTCGATGACGTCGGCGCCGGTCAGCGTTTCCCGGTCGAACCGGCGGACGATCATGCTCGATCGACCGTAGGCCTGTCTCCACGGCTCGAGTTGACCGAACCAGTCGATTCGTCCTCGAGCGCTGGCGTAGTAGTCCCAGAAGTCGTTGTGCCGTTTGATCTGCCACTGTTGCCAGGCCGAGATCACGAAGTCATCCTGTCGCCGCACGTACGCCACGATTCGAAGGTCGAACCGATCGATGGCCGGCTTGAACAGCTCGACGAATCCCTTGGGGTTGATCAGGTTCTCGGCACTGATCACGACGGCCTGATGGCCCTCCTCGATGGCGGCAGCGTGCAGCTCACTGAGCCGCTGCTCCACTTCGGCGGCGAAGCCGGGCCGGTCGATGCCGCGCTCGAAGTACTGGAGGTGCTGCCCGCATCCCTCGGGTCGTGGCGTGAGATCGCGACCGGGAACGAGAACGCCGTCGTCGGCAAGCCCGCCCACGTTGACGGCCAGGAACCGCTGTATGGCGGAACTGCCACACTTCCCCGCGCCGATGTGCACGAACAGTCGGATCGGTTGTGAGGTGGACTCAGCCATGCCACCGTGCTCCCAGGTTGTACAACTCCGGATCCGGCCATCGACGACCCGATAGGACGAACTCACCCCGTTCGGCCTTGGCTTCGACGATGTCGATCGGGGTCGGCGGATACTCCTCGACGCCATCGGCGAGGTTGGCCGGATTGTCGAACGGGTCGCGCATCAGCAGCGGACGCCAACGACGCTGCAGCAGATCGACCTCCCAATCCTTGACGGTCGGATCCCGACTGCTCGATTCGTGATGGATGACCTCGGTGGCGCAGTCGACCACGTTGCGATAGCCCCGGTGGACGAGCTTGAGGCAGAGGTCGACATCGTTGTAGGCCAGCGGGTATCGGCTACTGAACCCGCCGACCGCCTCGAATCTGGATCGCTTCACCGCCAGGCAGGCAGCCGTCACGGCCAAGCAGTTCTGCGGCAGTCGGAGGGCATGGAAGTTCCCGGGATGATCGCGGCGAAACCCAACGTAGCGGTGGGCGGGACCCCAACGAGCCCAGACCCCTGCGTGCTGCACCCGCCCGTCGCCGTAGAGCAGTTTCACGCCGACGGCACCGATCCCGGGCTGCGTGGCGTACATCACCAGCCGCTCGATCCAGTTCGGCATGCTCACCTCGGTGTCGTCGTTGAGGAAGATCAAGACATCACCGTCGGATCGGATCGCCCCGATGTTGCAGGCGTTGGAGAAATTGAACGAACGACGGTCTCGAAGCAGCCGCAACGGCACGGACCCTGCGGCCTCGGTGATCGTGTCGGCGAGTCGGTCGTCGGATGAGGCGTCGAGCACGACGACGAGTTCGTAGTCGGTGTAGGTCGACCGCTTGACCAGGCTCTCCACGGCCCGCTCCACGAGGAGGGTGTCGCGGCCACCGATGAGTCGTCGGGTGCCACCGGTCGGGATGACGATGGACACCTTCGGATGGTGTGCCAGGTCCGGCGCGAGCTCGGTCACTCCGGGGGCCACCTCCGATGCCGTGGCCCGGGCGGGAAACCCTGTTCGACGAAGATGATCGGCGACAGCCCGCCGACCGGCGTCCCACGCCCACGCCTTTGACTCCGTGTCGAGCGCCGTCGAATCCGGCGACTCCCGCCAATGATAGAGAATGCGTGGAACGTGGACGATGGTGCGCGCCTCTTCCGCCACTCGGAGCGCGAGATCATGATCCTGCGCGCCGTCGTAGTCACTCCGGAATCCTCCGACCGACACCGCCAGCTCGCGCCGCACGACGAGCAGATGCCCGAGGTACATCTGGCAGCGCAGCCGTTCCATGCTGAAGCCCGGCTTGTAGAACGGCATCTTGCGCTTACCGGTCCGGTGCTCGAGTTTGTCCTCGTCGCTGTAGGCCAGATCGACCGTCTCAGCCGCCGTCAGCTCGTGGGCGAACGCCCCCAGGGCGTGAACCGAGAGAACATCATCGTGGTCGACCAGAGCGATGAACTCGTTGACGGCCACCTCGAGGCCGGCCTGGCTCGCGGCGCTGATCCCGCGATTGTCGGGGAGCCGGACAACCGTGGTGGTTCGATGGCGGCCGACGGTATCGAGCAGATCGTCGACCTCAGCGGGTTGGGGCCCGTCGGCCACCAGGATCAGCTCCCAGCCGTGATAGGTCTGGTTGTGGACCGAGTCGATGCACTCACGCAGGTGTACCGGATCGGGCCGCCAGACGGGGACGATGACCGAGAAGGTGGCTGGATCCGACTCGTTCACGAGAGCAGCTTCCGGGCCACCGTCCGAGCCGCCCGGACGGTTCGCCTGAGCAGTGGATGCCGTTGGCCGGCCAAGCGCTCAATCTCGCGACGCAGCTCGTCCCGTTCGACAGTCAGCATGTGCTGCTCGAGTTCCAGTTCCCGAATCCGAGCCTCGGCCGCGCTGGTTTCGGCTTCGGCGCCGGCCACCGCGTCCAAAGCCGCCAGAAGCCGGGTCTGTGACGCGTCGAGGGCCTCACGTAGTCGGACGGGATCGTCGTGGGAAGCGCGGCGGAGCGGCATCCGCCGGTCCGCGCTCGGATTCTGTTCTGTTGGATCGCCTACCGGCTCGATCGGAATCGTGCGGCTGCGCTGCAGCTCGGTCGGGTCCGCTTTGGGTTGTGCCATGTCGGAGGTCCTCCGGGGTCAGGTTTGCCTGCTGAGGCGGGGCCGGTCGGTGACATCGCTCGGCGTGCCACCGACACCAGACTCCCGATGCTGCTCGGCCACGTCGACCGTCGAAGCCTGGCCCTTTCGCCGAGGTGCGGGGATCGATTTGATCCAGTCCAGGAACTGGGAGAACTCGGCGCGTTCGCGGTCCAGCGTGAACTGTTTCAACACGTCGTAGCCCTGGTTGCGGCGCTGCTCGACCCGGGCGCTCGGCCAGTCCGCCATGGCCAGGAGTTCCCGTCGATACGCGTCCTCGTCGTCGAGAGGCACCTGCGTACAGTTCTCCCCCCATCGGGCATAGGCCCTGTTGCCGACGGCGTCGGCCATGATCAGAAGCGACCCGGCGGCCAACGCCTCCAAGCCGACGAGGTAGAACCCTTCCTCCGGTCCGGGGCACCCGAGAAAGACGTCCGACCAGTGGTAGAGCTCGGCGATCTCGGTCCAGCCGGCCGGCTCCCGAATCGATCGGAAGGTGAATCGTTCGTCGTCGGCCAGCAGTTCCTCGACTCGGACACCGACCGGCGACTTCCAGGTGGTGTAGCCGACCCTGATGGTCTCCGGCAGCCCGCCGTGACGTTGTCGGGCGAAGTACTCCCAATAGTGACCTTCGACGATCGTCGTCGTTGGTGACCGGGGATTCAGCCATCGCCGGCAGGCGTCCATCGTCTCGTGGCTGATCATGATGCGTGAGATGGGTCGGGCCAGGAGACGGGTGGCGTAGCCGTCGATCCATTTCGGGTTGCCGTGCCGCACGTTCTGCACGATGTGGATGATCCGGTGATGGTCGAAGCCCGGTGGCAGCGAATGTGAGATCTGCCGGTAGTGCTCAGGCCAGGAGAAGAACACGAGATCGTCAGGCTCGACCGGGAAGTTCAGGTCCGGGCTCGTCGTCATGGCGTCGAGCACGGGGGCGAACTGGGTCAGATCCCGGATGGTCGAGTCGTCCGTCAGTTCCTGGGGGCAGACGAGGTGCAGGTGATAGCCGAGCTCACGGGCGTGGTTCATGTAGTCAAAAATCTTGACCACACCACCGACCGGTACCAACGTCGGCGAATAGAACACGATGCGACCATTCATGTCGCGCCACCCCGTGCAGAGACCGCAAACGCTGCAGGCTCGCTTCGGTCAAACGGGCCCGTCCGTTCGCTCAACCGGTGGCACAGCGACCACACCTGATCGACGAGCGGCGCAGTCGCCACGACCGGCTCGAACACGTCACTCCACAAACGTCGGGCGTTGACCGCCTTCTCACGTCGTAGCTGATGGTCACCCAGCGCTTCATCCAGCACCTCTCGGAGATGCGTCGAGTCTTGAGGGTCGACGAGCCATCCAGCGTCGTAGTCGGCGATGTAGGCCGCCGTTTCGGTCCATGGAACATGGATAACAGGCAGACCTGAGGCGATTGCCCCAACAGTACGCGTGACCATGGCGTAGGGCCGTTCGATGGTGTGCTCGAACAGGTCGATCGCGACATTCTTGGTCCTCATGAACCGACGGTAGTCGTCGTACAGCATGCCGTCGTGAGCCACGACCGCCGGATGGTCGAAGTGGTTGAGATCGTCGATCGACCCGTCCAAACCGTCACCGTCGACGGTCCGAGGCACAACAGCCACATGAAACTCCGCTCCGTGTCGATCAACGACATCGGCAACGATCCGATACCACGGACCGGGACGGCTCCAGCCCTGAAGGTAGCCGGCGGAGACGACGCGAACGGACGAAGAAACCTCTGGCTCGGAGTCGATCGTAATGGAATCGGAGTCGTCGAAATTTTGGGCGATCGGCATCGGTACCACGTCCATCCGCACAGTCTGGGGATTTCGGTCGGTCTGCAGAAGCCATGCGAGATAGAACGGGATCTTCCTCGGTCCATTGACGATGAACGAGTCGCCTCGATTCATGGCGGTGATGTCGCGCGATCTCATAGCCGCTATCTCGGCGGCTGGATAGTGTTCGCTTTGACAGGCGACCTCCAGAATTCTCGGGGCGAACAGGTCAACGATCAGGCCTAGATCGTGGCGATCGGGGACCAGGTCGATCTGGTTCGAGTTGATCACTATCACCACCGCCGGCGCCCGCTCGACAAGAAATCCCGCAAGCTCGGACCCGGCGAGGGTCACCACTCCCGGCGGTCGAGGTGGAGGCACCTCACCTTGCCAACGACGAGAAACGGGACCATCCGGCACGATCTCGGTCACGTCGAACCCGGCGTGCCGTAGCCCTAGAGCCAGGCCCCGGCTCCGAAGTCCCGGAGCACCGACAGCCATACCCATGTCAGGGACCACGTCGTTGGAGAGGATGAATACCGGATAGCGGCGATGGTCTATACACTTCGTCTTCGCTCCGCTCATACGTTCACCCTTTCTCCGATTTTCGTCAGGATGTACACGGCTGTGGTCGAGGCTGCATCGTCCTCGCACGCCATCACCTGCAGATCCTGCAGGACGAGCCGATGCGTCGAGATGTCGAGAAGGATGTCGACGAAGTCGTCAGGCCGAAGGGAACCGTCGAATGTTTCGACCAACACGAGACGCCCGCCTACCTGCACGGAGCCGAACAACAGCGAGAGGCCTCTACGGATCGCAGTGGTGCTCGATTGCCGCAGATGGTCGACACCGATTCCGACATCAGTACCCAGTGGCGGAACCGGAGCACCGGATCCGATCAATCCAACGGAGGTTGGCTGGTAGTCAAGGGCAAGCCGATCGAGGGCAATAGGCCGTCTTTCGACGATTCGAGTGAGTTCACCCCATGCTGACGGTACGAATCTGCGAACGTGCCACCCGTGAAGCTCGGTCCTCGGCCGGCCACCGACGACGGAAGCCTCACCTACCGCCTTGCGGATGGCCTGATCGACGCACACAAGCCGCCTCTTGTATGCGACCGTAGGCAGCGGCCACTCGGTGTACAACGTGGAGTGGCGCCGCCGAAGCTCATCGGCCACCCGGGCCGCGGTATCAAGCATCTCTGGGTCGATCCGGTGGTCGGACGGAACGAACATCGATCGCGCGTAGCCATAGCGAAGACGTAGTGGATCAACGAGGGAGTCGTCGACGGCAAGGAGATCACAAACGGTCAGATGTCGAAACAACACCCGGTCGAACAAATCGATGCACTCTTCGGGCGAGACATCAGGCAATCGCACCAGGAGAGGCGCCTCCCACAAAGACGAACCTGCGTCCTCGAACGGGAACGAAAACGGATCGTCGATCTGTACACAGGAAGTCCCGTGGAGGGAGCGAGTGAGGTCACGAGGAAGAACGTCATAATCCGTCAGATCGAGCCAACCATCGTCGACCTCCGGGCTGTCGGCACCACGGTGATAGCGGATCAACTGCGCACTCACGGGCGTGGATCCAACCATTGTTCGGACATGGCCCGAAACCCGGGGCGGCGGCGAGCCAACAGTCCAAGCGGACCTCGATCCACCCGACGCAACAGCCGCGTCAGGTGATGCTCGGCCGCCTTCAATCTCGCATATTCATCCTCCTCCACGACACGTTTGCCCTCGACGACTGCGGCCAACCGGTCACGGTCTTGCGTGACGGCATCGAGCTGGCTGCGCAGGCTCTGAACCTGGCGCTCGAGGTCGGCCAAATCCGCCTTTCGTGACTCGTGAGCTTGGGCCTGGATGGCGCGCAGCTCAGTTTCGAGCTTGAGGCGATGTATCAGCGTCTTGTCATCGAGATAGGGCATCGTCGAATCAGTCGGCATGGAGTTCCTCCAGATCGTTCATCACCTGCTCGGCCTGCACCAGTAGCTCGGGATCGAAAACCTCCACCCGTCGATCAGCCGCAGTGGCCGTTGGGTCGTACAGACGCCTCTGAGAATTCGTGGGCACGAAGGGCAGGCCCCAGTGGCGGCGAAGGCGGTCGAGCAACGGAAAGCCGTCGGCCAGCTGTGAAAACCCGACAACCATGGACGTGGCGGGAAACGCACGACACTCTCGGACAATCGCCTGGTTGTGGTTGATCCACATACGGAGCGCCAGATCCGGT
This sequence comes from Acidimicrobiales bacterium, assembly GCA_965216675.1. Lineage (GTDB taxonomy): Bacteria > Actinomycetota > Acidimicrobiia > Acidimicrobiales > SZUA-35 > JAHELU01. The sequence continues at coordinate 4,441,937 of CBDCGK010000004.1, read as the reverse complement.
TCTTCGAAGAACCGCATGTGAACATCCGTAGGCGGCAGACCCTCGGCGTGCTGACGACCGTGTCGACGATGCAATGAGCGAATACTGGCCCAGAAAGGCCGGTAGACGGCCAGAACCCTGGCCTCTGGCATCACGTGACGCCAGAGTCCCAAAAAGAGACAGACCCGCGGATCTTTGAAGCCCCAGAAGGCGTGCTTCGAACGCCTGGTCGCCACCAGGCGTTCGATCTCATTCCAGGTCGCTCTTCGTACTGCCGGGAGCAGCGGGCGGTCGACCTGCCAGGTTGTACTGTTCTCGCGCAGCAGGTTCTCATGGATGGTTACCACCTGGCGATCCTCGAAATGTCCATACGGGTTGCTCGGAGCGGCCCCGAGGAGTTCGTCGCCCAAGAAGAGGCCGTGGTGATGGAGGGTCTGGGCCGTGAAGGACGTTCCGCTTCGATGAAATCCGGCCACGATGAGCTCATCCGTCAGCGACATGGATCCAGCTTCCGCTCGACGGGGACTGCCAACAGATCTGACACCTCGCCACCGCGCACGAGTTGGTCGAGCCTGCAGGAGTCGACGAGTTCGAGTTCGAAGCCGTCGGTGGCGGCGTTCCGAGCCGCACTATTGCGGTAGAACCGGTACTCAAGGGCCTGCAGCGTGTCGATATGGGCGAGGTCAGGCAAACCGAATCGCTCCGCCTGCTCGACGGACACCTCGAAATAGACGAGAGGGCGGCACCGCTCGAGGGTCTTGCTGGCTCCGGCCAGGACGGCTTCCTCCATGCCTTCGACATCGACCTTGATGAGGCTGGCATGCAACTCGCCGTCCCGATCGGCGAGGACATCGTCCAACCTTGTAGCGGAGACCGTTATCGATGGCTCCACCTCCGCAGATCGATCGCCCGTAGCGACGTTCCGAGAACCGGCCCTTGAGTCAGCGCCGCTCGAGCTGATGTCGGACGCCCGTCGTCGAGGAGCAGCCTGGGAGGGGACGGTTGCGCTGAGATAACTGGCCCCAGAGTTGGCTGTTCGGTTACCGACGACGTAGTACGCAGCGCTCTCGGACGATAGTGCGAGGCTCGAAACCGTAACCACCCGCTGGAGGCCGTTCAGAATGACGTTGAGTCTCAACATCGCTACGGACGATGGATTCGGCTCGAAGGCCAGAACCCGCCCCTCCCACCCAACCGAATGGGCCAACGGAACCGAGAAGGTGCCCACGTGAGCACCAATGTCCACGACCGTGTCGCCCCGTTCGACGAAACACCTCAGCATGGCAATCTCTGGCCGAGTGTGGGCTCCATATTTCTTAATTTGCTGGAGGATAAGATCGTTACGAGGGAGAAAGAAGTCGCCGTGTATACCACGAACAAGTCCAACGGAATTGAGAGTCGAACCATTCAGCAATTCGAAAAACAACCTTTACGCGTACTGCATCAGGACCTGGGTAGTACTCACCTGCAGGCAGCGCCAAGTAGGCTCTGCTGACAACGATCGGTCTACTCTGCGTGCCGAAACACCGCAGCGAAGACAGCGGGCGACGTGCGATGCAGCCTAGCCGTTGACCGTCATATTGCGAGCGATAGAAGGCAAATACCCAAAGGGGACTGATGTAGGAAACTGAGCCAAAGCGACCTGCACCGACAACGGGTTCGACACTCGCATCTCATTTGAAAAGAAGCGACAACCATCTACAGCAATCGCGATTCGCATACAACCGGATCGTTTCTTGTTTGTTAATAGATCCTGATAAGTATGCTTACAGCATGACAGCGCGATGAGTCTCAAGGGTAGATCCACAGTAGAGTGTTGCTGGCGAGGTCTATTACGACGCAAGGTCAGGAACTACACGTTGGAATATCGAACACTCGGACTGGTGATACCCGTCTATTCGGGTGAAAAATATCTCGCATCTTTGGTGGAGCAAATCGAGATCTTGCACAACAACCTTCGACAAGCCGACGCACCTCTTCGTCTGAGTCAGGTGTTGCTCGTGCTTGATGAACCAATCGACGACAGCGCCTCGGTCGCGTTGAAGCTCGCCGACGTGCATCCTTGGCTCGACGTACTCACGCTCTCGCGCGGATTCGGTCAACACCCAGCAACCGTCGCCGGCGTGCTGCACACCTCCACGGACTGGGTAGCCACGCTGGATGAGGATCTCCAGCACCCGCCGAGCCTATTGCCCGACATGGTGGCTCGGGCTGCGATCGCCAATGCTGATCTGGTTTATGCGTGCAACCCGACCGGAACGCACAAGTCGTGGCGGGATACCACCAGTCGACTGGCCAAGCACCTGGTGGCACTCATTGCCGGTGTCGAGCATGCGATCGACTTCAGCTCGTTCCGGCTTGTCCGAGGCTCGATCGCACGCGCCGCCGCAAGCGTAGCCGGGCACGAGACCTACTTCGATGTTGCTCTGACCTGGCATACGACCCGTGTCGAACGCTACGAAGCCGTGCTGATCGACCAACGCTCCAGCAGCGGATACCGATTCCGCTCGCTGATTTCGCACTTTCGGAGACTGGTCATCTCCTCGAACGCGACAATCCTGCGGGCTGTTGCGGGTCTAGGGCTGGTAGGGGTTCTGGCCTCGATGCTCGGATTCGGTTGGCTCCTGGCCGGATCCGTGCTCGGCTTTCGAGCTGAAGTCCAAGGCTGGCTGTCGACAATGATGGCTGTTCTGTTTTTTGGGGGCATCTTGACACTCGCCATGAGCTTCCTGTCCGAGTACGTACTCAACATCGCCCAGCGCGTTCAAGGCCGACCTACCTTTCATACCGTGGATCGATCATCTGATCTCGATCTCCTGCCTTGGGCGAATCGCACCGTCGCCAATGATCCGGTTTGAACGATCTGGAGAGACTTGCGCAGTTGTCGGCACAGGCCTCGTGGGTTCGGCCATCGCTCGGGCGCTGGCCGCCCACGGATGGCGGATCTCCGACCGTGAAGCAGCCGACTGGACGGATAGTACGAGACTCGCGGATGGGCTAGCTGGCCTGCTCACACGGAGCAGCTCTCCAGCCATCTCGGCGGAGGCACCGATCCAGCGGGGCGGTCGTTCCGGTCCGACCGTGATCTGGGCGGCCGGGCAAGCGGGCTTCGGCGCCGACGAGGCCCAGACCTCGGCCGAGCTGGAATTCTTCGGAGCAGCGATGGAGGGGATCCGGGATCGACTGAACGAACATCTCCACGTGGTCCTTTTGAGCTCCGCCGGCGGCCTGCATGAGGGACGATCCTATGTCGCGCACGCCAAGGACCTCGCCGTCTGCCGACCATACGGCGTCCTCAAGCTGGAGCAGGAGCACGTCGTGAACAGGCTGTTTTCGGCACCCACCATCTATCGGGTTTCATCAGTGTTCGGACCGCGTCGGCCGACGATGCGGCGAAGCTTGATATCGGAGTTGTTGGACAACGGCAGCAGCCGGCGCTTCACAGTAGTGACCGGCGACCGGACAACATTACGCGACTATGTGTTCAGCGAAGACTTGGGCCACGCCGTTGCTGCAGGAATAGGTTGTCATCCTCGCACGGAGTACCTGATCAGCAGCCGACCGGTCAGCATCAGCGAGGCGGTTGCTGTTGCACAGCGCATTCTCCGCCGCCCGATACTGGTTCGCTACGACGCGCCGGTCAACAACGCGTCGATAACGTTCGCGCCGTCGTTACGAGCCCAGGCACTGCGCCAGACCCCGCTCACCATCGCGATGACCCAGATGCTGCTATGGGACCCCCATCACGCACGGGACCCTCGCCACGACTCGACACTGAGGGCCGCGGCCAAGTGAGCATGAGGTGAACGAACATCTCTACGGCAAAGATCGCGGCGAGCGCAACGGTCACGCGTCCATCCGCCACGCTTATGGCCATTGCAGACAATGCCGCGCTGATCCACATACCGACCTGAGTGCTCGTCGTCGCCTTGGCGACGCAAGCTATGGCCACAATGAGGTTCGACGCCGCAAGTACCGAGAGCGCAGCGCCGATGATCAACTCGGATTCGCCGAGAACGAGTTCCTCACCGAGCATGGCACCAAGGACCGGCCGCCCGAACGCCGCCACGATCAAACCAGTGACCAGTGCGACGATCGGCGCAACGATCCGGCCGACGGCGATGAGGGTAGGCGTCTTGTCGGGCCTTGCAGCAATCAGAGGAGCGCACCCCTGTGCGAGCTGAAACGGGCCACGAAAGAGCGCCAGCACAAAGAAGAGCTGACCGAGAAGACGTCCGTCCGACGGTCCCAGCGCGAGCAGAGCCGGAGCCACAATCAAGATTGCATAGCTACCCAGACTGAGCACCGTCGTACGACCGAAGCTTGACGCCGCCACTCGCGTAGGACGTGCCGCTGCGCAACGCCGAACAGCTCCGACCAGGCCCGGACCATAGATGAGATAGCCGGCGATGATCGCCCCTCCGAGCCAGGGTGGATCGGCACCCAGCTGCATGAGGACGACTACCGCAACCACTCTCAAGCCGTTCTCACCGCCGATCTGCATCGCCAGTCGTGACAGTCGGCCATCGGCCGCCGCAACCCCGCGCTGTAATCCCGCAATCGCAGCCAAGAACGGAATGAGTGCCCCGAACACCAACCAACGATCTGCCTCGCTACGAAGCAGAGCGTCAGCGCCCCAAACCTCGACGGCCAGAGTTCCGACGGCCAGGAGTCCGAGCACACCGGCCAGCGCCACCGTCATTGCCGGACGAACTCCCTCGACGACAACGCTCACTGCAAACCGCTGCCAGGGCAGCGATACGGCGGCAAACGCCACAGCCCACCAGGCCCACAGTTGGACCAACGGACCGAGCCCCTCCGAACCGAGGCTCCGCTGAGCAAGCGTGAGAAATGCGAAGGCCTCGACACCAGCGACCGCACTGGCCAACCCGACCATCCATGAGCGGGTCAGAGGTCGTCCGAATCGCACAGGACCTTCATCCACCCGTACAGCGCCTCAACATCAGGCGGCATCGTTGAACTCGGCTGTGATCGCACCAGACTCGGAGCAAAGACGTCGGCGAATGCGTCGACCAGAGCCGAAACGTCTGCCCGCCCCGCTAGGTGGTCTGCAAGACGCTCAGCCGACGCCTCGATGCTGTCGCCCGTCATCAGCGCGTCCAGGTCGAGGAACAGTCGATTCTTCTTCGTCGCCCCTGAGGTGATACCAGCAGCGTGGCGGAGCCAGAATTGATAGCCCAATCGGGTGGGAATCCGCTGGCGGCGATGAAGAGAGTCCACCACGAGCGCCGGATGACGAACCGCGACCACGCAACGCTCGACTGCGCCGTCAATCGCATCCCAGTCACCAAGAGTGAGACAGAATCGCGGATCCTTGACCGCGACACCTGATCGTTGCTCGGCGGTGGCACGCATCTGCTCATGGACCCGTGCGACTCGATTCGCTCTGTGGCGGTCTCCTGCTCCCGCAAGGTATGTCGCCTGGCCGACCAGGCGCTGAACCATTCCGCCGGTCCTGGTGAACCCCGTAGCGATGTAGCTGTTGAGATCGATGATCCCTCGCTCCTCCAGGTAGCCACGAGGGTTGTGCGCATCGGCAGCGTAGAACTCGGACCTCGGGCCGAAAGGAACACCAGCTGCGTCAAGCCAAAGCGCCAGTAACGACGTGCCCGATCGATGCATTCCGGTGACGACAATCATCGACGCCTTCTATGTACTTGGTGCTGACTTGATGCGAACATAGGAACCTCGACTCTAGCTTGCAGGAGATCAAAGTGAGGGAACGAACAGGGCGACCAAATGGTCATATAAAGCAGTAGAACGTTGTTGATGCATGTGGTTGATTAGCCCCGTGCCCACTGATTCACGCTTGTTGAGATTTGCGGTAACGTACTGCAGGTGAAATCGTCGTTGAACCGCACCCAATCGTTCGACAACCTGCGCCGCCCAGCCACGTCGGTGCCAACGGGAGAGACGGCAAGTAGAGAAGTTGGCTGTGTCGCGGGCCAGAGACGACAAATTCGCCAAATAGGGATATCCAAGTCGAACGCTATTCTTCTCCTTGCTGCCGTTGCAGGTTGGACCGCCTACGGCATACTTATGTCAAATGTCACCCAGACGATGGGCGACGAACGATTCTATCTCGAGAGCTCCGGCCGTCTCTGGAGTCTCCTTTCGGTCGGGCCGCAATCCGAAATGGCCATCGGTGAGCTGGGACGCTCACTGGTACAGGCGGGCTGGTTCATGCCAGGAATGTCGCTGGTTCTGACGCCCCTGACGATCGTGACTCAAGACATCATCGGCGCCCGGTGGTATATGGGCGCCGTCAACCTGGTCGGCATCGTCATCGTCGCTCGCAGTCTGTCGGCCATGTTCGGAGGGATAACCACTCCGATCTTCGTCGCCTTGCTTTTGACGAGCCCAAGATTCGGACTGATGAGCTTTACGCTTTGGGGAGACGTGACCGGTGGTTTGGTTCTGGTCATTGTCTTGCTTGGAGCCGTGCGCGCTTCCACCACCATTCAGGAGACGGGTCGAATCCCAGCTCGGCAACTGGTAGGGATCGGCTTCGGAATTGCTGCGATGATCTACGTCCGGCCACCGCTTGTTCTTGTCGCGCCGATCCTAGCTGTTCTACTCGTATACCCGGGCCTGATGGCCGGGTGGGCAACGGCGAGAGCCGCTGCCCCAGAGCCTGGGCGCATCCTGTCAACGCAGTTCGTACAGGCAATCGCTCGACCCGTAGGCATTGCCACTGCTCTCGCCGCCGTTGTACTGGCGTTGGTGCTTCCCTGGACAGCGCTCCTGAGCTGGAAAACCGGAAGTCCCTATCTGCTTACCACGACCTCGGACCTGGGATGGATCATGGCGTTCGGAGATCCAGATGACGTTTCGGAGGTCGGGCCGACCTTCGGCGCTTGGCACGCCCATGTGGCTCAGAAGGCCGAGCTTGGGCACATTTCGTACCGGGAAGCAGCTGAGCTGGAGCGAGACCGGGTCGCGCAGAACGTAACCACCGAGGAGTACTGGCGGCGGGCCCGCGTCAACTTCGGACGATACCTGGATTCAGAAAACGCCTTTCCTGAGCGGTTCCGAGCCATCGGTGACAGCGACGCGGGCTTCGGACTGCGAGACCAGACTTTCAGTCTGCTGTACGGATTGAACAGTGCCCACTGGCTGATGCTGCCCGGCTTGACCATTGCGTCACTTGCGATACTGGCGATGAGCAGGACCAATCGGCCTCTTTCGTTGGCCGCGGTAACGGTGCTATCCTCCGCCATGATCTTCCCCTTGCTCAGCCGGGTGAACGGCCGACACAGCGTCGACTACCTACCCCTTTCGTGCGCGCTCATTGCTATTGCCGTCGCTGAACTTGCTGACAAGCGACAGGCAGTAGCCGGCGGGGCAGGTCCGCCGGGCTCTCCTCCGCTGAGCGACGTCTAAGCTTGGATCCACCGTTTCGGTCTGGTGAGGCGGGTTGAGGAACGTCGGTGGCTGAGCGTGGTCGTGGTTGGTTGGTTCGATTCGGGGCGGATGCGTTGAAGACGGGGTTGGGCGGCTGGTGGGTTGGTGACGCTCCGCTTGGCGGGGGTGCGTCAGGACCCGGGGTTGGGTGTCAGCCGGATGGTGCGGGTAGCGATCGGAGGGCGCTGAGCGCAGCATTGAAGTCGTTGGCCCATGGCCAGCGGGCTGGTAGTCGCATTCGGATCTGGCCTGACCGGTTGACGATGACTGCGGCGAGTGAGATGAAGCGGGTGCGTCGGGTCCGGTTCGTGATGGGAGGCTGTTTGGCGAGGAGGGTGGTCCAGCATCCGAGGTTGTGGGCGAGTACAGCGCAGGCGAGCCAGGCGGCGTTGGCATGGTAGTGCCCGGAGGGGGGTCGAGCCCAGCGCCTTCTTTCAGGTCACGAACAGCGAGTTCGATCACGGCGTGTTCGCGGTGGAACCGGTCGGCGGCGGTCATCGAGATCTCGGTGTCGGATGTGATGAAGGCGTGGTGTCGCCAGTCGGGCCAGAGCCGCCGTTGGGCTGGTTCGGTCACTCTGGTGCGCCGCACGATCAGGCGGGCCTGTCGTTGTTGTTTCCCGGTGCCGGTATCGACGACGGGTGAATACTGGCCCCTTATCGTCGCTCGAATTTTGACCCCTCCTGGGTCGGGGTTGTCACTGATAGTGGCAGTTACCGATGCCTGGCCCCCTGGCCGGGAGACTTGGAGGATGATCAACGTGGAAGATTGGGCGGAGGTCACCGCGGGAGGTGTTGGCCGAACCGCGACGCATGCGGGCGAACAGAACCTCACCCGTAGCGGCTCGGGAGGCCAACAGCGGGTGATAGCCGAGCTTGTGCGTGTAGCCGTAGCCAGCGACCTGTTTCTGTTTGCCGTGGACTTCGCAGATCGTCGAGTCCAAGTCATCAACAAGGGGCCCTTCGCCGGGGCCGGCACCAGCCGCCCACGCCCGAGCGAGGGTCCGGGACAACACGGCGTCGAGCTGGCGGATGTGCCCAAAGGTGAACGATCGCAGGAATGTCCCGACCGTTGAGGGCGCCATCACGGTGAACGGCAACACTCGTTGAGTGGCACCGGCACGCAACATGTTGACGTGATCAATGTGGGTCGCGCCGGCGATCAAGGCAGCAACCAGCGTGAGGATCTTGCGGCCTGGGCGGGCCGACCCAGTACGAACCCAGGTGTCGATCAGGGCTTCGAGACCGAGGCAAGCCATCAGCGTGGCCGGGACCACCAGCCCCGCGTTGGCCACCAGACCCTCGTGATCGAAGGTTGTTTGCAGCCGATCGATTCTGCGCGATGATGCACTCACAGAAAGTGCCTCCTGTTCGGGTGAGCAAGTTGACGTTAGACATCAACAAACCCCCAGCTCAGGAGGCCCTTTTCGTGGATCCACCCCCGACCACACCATCAACGAACCGGTGGATCGAGGCTAAGGCCCCCGGAACTACAACCCGCTGCCCAGAATGCGGATGGCCACGGGGCCGAGTAGGACCACGAACAGCGCCGGAAGCATGCATAGCACCATCGGGAACACCAGCTTCACCGGGAGGCGCATGGCCTGTTCCTCTGAGTGGAGGCGGCGGAGTTCACGCATGTGTTCGCTCTGCACCCGGGCGACCTTCGCCATCGGAACGCCAAGGCCGTCGGCCTGTTTGATGGCCGAGACGAACTGGCGGACCTCCCGGGTGCCGGTGCGGGTGGCGATGTCCTCGAGGGCCTCGTTTCTCGCCTTGCCGAGACGGATGGCGTGCAGGGCTCGGGCGAACTCGTCGACCAGCGGCCCCGAGGTGGAGCGGGCGATCTTGTCGACGGCCGAGTTGAAACCGAGACCGGCCTCCAGCAACACGGTGAGCTGATCGAGGATGTCGGGCAGCGCCGAGACGACCTCCCGCTGCCGAGCTTCGGCCCGGCGTCGGACGTAGGCGTCGGGGGCGATGAAGCCGACGAAGCCGAGCAGCACAACCCACAACAGCCGTGACCGAGGCTCGGCGCCGATTGACACAGCGAAACCACCGACGATCCCCAGTGCGGTGGTGCCCAGCTTGAGCGCCACGAACGCCTCGAGCGGCAAACGACCACCCAGGCCGGCATGGACCAGGTTGCGGTCGGTCGAGTCGGCGAACCCCCGTGGTGTCAGGCGCCGGGCCTGGCGGGCCACGGCGTCGAACAGCGGCACGATGACCCGCTCGCGGACCGACGAGCCGAGATGGCTGTCATGGAGGCTCTTCGGGACGGCGACCTCGAAGCGGGTGGCACCCGACCGGTCGGTCGGCATCAAGGCGTAGCCCAGTAGCGGGACGGCGGCGATGGTCAGCACGCTGGCGAGGATGACGGTCATGACTCTCCTACAACACCGCGGCGTTGATCATGTTTCGGATCCAGAGTCCGCCGCCGACCAGCATGAAGGCGACGAGCCCGATCATCCAGTAGGTCAGCTGCGTTCCCCAGATCCCGTCGAAGTACTCGGGGTTGGACAGCCCGATGAACAGCCCGAGGCCGGGAGGCAGAACGAAAAGCACGAGCGCCGACATGCGGGCCTCGGCGGTCAGCGCCGCGACCTGGGCGTTGAGCCGGGCCCGGCTCCGGATCGTGGCGGCCACGTTCTCCAGGACCTCGACGAGATCCCCACCGACGGTGGCGTTGATCTCGATGGCGTCGACCACCCAGCGCAGATCGACGCTGTCCATCCGATCGGCCACGTGCCGGAGCGAGTCGGTGAGGCTGCCGCTGACCCTGGACTCGTTGAGCGCCCGGTTGAGTTCCGAGCTGATCGGATCCTCGTATTCGTTGGCCACGGTGCCGAGGCCGACGTTGAGCGAATACCCGACCCGCAGCACGTTGGCCACCGATGACAACACGTCGGGCAGTCCGTCCTCGAACGCCGATTGGCGACGCCGGATCCGCTGATCGATGTAGACCCTGGGAACGATGAGGGCCACCACGGCACCGATCCCGGCGCCGAACGCTCCCCGCCAGACAAAGCCGATGCCGGCGCACACCACGACCGCGGCGACGATCGCCATCAGCAACTCCCCCACCTGCAACCGCAGACCGGCCCGTTCCAGCCGCTTCGCGGTGTAGCGGCGGGCGTCGGTCCGCAACAGTCGCTCGGTACGCGTCAACAATGCGTCACGGAGAACGTCGGACATGGTCGGCCGGGCGATGCCCGGAGCGGCGCCGAACCGGGGGGCGACCGACCGCGACCTGGTACGGCCCGACACAATGAACAGGAGCGCGGCGACGGCGACGACCACACAGCCGACCCCGACCCACAGCAGAATCTCACCCTCGGCGACACCGGGTCGGGGTACAACCGTGACCGACTCCAACGGCATGGCGCTCATCGCCGGACCCCGGTTCCCGGATCGAAGATCGACTGGTCGACGGCGATGTTGTACTTGGCCATCTTGTCGAGCTTGCGAGGCCGGACACCGGTGGCTCTCAGCGTCTCCTTGCCCTGACCGTTGCCGGGGTCGAACGTGAAGATCTCGTCGAGCGAGATCTGATCTCCCTCCAGACCGATGACCTCGGTGACGCTGGTCACCATCCGGCGGCCGTCACGGAGCCGTTCGAGCTGGACGATCACGTCGATGGCAGCGGCCATCTGCTCCCGCACCGCCCGGGCCGGCAGCTCGAACCCGGCGAACATCACCATCGTCTCCAGACGGCTGGTCGCCTCCCTCGGGGCGTTGGCGTGCAGAGTGGTCAGCGAGCCGTCGTGGCCGGTGTTCATGGCCTGCAACATGTCGAGCGCCTCGGCTCCACGGCACTCCCCGATCACGATCCGATCGGGCCGCATCCGGAGGCTGTTTCGCAACAGATCGCGGCTCGTCACCTCGCCGGTGCCCTCCAGGTTGGGAGGCCGGCACTCGAGGCGGATCAGGTTCCGCTGCCGGAGTTTGAGCTCGACGGCGTCCTCGATGGTGACGATGCGTTCACCGTCGGGGATGAAGTTCGACAACATGTTCAGGAACGTCGTCTTGCCGGTGCCGGTTCCGCCGGAAACCAGGATGTTGAGCCGGCCCTGCACGCAGGCCTGCAGGAAGGAGATCGCCTGGGGCGTGACGCTGCGCCGGTCGATGAGCTCGCTGGCCGTGAGACCGCTCTTCATGAACTTCCGGATGGTGAGCGACGGCCCGTCGACGGCCAGCGGAGGGATCACCGCGTTGACCCGGGACCCGTCGGGCAAACGGGCGTCGACCATGGGAGAGGTCTCGTCGATGCGCCGGCCCACGCTGGTCACGATGCGGCTGATGACCTGGCGCAGGTGGGCGTCGGTGCGGAACTTGATGTCCGACATCGAGATCACGCCGTCGCGTTCCACGAAGATGGCGTCGGTCCCGTTGACCATGACCTCGGTGACCGCGTCGTCCTCGAGGAGCGGCTCGATGGGCCCGTAGCCGAGGATGTCGTTGGTGACCGAGGTGATCATCTGCCGCTGTTCGCGGCTGTCGAGCGGTAGGTTCTCGTCGCGGATCAGGCGCTCGAGTTCGTCGCTCACGAGACGGCGGAGTTCCTCCTGGGACAGGTCGGATTCGCTGGTGGCGGTACCGACTTGGTCGACCAGTTTGATTCGCACCCGGTCACCGAGGTTGTCGAGGAAGCGTCCGGTCTCGGCGTTGCCGATGGTCTTCAGCGGCGCCCGCCGTTCGACGGGCCTGGCATTGCCCGACGACGGCTCGGCGTTGGAGTTGAGATCGGCGAGAAGCTTGCCAAGGCTCATGACTACCGGAACCACCCTCGTTCGCTCGACTGGGCGGCCACCGGAGCTCCCCGCAGGGCCGCGGCCAGAGCCCCGAAGGTGTTGGCCACCGAGCCCCGGGGCCGGGTTTCGAGGTAGACCGAGCCGTCGTTGGCGGCGGCCGGGAGGTTGCGGTCATACGGCAGCACGTAGTCGATGCGCCGCCGCAGCACGGCCTCGACGTCCTCCCGGGTCAAGGCGCTGCGGCGGTCCTCCTTGTTGAGGACCACGTGGCGGCGGGCCCGCTGGAATCCGACGGCGTCGTAGCCGTCCAGATGGCGTTCGAGGGTGCGGACCCCGCCGATCTCGGGTGAGGTGACCGCCAGGATCTCGTTGGCCGAGCGCACGGCAGCCACCGTGGCGTCGGACGTGCCCGGTCCGGTATCGACGAGCACCATCCGGAACATGCGGCTGAGCTGCTCGATCAGGTTCTGAATGCCGTCGGCTTCGATCGACGCCGCTTCGACCAGCGAGGTCGGTGCCGGCAGGATCAACGCCCCCGACTTGTCGCTGGTCAAGCTGAGCTTGAGGCTGGTCGGGTCGTCGACCACTCCGGATCCGACAACGGTCGACACGTTGGAGGCGACCTCCATTCCCAGACTGTCGGCGATGTCGCCACCCGTGAGGTCGAGGTCGACGACGATCAGCTCGCCCGGAAGTTGGGACGCCAGCGCATAGGCCAAGTTGATGGCGACGGTCGTCTTGCCGACGCCACCCTTCGGTCCCAGGACGGTGACGACCGTGCCCCGCTCCGCCCGCGCCTCACTGCGGACCGATGATCGGATGGCCGCCGCCTCGTCGAGCAATCGGATCGCTTCGCGAAGCTCGCCGTGGTCATCCGATGGGCCGACGACGTCTCGCACACCGTGGCTCATGGCCGAGGCCAGGAAGTCGGTCGTGGCCTCGCAGACGACGATGCAGTCGATCTCCGGTCGGCTGGTCCGCAGGAAGGCCGATGACTCGAGCACGACGTCGGACTCGATGTCGGGGCCGAAGACGATGACATCGACCGACAGCGACGCCAACCAGCTGGTCCGATCGTCCACGGCCATGTCGGCGGTGATGGGGGCCTCGCTGCGGACCACAGTGTCGGGCGGAGGACTGTCGACGAAGCTCGTCATCGTGTCGTCGTCGCTGATCACGGCGATGGTGGTCACTGGTCGCCCTCCCCGGTTGTGGGCTCATCGTCGGTGGCAATGGCATCCTCGGTCGGTTCCTCGGAGTCCGAGGCTTCCTCATCGGACGCCGCCAGGATCGACGTCACCGACGACGAGAGCTCGGCCTCGAAGAGGTTCTCGATCTGCACCAGCTCGTCGCCCGACTCGAGCGCTGGATCCTCGCCCTCACGGGCCAGCCAGACGATGCCGTACTCATCGGCAAAGACCAGTCGCTCGGCCGACGCCGGCTCGACGGCGAGGGTGACGAGGAAGTCCGATCCGGGGGTCTGACGATTGCGATCGTTCTCCTCGTTGGAGAGGGTCTCGGGGGCGGCCGACTGGATGTTGGTCACCAGCGCCTGACGGAGCAACACGCCGCTCCTCGGATCGATCGAGTCATCGCTGAGGTTGATGTCACCGACGTAGGAGACGACCGCCACCCGCTCACCGGGCACGATCTGCCCGCCGACGGCCCGTGACGGGTTGACCTGGACGGTCACCTCGACCAGCCCCGGTTCGATCTGTACCTCCCCGCCGGCCACGAGGCGGGTCTCACCGTCGAGGAACCGTGCCGCCAGCAGCTGCTCGCCGGGCACCAGGTCGACGGAGGTGATCATGTCGTCGACCTGTGAGAGATCGGTGATGGCGCCGGGTGTCCGGCTCGACGCCGGCACCTGGCGGACCTCGGTGATGGCCACCATCTGGTCGGCGCGGGTGCCGGCCTCGACGGTTTGGGTGGCGACGACGACGTCGACGAGTTGCTGGCCGGCCAGCGCCCGGTCCTCGGCGGTGCGTACGTAGCGGACGAGGGTCACGACGCCGACGGCGCCGAACAACAGCGCCACGAGCGCGGCTCCCAACCGCTTTGCGTTCGGTCTCATCGGTGGATCCCTCGCTTCTGTTGTTCGGTCATGTGTTTCACACCTGCTTCGGTCGGTCGGTCAGTTGCCATCCGCACTCCCGCACTCGGCGAGCGCGGCGCCGCAGATGCGCACGGCCGGCTCGAGGTCGAGATCAGTGGGATCGATGAATCGGAAGGTCAGCGACCTGATGTCGGCCGCTTGGAGGGTCTGGTACGCCACCAGCTCCGCGTAGACCAGTTCGTCGACCCTCGAGCGGAGGTTGTTGCCGTTCCCCTCGGTCACCTCCCGCACGACCGGGATGAGGCTGATCGTCCCGTTGTCGGTGATGGAATCGAGCTCGTCACGGACGGCGGTGCTCAGAACCCCGGGGCTGCCCTCGTAGCAGGCGGCCGGGTCGTCATCACATACCGTGTTGTCGGCCGGGCAGGTGACGGTCTGACACGTCGTGATAGGCCCGTCGTAGCCGTTGGCGATCCAGCCCCGGGTCTCGGGTGTGCCGTTCGACTGGCCGTCGAGATCGGCGACCGCCCAGTTGCCACCGCCGCCGTTGCCTCCCCCACCGTTGCCACCGCCACCGTTGCCACCGCCGCCGTTGCCACCGCCACCGTTGCCTCCCCCACCGTTGCCGTTGTTGGCGTTGTTGCCGCCACCGCCAGGAGCTCCGTCATCAGCATCCGCGATCGGATCGACGAGGCAGGCCTGAAGGTTGTCGGCCATCAGGAATTGGATCGTGGGCGGCCCCTGAGCCGTTCCGTCCAGCCAGTTCTCGAACTGGGTGTTGTAGGTCCGACACAACATGAACGGCCTGAGGCCCGAGTCGACCGGTCGGAGATACTCGGCCGCCGTCGAGGAATGGGCCGTGCCGGAGCTCACCCCGATGACCGAGGCGAAACCGTAGGGAACCGTCTGCGAGGCGCCGACTTCGACAAAACCCGGCCGGGTCACGGCATCACAGTCGAACGAGGCCGGATCGTGATTCGGGGCGTTGGTGTCGAGGTAGATCTGCGCCTCGACGCAGGCGGTGGCCGGGTCACCGCCTTCGGCCATGATAGTCGCCGCGGCCAGCGAGGCGGCATCGGTGGCGGTCACCATCGCCCGCCGCTGGACGACGAGCTGGCCGTAGTCGACAGCCAGCGCGGCGATGGCCACGAACGCGACCAGAGCCCCGGAGACCAGGACCAGAGACGCACCGCGTTCCCGGTCCCGGCGGGTGAAGGCCGTCGCCGACATCAATCGAGGTACTCGCATCGGAACGTCCCCTCACCGGAGAGGTTGACCGCCTGGCCGGCCAGGAACGGTATGTCGAGAACCGCGGCCACCGAGACGTTGACGGTCACGTTCTCCGGGCGGGGGTTCACGGTCGTGTCGCACGGGATCCGGCTGGCGTTGACCGGGGCGATGGTCACCACCGGCGCGTTCGCGAAGTTGATGTTGGCCAGGGCGGCGGTGACCGCCGCCTCGATCTCGGCCTCGGTCGTATCGGGAAACGAGCCCTGACGGGCGCCCTCGCGGGCGGCGGCGTGGATCCCCTGCTGCTGGTGGAGGAGCAGACCGAGCTGGACGACACCCATCATGATCATGATGAGAACCGGGGCGACCAGGGCGAACTCCACGATCGCAGCACCGCGATCGCGGCGTCGGTCGGTTCGTTGCGATCGCCTCACGAACCTTCACATCGACCGCCGTCGGTCGATTCTTAACCGAACAGACCATCGGAGAGAGCCGGAACCTAGAATCGGGCTCTCATGACCGACAACCGCAGCGACGAGCATGAACAGACAACCATGATCGAGTGGAGCACGTACCAGGCGGTCCTGTTCGATCTCGACGGCGTGATAACCCCGACCGCCGAGGTGCACGAGCGGGCCTGGGCCGAGTTGTTCGCATCCTGGGACTACTCACCGCAGGACTACCTACGCTTCATCGACGGCAAACCCCGCTACGACGGGGTTCGGTCGTTCCTGGCGTCCCGCGATGTGACGCTGCCGGAGGGCGATCCCGCCGATCCTCCCGGTGACGGCACGGTCTGCGCCCTCGGCAACCGGAAGAACGATCTCTTCAACTCCGTTCTCGAACGCGAAGGGGTCGCGCCCTACCCGGGGTCGCTGCGGCTCATGGACCACCTCGATGCCATGGGTGTGCCGCAGGCCATCGTGTCGTCGTCGAAGAACGCCCGAGGTGTGCTGGCTGCCGCCGGGCTGGCCGAACGATTTCCCCACGTGGTCGACGGTGTCGTCGCCGCAGCCGAAGGACTGGCTGGCAAACCGGCTCCCGACATGTTCCTCCTCGGCGCCCGGCTCCTGGGTGTCGACACGGTCGACACGGTCGTGGTCGAGGACGCCACGTCGGGTGTCGCCGCCGGTGTACGAGGGGGATTCGGTCTTGTGATCGGCGTCGATCGGGGCGGCAATCGCGAGGCGTTGACCGAGCACGGCGCGTCGATCGTGGTGGACGACCTCGACGAACTCGTCCCCCCTGCCGATGGAGACTCGATGACAGCAGGGACCCGATGAAGATCCGCCCCACAGCGAGTTCCATCCCCCGCCATCGGTTCCCGGTGGACGAGTGGCGGTTGGTCGAGACCGAGCCGTCGATTCACGATCTCGGTCTCACCGAGACGCTCTTCGCGGTCGGCAACGGCTACCTGGGGATGCGCGACAACCCTCCTGAGGGTCGCGACGCCCACACCCATGGCACCTTCCTCAACGGGTTCCACGAGACCTGGCCGATCCACCACGCCGAGTCTGCCTTCGCCTTCGCCAAGACGGGCCAGACCATCGTCAACGTGCCCGATGCCAAGACCATCAAGCTCTACGTCGACGACGAGCCGCTCCTGCTGGCCGAGGCCGACCTCGACCACTACGAGCGCATCGTCGACTTCCGGTCGGGTCGGTCCCACCGCGAGCTGATCTGGAAAACGCCGGCCGGCAACCGGGTTCGGGTTCGATCGGAGCGGATGGTGAGCCTCGCCCACCGTCATCTCGCGGTGCTGCGGTTCGAGGTGACGCTTCTCGACCACGATGGCCCGATCGTCATCTCGTCGCAGATGTTGAACCGCCAGGACGGCGAAGACGAGTACCACGTGACCGCCGCCGCCCTGGGTGAAGGTGAGGGACGGGATCCGCGCCAGGGTCGCCGGTTCGACGCCCGAGTGCTGGCTCCGATGCTCCAGGACGTCGATCCGGAGCTCGGCGTCGGTGGTGAGGTCACGCTCGGCTACCGCACGGTATCCAGCCGGATGACCCTGGCCTGCGCCTATCGCCACACCGTCACCACCGACTGTCACCATGATGTCGAGACCGAGGTGGCCGCCGATCTGGCCAAGACGGTGTTCACGGTCGACGCCCGAGCCGGTGAGACGTTCGCGCTGACGAAGTACGTGTCGTACCACGCCTCCCGCGGCGTTCCCCCCGCCGAACTGGCCGACCGGTGCAACCGCACCATCGATCGGGCCGTGATGGCCGGATCAACCACGTTGGAGGACGAGCAGCGACAGTGGCTGGACCACTACTGGCATCACAGCGACATCGTGGTCGACGGCGACGCCGCAGCCCAGCAGGCGATCCGTTGGAACCTCTTCCAGCTCGCGCAGGCATCGGCCCGCACCCACGAACAGGGCATCGCGGCAAAGGGGGTCTCGGCCGGCGGCTACGACGGTCACTATTTCTGGGACACCGAGGTCTACGTCCTGCCGTACCTCTCCTACACCAACCCGGAAGCGGCCCGGAAGCTGCTTCGTTTCCGGTGGCGGATGCTCGACGCCGCCCGCCAGCGGGCCACCGAGCTGAGCGAGCGCGGCGCCCTCTATCCGTGGCGGACCATCAACGGCGAGGAGGCATCCGCCTACTACGCCGCCGGCACCGCTCAGTACCACATCAACGCCGCCGTCGCCTACGCCCTCGAGCGCTACCTGACGGCCACCGGAGACCAGACGTTCCTCGAACACGAGGCCGTCGAGATGCTGGTGGAGACCGCTCGCATGTTCACCGATCTCGGCTTCTACTACTCCGACAACGGCACCGACCGGTTCCACATCCACGGTGTCACCGGCCCCGACGAGTACACGACGGTCGTCAACGACAACATGTACACCAACGTCATGGCCCGGTTCAATCTCGGGCTGGCCGCCTGGGCGGTCGAGACCGTGGCCGAGTCGAACCCCGAGGCCCACGAGGCGCTCGTCCGCTCCACCGGTTTGGGGGAGGGCGAGGTCGCCGAGTGGAAACGGGCGGCCGACGCCATGTTCATCCCGTTCGACGACGAGTTGCGCATCCACCCCCAGGACGTCAACTTCCTGCGCCGGGAGGTGTGGGACTTCGCCGGCACGCCGTCCGACAAGTACCCGCTGCTCCTGCACTTCCACCCGCTCGTCATCTACCGCCATCAGGTCCTCAAACAGGCCGACGTCGTGCTGGCCATGTTCCTTCGAGGCGAACACTTCCCGACCGAACAGAAGCGGCGCAACTTCGACTACTACGATCCGCTCACCACCGGCGACTCGTCACTGTCGGCCTGTGTGCAGTCGATCGTCGCCGCGGAGGTCGGCTACGCCAACCTGGCCTACGACTACTTCAACCAGTCGCTGTACCTCGACCTGGCCGACAGCCACGGCAACACCACCGACGGCGTCCACATCGCCAACGCCGGCGGGGTGTGGGCCGCCATCGTCTACGGGTTCGCCGGCATGACCGACCGGGAGGGGCGCCTGTCGTTCACCCCGCGCCTACCGGAGCAGTGGAACTCGATCACCTTCCGGCTGTTGTGGCACGGCCAGACCCTGAAGGTCACCGTCGACGGTGACGGCTGCCTGGTCGAGGCCGAGAGCAGCGGGGAGACCGATCTGCTGGTCGACGGCGCCACCGTGGCCGTCGGACGGGACAAGCCGCTTCGGATCCCGACTCAGAGCCACTGAGCGACGAACCGTCAGGTTCCAGACGTCGAGGTGTCGTCGAGTTTGGCCTGGGTGCGGAGGATCGCCTCCCGGAGACGGGAAACGATCAGGTCGATCTCGTCCCGGGTGACCACCAGAGGCGGTGACATGACGTTGAGGTTCTCGATCGGACGCACGATGAGGCCGAGCGCGTCGGCTTCGTTCGACACGAGCTTGCCGATGCCGAGTTCCTCGGGGTAGGTCGTCTTCGTGGCCTTGTCGGCGACGAACTCGACACAGGCCATCAGGTGTGAACCCCGCACATCGCCGACCATGGGCAGGTCGCTCAGGGTCCGCAACTGCTCGATGAAGTAGGGCCCGACGTCCTTGACGTGGTCGAGTATGTTCTCCCGCTCCAGGATCTCGATGTTCTTGAGCGCGGCGGCGCAGGAAACCGGATGACCGGAATAGGTGAAACCGACGGCGAAGTACCGGCCGTGGCCGGGATCCGCTATCACATCGAAGATCTCGTCGCTCAGCAGGAGTGCGCCCAGGGGTAGGTACCCCGACGTGAGACCCTTGGCCGAGGTGATCATGTCGGGCATGATGCCGAACAGCCTCTCGGACACGAACCACTCCCCAAGGCGACCGAAGCCGGTCACCACCTCGTCGGAGACGTAGACGATGTCGTTGTCCTTGCAGTACCGCCAGATCCGCTGCAGGTAGTCGGCCGGCGGGAGGATCACGCCCCCCGATCCCATGATCGGCTCGGCGAAGAACGCGGCCACATGGTCGGGGCCGCCGAGGTCGGCCACCATGGCCTCGAACTCGGCGACCAGATCATCGGCGAACTCCTGCTCGGTCCGATCACCGCCGTAGCGGTAGTAGTTGGGCGAGCTGAGATGGTGGATCACGTCGTCGATGAAGTCGAAATCCGGCGGCCGATCACCGGGTTTGCCCCCGATCGAGACCGAGGCGTATGTCGATCCGTGGTAGGCGTCGATCCGCGAGATCACATGGTGCTTGTCGTGCTTTCCCCGGGCGTGCTGGTAGAGCTGGATGGTCCGGTAGGCGGCGTCGACGGCCGTCGATCCTCCGGTGGTGAAGAACACGTGGTTGACCGAGCCCGGCGCCAGCGACACCAGCTTCTTCGACAGCTCGACGGCCGGCAGGTTCGTCATGTCGACGAATGGGTTGGCATAGGCCAGCTTGCGGATCTGGTCGGCGACCGCGTCGGCCATCTCGTCGCGACCGAGACCGATGTTGGTGCACCACATCCCACCGACGGCGTCGATGTAGACGTTGCCCTCGGTGTCGACCAGTTCGGCTCCCTGACCTCGTCCGATCGGCAGTACCGGATCGGTGAGGTAGGTGTCGAACAGCTGGTAGGGGTGGATCAGATACCGCTGGTCGGCCTCGACGACCGCGGCGGTGTCGATGCCGTCGATTTCGGCCGCCAGGTCAGGGGGCAGCGGGTTGATGCCGGTCTCGTTGCTCATTGTTTCGATTGTGCCAGGTTCGGCCGGGCTTTGAGCGATACGGTGGCTATCACCATGAGTGATTTCGGTGACACACCTTCCGGAGCCGCGGACTCGCCCGACGAGGCGGGGCCATCGATCCTGTTCCTCTGCGGACACAACGCCGGCCGCTCGCAGATGGCGGCCGGGTGGGTGAGAGGACTCGCCGGCGACCGGGTTCGCGTGTTTTCCGGCGGCTCCAACCCCGGCGACGACGTCAACCCCATGGCGGTCGAGGCCATGGCCGAGGTCGGCATCGACATCAGCGCCCACCGTCCCCGCCGATGGTCGATCGACCAGGTGGAGGCGTCCGATGTGGTGGTGTCGATGGGCTGCGGCGACTCCTGTCCGGTTCTGCCGGGGAAACGGTACGACGACTGGGAGCTCACCGATCCCGCGGGCCAGCCGATCGAGGTGGTCCGTGCCGTTCGTGATGAGATTCGCGGTCGGGTGGTGACGTTGCTGGCCGAGCTCGGCGTGGCCGTCGAGAACCCGTGAACTCCAAGCCGGATCTGGCCCGGCGGCTGGCGGCGGAGTTCGTCGGAACCGCATTCCTGCTGGCCGGTGTGGTCGGCTCCGGCATCATGGCCGAGCGTCTCTCGACCGACGTCGGTCTTCAGCTCTTCCAGAACGCGTTTGCCACCGCCGGGATCCTGGTCGCACTGATACTGGCACTTCAACCGGCCTCGGGCGCCCACTTCAACCCGGCGGTCACTCTCGCCGACCGACTCCTCGGCGGCATCGACACCGTCACCGGTGCGGCCTACGTCGGGGTCCAGATTCTCGGCGGGGCGCTCGGTGTGGTGCTGGCCAACCTCATGTTCGAGATCGACGCGATCAACTGGTCGAACAAGGAGAGGTTCGGGGCTCACCTGGTCCTGGCCGAGGGGGTGGCCACATTCGGGCTGATCCTGGTGATCTACGGTGTCGTGAGGGCCGGGAAACCCTCCTTGGCCGCATACACCGTCGGTGGCTACATCGCCGCCGCGTACTACTTCACGTCCTCCACCAGTTTCGCCAATCCGGCGGTCACACTGGCCCGCACCCTGTCCGACACGTTCGCCGGCATCAAGCCCTCGGCGGCTCCAGCGTTCATCCTCGCCCAGATGGTGGGGGCCGTCGCCGCAGCGCTGACCGTGCGCTTCATCTACCCGCCGAAAACGTAACGTCGGAGGTCCGACCCGGCGCCGGCTCGACCACGTGCCCGGCTGGGCGGAGCCGGGCACGTGGTCTGAACGACGTCGGCGTCAGCCGCCGAGCTGCGCCCGGACAGCGCCGCCCGGGTACTCGTCGTTGTGCACGTTCACGTAGTACTCCGACGGTTCCCGAAGGGTTATGTCGGCTGCGAGGTCCGCATCTCCCGTATCGACACAACCGGCCGATTCGCCGTCTGTCGGCGGGGACAGCGCAACCACGACAGGGCCGTTCTGGCCGGCTGGCCCCAGGTGAATGTGAGCGGCGGTCGCCGGTCCGATCTTGTCGACGTTCAGCACGTAACAGAGCACGCCGTCGCCCGTTGAGAACACGTATGCCTCGCCCTTTCCATTGGGATCACCAACGATGCGCATGTTGCCATCGGGGCCGATCTCCGCCCTCCCGCTGAAGTCGCCCTCGGTCAGCGCACCGCCATGGGCGGCGTCGGCGATGCCGCCCAGGCCGATGGCAATGGTGGCTGCCAGCCCGGCGGTCGCAGTGAGGGCGGCGATAGAGCGTCTCGGCGTCATTCTGTTGTTCATGGATCAGTCCTTCCTGGAGTCGTGTGCTGATCAAGAGGAGTTCGGAGCCGATCGACGATCGGATTGGCGGTTTCGTGGAAATTCACCGGAAACCACTCACACCGGCAGTTCCGACCGCCGGCGCAATCCAGTGGCCGAGCAGCTTCGAACCATTGGTGTGACCATCAACCGGCAGATGAACGCGGCGGACTTCCTCGGTCCGCTCCTCCAATTCGACCCTATTCCTGGACGCCAATCGGATCGGCGTGCGATCATCGTCGACGTGTCCATCCTCCGCCGCCTGTTCACGGCTCGGCTTCGACCACCCGTGACGTCGTCGGCGTTCGCCATCACAGCGGAAGCCGATGCGCTCGTCCGGGCGGCAAGTGGCAGCGAACAGGCTTTTGCCGACTTCTACGACCTGGTTTCGCCGACGGTGTTCGGCGTGATCGTCAAGATCGTGCGGAGCCAATCCATCAGCGAGGAGGTGGCGCAGGATGTCTTCGTCGAACTCTGGCGTAATGCGGCCGATTTCGACCCTGATCGGGGCACAGCGAGGGCGTGGGCTGTCACGGTGGCCAGGCGCCGGGCAATCGATCGAGTCCGCTCCGAGCAGGCGGCCCGCCGACGCGACGACAGAGAAGCCAACGCCGTCCGGAGACCGTTCGACACCGTGAGTGAACAGGTCGAGGTCGTTGCCGAGCGACGAGGTGTGGCCGACGCATTGTCCCAGCTCTCCGATCGGCAACAGGAAGCCATCATGTTGGCGTTCTACGGCGGACACTCCTACCGGGAGGTTGCGATACTACTCGACGCTCCGGAGGGGACAATCAAGACCAGAATCCGGGACGGCCTCGGCCGACTGCGGGAGATCCTGGAGGTGGCGACATGAGATTCGAAGATCTTCATGAACTCGCCGCCGTCTACGCGATCGGTGCACTCGATCCCACCGAGGAAGCCGAGTTCGAGGCGCACCTGAAGTCATGTGATCGATGCCGTCGTGATCTGTTGGATTTCGCCGGCGTGATCGAAGGAGTCGCCCGAGCGAGCGCCGTCGGGCCGCCGCCGGAACTGCGAACTCGCGTATTGGACGAGATCAGCCGAACACCCCAGGCAACGTCCGACGATGCCCCGACGGCCGATCACATCGTCGATCTGACACAGGAACGGGAACGTCGACTCGAGTGGCGTTCGGTTCGCGTGTTGACTGCGGCCGCAGCGGTCGTGTTCGTCGTCGGCGGCGCGATCGCGCTGTCAACCCTTGCCCGAGGAGACGATGCGTACGACATGGTTGCCAGCGCGGCCGATGCGGAGTCGCTGGTGCTCGACGGCGAGGACGGGGCCATTACGGTGGTCTACTCCCCTGAACTCGACCGGGTCGGCGTAACGGCCATCGACCTGGCCGATCCGGGAGCCGGCAAGACCTACGCGCTGTGGCTGTTCATCGAAGACGGCGTGGCTCCGGCCGGGCTGTTCGTGCCCGCAGACGGCGCCGTTCGGGCGGTGTTGTCAGTCGACGACTTCGAAACGAGCGGCTTCGGCGTGACCATCGAACCCGAAGGCGGCTCCGACCAACCGACGGGGCCGGTGCTCTTCTCCGGCACGTTCGACACCTGATCATACGCACTGTTTTCGGTCCTATTGGCGACCGGTGGCCGACAACGCAAACGCCCCCGAACTCAGGGTTCGGGGGCGTTGGTTTCTTGTTCAGTGGTGCCCGGGAGGGAGAGGCACCACCGTTGTCGCCGGACGGTCAGCCGGTTTCGACCGCCACGTCGGTGTCGATGGCCGCCTGCCGCGCTTTGATCTCGATGCGCTTCGGCTGGGCCCGCTCCGACACGGGAATTCGCAGGGTCAACACGCCGTCGGCAAAGTCGGCTTCGATGCCGTCGACGTCGAGGCTGTCGCCAAGATGCACCTGGCGGCGGAACACGCCCGTCTGACGCTCGTGCAGATAGAGCTGATCGCCCTCTTCGCGAGGCCAGGAGCGCTCGGCCGAGATGGTGAGCACGCCACGCTCGACGTTGATGTCGACCTCGTCGGCTTTGACGCCGGGCAGATCGATGTGAACCCAGACGTCGCTGCCACGACGGTAGGCGTCCATCGCCATGGTGTTGTCGTTGGCGACCGACCGGGTGCCGAGGCGACGGAAGAGAAGATCGAGGTCACGGAATGGGTCGTTCTGAGTCAACAACATGGAGTCTCCTTCGGAGTGGTTCTGTGTGGATTGCCGGGGGGGGTGAGATTTCGAGGTCCGAGGCTCCAGGTGTCACCCGGCGCCTGATGAATCCTCGGAATAACTGAAAGACATTCAGATTCTATGACGTCTCGACAGAGATTGCAACATCTCGCGCTAAAAACTTGATATTCTTACACTCAAGTTCTCCAGACCCGACCGAAGACGAACGGAAGGAGGTCAATCGCAATGGCGAAGATCCGCATCGACGTGCTGGTCACCACTGCGTCCTCGTTCGTCGACGACGTCGGCTACGACGCCCTCAGCGTGTCGGCCATCGCCGGCGCCCTCGAGGTTGCTCCCTCCGCGCTCTACACCCACTGCGACGGGCTCGAAGGCCTCCGGTCGCTGATCGCCGTCGCCGCCTCACAAAACCTGGCCGACCGGATTCGAACGGCGGCCATCGGCACCTCCGGAGACAGCGCGGTCGTGGCGATGGGCCTCGCCTACCGCCGGTTCGCCCTCGACCACCCCGGCCAGTTCGCCGCCCTTCTCCGTTCTCCCCTGGCCGACGAGCCCGAGCTGCGGGCCGCCAACCAGGCCGTCGTCGACGTCTTCACACTCGTGTTCACCGCCATGGGCCTCACCCCTCGCGAGTCCACCCTGGCCGCCCGCAGCACCCACAGCGCGATTCACGGCTTCCTGGCCCTCGAGCACGTCAGCGGAACCGGCGACGGCCACGAGGACGAGTACCTCTACCTGCTCAAGACGCTGCAGCGGGTCGCCGAGCCGGACGAACATCCGGCCTAGGGCTGTTCGGAGGTCGACGCTGCCATGGCCTGGGATCCCGATCACTACCTCCGCTTCGCCGATCAGCGAGCACGTCCCGGTGTCGAGCTCATCGCCCGTATCCGTCATGACGATCCGGCACTCGTCGTCGATCTCGGTTGCGGGCCGGGCAACCTGACCGCCCTCCTGGCCGAGCGCTGGCCCGACGCCCGGGTGGTCGGCGTCGACTCCTCGGCCGAGATGATCGACGCCGCCCGGGCTGAACACACCGGCATCGAGTGGGTGGTGGCCGACATCGACGAGTGGCAACCCGACCGGCCGGTCGACGTGCTGTACTCCAACGCCACCCTCCACTGGCTCGACGACCACGCCCGGTTGTTTCCCAGACTTCGGTCATGGCTGGCGCCGACCGGCGGCGTGGCGGCGGTCCAGATGCCCGACAACTGGCGGGAACCGACCCACCGGGTACCAGCCGACGTGCTGGACGGCGGAGACTGGCCTGCGGTCGCGGTCGACGCGCTGTTGCGAGACCGGCTGAGCGCACCAGACGACTACCGCCGCTGGCTGCAGCCGGCCACCGTCGACATGTGGCGCACGACGTACTACCAGAATCTCGAGGGCCCCGATGCGGTCTGGAAGTGGGTGACCGGATCGGTGCTCCGCCCGGTGCTGGCCGAACTCGACGACACCGAACAGGATCGCTTCGCCGCCGAATGCAGGCAACGCTACGCTGATGCCTACCCCCACGATGCAGACGGCAACGTGCTGCTCCCGTTCTCCCGGCTGTTCATGGTGGCAACAGGTTGACCGCTCGGAACACCGGCGTCGACCGATGACCACCCGGGCTGCCAACGGCGAGGAGATTCCGATGACCGACACCGACGATCCAACCACCGAGTTCCTCCGATCATCGATGCCGCTGGCCGAAACGCTGGGCATGTCCGCACACCGGGCCGATGCCGAGCAGGTGGTGCTCGAAATGGACTGGTCGCCTCGGCTCTGCACGTCAGGTGGTGTACTGCATGGAGGTGCGCTCATGGCCCTCGCCGACACCGCCGGCGCCATGGCCGCCTTCCTCAACCTGCCTAAAGGCTCAACGGGCACGGCGACCATCGAATCCAAAACCAACTTCCTGGGTGCGGTCACAGAGGGTACGGTCGTCGCGACCTCCACGCCGCTTCACATCGGGTCGAGCACGATCGTTGTGGAGACCGACGTCACCAGCGGCGATCGCCGGGTCGGCAAGGTGATCCAGACCCAGACGGTACTGTGGCCACGACCCTGACCGATCAGCGGTCACCCGGCTCGGGGCCGGATGCGGTGCCGGCGAGCGCAGCCTCCGCCCGGGGAGCGCTGCGGCGGCTGCTCCTGTCCACCCTGAAGCCGTACCGGCGATCGATCCTGATCATTGTCGGGTTGCAGCTCGTCGGCACCATGGCGTCTCTGTACCTACCGAGTCTCAACGCCGACATCATCGACAACGGTGTCATTCCCACCGACACCGGCTACATACTACGGGTCGGCGCGGTGATGCTGGCCGTGTCCCTCCTGTACATCGCCACGACGATCGCCGCGGTCCGCTTTGCCGCCCGCACGGCGATGGGGGCCGGACGGGACATCCGGGCTCAGCTCTTCACCCGGGTGAACAGCTTCTCGGCGAGGGAGATGGCCCGGTTCGGTGCGCCGTCGCTCATAACCAGGAACACCAACGACGTCCAGCAGGTACAGATGCTGGCCATGACCGCGCTGACCATGATGATCATGGCGCCGATCCTCGGCATCGGCGGCATCGTCATGGCTGTCCGGGAGGACGTTGGGTTGTCGTGGCTGGTGGCCGTCGTCGTCCCGGTCCTGGTGGTGGCGATCGGCGTGCTCGTCTCACAGATGGTTCCCGGCTACCGGCTGATGCAGGCCAAGCTCGACGACGTCAACCGGATCCTGCGGGAACAAACGACGGGAATCCGGGTCATCAGGGCGTTCGTGCGGGAGCCGTTCGAGACCGAGCGGTTCGAGCAGACCAACGACGAACTGACCGACGTGTCGCTGTCGGTCGGCCGGTGGATGGCAGCCATGTTCCCCACGATGATGCTGGTGGTGAACGTCTCCAGCGTTGCCGTGTTGTGGTACGGCGGCATCCGGCTCGACGACGGACAGATGCAGATCGGATCGCTCACCGCCTACCTGACCTACCTGACCCAGATCCTGTTCGGGGTGATGATGTCGACCATGACGGTGATCATGGCCCCTCGGGCATCGGTGGCGGCGGAGCGCATCATCGAGGTGCTCGACGCCGAGCCGTCGGTCGTGCCACCGGCCCGCGGCCGAACCGGTGTCGGCGGCGAGATCCGGTTCTCGGGGGTTGGATTCCGCTACGCCGGGGCCACCGATCCGGTCCTGTCCGACATCGACCTGGTGGCATCTCCCGGGCAGACCACCGCCATCGTGGGGTCGACCGGGGCGGGCAAGACCACACTTATCAACTTGATCCCCCGGCTCTTCGACGCCACGACCGGCGTGGTGTCGGTCGGTGGTGTCGACGTGGCCGATCACGACCCGGAGGCCCTGTGGTCGAAGATCGGACTCGTCCCCCAGCGAGCGTTCCTGTTCTCCGGCACCGTCGCGTCCAACCTTCGCTACGGCGACTCCTCGGCGACCGAGGCCCAGATGTGGGAGGCGCTGGAGATCGCCCAGGCCGCGGACTTCGTGTCGGCCATGCCGGGGGGCCTGGAAGCACCGATCTCGCAGGGCGGCATGAACGTGTCGGGTGGTCAGCGCCAGCGGCTGGCCATCGCCCGGGCGGTGATCCGCCGGCCCGAGATCTACCTGTTCGACGATTCGTTCTCGGCCCTCGACGTCGCCACCGACGCCCGGGTTCGAGCCGGCCTGGCCCCCATCGTGGCCGACGCCACGGTGATCACCGTGGCCCAGCGGGTGTTCACCATCACCGATGCCGACCAGATCATCGTCTTGGAGAACGGCACGGTCGTCGGCCGGGGCACCCATGACGAGCTGGTGGCCGGGTGCCCCACCTATCGCGAAATCGTCGACTCCCAGCTCCGGGCGGCGGCCTGATGACCGAGCCATCGACCACCAATGGCTCGACGCCTCGACCGGCGACTGGCAACCATGCCAACGGCGACGGCCCCGGCAACGGCAGCGGCGACGACACGGCCATGGCGGCCACCGAACGTATCCAGCCCGACACGAGCGGCCCGATGCGAGGTCGTTTCGGCGGCGGCATGGTCGGCCAGAAGGCATCGGCCTTCGGTCCGTCGGCCCGCCGCCTCATCCGCCGGCTTCGCCCCCAGCGGGCCATGCTGATCGGCACGATGATCGCGGCGCTGGCCAGCGTGGCCGCCGCTTCCCAGGGACCCCGGGTCCTGGGATGGGCCACCGACGTGATCTTCGACGGGGTGATCGGCGGGCTGGGTGACCAGGCCGGGACCGGAACCGGCATCGATTTCGGCGAGCTGCGTTCGGTGCTGGCCCTGGCGCTCGGCCTCTACGTCGGCTCCTCGATCCTCGGGTTCGTGCAGGGATACCTGCTCAACGAGGCCATCCAGCGCACGATGCAGACGATGAGGTCCGACGTCGAGACCAAGCTCCACCTCCTGCCACTCGGCTACTTCGATCGCCAACCTCGGGGCGAACTCCTGAGCCGGGTCACCAACGACATGGACAACATCGCCCAGAGCCTCCAGACGACGCTCAGCCAGGTGCTGCGGTCGCTGCTGTCGGTGCTGTTCGTGCTGGTCATGATGTTCGTGATCTCGCCGGTGCTGGCCCTCGTCGCGCTGATCACCGTGCCCGTCAGCATGGCGTTGGCCGCCGTGGTCATGCGACGGTCGCGCACCCGTTTCATCGAGCAGTGGCGGTCGACGGGCGCACTCAACTCGCAGATCGAGGAGGCGTTCTCCGGTCACACGCTGGTGAAGGTGTTCGGCCAGGGCCCCCGAGCCCGGGAGACCTTCGACGAACAGAACGAGAAACTCTACGACGCCTCGCAGGAGGCTCAGTTCCTCTCCGGCGTGATCATGCCGATCATGACCTTCATCGGCAACCTGAACTATGTGATCATCGCCGTGTTGGGCGGGCTGCGGATCGCGTCGGGGGCCATGTCGCTCGGCGACGTCCAAGCCTTCATCCAGTACTCACGCCAGTTCGGTCACCCGATCTCGCAGCTGGCGTCGATGGTCAACGTGTTGCAGTCGGGCGTGGCCTCGGCTGAGCGGGTGTTCGAGCTGCTCGACGCCTCCGAGGAGGTTTCGGACTCCGAATTCGGCGTCGTACCGGACCGGGCCGTCGGACGGGTGGAGTTCGAACACGTGTCGTTCCGCTACACCGAGGACCAGCCACTCATCGACGACCTGTCCCTCGTCGTCGAGCCGGGGCAGACGGTGGCGATCGTCGGACCGACCGGCGCCGGGAAGACCACCCTGGTGAACCTGATCATGCGGTTCTACGAGCTCGACGGCGGCCGCATCACGCTCGACGGGGTCGACGTGTCGCAGATGCAGCGCCATGACCTCCGGTCCCGCATCGGTATGGTCCTCCAGGACACCTGGCTGTTCGAGGGCACGGTCCGCGACAACATCGCCTACGGCCGACCGGGAGCGTCCGAAGACGATATCCGGGAGGCGGCGACGGCCACGTTCGTCGACCGGTTCGTCCGCAGCCTGCCCGACGGCTACGACACCATCGTCGACGACGAGGGCGGCCGGATCTCCGCCGGTGAGAAGCAGCTCATCACGATCGCTCGAGCGTTTCTCGCCGACCCGGCGCTCCTGATTCTCGACGAGGCCACCAGCTCGGTCGACACCCGAACCGAGGCTCTCCTGCAGCACGCCATGGCCGCTCTGCGCACCGACCGGACGAGTTTCGTGATCGCCCACCGCCTGTCGACCATCCGTGATGCGGACGTGATCCTGGTCATGGAGGACGGGCAGATCGTCGAGCAGGGTGACCACGACGCCCTCATGGCCGCCGACGGCGCCTACGCCCGCCTGTACCAGGCCCAGTTCGCCGCCGCCGAGACAGCGGCATAAGCCCGATACTCGACGACTGGTAGCAAAAAGCGAGGCCGAGCCTCGCTTTTTGCTACCAGTCTGTGGTCAGTCAACCCACTTGGGGACGTAGTCGGGAGCCCGGCCGGCGGCCAGGCGGACGGCGTGAGCGGCGTCGTCGGTCCGCTGGGCCAGGGCACCGTGATGGTCCTTCATGAAGCCGGCGGTCACCGATCCGTTGATGAAGTGGAACAACGGTTCGTAGTAGTCGTCGACGTCGAGGAACACGACCGGGGCGGCGACGATGCCGAGCTGGTTCCAGGTGAGGATCTCGAACGTCTCATCGAGGGTGCCGAAGCCACCGGGCAACACGACGACGCCGTCGGCCAGCTCGGCCATCCGTGCCTTTCGGCCGTGCATGTCCGGAACGACCTCGAGCGTGGTCAAGCCGGTGTGGGCCACCTCGAGGTCGAGGAGCTGTCGGGTG
This sequence comes from Acidimicrobiales bacterium, assembly GCA_965216675.1. Classification (GTDB taxonomy): domain Bacteria; phylum Actinomycetota; class Acidimicrobiia; order Acidimicrobiales; family SZUA-35; genus JAHELU01. The sequence goes on along the minus strand of CBDCGK010000004.1, from coordinate 4,411,170 downwards.
ATGACACCGACGACGTCGCCGCCCCCGGCCAGCACCGAATCGGCCACGACCTTCATCAGGCCGACACTTCCGCCGCCGTAGACGAGCCGGTGGCCGTCGTCGGCCAGCGTCCGACCCACTGCCGCCGCGGCATCCCGGTACGCCGGATCACCGCCGCTACTCGAACCGCAGAACACGGCAATGGACCGTTGCACACTCGTCACCCCACGTTTTGTAGCAAAAACCGCGGCGCGACCTCGCCTTTTACTACGAGACGTGGATGTAGCCGGGGGGCGAGCGAATCAGCGTTTGGCCGACTTGCCGAACATCACCCCGGCCACACGGCGGATCTGGATCTCCTCGGAACCCTCGGTGATCCGATACCGGCGATGATGCCGGTAGATGTGCTCGAACGGCATGTGGCGGGAGTAGCCCATTCCCCCGCAGGTCTGCATCGCCTGGTCGGCGGCCTGGCAGACGAGCCGGTTCGCCCGATAATTGCACATGCTCACCTGATCGGTGACCTCCATGTGGTGGACCCGGTCCATCCGCCACGCCGTCTGACGGATCAGGGCCCGCAGCATCGCCGCCTCGGTCTGGAGTTCGGCCAGCGGAAACTGGATCGCCTGGTTCAGCCACAGTGGTTTGCCGAACGGGGCCCGCTCCTTGGCATACGCCACCGCCTCGTTGATGCAGAACTGGGCCGCTCCGAGGGAGCTGGCCGCCTGGCGAACCCGGTTCTCGTGCACGAAGATCTGAGCCAGCGCCAACCCTCCGCCCTCGGACCCGAGAATCGCCGACTCGGGGACCCGTACGTCGTTGAAGGCCACGTCAGGGTGATCGGTCGGCATGTTGAAGGTCCACCAGAACGGCCCGATCTCGACCCCGGGGGCGTCGGTCGGAACGAGGAAACAGGTGATGCCGGTGCCGTCACCGGCGTTGCCGCTGGTGCGGGCGAACACGGCGTCGTGGGTGGCGTGATGCATACCCGTGTTCCATCGTTTGCGGCCGTTGATGATCCACTCGTCACCGTCACGGCGGGCGGTGGTCTCCATGTGCGTGGCGTCGCTGCCGTGATCGGGTTCGGTCAGCCCGAACGCCACCCGCCGCTCGCCGGTGATCATCGCCTCGCAGAATTCGGACCGCTGATCGTCTGTTCCTTCGGCCAGCACCATCAGGACGACCGGGAAGTTGCCGACGATCGACGATTCGTTCTGCAGGTCGTTGTGCAGACCGAGGCCCTTGGTGGCGAGATGTTCACGGATGACCGCCATCGCCAGGTTCGAACCATCCGACCCGCCGAGATCGGCCGGCAGAGCAAACCGCAGGTGACCGGCGGCATCGGCCCGTCGCCTCATCTCGGCCAGGAGTTCCTCCCACTCCCGCCGCGGGAGACCGCCCGAGTCCCAGTCGGTCCGGGCATGCTCGCGTCGATGGTCGAAGTACTGGATGTTCTCCGCCTCCAGCGGAGCGATCTCGGTCTCGATGAAGGCGTCGAGCTCATCCAGGTAGTCGGTGATCTCGGCGGGCAGATCGAAATCCATGGGTCGGCTCCTCGGTCGATTCGGGTCATGTCGGATCGGTTCAGGCCGAGCGGACCCGGGCGGGTCTCGGCTCAGTCGAGATGATCGGCCAGCAGGCCCAAGAGATCGTATTCCAACTCGACGACCCGACGCCCGCTGGCGGCATGGACCAACGACTCGGATCGGCCGTCGATGAACGCCGCGGCCTGAGCGGCCAGCCCGATACCCCACCATGTGGATCGGGCCATGGTCCACCACTCGAAAGCATCCGGGCGCCAGGTCCCGCCGGCGTCGACGTAGGCGTCGCGCAGATCCTCGAGCCGGCCGAAGCCACCAACCTCCAGCTCGTCGGCACCGAACCGCCAGGTCCGCAGGCACAGCCAGGCCAGATCCTCCATCGGATCGCCGACGTGGGTCAGCTCCCAGTCCAATGTCGCTGTCAGGTCGGCGTCGTCGACGATCAGGTTGCCGGTTCGGAAGTCGCCGTGCACCAGCGTGGCGGTCGGTGGACTCGACGGCAGGCGCTGCGCCAGACGACCGATGGCGAAACGAAACGTGGGATGAGGGTCCGGGAGTTCATCGAGACGCTCGGTCAGGTGAGCGAGATACCCGGTTGCGGTGAACGCCGGCAACGGCTCGTCGATCGGCGTGAACGCCGTGGGGTCGACGAGGTGCAGCCGGGCCAGCGCCCGGCCACAGGACCGGGTGAGCTTCACGCTCCCACCTTCGATGGCGCCGACGGCACGAACGACCCGGCGAGGTATCGTCTCGCCTTTCACCTCCCGGGTCACCAGCACCTCGATCGGCGATTGGTCGTCAGCCAGCCGGCCGGCGGCCAACACCTCGGCCACCGGGACGCCGTTGGTGCCGGCCAGGTTCACCACCGCCCCCTCGTCGAGGACCGAGCGCGTTGCCCCCTCCCGTTCGACGTCACGGTCCACGATCTGGACGATCACCCCGAAAGGCGCGACGTCACCCTCGGGCGGGGAGGCGAGCAGGCGGATAGTCCGCCGATTGGCTCCGGCGGTCAGCTCACGGTCGAGGCCCAACGAAAGCGGACCGTGATCGCTCGACGCCAGCAGACGTTCCAACTCGACCAGCAGTCGCTCGTCGGTCACGATGCGGACCCATCGGCCTTCGTCCGGTAGGCCGGTCGGGCGATGGCCAGGCGACGCTCGACCCCGTTGGTCAGGACACGGTGGACGGCACCCGGGTCCAGGCCCGGATCGCCCCGGCGAAGCGCATCGTCCAACTCGCCACTGAGTTCGGCCAGCGAACCGTCGGCCCGCCCGAGCAGGCGGCGGAGATCGGCGACCGTCGCCGCCTCGGCCGCCTGGCCCCGCAGCACCTCCCGGGCCAGTATCCGACACAGATTTGCCGCGATCCGAGCGGTGTAACGAGCGGCGGCGGCCGCTTCGCCGGAGGCCCCCGGCGTCAGGGCGGCCACGATCTCGTCGGACAGGGAGTCGGCCACCGCCGGCAACAGCCGCTCGGCGTCAGGACGGTCGATCACCGGACGCTCGGCCTGCCGGAGTGGGCTACGGCCAATCGGCCGGGGTGAAATTGGAGGGCAGGAACAGGTCGTCGGGCCCGAGGTCGGCGAGCTGTGAGCGACCCATGCCCGTCATGGTCGAGTCGATCCCCATCCGCAGCACGTCGAGCACGTTCTCGACCCCGGCCTGCCCCGTGACGGCCAATCCCCAGAGGTAGGCCCGACCGATCATCACGGCCCGGGCGCCGAGAGCGAGAGCCTTGACCACATCGCTACCGCGTCGGATACCGCCGTCCATGACGACCTCGATCTGATCACCGACGGCGTCGACGATGAGCGGCAACACCCGGATCGGGGCCGGCGACCCGTCGAGGTTGTTGCCGCCGTGGTTCGACACCGATATCGCCGTCGCCCCGGCGTCGACCGCACGACGGGCTTCGTCGACCCGCATGACCCCCTTGACCATCACCGGCCCGTCCCACTGCTCACACAACCAGGCGACATCCTCCCACGAAGGGGCCGGCGTGCCCATCCAGGTCCCGTAGGCCTCGAAAAACCCGGGGGCGGGCGAACCGGTGGTGGCGAAGTTGGGAACCTCGAGGCTCGGCGGTTTCCAGCCGGCCTTGGCCCAGCGCAGCAGCCATTCGATCTTGGTGATGCTCTCCGGCAGGTGCCGGAGCACAGCCCGGAGATCAACCTGCTGGGGAATGTCGGGGCTGCCCCAGTCGCGGGAGTGGGAGAACGACCAGTCGGCGGTCAGGATCAAGCCGACCGCCCCGGCCCGTTTGGCCCGGTCGAGCCGCTCCACGATCGAGTTGCGGTCGCCGGCCCAGTACACCTGGAACAGGGTCTGCGGGTTGGCCTCGATCACCTCCTCGATGGGCTTGGAGGCGAACGAGCTGAGCCCCATGACCACCCCGCGGGCCGCTGCGGCCCGAGCCACGGCCACCTCCCCGTCGGGATGGACGGCCTGGACGCCGGTCGGTGAGATCATCACCGGCATCGACATGGGCTGGCCCATGACCCGGGTGTCCAACACCCGTTCCGACGGTTGACCGACGGTGACGGGCGCCAATCGGATCTCGTCGAACGCGGCGGTGTTGTCGTCGAGGGTTGCACCGCGCTCGGAGCCGGCGATCAGTGCCCCGTACACCGATCGGGGCAGCACCTTCCGGGCTCGCCGTTTCGCCACGGCCACCGACTCGAACCAAGGATTTCCCACTGTCGTCTCGTTCCTATGACAGGACTTCTTTGCTGATGATCGTCTTCATGATCTCCGAGGTTCCACCATAGATCCTCGTCACCCGGGCGTCGGCATAGGCCCGCCCGACGGGGTACTCGGTGGTGAAGCCGTACCCGCCGTGCAGCTGCAGGCAGCGGTCCATGGTCCGGCCCTGCAGCTCCGTCGCCCACAGCTTGATCATGGCCGCCTCGGTCGGCGTCAGCATGCCGTCGTTGTGCTTCAGCACACACTCGTGGAGAAACGAGCGGGTGACCCGAACCTCGGTGGCCATCTCGGCCAGCACGAACTTGGTGTTCTGGAACGCCGAAACCGGTTGACCGAACGCGGTGCGTTCCTTCACGTAGTCGATCGTCCACTCCAGGGCCGAACGGGCCGCCGCCCATCCGTAGGCCGCGATCGACAACCGCTCCTGGGCCAGGTTGAAACCGAGATACTCAAAGCCCCTTCCTTCCTCGCCCAGGACATTGGCCGCCGGAACCCGGACGTCGCTGAAGAACAACTCGGCGGTGTCGGCCGAGTGCTGGCCGATCTTGTCGAGGTTGCGACCACGCTCGAACCCTTCCATGCCCCGCTCCACCACCAGCAGCGAGAAGCCCTCACGACCGGCGTCGGGATCGGTTCGACAGACGACGATCACGAGGTCGGAGTTGATGCCGTTCGTGATGAAGGTCTTGGTTCCGTTGACAATCCACTCGTCGCCGTCACGGACTGCGGTGGTGCGGATGCCGGCGAGATCGGAGCCGGTGCCGGGTTCGGTCATGGCGATCGCGGTGATGAGCTCGCCGGAGGCGACGCCGGGGAGCCAGCGCTCGGCCTGCTCGTCGTTGCAGTACTCGACGAGGTACGGCGTGGTCACGTCGTTGTGCAGGGTGAGGCCCAGGCCGCCGCCACCCATGTTGGCCGCCGCCAGCTCCTCTGCGATCACGCAATTGAAGCGAAAGTCCGTGGTGCCGCCGCCACCGTGGCGTTCGGGAACCGCCATGCCGGTGAAGCCGTGTTTCCCGGCTTTGGCGTACACGGCCCGGTCCATGATCCCGTCGTGCTCCCACTGGTCGTAGTGGGGGGCCATCTCGGCATCGATGAAGGCCCGAAAGCTCCCTCGGAACATCTCATGGGTGTCGGTGTACATGGCCGCTCGTCATCGTGGCTTGCCGGGCAGGGACGGCTGATCGCCCGCTCCTGAACGTAGCGCATGGCCCGGTTGGATTCCCACTCCGGGGCGCGACCGCGAACCGGGTGTCAGGCGTCGGCGACGTCGCTCAGCACACCGCGCAGGACCGACTGGCCCGAGTGGGTGGGGTCACCGTCGAGAGGCTCGACCGAGATGTCGATGACGGGGAAGGCGCTGTGGTCGATTGAGCCGGGCAGGTCGATGCGCACGGTCTCCCCGTCGGTTGCCGTCAGGTTCCCGAGCGAGATCATTCCGACCACATCGGTGTCGATCATCCAGACCTCGTAGATGGAGTCCGGGTCGGAGGCGTCGAGTTCGGGAAGCTCGAGCTCGAGGAACTGGTCGTCGCCCTGCTGTTTGAGCACGGCGACACCGGATCCGTCGATCTCGACCGGCAGTCCGTCGTTGCCGATGGCGGCTTCAGCCAGCACCTCGTCACTGTTGGTGGTGCGGACGATCAGGGCCGCCCCGGTCGCCAGTACCAGGGCCAGTACAGCGGCGACGCCCAACACGGCGGGGAGGCCGTAAAGGCCCGTGCGGGCACGGGGCGGGGCCGGGCGAGCGGGAACCGATGCCACGGGTGAGCCTCCGAACCCACGTGGTGTGCCGATACGCGACGTTCTCAGTCGGGCCCGGCTGCTCTCACCGAGCGGCTGCAATCTGGGTGGCCCGCTGTCGACTTCGGCTTCGATGGCCGACCACAGGTCGATCGGGGGCGCTTCCAGGCGGACGTCGTCCTCGGTCAGCTCCCGGGCCAGCTGCCCGAGCTCGTGCTCCAGTTGCTCCAGCTCTTCATCGTGCCGGCCTCCTCCGGCAACGGCGGTCAGGTCGTCAGCCATCTTCCGCCTCCTCCTCGTCTGTGTATGTGTCTTCCAGGTTGTGTCGTAGTTTCAACAGTGCGCGCCGGATGTCACTCTTGACGGTCCCGAGCGGAACGCCGGTCCGGGTGGCGATCTCCTCGTGGGTGAGCTGATCGTAGAACGAGAGCTCGACCGCCTTGCGGGCTCGATCCGACAACTCGCCCATGGCCTGTGCCAGCACCATTCGATCGGCGATACGCCCGATGGCCGCCTCGGCCAGCGTCGGATCGGGTGGTGGTTCGTCGCCGACCACCGCAACCGTCTGGGGTCGGCGGGACCGATGTCGGTAGAGGTCGATGACCCGGTTCTTGGCGATGGCCATGAGCCAGGCTCGCAACGAACCCTTCCCTGGATCGAAGCGGTGATGCGAGCGCCACGCGGAGACGAAGACCTCCTGGGTCACGTCCCGTGCGGTCTCGGGGTCGAGTCTGCGACGGCAGAACGAGTAGACCAGGGAACCGTGGGCGTCGTAGGCCTCGGCCAGGCTTCCCGTGCCTCCGTCTCGAAAGCGTTGATCCAGATCAGACAAGTGGACCGTTCCTCTCCATGGGGCGCCGACGATGAACATCGGAGCCATCTGCGGGAGGGGGAGCACTGCTGTCACACCCCATCAAACGAGTATCGACGCGATTTGGATGCATGAACCCCTTTTTTCGTATCCGGACGGGTCCGAACTCACAAGATTGTCGATGACCGTGCATCCGAACCGCGATGTCGACCGTAGCACCCGTCGACAACGCATGTTCGACGTGCGTACTCCCACATACCTTCAACCTGGAGAGACTAATCATGAACAAATCGATCTTTGCCACGATGGCGGCAATCCTCAGCCTGCTACTTCTGTCGGTACCGGCAAGTGCCCAGTCCGACGATGCCCGTATCCACCTTATCCACGGCATTCCCGGCGTCAATGTCGACGTGGTCGTCGACGGTGCGCCCGTGTTCGAGAACTTCGCATTCTCCGACACCCAGGATCTGTCGAGCTTCGCCGGGCAGACTCTGGCCGGCGTTCAAGTCAAGGCCGCTGGTGCCGACGACGTTCTGATCGACGCCGGCGACCTTGCGGTCCCGGCCTCGGGCAACTTCACGGTGTTCGCCCACCTCGACGGTGACGGCAACCCTGCGATTGCGGTGTTCGAGAACGATGTGTCCACGATCGAGGCCGGTAACGGTCGACTGGTGGTCCGTCACGCTGCGGCCGCTCCTGCCGTTGACGTCAAGGCCAACGGTGAGGTTGCCTTCACCAACATCGCCAACGGTGCGGAAGCCTCCGCTGACCTGCCGGCCGGCACGATCAGCGCCGAGGTCGTGCCCACTGGTGCCGACGAGCCCGTCGTCATCGGACCGGCTGATCTGCCCATCACCGAGGGTGCTTCGCTGATCGTGTACGCCACCGGCTCGCTCGATGACGGCCTCGAGGTCATCACCGAGTCGATCGCCGATCTCGGACCGACCCCTACTGCTGTCAACACCGGTGACTCCCCGGTCGAGTCCGGCCTTCCCATGGGTCTGGCCCTCGCCATGGCCGCCGGTGCCCTGGCCCTCCTGGGCGGCGGCTCGGCCATCCGTCGTGTTGCGGCCACTCGGGCCTGATCCCGATGTCCCTGGTCGAACTCAGAGGTTCGGCGCGGTGAACACGCTTTGCCGCCTGGTTCCGGCGGTCGTCATCACCCTCCTGATGGCGACCGCCTGCCAGTCTTCCGACGACACCCGCAGCGCCGGTCTTGATGAGCCGGCGCTCGCAGCAGGCACCGAAGCCAGTGCGGGCGAGGCCGGGGCCGACGACGGAGTCGAAACACCACCGGCATCGACCGATGACGCCGAGTCGTCATCGGTTTCTCCGCTGGCCTATGCCGATCTGTCGCTTCCACCGGCCATGGGCATCGAGGAGTTGGCGGCTGCTGCGGCCACCGAGGAACCGGTGCCGACGACGATCTCCATCGAACGACTGGGGCTCGACGACACCACGGTGCTGGCAGTCGGTGTCGAACCCAACGGCGAGATGACCGTCCCTCCCCCGCTCGACGTCGGCTGGTACCGCTTCGGGCCCACGCCGGGCGAAGCCGGATCGGCCGTCCTGGCCGGTCACATCGCCTCGGACGGTATTCCCGGGGCCTTCCGATACCTCGATCGCCTCGAGGCTGGTGATCTGGTCACGGTCGGATTCGATGACGGCTCGTCACAGACGTTCGCCGTCGACGCACAACTGCAGGTCGACAAGACCGAGCTGCCGTTCGACATCATGTTCGCCCGGTCGGGCCCGCCCAAGCTGGCACTCATCACCTGCGGAGGCGAATTCGACTACGACGCCCGCAGCTACACCGACAACGTCGTGGTCACGGCCTCACCGGTCGCCGGCTAGCGTACCTCCGTATCACCGGCCGCCGGCCAGCCTGTCCGAACTTTGAGCGTCCCACGACCCGTTTGCGGGTCGGTGGGCGCTCAAAGTTCGGTTGGGGGTCAGTCGGATTTCGCCTGGAGGGCGGCGTGGGCCGCAGCCAGGCGGGCGACGGGGACCCGGTAGGCCGAGCAGCTGACGTAGTTCAGATTCAGCTTCTGACAGAGGGCGATCGAGGCCGGCTCCCCACCGTGCTCACCGCAGATGCCGACCACCAGATCGGGTCGGGTCTCCCGGCCGTCATCGATGGCCAGCTCCATCAGCCGGCCCACACCCCGCTCATCGAGGGTTCGGAAGGGATTGGCGGTCACGATCTGATCGGCAAGATACTCGAGCAGAAACTTGGCCTCGGCGTCATCTCGACTCAACGCCATCGTGGTCTGGGTCAAATCGTTGGTGCCGAACGAGAAGAACTCGGCGTGGGCCGCGATCTCGGCGGCGGTCAGCGCCGCCCGCGGCACCTCGATCATCGTGCCGATGGCGATGTGGCCGATCGAGTCGTGACGCTCGGCGTAGACCTTCTCCATCTCATCGCTGACCAGAGCCCGGGCCGCCTGCATCTCGGTGGCGTGGCTGACCAGCGGGATCATGATCTCGGTCTGGACGTCGATGCCCTCGGCCTTGGCGTCGAGGGCGGCCTCCACGATCGCCCGTGTCTGCATCCTGATCAGCTCGGGAATTCGAAGACCGAGGCGAACGCCGCGCAGCCCGAGCATCGGGTTGGACTCTCGGAGGTCGTCGACACGGTCGCGCAGCCGGCGGGTCTTGGTCAACTGGTCGACCAGTTCATCGATCTCGGCCAGGTCGGCCGCCTTCAGTAGCCGAATGCGAAGATCGGCGATCCGCTCGCCCAACTCGTCGAAACTCGGCAGGAATTCATGCAGCGGCGGATCCAGAAGGCGGATGATGACCGGCAGACCGTCCATCACCTGAAACATCCCGAGAAAATCGGCTCGTTGGAGCGGCAGGAGGGCGGCGATCGCCTCGCGGCGCTCAGCCGCGGTCGGCGCCGTGATCATGTCCTGCATGATCGGGAGACGATCGGCGCCGAAGAACATGTGCTCGGTACGACACAAGCCGATTCCGGCCGCCCCGTACTCGCGGGCCCGGGCCGCCTCGACCGGGTCGTCCGCATTGGCCCGGACGCCGAGGGTGCGGAACTCGTCGGCCCACCCCAGCAGTGTCGACAGCCATTCGTTGTCGATGTCGGGCGCCACGGTCTCGATCCGACCCTGGTACACGCGACCGGTCGTTCCGTCGACCGAGATCGGGTCGCCCTCGTTGATCTGGGTTCGCCCGACCCACAAGGTGCGAGCCGACAGGTCGATCTCGATGTCGGCCGCCCCTACGACCGCCGGTTTCCCGAACTGGCGGGCCACCAGGGCAGCGTGGCTCGTCCGTCCCCCGCTCGAGGTGAGGATTCCGGCTGCGGCCAGCATCCCGTGCACGTCGTCGGGTTTGGTGTCGGGGCGCACGAGCACCACCTCACGACCCTCCGAAGCCCAGCGTTCGGCCAGATCGGGATCGAACGCGGCGACACCGACCGCGGCGCCGGGTGAGACATTGAGGCCGGTGGTGAGAGGTTCCGCCTCGGCGATGGCGGCCGCCGCGAACTGGGGGTGGAGGAAGAAGTCGATCTGGTCGGGACTCACCCGCAGCACCGCCTCCTCCCTGCTGATGAGGCCCTCGTTGGCCAGATCGACCGCAATCCGTACTGCGGCTTGGGCGGTTCGCTTCCCGGTCCGGGTCTGGAGCACCCACAGCCGGCCACGCTCGACGGTGAACTCCATGTCCTGCATGTCGCGATAGTGGTTTTCGAGCCGCTTGGCGATGTCGGCGAACTCGGCGGCCGCGTCGGGCAGCTCCTCGGCCAGCATCGAGATCGGTTTGGTCGGTCGGATGCCGGCCACCACATCCTCCCCCTGCGCGTTCAGGAGGTAGTCGCCTTCGAGATGGTCCTCACCGGTTGTGGCGTCGCGGCTCATGGCCACGCCGGTGGCGCAGCCCTCGCCCATGTTGCCGAACACCATGGTGACGACGTTCACGGCGGTCCCGAGGTCGTGGGCGATCCCGGCGGCCTCCCGGTAGTCGCGGGCCCGTCGACCGGCCCAGCTCTCGAACACCGCCGTGGTGGCGAGCTTCAGCTGTTCGACCGGTTCGTCGGGAAACGGCTCACCGGCCTGACGGGCGATCACCGATTTGAACGACTCGATGACGTCACGCCAGTCGGCGGCGGTCAACTCCTCGTCGGAAGCCACATCCCGAACCCGCCGCTTGGAGCGGAGTACGGACTCGAAGGCCTCGTCGGCGACACCGAGCACGACGCTGCCGAACATCTGCAGCAGCCGCCGATAGGAGTCGAGCACGAAACGCTCGTCGCCGGTGGCGGCGATCATCCCCTCGACCACCGAATCGTTGAGGCCGATGTCGAGGACGGTGTCCATCATGCCGGGCATCGAGAACTTGGCCCCCGAGCGACAGGCGACCAGCAGCGGGCGGTCCGGATCCCCGAACCGCTTACCGGTGGCCTCCTCCAGCTTCTCCATCGCTTCCATGACCTGGTCCCACAGTCCGTCGGGGACCTTTCCCCCGGCGTCGGTGTAGGCGTTGCAGGCCTCGGTGGTGATGACGAAGCCCGGAGGCACCGGCACACCGAGCCGGGTCATGTCACCCAGGTTCGCACCCTTGCCGCCGAGCAGGCCGCGGACGGCCTCCCAGTCGCCGCCGACGTGACGTTGGGCGTCGTCGATCTCGTCGTAGGCGTACAGCCACTTCGTGGTCATCAGAACCTCTCTCGTTGTTCTCGTTGACGGTTCTCCGAATTGGACGGCTCACGAGTGACAGTGGCTCTCAAGTGTCACGGCGTCGGTGTCTTGCTGCTCCCGGTTGCCGTCTTCAACACTAGCCCCGGGCGGCACGGGCGGGAAACCACTGACCGACTGCCGCCGATGCACGTCGACCGCCCGGGCAAAGGCCGCTACCGTCGACCCGATGCTCGTCGAATCACTGCTGCCGTTGGGCAAGCTCGATCCCGGCCTGCGGGAGCCGACCACGCCGTTGCACATCGACCAGGTGGCCGCGCTGGCGCCGATCGCGGAGGCCGCCGGGCTCGACGCCATCCTCGTCGAGGAGACCAAGGACGACCCCTACCAACTTCTGACCTTGGCCGCCGCGGCGACCTCGACGATCGGACTGGGCACGTCGGTGGCCATGGCCTTTCCACGCAGTCCGACCATAACCGCGATGTCGGCATGGTCCCTGCAAAAGCTGTCCGGTGGCCGATTCACCCTGGGCCTCGGCAGCCAGGTGCGGGCCCATGTGGAGCGGCGCTTCGGGCAGACGTGGTCGGCACCGGCCCCATGGATGCGTGACTATGTTCGGACGGTTCGGGCCGTCTGGGACTGCTGGCAGCACGGCACCCGACTCGACGTCGACAACGACCACTATCGACTCGACCTCATGGTTCCGTTGTTCGATCCCGGACCGATCGACCACCCCGACATTCCGATCACGATCGCCGCCATCGGCTCCAACATGTGCGCGGTGGCGGGCGAGGTCGCCGACGGTGTGCGTCTCCATCCGGTCTGCACCGCCGCCTTCATCGAATCCGAGGTGCTCCCCTCGGTCGCCCGGGGGGCGGCAAGAGCGCAGCGCAGCGTCGACGACGTGGAGATCTGCCTCAAACCCCTGGTCGGCACAGCCCCTGATTCGTCGACACTCGACGAGGTCATCGGCACCGTTCGGGAACGGGTGGCGTTCTATCTGTCGACTCCCACCTATCGGAGGGCGTTCGCCGTCCACGGCTGGACGGATGTGGCGAAGGCCGCCTCGGCACTGGCCCGCCAACAGCGCTGGGATGAGCTGCCGTCGCTGGTCGACGACGAGATGCTCCACACGGTGGCCACGATCGGCACCTACGACGAGATAACCGGCATGCTCCGCCGTCGGTTCTCCGGCATGGTCGACCGGATCGAGTTCTCCATACCCGTCGCCGGCGACGAAGACAGCGCTCGGCTGCGGGATCTCATCGCCGAACTCCGCTGAGTCCACGGCCCTCGACCACCGGAGCGGGGTCTCCGTGCCGGCGCACCGGCGGGGTCGAGGATGCGAACATCAGGAAGAACAAGCCCGCGAAACCGATGAGGGTGGCGTTCATGGCAATGGCGAACGGGATGGACACGGCGTCGGCCACCGCGCCGCCGAGGACCGGGGCGGCGACCACACCGAAGTCACCGGCCGTTCGATACAGGCCCATGGCCTGGCCGCGCCGGTCGTCGGAGACGAGGTCGGCGACATAGGCGGCCGGGGCCGGGCCGGTGATGCTGGAGCCGACCGCGGAGATGGTGAGACCGACGATGAACATCGACAACGTGTCGGCGAACGAGACGATGCCGATACCGACTGCGACCAGCAGCGCCGTCGGCACGATGATGACCTTGCGGTTGAACCGGTCGGCCGCCCAACCGGCCGGCCCGATCAACACGATCCCGATGAAGCCGAGGGCGGTGAAGAGGGCACCGAGGTCGTCGACACCGAGGCCGAACTCCTGGTTGAGTTGGAGCGGGACGAGGGTTTGGCGGACACCGGCCCGGATCGAGAAAACGGCGAACGACACGAAGCCAACGGCGAGGAAGTCGATCGAGGCCAGGATCGACCATCGCGACGGCGGCGCCGAGCCGGCGGTGGTGTCACCGGCAACGGGCTCGTCTGTGCTCCGGCCCGCGTCATCCGGCATGTCACGGTTCGACAGGGTCTCCGGGAGGCGCACGAAGCCGTATACAGCGGTCAGCAGGGCGGCGGCCGCTACCACCAGGAACGGCGACGCGAGGCCGTAGCGATCGGCCAAAACACCACCGATGGCCGGGCCGACGCTGATCCCCACGAGCAACGCCGCCTGGTTGATGGCGATGAAGCGGGCCGTCTGATCGGGTTCGGCGATGTCGAGAACATAGATCTGGGCGCCGGTCATGTAGAGGCCGGAACCGAGGCCGGCCACGAACCGGAAGACCAGCAGCAACCAGATCGATCCCGACAGGCCCGAGCCGAGCATCCCGACCGCGGTGACCAGAGGGCCGCCGATGAGCAACAATCGGCGGCCGTTGCGGTCGGCGAACAACCCGGCCGGAACGTTGGTCACCAGCCGGGCCAGCCCGAATGCGGTCACGGTGGCTCCAACCATTGCGGTGGAGACGCCGAAGCTGTCGGCGAACAGTGGTAGTACGGGCGAGACGACACCCTGGCCGGCCATGACCATCACCGTGGATATGCAGATGGCGATCAGTCGCTCGTAGGATCTCACGGGCCGGGGTCGTTCTTCATCAGCCCCATGGTGGCCAGCTCGACGTTGTCAGTGCCAATCAGGAGTTCCCAGGCCGGGCCTCCGGCCTGATCGGTTCGAGCGGTCGGGGCGGTCAGCCCTGGGGTGATTCCTGCCGGGAGGCGCGCATGGCGGTGAGGTAGTCGGTGGCCAGATCCGTCTTCTCGCCCTCGCTGAGGGCTTTCCCGGCCAGTTGGAACACCTCGTGTTCCTCCTCCTCCAGGTGATGGAGCAACTGGTGTTCGAGTTCCCGGCAGGTGATGAGCCACTGCGGCGCCGAGCGGTCGTAGGACTCGAGCTTCTCGACGAGGTCGTCGAGTTCCTTGTGTTCGGCCACACTGTGTCGGGCCTTGTCCTGGGTCAGATCCTGCTGCATGAGCGGCACATAGAAGTGACGTTCCTCGTAGTCGGCGTGTGCCGTCAGCTCGGCCTTGAGCTGCTCGAAGAGGTCACGACGATCATCGCTGTCGCCCTCGGTCTCCAGGAGTGCGGCGATGAGACGCCGCTGAAGATCGTGATCGTCGCGCAGGGCTTGAAATATCGAGGTCATGGGTACGTTCTAACCGAGGGCAACCGACGGCAAACCCGTCCCGGGAGCCGAACTCGCCCGATTCGACCTAGAGACAATCCGGAACGGAAGGCAGCACCGGTGACCGACAGCACGACGTCAGACAGCACCCGTCAGAGGACCGACGACCATCGGAGCAGCGACGACAACACCTCCGACTATCAGCGGCGGGCCCTCGAAGGCCTGACCGGCGTGCCGGCGGTCGACGGCAACGAGATCACCATTCTGCGCAACGGCGACGAGATCTTTCCCGCCATGCTCGAGGCGATCGAGGGCGCCGGGAAGACGATCGATTTTCTCACCTTCGTGTACTGGGCGGGCGACATCGGTCGACGCTTCGCCGAGGCGTTCATCGACGCGGCAGAGCGAGGGGTGAGAGCCCGCATTCTCTTGGACTCCATCGGCGCCCGGCTGATCGACAACGAACTGGTCGACCGTATGGACGAAGCCGGATGTGACGTGCGCTGGTTCCGGCCGGTCGAGGTCGGCAACCTTGGGGAGGCCAATCATCGAACCCATCGCAAGATCATGATCGTCGACGAGAACATCAGCTTCACCGGTGGTGTGGGAATCGCCGACGAGTGGTCCGGCGACGCCCGGGACGAGAACGAGTGGCGAGACACGCATTTCCGGATCGTCGGCCCGGCAACCGACGGGCTGCGGGCCGCCTTCGTCGACAACTGGGCCGAAACCGGGGCGACGATCTTCGATCCCGGCATCGATCGCTTTCCCCGGCAACCGTCGAACGGTCCGCTGCCGGTGCAGGTGGTCTCGGGCGCGGCCGAGACCGGCTGGAGCGACATCTCAACCTTGTTCCGGGTACTCATCACCCTGGCCGAGAAGCGCCTGCGGATCACCACCGCCTACTTCAATCCCGACGAGCACCTGGTGGAGGTGCTGAGCGACGCGGCGAAGCGGGGGGTGGAGGTCGAGGTGCTCCTTCCCGGGCCGCACGCCGACAAGCGGTTCGCCCAGCTGTCGAGCGAGAATGCGTACGAGGACCTACTCGAGGCCGGAGTCCGGATCTGGAACTTCCAGCCGTCGATGTTGCACGCCAAGATCCTGACCGTCGACGGCCACATCTCGTCGGTCGGCTCGTCCAACATGAACCACCGCTCCATCCTCCACGACGAGGAGGTCAACCTCGTGGTGTTCGACGCCGATTTCGCCGCCGAACTCGACGCCCACTTCGACGAGGACCTGGAACGCAGTGTGGAGATCATCGCCGAGCGGTGGGCGGAACGTGGCCCGGCGCAGAAAGCCAAGGAGGCCGTCATCGACAAGGTCAAGGACGTGCTCTAGAACCTCGGGTCCGAATGAGCCGGTCGATGTTTAGGTCGACCGGGCGCCGGGTACACGTTTCGGAGCCTGCAGACCGGGGCTCCCGGGGGGAGACTCCGGCACTCTCGAAAGGAACACGCATGGCTCTACTGCTTTGGATCATCGCTGTCGTACTGGTAATCGCCGGTATCGGCGCACTACTCCGGCGGGCCTATCTCTACGGCGCGCTACTCATCATCGTCGGCCTCCTGATCGGGCCCGGCGGCGTCAGTATCTTCACCTGACGGTCGGCCGGATCCCGTCGTGCGCGAACAGACTGGAACCGGACCGACCGAGCCGGATCGGTCAGGTCCTCGGGAAGAGGATCTGACCGATACCATCGCGTCCCGGGTGGCGACGTGGCTGCGGCAGCAGCCGTGGATGATCGAACTCACCCGATCCGGGTGGTTGGCCAAGGCCATCGTCTACGGCTCGCTGGCCTGGGGCGCCGCCGTGATCGCCATTCGGCGGCCCTGGCTCGGCGACGCCGAATACACGAGCATCGTGCACTCTCTGGCCGACACGACCCCGACCCGGGTCCTGCTCGGTTTCATCGCCATCGGGTTGGTTCTCTACATCACCTTCCGGGTGCTCTCGGTGGCTCTCATCGACACCGACGACCTCAACGCCTGGGTCCATCGAGGTGCCTACCTGCTCAGCGCCGGCAGCTACGCCGCGATCGCCTGGAGCGCCGCCCACTCCGCGTTCGCCGGACCCCAGCCCGAAGGCGAGGCCATGGTCGAGCGGGTGTCGAGAACGCTGCTGAGCTCGACCGGCGGGCGCGTCCTCGTCGGGCTCGGTGGCCTGGTCGGCCTGGCCAGCGCCTCCTACTTCACCTACAAGGGCCTGAATCGCCGGTTTCTCTCCCAGGTGGTCACCGACGAGATGGGCGACCGTCGCCTCAAAGCGGTCACCTGGACCGGCACGATCGGCTGGCTCGGACGGGCGGCGATCCTCGGCGCCGCCAGCCTGTTTATCACCTGGGCTGCGCTGACCGCCGACCCCAGCGAGGCTCACGGTTTCGACAGCTCGCTGCAGGAGCTCGCCAACAACCGGTTCGGAGCCCCGATCGTCATGCTCATCGCCGCCTTCCTGTTGGTCTACGCCGTCTACTGCGTGTTGACGGCATCGAAACGTCAACTGTCCTGGAGCGATCGCTACCGCGCCGGAGACTGAGGAGCCACAATGATTCTCTCCCAACGAACTACTCGACGCCTCAAGGTCTGGCCCTACTCCTGGGAGAGCCTCGCCTGGTTCGCCGCCGCCTTCGTGGCCCTTACCGCGCTGTTCACCCTCACCGGGTGGGCAGTCGTCAACTGGTTCGAGCCGACCTCACTCGGTCAGGCTGAGGCCGATCTGAACGTCTGGCTCGAAGAGGAACGAACCTCAACGCTCAACACCGTGGCCACGCTGGCGTCGGTACCGTCGGACACACCGGTGAAGATCGGTTTGATGGCCGTTCTCCTCGTGGCGTTCCCGCTGATCTGGAAGCGCTGGCACGACTGGGCCTTTCTCCTCGGAGCCCTGATACTCGAAGTGTCGGTTTACGGGCTGTCGAGCTGGATCGTCGGTCGGCCACGGCCCGATGTCGAACGGCTGAGCTCCGCTCCGACCGAAAGCTTTCCGTCGGGCCACGTCGCCGCCGCGCTCACTTTCTATGTGGGCCTGGCCCTCATCGTGTCCTGGCACACCGAGCGGCGAGATCTGCGGACGTTGGCCTGGACGGTGGGCACCATCATTCCGATCGCCATGATCGCATCCCGGCTGTATCTCGGCATGCACTACGTCACCGATGTCATCGGTGGTCTGGTGCTCGGCGCCCTGTCACTTTGGGCCGCCCTGTGGATCGCTCGGAGAGGTGTGGCCGAAACAGCCGACGAGCACGACGGGGCCCTACCCGACGACCTCGAACAGCTGGATTTGACCGAAACCTGATCCTCAGGTTTCGGTCTCGGCCGGAACGTGGACGCGGAGGGCGCCGGTTTCGACGGTCACCTCGAGGTGATCCGTGGCGGGTCGTTCCTCGCCGTCGAGTTCGTAGGGCCGGGCGGCCGCCGTGCTGATCTCGACCGACCGGCCTTGGGTTCGTCGCACCTGACTCGGATCCTGCGGTAGCGCCCGGACGAGCCGATAGCCGATTTTCATCCAGTCCAGTACGCCACTGGCGGCGACAACGCCGACGTCGAGTACGCCGTCGGACGGATCGGCATCGGGGAAGATCTCGACGCCACCGGTGATCGAGCCGAAGTTGCCCACCAGGGCCATGACGGTCCGGCCGCTGAACCACTGTTGCCCGTCGACCACCACCGTGGTGTGGACCATCGACGAACGGAGATGGCGGACGGCGGAGAGGACGTAGGCGACCACGCCGAGGCGGCTCTTGACCTCCGGGTTCGCGTCGCGGATCATCAGGGCATCGAAGCCGCTGCCGGCCATGACGGCAAACGCCTCGCCGTTGATCCGGCCGACGTCGAGGGTCGTTGTTCGACCGGTAACCACGGGTGCGTCACCGTCGGGTTCGGCCACGTCGCCGTCGATCCCGAGGTTGGTGGCCAGGAGGTTACCGGTACCCGTCGGGATGATGGCCAGGGAGGCCGAACCGCCGACGAGTCCCTCGAGGCAGGCTCGAACCGTGCCGTCACCGCCGCAGGCGATGACCGTGTCGGCGCCGTTGTCGACCGCGGAACGGGCCTGGCCGATACCAGGATCGTCCTCGGTGGTCGGCACCAGGTCGACGTCATCACCCAGCAGTTTCCGGAGGCGTTCCTCGTCGACCGCTCCCCCACTCGCCGGATTGAAGATTGCCACCGTGGCGCCGCCGGAATCCGGTTTCCGGCCGCCGGTTTCCACGTCATCGTGCGTCGTCGAGTTGTCGTCAGTCATCGGCAGTCCTTTACCGCAGGTCGGGGATGGCAAACATGTTTTCGCCTGTTCCGCTGTGGGGTAGACACGTCCCTATGAATTCCTCCGAACCCGAGATTGTCACGCTCCTCCGGTTTTCGCCATCGGTGGTCGCCTGGATCCGGCGGATCGGTTTCGTCTTGGCGGTCCTGGTGGTCGGCCTGAGCTGGTTGGCCAATCAGGCCGGTTGGTTCGAATACCGGCCGGGGGGCACCGAGTTCACCAACACCGTTCGACCGATCGTCATGGGCGTCTTCCTGCTCGGTGCAGTGCTGGCCTTGCGCTTCGAGATGATCGGTGGGATCGTCTGCGCCTTCGCCGCCGCCGCCCTCGTGGCGTTCGCCGAACGCCAGCTCATCACCAGTCATGCTCTCATCGTCGTCGTCGCCCTGGCCCTCCCTGCGCTGGCATGGTTCATCGTCGACCTGAACAGCTACAGCAGAACGTCGGCCTACGTCGGACTGGGAGCCGCGGCCGCCGCGGTGGTGGGTGGTTTCGGCCTCGGCCAGTTCGTCTACGACTACTTCTGGGGCCCGACCCATCCCGAGTCGGCGGTCACCGAGCTTCCCCCATCCGATGTCGAGTGGATCTGGTCAGGAGCCGTGACCGACACGACGGCCCGGGTGACACTCAAGACGGCAATCGACGGTCCGGTCGAGCTACTCGTGTCCGAGGACTCCAACGTCGAGGCTGGCCGCAGCATCGCCCCGGAGGCGACCGACGGTCGTATCTCGACCTTCGCCGTCGACGGTCTCGAACCCGGCACCGAGTACCACTATGCGGCCGAGGTCGCCGGGGCCGTCGACGACGGTCGTCGGGGTCGGTTCTCCACGTTCCCGACCGGGCCGGCGTCGTTTCGCATCGCCGTCGGCAGCTGCGCCCGGGTCGGCTCCAATGGAGCCGTCTTCGACGCGATACGGGAAAACGACCCGCTGCTCTATCTCATCACCGGAGACCTCCACTACGGAGACATCCCGGAGGAGGACCGCGAACGGTTCCGGGAGGTCTTGGACCTGACGCTGAGCCTGCCCGCCCAGTCCGAGCTGTACCGGTCGGCGCCGATGGCCTACGTCTGGGACGACCACGACTACGGATTCAACGACGGCGACTCCTTGTCGGCCGGCCGGGCGGCGGCGATGGACATCTACCGCGACTATGTGCCCTCCTACCCGCTGGCCGGACCGCAGTCGTCGGTCCATCAGAGCTTCACCGTCGGGCGGGTCCGGGTCATCATGACCGATGCCCGCTCCGAGCGTGTCCCCGGTGAAACGATGCTGGGACAAGAGCAGAAGGAATGGTTGATCGACGAGCTGATCACATCCTCTGCAGATCATGCTCTGGTGCTGTGGATCAACCCGGTCCCGTGGGTCGGTGAGGACGGGGAGGACATGTGGTCGGGCTATCCGGACGAGCGATCCGAACTCGGCCAGGTCGTCGCCGACAACAACATCGAGAACCTGGTGATGATCGCCGGTGACGCCCACATGGTCGCCTACGATGACGGCACGAACACCAACTACTCCTCCGAGCCCGGACCGGCTTTTCCTCTCCTGCACGCAGCGGCGCTGGATCGGCCGGGGAGCGTGAAGGGCGGCCCCTATACCGAGGAACCGCGTCCCGGTGGCGGGCAGTTCGCCCTCGTCGACGTTCGTGACGACGGCGACACCGTCACCGTCACCATGGAGGCCCGGGATTGGCGCAACGAGGTGATCTTCAGCCACGAATTCACCCCTCGTTTACCCGCCGGAGTGTCCGGGTAAAACTCGCTTCATGCCAGATCTGAACGAACTGAACGAAGCCTTCAGGCTATGGCCCGTTGACGGCGAGGTGAACCTCGCCGGTTTCGACGCCGCCGAAACTCCGATGGTCGACGGTAAGTCGGAGGCCAAGGACGAACTGGAAGACGATCTGGCCGACGAACTCTTCGATCAGCACGAGCTCCTGTTCGCCTCGCGGAAACGGTCGCTGCTACTGGTTCTCCAGGGAACCGATTGCAGCGGCAAGAACGGCACGATCAAACACGTGGTTATCCACATGAATCCGGCCGGGGTGCGAACTGCGTCGTTCACCGAGCCGACCGCGGACGAGAAGAAGGAGCATTTCCTGGAACGCCACCGGCGTGAACTGCCGAAGCCGGGGCAGCTGGGAGTGTTCGATCGGTCGCACTACG
This sequence comes from Acidimicrobiales bacterium, assembly GCA_965216675.1. Lineage (GTDB taxonomy): Bacteria > Actinomycetota > Acidimicrobiia > Acidimicrobiales > SZUA-35 > JAHELU01. The sequence continues at coordinate 4,390,228 of CBDCGK010000004.1, read as the reverse complement.
AGGACTATCTGGTCCCGGCTGTCCACAACGAGATGACCGACGACGAGCTGGCTGAGAGACTGGACGAGATCAACGCCTTCGAACAGGAGTTGATCGACGGCGGCACGATCCTGGTCAAGTGCCTCCTGCACATCTCCTACGATGAGCAGCGGGAGCGATTCCTTCGGCGCCTCCGACGCGACGACAAACGGTGGAAGTTCGCCGCCTCCGACATCGCATCACGGCAAAAATGGGATGAGTTCCAGGCCGCCTACGGCCAGATCCTGACAGCAACGTCGACCGAGGCCGCACCGTGGTACATCATTCCGGCCGACCACAAGTGGTACCGCAACTGGGCCATCGCCCACCTCCTGGTCGAGACCCTGAAGTCGCTGAACCTCTCCTACCCCCAGCCGGACTTCGACCTGGCCGACCTGCGGGCCCGCCTGGAACCGCCGAACTGATCCGACGCGTGTCGGTGGGGATCGACGTTACGGATCAGCCGAACGTCGGGGCGTTACCGGTGCCGACGGCCAGCGATACGACGAACAGCACCATCACCAGAGCAGCGGTGGCACCGGTCGCCGCCCGGTCGCTGGTCCCGGCCCGTTCCGGCAACCACGAAAGCGCCAGCCCGGCCACAAAGCCGCCGGCGATACCGCCGGCATGACCCCAGAACGAGATGCCCGGGAACAGCAACGGCAACGCCAGGTTGATGGCGAAGATCGCCCCGAGCGAGGTCTGGAAGATGTTCACCCCTCGCGTCAGGAGCACGGCGGCCAGTCCCCCGGCGAGGCCGAGCACGGCACCCGAGGCCCCAAGCGTCGACTGGTTGAAGTTGAACAGGAGCACGGCCAGGGAGCCGCCCAGCAGCCCGGCCGCATAGATGAGGGCGAACCGGATGGAGCCGACGCCCTTTTCGAGGGTCGGGCCGAAGATCCACAGTGCGTACATGTTGAAGCCGATGTGGATGTAGTTGAAGTGAAGAAATCCGCCGGTCACGATCCGCCACCACTCCCCGATCTCGACGGCCGGGCCGAGCAGTAGGCCCCAGCGGGTCAGCGCACCGTTGGTACCGAGCTGGAACACGAACGCCACGACGTTGGCGACGATCAGCGCGGTGGTGACCGGTGGTCGCTGGTTCATCAGATTCCGGGCGGTGTAGACCTGCTGCCCCTGACCGGCCACACACTCCGGGCAATGGTGACCGACCGAGGCCTGCCGCATGCACTGAGGGCAGATGGGACGGCCGCATCGCTGACACTCGACCGCGGCCTTGGACTGCGGGTGGCGATAGCACATGGTTGACTCGTCGATCACTGCTCCACCCTACAGCCGCCGCCCATTCGGTCGATGTCCGGCGGCCGCGGCGCGGCCCACGGTATGAGGGCATACTGCACGCAATGGCAACGAGATCCGGAGTGCTGTCCCGACACCTGCGCTCACCCTACGACGCCGAGATCGCCCGCCTCGCCGTGCCGGCGCTGGGGACCCTGGTGGCCGAACCCCTCTACGTGTTGGCCGACACTGCGATCGTGGGACGCATCGGCACCAACGAACTGGCCGGCCTGGCGCTGGCTTCGACGGTTCTGCTGTCGACCCACGCGCTCGTCATCTTCTTGGCCTACGGGACGACGGCCAGCGTGGCCCGCCTGGTGGGGGCGGACCGGGACGGGGATGCCGCCCGCCAATCGCTGCAGGGTCTCTGGTTGGCCGCCCTGCTTGGCCTGGTTTTCGTGACGGTCATCGCGTTCACCGACCAGTGGCTGCTGCGCGTTCTGGGCGGTGAAGGCGAACCGCTGGTGGCCGCCACCCGCTATCTGCGGGTCAGTCTTGTCGGCCTGCCGTTCATGTTCCTCGTCCTCGCCGGATCCGGAGCATTCAACGGCCGCCAGGACACCCGCACCCCGCTCGTGATCGCGGTGGCCGGAGCCGTGGCCAACCTGGTCATCGAGATCGTCCTCATCCTCGTTCTGGGTTACGGGATCGGTGCCTCGGCGCTGGCCACCGTCATCGCCCAGGTGGGCACCGGACTGGTGTTCGTGTACCGCATCGTCGGCTGGTGCCGCTCCTCCGGCGTCGGGTTGCGGCCGGATCCGGCCGCCATTGGTGGCCTGGCCTGGCTCGGGCGGGCCCTCGTGCTCCGCTCGATCGGCCTTCGGGGCTCGTTCACCCTCGCCGCCGCGGTCGCCGCCCGCATCGGCACCGCGCCGCTCGCCGCCTACCAGATCGGCATCCAGATCTGGTCGACTCTGGCCCTGGCCCTCGACGCCGTGGCCATCGCCGGTCAGGCACTGACCGGGAAGTGGTTGGGTGCCGGCTCCGCGGCCAAAGCCAAGGCCGCGGCCCGCCGGATGATCCAGCTCGACGTGGCCGTGGCCGTGGTCATGGCCCTGGTCGTGCTCGCCGTGCGGGAACCGCTGGCCCGCATCTTCAGCACCGACCCCGAGGTGGTCGCGGCCACCGTGTCGGTCATGGTCTGGGTGGCGTTGACCCAACCGCTCAACGGCTACGTGTTCGCCCTCGACGGCATCCTGATCGGGGCCGGCGACATGACGTATCTCGGTCGCACGATGATGGTGTCGGCCGCGGTATTCGCAGTCGAAGCGTGGTGGCTCCTCGATTCGGGGCGGGACCTGAACTGGCTCTGGGCCGCCATCAGTGTGTTCATGGCGACCCGGGCACTGTTCCTGTGGCGCCGGTGGCGGTCCGACCGCTGGCTGGTCCTGGGGGTGTGACCGCTCGGCCGGTGCTCTCCAGCAGCCTGTCAGCCGTCTGCGCCGGGCGGTGGCGGCGGGTCGGCGCCCTGACCACCTGTCTCGGATACCGGTTCGACTTCGAGCACGATGCCGACAAGGGTCAGCGTGTCGTCCTGGCTGGTGACGAAGAGGTGGACTCGTTCCCAGCCCCCGGTTTCCGGGTTGATCGATCGGATGACCACCGACGGCAGATCGCCGAAGAACGCTCGGGCCGTCTCAGCGGCCCCGGACTGGCGGTAGCCCTTGGGAACGAAGACCTCGGCCTCGTTCCAGCGGTCGACACCGAAATAGTCGGCCACGGCACCGGGCCCACCGGCTCCACCGTTGGCCAGACGGCGCCGGGTCGTGAGGAGGGCCTCGACGTCGGCCAGGCCCGTCACCGGACGCGGATCGACGATCGAGCCCACGAACACCGGCCGGCTGAGGGCGATTCGATCGGCCACCGACGCGTCGCGGTCGACGGCTGAGGCGATGACATCGCGAGCCAGCTCGACAAGGGTGGTGTCGGCCGGGTTGTCGTCGACGGCAAGATAGCGGGCGGCGACCCAGCCATCGAGGCCCGACGGATCGCTGACCGCCCACCAGGTGAGACCATCGACCTGGCGGGGCGGGACCAGGCGCCGGCGGACATCGGTCGATCCGAGAGAGATGACCCCGATCCGGTCTCCGTTGGGGGTCGCCCGGATCACGAGCCCGCCGTCCGGGTCGTCGGGGGGGAGTCCGATCACGGTGTAGCGCAACGGGTCGGCTCGCCCGGTGTAGAGCAAGGGTTGAGCAGCCAACGATCGGAGTTCGCCGTTCGTGTCGATGTCGGTGGCCACCGCCCAGGCCCGTTCGGCTCCGGTCACTGGTATCGACGCCAGATAGCGTCCCTCCGGCGCCGTCGACAAGGACTCGGCCGGAGATCCTCGTTCGAGGATCGAACCGTCGATGGTCGATCGAAGCGACAGGACGACGGCGGCGGGCGACCCGGCGGTCGTGCCCGACAGCTGGACCGTTTTGCCGGCGATGGTTTCGTCGTCGATCTCGTCGGCGTCCGCTGCGTCGGCCGTCGGATCGTCGGCGGTGGCGTTGTCGATCGACAGGTCGAGGCGATCGGAGGCGGCGGCGGCAACCATGAATCCATCGCCCTTCGGCTCGATGGTGAGCACGGTCAGGACCGCATCGTCGTCGGCCGAGGCCGTGGTATCCGAGCGCACGATCACCCGACCGTCCTCCTCGTCGAGCGAAACGTCGTCGACGGCCAGCAGGTCGAGGAAGGCGCGGGCCGCCTCGATCGGTGAGATGCGGACGGGGGCGTAGGTCAGGCCGGCGTACTCCTCCGCCGGGTCGACAGTCGAACGGGAGGCCGTTCCCGCGGGGGCCGACTCGGATGGAACCGACGAGCGCGGCACGTCCTCGGCGACGTCGGCCAGGGGACCGCCGGTCGGGTTCGAGCCTTCCGTTCCCGTTGGATCGGTCTCCGTCGCGGTCGACTCATCCTCGGCTGCGTCGTCAGAACCGGGTATCAAGTCGGACGCGTCGGCAGTGGCCGGGGCGGCGGTGGCCGTATCGGTGGGGGTCGAACCCAGACTGACGAGGGCGTAGCCACCGAGTCCGGCCACGAGGGCCACGGCGGCCACGAATGCCAGCGGGCGCAGCGACTCGACCGAGCCGACGGCGCCGTCGCCTCCACCCCGGAACGGCCGGAGCAGACCGCCGAGCCTTCCGCCTCCACCGGACGGGGCCTGATCGAGGGCGCCGACCAGCCGGGCATAGGCGTCCGGGGACGGTTCGATCGACTCGCCATGGGCCCGGAACGCCCGGGTCAGTTGCTGTTCCAGTTCGCTGAAATCATCAGGTGAGGTCATCGCCCACCTCCTGTTGTTGCGTCTCGGCGGCGGTGTCTTGTGTCGGCTGTTCAGCGGCCGGGGAGGGACCGAGGATCTTCTGCAGCTTGGCCAGGCCACGATGGGCGTGGGACTTGACCGAACCGCGGGCGATCCCCAGCGTCTGGGCGATCTCCGCCTCGGACAGATCCAGGTAGTAGCGCAGCACGATCACCGCCGCCTGATTCTTCGGCAGCCGGCGTACCGCATCGAGGATCCGTTCCCGTTCACTTCGGTTGACCCCCTCCTCCTCGGCCGCGGCGACCGGGCCCGGTTCGTCGGGAACATGACGCCGTCGCACCCTCCTTTTGCGGAGGGTCGAGTGGGCCCCGTTGACCACCATCCGCCTCAGGTAGGCGGCCTCGGCGCCATCGGCGATCCGGTAGTTGCCTTTCAGGAGCTTCACGAAAGCGTCCTGAACGACCTCCTCGGCGGTCTCCCGCTGGTCGACGTACATGGATGCCAATCTCACCATGGTCTCGTAGTGACTGTCGTAGAGGGCGGGCAGGGACGATTCGGCACGAGGCACAGCAGAACCCCCTTGCCGTTCGTCCATTGTCACCACCCTCATCAAGTCCCTAGACGCCCAACCGCCACTCTTGGTTTACCAGACGGCCGGGAAAAGTTCTGGTCGGGTGTCGGGTCGTCGAAACACCTACGATGTCCAGATGCTGGAGCTGCGACCGTCCTGTGAGCGCTGTGAACGTCCACTGCCCGCCGACGAGCCCGGTGCGGCCATCTGCAGCTTCGAGTGCACGTTCTGCTTCGACTGCAGCGAGCGTCTTCTGAGCTGGGTGTGCCCGAACTGCGGTGGCCCGCTGGTCCCTCGACCGCCTCGCCCCTCCGAACATCTCGACGATGCCCCCGGCTCGACCGTGCCGGCCCACAACGAGGCCGACCTCACCGACCATCAGGTCCGTGTCGACGCCTGTCTGGCTGCAGCCGGCCGTTCGGCGCACCTATGGGAGGTGGTGGTCGACTGCGCCGACCCGGCCGGTCTCGCTGCGTTCTACGGTCGGCTACTCGACGTCGAGCCACATGTCCGAGCCGACGACTGGGCCTACGTCGATCCCCACGCCAAGGGTCCGCTCCTCGCCCTGGGCGGCCGACCCGCCGGTGGCGTTCGTCTGGCCTTTCAGAAGGTGCCGGAACCGAAGCAGGGCAAAGTCCGGCTCCACATCGACATCGGAACCTGGGATCTCGACGCCGCCGCGGCCGCGGCGGTCGAGTTGGGGGCGACGCAGCTCACCGGCCGGGTTGCCGACAGCACCGGCGAGTTCATCGTGCTGACCGATCCCGAGGGCCACGAGTTCTGCTTCGTCGACCCCTGATCCCACGGTGCCTGCCTGGGTGACGGCGCACCCACCCCTGGCGGAACTTTGAGCGCTCAGCGACCCGTCTAAGGGTCGTAGGACGCTCAAAGTTCGGGTTCGCGGGGTCGTGCGGCGCTCAAAGTTCCGGCTTGGGTTCGGGGGAGCCGGCGTCGGCCGCGGTCGGCCGTGACGTCGGGCGGATGCTAGCCGGATGCTCGGGCCGACAGGAGCTGGTTGACGACCTTGCCGTCGGCCTGACCCCTCGTCGCCTTCATGATCTGACCGGTGAAGAAGCCCTGCATCTTCTTGCGGTCGCCGTCGTCGCCCGAGCTGAACCGGGACCACTCGTCGGGGTGATCGGCGATGAGCTGATCGATGAGGGTCTCGAGTTCGCCGGTGTCCATGGCCTCGAAGCCACGGGCCGAGGCGATCGACGCCGGGTCGTTACCCGTCTCGACCATCTCCGCCAACACCTGCTTGGCCTGGGTCGCGGTGAGCGCGCCACCGGTCTCCATCGTCACCAACTCGGCGAAGTGGGCGGCGTCGAGGTTCTCGGCCCCGTCAACGGCCAGGTTGTTGCGGACGTGGGTGAGCACCCGCTCCGCGTCGGCTCCGGCCTCGATGGCGGCCAGAGCCAGCCCGTCGAGGCCCCGACCGACGGCGATGGCCGCCTCCTCCGGTGCCCCTCCCCGTTCGATCAGGGCGTCCCGCCGCTGCTTTGGCAGTGCTGGAAGCGCGGCCGCGATCTCGGCGATCCACTCCGGTGACGGGTCGATCGGCACGAGGTCCGGATCGGCGAAGTAGCGGTAGTCCTCCGCCTCCTCCTTGGAGCGTCCCGGGCGGGTGCGTCCGGCCTCCTCGTCCCAGTGCCTGGTCTCCTGGATCGGCGCCTCACCCGACTCGTAGAGCCGAACATGACGCTGCGCCTCGTAGGTGATGGCCCGACCGATCGACCGCAGCGAGTTGACGTTCTTGATCTCACAGCGGGTCCGCAGTTCGTCCGAACCTGCGGGTCGGACCGAGACGTTGGCGTCGACCCGAAGCGAGCCCTCCTCCATCTTCCCGTCGGAGGCGCCAATGGCGACCAGGATCGACCGCAGCTCCTCCACGTACTCCTTGGCCTGCTCGGGGCCGGCGATGTCGGGTCGACTCACGATCTCGATGAGGGGCACGCCGGCCCGGTTGTAGTCGACCAGGGAGTAGCCCGCCGAGGCGATGCGGCCGTCGTCGCCGACGTGCACGGTCTTGCCGGCATCCTCCTCCATGTGGGCCCGTTCGATCCCGATGACCGCCCCCGACGGCAACTCCAGGTGGCCGTCGACGTTGAGCGGTTGGTCGTACTGGCTGATCTGGTAGTCCTTGGCCATGTCCGGGTAGAAGTAGTTCTTCCGGGCCCAGATGCAGCGGTTGACGGTGCAGTTGAGCGCAAGCCCGATCCGGATCGACAGCTCGACCGCCTTGCGGTTGACGACCGGCAGTGTTCCGGGCAATCCCAGGCAGACGGGGTGCACGTTGGTGTTCGGTTCGCCCCCGAACCGGTTGGGAGCCGGTGAGAACATCTTCGACTCGGTGGCCAGCTCGGCGTGCACCTCGAGCCCGACGACCATCTCCCAAGCGTCGGGGAGAAGGTCCGGTTCGTGGCCGAGCCGATCGGCGGGGCCTCCGTCGGCGGCGTGGAGGGTGCTCACGGTGTCCGGGCTCATGAGGTCAGTCCTTCCAGGGCGGCGGCCACCCGGTACATGACCGGCTCACCGAGCATCGGGGCCAGCACCTGCACGCCGACGGGTAGCCCGTGGGCGCCGGTGCCGAACGGAACCGACATGGCGGGATGGCCGGTGAGGTTCGAGGGGATGGTGCAGACGTCGTTGTAGTACATGGTCACCGGGTCGGCTTTGGCTCCGAACTCGAACGCCACGCACGGCGACGTCGGAGACAGCAGCACGTCGACGTTCTCATAGACCCGGTCGAACTCGGAGATCATCAACGTGCGGATGCGCTGGGCCTTGCCGTAGAAGGCGTCGTAGTAGCCGGCCGACAGTGCGTAGGTGCCCAACATGATGCGCCGCTTCACCTCGTCACCGAACCCGGCGGTGCGGGACGCCGCCATCATCGAGGCGGTGTTGGGGCCCGGTTCACGGAGCCCGTAGCGCACACCGTCGTAGCGGGCCAGGTTCGACGAGGCCTCCGCCGGGGCGATCATGTAGTAGGCCGACAGACCGGCGACTGCGGTCGGGATCGACACCTCCTCGACCTTGGCCCCGGCCGCCGACAGCGCCTCGGCTGCGGTGACGGCCGCGGCGACCGCCTCCGGTTCGAACGCCTCGTTGCCCTGTCCGCTCAGCTCGGTGATGACACCGATACGAAGTCCGTCGATCCCCTGACCGAGGGTGGCGGCCACCGGCACGTGCTCCTGCGGAATCGAGGTCGAGTCTCGGGGGTCGGGGCCGGCGATCACGTCGTAGACGGCGGCCGATTCGGCCACGGTCCGGGTGAACGGACCGATCTGATCGAGCGATGAGGCGAAGGCCACGAGACCGTAGCGGCTCACCGCACCGTAGGTCGGCTTCATCCCGACGAGGCCGCACAGGGCGGCCGGCTGACGGATCGAGCCGCCGGTGTCGGAACCGAGCGAGGCGGCGGCGAACCCGGCGGCCACCGCAGCGGCCGAGCCACCGGAGGAGCCACCCGGTACGCGGCTGGTGTCGAGCGGGTTGCGAGTCGGTCCGAACGCCGAGTTCTCGGTGGACGAACCCATGGCGAACTCGTCGAGGTTGGTCTTGCCAACGAAGACGGCACCGGCGGCGGCCAGCCGTTCGACGACGGTGGCGTCGTAGGGCGGAATCCATCCCTCGAGGATCTTCGACGAACAGGTGGTGGCCACCCCGTGGGTGCACATGTTGTCCTTCAGGGCGATCGGTACACCGGCCAGTGGGCCAACGGCCTCCCCGGCCGCGACCGTGGCGTCGATGGCGGCGGCGCGTTCACGGGCCGCGTCGCCGGTCACGGTGTTGAAGGCGTGGATCTCATCGTCACGCTCGGCGATTCGGGCCAGGTGCTCCTCGAGCACATCGACCGCCAACCGCTCCCCCGCCGCCACACCGGCGGCGATGTCGAGGACCGACTCGAACCCTTCCTGGTCGGGCGTGCTCGACCCGGTCATGGTGCCTCCCCGAGTGCCGGCGGGACCTTGTACTGGTGGGCCTCGACATCGGGGCCGGCGGCCAGCGCCTCCTCCCGCATCACCTCGGCATCATGGCCGACGGCGGCCACATCGTCTCGGAACACGTTGACCAGGCCGAACGGATGAGCGGTGGGTGGGACGTCGCCGATGTCGAACTCGTTGAGCTGATCGGCCAGGTCGAGGACGGCGTCGAGCTGTCCGGTGAACGTGGCCAACTCGGCCTCGGACAGCTCCAGCAACGCGAGTTTGGCCACCTTGGCGACGTCGTCGGTGGTGAGGTGGGCCCGGGGTGGGGCGGCACCGGGTGATTCGTGGTGGGAGGACACGGCTCCAGGCTAAGGGCCTTTGCCGGTGTGCGCTACGGGTTACGGCGCGATGGGCCTGACCCCGGCCTCGAGTTCGGATGCGGACAGGAACCAACTCACGTCCCGGAACGTCCAACTCGACAACATCCCCGAACGGAGAGTTGATGGATCGAATCAGAGCGTCGCTCGTCACCCTGGTCGCCGTCGTCCTCGTCACCACTGCGTGCGCCTCGCAATCGGTCGACCTCGTCACAGGCGAGTCGACATCGACGACAACCACCACAACCACGACGACCATGACCTCGGCAACCACCACGGCCGCGTCGAGTCCCTCGTCCACCGCCGCTCCTGACGGTACCGGTGGACGCCTCGTCGAGGAGGCATCGCTCGACCTCTCCGCCAACCGTGACGATTTCGACTTCTGGGCCTGGGGTACGGCAGCGGTCGACGAAGTCGAGTACTACCGGTCGATCGACGAGATGGCCGACGCGGCGACGGCCGTGGTGATCGGTCGAGTCGTCGATGCCATCCCGGCCCGGGTCCTGGCCACAGACACGCCCGAAGACGTGTTCCGGATCGAGCGGTTCGCGATCGAGATCGATCACGTGGTGCTCGGCGAGCTACCTGTCGGGGGGCCGAAGATCGTGTTCGAACCCAATCTCGCCGGTGCGACCGATGATCCTCCACCGAGCCGGGCGCTTCTGTTTCTTCGACACAAGGGCGAAAACCAGCCTCCTGGTGACACCTCGGCGGTGGCGGTCGGCGACCGGGCCGCCTACCGTCTGGTCTCAGCCCAAGGTGTGCTCATCGAGCTCGACGGCACCGCGTTGAATCCCTCCGCCGTGTACGAGAAACGGAACGACCCGGTCAACACCGACGCCGCCGGTCGCACCCTCGCCGAGATCGTCACCGCCCTGACCGCAGATTGAGCGCCGCCCCGTCAGATGGATTCGGAGGCGTTGCGCATGGAGGCCGACAGGGAGTTCAGTTCCTCCCGCAGTTCGACCAGATCCCGCCGGTCGAGCCCGGTCATGGCCTCGACCTCGGCCTGCACCTTCTTGGCCTGTGTTCGCAGGTCACGCCCGTCGTCGGTCAACGAGACCCGGAGGACCCGCTCATCGTCGGAGTCGCGACGGCGGCTCACGAAGCCCTGCTTTTCGAGGCGCTTCAGCAGCGGCGACAGCGTTCCCGAGTCGAGATGCAGGACGTCGCCGAGATCGCGCAGTGCGACCTGGTCGGTTTCCCACAGAACCAGCATCACCGTGTACTGGCTGTAGGTCAGGCCGATCTTGTCGAGGAGCGGGCGGTAGCAGCTGTTCATCGCCCGCGACGCGTTGTAGATCGCCACACACAACTGCTCGTCGAGAGTGAATCCGTCGCTCTGCCCCACGAGACCAGACTACAGGCCCTGAAGTCCCGCCGAGGGATTACCGCCGTCAACGAAGCCGAAGCCAGTAGCCTCACGAAGGTGGCCGAACACCCCTTCCTGTCACCCGAATGGATCAGCGCCGCCCGTGAGCTCCGGGCCGAGTACGCCGATCGACTTCCCGAGCCGGTGGTCGCGGCCCGCATCAACGTCGTGATCACCGCCATTCCCCACGGCGACTCCGATGTGATGGAGGGTCACATCGATACCTCCGAAGGCCAGACGATCATCGACCACGAGCACCTGGACGGGCCCGACCTCACGGTGACGGTCGACTACGACACGGCCAAAGCGGCGTTCGTCACCCGTGACCAGGAGGCACTGATGCAGGCGTTCTTCGGGGGAAAGATCCTCGTCGAGGGTGATGTCTCGAAGCTGTTGGCCCTGCAATCGGCCCCGCCGGGCGAGATCGATCCGTTGGTCATCGAGATGTACCAGAGGCTGAACGCCTTCACCGCCGACTGATCCGGCGGCCCGACCAACCCCACGACGGATCGGGTCGGGAACTCCGAACCTCAGCCGAGACTGACGAAGATCCGGATACTCGTTCCCTTGCGGTGGCTGGTGCCTTCAGCCGGGTCGGTGTTGATGACCGGTCCGTTCGGCGGGCCTTCGGTGTCGACGACCACGAATCCCGCCGCCTCCAGGATGTCGGCGGCTTCGGCCGCCGGTAGGCCGACCACCTCCGGAACCGTGACGAACGGCAGGCCCTGCGAGATCACGACGGTGACCGTCGTGCCGCGGGCGACCTCGGTACCCGCGGCCGGGCTGGTGCTGATGATGTCGCCCTCGGGCACCGATTCGGAGTAGTCCTCGGCCACGGCGATGGCCAGCCCCCGCTCGCTCAGCTGGGTTTCGGCCTGTCCTCTCGTCGATCCGACGAGGTTCGGCACGGTGCGGGCGGCAGGGCCGGACGAGACGACGAGATCGATCACCGTGCCGGTGAGGAACTCGTCGGCCACCTTGACCGGTCGACCGTCGACGGTGGCCGCCATGACCACCCCGGCCGCCTCCTCCTCGTCGTTGATCTCCTCGACGTTGCCGACAACCAGATCCATGGCCTCGATGGTGGCGGTCGCGTCATCGAGCGTGCGGCCGGTGATCTGAGGCACGGCATGCAGAACCGGGCCGAGCGACACCTCGATCGACACCGACTCGCCGGCCTGAAGCTTGAAGCCTGGAGAAGGCTGCTGGGAGAGGATCTGACCGGGCTCGGTTCCGTCGAGGTAGCGCTCGGCGGAAACGTCGACCGTCCAGGCGTACTGGGCGGCGGCGGCCTCGGCCTCGGCCACCGTCATGCCCCGGTAGTCGTCGACCGCGAAGGTCGGCAGCGGGTTGTTGATGACGGCGACCTCGGGCTGGGCCTGGCTGACCAACATCCCGCCGTAGAGGGCGCCGGCGGCCAGGAGGGCGAAGACCAACAGACCGACCGGCCAGCGCCACCGGCGGCGACGAGCGGCTCGAGGCGAGCCGCGCCCTGGCCGATCGGATCCGGCGGGGCTGAGCGTCGGCGCGTCGGGATCGATGATCGGCGCCCCCAGCCCGTTGTCGGTGGCCTGCGGGGTGCCGGCGAGGCGGAGGTCCGAATCGCCGTCACCATCGATGATGACCTCGCCGTTCGGCCCGAAATGCACGTTCGGTTGGGCCAGCGACTCACCGTGGGTGGTCAGATCGTCGAGCGGGAGTGGGGCGGGGTCGGGAAGCTCCTGAACGGCTCCCAGGAGACCGTCGAGCAACTCGGCGGCATCGGACCGATGCTCGGGGAGCGCCTGCCCGGCGAGAGCCAGCGGCTCGACCAGCGGCCTGTAGAGCTCCCGCTGTTCCGGGTCGGCGACGAATTCGCCGATCAACCGGGCCACCGGCACGTCCTCGGTCTGCCGCAGGACCATGGTGGCCAGCGCGTTCTCCCGTTCGAGGGGGACCTCGCCGACCAGCGCCTCCATCAGGCACAGGGACAGCGAGTAGACGTCGGCCAGTCCGTCAACCTGCCCTTCCTTGGCCTGTTCGGGGGCCGCATACCGAGCGGTACCGATCAACACGCCCTCGGGCTCGGTCCACGCCGCCTGGGCCACCGCCCGGGCGATGCCGAAGTCGGCGACGTGCACTCTGCCGTCGTGCCCGAACAACAGGTTGGCCGGCTTGATGTCGCGGTGTACGAGCCCCTGCTCGTGGGCGAAGGCCAGCCCCTGAGCCGCCTGCAGACCGATGAAGGCGACCTGGGGGGCGGTGAGCACACCGGTACGGTTGAGCACGCTGCGGAGCGTGCCCCCGCCGAGCATCTCGGTGACGATGAACGGACCGGTTTCGGGGTCGTCACTCCAGTCGAACACCGTCAAAAGGTTGGGATGACTGAGCTGCGCGGCGAGCTGGGCCTCGGCCCGGAAGAGTTTCAGAAATCGGGGGTCGTTGGCGTAGCCGCTACGGAGACGTTTCACCGCGACATCACGACCGAGTCGCATGTCGGTTGCGTGAAAGACCTCCGCCGACGAACCAGACCCGATGAGGGCCCGCAATTCGTATCGGTCTCCGAGCACATACCCGGAAACAGGGGCTCTCGACATGGCATCGAGACTACCCGATGCAGCCCACTTGATGAGGGAGGCGTAGTAGATGGTGGTGGGTCCTTGGCACACTGACGGAGTGAACGCTCCGGTCAACCCCGACCCAACGTCGACGCCCCGCTCGTCAGGATCGTCGGGATCCTCCGGCTCATCCGCAGTCATCTCCCAGCGCCGTCAGCGGTGGATCTCGGGCGGGGTCCTTCTGTTGGCGGTCGGAGCGCTGATCCTGGCCGCTCTCTACGACGAGGAAGACTCCACCGGCAGCGCCCGGGCCGCCGGTCTCGGCGCATCGGCCAGCGACACCACGCTGGCTCCGGCCGCCGACGCCGCGCCCGCCGCAACCCGGATCATCGAGGGCTTTCTCCCCCAGGGAGGCGAGGCCAGCGCCTGCTCCGAACCGGTCGGGGTCGACCTGATCGGCGGCTACGGAGCAAGGCTCACGATCAACGGCATCGAGATCGCCCCCGAGGAGATGAACGTCAACCTCGACACCGACGGCGAGATCACCAACGTGTTGACCCCGACCCGAACGCTCGGCCATTTCACGTTTCAGCCCGAGGACGCCTGCCCCAACGGCCGCTGGCTCCGACCGGTCGACAACGTGCTCGACGTGTGCGTGTACCGGTTCGACGATCCGTCTGCCAGCTGCGCTCTCCGCACCGAGTTCCGCTTCGACGCCCTGTAGCGGTTCCGAGCCAGGCCGGTCGAGTCGGGAGTTGGCCGTTCAGGAGGTTGCGGGCAACTCCCCTGAGTCGAGGAACTCGACGAACGCCGCCTCGTCGAGGACCGGAATGCCCAGTTCCTCGGCCTTCGAGAGTTTTGAGGCCCCGGGCTCGCCGCCGACGACCAACGCCGTGGTCTTCTTCGAGACCGAACCGGGGCTCTTGCCGCCCCTCGCCTTGATGGCGTCCGCTGCGCCGGTTCGACTGAAGCCTTCGAGTGACCCGGTGACGACGATCGCCATACCTTCCAGCGTCTGTGGCTCCGAGGAGGTCTCCGGGCCGGTGAGGTTGACCTCGGCGGCCCGGAACTTCTCGATCAGCGCCTTGGCCTCGTCGGTGGCGAAGTAGGTGGCCACACTGCCGGCGATCGTCGGGCCCACTCCGTCGACCCCGGCCATCTCCTCGGCGGAGGCGGCCATGATGGCGTCGACGTGGCCGAAATGGCTCGACAGCAACTCGGCCCCGGTCGGTCCGAGGTGGCGGATGCCCAAGCCGACCAGCAGGTTGGCCAGCGGCCGCTGCTTCGACGCCTCGATGGCGGCGGCCAGGTTGTCGATCGAGGTCTGCCCGAACCCGTCGAGGGCGGCGATGTCGTCCCACGGCAGATCGTAGATGTCGCCCGGATCGGCGATGAAGCCGTGCTCCAGGAACAAGGCGACGCGGCTCTCACCCAGACCTTCGATGTCCATGCCACCCCGCGACGCAAAGTGGCTGATCCGGGCGTGACGTTGGGCCGGACACGCCGGGTTGACACAGAACGTATGGGCCTCGTCCTCCGGGCGGACAAGTTCGGTGTCACAGGTCGGGCAATGCGTCGGGAACTTCCAACGGCGAAGACCCTTGGGGCGTTCCGACAGCACCGGTCCGAGCACCTCGGGAATGACGTCGCCGGCCTTGCGCACGATCACCGTGTCACCGGGCCGCACGTCCTTCAGCCGGACCTGGTCGTCGTTGTGCAGCGTTGCCATCTGGACGGTGGATCCGCCGACGAAAACCGGCTCCAACACGGCGAACGGGGTGGCCTTGCCGGTGCGCCCGATCGACACCTCGATGGCCTTCAGCTTGGTAGTGCGTTCCTCGGGCGGGAACTTGTAGGCGATGGCCCAGCGGGGGGCCTTGGCCGTGGAACCGAGGGCGTTCTGACGGGTCAGGCCGTCGACCTTGACCACGGCGCCGTCGATCTCGTAGTCGAGGTCATGGCGACGTTCGAGCCAGTGATCGGCGAAGGCGGCGACGTCGTCGATCGTGGCCGCCTTCCGCCGCTCGGGATTGACCGGCAGGCCGAGATCCTCGAGCCAGTCGAGCGCCTCCGAATGGGCGGTCAGAGTCGGTCCGCCCTCGACCGCACCGAGCTGATAGGCCCACAGGGCGAGACCCCGTGACGCCGTGATCGACGGATCCTTCTGCCGCAGGCTGCCCGCGGCGGTGTTGCGGGGGTTGGCATAACGAGGCAGACCGGCCTCGGTCTGAGCCTCGTTGAGAGCCTCGAACGTGGCGATCGGCATGTAGATCTCGCCGCGGACCTCGATCACCGCCGGTGGGGTGCCGGACAGGATGTTGGGGATCAGTGCGATCCCGGCGACGTTGGCCGTGATGTCCTCCCCCACCCGCCCGTTGCCCCGGGTGGCCGCCTGCACCAGGCGACCGTTCTCGTAGCGCAGCGAGCAGGCCACCCCGTCGATCTTCAACTCGCAAGTGTAGCCGACCGGAGCGGCCGCCGAGTCGAGGTCGAGGCCACGGGCGACCCGATCGGCCCAACCCTGCAGCTCGTCGCGATCGAAGGCGTTGTCGAGGCTCATCATCGGCACGGTGTGGGTGACCGGCGCGAAGGCGGTGCTCGGCGCATCACCCACCATGCGGGTCGGCGAGTCGTCGGTGACCAGCTCGGGGTGCTCGGCCTCCAACTGCTGCAACTCCCGGACCAGCATGTCGTAGTCGACATCGGGGATCTCCGGGGCGTCCTGGCGGTGGTAGCGGTCGTTGTGGTAACGGATCTCGGCCCGTAAGGCTTCGATCCGGACCGCCGGATCCATCGGTGAGCCCTCCGTCGGGTCGACAGGGCGATCATTCGTGCCAGCAGCCATCCCCTGATGGTAGCGAGCCCCTCCGACATCATCCCTCGCCGTCCACCCCCGCCCGAACTTTGAGCCGCTGACGACCCACCAAAGGGTCGTGGGCGGCTCAAAGTTCGGGCGGAATCGGGCACACTGTGGGCGTGAATCGTGACCAGGCGCAGCTGTGGGCACTTCGGGCGCTGTGGCTACTCGCCCCGGCGGTGGGTGGACCGCTGCTCGACGCCCTCGATCAGGTCGACACTCCCGGGCGTTGGCTGATGGAGGGGGGACTCTGGCTCGGCTGGTTCGTGGCCATGGTGGCGGTCCTCACACCACATCCGGTGACCCTGACGATCGTGCGCCTCCTGTCACCGTCGGTGACCGGTCTTGCCGTTCTTCTGGGTCTCACCACCGGCTGGACGGTGGGTCTGTCGGTCGTCGCCGGATACGGGCTGCTCCTCACCGCGGTGGCCCTCCTGCCCACCGTCGGCGACCTCATGGTCAACGGCTCGGCCTACGGATCGGAGCGACGCATGGCGCTGCGCACTCCGGCGGTTGCCTACCTCGGCCCGATCCCGCTGGCCTGGCTGGTCTTCTTCATCGGGTTGACCGGCTGGGCCGTCATCTTCACCGCGTCGCACCCGGTCGCCGGGATCGTTGCCGCGGTGGTCGGCGCCATCGCGGTCTGGCTCTCCGCCCGGCTCCTGTACCAGCTCGCCCGACGGTGGATCGTGTTCGTCCCGGCCGGATTCGTGGTCCACGATCCGTTCCAACTGGCCGAACCCGTGCTCCTCCCCCGCAGTTCGATCAGCCGGCTCGGCCCGGCCGAGGTCGATGTGGACGTCGATGTCGAGGTCGAGGTCGATGTGGACGTCGATGTCGATGCCACAAGCGGGACCGGATCGGAGGACCACCCGGAGCGTCTCGACCTGTCGGCTGGATCGCTCGGGTTGGCCCTCGAGGTCGAGACCCACGAACCGATGTCGTTCGGTGTGTTGCGGAACCGGAACATCGAGGTGACGAACTCGTCAAAGGTGGTGTTTTCACCCAGCCTTCCCGGCGCACTTCTCTCCGAAGCCCGAATCCGGGGGATTACGATCAAGGGGTCGTCGACCGTCGACCGGTAGGCCGAGGTGACCGTCTCGGAACCCGGGACCAGGCGACATCCGCCGAAACGTCGAAAGAGTCGAGCATGGAAGTCCTCGTCGACAATGAGACCCTGGTCATCGACGGCAACCAGATGGGCTGCAGTGACTCCGCCGCGCTGCTGTCATGGTCGCTGCGGCGATCACTCGACCGCCGCCTGGCCCTGGTCGACACGCCCAACGGCGGCGCCGACGCGTCGATCATCGCGTTCGACCTCCGCATCGATCTGCTGGCCGACACCGTGTGGCTGGAGCTGACGAGGGGCATGGAGATCGACATCTCCGGCTACGAGCCGCTCGCCGGCTCACCGGCCCCGCTGCGGGCCAATGTGGCTCGGCTTCTTCGGTCGAGGGTGCTCGATCACGCCTACCGGCTGCCACAATAGAGAACCCACCCGTCACCAAAAGGATCCAGTGCCATGACCCTGCTTCATGATCTCGTGGCCGAGAAGGGCTATCTCGTGCTCGACGGAGCCACCGGAACCGAGCTGTTCCGCCGGGGCCTCCAATCGGGCGATCCCCCCGAGGCCTGGAACGTCGATCGGCCCGAGGTCATCACCGACGCCTACCGGGCCTACGCGGAGGCCGGATCCGATCTCATTCTCACCAACACCTTTGGCGGCACCCGGTACCGACTGGCCCTCCACAAGCTCGACGAATGTGTCGTCGAGTTGAACACCGAAGCCGCCCGACTGGCCCGGTCGGTGGCCGACGAGATCCTGGCCGACAGCGGCCGCCGAGTGCTGGTGGCCGGATCCATGGGTCCGACCGGCGAGCTGATGGAACCGATGGGATCGATGTCGGCGACGGCGTGCACCGCGGCGTTCGCCGAGCAGGCCGAAGGTTTGGCCGCCGGTGGAGCAGACCTGCTGTGGATCGAGACCATCAGCTCCCTCGAGGAGGGGGAGGCGGCGGTTGCAGGGGCCCGCAGCGCCTGCGACCTACCCGTCTGTCTCACCATGAGTTTCGACACCGCCGGCCGCACGATGATGGGCGTCACCGGCACCGCGGCGGCGGAACTCGCCATCCGGCTCGGTGTCGACGCCATCGGTGCCAACTGCGGGAACAACCTGGCCGACACCGAAGCCGCCATCGTGCAGATGCGGGAGGTCGATTCCGACATCCTGATCATCTCCAAAGGCAACGCCGGTATCCCCGAGTGGCGTGGCACGGAGCTGCACTACGACGGAACACCCGAGGTCATGGCCGCCTACGCTGCCCGGGCTCGCGATGCGGGGGCCACCCTGATCGGTGCCTGCTGTGGCAGCACGCCCGAGCACATCGCCTTGATGCGGGCGGTGCTCGACGGCGACGAGCCGGTGCCGGAAGTGGAGGTCGTCGCCGCAACCACCACGCTGGTGGCCAAACCGCGAGGCGGACGGTCCGGACGCCGGGGTCGGCGCAACCGGGACCGATAGGCCGAGGGATCGCACACCGCCGGCCGCCGGATCAGGCGCGGGTGGCGGCTGCCTTGGAGAGTCGGTCCATCACGGCCGCCAACAGCTCGCCGTGGGCGGGCGCCACCACATAAAGGCGTTTGACCCCCGCCGCGTCGGCGGCCCGAAGGGTGGCATACAGTCCTGACGCATAGCCGGTGGCGTCGCCGGGCAGGCTCCAGTGACGCCTGCCATCGACCGGTGGGGCGCCCGCCGGTCGGGCCCCGGCGCTGATCAGACCGTCGTCGGGGCCGAGAACGACGGCCACCGGCTTCTCCCCGTCGAGCAGGACGACTTCGGCGTCCGGTGCGTAGTGGGAGTCGAGCATTCCCGGCGCCCGGGACGAACCGGCCCGTCCGTCGAGAACGCGACGGCCGAGCACCGCCTCCAGCTCCACGAGCGAGATCCCGCCCGGACGGAGGAGCACCGGTTGAGGTCCGGTCATCTCGACAATCGTCGACTCGACGCCGACCCGGCACGGACCGCCGTCGAGGATCACGTCGACCGCCGAACCGAGATCGGCTGCCACATGAGCCGCCGTCGTGGGGCTCACCTCACCGAACCGGTTGGCCGACGGCGCGGCAACAGCCCCCGAGCCGATCGCGGCGAACGCCTCGAGCAGCGCCAGAGCCACCGGATGGTCGGGCATGCGGAGACCGACACTGTCGCGGCCGCCGGTCGTCTCGGGGGCGATTTCCGGGCCTCGGCCGACGATGATCGTCAACGGTCCGGGCCAGAACGCGTCGGCCAGCTTCGACGCCTCCGGCGCGACGTCGACACCGAAACGATCGAGTTGATCGCGGCGCCCGACGTGGACGATCAGCGGATGGTCCGCAGGCCGGCCTTTGGCGGCGAAGATCCCGGCCACCGCGTCGGGGTTGGTGGCATCGGCACCGAGACCGTACACGGTCTCGGTCGGGAACGCCACCAGCCGTCCGTCGGCCAGGACCCGGGCGGCGGCCCCGATCTCCTCGTGGCCCAACGAGGCGCCGTCAGCCATCGCTGACGGTGGAACCCGCCGGGGCCGGACGCTCGACCGAGCCGGCGATCCCTCCGCCGACGACGGTGTCGTCGCGATAGAACACCATCGACTGGCCGACGGCCACCCGCTGCTGCGGTTCGGTCCACGACACGAGCACCCGGTCCGATCTCCCGCCGCCGGACGGAGCGCCATCGGGGTCGTGATCGAACGAGACGGCAGCCGGTCGGACCGCCCCGTGGGCTGAACACTGGACCAGGAACGGCCCTGTAGCCGGACCGTCGGCCCACTCGACGGCCTCGACCCACTGGGCGTCAACCATGAGCTCCTCGCGGGATCCGACAGTGACCGATCCCGCGTCGTGGTCGATGTCGATCACGTAGCGGCGTTTGTCGTCGCCGCCGAGGTTCAGTCCCCGTCGCTGGCCGAGCGTGACCATCTCGATCGAATCGACCCGCCCGACCTCGGTGCCGTCGGTGTCCACCAGCACCGCGGATCGGAGCGGAATCCGGTCGCCGAGGAACACCTGGCGTCCACCGGCCGAGTGGATGAAACAGACGTCTTGGCTGTCGGGCTTGTCGGCCGTGCGCAGTCCGAGTTCGGTTGCCAGGTTCCGTACCTGGTCCTTGGTCAGGTGCCCGACGGGGAACCGCAGGCGGGCCAGCTGGGCCTGGTCGAGCATGTGCAGGACATAGGACTGGTCCTTGGCACCGTCGGCCCCTCGCCCGATCCGGAGCGAACCGTCGGCCGCCGTCGTGATCCGGGCGTGGTGCCCGGTCGCCACCTGGTCGAAGCCGAGGGCGTCGGCCCGCCGGAACAGCTTGTCGAACTTGATGTGGCGGTTGCACTCCACACACGGGTTGGGCGTGCGTCCGGCGTGGTGGTCGGCGACGTACGGGTCCACGACGTGCCGGTTGAAGTCGTCACCGAAGTTGAACACGTGATGGTCGATGCCGAGTTGTTGGGCCACCCGGCGGGCGTCGTCGACGTCGGACACCGAGCAGCAGCCCGAGTCGCTGGCTCCACCCCACAGCTTCAGGGTCACGCCGACGACGTTGAACCCCTCCCGCACCAGCAGCGCAGCCGCCACCGAGGAGTCGACACCCCCCGACATGGCGACCAGAACGTCGGGAGCCTCGGTCCTCATCGGCCCACCCCTCGTAGACGCTCGATCGCCGGCGGGAGCGCGGCCAGCACGGCGTCGACGTCGGCGTCGGTGCTGGCGTAGCCGAGCGACAGGCGCAACGAACCGAAGGCGAGGGCTCGATCGAAGCCCATGGCGGCGAGCACGTGGCTCGGTTCCATCGCCCCGCTGGCGCACGACGAGGCGGCGGAAGCCATGATGTCGGCCTTCTCCAGCAGGAACAGCAGCGCCTCGCTTTCGACGCCGTCGAAGCAGACGTGGCAGATGTTGGCGGTCTTCGACGTGCGGATCCCGGTCTCGGTCACACCGGGTACGGCGGCGATGAGGCCGTCGGCCAAGCGGTCACGAAGTTGACGTACCCGCTCGACCTGGACCGGGCGTTCGGCCACCGTCAGCTCGGCGGCGACCGCCAGCGCGGCGATGCCGGCCACGTTGTGGGTTCCGCCCCGCCGTCCTCGCTCCTGACCACCCCCCTTGAGGATCGGGATGAGCCCGGCGGTGGCCGGATGGTTCTCCCTCATCACCAGCGCCCCGACGCCCTTCGGGGCGCCGAACTTGTGACCGCTGATCGACACCAGGTCGACCTCCGCCGTCAGTTCGGCCACATCGAGCCAGCACAGTGCCTGGACCGCGTCGGTATGGACCAGCGCCTGTGGTGCGCCGGACCGCACGATCGAGACGACCTCGGAGATGGGCTGGATCATCCCCGTCTCGTTGTTGGCCAGCATCACCGACACGACGCTCAACGTGTCGCCGTGCTCGGCCACGATCCCGGCCAGCGCTTCGAGGTCGACGATGCCGTCGGGTCCAACGGGAGCGACCAACCCGCCGTGATACTCGACCGGATCGAGCACGGCGTGGTGCTCGATCGCGGAGCACACCGGACGGCCTTCGAGCGCGGTCACCGTCCCCGTCACCGCCAGGTTGTCCGCTTCGGTACCGCCCGCGGTGAACACGATCTCGCCCGGCTCGCAGCCGAGTGCCCCGGCCAGCCGTTCCCGGGCCTCGTCGAGCACCTGGTTGGCCGCCCGAGCCATCCGGTGGGCACCCGAGGGATTGCCGAAGTTCTCCCGCAGAATCGGCACCATGACCTCGACGGCCTCGGGGCGGACCGGCGTGGTGGCGGCATAGTCGAGATAGTGGGTCACGGCGAGGGGGCGGGGGGAACGGGGCGATGGAAAACGGCCCCGGTGACTGCGATGATGACGTGATCGGGCCCGTCCAGGTGGGCCTCGCCGTCGACGATCAGGCTGTACTGCTCCAGGTCGGGCTCTGCGCTCTCAGCGGCGGGGGCCGACGGCGACGCGAGGGCCGGCCACAACACCGTGACCGTCGGCCGCTGCCCACAGTTGCCGTAGCTCGTGCGACCGACCCGGGCTCGGAGCTGGACCCGGCCCTCGGCCGCTGCGACCTGGAAGGGCAGGTGGGCGACGTGGGGACGGCTGTCCATGATCGAGGTCAACAGAAAACCACCGCCGCGGCTCACGATGTGATGGGGAAGATCGGCCATGTCGACTCGGATGCTCATCACCTGCCATCCTACAAGCGTGGGCTCGAATGGACCTGAGGGATCCGGCACGGCGACCGACATGGACAACCAGGCCGAACAGCTCGATCTGACCCGACCGGACGCCTACGGTCGGGCGTTCGTCGACGTCTACGACCGGTGGTACGCACCGACGGCCGGCACCGACGACGCAACGGTCCTCGAGACCATGGCGGCATTCGTCGCCGCCCGCTGCCCGTCGGGAGTCGTGATCGAACTCGGGGTCGGGAGCGGCCGGCTCGCCGAACCGCTGATCGGTGCCGGGCTGAGGGTCATCGGCCTCGACGCCTCCCCGTCGATGATTCGCCGCTGCCCGCCCGAGGTCCTTCGGGTGGTGGGAGACATGGCTCACCCACCGTTTCGTTCCCCACCGGCGGCCCGCCCCGACGACGGGGCCCCCGCCCCGACGGTGCTGTGTGGGTTCAACACGCTGTTCAACCTCGGGTCGGCGGCCCGCCTCGACGACCTCCTGGCCTCCGTCGCCGCCCTGGGGTCGACCTTCATCGTGGAGACGATGAACACCGATCTCCTGTCGAACCAGCGGATTCGCTCGACCGACGTCGCACCCCACGCCATACAAGGGGGTGTGGTCGTCTCCGCCACCGATTCCGATCCGTCCCGACACCGGCTGACCGGCCGCCACCTGGAGATCACCGATCACGGTGTGGTCAGCCGGCCCTGGCTCCTACGGCTCATCAGCCGACACGAGCTCGATGCCCGGGCGGTGGACCACGGTCTCGAACTGAACGAACGTCACCGGTCATGGAGGGCCGAGCCGTTCCGGGGGGTCGACCCGGTGTCGATCTCGGTCTACCGCCCGAGCCCACCGGGACGGGCCACCGATATGGTTGAGCGGTGGCCGACGTCGACGTACGAGTAGTCATCGATCGCACCCCGTCACAGGTCTGGGACTACGTGCAGGACATCTCGACCCACGTCGAGTGGATGGTCGACGCCGCCGAGATCCGCTTCCTCGGCTCACAGACCAGCGGGGAGGGAACCACCTTCGAGTGCGACACCGTGGTCGGTCCGTTCAAGCTGGTCGATGTGATGACCGTGACGAGCTGGATCGAGAGCCGGGAGATGGGCGTTCGCCACGAGGGGGCCGTCACCGGCGAGGGTGTCTTCCGCCTCCGTCCCTTCGGAGCGGATGCCACCGAGTTCTCGTGGCGGGAGTCGCTGCGCTTTCCGTGGTGGATGGGATCGGGGGTCGGGGCAAAGGCGGCAGGACCGATTCTCGGGGCCATCTGGAAACGGAACCTGGCCGAACTGAAGCGCCGGGTCGAAGCTCGTCCCATCGACTGAGGATTCCACCAGAGCCTCCTCGGGGAGCGGAGTATCACCGATCGGCCGCGCACAATCGGTCATACTGATGGCATCAACACACAGCTCGTTGACGGAGGGGTCCGCGGGTTCCTGTCCATCTAGGAGACCAGTTCAATGCTGAAGGAATTCAGAGAGTTTCTCGACAAGTTCAACGTCATCCCGGTGGCCGTCGGCCTCGTGCTGGCCCTTGCGTTTGCACCGGTTGTCGAATCGGTCGTCAATGTGATCCTGTCGATCATCGGCAAGGCCGGCTTCGTCCCCGACGGAGAGACCTTCGCCGGCTGGACACCGGGTGACATCCCCATCGGCGCCTTCATCGCCGCGGTGATCAGCTTTCTGATCATGGCCTGGGTCGTGTTCATGATCGTCAAGAGCCTGGACCGGGCCGGCGCCAAAACCGAGGCCGACTCCGGCCCATCCGCGGAGGAAGAGCTGCTGACCGAGATCCGCGATCTCCTTCGAGCCCGCCAGTAGCGGCGCGGACAGCGCCTGGCGCCCGAATCCCGACGAACTCAGGGCGACATCGAGGCGACGATCAGAGTGACACCGGCGTGCCCTCGTCATAACCGACGAGGGTTTCGCCGACGTGTCGCACCGAGGTCACGCCCTCAACCCGCTGCTTGAGGATTCGCTCCAAACCCTGTTTGAGCGTCTGGGTTGATGCCGGGCAGGTGACGCAGGCGCCGACCAGCTCAACCGACACCACACCGGTTCCTTCGTCGACCCCGCGCAGGAAGATGTCGCCGTTGTCGGCTTGGACGGCGGGGCGAATGATCTTGACCACATCGGCCACCGCGTCGTAGAGCGCCTTCGACGCGGCACCTTTGGCCGCGCCGTCCGATGCACCCTCAGCCGACGGTTTCGCCGGCTCGAGCTCGGTTTCGGCTATCGGTGACGTTTCAGGCACGATCTTCAGCGTATTGCGTATCAACTCCGGCCACTCGGCTCGGCGAGGTGACAGTTCACCCTGTCCGGTCAATACCCTTGAATCCGTGAAACGCCGGGTTCCCCACGCCGTATTCCGCCAATCGCAACCGGCGGTTGTGCTCGGTGCGGCGCCCCTGGCGGTCCCGGTCGGCTCGACGCCTCTGTTCGCACATCAGGGCGGCTGGGATGAGGTCCTGCTGGTGGTCGCACCATTGGCTCTCATCGGCGGGCTCCTGTGGCTGGCCAACCGAAGGGTCAGCGCCCAACTCGACCGCGAGCTCGACAACGAGAAGGGTGGACCCGACTCCGTCCACGAGCCCGATACGACGACCGGCGAGGTGGTCGATCCGGCGGCCGGCACCCAGCGACGATCCCCCGGCGACGATGGCCAGGGTTGAGCGGCGCCACCCGGCCGAACAATCCATCGTCGAGATCCTTCGCAGCCCTCGATCCGACATCGTCAGCGAACAGCCCGACGGGGACGATCGCTGGACGATGGTGAAGGGCCCGTTCTCGTCGTATTCCCGTCGCCTGCAGTTCTCGGCCGACGGAGCCACGGTGACCGAAACCACCGACTTCAAGCTGGCCATCCCGTTGTGGTGGGTGTACCTCATCGTCTTCTTCCGCCGGGCCGTGGCCGACCTCGACCGACGGCCGAGAAAACGCTTCTGGTGGCCCCGCGAGGTGGTCGGGGCCGACACGGCCAGGCTCATGGGCGCCGTCGGCACCATCGGCGCGATGGCGGGCTACATGGGGGTGTTGATCGGCCAGACGATAACCTTCGCGGCCGAGGATTTCGGGGCGAGCGACAGCGGGCAGGCGAACACCCTGGCCGCCACCCGGGTCGGGGTCCTGATCTCGATGGTCCTTCTCGGCCGGGCCGATCGGATCGGCCGGCGCCCCCTCACCCTCGGCTTCGCCGCCGCGGCCGTGATCTTCACCAGCCTGGGCGCGATCGCACCGAACATGGCCGTGCTGGGAGCGACCCAGACGATGGCCCGTGGACTCACGACGGGGCTGCTCACGCTGGTCACCCTGGCCGCCACCGAGGAGGCGCCCGCATCGGCCCGGGCCATTGCCGTCGGATTCGCCACCCTGGCCACGGGTTTCGGGGCGGCGCTGGTCGTCTGGATCATCCCGGTGGCCGATCTGATCGACGGAGGCTGGCGGGTGGCCTACGCCGTTCCTCTCCTGTTCGCGCCGATGCTGGTCTGGTTGAGCCGGCAGCTGCCCGAGACCCGGCGCTACACCGTGGCCGAGCGGCACGGCACCGGCGCCGAGATCAACTGGGGTCGCTTCGCCCTCATCGCCTTCGCCGCGTTTGCCGGCGCGGTGTACCTGTCACCGGCCTCGCAGCTCCGCAACGAATTCCTGCGCGACGACCTCGGCTTCGCCGCCATCGACGTGTCGATGTTCCAGCTTCTCGTTTCCATACCGGCCACCGTCGCGGTGCCGCTCGGCGGGTACCTGGCCGACCGATTCGGACGAAAGCTGGTCGGTTCGACGGCGCTCGGCGTCGGGGTCATCGCATCGGCGCTGTCATATCAGACGTCGGGTGTCGCGCTCTGGGTCCTGTCGACGGTGGCCATGTCGAGTTCGGCGGCCGCCGTGCCGGCGTTGCGGGGCTATCAGACCGAACTGTTCCCGACGAGGGCCCGGGGGCGGGTCGGAGGGATGATCGATGCCATCACCGTGACCGGCAGCGCAATCGGCCTGGTGGTCGTCGGACAGCTGTCGGTGCGGTGGAACGACCTCGGTTCGGCCATCGGCACGATGGTGTTCGGGCCGCTGCTGGTGGTGTTGGTGATCCTGATCCTGTTCCCGGAGACGGCCGACCAGGAACTCGAGGTGTTCAATCCGGGAGATGTGCCGCTGACCGACGGTCCCGCATCGGCGCCCGGAGCCGTTCACGAGCAGCGCACCCACGCCGCCGATCCGGTCACAGGTCCGACAGCCAGTTCCTGACCATGGCGACGATGTCGCCGTCGTGACGCTCCGGCGGGTTGTGGTTGGCGTCGATCCAGTGTTCAGTGAGTGATCCGGTGATATCGGGCAGGTGGCGGGCGAACTCGTCGGGCTTTCCCATGGGGTCGCGCCTGCCTTGAACCAGTAGGGTCGGACAGCCGATGCCGTCGAAGTGGTCGACGCGCAGCTTGTCCGGCTTGCCGGCCGGATGGAGCGGGTAGCTGAGCAGGACGAGTCCGGCCGGTTCGAGACCCTCGGCCACCGCCATCGATGCGGCCCGGCCACCCATGGATCGGCCGCCGACGACCAGGCGCTCACCGGCGACACCCCAGGCCTCGGCGTGTTCGGTCACCGCCCGGTTGACGGTGTCGACCAGCACCGGCATGCGGTCGGGCGGCCGCCGGCCCGGCCCTTTGTCCCGGTATGGGAAGTTGAGGCGGGCCACCGGGATGTCGAGCGCGTCCTCCAGCGCCAGGAACAGGCGATGGTCGCGGTCGCCGCCGGCCCCGTGGAACAGGATCAACCCGGCAACGGACCCGGGGGTCGGGCCGCCGGCCCCGGTCATGAGGCGAGGAGGATGCGCCGGGCCTCGCTCAGCTCGGCGATCCGGGCGGCCGCAGCCTCATCATGGCCACCATGGTCGGGATGGGCGTCTCGCAGGAGCGAACGGAAACGGCGTTGAACCTGTCGTTTCGACGGCAGGTCCTCGCCGCTGCGTTCGATGTCGAGCACCTCGAGAGCCCAGGCCACCGGATCATGCCAGGCCCGAAGGCGTATCAGCTCGTCGTCGAGTCCCGACGAGTCGCCACCCATCATGTAGGAGATGAACGCCCCGTCGACCGGCCGCGACCAGACGAGCGCCGCCTCGAAGGTGTCGAACACCGTGCGCCGGGCGTCGACGGGCAGCGACCCGGCAGCATACAACGCACCGAGCGCGAGCTGCACCGGTCTGGCGTTCTCATCGTCGAAGCGGAACTCGAGCGCACCGCCGGCGGCCACCAGCTGCTGACGGCTCACGGTCAGACCGATCCGGTCGGCCTGGAACCGATGGCGGACCCGGGGCTGCACGACCTTCATGCCCTTCGACAAACGGTCCATCACATCGAACAGATCCTCCCGCAATTCGGGATCGACACCGGGCGCGGTGTGGGCGACGATCCCCGCCAGCAGGACGCCGCCCGCCCCTGGAGCCGGCTCGACCGGGAGGTTTCGGGACCCCAACGCGACCCGGCGGGTCGGGGCGATGGGTCGGGAATGGCAGATCTCCAGCTCGGCGATCACAACCGCCTCGGACCGTGGGCTCACGACCTACAACGCTACCGTGCGGACCGCCCGTTGGATAAGCCGATTGGCCAAGCCGGTTCGGTGAGCCAACCCTGCGTGGAGTAGCAGCGGGACGATCGGCATAGGCTCGGTCCATGACCGACGCGTTCGACATCGATCAGTTCCGTGTGCCCACCGGCAAGTCGCTTGATCTGGCGGCCCGAGACCCCCAGCAGACGCCGGGTTGGGACCCCGACGACAAGGACGGGGCGAAGGACCGGGTCAAGGTGTTGAACGATCGCCTCGAGGAGCTCCAGGAGCTGTTGTGGGCCCAGGGCCGCGAGCGGGTTCTGGTCGTTCTCCAGGCCATGGACGCCGGCGGCAAGGACGGCACCATCAAGCACGTCTTCGACGGGGTGAACCCGAGCGGCGTGAAGGTGGCGTCGTTCAAGAAACCCTCGTCCCGGGAGCTGGCCCGCGACTACCTGTGGCGGATCCACCGCGAGGTTCCCGCCGACGGCGAATTGGTGATCTTCAATCGCAGCCACTACGAGGACGTGCTCGTCGTCCGGGTGGAGAACCTCGTGCCCGAAGAACGGTGGCAACGGCGCTACGACCACATTCGTGACTTCGAGACGATGCTGGCCGACGAGGGCACGACGATCGTGAAGCTGTTCCTCCACATCTCGAAGGGCGAACAACGGGAGCGACTCCAGGAGCGACTCGACCGGCCGGAGAAGCACTGGAAGTTCGATCCGGCCGACCTCGGTCCCCGCTCGAAGTGGGACCAGTACCAGAAGGCCTTCGAGGATGCTCTGGCCCGGACCAGTACCGAGACGGCGCCGTGGTATGTCGTTCCGGCCAACCGCAAGTGGTACCGGAACCTCATCATCTCCGAGATCCTCGTCCAAACACTCGAGGGACTCGAGATGACGTTCCCCGAGGCACCGGCTGACATCGCCTCGATGACGATCCCCGAGTAACTTCCGGCGGTCCTCGTCGCCCGTTTTGGGGGATCTACAGCCGCCGGTTCAGCCGAGCGCGACGTCCGGCGGTCCTCGTCGCCCGTTTTGGGGGATCTACAGCCGCCGGTTCAGCCGAGCGCGACGTCCGGCGGTCCTCGTCGTCCGTTTTGGGGGGTCGACAGCCGCCGGTTCGGGGTGGGGTCAGTCGCCGTCGCCGTCGACGTCGGAGCCGTTGTCAGCAGCCGCTTCGGCCATAGCCTGGGTCGCCCGACTGCGGGTCAGCCGACCCCGCTCCTCGAGCGCCTCCAGCTTCTCGGCCCGGTGGATGGCCTCGATGAGACGCACGGTTCCGGAGGTGCCCCGCATGACCAACGACTGGGTGCGGATGGTCTCGGTTCCGAACTGCACACCGAGCAGGAGTGCCCCGCGGGTGATACCGGTGGCGGCGAAGAAGCAGTTACTGGTCCCGATCAGATCGTCGAGACCCAGGATCTTGTCGACGTCGTACCCCTCGGCCTCGGCCGCCGCCCGCTCCTCGTCGTTGCGAGGCCAGAGTCGGCCCTGAAGGTCGCCGCCCATGGCCTTCAACGCAGCGGCGGCAATGACACCTTCGGGGGTGCCGCCGATGCCGAACAGGATGTCGACCGCCGACTCGGGCCATGCCGTGGCAATGGCGCCGGCCACATCACCGTCGCGAATCAGGCTGATACGGGCCCCGGTCGCCCGGATCTCATCGATCAGCTGGGCATGACGCGGGCGGTCGAGCACAATCGCGTTCAGATCGCGGACCTTCTTGCCCGTGGCCTTGGCCAAGGCCGTCAGATTTCGGTCGACCGGAAGGCGGATGTCGACGATGCCCGCCCCCTGAGGGCCGACTGCGACCTTCTCCATGTACACCACCGGACCCGGATTGAACATCGAGCCCCGCTCGGAGGCGGCGATCACGGCGATGGCACCGGCCTGGCCCTGGGCGGTGAGGGTGGTTCCGTCGACCGGATCGACGGCGATATCGGCGTGGGGCGGCTGACCGTTCCCGATCCGCTCCCCGTTGTACAGCATCGGGGCTTCGTCCTTCTCGCCCTCGCCGATGATGACGGTGCCGTCCATCTGGACGCCGTCGAGCATCGCCCGCATGGCGTCGACAGCCGCCTGATCGGCCCCGATCTTGTCGCCCCGACCCATCCAGCGGGCCGCCGACATCGCGGCGGCCTCAGTGGTGCGGACCAACTCCATGGCCAGGTCACGTTCCGGTGATACCCATTCCGATGACATGGTGTCACCGTACCCGACGACATCAACCGGGCGTCGAGCCCGCAACCCACATCTGGAATTTGTGCGCATTGCCGTACCCAGCCCCACCGGACGCGCGCAGAATGGAGATCATGAGCGAGAACCTCCGAAACTACACCAAAGCACTCTTCGCCTTCGATCACGTCGTCAAGAACGCCAAACCCACCGCCTACAAGCGCAAGTCACCCTGCGAGGGCTGGACGGGAGCGGACGTCTACGAGCACGCCCTCGGCGGGGTCAAGATGGTCCAGTCGTTCGCAGCCACCGGTGCGGCCCCGAGGTCGACCCCGAAGCTCGGCGCAAAACCACTCGAGGCCTGGGAGAAGCTCCGGGACCAGACGCTGGCGGCGCTCGACCGGGAAGGTGTTCTCCAGTCGGTGGCCGAGGACCCCTTCGGGCCCGACTTCGGCCCCATGCCGATCGATGCACTCATCGGCTTCATGGCCGCCGACCTGGCGGTCCACACCTGGGACCTGGCCCGCACGGCCAGGGTCGACGAGCGGCTCGACCCCGGTCTGGTCAGGTTCACCAATGCCGTGTGGCGGGCGCTACCGGACGGGGTGCTGCGCAGCCAGGGGATGATGGGTCCCAGAGTGAAGGTCGAAAAGGGCGCGGATGCTCAGACCAAGATGCTGAACTACCTGGGCCGCGCCGTCTGAGCCTGCAGCGCACTGGTGCTCCGGCGACACGGCGTGTCGCTCGAGCACCGGAAAGCAGGGCCGGGCTACTGCGAATCGACGGTTTCGCCGGCTGTGGTCAGCAGCACCTCGGCCCACCGGCGATTGTCGCGCAGCTCGACGTTGTCGGGGTCGGCTTGCTCGGCAGCCTCGGCCTCGGCCAGCTCGGCCCGGGCGGCGGAGACGTCGATCTCCCCGCTGGACACGGCGGCGTCGGACAGGACGGTCACTTTGGTCCCCGTCACCGAAACGAAGCCGCCTCGCACCGCGAACCGGCGCACGCTGCCGCCGTCCTCGGTCACTCGAACCTCACACGGCACGAGCGAACCGATGAACGGCTCGTGGCCGGCGAGGAACGCGATCTCGCCGCCACCCCGGGTGCGAGCCACGACCTGGCTGCCCTCACCCGAGTAGAGGATGTCCTCCGGCGATACGAACTCGACCTGCATCGTCACGATGCGTCCCGGCGGAGGCGCTCGGCCTTCTCGCGGACCTGATCGGCGCCACCGACGTTGAGGAAGGCCTGCTCGGGCAGGTCGTCGAGCTCACCGTCGACCAGGGCCTCGAAGCTGTCGATCGTCTCCTCGACCGGCGTGAAGATGCCGGGCAGGCCGGTGAAGACTTCGGCCACCATCATCGGCTGGGCCAGGAAACGTTGCACCTTGCGGGCCCGGTCGACCGTGATCCGGTCCTCCTCCGACAACTCGTCGAGACCCAGGATGGCGATGATGTCCTGCAGCTCCTTGTAGCGCTGCAGGATCTCCTGCACCCGGCGGGCCACCCGGTAGTGGCGGTCGCCGACGACCTCGGGGGTGAGGATGGTCGACGACGAGGCGAGCGGGTCCACCGCCGGGTAGATACCCAGGGCGGCGATGTCACGGCTCAGCTCGGTGGTGGCATCGAGGTGGGCGAACGTGGTGAA
Source organism: Acidimicrobiales bacterium (assembly GCA_965216675.1). GTDB lineage: Bacteria > Actinomycetota > Acidimicrobiia > Acidimicrobiales > SZUA-35 > JAHELU01. The sequence continues at coordinate 4,358,475 of CBDCGK010000004.1, read as the reverse complement.
CGGCGCCGGGTCGGTGTAGTCGTCGGCAGGCACGTAGACGGCCTGCATGGAGGTGATCGAGTTGCCGCCGGTCGAGGTGATGCGCTCCTGCAGCACACCCATCTCGTCGGCCAGCGTCGGCTGGTAGCCCACCGCCGAAGGCATACGACCGAGCAGGGTCGACACCTCGGAGCCGGCCTGCACGAACCGGAACACGTTGTCGACGAACAGCAGCACGTCCTGGTTCTGCACATCGCGGAAGTACTCGGCCATGGTCAGCGCCGAGAGCGCGACCCGAAGCCGCACACCGGGAGGTTCGTCCATCTGACCGAACACCAGGGCGGCCTTGGAGAGAACCGACGGAGCATCCTCCTCGGCGCCCATCTTGGCCTCACCCATCTCGATGAAGAGGTCGGTGCCCTCACGGGTGCGCTCACCCACACCGGCGAACACCGACACACCACCGTGGTTGGTGGCGACACGGGTGATCATCTCCTGGATGAGGACCGTCTTGCCCACACCGGCGCCGCCGAACAGACCGATCTTGCCGCCCTGTAGGTACGGAGTCAGCAGGTCGATGACCTTGATGCCCGTCTCCAGCACCTGCTTGGTCGGCTCGAGCGTGGCGAACGCCGGAGAGGGACGGTGGATCTCCCACCGCTCATCGATGTTCAGCTCGTCGGCCGGCACGTCGAGCGGCTCCCCGATCACGTTCCACACGTGCCCGAGGGTGACCTCGCCCACCGGGACCGTGATACCACGGCCCAGATTTCGCACCGTTTGGCCACGACGAAGGCCGTCGGTCGGCTTCATGGCGACCGCCCGAACCCGACCCCGACCGAGCTGCTGCGCCACCTCGGCCACAACGACGATGTTCTCGCCGCCGACCTGGACGTCGAACTCGATGGCGTGGTTGATCTCGGGAAGGTTCCCGGGCGGGAACTCGACATCGACCACCGGACCGGCGATGGCGACGATGCGACCTTCCTTGAGCTGTGGTTCAGTTGCAGTCATGATGCTGGTGTTCCTTGTTGGCTGAGATTCTCGCAGGGACGGGCGGTTGGCCGCCTACTCGGCGGTGAGGAGCAGGGCGTGCAGATTGACGTCGTCATCGTCATCGTCGGCACCGAGTGCTTCGGCACCACCGACGATCTCCATGATCTCGGTGGTGATCGACTCCTGGCGGGCCCGGTTGAGGGCACGGGAGAGTTTGGTGATGAGTTCTTCCGCATTGTCGGTTGCGGCCTTCATGGCCCGCTGCCGGTTGGCGTGCTCGGAGGCCGCGGCATCGAGCAGCGCGGTGAACAACCGGGCCTCCACATACCGGGGCAGCAGATCGTACAGCACACCCTCGGCCGACGGTTCGAAACTGAACCCGGCCAGGGCCGCAGCATCACCACCGCCGGCCTCGGCCATGGTCGAGACCGATTCGAGCGGCAGAAAGCGACGGACCACCGCCCGCTGCGTGCCGAGCGTCACGAATTCGGTGAACACGAGGTCGACCTGTTCGACCTCACCCGAGTCGAACAGCTCACGCACCCGTTGGGCGATCGCCCGGGCGTCCTCGAAGGTCGGGTTGTCGGTGAAGCCGGCGTATTCGGAATCGATTTGGTAGTTGCGGAAGCTGAAGTAGTCGCGGACCTTCTTGCCAACGGCCAGGATGCGGTAGTCGCCGCCCTCGGCCCGCACGGCCTGGATCTCGCGCTCGGCCGTCCGCAGGACCTGGGAGTTGTAGGGTCCGGCCAGACCCCGGTCACCGGCGCAGATCACGAACGCCACCGTCTCGACCTTCTCGGCCTGACGGAGCAGAGGGTGATCGACTTCGGCCCCACCGGCGGCCAGATCCTCGATGACGCCCGTGAGCTGCTCGGAGTAGGGTCGGGCGGCTTTCGCCCGCTGCTGCGCCCTGGCGACACGGGTGGCCGCGATGAGCTCCATGGCGCGGGTGATCTTCTTGGTGTTCTTCACCGTGCCGATGCGACGGCGAAGGGTGCGTTCTGCGCCTCCGGGCATGCCCTAGCCCTTTTCCACCCGGGAGATGTCCTCCTCGGGCAGCGTGTGAGGGGCGTCGACCATCTTCGACTCGGCGTCGGCCTGCTCTTCGATCGCCGGATCGGGACGGTCGTGTTGGTGCGTACCGACGAAGTCGTCGGCGAACGCGGCGATCGCCGCCTCGAGCGCCTCCTCGTCGGGTACGGTGCCGTTGGCCTTGATGGACTCGAGCACGTCGGGATGGCGGGAGTGGAACCACTCGACGAGGCCGGACTCGAAGTGACCGACCTCCGAGACCTCGATACCGTCGAGGTAGCCGCGAGTGCCGGCATAGAGCACGACGACCTGTTCCTCCACCGGAACCGGGGCGTTGATACCCTGCTTCAGCAGCTCGGTTAGGCGGTAGCCGCGGTCGAGCTGGGCCTGCGACACGGCGTCGAGATCGGAGCCGAAGGCGGCGAAGGCAGCGAGGTCGCGGAACTGCTGCAGGTCGGATTTCAAGGTGCCGACGGCGGCCTTCATGGCCTTGATCTGAGCGGCCGAACCCACCCGGGACACCGAGATACCGACATCCACCGCCGGGCGGATACCCGACTTGAACATGTCGTCCTGCAGGAAGATCTGACCGTCGGTGATCGAAATCACGTTGGTCGGGATGTAGGCCGACACGTCGCCGGCCTTGGTCTCGATGACCGGCAGCGCGGTCAGCGAACCGGCGCCGAGATCGTCGGACAGCTTGGCCGCCCGCTCCAGCAGACGGCTGTGCAGGTAGAACACGTCGCCGGGGTAGGCCTCACGGCCCGGAGGCCGTCGCAGCAGCAGCGACACCTGGCGGTAGGCCTCGGCCTGCTTCGAGAGATCGTCGTAGACGATGAGGGCGTGCTCGCCGTTCTCCATCCACTCCTGGCCCATGGCGCAACCGGCGTAAGGGGCGAGGAACTTGAACGGTGCCGGGTCGCCGGCCGGGGCGGCCACGACCACCGTGTAGTCCATGGCGCCGTATTCGTCGAGCAGTGCCACGGTCTGGGCCACCGTCGACGCCTTCTGGCCGACCGACACGTAGATGCACTTCACCCCGAGACCCTTCTGGTTCAGGATGGTGTCGACGGCAACGGTGGTCTTGCCGGTCTTGCGGTCGCCGATGATGAGCTCCCGCTGACCCCGGCCGATGGGGATGAGCGAGTCGACGGCCTTGATGCCGGTCTGGAGCGGCTCGTGCACCGGCTGACGGCCGATGATGCCGGGCGCCTGGATCTCCATCCGGCGTTCCGTCACACCGGTGAGCGGGCCCTTGCCGTCGAGCGGCTCGCCCAGCATGTTGACGACCCGGCCGATCACGCCGTCGCCGACGGGAACCGACAGGATGTCGCCGGTGGCCTCCACCGACTGGCCCTCCTCGATCTGGTCGACGTTGCCGAGAACCACGGCGCCGATGGTGTCCTCGTCGAGGTTCAGGGCGAGGCCGATCGTGCCGTCCTCAAAGCGAAGCATCTCGTTCACGGCGGCATTGGGCAGGCCGCTCACACGGGCGATGCCGTCGCCGACCTCGGCCACCCGACCGACGGTGACACTCCGGACGTCGGTGCCGAGTCCCTCCAGGTTCTTGCGGAGGGCGCTGGTGATGTCGTTTGGATCGAAGGACAGTGCCATGTGTTCTCTCTGTGTTCTCTCGTGACGGGGCGGGTACTGTGCCGGTACGTACGTGGGGGTTCTTGAATCGGGGCCCTAGAGGGCTTCCCGCATCTGGTTCAGTCGAGTGCGAAGCGAGCCGTCGATGACGGTGTCGCCGATCGTGGTCACGGCGCCGCCGACGACCTCGGGATCGACGATGTTCTCGAGCTCCACCGGCCCGCCGGCCGAAGCGCTCAGCGCGTGGGCGAGGCGGGTCTTCTGGTCATCGGAAAGGGCAACCGCGCTGCGAACCGTGGCCACTCGCTTACCGGAGGCCGCGGCCGACGCGTGCACGAAGCCCTCGACGATCTCGCCGAGCTCGCCACCACGACCGGCGGCGACGATCATGCCGACGATGCCCCGCACCGCGTCCGACGCCTTCCCACCGAGGATGTCGTCGATGATCTGGACCCGGGTTGCGGCCGGAAGGAGATTGTTGGTGAGCGACGTCCTCAGCTCGTCGTTGCCGGCCACGGCACGAGCCACATCGGTGAGTTGGGACCGGATCCCCTCGACGTTGCCTTCGGCCCGGGCCACCGACAAAAGAGCCTGGGCGTATCCATCTATGCGATCCGAGTTCATGACATCTGCCTCACTTCGTCGATGTAGGCATCGATCAGATCCGACTGGGCTCCGAGGTTGAGGTCGGAGCGCACCATGTCCTCGGCTGCCAATCGAGTGGCCTCCGCGATCTCGGCCTGGAGATCGGCTCGGGCCTGGCGCTTGCGATTGGCCACATCGGCCTTGCCCCGCTCCCGGACCCCCTCGGCCTCGGCCTCGGCCTTGGCGATCAGGTCGGCTTTGAGCCTCGCCGCGGTCTCCGTGGCTTCGGACCGAATGCGGGCCTCCTCTTCGCTCAGGTCGGGCAGTTCCGACGTGCTGGCGTTGAGGGCGGCCTCGGCCGCATCCCGACGGGATCGGGCGTCGGCAAGCTCGGCCTCGATCCGTTCGGTGCGGGACGCCAGCCCCCGCTTGATGGCGGGCGCGCCCTTCCACCAGATGAGTCCGACGACGATGAAGAACGCCGCACTTCCCCAGTACATCTCGCGAGGATCGTGGGGAATCTGATAGCCGTTTCCGGCGGCGAATATGAGCAGGGTCATGGTTGGATCCTCAGTTGGGACTCGTGAGGTACTGGTCGACAACGGACTGGGCCGAACTTCCATCGATGGATCGGCCGGTCACCCGGGATGCGGCACTCACGGCCAGCTCGGCCACCTGTGGCCGCAGCGAGGCCAGAGCCTGCTCCCGTTCGGCGGTGATCTCGCTGTCGGCGATCTCCCGCATGGCGTTGACCTCCCGTTCCGCTCGGGCCACCAGCCGCTCGCGTTCGGCTTCGGCCTCGGCTCGAGCGGCGTCGATGATCGCAGCCGCCTCGGTTCTCACATCGGCCAACTGGTCGGCCATCTCCGAGCTGGCGGAGACCGCCTGGGCCCGGGCCGTGTCGGCGGCGTCGAGGTCGGCCTGGATGGTGGCGGCGCGGTCGTTGCGGATGCGCTGGATGGGCGGCAACAACACGTAGGTCACCAGCAGATACAACGAGGCGAAGGCGATGATGCCCCAGAACATCTCGTTGATCTCCGGGATGACCGGGTTGATCGCCTCTTCAGAGCCTTCCGCGGCTTCTGCAGCTAGTAGAGCGAAGAGCATGTGACGCCCCTCAGGCGAACTTGAGCAGAATGAAGACCACGAACCCGATCAGGGCCAGCGCCTCGGTGAAGGCGATTCCGAGGAACATGTTGGTCCGGACGGCGCCGGCCGACTCGGGCTGGCGGGCCATGGCCTGCACGGCCTGACCGACCAGGTAGCCGATTCCGATGCCCGGGCCGATGGCGGCCAAGCCGTAGGCCATGCCCGCACCGGCGGCGCCGGCGATGTTGCGTTCGTCGGCTGCGGTGAAGGCTTCCTGGGCCACCTCAACAGCTTGCATGCCAATGGTTGCGAGGACGCTCATCTGAGGTTTCTCTCCTGTGTTTGTCACCACCCCGGATGAGGTGGGGTCTCCCACCGGGGTGGGATCGGTTGTCGGTTGTTTCTTGCTTGCGATTACTTGGGTTTGTACGGGGTGGGGGGAGGAGCGAGCGAAACGCTCCGGATGGGGCCTAGTGGGCGTGAAGCGAGCTGTCGATGTACACGGCGGTCAGGATGGCGAAGACGAACGCCTGGAGGAACGAAACGAACATCTCGAAGGCGGTCAGGATGACCAGCATGCCGAAGGTCAACGGCGTCAGGACGACGAGCGCCGATGCGGTGAACACGGCGATGGTCAAGGCGCCGAAGGTGACGAGCAGGATGTGCCCGGCCAACAGGTTGGCGAAGAGCCGGACCGCTAGGCCGAAGGGCCGGATCAGGAAGACCGACAGCAACTCGATGAAGCCGACCAGCGGACGGAGCCCGATCGGGACGTCGTGGGGCCAGGCGATGCCCTTCAGGTAGCTCATGCCGTTGTGCTTGAAACCGACGACGGTGAAGACGACCAGCACGATCAGCGCCAGGAACATCGGGTTTGCCATACGGGCGTTGGCCGGCATGTGGAAGGTCGGGATGACCTCGAAGATGTTGCCCCAGAAGACGAAGAGGAAGATGCTGAGCAGAAGAGGCAGGTAGCGCAGACCCTCCGGGCCGATCGCCGGCATGATGATCTGGTCCTCGACGAACTCGACGGTGCCCTCGACCACGTTCTGGAGGCCTCGAGGGACCATGTCCTTCTTCGACATCAGAAACATAACGGTCGGGATGATCATGGCCAGCAGCGAGATCAGACCGATCTTGTTGAGTGCCCAGAACGCATCGATGTCGCCGTAGTTCGGCCAGACGACCAGGTCTTGAATTGAGGGGTATTCGAATCCGAACACTTAACGGGGCTCCTTCGAACTGCGTTCCAGCGTGTTGTCGGGTCTTGTCAAATCTGGTGACTCTGGTCGGAACCTGAGTTCCGACGGTGTATCTGGTCGGAACCTGAGTTCCGACGGTGACTCTGGTCGGAACCTGAGTTCCGACGCTTCTGTATACGTTCCGGGTTGTATCCGGCGGCAGGCCGACCGGCTGTGCTGCGTATCCAGGGCTGTCGCCGTGCCCACCGTCCCCGGGTCTCCGAGGATGTGGGCTTGAGGCCCGGGTGTGCGAACGACGCCGAGACGTGTCGCAGCTCCCATACCAGCAACCCGAGATGCGTAGCGATGATAGCAATGCCCAACGGGATCATCCGGATCCAAGGGGCGTCCCGTACGATCCAAACGGCCATGAAGATCAAAGCCAGTCGCATGACGTATCCGCCGAGCGCCACTGAGGCTACCAGACCCAGCGAGATACGGGCGGCCCAGCGCAACAAATACGCGGACAAAAGAAAATTGACCAGGACGATTGCCATGGCATATGCCACAGAGAACGCGGCGGGGAAACCACCGGCGACGGCAACGACGGCGAACACGACGGGCATGACCAGCAGACCACGCCTCGCCATGTCCCGAGCCACCTCCGCCGCCGGCGCCCCGTCGGCCGGAGCCCCCATCGAAACCGTCGATCCGGCCACCGGTTCGGCCTCCACGGTCACGACCCGGTCCTTCGCAAGCGGGCCGCTTCCTCTTCGCGGGCGATGTCCCGTTGGTACCGGTAGTAGATGTTGGCCACTGACCCAGCGAAAGCGAGGACGGCAAAGCTGATCGTCAACCAGGGCGTCGTGCCGAGTCGCCGATCGAGCCACAACCCGATGAGCGAGCAGATGACCGCCGAGAACGCCAACTCGTACCCGCCACTGCTCTGGTTGTAATCCTCGCTCCATCGACGATGGTTGGCATCCACGTTCGTTGGTCCTTTTCCCACGGGGTCGACACTCCGTTCGGAACCGGCGTCGATCGAAACGATAGGGAGCGGCAGGCCCTGATCCAACACCGAAGCGGCGGGATTGTAGTGCACCGACACCGACGTCATGGTGTCACCTACCCCGGATTTTCGGGCATCGGCGGGAAACCCCATGTTCAGCGGCTGACGGCGTCACCGGGTGTGTCGACCAGCTTCAGGCGACGATCGTGATTCGCGTTTCCCCTGAGCTGGTCGACAGATCGCAGCGGCACCGGAGGCGGGTCCTGTGACGGATCGTCGAGCAGCCCGACGCTCGGTGGCGGAACCTCGACCATGGGGTCGACACCATCGGCTCTGCGCTGTCGCCGCAATCCCCGCGCTCGAACACCGGGATGGAACCAGGTGTACAGCAGCAGCCCGAGCGCGGCAACGCCGAACGGGACGACACCATCACCCTGACCCTCGTTGTAGGTGGGATACAGGACAAACGCCGACAGCAGGGCGGTCCAGGTCCAGAGGATGCCCACACTTCGCCGGTGGCCGTGACCGAGACGGACCAGCCGGTGGTGAAGGTGATCCTTGTCGGCAGTGGCCAGCCCCTGGCGCTGGGTCGCCCGGCGGATGATTGCGAACGCAGTGTCGAGCACGGGCACACCGAGGATCAGCAGCGGGATGGCGAGCGGCGCATAGAAGAAGAACGTCTGACCGCTGAAGGGGTCGGGGGTGCGACCGCCGACCGCCATCGTCGAGGCCGCCATCAGGGTTCCCAACAGCAGGCTGCCGCTGTCCCCCATGAAGATCTGGGCCGGGTAGACGTTCCAGGGCAGGAAGCCGACACACATCCCGAGGGTGAGCGCCGCCACCAGAGGACCGACGTTCCCCGGGAACAGCAGCTCGGCGTCGCCGAGGCGGACCGCGTAGAGCAGGAAGGCCGCGGCCCCGATGGCCACGATGCCGCCGGCGAGGCCGTCGAGGCCGTCGATGAAGTTGACGGCGTTGGCCATGCCGAGCACCCAGATGACCGACACGAGCAACGCCAGGTCGTACGGCATCACGAACACGTCGAGGAACGGGACCCGGAACCAGATGATGCTCACCCCGCCCAGTCCCAGCAGGAAGGCCGAGAGGCTGAGGCCCGCGGTCTTGGCCGGAGCCGAGATGTCGCGGACGTCGTCGATCAACCCGATCAGACAGGCCACCGTGGCGCTGGCGACAACGGCGAACGGCTCGGTCGACCCCTGGAACAGCGGCGTGAACCAGCCCGAATACCAGGCCACGACGAAGCCGGCGACGAAGCCGAGGTACATGGCGGTGCCGCCGAGAATCGGGGTGGGACGCTCGTGGAGCCTCCGGGCGTCGGGCTCGATCAACAAGCCTGTCGCATGAGCGACGAAGCGGGAGAGGGGGACCAGGGCCAGGGTCACTCCGGCGGTAACGGCGGCGACGACCAGGTAGGACGAAAGTACCGGGCGCATGTAGTCACCACCAACGCTACACCCTCGGACCCGGCTCGACTGACAGCACGGCCACGGATCTGGCAGATTTCGCGCTCACCCAGAGCGCGTCGGACCTGCCAATTCCGGGCCGCCGATTCGGAGGGATGGGTGGTGACGAGCCTCAGGCGAGGTCAGGGTATGGCGCAAACGGGGTACAGAGCCGCCGCACCTCTTCACGGATCGCGGCCACCGCGGCGGAGTCGGCGCGACTGCGGAGGGTGGCGGCGATCAAACGACCGATCTCGGCCATCTCCGGCTCCTTCATTCCCTGGGTTGTCACCGCCGGAGTTCCGATCCGGATTCCCGAGGTCACGAACGGCGAACGGGGGTCGTCGGGAATGGAGTTGCGGTTCAACGTGATCCCGGCCTCATCCAGCACCGTCTGAGCCTCCTTGCCGCTCAGCTCCTCGTCGAAGGGCCGCAGGTCCACCAGCAGAAGATGGTTGTCGGTGCCGCCGGAAACGAGCCGGAACCCCTCGGCGGCCAGGCTTTCGGCCAGGGCGGCGGCGTTGGCCACGATCTGGGCCGCGTAGGCCTTGAACTCATCGGTGGCCGCCTCGGCGAAGGCCACGGCCTTGGCTGCGATGGCATGCTCCTGCGGGCCGCCCTGCTGGCCAGGGAAGACCGCCTTGTCGATCGCCGCGGCCAGATCCTCGGTGCAGAGGATGCAACCTCCCCGAGGGCCACGCATCGTCTTGTGGGTGGTGAAGGTGACGACGTCGGAGTACGGGACCGGATTGGGGTGCACACCCCCCGCGATCAGACCGGCGATGTGGGCGGCGTCGAACATCAGCAGAGCACCGACCTCGTCCGCGATCTTGCGGAACGGCTCGGGCTCGATGATCCGCGGATAGGCGGTTGCACCGGTGACGATCAGCTTCGGTCGGTGTTCGGCCGCCAGCTCGGCGATCTGGTCGATCTGCAGCCGCTCGTCGGAGTCGCCGACCCGGTACCCGACGAAGTTGTAGGTCATGCCCGACGCGTTCACCGGGGAACCGTGGGTCAGGTGGCCACCGTGGTCGAGGCTCAAGCCCAACACGGTGTCTCCCGGTTCGAGCAGGGCCTGATAGACGGCCATGTTGGCGTTGGCCCCGGAATGTGGCTGCACGTTGGCGTGATCGGCACCGAACAGGGCACAGATCCGCTGCCGGGCCAGGTCCTCGACCTGGTCGACGATCTGGTTTCCGCCGTAGTAGCGGCGACCCGGATACCCCTCGGAGTACTTGTTGGTGAACACCGAGCCGGTGGCCGCCATCACGGCAGGCGACGCGAAGTTCTCGGACGCGATCAGCTGCAGCGCAGTGTTCTGCCGTTCGACTTCGGCCGCGGTCAACCGCTTGATCTCGGAGTCGTTCAGAATCGGCCAAGGCATGAGAGGCATTACTCCTGTTGTTCGAGGTCGGAAATCTTGTCGACACGCCTGCTGTGGCGGCCGCCGGCGAACTCGGCGCCAACGAACGCGTCAACCGCGTCGAACGCCACCTGGGGTCCGATGAACCGCTGACCCAGGCACATCACGTTGGCATCGTTGTGCTCCCGGCTCAGCCGGGCCGAGGTCACGTCGTGGACGGTGGCCGCACGGATCCCGGGAATCTTGTTGGCGGCGATGCAGATGCCGATGCCGCTCCCGCACACCGCAACACCGAGATCGACCTCGCCGGAGACCACGGCCCGGCCCACCGCCGCCCCAAAGTCGGGATAGTCGACCGATACCGAATCGTCGGTGCCGAGATCGACGACCTTGTGCCCCGACGCCTCGAGGTGTTCAGCCACCTGCTGCTTCAGCTCGAATCCGGCATGGTCGGACCCAACCCCAATTCTCATGACCGTCGAACCTTCCGTGCGGTGTTGGGTGCACTCGCTCCACAGGTGGGTACACCGAATTAGGAGCGTACGGGAAATCGGGCCACAATGGCGCGCTGTCGGCCGGTTAGATCCTCGATTTCTTGTACGGCGGCGAAACGGCCGGAAGCCAGGGTCGCCATCGCATCGACCTGGCTCGGTGCCATCTCCAGCACCAGTGCCCCCTCGTCGATGAGCCAACCGGGACTCTCGGCGATCAGATGTTGCAGGTGTGCGGTGCCGCCGTCGGGGGCGAACAGGGCATCAGGGGGCTCCCAGGCGATCTCCGGGTCGACGTCGTCGCCGCCGGCCACGTACGGCGGGTTGGAGACGACAACACCGACGAGACCACGAAGGGCGGCCGGAAGGGCCTCGAACCAGTCACCTTCGACCACCCGAACCCGCGAGCCGTGGCGGCCGATGCCGGCCACATTTGCCCGGGCCACGGCGACAGCGTCGGTCGAGCGGTCGGTGAGCCACACGTCGGCCGCCGCCTCCTCGACCGCAATCGACAATCCGATGGCGCCGGAGCCGGCTCCGAGGTCGACGGCGACCACCGGGTCCGCAACCTCGACCGCCACCCGCCGGACCTCGTCGATGGCCGCGCCGGCGACCACCTCGGTCTCGGGGCGGGGAATGAGCACCCGACGGTCAACATAGAGATCGAGGTGACGGAACCCCCAGCGGCCGATGACGTACTGCAGCGGCTCGCCCCGCTCGCGGCGGGCGAGCATGGCGTCGAAGGCCGCGACGTGGCGCTGGGTGGCGTGGCGATCCAGCTCATCGAGCCAGTCGGCCCCGTCGGTCCCCGTGGCCCGCTGACCGATGTTCCGGACGCTGATCTCGGGGTCGGGGACTTCGGCTCGGGCCAGATGTGCTACCGCTTCAGTCGTCAGTTCGCGCCAGGTGACCATGGCGACACTCCTGATACGCCGCCGCTCAGGCCGGAGCGGCGCTCTCCTCGGAGAGCTGGCGGGCCCGCTCGTCCTGAACCAGCGCGTCGCTGATCTCGGTCAGATCCCCGGCCAGGATCCGGTCGAGTTTGTGGATCGTGAGTCCGATCCGGTGATCGGTGACGCGGTTCTCCTTGAAGTTGTAGGTCCGGATCTTCTCCGACCGTCCACCGCCCCCGGTCTGGTCCCGCCGGGTGGCCGAGGCCTCCTCGCGCTGGCGGTCCAACTCCTTCTGCAACAGCCTGGACCGAAGCACCTTCAGCGCCCGCTCCCGGTTCTGCAGCTGCGACTTCTCGTCCTGCATCGACACCACCTCCCCGGTCGGCAGGTGGGTGACCCGGACCGCCGAGTCGGTGGTGTTGACGTGCTGACCGCCGGCGCCCGAGGAACGGTAGGTGTCGAAACGTAGATCGTTCATGTCGAGATCGATGTCGACCTCGTCGGCTTCCGGCAGCACGGTCACCGTCGCCGACGACGTGTGGACCCGACCCTGCGACTCGGTGACCGGCACCCGTTGGACCCGGTGGGGTCCCGCCTCGAACTTCATCCGGGTCCAGGCGTCGTCGCCCTTCACCATGAAGGTGACCTCGTCGAAACCTCCGAGGTCGGACGCGCTGGAGTTCAGAAGTTCGAAACCCCAGCCGCAGTTCTGGGCGAACGCCTTGAACATCTCATAGAGGTCACGGGCGAACAGGTTGGCCTCCTCCCCTCCTTCCGCACCCCGGATCTCGACGATGACGTTGCGCCCGTCGTTGGGATCCTTGGGCAACAGCAGCACCTTGAGCTGGGCCTCGAGCCGCTCGACCTCCGCCTCGGCCACCGATGCCATCTGCCGGATCTCGTCGCGATCGCCGGGGTCGGCCTCGACCAACATCTGGTTGGCGGTTTCGACGTCGTCGTGGCGCTCCCTCAGCTCGGCGGTCAACGAGACGATCTCGCCGAGGGCGGCGTAGCGTCGTGACATCTCCACGAACCGCTTGTTGTCGGCGACCAGCCCGGGATCGGCCATCCTCGCCTCGAGCTCACGGTATTCATCGGTGAGCGCGCTGAGTCGTTCCAACATGGATACGAGGCTAGCGACTCCAGGGGGTGTCGACGGATCGAACGATCACGTCGGGAACCGATTCGGGCACCCGCCGCCGGATCATGTCCAGATCGCGTTCGGGCACCACGAGCACCAGCGACGCGCCCGGGTCGGACCGGTGCCGGTAGTCGACGGCCTGGGGCACCAGATCGAAGTCGAAGCCGGCCGAGCAGACCACGACCACCCGATCGCTCGGAGAGAACGCAGCCGAGGGTTCGGTGTCGAGTAGACCGGTATCGGACCACAGCGGGGGCAGCGGGTCCAGGTCGACCACCCCGAGGCCGGCCGGATCGTCGAGCAGGCAGGAGCGGAGCCAGCGGGGCCGCGACAGGCGGTTGAGCGGATGAAGGGCGACACCGGCCCGCCGGTGGGATTGCACGAGCTGCACCGACCGCCGCAGCCGATCGACGTCGCCGAGGTGGCCCAGGACGTAGCCCTGCAGCTCTCGATCGGCGCTACCGACCCCCACGCGAACCTGAATGTCGTCTCCCGGTGCGGGCGGTTCGATCCTGGCCACCTCGAGTCCGAGCACTTCGCCGGTGAGACGGCCGTGATCGTCCACGACCCGGGCGCCGGCGTCGGCCATCACAGCCGCGGCCCGCCACAGGTCTTCGCCCAGGTCCGGGGGCTGTGGCAGTGGGATCGGTTCGACCGGCACGGCTTCGGCCCCGCTGATCGCCAACACCTCGACATCGGCCGAGAGCAACGACGTCCGCCGTGACAGATGGGCGGCCAGATCGTTCGAGCCGTCGGCGAAGACGGTGAGGGAGCACCCCGACTTGGCTTGGGACCAGGCGAGGATCGGCCCGAGATCGGTGAGGCGGTCGGCGAGCGCGAACAGGCGGTCGCCGGTGAATCCGCAGCTCAGACCCAGACCGGGTTGGACGAGGTGTTCACAGGCCGTGCCCGTGACATTGCCGACCAGAGCGTTCAGCTTGGCGGAGTTGAGGGCGGCCAACCGGGCTTCGTTCACAGGGGCAACGAAACCGCAGTGGACAGCCGACCGGATCTACTCGCCGTCGGACTTCTTGCGACGGCCGTAACGACGCTCGAACCGCTCGACCCGTCCGGCGGTGTCGACGATCTTCATCTGGCCGGTGAAGAACGGATGACTGGCCGACGAGATGTCGACCTTGGCCAGCGGATACGTGTTGCCGTCCTCCCATTCGATGGTCTCGTCGGTGGCGACGGTTGACCGGGTCAGGAAGGAGAAGTCGGCGGAGGCGTCCATGAACACCACGGGCCGGTAGTTGGGGTGAATGTCGGGCTTCATCGTTTCACGTTTCGGGTTCAGGGATTTCCGGGTTCGGTTTCGGACCTGTTTCTGAGAACTGTTCAGTCTGCCGTCGTTTTCGGCTTAAACCGCCCTGGCCTTGGCGATTTCGGCCAGGAAGTCGGCGTTGGTCTTGAACGTGGCCAGCCGCTCGATCAGCATCTCGATGCCGGCTGCGTTGGTGTCATCGCCCTCCGCGCCCATGGCTCCGATGATGCGTCGCAGCTGCCACGAGGCCTCCACATCCTTCTTCGGTCGCAGGAGCTCCTCGTTGCGGGTCGACGAGCCGTCGATGTCGATGGCCGGAAAGATGCGCTTCTCGGCCAGGCGGCGGTTGAGGCGGATCTCGGAGTTGCCCGTGCCCTTGCATTCCTCGAAAATGACCTCGTCCATCTTCGAGCCGGTTTCGACCAGCGCGGTGGCCAGGATGGTGAGCGAGCCACCCTCCTCGAAGTTCCGGGCCGCGCCGAGGAAGCGCTTCGGCGGATAGAGGGCGGCGGCGTCGATGCCACCGGAGAGGGCCTTTCCGCTCTGGGGTCCGGCCATGTTGTAGGCCCGGGCCAGGCGGGTGATGCCGTCGATGATGAGGACGACGTCGGTGCCGATCTCCGCCATCCGTTTGGCTCGTTCCAGCGTCAACTCTGCGATGGCCGTGTGCTCCTCGGGCGGGCGGTCGAAGGTCGAGGACACGACCTCGCCCTTGGTCAGCGACCGTTCCATGTCGGTCACCTCCTCGGGACGCTCGTCGACCAGGAGAACCAGCAGCTCGACCTCGGGGTTGTTGGTCTCGATCGCCCTGGCGATGTTCTTCATGATCGAGGTCTTGCCGGCCTTGGGCGGCGACACGATCAGGCCCCGCTGACCTTTGCCGATGGGGGCCAGGAGATCGATGATCCGGGTCGTCATGTTCAGCGGCTCATCCCGCATCTCCAGCACGAGACGCTCGTCGGGGAACAGCGGCGTCAGATCGTCGAACCGGGGGCGGGGCTGCTGCTCATCGGCCGGAATCCCGTTGATCGAGATGATGTCGGCCAATGCCGGGTTCTTCTCGTTTCGGTTTGCCGGGCGAGCCTGGCCGACCACGTGATCGCCCTTCCGCAGGCGGTGCTGACGAACCTGCTTGACCGACACGTAGGCGTCGTCGCGGCTCGGCAGGAGACCGTTCACCCGCAGGAAGGCGTAGCCCTCGTCGCGCAGGTCGAGATACCCCTGCACCTCGACCGGATCGGAGGACACGCCGTCGTTTCCGGCGTCGCTGCGGTCTCGGCCACGACCTCGACCTCGTCCACGACGGGACCGGCGGTTGGCGTCGTCGGCGTCGTCGTCATCGTCGGATTTCTGACCTGAGTTCTGGTTCGAACCGGACTTGTTCTGATTCTGGCTGTTGTCGTTGCGTTGGCGGGGCTGATTGCGGTTGTTGCGACCACCCTTGGAGCGGTTCCCACCCCGGTTGTCGCCCCCCGTCTCCTCCAGCACCTGGATCTCCCAGTCGGCAAGAGGCTCGCCGTCGGGGCCTGTGGGATGATCCGTCGAGGACTTGGACCCACCGGAGGAGCCCCCGTTGCGATCCTTGTCGTTGCGTCCTCGGCCGGAGCCGCTGCGGCGCCCGGATCCCTCGCTCCCGGATTGGGATTGGCCGGCCTTGCCGGACTCCTTGCCGGTCGAGCCGTTCGACGGCTTCTCGTCGGAGTCGTCGGTTCGGGCCGACTCGCTCTTGGTGTCACCACCGTCGTCGGCCTCGTCGCCCTCGTCCGCGGCCTTGTCGACGGCCTTGTCGTTCTCGGCGCCGTCGTCGCTCTTGTCGGTGCGTTCGGAATCTCCGCCCGATGCGCCGGCCCGGGCCGTTGCTCCGGACAACTCCAGAATCTGCTCGACGAGTTCCGACTTGCGCATCCGAGCCGTGCTGGTTCCCCCCAGGGCGGAGACGATGGCCTGCAGCTCCGCCTTGTCCTTCTTTTCCAGCCCCTGGCGCTCCTCAACCAATTGGTCGCTCACGGTTGCATGCTCCTCACAGCTCTCTCACAGCTCTCGGGATTCGGAATTACCGAAGTCGTGGTCGGATCGGCTGTCGTCGGTGGCCGGGGCTGCATCGTCGCAGCGGCACCGTTTGCCGGACAGCAGTGGCAGACACGTAATCTTCAGTCCCTTGGCAGTATCAAGTCCATTGATGCTGAGGCCACGACAATCGAGCCGGCTTGGCATCGACTGGGGCGGGTTCGGCGTACGTCGTCCAGAGGAGCCGGACCGGCTCAGACGAACGAGACAGGTGCCGCCACCGGGCCTCAGGTTCTCAGGCTACCACCACGGCCGTCGAGTGCGCGGATTGACGGTCAGTTTCGCGACGCCGATCAATCCGGCCCGCTCGCGCTCCCACTCGTCGCCGGCCGTACCGTCGCTCTACGGCGAGGTTCGGAGCAGGGCAGCCAGCGAGTCGCCTGAGTTGTCGATGACCTCGTAGTGTTCACGCCGATCGAACAACTCGGCCAGATGGGGCGGCAGGTCCGGCCGGCGGCCGGTCGCCGCCTCCACCGCATCAGGAAACTTGGCGGGATCGGCGGTGGCCAGTGCGATCATCGGCACCCCGGGTTGTCCCAGCCGATGCGCTGCGTTCGTCGCCACTGCGGTGTGGGGGTCGATGAGCCGCTCGGTGGCCCCCAGGATACGAGCGATCTCGGCCACGGTTCCCTCGTCGTCGAGACGAAACCCGTCGAAGTCGGCGGCGATGACCTGACACCACGACGCAGGAACCTCCACCCGCCCCGAGGCCCGCAGGGTGGCGATGAGCTCACGGATGGCCTCCCCGACCCGGCCCCCGGCCTCCCACAGGAGGCGCTCGAAGTTCGACGAGACCTGAATGTCCATGCTCGGGCTGAGCGACGGTTCGACCGACTCGATGACGAGCCGGCCGGTCTCGAAGAACCGCGTGAGCACGTCGTTGCGGTTCGAAGCCACGACAAGGCGGTCGACGGCCAGCCCCATACGTTTCCCGTACCAGCCGGCGAGCACGTTGCCGAAGTTGCCGGTCGGGACCGCGAACGAAACCGGCGATCCGTCGGGGCTCACCCTCCTCGCCGCCGCCACGTAGTACGGGATCTGGCTGACGACGCGGGCCCAGTTGATGGAGTTGACAGCCGCCAGGTTCAGCTCGGCACGGAGGGCGACATCGCCGAACGCACCTTTGACCAGGTCCTGGCAGTCGTCGAAGGTGCCCCGCACGGCCAGGTTCTCGACGTTCGCGGCGTCGACCGTCGTCATCTGGCGGCGCTGCACCTCCGAAACCCGGTCGAGCGGGTGGAGGATGACGACCCTGATGTTGGGCATCCCGGCCAGCGCCTCGATGGCGGCCGATCCGGTGTCACCCGACGTGGCGCCGATCACGGTCACCTGTTCACCCCGCCGCTCGAGTTCGGCGTCGAGCATCCGGGCCACCAGCTGGAGCGCCATGTCCTTGAACGCCAGGGTCGGGCCCAGGGTGAGATCGAGCAGGTACCGACCGGCGCCCAGCTCATGGACCGGGCAGACGTCGCGGTGCCGGAACCCGGCGTAGGCGGCGCCGACCATCTCAAAGAGCTCACCCTCGTCGAAGGTGCCGGCGACGAACGGGGCGATCACCGTCGTGGCCGCCTCGACATAGGGTGTATCGGCCGTGATCGGTGCCAGCTCGGACAGCGACGGCACCTCCGTCGGGCAGTACAGGCCACCGTCGGGGGCGAGACCGGCCAGGAGCACGTCGCCGAACCCGAGATCATCGGCACCGGCGGGACCTGTGGCCCGCGTGGATCGGTACCGGATCACGATTCGATGACCCGGAGCACGCTGCCGACGCCTTTCACCACATCGAGCGCTCGAAGGTCGCGCAGTGTCTGCTGAACATCTCGTTCGAAGGCGTCGTGGGTGATGAAGGCGATCCTGGCCTGGTCGGCCATGCCTTCCTGCTCGAGAGATCGGATGGAGACCTGGTTGCGACCGAACGCGTTGGCCACCTCCGACAGCACCCCCGGCGCATCAACGGTCTCGAGATTGATGTAGTACGCGCTACGCAACATGTCGACCGGACGAATCCGGGCCCGTTCACCGGACGGCACCGGTCGATAGGTCCGCTTGCGGAGGTTGGCCGACGCGTCGATCAGGTCGCCCAGCACGGCACTCGCGGTCGGTGTGCCGCCGGCGCCGCGTCCGTAGAACATGAGGTCTCCGGCGGCCGCACATTCCACGAACACGGCGTTGAAGCTGTCGCGGACCGCGGCCAGGGGGTGGGTGTCGGGGACCATGGCCGGGTAGACGGTCACCCCGATCTCGTTGCCGGATTCGTCTCCCCCGTCGCTCGGGAAACGCTCGGCGATGGCGAGCAGCTTGATCGTGTACCCGAAGTGGCGGGCGAACACAATGTCGTCACCGGTGATGGCGGAGATGCCTTCGTGGTACACGTCACCGGCCACCACGTTCACCCCGAACGCCAGCGACGCCATGATCGCCGCCTTGGCCCCCGCGTCGTAGCCCTCGACATCGGCCGTCGGGTCCCGCTCGGCATAGCCGCGCTGTTGCGCCTCGGCCAGCGCGTCATGGTAGTCGGCGCCATCGGAGGCCATCCGCGTGAGGATGTAGTTCGTCGTGCCGTTGACGATGCCGAGGACCCTGCGCACATCCTCGCCGAGCAACGACTCCCGCAGCGGTCGCACAATCGGGATGGCCCCGGCGGCAGCCGCTTCGAAGAGCAGATCGACACCGTTGGCCGCGGCCAGCGAGTACAGCTCGCCGCCGACGTTGGCCAGCAACTCCTTGTTGGCGGTCACCACCGGCTTGTTGGCCTTCAACGCGTCGACGATCAGGCTCCGCGCCGGCTCGATCCCGCCGATGACCTCGACGACGACGTCGACCGACGGGTCGTTGACCAGAGCCGCGGCGTCGGTGGTGAACAGATCCGGATCGACCGGCAGGTCACGTTGCCTGCTCGGGTTGCGGACGGCGATCCCCGCCAGTTCGAAGCGGACACCGGCCGCCTGGGCAACGGCCTCGTTGCGCTCGTCGATCAGCCCGACCAGGGCCGCTCCGACGTGCCCGCATCCGAGCAGGCCGACCCGGACCGTCGATGCGGTCCCATCCGGCGGTTCCGATGATTCGAGGTTCTCGTTTGCCACGGCCCAACTCTATTGGCTGATGCCGTCGGTGGTTCCCGATATATCGCCCCGTCGAAGGACCGTCGCGCCGACGCGCCGCCGTTCAGACTCCGGCTGTGGTCGGTTCGGGCTCCGAGAGTGGTGTTGGAGGGGCCGCCGCCTGCAACTGCTCGTCGACACTTCGCACCAGCCCCTCGATCGACTCCGCGTCGACCTCTTCGAGGGCGTCGGCCATATTGTTGACGATGATGTGTCGGGCGACGGCCAGCGACCAGCCCATGCCCGTCATCGGCGGCTCGAGCCGTCCGCTCAGCGACGCAACGGACTGGATGATCTCCGACGAGAACGCCCAGAGCCCGAGGAGGTAGCTGCTCACCGCGAACCGGTCGACACCGAACGCGAGCCGCTCGACGGTGTTGTCGTCGCTGTTCAGAACGGCCCTGGCATCCTCAGGGTCCATCCCCTCGATCGAACCAAGGACGAGGGCGCCGACCTCGTGCAGCATGCCGGCGAGGTAGACGTCGGCCAGCTCCGACCGTGAGGCCCCGGTGAGAACCCGGTGGGCGTGACGGGCGAGGGCGGCAACCTGCTGGCTGCGGCGGCTGATGGCGACGGCGTCGACGACATGGTTGTCCGGCTGGCTGAAGACCGAGTAGCCGGCGACGATCGCCCGCAGGACGTCGGTACCGAGTAGGCCGATGGCCTGCTCCACCGACTCGACCCGTCGGCTGAGCCCGAAGAACGCGGAGTTCAGGAGGCGGAGGATCTCCGCGGTCAGCGCCACATCCTCACAGACGATGCCGGCCAGCTCGCCGCTGCCGGCATCGGCCTCGATCGCCCGAACCAGGCGTTGGTAGACCTCGCCGAGCGCTGGCAGCTGATCCACTCGACCGATCAGCTCCCGGATGTCGGCCGCCGAAACCCGACCCTGGGCGGCCCGGATCTCGGCGATCGCGTTCTTCAGCTGATCGAGATCGCAGGGTTTGGAGAGAAACTGGTGGGCCACCCTGGTCGATCGGAAGATCAGCTCGTCCTCTTCACAACCCGAGAGCATGATCCGGGCGGTGGACGGGCTGCAGCTTCTGACCAGAAACAGCAGCTCGGCACCGTCGGTCCCCGGCATCCGCATGTCGCTGACGACGACGTCGAACGCCTGGTGATCGAGCAGTTCCATGGCCTCGTCGGCGCTTTCGACGAAGCTCATGTCCCAGTGATGGCGCATGTCCTGCGTCGCCCGCTGCGTATCCTCCAGAACACTCGGCTGGTCGTCTACGAACAGAATCTTCAGCACCGACGATCTCGCTTTACAACTACAGAATCAGATGGACAGAACTACACGGACAGAATTGGGGTGACATGGTCTTATCGGATCCGCCGAGGCGCTCCTTTAGGGAGCGGAGGGACAGCCGAGGGTGACTCATCGGTGGTCGCTGACCTTTCGAAGTCCGACCGTGCGGGTCGGGATGTACTCGACGGTGATGGGGGCGGCGATACCGATCGAGGCGTCGAAGTTGTGGAGACGTTCGAGCAGCGACTCGCCGATCGCGGTTCCGGAACTGGCCAGCATGACTCCGTTCACGGTGAAGACGTCCTGACAGAGTCGGGCGCCGGCGAACAGTTCGTCGACCTGCAGATCGTCGATCACCGTGCCTTCAGGTCGCGACAATCGGCGGGCGCCGGCGATCAGCTCCTGGTCGTGGGTGCCCTCCTGCTCGATCCGGTCGAGAACGGCGTCGATCGCCTCGTCGCGTACGAGCCCGTCGGTGACACGGTTGACGAAGGCCAGAAGTGCGACGTGGGCGTCCAGTTCGGGCGGCGCATCGCCGGCTCCGGCGGCGGCTCGGATGACACCGGCCACGTCCTCCATCCTCGGGATGTGACCGAGGAGGCTGCCCGTGACCTCGGGGTGGCGCTCCATCATCGCCTTCTCGGGGCCGGAGAGCGGTTCGCCGGCCTCCGCCTTGTCCAGGATGTGAGCCGGCACCGCGGCGTAGCCGACTCCGCTCAGCATCGCGCTCACGCGCATTCGCCAGTCGTTCTCGAGTTGGTAGACCGACGACAGTTGATCGACGAGTTCGACGACGTGGCCCGTCCTCCGGGTGACCTGAGGGCTGACGAGCCCCACAACCTCGGTCAGCGCGCCGACCGCGCCCGACAGCGTCTGTTCCAACAGCTCACGTTCTGCGGTGACCAGCCGGTACTGCTTCAGCGCCCGGTCGAGCGCCGAGCCGAGTGCCGTCTTGTCCACCGGTTTGATGAGGAAGCGGAAGATGTTCCCCCCGTTGACCGCGGCGACGGTCGAGTCGAGGTTGGCCTGTCCGCTGAGAATCATCTGGATGGCGTCAGGCTGCACCTCGTGCGCCTTGGCCAGGAACTCCTCACCGCTCATCTGCGGCATTCTCATGTCGGATACCACGACCGCATAGGACTGGTCGGCAAGCAACTCCAAGCCTTCGTGTCCACCGACCGCGGTGTCGAACTCGTACTCCCGGCGCAGGGTCCGCCGAAACCCGTCGAGGACGTTGACCTCGTCGTCGACGAACAGAATCCGCTCGGTCATGCTCAGCCCAGGCTCGGCTCGACGGCCCGGCCTGCCGGCGACGACGGCCGGCCCACCAGCTCGGGCAGGACCTGTTGCACCAGCGCCTCGATGTCGATGTCGTCGTCGAAGTCGTCCTCGTTGACCCGGTCGTTGACCACGATGTGACGGGCCAGCGTCAACGACCAGGCCATCGGGCTGATCGACTCGTCAGGATGCTGGCTGAGCGAGCTCACGGCCTGGACGATTTCGGGCGGAAATGCCCACAGGCCCAGCAGGTTCGAGCTGACGGCGAACCGGTCGACCCCGAAGACCAGACGATCGACCGTGGCGTCGTTGCTCCGGAATGCGCCTTCGATGTCGAGGCGCTCGGTCCCGTCGATGCTGGTGAGGACCAGAGCCCCAACCTCATGCAGCATGCCGGCCAGATAGACGTTGGCCAGCTCCGCGGAGGAGGTCTCGTTCATGGCGCCGTGAATCCGCCTCGACAACGCGGCGATCCTTTGACTCCGACGGCTGATGGCGTCGACATCGACGGTCGACGACCCCTGCTGGTTGAAGACCGAGTGTCCGGCGACGATGGCCCGCAGCACGTCGAAGCCGAGAAATCCGATGGCCTGGGCCACGGACTCGACCCGACGGCTGAGCCCGAAGAACGACGAGTTGAGCAGCCGCAGGATCTCGGCGGTGAGCGCAACGTCCTCTGAGATGATCTCGGCGAGCTGGTCGTTGTTGGCCCGTCCGGATTCGATGGCCGACATGAGCCGCTGGTAGACCTCGCCGAGTGCCGGAAGCTGATCGACGGTTCCGATCAGATCCCGAATCTTGCGCGACGGCACGACTTCCTGAGCCGCCCGGATCTCCTCGATCGTCCTCTTCAACAGGTCCATGTCGCAGGGCTTCGAGAGGAACTGGTGGGCCACTCGCGTCGATCGGAAGACCGCTTCGTCCTCCGCGTAGCCGGACAGCACGATACGGGCCGTCGACGGACTGCACGAGCGGACCACGGCCAGCAGGTCGGCACCGTCGGTGCCGGGCATGCGCATGTCGGTGACGACCACGTCGAACGGTTCCTCGTCGAGCATGCTCATAGCCTGCTCGGCGTCTTCGGCGAAGCGGATGTCCCACTCGTGACGCATGTCCCGGGTGGCCCGCCGAGTCGCCTGCAGGACGTTCGGCTCATCATCGACAAAGAGGATCTTCAGCACAGGCATCTCGATTCGCAAGAGGGTTTTCGCAAGCTACGAGGTTCATATCGGAACGTCCCGGCCCGCATTGAGCGTTCGGATTCGGACGCGGGTTCACTTTCCCCTCGAACGCGCCGATGTTTCCCGGTGAGGAGGGTTCATGCAACAGTCGCACTCGACCAGCCAGGATCACCGATACAGCCACACGGGCCTCGTTGACGAGGATCTGGACGTATCGGGCCACGTGCTGGCCGCCATGTTGGACTCGTTCGAACACCACGTCTGGTGGAAGGACCGGGAGGGCCGCATCCAGGGATGCAACGACACCTTCGCCCGCGGTGTCGGGCTGGAGCGCGCGTCCGACGCCCTGGGGCTCACCGATCGGGACCTTCCCCTACCGGGAGCCCAGATCCAGCAGTTCGAAGCCGAGGACCGCCTCGTCCGTGAAACGAGAACCGCGGTCCTGGACTACGAGAAAGCCATCGACGTCGGTGAAACGACGGTCAACGTCTCGGTGTCCAAGATCCCGGTATTCGACCGCAACGGAGACTACGCGGGCATGGTCGGCCTGGCTGTCGACGTCACCGAGCGGGTGTCGATGGAGAACCAGCTGATCGCCGACTTCCAGATGTTCGACCGGATTCTGGCCAACATCCCTTTCCACATCGCCTGGAAAGGCGCCGACAGTCGCTACCTCGGCGCCAATTCGGCGTTTCGTGAACTGGTCGGCGTCGAGAGCAACGAACAGCTGGCCGAGCTTGACACCGAGGATCTCGATGCCGACAGCCTGGCCATCATCCGGGCGATCGAGCGCGCCAGCGACGACGTCATGGCAAGCGGAATCGCTGATCTACGGCGGCCGGAGACCGTCGTCGACTCGACCGGGACCGCCCGTCACTTCGATGTCAGTCAAGTTCCGCTCAGTGGCCCGGGGGCCGAGGTGAGCGGTGTCGTCCTGATCGCCGCCGACGTGACCGAACAGCGTCAACTCGAGGCCCAACTGGGCGAGACCTCGAAGTTCGAGGCGCTCGGCCAACTGGCCGCAGGCGTCGCCCACGAGATCAACACCCCGGTGCAGTACGTCAGCGACAACCTGACATTCCTGCAAACGAGCTCGGCCGAGCTGATCGAGCTGGTTCGCTCCAGTGAGAAGGTGATGAAGGAGGTGGCGTCGGACCCGGACAACCCGGCCGGCGCAGAGGCCGCTCGGCTGCTCGAGCAGTTCGAGCAAACCGACGTCGAGTTCCTGGCCGACGAGGTCCCGCGGGCGGTCGAGCAGTCGTTGGAAGGCACGGCCCGGGTGACCAAGATCGTTCGTGCCCTCAAAGAGTTCGCTCATCCCGGCAGCGAGGAGCCGGAACCAACCGATGTCAACCACCTGGTCGAGTCGACCGTGTCCGTTGCGGCCAACGAGTGGAAGTACGTCGCCGAAGTGGACCTCGACCTGCAGGACGACCTGCCGGCGGTGGCCTGCCAGCCGGCACAGATCTCACAGGTCGTCCTCATCCTGATGGTCAATGCCGCTCAGGCGATCGGCGAACAGTCGAACTCGTCACCGACAACCGGTCGCATCACCATCACGACCCGGCGCGTCGGTGAGAATCTCGTCTGTTCGGTCGCCGACAACGGTGGCGGCATTCCCGACGACGTGATGCCCC
Source organism: Acidimicrobiales bacterium (assembly GCA_965216675.1). Taxonomy (GTDB): domain Bacteria; phylum Actinomycetota; class Acidimicrobiia; order Acidimicrobiales; family SZUA-35; genus JAHELU01. The sequence continues at coordinate 4,333,883 of CBDCGK010000004.1, read as the reverse complement.
GCATCTTCGATCCGTTCTTCACCACCAAGGACGTCGGCGTGGGCAGCGGGCAGGGCCTGTCCCTGGCCCACAAGATCATCACGACGAACCACGGGGGCACCGTTCAGGCGACCTCGGAACCCGGCGTCGGCACGACCGTCACGTTCACCATTCCACTGGTGGCGGCCACTGGTGCGGCCACCGGTGAAGAAGGCGTCGGTTAGCCGACCACCGTGGAGGTAGATCGTTGATGACCGGCTGACGCCCCCGACGGCCCGCTGCTCACTCCGTCGCGGCCGCCAGCAAGGGAGCACACAAATCCGAGGGTTCCCCGTGATAGGCGAGCATGGTCGCCGTTCCGGTGCAGACAGCGGGAAGGTTGACCCGTGACGACGGCTCGGCGCCGTCGACGGTCGAGCCGGCGAGAAGGTCGAAGAAGCTCGGCTCACCCGGCAATGACCGGTCAAGCCGCCAGTCGGCGCCGTCGGCCCCGGCCAAGGAGGCCAACCGCTCCCAGGCTTCCTCCCGAGCCCCGATCGTGTCGACGAGCCCGTTGCCGAGGGCCTGTTGTTCTCCATAGATCAGCGCGCCAAGGTCGTTCTTGATCTCCTGCTCGGTGAGGCCTCGCCCGTCGGCGACGTGGGCCACGAAGTCGTCGTACGCATTGTCGAGACCCTCTTCGAGTGTCTTGCGCTCCTCCGCGGTCATGTCTCGATACGGCGAGCCCAGGTCCTTGCTGCGGCCGGCGGTCAGAAAGTCGAACTCCACGCCACCTGAGGTTTCGACGCCGCCGAACAGGACCCCGTTGTCGACGGCGGTGATGTCGTTGTAGCGAACGAAAGGACCGAAGATCACACCGATCGAACCGATCAGCGTTCCATGGTCGGCGACGATCTCGTCGGCGCCGGCCATGGCGTACATGCCGCCCGACGCGCTGATACCGCCAACGTAGGCCACCACCGGGTTGCCGGTGCGGGCCTGGTACTCGGCCACACCGTCGGCGATGGCCTTCGAGCCGAAGATCGTGCCGCCGGGAGTGTCGAGTTCGAGCAGCACACCGTCGACGTCGTCGTCATCGGCCAGCTCGAGCAGTCTCTCCTTGATCGAGTAGCCGTAGGTGACGCCGCTGGCCGCGGTGAGGAAGCCACCACCGCCCCGATCCTCGCCCAGGATGGGCCCGATCACCGGAACGGCGACCAGCCGGGTGTCGGCCGACCGTTCACCGGCGACGTATTCGGTGAAAAGACCGCCGGCGTTGTCATCGGAGTCGGCCGCCGAGGCTGCCCCGAGCCCCGCGAGACCGGCGATGAGGGCGATGAGAAACACGATCGGGAGGCCGAGCAGGATGATCAGCGCCGTGACCGACATGATGGCGGTCTTGCCGATCACGGCCCCGGTGCTCTCGGTTGTCTTCATGCCCGGGGCCGGCCACGGACCGCTGTACCATCCGCCGTGCGAACCGACCGGGCCCGTCTGACCGACCGGGCCCGCCGTGCCGGGTGGTGAGATGGATTCGGGCGGAACCGTGCTCGTCGGGCGACCCGTCGGCGGCGGAGTCGGTTGATTCGGCTCGGTGGACCCGGAAGGATCGTGGTCGTCGTCCATCATCCAGTTCTATCAGCATCAGCGGTCCCGACCGCCGCGGGAGACTGTCTTCAGACCTTCGGGTCGGGATTCTCGGTGTTGCCGTCGACCGCGATGATCTGGCCCGACACCAGGCGGGCCCGGTCACTGCACAGGAACACGGCCATCTCGGCGATGTCGGCGGCGGTGACCCAACGGCGCATCGAGGTGCCGGCGGCATAGCCCTCGTACAGTGCGTCGCGGGTGGTGCCCTTGGCCGCCGCCTCCCGTTCCAGCACCCGCTCCATGCGGGGCCCTTCGACTGCGCCGGGGCAGATGGCGTTGGCTCGGACACCGAACGGTCCGAGTTCGACGGCCAGCGTCTTCATCAGTCCGATGACGGCCCACTTGGCGGCCACGTACGGCGCACGGTGGGGATACCCGTACTGGCCGGCCGTCGAGGAGGTGAGCACGATCGCTCCCGTCCCGGCGGCCTTCAGCAACGGAGTTGCGTGTTTGGCGGCGAGAAACGCCCCCTCGAGGTTGATCGACACACAGTGCCGCCACTCGTCGAGCTCGACGTTCTCGATCGGCGCCGTGGGCCCGGCCACTCCGGCGTTGGCGCACAACGCGGTCAGGGGACCGTCAGTGGCCAGCTCGTCGAACACCGCGGCCATCGCGGCCTCGTCGGCCACATCGGCCCGCCGTCGGATCCAATGGCCGGGCAACGACCCGAGCGCGACCTCGTCGACGTCGGTGACCCAGACCCGGTGGCCGTCGCGGTCGAACGCCTCACCCATGGCCCGGCCGATTCCCGACGCCCCGCCGGTGATCAGCACGCTACCCATTGCCACCTCCTCGGTTTCCTCAGCCCAGGTCGGTGATCAGGAGATCGTCGTAGGTCTCCCGCCGAACCACGAGGCGGGCGTCGCCGTCGCGGCAGAACACCACGGCCGGCCGCAGGACCTTGTTGTAGTTCGATCCCATCGAGTGGCCGTAGGCTCCGGTCACCGGGGTGGCCAGAACATCACCGACGGTCAGGTCGTCGGGCACCGAGGCCTGGCGGACCAGCAGGTCGCCGGACTCGCAGTGTTTGCCGACGACCCTCACCCGCCGGGGCCGGGGCGAGGTGACGGCCCGGGGCAGGAAGGCTTCGTAGCCGGAGCCGTAGAGCACGGGGCGCGGGTTGTCGCTCATGCCTCCGTCGACGGCGACGTAGGTGCGGATTCCGGGCAGATCCTTCACCGTGCCGACCGTGTAGAGGGTGACCGCGGCCGCGGCGGTGATGGCCCGACCGGGCTCGATGCCGACGACGGCGGTGACGCCGGCCTCGGCCATGGCCTTCTGGATCACCGACGCCCACTGGGTGATCGTGGCGCTCTCCTCACCCTCGACATAGGGGACGCCGAGTCCACCGCCGATCACCAGCTCGGGAAGGCCGAGCGGCTGGGCGAACTCGCCGAGCACCCCGCAGGCGGCGGCGAAGGAGTCGACCCGGAAGACCTGGGAACCGATGTGGGCGTGGATGCCGACGAGCTCGACCGCTCGCGACGTCTCGGCCCTGGCCACCGCGTGAGCGGCCGCGCCCGACGACACCGTGAACCCGAACTTGGAGTCGTCCTGACCGGTGGCGATGTACTCGTGGGTCTCGGCCTTGACGCCCGGCGTGACCCGCAGGAGGACCTTCGGGGTTCGACCGTCGATGGTGTGGAGGGTCTCGAGACGGTCGATTTCATCGAAGCTGTCGACGACGATGCGACCGACGCCGGCGTCGCGGGCCAACGACAGCTCGGCCGCGGATTTGTTGTTGCCGTGCATGACGAGGCGATCGGCGGGCACACCGGCCGCCATGGCCACGTGCAGTTCGCCGCCGGTGGCGACGTCGAGGCCCATGCCCTCCTCGTGGGCCAGCCGGGCCATGGCCTTGCACAGGAAGGCCTTGGTTGCGTAGGTGGCGTGCTCCCCGAAGGCAGCTACCGCCTCCCGGCAGCGGTTCCGCAGATGCTCCTCGTCGTACACGAACAGGGGCGTGCCGAACTCCCGGGCCAGCTCGAGGGTGTCGCAGCCGCCGATGGTCAGATTTCCGCCCTCCCCCACCTCTGCGGTGTCGGGCAGCAGGTGCCAGGGCAGCGGGTTACCCGTGGGCTGCGCCTCCCCCTCGGGCTCGGGTCCCACCACTAGCCCGCCTCCATCACATCTGCTCCGGAGCGCTGACGCCGAGCAGGTCGAGACCGATCGCCAGACCGATCCTGGTGGCCTCGGACAACCAGAGCCGAGCCCGAGCAACATTCGGGTCGACGTCGCTTCGTAGCACGGGGCAGTCGCGGTAGAAGCCGTGGAAGGCCGAGGCCAGCTCCCGGACCCAGGTGGTGATCTTGTGCGGTGCCCGCTCGTTGCAGGCGACTTCCAGCACCTCGGCGAAGGCCGACAGCTGCCGCAGCAGCTCCAGCTCCCGCTCGTGAGTGAGCACCGCCAGGTCGGTGTCGGCCAGCGGCCCTCGTTCGACGCCCCGCTCGGCGGCTTCACGGGCCAGCGAGTGAATACGGGCGTTGGCGTACTGCACGTAGTAGACCGGGTTCTCGGCGGCCTGGGCTTTGAGCAGGTCGATGTCGAGGGTCTGGGGTGAGTCGATCGATTGCAGCAGGTAGGCGAAGCGGGCGACGTCGGCGCCGACCTCGTCGACCAGGTCCCGGATCTCGACGATGTTGCCGGCCCGCTTCGACATCTTGACCTCGGTGCCGCTGCGCATGAGCTTCACGAACTGGCCGATGATGACCTCGTAGGAGTCCTCCGGCTTGCCGAGCGCCATGAGCGCCGCCCGCATCCGGGGGGCGTACCCGTGATGGTCGGCCCCGAGGATGTCGATCAGGTGGTCGCCCCGGTTGTACTTGTCGAGGTGGTAGGCGATGTCGGGCATGAAGTAGGTGTACTCACCGTTGCTCTTGACCAGTACCCGGTCGTCGTTGTCGCCGTATTCGCTGGTCTTGAGCCAGACCGCGCCGTCGGCCTCGTAGACGAGCCCGGACTGTTTGAGCCGGTCGAGTACCTCCGCTTCGGCCCCGGTCTCGACGAGCGCCTTCTCACTCGACCAGGTGTCGAACTCGACGTTCATCGCCGCCAGCGTCTCCCGGGCGTCGCGCAGCGACCGCTCGATACCCCAGGCCGTCGGGTCGGCGCCGTCGGGCATCTCGGCGGCCCAGTCGTCGATGTAAGCGCCCTCATAGCCTCCCTCGGGCACCGGCTCGCCCTGCTTGCGGGCCTCGAGAGACGCGCCGAACAGCACCGTCTGGTTGCCCCGGTCGTTGACGTAGAACTCCCGGTGGGCGTCGTAGCCGCAACGGTCCATGATGCGGGCCAGCGAGTCGCCGAAGGCGCCCCATCGACCGCCACCGGCGTGGATCGGGCCGGTCGGGTTGGCCGACACGTATTCGATGTTGACCGCCGTCCCGGCACCGAAGCCGAGCCGGGCGTAGCCGTCCTCGCCCCGGTCGACGACCTCGGCCAGCACCTCGTGGAGCCAGGTCGGGGCGAGCCGGAAGTTCACGAAGCCGGGGCCGGCGATCTCCAGCGCGTCGACATGGGGTGGCCGGTGTTCGGTGAGGTGGTCGGCCAGGGCCTGGCCGAGTTCGCGGGGATTGCGACCGGCGGCCTTGGCCGAGACGAGGGCGGCATTGGTCGACCAGTCGCCGTGCTCACGACGGGCCGGGCGCTCCACGACCACGCCGCTCGGAACCGGGTCGATTCCGAGGGCGTTCAGCGCGTCGGCGACCGCGTCGAGCAACTGATCTCTGATCATCCCTCGATGGTAACGGCCGGTGGCCTGGTCCCGAGCCGCATTTCCTCGACCCGAGGGTGACATCGGCTGGTCATCGATTGGCGGTCATCCAGTCGCAGGCGAAGTCGACGAGCTCCCGCATGTGGTAGCTCGTGATCTCGCCGCCACCGAGCATCGCCCGCCGCTCCGTCCCGCCGGCCGCGACGAAGGCCTGACCGAGCTCGACGAAGTCGCTCTCGTCGTGATCGAGATCCCGGTAGGTGACCCACCGTCGCTCACCGTCAACCATCAGCGGGGCTCCGTGGTCGGTCACCGATTTGTCACCGAAGTCCGCACGGTACTCGGCCAGATGCAGTGACGTGTTGTTGCCGTGGCCGACGCCGAGCAGCACGATCCGGGCGTCGAGATCGTAGAGACGACCGAGCGGCGAGTCGTCGCCCAAACCGTCGGCCGGCTCGTGGCGGGCGGTGATCCGCTCCGCCTCGGGGCCGTAGGCCACGAATCCGACCGATGGGTGGCCACTGTGACGCACGCCGGGCAGGCGGGCGAAACACTCGGCAACGGCGCCCATCGCCCGCATCGGTGTGAGATTCGGGTCGAAGACCGGCCAGTGCTCCCGGATGATCGGCCACCACGACTCCGGCACTGGCGGATGGCCCCACGTCGACGGATCGCTGACACCTGTCTGAGCCGGCATCACGATGGTGCCGTCTCGGCCGACGGCGTCGAGCAACGCGACGACGACCGAATGCGCCCCTCCCACAACCCACCCGAGCTTCGACAGCGCCGAGTGCACAATGATGGTGTCGCCGCCGGCCACCCCGGTTGCTCGCAGGGCGGCGGCAATGTCGTCGGGAGTGATCGGCCGCTCGATCGAGGCGATGGCCGCCGACTCGCCCTCGGGGGTCGCGGCGAGGAGGCAGAAGGTGTTGCCGTCCGGGTCGGACAGCACCTCCCAACCCTCCCCACCGGTCTGGCCGACATCGGCTCTCACCGCGCCGAGATCGAGCGCCTGAGCGACAGCGCCCGCATGGTCGTCGGGCCGAAGATCGAGGTGGATCGGGCCATCCGACGGCGGGCGGGCGGACGACGATCCCACTGGCTGGATGAGTAGCGTCGGTCCTCGCCCGATGGGATCATCCAGCCGTGTCGAGGAGGTCGGGTGGTCGGTCTCGACGTAGCCGAGCAGCTCACGCCAGAATGCGGCGAGCCGCTGCGGCTCGGGCGACTTGAGCGTGATGGTGGCGATACGAACCCCAGTCATGGGTCCATGTTGGCACGAACGAGCCGGCACGACGCCTGCCGACCGACGTGTCGGTTCGGCCTCGACGCTGGCACGATGAGACGGTGCCGGTCTATGTCAACCAAAGCCTGGTCATCGGCGACGATGAGCTGGAGTGGCGGTTCAGCACGTCCGGCGGACCGGGGGGCCAGCACGCCAACCGGGCCAACACCCGCGTCGAACTCCTGTGGGACATCGCCGGGTCACCGTCGCTGACCGAGCGCCAGCGCAACCGGCTCCGGCGCCGACTCGGGGACACGGCGCGGGTGGTGGCCGACGACACCCGCTCCCAACACAGAAACCGCTCGATCGCCATGGAGCGCCTGGGCGAACTGTGCCGTGACGCACTCAAGGCGCCGCCGAAGCGGCGGAAGCCCACGAAACCGTCGCGGCGGGCCAAACAACGCCGCGTCGACGCCAAACGGAAACGGGGTGAGACGAAGAAGCTCCGTCGGAACCCGACCCGCCACGACTACTGAACGACCCGACGCCGCCACCCCACTCCCCAACCCACCACTCCACCCCAACCGCGTCGCTCCACCAACCCCGTCGCTCCACCCAACCCCCAGTGCGCGTTCGCGGGCGATAACGGTCACTTGTGACCGTTATCGCCCGTAAACGCGTACGGATTCGTAGGGATACGTGCGGATCGGGGCGGCGGGGCCGGTTCAGGTGGTGGACCAGATGACCCGGTTCACGTGGTTTTCCAGCCACTCCTGTCGACCCGACACCGGGGCCGGGTCGAGATCGGAGGCAACGGCGTCGTCGGCCACACAGGCCAGCGTGGCATCGTCGCCCAGAATCCGTCGACCAAGATCACCGTGCCAGCCGGCATACCGTTCGTCCCGGACCGCTTCGAGTGTGCCGTCGTCGAGCAAGGCCTCGGCCACCAGGAGCGCCTGGGCCAGCGTGTCGATCCCGCCGATGTGACCGTGGAACAGATCGCTGCGATCGAGGCTCTGGCGACGCAGCTTGGTGTCGAAGTTGAACCCGCCGGTGGTGAAACCGCCGGACCGCAGGATCTCGTAGACGGCGAGCGAAAGCTCGTCGACCGAGTTGGGGAACTGGTCGGTGTCCCAGCCGTTCTGGTAGTCACCCCGGTTGGCGTCGACCGACCCGAAGATCCCGTTGTCGACGGCGTAGGCCACCTCGTGATGGAACGAGTGACCGGCCAGGGTGGCGTGGTTCACCTCGATGTTGACGGAGTACTCGCCGAGCAGGTCGTAGCGCTCCAGGAACCCGTGCACGGTGGCGCAGTCGTAGTCGTATTGGTGCTTGGTCGGCTCCTGTGGTTTCGGTTCGATCAACAGCGTGCCGTCGAACCCGATGTCGCGTTTGTGATCGGCGACCAGCTCGAGGAAACGGGCCAGCTGATCGGCCTCCTGTTTCATCCTCGTGTTGAGCAACGTCTCATAGCCCTCTCGGCCACCCCACAGCACGTAGTTGGCCCCGTCGAGGCGGTGGGTGGCCTCCAGGGCGTGGCGGACCTGGGCCGCGGCGTGAGCGAAGACTTCCGGGTTGGGGTTGGTGGCGGCGCCGGCGGCGTAGCGGGGGTGGGAGAAGAGGTTGGCCGTGCCCCACAGCAGTTTGATGCCGGTGGACGACATCTTCTCGGCCGCCCGGTCGACCATCTCGTCGAGGTTCGACTTCGAGTCGGCCAGTGTCGCGCCTTCGGGGGCCATGTCGACGTCGTGGAAACAGAAGTAGGGCACACCGAGCTTGGCGACGAATTCGAACGCCGCATCCTGTTTTGCCCGCGCCGCCTCCATGGGATCACCGGTTCCGGTCAGCCACGGCCGGTCGAACGTTCCGACGCCGAAGATGTCCGAGCCCGGCCAGTTGAAGCTGTGCCAGTAGCACACGGCTATCCGGAGGTGATCCTCCATGCGACGGCCTGCCACGATCCGATCCGGATCGTAGACCTGATAGCTCAGGCCACCCGGCGGTGGCTCGGCTCCGGCGGCCGAAACCGGGGAGTGGACGTCGGTGAAGAACTCCATGGCCAGACCGTACCCCTGGCGCGAATTCCGGCGCCACACCGATTCAGGTATGGATTCAGGTATGAGGAACGGTCAGCCCGAGGTGCGAGACGTTGGCGGATGTGTTTCGTACATGCGCACCGCCACGACAAGGCCGGACAACAGTGTCAAACAGGCAACCGAGAGGATCGCCACCCGGATCGATGCCGCGTCGGCGATCAGCCCGGCCGCCACCGCTCCGACGGCAAAGCCGGCGTCGCGCCACAGCCGGTACACACCGACCGAGCGAGCCCGCCATGAGGGGTGGGCGACGTCGCCGATGGCGGCCAGCAGCGTTGGATAGACCATGGCCGTTCCCGCTCCCAGCATCATGGCACCTCCCACCCATAGCGTGAAACCACTCACCACCCCCATTCCGGCGATCGCCGCGGCCTGAACCGCCATCCCGACAGCAATCAGACGCTTTCGCCCGATCCGATCGGAAAGCCCGCCGGCAAACAGCTGACCGAGCCCCCAGACCGCTGGGTAGATAGCAGCCAGAACGCCGATCCGGCCCACGGACAGCCCGGCGCGGGCGAAGTAGATCGGGAACAGACCCCAGGCCAGACCGTCATTGAGGTTGTTGACCAGACCAGCCTGGGAACAGCTCGACAGTGCCCGTTCCCGGAAGCTGGTCAGCAGGAAGATGTCGCTGGCCGATGGCGCCTCGACGTCGGGTCGGACGGAACGGTGACCGGCAGCCTCCAAGTCGGCATGCCCCTTCGTCTCCCCGACCAGCGCCACCGACAGCCCGAGTCCGAGCACGGCATAGGCGAGTCCGAGGAGGAACGGTGCCGGGCGGAGTCCCCAGCGCTCGGCGATCCAGCCCGTGGCCAACGCGGTGACCGCCACAGCCCCATAGCCGGCGGCTTCGTTGAGCCCCATAGCCAGTCCTCGCCGCTGCGGCCCGACGAGGTCGATCTTCATGATCACGGTCGTCGACCAGGTCAAACCCTGGTTGACACCGAGCAGGACGTTGGCTGCTATCACCCAACCCCAGGTCGGTGCCCAGATCAGCAACAGGGGAATCGGAAGCCCGACCAGCCAGCCGGCGATCAACACCGGGCGACGACCGAAGCGATCCGACAGGTCCCCCGCCGCGTAGTTCGTCACGGCCTTGACCAGCCCGAACACGGCGATGAACGTGAGGGTGGCGGTGAAGGCGGTGAGACCGAACTCGTCGGTGGCCAGCAGTGGAAGTACCGTGCGCTCCTGGCCGATCATGCCGCCCACTAGCGCGTTCACAACGACGAGCAGCGCGAACTGGCCGGCGTTGTGTGTCAGGCCGAGCCGTATGGGCCCCGGGACCGGCCGAGATTCGTCGGAGGCGGGCACCGAACCACAGTATGTCAGGCGTCACCGCAGCCGGCGGACGCCGCTTTCGAGCCTGGACGATCACAGCCACTACGATCGAGTCATCCGACGAGCAGCCGACGAAAGGAAAAACCCCTCACATGCACATCGGCATCCTCACCTCCGGAGGCGACACGCCCGGCCTCAACGCCGCCATCCGTGGCATCGGCAAGGCGGCCATCAACACCCACGAGATGAGCGTGATCGGCTTTCGTGACGGGTTCAAGGGTCTGATGCAGAACCGGTCGATCCGTCTCGACCGCGAGGCCTTGTCCGGCATCCTCACCCTGGGCGGCACGATCCTGGGCACCAGTCGGGAGAAGCCGCACAAGATGGAGGTGGGCGGTCAGACGATGGACATGACCGACGCCATCATCGAGAACATCGAGGCCCATCACCTCGACGCCCTCATCTGCCTCGGAGGGGGAGGCACGCAGAAGAACGCCCTCCGGCTGCATCAGGCCGGCGCGCCGATCATCACCCTCCCGAAGACGATCGACAAAGACGTCTGGGGCACCGACACCACGTTCGGTTTCGACACCGCGCTCGGCATCGCCACCGACGCCATCGACCGACTCCATTCGACCGCGCACAGCCATCACCGCATCGTCGTCGTCGAGCTGATGGGTCACAATGCCGGCTGGCTGGCGCTCGGGGCGGGGCTGTCGGGTGGGGCCGATGTCATTCTCATCCCGGAGATCCCGTATGACATCGACGCCATCGCCGAGACCGTCCTGCAGCGGCGAGCGGGAGGCAGCACCTTCAGCATCATCGCCGTGAGTGAAGGGGCGATGTCGGTGACCGAGCACAAGAAGCTGGCCGACATCCAGAGCCGCCTCGACGAGACCAAGGGTGATGAGTCCAAGGCCGAGGAGCGGGCGGCGGTCAAGGCCGAGCGGACCGTCTTCGAGACCCACCGGCACGATTCGACGGCGAACCTGTCACGCCGTCTGGAGGAGATGACCGGTCTCGAGGCCCGGGTCACGATACTGGGCCACGTCCAGCGGGGCGGTACACCCTCCGCCCAGGATCGCCTGCTGGCCACCCGCCTCGGCACCGCGGCCGCCGATCTGGCCGCCGCCGGGACCACCGGGATCATGGTGGCCACCGTCAACGGCGAGGCGGTTCCCGTGCCGTTGGAGAAGATCGCCGGCAAGCGTGCCGTCGTCCCGCTCGATCACCCGTGGATCACGACGGCCCGCAATCTCGGAGTCGGGTTGGGCGACTAGCCCCACGATCGAACCTGCGGGCTGATCGGGCGCTCGACGAACTTGCGCCCCCCCTGCGCGTTCGCGGGCGACAACGGCCAGAAGCGGTCGATTTCGCCCGCGAACGACCTGGCTCATCGAAAAATCGAGAAAGTTTCCAAAAACGCGTAAGGACCTGTCGCGTCATTGGTCAGGAACGTCGAACCGCACTCCAACCGGGAGAACGGAACGACCAAAGGAAGACCAATGCGAAACAAACTCTTCACCACGAAACTTCTGAGCACCGCCTCGCTGGCCGCTCTCATCATCGGCGGGATTGCGCCCGCTGTCTCGGCCGAGAGCCCGATCCCCGAGCCCGACCAGCTGGTGATCGTGCCGCCGGTCACGATCCCCGAGCCGGATCCCGAGCCCGACCCCGAACCGGCCTTTCCCGTGGGCCCGTGGGTGATCGTCACGCCGACCATCCCGGAGGAGCCGCCGTTCCCGCCGAATGATGACGACGACGAGCCGCCGACGTTCAACCCCGGTTTCGAGCTGTGCCTCGACCTGGAATCTCTCTGCAAGGATCTCGACGACCTGATCACCCCTCCCGGTGATGACGGCGAGGATCCGGGGGATCCCGACGACGACGAGCCCACCGACGAACCGGGTGAGGAGGAGGAACCGGAGGACGAGCCCACCGAGGAGGAAACACCGGACGAGCCGACCGACGACGACACCGATGACTCCGAGTCAGGTGACGGCGACACCGACGTCGATATCGACATCGACATTGACATCGACATCGATATCGACGCCCCAGTGCCCGGCTCACCGAAGTTCACCGGCTGATTCGGCCGGCCCACTTCCACCCATCATCCGCTCGCCCAACACATCAGGAGATCGACCAATGAGCACCAAAATCGCACCCAGCACCACCGAACACAGCACCACCGAACCAGGCACCACAACCACCGCCGGCGGACACAACGCCGCAACCATCGGCGGAACCACAACCATCGGGACCGCTCGACGGTCCCTGACGATGCTGATCATCGGCCTCGTCGTGGCCATCGTCTCCACCGCCTGCCTACCCGGCTCCTCCGACGATTCTCTCGGTAGCGAAGCCGTTGATCTCGGAACCGTCGCCGCCACGGCCGATGCCGGAAGCAGCGAAGCCGACGACACCAGCACCAGCTTCGGCGCCGCCGACGCCTACTCCCCCAGCAACACCCGGGCCATCGTGCTCGTCGACCAGCTCGCCGTCTACGACGGTCCGGAGGGAACACTGCTCGGAACCATGGCGTCGACCACCGAGTACGGCACCAACCGCGTGCTGCTGGCCGAGGCCAGCCAGGGCGACTGGGTGCGGGTCAGGCTTCCGATGAGGCCGAACCACACCACCGCCTGGGTTTCGGCGGGCGACGTCAAGCTGGAGAACGTGGAGCCGACCGTCGAGGTCGACCTGGCCGCCCGCACCCTGACCGTGCGCTCCGCCGGCATCGTCCTGGCCGAGGCCACCGTGGCGATCGGCAGCGAGGAGAACCCGACACCCCGGGGCACCTTCTACATCACCGACAAGCTGCAGACCCCCGACCCCGGTGGAGCCTATGGACCGTTTGCCCTCGGCCTGTCCGGCTACTCCGAGACGCTGTCGGAGTTCGGCGGTGGCAACGGCCAGATCGGCATCCACGGCACCAATGATCCGTCGACCCTGGGGCAGCCGGTGAGCCACGGCTGTATCAGGCTCCCCAACGACGTCGTCACACTCCTGGCGGACATCCTTCCGCTCGGCACCCCGGTCAATGTCGTCTGAGGTGCGAGCCTCGATGCGACACCGAAAGGACCAGATTGATGCCGGCTGCTACTCCGAAGCTAGAATCTTGCACGAGGCCAAGCGGCGGCTCACTGAGGGGACCGATGGGTACTGGCGGCGTTCGATACGATGAGCGGACCGACTCCGAGCTGGTCCTGGCCGTGCGCGGCCATGGTTCGAACGCCGACAGTCCCGACCCCGACGCCTTCGGCCTTCTGTTCGATCGCTGGTATGACCGCTGCTGGAACGTGGCCAGGAACATCATGCGTTCCGACGACCTGGCGGCGGAGGTGGCACAGGACGCCATGCTGGCCGGCTGGCAGCGCCTCGAACAACTCCAGAATCCCGATGCCTTCGGCGGCTGGCTGCTTCGCATCACCCGCAATCGTGCGCTCACCCGACTCGAACGGGAAGGGCGAAGTCGGGCAACGGGAGATGAAATCGTGAGCGCCATGCGTGATCGCAACATCGCCCACAGCCATGACGAACCGCTCGGGGCACAGGCTCCGCCATCGGTCGAGGCGGCCATGGAGGTCCATGACCGGCAGGAGTTGGTCTGGGCGGCCGCTGCGGCTCTCGGTGACCGAGACGCCAGTCTCCTCGATCTGCACCTCCGTCACGGTCTGTCTCCGGCCGAGATAGCCGAGGAGTTGGGGGTGGAGGCCAACGCCGCCCATCAGCAGCTCTTTCGACTCCGCAACAAACTGGGAGACGCCATTGGCTCCTATCTGTTGTGGCGGAACGGACGACTGCTGTGTCGCGGCCTGGCCGCCGCGGTTTCGGGTGACGTGGCGTTCGACCGCTCGGTGGCCAAGGCCGTGGCCAAACACCAGAAGACCTGTGACGAGTGCGCCGAGCGCCGGGCCGGGATGGTGAGCCCGACCAAACTGTTCGCCTCGGTTCCGTTCCTGGTGGTGCCGTTCCAATTCAAGGTCGACGCCGCTGCGGCTCTGGCCGAGGCGGGAGTACCGATCGACCCGTCGGCCATCAGCACGGCAGGCTCGCCCCCGGGGGGACCGTCGGCATCGTCGTCGGGCCAGTCCTCGGGACCTTCGACCGGCCAGTCCTCGGGACCGTCGTCGGGTCAGTCCTCGGGACCTTCGACCGGCTCGGGCAACGCACCGACTGTTCACGGTTCCACACCGGCTCCTGCACCGATACAGGCTCCGACCCCGGCACCGGCCATCCTCGGGCACGGTGACCCGGCGGCCTACCCCGGACCGTCCCCGGCGACGGCCCCGGACTTCGGCGGGCCGGCGGGCGTGGCCCGAAACATCGCCTGGACCGCCACCCGGTCGGCCTGGCTGAAGTCGCTCGGCGGCGCGATCGGCGTCGCCCTCGTGGGCCTGCTGCTCATCGCGGCCCTTCCCGGCGTCGCCCTTTCCGACCTCTGGCCATTCGGCGACGAGACGACGTCGATCGGGTCCGAAACGGTTGCCGGTCCCTCCGTCGACGAGGCGCCGACGACGGAGACGACACCGACGAACGAGGAGTCGAGCCTCAGCGAGTCGACCAGCGGTTCCGCCGACTCATCGGCCGGTGTATCCGGCCTGGCCGATCCGGCGTCGACGAACACGACAATCGACTCGGGTTCCCGCGGCGGCTCGACGACCAACGCGACCGCGGCATCGACCACCGGTTCGACTGCCGGATCCAGCTCGTCCACCGACACGACGGCCACGACTGAAACCACGTCGAGCACCGACACCACCGGGACGACCGACACCACAACCGACACGAGTCGCACCACGTCGACCGATCGGGACACGACCAGCTCTTCCACCACGGAGACCACCACCGAGACCACGGAGGTCGACCCGCCTCCCGACCCGCCGCAAATCGTCCGGTTCACCACCCGAACCGATGCGAACATACGGTGCGGCCGAAACAACCGGCCCTACGAAGCGGTCTGGGCCACCGAGAACACCGACTCGGTCGAGCTCTTCCTGCCGAACGGGTCGAGTGTGAGCGGAAAGCCCAACGGAATCCAACCGTTCTGCGGTCAGCCCGGCGATTCGATCTCACTGCTGGCCACGGGTCCGGGGGGCAACGACAAAGCGTCGACCACCCTGAACTAGCCGAAGCGGTTGCGCTCCCGCTCCTCGATTCGTGCCGCCATCGCCGCGGCCTGCGTGCGTCGGTCGATGCCGAGCTTCACGAAGAGATTCGAGATGTAGTTCTTGACCGTCTTCTCCGCCAGATGCATGCCTTCGGCGATCTGCCGGTTGGAGTATCCCTCACCGATCAGCTCGAAAATCCGGTGCTCCTGCTCGGAGAGCGAGTCGACCCGTCCCTCCTCGCTGGCCCGCAGGCGTCGCAGGGTGAGGCGAACGACGGCAGCGTCGAGCAGTTGGGCACCGGTCGCCACCTTGCGAATGGCGGTCACGAGTTCGTTCCCACCTATCTGCTTGAGCACGTAGCCTGCGGCGCCGGCCATGGCGGCATCGATCGTGGCGTGGTCGTCGGCGAACGAGGTCAGGATGAGACACGCGATCTCGGGGTGTTCGGAGCGAATGTCACGACACACCTCGATCCCGTTTCCGTCGGCGAGGCGAACGTCGAGCACAGCGACATCAGGCCGGCAGGACTCGACGATGCCGAGGGCGGCCGACGCGGTGGTCGCCTGGCCGACGACAGTGAGGTCGACATGGTTGTTCAACAGATCCACGAGACCGCGCAGGACGATCTCGTGATCGTCGAGTAGGAATACGCGGATGGGTGGACCGTCGGTCATGGGGGCTCTCCGAGAGGGACGCCACCAAGGGTAGTGTCTCTCCGGACCGGGATGGGTACTCGGGTCCGGCCACTCCCGTGCGATACTTAGGTTCGTGGTCAACAGCGCCGATTCGTTTCCGAAGCCATTTGCCAACTGCCACCTCGAACAACTGGGTCTCGACGCCCTCGACCTGGTCGAGTCGTCGCCGGACGGCATCGTCATTACCGACGCCGAGGGGATCATCGTGCTGGTCAACCGCTGTGTCGAGGCGATGTTCGGCTATACCCGCTCGGAGCTGCTCGGCCAACCGGTGGAAATGCTCGTACCCGACCGCCTCCGCGGCCCACATACCGCTCACCGGATCCGTTACCGGGTCGATCCACGGTCGCGGGCGATGGGTAGCGGTGTCGAACTCCGGGGCCGCCACCACGACGGAACCGACTTTCCGGTCGAGGTCTCGCTGAGCCCAATCGGTGAGGGAGACGACGCGATGTTCTTCGCCGCCGTCCGCGACGTCGGGCAGCGGGTCGAGGCCGAGGCCGAAAGCAACGCCATTCGTCACGTGATCGACTCCGCCCATGATTCGCTCTACATGTTCGAACCCGACTCCCTCCGCCTGGCCTACGCCAATCAGGGGCTGGTCAACCAACTCGGCTACGAACGGGAGGAGCTGCTGACGATGACTCCCCTGCACTTCATGCCCGAGGTGTCCCGGTCCGCTCTGGTCGCTCAGCTTCAGCCTCTCATCGCCGACGAGGTGGAATCGGTGCGTCTGACCACCACCCACCGCACGCGTCGAGGGGCGGACGTGCCGGTCGACGTCGTCATGAACTTCCCGCGGCCGGAGCGCTCCGACCAGCAACGACGTCTGGTGGCCCTGGCGCGCGACGTCAGCCGTCGACAGCAGATCGAGGACGAGCGCGACATAGGCATGCGGTGGCTCGAGGCTCTGGCCAGGATTCGGTCGACGCTGCTGGCCGAACCGACCCTCGAAGGTGCCCTCACGCTCATCGCCGACCAGGTGCGCGTGCTCAGCGAGGCCGACGTCGTCGTCATCGCCGAGCCGGCGATCGTGCTCCAACCCGACGACGCCGAGCAGATGCCTGACGACGCCACACCTCGCTACTATTCGTCGACAATCGAGCACCGGCCGGCCGTCGAGTCGCTGCTGTCGACCCGTCTCGAGGTCGACGACGCCATCGGCGACGTGCTCCGAGGAGGCACGGTCGTCGCCGCCAGATCCGAGACCGCAGGCCGGCCAGGTCTTTGGAATCAGCCGGCGTTCGAACCGTTCGAGAATCTGATGATGATGCCGCTCGAGCGAATGGGAACGGTACACGGACTGCTCGTGGCCGGGCGGTTCGGTTCACCTCGGTTCACCGACGCTCAGGTGGCGATGGCGGCGAGCCTGGCCGACGAAGGGGCCAACGCATACAGCCTCGTCGATGCCCGGCGGGCCAAGGTCCACCTTCGGCTTCTCGAGGACCGGGAACGTCTGGGCCGGGATCTTCACGACCTGATCATCCAGCGGATCTTCGCCGCCGGCCTGCGACTCCAGTCGGCGCAGGGGCTCATCGACGAGCCGGATGTCGCCGGCCGTATCGCGGAAGCCATCAGCCAGCTCGACGAGATCATCGTTGAGCTTCGGAACACCATCTTCCAGCTGAGCACCCCGATCGACCTGGTGGTGGCCGATCGGCTGCAGACGGTGGTCGACGAGGCGGCGCGTTACCTTCCCGCCCGACCCGATCTCATCATCACCGGTGATCCCTCACAGATCCCGGAGGTGGTTCTCTCTGAGCTGGAGCCGGCGTTGACCGAGATGCTGGCCAATGTGTGGCGCCACGCCGCGGCGTCACGGGTCGAGGTGACCGTTCAGGTCGGTGATCACGATGTGCGGGTCAGCGTCAGCGACAACGGCCGCGGCTTCGATCCCGACGCCGTCGAGACGGGCAACGGCCTCGACAACATCGGTCTTCGAGCCGAACGTCTCGGGGGAACGTTTCGGGTCGACTCGACGGTCGACCGGGGAACGACCGTCCATTGGACGGTCGCTCTCCAGCCGGCGCCGAGTCGACCCGAGGTGTCCTAGCAGACTACGGACAGGTGAGGCGACCCGCTGGTGCTACCCGGCGTCAGCCTCTTCGGCTGCGCCGTCTTCAGAGTTCTGGGCCTCCTGTTCCTCTACACCAAGGGGACCGTCGTCGTCGAGCGGCGTGCCGGCGGTCTTGCGCCAGTTGGTCGGCTTGACCGGGTAGAAGTCCGGGTCGTAGTCCGGGTTCTCGTTGACGATGATCGCCGTGACCATGCCGAACATGCCGGTCTCCCGCTCCACGTGGGTGAGGATGTGGCAATGCCAGACCCAGACGCCGGGGTCGTCGGCCTTGACCAGCACCGTGAAGCGCTCACCGGGAGCGACGTTGAGCGTATCGACCCAGTACGGCTCGTCGAGCGGCACACCGTCCTTGGCGTACACCAGCTGCGGGAACTGGTGGAGGTGCATCGGGTGGATCTGCAGACCCTCGTTGTAGTAGGTGATGCTCATCCACTGGCCCTGATCGAGCACGTAGGGTTCGGTCGCAGGAAAACTCTTGCCGTTGAGCGACAGGCCGATGACACCGGCGTCGTTGAGGATCATCGGGATGTCGAGCGCCAGATCCATTTCCTCCTGGCTCGGAAGCTCGACACCGCTGACGGTGGCCCCGTAGGGAATGGGGTTGTCGCCGATGCGGAACACGCCGAACATGCCGTTGACAACCTGCATCTGCCCGTGGTTGTGGGCGTGGTACATGCCGATGGCGTCTTCTTCAGCGGTGAACTCGTAGGTGAACGTGCCGCCGTTCGGCTCGATGAGGTCCTGGGTGATGGGTGCCACACCGTCCTGATCGTTCGGGGTCCGGACGCCATGCCAGTGGATGTCGGTTCCCATCGGCAGGTTGTTGACGACCCTGATCTGCACCTTGTCACCACGGTCGAGCCAGATCTGGGGGGCCGGCACCACACCGTTGTAGGTCCAGGCCTCCACAAAGCGGCCGGGTTCGATCTCCCAGTCGACGATCTCGGCCGTCAGGTCGAACACCTTGGTGCCGTCGGCCAGCACCTCGGTCGGCTCCAGCATTGGATTGCCTTTGCCCTCGGTTTCGGCCGGGAAGGCCATGATCGACTCCATCATGGCCTGATCCATCTCGGCGAAGCTCATCTCCTCGTGGCCGCCGTGGCCACCGCCGGCGGCTGCGGCCTCGTCGGCCGATCCGACGACCGTGAGGGTGTTGACCATGCCGGAGTCGGCGTGACCGGCGATGTCGCAGTAGATCTCGTAGGTTCCAGGAGCGAGGTTGCCGAGGGCCAACTCGACGGTGCCTCCAGAACCGACATTGTCGCTGATCAGACCCAGCTCGCGGACCCCGATGTTGTGATCCTGGGATCCATCGTTGGTCAGCCGCAGGGTGACGTTGCCGGCCGGCACGACCAGATCGCCGAAGAACCCGAACTCCCGGGCGCTCAGTTCAAGCGTCGTCGACGTGATCTCGCCGCCCGCCCCACCGGAGTCACCGTCGCCACCGCCGACGGTCATGACCACAGCGATCAGCGCCACGAAACCGGCGGCGATGATGGCGGCCAGCCCGAGGACGAATCCGAGAATGAGCTTCGAACTGTCCGGGTCGGGTCCCGATGGTGGACGGGGCGCCGTGCGAGGGACAGCTCCGTCCCCGGCTGCGCCTGGCTGTGAATCGACAACGGTCATATGGGCTCCAGTTCGTCATGGCCGGGTCGTTCGACCCGTTTCGGTCCTGGCCCATCGTGGCGGCGCGTGGCGGCACCGTTTAGGGCAAAAAGTCCCTTCTGAGCAGGGGCCGGAACTGCGACGATTCAGACATGACACGAGTACTGGTTGGCGTCGATGGATCACCGGCTGCGCATGCCGCGCTGGAGTGGGCGGTCGACCATGCGAGACCGGACGACACGGTTCTGTTGTGTCACGTCTGGTCGCTGCCGGTGGTGGCCGGATTCGAGTCCCCGATGCTCGAACCCGGTCCGTTCAGGGAGGCGGCGGAGAAGCTCGTGGCCGAGATGGCGGCGCCGTATGTCGACGCCGAGGACGGGCCGACGATCGAGACCGGCGTGTCCTACGGGCATGCCGGATCGGTGCTGATCGACCTGTCGGAGGATGCCGACATGGTGGTCGTGGGCAGCCGAGGCTACGGCGGGTTCAAGGGCCTGCTGCTGGGTTCGGTCAGCACCTACGTGGTGCACCATGCACGCTGCCCGGTCACGGTTGTTCCGGCTCATTGAGGTAGGGGTTTTCCGGCACGAGCTTTCCGGCTCGACGCAGATAGAAGCGGACGGCTGCGTACTCGACGGTGAGGCGATCCGCCTTCTGCTCGATGGCAGACAGGCTGCCGCCTGACGACTCGCTGTCGGAAGGTTGGGGGTCGGGCAGTCCGGTATCGAGCAGTTCGCTCGCCAGGGCGAGCTCCCCATCACCGGACGGCGCGACCACGGAACGGACAGCGTCGTCGACGGTCTCGGTGATCGTGCGGTCCGACGAGATCGCGATGGCGTCGGGCCAGTCCTCGAATCGGCCGTCGAGCCGGCGGGCCAGCTCGGGCGTGGCGTCGGAAGGGTCATCGGCGACCGCCCGGCGAAGTTCCAGGCGTCGGCACGCGACGTCGAGCGGGGCTGTCAGCCGGATCGCGGTCAGGTCACTATGGGTCCTTTCAGCGAGGTCTCGAGCCCAGACCCGGCGCCGTTCGGCCGACCAGGTGGCGTCGAGGACCACGCTCTCCCCCCGAGCCAGCAGTTCTCCGGCCTGGCCGAGCAAGGCTCGATAGACCTCGTCCTGGGCCTCCGGATTGTATTTCGGTGGGCTGTCACCGGATCCGGCTTTCCGCACCTCGTCGGTGCGCAGCCAGGTGGCACCGACGGCGGCCGCCAGGCCGTTTGCGACGGTGCTCTTGCCGACTCCCACGCCGCCTCCGACCAGCACGAGCCGGACTCGACCGACGCTGAGGTGCTGGTGTGCCAGCTTGTGGTAGGCGATGACCTCCTCAGCCGCCGTTTCGTCCCCTTGGGTGAAACGAATGGCAGCGATTTTGGCCCGAACGTGAGCCCGATAGGCCACGTAGTGGTGGGCCAGGGTCGAGGGATGGTGCTCGTAGGTGAACTCGCAGTAGTCGTGGATGAAGGAGCGGGCCAGCTCCGGCCCGGCCAGGCGGTGTAGGTCCATGGCCAGGAAGGCGATGTCGTTGAGCACGTCGCCAACACGGAAGTCGCTGCGAAAGGCCAGGCAGTCGATGAGCCGCGGACCGTCGTCGAGGCAGAACACATGCTCGGCCCGCAGGTCACCGTGGCCGTCCCGGACCCACCCTTGGGCGATCCGGTCGGCGAAGAGCTGGTGCCGTCCGTCGATGTAGCGGGTCACGAGTTTCCTCACCGCTTCGAATTCGGCGACGTCGAGGACGGTGCCGGTCAACGGCTCGAGGGCGTCGAAGTTCTCCGCCCACCGCTGGGCGAGGGTGTGGACCGATGCCGGTGAGGCCTGATCGCCGGTGATCGGAGGCTCGGCGGAGTGGAGCGCAGCGATGTGTTTGGCCGTCTCCCAGACACGAATCGTGGCGTCGGGGGCATTGACGAGGCGGCTGAGCTGGCGGTCTTCGGGCAGCCTCCGCATGACGATCATCCGGTCGACCAGCTCGCCGTTCTCCTCGACATCGGCCGTGCCGAGATAGACGTCGGGGGCCAGCCGACGGTTCAACTCGAACTCGTTGGTGGCGGCCACGAGCCGATCGTCGTCGTCAACGAAACTGAGAAACGGGTTGGCCACGGCCTTGAGGAGCTTGTAGACGCGATCCGGAGTGAAAAACAGCCGCGAGATGTGGGTCTCGCGAACGTCCAGCGACATCCCGGTGCGTTCGTGGTCCATCTTTTCAGTGTTCGCCTGGTCTCTCGGAGCCCGATAGGGACCTAGGTCACCGATCGGTGATCCGATGTAGCCCGCCGATGTGTCCTGATCCGGTGGAACGAGCGGGTCGTCGGCAACTAGCATCGAACCAGGCGTGGGCGGAAATTCGGTGCTGACCGCGGGGTCGCCCGGGTTCGAATTCCAGAACACGAGAAGAAGCTCATGGCACTCGACGGCAAGGTCGCACTGGTCACTGGCGGCACCCGCGGAATCGGCGCTGCCATCAGCGAGGCGTTGGCCTCCGAGGGCGTCCAAGTGGTGGCGGGCTGCACCAGCAAGGACAAGGCCGCGGCCTTCTACGAGGCGGCCGACGCCAAGGATCTGGCCATTGCCGTGGCCGAGGGAAACGTCGGGGTGCCCGAAGACTGTGAGCGGGTGGTCAACGAGGCAGTCGACACCTTCGGGCGACTCGACATTCTCGTGAACAATGCCGGCATAACGGTCGATCGCACGGTGCGCAAAATGACGATCGACGATTGGCACGCCGTGTTGCGGGTGAACCTGTCCGGCACGTTCTACATGTGCAAAGCCGCACTCGAACACCTGGTTGCCTCCGGGGCGGGTCGCATCATCAACATCAGTTCGGTCATCGGCGAAACCGGCAACTTCGGCCAGGCCAACTACGCGGCCTCCAAGTCGGGCCAGTTCGGCCTCACCAAGTCGCTCGCTCTGGAGTACGCATCCAAGGGGGTCACCGTCAACGCCATCACGCCCGGCTTCATCGACACCGAGATGATGCAGGCGATCCCCGAGGCCATCCAGGAACAGATCATCACCAAGATCCCGGTCGGCCGTTTCGGCCGGCCGGAGGAAATCGCCAGGGCGGTAAAGTTCCTGGCCGAGGACGACGCCGGCTACATCACGGGCTCGGTCGTCTCGGTCAACGGCGGCCTGGAGATGCAGTAGACGAGCTCGGCTCACGCTCGGCACCCTCGACGCGACCGGCACACCCGACACGACGGGCACAACTGATACGACGGACACGGCTAGGGTCCTTCGGCCTCGACCGGATCGTCGCGATCCGGGCCGGTTCCCAATCGGTCGGGCCGAGCGATCGAGTGCAGGGCACCGTCGGGCCGAAAGATACTCAGCGTCCGATCGTCGTTCAGTTTCAACGACCATCCTCCGTCGTGGACTGCATGATGATGCGGCCCGCACAGAGGAATCAGGTTGCAGAGATCGCTCCGCCCTCCGTGTTCCCACGCCTGTATGTGATGGATCTGGCACCAGGCCAGCGGGCGGTCACACTGACTCCAGGCACACGATCGATAGGTGGCCCGGATGGCCTGCCACTGGCCGTCGGTGGCCGTGCGGTGCCGGCGACCGACGTTGATCGGCACGCTCCGCCGGCCGAGCACGATCCGTTGGATCGTGGCATCGCACGCCAGCCGTGAGATCGTCTCGGGCGGCAGGGAGTGACCGGCGCAGGTCTCGCGAATCGAGTTCGAATGAGCGCCTTTGCTGAACGTCTCCCAGTCGACGACGACGTTGATGTGAGGTCGACTCCCGACTCGGCTGCCGGCTCCGGTCAACAGCTCGTGAGCAGCGGTGGCCGCCAGACCTGGCGTCTTGTTGACGCCCCCCTCGTTGGCCAGCCGGGTGAGATGCGCCTCGACGGCATTGACGATCGATTCGTAGCGTTCGGGATCGAACTCAGCCGAGATCTTGCCCATGCCCGATCGTTCGTCGAACCAGTGGCGCCACGTCGAGGCGGCCCGCTTTCGTGTCGTATCCGCAAGGCCGTGGTCGCCTTTGATGCGTTCGGCTTCACGACGGACCTTTGCGGCGAAGACGTCGGCCGGATCACGGCGGGCGTCGTCGATCAACTCGTCGGTGTCGAGCTCTCGCCGCTCTTCGGGCGTGAGGCCCTTGGCGGCGCTGGTGATCGCATCGACCTGAGCGCCGCCGATCTCTCCTCGCTCGACCGCTTCGCCGACCTTGTTCATGGACGCCGCCGTCTTCGAGCGAGCCGCCTCGCGACGCGCCGTGGAGCCGCGAACGCTCCGACCGTCGCCCAGCAACGTGCCGTGCGCACCGGAGCCGGATGGATCCCGACCCTCCGCCGCCAGGCGGTCGGCCGCCACTCCGATGCGCATCAGCAACCGCTCGATGGCCTGCTGGCCCGCCCGAGCGCCCACGGTGAGTTCTCGAAGCTCGGAGGGCGAACACTCGCCGACGTCGACGCCACCAACAAGTGGCGACAACATCTCGAACACCTCGACCGCCTCGGTCACCGGAATCGATCCGGTCTCGACCACTGTCCCCACCTCTCCTTTCAATAACGCCGATCGACCAGCACGTCGACCGCGAGCACGAACAACACGGAGCGGTCCCGAGAATTGCGCCGAGGTGGGGAAGAAGGCGCAATCAACCGCCACGGGAAACCTATCACCAAATGAGCAGAGAGTCAAACATTTGTTCGATTGCTTCGATCGGCATCGTCGCTCTGATCCCCGGACACCATCTGCGACACCACATCAACGGCGGTTGCTCAGACTCCCGCTTCGGCCTCGATCAAAACTCGATCAAGGCGTTTCTTCATCTCCTCGAACGACGGTTCGTCGCCCACGTTTGGTTCGGCCATAGCCGTGAGCTTTGCCACTGCGGTCGAGCGAGCCGGATTCGACATTCTGTTCGGCAATCCGCTCGCCAGCTCCACCGCCAGCGACATTCGACCTGCCTCGGCGAAGAATCCCGCAGCGGCGTGCAGTGCGATCGTCGGCAGAAAGACCTCACCGTTCCACTGAGGGTCTCGCAGCATCGAGATGAGGACCACCCGCGCCTGGTCGAGGTCGGCGCATGAGAGGTGGGCGATCTGGAGTCTCCGAGCGAAGATTCGCATCATCGGCGAGCGGCCCCGATCGGCCAGAACCGCCGCCCGCCGACAGTGAAGGGCGGCCGTCGGGGTTCCCGGTGCAACCCTGGCTGCCACGGCCGCCTCGCCGTAACACCGAGCGGTTGTCGACTGCAAACGGGCTGCCTCGTCCAGGAGCAGTTTGCCGACGTCGATGTCCGGCACGTCCTGGCGAGGCGTCCTGGCCAAGCCTGCCGACAACGCATTGAGCGCAGGTAGGCGCTGCCACGGATGGTCGGCCGCGGCAACAGCCACCGCCCGATGCGCCCGTTCTGCAGCCAGGCGCCCGTCACCGAGGCGGCCTGCCACATACGAACCCTGGATCCACACATGGGGGTCGTCGGGGTTCACGTCGACGCCGAGTCGATGGAGCCGCTCCCCCTGATCGACATGACCGCGGGCCCAGGCGACGTTGGAGGCGATGGCCAGGATCGACGACCACTTCTTCGGTGCAGGATCGGGAACGTTCTCCGCGAGCTCCGCCAGACGTCGAAACGGCTCGATCCAAACGCCTCGAAGCCAGAACACCGTGTCCGCCAGCGCCTCGGCGTATTCAGCCAGAGGACCCCAGCGTCGCCCCTCGATCAGTGTGGTCAGCGCCTGGAGGTGATTGCCGGACTGGGCCACAACGGCGTCGACAACCTCGTTCTCCCGCGGACCGAAAGCATCGACTCGATGCTCGACCGCTTTGGCGGCGAAATGCTCGGCATGCCGCTGAAGCAACTCTTCTCGCCGTCCCGACCGATCGAGCTCCTCCAGACCGTAGTGTCGCATCGTCTCCAGCAGCCGAAAGGGAGGATTGGGCCCGCGGCGTTGGATCAGGTTCCGTTCCACCAGGTTCGCCAACCCTGTTCTCGTACGAGCGGTGTTCACCGTGTCCCGACACACAGCAGCGGCGTCGGCCACGCT
The DNA here is from genome assembly GCA_965216675.1 of Acidimicrobiales bacterium. Classification (GTDB taxonomy): domain Bacteria; phylum Actinomycetota; class Acidimicrobiia; order Acidimicrobiales; family SZUA-35; genus JAHELU01. The sequence continues at coordinate 4,308,469 of CBDCGK010000004.1, read as the reverse complement.
GAACGGCCCGGAAAAGACGCCGATGCGCTGGAACACCGTTCGGTCGTCGGCGTCGAGGCGCTCCACCGACCACTCCAGTGCCGCCCGCAGAGTCTGCTGGCGAGCCGGGCCACCGCGGTCACCGGCGGTGAGCAGACCAAACCGGTCGTCCAATCCGATCAGCAGCTCCTCGGCGGGGAGGCTCGACAGCCGCTCGGCCGCCAGTTCGATCGCCAATGGCAGGTGGTCGAGTCGTCGACAGATCTGTCGGTGGACATCAGTGGCCTCCGGGGACGAGACCCCGTCGGCTATCCCGGCCCGTTGCCGGAGCAGGCGCACGGCTGTCCACTCGTCAAGCGGCGCGACCTCGACAACGGTCTCGCCCGACAATCGAAGCCGCTCACGGCCGGTGGTCAGCCAGCGGACCGTCGGGCATGCGTGACTCAGGACATCAACGAGATCGGCCACTGCGGTGATGACGTGCTCGCAGTTGTCGAGAATCACAAGCGCATCGCCTCGACCCAACGCTGCAGCGATGGTGTCGACCGGGCTCGACAGCGACGATGCATCGGGGTGAACAGCCTGAGCAACGGCATGGGTGACATGAGATCCCATATCCAGCTCGGCCAGATCGACGAAGTAGCAGCGTTCGACGGCTGTCCGGACCGCAGTCGAACCGGCGGCTTCCACGGCGAGTCGGGTCTTCCCGACGCCGGCGGGGCCGACGAGAGACACCACTCCCCCATGCTGCACCGATGTCACGACCTGCTCCACGAGACGATCCCGACCGATGAACGACGTTCGGAACGCCGGAGGTTCCGCTCCGGTCCGCCGTTGCCGCCAGCTGCGGGCCACAGGAGGTTCGGAGCTGCGGGTGCTCGACGCCGGCCTGGGCTCTTCTCCCCCGTCGATCGCCGTCATGGCCTCGTCGAGATGGGCGGCCACTACACCGCCGAACTCCTCATCACTGAATCGGCAGGCGGCCTCGTAGACCAATCGGGCCTCACTCGTCCGCCCCGCTTGCCACAAGGCATGCATGAGCTGTGATCGGTAGCGATCGTGAAACGGATGGGCCAGGATCGTCGCCTCGATGTCAGCGACGACGGCTGCCCCCCGCCCGCTTCTCAGCGCCAGGTCGAAGCCCAGTTCGACCGCATCCAGGTGCAGGAGGATGAGCCGCCTTCGTTCGACCTCGACGGCGGGGCACTCGATCACGTCCTCGTACGGTGTGCCCTCCCAGAGCCGGCCGGCTTCCTCCACCAAGGCCGTTGCCCGGTCGTGGTCGGACTCGGACAGATCCCGTGCCCCTTCGATCAGCGTCTGAAACCTGACGGCGTCCACTTGTCGGGTGTCGATCCGAAGGGCGTAGCCGGACGGTGACCGTTCGACCACGGCTAGGCCGTCGAGAAGGGTCCGCAGCTTCGACACATGAAACCAGAGCCGCTGATGACCTCTGTCCCAGCCGTCGACTCCCCACATGGCTTCGACCAACTCGCCGGCAGGCACGGAGCGATTGGACGAGACCAGGAGGCGGGCCAGCAGCGTTCGCCGCAGTGACGAACGAATCGGTGCGGTTCGGTCGCCATCGACGAGCCGCACCGGCCCGAGAACGGCAATCCCCAATCGACCTTCCCTCCAGTGGACCTGGACCAGATGGTAGTCGACGGAGTCGGACGGTCGCCGGTCGACGGAAAGGTGATCGGGTGATCGCCGGAGTGGCGTCCTACGGTGACGGGGCGGGGAATATTGCGGGCCACCATTCGGCCGGCGTTCCGACCGCAATCGTCATCTGCCGGGCCAGCTCATCGCCCGAATAGGCCTGACCGTGAGAGGTCATGGCAACGTGGACCTCTGCGGTCAACGGGGATGTCAGCGTTGCGCCGGCCAGCGACGGAGCCCCAACCTCGACGTCTCCTCGCAGGGTGATCTTGTTGCCGTGGGCGATGATGCCATCGGCCTGATGTACACCGCCCTGTGCGGGCGTGTCACCGATGTCGTCGAAATCACACGGCACGGTGCAAAGCTCTGGATGGTTGAAGACGAACACCCAGAGGGTGAACACCTCGGGCCATCCGGCGATGATCTCGGGATGGGTCGGCGCGCCGGGGGGCACCTGATCGGCAGTCGGATACTGGTATGTCCCAGGCTCAGGGGTCGGCACCTGCCATTTGATCCGGAGCGAACCATCGCTGCGAACGAGGCGGGCGCCGTCCCCCTGATACAGCCCGTTCCCTCCCTGGGCGAGAACGTCCGACGTCTGAGTGATCCTCGGCGTGTCGGCGACGGCGGTCGGTGCGGCCATGATCAGAACCGCCACCGCCGCAACTATTCCGGCGAGAACTCGAGTCGCCGGCCGCGACACCGTCGGACGGGTGTTTATCATCGTTGAATCTCCGATCCAGGCGGCACAGCGCCGCCTACGAGCGGGATACTGGACCGGAGCCCTTTGCGTTGCCTTTGCGGTCCGGGCCGACCGCCGCGGCCGTCGCCGACGCCCGCATCGTGGATGCCGGACTACAACCAGCCCCGGTCCCGGGCGATGACGGCGGCCTCGGCGCTCGAGCGGGCATGGGTTTTGGCCGTGGCCGTCGACAGGTAGTTCCGGACCGTGCCCGCGGACAGGTTGAGCGTGCGGGCGATCTCGATCACGGGGGCTCCGGTCAACGCTTCGCTCAACACCTCCCGCTCGCGGTCGGTCAGCGGGTTCATGCCTTCGATGAGCGACTCGGTGGCCAAATCGGGATCGACCACCTTGAGGCCCGCAGCGACCCGGCGTACGGCGTCGGCCAGTTCGGCGGACGGGGTGTCCTTCACGACGAAACCTGCGGCACCGGCCTCCATCGCCCGCCGCAGGTAGCCGGGGCGACCGAATGTTGTGACGATGAGGGATCGGACCGAGGGAGCCACCGCCGTCAAGCGGGCCACCACCTCGATTCCATCCAGCCCCGGCATCTCGATGTCGAGCACGGCAACGTCGACGTCATGCGCCGCAACCGCATCGAGAACCTCGTCTCCCCGACCGACCTGGGCAACGACCTCGATGTCGGGCTCCATGTCCAACAGCGCGGCCAACGCGCCACGCACCAGGGCTTGGTCGTCGGCCAGCAGCAGGCGAATGGCCCGGGACGCGGTCACCGTGACACCTCGATCCTGGTCCCGGTATCGGACTCGATCTGCACGACCGCACCCGAAGCCGCCACCCGTTCCCGCAAACCCCGAAGGCCGTTGCCCTCCTCGGCCGCGCCGAGACCGACGCCGTTGTCGCTGAACCGCAGGAGAACACCCTCCCGCCCGGCTTCGGGCGCCAGCTCGATGTGGCACCGGTCGGCCGACGAATGACGGACGACGTTGGTCACCGCCTCCCGGACCACCCAGGCCAGCATCGGCCGGTGCCGCTCCGGGATCTCCGCCATCTCGCCGGTGACCAGCAGGTCCACGTCCGCATCGGCCAGGACCGAGCGGGCGGCGGTCAACTCGTCGGCCAGATCGGTCGCCCGGAGGCCGCCGACCGTGGACCGGATCTCGGCCAGGGCGCCTCGACTGATCGACTCGAGATCGGCCAGATGGTGACGGCACTGCTCGATCCGGGCCCGACTCGCCTCGGAGCCGACCTCCACGTCGGCGAGCAGGCGCTGGCACAACTCCACCTTGAGGATCGCGGCGGTGACGCTGTGCCCGAGCACGTCGTGTACGTCGCGGGCAACCCGTGTACGCTCGTCCCCGATCGCCAGTCCGGTGCGGACATGAACCCGGTCGAACTGGTGGTTCTCGGCCAGCCGGATCACCACAGCGGCAGCGCCCATGGCGGCAACGATCAATGCGAGAAACCACAGGTCGCCGAAACGTCCGGCGACAAGCGGGATGACGACGGCGGCCCCGACACCGGTGACGTACACGGCGGCCACGATCGGCCACGGGAAGTTGAAGGCAGCGAACACCACGATGAAGGGGATGACGCCGACCGGACCGGCTCCGGCTACGAGCATCAACGCCGACGCAAGCACCACCAGGGCGACGAAGTGGACGAGACCAGGAGGCCGCTCGACGGTTTTGCCGCCGAGGACAAGACGACCGGTCCAGATCCCACCGGGATTCTGCGGGTCGAGCAGAGCCTGTTCGGCCCGCATGTTCTGCCGGCGGAAGCCGTCGAGGTAGACGGCGGCGAACGCGACGATCAGCACCGTCGACGTGAACTTCACGCCGGTGCCGGTGCTGTCGTCGGCCAGAATCGCCGTCAGTGGAAAGACGAGGAACACCAACCATACGGCGGCCAGGAGCCAGGCGTTGCGCCCCAGCCAGCCCTGGCCCGACTGCGTGGTCGACGTCGGATCGTGCCTGTCGGTCACTGGCGGGCCCGTCCCCGCCGCACCAGGGCGACGGCCACGGCGGCGAACACGACCGTCCAGGCGATCATGTTGGTGAGCGGCTGCCACAGTGGGACGTGGATCAGTGCGCCGCCGTCGGGATCGATGGTGGAGCCGCCGGTCAGGGTCGCCCGACCGAGCGCAACGTAGCCGTACATCGGGTTGAACTTGGCGACGGCCAGCTGCCAACCGGTGAGCGGAATGAACACGTTGCCGAGGAACCCGAGGATGACGAGCGAACCACCGGCTGCGGCCGTTGCCGCCTCGGACCGGAAGCCGAGGCCGAAGCTGAGCCCGTACAGGGCGAAGGTCGTGGCGCCGACCAGCAGGATCGCGCCCGAGCCGAGCCACACCGACAGCGGAGCCTTCGCTCCGGTGGCGGCACCGATGGCGTAGACGAGGAGGATGGGAACGGCGGCAACAGTGAGCGAGGTCGCGGTCTTGACCCGGACGTAGCCGCCGTCGGTCAACGGGGTGAGGCCGAGCTGGCGGCTCCAGCCCTGCATCCGTTCGACGGCGACCGAGCCGCCGATGCCGGTGGTGGCGCTGACGGCGCCGTAAGCCGCCATGCCGATCATGACCAGCATCGCCACGTTGCCGTCGCGCACCGGCTCGTCGGAGTATCCCTGTGAGGCGCCGAAGATCACATACATGAAGGCCGGTAATCCGGCGGTGAAGAACATGGTCACGTAGTCCCGCCGCAGCCGACGGAGTTCAAGTCGATAGTAGGTCATATTCATGGTCCTGGTCCTTTGGTCGTTGTTGCGGTCGTTGTGTTAGTGGTGAGGTGTTTCGGTGGTCGTGCTCAGTCAGGGCGGTTGGTCAGGGCCACGAAGGCCCGTTCGAGGGAAGCCGCCTCGATCTCGAGGTCGGTGCCGCCGAACTCGCCGATGAGGGCGGCGGCGACGGCATCGGACTCGGCGGTCTCGACGGTCAGCCGGTTGCCGTCGACGGCCACTCGGCGAACCTCGGGCATCCGGCGAACCATGTCGGCGGCGTGTTCGATACGGGCGATGTCCACCCGGGCCCGTACGGTCCGCCCGGCGGCCTGACTGCGAATCTGGTCGGTCGGGCCGTCGGCCACGATCCGGCCGCCGGCGAGCAGCACCGTTCGTCGGGCGAAGTCCTCGGCCTCCTGGAGGTAGTGGGTGGCGAAGACGATGGTTCGGCCCCGGTCGGCCTCGGTGTTCATTGCGGCCCAGAACGTCTGTCGGGCCTCGACGTCCATCCCGGCGGTCGGCTCGTCGAGCAGCAGGAGGTCCGGGTCGGCGAGGAGGGCGAGGGCGAAGCGCAGTCGCTGCTGTTCGCCGCCGGAGCAGACTTTGACGAGGCGGTCGGCCCGTCCCGTCAAACCGGTGCGTTCGAGCACGTCGGCGACGGGGTCGACGTGGCCTTCGATCGGCTTCGGATGGATCGAAGCGACGAGTTGTACGGTCTCGGCCACCGTGAGGTCGCCGAGCAGGCCACCGGTCTGGAGTACGGCCGAGACTCGGCCGTCGGCCACCGCTTGGCGGGGCTTGCGGCCGAAGACGGTGGCTTCACCGGCGCTGGGCTCGATAAAGCCGAGGATCATGTCGATGGTGGTCGTCTTCCCGGCGCCGTTCGGGCCGAGGAGGGCCACGATTTCGCCGGATCCGACGTCGAGGTCGATGCCGTCGACGGCACGGATCGTCCCGCTTGTCGGGGAGTCGTAGTCCTTGGTCAGGTTGCGGAGTTGAATGCATGGTTCCATGCGTCCAACTCTGAGGCGACCCGGCGGTCCGGCGTAGTCCCATCGATCACCGGATCGATGTGAGGATTGTCATGTTTGAGGGTTGTCATGTTCATGTATCTGACGGTGTCGACGTCCGGTCTTGTCAACACCAACAGAGGAGGAAACATGGACGTGGACATTGTCTACCGACTCGACCGCATTCACTATCGCGGCGAAGCCGTCGGCGACGACTGGACCTTCTACTTTCAGACCCCGGCCGGACTGTCCGAGATGCAGTCGTCGGTGGGCACGGGGGAGACCGATTCGACTCAGCGCGTGATCGGCGTTCGTCAGGCCCAGGAGGACGATGAGGTGTCTGACACCTGGTGGGTTTCGGTCATCGAGGCCGATTTCGTGACCGACGATCGCGCCGTGAGCAGCCGCCATGTCGTGCCCTACATCGTCCATCCGGGGGCTCACTACAGTCGCACCATCAGCGTCGAGGTGACCGAAGCCGGGGTTCTGGGCCAACCCAACACGGCCACGCTCGACTTCGAACTCCGAGCCGAGATCCTCGATCCCGGTGACCCGACCCCGCCACTCGACGTCACCCTGCTCCCGCCCGATGCCGATCCCGACATCGAGCACCCGACCGTCACCGCCGGGGAATGCCCTCAACAGTTCACCGCCATCGCGGAAGGCGTCGGCCCTTCGGACGTTCCCGTCACGGCGGAGAAGGAAATCGAGTTGGACCGTGGCGTCGCCGGGACCAACCAGCGGGAGGAGGCGCTGGCCGAGTTCCTCACACACTTCGCCTCCGACCTCGGCCCGTTCCGGTTCGTACCGAGGATCGCGCTGTATCGCGTCGCCAACCCGGACGGCATCGAGTTCTTCAGCGGCCAGAACAGCTCGATGGGTCAGCGCTCGCAGGCGAACATCATCGAGGCGTTGAACGATGCGATTCCGGTGCAGGGAGGCGGGTCCCCCACCTTCGAGCGGGAGGACCATGCCATCGTTCCGGACCTGTTGAACCACAAGCAGGCCGGAGAATTCGGAGCAGCGGCCACCGCGCTTGCCGCCCTGATCATGGAACTCGTCGACAGTCAGCCTGAGCGGGCAACCGTTGCCCGGCATCTCTTCACCCGCGAGACCGATCTCGACTCGTTCTCCCGGGTGTGGAATCACGCCTTCTTCGTCGAGCCGACACCGTCCTCCGACCCCAGTCCCGACCTTTGGCTGATCGTCTGGTCGGACGCCTACGAGGAGTGATCGGCCTTGCCGATGTCGCGAGACAACAGCGTCGCGTCAGTCGATACGCGCTGCCGCATCAAGTTCACTCAGGGCCAGACCAACGGTCTCATCGACCGTGAGCAGCGTCGAGTCGAGCCAGAATCCCAGCTTCGGAGTGCTCGATCGGTGCACTTCATCAAGCTGATCGACCGTGAAGTCGACGTAGCCGGTCTTGTCTCGATCACGCTCCCGCGCCGTCACCACCGATGGCTCGGGAGTGAGGACAATGAGTGAGAAGGGTCGATGCGGGACCATTGCGACGAAATCGTCAAGCATCGGCCCGATGATGACGTCCTGCAATACGGCAACGAAACCAGCCTTCCGATAGTGCTCGGCCACAGCGATGGCAATCCGGTACCTGAGCCGCAACTGGTCAAGGGCCTCCGCAGTCGGGTCCGGCGACATGTCGTGGCTGCCCCGGATGATGGAGCGGCGATAGTGATCTCCCCGAACGTGTGCGCTCACCGGGAACCGCTCGGCGATCGCCTGTGCGATCGTTGACTTCCCGGCGGCCATGATTCCCGTCACCACAATGAGGCGACCTTCGGTCACGACGAGCAGCATCGCGCACCGTAGGCATCGACGCCACCGATATTGACTGGTGAATCGACGGGCCGAGCCTGGCAGCGCTAGGATCCGCCGTTCTGTCGAAGCTCCACGGCGCGCCTGAAGTCGTCAACATCCGGACCGTCGACGTCAAAGAAGCCTCGATCTGCGAGTCCAAAACACAGCACATCCCTACCCTCGGGATCGCTGATCTTGAGGCGATACGGGGACAAACCACCCATCCCGGTCTTGCTATGTGTCAGCGTGTCCAATCTGAAAAGGTGACACGCGCCCTGGTTCCGGACGAGCACATCGTCGCCGTACACCTCGACACTCGACCACTGCCACTGTCGAGCACGGAGCCCAAAGTAGATCATCGTTCCGGCAAGCGGGCCAAAGACAACCACCATCACCAGAAGGCCAGCCCAGGCGCCAGCCACCGCATAACCAACCAACACAGCGCCTAGGAGCAGGATTTGACCGTACGGAACGAACCGAAGCTGGTCATGTCCGTAGCCGCCGCGGAACAGTACTCCGACCGGTTCGTCATCGTTGGCCCAGGGTGGCAATCCTGTCCCACACGGCCGAAATCTCAATTGGTCATCTGTCCTACTCGGAGTCTCGTCAAGTACATCGGCAACAACTGACAGAGGCTGAGTTGTCCTCGTCGAGCGTCACCCTCGCGAGGTTTGCCGGCGGACTACCAAGCCCAACCAAACACTAAACAAGGCCCGAACCGAGGGTTCGGGCCTTGCCGATGTCGCGAGACATCACAATCGCGCCCTCGGCAGGATTCGAACCTGCGCTCACGGCTCCGGAGGCCGATGCTCTATCCCCTGAGCTACGAGGGCTGCTAGGTCGGCCAGTGTAATCGCGCCCGGGCCAAAGCAGACGGCCGTTTCCGCCCAACCGTGAGCCTCGGGTCGAGATCGGGAAGGAATCGAGCGCACGGCGAGCGCGCCGAATCCGCCAAATCCTCGAAGCGGCCCGATCAGCTGTCGGCGCGCCTCAGATGCCCTTGCCGAAGCGGTGGGCCAGTTTGAGCGCCGACTCCGCCTTCACGCCCGCCGCCACCGCCAGGGCCAGCGGCAGACGTTTCTCGGTGGGGTGGAGCCGGGCGGTGGCGGCGATCGTCCGCAGCGCCCGGGCCCGATCCCCCATGGCCGCCTGTGCCACCGCCTGTTGACCCCGGATGCGGGCAAGGCCGTCGGCGTGGCGTTCGAACTCGGGATACTTCTCGGTGAGATAGGCGAGCGCCTCGTCGATCATCTTCCAGCGCTCGAAGAAGAACGATGCGCCGTGCCACCACACCCGCACCAGGGGTTGTTCGGCCACCGCGATCCCGGTCCTGCGGGCGGTGCGGAGGAACAGGTCGTAGTCCTCGGCGTAGCTGCCGGGGATCTCTTCGTCGACGAGGCCGATCCGCTCGACGAGCGTCCGCCGGTGCACGAGCCAGCTCGACGGATGAACCTCGGTCATCCGATCACGGAGAAAGCCGTCGAAGGTGACACGATCACGATCCGGCATGCGGGCCGTGTCACTTCCTTCGTAGCGGATGAGGATCCCGGTGCAGGCGGCCCGACAACCCGGGGACACCTCCAGCGCATCGAACTGGGCCTGAAGCTTGCCCGGCAGCCACTCGTCGTCATCGTCGCAGAAGGCGATCCACGCCCCGGACGCGATGTCGATACCGCTGTTGCGGGCACCGGCCAGGCCGGGCGTTCGCTGATTCGTCGTCACCACGACATCGACGCCGCAACCCTCGTCGGTGGCCAACTCGATCAGCGAGTGATCGGGCTCGGAGCGGTCGAACACGACGACGACCTCGATCGGGGCCTCGTGGCGCTGAGCCAGCACACCGGCGAGCGCCCGTCGTAGCAGCTGAGGACGATCCCTGGTGGCGATGATCACCGAAACCGAGCGGTCGGCGAGATGGCCGCCGGCCTCTTCTCGGTCGGTCGTCTCGACGACAGCTTCATCGGTCGTCTCGCCGACTCCTTCATCGGCGGTCTCAACGACCGCTACCGGCGAGCGCCGCTCCGGATCGGCGAGGCCACCGGCCTGGGGTTCGGGGGAGTCGACGGTCGGCGTCGGCATCGGGACATCGGAGGTGGTCACGGCATCTTCCTTCGGCGATCGACGAGCGGGTAGGGCGCGGAACTCGAGCGCCGATCGAACGCCGGCGAGCCTGTCGACTCGGCCGGTCGGCCCGTGTCGGCGGAAGCGGGCGGCGGCTGCTCCAACGGCGTCCGTGTCCCGATCAGAGAATCAACCGCCCGGGCGAACGACGTCACGCCGGTTGCGTTGCCGTGATCGGCGGCGACGGAGAAGGCGTCGGGATCGGCCAGAGCCTGGTCGAGCACGGCGAACAGGTCGTCTCGATTGTCGACGACCACGGCGACCCCGTGGCGGGCGAGGTGCTCGGCGAACCGCATCTGGTGCTCGTCGATGTGTTCGTGATAGGCCGGGTTTCGGGCCACGACGATGGGGAGCCGGCCCGACATTCTGGCGTCCATCACGGTCGATGGACCACCGTGGCTTACGACGACGGTGGCCCCCCGAAACAACTCCAGCAACTCACCGTGGGGGATCAGCTCCCGGCAGTCGTGTCGTGACGGAGCCGACGTGCCGGCTTGAACAACCGCCACCACGTCGGGATGGAGATCACGCCAATCGTCGATCCAGCCGATCAGCCGGTCGAAGCGATGATGATCCGTTCCGACCGACACCACCAGCTCCGTGGTCGATCGACGAGCCGGTGGCCGATACAACCTGGTGGTCGTCACATTTCCGCTGCCGCTGTGGGGGCCGGGCACCTGTTCGATCGAAGACATCTAGTACACCGGTCCCGTCAGCTCGCTCCCGGCGTAGAGCCTCTGCTGCTCCGGCCACTGCACGCAGAACATCGAGGTAAACGGGCGGCACAGTCGCCCGGTCAACGTGCGGGAGTCGATTCGGTCGTAGACCTCGAGGTAGACGGTCGGGATGCCCATCGCCCTGGCCACGGCGAAGAACGGCAGGGCGACGCCGGCGCCCGTGGAGATAACGACGTGGGGCTCGAAGTCACGCAGTACCCGTCGGGCCAAAGGTGTGTTACGAGCGAGGTTGATGACGTTTCTCGTGGTCGGATGATGGGCGAACACCAGATCCTCACCGTCGAGCTTGGAGTGGGCGTCGGGAAGATCGAACGACACCCATCGCCGCTCGTGATGGGTCCACCACGGCCTCAGCTGGAGGAGCTGGGCCAGGTGACCACCGCCGGACGAGACGAACAGGATCCGTCGCCGTTCGAACGGTGGATCGTCGCGGCGGCGGCCAACGGGGACCGCCCGACGATCAACGCGACGGCCGTCACCGGCGCCGACCGCCAACCGGCCGGAGGGTCGGGTGTCGGTCGGGGTGCCGATGGTCCCGCCGTCCGGGTTCATGACCGCCATACCAGAAACTTCGACCGGATCGAACGTCTACCTAAGGGGTAATATCATCGGTCCGATACAACGGTCAGCAGCACTACGATGGTGGGCGGCACAACCTCGCCCGCTCCTGGCTCTCACCGCGCAGCGCCAGAGCACCCAGGGGCGCCGGGCGTCGCCGTCACACCGAGCTCAACAGGCCCGAGACGTCAGGGCCCGAACCGTAGGGCCTCCACTCGTAGGCCCCAAATCGTTAGGAATTGAATGACCACCAGACTGTCGCACGTCTCGAACCTCGAGGCTGAAGCAATCTTCATCATCCGGGAGGTGGCCGCCGAGTTCGAGCGCCCGGCGCTGCTGTTCTCGGGCGGCAAGGACTCGATCATCGTCCTGCACCTGGCCCTGAAAGCCTTCGCCCCCGCTCCTCTGCCGTTCCCGATCATGCATGTCGACACCGGCCACAACTTCCCTGAGGTCATCGAGTTCCGCGACCGGATGGTGGCCGAGAACAACCTGCGTCTGGTCGTTGCATCGGTGCAGGAGGCCATCGACGAGGGAAAGATCTCCGACGTGACCGGACCTCGGGCGTCACGCAATCGGCTGCAGACCGGCGTGCTGCTCGACGCCATCGAGAAGAACCGGTTCGACGCCCTTTTCGGCGGTGCTCGACGAGACGAGGAGAAGGCCAGGGCGAAGGAGCGGGTCTACAGCTTCCGTGACGAGTTCGGCCAGTGGGACCCCAAGGGCCAGCGACCGGAGTTGTGGAGTCTCTACAACGGCCGGTACAACGCCGGCGAACACATGCGGGTGTTCCCCATCTCCAACTGGACCGAACTCGACGTCTGGCATTACATCCGTGATGCCGGGATCGAGGTTCCCCACGTGTACCTGTCGCACGAGCGGGAGGTCTTCCTGCGAGACGGCATGTGGCTCGGTGTCACCGAATTCCTGAAGCCGATGGAGGGTGAGACGGTCGAGACCCGCAAGGTGCGCTTCCGAACCATCGGTGACGCCACCTGCACCGGTGCCGTCGAGTCCCCGGCCGACTCGATCGACAAGATCATCGAGGAGGTGGCGGCCACCCGGATCACCGAGCGAGGCGCCACCCGGGCCGACGACCGCACCAGCGAAGCGGCCATGGAAGACCGCAAGAAGGAAGGCTACTTCTAACCGCCATGACCCAATTACGACCAGCCACTGCAGAGAGCTGACATGGATCTCCTACGACTAGCCACTGCCGGCTCCGTTGACGATGGCAAGAGCACCCTGATCGGACGGCTGCTGTACGACTCGAAGTCGATCTTCGAGGATCAGCTCGAATCGATCGAGGCGACCTCGGCCGAGCGAGGTGACGAGCACACCAATCTTGCGCTGCTGACCGACGGTCTGCGGGCCGAGCGTGAACAGGGCATCACGATCGATGTCGCCTACCGCTACTTCACGACGCCCCGCCGCAAGTTCATCATCGCCGATACGCCGGGTCACATCCAGTACACCCGCAACATGGTCACCGGTGCCTCGACCGCCGACCTGGCGATCATTCTCGTCGATGCCCGCAAGGGTCTGACCGAGCAGTCGCGCCGCCACTCGTTCATCGCCAGCCTGCTCCGCATCCCCCATCTGGTGCTGGCCGTCAACAAGATGGATCTGGTCGACTACGACCAGGAGACGTTCGAGCGCATCCGGGCGGAATACATCGACTTCGCGTCCCGTCTCGATGTTCCCGACCTGGCCTTCATCCCGATCTCGGCCCTCCACGGCGACAACGTCGTCGATCGATCCGCCAACATGGAGTGGTACAACGGCGCCACGCTGTTGCATCATCTGGAAGAGGTCTACATCGGCTCCGACCTCAACATGGTCGACGTGCGCTTCCCGGTGCAGTACGTGATCCGGCCCCAGAGCACCGAGCACCACGACTTCCGGGGCTACGCCGGTTCCGTGGCCGGCGGTGTGCTGAAGCCGGGTGATGAGGTGGCCGTGCTGCCGTCCGGGTTCACCACCCACATCAAGGCCATCCACGGCCCCGACGGTCCGGTGGAGCAGGCCATCGCCCCGATGTCGGTCGTCGTGCAGCTCAACGACGAGCTCGATGTGAGCCGGGGCGACATGATCTGCCGGGTCAACAATCAGCCGGCCGTGACCCAGGATCTCGAGGCCATGGTGTGCTGGATGTCGGACACCACCAGGCTCACCGAAGGCTCGAAACTCGCCATCAAGCACACGACCAAATGGGCCAGAGCGCTGGTCAAGGACCTGCGCTACCGGCTCGACATCAACACCCTGCACCGCGACGAGGACGCCACCGCGCTGTCGCTCAACGAGATCGGACGGGTTCGTCTGCGGGTCACCCAGCCGCTCTTCGCCGACGACTACCAGGCCAACCGCGCCACCGGCAGTTTCATCCTGGTCGACGAGGCAACGAACGTCACCGTCGGGGCCGGCATGATCCGCGACACCGAGTAGGCGTTCCGCACGCTATGAGAACCGAGAACACGGTGTGGCAGGCCAGCGCCGTCGACCGCTCCGACCGGTGGTCGGCAGCCGGATCAGGGGCGACCGTGTGGCTGACCGGGTTGTCGGGTTCCGGCAAGTCGACGATCGCAGTTGAACTCGAACGACGTCTGATCGCCGGAGGCCGCCCGGCCTACCTGTTGGACGGCGACAACATCCGCCACGGCCTCAACGGTGACCTCGGCTTCTCGGCCGAGGATCGAGACGAGAACGTCCGCCGGGTGGCACACGTGGCCCGGCTGTTCGCCGACGCCGGGGTCGTGGCCGTCGTCCCGCTGATCAGCCCGTATCGAGCAGCCCGGGAGCTGGCCCGGGAGCTGCACGAAGCCGCCGACCTGCCGTTCTTCGAGGTCTTCGTCGACACGCCGCTCGACGTCTGCGAGGCCCGTGACCCCAAGGGCCTTTACGCCCGGGCTCGTGCCGGCGAGATCAGCGGCATGACGGGTATCGACGACCCCTACGAGGCCCCGGCGAGCCCGGAGCGCCGCTACACCCCGGCCGACGGTTCACCGGGCGAGATCGTCGACGATCTTCTCGCCCTCCTCACCGACTGACACCACCCACGCCAACCGGCGGCTGTAGACCCCCCAAAGCAGCACACCGCAACCGCCGGATGCGACGACTCACCCGACCGACGACCAACCGGCGGCTGTAGACCCCCCAGAGCAGCACACCGCAACCGCCGGATGCGATGGGACGACGAGACTACGGGGTCTGGTTCCGACAGTCGGCTTGGCTGACGCCCGGGATGGCGGTGGAGGCCAGCTCGTCGGCCGACAAGCCGATCACCGTGCCGACCTTCGGCTCGGGAAGGGTCTGGTCGCCCGACAGAGTCTGATCCTCGGGGACGGCACCTTGATCGCGAAACAGGTCGAGCGTCGGCTGGGCGGCGGCCTCGTCGAGCAAGAGCACCTGAGCCCCACCGGGCGTGACCCAGTCACTCACCGGGAGCGTATGGGTCGTGAACTGTCCCCCCTGGGCGGCGGCGAACGTCCGGGCCAGATTGGCGACATCGGAGACGCCGGCACCGTCGGCCACCACCATCGTCTCGGCCGCAGCCCCGAGGAGCCGGTCGAGAGTCAACAACCCACCGACATTGACCTTCGTCGACGCGGTGGCGGCCACGTTCGACAGGAACTCGCGCTGACGGGCCGTGCGGCCGAGATCCCCGGTCTGCTCCGCCACCCATGCACCGTCCTGGAGGACCTCGGCATGGCGGGATCGGGTGAACGACAAGGCTTGGGGGCCGTCGAGCATATGGCAGCCCGCATCCAAGATGTTGAGCCCCGAGTGCGAATCGCGGATCGGAGCGTCGAACCAGATCGGCACACCGCCGAGCGCATCGACCATGGCCTGGAAGCCGGAGAAGTTGATCTCGGCGTAGTGGTTGATCGGTAGGCCGAGGTAGTTCTGCACGGTGAGCACCAACCGCTCGCGGCCACCCGGCCCGTTGAACGCGCCGTTGATCCGACCCTCGCCCTCGCCGACGATCGGAACCCACAGGTCCCGTGGCACCGACAGCAGGTCGATCGATTGTGTGGCCGAATCGATGCGGGCCACCATTATCGTGTCGGCCCGCTGACCCGGAATGGCCTCGGTGTCGCCGAGGAAGTCGTTGGCGGCGGGATCGACACCCTCCCTACTGTCGGTGCCGACCAACAGCCAGTTCGTCGGAGCCGACGTGGCGGCGGGGACCTCCAGACCCGGGACCTCGACGAAATCGAACTGGCGGTAGCGGTGATAGACCCAGGCCGCCCCGACGACGGCGCCCAGCAGGACGAACGCGGCGAGGCCGATGAGCGCCTTTCGGGCCGGACTTCGACCGGGGCGACGGTGGCGGGCGGAAGGGCGGGCAGGCGGAACCGGGCCGTCAAGGCCCGTGCGGTCAACGATGGTGCGGCTCAAGAATCCCAACGCTACCACCCCGACAGGTGCCGGTGGCGGTGGTCGAGGTGCGATGCCACCCGTTCCGGTGCCCGGAGAGCCAACCGCTACGATGACTTTCGTGAGTGCCGACGACATCGCCTGTCCCAATTGCGGGGAAATCGATGATCTGGTCGGTGAGCGCGACGGTGACCTGATCCATATCACCTGCGGATCCTGTGACACCGGCTGGGACCGCGATCCCCGGGCCAGTTGCCCGAGGTGCGGGTCGACCGACATCTACGCCGCACCGGTCGCCGTGATCGAGAAGTCCCGCGGCACCCAGCTCTCGATCGTCTCGACGACGGCCGAGAACCTTTGTTGGCACTGCGACCGAGACCTGATCGACCAGCAGCGACGCAGCGGAACGGCGCTCATGCCCGACCAGCTCCCGACGCTCGACACCGACGACACCCCACCGTGAGTTCCGACCCCCCGCCCGACGACCCCGAGTTCGGCGACCCCGACCTCGGCGACCTCAGCGTCGACGTCGACGGCGTGGCCCGTTGCCCGTGGGGCGTAAGCACTCCAGACTATGTCGCATACCACGACCACGAGTGGGGCGAGCCGACCATCGACGAACGGACCCTGTTCGAGAAGCTGTGCCTCGAGGGCTTCCAGTCCGGACTGTCGTGGATCACCATTCTCCGCAAACGGGAGGCGTTCCGGGAGGCGTTCGAGAACTTCGACGCCACGGTCGTCGCCGGCTATGGACCCGACGACGTCGAACGTCTACTGACCAACGCCGCCATCATCCGACACCGGGGCAAGATCGAGGCGACGATCAACAATGCCGGTCGCATGCTCGAACTGTGGGACGGTGGCGAGACGCTGGCCGGGCTCATCTGGAGCCACGAGCCGGCCGATCAACCGGCACCCCGGTCACTGGCCGACGTTCCGGCCACGACGCCGGAGTCCACCGCCTTGAGCAAGGAGCTGAAGAGTCGGGGGTTCCGGTTCGTCGGACCGACCACGGCCTATGCCGGCATGCAGGCGATGGGGATCGTGAACGATCACCTCCTCGGCTGTGTCTCGCGCCAGAAGTGCCTCGACCTCCGGGCCGCCCTGACGAAACCTTTCCATTCGCCTTAAGCCGATCAGGGACCCATGTCTATGATGGTCGCGAGAACCCCTCCGCTACCGGCAGGCGGAGGGAAGTAACGGCGGCATTGGAGAATCAGCTTGACCACCGACGAGGTGCAGGAAACCGGCGAACCCGGGGGAACGACGAAGACCGACGAGTTCTCGTCTGAGAACTACGTCGCGCCGATCGACTCCTTCACACGGTCGGCCACACCTACGCCGACGGACGACGACGCTCAGACGGTCATACTCGGCTCTGTTCCCGACGACCGTTTGGCCGAACCCGAGACGACGAGCCCGGATCCCGCCTCGACCGGTGAGACGGAGCACGTCGATGCGGTGGGCGGAAACGACGACCCCGACACCGCCACCATCACCGAACCAGGGGAAGCGATCGACGAGACCCCCGAGATCGGCACCGATGGCGAGCCGGAGGCCGCCGAAACGCCGTCCGAACAGACCATCTCCGAACAGACGCTCTCCGAACAGGCCGTCATCGATGGGGCCGTCGACGACGGCGACACCGATCACGGCCGCGACACCGAGCATGGACGCGACGACTCTGGAGCCACCGAATCACGGCCGGCCGACGACTCGTACCTCGAGATGCGTCAGGTCGCCGGGCTCACGGCCGGCTCGATGATGAAGCTCACCGTGGGCCGGGCCTTCGAGTTCAACGAGTCGAACGAAGGCGGTTCGTTCTCCCTACGAGTGCTGGAGAACGGTGAGGTGGTCGTCCACCCAGGATCGGCACGGGCCGTCATCGACGAGATCGAAGTCGACGAGCCGATGATCATGGGCGACGCACTACTGAACGTCTCCAGCGCCTGCTTCTCGGTTCGCCGTCCCCGCCCCCCGGCCAGCAGTGAGTCCCGGATGGAGGCGATCGGGGCCGCCTTCGCTTCGATCTCGGCCATTTCCGTGCCCGCCATCGGATCCGACGAACCGCTGTCACCCGACCAACTGATGGGATCACGCCTGGGCACGATCATCAACCGCAACCCGCTCACCAGAGGTGCCGTCGGAAGCTCAGCGTGGAACTTCCTGCAGTCGATCCGGCGGACCAGATCGGTGGTGGCCGAACGTCACCGGCTGATGCACCCCGACCCGGAGGAGCTGAAGACCCGCCTGTCACGCCTCGACCCCGGCCTGTGGGAACGCAGCGGCGACCACCCGCTGTTCGGCCGGTTCAGTGTCGGCTACGCCAGCATCCCCTGGGAACCGAAGTTCGACAATCCGGAGCTGATTCCCGAGATGCTGCACGAGTCGATCGTCGACATGAGCCTCCTTCCGTGGGTGCCGGTGACAGCCAATCTGCTCTACGGACCGCTCGGTATCGTGGGCAAACGGGCCGCCCGCCTCGCCGCCTGCCGCCATGCCATCCTGTCGCTCGCCACGCTGTCGATGCCCGGCGATATCCAATTCGCTATCCGTTCCGGCAAGAACACGGCGACGAGCTGGAACTGGGCCCGGGCACTACCGCCCATCCTTTCCGCCGGCGATGACAGCCCGTACGTGGTCACGATCATCGACGGCGCCGATGGGGCCAGGGTCAACGAGGCAGCCCGACGCGAGGCCAACGATCGGCCGCCCGCTGGAACCGGCGACGCCGGTGACGTCTCGGCCGAGGACGTCGACACCACCGAGGCGGCGGTGGCCGTCGACGCCGAGGCGGTTGTGGTCGACCCCCATCCCACCACCGAGGTTCCGGTGATCGATCCCGCCGACGTCGGCGGGGCCGATGAACTCGGCGTGCTCGGCTCGGTCCGAGCACAGACACCGGGCTACATCGTGCTGGCCGAAACGGTTGACGAGCTGAGCCGGCCCTGTGGCACGGTGCTCCAGATCGAGTCCGACGGCACCGGGTCGGTGACCAACCACCTGAACGAGACCATTCAGGTCACCCCGATCGGGGTCACGGAGGCCTTCGCCCACGACATGGCCACCCGGATCGCCGACATACTCACCGACAGCTTCCTGTAGCCGACGTCGTCAAACCGATAGCAGGCGACGTCAGGCTTTGGCCCCGATTCCGACCCTGGCCTCGCCGTTGGCCCACTCGGGCCACCGCTTGCGACTGTTCTCGGCCAGCCGATGCATCAGGGCGATCGCTCCCGGATCGTCGTCGCCGGGACGGGTCTCGATGACGCCGTCTTCGATCATGGCGTTGATCACCGCTCGCCCGAGATCGGTGCGCACAATGGTGAGGGTCCAGTCGGTCTCGTTGCCGATGCCACCGGTGGAGATGTCGGCGTGTTCGGCGGCGAAGTCGGGGCAGTGATTGCACCCCTCCCGGGTCCAGGCGTGGCACTCCTTGAGGTTGATCTCGTGGTAGTCACCGTTGTCCATCCACACCTGGAAGACGCCTTTGATGTTCATCTTGACGATGTTCTCCTTGCGGAGCCCGTACTTCAGGTAGAACAGCTCGTCGAACATCGAGTCGTCGAAGCTCTTGGAGCAGAGAAGCCCGATGTTGAGTTTGATCGGTTTGGAGACCTTGCCGGCCCGGCGATGCCACATGACCGGACCGATCGAGGTCTGACAGCTCATACCGACCAGGGCCAGGTTCTCGAGTCCGCGTTCGACGGCCTCGTTGTAGGCGATGGTGTTGGCCGAGTAGGTGTAGCGGCTACCGGCGCCGGCCAGTACCTCGTCTCGATTGGTGGCCACGCCGGGTTTGGCCTTCCACCCCCCGGTGCCGCCTTCGAGTACCGACACCAGGGCCCCGTCGATGATCTTGTTGTCCAGGCACCAGATGAGGATCGACGACACGAGCCCACCGTCCTGACCGGCTTCGTAGACCGAGTCGTCGGCCGCCCGAACCAGCAGGATGTCCTTGTAGATGCCCGACATCTCGTCGTCGTGACGGGTGCGGCCGTGGAGGTGTTCGTCGGCCTCGGTCTCCCAGGACCGGAACCGGGGGCAGGCCCGGGTGCAGAGGGTGCAGCCGTTCTCGCCGTGGCCGCAGTTGTCGGGGCCGAGCTCGTCCTCCAGATGAAACGGCTTGTAGGCGCCCGGCTCGTGTTTGTAGCCGATCACATCGTGGGGACAGGCGATCACACAGCCGGCACAGCCGGTGCAGAGCCCGGAGGTGATGACCTCCTCATAGAGCTCTTTCCACTGGAACGTCCACCGCTGTTTGGTCTGGGCCATCGCCTACCAAGCTAGCGGAACGCCGTCGGCCAGGAGGAACCTACCCCTCACACCCGATTCCGGCGGCTGTAGACCCCCCAAAACGGAGGGGCAGGACCGCCGGTTCGGGTTGTGGGCGCCGGTGCGCGCATATGGCGGCTGTAGACCCCCCAAAACGGAGGGACAGGACCGCCGGTTCGGGGTGGGTCAGAGATCGGCCTCGGTGGTGAAGCAGTCCGCAACGAGTTGGGCGATCTCGGTCGGAAGCTCGGTGGCGGTCGTCGGCGGGGCCACAGCACCGTCGGCGTCGGCGCCGTCGGCATCGGTATCGGCAACAACCCCCGCCGCCGCGGCCTCTCCCGCCAGAAGACTGTCGAGCCGCTGGAACTCGCCGAATGAAACCTCATCCTCGACGCGGTCGTAGACGCAGCCGCAGACGTCGCTCAACAGGCGCGGGTCGTCGAGCGGTCGGCTGCAGGCGGCCAGGAACGCCTCGCGGTGGGCGGCGGTGTAGTCGACGGGTTCATCGTCGGAGCACGCGGCGAGCCCTGCGGTCGCCAGGCCGGCCAGGACCGCCACGACGACCCAGCCCTGAACCCAACGTCGCTCACGTGCCGGCTTCACCCATCCCACGATAGACCCACCGAGCCCGGTCACTGCCCGATGGTGGCCGGCCCGAACGCCAGCTCCTTGGCCCGAGCGAAGACCGCGTCGAGCATCTCCTCGGTGAGCCGCCCGGTGAAGGTGTTCTGCTGGCTCACGTGGTAGCTGCACACGATGTGGCGGCCGCCGTCGAGTTCGACCTCGACACCGTGACCGAACGCCGGCCGCGGTCGCACGTCGAGGTGCCGGCACAGCGCCTGAAAGCCGAAGCCGCCCAGGACGACGAACACCGCCGGGTCCACCACGGCCAACTCACGCTCGAGGAATGGTTTGCAGCGGTCCCGCTCAGCGGTCGTCGGCTTGTTCGCCGGTGGCGCGCACTTGACCGGTGAGGTGACGATGGCGCCCTTCAGCTCGAGACCGTCGCCGCGGTCGACGCTGGTCGGCTGGTTGGCCAGCCCGGCCCGGTGCATGGCTCGAAAGAGCCAGTCTCCGGACCGGTCGCCGGTGAACATCCGGCCGGTGCGGTTCGCGCCGTGGGCCGCCGGGGCCAAGCCGATGACGGCAATGCGGGCCTCGGGGTCACCGAACGGTGGAACGCCTCGGCCCCAATACTCCTCGTCGGCGTAGGCGGCGCGTTTGTCGGTCGCCACCTTTTCCCGCCATTCCACGAGGCGAGGGCAGGCCCGGCAGGCGATCACGTCCCGGCTGATGTGATCGAGGTCGTCGGTCGCCGTCTCGCCGCCGTCCGGTACCTCGGTTGGTCTGTCACCGTCGATGCCGGACATGCTAGGCCGCGACGATAGGGTTTCCAGTAATGGCACGCAGCTCGTCCAAGAAGCCGACGCTGGTTCTGCTGGTCCGTCACGGCCGCACCCCCACCACCGGCCAGGTCCTTCCCGGTCGGGCTCCCGGTCTGCATCTGGGCGATGAGGGTCTGGCCCAGGCCGAAACCGCAGCCGCTCGAATCGCCGACCTCGCCTTCCGGGGCAAAGCCCATCACAAGCGTCGGCCGAAGAGCCGGGTCACGGCGGTCTACGCCTCCCCCATGGAACGAACCCAGGAGACGGCCGCCCCGATCGCCGCGGCGGTCGGCCACCGGGTGAGGTCGAACAAGGGCCTTCTCGAAGCCGACTTCGGATCGTGGACCGGACGGAAGCTCTCCGATCTCAACAAGTTGCCCGAATGGCAGCAGGTCCAGCGGTACCCGAGCGGCTTCCGTTTCCCCGACGGCGAGTCGTTTGCGGAGATGCAGCAGCGCATCTCCGGAACCATCCAGGCTCTGGTGGCCCGCCATCCCGGCGAGACCATCGTGGCCGTCTCACACGCCGATCCGATCAAGGCCGCCATCGCCCACGCACTGGGCACCCATCTCGACCTGTTTCAACGTATCGTCGTCGGTCCGTGCTCGATCTCGGCCGTTCTCTACGGCCAGGGAGGGCCCGTGGTCCTGTCGGTCAACTCGATGGGCGACGATCTGAGAACCCTGGTTCCGAGCTAGCGGATCACGACAGAACCATGGCCGACTCACTCGAATTCCGTCACACCACCCGCTTCATCCCCGGCACCGTCGGCGAGCCCGGTCAGCGCGTGTTCTTCCTCCAGATCGGCGACGACGTCGACACACTCACACTGAAACTGGAGAAACAGCAGGTCCGGGCCCTGGCCCAATTCCTCCGAACGGTGCTCGACGACCTCCCGTCCCCCACCCGGCAGCCCGGCTCGAACGAGTTCCGGCCGCCGGACGAGGCCGACTGGGTGGTCGGCCAGATAGCCGTCGGGGTCGACGAGGCCGCCTCCAAGGTCGTGCTGGTGATCGACGAGCTGATCCCCGACACCGACGACGGCGACGATTTCGAGATCGAGTTGCAGGAACACTTCGGCTTCGACGAATCGGCGGGCGCCCAGGTTCGGGCCCACATTCCGGTTGATCTGGCCGCGACGTTCATCGCATCGTCGGAGGAGCTGATGGCGGCCGGCCGGCCCCCGTGCTCGCTGTGTGGGCAACCACTCGATCCTGAGGGCCACGCCTGTCCTCGCCTCAACTGACCGACGGAGGATCCATGGATCCGGAGACCTCCGAGACGTCGTCGCCCGGTGACGCCGCCGACGAAATCGACCCGACTCCCCCGCCCGGACCGGCGTTCGGCCTCTCCGCCGACGAGTTGATCGATCTGTTTCAGAACGGCGAGTTCGGCATCGAGGGTCGCATGGCCGACAGCTCCAACGCCACGTTGCTCGTCGTCGTCGGCGACGACATGGGTGATGACATGGACGGCGGTCGTCGGCATCGGGCCATCTACAAGCCGGGTTCCGGCGAGCGGCCGCTGTGGGACTTTCCGTCCGGCCTGTACCGGCGGGAAGTGGCGATGTACCGGCTGGCCGACCAACTCGGCTGGGACGTCGTGCCACCGACCACCATCGCCGAAGGACCGTTCGGTGAGGGTTCGGTCCAGGCGTTCGTCAACGCCGACTTCCGCCATCACTACTTCTCACTGCACGAGGAGGGCATCGGCACCGACGACCTGATGACACTTTGCGCGCTCGACATCGTGGCCAACAACACGGACCGCAAGTCGGGTCACTGCCTCCTGGGTTCCGACGGCAGGGTCTACGGGATCGACCACGGGCTCTCGTTCCATGCCCAGTTCAAGCTACGCACGGTGATGTGGGACTACGTCGGCCAACCACTACCGGAGGTGGTCGCCGCCGGGCTGCAGGTGTTGCTGGAGACGGGCGTGCCCGTCGACGTGTGTGCGCTGCTCGACCGGTTCGAGATCGATGCGATCACGGCCCGAGCCGAGGCCCTGCTCGAAGCCGGACACTACCCGGCCGACGAGACCGGCGGTCGGCGCTGGCCGTGGCCTCTCGTCTGATCAACCGGTGCCGTCGCGACCGGAAAGCGCATGGAGCGCCGCCGGTCGGGGCTTGACGAGCGTCTACCGGAATCAACCGAACTCTGACCCCACTGGCCGCATCTGCATGCGGTTCCTGTTATGTTGGGGCATATGAGCAACGATGCTCCGATAACCGCAGCCGATGCCGGCGACTCGTCGACCGGCCACTCGACCTCGACGGAAGGGCCCGCCGACGGATTCGACAGTGTCCGCCAGCACTATCCGCCCATCCTGAACACCGCTCAGGTTGCGGAGCTGTTGGATCTGAACCCGCGAACGGTGCTCAACATGGCCGGCGACGGCCGACTCCCCGCAAGTCGGCTTCCCGGGTCCCGCAAGTTTCACTTCCTCCTCGAGGACATCATCGCCACACTCAAAGCCAGTCGGGTGGTCGCCGAGCGCTGATCGACCCGGTCCGTTCGACCCATAGTCGGCATCGGTCCATCCGCACGATTGTTGCTTCTCCCTCCTGCGAGGCCACGCTATGCTTGGCCGACGATGGCGGGAGCGAGACGATGAGCGAGCAAGACGATCTTCCAAGCTGGACGGCCGACCAGCAGTCGGCCCCCGAGGCCGCCATGGCACCGAGCCGGTCGCTCGGCCGTGGCCTGCTGTTCACCCTGATCGGTGTCGTCGCCCTGATCGGCATGGGACTGGTTGGCTATCTGATCGCCCAGAGCCAGGCCGACGATGAGACCGCGGCCACCGACCCCGGCGCCCCGACCGCCACCGAGGACGACGAGGCGTCAGACCTCGATTCGGAGCCGGCAGGCGGCGACGGCGATGACGCCGCCGGAGACGACCAGGCCGCCCTCGACGTCGAAACCGCCGACGATGAGACGGCTGACGGTGACACGACCGACGGCGATGATGAGGCGGCCGATGACGGCGAGAACTCCGACGACGACTCCGCCGCTTCGGCCGATGATTCGGGCCGAACCGCTGTCTTCCGAGGGGGCAAGCTGTTTCTGGGAGGCAAGGTTCCGAGCCAGGAGATCGCCGACCTCATCGAGCAGAAGGCCATGGCGGTCGTCGGACCCGACAACGTGGTCGCCGAGTACGAGATCGATCCGAACGTCGTCATCGACCCCGGCGAGAGCACGCCCCTCTACGTCGAGGACGTCGTATTGTTCCGCTTCAATTCGGTGGAGATCGATCCACCGTTCTATCCGCTCCTCGATCTGGGCACCCTGCTCCTCAGCCAGAACCCGCAGGCCAGCCTCACCGTCGTCACCCGAACCGACGCCGTCGGTTCCGAGGCCGTCAACCTCGAGGTGGCCCAGCGACGAGCCGACGCGGTGATCGACTACTGGATCTCCCAGGGCGTCAGCCCCGACCAGCTCGAAGCCGATCCACGTGGTGAAGAGGGCGCCTCGGAGGACGACGACGAACAGACCGCGGCGCTCCAGCGACGGGCCGAGTTCATCATCACCGGTCTGCTCGACTGATCAGATCGTGAGCTCTTGCGGCTTGGGGGTCGCCCGCAGGATCTTCTCGACATCGCGCGGGCTCTGCGGCCGAGCCAGAAGATAGCCCTGGGCCTGGCCACAGCCCCGCCGCAACAGCTCCTCCGCCTGTTCTGGGGTCTCGACCCCTTCGGCCACGGTGCTGAGTCCGAAGGCCTTCGCGAGTGTGATCGCGGCATCGACGATCGCGTCATCGTGGTCCGACTTGCCGAGGCCGGCGACAAAACTCATGTCGATCTTCAGGCAGTCGACAGGCAGGCTCTTCAACTGCTTCATCGACGAGTAACCGGTCCCGAAGTCGTCGAGTGCCAGCTGTACCCCCATCGCCCGCAATCGATCCAGCGCGCCGGTGGCGGCCTCGATGTCGTCGAGCACGACGTGTTCGGTCACCTCGAGGCAGATGCGTGAGGGACTCACATCGTGCTCGGCCAGCAGCATCGCCACCTGGGTCACCAGGTCGCGACTCATCAGCTGGGCCGGTGACACGTTGATCCACATCTCCAGATCGGGGAAGTCGTGCTGCCATGTGGCGATCTGGGCGATCGCGGCGTCGAGCACGAAGTCGCCGATCTCGACCACGAGTCCGCTTTCCTCCGCGGTCTCGATGAACGCTCCGGCCGACATCAATCCTTCGGTCGGGTGGTTCCAGCGGAGGAGCGCCTCCACGGCCCGCACCCGTCCGTCCCGCAGATCCATCGAGGGCTGGTAGTGCATCGTGAACTCACTGGCCTCGATCGCCCGACGAAGCTCGAGCTCCTGTTCGAACTTCTTCATCACGTTGTTGCGCATGGCGCCGTCGAAAACCCGGAACCGGTTCTTGCCCTGCTTCTTCGCCAGATGAAGGGCCGCTTCGGACTCGGCATGGAGGTCGTGTGCGGTATCGCCCGGTCCTCGGTGGGCCACACCGATCGACACCGACCGGGAGATCTTGATATCGCCCAGATCGATGGAGCGGCGCAACTCGTCCACCAGTCGGGTGGCGATCTTCTCCACGTCGCACTGATCGGTGTTCGCCACCAGAACGGCGAACTGGTCACCGCTGGTGCGGGCGACGACGGTATCGTCGCGCACCAGACCGGCGAGACGCTCGGCGAACCCGGTGATGAACCGATCGCCGAGCTCGAAGTCGAGTCCGTCGTTGATCACCTTCATGTTGTCGATGTTGAGGCTCAGCAGCGACAGGTGCGCCGCGTCGGTCAGCAGCTCGATCTCCTCCTGCAGGCGCAGCCGATTGGGCAGGCCGGTCATCTCGTCGTAGTGGGCCTGATGGGCGAGCTGCTCCTCGGCGTCGAGGCGGGACCAGAACTGGGCGATGAGGGTGGCGATGGCGAAGAGGGTGCGGAGCTCGTCGTCACTCCACTGCTCGTCGGTGAACCGGACGAGGGCGAGGATGCCCACCGTCAGCTCCTCCCGGAGAAGGGGCACGATGGCGAACGACGACCGCTCGACACCGATGCTCGACTTCACCAGCTCCTGAACGGCCTCCGAACTCTCCGGGTAGAGAACGAATGGCTCCTTCAGGTGTTCCTGTGCCTGAAACACGGGATCACTGTCGAAGGGGATTTCGGCGAGCATTTCGGGTGAGACCGGGTCATCGGGTGCGTAGTCGCGCGCCGGCCTGATCGTGACCAGCTCCGAGATCCGGTCCGGCCGGTGGCGTCTCACGAAGGTGTCGTCGACCCCGAAGAAGTCGACGAGTCGGTCGAGCACACGATCGATCGCCTCGCCGGCCTCCGACCTCGAAACCCCCATGAGATCCATGGCCACCTCGGTGATGAGGATGTCGAGACCGCTGCTCGGTGTTGCGTCGTCGGTGGAAGGTGATGAGCCCATACCAGTGCCCTCCGGTCGGTGGTGGTACTGGTTTTCATCGGCCGCGATCATCCGTATGTGAAGTAAACGGCAGCGCGGGGGTGGGCCAGCAGGCTCATGAGGTCAGGTCGATGCAAGAGCACTGTCATGCCCTGCCTCGGGTGCGACCGGGGTTCGGGGTACTCTACGTGAGCATGAACGACTGCCCCAACGGCCGCCGGGGATCGTCGATCACCAGGTCGGCGGTGAGATCCACCAGCATCGGCACCACCGGCACCAGCTCCACCGGATGATCGAACTCCGGCGCGACGGCCTCCCAGCCCAATCGCTGAAGAAAGGGCACGCTGATCGGTCGGGCGGCGACGCAGAGGTATTGCATCTGTTGACGCCGGCTGACCTCCATGATCGAGCGGGTCAGTGTGGTTCCGAGCCGTGATCGTCGGTAGTCCGGGCGAACACACAGCATCGAACCGGAGGCGGTGCGCTCCTCGGCCCCTCGTACGAAGTGGGTGAAATCGAAGTACGCCGATCTGGTGGTCTCGACATCGGGGGCCGGGAAGGTTACCCTCACCGCACCGGCGATCTCGGCCTCGGCCGCGCCGTCGCCGTTCAATCGAGGTGGTGTCGGCCACCCGCCCGACGGGTGACGAGCGGCGGCCACCACGAGGTTGAGGCTGGCCGGGTGGCGGTCCAGGTTGTCGGTCAACCGAGCGGAGCGACCGAAGTGCAGTATGTTCTCGCCGAAAAAGACCTCGGCCCGGAGCCGGAAGACCTCTTCGAGTTCATCGTCGGATTCCGCCGGTCGGATGAGGCCGGAGACGCTTGTCACCGATCAGGCGATGGCGGCAAGACAGTCGGCGATGAACCGTTGGTAGGCGTTGAGCGCGGCGACGCCGGCGGTCGCGATCGGGTCGACGAAGTCCGGGTGCGTCTCCAGCAGGGCATCGAGCTGCCGGCGGTTGAACTCGGTGTGACCGACGTCCACCTCCACGTGGTGGGTGATGAAGCTCAGGGCGTCCAGCCGTTCCTGACCGCACACGTTGACGACGTTTTCCATCAACTTCGAACCGAACGTGACACCGAGCATCTCGATCTCGTACTCGATCCCGATCTGGGCGTAGGGCGTGTCGCCGGCGATGGTCGACTCGTGGATCTCGACGTAGTCGATCGTGCCCGGCGATGCCGGGGTGGCCAGCAGCCGATCGGCATCGAGCGGCTGCCGTCCGAGTCCGTTCCAGACGTCGACGAGGCGACGAGTATCCTCGATCATCAGCAGGTGGTGGTCGCGTTCGTGCAGGGCATGGCGCTGCAACGCCTGCCCGAGCTCGACCAGGCCCATGGCCTCGGTCTGCTCACCGGCGCGGCGGATCCAGCCTTCGACCGGTTCGGTCATCCCGACGCCTTGGGCGCAGAACTGGATCAGGAACCGGTCGAGCAGTACCGGGTCACAGTTGGGCGACGTGACCAGTTGCGCCCCTTCGGCGGTGTGAAACGCCTGACGGGCGGACTGCACGAGCGGGTCGAAAAGGGTGGCCACGCGATCGGTGGCATGACGGTCCAAAGCAGTGGCCATCTTGGGTACTCCTCGGGTTTGCGGCGGATGCACCGCCACCGACCGATCCCCTTCCAGGAGTCGATCGTCTCCCGCAGTCGGTGCGGGTCGACGGTGCAGCGGAAAGGCTAGCCGAAACCGCCGCTCCGCATCAATTCACGTTCGACCTCCGACACCGCCGGCTCGAGACGTTGGAGCCGGCGCCGTCGAATCTTCAGAGGCGCACGTATTCGAAGTCGACGGGCTTCTGGTTGATGCCCTGCGACGGCGGGGCAACCCAGCCCGCCATCTTGCCCGGCTCCGTCACACCGACCTGCAGCGACTTGACGTGGGCTCGATCGGCCTCGCTGGGGATCCAATCGAGCACCTGGTCGTGCCACTCCTGGTCGCTGATGAGGCGGCCTTCCGGCGACACGTAGCGATCGCGGAATGTGCCGACATTGCGGTGGAAGCCGATGTGGGGCAGCTTCAGCTCGAAGTCGACCCCGGCCTCGGAGATCGTACGGTTCCACCGCACAACACCCTTGAGGCAGTCTTCGGTGTAATCCTCCCGCAGTGTCTCGTTGAGCGCCGCCAACTGGGTGACCTCTCGCTCGCCGATACCGTCGTCGTCGGTGACCTCGGGCACCGATCGGTAGGCCTCGCGGAGGACGTGGTCGTCGTCCCGCCGCTCCTCCTGGAAACGGCCCTTCAGGCCGGCGGCAAAGTAGTTCGCGGCGTTGGTCGACGTCTCGGCGCCGAAGAGGTCGAGCGACACCGAGTAGTGGAAGTTCAGGTACTTCTGGATCAGATCGAGGTTGACGCCGCCGTGGGGATGCACGTCGTCGGTGTCGTATTCGGCCATCAGCTCGAGGGTCCGTTCGACCACACGACCGACCCCCGTGGCGCCGACGAACATGTGGTGGGCCTCCTCCTTCAGCATGAAGTCGCAGGTCCGCGACAGCGGATCGAACGCCGATTCCCGCAGCGAAGCGAGCTGGTACTTGCCGTCGCGGTCCGTGAAGTAGGTGAACATGAAGAACGACAGCCAGTCGGGGGTCTCCTCGTTGAACGCACCGAGGATGCGGGGGTTGTCGGGGTCGCCGGAGTGGCGTTCGAGCATCTCGTCGGCCTCGTCACGGCCGGCTCGACCGAAGTAGCGGTGGAGGAGGTACACCATGGCCCACAGGTGACGGCCCTCCTCGACGTTGACCTGGAACAGATTGCGCATGTCGTACAGCGACGGAGCAGTGAGCGACAGGTGGCGCTGCTGCTCGACCGAGGCCGGCTCGGTGTCGCCCTGGACCACGATCAGACGCTGCAGATCAGCCCGATACTCACCCGGCACCTCCTGCCACACGTCGTCGCCCTTGTGGTCGCCGAACGCGATCTTGCGGTCCTTCTCGGCCTCGGCCAGGAAGATGCCCCAGCGGTACTCGGGCATCTCGACGTGGTCGAAGTGGGCCCAGCCCTCCCGCCCGACGTCGACGGCGGTGCGCAGGAACACCGGGTTGTGTTTGAAGGCGGCGGGACCGAGATCCTCCCACCACCGGATGAACTTGGGTTGCCAGTTCTCGAGGGCTCGCTGGAGGCGGCGGTCACCGGCCAGATCGACGTTGTTCGGGATCTTGGCGTCGATGTCGACTGTGGTCATCGGAAGTACTCCTTCTGGTGCGAATCAGGATGCGGATCAGGGTGGGAATCGGTGTGTACGGGCCGGCGGCCGAGACAACTCACACTCGGCGTCGGTCGTAGTTGGGTCGGGAGCCGGTCCCGAAGCGCTGTAGCGCTCCTTCGGGCCCGACGGCGTTCGGTCGCTGGAAGATCCAGTTCTGCCAGGCCGTCAGTCGGGCGAAGATCTTGGTCTCGACGGTCTCGGGTCCGACGAACCGGTGGTTGGCCTCCATCCCGGTCAGCGCGTCGGGTGAGAAGCTGGCCCGTTCCTCGATCATGACCCGGATCTCATCGGTCCAGTCGATGTCGTCCATGGCCGCTGTCACCAGGCCCGCGTCGTCGGCCTCGGGTCCTTCGAGCGGCTTGCCGATCAACGATCGAGCGGTCTCCAGGTCGTCAGCGTGTCCCCAGAAGCGGCTCTCGAGGCGGGACAGACCGTTGCTCATCGGGAACCAGCCTTGGTTGGCGTCCGACAGCTGAACCGTCGGGGCCGGCAGCTCGGAATCCTCCCACGTACCCTCCAGCATGTACGAGCGGTCGGCGGCCAAGGCCAGCTCGAACAGCACACCGGCGAAGCAGCTGCCCGGCTCGATGAGGGTGAACAACGTGCGGGCCGACAGATCGATCCGTTTCAGCACCCGGGTCCACAGAAGGCGAACCTCACGGGCCAGCCAGTGGTCGGCGCCGAGCACGGCCTCGGCGGTCAGCACCTCGGTCTTCGCGTCGTCGGGACCGCTCGTCTTCAGCAGCCAGGTTCCGATCTCCGGTTCGTTGAACCGCAGGTGGAGAACGGCGTCGTCGAGTTCGCGGGCGGCGCCGAGGATCCATGCCCCGACACCGGCGTCGACCAGCTCACCGGGCGTCTGAGGCTGGGGGCCTTGGGGGGCCGACACGGTGATGGTGGCCGACCGCATCTCCCGATCGATATCGACGGTGACCGCGCCGACCGACCCCCAGGTGATACGGTCGCCGTCGACGGTGCGGTCGAGTCGTTCGAGGGTGACACCGGGTCCGGTGTCGGGGCGGTCGGAGGAGGCCGATCGTTCGGCCACCCGATCGGCGATGAGCTCGTCGAATCCCGAGGCCGGGGCGATGGCGTCGACCAAACCCCACTCGATGGCCTGTCGACCTCGTATGCCCTCGGTCCGGGTGGCGAAGACGTCGGCCCGGTCCTTGCGGACGTGGCGCTTGTCGACCACCCGGGTGAGACCGCCGGTGCCGGGAAGCACGGCCAGCAGCGGAACCTCGGGCAGTGACACGGCCGAGGCCCTGTCGTCGATCAACAGGATCTCGTCGCAGGCAAGAGCCAGCTCGTAGCCGCCGCCGGCCGCTGTTCCGTTGACCGCGGCGATCCAAGTCTGCCCGGAGTTCTCGGTTGCGTCCTCGATCGAGTTGCGGGTCTCGTTGGTGAACTTGCAGAAGTTGACCTTGTGGGCGTGCGACGATGTGGACAGCATCTGGATGTTGGCGCCGGCACAGAAGATCTTGTCGAGCCCGCCGGTCATCACCACGACCTTGACCTCGGGGTGTTCGAAACGGAGGCGTTCGACGATGTCGCGTAGCTCGATGTCGACTCCCAGATCGTAGGAGTTCGTCTTCAGTTCGTAGTCGTCGCCTCGAATGCCGCCGTCGGGATCGACGGCCATGGTCACCGTCGCCGTCGGGCCGTCGTAGGCAACGGACCAGTGGCGATACTCGTCGGGATCGACGCGGAAATCGATGAAGGGCTCGGTCATCACCTAATTCTATATAACTGCATCGATCCGTCAACTTTTTGTAGCACGTCGCCGGCGGGCGCCGGTGGTCGCCGGTCAGCCCATCACTAAACATCATGGCTGTCACAGGCCGCTAGTACTGTCGGATAAGTCATGGATCACCACCTCCCCCCGTCGCATCTCAACGCCGATCTCAATCCGGAACAACGTCAGGCGGCCCGCCACAGAGGCTCACATCTATTGGTCGTCGCCGGTGCCGGAACCGGCAAGACTCGAACGCTTGTCGCCCGCGTCGTCGACCTCATCGGCGGTGGAGTCGATCC
The DNA here is from genome assembly GCA_965216675.1 of Acidimicrobiales bacterium. Classification (GTDB taxonomy): domain Bacteria; phylum Actinomycetota; class Acidimicrobiia; order Acidimicrobiales; family SZUA-35; genus JAHELU01. The sequence continues at coordinate 4,276,511 of CBDCGK010000004.1, read as the reverse complement.
GGCCCGGATCCTGTTGCTCACCTTCACCCGGCGGGCGGCCGCCGAGATGGTCGGTCGGGTGGCCGCCGCCGGCGGCGGTGGGGGTGCCGCCGTCGACCGGCTCTGGAGCGGAACATTCCACTCGGTGGCCAACCGCCTCCTGAGGCGTTACGGCTCGGCCGCCGGCCTGGCCGACGGGTTCACCGTGCTCGACCACGCCGACACCATCGACCTGTTCGGCCTGGTTCGGGCCGAAGAAGGTTTCGGCGAACAGGCCCGGCGATTTCCCCGGGCCGAGACGATCGCCGCCATCTACTCCCGCATGGTGAACAGCCAGGCTCCGATGGGCGACGTTCTCACCGTCGACTACCCGTGGTGCGCCGACCACGCAGATGATCTGCGCACGGTCTTCTCGACCTACACGGCCCGAAAACGTGAGAGCAACGTCTTGGACTACGACGACCTGCTTCTCTATTGGCGCGGTCTCACCGCCAGCCCGATCGGCGAGGCGCTCCGCTGCCTCTTCGATCACATCCTGATCGATGAGTACCAGGACACCAACGCCATCCAGGCCGACATCGTGGCCGGAATGTGCGGCCACGAAACCCGGGTCTGCGCGGTCGGCGACGACGCCCAGGCGATCTACGGCTTCCGGGCGGCCACCGTCGAGAACATGTGGTCGTTCCCGGCCACCTTCCCCGACGCCTCGGTGGTCACCCTCGATCAGAACTACCGGTCGACCGAGCCGATCCTCACGGTGGCCAACGAGCTGTTGGGCCAGCAGGTCGAGATCGAGGCGTCGACCTTCGACAAGAAGCTGTGGTCCGAGATCGACGGCGGCATCCGTCCGATGCTGCTGACCAGCTACGACGAGCAGGAGCAGTCGAAGCTCATCGCCGACCGGATCCTGGAAACCCGGGAACGAGGCATCGACCTGCGGCAGCAGGCCGTGTTGTTCCGGGCCGGTCATCACGGCGATGGCCTGGAGCTCGAGCTGGTTCGACGCGACATTCCGTATGTGAAGTACGGAGGCCTCAAGTATCTCGAGTCGGCGCACGTCAAGGACGTGCTGGCGCTCATCCGCATCCTCGAGAACCCCGACGATCAGCTGGCCTGGCGACGGGTCCTGCTCACGCTCGACGGGGTGGGGCCGGCCACGGCCAAACGCCTGATCGATGATCTCCGTGTGTTGAAGTCGGGATCCAACGCCCTGGCCCGGTTCATCGACGGGCTCGGGCGGGTGCCGGCGTCGGCCGCCTCCCAGGCCGATGAGCTGCGAGCGGCCCTGGCCGACTGCTGGGGCGAGGAGCTGGCGCCGAGCGAGCAGATCGACCGGCTCAAGGTTTTCTGCGCCGGCGTCTTTCCCCGGCGCTACGAGAACAGCAACGCCCGCCTGGCCGACATCGACCAGCTGGCGGCGACAGCCCGGTGTTACAGCGACCGAAGTCGAATGCTGACCGAACTCACCCTCGACCCGCCCGAACGCACCGGCGACCTTGCCGGTCCACCCCACCTCGACGACGATTGGTTGACGCTCAGCACCATTCACTCGGCCAAAGGATGCGAGTGGCATTCGGTGTACCTGCTGCACGCTGCCGACGGGAACATACCCTCCGAGATGGCGCTCAACGAACCCGACGGCCTGGCCGAGGAGCTCCGCCTGTTGTACGTGGCGGTGACCCGCGCCCGCCGCGAGCTGACGATCGGGTTTCCCCTGCGCTACCACATCCACCGCTTCGGTGGGAGCGACCGGCATCACTTCGCCCAGCTCAGCCGTTTCCTGCAACCTGTGACCGACCTGTTCGACTCGGTCGACCACAGCCCGGCCAATGGCCACGAGGCGGCCATCGACCTCGGAACCGTGGGAGTCGCCGAAGAGGTCGACGCCATGTTGAACGCCCTCTGGGCGTGAACGGGTGGCTCGGGCTTTGGCCGGCGTCGCAATCTCGACTCGACCGGAACGGTCGTCGCTACCATCGGTGCATGGCTGAGCGTGGAATCACCATCTCACCGACCCTGAACGTGCGCGACACCGTCAGGGGGGCGAAGAACCCGGTGATGGTCGGACCGACCGAATTCTGGTGGTCGACGCGTACACCCGACGGGCTCGGAACACTGGCCATGGAGCGGGTCCGAGCCGACCGGATGCGGGCCGAGGCCTGGGGTCCCGGCGCCGACTGGCTTCTCGAGCAGGCTCCCCGACTGCTTGGTGACGACGACGATCTGACCGGGTTCGAACCGACCGGCCGGGTGGCTGAACAATGGCGGCGGGCACCGTTCAAACTGGGCCGCACCGACGTCCTGTGGGACGCCCTCGTCGGCGCCGTCTTCGGCCAGAAGGTGCAGGTTGCCAACGCCGTCAAGGCCCGTCGTCGCCTGGCCCGCCGCCACGGCGATCCGGCGCCCGGCCCTCGCGACGGATGGATCCTCCCGGCCCCCGAGACCGTCGCGACGATGGGATACTACGAGTTCCACCCGCTCGGTGTCGAGCGCAAGCGGGCCGAGATCCTGATCCGGACCGCCCGTGAAATGCCGCGCCTCCAGGCCGCCGCCGGAGGCGAGCCCGCCGTGCTCGGACAGAGGCTGCAGCGGATCCGGGGGATCGGACCGTGGACAGCGGCCATGGTCACCGCGGTGGTGCTCGGAGATGCCGACGCCGTGCCCGTTGGCGACTTCCACATCCCCAACACCGTTGCCTGGTGGTTGGCCGATGAGCCGAGGGCCACCGACGATCGCCTGCTCGAGCTGCTGGAACCCTATCGCGGCCATCGGTGGCGGGTCATCCGCCTGGCCAAGGGCACCGGCGGAGCGCCCAAATATGGCCCGAAGCTGTCCTTGACCGGCGACGGCCTGCACCTCGGCGGATGACCGGCGGACCACCAGGTCCGACGCGGTCGGACGAGAGCGGCTGCTGTCATGCCTGAGCTGCCCGAGGTCGAGACGCTTCGAACTCAGCTCGAACCTCTTCTGGTCGGCCGAACCGTGCTGGAGTCGGGCTCCCACCCATCGGCCAAGTTCCTGCCGGCAACCGAAATCGTCGGGCGACGATTTGAAGCCGTCGAGCGACGGGGGAAGTTCCTCATTCTGCCAATTACCGACGGCGCCGATGCCGGCAATGCCGTCAACGCTCCGGCGCAACACGAGCTGATCGTGCACCTCGGGATGACTGGACGGTTGACCGTTGTCGACCGGCCCGTCGATCTGGAAAGTCCCTACCTCCGCGCTTGGTGGGCTCTTGACGACACGACCACCCTCGAGTTCGACGACGTTCGACGCTTCGGACGAATTCGGGTGGTGGAGCGTGGCGATCATCGATCGATACCCACGCTGGCCCAGGCCGGACCCGAGCCGTTCGACCCCACGTTCGACGGTCGGGCCTTCTGGGAGTTCCTGCGACGAAGCCGGCGCCCGATAAAGACCCAGCTGCTGTCGCAGCGACCGGTGGCCGGCGTCGGAAACATCTATGCCGACGAGGCGCTCTGGCTCGCCCGGATCAATCCCAAGGTTCGTCGCCTCGGACTCGAACGGGCGACGAACCTGCTCGAAGCGATCCGTGTCGTCCTCGATGCCGGTCTGAGGAATGGGGGAACGACGTTGAGGGACTATCGGCACGTTGACGGAACGGAGGGGTCGAACCAGCACCAGCTGTCGGTCTATGGCCGCCGGTCTTACCCGTGTGAACGCTGTTCGACTACGCTGAGGTCGGACCACCTTGACGGGCGAACCACGACATGGTGCCCGCGCTGCCAAAGAAAGTAAAGCGACATGGACGACGATCGGGGCGATCGAGTCGAGAGGAGCCTTCGTGCTCATCGACGGCGAGTTCGTTCACAAATACCTGATGCCGACATCAGCCAGTTGACCTGGCGGGAAGCCACCGCAACTGTCGGAATCTCCACCTCCAAATGCTCAAGAATTGAAGTTGATTCGGTGGAGAAATGCGGCGGTAATCAACGAAACGGATCCTAGGATTTCGCCTGTGAACGACCACCTTTCACCGGGCGAACGGGCTACTTGGCGCGCTTTTCTCTTCGTCGCCAGCCGCGGTCTCGACCAGATCGACCAGGCCCTGCAGAAGAAGGCCAACATGACATTGACCGACTACGAGATATTGTTCGCGCTCTCGGAGGCGGAGGCATCTCGACTCCGCATGAGTGAGCTGGCCGACGAGGTGTTGGTGTCACGAAGCCGGCTCACCTATCGCGTCGACCGGCTGACCGACGTCGGCTTCGTGACCCGTGAAGAGTGCGAGGATGACCGTCGTGGACTGTGGGCGATCCTGACCGACAAGGGAGCGACGGCGCTGTCCGACGCAACACCGGATCATCACGCCGACATCCGCCGGCTGCTGTTCACGGCGGTCGACCGTGACGATCTCAGCACCTTCGAAACACTCCTCCGGTCCATCTCCGATCGCTTCGGTCCCGATTGATCGAATCCTCGGCCGGAGGGTTGCGGGCCCAACTCGAACCAGCTGACGGTCGACCGGGATAGGGTCGGGTCCGTGAGCACGACGTCCACGATCACGTTCCGTGTCGTCGGCCTGGGTCGGGCGGGGCAATCCCTGGTCGGAGCACTCGCCGACAGCAACTGGCGGTACCTCGGCGGATACGGGCGGCACGACGACCCTTCAGAGGCCGCCGTCGGTGTCGATGTCGTCCTGGTCACGGTTCCCGACGACGAGATCGCGTCGGTCGCCCAACACATCGAGCCGGCGTCGGCGGTACTGATCCACCTCTCGGGGGCCAAGACACTCGACGTGCTCGAACCGCACCGCGGCCGGGCGTCGGTACACCCCCTGGTCTCTCTTCCGGATGCCGAGACCGGCGCCGCCCGGCTGCGGGATGGAGCGGCGTTCGCCGTTGCGGGGCACCGGCTGGCATCCGACCTCGTCACCACGCTCGGCGGCCGTGCGATCCACGTCGACGACCGGCACCGCCCTCTCTACCATGCGGCGGCGGCCATCGCCGCCAACCACCTGGTGGTGTTGTGTGCCCAGGTGGAACGGGTGGCCGACCACATCGGCGTTCCATTCGAGCTCTACGCGGAGTTGATGGCGGCGACGCTGGCCAATGTCAGGCGTTCGGGGGCGGTTGCCGCCCTCACCGGCCCGGCGGCCCGAGGCGACACCGCAACGGTCGACGCCCACATCCGGGCACTGGCCCGTCTGGGCACGGGAGAGGTCGACCTCTACCGGGCGCTGTCGGACACTGCGGCGGAACTCGGTCGCAGCAGGAGCGAGTAGAGTCTCCGGGCACGAAAGGACGGCGACATGATCGGGAACGAACCAACCGACACGCGGGACATCCCGGTGGTGACGACCATCTCCGAGCTGAGGGCGATCACCGCTTCCCATCGGTCAGCCGGCCGATCGGTGGGTTTCGTTCCGACGATGGGGTACCTGCACGACGGTCACGGATCGCTGATGCGGGTCGCCCGAGCCGACAACGAGATCGTCGTGGCCAGCATCTTCGTCAACCCGCTCCAGTTCGCGCCCGACGAGGACCTCGACGCCTACCCTCGCGACCTGGAGCGGGACCGGTCGGTGGCCGCCGCCAACGGCGTCGATCTGCTGTTCGTGCCAACGGCCGGCGAGATGTATCCCCATGGCGAGGTCCTGACCACCGTGGCGGTCTCCGACCTGTCGCAGCGGTGGGACGGCGAGTCCCGTCCCACCCACTTCACCGGTGTCGCCACCGTGGTCGCCAAGCTGTTCAACATCGTCGGGCCCTGCCGGGCCTATTTCGGTGAGAAGGACTTCCAACAACTGGCGATCATCACGAGAATGGCCGCCGATCTGTCGATGCCGGTCGACGTGGTCGGCTGTCCGATCATCCGCGAACCGGACGGCCTGGCGATGTCGAGCCGAAACGTCTACCTGTCCCCCGAAGACCGGGCCGCCGCCATCGTCTTGCGGCGGGCGCTCGACGCCGGTGAGTTCGCCATCGTCGGAGGGGAGACGGATCCGACGGCAGTCGCCGCGGCCATGGAAGCGGTCGTTCACGACGAACCCCGAGCCCGCCTCGACTACGTCGCCGTCGTGGATCCGGCGACGTTGGAGACGCCGCCGGTGATCGGATCGGAGACCCGACTGTTGATCGCCGCCCACCTCGGAGCGACCCGCCTGATCGACAACTGCTCGGTTCGATCGGAGCGCGACCGGCCGTAGTACCGTTGGCGCCACGGGTGACACGGTGCCGGCGTCGTTCCTGCGACCTCGATCGGAGCTGTACTCACACCGGGAACAACCGAAAGGTCTCACATGGGGTCAAACCGAACCGTTCCCTCGATCCGAGCCTCGAAGCGGCGCTACGGCGCTGATCCGCTGGTGATGGTGACGGCCTATGACGCTCCGTCGGCCCGGGTGGCCACCGAGGCCGACGTCGACATGATTCTGGTCGGCGACTCACTGGCCATGGTGGTACTCGGCTACCCGGACACGTTGCACGTGACCGTCGACCAGATTGCCTATCATCTGGCCGCCGTCTGCCGCTCCGAACCGACAGCACTGGTGGTCGGTGACATGCCGTGGATGAGCTTTCACGTCTCGGCGACCGAGACCGTCCGCAACGCCGCCACCCTGGTCAGGGCCGGAGCCCAGTGCGTGAAGATGGAGGGCGGGGCCAAGCGGATCCCGATGATCAAGCCGATTCTCGACGCCGAGATCCCGGTGATGGCCCACGTCGGGCTGACCCCGCAGTCGGCCAACGTCATGGGCGGCTTCAAGATCCAGGGCCGGGAGGCGGCCGCCGTCCAGGCTCTCATCGCCGACGCCGAGGCCCTGGAGGAGGCCGGCTGTTTCGCCCTGGTCATCGAAGGTGTGCCCGATGTGGTCGGGTCGATGGTGACCGAGGCGGTGTCGATCCCGACGATCGGTATCGGAGCCGGCGCGGCAACCGACGGGCAGGTGCTCGTGTATCACGATCTGATCGGCCTGGAGAATCGGTTCAAACCTCGTTTCGTTCGCCGGTACGGCACGGCGTTCGACGATCAGGTGGCCGCCGTCGCCGCGTACGCGGGCGACGTCCGCTCCGGCAAGTTCCCGTCCGACGAGGAGAGTTATCAGGCCAACGATGAGCTGGCCGAAGCGCTCGGTCTCTACGGATCACAGCCAACCGACGCGGAAGGCCCCTGACACAGCGTCATGCCCGGCATCGTTCTCCGCGCCCCGTCCGTCTTCGAGGCGGCGTTCCACAGCATCCGCACCGAGCTCGACGTGCCGCTTCGGTTCCCGGCAGACGTTCTCGTCGAGGCCGAGGAAGCCCGACCAGACGAATCGAACGATCGCATCGACGCCCGCCACCTCGCCCTGATCGCCATCGACCCCCCGGGAGCGACCGATCTCGACCAGGCGTTCGCGGCCGAGCACACGACCAACGGATTCCGGGTCTTCTACGCCATCGCCGACGTCGGCGCCTTCGTGACCCCCGGCGGCGCCGTCGACGTCGAGGCCCGCCGACGAGGCGCAACGCTCTATTCACCCGACATGCGGGCGCCGCTCCACCCACCGGTGATCAGCGAGGACCGGGCGAGCCTGCTGCCCGGCCTCGACAAACCCGCTCTGCTGTGGACGATCGACCTCGACCGCGACGGCCGGGCGGTCGGGTGGCGTCTGGTCCGAGCCGTTGTGCGGGTGGCCGAGGCGATCTCGTACCGTGAGGCCCAGCTCCGGATCGACCGGGCGTCGGCCGGAGGACCGTCGGCCGATGACGAGAACCTGATGCTGCTGTCGGTCATCGGTCGCCTCCGTCAGGATCGGGAGGCTGAGCGCGGTGGGGTCAGCCTGCAACTGCCGGCCCAGGAAGTCGTCAGACGATCCGACGGCTACGTTCTCGAGTTCGATCAGCCGCTGCCGATCGAGGGCTGGAACGCCCAGATCTCGCTGCTCACCGGCATGGTGGCCGGTCGGGTCATGGCCGACGCCGGCATCGGCATTCTGCGGACGCTGCCGCCCGCCAACCCGGCCGACATCGACGTGTTGCGGCGTATCGCCGCGGTCCTCGACCTCGGATGGCAGGCCGACACCGACTACGCAACCTTCGTCCGCTCACTGGAACCGACGACGGCGGCCCGGAACGCGTTCCTCGTCCAGTGCACCCGTCTGTTCAAGGGAGCCGGATATCTGGACATCACCGGTGAAGCGCCGGGGAACGCCGCCCACAGTGCCATCGCCTCGCTCTACGCTCACGTCACTGCTCCCCTCCGCCGCCTCGTCGACCGGTTCGGCAACGAAATCCTGCTGGCTGTCCTCGCCGACAAGGAGCCGCCGGCGTGGGCAACCGAAGCCCTGTCCGATCTGCCGTCGCTCATGGGTCGGGCCCGCCAGCGGGAATCGTCGCTGGAGCGTGCACTCCTCGACATGGCCGAGGTGCTCACGCTCGAGAACCATGTCGGCGACGTGTTCGACTCGGTCGTCGTCGACGTCTCACCCTCAAGAGGCCAGGCGACCGTTCAGATTCCCGAACCGGCCGTCGTGGCCCGCCTTCAGCTGGGTTCGCTCGAACTGGCGGAGCGGATCAAGCTCCGGTTGACCGCGACCGATCGCGAGCAGCGGGCGGTGACGTTCGAGCCGGTCGACAACAACCAGGTGTAGGAACCGCCCGACCGGTGGGAATCACCGGAGGGTCCTACTCTTTCGGACGGTCAGCAACGACGAGGCTGAACTGGCGGCCCTCGATGTCCTCGACCGTGAGGCTCACGTTGAAGATCTGCCCGGTCCGGGGATCGGTCAGCTCACAGATCATCATGCGGTCGTCGGGTAGAACGACCGATGACCGACCGCAGGCGACGGCGCCGGTGGCCAGGTTGGCATCGGGCCGGACCTTGTTGATGGCGTCGACCGCCGACTGCTCGAAGCTCGGCAGCGCGGAGGCCAGGATCACGTTGGTGGTCGACAACTCGACCTGGCCCGTGTCGAGGATGGCGGCGTCGACGTTGAGCACCCGATCGGTGTCGGTGGCGGCGGTGCACGGGTAGACATCGCCGCCTTTCGCCGAAGACATGTCCGGACAACTGGCGGTCAGCGGGCCCAGGCCCACCTGCTCGGCCAAGGGACCGACGATCAGTTGCTCGGCCGCCTGGGTCGGGGTCAGAACCACCAGGTTGTCGGCGTCGGAACCGGCGTCGATGCAGGCCGTCAGGGCAAGACCGACGGCTGCGAAGCAAACCAGCGTCAGCACACGTCGAAGATCCGGCACGCGCCACAAGGGTCCGCGACTGCCGATATCAACTGTTGCCAGGACCCGTGCCATTACCCGCCCCAGGTTACCGCCCAGGGATCGACCGATCGGGGCATGCCGCTCACATCGCAACCGCCGTCGACCCTGGCGGCCAAGGGTCAACGAAGGACTGCCTTGTCCGATTTCCGCTAGATAAACGCCATGACCAGGGATAGAACTGAAGTTGTGAACAGCTCCACGACATCGATCCCGGCCTCGACGGCACGGACGGCATCACCGATGACTTCGACAGCATCACCGACGGCAGCGATCGAGGCGAGCCCGTCGGCCGGCACCGGGCTCGATCATGAGGCCTGTTATCAGGCCATCAGCCGTCGGGACCGTCGGTTCGACGGCACGTTCTACACCGCGGTGAAGACCACGGGGATCTTCTGCCGTCCGTCGTGTCCGGCCCGCACTCCGGCCAGCCGCAACGTGCGGTTCTTCGCCCACGCCGCGGGCGCCATCGACGCCGGTTTCCGTCCCTGCCGTCGCTGCCGACCGGAGCTGGCCCCGGCGCACCCCGAATGGAACCGGAGGGCCGATCTCGCCCACCGGGCCATGGCCCTGATCGAACAGGGCGTTGTCGACCGTGAAGGGGTCGGCGGACTGGCGTCGCGCCTGGGTGTCAGCGAGCGCCACCTCCGGCGGGAACTGGTGAACGAGGTCGGCACCGGGCCGAATCAGCTGGCCCGCACCCGCCGGGTTCTGCTGGCCCGCCGGCTGCTCGACCAGACGAGCCTGTCCATCACCGACATCGCATTCGCCGCCGGGTTCACCAGTATCCGCCAGTTCAACGAGTCGTTCCGGCGGACCTTCGACGCCACCCCGACCGACTTGCGGCGACGACCGGGGCGAGCTGTCGCCACCGACGAGGAGGCCTCGGCGGTCAAGCTGTCGCTGGCATCACGGGGCCGCCTCGGCTGGGCGACCCTCCAGACGTTTCTGGCGGCCAGAGCCATCCCGGGCCTCGAGTCCGCCCCTGATGGCCGGTTCCGACGCAACGTCGAGGGCGGTTGGATCGAACTGGCCGGTACCGACGACGACCGCGTGATCGAGGTCGACTGCTCGTTGAAGGATCTGGGAACGCTCAGTTCCCTGCTACCGAGGATCAGGCTCGTCTGCGATCTCGACTCGGATCTCGATGCCATCGGCCGCGAGCTGAGAACCCACCATGACCTGGCGGTCATCCTCGACGCCGGCGGATCACCGACCGCGGTTCCCCGCCTGCCCGGCACCTTCGACCGGTTCGAACTCGCGGTTCGGGCCGTGGTCGGCCAGCAGGTGAGCGTGGCCGGCGCCCGAACGACGCTGGGCCGACTACTCGACATCGTGCGACCCGATGCCGAAATCCACGACCGGTTTCCGACGCCGGCCGAAATCCTCGCCGCCCCCCTCGAGCAACTCGGCATGCCCAACCGCCGCCGGGAGACGATTCGCACGCTGGCCGGCGCGGTCGAGACCGGTGCTGTCGACCTGTCGGTCGAAGCCGACGCCGGGCGGACCGAGCGGGATCTCAAGGCGCTGCCGGGAATCGGCCCGTGGACCGCCGGCTACATCACCATGCGGGCGTTCGGGCATCCCGACGGCTGGCCGGCATCGGATCTCGTGTTGGCCAAACGTCTGGGCGTCACCGGCCGCGAGCTCGACACCCGGGCCGAGGCGTGGCGACCGTGGCGGGCCTACGCGGCGATGGCCATCTGGAACAGCCCACAGACCTGACGACGCCACCGGCGTCCGCCCCCCCAACCCGCACACCTGATGAACGGAGTCCCCCTCATGCTGCAAACCTCCACCTACGAAACCCCCGTCGGTCCGCTGACCGTCATCGTCGAGGCGGCCGACGAGCCCACGGTCGTGGCCGCCGGGTTCTGTCCGGCACAGGATCTGATCGATCGCCTACCGCCAGGCGCCGATGGAACAGCTCCGAGCTGGACGGACGTGACCCGCCAACCGGTGATCGACGAAGCGGTGGCCGCCTATCTGGACGGCACGGTATCGGCGCTCGACACGGTGGCCGTCGACCAGCGCGGCACCGCGCTGCAGCACGAGGTGTGGGAAGGCCTGCGGGCCATCCCGGCCGGGACGACGGCCACCTACACCCAACTGGCCGCCACAACGTCGAACCCGAGAGCGGTTCGGGCCGCCGGAACCGCCTGCGGACGGAACATGATCGCCCCCTTCGTGCCCTGCCACCGGGCGCTGCGCAGTGACGGTACGCTCGGCGGCTACTACTACGGCCTCGACGTGAAGCGCTGGCTCCTCGACCACGAGGCCGCCAACGCCTGACCGAACCAACACCTCCTCGTGATCAGGGATGGATTGTCGTTCGGCATCTGTAATCGAATAGACTGTATGCATCGATACAGTTTCCTCTACGACAAACTCGTCATCAACGAACTCGCCGGCCGCAATCGGATCCCATGAGCTCGACGCGCCACCTTGGCTTCGGGTCGAGAGCACGATCATGGCCGCCGCCCGAGCCATGCGGAGTGCCTACGATTGCCACCTGGCACCATTCGGCCTGAATCTCAACACCGCCAGCACGCTGGCCTACGTCGATCAACACGGACCGATCACCCAAACGGCGATCGCCGACGGGCTCGGCCACGGCCGGGCCGCCACCGGGACCTACATCGATCGGCTCGAACAGCGAGGTCTGGTCGAACGCCTGGCCGACTCCGACGACCGTCGGGTGTGGCTTGTCGCCACCACCGATGACGGTCGCAGGCTGATGGTGGACGTGGCCGAGATCGATGAACGCCTGCGTAACCGGCTTCGGCACGGCATCGACCATTCCGAACGACAGATGCTGGCCGACATACTCGTGCGCCTCAAGGCCAACCTCGAAACAACCAGCGATCAACCCAACCAGTAATCGGAGAACCCCAATGCGAGAAGCAGTCATCGTCGACGCCGTCCGAACCCCCGCCGGAAAACGCAACGGCATGCTGTCCGGCTGGCACCCGGCCGACCTGGCCGCCCATGTGCTGAAAGCGCTCGAAGAGCGTACCGGTATCGATCCCGCCATCGTCGACGACGTCATCATGGGCTGCGTCATGCAGGTCGGCGAGCAGTCGCTCAACATCGGCCGCAACGCGGTGTTGGCCGCCGGCTGGCCCGAGTCGGTTCCCGCCACCACGGTCGATCGCCAGTGCGGCTCCAGCCAGCAGGCGCTTCACTTCGCGGCCCAAGGGGTGATGGCCGGGGCCTACGACGTTGTCATCGCCGCCGGCGTCGAGGTCATGACCCGTACCCCGATGGGGGCTTCGGTGGTCAAAGGCGAGCTGGGCTGGCCGTTCCCCCAGCAGATGCAGGACCGGTACTCCGAAACCGGCCTCCCACCCCAGGGCATCGGAGCCGATATGATCGCCGATGAGTACGGCATCACCAGAGAGGATCTCGACGCCTTCGGCGCCGAGTCACAACGCCGGGCGGCTCAGGCCACGGCCGAGGGCCGCTTCGAGCGGGAGATCATCCCGGTGCCGGTCGACATCGACGGTGAGACCGTCATGATGACCCGCGACGAGGGCATCCGCGAGGGCACCACTCCCGAGAAACTGGCCAACCTGAAGCCGGCTTTCTCCGAGGACGGCAAGATCACGGCCGGCAACTCGTCCCAGATCTCCGACGGGGCCTCGGCAGTGCTGATCATGTCGGCCGAGAAGGCCGCCGAGCTTGGCCTCAAGCCCCGGGCCCGGTTCCACTCGTTCGCCGTCGTCGGCACCGACCCGGTCACGATGTTGAAGGGACCGATCCCCGCCACCGAGAAGGTCATGGAACGCTCCGGTCTGTCACTCGACGACATCGATCTGTTCGAGGTCAACGAGGCCTTCGCGTCGGTGGTGCTGGCATGGCAGGCCGAACACAAGACCGATCTCGACAAGACCAACGTCAACGGTGGCGCCATCGCCCTCGGTCACCCGCTCGGCTGTTCCGGGACGAAGTTGATGACCACACTGGTCAACGAGCTGGAACGCATCGGCGGCCGATATGGTCTGCAGACGATGTGTGAGGGCGGTGGCCTGGCCAATGCCACGATCATCGAGCGCCTCGACGCCTGATCTCGGACCGTTCCACATCACCAATCAACACCCGGCATCTCCCGACAACCGAGAGGACTGAACACCCATGCCCCGAATGAACCTCGAAGGCAGCTCATCGATCGTGACCGGCGGTGCCTCCGGCATCGGCGAGGGTTGTGCCCGCCAGCTGGCCGCCGCCGGATCCCGGGTCGTCGTCGCCGACCTGAACGAGGAGGCCGGACAGGCCGTGGCCTCCGAGTTGGGCGGCCTCTTCGTGCGCTGTGACGTTTCGTCGGTGGAGGACGCCAAGACCGCAGTGGCCGCGGCGTCGGAGATGGGACCGCTGCGGGCACTGGTCAACTCGGCCGGTATCGGTTGGGCCGCCCGCACCATCGATCGCAACAACGTGCCGATGGAGTTGGAGCGATTCGAGTTCGTGATCCGGGTCAACCTGATCGGATCGTTCAACATGTTGAGCCAGGCCGCGGCGGCCATGGCCCAGACCGAACCGCTCGACGCCGACGGTACCCGGGGCGCGATCGTGAACATGGCGTCGGCCGCAGCCTTCGACGGGCAGATCGGCCAGGCCGCCTACTCCGCCTCGAAAGGCGGCGTTGTCGGCATGACGCTCCCGATCGCCCGCGATCTCTCGGCGGTCGGCATCCGTGTCAACACCATCGCCCCCGGTCTGATCGACACCCCGATCTACGGCGAGGGCGAGCAGTCGGAGCAGTTCAAGGCCCACCTGGGGCAGAGCGTGCTGTTCCCCAAGCGCCTCGGCTCGGCCGAGGAGTTGGCGTTCGGTGTGATGGAGTGCATCACCAACCCGTACCTGAACGGCGAGACGATCCGCCTCGACGGCGGCATCCGCATGCCACCCAAGTAGCCCGGCCACCGGGCAGGCCCAACCGCACCGAGCCACCGACCGCACCGACCGTCGTCGTTGCCGGCAGGTTTGCGCGAAAAGGGGGCTCTGCGACGCAAAACCGCGCCAACCTTGGCCGGATCCGGTCAAGTCGGCCGCAGGTGCTCCGGGATGAGGCCGCCCTCATCCGGGCCGAGGGCCGGGGTCATCGGCCCGAAGAACCCGTCGACTCGGGCCAGGAGTCCGTCGTCACCCAGCAGCGCGATGTCGAGACCCTCGAGCAGCACCCGACCCCGGGCGGTCATGTGCCACCTGTACCGGTAGCAGCCGTGCTGTTCGTCGAGTTCGGTGGCGATCACGAACCGGTAGTGCGGCTTGTCGGATCGCAGGGTGCGGACGTTTTCTTCGAGCGCGTTCCGACCCACGTGGTGGTGGCGGGGATCGGAGAACACGAACGTCTCGGACACCGCCAGATCCAGGTGGGAACGGACCCGGTCGAGGTCCGGCTCGTTCCACATCGTCCAGTAGTGACCGAGCGCGTCGGGCCACGGCACCGGTTGAGCAGTCCGAGATCTCATGGTTGATCAGACCACCCCGTCGACGTTCGAGTTACCTCCCGGCCGGCGGCTGCGACGGCCGAGGGGTCCTTGTAAGGTGGGCCCATGACCGAGCCCGATCGGATTCGGATGTCGGACGACGACCGGGAGCAGTTTGCCGAGCGCCTGCGCATGTCCTATGCCGAGGGCAGGCTCACCGAGACCGAGTTGGAGGACCGTCTGCAGACGGTGTATGCCGCCAGATTCGAGTCCGAGCTGCAGGCGGTGACCGCCGATCTGCCGGTTCCGATCGCGGCGGCCCCGACCACGTCGGTGGCCGGTCGCACGAACGACGTCGCGCGGGTTCTGCGGTCCATGGCCCAGTGGTACTTTCCAGCACTGATCTGCACGGCCATCTGGGCTGTCACCTCGTTCGGCGGCTATTTCTGGCCGATCTGGGTCTACTTCGGCCTCACGATTCCGTTCATCTCGTCGTTGATCTTCGACGGCGATCCCGACGACGGCGAGACTGACGACGACGGCGGCGTGGAGACCGTCTGAGGCGTGGCGACCGCACTCGTCGTCCTCTATTCCGGCTGCACGGTGTCGGAGGTGGCCTTCACCGCCGATCAACTCGTGCGGCGCGGCCATGATGTTGTGTGGTGGACACACGGCAACGAGATCGTGACCGACACGGCGGGCCTACGTATCCTCCCGAGCGAAGGAGCGGCCACGGACATCGTCACCGCCTCGTCCGCCGTGGATCTGATGCTCGTTCCCGGCGGCGACCCGGCATCGATCGTCGGCGATGAGGCGATCGCCACCTCCCTACGCAACGCGGACCGCCGTCACGCTCACATCGCTGCCATCTGCGCAGGCGTCCTCGTGCTGGCCGATGCCGGCATCCTCGTCGGCCGACACATCACCCACAACTACCGGCAACCGCTGGCCCCTGCCAAAGTGGAAGCGTTCACCGAACAGTTCTGGGCCGGCGCGGTGGTCGAGCCGGACCTGGATCGGGGAGTTGTGATGGACGACAGGCTGATCACGGCCCTTCCAACGGCTGCCGTCGACTTCGCCACGGCGGTTGCGGACAGCCTCGGACCCGCAGACTCCCTAGCGGCTACCCGGTCACCGGTTCCACCAGGCCGGTGAGGGTTCGACGGATCATGATCCGGCTGTGGTCGTCGGCCTCGAAGCCCTCGCGTTCATAGAACCGCACGGCCCCGTCGTTGTCACGGGCGACCGACAGGATCAGGTAGTCGGCATCCCAGCGGTCACGACCCCGACGAGCCGCCTCAACCAACAGCGCCCGGCCGACACCCCGGCTCCGGTGTCGGGCCTCGACCACAAGATCGAGGATGTAGACGCCCGGTAGGCCCAGCCAGGTGGAGAAGTCGGGCAGGTAGGTACAGGCGCCGATCGAACCGGTCGATTCGTCGACCGCGAGGAGGGTGGACAACACGGCGTCGGGTCCCGTGGCATAACGGGCAAAGGTGGCCGGTGTGCTGCGATAGCGATGCCGGTCGTCGAGTGACTCGGCCAGCAGGCCGATCAGCCGGTGCAGTTCATCGGCGTCCGCCGCCTCCCCGGCCCGGATAGTGAATCCCGGGTTGGTCGACTCCGAGTTGTCGCGGTCAGTCATCGTCCACTATCTCCTGTAACGCCCGGCGAGCCTGGCCGACGAAGATCGGATTGGTGTCGGCATAGTACGGGATGGCGAGCACCGCCATGTGAAGGGCCCAGCCTTTGGCCCGCTGCCAGTCCCCTGACTCGGCGTGAGCCGCGCGCCGGAACGTCACCCGGCTGTCGGCGTCGAAGAGCCACCACGCCGCCAGCAGGTCGGCGCTGGGATCACCGACGGTACAACCCTCCCAGTCGATCACGGCGACCAGTCGCCCGTCGCGTGCGATCAGGTTGTCGCCTCGTAGGTCGCTGTGGAGCCAGGTCGGGGGCGCGGTTCGCTCCCCCACCTCCAGGCAGGAGTCCCAGATTCGTGTCACTGCCGTCGCGTCGATGTCGGCCGGGAGCCGGGCGGCCCACCGTCGTAGGCCGGTATCGGCGGCGGCCAATCCGAAGCCGCGGTAGTTGCCGCCGGACGGGGCACCGTCGATCGGAACCTGGCGCAGCGCGACCACGAACTCGCCCAAGGCGCCGGCCGCGTCGTGACGGTCGTGCAAGGCGGCCGGCGTAGCCACTGCGCCGTCGATCCATTCGAGCACGGTCCAGTGTGAGGGGTAGCGCTCGGTCGGCTGTCCGAGGCCGAGAAATCGGGGCACGACGAGGGGTGTGTGGGAGGCGAAGATCGGCATCCATCGGGCCTCTCGCTCCGGTCCGTCGACCAGGTTCGGGGCTCGGGGCAGTCGGACGAGCTTGTCGTCCCCCAAACGGTAGATCCGGTTGACGGTGCCCGCGGTGGCGAGAGGTCGCAGCGCGTGGTCGGCCCATCGGGGGAACTGGGTTGCGACAAGACCGCTGACGAGGTCGTCATCGATGGCGAACTCGTCGTCGTGAAGCGCCGTCATCCCAGGTTTTGTAGCAAAGGACGAGCCGTAAGCTCGCCTTTTGCTACGAGAATTCAGGGCGCAAGGGCGTCGGCCAACCAGCCGTCGGGTGCGGCCCCGGGCCGGCCGATGGCCACGATTCGAGACTCCGTCAGATCGGCCGGTGAACCGGCGACGGGGCGCAGCGACCACCGCCGACCGACCCGTTGCAGCACCCAGAGGCGACGGTCGTCGTCGGTCAGCGCCACGATGCCCTTGACCCGCCACACATCGTCGGGGGTCCGCTCCATGAGCCCCTCGATCGTCGCCCGTTCCATCCGCTCGGGCGAGGTGTGGATCCACGAGGCGAACCGAGGCGGTTCGACGGAGGATCGATCACGCTGGGGATTCCCGGTCGACGCGCCGAAGAGCAGTTCCGGCGCGATCATCGACTGTCGGGTCGGCAGTCGCAACGCATCGGCCGCATAGTCGCCCAGCCAGGCCAGCACGTCGGTCACGGTGGCGTCGTCGACCAGGTCGATCTTGTTGACGACGACGATGTCGGCCGCCCGTAGTTGTGATGCGACCATGTCGCCGACGTAGGCGTCGGCCACCTTCGCACGTACCGTCTCAACGTCGACGACGACAACCACCGCGTCGAGCAGCAGGCCCGGGGCATGACAGAATCCGGCCACGGTGCCCGGATCGGCCACACCACTCGCCTCGATGACCAGACGCTCCGGCGGTGGATCGAAGGCCAGCACCGACTCGAGGGCCGCGGCCAGCCCATCGACCATCGAACAGCAGATGCAGCCGTTCGACAAGGTGATCGTCTCGCCGTCGTGGGACTCGATCAACCCGGCGTCGATGTTGATCTCGCCGAAATCGTTGACCAGAACCGCCAGCTGCTCCGTGGCCGTGGCCAGGAGATGGTTGAGCAGGGTCGTCTTCCCGGCCCCGAGGTAGCCGCCGATGACGGTCACCGGAATGGCGGGGTGCGTGTCGGCCATGACCAGACCTTAGTGTCGTGTCGCCGGACGGAGATGGGCCGGACGGGTCTCGCCGACGAAGGCCAGGATGCAGCCCAGACCGATCATCGTGATGACGGCCAGGGCGACCGCGGCCAGGTCCAGACCGAGCACCTCACCGAGGAGGCCCACGATGAATGGACCGAGCAGCCGGCCGGAATCGTGCATGGCGCCGAATCGACCGAGAAACGGACCCTCGTTGCCGGCCGGAGCAAGATCGGTACCCAACGTGAGCACGAGGCCGGCGCTCAACCCGTTGGCCAGGCCCAGAACGACGGCGGCCGTGCCGACCATCAGACCCGACCCGGCCAGGGCGAGGATCACGAACCCCGCGGCGGTCAACACGAACGACGGCACGATGGTGGCCCGGCGACCCCGGCGGTCCATGATCGGCCCGGAGAGCGGAGCGGTGAGTACGTCGGCCGCCGAGGTCAGTCCGACCAGGAAACCGATACGCGACGGGGACAGATCCAGCTCGAGGCCGATCAGGGGCAAGAGGAGCGACCGACCCGACCGGGCGGCCACGAACAGTGTCGGTCCGGAGGCGTAGCGAGCCATGGTGGCCAGCGGGGTGGCGACACGTGTGGTCCGGTTCCGGCCGGCGGCGGCCGTCGGCTGGACGGCCGGTGTGCCGCCGAACAGCATCACGAGCAGCGCCAGAAGTGCCGGCACCGAGAAACTCCGCAGAGGAGTGAGACGTTCCCAGGCCATGCCGATCATCACCGGCATCGCCAGCATCCCGATTCGGGTTGTGAGTCCCTGACCGGCGTGGACCCGACCCCGCCGATCGTCGGCGACACGGTTCCGGACCACGATCTGGCTCCCGACACGGATCATCGAGGTGCAGACGCCGACGACGGCATTGAGCGCCAGCAACGCCGGCAGTGACGTTACCAGCCCGATTCCGGTGACGGCAGCCGCCATGACGATGATCCCGACCCGGATCAGCCGCACCGCACCGACTCGAGCGGCTGCTCGACCCACCGGTTCGGCCGACACCACGCCTCCGACACCTGCCGACCCGGCAACCGCGGCGATCGTGTCCACTCCGAAGCCGAGCTCGGTCAGGTGCAGCGGGATCAGCACGACGAGCGCGGCGAGGAGCAGAGTGAAGCCGAGCCAGTTGGCCAGGACGTAGCGGACGGGTTTGGTCAGTCGGATGATGCTGCGGGTTGAAGCACTCCACCGAGCACGGTGCCCCACACGCCGATGTCCTTGAGGGTCATCGGGTCGACGGTGAGCGGGTCGTCGTCGAGCACGGCGAAGTCGGCGAGCTTGCCGGCCTCGATCGATCCGACGAGATGATCCATCTTGATCTGATAGGCGGCACCCAGGGTGGCGGCGTGGAGTGCCGCCTCGACCGGGATCGCCTCCTGCGGCCCCAGTATCCGTCCGGAGGCGGTGCGCCGGTTGACCGCACACCAGGCCACGTGGAGATGGCCCATCGGGGTGACCGGCGTGTCGGAGTGGAACGAGAACGAGACGCCTTCACGCAGTGCGGTGGCGCAGGCGTCCATACCGGCCGCCCGCTCCGGTCCGACGGTGATCTCGCGATGCTGGTCGCCCCAGTAGAAGATGTGGTTGGAGAAGATGTTGGCCGCCATGCCGAGGCGGGCCATGCGCCGGTACTGGGCCTTCGTGGTGAGCTGGCAATGCTGGACGGTGTGCCGGTGATCCCACCGTGGGTGAGCGGCCAGCGCCTGCTCAACGGCGTCGATGAACACCTCCGACGCCTCGTCGCCGTTGCAGTGACAGTGCACGGTCAGGCCGGCGCGGTGGTAGGCGCCGACGACGTCGGCGATGGTGGACGGGTCCATCAACCAGAGCCCGTTGCCGGGGTGTTCGGCGGGGGCCGAGTAGTAGTGGGGCCAGCTGATACGAGCGGTGAAGCCCTGGATCGAACCATCGAGGATGATCTTGACGATCCCGAAGTGGAGCTTGTCGCCGGTGGTGTCGTTGTCGCGAAGGTCAACGGCGAGCGCGGCGTAGGAGTCGTGATCGCCGCCACCACCGATACCCGGCCCGGCCGCCACCATGACCCGGGCCGGAAACCCGGGATCGGAGGTGACCCGCCGCCATCGCTCCAGTTGATCGGGGTCGTAGAGCTGGGTGGTACCCAGGTCGGTGATGGTGGTGTGCCCGGCGTTGCGGGCCTCATAGGCGTAGTTCCAGGGCACCTGATCGGTGGCGAACGCCGCCCTGATCTTGCCGAACGCCTCCTTGGCCAGCGTCATCGCGGCCGGCTCCTGCAGCTCGCCGTCCGGTTCGCCGTCGGCCCGGCGGGAGACCCCCGGTGTCGGGCTGTGGCGGTCGATGCCCTCGGCTTCCAGGAGTGCGGTGTTGACGGTGGCCAGGTGGCCGCTGACGTGGTAGACGAAGATCGGACGGGTGTCGGACACCCGATCGAGATGAGCGGCCAACAGTCGGTCGTCGGCGTCGAAGTAGATCGGATCGAGACCCCAGGCGACCATCGTCTCGGCCGGATCATCCATCTCGGCCGCCACCGCCCGTAGCCGGTCGAGCACTTCGTCGATCGACTTGCAGCCGGGCCAGTGGCTTCCGTCGGGGGCGACCCGATCGAAGTAGCCGACGTAGGGCATCGTCCACATGCCGCCGACCATGGCATGGGAGTGGGCCTCGACGAAGCCGGGCAGAAGGACGTGGTCGGCGAACGTCTCGTCGACGGTGTGCTCACCCCAGGTGGCGAGCTCGTCTCGGGCCCCGACCGCCAGAATCCGACCGTCCCGCACCGCAACCGCCTCGGCGAACGGGCGGGCAGGGTTCATCGTGATGATGCGGCGCGCGGTGAAGATGGTTGTCGTCATGGTGGGCTTCCTCTATCCGCCTCGCGGGCCACGAGGTGACCCGGCTCGACCTCGACATGCTCGACCAATGTCGGGCCGGTGCCCTGCTTCCAGACCGGGCTCGGGATCTCGCCGGTCAGCAGCGGCCGGTCACGCCGTCGTCGAGGGTCGGCGATGGGAACCGCCTGCAGAAGGCGTTTGGTGTAGGAGTGCTGGGGGTTGTCGAAGATCTGGGCCCGGGAGCCCAACTCGACGATCTGGCCGAGATACATGACCGCGACCCGGTGGCTGACCCGCTCGACCACAGCCAGATCGTGGCTGATGAACAGGTAGCTCAAGCCTCGCTCGGACTGAAGATCCATCATCAGGTTGATGACCTGGGCCTGGATCGACACATCCAGCGCCGAGACCGCCTCGTCGGCCACCACCAGCTCCGGTTCGAGCGCGAGCGCCCGGGCGATACAGATCCGCTGACGCTGACCGCCGGAGAACTGATGGGGGAACTGGTCGACGTGCGACGCCTCCAGCCCGACCACTTCGAACAGGTTGCGGACCCTGTCATCGAGTGCGGAGCCCCGCTTGGCCACCCCATGGATCAGCAGGGGCTCGGCCACCGCCTTTCCGACCTGGCGGCGAGGGTCGAGGCTGGCGAACGGATCCTGGAAGACGATCTGCATCTTCCGGCGATGGGGTTTGAGCGCCCGGGATCCGAGATCGGTGATGTCGACGCCGTCGAGTTCGATCCGTCCGCTCGTCGGCTCCAGCAACCGCACGATCATGTTGGCCAGGGTCGACTTTCCGCAGCCGCTCTCCCCCACCACGGCCAGCGTCTCCCCCCGGCCGATCTCCAACGACACCTTCTCGACGGCGTGGACGGTGTCCGCTCCGACCGGGAATCGCTTCGTCAGATCGATGACTCGGACCAAGGGGCCGTCGGCGTGATCCATCGCCCGAGTTTCCGGCTCAACGGCGGTCATGATGGCACCTCGACGGCGGTCATGACCGCACCTCGTCGGCCGAGACCAGATCGAAACGGGCCGGTGCGTCGGTGCCACTCATCGAGCCCAGTCTCGGCACAGCGGCGAGAAGCGCCTGCGTGTACTGCTCCTTCGGGTTCTCGAAGATCTCATAGACCGTTCCGGTCTCCACCACCTTCGATCGGTTCATGACCACGACCTCGTCGGCCACTTCGGCGACGACGCCCATGTCGTGGGTGATCATGATCACCGACGCTCCGGTCTCATCCTGCAACTCCCGCATGAGGCCGAGGATCTGGGCCTGGATGGTGACGTCGAGCGCGGTGGTCGGCTCGTCGGCGATCAGTACGGTCGGGTCGCACGACAGGGCCATGGCGATCATCACCCGTTGACGCATGCCGCCCGACATCTCGTGCGGGTACTGGTCGAGCCGCTCGGCCGGATTGGGAATCCGAACCAGCTCGAACATCTCCAGCGCCCGCTTGAGGGCGGCGTCACTGCCGAGTCCCTGATGCAACATCACGGCCTCGGCAACCTGGTTGCCCACGGTGTACACCGGATTCAAGCTGGTCAGCGGCTCCTGGAAGATCATGGAGATCTGGTTGCCGCGTATGTGGCGCATCTCCTCCTCATCGGTCCGGACCAGGTCGACCACGGAGCCATCGGGGCGGCGGAACAGGATCTCCCCGTTGGTGATCCGGCCCCGGCTGCCCAGCTCGACGAGGCGCATGATCGACAGCGCGGTGACCGATTTCCCCGAGCCGGATTCGCCGACAACGGCCAGGGTCCTGCCCGGGTGAAGGTCGAAGGAGACGGTGTCGACCGCGGTGAACGAGCCGAAGGTCACGGTCAGGTCACGGACCGAGAGCACGGGCTCGGTCGCCGAGGTGCCGACGCTCATCAACGCCCCCGGAGTTTCGGGTTGAAGGCGTCCTGCAGACCGTCGCCGATGAGGCTGAAGCTGAGCACGGTCACGAAGATGGCCAGGCCCGGGAACGTCACCGACCACCAGGCGCTCAGGAAGTTGGCCCGGTTCAAGCCGATCATCAGCCCCCAGCTCAACGTGTTGGGATCGCTCAGCCCGAGGAAGGCGAGACCGGCCTCGAACAGCAACGCCGCCCCCATGAGCAACGAGGCCGACACGATCAGCGGTGGCAGGGCGTTGGGGAAGATGACCTTGGCCATGATCGACCAGTCGCTCGCCCCGATGGCCCGGGCGGCCTTCACGTATTCGAGGTTCTTCAGGCGCAGGAACTCCGCTCGGGTCAGGCGGGCGATGCTCGGCCAGGCCACCAGACCGATGGCCACCGCGATGGTGATGATCGACGGAGTGAACAGAGCGACGATCACCATGGCGAACAACAGGGCCGGGAGCACCTGGAAGAACTCGGTGAACCGCATCAGCACCGTGTCGACCCAACCTCCGTAGAATCCGGCGGTCGCACCGATGGTGACGCCGATGAACACCACCATGAGGGCGGCCATGGCCGCCACCAGCAGGCTGACCCGGCCGCCGCTGATCACCCCGGCCAGGACGTCGCGCCCGAGATAGTCGGTGCCGAGCGGGGGAGCGCCATCCGATCCCGGGGACAGCACGGGCCGGGCCACGATGTCGTTGGCGTCGTTGTCGTAGAACATCGGACCGAAGACGGTCATCAACAGCACGGCGACGAAGAGGAGCACCCCGAAGACCGCCGCCCGATTGCGCAGGAACATGCGCAGTGCTTGACGACCCGGTGGACCGGCCACCTCGGTGTCAGCCGCCGCCACACCCCCGAGCGGGTCGACGAAGATCTCAGGGCCTGCAGCACTCGTCATCGACTTGTCTCCAGGTGATATCCACGGCCGCGAGTTTCGGCAGAGCCGAAACTCGGTAAACGCCTGCTCCGCAGGCGTGGCTCAACCACTGGAACCTCCAATCCGGATTCGAGGGTCGATCAGGCGGTAGACCAGGTCGGTGAGGAGGTTGGCCACCACCACCAGGACGGCCGACATCAACAGCACACCGAGCAGGACGGAGGTGTCGCGGCGCAGGATCGAGTCGAAGGCCAGACGGCCGAGACCCGGCCAGTTGAACACCGTCTCCACCAGGAGGGCGCCCGAGAGCAGGGCCCCGAACTGGAGGCCGGCGATCGTCACGACGGGGATCACGGCGTTGCGAAGGGCGTGCTTGTAGACGACGACCCGTTCCGACAGGCCTTTGGCCCGGGCGGTGCGAACGTAGTCGGATTCGAGGACCTCCAGCATCGAGGCCCGAGAGAGGCGCGAATACTGGGCCAGGTACAGCAGACCCAGGGTCAGCGCCGGCAGGATCAGGTGACGGATCACGTCGAATACCGCCGAGATCGTGCCCCCCTCGAACTGCACGTCGCGCATCCCGGAGATCGGCAGTATCTCGAAGACCGACGCGAAGAGGATGATGAGCAGGATCCCGGTCCAGAACACCGGCATCGAGTAACCGACAAGGGCCAGCACGGTCACCGTGTGACTCGCCGTCGATTCGGGACGGCGGGCCGTGAACACCCCCGCCAGCACCCCGAGCACGACGGCGAACACCAGCGCCGTTCCCACCAGGAGCACGGTGGGCCACAGCCGTTCGCCGATCAGCTCGGTGACCGGACGGTCGAAGAAGAACGAGAAACCGAGGTCACCCTGCAGTACATCACCGATGTAGCTGCCGAGTTGCACGATGAAGGGCCGATCCAGCCCGTATTCGGCCCGGATCTGGGCGATCGTCTCGGGATCACCGGCTCCGCTCTCCCCGGCGATCACGGTGGCCGGATCGCCGGGGGTCAGGTGGATCATCGAGAAGTTGAGCACGATAACGGCCAGGATCAGGCCGACGGCCTGGGCGATCTTGGCGACAATACCTCGCATCGGCTTCTCGTTTGTTCTTTCGGTTTGGGCGGACCGTTGGGATGGGTTCTACTCGGACAGCCAGACCTCGTGCATGGGCGACATCTGACCCCAGATGTTGAGCGGCGGGTTCTGGACCGACGGCTGGTACACCTGCCAGAACGGCGGGTTGGACACGAAGTAGATCGGCACCTCTTCGGCCACGATCTCCTGGAACTGGGCGTACAGGTCCTTACGCTCCGCCTCGTCGAAGGTCTGGCCCGCCTTGTCGAGAAGGGCGTCGACCTCGGCGTTTTCATAGCCGGTGTTGTTGGTCCAGATGGCCCCGACCCGGTTCGAGCTGAGGTAGCTGCGGTGCACACCGATCACAGGGTCACCCCAGTTCCACACGTTGTTGGTGGTCATCTGGTAGTCACCGGAGGCCACCCGTTCGGCCCAGGTCGGGAAGTCGGGTGACGGGTTGAGGTTCACCGTGATGCCGATCTCCTCCAGCGCCTGAACGGTGTACTCGGCGTACGCGGTGCCCTGGGCGAAGCCCGGGATGTATTCGATCGACAACTCGATGTCGCCCTCCGCGAACCCGGCGTCGGTCAACAGCTGACGGGCCGTGTCGAGGTTCAGGTCGTAGGCCTCGACGTCACCGTTGTAGAACGGGCTGAACGGTGTGATGCCGGTGAGCGCCGGATTGGTCAGTCCGAGGTCGAGGGCGTCCACCATGAAGTCCCGGTCGAGGGCATAGGCGATGGCCTGGCGGACCTCCTTGATCCCGAGCACGGGATCGGCGAGGTTGAACTCGAGCCAGGTGATCTGGCCGATGGCCTCGTGGCCGTCGCTCGTCACGATCAGGTCGGGATTGTCCTGCATTCGGACCAGGTCGGCCGGACCCGGAGCCGAGGAGAGGTGAACG
Source organism: Acidimicrobiales bacterium (assembly GCA_965216675.1). Lineage (GTDB taxonomy): Bacteria > Actinomycetota > Acidimicrobiia > Acidimicrobiales > SZUA-35 > JAHELU01. Next base: position 4,250,833 of record CBDCGK010000004.1, on the reverse strand, counting down.
GTCCCGTTCTCCAACCCGAGAACCGCCGGCGAGGCGTCAGGTGAGATCTCGATGATGATCTCGTCGAGATAGGGACGGCCCTCGATGAAGAAGTCGTCGAAGCGCTGGAGGCGGATGATCGACTCCGGGTTGTACTCGGCGAGGGTGAACGGACCGGAGCCGACGAAGTCCTCACTGTTGCGAGGATGAGTCGGCATCTCCTGGCCGTCGTCGAAGATGTGCTGCGGGATGATCGGAAGCAGCGCCGGCGACATGGCCAGAAGGATCGCCGGGTGGGGTTGGCTCAGGTTGACGACGGCCGTGAAGTCGTCGGGTGTATCGACCGTGGTCACCGGCGCGAACATCGTCTTGAACGGATGGTGGGCCTGGGCGGTCAGGATCGAGAACGCCACGTCTTCGGAGGTGATCGGCTCACCGTCGTGGAACACGGCGTTCTGCACCAGGTTCACCGTCACGGAGAGCCCATCCTCCGCCACCTCCCAGCTCTCGGCCAGGTAGGGCTGCGGGTTCCACTCCGCGTCGTAGAGTAGCAGACCGGCGTTCAACTGGGTGCCGGGCACTGCGGTGGCGTAACCCGACTGGACGGTGCCGTTCAGATGGCGCGGGATCTGGGTGCTACCGATGACCAGCGTTCCGCCAGCAACCGGATCACCGTCGACCGCTGCTGCGTCACCGGCATCGTTGTTCTGGTCTCCTGCGTCCGAGGACTCCTCCTCCTCGGCATCGGCGGCCGTGTCCTCAGTGGCGGTTTCGGCATCCGAATCCGCACTGTCGGAATCGGACTCGTCGGAGCCGCCACAGGCCGCGGCAACCAGCGTCATCGCCAGGAGCAACGCCAAAAGAGCGCGAAGTCGGTGAAACGTCATCAGAATCTCCCCTTTCGGCCGGCGCGTCCATGGTGCGCGAGGCCTCCTAGGAAGCTAGCCAAACGACTAAAGGCTGTCAATCTGAGGACTGCGAGCTCTCATCGCCGATCACACCGACGCTCCCCGCGCCATCGTCTCGTCGAAGAGCCGAGAGCCGGTCGTAGAGCACCCCCTCACGGAGGGCGTAGGTCGAGATCGTCATCGTCGACACGTCGAACAAGTCGACGATCCCTTCGAGCAGCAGTGCGCCGGCCACGATGATGTCGACCCTCTGCTCGTCCATGCCGTCCATGGCCAGTCGCTCGTCGACCGTCGAACCGATGAAGTCGTCGACCAGCTGTGCAAGCTCCCCTCGAGTAAAGGTCACGCCGTTGGTGAGGGGTAGGTCGCCGCCGCGGCCAGCGACGATGAGTGCAGCGAGAGCCAGGATGGTCCCGGAGCCGCCGATCGCCACCTCGTGGCCCAGCGGTGCCAGGTCGTGGGCGGCTCCCGCCAGTTCGCTGCGGATCGCCCGACGGCACCGGTCGACGGCTTCGGCGGTGAAGACCGTGTCGTCGCCGGTTTCTGCCCGAAAGAACCGGTCGGTCAGACGGATCGAACCCAGCTTGACGCTGCGGACCGCTTTGATCACGTCCCCCTCCCCGATCAGCAATTCGGTACTCCCGCCGCCGATGTCGATGACCAGAATCCGCTTGTCGGACACCTCAAGCGCCTGGAGGATCCCGAGATGGATGAGTCGGGCCTCTTCGATGCCGCTGATCACATCGACGGTCAGGCCGGTCTCGTTCCGCACCCGGTCGAGGAACTCAGCCCGATTCCGAGCCTCCCGCACGGCACTGGTGGCGACGGCGAACACCGTCGCCCCATGGCCGGCGGCGACCGCCAACATGCGCTTGAGTGAGGCGATGCCGCGGTCCATGGCCTCGGCCGTGAGCAGCTTCATCTCCCCACTGCCCCGACCGAGCCGAACCATGTCGGTTTCGATGGTGATCAACTCGAAGCCCCCGTCCGGTGTACCGCGGGCGACGATCAGGTGGAATGAGTTGGTACCCATGTCGATGGCGGCGAGAACAAGGGATTCCGACCGATCGGCGGGTTCGACCGCGCCTGAGCCGGAATGTGACGAATCGGAGGCGGACACCTCATCGATCCTACGGGCATGGGGGCCTCCGTAGCATGTTCGGGTGCCCTGGATCATTCGCTGCACCTCCGATGCCGGAGACGGGCGACCGCCGACCACCGACCCCATCGACGATCATCCCGTCCTCGTCTCGGCGCTGTGGGATCTCGGAACCACGGGCGTCGCCGGGCACGGTGCCGACCTCCTGGCCGGATTCGACGATCTCGACACGGCTCACGAGGCGGTGCGACTGGCGGCCGGCCACGGCATGACCGGGGCCGTCGAACCGGTCAACGAGGACTGGGCCCGTCACGAGCCGACCACGGTGTCGATCACGACACCGACCGGCACCTCGACCTTCGAGGTTGTTGCCGGCGCGGCGTTCGGGCACGGAGCACACCCCACCACCCGCCTCTGCCTCGACCTGCTCGCCGGAACCGTCGACTCCATCGGGTCAACCCGTGCCGCTGCCGACGACCGGGACGGGCTGCGACTGCTCGACCTGGGTACCGGGTCCGGCGTACTCGCCCTTGCCGCCCGACTCCTCGGGGTCGACCACGTGACGGCGTGCGACATCGACCGCACCGCCATCGACGCGGCCCGGTTCAATCTCGAGGACAACGGCGTCAAAGCCGCACTGATACACGGTGACATCGACGTCGTCGCCGGCGGGCTCGACCCCGGCGCGCCCGACTTCGACGTGATCGTCGCCAATGTGTTGCCGGTCGTCCACGAACGGAGCGCCGAAACGGTTGTGTCGATGCTGGGTCCGGGCGGAGCACTCGTGCTGTCCGGCTTTCTCGACCACCAGACCGACCGGGTGGTCGATGCCTACCGACGGTGGCGGCCCAACCTGGAGGTCGAGCTGCGGACGGGCACCGATGATTGGAGTGCCGTCATCCTGAGCGAGAGGTCGTCGACCGCCTGACAGCAAGGCCGACGAGGGCCGTCAGCCGCCCGGGGCCGAGCCCTCGAGCCGGGGTTGATCCGGCTCGCACGCTTCCCGGTCGTCGTCGGTGTCGAGATCATAGACGTCGTCACCGAACACGGCGACAGGCGTCGCCTGGAAGGCCGGGCCGTCGCCATCGCCTTCACAGTCGACGTCGGCGGCCACAGGCACGCAGCCGCCATAGTTCGAGTGACAGATCTGGACCGATGTGCTGCTCACACGCAGTGTCGGAGCCGTCGAGTCGATCGGAGCACCGGCGACCGCGTCGTTCGAGCCGCCCTGCGAGGACGGGACTGTTGTGGAGGATCCACCCAAACCGTCGGAGGCGACCAGACCCAGATCGGATCGGGCGACAGCACCGGTGTCCGCTCCCGCCTCGGCGGTGGCCGGAGACCTCGGACCGGCTTCGGTCGACGTCTCATCGCCTCCGCCCGACAAGAAGCCGATGACCGCGATCAGGGCGAGTGCCAGCATGGTGACGACACCCAGGATGAGCACCTGGCGCTCACGCAGCAGCTCGACCCATTCGGAGTCGCGACGCCCGGCCAGCAGCGTCGAGCGGATGTCGAGCCGCGGAGCGACCGCGACCTCACCGGCCTGAGCCCCGTGCAGGCGGGCACCGCTGATCTCGGGAACGGGTACGGACCGGCTTCGGTCGGGTTGGGCCGGGCCCCCGTTGGCGCCATCGCCGCGTTCGCCCCTCTCGTCGCCACGCAGGCCGGCCTCGCCATCGGGGAAGATGTCGGTGCCGTTCAGCGTGCGCTTCATGAAGTGGGTGGCCGACGGATCGCCGCCGGTCTCCGGAGCGTACGAGCCGCGATCCGGATTCGACCGGACCTCGAAGCGAACTGCATTGCCGCCGCCGGTGATGGGGTCGGCCGTTGGCTCATCGTCGTCCGAGACCAGGGGCCTCGAACGGCCTGCTCCATTCTCAACCTCGGCCGATGTCGAGTCGAAGGCCGTCGAGTTGAAGGCCGTCGAGTTGAAGGCTGTAGCGGGGTGGGGAACCCGGTCGTCGACCCACTCGTCGACCACGGCCGCATCGATGGTGGCCAGCGGGTCGACGGCGCGCTTCACCACGTGCAGGTCGGATCCTTGTCCGTTCCCGCCGCCGGCACCGTTTCCGTTGCCGTTGACCTCTGCCACTTCTCGAAGGTCGACGGCGTCGACCCGTTTAGGCCCGGCCCCACCGGACGGATGTCCATTGGCCTCACGATGGGAGTGTCCGTTGCCATCGCCGTTGGGGTGGCCGTTTACCGCGGTCGAATCAAGGACGCGGGAGCGTTCGAACCGGGCATCCTGCTCAACCTGGCTGCGCCGAGTGGCCTGAGCCTGGATCTGCAGCCAGCGGCGGAAGATGTTGCTGCCGAGACGGCGGCTGACCGTGAACTGCAGGTCGCCGTGTGTAGGCCAGGTGATGGGTAGAACGGCTTCGCCGGTGTTGGTGCCGTCCTCGGGCCTGCAGATGGTCAGGTCTTTCCAGCGGGCGGCGATGGCGAACATGATGGACGCGCGGCAGAAGATGAGGCCGCCGTCGGTGGCCACCAGTTGGAACTGGTCCGCGCCGACGGCACGGCCACGCCGAAGGGCTTCGGCTTCGAGTGCCTCGTCGATACCGAACAGCCGCGCCTCGCCGCAGTCGAAATACTCGCCCGGCTTCAGGGGATCGAGAAAGGCACGGAGGTCCACCGAGGGCTGTCGCCTCTCGAATGTCATACGAGTATCAACGCTCACCACTTCAAATAATACAGCATATTGTCAAGGAGTCCATTGTTGATTAGTTAGTGCCACAATCATCGACAATTAGGTAGAAATACAGACAAATGTGAGCGATTCCATTGTTGGATCGCGAGCCCTTCTTGTCCATCCTCGACGAACCCACCACTGTGCAGGGAGCGCTTGCCACTGCTGCCCCTGGTCAAGTCACCCAACAATCGGGCGGCCCGGCGTCGAACTGATTGGATGGTTGAGATCAGGTCGGTTCGAAACTGTTTGAACAAGCTGATAGCATGCCCAACAAGCGAATCGGGCGGTATCGAAGCGGGGATCGTGGCCATCAATGACCAGTCGGCATCAGCCAGACGCCGACAAAAAAACTCCCAGAATCCCGACGACCGGCGCTCGAGCCGCCATTGGTTGAGGGTCGTGCGCCACGTGATCGGACGGGCACTGAATCGGACAACGGCCACAACGTTCGCCGTTGCGTTGCTGCTCACCGTCGCCGGGCCGACAAACGTCGAAGCCGACGGGCCGCCTGACAGCGCATGCCCGGAAATGACGGACTCGATTCGCAGACTACATCTGGCCCTGCTGCTCCGAGAACCGGACCTGAACGAGGCGTTTCACTGGACCGAGCGCTATAAGTCGGGTGACTCCGACCTACCGACGATCGCCAATCAGCTGATTCGATCAGCGGAGTTCGATCGACGGCATGGGCCCATGACATCGTCGGAATTCGTTCAACTACTCTACGAGAACACGGAGAGTCCGCCGCCGTCACAGCAGATCCTCCAACACTGGACCCGGGCCCTGAACACCGGGTACACCCGAGGGCAGATGGCCCTGGTTCTCACCGAGTCGGAGGGCTTCGTTCGCAGCACCGAAACCGCTCGCCCGTTGGCCGGATACCTTCGGTGGTATCCACCCGGTACGCACTGGTACTGCGGCCGGGGCACCGTCGAAGGCCTCAGCATCAGACCGCTGACCGGGCCTCAGGTGTTCGCCGACCGCCTCTTCCGCAACGAGGGGGACACACCGGATCAGGTCGTCATGGTCACGCTGGAGGACGGCATGGCGAACGCCATCATGGCTCAGGCCACACTTCCACCCCGGGTCACGGACTACTCGTGGATGGGCACCTTCGCCGGGGACGGTTACTACGGTGGCGCAGTCACCGTCGGCGCAGGCCCGGCGACGAGGTGGATCGTCGTCTTCTACACCCAACCCATAGGCCACAGCCGCCTGGGCTGGCAGATCGACCCCGCGTCGGCGCTCCGGAGCGCCACACCGTAGATTCCGGCGAACGCCCCGGACCAGTCGTCCCCTATTCGATCGAAACCGACAAGACGGTCGGATCGTCGATCGACGCCCGGGTCATGGCCTCGGTCTTCGTGATCACCAGGAGGTCATAGGCGTCGGACCATGCCGGCCCCGACAGCGTCAGCGGATCGCCGGCGGCCCGCCAGCTGAACGAGCCGAGCGGAACAACCCCGCCGCCGGCCGTACTCTGCAACCAGGCCGCATACAAGGTGCCGTCGGCCGTCGCGTCGAGTCCACCGAACTCCAACTCGTAGCGTGTGCCGGTCGGTGCCACACTGATCTCGACGACACCGGTTGCGTCACCGTCAAGACCTGAGGACTGCATTTCGTACCGACGGACGGTGTCGGTGTCGGCTTCACCCGTGCCCGAACGCCACCAGAACGCTGCGATCAGAGCGACCAGGCCGAGGGCCGACAGCCCGATGATCAGCCAGGATCGACCCGGCGCCTTGGTCGGCCGATCGATCGACCGATGGCGGCCGGTGGGGGCCGGATCGGCGAGCTCGGTCGCACCGGCGTGGGGGGCGACGACGTCGGGCACCAGGCGTTGATGGCGGCCGGTGTTGGTCAAGGGCCCGGGGTCGTCGATCAGTCGACGGGCGTAGGAAAGAAGGCGCTCGCCGGCATGGGGGTCGGGGTTGATCCATGCCGTCGCGCTCGCCAACTGGGCCTGGACCCGCTTCACGGCCGAACGCTCGTCGACGTCGAGGTCGGAGCCGTCGGCCACCCCGGCCAGGTACCAGGTGAGGGCAGAGGCCTGATCGACGCTCAAACCCTCCGATGCGTCGGGGCGGATCACGTGGTCGAGCAACTCGACCAACCGGTGGGAACCGCTGTAGGCATGCGATTTCACCGCGCCGACCGTCGTGTGGAGTTGGGCTGCGATCTCCGGGTGGATCAGCCCTTCATTGTGAATCAGGCGGAGCACGTCGTGTTCCGCCTGGGTCAGCTGGTCGACCGCCAGCCGCACCTCCCACGCCTCCCATGACTTGTCGACCGCGATGGCCTCGTCTTGGCGATGCGAGGGGATCGGATACCGTCCCGGGCTCGTCTCCGTTTCGGCCCGACGGGCCACGTCAACCTGCTCGGTGGCCTGGCGGCGCGCCAACGTGAACATCCACGGGCCCCGCGGCTGGTCGATGTCGAAGGTGTCGATGGTCTTCCACACCGCTTCGAACGTCGACTGGAGCGCCTCATCGATCGATCGACGGTCACCGGCGATACTCGCGATGACGGCGATGACCGGACCCGAATACTGATCGAAGATTCGCTGCAGCTCGTCGAGGCGGGCGTCGTGTTCGGCCCCGAACGAGGCCGCCGGTATCTCGGCGTAGAACGGGCCGGGATCGACGGAGACGAACGTGGAATCCACGATCGGATCGTCCGGCGGCTGAGGATGAAGAATCGCCGTATCGCCCTCATCGGTCAACCCCGCGGCGACGAAGTCGTCGAGACCATCGACCCGTCGATCAACGTCGGACGTCGCTCCGATATCACCCCTGGGGTCCGCCATGTTCTCGACTCCGCTTGCGCCCGTCGTCGTTGCCACCGGTGGTCTGCCCCCATCCCAGGTGACCACCTCACTGTCGAATCTATCGTCATTCCCCGCGTTCGCTGTCTCCCCGACGCGGGGCAAGATGTCGCCGCGTGTGTTGAGGAACACCAAGGGAGGGAGGGGATCGGCATCGGGCAACTCCTCGATAGTGGGAAGGATCCGGCTTCGGGTCGGACGCATGACGTCGGGCGGCGCTCCGGTTTCGACCGGTGACCTGGGGGCGTGCTCGTGGGTGACGTCGGTGTCGTGCAGCAGATCCGGAACACCCCCGATGACAACGGGCGGCACCTTGGTGAGATCGATCACCTCGGTGACCTGACCATGAATGACGTCCACATCCGGGGAGTCGGCGACCTCCCAGTGCTCGTCGATCAGAACCGGGGTCGACCAGTCGAGCCGATGCCGGCCGTCGGCCAACGGTTCGGGAGACGGCGGCGGGGCCGCACCGGCGGCGACGTCACCGATCGCCATTGCGTCGGGGCGGAACGGCACGACCGGCGGCATCCGACGCCCGGCGAAACCACGGCCGTTGGTCGCAGTCCCATTGGCCGCAGACCCATTGGTGGCAGTCCCCCCATTGGTCGCAGACCCGTTCGTGACCGACCGGGCTACGTGGTGACCGTTCGTCGTCAAGCCGTCGGTGACCGACCGGTCATCGTCGGCGGATATGGACTCGGCCAGGAGCGAGAAGGCCTCCTGGTCGCTGAGCGCAGACTCACGCTCGGACCGGGTGGCCGGACTCGGGTGGGGTAGAGGGTACGGATCAGGAGCAGACGGCGACTGCTGATCATTCATGGTTCATCCTTGCGGCGGTGGCCCTGCCAACCGGCAGGCGATCAACGGTGGAGACCACCAAACGTCGCCGGCACCCGGACAGGGAAGGAATGGACATCCCGCTGATGGCGGCCGGGGATCAAGGTGGCCGCACCATGCCAGAGCCGCCAACTTCTCCGCAAACCTCGATCATTGCGATGTGGTTAACGACGATAGCGCACGATAATTGCGCTGTCTCGCGCCCCACTGCCGATCCGCTGACGACGCCGACCGGCGACCGGGAAACCCTTCCTAGGTCCGCAGCCGCCCACTGGAGGACCAACGCGGTGGACACTGTCGGCCGGGACGGGCCGGCAAGAGGGGCCGCGTTCCACCGTGAGGAGAACCTCGGCTAGGCCGGCGAGAGACCGGCGTCAGGATCAGGAGTCGGCCCAAAACCCCAGTTCACGATGTCTCCCGGGGCCACTAGCACAGGCTCGGCCGCCACATCGACGAGGAGGATCCACACACCGTCGCGACCATCGACCAGACCCGTGAAGGCAAACGCCGACGAGTCCGGTGACCATCGACGGAGGCTGAAACTGTATTGGGCGAAAAATGGCAGATAGTTAACCATTTCTTTAATCGACAGCTGGACGGTTGGCGACCGTCGATCCCCCACCACCGGCCCCTCCGCCGACCAGAAACGCCAGCGGCCACGCCGTCGGGAGATGGGCCCATCCAGCTCCAGCCACGCCAGCTTCTCGCCGTCTGGACTCCACTCCCAGGCGACGACCGGGCGCTCGGTCACCACCTCGGTGGTCCGGTTCTCGACGTCGACAACGATCAGCGCCGACTCTTGACCGCGGCTCTGGGCGGGGGCCAAGCCGACCTCGAGCACGTCGTCATCACCGATCTGGGTGGGGGTTGCCTGGAATGCCACCCTGGAGCGATCCGGGCTGAGCACGAAGCGGATCGGCCCGTCGATGTCGATGAGAGGGTCGACTCCGCCCCGACTCGATGTCGATCGTGCTCAAGGCACCGGCCACGACGGCCACCAGCGTTGTGTCATCGAGCCATGCCGGAGCGGAGAAGCCGCCACCGCCGACCAGGTCGTCACCGGCCACCGGGTCCTCCCCGCCGGCGGCCGGTCCGCTGTCGGGCGATTCCTCGTCGATTGCTCCGAACTCGGCTGCTCCCATCGGGTCGAACACCGCCAGCCTCTCGTCAGCGATGTGGGCGGCGATCACGGGCTCCGTCGGAGCCCACGCCACGAAGAACGGATCGGCGTCGGCCATCCACCGGGCGAGACCGCCGGGAGCCAGAACCCCCGCCTCGACGGTGGGCCGGCGGGTCGAGTTTCGGAGGTACACAACCTCCCCTCCGTCGGCTCGCCACTGGAAGTAGAAGATCGGCGGACCCGGCACGTTGGTCGTGAGGGGGTCACCGTCGGCAACCCCCTCGGCGTCGAAGCGCTGAACCCGTGCCTGCTGGGACAGCGGAGACACGGAACTCCAGATGAGTTTGGTGCCGTCACCGGACCAGGTCGGTTGGCCGGCCAGGTTGGTGCGACCACCGTCGAGTTCCACGAAGCGTCGACCGTCCGGTCGGGCCACCGCAACCACCGGGCCGTTCCCGATGGCCAGCTGACCGTCGAGTTCCGACAGCAGCGTTCGAACGGCGTCGGGCGACAGCTCGCCGTCACCGGCGCCGGGATCGACGTCTCCTCCCGAATCGGCGTCACCAGACTGGTCGTCGTTGTCACCGGCACCGGACTCGTCGTCGCCGCCCGCATCTGGCGACTCCTCGGTCGAGCGGTTGTCCTCGGTGGTTGACGGGACCGATCGTCCGGGGTCGGTCGACGATTCGCCTCCGACCGGATCGGAGGTGAGGGAACAGGCGGCCGCGGCCATCGAGAGCACAACGATCGCGACGCCGGCAGATCGAAAGGGGTTGCGGGGGATGACTCCAACAGTAGTCGGGTGCCGGTTCGGGGCCACAACGCCCATTGCCCCGCCGGCCGCCGGGTCGCTGGCCAATCGAACAGGCATCGGTGAACCGCAGGCACTTAAATGGTGGGTCATGAACGAAACGAGCTCAGCATCGAACGGCGACGCCGCCGACCCGGCCGACGTGGACGGCATTGATCGCGGCCCGGTGACCGCATGGCTCGAGGCCAACATCGACGGTGCCGATGGGCCGTTCGAGTTCGACACGATCGTCGGTGGCCACTCCAACCTGACCTATCTGGTCACCGCCGTCGACGGCTCCCGCTACGTACTACGGCGTCCGCCGCTGACGGCGGTGCTGGCCACGGCCCACGACATGGCACGCGAGCATCGGGTGATAAGCGCCGTCGGCCACACCTCGGTGCCGGTGCCCCTTGCCCTGGGGCTGTGCACCGACGAATCGGTCAACGGTGCCCCGTTCTACGTCATGAACTACGTCGACGGTGTCGTTCTGCACGACGAGGAGACGGTCGAGACGAGCCTCGGTTCCCACGATCTCCGACGTCGGGTCAGCGAATCGGCGATCACCGCGCTGGCCGACCTGCACACCGCCGACATCGAGGCCATCGGCCTGGGCGACCTGGGACGCACGGAAGGTTATGTCGACCGGCAACTCAGGCGCTGGCAGGGCCAGTGGGAGAAGACGAAGACCCGGGAACTGCCGGCGATGGACCGCTCCTATGAGATTCTCGTCGCCACCCGGCCCGACCAGCGCTACACGAGCGTCGTGCACGGCGACTACCGGCTGGGCAACATGTTGATCGATCCGGTCGCCGGCGAGGTGCTGGCGGTGCTCGACTGGGAGTTGTGCACACTCGGCGACCCGCTGGCCGATCTCGGCTATCTGCTCAACAACTGGCTCGAACCGGGCGAACCGAACTACCGGGGGGCCACCGACTTCCCGACCCAGGCGGGCGGCTTCCTGTCCAAGGCGGACCTGACCGATCTGTATTGTCGACGAACCGGTTTCGACCCCGATCACCTGGCCGAACACGCGGACTACTACCGGGCGTTTCAGTTGTGGCGCCTCGGGGCCATCGTCGAGGGTGTCTACTCGAGGTATCTCAAAGGTGCGCTTGGTGAGGTGACCGAGGAGATCGACGACTACGCCGACCAGGTCACCGCCCTGGCCGACGCAGCCATCCAACTGCTCGACCCGGCCGCCACCCCCTGACCCGAACCGGCGGCCGTAGACCACCCAAAACGCCACCCCACAACCGCCGGATCGGCTCCCACCCCACCCCCAACCCGAACCGGCGGCCGTAGACCACCCAAAACACCACCGCACAACCGCCGGATTGGTTGAAGCGGACGGCAAAGCTGGTTACGGTTACTCAAGGCTGAACGAGCCAACCCGTACCAGCGTCTCGGGAGAGCGACCCCACACCGGGTGTGGGGTCCGCCGAAGGAGCAACCGCCCCGGAAACTCTCAGGCACCACGAACCGTTGCGCCGGTGACATAACTCTGGAGAGAGCCGGTTTCGGGCCGGCCACCGAAGGGGAAAGAGGCCGCACGGTTCTCGAATCTCTCAGGTACCAGTGACAGAGGGGGCACCGAGCGATCCGCGGCGACCGGTCACGGCGACGGGATCAACGAATCGAGGTGCCATGGCCACAGACACACACGACGGTGACGATCTACGAACGACGCCGCTCCACACCCTCCACACCGAACTCGGCGCCCGTCTCGTGCCGTTCGCCGGGTGGGAGATGCCCATCCAGTACGAGGGCGTGATCGCCGAGCACACCTGGTGTCGCACCCACTGCGGGTTGTTCGACGTCTCCCACATGGCGGTCGTCGAGCTACGAGGCGACGATCCGGCGGCCGCGTTGGAGCGGGTCACACCGGCCGGCATCACCACCCTCGAGGCCTGGCGACAGCGATACGGGCTGCTCCTGGAGGAGTCCGGCGGTGTGATCGACGACTTCATGGTCACCAACTGGGCCACCCATCTCACGATGGTGGTCAACGCCTCACGGCGTGACGTCGACCTTGCCTTCCTTCGTGAACACCTACCCGATCTCGAGATCACCGAACGACCCGACGTGGCCCTGATCGCCATCCAGGGACCCGACACCGCTGCCGTCGTCACCGATCTGCTGACCGCCGACGACGGCAGTGGCGTGATCGACGACATGGTCTTCCTCGACAACCGACGGCTGCGACTGGCCGGGGTCGACGTATCGGCCGCCCGCTCCGGCTACACCGGCGAGGACGGCTTCGAACTGGCGGTCGCCGCCGACGACGCCGATCGACTCGCCCGAGCGCTGCTCGCCGACGACCGGGTGAAGCCGGTCGGTCTCGCCGCCCGGGACACGCTCCGGCTGGAGGCCGGGCTCTGCCTCTACGGCAACGACCTGAGCACCGAGATCTCGCCGGTCGAGGCCGACCTGGTCTGGTCGATGCCGAAACGGCGGCGCGAGGCCGGTGATTTCCTCGGTGCCGGACGGGTCCAGGCCGAGCTGGCCGACGGACCCACCCGCATCCGCGTCGGCATCCGCCCCGAGGGCAAACGCCCCGTGCGCGACGGGGCGACGCTCCACGTCGCCGGTGCCGACGGCCGCGGTGATGAGATCGGGTTCGTGTCGAGCGGCGGCTTCGGCCCCACCGTCGACGGCCCGGTCGCCATGGGCTACGTCCCCCCACACCTCGACCGAGATCGGCACCGAACTCATCGCCGATGTCCGCGGCAACGACGTCACCTGCGCCGTCGCCGAGCTCCCGTTCGCCCCCCACCGCTTCCACCGAGGCTGAATCGAGGTTTGATGATGACCGCCCACTCCCCCACCCCGCCTGCGTCCACCCATGCCTTCGCCCCCCGTCACATCGGGACCAACGCCGACGAGCAGGCCACCATGCTCGCGGCACTCGGTTACACCAGCGGTGCCGATCTGCTCGAGGCCGCCGTCCCCGAATCGATCCAGATCAACACACCACTCGCCGTCGACGGCCCGCTGACCGAACACGAGGCGCTGGCGGCGCTGCGGGAGATCGCCGATCGCAACCAGGTTTTCACATCGCTGATCGGATCGGGTTGGAACGACTGCATCACCCCGCCCGTCATCCGCCGGAACATGATCGAGAACCCGGCCTGGTACACGTCGTACACGCCCTATCAGCCGGAGATCAGCCAGGGCCGCCTGGAGATGCTGCTGACGTTCCAGACGATGGTGGCCGACATCGTCGGCTGCGAGATCGCCAACGCCTCACTACTCGACGAGGCGACGGCGGCCGCCGAGGCCATGACCATGCTGCGACGGATCGGCAAGTCCGACTCGGCGACGATGTTCGTCGACGCCAACTGCCATCCCCAGACCATCGACGTCGTGCACACGAGGGCCGAGCCGCTCGGCATCGAGCTGATCGTCGACGACGCCCAGGCTCTGCTCGAGGGTGATGTGACCGGGCGAATCTTCGGAGCGCTCCTGTCCTACCCCGGTTCCACCGGCGAGGTCTCCGACATCGAACCCCTCATCGCCGCGGTCCACGACGGAGGCGGCCTGGTGGCGGTGACCGCCGACCTGCTCGCGTGTTGTGTGCTCACCCCTCCCGGCGAGATGGGAGCCGACATCGTCGTCGGATCGGCCCAACGATTCGGCGTGCCCCTCGGCTTCGGCGGACCGAACGCCGGCTACATGGCGACCGCCGACCGTCACGTTCGGACCATGCCGGGTCGCCTGGTCGGAGTGTCGATCGACGCCGATGGCCGCCCGGCCTACCGGCTCACCCTCCAGACCCGCGAACAGCACATCCGACGGGAGAAGGCGACCTCGAACATCTGCACGGCCCAGGCGCTGCTGGCCAACGTCGCCGCCGCCTACGGTGCCTGGCACGGGCCCGAGGGTTTGATCGAGATCGCGGAGCACGTCCATGCTCGCGCCGCCCGGTTCGCCGCCGGGGTCGACACGCTTGGACTGACCACCCCGGAGGCGTTCTTCGACACGGTGCGGGTCTCCGGCCTGGACGGTCGGGCCGAGGCCGTGATGGAGTCCGCCCGAGCCCGCCGCATCAACCTGCGACGGCTCGACGACGACTCGGTCAGCGTCAGTTTCGACGAGACCTCGACCCCGGCGCTCGTCGAGACGCTGCTCGAGGCCGTGGCCGAGGCCGTCGGCGGCGACTCCGCTGCTGCGATCGCCGCCGAGGCCGACGGGCGACGCCTGCCCGATGGTCTGGCCCGCAATTCGGAGTTCATGACCCACCCCAACTTCGAGATGCATCGCACCGAGACCGAGATGATGCGCTGGCTGCGGCGGCTCGCCGACCGCGATCTGGCCCTCGACCGCACGATGATCCCCCTCGGCAGCTGCACCATGAAGCTCAACGCGGCCGCGGAGATGGAACCGATCACGTGGGCCGAGTTCGCCGGCATCCACCCTTACGCTCCCGCCGATCAGACGGAGGGATACCGCCAGTTGATCACCGAACTGGAGGACGCCCTGGCCGAGGTCACCGGCTACGACCGGGTGTCGCTCCAGCCCAACGCCGGCAGTCAGGGCGAGTTCGCCGGGTTGCTGGCCATTCGGGCCTATCACGCCTCCCGAGGCGAGCCCGAACGTGACATCTGTCTGATCCCGGCCTCGGCCCACGGTACCAACGCCGCCTCCGCGGTACTGGCCGGCATGCGGGTCGTGGTTGTCGCCTGCGACGACGACGGCAACGTCGACCTCGACGACCTGAAGGCCAAGATCTCCGAGCACGGCGAGACCCTCGGTGCGCTGATGATCACCTACCCGTCGACCCACGGCGTCTACGAACACACCGTCGGAGACGTGTGCCGGATGGTGCACGACGCAGGCGGTCAGGTCTACACCGACGGCGCCAACCTCAACGCCCTGCTCGGCATCGCCAAACCCGGAGCGTTCGGATCCGACGTCAGCCACCTCAACCTGCACAAGACGTTTTGCATCCCCCACGGAGGGGGCGGCCCGGGCGTCGGTCCGGTGGCGGTACGGGAGCATCTCGCCCCCTACGTTCCCAGTCACCCGGTGGTCGAGATCGAGAACACCGGCACGGTCGGCGCGGTGTCGGCCGCACCGTGGGGTTCGGCCGGGATCCTGCCGATCTCGTGGATGTACATGAAGATGATGGGACCCGACGGTCTCCGTCGGGCCACCGAGGCCGCGGTGCTGGCGGCCAACTACATCGCCCACCGCCTGGGCGAGCACTACCCGGTGCTCTACACCGGGGCGGACGGTCTCGTGGCCCACGAGTGCATCATCGACCTGCGCAAGATCGCCCACGACACAGGGGTCAGCAACGACGACGTGGCCAAGCGCCTGGCCGACTACGGCTTCCACGCGCCGACCATGTCGTTCCCGGTGGCCGGCACACTGATGATCGAGCCGACCGAGTCGGAGAGCCTGGCCGAGATCGACCGGTTCTGCGACGCGATGATCGCCATCCGCGGCGAGATCGCCGACGTCGCCGCGGGAAAGATGGACGCCGATTCCAGCATCCTCCGCAACGCACCCCACACCGTGGAGGAGGTGACAGCCGAGGAGTGGGACCGCTCCTACGGTCGACAGCGCGCCGCGTTCCCCCTGCCGGGTATGTCGGTCGACAAGTACTTCTGCCCGGTGAACCGAATCGACAACGTCTACGGCGACCGGAACATCGCCTGCTCCTGCCCTCCCCTGGAGGCGTTCTCGGAGATGGCGACGACCAGCTGATATCCGACTCGGTCGCGACCCCCGACGACGGAGCTCCGGCACCGCTCGCCGGCGAAGGGGCCGGTCAGTCGGCGAGGCCGTCGGCGAACCCCGGACCGAAGTGACGGTCCAGGGCGGCCTGACCGGTGTGGGTGACGGTGACCGCCCGGGATGAGCCGCGCTGCGCCAACCAGCGCTGTGAGAGCATCGTGGCCAGCATCGCCGCGCCTGCGCCTCCTCCGAGGTGGTGACGACGGTGCTGCCAGTCGAGGCAGGCCCGGACGAGAGGGCGGGGCTGCAGTCCGAGGTCGGCCGTGTCCAGTCCGAGCTGCTGGAGGAATGTATGACCGGTTGCCGTGAGGCGAGGACCCTCGTCGTCGGGCGGTTCCAGCTTCTCGGTCGCCAGCATCCATTCGTAGATGGCGACCCCGAGACTGCCGGCCAGGTGGTCATAGCATGTGCGGGCGTCGATGAGGCTCGGCGTTCGCCGGCGTCGCACCTCGACCGACTCGGGCAGCCGCATCAGATCGATCAGGTTGAGCAGCTCGGTGATTTCGGGGGAGGCCAGTCGGAAAAAGCGGTGTCGGCCTGAGGGCTCGACCTCGATCATGCCCGATTCGACGAGGACGGCGAGGTGCCGGCTGGTCGTTGAACGGGCGAGGCCGACCACGGCGGCGAGCTCGGTGGCCGACCGCGGTCGTCCTGTGGCAAGCGCCGTCAGTATCGAGGCCCGAGCCGGTTCGCCGATTGCCCGACCGACGGCGGCGACCCGATCACTCTTGACACCCCTGATCACCTGATGAAGAGTACGCCGCCACACATTTCGTTCCACAGCGAAACGTTGATCGTTACGATGCGGGAATGGACCATGTGCTTCACGACTACCAGTCGCGGTCGGGTCACTTCGAGCCGGTCTGGACCCTCGAGATCCAGACCGTGCCCGAGGACACCGAGAGGATTCTCGACGCCATCCACGCCGTACACCCCCTGGCCTACGGCCGCTACGAGCGAAACGCCAGCATCTCGGCCGTGGGACGAGAAACCGCCCGCCCGGCGGCGAACACCACGACCGAGGCCCATTCCGACGGCTTTCAGGCCGGTGGCACCGAGACCTACCCGATGGTCGAGGTCAAGATCTCCTTCGAGCGAGATCCCAACGTGCTGGCGCGGGTGATGGAAGCCGCCCTCGAGGTTCACCACTATGAGCAGCCGGTCATCTTCCTCCGAGAGGACTGGGTCAGTCGCTCGAACTACGACCCCCACAGCACGAACCCGAACCGGTGGTGGAACAACGGCAAGGGACTCCCGGAGAGGATCGCCTGATGAACAGGCTCACCAAGCGACAGATCGAGTTCATCGACGACCAACCGATGTTCTTCGTGGCAACCGCGGCCGAGAAGGGCCACGTCAACGTCTCACCGAAGGGAATGGACACGCTCCGGGTGCTCGACCCGCAGCGTGTCGTCTGGCTGAATCTGACCGGTAGCGGGAACGAGACCGCGGCCCACGTCGCCGCCACCGGACGGATGACGTTGATGTTCATGTCGATCGGCGACAGGCCGCTGATCCTTCGCGTGTACGGATCGGCCCGAGTCGTCCACCCTCGCGACGAGGCATGGCCCCAGCTCGTCGCGCTGTTCCCTGAACTCGGGGGTTCCCGCCAGATCTTCGATCTCCGCGTCGACCGCACCTTGTCGTCATGCGGGAGCGGCGTTCCGATCCTGACGCTGGAAGCCGTCCGTGGCGACACCGAACTCGAGCCGTTCTACGCCGCGATGACCGACGACGAGCTTCACGACTACTGGAGCCGCAAGAACACCGAGAGCATCGACGGCTTTCCGACCCGGATCTTCGCCGACTCCTGACGCCGCCCGGTTGCCGCTGAATCGGGATGGCCGGTTCAAGGCCGGTGGAGCGCGAGACGGAAGCGCACTATGTTGGAATCAACAGTGCGACGTGGCGATTCTCATCGAGGGGACACGGTGCTGCGGGCGCCGGCGAGCACCGCAGGCGGTCCGAGGAGAGGTCGCTTCGGCCTGTCCGTGACAATGGGATCGGTGGTCATCGGTCTGTTCGGACTGTGGCTGCTCGGTCTGGCGATCATACTGCCCGCGCCCGCGGCCGCCCAGGAGAACGACGGAACCGACGACCTGGCCCCTGGCGGCGGCGAGGTGATCGTCGTGGCCCGGCCCACCTGGGACACCGGCTGGTTCCAGGCCGAGGTCATCACCCAGCTTCTGGCGGAACTCGGCTACGTCATCGACGGTCCGTCGACCTACACCAACGACGACTTCTATGCCGGTGTGCAGTCCGGCGATGTGGATCTCTGGGTGAACGGCTGGTTCCCGCTCCACGACCAGCTCCTGTCGGACCCGACGGACACCACCGCCCGCACGGTCGGTGTCGAGGTGCGAGGCGGCGCGCTGCAGGGCTATATGGCCGACCTCGACTCGATCGAGGCGGCCGGCATCACCACCTTGGCCGACCTCGCCGACCCGTCGGTAGCTGCGATCTTCGATGACGACGGCAACGGGAAGGCCGACCTCATCGGCTGCAACGAGGAGTGGACGTGCCACGGCATCGTCGAACACCATCTCGACGCGTACGGCCTGACCGACACCGTCGAGCAGATCAGCGCCGACTACGGTCCGCTGATGGAGGCGGCGGCCCGCCGTCAGGCCGACGGCCGCCCCGTGCTGTATTACACCTTCACCCCCAACTGGACCACCGGCGTGTTGGTGCCGGGTCGTGATGTGGCCTGGATCCCGACCCCGTTCCCCAGTCTGCCGGCGGACCTTGGGGGCCAGGAGGAGGCGTCCGTGATCGACGGCATCACCGGTTGCCTCGCCGATCCGTGCGCCATGGGATTCGCCCCCAACGACATCCGGGCGGTGGCCAACGAGGAGATGCTCGAGGACAACCCGGCCATTGCGGTGTTGCTCGAAAACCTGGTCATCCCGCTCGACGACATCTCCTCCCAGAACGCTCTGATGTTCCGGGGTGAGGATTCCGCCACCGACATCGAAAACCACGCGGCGGCCTGGATCGGCGGCAACCGGGACACCGTCGACTCCTGGATCGACGCGGCGACCCGAGCTCATCTCGACAGTGGACGGGAGCTGGCGCCGCTGCCGCCGTCGTCGGACGCCAACCGGATCGACGTCGGGACGGTCCGAGTAGCCACCCGCACCGCTCCCCCGTTCGTCGAGTACCACGACGAGATCTACAGCGGCTTCACCGTGGAACTGCTCGACCTGGTCGCAACGGAAATCGGCGCCGAACTCGAAATCTACGGCGTCACCAGCAACGCCAAACTGATCGACGACGTGGCCCGGGGCGAAGCCGATCTCGGTGCGAGCGCCATCGCCATCACGTCCCGGCGCGAGGAGCGGATCGATTTCAGTCAGCCGTACTTCGACTCCGGCCTGGAGATCATGGTTCCGACCGAGTCGCGGGGTTTTCTCGGCGGCAGGCTCGGCGCGGTGGCCCGCACGCTGTTCTCGCTCGACGTGCTGCTGGTCATCCTCAGCCTGGTCTTCGTGTTGTTCGCCGCGGCCCACGTGGTCTGGCTGGCCGAACGACGCACCAACCCTGAGTTCCCGCAAACGTACTGGGCCGGGATATGGGAGGCCTTCTGGTGGGCCGCCGTAACCGCGACAACGGTCGGCTACGGCGACAAGACACCCAAAGGCGTGGTCGGCCGGGTGTTCGGCCTGTTCTGGATGTTCGTCGGGCTCTTCGTGCTCGCCTACTTCACCGCCGGCATCGCGTCGGCTTTCACGCTCGACGAGCTGGAGGGTCGTATCGCGGGCCCCGGGGATCTGCGGGGCCACGACGTCGGCGTCGTGGCCGACTCACTGGCTGACGAGTTTCTAACCGCCCAAGGCATACCGGCGACCGAGTACCTCACCGCGGAGGCCGCCTACGAGGCGCTCACCGACGGTTCGCTCGACGCCGTGGTCCACGACGCTGCGATCCTGCAGCATTTCGTGACCACGCAGGCCGACGGCAGTACCGAGCTGACGGGCCTGGTGTTCGCCGAGCGGGGCTTCGGGTTCGCGCTCGGCAGCAACAGCGAACTGACCGAAGCCGTCAACCGGGGCTTGATCTCAGTGATCGAGTCGGGCGAGTACGGCGCGCTGTACGACGAGTGGTTCGGGGCCGACGAGTGACGAAGCCGCCCGGATCCCCGGCCGGGCGGCACCGCTGATCGCCGCCGGTCACCGCGGAGGCGTTGCCGGGACTTTGGGCACGGCGCAGGGCCACCTGCTAGGGTCGTTGCCAGAGGGGGCGCCACGAGCGCGGCGGCTTCGCACAGGTTGACGATCCGGCATCGTCGACCATCGATGCCAAGCGGTCAATTGAACAGGCCACTATCGGATCGCTTCGACGCGGTCCGGAACAGGAGGATTCCTTCATGAGGCAAACCAGGGCTCTTGTAGCCATTGGTGCGGTGCTGGCGCTGCTGCTGTCCGGTTGCAGCGACACCGACGACTCGGATTTGGCGGAAGACGCCTTCGACGACGTCTCGATCACCGTCGGCTCCAAGAACTTCACCGAGCAGTACGTGCTGTCCGAGATCTTCATCCAGGCGCTGGAGGCAAGGGGAGCAGAGGTGACCGATGCCACCGACACCGGCGATACGCCGACGACGAGGGCGGCACTGGAGTCGGGCGACATCGACGCCTATTTCGAATACAACTCGACCGGCTGGGTCGAACACTTGGGCAACAGTGACCCCGACCCCGACGGCGAAGCTCTCACCGAGGCGGTGCGGGAAGCCGATGCCGCCAACGGAATCGAGTGGATCGGACGCACCACCTTCAACGACACCTACGGCTTCGCCATCACGCCTTCGGTACGCCAGGACAACCTGGCCAGCCGGTCGAACAACGGTGAGGCGTTCGACATGGCGGCCATGGCCGAATACATGGAGGACAACGACGACGCCATTCTCTGTGTCGAACCGGAGTTTCCGGACCGCAGCGACGGACTGATCCTGTTCGAGGAGGCAACCGGGTTCACGGTTCCATCCGAGCGGGTGAGGGTCATCGAGGACGCCGCCGACGTCTACCAGGCCGTGGCCGATGGTGACTGCGAGTTCGGCGAGGTGTTCACCACCGACGGCCGCCTGAACTCGCTCGGACTCACGACGGTGATCGATCCCGGCGTGTTCTACGTCTACAACGCATCGCTCAACATTCGGTCCGACGTGTACAACCAGGCCCCCGAGGCGTTCGACGAACTGGTCGACATGGTGCTCACACCACTGTCGCAGAACCGGATCACCGAGCTGAACCAGCGGGTTTCCGACGGCGAGGCCGTTGAAGAGGTGGCCGAAGACTACCTCGATCAGTTCGAGATCAATCCGTAGGTCACCCACATGATCTCATCTCGAATCAAGCCGGATCACGGCACTCATTCCTTACCGCAAATCACCCACCACGCAACACACGCAGTCAGCATCACGACAGGGGGACCCCTATGGCAGAAGATCTAGACCTGACCGAACTCAGCCGCGCCACGGAAGCCTACGAGCACGCCGAGGAGCTGGCCCGACGAAAGGCAGTGGCCGAACGGACGCCGTTCGAGGGCCTGCAGATCGATCCGGAGATCGACTTCTACCCCGAGGTTGCCGATCGGGAACCCGGCGACACCAACATCGAACGGTGGGGTTTCGACCTGCATCCACAGGTCAGCCTGGCCACCGCCGGCTTCCTGATCGTGTTCCTGCTGTGGGTGTTCCTCGCCCCGCAGTCGTCGTCGGAGGTGTTGACCGGCATTCTCAACTGGGTCAACAACACGTGGGGCTGGTACTTCATCCTCATGGGCAACATCTTCGTGATCGCCTGCGCCTACTTCGCCTTCAGCCGTTTCGGGAAGATCCGCATCGGTGGTCCGAGGGCTCTGCCCGAGTTCTCCACGCCGGCCTGGTACGCCATGCTGATCTCGGCCGGCATGGGAATCGGGTTGATGTTCTATTCGGTCGGCGAGCCGATGTACCACCTCAACTCGCCGTCGCCGTATTGGGGCGTCGAGGCAG
Organism: Acidimicrobiales bacterium; assembly: GCA_965216675.1. Classification (GTDB taxonomy): domain Bacteria; phylum Actinomycetota; class Acidimicrobiia; order Acidimicrobiales; family SZUA-35; genus JAHELU01. The sequence continues at coordinate 4,228,847 of CBDCGK010000004.1, read as the reverse complement.
GATCGGAGGCGGCCGGTGAGGCGGCATTGGCCACCACGTTCTTCCACTGGGGTCTCCACCCCTGGTCGATCTACGCGCTGGTGGCCCTGGGACTTGCGTTCTTCGCCTACAACCGGGGCCTGCCGCTCACGTTCCGCTCGGTGTTCTACCCGCTGCTCCGTGAGCGCATCTACGGGCCCATCGGCAACGCCATCGACATCCTCACGGTGCTGGCCACGCTCTTCGGTCTGGCCACGTCACTCGGGTTCGGCGTCAGCCAGGTGGCATCGGGCCTCAACTACGTGTTCGGACTCCCCGGAGCCGATAATTCGGGCTGGCTGGTGCTGCTGATCGCGTTGATCACCGGTGCGGCGACCATGTCGGTCGTGGCCGGTCTCGACGGCGGTGTCAAACGACTGAGCCAGATGAACATCTACCTCGCCTTGGCCTTCATGGTCTTCGTGATGGTCGTGGGACCGACGCTGTTCATCCTGTCGATCTTCAGCCAGGCGGTGGGCACGTACCTGCAGAACCTGCTGGGCACCGCATTCTGGACCGAGTCGCTCGTGCCCGAATCGCAGGAGGGCTGGCAGGCATCGTGGACGATCTTCTACTGGGCCTGGTGGATCTCATGGTCACCGTTCGTCGGTATGTTCATCGCCCGCATCTCGAAGGGCCGCACGGTCCGTGAGTTGATCCTCGGCGTCATCGGTTTCCCGACGCTGCTGTGCTTCTTCTGGATGTCGGTGTTCGGCGGCGCCGCCGTCAACCTCCAACTGGAGGGAACCCAGGACATCGCCGGAGCCGTGGCCAACGACCTGTCGACCGCCATGTTCGAGATGCTGGAAGCGTTCCCGCTGACAACCATCGCATCCCTACTGGGTGTGGCGTTGGTCATCTCGTTCTTCATCACGTCGTCCGACTCGGGCTCGCTGGTGGTCGACCACCTGACCTCCGGAGGCAAGCTCGACTCGCCGAAACCCCAGCGGGTGTTCTGGGCGGTCATGGAGGGCACAATCGCCGCCGTGCTGCTGTTCTCCGAGGGTGGCCTCTCGTCGCTCCAGGCCGCAGCGGTCAGCACCGGTCTCCCCTTCGCCCTGGTGCTCCTGTTGATGATCTGGAGCCTTCACAAGGCCTTCAGCCGGGAACTCGACCTGCTCGAGGATCACTACGATGCCGAGCAATATCGAGCCCGACATCAGGAGTTGATCGACCTGAACAACTCCGACGCCGCGGCCCCGGCTCCGGGAGGAGGAGGCGGAGCCGGCTAGGCCGCAGGGCCAGGGCGGTACCTGAATCGCCTCGCACGACGTCCGGGGACCCGGCGCCGATCAACTCGGCCCGGGTCCTCGACGCGTAGGTGCACGGTTCGGTCGCGCAGGCGATGCGCCGTCGTGAGTGGAAGGAAGTGGGCGGAAGCGGCCGTTCAGCCGGTGGAGGCGCGAAAGGCGCGGGAGAGCAGCGGCGTCGACGCCTGCAGCTCCTCGGGCTCGTCCTCGTCGTCGAGGTGGAACGTCCACGGAAAGCCGTCCTCACCCTTCGCTGCCGGTTCTTCGACACGACGCCGTCTCGAGGGACGGGAGTCGGGACCGCGACCGGCTTGTCCCTTGCCGGCCGAAGGACGTCGAGCCGCCCGCTCGGCCAGCTTCTCATCGAGCAGCCGTTGCTGAGCCTCATCGTCGAAGAGCGTCGGCTCGTTGCTGTCGACCCCGTTGGTCGACGACGTCTCGTCACCCGAGCCTGTCGACTCGGCGGCGGGGGCGTCGCGACGGGCCCGCTCGGCGATCGACTGCCGTCGGGACATACGGCCGGTGCTCGTGCGCTCCTCGTCGGAATCCGGACGGACCCGAGGCGGCGCCGATGAGATCCCGTGATCGCGGTCGGCCACGCCGGCGACGGCACCGGACGTGGTCCGGAGGTCGTTCATCGTCCAGCCGACCGGCGGAGTGGTGGCGTCGGCGTGACGGGAGCACAACGGCACGCCATCGCGGCTCGTTCGGGGGTCGACCAACGACACGGTTGACGAAGCAGCATCAATCTGCAGCGTGGCCGTGGAATCCTGTCCACATCCAGGTCGACCGCAGAGAAACTTCACCAGCACAAACGTACACCAAAAATGGGTGTGAAGAGGGTATAGATACCCGTGATCAAGCGAATCACCGACGGTGAAGCACCAAACTTGTCGTCCTTTGGCCACGGCACCGACCGGGTCCGGTGCCGGCCGAGGTGGATACCCCGACCAAAAAATCGAGGGGAACGAGCGCGACAATCCTAGGTTGGAGGCCATGCCAATCGGGAAAGTACGATCCGCGATCCGAGCCCTCACCCCGTACCGACCGGGAAAGTCGGCGGCCCAGGCCGAACAGGAGCACGGCATCACCGACGCCATCAAGCTGGCCTCGAACGAGAACCCGTTCGCTCCGCTGCCGTCGGTGATCGAAGCCGTGGCCGGTGCAGCCGGAAAGGCCAACCGCTACGCCGATCATCGGGCCACCGAGTTGCGTGGCCGCCTGGCCGATCACGTGGGGGTGGCTGCGGAGCAGGTGACGGTCGGCTGTGGTTCGGTCGGGCTCCTGCAGCAGCTCTGCCTCACCTACGTCGACCCCGGCGACGAGGTCGTCTTCCCCTGGTTGTCGTTCGAGGCCTATCCGGTCTACACCACGATGATGGACGGAGTTGCCGTCAAACCTCCTCTCGTCGACCATGCATTCGACATGCAGGCGGTCACCGACGCGGTCACCGAGAGAACCAGCCTGATCCTGCTGGCCACCCCGAACAACCCGACCGGTACGGCCGTGCCCACCGCCGACATCAAGCGGCTGCTGGAGGTGATCCCGAACAACGTCATCGTTCTCGTCGACGAGGCCTACCGCGAGTTCGCCGACCCGGCTCTCGGCGACCCCGTGACCGATCTGCTCCCCGATCACCACAACGTCATCGTCACCCGTACCTTCTCGAAAGCCTACGGACTGGCCGGGTTGCGGGTCGGGTACGCCATCACCCACCCGGAGATCATCGCCGAGATGGACAAGATCCTGCTGGCCTTCGCCGTCAACGGGGCCGCCCAGGCCGCCGCTCTGGCGACGCTCGACGCTCTCGACGATTACCAACCCGGAATCGACACGCTTCTCGCCGAGCGAAGCCGTCTGGTCGACGAGTTGACCGCTGCCGGTCATGTGCTTCCGGACGCCCAGGCCAACTTCGTGTACCTCCCCCTGGGCGATGCAACCGAAAAGGTGTGCCTCGGCCTCGAACAACGGGGGGTGGTGACCCGCCCGTTCCCCGGTGACGGGATACGGGTGACGATCGGAACCCCCACCGAGAACGATCGCTTTCTCGAAGCGCTGGCCAAAACCCTCGGCGACGAGCGTCGCTGAGGAGGCGGCATTCACCGCCGCACCTGCGGCCTGTCGGCCACCTGTCACGCCTGGGCCGAACGAATCAATTGGGCGGTTCCGCCCGCCATAATGAGGCCGACGCTCCATTAACCGATCGAGGGCGACCTGGTACTTGTGGGAGTCATGACTACCCACCAGTGCCCTTCCGGCGACAGCGCGGACGGGGCCACCACCACCCGCACACGGCGACATTCGATCGTCGTCGCCGCATTCACACTTCCATTGCTCTTCGGTGCCTGCGCCTCGAATCCGGCGACTGACCAGAGCCTGAACACACCGGCGGTCTCCCAGCAGGCGGCCGATATCGGTTCCGAATCGGCGGCTCTGGAAACAGCCACCGAATCCACCGCGGTGGAACCGGCCGTCGAGGACGACACCGCCGACTACACCGACGCCGAACTCTCCGAGCTCCTCGTCGTTCCGGACACCGACGAGGCGGTCGAGGCACCCGATCCAGCCCCGCTCGAGGCCGGGTCGCCCGAAGCGGCCATCGAGGCCATCGAATCCGAGCTCGAGGAATCGCCGGCGGCGACAATCAGTGGGGCGCCGATCCTCGACCAGGTCCAACCCGTCGACGGTGCCACGACCGGGCCGGTGTTCGGCCTCCGTGAAGGCCGGCGCATCAACGAGGCGGGAGAGGCCTTCCGGCTCGACGAGGCGGCCGCCCTGGCCTGCGGCAACGTGGAGATCGCCGTCACCGCCCTCGACGACGGCCGCTTCGAGAAGGCAACCCGTCATCTCGACGATGCGGCGGCCCAGACCGCCGACACGACGGTCGACGCACTGGTCGCGTGGAACTCCGTCCTCGATCAGGCGGCCGACGACCTGGCCGCCGACGGGACGTCCGAAGGCGACGTCCCGACCCTTCTTGCCTTTCTCACCATCTGCACCCAAGGAGGCTATGAGCTATGACGGCTCGCCGATCCCACTCCCGACTGACGCTGACATGGCTCGCCGCCCTGCTGATCTCGTCAACCGTCGCCATCGGGTTCTCCCCCTTGGCCGCACAGGCCGCACCGGGTGCCGCACCCGCCGCCGAACCGTGGATCGACGTGGCCAACCTCGACCCCGTGCCGGAACGCATGTGGGGTGTTGCCGGCCAGGATCCATCCGCCACCCAGACCCCCAGCCTCGACGTGCTGGTGTGGGACATGGTGCAGATCGGCGACCGGGTGTTCGTCGGCGGCGGCTTCCTGAACGTGCAGGAGAACAAGAACGCAGCCCCGATCCCACAGTCGTTCCTGGCCGCCTTCGATGTGCGGACCGGCGACTGGATCGACACCTGGCGACCGACCGTCGACCGGATCGTCTACTCGCTCGCCGAGTACGACGGCAAGCTGCTGGTCGGTGGTGAGTTCGAACAGGTCAACGGCCAGAGCCGAACCGGGCTCGTCGCCCTCGATCCGGTCACCGGAGCAACCGAGACGTCCTTTGCCGGGTACGTCGAACGCCCATGGTCGGATCTGCGGGCCATGGTCCGCGACATCAAGGTCCACGGCGACAACATCTACGTGGTCGGCAACTTCTCCCACCTCAACGGCGCCAACGGCGTGCGAACCCGGGTCTACAAGGCGGCCCGCCTCGTCGGCGCCGCCGGCCAGGTCGACTCCTCCTGGAAGCCTGAGGTGACCGGCTCCGGCGTCTGGTCGGTCGACACCAACCCGAACGAGACCGAGGTCTACCTGACGGGCTTCTTCTCCGGCGTCAACGGCGAAGCCGACACCGGCCACTTCCACACGGTGAACGGCACCGACGGTGCGTCGGTGGCCGGAAAGGTCGAGCTCCCCCGCAACTATCCCGCCTCCCAGCCCGAGATGTTCGACGTCGCCTACGGCGACAACACCGTCTTCGTGTCCGGCGAGCAGCATGTGATTCAGGTTCTGCGGGCCGGCGACCAGCAGATGCTGGGCTATCACACCACCGGCGTCCGTAACGACGGCTTCGAGTACACCGGTGGGTTCGCCGGCGGGGCGTTCCAATCGGCCGATCGCATCGGCGAGTGGATCGTGGCTGGCTGTCACTGCACGTACTCCGAGCGGAACGGGAACGTCAATCACTACTCGTCCTACACCGGTCGCCGCACCACCCATCGTTTGTTCATGCTCTACGAAGCCGCCACCGGGCAGCTTCACGAACCGTTCCAGGCTGACGTGCACAGCCCCCGTGACGGCACCTGGACCGCCACCGGCGATCCGTACGGTTGCCTCTGGGTCGGCGGCGACTTCCACGTCGGTGGTGTCGATCACGGTCGGTCACGCTGGCTCGGCGGCATCGCCCGCTTCTGTCCGACCGACTTCGATCCCGACGCCCCCGCCCCTGAGCCGGAGCCGGAACCCGAGCCGGGAACCGTCATCGACGCCGGCAGTGAGTGGCGCTACGACGACAGCGGCGCCGACCTCGGCACCGCCTGGCGCACAGCCGGCTACGACGACGCCGACTGGCCGACCGGCACGGCCGAGTTCGGGTTCGGCGACGGCGACGAGGTCACCGAATGGACTGCGGGTCACGTGACCTATTACGCCCGAACCGACTTCGAGTGGAACGGTGCCGCCCCCAACTCGTTCACCATGTCGGTCAAAGCCGACGACGGTGCCGTCGTCTACCTCAACGGTGTGGAGCTGGTCCGGGACAATCTTCCCGACGGCGCCATCACGGCGTCGACGCAGGCCATCGGCTGGAAGGGTGGAGCGGAGGAGACCTTCGTCGACTACCAGGTGCCGGCCGACGCGCTGGTCGAGGGCACGAATGTCGTGGCCGTCGAGATCCACAACGTGTGGCGCAACAACGCCGATCTGAGTTTCGACCTGTCGATGGTCGCCTCCGACATCGCCGACCCCGGCCTCGACTGGGAGTTCATCAACGGTGGTGCGGACTGGAACTACGTCGACGACGCCCAGGCCGCACCCGCCGGATGGACCGCCGGACTTGCCGGTGCCGATTCGGGGCTCGCCCCCCTCGGCTTCGCCGAGGACCACATCGTCACCGAGGTCACGCCGGGCAACGAAACCTACTACTTCACCCGGAGCTTCACGGTTGGTGACAACTGGGCGGGTTCGGACATGACCCTCCACCTCCTGGCCGATGACGGAGCCGTGGTGTACCTCAACGGTGTCGAGGTTCACCGGTTCAACATGCCGGACGGGCCGGTCGATTGGGACACCCGACCACTGTCATGGGTGTCCGGGGCCGACGAAAGCCGGTACGTACGGACCGTGATCAGCGGCGACGCCCTGGTTGCCGGTGAGAACACCATCGCCGTCGAGGTGCACAACTTCTGGCCCGGCAACAGCGACCTCGGTTTCGACCTGTCGCTCAAGGGAGGCGTCGACCAGTAGGTCGTCACCGGAAACGAGCCTGGATTCGGTGGCGCGGGGAGTCCCGGATCCAGGCCTCATTTCCTAAAGAGGCGGCATCGGAACGCCGATTTGCGTGGTGAGAGCAACGTCTGACGCGGTGCTCGAAGAAGGTAACGATGCGTACCGACGGAACCGCCACTTTGGACCACTATCTCAAGCCCGTACTCGAGCACAAGAACCTGATCGTCGCCGTGACCGGGATCACGGCGGTGCTGGCGGTCGTGGCCTCGGTTGCCCTTCCCGCCTCCTACCGTTCGACCGCTTCGGTTCTTCTGACACCCATTTCCGGCAATCCGCTGACACCGCTCGAGTCCGACACCGACGTCGACATGGCCACGGAGTTGCTGATCTCGACGTCGAAGGCCGTCGTGGCCCGCGTGTCGGATGATCTGGCAACTCAGTCGATGATCGTCGATCCCGACATGCTGGCCGACAATGTGGCGGCCAGCAGCCCTCCGGATTCGAAGGTGCTCGATCTCGTCTACGAGGCTTCGACCCCGGAGCAGGCACAGATCATCGCCAACTCCTTCGCCGTCAACTATCTCGAGTACCGGGAGCAGATCGCCACCGAAAGCCGCGCCGAGGCGGTCGACGCGTTGAACGAGCGAATCGCACTCCTCAAGGAGCAGCTGTCCGACATCGAGGGCCGACTGAGCCAGATGGAGGCCGGCACACAGCCCTACGTGTCGCTGTCGGTTGAACGCGACTCGGTCGACAGCGAGCTGCAGGCCCAGCAGGAGGCGTTGGCGGCGCTGTCCACGCTGTCGTTGAGCGCTGGGGAGATTCTGAGCCCCGCTCAGTTGCCGCTGACGGCGACCGGACCGGGGCTCATCACCCTCCTGGCCGGTGGTCTGGCCGGCGGCCTGGTGATCGGCGTGGTGTTGGCCATGCTGGTGAGTGCGATCCGGGCCAGTCTTGCGCCACGGAATCGGCGGGCGTCGGACCGCATCGAACACAACCGCCGCCAGGGCGATCGTTTCCAGATCGGTGGGCGGCGGGCGTCCGACAACAACACGGAGTCGGCGGTGGAGAAGCTGGCCCGGGTCACGGCCGGTCGCCGCAGCGGCGACGAGCCCGACCGTCGGGCCGGAAGCACATCGACCCCGGACCCGGCCGACAACCTCGACGATGCGGCCGAAACAAGCGACGCCGACGAGGCACCCGCCGCCACAACCGAACCCGGACAAAGCGAACAGCGGACCGCCAAGGCCGAACCCCAACCGGAAACACCACCACCGGCCACCACAACAAACCCCGAACCAGAACAACCACCGGCCACCACAACAAACCCCGAACCAGAACAACCACCGGCGACCACGGCACAACCCGAACCGAACGAACAGCCGGCCGCCACAACCAAACCTCAACCAGAAACACCACCGGCAGCCACGACGAAACCCGAACCGGCCCGGGTGGTTCACAGCGGAACGCCACCCCCTCCCCCGTCCACCGCGAGGAAGACCCCCGCCGCCACAGCTGAGGACCCTGTGGCCGCCCACTTCGGTGCCGACGTGCCGCCACCGCCACGCAACAAAGCCAAGATCCGAGATCGCTCCGACCCCCCACCACCGGCTGTCGATGGCCCGGCTCGTCGGGCGACCGACCCGCCACCGCGGGAACAGAACGGATCATCAACGCCGAACCTGGAGGCCGAAGCCGGGCTCGACCGTGTCGTCGGAGAGATCGGACGGTATGTGGCGGACGGACCCGTGGCCTGCCTCGCCATCGGCCAGACGACGCGCGATCAGTCGATCGCAGCCGGATTCGCACTCGTCGACGGTCTCAAGACGCTCAACATCGATGTATTGATCGTCGATGCCCTCATCGACGATCCGGTCCTGACCGAGGTGCTCGATCTTCCCGACGGCCCTGGACTCAGTGAGGTACTGGTCGATCAGGTCTCCCTGGATTCGGTCATTCAGCCACTCGAGGACTTCAACCGGCTGTTCGGTATCACCACAGGCGGATCGGCACCTCTGGCCCGCTCCGCGTTCGACACGTCTCGGATCGGCGAACTGCTGGGCGAGGCGAAGTCCCGGTTCCCGGTCACGGTGATCCTCGGTGGTGTCATGACCGATGCAGCCTTCCTGGTCCCGGCCGGCGGCGGGATCGATGGTCTGATCGTGGCCACTGCGGCTCCTCCCGGCGACCCGGCCGACCCGTCGACGGTCGAGCACCTCCGGTCCCTGGGTCCACCGGTGTGGACACGGGTGTCGACAACCGGCCGGACCGACTCCGATCAGACGGCGACCACCGCCACCACCACCGTCTGAGCACCGTGAAACCGACGACGGCTGTCGAAGCGCCGGATCCGGTGGCCGGGCCCGACGGCTGGTGGTTTCGCGACCAGCTCAACCTCCAATCGGGAACCGGGTCGTTGTTCGCCGGCATCATCGCCGGCTACCCGATCGCCTGGGCGCTCGGTTTCGGGCCGCTCATCTTCCCGGTCGCCGCCGTGGGGATGGTCGTCTGGCTGATCCGCTACCGTCCCCTCCGGGTGCCGGCGGGGACGATGAGCCTTGCACTGTTCCTGGTACTGGTCGCCGCGTCGGTCATCCAGGTGGACTCGGCCAGCCGTCTGGCGCTGTGGGGACTTCGAGCATCGTGGTACCTCGCAGCGCTCATCTCCTTCGTCTACCTGGCCCGTCAGACCAGCCCCCGATCCCGCCTTCGGATCACCAGGGCCATGGTCGCGTTGTGGGTTCTGACCATCCTCGGCGGCTACGGTGCCCTCCTGATTCCCGACCTGACCTGGCCGACGCCACTTTCGGTCGCGCTCCCGGGCTCCATCGCGTCCGATGAATTCGTCCGGGACCTCATCGTGCCCCGCATATCGGAGATCCAGACATTCTGGAACGGCGTGCGACTGAACCGACCGGCGGCCCCCTACCCCTACACCAACGCGTGGGGTTCGTCGGTGGCGCTGCTCACCCCGTTCGTTCTGGCCGCCCTGCAGGATCGCCGGATCGGGCTTCCCCGATGGATGGTGATCACGCTGTTGGGACTGGGTCTGGTGCCGTTCTACGTTGCCCTGAATCGGGGCGCCTGGCTGACCCTTCTGGTCGGGATCGCCTACAGCGGGCTGCGCTCGGCCTTCGTGAACCGCCAACTCGTACCGTTGATGATCGTCATGCTGGCCGCGGTCGGCGGCCTGGTGATCGCGCTCAACACCGGCGTCTTCGACACCGCCATCAGCCAGCTCGAGACTCGAACCGCCGACAGCAACGAGACACGGGCCAACATCTACCTGGAGACGATCGAGCAGTCGGCGGAGTCACCGATGATCGGGTTCGGCACACCCCGATCCAACCCGTCGAACCCGTCGGGACCGCCGCTCGGCACCCACGGTCAGATCTGGGCCATCATGTTCGCCCACGGCTACCTCGCCCTGGCCCTGTACCTCCTGTTCTTCATCTACGGGTTCCTACGAGGCCCGGGTCGCGGGGTGGTCGGTCATTGGGCAAAGGTGTCGCTGCTGATCGGGTTGCTCCAGCTCCCGATCTACGGCCATCTACCGATGCAGCTCTTCATCATGGTCGGTGCCGTGTCCATGGCCGCCTGGCCCGAGGACGCGCTCGGGCCGACGCAACGGCGGGACCGGTGACCGGGCCGTGACCGCGCTGGATCGTGTCACGCCCCACACCGACGACAGGTCGACGAGCGGATCCGACCGTATCAGGCAGGCGGCGAGGGGCTCCGCGTTCAACCTGTTCGGAGCGGTGAGTGCCGCCGTCGTCAGCTTCTTCACGGTCGGACTCATCACCAACACCTTCGGTGCGTCCCGGGCCGGTGTCTTCTTCGCCGCCACCGCCCTGTTCACGCTGGCCGCCAACGGAGCCCGCTTGGGGGCCGAGTCGAGTCTCACGTTCTTCGTTTCCCGATTGCGGGCCGAGGACCGCCGGGGAGCGGTCGCGTCGGTCACCGCGACCGCGCTGCGGGCCACCACATCGGTTGGCCTGATATTCGCCCTTGTCGGGTTCCTCGGAGCCGATACGATCGCAGCCGCGCTGGCCGACAGTCAGGCGAACACCCGCTCGTTGGCCACGATGATCCGCATCCTGGCCGTGGCCGCTCCTGCCTTCTCGTTGAGCCAGGCCATGTTCGGGGCCAGCCGCGGCTTCGGTACGATGCGCCCGTCGGTGATCGCCGGGCAGCTGGTTCGTCCCTTCTGCCAGCTGGCCCTGGTCGGTGTCGTCATCCTGGTGGCCGACGATGTGGCCGCGCTGGCCTGGGCCTGGGCCGGTGGCGCCCTGATGTCGCTGGTGGTCATCGCCGTCTGGCTTCGCCGGCGGCTGAAGCGGATCGAAGCGCCGGCCGACGCGTTCCGGGCCACCGAGTACTGGCGGTTCGCCACCCCGAGAGCGATGACCGATCTGGTTTCGTCCGCTCTCGAACGGCTCGATCTTCTCCTGGTCGCCTACGTGCTCGGTGAGGTTCAGGCCGGCCTCTACGGTGCGTCGAACCGGTTGATCGTGGCCGGGCAGTTGATGATGTTCGCAACCTCACAGTCGATGGCCCCCCACCTGAGCGCGGCGTTCGGTCGAGGCGACGACGAGGAGGCCCGAAACGTCCTGCACACGGTCTCGGCCTGGAACGTGTTGCTGCTGTGGCCCGTCTTCCTGACGATGGCGTTCCAATCCGAGACGATCCTGCGGATGTTCGGCGAGGAGTTCACCGACGGAGCGCGTCTGGTGCAGATCTTCTCGGTGGCGCTGGTGGTCATCATCGGGCTCGGGGTCGGTGACACGCTTCTGCTGATGACCGGCCGCAGCCTGGCGTCACTCGTGAACCATCTGATCGCCCTGGCGACGATGGTCGGGCTGTCACTGATTCTGCTGCCTCGGGTCGGCGTCGTGGGCGCGGCCTGGGCCTGGGCCGCGTCGCGGATCATCATCCGGCTGCTGGCGGCGGTGCGGGTGTGGCAGAGCAACCGGATCCACGGCCTCGGTCGGCCGGTACTGGTCGCTGCCGCCATAGCGCTCATCGCCTTCGTGCCCGCCGGCTGGCTGGCGGGTCGACTGACGGCCAACGGACTATGGGCCATCGTCGCCCAGGTGGCGCTCGGAACGTTCATCCAGATCGTGCTGGCCGCCCGGTACCGAGAAACGCTGGAACTCGATCAGCTGGTCGGCACCGTCCGGCGCCGGCCGGCCGCTACGACAGCCAGTCGAAACGACGGCCGATGAGTTCGAACAGCCGCTCGTTCGGTTCCCGATAGATGCCGATCAGCCGATTCCGCATGGCCTGATCCATCTCCCGGTAGTCGTGGCCGTTGCGGTCATCGGACGTCTCGAGTTCGACCGCCGGCAGCCCGACCCAGTCGGTGACGTCGGCCAGCACACCGTTCGGGTCGCGGTAGAAGGCCTCCGATTGCACGATCAGCACCTGGTCCCGGCGATAGTGCCGGTACAGACGCTCGATCTGGTCGACGTAGAGCCCCTTCGACACATAGGAGTGGTGCTCGTGACTGTGGCTCCAGTAGGCCCAGTCCTCCTGCATGCGGTCGTCCTCACCGCTGAGCCGCTGTTCCTCGGCTTCCAGCGCCTCGACGAACGTCAGCGTCTCGTGGCCGTGGCTGACCGAATGGTGAAAGTGGGACTCGGCCCGACGGACCGGGTCGCGCAACATGACCATGACCTTGACGTCGGGCAGCGCCTGAGCCATCCGTTCGACCGCGAACGGGTGAAACAGGTAGTAGGGGCAGGCGTCGAAGCAGAACATGGGCCGACCGTGGCGTGACTCGACCAGGTCGGCCCAACGGCGGGTCGGGAACTGCGACTGATACCACTCCCAGCCCCGATGATAGTTGTAGGAGAAGTAGTGCGAGCCCTTCCCCCGGCGAGGTCGCTCGACAGTGGGCAGCCGGTAGAGGGCCTCGAACAGTGCGGTGGTGCCGCTGCGCTGCACACCGGCCAGAACCAGATCGGGGAGGACCCGGGACTCCCAGGTGGCGGCCGCCGCCCGCTCACGGCTCCATCTCGCACCGGCCTTCACCTGGCGCAAGCCGGGTTTGTTCAACAGCTCATGTTGGGTGAGTCGGGCGGCGATTCGGGTCGACATGACTTCTCCTCGGTCCTATCGATGCGCCGGTCGGCTGCTGCGAACCGAGGTGACGAGGGCGTCGGTTCCGGGGCCGGTCAGGATCCGGGCCGTCGCCGCCTCCCCCTGTTCGACCGAGTCGACGGGCATGCCGGCTTGTCGAAGGGCGAGTGTCCGGCGAATCAGTTCGACGAGGTAGAGGCGGAAGATGTTGAGCTGGTTGTGGGGGTCGACGCCCAACCCGGCCAGACCCTGAGGCGACAGTCGGGCGCTGCGATCGAGGGCGTCGGCGGTCGACAGGCCTTTCATCTCGACACCGACCTGGGTGTGGAAGTGGCACAGGTCGAAGCCCAGCGGAACGCCATCCGCGGCGAACTCCCAGTCGATCACCGCCGGACCGGCGCCCGCGCGCCATCGGCGTCCGCCGGACAGCAGGTTCCAGGGGGTCAGATCCCCGTGCCACGCACCGACCTCCAGCACCGATGACTCGACCTGGCCCTTCACCCGCTCGATGGCGGCGGCCTCCCGATCGGTGGCCTGCGACCGCACCGATTCGACGGTCCGCCACCACGGCGTTTCGATCAGCGGGAGCCTCTCGCGGGTGCCGAGGTCGGCGATGGCAAGGAGGAGATCGGGTTCGGGAGGGCGGACGGACCGACGGCGCGGGAGTCGCCCACCGACCACGCCGGAGGTGATCACGACGTGATGGCCACGAAGATCATGACTGCCGAGAACGTGTGGCGCGTCGACAGATCCGTTCGCGGCGCGGTCGAGCCAGACGGCCTCGTTGGTGACCAGCCGTTTCGTCCAGCCGTTCCATCCGACTTTGGCCCAGCCGACGCAGGTCCCGTCACCGCCGATGAGTTGGAGCACGGGTTTGCGGTTCGATTTGGGACGCGAGAGTGTGATGGCGATGTGGAGCTCCGCACCACGACCGATCGCGGCGAGGGTCGCACACAGGTCGGTCAGGAGGCCCTCACCGACCGAACCGGTGGCTGCCACGAGCCGCTGGTCCAGAATGCGTGCCGCCGCCTTCGGCCGGAACATCAGCAGCTCGGCCGACCAGCTTCGGGCCCGCCGCCTCAGGTCGAAGCCGTCGTGGTAGCGACGGACCGCGGTCCGGGCCGCTTGCGGGGAGGTTGCGGGGACAAGCGTCTCCGGGGCGTTTGCCGACGGTGACGCCCACCACCGGATTCCGACACGCCGGTCGCCGTCACCCGAGGCGACAACACCGGCACTGTTGATGTCGCTGTTGATGTCGCCACCGGCACCGTCCCGATCCCGTCGACGATCGACCAGAAGCCGGCCGCTACCGTCCGGCCACAGGATGTCGCTCAGCCAACCGAGGGCGTCGCCGTTGCGGTCCGACTCTCCCACGCTCCTCCTCTACTTCCGACCCGTTGCAAGCTGCGCCTTCCTCACCGGCGGCGTTTGATCCGTACCGATCCATCGGCCGGAAAGGGCGACGACTGAGCTGTAGCACCACGAGCGGTCGTGCGTTGCCGGACGTTTCCGCACTTGCTAGCCTCAAAATGGTTATGATTCTCATTATCGCACGGCACGTGTTGACTGCACGTGTTATCGGAGGATGCATGAAGGCACGGGGATTCAGGGGTTCTGTCGGCGCGATGGCCATCGCGGGGCTTATCGCCCTGGCCGGGTGCGGCTCGGACGATTCGACCGAATTCGGGGCCGAGGACGACCGCCCGACGGTCGTGGCATCCACGAACATCCTCGGTGATGTGCTGGACGAGCTGATCGGAGATCAGGCAAACGTTGTGACGATCCTGCCGGTCGGAGCCGATCCACACGACTTCCAAGCCTCGGCCCAGGAAGTCGAGCAGCTTCTCCAGGCTGATGCCCTGATCGTCAACGGCGCCGATTTCGAGCAGGGTCTCCTGGATGTCATCGACTCGGCCCGCGACGCGTCCGTTCCCACCCACGAGGCGATCAGTGCGGTTGAGACGCTCGGGTTCGCCGATTCCGGCGACGGCCACAGTGATCACAACGACGAGGATCACGACGACGAGGATCACGACGACGAAGATCACGACCAGAGCCACGACGACGAGGATCACGACGACGAGAGCCACGACGATGAGGATCGCGACGACCACGACCACACCGGGGTTGATCCTCACTTCTTCACCGATCCGAGCCGGATGGCCGATGCCGTCGGCGGTATGGCGGAGTTCCTCCGCGCCGAGGTCGACGGTCTCGACGGTCCGGCGCTCGACGCCGCGGTCGACTCCTACCTCACCGCGCTCGACGATCTCGACGCCGAGATCGAGAACCTGGTTGCCGCCATTCCGGAGCCGCGACGGGTCCTGGTCACCAATCACGAGGTGTTCGGGTATTTCGCCGACCGCTACGGCTTCGACGTGGTCGGCGTGGTGGTTCCGGGCGGCTCAACCGCCAACAGCGCCAGCGCCGGCGAGCTGGCCGAGCTGGCCGAGGCCATCGACCACGAGGACGTTCCCGCCATCTTTGCCGACACATCGTCGTCGTCGGATCTGGCGGAGACGCTGGCCGCCGAGGTCGGCGATGTCACCGTCGTCGACCTGTACTCCGAATCGCTCGGCGAACCCGGGTCGGACGGCGGAACCTACCTCGCCATGATGCGGAGCAACGCAACCAGGATCAGCGCTGCACTGTCCTGAGCGCTGATACGGCCGTCATGCGCACTGGTGGCAGCTGACCAGCAGGTCGAGACGGTGGGAATCCACCGCGACCGTCGAGTGCAGGTGGTCGTCAGTGGGCATGAGCGTGTTCGTGATGAGGATCGTCCAGGACCAGCGTGTCGTTGACCCGAACGAGCCGGCCGCCGAAGGCACCGCGTAGATGGGTTTCGGTCAGCACGTCGGCCGGGGGTCCGAAGGCGATGCAGCGGGTCGAGAGCAACATGACCAGATCGCAACGCTCCGCTTCGGCGAAGCTGTGGGTGGCCAGCATGGTCGTTCGGCCGGCCTCGTTGGCCCGGTCGATCGCCTCGGCGATCAGGGACCGGGAGACGACATCAAGCCCGGTCAGCGGTTCGTCGAGAAGGATGACGTCGGCCTCCTGGGCCAGGCCTTGAGCCACGAAGACCCGCTGTCGCTGGCCGCCCGAGAGGTTGTGGATCTGCCGGTCGAGAAGGTCGCCCAGGTCGAGGGCGTCAAGAGTGGCATCGATGGCCGCCCGATCCGAAGGCTGGAGCCGGCCGAGCAGCCCGACCCGGGGGTAGCGGGCCATGGTGACCGTGTCCCGGACGGTGAGCGGCACGCTGCGATCGACGTCGGTCGACTGGAGAACGATCGCCACTGAGTTGCCGGCGAGGTCGATCGTCCCCGATACCGGAGGGAGAATGCCGGCAATCGCCTTCAGCAGCGTGGACTTCCCCGAGCCGTTCGGTCCGATCACCGCCACCGAGGACCCGGGGGGAACGACGGCCGATACGTGCTCGAGCGCAACGACGCCACCCTGTTTGACGCTCACCTGGTCGAGACGGATCGCCTGCGGCATGCAACCAGGATACTGGGAATGCCGCCGCAAATGATATCGAGAATCATTCTGAGTATGGCGATCCCCGGTACAGTGACGACGTGTTCGAAGCGTTCGACCCGGCGTTCATGCAACGGGCCCTCCTGGCGGGGCTGCTCGCCGTGGTGGCCACGTCGACGATCGGCACCTGGGTCGTGCTACGCGGCCTGGCCTTTCTCGGCGACGCCCTGGCCCACGGTGTCATCCCCGGAATCGCATTGGCCCTGTTGTGGGGCTTCAGCCCGATCGGCGGCGCGCTCGCCGCCGCCGCCGCCATGGGAGCCATGGTCACGATCGTGTCATCGAGGTCGACGATCCGGGAGGACACCGGGATCGGCCTGCTCTTCGTGGGAATGCTCTCGCTGGGCATCGTCATCATCTCGAAGGCACGCTCGTTTGCAACGGAGGTGACGGCGCTGCTCTTCGGCGACGTCCTCGGCGTCACTCGAGCCGACCTGACGGGTCAGCTCGTGGCCACCGCCCTCATCCTGGCCGCGACGGTGGTCCTCCATCGACCGTTTCTCGCCCTGACCTTCAACGCCGACAAGGCTCAAAGCCTGGGCATGCGCCCCGGGCCCGCCCACCTGGCCATGATGGTCCTTCTCGCCCTCAGCATCGTCGCCAGCTTCCAGACGGTTGGCACCCTCCTGGTTTTCGGCCTCCTCGTCGGGCCACCGGCGACGGCGTCACTGGTGACGAGGCGTATTCCGACCATGATGGCGACCTCGGCCCTGTTCGGCTCGGTGGCGGTGGTGGCCGGACTCACCATCAGCTACCACGGTGGAACGGCCGGCGGAGCCACGATCGCGGGCCTCAGCGTCGCCCAGTTCTTCATCGTGCTGGCACTGATCGAGGCCGTTGGGATCGCTCGCCGTCAGAAGTCGTCGTAGACACCGGTCGTGGCGTTGGTGATGGTGTAGCTGGCGGTCGCAAGGTCCGTCGTCGACGAGTCGACGGTCAGCGTCCCGGCCACCCAGACGGCTCCCCATGCCTCTTCGACCGTGAGGCCGCTGTTCTCGTCGAGTGTGACGAGAACGGTCTGGTGCGGCGGTGGTGGTGGGACGTGGATGCAGGCACCGAAGTAGGGCACGAGCAGGAACTCGGTCACCATCTCGTTCTCATAGGTCAACGGGGCGACGAATCCGGCCAGTTGCATCTGGGTGCCATCGAGCTCGGCGTTGACCGCCGCGCCGTCGTATTGATCCTGCATCTCCCGCAGGAGGGCGTCTGCCTCCGGAGAGCCGTCTTCGATATCGGCCAGCTGATCGACGTAGCGGGCGTTGATTTCCTCGGCCGAGAATCCGGGAGCAACCAGATCCTCCCATCCGAGCACTTCGTATTCGTCGGTCAGGGCCTCGTTGAACCGGGATCCGGAGGCCTCATCTCGCTCCTCCCCGATCGCTCGGCTCCACTCCTCGAGGGAGTCGCCATACTCGGGCCCTCCACCGGCCGTCACGTCCCCGCTGCGCGATCCGCAGGCCGAGATGACCAGGCACGAGCCGATCAACACCGCCAACAGCGGTGCGGCCCGGAACACAGATTCCTCCGCTCTCCCGCTTTTCGTCCGTCGAATCTTCAGCATGGCCTACACCTTCACCGCCAGTCCGTCCTGTAAGGATCGGCGATATGCAATCGAACCTGGAATCAAGCCTACGATGACCGCACCGAGGATGACACCAGCCAGGATTACGAGCTGCGTCGCATCCAGTGGCGAGAGCGCAAGATCCACGCCGTAGCGACGGGCCACGATGGGCCGGCCGGCGGCCATGAGGCCATAGAGCAACCCCACACCGGCCAGGCATCCGGCCGTGACCACCAGAACCGTCTCCAGCACGATGAGGAGCACGATGTGGCCGGCTCGGGCACCGATGGCCCGCAGCACTGCGATCTCGCGGCGGCGCTCGTTCAGGGTGGACAGGATCGTGGTCAACATGCCGAGGAAACCTGCCGCCAACACGAAGCCGGAGATCACGAACAGAACCTGCTCGACCGCCGAGATCGTGCGCCAGAACTCGGCCAGGGTGGCACCGGGAATGATGGCCGACAACGGCTCGCCACCGAACTCGTTTATGTCGCGTTGAACGCGGAACGTCAACGCCTTGTTCTCCAACCCGACCATGAACGCGGTGATCGACGTGGGCGTCAGGTCGAACTTGAGGGCCTGCTCGGCATCGAGCGTCACTGCCGAGCGGGCACCGTCGCGCCAGTCGACATGGATGGCCTCGATCCCGGCCAGGCTCACGTGCACCGTACGGTCGACCGGCGTTCCCGTCTTGTCCAGGATCCCGACGACGGTGAACGGCTTGTCGGCGTGGTTGGAGAAGTCGGTCGACACCAGCCCGTGGGCCACGACGATCTCGTCGCCGACCGCGTAGCCGAGGTCACGGGCGACATCGGCTCCGAGCACCGTGTCGTAGACGCCGTCGAAAGCGACGCCGTCATCGAAGCTCAACGACCGGTTGCTGCCGTAGCCGTAGTAGTCGAAGTATTCGGTGGTCGTGCCCATGACTCGGAAACCGCGGTGGGAATCGCCGAGGGACATGGGAATCGTCCAGGCCACTTCGTCCATCGCCGCGATGGTCTCGTAGGTTTCCCAGGTCACGTTGTTGGTGGCGTTTCCGATGCGAAACACGCTGTAGAGAAGCAGGTTCGTCGGTCCGCTTCGGGCCCCGACGATGAGATCGGTCTGAGCGACCGTGTTGAGGAAACTCGTACGCGTCTGCTTGCGGGTCATGTCGACTCCCAACAGCAACGCCACGCTGATGGCGATCGAGACCACCGTCAACAGAAGGCTGGTGCGTCGAAACCCGGCGCTCCTCAGGGCGATACGCAGCAGATTCACTGCTGTCGGCTCCGTTCCCGGTCGCCGCCGGCCAGCTCGATCGAGCGGGTGAACCCACGGGCGAGCTGGGGATCGTGGCTGACGAAGATGAGCGTACTGCCCTGGGCCTCGACCTCCCGGAACAGCAGGCTGAGAAAGCGGTCTCGGTTGTCGGCGTCGAGTGAGGAGGTCGGTTCGTCGGCGATGAGGATCTCCGGGCCACCGATGAGGGCCCGGGCCACCGCGACCCGCTGTTGTTGCCCAACACTGAGTTCGGCCACCGGGGCGCGGTGGAACTCATCCCGGAGGTTCAGCGAATGGAGCAGCCGGCGGGCTGCCGTGGCCACGTCGGCGCCTTCGGCCCGCGCCGAGGCCCGTGCCGCCTTGCGTTTCGAGAATGCGCACGAGAGCGTGACGTTGTCGAGGGTCGTCAGGTACGGCAACAGATTGAACTGCTGGAACACCACGCCCAGATGGTCGGCCCGAAACCGATCCCTCCGCCCGGCGGACATCGACGCCAGGTCGGTGCCGAGCAGCTCCACCGTCCCGCTGTCGGGCACGTGAATGCCGGCCAGCAGGTTCAACAGGGTGGTCTTCCCGCTGCCGCTCGCCCCCCGCACAAAAAGATGCTCGCCGGCGCGAAGACGTAGTTCGTCGATCCCAACGATGTCGGCGGGCTGTCCGGGCCAGCGAAACCGGACCCGACTGAGAGCGACGACCGCCCCGTCCACTGCAGTCACCTACTCGAGAACGAGCACCGCGTCCGACGGTGAGAGTTCGGCTGACGACTGACCCGACTCCGATGCCCACTGGGCGTCGACGTCGTTCAGATTCGGGAACTCGGCAAAGAGTCCGGCGGCGTCGATTTGCCTTATCTCGGCCGGATCCTCGCAGACCAACAGCCAGGTCGCAGTCAGCTCGGCGTGGCTGCCCTCGTACTCGAGTTCGGTCGTGGCGTCCTCGGTGAGAGTGCAGCCGGCCTCGGGATTGATGGCCAGAACACCGGGGGCGGTCAGCGCGTCGGTGCGATCGGCGACGACGGCCAGGTCTCCGTCGGTGGTCGGCTCGTACTCGAAGCCGAAGATGTTGTGCGTCGGGCTGACCAGGTCGATGACCATATCACTTCCGCTCCAGGCGACGGTCAACTCCGCCGCTCCATGTTCATGGGCTCCCAGCCCGCCGTCGCTGTGGTCGTCATCGCCGTGGTCCTCATCGCCGTCGTCCTCGTCCCCGTGCTCCGCGTCCCCGTCGTCGTCGCCGTGGTCGTCGTCGCCGTTCTCGCCGGACCCCTCCCCGCCGACATCGTCACCGGAGGGCTCGACGACCGTGTCGGGTTGGGCCTCGGTGGCCTGCTCGTCGGCGCCGCAGGCGGCAATCGTCAACAGCATCACAGCGGCGGCAGCCATGGTCAGGATCCGAGTCGAGAGCGTCATGGCCTGGACTCTATCAGAGAACGGTTCTCATTATCACTCACGAGTTGGCGACCTGGTTATGGTCGATCAAGGTCCGGTGACGCGACGACCCGGCCGTCGCGCACCGTCACCCCTTCGGCCCGGAGCAGTGCCACCTGCCGGTCGGGGTCGTGGGGGATCACCCGCCCGGCGGCGTTGACGACCCGCCACCAGGGCAGACCACCGATCCGTCGGAGCACGCCACCGACCGCCCGGGCGGCGCCGGGATACCCGGCCTCGCCGGCAACATCGCCGTAGCTCATCACATCACCGGTGGAGGTGGCCAGCAGGACGGTCACAACCGCCCGTTCGAACTCGGTGAGGCCGACCTCGTCGTCGAGTTCGTCGACCGACGCCGCCACCGCCGGGACCCGATGCGACGCCACGGCCTACGCGTCGGGATTGTTGTCGGCCCACCAGGCGTCGAGGCGGGCCCGAATCTCGTCGTCGGGCAACATCCCCTCGGCCCGCTTGACGGCGAGCAGATGGTCGAGCGCCTTCCCCACGAGAGGCCCTCCCTGGATGCCGAGGTGTTCCATGACGTCCTTGCCGTCGAGCTGGGGGCGCTCGGCCGCCAGGCGGTCCTGGCGAGCCAACTCGACGATGCGGGCTTCGAACTGGTCGATCAGTCGTTGCAGACGCTCGGCCTTGGCCCGGTTTCGGGTTGTGCAGTCGCAACGGATCAGCTCGTTGAGGTCGCCGAGAAGATGGCCGGCATCTCGGGCGTAGCGGCGGACGGCCGAATCGCTCCAACCGTCGGCATAACCCTTGAACCGACCGGACATCCGAACGAGCTGGGCGACGTCACGGATGAAGTCCGGCTCATAGCCCATCTCCCTCAGCCGCTTCTTGGTCATTTTCGCACCGACGGCCTCATGGTGGCGGAAGGTCACGCCGTCGGTGGCGTCGATCCGACGGGTGGCCGGCTTGCCGATGTCGTGGAACAACGCAGCCAGTCGGATCCGCAGGTCGGGTCGCGTTTTGGCCGTGACGGCGATCGTGTGGGCCAACACATCCTTGTGGCGATGGATCGGATCCTGCTCGAGCCGCAGTGCCGGCAGCTCGGGAATCAGCTGTTCGGCCAGGCCGGTGTCGTAGGCCTCCCACAGGCCGTCGGTGGGATCGTCGGCCAGCAGGATGGCGTCGAGGAGCGCTCGTCGGTCATCGCGTGTTAGTTCGGGAGCTGAAGTGGTCATGCTTCTCTTGGATCGCCGGAGCCGCCATTTCGGCGGATACTCCACGGTAACGCGACAAAGCGCCCGCCCGAACCGTCATACACTGGACGGTGGCACCGGCACGGCACCAGCGTCGCGTTCTCTCCTCGCCCAACGACATCGGACTCGCTCTCATGAACAGATTGGCTCAAGGCATCGTGATCGGCGGATTCGCGGCCGTGTTGCTGGCGATGGCGTTCGCCGTCGGGATCTTCTCGATCTCGGCTCCGTCCTTGCCGTCGCTCGGCGACGTCGACGTCGACGTGAAACTGCCTTCGGAGGCCCGAATCGTGGCCGTCGAGCCGATCAGCCTCGACTGCCGGGCTCGCGTCCACGCCCAGGTGCCGGTCCAAGGCATCAGGCAGCACGAGAGCCTCGGCGTGATCTACCGCACCGACCGGGTCTCGATGAACGCCATCGGTGACGTCGACACCTGCGTCGACGGGGCCGCGGCGGAAATCTCACATCGGCCGGACGGCTCGACCGAGGTGGTGATTCCCGGTGAGTCGATCCGGTTCGTCCGCCCCCGGGTCGACACGGTCAAGACGGCCGAAAGCGTCGAGGTCGACAAAGGGGCGGTGGGCAAGCTCGTCGACGCCTTCCCGTGGGTCGACGACAACGACGGTCTCACCCCGCTCGCCTACGCCTACGCCCAGAACGTGATCGGTTCGAGTCAGTGCATGGAGGCGGCCTACGAGGTGACCCAGGAGATTCTGCTCGACGCCTACCGGCAGCAGGTCGTCGACCAGGGTGTCGACGACGACAACCTGACGGTCAGGATCGAGGGCGAACCGGCGTTCCCCGACCCCGAGCCGATCGCATCAGGCGACATCGAACTGTCGGTGGCCGGCGAGTCGGTCGATTGCGTCGCCTCAGGCGACATCGGGTGACCGCCTCAGGCGACATCGGGTGACCGCCTCAGGCGACATCGGGTGACCGCCTCAGGCGACATCGGGTGACCGCCTCAGGCGACATCGGTTGACAGCCTCAGGCGACATCGGTTGAACGCCTCCGGCATCATCGGCTACTACTACGATCATGAGCTCCGACACATCTGATGACGATCGTCCCGTGACCAGGGCCTGGGACATGGTGGCCCGGGCCAAGGAGGAGATCGACAACCTGTCGCCCGACGACGTCCAGGAGGTCCGCCGCGGCGACCCCGACGGTGACCACACCGTCATCGTCGACATCAGGGACCATCGAGAGCTGTATCTGAAGGGCAAGATCCCCGGTGCGGTCCACGCCCCTCGCGGGATGCTGGAGTTCTGGGTGGACCCGGCGTCGGAATACCACCGCGAGGTTTTCGACCCGTCGAAACGTTACATCCTGTACTGCGCCGGTGGCGGGCGTTCGGCGTTGGCGGCCAAGACGATGAGGGACATGGGCTATGCCGATGTCGGGCACCTCGAACCAGGATTCGGGGGCTGGGAGGCCGCCGGCCTGGAGATCAAGGACATCAAGGACGACTCGAAGTGGGTGCCCCGCTCCTAGACGGGCGCATCCTGTCGCCCGCAGGTCACCGGCCCGTTGCCGACCCGCCGTCGCCGTTGTCGCCACCGCCGATGACGAACGGCACCTGCTCGCCGTCGACAATCATGCTCCGGGGTATCGACAGACCGTCCAGTTCGGCGGCGACGGCCGAGCCGTTGCAATCGTAGGCCTCGACCACGATGTCACCCGCGGGCAACTCGATGACCGCCGAGTCACCGGGGCTCAGCACCTCACCGCGGTCGAGCACGTTCACGCCGGCGTGACGGTTGAACGCCAGCGGATTGACGGCGAGACCGCAGATGTCCACATCGGACTTGTTGACCCAGGTCACCTCGTAGATCTCGACGGGTTCGTCGGTGACCTCGATCGACTCGACGAAGACAAGCTCGTCGTTGAGGAACAGACCGACCTCGTAGACACCGGCCGGGTGGCCCCGGCGGTCCTCGGCGCAATACCAGAAGTTGCGGCCCGACTCGCCGTACTCCCAGATCTTGAAGATGGAGAACTCCTCGATCCTGGAGCCGTCATGTGACCAGATGGCGGCCCACGGTACACCGTTGGGAATGCCGCTCCAGTCGACGAAGACACAGATCTCCTCGACTCCTTCGGTCAGGGTGATGACCTCGTCGATCGGCCTGTCGTCTTCCTCACCGGTGCTGAATCGGGGATTCCAGAACGAAACGTCGGACAGATCGGCCGAGCCGCCACCCGTCGACGCCCCCACGGCTTCGCGCTGCATGCCCTC
Organism: Acidimicrobiales bacterium; assembly: GCA_965216675.1. GTDB lineage: Bacteria > Actinomycetota > Acidimicrobiia > Acidimicrobiales > SZUA-35 > JAHELU01. The sequence goes on along the minus strand of CBDCGK010000004.1, from coordinate 4,204,831 downwards.
GGCCCGAGCCAGAACATCCCGAGCGAGGTTGATGGGAAGGATCGAGTTGAGGAAACCGCCGATCGGCACACAGGTGTCGCCGTCGTCTATGAGGCCGTCGTTGTTGGTGTCGGACACCGGACGGCAGTCGACCGGCGGACCCAACCCGTTTGCACCGGCCCTGGTCGGTATACCGATGACCTCGCCGAGCTCGTTGACGGCCATCCCGCCGCTGTTGCCGGCCGAGATGGAGGCCTCGGTCTTGATGAGCGCCCGATTCCGTCCGTCCTCGGTGACGAAACCGGCGACCGACCCGACGGTCTGGGTGATCGTCGCCCCGCCGATGACCGGATAGCCGAGAATGCGGATCGTGTCACCCAGATCGACCTTGTCGCTGTCACCGAGCGTGACCACGGGGAGATTCGGATTGATCTCCAGCGGGTCGCCGGACGACAGCATCCCCACAATTTGGACGACGGCCAGGTCGAGTGCGTCGTCGACAATCAGCACCTCGCCCCGGTATCGCAACTCGGGTGGGTCCGACGGGTCGAGCGTGACACCGACCGCCAGCGCCGTGAACGGGCAGTCGTCGTCGACCCTGACGACGTGGGCGTTGGTCAGGATGATGCCGTCATCGCCGACCAGGAAACCCGACCCGGCGCAGAGCGTCTCACCGTCGTCGTCGAGCCCGGCGATCTGGACGGTCGAACGGGCGAGTTCGGACACCGACGGGGCGGCCGGGGAGTTTGCCGAGACGTCGAGATCCGGGCTGTCGAGACCGGCCACCGTCTCCACGTCGGCCTGTCGGCTGGCCACCTCGGTCTGGCTCCCGAGGCCCGACAGAAGGTAGGCGAACAGGCCGGCCACAACCACCATGCCGAGCGCGGCGGTGACGAGCATTGCGCGCTGGGTGGCGTCGATGGTCACGTCGAGACCGCCAACGCGAATCGTGTGCGACGTCGTCTGACGAGCCTGATCGATCGACCGCCCGTCGATCCGGCCGCCGTCCGGGTGGTACTCGATGACGCTCGACGTGGACGGGGAGTCGTCCCACGGGTCGAATCGGTCATCGATGTTCCCGGCTCCCGAGACGGGCCGGGGGCGCGAAGCGCGAACCAGCCGGCGGCCCGTCACCACAGGAACGGGAGGCGTTTGGACCGGTGGAGGGCTCGGGATGCGAGCGGCCGGGTTCGGCTCGGTCGGCTCCTCGCTACCTGCCGGCTCCGGCACTGACCGCGACACGATGTCGGGTGGTGACGAACGCACCACGATGTCGGGAGGTGATGGCGGCGCCGACACGGCATCGGGCAGGGTCTCCACCTCCAGCCGGGGAATCTCCTGGGTGTTGTGGGCGTCCACACCGGAACGGACGTCCTCCCACTCGCTCAGCCATTCCGAGAACCCGGCAGGCTCTTGCGGGTCCTCCGGGCGGGAGGGTGGCTCGGCGTCGGGTCGCGGCGGCTCGCTGACCGGCCGCACCCGTCCGCCTTCGCCGGGCACGATGGTGTCTCTGTCGACATTGTCGTCCTCGGAGCGAACGTCTTCACCCATGAACTCGGAACCCCTTGCCGAGCCCGCTGGCTCTGCGGCTCGGTCTGTATGAACCATCCACGATACTTGTAGGTGACCATCTTCATCTCGACGACCGGCGCCGATGGGCACTGTTCCCCAGCCGCAGAACGTCCCTGCAGCTACGTGTCGCTTATTGACAAACGGGCGCGCCTCATGGATAGTGCTCGTAAGTAAACCTTAGAGAGCTTCCACCTCATCGGAGATGGTGAACGTTCGCGGTTCGAGACGCTGGGCTCGGCCGTCGGTTTGCCCACCAAGGCGACGGCGAAGGCTCGGATGCGCCTCGGCGGACGCATCCGGGCCTGCGTCACCCCACTCGCCGGATCTACGCGTCGGGGCTTGTTACCGGCTGCCTGCGATCGTCAATGCACCGGGTAGAACCGAGATCACGGCCTCGTAGGGTGGCGCCACGGGACCGAAGTCCAAGACCTCCCCATCGGCCCACAGCGGTTCGTCGCCGCCGACCACGAGCCGACGGCCTCGCCGCTGCGACACCTTCGGGTGGCGGGTGTGGCGACCGCTGAACACAAGCGGCAGTACCCCCAGGAACGTGGCTCTCGAGACCGGTTGGATCGTGGTGACGTCGAAGGCCCCGTCGTCGTAACGAGCATCGGGGCAGACCGCCATCCCGCCACCGAAGAACCGGGTGTTCCCGACGGCGATCAGGCAGGCCGCCTCGTCCGTCGGTGGATCGTCGTCGAACCGAAGACGGAAACGAACGGGCTCGAGCGCGGCCAGCTCGGCCAGTGTGGCGATCGTGTACCGACTCGCCCCCTTGGGAAATCCCCGTCGCCGAGCGAGTTCGTTGGCTCGACTGTTCACCCGGCCCGAGAAGCCGGCGGTGACGACCGTGGCCCCGTAGCGAACCTGATCGCCGACGGCGATCCGGATCACATCGACCGACATCGCGGCCGGCCCCGTGGCCTGATCGAGTGATGCGGCCCGTTTCGTCGGAAGTCCGAGACCGCGACAGAAGTCGTTGCCGGTACCGACCGGGACGACACCGACGATCACCGATGAATCGACGAGCGCCGGCAGGGCATGGTGAATCAGCCCGTCACCGCCGGCGAGGATCAGTCGGGACATCCCCCGCTGCCGGCTCGAGGCGATGACGTCGGCCACCTCGTCGGCCTGTTCCGCCTTCAACAGATCGACGGTCCAGCCCCGGTCCGCCAGTTCGGCAACGAGGGTTTTGGATCGAGACAACCCCCGGTTCCCACCTGCGGCGGCGTTCACGAGTACGGAGATGCGCTGCGACACCGGAACGAGGGTACCGGGCAGGGGCCCGCGCCCTCCGAGTCACCGCCCCCGACCTCGAACGGTCAAGACCGGTGCCGATGACTACGATCTAGTGGGTATGGACTTCATGGACCTGTATCAACACGGACAGATCAAGCGGGCACACCGTTCGGTCGGACAGGTGGCCGAGGAGGTCCGACACCAGCGGGAGGCGACCCGCGACGAGATCCACGCCCTACACGAGCGGATCGATCGTCTGATCCTGACCTGTGAAGCCATGTGGCAGCTCCTGGCGTCCACCGGCGACTTCACCGAGGACGACCTCGTGCGGGCCATCACCGAACTCGACGGGGAGGACGGCGACATGGACGGTCGGCGGACCCGGGGACCCCAACCGTGTTCCTGTGGAGCGATGGTCAACCATCGTCTCAAGGCCTGCCAGTTCTGCGGCGAACCGGCACCGGTGCACTCGGTGTTCGGAGCGATCTGATTCGGTGGCCGACCATATCCCAGCGCCCGATGTCGTGGTCGTCGGCAGTCTGAACGTCGACTACACAACGACCGTTCCGTCGATCCCCCGCCCCGGTGAAACCGTGATGGGTGGCGACGTGGAGATCTTCATGGGAGGCAAGGGCCTGAATCAGGCGGTCGCCGCGGCCCGGGCCGGGGCGACGGTGGCCATGGTGGGCCGCATCGGTGACGATGACGGTGGACGGCGGCTCCGAGATCGTCTCCGGGCCGAGAGCATCGACGACACCTGGATCGGGGTGGACGATGGGGTGCCGACGGGCGCCGCGTTCATCACGGTCGACGACGGATCGGAGAACGCGATCGTCGTCAGTCCCGGGGCCAATGGGAGACTGACCGCCGACCACATCGCCGAAGCCGGACCCGTCATCTCCGGCGCCGGTGCCGTTCTGATGCAGCTGGAGGTACCGATGGAGGCCATCGTCGCCGCCACCGCAGCGGCAACGGGGATGGTGGTCGTCAACCCGGCGCCGGCCCGGCCACTTCCGTCGTCGGTTGTCGAGCGGTCCGATCTCCTGATACCAAACCGTGGTGAGCTGGCGACCATCACCGGTGACCCGTTCCCCCGGAGCGAAGCCGAGGTGATGGCACTGGCCGCCGCGCTGGCCTCGGCGGGAGGTGTCGATCCGGCCGCTGCCGACGGCGCGACCCAGCGGGACCGCCGGATCATCGTGACCCTCGGATCCGACGGCATCGCAGTCCACGACTCGTCCGGGCCCCGACTCGTCGCCGCCCCGGAAGTGGCCGCGGTCGACACCACCGGCGCCGGCGACTGTTTCTGCGGGTCGCTGACGGCCCGGCTCGCGCTGGGTGACCGGATCGACGATGCGCTGGCGTGGGCGATGGCGGCCGCAGCCATCTCGGTGACGAGACCGGGTGCATCCGACTCGATCCCCACCGCCGACGAGGTCGCCTTGGCGCTCGACCGGCGTTGACGGCGACATCGACCATCTCGGACCGTATGTCACGTGCGACAATGACTTGCCGCTCGCTCGTCCCGCGGTCAAACTCGTGAGGTGACCGATCAAAACGAAACGCCCCAGACCCCGGAGGACGTCGCCGCCGTCGTAGCGGCGCTGGTCGGCTCGGGTTGGCAATGGTGGTGGTCGGTCGTCAACGAGCTCCAGCACCTGCCCGAGGTCCTGCGACAGATGCGGGAGGGAGCCGAGAGCTTCGAGCAGGTGGCGCGGCAACTGGCCAACAGCACAGCGATGTTCGAGCAGATCGTTCAGGTCTACGGCAAGACACTGCTCGAAACGGCCGAACGCAACGCCGCCATGACCGACGCGATGCGCGAACGGATCGAGGCGCTGGCCGCTATGAACCCGTCCGACGCCATGACCGATCCCGTCGGTGAACTGCAGAAGATGTTCGGGACACTCGCCCAACTCAATCCGCTGTGGCCGGGCCAGATCGGCCGCGGGACCGACGACGACACCGACTGAGTCCTTCCCGGACCGCGATGCGACGAGAACGGCAGATCGAGCTGCTGCAGCGGGTCGCCGATGCCGGACCCGGCATGAAGGGCCTGCACGGTCCCACCAGCGCGGTCCACCCGGCGTCGGAATACACCGACCGGCAGCGCTTCGACGACGAGATGCGGGTCCTGTTCCGTGGGGGCACAGCGCTGTTCGCGCTCAGCTGTGAGTTGGCCGAACCGGGTTCCTACCGCAGCGGCACGGTCGGCGGCGTTCCGATGATCGTGATCCGCCAACCGGACGGTTCGCTCCGGGCGCTGGTGAACGCCTGCCGGCACCGGGGCGCGGCCCTGACCGACGACAACGTGTCGGGCGGGGAACTCACCACAATCCAGTGCCCCTACCATCTTTGGACCTACGAACTCGACGGCGCGCTCCGGGCCCGCCCCGGGTCGGCCGGCGCCTTTGACGACGTGACACTCGACTGCAGTCTGCATCAGCGGCCGGTGGCCGAACGCCACGGGATGATCTTCGTCCGCGCCGCCGGCGAGGCGCCGATCGACGTCGACGAAACCCTGAGCGGGGCCGAGGACGACCTCGGAGCGTTCGGTCTCGAGTCCTTCGTCCACATCGAGTCCCGGGTCATCACCCGGGCCATGAATTGGAAGCTGCTCCTCGACACCTTCACCGAGTCGTACCACATACGGGGCCTTCACACCGACACGTTGGCCCCCGTGTTCGACTCCAACTGCATCATCCACGACGGCTTCGGGCCGAACGTGCTGGCGGTCGGCTTCCGGTCCGACATCACCGACGAGTTCACCAAGCCGGTCGAGGATTGGTCGCTGCTCCCCTATGGCACCATCCAGTACTTCCTGGTGCCCGGAACCCTACTCGTGTACCAGGTCGACCACGTCGAGCTGTGGAGGCTGCAGCCGGAGGCGGTCGATCGGACGACGGCCGTCGTCTCGGTCTTCGCCCCCGAACAACCGCGCTCGGAACGATCGTGGAACTACTTCGTGAAGAATCTCGATCTCCTGCTCGACGTGACCGGCGGCGAGGACTTCCCGGTGATGGAACGGATACAGCGCAATCTCGAATCGGGGGCGTTGCCGGAGGTCGTGTACGGCCGAAACGAGGCGCCGCTCATCCACCTCCACCAATCGATCAACGACGCGCTGGCCGCCGCCGGCTGCGATCCGAACGGCTACCACGGCTAGGACGGGACCGATGGCCTCCGCCGCCGAAACCGTCGAGCGAACGTTCAAGCCGATTCAGCAGTTCGTGCGGGGCTGGATGCTCACCCCCGACACCGAGGCCTACGGCCGGCAGCTCGGCCTGCGCGACCTCGACCAGTTCTGGATCGTCGGGCGGGCCGGGGTCCTGGGTTCGTGCCCAACCGAGATCGCGGTGGGGGCGCTCGCCTTCCATGGACCGGGCAAGGTGGCGGACGCCTGGCAACAGCTCCCCGACGGGCTCGACCACGCCACGGTGGCCGGCCACTACCACGGACGGTGCGTGACCTGGGGTGATGAGGTCGTCGGCGACTTCGAAGGGGCCGACATGTTGCGGCTCGACGAACTGGGTCGCCGCATCGTCAACGCCGCTCCCAGCAACACGGGCCCCTTGTTCGCCGGATGGCGATCGATGCCGATCCCGGGCGGCCACGGCGGCCGGGTCGCGTTGACGCTGCACGTGATCCGGGAGTTGAGGGCCGCGGCCCATTCGTGTGCGATCGTGACACACGGGCTCACGCCGGTCGAGGCGATTCTGGCGTCGACCAACGCGCCGCCCCGCACCGGGCCCGACTATGCGAGGTTCATGGGGTTCAACGGCCCGTTCCGGGATCCCGGCGAGGTTCGGGAGCAACGGGTGGCGGCCGAGGCGACGACGTCGTCGATCATGGAGCGCTTCTACGGTGTGCTCACCGGTGGGGAGCTGGATGAGTTCGGCGAGCTGGTCGAATCGACCCGCTACGCCATCGATATGTAGTCCCCGTCCCGGCCGGCCGTGGTCATGGCCGCACGGCCTCGAGCCAGCGGCCGAGCAGGGCCTGGTTGGCCGCCAACGGTGATTGATCGCCCGAGACCGGCAGCTTCAGGACGGCCTTGAGGTGGGTCACTCCCCGGTTCCGGAACGCGGCCGCGGTGGCCGCCCACTGGTCGGGATCGGTGTCGGTGTCGATGTTGTCGATCGACTCGATGCCCAGGATGGAGGGATCGCGGCCGGCCTCGACGGCGTAGCCGCGGATCCGTCCGAGAACGTCGTCGAACTCGTCGCCGGGGGGCATCTGCGGCATCCAGCCATCGGCCACACGCCCGATACGTTCCACGACCCGTTCGACGGTCCCGCCCTTGTAGGAGCCCATCCAGACCGGGATGGGCCGTTGCCGGGGCATGGGATTGAGGCCGATCCGGTCGAAGTTGTGCCACCGGCCGTGGAACGTGAACTCCTCGTTGACCCACAGTCCCCGGACCACCTCGAGTTGTTCCTCCAGCCGCCGTCCCCGGTTCGTGAAGCTCTCGTTCAGGGCGTCGTATTCGATCCGGTTCCGACCGACCCCGACCCCGAGGCGGAGCCGCCCGTCGCACAGCCGGTCGAGGTGCGCGGCCTGTTTGGCGAACAACACGGTCTGCCGCTGGGGCAGGATCACGATGCTGGTGGCCAGCTCCAGGCGGCGGGTGGCGCCGGCCACGAATCCGAACAGCACGAACGGCTCGTGGTAGGGCCGGTCGATGCGGTGCACGTCGGCCCGCCCCAGCACGTCGGGGTGGGCGCCGACGACGTGCTCGGGCGCAGTGACGAAGTCGATGCCCATCTCCTCGATCGCCTGCAGGTAGTCCCGTAAGGCGCCGCGGTCGGAGCCGGTGACCCCATGGTCGAGCATCACGCCGAGCTTCACGATCTGCTCTCGTCGATGTAGGCGAGGAACGTCATCTGCACGTGCACGCCGTCGGGCAGATCAGCGGTCCGGGTGTGGCGGGCCGGCATTCGGTCCGGATCGGGGTAGACGCCCAGCCAGGCATCCTCGACCGCGGCGCGGTGGGACCGGTCGGCGACCACGAAGTCGAACTTCACGATGTCGGACCAGGTGGCACCGGCGGCGTCGAGGATCCGTCCGGCGAACAGGAACAGGTTGTCGAGTTGGTCTTCGACGGTGACCGGCAGCTCGCGGGTGCCGTCATTGCGGCCGACGATGACGCTGGTGGCCAGCAGCGGACCGACCCGGCTGGCCGCCGGAATCGACGTGTTGTGGGCGAACCCCTCGATCTCGATTGACTGTTGCATCGGGGCCATCCTAGTTTTCGTCTGCGATCAACCGTGAGGAGCCGCGCCGTGAAAGCTGGGACCGGACAGGCCGAGTACCGCGACGAAACGCTGCAGGCCATCGCCGAGGGCGTGCGAGCGGTGTGCGGGCGCTTCGACGACTCGTACTGGGCGTCCTGCGATGATGAGCACCGGTTCCCTCACGAGTTCTACGACGAGATGGCCAGGGGCGGCTGGATCGGCATCGCCATACCGGAACACTACGGCGGTGGCGGCCAGGGGATTGCCGAGGCCGCCGTGATGATGCGGGAGATCGCGGCGAGCGGAGCAGCCATGAACGGCTGCTCGGCCGTGCACCTGACCGTGTTCGGGCTGAACCCGGTGGTGGTGTTCGGCTCCGATCAGCTCAAGGAGGCGTTCCTCCCCCGGGCCGCCGTCGGTGACCTGCACGTGGCCTTCGGTGTGACCGAGCCCGACGCCGGAACCGACACCAGCCGCATCACCACCCGGGCCGAGCGCGACGGCGACGGCTGGCGGATCACCGGCCGCAAGATCTGGACGACGAAGGCGCTCGAATCCGAGGTCGTGCTGCTGCTCGCCCGAACCGACCCCGACTCGGCCGGGACCCTGCGGGGCATGAGCCTGTTCCTGGCCGACCTCGATCCCGACTACGTCGACATCGCCCCGATCCCGAAGCTGGGACGCAATGCGGTCGCCTCCTGTGAGGTGGCCTACGACGGGCTCCCGGTGGAGGGCTGGCGGCTCGTCGGCAACGAGGGCGACGGGTTCCGGCACCTGTTGCACGGTCTCAACCCGGAGCGGGTTCTCGTCGCCGCCGAGGCCGTCGGGATCGGCGACGCCGCGCTGGCCAAGGCGGCGGCCTACGCCACCGAACGGCAGGTGTTCGACCGCCCGATCGGTTCGAACCAGGCGATCAGCCATCCGCTGGCCCAAGCCCACGTTCAGCTCCACGCGGCCTGGCTGGCCATCATGGATGCCGCCCAACGCTACGACGCCTCCGAGCCGTGCGGCGAGCAGGCCAACGCCGCCAAGTGGTTGGCGGCCGAAGCCGGATTCTTCGCCGCCGACCGGGCCATCCAGACGCTGGGCGGGATGGGCTATGCGTCGGAGTATCACGTGGAGCGCTACTGGCGGGAGGCCCGGCTGATGCGAATCGCCCCGGTGAGCCAGGAGATGGCGCTCAACTACATTGCCCAATCGGTGCTCGGTCTCCCCCGCAGCTACTGACCCTCAAACCCACGATCACCCACGTTTCGTAGCAAAAGGCGAGGTCCAACCTCGCTTTTTGCTACGAGTCTTCTGGTTTCGGGCCGGACTGCTTGGCCTGGGCCCGCAGGATGTCCGGACCGGCCGGGTCGAACGGCATCCCGAACACCTGCATCGAGTGGCTGTGACCGAGGATGTGCAGTGAATAGGCCGATTGGATGGCCTGCAACATGCCCTGGGCTTCGAGGGCCTGGTTGATCGACTGCTTGGCGGTCATGAGTGCGAACGACGACCGCTTCGCCACCCGTCGGGCCAGGTCGAGCGTGGCGTCGGCCAGCTCGTCGCGGGTGACCACCTTGTTGACCATGCCGATCTGGTGGGCCTCGGCTGCGTCGATCACATCGCCGGTGAACAGCATCTCCTTGGCCCGCCGATGGTGGCCCAGCTCCCACAGATGCACATGGAACTCGTGGCCGTTGACCCCGAGGGCGACGACCGGGTCGGTGAAGCTCGCATCATCGGAGGCGACGACGAGATCGCACGGCCACACCAGCATCAGACCTCCGGCGATCACCCGGCCCTGCACCTGGGCGATCAGCGGCTTGGGGATGTTGCGCCACCGCCACGAGAACCCGAGGTACATTTCCTGTTCCATCGCCATGAACCCCTCGGCCCCGGGGCGGTCGAAGCCGCTCCAGCAGCCGACGGTGGTGTAGTCGTCGGCCAGGTCGGTGATCCGCTCGTCGGCTTTGAGGTCGTGGCCCGAGGAGAAGTCGGGTCCATCGGCGGCCAGGATGATGACCTTGACGGCGGTGTCGTGGGCGGCCCGGTCGAAGGCGGCGTTGAGCTCGTAGAGGGTGCGGGCGTCCTGGGCGTTGCGACGCTCCGGGCGGGCCAGCACGATTCGGGCGATGTCGGGTTCGGGCTGTTCGTAGCGGATGTGACGCAGGTCGCCGGTGGTCGACGGAGTCTCGTTTGGGGCCATCGACCAAGCTTTGCACGGATCCCGTAGAACTCTCGTAGCAGGAGGCGAGGTCGGACCTCGCTTTCTGCTACAAAACGTGGAGCAAGCGACAACAGTTGGAGAGTTTCCCATGTCACAAGATCTCGGATTCGACGGCAAGGTCGCCGTCATCACCGGCGCCGGCGGCGGGCTGGGCCGCCAGCACGCGCTGATGCTGGCCAGCCGCGGGGCGCTGATCGTCGTCAACGATCTCGGCGGCGCCGTCGACGGATCCGGCAGCGACGAAACGGCCGCCGGCAAGGTCGTGGCCGAAATCACCGCCGCCGGCGGCGAGGCCGTCGCCGACACCAACTCGGTGGCCACCGCCGAGGGTGGCGCCGCCATCATCCAGACCGCCGTCGACGCCTTCGGCAAGGTCGACATCGTCATCAACAACGCCGGCATCCTGCGGGACAAGTCGTTCCACAACATGACGCCCGACCTGTCCGACGCCGTGATCGACGTGCACCTCCGCGGCGCCTTCCACGTGACCCAGCCGGCGTGGGTGCGCATGCGGGAGCAGGGCTACGGACGCGTCGTCTCGACCGCCTCGGCGGCTGGAATCTTCGGCAACTTCGGACAGGCCAACTACGGTGCAGCCAAGCTCGGCCTCGTCGGCCTCACCCGGGTGCTGGCGGTCGAGGGGGCGAAGTACAACATCCGGGCCAACGCCATCGCCCCCCTCGCCGCCACCCGCATGACCGAGGACATCCTCCCCGACGAGATGAAGAAGGCGTTGGCCCCCGACGCCGTGGCCCCGCTCGTCACCTGGCTGTGCCACGAGGACTGCGAGTCGACGGGCCGGCTCTACGCCGTCGGCGGTGGACGGGTGGCCGAAGTGTTCCTGGGCGAGACCCAGGGCTACACCAAGCTCGGCCACTCGGCTGAGGACCTGCGCGACAACTGGGACACCGTCACCGAACGCGACGGTTACGTCGTTCCCACCAACATCGCCGAGGAGACCGGCCTGTTCATCGAAAAGCTGATGGAGGCCGCCGGCGGCTGACCAACGAGGTCGACGGTGACACCGGACGTCGAGGACCTTTGGTCGCTAAGCGGTCACCATGACACCTCGGCGACCAAAGGTCGGGCGAGGTTGACGACACGGATTCCAATATCCACGGCCGTCCGTTCGCCCGACCCTCAGCGGCCCTTCCAGACCGGGTCGCGTTTCTCGGCGAACGCCGTGGCCCCCTCCCTGGCGTCCTCGCTGGCGAAGACGTGGGCGGTGACTTCCCGAACCCGCTTGGCCGTGTCCTCTCCCATCTCCTCATACATGAGCTTCTTGGTGGCGGCCACCGCCAGCGGCCCGTTGCGACCGATCACCGCCGCAAGCTCCAGCGCGGTGGCCAGCACCTGATCGCCGGGTACCAGCCGGTTGACCAACCCGAAGTGGTAGGCCCGCTCCGCCGACATCGGCTGACCGGTCAAACCCAGTTCGAGGGCGATCTGCAGCGGTAACCGTCGGGGCAGACGGGTCCCGCCACCGGCGGCGACGAGCCCTCTCGTGACCTCCGGGATGCCGAATGTGGCGTGTTCGGCGGCCACGATCAGGTCACACTTCATCATGACCTCGAACCCGCCGGCGAGGGCCATGCCGTTTACCGCGGCGATCACCGGCTTCGGGAACGACACCAGACGGCCGATGCCCCGTCCGACCGGCGCCATGTCCTCGCCGGCGGCGAAGGCCTTGAGGTCCATGCCGGCGCTGAAGATCTTCTCTCCCGCGCCGGTCACGATCACCGATCGCACGTCTGGGTTGCCTTCGGCCTCGTCGAAGGCGTCGACCAGACCCTGGCCCACCTCGGGGTTGAGCGAGTTGCCGGCCTTCGGCCGGTTGATGGTGAGTACCAGCGTTCCATCATGAAGTTCGGTCAGGACACTCATCGTGGACTCCAATCCGATCGAACGGTTCCTCGTCGATCCGCCGCAAACCTAGCGCGCCCACCCGGCAGGCGGGAATCCGTGCTCACCACGAGGTGTCGAACAGCTGGTCATGCGCCAGTGCCCAGGGCGGCCGGAGGAACCCGAGCGCTCGAACGTCGTTGTACCAGTGGGCGAACGGCGACCGCCGGGAGAACGACCCCCCTCCCAGCACGTTGGCCAGATCGGCCAGGATCTCCTCGGCCAGCTCGGCAACCGACTGTTTGCCCCGCAGCGCGCCATGGAGCGCGGTGGGCCCGCCGGATTCGACGGCACTGACTGCGCCGTCCAACGCCTGGCAGGCCAGCCAGTGCCGCTGCTCGGCCCGGGCCCAGGTCACCCGTTCATAGGCCCGCAGTTCATCACGACGATCGATCAGTCGGGCCCGGGCCACCGCCACCGCCTCGTCGAGCACACCCGTGATGACACTGGCGAACAGCACCAGGTTGAACGGCGTGACGGCGATCCCGAACTCGGTGACCGGCGCATCGTGTTCGAGGCGCACCGCGGCGACACCGTCGAGCGCCATCCCGTGGCTCTGGGTTGCGGCCATGCCGACGCCGTCCCACGCGGCGGTCAGGGTCAGACCTGCCGACCCGTCCCACGGCACATCGGTCACGGGAAAGAAGAAGATGGCCGGATCGTCCTCGCCGTCGGGACGGGCTGTCGTCAACATCCAGTCGGTCACTCCCATACCCGAGCCGAAATGTTTGATCCCGTTGAGCTCGTAGGTTCGACCGGGGATGTCGAACGCGACCTCGGTCGGCGAGGCGGTCGTACGGGTGTTGGCGATGTCGCCACCGCTGCCCGGTTCGGAGGTGATCGTGCCCCAGCGTCGGCCGGCCAGAGCCGTGGCCGCGACCGCCGACCGCTGGTCGCTCCACAGCGCGGTCTCGCTCGCAGGCGCCGCCATCCAGAACGACAGCACGGCGGGATGCATCGACGAAACCAGCGCCACCGACGGGTCGACGGCGCCGAGCGACCGCAACATGTCCGAGATCGGGCGCACCGACCGAGCGGCATCGACCCAGGTTCCCCCCTCGGCGACCGGGACCATCGATCGGAGAAAGCCGGTGTCGGCGATGGCGTCGAAGTCGGCACGGTCCAACGCCGTACGGGCCAGCCGGTCGGACCGCTGCGCTCGCCATCGGGCGGCCAGCTCATGCAGGGACTCGACGGTGCCATCGAGGATTCGGTTCGGATTCTCGGACGTGACCATGGCCTCCCATCATTCACCATGAACCCGGGCCGGCGCACGACAGGTCGGTTCCGTTCCCTCGAACAGTCCGAGTTACGCCGCCCGAATTAGACTGTTCCCGACACGGAGGTGACCGCCCAGCATGCAGTTTCATCTCGACGGGTACCGACCCGGCGATCCGGCGGTCGCCGACGCCACCAACGCCCTGCCGCCGCCGGTCCCGGAGCGTCCGTTGCCGCCGGAGGTCGACGTGCTCATCGTCGGCTGTGGCCCCACCGGTCTCACCCTCGCCGCCCAACTCTCGGCCTTCCCCGGCATCTCGGTGGCCATCGCGGAGCTGAAGAGCGGGCCGCTGAAGGTCGGGCAGGCCGACGGTATTGCCGTGCGCTCGATGGAGATGTTCAACGCGTTCGGATTCGCCGAGGCGATCCAACGGGAGGCGTACTGGGTCACCGAGACGGTGTTCTGGCGGCCCGACCCGGACGACCCCAAACGTATACGCCGCAGTGACCGCATCCAGGATGTCGAGGAGGGCCTGTCCGAGTTTCCTCACGTGATCCTGAACCAGGCCAGGGTCCACGACCATTTCCTGGCCACCATGCGCAATTCCGCCTCCGGGCTGACGCCGCACTACAGCCGCCGGCTGGCCGGCCTCGACCTCCCGGGCGACGACGAGACACCGGTCGTGGCCCGCTTCGAGCGGATCGGGCCCGACCGCAAACCGGTGCCGGGGACCGGCGGAGGACCGGAGGTCGAGCAGGTTCAGGCCCGCTACGTGGTCGGATGCGACGGCGCCCGCAGCTCGGTTCGCCGGTTGATCGGGCGCACCCTCCGAGGTGACGCGGCCAACAAGGCGTGGGGGGTCATGGACGTGTTCGCCGTGACCGACTTTCCCGACATCCGGTTCAAGTCGATCGTCCACTCGGCCAAGGAGGGAAACCTCCTGGTCATCCCCCGCGAGGGCGGGTACATGGTCCGCCTCTACATCGAGCTCGACAAGCTCGATACCTACGAACGGGTGGCCGACCGGAACATCACCATCGACTATCTGATCGCCGCCGGCCGGCGGATCCTCGCCCCCTACACGCTCGATGTCAAGGACGTGGCGTGGTGGTCGGTCTACGAGATCGGTCAGCGTCTGACCGACCGGTTCGACGACGTCGGACTCGACGGCTCAGGAGACAGTGGCGGGGACACTGACCGTGGGGACACTAATCGTGGGGACACCGACGGCGGGGACACCGACGGCGGGGATCAGCTGCCCCGGGTGTTCATCGCCGGCGACGCCTGCCACACCCACAGCCCGAAGGCCGGGCAGGGCATGAACGTCTCCATGCGCGACAGTTTCAACCTCGGCTGGAAGCTGGCCGCCGTGCTTCGGGGGCAGGCTCGTCCCGAACTGCTGCACACCTACACCTCCGAGCGTCAACGGCTGGCCAAGCAGCTCATCGACTTCGACCGGGAGCTGGCGAAGATGTTCAGCGCTCCGCCGAAAACCGACGAGTCGGCCGACGATGACGAGGCCGTCGATCCGGCCGAGTTCCAGCGATACTTCCAACAACACGGCCGTTTCACCGCCGGCACCGCGACCAGGTACGCGCCGTCGCTCATCACCGGACCGTCCACCCATCAGCACCTGGCTGCCGGGTTCGAGATCGGCACCCGATTCCACTCGGCCCCGGTCGTGCGCCTGGCCGACGCCAAACCGATGCACCTCGGCCATACCGTGACCGCCGATGGTCGCTGGCGACTGTTCGCGTTCGCCGACGACGCCGAACCCGACCAACCCGAATCCCGGCTGGCCGCCCTGTGCACCTGGCTGACCGACAACCCGCAGTCACCCGTCGTCCGCTACACGCCCGGTGACGACGACATCGACTCGGTGTTCGACGTCCGTGGGATCATCCAACAACACCACGCGGAGACCGAGATCGGCCGGTTGCCTTCACTCCTCCGACCATTGAAGGGCCGCCTCGGTCTTGTCGACTACGAGAAGGCCTTTGCCCCTGACCTCACCGGACCGGGGCCGGGGCTCGGACCCGACGGTCGCGACATCTTCGACAAACGTGGGATCGACCGGGCCGCCGGCGCGCTGGTTGTGGTCCGCCCGGATCAGCATGTGGCCCATGTGCTGCCGCTCGACGGCTGCGACGAACTCGCCGAGTTCTTCACCCGGTTCATGATCCCGGCGCGGACGGCGGGGAGGCTGTGATGCGAATCGTCATCGTCGGGGGTGGGATCGTCGGAGCGTCCACCGCCTATCACCTGAGCCGGCCGGAGATCACCGGTGGGAACGACCTCGAGATCGTCGTCGTCGACCGGGCCCATCGGGGCAAGGCGACGCTGGCCGCGGCGGGCATCGTGTGCCCATGGCCCTCGGCGGCGGCGAGCGGCGACTATCTCGACCTCTACCTTGCCGGTGCGGGCTACTACCCGTCGCTGATCGGAGGACTGGCCGGCGACGGCCGCCGGCAACGCTCGATCGGCTACCGCAAGGTTGGCGCGTTGGTGGTGTCGGATCATGCCGACGACCTGGACGCCGCTGAGGATCGCACCACCCGTCGAGCGCTTGGCCGTCCCGAGGTCGGCACGGTCCAGCGGGTGTCGAACCGGTGGGCTCGGGACCGCTTTCCGCCGCTGCGGCGAGGGGTCGACGCCCTTTGGGTCGAGGGCGCGGCCAGGGTCGACGGCCGGCTTCTGGCGGTGACGATGCTGGCGGCCGCTCAAGCGAAACGGATTGCGATTCGCCCCGGGGCGGTGACGGTGGCCGTCGACAACGGTCGCGTCACCGGCGTCCGACTCGGCGACGACCTCGTCCCGGCCGACCGGGTGGTGGTGGCCGGAGGGGCCTGGACCAACCACCTCCTGGAGCCTCTCGGCCCGGGGTTCTCGGTCGACGTGAGACCCCAGAAGGGCCAGATCGTCCACCTTCGGGTGGATGCCGACACCAGTCGGTGGCCGGTGGTGATGCCGGTCGGCCTCCAGTACCTTGTCGGCTTCGACGACTCACGGGTTGTCGTGGGAGCCACCCGGGAGAACAACTCGGGGTTCGACACCAGGGTCACCGCAGCCGGTCAGTCCCAGGTGCTCGAGGCCGCGCTCGCCGTGGCACCCGGCCTGGCCGACGCCGAGATCATCGAGACCCGCGTCGGACTCCGACCGCTGGCCACCGGTTCACCGACGATCAGCCGTCACCCGGCCGTCGACGGCCTCGTCGTCGGGACCGGTCTCGGTGCCGGCGGGCTCACCATGGGTCCGCTGTGCGGACGGCTGCTGGCCGAGATCGCGCTCGACCAACAGCCGTCGTTCGACGTGACCGCCTACCGCCCCTGAACCACCCGCAGAACTTTGTGCCGCCGGCGACCCGCTTGTGGGTCGTTGCCGGAACAAAGTTCGGTCGGGTCAGGCGTAGAGAGCCTCGATCTCGTCGGCGTAGCGGGCGTGCACGCCACGCCGCTTCAACTTCGAGGTGGGGGTCAGCAGGTCGGTGTCGGGCAGCCACTCCTCACCCAGCACCTTGATCTTCTTGACCCGTTCGGCGTTGTTGAACCCGGCCATCACGTCGGGCAGGGCACCTTCGATCTCGGCCACCACCTTCGGATGCTCGGCCAGCTGTTCGAGCGAGTCGAAGGAGATGTCGTTGGCTGCAGCCCACGCCGGAGCAACATCGGGGTCGAGCACCACCAACGCCGAGACGAACGGCCGGTTGTCACCGATGGCGATGGCCTGCCCGACCAGCGGAATCAGCTTGAGCTGGGCCTCGAGGTTGGACGGCGACAAGTTCTTGCCGCCGGCGGTGATGATCAGCTCCTTCTTGCGGTCGACGATCTTGAGGTAGCCGTCGTCGTCGAACTCGCCGATGTCGCCCGAGTGGAACCAGCCGTCGTCGTCGAGCACCTCGGCGGTTTTCTCCGGTTGGTTGAGGTAGCCGCGGAAGACATTTCCGCCCCGGCACAGCACCTCGCCGTCCTCGTCGAGTTTCACCTCGACACCGGGGCAGGCGACACCGACCGAGCCGGGCTTGACCTTCTTCGGTTCCCACGTCATCGGGCCGCAGGTCTCCGACAGCCCGTAGATCTCCGATAGCGGAACGCCGATCGTCCGGAACCAGCTCAACAGCTCGGCCGGGATGGGGGCGGCGCCGGTGATGGCGGTGTCGAGCTGGTCGAGCCCGACCAGCCCGCGGATGGTCGAGAAGGCGACGGCGTCGAGGAATTCGTAGGTCTCGATCTCGTCCTGGGTGGCGGTTCCCCAGGTCATCTTCTCGGCGATCGGGGCGGCGGCGGCCACGCCGTCCTCCACCGCTTTCTTCTTCTCCGGGTCGGCGGCCAACGCGGCCTGCACACCGGCGTAGATCTTCTCCCACACCCGGGGCACGCCGAACATGATGTTGGGGTGCACCTCGCCGGCGTAGGCGGCGAACTGGGTCGGATCCGGACAGCAGGTGATCTCGTAGCCGACGAACAGGCTCTGGTAGTGGCTCGTCATACGCTCGGCGATGTGGGCCATCGGCAGGTAGCTGACCAGGCGCTTGCCGGCGTAGGTGTCGAGCTCGAGGGAGCGTTTCAGACATTCGACGGTCCAGCAGACGTTTTCGTGATCGATCATCACTCCCTTCGACGGACCGGTCGTGCCGGACGTGTAGATGAGCGTCGCCAAGTCGCTCGGGTTCGTCGCCTTGGCCGCCTCGGCCAGATCGATCGGGTCGTGGGCCAAAAGATCGTCGTAGGTGAAGTCGGCATCCGCACCGTCGCCGCCGGTGCGGATGATCCCGACCTTGTCGAGCGAGTCGACCGACGGCCGGGCCTTCTCGAAGAGCTGGTGGAAACCACGGTCCTCGACGATCGCCATCGACGCGCCGGCATCGTTGCACAGATATTCGATCTGGTCCGACGACGACGAGTTGTAGATCGACACCGGGGTGGCACCGATGAACAGCGCCGCCGTGTCGAGCACGTGGAACTCCGGCTGATTGCGGATCATCAGCATGAGCCGATCACCGGCACCCAACCCCTGAGCCGACAGACCGGCCGCGGCCCGGGCGACCGCATCGGCGTAGCCGGCGTAGGTCATCTCGTGCCAGGCGTCGGACTCGGGATCCTTCCACCGCAGTGCCACCAGGTCACCGTGCTGCGCCACGGTCTTCACGAACTCGCCGGTGATCGTCTGGCCGGCAACGACCTCCGAGATGGCAGCGGTGTCGGTCATGTGTGTTTCCCCTTCGGTTGATTACGGGTGTCGGTCAGAGCGTCCAACTGTGACACCCATCACGTTGAGACCAACACTGTAGAACATCGAGTTACCGCCGGGTAGGTCGAGGTGTCGGGATTGCTGTCGCCGGCTGTCGTTCACGGCGTGCGATCGATCCTCAACCTCGTCTGGTGGTGTTCATGGCGCAGACGTTCGAGGCGAGCCCGTTCTCCCGCCACGTTCTCGCCCCGCTGGGTGGCCAGCGTTATTCGGCGATCGAGTTGTTGGATCTCGCCGGCGAGTCGGTGTTTCCGGTCGATGAGCTCCGAACGGGTCGGCCGCTCCTCGAGGCGAAGCAAACGGCGAAGAAAGCCCATGTCCCGACTGTAGATGGGCGACCGCCATCGGTCACGAGCCGAGGTCGGCCCTAGGCTGAAGACGGCCATGACCACCCACCTGTTGCCCGACGACGTCGTCCATACCCGAACGACCGCCCGCTTCGACGAGGCATCGGTGCCGCCCGGTCTGCTTGGCGCTCATCGGGTGGCCGATCACAACTGGGCGGTGCTGACGGTGTACACCGGCGAGCTGGGCTTCGTCTTCGACGACGATCCGACCGGGCAACGTCGGTTGACCGCCGGCGACACCCAGGTGATCCCGCCGCGGCTGGTTCACCACCTGGTGGTCGACGGACCCGTCACCTTTGATGTGGCGTTCCACCGGCGGGCGGGAGCGGAGCCGCAAAACTGAGCTCGTGACCGTCAGGGTCACGAATGTGGAAGTAGCGCTCGTTCCACGGGGCGTCCCTCGGTGCGAACTCGGGCCGGTGTCCGGTCGACAGAGCTGTGGCGTGAACCGCGTCGGGATCGGGAGTGAAGAAGATCACCCGGCCCCAGCCGGTGCCGGGCACCTCACCGGTGTGCTGGAGGTTGACGAAGTTCAGCGGTTTCCCGTCTCCCCACGAGAAGGTGGTGAACGGGGCGTCCTCTCCGCCGAAGGTGAGCTCGAACCCGAGATCGGTGTAGAACCGCACCGATCGGGCCATGTCGACCACGACGAGGGTGATGGCGTTGATCTCGGTGCCGGCCATCGCGCCAGCCTAAACCATGTCGATGTCGACACTATGCTGGGCAGCGCTCGTCGGCGTCGGGGGTTGCCGGGCAAACACGACCACCGGAGGGTTCGACCATGCGAAAGTTCGATGCGCAGCAGCCGGTCAGATGGCTGTCTCCCAAAGAGATCGTTCGCGGTGCATCGGGTCAGTTCTTCGGCGGACTCTTCAGCAAGTACGCGGACAATCGGGATCGCCAAGCGCTGTCGCGCAAGGCCGAGGTCTACTGTCATCCCCTCGTGACCCTCCCGTCGACGGCGCCCGTGACCGAGCCGGCGGAACCTGCCGGCGACCCGGAGTTGTCACCAACGGCCGACATGGTGCAGGGGCCGGTCGATCCCGTGGATCCTCTCCCCGATGAGATGACGACGGAGCCGTCGCCGACCGCCGGGCTGACCATCGTGTCGCTCGACGGTACCGAGAACACACCGCACGGTATGACAGCCGACGGCGACTACATCATCGACTACGTGGCCGACATCGGCGACGGTTTCGGCGCCACCTACGCCGTGGCCGAGGCCATGGCTCGCGACAGCATCACGGTGGAGGGCGACACGCTACCCCGCGGTTCGATGCTGATTCTCGGCGGCGACCAGGTGTATCCCGTCGCCAACGAGCTCGACTACGACAACCGGACCGTCGGCCCGTATCTACTCGCCTACGACCAGCACTCCGAGCCGGACGAGACGATCCCCGTCTACGCCATTCCCGGCAATCACGACTGGTATGACGGGCTCGACGCGTTCCTGCGGATCTTCACCAACGACGGGGGAATCTACCGCCGGCAGTCGAGGCTCACCAGCATTCAGAGCCGCAGCTATTTCGCGTTGGCTCTCCCCCACAACTGGTGGATCTGGGGCGTCGACACCGGGTTGACCCCGGGCGGTCGGCTCGACCTGCGTCAGATCGACTATTTCAAGAACGTGTTCAAGCTCATGTCGGACCAGACCGGGCCCGAACCCCGGGTGATCGTGTGCACCGCGGAGCCCTGCTGGATCAAACGAACCCGTGGCGACGACGAGCCGATACGCACGGCCGACGGCTGGGATCACCTGATCGCCTTCTTCGAGAGCGTGACCGCTCGGGCAACGGACAAAGACCCGATCGGTGGTGGTGACGACGACCCACCCTGGTGGCGCCACGTGCGGCTGATCATCAGTGGCGACAAACACTTCTATGTCCGCCACGAGCCCGACGCCACAGACCCTGATCCCCATCCCACACTCATCAGCTCCGGTGGCGGCGGCGCCTACCTGTCGAGCACCTGGGAGATCCGGCCGTCGGTGACGCTGAACATGGAGTCGCTGGCTCCGAACGAGTCGACCTCGGAGGGACGGGCGACGACGTTTCGTGCCGACCCCATCTGGCCCAGTCCCCGAACGTCGCTGCGGATGGGATTGATGGGACTCGTCAAGGTGCCGGCGATGAATCCGATGCTGGCCGCGTTGATCGGAGTGCTGTACGGGCTTTTCACCTACGCATTCGTCGCCGGGCAAATCCAGCCGACCTTCCGACCCGATCTGGCTCAACGACTGTCGTTTGTCGACCAGGTCGCCCCGGAGGCATCGGAACAGATACCGCTGGTCGTCGCGCTGATGGGCATCGACGAGTCGTGCTACCTGCCGTTCGGGGAGCGGTCGGCCCGCTGCCCGGAAACCAGCGTGTTCAGCCAGCTGGCGTCGGGCGCACTGGAGAACTTCGGAACGTTCGTCATCGGGGCACTGATGTTGGGGGCCCTCTGGCTGTTCGCCGCAGCCGGTTACCGTGGCTTTCTGAAGACGACGGCGGCGTGGTTGGTGCACGGCGCGCTCCATGTGTTCGTTCTTGCCCTCACGATCACAATCTCGATCAGTATCGTCGTGGACCGGCCGAGCGACGCACCGTTCCGGCGCTGGCCGGTGTGGGCGGTGCTCGGGATCGCAGCCCTCATTCTTGCCGTTCCCATCGGTCATCGCCGGTTCCGCTATCAGGTGACCGACCTGGGGGGCGTTCACTACGCGCTGGTTCCGCCCCTGTTGATCCTCGTACTACTCCAGTTCCTGGGCGAATCGACGAGTCCACAAACCGGAGCCGTGGCCATCGTCGTCGCCGCAAGCATCATCGGTGGTGCCCTGGGCACCTCCGCCATCACCGCCTACATGGTGCTGTCGCAGTTCTTCAAGGTGCACCTCAACGAACTGTTCGCCGGCATCCGATCCGAGAAGTACAAGCAGTTCATCCGCCTCGTCTTCAGCCACGACCAGATCACCGCCTACTCGATCGGCTACGAGAAGACGATTCCCCGCACCGTGAACTGGGTGGGCCACAACGGCGCCAAAGCCGCCATCACCAGTCCGGACATGAACAACGAGCCTCGCCGGGTCGATCGATTCGTCGTGAGGCGGTAGCCGCCGATTCGGAGGGCCAGCTTCGGCGGAACCAACCGTCAGGCGAGGTCGATGAACAACGGACGGTGGTCCGACACTTCGGGCTGTGCCGGTATCTCCAGGTTCTCGACTGCACGCCGGTCCGACACCAGGACATAGTTGGCGTGTCGAATCGGCTTCCGGTAGCTGGACGTGCGGGTGTCGGCCCAACCGACGAGCTCCACCAACCCGATATCGGCCAGCCGCTCGAAGGTGACGCTGTCGGGCAGGACATTGAGATCACCGCAGACGACGGTCAGATCGCCGGGCCGGCGGAGGCGTTCGACACCGGCGGCCAGCCGTTCGGCCTGATGGAGCCGGGCCGGCGTGTCGTGCTTGCCCGCCGCGTCGCGCAGTCCGTGGAGATGCACGATCGTCACGTAGCGGTCGCGGCCTCGGTCGAGCAGTCGTATGCCCTGGGCGAGTCGGGGACGCCCGTTGCTCGGCCAGCGCCGGTGGTCGACGAAGGAACCGACGACGAACTCGCTCAAGCGACCAACCACCGGGTGGCGCTCGTCAACGAAGGCCGCCAGACCGAAGTCCTGTCGTCGCTCCACCGCGATCCCGTTCTGGTCCGCAACGAGCACGGGACCGGCGTCGGACGCGTCGAACGAACCCTGATGACCCGGCAGCAAACCGGCGACGTCGGCGAACAGGTTCGCCCGCTGGGCGAGCTCACGCTCGTCGTCGCGAAACGTCGTCCACCCCCCGGCCGCCGGTGTCCGCGTCACCTCCTGCAGGCAGACGACATCGGCGTCGACGGCCGGCAACCAGTCGGCCAGCGCGTCGTAGCGAGCTCCACCCCAGGCGTTCAACGACACGATCCTCACCATGTCCGTTGTAGCCCGCGCCGGGGCTGAAGGCTCCCCGGCCGTCGGGCCGTCGGTGCGGGCTCCTCAACACGATCGTCGATCCGACCGATAGGCATCGAAGCAGCAGAAACAGCAACAGCGGACGCGCCCGCCCACAGGCGCCGGCTGCGACCGGGAACGGGCGGAGCGACCATGACACGTTCAGAGACCCTCGGTTTGGAGGACCTCCAACGCGAGAACGAGCGCTTGACACGACGTCTGGCCGAGACCAACGGTGAGCTGGCCGAACTGCGGGAGCGGCTGCAGATGGTCGGAAGCTCCGCC
This sequence comes from Acidimicrobiales bacterium, assembly GCA_965216675.1. Classification (GTDB taxonomy): domain Bacteria; phylum Actinomycetota; class Acidimicrobiia; order Acidimicrobiales; family SZUA-35; genus JAHELU01. Next base: position 4,181,635 of record CBDCGK010000004.1, on the reverse strand, counting down.
AGGGTCGGCATCTGGGAGTACGACTTCCGGAAGGACACGTTGTGGGTGTCAGAGGAATTGGCGGCGATGTACGGGATCTCGCCCGAGGACCTGACCTGGGAGACGTTCGTCAGCCGCCTTCACCCTGACGACATCGTGTCGGATCTGGAGCGTCCGACACCGTCGTATCCCTTCGGCAAGGTGAACGAGTTCTTCCTTCGGGTCCGTCACGCCGATGGGGCGTTTCTCACCATCCGATCGCGCAGCACGACCTACGGTGCCGGAGGTGTGCCTCATCGAAAGATCGGGGCCCATATCGACATGTCGTCGGACACGCTGCTGCGCCTCAACAGTCGCCTGGCCGAGGCGAACGACCGGCTCGGCCAGTTCACACGCATCGCCTCCCACGACCTGAGATCGCCGATCCGGGCGATCAGCGCCCTGGCACAACTCACGTTGCACGATGCCGACAGCACCCTGTCACCGGTCGCCACCGAGCAGCTCGAACGGATCGTCAACAGGGTCGGGCACATGGACCGACTGGTCAGGGAACTCCTTGCCTATTCGTCGGCGGACCTCGACCGCGTGACTCCGACGGAGACCGATGTCGACGAGCTACTTCGCGCCGTCACGGAGATGGTTGACACCCGGGAGCTGTTCGTCGAGGTCGACTCGACCGTCGGTTCCGTGCTCGTCACCACCAGCCCGCTGACGATCTGCGTTCGCAATCTCATCGACAACGCCTGCAAACACCACGATCGGGCCGACGGTACCGTCCGCATCGCCTCCCGCCTGCTCCATGATTGGCTGGAGATCACAGTCGGTGATGATGGCCCCGGCATCCCCACCGGATCTCAGGAGAAGATTTTCGAGCCGTTCTACTCGACCGTCGGCGATTCCGGAACCGGGCTCGGGTTGGCCCACGTCAAACAGGTCGTCGACCGGTATCACGGCCACCTCGACCTCGTCTCGGCACCGGGTGACGGGACGACGTTCACCCTTCGGTGGCCCGTCGGTGCGTACGACGCGGACCGGCGAGCGCCGCTCGACCACCGGTAGCCGCAGGAGCACCCCGCTCTCCGGTCAGGGCTTTGGCCTCTACCCTCGGCATCGGGCCGAGGCCACGATGAGAAGCCCGAGATGAGCGGAGTGTGGACTCGTGTTCTGGATCGTGATGACCATCGTCGTCGCCCTGGTCGCCCTCGTCGCACTGCTGGTGCTGGCGACCCGCGTGCGGGCCCATCGTTTGACGTCGCCCGATGATCACCGGGCCGAGGAGCTCAGTCCTCTCTTCGCCGCCGGGATCGCGCTCTCGGGCGCCGGCGTTGCCCTCGCCGTCACCATCGGTCCAATCATGTACCTGATGGTCGCCATCGGTTTGGTCGTGATGATCGCCGGCATCCAACAGACGAGGCAGGGCCGCTAGCAGCCGAAGGCGGGCCAGGTCCGCGTATCACGCCCGGTGTGTGGTTCGTCTACCGGGTATCGGACAGACCGCCTGCACCGAGCACGCAACCATCAGCCCTGGAGGGATCATGCCAGTCCATCACCCACACACCCACGTACACCACGGCTTCGTCCCGCCCTATGTGCAGGACGAGGTGGCGGACAAACTCGACGACGACGTTCCGGCATCGGACTCCGAGGACATCGCCGAGACCGAACGCACGGCCCGCTCGAAAGCCACCGAGGACACCGAAAGCGCCGCCGGCCCAGGCGTCGCCCCACCGGCAACCGGCACCGGACGCCGCGAGGTCTACGACTGCCAGAACGGGACGACGAAGCGGCTGGTCGGCGTGCGCGCCGAGGGTGAACCCGAGACCGACGACGTCGACGTCACCACCGCCTACAACTACGCCGGCATCGTTCGAGAATTCTTCGCCGAGGTACTGAACCGGTCCTCGATCGACCATCGTGACCTCGACCTCATCCTCAACGTCCACTACGGCGTGCGCTACAACAACGCCTTCTGGGACGGCGACGAGATGACCTTCGGCGACGGTGACGGCGTCATCTTCACCGGTTTCGCCCGTTCGCTCGACGTCGTGGCCCACGAGCTGGCCCACGGCGTCACCCAGTTCACGTCCGGCCTCATCTATCAGGACGAGCCCGGTGCACTGAACGAACACTTCAGCGACGTGTTCGGTTCGGCCATCACCCAGTGGGCTCACGGCGAGCAGCCGCACGAGGCCGACTGGCTGATCGGCGACGAGATCATGGGGCCTGAACTGTACGGCGAGGCGCTCCGCTCGATGCAGCACCCGGGTACCGCCTACGACAATCCGATCATGGGCCGCGACCCCCAGCCCGCGCATTACGACGACCGCTACATGGGGTCGGCCGACAATGGCGGTGTCCACATCAACTCGGGTATCCCGAACCGGGCGTTCTACCTGGCCGCCACCGAGCTCGGAAGCACCATCGATGCCGCCCGCATCTGGTATCACGCCCTGCAGTTCCTGCCCAACAACGCCACGTTCGCCCAGGCCGCCGACCAGGTGGCCACCTCGGCTCGCATTCTCGTCAAGGCCAATCTGGTTCCCAAGGGAGCGGCCCAGATCGTGCGAGGGGCGTGGCGGGCGGTCGGTGTCGGCTGAACAGCCGGCTGAACGACCGACACTGCACGCGACGGCCGGCATCCGGGTCAAGACCGCAATCGCCGCGATGCCGGTGGCCGCAATGGTTGCGGCGGGAGCCTCCGCCTCCTCCTGCGCTCCCGCCGCAACCGATTCCCCGTCAGCTGCGGGTACCTTCAGCTCGACCGAGCCACACCGCACCTCAACCGAAATCACCCGATCAGGACGGCCGGAGGCCTCGATGGCAGATGATCCAATGGACCAGACGATCCGCTTCGAGGTCGAAGGGGGCTACCTGGCGCTGACCCGATCGATCGTCATCAGCCCCGACGGCACCGCCACGATCGAGGTGGGTGGTCGGACCTCGACCGCCGATCTCGATCCGGAGACGGTCGATCGCCTCCAGCGGCAACTCGACGACTCCGGACTGTTCGGCGCCGACACCAGCCTGGTCACCGAGGGGGCAGACCTGCAGCGCTACACGGTCACCTATCGGGGCGTCACGGTGGTGGCCACCGACGGGGTCGTCCCGGACGAACTGACCGCAACGTTCGCCGAACTCGAGCAGCTCATCCTCGGCAACCGCTGACCGGTGGCCGGATCGGTGCGTCGAGTCGATCGGTGGAGATCCGTGGCGAACACGAAGCGAATGCGCTAGACCGGTTCAATGGCCACGGATCTCTCCCGGTTCATCGCCGCCGAGCAGGCCCTCTGGTCGACGTTCGACCTGACCCCCACCGAAGCGTGGGTGACGCTGCCGGCGGGAAACCGTGTCCGCGTCCAGGAGGTCGGAACCGGGTCGCCGGTGGTGTTCATCCACGGCGCAGCGGTCGCCGGTTCGAGCTGGATCCTGTTGGCCCACGCTCTCCGCGACGAGTATCGCTGCATCCTGATCGACCGTCCCGGCTGCGGTCTCAGTGACCCGGTCCCGAACGGTCCGCTCCGAACGCCGACCGAGTTCAAGCGTTTCGCCGACAATCTGGTACCCGGTCTCCTGGACGGGCTCGATCTCGAAACGGCCGCTATCGCATGCACGTCGATGGGAGGGTTCTTCGGTTTCCGGGCCGCCATCACCCATCCGGATCGGATCACCAGGATCATCGAATACTCGTGGCCGATGGGAACACCGATGGCCAACGTGCCGGCAATGATGCGTCTCGGATCACCACCGGTGATCAGAGCCTTGATGACCCGCATGCCGGTGAACTCGACCGTGGTGAGGACGATGCTCAAGCAGGTCGGGCTGAAGCGGGCCATCGAATCCGGATCATTCGACGACGACATGATCGCCTGGACCGTCGCCGTCCTCAAACACACCAACACCTTCAAGTCGGAGACCAACAACAACACCTTCATCTCGCTCAGGGGCCAGAACCCCGAGTATCTGTTCACCGATGACGAGCTGCGGCGGCTGCAGTTGCCGGTTCTGCTGCTGTGGGGCGACGAGGACACCAACGGCGGCCGTCGTGAAGCCGAGGCGTTCGCGGCCCGGCTGCCGGACGCCACGCTGGAGATCATCGAAGAAGCCGGTCACGCTCCCTGGGTCGACGAGATCGACATCTGCGCCGCGAGGTCCCGAGAATTCCTGCGAGGCCGAGCCGGGGCAAGGTCGGACGGGCAACCTCACCTATGACGTAAACCTTGTAAATCGAGCCGATTCATGGTGTCCTGGGTGTCACGAGGTGCGGCCGCGGGATCATGGGTGCCGGCGCGAGGCGTCGGGACCGTGATATCGGAGTGGACCGGGACCGTACAAACGGGTGAACCCAATTGGAGATGATATGAAGATGCGATCGCTACTGAAGGCGGTGGCCGTGCTGGCTGCGCTGCTGTTGACGGCACTGGCCACAACGCCGGCCTCGGCCATCACCAACGGCGAACTCGACGGTGAGGGCCATCCGCACGTGGTGCTGTTGACGGTCGATGCCCCCGAGGAGAACGATCCCGACGCCGGTTGGCGCTGCTCGGCCACGCTCTTGACCCCGACCGTCGTCTTGACCGCCGGTCACTGCGTCAGCGCGTTCCCCGACGTCGACCCCGACACGGGAGAGCCGATCGAGGTGACCGGGATGCGGGTCTTCCCCGCCTCCGACGTGCAGTCGGGCATCGACGCCGGAACCAGCCATTACCCCGGCCCCGGTCCTGAGGCCATCGAGGCGGCGGAATGGGCCGCCCACCCCGACTACGAGTCGGCGCCGTTCTTCGTCAACGACGTTGGTGTTGTCGTGCTGGAAGAGCCGGTACCGGGCGTGTCAACCTTCGGTGAGCTGCCGGAGGTCGACCAGCTCGACGGCCTGAAGCGCCGCAAGCAGACCACGTTCACCGCCGTCGGCTATGGACTGCAGCAGATCAACGGCGCCTTCTTCACCGGCGAGCGGGTCCGCATGGTGTCGTACCCCCACCTGATTCAGATCAATACACCGGGCTTCACCGGCGACTTCTCGCTGCTCCTGTCGAACAACCACGCCACCGGCGGCACCTGCTTCGGTGACTCCGGCGGCCCGAACTTCCTCGGCGACTCGAACGTCGTGGCCGGCGTGACCTCCTTCGGGCTCAACGGCTCGTGCGGCGGCACCGGCGGCGTGTTCCGGATGGACCGCCAGAACGTGCTGGACTTCGTCAACGGTTACCTGCCCTGATCCAGCACTGACCTCAGGCTGATCGACAATCGACAAGCCCGGGACGGGGTGAGTGCCTCGCTTCCGGGCTTTGTCGCGTCGTGAACGACGTCAACCCCGGACGGGGACCGGCTCAGACGGCACACGGAGTTCGAAGGCCGCGCCGGCGTCGGGGGGTGGGTCGACGACTGACAGCGTGCCTCCGTGGTTCTCGGCAACCTGGCGGGCGATGGCAAGACCCAGGCCTGCGCCCCCGCCGGTCGTGCGGGTCCGGGATTCGTCGGCCCGGAAGAAGCGTTCGAAGATACGGTCGACGTGCTCGGCCGCCACACCGGGGCCGTCGTCGACGACCCTGACCACGGCGTCGGGTCCGGCCGAGTCCACCTCGATCCGGACCGAGGTTGCGGCATAGCCGGCCGCGTTGTCGACGAGGTTGCGGATGGCCCGGGTCAACGCCGCAGCGTCACCGACGACCCGGGCCGGCGCGGCCACGTGCACCGACACCTCGACCGGATGTGATCGTTCGGCCTCGGTCAAACAGAGTTCGTCGAGATCGACCGACGAGGGCCGCCCGAAACGTCCGGACTGTTGTTCCTCATCCAGTCGGGCCAGCAGGAGGAGGTCGTCGACGAGTTTGGCCAGCCGTGTGTTCTCCTCTTCGAGGATGGTCGCAACCTCCGGCCAGTCGGCAGCCCCGGGATCGCCAATGGCCAGCTCCAGCGTGGCGCCGGTGGCGGTGATCGGACTACGCAGTTCGTGCGATGCGTCCGAGATGAAGCGGCGCTGGCTCTCGCTGGCCCGCTCGAGCCGATCAAGCATCCGGTTCATTGTTTCGGCCAGGTGCCTCAGCTCGTCGTCGGCCTCCGGAACCGGAACCCGTTGATCGAGGTTGCCCGCCCCGATTCGATCGACCTGGGTTCGAATCGCCTCGACCGGGCTCAGCACCCGGCCGAGGAGAAACCAGGTGACCGCGCCGAAACCGACCAGCAGGCCGACCAACACGATGCCGGCCAGGTTTCCCAAGCCGGCCGACAGGTCGCCCTCCGACGCGGCGAAGATGTCGGTCTCGAGGCGGATCAGCGTGGCGACACCTGCCTGGTCGGTGGCGACGAAGCCGTGCACGACGAACGGCACGTCGTCCGCCTCGTCGGCTCGTTCCCTCACCAGCTGCGACGCCCAGTCCGGCAGGCGGGGACTGTCGTCGACCGTCTCCGACTCGCAGGCGACAAGCGTTGACGACGCCCGGCACTGGATCGTCTCGGTCAGCGTCACCGCGCCGACCGGATCGAAGCCGACCCGTGAACCCGCCTCGTCATAGAAGGCGCGCCGGAGCCCCGGGATGTCACCCCAGTCATCGAACGACTCGTCGCCCTTGTCGCCCAGTCGGGACCTGAGGTCGTCCACATAGCGGGCCAGATCGGCGTCGGCTTCCGCCAGTGCTTCGCCCGACGACTCAAGGGTGCCGATGGCGACCGTCTCGTCGATCTCGGTGATCCCACCCGATGCGACCAGGAGGGCCATCGCCGCCAGTAGCGGACCGACCGCCAGCAACGTGATGCGGGTCCGCAGCGGCAGACGGCTCACGGTGCCAGCCGATAGCCGTGACCGTGGACCGTCTCGATCCGGCTGGGATGGGCGGCTCCGTCGATCTTGCGCCGCAGATACCCGATGTAGACCTCGACGACGTTGGTTCCACCGTTGAACGTCGGCCCCCACACCTGGTCGAGAAGGTGCTCCTTGCTGAACACCTGGCCGGGGTTGGTGGCCAACACCTCGATGAGATCGAACTCCCGCCTGGTGAGCTGCACGTCGTCGTCGCCGCGGCGGCACCGTCGAGTCGTTCGGTCGAGCTCGATGTCTCCGCTCCGCACCACGTCGGCGACCGACCTGGCGTCGGTGCGACGCAGGAGTGCACGAACGTGGGCGAGCAGCACCACGAACGAGAACGGCTTGATCAGGTAGTCGTCGGCCCCGGTGTCGAGCCCTTCGGCCTGGTCGTAGTCGCCGCTCTTGGCCGTCAACATCAGGATCGGGGTGTCGATCCCGTCGGCCCGGAGGTCGCGACAGAGCTGATAGCCGTTGCGACCCGGCAGCATCACGTCGAGGATGATCAGCCGGTAGTCGTGTTCGGAGGCCATCCAGTAGCCGGTGTCACCGTCTCCGGCCACGTCGACGTTGAACCCCTCGGCGACCAGGCCGCCCTCGAGAGCCCGGGCCACGTTGTGTTCGTCCTCGACGACCAGGAGTCGCATCATGCCAGTTTCTTGGACAGTGCTGAGAAAGATCTGAGATCACCTGAGCCGTCTCTCAGCACACCACAGAAGATTCTCAGCTCGTTCGCCCACCCTATCGGTCGTCGGAGAGACGGCCTGAGGAGGCAGTGACATGAACACGAGCACGAGCCACGGGAACACGACGAGGACGAGACGAGGACTGCTGAGGGTGGTCGGCCTGTTGGCCGTGGGCGCACTGGCCGCGTGCGGGGCCGAGTCACCACTGGCCGGCAGTGATCTGAGCGAGGCGGAGAAGTCGAGAATCGCCGAGGAGTGGCGGGACTGCCTGGCCGCCGACGGGATCCGGGGTGAGATCGACTATTCCAACGGCCTCGACATCGGTGTGGATGTCCCGGCCGGCATGTCGGAGGAACAGGTCCAGGCGGTGGAGCGGGCGTGTGAGTCGATTCTGAACGACCTCGACGCCGGGCCGGAACTCTCACCGGAGCAGGAGGCCGAATTGGCCGATGCCCTGCTCGAGGTGCAACGCTGCCTGGCCGCGGAAGGATACGTGGTGAGTGTCGACGGGGGCGGTATCAACGTCAACAGTTCGGATCTGCCGGACGACTACGACCCCGCGGCCTACGCCGAGGCCGAGGACCGCTGTTTCCGGACCGCTGCGCCCGAACTGTTCGAGCAGTTCGGAGGTGACGACGGATGACTCACCGATCGCCCACTCGGGTCTGCGGCGCCGTGGTCCTCATGGCCACCGTGGTCGTTGCGTCCGGTTGCCGATCGCCGGTCGGTACCGATCCAGTGGAGGCGGCTGTGCAGACAGATCCTGCTCCGGACAGCGAGGTGGTGGCTGCCGTCCGACAGGATGTGGTGGAACGGCACAAAGCCGAGGCGAGGGTCGGCAACGGAGCGGTCGTCACCCTGCCGATCCAGCAGGAGGGCATCGTGACCTGGGCCCCCGACCAGGGTGAGACGCTGCGCTCCGGTGACGTGATCGTCGAGGTCGGCGGGCGTCCCGTCGTTCTCGTGGTCGGTGAATCACCGCTGTACCGACCGCTCAGGCTCGTGGCATCCGGCGAGCGGGACGAGGCCGGGACCCGCCTGGGCCGACTCAACGGAGCCGACGTCACCCAGCTCCAGCAGTTCCTTCTCGATAAGGGGTTCGATGACGACGGCCGGCTCCGGACCGACGGGGAGTTCGGACGGGCGACGCAACGGGCGGTCAAGGACTGGCAACGTGCCGTCGGGCATCCGGCGACCGGCGTGGTCGACACGTCGCAGATGGTGTTCATGACCACCGAGCTGCTGGTCGACAGTCGGCTCGTCGTCGGCCAGACCTTCGAGCGGTTCGACGTGACCGGCACCGAAACCGTGCTCCAGATCATCGGGTCGACGACGCTGAGGGAGTTCTTCGCGCCGGGCTCGACGGTGGAGGTGCTGGCCGACCCGCCGGCCACCGGGACGGTCACGCGATCGATCCGGGTTTCGGGCGAGACGGGGATCGAACAGCTCATCGAGATCGCCGTGGACATCCGAGCCGCCGATCTCGGGCAATCCGTGGAGGTCGTCGGCTCGATCGTGCGAGCCGAGAATGCGCTCACCGTGCCGGTTCGGGCGCTGCTGGCCGTGTCGGGCGGGGGGTGGGAGGTCGAGTTGCAGACCGACTCGGACCGGGCGAGGGTCGCTGTCGAGCTGATCGACGTGGTCGACACGACCGCCATCGTGTCCGGCCTCGACGAGGGCGACGAGGTGGTGGTGCCGCTGTGAGCGCAGCTGCGAATCCTGTGATCGACGTCCGGAGGGTGCACCGCCGCTATCCCGGATCGCCGCCGGTCGACGCCCTGGCCGGGGTCGACCTGACCATCGAGCCGGGTGAGATGGTAGCGGTGATGGGGCCGTCGGGATCCGGCAAATCGACGCTGCTCAACATCATCGGAACTCTCGACCGACCAACACAAGGGCGGGTTCTGATCGATGGCGTGGACACGACGACCCTGTCGGATCGGAAACTGTCCGGGCTGCGATCGGCTCGCCTGGGTTTCGTGTTCCAGAGCTTTCATCTGCTCGACACGTTGACCGCCACCGACAACGTGGCCACCGGGCTGCTCTATCAGGGTGTCGGTCTTCGACGGCGTCGAAGCAAGGCCCGGACAGCGCTGAAGCAGGTCGGTCTCGGTCACAGGCTCGACGCCAGGCCGCTCGAACTGTCCGGCGGTGAACGGCAGCGGGTGGCGATCGCCCGGGCCGTCGTCGCCGGGCCGGCGGTGGTTCTGGCCGACGAACCCACGGGCAACCTCGACACCGCCACCGGTTCGGGCATCGTCGAGCTGCTGACGGATCTGAACGAGCGCGGGTCGACCATCGTCGTGATCACCCACGACCCGGACGTGGCCGATCGTCTCCCCCGCCGGGTCGACGTTCGTGATGGGCGGATCAGGTGAGCGTGAGCAGGGTGTCCGCTCTGCGGTCCCGGCTGCGTGCTCGTGACCTGGTCGGGACCGCGTTGATCGCTCTCCGCAGCCGTCGCTGGCGCACGATGCTGACCGCTCTCGGGATCGCCATCGGGATCGCGTCCATGGTGGCGGTCGTCGGGATCTCCGCGTCGTCGAAGTCCGCGCTGCTGGCCACGATCGACTCCTACGGAACAAACCTTCTCGCCGTCCAACCGGCAGGGGTCGGGCTGCAACCCGAGCCGCTTCCGGTCGACGCCCAGCCCATGATCACCCGGATCGAGTCGGTCGAGGCCGCCAGCGCGGTGGCCGACACCGGTCACGAAGTCCGTCGGAACCGCCACGACACCTCGCTCGTCGGGGTCGACGCCCTGGCGGTCCAGCCGGCGTTGTTCGAAACCCTGAAGTTGAGCGTCGAGCGAGGCCGACCGCTCGACGACGGGCTACGAGAGCTCCCCGTCGTCGTGCTCGGAGACGTCGCCGCCATCCGGCTCGGGATCAGCGATGTCTCGGGCGGCCCGGTGATCGACATCGGTGGGCACGACTTCGCCGTCGTCGGCATCCTCGCCGAGGCGCCACTGAACCCCGACATCGCCCGCTCCGCCCTGATCGGTGATCGAGTTGCCGTCGAACGGCTCCGGACCGAGCCCAATGCCAGCACGATCTTCGTCCGGGTCGACCCGCTGTCGGTGGACTCGACGAGAGCGCTGCTGGCCCGAACCGTCAACCCGATCAAGCCGACCAGGGTCTCGGTGTCGCGACCGTCCGATCTGCTCGAGGCACGGGCCGAGGTCGACGCCAACCTGCAGAACCTGCTGCTGGCGCTCGGTGGGGTTGCGCTGCTCGTCGGCGGTGTCGGTATCGCCAACGTGATGGTCATCTCGGTGCTCGAACGGCAGGGCGAGGTGGGACTCCGCCGGGCCCTCGGCGCGACCAGGGGCCACATCCGGGCCCAATTCGTGCTGGAGGCCGCGTTGCTGTCGGGCCTGGGCGGCCTGACCGGAATCGCGCTCGGGTCGGCGCTCACCGCGGCCTACGGTCGACGTCAGGGCTGGGCCATCGAGCTGCCACCGGTGATGCTGGCCGCGGGCTTTGCCACGGCGGTGGTCATCGGCGTGCTGGCCGGCCTCTACCCTGCAGCCAAGGCGGCCCGGCTCGACCCGGCGGTCGCCGTTGCCGGCGGAGCGTGACCGGCGAACCTGTTCCTCCGGACGCTGCGATGCGTTTGTCCTACGATGAGGGGAGCTGCAAACGACAAGCGAGGGGACCACCATGGAGCTGGCGACGCTACGGACGACCGACCGACCGGATGTGAAGGCGGTTTCGCTCGTGCCCAACGAAATCGTCCTGCCCCAGACTCGCATACGGGTCGATCTCCGCTACCCGGCGGCGGCCGAACGGCTGCGGGAAGCTGTCGCGGTGGGTGACGCCGCAGGCCGGACCCGGGTGACCAACAAGGGGCGCACGCTGACGTGGACGCCGGTCGAGCCGCTGACGCCGGGCATCCATGTCCTGACGGTCAGTGACATCGTCGGATCGTCGGGCAAGGTGACGGCGGCCGGTGGCCAGATCCCGTTCCGGGTCGTCAACACCACTGCGCCCGTCTCCGCGACGATACGCATCGAGCACTTCGTCCGGCTGCGAATTGACGGTACCAATGCGGTCAGGCTGTCGCCCGATGTCGTGCCCGACAAGCCCTACGTCGACGTCTTCAAGGGCACCCACCGCAAATCCGGCGCGCCCCTCGAGCTGGCCTATGACCATCGGGGCAACCAGGTCGACATCGACCGCCTCCGATCGAACCTGGCCCGCAGACGGGCCCGTCGTTTCGGCAAGGTGCATCCCACTCTGGCCGCCCTCATCGAGTCGAAGGGTGGCCGCGGCACGCTGCCGGTCGCGGTGTGGCTCCGCACGCCCGACTTCGTGGCCGACCAGGAGCGTCCCGAACGGCCGACCAAGAAGGCTGCCCGACGGTTCGAGGCGGAGGCCGAGGAACTTGCGGCCCACACCAGGGACCGAGCCGCAGCGTTGGCGGAACTCGGGATAGAGGTGACGCGGGTCAGCCACACCGCACCGGTGGTGTTCGCATCGGCGTCTGTCGAGGGGATCGAACAGCTGGCTCGACGTCGTGATGTGGTCGGCGTCTTCCTGCACGATGTCGAAGGTATCGACGACCTGCAGGACTCGATCGACGTGCATCGGAGCGCGTCGGTGATCAGCGCCGGCGCCGACGGTGACGGGGTGAAGGTCGCCGTTTGGGAGAACCATCCGACCTCGACGGCCGAGCTCGACATCGACGCTCAGTATCTCTCCTCGAGCTTCACCACCAGCGACCACGCACAGAACGTGACCGGAATCATCAAGAACACCGAGTCGGGCGGACCCGACGGTCATGCCCCCGAGGCCTCGATCCATGCCGCCAACTCGAAGTCGATCGACGCGCTGGACTGGGCCGTCGGCGACGAGCGATGCCGTGTCGTCAACCAGAGCTTTCATCGAACGGCCGAAGCCACCGACGGCGTGTTGTCGTTCGACGACATCTACAAGGACTGGCTGGCCCTGCGCTACCCGTGGCCGCTGATCGTGCATGCCGCCGGCAACTACTTCGACGACGACAGCGAGACCGATCCGCCCACCGACGAGTATGTGAACCACAAGGGCTACAACACCATCAGCGTCGGCAACCACAACGACGATGCCACGGCGATGAACACCTCGAGCAGCGTGTTTTCGGTATTCCGCAACCCGCCCACGACTCACGGGGACCGCGAACTCCCCGAGATCGCAGCCAACGGGTCGGGCGTGACCGTGACCGGGTTGACCTACACGGGAACCAGCCAGGCTGCTCCAGCCGTAGCCGGTATCGCCGCCCAGCTTCAGAGCGCCCACGCCTCGCTTCCGACGTGGCCCGAGGGTGCTCGTGCCGTTCTGCTCGCCGGCGCCCGCCGGAACGTCGTCGGTGGAACGTGGTGGAGCGATGTCGTCGCAAACAACGACGCCGGCGACGGGTCAGGCTCGGCCAATGCGCTGGAGTCGCACCGCATTGCCAAGGTGCGTCAGAGCAAGGACAACGCGCCCGCCCGCCGGGGCTGGAACGCGTCGTACCTCTCGTCGTCCGACTTCGACGCCGCGACCCGCTATGCGACCTTCGACTACAACATCCGGGTGCCGAACCTCGTTCTTGGTGCCCGCACCGTCAAGGTCGCCCTCACCTGGACGAGCACGATCGACACCGAGGACGGTGGACCGATCGATTCGAGGCTGGCCGTCGATCTCGACCTCCACGTCTACGACACGGCCGGCAGCCTCGTCGCCCACAGTTCGTCATGGGACAACAGCTACGAGATTGCCGAATTCGTCGGCCAACGTGGCGCCGACTACCGGATCCGGATCCGCCGCTTCTCGGGCACCGAACCTACTTATCACGGCATTGCTTGGACCGTGACCGGCGGCATCTGGGATCTCCTGTTCCTCCGCACGCTGCCCGCGGAGCAGCTTGCCCGTGTCGATCTCGTCGACCTCTTCGCCTGAAGGCGTTCGGGCTCTACCGCACCACCGGGAGCTTCTCGTCACAGCACGCCGAAATAGATTCCAGAGCTGCGCCCCTGGCAGGAATCGAACCTGCGACGCACGGTTTAGGAAACCGACGCTCTATCCACTGAGCTACAGGGGCCCGGGTGACGATTGCGTCACCTCGCCCATGGAATATACCGGCCCGTAACCGCCGGGCTGCCCGAAATCGGCGGCACTACACTCGTCGAACATGACGATCACGGTCGGGCCCTACACGTTCAGCGCCCAGGACGCCCGGGCCACCATCGCCCACATCGACGACCTGCTCGACTGCTACCCGGCCGGGGCCCAGGACGCCCTCCACGAGCGACGCGACCAACTGCGGGCCATCGCCAGGACGGTCGACCTCACGACGGCCAACGGCGATGACAGGGCGCTGGCCGAAGCCGTCGCCGAGGCGTTCCCCCTCATCCTCGCCGCCCGGCAGGCTTTGATCGACGCGGATACGGCCCCGGCCACCGCCCGGGGCACGGTGGCCCAGCTCAACAGCTCCGACGGCGGCGTGCCGAAAGCGCCGGTCGACTCGGTCGAGGTCGGCTACCGGGGCGTGAGCGGCGACCGCCAAGCCGCCCGCCGGCACCACGGCCGGCCCTGGCAGGCGCTATGCCTGTGGTCCGCCGAGGTCATCGATCAGCTCAAAGCCGACGGTCACCCGATCTTCCCCGGCGCCGCCGGTGAGAACGTGACCATCGAGGGCATCGAGTGGCCGACGATCGTGATGGGCACCCGACTCCGCATCGGCACCGTCCTGGCCCAGATCTCGGCTCCGGCCGTGCCGTGCGCCAAGAACGCCCAGTGGTTCAGCGACCGCGACTTCAACCGCATCCACCACCACAACGGTCAACTCAGTCGCCTGTACGCCACCGTCATCGAGCCGGGCACGATCACCACCGGCGATCCGGTGATCGTCGAACCGTCCGCCTGACGTTTGGTCGACGACTCAACGGCCTCGGTCCCAGAAAGCGACCGACGAGAACGCTACGACGAGCGGGTGGCCACCACCCAGAATCCGGTGCCGGAGCAGGCCCACACCGCCGACCACGCACCCGCCGAAGCGCCAGGCAGGGCGGCCAGGAAATCCTCGGGCGACAGGTGGATCGGCGTCCGGTCACCGGAGCTGTTGATCCACAACAACTGCCCGGCTTCGGCCGACACCATCCGGTCGACCTCCGAGGGGAACAGCAACATGTTGAACATGGCCACCCCGTCGAAGACACCGTCGGCGAATGGCAGGCTCGACGCGTCACCCTGCACCAGCGGCGCCACCCGATCGGGCGACGACCGCAACATCTGCAACGCCAGATCAACCGCGACCATCGACCCTCCGGCCGACGCCAACGCCGGTGCCACAATCCGAGTGCCGATGCCGGTACCGGCACCCAGCTCCAGCCACCGTCCGCTCAACCGCATGCCACCACGGGCCAGCGCATCCCGGACGGGGGCGGTGCGCACGAGACCCGATCGGGGCGCGTCCCATTCGGCCGCCATCCCGTCGAACAGGTCGGCGACCTTGCGGGCCCGGCCGGCCGACCAGCCGTGCTCGAACGCCACCTGGCGGGTGACCTGGCGCATCGGATGATCGTCGTTCACCCCCGATTCGGGAGCGACGACCTGGCCGTGTTCGGACGTGTCGTCGGCCAGCCGGCGCAACCGGCCCTGACGATCAGCCAACCGGAACGGGCCAGGCCAGCGGGAAACTCGGGTGGTCGAACGGGTGGCCGTCGTCGAGTTCGTCGGCCAGACCGGGGAACTCGGGCGATGTCTTCCATGGCCTGACGGCATGGCGGGCGTCGGGGCTCAGGTACCGGAACGACACCACCCGGCGAGGATGCTCGAACGGGAAGCCGGGAGCCGAGTGCACCGTCAGGAAGCTGAAGAAGATCGCATCACCGGGGCTGACCTGCCACTGGCGGATGTCGTAGTCGGAGCGATCCGAGTCGAGATCGGGAATCTCGGCCAGCGAACCCTCGGGAAACCACTTGGCCTGCTCGTCGAGAAAAGTGCGAGGCATCCGCCACGGACCGCGGTGGGAACCGGCCCAGAACTCGGGTGAGCCCTTGCGGGGAACCTCGTCGAGCGGAACCCAGGCGCTTATCCCGGTGCCGTCGACGTTGTAGTAGGGCTGGTCCTGATGCCATGGCGTCCGCTGGCAGGTTCCGGCCTCCTTCACCAGCACGTGATCGTGGTAGAAGCGGGCCGAGTTTGCGTCCATCAACGCCGCCGCCAGCTTGGGGAGCTTCGACCGCAGCGCAATCTGCTCGATCTCGGGCGTGTCGGTCCAACGCACGAAATCCTCGAAGTACCGGCCCGGATCGTCGGATCGGCTGGCCACGAGGGCCCGGTCGCTCGGATGTTCGACGACGTGGGCAAAGCCCCGAGCCAGGACCGCCAATTCGTCGGCATTCAATGCACCGCGAACGACGACAACCCCGTCTCGAGCAAACGCTTCGATTGTCGAATCGTCGACCATGAGTTTCGTTCTAGTGGGAGGGATCAACCAACACCAAGATTTAGGCCGATCGTCAACAACATTGTCAACTGGGCGACCGATCCGCAATCCAACCAACACGCGACAGCCGATCATGACCACGGAGAGTGGTCGACCTGATTCCGTCCACGGCCGATGCGGCACTACGATGGAACCCAATCCTGTGAATGAACTGACCTTCGACCAACTCCTCGACGACTGGGCCGACGTCGAAGCCGCCGTCGACGCAACCGCGGGGATCGATCATTGGTGTTCGGCCCTCGACTGGGTCGTGCCGGTGGCCTCCGGGTTCGCTCCGCGAGGCAAGCGCCTCCTGTTACGATCGGCCGAGGGCAACGGCTATGCCCTTCTCGGCTTCTACCGTCGGGAAAGCCGGATCTTCCTGTCGGGCATCGAGCCGCTGTGGGGTTTTGCCAGCCCGATCTTCGGTCCCGACGTCGCGGCGCTGACCGATGAGCTGACCGCCCATCTGCAACAGCGATCCGACTGGTCGATGCTCGTCCTGGCCGGCCTACCGCCACTCCCCCACCGGCTGAGTCGCACCATCGTCGACGGACTCGCCCCGCTCGGCGTCTCGCTGTTCACCGACGGCATGACCCGCCGGGTGGCCGACCTCACCGACGGCTACGAACCGTGGTTGGCGGCCAGGAGCAGCCGCTTCCGCCGCAACCTGCGTCAGGCCGAAGCCAGGGCCGTCGACGCGGGGCTGAGCATCGAACACATCGACAGCAGTGACACTGACAGCAGTGACACTGACGCAGTGACATCGACACCGACGACGGCGGCATCGACAGCGGCCCGAGCCTCTTCAAGCGGTTCATGGACATCGAACATCGGTCATGGAAGGGGACCGACGGCAGCGGCATCACCGGACCCGAGATGGCGTCGATGTACGAGCTCATGATCGATCGGCTGCGCGACCGGGATCGACTCGAAGCCCATGTGGCCCGGCTCCCGGGCGACGGTGAGACGACCGACGTCGGCTTCATCCTCGGCGGCATCCGCAACCGCCGCTATCGAGGTCTGCAGATCAGCTTCGACGCCGACCATGCCGAGCTGTCCATCGGCAACCTGCTCCAGAACCAGCAGCTCCGACGACTGGCCGACCAAGACCTCGCCGACACCTACGACATGGGCATGGACTTTCCCTACAAACAACGGTGGGCCGACAGCATCGAACGGTCGGTCACGCTGGTGCTGCACCGAACATCACCGCCGCCGACGTTATGCTGAGGACGTGGTCGCCTTCATCGACACATCATCGGTCTTCTCGATGGTTCTCGGCGCGCTCGTGCTCGGTCTGATCGCCGTTGTGCTCGACCGTATCAACTTCCCGCAGCGGCCCTTCCGCCCGAAACAGATCCGCACCGGAGGCGGCGGTCCGAGCAGGGATCGCACGGGCGCTCACATCGTCGACGTCGTCGAGGCGGGCGACGAGTAACGACCGGGAGCCGGTCCGGAGTGATCGGCATCACTCCCCGTCATCAGCCGGTACCTCCTCGGAGGGTGCGTCCGACGTCGTGTCCGAGTCGACACCCCCGTCGGCTGCATCACCGGTCGGCGTTTCCCGAACGAGGTCCTCGGTGGTGATCGGTGCGTCGGTTTCCTCGGTGGTGACCTCGACGGTGAACTCCTCCTGGATCTCCTCGCATTCCAGGATCCGGACGCAGATGGCCCGTACGTCGGGGGCCTGACGAACGTCGCCGGGATCGATGCCGAAGGGTCGATAATGGTCGGAGGCCACGCCGAGAACCTCGCCCTCCCCGTTGAGCAGCGGTCCGCCGCGGAACAGCGTCCCGATCGGCGCCGTGTGTTGGAGACCGATTTGGGAATGGTCGAGGAGCACGCCGGGTGACGCCGTGGCCCCGCTGCCACCGACACCGGCGAGGGCGAACACCCGGGCGCCCACCGACTCCAACTGGCCCCGCTCGGAGGCCATCGTGAGCAGCGGGATCCGGCGGTCGACGACCACCAAGGCCACGTCGCGCTCGGCGTCCCAGGCCCACAGCTGGGCCGGGAGCCGCTCGTTGCCCTTGATCAGGTCGATGCCGGGACTGGGTTCGGTGGTGGCCGCCACCACCAGCGCGTAGCTGGTGACGAGTGCGGTGCCGTCGCGGTGTTCGACCACGGCGAACGCCGAACCGGTGATGATCTCGCCGTTCTCGTCGCGGGACTCGAGCAGCCAGACCGACGGCCCGGCCGTCTGCGGCAGGTTGATCACACCGTCGGCGTCGGCCACATAGTCGCCGAGGGGTCGCAGCTCATCACGTATCTCGGTGACCGAGTCGACCCTGAGCTGGTCGATGGCCCCGGTGGCGTCGGTGAACTGTTGATCGAAGCCCTCGACGAATCGGGAGACCGCTTGCTCGTTCTCGGCCAGACGATTGTCGTAGTAGGCGTAGAAGGCGGCACCGCTGAAGGCCGCGCCGATGCCGAGCATCAACAACATCGTCGAGATGCCGATCACCGTGCGGGGCAGGA
The DNA here is from genome assembly GCA_965216675.1 of Acidimicrobiales bacterium. Classification (GTDB taxonomy): domain Bacteria; phylum Actinomycetota; class Acidimicrobiia; order Acidimicrobiales; family SZUA-35; genus JAHELU01. The sequence goes on along the minus strand of CBDCGK010000004.1, from coordinate 4,163,242 downwards.
TGCGGTGACGGAGCTTGGTCCTTCCCGGACTGAGCGGCACGTAGCCGCGGCGGCCCAGATCCCGCATCCGGGACCAACGGCCGAGCCGGCTCTTCGGCGCGACGTAGGGGGCAACGCCACCGATCTTCGAGCGACGCAGCGCGCGGGGCGGGCGGGGATGGCGGACCCGGAGGGCGATCCTCGTCAACCGGGACTCGGCCCGACCGGTGACCCGGATGCGATCCTGTTCGCTTGGCGGCGCCGGAACGGTGCGCCGCAGATCCACGGTCGGCGTCGGTTCACCGTCGTGACCGACACCTTCCCCGGCGTCACCGTCGGCGGCGTCACGGTCATCACCATCGGTGTCATTACGAGCAGTGTCGCCGTCGGCTGCGTCGAGGTCGAGCGCGTCGGCGTCGACCCACTCGCCGCGCCCGGTCCCGGCCTTGGACCGTCGTCTGGCCTTCTGCCGGCTCTTGACCGCGGACTTCGATCGTGAATCAGCCATCGATTTCTCCTGCCTGTTGTTCGCCGGGTTCCGAGGATGAGGTGGACGAGGTGGTGGTCGAGCCGCCGCCTCCACCACCCGTCGCTTTCGTTGTCGAAGGTGGTGTCGGTGTCGAAGAGGGGGACGACGTCGACGAGGGTGACGTGGTCGATGAGGCCGACCCGTCGCCGTCCACGGCCGGGGTTGTCGTCGGCGGCGGCAGCGTGGTCGGCACCTCGGCCCGGACCACCGGTGGCGGACCGGCTCCGGCGGCGACACACGACGTGCCGCAGTCGTCCGCCAGCACCCTCGGTGACTTCTTGGCCCCGACACGGGTCTCCTCCCGCGTCCGATAGGAGGTGATGATCTCCTTGGCCGATTCGGCGATCGGCACGATCGCCGACGGCTCGGGGAACTGCTCGACGTCGAGGTCCAGGATGTTGTGGGCGTCGCCCATGAACTCACCCCAGGCGACCGCTGGATGTGATCCACCGGTGACCGCGCCGACCCCGTTGACGTTCCGCAGCGATGCCAGTCGGTCGGCGTGTCCCATCCACACCGCGGTGGCCAGCTGGGGGGTGTAGCCGACGAACCAGGCGGCCCGGTAGGCCTGGGCGGTGCCGGTCTTCCCCGCAGCGGGGCGGCCGATGGCGGCCGCCTTGCCGGTGCCCGACTCGATCACGTCGACCATCACGTCGGTCACGTTGTCGGCCACGGCCTCATCGAGGATTCGCTCGCCGACCCGGGCCCGGTTGTCGATGAGCACGTTGCCGTCGGCGTCGATGACCCGCAGGATCGACGTCGGGGCCACCCGAACCCCCCGGTTGGCGAAGGTCCCGTAGGCGGACGCCATCTCGAGCGGTGACGATTCGGCTGCGCCGAGAGCCAGGCTGGCTCCGTAGCTTCCGTCGTTGTCGAGCCGGCTCAGCCCGAGGCGTTGGGCCAGCTCGACGGTGTCGTCGATCGTGACGTCGACCACCAACTGGGCGTACACGGTGTTGACCGACGCCGCTGTGGCCTGGCGCAACGAGATGTTGCCGTAGCCCCGGTGACTGTAGTTGGAGATGGTGCACTGGCCGCCCGTGCAGCCCGGCACCTGCCAGCGGCCCGGGGCCGGGTAGCGGGTCTCGGGATTGAGCCCGAGCCGGAAGGCGGCGGCCAGCACCAGCGGTTTGAACGAGCTGCCGGGCTGGAAACCGGTCGAACCGCCGGTGGCCAGGTTGACCTGGCTGAACTCGTAGTCGCGCCCGCCGACCATGGCCAGAATGTGACCGCTGTCGGGTTCGATGGTGGCAAGTGCCATCTCGACCGGGTACTCGCTGGAGCCGAGTCGACGGGCCACGACCTCCTCGGCTGCTTCCTGGAGCCTCGGGTCGATCGTCGTTTCGACGGTGAGCCCGCCGTTGTAGACAAGATCCGGGCCGACAAGTTCGAGCAGCTCGGCCTCGACGTGGTCGACGAAGAAGTGATGGTCGAGCGCCCCTTTGCTCTGACGGGGGATGAGCACGGTGACGGGACCGTTGGGCAGGTCGTCATCATCGACCGACCAGAGGCGGCGGGCGGCCTCCCGCTCGTAGTCGGATTCATCGAGATAGCCCTGATCGAGCATGGCTTGAAGCACGAGCCGTCGCCGTTCGTCGGCGGCGTCGCGGTCCACGAACGGCGACAACCGAGTGGGGGCCTTGACCACCCCGGCCAACAGGGCAGCCTCGGACACGTCGAGATCGGCGACGCTCTTGTCGAAGTAGATGCTGGCCGCCGCCCCGATGCCGTAGGCTCCCGAGCCGTAGTAGGAGGTGGTGAGGTAGCCGAAGAGGATCTCCTCCTTGGTCATCACCTTCTCCACCTCGGTGGCCAGCAGAGCCTCGGAGACCTTGCGCTCGAAGGTCTGCTCGGTCGACAGGTACACGTTCTTCACGTACTGCTGGGTCAGGGTCGACCCGCCCTGGGCGATGCCGCCGACCTCCAGGTTGATGCGGGCGGCCCGGGCGATGCCCTCGTAGTCGACCCCGTCGTGATCCCAGAACCGCTTGTCCTCGATCGCCACCACGGCGTCCTTCAGCACCTGGGGGATCTCCCCCGGCGTGACCTCGACGGTCCGGTCGAAGCCGCGGAACAGTCCGATCTGGCGCCCGGCGGCGTCGTAGACCGTTGTCGGTTCGGCCACGATCTGCGGGCGGGCCTCGGGCAGTTGGCCGACGGGAAGCGGTGCCTCGAGCAGGGTGCCCACGGCGACACCGGCCGCCACCGGGGGGACGATGACGGCGGCCATGACGCAGGCCACCACGAGCCTCAGCGATGTGGCAGCGAAACGATGGACGCCCTCCAACCGATCAGCCATTGCCGTCCTCGTCGGATCCGGTGCTGGCGGCGGGCCGCGTTGTGGTGGTCTCCGAGCCAACGCCCGGCCGGGTCGTCGTGATCGGGCCGTCGGAGTCCGACGGCCCGCCTTCGGGTGCGACCGTGGTGGTCGGTGGCATCGGTTGACAACCGGCCAGGGCGACGGTCTGTTGCTCATCGCCGATCGTCACCGTGGCCCGACCGGTCCCCGGTCGAAGACACCGCATCCGAAACTGGGTCAGACCCCGCTGGTCGGTCGTCGCCGCCAACGGGGAGAGCAGGTCGACATCGTCGGTGAAGGTGGCCGAGACCGAGACACCGGACACCGGCGTTTCGACGATGATGCCGTCGTTGTCGACGTCGTTGCGGGCGACGTAGACACCGAAGCTGCCGGTGAGGCCGACGGTCATGGTGCCGCCGTTGACGAAACCGACCCGGGGTTCGGTGTCGACGACCTGCAGGCTGTAGGAGCGGGACACCGATTCGTCCGCTTCCAGGAAGAAGACGTCGCTGCCGGTCATCGTCGCCGTTCCCGGAATCCAGGCCCGCACCCGGTAGCGGCCGCCCGGCAGGTTGCGGGCGCTGAACCGACCGTCGGCACCGGCGAGCACGTCGCGGACGCCGGTACCGGTGCTGGTGTGCCGCTCGAGTCGTACGACCGCACCCGATGCCGGCTCTCCGTCGACCTTCACGATGCCGGCGATTCGTGATTCACCGCCGATCATGTCCACGGGATCGATCTCGGCCGCCGTGAACAGCAGCGACATCGGGCGCCTGCGGGTGTCGGGGGCGGTGTGCACCACGTAGGGCGAGGCTGGAAGCTCGGCTGTTTCGAAGTCGAGATTCACCCCGCTGAGCCGCAGCTCCGACGGGCCGTCGTCGTCCTGACGGTAGGCGTCGACGACGAAGTCGCGTTCGTTCCACATGACACCGAGCGACAGAGCCATCGCGGCGAACAAGGCGACCTTCAGAACGTTCACCACATCCCTTCGGCCAGAACTGCAAAGAGCTGAGCCTTTCGGCCCAGCTCTTGAGTCGTTCGGATCAGGCCGTTCGGATCAGCCGGTCATTCCGATTCGCGACACGGCGGGTTCGCAGGCCCGCAGTCGACGCCTACTCGGGGACGTCGATGAAGATGCACTCGCCCGGGCACTCCTCGGCCGATTCGATGACCCGCTCGAGGCCGCCGTCGGGCACTCGGGCCATACCTTCGGCGCCGGCCGGGTTGTTGGTGCCGTCGAAGAGCTTCTCGGTGCCGAAGTTCTCGGCTGCTTCCTTCACGTAGTACAGCCCGTCATCCATCCCGAAGAAAACATCGGGGGCAATCTCGGCGCAGAGGCCATCACCGGTGCACAGATCTTGGTCGATCCAGACCTTGATGTCTGACATTGAATAGCTCCTTGGGCTAGCGATGGATGAGGGGCTCGAACACGCAACGAGGAGTGCGAGAAGATTGTAGGTGTTGGGGGCCGCACACGGGCCAACACCACGCAGGATTCTATCGGTGCTCTACCACCGATCCCCAGGGGTTACCCTGAAGTCACCATGGGGAAACGTCTGAGCAACACCGAGTCGCTGATGTGGTCGCTGGGTCAGGATCCGAACCTGGCGTCGACCATGGGGTTGTTCGGGGTTCTCGACGGCGCACCCTCGGTCGAACGCTTCGAGACCACGATCGCCAATCTGGCGGCGGCGGTCGATCGACTTCGGCTGAAGGTCAACGACCCGCTCGGTTTCGGCGGCACGATCGGCAGCCTCGAGTGGGTGGTCGACGACAACTTCGACCTCGATCATCACCTGCGGTGGTGCAGCCTGCCTGGCAGCCCGGCGATCGACGGGCCGGAGCTCGCTCGACTGGTTTCGACGTTCGTCAACGATCCGTTCGACCGGACCCGGCCGCTCTGGCAGTTCCAGCTCGTCACCGGTCTCGCCGGTGGGCGGGCCGCGCTGCTGGGCAAGCTCCATCACTCGATCTCCGATGGCCACGGCATGATCCGTCTCGGGGCCCACCTGCTCGAGTTCGAACCCGATGCGCCGGCCCCGGAGCGGGTCGACGTCGACGCCGTTTTCGCCGCCGAGTCCATCGCCAACGAATCGGGCGGTGGCGACCGGTGGCGGGCCGGAGCCGAGCGGGTGGCCGAGCTGGTGCAAGGCGCATTCCGCGACGTTCCCACCCCCCAGAAGCTGTGGGAGTTCGGAGGTGACGCGATCACCTCGGCCCGGGCCAGCGACCTCAAACTCGATCTGGGCCGGGGATCGGAACCAGGTGCCGATGCCGCGCCGCTCTGGTCGAGGCGGTCTCGCAATCGACGGTTCGGGTCGGCCGTGGAGTCGCTGGGCGCCATGCGCGACGCCGCCCACGCCCACGGCGTGTCGATCAACGACCTGTTCGTCGGAGCCTGTGCCCAGGCCGCCGTCCACTACCACGGCGAATACGACGTGCCGCTCGACCACGTGCGGGCCACCGTCGTCATCAATGTGCCGGTCGACGGCGGGGAGCACGCCGGCCCGCTCGACCTCGGGGAAGGCGACAACAACTTCCTCCCCGTCCCCATCGAGATGCCGGGGCAGGAGATCACCGCAGTCGAGCGACTGGCCATCATCCGGGCCGAGGTGAAGGCGAAACGGGCGATGCTCGAAGGTCGCAGCGGTGCACTCAACGCCTTGAGCGGGCTCGGGGCGTTCGTGCCTCCCCAGGTCGCAGCGTCGATCGTGCTGGAACAGGCCGGCCGTGTCGACTTCGCCACCAGCAACGTGGCCGGGTTGCCGATTCCCGCCTGGTTCGCCGGCCGGAGGCTGGAGAACATGTTTCCGGTCGGACCGGTAACGGGCACCGCGTTCAACATCACGATGCTGAGCTACAACGACATCTGCCAGTTCGGCATCCACATGGACCCGGCGGCGATCACCGACTCGGAGCTCCTGGTCAAGAGCATCGGCCGGAGCTTTCGCGAGCTCGGGGTGGCCCGCATCTGACCGGCAACCGACCCATCGTGACGATGGCTCGTTACGGATCGATAGCTAACGGCGTTCGAGACTACTCCTGGCTGTGCGTTCAGCGCTAGGTTGGACAGTGTGAACTCAGCTAGGGACGCCGCAGAAGCTGGTCCCGCCGACAGCCACACACCATCGCCCACCACCCCCACCGACGACTTTCCGGCTGCCTACGCCCGAAGTCAACGATTCACCATCGGCGTTCCCCGGAACGTCTCGGTCATCGCGGAGGGCACGCGGGTTCTGTACCTTCGGTCCCACGACGGCGAAGACCCGGCCATGTGCTTGTGGCAGATCGACCTCGAGTCCGGCAAGGACAAGCGGTTGGCCTGCCCGAAGCTCCTGACGCTGGGTGACGACGGCGACGCCCCGCCCGCCGAAAAGGCTCGCCGGGAGCGGGCTCGGGAATCGGCGTCGGGGATCGTCTCGTACTCGGTCGATTCGGCCGGCACAAAGGCCTGCTTCACGCTGGCCGGGGCCCTGTTCGTACTCGATCTCGTCAGTCAGGACGTCACCACCCCGCTGGTGGAGGGCCCGGTCTTCGATCCCCGCATCAGCCCGGATGGCCGGTACGTGGCCTACGTGTCGGCCAGTCCCCAGAGCCCGAACGCGCTTCGCATGGTCGACCTGACGAGTCCCGACTCCGATCGGGTCCTGGCCCACAACCCCGATCCGCTGGTCGCGTTCGGTCGGGCCGACTTCATCGCCGCCGAGGAGATGGGGCGCCAGCGCGGGTTCTGGTGGAGCCCCGACAGCGACGCCATCCTCGTCACCCGGGTCGACGAGACCCCGGTCGACGAGTGGTGGGTCCACGATCCCGCCCACCCCGACAAGGCACCGACGGCCGTCCGATACCCGGCGGCCGGCACCATCAACTCCGACGTCGACCTCTACCTGATCGATCTCTCCGCCCTGCCCGCCGAATCGAATGAACCGGAAGCCACGCTGCAACGCGTGTTCTGGTCCGACCGCGGCACCTACGAGTACCTGGCCGATGTCGTGTGGTCGAAAGGACATGCGCCGCTCGTCGTGCGTCAGACCCGCGACCAGCTCGAGGTCTCCATAGCCGAGCTCGACCTGGAGTCGTTGAAGCTGAGCGAGCGCCGCCGTATTAGGGAGGACACCTGGGTCGAGCTGATCCCGTCCTCGCCGACCCCGAGTGAGCACGGGCTGCTCACCATCGAGGACCTGGTGCCGCTTCATCAGCCCGGGGTGCCCGATCCCCATCCCGGCTGCCGGGCACTCATGCTCGACGGTCGACCGCTGACCGACGAGGGTCTGCAGGTGCAGTCGATCGTCGGCGTCGTCGGACGTCACGCAATGATCAGCGCCTGGACCGAACCAACCGAGATCCATCTGTTCCTCGTGGATCTCGTCGCCGGACAATCGGAGCCGATGCCATCACCCGTCGCCCTCACCCACAACGCCGGCGTGCACCGGGCCACCCTCGCTGTTCGCCCCGGCGGATCAGCGGACCACACAGGTGATGGCGACGAGCCGGAGCCGCTGGCCGTTGTGGCCCTCTCGACCACCAGGCCCACCTCCGACGGCGTGGAGATCGCCATCCGACCACTGGTCGAACCCGAGAACGGCAACGGGTCCGCCCCCCAGCCGATCCTCGGCAACCCCATCGCCTTCATCGACGACCTGTCGATCCGCCCACCGATCAACGCCACCCCGCTGTTCCTCAAGCTCGGTGCCGACCGCCTGGAGTCGGCGCTCTTCTTCCCGTCCGGCTATGAAGGCGACGAGCTGCTGCCCGTCCTGCTCGATCCCTACGGCGGGCCGCACGCCCAACGGGTGCTGAAGACCCACAACCCGCACCTCGTCTCCCAATGGTTCGCCGACCAGGGGTTTGCGGTGCTGGTCACCGACGGTCGAGGCACGCCCGGGCGGGGGCCTCGCTGGGAGCGGCAGGTGTGGGGAGATCTGGCCGAACCCGTGTTGGAGGACCAGCTGGCCGCCCTCGACGACGCGGCAACCGAATTCGGATTCCTCGACCTCGACCGGGTCGGCATCCGAGGCTGGTCGTTCGGCGGCTACCTGGCAGCGCTTGCCGTGCTCCGCCGACCCGACCGCTTCCATGCGGCCGTCGCCGGGGCTCCGGTCACCACCTGGCGGCTCTACGACACCCACTACACCGAACGCTACCTCGGTCATCCGGGCATGTACCCGCAACACTACCTCGACACCGATCTCACCGCCGAGGCCCACAAGCTGGTCCGCCCCCTGCTGCTGATCCACGGGCTCGTCGACGACAACGTCGTGGCCGCCCACACCCTCAGGATGAGCACGGCTCTGCTGGCCGCCGGTGTGCCCCATCAGGTTCTCCCGCTGTCGGGTGTCACCCACATGACTCCACAGCAGTCGGTGGCCGAGAACCTACTGCGACTCCAACTCGACTTCCTTCGCACTAGCCTCGAAGACGTGACTCCGGTCGACCCGATCGTCTGAAACAGTCGACGATGGCCGGGATCGCCGGCCGTCCGAATCACGGGGGCCGACCGTCTCGAGGAAGGCTCGACCGATCGACGACCTGGCACAACTCACACCCGATCTGACGTCCCTCGGCTGGGATGACGACCTCGACCGATGGGCTGCCGAGGTCGAAGCCGCCTCGACCGGTGACGAGTCGGACGGGGCGGCAGGCGTGAAGGGTCGAGTGGCCCGGGTCAGTCGGGGGTTCAGCCTCGTGTTCACCGGCGGCGACGCAGTGCTCGCCGCCTCCGACTCGACCCGGACCCGCACCGACCTGGTCCCGGCCACCGGCGACTACGTCGTCGTCCAGGATTCCGAAGCCGATGGTCCCCACATCCTCGACATCGCCCCGCGGTCCACGGCGTTGACCCGTCGGGCACCGGGCCGGGTCCCCGAACCTCAGGTGCTGGCCACCAACATCGACTCGGTGTTCGTCATGCACGGGCTCGACCGCCCCACCAACCTGCGCCGGATCGAACGGCAGCTCGTGGTGGCCTGGCAAAGCGGCGCCACGCCCGTCATCGTGTTGACCAAATCGGACCAGATCGCCGATCCGGCCGAGCTGCGGCGAACGGTCGACGAGGTGGCCGAGGTCGCCCCCGGCGTGTCCACCCTCGCCGTCTCGACCGTCACCGGCGACGGCATGGCCGAGGTCGAAGCCCGAGTCCCGCACGGATCGACGGTGGCGCTGATGGGGTTGAGCGGTATCGGAAAGTCGACCCTGGTGAACCTCCTGTCGGGCGGGCAGGTCCAGCGGACCGGTGAGGTCCGGGCCGCAGACCGGCGAGGCCGCCACACCACCGTGACCCGGGATCTCATTCCGATTCCCGGCCGGGGCCACATCATCGACACGCCCGGTATCCGCGAGATCGGGCTGTGGCAGGCCTACGACGGTCTCGCCGCCGCCTTTCCGGAGATCGCCGAGGCGGCGTCACAGTGCCGCTTCGCCGACTGCGCCCACGAGGCCGAACCCGGATGCGGCGTCCAGGACGGGCTGGCTTCCGGAGCGATCGTCGACCGCCGGCTGGATCACTGGCGGGAGCTGACGGCCGAACTCGAGCTGCAGGAGAGCCAGTTGGAGGAGTTCGCCCGGCGGGCCGAATCCCGTGATCGGGCCGATGCGAATCGGCGACGTGATTCCGAACGCCCCAATCGTCGGTCGCGACGCAAAGGGCGGCGACGCTGAGTGTGTGAGCGATGACGGGGCAGACACCCATTCGGTTCGCAGATAGGCAATACTGGTCCCATATGCGGACTTCGACGGGAACACGTGGCGTGCGGCTGACCGCCGCTGCCGTGGTGGTGCTGCTTCTCGGTTCCTGCGGTCGGCCCGCTCCAGCCGACGAGGCCCAGACTGCGGCGCCGGACCCGGCGGCCCAGTCGACAACACCGGCCTCGGACACGGTCGACGCCGCGGTCCCCTCGAACGAGGATGACCAGGGAGCACAACAACAGGCCGACGCGATGACCGGACAAGACGATGGCGACGGCACCGCAATGGCCGACGGCGCCACCGAAGGCGGGGCCGACACCGGTCAGACAGCAGCGGCGACTCCGGCCACCGCTCCGGTTCTGACCGCCGATCAGGTGGTCGGCGTCGTGGACCCCACGCCGGACATGGCCGGCGTGAAGATCACGAGCCAGAATCCCATTGTCGCCCCGACCCCGACGACCGCCCCGCCGGTCGCCGCCGACACCGACACCACGCCTGCCGGTACCGGCGGCGTTCACGTGGTCCAGCCGGGCGACACCCTCTCCGGTATTGCCGCAGCCTACGGAATCTCCATGCAAGCTATTGCCGACGCCAACGGTCTGGTCGACGTGGACAACCTCACCGCCGGCGACGAGCTCCAGATTCCCCCAACCGGCTGAGGCTCACCGAGAGTCGGCGGAACGGGCGGTCTCCAGGCCCGCGGCGAGACGCCAGGCGGTGACGAGCCCCGAGGCGTCGAGTCCGGCGTTGGCCATATGGCGTTCGGCGGCCGCCTGGTCACCACGACCACAGATCCCGGCCACCAGATCGATCAGCCATCGAGACATGCGGTCGTCGGTGGCCTCGACGACGGCCCGGGCCTCGGTGAGCGCGGCGTCGACAGCCGTCCCGTCGGCCCGCTGGAACCCGACGCAGGCCCGAACCAGGTGAACGGTTATCCGGTCGAGGTAGGTCGATCGGCCGTCGAGAACCCGATCGGCGGCCGATTCGGCATCGTCGAGGCGACCATCGACCGAGGCCAACACGGCCCGCACCGCCTCGGCGAAGAAGTCGACTCGGCGGGTGTCGGTGCCGTCGACCCAGGCCAGCTGGCTGCCGGCCTCGTCGACCGAACCCTGCTGGAGGAGGGCCAGCGAGACCGACACGATCAGGTCCGCCTCACCGACCACCGACAGGTCGTCATGGAATCCCTGGAAGTTCGAGGCCCACCGGAGGGCCCGCTGGGCTTCGCCGACCCGCGCCGCCGACGCACAATTGGCGATGATGGCAATACGGCGATTGAAGCGGTCGCGTTGGCGCTCGGCCAGTCGATACGCCTCCTCCAGGGTGGCGCTGCCGTCGGTGATTCGTCCGAGCGAGACCATGGCCCTGCCCTGGACGGCCAGAGTCTGGATCTCCAGACCGGCGTCGTCGGCCCGGCGGGCCGCCTCGATCGCGGCGTGTGACAACTTGATCGACTCGGCGGCTCGACCGGTCCACAACGCCAGCGAGGCCGCGAGGTTGGTCATCATGGCTTCGGCCCAGGGGTCGCCACGCCGCTGCACGGTTGGCAGCAGCGAGTCCAGCAATTGCTGGGCCGTGGTCAGCTGACCGAGGTGGAACGCCACCCACGCCTGCACTCCCTGCGCCCAGGCCAAGCCGCTGCGATCACCGAGCTCCACGAAGATCTCGATGGCGGTCGAGGCCTGCTGATTGGCGTCGTGGACCCGGCCCTGGGAGAAGGCCAGCCACGCCATGCTCTGCAGCGTCCAGGCTTCGGCCCGCCGGTCCCCGATCTGGGCGGCCACCGTACGAGACGACTGAAAGGCCTGGCGGGCCAGCGAGTCGTTCGACCTGGCCATCTCGGTGAGCCCGAGCAGCCGGAGCGCCAGCGACTGTTCGGTGCCCGCTCCGAGCACCGCCAGCTTGTCGGCGGCTTCGCGTAGCTCTCGGGCCGCTTCGGAGAGGTCGCCGGCCTTGCGGTTGACGTCACCGCTGGTCATCAGCGCCTTGGCCGAGAGGAGCGGATCGTGGGCGACGAGCAGTTCGAGCTTCTTCAGGTCGGCCCGCGCCCCGGCGATGTCGTGGATCTCGCAGCGGGCTCGAGCCCGACCGAAAAGGAAGCTGGCCTCGGCCCGGTCATCACCGACGGCCATGTCGAGGCCTGATCCGAACCAGGCCTCCGCCTCGACCCCTTCACCGCCGGCCAACGCCCGCTCGCCGGCCAGGCCCATCCAGTACAGGGCCTTGTGCAGCAGTTCGGCCCGCTCCGACTCGTCGACGAGCATGAGCTCCAGACCCAACCGGGCGGCCGATCGGTAGTGGTCGGCGATGGCCACCACGACCGAACTACGAAGCCGTGCCGACTGCAGTCCTTCGAGATAGCGGGCGATTTCGCGATGCCGCTCCGCACGGGCCGCTTTGGTCAACGTCCCGTAGGCCACATCGCGCACGAGTTCGGATCGGAACTCATAGCGGGAGCCGTCGATCGTCAGGAAGTCCTGATCGACGAGGCCGGCGAGATCATGGTCGACGGAGAGGACACCCCGCCGCTGTCGCGTGAGCAGGATCAGACCCTCCAGCGGACCGCTGCGACCGAGCATCGCCGCATCCTCGAGCAACGCCCGCTCGCCCGAACCCAGGGAGTCGAGTCGGGCGGCGATGATTCCCCGCAGCGTGTCGGGCAGCTCGCTGATCGCCCCTTGAGCGGTGGCCGCCGAGCCGGGGCGCAGCACCAGCCCGGCCAGTTCCTCGAGAAAGAACGGGTTTCCACCGCTGCGGGCAACCAGGTCGTCGACCGTTTCCGGGTCGAGCTGTTTGTCGCCCGGCTTTCGGAGGGCGGCCAGCAGTTGTCGGGCCGCCTCATCGTTCAACGGTCCGAGCTGCAGGACCGACGCGCCGTGCCGGCCGCTGACCAGGTTGGCTCGATCCACATCACGGGCGGTGGCGACGATCATGAACCGGTGGCGCGCCCACTGGTTGAGGAGCCGGTCGAGCAGGTCCCACACTGCGTCGCCGGCCCAGTGCATGTCGGACAGGACGATCACCACCGGTCGGTCGGCCAGGACGCTCTCCAGCAGCTGACTCAAAGCGTGCGTGACCTCGGAACGATTCTGTGCCGGTTCCCCGCCGCGGAGAACGGTGGGAAACCCCAGCGTGTGGAGCAGTGCCGTTCGGCTCCGGTCGAGGTGGGTCAGTGCATCGGCGCCGAGGTGATCGGCCAGACCGGCAGTGATGATCCGTTCGGTTTCCGACTGTGACGAGTCGAGGTCGAGGTCGAACAACTGGCGGAGGATCTCGGCCACCGGCCACCAGACGTTGGCCTCGCCGTAGGGGACGCAGTGGCCCCGCCACACGTCGGCCCCATAGCGCTGCCGAAGCAGGTCGGCGAGCTGCTGAACCAGCCGGGTTTTCCCCATGCCGGCCTCGCCGACGACGATGCTGAGCTGCGACTGCCGGAGCTCAAAGGCGAGACGGGCCTGTGATTCGAGTACGCCGAGTTCGTGGACCCGGCCGACGAAACGGTCGCTGACCTGACGGTGGGAGCCCGGCGGGCGGGTGGCCTCAACCGCGATCCACGCGTCGAGCGGCTCCTCGCGCCCCCTGGCCACCAGCGGCCCGATGGCCTGGTAGCGCACGGCGTCGCTGGTGAGCGAGTAGGTCGACTCGCCGACCAGGATCTGTCCCGGCTCGGCCAGTTGCTCGAGACGGCTCGCTGTGTTCATGACATCGCCCATGGCCGTGTAGTCGCCACCGGCGGTGGAGGCCCCGATCAACACCTCACCGGTGTTGATCCCGATACGGATGCGAATCGCTTCAGTGTCCTCACCCGATCCCTCGTCGATCGATTGGGCGGAGCCGTGATCGCCCAATTCAACAGGGCCATCGTCGCCGAGTCCGGCGAGTGTGCCGAGGGTCTCCTGCATTCTCAGCGCGGCCCGGACGGCGCGCTCGGCGTCGTCCTCATGGGCCGTGGGTGCGCCGAACAGGGCGATGATCCCGTCACCCATGACCTTGTCGATCACCCCGCCGAAGGACGTGATGTCTCGGGCGAGCAGTTCGAAGCAACGGTCGACGAGACGCTTGACGTCCTCGGGGTCGCGGCGTTCGGCCAGCGCGGTGAAGCCGACGATGTCGGCGAACAGCGCGGTCACGACCCGGCGCTCGTCACTGCCCGCCTGGACGGCGCCGCAGTTGGAACAGAAGCGGGCCTCCTCGGCAACGGTTGCTCCGCAGCTACGGCATGTCATCACTACCCAACGATAGGGAAACGGGAACGGTCCTGACGGCAGTTAACACCGCATTCATGATTCAGTGGTCGATTGGCCCGGAAAACGGGCTCAAACGGGGCCCTGCGCCATCGCTGTCTCCTATTGTCGGTATCGGTCCGGCGATTGGATTCATTGAATGCGAATCGCTGAGTACCCTCGTTGGGATGTCGACTCCACCGTCTGTCAACGAGCTTCCCGAATGGCGTGCCCTTGCCGACCACGCCGAGCGGTTCGCCTCGACCACCATCAGCGACCTGTTCGCGGCCGACAACAAGCGAGCCGACCGGTTCACGATGGACGCGGCCGGCCTGCACGTCGACTTCTCCAAGAACCGGATCGACGAGGAAACCATCGATCGTCTGGTCGAATTGGCCCACGCCGCGGGAATGCCCGAGCTGCGCGACGCCATGTTCGCCGGGCGCCGGATCAACGTCACCGAGGATCGGGCCGTGCTGCACACGGCATTGCGGCGGCCAGCCGGCGACGTAGTCACCGAGGGGGGAGCCGGCGGCGACAACGTCATGCCGGAGATCCACGAGGTGTTGAACGCCATGTCGGGCTTCGCCGAGCGAGTGCGCGGCGGCGATTGGCGGGGAGCCACGGGCGAGGCGATCGAGGTCGTGATCAACATCGGCATCGGTGGCTCGGACCTGGGGCCGGCCATGGCCACCCGGGCACTGCGACCGTACGGCCGGCCGCCGCACACCGAGCGGCCGCTCGACGTGCGGTTCGTGTCGAACATCGACCCGACCGACCTGTTCGAAGCGCTGCGCGACGTCGACCCCGCGACCACCCTGTTCGTGATCGTGTCGAAGACCTTCGGCACGATCGAGACCCTGACCAATGCCCGTTCGGCCCGCACGTGGTTGACCGACGCCCTCGGCCCCGACGCGGTGTCGAGCCACTTCGTCGCCGTGTCGACCAACGCCGAGCGGGTCGCCGAGTTCGGTATCGACACCGCCAACATGTTCGGCTTCTGGGACTGGGTGGGTGGACGGTACTCGGTCGACTCGGCCGTCGGCCTCTCGCTGATGCTGGCCATCGGCCCGGCCGGATTCCGTTCCTTCCTCGACGGCATGCACGAGATGGACCGCCACTTCCAGGAGGCGCCGCTCGGCCGGAACCTCCCGGTGCTGATGGGTCTGATCGGGATCTGGTACAGCAACTTCGGCGGCGCCCAATCGATGGCGGTCCTCCCCTACTCCGATCACCTGTCGCGATTCCCCGCCTACCTCCAGCAGCTCGACATGGAGAGCAACGGCAAGGGTGTCGACCGCTACGGCCGACCGGTCGAGGTCGACACCGGTCCGATCGTGTGGGGTGAACCCGGCACCAACGGCCAGCACGCCTTCTACCAGCTCATCCACCAGGGAACCCGACTCGTGCCGGCGGACTTCATCGGGTTCGTCGAGGCCACCGACCCGATCGGCAGTCATCACGACCTCCTGATGTCCAACTTCTTCGCCCAGACCGAGGCGCTGGCGTTCGGTGAGGCCCATGACGATCGGCAACGCCACTTCCCGGGCAACCGGCCGACCACGACGATCATGGCTCAACGCCTCGATCCGGCCACGCTGGGCAGGCTGATTGCTCTGTACGAGCACAAGGTGTTCACCCAGGGCGCCATCTGGGGCATCAACTCGTTCGATCAATTCGGCGTGGAGTTGGGCAAGGTTCTGGCCACGTCGATCGAACCCGAACTCACATCGGACGGCGAGCTGAACCACGACTCGTCGACCAACGCACTGATCGAGCACTACCGCAGTCGACGCTGAGCCCGGCGGCCGCTCAGCTCGCCTCGAGCGTCACCGCCGGTACACCGGACCGCGGTAACCGTCGGAGAATCCTCCACCCAGCAGGGCGTCCTTGATCGACGTTTCCTCCAGTATCGGAGCGCCGTTCACCTTGCCGATCATGACCGAGGGCAGCCGATTCTCGTCGACCAGGCGCCGGAGCGCCGCGACCCACCGGTTGTCGTCGACCGGTGTCGGACCGTCGACCGTCGGGAACGTGACCAGGCTCTTTCCACCCCGCTCGAGGTAGACGATCGGCACTCCCGCGTCGAGCACGACGTAGGCCCCGACGGCTCGGGCCGGGCGCCCGGGTGTGGCCGGCCAGGGCAAGGCGGCCCCGTAGGGCTGGGCCGGGTCGGAGGCGGCCAGCACCAACAGATCACCCGAGTCATCGGCGTGGCCGGTGTTGTCGCTC
The DNA here is from genome assembly GCA_965216675.1 of Acidimicrobiales bacterium. Lineage (GTDB taxonomy): Bacteria > Actinomycetota > Acidimicrobiia > Acidimicrobiales > SZUA-35 > JAHELU01. Next base: position 4,147,293 of record CBDCGK010000004.1, on the reverse strand, counting down.
AGCTCGCTGTCACGATGATCCCGCAACCGGTCGACGGCTCCGGGCAGGGCGAACTGGGCGGCGCCGAGACCGGACACGAAATAGCCGCGGCGAACCTGGCCGCGGTCCTCGAGCTCTTTCAGGATCGGGTACACCCCGGCGAAGCCCCCGTCGGCCCCCTCGGCCAACGCCATCTCCCGGGTCAGCACCCCGTAGCGTTCCAGCAGTTGCAGCGCCCGGGTCGTGGCCCGCTCGGTCTGACTGACCGCACCGCCGCCCGGTGGCGTGACCAACGGTTGCACGAGCGACCACCGGCCGGTCGCCGACGGTGGACCCAGTCTCGACAGGGCCCGGAGGTTGGGACGGCCCGGCCCGCGCCGGGCGCCCCGTTTCGGTCGCCGCCGGCCCGACGACGTCGGCGTCGCCCCCGCCAGCAGGGAACGCAACGCGGTGAGCGAGTCGTTGGTCACCTCACCGGCCCACACGAGGTCCCACAGCGCGGTCAGCACGGTCTGGTCGTCGTAGTCACACTCGGCGGCCTGGGCCATCGCCACCAGATCCGACCAGAACGACGCTCCGGCTCGGGCCAGACCGTCGCGCAATGCGGTGTGGATCGGATCGTCGGGGCGTTCGTCCGGGTCCGCGGCCGACGGGTTGGGCACAAGCAACGGCACCTGGTCGCGCCAGACCAGCCGGATCCGGCCGTCGCCGACACCGATGCCACCCGCGCCGACCCACACCAGCTCACCGGCGGTGAGCAGCGTGTCGAGATCGGCCGACTCGTAGGTGCCCATCCGGGCCGGGAGCAGGTCGTTCTCCAGGGCCGACGCCGGGAGCGCCGCTCCCTGCAGGGTGGTGATGACCTCGGCCAACGCCTCGACCCCGCGGCGCCGGGACCCGACGTGTTGCCAGTCCGGTAGGAACCGGGCCAGTACCTCCTGTTCGACCGGCTCGACCTCTTTGCGGAGGGCGGCGAGCGATCGGCGGCGAAGGGTGCGCAGCACCTCGACGTGGCACCACTCCCGCTCGTGGCCGTCGGGCCGGAACTCACCGCGGACCACCCGACCCTCGCGCTCCAGAGCAAGCAGCGCCTCGGTGGCCCGGTCGGGATCGAGGCCCACCCGATCCACCAGTTCGGTGACGAGGAACGGCCCGTTGGTGCGGGCGTAGCGGGAGACCAGATCGCCGACCGGGTCAGCCACCGACTCGGTGAACGCCGCCGGCAGACCCGGGGGCAGGGCCACGCCCAAGGCGTCGCGCAGCCGGGAGGCGTCGTCGGGGGCGGCAACCATCGGTTCACCGGCCACGACGACGTCGATGACCCGGCGCTCGGACCGCAGCTGCTCGACGGCGTCGACGGGGTTGATCCCATCGGTCCGCAGATCGAGATCGGTCATCGTCAGCGGGCCGAGCCAGCGCAGCAGATCCTCGATGTGATCGATGGTGCGGGCCCGCCACCTGTCGGCCGTCCGCTGCAGTTCGGCCTGGAGATCGGCGATCACGTCGGGATCGAGCAGCTCCCGCAGCTCCTCGGCGCCGAGCAGATCCCGCAGCAGGTCGCGATCGAGCGAGAGCGCGGCGGCCCGGCGCTCGGCCAGCGGGGCGTCGCCCTCGTACATGTACTGGGCGATCCAGCCGAACATGAGCGACTGGGCGAACGGTGAGGCGGTGTCGGTGTCGACCTGACGGACTTTGATCTTCCGGCTCCGCAGGTCGGCGAGGACCGAACGGAGGGCCGGCACGTCGAACACGTCGTTGACGCACTCCCGGCTGGCTTCCAACAGGATCGGAAAGCTCGGGTACTTGGCGGCGACGGCCAGCAGATCAGCGGCCTTCTGCCGCTGTTGCCAGAGCGGGGTGCGTTTGTCGGGACGGAGTCGGGGCAGCAGCAGCGCCCGGGCTGCGCACTCCCGGAACCGGGAGGCGAACAGCGCGGTCTGGGGGAGCTGGGAGACCAGCAGTTCGTCGAGTTCGTCAGGGTCGATGAGGAGTTCGTCGGCCGGGAGGCGGTCGACGGCCTCGGGCAGGCGGATGACGATGCCGTCATCGGACCACATCAGCTCGACGTCCCAGTCCCACTCGGCGGCGAGCCGGTGGCGAAGCGCCATGCCCCACGGGGCGTGAACCTGGGCGCCGAAGGGGCTGAGCACGCAGATGCGCCAGTCGCCGATCTCGTCGCGGAACCGTTCGACGACGATCGTGCGGTCGTCGGGTATGAATCCGGCGGCTTCCATCTGTTCGTCGAGGAACAGCAACAGGTTGGCGGCGGCGAGTTCGTCGAGGCCGTGGCGGTCGAGGAGCCGCTCGCGGGCCGCCGCCGGGTCGAGCGACCGGATCTCCCGCATGAACTCCCCCATCGCCCGTCCCAGCTCGAGCGGTCGGCCGGGCCCGTCGCCGTGCCAGAACGGCATCTTGCCCGGCTGGCCCGGGGCGGGGGTGACGACGACCCGCTCGTGGGTGATGTCTTCGATCCGCCAGGTGCTGGCCCCGAGGAGGAACGTCTCGCCCGGTCGGGATTCGTAGACCATCTCCTCGTCGAGTTCGCCGACGCGGGTGCCGTCGGGCAGGAACACGCCGTAGAGACCGCGGTCGGGGATGGTGCCCCCGGAGGTGACCGCCAGCCGCTGGGCACCGGGGCGGGCCCGGATGACCTGTTCGACCCGGTCCCAGATGATGCGGGGTCGCAGCTCGGCGAACTCGTCGGACGGGTAGCGGCCGGCGAGCAGGTCGAGGGTGGCGAACAGAGCCTCGTCGGAGATCTCGGCGAAGTTGGCGGCGCCACGGATCATCTCGACGAGATCGTCGACCGGCCAGTCGTCCATCGCGGCGGCGGCCACGATCTGTTGGGCCACGACGTCGAGGGGGTTGCGGGGATAGTGGGTCTCCTCGATGAGGCCCCGCCGCATCCGGTCGACCACAACCGCCGATTCGACCAGGTCGGCCCGGTGTTTGGGGAAGAACTTGGCCCGACTCGGCACACCGACCTGGTGACCGGCCCGGCCCGCCCGCTGCAGACCCCGGGCGACCGCACCCGGTGATTCGACCTGCACCACGAGGTCGACCGCACCCATGTCGATACCGAGTTCGAGCGACGATGTCGCCACCAGGCCCTTCAGCGTGCCCCGTTTGAGTCGATCCTCGATGTCGAGGCGTCGCTCCCGGCTGAGCGACCCGTGGTGGGCCAGGACCAGCTCCTGCCCCGGCTCGGTGTCGGGCGGGGTGCCGTCCGCCTCGGCGCCCCGACTCTCGCCGTCGATCGCCAATTCGTTGAGCCTCGTGGCCAGACGTTCGGCCAGGCGGCGGGCGTTGACGAACACGATCGTCGACTGGTTCTCCTGGACCAGCTCCAGCAGTCGGGGATGCATCGACGGCCAGATCGACCGCCTCGCCAGTGACGCCGCTTCGGGGGCCGACACAGGGCTTTCGTCCACCACCTCCCCGAGCCGGCCCATGTCCTCGACGGGCACGATGACCTCGACGTCGAGTTCCTTGGTGATGCCGGAGTCGACGATCGTCACCGGGCGGGGCCGGCCGTTGTGATAGCCACCGAGGAAGCGGGCGATCTCGTCGAGCGGCCGCTGGGTGGCCGACAGCCCGATCCGCTGGGGTGGACGTTCGGTTATCCGCTCCAGCCGCTCCAGGCTCAACGCCAGATGGGCACCACGTTTGGTGGCGGCCAGGGCGTGGATCTCGTCGATGATCACGGTCTCGACACCGGCCAGCGTCTCCCGGATCCGGGAGGTGAGCATGAGATAGAGCGACTCGGGGGTGGTGATCAGCAGATCCGGCGGGTCTTTGGCCAGCTTGCGCCGCTCGTCGGTCGAGGTGTCGCCGGTGCGGAGGGCGACGGTTGGCTCGTGGAACGGTTCACCCAGTCGCTGGGCGGCCAGCCTGACGCCCTGGAGCGGAGCCCGGAGGTTCTTCTCGACGTCGACGGCCAGCGCTCGGAGCGGGGAGATGTAGAGGATGCGGGTGCGGTGGTTGACGTCTTCCGGGCGTGGCCTGGTGGTGAGTTGGTCGAGGCCCCAGAAGAAGGCGGTCAGGGTCTTGCCCGACCCGGTCGGGGCCAGGATCAAGGTGTGGTCGCCCGCTGCGATGACGGGCCAGCCCTTGACCTGGGGCGCGGTCGGTTCGGGAAACGTGGTGGAGAACCATTCAGCCGCCGCCGGGCTGAACCCGTCGAGCACCTGGTCGTCGTAGCTCACCCGTCCAGCCTACGGGTGACGGGTGACAGACCTCGCCTCGCCGTTACTCGCCCACCGGGTAGGGATCCCACGCCGGCGGCTGGGAGGCCAGATGACGGCGCACGAGCGACACGACCAGGTCGGGGGCGAGGCTCGACTCGCCGTCATGGCGCAACTCGGGGGTGAGCGATCCCGGCTCCGATGCATTCCAGGTGACGGCACCTGTCTCGGCGGCCGTCAACTCCTCGGCCAGCGGACCGAGATCGATGCGGGCAAGCGGGCGACGCGTACGGTACTGAACCCAGGTTTCGTATCTGTCGACGTAGTGATAGCGGCGGCCGTGCACCGTCAGGAGCCGGAACTGGTCGACGGCATTGTTGACCGCCATCGGGTGCAGCCCGGCGAGGTGTTGCCCACCGAACCGGTGTCCTCCTCCGGCCACGAAGTCCTCGGGCACCGAGAACACCGCCAGGTCGAGCGCTTCCTCCACCTCGACCGCCACGACACCGTCGGACAGCGCCGCCTCGCAGCGGGTGAGCTCGGCGTCCTCGTCGGCCCACTCGTCGCGGTACCGGTCGTTGTCGAGCAGAACCGGAAGCACCGCCGGCAGGTTCTCTTCGTAGAGCCGATCGGTGAACTCGTCGTAGGTGCAGTTCTCGCCGCCGATGGCCCGACGGGAGAACACCATCGAGGCCCGGGCCGCCCGGCGGTCCCGGTAGGTGGCGAAGTCGCCGGCCGCGGCAAGGTCGATCAACAGTTCCCGATGGGTCAACGATTCTTCAGGGTGCACGAGGGTGTGGATGCAGACCAGGCCGTCCTGGTCGAAATGGTTGTTGGTGACCGCGGTCGCGGCCGGCGACTCGCCGCCGGCCACCAGGCGATCCAGGTAGCGGAACACGATGTGAGCGGACAGATCGCCCCACAACGACTGCTCCACCTCGAATCCGGGCCAATGGGTGAGGGTCAGAACGGTTGCCTCGTTGGGCGCCCCGTCGACCACGATGTTTGGCTCGTCGCGACTCGCCTCGTATCCCACGTACCGGCACGGCTCTGCGAACATGGCCCCATTCTAGAGCCGGCCCGACGAGCCCTCTGAGAAGGGGGCCGACCTACACTGGCGCTCATGACCCGACCGTTTCGTTTTGGTGTGCAGTGCAAGTCCGCGTCGTCGCGGTCCGAGTGGGTGGAGCTGGCCCGCAAGATCCAGGATCTCGGCTACTCGACGATGACAATTCCCGACCATTTCGACGATCAGCTAGCTCCCATCGTGGCGCTCGCCTCGGCGGCGGAAGCGACTGACAGCCTTCGGGTCGGGGCGCTGGTTTGGTGCAATGACTACCGCCACCCGGTCGTGTTCGCCAAGGAGGCGGCCACCCTCGACCTCCTGTCGGATGGGCGACTGGAGCTCGGCATCGGGGCCGGATGGATGAAGTCCGACTACGCCGAAGCGGGCATGACCTACGACCGGCCGGGGGTGCGCATCGATCGTATGGTCGAGTCGGTCGAGATCCTGAAGGGCCTCTTCGCCGACGAGCCGTTCAGCTTCGAGGGTGAGCACTACACGATCACCAACCTGAACGGCACCCCCAAGCCGGTGCAACGGCCGCACCCACCGTTTCTCATCGGTGGCGGTGGACCTCGTTTTCTGCGCCTCGCCGGCCGCCTGGCCGACATCGTCGGCATCAACCCGAACCTCTCGGCCGGCGTGATCGACGCCGAGACCGGATCGGACGCGACCGCTGAACGCTACGAGGAGAAGCTGACCTGGGTCAAGGAGGGTGCCGGCGACCGATTCGACGACGTCGAACTCCAGATTCGGGTGTTCTTCCCCGTCGTCACCGACAGCCGGGACGAGCTCATCGAGGCGATGGCCGGAGGGGTCGGGCTCACTGCCGACCAGGCACTCGAGTCGCCGCTGGCTCTGGTGGGGACCACGGCGCAGATCATCGACATGATCCGGGAACGGCGTGAACGTTACGGCTTCAGCTATGTGGTGATCGGCCAGGACGAGGTGGAGGCCTTCGCCCCCATCGTCGCCGAGCTGGCCGGCACCTGACCGGTCCGTTGGCCGAGCCAACCAACGGTAGAATCAGGTGGATATGAATACCGATCGGCCGAAGTCCGAGGATCATGATGCAAGCGGGTTCGAGGCCGACTACGCCGACCTCGATCCGGGGCTGTCCGAGCGGGAGCAACGCGCCGGTCGCAACCGGCCGGTCCAGGTCGTGTTGGGGCTGTTTCTCATCGCGGTCGGCATTCCCATGATCCCGCTGGCCGGTCCGGGTTGGGCCGTCATCCTCGTCGGTCTCAACATGGTGTGGCCCGACAACCCTCTGGTCCCGTGGCTGCGGCGCAAGCTTCCGGTCGTCCCCGACGAGGGGCCAATCCCCAAGCGGTACTACGTGATCGGCGGTGTGCTGATGGTCGTCGGGGTGGTGGGAAGCCTCCTCTACGGCGACGAGGTGACCAGCTGGCTCCGTGAGTCGACCGGCATCTGACCCGTGCTGATCGGCATCGACACCGGCGGCACCTACACCGACGCCATCTCGTTCGACGAAACGGCGCTCGACGAGTCGAGCCCCCAGTCGTCCGGTGTCATCGCCTGGGCGAAGGCGAGGACACGACCGGACCTCACCATCGGGATACGGGAGGCCTTGCAGCGCCTCGATGCCGACCCGTCGGCGGTATCGCTGGTTTCGCTGTCGACCACGCTCGCCACCAACGCGCTGGTCGAAGGGGTCGGCGGCCGGGTCGGCCTCGTGCTGATCGGCTTCGACGTCGACGGCGTGGAGCGGGCCGGTCTGGCCGCCGCGCTGGGCTCCGACCCGTTGATCACCATCGACGGCGGGCACGACTCCTACGGCGTCGAATCGGCACCGATCGATCTCGACACCCTGGCCGCCGCCGTCGACGGGCTCGAGGTCGACGCCTTCGCCGTGGCCGCCCATTTCAGCGTCCGCAATCCCGACCACGAGCTGGCCGCTCGTGATCTGCTCGCCGCGACCGGGGTGCCGGTGGCCTGCAGCCATGAGCTTTCGGCCAGGCTGAACGGACCAAAGCGGGCGTTGACCTGCCTGCTGAATGCCCGCCTCCTGCCGATGATAGACGACCTGTGCCGGGCCGCGGCGTCGATCATGGAGGAGTTCGGGATCGATGCCCCGTTGATGCTGGTGCGGGGAGACGGCTCGCTGGTCTCGGCCGAGTTCGCCATGAGCCGCCCTATCGAGACGATCCTGTCGGGGCCGGCCGCCAGCATCGTGGGCGCCGACTACCTGCTCGGCCGGGAGCGGACGAAGACCGGCCCGGTGGTCATGATCTCCGATATCGGCGGCACGACCACCGACATCGGCCTGATCCGAGACGGTCGTCCCACTGTCAGCCCCGATGGGGCGGTGGTCGGCGGACACCACACGATGGTCGAGGCCGTCGACATGTTCACCGTCGGCCTGGGGGGAGATTCCGAGATTCACATCGATCGGGGCCTCCCGCCGGTGCTACGCCTCGGTCCCCGCCGGCTGACACCGATCGCGCTGGCGGCCACCGACGATCCCGACGTGATCCACCGGACGCTCGATCGGCGACGCGCCCCGTTCCGTGAGGACCACGTCCTGTTCGTTCGCCCCGCAAGGCGCGGCAGCGTTGTCGGGGCCCGCGACCAACGACTCCTCGACAAGTTGGCGGATGGTGGATCGGGCTGGAGACCGTTGGAGGACGCCGTGGCGTCCAGCATGGAAACCGCGGCGCTGCGGTCACTCGTGGCGCGGGGCCTCGTCCAGATCGCCGGGTTCACCCCGTCGGACGCCTGTCATGTGCTCGGCCTCCAGAGCACCTGGGACGCCGCGGCGGCGGTCAAAGCCGCTGCGGTCCTGGCCGGCATCCGCGACAACCGCTCCGACCCGCTGGCCGCCGACGGGGTGACGTTCTCGCAGTGGGTGATCGACCAGCTCGTCCGCCAGTCGGCCGAAGCGGTGCTGGCCGTGGCGTTCCGGGCCGACGGCATGGATCCGGGCGCCGTCACCCATGAACTGGTTCAGCGGGCATTGACCTCACCGCCGACGGTGGCCAGGGTCCACGTCGGCGCCGATGTCGATCTGGTCGGTCTGGGCGCCTCGGCCCCGACCTACTATCCGTCGGTGGCCAAGCTCGTCGGCGCCAACCCGATCGTTCCGACCCACGCCCAGGTTGCCAACGCGGTCGGAGCCGTGGTCGGTCAGGTTCGTATTGCCGCCCACTGCACGATCTCCCAGCCGTCGAAGGGTCAGTTTCGTGTGCACTGGCCCGGCCTGGCGGACCGGGGCGACCGGCAACCGGCAATCGACGACGCACTCGGTGCGCTTCGGGACCACGTTCAGGCCGAGGCCGAGCGGGCCGGTGCCGGCGAGCTCGTGCTGTCGGAATCGGTCGATGTGAAAACCGCGACCATCGAGGACCGTGAGGTGTTCGTCGAGGCGACGGTATCGGTGGTGGGCGTTGGCCGCCCCCGCTTCGGCGGCTGAGATCGCCCACCCGGCTCCAAGAGCACCGATCCCCCGCCCCGGGACCCGGGCGGCCGATCGGCCATGGGAAGGCCGCGGCGGGGCCGAGCCCGCGAGGGGGGAAAGTTAGGCGAGGGATCGGGCGGTTTCCGAAAGGGGCACGTCGGCTTTGGAAGCCGGAAGTGTGCCCAGCAGTCGGTCACCGGAATTGGCGGTGACGCCAAGCCAGTAGTTCTCGTTCCGATAGTGATGCAGCCGGTGGTTTCGAGCCAGGCGGGCGTAGTACCGGTTACGGAACCGATGTCGGGTGTGGACCGCGAGATGGACCCATTCATAGTGGGCCAGTGTCCACCACGAGGTGGCCAACCCGGTGAGGAAGGTTGGGACCAGCGGCCAGCCGGTGGCGGCCGCCAGCGGTATCGACCAGGTGGCGGTGAAGACGCCGATGGCGGGAAGGAAGCCGGCGGCGTAGGCCGGAAGCAGCAGCACGTGACGAAGGTCGGTCGGATCCTCGTGGTGACGGCGATGCGCAGTGGAGGTGTCGAGCTTGCGGGTTCGCCACGACGTCTCCGGGGCGTGGAGAAGGAACTTGTGGATCACCCACTCGACAGTCCCGATGGCGGCCACCACACTGGCGAGTGCGGCCAGATCGTGGACCCCGAAGCCACCGACGGCAAGCCTGGCGGCCGTGGCCGCGACCGAGCCGGTCAGGATGATCCTGGGTGATCCGGCGCCGAGGTAGACCTCGAGGGTCCCGGCCAGATCGGTGATCTCGGAGGTGCGGCTCGGCGATCGGTCCGACAGCGGTTTGGGCAGGGTCAGAGCCATCGGCGGTCAGCCTCCCCCGGCGTCGATTGCGTCGAACAGGTTCTGGCCCAGCTCGATGAACGTGTTCTGCGAGCCGATGCCGGCACCGGCTTCGTTGTTGATGGTCAGCCCGACCATGGCATAGATGAAGAGGAAGGAGAGCTGCGAGACGAAATCGGCGGTGATCCCCCGGTCGGCTGCGTCCGGGGGATCACCGGCCTCACCGCCGCCGCGGCTCGGCGCGCCCTCGACCTGGGCATCGGCCAGCACCGAGACCATCGTCTGGATGTGACCATGGTGGTCCTCCACGATCGGTGTGAGGAGCGCCTTGAGTTCGGGATTGGTGCGGGCCTGGGCGAAGACTTCGACGACCGCGGTCTGTTCGGGCCGGCTCATGCATTCCCAGAGGATGGAGAGCAGTTCGGTGGCGGTGGCCTCGGCTCCGACCACGGAGAAGGACTGGGCGAAGCCTTCGCGTAGCTCGGCCAGGGCATATTCGACGGTGGCCGCCAGCAGGTCAAGGCGGGTGTCGAAGTGATTGAACACCGCGCCGTTGCTCAATTCCGCCGTTTCCGCCACGGCCACCGTCGAAAAGCCTGCGGCTCCCTGATCAACCAGCACGGCGGTACCCGCTTCGAGCAGTCTCGTTCGGGTCTGCTTCCGTCGCTCTGCCTGGGTTGCCACATCGACCATGATAAAGAGAGAGCACTCTCTTTGTCAACAGGTTTCTGGCTTCGCCGTCACCGCGACCTACCCTGGCGCCGTGTCCGAACTGATCATCGAGGATCTCGCCCACTCGGATCAGGAGGAGGCGGTCGCTCTGATCCGGGCCGGGCTGACCGACCGCTGGGGGGAGCTCGACCCGCAACTCAATCCCGACCTCGACGACCTGCTGGGGGCCTACGGTGGTGGGCGGACGATCGTGGTCCGTCAGACAGCCCCCGACGTCACCGGCACCAGGATCATAGGAACCGGTACGTTGATGCCGGTCAACGCGTCGACGGCCGAGATCCTGCGGATGTCGGTTGCGTCGACCGCCCGGCGGGCCGGAGTGGGCCGGCTCATCGTCGACGAGCTGCTGGCCACCGCCCGGGCCTGGAATGCCGACCGGGTGGTTCTGGAGACCACCTCGACCTGGACCGATGCCGTGGCGTTCTACCAGCGGTGCGGCTTCGACATCACCCACTCCGGCGTCGACGAGTTCGGTCCCCAGACGTTTTTCGAGTATCGCCTCAACCCGAAGACCAGCTAGCAAGGATTCGACGGCTCACCTCGTCGGCGGGAAAGAAGGTCTCCAGCCGCAGCTCGTCGAGTGTGATGTCGTGGGGCGAACCGACCGTCGAGATGGTGGTGAGCAGCGACAGCACCTCACCGGTGTCGGTCTCGATGTCCATCGAGACCAGCAGATCGGATGCCTCGGCCGGCCGCGGCCGCAACCGAAGTTCGGCGACATCGGGATACGACAGCATCTCGGCCACGAGGGCGGCCAGGGAGTCGTCGGCCGGACGATGGTTACGCTCCCGCTCCAGCCGCAGCAGGAGGGCGGACGCCACGTCCTCCCAGTTCCGGGTACGGGCACGAATGCCGTCGGGGTGATAGACGAGGCGGTGGAGGTTCGGCGTCGGTTCGAGTGCCGCACCGCCGGCCGGCACGGCGGCGGCCATCAATCCGAGGGCGGCCGGATTGGCGTCGATCAGATCACCCAGGCGATTGATGACGGCCGCAGGATTGGGCATGTGAGCCTCGAGGATCGTCGAAAGAACCATGCGTATCCCGGACATCTCCGGAGCCTCGAGATCGACCTCGGAATAGACCGGGGCGAACCCGGCGGCGGCGAGCAGGCCGTTGCCATCCCGCAGGGGCAACTCGAGAACCGTGGCGAGGTGGATGACCATCTCCCGGCTCGGCTTCGATCGCCCAGTCTCGAGAAACGACAGGTGGCGGCTGGAGACCTCGGCTGCGTTGGCGAGATCGAGCTGGCTGTAGCGACGAGCCGTGCGCCACCAACGAAGGCGGGCACCGAACTCGGGAGGCGGCGCCGGGCGGGAGGTTTGCGTGGCGGTGGCCGTCATGATGACGAACGTAGTGCCACCAGCGGATCCGACACCATTACCCGACAGGTAATTGTGACGACTACTGGTCGTGTTCAGACTCGGTCTCATGACGACATCAGCAAGACACTCAGCATCACACTCAGCACCACAGCCGGCGACACGGCGAAAGGCACGAACGGCGTCGGGAACCGACGCGACCGCGAGCGGTTCCGCCATGCTCGCCCGCATCTTCGCGATCGACCGGCTCACCGTCTCGATCTCCGCGGTGGCCCTGACACTCGGGGCCATCCCCATCGCTCGCCTGCTCGACTGGCCGACGTGGATCGTTCTGGCCATCGGGATCGGCTTCATTCCCTACGCCGCGATGCTCCACACCATCGTCCGGGACGGAACCTACCGGTCGGCGGCGGCCCGCCTGACCGCCGTCGGCGATCTGCTGTGGGTGGTGGCGTCGGTCATGGTGATCGCGCTCACCAACGACGAGACCTCCACGATCGGTTTGTGGGTCATCGCCGCCCAGGCGCTCATGGTGGCCGACATCGGGCTCGTCAAGTGGCTGGGCTGGCGCCGCTCCTGACCGCCACCCACCCACCGCGTCACCGAACTTTGAGCTTCGGACGACCCGCAAACGGGTCGCCGGAGGCTCAAAGTTCGGGCGGGCGGTGCCTCAATCGAGGGCGGCGGACAGCCCGGCGATCAGCTGATCCACCTCGGCCTCGGTCGTGTAGTGCACGAACGACATGCGCAGGACACCGGGGTCGAGGGCCACGCCCATGCCATCGAGCGGCCGCACAGCATAGAAGTCGCCGGCCCCGACCATGAGCTTGTGCTCGGTCAACGTTCGCACGACATCGGCGATCGGCCGGGCAAGGGGCACGACCGACACCGTCGGCGCCCGCACCGCCGGATCGTCAGGCCCGATGATGCGGACGTCGGTGCGATCACGAAGCCAGGCCAGCAAGGGGGCGAGCAGGCGTTCCTCATGGCGCTGGATCAGATCGGCCACCGTGCGGGCCCGCTCGGCCGGCCCCGGTTCGTCGGCCACCTGATCCGACGGCGGAGCATCCACATGATGAGCGTGGAGCAGGTCGAGGTACTGCACGACCCCGGCGGCGGCCGCGATCTGGGCGTGGTCGGGACCGGCCGGTGTGATGATCTTCCGCGGATCACCGGCGTTGAAGAAGTGGCCTTGGTTGGTCATCCGGTCCAGCAACTCGCGCCTGACGGTCATCAGGCCGAGATGCGGACCCCAGGTCTTGTAGAGCGAAAACAGATAGATGTCGGCGCCGAGAGCGGCGACATCGGGCAGGCCGTGCGGCGCAAAGGAGACGCCGTCGACCGCCGACACCGCCCCCGCCTCCCGGACCAGGGCGGTGATGTCGGCCACGGGGTTGATGTGGGCGACCACGTTCGACGCATGGGGAAATGCGACGAGGCGGGTGCGGTCCGACAGCAGAGAGTCGAGGTCGTCAGGGTCAAGGCGCCCGCTCTCGGGGTTGATCGTCCACTCCCGCACGACGATCCCCCGGTCGGCCAGCCGCCGCCACACACCGGCGTTGGCCTCGTGATCCTGGTTCGACACGACGATCTCGTCGCCCTCGGACCACATCGGACGCATCGCGTTGGCCAGCACGTAGGTGTTCTGACTGGTCGACGGCCCGAAGTGCACCTCGTCGTCACCCACGTTCAGCCAGTCGGCGAACGCCCGGTAGGACTCGTCCATGGCCTCGCCGGCCTGAATCGCGGCCGGATAGGGCCCGTAGGGCTGCACCTTGGTCTCGGTGTAGAAGCGGGTGAGCCGGTCGATCACCTGACGGCATGTGTAGGAGCCGCCGGCGTTTTCGAAGAACGCCCAGCCGTCGAGCGACGGCTCGTCGAAGGCGGGGAACTGGGACCGGACGAAGTCGACGTCGAGCGTTGTCATCCGGCCACCGTACCGGCGGTGCAACACACGGAGGGAATCGTCGCCGGCCCGGACCGTTTGCCTCGATCGATTTGCCGGATAGACAAGACAGATGGGTTCCACGTCCTCGCCCGGGAACCACCACGGCCACCGCGGGGTGGTGGCCGCCGGGCATCAACTGACGGCCACGGCCGGTGCGGAGATCCTTCGCCGCGGCGGCAACGCCACCGACGCCGCCATCGCGTCGATGGCGATGGCCTGCGTCTGCGAACCGGTGCTGGCCTCGATCGGGGGCGGGGGCTACGCCATGACCCGCGATGCCGACGGACGGCTCTCGTTGATCGACTTCTTCCCGCGGACCCCCCTGGAGCGCCGGCAGTCCGGCACCGAGGGCATGCGGGTGATCCACGCCGACTTCGGCACCGCCACCCAGGCCTTCCGCATCGGGCCGGCCACGGTGGCCACCCCCGGGTTCATCGCCGGGCTCCACGAATTGGCGTCGCACGGGGCCGGCCTGCCCTTGACCGACTTGTTCACTCCCGCCATCTCGGCGGCTCGTGAGGGTGTGACCGTCAGCCGCTTCTCCCATTTCCTGTCGACCGTGGTCGAGCCGATCCTCACTGCGACCGAGCCGGCCCGAGCCCTGTTTGCGCCCGACGGAACCATGCTGCCCGAGGGAGCACTGCTGGTGAACCCCGGGCTGGCCGATGCTCTGACGGCGCTCGCAACGTCCGATCCCATCGACAACCCGGTCGTCGCCGCCATACTCGAGACCCAGCAGGCCGATGGCAACCTGACCGATGGCGACATCCGCGGTTACCGGGCGGTGACGCGCCCACCGTTGACGGTCAAGGTCGGCCAATCGCTGGTCCATCTGAACCCCTACCCGGCGGCCGGCGGCATCCTGGTCGACCACTCACTCGCCCAGATCGACTCCGCCGACCCGATCGATCTCGCTGATGCGTTCCTGGCCACCGGACGAGCCCGGGCGGCGGCCACCGACTCACTGGGGCGGCTCGATCCAGCGCTGCTACGGTCGCAGGGCACCACCCACATCTCGGTGATCGACGCCGACGGCAACGCCTGCTCGGTCACGGTCTCCAACGGGTCGGGCAACGGCGACCTGGTTGACGGATTCGGCTTCATGCTCAACAACATCCTGGGTGAGGACGACCTGAACCCGGCTGGGCCGGGTGCCTGGCCGACCGGCACCCGCCTGTCGTCGATGATGTGCCCCACGATCATCGAAGCGCCCGACGGCGCGGTGGTGGCCCTGGGGTCGGGTGGCTCCAATCGGATCCGAACGGCCATCACCCAGGTCGTGGCCCAGCTGTGTTTCACCGATGCCGACCTGGCGGAGGCGGTCGAGGCACCCCGACTCCACGTCGAGGGCGAACACCTCGACTTCGAGGATCTGTTCGCACGCGACGTGACCGACCGGCTTCGTGATCGGTTCGACGATCATCTGGCCTGGCCCCGACGCGATCTGTTCTACGGAGGCGTTCATTCGGTACGACGCGGCTCCGACGGCGCACTGTCGGGACACGGTGATCCACGCCGCGACGGCGCAGCGGTGGTCGTCGAGCTCTGATCTGATCGCTCGGTCAGGTCTGACTCAGGCCAGGAGAACTGTGATCATGGCGATGGCGTTGGCGGCGATCACCCCTGCACCCCATCGCTGCAGCCCGGCGATCTCCCTTCGAACCTCGTCGCGAAGCTCCGCCATCTCGTTGCGCAGCTCAGTCCGCAACTCGGCCATCTCGTTGCGCAGCTCAGTCCGTAGCTCCGCCATGTCGTCGCGCAGCTCAGTCCGTAGCTCAGCCATCTCGCTACGCAGCTCAGCACCCATCGCGGCCATCTCGCCACGAAGCGCGATGGTGTTGGCCTGGAGGTCGGAACGGGTGGCCAACTCCGAGGTTGGCTGAATCGGAATCATCTCCATGATGTAGTCGGCTGATTCTGCGCCAAGGAGCGATTCCAAGCGCGTGTGGACCAGCAGTCGTTTGCGATCGGTGGTGGCCATGATTATCCCACGTCAATCCGGGACCCGTCGAGGGGTCGGGCAGCTTCTGAACTGGCGGAACCGAGGGATGACGGCCGTTCCACGAGGGCCTCACCGACACCATAGCCAGGCGGGGTGACAGCCGAGACCGAGAGGCAGATCAGTCGTCGGCCGCCGAATGGCGGTCGTAGCCCGCTGTCAGTTCACGATGAAGAAAGTCGCCGAACACCTCGCCTTCGAACTTCGCCGGATGACCGTCGTCGACGCACGATGGCAGCGGCTCGATCACCGTCGCGACCCCCGGGTCGTAGAAGAACGGGATCGAGTAACGTTCCCGTCCCGACCGGTTGATGACCCGATGTGGGGTCGCCTGCA
The DNA here is from genome assembly GCA_965216675.1 of Acidimicrobiales bacterium. Taxonomy (GTDB): domain Bacteria; phylum Actinomycetota; class Acidimicrobiia; order Acidimicrobiales; family SZUA-35; genus JAHELU01. The sequence goes on along the minus strand of CBDCGK010000004.1, from coordinate 4,131,514 downwards.
ATCGGCCGTTGCTCCACCGGACCATCATCGAACCGGTGTTGAGCACGAATGCGCCGGCCCGATACGGCACCTCGATCCAGTTCCCGTCTCCGGCACGGACCTGGAGTCCGCCGACCTCGTCCTGAGCCAGGATCGTGACCGCGCCGTAGTCGACATGTGGTGCCGAACCATAGAGGTCGGGCACCGGCGGCTGTGGCGGATAGTGCAGGAGCCGCAGCCACGTCGTCGCCGGATCGAACCACTGCTCGACCAATGCGGCGCCGTCGGGTGCGCCGAGCGCATCGAAGAACGCGGCGATCAGCCGGGCACCGAGTTCGCTCATGGCCTGGTGGTAGCATTCGAGCGTCGAGCGGAATCCCGGCAGGTCGGGCCACTGGTTCGGTCCCGCCAGGTAACGTCCGGCCGTCACGTCGGGATCGTCCGGCCCGGCCTCCCGCATCATCATGAACGACTCGCTCTGATTGGGTTTGGTGACCGTGGCCAGCTCCGAGTTGCGATCGGTCGACGTGGCGATGGGGATGTAGCCCCGATGCCGCGCATCGAGCTCGATCGCCATCTTGGACGCCATGGGCAGCGCGTGAAACCGGTGCGAGGCGTCGAAGACCTCAGCGAGCAGAGCATCGTCGATGCCGTGGCCCACCACGTAGGCGAACCCCACGTCGCCGTAGGCGTCGAGCAACGCCCGGTTCAGCCCCGGCCTCGACTCGTCAAAATCGACCACGGGGATCGACGGCCCACTCATGAGCACAGCTCCTTCACGACATCGCCTCCTTCTCGACGCCGACCCCTTCGATGGCCGCCGGCTCACCGAACCCACCCCCGCCCGGAGTCTCGATCTCGAAACAATCGCCGACATCGACCGCCGCCTGCAACGTCGCACCGAACTCGGTGACGGTTCCGTCGGCCGCGATCTTGCGGTTGTGTCCCACGGCTCCGGGCTCACCGCCCGCCGCGCCGTAGGGCGCAACCTTTCGCCGTCCGGACAACACGTTGACCTCCATGGGCTCGGCGAACCGGATGCGACGAACCACGCCATCGCCGCCCCGGTGGCGACCCCGGCCGCCGGAGCCGTGCCGGATGTGGAATGTCTCCAGAACCACCGGGAACCGCCACTCCAGCACCTCGGGGTCGGTGAGGCGGCTGTTGGTCATGTGGGTGTGCACGGCCGAGCAGCCGTCGGCCCGGGCCGTGGCGCCCGCTCCCCCGCAGATCGTCTCGTAGTACTGGTGGCGCTCGTTGCCCCAGATGAAGTTGTTCATGGTCCCTTGCGCCGCACCCATCACTCCGAGGGCACCGTAGAGGGTGTCGACGATGACCTGGCTCGTCTCCACGTTGCCGGCGATGACCGCCGCCGGGTAGCGGGGGTTGATCATCGAGTCCGGTGGCAGGATCACCTCGATCGGCTTCATGCAGCCGGCGTTGAGGGGGATGTCGTCGGCCACCAGCGAGCGGAACACGTACAGCACGGCGGCGTGGGCCACCGCCGAGGGGGCGTTGAAGTTGCCGGGGTGGATGCCGCTGGTGCCGGTGAAGTCGACGGTGGCCGAGCGCCGTTCGGGGTCGACGGTGATGGCCACCGAAACCTGGGAACCGTCGTCCATCCGGCAGGTGAACGATCCGTCCGACCCTTCCAGCGCGAGCGCATCGATAACGCGACGCACCGACTCCTCGGCATTGTCCTTGACGTGGCCCATGTAGGCGTGCACCACGTCGAGACCATAGTGGTCGATGACCCGCCACAGTTCAGCCGTGCCCTTCTCGCACGCTGCCACCTGGGCCTGGAGGTCGGCGATGTTCTGCGCCGGGTTCCGCGCCGGGTGCGGCGCGGTGGTGAGCAGCCGGTGAATGTCGTCGTGGAGGAACCGGTCGTTGCGGACCAACAGCACGTTGTCGAGCAGCACCCCCTCCTCCTCGACCGAGGTGGAGTCGGCGGGAGCCGAGCCGGGCACCGTTCCGCCGATGTCGGCGTGATGGCCTCGGGCGGCGACGAAGAAGATCGGTTTGGTACCGGCGGTAGCCCCCTCGGAGAAGACCGGCTTGACCACGGTGATGTCGGGGAGATGGGTGCCGCCGTTGTACGGGGCGTTCATCACGTACACCTCGCCGGGAGCCATGTCCGGGTTCTGACGGGCGATCGACTTGATCGACTCGCTCATCGAGCCGAGGTGCACCGGCATGTGGGGGGCGTTGGCGATCAGCTCGCCGTCGGGGTCGAACACGGCGCAGCTGAAGTCGAGCCGCTCCTTGATGTTCACCGATGCCGCGGTGTTCTCCAGTACCAGCCCCATCTGCTCGGCGATGTTCATGAACAGGTTGTTGAAGATCTCGAGCTGGATCGGATCGACGCTGGTGTCGACGTCCGCCTGATCCGGCCGAACCTCGACCCGCTCCAGAATCAGGTCGCCGAGATCGTTGATCGCCGCCCGCCATCCCGGTTCGACGACGGTGGTGGCGGTTTCCTCCAGGATGACGGACGGCCCGTCGACGGTGGTGCCCACGGCCAGCCCACCTCGAGCCAGAAACGGCGTGTCGACCGCAGATCCGCCGAAGACGACACCTCGCGTCACAGGAGACGGCGCTCGCCCGGTGTCGCTCATCGAACGACCGGACGGACGGCCAGCCGTTCGGTAGTCCCCCTGTTCGGTTCCGACCGCCTCGACCTGGACCGACTCGATGACGATGGCTTTGGCCGGACTGATGAAGCCGAATCGGGCTCGGTGGGCATCCTCGAATGCGGAGACGATCGCTGCTTGGGCGTCGTCGTCGACTCGGAGCGCGGTGTCGGAGCCCTGGTAGCGGAGCGACAGCCGGCGGTGGACGGTGATCCTGTCGGGTTCGACGCCCTGGCTCAGCAGTGCCGATGTGGCGCCGGCCGTCAACGCTTCCCAGCGGTGCCCCAGGGCAGCGAGCGATTCGGCCGTCAGATCGGCCTCGACGGCGAAGTCCTCGACGTGGCGGATGTCGGCCAGGCCGATGCCCAACGCCGAGAGCACACCGGCGTGGGGGTGGATGTGGATGCGGGTGATGCCGAGGCGGTCGGCCACCAGGCACGCGTGCTGTCCACCGGCCCCGCCGAAACAGACGAGCGTGTGGTCGGTGACGTCGTGGCCTCGCTGGACGGAGATCTTCTTGATGGCGTTGGCCATGTTCTCGACCGCGATGGCCAGGAATCCCTCCGCCACCTGCTCCGGCGGCGTCAGCTCACCGGTGGCCGCGGTGATCTCGGTGGCAAGCTCGCTGAAACGGCGCCGCACCACGGCGGCGTCGAGCGGCTGTGATCCATCGGGGCCGAACACCGATGGGAAGAACTCCGGCTGCAGCTTGCCCAGCAACACGTTGCAGTCGGTGACGGCCAGCGGCCCGCCGTTGCCGTAGGCCGCCGGGCCGGGATCGGCGCCGGCCGAGTCGGGCCCGACCCGCATCCGAGCCCCGTCGAAATGGAGGATCGAGCCGCCGCCGGCGGCCACGGTGTGGATGTCGATCATGGGGGCTCGAACCCGAACGCCGGCCACCTCGGTTTCCGCCGTCCGTTCGAGATCGCCGGCATAGTGGGAGACGTCGGTGGACGTGCCGCCCATGTCGAACCCGATGAGCCGATCGAAGCCGGCGGCCTCGGCGGTACGGATCATCCCGACCACTCCCCCGGCGGGCCCGGAAAGCAGTGCGTCCTTGCCCTGGAACAGGTGGGCGTCGGTCAACCCGCCGCTCGACTGCATGAACAGCAGCCGCGGCCCACCGGACACGGCCGATTCGCCGGTCTCGTCGGCTCCGCCGCTCCCAGCCGCAGCGGGTCGCAGTCGGGCGTCGACCCGCTCGACGTAGCGGCGTAGCACCGGTGAGAGATAGGCGTCGACCACCGTTGTGTCGCCCCGTGACACCAGCTTCATCAGCGGCGACACCTCGTGGGAAACCGAAACCTGTCCGAAGCCGAGCGCGCGGGCAATGGTCGCCAGCGCTGCTTCGTGTTCGGTGTGGCGGTAGCCGTGGAGCAGGCAGATGGCGACCGACTCGAATCCATCGTCCCGGGCCGCCTTCAACGCCGTTCGGGCCGCAGACTCGTCGAGCGGTGTCAATATCTTGCCGTCCGCACTCATTCGCTCGTCCATCTCGAGGACCCGCTCGTAGAGCATTTCGGGCAACACGATGTCGAGGGCGAAGATGTCGGGGCGAGCCTGGTAGCCGATACGCAACGCGTCGCCGAAACCCTTCGTCGTCACGAACACCGTCGGTTCTCCGGCCCGTTCGAGCAGGGCGTTGGTGGCCACCGTGGTGCCCATCTTCACCGCGTCGATCGACGCCCAGGGCAGCGGCTCACCGTCGGGGACGGCCAGCAGTTCACGGATGCCTTGAATCGGCGCGTCGTCGTAGCGGCGGGGATTGTCGGACAACAACTTGTGGGTGACGGTTGAACCGTCGGGTCGCCGAGCCACGATGTCGGTGAACGTGCCACCCCGGTCGATCCAGAACTGCCACCCGGGTGCGGGTTTCTTGGCCGATGTGTTCCTGGCCGGAGCGGTCATGGCCCAAGCGTAGAGCGGACCCGATCAGGACTCGCAGTCAACCGGATCGCCGGAATCGTCGCCCCGGCGGTTGCGATCGCTGCGGTCGGCGGCGTGTACCGCCAGCGCAAGAAAGGCGGTCACCTCGACCCGGCCGGCCAACATCGTGGCAATCAGCACGAGTTTGGGTGTGGCTGCGAGATCGTGGTCGGTGACCCCTCGACTGAGCCCGACACCAGACAGGGCCGAGACCGCCTCGAACGCGCCGTCCATGGCGCTTGCGTCAGCGGTCAGATACAACAGGTAGGCGGCGACGACGGCCGAGACCGACCAGACTGCGATGAGCGTTCCCGCTCCGGTGATGCGGTCGGCGGCTTCGTCGGTGGAGACCTCCTCACCGTCCCAGCGGAACGGGCGGTCGTACACCTCGCCCCCCTGGGGCAGCCGCCGCCGCGATGCCTTGGCGATCCAGGCGATCCGGGCCGTCTTCACCCCGCCCGCCGTGGACCCTGCCGCCCCTCCGATGAATCAGCACCAGGGACGTGCGTAGTTGGGTCCGCTTCCAGATCGGGGGCCCTTCGCTGCGAACCGCCCCCCAAAGCGTGGCGTAGCTGATTGCCGACACGAAGCAGAGCAACGCCAGCAGCGAACGAGCCAGTGGTGGGGACCCCCCTGCCGAGTCCCCGTCGACCGAGAACCCGCCGGTCGCCGTGGCGGTCATGGCGTGGTTCGCCGCCACCCATGCGCCGTCGCCCAACGCCCAGAGGCCCAGAAATCCGATCACGGTCAGACCGGTCATCAAACCGAGGATGATCCACACCGACCGCCGATTGTTCTGCGACGGTTTCTCGTTCCATTCGGACCCGAGCTCGGCGTCGCGGTCCCCGGATCGTTCCGCCACGGCAAGGCCGAACGTGATCACCCCGGCGGCACCGCCCCACTGCAGGATCGATCGCCACCATTGCATCGTCGGCGACAGCCGGGCTGGATCCTCGGCCATGGTCAAGCCGGTGGTGCTCACGCCCGATGTCGCTTCGTACAGAGCGGAGACCGGATCGCTCAGGTTCGTGTCGCTCATGGTGAACCGCGCCAGCAGCAGGGTCACTCCGGCGGCGGCGAATGCCACCTGCATCCAGGAGACCGCCACCTGTGCCATCATCGTCCGGTCCGCGGCGTCTGCGGAGGCCGGGTTGCTCACCAGGCCGGGAAGCCAGGCCGCCGCGCCCGCCAGGGCCAGCACGAGCGCGCCCGGGGCGTCACCGTCGATCACGGCGACCGGCAGGGTGGCGACGCAGAAAATGGAGACGATGCGAAGGGCATTCAGATTCAGGACTTGCACGACTTTCCGCTTCCCGTCGACATCGCTGCGCGGCCACCCGCGTGTGAGTCCCGCTCACCCATGACCTCAGTGGTACGTACCCGCCACCGGTCACCCGACCCGATCACCCCCAACGGTCGTCGGCCCGCTCGTCGAGGAAACGAGCCCACAGGTCGGCCTCGTCGGCGTTGTCGACCCGAAGCACGCTGACCGCGCCGGAGGGTTCCAGCACCGCCAACTGCACCTCGTCGAGGCGGGTCACGCCGTTGAGTCGGAGCGCTTCACCCAGCTCGACGATACTCAAGCCTTCCCTGACCAGTGCGTCCTCGTTGACGGTGCCGGCCCGGACCAGAATCGACGCCGTCGAATCGGTCAGCTTCTCCGCCGTCCGGTGGCGCTGGGTGACTCGGGAGATCAGCGTGTTGAGTGCGACCACGACCACGACGACGACGATGGCGTGACCGACCGGTACGTCCTCGTACAGCATCGGATCGCCCACAGCCGAGCCGAGGGCGATGATGATGACGAAGTCGAAAGGTGAGAGTTGGCCGAGACTTCGCTTCCCGGTCAGGCGTAGCAGGGTGAGCGCGAAGAGGAACATGAACGCCGATCGCACCGCCAACTCGGCGAAGAACGCCATCGGCAGGTCTCCGAACACGATTCGGTGAAGGTCGAAGTCATAGCTCACAGAGCAGCTTCCTCCCGGGATCGAGTGGGTCCGACAAAATGTCGGTTCGACGCCGTCGGCTCACAGGAACGAGGGCCGGTGGCGGCCGCGCCGGTCGATGGCGACCGGATCCAGGTCGCCTGAGTAGACGACCTCGTCGGGCCCGACGGTCAGCAGGCGACGAGCCGGATGCAACGACAGCAGATCACGCACCCGATCGACGTCGACGGCGTCGTTGCCGTCGCGTTGGCAACCCGGACACCACGCCGTTCGGCGCCGCCACGGCGTCTGCTCCCCCCGGCGGCGCTCCAAACGGGCCCCGCACCGGGGACAGAGCCGGGTTCGGCCCGACAGAATGTGATGGTCGGAGTCGGCGAGGCGCCGTCCGGTCGTGTTCTGGGGACCGAGCCGGGCGTTGGTCCGTGTGAGCGCAGCACCGAGCGGGCGCCCGACGTCGGCCGACAATCGGGCCAGCGCCACCGCGGGGTCGAACCGACCGCACAGATCCGGTCCGAGGTGAGCCGCCATGTCCGCAGCGGCACCTCGGGGCACGAGATGGACGAGTGGAACGTCGACACCGGTGAGCCGGCCGCTGTCGAAGTCCAGCTCGAATCGGCGCCGCCAGGTCTCGGTCCCCACGGCGGTGCCGAATCGGATCCGGCCCTGCATCAGCAGGTGGACGTGCAGGGTCCGACCGTCGCTCCAGTTGAGAAACAGGTGCTTTCCGTGTGACTCGGTGGACTCGAGCACTGAACCGGTGAGATCGACGGTGGCCAGCCGAGGGTGACGGAACACCGAACGCGTGACCGTCTTGGATCCGAATCGGTCGGCGATCTTGCCGGCGAGGCGGGCGATGGTGTCGCCCTCAGGCATTGCCACGTCCGTTCACGGCTGTCGCACCTCCGGTCGCGACAGCGATCCGTCGCTCAACTCCACGGTGTCGATCGCCTGCAGCTGCGGTCTCCCATCGGCGTCGGGCTCGGAGTGTTCGATTGTCACCCACACCGAATCGCCCCGGTAGTGCACCTCGCACATGTTGTTGGCGAAGTAGGGACCGGATCGCAGGTCGATGCTCGGGCGAGTGTCGGGCCCGGATGCCAACCGCCGCAGGGCGGCGCCGATCCTGGCGCCGGCTCCGGTCAGCGTGAATCGCAGCACGCCCCGTTCCGGCGGCACGAGCGCGTTGCGGCACGGCGAGCTGACGATCTGCCAGATCGGCAGCCGGGCGTGCGGATGCGTGTCGGTTGGTCGTCCGGCAGCGACGGCGAGCGCCGGCGCGGAGACCTGGGCCACATAGCTGAAATGGATGTCGCCGGAGATGACCGCCAGCGAGCTGGGCGGTGCGGGGGCCGAGCGGAGGTCGAGGAGCAGTTCGGCCATGTCCCGGTACGACAGCCCGAACGCCGACCAATGTTCCAGGTCGAGGGCCCGCCGAACCTTCTCGCCGAGCTTCGCCGCCCGCCTCCCCCAGGCGCCGTCGCACACGCGTTCGTTCCATACATGCAGGTCGTGCAGGCCATCGGCGATGTAGACCGGCAGCGACGTGGCCAGCACGAGATGACCGTCGGCGGTCAACGCCTGTTCCCGAATCCACTGCCACTCCTCGGAGCCGACCATCCGCCGGGAGCCGGGTTCGAGTACCCGGTCGGCCCGACAGTCGATGACCACCACCGTCACCGATCCGACCCGGCGGGTGAAACTGAACCGGTAAGGGCTGGCCCCGTTTGTGTCGTCGAGTCCGGCCTGTCGGCGGGCCCATGTCCGCAGGATGTCGGTGCCGTCCTCGGCGGCGATCAGGGCTGCCAGCATGCCTTCGGCGGCAATCGTGTCCGGGGACAGGTTGCCCAGGTGCTGGTAGACCCAGTACGACATCATCCCCTCGACGACATGCTGTTCCCACCACGGCTCGTGGCGGATGTCGTCCAGCCACGCCTTCGAGATGTTCCAGTCGTCGATCATGTCGTGATCGTCGAAGATCATGGCGGACGGGACGGTTGACAGCAGCCACCGTTCCGTCGGCAGCGACCAGGCCTCGTGGTAGAGCCAGCAGTACTCCTCGTAGGCGATCACCACCTCGGGCGGCACGTCGACGTCGTCGTCCCGCAGTGCCTCGATCCTCTTGCGGGCACCGGGGGACGAGTCGTCGGCGTAGATCTGGTCACCGACCAGGAGGAGGAGATCGGGCCAGCGGGATGGATCGTCGGTGGCCATGCGCGAGGCGTGGGCCCACATCGTGTCGATGCCACGGGCCTCGCTGTCGAGTGTCCGCTCGAACGTGTACGGGGGTTCATGAGGGGCCGCGGCCCGACATGATCCGGCGAGGACGGCGATCTCCTCCGACGGATCCGGTATCCGGATGATGCTGGCCGGAAGCTCGATCTCCGGCAGGTGGCCGACAGGGTCACCGGCCGGCGGCCAGACGGTCCGGCCGTCGAGCTGGACCTCGTATTCCGTTCTGGTCCCGGCCGCCAGGCCGGTGATGATGACCAGAGCATAGTGGTGGCCGAGAACCGAGAAGGTCTCGGCCCCGTGGCCCAGCACCTCGACGGTGCACGGCCGGTCGACTTCGACCCAGATCGTGGCACCGTCGACGCCGGCGTACCGCAGTACCGGGCCCAGCACGAGCTTTGGGGACGGGTTCACGGCACCAGCTCCAGATTCGGACCCGCCCGGTACCGTATGGTGCCCTCATCGGACTCAACCCGTTGGCCTCGTCGCACGACTTCGAGCACACCATCATCGGCCAACTCGCGGGCCACCGCTCGAACGTCGTCCATCGCCTCCCGCCAGGCCGGTTGGGCAACGATTCGGGCCACATCGGACGGACAGATGGTCTTCGGCGCCGGGCGGTGCCGAAGCAGCGTGCGCAGCGTCGATGCGATGCGTTGCCGCCGGTCGGTGGGTTCCGGCGTCTCCCACCAGGGTCGACCCCGCTCTCCAAGCGCCCGTTTGGCGTCGTCGACGCACCGGCGGGCCCGCTCGACGATCTGGTCGTCGTCCCGGTGGTGCCCGATGGCCCGACGAGCAGCCATGAGTTCACTCACCAGCTCGGCCCGGAAAGGGGCCGGGATGGACGGATCGGTCGCTCGCCAGCGACGACCGTCGACGACGATGTACCGTTCGTCGTCACTCAGTTCGTACCGGTCGGCCATTCCCGGGATCTACCCGCCGAGACGGGTTGGCAATCCCCGAGCTCGAGGCCAGGAGCGACGTCGATCGTGGGGGCGAAGACTCCGCTCGGTAGCCTCTCAGTGTGTTCGCACCATTCGCCGTCGTCGACGGAGCGGCCGAGGCCGGAGGTTCCGGGTCGCTGACGCTCCTCATTCTGTACATCACCCTCGCCATCGGGGTGTCGTTCCTCTGCTCCATCATGGAGGCCGTACTCCTCAGCGTCACCCCGGCCTACGTCGGGGCGCTCGAGGTCGACAAGCCGACCGTCGCTCAACGACTCCGCGACCTCAAGGCCGACATCGATCGTCCGCTGGCCGCGATCTTGACCCTGAACACAGTCGCCCACACGATCGGTGCGGCGGGTGCCGGTGCCGAGGCGGCCGCCTACTTCGGCAGCGGGGCCATCGGCGTGTTCTCGGCGCTGCTGACCCTCGGCATCCTCGTGTTGAGCGAGATCATCCCCAAGACCCTCGGCGCCGTCTACTGGAGGGGTCTGGCGCCGTCGGTGAGCAGGATGTTGAAACCGCTCATCTACCTTCTCTACCCGCTGGTCATCATGTCGCAGTGGTTCGCCCGACTTCTCACCAGGGGGGAGAAGAAGGGTGATGTGAGCCGGGAGGAGCTGGCGGCTCTGGCCGACATCGGAGCCGAGGAAGGCGTGTTCGGCGATCAGGAGGCGCGCCTGTTCAAGAGCCTGCTCCGCTTCGAGAGCCTGCGGGTCTCCGACGTGATGACCCCCCGGACGGTCTTGGTGGCCTACCCGGAGACGGCCACGGTGAGCGAGCTGGTCGAGGCCAACCGGCCGTTCTCCCGGTACCCGATCTACGGTGAGAACAGGGACGACATCACCGGCTATGTGCTGTTGAGCGACGCGCTGGGTGCGGTGGCCGCTGATGACCACAACACCCCGCTGTCGGCGCTACGGCGTGACATCGTGGCCGTCACCGAATCGCAGCCCCTCCTCGAAGCGTTCGATCGGCTGATCGAGGGACGGGAACACATCGCAGTCGTTGTCGACGGCTACGGCGGCACCGCCGGGGTGGCCACGATGGAGGATGTGATCGAGACGCTGCTCGGCCTCGAGATCACCGATGAGACGGACAGAACCGAGGACATGCAGCTTCTCGCCCGGGAGCGGTGGCGGCGCCGGGCGGCAGGTCTCGGCCTCGTCGAGGACGCGGAGCGGGACGCCACCATACGTCTCGGCCTCACCGGCGGAGAGCCGCCCAAGTCGAGCGAGGGCTGAACGAGCACGTTCGCAGCGCAACCCGCTGTCACACTTTTCCGTCGCCGACGGGTTTGACTGGTTGTGGACTTCGAGACATTTGTCGCCGAGTATCGAACCCGCCTGCGAGCGGGGCTGGTGGCGGCCTACGGACCGGAGGTGGGGGCCGAGGTCACGGCCGAGGCGATGGCGTGGGCATGGTCCAACTGGGCAACGCTGCAGACGATGAGCAACCCGGTCGGCTACCTGTATCGGGTCGGCCAGTCGGCCTCCCGCCGCCACTTCCGCCCCCAGGGCTACCTCCCGCAGACGGCGGCTACCGACCTACCCCGATTCGAGCCCGGTCTCGCCCCGGCGCTCGAGGAGCTGACCGAGCCGCAGCGGGTCAGCGTCGTACTCGTCCACGCGCTCGGCTGGTCGCTTCAGGACACCGCCGATGTGCTCGACATCAGTGTCTCGTCGGTCCGTACCCACATCCAGCGAGCGATGACCAAGCTCCGCACCGCACTCCAGGTGAACGATCATGCCGGTTGAACCGAAACACCGACCCGACGAACATCTCCTCCGAAACCTCGAGGCCTTCGGCCGAACCCTCCAGGCGACGATGGACGACGACATCACATCCCCCGGCATCACCGAGGTCGAGGTGCTGCCGGGCCCACCGGAGGTCGAGTCGTCGCCACCAACGTCGTATCGACGCTGGATCCTCGCCGTGGCTGCCGCGTTGGCGGTGGTCGCCATCAGCGCCGTCGTCGTGCTGAGTGTCTTCGACGGCCGAAGCTCGACCGACCCCGCCGATCCCGATCACTCGACGACCACCGAGGTCGACACCGACGAGGACGCCAGGATCGATGCCGACGGCGACCTCGACGATGCCACGTTCGTCCCGGCGGGACCGTCGGTGGTCACCGCATCGGACGGAACCCCGATCGGACAGATCGACTGGAACGCAGCCACCCGTGAGGTGATCTATGTCCACATCAACGACGGCGGTCTCTTCCACACCAGCTACGTCGACACGACGGTCGGGGCGCTGCTGGCGGACCGCGACCGGCTGACGGCGCTTGGCTGGCGATCGGATCTCATCGACGAGGACGGCTCGGCGATGACCGCCCAGAACTGGCTGGCCCGCAGTGGCTTGACCATCACCACCAATCTCGATCGGGACCTGACCCGGCTCGCGGCCGACACCGTCGCCGCAACACCGGTCGTCGATGCCGGCTTCGACGCCTCGGTCATCACCGTCGAACCTTCCGGCGCAGTGCTGGTTCACGAAACGACCTACGAAACCTCCTACTGGCACAGCACCCTGTCCGAGCGGAATCCGGGCGGCTCGATCACGGCGTCGTCACCGCTGGACGATGACGCCTACCGCTGCTGTGATCTTTCGCCGGGTTCGGCGTTCAAGCCGATCGTGCTGACGGCAGCGTTCGAACAGGGTGCGATTCCCGATGACGTGATCGCAGCCTCCGGTCCGTGTACGTTCGACATCGAACCGTATGGGGTCTACACCGTCGGCGGGAGCTTTCAGCAGCCGGCATCACTGGCCGCCGTCACCCGTTCATCCAACAACTGTGCCTATGTGAGGCTCGGCCTCGCAGTGGGAACGGCCGCCATCGTCGACACCGCCGGCCGGCTGGGCCTCACGGAACTTCCGTCGACAGTGGACGGCCCGGTACCCGCCCTGCCCCTCGGCGTTTGGCCGGTGGACGCCGTCGAGCTGACCGGCACCTACGCCACCATCGCCAACGAGGGTCGCCTCGTCGAACCCCGTTTCATCGCAAGAATCACCGGCCCCGACGGTCGGACCCTGTTCCGAACCCCCGATGACGTGGGAGCCGGCGAGCAGGTGATCAACCCGGGCACTGCGGGCCGGGTCATCGAGGTGTTGACATCTGTCGTCGATCGGGGGACGGGCACCAATGCCCGCCTCGACGATCGCCCGGTCGCCGGCAAGACCGGCACCACGAATGATTTCACCGCCGCCTGGTTCATCGGCTCCACCACCGCCTACACCACGACGGTCTGGATCGGCGACAACGAGCTCGGCGTGGGCTTCGTCACCGATGAACAGTGGAGGCCCATCGTGATCGATGGCTACGGCACCGTGTTCGGTGGCGAGCTGCCCGCTCAGATCTGGCACGACTACATGGAGCCGGCCCATGCCGGCATCGACCCGACCGGGTTCCCGAAACCGGCTGCCCCCGACCGTGAACCGCGCCTGATCGAGGTCGACGAGGAACGCAACGGCGAGCCCTGATCGATCGGGTCCGGGGCCTTACGGTCCAGGCGTGGAGGAGAAGGAGCCGGCGGCGCCGCGAGTCGGGTCCCTGGGGGTGAGGGCATGGGGTCAGGGTGGTCCGACCGGGTTGGCGAGTAGGTGCCAGATACGGCGCCGCCGGCAGGGCGTCGGAGGGGGATTCCGACGCGATCTATGTCGGGTTGCTCAGCCGACCGGGGATTGATCGTTCCGGTGGCTGTCGACTGGCCGCCCGGTGGGATCGTCAGAAACCGGGCGACCAGTCACATCGATGACCTCCGTGGCGGAACCGGTCCACGAGGACGGCCGTTGCCGCAGGGGGTCGGGATCAAAACCGGGGTCTGATGTCGGGCGACCCCGTGGCGGAGAATAGAAGTGGGCGAAGGGCCAGCCCGTATCCGAACCGCCGGCCTGTTCGGCCTGTTCGCGGCGCAGATTCCAGCGGGCCCGGAAGCTCTCGGCTTTCGCCGACATCACGACGAACCAACCGATGAGCGCCGTCCAGAGTCCCGTCCCGGTCTGGGTGAACTGCCAGAGACCGAAGGCGATGATGGCCCAGCCGAACCACCGTCCGAGGTTGGCGGCCGAGATCGTGGCTTGGTGGCGTTCACCGCTGCGCTTCCACAGAACGGCTTGCAGAACCCGGCCACCGTCGAGCGGCAGTGCGGGGATCATGTTGAATGCCGCCAGTGCAAGGTTGATGATGCCCAGCCAGGTGAAGGCTGCGGCCGTCAACGCGCCGAATCCCAGTGAGCCGACAAGACCCGACAAGGCGAGTGAGGCGACGCCGATGGCCACGCTGACGGCCGGTCCGGCGAGCGCAATCCTCGCTGCGGCACCCGGATCATCCGGATCCCGCTCCAGGGAGGCGACACCACCGAGGGCGAACAACGTGATGCCGCGCACGGCGACATCGTTGCGTTGAGCGACGATCGAGTGGCCCAGCTCATGGGCCACGATGGAGCCGAGGAACAGAATGGAGGTGGCCAGGGCGGCCATGAAGTAGGCGGCACCGGACAGGCCCGGCACCAGGCCGGGTAGGACCGTGCCGGTCAAGACGCTCATCAGCACGAAACCAATGGCCAGGATCGACCAGTGAAGGCCGATGTCGATGCCGGATATCTTTCCGAGTCGGATGGTCGGACGCATGAAGAGCCTTTCAGCAAGGCCTTCGGTCTCTCCCGCCGCACCGCACGTTGCGATGTCGGCCTGCGTCGCCGGGATTGCTCCGTACTGACGACGACGCGAGTTGGAGGGATACTCCCCGTAGGCGGATCGTTCTGGATCCAATCATCGCAAATCGGGGATAAGGCGAGGGTAAAGCCCCTGGTCAGGGCATCTGCGGCGACTTTGGTAGCAAAAAGCGAGCCGTCGGCTCGCTTTTTGCTACCAAACGTGATGAAGGGTCAGCGAAGATTGACGACAACCCCGTGAATGACCAGCTGCTCGCCGACTCTGCTCCGGTCGCGGGCTCTGAAGTCGAGGGCCCGAAGCCCGTCGCCCCGCCCGTCGACGGCTTTGACGAAGCGCAGATCGGCGTCGTCGAGCTTCAGCAGCCCCTCGTCCACCGGCCGGTCGAGCAACGCCGACCATCGCTGGGCCACATCGTCGGGGTCGACGGCCTGCAGCTCGATCCCGACCACGGCATCGACCACCGAAGTGTCGACGGCGTCACGCCATTCCGGTCCGGCCCACGGCCACTCCGCCGGTTCGTCGCAGGCATCGATCGACAGCAGTGTTCCGCCCACGTCCGAGGGGTGGAAGTGCAGTCCGGTGATGGGCGGTTCACCCTCGCCCTGCCCCTCGGCCTCGTGGACAATCCGCATGTCGAGCTCATCAGCCCTCGCTCGAACCCAGGCGAGGTCATCGGTCTGCAGCATGACCATGTAGCCGCCGTCCCCGATCCGCTTCTTCAGCAGCCGACCGGCGGTCGTACCCTCCTCGATGGGCGAGACGATCTCGACGAACTGATCGCCGCACGGCATGACCACGTTGGCCAAGCCGAATGTCGCCACCCCCGGGTCACGATGGGCGACCCTCAGACCGAGCAGGCCCGAGACAGTGCCCTCGGCGGCATCGAGGTCCGATGCCACCCACACAACCTGTCTAAGTCTCAACACAGGCACCACTATGGCATAGCGTGGCTCTCCAGTCAGCACCACCGGAGCCGGTAGAACTCGATTCGCCGACCGTGCCCAAAGTAGGCTGAGGCCGCAGAGGCACCAGCGCTCGATCAGGGGGTTGTGAGGGTGGAACACACCGAGGAATTGTGGAAGATGAGCGGGGTCGATGGTGCGGCCCGGATCGCTCGCCGCGAGATCAAGCCGTCGGAGTGGATGGGTTCGGTGATCGCCCGGATCGAGGCGGTCAACCCTGCCCTCAATGCCATAACCCTGGATCTCACCGAGCAGGCCGCGGTCGCCGCAGCCAAAGCCGACGATCGCACCGCCACCTCGACCGCAGACGACCTGCCGCCGCTGTTCGGGGTGCCCGTCACCATCAAGGAGAACGTCGACGTCGCCGGACAACCGACCACCAACGGTCTACCGGCGTTCGAAAACCTGGTGGCCACCGAGAACGCCCCGCTCGTCGACCGGCTCATCGAGGCGGGCGCCATCATGGTCGGGCGCACAAACACCCCCGAGTTCTCGATGCGGGCGACCACCGTCAACCCGCTGCGGGGTCGCACGTTCAACCCGTGGGGGGACGACATAGCCCCGGGTGGTTCATCCGGCGGGGCCGGTTCGGCGGCAGCGGCCGGCATGGGCCCCATCCACCACGGCAACGACATCGGTGGGTCCCTGCGCTTTCCGTCGTTCGCCAACGGTGTGACCTCGGTGAAGCCGACGTCATGCCGGGTACCGGTGTTCAACTCGACGGCGGCCGCCGAGCGTGGCCCGCTGGCCCAGGCCATGTCGGTTCAGGGCGTCATCGCTCGACACGCCGCCGACGTTCGGGCCGCCACGAGGCTCATGATCGCTCCCGATCCCCGCGATCCGCTGTCACCGCCGGTTCCGTGGGACGGACCACCGATCACCGACGACGGCCGGCCGATCACCGTGGCCGTCACCAAGGCCGGCGGAGGCTATGACCTCCACCCCGGCGTCGCCGAGTTGATCGACCGGGCCGCCGGCCTGCTGGCCGACGCCGGCTATCACGTCGTCGAGGCCGATCCACCGCCCGTCACCGAAGCGGCCCGCGGCTGGTTCTCGGCGGCGACGACCGAGATGAAGACCACGTTCGATCAGCCACTGCGCACCTTCGGGTCCGACACCATCATCGAGATCTTCGACTGGTACTTCGAGCTGTCGGAACTCCTCGATCTCGACGGCTACATCACGACGATCGCGTCACGCACCGCCCTCCTCCGGGACTGGAACCGGTTCCTCGTCGACCACCCGCTGGTGCTGACCCCGTTCCTGATGCGACCGATGTTCGACTGGGACTACGACGCCAGCGGAATCGACGCCGTCGCCGACCTGTTCGCCTCCGCCGTCTACTCGACCGGGATCAACTACCTCGGCCTACCCGCCGGGGTCATCGGGATGGATCTCGTCGCCGACCGTCCGGCCGCCGTGCAGATCGTGGGCCGCAACTACCGAGAGGACATCATCTGTGACGCCCTCGAGGCCATCGAGTCCGCCAACGGGGTGATGGCCCACCGCCTGTGGGACCGGGACGGCGCCTGATCCCGGCCAAGCGCTGCTGTCGGAATCAGGACGGGACCGACCGGCACGAGGGCTGTGACCAGACGCGATGTCTACGGTCCGAGCAACACCCGCCGTTTACTCTCGAGGTCCTCGTGGTTGAGGTAGGCGCCGACGTAGTGTCGCGGACCGGTGAACGCCCTCCGGCCGTGCATGGTGCGCCAGTTGTCGAAGACGAGGATGTCGCCCGGAGTCAGTCCGACCGCCACCCGCCGGGCCGGGTCACTCGTGAGTTCGGCGAAACGGCGGTAGGCGTGATGGAAGCGACCCTCGAGATCGGGTGGTAGGAGGAAGGGAGCCCGGTCGTAGTTGTTGAAGCTGACCTGATCGAGGACGCCGCGTGGGTCCGACCGGAGCACGGGTCGCTCGGCCCGCAGATGCACGCCCGGTTCGATGTAGCGGCCGGGAACCGGCACCGAGGCCAGGGTGGTGTAGACATCCGGCTCGGCGGCGGCCAGCTCGGCGGCGATGGCGAATCCGTCGACCAGCACGCTCTCACCACCTTCGGGTGCGGCCTGGAGACAGTAGAAGAACTGTAGGCCGGGAGCGTCGTGGCTGTAGGTGCCGTCGGTGTGAGGGGCCAGCTCGACGGTCGTGTAGGCGGTGTCGGCGTGCTCCGTCAGGTCGGGGGCCAGGTCCCACATACCGCCGAAGATCGTTTGACGGACATAGCCGAGGCGGCGGGCGAACCCGGCGGCGAGATCACGATCGACCACGTCACCCCGCAACACCAGGTAGCCGTAGCGGCTGAGCTGATCGACGCCGTCGGCCAACGCCGACACCGATTCCTCGTCGAGAAACGCATCCAGCCCGATCTCGGCCGGACCCGTTGACGGATCGGGCCACAGCACCACGTCGGTCGGGATCGACGGCTTGCGCTCGGCCCACACCGACCAGTCGGTGCGGAGATACTCGGCCGCCACCGACTCGAGTAGGCGACGCGAACACGTTGCGGTCGCACCATCGGGCCACGTCACCGTCACCGACTCGGCTCCGACCTCGACGGACCCGGCTTCGACGTCACCCAGACCGAAGGTGTCGACCCGTCGCTGTCCGGTGATCGGATCCTGACCGGTTTCGCTTTCGTCGTGGTCACGCAGCCAGTGCCACGAGAACGGGGCCGGTTGGTCGAAGCCGGGTATCCGGGCCTCCAGGCCGGCGTCGACGACGACGATCGAGCAGCTCATACTGTGTCCTCTCTCGGAGCGGGAGTCCGGGTCACCGCAGATCAACCGTCTGTGAGGCGACGGTTTCCATCAGCGTTTCGGCCAGGCCGGGGCAGGCTGACGGCGAGAGCCGGTAGGACGGACCGTACATGCCGATCGAGGCCACCGGCCCGTCACCGCCCATGACCGGCACGGCCAGCCCGTTCACGCCGACGTCGAACTCCTCCTCGGTCCAGACATGGCCGGCGGTTCGTATCCGGGTCAGGCGGCCGCGGATCTTCGCCGGGTCGACCACCGAGCTGTCGGTGGGTGACGACAATGGTCGGGCGAGGTAGGCGTCGAGCCGGTCCGCCGGCCAGTGGGCCATCAGTGCCAGCCCGTGGGCCACGACGTGAAAGGGGTGGCGCTCGGCCTCCACGTCGGGGGCGGTCACGGCGTTGTCGGCGTCGATCTGGGAGATGTAGAGCAGGGCGTCGCCGTCGTCGATGGCCAGCGCCGCCGACTCGCCGAACTCGTCGGCCAACCCGGCCAGCAGCGGACGGAGCCGGTCACGGAGCAGCGGGCTCGGCCCGTCCACCGACAGGGTGGCCAGGGCACTGCCGGGGACGACGAGTCCATCGGCCGTGCGTTCGACCATGCCCATCGCCCCGAGCTGGCCGACGATCCGAGAGGCGGTCGAACGGGGCAACCCGGTTCGACGACCCAGCTCGCGAACGCCGACCGGGCCATCGGCTGCGACCACGGCCTGCAGCATCGTGAAGGCCCGTTCGATCGGTCCGGCTTCGACACTTGACGGTCCACGTCGGTCGGTCATACACTCGTCACCATATCACAGGACGTCCCGTTCAACAGGACGCCGGGTCAGGATGTCAGGGCAAGATGTCAGGGCAGGATGCCAGGGATGGAAGCACAGAACGTCGGTCGTCGAACGAATCGAACCCGGCCCGGGAGGCACAGGTGAACGGATTGGAACCAACGGCGGTCCCGACCCCCGACTTCTACCGCTACGAGTGGACACCGCTCGCCGGTGCGGCGCTCGACGGCGACTTCGCCAAGCTGACATGGGCCGACGGCTCGAGCCTGTCGGCCTTCTCCTGGTGGCTGCGGGAATCGATCGTGGCCGACGGGGCCACCGACCCCGTCACCCGGGAGAACACCGTCGACCCGGCCGACTTCGACGAGTCGCTGTCCCTGACCGATGTCGAACTCGACACCGACGGCGCTCTACGGGTCTCGTTCTCCGACGGCTTCTCCGGTGTCGTCCACCCCGGCTGGCTCCATCACGTGGCGAGAGCCGGTCACCTACCGGCGGCCGCTCTGCCGGCATCGATCGTGTGGAGGGCCGATCAACTGCCGGAGCCGCCCACGTTCGACGGCGCCTCGGTGCTGGCCGGAGACGAAGCCGAGCTGCAGTCCTTTCTGCAGGCCATGGCCACCTACGGTCTGGCCCGGCTGACCGGCGTGCCGGCCAATCTGCCGACGCCGTCGGGCGACGAGGGCACCGAAGGGCTGATCGCCGTCACCGACCTGATCGGCGTACGGCGCGACACCAACTTCGGGCCCGTGTGGAGCGTCAAGGCGGAGATAACCGGTGATTTCGAGAACACCACCGCCAACACCGGGATGCGCCTCGGCCCGCATGCCGATCTCCCGACCCGCGAAACGCCTCCCGGTTTCCAGTTCCTCCACTGTGTCGCCAACACCGTGAACGGCGGCTGGAGCCGCATGACCGACGGCGCGGCGGTCGTCGCCCACCTCGAAGCAACCGAACCCGAGACCTACGAGGCGCTGACCTCACTCAACTGGGTGTTCTTCAACCGGTCCAGGGATCATGATCATCGCTGGATCGGGCCGATGATCGACCACGGTGCACCCGGAGCACCGCTCACCATCCGGGCCTTCTACCCGGTGCGGGGCTTCCCGGCGATGGACCCGGCCGACGTGCCCCGGGCCTACCGGGCGGCTCGACGATTCCATCAGCTCGGCGCCGATCCCCGCTTTCAGATCGGGTACCCGTTCCGCCCCGGCGACCTGGTCGGTTTCGACAACCGGCGCATGCTCCACGGTCGGGATGCATTCGATCCCGGTACCGGGTTCCGTCACCTGCGAGGCACCTACGTCGACCATGATGAGGTGTACTCCCGACTCCGGGTTCTCAATCGGACCCACCAAGCTGAAGAGGTTGTCTACTCATGACCCGCCCACCGAGCCGCAAGGCCTTCATCACCTGTGCCGTGACCGGATCCGGTGACACCGTCGACAAGTCCGACAAGGTGCCGTTCAAACCCGACGACATCGCCCGGGACTGCATCGAGGCGGCGAAGGCCGGCGCCGCCATCGTCCACATTCACGTTCGCGACCCGATCACCGGCGCACCGGCGCGGGAGGTCGACTACTACCGTGAGGTCGTCGAGCGGATCCGCGAGTCGGGGACCGACGTGGTCATCAACCTCACGGCAGGCATGGGTGGCGACCTCACATTCGGGTCGGCCGAGGCTCCGTTCCCGGTCGACGAGGCCGGCACCGACATGGCCGGCGCCACCGAGCGCCTCGACCACGTGCGGGAACTCCGGCCGGAGATCTGCACCCTCGACTGCGGCACCATGAACTTCGGCGAGGGCGATTACATCATGACCAACTCGCCGGCCACGCTGACCGAGATGGCCCGTCAGGTCCGGGATCTCGGCGTGCGACCGGAACTGGAGCTGTTCGATCTCGGTCATCTGAGCTTCGCCCGGTGGCTGGTCGACGAGGGCCTGGTGGTCGATCCGGTGATGGTGCAACTGTGCATGGGCATCCCCTGGGGGGCACCAAACGACATGAACTCGTTGATGTCGTTCGTGAACAACCTGCCCGACAACTGGACGTTCTCCGCCTTCTCGATCGGTCGGGATCAGCTCCCGTACGTGGCGGCGGCCGCGCTGGTCGGCGGCAACATCCGGGTCGGGTTGGAAGACAACCTCTATCTGTCGAGAGGCAATCTGGCATCCAACGCCGATCTTGTTCATCGGGCCGTCCAGATCCTCGAGGCCATGAACATCACCCTGCTCGGCCCGGATGCGGTTCGAGATCAACTGGAGCTGCGTTCCCCCTGAACGTCGGGCGTTCGCGAAACATTCGCGAAACCGCTCGCAAGGTTCGCGAAACACTCTTTCGGTGGCCGGTGACCGTGTCGTAACGTTCCGGCATGACGAACACCCCATTGCCTCCATTCCCACCGACCAGGTCGATCCGGCGCGTTCTGACCGCGCTGACCACCCTAGTCGTCGCCTTCTCACTCCTGGCTCCGGCCGGAGCCGGCGCGACCGCTCCAACGGGTGCCGTGGTCGTCGCCAATCGAGGCTCCGGTGACATCTCCGTGATCGACACGACCACCCTGGCGGTGTCGACGGTCGCCTTGCCCGACGAGAACGCGGAGCCGATGTACGTTTCCCACGACACCCGCCACGACCGGGTGCTGGTCGGCGACCGGGGGTCGAGCACCATCGTCGCCTTCGATGACGAGACCTATGACGTCGTCGGCGCCGTCGCGGTCGGCGACGGGGTGTTCCACCAGTGGATCGACGTCGGACGGGAACAGTTGTGGGTCGTCGGCACCGCAAACGCCACCGTCAGCGTGGTCGACACCGACACACTCTCGCTCGTCACCACCTTCGCCCTGCCATCCGGTGTGATCGCCGACGGCGGCGTGCCCCACGACGTGTTCGTGGCCGGCAACCACGCCTATGTCAGCGTGCTGGGTCTGAGCGGCGGAGCGGGTCTGGTCATCCAGTACTCGACGATGGACTTCACCGAGACCGGCCGTATCGACTCCGGCGGCGACCCGCACCTGTTCGTCCGAGGCGGGAAGCTCTACGTCGCCTCCCAGGACGCTTCCTCCATCAGCCGCTACCAGGCCACAACGCTCGCCCCGCTCGGCAGCCAGCCGGTTCCCGCCGCCCACGGCCTTTTCGTGACCGACCGCAACGAGGTGTTCGTCACCAACATCGCCGGAGGCGGCACCGACGCCCTCTGGGAGCTGGACGGTCAGCTGGCCGCCGTGACCGATGTGGCCGACACCGGCCCGCCCGTACCTCACAACCTGACGGTCGACGACGACCGGCAGCTGTGGGTCACCCATTCCGGCGGCGCCGCCGACCAGGTGTCGGTGGTCGGCCTCGAGAACAGCGGATTCGGCGATTCGACCACGATCACCGTCGGCACCAACCCCTTCGGCCTGGCCTTCGTCCGGTAGCCGCCCGTCGGAGGATCGCGCTCCCCCAGCCGGAACCTTGTGCGCCGGGCGACCCGTTTCCGGGTCGTCGGCAGCACAAGGTTCCGGCCTTTGGGCCTATGATTTTGCTCCTGAGAAGGAGGTCCTCATGAGCCGAACCGCGTTTTACGAACGACTGGCCGGGACACTGCGGGAGATCGAATCCGACGGATTGTGGAAGGCCGAGCGGGTGATCGTCTCCGCCCAGGGGGGCGAGATCGAGGTCGACCAGGACGGCACCAGGCGGTCGGTGTTGAACCTCTGCGCCAACAACTACCTCGGCCTCGCCGACAATCCGGAGGTGATGGCGGCGGCTACCGACGCCACCGAAAGCCACGGTTTCGGGATGGCATCTGTGCGGTTCATCTGCGGCACCCAGGACCTGCATCGCCGGCTGGAGCGCTCGATCGCCGAGTGGCTCGGAACCGACGACGCCATCACCTTCGCCGCCTGCTTCGACGCCAACGGCGCGGTATTCGAGCCGCTGCTCGGACCGGAGGACGCCATCGTCTCCGACTCGCTCAACCACGCCTCGATCATCGACGGCATCCGGTTGTGCAAGGCCGCCCGGTTCCGGTTCGCCACCGGCGATCTCGGCGACCTCGAGGCCAAGGTCGACGAGGCCAAGGCCGGGGGCGCTCGAACGATCCTGATCGTCACCGACGGCGTCTTTTCGATGGACGGGGTCACCGCCGATGTGGCCGGGATCTGTGAGATCGCCGACCGACACGGCTGCCTGGTGATGGTCGACGACTGCCACGCAACCGGGTTCATCGGGCCCGAGGGTCGAGGCACTCCTGCGCTGCACGGCGTGGCCGACCGGGTCGACATCGTCACCAGCACCCTGGGCAAGGCGCTGGGTGGAGGCATGGGCGGGTTCGTGGCCGCCCGGTCCGAGATCGTCGACCTGCTGCGCCAACGGGCCCGCCCGTATCTGTTCTCCAACGCCGTCGCTCCCCCGCTGGTGGCCGGCGCGATCAAGGCCATCGAGCTGGCCCGGGCCGGCGACGACCTGCGGGATCGCATTGCCGCCAACGCCGCCCACTTCCGCTCGGCGATGGGGTCGGCCGGATTCACGCTGGCCGGCCACGGTCACCCGATCATCCCCGTGATGCTGGGCGACGCGGTCCTGGCCGGCGAGTTCGCCCGACGGCTCCTGGACCGGGACGTCTACGTGACGGCGTTCTCGTTCCCCGTCGTTCCCCGCGACACCGCACGTATCCGAACCCAGATGAGCGCGGCCCACTCGATCGAGCAGCTCGACCGGGCGATCGAGGCGTTCATCGACGTGGGCCGGGAGCTGGAGGTGGTGGCCTGATGGCGACGATGAGGGCGCTGCGCAAGACCGAGGCCGCGCCGGGTCTGACCCTCTGTGAGATCGACCGTCCCACGGTCGGCCCGGACGACGTGCTCATCGAGGTCCAACGAATGGCCATCTGCGGTACCGACCTCCATATCCACGAGTGGGACGAGTGGGCGGCCGAAGCCGTGCCGCCACCGCTCACGATCGGCCACGAGTTCATGGGAGTGGTGGCCGAGGTCGGCGACCATGTGGCCGGCATCGAGGTCGGAACCCGGGTTTCGGCCGAGGGCCACATCACCTGCGGGCACTGTCGCAACTGCAGAGCCGGGCGGCGGCACCTGTGCCGGAACACGGTGGGCATTGGCGTCCAGCGCGACGGTGCATTCGCCGAGTACGTGGCCGTACCGGCGTTCAACGTCTACGAGCTTCCCGACCATATCGACGACGACACCGCCGCCGTCATGGATCCGCTGGGCAACGCGGTGCACACGGCTCTCAGCTTCGATCTCGTGGGCGAGGACGTCTTGATCACCGGGGCCGGACCGATCGGCCTGATGGCGGCTCCCATCGCTCAGCGGGCCGGGGCCCGCCACGTCGTCGTCACCGACCTCAACGACCACCGTTTGAAGGTGGCGATGGAGGTCGGCGCCACCCGAACCGTGAACGTCGGCCGGGAACGGCTGGAGGACGTCATGGCCGAACTCGGCATGCAGGAGGGCTTCGATGTGGGGCTCGAGATGTCGGGGGCACCGCCGGCGCTGTCGTCGATGATCTCGACGATGAACCACGGCGGCCGCATCGCCATCCTCGGACTGGTGCCGGACGGCACTGCCGTCGACTGGAGCGACGTGATCTTCAAGGGTCTGACATTGAGGGGCATCTACGGCCGCAAGATGTTCGATACCTGGTACAAGGCGGCGGCGTTGCTGTCGGACGGGCTGGACGTGCACCCGATCATCGGCCGTCGCTACCACGTCGAGGACTTCGAGGCGGCGTTTGCATCGGTCGGCAGCGGTGACGCGGCAAAAGTGCTGATGACCTGGGACGAGCAGGGCTAGCCTCGCGACCATGACCTGGCCCGAGCAACGACCGGAACCACCCACCATCGACAATCACGCCGGAGAACGGGAGATGCTCCGGCAGTTCCTCGACTACTACCGGGCGGCGCTGATCGATCGAGCCTGGGGGCTCGATGCCGAGAAGCTCCAGCGAGCGCTTCCGCCGTCGACGTTGAGTCTGTCACGCCTGATCGGCCACATGACGCTTGTCGAGGAACACTGGTTTCGGGTCCGCTTCGACAGTGACGATCTGAGCGAGCGATCCGCCGCGTTCGACTTCGACCGCGACCCCGACGCCGAGATGACCCACGCCCAGTCGCTGTCGATCGACGAGCTGCTGTCCGCGTTCGAAGCGGCGGTGGACGACTCCCGAGCCCGGGAGGCGGCGGCCGAATCGCTCGACCAGGTGTCGAAGCAGTCCCATCCTCGAACCGGTGAGACCTGGAACCTGCGGTGGATCATGGTCCACATGATCGAGGAGTACGCCCGTCACTGCGGTCACGCCGATCTCATCCGCGAGTCGATCGACGGCGACACCGCCGGTTGACGCCCAAAACTCCGATCCGGCGGCTGCAGACCACCGAAACCGCGCGTCAGGACCGCCGGAAGTCGTGAGCGCTCCCCGCCGGGCCGACTACGTCGCCCTCGCCTTCACCTACTTCGCGGTCGGTGTGACCGTGAGTGTGGCGATGATCGAGCGAGGTGTGTCGATACCGACCACCCTTGGGGCAGCATTGCTGGTCTACTCGGCCACCAGTGAGCTGGCTTTCCTCACCGTACGCGATGCCGGTGGCTCGGCCGTTGTCGCCGTGTTGAGCGGGTGGCTGGTCGCCTCCCGATTCGGGCTGATGGCCCTGAGTCTGGGTGCCCGCTACCGGGCCTCGGTGTGGGAACGGGCGGCGGCCGCGGTCAACTCGTTCGATCCCAACGTTGGGCTGGCGGTGCAACAGGGCGACCAGGCGGCGCTGCGCCGGGTGTTCTGGCGGGTCACCGCGGCACTGATGATCGGCTGGTGGGTCGGCAGCCTGGCCGGTGCCTTCCTGGGCGACGTGATCGGCGACGGACGGGCGTGGGGCCTCGACGCCGTGTTCCCGGCAACGCTGATGGCCATCATCGGGGCGCTGGTCCGTCGTCGTGACGGGCTGACGGCCGCCATCGTCGGTGGTGGCATCTGTTGCGTTCTGGTGCCCATCGCGCCGGGTGGTCTGCCGATCCTGGCCAGCGCCCTCGGAGCCGTTGTCGCCGTGTTCGCCGTCACCGCCGCCGCACCCGCTCCTGCTGCCGTCGACCCGGGCGCTCCCGGCGCCTCGGCCGACCCGGGGTCGACCGATGGGGAGCGGCCGTGAGTTGGTGGGCCATCGTCGCGATGTCGGCCGGCGTGGCCGGTCAGCGGCTGCTCGGCATGTTCTGGGCCGGTCCGTTCCTGGCTCGCCGCCCTGTGCTTGGTCGCCTCGCCGACCTGCTTCCGGCCGCGGTGATCGCCGGTGTCATCGCCCAGCTCACCTTCGTGTCCGACGCCAGGCTCACGGTCGACGCCCGTACCGTCGGCCTGGCCGTCGCCGCGGTCATGGTGTGGCGGCGGGCGCCACTGACCGTCGTCGTCATCGCCGCCGCCTCGGCCACCGCACTGGTGAGACTGGTAGCGTGATTCCTCGTGTTCGATCACCCGGAGTTCGACGATCATCAGCAGGTCACGTTCGTGTCCGACGCGCCGACCGGCCTGCGCGCCGTGGTGGCCATCCATCATCGACGGGGTCCGTCGGCCGGTGGAGGCGTGCGGTTCCGACCCTATGGATCGACAGCGGACGCGCTCACCGACGTCCTCCGCCTGTCACGAGCCATGACCTACAAGATGGTGCTGGCCGGCCTGCCGATGGGCGGGGCGAAATCCGTCATCATTGGTGATCCCAACACCGACAAGACGCCGGAGCTGTTGACGGCGTTCGGCCGATACGTCGCCTCGCTCGACGGTCGTTACACCGCCGGACCCGACGTCGGGACCGATGCCGACGACATGGAGGTGCTGGCCTCGGTCACCGACCATGTGGCCGGTCGAGCCTCCGGGGCGGGCAGCACGGCCCCTCCGACGGCCCTTGGCGTGTTCAACGGTATCCGTGCCACCGCGGCCGCGGCGTTCGGCGGCGAGACGCTCGAAGGACGCCGGGTGGCGGTCCAGGGAGCCGGCGGCGTCGGGTCGAACCTCGTCGGCCACCTGGTGGCGGCCGGAGCCGAGGTGATTGTCGCCGACGTCGATCAGGCCGCGGCAGAGCGGGTGGCCGAACAGTTCGGAGCAACGACGGTCGATGCCACCGAGATTCTGAGCACCGACGTCGACATCCTCTCCCCCAACGCCGTCGGCGGCATCCTCAATGCCGACACGATTCCCGCTATCAAGGCCACCGCGATCTGTGGAGGGGCCAACAACCAGCTCGCCCGCTCCTCGGACGGCGTTGCTCTGGCCGAGCGCGGCATCCTCTGGGCGCCCGACTACGTGGTCAGCGCCGGTGGAGCCATCGCCGGGAGCAGGGAGGTCGGCCACATCACCGACGCCCAGCGCGATGCGATGCTCGATGCGATCTTCTCCACCACACTGGATGTGTTGAACGAGGCCATCGCCCGGGGTCTTCCGACCGACGACGTCGCCCGTGAGCGTGCCCGGTCGCTACTGGCCGAGGAGGCCTCGGACGGTTGACCCCGGTTCCCGTATCAGGCTGCCGTCAGCACCCGTCCTGAACTACTGAACCGGCGGATCCCCACAGAACCGTGCGCCATCGGTCCCTTTCTCGGGTACCGGGGCGCACGGTTCACTCGGTTCGTCACGGCAACTGCCGAATCCAGACCGCCGGCGCACCATCTCCGGCGGTGAGCACCACCCGGGTTTCGGGATGCTCGAAGTCTTCGATCTCGACGACGAAGCAGACGACACCGGTACGGCCGACCCCGATACCCAGTTCGTCGAGTTCGGTCAGGTCATCGTCGATGGCCCCGCAGTCGATGGCGGCCGGACGGTAATCGCTCCCGGTGGAACCGCCCACGATCGACCAGCTGAAGGGGTCCTGCATGACAAGAGGGTCGACGGAGGCGCTCCGCAGCGCAATGGTGGCCGGTACACCGACCACCACCTCCCGGTCACCGGGCTCGATGTCGGATCCGCCGGCGGCGAAGATCGGTTCGGTGACGTCGACCGGTGTCTCGACGGTGACCTCCAAGACCGCGATGTCGCCGTCGGTCGGTTGCACCACCTCGGCCGGCATTCCGAACAGGGCCAGCGGACCGGCCGAGTCCGAAACCGGCCCGTCGGGTCCGGTCGTCGCCACGAAGCCCGGTTCGACCATCATCGTCGTGGGCACGGGCTCGGGCACCGCAACCGCGATCTCGGTCGCCTCCTCGCTGAAGGCACCCTGACTCCGCACCGCCACCAGCGGGACCACACCGACCAGAACCACACACCCGCCAACCGACAACAGGGCCAGAAGCCCGCAGCCGAGGCCGAGGATCGACCCGGTGGACCATCCACTCCCCGACCGTTCCCGCCGGACCTCGGTAGGGGTGGCGGACCCGTCGGCAACCGGGGATGGCCGGGCCGCCTGCCGCACGGGCATGGACGTGACCGGCGTTGAGCCGGATCCGGTCGGGCGGGTCTGCTCGCTCCACTGGCCCCCGTCCCACAATCGTTCCCGGGACGGATCGAGCGGGTCCGGATACCAGCCCGCAGCGGGCGATGGCGACGACGAGGGGCCGGAGGTCATATCCGCGCATCGTAGTTCACGACCGCAGAAGCAGAGCCGCGGCCGTGCAGCTCAGCGGAACGGGCGGAAGCAATCGCGGATGTCGGCGACGAAGGTCTCCGGAACCTCGAACGCGGCGAAATGACCGCCCTTGTCGTGTTCGGCCCAGTGCATCACGTTCTGGTACTGCGCCTCGATCCACGGCCGAACCGGCGGAACGATCTCGCGGGGGTAGACGGAGAAGCCGGTAGGCACGGTCACCGTCGGACGGCGGGTCCGCCCGAAGCTCTCCCAGTAGATGCGAGCCGACGAGGTGGCCGAGCCGGTGACCCAGTACAACATGATGTTGTCGAGCAGCTCGTCCCGGCTCAACACGTTCTCCGGGTGGCCGTCGCAGTCGGTCCAGGCCCAGAACTTCTCGAGGATCCAGGCCGCCTGCCCCGACGGTGAATCATGCAGCCCGTAGCCGAGGGTCTGGGGGCGGGTTCTCTGCTGGGTGGAGTAGCCGGAGTCCCAGTCACGGTAGTGCTTGATCCGGGCCAGAGCGTGGTGTTCGTCCGGGGTCGTCGGTTCGCCGGTCGGTCGGGCCGACATGGCCAAGGTGAGGTGGATGGCGGCACAGTGGTCGGGATCGTGGGCGGCCAGGGCGGTGGTGACGGCTGAACCCCAGTCGCCTCCCTGGGCGACGTAGCGGTCATAGCCCAACCGGGCCACGAGTCGGGCCCACAGTTCCCCGATCTTCTCGACGCCCCAGCCCGGTTCGGTCGGCTTCTCCGAGAACGCGAACCCGGGCAGTGACGGCGCGATCACGTCGAAGGCGTCGGCTGCGTCGCCACCGAAACGGGTCGGGTCGGTGAGCGGTTCGATGACCTTGTGGAACTCGACGATCGAGCCGGGCCAACCGTGGGTCATCACGAGTGGAAGGGCGCCGTCGTGCGGTGATCGCTGGTGGATGAAATGGATGTCGAGTCCGTCGATCGTCGTGGTGAACTGAGCGAAACGGTTGAGGGCCGCCTCCCGCTCCCGCCACCGGTACCGATCGGGATCGGCCCAATACGAGCAGACCTCCTGCAGGTAGTGGAGCGGTGTGCCCTGCGACCAGTCGTCCACGACCTCGGCATCGGGCCATCGGGTGTTGGTCAGGCGGGCCCGTAGGTCGTCGAGCACGTCATCGTCGACATCGATTCTGAACGGGTGAACGGTTTCGCCGTCGGATGCCGTCATGTCGTGTCCTCCACTCGGTCAGTGGATGGTAGTCAACGGTCGGTGCCCGGGTCGACCTCGGGCCCGGTGTCGGACCGAGCGGCTACGGTGAGGTTCGTGGACCGGAACGGTGTGGTGCGACGAATCTTCGGTGTCGACCGAGCGCTCATCGGCGTGGTCCACCTCGACCCGCTTCCCGGCAGTCCCCGATCGTCGGGGACGGTGGATCAGCTCGTCTCCAGGGCCGGGGCCGAGGCACGCCTCTACGAGGAGGCTGGCTTTCACGGCATCATCATCGAGAACATGGGTGACCGCCCGTACCTGCGGAACACGGTCGGTCCAGAGGTCGTGGCCGCGATGACCGCCGCCGGAGTGGCGGTGCGTTCAGCGGTTCAGCTGCCACTGGGCGTCCAGGTGCTGGCCGGCGCAAACCGTGAGGCTCTGGCGGTCGCCCTGGCGGCGGATGCGTCGTCACCGACGACGTCGACGTGGCCGACACCGCGGCGGCCGCCGAGTTCTTCCTGGCCGACGGGGTGATCGTCACCGGCTCGTCGACCGGGCAGCCTACCGATCCGGTCGAGGTGGCAGCCGTGGCCGATCGGGTGGCGGTCCCGACGCTCGTCGGATCCGGGGTGAACCCCGACAACGTCGCCGACTACGGTCGAGCCGACGGCCTCATCGTTGGTTCAGCCGTGAAGAGGGACGGCATCTGGTCGAACCCGCTCGACGTCGAACGTCTTTCGTCGCTCGCCAAGACCTTCTCTCAAACCTGTTGACGGCGGATCTTGCGTTGCTCTTTGTCGCGGTACATGGCCTGGTCGGCCTCCTGTAGCACGGCGTCGGCCGTTTCGCTTCCGTCGCAGACGACAACCCCGGCGCTGATGCCGATGGTGGCGGCGCCCGGGAGATCGAGGTGAACCCGCTTCAGCTCGGCCCGCGCCCGCTCCAACATCGAGGTCAGCGTCAATGGCTGCGAAACACCGGGGCAGATGACGACGAACTCGTCACCGCCGATCCGGCCGACGATGTCGCTCTCCCGAAACGATTGCAGGAGGGCGTTCGACGCCCGTTTGATGAAGTCGTCGCCGGCCGAGTGACCATAGCGGTCGTTGATGGTCTTCAGTCCGTCGAGATCGATGTAGAGCAGTCCGAAGCTCCGCCGCTCCCGTCTCGTCATGTTCAACCGCGTTTCCAGGCGTTCGACGAGCGTATGCCGGTTGATCAGACCCGTGAGTGAGTCGTGCGCCGCGAGGTACCTCGTTCGCTCCTCGGCCTCCCGTTGAGCCGTGATGTCATGGCCGATTCCGGCGAACTCCAGCGGCTCATCGGAGTGGGTTCCGAAGAAGGCCTTGTTGGTCCAGCGAAACCAGCGCGGATTTCCCTCCGCGTCGCCCCCCTGATGCACGTCGACAATGGTGGGCTTGTCGGGACTCAAATCGCGAAGGTTCCGGAGGTTGGCCTCCACGACCGATCGGAACTCG
Organism: Acidimicrobiales bacterium; assembly: GCA_965216675.1. Taxonomy (GTDB): domain Bacteria; phylum Actinomycetota; class Acidimicrobiia; order Acidimicrobiales; family SZUA-35; genus JAHELU01. Next base: position 4,100,476 of record CBDCGK010000004.1, on the reverse strand, counting down.
GCCGGCACCAGATCCAGGAACGAGGTGCCGATAAGGGCGTCTGGCGTTGACCCGTAGAACCTGGCATAGGCCTGATTCACATACGAAAGGGTGCCGTCTGGCCAGAAACAGCAGATCAGGTCTGGTAGTTCGTCGAGGAGTTCAACGGGATCGGGCATGGGTCATCCTGCGAAGAGCGGACTACAGGTCCATCGGCGGGCGACGGCCGTCGATGAGCCTCCCGACACGCGACACCGGGCACCCGCGACTACCGTCGGCACCATGTACGATCCGCAGTTGGTCACCGCATGAGCCAGAGGTTCGACTTGACCGGGCGGGTGGCTCTTGTCACCGGTTCGAGCCGCGGGATCGGTCTGGCCTTGGCCGGAGCCCTCGGCGAGGCCGGGGCACACGTCGTCCTGAACGCCCGCTCGGCCGAAGCGCTCGGGGAGGCGGCGACCGTGCTGCGGGCCGACGGGCTGCAGGTCGACGTCATCGTGGCCGATGTGACCGACACCTCGGCGGTGAACGCGATGATCGACTCGATTGAGGCCGACATCGGACCGCTCGAGATTCTGGTCAACAACGCCGGCATGCAGGACCGAGCGCCGGTTCTCGACTTCGATGTCGACCGGTTCCGGGCGCTACTCGAACTCAACCTCATCGCGCCGTTCATCGTGGCCCAGGCCGCGGCCAGATCGATGGTGACGCGGGGACGGGGCAAGATCATCAACATCGGATCCGTCCAGTCCGAACTCGGGCGTCCGACGATCGTGCCCTACACGGCGTCCAAAGGCGGGTTGAACCTGATGACCCGCGGTCTGTGCGCCGACCTCGGGCCCCACGGCATTCAGGTCAACACCCTCGCCCCCGGCTACTTCGCCACCGAGCTCACCGAGCCGCTGGTCCAGGATGCTGAGTTCTCCGAGTGGGTGTCGGCTCGCACACCGGCGGGCCGCTGGGGACGGGTGGAGGAGTTGGGAGGCGCCGTGGTGTTCCTGGCCTCCGACGCGTCGAGCTATGTCAACGGGCAGACGCTGTTCGTCGACGGCGGCATGACGGCGGTGGTCTAGGACGGTGGCGCTCGGGGTTCCACACATGGTGCTGACCGGCTTGATGGGAGCGGGCAAGACCACGGTGGCCGGAGCGCTGTCCGAGCGTCTGGGTCGGCCGGTCCGAGACTCCGACGACGACATCAGCCGCCTGTGGGGCGTCACCGGTGCCGATCTCGCCAACCAACACGGTGTGCCCCGTCTGCACGAGATCGAGCGGGGTCTGCTGCTCGGTGCGCTGGCGGTCGAGACGCCGACCATCATCACGGCCGCGGCGTCGACCGTCGACGACGCGCTGTGCCGCGATGCGATGCGACGCCGGGCGTTCGTGGGCGTGCTCCAGGCACCCGTCGATGTGCTCGTCGAACGGGCGGCGGCCGGATCCCATCGACGCGACATCGACGTCGAGGAGTTCGCCGCGCTGGCGCGCCGGCGAGGCGACCTGTTCGCCGAGGTATCCGATCTGACGGTCGACTCGCGACGTCCGATTGACGAGCTCGTGGCGGCCGTCGTCGCCGCCTTGTCCGAGAGTCAGCGGGCCTCGTAGGCGGCCCGCTCGAACGCGTCGTAGGCCTGCAGGAACGGCGGTTCGACGAACGGCAACGACTGGGTCATGATCAGGCCGGCCAGATCCCTGTCGGGGTCGACCCAGTAGTGGGTGTTGCAGACGCCGGCCCAGCTCTGGGTGCCGGCCGAACGCTTCCCGGGGACATCGGTGGTGTGCAAGGTGGCGATCATGCTGTGCACCGTCCCGGCGGGCAGTACGACATCCGCGGTGATCGGTGCGCACGACACCATCGTCTCGAACGCCAATCCGTTCATCTGATCGGCGGTCATGGTGGCGAAGCCGTCGGCCGAGAGGATGCGGTTCCCGTCGAGCTCTCCCCGGTTCAGGATCATGCGCAGGAATCGCATGTAGTCGCCGGCGGTGGAGTACAGGGCGTGACCCATCCCGTAGACCTCCGGCGATGACGGTGGAGCGAGTTCCATCTGACCGAACGTGCCGTCTTCACCCCGGATGAACACGTCGGCCAACCGGTCCTCGAGACCGTCGGGCTCGAACGCGGTGGTGGCCATGCCGAGTGGTTCGAAGATCTCCTCCCGACAGAACGCATCGATTCGGCGTCCGTCGATTGTCTCGACGATCCGACCGAGCCAGTCGATGCTCGGCCCGTATCCCCAGCGTGTACCGGGATCGGCGGTCAGCGGGTAGTTCAGCGACACGTTCAGTCCGGACAGGATGGTCGGGTGTCCGGCGACCTCGAGGTACTTGGCGACGTCGGCGTTCCAGAACTCGTACTCCATGCCGCTGGTGTGGGTGGTCAGGTGGCGGATCGTTCCCCTGGTCTGCTGCGGGCGCAGGCGGGGGGTGTCACCGTCGAAACCCTCGAGCACCTGGAGATCGTCCCAGGCCGGCAGCACCTCGGCGATCGGGGTGTCGAGGCTCAATTCGTTGCGGTCGACCAGTATCGCCGCGGCCAACCCACCGATCGCCTTGGTCATCGAGAAGATACGGAAGACGGTGTCGGTGTCGGCCGCCCTGTCGGCGGACGCCATGCCGGCGGCCCCCCGATACGTGACACCAGTGGAGTCGCCGGTCATGCCGACGACGAACGGCACCTGATCGGCTTCGACGGCATGGGCTAGAACAGCGTCAAGGGACATAGCACGCTCCTTTGGTTCAGGTCAAAACTACCAGGCCGCAAGTGGGTCGATCCAGCGAATGAACTCAGCCACAGTGGTCGGCAGCGGGCAGGTCCATGGCCGGGCTGCGATCGAAGAAGCCGATCGGCTTGAGCGTGAAGCCGATGCCGGCCACGGGCATCACCGGCCAGTCCTCGAGGGCGGGCAGGTGGTGGGCGCCCATCACATACCACAACACCACATCGGTGTTCTCGATCGACCGGTCGGCTTGCGTCCAGCGGGGTAGCCCGTCGCCGCCGGCGTGCTGATTGGGGTAGGTGCCGGCGGGCCAGTTCTCGTCGGGGTCGTAGGGCGTCACCCAGACGTGGTTCCACATGTAGCCGGCCCGGGCCCGAATCGACGAGTCGTCGTTGGCGAAGGGCACGACGTTGTCGCCGGGAAGGAGGCGGTAGGCGGTGGGCTCCCCCGTCCGGTTGGTGCGGTGGCCGCTCTGGATCTTCCAGTACCGCCCGGAGAACGGATCGATGCGGCGCTGGGCCGCCGACTCGGTGGCCAACACGGTCTGCTCGCCGTAGAAGGCGTTGCCGAACGGGTTCTCGTCGTCGGGGGCGGGCACCGTGTTGACCTCGACGACGGTGTTGTCGGTGCCGTCGATCCACATGTCGAGTCGGGTGCAGAAGAAGTGCTGATGGTTGGGGCCGTACAGGTTCGGACCCAGCTTGGTGCCATAGCGTGTGCTGTCGCCGTCGTCGAGGCCGCCGGTGGTGAGGATGCCGGTCATCTTGATCTCGTTCTCGATCCGTCCGTCCTGGTAGAAGTACCAGTAGACGGCGTACTCGTAGTTGCCGACCGTGGCGATGAAGCTGACCACGAGACGGCGGAGCCTGCGGACCTCGACCTGCTCGGTGCGGAAGTCGGTGTGTTTCCAGGAGATGCCGAAGTCCTCTTCGTGGATGCAGATGGCCTGCGGGATGCGGTAGATGTCCCCCTGGGCGTCACACACGTGGGCGTCCATGTAGTGGATCTCACCAAGGCAGTCGCAGCCCAGGGTGAGCGAGTTGGCCAGCATCCCGAGGCCGTACTCGCCGACGTCGAAGGCGTTCTTACGGGCCTGGGTGATCGACGGATCACCGTAGGGCACGGTCATCTCGGCCAGCGACGCCCGATACAGGACGGGCCGCACGTCGTCGCCCTCGGTGTAGGTGACCGTGTTGATGACGAGGCCCTCACGGCTGTGCCAGCCGATACGCATGTCCCACTTCTGCCAGCTCAGCCGGTCGCCGTCGACGGAGAAGCTGGGACCCTCCGGCTGGGTGATGTCGAGCGGTTTGACGTCGGTTCGCTGCTCCGGCGTCTCGTCGGGGAACGAACTCGACCATTCGGAGGACTCGGGTGGGACGGGGAACACCTTGTGGTCCTCGACCCGGGCCACCTTGCCCTCGGCCAGATCGACCAGCACGATGAGACCGTCGATGGGGCGGGCGTACTGGTTGTCGCCGGGTTTGTCGTGGACCCAGACGAGGCCGCGCACGATACGGCTGTTCGACTCGAGTTCGTCGCCGTAGTTGCCGGCCGACCACGGATCGACGGTCACGAGGTCCATGTCGGTGATGCCCCGTTTGGCCATCGCCGCCTGGAAGTCCGGATCGTTCCGCACCGCTTCCTCGGCTTCGAAGAACTCGTCCATGATGACCGACGGCTGCACCCCCTCCAGCCGCTGCCAGGTCGACACCGCTCCGTTGGTGAGCGACACGGTCACCTCACAGGTCGAGCCGTCCGAGTTGTCGAGGAGCACGATGTCGACCGCCCGATCGAAGTCGTCACCCGGTGAGTGGTTCAACACCACCGACTTGGGCGGTGGGCTGAGGTTGACGCTCCCGAATCGCATCCTCGGACCGAAGCGGTCGTCGGCTTTCACGATCTCAACCGCCGCCGTGGATTCGTCTTCGGTGAGGCGATCGAGTGGATGGACGGCCGTGGTGCGGTCGACGACGGTCATGGGACGCTCCTTGATGTGCTGGGGCGATCGGCTCGCCCCGGTCGTGGCGACCCGAGTCGGTGGACCACCTTCCGGCGACCACCGCTGCCGCCACAACGCTACGCCCCGCCGGTCCGAACCCGCAAGCCGGGGATCGCTGAAGCCTGCTGCGACGATCCGAGCTCACGGACCCGAGATGGTAGGCTCACGTCGCTCCCGAGAGGAGGCGCACTGTGGCTGGAGCCGGACTGGAACCGTGGGTCGCCGAGGCGATCAGGCAACGGGCAACGTGGTTCGCCGACGAACTTCGCCAATGCGGCGACGGTGGCACGCCGGTGCCGAATCTCGACTGGACGGTGGCCGATCTCGGCCGTCACGTTGCCGCCCTGCCGGCCCTGTGGGAGGCCCAGCACTCCTACGGCGCGGATTTCGAGCGGCCCGATGATGTCGCGGCGTTCTCGGCCGAGGCCCGGGCCCACATCGACGAATCCGAGCCGGCGGAGCTGGCCGAACTGGTGGTGAGCGAGTTCGACCGCTATCTGGCCGAGCTGGCGGCCGACGACGGAGACCGCTGGCTGTACGGCAACCGGTGCATGGTCAGCGACTTGTGCGGTCTCGCAGTCAACGAGTTGGTGCTGCACGGCCGCGACATCGCCGCGGTGACCGGCGCGGACCCACCGTCGTTCGAGCGGCGGGAGGCCAACGTCGCCGTCGATGCCATCATGACCACCACGCCGTTCTTCGTCGACGCCGACAAGGCGCGGCGCCAGCCCGACGGCGTCTATCACCTGCGGTTCCGCGCCGGCCACGACTACAGCTGGGTCAAGGACGGAGGCGGGCTTCACATCACCAGGGGGCGACCGGATCGGGCCGACGCCCACCTCAATGCCGATCCGGCGGTGTTCCTGATGCTGTCATTGGAGCGAATGAGTCGGCTTCGGGCAGCGTTGACCGGTGGCATGGTGGTCTACGGACGCAAGCCGTGGCGGTTTCTCGGCCTCCCGACCATGCTGGTCGACGGCGTCTGACCACCGGCCGCCGAGAAGGGTCCAACGCCTCTATTCGGCCGAGTTTCGGGTGACCTAACGTGGCGACGACGGCGGGTCGGCGTTGGCGTGAGCTAGAGGTGGCAAAGCAATGATTACTCGTCGGCAATTCATCAAGGCGTCGGCCGCGACCGGCGCGGCCGTGTACCTGAATCTGATGGGAGGGCTCGATCCGGCGAGCGCCACTCCAGCCGCGTTCGGGCTGGCCGACCCGGCGGCGCAGCCGAAGTTCGTGCATAGGGCTGCCAATGCGTTGGATCCCGGGTTCGTCTTCCGATCTCCCAACAACAAGTTCAAGATCGCCGCTCAACAGAGGGTGCAGCGCACGGGCCTGATCGATCCGTCGACCGGCAGACCGTTGCCGACAACGGTTTGGGGGTACGGACCCAACGGTCCCGGGGGAACGTGGCCGGGTATGACCTTCGAGGCCCGCAGCGGCGTGCCGGTCGAGGTCACCTGGCAGAACAAACTCCCCGACGGTCACCTCCTACCGGTCGACACGAGCCTGCACTGGGCCTACTCGCTGCCGGGTTATGAGGGCTACTCGATCCCCGCCGACGGGCCGCCCATCGTCGCCCACCTCCACGGTGGTCACACCGACCCTGAGTTCGACGGCAACCCCGAGTACTTCTTCTCGCCCGGCTACCGGGTGCGAGGACCCCGCTGGACGGGCAAGCGCTACACGTATCACAACGATCAACCGGCCGGAACGCTGTGGTACCACGACCACGCGCTCGGCATCACCCGGCTCAACGTCTACGCCGGGCTGGCCGGCTTCTACATCCTCCGAGACGACGACGACACCGGTCGGCCGGACAATCCGCTTGACCTGCCGGCATTCCCCTACGAGATGGCCTTGGCCATCCAGGATCGGATGTTCACCGACACCGGTGCGCTGTTCTACCCGGCGTTCCCCGGCGATCCGTTCTACGACGACTTCATCACCGGCGAGGGTGCCGAGTTGCCTCCCGACCTGTTCCCCGGCGGCGGACCCACGGCGCTGGCGGAGTTCTTCGGTGATCACATGCTGGTCAACGGAACCATCTGGCCCGCTGCCGCCGTCGAGCCCCGCAACTACCGTCTGCGTCTGTTGAACGGCTGCGACAGCCGATTCCTGGCCGTGCAGTTCGTCGAGGTCCCGCCCGGCGCCACCGACCTCTCGGCCGCGGTCAGCGGACCGCTCCCGTTCACCGTGATCGGTAGCGACCAGGGCCTTGCGTCCAGCCCCACGACCGTCGACACGTTGTTGATCGAGACCGGATCCCGCTACGACGTGATCATCGACTTCAAGTCGGTCTCGGCCGGCAGCCGGGTGATCATGCGCAACATCGGTGGCGACGAACCGTTCGGCGGCGATATTCCCGGGCCGCAGATCTTTGGTGAGACCGACCGCATCATGGCCTTCGACGTGGTGCAGCCGCTCGATGTGAGCGTGCCGGACCGCTCCCCCACCGGCATCTCGTTCGGGCCGGTCGTTCCGGCACCGGATCGCCTTCGTAAGGTGGCGTTGTTCGAGGGACTCGACGAGTTCGGTCGCCTCCAGCCACTGCTCGGCACCGCCGAGCCCGCCACCGATTACACCGGCAATCCGATCCACTGGCCCGACGAAGAGATCTATGAGGAGGTGGGGCTCGTCGGCCAGATGGAAGGTTCGATCGGCTGGCACAGTCCGACGACGGAGAACCCGGCGCTCGACAGTACCGAGGAGTGGGAGATCTGGAACGTGACCGGCGACGCCCACCCGATTCACCTGCATCTCGTCAACTTCGAGATCCTCGGGCGAGACGAGATCGTCTGGGACTCGGCGACCGATGAGGGCGATCGGGTGCTCGATCCCGACGGTGTGACGGCGCCGACGCCCAACGGTGATGGGACGTACCTGGTCGAGCAGGCCGTGGTGCAACACAACGGTCTGATCGGCCACGGTTTCCGGCTGGCGTCGCACACAATCGGTTCATCGGTGCCCCGGCCGGCGGAGTATGTGGAGAACGCACCGAAGGACATGGTCACCGCCCTACCGGGCCAGATCACCCGGATCAAAGCGACGTTCGACAAACCCGGCCGCTACGTGTGGCACTGTCACATCCTCTCCCACGAGGACCACGAGATGATGCGGGTGCTCCACGTGGGTCCGGGGGCGTGACGGTTGGGTAGACTGGGACCATGAAGCCCCACCAGCACGTTGACGGGATCGACCCGTCCGTCGTCGAAGGGATCGCCCGTCTCGCGTCGGCGATCGAGCCATCGGACCTCGACCTGGTCGAGCCCCCGGCGGATCTCTGGGCCGACATCGAGGCGGCGCTCGCCGTCGACGACACCGTCAGCCACCGTGCGCCGAAGGTCCCGCCCGGTCGCGTCAGCGGGACCGCCACGGTCATCGAGTACTGGATCGACGGCAACGACGTGTTCACCACGGTCGGACAGGATTGGGACCAGTTCGCCACCGACAACGGGGCACCGGGTCTCGGCCCGTCATCGTCAGGACGAACGCTGTGGACCTATTTCGACCGCGACGACGTGCGCGACCTGTGGAAGCTGCTCGTCGCTCGGGTGCGGGCCGACCACAAGCAGGTTCGTGTTCCGCTGCGTTGTGATGCCGCCCACGCTCGACGTTGGTTCGAGCTCACCGTCACCCCGAAGGCCGATACCGGGGTGCACTTCCGGTGTGAACTGACCTTCGAGGAGCCACGGGAGCCGGTTCTGCTGCTCGACACCGATCGGCGCCCCAACACCGACGCCGAACCGGTCGTGGTCTGCAGCTGGTGCGGGCGCGGCCGATCGGGTTCGACGTGGTTGGACATCGAGGAGCTCGTTCACAGCGAACGTCTTCTGGAGCAGACCTCGCTGCCACCGATCTCCCACGGCATCTGCAACCCGTGCCGCGACGACATGTCGGCCGAGTTGCTGGTGGCCGACGGAGTCGAAGCGGAGCGATAGCCTCTCAGCCCCTGATGGCTTCGACGACGTCGGGCAGCAGGCCGCCGTTGTCGAGATGGGTAATCCATTGGTCGTACTCGACCTCGGTCGGGAGGCGGTCGAGGCCGGCCCGGAACGCCTGGGTCACCTCGAGCGCATGCCAGGTGTCGTTTTTCAGTCCATAGGAGTCGACGAAATAGGCGGCCATCGACGCTCGGGCCCGGCCGGCGGCGAGCTGACCGAGCCAGTACCTGCGTACGCCGGCGGTCGGTGGCCGACCACGGGCGTTGCGGTAGAGCACCTCGACGAACTCGGCGTCGGACAGCGATCCGTGGGTGTTCGCCCATTCGGTGCCGGCCAGCAGCTCACCGACGATCGTTTCGGTGTCGGCTCCGGCTTCGTAGCGCTTCAGCCAGGCTCGGATCTCGGTCAGGTCGGGACGGCGTTGCAGCGCCACGTGGAACGACCGGTAGACCGACCCGGCGGCATCGCGCCGGGGTGGGGCCATGGTGAGATCGGCGATGAGGTCGGCTTTGGTGGCGAACCCGACGTCGAACCGGTCGGCCCAGGCGAACAACTCTGCGCTCGTCGGTTCCCGCTTGAGCAGCGCCCGGTACCAGGCGCTGATCATGGCCGTGTACTCGGCTCGCCCGGCTGCGGTGGAGGCCAGAGGTGCCACCGGCACAACTCTTCCGGCGGCTTCGGCCGCCTCGAGACTGGCGGTGGGGTTGATCGAACCCTGGCCCGGGGGCCGGATCTCGAAGTGAAGGTGGTTGGGGGTTCGCTCGGCGTTGCCCGAGTCGCCCAGGTAGCCGATGACGTCACCGGCTTCGACCCGGTCGCCGACGCGGAGGCGGTTCGGCAGGATCCACGCCTGGGGGTTGGCGCCGTCATCGGTTCCCGGTGAGTCGTTGTTGAGATGGAGGTACAGGTATCGCCAGCCCTCGTCGTCGCGGAGGATCACGGTGTTACCGGCCGTGGTCGTCGCCGAACGGCGGACGAACGTGATCGTGCCGTCGGCCGCCGCCACCAGCGGCGCTAGCTTGGCCCCGAAAAGGTCGGCTCCCTTGTGGGACCGGCTGCACCGATAACCCCGGCAGGCACCGAAGGTGTCGGAGTACGTGACCGGCCCGACGACGGGGAAGGTGATGTCACGAACCGGTATCTCGGGCGCGGGCGGCTCCTCCGCAGGGGCTTCGGGGACGTCGGGGGCCTCGCGGGCCTCACCCGGTTCGGCGTCCTGTGCCGCGGCCGGTGTCGCCGTCGTCAGTACCAGCAGCACGATCAGCACGGCAGTCAGGAGCCACTGGTATCGCCGGCGGGCTCCCGAGGCGTTTTCGAACAGAAGCAGGATCATGCGGAACACTCATCTGAGACAGGGCTCCGCTCGCCGCCCGACCACCTTAGCCGCGTGCCCGCGGCAGGACGGTGATACTCGGTGATCCACCGGCGATTCGGTCGTTCGAGTGGCCCGCTCGGGAGGCGGAACGTATCGTCGGAGCGGGACGTGTCACCGGGATCACCGAGGTCACCGGGATCACCGAAGTCGAACCGAGGGAGGAGTCGTCGATGAGCTGCCAGCACACCGGGCTCGGGCTGCCGGGTGGCGACACCGCCTTCAGCATCGACGCCTCCAGTGTTACATTCGGTCCCGGCTGCCTCGCCGAGTGCGGTGACATCGCCCGGAATCTCGGGCTGCGACGGGTGGCGTTGTTCACCGACGTCGACCTGATGGCCACCGGGCACGTCGACAAGGTTCGACGATCGCTCGATGCGGCCGGAGTCGACGTGGCACTCTACGACACCGTGCGGGTCGAGCCGACCGACCGTTCGTTCCTCGACGCAGCGGCGTTCGCCGTCGACGCGGAGGTCGACGGATTCGTGTCGATCGGGGGCGGATCGGTCATCGACACCGCGAAGGCCGCCAACCTCTACGCCACCCACCCGGCCGATTTCGAAACCTACGTGAACGCCCCGATCGGTCGGGGTGAACCGGTGCCGGGACCGCTCCGGCCCCACATCGCCTGTCCGACCACGTCGGGCACCGGCTCGGAGTGCACCGGCATCGCGGTGTTCGACCTGTTGGAGATGCAGGCCAAGACCGGTATCGCGTCGCCGATGCTGCGTCCGACGAAAGCGCTGATCGATCCGGACTGCACGCTGACGTTGCCGGCGAACGTGGTGGCATCGACGGGGTTCGACGTGTTGAGCCACGCGCTCGAGTCCTACACGGCGCGGCCCTACACCGATCGCCCGGCGCCAGCCGCGCCGTCGCTGCGACCGTCGGGTCAGGGGGCGAATCCGTGGAGCGATCTCGGGTGCGCCGAAGCGCTACGCCTTCTGGGCCGCTATCTGGAGCGGGGGGTGGCCGACGCGACCGACGTCGAGGCCCGCCACCAACTGATGTGGGCGGCCACCCTGGCCGGGATCGCGTTCGGGAACGCGGGATGTCACGCACCGCACGGCATGTCGTACGCGGTCTCGGGTCTGTGTCGCGACTTCCAGCCGGACGGCTATCCGGGCGCCGCCCCGATCGTGCCGCACGGCATGTCGGTGATCGTCAATTCGCCGTCGGTGTTCCGGACGACCGCACCACAGGCACCGGAACGGCATCTGGACGGGGCGCGCTGGCTCGGCGCCGACGTCACCGATGTCGGGCCCTCCGAGGTCGGTGACGCCCTGGCGGATCGTCTTGTCGAGTTGATGCGCCGGACTCAGATGCCGAACGGTCTGTCCGGCGTCGGCTACCGGTCCGATGACATCGCCGATCTGGTCGCCGGGTCGATGCCGCAGCGGCGTCTGCTCGACAACGCCCCCATCGACATCGTCGAGGAGACGCTCACGGCGCTGTTCGAGGGGGCCGTCAGGTACTGGTAACGAGTCGACGGGGCGAATTCCCGGCCGACCGTTCCCGGGGGTTCGGGGTCGATGCCGCGACCGTTGGGTACCATTTCGAGGGTGGATGCAGTAGGTCGTCGGCTCGGGGGTTTGATGCTGACCTGCCTCGCTGCTGCCATGGTGGCGGCTGTGTTTCCAGGCGGACATGCCGCGGCCCAGGAAGAGTCGGGCGAGGGCGACTGCTCGACCGTGGTCTGGACCGAGGACTTCGGCACCGGAGGCGGTGATGTCGACATCTCGACGACCCAGGGTTCGACGCCGATGGGGTGGATCGGCCCCAATCCCAAGCGCATCGGGAACGGCCAGTACACGATCACCTCCAACCTGACCGAACAGCATGGCAGCTGGTGGTTTCCCACATCGGAGGATCACACGCCCGACGACACACAGGGCCGGATGATGGTGCTCGATGTGGCCGACCGGCAACAGGAGGTCTATCGGGCCGCCGTCGGCGGGTTGACGCCGGGGCAGACCTACTGCGTCAGCGCCTGGCTGGCCAACGGCAACCGCAACGGCAACGGTCGCCTGCCCAACGTGAGCGTCAACATACTCGACGGGTCCGAGCGCATCGCCGGTGCCGGCAGCGGTGACATGCCGAACGCCGACAGCCTCGTCTGGCGGGAGACGTCGTTCACGTTCGTGGCCCCGGCGGAGGCGGTGGTGTTGTCGGTGTTCGACAACGTGGGCGAGCGGCGGGGAGCCGACTTCGTCATGGACGACCTCACCATCACGACCACCGGACGTTCGACGCTGACGGTGCTCAGTCTCGTCGCGAACGACGAGCCGATACCGGGAACCGCTTCGGCCGCGGACTTCACGGTGACCGTGACCGACGAGGACGACGGCACGATTTCAGCTCCGGGTGGCGCCGCCGAGTTGGTCGAGACCGAGGCCGACGCCGGGCTCTACACGCTGCGGCTGTCGGGACCGGACGGCTATGACGTCGACCTGAGCTGCGAGGGGGCAACGGTGACCGGCGATCAGGTGGCGCTGCCGCCGGGCGCCGATGTGATCTGCACGTTCAGCGCCGACGATGTCGACGTCGACCGGGACGGCTACGCGGATGTCGCCGCGGTCGACCCCGACCCGACGAGCACCTGTGTGCCCGATCCGTTCGAGGATCCCGACGACCAGCCACCGGGAGGGACCAACAACGACTGCGACGGCGACGGCATCTCCAACCGGACCGAAGGCACCGACGACTCCGACGGCGACGGTCTGCCCAACTACATCGACACCGACTCCGACGGCGACGGCATCGCCGATGCGGTGGAGGGCGAGACCGACTCCGACGGGGTGGGCGTACCCGACTACCTCGATGACGATTCCGACGGCGATGGGATGAGCGATCTACTCGAGGGAGTCGGCGACGCCGACGGTGACGGCGTTCTCGATTTCCGTGATGCCGATTCGCAACCGGGCCGATCGAACACGTCGACGACCCTGTTGGGCGCGTTCACGGTGGCGTTCCTGCTCCTGGCCGCCGGAGCGTTCGTGTTGATCGCCCGGGATTCGAAACGACAGTCCAACGGTGACGGTGCGGCATCGTCGATCGACAATCCGATTCCGGCCCATGAGCTTCCGCCTCCGCTGGCGCCGGAGCCGTCGATGCCACCGCCACCGGTGGCCCGTCGATCCACCTCGACGCCTGCGATGCCCCCCGATCCCGCGACCGGTCACTCGCCGCCGCCTCAGGTGTAGGTTGACGCTCAGCCGTATCTACCGGGTCGAACCATCATCTAAAGGCTATGAAACGCTTTGCGGCTGCCCTGGCCGCCACCCTGATCATGATGACCGCCTGTGGGTCCGATGGCGATGACGACGCTGCCGACTCGGCCACCGACGGGGAAGCCACCGGCGAATCGGTCTCCTACCGGAACTGCGGTCCGTGCAGGAACGGCTGGGGGCCGGCGGTGAGGTGACAAACTGGACCCGTGAGGGGGTTCGCAGTCGTTGTTCGTTGAAGCCGGTGATGGAACAAACCGAGCGCCAGAGCTCCGGCAACGCTGACGCCGCGGCGGACCTCACCTTCGCTGAGGTGTACGACACTCACGTCGATGAGGTCTACCGCTTCGTTCACCGGCGTTGTCGTGATCACGCCCTGGCCGAAGACGTCACCCAGGAGACGTTCATGACGGCAATCCGCAGCGTCGACGATCCACGATCGATTTCGATCGGTTGGTTGCTGACCGTCGCCCGCAACCGACTCATCGACGTGTTGCGGCGGCAGACCCGCTACGAGGGCAAGCTCCGGATCGTCGGTGTGGCCGACACCGCTCGTCTCGACGCTGAGTTGGCGGAACGGCTGCGGGTGGAACGGGCGCTCAGCGAACTGAGTGTCGACCACCGGCTCGTTTTGACACTCCACTACGTCGACGGGTTCACGGTGCCGGCGATGGCCGAGCATCTCGGCCGGTCGGTCAAGTCCGTTGAGGGCCTGGTCACCAGGGCCCGACGGGAGCTTCGAAAGCAACTCGGCGAATCTTCCGGCGTCGCCGGATCAGGAGGCGGTCATGGCTGACGATCTCGAACTGTTGGTGCGTTCCATCGAGGGTGAGGGCCCCTCGCCCGACTTCGTCGCTGATCTGCGAAACCAGATCGTGGCGGAGGCATCCACGCCGTCGGTCGCGGCGGACGACGAATCCGTCGTCGTGGTCGACCTGCGGCCCGACGTGAAGGAACGCCCCATGACAAACCCACGATTGGCGCTGGCCGGATTGGCTGCAGCCGTGATCGTGATGATCGTCGGCTTCGTCACCCTCCGCGACGCAGCAGACGAAGACTCGCTCGCAACCATGAATGAGCCGGACGACTCGACGACGATCACCACGACAGCAACCCGGCCAACGACAACCCAACCGTCGAGCATCGAGGCGCCTGTCGTCACGACAGGTGAATGCGGTCTGGCTGTTGCTTCCACGGTCGCCGACGACGGCAGCGCCGTCACGTTCGACGTCACGTCTGATCCCGCCTGTGCCGGTGAAATCGTGGAGCTCGAAGCAAACGGGTCGATTCAAGGTATTCCCATCCTGAGGTTACTGACCCTCGACTCCACCGGAGAGCAGTCGGTCACCGATCAACTGGTCGGCAGCCGAAAGGCGGCGCAGAGCTGGAGTGTTCAGCTCGCACTGGCCGACAGCGATTCCGTCGCCGCCACCGGTGAGTTCACCGTGGAAGGTGTCTGCGATCTCCGTGCGTCAGCCGATCTTCAGGTGAGCCACCTGATCGAGACCAACGAGCTCAACATCGTGCTGACGGTCGACCCGCTCTGCGCCGGCACCGAGTTCGCCTTCGACCGTGACGGTGGCATCATCGGCACAGCGAGGCCTGGAGGCTGGGATACGTGGACCGTGGATGAGAACGGCCGCATCGATTTCACCCGGCCACTCCTGGATCCGGGGCCGTTCGTGACCATCGAAGCGATGCCGGCCGGCGGAACCATTCTCAGTGAGGTCGTGGCCCAGGTGACGCTCGATGTCAGCGGGTAGTCGCCAAACGCGGGTTGGTCTACCAGCCCGATCACCAGGCAGACGTCGTAGCCCGTGCGGCACGCCAACCGGGCCAGGCGAGCCGGACGATCTCAGGGTTCGGGCCGTCGGTAGACTCGATAGGCAATGACGTCCGGAACCGGCGACCGCACCTATGGCTACAACCCCGACGACCTGGCCGGGACCGGGAGGCATCTTTCGCCGGACGAACTAAGAGCGTGGACCCGGTTTCTCGACGCCGGTCGCCTGTTGGAGGAGATCCTGGCCCAACACGTTGCTCATGACCACGGCATGACCCACAGCGACTATGAGGTGCTGGTTCGTCTCGATGGCTCCGGTGGCGAGATGCGCATGACGACGCTGGCCGAGCAGGTCGTGTCGTCGGCCCAGAAGTTGACCCACACCGCCAATCGTCTGGAGCAACGGGGATGGATCGCCCGGGTTCCGATCGCCGATGATGGTCGTGGCCTGGTGGCCACGCTGCTCCCCGCCGGGAGGGAGGCGCTAGCCGCGGCCTCCGGTGAACACGCCGCGCTGATCAAGCAGTTCCTGCTCGACGTGCTCACCGGCGACGAGCGATCCGTCATCGCCGACTCGATGGACCGGGTCTCGGCTCATATGCGAGTCCACCGCCGAAAGGAGCGGTGCCCGCTCTGCGACAGCGACGGTGACAGTGGTGACGACGACGCCGGTTGAGGGGCCTGGCGGTGCCGGCTGAGCCCCCTCGGTCAGACTGCGGCCGGGATCCGCTCCGATCGCTCCGCCTCAGCCTCGAGCCCGAACATCTTGTCGACAGCGATCGCACCCGGCCCGGCGAAGACGAAGAAGAGCGCCGACGACAGGTTGAGCAGATCGACCTCGAGCGCCGGCTGGTCGGTTCCCGCCAAGAGGACCGCGTCGAGTTTGTTCAGCTTCACCCACAACACGATGATCGCGAACTCCACCACGAACAGCAGCGAGACAACGCGGGTCAACAGCCCGAGAGCGAGCATGATCCCGCCCACCAGTTCGAGCAGGGCGACCAACACGGCAAGCAGGCCCGGTGCCGGCAGTTCAAGGAAGTCGAGAAATCCCTCGAACCCTTCCAGCCCGTCGGCGAACTTTCGGTATCCATGCCACGCCAGCAGTACGCCGACGACAACGCGCAGGACGCTCTGGGCGACCCCGCTCCCCATGTTCAGACGGCTCAGTTGATCTCTCATTGCAACCTCCACGGTTTCCACCGATCAATGTACTAAAGGATTTTAGTACATTGATGTCGGGCAGGCCAGCACCCCGCACTGTTCAACGACGAGGAGGGTCAGGTAGCTTCGGCTTCTCCCAACCTGGGGCCGGAGCCGTAGGGCCGAGTGATGATCTCCCATCCCACATTGGTGTGCGGGTCGCTGAAGTAGACGCCCCGTCCGCCGTCATGGTGGTTGATCTGCCCTGGCATTGACCGCCGAGGATCGGCCCAGTACGGAATCTCCCGGTCCACGATCCTGTCGAAGATCTCATCGAACTGGCGCTCGGTCACCAGGAACGCAAGGTGAAGACCGCCCGGTTCGCCGTTGGCGTCGGCGAAGTCGAGCGTGACGCCGTTGCCGGTCTCGACCTGGGTGAAGTGGCCGTACGCGGTCGGCGTTCCCATGCCGGTGACGCTCGCGAAGAATTGGGCGGCCGCCCGTCGGTCGGTGGCCCAGACGATCAGGTGGTTCAGCTGTGGTTTCATGTGTTGACCCTCATGCAGTTCGTATGCGCAAGCATACATAATTCATGCTTGCGCATGCAATCTGATACGCTCGCTCGGGATGGCGACGTCCCGCGACTCGGCTCCCAGTTCCCTCCCTCCGATGGATCAGCACCTGTTCAGCGAGGAGCAGGCCACGGCGTTTCTGGGTCTGATCCGTGCCGGCGACGCGCTCTCACGTGCGCTCGACCAAAGCCTGACCCAACGTCATGGCATCGGCCTGCACCAGTTCGAGGTCCTGTTGTTCCTGACCCTCGCCTCGGGTGGCGGCTGTCTACCGATGACGGAACTCCGTCGCCGAACGCCGCTCAGCCAGAGCCGGGTGTCCCGCCTCGTCGGCAA
Organism: Acidimicrobiales bacterium; assembly: GCA_965216675.1. Taxonomy (GTDB): domain Bacteria; phylum Actinomycetota; class Acidimicrobiia; order Acidimicrobiales; family SZUA-35; genus JAHELU01. The sequence goes on along the minus strand of CBDCGK010000004.1, from coordinate 4,083,404 downwards.
ACTGGAGGCCCAGGGTCTCGTTCGCCGGTCAGCCGACCCCACAGACAGTCGAGCAGTCATCGTCACGATCACCCCTCGGGGCCGGGAGGTGTTCGAAGCCGCCCGGCCGCAGCACCATCAGGACCTGCATGAGCACTTCCTCTCGATCCTGTCCGACGACGAGATCCACCAACTCGCCGCAATCACCACCAAACTCCTCGCCGGGCAGCCGAGAGGCAATCTCTCGTAGGCTCGTCGCACCACGTGATTCACATCACCGTCGGGCCGAATGGAGCGTCACAGTTCCCCAGTGTGGGCGTTGAGGGACTCGAACCCCCGACTTTCTCCTTGTAAGCGCACTCAGGGGGTGCGGAGGTGTGCGGGATCCCGCTTGGCGAGGGCGTTCGCACTCAGGCGCAGATCGGCGCACGCCGACCCGTAGGGTCCCAGTTCGGGTCCCAGCAGATCAACCACCCCCGTAATGTCAACCCTCGATCATTAGGAACACGACCGTCCCGATGATCTCGGAGCAGGCAACGGACCGCTCGACTCCGGTACCAGCCGCTGCGTCGTGCATCGCCATTAGCAGCTCAAGATTCGTGGAGTCGATTGACTGGTCGGCAAGCAGCTCTCGTCCTTTGACCGCGAGGTCGCCCAACTCGGTCCGGTCCTCGGCAGCACACGCACCCTCTGCGTCGTCTAGCGCGTCTTTGTAGCCAGCGATTCGAGGATCATCGGAATCGAGCAAAAACCCGGCATCGAGAGACGCAAGCTTGTACTCAATGTCATCCTCGCTCCAAGCCTGGGTGGCGGCCCCGCTAGCCGTGGTAGTCGATTCCGGTGCACTGGCCGCAGTAGAGGTCTGAGCGCTTGTAGATGCTGACGATGTTGAAACTGATGTCGATGTAGTCTCCGAGGCAGTTATTGTGGTCGAGATCTCCGAGACGATCTCCTGATCGGTCTGCTCCGATTCGCCAGCGGAAGCCGAGCCGGACGGAGTCGGTTCTTCTAACAGCGACCCTATTCCGCCAATCACCAGCAGGGTGCCGCCGACGGCCCACCACCGTCTCTTCTGGTACCACCGCCTCGGATCCGACGATCCTGCAGGCGAATGACCTGGATCGAGTACTGCACCGCCCACCGAATCTTCCTCCTTAGCCGTGGTTCATCGTTGATCGTATCCAAAGGCTGCGAGGCCGTATGCCCCACGCTGTTGCCCGACCCACCGAATGTCTTCCTCAATTCTCCGCAACCAAGGAAACAGCCGAAGGATTAGCGACACTTCGGATTGGTTGGATCGTCATACCATCCTGGAAACACGATGTCGTTGGCAGCCATTACCGAATGACAACGGGAACCGACTCGTAGCTTCGCCAACCCTGCGAACCAGGGCCGGGATTGTCAGAGGCTCGCCCACCAGCTGATCGTGTAGTAGTGGCCGGGGAGACCCATGGCCACCAGGAAGAGCGCCGCATTGATCACGAGACGATCGAGTCGGGCGTGGTCGCGAGTCCACAGCTTCTTCAGTCCAACAATCACGAGCCAAGCAACCGATGCCACGGGAGCGAGAAAGAGAAGCGAATCAACGTCCGCCAGGAGGAACGTCTCGACCATGGAGACGATCATCACCACTACTGAGCTTGCTCCATATGGCCCAACCAAGAGGTAGCCGAGCAGGAACCGCAACCGCTTCCGATGGCCATCACATTCGGGTTCCAGAATTGCGGAGCGCCACCGCCGCGCTGTTATCCCCATTGCCAACAGCCAAGCTGAGAGCCAGGCGAAGCCAGCCAACGCGGGAGTCATTACTTGTAACTCGGCATCGCCGGTTGCATTGTTGAGAATCGTTGGCGTACCTGGGGGGCGCTACGACTTGTCCTGCTCGAATCGGCGATAGAACTGCTGGCGTAGCGGCTCCGGGCTCTTGCCGACAGCGAGGCCTAGGCGCCACCACGGGTAGCCGCCGTCTTTGGCATCAGCCAAGGCGTCCCATTTGCGCGATTCGGCGACCGCCTCGACTCGCGACCAGAACGCCGCCCGGTCGATCGGGTCTTCCGGTTCGACCAGTGACTCCACCGCACTTTCTCCAAGATCGCGCACGTCTATCGCCTTGCGCTCGGCTTCGGTCCAGTCGTCAGATGCCACTGGTCGACAGTGTAGGCGACCGCTTGAGCCCGCTGACGAAGCCAAACCTGAGTCCAGTGTTGACCTGTACGAAATACTGGTGCAATATGTAGGTGCATCGTGTTCACCCTACACGCTCTGAGGTTCCACATGACTCGCACCCACTCCGGTGCACGAAGAAACATTCGCCTCACGTTCGGCGCAGCGCTTCTGGTCTCGATAGCAGCCAATGTGTTGGCAGCTGAGCCCACAGTCGTCGGTCGGGCGGTGGCCGCCTGGCCGCCATTGGCCCTCATGCTGATCGTTGACGTTCTCAGCCTTGCTCCTCGCTCGACGGGCTGGCTCGGCCGGCTGACCGCCGTTGCGGCAGCCAGTGTCGCTCTGGTCGCTGCGGTGGCCTCCTACTCCCACATGCGAGCTGTCGCCCTCGCAGCTGGCGAGTCCGATCTGGTGGCGTACCTGTTCCCCCTCACGGTGGACGGGCTGGCCGTGGTGTGCTCGGCCGCACTCGTCGAGCTGAACCGCCGGACAACCGCGGCAGGCGCCGAGGCAAGCGAACCACGGCCACGAGGCGAACGAGGCCCACGGGTGCTCCCCGATTTCGAGAGTTCTGACGATCGCACGGTGCGGTCGCTGGTGATGTTGAACAACAGCAACGGAAAGTGAGTGATGAGATGAATCAGGTACCTGTAGACGTGGATCTGTTCATGGCCGATGTGGTCGCCATCTTGGATGTGGTCCCGGTGGTCGACAACCGAACCAAGGAACAACAGACCGACCGCGACAACCGCCCGAAGTGGCGGCTCGAGCTGCTGGTGTCGGACGACAACAACCGCAAGAGTGTGGTCACGGTCGGGTTCGCTGCCGACGTCGCCCCCGAGGTCACGCCCGGCGCCGCACCCCAGTTCGAAGGCTTGACGGCCCGCTACTGGGACTTCAACGGCCGCTCCGGCTTGTCGCTGACAGCCAGCCGAGTTCGGTTCCCCTCACAGCCGGCGGCATCCACCGCCGCCTGACCCGGCGTGAGCGAGCGGTAGGCCGGGGCAAGTGCCCACCTGGTGTTCGGGAGCGTTACCCGAGCCGGCCACAAACACGACGTCGACGAGCACTACTGGTTGGAGGTGGCCCGCATGGGAATGAATCCGCTGTATCGAATCTGGTGGCGGACGCTGATGGATCTTCGCCCGGTGATCCGTTACCTGGCTGAACGGTTCCCGCGTTTTGCGCCCTTCGCGGTTCGGAGCCGAACCGTCGCCCACGTAGCCGTCGGCAACGTCGTCCAGGTCTTCTTCGGCCTCTACTGTCTGGCCGTTTGGGCGCTTGCCGACTCGTTCGCCTGGGGCCTAATGGCTAGCTCAACGGCGGCGGTCGCGACGGAGCTGGTGTTCCAGTTCGGTCGAGCCCGAGAAACGAATCGGATGCTGGTGTGGCTGATCGGTTGGCGAGAAGCATGGCGGGTGCGGCGCCGGTGGCCGGCCGACTGGTCGATCGTCGCGGCCAAGACCAACCGGGTCCAGGCCGAGGTCGGCACGTCGAAAGAACCGATCGCTTCGGCTCGGCTGCGCCCGGTCGTGGATCATCCGAAGATGAGCTGGTGGCCCCGGATTGACTGGCCGGTGGTGTCGTGGTGGGTCGGCCCGCCGCCCGGGCGTTCGTTCACCGCACTCGAGGAAGTCATCGACCAGCTCGCCGCTAACATCTCCCACTGCGAAGACATGGCCGTCGAGTTCGATCGGCACTCCGACTCCCACGGCCGGCTGATCGCCACCTTCGCCGATCTCCTGACCGTCACCGTCGATCCCGAACTCCCGCCCGCCGACCCCGGCATCGAGTTCCAGGCCGCCACCGCCGACGAGCAGCCGGCCCTGACGTTGGTGCCCCTCAACCGTGCCGAAACGGAGGCGTACTGATGCTGATGATCGGGCGACGGTTCGACAACCAGCCGCTGACCTTGCCGTGGGGACCGTGTCCACATCTGCTGGTCGCCGGGTTGACCGGGGGCGGCAAGTCGGGGGTGATGTCCGCCCTGATCGCGGCTGTGGCCGGCAGAAACGACACCGCGATCTGTGGCATCGACCTGAAGCTCGTCGAACAGACATTGTGGCGGCCCCGCATGACCGTGGCGGCAACCACCACCGGTGAAGCCGACGAGCTCCTGGCCGATCTCCGCACCCTGATCCAGGGGCGAGCCACCTTGCTGCAGGCGCTCCGGCGGCGCATGTGGAGCGCCGACCTCGGCCCCTGGATCCTGGTCGCCATCGACGAACTGGCCGAACTCGTCGCCTACGACCCCGACGACCTCATCACCGCCGCCACCACCGGCGACAGCCGAGACGCCATCCGCAACGGCCGCAACGCCGCCCAAATCCGCATCGCTCTCCTCGGCTCCCTCGCCCGCCTGGCCCGCTTTTGCGGCATCACCATTGTCGCCGCCACCCAGTACCCGTCCTACGAGGTGATCGACCAGCAGATCCGCACCCAGCTCACCGTGCGGATCATGCTGCGGGTCGCCTCCGGTGAACAGATCGACGTGTGCCTCGGCCGAGGCTACGGCTCCCGCATCGACGTGCGCTCCATCCCCGTCAACCAACCCGGCGGACTCTGGCTGGTCGGCCACCCCGACCACCCCGAACCCGTCCGAGGTCGAGCCCACTATCTCACCGACGACTACATCACCACCCGAGCCGACGCCACCGCCCACCTCGCTTGGCCCCACCACGCCGTCTTCGGCCCCGCCGTCGACCTGCCCGAAGCCTCCTGACCCGCAAGGACCACCACCGCCATGATCACCACCAACAACACCGACGACATCGTCCTCCTCGGCATCCTGCCCGACCCCTCACACACTCCCGGTACCCGGGCCGCCCACCCCCGACCGGGATTCATCGCTCCGACGGCGACAGCCGGCGGCGATGCGCCGCCCACCACGCACACCACCCCCGTAGCGGCCATCAGTCCGATGGCCTCCACCGAAGGTAGGCGACAGCCCGCAGCTCTCACCTTCACCGCCCTCAACCGCAGCGAAGCAATCGCACTGATTGCCATGACCACCGCCATCATCGCCGTCGCCTTCGTAGCCCTGATGGCCGTCGGAGCCGAAGCCGCTGACATGATCGCCGCAGTTGCCGGCTTCGGCGTGGGTGCAGCCCTCTTCGGCACTGTCTCCCATTGGCTCGGCACGCGACGGCGACGGAGCAACGAGACCCACCGGACCATCCGATGAGTCCCGGAACGCAAAACGCCGATCAGCATCTCAACCCTTCGGGGGCCGGGCGGGGGCGGAGCCCGGAGCCCGGCCCCACCAGCCCCCATCCCCATCTCTCCCCTCTCACATCGCTCTCTCGACCAACGCATCGGACAACCGCTTGGGCTTGTTCTTATGCCATATCACGCCGTTTGTGCACTGGAGTGCGTGGCCGGTGACCGCTGATATTCTCGTCCTTCCGGCCCGCCAGCCGATGTGGCCCGACCTCGACGACACCACCACGAGCGGGTTCCACGGCCTCCAAGCTGTGCAGGCTGCTGCTGGCATGTGGCCCAGCTCGCCAAGGCACCTCGATGGCATCGACGCCTACGTCCGCTATGCCAGTGACCTGATCGTCGATCGAAGTACGCCAAATGGTGACGCCGTGTTTCCCAACGGTGCACCACCTAAGCGGCGACCGGCGTTGGTGATCGCTCCGGGGTTGTTGTCGGTGAAGTTCGCCAGCACCGGCCCTGCTGGACGTGAGCCGTGTCCGCTCGATTGCGCCCGTTGCCCGCATGACCCCGACTGTGCTTGTGACCGTTGTGTCGACGCTGAAACCGAGGAAGCCATGAACGATCTCATCGCCGACGACACCGGCGTCATCCGAGAGTTCTCCAACCGCTCACGAGGCCGCATGATGCGCTACGTCGCCTCGGTCGACTGGGCCGGGCTCCGCTACGACGATGAGCGTTTCGTCATGGCGACATGGACCTACCCTGACGACTGGCGCAACGCCGCCCCCACCCCCGGCGCTGTGATCGAGCACCTGAACTCGATGGCCAAGAAGTTCAAGCGAGATACTGGCCGCACCCTCCGCTGCGTGTGGGTCCGGGAGTTCCAACGCCGAGGCGCACCCCACTTCCACCTGCTGGTCTGTGTGCCGGATCGGATCAAGGGCCGCACGTTCGCCGAGTGGCAGTCACAAGCCTGGTACGAGACCGTCGGATCGGGCGATGAGCGCCACCTGCGAGCCGGGACACGAGTCGACTACGAGGCCGGACTCCGAGCCTCGATAGACCCCAAACGAGCTGCCGCCTACTTCGCCGGCTACACCACGAAAGACAAGACCTATCAGGCCATCGCTCCCGAAGGCTGGGCCAATGACAATGGCTCGATCGGAGCGTTTTGGGGACGTCGAGGTCTCCAAACCGCCACCGCCGAAGTCGCGCTCACCACCGACGACGTGACCGAGATCAAGCGGATCATCCGCAAGATGATCCGAGCCCAGAGACGCACCTCACCCCGGCGAGTCCCCCGCCAAGTCACTACCACCTACGTCGACGCAGACACCGGCGAAGTCATCGACCAGGCGGCATGGGAACAACTCACACCACGGCGACAGAGCCGCTACATCCCGGTCAAGAACCCTGGCAGCTATCGGACTGTGAACCGTCGATGGCGACTCCGGTCCCTCTCCCCGCAAGGTCCGGCCACTGACGGCGAACGAGGATTCAGCGTGTTCGTCAACGACGCTCCGCTCCTGGCCGTCCAGCTCGCCCGACACCTCCACAGCGACCAACCACCCTGGCCCAAGGGCCAGCGTCGACCACTTCCGTAAACCTGGAAAGGACCACCATCATGGACAAGCTCGCCTACAGCGTTGAAGAGGCAGCGGATCTCATCGGCATCAGCCGACGCACGATCTACGAGCTGCTGCGCACCCGTGAACTCGGGTCGGTGAAGATCGGGACCCGTCGACTGATCCGCCAGGCCGACCTCATCAGCTACCTGGACAGCCTCGAAGCGGCATGAGCCGACGTGCCCGTGGTGAAGGCACGGTGCTGCGTGACGGTGATGGCTGGATTGCTCGTATCGATCTACCGATCGGGCCGGACGGTAAACGCCGCCGCCGTAAGCGTCGGGCTCGCACGAAGACCGAGGCGTTCAAGGCCCTCAAGGAGCTCCAGGCCGAGGTGGCCGAACTCGACAACCCCTACGGCCTGACGCGCACGGTGGAGCAGGCGGTCGAGACGTACCTGGCCGACCAGCCGAAGGCCAACCGTGCTCCGAAGACGGTTGTGATGGAGGTGTGGCGGGGCAAGGTCGTGATCGCCGGACTCGGCCGGAAGCAGATCGGCAAGCTGTCGGTCACGGACTGCGATCGGTTCTTGAGGCGGGCGGCCGCCGGCGAATACGGATCACGGACCATGAGCGCCCCGACCGTACGCCGAATCCGCCGCTTCTTAATCAACGCTCTCCGTAACGAAATGCGCCTCGGCAACCTCAACCGCAACGTCGCCGATTTGTCGGTCATGCCCGACATCGAAAAGCGACGAGTCGTCTCCGATGACGACGACGGTGACAGCAGCATGAGCGTCCGCCGAACGCTCTCCTACGACGAATACCGGCGCCTGAGGCAGACGGCCCGCTTCCCGCTCCGTGTCGTCGTCGACCTATGCGGCCGCAACGCTCTCCGCCCCTCCGAGGCGCGAGCCCTCCGTTGGAGCTGCGTCGACCTCAAGGCTATGACCATCACCATCAACCGCCAAATGTCATCTGACGACGACCTAGCCCCGCCCAAGACCAAGCGATCACTGCGTACAATCCCAATCGACGACACCACGGCCGACTGCCTCGCTGCCTGGCAACGTTCGCAATCCGCGAGTCGGATCCAAGTTGGCGGCCGCTGGCGCGACCAAGATCTTGTCATAACTACCCGCTACGGCTCCCGGATCAACGCGCCCAACCTCCGCCGCATGTTGGAAGCCGCCTGCAAAGAGGCGGGTATCGAACGCTACGTCCCTTATGAGCTACGGCACAGCGCCATCACGTTCCAGGTTGATGCTGGGCACCACGTCTGGCAAGTATCCGATTGGGCTGGCACCAGCCCGCGGATGATTGAAGACGTGTACCGTCACCGCCTGTCACAGGTCGCAGAAATTGGACCTGTCGATCTCTCCGACACCGTAGTCTAGAACCAGATCCGAAAGGTTCAGTTCCGGGCCTTTGTCGTACACCTGAAGGTCACCGCATGACGCAACTAGTCGAACCACTCGATCTGTCTGAAGCAGCTGCTTTGACCAACGTTGCTGAACTGCTCGATGAGTCGTCACGCCGAGTATCCGATGTCACTCCAGCTGGCCGCCACCTAGCAGTAGTTCTACTCGACGGCGCAGTTGAAGCTGCGATAGCAGTCTGCCTTTCGAGATTTTCCGAGTCCAGCTCTGATCGGATGGCCTTGGTCGACAACCACAAAGTTCTCATGAAGCACCTTCGAGAGCGGAAGAACAAGGTCATCGGATGGCACGAAGTGGCCAAACTTCGACGCGCCAGAAATCTATCACAACATCATCAGATTCCAATTGACGCGGAGGCACTGAAGAACCTAGAGGGACCAGTCAACCGCTACATAGATACGATCGTAATGGAAACCTTCTCGATAAGACTAAACCAGGTGTCCATGGCGGCCGCGGTCACAGATGAAGATTTTCGAAAGACTCTACAGGACATCCACGATCAGATCGATTCTGAAGATACAGCAGGCGCGAAGGATGCGATGGCTGAGTTGTATCGATCCATTGTCAGAGAGATCGGCGGATCCAGGGTTGAACACTTCGGATTCCGGCGGCCCATCCGAAGAACCATTCAACTCAGCTCACGAACGATCGGTGGATCAAATCCGCAACGAGACGCAGATATGTCCGAGATTGAGCGATGGGCGCGTGAGGCGCAAAGATCGATCGACGAAGCTCGGTCCTTCAACGACGCTAGCCCCTTCGCCTCCGACCTAAGCGAGTTTGTTTGGTTCCGACGTGTCGTCCTGGAGCTGGACCAAATAGCGGTAGATGAGGCCAGGCGCGCATATCGGTTTCTTGTCCGTTTCATAGCCCGCTGGGAGGCCTACCTAGAGACCGAGAAACTGCTATCAGACCGACAGGCTGAGATTCAACGGTGGAATCCCAGTCCGGACCCGTCCGGCCGTCCGGCGGTCGATGGCCCACCAGCGGTCAGTCTCGATAGGTCCGTTACTGGAACAGGGCAGTTCCGACTGGACCTTGCGGTGAAGATTGGCATCGAGGGCGACAGTACAAACGCCAATCTATGGGACAGTGCGCTGGCAGGTGCACTGAGGAGCAGATCAGAGACCTCCAACCATCGCTTTGTGATGCGCCGGTGGGACGGCATCTCGGTGCTCGGCGTCACCCAGGAAGACTTTGAGATTGTTCGATCCGAAGTTGATGAAATCCTCGATGACGCCAATGAACGATTCAAGACGCTGCAACAGGCTGAGGAAACCAACGAAAGACAGGCAATGGAAAGGCGGGAGAAGCTTGCGGACCTCGCCAAGCATGCTGCAAAATTGATCGACGAGCTCGGCCTTTCTCAAGTCTTCGGCGAGCCTTACACCGACGACCACAAAGGCATCTACGGGTTGTCGATCGCCGAGGACTACAATGAGGCGCTGATTCGGGAACTGCGTGCCGGATCTCCGGAGCTACCAGTAGGTGACGTCAGAACGATTCATAGAAGTGCTGTCTGGACGTTGCCATCCAACGTCTCCGAAGATTCGTTGACGGAATCCATAGCAGAGGTTGTTCGATCGTTGACCGCTCCGGCAGCTGCTCGACGGCGAGAGGCGATTGATCTGGCTGCAACGATCCACTCGGCTCAAGTTGCCGCAAATGCCATCTTCGGCAGAGAGTAGCCGATCGTTGTCACGATCCTTCGATGCTATCCAAGCAGTCAGGACAGTGGCATAGGGCCGCTCGCTCGACTTCGTGGCATCGCTAGGTCACAACTTATGGTCCCAAGAACCTCGGCCTGCTTACCGCTGGTGTCGATCGGAGTGCCCAATGGTGTCGCGCTGTCGCAGAATACAACGATTCGACGCTACGTGCCCTACAAGTCACGCCACAGCGCCATCACGTTCCAGATCGATTCTGGCCACGAAACTTGGCGAGCATCGGATTGGGCCGCTACGAGCGTCCAGATGATTGAGAACATCTACCGTCATCGAGCGCAGTCCGTGGCTAACATCGGGCCTGTTGGCCTTGGCCTCGCTTGACGTGCTCCGCCAACGTACATAGATGGCCCTCGATAGAATATTGGATTGCGTCGATCGCCATGCGCCGCGCTTGACCTACAGTCTTGTTGTGAGCGATAGCTGGGAAGTGGTGCGATACAACCAGATAATCGAGACGGTTCGGGTCCTGACTGCAGGATTTGTGCAAATGCTATCCGCCATGGTGCTTGGTGGTATTACGGTGACTGGCTTTGCATTCTCGCAGCGAAGCTGGGGACTAACGGTGCTGTCCACGGTATTCGCCGTTGCAGCGATCATCGGCGGTAGACGGTTTCGTTCAATCGCGTCCGGCCTGCTCAATCAGGCAGAGACCCTGGAGTCAGACAAGCCGGGCGACGTTGACTCGACCGCTGGCCTGTTGCGTCAACTTACCGTAGTACCAGGCGGAGGCCATCGATTTGGCTCGTTGTCGAATCTCATCTATGGCGTTATCACGATCCAGCTGCTGTTCGCTCTGTTGCAGGCCACTGTGTTCGGTTGGGAATTCTCCTAACCGCTCATCTCGCCGAGACGACCGACGGCTTCACGAGAGAGCAGAACTACCGGCGACCTGGACGGTGCGACTCCCAGACCTGTTCGATGTCGACCTCGGCCAGTGAAATACGCATCTTCTGAAGTGCGTTGTCAGAGTACCGAGTAATTCGTGCACCGCCGAAGTCGAACACGTGAGTGCAGCCGGGATCATCGTCGATCTCCAGATACTGCCGGAGAGCAAACGACTTGGGCGGCGTTAGGCCAAGCTTTTCGGCCAGCTGGGTTGCCGAGAAATGGTACTTCTTCTGAAGGGGAACCTCCCTCACCGCCGCCGCGTCAGTAGGATCATCCGCCGCGATGTACCTGACTGGCAATCCACCCTTCTTCACGAACCTGACGGATAGTTCGAGTCCGTCGCCAGCCACTTCGCTTTCGATCTCGCTGAGCTGCGGAAAGACCTGTGCTCGAGGTGTCGACGACCGAATAGCTCGCTGGACTCGACTTACATCCTTCTCGGATACAAGAACATCTTCGGCCGTGTGAGCTTCCATCGCCAGCAGGGCTCGGATTTTGGCGCGCGCCTCCGCAGTTCGACGGCGACCAGGCCGAAGGAGATCCGCTATGTGGCTGAACTGCTCGTCGATCAGCAACTGGATGTCGCGTGGCGGTTCTGCTGATATGGGCATCACCCGGTGTGGGAGGTGGTCGGAAAGCCGTTCACCGAAGCAGTGCGCCAGCGTTTGGTCGAATACGGTCACCGCACTACGGACGTGCGCGTACAGAAGGCCTTCACTCATATCGGTGTACCAATGCTGTGCTTCATCTCGAAGGGCGTCGATGACACGAAGCATTCCAACGTCTTCCTCGGACAGCCCGAGATGTTGTTGGGCGAGATTGAGGCACTTCTTGAAGCTGTGGGATCGTCCCATCCGCTTCTCGAAGACTTGAACCCGCTTCTGCACGAGGCCCGCCTTCAGCAGCATCTCGAATGCGTGCTGGAGATCACGAACTGTCGATGACAACCGTCCCTCGTCATCGAACCCGTTAAAAGCCGTAAGCGCACGTTTTAGAGACACGACAGCCTTGTCCTTCAAGATGCCTGCCTCACGTCGCACTCGCATGATTCAATACTGGTCGGCGGTTGAGGTCGGATCAGGGATTTTCGGCCATAATGTTCGGGTGACGAGCAACGCACCGTTCCCAGACGATGTAGCCCTGGAAGCTGCAACAGCTGCACTCATCGACGGCGATCACTCAAGACTTCCTGCGTTCGCAGTGGCGAGCATCGCCTTGTCATCGGCCAGGGAAGCTCTGCGCGCCGAATTCGCAGGTGCGATGGCTGCGCTTGAGCGGGAGGCGGACGAGATTCGTACTCTGCTGCCGGTTTCAGCCGTTGTGGGCGTTGAGGGACTCGAACCCCCGACTTTCTCCTTGTAAGGGAGACACTCTAGCCAGCTGAGTTAAACGCCCTTGCCGGACTTACCGGGAGACGGGCCGGACGAGCCATGCGCCGTCGTCAAGACGGACAGCCTATCGGGCGGCGCGGGGCAACGCCGCCGGATTTCGACGGGCCGACCAGCACTGTCAGGGCGACAGTCCGGGCTCGGGGGCATGCGCCGAGGACGGCCGCCGACCGGATGGCGCGTGGCGAGCATCTGCCGAAGCCTCATAGCGGTTGATCTCGGCCGGGCTTGATGCGGCCTGCCCGGTTTCGAGGAAGTACTTGTAGCCGAGCACTCCACCCCGAGCAGCACCGCTGATCTGTCGAACCGACAGATAGGTCATGACGAACGGCTTCATCCGGAAGTAGAACACGTTGCGCAGGTACGTCCTACCATCGGCCCCCCGGCGCACCGACCAGGTGTTGAAGACGCGGGCCGGAAAGCCTTGCGACTCATAGACGTCGTAGGTGTACTCCTTGTAGTCGGGCTCGTCGATCCAGTCGACGATCCGTTCCTTGATGGCGACGTCTCGGCCGTTGAAATCGATATCGCAGTGACGTACTGCGCCGGGTCCCGTCTCGGGCTCCCCGGGTAGACCGTGCGAGGCGACGATCGCCGGTTGCACGTTCTGGACGTTCACATAATTGCCGGCGACTTCGGACCAGACCGTGTCGACATCGGCATCGACGGCCGTCTCGAAGTCGACCACTCGAAAGCGGGTGTCGTCGTGGCGTACCCACTTGGGCAGGTGACGGGTTCGGATGGAGGGAACGGTGAGGCTCATGACGAGCTCCTTTCATTGCTGGTCTGCTTGTTGTATTGCTTGTTATCGAGTCATAGTTGACCGGTCGTCTAGTTCGAGAGGGAGAGATTGGCGAACGCAACACCTGCAAACAAGCCGACCCCTACGACAGGCCGGCCACTGCCGGAGCGAGTTGACGCCGAGACGGCGGATCTCATCTGGCGCCCGCCGGGATCGGGCGATGAGCACCACGCCCTCCATGTAGGCAAGAAGGGCGTCGGCACCGAGGGCCGGGTCGACATCGGCGCCGCTCTCCCGGGCGTCGGCCAGGCACGACTCAAAATAGCCTCGGATCGTGTCGAGTGCGCTGGAAACGGCCCGGACGATCAGCTCGTCCTCGCTGCCGATCTCGGCCGACATGTTGCCGAATGGGCAACCGAGAAACACGTCGATTTCTCTCATTCGACTCTCGTTGAAGTCGGCCAGCACATCGAAGTAGCGACGGATGCGGTCGGCGGGCGGCACGTCGTCGGCAAAGCACGGCTCGAGTACTTCTCGGATCGTGCCTGATCGGTGGTGTTCGATCGCGGCCTGGGCCAGTGCTTCCTTGGAATCGAAGAAGTGGTAGAAGCTCCCCTTGCGCACGTCGGCCTCGCGGCAGAGGTCGTTGACGCCGACGGCGTGGTAGCCGGTGCGGTGAAACAGCGATGCGGCGGCCTCGATGAGGCGCTGTCTGGGAGGGGCTTCCGTCGTCACGGCTCTCACGTTAGCACCAACTAGACGACCGGTCAACTACACACCGCCACAAACCCTCTCCGACGAGATTCCGGCGGTCCACGCACCACCTTTTGGGTGGTCTACAGCCGCCGGAATGGCATTGGGGCGAATCACCATGGATCTGGCGGGCGGGGCGAGCGGTTTTGGGGGGTCTACGGCCGCCGGTTCGGGGCAGGTCGAGCGGACGGCCGGACAAGGCCGCCCAAGCCAAGCCGAAACCGCCGCTGAAGTCAGCGCTGGCGGTAGGCGTAGGGGGTGCTCAAGCCCGGGCCGATCTGGATGATCAGGTCGTCGTCGGCCAACTGATCGGGGTCGACGTTGAAGATCACCTGCAGGGTGCCCTTGTCGATGCCACAAATCGGCAGCCACCCGGGCAGACCGGCCCAGGCTGCGATCACGGTGCGCACACCGACCCCCGATTCGGTCAGGTGGTGCACCCGCTCCGGTGTGTACTCGTCGGGAAGCACGGCCACCGGGGAGATCACCCGCGACGCCACCTCCTCCTTCTGGCGCGACGGATCGAACAGACCGTAGAGATGTTCGGACCCCACGACCTCGGCGATCTCACCCAGCGCGAACATGTCGAGGTGGTCGATGCCCGACAGGGCCACGGCCTGGCGGATCCCCAGCTCGGTCATCGCCTCCGAGAACTCCTCGGAATCGAGGCGGCCCTGGTAGACGAGCTGCCCCTCCTCGGCCGCGGCCCGCTCGTCCTCGTCGCTCAATCCGACATGGATCGTGGTCACGCCGGCGGTCAACAGCTCTCGGGCCAGGCCGATGGCGAACGGCCCGCCACCGATGAGCGCCACCCCGTTGGCCTCGGGCCTGGCCACCCGGAACCGCCGAGCCGCGGCCTTGGCCCCGAACCCGGCCAGCGCGACCGTGCCCACCACGACGGTGAACACCACCGGCACCAGCGGCCCCGGGTCGACGCCGGCGTGGTCCAGCTCCACCGCGAACAGCGAGGCGACCGCAGCGGCCACCACACCTCGAGGGGCGAGTGTCATGAGGAACTGACGGTGGCGGGCATCGACCGACGTGCCGGCAGTCGAGGCGAACACCGCGACCGGGCGGGCGATCAGTACCAGCACGGCGATGATGATGAGGCTCGGGACCAGGTTGTCCCACACCGCCTGCAGGTCGACCCGCGCTCCCAACACGATGAACAGCACACCGAGGATCGTGGCGCCGAGGTGTTCGTTGAACTCCACGATGTGGGCCGACGGCGCCCGCCGCTGGTTGGCGAAGGCCATGCCGAGCACGGTCACCGCCACCAGTCCGGCCTCGGGCCGCATGAGGTTGGCCAGCGCGTAGGCGCCGACGACGACCGCCAGCGTGAGGTTCACCTGCAGGTGATCGGGAATCCACCGCATCCGCAGCGCCTCGATCACGACCACGCTGAACGCCAGCCCCACCAACAGCCCGGCCCCGAACGTGGTCACGATGAGCAGCAACGCCTCCCGCAGGCCCCGTTCCTCCAGCAGCGTGTCGAGCACCACGATGGCGAGACCGGCACCGACGGGGTCGATCAGGATGCCCTCCCAACGCAGGATCGACGCGCTCGGCTCCCGGGGCCGCACCACCCGCAGCAGCGGCATGACGACAGTCGGGCCCGACACGATCAGGATGGCCCCGATCAACAGTGCGAGACCACGGTCGACGTCGAGTACCAGGGAGGCGACGATGGCGGCGATTGCCCAGGTGAGCAGTGCACCGACGGTCACCAGCCGGATCACGGGGGCCTTGGCCGAACCGATGCTGCGCCACTTGAGGCTGGCCCCACCCTCGAACAGCAGCACGGCAACACCGAGACCCACCGAGGTGAACAAGAGGTCGCCGAAGAGCTCGTCGGGATCGAGGAACGGGCTGGCGGCCACCCCGACGGCCAGCAGGAACAGTACCGACGGAAGTCGGAGGCGGGCACTCAACCATTGGGCGACCGAGGCTGCCAACATGATGACGGCCAGTGCCGTCAGTGGATTGGATATCACCATGATTCGCCCGTTGGCTCCTTTACCTGAGCGCACCGATGTAGGTAGGCACGGGAGTCAAGACTACTCGTGGTCGGTTGCGACCACATGACTCCTGTCGAGTGCGCGCCGCCGGGCCCGTATCATGGGTTGAGTGAGTTCTCGATCCGCTCGACACCGACGCCTACGCCGGGTGCTCGCCGCCGCCGCCGTCGCTGCACTGCTGTTGTCGGCCTGTGCCGCCGACGACGAGGTGACCGTTGTCGACGAGGCGACCGTCGTCGACGACGCCGCCGCCCCGGCCGAATCCGAGTTGCTGCCGACCGTCAGCGGCGGCCAGATCGACACCAACTCGCTGGAGGGATCCGACACCATCCTGTGGTTCTGGGCCCCGTGGTGAACGAGCTGTCAGCGTGAATCCGGCGCGGTCGCGTCGGTGCAGGAAACCTACGGGGACGACATTCGGGTGATCGGTGTGGCGTCACGAGACGACGTCGAGGCCATCAACGGTTTCGTCGACACCTACCAGGTGCAGGGGTTCGAGCACATCATCGACGAGGGCGGTCTGATCTGGCAACGGTACGGCGTGTTCTCCCAGCCGGCGTTCGCGTTCATCAACGACGACGGCACGGTGGAGACCAACATCGGGGCCATGGGCCTCGACGGCTTGACCGAGGCCGCCGAGGGACTCATCGCCTCCTGACCGCTCTGATCGAGCGCCGCGGTATCAGCCGAGGCTGAGGGCCGCCATACCGCCGACGACCAGCGCAATCCCGACCACCTGGGATCGTTGCAGCGCATCGGCGAAGAACACCCGACCGATCAGCACGCTGAACACCGGGAACGTCGACAGGGCCACCGACCCTATTGCCGCATTGCGGGTCAGCGAAGCCAGGTAGAGCACCGAGACGATAGCGGTCAGGAAGCCCGCCATCATACCGTTCAACCGTTGGCCGGGAGGCGGGAAACGGCGACGGCCCATCACCGTGGCGACGGGTAGGAGCACGAGGAGTCCGCTCATCCGCTGCCCGACCGGCGGCCACCAGCCCTCGACGTCGGCCGCCTCGATGAACGAGATCGCAGCGAAGGCGTAGGACAGGCCCGACAGCAGCCCGAACTTGACACCCGAGATCAGCCGCTCCCGCGACACGGCGCCACCGGTCACGAACACCAGGCCGAGAACGGCCACCGCCGCCCCGATCACCGCCAGCGACGACGACGGCGTACCCCGACTCACCGCGTAGAGGTACGGCAACATCGCCGACAGCGACGCCACGATCGGAGCGACCAGGGTCGACGTCGACCGCTGGAGACCCAGGTAGTAGAGGGTGATGCCACCGGCCATGCCCACGCCCGACAGGCACCCCCACAGGAACGACCCCATCTCGAACTCGCTGGCGGTCACCAGCGCGAAGGCGAGGGTGGCGAGGGCGGAGAACAGCTGCATCGCCGTCGCCGCCGTGACGGCCGACGCCGCCAGCACCACGCGACGGCCGAACAAGTCGGACAGCCCGATGCCGAGGGCCGACAACAATCCCAGAACCGCAGCCAAGGCGGGAAATGGTAACCGTCATCGGTCGCCGTCGCCGCTTCGGACGGCGACCGGCGAGTGGGTTAGAGTTGCCTCGTGGGCAGCCATCACGACCCCGACCAGCACGGGCATCATCATCACCACTCCCATGGCGACGGTGAACCCGACAATCACCTCAAGCCGATCGAGGCCCGGGTACGGGCGCTGGAGACGATCCTCACCGAGAAAGGCCTGATCGACCCGGCCGCCATCGACGTCATCGTCGACACCTACCAGAACGACGTGGGCCCTCGCAACGGCGCCGCCGTGGTGGCCCGGGCTTGGACCGATCCCGACTTCGCCGCCCACCTCGCCGCCGACGCCACCGAGGCCATCGCCTCACTCGGCTTCATCGGTCGCCAGGGTGAACACATGCAGGCGGTGTTCAACACGCCCGAGGTCCACAACGTGGTCGTGTGCACGCTGTGCTCCTGCTATCCGTGGCCGGTGCTGGGCCTCCCGCCGGTGTGGTACAAGTCGCCGCCGTACCGGTCGCGGGTGGTGATGGAACCCCGGGCCGTCCTGGCCGAGTTCGGTTTGAAGCTGCCCGCCGACACCGAGGTCCGGGTGTGGGACTCGACGGCCGAGCTTCGCTACCTGGTGATCCCGATGCGCCCCGACGGCACCGACGGCTGGTCGGCCGATCAGCTCGCCGACCTGGTGAGCCGTGACTCGATGATCGGAACCGCGGTGGCCGACAGTCCCACACCCGCTCCGCAGCCACCACCGGCGGTGGAGACACTCTCGTGAACGGCCCGCACGACGTCGGCGGCACCATGGGTTTCGGCCCGGTCGAGCGTGAGGTCGACGAACCCTGGTTTCACGCCGAGTGGGAGAAGCGGGTGCTGGGCATGACCCTGTGTGCCGGCGCCCTCGGCCACTGGAACCTCGACGAGAGCCGCCACGCCAGGGAGAACCGTCATCCCGCCGACTACTACGGCTCCACCTACTACGAGATCTGGCAGAAGGGCCTTGAACGGCTGCTGGTGCGTCACGGTGTGGTCACCGATGAGGAGCTCGCGGCTGAACGATCGCTTGCACCCGGTCCGGACGACCCGCGGATCCTGACGGCCGAGCGGGTGCCGGCCACCCTGCGTCGGGGCGGGCCGTGCGATCGGCCGGCCACGACCGGCGCCCGCTTCGCGCCCGGTGACAGAGTGCGGACGAAGGTCATGAACCCGCACGGCCACACCCGTCTCCCCCGCTACGCCCGAGGCAAGGTCGGCCTTGTCGAGGCCCGCCACGGCTGCCACGTCTACCCCGACGCCAACGCCCACGGGCTCGGCGAGCAGCCGCAATGGCTCTACACCGTGCGCTTCACCGGCACCGAACTGTGGGGCCCCGACGCCGAGCCCGGGGTGGCGGTGTCGATCGACGCGTGGGAACCGTACCTGGAGGCGGACGTCGAGTGAAGGCTTCCGATCAGCTCGACGACCGGCGGCCGTTCACCGAACCGTGGGAGGCGCAGGTGTTCGCCTTGACGGTTCATCTCCATGAGCAGGGCCTGTTCACCTGGCCGGAGTGGGCCGACGCGCTGTCGGCCCAGGTCCGCAGGCCCGACGCCGCCCCCGACGGATCCGACTACTACCGGCACTGGACCGCAGCGTTGGAATCGATCCTGGCGGCCAAGGGTGTCGCCTCCGATGATCACGTCGACGAGTTGACGGCGGCGTGGGTGCGGGCGGCCGAGGCCACCCCGCACGGTATGCCGATCGCACTGGCCAACGATCCCCAATCCGGTTGACCCGGTCGACCCGGTTGACCCGTTGACCACACAACCCCGGACCCGCCGAGCGACCCTTGTCGTCGTGTCGTCCGACGGGACGCTGCGGGGCGCGGTCGGTCCGGTCGAGGTGCGGCTGCCGTGGTGGCAGGAGACGCTTCCGGTGGCCGACGTGCTCCCCGGATCCCAGGTGCTGCGGCTCCTGAACGCCGAACACGACGAGACCGGCGACATGGGTGGGCGGGTCACCTATCTCGTCGCCCATGACGGCCCGATCCCCGCCCCGCTTGCGTTGGGACCGTGGCTCGAACCGCTCGATGACCACCCGAATCGGATGCCGTGGGCCCGGATCGGCGGGCCGTCGGCCGACCTCGACTGGGCGAGCACCGTCGTGACCCTCGACTCCGATCGAGCGCCGCGCCAGCATCGAACCTGGAACCTCTCGGCCATCTGGTCGGTCCCGGTCGAGGCCGACGAACGCAGTCGTGGCCACGACGAGGTGTGGCTCAAATGTGTGCCGCCGTTCTTCGCCCACGAGGCGGCGATTCTCGAGCTGATGGCCGACCGGTCGGTTCCTCGCCTGATAGCCGCGGATGGACACCGTCTGCTGCTCGAACCCATGCCGGGGTCCGACGGCTACGGCCCGAACGCGGCCGAGGAGCCGGCCATGGTCGACTCGCTGGTCGACCTTCAGGTGGCGTCGAACAACCGGATCGACGAGCTGATCGCGGCCGGCGTGCCCGACCTGCGAACCGGCGCATTGATCGGCGAACTCACCGCGCTGGTCCAACGGGTGGCGGCCGACGACCCGCTGCTTTGCGGCTTCGTCGAAACACTACCCGATCGCATGGCCCGGCTCGACGGACTTGGCCTCGGCGATGTGCTGGGACATGGCGACCCCCACGCTGGCAACTGCCGCCGGGGAACCGACCCGGTCCTGTGGTTCGACTGGGGAGACGGCTTCATCGGCCATCCGCTGCTCGATGTCGCCGCCGACCATCGCCTCTCGGCCGGCGCCGTCGATCACTGGCTCGGCCGGTGGGCCGAACGGGCCAGCATCGACGCCGGCGCCCTGTTCGACCTGTGGCGGCTGGCCGAACCCGTGTCGAGGCTCCGCATGGCCTGGGTCTACCAGCGCTTCTGTGACAACATCGAACAGGCGGAACTCGTGTATCACCGCAACGACGTGGCCGAGGCGCTGGATCGGACCCGTCGGGCGCTCGTCGTCACCGACATCTGAACTCTTTTCATCCAGATGCAAGCGATGAGGCGGATCGGACGTGGAACAGGTATGAGCCTTACGCCGGACACGGAGCCGACGTTCGACTCGGCCGGTCACCCGAGCGCCGACGACGCCTGCTTCGACTCGTTCTTCCGGGACCGTTACGAGGGCCAGGTTCGTCGTGCGTATCTGATGGTCGGCTCGACGGCCGCCGCGCACGACATCACGTCTGAAGCCTTCGCAGCCGTGTACCGCCGCTGGGGCGACCTCGCCGACCCGGCCCCGTACCTGAACCGGTGCGTGCTCAACGGCTGCCGCGACTGGGGTCGGCGACGCTCCCGCTGGTCCAAACTCGTGACCGACGACGACGTTGCCCCGCTCGCCGGCGCATCGCCTGTCCCCGAGGGTTTTCCCCTGGTCGAGCTGGCCGACGCGCTGGCCCGGCTGCCGCTTCGTCAACGGGCCGCCATCGTGCTCCGCTTCTACGGGCGGGAGTCGGAGTCCTCCATCGCCGAGATCCTCGGCTGCCGCCCCGGCACGGTCGGATCATTGATCCACCGAGGCCTCGCCAAACTACGCAAGGACCTGACATGACCGACCTCGACTTCACCGACCTCGAATTCGCTGAACGTCTCACCATCACACTCGACGCCCTGGCCGACACGGCAACCGTTACCGTGCCCGAACCGCGCACCGTGAAACGTGGTCCCTCGGGCATCGGACCAACCAACACCGGGTTCAACGGCACGGGGCGCCCCGGCTCACCGCGGCGTGACCGTGTGCTCCTGGTCGCCGCCTGTCTGATAGCGGCCGTGGCTCTCGGCGGGATGGCTGCGGCGATCGGCGGCCGAGCCGCTCCGAACCGAGCCGGCGGTCCCTCGGAATCCGGGGAAGCCGTCGGCGCCGATGCAGCGCCGGTCGAGATCGTGCTGTGGCTGGACGTGAACGTCACCGCCGCCCAGGTCGACGAGCTGGTGGGAACACTGGAGGCCGACGGCCGGGCCGAGTCGATCGACTACGTCGACCGCGACGCCACCTATCAGGACTTCCTTCGGGCCTTCGTCGACGAGCCGGAGCTGACGGCACTGGTCGATCCCGACCAGCTGCCCACGTCGTTCCTGGTCACGGTTCCCGGAGCCGAAGCCGCCGAATTCCTGCGGTGGGCAGCCACCCTCCCGCATCTCAACGGCATCGAACGCCTGAACGAGCGAAGCAACGCCAACGGATCCCGCGAGACCGACCAGTCGCAGGCCGATCTCGAACGTGAGCTGATCGAGGCCGAGCTGGCGGCCCGCCGCGAGCTGGCCGCCTCGCTCCTGGCCGAGCGGAGTGCGCTCGAAGCCCGGCTCCACGAACTGGAGGCGGGGACCGAACCCGCCGACGACACGCTGGAACGGCGCAGGGAGTCCGAGGAGCTGAAGGACGCCATCACCGAAAGCCAGGTCCGGCTGGACGCCATGAACGAGACGATCGCCGCGCTGGAAGCGGAGCTCCGCCAGACCGGCGGATCCTAGCCGCCGAAACTCTCGTCGGAGCCCGATCTCACCAGCCGCCGGTGCCCGGTTCGCCCTTCACCGGCCCGACGATCTCGTCGGTGATCCAACCGCCGTAGAACGAACCCGGTTGGGGACGGACGACCTCATCGTCGACGGTGCAGCGAATCCGGCCGGGATAGAAGGCCAAGTGGCCGGTCAACCGCTCGAACTCGGGAAACGGGTCGGGGTAGTCCCAGGCGATGACCTGATCGGGTTTGCCGGCGAGTGCCCAGTAACGAGCCTGACCCTTCCATTCACACATCGACGAGCCGGGAACCACGACGAGACGGTCCATGTCGACGTCGTCGGGCGGGAGGTAGAACGTCGGTGGGCTGGCCGTTTCCAGGACCCGCATCGCCGCCCGGGTCGAGGCCAGCGGGTCATCGTCAGGACCGACGACGACGTGGCGGTCGTCGGGCACCAACGCCGGCGGCCGGGGATAGTCCCACACCGACTCCTGACCGGGGCCGGGCGCCTGCGCAAACGGTGGACGGCTCCGACCGGTGTTGCTCCACTGGCTCCGAGCCTGGTCCAACCAACGCGGTGGTTCGGTCATGCGACTGCTCCTTCGGGCGAACGGGTGCTTCCAGTCTAGAAACCCTCGGACGCCGCGAACCGGGGCACCACCAGGATCAGCGAGACGACGAGCGCCGCGACGAACCCCCAGGCGATCACACTCAGCATCGTGAGCCCCAGGCCGAGGTCTTCGTCGATGATCCCGCCGACGCCGAGCAGGATCGAACCCCACACGAGCCGCCCGGCCAAGGAGTTGAGGCTGAGGAACGTGGCCCGCTGATTGGCCCGCACCCGGGGAGCCACCGCGGCGCTGATGAGAACCGGGGCCGCGGCCCCCTGAACGCTGCGGAAAGCGACCGCCACCAGGGCCAGGAGGCTGAACGTGAGCGCCATCGTCGTCACCACACCCGCCGACAACACACCGAGGCCGACCAGCACCAACGGTATGCCGAGGCGGCGGGCCAGCGGATCGACCGCGCGAGCGGCGACGGCTCCGACCGCTGCCACCGCCGCCATCACCACCCCCGACAGCACCGGTGTGGATTCGACCGCCTCCGCCGTGGCCCCCGACGCCTCGGTCAACCACGGCTGCAGCAGCGTGAACGCCACGTGTTCGAGCACCACCATCGCCACCCCGTAGAAGAAGATCCATCCGAGCACGGGGCGGACCAGATAGCGGAGACAGTCACCGATCTGGCCGACCAGGGCGTGAGCCGGATCGAGGTCGGTGTCGACGGCGGGCTCGGTGAGCCCCATCGTGACACCGAGTTGGATCACGGCCAGGATCAAGGCCGCGGCGAACGGGAGGCGCAGGTCGACGAATCCCAACCCACCCCCGATGAGTGCGGCAGCCGCCATCGACCGGTAGCCGAGCGAGGCGACCCGAGACTGCCTGGCCTGATACTCGTGCGCCCGGTCGACCGACTCCAGAGAGTCGTAGTGGAACGACACATCGGTGCCCGACAGGGCGGCGAACCCGCCGGCCAGGAAAGCCTGCCCGGCGGCGAAGGCGGCAAACGAGTCGCCGGCGACCAGGAACAGCCCGTGGGCCACGATCCAGCTCAAGGCCGCCGCCCGGAGCGTCGGCACCCGCCCGAAGCGGTCGCTGGCCCATCCCGACGGCACCTCCAACGCCACGACGAACAGGTAGTAGATACCCGACAGCGTGACTGCGCCACCGAGGCCGAACACCGATCGGGTGTAGAGCACCATGGTGGGCAGCCAGAACAACGACCCGGCGACCATCGCGTGGACGTTGACGAGTCGAAGGTTGCGCTCGAGCCCCGGCCGATTCGATGTCGTCGTCACCCGACCACCTTATTCGCCACCTCTGACAACGGCCGTGTCGACGAGCGACGACACCGACAGCCCGGTCGGGTGCCCCGATCGTGAGCAGGCCAAGCCGTAGAATTCTGCCGTGCCCGAGTCAGCGGATTCCTGCCACTGCACAGCCCTCGCCGCTGATCTGGCCTGGGTGGCCGACGTCGTCGGCTCCTCGGTGGTCGGTCACCGGCACCTCGTGGGCGGCATATCGTCGACGGTGATCGCGTGCCGAATGACCGGTCGATCCGAGCCGGTGGTACTGCGTCTGATCGACGATGAGGCACTCCTCCAGCGTGAGCTCGACATCATCGACCGCGAGGCCGAGGCGTTGCGCATCCTGGCTGCGGCCCGCATGCCGGCACCGAAGCTGGTGGCCGCTCACTACACGCCCAGCCTGGGGCGGCTGCTGATGACGTGGGTCGACGGATCGATCGTCATCGACCGCGCCGGCCTGACTCGATGTGTTGACGATCTCGCCGCTGTCGCCGCCGACATCGCCGCCACTCCCCTGCCGACGAGCCACCGTCTGAGCCCATGGCGATCATGGGCGGCCGCCGACCCGCAACCACCGCGCTGGGGCGACGTGGCGTTGTGGTCCGACGCAATAGCCTTTCACCGGTCAGCAGCGGCGCCGCCAGCGGCGGCCGAGGTTCTCCTCCACCGTGATCTGCACCCACTGAACATCCTGTGGTGCGGAGGCGCTCCGGCGGTTGTCGACTGGGTGAACGCCTGCGTCGGACATCCCCACGCCGAGCTCGGCCATTGCCGCTGGAACCTCGCTGCCACGACCGACGTCGAGGTAGCCGATCGGTTCCTGGCCCGCTACCTTCGCCGGACCGCGGAGCGGGGCTACGGCGACTACGACCCGTGGTGGGACGTCGACTCGCTGCTCGACAAGCTGCCGGGCCCAGCCGAGACTTCGGCCTGGCATGCCGTCGGCCGCCCGGATCTGACCGAACGCCACGTCGCCAGCGCCTCCGACGCGTTCCTCCGCTCGGTGCTACGCCGAATTCGCTGAAACGTTGAACGAGGCAACGAGGACAGGCCCGCGAACCCGGCGATGACACTACCATCGTCTCGATCTTCGCCGACTGGGTGACAATGAACGTTCAAACGGTTCGACGCGTCGTGGCCTGCGGACTGATAACCGCCGCGGTTATCGCCGGATGCTCCTCGGGCGCCGAACAGTCCGAAACCGGCAGCGAATTCGACACCGAATTCGACAGCGAACTCGAGATCATCGCCGGCCCGGCCGAGACCACCACCGATCGCTTCGCCGTCTTTCGCCTCGTCGGGGAACCGGTCGAATGCAGCTTGGACGGCGGAGCCTTCGAAGCGTGCAGGTCACCGGTGTTCCTGCCCGATGTGGGCCATGGAGTCCACGTTCTGGACGTCCGTCTGATGAACGGCGGCGAGACGAGCGCTTCGTGGGAGTGGGAGGTGATAGACCTCTGGCACCACCCGACTGACGACCTCGTCCCGGCAACGAGACAACCGGAGCCGGCTGAGCCGCAGAGTTGGCGTGGCATCTTCCGCATCAACTGCGATTTCTCACACAGCAGCTACAACGACCCGATCGTGTTTCCCGACGACGAGGGCGCAGCCCACCTGCATCGTTTCTATGGAAACATGGCTGTCGACCACACGACCACGACCGCGTCGCTGTTCACCGACGGAGCCTCGACGTGCCAGGGCAACCGACTCAATGCGTCCGGCTACTGGATCCCCGCACTTCTCGCGGCCGACGCCGGGTCTGACGACGGCTGGACCCCCGTACCGGCTGTCGTCGGCGGGAGTGACGAGGCCCACGAGGTGTTCTACTACTCGGCCGGCATCGACGACCTCGAGGCCATCTCACCCATCCCGGTCGGGTTGCGGATTATCGCCGGCGACATGACGGCCACCCCCGACCGACCACAGGCAGCGAGTGTCGCTCGCTGGCACTGTCAGAGTTGGGAGGCAAACGACGCCACCAACCCCCGATTCAGTTCCACCATCCCGGCCTGCGAGGCGCCTGACCGGGTGCGTCTGGACGTGTTCTTTCCGAGCTGTTGGAACGGCGTCGACCTCGACTCCGCCGACCACGAGAGCCACATGGCGTACCCGGTGTCGACCTCCGAGGGCGACCGCGGCGGAGCGTCACTGCATGCGGACTGGATCAACGGCTGGCATCCGTCGGTCATGGAGGCGATCCTCGCCGTCTGCATCCAGGGGCGACTCGACTGCCACGATGGCAACCTGGCCAACGGCTTCCGGCTCGGTGACGTTCAACCCGGCATTCAGAATGATCCGACGGTCGTCAACGACGGGCGGGGTGCGGGCGGCTGAGCACGTCGGGCAATTCCTTGTCGTGGATGATCACCAGCTGCTTGGTCGCCCGGGTGCAGGCCACGTACAGGGAGCGGGCGGGCTGCGGTTCCTCGGCCCACATCGCCGCCGGCTCGACGACGAAGGCCACATCGACCTCGAGTCCCTTGACCAGGTTGACCGGCACGACCGTGATCTGATGGGCCAGCCCGTCACGGGGCGCACGACCGACCGTCACTCCCGCCTCCTGGAACGCGCCGACGATCGGCTCGTACAGTGACCGGGGAGCGATGACCGCCAGGTTGCCGGCACCGCCATCGGCGGCCTCCCGGCGGGCCTCGTCGACCACGGCGTCGAGCAGCGCAACGTGTGCCCCGTTGGCCGAATGCACCGGAACGAACCGCGGCTCGTCACCCTCGGATCGAACCGAGATCGGCGGCTGCAGTTCGGGCGCCGCCACCTTCAGGATCCGGGCGGCCAGATCCATCGACGGTCCGGGAATCCGGTAGCCGACGGTCAACTCGGCCCGACGGGGCGGTTTCCGGTCCGGCAGGTGTTCGAGGATCTCGTCCCAGTCGCCGTGGGCCCAGGCCCCGGTGGACTGGGCGATGTCACCGACGATCGTCATCGAACCGTTCAACGAGCGACGGGTCAGCATCCGCAGCTGCATCGGCGACAGATCCTGGGCCTCGTCGACCACGATGTGACCGTAGGTCCGCACATCGTCGTCGAGCTTCCGCTTCGGGCGGGGGCCGAGCACCTCGAACGCCTCGTCGAGGATGGGCACGTCGTCGGTCGTCCACACCACCGAATCGGCCTCCTTGCCGTCGGCCCACGGCCGGTGCAGCGCCGCCCGCTCGTCGTTCGTCAGATCAGGCGTGGCGGAGCGGATCAAAGCCTGCGATCCATACAGATCATGCACCAACTGGGCCGGGCTGAGCACCGGCCACATCCACAGCAACGCCTCGCGGACCTCCACCGAATCGGCGAGCTGTTCGACCACCATGTCGGCTGAAACCGCATCGGGATGGTGGACGGCCAGTGCCTCGAAGAGTTCGGCCACGACATAGCGTCGGGCCGCGTTGTGGGTGCGGAACCGGCGGCGGGCTTCGCTGATGATCGTCTCGGTCACCGCAGCGGGCACCCGGATCCGGCGGGCACCCATCGGCACGATCAGATCGGCTCGGAGAGGCCGTTGCCGGTCGCGCAGCGCCCGACGTACCACCTTGGCCATCCTCAGATCGCCCTTGATACGGGCCGCGTTTCCGTGGTCGCGTCCCATCACCCGAACGCCGGGCACGAGGTCGGCCAGCACCGCAATCTCGACGCCGGCTTCGCCAAGCGACGGCAGCACCTGTTCGATGTAGCCGAGGAAGAGCCGGTTCGGGCCGACGACCAGGACACCCTGGCCCTCCAGCGGGAACCGGTGGGCATACAGGAGGTAGGCGGCGCGGTGGAGTGCCACCACGGTCTTGCCGGTACCCGGTCCACCCTGGACCACCAGCACGCCGCTCAACGCGGAGCGGATGATCTCGTCCTGTTCGGCCTGGATCGTGCCGACGATGTCGCTCAGACGGCCCGTGCGGTTCTCCTCCAGGGCGTTGATCAGCGCGCCGGTGCCTCGGAGCTCCCGACCGTTGACGACCACCCGGGCCGCGGTGGCGGCATCGCCGAAGAACTCGTCCTCCAGGTCGAGGAGCCGGCGGCCCCGCGAGCTGAAATGACGGCGGCGGACCAGGCCCTGTGGGTCGCGCCCGGTGGCCCGGTAGAACGACTCGGACACCGGGGCCCGCCAGTCGACGATCAACGGTTCCTGAGTCGCGCTCGACACGGCGACCCGGCCGATGTGGTAGCTCCCGCCGCCTGCGTCCTCAGCCTGGTCGATCCGACCGAAACACAGCGATCGCTCCCCGAGATCGAGCTCGCGGAGCCGGTTGGCGATGTTCTCGTAGAACACCTCGCGTTCCCAGCGAGCCTGGTTTGTGCCTCCACGACCGACCTCGATGGTGTCCTTCAACCGAAGGGCCTCGTCACGAGCCTCCTCCAGCCGCCGGTAGGCGAGATCGATGTGTTCCTGCTCCGCTTGCAGTTCAGGATGTGTGTCCGTCACAGAACTCCTCGAACCCCGGATTTTTGGGGGTTGTACATTCTACCGAGCCTGTGGCGGAACCAGACCCCGGGTTCGGGCCGTCAACGGCCGTCGACGCCGGTAGTTTCGGAGGTGATGACTGTCTCCGAACCATCACCTCCAGCCCGATCAACCTCGTCGCCGCCCGACCTTCCGCCACTGCTTCGAGCGGCCCGACAGCTTCCGGCCACCGGACCCGCCGATCGGGTGCCGATCTGGTTCCAGCGTCAGGCGGGACGGTCACTGCCCGAATACCACGAGGTGCGAGGCGAGGGCACGATTCTGAACGCCATCCAGGAGCCCGACCGGGCCACCGAGATCACCCTGCAACCGGTTCGCCGGTACGGCGTCGACGCCGCCATCCTGTTCTCCGACATCATCACCCCGATCTGGGCCGTTGGCTTCGGTATGGACATCACGCCGGGCGTCGGGCCCGAGGCGGAGAAGCCGTTCCGGTCGGCCGACGATCTGAGTCGTCTACGCCCACTCGACCCCGACGCCGACATGGCGTTCCAGGCCGAGACCATCAAGAACCTGGTGTCGGAACTCGACGTGCCGCTCATCGGATTCGCCGGCGCCCCATTCACCCTGGCCGCCTACATGATCGAGGGCCGACCGTCGAAGAACCACGGCAAGGTCAAATCCCTGATGCTCACCGAACCGGCGCTGTGGGACGAGCTGTGCGACCGCCTGGCCGACATCGTGATCGCCACCCTCCGAGCCCAGGTCGAGGCGGGCGCCGCCGCCGTCCAACTGTTCGACTCCTGGGCCGGGGTGCTCCACCCCGACCACTACCGCCGCCACGTGGCGCCGCACAGCACCAAGATCATGGAAGGTGTCGCCGACCTCGGGGTTCCCCGGTTCCACTTCGGCATCAACACCGCCGAACTGCTGGACCAGATGGCCGGCGTCGGCGCCGAGGTCATCGGGGTCGACTGGCGCACGCCGCTGTCGGTGGCCCGGGATCGTACCGGAGGACGGGTCGCGCTGCAGGGCAATCTCGACCCGGCGGTGTGCCTGAGCGACTGGGACGTGGTCGAACCCGAGGTTCGACGCATCCTCGCCGACAACGACGGCCACCCCGGCCACATCTTCAACCTCGGCCACGGGGTCCTGCCCGACACGAACCCCGACATCCTGGCCAAGGTGGTCGAACTCGTTCACACCGAAGGCCGGGTGGCCGGCGGCCCGGACGACAAGGACTCGACCAGTGCCTGATCACATCGGAAGGGCCGCGGTTGTCGGAGGCGGGATCGCCGGGCTGAGCGCGGCGTTCGAGTTCCATCGGGCCGGCTGGGCGGTCGACGTCTTCGAGGCCGGCAACCGGTGGGGTGGCAAGATCCTCACCAGCCCGGTCGGTGATGGGCCGGAGGCCCCGCTCGTCGACTCGGGGCCGGACGCCGTGCTGATGCGGGCCGAGGCCGGGCGGGAACTCGTCGACCAGCTCGGCCTGACCGACGACATGACCCACCCGATCGCGCCGAAACCGGCCTACCTGTTTCTCGACGGCCGTCTCCACCCGCTGCCAAGCGGCACGGTGCTCGGCGTACCCGTCGACCCGGCGGCACTCGATCACACCGAACTCATCACCGACGCCGGCCGAGAGGAGGCGGCCCGCGACCTGACGATGCCGCCCAGTGACCTCACCGACGACGTGACCATCGGCGCCCTGTGCCGGGAACGCCTGGGTGATGAACTGACCGACCGGCTGATCGACCCGCTCGTCGGCGGAATCAACGCCTCCAACATCGACCAGCTCAGCTTGCGGGCGGCCGCTCCGCTGCTGGCCCAGGCGATGGCCGAGCACGGGTCGCTGATCCTGGGCCTTGGCAAGATGTACCCGCAGATCGGTGCTGCGCTCGGCGGTGATCGCGGCCTCGGTCCTGCGCCGAAGCGGCCGCCCGTCTTTTTCAGCCTGGCCGGAGGGGTGGCCCGCATCATCGACCGGTTGGTCGAGGAGCTACCGTCCGACCGGCTCCATCTCGGCCACCCGATCGGTTCGCTCGACGAACTACCCGACGCTCACGACCTCGACGCGATCGTGGTCGCAACCCCGGCACCGGTCGCCGCCCGGCTACTCGGTGATGTACCGGCCGCCGTCGCCCACCTGACCGACCTCCCGTACGCCTCCGTCTCCCAGGCCACGGTCGTGATCGACGGCCAACCACCTCTCGACGCGGCCGGCATCCTGTTCCCACGGGTCGGCGGCACCATGTTGACCGCCAGCACCTGGCTCAGCTCCAAATGGCCCCACTATCGCGACGGCGACCGGGCCCTCATCCGGCTCACGTCCGGCCGTTACGGCGACGAGCGGACCGCCCGGATGGACGACACGACTCTGACCGCAAGGCTGCTCGGTGAACTCGACAAGGCGGTGCCGCTGGTGGCCGAGCCGTCTGCGGTGCGCATACAGCGGTGGCCGTCGGCCCTCCCGCAGTACGACGTCGGACACCTCGACCGGGTGGCCGAGGTGCGGGCCGACCTCGTCGAGCACCACCCGAGGATCCGCCTCGCCGGCGCCGCCTACGACGGCATCGGTATTCCGGCCTGCATCGCCGGGGGACGGCAGGCGGCCCGGGAACTGTTGGCATGACGGTCACCTCGACCGAACCCGACCACAAGATGACACGCCGGATCACCCCGGCTTCACGGCACCGGGTTCTGGCCGTGGTCGCCGGGGTCTGCATCGCCGCGTCGGTCCCGCCGTGGGGCTTCTGGCCACTGGCATTCGTCGGCATCGCCATCGTCGACCACCTGATCGACACCCCGTCATGGCGGCAGCGCTTCGCCAGAATGTGGCTCGTCGCCGCCGCCTGGCTGTATCCGGCGATGCTGTGGATGTGGGATCTGACCGCTCCGGGTTATGTGGTAGCCGGTGCGTTCTACGCCGCCTACTTCGGGATCGCCGCCGCGCTCACCCCGCCCTCGCTGCGGGCCTGGACCTTGCCCGGTACCTTCGCGCTGGCCGAGTTCGCCCGCTGGAGCTGGCCATTCGGTGGCGTACCGCTGGCCAATGTCGCCCTCGGGCAGGTCGACTCGCCCTTCGTGTATCCGGCCCGGCTCGGGGGCCCGCTGCTCGTCGTGGTCACGGTCGTGATCGTCGGCCAGGCGCCAGGTCGCCTCGTCGGTCATGTCCGGCACATTGCCGTCACCCGTTCTTCGGTTCCCGACCGGGAACACCGGACGGCGGTCCTGGCCGTCGCCCCCGCGCTGGTTCTGGCCGCGCTCTTGGTGCTCGGCGGCTACCTCCATCCCCGCTCCACCGTCGAAGGGACTGCGGATGTGGCCCTCGTCCAGGGCGGAGGGCCGCAGCGGACACGGGCATCGTCGACCCAGGAGCCGGTCGTGCTCGGTCGCCATGTCGAAGGTTCCAACGCCATCGTGGCACCGGTCGATCTCATCGTGTGGCCCGAGAACGTCGTCAACCCCGGGCGCTACCTCGACTTCGACGACGCCTACGCCGAGGTCGTCTCGGTGGCCCGGCGTCACGACGCACCGGTGTTGGCCGGCTGGTTCACCCGGGGTGAGAACCTGGCCCGGTTCAACTACCAGTCGGTCATCGAGCCGGACGGCCGGGAGACCGATCGCTACGACAAGGTCAAGATCGTGCCGTTCGGCGAATACGTGCCGCTGCGAGGCGTGATCGAGTCGCTCGCCCCGTCCGCACCGTTACCCGGAGGCGACCTACAATCGGGCACGGTGCCACCGGTGCTCGACACCGACGTCGGCCCGGTCGGCGTGTCGATCTCCTGGGAGGGCTACTTCGAACAGCGGGCCCGGCACTCGGTCCGCGAGGGGGCGCAGCTGTTGACGAACCCCACCAACGGGTCGTCCTACTGGCTGACCCAGGTGCAGACCCAACAGGTCGCGTCGAACCAACTGCGGGCGATGGAGAACGACCGGTGGGTGCTTCAGGTCGCCCCGACCGGGCTCTCAGCCGTCATCGATCCCGCCGGGACGGTTCTGCAACGAACCGATGTGAGCGAGCGTCGAACGCTCCAGGCGACGGTCGAGATGCGCAGCGGGCGGACCCTGGCCAGCATCGTCGGGCCCTGGCCGGTGGTGGCCTACGGCCTGGTGGCGGCCGCCGCGGGCCTGGCCGTCGGGCTCGGGGCTCGAGACCGGGTGGGAGTGGGTGTTCGCAGCCCGCGCCATCGACCCGCGAACACCCCCTTCAACCAAAGCCCAAGCTAGCGCAACCCGACCCGCTGGCCGCGGATTTGAAGGCACGGTACCGTTGGAGCATGAGCGACGAGATCGGCCTCCAGGACGCCTACTCGCTGAAGTCGGCCTCGGACGTGAAGCGGCTCTACCGCCGCTGGGCCGACACGTTCGAAACCGACTTCATCGCCGAACACGGGTACGTGTACCACCTCCACGTCGTCGACGAGTTCGTCCGCCGAGCCGACATCGCACCGACCGAGGCGATCCTCGATGTCGGATGCGGGACCGGCGTCGGCGGCGTCGAGCTGCGGCGACGAGGTCCGTGGCCGATCGACGGGTTGGACCTGTCGCCGGAGATGCTGGCCAAGGCGGCCGACAAGGTCGTCGGTCACGGGGAGCCCGTTTATCGTCACCTCTTCGAGGCCAACGTGCTCGAACCGCTGAACCTCGATGACGACCGATACGGCGGCGTGATCAGCATCGGAACCTTCACCCACGGGCACGTCGGCCCCGAGGCGGTCGACCAGCTGGTCGATCTGGTCCGGCCCGGTGGCCTGTTGTCGCTGGGGATCAACGAGGTCTTCTACGCCAAAGCCGGGTTCGGCGACCACTTCGCCGAGATGGTGGCGGCCGGCTTCATCAGCGAACCCGAGTTGGTGCAGGTCCCTGTCTACGATCCGGCCGTCGCCGACCACGATCACGTGCACGATACCGCTCTGGTGGCACTGTTCTCAGCCCGGGCCTGACGGCCGAACCGCTGGCGGGGCGGGGGCCGGCCGTGTACCCTCCGTTGCCATGATCTCGACGACTGGACCGCAGCCTCTTGTGCTCGTCACGGAGTTCGAGGAGGAGTTCAAGGCGTGGTTCGCCGACGGCGTGTCGTCCACCGTGCTCTACGTCGTGGCCGTCCTGGCCGTCATTGCGATTGTGCTCAAGGCCACGTCCTAGCCCACCCATTCCGGCGGCTGTAGACCACCCAAAACGGCGCGCCACGACCGCCGGTATGACGGGGCACACGCCACTCACCCATTCCGGCGGCTGTAGACCACCCAAAACGGCGCGCCACGACCGCCGGTAGGGGTATGAGGGTCAGTCGATGCCGTGGTCGATGGCGTAGCGAATGAGTTCGTTCTTGCGGGTCAGGCGCAGTTTCTTCAAGATGTTGCGAACGTGGTTCTCGACGGTCTTGGCCGAGATGTGCAGTTCTTCGCCGATCTCGCCGTAGGTGTGACCGCGGGCCACGAGCTGGAGCACCTCACGCTCACGGTCGCTGATGCCCTCACCGTCGGGGGCCTGCTTGCGGAGACGGCGGAACTCCGTGAGCACCAACGCCGCCAACGACGCCGAAAACACCGGCTCGCCCTGGGCCGCCTTCCACAACTCCCGCCGCAGTTCCTCACCGTCGATCGACTTGAGCAGGTAGCCGACTGCTCCGGCGGCCACGGCCTCGAGCAGATCCCGCTCGGCCTCCGACACCGTCAGCATCACCACCGGCACGTCCCCGGCCACGGCCTTGGCAACGGCCACCCCTCCTCCGCCGGGCATGTGGAGATCGGTCAACACCAGATCGGGTTTTGTCTTGGCGACGACCTCGATCGCCTCGGGGGCGTCGGACGCCTCCCCCACGACGGTGAAGTTGTCGCCGAGATCCTCCTTGAGCCCGGTGCGCCAGATGGCGTGATCGTCGGCAACGACGATCCTCACCGGACCGAGCGACTGTCTGCCTTCACCCATAGTTTCACCTCGGTTCCCTTACCCGGTCGGCTGACGATCTCGACCCGTCCATCCTGCTCGGTGATCCGACCCCGGATCGACCGGGACAAGCCGATTCCTTCCTTGACCCCATCGACCTCGAAGCCCGATCCGTTATCGCGCACCGACACGAACACCGTCTCACCGTCGTCGTCGAAATTGGGCTCGGCGAAGACGGTCACCTGTTCGGCCGCCCCGTGCTTCACCGAATTCGTGATGGCTTCAGCCACTGCGCCGGCCACCGCCGCGGTCACGGGCGACGACAGCGCCGGGCAGTCGGCGGCCACCACCGCCTGGATCTTGATCCGATGGCGTCGTTCGCCGTCGGAGGCCACCCGGCGCAGGACCGAAGCCAGGCCGTCACTCGGGTCGATCGCTGCCGCACCGGCCTCAACCGATTCGACGACCGCCGCGCCGGCTCGACCGGCCGGCGCCGCGGCGGCAGCAAGGAGTCGGGGGTCCGACAGGTAGGTCCGCAGCGAATTCTCCTGGTCACGGGCCAGGGCGACCAGCTCCGAGTCCGGCGACCGACGCTGAATCACGGCCAGAGTCTGGAGAACCCCGTCGTGCAGCTCACGAGCCAGCTCCTCCCGGGCCGCGGCCACCGAGACCAGGCGCTCGGCCCGCAGCAGGCGCCGCATCAACGGGCCGACGAGCAGACCGACCAGCAGCCACAATCCGATCTTGGAGAACAACACACCGATCTGACCCGAGCCGGAGAATCGGCCGAGCAGGACGATCTCCGACACCACGCTCACTGTTCCCACCACCACGGCGGTCAGTACACCGGCGTGGTCGAATAGCGGGCCCGAACCCCGGCCGGCCGCGGCGATTCCGACAGCGGCGATTCCGGCGGCGGGCCAGGCCCACGGCAGCGACTGGGCTCGCTCGTCGGAGAAGACGAAACCGTCGCCGACCAGCAGGATCAACCCGACCGCGACCTCGACGACCAGCCATCTCCAGCGAACCAGTTCGCTCGGGTGGCGTCGACCCAGGAGGTACAGGTAGGCGGTCAATGCGGTCGCCGCGGCCAGCAACACGACGGCGGCGGCCGGCTCGACGAGCGCCGATCGGCCCAGGATCACGCCGACGACGGCGCCGCCGAGGGCAACCCAGCGGAACACCGACAGCGCCCGCATCATCGAGGTGACCATGATCGCCTCGGCGGCCGACGAGCCGTGCATCACTGGCCCCGACCGCCGACCTACGACATTGCTTGAGTCGGCACGCCGCCCGACTCGTGACCGTGCGGCCCGCCGACGTCGGCGTAGAGAGCGGTCACGCCCGACCGGCTGAAGAGGGCGACCATGCCGTTGAGGAGGCTGGAGACGATGGTGGCGACCAGGAAATCGGCATCGTAGGGGATCAGGTCGGTGAACACGATCTCGTCGAGATCTTCGACGGGAACACCACCGAGAACCGGGGCTCCGTCGGCCCCGACCTCGAAGCCGTTCAGATACCCGGGGGCGGCGATCGATGAGATGACCGTCCCGACGGCGAGTCCGATGACGGCCAGGATCAACAGCCGGCCGAACATCGGCCAGAATCGGCCGGTCGAGCGGTCGAACGACTCCCGAAGGGCCGAGGTTCCCGATGGGGCCACGGCCGAGCTGACGTTGAGGAAACTGGCCTTCACCCACAGCCAGATCATGCCGATCACGGCCGCCACGAACAGGGCGATCCCCAGTAGCGCAGCCAGTGCGCCGTGGACCAGGCCACCAAGAACAATCACCAGGATCCCACCGATGAGCACCGCGATCACGGACAGACCGATCGCGATCGACCACCCCAGATAACGGGGGGTTCCCTTGAGCCCGGCGACGAGGGACTGACCCACCGACGTGGCGAGACCGAGGTGGCCCCGGTGAAGGAGATGGCTCTGGGCCAAGCCGATGGCGACCGAGGCGATGGCCGCCACCAGAACGCCCAGGATGCCGAACACGATCGCCGCTCCGCTCACGCCGGAGAACGTGGCGTCGTCGAGCGAGAACGACACGCCGTCGACCGCCTGGGCGATCAGGTAGAAGCTGAGTATGCCGGGGATCAACCCGATCAGCAGGAGGATGAACACCGGCGCGGCGTTGGCAAAGAGCACCTTGAACGACCGACCGAGCCAGTCCCCGATGTCGTTCACATAGCCGGCCCCGTAATCGGGCTGGGGTGCGGTCGGGATGGTGAACGGCGCGTCGTGGGTGTGCTCGGTCCAGGTCTGGCCGTCCCAGTAACGCTGCTGATTCGGATTGTGGGGGTCTTGGTACCAACCGGCTTCGGGCATGTGTCCGCTCCTTCGTCGGCACCGGATGAGGTCAGCGGGCCAACAGATTCCAACCCACCGAGGAGGGATCAGGAAATCCCCGGTGCCAACATCCATAGAACCCTAGTACCAAAAACGCCGTGACAAAGGCAGGGAGGACAAGATCGACCACCGTCGGCTCGGAGCTCGAACGGGGCCCGTTCCGGCGGCTCCGACGATGGCGCGCCAGACCGATCGTGGCGAGTCCGGCGAAGACCAGACCGGGCCACGCGAAGTAGCCCTCGAGGGCGTTCGTGGCGTAGGTGACACCGGCCAGCACCGCGACAAAGAACGCGAGCGCTGAGTAGGCCGGGGACATGACCGGCCGATGGTGCCTTGCCGCAATCACGACCACCAGCACCGCAAGGCTGAGACCGCCGTACCAGAGGTAGTGGCCGACCAGCTCGTCCCACAGGTGGACGACATCGAGCAACCGACGGTTGGCGACCGCTTCGTCGACCGCAACGTTCGAGACCGAGTTGGCCGCCAGGTGGATGCCGTGGCCCTGAATGTAGGCGGTGGCACCGGTGGCGAAGGCGATCCAGATTCGGGATGACACCGCAGGCTGCAGGAGGGCCAGGGCAACCACAAGCGGCGCAAGGACCAGATAAGGCGTGGCCAGATCGATCCAATCGGCCCACCGGGTTCCGGTCCCGTCGACGGTTCCGAGGCGGGCCAGCACGAATCCCTGATGGTGTAGCAGTCCGTAGGTCACGCCGAACACGAGCAGCCACCGGCCGACCGCCGTCGGCAGGACCGGCGCCGTGTCGGCCGGCGTCACGTCAGAGTTCCAGAGCGATCGTGACCGGACCGTCGTTCACCAACTCGACCTTCATCATGGCCCGGAAGCGTCCGGTCTCGACCTTCACGCCGAGCGCCCGGAGGTGGGACACGACGTCATCGACCAACGGTTCGGCCTGCTCCGGCCGGGCGGCTTCGACGTACGACGGCCGGTTGCCCTTCGTGGCGTCGCCGTACAGGGTGAACTGGCTGACGACGAGTACAGCGCCGCCGATATCGGCGACCGAGCGGTTCATCTTTCCCTCGTCGTCGTCGAAGATCCGCAGCTTCATCAACTTGTTGGCCATCTTCTCGGCGTGAGCGGCCGTGTCGTCGTGGGTGACACCGACGAGCACGCACAGCCCGGCACCGATGCGACCGACGACCTCGCCGTCGACCGTCACCTGGGCCCGCTCCACCCTCTGCACCAGCGCTTTCATGCGATTCCGAGTCCTTCCGATGGCGGCCTGGTCCTATCGTGGGGGACGTCCGAACAAGGGGTTCGGACCGCACCACCACCGATTACCCCGTAACCTTAGAGATCAAGAACAGCCTTACACCGTCAGACAACAGGGTCGGGCAAAGGGTCGGGAAACGAGGCAGGTCATGTCACATCACGAACCGGGAATCCAGCGTGATCCCAGCCAAGCCGACGAACCGCTGCGGTTGGCCTACCTGTCGTACCGGTCGAAACCCACCGTCGGCGGACAGGGCATCTACACCCGACACCTCACCAAGGCGCTGGTCGACCTCGGCCATTCGGTCGAAGTGCTGTCCGGGCAGCCGTATCCGGTACTCGACAAGCGGATCAAGCTCACCAAACTGCCGAGTCTCGACATCTTCAACGACGCCTACCCGGGCCGGTTCCCCGCCTACTGGGAACTGCGAAGCCTGCCCGATCTGCTCGAGGTGGCCCAGTTCTCGACCGGCACGTTCCCCGAACCGCTCGCCTTCAGCTACCGGGCCTACCGCGAGCTGAAGGACCGGGCGCACGAGTTCGACCTGGTGCACGACAACCAGTGCCTCGGCTACGGCATCCTCGGCATCGAACAGCTGCTTCCGACCCTGGTGACGCTACATCATCCGATCACCGTCGACCGCCGGCTCGAGGTGGAGGCCGCCCCGAACTGGCGCAAACGGCTGAGCATCAGCCGCTGGTACTCGTTCGTGAAGATGCAGGGCCGAGTGGCCAAACGGATGCCGCGCATCGTTGTCGTCTCCGAGAACTCGATCGACGACATCCACCACGACATGGGGGTCGACCGCGACCGCATGCGCCTGGTGCACGTCGGCGTCGACCCGGACCTGTTCCGACCGATGCCGGGCGTGACCCCGGTCCCCGGCCGCATGATCACAACGGCCAGCGCCGACGTCGAACTGAAGGGCCTCAAGTTCCTGCTCGAGGCGATGGCCAAACTGAGGACCGAACGCGATGTCAGCCTCACCGTGATCGGGCGGGCAAAGGAGGGAGGGCCCTCGGCCAAACTCATCGAGCAGCTCGACCTGGCCGGTTCGATCGAGTTCGTGACCGGCGTGCCCGACGAGCGGATCGTCGAACTCTACGCCGAGGCCGAGGTGGCCGTGGTGCCGTCCCTCTATGAGGGCTTCTCGCTGCCGGCGGTCGAGGCCATGGCCACCGCCACCCCGCTGGTGGCCACCACCGGCGGCGCACTGCCGGAGGTCACCGGTGTCGACGGTGAGACGGTGTTCCAGTGCGAGCCGGGGAACGTCGATTCGTTGCTCGTCGCACTCCGCCGGGCGTTCGAGGACCCCGACGCCAGCACCCGGATCGGCGCCGCCGGACGGGAACGGGTCAGTGAGCTCTACACCTGGCGCCAGACCGCCATCCGCACCGTCGAGCAGTACCGCGAGGTGGTGGCCATGGGCAAAGGCCGGTCCGAGAAGCTGATCGGCCGGGGCTGAGCACCCGCCGATGAAAGGGACCGGGCGATGCTGACCGTCGACTACGACCGCCTCGAACTCAAGCCGGGTATGACCGTGCTCGACCTGGGCGCGGGCTTCGGTCGTCACGCCTTCGAGACCGCCCGGCGGGGCGGCCATGTCGTCGCCACCGACCTGGCCGTCGAGGAGATGCGGGACACGCTCAACACCTTCGCGGCCATGATCGTCGACGGCGAACTACCCGACGGGATAACCGCCTCGTGCCTCCAGGCCAACGGTCTGACCATGCCCTTCGCCGACGCCTCCTTCGATCGGATCATCGTGTCGGAGGTGCTCGAGCACGTACCCGATGACCTGGGTGTCATGACCGAGCTGTTCCGCCTACTCAAGCCGGGCGGCCGCCTGGCCGCAACGGTGCCGTCGGCCATCCCGGAACAGATCTGCTGGTGGCTCGACGACGCCTACCACGCGCCGAAGGCGGTCGGCGGTCACGTGCGCATCTACCATCAGCCCGAATTGAGGACCAAGCTCGCCTCGGTGGGTTTCGAACCCGGTGAAAGCCACCGGGCCCACGCCCTGCACAGCCCCTACTGGTGGCTCAAGTGTGCGGTCGGGGTCGACAACGACGACCACCCGCTGGTCAAGAGCTACCTCAAGTTGCTCACCTGGGACATCGTGAAAGCCCCCGCCCTCACCCGAACCGCCGACCGGCTGTTGAATCCGGTGCTGGGCAAGAGCCTCGTGGTCTACGCCGATCGGCCGGCCCGCTGATGGACGCAAACGCGGCAACGATGATCCCGTCGGTCGACGGCGTGCTGTCGACCGACGATCTACGACGCTCCGGTGAGTGGATCGCATCGTTGCAGCTCCCCTCAGGCATGATCCAGTGGTATCCGGGCGGCCACGCCGACCCGTGGAATCACGTCGAGACCGCGATGGCGCTGGCCACCGTCGGACTTCAGGCCGAGGCCGAACGGGCCTATCAGTGGCTGATCGACATTCAGCTCGACAACGGGGCGTGGCACAACTACTACCTCGACGACGGCATCGAGGACTCCAAGTTCGACACCAACTGCATTGCCTACTTCGCCACCGGTGTGTGGCACCACTACCTCACGACCGGCGACCGTGGGTTCCTCGAGCACTGCTGGCCGACCATGCGGCGGGCCGTCGACTTCGTGCTCGGATTGCAGCGCCCCCGCGGGGAGGTCATCTGGGCCCAACGGGCCGACGGCGACCCATGGAGCTACGCCCTGTTGACCGGCTCCTCGTCGATCTCCCACAGCCTGCGATGTGCCGAGCGGGTGGCAGCCGAACTGGACTTCGACCACGAGCGCTGGACCGAGGCCCGACACCGGCTGGTTTCGGTGATCGCCCACCAGCCCGACGTTTTCGAACCCAAGGACCGTTGGGCGATGGACTGGTACTACCCGGTGCTGTCGGGGGCCATCGTCGGCGACGACGCCGGCAAACGAATGAGCGACGGGTGGGACGCCTTCATCATGGAGGGCAAGGGCGTACGGTGCGTGTCGGATCGCCCGTGGGTCACTGCGGCCGAAACCTGCGAGTGCGTGATCGCTCTGACCGCCGCCGGGGAGCGGGATCGTGGCGTCCGCCTCTTCGAGTGGGCACAGGCCCTGCGGGACGACGACGGCGGCTACTTCACCGGCATCGTTTTCCCTGAGCTCGTTCACTTTCCGGCCGACGAACGGTCGGCCTACACGGCCGCAGCCGTGATACTCGCCGCCGACGCGCTCGACGGATCGTCGACGACGGCGACCCTGTTCACCGACCACTCCTGACCGCACGATCACCGGCCGACGTCGGGTGATCGGCCGACGTGGTTGGGGCGGTCAGTAGTGCTGGAGCACGCGAAGCGAGCCGGCGGCCGAACGCTGCTGGAAGCGCCCGGACGCCAGTGCCGGCAGGTAGATGTTCTCGTACGGCGGGCGGCCGCCGTCGGCTGGATCGGGAAAGACGTCGTGTATGACGAGGAGTCCGCCGGGCGCCACGTGGGGCATCCACCACCGGTAGTCGTTCGACGCCGGTTCGACACCGTGCCCGCCATCGATGAACAGCAGGCTGAGCGGCGTGGACCAGTGGCGGGCCACCGCCACCGATTCGCCGACGATCGGGATCACGACCGACTCCAACCCGGCGCTGTGAATGGTCCGCCGGAACTCGGGGAGCGTGTCGAGCAGCCCGGTCTCGGGGTCGACGAGATCCGGCTCGTGCCACTCCCAGCCGGGCTGGTTCTCCTCCGAGCCCCGATGATGGTCGACGCTGAACAGCACCGTGCCGCCGCGGGCGGCAACCGGTCCCAGATAGCAGGCCGACTTGCCGCAGTAGCCGCCGATCTCCAGCATCGGACCGAGCGAGAAGTCGGCTTGCTGAGCGGCCGCGGCGAGGGCCAGACCCTCGTCCGGGGGCATGAAGCCC
This sequence comes from Acidimicrobiales bacterium, assembly GCA_965216675.1. GTDB lineage: Bacteria > Actinomycetota > Acidimicrobiia > Acidimicrobiales > SZUA-35 > JAHELU01. The sequence goes on along the minus strand of CBDCGK010000004.1, from coordinate 4,041,972 downwards.
CGGGCCGCCTCGGCCTGCGACCGTTCGTCGTCGGTCAGGGGTACTTCGTCGGGCGGGTTCGGGGCCGGCGGCGAGAACACCGCTCAGACGCTTTCACCGACGAGGGCATCGTCGACCTGGCGGCCGAGAAACGTCCGATTGCGGTCGAAGAGCCGGTCGAGGAGCAGGAACTTCACCACCCACACGATGAAGTAGCCGAGAATGCTGCCGGCCGAGATCATGAGCCGGCTGTCGAACAGGCGGTCGGCCGCCTCCGCCGTCAGGCTCGACACCACCAGCCCGAGCAGGGCAATACCCCAGAACGGAAGGATCTCGCCCCGCAGACTCGACCGGCCCCTGACCTCCCAAACCCAGTACCGGCTCATAAAGTAGGCAGGAACGGCGGCGACAGTGGCGGCGAACGCATTGGCCCAACCTCCACTCCAGCTCCACAGAGAAAGCGCCCCTTGGAGCACGAGCTGATGATTCATCACGTTGATCACCGACACCAACACGTAACGTCCGGCGCGGCCGATATGGCCTCTGCCGTCGGAACGAGTCGCATTGGAGCCGAATTGCGTCACAGATCTCAAGGCTATCCCTTCGTCGCCGGCACTCGATTGGTGAACGTTTCGTTCCTGTTTCTGCTTGGCGTCGGTTGTCTGGTGGCACTGACGGGCTGCACCGACGACGAAAGCGGGATATTCACAGCGGACCCCGCCACCGACGATCCAGGCGCCACCACCACGACCTCGGACCCCGACACCGACGGTGCCACCTCCGAGACCGCACCGGACGAGCCGTCCGACACCGATTGGGCCGAGGTGACCTACACCCTCGAGATGGTGGCCGAGACCGACCGGGCGCTGGCCATGGCCGTCCGGCCGGGCGACGACGATCTGTGGCTGGCCGAACGAGACGGCCGGGTGCGGGTCGTCCAGGCGATCACCTCCGACGGCCAACCCGAGGCCGATCCGCAGAGTTCGGTCGTGCTCGACATCACGGCCAGGGTCGGAACCGACGGCGAAGGGGGCCTGCTCGGGCTCGACTTCTCCCCCGACGGCGAGCGGCTGTATGTGAGCTACACCGGCACCGACGGCAACAGCATGATCGCCGAGTACCGAGTCGACGGTTCGGGTGGCGTCGAGGACACCGAGCGCATCATCCTCGAGGTCGAGCAGCCGTTCTCCAACCACAACGGCGGTCAGATCACCGTCGGACCCGACGGCTTCCTCTACGTGGCCTTGGGCGACGGGGGCAGCGGCGGCGACCCACTGGGCAGCGGCCAGGACACCTCCACACTGCTCGGCTCGATCCTGCGCATCGACCCGGAAGCGGCCACCGCCGATGATCCCTACGGTGTTCCGGTCGACAATCCCTTCGTCGGAGATCCCGACGGACGTAACGAGATCTGGCTCTACGGCGTCCGCAACCCCTGGCGGTTCTCGTTCGACGCCGACACCGGCGACCTGTGGATCGCCGACGTCGGTCAGGGCGAGGTCGAGGAGGTCAACGTCCTGGAGGCGTCCGGCGGTGGGCCCGCCGGGCGGGGCGCCAACCTCGGCTGGAGCATCTTGGAGGGCCCGCAGCCCTTCTCCGGTGAACCGGTGCCGTCTGATGTCGTCGGCCCGATCGCGTGGTACGGCCATGACGGCGGCCGGTGTTCGGTGACCGGCGGCTACGTTTACCGCGGTGACCGGATACCGGTTCTCGGCGGCGTCTACCTGTTCGGCGACTACTGCTCGGGCGAGGTGTTCGGAATCCGGCGTTCCGGCGACGGCGGGACGACCCAGTCCTCGCTCGCAATCGACGGCGACATCGGCCAGATCGTGTCGTTCGGACAGGGACCCGACGGCGAGCTGTTCGTCATCGAGGCGAACGGCACCGTCTCGCGTCTCTCCACCGCCGAAAACTCCACCGGACTGTAGCTGCGCAGTAGTTCTCATCGCCTTTGTTTCCGGGGCCGGCCGGTGTCGACGTAGATACCCGGAAGTCGCTGTTGCAGCGGTGTTTCGGCGGTTCAGTGGTGGTGGTGTCCGCTGGTCACCGAAGGATTGCCGAGGGTTGTTCTCAGTTTCTCCCCATGTTGTGGCCAGCCGGACGTTCACAGCACAGCTCGACCAACGCCGAATCCGTAGGCAGAATCGCCCCCTGAAGGGAGAGCAAGATGTCCTAGTCCAGGGGGCCTCTCAACCATTCCCAAGCAGGCCTCAAGGTCTATACTTGGGCTTCCAACCAACACACCCCGCACCCCGTTCTCCCGATCGGGGTGCAGCCAGTGGCCTCTGACGCTCATAACCCGCCAGCGTCAGAGGCCACACCGTTTTTGGGCCGGGGCGGCCTCCTGGCCACCACCGCCCACCCGCTCAAACCTAGAGCTGATAGCGGTAGACGTTGGTCTCCCGCTCCTTGAAGCCGAGCCGCTGGTAGAGACGATTCGCCGCCTCCCGCGATGGCCGAGAGGTGAGATCGACGGTGGTCGCCCCCGCCTCGCGGGCCAGCTCGATGGCAGCCTGGTTGAGCGCGGCGCCGACACCCTTGCCCCGGGCCTCGCCGTCGACGACGACGTCCTCGATCCAGGCCCGAACGCCGGTGGGGATCGGAAAGATGACCAGCGTGAGGCTGCCCAGGATCCGGTCGCCCTCCGAGGCGAGCATGAGGTGGCAGGCGTCGGAGCCGACGATGTGATCGAGTTGCTGTTTTGACGGAGGCGGGTTCGACGACGAGAGTTGGGGAATGAGTTGCTGGAAGGCGGCCACGACGCGGTCGGTCACCTCGGATACAACACTGATTTGCAGGTCACTGGTCACGGTCAACAGTATGGCCCGATTCGCCGGCCCATCCCGTGCGATCGACGGCCGCGGTCTGAAGATCGTCATCGGCGAGGTGTAGTGTGGGTCCAATGGAGTTCATCCAATGGACCGAGGATCGCCCGAACCTCGACAATCCGATCCTGATTCTCGCCTTCGAAGGATGGAATGACGCCGGCGACGCGGCCTCGACCGCGGCCCGCCACATTCGGGACCGCTTCGGTGGCGAGGTCTTCGCCACCATCGATCCCGAGCCGTTCTACGACTTCACGTCCAACCGACCGATGCTGCGGTTGGAGGATGGATCGCGGGTCATCGACTGGCCCGAGAACTCCTTCGCGGCCATCAGCCGGCCCGACATCCCGCACGACCTGATCGTCATGGTGGGCCACGAGCCGCAACTGAAGTGGCGCACCTACACCGAGCAGATCGTCTCGGTTGTCGAGGAGTACGACGTCGACCTGATCGTGAGTCTGGGTGCGCTGATCGCCGATGTGACACATTCACGCCCGACACCGGTGTACGCATCGGGCCACGACCCGAAGCTGATCGCCGACCTCGATCTCGAACCGTCCAGCTACGAGGGCCCCACCGGCATCGTCGGGGTGATCCACCAGGCTTTGCGCTCGCAGGGATACGGCTCGATTTCGCTGTGGGGTACCGTTCCGTCCTATGTGCCCCACGCCACGTCACCGAAGGCGACCCTGGCGCTGGTCAACCGTCTGGCCCAGTTGCTGACCATGGCGGTGCCGACGACGGCGCTTGAGATCGCGGCCGCCGCGTATGAGCGACAGATCAACGATCTGGTCGATGACGACGACGAGACCAAGGCCTACATCACCCAGCTCGAGGAGCAGTACGACTCCTCGATGACGCCCGAGTCGGGCGAGGAACTCATCAAGGAACTCGAAGAGTTCCTGCGTGACCGCAACGACTAGGCGCCAGGGAGTCTACGTCGAACCGAAGCCGTCAGCCCAGCCAGAGTGCGACGGGACGGAGCCCGTCGCCTCGAGTTTCGGCGAACGAGGGCCGAAACTCCCGAGCATCAAACCAACAGGCGAAACCGAAGCCGTCAGCCCAGCCAGAGTGCGACGGGACGGAGCCCGTCGCCTCGAGTTTCGGCGAACGAGGGCCGAAACTCCCGAGCATCAAACCAACAGGCGAAACCGAAGCCGTCAGCCCAACCAGACGCCGTCGCGGGGTGGGTCGTAGAAGACGTGATCGGCTCTGCCCTCGATGCTGTCGAAGGTGTGCGCGCCCCACAGGTCGAAGTTGACGACCGGATCGGGCAGGTCGTCTCGGCTGAACCAGCCGACATCGAGGCACTCGAGCGGATGAGGTGCCAACTCGCCGCCGGTGGCCCGGCACAGGAACACGATGCTGTAAAGCGGCACCCGGCTGAACCCGGCCCGAAGACCGTCGATGATGGCGATGGGACGCTCGACCTCGCAGCGGATTCCGGTCTCCTCGTGAACCTCCTTGACGGCGACCTCGGCCGCCGAGTAGCCGACGTCGGCCCAGCCGGTCGGATACAGCCAGAAGCCGGAGTCGGCCCGCTGGATCAGCAGCAGACGACCGTCGCCGTCGGTCACCGCGGCACCGACCGCGATCTTGGGCGTCACATAGCCGCTGACCCGGGGATTGACGGCTCGGACCCAGCCCTCGACGTAGTGGCCGGCGTCGTGCTGGTCGTCGTCTCCGCCGTTGGTCGCCGAGCGGATGTCGGCCGAGATGGCGAGGATCTCGTGGTACCGCTCCCGTTCGAAGTGGCTCTCGGTGAAGGCCAAGCCGGTCTGGGCGATGGCGGTCAAGGCCTCCGACCAACGGTTCAGATCCGCGCCGGGAACCCGTTCGGGCGTCGAGTCGGCCATGGCTAAGTCTGGCCCACGACTTCACCGAGTGCCAGCTTGATCTCGGCCAGAACCAACGGGTCGGTGATCTTCGCACCGTCGACCCCGCTCAGATAGAAGCTGTCGACGGCCTGCGGTCCGAAGGTCTGGATCTTGGCCCGACGGATATCCAGCTGCAGCTCCTGCATGGCCTGGGTCATGTGGTAGAGCAGACCGATCTCATCGGGAGCGTGAACCTCAACGACTGTGGCCCAGTCCGACACCTCGTTGTCGATCAGCACCGCCCGGCGAGGTGGCGTGGCCGAGAGCCGCCGCCGGTACCGGGCGGTGTCGCGGGCTCGACGCACGATCCGGGCCCGCAGCGCAGCCGAGCCGTCGAGCGCCCGGCCGCACATGGTGATGACCTCGTCCCAGTCGACCATTCCGGCCTGGGGAGGCTGGAGCGTGAACTCCATCGCGGCCATCTTCCGGCCGTGTTCGTAGTGGTGGCCGGGTTCGGTGTGTTGTACCGCATCGAGCACTTCGAGGCCGCAGACGGCGAGAGCTCCGGCCACGGCGGCGAACAGCCCGATCCGATCGACGCAGACGACCGTGAGGGTCGAGTCCCTGCCGGACAGGTGGCGCTCCCCGTCGGCCATCAGCGCCAGGATCTCAGGCGACGGGAACTCGGCCTGCACCACCTCCTCGAGCTGGCCGCCCTCGAGCACGTGGGCGGTGCGGTCGACAAGGTCACGGAGCAGCCCGGCCTTCCAGGTTCCCCAGGCCGAAGGTCCGGTGGCCTTCGAATCGGCCTCGGTCAACGCCGCCAGCAGGTGGAGGAACTCGACCGAGTCGACGGCGGCGGCGACCGCCCGGATCGTTCCCGGATCGGCCAGATCGCGCCGGGTGGCGACGTCGGGGAGGAGAAGATGGTGGCGGCACAGGTCGACGAGCACGGCCACGTCGTTGTCCGGATAGCCCATACGCTGGCTGATCTCGGCGATGACTTTGATGCCGACCTCGGTGTGGTCACCCGGATAGCCCTTGCCGATGTCGTGCAACAGGGCGCCGACCACGAGAAGATCGGGCCGACTGACGGCGCCGGTCAGGCTCGACGCGTTGACGGCCGCCTCGCACAGATGGCGGTCGACGGTGTAGGTGTGCAACATGTTGCGCTGCGGCCGGCATTGCACCGCAGCCCACTCCGGCATGAGGCGCTCCATCAGGCCGAAGTGATCGAGGTCCTCGATGATGCGAACCGCCGGCCGTCCGGCGAGCAAAAGATCTGCGAACAGATCGCGGGCCTCGGCCGGCCACGGTGCGTTGATACCGGCCCATTGCTCACCGAAGCGAGCCAGATCCTCACGGTCGAGGACCTCGTCCTGCTGGGCGGCCTGCGCGGCCAGACGCAACGGCAGGAGCTGATCGTCATCGACCGGCACGTCGACCTTGAGCACCTCCCGCACCGTGACGTCGCCGTTGGGGTGCTCGTACTGCCAACGTCGCCAGGCCTCGTCGCTGCACCAGGCGATTCTGCGGGCCGAGCGGGCCAGCCGCAGCATCAGTTCGCCGCTGGAGCCGTCACCCAGCGCTTCGGCCACGGCGTCCTGGAACTCGAGAGCCAGCGTGTCACCCGACCGCCCCTGCAACCGATGCAGTTCGACGCGGGCTTCCAACAACACGTCGACGTCGGCCTGGAGGTCGGTCACGAACTCTTCGGCGAACCCGGGCTGGGCCCTGGACGCCCAGATCATGGCGTGCACGTCGCGCAGGCCGCCGCGGCCTTCCTTGAGGTTCGGTTCGATCTGTGAGGCGGCATCACCGCGGTCGTCGTGCCGTTGCTCGACCGAGTGGGCCAGCTTGTGCAGCAGCTCGTCGCGCCGTGATGTCCACGCCTCCGCGGTGAGGCGGTCGATCTCGGACTTGTACCAGGGGTTGCCGACGATCAGCCGGGTGTCGAGCAGAGCGGTGGACCACTCGAACTCCTCGGCCAGCAGCGTCTCGGCCTGCTCCAGGGTGACCACGACGTAGCCGAGGGCGAGACCCCGATCCCAGGCCGGGTACCAGAGAGCCTCGGCCAGGTCGCCCCCGTCGACATCCTCGCTGTGGACGAGGACGACGTCGATGTCGGATGCCGGGCAGAGCTGGCCTCGGCCGTAGCCGCCAACCGCGAGCAGCGCCATGTCGGTCATGTTCGACAACCGTTCCTGGGCCACCGAGCGGAACCAGGCGTCGGTTGCGCTGCTGTGAGCCTCGGCGTAGGCCAGACCGCTCAGATGATCGGCTTCGAGGAGAGGTCGCTTGGCGCTCACGAATCACTTTCGTCGGGTAGATACTCGGCCAGTAGCTCCGGTAGCCGGCGGAAGAACCGGGACCGGGGCAGCACCAGATCGTAACCCAGGTCGCACGCCTCCTGATGAGCCGCTCCGTCGACGTGGGGCCCGAACCCGATCACGACCGCACCGTCGATTCGGAACTGAGCGGGATCGTCACAGCGGTCGAGGTCGACCATGACGACGGCCGGTCGGGCCGCTTCGGCTTCGAGCCCGGACTCGACGAACACGACGTTCGGCCCGAATCGGCCCCGGTCGAAAAGGTTCGGAACGTGAGCCGTCACGGCCGCCCGGTTGCTCAACGCCCTCGCCGATTCTGGAGGTGGAGGTGGGCTTTGGCCGCGCCCCACGTGATGCCGTGTTCGTGCACCTCCGGTCCGAAGTCGGCGAATGCTCCGGGTGTGAGATCGTAGATGTCGTCGGGGTGGATGCGTTGGGCGTGCCGGTCACGCTCGACGGGGGCGACACCATGATCCTTCAGGATCTGTGTTGGATAGGCGGCCGCGGTTCGCAGGATGCTGAGTGGGTTCGTCCACTGGTCGTCGGGTCCGTGACCCAGGAGGTCCCGTAACCGGCCCCCGACGTCGGCGACCGCCGCCCGCCCGGCCCGCTCGATCTCCGATTCGATGTCGGCTCGGGCATCGGCCGGCAGCGAGCCCGGCTGGAGGTGGCGCTCCACCGAGGCTTGAACCCAGCCCGGGAGGGCCTCCTCGACCGCATCGGCCAGAGCACTCCCGTACCGTTGGAAAAGATCGACATTGGTTTCGACCACGCGCCGCTGTCAGCCCTGATACTCGGCGGCCCGCCGAATCGACAACTCGATGCGACGGCGGCCGGGATCGACCGAGAGGACCTTGACCCGAACCTCGTCACCGGGAGCGACGATCGACTCCGGAGTGCTCACCCGGTACTCAGCCAACTCGGACAGGTGGACGAGGCCTTCGAAACCGCTGATCAGGACGAAGGCACCGAAGTCGACAAGGCGCGACACCTGGCCGACGACGATCGAACCGACCTCGATGGACTCCAGCGGGTCGGTCGACGTCTGACGGATCGACAGGCTGATCCGCCGCTTCTTGATCTTGACGTCGAGCACCTTGACCTCGACCTCGTCGCCGACGTTGACGACGTCGGACGGCTTCGACACCCGATACCAGCTCAACTCCGACAGATGGACGAGGCCCGACACTCCGCCGAGATCGACAAACGCCCCGTATTCGGCCAGCGACTGGACGCGACCCTTGCGGATCTCTCCGACGACGAGCGATGACATCAGCTCCTGTCGTTCCTTGCGCTGAACCTTCTGCAGCAGCGCTCGGCGGCTCAGCACGAGCTTCTCCCGGCGGGGATCGATCTCGAGGATCTTCAGTTCAAGCGTCTCCCCGACGTAGGGAGTGAAGTCGCGAACGGGTTCCAATTCGAGATGTGAGGCGGGTACGAAACCCCGGACCCCGGCGTCGACGACCACTCCCTTCTTGGAGGTCGAAACCACTCGGCAGCGGATCACCTCCCCGGCGCCGGCCTGCCGGGTCAGTTTGTCCCAGGCCTGGCGTTTCAGCGCCCAGACCCGTGACAGGACCACCCGGTTCTTGGGGTCTTCGCGGGCCAGTTCGGCGCCGAAGGCCCGGTCACCGATGGACAGCACCGACGACGGTTCCTCGTTGTGGAGACCGAAGTTTCGACGACTGATGACGGCGGGCCTGCCGTCGTCGAGCATCAGATCGACCGAGTCGGGCGACACCTGGGTGACGACCCCTTCGACCACTCGCCCGGGCGCCGTCGGCTCCGGGGCCGGGATCTTCGATGGCGGCGGCGGTACCGGAGCCGGGCCCGATGGCGGTGGCGGCGGCGCAGGTGCAGCTGCAGGTGGCGGCGCAGCTGCGGGTGCCGGGGCGGGTCGAGGTGGTGATGGCGGGGCGGGGGCCGGTTGGGGCGCCGTGGGGTTCGGCGTCGTCTCGGGGCGCGTTCGATGGTCTGAGGGGGCGTCGTCTGTGGGCCGCGACTCCGTGTCACTGCGGTCGGCGGGCCCATCCGGTTGGGCAAAGCCGCTCATAGGTCCAGAGTAGGCCTGATCAGCGCCTTTTGTTGAGCCCGTTTCGACATCCGACCCGGATTTTGCCTGCCGGAGGCCGACCTGTCAGCCGACACCGACGGTAGTCAGCACCTGTTCGATCGGGGCCACCAGACCGGTGTAGAAGGGCCCGAACTCGGCGTAGACGGCCGATGCCTCGTCGAAGCGCATCGTGTAGACGACCTCCTTGAGATCGTCGGGGTGCTGGGCGAACAGTGTGACCCCCCATTCGTAGTCGTCGATACCGGTCGACGCCGTGATCAGCTGCACGAGACGGCCTGCGAATTTGCGGCCGCTGGCGCCGTGCTCGTACATGAGCTCCTTGCGCCGGTCGAACTCGGTGGTGAACCAGTTCTGCTCCGGGTTCCGTCGCTTGCTCATCGGGTAGAAACACCAGGCCGGCTTGCCCTCGGGGGGCAGCTGCGGGTACAGCCGATCCTGTTTCATCTGATCCGGGAGCCCGGCCGCGTATTCGCTGATCTCGGTGACCGACAGATAGCTGTCGACGACCTCGAGTCCGGCCTCGGTCAGGTCGGTCTGGAGGTGGCGCAACGCCCACAGGTCGTCGTTCAACGCCATCACGGCCAGGTCGGCTTTGTGGCCGAGGATGGCGGCCGTCACCACCTGCGTGCCCTGTTCACCGGCTTTGGAGACGGCGTCGAGTGCGGCGTCTCGGTCGACCAGCGGGGTCGGTTTGAGAAACAGGTGCAGGACGCCGAGCCCGACGGAGAGTTTTGATGATCCAGTCACCCGGCCAGTCTAGAAGTGCGGCAATCCCGCGCGCTTGGCACGAACTCGCTTCAGATCGCCGGATGGTTCAGACGAGATCGGACGGGCTGTACATCGTGGCGTTCCCACCTCGGGCGAAGCCCATGAGGGTGAGACCGGCCCGGCGGGCCGTGGCCACCGCCAGCGCGGACGGTCCGGACACGGCAACGAGCGCCGTGAAGCCACCGGCCCAAGCCTTCTGCACCATCTCGAACGACGCCCGGCCGCTGACGACCAGAGCCATATCGTGTGCCGGCAGCCGCTTGTCGAGCAGGAGCCGGCCGACGACCTTGTCGACGGCGTTGTGGCGGCCGATGTCCTCCCGGACGACAAGCGGATCGCCGCCGCGATCGACCGCCGCCGCGGCGTGAACCGATCCGGTGCTCTCGAATAGGGGTTGTGAGGCTCGCAGCCGATCGGGGGCGGCGGCGAGGGTGGTCAGGTCCCACGGGTCGTACGGAGGTAACACATGGAGTCGCTCGGTGAGGGTTTCGATCGCCTCCGTACCGCAGATGCCGCACGACGAGGAGATCGAACCGAGCCGGGCCGTCGGTTCCGGAACCCTGCCTCCGGTTTCGACGGTGACGGCGTTGAACTCGGAATCGACCGGTGACCCGGTGCCGCAGTAGCGGATGCCGGTGATGTCACCGGGCCCGAGCAGCCCCTCGGACAGCAGGAACCCGGCGGCCAGTTCGAAGTCGTGGCCGGGGGTGCGCATGGTCGACGACACCAGGTGGCCGTCGAGGTCGACCGTCAGCGGCTCCTCGACGATCAGTTCGTCGGGTTTGCGACCGCCGAGGTCGCCGTCGAACGCCCGGGTGAACACCGACTGGGAACGAGAACGAACCACTCTGCCAACTAACCAAGTTTCGTCGCGAAAAGCGAGGTGACACCCCGCTTTTCGCGACTATTCCTCAGACAACCCGGTGAAGGGTCGCCTCCAGGTGGTGGGTGAGAGGCTGCCCGACGGCGGCCATGGCCAGGTCGTAGGAGACGGTGTCGCCCTCGAACCGGAACCGGCGGACGGTTCGCTCCACGTCGACCGCGGTCGGGGTGGACACCACGTTCGGGCAGGTGAGCTCGATGACGGCACCGTCCTGGGTCAGCTCGACCGTGCCCGTCAACGCCTCCAGCAGGCCAGTCGGGTGGGCGAGCACAAGCTCGACCCTGCCCGGTTCGGGAAACCGCCAGTAACCCGACTCGGCGTGCAACGGTAGCTCCGTCTCGGCGTGTTTGGTCTTCTGACCGTAGGCCAGGAACGGCTTGCCCACGTGGCCGAAGGTGATCTCCTCGGTGTAGGCGAAGTCGTCGATCGTCGGGTACGAGCCGTCGCCCCTCCCCCGCCACGTGCCCAGCATGAAGGCGTAGGGCTCGGTGTCGGGATGGAGGGGCGGTGGCTGCGTCATGTTACGTCAATCGACCGGGTCGCGGGACCAGCCGGTCAGGCGGCTTCGTCGTCGAGGTCGACGTGGTCGGTGACAACGGCCTCGGTGGTGAGGAACAGCGCTGCGATCGAGGCGGCGTTCTGCACGCCGGACCGGGTGACCTTGGCGGCGTCCACCACCCCGGCGGCCTTCAGGTCGCCGTATTCACCGCTGGCGGCGTTGTAGCCGTGCCAGCCCTCGAGCTCGCGCACCCGGTTGACCACGATGCCACCTTCCTCACCGGCGTTGACGGCGATCTGGTTGAGGGGGGCCTGCAGGGCTCGAGCCACGATCATGGCGCCGGTGGCCTCGTCACCGCTCAGTTCGGCGGCCTTGGCCTTCACCTTGTCCTGGGCCCGCAGCAGGGTGACGCCGCCGCCACAGACGATGCCCTCCTCGATGGCGGCCTTGGTGGTGCTGACGGCGTCCTCGATGCGGTGCTTCTTCTCCTTGAGCTCGACCTCGGTGGCCGCACCGACCTTGAGCACGGCGACGCCGCCGGCCAGCTTGGCCAGACGCTCCTGGAGCTTCTCGCGGTCGTAGTCGGAGTCGGTGTTCTCGATCTCGGCCCGGATCTGGGAGACCCGACCCTCGACGTCGGCCTTGTCGCCGCCACCCTCGACGATGGTGGTCTCGTCCTTGGTGATGGTGACCTTGCGGGCCTGGCCGAGCAGGTCGAGGCTGGTGTTGTCGAGCTTCAGCCCGACCTCCTCGGAGATGACCTGGCCACCGGTGAGGATGGCCATGTCCTGCAGCATCGCCTTGCGGCGATCGCCGAACCCGGGGGCCTTGACCGCGGCGACGTTGATGGTGCCGCGGATGCGGTTGACGACGAGGGTGGCCAGCGCCTCGCCCTCGACGTCCTCGGCGATGATGACGAGGGGCTTGCCGGTCTGCATGACCTTTTCGAGCACCGGCACGAGGTCGCGCACCGCCGAGATCTTCGAGCTGACGAGCAGCACGTAGGGATCCTCGAGCGACGCCTCCATGCGGTCGGTGTCGGTCACGAAGTAGGGGGAGATGTAACCCTTGTCGAACCGCATGCCCTCGGTGAACTCGAGATCCATGCCGAAGGTGTTCGACTCCTCCACGGTGACAACCCCGTCCTTGCCGACCTTGTCGATCGCATCGGCGATCAGCTCACCGATCTGACGGTCGTTGGCCGAGATGGCGGCGACCTGGGCGATGTGTTCCTTGCCGTCGACCTCGATCGACATGTCGGCGATCGCCCCGGCTGCTGTTTCGGCGGCGACCTCGATGCCCCGCTTGAGCGACATGGGGTTGGCGCCTGCGGCCACGTTCTTCAGACCCTCGGTGACCATGGCGTGGGCCAGGACCGTGGCGGTGGTGGTGCCGTCGCCGGCGACGTCGTCGGTCTTCTTCGCCACTTCCTTGACCAGCTCGGCCCCGATGGCCTCGAGCGGGTCCTCGAGCTCGATCTCCTTGGCGATGGAGACACCGTCGTTGGTGATGGTGGGCGCTCCCCACTTCTTGTCGAGAACAACGTTGCGACCCTTCGGGCCCAACGTGACCCTGACCGCCTGGGCCAGGGTGTTCATTCCCGCCTCCAGTTTGCGGCGGGCATCGGCATTAAAGGAAATGTCTTTCGCCATGTCGGTGGCGTCCTCCAGGCTGGCTACAAGGCTTCGACGAAGCACGTGAACTGATGCGTTAGCACTCTAGCGTTGAGAGTGCTAATTGCGACCTTGCCGGTGAAAACCCTGGCCGGGCCCGAACGCGAGTGACCCGGTGCTCACCACATGCCGTTCTCGACATGGGCGACACCGGGTCTCTCAGGTTCCCGCGCGACCGTTTGTGTTGACGTTCGCCTCTCCTTCGGATCGACCCCGGCGTGCCATGAGATCAACGCGCCCAATGAGCCCATCGACTCAACGCCGCGTCAGTCCGGTGAAAGGTCGGCTCTATCCTGGGTTGAATGGCCGACAAGCAACCGGTTCGCCCACCTGCGGTTCCCACTGCGCTGGTCGTGGTCGCGGTCGTGCTTTTGATGTTTCTCGCCGCCAACGCCGCGTTCCGGGTCCTGACCCTGCTGGTCGAGTTGATCATCGTTGTGATCGCGGTGATCGTGATGGCCTGGGTCGGCCGCTACCTCTTGCGACGGGGCCGTTCGACCTGACCTGCGTCGCCCGACCCGGTGACGGGCGAAGCGGGCCTACGCTTCGGCCGCGGCCAGGATCTCGGCAACCTCCGCCGCGACCAACTCGACGGTCTCCCCCAAGGCCCGGTCGGTCCCATAGCGACCGACCAGTGACCGCACGGTCAACTCAGGAGGCGGTGTCGCGTCTTCGGTGACCACGCCGACCACCGCCGCCGCCGGCACCCCGAACTCTCGACACCAGGTGACGATTCCGCCGACGACCTTGCCGTCGAAGGACTGGCGGTCGAGTTTGCCCTCACCGGTCACGCACAGCGCCGCCTCACCGAGATGTACGTCGAGATCGGCCTTCTCGGCCAGGATCTCGAATCCGGACTGGAGCCGGCCCCCGATGGCGCACAACCCGCCGGCCAGACCGCCGGCTGCTCCACCGCCGACCAGATCGGACACGTCGACGTCGAACTCGTCGCGGTAGAGACCGACGAGCCGCTCCAGGCGCCGGGTCAGAAGTTCGACCTGGGCCCTCGTCGCCCCTTTCTGCGGGCCGAACACCCGGGCGGCGTCGGTGAACCGGGTCTCGACATCACAGCCGATCACCAGGTCGATCTCCCGCATGCGGGCGGTGTTCTCCAACGCCCGGATGGCACCCAGCCCGCCGTCGGTCGTGGCCGAACCACCGAGGAAGACGTGCACCGTCTTGGCCCCGAGTTCGACGGCGGTGGCGATGAGCTGACCGGTGCCGACGGTCGAGGCCTCGAGCGGATCATTTCCGTTCGCGCCGCCAACCAGTTGCAGCCCGGACGCGGCCGCCATCTCGATGAAGGCGTCGCGGCCTTCGAGCCGCCACGGCGCCTCGACCGGATCACCGAGGGGGCCGATCACACGGGTGGTCTTGTTGGGACCTCCCAAGACGTCGAGCGTCCCTTCCCCACCGTCGGCGAGAGGCACGACTATCGGCTCCCAGCCGGCGGAGCGGGCGGCGGCAGCGGCCGATTCGGCCAGGGCGACGCTGGTGGCCGTGCCCCGGAACTTGTCGAAGGCCAGTACCACGATGGGCCGCCCGGGGGCGTGGCCGGACTCGGCGGCGCCGTCGGAGGAGCTGGTTGTCGCCATCGGCAAAAGGTTAGCCAACGGGGATGGCGTCATCGATTCCGAGCACCACGATCACCTTGGCATCACCGAGATCCTCGGCAACGGCGGGGGGTGAGGTGGGGTCATAGGGCTGCACGAGCCCCTCGAGACCGTCGGTGAACACCTGGGACACGGCGATGGCATCGGCCCGGTATCCCTCGAGGTAGTAGATGACGGAACCCCCGGCGTTGGTGGCGTTGCCGGCCGGCACGACAGCGTAGCCGGCGGCCTCGACCAGCTCGGTGCCCTGCCCGGCGATGCCTTTGCGATCCGTCGCGTTGAGAACCACGACGTCGACCTCGGCGGCCGGGCGGGCGGTGTCGGTCAGGGCCGAGGTGGTGGGGGTGGTTGGTGTGGCCGGGTCCGACGAGGCGGTCGTCGGATCTGCGATGGTCGGGGCGGTGCTGGAGCCGTCGGTGGCCGTACCGTCGTCCATTGCCCCTTCGGCGGCCGGAGCCGCGGGATCGTCGGTTCCGGCCGCGGCGTCAGCCTCGTCACTGGTGACGGTGGCGTCGGGATCGGCGGCCGTCAGCTCACCGGTTTCGATCGCCGTGTCGTCGTCGGCCGACTCGTCGTCGTCCTGGTAGCCCTGGGTCAACACCACCGCGCCCACGGTCAGGGCGATCAACGCCACCAGGACCCCGCGGAACAGATCGGTGCCCCCGTCGCGCAGGTTGAGACCCGACATCCGCCCCTCGGGCTCGAACTCCTCGAAGTCGTCGACTTCCTCCTCGGCCGCCAGTTGGGTGTTCATGATGCAGAGGCCTCCTGCGATCGATCCGGGGGCGAACTCGTTCCGGGTGTCGCTACCCCTGAACGGTAGCGGCCGGGCGGCCGGTCGTGTCGTCAATGGCCACATCGGGCCGTCATCCGGCCTCGATTTCCGGACCGCCGTCCGCCGATTTGGCCCTAAACTCGAACTCGCACAATGCACACGCCCGGGTAGCTCAGCTGGCAGAGCAACGCTCTTGTAAAGCGTAGGTCAGGGGTTCGATCCCCCTCCCGGGCTCCCACTGATCAAGCGGATCTCGGCCTCTGATTCCTGCCGGATTCGACCACCGACCCAGGAAAAACCCAGAACACTGTCGCCTGCTAGACGACCGCCGCGTTGACAAGGTCCCTGAAATATCGCATCGAATCGTCAAATCGTTGGAACTCATCAGCGATAGTGAGTTCGTCCGGCCTTCGTGCCGCGACCCGCACGAGGATGACTCACGCAGAAAGGCGGGTTTTGGGTCAACGAGCCGATGTGCGCCACTCTTATCGTCCGGCGAGACAACCAAGAGGTGACAACTTCGGTTGGAATCGGTGCGGCCTGCCCCGGCCAACTCCCTCCACCCGAAGCGTGACCACCAACGGATCATCCAGCGACCAGAGTGATATCGGGCGCGACAGTCGATATCGGGTGGGCCCGATGCTACGCGCGACGATGGCGTGGCTTGTCGGGGCCACGGCGTCGGACCACAAATCCGTCGATCACAGCGTCCGCCGCTAGTCCGGCAACGCGGTCTACCCAAGAAGGATCGTTCACGTCGGCGTCTCCCAGCCCGGTTCTTGTGCGGATCTCCTCGGAGATGGTGGCCGTCAATGCTTCGAAGCATGACTCACTGTTTGGGTCGAGGATCACCAACTCTGGTTCGTCAGGCGGCACTCGTTCGGCATCCCACACCGCCCGAGAGACAGAAGGGAGACATGCGTGCGGTAATCGGGGGTCAACTTGATGTCGCGATAGCGAGGGCGCAGCCCGGCTTGAGTGGGGACGATCTACCGTGTCTACCCACTAGTCCGCCCAGTGATGCCCGCGAAATCTGACCTGGTTTCATTGGACTCACCTCGGCGTGGTCGGTCCTCTCTCCCTCCTCGTTGATACGAGCGGCACGGTGGTGAAGGCCGTTGTGGGCCACCCCCAGTAGCTGGGTGGCGATCACTCGACGTCGAGGCGTTCCACGGGCTGACCTGTGAGATCGGCAATCAGCTCGAAGTCCTTGTCGAGATGGAGGACGACGAGTTCGGCGAGCTCAGCGGTGGCGGCGATCAACAGGTCGGGTACCGACGGTGCTCGGTGTAGGCCGCGCTCCACGAGCAAGCTCTGGAGTTCGACAGCGCGGTCTTCAATCTTTGGAGTGAGATACTCGACGGGCATGGATGCGACCGGTGGCTCGGTGAACAGCGCCCGGTAGTCGGACAGCGAACGTGTCGAGTAGCCAATCTCAAGCCGGGTGACTGTCGAGATACGAACCAGGCCACGTTGGACTCTGTTGGCCCACTCCGCCGCGTCCGAGGCGAGGTGGAGGCGAGCGAACGCCGACTTGTCGATGAGCCAGCTGGTCACGACCAGGCGCTCGACATCACGTCGGGATCATCGAGGTCAGCTGCGAGGCCAGCGGCCCGGCGAAGGTGGTCGATCGTGATAGGTCCCGTGTCCGACGTGCGCTCGCGTTCGAGGGCGCGGCGAAGATACTCGGTGCGGGAGAGTCCTACCCTTTTCGCCTTGGCGTCGATCGCTGCCAGTACGTCGTCGGGCACGTCTCTGATGAGAATGTCTGTCATGCGGGACCTCCGATATCTAACGATATCATAGGGGCGCTGTCATTCTCCAGCACCGGCCGGAAGGCGTCCTTCAGCAACGCGGCCGCGCATCTGCGAGCACCCCGGTGGTGCCGCAGTGTTGTGCTCCTCTGACGGTCGGGCCGAGCGTTGTCGATCAGTTGGACTCAGCTCGACCGGGGCGGGAGGTTGGCGTCCCCAGGATATTTCGGTTCCTCCGTGGCTGATTGGATCGCGGATTCTTGATCCTGGTCCTAGAGCAGGGCCAATCGACTGCGTTGCTGAAGAACAGCCGACATCTCGGGTCCGGAGTCGGTCAGTTCGCCGAAGAAGCCGGATCCGGCCAGGAGTTGTTGCCGGGTCCGATCACACAGAACACGCCGCCATCGGGGTCGGCCAGAACGAGGTGGCGGTCCTCGGGTGTTTGTTCGAAGTCCACGTGGTAAGCGCCTCCAGAGCGACACGGGGTCGGGATCAGCAGGGCGGTGGTTGGGCTGGGAGCCTGAGTTCCACGATGGTGAACCCGGTTTCGTCGCGGTCGAAGTGACCGATGATCGTCTGAATCCCGTTGCTTGACATGCGGGTCGTCTCGTCGGTGGAGACCGAGAGTTCGGGGCTGGTCACCATCATCGTTGCCGGAGCGGTTTCGATTGTCAGGTCGCCAGCGGTGGCCAGGATGATCGGAGGGCTGCTGGACGTGGCGCACACCGCGTCGGGTTCGGTCGACCGGCTGTCGATTCTCAGCACCGCTTCTGATGCTGTTGCTGTCCGTGCCGGCCGGGGTCCAGGCAGGAGCTGGTCGATGATCAGGTCATAGGTCGGGAGCGATCCGAGCTGGTCACGGAGCAGGCGGTTCAACTCGGCAACGGGTGGGGGATCGCCGGAGAGAGCGATCCTGGCCACGATCTCGGTTGGAGCCGGCGAGGTAATCTCCAGGATTATGATGTCCCCCGACCCACGGGTCCACTCGAGTAGGGCGGCCTCCATCACCGAGTCCAGTCCTGCGCCGGCGTCGGAGATGGGGTCGAGTCGCAGCTCGGCCCGGCTGCTGACCTGATCCGAGACATCGACGAGTCGCATGCTCAGCACGACCGGCCGCTCGATCGCGGTGGCAATGCGGTTCTCGAGATCACCAAGCGATGGGATGTAGGCGTCGGCACCGCCGAGGAGCACGACTGATACGGCCGTGTCGACACCGTCGGCGACCTCGATCGGAATATCGACGCTGACCACGCCGAGATCGGGCTGGTCACTGTTCGCGATCCAACTGTCGAGCTCGATCGTGGCCGCGTCGCTCAGTTGGCTCAGGGTCGCCGCCCGGCGGGCCCGGTCTCGTTCGGCTTGGGCTTCGTCGACCGACGCGTTGAACGCCCCGTAGAGCGGAATCACCAGGGCCAAACCGGCCAGCGTAACCACACCACCGGCGGTGAGCAGCCGTCGGTAGTAGATCGGAAAGGGACGCTCACCGATCACACGCAACACCAGCGCCGTCACCACCGTCGCGAAGACGATGGCGACGAGATTGGCGGCGTAGAGCAGCAGCGCCCCGGTGGCCTGGGCCCGCGACCCCTCTCCGAAGGCAATGCCGGCCGCCACCGGGGGTGGCACGAGCGCCACGGCGATAGCAACCCCAGAGATCGACTCGGCGACGCGGGGACGCAGGATGGCGAACGCGCCGACCGCCCCAGCGGCCAGAGCGACCGCAAAGTCACGCACATCCGGAGCCGTCCGTGCGATCACCTCACCGGCCAGACCGACCTCCGTCGACGGCAACAACACGGTGAACAGCCATCCCACGCCGACCAGCACGAACGACGTCACGACCATGACCACAAGCAGGCGAACGACCACCCGCCGCTCGACCGCGGTGAGGGAGGCGAACCCGAGCCCGAGAATCGGCCGCATTACCGGAGCGACCAGCATCGCGCCGATCACGATCGGAGCCGAGTCAAGCCGCATGCCCAGGCCAGCGATAGCGGCCGAGAGCACGGTCATGACGCCATAGTTGAGCACCCAACCAGGATCCGGGTCGATGAGCAGACGCTCCGCCTGCTCGACCCGAGCGTCAGGCCCGAGCGACGCCGAGCCCGGCTCGCTACCCGCTCTCGCCGAGTCGGAGGTCGAGATCTCAGTCACGATCTCGAGGATCGCACGGTTTGTTCGCTCGTGCTGCGTCACCGAACTACACGCTCAACGTCCAGCTGGTCGCTGTCACCACCAGCCGCCAAGCATCCGCTGGAGCAGCGGCTGACCGATCGTTCGCCCTCGACACACTCCTGCGCCTCCTCAACCCACCCCAGATCGGCACGTCGGATCGAGCCCTGTCCGGTCACCGGTCCTTTTCGGCGCCGTCCGGTATCACCGCTCGGAAACGACGATCGGCAGTGCTCGGGTACCTGCGTTATGACATGGGTTGGGCGAGCGATAGTCTCGGCGCAGCCCAGGAATCCGCCCAGGAAACTCACGCCAGTTCGATGGATCTGAGTCGACGAGCTGGACGAACTGGACCCAAAACTCCAATCTTCAAGCCGGTTCGCCACCAGGCAGACGGAGCCCAGCTCTGTTGTAAAGCGTAGGTCAGGGGTTCGATCCCCCTTCCGGGATCAGTACTCCCGCCGGCGAAATCGCTCTATGGGCGCGTTTCCGATTCGGGCGCGGTCGGTGGGTTTCAGCGCGGTGGGGGTGGTAGGTCCGGGGCGGCGGCTTCGGCGACCCTGGCTGCGGCAATGGCGGTGGGGTCGGCTCCAGGTGCGGCGATGAGTTGCACGCTGTGGGGTAGTGCTTCGGGGTCGAGGCCCCATGGGATGGAGATCGCGGGCGCGCCGCATAGGTTCCAGAGCCAGGTGAAGGTGAGCCACGAGATGAAGCTTTCGTCCAACGGGATTTGGGGGAGGGCTGTGACCGGGGCGGTCGGTGTCACCAGCGCATCGATGCCGGTGAAGAGGTGATCGATGGCGTGGCGGAAACCGATGCGGAACTCGTGGGAGCGCGCCACGTCGTCTCTGCTCACGCCGGCGGCAGCCTTGATCAGAGCGGCAAAGCCCGGGGTGTATTCGTCGCGATGTACCACCCAGAGGTCTTCGTGGGCTGCTGCTACCTCGGCCCGAAAGAGGTGGCCGTAGGGCACGGCCGCCTCGACACGGAGCGGGACGGTGACGTTGACAACCTCGGCGCCGGCATCGGCCAGGGCAGCGACGGCGGCCCGGCTTGCCGCGGCGACCTCGGGATGTGCGTGCTCGGTCGCGAACGTCTCGTCCCAACCGATCCGCATCCCATCGACACCACGGGTCTCATCTCCGTAGGGGTCGGATCTCGTGGTGATGTCGAGAGGATCCGGGCCGGCCATGGCCCGAGCGAGGAGGTCGGCATCGGCAACGGTGCTCGTTACCGGGCCGCAGTGGTCGTAGGTGGCTGCCAATGGGAACACGCCGTGGCGGCTGATGCGCCCATACGAGGGTTTGAAGCCGACGCAGCCGGTCCATGCGGCAGGAAACCGGATCGAGGCCACGGTGTCAGTGCCGAGCGCAGCAGGAAGCAAACCGGCGGCGACGGCCACGGCCGACCCGCTGCTCGAACCCGCCGGTGATCGGGTGTGATCATAGGGGTTGACCGGGGTCGGGAGGGCCGGGTTATGGGCGCCACCGGCAAACTCGGTCATCGTCAACTTGGCGACGACAATGGCCCCCGCAGCCTGGAGTTTCGCCACCGCGGTCGCGGTGGTGTCGGCGACGGAGTCGGCCAGGATCGTCGATCCGGCCGCTGTCGGCTGTCCGGCGATGTCGTACACATCCTTCACACCGATCGGAACACCGTGCAGCGGACCCAGCGTGCCGCCGCCCGCGACCGCCTGGTCGGCTGCCCGCGCCCGATCAATCGCAGCCTCATACAGCGGGTGAGCGACGACTTGGAAGATGTGATCTTCGGCACTCAACCGGTCGATCGCGGCACTGACCGCCTCCGAAGGCGCCATCTCACCGGCAGCGATTGCGGCGGCGATCTCGGCGACGGTCCCTGACTGGCGATGTGGCATGTCCCCAGGGTAAGCGGCCGAGCTCACCGGTTCCGGTCCTGGTCAACCAGAGTTCGAGGCTACCTGGCCGCCACTCTCAGCGGCTTCCACGTCCGGCCGATGCTCCCATTTCGACAACAAGGCATTGTCGTGCGACCAACGGCGCCGACAGACCCTCGACCGTGATCCGCACGACCTCATGCAGCTGATCGAGGTCAGGCAAAGCCAGGTCAGGATCGGGCGGCTGGTGCTGGCCTGGCAACGAGACGATGGTCGGCTCCTGTGCGACCAAGCCTCAACCGAAGACCAGGTTGCCGTCGATACGCCAGTCGTTACGACGTCGATCCCGGTTCGCTGGTGAGCGGCGCGATCGTCTCGGGGTCATCGATCGCTGGGGGTTGGCTCGTTGCGACTGCCACGCCGAGGAGTAGCCAGCCGATACCGCTGCCGACCACCAGGCGCCGGCAACGATCCAGCGACCTGCGGCGGTTCCGTGCAGACTCAGGGTGGCCGGCGCACAGAGGCCGAATGCCATCACCACCAACAGCATCGCCCACGGCAGGATGCCCGCATCCACGGCGCGTACCGGAAGGGCGGCCGCTGGTACCCAGCCGGCCGGACCCGACGAACGGAAGACCGGGCTCGACGATGCTCCTACACTTGACCCAACCGGTGGCGGGCCGTCGACTTGAGTGGAGAAGCGGGTCGTAGCCATGACAACCGAAGACGGCAACCGAGAAGGCCTACGACTTCACGACGGTCGGACATTGACCTGGATCAGCTACGGCGACCCAGCCGGCTTGCCGGTCGTGGCCATACACGGTTCCCCGGATTCGGCCGACGTCTGGCGACTGGCCCACACCGCGGCCTGTGAGAACAGCATTCGTCTCCTCGCCCCGGACCGACCCGGCTTCGGAGCAAGCACCCCCAAACCCGGGCGCACGATCCTCGACTGGGTCGATGACCTCGACGAACTCACCGACCATCTGGGCCTGGCCAGCTATCGGATCCTGGCTATCTCCGGCGGGAGTCCCTACGCGCTGGCGACGGCTTGGCGCCACCCCGAACGCATACCGGCGCTGGGTCTGCTGAGTGTCATCGCCCCACTCGACGTTCCCGGCATCGCCAGCGACGCCAGCCTCCCCATCCGGTTCACCTTCCTCGCCGCCCGTCGGCTCCCGTTCCTCCTGCGACCGATGGCCTCCGCCATGATCCGTTCCACCCGACGCAACATCGACGCCGCGGCCGAGCGGGTCATCAAACTCCGCCCCGAAGCCGATCGGGCCATCATCAGACGGCCTGAGGTCATGGCGGTACTCGTGGCCAATCTCCCCAACCAGTTCAACGACGCCGACTCCATCGCCACGGAAATGCGTAACGCTGCATGCCCATGGGGATTCAACCTCGGCGAGGTCACCGTCCCCACCATCATCTGGCAGGGCGGCGTCGACGACGTCCACACACCGGCAATGGCGGACCACCTGGCCCGCCACCTCCTCAATGCGACACTGAACTACGAACCCGACTACGCCACCTTCAACTTTGTCGACGAGTTCAACTCCATCCTTACCACGCTCGCCGACACTGCGAGGTGACACGACTGAGACATCACCGCGGAGGTGATCATCGCCGGAGGAGCCGGAGCGCATATCACCGATACCGGCGGAACCGATGTCGGCAAGCCGGCGATGATGGCTGCAACCGAACCCGCCGGTCCTACAAGCCGATGGACTGCCCGAACGCCAATCACCACCACGCATATCAGCAGTAAGAGAGCACCGATTCCGTAGAACGCCGCCTCGATCCCATCGAACCAGTCGAGCAGACTGGTTCGCTCACGAGGTTTCGGGTCGTGAGCGGCTGACATGCGAACGGAATCGTACCATCAGCGACCGCCGTTGTCGCCATCTCCGGCGATGGCGGCGATTGCAGCACCGGTGAAGACCGACATCGCCGGAACGGCCCGTTTCACAGGATCACCCACCTTGAAGTGCATACCGATGGCGCCGAGCATCAAGGCGGCGAGGCCGGCCGACGCCGGTCGGGTCAGTCGTGGCACAGCCAGTCCGGCCAACATGAGGGTGGCCAGCGTCACCTTTGTCGCGCCGACAACGTACATGTCTGTTTCCGAGAGACCGTATTCCTCGAACTCCTCACGCATGTTCGTGGCGTTGCCGCCCCGATATCCCGTGTCTTTGTCGAAACGTCGGAACCATACGTTGTATATCCACAGCGCAGCACCGGTTTGAGCGATCTTTGCCAACATGTTCTTCAACCTTTCTTAGTGGTAAATCCGGCCAATCGGGCCCGGGAGGCGACAGGACGGTGGTCATTCGCTACGTTGGCCTGGTGAAGACCGTCTGGGTTCACCGTGATATTGCAGCGCCTCGCGAAACGGTGTGGGAGCTGCTGACCAACGTTGATCACTGGCCTCGTTGGGGACCGACCGTCAGCCACGCCGAACTCAACGGCGACGTCTTCGAGGTCGGGGCGACAGGGGTGGTCACGACGGCGATCGGGGTGACGTTGCCTTTTGAGATCACGCAGTGTCGGGCCGGTTCCCACTGGACGTGGCGTGTCGGCGGGCTGACTGCGACCGAGCACACGGTGTTCGAGCTGGATCACCAGACCTCCGTGCCCGGTTCGGCGTGCCGTGGCCGGCCGCCCCGTATCTCGCGGTCTGCCTCGTGGCATTGCGAAGGCTGGAGTCGATGGCGGTCACCGACGCCGGAGAATAACTCAGGAGATCAGTATTCGACATCGGTGGGTAGCGGTTTGTCGAGTTCCTTCTTGTCCACTTGGGCCTCGAATTCCGGGTTCTCCTCGATCTGGATCCGGGTCAACTTGAGACCCCCGGCCATCACCGTTCCCCAAATGGTGATGGCGAACACCACGACACCGACCACAAAGACGACCGTTTCCATCACGAACTCGCCTCCCGAAGAACGGGTTCCTCGGCGACATCGACCGAGGTGAGAACGAGTGTCCCCAACGAGTGGATCGAGGGCACCCACAGGCCGACGAAAATCGCGGCCGTCGAGTTGTCAGCGACAAAGTAGAGCGCCACAGAAAAAACAAATGAGGCAAAGCCGGCAATCATGAACGGCAGCTTCAAACGAAGGTGGGCGGGAAATTCGAACACGCTGGACCTCCTGGATCTCTAGACGTTTCATGTCATACAACGCCTGCTACCGGCATTGAGATGCGCGTTCATTCAACGGCGTTGTGATCGCGGCCGTTCCCGGTCGGCTGTCAGAGCGAAAGCGAGAACGCCTCGGCGATCCGAGCTCGGCCCGTTTCGGTGACTCGGATGGCGCGTGGCCGGTTTCCGGGTTTGATCCAGTGGTTCGCGATCAATGCCGCGAGGAGGGCTTTGCCGGCGGCGCCGGCGAGGTGATGTCTGCGCTGGGTCCAGTCGAGACACGGTCGAGCAACGGTGCGCCTGGCGTTACGGACTTCGTCGATCTCGGCACCGACAGAGGCCAAAAGGTCGTAGCCGCTCGGGCTGATCGTCAGGTGACCGTCGTGCTCGTCGATGTGGTGGTCGGTGAGCAGCCGCTCGTAGATCGCGACGGCCAGTTCGCCGGCAAGATGGTCATAGCAGGTGCGTGCGTAGGCGAGATCAGCGGGAACTCGCGGGTCGGTGGGGTGGGTGGCGTTGGCACCGAGGGTTTCGAGGAGCGTGGCGATGCGGGGGTCCGCGAGCCGCCAGTATCGGTGGCGGCCCTGGGCTTCGACGGCGACAATGTCGGCGTCGAGGAGCTTGGAGAGGTGTTCGCTGGTCGTGGATGCGGCGATGCCGACGTGGCGAGAGAGTTCGCTGCCGGTATGGGCGCGACCGTCCATGAGTGCGCAGAGGATCTCGGCCCGTGACTCGTCGGCGAGGAGTGCGCCCAGGCGGGCAATACCGGTTGCCGTCGTGATGGTCGCCATGGATCAATTCTAGCAACCAACGTTTCGGTCCATGCCGAAGCGTTCCTGCGTAGTCTCGTTTCGAGACCCCCGGACTGATGCGACGCAGGAGGCTGATGTGATTGCGATGATCTTCGAGTTTTGGATGGACCTGGACGATCCCGAGACGTTCAACGCCTACTCGGCAACATCGACGGCTCTGCGAAAGGCGCTGGAGGACATCGATGGGTTCGGTGGTGTCGAGCGTTTCGAGAGCTGCACGGAGCCGGGCAAATTCGTCGCGATCGGCGTCTTCGACCACGAAGCTGCCGTCACCACCTGGCGCAACCATCGCTCCCACCGCCACGCTCAGGAGTTGGGCCGGAATCGCTACTTCACCAGCTACCGGTTGCGGATGGCCGAGGTGGTACGCGACTACGGCCCCGCCGACCGCGAACAAGCACCGACCGACAGCAACACATACCACGAAAGGACCTGACACGATGTTCGATCTCGAGATCCACCTGGCCGATGAGCCCGGCCAGCTCGCATTGACGGGCGAAACCCTCGGGGCGGCAGGCGTCAGCGTCGAAGGTGGAGGAATGTGGGTTGTCGACGGTGTCGGCGTCGCCCACTTCCTCGTCAACGACGGACGGCGAGCCCGCGACGTGCTCGAACAGACGGGCATCCAGGTCGCCCGTTGCCGAGAGGTTCTCGTGCAGCGCCTCGACCAGGAGCGGCCGGGCCAGCTCGGAGCGTTCTGCCGAGCCCTCGCCGACGCCGGCGTCAACATCGAGGTCCTCTACAGCGACCACGATCACCAACTCGTCGTCGCCGTCGACGATCACCACGCCGGCCAAGCCGTCAGCGACAGGTGGATGGCTGACCGAGCCACGTGAACCAGCAGCGAACGACCCCACGCATCTTCGTCGACGGCGCGTCCAGCGGTCCGTTCGATCGCGGCGATTGGGCGCTGACGCTCGCCGTGGCCGGACTGTGGGGGTCGTCGTCTCCGGCCGACGATCGTCGTCATCGCCGTCGCCGGCAACGCCGCACCTGCACTGCTGTTCGCTCTCGCCCAGCAGTCGGTCGACTCCTCGGTCGGTACAAGCTGCTACGACAGACCGGCCAGGCGGTAGAGGACGAGTGAGCCCGCGACGGCCACGTTGAGACTGGCGCCTCGGCCGATCATCGGTATCTCGATGACGTCGTCGGCCAGGTCGATGACCTCATCGGGCAGACCGTGGCGTTCGTGGCCGAGTAGCAGCACCGTCGGTTCCCGTGCCGGATCGAGGAGTGTAAGCGGTTGTGCGTCGTCTGCGAGCTCGACGGCAACGATTCGCCGACCGGCGGATCGTTGCTTGCGGACCCAAGCCTCCTTGCCGGATCGGACCCAATGCATGTGCGGCCGCCTGGGCAGGGTGTCGCCCTTGTCGAGGGCACGCCGGTAGTACGCGGTCTTCGGGACCGCCATACAGGCACCGACCGCGTCGCAGGTACGCAGCAGTGTTCCGAGGTTGGCATCGAAGGCCACCCAGAGGGGAGCGACGATGAGGTGATCCCAACACCCGTGGGCTCGATGTTCTCGGTGCCGCCTGCCTTTGGGGTTCCGCCTCGCCGTCATCGGCGTTTGGTGAGGACCCTCCGGTTCGCTTGGCGGTCGGTGTTCTGGCTCATAGGAGTGGCACGACTTCGCGGTGGCGCCTGACCATCGACGGCGCCGGGCGGTCACCCGGCGTCACCGTCTGATGGTACCAGCCCCGGCTTCCGGGACATTCGCCTCTGTCGCCCGTAGCCGGCGAGGAGGACGATCCAATCATGGCTGATGCTCCACAACCACAATCCGATCAGACCCGCAAGCTCGGCTGGCTGGGGTTTCTGGGCTTCCTTGGTTTCTCCGGCTTTCAGAATCCCCTTGGCTTCCTGTTCTTCGGATTCCTGCTCTTCTTCCGGTACTTCTTCCCGCCACGAACCACGCCGGAGTAGAGGCTCCGGAGATTGGGGCCGTCGATGGAAACCACGCTGATCAAGATGCCAGGGACTCCGCCACGGTGGGTCAATCGGCTGATGTCGGCAATGCTGCGCACGCCCGGGCTTCGGAGCGTCCTCGGAAGCGGATTTGCGCTGATCACGGTGAGCGGTTCGGTGACGGGATCGTCATACACGACACCGGTCCAGTACATGATGGTCGGCAACCGGTTCGTCGTGCTCTCGCAGCGCCATCGCCGCTGGTGGCGAAACATCAGAGCCAATCCGGCCATCACGTTGTTGGTCCGCGGCGTGGCGGTCCCGAGTCTCGCGTCGATCGCCGAGCCCGACGAAGCTCGGTCGTTGTTAACGGAGTGCCTCACACAACAGCCCAGACTTGCGAAGTTCTACGGCATCCCGAGCACGGGAGGCATCGACCCGTCGAGCGTTGACCAACTCGCCGAGCGAGTTGTGGTTATCGCCGCCGACCCGGTCGAGCGCCCAGTCCAAGCCTGACCCTCCCGCACACCCCTTTGTTCAGGATCGGCGGTCCACAGTCGATTTGTCGATCCACCAGTTTCGACAGACGCCTGGTCCACGGCTCGGGAACGCTACGTTGGCACCTGTGTCAGATCCAACCGTCGCCGTCGCGCGCGCTCAGTTCCCATCGGCGGAAACGGCCATCCACCTCGACCATGCGTCGGTGGGTCCCATTCCGCTACGTGCTGCCGAGGCCATGCAGCGGAACGCCGGCGATCATGCCGGCCAGGGGTTCAACCCGGCCTGGCGAGACGACATCGAGCGGGTCCGCGCCCAGATCGCCTGGTTGATCGGTTCACGATCCGACAACATTGCGTTCGTTCAGAACACCTCGTTCGGGATATCGATCGCCGCAAACGGCATCGACTGGCGGCCCGGTGACAACGTGGTCATCCCGGCCCGGGAGTTCCCGTCCAACTACTACCCGTGGCTCAACCTGGCTGATCGAGGCGTCGAGCTCCGGACGGTCGCCGCCCCCGAAGGCCACGCCTCCCTCGACGCCATCGCGGCCGCCATCGACGGTCGCACACGAGCCTTCACGCTGAGTGCGGTGCAGTACTCCAACGGCCATCGATACGATCTCGCCGCCCTTGGCCGGCTCTGCCGGGACCACCGTGTCCTGTTCGTGGTCGACGGCACCCAAGCCGTCGGCGCATTGACGATCGACGTCGACGCATCGGCGATCGATGTGCTTGCCGTCAGCTCACACAAGTGGATGCTCGGCCCGCCCGGTATCGGCTTCGTCCACCTCTCCGACCGCGCACTCGACGCGGTGAAGCCCAATGTTGTCGGTTGGCTGTCGGTTGCCGACCCATTCGCTTTCGACTACCGCCTCGATCTTCCATCGTCAGCGCGGCGCTTCGAGCCGGGAACCGAGAACGTGATCGGAACCGTCGGACTCGGCGGCGCGATCGCCCTCCTGCAGGAGTTCGGCCCGGCCTGGGTCGAGAAGCGGATCCTCGACCTCACCGACCACATATGCCGGTCAGTGGCCGGCCGCGGGTTCAGAGTTCACAGCCCGCGACAGGATGGTCGAGCATCGGGCATCGTGATCTTCTCCAAGACCGGCAGCGACCCCGACCGCCTCCATGCACGACTGTCCGCTGCCGGGGTGAAGTGCGCCGTGCGAGCCGGAGGCATTCGCTTCTCACCGCACTACTACAACACCACCGACGAGATCGACACCGCTGTCGCCGCCCTCGACTGACAACGCTCCTCGCCAACCCTGCAACTGTGCAAGTCTTGGACCGTGGATCACGATGACGTTCCGGTGCTGACGGGTGAGCGGCTACGGCTACGACCCCCCGAGGAGCGTGACATCGCCGTCAGGGCTGGTTTCGGCCGTCGGCGCGAGATCGTGCGGAGCTTCGGCGGCGACCTCGATGCCGACGAGCCGCTCGACCTCGATGACGCCGCCGCCCAACTGGCCGCACGCTTCGGGCCGGGACCGCACTGGGTGATCGCCGACAGCGAGGACGACTACGTCGGACTCGCCCGGCTCGCCCCGCTCGACGTGGCCAACCGGTCCTCCCGGTTCGCAATCGGACTCCACGACCCGGAGCGCCTCGGCATGGGTCTGGGCACCGAGGCGACCCGGTTGGTCGTCGACTACGCCTTCGAGGTCCTCGACCTGCACCGGGTGGGCCTCACGGTCATGGCCGACAACGTCCGCGCCGTCGCCTGCTACCGGAAGGTCGGCTTCGAGATCGAGGGCCGACTTCGAGACACGCTGTGGCGGGACGGGCGATGGCACGACGATCTCGTCATGGCCGTCCTCAATCCCAACGACGTCGGGATCCGCCGCCGCACACCTCGACCGGATGGCCGACCTGGCCCTACAGTCGACACATGACCGACGCTCCCCGGCCCGCGCTCCCCCAGTCCGGACGATCGTCCGCCGACGTCATCGCCGATCTGGCGGCCAAGCGGAACGCCGATGTGCGCTGGGCCGACGGTCGGGCGTTCGGCATGATCTACCACGGCGGACCTGGTGTCGACGAGGTGGCCGAGCAGGCGGCCCTGCTCTACCTCCACGAGAACGCCCTGAACACCCGGGCGTTTCCCTCGCTGGGTGAGATCCAGTCCGAGGTCGTCGGTTGGACCGCCGATCTACTGAACGGCCCATCAACCACAGCCGGGTTCCTCACCAGCGGCGGCACGGAGTCGATTCTCTGCGCCGTGCTGGCCGCTCGGGAGCGGGCGGCCTCCGAGCGGGGCGTGACCGAGCCCGAGATGATCGTGGCCGAAAGCGCCCACGCCGCATTCCACAAGGCGGCCCACCTCTTCGGGATCACGCTCCACAAGACCCCGGTGCTCGACGACTGGACCGCCGACGTCGCGGCGATGGCCGACCTCGTCGGCGGCAACACGGTGCTCATCGTCGGCTCGGCCCCCCAGTATCCACAAGGCGTGATCGACGACATACCGGCCATCGCCGCCCTCGCCGTCGACGGTGGATTCAGCTGCCACGTCGACGCCTGCATGGGCGGCTTCGTGCTGCCGTTCGCCGAGATGTCAGGCCGCGACGTGCCGCCGTGGGACTTCCGGATCGAAGGCGTCACCACGATCTCGGCCGACGTGCACAAACTGGGCTACGCCCCCAAGGGGGTTTCGGTGATCCTGCATCGGACCAGGGATCTCAGGCGCCACCAGACCTTCGTGTTCGACGACTGGCTCGGCGGATTCTACGCGTCGCCCAATCTCCAGGGGTCACGTTCGGGCCTGCCGATGGCCGCCGCCTGGGCGGTCATGCAGCATCTCGGGATCGATGGCTACGTCGAGCTGACCCGCACGGTGCTGGAGAACGCCGACCGGATGAGGGCCGGAATCAACGCTGTCGATGGCATCCGTGTGCTGGGCGATCCCCGCTTCCACCTCCTGGCGATCGCCTCCGATCCGGAGGCAGCCGAACCGATCGACGTGTTCGCCCTCGGCGACGAGTTGGCCAACGAAGGCTGGTTCCACGACCGTCAGGCTCCGCCCGATTCGCTCCACGCAACGGTGTCGAACTCCAACGCCGCGGTCATCGACGACTACATCGAATCACTCGGGCGGGCAGCATCCAAGATCCGAGGCCGCCGAACTGACGATCGTTCGACGACGTACTCGACAATCGACTGACCGAACGTCAGCTCAGATGAACGTGAACCCGTCCCGCGGCCTCGACGCTCTCGATGCCGAGCAATGCGCCGGTGGCCTGGGCGGCCGGCACCGTCCAGCAGACGTTGCCCTCGATGTCGCGTCCGGGCTCGATCGCTGTCTGCCGATTCAGGTCATCACCCTCCGAGCAGGTCGGCGCCGCCGTCGTCGCGGTCGATCCATCAGCGGAGACGAGCACGAAGCGCAGGCCCGACGCCGACAGGTCTCCGCTGGTGCTGTCGTTGCGAACCCGAACCCGGCTGGTGACCTCCACCAGGTCGCCGCCGGCATCGGCAGTCTCAGCCGGCGAGCGGACCTGCAGCATCCAGACCTCGGACTCTCCCTCGTCGGTCGGCACGGTGAGCCGAACTCCGCCCTCGAGCTCGTGCGGGTTCGAGAACGACCCGGGGCCCTGGGCCGAGGTGTCGGAGGCCCCCACATCGCTTCCCGGCGACGTGCTTGATTCACCATCGGTGGTCTCGTCCGCACCGTCGTCGTCGCTCTGGAGCTGGAACAGCAGGTAACCGGCCGCGCCGGCGACGCCCAAGGCCAGGAGCCCGATGAACACGTAGAGCAGGGTGCGCCCGGCACCGGGACTGGGCGGCGGCGACGACATCGGCGTGAGGGTCGGCCCGCTTCCGTATTCAGTCGTCGGCGCACCGAAGCCCTCTCCCATGGCGATCGGCTGATCAGTGACCGGCGGCGGGGTGTCGGATTCGTAGCCGTACTGATGGGCCTCGGCCGCCGGTGGGGCGTCGATGTTGGCCTCGCCGGCACCGACGTAGCCGTAGCTGTCGGGCCCGGCCTCCCTGCGATCCACGTACGGGGTCTCCGGCGCGGCGTCGTCGGTTCCACCGTAGTGGTAGCCGTCGGACGCCGGAGTTTCGACGACCTCCGTCGGCGCTTCGGCAACCGCGCTCGATTCGTCGGAGCCGCCATAGTACGGGTTTGACTCGAGCGACAGGTCGTTGGGGTCGATGTCGAGCGTCTCGGTCGGATCGAACTCGTCGAGACCGAGATCCGAAACCGGTGTCGTTGCATCGGCCACGGCGGGACGGGCGAAGCTCTGTTGCTCGACCTCCCGTTTCAGATCATCGAGACGGCTCAGCGTGGCATCGACCTGTTCGGTCGGTGTGTCGAGCGTTGCGGAGCTGAACGACGAAGCCGTCGGCACGTCGTCGAGATTCAGGCTCTCGTCGACGGGGTCGACGGGGTCGAGCGGGTCGAGCAGATCCTCGGGTTCACCATCGGTGGGCGAGTAGTCGTACTCCTGGCCGGCGTCGACCCGATTGCGGACATCCGAAGCGCCGCTCTGCGCCCAGCCGGCCAGACCGAACGACGAGGATCCTCCCTCGGAGCGGGACGCAAACCCGGTGGCGGCCATCCCGGCCGTCGACGTCGAGTACTGGGACTCACTGCTGTAGGAGTCCCCACCGTTGGCATCACCGCCGTAGGAATCGGTGTCGTAGCGGGATTCCGGCGAGTAGCCGGTCTCCTCCGCCCCGCTGCCGCCGTGGGCCACGCCCTCGACGTCCGCCTCCACGGTGGCCGCGTCGGAGTATCCGTTGGCCTCGACGAGGCTCACCGACTCCTCGACGGCATCGACCGTCTCGGTGCCACCCGGGGCATCGGCGACCAGATCATCGACTGCTTCAGCGGTCTCCGCAGCGGTCTCCGCATCGGTTGCGGCATCAGCATCGACCGCATCAACCGATTCGCCATCGATGGCCGCGGCCGCGTCAACGTCGCGTTCCGCCCGCTCGAACTCCACGTTCTCGGCCGGATCCGGATCACCCGGCTCAGCCTCACCCGAAGCCGCCACCGGCTCAGATGCCGGCGAAACCTCGGTCTGGGCAGCCACCGGACCGTAGCCCTCGGGCCACCATTTGCCGTCGGAGGCTTGATACCAGCCCTCCGGCGGAGGCCACTGATACCTGTTGTCGTCCCATGCGGTATAACTCAATTCAGTCACTGTTACCTACCCTGACGAGTCCGCAGTACTTCGAAACACGAGACGGCGGCGGCCATCGCAACGTTGAGGCTGTTGAGGCGTCCGGCAAGAGGAATCGATGCCAACACGTCAACCCGCTTTCTCACAAGCTGCGACAATCCTCTTCCTTCAGCACCCAAAACTAGAGCAATTTGCCCATGATCACTCAATGAGAGATCGAAGATCGAGTGTTCTCCGGCCTCGTCAAGGCCGACGGTCAACACTCCCGCTTCCTTCATAGCCGCTAGGGAAGCGGGAATTCCACCTACCAGGCTGATTGGAACGTGTTCGACAGCACCGGCCGCGGTTTTTGTCGCCGCCGGGCTCACATGGGCCGATCGATGACGTCCGAGGACGACCCCGGTCACCCCGGCACACTCGGCGGTACGGAGGATCGCGCCGAGGTTTTGCGGATCGGTGACGCCATCGAGTACGACGAGGAAGGCCTTCGGATCGGCGATCAACCGGTCGAAATCGGCCTCTACGAGCGGCGCAGCCCGAGCGATGACGCCCTGGTGTGAATCGGTGACGGCCTCAGACGCCAGATGGCGTCGGCTCACCTGACGGAACCCGACGCCGAGTTCCCGGGCAAGCTCCTCGATGTCGACCAGAACATCAGCCGGGGCGAGATCATCGATCATCATGACCTCGCGCACCGGCCTTTTTCCGGCCAGCAGAAGCTCCCGCACGGCCTGGCGGCCCTCCACCTGGTCGCCACCGAGCCCCTTGACCCGGCGCCTGGGGCGGCCACGGCCCTGGTCCTGATGCTGTCCGCCACCCTGGCCACGACGTCGCCCCCCGTCGCCCCCCTGGGCACGGCTGCCGCCCTGGCCGCCACTGCGACCCCTACCCTGACCGCCGCCACGGCCGCGGCCTGAAGACTTCTTGGGCGATCGCCGGCTCATCGCAGGCCTCCAACCTCAGCCGGCCCGCCCGCTCGGCCCTCTGCCTGCCCGACATGCTGTAGCAGGGCAACCGCGTGACACTGGACACCACCGGCCAGTCCGGCGATCCCCTCGGTCCGTTTTCCTTTGACCGAAACCGGGGCATCGACCGCCCTGGACAGATTCTCAGCCATCACATCGCGGTGGGGGGCGATCTTCGGCCGATCGAGCACCACCGTGCAGTCGAGGTTGACGACCGCCCATCCGGCGCCCACCACCCGACGATTCGCCTCGACCAGCATTGCGACACTGTCGCTTCCGGTCCATTGCGGATCGGTGTCGGGAAACATGGTTCCGATGTCGCCGAGACCAGCGGCACCGAGCAACGCGTCGACGCAGGCGTGGGCGATCACGTCGGCGTCGCTGTGGCCCTGCAGACCACACTCGTCATCGAACCGTACACCGGCCAACACCAGAGGCTTGGACCCCGCAGCTTCGTCGTCATAGGGGTGCACGTCGAATCCCTGACCGACACGAAACTGCGGTACTCCCGACCTCGATGTCTCAGATAACACGTTCGGGCACCACTACGCTTCTCCTACCCTCTCCACCTGACTCCGGCCACATGGCAGCCGACGACCGATCGTATCGGGATCGGCAGTGTGGTCCCCGTCACCGACCGGCGGCGAAGTCCCGAATCTGTCGAACAGACACGGCGAGGGCCACGATCGCGTAGACTGATTGCCGGTGCGGGCCCTTGTCGGTGTCCGAGCACCGAAGAGACCAACGGAAAACGGATTCCTGTCATGAACGGCACCGAAACGCTGAGATCGGTCGAGCTCTTCCGAGATCTCGACGACGCCACGCTCGCCGAGCTGGCCGCCCATGTCGAACGGCGACGTTTGGCCCGAGGCGACGTCATCTTCGGCGAAAACGAGGAGCCGTTCGAGCTGTTCGTCGTCGTGTCGGGGCGGGTGGCGATGGTCAACCGATCGATCGACGGTCGAGAGTCGGTCGTCGCACTGATGGAGCCTGGAGACCTGTTCGGTGAAATGCCGCTGTTCGATGGCCTCCCCCGTTCCACCGACGCACGGGTGCTCGAGCAGTCCGAGGTCCTGGCCATCCCCTACGAGCCGGTCAAAACCCTCTATGCCGAACGCCCCCGTCTGCTCTGGCGGGTCGTCGAACTGCTCGCCCACCGGGTTCGCCAGATGGACGGCGTGCTCGCCGACTCCGTCTTCCTCGACGTAACCGGGCGCACGGCCAAGCGGCTGCTGGAGATCGCCGGCGACTCCGACGACTTCTCACTCCCCGTCACCCAGGAGGAACTGGCCGGAATCGTCGGCGCCAGCCGCGAGCGGGTCAACAAGGCCATCGCCTCGTTCATCAAGCTGGGATGGATCGAACAGCGAGATCGTCGCTACCACATCCTCAAACGGGACCAGCTCGAACTCCGGTCCCGCTGACCGGCGGCCGAAGCCGTTGGCGCCGGCCCGGCGAGCAGGCGGTAGCGTTCAGACCTTGAGGTGGTCGAGCACCTGAGACCAGGCATCAGCGGCGTCCTTCGGACGATGCTCCGGGGCGGAGGCGTCGTGCACGAAGCCGTGACGGGCGCCCGGGTAGCGGGCGACCTTCACCCGTAGGTCGACGAGCTGATCGACATCGGCCGACGACACGAACAGATCCTCGGTGCCGACCACGGCCAAGATCGACGACGGGTCCTCGACGTGGGGGATCAAGTCCAACGGCTCCCGCTGGAACGGCCCCCGCCACTGTGACGGTAGACGGACCATGCCGTAGAAGCTGACAAGCTTGTCGAAACGGAGGGACGCAGCCGCCTTGTAGGCGTACGTTCCCCCGAGATCGAAACCCATCAACGCCACCGGTTCCACCTCGAGGCGGTTGGCGGCGTCGACCAGATCGGCCACAACGTCGTCATCGTCGAGGTCGGCGATCGCCTGATGCCGCTCATCGACCGAGTCGGTCTCGAACTCGTGGTCGCGGTAGAGGTCGACCACGATCACATGCCAGTTGTGGGTTACGGCCAGCGACGAGGCAAGCTCGTCGAAGAGGGCACGCCGCCCGAGCAGGTCGGGCACGACGACAACGCCTCGCCTCGCTCCGATCGTGGGATGCAGGTCGGCGGGTGTGCCCGATGTGAGCTCTATTTCCACGGGCGTCAGGCGGTCAACGGTGTCGAAGGATGGATCAGCAGAGTGTAGGTCGGCGTGTCGGAGGATGGCCCCTAATACTGGTCGATAATCGAATCGCCCGCCAAACGAGCGGCGCCGTCCTTCAAAGCGCGGGCCCGGGAGGCGCCGATCCCCTCCACCGCCTCCAGCTCTTCCACGGTGGCCCCGAGAATCTTCCTCAGGCTCCCGAAGTGATCGACCACCCGAAGGACATGAGCCTCATTGATGTGGGGCAGCTTCGAGAGCAGCCGAAAGCCGCGGGGCTCCACCGTCTCGTCGAGATCGTTGGAGGGCCCGATCAGGTGCAGTGACCGCGCCATCCGCAGGTCGTCGAACAAGGCTTCGTCGTTCAACTCCGTCAGCGCCTTCATCGCCTCTTCGGGGCTCATGTCGCTGTTGGGCAGAAGGTAGTCGGTGAGGATCAGTCGGCGGTCGTCGTCGACCCCTTCCATCAACTCCTCGAGTTGGAGGCGGACCAGACGCCCGTCGGTGCCGAGTTCGACGAGGTTGTGCTCGATCTCGGTGGCGATACGGGTGACCATCTCGATACGTTGCAGCACCTCGACGACGTTGCGGATCGCCACCAGATCCTGAGCCTCCAGCGCCGTGAGCTTGCGCGACACCTGGTAGAGACGGGCCCGGTACCGCTCGAGGGTCTGCAGGGCCTGGTTCGACCGCTCGAGCAGGCGGCTCGTCGACAGGATCTGGCGGACCTGATCGCCGACGTAGACCTGAATCTGTTTGCGGGACTCCGACACGGCCACAACAGGGGTGTCGAGCATACGGGCAACCCGCTCAGCAGTGCGGTGGCGGGTGCCGGTTTCGGACGTCGGGACGTTCGGGTTCGGGACCAGGTGGACGTTGGCTCTGGCGATCCGGCTGACATCCGATGCCATGATGATCGCGCCGTCCATCTTCGCCAGTTCGGACAGGCGTTGTGGCGAGAACGCGGCGTCGAGCAGGAATCCACCGGAGCAGATGTTGAGCACCTCAGGACCATCGCCGATCACGATCAGACCGCCCCGACCGGACTGCAGAACACGGTCGAGACCCTCTCGAAACGGTGAGCCGGGAGCAATGAGCGACAAGGCCCGGGTCAGCGCGGCTTCTGAACGCAGCTCCATGGGTCAATGGTAGACGACGAGGCGGCGTTCGAAGCAGTGCGGCAGCCTCGGGTTTTCCGCTCAGCGCCGAAATCGAGCCGATCGACCCACAAGAACGACCGTTCACGGGCGGCGGGGCCACTGCGGTGCCAGGCGATCGACGCTCGATCACCGGCATTAGCCGGTCGACCGAAGCTGCGGGGGAACGAGGTTCAGGGCCTCGGCCAGCGACTCCGCCCGCAACAGTCGCAGGCCGGTCGGGCCGTCGGGCGCTGATCGGGGCACGATCGCGGTGCGGAACCCCAGCCGGTAGGACTCGTGCAGCCTTTCGGCGATCAGCGGCACGGATCGGACCTCGCCGCCGAGGCCGACCTCCCCGCACACGACGACGTCGGCGGGAACCGGCGTTGCATCGACGGCGGAGGCCAGGGCGACGGCGAGACCGAGATCTCCGGCCGGCTCGTCGATCTTGGCCCCACCGACAACCGACACGAACACGTCGGCCGACGACAGGCGGTACCCGGCGTGTGTCGCCATCACCGCCGCCACCATGGCCTGGCGTTTGCCGTCGAAGCCCTGAACCGAGCTGTGGCCGGCTCGCCCCTGAATGGGCTGCACCAACGTCTGCAGTTCGGCCAGCAGGGGGCGGCGACCGACCAGGAAGGGCACGACAACCGAACCGGGCATCGACGATCGACGATCGGCCAGATACCGCAGGGACGGATCGGGTACGGCGGCCAGGCCCTCGGCGGTCATGTCGAAGATACCGAGTTCGCTGGTCGGGCCGAAACGGTGTTTCGTGACCCGCAGGAACCGTAGTTCGGAGTGGCGATCGCCGTCGAAGGTGAGGACCGTGTCGACCATGTGCTCCAGCACCCGGGGCCCGGCCACCGAACCCTCCTTCGTGACGTGGCCGATCATCAACAGGGAGACGCCATGGCGCTTGGCGGCGTCGATCAGGTGGGAGGCTGAAGCCTTGACCTGGGTGACCGAGCCGGGGGCCGAATCGACCCCGTCGGCCCGAAGTGTCTGGATCGAGTCGACGATGATCAGCTGAGGCTCGGCCTGGGCCATGGCCGCGACGATGACCTCGGTGGCCGTGTCGTCGACGACCAGCAGCGACGCCGGAACAGCACCGAGCCGTGCGGCCCGGGCCGCGACCTGGGTGGGCGCCTCCTCGCCGGTCACGAGGATCACCGACGCGCCGGCACCGGCCACCGACAGTGCGAGCTGCATGGTCAACGTCGACTTGCCGATCCCTGGTTCGCCGGCCAGGAGCGTGGCTGAACCCGGCGTGAGGCCGCCGCCCAGCACCCGGTCGACCTCGTCGAAGCCGACCGGAAACGGCAGCGCCATATCGGGGTCGATTGCCGCCAACGGCGTCGCCGTGTCGCCCCCCGTGGTCGCGCTCACCGCCCGCACCTCCGCCACCGCGGCCTCGCCGATGGTCGCCCACTCCCGGCATGTGCCGCAGCGCCCCGTCCATGACGGGAACTGGGCACCGCAGGCTCGGCACACGTACACCTTCCGGTTCTTGGCCATGGCGGCGACTGTAGTCAGGGCCGGTGACAGTGAAGGCTCCGTACCCGTTCTGGGGTGCCGGCTGATCGCTATCGATCACCCGGCACCCCGGAACGCAGATCGCACAACAGGGGTGAAGCGGACACGCGAGATCGTTCGGACTTTTCGAACGATCAGTCGAGGTTCACAATATCGATGTGAATTCGGAGGAATTCGTCGAGCACATCGGCCGGAGCTATCGAGACCTGTACCGTCTGGCTGTACGCCGGGTCGACGATCCACGTCACCGGCTGTCACCGGAGATGATGGTTCTGCTGTCCCACCTGGCCGAGGCAGGACCGTCGACGCTCGGCGAGCTGTCGCGCCACATCGATCGGGCGCCGTCGACCTTGAGCGCGAAGGTGACCGGTCTCGAGCGTGCCGGGCTGGTCACACGCCACCGCGACGACACCGATCGGCGGCGGTCGCTCATCTGGCTGACGCCCCTCGGTCGCGCCACCTATGTTGAAAGCCTGCGTGTGCTCGACCACGACCTGCTGCGTCGAGCGGCCGACCGACTCACCGTCGACCAGCGCAGCAGCCTGATCGAGCTGATCGACCAGTTCGTCAAGGACATCCGGGCCGAAGGATCCATCAACCACCGATCACGACCAACGGGGAAGGAACTTCAATGACCCACACCTGTGAGAGCTGCGGCATGCCGATCGAAACCGGCGCCTACTGCCGCTACTGCACCGACGACGACGGAAACCTTCAGGGGTTCGACGTCCGCTTCGAGCGGATGGTCGACTGGGCGATGCGCGAGGACGACGGCGTCGACCGGGCCGCCGCCGAAAAACGGACACTTGCCTACATGGCGACGATGCCGGCGTGGGCCGACCATCCCAGGGTTCGGGCCGCCGGCAACTGACCGATGAGCCGCCGCCGCGTCACGATCACCGGGCCGCAGTGACGCTTGCCGGTTGAGGGCGACTCGGGCTCGAGGCCAGGCTGAGCACCGCCATCGCCGACAGCGCCACGCACACACCCCACACCGGTTGGTAGCTGCCCCACCGATCGACGGCCCAACCGGCGACCGGCGATCCGAGGCTCAGCCCGCCGAGGAACCCGAGCATGACGATACCCGAGGCTCGGCCGGCCAGCCGTCGGGGCACGACCATGATGATGGCCAGCATGGCCACGGCGTTCCAGGCCCCGATACCAACCGCATTGAGGGCGGTGCCCGGCCACAGCACCCAGGATCCCAGCACCGGTGTGGCCACCAGCACGAGGCCGTAGAGGGCTCCCACGGCGGCCAGAATGCGGAGCAGCCGGGGCGGGGCGACAACGTTCTCGGCGAACCTGCCGGCCGCGATGCGGGCCCCGATCCCCAACATGCCGGTCATGGCCACCAGCAGACCGGCGGTCCGGGTGGTCATACCCACCGATTCCTCGGCCCACAACGGGAAGAAGCGGCCAATCGTCCCCCCGACAATCCCGCTGAGCAGGGCGTAGCCGGCCAGCCGCCAGATCCACGGATCCATCACCGCCGCCACCTCGGCCGGGCCCGAAGCCTCCGACGGCCCGACGGCTTCGCCGGCGCTCGTGACCGCTGCGGTCGTCTCGGCCGGTCGACGCGGCAGCAGCACGGCGGTGAGCAGGGCGACGATGGCGAAGGCGGCGGCGTAGACCCAGCTTGCGCCGCGCCAGCCGAGCCAGACCGCCAGGGTCGGCAACGTCAGCCCCGACAGGAACACCCCGAACTGAACGCCCGACTGTTTGACACCGGTGATCGTGCCCCGCACTCCCGGTGCCACCCGTTCGGCGATCAAGGCGTTGGTGGCCGGATTGCCCCAACCTTGGGGCACGCCGCTGACCAGCGCCGAGACCGCCAGGGCGAGCGCACTGCCCGACAGCGCCATCATCGACATGCCGATCGCGCTGATCGCCATCCCGGTGACCGCCGCCGCCCACGGCCCGATCCGGTCGGTGAGCCGCCCCGACAGCGGGGCGGTGAGCGCCCCGGTCATGGTGTTGACCGATCCGATCAGGCCCAGTTCGGCCCGGCTGAGGTCGAGGTCGCCGATCAGTTCGATGGCCAGCACCGACAACGCGAAGATCTGGAACGAGGTGGCGGTCATGGTCGCCACCAGCACGGCGACGAGAACCGATCGACGACTGGACAACGACGCCCGAAACCTAGCTCGATGGGGCTTCGGGCGTGCTGATCTCGCCGGTCACGGCCGCGACGGTCTCGATCGACAGCTCGTCGTCGTCGGTGTCGAACCGGCGCCACACGTCGTGGCCCCTCGCTTCCCCGCGATCGCCGTTCGCCGTGAACCACGCTGTACCGAACCCGAGGCTGCGGGCGGCGTCGAGCGTGTCGAGATTGTCGTCGACGACGAGGATCGACGCCGGTTGCTCACCGGTCACCCGCCGCAGCACCTCGAAGATGGGCGCATCCGGTTTGCGGACCCCGACCGACCCGCTGATGACCCAGGGGTCGATGAGACCGTCGAGGCTGTGGCTGCTGCGGAGCTTGATGGCCCACTCGGCCGCGTCGTTGGTGACACAGGCGGCCTTGATCCCCTCCGATCGCAACTTGCGCAGGTACTTGACGACCCCCGGCGACAGCTGGTGCATCGACAGGTAGGCGGCGTCGAGCTCCATCGGGTCGCCGGCGACATCGATCGACGGCCAGAAGTCGGTCGAGGTCATGCGTCCGAGGCTCATCAGGCGGGCTTTGGCCGCGATGTCCTCGGTTGGAACCTCGGAACCCCGCTGGCGGGCGAACGGGACGAGTAGTTCGGCGATGTCGTTGCCCTCCCGATACAACACGCCCATGCCGTCGAGGGCGACCACCTTGTAGCGACGGCCGGACGACGTCGAGGGGCCGGGGTCGGGTGAAGCCGGGCCGGCCCCGGGTCCGTTTCGGGCCTGGGACTCCCGAGCGGCCTTGGCCCGCCGCTGCTCCTCGGGGCGCCGACCGAGCGCATCGGCCGGCCGTGGTCGTTTGGGTTGCTTCGGCCGACGTAGGGAGCCGATGAGCCGGAGCAGGCGGGCGAAGATCAACAGCCCGGCCAGGACGGCCGCCACGACGGCGACCCCGCGCAGGACCTGCGCGGTGATAGCCCGGCGGGTGGTCGTGACCGATACGTCGGTGCGGCCGGTGGCGGCCAGTGTCGTCTCCCACCCGAGGGTGACATCGGTTTCGGTCAGGTCCTCCTGAACAGTCCCGTTCGATCGGTCCTCCTGCAGCTCACCGGGCAAGGTGACGTTCAGATCGATGGCCACGTCCTGTTCGTCGGCCCCGTAGTCGTCGGCGATGGCCTCCAGTGACCAGGTCAACGACGTTTCGAGGTCCGGGTCGCTGAAGCTCCCGAACCCGTTGATCGGGTCGATCACGCCGTTGATCGTGTAGTCGAGACTCCCGAAGCTCTGGTCGCGCACGAGGGTGAAGTTCCGGATGAGCCCGGAGTCGCCCGAGAGTTCGTTCATCACCTCGGTGAACTGCGAGGTCGTCCCGAACGCCTTGGTGGCGGTGACCGTGACCGAACCGTCCTCGTCGCGGACCGGGGGCTCGACGTCCCAGCCGGCCTCCACGAGGTCCCTGGTCGGGATGCCACCTCCGCTCTCCCGGTCGAGATCGAGAAGCTGGTCGGCCGCCTCGGCGTCCAACACGACCTCGGC
Source organism: Acidimicrobiales bacterium (assembly GCA_965216675.1). Taxonomy (GTDB): domain Bacteria; phylum Actinomycetota; class Acidimicrobiia; order Acidimicrobiales; family SZUA-35; genus JAHELU01. The sequence goes on along the minus strand of CBDCGK010000004.1, from coordinate 4,000,059 downwards.
CCGCACAACCCCCGATCCGTTGGGTTCGACGTCGACGTCAACCGAGAGGTCGGCCCGGCACGAGGTGGTCAGGAGCGCGACCAGCAGCAGCACGCCGACGATACGGCCGAGCCGCGGCCCGACGAACACGCTCATGTCCACCCCCCGATGCTATGCGCAAAAATGGATCTCCAGGGCCCACCCGCCAAGCCACAGAGTTTGCGAACGCAAACTCATGGAGCCGAGGCTCCGGCTCGGCGGCCCGATGCTATGCGCAAAAATGGATCTCCAGGGCCCACCCGCCAAGCCACAGAGTTTGCGAACGCAAACTCATGAAGCCGAGGCTCCGGCTCGGCGGCCCGATGCTATGCGCAAAAATGGATCTCCAGGGCCCACCCGCCAAGCCACAGAGTTTGCGAACGCAAACTCATGAAGCCGAGCCTCCGGGTGCGGAAGGTTTGGGCCATCCGCAGACCTTTGGTCGCTGAGGTGTCATAGTGACGCCCGATCGACCAAAGGTCGCTGCGGAAGCAAACTCGAAGCAAGGAGCTCGACCCCGGCCGCTCCGTCGCCGAAGCCTCCCGGCGGCTGCAAGAATCGAACCCAGGGGCACCCCGGCAACCCGCAGGAGTTTGCCGGAGGCAAACTCGAAGCGAGGCGCTCCGCGCCGAAGCCTCCCGCGGCTGCAAAAAACGACCCCAGGGGCACCCCCGCAAACCACAGGAGTTTGCGGAACGCAAACTCGAAGCGAGGCGCTCCGTCGCCGAAGCCGCTAGTTTTCCTCGCCGGCCTCGGCCAGTTCCGGTGTGGGAGGGGGCTCGAAGCCCTCGTGGGCGACGAAGCTGAGGGCACGGTTGCCGTCCTCGTCGGTTTCGACGTCGACCACGATGATCTGACCGGCCCGGAACTCCTTGTAGAGGAGCTTCTCGGAGAGTATGTCCTCGATCTGGCGTTGAATGGCCCGACGCAGCGGACGAGCCCCCATGGTGGGGTCGTAGCCGTTCTCGGCCAGGTGGTGCTTGGCGTCGACGGTGAGCTCGAGACCGATGCCCTGACCTTCGAGCTGCTCGACGGTGCGGGCGATCATGAGATCGACGATCTCGGTGACCTCCGACATCGACAGCTCGTGGAAGACGATGGTCTCGTCGATCCGGTTCAGGAACTCCGGTCGGAAGTGCACCTTGAGGGCGTCGTTGACCTTCTGCTTCATCCGCTCGTAGGTCACGGCCTCGTCGTTCTTGGAGAAGCCGAGGGTGGCCTTGCGCAGATCCTGGGTTCCCAGGTTGGACGTCATGATCAGCACGGTGTTGCGGAAGTCGACGCTGCGGCCCTGGGAGTCGGTCAGGCGACCTTCCTCCAGGATTTGAAGCAGGGCGTTGAAGACGTCGGGGTGGGCCTTCTCGATCTCATCGAACAGCACCACCGAGAACGGCTTGCGCCGCACGGCCTCGGTCAGCTGACCGCCTTCCTCGTAGCCGACATAGCCCGGAGGCGAACCGACGAGACGGCTCACCGTGTGCTTCTCCATGTACTCCGACATGTCGAGGGTGATGAGAGCCTTGTCGTCGCCGAACAGAAACTCGGAGAGGGTCTTGGCCAGCTCGGTTTTGCCGACCCCGGTCGGGCCGAGGAAGATGAACGAACCGGACGGGCGGTTCGGGTCCTTCAGGCCGGCCCGGGTGCGACGGATCGACTGGGAGACGGCCTTGATGGCGTCCTCCTGGCCGATGACCCGCTTGTGCAGCTCGTCCTCCATGCGCAGGAGCTTCTCGGTCTCCTCCTCGGTGAGCTTGTAGACGGGGATGCCGGTCCAGATCGACAGGACCTCGGCGATCGACTCCTCGTTGACCTCGTCGAACAGGTCGGTGCCGGACGCCTTGATCTCGGCCTCCATCTCCTCCCGCTTGGTGAGGAGCTCCTTCTCGGAGTCGCGGAGACGGCCGGCCTCCTCGAAGTCCTGTTGCTCGACGGCTTCCTTCTTGCGCCGCACGACCTCGGACAGCTCGTTCTCGAGCTCCTTGAACGCCGGCGGCGTGTTCATCCGCTTGATGCGAAGACGTGAGCCGGCCTCGTCGATCAGGTCGATGGCCTTGTCGGGCAGGTGACGATCGGAGATGTAGCGATCGGCCAGGTTGGCCGAGGCCACGAGGGCCTGGTCGGTGATCGTGACCCGGTGATGCGACTCGTAGCGGTCGCGCAGACCCTTGAGGATCTCGATGGTGTGCTCGACGGTCGGCTCCTCGACCTTGATCGGCTGGAACCGACGCTCCAGCGCCGCATCCTTCTCGAGGTGCTTGCGGTACTCGTCGAGCGTGGTGGCGCCGATTGTCTGCAGCTCACCCCGAGCCAGCATCGGCTTGAGGATGGACGCTGCGTCGATCGCACCCTCGGCGGCACCGGCCCCGACGAGAGTGTGGAGCTCGTCGATGAACAGGATGATGTCGCCGCGGGTCTTGATCTCCTTGAGCACCTTCTTGAGGCGCTCCTCGAAGTCGCCGCGGTAGCGGGACCCGGCGACCAGGGCGCCGAGATCGAGGGTGTAGAGCTGCTTGCCCCGCAGGGTGTCCGGCACGTCGTCGGCCGCGATCTGCTGGGCCAGGCCCTCGACGATGGCGGTCTTGCCCACGCCGGGCTCACCGATGAGCACGGGGTTGTTCTTGGTGCGCCGCGACAGCACCTGCATGACCCGCTCGGCCTCCCGGGCTCGACCGATGACCGGGTCGAGCTTCTTCTCTCGGGCGAGCTGGGTGAGGTTGCGGCCGAACTGGTCGAGGATCAGCGAGCCCGAAGCGCTCTCCGAACCGGAACCACCGGAGGTGGCGCCGGCCTTGCCGCCCTCGGACGACGAACCGGACTGGCCGGCCGGACCGGAGTAGCCGGAAAGGAGCTGGATGACCTGCTGGCGGACCCGCGACAGGTCGGCGCCGAGCTTGACCAGCACCTGGGCGGCCACGCCCTCACCCTCGCGGATGAGACCGAGCAGGATGTGCTCGGTCCCGATGTAGTTGTGGCCGAGCTGCAGCGCCTCGCGCAGTGACAGCTCCAGGACCTTCTTGGCCCGCGGCGTGAAGGGGATGTGGCCCGACGGCGACGAGCCGCCCTGGCCGATGATGTCCTCGACCTGGCTGCGCACGGCCTCGAGGGAGATCGACAGTGACTCGAGCGCCTTGGCCGCAACCCCCTCGCCTTCGTGGATGAGACCGAGCAGGATGTGTTCGGTCCCGATGTAGTTGTGGTTGAGCAACCGAGCTTCTTCTTGGGCCAAGACGACAACTCGGCGGGCTCGGTCGGTAAAGCGTTCGAACATCTAGGTCTCCCGGATTGGGGCGTTCTCTCTGTGTGTCGGTGAGTCGGTGGGCGGACGGTTCGGTAGTTGCGAGCGAGTTCTGGGGAGTGGAACGGGGGTTTGGTTGTCAGCCTACTAGCGAGTCGGCAAATCCAGGTAAACGTGACCTCGGTGGTCGACGGTTCCTGCCCCGTCTGGGCCGGGGAGTCGGGTAGGTTCGGCAACCGGAACCTCTCCCCTGGATTGTCGGCAAAACGGGGTCGGAAACTGAGTGCCAACACCGTACAACCCCGATCAACCCCGCAGTATTCGCCGCGCCACCAGGCAGCCAGAGGGTACGACATCCCTGCCCCTACCCGAACTTTGAGCCGCCCACGACCCCCTGGCCGCGAACTTTGGTGGCCCGACGACCCACCGACGGGTCGCCACAGGCTCAAAGTTCGGGCAGGCGTGGCTGGGCCGGTTCTCGCCTCCGATCCGCCTCGTCGACCCGATCGCAGCGGGCGCAACACGATACCGTGTAGGGGTGGACGGTCCGCCCCTTGCCTCATTGCCCACAGCGAGTGACGACAGCGCCCGCATCGAGCGAATCCTGCTCGACACCGTGCGTATCGACGAAGACCCGTATCTCACGGAGATCGCCTCCCACCTGATCAAGGCCGGCGGCAAACGACAGCGCCCACTTTTCACGATCAACTCGGCCGCCACCCGGATGGACGATGGGGCCTCGGTGTCCGACGACGTCGTCCGAGGCGGTGTCGCCGTCGAGTTGGTCCAGGTCGGCTCGCTCTACCACGACGACGTGATCGACGAGGCCCAGATCCGGCGTCAGGTCGACAGCGTGAACGCCCGGTGGGGCAATCTTCGAGCCGTGCTGGCCGGCGACTTCCTGCTGGCCAAGGCATCCGAGATCGCGGCCGGCCTCGGCACCGACGTGGCCGGGCTGCTGGCCACCACGATCGGCGAGCTGTGCAAGGGCCAGGTGGCCGAGCTGCAGACGCTCTACAACCCCGACCGGACGCCCGAGCAGTACTTCACCTCGATCTCCGGGAAGACGGCCTCGCTGTTCGCGGCCGCCACCCGTATCGGCGGTCTGGTCGCCGGGTTGGAGCCGGCCGTCACCGATCAGCTGACCGAGTTCGGCCGGATCTACGGCATGGCGTTCCAGGTCGTCGACGACATCCTCGACGTGATCGCCACCGACGACCAACTCGGCAAGCCGGCCGGCAAGGACATGATCGAGGGCGTCTATTCGCTGCCTGTTCTCTACGCCCTGCAGTCCGATCGGGCCCCTCAGCTCCGGGATCTGCTGGAGTCCAGGGTCACCGTCGACAACCGGTTCGAGGCGATCGACCACGTGCGCCGGTCCCCGGCCATCGATCGAGCCTATGACACGGCGTCGGAGTTCGTCGACGAGGCTCGGGCCACGATCCTCGATGTGTCCGACAACAAGGCGGCCAATGCGCTGGCCGACACCGCCAGCTACCTGCTGACAACCGTCGACCGCATTCGCAACGCCTGACACCGGCCCTCCCCCTTCAACCTCGAGCGGCTGACGACCCTTTGCCGGGTTGGTGGGGGCTCAATGTTCGGGCGGGGTCAGCCTTCGATGCGCTGGTGTTCGGTGACGACCATCCCGGCGAGGATCACGTTGAGCACGGCCAGCAGCAGGATGCCGTCGAGTTCCCGGCCCACAACCATCAGCCCGCCCACCAACACGACGGCGATCAGCCGCTCACGGGCCACCATGCCGAACGCCCGCCACACCGCGGCGACGATACCGAGTAGGAAGGCCGCCAGACCGATGAACAGCATCCAACGCCAGATCCCGTCCAGCGGTTCGTCCGGATGTAGCGTGATCTCCTCCAGTGCCGCCGCGGCGAGAATCACACCACCGACGATGAAGTAGTGGCAGTAGCTGTAGGCGTCGCGGGCGAGGCGACCGCGGGCGATCGGATCCGAGGTCTGTTCGGCCCGATACTCGAGCGCCGGAGCGACCCGGTCGAAGTACGACCACCACAGCAGGCCGGCGAACACTCCTGCGAGCACGAGCGCGACGAGGATCTGTCCACCGACCGTTTCTCCGTCGAGGAAGGCGTCGGCGACCGGGAGACCGATCGCCACCATGACCTCGCCCAGCGCAATGATCAGAATCAGCCCGTGACGTTCGGCAAAGTGCCCGGGCCTCACCAGCCACGCGTCCTCTCCCGCCCTGGTGGTCGAGTAGATGAACACGGCAACAGCCAGTAGCCAAACCAGAATCCGTCCGTTCCCGGGAACGAGACCACCGGCCGCGAACAATACGATGGCGATCGTGATCGGGATGGAGTAGCGGATGGCCGACGCCCGCACCTCCACCATGTTCCAGAGCCCGGACACCAGGGCGGCGACCGCCATGAGAAAGATCGTCGCCATCGACAGAGCGAACAGCAGGCCGCCGTCGCCGAACGCATCCTTCGTCGACGCGGCCATCGGCATCGTGGCCACCGTCGCCACAAGGAACAGGAAGCGCACGACCCGGGCGCTCGATGAGATGGCGTTGGCCGACCAGGTGAACTGCGTCCACGGCAACCACACCATCAGGAACAGCAGCGACGCCCGAGCCACACCTTCCAGGGAGTGTTCGGCATGGAGATATGACACCAGTTGGGCGAACGCGAAGACGAACGCCAGATCGAAGTACAACTCGACCTGATCGGCGGAGAAGTCCTCCTCGGAGTCCGGCACGACCAATCCACGCATCTGCATCCACCCCCTGGCTCGCGTTCCTCGTTTGTTGGCCGCTCAGCCTAGTGGAACGCCGATCGGCTGCCGTCCGGCTACTTGTCGGCTCCCAGGGCGAAGCCCGACATGAACGGCTTCTGGAGCGCGATGAAGACAAGGGTCGGCGGTATCGACGCCAGCAACGCCGCCAGCATCAGGGGCCCGAACGTCAACCCCGTGTCGATGCCCTGCAGCCCTTGGAGGCCGACCTGGATGACCTGCTCCTGCTGGTCGGAGATGATCAGCACCGGCCACAGGTACATGTTCCAGACGAACACGAACTGGATGACCGCCAGCGCACCGATGGCGTTCCACGACAGCGGGATGAGGATCCGGAACAGGAACTGCAGCGGCGACGCGCCGTCGATCTGCGAGGCCTCGGCCAGATCACGGGGCAGGTTGGCGAAATGCTGGCGGAACAGGAAGGCGCCGGTGGCCGAGGCGGCGAACGGCACGACCAGCCCGGCCATCGAGTCCTTCCAGCCGAGGTCGGACACGAAACGGAACAGCGCCAGGATCATGACCTCGGTCGGCATCATCAGGGTGATGAGCACGAAGAAGAACACGATCCACTTGCCCCGGAACTTGAAGTAGACGAACGCCAGACCGGCCAGCAGCGACAAAACCGTCTTGGCCGCCGTCACCAGCACCGCCTGAACAGTCGAGTTCCACATGAACCGGCCCAGGTTTCGGTCGTTCCACACCTGGTCGAAGTGGGTGGACAGGCCGCTGCCGGGTGTGATCTGGAAGCGAAACACTTCGGCATTGGTCTGGGTGGCCACCAGGGCGGCGTAGGCCATGGGGAACAGGATGACGATCATGGACAGCCAGAGGGCAAGATGCACCGGCCAGTTCCGACCCCGGAACCAGCCCGTGCCTTCGACGTTCAGGCTCAGCCCTCCGGCGTTGTTGACCGAATCCCGTGTCCGGCTACGCACCGCCATAGTTGATCCTCCCCTCGGATTGTTTGAACTGCCACGCAGTCAACGCGATGACGGCCAGGAACAGCACCACCGACTGGGCCGCCCCCCGACCGAGATCACCGTTGTCGACCCCGACCCTGATGATCTCGTAGATGGCCACCGACGTGGCGCCGGCCGGCGCGCCCTTGGTCAGAAAGTCGATCGTGCCGTAGACATCGAAGAATGAGAAGGTGAGGTTGGTGATCAGCAGGAAGAAGCTGATGGGCCCCAGGGCCGGCATCACGACGGTGCGGAACCGCTGCCAGGCGTTGGCGCCGTCGAGGGCTGCCGCCTCGATCTGATCGCGGGGCACGGTCTGCAGCCCGGCCAGGAAGAACAGGAGGTTGTAGCCCAGCAGCTTCCACACCGACGCCAACACGATCGTCAGACGGGCCAGGGTGGCGTCCTGCGTGTAGTCCGGAATATCGATCCCCCACCGGCTGGAGAGGGCCGCCACCAGGCCCCCGGTGGCGTTGAAGATCATGAAGAACAGGATGCCGGCGATGGGCGGCGACACCGCGTAGGGCCAGATCAGCAGGGTTCGGTACACGGTCACACCACGAATACGGCGGAACGTCAGATATGCCAGGGCCAGCCCGAATGTCATGCTCAGCGCCACCGTACCCACCGAGATGATGACCGTGTTCAGGTAGATCCGGCGATAGCCGCCGTTCACGTCCTCGAAGATGAAATAGAAGGCCAGCAACAGCACGAGCGGGCCGAGCGGACGAAGCGTCCGCGCCACCGAGTAGCCGACCGAGTCGGGATTGGATCGCTGCTGCCACAGCCCGATGCCCCAGATCAATCCGACCGCGACGAGGGGCAGGGTGGCCACCAGCACCGGCTGTGGTACGAGCAGCTCGGAGAAGTTGGCCAGGCACCGTTCGCCCACCCGAGGTGCGCCGAGGCGGGTGAGTTTGGTCGACAGCCGGAACGTCTGGAACGCCGGCCAGTACAGGAAGAAGACGAGGATGACCAGCGTCGGCGACAGCAGCAGCCACGGCCACCACCAACCCAGCCGGTAGGCCCCCGTACGGATTTCGCTTTCACCGAATCCGCCGCCACCGACGCCGGTCTCCTCGTCGGGGCGGCTGAGCACCGCCCTGGTTCCCGCTCCGAACATCCAGGCGAATGCCGCGCCGAGGCCGATGCCGAGCACGCCCTCGGTCGACTCGGCATCCGCCGCGTACATGCAGAACCCGAGCGCAGCCGAAATCGCCCCGGTGCCGAGCACACCGACGGCACCGCCAAGGGCGGCCTGCCGTGGGGTGCGATACCCGAACGACAGGGCGCCGATGGCGGCCCCGATGATGAGGCTCAGAACGAGTTGCAGTGATCCGCTCACTTGCCGGTGCTCACATGCGATCCTTCGCCGGCACTGCGACCGCTATTCGCCGAACAGCTCGTTGTAGTCGTCGAGCTGCTGTTGAGCCTCGGCCTGGGCCGAAGCCATACGTTCGGCCACGTCGACGTCGTTGACCAGAATGTCCTCGATGGCGGCCGTGACCACGTCACGGATCGCCACGAAGTTGCCCACCAGTGCGCCGGTCGAAGCCGGCGTGCCGGCCGCCGCGTCGAGCTGCTCGGAGGCCACAGCTGAGTTCGGGCTCTCGTCGTACCAGCCCTCCTCCTCGAGCAGCGACACCGCCGAATCGGTGATCGGGATGTAGCCGGTCAGCTGATGCCAGGCCGCGGCGTTCTCGGGATTGGAGAAGAAGTTGAGGAAGGCCAGCGCGCCGTCCTGTTCGGTCTCGGACAGCCCATTGGAGAGCCACAGGGTGGCACCACCGATCAGGTTGCCCTCATAGGCCACGTCCTGGTTGTAGGGCATGAACGACGAGCGAACATCGAAACCGTTGTCGACGCCGGCCTGGGTCAGGGCCGTGGTGTCGGACGACGAGTAGATCAACATCGCCACGTTCTGGGCCTGGAAGGCGGCAGAGGTGCCGTCCCAGTCACGCTGCACACCGGTGTAGACGTAGTGACCGGCGTCCTCCAGGTCGCTCCACCACTGGATGTAGTCGACGGCCTCGGGCGAGTCGAGGAAGATCTCGGTGGCCCGGGCGCTACGGCCGTTGTCGTTGTTGACCAGGTCGGCGCCCATCTGGCCGAGTGACTGCTCGTAGAACCAGCCGTGGTTGGGCCAGGTGATGCAGCCCTCCGACGGGGGCTCGGGCAGCGCCATGATGGCCTCGCAGGCGGCCTCGACGTCGGCCCAGGTGGCCGGGGGCTCGGTGATACCGGCCTCGCTGAGGATGTCCATGTTGGAGAACATCGTGGTCGACGAGGTGTTCCACGGCATCGAATAGAGCTGGCCGTCGATGGTGTAGTAGTTGGTGGCGGCCGATACGACGTCGCCCAGCACAACCGGCTCGCCGAGAATCTCGGTCCGGTCACCGATGGCCTCGGTCACCGAGGTGAAGATCGGGTTGCCATCACCGTCGACGGCGTCGAGGGCCTCCTGGGTGGCGGCCTCGAAGAAGTGGATGATTTCCGGCGGGTTGCCGTCCTCGATGGCGAGCTGCGCCTGCTCGAACACGGTGTTGTAGGAGTCGAATTCGGTCACCACGACTTCGTACTCGGGGTGCAACTCGTTGAACTCGGCCGCCCGGTCGCGGGTGAAGCCGAGGCGGGCGTCGTCGCTGAAGGCGATCCACATCTCGATCCTGGCGGCGTCGCCGGCGGCCTCGGAATCGTCGCCCGAGTCGTCGGGCTCGGCGGCGTCGTCGTCGGCTTCTTCGGCTTCGTCCTCCGACTCGGCGGTGTCGGCGGTCTCGTCACCGGCGTCGGTCGATTCCTCGTCGCCGTCGTCGCTGCCGCCACAGGCTGCGGCCACCATGGCCAGCGCCAGCAAAAGGGCCAGTATCCGTTTCATGTCCGTCTCCCCGGAAGTAGTGGTTGCTTGTTGATGTCGAATGTAGGCACAACAGCCTACTTCCACAGGGATGGTCAGGTGAACTTTCCGCGTCGGTCGGGAGAACCCGGCCGGGGGATGAGGCCGAACGGTGGAAACGACCGAACTGTACGGTTGTCGAATGAGCGAGACGGCCGAACCCGAGATCACCTTCCATGACGACATCGAGGGCTACTGCGACGCCTTGAGCTATCTCCCTGGAGGCACTGTCGGACTTCACGTGTCGACGCGTGCCGATCGGTGGTCGGTCACGGTCGAGCGGTGGGGGGCCGAGCGGCAGCCGGTGTGGTCGGCCACCGATCTTCCGGGCACCTACACCGAGGCGCCGGCCGACGCCGACCGCAACGGATGCCGCTGGCCGGTGACCGCCGAGGTGGAGATCGGCACGGGCTGGCGATCAGGGTTCTACCTGGTCACCCTGACCGCGCAAGGAGCCGAACCGGGCCGGGACGTGGCCCACACCGGCTTCGTGGTGCGAGGCGGTGACGGCTCCGGCGCCGCGGACACCGCGGATCGTCCCGACACGCTGTTGGTTCTGGCCACCAACACCTGGAACGCCTACAACACGTGGGGCGGGGCCAGCCTCTACACCGGCGGCAAGCAGGTCGCGTTCGCCCGGCCGTGGAGCCGGGGCATGCTCTGTCGTCCGCCCACCGATCGAGACGACCGCAAGGCCCGGCCGACCCGTTGGGGCGAGGAGGCCGATGTCGACGGCGAGATCTTCCAGCGCTATCGCCTGGACCGCGGGTACGCCCCATCGATCGGTTCCTCCGGCTGGTACCTCTACGAGCGGCGCTTCGTGGAGTGGGCCGAGGCCAACGGCCACCGCTTCGACTTCGCCGTGTCGTCTGACCTGGAACGCCATCCCGACCTCCTCGATCGCTACACGACCGTGGTGTCGGTCGGCCACGACGAGTACTGGTCGGCCGCCCAGCGCGATGCCGTGGAGGAACAAGTGCGGGGCGGCGGACGCTTCGTCAGCTTCTCGGGCAACACCATGTTCTGGCAGGTGCGGCTGGAGGATGTCTCGGTCGACGGGCGCGACACGGGTCGCGACACCATGGTGTGTCACAAGTATTCGGCGCATGCAACCGACCCGGTCGTGGCCGACGGTCGCCCGGCGGAGATGACGGGCATGTTCGCCGACCCGCTCGTCAGCCGACCGGAGGCGGCCTTCCTCGGCGGCGGATCGGCGTGGGGGCTCTATGTACGGTTCGGACGGTCCGTGGCCCGAGGACCCGGCGCCTTCACCGTGTACCGCCACGACCATTGGATGCTCGAGGGCACCGACCTCGGCTACGGCGATCTGCTCGGTGCCACCCACGGCTGTGTCGGCTACGAGACGCTCGGATGCCGTATCCAGCTCGACGACATCCACATGCCCGTCCGCCGGGGTGGCGACGGCACGCCCGTCGACATGACCATCATCGCTTGGACCCCATCGTCGAACCTCGGTGTCGGCGAGTACCCGAAGTCGATATCGGCCCTCTCGGATCAGGGTGATCTCGAGTTCATCGCCGAGCGAATCCACGGTGACCTGAGCGAACGGTCGCTGGCACTGGCCCGCTACGGAAACGCGATCATCGCCGAGGTCCACCCGTTCGGGCCCGATCGCGGTCAGGTCATCACCGTCGGCACAACCGACTGGGTGTTCGGCCTGCCCGACGACCCGGCCGTGGCCCGGGTCACCGAGAACGCGTTGCGGGGCCGGTGACCGAAACGACCCGATAGGGTTTCGGGCTATGAGCGCATCGGTTGACCGGGTACTGGCCGCGGCGTCGGCCGCTGGATTGGACGTCGAGATTGTGGAGTTCCCCGACGGCACCCGAACCGCGGATGACGCCGCGGCCGCCGTCGGCTGCAAGGTCGATCAGATCGTGAAGTCGATGATCTTCGCCGCCGGCGACGACCGTGAGATCGTCCTGGCCCTCACCAGTGGCACCAACCGGGTCGACGGCACCCGCCTGGCCGCCCTCGCCGGGGTCGACGCCTGCCATCGGGCCACCGCCGAGGAGGTTCGGGCGGCCACCGGTTTCGCCATCGGCGGCGTCGCCCCGATCGGTCACCTGTCACCGCTGCGAACCTGGATCGATCCGCACCTGCTCATGTTCGACACGATCTGGGCGGCGGCGGGAAGCCCTCGACACGTGTTCGCGGTCGACCCTCGCCGTCTGGTAGAGGTGACGGGCGCCGACGCCGTCGACTTCACCACCGACGCCCGACTGACATAGGGTCTTGTCAGGAGCCCTGAAGCTGCAGGGCTGAGCGAGACAACGTCTCCGACGGCGTCCGCCAACCCATCACCAACCGACATATCAGCGGTTCAACAACCCGGTGGCGACGCCGACAGGGTCGATATGACCCGCCCGAGCACCGACACCGTCGCCTTCCCAGATTGGGAGGAGGCCGATCTCGAGTCCTACCTCGACGCACGGTTGGCTGGAGCGCCGGGGTTGGTCGGCATGGCGCTGATCGAGATCACGCCGCCGCACCGGGACGGCGCGGAGGAGTTGATCGGGGAACATCTGGAGGGCGAAGACCACGCCGTTCGGGTGGGCCACAGCCGGTTCGTGATCGTGCGCTCGCCGCTCGTTGGACCGGCCGAGATGGAAGGGCTCGCCCTGCGGATCGCCGACTCGTTTGCGGTTCCGGAACGGGAGGGCGCGGATCAGCCCGGACCGCCGGTCCACATCGGTGTGGTCACTGGTCGGCGGGGGGACAAGGCCAAGACGCTGCTGCGTCACGTCAGCTTCGGCCTGACCGACGCCAAGACGATCGGTCGTTCCATGGTCCCGGTCGACGATCGTCGCTGACGACCGTGTGGGTCGCGCCAATCCACCTGAACAGGTGACTTGATCAGGTGACCTCGGGCCGTAGCGTCGGGAAGAGAACGACGTCACGGATGTTCGAGGCGCCGGTGAGCAACATGACCACCCGGTCCATGCCGATCCCCAGACCTCCGGTTGGCGGCAAGCCGTACTCGAGTGCCCGCAGGTAGTCCTCGTCGACCACCATCGCCTCGTCGTCGCCTGCCTCACGCTGGCGGACCTGGTCCTCGAACCGGGCCCGCTGCTCGTCGGGGTCGACGAGCTCGGAGAAGGCGTTGCACAGCTCCCGCCCGGCCACGACGGCCTCGAACCGTTCGGTGAACCCGGGCAGCTCCCGATGATCGCGCGACAGCGGCGACACCTCCTTGGGGTAGTCGGTGACGAAGATCGGACCCCACAGATCGGGTTCGACCGTCTTCTCGTAGAGCTCCATGATGAGTTTGCCCTGCCCGTAGGAGTCCTTGACGTCGACGCCGTGCCGTTCGGCCACCGCCCGCAACTCGGCCGGATCCTGGGTGACGCCGACCCGCTCCCCCGTCGCCTCTTCGATGAGGTCGACCATCGACGCCCGTCGCCACGGGGTGGCCAGATCGAGATCGCGACCTCCGTAGCTGATCGTGGTCGAACCGCAGATCTCGGTGGCCAGGTGGGCGACCAGCTCCTCGGTAAGCGCCATCATGTCGCTGAAGTCGGCGTAGGCCTGGTAGAGCTCGAGCATGGTGAACTCGGGATTGTGGCGGGGGCTGATGCCCTCGTTGCGGAACACCCGGCTCAGCTCGAACACCCGCTCCAACCCGCCGACGGTGAGCCGCTTGAGGTAGAGCTCCGGGGCGATACGCAGGTACAGCTCCAGGTCGAGTGCGTTGTGGTGCGTGGTGAACGGCCGGGCGGCCGCTCCGCCCGGGATCGGGTGGAAGATGGGGGTCTCGACCTCGATGAAACCCCGGTCCTCGAGCCACCGCCTGGTCAGCGACATGATTCGGGATCGGGTGATGAAGATCTCCCGGCTCTCCGGCGTGACCCACAGGTCGACGTAGCGCTGGCGGTAGCGGACGTCGGTGTCGGTGAGGCCGTGGAACTTGTCGGGAAACGGACGCCGCGCCTTGGCCAGCAGCTCCCAGCTCTCCACCTTCACCGACAGCTCACCCTTGCGGGTCTTCATGACCTCGCCGGACACGCCGATCCAGTCGCCGAGCGACAGCGAGCAGAAGTCGTCGAAGTCGGGGGTGACCTTGGCCGGTGCGAACAGCTGGATCCGACCGCCCGAGTCCTGCAGCGTTCCGAACGCCAGCTTGCCCTGAACTCGACGCAGCATGAGGCGACCGGCCACGGTTGCCTTCACCCCGGTCTCGGCGCCATCCTCGATGTGGTCGTGGGCGGCCCGCAACTCGGCCGACGTCGTGTCGGGCTCGAAGCGGTAGGGCACGGAGCCGGCGTCGGTTGTCTCGGTGCCGGAATCGGTCGCTGCGTCGGTCACGGGCCTGAGGATAGCGGCCCGACCTGGGCGGCAATCCCGGATTCCGGCAATCCCGGATTCTGGTAGCAAAGGGCGAGGCCTTGCATCGCCTTTTGCTACGAGACGTGTGAATCGCTGGACTCGTGGCGGGCCGTCCACGGATCCTCGACGGCGTCGTGGGCGAAGCAGTAGGCCCACGTCCCGCCGGGCTCGATGGTGGCGATCACCGCATGGTCGGTGTCCTCCCAATGGTTGCGGGCGTGTCGACCCGGGCTGTCGTCGCAGCAGCCGACGTGGCCGCAGATTTGACACTGCCGCAGTTCGACCCATTGCTTGTTGTCGTCGAGGCACGTCTCACAAACCAACTCGTGGGGCCGGGTGAACGGGGTTTCGATCGCAAGGTCGGCGCAGGCATCACCGGCCCGTTCAATGTCGTCACGTACCCGGGCCGAGATCAACCGGTCACCGGAGGAGGCCACGGCGACCTCGACGCCGATCTGGCCGACGACCAGCACGGCAAGCAGGATCACCACCAGCAGTGCCGGCTCGTCGAGCATCGTGGCAACCACGAGAATGCCGACCGCAGCGACCAGCGACGATCCCGCCCGCACCTCGTTGCGCACCGCGTGATGGGGGCTGACCGTCAGCAGATCGAGCACGGCGGTGGCGACCAGCGTGACCACGATCGACCCGGCGAAGAGCCACAGATACGAAGACTTGATGGCCGCGTCGAACGTCTCGACCACCACGATCTTCTTGCTCCCGACACCGAACGCGGTCAGGGCGGCGGCCAGTGGAAGGTGGCTGTAGGCCCAGGCCACGCCGAGCAGCGGCCGGCCTCGACGCACGTTGGAGTCGGCGACGTCATCGAAGTAGGTCCACCACAGACCGACCGCGATCGCGAAGACGGCGGCACCGAAGACCTGACTCTGCAGCGACGCCCCCTGATCGGCCAGCTCCGTCAACGTCTTCACGAACGTCTCGCCGAACACGATGATGATGAAGATGGCGTAGCGTTCGCGGAAGTGGTGCTCATGGGTCGGCGGCCCCGCCAACTTGCCGACGGCGACGATCGGGGCGAGGAACTCGATCGCGATGGCCACACCCCAGATCACGAAACGCAACGGCTCGGAGACCGGTATCGACAGCGCCCACAGGAGCGCGCCGATCGAGAACGATCCGATGTAGATCCTGGCCAGGGCCCGAGTCTCGGCTCCGTCGGACAGGACCCGAAGGTACATGACGATCAGCGGGATCCGCGCCGCAACATAGGCCACCGCCAGCCACACCCAGCGGTTGTCGTTGGGGCCCACGGCGAACAACGCCACGTTGGCCACGGCGAACATCTGGGCGAAGACCAGCATCCGGTGGATGACATCGTCGACGGCAAACCGGTTCGTGAACACGGTCGTGCCGTTCCAGGTCCACCACAGCACGGTGAAAACCCCGACGAACCTGCCGATCCCACCCCAGGTCACGTCCGACGACAGCTCGTCGCCGAGTTGGATCAGTGCCGCCACGTACACGAGATCGAAGAACAGTTCGAGCCAGGTCACGCGGTCCTGGTCGGTCTCCAGTGAGTGCCGGCGGGTCGGGGGAAGCCATTTGGTCAACGCCATGACGATCAGTCTGGCCCGAACCAGTCCTCGTTGCCTCGCTTCGTTGCGCCGGTCAGCTCCTGGCAAGCACGAAGTAGGTCGACGCGCCGACGGCCGAGACGGCGGTCACCAGCACGAGTGTGGGCGAGTAGCCGATCCAGTCGATGAGCGCCCCTGCTGCCGGCGGGCCGACGAATCCACCGACACCGGCCGCCGTGTAGAGCGCCCCCAGCATCCCGCCCAAACCGACCGTGCCGAACAGCTCGGCCGCGACCACCGGTGACAGGGCGATGAACCCGCCGTAGGAGACGCCGAGCACGACGGCGAAGACGATCAGCTGCCCGTACCGATCGGCGGCGGTGAGCCAGATCAGGAAACTCGCCGACATTGTGGCCAGCGAGCCGTAGAACAAGCTCATGGCCGGGACCCTCGACGCCAGTGCCCCGAGACCGAGGCGTCCGGCCACCGACGACAGCCCGATCAGACCGACGATCAGCCCGCCCGAGCCGTCGATGTCACGGACCGCCAGGTAGTCGGCCATGAACACGAACGGCACGAACAGACCCATCGAGATGAACAGGATAGCCACGTAGAGGACGACGAAGGGCCGCGAGGAGCGGATCTGTTCGAGCACCGGAACCGGCGGCGCGGCACCGATGTCGACCGGCGGTCGACGGGCGCCGACTGAAGCGATCACGAGGAGCATGGCGGCGAGGGCGGCCAGGAGCACGTAGGTGTCGCGCCAGCCGTAGCGCTCGATCAGCCACTCGGCCAGGGGCGCCACCACCAGCGTGCCGACGCCGATACCGGCGACGGCGAACCCGACGGCGGTCGAGCGATGCCGTTCGAACCACCCTCCGACGGTCGCCACCATCGGCACGTAGCCGCAGGCGACACCGATGCCGACCCCCAGGCCGTAGGTGATGTAGCCGACCACGATCGAGTCGACTCGGGAGGTGACGACGAGGCCGGCAACGAGCGCCACCGCGCCGACGATCAGGACCGGGCGGGGGCCGAAGCGGTCGGCGGCCCGACCCGAGACGACCCCGAGCCCGAAGTAGAGCAGGGTCGTGATCGAGAAGACGAGGGCGATCGTGCCCCGGTCGGCGTCGAACTCGTCGGCCATGGGCCGGAAGAACGATCCGAAGCTGTAGGCGACGCCGAAGACCGTGAAGGTGGACAGAAACGTCGCCGCCGCAACCAGCCAGCCGGCCCGCGAGTCGATCCCGTCCCGTCCCATCACGGCCGTTCGCGGGCGAAAACGGTCACTTTCGTTCGTTTTCGCCCGCGAACGACCGTTGGGTTGGCTCGACCAGGCCGTCATCCCCGAGCATCAGTCGGCCACCACGTCAAGTCCGATGTCGAGGACGCGGGCCGAGTTGGTGATCGAGCCCGACGACACCAGATCGACACCGGTGTCGGCGTAGGCGTCGAGCGTGTCGAGGGTGATACCGCCGGAGGCCTCCAGCAGCGGACGGCGGCCACCCGTTTCGGCGGCCCAGCCGTCGACCTTGGGCACGAGGGCCTTCAGCTCGTCCGGGGTGAAGTTGTCGAGCAGGATGATGTCGGCCCCGGCTTCGAGCGCCTCGACCATCAGCTCCTCGGTGTCGGCCTCGACGTGCACGGTGCGGCCGGGCCAGCGCCGCCGGGCTTCGGCCACGGCGACAGCGATCGTCGTTCCTGCGAGGTGGTTGTCCTTCAGCATCAGCCAGTCGCTCAGATTGCCCCGGTGGTTGGCCGCTCCCCCGGCCCGTACCGCCGCCTTCTGCAACGACCGGTAGCCGGGCAACGTCTTGCGGGTGTCCCACACGGTGACCCGGCCGGCGGCCAGCTCGACCCAGCGGGACGCGTTGGTGGCCACACCCGACAGGTGGCTGAGAAAGTTGAGCGCCGTCCGCTCGGCCGTCAACAGGGTGGCATACGGTCCCCGAGCGACACCGATGACGTCGCCGGCCCGTAACGTGTCGCCGTCGGTCAGCCGCCAGTCGACGGTCAACGTTTCGTCGATCGCCCGGAAGGTCTCCTCCACACACAGGCAGCCGGCGACGACACCGGGCTCACGGGCGTTGAACTCGGCGGTGGCCGTCTTCGAGGGGTCGATGAGCGATGACGTCAGATCGCCCAGGGGGGTCAGATCCTCGGCCAGCGCCTTCGCCACCAGGTAACGGATGTCGGCCACGGGGGGCTGGAGATCGGTTCGCACTCCGCCAATCTAGCCCGGATCGGTCAGACGGCTGCCTGGTCGATTCTGCACTCCTTCAACGCTCCTGCCCTTGGCTACCCGAGGGACTCGATGTAGTCGACGAGCGCGCCGACCTCATCGGCGCTCAGGTTCAGAGTCGGCATCTCGACGACGTCGAACCCGGCAACGATCTCGGCCTGCGGTTCCCGGATCGAACGCTCGAGATACGTCCGGCCGGCAACGACCGTCGCACCATCGGACAGCTGGTCCGTCGATCCTGCGAGGCCCAACCACGATGGGCCGACACTCGTCGAGCCATCGATCGAATGGCACGATCGACAGCTCCGCTCGGTCGCCAGCTGCCGACCCGACTCGGCGTCGGTCACCACCCCGTCTACGGTGCCGACGCGACCGGCGCCACGGAGTTCGTCGTCGGGGACGTTTCCGCAGGCGGCGAGGATGAGCATCACGAGCATGACGACCAATGCCGCGAGCGAGATATCCGATGATCGACGCGTAGTCATCGAACCTCGATCAGGCCGCTCATGCCGAGGTCCCGGTGGTCGCCGACGGAGCAGTAGAAGGCAACGGGATCAGCCAGCTTGTCGGCATCCAGTTCGAGTACCGCCCATCGTCCGGCCGGTACCCACACCTCCAGATCGAGGGACTCAACCGTGACGGTGTGTGGCAGCGAGGATGGATTGTCCAGACGGAACCACTGAGTCCCCGTTGCCTCGACGGTGAGAAGCGCTGGCTCGTAGCGGTAGTTCAGGAGGTCGATGACGGGCAGGGCGGCCAACTCCTCGTCGGTGAGATCCCGACCGAATGCCGGCTGACGGCTGACGACCGGCGCAATGAGGAGCAGCAGCGCGCCGAGGACGGATCCGCCGACGAGCGCTCCGGACCAGGCCGAGAACTCCGTCGCACCCGATGCGACGACCAGGGCCGTTGCCGTGGCGACGCCGAGGCTGACCAGCGCCGCAATCGCCCACCAGCGCCAAGGGCCGGCACCGGCGGCGGTCAGGTTGAACGAGAGCTCACGGATCGCCGGGGAACTGAACACGGCCACCGGGAACAAGATGTAGGCGAAGCCCGCCCAACGGTGCCGGCGAAGGAGCGCAACGGTGACCACGGCGAGGGCGGCGGCAATGGCGACAAGGGTCGGGTCGAACGGATTGACCGCCCGGGCGGCGTACAGGATCAGGAATGTCGGCGGACCGATCATTGCCATCGCCCGAGCAAGGTGTGCGAAGCGGCCGCCCAGACCTTGTCTCGTTGTGCCGGTCATGATCGGCCTCCGCGTCTGTACCAGTCGACGGTGGCCTGTATCGCCTCGTCGAGCGGTGTCGGCGCGAGATCGAACCGCTGCCTGGTGTCGGTCCAGTCGACGATCAGATCCTCGGTGAACTCGTAGCCCAGCTCGACCATCTCCCGGACCTCCGGAACGAACAGCCCGAGAAGGCGCAGCATCCGCGGCCGGATCGCCCGGTATCGAGGTTCGACACCGGCGGCGGCGGCCGCCAGGGTGACCAGTTGAGCCTGGGTCACCGCCGGCGCGCAAGGGGCGTGCCAGGCACGACCCCAGGAGTCCGGATCGGCGGCGACGGCGATCATGGTGGCGGCGACGTCCGGGACGTAGGAGACCGAGTGGCGGGCTTCCGGATCACCGATCACATCCGCCTTGCCGCCTCCGACGATCGGTCCGAAGAAGCGGTCGCCGTAGGCCGACCCCTCGACGTGGGGGCCGATGAAATCGCTGGCCCGGACGGCGACGGCCGGGAACCGCCCGGCCCGATGGGCATCGGCCAACTCCGCCCACAGAGCGGCTCGCACCGATCCCTTCCTCGTGGTTGCAACCAGCGGCAGGTCAGCGGTCAACGGTCCGCTGTGTGGGCCGTAGCCATACAGGTTCTCGACGGCCACCAACGTGGCCCCGGCGGCTTCGACCCCGGCGGTGATCGCCCGTTGGAGAGGCGGGAAGTCCTCGGGCCAACGGGTGTAGGCAGGCTGCGCGGCGTGGAAGACAACGGTGGCCTCGCTCAGGACCCGCTTGGTCGCCGTCGGGTCGGTGAGGTCTGCGGCGACGGCGCGGGCGCCCGGGAGCGCATGCCCGGACCTGGTCACGACAGTCGGCTGTAGCCCCCGTTCCACCAGGCCGGCCACCACGGCCCGACCCACCGGGCCGGCCCCCAGTACGACCGGGACTTCGAGCGTTGTCATTGGAAGTGCTCCTCGTGGTATGGGATCAGCGTCGAAATCCAAACGCTGTTTGGATAACGATCATCGTATGTCAAACAGTGTTGGAAAAGCAACTATTGTTGACCTAGGATCGCCACATGGCCGCCCAGGACAAGCCGAACGATTCCGAACCGGCGGTTCCGGAATCGCGACGGGAACGTCAGCGACGAGAGCTGACCGCCGAGATCATCGCCATCGCCCGCCGCCAGCTGACCGAAGGAGGACGAGCCGGGGTGTCATGGCGCGCCATCGCCCGAGAGGTCGGCATGAACCCGGCGTCGCTCTACACCTATTTCGAGAGCCTCGACGAGCTGTTCACCGCCATGATTCTCGAAACCTACGCCGGTCTGGCTGCGGCGCTCGAGACGGCACTGGCCGATGCGAACCCCGCCGTCGGCGAGCCGACGATCGAGCCCCTCGTGGCGGTCGTATCTGCCTACCGCAGGTGGGCCGTCGAGCATCCGGCGCACTACAACCTCATCTTCACCGACCAGATCCCCGGCTATGCGGCGCCACCCGGTGGCCCGACGGTCGAGGCCGAACTCTCGGTGCTGCGGCCACTGATCGCCGCCTTCGGTCTAGCCGTGAGGGGAGAGCCTTACAGCGTCGAAGACTACGACGACGCCCCGCCCGACGAGTCGGCGAGAGCGCTGGAAAGTTGGGGGGTTGTGCATGGCCTCGTCTCGCTCGAGATCAACAACCACTTGCCCTACGTCGACGAGCCGGAGCGCTTGGTCATCGATGCAGCCGTACGGGGCGCAATTCCAGGCGTCCGAGGTGCGAGCCGAGTTCGTCCAGGCCCAGAGCCAAGATGAGGGGCACCACGAAGGTCGCCCACTCCGGCCGGTCGACCACAACGCCGGTGGCCACCAGGCCGAGAACCGGCACGATGAGGGCCAGCCGACCTCGACGCTGGGCCCAGACCAGCGCCGCCACGAACAGGATCGGGCCGAGCACCGTGCCGGCGGGCAGCCAGGCACTCATCATGGCGACAACGCCGGTGGGAAACGAGCCCGTGCCGAGCAGCGTGGCCTGCCGACCCTGCCCGGTCGGGACAAGATACGGCGTGACCCGATCCCAGTGCGACAGATAGAAGAGGCCGGCGACACCGAGCCCGGCAATCGGAGCAACCATGGACCGCCACGACCGCATCTGTGACAGGACGATGCCGACCAGGACCAGTACCGCCAGCTCACGTATGGTCGTGGCCAGCGTGGCGACGGCCACCGCCGGAATCCAGCGGTCGTCGAGCGCCAACCCGACGGCGGCCACCACCAGAACCGAAGCCCACAGCTCGGGGGCCGACCAGGCCACCCGGCCGACCAGGACGAAGAACACGACGACAACCACCGCGACGACCGGGGAGTCGAGTGTTCGGGCCACCAGCAGAGCCGCCAGTGTCACCGCCCCGAGAAACGCCAACCACGCCACCGCGTCCGATCCGAGCACAGCCAGGAATTCGAAGCCGAGCGGCGACCGCACGGCCAGCACCGAGTCGACCGGTCCCATCCCGTGAGCGCGGAACACGTCGTCGATGGCCGGGTAGAACCCCTCACCCCGGCGCATGGCCTGGATGATTCGCTGGTAGACGACCGGATCGATGTTGTCGGGGATCGTCGGGACGGACCGTCCGAGTGCGATCATCATGGTCGCGCCGACGGCCCCCACGAGGACCTGTTGGATCTTGGCCGGAATTGAGCCGAAGGCGCTCACTCTGTGTGACGTCGGCAGCCACCGGCTCGTTCTGAGGGGAACGGAGCCGGCGACCGCCGAGCGTCACCGGTTGTCAGATCATGGCAGGGCGGCCACCGCCACGTTGTCGAAGCGTGACACCGATCCGTAGACAGCAAGGCCCACCGCGCCGTTGGGGTGGGCGGCGCTGATGGCCGTTGTCACGAGTGAGCCGTTGACGAACAGACGCAGGTTCGATCCCTCGACCTCGGCCCGGAGCTGCACCGTGCCGCTGCCGAGGCTGGTGCGGGCCGACTGGGCGAGCTTCGTCGACGAACCGTTCACCACCTCCTCGATGACCCAACGGCGGTTGTCGAAGCGGAACACATAGTGGTTGCCGGCGTCGACCACCCGAGCCAGCACGCCGGGACCGTCGCCCCGACGCAGAACATTGCTGGTCACGACATCGACATCCACCGAATAGTCGGCCCAGGCGGTGTCACCGGCGGTCCGGGCCGACGAATCGCGGCCATCCGACACCGAGCCGGCGAACCAGGTGCTGCCGCCTGCGGTCGTCGGGGCCCAGGTCCCGGGACCGAACAGGGACGACCAGTTTCCGGCCCCCGCCTCGAAGTCGTCGTCGAACGGCAACGAGCTGACAGGGTTGACGGTGATGGTCACCGTCGACGGCGTCGACGACACGGTGCCGTCATTGACCGTGTACTGGAACGAGTCGGTGCCGACGAACCCCGCGTTCGGGGTGTAGGTCACGTTCGGCGCCGTACCGCTGAGCGACCCGTTGGCCGGAGGAGACACCACTGCGAAGGTGAGCGGATCACCGTCGATGTCGGAACCGAGCAGGGTGATCCCGGTCGGGGTGTCGGAGTCCGTCGAGGTCGTGATCGACGACGAGGCCGGTGGGTCGTTCACCGCCGCGATGGTCAACGAGATCGTGGCCTCGTTGGAATCGAGCGCCCCGTCGTTGGCCACGAAGGTGAACGAGTCGGAGCCGTTGACGTTGGCGTCGGGGGTGTAGGTCAGGTTGGGGGCCGTGCCGCTGAGCGTCCCGTTGGCCGGGCCCGACGCCACCGAGAAGCTGAGCGGGTCGCCCTCGGGATCGGAGGCGGTCAGGGTGATGGCCACCGGGGTGTCCTCGTCGAGGGCCACCGACTGGTCATCGGCGGTCGGTGCCTCGTTGACCTCGGTGACGGTGATCGTCACCGAAGCCGGGGCCGACGAGACCGTGCCGTCATCGGCCGTGTACTGGAACGAATCGGTGCCGACGAACCCTGCGTCCGGGGTGTAGGTCAGGTTCGGCGCCGTGCCACTGAGCGACCCGTCGGTGGGGCCCGACACCACGGAGAACGTGAGCGGATCACCGTCGACGTCATCGCCGTCGAGGGTGATGGCCACCGGCGTGTCCTGGGCGGTGCTGACCAGCACCGGCGCCACGGTCGGTCCGTCGTTGATCGGGTTGATCGTGATCGACACGGTGGCCGGGGCGGAGTTCACCGTGCCGTCGTCGACGGTGAAGGTGAACGAGTCCGAGCCGTTGACGTCGAGCGCCGGCGTGTAGGTCAGGTCGGGGGCGGTGCCAGTGAGCGACCCGTTGGCCGGGTCCGACGCCACCGAGAAGCCGAGCGGGTCGCCGTCGGGGTCGGATCCGGTGAGCGTGACTGCCACCGATCCGTCCTCGTCGACGGTGACCGACTGGGCGTCGGCCGCCGGCGGCGAGTTGGGCGCACCGACGGATTCGATCAGCAGGTCGTCCATCGCCGCCTCGACCAGGGACCCGCCGCCGGCGTCCGCCGCCTCAACCAGCAGGTGCACCGTCTGGCCGGCGTAGGACGAGATGTCGGTGGAGAACGGCGTCCACGACGCCGCCCGTTCGGTACCGTCGCCCACCTCGTCGAGCACGGTGGTCGAACCGCCGCTGCCGACAACCGTCACCCGGAGGTAGTCGTCGGCCGTGGCGTTGCTGAGCGTGGCCAGGTAGTACTGGAACGACAGCTCCAGCGTTGCGCCTGCAGGCAGGGCGATGTCCGGCGACCGCACGGTCGTGTCACCCGAGTCGATGTCGAAGCTCCCAGCGGAGGTGCCGGCCGCCCCGTCGGTGACCAGCGCCTGGGTGCCGCTGGTGGTGGTTCCGAGCTGGAGGACGATACCGCTCGACGTCTGCGCCGGGTCGGTCACCTCCCACTGGCCGGTGGTTGCGGTGTCGGTACCGTCCGGGTCGGTGACCCAACCCTGGTCGGTCTCGAAGTCGTCGGTGTGGATCGGCCCGACGGGAACGCCGACGCTGATCGACACGGTGGCCGGAGCGGAGGTGTTGGCGCCGTCATCCGCGGTGAACGTGAAGCCGTCCGCGCCGCTGTAGCCGGCGTTCGGCGTGTAGGTCAGGTTGGGTGCGGTCCCGGTGAGCGACCCGTTGGCCGGGGCGGAGGTGACGGTGTAGGTCAACGCCTGGCCTTCGGGGTCGGTGGCGGTCAGCGTGATAGCCACCGGGGTGTCCTCGGGGGTGAACACCGACTGGTCGTCGGCCACCGGCGGGTCGTCGACGACGGGTGTGACCGTGAACGAGGTGGCCTGCACCGGCCCCCAGAAGCCGTTGGCGTTGCGGCCCCGCACATAGACGGTGTGCTCACCGAGGTCGAGGCCGGAGGTGTCGATCGAGGCCGTCACCGTCTCGTTGGTCTCGTTGAACGAGCCGTCGGATGATGCCATGGCCACCGGTGACCCGCCATCGGAGGGAGGGGTGTCGAGGTAGTACTCGGCGGCGGTGACGGTGTCGGCCGAGGGCCGCGAGACACCGTTGGTGCCGTAGGCGTTGTCGTTGACCACGGCGGTCAGGAGCGCATCCTCACCGACCTCGACGGAACCGCCGTTCGAGACGCTGGTGGTCGTCGGACCGCGCGAGGTGATGTAGGG
The DNA here is from genome assembly GCA_965216675.1 of Acidimicrobiales bacterium. Taxonomy (GTDB): domain Bacteria; phylum Actinomycetota; class Acidimicrobiia; order Acidimicrobiales; family SZUA-35; genus JAHELU01. The sequence goes on along the minus strand of CBDCGK010000004.1, from coordinate 3,975,254 downwards.
CGTCTCGGCCACCTTGACCGCGTAGAGCAGGGCGTCGCGGTTGAGGTTCCACAGTGGCTCCATGCAGGAGTAGGCGGGCGCAAATCCGCCGCAGGTTCCGCTGGAGGGGCTGAGCTCGTAGGTCACGCTGGCCACGCCGAGGTCGTTGTAGACCCAGTCGTCGGTCGAGCCGGTCACCCCGTAGAGGATCTCGGGACCGGTACCGGTCTCGTAGCCGTTGTAGTGGCTCATCCGGTATGCATAGGCCCGCAGCTGGGTGTTGTTGGGGGCGAGACCGCTGTCGCCGGGAGGCAGCAGGATCAGCTGGCCCGAGCTGTGCATCGTGATGAACGTGCCGGTCGTGGTGTCGGGGGCGGTCGCCGTGCCGTCGTCGACCGGGCCGTTCTGATCGGGCCACAGACTGCGGAACAGGCTCTCGATGCCCTGCTGCTCGGGTTCGGATGCCCCGCTTGTTCCCGGGTAGGTCTGGGCGCAGGGGTTGGTGGAGGTGCCGATACCACCCCAGTTGTGGGTGGAGGCGTTGCGGTTCAGGTCGACACCGTGGTGGTTGGATGTCGTCGGCGGCACCGAACAGTTGCCGACGGTGTCGTTGGCGTTCTTGCGTTGCATGTAGGGGTTGTTGCCGCCGGACTCGACGATCTCCCGACCGTCCGGGTTGACCACGGGGATCACCCAGATCTCGGTCGTGTCCATCATGTGGGTCACGTCGGGGTCGGAGCCGTAGTTCTGGGTGAGGTGGTCGATGAGCCGCCACGCCATCTCCGAGGTCTGGAGTTCGCGGGCGTGGATGGCAGCCTGGATGACGGCCCTCGGTTTGGCCGACGACGGGTTCAGCGCGCAGTCGCCCGGCTCGATGTTGGTCAAGCAGATGACCATGAGCTCGTTGGCCCCGGCCCGACCGTTGAGCTTGCGCCAGGAGTCGCCGTAGTCGTAGACGGTGGCGAGGCCCGGGTAGGCGGCCTGCACATCACTGAGGTGCTGGTAGTGCTCGTCGACGGTTCGGTAGCCGCCGTAGTAGGTGGCGGCCAGCGCCGAGGCTTCGGTGCCGTCGGCCAGCGCGCCGCTGCGGTCACGGCCGGCAACACCGGGCAGCGCGCTCAGCTCGCGGTCGAGCTCGACACGGAAGCCCTCCTGACGAAGCGACACCGCTACGTCGTTCTCGCCCAGCACGTACAGGTAGCCGTCGCCCTTGCCCTCGAGCAGGTCGTAGTCGCCGTTGGCGAGACGCTGACCGTCGGACGGATCGTCGACATAGACCCGCCAGATGGACACCGACCCGGTCGACCGGGTTGATTCGGCAGCCGGGGCGGAGTCGGCCGGTGCCGTGGGCTCGGTCTGGGCCGACGCCGGGCTGATGGGGGCGACGAGTGCCGCCACAAGAGCGGCAACAGCGACAATGAGAGCGGCGAGAGCCGCTCCGGGACGCTTGGTGGTCATGGACGTAACTCCTCGGTATGGATGTGCTTGTGCACCGCATTCCAACGCCGGTCGCCCGACGACTTGCGCCAGCTTGAGAGTGTAGTGAGCGATGGCCCGGCGGCCCAGTCGAACCTCAACGCCCGACCACCGAGCGGCGATACGATCCCCAGATGCCCGAACGTCGTCCACCGGCCGCCGACATGGCCGTCGAACCTGTTGTCCCCGCCTCCGCGGCCGTGGTCGGCTGCGGTGTCATCGGAGCCGCCTGGGCCGCCCGCTTTCGCCTCACCGGCGTGGAGGTGCTGGCCTACGATCCGTCGCCCGATGCAGCCCGCATCCTCGACGAGGTGACCGCCAATGCCGTGGCCGCCTGGTCGGATCTCGGGCTCGGCACCGACCTGGCGCCCATGACCGTCTGTGACAGCCTGGAAGAGGCGGTCGCCGACGTCGACCTGATCCAGGAGAGCGTGCCCGAGCGTCTGGACCTCAAACAGGTGACGCTGGCGGCGATCGACGTCGCGGCCCGACCCGACGCCGTGATCGGCTCGTCGACGTCGGGCTTGTTGTGCTCGGACATGGCCGAGAAGCTGGGTCAGCCGGAGCGGCTGGTCGTGGCCCACCCCTTCAACCCGGTGTACCTCCTGCCCGTCGTCGAGATCGTGGGCGGTCGGGTCACATCGGCCGACACCATCGAACGGTCACTCGGCTATTACGCCGGCGTCGGCATGAAACCAATCCACATCCGAGCCGAGATCGAGGCCCACGTGGCCGACCGCCTGCTCGAGGCCGTGTGGCGGGAGGCCCTGTGGCTGGTCAACGACGGCATCGCCACCACCGCCGAGATCGACGACGTGATCCGCTACGGCTTCGGTCTTCGTTGGGCCCAGATGGGTTTGTTCGAGACATATCGCATCGCCGGCGGGGAAGGCGGCTTCGGCCATTTCATCCGCCAGTTCGGACCGGCGCTGGCGTGGCCGTGGACCAAGCTGATGGACGTGCCGGAGCTGACCGACGAACTGGTCGACCGGCTGGAATCGCAATCGGACGGTCAGTCGGGTGCGTACTCCGTCCGGGAGCTGGAGCGGATTCGTGACCGCAACCTGGCGGCCATGATGCGGGCGCTGGAGGCCAACGACTGGGGAGCGGGCCAGACTCTGGCCGAGATGCGATCCCGCCTCGCCTGAAGGGGTCAGCCGGGGGTGATGCCCATGACCAGGTCGATCAGGTAGTCGCCGTAGCCGCTCTTGCGCAACGGTTCGGCCACCGCCAGGAGTTGCTCGTCGTCGATGTAGCCCATGCGCCAGGCGATCTCCTCGGGGCTCGCCACCTTCTGACGCTGACGTTGCTCGATGACCCGGACGAACTCGGAGGCCTCGACCATGGAATTGAACGTGCCGGTGTCGAGCCAGGCGAACCCCCGGTCCAGGCGGGCCACCGTCAGCCGCCCCTGATCGAGGTAGCACTGGTTGATGGCGGTGATCTCGAGTTCGCCCCGTTCCGACGGCTGGATGTTCCGAGCCATGTCGACGACGGTCTCGTCGTAGAAGTAGAGGCCGGTGACCGCCCAACTCGACTTGGGTTTGACCGGCTTCTCCTCGATGCTGGTGGCCACGTCGTCGGCGTCGAACCCGACGACGCCGTAGCGCTCGGGATCGGACACCTGCTGAGCGAACACGCACGCTCCGTCCGGTTGGATCGACACCTCCTGGAGCTGGCGGCTGAAGCCGCTGCCGTAGAACAGGTTGTCGCCGAGGACGAGGCATGACGGCCGGCCGTCGAGGTAGTCGGCACCGATGATGAAGGCCTCGGCCAGGCCGTTGGGCTGAGGTTGGACGGCGTAGTCGAACCGCACTCCCCAGGCGGAGCCGTCGCCCAGCAGCGCCCGGAACGACGCTTGATCCTGTGGCGTGGTGATGATGAGGATCTCGGTGATCCCGGCCAGCATGAGGGTCGAAACCGGGTAGTAGATCATCGGCTTGTCGTAGACCGGGAGCAGCTGCTTCGACACGGCGAGCGTGACCGGATGGAGTCGGGTTCCGGTTCCCCCGGCGAGCACGAGGCCCCTGCGGCCGAGCGGGTTGTGCTCGCGGCCGAGCGGGTTGTGCTCGCGGCCGAGCGGGTTGTGGCCGCGGCCGAGCGGGTTGTGGCTGCGGCGGGGTGCGTCGTGTCGCTCGTGTCGGGAGGTTACGAGCGGTTGGGCGATGGGTGATGCGGCGGTCACGTTGGTCCTTGGTCGGCGATGAAGGTCGGTCAGAGGGCCCCTGGTAGGACCCGGGGTCGGGCGCCGGTTTCCAGCTCGGCCACCACGTTGGCGATCGACTCGGTCGCGGAAGGCAGTTCGACACCGATGTCGGCGGCGATGGCCGAGCTGTCGAGGCGGCTGTTGGTCGGGCGGGCGGCCCGTGTCGGGTAGTCGGCCGTGGCCAGAGGCCTGACAACCACGTCGTCGACCTGGCGGGAGGCTGCGAACACGGCGCGGGCGAAGCCGTACCAGGTGAGGGCGTCGGGTCCGGCCAGATGGTAGAGCCGGTTCGCCGGCAGGCTCCCGGCGCCGAAGCCGACAGTTGCGGCCAGCACGGTGATGGCCCGGGCCAGATCACCGGCGGCGGTCGGGCAACCGATCTGATCGTCGACGACGCCGAGCTCGTCGCGCTCGGCCCCGAGCCGGAGCATGGTGGTGACGAAGTTCGAGCCGAGCGCCCCGTAGACCCAGGCGGTGCGGAGCGTGATCAGTTTGTCGGCGGCCTCGGCCGCCTGCTCCCCGTCGGCTTTGGTCCGACCGTAGACACCGAGAGGCGAGATCGGGTCGGTTTCGGTGTACCAGCCCGACTTGGTGCCGTTGAACACATAGTCGGTGGAGATGTGGATGAGGAGGGCGTCGACGTGGTTGGCGGCGTTGGCCAGCGTCTTGACCGCCGTGACGTTGACCGCCTCCGCCTCGTCGGGCTCGTCCTCGGCCCGGTCGACGGCGGTGTAGGCGGCGGCGTTGACGATGACGTCCGGCCGTAAGGTCTCGACGATCGCCCCGACGGCGTCGGGGTTGCGGATGTCGAGTTCGGTGGAGGTGTAGCCGCAGACCTCGGCCCGATCCGACCAGCGGGCCCGGAGCAGCTCGCGGCCGAGCTGGCCGCCGGCGCCGGTCACGAGGATCACCGGTCGTTTCCGCCGGGACGGTTTCCTGGGCGGCGACGAAGGGCCGACGGCCGGATTGACTGCGGTCACGACGGGACCGTCACGCCGAGGCGCTGCCCGTCGTAGCGTTCCGAGAGCAGGGGCCGCCACCACCACTCGTTGGCGAGATACCAGCGGACGGTCCGGGCCAATCCGTCGGTGAACTCAAGCGAGGGGGCCCAGCCGAGTTCCCGTTGGATCTTCGAGGAGTCGATGGCGTACCGAAGGTCGTGTCCGGGACGATCGGCCACGAACTCCACGAGCTCCCGGCGCCCCCCGACGGTGTCGCCGAGCTCGGTGTCGACCAGGTCACAGATGGTGTGGACCACATCGAGGTTGGTTCGTTCGGCGTTGCCGCCGACGGCGTAGGTCTCTCCCGGCTCACCGGAGCGGAGTGAGGTGACGATGGCTCGGGCGTGGTCTTCGACATAGAGCCAGTCACGGATGTTGTCACCCTGCCCGTAGACCGGCAGCGGCTGTGACGCCACGGCCTTGAGGATCATCAGCGGGATCAGCTTCTCCGGGAAGTGGAACGGCCCGTAGTTGTTCGAACAGTTCGTGATGATGGTGGGCAGACCGTAGGTCTCGTGCCACGCCCGCACAAAGTGATCCGATGCCGCCTTCGACGCCGAGTACGGCGAACGGGGGTCATACGCCGTGGTCTCGTCGAACGGCCGGTCGTCGAGGGCGAGGCTGCCGAAGACCTCGTCGGTCGACACGTGCAGGAACCGGAACGAGTCCGTCACCTTTCGTCGCTCGGCCTCGTGACGGGCCGCCTGCAACAGCTCGTAGGTTCCGACGACGTTGGTCCGCACGAAGGCATCGGGGCCGTCGATCGACCGGTCGACGTGCGATTCCGCCGCCAGGTGGATCACGGCGTCGGGTTCGAACCTCCTGAACGCCTCTCGTAGCGCCGGACCGTCTGTGATGTCGATGGCGACGTGGTCGTAGAACGGCGAATCGGCCACCGACGCCACCGAGCCGGTCGTGGCGGCGTAGGTGACCTTGTCGATGTTCAGGACCTGGGTGCCGACGTCGATCGGCTGGGGGGTTGCCCGGTCGCCGGTCGTCGTGGGCCCGAGCAGGTGGCGGATGACGGCGGATCCGATGAATCCGAGGCCTCCGGTGACGGCGATCTTCATCCTGGCAACCTTTCCCCGCCCTCGTGCTCGGCTTTCATCCTGTCGGCCGGGCCCTCCACCGACTGAGCGTCGCGGATGACGGCGAGGGCCTCGACCAGCTTGACGCCGCGACGGTCCTTGTCCGACAGCACCGCTCGGCCGGGGTCGATCGGCCAGTCGATGCCCAGCGCCGGGTCGTCCCAGGCCACGGCCAGTTCGGCGTCGGGCCGGTAGGGGGTGTCGACCTTGTAGAAGACCTCGGTGTCAGGCTCGAGGGTGCAGAAGGCGTGCCCGAACCCGGCGGGCACCCACAGCATCTCACCGCCGGCCGCGCTCAGTTCGACGGTGGCGACCTGACCGGCGGTTTCGGAGGCCGGCCGGAGATCCACGATGACGTCGAAGATGCGGCCTCGCAGGACACGCACCAGCTTGCCCTGTTCGTGCGGGGGCACCTGGAGGTGGATGCCGCGAATCGTGCCGGTCTGAAAGGAGACCGAGTGGTTGTCCTGCACGAAGCGATCGGGCAGGCCGAGCTCGGTGGCGGTGGCGGCCTCGAAGGACACCGTGAAGATGCCCCGAGGGTCTTGAAAACGTGGCGGTGCGATGACGAGTGCGCCGCCGAGCAGCTGATCGACAGTCTGCAACATACCTCCCGGTATTCGGCGAGTCGCTGACTGAGTGCCATCCTACGGCGTCTGGCACCGCAAGCCGAGTATCGATGCAGCGCGCTGCATGTCCACACACCCCAACCCCAAACCGGCGGCTGTAGACCCCCCTTAACGGCCGACCACTACCGCCGGAAAGTTGGTGGGGCGGTAAACGTCGGCGGCGGTCTCGGTGGTGTGTTGGGTTGAGTCCGGCACTTCCGGCCGGGCTGTGCAAGGAGCAGGACCAATGACCATCATCACAAACCCACCGGCCCGTCGATCGGTGATTGTTGCCATCTTCACCGCCGCCCTCCTACTGGGCGGCATCGGGGTTGCCGCTGCGTCCCCGGCGTCGGCCGACGATTGTGCGATCCCGTGGGGCTCGCTCGCCAAGACGTCCGACGGATCAGCCGCCGGTACTGTCGACGACGTCCGCACCGGACGGCATTCCTGTTTTGACCGGCTCGTCGTCGATCTCGACGGTGACCGACCGGGATTCCTGGTCGACTACGTCGACACCCTGGCCGCCGACGGGTCGGGTGAGATCGTACCCGTCTCGGGTGGCGCCGTTCTCCGAGTGATCGTTCGGGCCCCGGCCTACGACGACACCGGATCGGCCACGATCGATCCGAGCACTGTGAGCGGAGCGAACGTTGCCGGCTACCGCACGTTCCGCGACATCGAATGGGCCGGGAGTTTCGAAGGCCAGACCACCCTGGGACTGGGAGTACGAGCCCGCCTTCCGTTCCGGGTGTTCACCCTCGACGGACCGGGCGCCGGATCACGGCTCGTCGTCGACGTCGCCCACCGCTGGGACCAGCCGCCGACCGGCGATGACCTGGTTCCCGTCCGTCCCGGTGGCACGCTGGCCGTCATGGGCGTCGCCCACGACGATGTGCTCAACATCCGCGCCGGTGCCGGCACCAACCATCGAATCGTCACCACCGCCGGACCCACCGACCAGGTGGTCGCCACGGGGAAGGCAAAGATGCTGACCCGCTCGATCTGGTACGAGGTGACGGTCAACGGCACCACCGGATGGGCCGCATCCCGCCACCTGGCCATTCCCGGCTCGGTCGACGACATCACCGCCGCCTATCTGGCCCAGCACCCCCGCCCGTCCGCCGATTCGATGGTCGAACTCGGTGCCGCCGTGGCTGCCGACTTCCTGCCCGCCGAACAAGGCTCGTTCACCGCGATGAGCGTCGCCCCGACGATGGGCGATCTCGGCGAGGTCACCGTCGACGTGGTCGGCCTCGCCGATGACTCCGTAGCCGGCCTCCGGCTGCACATCTTCGCCGAGCCGAACGACACCGGCGACAGTTTCGAGCTGCGCACCATCGAGGCCACCCAATTCTGTGCTCGAGGCGGCTTCGGTGGACCGAGCTGCACCTGACCTCAGCGGCCGTCTGATTCAGCGGTCGTCGGTCCGGGTTGTCGGCAATGGTCCGACGACCCGGACCGCACCGATGGCCTCCGTCGGGGTCGTAGCCGGCGAGGAGTGGATGATGCCGCAGGTCGGGCGCGATCTCGAGGAGCGGAACCATGACGAAGTTCCGCTCGATCATTCGGGGGTGGGGCACGATCAGATCGGCGGTGTGGATGCGACGGTCCCCGTAGAGGAGGACGTCGACATCGAGCGTCCGGGGCCCCCAGCGGACGACGCGGACCCGCCGGGCCTCATTCTCCAGTTCGTGGCAGCGGCGCAGGAGGGCTTCGGGTGACAGGATCGTGTCGAGCTCGACCACGATGTTGTGGAAGGCGTCCTGTTCGACACCGCCGATGGGCTCCGTCTCATAGACGTTCGACACGGCGACCACGCCTTGGAGGCCGGAGACCGCCCTGTGCAGGTGGGCGATACGGTCCCCGATGTTGGAACCGAGTCCGAGGAAGGCCCGCACCGCGGCTTTATCGGACGTCGTCACCCGGTCAACCGTCCCGTCGGCGGTGGATCCTCACACCGGTGGTGGCGACATGAGCGGCCACCGGCGGTCGCTGCTTGCGGGCCCTGACGGTGACGGCGTCGACCATCGGGTAACTCAGTGCCAGTTCGGCGATCCTCGTCGCCAGGCGCTCCAGGAGCTGAAACCGCTCCCCCGGCAACGTGTCGACCAGCAGGTCGATCAGTGAACCGTAGTTGACGGTGTCGGCCAGATCGTCGGAATCACCGGCCCGGGCCAGATCGAGGTGAAGATCGAGATTGAGCTCGAACGGCTGTCGGCGAGCCTGCTCTTCCTCGAGCACCCCGCAGTAGAGCAAAAGCTCGAGACCTCGAATTTCGACTCTGTCGACACCGTCGGCGTTCACGAAGCCTGACCGGCCACGGCGGTGTCGTCCGACGCTCCGGCTCCACCTTCCCCCGGCGCTGGGCGGGGTGGCACGGTCTTCGGGGCGGTTGCTGCCGCATCGGCGATGGCTCGACCCTCGGGCCCGATCTGACGGCCGAAGATCCGCTCGGCTACCACGATCGCCTCGTGGGTGACCGGCACCATCTCGGTCCACCGCAGGTAGCCGGCCATCAGGCCCATCAGACGGTCGCCGATCTCCTCCATGTGGAGCAGCAGCTTCTTGCGAGCCCCGAGCAGTGTGTGCAGCTCCGTATAGATCTGGGGAAGAGCCAGATCGAGATCGAGGCCGGGCGAGAACGGCCAGTGTTTCCACGGCATCGCGAACTCGTCGTAGGCGTGGAGGTTGTGATCCGACGGGATCAGCGAGACGACGAAAGCGAATCCGTTCTCCCGGATCCAGATGATCTCCTCCTGGCGGCGGACCTTGCGATGGTTGGTTCCGTAGCCGCCCGGCCGCTCACAGACGGCCAGCTGATCCTGAATCACCCACTGAAAGGCCCGGGGCCTGATTCCCTGCGCCCACTTTCCCTTGGCCATGTCACCTTTCTCCCGCGACAACCGTCGCGGCTTGTTTGGCCGCCTTCACATCATGTACCCGGACGAGACTCGCCCCCTTCAGCATGGCATAGGTTGCCGTCGCTACCGACCCCACGAGCCGCCCTTCCGGAGGAATTTGTTGATCGGCGCCGTCGGAGCGGGCCAGCATCTGGCCCAGCATCGCCTTCCGACTGGTACCGATGGCCACCGGGTGACCGGTGGCGACGAAAACGTCGATGTTGGCCAGGAGGGTGAGGTTGTGCTCGAAGGTCTTCCCGAACCCGAAGCCGGGATCGATCCACAGCTCCCTCACTCCCGCGTCGGCCGCCCGTGACGCCCGCTCCACCAGATATTCGCAGACCTCGGTGACGACGTTTCCGTAGCTCGGGTTCCGCTGCATCGTGGCCGGAGACCCCAGCATGTGCATGGCGATCCAGCCGACCTCCAACTCGGCGGCCACGGGCCACAGATCGGCGCTCACGTCGTTGATGATCGTCGCCCCGGCGGCGACGGCTGCTCGAGCCACCTCCTCGTGCCGGGTGTCGACGGCGATACGGCACAGCCCACTCAACGCCTCGATGACGGGCATCACCCGCGCCATCTCGGTGTCGGGGTCCACCGACTCGGAGCCGGGGCGGGTCGACTCACCTCCGACATCGATCACATCGGCGCCCTCGTCGAGCATCACCTTGGCGTGGTTGACCGCCACCTCGGGTTCGAGGAACAGGCCTCCGTCGCTGAACGAGTCGGGGGTGACGTTGAGAATGCCCATCACGAGCGGTTTGTTCCGAAGTTCTGGCACAGCCCGCTCAGTCTACCGACGACTCGTTCGCACGCTATCGCAGCGATTCCGGCGGTCCTGCGCCCACACAAACGGGGGTCTACAGCCGCCGGTTCGTGCTGACGGAGAGGCGCTGGCGGGATCGGGACACCCGGACGCCGGGTTCGATCTCACAGGCCGCCGCCTCACCCCGAACGACTGCCATCACCCGGTCGAGTTCGGCCGCTGACGGCGGGTAACCGGTCGCGGTCTGGAGCCACCGACGCAGGGTCTGGTGGGCCACCGACGGCACCGCGGCGGCGAGCATCCGGCAATCGGTCGGGTCGAGGTCGGCGGCCAGGGCGTCGAGATCGGCGGCGGCCCGGCGGGCAAGGTCAGCGCTTCGGTTCAGCAACGGCACCGGATCCCGACGAGCGATGTCGGCCAGCAGCGGAAGCGCCTCATGACGGACCCGGTTGCGGACGAACCGGGGATCACGGTTCATCGGATCATCGATCGCATCGAGCGAAAGATGCTCACACAACGCCGTCGTCTCGGCCCGACGGAGAGCGAGGATGGGATGGCGATGGCCGGGCTCCATGGCGGCGATCCCGTCGAGACCGGCTCCCCGGAGCAGGTTGATCAACACGGTTTCGGCCTGGTCGTCGGCGGTGTGACCGGTCATCGCCTCGGGTCCCAGGACCTCGTAGCGTGCTCGTCGAGCCCGATTCTCCAGGTCGGATCCGGGCTCCACGACGACCGATTCGGCCCGGAATCGAGCACCGAAGCGAGCCGCAGCGGCCGCCACCACCTCGGCCTCGGCCTCTGAATCGGGCCGCAGCCCGTGATCGACATGGACGGCGGTGACGTCGAGTCCGGCGGCACAGGCCAACGCGAGGAGTGCCAGCGAATCCGCTCCGCCCGAAACGGCGCACACAACGCCGGTGCCCGGAGCGGGGAACGTACAGCGGGCTGACAGTTGGTCGAGAAGGTCGCCGTCAGATGGCACTGGACACGCCCATGCGGGCGATCCACAGATCCGGTGATCGGATCTCGTCGATGGTCGGGAGGTTGTCGGGGCCGACCCAGACCTGGTCGAACAACTCACGCCCGCCGGCGGCCTCGACCGCTTTGACGAACGCCTCGCCCTCCTCGTATTGGGCCATCTTGGCCTCCATGCCGGTGAAACGGAGAACGAGTTTCGACACGCCGGTCATGTTCTTTCGGCGGTCGCTCAGCACCTTGTGGAACCGTTCCTGACTGGGGATCAGATCACCGGCGGCCCGGTCCATCGTGATGTCACCGTGACCTTCGAGCAGTGACATCAGCCCGGTCACCTTGTCGAGCACCGCTCGCTGCTCCGGGGTGGCCAGCAGCACCGAGATGCCGCCGTCGGACAGCGAAGGAGCATTGCCGTTGCGGCGATCGTTGACGAGATCGCGCACGGTCTCCATGACCTTCTTGGGGTCGGGGTCGACCGAGTCGAGTAGTTCGTTGACCAATGACAGAAAATACGGGCGCAACCAGGGAACGCCGGTGAACTGGGCCCGGTGGGTGCATTCGTGGATGGCGATCCACAGCCGGAACTCGCGGGGCTCGAACCCGAACCGCTTCTCCAGTCCGGCGATGTTGGGCCCGACGTAGTAGACCATGTCCTGGTCCTCCGGGCGCTCGTCCTCCACGATCAGCAGGTCGTACTGGCCCAGCACCCGACCGGACATCCAACCGAGGAGCGCGCCGACCTCGGCACCGGCCACCTTCGGCCCGATGTAGGCCGTGGCCCCGTTGACCGCTCCGCCGACGGTGTCGCCGATGGCGTCGACGGTGGGCCTGAGCCGCTGACCCCAGGGACCGAGCGCCTCGGTCACCGTGTCGAGCAGGCGGGAGGCCTCCGATTGTGTCTCGGCGTCGGCGTCGGTCTCCTCGGCCAGCCGGCCGAGCAGGGGACGCAGCAGCCGATCGAAACTGGCCAGGTTGGCCTCGACCCATCCCATCCGGTCGGTGACCTGGGCTCGGGCCGGGCCGGCCAGCGAGTTCAGCCCGGTCTCAGCCGCCACCAACTCCTCGGCCTGTGGTGTGAGTTCGGCGAAGTCGGAGTCGAGCACCGTGCCAACCGTCGGGTGCTCGTAGGACTCCTCCCGGTTGGCGATCTTCTCTGCTACGGATCGGGCGAAATCCCAATCGACTTCGGTACTCACGAGCTCACTCCGCTCTGATCGAGGCTCAACGCTTGGGGTAACGGGGATTCTCCACCTTCGCCAGGTACCCGATGATCACACCGATCACGGCGACGACCGCGCCGATCGCCAGAAAGAATCCAAGCCACCAATGCCATACAACAGCCAACTGAAACATGGGCCCAAGTCTACGTGCGAGGGGGCGAGGCCCCTCGCATCGAGTTTCGGCCAACGGGAGCGAAACTCTCGATTGCTCGGCGAACTTTTGGAGCTCCGCACCCCCGAAGGGGGACGTTGACCGACCAAAGCTCGGGGTAACGGGCCGTCGGCTTCCAAAAGTTCGGTGGGATCCGACGGTTTCAGAAGAGCTTGTTGATCGAGTCCAACAGCCGTTGACGGGCTTCGGGCGGCATGTCCTCCCGGCACGACCCCAACATCGACCGGAGCCCCAGATGGAAGTGGACGACGTCATCGCAGCCGGTGCACAACTGCAGATGGGAACGGAACTGGGATCGTTGCGGCTCACCGAGCCGATCATCGATGTAGTGGTACAGCTCCTCGAGTGAGGGATTGCAACTCCAGGTCGGTTTCGGCGTATCGCCGTCGGGATCGGGTTCGGTCATGACTCGGATCGGGAATCGGGGACGGATACGGAATCTGGTTGCGGATCGGCTTCGCCGTCGGACGGGCCGGTGGAACCGACGTCGGGCCCACCATCGGATCCGTCGTCGGAAACTTCATCGGCGAGGCCTCGGGTCACCGCAAACTCGTATAACTCCTTCTGGAGCGCTTTTCTTCCCCGGTGCAGCCTACTCATCACCGTGCCGATCGGGATCTCCAGGATCTCGGCGATCTCCGCGTAGCTGAATCCCTCGACATCGGCCAGCAATACGGCCATGCGGTAGATGTCGGGCAGCGCCTCGACCGCGGCCACCACCTCGGCCTCGGAGAACGACTCCATCAAGGTCTCCTCGGCGCTTCGACCGACATCGGCGGCGGGCCGGATCCGCCGGTACAGGTAGAGGTCGTCGATGTCGTCGAGTTCGGTCTCGGCCGGTCTCCGCTGCCGGGCCCGGTAGCGGTTGATGTGGCTGTTGGTCAGGATACGGAACAGCCAGGCCCGGAGGTTCGTGCCCTCGGTGAAGCTGTCGTAGGATCGGTACGCCTTGAGGTACGTTTCCTGCACCAGGTCCTCGGCGTCGGCTGCGTTGCCGGTGAGGCGGCGGGCGGTGGAGTACAGCGAATCGGCGAACGGCTCGGTGTCTTCGACGAAGGTCTCGCGATCAGCCACAGTGGCCACAACTCCATTTCACTCGTTCCCGTGGTAGCACAGGTTCCGCACCGGCCGGCGATCCGAACACCGGCCGAATCCGAGTCGACCGTGCCCACCGTATCGTCTGTAGTGAAGCAGTTCTGATGGTCATGATTAGGAGAACGATGAATCGTCCAAATCCGATGCAGACGGACCGGGCCGGCGCCGTTGGGTGGTGGCGTCGAGCAGTTGTCTATCAGGTGTACATCCGCTCGTTCGCCGACGGTGACGGCGATGGCACCGGCGACCTGGCCGGGCTGCGGTCCCGACTCGACCATCTCGAAGACCTTGGCGTGGACGCGGTCTGGATCAACCCCTGGTATCCGTCGCCGTTGGCCGACGGAGGCTACGACGTCGCCGACTATCGCGACATCCACCCCGACTTCGGCACCCTGGCCGAGGCCGACGCGCTCATCGCGGAGGCCCACCGTCGGGGAATTCGGGTGCTCATCGACCTCGTGCCCAACCACACGTCGTCCGAACACCCGTGGTTCCAGGCGGCGTTGGCCGCCGGACCCGGATCGCCGGAACGGGAGCGTTACCTCTTCCGATCAGGGCGGGGCGCCGACGGCTCCGAACCGCCGACCAACTGGCGGGCGGTGTTCGGCGGTTCGACATGGGAGCCCCTCGACGACGGCGACTGGTACCTGCACCTCTTCGACACCAGCCAGCCCGACCTCAACTGGGAACACCCCGAGGTGCGCGACGAGTTCGACGACGTGCTTCGTTTCTGGCTGGATCGCGGCGTCGACGGTTTCCGGGTCGACGTGGCCCACGGGATGATCAAGGACTTTTCGATCACCGACATTCCCGACGACTGGACCGACGAACGGGGACAGCGCCGGCCCGACGGCTCCCACCCCCACTGGGATCGCGACGAGCTGCATCCGCTGATTCGGCGCTGGCGGGCGGTTCTCGACACCTACGACGACCGGATGATGGTGGCCGAGGCCAACGTCAACCCCGACCGGTTGCCGCTCTACCTACGACCCGACGAGTACCACCAATCGTTCAACTTCGATCTCCTGAAGGCCGACTGGTCGGCCGCCGACTTCCGATCGATCATCACCGACGCCGCCTCCCGGGCCGCAGCCATCGGCGCGGCCTCGACCTGGGTACTGTCGAATCACGACATCGTGCGGCATGCCACCCGCTACGGGCTGCCACCGGGCACGAACTACAAACGGTGGCTGCTCGACGGACCTCACGACGCACTCGACGTCGAAGCCGGCGCACGCCGGGCCCGGGCCGCGGTGCTGGTCACCCTCGCCCTACCCGGCTCGGCCTACGTCTACCAGGGCGACGAACTCGGCCTGCCGGAAGTGTGGGATCTGCCAGTCGAAGTGCTGGAGGATCCGACGTGGGAGCGGTCGGACCACACCGTCAAGGGTCGGGACGGCTGCCGGGTGCCGATCCCGTGGGAGCGCACCGGACCGTCGTTCGGGTTTGGTCCGGGTCCGGCCTGGCTCCCCCAACCGCCGGTGTTCGGTGAACTCTCGGTCGAGGTCCAGGACGATGAGCCCTCATCCACTCTCAACCTCTACCGGACCGCAATCTCCCTGCGACGTGACCTCTTCCTCCATGACGAGGAACTCGAGATGATCGATCTCGGTGCCGACATCCTGGCGTTTCGTCGAGGCAGCGGGGCGACCGTCGTCGTGAACATGGGCACCACTCCCCTGGCGGCGACCGACCTACCGGCCGGTGAGCTCGTCCTGTCGTCGGCGCCGTCCTTCGGCATTGGTACCGAGCTGCCACCCGACACCGCCGTATGGCTGATGCCCGAATCCTGACCTCGTCGGCGACCGTCGCTGCTGCAAGATCGCAGCGTTCCGGTCAGGTGAGCATGAATCGGTAGTCGTCGATCGAAGCCCCCACCAACCGTGGCGGACCGTCGAGATCGAGCAGGGCCGCGGTCATCGCCGTGCGCTCCTCCGCCCGAACACCGGGGCCGAGGCTGATCGGTGGGGCCGGGCAGTCAACGGTCCGGTCGACGACGACAATACCGTCGACCGCGCCCGGATCGGTCGACACCAGCCAGTCCCACACCGAATGGTCGATAGCGGCGGCGTCGGCCCGACCGGCGGCGACCGCGGCGACCGAGGCGACGTGGGCGCCGGTGACGACGAGCTCATCCATTCGATCCGGGTGCCACCGGTCGTGGCTTCGGGCCAGGGCGTCGTGGAACAGCGCCCGGTAACCCGACCACGATCCGTACTCGTTCACGGCCAGCCGACCGATGGGCCCCGTCGTGTCGGCCCGGGTCACGATCACCGACCGGTACACCGGCTCCGTTTCCCCGTCGAACACCGGCGCCGCCACCACGTCGAGCTCGAAGCCGCCGGCCACCAACTCGGCGGTCAAAAGGCCACAGGCCCAGAGGACGTCGATGCGGTGTTCGGTCAGCCGAGCGGCCACCGTGTCGTCGCCGGTACCGACATCGGCGATGGCGGCGCCGAAGCCGCGGTCACGGAGCCGTGAGCCGATCCGATGAAGATCGTCGACGGTGTTGGGGCCGAGCAGCGTCGCCAGCCGGAGCGTGCGACGATCGGCCATCAGCCGCCGGCGCCGACCGCCGGACGGCGAACGGTTCCGGTTGCGCCACCGGGTAGGTTCCGGCGGGCCCGCCACACCGGCGAGACCTCGAAATCCCAGTACTTGGTGCACTCGAGCACCGGTGCCGCGGTGCCGATGACCCCACCCGGGATGTGGCCGTTGTGGATCCTCACGCCCGTATAGGCCTTCGGTGACACCATCTCCACCGCCGTCTGGTGAACCGGGCAGGATCGCCACGCCTCGCGATCGTCGGGCGACTCGTGGATGACGAGGTTGGCCCACTGCTTGTCGACCAGCTCGATCGAGCTGTAGGCGAGGATTCCCGGGTAGTTGACGAACTGGCCGACGACGTCGAGTTCGATCTCGTCGATACCGGAATCGGTGTCGTCGGCTCGACGGTCGCCGAAGAACCCGACGAACTGCACATCACCGAAGAGAAACAGCGGCTCGGACCGACAGATGACGGTGCGGCGCTGGAGACCGTGAACCATCCACGTCATCGACTGGTACGGCTGGAACGCCAGCTCGTCCCGTGACGCCAGACGGACCGCGGCCCTGAGATCCTGAAGGAGATAGGCCAGCAGCGCCACATCCGATTCGTACAACCAGATTCCGGCGATCGGGTGATCGCTCGGGTCGTCAGTCGGTCCCAGCTCGACCGGCGGTTCCTCGCTGCCGGGCTCGACGAGTTCGGTTTTCAGCGTCGTTCCTCCTGTTCGGTTGTTTCCTATCGGCCGGTGCGGCGCGCCGTCAGAGCAATTCTTCCAGATACACGGGCAACATCGCACGCCATGTGGGCCAGTCGTGGTCCCACTCGGTACCCCACTCGTCGACCCGGTTCGGGATGCCGCGGCTGCCGAGCACGTCGGCGACCCGCCACGACTGCTCTGCGCTCTCCCACCGACCGGTGCCGTGGGCCAGGATCACGAAGCGGGAACGGAGGCCGGTGAGAATCGGGTGTTCCTCACCGAGGTTGGGCACGAAGTGGAGCGGTGACGCGTGGTACCAGTCGTCGTCGACCTCACCTTCGATGAAGGCCGACAGGTCGTAGGTGCCCGACATGCAGATGGCGGCGGAGAACATGTCGGGATGACGGCAGATCGCCGCCAGCGCGTTGTAGGCCCCGACCGACGCGCCGGCGACCATCACCGG
Source organism: Acidimicrobiales bacterium (assembly GCA_965216675.1). Taxonomy (GTDB): domain Bacteria; phylum Actinomycetota; class Acidimicrobiia; order Acidimicrobiales; family SZUA-35; genus JAHELU01. The sequence goes on along the minus strand of CBDCGK010000004.1, from coordinate 3,958,054 downwards.
GAGCGGTCCGCCGCAGTCGAGATGGATTGCTGGCAGCACCTCGCGTACGAGGAACTGGTCGAACGCCGACTGCATGCGGGTGGCGAAGGGTGGGCGGTTGTGCTCGGTCAGCCACGCCTTGCCTGCGACCGAGTCGACCGAGTACAGCTTGACCCGCCCGGCGTCGAGGAAGGGGGCGACGGCGTCGACGAGCAGGTTGCGCTCGATCTCCTCGGCGTCGCCGCCGGCCGTTGGGAACACGAGCACCGGGACACCGATCTCGCCCCAACGGGTGAATCTCACATCGCGTTCGACCCGACCGGAATACCAGACGACCGACTCTTTACCCACGAGCGCCTCCAAGCGACTCCTCGTCTCGCCACACGCCGATGGCGGTCCAGAACTTATCGGTGAACTCCTCGACCTCGTGCTCCGGATAGAGCGCAGCCACCTTCTCTCTCACCGCGTCCCGGCACGGGTCGGTCACGAAGTAGTCGTAGGCCACCTCTTCGAGGTCGGCGAGGTGTTCGTCGCAGAACTCCTCGAACCGGTCGGTGTCGAAGTGGGCCTCGGCCAGCTCGCCGTAGGCCTTGATCTTCTCCCCGTAGGTGGCATCGGTTGCGGCGATGTCGAAGAACGACTCCCAGTCAAGGTTTCTGCGGAACGGCCGTTTGGTGGCGGCGCAGAAGACCGACCAGCGGATCTTCGACAGGACGAGCCACGGGAAGTGGCGGTGCAGCGAGGTGACTTGGGAATCCGGACAAGGGTTGGCGAAGTCGATCGGATACCAGACACCGTTCTGGCCCAGTGACTCGCACGAGTTGAAGTCCCAACCGAAGAACGTGTTGATCGTGAGGGTGATGGCCCGGACCTCGGCCATGTGGTCGTCGGCCAAGTGGTTGAAGGTCGTCGTGTACCGCTCGTGCAGGGGGGCGTCGGGATCGTATTCGACGACCCGGGTCTGAGGTCCGATGCCGATACAGCGCACGAAGTTGTCATAGGGAATCACCCCCTGCTGCAGGTGCATGAGGAACTTGCCGCTCGAATCGTAGGCCGCCTTCAGGGCCTCGGCGTCGTCGATCTTCGAGACACCACGCCAGCCGCCGCCGTCGTAGGGTTTCATGAACATCGGATACCCCAACGTGGCACCGACGGTCTCGAGATCGAACAGGTTGGCGTAGCGTTCGAGGGTCGGTTCGAGATCGGCGGAGTCCTCGTATTCCTTCTTGGGGATCATCATCGTTTCGGGGATGTTGAGCCCGAGCCGCATCATGGCGCAGTAGGTGGTCTGTTTCTCCATCGACTGCACCGACCACGGGTTGTTGAACACGTACAGGTCGTCGAGGATCACGGATTTCTTGATCCACTCACGGGTGTTGGAGAACCAGTGGGTCAGCCGGTCGATGACGAGGTCGTAGTCGGTCGGCTCGGAGAGGTTGAACGGCTCGATCCGCACCCGGTCGACCGCGAAGCTGATGCGTTCGCCATCGACATCGACGATCGGATCGAGCTCGCGCATGATGTCCTCATAGCAGCGGGGCCAACAGATGTCGGCCCCCAGGGACAGTCCGATTCGCCGTGTGCTTGTACTCGCCATGACCTAGTATCGCCTTCCGATCCCATACGAACCACTCGAAGCCGAGGACGTTTCGCCGCAGGCGAAACTCCGTAAGCACCTGCTCCGCAGGTGCGACAAGACTACTCGTACACCAGCCACTGAGGTCCAGGCAGAAGCCAGGTCAATCCTTCCCGGAGGTGGTCTCGCCAGTTCTCCCAGTTGTGCCCGTCGGCGGCTTCGACCATGCGAACACTGGCACCGGTGTCCTGCAGCACCGGAAGCAGCGACCGGTTGAAGTAGATCAGCGACTCGTAGATGCCGGCCGACACGAAGATCTTCTCCGCCGGACGACCGGGTTCGGCCCGGAACCGGTTCATGAACTCGACGACCGGATCGAACACCGGACCGAGGTCGTGCGTGCCGACATCGGTGAAGGCGAAGGAACCGGACTGCAGAAGTAGCTTGTTGAACGCACCGGGGTGGGACCACGCGGCGTGGAGGCTGGCCACGGCGCCGAAGCTGGCGCCGACCAGCACCCGGTCGTCGACGTCGGCCAGGCGGTAGCGCGACTCCAGGTCGGGCACGAGATCCTCGGTGAGGAATCGTCCGTGGGCGGGGTTGGCGCCGTACTCATTCAGCCGATCCGGCGACTGGGTCAGAGCCGCCAGCAGCGGCGGGATCTCCAACCGGTGGATGAGGTTGTCGAGCACGTTGACCAGCGACGCGTACTGCGTGTAGTCGATGCCGTCGTGGACGATGAGCAGCGGGTATTGGCGTTCGGGTCGGAACCGGGCCGGGTGATAGACCGAGTAGGCCCGGGGTCCGCCGAACACCGAGCTGTGGAGGTGGTGGTCGACGATCGTTCCCCGCCTGGTGGTCGGCTGCTCGTGGGCCCAGTCGGGACTGCGATAATCGGGCCCCTTCACCACGGAGTTGGCGCCGAACGGATCGCGGGCCTCGTGGGTGTTGAGTGGATCCCGGATCAGTTCGTGGTGCCCGCCCCGCACGACCTCGAACTTGTATTCGACCCGGGCCCGGCGCTGCAGCTGACCGACGTAGGTCCACAGTTCGGTGCCGGGTACCCGGGTGAACGGCTGCGACGAGGGCAGCCCCGACACCCAGTGGTGGAGCCGAACGTCATCGGCGCGGCCCCGGAACGCGTAGAGAGCCCACCCGTCGCCGACAACCGGGAAGCTGTGCTGCTCAACCTCCCGGGTCAGCGCGTCGGATCCCGACCGGGCGGCGTCGACCAGCCGGGCGATGATGGGGTGGGGGTCGGTTGGAACATCCGGTTCAGGGCTAGCCGGCGGCGCCGGTGCCGGGATCGGGTCGACGGCACCGGTCGTGATCACCCCTCCCCCGGGCTGGAGGACGCTGACCTGTCCGGCGGCCTGCCAGCCCCGACCGAGGGCCGAGCCGCCGGCGTCCCCATCGTCGGCGTCGCGGCCACCGGGTCCGCCCGTGGCCGCCGTCGAGTCGATGCGGGCGGTGTAGTCGAGGCCGACGCAGACCGACGGCGCGAACCGCCGGGCCATGAGCGCCACCCGGCGTCGGTCGTTGAGGGCAAGCCGATGGCGGGCGTGAGGCAGCGAGATGATGCCGGGTACCAGCCCGAAGCCCGGTCCGAACACCTCGGCGTCGCCGTCGCCTCGGGCCGGGGAGTCGTGGAAGAGCACGATCCGGTCGGCGATCACCATGGCCCCCGCCGACCAGGCCACCACCGGTTTGTCGGCGGCCAGGTTCATCACGTCGAACAGCCGAAGGACCGAGATGAGGGTGCCGACATGGCCGCCGGCGATGAGCAACGCACCGCTGGCCGACACCAGGTCTGCGACCTGGCGCCGGTGGTGATTCAACACCGGATGGTGCGTGTGTTCGCCGTCGAATCGCTCGGCCATCTCCGATTCGAGTTCGGTGACACGGGCGAGGTGGTGCGCATCGAGTCTGCGGACGCCCTCGATCGCGTCGTCGATCTCGGGATCGAACAGCAGGCGCTTGCGCACATCGTCGGTTCGTTCGTGATCGTCGAAATCAACTCGTTCGAGGAGTTCCCGACATGCGGCGAGCTGGGGGGCGAGGCGCAGATGATACAGGTCGCGCAGCATCTTGCGGCGGATCTCGCGCTCGGCCATCAGCTCCCGAAGCTCTGGGTGATGGGTGAACACGTCGTCGGCCCTCGGGAACAACGACAGGTTGATCGTCTGATGCGATCCGCCGGGGTGCTGGGGGCGTTCGAGCTCACGGATCAGCTCTTCGTCCTCCAGCTCACGCTCCTCCCACCCTGCGGTCACGACGGCGAGTGGTCCGAGGATGCCGAGGTCGGCCACCGCTTTGCCCACCCCCGGGGACTGGCGCTGGGGGCCGAGAAGGATGATCGGTCGCTCGGTGGGCGGGGCGTTGGTCTCGGTCATGATCAGTCCGCGATGACCCGAACGTCCGATGCCAGCCGGTCGGCGAGCCCGAGTGCGGTGTCGAGATCAGGGTGGCGGGCCACGATCCAGCCATCACCGGTGACGACCTGACGCCAGTCGCGTCTCGGCTGGCCGGGCGGAACCAGGTCGACGACGGGCATGAAGGCCCCGTACTCGGCCAGGATGGGGTCGAGGCCCTCGATGCGGGTGATGTGGGAGCCGTTGCCGGAGGCTCGCTTGAAGATGAGGCAGGCGTTGTGGGTCTTGGTGGTGTCCTGGCTGAACGACCCGTAGCAGACCGCTTCGGCCCAGCCCCGGAACACGTCGATGTCGGCCGAGAAGTTCATGCCGTGCGGCAGTCGCCCGCCGGGCGAACGAGCGCCGATCTCACCGAACACCGCCTCACCCGACGGTTTGAGGAACCACTCCATGTGGGTGAACCCGGTGTCGAAGCCGAGCGCCTCGAGCACGCGGTGGCCGAGATCGACGCCGGCCGACACCGGTTCGAGGTCGCGCAGGCACACCGCGGTCTGGCTGATCCACGGGTTGAGGCGGGTGACGAGCGGTTTGGGTCGGTACCAGGTGACGCTCTCCCACAACACCTGACCGTCGGCGCAGACCGTGTCGTAGGTGAACTCCTCGCCGTCGATGAACTCCTCGACCGCCACCTCGGGCACATGCTCGATGAGGCCCAGCACCGACTCGAGTTCGGCATCGTCGTTGGCGGTGTAGGTGTCGGCCGAACCGGCGCCGTCGATCGGTTTGATCACGACCGGGAAGCCGATCGTGGCGGCCGCCTCCCGCACCTGATCCTTGGTGGTGGCGTTGTAGTGATGAGGGGTCCGGATCCCGGCGGCGTCGAGGACCTGCTTCATCGACTCCTTGTTGCGGAACGTGAAGGCCTGATCGACCGAGATGCCGGGCACGCCGAGACGGGCCCGCAGTTTCGCGGCCAGCACCACACCCGGTTCCCACAGGCACTCGACGCGGTCCACGTGGTTGCCGCCGAGCCAGTCGGCCACCCGGTTCACGGTGTTGTCCTCGTCCCACAGGTTCGGGATGTGGAGATAGCCCGACAGGAGGCGGGCGATCTCGGGCGGCAGGTCGTGCTGGTCGCCGACGCCGAGGATCACCGCGTCGACCTCGGCCAGGGCCCGGGTGAAGTAGGCGACATCCGCGGGGAAGGCCGGGGAGATCATCAACACCCGGGGGCGATGGAGGTTGGAAGACACGATGCGCTCCTCTGCTCGGACCTACTGCTCGGCCAGGTGGACCCTGATTCCCGACACGATCTTGCGTAACCCGTCGGCGACCACCTCGGTGTCGGGGTGACGAAGGATGACGTAACCCTCACCCTCATAGCTCGACGACTTGGCCTGACCGGTACCGGGAAGGCGGGCCTCGACGACCAGGTCGCCGACCTCGCGGTGGACGGCCTCGATGCCCTCGATGTGGCTGACCCTCCCCGACCCCATGCCCCGCAGATAGGCGGCGCCGGCCGCGTACGATCGGGGTGGCGGCTGGAAGGTGCCGAACGCGTTGAGCTCGGCCCACGCACGATAGAAATCGTGACCGTGGGTGTAGGACAGCAGGCTGGTCATCTGCGCCCCGGGCGGGCGGGCGCCGACCTCGGATATGGCGATGGATCCGTCGGAGCGGCGGAACCACTCCATGTGGCTCATCCCCGTGACCATGCCGAGGGCGGCAAGGGCGGCCGGTCCGGCCTCGGTGATGGGTGCGAACTCGGGACGGTCGATGTGACGGGGGAACAGCACCGTCCATTGGATCCACGGGGTGCTCATCACTTCGAGCGGGGTCGGCGAATACGACGAGATGGAGTGGAAGACGTGCCGACCGTCGATCGTGACCGAGTCGAACGAGAACTCCTCGCCCTGGATGAACTCCTCGAGGAGCAACGGGCGCTCCGGGCTCGGCGTGGTGTGGGCGAGCCAGGTTTCGAGCTGGGATGGTTCGTCGATCCGGAAGGTGTCGACGGCCCCCGCACCGGCCGGCGGTTTGGCCACGAGCGGCATCACCTCGGCGGCGAAGGCCATCGCCTCGGTGGCCGATGTGGCCAGGAGGTGCCGGGCGCACGGCAGGCCGGCGGATCGCAGCGTGTCCTTCATATGGCTCTTGTTGCGGAACCGGTCGGCTTCGGCGGCGTCCATGCCGCGGATCCCGAGGCGCTCCCGGACCGCGGCCAGTGGGACCTGGAGCGGTTCGAGGATGGCGGCCAGTGCGTCGACCTGTCCGGTGCCCATCTCGGCGGCGAGGCGCCGGACGGCGGCCTCCAGGCGATCCGGGTCGAACGCGTTGTCGACCTGCACGAACCCGCGGATACGGTCGCGGGTGTCCGACGACATCCTCGCGACCAGATCCGAGGCCGGTTCCTGGGAGACGAGCCCGAGCGTGACCCCGTCCAGGGTGGCGGCGGCGTCGACGAACTTCATCGTGCCGGCGAGCCCGTAGGGAGCGACGAAGACCAAAGACGTCATCCGTGTGATCCTATGTCGGTTCGACGGGATCGGGCGAGCGGAGATAGGTTTGGCGGCGAAACAACACCTATGCCATCGGTCACGGTTTATGGGCCGACGGGCCGTCGGGAGGTTCCGTCATGCATGTCATTTTCGTCGAACCGGGCTTCCCGACGAATCAGCGCGAGTTCGTGCGAGCCCTCGTTCAAGTCGGCGCCACCGTGACCGGCATCGGTGAACGCGACTTCGGTGAACTCGACGACGATCTGCGGAGCTGGCTGCACTTCTACCAGCGGATCGGGTCGGTGACCGACGAAGGTGCACTGGAATGGGCGGTGCGGGAGGCCCAGGGTCGGGGTTGGATCGATCGTCTGGAGGCCACCGTCGAGGCCCACATCCTGCCGGCGGCCCACGTGCGGGAGCGTTGCACGATTCCCGGCACCTCGGCCCGCACCGCGTGGTTGTGCCGCGACAAGCCGTCGATGAAGCAGGTGCTGGCCGAGGCCGGTATCCCCACCGCCCAGTCGCTGGGTTCGGGCGACGTCGACGAGATCAAGGATTTCGCCGCCCGCGTCGGCTACCCCCTGATCGTGAAACCCCGCGACGGAGCGGGAGCGGCCGGCACCAGCCGGGTCGACAACGAACCCGAGTTGCTGGCCGCGCTCGCTGCGTCCGGTGTCGGCTACGGCGCCTCGGTGGCGATCGAGGAGTTCGTGGAGGGCCACGAGGGTTTCTGGGACACCCTCACCGTCAACGGCGAGATCGCCCACGAGTTCGTGTCGCACTACTACCCCGGCGTGTTGGAGGCGATGCGCCACCGCTGGATCTCGCCCCAGATCGTGGCCTCCAACGAGGTGGACGATCCCCGCTACGCCGAGGTTCGGGAGATGGGGCGACGGGTCCTCGAGGTGCTCGACATCGAAACGTCGGCCACCCACATGGAGTGGTTCTTCGGGCCGAAGGGTCTGAAGTTCTCCGAGATCGGCTGTCGCCCTCCCGGCATTTCGATGTGGGACGTGTACGGCATGGGGAACGAGCTCGACCTGTACCGGGAGTGGGCGCAGCTCATCGTGCACGGCCACACCGAGGCCCGGGCGTCGCGCCGCTACGCTGCCGGCATGATCGCCCTGCGCCCCAGTCAGGACGGCCGCATCACCGGCTACGACGGCATCGACGGCCTCCAGGCCGAGTTCGGCCCCCACATCGTCGACTCCTACTTCCCCCCGCCGGGTACCCCGACCCAGGGGGTGGAGGCCGGCTACAAGGCGAACGCCTGGGTACGGGCGCGGCACGAGAACTACGACACGCTCCGTCACATCCTCGACGAGATCGGCCGCCGGGCCAAGGTGTGGGCGGCCTGATAATCCCGACCGCGCCGACGTTGCCGTTCACTAAGGTGAGCATCCTATGACCACGGCTGAATCTGCAGGGCCTCCGTCGGACCGGACCACGATGAAGCGCGGGGCCAACCGTGCGGTCTACGAGCGGGAGGTGATCCACTCGATCCTGAAGGCGGGGATCATCGCCCACGTCGGCGTGACCACCGACGACGGACCGATCGTGTTGCCGATGGCCTACGGCGTCCGCGGGGATGAGCTGCTAGTCCACGGGTCGGTGGCCAATGCCATGATGCGTGCCGGCAAGGACCTCGACGTGTGCGTGACGGTCACGATCGTCGACGGGTTGGTGGTGGCCCGCACCCCGTTCCACAACTCGATGAACTACCGCTCGGTCGTGGTCCGGGGTACGGCGAGTGCCATCACCGACCCGGACGACAAGGTGGCGGCGCTCGAGGTGATCAACGATCACATCGCCCCGATCTGGGCCACGGCCCGACCACCATCGGAGGTCGACCTGCGAAAGACGATGGTGCTGTCGCTGCCGCTGACCGAGTCGTCGGCCAAGGTTCGTGGCGGCGACCCGATCGACGAACCGCAGGATCTGGAGCTCGATTTCTGGGCCGGGATCGTGCCGCTCACCACCACCTGGGGTGTGCCGTACCCGGCCGCCGACCTGCGCGACGGCGTCGCGATGCCCGACGCGGTCGAGGCGCTCGGCGGCACCGATGCCCACCCACCGCTCGATGGCGAAAACGGCTAGAACACCTGGAGCGGCGCGCCCGTTCCCCGTTCTGGGGTGTCGGGCGATCGATAGCGATCAGCCCGCACCCCAGAACGGCGGGAGGCTCGAGAGCAGTCGAGTAGTCGAGTAGTCAGACGAGTTCGTAGTCGTCGAGGTCGACGGTGCGGGTCATCGTCCAGTAGTCGACGAGCCGCCACGGCGTGTTCACGATCACCCGACCCTTGGAGTTCTTGTACCAGTTGCGCATGCCGTCATGGGCCCAGACCATGTTGGCCAGGATCTCGTCGATCCGGGTGTTGTAGCGCTCGTAGGCCTCGTCGGTGACCTCGATCCGGCGATCATGACGGACGATCTCGGCGATGCAGCTCACGGCGTAGTGGACCTGGGCCTCGGTCTGGAAGATGGTGGAGCCGCCGTGACCGAGGCCGGTGTTCGGTCCGAAGATGACGAACAGGTTCGGGAACTTCGGCACCGTGATACCCAGGTAGGCCCGTGGGTCCTCCTCCCCCCACAGGTCGGCAAGCCTCACGCCGTCGCGTCCGACGACCTCGATGGGGAAGACCGGTCGGGTCACGTCGAAACCGGTCCCGTAGACCACGACGTCGACCGGGTGGTGACGCCCGGCGGCGTCGATCACACCATCGGTGGTGAACGATTCGACCGCCTCCGGGACCAGGGTCACGTCGTCGTCGGTGATCAGGTCCAGCCAGCCGTTGTCCATCAGCATGCGCTTGCCGTACGGCGGATAGGTGGGCACGCAGTGTTCCAGCAGCTCGGGATGGCCCTCGAGCTTCGACTCGATGTAGGCGGTCAGGAACTTGCGGTGCCGGTCATTGGCGGCGTTCATCGACCGCTCGGGATGCTCCCAGTCGGGGTCCTTGTGCAGCGACGGGTACAGGCCGTCACCGAAGCGCCAGAACAGGATGAAGCGGTACCAGGTGGCGTAGAAGGGGACGACGTCGAGTAGGTACTGCTTCTCGGCCGACACCTGCCGGTGGTAGTCGGCATTGGGGGCCAGCCACTGGGGCGACCGCTGGAAGATCGTGAGGTGTGATGCGGTTCGGGCGATGGCCCGGCCCGACTGCACGCCGGAGGCGCCGGTTCCGATGAGGGCGACGTGGCGGTCGGTCAGGTCGACATCGTGGTCCCACTGAGCGGTGTGGAACGCCGGTCCGTCGAAGTCGGCGGCCCCGTCGATGTCGGGGATCTTCGGCTTGTTGAGCTGGCCGACGGCGAATAGCACGACGTCGGCCTCGAGGCTCACCGTCTGGCCGGTCGGTGCCGTGTAGGTGACCTGCCAGGTGCCCGCCACATCGTCCCACACCGCGGATTCCACGGTGCAGTTGAACCGGATCTCGTCGTAGACCCCGGTTTCGCGGGCGGTCTCGATCAGGTAGTCGAGTATCTCGGACTGCTTGGAGAAGTACGACGACCACCGGTGCCGTTGTTTGAACGAAAAGGAGTAGAAGTGGTTGGGGGTGTCGACGCCGCAGTCGGGGTAGGTGTTGTCGTACCAGGTGCCGCCGACCTCGGGGTTCTTCTCGAGGATCACGTAGTCGATGCCGGCCCGGGCCAGCGCGACGCCGGTGCAGATGCCGGAGAGGCCGGCGCCGATCACGATCGCCGTCGGCCGACGGTCGGGGTCGACGGATCTGATGGTGTCGACGGCGGAGGTGTCGGGATCCCGGAACCCCATCTCCTCCATGAACAGGGGTACGTATTCCTCGGTGACCTCCTCGGCCACTGCCACCGACATCATCTCGGCCAGGGTCTCGGAATCGAGGTCGACCGGATCGGCGCCGGCGGTCACGGCGTCGAACACCGCTTCCCGCAGGTCGTCCTGGGCCTCGGGTGACAGCCCGCCGGATTCGTCGGGGAACAGCCGCACGTCGCGGACCGGCCGGTAGGGGTCGGTGATCCATCGGGTGTCGCCGGTGAGATGGACCATCACCATGGCCAGCACCGGCATGTCGGCATCGGTCAATGCGGCCCGCAGGCGCTCGGGGTCGAGCGGGGCCAGGGGTTCGGCGGGATCGATCATGGTTCAGTCGTTCCGGTCGGTGGCGGCGGCATCGCCCGGCCGGCCTGCAGCAACCCGTCGAGCACCATCGCCACGTAGCGGTCGGCCAGGGTGTCGAGATCGACGGGGCCGTCGGCCCGGTACCAGTGGTTGATGCCGTTGATGGCGTCGAGGGCGGCGAAGGCAGCCAATTCGGGGGACTCGACGGCGAAGTCGCTGCTGTCACATCCCTCGGCGATCGTCGTTGTGACCGCCTGATGGTAGGCCCGACGGGTCTGCTGGATGTCGGCCAGGACCTCGGGGGCCAGTGCCGTCATGTCGCGGCGGGTGACGGCCTCCTCCAGACGGTGGGTGTGGAAGTAGTGGATGTGTCGATGCAACACGGTGGCCAGGCGGTCGCGGGCACGACCCGGACCGGCCAGCGTCGTCATGGCATCGGCGATGAACCCTGACGTCGCCGCGTAGGCGATCTCGCTGAGCATCGCCGCCTTGGATTCGAAGTGGTGATACACGCTCGCCGGCTGGACTCCGACCGCATCGGCGATCGAACGCATGCCGACGGCGTGGTACCCGTGGGTGGCGAACAGCTCGGTCGCCACCCGCAGCAGGCTCTCCCGGGTGCTTTCCTCCGGCTTGTCGACGTTTGCGTCCACCCTCCGGTCGACGACCGCCCTTGCCGCGGTCGACGCGCTCGAGGCGGTTTCAGGCATCCGCTGCCCCAGATCGGCGAAGCTCCCGCTTCAGGGTCTTCCCCTGGCTGTCCTTCGGCAGCGACTCCACCACGTTGACGGTCTTCGGAACCTTGAACGGGGCCAGGCGTTCCTTGCACCAGGCGCGGATGTCCTCGCCGTCGACGTCGTGGCCGGGCCGAGCCGTGACGAACGCCGTCACCGCCTGGCCCCAGTAGTCGTCGCCGAGACCGACGACGGCGACCTCCATCACCGAGTCGTGGGTGTAGATCGCCCGTTCCACCTCGACCGACGACACGTTCATGCCGCCGGACTTGATCAGATCCTTCCGCCGATCCCGGAAGAACAGGTTCCGGTGCTCGTCGATCTCCACGATGTCGCCGGTGTGCAGCCAGCCGTCGCGCAGGACCTCCGCCGTACGCTCCGGGTCGTTCAAGTAGCCCCGCATCACGCCGGGGCTCCGGCAGAGCAGCTCACCGTGCGCGGCGTCGTTGCCATCCTCGTCGACCACCCGGATCTCGAGGGTGCTCGACGCCGTGCCGATCCACGACGGATCCTGACCGGGGATGTCGTCCAGCGAGCGGAACCGCCCGACCGTCGGCGTCTGAGCCAGCTCGGACTGCGACCAGAACGTCACCCACTCCATGTTCGGCGCGACCGCGGCGAACGCCTCGAACATCGCCCGCGGCATCGTGCCGCCGTAGGTGACCATCCGCCGCAGTTGGCCGAGCTCGGCATCGGGGAAGCCGTCGAGCTTGATCATCTGCAGAAAGAACGTCGGCGTCTGGGCGCTGCAGGTGACGCCCTCGCCGACCCAACTGTCGAGCGCCCGCTGCGGGTCGGTCGAGTAGGGCAGGACGATCGTGTTGCCGAGCGAGATCAGCGCGATCTGTAAGCCCAGTCCGGCGATGGTGTGCATCGGCAGCAGGTAGTACCAGACGTCGCGTTCGACGAGCCCGACCGAGGTGACGAACGCCGGCATCATCCCGACCAGATAGTTCCGCTGGGGGATCAGCACCGCCTTCGGCAGTGCCTCGGTGCCGCTGGTGTAGGGGATCAAACCGATCGTGTTCTCGGAGACCACGCCGGTCGGAACCGGCTCGGCGGTGTCACCGTCGGCGACCAGAGCGCTCCACCGCATCCACTCACCCGATGAGTCGTCGGTGTCGACGTCGATCGCGATCCGGGTCTCCAGTGCCTCCAACGGCTCGGAGATTTCGTCGACCTTCGCCGTGAGTGAGTCCTCGCAGACAAGCACCCTGGCCCCCGAGTGCTGCAGCTGGTAGTGCATTTCGCCGGCCAGGAACGTGTAGTTGACACCGGTGACGGCGGCACCGAGCTTGGCGCACGCCCAGAACGTGATGATGAGCTCGGGGCTGTTGCGGCCCATGATGGCGACCACGTCACCCGTGCCGACGCCGCGGCCGGCGAGGGCGTTGGCCACCTGGTTCACCTGCTCGTCGAGCTGACGGTAGGTCAACTCCCGGCGCGGGTGAGCGGGGCTGTCGAGCGCCACCAACGCCAACCGGTCCGGGTGGCGTTGGCTGTTGCGGCGAAGCTGGTCGCCAAAGGTGGCGCGACGGATTGGTGCCTCGATACCGGTTTCGGCGTCGAGGGCCATCATCTCTTGACTCGGCACAGACACACCACTCCTAGACGGTGAGCGGGTTGTCGAAGCTGTCCATGAACGCGATCTCTTCGACCGGTAGCCGGGTCAGCTTGGACGGGAACCCGTGTTCCGGGTAACCGGCGAAGAGGTGACACGCAGTCGAGAGGTGCTCGGGGATGCCGAGCAGTTCCTTGACCTGTTCTTCGAACATCACCAGCAGGGTGGTCCACGTGGTGGCGACCCCTTCGGCTCGCAGGGCCAGCGCCAGGTTCTGGACGACGGGGTAGACCGACGCCCCGCCGACGATGCTGAGGCGGCCGAGATCGGTGTCGGTCGGGTGGGTCTCGTTGAGATCGGCGCAGGCCACGATGACGGCTGGATGGTTGGGTATGGCCTCGGCGAAATCGTTGGCGGCATGGATCGACTTCTGCGACATCATCGCCTTGGTGGCCTTGGTGTCGCCGCTCTCGGCGGTGAGCGCCTCACCACCGCTGGTCGCCATCTCGTAGTACTGGCTCCACGGGATCATGTACCACTCGGCAAGCTGCTTCTTCTTCGCCGGGTCGGTGACGATCAGGAAGCGAACAGGCTGCCGGTTACCGCCCTGCGGGCCGAAGCGAGCATTGTCGACCGCCCGGTACAGCACCTCGTTGGGGACCGGATCCGACTTGTAGTACCGCATTGCGGGGCAGCTGCGCATAGCTTCGGCGAGTTCCACGGTGGGCTCCTTGATTCTGATCGGGTGATTTGTGTGACGGTCTCTCCGCCGACGCCCGGCAAGACCTACCGAACGATCGTTAGGGAGGCTAGTGTGATGGTGGTCACAGTGTCAAGTTTCGGGTCAAGCCTGGAGTCAAGTCCGCCGGTTCTGGGGTGTGGACTGATCGCTATCGATCACCCGGCACACCAGATGGTGCGGGATCAGCGGCCTCGGCAACCATCGCCCGATCGACCGCCCGGAACATCGGCCGGGCGAAGAACAGGAGGGAGCCGACGACCGTGCCCGACATCACGAACACCCATTGCGGGCCCCATTCCTCGGCGATGACGCCACCGACGAGGGCCCCCAACGGCTGCACGCTCCAGGCGATGAACAGATAGGCGGTCATCATGCGGCCGAACACCTCGTCGGGCACGAGCCGTTGCCGGATCGTGCCCGAGACGACGTTCCAGCTCGGATCCGACAGTCCTCCCAGGATTGCGGCCAGGACGAGGCCGGCGACAACGGTGGTGAAGCCCATCAGCCAGGCCGAGGCCACAAAGGTGATCACGGCGAACCGCATCGAGATCGTGTGACTCCACCGCCGGACCACACCGGCGACGAAGAACGACATGATCACCGAGAACACGCCGTCGACGGCGACGATGAGGCCGTAGCCGAAGTCGCTCAGACCGAAGCGCTCGGTGACCAGGATGACGTGCACGGCGTTGCCGGCCTCACCGACGAAGGCGAAGGCGGCGACGGTCAGCGCAAGGGGGCGAAGCACGGGATGCCCCCACACGTACTTGAGCCCGACCGTCATCTGCCGGATCAGGGACGGCTTGGACCCGTCCCCCTCCTCGACGATCGCCTTGAACGAGCCCGGGACCCTGGTCAGCACCAGCGTCCCACCCAGGTACAGAGCCGCGGCCGTGATGAAGACCAGCGCCGGGTCGAGACCGAAGAGGAGCGCGCCGACCGGTGGACCGACGAAGGTGTTGCTCACGGTCTGCGTGGCCGAGAAGCGGGAGTTGGCCACCTCGAGCTGGTCGCGTCGTACCACCTCCCGGACCAGCGCAGGCAGTCCGCCGTCGACCATCACCTCACCCACCCCCACGGCGAAGGCCACGAAGGCGGCGAGCGTGATCGTCGCCCGTTCGTCGATGATGGCCCAAGCCATGACGCCGAGCGCGGCGGCCCGCCCGATCTGGGCGATCACCGCCAGTACTCGGCGGTCGGACCGGTCGAGGATCACCCCGGCCGGTAGGCCGACGACGAGGAAGGGCAGGAACCGGGCCATCGAGACCACGGCCACGAGCCGGGCGTCGTCGGTCAGGTTGATGGCCAGCAGCGGGAACGCAACCAGCGACAGACCGTCGCCGAGGTTGCTGGTCGTGAACGCCGCCCACAGCGACCAGAATCGGCTGCCGAGCTGGGTTCCATCACCGGATGCCACTCTGGCAGCTTAGGGGCAGGCGATTCTCCGCCGGGTTCCTTTTCGGCCCGCATCCAACGATGTCGTTAGGATTGCCCTATGCGCTTGTCGGTCGTCCTCGGTTGCCTGGCCGTCGGCCTTTTGGCGGCTTGCGGCGATTCGTCGGACCGAGGCGCGTCGGGCGTCGGAACCGATGAGCTGAACATGCAACTGGTCGAAGCGGCCTGGGCCGAGGACGTGGCGCAGGCCGCAACGTTGATCGAGCAGGGTGCCGATGTGAACGCCCAGGACGACACCCGCCAAAGTGCGTACCTGATCGCCACCAGTGAGGGCTACCTCGACCTGCTGGAGTTGACGCTCGACAATGGCGCAGACGTGACGTCGCTCGACGGGTTCAACGGCACCGGCCTCATCCGGGCCGCCGAACGGGGTCACCATGACGTCGTCGCCCGCCTCCTGGAGACGCCGATCGACGTCGATCATGTAAACAACCTCGGTTGGACGGCGCTGCACGAGGCGATCCTGCTTGGTGACGGCTCTGATCGCTACGTCGAGACGGTGCGGTTGCTGCTCGAACACGGAGCCGATCCGTCGCTGCCCACCGGCGACCAGCAGGATCCGCTGGTGCTGGCGGAGAACCGCGGTCAGACCGAGGTTGCCGACCTTCTCCGGGCCGCCCGGTGAGCAGCGCGACCGGCGGCACGGCGGCGTCCGACGAGATCGCCTTCGATTGGAACGCCCTGACGCTCGTTGGCACCCTCCACCGGCCCGTCACCGAGATGTCCGGCACGGGGGCCCCGCCGGGCCCGACCGTGTTGATGCTCCAGGGCTCGGGGCCGGCGGACCGCACCAGCGGCGGCTACTTCGACCCGATCCGCTCCGCGTTCCTCGACCGGGGCATCGCCACGTTCGCGTTCGACAAACCGGGTTGCGGTTCGTCGAGCGGCGACTGGCGCCGGTACGGGCTGGAGGCCCGAGCCGAGCAGGCGACGGCCGCGATCAGGGCGTTGCGAAACCGATCGGACGTCGACGCCGACCGAGTCGGAATCTTCGGCCACAGCCAGGGCGGCTGGCTGGTACAGATACTGGCCGGCGGCACGGTGCCGCTGTCGTTCGCCATCGCCAGTGCCGCCCCGTCGATCGGCGTCGCCGCCCAGGACCTCTACGGGCATGAACACACGCTTCGAGGCCGCGGCCTCGCCGAGGCCGACATCAGCCGGGCGGTGGCGTTCGTGGGCGCCGTCCACGATGCCGCCCGTCGAGGCGACGACTTCCCGACGGTCGAGGAGCAGATCGTGGCCCCTGCCAAACACGAACCGTGGTACGACTACCTCACCATCGACGACGCCGACGACTGGGCCATGGTCCGCATCTGGGCCACGGAGCCGCACGATCCGATCGAGTGTCTCCGTCGGGTTCGCTGTCCGTTCCTGGCGGTCTACGGCGCCCTCGACCAGTTGCTGCCACCGTGGCGCAGCGCTGAGGAGACGGCGGCAGCACTGCTCGAGGCCGGCATCGACGACTCGGCCGTGGTCGTGGTACCGGCCGGCAACCACCGCATCCAGCATGGTCCGACCGATGAGTTCGTCCCCGGATACCTCGATCTGGTGGGCGATTGGGCTGCCCGACACACGTAGTCGTCGATCCCCTCGAATCGAGCGCGTTCGCGGGCGACAACGAACGAGGTTGACCGTTTTCGCCCGCGAACGCGCTGAGTGGGAGCCGTGGGCGCGCTCCCAGCAGGACCTATCGAGGGCGACAGCGCCACGGCCGGGCACCTAGCATGGCCCGATGGCCACAACGCTCGAGTCGGTTCGGTTCGCCGGGTTCGAACTCGATCCCTCCGCGATCGAGCTACGACGCGACGGCCAGGCGATCCCCGTCGAGCCCCAGGTCTTCGACGTGCTCTGCTACCTTGTGGCCGAGCGGGACCGGGTCGTCCACAAGAACGAGTTGCTCGACAACATCTGGGGTGATCGCTTTGTCAGCGAGTCGGCGCTGACGAGCCGCATCAAGTCGGCCCGCCAGGCGATCGGCGACAACGGGCGCTCACAACGATTGATCCGCACCGTGCACGGGCGCGGCTACCAGTTCATCGGCCCGGTCGACGAACCCGCAACCGGCCGCTCGCCGTCGCCGTCGCCCACCCGCCCGACAACGGTCGACCATCATGGCGGCACCGACCGCCTGGTCAGCCGGGAGCGTGAGCTCCGAGCCGTCGTCGAGCAGCTCCGGTCAACCCGTCTCGTGACCCTCGTCGGGCCGGGCGGGGTGGGCAAGACCCGGTTGGCGATGGAGGTGACACGGGTCTGGGAGGACGACGGAGCCCGGGCGGTGTTCGTCTCGCTGGAGGACATCAGCGACGTCGCCATGCTGTTGCCGCGAATCTGTGGAGCGCTCGGACTTCACCCCGAAACCGAGGTCGATCTCCTCGTCATGCTGACCGAGGCGCTGCGCGACGAGTCGATGCTCCTCGTGCTCGACAACTTCGAACAGCTCATACCGGCCGCCGCCGAGGTCGCGGGCCTCATCGCCGAGCTGCCCGAGTTGCGGATTCTGGTCACCAGCCGGGACCGGCTACGACTGTCAACCGAGCGCACGGTCGACATCGAGCCGCTCGGCCTCGTCGGCCGGGACGACGCAGAGGCGCCGGCAGCCACGCTGTTCGAGCAGCTCGCCCGGCAGGCTGATCCGGCCTTCGAGTTGTCGGACGACAACCGGGCGACGGTGAAGGCGATCTGCGAGTTGGTCGACGGCCTCCCGCTGGCGATCGGCTTGGCGGCGGCACAACTGCGCTACCTGTCGCTCGACTATTTGGTCAGCCATCTCGAAGCCAATGTCGGATCGATCGCCGAACGCCTCCACGACCGGCCCGAGCGGCAACACTCGATCACCCGGCTGATGGAATGGAGCTACCGCCTGCTGACACCCTCACAGCAGCAGGTGTTCGAGCGGTTGTCGGCTTTCGCCGGCGGGTGGTCGCTCGAGGGGGCCACGGCCGTCGGGCGGTTCGAGACCCAGATGGAAGCGCTCAATGTGCTGGCGTCGCTCGTCGACAAGTCACTCGTGCGCTCCGAGTCGACCGGCGGTGCGCCCCGATTCACGATGCTGAACCTCATCGCCGCCTACGCATCGTCGCAGCTCGTCGACAGCGACCGACAACTCGAGGCCTACCGAGATCACGGCGATTATGTGGCAGCCATGACCCGGTCGGTCGAAGAGGAGCGTTGGAATCGGCGCGCGGGCTCGTGGATCGACGACCTCGACATCGAGCACGCCAACATCATCGCCGCCCTCAATCGGGCGTGGGACGACGGCCGTCACGAGCTCGTGTGCCAGATCGTCGGCGATCTGAACATGTGGTGGTACCGCACGGGCCGTCACGCCGACGGCAGACGGTGGATCGATCGGGCGATCGGAGCGCTGGACGGCAACGATCCTCAGATCAGCGGCCGGGTGCATCTCACGGCCGGCTTCATGGCCTTCAGCGACCGTGACATCGAACGGGCACGCGGCCACTATCAGCAGACGATCACCGCGGCCCGGGAGGCGGGCGACTGGCGCTACGAGCAGCAGGCGCTCGCCTACCTGAGCGGCACGTCACTGCGACGACCGGACGAGTTCGACGACGCGATCAAGCGGCTCGACGGCGTGATCGAGCGAGCCACGGCTCGGGGTGAGGAGGTGCTGCTGGCGCAGGCGCTCAACGTGAGCGGTGTGCTGCTGCGATTCTCCAGAAGTTCGGACCAGGCCCGGGCCCGCTACCAAGCAGCCCGCGACATCAACCGGCGAATCGGTGCGCGCTACCAGGAGGCCATGAACCTCGGGAATCTGGCCCATCTCGCCGGGTCGGTCGACGACATCGACGAAGGACTCGCCCACGCCCGCTCGGCGCTGCACATTTCATGGCGGATCGGCAGCCAGGTCATGGCGGCCTGGGCCATCGGCGTGATCGCCGGATTCCTGCAGCAGACGGGCGCACTGGAAGACTCGGCGAGACTGTTGGCTGCGTCGACCGCGGTGCTCGACTCGCTCGGCGCCCACCGCGGTTCGGTGGCCGACCAATCGTCGCCGGAGGAGACCCGGGCTGCGTTGCGGAAGGCGCTCGGCGAGTCGCGGTTCGTCGCGCTCACGGCCGAAGGCCGCTCGCTCACGCTGGAGTCCGCGGTCGAGTTGGCGCTCGGTCGCGATCGTTGAGTCGTACGCGCTGAATCTCCACAAACCCTTCACGAGATGCTCAAGACTCGGCGACACGTCATGATGCATCGTGACGTATGGCCGATTCCCTCGTTCTCATCCCGTCGCCGGTGCTCGCCGACTGCCACGTCGTCGAGCAAACCGCTGCCCGCCTGGTGGCCCGAATTCCCGATCTCGATCGTCGCCAAGAGGTCGCCCTGTGGTGCCTCCGCAACGATCTTCGCATCGTGAATCCGTTCGCTCACGTTGACGACCCGCACCTCGTCATGGAGTCGTCGGGCCGACGGATCGTGGTCGTGGAGGCCCGGTGAAAGCGCTCAGCTGCAGGCGAAGAGGTGGTCGAACGTGCCACCCCGTCCAGCCAGGGCCAGCAGATCCTCAGCCCGGAACGGCTTGCGGATGAAACCCTGTACGAATCCGTAGAACCCGCCCAGCGCCCGATCCTCCGGGCGGCTCGAGCCGGTCATGATGACCGTCGGCGGCGGAGGTCCGAAGTCGCCCCGGTCGACGGTCTCGAGCACCTTACGTCCGTCCATGCCGGGCATGCGAAGATCGAGCAGCATGAGTTGCGGCTGCCCGCACTCGGCGAGTACCTCACAGGCTTCGACGCCGTCGTTGGCGATCATGACGTCGCCGTTGTAGGCCAGGTCGCCGAGGGTCAGGCGGGACAGGAAGTGCACGATGTCATCATCGTCGACGAGAAGTACGTAACCGTCGGTGGTGGTCATTGTGGTACCTCGATTCGCTCTCACCGTCGTATCGACGGCGGCCATGGCCCGCTTGACGGTCGACCGAGCCGATGACGGGTTCGTGCAAGATCGACGTCAGGCCCCAGGTCGGCGGTCCCGATCCTCGATTCTGTTCCGGTTGGTACACTCACCGTGGATGGGTGCTGCCCGAGATGACCTGCTCGCTCGTATCGTCACCGAGGTCGCCCACAACGGCTTCGGGGATCGCAGCCTGCGCGAACTGGCGGAGGCCGTCGACAGCAGCCATCGCATGCTCCTCTATCACTTCGGCTCCCGGGACGGTCTGATCGCCGCCATCGTCGAGACCGTCGAGTCGGACCAGCGCAGCGCACTCACCGACCTGGCCGCCACCGCCGAGCCGGGTTCGCCGGCCGACACCATGCGCCAGACGTGGGCGTCGCTGATGGAGCCGGATCTGCGGCCGTTCATCCAGCTGTTCTACGAAGCGGTCGCCTACGCGTCGCGCCATGACGGCGCTTCGTTCACCACGCCGTGGCTCGCCAGCGCGGCCGACGCGGCTGCGACCCTCGGGATCGAGGACGACCCGATCACCACCCGCCTCGGTGTGGCCGTGATGCGGGGACTCCTCATCGACGTCATCACCGGGGATCGACCCGATGAGGCCACCGCCGCCCTCGAACGGTACATCGAACTGCTGGGGGCGCTGGACCGATAGCCGACCGCCGATCGAGGTCGGCGCTGGGCTCAGAGTTCCCGGTGGTAGTAGTAGGCGCGCTCGTTCGTGGTCGGTTCGATCGATGTGAACCCGTGCCGTTCGTAGAAGCGCTGGGCGTCGACGTCACCCTCGTCGACGTTGATCTCGATCGCACCGACCCCCAACTGACGGGCGCGGCGATCAAGCAACTCGAGGATCCCGGACCCGATGCCTTCGCTGCGGTGCGGCGGTGCGACGTACAGCTCGTCGAGCAGGGCGACCCCATCGTCGTACCAGGCATTGGGTCTCAGGCTGACGAGCGCCACGGCGATCGCCGGGGCGCCGGCCAGGATCGCGAACATGGAGTCGCCGGCCAGCAACCTGGTGAGCCGCTCCGTCAGGGCGGTGACACCGGGCGACGGTGTGTCGAACTCGGTGTTGAAGTCGTGTAGGAGGCGTGCGACGTCGGCGGCGTCACCGACAGTGGCCAGGCGAGGTTCAACGTCGGCGTCCACACGTGACATCCTAGGCGCGTCCGCTCGTGGTAGCCGCCACGTCGCACGGTTCCGGTTCAGCCGTTGCAGCGAATTGGAGTGTGGTGTGTGGCCGGTCGTCGTCCGGTTCCGGTCAGAACACGGGTAGGCCTCGGGTCAGTTCGCGTCGCAGTGGCTCGAATCCGGCGGCGCCGAGCAGGCCCGGGAAGCCACCACATTCGAGGACCACGGTTCGCAAATAGCTGATCAGATCCGGGGTCGAGCCAGGCGGCGCCGACACCGGGCGCGCCGGCCCACGCCAGGAGAATCCGCGCAGCGGTGCCATCCAGGGATCCCGATCGCCGGGAACGAGCTCATAGGGGTCGCCGCCACTGGTGTCGTCCTTGTGCAGATCGTCGGGCGAGATCGGGAACCCGGGTGTCAGGCCGCTGTCGAGCTGCTCGTCGAACAGATCGAGCACGTAGCCGATCCACCCTTCGTCGTCCGGCGCCTCGATCACCAGTCCGTCGCAAGCCAGGGCCCGACCCTCGTCGCCGAGGTGCTCCTCCCAGAAGGCCATGTGACGATAGCGTTCGAGATCGACGAGCGAGATTCCGCCGACCTGATGCCAGAGGCCGGCCAGGGCGGGCGGAACCTGGGAGCCCGATTCCTCGAGCTCGGCAATGGCACCGGCCACGTCCGGGCACGGTATCAGCATCGGGTCGACCGGATACCCCAGCCCGCCGAGGCGCGAGGCCAGCTCACGGACGGCCTCGCCGCAGATGACGATGGCCTCGGGGCCGGTCTGTGCCCGATCGGACGCATCCTGTCGGAGCCAACGCTCAGCTGCCGCAATGACTGCTTCCATGGTCGCCGCTCTCCTCCTGGGCCTCTCTGCGCGATGCTAGTCGGCGATGCGCGACACTGTGGTGGTGGCGATCGACGATCGAACACGCAGCCCAGCCGACGTCATCCGCGCCATGGTGGCGATGTTCGCGACCGGCGATCTCGCCAATGTCGGCGATCTGATCGACTCCAGCTATGTCGATCATCAGGACAAGATCGGTGGCCCCGACGGCTTTGCCACGATCGTCGCCGGCGCCCGAGCCCAGTACGACGAGTTGGACGTCGTCGTGGCCGACCTGATCGAGCAGGAGGATCGCGTAGCCGTTCGGCTACGGTGGCTCGGTCGTCGACCGTCGGGGGAGATCGACGAGCGGGAGACTCTCGACATCATCCGGATGGTGAACGGTCGAGCGGTTGAACACTGGGGCGGCCCTTCGTCGTCAGCTGCCGCTGAGGGCCCATGGGCGGCGGACCATACTTGACCGATGCCCGATGAGCCTCGCCTCGGACCTTCCGTCGTCGACCTCGTCGACGACCACCTGAGCGACGAGTCACCCGGCCCCTCGGCCACCGCCGCGATCCACGGCAGCATCGAACCCGACGAGATCAGTCGCCAGATCGAGGGCGTGCTGCCGGCGATCGGGTTCTCACAACCGATCGTGAAGTGTTTGTTCCATGTGGCCTCGGTCGGCTCGGTCACCGGCGTCGTTCTGGCCGACGGCGATCGCCTCGTCATCAAGGCCTATCAGCCGGCCTGGCGGCTGGACTTTCTGCAGGGTGTCGTGGCCACCCAGGACAAGCTGTGGCACGCCGGATTGCCGTGCGGCCGGCCGGTTGGCGGGCCCGTCCCATGCGGTCACGGCCTCGCCACCGTCGAGACGTTCGTGCCGGACCCCGGGCAGCCCGACGCGTTCGGTGACGACGAACGGACCGCATCGGCCGAGGGGCTCGCCCGCGTGGTGGCGAGCGCCGGGCTTGACCACCGGCTCGCCCTTCACCCCCTGCTCGCTCCGGTGGATGGCCTGTATCCGACCCCGCACAGCCCGCTGTTCGACTTCGACGCCACAAGCGAGGGAGCCGAGTGGATCGACGATCTCGCCCGCTTGGCCTGCGCCGCCAAACAAGAGGTGCCGACGGTCGGCGCCCACACCGACTGGTCGGCCCGCAACGTTCGTCTTCGAGCGGACGGAGTGCACGCTCTGTACGACATCGACAGCATGGCTTCGGTCAGCCTGCCGACCGCGGTCGGCGAGGCGGCGGTCAACTGGCGGGCCCTCGGGGAGGTCGGCGAACCGACGGCACCGGGTATCGACGAAATCGACGACTATGTCGATCGATTCCCGATACCGCTGTCGAAGGCCGAGCGGCGGGCAGCGCTGGCGGCGTCGCTCTGGTCGCTCTGCTACACCGCCCGCTGCGAACACGCGGTCGACCCTGGGGAGCAACACAACCTGCGGGCGAGACCGCGCCTGCGCGACGACGCCGGCCGATTCCGTCGGGCATTGACAGGATGATTCGCACCGTGATCGACTCAGCGACGCCAGTGTCACTCGCGACGTTGCAGCGCCGAACTCGCGAAGCGGGTGGCGACGAGGAAACCGGCGATCCAGGCGAATGCCAGCACCGCCAGGCCGACCGTCACGGTGCGTGAATCGAGACCGGTCTTCGTGCCGACAAGGAAAGCGAAGTCGGCGGCGTCGACATTGGTCGGAAACCGATTGGGGGGAATCGATGTCTGCAGCCCTTGGAATACCTGGTATCCCGCATCCAGAAGACAGGTGCCGATGAGGGCGAGCAAGCTCCGTTCCACGTTCTTGTTGAGGCTGGATCGATACCGGAGGATCACCGCCGCGCAGACGGCTAGAAGCTGGGTCGACATGACCCCGGCGGCATTCACCGCGATCAGATCGTTGGCGGTCATGGTGTCGTAGTTGATGAACGTGCAGCCGATGCAGGTCCGGTTGGGGCCGTTGTAATACAGCCGGTAGCCGGCGCTCGGGTCTGCGACGTTACCAGGTTCGGGGCGTCACTCGGCAGCTGTAAATCGCCGGCAGCTCGTGGGCGTCGAGGGTACGTTGGTTATTGCTGTCCCCGATCGGCCGGCAATGAACAGGGAAGCGGCAACGACGGGGACATACGAGCAGACTCGCCACGTCGAGTCACAAGCCGGAGGGAAACAATGGAGAAAATTTCGACTGATTTTGGTCATGTGGAAGGCGACGTTGTCGGCCAAGGGCCGCCCGTACTGTTGATACACGGGTCGATCGTTGCCGATGGCTACGAACCGCTCCGTACCCAGGAGTCGCTCACCGACAACTTCCAAGTGGTGTTCTATCATCGCCGCGGTTTCGGCGGATCGGCCGACCATGACGGGCCTTTCAGCATCGCCCAGCAGGCGGCAGAGGCCGTGACCGTTCTTGACCATTTCGGAATCGACCGTGCTCACCTCGTCGGTCATTCCTACGGTGCGGTAACCGCCCTGCAGGTTGTCCTCGATGTGCCCGATCGAGCCCAGTCACTGGTACTCGAGGAACCCCCGTTGTTCTGTGTGCCGTCGGCTGCGGCCTTCGGCGAGGCCATGGAGCAGATCGGTGCGCTCTATGGATCAGGTGACAAGGCGGGCGCTCTCGAGGCATTCCTCGTCGGTGTCGGTGGACCCGACTACCGCGAGCGCATCGATCCGCATCTGCCTCCTGGTTGGTACGAGCAGGCACTGACCGAGGTTGACTTGTTCTTCCAGGTCGAGGCTCCTGCGCTTGCGGAATGGTCGTTCGGTCCGGATCAGGCCAGGACGATCAAGGCACCTACGCTCGCCGTCGTCGGCGAGCAGTCCACCCCCTTCTTCAAGGAGGGCATCGACTTCCTCGACGAGCATCTCGGTGCTGAACGCTTCGTCGTTGCCGACGCCACACACTCACTGCAGATGTCGCATCCGAAGGTCGTAGCGGACGCGATCGCCGACTTTCTGCTTCGGCAGTAGCCCGGCGGTCGGTCGCCCCTGATCCTCAGCTGGTCGGCGCAGGTTCACCACTTGGTCTCGTCGGCGGTGGGATCGCAGCCATCGAGATCCAGGACCATCCACCGCAAAGACGGATACCCGCCACACCTGCCCGAGGACGAGGTCCCGGGTTACGTCGCTTCAGACCAAGCGCTCATGGCTTGGGTCGCCATCGACGACGCGCAAGTCGTCGGACATGTTGCGTTGCACCCAGCCGCAGCTTCCGACGGCCTCGAAGTCGCCGTCACACAGCTGGGCCACCCACCCTGCGACCTCGGAGTGATTGCCCGACTCATCGTCGATCCGGCCATACGTCGGGCGGGCATCGGCCGACAGCTCCTTGACCAGGCCACCACCGAGTGCCGACGCCGCGGACTCATACCGATCCTTGATGTCGTTGACCAGTTCTACCCTGCGATCGAGGTTTACGAGCGTGCAGACTGGCGTCGACTCGGGTTTGTTGAGGTCGAGCTGGACGACGGCACCGTCCTGCGATTGCTCATCTACGCGGCACCCGACCCAGGCGACACATGGCGCCCGCAGCGGCACGGCTAACGCTCTGCTGCGCTCGAGATCACCGGCGATCGGGGTTTGGCCTCGAAGCACCACACATCGGTCGGTGTCCGGACCACGTTTCCCCTGTTCGACGCC
Organism: Acidimicrobiales bacterium; assembly: GCA_965216675.1. GTDB lineage: Bacteria > Actinomycetota > Acidimicrobiia > Acidimicrobiales > SZUA-35 > JAHELU01. Next base: position 3,932,528 of record CBDCGK010000004.1, on the reverse strand, counting down.
TGGAGCCCGAACGGAGAGTCGAACTCCGGACCTACGCATTACGAATGCGGCGCTCTACCAACTGAGCTATTCGGGCGGTCAGCCAACAGCTTATCCCCGTCATCGGAGTTCGGGCCCGATTAACGGTTGTGATGACTGCCTGCGACAGCGGGACCAAGCGATCATCGGTCGTCTGGTGGTTCCCCTCTCCGGCGTTCTATGGTCGACGGCTCACTCGACGACCCGGTATCGACAGCAATGGCATGTTCGTGCTCATTCGCAGCGACCCCGATCGCGGTACGGCTGCAGGAAGTCGCTGTAGGCGTCGGCGAGGGCAGCGTCGATCGACCCGGCCGGCCATTCCGACGAGCACCCGAGGACCGCTCGGGCCAGGGCGTCGTCTCGGGTCAGCTTTGGTGCGTCGGCGATGTCCCAGTCGTCAACGAGCTGAAGGTATCGCTCGTAGGGGTCGCCATCGACGGCTCCGGGCACGGCGATCACCAACGTGGTGCCGACGTCCCCGCTCTCTCCATCAGGTGACGTAGCGGTGCTGGTGGATTCGGGGTCGTCGAGGGCCACTTCAACGGATTCGACGACGCCGACGGAGTCGTCGACGGGCTGTCGGTCAGCCGCCACGACCGTTGAAGCCAAAGCGACGACGATGGTCAGCCCGAGGAGAGCCAGCCAGGGCCACACTCGCCTCGGGAGCTGTCCGGTGCGGCGCCGGTGGTGGTTGATCGGATAATCGGCCGTCTGTCGGACGACGAGGTCGTCGTAACCGGGCTGTAGACGGTACGGATCGCTACTCACCGGAGGCGGCATTGGCGCGTCCTGAACGTCGTTTCTCGACCTGATCTGCTGTTCACTCATCGTCGCAGTCCTCGTGTGAATTCGTCGTATGTCACCGTCCCCGGTCCGACGGCCGCCGGCCACCTTGCTGCCCCCGACCCGGCGATGTGGCTTGCATGTCCGGGCCGGGAGCAGGGCCATCGCATCGAGGCGATGGCGTGGGTTCCCCGGTGCTCGTGGAAGCAGGCGAGGGAGGGAACAGTTCTCCCGCCTGAGAGCACCGGAGATTTGATTCTCCAGCCCCCGGGGAGCCGTGGGGCAACACGGGACCCGCTCCGGGAACTGGAGAAGTCGCTACTCACTGGCCGCTCGACTCGTGAGCGGTGCGTGAGTTACCGTCTGCTGGACGTTGCGATTGATGGACTCGGGTCGGAGCCCCGCCGCGGGCGTGCTGTAGCACGTCCTGGCGATCCTGAACCGGGCCCCCGAGGGCATGAGGGACTGCCTCCCGGGGGCCCGGCGACCGATCTGTCCAGGTTCCGTCCTTGGCGACGACGACGTCACGCTCGAGCTCGCTGGCCGTCCCGGCCGTCGCGAGCGCGGCCATGACCACCACGCCGACAAAGGTGCCGACGACAACACCAACGATCAACACCATGAGATAGGCCATGTGATCCTTCCGTTCTGGGGTTGAGGGACTTCCAAACTGAGCGGCGAAGCTGGTGGCCGCCGGAGCGGCCAAGGCGGCCATGTTCGGTCTATGGCGGCGGCGCGAGACGTCCCTCGGTCTCCAGAAGGCATTTTGAGCCTTCACGCATCAAGGATTTGGATTCATGGTGTCAGGCAGCTGTTCGCGTACCTTCCGCTCACTCATTTCTGTTCTCCCGCGCTTGGTTGGATGGTGCGGCGAGGCGTCCATGAACCCATCCGCACCGATGCGGGTAGATTCGGAAAACGCGCCACCATCTGGAGAGTCGCTTCCGGCGGCTCTAGCGCTACCCGGAATGCCAACAAGCGATACCCGAACGACTGTGGATGTAAGATATAGATTCACGGTGTTAAGTGCTCAGCCGAGCAGCATCTCGGCCAGCAAACCACCGGCCAGCGCCACCACGAACACGTAGCCGATGAAGACCGAAACCGCGGCCTTCGAAAACAGCCTGGTCAGCACGATGAACTCGGGGATGTTGGCTCCAGCGCCCGAGATCGTGAGGGCGACGATGGCCCCCACCCCGACGCCCGCCTGACCGAGTGAGTGGGCGATCGGCACGAACAGACTGGTGCTGACATAAAGCGGTGTACCCAGCGCGGCGGCCAGCGGTATCGACCACTGCGCGCCGTCACCGGCGATTGCAGCTACGTCTTCCGGTCGCACCAACGCTTCAATGGCTGCACCGATCAACACACCCACGACCAGGAGCGCACCGACCGATCGCAACAGGGCAAGCGACGCCCGAGCAGCACCGGTCAGCTCCTCGGAGAATCCACCCCAGGTCTCGGCATCAGCGAGGTCACACCGGACCTCCGTCGAGCAGTCAGTATCACGACCGGCGACGGTCCCGATGTCGGCCAGCGACAGCTCCACGCCGAGCCGCTGCGCGACGAGGGCCAGCGACACCGCCCCCAGCAACGCCACCGCCGTGTAGAGCAAAGCGCCGGACGGACCGACGATGATCACCAGCGCACCGAAGAGCACCGGGTCGAGAACCGGGGCGGCGCTGACGAAGGCGACGTAGCCGGCGGCCGGCACGCCGGCCTGGCGGAGACCGATCAGCATCGGGATCGCCGAATAGGTGCAGAACGGCGTGGCGAAACCGATGGCGATCCCCTTCAACGCCGCGGTGAGCGGTTGACCGCCCATCCATCGCCGGAGCCGCTCCGCGCCGAACCGGCGCTGGAACAGTTGCACGGCGAGCGACACCACCATGAAGAGCACGAGGAGCTCGGCCAGCAGCCGGCCGGCGTCGGCCATCACTGCTCCCACCGACCGCGGAGCACCCTACCCATGTCATCGGTTCCCCATGATGGCTGCAGCGGCCGCCGGGAGGGCCGACATGCAGGCGTCGTTGACGGTGACCAACGTCCGCACGCCGTCGGGTTGGGTGAAGACGAATCGGTCCTCGGCCAGGAGCTGGAGATGGCGCGACACCGTCGACTGGCTCTTGCCGACCGCGTCCACGATCTCGCCGACCGTGATCGGACCACCGGCGTTGGCCACGACGTTGAGAACACGGATTCGGGTTCCGTCGGAAAGGCATCGGAACCAGGTTGCATACTCGTCGGCATCACGTTGGCTCATCACAAGATCTTGATTCATCGTTAATCGACGATAAACGATGAATCAAGGAAACACAACATCGGGCAACGAATCCGGGGCAATGACGCTCTCAACCACCGATGCTCTGGAAAGATCGGGGCATGGCGCAGCGAACCCACTATCCCTTCGAACGATCAGTCCGAACTCTTCTCCTCGCCCTCGGGTTCGCAACCATCGCCGGCTGTTCGTCCGAAACCGGCACCATCGAGAGCGAAGCCGTTCCCACCACATCGCCCGCCTCGACCAGTACCACGGGTGGAACCTCCGCGACGACCGAACCCGACGATGCGGACCCTGCCATCGATCCAGGACCCCGGCCGGGAACGATCTGGGGCGTCGAGGCGGGAAGCTACGATCTCGTTCGGATCCAATCCGGTTCCGGCGACATCATCGACCGCATCGCCGGATGGGGCTCCGACGCGGCATCGGGTGAACAGGAGGGCGGCGCCCAGGCCCTGCAGGAGATCGCGGCGAAGGGTGACAACCTGTGGGTCGGCGACTGCTGCGAACCGGCCGTTGGCACCGTCTTCCGGGTCGTTCCCGGCGTGACCACGTCGGTTCCCGACGCCGAGATCCGGGTCAACGGCACCACTCCCGTTTTGTCACCCGACGGCACCCGTCTGGCCGTTGCCGTACTCGACCTCGGTGTTGCCGTCCACGACGGCGACACCGGCGAGCTGATCGTGAGCCCCGAACTCATCGGGGCGGCCACCACACCGCCCGACGGAATCGAACCGCCCTTCTTCGCCGCGCCCGTTGCCTGGATCGACGATGACACGCTCGCCGTTGCCGTGAACGGCCCGGACGCCGCCACGGTGACCATCGTGAGCGTCGCCGACCCGTCGGCTCCTTCGGCTGTGGGCTCGGTGATCACCATCGACGGGCCGGTCGTCGACGGGGCCGTCAGATCCGATGGGGCGCTGGTCATCGCCGTCGAGATGACGAACGGCGAGGTGGGGGTCGGTCGCGTCTACTCGACCGAGACCGGAGAACAGGAGGCGACTTTCCCGCTCGATCCGGCGACGACCGCGATCGACTACGACCGTTCCGGCACGTTTCTGCTCGTCGCCCGGGAGAACCTGCCGCCGGCATGGCAGGGGCTCGGCGAGACCGGGGAGCTGGGAGGCGGCCCGCTCGTGTTCGCCGCCTGGGACGACGCATAACACTCGCCCGCCCCCCGACCGCCCGACCGCTATCGAGCGATCGGGACCGGGGCCAGCTTGAGGAACAAGTCCTGCAACAGCAGGGTCTCGTTGGGATTTCGGATCAGGTTCTCGGCTGCGGCCTGGATGGCCGCCAGGGCGATCTCAGCTCCGGGATCGTAACCGGCCACCAGGCGGTCGCGGTATACCCGCGACATGACGGCGAGGCCGAACACCAGCTCGTCGGACCGCAAACGTCTGATCTCGCGCTTGTGCTGGGCCACCAGGTCGGCCCGACCGGAACCGCGCTCCCCCAACTGCTCGACCCGGGCCTCCAACTGCTCCACCTCGGTGGCCTGCCGTGCCTCCAGCGGACCTTGTGCGGCATCCATCCCGGCCCGAACCTGATCAACCAGCTCACAGGCCCGTGACCCGGTGCCGTTCAACTCGCCTGGGATCGACTGCCACAACGCCGCCCGCTCGGCCAGGGCGTCATCGGTGACCAGCAGACGAGCCCGGTCGACATCACCTCCGGCGGCCATCGCCGCCACCGAGGCCCGCTCCAGGTCGGCCCCCTCGGCCACCAAAGCCTGCTCCAACTCGGCCGAAGGCAACGGCCCGAACTCGACCGGCACACAACGGCTGGCGATGGTGATGATCTCGGGCGGGACGGTGTCGGCCAGCATCACGAACACCGTCGACGGCGGCGGCTCCTCCACCACCTTCAACAGCTTGCCGATCGCCTCGGTCTGGATGGTGTCGACACCGTCGACGATGATGACCTTACGGGACCCTTCAAGTGGGGTTCGCAGCCCGGCCCGGATGATCTCCTCGGCCTCCGGCACCCGCAGGGCGGCCCCTTCGGGCCGGAAGACCATGAGGTCGGGATGGTTGGCGTCGAGAGCAAGGGCCAGGGCCCGATCACGGGCTGCGGCCACCGCAGGATCGTCGCTGTCACTGCGGCCATCACCGTCGGTGCCGTCACCAGCCGGAACCGAAGCCGCCAGCACCAAGCCGGCGAACCCCAAGGCGGCCTGGTGGGTTCCATAGCCCCGACGGCCGAGCAGCAGGTAGGCGTGAACCGGGTTCGACGCCGCCTGTTCAAGACGGGTCACGGCCTCGGTCTGGCCGACGACGGCTGCCCACGGATCCACCTTCGAGAGTTTAGACCTCCACTCCCGGGTTGCGATTTAGTCTCACCCGCCGCCACCGTTACGATCAGAAGATGGACTATCGCATCGTCTCGTCCGAGTCGGCGACCGACGCCGTTCGCCGCATCGCCCACCAGGAGACGGCGGAGGCCCTCGATCGCCTCGACAATCTCACCGGAGGAGAGGCGGTCCCCAGCATCCACGACTGCCGCAAGCGCTGCAAGAAGCTGCGGGGGCTGGCCCGCCTCGCCCGGATGTCGCTCGGCCATCAGTACCGGGAGATCAATCAGACCTACCGCGACGCGGCCCGTGAACTGTCGAGCTACCGCGACGCCCACGCCCTCCTAGCGACGTTCGACGATCTGGTGGCCCGATCGACCGATCGCCTTCCCCCCGGCGGCCTCCTACCGGTCCGGGCCGAATTGGCCGATCGAGCCCGCACCGCGAGCGAGGAGGCGGCCGATGGTGACGCCGAGCCGATCGACCGGGCCCGCCGGCTCCTCGTCAAGGTCCGTGACAGCATCGACGATTGGACGTTCGAGCACGAGGGTTGGGACGTCTTCGCCGGTGGTGTGGCCAAGACCTACCGCCGCGGTGTGGTCGCGTTGGATCGGGTCATCGCCGACCCCGACGCCCACCGCTATCACGAACTGCGCAAGCGGGCCAAGTACACCCGGTTTCATGTGCAGCTGCTCACCGGTTCGGCGCCATCGATCCTCACCCCGCTGGGCGAGACGTGGCATTCGTTGAGCGACGGCCTGGGCGACGCCCATGATCTCGCCGTCCTGGAGGAGATGCTGGTGGCCGATCCCGACGCGTTCGGCGGCCAGGGACTGGTCGACGAGACGTTGCCGCTGCTCGACACCTATCGCCGGGACCTCGAGCAGCGAAGCGTTGCCCTGGCCGTCCGGCTGTACGCCGACACCCCGGCCGGCTTCACCAGACGGCTGGCCGGCTATTGGGACAGCTGGGAGGAGTACGGCGACGAGCAGCTGGTCTCCAGCATCGCCGAGCTCTATCCGAAACTCGATGACCTCGACGAGTTGACCGTGGCCGAGCTTCGCAAGCTCGCCACCACCGTCTCCCTTCCCAACCGGTCGTCTCGGGGCCGGTCCGAACTCATCGGCGGCCTACGAGCCTATGGCGCGGTGAGCTGACGGGCCGTTCGCCCGGCTCTGTCAGCGGTCCACTCCGAGAGTGGCACGGATCTCGTCGAGAGCGGCCTGCTCGTCGTCGCTGACCTCGACACCGCCGATGCCGAGGAAGCCGCCTTCCTTGGCCGCCTTGGCAGTGGCCTCGGCGGTCTCCATCACCCACGCCCGGTATTGCGCCGCCTCGGTGGGACTGGCCTTGGCGTTGAGCAGGTCATTGGCTTCGGCCACCTTGGCCAGGGCATGGCCCTTCATGTCCTCTTTCGACGTGATGCCGGCCGCCTTCAGCTCCTCCATTTGTCGGTCCCGAAGGCCTTTGGCCGCTTCCATGGCCTCGCCCCGATCCTCGTAGTTGGGGATCACGCGACGCAGGATGCTGTTGTCGGGATACTGGGTGGACCCCGCCGCTGCGGCCTTGGCCCCGGCCATCATCTCCTTGACTGTACCGATGGGGCCACTGGCGTCCGAGAACGTGATGACCGATCCGACCATGCTGGGCAAGGCCGTCAGGGCGAAAATCTCGTCGTCGGTGAAGTCATCTGTAGGTGTTGTATCGCTCATGTCCGCTCGTCTCCTTCGTGGTCTCCTACCGGTGTACAGGCCAAACGTGGCTCGACGGCCTGCCAAACCCGGTCGGCGACCTCGGCGATGGTCCCGCGACCGTCGACAATCACCCACCGGTCGGGGTCGTCGGCCGCCATCTGGTCGAAGGCGTCGATCACCCGCTGGTGGAAGCCGTCGCCGGCCTGCTCGATGCGGTCGAGGTCGCGGTCGAGGCGGGCTCGGGCCGCCTCGGCGGGAACGGTGAGCAGGACCACCACATCGGGCCAGCGACCGTCGACGGCGAAATCGTTGAGCCGGTGAATCGCCTCCAGCCCGAGTTTGCGGCCGCCGCCCTGGTAGGCCATCGACGAATACGCTGTGCGATCCGACACCACGTGACGGCCCGACGCCAGTGCCGGTACAACGACCTCGTCGACGTGTTGGGCCCGGTCGGCGGCCATCATGAGCGCCTCGGATCGGGCGCCGATCGGCACATCGGTGGTGTTCAGCAGGAGCTCGCGAAGGCGACCGCCCAGGCCGGTGCCACCAGGCTCACGGGTCAGGACGGCGTCGAGGCGCTCGGCGAGTCGTGCCGCCTGTGTGCTCTTGCCCGAACCCTCGCCGCCCTCGAACGCTATGTAGACGGCCAAGGCTCAGCCGCCGGAGCTCTTCGCGGCCGCCTTCTTGGCGGGCTTTTTGGTGGCCTTCTTCGCCGCCTTCTTGGAGCTCGCGGCCTTCTTCTTGGCCGTCTTTTTGGCCGTCTTTTTGACGGAGCCACCCTCCATCTCGATCTTGCGGCGACGCTGGGCCAGCAGTTCGGAGGCCCGGCTGATGTCGATGCGGTCGACCGAGTCGGCAGCGGTCAACGAAGCGTTGACCTCGCCGTCGGTCACGTACTCGCCGAACCGACCGTTCTTGACCACGACGTGCAGGTCGGTGGTGGGATCGACGCCGAGTTCTTTGAGCGGCCCGGCGGCCGCCGCCTGACCGCGGCGCCGTTTGGGCTGGGAGAACAGCTCGACCGCCTTGTCGAGATCAATGGTGAACAAGTCACGCTCGTTCTCGAATGAACGGGTGTCGGCCCGCTTGCCCTCCTCCTCGGGCTCCTTGCGGATGTACGGTCCGTAGGGTCCGTTGTGGGCCACGATCTCCCGGCCGTCGTTGGGGTCGACGCCGAGCACACGGGGAATGGTGAGCAGCTCGACGGCCTGATCGAGGGTCAGCTCCTCCATCGTCATGTCCTCGAACAGCGACGACGTCCTCGGCTTGTTGTCCTCGGTGACCTTCTCGGGCATGTCACCCATCTGCACGTACGGCCCGAACTTGCCGTCGCGCACATACACCGGCAGCCCGGTTTCGGGGTGGCTGCCGAGTTCGATCACGTCGGGCACGGCCATTATCTCGATCGCCCGCTCGGGAGTCAGCTCATCGGGCGTGATGTCATCGGGAATCGACTTGGTGTCGTCGCCCCGCTCCAGATAGGGCCCGTACTGGCCGACCCGGGCCACGATCGGCACACCGTCGGGGTCGGTGCCGATCGGGATCGAGTTGACGGCTCGGGCGTCGATGTCGCCCAGCCGCTCCTGAACCTTCTCCTTCAACCCCGGCTCCTCGTCGGCCCCGAAGTAGAACTGGGTCAGCCACGGAACCATCTCGCCTTCGCCGGCCGCGATGTTGTCGAGATCGTTCTCCATGCGGGCGGTGAAGGCGTAGTCGACCAGGTCGGGGAAGTGCTGTTCCAGCAGGGTGACGACGGCGAAGGCCAGGAAACTCGGCACCAGCGCCGAGCCCTTCTTCCACACATAACCCCGGGCCTGGATGGTGCCCATGATCGAGGCATAGGTCGACGGGCGGCCGACCTCCAACTCCTCCAGCTTCTTGACGAGGGAGGCTTCGGTGTAGCGGGCCGGTGGCTGCGTGTCGTGCCCGTCGGCCGACACGTCGGTGATGTCGGCCCGGTCGCCTTCGGTCAACGCCGGCAGGCGCTTCTCGTTGTCGTCGGCGTGGTCGTCGGCCTCCGATTCGTCGTAGGACTCGACGTAGGCCTTCAGGAAGCCCTGGTGTTTGATGACCGTTCCCGATGTGGAGAACAGCGCCTGGCGCACGGCGGCCTCGCCGTTGGCGTCGGGTACGGGTTCGGAGGTGGATGCCGACAGCTTCAGGGTGACGGTCTCGCCGGTCGCATCGGTCATCTGCGAGGCCAGCGTGCGTTTCCAGATCAGTTCGTAGACCCGGAGTTCGGCCGCCGTGAGTTCACCGGCGACCTGGGCCGGCGTGCGGAAACGGTCACCGGCGGGCCGGATGGCCTCATGCGCCTCCTGAGCGGTCTGGTTCTTCTTGCGGTAGGTGCGGGCCTCCGGCGGAAGGTACTCGGCCCCGAACTCCTCGACGATCTGTGACCGGGCGGCGGCCAGCGCCGTTTCCGACAACGTCGTCGAGTCGGTACGCATGTAGGTGATGTAGCCCCGCTCGTAGAGACCCTGGGCCATACGCATGGCGGCCTGGGAGCCGAGACGGAGCTTTCGGCTGGCCTCCTGCTGGTAGGTGGAGGTGATGAACGGCGCGGCCGGTGTGCGGCGATACGGCTTGGCCTCCCGGCTCTCCACGGTGGCCGGCTGCGCAGCGAGGGATGCGGCCAGCGCCCCGGCTCGACGCTCGTCGAGGTGGACGACATCGTCGCGCTTCAGCGTGCCGTCCTGATTGAACTCCCGACCGGTGGCGACGCGGGCGCCGTCGAGCTCCAGCAGGGTGGCGGTGAACGGCCGCTCCGCTGCGTGTTCGGGGTCGGTGGCGGTGAATGTCGCGGTCAAATCCCAGTAGTTGGCGGAGCGGAAGGCCATGCGCTCCCGCTCCCGCTCCACCACGATGCGGGTCGCCACCGACTGCACCCGACCGGCCGAGAGGCGGGGTCGGACCTTCTTCCAGAGAACGGGCGAGACCTCATAACCGAAGAGCCGGTCGAGCAGACGTCGGGCCTCCTGAGCCTCGACCTTGTTGTAGTCGATCTCCCCTGGGTTCTCGATGGCTCGCCGGATGGCCTCCGGTGTGACCTCGGTGAACACGATCCGCTTGACCGGCACCTTCGGGTTGAGCACCTCCTGGAGATGCCAGGCGATTGCCTCACCCTCGCGATCCTTGTCGGTGGCGAGCACCAACTCGTCGGAGTCCTTGAGCAGCGCTTTCAGTTTCTTGACCTGTGCTCGCTTGCGCTCGTCGGAAGGGACAACGTACAGCGGCTTGAAGCCGTTGTCGGTGTCGATGCCCAGCGACGCCCACTTCTCCTTCTTGTAGGCGGCCGGCACCTCCTTGGCCCGGGCGGGGAGATCACGGATGTGCCCGACGGACGACTCCACGACATAGCCGTCGCCAAGATACTTGGCGATGCTGTCGGCTTTCGAGGGGGACTCGACGATTACGAGGGTCTGTGACACGTTCGGCAGGCTAGCGGTTTCGGCGGTGGTTGCTCCGTATAAAGGTATGGCGCTCGAAACGGTTGGCACCACCTCACCGCAGAATTCACCGCCGAATTCGCCGGGTACGTACCGTCAGCCGGCAGCCCCGGCCATCGCCGGATCGGTCTCGTCGTCGACGGTGATCGGGGCGGCGGGTGACGCTCCTCGCAGGATGAGCCATCCGATGAAACTGGCCATCAGGGACGCGGCCAGAATACCGATGACAGCCTCGTCGAGTAGGGCTGTGGGTCGGCCTTCCGCGTCGACGAAGGCGAGGCGGGCGATGAACAACGCCACGGTGAAGCCGATACCGGCCACCGCTCCCCCGCCGAGCACGTGACGTATCGTCAAACCGGCGGGCAGGGAGGCCAGGTTGAACCTCAGGGCCAGCCAGGTTGCGGCGGTCACACCGAGCGGCTTGCCGACGACGAGCCCGAGGATCACACCCAACGAGACCGGCGACGACCAGAGATTGCCCAGCGACTCGGTGGACAGGTGGATACCGGCGTTGGCCAGAGCAAAGATCGGGATGACGACGAAGCTGGTCCACGGGCTGAGCACCAGTATCAGACGGTTGGTGACGGCCACCGATTCCCGCACCCTCCATCGGGCGTCCCGGTAGACCTCCGGGTCGGCGACCTCACCCGACAAGATGTCCTCGACCGATTCGAACCGTCGGGCCCCGATCAAAGGCCGGGCGGGGGCGGCCAACCCCAACGCCACACCGGCGATCGTGGCATGCACGCCGGACTTGAACATGGCGTACCACAGCACCGCACCGATCACCGCATAGACGGGCGTGAACCACACCTTGAGTCTCGTCAGGACCACGACCAGCACCCAGAGGACCACGGCGCCGGCCAACCACGTGAACTTCAGCTCCCGGGTATAGAAGGCGGCGATGACGAGGATCGCCCCGATGTCGTCGACGATGGCCAGGGTGAGAAGGAACAGCTTCAATGCCTGCGGTATCGAGGGCCCGAGCAGAGCCAGCACGCCGACGGCGAAGGCGATGTCGGTCGCCATCGGAACACCCCATCCGCTTGATCCCTCGCCCCCACCGGCGACCATCAGGTAGATGGCTGCGGGAGCGACCATACCGCCGAGCGCGGCGATGGCCGGCAACGCCGCCACCCGGGGCGACGACAGGTCGCCGACAACCAGCTCCGACTTGATCTCGAGGCCGACGACGAAGAAGAACAGCACCATCAACGCGTCGTTGACCAACGCCTCCAGCGGCCTGTCGATGACGACCCAGGTTCCGATGTCCATCTCGACGTGGGTTTCCCACAGGATGTGGTACGACTCGCCCCACTCGCCGGGCAGGTTGGCCCAGATGAGCGCGGCCGCCGTGGCGATCAGGAGGAGGATGCCCGATGCCGTCTCCTGGGCCAGGAAGCGAACCATCGGTCGGGCCAGGTTGCGGGCAACCGGTGTGTTGCGGCCACTCCAGGTTTCGGGTCGGACTTGGATTGATCCTTCAGACACTTACTTCAACGATCTCTGTTGGCCCACGCGGTCGGAAACGGAAAGCCGACCCACGCTCTCACGGGCGGTTCTGATATCTCGATGTAGACCGACCGGGGGCCCGACTCAACGTCCGTTCGGATCGACCGAGGCTGCAATCATACGGGCTTCGCCAAGGCTTTTGGCTTGATCCTCGGCCAATGGTGTGGGTTTGCTGCTCGCCGGCCAGGCACGAACATCGACGGAAGCCCGCGTTCGCAGCTGGGCTATCTTGCCCGGTCGAGTTGAGTGCACCGTTGAGGCGTCCGATGGACATCTCATGGTCACAGCCGAGCTCGCCATGTGTGAACCGTCGAGGGACGACGCTCAAAAATTCGTGGTTCGGCACTTCTCCGACTTCATCGGCGACCTCGACCAGGAGGACTCGTCGCTTTCATCCGACGGCTTCCGCGGTGGACAGAGCCACGCCGAGAAGGCGCTGGCCGCACTCGATCTCAGCCGGTACACACGGGACCGCAACCACGCCTACCCCCGGCGCCAACGGGCCGCCAGCGGGTTGTCCCCCTACGTGCGTCACGGCCTGTTGAGCCTGCCCCGATTGTGGCACGAGGTCGAGGGTCCGGCCGACGAGCTCAACCGGTTTCGCATCGAACTGCTGTGGCAGGAGTACGCCCGCCACTGGTACGCCCGGCTCGGTCACGCCACCGGCCAACCCCTCCGATACCGGCGAACCGAACGGCGGCGCCGCCTGTTGCCGATCATCGACGAGACCCCGCTCGACCTTTCCGCCGGCATACCCCGATCCGGGGAGGGTCACGTCGCCGACCCGGCCTGGGACGACTCGATGGGCTGCATGGAGATCACCGCCGGCGAACTCTTCGACGAGGGCTGGATCGTCGGGCAGACCCGACTGTGGATGGCTTCGCAGTGGGCTCTGCGCGACGGGCGGGACTGGCGTGAGGGGGAGGATCTCTTCTTCAAACATCTCCTCGACGGATCACGCGCCGCCAACCGACTGGGCTGGCAGATCGCCGCCGGGCTCATGTCGGACCAACCCTACGCGTTCTCCCGCTGGCAGGTCGAGGCTCGAGCGCCCGGCTTGTGCGCCACCTGCGACCGAAACACCGACTGCCCGATCGACCGTTGGCCCGACCAGCCCCCGTCACAACCGGTCGAGAACGCCAACCCGCTACTGTTCACCGATCCCCAACCCGATCGAACCGCGGGGCCGGAGAGCCCGGAGAGAAACGATGCAAGGCCACCGGATGTTGTCTGGATCACCGCCGAATCGATGGGAGTCGACGACCCGGCGTTGACCGCCCATCCCGACCTGCCGGCCGTGTTCGTCTTCGATCGCCCGCTGCTGACCAAGCTGAACCTGTCGGGCAAGCGCCTCACGTTCATGGTCGAGACACTGGCCGAGCTGGCCACGGTCCGTCCCCTCGAAGTACACCTCGGCACACCGGCCGAGGCCCTCGCCGGGCGACAGGTGGCCACCACATTCGCCCCCGTGCCCGGCTGGCGTCGACACGCCGCAGAGGTCGAACCGGTGGTCGTCCACCCGTGGCGATGGCTGCGGAGGCCGGGCCGGGGGGACATATCGTCGTTCGCCGGTTGGTTCGGAGGGCTGTGGGGCCAGGCCCTCGATGACGGGCCCGTCCATCACGACGCCTCCGACACCGAATCCCAGATTAGGATGCTGGGGAAGATGAGCTAATCTTGGAGTCACGTGGAACCAACAGGCTCGACCCACAACGGCGGACTCGTAGAGATCGACATTCCTTCACGCGTCGACATGGTCGCCGTCGTCCGCATGATCGTCGCTGCCGCCACCAATGCCGTCGAAGCCCTGCAAGGTGACCGTCTCGACGATCTTCGTTGGGTGACGTCGGAGGCCACCACCAACGCCATCGAGGCGAACCTGGCCAACCATCCGGTCGGACGGGTCGCCGTGAGCTGCATCGTCGACCCGGGGTCGGTGAAGCTCTCGGTTCGCGACGAAGGGCCCGGCATGCCCGACGACCATGATGTGCCCGACATCACCCACCCCGACCGCCTGCTCATCGAGGGGGCGTTCGGTGTTCCGCTGATGCAGCGTCTCAGCTCGGCGGTGACCTTCGAGACGGCGGACACTGGTACCACGGTTCAGATGGAGCTCAACCAGTAGCCCGTCGCTGGAATCGAGGAGTGAGGTGGCTGAGCCCTCCGGGTCGACGTCACCAACCTTGACTAACCTTGAGGTTGTGGAAATCACGGCGATCGACTCCTTCGATGGCGTTCTTGCGGCCGATCAGGTCGCCGACGAGCCGGCCGTCGACGAGCCGATCGGCGGCTCCTTCGAGTCGGTCGTGGAGTCCCTGTTCGACGACGGGCGTCTCGTCCACCTGGAGACGATCGATCCCCGTCCCGCGGCCCACGGCGCCCTCGAAACCGATCTGCCGGCCGCCATCGACCACTGTCTGCCGGCGGGTGGCCTCTACCGGCATCAGGCCGAGGCGATCAACCGGATCCGCCGGGGCCGGTCCGTGGTGGTGGCCACCGGCACTGCGTCGGGCAAGTCGCTGTGTTTCCAGATCCCGATCGCCGAATCGGTCGTGACCGGGTTGCGGTCGGGAACGTCGCTGCTCCTTTACCCAACCAAGGCGCTGGCCCAGGATCAGCTCCGGGCCTTCAACGAGCTGGGGGTCAAGGGCATGAAGGCGGCGACCTACGACGGCGACGCGTCACGCGACGAACGCACGTGGGCCCGCAACAACGCCAACGTGTTGTTGACCAACCCCGAGATGCTTCATCACGGCCTGCTTCCCCACCACGGCAAGTGGGCCACGTTCCTGAAACGGCTCGATTACATCGTCGTCGACGAGCTGCACGTCTTCAGGGGGATCTTCGGCACCCACCTGGCCCATGTGCTCCGCCGGCTGCGACGAATGTGTCAGCGCTACGGGAGCGATCCGACCTTTGTGTTCTGCTCGGCCACCATCGGCCGTCCCGACGAACTGGCGGCGGAGTTGTGCGGCAAAGAGGTCGACGCGATCGTCGACGACGGCTCCCCATACGGGCGTCGCCACATCGCCCTGGTGCAGCCGGCCTGGGTCGACGAGGAACGGGGGATCCGTCAGTCCCCGGCGACCGAGACGATCCGGGTGATCACCGATCTCGTGCTGGCCGACCGGCGGGTCATTGCCTTCTGTGGCAGCCGGGCCCTGACCGAGCGGGTGGCGGCCGGGGTGGCCCGTAATCTGCCTCCCGACCTGCGGGCCATGGTCCGCCCCTATCGCAGCGGCTACCTGGCGGCCGAGCGTCGGGAGATCGAAGCGGAGCTGACCGGCGGTTCGCTGAGGGCCGTCGTCACCACCAGTGCCCTCGAATTGGGAGTCGACATCAGCGGCCTCGACGCCACCGTACTGTGCGGCTTCCCCGGCACGGTGGCGTCGATGTGGCAACAGATCGGGCGGGCCGGTCGCGCCCAGAGCACCCGGGCGCCCGATTCGCTGGCCGTTCTCGTGGCCGGCGAGGATCAGCTCGATCAGTGGTTCATGGCCCACCCCGACGAACTGTTCCAACGGCCGCCCGAGCCTGCGGTGGTCAACGTGACCAACCCGAACATCCTCGACCCACACCTGGGCTGTGCGGCGTTCGAGTGGCCGCTGAAGCACAACGACGACGAGTGGTGGCCCGATCTCGACGACGCGGTTCATCGAAACGTGCTGGCCGACCAGTTCCGCATCCGCCCGGACGGACGTCGCCTTCCCCGAGCCGTCTGGGACGGTCCGGGCATGCCGTTCCACCGGATCGGGCTGCGGTCGGCATCGGGCGGTGAGCTGAGGATCGTCGGGGACGACGGCGACCTCATCGGCACGGTGGAGATGAGCCGGGCCGCCCACCTGGTCCACCCGGGGGCGGTGTATCTGCACCGGGGGCAGTCGTTCAAGGTGCTCGATCTCGACCTCGCCGCCCGCACCGCCACCGTCGAACCCGATGACGGTTCCACCTGGACCCAGGCCCGCTCGACGATCGACATCGAGGTCCTCGACACCGGCTCGACCAAGGAGGTCGGGCGGTCGACGTTGCATCTCGGTCAGGTACGGGTCACGACCCAGGTTGTCGGCTATCAGGTGAAAGCCACCGGTAGCCGCGAGACGCTGGCCACCGAAGACCTCGATCTGCCGCCTGAGGAGCTGGTGACCACCTCGATCTGGTACGAGTGGCAACCGGCGATCATCGCCCAGGCCGGGATCCGCGACTTCGCCCTGCCCGGCGCACTGCACGCGGCCGAGCACGCCGCCATCGGGATCCTGCCGCTGTTCACCATCTGCGACCGCTGGGACGTCGGCGGTGTGTCGATCGCCGAGGCGCCCGGCACCGGTCTGCCCTCCATCTTCATCTACGACGGCTACCCCGGTGGTGCCGGCATCGCCGATCTGGCGTTCTCGGCCGCCGATCGGCATCTGGCCGCCACCGCCGAGATCCTCGACTCCTGCCCGTGTGTGACCGGCTGCCCGTCGTGTGTGCAGTCGCCCAAGTGCGGCAACGGCAACGAACCGCTCGACAAGATGGCGGCCCTGGCACTGCTGGTCAACACCCTCGGTCTGCCCGAGCCGTTCTGAACCCGGTCGGCTACTCCACCCGCATGGTCACTTGGGCCACGAGGGAGACGTCACCGACGAGGCGGCCGACGACCGGCACGTCGGTGGCCGCCCGATAGGTCAGCGACGCCGTCACCAGTTCACCGGTCGTCGAGCCGCCGCTCAGGTCGACGCTCAACCGGGCCGGGTCGAGTGTGGGGCTCGCCGCGGCCGCGGCCGAACGGGCGGTGGCCTGGTCGGGGGCGACCGCCGCGGCCCGGGCCGACTCCCGTGCGGCATGCCACAACACGAGCTGATCGTGGGCGACCAGGCCGATCTGCACGACGGCCAGCATCGCCATCACCACCACCGGCAGCACCAGGGTCAGCTCGACGGTGCTCTGACCGTGCTCGCCCGGCGGTGCGGGCACCGTGTGCCGGCTCGGCTCGAGGCGTCGGTCAGGGGCCGGTGACATCGGCGATGATCGAGTCCATCACGGCATCCATCAGGCGGCCGACACCACCGTTGCCGGTGGCCCAGGCCAGGAGCACACCGGCCAGGGCGGCGGCGGCCAGGATGACGAGGCCGTACTCGGCGGTGGCCTGCCCGTCGTCGGACCGCGTCGAAGACCGTGCCCAGGATCGAGGCCCGGCGACAAGTCGGCGGATGGCGAGAAGTTGAGGTCGGGTCGTGAACATCGGGTTGGTTCCTTCCAGTTCGGCAGATCGGATTGTCGGGTCACGAGGCTCTAGCCTCGGAGGTGGCGCAGGGCCACAACGGTGAGCGGGACGACCGCGCCGATGATGACGGCGGGCAGCTGACAGACGACGAGGGGCACCAGCAATCGGACCGGGAGGCGGGCCAGCGCCAGGTCCACCGATTGCCGTCTGGCCTGTTCGGCCTCGGTGGCGAGCTGCTGGAGGAGTGGTGCCATCGGGGCGCCTCCCTGCTCGTTCGCCACCAGTGCCGTCACCAGCGGGTGATAGGCGGCGCCGAGGCGCTGCGTCACGAGCGGCAGCGCGTCGATCAACACGGTTCCGTTGCGGCCGAGCTCGACGACATCGGCGAACGCCTCTCGCACCACATCCGGGCCCTGTCCGGCCACAAGCGCCACGGCGTCACCGGGTGTTCCGCCGGCGCCTACCGTCATCGCCACCAGATCGATCGTCAGCGCCAGCGCGTTGATGCGATCGTCGCTGCTGCGTGGGCGCTTGATCGTCAGGCGCCGGGGTTTGGACGCCCGACCCATGACTGCGGACCCGGGGCCGATGGCCCCGTCGACCAAACGATTCATCCAGCGCCAGCCGCCGATCGACAACAGCAGCGCGACGGTCACGCAGGCGGCGCCGAGTGGTTCATGGAGGTAGAAGGCGCCAACATCGGAATCGACGAGAGCCAGTACGACGGCGAACAGCGCCGGGGCCCCGGCCAGCAGCGCGGCCGAGGCCTGCGCCTGCCCGGCCTGGCCTGCCGCCCGGCCGTGGGCTTCGATCAAGGCCGTGAGCGTCAACCGGAGTCGCGTCAGCGCCGGTGCAGCCGGGCTCCCCCGATCGACGAGGGCGGTCAGCGTGGCGGCGAGCAGCTGCGCGTCGTGCCAGCCTCGCCGAGCGGACTCGGACCGGAATCGAGCCACCGCCTCCCGCAACGGCCGGTGTCGACCGAGCGTCTCGACCAGTGGCCGCACGACCTCGTCGATCTCGGGGTGGACGTCGGGGTCGTCCGGGGCAGCCGTGGCGCACACGGTGCGCAACACCGCCCCGGACCGGAGTCGCTGGATCATGGCGTCGACGACGATCGGCAACGCCGCCCGCCGTCGCCGTTCTCGTGCACGCTCCCGACGGCGTTCGATCTCGATCGAGCCCCAGGCGGCAAGGACCGGAGCGGCCGTCACGAGCAGCGGCAAGCCGAGCACCAGCCCGACTGCGACCGTGATGGTCGACGCGACGATCGCCGCCTCGCGAGGTCGGATCGTCCAGCGCAGGCCGGCGAGGGCCCAGCCGATCACGGCGACGATGCTTCCGATCACCGGTGCGGCGACGAGGTCGGCCGTCACCGTTCGGTTCCGTTCGGCGAGCCGGCAGGGTGTGTCGCACCGTCGGCCGACGATCGTGGAGACGGCGGCCGCTGCCACAGAAGCCGCATCCCGGCATCGACGCCTCGTTCAGTAGGCACGTCGGTAGGCATGGGATCTCCGTCGCCGACGGCCCAGACCGCCTCGACCACCCGCCGCCCCGACGGTCGCCCCGACACGGCACGGCGGGCGACATGGACGACGACGTCGATCGCATCGAACACGAACCGGCGCATCAGCTCGGGATCGAGGTCGGCGTCGGCCAGCGAGGCCAGCATGTGGAGCCTTCGGAGCCCGGCCACCGCATCGAGAGCATGGAGGGTGCACAGCGAACCGGCGTGACCGGCCGTCAGGGCCAGCAACAGATCGAAGGCTTCCGCACCCCGGACCTCGCCGATCACCAGCCGGTCGGGCCGAAGCCGAAGGGCCGTTGTGACCAGCTGGCGCATCGTGACCCTCCCCACTCCTTCACTGTTGGCCGGACGGGCTTCGAGCCGGACGACATGGGAGCCGGCGAGCCGCAACTCGGCGGTGTCCTCGATGGTCACGATCCGTTCGCCGGCCGCGATGCGGGCGCTGAGGGAGTTGAGCAGCGTCGTCTTGCCCGAGCTGGTCGCCCCGACGATGAGGACGGATCGACCGGACCGCGTGAGCTGAGCGAGAAGGTCGGCGAGGTCGGGAGGCCCGAACGCGGTCAGGGGCAGGATGTGGTCGCTGAACCGGCGGACCGAAAGCAGTGGGCCGTCGATCGCCAGCGGCGGGGCCACGATGTTGACCCGTGACCCGTCGGGAAGGCGGGCGTCGACGATCGGATTGAGACGGTTGAGCTGCAGGCCGAGCGGTCCGACCATCCGCTCGATGATCAGTTCGAGTTCATCCTCGCCGACGGTCCGGTCAAGCGACTCCAGCCGGCCGCCTCGTTCGACCCAGACCGCTCCAGGTCCGTTGATCATGATTTCGTTGACATCGGGTTCGGACAGCAACTCGTCGACGACGCCGAGTCCGGTCATCCTCGACTGCTCGGTTCGGGCCAAACGCCGGGCCTCCGCCACGGAGATCATCGGATCCCGGCGGCGGATCAGCTCGATCGCCGCCGATTCGGTGGCCGGCCCGACGGTGGAGGGTTCAGGCACCTCGGACCGGCGCCTCCGGTTGCGGTCACCGGTGAGAGCCGGGCTCGTCACCGGACCTCTGCTCGGTGCTGAGAACCGCCGGTGGGCTGCGCCGATGGGCGGGCCGGTAGCGGGATCCGGGACAGGGCCCGCGGCAGCCGCTGGGCGAGGAGGCCGGCGTCGACGGCCCGGGCGACGGCGGGATCCCAGCGAATGACCGAGACTCCGACGCCGAGCGCCGCCGTCACGTCGGACGGTCTGAGGGCCCGATCGGGTTCGGCCACGATGATGACGTCGTCGGGCACCGGCCGTTCCAGTGCCGCTCGGAGGCCGATGTAGCAGAGACGGGTCACCAGGGTGGATCGGTCGGCGATGCTGATGAAGGCGGCGAATCCCGACCCGGTGAGCGACGGGCCCGCCGCCGGCGCCAGGCCGAGATCGACGACCACCGTACGTTCGTCGGCCGCCAGCAGGTGGGCAAGGAGGTGGACCCGCTCGCGGGGGTCGGGACGGAGCTGTTCGAGGTCGTCGCCACCGACTTCACGCCGCCCACCGGGTTGCGCATCGGGAAACGGCAGCAGCGCCAGACGATCGGCCACCGGAACCTCGATCCGGGCGAGGGAGTCGGGCGGCGGGTTCGGGTGGCGGAGCCAGCGGGCCAGGCCGGGCCGGCTCGGCGGCACGCCAAGGATGTGGGACAGGTCTCCGCCACCAAGATCGACGAGCAACACGGGATTCCGGCGGGCGGTCCGCAGTGCCGCGGCGGCGGTTGTGACCGAGCAGCCGCTGCCGCCCTTCGCTCCCCACAGGCACCACAACATCTCGAACCGTCCTGTCGGGCTCGACGACCCGAATCGACGCTGACTGTGGTGGAGGTTTCCACGAGTCGGTGATGCTCGATCACCGCGAAAAGCAACGTTAACAGCTATCGACTGCAAACGACACCTTTTACACGAATATCTTTCGTCGCCAAGGCTGGGCGAGGGGGCCGTGACGGTGGATGCTGATCGTCGGCGTCGAGAGCTACGGTGGACGGCCGTGGGGAGATTGATGTGGGAGGTCGGCAAACGAAGTTTTCGGCGGGCCACCACCTACCGGCTGGCCACCGCCTCGGGCGCGTTCGTCAATACCGTCTTCGGTTACATCCGCGCTGCCGTCCTCGTCTATGTCGCCGCCGAGAGCGGCGGCTCCGTTCGCGGCCTGACCGGCCAGGAGCTGGCAACCTTCGCGTTCCTGTCGCAGGGGTTCATCGCCATCGTCGGCGCCTTCCGCGGCCTTGACCTTCCCGAGCGGATCCGGTCGGGCGACATCGAGGTCGACCTGTACCGGCCGGCCGATCTCCAGCTCTGGGAACTGGCGAACTGGCTGGGGAGTTCGGTGCTCCAGACCCTCCTTCGAGGCATTCCTCCCGTGCTCCTGGGTGCGATCGCGTTCGACCTGCGCTGGCCGGATCCGGCGTGGCACTGGCTGGTGTTCACCGTGAGCGTGCTGGCCGCCACCCTCGTCGGCTTCGCCCTTCGATTCTGTTCCAACCTGCTGGCCTTCTGGCTGCTCGACGTCCGCGGTACCGACCAGATGGTCACGATCGCCGTCACCTTCTTCGCCGGGCTTCTCCTGCCGATCAACCTGTTTCCGTCCTGGCTCGAGTCGGTGGCCCGGGCGCTGCCGTTCGCGTCGATGATCCAGCTGCCGGTGGAGATCTTCCTCGGCCGCTACGACGGATGGGGCATGGTGTGGGTTCTCGGCCAACAGTTGTTGTGGGGCCTCGCCCTGCTGGCATTGGGACGGATGATCCTCGGCTCCGCCACTCGACGCCTGGTGGTACAGGGTGGCTAGATTCAGGGTGGCTAGATACAGGGTGGCTGGAGACAGGGTGGCTGGGGTCGGGATGGCTGGATTCAGATCACTGATCCTCGATGAGTTCCGCCTCTATCGACGGATCGTCGGCGCCCGTATCCGCTCGGACTGGCAGTACCGGGTTCCGTTTCTCATCCTGGTCGTCTCCCAGAGCATCCTCATCCTGTTCGAGTTGGTCGCCTTGCTGGTCCTCGTCGACCTGGTGCCGCAGTTCGGCGGTTGGACCCGCCCTCAGGTCGTGTTCCTCTACGCGATGGCCACGCTGCCGTTCAGCATCGGCGATCTGTTCATCAGCGAGGTCGAGTTGCTCGCCAACCGCTACATCCGCACCGGCGACTTCGACTCGGTGTTGCTGCGACCCACCTCGGCGCTGGTCCAGATCCTGGCCCTCGAGTTCGAGTTGCGGCGGGCGGGCAAGCTGCTGGCACCGGGTGTGGCCCTGTGGTGGTCGGCGTCCAATTTGGGTGTCGACTGGACGGCCGGCCGGATCGGGGCCCTGGTCCTTGCGCTGGCCAGCGGCGTCGCGATCTACGGTGGCCTGTGGGTGATCGCAGCGTCGATCCCGTTCTGGGCGGTGGCCTCCCGTGAGGCCACCCATGCGCTCACCTACGGCAGTCAGTTCGCCAATCAGTATCCGCTGCACATCTACCCGGGCTGGATCCGAGCGGTCATGGGCTGGGCGCTGCCGCTGGCCTTCGTGGCCTACGTTCCCACGATCTCGGTGGCCGAGGCGGCGAATCCGCTCGGGCTGCCGGGGTGGATGCTGTTCACCCCGCCCGCCGTGGCCGTGGTGATGGCGGTCGTGGCCCGATGGGTGTGGCGGCTCGGCATCGGCCACTACCAGAGCACGGGGAGTTGACGGTGGCCGTCGAACCGGACGAAGGATCGGACCCGGTGATCACCGTCGACGGGTTGAGCAAGACCTATGTGGTCAGGACTCGTGACGAGACGAGCCGCATTCCGTTTCGGCGCAGCAAACGCCTGGTCGACGCGGTGGCCGGGGTCTCGTTCAGCATCGAGCGGGGCGAGATGGTCGGCTACATCGGTCCGAACGGTGCCGGCAAGTCGACGACGATCAAGATGATCACCGGTATTCTCACCCCATCGGCGGGACGGTTGAGCGTGTTGGGTCTGACCCCGACCGAGGAGCGGCGCCGGTTGGCCCGGCGGATCGGTGTGGTGTTCGGTCACCGTTCCCAGCTCTGGTACGACCTGCCGTTGCGAGATTCGTTCGATCTCCTCCATCACCTGTACCGAACCGAGCGGGCTCGTCACGACCACAACGTCGCCCACTTCGTCGAACGCCTCGACCTCGGCCCGCTGCTCGACACACCGGTGCGGCAGTTGTCGCTCGGTCAGCGGATGCGGGGCGAGGTGACGGCGGCGCTCCTCCACGATCCGGCGTTGGTGGTGCTCGACGAGCCCACGATCGGACTCGACGTGGTGTCGAAGTACGCGGTTCGGGAGTTCCTGCGGGAGGTCAACCGGGAGCGGGGCACGACGGTGCTGTTGACCACTCATGATCTTGACGACATCGAACAGCTGTGTCCCCGCATGATGATCATCGACCACGGTCGGGTTCTGCTCGATGGCCCCGTCGCCGGGTTCAAGGCCGAGCACGGCACCGAGCGAACCGTTGTCGTCGATCTGATCGAGGCCCGTGACCCGCTCGCGGTGGCCAACGCCACCGTTGTGCGAGTCGACGGGCCCCGGCAGTGGCTGCGGTTCGATCGGCGGGTCACGACCGCGGCCGAGGTGATCGCGGCGGTGACCGCGGCGGCGCCGGTCCGGGACCTCGCGATCGAGGAGCCCGACATCGAGGACCTGATCCGCCGCCTCTACGAACGCCAGCCCTGACCAACCCCTGCCCGAACTTTGAGCCCGGGACGACCCCTCGGCGCGAACTTTGTGCGGCTGACGACCCGGTCGAGGGGTCGCCAGGCGCTCAAAGTTCCAGCCGATGTTCCGGGGACCGTCCGGGTCGGGACCTGTGTCAGGGCTGGTCGATGGTGTTCAGTGCGTCCTCGACGCCCTTGTGGAATGTGGGGTAGGCGTAGATCATCGACCGCAATGTCGAGATCGGGATCCGGGCGTGCACGGCCAACGCCAGGAGCCCGAGCACCTCGCCGCCCGTAGGGCCGACCGAGGTCGCGCCGACCAGCACATCCCGTTGGCCGTCGACGACGAGCTTGATGAACCCCTCGTTGCCCGCCGCGTGGAGCCACCCTCTCGCCGTTTCGCCCACCCGTTTGAAACCGACCTTGACGTCGAGCCCGGCATCGGTGGCCTCGGCCTCGGTCATCCCGACCGCCCCGACCTCGGGGTCGGTGAAGGTGACGGCGGCCAGGGCGTCGAGGTTGAGCGGTTCGACGTCGCGGTCGAGGATGTCGGCGACGACGATGTCGGCCTGGCGGGTGGCGAGATGGGTGAACAGTCCGTCACCGGTGATGTCGCCAACGCCCCAGACGCCGTCGGTGACCCGCTGTCGGTCGTCGGTGGCGAGAAAGCGGGCGTCGGGGTCGACGCCGATCGACGCCACCCCGAGCTTCTGGAGGAAGGTGCGCCGCCCGGTGGCCACCAGCAGCTGCTCGCCGGTGACCTCGTCGCCGCCGGGCATGGTCACGGTGAACCGGTCGCCGGTGTGGTCGACCCGTTCGGCGAACCGGCCGGTGAGCACGGTGATCCCCTCGGCGGTGAACACCTCCTCCAGCACCTCCCCGACCTCCGGCTCGTTGCGGGGCAACAGTCGGTCCTCACCCTCGATGACCGTGACCTCGACCCCGAAACGGGCCATGACCTGGGCCAGCTCCATACCGATGGCGCCGCCGCCGAGCACGATCAGCGACCCGGGGAGTTCCTTGGCCTCGATGATCTCGTGGTTGGTCCAGTACGGCGTGTCGGCCAACCCGTCGATCGGCGGTACGGCGGCCCGGGTGCCGGTGGCGATGACGATCCCTCGTCGGGCCCGGTACAGGGTTCCGTCGACCTCGACGAGGTCGGGGCCTTTGATCGTGCCGTAACCACGGACGAAGGTGCCGCCCTTGCCGACGAACCGGTCGACCGCCACGGTGTCGTCCCAGTTGTCGGTGGCCTGCTCGCGAATGCGTTGTGCGACGTGTCGCCATTCGGCGGTGGCGGTTGCGGTGCCGGCGAGTCCGTCGACCCGACGGGTCTCGGCCAGCAGGTCGGCGGCCCGAATCATCATCTTCGAGGGAACGCAGCCCCAGTACGGGCACTCGCCGCCCACGAGATCGGCTTCGATGCCGACCACCTCGAGGCCCGCCTCGGCCAGCTGGCCGGCTGCGGCTTCGCCGCCGGGCCCCAGGCCGATCACGACCACGTCGACGGTCACGTCCGGATTTGCGTCGGGAGTTTGATCCATGGATGGCAAACCGCCGGCCGTGACGGAAACTTCCCGGCCGAAAACGCAAACGACGTCGGATGATTGTGAGTCGCCGCGCAATCATCCGACGTCGGGAGGGCATCCCCTCCAACTGCCTTTGCGCCGACTCGTGTGACCACGAGGTCGCCCTCGGACCAACCACTAGAGCACGCCCCGGCGCCCGCGACGTCGTGGAAAACCACATTTCGAGCCCATCGATTCACGTCGATCAAGCCCTGGAACGGTTCCGACAGGTGATACACGGGGTCGATGACCGTGAAAAAATCAGCTATCTTCACCTCTAGGCGCGGAAAGGGGCGGATTTCACCCAGATGGGTCCAACGATCGACGATCCAACCAACGTTTTTCTTCGGTACCTGACGGGTGGCGAGACCGTGCTCCCTCACGGGTCGCGGTCGGTTGACACCACCGTCCAATCACTACCTCCTGCACCGGAGAACCCGGACGAGGGTCAGCAACTCGATTACCTCGTCAGGCTGTTCGCTGCCTTGTCGACCGAGTGTCGGCGGGCCGACCTGGTGCTGGCCGACGCACTCGCCGAGCGGATCTCGGAGGTGGCGGCGCCCGATCTTCCGGAGCTGGCGGACCTGGCCCATTCAATGGTCGCCCAGAGCCGGGGCGACTACCGGCACGCCGAGTCGTTGCTCTCGGCCTGTCTTCGCCGTCACCACTCCTATGATTCGCTGACCAGACCGATCGCCCTTGTCCTACGGGGCACGCTGCGTATGCTGCTGGGGTTGCTCGATGCGGCGCTGACCGACCTCAACGACGCCGAGCGCTACGGGACGTCGCTGCTCAGCCTGCACGGCGTGGCGGTCAAGTCGTTGATCCACTGGTGGCGCGGCGACGAGGACCAGGCCGTCGAGGCGCTGGAGCAGGGCCCCCGACTCCTGATCAAGGGGGTCGACTTCGGGATCGGCTGGTATGCGATGGCCGCCGAGTTCGTGAGGAACGGTCAACTCTTCGCCGAGAAGCTCGATCGCCAACACGACTGCCTGGCCCGCGAGTTCTGGGATGCCAGGGTCTCCGATGCGGCGCCGATGTATGTGTCGATTCTCGGCCCGCACATGATCCGGCACGAGCTGGCGCTCGGCAACGATGCCCGTCCGCTGCTGGAGGAGCTCCGGCCGGTCGCCCATCCTGATTCGGCCGCCGCCCGGGCCTTCGGCTGGTGCGTGGCGCTCGTCGACGGCGATGTCGATCTGCTGGCCGAGGTGGCGGACCAGTACCGGGATGCCGGCATCTTGCTCGCCGCCATTCAGGCCTATCGCGATGCCGCGGCACGTGCCGATACGCCGGAGGCCCAGGAGCGGTTCAGCCGACGGGGCCGGATGATCTATGAGCGCTTGTCGCGGGCGATCAAGGTGAAGTCGCGACCCGAGCTGCCCGAGTCGCTCGCCCGGGCATTGACCGACGCCGAGCAGAATGTCGTGGCCGTCGTGGCCCAGGGTATGAGCAACCGGGAAGCAGCGGAGTTGTTGAGCTGCTCGGTACGCACCATCGAATCGCACCTGACCAGCACGTATCGGAAGCTCGGCATCAAACGCCGCACCCAGCTGCCGGTGCTCATCGCCCAGGCGAAGATGGAGTCCCAGGGCCCTGACGTGTAGGCGCCCGGCGCCTGACCCCTGGAGCGCACCGTCGCCCTCTCAGAGTTCGAGCGTCGACCGCGCTTCGAGCTCGACGGCCGGCTCGGCTGTCGTCACCTCATCCAACGGGGGTAGTGACGTGGCGACCCAGCGGCTGATGACGCCGTCGACCCGACGCAACGTGACCAGCTCGAAGGCCAACTCCCCGACGGTGGCCGACGCGATCAACGCCGCAAGCATCGGCGACCAGGAGAAGGCGGCCGCGGCGCACAGGACC
The DNA here is from genome assembly GCA_965216675.1 of Acidimicrobiales bacterium. GTDB lineage: Bacteria > Actinomycetota > Acidimicrobiia > Acidimicrobiales > SZUA-35 > JAHELU01. The sequence continues at coordinate 3,905,663 of CBDCGK010000004.1, read as the reverse complement.
GGAACGGCGAGCAGCCGGCGAGGTCGAAGCGCAGTGCGCACATGAGGGGTGCACTGCCATGCCACTGCGGTCACGATGAGTCGGCGGAGGAACAGGCCGCAGCCGACCTCGATGTTCCAGCCGGAGCCGTCCGGTGGGGTCACGACCGACAGTTGGTTCGACGCCAAACGCCGTCGGAGGTGGTTGAGATCGCCGCCGGCGTCGTCGTCATCGGGCCACTCGTCGGGTCGTGTCGGACGGATCGCCGACCAGGTGTAGCCCCAGACGCGGCCCAACGGTTCGAAGGCCGCGATGGCGGCGACCGTGACGATCGATACTGCTGTGGCCATTGCGGTTGACGGCCCGGCCCACGCCGGTTCCCGCCGTGCCGATATGACGTCGCCGGCCAGCACGGCGACGAGCATGACTGCGATGGCTGCGGCGGCTCCCGCCAGCACGACTCCGGGCATCGTCGCACCGACGGCGATGAGTGCGCAACCCTGTGCGATGGCGCCGACGGTCAACGGCATGACGCCGTCGAGCAGCGCCCGGATGACGGTCGGACGGGGCGGCCGCTCACCGGCGATCATCGACGTCACCATCGGGGCGAACGCACCGGTGCTGCCCCGGACTCGACGATCGGCCCGACCTAGGGCAACCGCCCGACGCCACACGGCACGGAAGTCGTTGGGCGCTGGGCGTCGAAGCTGTCCGGCGGGGCCCGACCTGAAGACGGCACTCGTTGTGACGCCGGCCGACCGTTGGCTGCGCCGAAGGGCCAGCGCACCGGCGCCGGCCCCGACGAGTGCACCAGGATCACGGTAGCTCCTGGGGGCGACGTCGGACAGCGCAGCCGCGGCCGCGGCCACGGCGGGCTGGTCACCGTCGACCACGAGTTCGTACCGACCGACAACCCCGTCGATTCGGGCGTCGTCGAGCGCCAGGGCGACGAGCCAGGGCCAGGTCGGCTCGCAGCGGGTTCCGGCGTCCAGCGAGATCACGATCTCGCCGGTGGCGGTGTCGGCCGGGTTGGCGGACGGGCCCGCAGGTTCGCCGGCCGTCACTTCGAGGTCGGGATAGTGGCTCTGTTCGAGTGACTCGACGGTCTGGGCGACAGCCCTCCCGGCTCTGGGTCCATCCACGACGACGCTCACCCTGGGCCACGTCGGGCGCAGGTCGCTGATGTTGCTCCGGGCCCAGCTCTCGACGGCTCGACCGATGGGGCTGAGCGCCCCGTCGGGGGTCGCCATGAAGATCGTGGTCCTGGTGTCCGGCGGATCATCGAGCAACGGGTCGGGCGACCAGGTCGCAACCGTGGCGCCGGCACAACCCGAGAGGTCGACGCCGCGAAGAACCTCGGTCAGGTGCTCGGCCTGGATGCGGGGGCGTATATCGGCTGACCCGGTGTCGAGGTCGGTCACGACGAGCGGACGGGCCGGGTTCAGCTGCTGGAGTCGGGCCAGGTGGGCGGCGAAGGCCGAGCTGTCCGATCCGTCGAACACGATGGACGACAGGTCGGAGCCGTCGAGTGTCAGAAGTTCGAGGTGATCGGCCCGGGCGGTGTAGGTGACCGGGACCGACGAGTCGACGGCCTCGATGCGTCGGACCAACGAGGAGAGCGTGTCGGCGATCACCGCCGGCTGGTGGACTCTGATGAGATCGAGCGGGAGAGGTTGGCCGACCGAGACGGCGAACACGACCCGGGAATCGTCGAGGCGGTCGAAGAGCCGTTCGATGGCGGCCATGCCGGCCGACCGAACCCGTTTGACACTGGCCCGGTCGGGGAAGGGCTCGAATCGCCAGTCCGGATAGTCGAGCCCGACGAGCACCCGCAACCCGACTTCCGCCGCGGCATCGAGGAAGTCGACGGGGGGCACGTCGAAGGTCCGGATGGTGTTGAGGCCCGTCGAGGCGATGGATTCCAGGTCGGCTTGAAGGCGGGCGGGCTCGGGGTAGCGAGCACCGTCGGTCCGGGGTGCGAAGCGGCCGTAGGCGGTGCCTTTGACCACGAAGCGGTTCCCGTTGAGTCGAAGGTGTCGACCGTCGGCTACGACCCGGCCCATCATCGGCGAGCGCCCCCTTTCCTGCCCAAATACTGTTCGCGCGAACGTTCACAGGCTTCCGCTACTCGCCCGGCAGCTCGAACGAATCGAGTCCGCAGTCCGGCGCCGTGACCAAACCCTAGTTGCGGGTGTGCGCCCGACAGAAGGGGCTCACAATGTTTTGGGCAGCATTACCCGGCGCTGGATAAGACTCGTATCCATTCTCGTCCTCAGCTGTGAAGATGCTCGGCTGATCGGTCCGAGGCCGTGGCGTCTGACGCCTAGCTCTCCGGTCACGGCGAGGCGAACTGCGCACGGAGCTACCTACTCGCTCAGGCCATCTGGACCGAACCCTGCCCACTGGATTGCGCCGAAGACATTCGAGAAATCGTCGGTCCACACGTCTCCGCCCCTCGGCGGATCAACCCATCCACTCTCACGCAGGTCATTAACCGACGACGGATCCGGCGCCACGACCATCCAGATGGAAGCAATGGCTCCTTCCTCTTCTTGGTCGGCGGTGGGCACGAACGTGCGGGTCAGCACCGTGAGACCGGCGGACTCCCCAGTGGCTTCGACTACAGGAGCGAGATCAAGGAACCGGTTGGAGACATGGATGGCCACTCGACCACCAGGCTCAAGGTGGTCGACGTATGCCTGCATCGCCTCTGCCGTGAGAAGATGTACGGGGATCGCATCGGAGTTGAACGCGTCGATGACCAACAGGTCAAAGCGGTCCTGAGAACGCTCGATCAGCTGACGACCGTCACCGATCTCAACGCTGACGTCTGCGGCCGAGTTATCCAGATAGGTGAACAGCGACGTGTCCTGGGCGATGTCCACCACGAGTGAGTCGATCTCGAAGTAGGTGATTGCCTGGCCCGGGACACCGTATGCGGAAAGTCCCCCCGCCCCCAGGCCGACGATGCCAACGTTTTGGGGCACGTCCTCCGGGCTGTCCGACGGGTCGAGAAGATCAGCGATTGGCCCCTGGCGAACGTAGTAGGTGACGGGCTCGCCCGGATTATCGAGCCTCTGATCGCCGTGGTTGGTTCGCCCACTGATGATCGAGCGCTTGACGTCGTTTTCGACCACCGAATACGTGGCGTAGAACGAACGGTCGCGGAATAGGAGATCTCCGGGACTGACGGCAACGGCGGCGAAGGCGATGGCAAGTACGAGCGCCGGAATCACGGCATACCGACCAATGAAGACGACCCCGACGATGGCGGGAACGAGCAGCAGCGGTATTACGCTGCCAGCCCCAACGATTGGAATGAGAAATACCGGCAGGATCATGAGCACATACGGGATCACAGGGCCGAGTCCGCCAATGATCGGCGTGCTCCTTCTCCCCAGAAGCAGTACCGCGAGGAACAGCGCCAGCGGGATCTCGACTTCGAAACCGACGAGTGCCGGGGCGAGGAGCGAGACCGCCGTTCCGCCGACAGCTCCACCAGTGGAGATGCTCACGAAAAACGCTGTCAGCTGCGCCGGGGGCGGCTTGGACTCAACCAACTCGATGTGCAGAACCTGAACGATGGCGGTGAACCAGACCAGTATGACCCCCACCACCAGCCAGAGAGGAACCGCCACAGCCACAGCGGTGATGACGAAAACCGCCACCAATGGAGACAGGTACATGGCAATCGGGCGCAGGATTCGCGTTGATGGCGGGCCACCTCGTCGGAAGCCGATGACGAAGGTGAGTAGATAGAGCAGCAGCGGCACGACCCACAGCAGCGGAAACGGAGCGATGTCGACCGACAAAAGCTGCGTGATTGCTACCAAGAGTGCAGCAGCCGAAGCGCTGAGGATGAACCACCGGAACCGACCCCGAGCCGGAATGTCATCACCGCTGATAGCGGAGTGGTCAACCACGCTGTCCACCCGAATGACCGTTGCGCACGTAATGGTTGCGACGACAAACAGTGCGTAGGCGATCGCCCAAAACAATGCTTGCTGGTTGAGGTCCAGTCGGGGCTCAATGACCACGGGATAGCCGACGAGGGCCAAGACGCTCCCGATGTTCCCAGCCGAGTAGAGGAAGTATGGATCCTCGGCGTCAGGATGATTGGTCCACGAAAGCCACCGCTGCAGAGTAGGGCTGGCTGTCGACAAAGCAAAAAACGGCAGGCCTACCATGACCAGCAGGGCGAAGAGAACCCAGACGGAGGGCGGTACGTCGACCGGCGGATGCCATCCATTCGGCAGAGCGACAGGAAGCACAACAAGCGGCACCGCCACAACCGCACCCTGAACGAGACGGTGGCGTTTGTGGTCTAGGTAGGTCGTTGAAAGATGAGCGAACACGTAGCCGACGAGAAGAGCCACCTGAAAGAAGGCCAGGGCCGTGCTCCACAAGGCTGAGCTTCCACCGACTTCCGGAAGAAGGATTCGGGCTGCCATCGGCTGGATGAGAAAGAGCAGGAACGAGCCTAGGAACGACGTGATCGTGAATAGCCAACGGATCTGGCCGCTGGACCGCGCCGACACAGGTTCTATCGGCTGCCTCTCGATCGTCGTCACCTGTGCCATCTCAGCCCTCCATCTCGGCGACTACCCGCGTCTGCTCTTCCACCGAAGCGGACCTGATCTTCCACAGCCACCGAGAACCAAAGTTCACCTGCATTCGCCCCCGCTATCAATGGGCCAAGATACCGGCGTCGCCGGCCAAAATATCCTGCAGTGCCTGGGCAATATCACAGACTGCGGTCGACGGCGCAAGCGAACCTCACAACTACAGTTGTTGGCGATGGACGACGGCCGCCCCGCACCGGCACCTGTATCCCAGGTGCTCGAAGCCAAATCGACGACGGCGAAGGTCGTGGCGATCGTCGGCGGCGCCGTCGCCGTGGCGGCCGCTGCCGTCGGGGTGCTGTTGTGGAACAGCGGCGGATCCGGCTTGTCCTATGTGCTGCCGCGGGCCTTGGGTGTCGTTCTGTTCCTGCCGTTGGTGGCGCTGTTGTTCACGGTGGCCACGACGGGCTCGGTGACGCTAACCGAACGTCTGACCGGCTGGGCGAACCCGACCGTGGAGTTCACGCCGTGGCCCCCGCAGATCGGGCGAACCATGACCGCGGTGTACCGGCGCCGGGCGATCTCTGCTCGGGCCCGGAACCGTATGCAGACGGCGGTACAGATCGAAACCGAGCTGGTGTGTGAGGAGTGGGTCGAGTACACGGTCGGCACCGACACCCGGACCGACACCCACAAGGTGGTGAGCCTTCGGTCATCTGCCCCCGCTCAGCCGACCGGTGACGGTGTCGAGGCGCGGCTCACCGTCGCCATCCCGGCGAGCGCCGGCGCCCCGACCATCGACCTCGACCACAACAAGGTGCGCTGGCACCTGGATTCCCGCCTTGGTGCGCCGTTCGGGAAGCGGACGACAACCCGAATCGGCCTGATCGTCGAACCCGTTCTCGACCTGGGCGGCCTGATCGAGGAGGGCCCCTATGGCGGTTCGGGGGCACCGGGGGTCGACCGATGACGACGACACCGCAACTCGAGTTGGACGGGTGGTTCGTCGAGGTCGGCGGCCAGGTTCGGGGTCGGGTGACCCTGCCCGGCGCCGAGGGTGTCGATCCTCGCACCGAACGCATCCGCGAGGTTCGGGTCGCCGTGCGTTTCGAGACCGAGGGGCGAGGTGATCGCGACCGCTGGACCGGTCCCGCCCAGGCGTTCGACGTGAACGTCGACGGCTCGCTGTACGGCCAGTTCGCTCTCGACATCCCGACCGGCGTACCGATCTCCTACGACGGCGCTCTGCTTCGGGTGCGATGGCTGGTCGAAGCCCGAACCGATCTGCGTATGCGGGTCGACCCCAAGACGGCGGTCGAGTTCGTCGTCATCCCGGTCGGCGGCTCCGGGCGGTACCGTCGACCCCACCCACTTCCGTCGGGGCGGCGCTGATCATGAGCTCGACCACGGGCCATTGCTTCGACCGGTACCGCCAAGTCGGCCTGGTGGCCAACCCGTTCGCGGCCACCGACGGGGTCGACAACAATTACGAACCGCAGTCGGGTACGTGGTTCGTTGATCGGGGGCTCACTCCCCCACCGGCCCCCGGTTCGCGGGTGATGGTGCAGGTGATCGGCGATCAGGGCATGGGCAAGTCGACACATCTGGCGGAGTGGCGGCGTCTCCAGCCCGGCCCGTTTCACTACATACCCCGCCGGCGACTGCGGGATCGCCGGCGCCCGGCGCCGCTCGGACCGCTGGTCTATGGCGACGAGATCGACCGCATGCCGCGGCGCCTTCGCGCCCGATGGTTCGCTCAGCTCGCCGCGTTGGACGCAACGGTCGTCGTCGGCACCCACCGTGATCTGTCGAGCATCGCCCGACGTGCCGGGTTCGACGTGCGAACGCACCGGCTCCGGCCGGTCACCCGAGCCGAGCTGGCGGTCGTCTTGGATCGCCGGCTGGCGGCGGCCGCCGTCACCGGCGAGGAGCCGTCGGTGACGTTCACCGACGATGACGTCGACCTCGTCTTCACCGAGAGCGGCGGCAACCTGCGCGCCGCCGACACCATCAGCCACCGGCTTCTGGCCGAGCGGGTACGTCAGCTGGCAGACACCCTCTGACCGCCCCGATCGTCGTCGGCCCGCTCAAGCGCCTGCCAGGTTTCGGTCACCAAACCGATGATGGCCTGCTCCTGGGCGTCGAGGAACTCGAGCATGCTCGGGTTGTCATGGTGACGTCGTCGCATGTCGGCGATGCGGTCGCCGACCGTCGTCGGGCTTCCGTCGAGGGCGGTGGTCATGTCGCAGAACTGGAGTTGACGGTGGGGAAGCGTGTCGTCGTAGATGAACTCGGATGCGTAGATGTCGGTCAGACCGGTGAATTCAGCCCGGATCCGAGCGCCCGAGTGGTGGGCCACGAGGTTGACGATGGCCTCGTCGCAGCCGTGTTTCCGCAGGTAGCGGGCACCGTCGATTTGGTGATAGCCGATGTCGACGGCTTCAGCGGCGTAGCCGATGTCGTGCAGGTACGCGGCCGGAACGAGAGCCTCCCAACCGGGCACGACATCGACGAACAACTCGGCTCGCCTCGCCACACCCTGGACGTGGTCCCAACGTTGCGGCAGGTCGTGGGCGAGCAGCCGGTGGGCCAACATCCGAGCTTCAGCGACATCCACTCTCCGATCATACGGCGACCGGGCGTCCCGCTCAATGGGCTGTTTGTTTCGGCCGCGTGAACTCTTCGGCTGCTTGCCTCGGCGGCGTTGACGGGGCAGTTATGACCGGCGATCGTCCGGGTGCCAACCCGACTCGTAGGCTCGAGCGACGGCGGCCAGTTGTGAGTTGACGCCCAGCTTCGACAGCACGTTTTTGATCTGGGTCCGGACGGTCTGAACCGACACGAAGTCGCGTTCCGCCAGGGTCGACGGACTGAGGCCGGTCATGAGCCCACTGAGCACTTGGCTCTCGCGTTCGGACAAATCGTCGAAGCCCCGCAGCCGCATGGCTTGCGCCGCCTCCTGCTCCCGGTACTCGCCGATGACGGTCAGCCGGTGATGCTGACGCACCGGCTCACCGTTGACCAGTTTGACGATGTGGTCGATCAGCGTCTCCAACGACTCGTCTTTGGTCAACAGCGCGATCGCTCCGTTTTCGAGGCACTGGGCCCACAGCCGCCGGTCGCTGCTCCCGGTCAGGGCGACGACGGTCTGGTCGGCCTCGACCAGCTTCTCGGTGAGGCCGACACCGCCGTTGTCGAACGGCATCTCGAGATCGACCAGGATCAGGTCGGCATCGAAAGCGGTGACGTCGGCGACCAGATCCGTGGCGCCCACCGGGTCGACGATGTCGACCATCATGCCGGTCTGCTCGAGTTGGGTCTTGAGACCGAGCGCGAGCAGCGGGTGATCATCGACCACTACGAGGTGGGGGATGCGGCCCTGAGCGGGATCGGAGGAAACGGTTGCCGTCACGATCGACCCGCCGGGGTCCAGGTGACTACCTTCGGGTCGCCGTTTTCGGAGACCGTCTCGCTGTTCGGAAGGGTGAGCACGAACGACGTCTTGCCGTCGGCGCCGGGTTCATAAATCACGGTTCCGTGGTGCAGCTCGGCGAGCATGCGGGCCCGGTCGAGGCCGATGCCATCCCCGTCCTTGTGCGAGGTGAATCCGCGTCTGAAAAAGCTGCCGGTTGGAACCGCCCCCGTAATCCGACCAGAGTCGGTGACTCGCACCTGTACGTGGCCGGAGTGCTCCTCGATGGCAACCTGCACGGGGTCGGCGCCGTGGCGCATGGCGTTGGACAGGAGGTTGTCGACGATCGCCAGGACTTCGCTCTCCTCACCGAGGATCTGTGCTGAGGTCGGTGCCCGAAGATCGATGGTGACCCCGGTCGAGCGTCGAGCCTTCACCATCTCGCGGACGCCGGGGATCATGTCGAACTCTGTTGGTTGGCGTTTCCGTTGCGCCGTGAGCTTCCGCAGGCGAGCCGTTTCGGTTCGTAGCGGCCCGCTCACGTCGTCATCCAACGACGCCATGGCTGTCTCGATGGACAGCAGCCCGGTGCGGAGATCGTGCAGCATGTCCTCGGTCTGGGCAATCTCGGACTCGATCTTCCGTTTTGCATCGAGCAGTTCTTCGAACGATCGCCGCCCCGTCGACTCGATCTCCACGAGAGCTCCGTACATGCAGGCAATGCCCGAGAAACTTGCGAGGAGCACCAGCGAGAGTGTGGCCCGGGTATCGGGATCGATTCGCACCAGGCCCACCGCGACCATCAAACCGGTCGCTCCCAACCCACAGAAGACGCCCAACCAAAGAGCTCGCACGAGGCCTTCGACGAGGAGCGCAAGACCGACAACGGCGACCGTGACGGTGACGAGTGTGGACACCAGCGCTCCCGTGGCCGCACCCTGCACCAGCACGAACCAACACCACAGCGAACAAGGCAGGAGCAGAAGGAGGGCGATCGGAGCGAGCGTCGGTGTTCCCGTGGACAGTGCGCGGTAACCGACCGCGAAGGCGGCCAACAGGAAGGTCGTGGTCGCCACCATGCCCAACTGGGACAGGCCGTCCGAAGAAATGTCGAAATCCTGGCGAAGTTCAACCAGAACACCGACGACGGCGGCTGCCATTACCGCTGTGAATCCTACGAACGCCTTCCCGATCGGGGCCGACGAGTAGACAGGAACGTCCGACGGATCGGCCGGTTCGGCCGATACGAACCGTGACACTGTGTCTACTAGTTGACGCACCCGCTAAGTCCCTCTACTTCACGCCCCAACCCACGGTCGCCACGAGGTCGTGGTCTCTTAACCGCAAGGCTAGGCGACCCTCTCTCAACCCAGCACTAGGCAAATCTGCCGAAACGCACTGTATACCCAATTTTGGTGATGGCCGACTGGCGGCTAACACCCATCATGATCACGGCGAGCCAATCCGGTTCGACAAGCCCGCAGCGGAGGAGTCCGTCGGGCTCCGTGATCCGTAGGAGGAGAACACAAATGCTTTACCTGTCCATGCTGATGCACCGTGCCGCCGACCGAATTCGCGAGGAGAAGGGTGCGGCGCTCGCCGAGTACGGCCTGCTCGTCGCCCTGATCGCGGTCGTTTGTATCGTCGCCATCACCCTGCTCGGCGAAAACATCAGCGCTGCCTTCAACACCATCGCCGGCGAGATCAACTAAACGTTTGGTGTTCGGTCGGGGGGGTTGCGACCAGTGGTGTCGCAGCCCCCCTGATCAGGCCCGGCGTTCCCGCGTTGCGGGATTTCGAATCGGCGACGAACGGGAGAAGGTCAGTGCAACAGCTTTCGAGGAACACAGACGGAGCGTCGATCAACTCGGCTGACGGGCTACGTCGGCTGAGCGGTGAGGAAGGGGCCACGCTTGCCGAGTACGCCTTGCTGGTCGTACTCATCGCCATTCCGGTGTCATTTGCGATGCCGGCTCTGGCGGGCGCGATCAGAGACATTTTCAATCTCCTGGCCGCCGCTTTCTGAGCCAGATCGGCTTTTGCGGCGTTCAAAGTGCCCATCAGGCGTTGGGGAAATTGCCCGGTGCGTCTCGCGCCGACCTGTCGGTATCATCGCCGAAGGCTAGGGAGGTCGGGCGAGCCGCCTTGGGACTTGCTAACGGACTCGCTCCACATCGGAGATGACTCCACTCTGGCAGGAGGGCCAGATGAAGACTCTGACCGACATCAAAGTTCACTTCGGGGGGCCTCGGCGTAGCGCCAACGAAGCTCATGGTGAATCGGGGGCTTCGCTCGCCGAGTTCGCCCTCGTTCTGCCCGTACTCGTCATGTTGGTCTTCGGGATCATCGAGTTCGGCATCACGTTCACCAAGGCACAGGCCATCGAAGCCGCCGCCCGGGAGGGCGCCCGATTGGCATCCATCGAGGCCAGTACGATCCCCGAAATCGAGGCCCGTGTCAACGATGCTCTCACCGGCATTCCCATGACCGGGCTCCCAGGCGTGGCGGTCAGCGTCGACAACGTCCCAAACACCACCTGTCTCAACCAGCCAGGCAGACCAGTAAAGGTCGAAGTCTCGACCACGCACCTCATCAACATTCCGTTGGTGCTGTCGAACTACTCTGTCAATCTGAACGGCACCGCCGTCTTCCGCTGCGAGGCGTCGGCATGATCCGGAGGGAAAGAGGATGAGGTTCTCACCACGCGATGACGATGGCGTGACGCTGCCGCTGGTCGCCATCATGCTTGTCGTCATTACCGGTATGGCCGCCTTGACGATCGACCTCGGAAACGGCTGGCGCATCCGGCGGGCTCTTATTCCCGCTACCGACTCGGCCGCCTTGGCCGCCGCTCAGGACTACGCCCAGGGCATCAACGGATGTGACACGACCGACGATACCAAAGTTTGTCCTGGCCAACGAGGCTGAAGCCTTCGACATAACTTGCGACCCTCAGCCCGTGGGCAACAATGGTTATGTAACGGTGACCGCCTCTCACAACGTCCAGACGTGGTTTGCCGGAGTGCTCGGCCTAGGCGATTACACGGTGACGTCTGCGTCGACGGCGGCTTGGAGCGATCCGAGCGGCGTCTACGGGCTTCGCCCACTTGGCCTCTGCCTCAGTGAAGATGGAAATGAGGAGCTCTACAACGCCATTTACATGGATCCGCCGCCCGCGTCGCCAGTACCGGTGCATGTGCCGTGGACGAAGACTCAGCCGGGAGCCTGTGGCGACACCGAAGGGAACTGGGGAGCGGTCGATCTTGATGGTTCGGTCGGCGGCGGCGCCAACTGGCTCCAGGAATGGATGGAGTTCGGCTACGAGGGCCTGGTCGAGTTCGACGACGGCCACATCCCCGCCACCTGCGACGGTGAAGAGCACTGCCTACCGACCCAGACCGGCAATGGCCTGGCGTCGACGAAGCAGGAAATGACCGCTCTGAAGAACAGTGGCCAGTACTTCACGGTGCCACTGTTCAACTATGTGGAGAACAAACCCGGGCAGACCGATTACCACATCGCCGGGATCGCTCGAGTCAGGATCGTCAAGTTCAAGATCAACGGTAGCAACGGGAACGGTGACGGGAACAGTAACCAGTACATCGATTTCCTGGTCGAACCCGGATTCGTGCCCGGGGTGGGCGGCGGCGACGGATCGGGCACCGGCAACAACAAGGTTGTCTCCATCTGCGCAGTTGATGCGACGAACACCGCCGGCTGCACCCCATGATCCCCCTCTTAATCGGAACCTAGAAACGAAACATTTGAACGATGAGTAGACGTGTTGTTGGTTTGGCCGCCGCCGTTTTGTTGGCGTTGATCGGAACTGTGGCTCTCGTGGCCTTCGTGGCCGGAGCCGAGGAGCGTGCCCTCGAAGGTGAGGAGTTGGTCGAGGTCTACGTCGTAACCGAGCCGATCCTCGGTGGCACCGCCGGCGAAGACATCGAAGATCAGGTGATCGTCGAGGAGGTGCCTTCCAAGGTGCGCCCCGACGACGCCGTCGACAATCTCGCTTCGCTTCGAGGGCGCGTCGCTGCAGTGGATCTGCAACCGGGAGAACAGCTTCTCGAAAGCCGGTTCCTCGAGGTCGCCGAGTTCAACGACCGCGAGCTCGGCGTACAAGTACCGGAAGACCTCCTCGAGGTCACCATCGAGATGGAGCCACAGCGCACGATCGGTGGGCTGCTCGAACCCGGGCAGACCGTTGCCGTGTTCGCCTCCTTTGAGCCGTTCGACCTGTCGGCAACGGTCGTCGAGATCAACGGCGAGGAGGTCGCGCTGCCTCAGGCCATCGCCGAGGAGGTCGACGGGGCCACTCCCAACACCACCGACATCATTCTTCGTCGGGCCCTGGTCACCGCAGTCCAGGAAGCCCGGTTGGGGGGTGCGATCGGCTCCGACGAGGACGGTGATCGGCTGAGCACGGCACCCGACGGAGCGCTGCTGGTCACGCTGGCGCTGACGCCCAACGATGCCGAGCGTCTGGTGTTCACCCAGGAGTTCGGGCTCATCTGGTTGGCGATCGACCGCGACACCGTGCCGGACAGCGAAGACGCCATCAAGACACGGTCCAACATCTACAACGAGACCGATGCGACCGACGGCGACCTGCTGGAGGATCTCATCGACAACGCCGAGGATGCCACCGATCCTGACGTGGACGAGACGGACGAGACGGCAACAGAGGACGGAGGCTAGGCGATGAGCGGAATTACGGTTCTCTCCGGCGATGGTGACATCGAACAGCACCTGGTAGCAGGCTTCGGGAAGCGATCAGCGGTACGTCGGGTCTGGTCGAACCAGTGGCGCGACTCGGCCGAGGTTTCCATGGATTCGTGCGCTGCGAATCCTGAACTGCTGGTGATCGGGCCGGATCTGCCTCGCGAGGTGACTCGCTATGTCGTGGCCGACGTCGACCGTCGATTCCGGGCCACCACAACCGTGGTGCTGATGCAGGACCCCAGCGTCGACGTGTCGATGGACCTGCTCCGTTTGGGGGCACGTGAGGTGCTCTCCGCCGACCTCCCATCATCACAACTCGTCACAAAGCTCGAACCTATTCTCGAGCTCGCCCGCGATCGACACGAGGTCTCCGCCGAGGGGGCGCCGGCCCTGCGCCGCAGGGTGATCGCCGTGGTCAGCCCGAAGGGTGGCACCGGCAAGACCACGGTTGCCACCAACTTGGCGGTCGGACTGGCGAAGCGGTTGCCGAAACAGGTTCTCCTTCTCGATCTCGATCTCCAGTTCGGCGATTGTGCCAGCGCGCTCGGCCTGAAGCCGGAGCACTCACTCACCGACGCGATCCAGGCCACCAACCACGAGCGGAGTGCCCTCAAGGTCTTCCTCAGCACCCACGATTCGGGCCTGGTGATGCTGCCGCCGCCCGATGATCTGGGTCTCGCCGACGCGATCGACAACGACGACCTCAAGTCCACGGTGTCGGCGCTGGCCGAGGAGTTTCCGTTTGTCGTGATCGACACCGGTGCCGGCATCGACTCGGCGACGTTGGTCGCCATGCAGCTCGCCACGGACCTTCTCTTCGTCACCACAACCGATGTGCCGGCGATTCTCGCAATCCGCCGACAGATCGAGGTTCTCGACAAGGTCGGCTTCACCTCCCAACGTCGCAGCCTCATTCTGAACCGCTCAAACGCCAAGGTCGGCCTATCACCGGCCGACGTCGAGGGATCCATCGGGATGGAGATCAAGTTCGAGGTGCCCAGCAACCGTTTGATTCCGGTATCCACCAACGAGGGCTCTCCGGCCATCGAAAAGGACAGCGGCAACATCGCGCGCAAGTTCGAACAGATCGCCCTGTATTTCGCCCCTGATCAAGAGGAAAAGTCTCGATCCGTTTTCCGCAGCCTGAGAGGAGACCGCTGATGAACATCTCCGACCTGCTGAACAACAGCCAGCCGACCGGAGCCAGCGGCACCGGCAACGGTCATGCCGTCAACCAGCCCCCACCACCCGACATCACCGTCATCCCAACGCTGGAAGACACGTCGCCGCGCTTCCAGGATCCACTTTCGAGTCTGCGATCGAGAGCTCAGGAAGCTCTGTTCAAGCGTTTGGGCAGTCGGCTCTTCGACCCGAACCTGTCGGAGGACCAGCTCCGTGGCTACGTCGTCCGCGAACTCGATGAGATCCTGGCCGGCGAAGCAGCCCAGCTCGAATCCCACGAGCGTCACGGGCTGGTGGAGTCGATCCGTGCCGATGTCATGGGTCTTGGCCCGATCGAAGCGCTGCTGGCCGACGAGAGCGTGACGGAGATCATGGTCAATGCCACCGACTCGATCTTCGTCGAGCGGGCCGGCAAGCTCTATATGACCGACAGCCGATTCCTGACCGTTGCTCACCTTCGTCAGGTCATCGAGCGGATCGTGACCGCCGTCGGCCGGCGCATCGACGAGTCGTCGCCCTTGGTCGACGCTCGCCTGCCGGACGGCAGCCGTGTCAACGCTGTCATTCCGCCGCTGTCGGTCGACGGTCCGATGCTGACGATCAGGAAGTTCGCCGCTGACCCGTACACGACGAACGATCTGATCAACTTCGGAACCATGAACCAACAGGTCGCCGACTTCCTCGACATCTGTGTTCGGGGCAAGCGCAATATGCTGATCAGCGGCGGCACCGGTACCGGCAAGACCACGCTGTTGAACGTCGTCTCGTCGTACATCCCTACCGACGAGCGGATTATCACCATTGAGGATGCCGTCGAACTGCAGCTTCACCAGCGGCACGTGATTCGTCTCGAGGCCCGCCCCGCCAACGTCGAGGGCAAGGGTCAAATCGCCATCCGCGAACTCGTCCGGAACTCGCTTCGCATGCGTCCCGATCGCATCGTCGTTGGCGAGGTCCGCGGCGGGGAGGCCATCGACATGCTCCAGGCCATGAACACCGGCCATGAGGGCTCGCTGTCAACGCTGCACGCCAACACACCTCGCGACGCGATGGCCCGTCTGGAAACCATGGTCATGATGGCAGGGCTCGATCTGCCGACCAAAGCAATTCGCGAGCAGATCGCATCGGCGCTGGACGTGGTGATCCACCTCTCGCGCTTGCGGGACGGCACCCGCCGCATCACCGAGATCACCGAGGTCAACGGCATGGAAGGCGAAACGATCACCATGTCGACCATCTACAAGTTCGACTACGAGGCCGGCATGGACGGGAGCGGCCGCTATGTCGGACAAACTCGACCCACGGGAATCCGGCCCATGTTCTCCGACGAGCTGCGTCAGATGGGCATCAAGATGCCCGAGGAGATGATTCGGCTGTCCACCGATCCAATGGCGCAACTGGGAATCAAATGATGACGAACCGGCGGGGGTGGTTGGTTTCGTTGGCCCTCGGGCTGATGACGTTGCTGCTGGTGCCGTTCCCCGCTGCCGCTCAGGGCGGTGGCGACTCGGAAGCTTCGGCGACCGAAGACGACGCCGAGCTCATCCAGATACTCGACGTCGAGGACGACGGCGAGACTGTCGTGCTGGATGTGGCCGTGCCGAGTACCGGCGACGAGGCCCTGCCGGACAAGTCCGTGTTCGGGCTGGCCTACAACGGCGACGCCATCGAGAACTTCCAGTTGAATGGCGTCAGCAGCGGAGTTGATGTGATCATCGTTGTTGACACGTCCGGCAGTATGACACCGACGGCGATGATCGCAGCACGACAGGCCGCCACTACCCTGGTCGACCGTCTTCCGGACAACGCCAGAGTGGGCGTCATCGGTTTCAGCGACACCGTGACGGTGCTCAATGAGCCGACATCTGACCACTCTGTGGCCCGATCCAACATTAACAGCTTGTCGGCCGGGGGTGACACGGCCCTCTGGGACGGTTTGGTCGAGGCTTCCCGGCAGGGCACCAACACCAATGGGATCCTCCCATACGTCGTCGTTCTCTCGGACGGGGCGAATGACGGTGGTGTTGCAGGTCAACAGGAAGCTATCGACGTCCTGGAGGCGTCTGGGTCGGCTCTGTACGCTGTCTTCATCGACAGCCCCTCAGCCGACGGCACCGAGCTGCAGGAGGCGGTCGAGTCGCTGAACGGCATCTATGTGGAAGCGGATAGCGGCGAGCTCCAAACCGCCTACGAGCGGATCGCGGATCGGCTGGCGGGACGCTATCAACTGACGTTCGCCAGGCCGAACATCCGCACTGCGCGTGTCACCGTGTCAGTGGTCGTCGACAACACCCTCGCCTTCGCGCAGGTCGTGTTGGACGGCGAGCGAGAGGATTCGGGGGCGACCACAGACCCGGAGGGTCCGGCTCGGGTGCTCAACGTGCCTGCCGAAAGTCAACTCGGCGTGGTGCCGGCACGGTCCCCCGGCCTGCTGGGAGCTCCGATCATGCTGCCGCTGGGCGCCGCGGCAATGTTCTTGGCCATGATCCTCATGGGTGCGCTGATCATCAATCCGGCGATGGACGTACGCCTCGAGGCTGCGGCCAGAGCAGATCAGGTGGCCGGCCTCAAAGGAAAGCTGTCCACGGCCGCCGACCAGCTCGTTGCCCGCCGGGACGAGGAAGGCGAACTGAACAAGGCGCTCGACGCCGCAGGACTCCATCTGCGGCCTGGCGAGTTCGTCCTGATGACCACCGTGATCGTCGTCGTAGTGTCGTTGCTGGGTTGGCTCATCGGTGGCCTGCTGCTGGGAGTCATCGTTGCCGGACTGGGTTCGCTCTGCTGTCTCCTCTATCTGAACCGCCGGGCCGATAAACAGCGCGAGCTGTTCGCCGACCAGCTCACGGACACCCTCAACGTCATGGGGGGCAGCCTTCGAGCCGGGCGGGGCCTTCCCCAAGCCATCGAGTTGGTCGGGCACGAGGCGCCGTCTCCCACAGCAGAGCAGTTTCGTCGCATCGGCTTCGAGGTACAGGTCGGACGCGACATGACAGAGTCGATGCTGGCTGTCGCAGAGCGGATGAAGAGCCAGGACTTCGAGTGGGTCGCCCGAGCGGTGGCCATCAACCGCGAGCTCGGTGGGGACCTGACCGAGCTACTCGACACCATCGCGAACACCATTCGAGAACGCCGCCGGGTCGCCCGCATGGTAACCGCCATCACTGCCGAAGGCCGAGCGTCGGGCTGGGTGCTACTCGCCCTTCCGTTCGTCGTCTTCGCCTTCGCGTCGTGGCGCACCCCTGACGCCGCAGAGCTGATGTTCACGACCGGGCTCGGTCGAGCCATGCTCATCATCTCATTGATGATGATGGTCGTCGGCTACATCTGGATCCGCAAGATCGTGAACTTCAAGTACTAGAACGAAAGGAGATTGTTCCATGCCGATAGCTGTATGGATTGCCGCCGCGATGTTGGCCAGCGCCCTTCCGATTGCATGGTGGGCCGTCTCCGCCGACCGGCAACTGACTCGTCGGGTCAACCAGAACCTGGCCGACTATCAGCCGACCATGCGAGAAGCGGTTCTCGACCGTTCGGCCACCGAGCGATTCGTGATGCCACTCATGCGTTCGGTGGGAGCGCGCCTGACCCGCTATACGCCGATCGGCTGGATCGATTCGAAGGCCACCACGTTGGCCAAGGCCGGTTGGACCGGGCGGGTCTCACCCGAGCAGGTGCTCGGAGCCAAGCTCGTGTTGCCGCTGGTGATCGCCTCGCTTCTGGGCCTTCGTCTGCTGAACGGCTTCACCATCGGATCGCTGTTGATGACGCTGGCCTGTGCCCTCGCCGCGTTCTTCGTGCCCGACATGTTGATCCAGGCGAAAGCTGACCGCCGCGCGGAGGAGATCATGGTCCTCCTGCCCGACGTCCTGGATCAGATCACGATCTCCGTGGAGGCCGGACTCGGGTTCGAGGCTGCCATCGACAGACTCGTCGCCACCGATGACCACGCATTGGCGGTCGAGTTCGGACGCATGATCCAGGACATCAGAATGGGCACCAGTCGAGCCGACGCCATGGAGCGGATGGCCGATCGATCACAGGTCGACGACCTCCGCTCCGTGATCCTGAACCTCCGCCAGGCCGAGATGCTCGGCGTGCCGCTCGCCCGGTCACTTCGAGCGATCTCCGCGGAGATGCGCGAGAAGCGGCGGTATCGGGCCGAGGAGCGGGCGAACCGACTTCCCATCAAGATGATGTTCCCCCTGGGCCTTTGTATTCTCCCCACGCTGTTCATCGCCATTCTCGGTCCGGCCATCATTCAGCTCGTGGAGTTGTTCGGATGACCGAGCTCAGCAGCAGAGACGGCTGGGACGAGCAGTCGACGGCATTGAGCATCGTCCAAGAGGAAGCCCATCGGGTCTCGGCGCTGATCGGGCAGATGCGGAATCAGACCTTTCGCACCTCCGGCGTTCCTCCAGCCAAGACCGGATTCGAGCCGTTGGACTCCGTGCTCGATGGCGGGTTTCTCCCTGGTGAAGTGATCCTTCTCGGCGGCCAGCCTGGTGCAGGCAAGACGATTTGCGCCCTCCAGTGGGCTCGGAACCTGGCGGTCAGCGGTCGAAACGTGTCCTTTGCCTGCTTCGAGCACGATGAAGCAACCCTGATGTACCGGTTGATGGTCCAGGAGATGGCCGGACTCACGGCCGAATCGGATGCCACGATGCGGATCCAGGCACGGGCGATCATCCGCGATCTCATGCTCGGTCTGATCGACCTCGACCGGGCGATGGCCGCGTCGGCTCTCGTTCACCACACCCTCGAGCGCATCGAGTCGTACTCGAACCGACTTCAGCTTCTCCGAGCCTCAACCCAACGCACGACGCCCGAGGCCTTGGAGATCGCCGTCATCCCCCACCTCGAACCCGGCAGTGTGCTCGTCGTCGACTACCTGCAGAAGCTTCCGGTGCCCGATGTTCCAAACCTGGAGGAACGGGTGTATCAGGCAGTCGAGATTCTGAAGGAGATGGCCATCCGCAATCAGGTGGCGATTGTCGCCCTCTCGGCCGCCTCGGCCTCCGGCATCGGTGTCGACCGGCTTCGCATGGAACACCTTCGCGGGTCCGATGCGCTCGGCCACGAATGCGATGTGGCGATCGTGCTCAACAACAAGGCAACCGCCACCTCGGATCGTCACCTCAAGTTCGATCTCACCCAGCTCGACGAAGCCCGTCGACGAGCCGTCTTCTCGATCGAGAAGAACCGTCGCGGTGAGGTCGACGTGCACCTGGACTTCCAGAAGGACTTCGCCAACTTTCGCTTCAACCCTCACGGAAGCTTCATGAGCGAGGCCCTGGAAGGTGACTGAGGGGCGGGAAACCCGAACTGATCGTCCTTCGTCGGACCCATGACCGGCGCGGCCAACCCGACGCGGCCGAAGACGTCGGCCGCCCCGGGCCCCGTCCGGCACCGAGGCATCTACTCGGATTGGCGGCTCCGCACGTACCCGCGGGTCCTCCTCATCCCGCTGGTCTTGTCGTTCGCCGTGGCTGTTCTGTCCGCCGAGGGAGCATCGACACTCAGCGGACACCTCGGTGGGGATTTTCCCGCCTTCTACAGCGCAGGCAGCATCGTCGGCGACGGCAACGTTGGCAAGGTCTATAACCTCGGCAGCTTGACGAGAGCCCAGGAGGATCTCGTTCCCTCGGATTACGAGACATTGCGTTTCGCCTATCCTCCGTTCGTCGCCCACACGTATTCTTTCTTGGCGAAGCTGCCGTATCGTGAGGCCTACGTCGCGCACACGGCGTTCATGTTTCTGTGCTTGGCCGCATCGATAGCCATCTTGTCACGAATGATCCCAACGGTCGCTCGATGGCGACTGGAAGCATTTGTGTGCGCAGCCTGGTTCTACCCGCTGTATCGGGCCATGACGGGTGGTCAGAACAGCGCCTTGACGGTACTGCTGATCACGGCCGTGTACTGGGCCCTCCACCAGGATCGACCAGTCCTCGCCGGCGGATTTGCCGGTCTGTTGCTCTTCAAACCGCAGCTCGCGATCCCTGTGATCGGTTTGCTTCTAGTTCGCAACTGGCGGTCGGGAGTCGGCTTTGCGGTTGTGGGTGGCGCAATCTGGTCATGGAGCGCCGCCGTCTTCGGAGCCGGATGGTTGCCCTGGTGGATACGGAATCTCACCGGGGTTTGGGGTACTACGCCCGTTACCGGCGGAAACGCCGACCTGCAGGACGCGTGTACCGATTGCCAACGATTCAACGACGGAGACGCAATCGCCAACGCATCCAACAGCGTGAACATACTCGGCGTCACCGACCGCGTGCTCGGCTCCGGGTCTGTCGCCTCCTACGCAATTGGCGGTCTGATCTGCGTGATCTTCGCCGCGTTCGTCGTCGCGATCTGGCGGCGGCCTGACGTCCAACTCGATCTCAAGATGGCGTTTCTCGCACTCGCCGTCGTACTCATACCGCCACACGTGTTGTTCTACGATGGCGGCCTACTCGTCATTCCCATGGCGGTACTGGCCGGCCGGCTCGGCCGTCAGGCGATGAACCGTCTCCTGCTGATCGGCGTGCTCGGCCTGGCGGCCGGCTTCGCACTCCAGATCGGGATGAGCGCGCTATTCCCTGCTGCGCTACTCACGACATGGTGGAGCATCGTCGAGCTTCGCCGGCGGCCCCACGTCTCACCTTCGGCCTCGACGCCGGTGATCGCATGACCAGTAGTTCTGATCAGACGAGGCCACCGACGAAACCCGCAGCGGAACCGGTAGCGACATGACGGAGACCTTGGCGCGGACTCGAATGCCGGCTGTCGGGGAGAAACCGGTACCGCCGGAACCGACGGACGAGCACCGCCTGGCATTCGCCGCTCCCATCGTCGTCATCGTCGTTCACCGGGTCGTCGTTCTCGTCGCCGGGAACCTGGGTGCTCGAATCAATATCGTACAGGTCGCCCTGCCTGGCCATCGTGAGTTTGCTGGCCTTGGTCTCGGTCGCCTTCACGCTCGCCAAAGCTGGGCTGGACGCCGACCGCATCGGGTTCGCCGTCGCCGTCTTCTTCTGGCTGTCGACACAGTCGACCTGGTTCGCACTGGTCGTCTTGGCCGGATCCGTAGCCGGGCCGTGGCCTCCGCGGTACTGGTGCCGGTTCTCGGCACGATCGCCTGTTACCGGCTTCGCACGCCGGCGTTTCGTTCCCTCATCCTGGCGGCGATCGTGCTCTCGGGCTTGCTACCGACCATCCAGCCGATTGCCGGATTCATTGGGTCGACGTCAACGATCGAGCCGGCCCCCCTGGATCTCGGAACACCGACGACAAGTCACGATCTGTTCATCATCGTGTTGGACGAGTACGCACGCAGTGATGCCCTCCTCGAGGACTACGAGTTCCAGAATGGGAAATTCAGCGAGGCGCTGGCGGCGCAGGAGGTCACGGAGATCCCGCAAGTCTGGGCCAATTCGTCACGGACGTTGACATCCCTCGCGTCGGCGTTGTCCGGGCAATACTTCGTCGAACCGGGCCAGTCCTACAATGTACGAGACCGGCGCCGCATCACCGCCATGGTCGGCGGTGAGAACCCACTGGCCGACGCCCTGGGCGACAATGGCTATTTCTACACCCACATCGAAGGACCGGCGGTCGACGTCGAGTGCTCTGATGCTCCGACCTCTGTATCGGAAACGGTCTACGGGACGAAACTACGATGGCGTGGTTCGAATCGATTCCGGGTACCGGTCTCGTGACCATGGCCTGGGGCCATCCCTTTCCGAACACCGCCGACGATGTCTTGGCCAATCTGAGTGTCGTACTGGATGAAGCCGCACTGAACGATCGACCGGACTTCGTCTACGCGCACGTGCTGAGTCCCCACTTCCCCTTCGAACTCGACGCCTCCTGCGAACGCCATCAGATGTTCGACAAGGACAACACGTACGTCGGCCAAGTGCGATGTGTCAACGACATGGTGCTCGAAGCATTGGACGGATCGATCGACGACGCCGTCGTCATCGTCACGGGGGACCACGGATCGATCGACGACCGAGGCGTGCTCGACGGCGATCCGGCCGACTGGGACGAAATCGACATCAGGCAACGATTGGGGGTCTTCTCCGCGGTGAAGCTGGCCCCTGGATGTACGCGACCCGACGACGATGCGACCCTCGCCGTAATCTTTCATCTCGCAGCCGTGTGTGCCCTGGGTACGGAACCCAATCCTCCCGCCGAGCGGACGTTCATCGTGGAGGGGATTCCGACCGACGCCGACGGCGTGCGGGAAATCGACCTCGAAGAACTGCGCTCGACCTCGTCCGGGCAGTAGCCCGATGGCAAGAACGAACCGTCAACCGACAAGGAGACCAACCAAATGATCGCCTATCTCGACGCAGCAACCGGCAGCGTCCTCATACAGGTGGTGGCAGGTGGGATGGCCAGTGTCTACGCCTATGTCAAGTACCGCGCCGGTTCGTTCCGCCGGTTGGGCCGGGGGACGAGCGACGCAAGTGAGACACAGCAACCGGAAACCGCTGACGCCACGTGACGGCGTCGGCCTCGTTCCGCGATCCCGATGGCCGCGTTTTCGAGCTCGATGGCCGCATCCTGCGCGGCTTTACAGAGGAAGGCCTACAGTCGTGGACGGCGGCCGAACAAGCCGGACTCATCCCGAGACTGATCGAGAACGGATCACTGGTCGACCATCGACTCGTGGGGGAGGCCATCGCCGCTGAATCATGGGCCGGGCTCATCGAGGCGACGAGGATCCCCGTCATCACCTATCCCTACGAGTGGAGCTTCGAGATGCTCCGACAGGCCGCGCTTCTCACACTCCATGTGTCGAGCGAGTGCCTCGCGGAGGGATTCCAGCTCAAGGATGCGTCGGCGTACAACGTCGCGTTCGACCGCGGGCAACCCGTCTTCATCGACGTTGGCTCGATAGAGCACGGCTACAGCGGGCTGTGGATTGGTTACAGCCAGTTCGTCTCCCACTTCTTGTTGCCTCTGCTGATAACGAGCCGGCTCGGCATCCCGTTTCAACCACTGCTTCGCACCTACCTCGAAGGGATTCCGCTCGACGTCGGAGCGCGCATGTTTCATGGAACCAAGTCGCTCGGCAAGGGGGTGGGGTTTCACGTCCGGTACGCCAACCGAGTCACCCGCCGCTCAACGCAGAAAACGGTCGGGGAGCGCAAGGACATTGCGAAGAACGTGCAGGTCCCGGTCTCAGCGGCGAGAGCCAACGTCGACCGGATGACCAAACTGATCGCCGGACTGGACAATCCTCTCGAAACCGAATGGGGCGAATACGAGGTCTCGAACTCCTACAGCGAGACCGAGGCGGAACTCAAGGAATCGTTTGTCGCCGCAGCCGGCGAGCGTTTCGGCGGCGAGGTGGCATGGGATGTCGGCGCGAACGCCGGCAGGTTCTCCGTCGCGCTTCTCCGCCATTTCGATCAGGTGGTGTCGATCGAGCCGGATCCGGGAGCGGCCGACCTGCTGTTCCGGCGCGCCGCCGAACACCCCGGTCTTCACCCTGTTGTCATGGACATCACGGATCCATCGCCCGATCGGGGTTGGCGACTGAACGAGCGTTCCAGGCTCACCGAGCGGGCCAAGCCCGATTTCGCCATCTGGCTGGCAGTCATCCACCACCTCTGTCTGGGCAGGGGGTATCCCCTCGATCAGGTTCTCGATCATGTTGCCGAGCTGACCCCGGCGGCCGTCGTCGAATACGTCGACCCTGATGATGACATGTCACAGGAACTCCTGGCGTCCCGCCCCACGATTCCTCACGGGTACTCTCGGGAGTTGTTCGATCGACAGGTTTCGGATCGGTTCGAGATCGTTTCTCGGCAGACAATCAAGCCGACCAGAGAACTCCTGCTTTTGAAGACCAAACAAACGTGATTGACCGCTTCATGACGCCGTGGCGTCTGCGGCTCTACCCGCGGTTGCTACTCATCCCGCTGACGCTCCCCTTCCTCGTCGTGGTTCTGGCCGGCGAGGGCGACGAGACGCTCAGCGGATCGCTTGGCGGGGATCTGCCGGCCTTCTACAACGCCGGACTGCTGGTCAACGACGGGGACGTGGATCGGCTCTATGACGCAGATGCGCTGCGCGAAACGCAGGCGTCGTGGTCCGATCAGCTCGATCAGGATCTGCCGTTTCTCTACCCGCCTTTTGTGGCAGGCGCCTTTGCGGCGTTGGCCAAGCTGCCGTATCGAGCGGCATATGTGGTCTACAGCTTGATGATGGTGACTGCCTTGGGTGCTGCTGTTTGGCTGCTGCGGAAGCCGCTGTCGCGGGTCTCTCGGTGGCCGTTGGAGGCTTTCCTGCTGTCCGCAGGCTTCTATCCCATGTTCCGATCCATGTTCGGCGGCCAGAACACAGCCGTCACCCTCCTCATCCTCGTCGCCGGCTATCGAGCATTGGACGATGATCGCCCTCTACTGGCCGGCGCGGTCCTCGGCTTGTTGTTCTACAAGCCCCAGTTCGCCGTCCCCGTAGCCGGGCTCCTGCTTCTCATGAATCGGCGGGCTTTGCTCGGTATGGCTGCAACGGGGACGGGGCTCTGGCTGTCGGGCGCGGCGATGCTCGGCCCGAACTGGGTCACCGTCTGGTTCGACGGGGCCCGGCGACAGTCGGCTGATCTCATCCCGCTCGTCCCGGTTTGGAACATCGATGTGACGGGTCTGAGTGAGGAGGTGTTCGGTCACGGATCGACGCTCGCCTTCGGTGTTGCAGCCCTCGTCCTCATCCCGTTGATCGCTGCGTTGATGTGGACCTGGTGGGCAGCGACGGTGCCGCTTGATCTCAAGGTCGCGGCCTTGGCTTGCGGACTCCTCCTCATCCCGTTTCACGTGCTGTGGTATGAGGCAGGGCTTCTCGTTCTCCCCTTCGCCGTGCTGGCCAACCGGCTCGGCCGAGCGGCTCTTGGCCGACTGTTCGGTCTCATGATGCTGTCGTGTGTCGGCGCATTGATTCCCCAGTACGGCGGCATCGTTCAGTTCACCGTCGTGGCCGTGACAACTCTTTGGGTCGCCACTCAGATACAGGCCGCGGTGAATCGGAAATCTGATCGACCGGCGTCGACATCGTCGTCCCTGGACTCGACGGCGGTCGCAGACGAGGAGTCCGTTCGCTCTTGACTACAACAGCTCCTCCAGGTCGGCAACCCGCTGCTCGAGTGCGGCGATCCGCTCGGTCAAGGCCGCGACCGCATCAAGTGCCTCCGCCGACCCTTCCGGAGTGACCGGCGACGGGGCGGGCGGAGCTTCTCCCGAGGAAGCGAGCACCGGCGCGCCCATCGTGTCCGGCTGTTGTGGAGCGTCGACGGTTGACAGGCCGACGGCAGCTGTATGCGACTCGGATTCGGTGCCGCCATCGAGCAGTTGGATCCACCGGTCCTGGGACTGGCCCGAGGCCCGGCCGACGTTGCGCACCAGCGGCTCGTCCCGGACCGCCAAGCCGGCCAGCGTCTCCTCGACCGCCGCGAACGCCCCGTCACGATCGCCGGCGAACACCTCATAACGCTCGGTGCGGGTACACAACTCCCCTGCCGACTGAGCGCCTCGCAATGCCAGGACCGCCAGAATCGCCTGCTCGGCCTGCGTGACGCCGAGGCGCTCGTCCATCACGTGCTTGTGTTTGAACGCCCTGTTGCCCACGCCACGGACCGACCTGGCCCATCCGCCGTCGCGCAAGGCCAACATCGTGCGATCGACCAACTGGCTCGAATAGTCGACGACCGGATCCCGGCTCGTCTTCTGGTTACAGGCGTTGGTGAGCGAGTTGGTGGTCAGCGGGTACTGGTCCGGCGTGGTGAACGACTTCTCCACCAGGCAGGCCAGTACCCGCAGCTCCTCTGCGGTCAGCACCGGTTCCATGGACAGCGATGCTAGCAATTGGTAGTGCACCCGACCGGGTGCGAACGTGATCACACTCAACGGATGCCGAGCTGGGTGTCGGCGCCCTGCGGTCGTCCCTCCGCGAGCCGCAGGAGCGCCGAGGCCGGAGTCGACACCGGTTCCATGGTCCGGGTGATCAACATGTCGGTGTCGAGCTTGCCGTCGGTGAAGCTGGGACCGAACGGCCCCCACCAGGCACCGTCGACCGAGAACGTCAACTCCGCCGGGAACTCGTGGAACGCCAGCTCGGTGCCCATGTCCTCCTCGGCGGCCCGTCCCCGATGGATGACGGGGCGGACGATGTGGTCCTCGTCGGTGATGCCCCAGCTCCGGTGGAGGGCGCAGAGCTCGTTGTGCTGGTCGACGTCGAGCCGTCCCTCTTCGGTGGTGGTGGCGATCCGCACCGTCACGCCGGCGTCGACGAGGCGGGGCACCAGGTCGACCACCTTGTTGAAGTTCTCCTCGCCCCGCATCTCGTCGTTGAGGTCGGGCTCGGCGGCGTCGAGGGAGATCTGGATGGCCACGTCGTGACCGGCCAGTTCGGTCGCCTTGGCGAACCGACGGGGCCCGAAGACCGTGCCGTTGGAGATGACGATGGTCGGACCGATGGCCGACAGGTCCTTGAGCAGATCGGTCATGTAGGGCAGCAGGAACGGCTCACCACCGGTGATACCGAAGTCGGTGTATCCGAGTTCGGCCGCCTGGGCCGCCAGCCGCAGGATCTGTTCGGGGTCCATGGCCCGCTTGGCCACCGTAGGCGACGACTCGGTGAAGCAGTAGGTGCAGGTCAGGTTGCAGTGGTAGTTCGAGTAGAACCACACCCGACCGGGAATGGTGCCCGCACGGATCGCCTCGTCCACCGGGTGAAGGGCAGGGGCGGGCGCTTCGTCGGCTTCGTCGACAGCGGCGGCGGGGGCCCCGTCGACAAGGGCAGTGGGTTCGTCAACAAAGGCGGTTGCGATCATGATGCGACTCCGATTTGTACGTTGGTTCCAGGGTTGTAGGTGCTGTAGCCGACCTCGGCCAGGGCGGCGATGGTGGCGTCGGACGTCGGCAGTTGCAGTCCGGTGGCCAGTCGGTTGAGCAGGATTGTTGCCCCGACGGTGACGGTGAGTTCGACGAGGAGATGGTCGCCGAGCTGCTCTTTGGCTCGGGTGCTGGTGGCGGCGTCGATGGCGCCGGTGCCGGTGGAGACGGCGTCGACCCAGGCGATCAGGGCCGCCTCGACCGGGTCGGTGAACACGTCGGTTGTCGGGTCGGGGCACTCCCGCAACGCCCGCACCTCCCGTTGCGACAGTCCACTCTCGAAGGCGACGACCGTGTGGGCGTCGACACAGAAGCGACAGGCCAGGTTGGCCGACGTGCGGAGGATGGCGATCTCCTTGTGGCGGAACGACACCGCGGAGGGCCCGAGTGCGGCGCCGACGAACGGCAGGGTCGTCTCGCACAGCTCCGGCACCTGGGCCAGAGCGCCGACTAGGGGCCCGGGATCGCCCTCCGCGAAGAGGTCCCGTAGCAGGAGCGGGCTGGAAGAGGCGTCGATGAGGTCGATCAGTGGCATGTCGTGGCTCCTTGGCTGGATTCACTGGCTGGATGAACTGGCTGGATTGGTTACAGAACACGCTAAAAAATCGGGCCGCCGAGGTCTTGGGGGATTCTTGGAGACTTTGTGGAGGTCGGAAATGTTGCGGTTTTATTGCGACGAGATCTTGACAGCGACCGGAACGTCTGGGCTAGCATCGGATCCGTTAGAAGGCGGGGCGTTCTACAAATCTCAAGAAAGTGAGACGGTTACTCATGTACACCAAGCTGCGGCTCGCTCTAGGAGCCGCCTTAATGCTGTGTCTGGCGGTCGTCGCCATTCCGATGTCGGCGGAGGCAGCATCGAAGTCCTGCGACTCCCGGGTCAACAACACGGTCGACAAACTCGTCGAATGTGTCACCCTCGAAGGTGTTCGCGAACACCAGGCGGCCTTCCAGGCCATCGCCGATGCCAATGACGACAACCGGGCCGCCGGCACCCCCGGCTACGACGCCACGGTCGACTACGTCGTGAGCGTGCTCGAAGACGCCGGCTACGACGTGGAGCTCAACGGCTTCCCGTTCACCTTCACCGCTCTCGGTGAGCTCGAGCAGCTGTCTCCGGTCGCGGTCGAATACGACACGGGATCGTTCAGCGGTTCCGGCACCGGCGAGGTCATCGGACCGGTCATCCCGGTCGACCTGTCACTCGACGATCCCGCCGCCTCCACCAGTGGATGTGAAGCGGCGGACTTCGCCGGCATCGACTGGTCGGGCGACATGGACATCGCCCTCGTCCAGCGCGGCGCCTGCTTCTTCTCGCTGAAGGCCACCCTGGCCGAGGCGGCCGGAGCCGAAGCCATCATCATCTTCAACCAGGGCACCCCTGGTCGTGAGGCTGCGGTGAGCGGCAACGCCACCAACAACCCCGACGGCACCCCGTCGAACATCGGTATCCCGATGGTCGGCGCCCCGTTTGCGGCCGGTGTGGCCATGGGTGACGGCGGCGCCACCGCCCGGGTCAACATCGAACCCGCCGTGGAGACCACCCAGTACAACATCCTGGCCGAGCTGCCCGGCAAGAACGACGACAATGTCGTGATGGCCGGCGCCCACCTCGATTCGGTCCAGCAGGGTCCGGGTGTACAGGACAACGGCACCGGCAGCGCAGCGATCCTCGAGACCGCCGTCCAGATGGCCAAGGTCAAGCCCACCAATACCGTGCGCTTCGCCTGGTGGGGGGCCGAGGAATCCGGGCTGATCGGGTCGACCCAGTACGTGGCCGGCCTCAGCCAGGAGGAGATCGACGAGATCGCCCTCTACCTGAACTTCGACATGATCGGCTCGCCGAACTTCGTCTACTTCATCTACGACGGTGACGACTCCGACGGCGTCGGAGCCGGCCCGGGCCCCGAAGGCTCGGCCCAGATCGAGAAGTTCTTCGAGGGCTTCTACGAGGCTCGGGGCCTTCCGTATCTCGGCACCGACTTCTCGGGACGCTCCGACTACGGTCCCTTCATCGCTCAGAACATCCCGGCCGGTGGTCTGTTCACCGGCGCCGAGGTGCTGAAGACCGAGGAGCAGGCCGCCATCTGGGGTGGTACCGCCGGGGATCAATACGACCCGTGCTACCACCTGGCCTGTGACACGTTCGACAACATCAGCCTCGAAGCGTTCGACGTCAACTCCGACGCCGTCGCCGCCTCGGTGCTGACCTACGCCATGAACACCGAGGAGATCAACGGTGTTCGGGGCAAGGGCAACTTCAAGCTCCAGAACCGTGACCACGGCGAAGACCATGACCACCACCACATGCACGCCCACGACATGATGGAGTAGTTCTCCCCTTGATCAGCTGAACATCAGCTGTTCGTGTCGACGGCCGCCCCTCAACGTGGGGGCGGCCGTTGCGCGGAGTCGCTTCAGCGGCAGCCTCGCCGCGGGCTCGACTGGTCACCGGCTCCGGCCGGCGCTTGCCCGGGCGGGAAGGTGTGCGGGTGGTTGGTGTCGCCCTTACCCAGGCCGGGGCGAAGACCGAGCGGATCCAACCCCGGTGCCGCCTGGTGGGCATGGTTCGTGTCGCCGTAGCCGCAGCCCGGTCGCGGTGGGACCGGTTCGGCCGAAACAGCGGTAACCGTCAGCGCAAATGCGCCAACTCCGGCGGCCAGCGCGGCGAGTAGTCGTTTCATCTGGTTCTCCATGACATGGTTGGTGGTCGGCCCTGTCCCCGTCACGACCATAGTCCGCCTGTCCCAGCGCCGCCCCAGGACCATTTAGGGGATTGCCCCGATACCGGGATGAGCGCCGATCGCCGAAGGTGGAATCATGAACCGAATCGACGACCGAGATGTACCGTTCGCCCCGATTCCGACCGCCCCGCACGAGGTTCCGGCGGGCGGATCAGAGGGCCATCCGTTCGGGCTCGCGCTCGCCGCTCTCGGTATCGGCGTCATCGCCGCCCTGGCCGCCGGCCCTCCATCGGGCCTCCTGGTGTACTCGGCCACGGCCGCCGACTGCTACAACGACGGGTGGTGTGAGCTCGGCGCCGCCATCTACGGCCTCTTCGCCGGCTGTCTCGTCGCCATCATCGCCCACGTGACGGCCGGCGTGCTCTACATCCGCCGCCAGCGGGAGTCCGGGCGGCGGGCCACCATGATCGCGGCTCACCTCGGGTTGTCGGTGGTACTCGTCGGACTGGTGCTGGTCGTCGTCGGTGTGTAGTCGGGGTGTAGTCGACCCGCCCGTGGGAGCGGTGAGCCGACCGACCCAACTGGCTAAAGACCGGCCGGAACCACGACGTTACCCGACTGTTACCCGATCGGTGTCACTCCGACGCCATCCAACGGCAGGGGCAGAGACCATGGCCATCCCAACATCGTTCGCGGCGCTATTCGCCCACAAGGCAGCTGTCATCGGCGTGACGGCCGTGATCGGAACCGGAACCGCGGCGGCGACGGTGGCCGCGGTTGTTCAGACCCAGGACGTCGACCCGGTCGTGGCCGAGGAGCCGCTGACGACGACGGCCGACGAGGACATCGTCGAGGAGACCACCACGACAACCGAGCCATCGACCACCGAGACCACAGGCGCCTCGCCGACATCGTCGACATCGTCAACCTCGACATCGGGTGACGATGGGAGCGGCTCGGCTGACGCAGTGGACGACGACGCAGACCTCGTCTCCTGCGAAGACGCGGAGAACCACGGTGCCTACGTATCGGCCCGGGCTCGCAACAAGAGTGACGACGCCTCCGACGAACCCGGCAGCCGATCGATGCGGGAGGAGGCGCAGAGCGATTGCGGCAAGCCGGAGTCTGGTGATCGCTCGGTCGATGACGCCGACGACTCCGATGATGACGACTCCGACGGCAAGTCCGACGATGACGACGACTCCGACGAGGATGAGTCCGACGAGGACGACTCCGAGGACGATGAGTCCGACGAGGACGACTCCGAGGTCAACGTGAACGACAACTCCGGCCGGGGCAACTCGGGCGGCAAGGGCAAGTCCGACGAGCGAGGGCCCAAGGACGACTCCGACGACGACTGACGGTCCACCCCCGGTCGACCCGGCCGCCGGCACCTGACAGCGGCCCACTGGGCGACCCGACCCCGGCGCAGATACGGTCGGGAGATGATCGAGAGCGTTTCGTGGGTTCAAGCCGCCGCATCGCTGGTTCTGGTCGTGGTGACGATGGTTGTCGGCTGGTGGCTGCGGCTCGGGATCACCCGCCAGTTGACGATTGCCGCCATCCGAGCGGCAGCGCAGCTGGTGGCCGTCGGGCTGCTGTTCGGCCTGATCGTCACCTCGTCTCAGGCGATGGCACTGGCCTGGATCTGGGTCGTCGGTATGGTCGGCGTCACGGCGACCGTGGCCCGCCGCCGGGCCCCGAAACTGCCCAACGGGCCCTTGATCGCCGGATCTGCGGTGGTGGCCACGGTCGGCCTGTGCCTGTTGGTCGTGTTCGGCCTGGGGATCATCGCCTACGAACCGGTCAACCTCATCGTCATCGCCGGCATCACGATCGGCAACTCGCTGCCGGCCCTCGTGCTGGGGGCCAAACAGACCGTGAACGCCGCCGTCGCCGACCGAGGACAGATCGAGGCTCTGATGGCCACCGGTATGTCGCATATGCAGATCGTCCAGCACATCGGCGGCCCGATCGCCCGCCTGGCCCTCGTTCCTCAGATCGAGCGGACCAACGTCGTCGGCCTCATCGCCTTACCCGGAGCGATGACCGGCCTGCTCCTGGCCGGCGTCGCGCCGCGTGACGCCGTGCTGATTCAGCTCGTCGTCATGTACCTGGTGCTGGGAGCGGTGGCGCTCTCGGTTGTGGTCACGGTGACGTTGGGGATCCGCGGCCTGTTCACACCGGCCTTCACGCTCCTCCCCGTCGATGCGCTACAGAGCGAACCGTCGGACTGACCGCGACGCCGACGGCGTGTCCGGATCGCCCTTGGCCGAAGCCGAACCGGATCGCCGTCAACGCCGTCGGTGCCAAATGAATTCCCTCCAGCTTCATCCGGCTCGAACACGGCCATGACGCCGCGCCTAGACTTGATCTGAAGCAGGTCGGCTCATCGAATCTTGAACTCCATGTCATCATCGAGGACAAGAAAATTATGTGGGCTCGGCGGCGGTGAAAGGCATACATTGCGCGAAATCCGGGGGTCCGATCGCAGCGACCGGCAGCACGTGACCAGCCGCGAATGTCAGGCCCTGTTTGGCTTCTGGCGGGCCACGGTCATGGGACATCACGGTTCGACCCGCAGGCTGCCCGGCAACGTGGGCGGCTACTTCTTCGCCGACACCGGTGACGGCCGGCGACGACACCGCCCACTCGGCGAGGTTCGCCGAACCCTGCTGGCGCTGCTCGACCGAACGGAACTCACCGACGACGAGCGAACCGTCATCCGCCTCTACTACGGGCTCGACGGTCTACCGCTGCCGTACGCATCGAAATCAAGCCCAGACATCGCCGGCGGCCGCGACGAGTCGTCACCGCGGGGGACGTGTCGGGCCGGGATTGCGAAGGTCGCCCGCTGTGTCACACCACGGCCGCTGTCGGGTGACATTCGTCGACGCCGCACCGTCGATCCGCTGAGTGAACCGTGGTTCCGTTCCCAGGTTCGGCCGGACGAGCGCGGCGGTGTGGTAGCGCGGGCCTGGGTGCGGGCGATGGCACAGTGCGACGGACCGCACGGGCCACCCACTGTCGACGCGCTGCGGCGCTGGTACGAGGTGAGCGGGGTCGCCGATCCGATTCTGCGGCCCGAGGAGGCGACCGCAACGACCGACCGTCATCGCCGCCGGAACCGACGACCCAACAGCAACGCCCGGCATCGAGCCGCGGCTCTGATGGAGATCGCCCTCTACGAGGAGGTCCGCTCCTTCACCGGGCTCGCACGGGTACGGGTTCCGCAACTGCCGGTCCCCAACCCCGGACCACCTGAGTTGAACCGCCTCCCGGAGACCGTCACCCACCCGCTGCTGCTGGCCCTGACCACCGAAGATCTCTCGCCGGACGAACTCGTGGCGGCTGCGGCCGTGCTGCAGGATCTGGCGGTGAACGGCGTCGACGTGTCCGGCAGCACGGCCCTCCTCCTCCGCTGCCTCCGCCCGAGGATCCACGACATGACCGGCCTGCGACTCGAACGCCTCGCCGTCTCGGTGTCATACGTGGCGGCCACGCAGGGCAACCCGTTCATCGCCCTGGAATGGCTCGGCGTCTTCCTCAGCCGGGTCGGCGTCACCGACCGGACGTTCACCGTGATGGTGAACACCATGGAGGCCGCCGCCCTCGGCGGCTACCACCGGCTTGCGGCCGAGACCGATCAGCTCTTCGACCGCCTCAGCTCCGCTTGGGACATACCCCCACACCAGATCCCGTTCGTGGAACGCTTCGAGGCCGAACAACAGCGTTTGGCCGCCCGGGCCTTCCGACTCGACCATCTCGGTCGTCATCAGCTCCGCCGCGACGACGTCGGGCGAGCGGTGGTGTCGCTCCAGCGAAGCGTGGATGAGGCGTGCCGGTCGGCTCGCATGGCGGAGCGGGTACTGTCGGACCGGTCGACCTTCCCGACCATCGCCCTCGACGGCAAGGCCGGTGAGCACGGCGGCGACTTGACGTCGACCTGGCTGCTCGCCGCGGCTGCGTGCATCGTCGAGCCGCTGGACCGGTTGCATGCCCTCGCCGGCGACCAATCCAATGGCGACGCCGCCGCCCGTACCGGTGGCGTCGATCGCTCCAGTGGGGCCGGCCTCCGATCGTCGCTGCCGATCGACATCACCGGCGTCGCCGCTGCCGCCCGGGTGGCCCACTCGGCGCTCCGTGACTACGACGGGCCGCTCGACTGCAACCGGTTCCGCGGCTGGCACGACCAGGTCGGTGCGGTCACCGGCCGGGTGTTGGCAACCGTTGACTGACCTGCCGATACGATCGGACTCCGTGACGCCGTTACCGATCGAACCGGGCCCCGACGACCGAGCCGTCCTCGAGAACGCCGTGTCGGACTTCATCGCACGCTTCATCGACGAACGGGCCGACGCACCGGCGTCGCACGGCCCGATCGACGACGCACTGCTCGAACAGCTCCTGGCACCGCCCGGCGAGTCCGGGACCGCCGTCGACGAGTTGCTCGAACAGGTTCGCCGGGCGGTCGACACCGGATTCGACACCGCGTCGGGCCGGTTCCTGTCCTACATCCCCAGCGGCGCCCTCTACAGCGCCGCCGTCGGGACCTACCTGGGTGCAGTACTCAACCGCTACACCGCCGGGTCGCATGCCGCGCCCGGGATGGTGGCGATCGAGGAGTCGGTCATCCGGTGGATGACGTCGCTGTTCGGTCTCGGGGACGGGTCCGGCGGTGTGTTGATGTCGGGCGGTTCACTGGCGAACCTGACCGCGATCGTCACTGCCCGCTCCAGGCTCGGCGAACGGTTCGACGGGCGATTCGACGACGGTGTCGTCTACAGCTCGGTGCGGACCCACCATTCGATGACGAAGGGAGCCCGAATCGCCGGCATCCACCCCGACAGGGTCCGGTTGATCGCAACCGACGAGCGGCTGCGAATGAACCCGGCAGAGCTGGCGCAGGCCATCGAATCCGACGTGGCCGCCGGCCTCCAGCCGATGATGATCGCGGCGACGGCGGGCACGACCGACACCGGAGCGATCGATCCGCTCGAACGGTGCGCCGACCTGGCCACAACCCACGGGTGCTGGCTACATATCGACGCCGCCTACGGGGGCTTCTTCCAGTTGACCGACCGGGGCCGGGCCCGGCTCGCCGGTATCGAGCGGGCCGATTCGATCACCGTCGACGCCCACAAGTCGCTGTTCCTACCATTCGGGGTCGGTGGCCTGCTGGTGCGCTCAGTCGAACATCTCGTCGACGCCCACGATGGTCGTGGCGCCTACATGCGGGATGTGGTCGACGGCAACCTCCCCCACTACCTGTCCATGGGTCCCGAGTTGACCAGGCCGAACCGGGGGCTGCCGCTCTGGCTGGCGTTGAACCTGCACGGGGTCGACGCGTTCCGCCGGACCCTCGACTCGATGCTCGACCTGACCGGGCGGGCGGCCGTGGCGCTCGGCAACCTGCCGGGGGTCGAGCTGATCACCGAACCCGAGCTGTCGGTCGTGGCGTTTCGCTCGACCGACGGCGACGACGCCACCCTGGCGATTCAGCAGGCATTGAACGGATCCGGGCGGGTCCACGTGTCAAGCACCACCATCGACGACCGGCTCTGGATCCGCCTCGCCTTTCTCAGCCAGCGGACGACGGTCGACGTGGTGGACGAGGTGACCGAACGTATCGCGGCGGTCACAGCCCGACCAGTCACCCGGGTCACCCGACGCTGAAGTCCCGCCCCAGGAAGAGGTTCCACGCCACCACAGTGACCCAGTGCAAAAGGATCGGCGCCCTCAGCGACCCCGTCTGCAGGTAGAGGTGGCCGCACGTGAAGCCGAGCGCGGTCACGATGATAAGGAACGTCGGTGTCACGAACTGGCTGGTGTCGCTGAGACCGACGAACCATGCGTTCAGGGGGTGCATCAACACGAACAGTGCGGTTGAGATCGAGATCGCCACGAGCCGCTTGGCCGGCGGCGCCGACATCAACCGCCGAGGAAGCAGCAGGCCCCGGAACACCACTTCCTCGATCAGACTCGGGTAGACAACCAGGAGCGGTGGTAAGACCGTCAGCTCGAACCACGTCGGGGCCTCGGGCCGAAGCAGGCCTCCGGCGAACCCCACGACGAGGGCGAACGCCGCATACATGGCGATCGGCACCGCCAGCGACGGCAACGACAGGTCCGGCAGCGGTGCCCGCAAACCTGCGATCACGTCCCGCAGTGCCGAACGGGCGGCGTCGACGACCGGGGTTTGCTTGGTGGCTGTGGCGGATTCCGGTTGGCTGATGCCCAAGAATAGCGCACCGGCTTGGGCATCAGCCGACGGGCCGCTCGACCCTCCCTCGATCCGGAGATCAACCCAACTGGAGGTGACCGGTGTAGGGGGCGTTGCCCGCCTCGATGTCATCCTTGAAGTCCAAGCGACCGGTCACGCCGGCGAAGTCGCCGGTGCCCGATCCAGTGACGATCGGATGCTTGCAGCGCGACCACACCAGGTTCTGGTCGGCGTCGAACTTGGCAGTGTAGAACTCGGTCAGCTCGAACGTGCCGGTCAACGCTCCGTAGCTGCCGACGAAGACCTCGTCGGCAGACTCCTGATAAGTGCCGCTCGGGTGGAACCGGAAATCGGTGATGAACCCGTAGATGCAGCCTTCGAGATCACCGGTCATACCGATCGCATAGTCGGCGTCGGCGTAGGCCGCATCGTCACACGGCGCCGTGCCCGCGGCGGCCGGCAGGCCGACGCCGGACAGCTGCGTGGCCCCCTCGGCGCTCGCAGGTGACACCCATCCGAACACGATGGTCGCGCTCAAGAGCGCCAGTGTGACGGCAATCCGAATCAGGTTCTTCATGGCAGTTCCCTTTCTTCGTCCCTCTCCGGTCGGAGAGGCGATCGTGGTGGTTTGGAGTCGAGCGCATGGGTCGGGATTCAGCAGGTCGATCGCATACCGAGGTGTTCGAGCTCGTCCGCCAGGTCATCCAGTGCGAAGCCGTTGGCGCAGGCGCCTTCGACCCAGTCGGCCGGATCGAGGGTGTAGATGGTCCACGTGCCGGCCCGTGCGTCGAGTACGGCGGCTCTGGTTGCGTCGTAAGCCAGCCCCGGCCCGACCTCGAGGTACAGGCCCTCCCAAATCGGGCGTTCATCGCCGCTGATCTCGAACAGCAACTCGCCGCTGTTCACGTGCCAGACGCTGACGTCTCCGGAGCTGGTGGCCACGGCGGCGATGGTGCCGTCGGCGTTGAGTGCGAGCGGGTTGTAGACCTCGCCGGCATCGACGGTCGTGAGCGTGCGCATCGGTTCGCCGGAGCTCATCGAGACGACCCTGACCTGCCCGTTGGGGCTGAGGACGATGCCATGACGACCGTCGTCGCTGACCGCGGCGTGGGCGATCTCCATGCCGTCGAGCGGGTAGTCGGGAAGGGGATCGCCGGTGACGAGGTCCCATGCCCTGGCCACCTTGGAGGTGGTTTCCTCGCAGTCGTCGTGGGACAGGTAGTAGGGGAACGCCATCGCCACTCCGGACTCGGGGATGGCAACTCGGGCGAATGCGTTGGGCTCGAGGTCCAGTGAGGTCGCCCACTCCAGACCACCCACCTGCACGGTATGCGTCGGACACTCATGGTGCGAGGCACCGATGACCAGCAACAGCTCACCCTCACTGGCGCCGAGTCCCAGGCGCGCTGCCGTATTGGGACGGGCCAGGAGCTCGCCGTCGCTCGTCAGAATCGGCGTACCGGTCATGTTTGACGCATCGGCGTTGAACAGGATCGTCCCGTCGCGCTGGAAGATGCCGCCGGACTTTGTCTTGACCTCCTCGAGCCACGGCAACGTCGCCTGGGAGGTTGTGCCGTCGTCGATGATCCAGAGCTCGGCCGTGGTGGGGAACCGGTACTCGGCGTCGGCCAGCAGCACGCGACGATTGTCGAGCGGGTCGAAGGTCACGACGTTCCAGGGCGCGCTCTCGACGACCTCACCAACGACGAGCGCATCGACGCCACCGGCTCCCTCGATCAACGCCAGCGCCGTTTCGGAGGAGATGCCGTCACTGGTGGCCAGGGGACTGTCACCCTCGATGGAGGCCGTGGTGGAGGACCAACCGTCGGGTGCGGTGCCGAACCCGGCGCCGATGCCGATGGCGACGGCGATGACCACGGCGGCCACGGCACCGAGCACGACACGTCGGATCTTCGAATCAGCTCGTTGCGCCGATCGACGCAGCTCGAGCATGGCGACGGGGTTCGTTTCGACCGACGGGTCGTCGTCGCCATGGAGCTGTGGGATCAGGTCGTTCAGCAACCGTTGCCTGAACGCCGGCGTTGGCTCCTCACTCATGTCGGCAAGCTCCGACAACCGGCTGAGCGGATCTCGGTGAGTCACGGGCGACCCCCTTCGTAGGCTTTGCGAAAGGCGACACGGGCTCGGCTGAGTATCGACTCGGCCGCCTTCTCGCTGCGGCCGAGCACTGCTGCGATCTCGGCCACGGTGAGCTGTTCGACGTGTTGGAGGATCAGCGCTTGCCGCTGAGTTTCGGCGATCCGGTCCAGGGCAGCTATCACCCTCTCGCGCTCGACGAAATCGGATGGATCGTCGGCCCACGACCGTTCGAAGAGTTTGCGGGCATTGCGGTCGACGACGCGCTGATGTCGCCAGTGGTCGATGATGCGTCGCCGAGCGACGGTGCGGAGCCATGACACGGTGACCACGTCGGGCCTGCCGGCTCGGTACTCCGAGGCGGCGACGGCAAACGTCTCGGCCGTCAGGTCTTCGGCCAAATCACGATTCCGGCCAACGCGAAAAAGCACGAAGCCATAGACGACCGGCAGAGCCTCGTCATACAGCTCTCGAAATCGAGTCTCCAGATCCGTTGCCGTCTCGGCGAGTTCCGACCCCATTACTCAACCATTCGTGGAGTCCCACCAAAATCCTTCGCCTGACCAGCATGTTGCCGGCATTCGCCACGGGCATCTTTGGAGGCCGACGCTACCAACCCATAAGATCGAAACCATCAAGCCCTTTGCCGACATCTGGATCGCGCTGGTTGTCGAGCTTCGAGATTAGTCAACGTCAATGGACGACTCCACCAATCATCCCAAGCCACCGACGCCACCGTCGGCGCCTCACCTTTCGAGCCCGCAGCCACCACCGCCACCCTCACCTCCGCCTCCGTCTCCGTCTCCGTCTCCGTCTCCGCCTCCGTCTCCGTCTCCGTCTCCGTCTCCAAGAGCGTCGCCTCCTCCGCCACTACTTGGTGGCCAATCCCGCCAGGGCGCCTTGCGGCGTCCCCTTGACGCGAGTCCGGCCGCACGTCAGCGCCCATCATTCGCTGTTCGACTTGTAACGAGACTCGGTTGGTTCCTCGCTGCGGGCCTCCTACTCGGAAGCTGTGTAGCCCTCGGTGTCGCAGTCACGGAGGCAGAAGAGGCCGGCAGAGAACTCGATCGCCCTCCGGCCATTTCCCTTGCAGCCTTCGCGGGATTCTTGGCTGTGATGTTCACCATCTTGACGGTCAAGTCCTGGCAGAAACACCGGGCCAAATCCCCGGACCAGAGCGAATACGATCTCCTACGTCTCATTGCCCGCCGTGCGTGCTGGTTTTTAGCTGTACTGTGTCTCGTTGGTGTGTTCGTCGAGACACCGGTCGACGAGTCAGGGACCCTCACCAGTGCGGCCGACACCAGGTCGGCGCTGTGGTATGGGATGGGCGCTCTGGTTTCGGTTTTGCTGGCGAGAGCGGTAGCTGCTTCCGGTCCACCTCCTGCGGTGCCACCCGTATCGATCAGATCACTGGTGTCGCCAGTCGGCCTGAGTCGGCTGCTGTTCCTCCCACGTGACCGATACGGCTTTCAAGACACCCAGATCAACATGCTCGGCTCCTACCGAACCTTGATCGGAGTGGCCAGCCTCTTTCTCATTGGTGTCTATCCGGCCGTAGAACGCTCCGATCCTGGTGAAGCCGCGTCGCAGCTTGCCGCTGTCGGAGTCATTCCGATCGTTCAGGCGCTCCGTTCAATGGTCGTGGCCGGACTGGCGACCATTACGATCAGCCTTTGGCTATCGACGAAGGTGCCGGAGTCCAGCCGCGAGCTCGCTCGAGCCTCGCTGTGGCGAGTCACGCGGACCATCGGTGCCGCTATCAGTGCGTTCATGGCGATGTTCGTGTTGTCGTCCATCCTGGAGTCTTTCGCACCTTGGCTGGAGGCTGGGACCGAGTCGGATCTGGTCGGTAGCACCGGACCAGTGTCTCCCGGTGAACTCGTCGAGGGAGCACGGATTGTCGTCTACGTGCTCATCGGCCTGGCGGTTCTGATACCGGCCCTCTGGATCATGACGTTCTTCTACTACTCCCTGTTCTACGTCACGAAATATCAATACCGCATTGCGGAAGGGCATCCGAAGCTCGGTCCGGCTGCTGCCGTTGTCACGACCTGGGCGGTCCTCGCCCTGACCACCGCAAGCCCGGCAATCCTCAATGGACTCGGGATCTTTGGTGAGGCCGACCTGGGGTTGAGCGTCGGGGTTGGGCAGGCCATGAGCCTCGTCGGCGCGATAACTACGACCCTCCTGGCCCTCTGGGAGGTTCGCCGGATGACCGAGGCCGGCCTGGGCGATGTGCACGGTCAGTGGCGATAACCCTCCTCGGAGGCATTTCAATTTCGGGAGCAAGCAGCCGTTCGACCACAAAGGGCGCGCCTGTGGCGCTCATCTCACGGTAGGGGCTTGGCCATCTCAAGGGTCTTCTTGATTCCCTTGTAAGTCCAGAGATCGTCAGGAATGTTCGAGCCCCAAAGACGATGCCAAAGCTCCGTGTTTGCTTCGGTCAGCCGATCGGCCTTGGTGCCGATGAGCCACCGCAACTGGCGTTCAGCAAGCCAGGGGGTTCGGTGATCAGCCAGAAGCCTTCGGCTCCCCTCGACAACCAATCCCCCCAGCGTGGCGAGACCGCCGACAACACCAGCAGCCCCTTCCGATCCTGCGGGCAATACGGCCGTCAGGGAACCTTGCTCGTTGACGTTGAAAGCCAGCAGAGTGAGCAGGCTTACCGCAGCTGAGACTGAAAGCACAAGAAGCGGGGTCCACGCGTGGATGGCAAGCGCCGAGTAACCGGGCTGAGTGTCGCTGAGAAAGAAAGCGGAGGTGATCACTGCAATAAGCGTGAGGCCTGACATGAGCATGACCGCCACCCACAGTTCACGATTATCTGACTGAAGCCCGGTAAAGACGACCATCGTCGACAGCGCAATGGCGAATGAACTCACGGACAGCTCATGACTTGGCGGCTTGGGTACGACCAACAGTGGGTGCCGTGCCCGCACTTGAGATACATGTTGTATGACTGGTCGAAAGCCGGACCTATCGGTTTTCCGGGAGGCGCATGGGGGCACTTGGGAAGCGATCCAGCGGACATAGAACTCACGGCAGCCGCAAGACTATCCGTCGCAGTCGAAAGTACCGTGACAGAGTCCGACGCACCCAGCGTCTCAATAGTCGTACTGATTACTGCGGAGATTGCGTGTATCGACCGGAATGCCAGTGCCTGTGCAGCTGTCAACTCCGGTAGTGCACTCTCATCTTCGAAACCATAGATAGTCATTGTCGTCCCTCGCTTCTGGAGCCGTTTCCGCCCACAAGTTAGTCGATCGTCAAGGATCCGATCAACGGGCCGAGTGCAGACCCCTGGCCGGCGAGGCCGCTTACTAC
This sequence comes from Acidimicrobiales bacterium, assembly GCA_965216675.1. GTDB lineage: Bacteria > Actinomycetota > Acidimicrobiia > Acidimicrobiales > SZUA-35 > JAHELU01. The sequence goes on along the minus strand of CBDCGK010000004.1, from coordinate 3,864,594 downwards.
CGAGAGGGCGCAATCACCGAGCCACACGACGAAGGGATCGACCCTGCCAAGCATTTGGGCCGCGTCGGCTGCCGGTGGACGCCCCGGCAGCTTGGTCAGGCAACCAGGACGGTCTCGCCGGCCCGCAACTTGTCCCCCGTGTTGACCACGACATCGTCCGGTTTCAAACCGGGAATGAAGAGGTCCACTTGGCTACCCCAGCGGATCATGCCGAGTTTGTCGCCCACGGTGACCTTGTCACCTTCGCGGATGTAACAGTCGATCCTGTTCACCTGCTGGTCGGCGATCTGCACAACGTAGGCCGAGAGGTCGTCGCCGTCGATCCGCACGATGTTGCGCTCGTTGGTCCAGACATGGGTGGAGTTGGCATATCGATTCTTGAGCCGGAACAGATTGCGGACGAACATGTCGCCCATCGATTCGTTGAATGGTGCCGGGTGATACGTGATCTCTCTGACCTCTCCAGCGATGGGGCAACGCTGATAGTGGACGTCGTAGGGCGACAGGAATATCCCGATCAGCGTCCCCGACAGGGGGCGGCTCTCGCTCTTGACGATCTCGTCCAGCGGAATCTCACGTCTGCCCTTGATGGCGATCGGAACCACCCCATCCTCAACGTGCTCCAGATAGATGACCCGACCGTCAGACGGGGCGACGACACGAGCGCCCTGCGGAATGGACCGATGCGGATCGCGAGGAAAGTACCACTTGCGGTACGCCTCGAAGACTCCGTAGCCCAATCCGGCAGCAAGGATGCCGCCGACGGTGATTCTCGGATAACTGACGGAGTGTCGCACCCAGCTATTGTGCCGTGCGCTCGGCGTCCGACAACCAACAAAGTGACAGACCGTATCCGTTCGACGCGGTCCACATATGGTGACCTGTGTGCTTCGACCAGCCGTTCCGGTGCGGCGTCAGCCGCCGGGGTTCAAGGCCGATGGCTGCCAGTTGGGCTCCCAGCGACGACCGCTACTGAGCGAACCCAATCACCACAAGCCCGCTGTCAAACGCTCGTGACGCCAAACGATCATCAAATGTTGCGATGCCACGAGCTTCCCGGTGCAGTGCTGTGTCGAGGACAATGACGTCGGGCAGGCGTAGACCGGTCGAGGCCCGAAGCGAAGCCCACCGCACCGGAGCATCTCCGTCGGCTTCGTGAATTTCGAAGGCTGCCCGGAGATCTCTAGCCGCCTTGTCGAGCAGCCCCAGCTTTGCTGGGCCGACGAGACATTCGGCCAAGGTCACGGCAGGCAGGACGGCCGCTTCGTCGCCCAACTTTCGATTCGAATCCGCAGCATCCTCGTGGTGTGAATCCTTGGGATCCCGAAGAGCGATGACCCAACTGGCGTCAGCAACAATCACTCGGGCCAGTCCTGCTCGCGGTCATACAAGTCGGCAGACCCCGGCATCGAGCCGACAAGTTCTCTACGTGCCTCGGCACGAGCTGCTGAGGACCGCCCACCAGCAGCCCAATCAGTCAAAACATGGTGAATCAGTTTGGCTCTAGAGACACCGGGCCAACGCAACGCTGCCTCATCGAGCACCCGTGCAATCTCTTCTGTCTCGGTAACGGGGTGTCGGGGTCGAGTCGTCGGCATAAAAAAAGTGTAGCACCAGGTGTAGCACTACGTCCATCGATCTGACGGACTCGCGAATCGCCCCCGCCGCCCCACCGAAACCCGCTGCATTCCTTGGTGGAGGTGTCTGAAGCGGCCCCGTGGGCTCCCCCACCTTCAAACCGCGTCGGGGACTGTTGCAGAGTTTGTGTAAGTCGGGGTGGTTCTGATTGATCCACGGCCTCGGGTCGTGGGTCTGGAAGGATCACCTGAATGACGAATGATAGGAAGTTGTCTGGTTCGACCGAGGTCGAGCTGGCGAATAAGAAGCGGTCGCTGGTGCTGCCGGCTGATGCTGAGTTGACGGCCGTGGCGGGCCGCCTGGTTGATCAGGCCCGAGACGAGGGCATCGCGTTGACCGGTGAGGGCGGCCTGCTCACGGGTTTGATCCAGCAGGTCATGCAAACTGCGTTGGAGGCCGAGCTGACCGAACACCTCGTCTATGAACCACACGCTGTCGAGGGACGCGGCTCGGGGAACTCCCGCAACGGGTATTACCCGAAAACGGTTCGGACCGAGATCGGTGATGTCACTGTCGAGGTGCCTCGGGATCGGAACGGGTCGTTCGAACCAGTCACGGTGCCGGTCGGGCAACGCCGGCTCGCTGGGCTGGATCAGACCATCATCTCGTTGTATGCCAAAGGGCTGACGACCGGTGACATCGCCGCCCACTTGGAGGATGTGGTCGGTCAACACATCGACCGGTCAACCATCAGCAGGGTCACCGATGCCATCAACGATGACATGGTGGCCTGACAATCGAGGCCGCTCGATCCGATCTACCCGGTGCTGTTGGTGGACGGGATCCGGATCAAGATCCGAGACGGCACCGTCTCCAACCGGCTGGTCTATGTGGTCATGGGGATCGGGCTCGACGGCCGCAGGGACATCCTCGGGCTGTGGGTCGGGCCCACCGGTGGGGAGTCACCGAAGTTCTGGTTGACCGATTATGACCGAACTCAAGAACCGGGGCGTCACCGACGTCCTCGTGTTGTGCTGCGATGGTCTCAAGGGACTGCCGGACTCGGCACGGGCCACCTGGCCACTCGTCGACGTGCAACTGTGTGTCGTGCACTTGATACAGAACAGTCTCCGCTACGCATCGAAGAAGAACTGGGGACAAATCACCCGACAGCTCCGCCGCATCTACACCGCCCCATCGCTGGAGGCCGCGGAGTTGGAGTTCGCCGAGTTCGCCGCTGTGTGGGAGCCCGAGTATCCAGCGATGATCAAAGCCTGGCGAGACGCCTGGCCCGACTTCGTGCCCTTCCTCGAATTCCCCGTCGACTTACGCAAGATCGTGTACTCCACCAACGCCATCGAGTCGACGAACGCCAGATTCCGCAAAGCCGCCGTCTGACGCGGGCACTTCCCGACCGAAAACGCAGCGCTGAAAGTGCTCTACCTCGTTGCGATCGAACGCAGGAAGAACCGGCAGAACCCCACCGGGCAGATCAACGGCTGGAAGAGTATCTTGAACACCCTGACCATCCACTACCACGACCGCCTCGCCGGTCACCGCTAACCACCGACCACCCCACTTACACAAACAGATCTACAGTCCCCACGGCCCCAGGTGGCGTTCCCGAGCAGTGAAGGCGTTCGGCTTCGCCGGTTAGGAGGGTGCGGAGCGGACAGTGATCTTGCCTCCTCGGTTTCGTTGAATCAGCGAGTTGCAACCTGGGTGGCGCTAGTGTCGGCGGATGGCTCGATGGCACCGGCGACCGACGAGGTGGGCCTGGCGCACGAACACGAACCCGCCCGCGCCCGCGGAACCTACTCGACGCGTGGAGGAGATCATGGCCGCCCCTCGACGGCCTTGTCGATCCAACACCCGATGCCTATTCGAGTCTGAGCGGGCTGGTCGCTCCGATAGTCGAAGGTCGAGCGCTCGTTGAGCGGCTCGCGAGCAACTAGGAATGAGATGACGATCCTTCGCTCTACCGCCTACATGCTCGTTGCGCTGCTTCTATGTGGTGGGTGCTCCCAACCGATGCTCGGCCCTGAAGTATTTGCTGATCTGCCCGGGGCAGAACCGATCCTGTCGGAGGAGAAGAGTTGCGGTCTGGGCCGCGACCCAATTTGCTCGCAGTGCCACGTTGTTGCACTCGCAAGCGTTAGTGAGGACACGTTCGTCGCCTACCTGGATGAGCGAACATTCGTATCAGAGGATTTTGGAGGTAGCGAAAGACCGGATATGGATGTCCAGGTGCTCTCACTTGAGTTTCAAGCCGGCTCGGCGGACGTATGCTTCGCCGCTCCGGGCTGAGTCCCCCACGCTCGATGCCCTTGACCCGAGGAACCTGTCGATATGGACAACCGTATTTGCCGCATTCAACCTTGCGGCTTGACACCTGATTGGACTATCCATCTTGTTGATGAATGGCCATCGATTCCCCCTGGTGGCAGGTGAGACGACTGGTGATCGCCTGTCAGAGGTCGGGATCTTCATTATCGCCTTTGTTCTGGCTGCGGTGACCTTCGTGTTGTTGTTAGCTGGCCTAGCTGCAAGCGTTGCGGCGATTGTGCTGGCACTACGCTTCCTGGTGATTCCCACCTGGGTGGTCCTTTTTTTCTGGTGGATCGTCGACGGAACCTATCCTTTGGGGGTCACCCGCAACTGGACGTGAAATACTCTGGCTCGGGATTGGAGCAGCAGTAGTCTCCTTCATCGTGTGGAGTGAGAGATGATCGCACCGCAGTGCATCCATCTGGTCGGGGTTGGCGACTTGGAGCTCGGCCAGAAGTACCGTGTTGGCAACAGAGCGGCAGCTCAACAGGGTTAGCAGTTGGGTTAGCAGCACGACCTTCACGCGACCTCCCCGCCGACGAAACCCGCTACATTACTGGGCGGAGGTGTCTGAGCGCCTGGTGGGCTCCCCCGCCTTCAAAGCGGGTGTACGGGGTGATCCCTCGTAGGCGGGTTCGATTCCCGTCCACCTCCGCCACTCGACCAGCTCACCGACCGGGGTCGCTGGCGGATCGAGCGAGCCGACTCGATCATCATCGACGCCCCCAAGTCGCTGTTTCCTCCCCTCGGGATCGGGGCCTTCGGGTGCGGAGCGTCTAACAGCTCGTCGATGCCCACGAAGGTCGCGGTGCCTACATGCAGAATGTGATCGACGGCGACCTCCCCTACCTCTCCGTGGGTCACGAACTGCCCCAACCGAACCGGGGTCTGCGGCGCCGTTCACCGGGCGTTTACCGAGCATTGACCGGCGAGGTCCACGATGCAGGTCATGGAGACGCAGAGTACAACCGACGAGCAACCCGGTGTAGCCGAGCCGATGAGTGTCGATCCTCGAGCAATGACCCCCGAAGAGTTGGGCGAGGCTCTGTTGAGATACCGCAGCGGTCACGCCAACACCTTCACGACCATCGTCCAGGCCTGCGAAGAACGCATGTGGCGAACGGCTCGCCGCTACGCGCACTGCGACCAGGACGCCACCGACGCCGTACAGGATGCCTGGGTGAGCTTCATCCGGCGTGCGCACACGATCCGTGACCCACGAGCCCTTCGGAGCTGGCTACAGGTCACCACGGCGAACGCTGCCATTCAGGCCTGTCGCCGGCGGAGTCGGGAGACCCCGGTCGACTGGGATGTTCCCGAGCCTGAATCTGAGGACTTGCCCGACAATGTCGTGGATCTCGTGGCTCGACGTGAAGCCGTCCGCCGAGCGGTGGATGACCTTCCCCAAGCGGATGGCGACCTGATCTGGATGCTCTTCGAGACCGAGATGTCGTACGCAGAGATCGCGGCTCGCATTGGACGGGCCGTTGGCGGCATCGGCCCCACCCGTGGGCGGCTGCTGCGGAAGCTGCGTAATGACAACCGCATACAAAGGTGGGCCTACGATGAGAGTGCATGAACAGTCAGTGCGACCAGTACCCGAACCCACGGTGCTGGAGGAAGCGATGAGGTCGCCTCGCAAGCCGGTGCCGACTGGCGGTACGTGGTTCCCGGAGAAGGGGACCCGGACCTTCACCAGCCACGATGGCTCGGCGGTGGAGCGCCGCGACCTCGGTACGGTCGACGCCTACCTGGCCGCCCACAGCGAGGGCTACCGGCGGCTCCAGATCGATGTCGTCGCGCTCAAGGACACCTTCGTGTCGATGCACTCGCTCGTCGGCGGCTTCCTGGTGCGCAACAAGACCTTGTGTGATCTCAGGAAGGAGCGTCCCAACGTCGCGACGTTGGAGGAGCTGTTGACCCACTCCGATCTGGAGGGGGTTTGGTGGAACCTGGAGTTCAAGAGCGCCCGCGGCGTCGATCGCCTCATCCGACTGCTGGGCGAGCTCGACGAGAGGGGCCTCGATCTCAGCAGAATCCTCCTGTCGTCACCGTTCCGTCCGAAACTGTTGAAGGAGGTGGCGAAGAACTTTTCGCAGATCTCCTTTGCAGCCCCTGTCGTGCACGGCGGCGCCCTCGGCATCCGGTTCGGGACCTCCAGGCTGGCCAAGGTGGCGCCGCAGCGCCCCTACGACTGCGAGCAGATCCTCCGTTGGTTCCTCCGGAAGCAGCGGCGACGTCATCCGGTCCTACGTCAAGCCTGGACCGTGACCAGCCATCGCAAGCTTCGTCGAACTCTCGAGATCGGCGTCGACCACTGCATCGTCGACTCTCGCAAGCTGAAGATGGCGCGCTCGAACCGGGAGGTGGGAGCCCCCAGTCACCTACCAGCGGTATCGGACGTGCGAGTCCTGGCCCTCGGCGGCGGGGGCTGGCGGGGCGCCTTTGGTAGCATCGGCGCCATCCAGTACTTGGTACGCGAGGGTGCCTGGCCCAGCATTCGCGAAGTGATCGGAGTCAGCGGCGGATCGTTCGTCGTAGGCAGGCTGGCGTCGACCGGGGACGAGGAGCCCGATCCAACGAAGGTGCTCAACGATCTGCTCGGCAGTCTGCTGCGGATTGCCAGCAAGGCGTCCAGTGTCTTTGTCTTGTTCGGCGCGGTGGCACTTCTGGTGGCAGGGGCGATCGTCTTCGCACTGCGTGCATGGTCCGAGGGCGAGGTGTTGCGGTTTTTGCTGCTTGCCGTCATGGTGCTGCTTGGGTCGATGGCGCTGCGCTTGGTCGCCAGTCTCCGTGTCCACGGCTTGGTTCGATTGATAGTCAGGAAGTCACCGTTCCGAACCGTCCCGGCAGGTGGCGCTGCGGGCGAGCCGAAACGTTACGTAGTCGGTGCCACCGGTCTCCATGACGGCAACCTCTACGCGATGACCACGGACGCGGACCGCGAGATCGAGGCGTGGCGGATGGACCGGACGCGCCCTGTTCCCCTCGGGGCCGTTGAGTCGGGTTGGGCGGTTGTGCGCTCGACGTCGCTCCCAGGACTCGGTCAGATGGGCATCGGTCGGATCTTGTTGCCGACCAGTGGTCGCCACGAGAAAGTGCCCGATCGGCTCGTCGACGGCGGGCTATCGGGGATCCTTGGTCGCGGCCTGATCCAGGCCGCCGAGTATGTGGCGGACGATGAGGGTCCGCCCCTAGTCCTGGCGGTTGATGCCGGCAGAAGCCTCCCCCAGAACAGCGCGTGGTTGTTGCGCAACCGGGCCTGGCGTCTGGGCGAGCGCCTCAGCAGTCTGGTTCTGCTTGCGCGCTGGCTGCAGATTGCCTTCGAGCGCAGCAATAGGGATCAGCTGGCCTCGGTCCGCGATGGCAACGAGGTGGACGGCCACGTCTACACCTTGGTCCGGCTGGCCGAGCCCGAGCGCAACAGCGGTCCGCAGGGTGGCCCGAGCGGCAAACGGGGCCAGGACATCGAGCGGTTGCGAGTAGTGCAGGAGGTTGTCCATCGGTTCTCCTTGATGCGGGCCAGCGAGGGCAACGCGGACCGGACGATAACCGCAGCCGTGGCGGCCTGCGCCCTCGAGTTCGAGGCAGAGCCCGACATCGAGAAGACGCTTGAGCAAGTCGGCAACGATCTCGGCCGCGGCGACAGGCTACTGACGGTTTGGCGCAACGTCCCCCTCCTGCGCGAGTAGCGCCGACAGTTCAGGCCATAGGAGGTGTGGGGCGCCAAGGCGCTCGGTCGACGAGCGGGCCAGCTCGACGTGCCGCCGCACCGCCTCCTCGTCACCAAGGGCAGCGGCGAAGCAGGCGAGACCGGCATCGACCGGTCCATGCGTGCTCAGCCCATTCCAGGTGAGCACGCCCGAATAAGGTAGGAGGCGTTCGTAGAGCACCGACGCAGCCTCGGCGTCGCCCAGGGCCAGCACGGGACGGGCGATCACGGTCGATGCCGCAGTCCAGGTGAGGTCCTCCACGAACTCGAACCCCCGGCTCGACAGCTCCAACAGTTCGCGTTGCATCGTGGCGGCGTCGCCGGAGGCGTAGGCAACGCAGGCCGACACAACGCTCCAGGTGACGAACTCGGGCGAGAGCCTACGCAGCTCGGCCACAGCCTCAGCGAGCTCGCCGGTGCGGCCTTGCACCTCGCGAACGGGCATCAGCAACGCGGCGTAGATGCTGAGCGCCCACGACTGCGGGTACGCATCGAGCGCGCTGCGAAACGCCTCGTCGGCGAGTGTCTCGGCCCTTTCGAGCTCACCGTTGATGAAGGCCTCCACCGCCTCGACATGAACCAGCGCCCGCTGGTGGTCTCGCTGCTTCACGACAGAGGTCAACCGGCTGAGCTCGCCGACCGCCTGCTCGAAACGGTCTCGATCCCCGTCGATCAGTGCAAGCCCGATGCCGAGGAACCGACCCTCCCATTGGGCCTCGGCGTCGTCGAACGACAACAGCGACCTCGCCATTCGGCGCCGATCGGCCATGTCAGCCGGATGCGACAGCCCGAGGTGCGCATTCATCCACACGGCCCGTGACGCCGCTTCGTCGCCCGATCGCTCCGCCAGGTCGAGTGCCTCTCGATACAGGCTTCGTGCCCAATTCGCCTGATCCGATACGGTGAGCAATGTCGCAGCGGCCGAGCGTAGTTCCATGCGAAGCGGCATGTCGACGTCGGCCTCCAATGCCAATTGCAGGTATCCGAAGGCCTCCCGGTCGACCGAGCCGGCCTGGGTCGTGTGCCCATGCAGGCACAGCTCCGTCACGATGCGGACGAACAGCTCCTCATGACTCGATGAGCGGACCAACTCGGCCGCCCGCCGGAGCTGCTCCGCGCTTCCGGGCTGGATCGACCGCCGCAGTGCGGAGCCTGCATGAAGGCGGAGCGTGGCCTCGCGCCGAGGATCGTCCATCCCGTAGTCAGCGATCACCCCGAGCCCACTGCGAGCCCAGTCGAGGACACCGGCCCACTCGAAGACCGCCGACAGCTCGTCCGCGGCGGCCACACAGGAGCCGGAGGCCCGGATCGGATCGAGGTCGACCGATCCCATCGCCTGGACTGCGATTGCGACCGCCGGCGCACCGCGTTCGGTCAGAGCCGTGCAGAGCTGGTCGTGTCGAGTCGTTCGCATGGCGGCTGTCAGCGTCGAAACCAGCGCGTCAGCAACAAGCCCGTGTGCGAACTCGCCGGATTGCGAGCGCTCATCGATACGTACGAGGTGCTCGTCGACCGCGCTGCTCAGGAGATCGACAGCGCCGGGGTGCACGCTGGACAGCGGGGCCAGAGGAAAGCGATGGCCGAGCAGGGCCGCCGTCTGCAGCGCATTCCGCGTGGCGCTCGAGAAGTCTTTGATGCGCTCGTGGACGGCGTGCAGAACGGTCATGGGCAGCTCCGTGCCAAGTGAACCCTGGGCCAGCAGGTCCAGCCGCAGCCGGAGGAACAGGCCGTTGCCACCGGTCTCGGAGTGGAGCTCCTCGGCCAACGATTCCGAGGCCCGAACGGGCAACGTGCGCCCGAGCAGCTGTGCCACCTCTGCGACCGTGAAGGCCGGCACCTCGACGACGGTCGCCGGAAGCCTGGGCAAACGTTGCCGCGATGTCACAAGGATCGGCGGTGGCGAATCGCTCATGAGCCCGGCCAGTACCTCGGCCGAGCTGTTGTCGAGCCACTGGCCGTCCTCCACGATGAGAAGACTGTCGAGGTCGTGAAGGATCGATCGAAGGAGCCCTACGAGAAGCCCTATGAGCCGATCGCGGCCCACGGCCGGATGTGACTGCGCAGTTTGGCCGAGGAGTCGTGCGACCGCTGCGGCCACCGGCGGTGCTTCCGTGTGGCGGTCGAACTCGAGGGGATGCGACTCGGCGAGATGGTCGACGACGTCGGCGATGACCTGGATCGGGCGCATCGGCTCGCGGTGTGCTCTCACCCAGACCGTGCGTCGCTGTTCGTCCAGGTCTCGACTGGTCGATCGGGCCAGCGTCGTCTTACCGACCCCGGCCTCGCCGACGAGGACCACCGGGCCCCGCTCGAACTCTCGGACCAGTCTGTCCCTCAGCTCGTCGCGCCCAAGGACGATTTGTGGACCGAATTCGTTGGTCGCCTCCTGTGCGCCTCCGACGGATGGGCGGACCGGGGCCGACAGATCGTGGCGAAGGATGCGACCCTCCAGTTCCAATAGCTCGGGAGCGGGAACGCGTCCGGATTCCGCCAGACGAGAGCGATGGCGCTCAATCGTGCGCAGGCTCCGCGTCTGCCGTCCTCGAAAGGCCAGTAGGTTGGCCAGAGCGATCGCCACATCGTCGCGTTCCGGCTCGCGGTCGAACACCTCTCGAAGGGGCTCGACGGACTCGGCCCCTTGACCAGACACCAGCTCGGAGTTGGCAAGCAACAGGAGGGTTTCGATCCGCAGTAATTCGAGCCGGTGACGGGCGCCGTCGACAAGGACGGAATCGACGCCGATAAACGAGTCGTTGGCTCGCCAGAGGTCGAGGGCACGCCCGTAGGCCTCGGCCGCTTCCTCGGGCGGGAGAGATCGGGCCTCGTTGACCAGGCGCTCGAAGCGAGTCGAGTCCAGCCGGTCGAGGGATCCGCACAGGCGATAGCCGTCTTGATGGAACTCGATCTTCATGCCTTCTCCCAGAGCCGGACGTATTCGGTTGATCTGGGTCTTCAAACGACGGTGACCGTGATCGGAGTTGGTTCCCCACAAGCTTTCGGCTAGTGCAGAGCGGGGAACGACCTGTCCCGGAGCGGCCGCCAGCGCGGCAAGGATGTGGAGCCGCTGGGGCGAGAGCAGCGCTTGATCCTCGGGGCGCTCAACTGAGACCTCGCCGAGGACAGACAACGAAAAGTGGCTGTCCTCGTAGCGTTCCACACCAACCAATGGTAATCGCACTCTCGAATGCGCTCATATCGGATACAGCGTCGGCTCGGGCGGACACTGCGCTCGAGTGGTACAAGCACGACGTTCTGCTTCGCGGTCGCCGACAACGACCTCGACGCCGAGAGGCGGAGGTCTCAAGGTCCGGCGAGCTGACCGATGTCGATGCACGGTCCCGTGGACTTCGACCCCCAGCGCGCCCCACCCGACAAGCGGCTTGACCTGCTGAACGGCGAACGGCGAACGGCGAACGGCGCTGGATGATAGGTGAGCTCACAGGGCGACTACCCAAGCATCGGTCGGGATGGATCGACCTGGATCCCTCGGGAAGTATCGGGCCATTGTGGCGAAGGCTCACAAACCATCGCCAGCCGAGGAGACCGTCTCGTCAACCCGGAGAATCGAGCCGTGCGTCGAGCGAACAGTGCAGGCGGTCGACCGATGAGTCGATGCCCAGTTGATCGAGTGCCGCCATCATCGAGCCCACGACCGGCGGGCAGGTCATGCGCACGGGGATCGCGCCGTTGAGTTCGGCCATCACGTTCGCTTCGAGCAGCGGCGTGGGGTGCTGGAAGACACCACCGCCCATTACCACGATCGTGCCGGCCACCGGCAGCCCGACACGAGTAGCGCAGACCCGCGCCTGCCTCCCGAGTGTGCGTCCCGCCGTCTTCACCAGATCCAGCGCGACCGCATCGCCGGCGTCGGCTTCGTCGAGCAGGATCGGGCTCATCCGAACACGTTCGGGGTCACCGAGACCGCCTCGCATCGTGAACCGGTGGAGAAGCTCCATCGCATCAGAGCACTCGTAGGCATCGAGGGCTCGAGCCGAGAGCGACGTCGAGGGACCGAGGCCGAGATGATCCCGGTAGACGGCCTCGAGCGCCGACTGACTGAGCTTCAGCGATCCGACGACGTCGGGCCAGAAGCCGACGTGGAACGCGGTGCCGTCCCGGAGGCGGGCGGCGACCGCATTGCCGGTCCCGCAGATCACCGACATGCCCTCCCAATCCGGTGCCCCCACCCGCAGCCCACCGAGGGCGTCGTTCACGACAAGCGGTGGCCAGCCGAACCCGAAGTCGGCCGACAGATGCTCGGCCAGCAGCTCGTGGTCCTCCGGCCAATCGGCGCCGGCGAGGGAGAAAACACCCGCTTCGATCTCCCCCGGCCCACACCCGGCGTCCGCCATCGCCTCCCGGATAACCCGAGACAGCTCGGCGCATGCGACCGTCGGCGACGAGGCGGCATTGTAGATGTCCGTGCACCCGCCGACCGCAACCCCGATGACGTCGAGCGACGTGGTGACGACGACCGCAATCGTCTTCGTGTTCCCGCCATCAACAGCAAGAACCAGCCGACGTCTGGTCTGATCAAATGCCATGCTGGTATGGTAGTTCATACCAGTAGCGCGACGCCGGGTGGCGTCAAGAAGCACGGGAGGCTCAAGCTGCATGGCCCGCATCAAGTTGGCATACATCGGCGGCGGTTCGACACGGGCCGCCGGCACCATGGCCAGCATCGCTCACCAGGGCGAGAATTTCGACGGCTCCGAGATCGTGCTCATCGACCTCGACGCCGACCGGCTGGCCTTGATCGAGGAAATCTCACACCGGCTGATGGCCGCCCGGGGCCTCGACATCGCCGTCACCGCCACCACCGACCGCCGGGCCGGCCTCACCGATGCCGACGCCGTGCTGACCAGCTACCGACCGGGCGGGTTCGAAGCCCGGGTCATCGACGAACGACTCCCGCTCGGCTACGACGTCATCGGCCAGGAGACCCAAGGACCGGGCGGGTTCTTCATGGCCCTGCGGTCGATCGCAGCGATGCAGCCGATCCTCGACGACATGAGCACCGCCTGCCCGTCGGCCATGGTGTTCAACTACACGAACCCCGTCAACATCGTCTCCCAAGCGGTGGCCGACCACTCCGACATCCCCATCGTGTCGCTCTGCGAGGGACCGATCGAGTACCCCCGAGACCTGGCGGCCGCCGTCGGACTCGACCCCGACAAGATCGACGTCGCCAGCATCGGCCTCAACCACGGTTCCTGGTCGGTGCATCACGAGTACGACGGCGCACCGCTGATCCCGCTCCTCGAGGACGCATGGCACAACGTCGAGCAGCACCCCGACCTCACCCCACAACTCAAACGTATGCTCCACCTCACCGCCACGATGGGGTCGATCCCGAGCGGCTATTTCCAGTACTACTACTTCGAGCGGGAGATTCTCGCCGAGCTCAAGGCCAAACCGACCACGCGCTCGGAGGACATCCTCGCCGAGGTCCCCGACTACTGGAAGCACTACGGCGAGCAGGCGGATTCCGACAACCCGACGCTCGACCCGAAGCGCTCCCGGGGTGGCATCCACGAACTCGAACTGGCCTTGGACTGCATGGACGCGGTGTTCAACGACCGGGCCGAGGTCATGACCGTCAACGTCCCCAACGACGGGACCATCGACTGCCTGCCAGACTCACTCGTGGTCGAGACGCTCGGGCGGTGCGATCGGGCCGGCGTCGCCCCCATCCCGATGCCCGACCTCCCGCCTCACGTGCTCGGGCTCGTCGAGAGCCTCGGCAACTACCAGCAGGCCGCGGCCGACGCGGCATGGAGCGGCACCCACCGGGAGGCGGTACAGGCGCTGGCCGCGCATCCGCTGGTCCGGTCGATCGAGGTGGCCGAGAAGCTCTACGCCGACATGGCCCATGCCCACCGCGACCATCTGCCCGACCGGCTGATCCTGGCGTAGGACGGACACGTGATGGACTCAACGCCGTCGGAACCGACGCGCATCGGCGTGATCGGTCTGGGGCTGATCGCCCAGGTCGCCCACCTCCCGGCGCTGGTGCGCCTCGCCGACCGGGTCACGATCAGCCACGTGTGCGACGTGGCGCCCGGGCTGGCCGAGGCCATCGCCGAGCGCCTACCGGGGCGACCGCTGGCCTGCCGATCGTGGCAAGAGGTCCTCGACGGCGAACCACCGGACGCCGTCGTCATCTGCACACCCGGCAGCCACGCCCGGATCGCGGCCGAGTTCCTGGCCGCCGGCGTGTCGGTACTGGCCGAAAAGCCGCTGTGCCTCACGACCGCCGAAGCGGAGCGCCTCGGGGCCCTGGCCGCGGCGAACGACGCCGTTCTCGAAGTCGCGTACATGAAGACCCATGACGATGTGGTCGAGATGGCGGCGGCAACCTGGGCCGAGATGCACGACCCTCGCCTTGTCCGGGTCACCGTGTTGCACCCCGACGACCAGCCACAGGTCGACCACCTTGTCCTGCTCCGGGGCGACCCACCCGACGAGCCGGCGACGACCGAGATCGAAGCGGCCGTCGCCTACGAACGGGAGCGGGTGATTGAAGCCGTCGGTGACGCCCCGGAACTGCAGTCGCTCTACGCCGACGTGCTGAGCGGTTCGGTGGTCCACGAGATGTCGCTGTTGCGGGCAATCACCGGTGGGCTGCCTGAGTGGCGGTCGGCCACCGCTCACCCGCTCGGCGCAGCGGAGCCGCCCTGCATCCAGGCAATCGGCCGGCTCGGCGACCGCACCAACGTCGTCCTGTCATGGAACTGGCTGCCGACGTTTCCCGACCACGAGACCGAGTTCACCGTGTTCGCCGACAACCACCGGATGGCGCTGTCGATGGAGCCGCCCTACACTCGCCGCCGCACGACCATGACCGTCGAGACGTCACATCCCGGCGCCCACCCCGAAGCGGCCACGGTTCGCGACAACCGGACCGTGACGACCGGCTACGAGTCGTCGTTCGATGTGCAGATGCAGAACTTCGTCGACCAACTCCACGGCGGGCCGGGCCGCAACGGCGCCGACGCCGCCCGTGCCGACATCACTGCGCTGCAGCAACTGTGCTCGGTCATCGGGCGCGACCACGGCATCGAGATCGGCGGGGAGGCCGCATCGAAACCGGCATCGAAACCGGCGGGTGTGGAGCTGATGGCGGCCAACGATCGCCACCGCTCCCGTTGTCGTTCGGCGTGTTCGGCTCGATCCCCCGATCGCTCGACCCGCGATCGCTCCTCGACGCGATCGATCGGGCCGGGTTCACAGCCACCGAACTCGGCCCACCCGGCATGTTCGGAACACCCGACGAAACCGCGAAGGCACTTGCCGCGGCCGGGCTCGAGGCGGTCGGTGCCTACGTGCCGTTCCACCTCGCCGACGACGATGATGTGTTCGATGCCGAGTTCCGCTCGTTCGATCGTACGCTCGACGAACTCGTGGCCTGTGGCACGTCCGGCTCGCTCGCCATCCTGGCCGACGAAGGCGACGACCGGCTCCGGCGCAACCCCCGCCGCACCACCGACCCCGATCTCGGATGGAGCGACGCCGACTGGGCGCTGGCTACCGAACGCATCGAACGGGCCGCCGACCACGCCCGCAGTCGTGGCATCACCCCGAGTTTCCACCCTCACCTCACCACGTTCGTCGAGCAGGAGCACGAGGTCGACGAGCTGCTGCGCCGGACCAGCGTCGATCTCACCGTCGACTCGGCCCATTTCCTCCTCGGGGGCATGGATCCAGCGCAGCAACTCCGGGCCCGGCGATCCCGGGTGAACCACGTCCACATCAAGGACGTCGACCTGGCTGCCGTCCCACCGAACGAGGTCGCCGCTCGGTGTGACGTGGACGACTGGTGGGGCGGGTTGTCGACCTCACTGGGTGCCGGCGATGTCGACCTCAACGCCTTTCTCGACGTGGCGGCCGAACTCGACGTGGCGTGGATCGTGATCGAGCAGGATCGTGATCCGCTGACCGAACCGGGCTCGAGCCCGCGATTGCCGGCGAGCGGGCCAACCGGATGTGGCTGCGCGACGAGTTGATGCGCCGCTACGACGCCGCGGTCTGAGGCCACCAGGTCACGATGCCGTCGCCATGTGGTCGTGGCCGGCGAGCCCGGCGCCCACCACACCGGCCCGGCCACCGAGCATGGCCCGATCCACGGCGGGCGGATTCGGGCGACTCGACGCCGCCGAATGGACGTGTCGGGCAAGTTCATCGAAGAACGGCGAGTCGGCCGTGCCAAGGCCCCCGCCGACGACCACCAGCGCCGGGTCGAGCAGCGAGATCGCCGACACGATGGCTGCGCCGACGATACGTCCAGCCCGGTGCCGGGCCTCGTCCAGCTGCGGATCGGTCGTGTCGTCGGGGGCGACACCGAAACCGGCGGCGATCTGTTCGAGCGCGCGGCCCGATGCCTGTGCCTCGACGGTGGCCGGCGCATCGGGTCGCAGCGGCTCACACACCGCCAGCTCACCGAGGGCGATCGCTTCACCACGGTGCCCCTCCCACACCTGCCCGTTGGTCACGAAGGCGTGGGAGATGCCGGTTCCGACCGTGACGTAGAGGAAGCTCCCGACACCACGGCCCCGCCCCAGACGGCTCTCGGCCAGCGCGGCGTAGCGCACATCGGAGCCGAACACGACGGTACGCCCGGCGGCCGCGTCCAGGATCGCCGTCGGGCATGCGGTTGCATCGTCGATTCCCCAGTCGAGCACGAGATTGCTCGTGATACGCCCCGCCCGGTCAACGTATTCGGGCACACCGATACCGACCGCAGCGACCACAGCGTCGATCGCCTCCGCCTCCCGCACGAGCGCGGACAGCACCTCGGCGGTGGCCGCCCCACCGCGATCGGCGCCGCCGGGACCCCGCGGCGTCGGCACCGTCACGGTCGCCGCCATCGAGCCGTCGACGGCCACGAGCGCACCGGCGATCTTCGTGCCGCCCACGTCGATCCCAACGGCGAGCCCGCCGACCTCACTCACGACGGGGCGTCGTCGACCGGCCAGATGTCGCCGGCCTCACGCCAGCCGGGCCCGACCCCGGTGATCCACACCGCCGACTCGTCACCGGTGGCAACGTAGGAGTGCGGCGTGTCCGGCGGGAGCACGGCGGCGTCACCTGGGCGTAGGAACAGGCAGTTGGCCGCAGCAGCCGTCGGGGTCCGGATCATCAGCTCGCCGGACAGAACGAGCACGAACTCCTCTCCAGGATGACGCTCCGGCGGCGACGAGGTTCCGGCTCGCAGCCGGCAGCGGGCCACCGACAGGTGTTCGGTGGCGGCGAAGAAGGCGATCTCGAGATCGTCACGGTGGGCGTGCGCGAGGTCGTGCTCACGGATCGGGTGGAGGCGACGAGCGGCGGCGAGTGCGGCGGCGTTCGTGGGCCAGCGATCGAAGATCCGCTGATCGACGTGTTCGATCGTGTCGAGGAACGGCTGCTGTTTGGCGTAGGCGCTGGACGCGCCGGTGGTCGGCGTCGGCGAGAAGAACTCGAGAACCCGCACCCCGGCGTCGCCCGCCGCCTGGCCGTGGTGCCAGGTGTCGCGTTCGAAGAACACCGCCTCCCCGGCATGGACGAGCTGGTGCTCCCCGGTTTCGGGGTCGGACAGCAGGAGCGAACCGTCACGCACGTAGAGCAGCTCGTCGGCCGCGAAGATTGTCGGGTTGTCGTGTGAGTGGCCGAACCGACCGCCGGGCGGCAGCGAGAAATCGAGAACGTGGAGGTGCTCGGATGACAGATAGACGAGATCGACCACGAACCCCGACTCCTCGTCACCCCAAAGATGCCGCTCGGCATGGTTGGCGTCGATGCGGGTCGGGACGTCGTAGTTGGGTCGGGGCGTGGCCCGCCGGGGTGGGCGACCCGATGGCTGATCAGTGGCCATAGAGGGTGGCCCGGAACGAGTAGGCGTCGGCCCGGTAGACGAGGTGGGCCGTGAGGAGCGGTTCGCCGTCTTGACCGTAGGCCAGCTCCCGCCCGACGAGCACCGGCGCCCCCACGTCGATCTCGAGCAGATCGGCGCAACGCTCATCCGCCCCGTCGGCGTGGAGGACGTAGTCGGAGCGGACGGGCCGTCCACCGACGGTGTTGCTCATGACCTCATACAGCGAGACACCGTTGAGATCGACGTCGGCCAGACCCGGCACCCGGTTCACCACGATGCAGGTGGTGTCGACACACACCGGGGTACCGTCGAGTGTACGGAGGCGATGCACCTCGAGAATGTCGACCCCGGGGGCGGCCCGCAGCTCGTCCTGCTCGGCCAGCGTGATCGAGCGGATCGACGTGGCCAGCACCCGCGCGCCGGCCACGATGCCGCGTCGGCGGGCGCTCTCGGTGAAGCTGATCAACTCATTGGGCGGGTCGCTGATCGGGCCGTCGGTCACGAACCAGCCACGCTGCGGGCTGGCTTCGACGAGATCGGCGTCGGACAGCGCCGCCAGCACGTTTCGCAGCGTCGACCGACTCACGCCGAGCTGCTGAGCAAGCTCACGCTCCGAAGGCAGACGAGTCCCCGGAGGAATCACCCGGTCGCCGACCGCCCGCTCGAGGATCCGGTAGGCCTGCAACGCTGCTGACTGTGGGGCCTCGGGGTCGACGGAGGGGACAGCGAACGCACTCACCCGAGGGAGCATACCACAACCGCCAACTGGTTTCATTCCCGTTGACTTGGCACCATCTGGTCTGCTAAAACAGACCAGAACTATGATGTCGATGGGTGGCAAAGGGAGAAGTGACGTGGAATCCATGACATGGCTACAACCGATGGGGAGACGACCCGGACAGCGATCGAGGTTCGTCTCGGTCCTTGCGGTGCTCCTCGCGCTGACACTGACCGCCGCAGCGTGCGGAGACGACACCGACGACGCGACGGGCGACGACACATCAGCCGATGAAACGACGGCGGATGAGACGACCACCGACGACGCTGACGCCGACGACGGCGCCGCAGATGATGACGACAGCGAGAGCACCGACGACGAGAGCGCCGCCGCCGCCAGCGACGGCATCCAAACCGATGGCTTCGAAGACCTCGGCGATGTCACGCTGACCGTGCTGGCCGAGGCCGGCGACGAAGCCACCCTCGAACGGGCGACGGAGATCTTCACCGAGCAGTACCCGAACGTCACCGTCGACGTCACCCTGCGCGCCTTCGACGACTACATGCAGATTGCCCCCGGCATCCTCCAGAGCGAGGACCCACCCGACGTCGCCCACGGCAACCAGGGCTACACCATCGACGGACTGCTCGTGCAGGGCGGCCTGATCATCCCGCTCGACGACTACGCCGCCGAGTACGGCTGGGAGGACGCCTTCGGCTCCGGAACCCTCGACCAGTACCGCTTCGACGAGTCCGGCACCGACTTCGGCCAGGGGCGCCTCTGGGGCATCTCCGCGGTCGCCGAGTTCGTGGGCGTCTACTACAACAAGGAGAAGCTCGAGGCGATCGGCGGCTCCGTGCCGACCACGTTCGAGGAGTTCGAGGGTCTGCTGGCCGACACCAAGGACGCCGGGGAAGTGCCGATCCAACTCGGCAACGCCGAAGGCTGGCCCGCACTGCACGTCTACGGCATGGTCCAGGCGGCGTATCGCCCGGCACCGGAGATCCGCGACTGGGTCTTCGGCGAACCCGGCTCGACCGTGGTGACCGACACCGAGCAGCAGGCCGCCGACACCTTCGTCGAGTGGCGCGACGCCGGCTACTTCCCGGACGGGGTGAACGGCATCGGCTGGGACGACTCCGTCGGAGCCTTCTCCAACGGCGAGGGCGTCTTCCTGATCGGCGGCAACTGGAACACCGCAACCCTCAGTGAGACGATGGGCGACAACGTCGGCTACTTCGCCATGCCGGTCGGCCCCAGCGGGATCGTCGGCGGCACCGCCGCACTCGCACTGCCGTGGCACATCACCTCCAAGTCGGAGCACCCCGATCTCGGTGCCGCCTTCATCAACCTCATGATGAGCGAGGACTTCGCCACCGAACTGGCCGCCGTCGGGCGGGTACCGGCCCGTGACGCCGACGTCGAGGCCGACGGCCTGCTCGCCGACGTCATCGCCGGAGCCGCCGAGGTGATCGAGGACGAGGGCGTGACGCTCTACGCCGACTGGACGACCGACACCATGTTCGACACGCTGACGGCGAAGACCCAGGAGTTGCTCGGCGACCAGATCACGGCCGAGCAGTTCCTCACCGACATCCAGGCCGACTGGGACGAGTTCTTTGCCGAGTGAGCCAGTGGGCGCCGACGTGACGTCGGCGCCCGCCGGCCCGCGGCGCAGTGTACGACTGCGTCGCGGGCTCGACGGTCCACAACCGATCGCCTACCTCTACCTGCTGCCGGCGTTTGCGTTCTTCATCGCATTCGCCTTGATACCGCTGGCCCAGACGGTGGTCCTGTCGTTCCAGGAGTGGAACGGCGTCACCGACAAGTCCTGGGTCGGTATCGACAACTACCTCACCGTCTTCCAGGACGAGCAGATCCGGGACGCGCTCTGGCACTCGGTCGTCCTGATCGTCTTCTACGCCGTGCTCCCCATCACCTTCGCCCTGATCATCGTCGGGATGATGGTCCGGGTCCGGGTGCGCTTCCAGGCCTTCTTCCGGGCGGTGCTGTTCATTCCGACGATCCTGCCGCTGGTCGTCGTCGCCGTCGCCTGGCGCTGGATCTACGCGCCGACCGGTCCTCTCAACCGGGCCCTCGATCTCGTCGGACTCGACGCACTCAGCCGGGCATGGCTCGGCGACTTCACGTTCGCCCTCCCGGCGCTCGGCCTGATCGGAACGTGGGTCACCTTCGGCCTCGTGTTCGTGCTGTTCCTGGCCGGGGTGCAGAACATCCCGACCGACCGGTTCGAAGCGGCCAAGATCGACGGGGCCAACATGTTCCGGGAGTTCATCCACATCACGCTGCCCGGCCTACGGGGTGAGATCACCGTGGCGCTGGTGCTGACGGTGACCGCGGCATTGCGCAACTTCGACGTCGTGTTCGTCACCACCCGGGGCGGGCCCGGCACGACCACCGAGGTGCCGTCGGTCTTCATCTTCAAATCGGTCTTCCAGACCCGGGAGGTCGGTCTCGGAGCGGCCATCGGGGTGGTCCTGATGATCGAGCTGTTGCTCGTCAACATGGCGATCCTCTGGTACCGGCGACGAGGTGAGGCCACATGAAGGCCCGTCAGATCGAGAGCCGGGCCGAACGGCGCAGCATCCACACCGTGCTCTGGATCGCGACCGCCATCGCCCTCTACCCGCTGTTGTCGATCGTGTTGCTGGCGTTGAACGAGCCGGGCGAGCGGGTCAGCGGGTTTACGATTCCATCAACGGTGTCGTTCGAGAACTTCCAGGTGGCCTGGGAGCGGGGAGGGTTCGGTTCGGCGTTGACGTCGAGCGCCATCGTCGCTACCACCGTCGTCGTGGCCAGCGTCCTACTTTCGCTGCTGGCCGGCTACGCCTTCGCCACGATGCGCTTCGTTGGCAAGAACGTCCTGTTCATCGTCCTGATCGCCGGGCTGCTACTCCCCTACGAGGCGTTGATCATCCCGCTGTTCTTCGGTTTTCGTGACCTCGGACTGGTCGATTCGCTGTGGGCCGTGATCCTGCCGCAGATCGGCTTCAGCGTGTCGTTCGGGACGTTCTGGATGCGATCGGCGTTCGAAGGACAACCACGCTCGATGATCGAGGCGGCCCGCATCGACGGCGCCGACACCTGGGCCATACTCTGGCGCGTGCTCGTGCCGGTGCTGCGCCCGGCAACACTCTCACTGGCCGCCCTGCTGTTCCTGTTCGCCTGGAACGACTTCCTGCTCGCGCTCGTGCTGATCCCCCAGAACACCGACGCCCAGACGGCGCCACTCGCACTGTCGTTCTTCGCCGGTCAACGCCGGGGCGGTGATCCGTCGTTGATCGCCGCCGCCGCGCTCATCGTGGCGCTCCCGGTGCTCATCATGTACGTGCTGCTCCAGCGCCGCTTCGTCCAGGGCATGACGGCCGGAGCCGAAAAGGGATGAGCCACACGGGATTCCGTCGATTCGATACGGTCGAGCAGCTGGCCGACGAGGCCGCTCGCCGGATCATCGACGGCATCCTCCAGGCTCGCTCCGAGGACCGCCCCTACCTTCTCGGCTGCCCCGGTGGTCGGACGCCGAAACCCGTGTATGAGGCGGTGGCCAAACAGTGCGCCGAAGGCGAGATCGACTGTTCACATGTCGTCATCGCGATGATGGACGATTACCTCGAACCGGGCGCCGTTCCGCCCCGCACGATCGATGCCGACGCCCCACATTCGTGCCGCCGGTTCGCCGAGGTCGAGATTCGAGGACTCGTGAACGCCGGTCTGCCGCTCGACCATCAGATCCCGATCGACGCCGTCTGGTTCCCCGACCCCCACGATCCATCCGGGTACGACCGCCTTCTCGCCGACGCCGGCGGGGTCGACCTGTTCATCGTGGCCAGCGGAGCGTCGGACGGACACGTTGCGTTCTGCGGACCGGGCAGCCCGCTCGACGGCGCGTCGTCGATCGTCGAGCTGGCGGAGAGCACCCGACAGGACAACACCGTGACCTTTCCAAACCTCGGGTCGACCGACGACGTCCCGACCCACGGCGTCACCGTCGGGTTGGGCACGATCCGCCGGCTCTCGCGCTCGGTGCTGCTGGTGCTGCACGGCACCGACAAACACCGGGCATTCGAACGGGTTCGAGACGCCGGTGGCCACGAACCAGACTGGCCGGCCACCTTCATCCACACCTGCGATCGGGCCGAGGTCTGGCACGACCCCCTCGCCGAAACCGGAGCGACGGCACCATGACCTCACGTCCCGACGGGCCGGTGAGACTCGGCGTCATCGGTCTCGGAAGCGTCTTCGAGCCGTACTCGAAGCTCATCAACGAGCTGGCATTCGAGGGTCGGCTCGAACCCGTCATGCTGTGCGACACGATCGAGTCGCGCTCGTCACGGGGCGCAATGTTCCTGCGCCGTGACCTCCCGTTCACGACCGACCATCGTGAGGTGATCGAGCGAGACGACGTCGACGCCGTGTTGATCCTCACCGCCATGGACGCCCACGGCCCCATCGCCCGCGACGCGATCGCCGCCGGCAAACACGTGCTGGTCGAGAAGCCACTCGCCACCGACCTGACCGAAGCGGCAGCGCTCGTCGCCGAGGCGGCCGAAACCGACCGTCACCTGCTGTGTGCGCCCCACGTCGTGCTCAGCCCCACCTACCAGGCCCTGTGGAAGCGGGTGGTGGACGAAGCCGAGATCGGAACCGTGCTGTCGGCCCGGGCCCGCTACGGGTGGTCGGGGCCGACGTGGGGCCAGTGGTACTACCGCACCGGTGGCGGACCACTGTTCGACCTCGGGGTCTACAACATCACCTCCCTGGTCGGCCTCATGGGCAGCGTGCGCCGGGTCACGGCCTTCGCCGGCACCGCCGTCGAGAGCCGGGTCGTCGCTGGCGAGACGATCACGGTCGAGGAGTTCGACAACTACCAGATCCTCCTCGACTTCGGTGACGCCCGGTTCGCCGCCGTCACCACCGGCTTCACGATGTACGACTACCGGGGCCCCGCCATCGAGTTGTACGGGGAGAAGGGGACGGCCCAAATGCTCGGCGACGACTGGGCGCCGGCCGGATACGAGATCAGCAGAACCGATCGCCCGGGCTGGACGGTCTATCCGGAGGTCGACCCGGCGTGGCCGTGGACGGCCGGCCTTCGCCATCTCGTCGACTGCATTCTCGACGAAACACCGCTGCTCGTGGACCCGAAGCACGCGTACCACTGCCTGGAGGTGATGGCCAAGGCCCGTCTCGCGGCGGAATCCGGCGAGGCGCAGACGATCGACAGCCGGGCACCGGTGGTGCCCTACGATACGGCGTCGATCTACGTCCAGCGCACGGGAAAGATGGGTCACGACGTCCGCATCCGCCGCCACGACGGCGAGCATTGAACCCGAGGCCCAGGATCGACACGGGACCTTTGGCCCCAGAAGCCGCTGCTACCCTTCTCCTACAATCAGACCTGAGAAGCGGTTCCGGTCGAGCGGCAACGACGCCGCCACCGGAGCTGACCGCACCTAGGAGGTGGAGCAATGCCGCAAGCGACAACCGTGGCACAGTTGGTTACAACCGACCCGGTGACCGTCCAACGGGATCAGCCGCTATCCGAGGTCTACCACATGCTCAAGTACGCGCCGTTTCATCACGTGCCCGTCATGGAGCACGACCAACCGGTGGGCATGATCTCCTCGGTCGACATCCTCCGCCTCGCCTACGACATCGACGGGTTCGACGAGCGGGACATGGCCGAGATGCTCGACTACCACTTCTCGGTCGAAGACGCCATGTCCACCGAGCTTCGAACCGTCACCGCCGACGCCACGATCAGTGACGCGGCCGAGCTGCTGTCCGACGGCAACGCCCACTCACTGCTCGTCGTCGGTGCCGACGGCAAGCTCGACGGGATCCTCACCTCCACCGACCTGATCCGCTTCCTGGCCACTCTCAAGAGCCCCCAGCCGACGTAGCGTTCGCCGACCATCCACAGGCCACGACGGTCTGCGACCTACGATTGTGCATCTATGGCGATGCCTGTTGTCGCGGCCGAATTCACCATCGAGAGCCCGGACACGCCACTCGGCTGGGCCATCGTGGTCGCCATCGGCTTCACCTTTCTCTGGGTGTTCGTCCGCGGTTTCATCTCGTTCTTCGACAAGGTCAGCACCGACTTCCTCGGACCCCTGTTCTGGACCGTCTTCGGGATTCTCGGCATCATCTTCCTCTACACCGAACGACCGTGGGAGAGGGAGAACCTCGTCGAGGCCGATATCAGCGTCAACACCGGCGTTCAGGGGGTCCAGACCCATTCCCACCAGGACCCGGCACTGACCGATGACCAACTCCACGAGAACCCCATCGACTCACACCTCTACGACGACGGACACGATCACGAGGACTTCGGAAACTAGGCTGCGCGCTCCGATACGGCCCTCCTGACACGAATCCGATATCGGTCGAGCCCGAACCGGTACCGTTGGACCGTGCTCGACCTCATCATCGTCACCGTCGGAGCCTCGCTGATCGTCGCCGCGTTGGCCGACCTTGTCAACACGCTCGTCTCGACATCAACCTCTCCCGCCCGCTGGTGGCCGACCTTCGTGATCGGCCGCTCCATGTTCGTCGCCCTCCGAACCGTCGCCCGGCGCCTACCCGAGGATTCATCGGTGCGGGAACGTATGCTGTCGGCCTTCGCCCCGCTCCTGGTCATCGTGTTGCTGGCCACCTGGTCGGTTCTCCAGATCACCGGGTTCGCCCTCATCTGGGCGACACTCGACGACATCAACGCAATCGGCAGCTTCGCCGACTCCTGGTACTACTCCGGCGTCGTCTACTTCACCGTCGGATTCGGCGAGATCGTTCCCGGGGACACCGTCCCCCGCGCCGGGGCCATCATCGAAGCGTTCTTCGGGGTCATCACAGTTGCGCTCGTCATCGGCTACCTGCCCGCCCTCTACGCCGCCTACTCCGACCGGGAACGGCAACTGATGACGCTCGACACCGGCGGCACCGAGCGCATCACCCCGACCGAGCTGGTGATGGCCTGGGCTCCCGACGCCGACCCGAAGAAGATCGACGATCAGTTCGAAAAATGGGAGCAGTGGGCAGCCGGCATCCTCGAGACCCACTCGACAGTGCCGCTCCTCGTGCTGTTCCGCTCCCACGATCGACGACAGAACTGGGTGACGGCACTCGGTCTCCTGTGCGACGCCGCCCTCCACGCCCAGATCATCAACGGAGCCACCGACGGCCACGCCTACTGGTTCCTCCGTCGAGCCGAGGCCATCTTCACCGAGGTCACGCAAGGCCACGATCTGACGTCCTACCAGCAGCAACAACTCGACGCCGACAACTCCGAACTCTTCCTCGACCTCTACCAGCGCTTGAGCGACCACGGGTTCGACCTACGCCCCTACGACGACGCCCGAGCCTACGGACGCCAGGTAAGGGCGACGTTCGGGCCGGCCATGGAGTATCTCATCGACGACCTGCTGTGCCCTCGGGGATTCTGGCCGATCGGATCGACGGTGCAAAGCTGGTCGAGCCAGCACGAGATCGCCCGATTCGACAGTTGAAATCGACGGCACCGTCTCGGCCCGGGTCGCTACACTTGGTCCCGTCCCAGCGCCCGTAGCTCAAGTGGATAGAGTAGCTGGCTTCGAACCAGTTGGTTGGGGGTTCGAGTCCCTCCGGGCGTACGCCGGTCGTGCGGAACACGACCTAACCGAGTTTCGCCTCCCGCCGAAACTCGCGGCTGCAGACGATCACCTGGAGATCATTCGGGATCCGCGAAGAGCTGCGGAGCATCTCACCCCCGAGTTGCTGCAGACGATCACCTGGAGATGCCGGTCGTGCGGAGCACGACCTAACCGAGTTTCGCCTCACGGCGAAACTCGCGGCTGCAGACGATCACCTGGAGATCAATCGGGTTCGCAGCGCCGTCTCCGTGAATCGAACATATGTTTGACATTGCCGCCACCGGGTGATACGGTGTACATGCCGGTCGGGGTTCGGCACTCGCATCCACGGATGCTCGCACACGTCTCATATTTGGATTCTCCACCCATGGCGGTCATAACTCCGACTCACGCGCCGCCGGTCGACGGCACCATCAACCAGCTGAACGCGTTGGCTTCCTTTCTTCCGGCCATCTCCGGCGATGACTTGAGTTCGATGGAGATGCAGCGCCTCATGACAGCGGTTCGTTCCGTCCAACGAGCGGCCGACAGTCTGGCGATACGGCTCGGTATTGCCGCCGACGGTCACGCCGAACGAGACGGCGGTCGGGGATCCCACGGGCTGTTCCTGGGTGACGGCCAAGCGGTGTCCGGTGCGACGGCCCGCCGCGAGGCGGCGCGGTCGTGGGTGTGCTCCACACTCGATCACGTGGGGTCGGCTGTCCGGTCCGGGCGCCTCGGCGCCGCCCAGGTCGATCTGTTCGCCCGGGCGGCCAGAAAGCTCGACTGCGATCAACGCCATGAGCTGAACGACGCCGACCTGATTGAGGCAGCCGCTCGCGAGCCGGTCGACGTGTTCGCCCGCACGATTCAGCGTTTCGTCGACCTGCTTCGCTGCGACCACGGCAATACCGACAACGAGTCGCAACGTCGAGCCTCCATGTGGCGATCATGGATCGACGCCGACACGGGTATGGGCCATGTCCACGGTGAGTTCGATCCCGAACGATTCGAAGCAATCCGAAACGCGGTCCAGGCCCAGGCCGCTCGCCTTGCCGCCAAGGGAGGGGTTCAGCGCACCGCGAACCTCGCCGCGGCGGCCGCCTACGAGCTTTTGACCGGTTCCGCAGCAGGCCGCAGTGGCGCACTTCCTTCGATCGGCGTGATCGTCGACTGGAAGACCTTCACCAGCGGTGCCCACCGATACTCCGTCTGTGAGACATTCGATGGGCAGCCGCTATCCCCCGGTTCGATCTCCCGCCTGGCGTGCAATGCCGTCATCCAGCGAATCGTCGTCGACGAGCGGGGTGTTCCGCTCAACGTCGGTCGTCGGTACCGCACGGCGACGGCCGCCCAGTGGCTTGCCCTCAAGGCCACCTACCGCAGCTGCGCCTGGGCGGGCTGTGACCGTCCGCTGTCGTGGTGCCAGATCCACCACGTGCACGAGTGGGAACACGGTGGATCAACCGACCTCTGCAATCTGGTGCCCCTCTGCAACGAGCATCATCATGCGGTGCACGAGGGAGGTTGGCATCTCGAACTGCTGGACGATCGTCGGCTCGATATTCGAAGTCCCGATGGTCAGCATCAGTACTCGGTCCGCCCCGACCGACTACCGGCCGCGAGTGACCGGGCCAACCGAGGCGTTCGCCCCCGCCCGACCGCCCGCACACATCGCCCGGCCACCCACCGCCCCGCTCAGCCGGCCGGACCGTAGCCACGACGGCGCGACCAACCTGAACGCAGCGTGGACGATCGAGGGCCGCTCTCCACCCGCATCTCCAACCGCTCCTTGACAACTTCATAGCTCACGGCCTCGGCTCAGGGGCAAGTAGGTCCCGTGTTCGCGCGGGTGCTGGTCCCAACCAATGCTCGGCTTCGTTTGCGGTGGTGCGAGTCTCTCTCACCCACGACAACGAGGACCAAGCGGCTTAGTCGTGTACCTGCGATCGGGTGACGGCCTCACCCATCGACTTCAGCCGATGTAGAGCACGTCGGCGGCGCCGATCTGTAGGGTTCCCAGCGCCACCCCGGTGGCAAGGTCGATCGCGGTGACCTCCTGGTGGAGACAGGTGTCCGCCCCGCTGCTTTCGAGGGATCCATGAACGACAACGGCCATCTCGTCGTCCACAACGTGGACGCCGCAGACCACGTGTTGTTCGGGGGCTTGCCACGACAGGAGCAACTCGGTTGTCCGGGTGCTGCGCGCCTCGACCAGGTTGGTGACGTGCGGGGACACCGAGTTGCGGTGTTCCCCGTAGACCACGGTGGCGCCCGACCGGCTGAAGGTGGTGATGCCGACGTAGTCGTCGCCGGTGATGATGTTGCGACCGGACTCGTCCTCGATCCGGCCGACGTTGCCCTCGGCATCGCCCGACAATACAAACGTCCGGCCTCCCGCCCTTTCCACGAGCTCGAACTCGGCCTCACCTACCGGCCGATACATCGGTTCGATTGCCACCCGTTCTCCGGACTCGCAGTCCTGCGCCCAGCCGACGGCGGTGAACGCACCCACATCATCGGAGGTCCATTCGGAGATCCCGAGAACGATCGAACCGTCATCCCGTTCGGTGGCATGGTGAAGGGTGGTGTCAAATCCATCGATGCCGGTCTCACAGACCAGGGCGCCCTCGTGGCTGAAGATCCGGTGAGTGCCGTCCTCGTCCCACGTGTAGATGAAATCATGATCGGCCCAGCTCGACGAGGGCGCCTGAAGCACCACGTCGAGCGACGCTCCATCGGACCAGATGAACACATCTTCGAGGCCACCCTCGACTCGTTCGGCTTGGATGACGGTTCTGGCTCCGGTCAGCTCGGCCACCGCGGCCGCCTCCTCCTGCGGCGTCACCCCGGCCTCGCCGTCGGGTCCCTCGGGCCCGGTCGGCAGATCGGGAATCGGCGCCCGGAAGAGGCGTCGGTCGCCGTCGGTGTCGGCGACCAGCGCGAGCACGCTGTCGCCACCGATCACGAAGTCGGCGTCGGTGGCGTTGGCCCCGAAGGCCGATTTGACTCGGTCCCATCCCCACGTGGTGTTGTCGCTCGACCATGCGAATCTCTGATCGGCATCCCACGCGGCGGTCCCCTCGACCGCTTCGATGGGTCCCACGCTCATCAGGCCGCCCGGACCGGCCAGTACCCGAGGGTGCTCGCTGGGAATCGGCCCGGCCTCCGCCCAGGTGACCCCATCGGGTGACTCCCGCACCAGCCAATCACCCTCGTGAAGATCATCGCCTTCGGTCTCCGGCGGCCCAACCGTCTCGATCGAATAGCGAAGGGTACGGCCATACGACGAAACCCAGCCGACCTGGTACTCGTGCTCCGCCGGCACCTCGTCGACGAGCGTGACCAGATCGAGGACGTGACGGCTGTCGTCGTCGGTGCCGAGCTGCAGCAAGGTGAATTCCGCCTCCCTCGTCGCCGGGTTGAATGAGGTCATCGATACCACGGCCTGACCTTTCAGGTGGTGCGTGCGAGTCTGGCCGGGAAGGCTCTCGAACAGCTCCCAGGATTCAGCGTTGTCCGGACTCAGCCAAACCGGTGTGAACGGATCGCCGCCGTCCTCGAGGAGCTGATCGATGTTCTCCAAGGCGTAGAGATTGCCGTCGCCGCTCACCAGCGAATGCTGCTCCAGCGGGAACGGGAGCCGACCGAGGTCATGCCAATCGGATCCGTCCGATGAGCTCAGGAGCCGGCCGACGCCGAGATCGTCCATGACGGTGGCGTAGAAGGCACCCTCGAATTCGTCTCTGTGCCAGGTGGCCAATCGGAACTCGTCGTCCGTTTCGTCAAGGCGTTCCCACACGAGTATCGGGCCCGTCGACTCCGGAAGAGGCAGGCCGTCTTCGCCGTCGTCGACGGTTTCGATCCGATTGGGGTTGTGGTCGGTCTCGTTCAGCGTGCCCCCGGCCAGGGCGGCCAGGCCGACGACACCGAGAAGTACCACGGTGGCGAGGCCGGCGATGGTGAGACGACGCTGCCGCCGTCGACGCACCGCTCGTCGCACAATCTGCTCGGCGGTGACGGCGGGTGCTGTGAAAGCATCGCCGGACTCACGGAGTCGAGCTCGGAGTTCGGTTTCCGTCGTCATCCGAAACCCCCATGGGTCAGGTACTGATCTTGGCGGAGGCGTTCCAGCGCCCGACTGAGACGGCTCTTCACCGTGCCTTCGGCCACGCCGAGGGCGTCCGCTGTTTCCCGAACCGACCAGGCGAAGTAGTAACGGAGCACGACCACAGCCCGATGGTCGTCGTCAAGCGACGACATCGCCCTGACAAGGTCGATGTTCGGAGAGGATGCCGCGACCGACTCCGGCGAAGCGGCCAGATGATCCTTGTACTTGGAGCGTTTGCGGCGGCGAAGAAACGACGTGGCCCAATTGAGCCCGGTGCGATAGACCCAGCCCGATGGATTATCGAGCCCCGACACGGTGGTCCAGCGCTCGTAGGCCCGGGTCATCGCCTCGTCGACCGCTTCGAATCCGAGCGACTGGTCACCCAGGGTCAGGGCGAGAGCGGCACCGATGTTTCGACGCTCTGCGGTGAAGAACGTCTCGAACTGCAGCCCTTCCTGCGGGGATTCGTGGTGCGGTGTGCGCAAACCGGTGTCGCTCCTCACACCCCTAGACGCACAGGGGGCCCGATCGGTTCCTCAAATCACAGAATCAAAGATGACAGATCCTCTGGAGGCTCATCGGTGTTGCCCCTCAAGTATCGTGCGGCGTCGGCCGGGCCAAGCTGCCATGCCTCCCCCAGTCCGGCGATCACCATGTCGAGGTAGGCGGAGGTCGGCGGAGTCTGCTCGGCGATCATCTCCGGACCGCAGGTGATCGTGACGGCCGGAACACCGTCGATCGGGTCCAGGCGATCGAGACGACGGTAGCGGCCCGACAAGTCGTCGACGTGGCCGTTGCGCCCGAGTTCGGCCCACGGCACCGCATCGAGCGTCAGCCGGCCGTTCTCCTGTTGCCAGACGTCAAGCAGCTGCCCGGCCGTGATCAGCCAGGCCCGAGCCAGGCATTCTTCACCGCCGTCGGATCGCACGACCGCACACACGCCCCCACCCCAGCGCCGAGATCGGCCGGTGAAAATGAGGCGGCGATCGATGAGCACAGCACGGTCATCGTGTGGCAACGCCGAGTCACGTGCGCCGGCGTGATAACCCGAGCCACTGGGGCCGAAACCGCCTTGTAGGTAGGTGAGAAAGCGGCCGCGCAACAGATTCGACCCATAGGCGACGTACCAGACCAGGTCGTCGTGATTCTCATGGGCGACTCCTGTCGTCACCGACCCAAGGCTACAGCCGGACCCGTTGCCGCCGATAGTCGATGCGATCCCACGAACCGGGTGACCAACTGCGCCATGGAAGTCATCACCATCGACGAAGACAGCCTCGATCTACACGACGACGGGTTTCGGGAGGCGCTGTTCACGCCGCGGCCGGCCACCACGCTCGTGTTCCGCACCTCTCGTGTCGTGCGCAAGCTGACCGTGTCCATCATCGCCGTTGGGAGTTTCTTCACCCTGCCGATCTATCTCGAATTCGCGGCCGAGCAGCCGTTGTTTCTGCTCGGCCTTCCGTCCATGGCCGTCGTCCACACCGCGGCGTTCATCGTCGGCCACAGCTCGATTTCTGTAAACAGGGATGGCGTCGTCTACAAGGCCGGCTTCATCGCGGTCGACATGCCGTGGGCCGACCTGACCGCGGTCCTGGTTCAAGGAAGTCGGTTGACGTTCATCCGACGTCGGAGCGGGTCGCGACAGCGAAGCTCAACAAACCAACCAGGCCGCCGGTTTCATCCGGAGTTTCCTGTATCGGGCGCGGTCCAGGCCCACCTGAAGACTCCGGAGGGCGTGATGCTCACCTATCCCCGTTTGATCGACGCGGTGATCCGA
The DNA here is from genome assembly GCA_965216675.1 of Acidimicrobiales bacterium. Taxonomy (GTDB): domain Bacteria; phylum Actinomycetota; class Acidimicrobiia; order Acidimicrobiales; family SZUA-35; genus JAHELU01. The sequence goes on along the minus strand of CBDCGK010000004.1, from coordinate 3,832,883 downwards.
AGCTGGTGGCCGAACGATTCGGAACTCGAGGGAACGGCCGAACTCGAAGGCTCAGACGGCGAGTAGATCGCGGGCTCCGGTGTCGGATGAGGGGTGACGCAGCTTCGACATGGCCCGAGCTTCGATCTGGCGGATCCGCTCCCGGGTCAGGTTGAAGTACTCGCCCACCTCTTCGAGGGTGCGGGGTTCACCCCGATCGAGTCCGAAGCGAAGCTTCAGGATTTCGCGTTCGCGCTCGTCGAGCGGGGCGAGCAGGCGGGAGATCTCATCGGGCAGCAGCGCCGTGGCCGCCACCTCGAAGGGCGACTCGGCGGTCGAGTCCTCGACCACGTCGCCCAGTTCGGCGTCGCCGTCCTCCCGAAGAGGCTCGGACAATGACAGAGGTTCGGCGGCGAACCGCAACGCCTCGGTGACCTTGTCCTCGGGCATTTCGACCTCGGCCGACAGCTCGGTCAGCGTGGCCGGGCGACCGAACTTCAACTCCAACCGCGCCCGTGCCTTCTGGAGGCGGGCGAGGGTGTCGCCGGCGTGCACCGGCAGGCGGATCGTGCGACCGGTGTTGGCGATGCCGCGGGTGATGGCCTGACGGATCCACCAGGTGGCGTAGGTCGAGAACTTGAAGCCCTTGCGCCAGTCGAACTTCTCGACGGCGTGCATGAGGCCGAGGTTACCCTCCTGGATGAGGTCGAGCAGCGGCAGACCGGACGCCTGGTACTTCTTGGCGATCGAGACGACCAGTCGAAGGTTCGACTGCACGAAGGTGCGCTCGGCGTCGCGACCCTTACGGACGGTTCGTCGCAGCTCACGCTTGCGCTGAACCGAAATGTCGAGCTCGACCTCGAGCTCCTCGGCAGCCTGCTTGCCCTGCTCGATGGCCTGGGCCAGCCGGACCTCGTCTTCCTTGGTCAGCAGCGGGTACTGACCGATATCGGTGAGGTACAGCCTTACGAGATCCTCTTCGTCTCGCTCGACGCGCTCCTTGGCCAAGGATTCCTACCTCTCTTGTTTGAACCAGCCGCCCGTCAGAACGCAGGCTAACGGCAGTAACGGCGATTTCATAAGACTGTCAAGTGTATTGGGCAGAGGCCCGGTTCCATCGCTCCGCCCGGCGTCGGCCGACGATCATACGCACATCAACGACCTGGCGGGTAGGACCTCACTGGGTGTCGAACCCTTTTCGGCACAGCTTAGGCGCTGCTTGAGCAACGGTGGTGGTTCACCCCCACCGTTGCGGCCCCGAAACGAGTCGTCGAACGGCCCGACGCCGACGCCGCTAGCGTTTGTGCGATGACCGACCCGACCAGCGGACAGGCCCTCCTCGACTTCTCCGACCGGACGGTGGTGGCGACCGGCACGGCCACCGGAATCGGTGCCGCCACGCTGGATCACCTGGTGGCTCACGGGGCCGCCGTGCACGCCCTCGACCTGGCCCACGAGGACGGTGCGGCCGTCGACGGAGCGGTGACACGCCACCGCTGTGATCTGGGCGACCCCGCTTCAATCGACGTAGTCGTCGAAGCACTGCCGGCCACCGTGGACGTGGTCATGAACTGCGCCGGGGTCCCGAACGGGGGCCGCTTCGACACCGATCAGGTCATGATGATCAACTGGTTCGGTCTTCGCCATCTCACCGAGACGTTGCTCCCCCGAATGCCTCGGGGTTCGGCCGTCGTCCACGTCGCCTCCACCGCGGGCCGGGACTGGGCCTCCCGCACCGATCTCCACCGGGAGCTGATGGCGCTCGAGATCGACGCCGCCGCTGATTGGCTGACCGGCAACCGTGACCGCTGCGGTGACGGCTACGTGGTCTCGAAGGAGGCGGTCCAGTACTACACCATGTGGCGAGCGGTGCAGTTGTTACCCCGGCGGATCCGGATGAACAGCGTCTGCCCCGGTATCACCGCGACCGGCCTCGTCGATGACTTCCGACGGGGCATGGGCGACGATCTGATCGATCATGCGGCAGCGGTGGCCGGACGGTTCGCCCGGCCGGCCGAGATGGCCCCGGCGATGCTGTTCCTGGCCGACGAAGCCTCCTCCTCCTACCTCAACGGCGTCAACCTCAACATCGATCGGGGCACGGCAGCCGCCCGTCTCACGAACCAGGCCGACCCCGAGACGATCTGGGCGGGCGAGGGCTAGGATCGATCAGCGTCGAAGAGGGGACATCACCATGGCGAGAATGCCAGGTGTGGTTTGGGATCCGCTTCCGGAGAACCGAACCGAACCGTACATCAATCCATCCCAGATCATCGTCCACACCGCCGTCGACGGGAATGTGAACATCCCCGCCTACTTCCGGCGCCGCGACGTGTTCGTCGAATCCCACTTCTGGATCACCCGATCCGGGCGCATCACCCAACTGATGGACACCCATCGCCAGGCCGACGCCAACTACCGGGCCAACCACAGTGCCATCTCGATCGAGACCGAGGACGACGGCGACCCCGAGGGCAATCCGTGGACCTACGCCCAGATCCAGTCGCTCGTCCGGGTCATCAAATGGGCGGCGGCGACCCACGGCATTCCCGTCAAACGGTGCCGGTCGTCGACCGCACCAGGCGTCGGCTGGCACAGCATGTGGTCGTACCCGGTCGACCCGATAAACCTTCGGGGCCGGCCGGTGCCGAGTCCATGGACCACTGCACTGGGCAAGACCTGCCCGGGGCGCACCAGGATCCGCCAACTGATCGACGTCGTGATGCCGCTCGCCGCCGGCACCGTGGATCCACCGGTCGACGCCGATGACGAGAACCGGGCCACGATCCGGGACGGCTCGCGGGGCTCGGATGTCCAGGCCCTGCAGAAGTTCTTCAAGATCCCGGCCGACGGCATCTTCGGGCCGATGACCGAGGCCGCGGTGAAAGCCTTCCAGATGGGCCAGGGTTTGGGGATCGACGGCATCGTCGGTCCGAAGACCTGGGGACGGGTCGACGAACCGGACTCGGTCTACACCACGCAGGTGTCGCAGTACCTGCCCTACACCATCTGGCTCCGCTCGCCCTACTCCTACCGCAGCCAGTACCAGGCCCTCACCCGCATCCTCAACTCCGAGTTGCTGTTGCCGGCCTCGCCCGTTTTCTCCGAACTCTCCGATGCCGCCACCCGAGGATTCCAGCGGGGCGCCGATCTGACCGTCGACGGGATGGTCGGACGAGAGACCTGGGGAACACTGTTCTTCGGCGCTCCCGACGACTGAGGGCACGGCGAGGTGATGGTTCTACCGACCGGGAAGGTGGCACGATGGTGACGATGAACCGTTTCCGAACGCCCCCGCCCGCCGGGCCGACGGTCATCGCCCTGTGTCTGGCCCTGTGCCTGCTGCTGACGTCATGCATCGGCGGCCGGGGCAACGACGACGACACCGCCGAGACCACGTCGACGACCGAATCCGACAGCGGTGGCGATGAATCGGACGCGACCACGACGACGAGCGCGCCCGACGACCAGTCGGACCCGGCCACCCTCGTCGCCGACCTGACCGACGTCGCATGGGTGATCAACAGCTTCGACGGCCTCGTCGACGACCGAGGTCGAACCATCGTCGCCGCATCTGCTGAGACGCCCGACAACCCCCGACCCGCCATCGTGCGGGCCGGCGACGGTTCGATCTACTACGTGCTTGGCGGCAGGCTGTGGCGCCGGGCAATCGATACATCGGAGGGGACCGAGCTCGACACCGGATCCGAGGAGATCTTCGGTGTCGCCATCGACGGCGAGGGCAACGTGATCCTCAACCCGTGGGGAGAGGCCACCGTCGTTGCCGAGAACGCGGCCGGGCAGCGAGACAACAGCCAAATCATCGAATCAGCCGGTTCGATTACCGCCACCAACGGCATCACCGTCCGCGTCCTACCACCCGACGTCGACGTCGACGACCTCGGCTACGTCACCGAGTTCCGTTCACCGGCTCGCCTGGAGGTGGAACGCGACGGAGCGATCGAGTGGACGATCCACGCCGGCGGCGTGCGCTCGCCGTGGCTGGGCCTGGTCGACTTCGACGGCCGTCGGGTGATGATGGCCCGCGCTCCGACCGAGCCGGCCGATCCGATGATGCAGCACATCGTCTACGACCTCGACTGCCCGAGCACCGACGCGGCCGGTTCGGGATGCACCCGCACCTTCCAGGCCCTGTGGGGGACGGCGTCGCTCGTCGGCCCCGACCGCGAAGCGGGCGACACCGATCTCAACACCCAGCTCCTCGACATCTGTCCCACCCAGGGCATCGAGATTGCGCCGCCGGCGGAGATGACCGACCCCGACGCCTTCGACGACACGTTCACGGGCGAAGACGCCGAGGCCTTCCGCCTCGCGGCCCTGCAACTCTCGACCTGTGATCCCACAGGGCTCGGCGATCCCGATCAGCCCGGCCTCCGTTACGTGGCGGGAGGTGACGATCCCGACGAGACGGGCTGGATGTGGACAGGGTTTGCCGACAGCCTCCGCGGTCCGTTCACCACCGCCGACGACGGTAGCCGGGTCTGGGCCCGTCACCCCGACGGGCCCGCAGCCGTTCTCACCGCCGAATTCGGTGATGCCCGCATCGACTTCCAGCCCGGTCGACTCATCGCCGACCCCGTGGCGGTGACGGCCACCGCCGATGCGGTCACCGCCACCGGTCGAACCGATGCCTCCACCGCCGAGGCAATCGCCGCCGCGGCGGAGGCCGTGGCCGACGAGCGCGGCGCCCGGTTCAGCAACTGGATCGACGCCACCGGTGCCGCCCCTGCCTCCGACTTGGCCGATGAGTTCGTGGCCACGATCGAGGCCCGGCTGTCCGACGGCGCCGTCGGCGAAATCCATCTCACCGCCGACGATGTCACCGGCTCCCCACCTGGCTCGACCGACCCGACGACCGGGGAGCGGGATCTGGGGTTCCTGCTGGCCGACTATGCCGCCGGCGGCGAGGGGATCTACGACGAGCTGCCACTGGGCGACGATGTGCTCATGGCCCTCGGACCACAGGTTTTGGCCCGCCGTCAGCCGTCGGAGCTGTTCCGCCGGTCGGCATGGGCGCTCAACAGCACCGACTTCGCCGGACGGGTCGGCCCGTTCAACCTGCTCGACCTCGTGCCGTCACCGTCGCGGATCGTGGTCGGACCCCACGCCCGCTGCGGCGGCATCGAGGCGCTTCCGTCTCCACCGGAGCTTGCCGGTTACACCCGGATCGGCATCCTGCCCGCAGACGGTTCGGTCGACTCGTGCCTCGACTGGAGTGCGGTCGACGTCTTCGTCGACGACGAGGGCGTGATCCGGGGCCTCAGCCTTCACCTGTCGGAGCCGTAGGGCCCGCGGCCAGCGCCTCGGCCGCCAATTCCCTGAGCTTCACCTTCTTGATCTTGGTCCCGTTGGCCGACGGGGTCGTCGGGAACTCGTCGATGGCCAGAACCCGGATCGGCACCTTGTAGCGGGCGAGCCTGGCAGCGCAATGTTCAATGACCGTCGGCTCGTCAACGGATCCGGACCCGGATGTAACGACGAAGGCCACGGGCCGGGCACCGGTCGGCCGGTCGACGGCCACCACCTGAGCCGCGTCGACCCCGTCGTGGTCGACGAGCACCGCTTCGATCTCCGACGGTGCCACCAGGAACCCGCCCAACCGGAGCACATCGCCCATCCGGGTCCGGTAGGTGAACGTGGGCCGCCCGTCCGCGGCCGGGACGTCCATCACCGCGGCGTCACCGGTGCGGAACCAGCCTCCACCGGTCAAGGCGCCGTCCGCGGTGTTCGCCCCCGTCAGCTCGGCATCGATCGAGGCCCCTCCCTCGGCCAGGTAGCCGGCGAACAGGCTCGGTCCCCTGACCTGCAGCTCGTCGTCGACCACTCGAACCGCGGCCCGAGACGACACCACGGTTCCCCCGGCGCGCGCCCGGACCTCGGCGGAAGCCGTCGGATCACGGAGCGAAAAGAGTGCCTGCACCTCGCTCATACCGTAGAGGCCGGTCAGTGTCATCCCCCGCTGCTCGGCCCGGGCCACGATGCCGTCGAGGCTGGTGTTGAACCGGGCGTAGCCGCCGACCCTGATCGACGACAGATCGGCGTCGGTATCGAGCATCCGCCAGAAGAGATCGTCGGAGCCGTTGATGCCCACGATCCGCCGGCGTTCGACCATGGCGGCGATGGCTGACGGGTCGATGGCTGCCGGCATCGTGATCGGCGCGTCACCAGCCACCGCCGCGGTGAGGCTGACCAGGCCGAACACGCCGCACAACGGCATGGCCACCAACACCGGCGTGTCGCGCGCATAACCGAACGCCGCGGCCGCATCAGCGGCGTGGTCGACGATCGAACGTTGACCGTGCAACACCATCTTCGGTCGGCTCGTCGTCCCCGACGTCGTGAAGACCACGAACGGTTGATCGTCGTCGAGTGTGAGCACGCCGTCCGACGACCTGGTGTCCCGCCCGATCATCCGGTCCTCACCATCGGTGCGTAGGAGCCGTGCCCCCGACCGTGACAGCAGCGTGTCGGCCTCGGACTGCGACCAGCGGGTGTTCACCGACACCGCGGCGAATCCCCCGGCGGCGCAGGCGGCTAGCGCCTCCAGGTAGCGACGGCCGTTCGACAGCCACAACCCGACGCGATCGCCGGGCCTCAGACCGGCCGACGCCCATCGGTCGGCGAGCCCGAGACCGGACGCCACCAGCTCCGGCGCGGCGACGGTGCCATCGCCGGTTTCGATCGTTGACCGGGAACGAGCGAGGAGGTCGAGGAAGGGCGAGGTCACGGTGCCCACCAGGATTGCTCAGAACATCGAGGCGGTCGAACCCGGGCCGAGATCGACGTCGGTGGCGGCCAGGGCCTCGAAGTCGGGGCGGGGTCGGCCGTAGTCGGTACCGGCCCAGGCCGCTTCGATGGAACGAGCGGCCGCCAAGACCCGGCGATCCTGGTAGCGGTGTCCCACAACCTGGATGCCGAACGGGAGGCCGCCGGCGTCGAGGCCGGCGGGTAGGGCCACCACCGGGTGGCCGACCACGGTCCAGGCCGCGGTCAGGGTGAGCCAGGCCATGTAGTTGTCGACCGGGGTGCCGTCGATCTCCGCCGGGTTGAGCTCCCGCCACGGGAAGGGGGCTACGCTCACACCGGGGCAGATCACCACGTCGACCTCTGCGTCGACCATGGCGGTCCGGGTCGAGCGGATGAGCTCCATCTGGCGGACCCGGGCCCGGGCGATGTCAGCCTCGGCGGCCGCCACGGCCGTGTCGTAGCTGGCCCGGATGTTGGGGTTGAACCCGTCGTCCCAACCCTGCGCCTCGCGGTGGTAGTAGGTGGCGAAGATGTCGGATCGGAGCCACCAGTCGACCTCGGCGGTATCCCGAAGGTCCAGATCCACCTCGACACACACCGCCCGCTCGGACAGCCAGTCGACACGGCGCCCGAATTCGGCGCGCACCGCAGCCGAGACCAGCACACCACCGAGGTCGACCGACACCCCGATTCGGAGCGTCCCGAGGTCGAGGTCGTCGACGGCGGCCAGGCTCGACGCATCCAGCGGAAACGCCATCGGATCGCCCCCGCCGGTCACCAGGCTCCGGTCGGCGACCACCGACAGCAGAAGCGCCACATCATCGACCGAGCGAGCCATCGGACCCTGGACGCTGTAGAACGTCTGGCTGATGGCCCGCTCGTCGAAGGGAACCACCCCGGGCGTGGCCCGGAACCCGACGACACCGCAGTAGGAGGCCGGGATACGGAGGCTGCCCCCGTGGTCGGACCCGGTGGCCAACGGGGCCATCTCGGCGGCCAGCGCCACCGCGGAGCCTCCCGACGAACCGCCGCAGGTGAGCGTCGGGTCGAACGGGTTGCCGGTGGCGCCGAACAATCGGTTGACGGTGTTGGCCCCGATGCTGCGCTCGGGAATGTTCGTCTTGCCGATCACGATGCCGCCGGCGGCCCGGATCCTGGCCACGATGCCAGCGTCGGAGTCGGGCACATGGTCGGCGAAGTCGGCGCTGCCGAGCGTCGTGCGGATCCCCGCGGTGGCCTGCAGATCCTTGACCGCAACCGGAAGTCCGAGCAGCGGCCGGTCGGTCACGGCCGCCGTCCGCCTCATCGACCCCGGACCGTGACGCCGCAGCTCGCGGTCCAAAGTCGCGGCCTCACCCAGGGCCCGCTCCGCGGCGACGGTCACCATGGCGTTGAGGTGCGGATCGTAGCGGTCGATCTGATCGAGACAGGCCTGTGTCAGCTCCTCGGCGGACAGCTCACCGGCGACCAGGGCATCCCTGGCCGCAATCGCCGACAGGTTGTGCGGTTCGGTCACCGACCCGTTGTAGCGTCAAACCCGGCGGAGCGGGATATCGGCCGAGAGCCGCGGCGATCAGCGGCCGTTGACCGACCAGTGCCACGGCTCCGACGGCAGGTTCTTGAAGCCGTAGTTCCCGGCGTTGGCAGCCAGCCACTGGAAGCACCGACTGCTCCGGCTACGGATGAGCGACCCGTCGCAGGTGAAGTCGAGCGCCATACCCCGCTCATGCATCGACGCTCCGGGTCGGGCCGTGGGCGGACGACATCTCGACGACGGCATCTGCCAGATGGCGTAGTACGACGTGCCGCAGTTGTTCTTGCGGACCTCGATTTGAGACTCGAACGAACGGTAGGCCCCGCCACCGAGGTTGATGCCCTCCGACGCCGCGTGGTCGACCATGCCGGCAACCGCGTCGGCGATGTCGCGGTGCACCCGGAAGCCGCGCACGGTCACGATGTCGTCTTCGGTGACGACGCCCAGGCTGGCGGCCGCCTTGGCGGTGAGGCTGGCCTTCTGATCACGGGCCTTCTCCAGCTCGACCAGTTCCTCGGCGATCAACGCCCGGGCCTCATCGGCCTCATCCTTTGCCTCATCGGCGATGGCCTGCTGAATGGCCAGGTCCTCCTGGGCCTGACGGAGGTCCTCGGCCACGTCGAAGTTCTGGTTGACGGCCAGGGCGAGGAGCGTCTTCATCCTCGTCGCTTCCTGGGCCTGGCCGTAGCTGATGAAGTCGAGTTCCGACAGGTCCTGGTCCTTGAACGCCGAGATGGCCCGCTCCGCCACCTTGACCTCGAGGTCCCCCAGTTCAGCCTTGATGGCGTCGATCTGGGCGGTGGTGGCGACAAGACGGTTCTGCGCCGAACCGAGGGTGGCTTCGGCGGTCTCCAGTTCCTTCTCCTTGTCGCGCACCCGTTGGTTCCAGACGGCAAGCGCTCCGGCGAGATCCTCCGAGACGGTCCCGGCCAACGTGTCGTCGCCGGCCTCGTCGGTATTGGGGGCCGAGGCATCGGGAGCCGATGAGCTGGGGGCCGCCGTCGTGGTCGTCGACTCCGTGGTCGTGGTCGTCGACTCCGTCGTGGTTGTGGTCGAGGCGGTGGTCGACGCCGTGGTGGTGGTCGACTCCGAGGTGGTGGTCGACTCCCTCGTGGTTGTGGTCGAGGCGGTGGTGGTGGTCGAAGCGGTGCTGGACGTCGTCGACCCGTCCTGCGCACTCGAAGGGAACGACGCTGCGCCGACGATCAGGAACAGCATGGTGAACACCGACAGCCGACGGCCTGTACGCCGCCTGCCCCGATGGTCGCCACCCTCGAACAAGCTCCCAATCTCTGCCATCAACATCCACCGCCTGAGGACTCGGTGCCCTCTGCCCAAACTCATGCCAGACTGCGCTGACGAGCGCAACACGACCGTAATACTTGGTCGGGTAGCAGCTTAGCTTAGCAATGGTTCGACACCGACGTGGCCACATCGACAAGCCCCAGACCAATGCTGGTCAACTGTTGATAGAGCACGTAGCAACTCTTTACCTTGCCGCTCACAGCGACGTGCCCGACCACGGACAGTGGTGACAGTTGTGTGTCGGTAGAGGTGAAAACGGTGTGCTAGTTACCGTTGGTCGACCAGTGCCACGGCTCCGACGGCAGGTTGTAGAGACCGTAGGCGGCGGCGTTCGCAGCGAGCCACTTGTAGCCGGGATTCGACCGGGTGCCGATGCCCCGGCCGCCGTAGGTGAAGTCGATCGCCTTGCCCTGTTCGTGCATCGAGGCACCAGGCCGGGCCGTCGGCGGTCGGCACTGCGACGACGGCATGTGCCAGATGGCGTAGTTGCTGGTGCCGCAGTGGGCCTTCCGCAGCCGTATCTGGGCCTGATGGTCACGATAACCCCACCCGCCGAAGTGGATTCCCTCGGAGGCGGCCTTGTTGAGCATCGCATCCAGGTTCTGGGCAATGTCGACGTGCACCCAGAACCCTTGGACGTTGACGATCTGATCGGCCGTCGGGTAGCTGCCCCCACCGCCGCCCGATGCCGGGTTGCGGGACGCCGACCGAGCGGCGGCCAGAGCCGCCTGCCGGGCCAGCTCATCATTCGTCGACTTGATCTTGGAGGCCAGCTCGGCGTCCATCTCCTCCAGGATCGCCTGCTCGGCCAGCCGGGCGTCGAGGCGGGCCTCGGCCTGCTCGGCCAGCGCAGCCTGCTGATCCCTGGATTCTTCGAGTTGGCCCAGAAGCACGGCCATCTCATCACGGAACATGGCCGCGTCGGCCTGGGCCTGATCGGCCAGCGCCTGCTGGATCGCCAACTCCTCCTGAGCGGTGCGAAGTGTCTCGGTGATGTCGAGGTCCTGCTGGGTGACCGACAGCACCAGCGAACGGCGGCGCACCGCCTCGTTGGGATCGATGTCCTCCATGATGGGGTTGGCGTCGCCCCCGCGTCCGACGAAGGCCGAGATGGCCTTGGCCTTCACCTGATCCTTCAACAGCTCGATCTCGGCCGTCTTGATCTTGACGGCGGCGGTCGCTTCGGCGAACCGGGCTTCGGCTTCGTTCAGCTTGTCCTCGGCAGTGGCAAGCTGAGCCTCCTGCTCGTTGACCTGGGCGTTCAGCGCGGCCAGCGCAGCTGTGACCTCGTTGACCTCGGCGGTGGCGGCATCGATCTCCTCGGACTTGGCGTCGATCTGGGCCTGTGTTTGCTCGCGCTCCTGCTTGAGCTTCTCCAGGTCGTCCTTGAGATCGGCACCGGACGGGAGGGCCGTCGAGCCGATGGACAGTGCGACCAGGATGGCCACCAGTGTCTTCAGCGCCTTCGGGGCATGGGAAAAAAGCATAAGAGTCCTACCGCCCAGCCACCAGAAATAGTAGCGCGGCGTTCTCCAGGATGGTGGATTTCGAGCCCGGGAGCACGTCAGCGGGGACACCTGACCGGCGAGATGCCTCTGTTCATAGGGATTTCGGCCCCGCTGCAGTGGTGAAATTCACCCGATCTTTGCCTTTTCCGAGCCGGGTTTGCCCCATAGATTTGAATCCGTGCCATCGCTTCGCATTGCCCTGTGCCAGATCGACATCATCGTCGGCGATCTCGACGCCAACGTCGATCTGATCCTCGCCGCCGCCCGCCAGGCCGAGGAGGCCGGCTGTGATCTGGCGGTGTTCGGTGAGCTGTCGATCTGCGGCTACCCGCCGGAGGACCTGCTGTTCAAGCCCAAGTTCATCGAGGACAACCGGGCGGCGCTGGCCCGGGTGGCTGCCGCCACCCGAGATTGCGCCGTGATCGTCGGCTACGTCGACCAGGACCCCGGCGTCGAGCCGTCCGACCTGCCGGGGGCGCCGGCGGCCGGTCCCGTGCTCAACGCCGCCGCCATCTGCGCCCAGGGTGAGGTCAAGGGCCGCTACGTGAAACAGTGGTTGCCGAACTACAACGTGTTCGACGAGAAGCGCTACTTCCGGCCCGGTGGCGAGTATCCGCTGTGGTCGATCGCCGGGGTCACCGTCGGCGTCTGTATCTGCGAGGACATGTGGGTCGACCCGAGCCCGGTCAACGTGATGGCCGACGGCGGCGCCCAACTCATCGTCAACATCAACGCCTCGCCGTACCACCAGGACAAGGTGCAGGAACGCGACGAGATGATCGCCCACCGCATCAGCGAGACCGCCACCCCACTGGTCTATGTCAACCTGGTCGGAGGCCAGGACGAGCTGGTGTTCGACGGTACGTCGGTGGTCGTCGATGCCGAGGGCAACACCGTCGCCCGCTCGAAGCAGTTCGCCGAGCAGGTGCAGGTGGCCGACTTCACGGTCACCGACCCCAAGCCGATCTCGCTTCCGGTGACAACGGTGACCGAACGGTCATCGGTATCGGTCGAAGGTCTCCCACCGGTGTTGGAGCCGCTGCTCGAACCGTTGGAGGAGATCTGGGAGGCGTTGGTGCTCGGGGCCCGCGACTACGTTCACAACAACGGGTTCACCGACATCTGTTTCGGCCTCTCGGGTGGCATCGACTCGGCGTTGACCGCGGCGATCGCGGCCGACGCGCTCGGTCCCGATCACGTGCATGCGGTGATGATGCCGTCGCGCTACTCGTCGGATCACTCGTTGTCGGACTCGGAGAAGCTGTGCCAGAACCTGGGGATCGAGGGCCGCACGATCCCGATCGAACCGGCTCATGCCGCGTTCATGGAAATGCTGACGCCGGAGTTCGAAACCGACCAGTGGGGCTTGACCGAGGAGAACATGCAGTCCCGTCTGCGGGGCGTGATCCTGATGGCGCTGTCCAACAAGTTCGGCTGGCTGGTACTCACCACCGGCAACAAGAGCGAGACCGCCGTCGGCTACTCGACCCTCTACGGTGACACCGCCGGGGCCTTCGCGGTGATCAAGGACGTGTGGAAGCTGCAGGTCTACGAGCTGGCCCGCGACTACAACCGTCGGGCGGGGCGGGAGATCATCCCGGAGAACATCTTGACCAAGGCGCCGTCGGCCGAGCTGCGACCCGACCAGCGCGACGACCAGAGCCTGCCTCCCTACGAGATCCTCGACCCCATCCTTATAGAGATCGTCGAGCACAACAAGACAGCCGCCGACCTGATCGCCGAGGGCCATGACGCCGACACCGCGAAGCGCATCGCCCGCCTGGTCGACGTCGCCGAGTTCAAACGTCAGCAGAGTCCACTCGGCACCCGGATCACGAAGCGGGCGTTCGGCAAAGACCGGCGCATGCCGATCACGAACCTCTACCGGGGCAACCCCTAACGATCGCTAGGCTCGCCGTCGCCCAGGCCGGCGGTGCACGGCACCGGCTCCGCCGACGTCGAGCACGACCGTCTCGGTGAGCGGGCGGCCGACGCACAGCAGCACCCAACCGCGCTCGGCCATGGTCTCGGTGAGCGCGAGGGCGGCGCTCTGATCGAGTTCCCCTTCGATCAGCCGGGCGGCGCAGGTGGTGCACCCTCCCTGGCGACACCCGAAGGGCAGTTCGACTCCGGCCTCCTCGGCCGCGCCCAGCACGGTCTGACCCGGTTCCACGTCGACCACCCGACCGTCGAGATTGCGGAGCACGACACGGCGCGGCGCCTCCGAGGCGGCGCTCACGCCGTAACCGGGCCATCTACTGTCACGGCCGCAGGATACCGTCGGCGCCGACCACCATGCCGCAACCACCAAAACGTCAGTGGCCCCGCACGAGAGGCGGGGCCACTGGTTCCACTGGAGCAAACGGTGGGGGGGGATTGAAGAGAGTCCAGTGGATTCGGCGACGGAGGTGGAGGGAATGGCCTCCGTCACACTGCAGTGCAATCCGTTAAAGGGGGAGAAACGGTTGCAAGGTTTTTTAACCGGGATCACGGTGGGTTTATGCCCGAGTCGACCGAAATCCTGCAATTTTCTTCGGATACCCCGGTCAGAGGTCGAGTGAGGAGTCGGACGTCACACCGCCGGAGGCACCGCGCTTGGTTCCATCACCATGACGACCGTAGCCGTGGCCGCGTCCGGGGCGGTCCATTCCTTCGGGCCGCTCACCGGGCTCGGCGTTGATGTGCTCCTCGATGCGGGCCTCGGCACCGGCGAGCTTCTCGTCGGCGTCGTCGGCATCGATGCGGCCGCGCTCGACGGCCTGATCAAGGCGCTCCTGGACCCCGTCGAGCAGGAAAGCCACCAGGTCGTCCTCGGACACACCCTGCGCACCGGCCACCTCGGCCAGCGTCTGTCCCTCGGACAGCGCCGCCCGGAGCTCGTCGGTGGTGAGACCGAGGAACTCGGCCACCTCACCGCCACCGAAACCTCGGGCACCGTGGCCCCGACCGGATCGGGGGCCGTCGGCCCGCTCACCGGGGGTGCGGGTGATCATCTCACCGATCCGCTCCTCGAGGTCAGCCTTCAGCTCGGCGGCCCGGTCGGCGTCGATGCGTTCGTCGGCCAGCGCCTCGTCGATCCGCTCGGTGGCGGCCTCGGTCAGGGCGGCCTCGAGGTCCTCGACGGCGACACCCTGGTCGGCGGCGATGTCGGCCAGCGACTTGCCGTCGGCGAAGGCCGCCCGCAGCTCCTCGGGGGTCATGTCGAGCGTCTCGGTGACGATCTCGGCTCTCATTCGGTGGGCGTGCCGATGACGGTCACGACCTCGTCGACCGTCACGATCGGACTCGTCGACGTCCGAGCCGGTCGTGTCGTCGGTTTGATCGGCGGTCTCCGTGGTATCGGCGGCCGTGGCCGCATCATCGTCGGCTGCGGCGGCGAAGGCGACCGGCGCCAGCATCGATCCGGCGGTCACGCCGCCGATCACCAGGGCACCGGGGACCATGAGGCGCTTGAAGTCGGAAATAGCCATTGGGTTTGTCAACTCCTGTGTTGGGATGTTTTCGTGGGGGATGCCACCATGATCCAAGTGCCGTGTTAGGAGTATGTGATGACCGTCGGAGGAGTCGGCAAGGAAAGCGGGGATAAAGAGGGAGTCCGCGGGCCGACCGATGACAGCTGGCACAAGACCGTCTGCATCCTCTGCTCCAACAACTGCGGGGTCGAGGTGCGGCTCGACGGCCGCGAGATCACCCGGGTTCGGGGCAACAAGGCCCATGTCGCATCGAAGGGCTACACCTGTGAGAAGGCGCTGCGACTGAACCACTATCAGAACGCCAAGGGCCGGCTGACGGCCCCGCTCCGGCGGGAGGCCGACGGAACCTACACCGAGGTCGACTGGGAGACCGCCATCTCCGAGGTTGCCGCCGGATTCGGTCGGGTGAGCGCCGAGCACGGCAATCGAGCGCTGTTCTACTACGGCGGAGGCGGGCAGGGGAACCATCTGTGCGGGGCCTACGGGGCGGCAACCCGCCGGGCTCTCGGTATCCGTTTGCGGTCGAACGCGCTGGCCCAGGAGAAGACCGGTGAGGCCTGGGTCGACGGGCGGATGTTCGGCACCCACCTCCACGGCGACTTCCACCACGCCGAGGTCTCCGTCTTCGTCGGGAAGAACCCGTGGCACTCCCACGGCTTCGACGAAACCAGGCGGGTGCTCAAACAGATCGCCGCCGACGACACCCGGGCGATGATCGTGATCGATCCCCGCGTCAGCGAGACGGCCGGCCTGGCCGACTTCCACCTCCAGGTCCGTCCGGGAACCGACGCCTTCTGCATCGCCGCGCTCGCCGCCGTTCTCGTGCAGGACGACCGAATCGATCGGGCCTGGCTGGCCGACAACACCTCCGGTTCGGAACCGCTGATCGCCGAACTCGGTCGGGTGGACGTCGCCGACTTCGCTCGGCGGTGCGGGGTCGACGAAACGCTGGTGCGGGCGGCCGCCCGCCGGGTCGCCGATGCCGACTCGGTCGCCGTGCTCGAAGATCTCGGCACCGAGATGGCCCCGAACTCGACGCTGGTCTCCTACCTGCAGAAGCTGCTGTGGATCCTCGTCGGCAGCTTCGCCAAACCCGGCGGGATGACCACTCACTCCTCGCTGGTGCCGCTGTTCAACTACAGCGCGTCCGGTCGTGAACCGACCACGCCGGTCACCGGCTCGGCCATCATCTCCGGGCTCGTTCCCTGCAACGAGATCCCCGAGCTCGTGCTGTCCGATCACCCCGACCGGGTTCGAGCGATGTTCATCGAAAGCGCCAACCCGGTGCATTCGCTGGCATCGTCGGCCGATTGGCGGTCGTTGATGCGGGAGCTGGAGTTCTCGGTCGTAATCGACGTGGCCATGACCGAAACCGCCCGTCTCGCCGACTACGTGCTGCCCGCATCCTCCCAGTACGAGAAAGCCGAGGCCACGTTCTTCTCCCTGTCGTTCCCCGACAACACCTTCACCCTCCGGGCCCCGATCCTGGAGCCGCTCGAGGGCACCCTGTCCGAAGCCGAGATCCACCGCCGGTTGTTGCACGAACTCGGCGTGCTCGATCCGGAGGTCCTGGACCGGCTGAGGTCGGCGGCGGTGGCCGGCCGAGCCGAGTTCGCCGCCGCCCTGGGTGAGGCCGTGACCGCCGACCCCGATCTGGCGGGCTACGGTGCCGTCGTCCTCTACGAGACCCTCGGGCCGACGCTACCCGACGGGATGGCCGAAGCGGCGCCGTTGTGGTTCTCGGCCCAGCAGGTGTCCATGAAGCACTCGGGGGCGATGCGGGCCGCGGGCCACGCCGACGCCGACGGGTTGTTCGACGCGATCGTGGCGTCGCCCGACGGGGTTGTCTTCACCCGCCATGAGTACGACGAGTCATGGGCCATGCTCGGCACCGACGAGCGACGCATCAACCTCGACCTGCCGGAGATGGTGGCGGATCTGGCGGCGCTCGCCGACCAGCCCACCGATCACCGCAGTGACGAGTTCCCGTGGATCCTGTCCGCCGGTGAGCGCCGGAGCTTCACCGCCAACACGATCATGCGCGACCCGTCGTGGCGCAAGCGCGACCAGGAGGGTGCGTTGCGTCTCAGCCCGGCCGATGCGGCCGCGCTGGGCATCGAGTCGGGAGCACGGGTGCGGATCACGACCCCGGGAGGAACGGCGGTGGCGGTGGCCGAGGTCAACGACACCATGGCCGATGGTCATGTGTCGCTACCCAACGGACTCGGACTGGACTACTCACCCGCCGGTGGTCGTCCCGAGGCAACCGGGGTCGCCCCCAACGAACTCACCACGACCGACTGGCGTGATCCCTACGCCGGTACCCCGTGGCACAAGCACGTGCCCGCCCGCCTCGAGCCCGTGACGTGACGCACGTTTCGTAGCAGAATACGCGGTCACACCTCGCGTTTTGCTACGAGACCTACGGGGAGGGTGCTGCCGGTGAACCCCAACATCGACTACGACGTCCTGCCGGTCGACCGACCGTCGAGCGCGGCCTACACCGCCGTGGTGGACAGGGTTCGGGCCGAACTGGCCGACGACGGCTGCGCCGTGCTCAACGGTGTCCTGACCCCGTCCGGTCTGGCGGCGGCGGTGGCCGAGGCCGACGCGGTGGCAGCGGCGGCCCACCGGTCGTTCAACCGCACCAACGCCTATTTCACCGCCGACGACGAGTCGCTGCCGGCCGACGACCCCCGCCGTCGATTCTTCGACCGGTCCAACGCCTTCGTCCCCGCCGACAACTTCGCACCCGAGGGACCACTCCGTGGAATCTATGACGAGCCCGGATTCGACGACTTCATCCGAGACTGCCTCCAAGCCGATCCGTTCCACCGCTATGCCGACCCGCTGGCCGATGTGATCATCAACACCGCGGTCGCCGGTCCCGGCTTCCCGTGGCATTTCGACACCAACGACTACACGGTGACACTGGCCATCCAGACCGCCGAGGAGGGCGGGACGTTCCAGTACGCACCGGGCATCCGGTCATACGACGACGAGAACTTCGATGAGGTCACCCGTGTGCTCGACGGCGTCTCGGATCGGGTGGTCGACCTCGATTTGCAGCCCGGCGACCTGCAGATCTTTCTGGGGCGCAACAGCCTCCATCGGGTCACGCCGCTGGCCGGAGAGCGCGCTCGCCATGTCGGCATCTTCTCCTACGTCGACCAGCCCGACATGGTGGCCTCACCTGAGCGGTGCCGTCAGCTGTACGGCCGGGTCCTGCCCATCCACTACGAACGGGCCGGGCGCCGAGCCGACGGGCTGCTCGACTGACCGACCGGCCGGTACGGGAGCCGAACGGTCATCGTCGTGCCGTCGCCTTCGACGCTCGACGCCTCGATGGTGCCGCCGTGGGCCTCGACCAGGCTCCGACTGATGGTCAGCCCAAGACCGGATCCGTCGGACTCCCGACCTTTGGTGAAGCGATCGAAGATCACGCCGAGCTGCTCCGGCGCGATGCCGGCGCCGTTGTCGGCGACGCTGATGGTGACGTCATCGCCGTCGTGTCCGACGAGCACCTCCACCCGCCCGCCGTCGGCGACCGCCCGCAATGCATTGGTCACCAGATTGGAGACGACCTCGGTGATCCGCAGCGAGTCGACCTCGATCGTCAATGGGCCTGCGGCCCCATCCCGGCTCCCGGCCTCCGACACCGCCAACTCGACACCTCGGGTAGCGGCGTCGGCCCGGAACCGAGCGACCGCATCGGTCACCAGGCGACCGATGTCGTGCGGTTCGGGCTGCAGGTCGAGCACTCCGGCCTCGGTTGTGCTGAGCGTCTTGAGATCGTCGAGCAGGCGCTCCATCCCGGCCACGTCGACAAGGAGGCGTCGGATCTCGGTCTCGCTCGGCTCATGCACCCCGTCGACCATCGCCTCCAGCTCCCCCCGGATGATCGTCAGCGGCGTCCGCAACTCGTGGCCGACGTCGGCCAGGAGACGACGACGGAGTTCGTCGGAACGTTCAAGCCGCTCCGCCATCCGGTTGAACGACTCGACGGCCGGCACCAGTGCCGGTGGTACGGCGGGATCGATCCGGGCCGTATAATCGCCATCGGCCAGGCGGCCGGTGGCCGCCATCATGTCGTTGACCGAGCGGAAGCCACGGAACACGAACCGAGCGAGAAGAACCCCGGCGGCCACCACCGCCAGGCTGAGGGTGGCCGCGGCAGCCGCGCCGGCCCACCCGGTGAACGCCGCCGTCAGGGCCGCGGCCAGGATCGCCGGCAGCAGCAGGGTCAGCGCCAGCGTGGCGCCCATGACGCGGCGAAACCGTCGAAACCAGAGCTGGTGGTTTGGGCCGGGGCCGTCGCCGGGGCCCCACCGACGGCCCGGCGACCAGTGGGGCCCGCCGGGCATCAGCGTCCGTCCTCGGTGAACTTGTAGCCGACACCGTGCACGGTGAGGATGAACTGGGGCCGGCGGGCTTCCGACCCGAACTTCCGTCGGATGTTCTTCACGTGGGCGTCGACGGCCCGTTCATAGGACTCGAAGCTGACCCCCTGCACCGCGTCGAGCAGTTGACCTCGGGTGAACACCCGGCCGGGTTGAGCCGCCATGGCCGCGACGAGCTGGAACTCCGTCGGGGTCAGCCCGATCTCGGTTCCATCGATCGTCACCCGCATCCGGGGCACGTCGACCTCGAGCGGACCGACGCGGAAGACGTCATCCGGTGCGAGCGATTCCATTCGCCGCAGCAACGCCCGCACCCGGGCGACCAGCTCCTTGGGACCGAACGGCTTGACCACGTAGTCGTCGGCCCCCAGCTCCAGCCCGACCACCCGGTCCGTCTCATCCGATCGGGCGCTCAGGATGATGATCGGCACCTCGGATCGATGCCGGATCTCCCGAATGACGTCGAGCCCGTCCTTGCCCGGCAACCCGAGATCGATGATGAGAAGATCCGGCCGGTGGGCGGAGAACGCCTCGACGGCACCCGGGCCGTCGTGGACCTCGACCGCTCGAAAGCCCGCCTGGC
This sequence comes from Acidimicrobiales bacterium, assembly GCA_965216675.1. GTDB lineage: Bacteria > Actinomycetota > Acidimicrobiia > Acidimicrobiales > SZUA-35 > JAHELU01. Next base: position 3,813,333 of record CBDCGK010000004.1, on the reverse strand, counting down.
TCAGGTAGTCGGAGACCAGGCGGGCTATGCGCGGTTCGTCGTCGACGACCAGGATCGTGGTCACGGTCCCAGTATGGCTGCTCTAGCGTTCCCGGTCCGGCGGGGTGTCGCCGGGATTGGGGAACAGCTTGTCGATTTCCCGCTTGGCCGCTCGCAACGCCTCCTCCCAATCACGGTCCTCGGGCTCCGGCTCCGGTTCCGCGTCGGGCCTGCTCCGGGACCGGTCGCCGGACCCGGACCGACGACGCCACGGATGCGGCCCGTGGGCGTGATGGCCGGGGTGGCCCATTCGATGAGCGAACATCTTGAAGACGAACCCGAAGAACATCATCATGAACACGACCTTCATGATGAGGAACGGTATGAACAGCAGGGCGCCGACAACCGACCCGATTCCGCCGGCCAACAGATAGCCGAATGCGACGGCCAGGATGAGCGGGACGAGGAACGGGAGTCGACCTCGGCGGAATGCGAACATGATTGGTCTCCTTCCCACCGGTGTGGCGGGCGTTGATGAGTGGTACACCCTCATCGTCGCCGCCTGTTGTGAAGGAGATGTGAACGCGCTCGGGAGGTTTCCGGCGCCGACGTCTCGCGTTGGTGAAGTGACCTAGGAGATCCAGGACTTGAGCTTCTCGACCGTTCCCAGGGGGTCGGGTCCGGCCGGTTGGATCTGCAGCATCGTCACGCCGGCGTCGGCGTAGGCCTGAACCCGCTCACGAATGAAGCCCTCATCACCGGCCAGCGTGGTGGCGGCGAGGAACTCGTCGGGAACCGCCGCCATCGCCTCGTCCTTGCGGCCGTCGAGGTACAGGTCCTGGATCTTCTCCGCCGCCTCCTCGTAGCCATAGGCCTGGAAGACGTTGTTGTAGAAGTTCTTGCCCTTGGCCCCCATGCCGCCGACGTAGAGCGCGGTCATGAACCGCCCCCCGTCGCGGATCTTCTGCGCCTCGTCCGGCCCGCAGATCGCCACCGCCCCGCCGGCCACGACCTCGAGCGGGCCGAGCGAACCATCGCGTTTGGCCCGCCCCTTGGCCAGCGCGTCACCCCACACCAGGTCGGCTTTCTCGGGGTGGAAGAACACCGGGATCCAACCGTCGGCGGCCTCGGCGGTGACCTCGACGTTCTTCGGGCCGAGCGATGCGATGTAGATGGGGATGTCGGGCCGCTTCGGGTGGTTGATGAGCTTGAGCGGTTTACCCAACCCGGTTCCCTGATCCTCCGGGAGCGGCAGGTGGTAGTTGGGTCCGTCGTGGACCACGACCTCCCGCCGCCACACCTTGCGGCAGATCTCCATCAGCTCACGCTGCCGGCCGATCGGCTTGTCGTAGGGCACACCGTGCCAGCCCTCGATCACCTGCGGCCCGCTGGCCCCGATACCGAGGATGAAGCGCCCCCCGGAAACCGCGTCGAGCCCCGCCGCGGTCATGGCGGTGAGCGTGGGCGTGCGGGAGTAGATCGGCAGGATGGCCGATCCCAGCTCCATCGTGGTCGTCCGGGCCGCCAGATAACCGAGGATGCTGACGGCGTCGAAGCTGTACAGCTCCGGCACCCAGCCGACATCGAGCCCCGCCTTTTCGAGATCGACGGCGGCATCGGCCGCGGCCACGGGATCACCGGAGTAGGTGAGCATCATCGAGAGCTTCATGGTCGGAGCCTTCCTGTGTTCGACGACCGGGTGGGCGCGCCACCGCGGGTGAAAGCTATCAGATCCGGTTCTCGGAGGTCTGACCGGCCGTCACCGGCGACGCCGGACCGTAGGTTCCCGGAACCGGAAGCAGCCGGGTGACGAGGGTGAAGATGACCACCGACGGGAGCGTGACCAGCGCGATCGCCGATCCGACCGACAGCTCCGTCGCGGCCAGCGCGCCCACGAGCACCGGCAGGGTGACACCGGCGACCCGAAGCCCGGCGGTCAGCGCACCGAGCCCGGCGCCGGGCCGACCGGGGTGCTTGGCCGCCCGATCGTAGATGGCCGGGAGCAGCGAGGCGACCCCGACCCCGCCGATGAAGTAGCCGATCAGGTTGACGGCCTCGACCGGCACGAGGGTGGCCGCCGCCAATCCCGCCCCGGCGAGCACGGCGCTGATCCAGCCCAGCCGCTCGGCTCCCAGCCGAACCTCGGCCCAGTCGCCACCGAAACGGCCGGCGGTCATACCGGCGGTGACCGCCACATAGCCGAGTGCGGCGAACCCGGCGCTCGAGCCGAAATCGTCGGTGAAGCGGAAGGCGGCCCAGTCGATCGACGTGGCCTCCACCGCCGAGGCCGACAGGCCGGCCAGGACGAACAGGGCCAGTACCCAACGCCGTCCGCCCGGTCGGCGCCGACCGTCGGCACCGACCGCCTCCACCGGGGCCTCGTCGTGGCGCAAGGTGCCGGTGGTTACGAACACGACCACGGCCAGCAGCAGCGCGGCGACCACGGAGAGGTGGACCGACAGCGATACACCGGCCGCCGCGATGCGGGAGGCGGTGAGCCCGCCGGCGACGGTTCCCAGGCTCCACAGACCGTGGAGCCTGCTCATTACCGGTGTATGCCGGCGGGCGCTCAACCACGAACCCTGCATGTTCATGGCGACATCGACGAAGACGTCGAACGCCAGCATGCCGACGAGGCCGACGATCAGTACCGGCACCGAGCGGGCAAAGCCGATGACGGGCAGCGAGAGCGAGACCACGGCCGCTCCGCCGGCCATCACCCACCGGGTACCGAATCGGGTGATCACCCGCCCGACGACCGCGCTGGCGAACAGGCCGCAGATACCGGCGATCGACAGGAACAGACCGACCTGGTCGACCGTGATGTCGACCCGGTCACGGATCTCGGGCAGCCGTGGGAAGAACGAGGCGAACAGCGCCCCGTTCACGAAGAACTGGGTGGCCACGGCCACCAGTGCCCGCTGATCGACAGGGCCGAAAACGGGTGAGGCCCGGGAGTCGGACGCGGTCATGGACCGACCACCCTACTCCCGGACCGCACATCGGTGGAAACCTCGGCCCGTCGAACCCTCCGTCGCACCCGGGCCCGGCAACCGGGCCACGAGCGCACAGACGGCGGAGGTTGGCTACAGCGCAGCCCCACAGACCGTGTTGGTCATGAGCGTGGCCACCACGTAGGGGTCGGCATTGGCGTTCGGGCGACGATCCTCGATGTAGCCCTTCTTGTCCTGCGCCACCTGCCACGGGATCCGGATCGACGCACCCCGGTCGGACACGCCGTAGCTGAACTGGTCGTAACGCTGGGTCTCGTGGGCACCGGTGAGACGGTCCTCGATGCCGATGCCGTAACCGGCGAGGTGCTCCTCGGGCTTACCCGGCGCACCGAGTGACTCGGCGGCGGCGACGACGGCGTCGTAGCCCTCGCGCATGGCCTTGGTCGAGAAGTTGGTGTGCATGCCGGCGCCGTTCCAGTCACCCTTCATCGGCTTGGCCTCGAGTGAGATCTCGAGGTGGTACTTCTCGGCGATGCGGTACATGAGGTAGCGGGCCATCCAGATGTGGTCGCCGACGGTGACGGTGTCGACCGGGCCGATCTGGAATTCCCACTGACCGGGCATCACCTCGGCGTTGACGCCGGAGATGGCGAGACCGGCGTGCACACAGGCGGCCAGATGCTCCTCGACGATGTCGCGCCCGGTGATCTTCACCGCGCCGACGCCGCAGTAGTACGGACCCTGGGGACGGGGATAGCCGTGCTCGGGGAAGCCGGCCGGCCAGCGGGTGACCGGATCGAGCATCGTGTACTCCTGCTCGAGACCGAACAGCGGCTCCTGATCCTTGTACTTGTCCAACGCCTCGCGGGCCGCGGCCCGGGTGTTGGAGGGGTGCGGGTCGAGGTTCTCACCGGGAACGGCGGTCTCACACAGCACCAGGATGTTGTCGCCACCGCGGATCGGATCGGGGCACTGAAAGGCAGGCACGAGAACGACGTCCGAATTGTCGCCGGTCGCCTGGTTGGTGCTGGAGCCGTCAAAGCCCCAGATTCCAGGCTCGTCGCCATCGGCGAGGATCTTGGTTTTGGCTCGCACCTCGGCCGTCGGCTCGGTGCCGTCGATCCAGATGTACTCCGCTATGTAACTCATAGGTATCTCCTGTTACTCCGACATAGGTTCAGTTTTCACAACCGGGTCCCTATCACCAGATGACGACGCTGTCGGTGTCAAGGCGTACCCTCCTGTCACTTAATCGGCTGGGGAGCCGACATACAAATCAGCAATGTTAACGCTGTGTGAATCGTGCTTCGGCGACCACGATGCCCGTGGTAATCGGGCGTGGGCGTGTTGTAATCGATAGATGCCAACCGATGGCGACTCCATCCCGGACGAGACAGCAGGGACGACGATGACCGAACGCCAGATCGAGTACGTACTCCGGGCCGTCGAGGACCGCAACGTCAAGCTGATCCGCCTCTGGTTCACCGACGTCGTCGGTCAACTCAAGTCGGTGGCCATCTCCCCCATGGAGCTGGAGAACGCCTTCAACGAGGGAGTGCACTTCGACGGCTCGGCCATCGACGGCTTCAGCCGAATCCAGGAATCGGATGTGCTGGCAAAGCCGGATCCGACCACGTTCGAGCTGCTGCCCTGGACCGACGCCGGCACGACCGCCCGGATGTTCTGCGACATCCATCTTCCCGGCGGCCAGCCCTTCGACGGCGACCCTCGCCACGTGTTGCGCCGCAACCTCGACGACGCGCTCGAGGCCGGGTTCAGCTTCTTCGTCGCCCCGGAGATGGAGTTCTTCTACTTCGCCGATGGCGACCCCTCGAAGACCCCGACCCCTCTCGACTCGGGATCGTACTTCGACCTGACCACCAGTGACGTCGCCTCGGATCTGCGTCGCCGGACGATCTCGGTGCTGGAAACCATGGGCATTCCCGTCGAGTACTCGTTCCACGAGGACTCGCCGTCGCAGCACGAGATCGACCTCCGCTACACCGATGCGCTCACGATGGCCGATCAGATCATGACGTTCCGCCTCGTGGTGCGGGAGCTGGCGATGGAGCAAGGCCGGTTCGCATCCTTCATGCCGAAGCCACTGCCCGGCCTGCAGGGGTCCGGGATGCATCTGCACCTCTCGCTGTTTGAACGCGACGACAATGCCTTCCACCCCCAATCCCCTCACCTCCAGGATACGGACCACGGCGAGGTTGAACCCGAGGTGCTGTCGCCTGTCGGCCGCCATTTCATGGCCGGCCTTTTGACCCACGCCCGGGAGATCACCGCGGTCACGAACCAGCTGGTCAACTCCTACAAGCGCCTCGTCGTCGGCTACGAGGCCCCGATCTGGGTGTCGTGGGCCAAGAACAACCGGTCGGCGCTGATCCGGGTTCCCGTGACCAAACCCGACAAGCCGAGCTCGACCCGCATCGAGTACCGCTCCCCCGATCCGGCCTGCAACCCGTATCTGGCGTTCGCGGTGATCCTTGCCGCCGGCATGGCCGGGGTCCGTGGCGGCTACGAACTTCCCTCGGAGATCCACGACAACCTGTTCGAGCTGACGCCGACCGAAGCCGAGAAGCTCGGGGTGCAGCCGCTTCCCCGTTCCCTGGCCGAGGCCCTCGACGAGATGGAGCGTTCCGAGCTGGTGCACAATGCGCTGGGCGAGCACATCTTCGAGTGGTTCCTCCGCAACAAGCGGAGCGAGTGGGGAAGCTACAAGCTCCACGTCAGCCAGTGGGAACTCGAGAGGTACCTGCCGACGTGGTGAGCGACCGTTCACCGGAGTCCGGTGCCGGGGCCGGACCAGGCCCGCCGGCTGGCGACGCCTCGGGTCGGGCCCAAACTCAGATGTTGGCGGTGTGGCCCGATCCGCCGCCGGCGGAGCTGGTTCGGTTCCTGGAGCTCGAGGGCTACCCGTGGAAATCCATCGACGTGGCCGAGGACGCCGAGTCCTCCGACACCGACCATCACGGCGACCGTCCCGGATGGGACGGAGCGGTGGCGGTCCTGACCGACGCCGAGGGCGACAACGAGCGCTGCTGGCGATTCTGCCGATCGGTCAAATCCGACGACACGCCGGTCCTGGTCCTCGTCGGCGGTGGTCTCCTCGACTCCCTCTCCGACCGCCACGAGTCGTTCGATGACTTCATCATCACGCCGTTTCACCCGCAGGAGCTCAAGTCCCGGCTCGACCTGTTGCTGGCGAGAGCAGGCAAGGCCGCCAACCGGGACGACCTGGTCGCCTACGGACCGCTCACCCTCAACGTCGAGACCTACCAGGCGGTCATCGACGGACGGCACCTCGACCTGACCTACATGGAATACGAACTCCTGCGCTTCCTGGCCTCGAGCCCCGGTCAGGTGTTCACACGGGAAACACTGCTCAATCAGGTTTGGGGTTATGAGTACTACGGCGGAGCCCGCACCGTCGACGTCCACGTCCGCCGCCTGAGGGCGAAGATGGGCGAGGATCACAGCTCGCTGATCTCGACGGTGCGGGGGGTCGGGTACCGACTCGGCCAATCACGCTGGACCGGGTAGACAACGACCCCCTCCCAACCTCGGAGACCGATCGAACGTTGAGCCCCGCACGACCCATCAACGGGTCGGTGGAGGCTCAACGTTCAGCTGGAGCGGTGGTGGTCACAGGGCTCGAAGTGCCCGCCGACCCGGGCGGTCCCCAGATCGAAGGCTCTGCCGATCGAGGATCTCCCACAGGCCGAAGTCTCGACGACCACTGCCGATGCGGCGGGCCAGCATCGCCCAGGCGCCAAGACCGAGGCCGACGATGAACCCGATCAGTATGAGCCACACGTCGGCGTGAACCCGGTCCCAGGTGGCGCCGTACTCGGCGAGCAGCGAGCGCCCGAGGGGCGACGGATCGCCGGCGAACAGCGGTCGGAGACCGAGGTCCTTGCCGATCAGCTCGAAGACCCAGCGATCGGGCATGGCGGCGCTGATCCACTGACCGGCGGTGGCCATGACCGGCACCGGCAGAACGGCTCCGGAGAACAGCACCGCCGGGAAGCACAGCATCGGCAGGGCCAGCGAGGCCTGGGCGGGCGACCGGACGGCGGCCGAGGCCAGCAGACCGAGAGCCAGTGCGGCGATGGCGCCGAGGGCCATCGTCACCGTCAGGCGGCCGAACGCATCGGCCGGCAGGGCCGGCAATCGGTCCAGGCGACGAAGAACGCCGACCATGGCCACGTTGATACCGACGAGCAGCGGCGAAAGCGCCGTGAATTTGGCCAGCACCTGCAGCCCGGCTCCCACGCCGCTGCGGTACTCCCGCCGCATCGTCGGCACCTCGGGACAGATCTGCAGCAGTCCGTACGTCAAGCCGAAGAAGAATCCTCCGAACGCCACCCAGAACGCGATCATGATGGCCGACGGCGGATTCGGTGCCCAGGGTGCGAACGCTCCGGGCCGGAACAGAACGGCGAACATGGCGATGACGAGCGCCGGCGATCCAATCATGATTCCCAGTGTGAGCCGGTTGCGGGCCACCGTCTCGAGCGACCGCTGCGTCAGTGCGGCCCAACGGGTCAGCGCGGACGGGCGGTCGGACCGTCCGCTCGTCGGGGGCGAGGCCGGCGGCAGGGGCGGATCCACCGGAGGGGCCACGGGGCCCGACGAATCGAGATACCGGGACGAGCCGGAGTTCAGGCATCGGTGGACGGCCTCGACGTCGGCTGAGCCGACCCTTTCGATTGCTTCGGCCTGCGTCCCGTCGAACGCCACCCGACCACCGTCGGCCATGGCGATGATCCGGTCGCAGCGGCGTAGATCCATGGCGCTGTGAGTGATGAACACGACGGTGCGGCCGTTGTCGGCCATGGCTCGAAGCTCGTCCACGATCGTCTCCGCGGTGGCAGGGTCGAGCCCCGATGTCGGTTCGTCGAGGAGGCACAATCGCGGTTCGGTCAGCAGCTCCAGCGCCACCGACGCCCGCCGGCGCTGGCCTCCGCTGAGTTGCCCGACCCGAACGCCGGCCGCGTCGGTCAGCTCGACGGTGGCCAGCACCCGGTCGACGGCGGCTCGCACGGCGGCCCGGCCTGCGCTGCGGGGCAACCTCAATCGGGCGGCATAGGTCAACATCCGGGCGAGCGGTAGATCGTCGTGGAGTTCGTCGGCCTGGGGAACGACCGCAACGGTGGAGCGACCGGCCTGACCGATGTCGCAAGCGGCCACGCCATCGATGGTCATCTGACCACTCGACGGCGCGAGACTGCCGGCCATGGCCCGCAGGAGCGTCGACTTCCCGGCACCGCTGGCCCCGATGATTGCGACGAGCTCACCGGGGTGAATGGTCACGTTGGCTCGGTCGAGCAGCACGGTGCCGCCCATGTCCACGGACAGGTCTCGGGCCGTGACAACGGCTCCGCCGGTTCGGGGGCGGGTCGCCGGCGACGTGGTTGCGGCCGCTTCGGCGGCCGGGATCGGAGCGGCTTGTCGGTCGGAGGGGTGGAAGATCGTGGTCATCGTTGTTCAGTTCCTTGGCGCAAGAGCGTTGATCGCTTGGTTGTCTGCGACATCATCCACCGGCGACGCTCACGCCACATCCGTGACCACTACGTAGATTTTTCGGACCCCGATCTACGTAGTCACGGGGATCTTGTTCCGGGCCCGGCGACCGGTCCGTCGGCCCGGAGGAGAGCGATGAGGAGAACGATACGGAGAACGATGCGGAGAACGATGCGGAGAACGATGAGGACGCGGATGCGAACGGCAGACCCGTCGATCGGCGGTGCGCCGGGGTCCGGATCTACACTTGATTCGTGGAATGTGAGGGGACGCCACATCGCCTGGTCGGCCGGGTCGTCGAAATCGACCGGGCGGTGAGCTGCGCCGTCGGGCGCACGTGCGGAGCCGTGCTGATAACCGGGGTCCCCGGGATCGGCAAGTCGGCGCTGGCGGAAGCCGTTGCCGATCGGTTGCGCTCCAACGGATGGGGGGCGGTCTCGCTGTCGGCGACCTCGGCTGCAGGCACCGTCCCGTTCTCCTCGATCTCCGGGCTGGTGCCGGATCTCTTGGACCGCCTGGACGACCCGGATCCCGAGGCGGCCCGGCTGTCGGTTCAGCGTGGACTGGAGTCAGCGCTGGGTCTCGACCGGGGGGAACGCACCGTGGTCTTGATCAACGAGCCCGCGTCCATCGACCAGGCGACCTGCGAGATCCTGGTCCATCTCGCCGCCAACCGGCAGGTGTTCATCGTCGCCTGCCAGCGGCCGGGTGCCGGACAGCGCGAAGCCCTCCGCCGTCTGACACCGATCACACCGCAGGTCATCGAACTGTCACCACTCGACTTCGCCGAAACGGGAGAAATGGCCGCCACGGTTCTCGGTGGTCCGGTGGCGCCGGCTCTGACCCGTTGCCTCTTCCAACGAACCGAGGGCCACCCGGCCTACGTCCGCGACCTGCTGGTTTCAGCCACCCGGGCCAACCGGATCCGGCTCGTCGGCGATACGTATCAACTCGGAGGCGACACCACCCTGAGCCCCGAGATGGCCCAACAGATCATCGCCGGCCTCGGTCTTCTCTCACCGCAGGAGCAGGAGGTCCTGGAGACCCTCGCGCTGGCCGGCACGCTTGGCGTTCACGATCTCGACTCCGTCATCGACCTCGACCAACTCGAGGCCATGGAGTACCGGGGTTTGATCAAGACGTGGACCAGCCGCCAACGGCTCGGGGTGGCCTTGGCCCATCCCCTGCATACCGAGGCGGTGGCTGCGAACATGACGGCGCTGACCCGCCGCACCCGGCACCGGAGCATCGCCGAACTCATGGCGTCCCGTCCGCAGCGACGACGTGACGACGGACTGGTGGCGATGAGGATCGCTCTCGATGCCGGCCGCCCGCCCGACGCCGACGTGTTGTTGGCCGCGGCCCGCCAGGCGTTCACGGCCGACCGGATCGACGACAGCGCCGTCTTCGCCGCCGCCGCTCACCGGCAGGATCCATCGGAGGCGACACTCGGTGTGCTGGCGGAATCCCTCGTACGTCAGGGTCGATTCGTGGAGGCCGACGAACTCCTGGCTCAGGCCGCGCGTCCAACCGACGACTGGAGGTTGGCCCGCCGGGCAATCCGCCGCTCGTCGAACCGCTTGTGGGGTTTCGGCGATGTGAGCGGCGCCCTGGAAATCGATGCCGGCTGCATCACCGAACTCGCCGACCCGGAGGCGACGGCACGGGTCCACGCCCATCAGGCGTGGATCGAACATTGCGACGGATGGAGTGGCCGGGCGCTTCAGCGCCTCGAGGAACTCGGCGACGTCGATGAACCGGGCATTCACCCCGACGTTCGGTTCGCCATCGTGATCACGAAGGCGCCGTCGCTGGTGCTGAGCGGTCGGGTCGATGAGGGAGCGGCGTTGGCCGAACGGGCCTGGGACGAAGGCTGGGGAGCCGACACCGAGTTCGGATCACGGGGCCAGAACCTGATCGCACTGGCCCACGGCCTGCTGTATCAGGGCGACCTCGCCGGGGCCCGGTTCGTCGCCGAATCCGCGATAGCCGACTGCCGGCACCGGCGCGACTCGCCGCCGATGCTGTTCTTCCTCGACCTGGCCGGCTGGGTCGAGCTCTACGCCGGCGACCTGGACCGGGCGCTCGCCCATCACGAGGAGGCGCTCGACATCGCCCTCGACCTGTCGCTGGCGACGGCCATCCGCACGGCTTTGGCGGCGCTCACCATCACGCATTGCCATCGGGCCGACCGGCAGGCAGCCGACCGAACCTGGCATCGTCTCGAGGAGACACCGACCGGCTCCGGGCCACGGGGCACCGCCGAGATCGAATGGGCGCGGGCCTGGCGGGAGGCCGTCGGCGGTGATCAGAACAGGGCGGCCGAGATCCTGTGCGACGCTGCGGCCGACGCCCGGGGGCGCGGCCTCACGACCCTGGAGATCTTCACCATTTTCGACGTGGTGCGCCTGGATCGGGGCGACATGATCGACGGCGACCAGATCACCACCGGACGGGTCGGCGAACTCATGCAGTCGAGCCAGGGCTCTCTGCTGCCGCTGCTGTGTCGGGCTGCGCTCGCCGCCACCGAGGAGGAACCGGACGGACTCGATGACGCCTCCAGCAGACTCGGCGATCTCGGGTTCACACCCTGGGCGGCCGATCTCGCCGCGGCCGCCGCCGATCGATGGTCGGCGCTGGGTCAACGGCGGAAGGCCACCGCCTCACAGCGGCAGGCTGCTGCGGCAAGAGAGACCATCACCGGCGTGCGCACGCAGGCACTGTCGGGCCACCACGCCGTCGTACCGTTGACGCGCCGAGAACGCGAGGTCGCCGGGCTCGCTGCGTCGGGCGCCGGTAACGCCGAGATCGCCGAGCGTCTCGTGGTGTCGATTCGGACCGTCGAAACCCACCTCGGCAACGCCTACCGGAAGCTCGGTGTGACCAATCGGCGGGAGCTGGCCGACGCCATCACCGGTGAGGCGAGCTGACGCAGCGGCAACCAGGTTGCCCGTTCACCAGCACCCCAGCCGAACTTTGAGCCCCGGACGACCCTCTGACGGGTCGCCGGCGGCTCAAAGTTCGGCGACACAGGGTCGTTGCAGGCTCAAAGTTCGGGGAGGGCTAGGGCCGAGCCGGACGGGTGCTACGGGAAGATGCCGCGACGGTCGTAGACGTCGATGATCCGATCCAGGGCGACGATGTAGGCGGCGTCACGGCGGGTGCAGTTGTGGGCCCGGAGGGCGTGCACCACCCGGTCGTGGGCCTGCCACATCAGTTCCCGCAGCCGGGCGTCGACGTCGTCGAACGACCAGGCCCGGGCCGAGCGGTTCTGCAACCACTCGAAGTACGACACGATCACACCACCCGAATTGGCCAGGATGTCGGGTACGACATCCACACCCTTACCGAACAGGTAGTCGTCGGCATCGTGGGTGGTCGGACCGTTCGCCGCCTCGACCACGACCTTGGCCGGCAGGACCTTGGCCCGGTCGAGGGTGAGCTGGTTCTCGAGGGCGGCGGGCACGAACACGTCGGTCTCGACCCGGAAGAGGTCCTCGGTTTCAACGGCGTCAGCCCGGTCGAAGCCGACCACACCGCCGGTCTCGGCCGCGTATCGACGCAGCTTGGCGATGTCGATGCCGTCGGTGTTGACGATCGTGCCGGTGTGGTCGGCCACCGCCTCGATCCGGCAACCGGCCTGAGCGGCCAGGTCGGCGAAGTGGCTGCCGACGTTGCCGAATCCCTGCACGCTGACCGACAGTTCGTCGAGGCGGGCGTCGTGCTCGCCGCACCAGTGCCGGAGGCTGTAGAGCACGCCCCGTCCCGTGGCCTCCTCCCGGCCGATCGATCCGCCACAGGCGATCGACTTGCCGGTGACGACTCCCTTGACACTTTGGCGGAACCCGGGGGGCGAGATGTTGGCGTAGGTGTCCATCACCCAGTCCATCGTCTCGGCCGACGTTCCCATGTCGGGTGCCGGAATGTCGTGGTCGGGCCCGATGTTCGACCCGAGGGCGTGGGTGAACCGCCGCACGATGCGGCGCATCTCGTCGGTCGAGTAGTCACCGGGGTTTATGGTGAGCCCGCCTTTGGCGCCGCCGAAGGGGATGCCGGCCAGCGCGGTCTTGAACGTCATCCATGCCGCCAGCGCCCGGACCTCGTCGAGGTCGACGTCGGGGTGGAATCGCAGGCCGCCCTTGTAGGGACCGAGAATGTTGTTGTGCTGGATCCGATAGCCGGTGAAGACCTTCATCGATCCGTCGTCGAGGGTCACCGGGAAGTTCACGATGATCTCGTTCTTCGGATACGAGAGGATCTCCCGATAGCGGGGTTCGAGGTCGATCAGGTCGGCGGCCCGCTGAAACTGAGCCACCGCCACTTGGTGAAGGCTCCGTTGCCCACCGGTAGTCATACTGTGTCCTGTCGGTTGGTGCCGCGACGGTGTGACCGTATCGCCCTGTTGGCCTCAGCGCGGACCGATGGCCTCCAGGCCGCCGCAGTAAGGTCGCAGAACCTCGGGAACGGTCACCGTTCCGTCGGGCTGTTGATGATTCTCGAAAATGTACAGCAGCGTCCGGCCGATGGCGCACGCCGTGCCGTTCAATGTGTGGACGAGCACGTTACCGCCACCTGATTCGGCCCCGGGTTTCATCCTGGTGCCCATCCGGCGGGCCGAGAAGTCGGTGTAGTTCGAGCACGACGTGACCTCTCTATACCGCTGCTCCGAGGGCAGCCAGACCTCGAGGTCGTACTTCTTCGCCGCCGAGGCGCCGAGGTCCTTCGAGGCGACGGTGATCACCCGGTACGGCAGATCGAGTCCGCCGACGATCTCCTCCTGCAGCGAGCGAATGACCTCCAGCTCATCCCACGAGCGGTCGGGATGGGCGTAGCTGAACATCTCGACCTTGTCGAACTGGTGGACCCGGAACAGCCCCGAGGTGTCCTTGCCGTAGGTGCCGGCCTCCCGGCGGAAGCAGCTCGAATAGCCGGCGTAGCGGATCGGGAGGTCGGCCTCGTCGACCACCTCCTGGCGATGCATGCCGGCCAGCGCCACCTCCGAGGTTCCGATCAGGTACAGCTCGTCGGCTTCGAGGGCGTACACCTGGTTGCGATCGGTGGGGAAGAACCCGGCCAGCTCCATCATCTCCTCCCGCACCAGCACGGGGGTGACGACCGGGACGAACCCGTGGGCCGAGATCTTGTCGATCGCGTACTGGACGAGCGCGAACTGGAGCCGGACGGCGTCACCGATGATGTAGGCGAAGCGGCTGCCCGACATGCGCACGGCCCGCTCGGTGTCGACGATGCCGAGGTGCTCGCCCAGCTCGCCGTGGCTGAATTGGGGAGCGGGCGGTGTGTCACCGACCACCTTCTCGGTCCGGAAGTCCTCCTCCTCGCCGACCGGCACCGACTCGTGCGCCGGATTGGGGATAGTGAGGGCCAGCTCGTTGAGTTCGGCCTCGACCGGGGCGAGGGCCTCCTCCGCCGCGGTCAACCGCGTCTTGAGCTCGCCGGCCGCGGCGATCTTCGCCTCCCGCTCGGCGGGCATGGCCCGACCGATCTCGCGCGATGCGGCATTCGACTCGGCCCGCAACGACTCGGTTTCGGTCCGGGCGGCCCGGTGGGCCTCGTCGAGCTTGAGCACGCGGTCGATGACATCGGCGTCGATGCCTTTGGCCACCGCGCCCTGGCGGTACTCATCGTCGTCTCGCAGTCGGCGTAGATCAATCACAATCAGAACCGTAGTGGCTGAGCGGCCGGGCTGCGCCCCGTTTCCGCGTTTGGATCGGGTGATCCCGAGCCGGAATCCGTGGGGCTCAGTAGTTGGTGGCGAGCAGCTCGGAGTCGGGATCCGCCTTCTCGGCGTTGCCTTTCAACAGGAAACCCATCACCGCCGCGGCGATCGACGTGCTCATGAGAAAGCCGACGGGAATGACGACGAGCAGTACGAGCACCATGATGATCGGTCCGAGCATGGCTTCATTCTCGCAATTTTCGTAGCAAAAAACGAGGCGGAGCCTCGCTTTTTGCTACGAAACCTCAGGAGGCGGTGTGGATCCAGGCCTCGACCTCGATCCGGGCGCCGAGCGGAAGCTGGGCCACCGCCACCGCCGATCGGGCCGGGCGATGATCACCGAAGAAGTCGATGTAGATCTCGTTCATCTCGGCATAGTCGTCCATGTCGACGAGGAACACCGTGGTCTTCACGACCTGATCGAGTCGGGCGCCCGCACCCTCGACCAAACCCTTCAGGTTGGCCAGGGCCTGACGGAGCTGGGCCCCCATGCCGCCGTCGACCAGGGCACCGTCGGCGATACCGACCTGCCCGGATGCGATCAGCCACTCTCCGGCGGCCACGATCGGGGTGTAGGGACCTACTGGCTTGGACACGAGGACTCCTCAAGGTCGATTCCGGATGTGAGCAGACAGGGTACAAGCGACGGCACCGTCCCGGTCGGTCTCACGGAAGGCCGACCGGCCAATCGGGAGGACAGCCGAGGGCCAGCCAACCGGCGGCGGCCACTGCGGCGAAGACGGCGTCGGAGCCGTTGACGGGCTGGCCGTCGGACTCGTTCAGCTCCACCTCGACATGCGGGGTGTCGATCGCCCGGACCACACCGAAGCTCCGGACGGTCAGATCGTGAACGGTTCCGTCACCGGTGACGGCAAGGGCCTCACTGGTCAGCCACGACCAGGCCATGTGGGCGGCCCCGATGCAATACGAGCGCAGCACGACCGGGTCGAGGATCGGGCCGCAACGGACCGCCACCTCGAGCACGGGCCGATCGTCGGGACCGGCGCCGAGGTGAACGTCGGCGCGGGCCTCGGCTCCCGACGGCGACCGCACCGTCGAGGTCCGACCGGACAGCCCGGCCATGAGCACCACGGCCTCGGCCCACCCGGCCGCCCGCAGAGCGGCCGAGGTCGGCGGACCGGCAACGGCGACCTCCTCGATCGTCACGTCCCCGTCGAAGCCGGCGAGGCGAAGCCCGTCGGTGATGGCCGCGGCGATACCGGGGGTCTCAACGGCGCGGAACACGGCCCGACCGTCGGTGCTGACTCCTGCCGCCACCGGCGGACGTTTGAGGCCGAGGCGAGCCACATCCTCGCGCCCGGCCAGAACCAAAACCGGTCGACCGTGTTCGTCGGCCAGGGCCCGTGCCGCTCCGGCTACATCGAGAGCTGGCGCCGGCCCGGGAACCGGCTTGGCCCCGAACGCTCCGCCGTTGGCAACCGTGTCCGCCGGCACTCCCCCCGGCCGGCACCACGATGCGTCGGTTTCCAGATAGGCGGGCTCGACCCAGGTCGTTCGCAACACGGCGTCCCAGTCCCCCGGAGGCAACTCGAGGGGCCAACCGTGGGCGACGGTGGTCCGGCGGCCCTGCACTTTTCCCGCCAGCAGACGGGCGTCGGCCATGGTCTCGGCCACCACCCAGTCGCCGTCGGCGCCGGCCACGGCGATCAGCGCGTCGTTCGGCGCGGTATCGGCCGCAAAACCGCCGTTGCCGAGCGCGACGTCGGGCCCGACATGCTGGTCGACACCGCCTTCGAGTGCGGCCCGACGGGCTGCGGCGGCGAGATCGCGCCCGCTCGCACGCCCCGATCCGGGGGTGTGAAACCGTTGCCATGCCTCACCGATGGTCTGCCAGCCCGTGCAACGACACAGGTGGGCCAGCAATGCCTGTTCGACCGCCGTCGTCTCGACCGCCGTCGTCTCGACCGACGGCCCGGCATCGTCGACGGCGTCAGGGCCCTCGACCGCGGCGAGTCGCATGATGATCCCGGGGGTGCAGAAGCCACACTGGCTGGCCCCCGTGTCGCAGAACGCCGCCGCCCACCGATCGCGGTCGTCGAGCCCTTCGAGCGTGGTGACGACCCGGCCCCGAACCCGGCGCACCGGGGTCACACAAGCCACCCGCGGCTGACCGTCCACCAGCACCGTGCAACAACCGCACTGACCCTGAGGGCTGCAACCGTCCTTCACCGACAGAAGGCCCAATTGACCCCGCAGCACGTCGAGCAGCGACAGCCGGGCACTCGACCGGCCGGCGGAGCCGGCGCCGTCGTCGACCGTCACCGCTTCACCGTTCACCGTCAGTGTCACCGGGGAGTCGACCACCAACCGAGCATACGGATCACGGGCTGAAGCAGCACCGGATCGATCGAGCTTCGGACGCGCGACGGTCAACACCGGAGCGGAGCTTGTAGCGTCTAGGGTCATGGCTCCGATGACCCGACGCCGATTTCTGGCCCGCTCGGTGTCGACCACGGCGGCCACTGCGGCCGCGGTGGGCGCCGGCGGGGGCCTCGGTGCGGTGCTGCTGGCCGGCTGCGGCGAACCGCTACGGGCTCCGGATGCGGTCGCACTGTTCAATCCCGACCGGGTCCTCGCCGCCGGGCGGCCACAGCGCATCCCGTTCGCTCTCGTCGACCCGGGCGGTTCCGGCGGAGTCGCCCTCCCCTCGACCGACGAGGCGCTCGTGGCCGTGGAGCTCGTCTTCGACGGTGAGGTCATCGACCGGACCGAAATCGGAGGCCACGTGGTGGCCCATGACCACGTCGGCGAAACTTCGGACCATGAACACAGCGATCTCCACCGCTACTATCCGGTCCGGTTCACGATGCCCGAACCCGGCATCTACGACCTGACGATCACCGTCATCGGCAGCGGGTCCGGCGACTCCGCACCGGCGACACTCGCAGTGCAGGCGTTCGATCCCGCCGAGATCGAGGTGCCGCTACCGGGGGAGCCGATGCCCGCCGTGGCCACGCCGACATTCGACGATCCCACCGGCGTCGATCGGCTCTGCACCCGCTTCGAACCCTGCCCGTTCCACGCCGACAGCTTCGATGTGCTCGTGGGCAACGGTCGGCCCAGCGCCTTGCTCGTCGCCACGCCGGCCTTCTGCTCGACCGCCTACTGCGGCCCCGTCGTCGAAACCATGATCGAGGCGGCGGCGATCGTCGACGGCGTCGACATCGTCCATGCGGAGGTCTACGCCAACCCCGACGAGGTGGACGGGAACATCGCCGATCCCGCCATCCGCCTGGCTCCAGCGGTGATCGCCGCCGGACTCACGTTCGAGCCCGCTCTGTTCCTGGTGGGCTCCGATGGTGTGGTTGCCGACCGCATCGACAACGTGTTCGACGTCGACGAGGCGGTCGAGGCACTCCGATCCTTGCGCTGAAACAGCCGAAGGTGGTGGCCACAACGTTGTCGACCACCACCTTGGAGAATCGCTGAGAGTTACCCAGAGCTGCTCAGATTTCCTGAGTATTGACTGGGTACTCGGTTGAGAACGAAGGGCGGGCACCGAATCGCCCATTGCGGTGCCCGCCCCGGATCCTGGATGGCTGAGGGCCCCATCCAGGAGAATTGTCGCCCGAAGCCGAGGTCGCCCGTGACTCGGCCCAGTTCCGTACTACGCCGGCGGCGTAGGTGCCTGCTGGGGTTCGGTCGCCCGACCGCCGCGCTGTGCAGCGACGCTGTCGTAGACGGCGGGCCAGAATCGATCCCGAGCAGCCCAGATACCGCCGACCCCGTACTTGATGACCAGGATGGCGCCGAGGGATGCAAAGACTGTCGTCGTCAAGGTGTCGATGACGTCGGCGGCGATACCGGCCTGGTCGAGGGCGGCGAGGCCGAAGATGACCCAGACACCGATGCCGGCAGCGGTGGTCACCAGGTTGGTGTAGGTCTGACCGGCGGTGACGCTGCGTACCAGGTCACGCACCACGTTGGCCACGATGCCACCGATGACGATGAGGGCCAAGGCGACGATCGCTTTGGGAATCCAGGCGATGAGCTGATCGAAGGGCTCGTTGAGGGCGTCGATGTCGAGCGCCCCGAAGGCCAGCTTCAGGACGAGCAGCATCAGCAGGTAGTAGAACAGCTTGGCCACGAACCGTCCGCTGTCGGCGTAGCCGGCCCGCTCCAAGGGCCCACCGATGCCGGCCCGATCGAGATAATGATCAAGGTTGATTGCTCGGAAAAGGCGAGTCACCAAACCGGAGAGCAGACGGGCAACCCACCAACCAATGAGCAGGATGGCCAGGAACCCGATGAGCTGGGGCAGAAACCCGAACAACTCTTCGAAGAAGCTGGTTATCCCGTTTTGTAGGGAGTCGACGATGTCCATGGTCAACAGCTCACTTTCGCTCAATGCTCGACGTCGAAGGGTGTCGAGCGTGGAGGTAGACGGACGAACTCCCGGCCAGGTCGCGAAGAATTTCGGAATTTTCCTCCGAAACCGCCTCCGGCCAGGCGATACGACCTTCACCATTGCCGGTTTTGCTCGCGACCCCGTAGTGTTTTGAAGCGTCGGATACACCATGTCACTGAATCCATGGCACTGAAACCATGTCACTGATCTCGAACGTCGCAGCGCTCGGCCCCACCCCGCCCGACGGCGGGGCGCTCCTGCGCGGTGCGTTGGCGGCTCGTGGTCGGTTCGATGCAGGGCGGTTGCCGCGAGCATCAGGGCTTTGGCTGCGACGGCCGCTGTTTCCCATCTTCGACCTGGTGGCCATGTCGGCCGGTATCGCTGGAGGGTCCGATGCCTCGACCTCGGCCCGCCCTCCGATCGCCGGCGCGGCCCCAACCACGACGGGACGGATCGAAACACCCGGTCCCGAACCGGCCTCACTCGACGGCGACGAACCCGACGTCGATCCCGACGATCTGCACCGCCTCGTCGTCGAACACGGCGATGCCATCTACCGGCTGGCCTTCTCGGTCGTCCGGGACCGCGCCCTCGCCGAGGATGTGGCCCAGGAGGCCTTGGTCAAAGCCTGGCTGGCGCTGCCCACCTTCCGCGGTGACTCGGCGATCCGGAGCTGGCTGCTGCGCATCACCCACAACACTGCGATTTCGACGCTGCGCCGGCGGCGAGCGGTCGTCATCGACCCCCACGATCTACCGGAACGCCAGACCCGTGTGGACCGCTCGGTGGAATCCCGGGTGCAAAGCCATGTGGTGATGGATGAATTCGTCGAAGCGCTGGACACCCTGGACGAGCTGTCGCGATCGATCGTGGTCCTCCGCGAGCTGGAGGGTCTGTCCTACGAGGAGATCTCGGACCTGTTGGGTGTTCCGATGCCGACCGTGAAGACGCGCCTGTTGCGGGCCCGCCGTCGGCTCGGCAACGTACTGAGGGACTGGGCATGAGACCGCTGCTGTTCCACCCCTCGCGGCGGGCGCTGCAGGCCTGGCTCCACGGTGACGAACACGACACCGATCTCGACGCCCACGTCTCGGTGTGCCGCCGCTGCGCCAACACCCTGGAAGGTTTGGCTGAGGATGAACTCGACGACACCGAACACCATCTGGCCGGAGCCCTCGCCCTCGCCCTCGCGCCACCCGATGATCTGTCGAACCGGCTGCAGGAGCGGGTCTCCCAACGGCTCGACTCCCGCGTCATGTTCGGCGTCCTGTCCGACCTTTTCGCCGCCGGCATCGAGACGTCACGCATGCTGCTGCTGGAGGAGCCCGATGAATCCGAGTGACCTCACAGGATGCTGGGCCGACAGCGGAACTCCGACCGACCTGACCATTTGAACTGAGTTGAGATCATGAACAACTGGATTCTTGCCATCATCGCCGTTGCCATCGGGATCATCGTCGGGGTCGTCGCCTCCCGGATCATGTACGCCGTCGTGGGGTCCCGCGGTCGCCCCCAGGCTGTGCAGAACGTGGCCCGCCCGATCGCCCAGCTGGTGCTGGCGTTCGGCGTGGTGGCGGGCCTCATCGCCGGACTCGGCTTCGTTCAGCCAAGGGCGCTCGAACAGCTCCCCCGCGACGTGGTGGCGTTCGTCCCCAAACTGATGGTGGCGGCCATCATCGTCATCCTTGCCAACGTGTTGGGGTCGTTCGCCACGACGGCACTCGACCAGGCCACCGGCCGGTTGCCGCTCAATGTGCAGCGTCAGGCCAACCTGATCGTGAAGGGCACGATCGTCACGCTGGCGGTCCTGCTCGCCGTCAGCCAGCTCGGCATCGACACCGAGGTGATCAACATGGCCGTCGCAGCCGTGTTGTTCGCGCTGGCCGCCAGCTTCACCCTGCTGGTCGGTCTCGGCGGCCACGGTGTCGCCCGGGAGGTCGCGGCGTCGCGGGCGCTGCGGCGGATGGTGAACGAAGGCGACAAGGTCACCATCGAGGACATCAGCGGGACCGTGCGGGCCCTGCATCCGACGGCCATCGAGGTCGTGACCTCGGGCGATGATTCGGTGCTGGTCCCGTCATCGCACTTCCTCAACCACAGTGTTTCGGTCGAGCGGGCACAAACCCCGTCCGACGCCGAGGAGGCCTACGACGGCGGGTGATCGCCGGCGGTCAGTTCTCGCTCTCGGCGAGCGCCGCCTCCATCAGGTCGAGCATTCGAGCGGTGCAGCCTTCCATCTCCACCGGTGGCGCAACCTCGGTGATAATTCGCTCGACAATGTCCTTGAACGCGGCTGACGCAACCCCGCCCGCCAGGACCGCGGGCTGGCCGGCGTCGCCGCCGGCGGAGACCGCAGGTTCGATGGGGATCCGACCGATCAATTCGACTCCGGCGTCGGCCGCCAGCGTCTCGCCGCCGCCGCTGCCGAACAGCTCGTGCCGCACGCCGTCCGGTGTCTCGAAGTACGACATGTTCTCGATGACCCCCGCCACCCGGAGATACGACTTGCGGGCCATCGACACCGCACGGCTCGCCACCTTCTGGGCGCCGGTTGCCGGCGTGGTCACCACGATCATCTCGGCCCGGGGGATCATCCGGGCCAGACCCATCGCCACGTCGCCGGTGCCCGGCGGCATGTCGATCACGACGTAGTCGAGGTCGGACGCCCAGTCGACGTCTTCGAGGAAGTGTTGGACGGCCCGGTTCAGCATCAGACCCCGCCACAGGAGCGCCGAATCCTCATCGTCGACCAACAGGCCCATGGAGACGACGTCGAGCCGACCGTCGCCGATGTGGCGGGTCAGCGGCACGATCGACGCCCGCTCGCCGGACTTGACGGCACCGAGGCGACCGTCGAGACCCAGCATGCGGGGGATGGAGAAACCCCAGATGTCGGCATCGATCACGCCCACCTGAAATCCGTTGAGGGCGAGAGCGGCCGCGAGGTTGACCGTCACCGAGGACTTTCCGACGCCGCCCTTGCCCGAGGCGACCGCGAGGACCCTCGCCGTGGCGGGAATCGCCGTCTGCGGTGCTCGCTCGGCTGCGTTCTTTCTGGCCACGGCCATCGCCGCCGACCGCTCCTCCGCGTCGAGCACACTCCATTCGATCAACACCTTGGAGACCCCTGGCAGTGACTCCACCCTGGTCTTGGCGTCACGCTGGATCTGTCCGCGCAGCGGACATCCGGCGGTGGTCAGCGCCACGTCCAACGTGACCACGCCGTCATCCGCGACCCTCACCCCCTTGACCATGCCGAGTTCGACGATGTTCGATCCCAGCTCAGGATCGATGACGCCTTTGAGGACGCCGGTGACCGTCGCTTCTTCGGGCAGGCTGCTCATCATTCCAGGCTATCGACGACGAGGCGGGAGGCTCGGATGACACCCGACACAGACGGCCGAGTCCGGCATTTGCGAAGGGGCCACAGCCGTCTCTACAATCGTCGACAAGAAAGCCCGGTCGACCTCGAGCCGGCCGGCACCAATCGTCACGGCACTACCACCGGTCACCGTTGATCTGGACGTGATGAGTCGAAGGAGGGAACCTGCGTCGAGGCTTCTTTCGGCTACGAGTCGACGCAAAGAAAGGCGGATCGCCCCGACTCGTTCGGGGCGGCGGTCCCAACGTTGCGCGACGAGCCGGTCGGCCCGAATCCTATCCTCGGGCCGACCGGGGGTTTTGAGGCCCCGTCGCCCAACGGGCCCGGGAGCCGGCACTGGTCGGTCGCGCGCAATCCAGTTGAGATTGATCGAGTGCAACCGATCGGCGTTAGAATTGGGACAGGACATCCGCCGGCGGGCCGTCGGCGCATGAGATCCGGCAAGTTCACCCAAACGTTTCAGACAATGAGGAGCCACGGCTGATGCTGACCGTTACCGACGCCGCCGCAAACAAGGTGAAAGAGCTGCTCGATCAGGAGAACGATCCGTCGCTCGCCCTGCGGGTGGCGGTCCGCCCCGGTGGCTGCTCTGGCTTCTCCTACGAGATGTTCTTCGACGGCGAGGTCGGCGACACCGACCAGTCCTCGATGTTCGGCGACGTAACCGTCGTGGTCGATCCCACCAGCGCCCAGCTCCTCACCGGCGCCACCCTCGACTACAAGGACGGCCTCCAGCAGACGGGATTCTCCATCGACAATCCCAACGCCCAGCGCACCTGCGGCTGCGGCCAGTCGTTCTCCTAGGCCCCGATTCCACGCCGCACGGACCTTGCCCGGGGGTCAACCCGATCCCGCCGAACTTTGAGCCGCTGACGACCCTCCGACGCCAAACTTTGGTTGGCACGAATCCCGCCGGGGCGACCCCGGCAGGATCCACCTCGGAGGCTCAGAGCAGCCCGCCCACGTCCTCGACATACTGGCCGTGGCCGGGGGCCATCGACTTGATGCGATACGACTTCACCTTCGCCGGCAGCGAGTCGGGCACGACGTCGTCGACGATGTGGTCACCGGACAGCAACGTGCGCTCCTGCTCGAGAACGAAGGAGAACTTGCCGTCGGAGCCGTCATCGATGGCGACGGCCGTGATCCGGAATTCCGTGGCGTCGATCTTGTAGCCGTCACCAAGAACCTGATCGGCTCCGTCGAATCCGGGAGGCGCCACCAGCTCGGCTCCCGTACGTTCCTTCAACATCTGCGCGCCGGCCGAATAGGGCTCGCTCGTGTCCGTGAGCACGATCCAACGAATGCGATCGCCGCCACAGCCGCAGAGGACATCGAGGTGCCCGTCGTCCATCGGACCCGGGTCGACGATCACGATCTCATCGATACCGACGAGATAGGTGTTGAGTCCGGGGCCGCCGTCGTCCCCCTCCGCGGCAATACGCCGCACCAGTGGGCTGAGCGCCCTCGCCACGCCGGGAGTGATGGGTGGAAGTGGAACTGGTTCTTCGGTGATCGACACTACGACTCCTCTGTCTACGGGCCGGTCGTCACAGCAGCTCGTGCACGGGACCTGGAGCCTGTGCACGAACGGCCGCTGACGCCGGAGGGCGGGTTGGGTCCTTGACGGTTGCGGTCGCGTCGACGACATCGCGTCGACGCTGAAAGCTGCGACCATCGAGGGCCCCAGCAGGAAGGAGGCCTGGCAGCCTCGACCCCGGCGAGGCGGCAAGCGCCGTCCTCACCGGGCCAACAAACAACACCGATCCGATGGTGGGCCGCGGTGAGAAGCCCGAGGCGGCGGGCCACGAAGGCGAACACGACGAGCTCGGCGGCAAATACTCCGACCACCGATCCAGCAACGCCCCTTGCCGACCTGAACAACATCAGATCCCATTCTACCGGCACCGACGACCAAGCCGGTGCTGTTTGGTGTCGACGAACACCCAAGCAGACCCGTGGTGGGGCCTGTTTCGCTCCGCCGCCGGGTCGTCTCCGAGACGATGCCGGGCGTCCTCGATGGGTGACCAACAGCGGCGGGATAGTGTGAGAACGTGACTCGCCCACCGTCGGTCGACCAGCTGGCCCGCTCGCTCCGCCATCACGGCCTCCCCCACCCGATGCTCGTCGAAGCGGCCCGCCAGGCCATCGCCCAGGGACGGCACGACGAGGCCGATGCCGTGGTCGAGACCCGCAAACGTCGAATGCTCCAGCCCGTCATCAACGCCACCGGTGTGCTGCTCCACACCAACCTCGGCCGGGCGCCGGTGGCGGTGACCGTCGATCCGGCCTACTCGAATCTCGAACTGTCACTCGAGACGGGGCAGCGGGGCAGCCGGCAACGGACGGTCGGCGAAACCCTGGCAACCGCCTGCGGGGCCGAGGCGGCGATGGTGGTCAACAACTGCGCCTCCGCCGTGTTGCTGGCCATGGCCGCCCTGGCCGCCGGTCGCCGGGTGGCGGTGGGAAGGGGCGAGCTGGTCGAGATCGGCGGCGGCTTCCGGATCCCCGATGTGATGGCCCAGTCCGGTGCCGACCTCGTCGAAGTCGGTACGACGAACCGATGCCGTCTCAGCGACTACACCGACGTCGACGATCTCGCCATGGTGCTGAAGGTCCACCGCTCGAACTACCGGATCGTCGGGTTCACCCAGGACGTCTCGACCGAGGCCCTGGCCGGTGCCCCCGAGCTGGCGGAAGCCAACCTGGTCGTCGACCTCGGGTCCGGCCTGCTCGACGCGTCGTGCCCGTGGCTCGACGGTCCCCCGCCGGCCTGGCTGGCCGACGAACCGGCCGTGCGCCAGACACTGGCCGCCGGAGCCGACCTGGTGCTGTTCAGTGGCGACAAGCTCTTCGGCGGGCCCCAGGCCGGAATCATCGCCGGTCGCAGCGACCTCGTCGAGCGATGCGGCCGGCATCCACTGGCCCGGGCGGTCCGCCCCGGTTCGCTGGTTCTGAGCGCGATCCAGGACACCACCCTCTCCTACCTCGACCGGCGGGGCCACGACATTCCCCTGTGGCGTATGGCCACCACGCCGGTCGCCGAGCTCAAGGAACGGGCCGACGCCATTGTGGCCGCGGTGGGAACGGCCGGAACGGAGCGCAATCTCGTCAGCGCGTCCTGCGATTCGGTCCCCGGTGGCGGCACGCTGCCGACCGTGAGCGTTCCGAGCCACGGCCTCCGGGTCGACGACGACCTTGTCACCCCCCTACGTGACCTGACCCGCCCCGTCATCGCCCGCATCGAGAACGACGAGACGATCCTCGACCTCCGCACCGTCGACCCCGCCGACGACGACTACCTCACCGAGGGTCTGGAGCAGGCCCTGACCGCCTCGGAGCCCGCATGACCGTCATCGCCACCGCGGGTCACGTCGATCACGGAAAGTCGACATTGGTCCGGGCGCTGACCGGTACCGACCCCGACCGGTGGGCCGAGGAGAAGGAACGGGGTCTCACGATCGACCTCGGCTTCGCCACCACCACGCTGCCGTCGGGTCGGGCGCTGTCGCTGGTCGACGTGCCTGGCCACATCCGCTTCCTCCGCAACATGTTGTCGGGGGTCGGCGCCGTCGACGGCTGCCTGTTCGTGGTGGCCGCCACCGAGGGCTGGAAACCCCAGTCCGAGGAGCATCTCCGGATCCTCGACATGCTGGGCCTGTCGGTCGGCGTGGTGGCGTTGACCAAGGTCGACCTGGTCGACGACGAGCTCCGCGAGCTGGCCCAGCTCGACGTGGAGGAACACGTGGCCGGCACCTTCCTCGATGGAGCCGACATCGTCGCCGTCGCCGCCGGCGACGGTCCCGACGGCCGTGGCATGTCGGAGCTGCGCACCGCACTCGACGCCCTGGCCGCCGATGCCGAAACGAAGGTGGCCGACGGCATCCCACGCCTCTGGGTCGACCGGGCGTTCGCCCCTCCCGGCGTCGGTACGGTTGTGACCGGCACCCTCACCGGCGGTCCGATTGCGGTGGGCGACGAGCTGGCCGTCAGCAGCGCGGCGTCGAAGGCCGACTCGGTCCGCATCCGGGGTATTCAGAACCACCATCGCGACCTCGACGTCGTCGAGGCCGGGAATCGGGTCGCCTTGAATCTCGTCGGCGTCAGCCACCACGACATGGCCCGCGGCGACGTGCTCGTGCCCGAGGCGGCCTGGCACCACACCGCCATGGTCGACGCGGAGCTGACGGTGCTCGACGGCCTCGACCATCCGGTCACCAGACGGGGTGCGTACGCCGCCTACATCGGCTCCGGCGAGTTCCCCTGCCGTCTCCGCGTGCTCGCCGACACCGACGCCGAGGCCGGCGCCGAGCTACCGACCGAGATCGCTCCGGGCACAACGGCCAACGTTCGCCTGTACCTGTCCCGAGCCGTTCCGCTGCAACCGGGCGACGGCTTCATCCTCCGGGAGAGCGGCCGCCACGAGACGGTCGGCGGCGGACGGATCCTCGACGTCGATCCACTGCTGCCGGCCACCCGGGCCCGTCCCGACGACACGGTCGAGCGGGTCGTGGCCGAACGGGGCTGGATCGATGTCGACGACCTCAGACGGCTCACCGGGTCGAGCCGCGAGCCAACGGTCGGGCGGTGGGTGGTCAACGACGACGCCCTGGTCGCGCTCCGCACCGAGGTCGAAACGCTGGTCACCGACGCCGGCCCGCTCGGCCTCGACCTGGCGTCGTTGAACGAACGACAGCGGGTCGTGCTCGACAGCGTCGACACCATCCGCATCGAGCAGGGCCGGGCCGTCATCGGCCCTGCCGTCGACCCGCTGGCCGATCACCCCTGGGTCGCGGCGCTGGCGTCCGACCCGTTCGCCCCTCCCGGATCCGACGGCGTCGACCGCGGCGAGATCAGGGAACTGGTCCGCCGTGGCCTGGTCATCGAACAGGACGGCGTCTACTTCGCCCGCTCGGCGGTCGACAAGGCCCGAGAGGAGCTCCGTACCGCCTTCGAGGCGGCCGAAGGTCTCACGGTGGCCGAGATCAGGGATCTGCTGGGCACGACCCGGAAGTACGTGCTGGCGCTCCTCGCCCACCTCGACGGCAACGGGATGACCAGGCGACGCGACGACCTGCGGATACCCGGCCCGCGGCTCTAGCGAGGATCAGGAACGCAGACCTTCGGATCGGCGGTCTCGGCCGGGGGCGGTCAGCCCCTGACGACCGGGATGAGCTCTCGACGTTCCTTCGCGGTGAGACCACCCCAGATGCCGTGCTGCTCGCCGATCTCCAACGCGTAGCGGCGGCACATGTCCAGAACCTGACACGAGGCACAGATCTCCTTGGCCCGCTCCTCGCGCCGACGCTTGTCGGTTCGCCGCTCCAGGCGCGGCGGCGGGAAGAAGATCACTTGGTTCGGACCACGGCACGCTGCTGCGTCCTGCCACGAGCCGTCGTCCCATTGACGGCCGCTTACTGGATGCGTGAATGTCACGGCTATTCCCCCTTGTGGAGGAGACTTTATGTCGATTCAGGGGCTGATGACAAGAACCTTGTGGAACGATTTTCCAAATTGAGGCCCTCAGTCGGAACCGTCCGCTCCGTTGCGGCGCTCGCGGTAATCCCTGGCGCCGCCCTCCTCAGGCTCCACTTCGAGGATCAGCCGATCGATCCCGATGACCCGTATCGAATCTCCTTCGCCGATGGGTGTCGCCCGATTGGTGATGGCCCGCCACGTGGCATCGCGAATCTTGACGGTGCCCTCGGGGTCGACGGTCGACTGTGCGGTGCCCAGCTCGCCGATCATCCACTTTCGGCCGATGGTGGGCGTCGAGAACCGGGTCCGGACCATCGAGGGCATGCCGGTGTAGGCGTAGAGCACGGCGGCGATGATGCCGGCCAGCGCCGTTATCCACGACATCGTCACGCCGTCGTAGAGGAACCAGGTTCCCAACACGAAACACACCAGTCCGAGAATCGTGTAGAAGCGGGGGACGTTGGTCTGGATGTCGATGGCCAGGAAGAACATGGCCACCAGCAGCAGGCCGAGCGCCCACCAGTTCACCGGAAGAATGGCCAGTCCGTAGCCGCCGAGGAACAGCGACCCGGCGCCGATAACGCCGGCGATGCCGACACCGGCCACGAACAGCTCGAACACGATGATGGCAAGCCCCATCACGAACAGCAGGTAGGCGACCTCCGGGCTGGCCACCGTGTGGAACAACTGGTGGGCCAGCGGCAGACCGGACAGCAGCGGCTGGGTGGTGGGCACCGTGGCCAGTGCGCCGTCGGCGTCGGTGCATTCGAACACCTCGAACCCCGACAGCATCGTGGCGAACGACCCGATCGGCACCGTGTTTTCCAACGGCCCGACCGAGATGCCGGCCTCGATGGCCTGGTTGGCCGAGAAGAGACTGGTTTCGAGCCGGGCGGCCGCATCGCCGAACGCGCTCCCCCAGTCGGCGGGCAGGCGGGCAGCGCCGGTCTGCCCGATCGTGGAGTTGGGGGTGACGGCGACGAGGTCGACGACGGTGGCCAGCTCGGCCGCACCACCCCGGGCGGTCGAACCGGCGTTGCCGACCCACAGAGCGGTCTCGACCGGCGATTCACGGAGCCTCGTCGCCAGATCCAGGTACTCGTCGTCGTCGAGCACCGAACCGTTGCTGTTCATCCACAGCACATAGCCCACCGTGCTCGGGTCGCTCTCGGCCTTGTCGAGCTGATCCAGCATGTAATCTCGAACCGCCGGATCGATCAGACCGGCGACCTTGACGAACCGCACGATCGAATCCGATGCCTCCACGCTGTTCAGGTCGGCCGGGCAGGCGCCCGGGGTCCCCTGAGCCGATGCCGGTCCGGCGGTGCCCAACGTGAGAGCGATCGCGGCGAACAACAGCATCGCCACTCGCCGCCCGCGCTCTGCCGCCTGGCCCATTAGCCTCGTCTGTGGTGACTGTTCAGAGTTTCTTCGCCGCATCCAATGTCCTCATCGTGGCCGGTAAG
The DNA here is from genome assembly GCA_965216675.1 of Acidimicrobiales bacterium. Lineage (GTDB taxonomy): Bacteria > Actinomycetota > Acidimicrobiia > Acidimicrobiales > SZUA-35 > JAHELU01. The sequence goes on along the minus strand of CBDCGK010000004.1, from coordinate 3,784,436 downwards.
GGCGGGGTCGGAAAGACAACGGTAGGGGCTGTCATCGCCTTCGCGGCCGCCAGAAGCGGATGTGACGTTCTTCTCATCGAGCTGGAGGGATACAGCAATCTCGAACCCTTGGGCTTCGGCTCGCCCGACGGCGAACCGGGCCCGGTGCCGGAGGACCTGCTCCCCGGCGGATCGGGCCGGCTGCAGGTCATGGCACTGCGGCCCGAGGAGGCCCTCGCCGACTATCTCGACCGCACCGGGATGGGGCCGATCATCAAGACCTTCAGCCGGACCGGTGCGGTCGAGGTGGTGGTGGCCGCCGCCCCCGGTCTGCGGGATCTGGTGACGCTGGGCAAGATCCGCCAACTGGAGGAGGCGGATGCGGCCGACCTGATCGTGGTCGACGCCCCGGCGTCGGGCCATGCGCTGTCGCTGCTCACGTCGGCCGCCGGCATGGCCGACTCGGCGACCGGCGGCCCGATCCGGGAGCAGGCCGATCAAGCGCTGGCCATGCTCGGCGACGAACGCCGCTGCCGGGTGATGCTGGTGACGTTGCCCGAGGAGACGCCGGTGTCGGAGACGATCGAGACGGCGTTTGACCTCGAGGAGATCGTGGGGGTGAAGCTCGGCCCGCTGGTGGTGAACGGCCTGTGGCCGGAGATCGAAGGGCTGACCGCCGCCACCGAGGCCGGATCGACCGACCCCGACCGCAGCTATGTCGAGGCGGCGATGGCCGCCGACTACCGGCAGGCGAAGATCGCCGACCAGCAGGCGCAGGTCACCAGGCTGGCGGCCGAACTGCCGCTACCCCAAATCCCTCTACCACAGCTGTTCACGGCCTCGATGGGACCCGATGGCATCGCCACCTTGGCCGATGCCCTCGTCACCGGTCTCGCCGCGACGGACAGCCGGGTCGGCCGGTGACGGTCGACGCCGGAGGCCACGCCGACGGTTTCAGCACCCACCGGGTCATCCTGTGCCTCGGCTCCGGCGGCGTCGGCAAGACCACGGTGGCGGCGGCGCTCGGCATCGCCCTCGCCCGCCGCGGGGAGCGAGTGGTTGTTCTCACCATCGACCCCGCCCACCGCCTGGCCGATGCGCTCGGATTCGATGCAGCCCTGGGCAACGACGCACAGCGGGTCTCATCCTTCGCCGGTGGTGGGGAGCTGTGGGCGGCGATGCTCGACCCGGCCGAGACCTTCGAGGGTGTGGTCCGGGAAGAGGCGCTCACCGCGGAGCAGGCCGAGCAGATCCTGGCCAACCCGCTGTTCCGCAACCTCACCCGCTCCCTGTCGGGAACCAACGAGTACATGGCGGCCGAACGGCTCCATCAGTTGCACGGCGACCAGCGATTCGACCGCATCGTCGTCGACACGCCGCCGTCGCGTCACGCCCTCGACTTTCTCGACAGCCCGGGTCGGCTGAACCGGTTCGTCAACCACCGCCTCTATCGCTCCGTGTTCGCCCCGCGGGGTTTGTTGCGCACGGTCGGCGTCGGCACCCAACTGGTGCTCCGCCTGCTCGGACGGATCGTCGGCAGCCGCCTCGTCGACGACGTCGTCACCTTCTTCGCCAACTTCGAGGGCCTCGACGCCGGGTTCGAGCGACGGGCGACCGAGATCGACGATGTTCTCCGGACCGACACCGGCCTTGCACTGGTCACCTCACCAAGACAGCGAGCGCTGGACGAGGCCCGATGGATCGCCGACAACGTCGCTCGCCGGGGTGGGTCGGTCGACGTCGTCATCGTCAACCGAACCTGTCCCGTCGAACCTGCCGACGACCGGCCAAACCGCGAGAAGGGCGACGCCGGATCACCCGAGATCCCGGCTCCAATGGTCGAGAACCTCCGCCAGCTTCGGGCGCTGGCCGCTCAGGAGACAAGGCTCGTGAACGAGTTCGTCGACACCCTGAGCGCGCCCGCGACAGTGATCAAACTGGCCGAACGGGCACGACCGATCGCCGAACTCGTAGCGCTGGGGGACCTGGCCGACGAACTGATCGACTGACGATCACCCGGGCCGGATGCTCAGGCGCCGAGGTCGCCCTCGCCGGCGAGAGCCTGCTCGGCTTCCTCCACCGACTCGGTGACGGGAACGATCCGATCGAATCCGGTCGTGTGCAGCAGCCGGGTGAGCGCCGGGCGGGTGCAGGCCACCGCCACAGCCCCTTCGGCCTCCCGGGCTCGGCGGATGCCTCCGATGAGTGCGCCGAGACCGGCCGAGTCCATGAACGGCACCTCGGAAAGGTCGATCAGCAGGTGACGCTGCCCGGCCAACTTCGACAGAGCCTCACGAAACGCACCCACCGTGTAGGCGTCGAGCTCCCCCGAGGGACGGCACAGCGTGTAGTTTTCGTTTTCCTCGATCTGGATCTCGAGCATCGTTCACTCTCCGTCGGCGCAACGTTGTCGACAGGGCGATGCTAGCGCCTAAACACGACCGAATTACTGCGGTGGCTGTCGGCGTCTCTACTTTTCGGCCCTGAGTTTTGTAGCATTGGTCGGGTGACGACCGTGTTGCTAGCCACTGACTCCAACAACATAGCCGCTGAAGTCGACGCCACGCTGGCCACCGAGGATTGCGAAGTGCTTCGTGTGCGCTCAGGAGCCGATGTCCTGCCGGTCATCCGGGACCGGGACCCGGATCTCGTCCTGCTCGATCTCCAGATCGGCAACATGGGTGGGATCGCAGTGTGCCTGGCCATCCGTCAGGAGGAGGGCGCCGGTCGGCTCGAACATCGCCCTGTCGGCTTGCTGCTGGACCGTCATGCCGATGTGTTCCTGGCTCAGCAGTCGAGAGCCGATGGCTGGCTGATCAAGCCGATCGACTCGCTCCGGTTGCGGCGGGCGGCCAAGGCGATGCTGGCCGGCGACACGGCGCATGAGGGTGTGCCCGAGCCGGCCTGACACCACGGAATTTCCTGACGCGGCCCGGCCGGTACGCGATAGGCTCACAGAACTCGGGTTGTGGCGCAGGTTGGTAGCGCGCCTCGTTCGGGACGAGGAGGTCGGGAGTTCAAATCTCCCCAACCCGACCAGAGAAACGAAAACACCAAACGGAGTAGCAAAATGGAAACAGCGGCCCCACTGGGAGCCGCTGTTTCGCGTTCGATTGGTTGTTCCCAGCCAGGTCAGGCCTTGAGGATTCCCTGACGGATTGCCAGCCACAGGAGCCCGGCGGCAACGATCGCCGACAGGATGATCGACAGGATGATGCCCGTGCTGCCTCCGACCGCTGACATGATCAGCCCGACGATGAACGCCGAGATGACACCGAGGGCGACGGTCTTGATGACGCCGATGTCCTGAGCGCCGGGAAGGATCGCGCGGCCAAGAAAGCCCACGATTGCCCCGACGATGATTGCGCTGATGATAGCTCCCACAATTTCCTCCGTTTGACGAATTACGTGACCAATTCCTAGCAGGTGAAGACACGGTTCAACAACTACTTGTGGTGTCGAGCAGCCGAACAGCCCGTCCGGCCAGGGACACCCCCGGAGTCCTCACCGCCTCAAAATAGCCGGTTTGACGTGGCACCGTCGGGTCTGTTGCAATTTCGCGATCATCGGATCTCCTGGCTTACTTCGTTCGCCTCGCACTTGTCGGTCCCGCCGACCGGGGCCTCGGGTGGCGCAGTACCATGGATGATCATGATCCTCGATGAGGCCGTCGCCGCGATCCGCCGTCAGGGCGGCGAGGCGCTGCGCTCGGCAATAGCCGGCGACGAGCGGCTGAGCACCGATCAACTGGCCACCCTGGACGATCCGGGCCTGTTCGGCCCGGCGAGTGTGGCCTGGCGGGTCCACAGTGATGCGGCCATGCTGATCGGCGGACTGCGTTCGCTCCTCATCCAGACCCTGCACCCGCTCGCCATGGCCGGCGTCGCCGACCACTCCGATTATCGCAACGACCCGTGGGGTCGGCTCCACCGCACCGGCCGTTTCATCGGGGCCACCACCTACGGCAACACCGACACGGCCGAGGCCTGGATCGAGATGGTGTCGCGAATCCACGACCGGGTGGTGGGAACGACACCCGACGGACGACCCTACGAGGCCAACGATCCACATCTGTTGAACTGGGTTCACTGCACGGAGGTCGACAGCTTCCTGTCCGCCTTCGAGGACTATGGCTACGGCAAACTGACCGACTCCGAAAAAGACCGCTACGTGGCGGAGATGGCCGAGGTCGGCCGCCGGCTCGGCGCGACACCGCCGGTCGACCGGTCGGAGCTGGCGGCCATGCTCGAGATGTTCCGAGCCGAATGCGAGTACGGCGACCAGGCCCGCGAAACGGTGCGTTTCCTCCTCCGACCCCCGGTTCCATTGCATCTTCGCGGCCCCTACGGGTTGATAACGGTGGCGGCCGTGACGTCGTTGCCGGACTGGGCCCGATCGATGCTGCGCATTCCGGCCCCGCCGGGGTTCACCGTCGGTCCACCGGCCACCGTCCTCACCCGGGCCATCGGGTGGCTGATGAGTGACCGGGGTGCCGATCTGGAGGATCACCTCATCGGCTGACTATCGTGCACGCTTGTGCGTTTGGCCGAGCTGCAGCAGCTGATGGATGATCTCTACGGGATCCCGGACAGGGAGCGGGGCGTGCCGGCGACGGTGGCGTGGCTCTGCGAGGAACTCGGCGAACTGGCCCAGGCGGTCCGGAAGGGCACCCGCGAGGAGCAACTGCACGAGTTGGGCGATGTTCTGGCCTGGTTGGCGTCGCTGGCCAACCAACTGGATCTCTCGCTCGACGAAGCCGTCGCCCGCTACGTCACCGACCCACCCTGACCCTCCCACGAACCGGCGGCTGTAGACCCCCCAAACCCGTGCGCGACAGCCGCCAGAAGGGGCTGGGCTGGACGCGGGTGTCAGCGGGGTTCGAAGACGGCGTAGGTTGAGGTGGCCGAAGCGACCAGTCGATCGTCGTCGTCGACGGTTCGGGCCTCGACATGCATCAGTCGGCGACCGGTGGTGACGACCTCGGCGGTCGCCCGGATCGTGCCGGAGAGCACCGGGCGGTGGTAGCGGGTCTGGATCTCGACGGTGGCACATTGCCGACCATCGGTCAGCAACGACGTCACTGCCGCCCCCATCGCCGTGTCCATCATGGCGAACGCCACCGCACCGTGAACGACGCCGTTCGGGTTGACATGGGCCGGGCCGACATCGACCGTCACCGAGCCTGTTCCTTCACCCCGCTCGATTTCCATTCCGAGGAAGGATCGCAACGGAAACTCCGGCGGGCCGTCGAGGTAGCCGTCAGGTCCCATTGATCAGCTGATGATCAGCTCGGCGATCTCGACCGCGTTGAGCGCCGCGCCCTTGCGGAGGTTGTCGCCCGAGAGGAACAGCGCCAAGCCGTTCTCGACCGTCTCATCGGGCCGGATCCGGCCGACGAACGTCGGGTCGGCGCCGGCGGCGACGAGCGGTGTCGGCGCCTCGTCGAGCACGACGCCGGGGGCCGAGGCCAGGAGCTCGGTGGCCCGCTCAGCCGACAGCGGCCGGGCGAAGCGGGCGTTGATCGACAGCGAGTGGCCGGTGAACACCGGGACCCGCACACATGTACCGGACACCGTCAGTTCGGGAATGTCGAGGATCTTGCGACTCTCGAAGCGGAGCTTCTGCTCCTCGCTGGTCTCGCCGGTGCCGTCGTCGACGATGGATCCGGCCAACGGCACCACGTTGTAGGCGATCGGCCGGGGAAAGGCCTCGGGCTCGCCGACGTCGACGGCGGAACCGTCATGGGTCAGCTGTCGGGCATCGCCGGCCTTGTTGATCTGATCGGCCAGCTCCTCCACCCCGCTGAGACCGGCGCCCGACGTGGCCTGATAGGTGGCCACGATCATCGAAACCAGACCGGCCTCGGCGTGGAGCGGCTTCAGGACCGGCATCGCAGCCATCGTGGTGCAGTTGGGATTGGCGATGATGCCCTTGGGCCGATCGGCGACCGCGGCGTCGTTGACCCCGGCCACAACCAGCGGGACCTCCGGGTCCATGCGCCAGGCCGACGAGTTGTCGATCACGACCGCACCCGCCGCGGCGACCCGGGGCGCCAGCTCCTTCGAGGTGCCGCCTCCGGCGGAGAACAGGGCGATGTCGAGGCCCGAATAGTCGGCGGTCGCCGCGTCCTCGACGGTGATGTCACGCCCGTCCCAGGCGATCGTCCGGCCGGCGGAGCGGGCCGAGGCGAACAGGCGCAGTTCGCCGATCGGGAACGAGCGCTCGGTGAGAATGTCGAGCATCTTGGTGCCGACCTGGCCGGTTGCGCCGACCACACCGACGTTGACTGATCCGTTGGCCATGACTGGTTCTCCTCGATTGCGGTTGATCTGTTGGGCGGGCCGGATCCGACGTGTCAGGCGTCGAGACCGTAGGCGGTGTGGAGGTGCTGAACGGCCTCCTCGGCCCGTTCGGCGTCGACCACACAGCTGATGCGGATGGCGGAGGTGGAGATCATCTCGATGTTGATGCCGTTGTCGGCGAGGGTCTCGAACATGGTGGCGGCCACGCCCGGGTTCGACTTCATACCGGCCCCGATCACCGACACCTTCCCGATGCTGGGATCGAGCGGCATGACCTGACCGCCGACGCGGCCGATGATGTCGTCGGCCACCAGGGCGTGGGCCCGGGCGGCGTCTTCGCTTGGCACCGTGAACGAGATGTCGGTGTTGCCCTGCTCCGACACGTTCTGCACGATCATGTCGACGTTGACCCCGGCCTCGGCCAGTGCCCGGAAGAGGGTGGCCGAGACGCCGGGTTTGTCGGGCACGTCGGTCACGGTGATCTTGGACTCGGACAGATCGTGGGTCACGGCCCGGATGATCGGCTGCTCCATCGGATGCTCCAGTGCGAGTTGGTTTTCGTCGTCGACCACCAGGGTTCCCGGTTCCCAGGTGAATGCCGATCGGATGTGCAGGGGGACATTGTGGTTGTGGGCGACCTCGACCGATCGCATGGCCGGCTTGGGACAGCCGGTGGCGGTCATCTCCAGCAGCTCGTCGAAGCTGATCGAACTCATCTTGCTGGCCCGGGGTACGACCCGGGGATCGGCCGAGAACACGCCGCTCACATCGGTGAACAGCTCACACGACTGGGCACCGAGGGCCTTGGCCAGCGCAACGGCCGTGGTGTCGGATCCGCCGCGACCCAGGAAGGTCACGTTCTTCTCTGGCGACACCCCTTGAGACCCTGCGATCACCGGGACGATGCCGTTGTCGAGCGACTCACGGATCCGGTAGGGGTTGATCTGGAGGATCTTGGCGTTCTGGTGGTTTCCGTCGGTGTTGAACCCGGCCTGACTCCCGGTGTAGGAGTGGGCGGGCACGCCGAGCTCGCCGAGAGCCATGCACATGAGGGCGATGGCCTTCCGCTCCCCGGCGGTGATGAGCATGTCCATCTCCCGACCGTCCGGGCGCTTCGATATCTGGGAGGCGATGCGGATCAGCTCGTCGGTTTCCTTGCCCATGGCCGAGACGACCATGGCAACCTCGTCACCTCGCCGTCGACAGCGGGCCACGTAGTCGGCCACGGCCCGCATGCGATCGGGATCGGCCACCGACGTGCCACCGAATTTCTGCACGAGTAAGGACACGAGGACTAACGGTAGCGCCCCGGTGACGAGCCTGGAACCGGATTTCGGCCGCCTGGCATCCTCTGCCGTGTGACCTTTGTCGACCGAGGGGCCGGTGCCGACCGGGAACTCGCCATCGCAGCTGTCGGATTAGCCGTTAGATTACACAACCGTGGCTACTGAACGACGAGAACGCCAGCGGGCCAACCGTGCGCTGAAGCAGGAAATCGAGGAGAAGGTCGAAAAGCAGGAGCGGCGGCGGCAGGTCGGCTTCACCGCCGCCATCATCGCCATCGCCGTGCTGGCCGGTCTTGGTCTGCTCTATGTGGCCACCCGTGGCGGCGACGATGAGGTGGCGACCGAGGACCCGGCGGCCGAGGACGAGGCCCAGGAGACGACGACGACAACCGCAGCCGGCCCGGTCAGTGCGGTGAGCGTGCCCGCACCCGGCGGCACCATCGAAGGCCCGACCGAGTGCCCGGCGGCCGACGGATCCTCCGAACGCATCACCACCTTCGCCGAGGCCCCGCCGATGTGCATCGACACGGCCGCCTCCTACACGGCCGTCCTTTCCACCACGGCCGGCGACATCACCGTGGAGCTCGACGCGGCCGCGGCTCCGGAGACCGTCAACAACTTCGTGGTCCTGTCGAGGTACCACTACTACGAGGGCACACCGTTCCACCGCATCATCCCCGGCTTCGTGATCCAGGGCGGCGACGCCACCGGGCCGTCTCCCGGTCTCGGCAACCCCGGTTACCTCATCGCCGAGGAGCCACCACCGGCCCCGGCCGACGACGAGACCGCCTACGAGGTCGGATCGTTCGCGATGGCCAAGGGAACGGGGCCGAACGCCACCGGCGCCCAGTTCTTCGTGGTGACCGGCCCGTCGGGTGAGGCGCTACCTCCCGAGTACTCGCTGTTCGGCGAGGTGACGGAGGGGATGGACGTGGTCACCGCCATCGAGTCGATCCCCACCACCGGCTCACCCCAGGACGCGCCGACCGAGGAGATCTACATCAACTCGGTCACGATCACCGAGAGCTAGAAGTTTCCTGCTGGCAGGACCTGGGCGTGGTGAAGGCCCCGGTCGCGACCTTTGGTCGATCCGCGGTCAGAGTGACGCCTCAGCGACCAGAGGTCGGCCCATCACCGGTCGCCGCGCTGAAATGCCGGGCCTCACCCCGCACGTAGGTGCCGTGAAGGCCGTCCCACAACCGGACCTGGGTGGTGACGATGAACCCGGCCGCCCGCAGCTCGGCCGGAATGTCCCGGCGAAACCGACGACCAAGAAGCTGTACCGCCCGGCGCCAACCGAGGCCGGCGGTCGGTTCGATGAAGACGAGGAGCCCCTCGAGTTCCCGGAGGATGTCGGACAACGGCCGGAGGAACGCCTGAGGCGATCGCCACAGCGACAGATCGCTACCGACGACGACACCGACCCCGGCTCGGGAGATCTCCTCGAGCTCGCCGGCGGCGTCCACTCCACGCAACCACACGACCGTGACGTCTCCCCGACCGTCCGCCTGCGCCGCTACGCGCGATCGCACCTGGGCACGCGCCTCGGTAAACGTGCCCTCCTGATCCCACGGTGGCGTCGATGCCGGCCCATCCATCGAAGTCGCACCGTAGCCGTCGCACGCCCGGCGGTCCGGGGCGTTCCCCAAAAGAAACGAAAAACTTGCCGGTTGATGGATGAGTTCGGGCCGGTGATTGCGTCATACGGGTGTGATACAAACAGTAACCATGGTGCAGGGGAACTGGCGACGGCGAGCCGTCGAATCCCAGCCCCTCGTCTCGGCTCGGATCGACCGGTCGGCTGACCAGCGAGACCGGTTCGTCCGACAACTTCGTCGGATTGGAGATCGGCAGCGTGTCGATCCCGCTGGCCAACTACGACGGCAGCGTGTTCATCCAGACCGCCGTCTCGCTGGATCAGACGATGGTGGCGGCGTGGAGCAACGACGATCTCGTCGTCGGCACGGCGGGCACGCTGTTGCTGGAGATTCGCGTCGAGGACGAACCAGGCGACGCAGCTTGGACACCGGACGGACGCCTCGTCACGGTCAGCACCGTGGATCCCGACCTCGTGGTCTGGACACCGGGCGACGACGAGGAGCCGGTTGTGGTCGACGTCGAATTGGGGACGGACGGCTGGAACAGGGTCGCCGTGGCCGACGACGGCAAGGTCATCGCCGTGTCGGGTGAGGTGCGCCAACAGGGCTACACCCTCCGCTTCGGGTCCTAGAACGATAGACACCCACGACGCGAAAGAGCCAGGACTCGAGGGGCGAGTCCTGGCTCTTGTGGTGTCGATCCATGATGTGCGTCAGGGGAGCACGCCGTTACCGGTGGATCGAACGAACACTGTGGGACCGGTCGGCTTCCCACATCACGGCATCGCGAGGCGACAGGAACGGTGACGACTCCCGTCGAAGAAGATCGGTCAGCCAGAGGGTCAACGGTGACCGGCTCGTCACCGGAACCGTCTCGACGGGTTCGAACGATCGGTCAATGACCAGGCTCGAATCCGAGACGGAATCGATGGCGACCGTGTGGTCGGGTTCGGTTTCGGTGTGGCGTGGAGGGGAAAGTGTTGTTGCCATAACTCAAGTATCGGCCCCCCGGTAGCATGACACAACCGACATGCTTTTCTATTTTTCATCGATCTTTGTCATGGTGCGGCTAGACTGCCCACCATGCCCGCTCTTCAGCTCGACCTCGAATCGATCCGCACGCTCATCGCCGTCGTCGACCACGACGGCATGACCAATGCCGCCCGGTATCTCAACCTCAGCCAATCCGCCGTCAGCCACAAGATCAAGCGGTTGGAGGAGAAGGTGGGCCGGCCGCTGCTGATCCGCAACGGTCACGACATCCGACCCAACCGCGACGGGCTGGCCCTCATCGAGGACGGGCGGGCGATGCTCGAGCTACACGATCGGGCCGCGGCCCGGCTGGCCCACGATGAGCTGTCGGGACGGGTCCACATCGGCGCCAATCTCGACTTCTACGCCGAGAATCTGACATCGGTCCTCGGCCGGTTCAGCCGCGTCCACCCCAACGCCATCGTCCAGTTCGCGTTCGCCTCCACCGAAGTGCTGACCGAGCAGATCGACCGGGGCGGGATCGATCTCGCCATCATCCAGGTGATCGACGAGCAGCTCCGCCCCGACGACGTGGTGCTGTGGACCGACCAACTCTGCTGGGTCACCTCCAGCCAGTGGGACCACCCGACGGCACCGGTGCCGCTCATCAGCTTCGGCGAGGACTGCTTCTACCAGGTGACCGGCAGGCCGCAGCTCCAGAGCGCCGGACTCGACTACTTCGTGTCGTTCGCCGGTTCCTCGACCACTGCGATCCTGGCCGCAGTGGAGGCCGGCCTCGGTGTCGGTCTCGTGCTGAACCAGTACCTGTCGGACCGGATCGTCGAATGGGAACCGCCGGTTGCACTCGATCCCCTCCCCCGCATCCACCAGGTCATTCGCACCGTGCCCGGCGAGAATCCCGACGTCAACCGGGCACTGGCCGAGTTGATCGCCCGCGAGATGCACTGATATCGTGCGGTCCCAATCGGCCGCTCCCGATCCGCAGCCCGCTCACTGAAGGGCCAGCTCCTCACAGCGGGCAATGGCGCGCGCTACGGCCTCGTGATCGTCGATGAGGACCGCGGTCAGCCACACACCGTTCTGAACCAGGAGGATGTCGGCGGCCCGGCGCTCGACCTCGCTCCGACCGAGATCAGGTCGAGCTGCGGCCACCAGTTGGGCGAGACCGCGGAGATAACGCCGTTGGGCGCCTCGATTGATCTCGGCGTAGGCCGGCTCGACACCGGCCAGCGACCAGAGCTGCAACCGCAGGCTGAGGTAGCCGGGATCGAGGAACGCCGGATCGACGGCTCGCCGCAGGCTGGCGCGGAGATGGTCGCACGGATCCACCCCTTCGCCGGCCGCCTGTACCAGATCGAGATCCTGCTCGCCGATACGGCGAAGTGCGGCGCTGATCAGCCCGGTCTTGTTCTCGAAGTAGTAGCCGGGGAGCCCTCGGGCCACGCCGGCCTCCGCCGCCACCGCCCGCACGCTCACCCCGGCGACACCCTGGCGACCCAGCACGGCAAGCGTTGCGTCGAGGATTCGCTCATCGGCCGGCGCCCCGCTGTGGTCAGGCGATTGGGATGAGGAGGTCACGGTGGGACCTCAGAATCGCATCTGCTGGATCTGGGCCGACAGACCACCGTCGAGCACCCAGAGCTGACCGGTGGCGTAGCGGGCCTCGTCGGAGGCCAGCCAGTGGACGAGGTTGGCCATGTCGGTCGGGGTGCCGATGGTGCGGAGCGGGTGGACCCGCTCGGCCTCGGTCCGCGCCGAGGCCGGGTCGACGCCATCGGGGTAGAACTGTTCGAGCATCGGGGTGTCGATGTAGCCGGGGCAGATGGCATTGACACGGATGCCCTCGGGCCCGTGATCGCAGGCCATGGCCCGGGTCAGGGCGTGAACGGCGCCTTTGGTGGCACAGTAGGCGGCCAGTTGGGGGTCGGCGATGTAGCCGTCGTAGGAGCCGAAGTTGACGATCGACGCGCACGTTGACCGGCGGAGAAGCGGCAGGGCGTGTTTGCAGGTCAGGAACGTGCCGGTCACGTTGACGGCGAAGATCCGGTTCCACTCGTCGATCGTGGTGGTTTCGATCGACTTCTCGATCTCGATGCCGGCGGCGTTGACGACGATGTCGAGTCGCCCGTGCTCGGCGTCGACGCGCTCGACCCCGGCCACCACGGACTCCTCCGAGGTGACGTCGAAGGGCAGGAACACGCCGGGCGAATCGGCCGACCCCCCGAGCGAACCCGCGTCGGACAGATCGGCGGCGTAGACGGTCGCACCTTCGTCGACGAATCGCCGGCACACGGCCCGGCCGGCCCCGCCCCGGCCGCCGGTGACCAGGGCAACCCGTTCGTCGAGGGTTCCCATCAGTTCGCTCCGTTCCGGTATGCGTCGAGGACGAGGCCGTGGAAGTGGTGAACGGCATGTTCGGAGAGCCCCGACCCGGACGGATCGTTGACGATGCGACCCTGGGTGAAGGCCGGGGTGGTCATGCCCCGCTGGACGCTCTCCACCAGTGCGATGTCCTCGACCTGCAGGACCTCGTCGAGGTAGCGGATCGCCTCCTGCTCGGCCTCGTTGGGCTCGGCGGTCTCCAGGAAGAAGTCATAGGTCTCATAGGTCAGATCCGGGCCGGCGGGGATGATCTTCAACACGATGAAGTTGGCCCTCCCGGGATACCGCATCAGACAGGTGTTGGGCCACAGCCACCACACCGCGTGATCGGTGACCGTGGCCTCCGAGACGTCGTATGCGCTGTTGGCCGCCTTCCCGGCCTCGGCCATATGGCTCGAGTAGATGCCGTGGGTGGTCACGGTGTAGCTGTCCATGTCGACGAGCGACACGAAGTCGCGGTGGGCGACGTGGCAGTGGTAGCACTCACAGAAGTTGTCCACCACGTTCTTCCAGTTGGACCGGATCGTGTAGGTGAGCCGGTGGGCGAAGGTGAGGTCGGCGATATCCGGTGCCCACCGGTCGATCTCGGCCCCGAGGCCACCGGCCGCGGCGTGGAGCGGCTCGGCGTCGGGATCGAGGTTGACGAATACGAAGCCACCGAACTCCTCAACGCCGACGGGGTCGAGACGGATAGAGCCGACGTCGAAGTCGTTCAGATGGCCGGTGTGACGGGCGGAGCGGAGCCGACCGCCGAGGTCGTAGGTCCAGGCATGATACGGGCAGACGAGCCGGCGCACCCGCCCTTCACCGGCGACCAGTTCATGGGCCCGATGCTTGCAGACGTTGTAGAAGGCCCGGAGCTCACCGCCTGTGTCTCGAACGACGACCACGGGCATGCCGGCCACCATGTCGGCCACGTAGCTGCCCGGTTGGCGAAGCTTCTCACCGTGGCAGATCCATTGCCAGGTGCGGCCGATGATCGCCCGCTGATCGACGTCGAACCACCGATCGAGGGTGTAGGCGTCGGCATGCAGCGAGAGTGACCGACTCGGATCGGGATGCCAACCACGGCCCAGGTCGAGGCTCGACGTCGTCATACCGACCGATACTAGAGGATCATTGGACGATCGTCCAAATCGCCTTCCAGGCCGTCATCGACGTCATGCCTGTCACCAGCTCGTGATACGTTCTGAACCACAGCCTGTAATCGTGGCACTCGAGACATCGTCATGGAACTCCTCTTCACCCAGCCGACCGGCGAATTGGTCACCCAGGCCGATCTCCACGCCAACACGACACTCCTGAGAGGTGAAATCGCGGAGCTGCGGGCCGAGGTTCGCGGCGAAATCGCCGGGGTCCGAGGAGAAATCGCCGAAGTACGAGGCGAGATCGCCGAGCTTCGAGGTGATCTCACCGGCCTGAGAGGCGAACTGAAGGCCGACATCGGCAACCTGTACCGGTGGGGTGTCGGCATCATCGTGGCCAACGGCATCGCAGTGGTCACAGCCCTGATCACCTGAACAGCATCAACCGAGCGCGTGTGACCAGCGGTCGGCGGCGGAGATATCCTTGAACAGGTGATCGGACGCGATCAACCGGTGGTTCCGCCGTTGACGTCCTGGGAGTTCCCGGCCCTCGACAGCCTGGCTCCCGGTGAGGACTTCGTGGCCGTCGGCGCCGATCTCGAACCGGGCACGCTGCTCGGCGCCTACGTCAACGGCTACTTCCCTATGCCGGTCGACCGCAAGCACATCGGCTGGTTCAGTCCCGACCCACGGGGCATCATCAGGCCGGCGGACCTCAAGGTGTCGCGCTCACTCCGCCGGTCCGTCCGCCGCTACTCGTGCACGGTCAACACCGCCTTCGACCAGGTGATCGCGGCCTGCGCCGACCCGGCCCGCCCCATGGGCTGGATCGACCAACGCATCCGCCGGGCCTACACCCGCCTCCACAACCTGGGATGGGCCCATTCGATCGAGGTCTGGGACGATGACGGTCTGGCCGGCGGCCTCTACGGGATCGGGATCGGAGGCCTCTTCGCCGGCGAATCGATGTTCCACCGACGCACCGACGCCTCAAAGGTCGCCCTCGTGCACCTGGTTGACCTTTTGGGGACCGGGTCTGCCACCATGGTCGACGTGCAGTGGTCGACACCACACCTGGAGTCGCTGGGCGCCACCACCGTGCCCCGGCACCGCTATCGACGGCTCGTTGACGACGCGCTGGAGCAGGGCGGACCACTCCCCTGCTATCCACCGTCGCTTCACAGGCGCCGAACCTCGTGAACGGCGACGCGTCCGACGGCTCGAACGGAGTCCGTCCCAAAGACCGCCCGTGGATGATGCGGACCTACTCGGGCCACTCAACGGCCGCCGCGTCGAACGAGTTGTACCGAACCAACCTCGCCAAAGGCCAGACCGGCCTGTCGATCGCCTTCGATCTCCCCACCCAGACCGGCTACAACCCCGACCATCGTCTGGCCCGGGGGGAAGTGGGCAAGGTCGGCGTTCCGGTGGTCCACAGGGGCCACATGGCGACCCTTCTCGACGGCATACCGGTCGGGCGGATGAACACCTCGATGACGATCAACGCACCGGCCGCCTGGCTCCTGGCACTGTACGTCGTCAACGCCGCCGACCAGGGGGTAGCTTCGGCCGACCTCAGAGGAACGACGCAGAACGACATCGTCAAGGAGTACCTCAGTCGAGGCACCTACATCTTCCCGCCCGAGGCGTCTCGCCGTCTCGTCGTCGACATGTTCTCCTACTGTTCCCGCCATCTCCCGCGGTGGAACCCGATGAACGTGTGCTCCTATCACCTCCAGGAGGCCGGGGCCACGCCGACCCAGGAGATCGCCTACGCCCTGGCCAACGCCGTCGACGTGCTCGATGCCATCAGGGCGTCCGGTCAGGTCGACGGCGATCGTTTCCCGGCGGTCGTGGCATCGATGTCGTTCTTCGTGAATGCCGGGATCCGTTTCGTCGAGGAGACGTGCAAGATGCGGGCCTTCACGCAGATGTGGGATCGCATCTGTGCCGAGCGCTACGGAATCGACGACCCGAAGGCCCGGCGGTTCCGCTACGGGGTGCAGGTCAACTCGTTGGGGCTGACCGAGGCCCAACCGGAGAACAACCTGCAGCGGATCGTGTTGGAGGCTCTGGGCGTGACCTTGTCGCGTGACGCCCGAGCCCGGTCGATCCAGCTGCCGGCCTGGAACGAGGCCCTCGGCCTGCCCCGACCGTGGGACCAGCAGTGGTCGTTGCGTATCCAGCAGGTCCTGGCCCACGAGACCGATCTGCTGGAATACGACGACATCTTCAACGGATCCCACGTGATCGAGGCCAAGACCGCGGAGCTGATCGAGGCCGCCCAGGCCGAACTCGACGAGGTGCTGGAGCTGGGCGGTGCCTTCGCCGCCATCGAGGAGCTGAAGTCGCGTCTGGTCCGTTCGAACGCCGAGAGGGTGCGCCGGATCGAGGCCGGAGAGCAGACGGTGGTCGGCGTCAACGACTTCATCGAGTCCGCCCCCTCCGAGCTGCACCAACCTCACGCCGACGGCGGCGATTCGATCCTCCGTGTCGACCCGGAGGTCGGCGCCGAAATGGTGGCCGACCTCGAACGGTGGATGGTGAGCCGTGACGATGATGCCGTGGCCCGGGCGCTCGATGATCTGGCGGCGGTGGCGGCCAAGGGGGATCTCTCGTGGGAGGCCAACATCATGCCACCGACCCTGGCGTTGGCCGAGGCGGGGGGCACGACCGGCGAGTGGGCGACGTGCCTGCGTCAGGTGTTCGGCGAGTACCGGGGCCCGACCGGCGTGCAGGGGGCGGTGGGGGCCGCCATGGAATCCGCCTCGCTGCGAGCGCTGTCACAGCGGGTGCGGGCCGAACCGGACGGGCCGCCCCGACTGCTGGTGGCCAAGCCGGGTCTCGACGGGCACTCCAACGGCGCCGAGCAGATCGCAGTGGCCGCCCGTGACGGCGGCATGGAGGTCATCTACGAGGGAATACGGGTCACCCCGCACCGGATCGCCGAGGTGGCCCGCGACGAAGACGTCGACATCGTCGGCCTGTCGATCCTGTCGGGTAGCCACCTCGAACTGGTGCCTGAGACGGTGCATGCACTGCGATCCGAGGGTGTCGAAGCCCCGGTCGTGGTGGGCGGCATCATCCCGGCCGACGACCAGCAGGTCCTTCTCGATGCCGGGGTGGAGCGGATCTTCACCCCGAAGGACTATCGACTGGCCGACATCGTGACCGCCATGGTCGATCTGGCTCTCGACCACAGGGCCCGAATCTGACACCCGGTGTTGGTCCCGCTTCGGGGCCGAGTCACCTACACTTCACCTTCAGTCGCCCGGTTTGCCGCCGATGGTTAAACAGAGCTACCTGACCCGACGCGCCGACCCCGGCCAGCCGCTGCACAAGGGACCCGTCACCGTTGCGAGATCAATCGTGAGCACCAAGACCGCCCTCCCGGGCATCGCCGCAGGCGTACTGGGGCTGGCGGCCGGCATGATCGGCCTCGGCCTGGACGCGCCGAGCTTTGGCGCGGTCGCCGGCGTCCTGGCCCTGGCCGCCGGTGTGGCCGGCCTTCGCATCGCTCAGCAGCTGGAGGAACAGGCGGCCGTCCAGTCGCTGGTCGAAGACGAGCTGCGCAGCGTCCGCCAGGAGGCCAAGGAGACCGAGTCGCGGCTGCGGGACGAGCTGGCGGCCGTATCGGCCGAAGCCAACGCCGACTTCGGCTCCGACGCCGACAACGACAGCGATCCGCTGATCGACCAGTCGACGGGGCTGTTCAGCGAGAACTTCTTCCTGGTGGCGCTCGAGTCGAGGATTGCGGCGGCGCGACGCCACCTGAGGCCCGTGGCCATCGTGATCCTGGAAGTGGTCGAGGGTCTGCCCGGCAACGATCCGGTGCCGACCAGGACCGACATCGTCACCGAGGCCATCAAGGCCACCCTGCGGGAGGCCGACACGGCGTGCCGCCTGCGCAACGGCGACTTCGCCCTGCTCCTCGAGGACACACCGGAGAACGGCGCGATCTGGACCGTCGAGAGGATCCGCCGCTACCTGGCCGATCGAACCGGTGATCTGACCCTGTGGGCCGGGGTCGCATGCTATCCGGCCCATGCGTTCGGCCCCACCGAGGTTCTCGAAGCCGCCGACACTGCGCTCGAAGCGGCCCGGGAGTGGCGCCAGGATCGCATCGAAGTGGCGATGGTGGCCCAGGACTGAGTCGCCGGTCCGGAGAACCGGCTTCACGAGTTTACGTACCGCAAACTCTCCGGCTGAACGCGGGTGCCCTGGAGCTCCATCGCGCAGGACCCGGAGTCGCCGGTCCGGACGACCGGCTACACGACCTCTGGGGTCGCACGCCGCGGCTAGTCGGGATAGGTCCAGTCCGGGCGCTTCAGGCGGTGACGTTCGGCGAGGGTGAAACGGTCGTCCACGAGATCGACGATGGGGGCGATCAGCAGCTCCCGGTTCTCGCCGACGACACCGGCACGCACATCGGACAGCAGACTCCCCACGAACCGCTGTTCCTGGGTGGGGAGGTAGCAGCGGGCCGCGTCGTTGACGGTGTTCAGGCGAGCCGACAGCACTCCAAGGTCGATGCGTCTGGTTCGGGTCGCCTCATCGAGCAGCGAGGTCACGTGTTCGCACCCGAGCTTGCACGCCGGACACTGTCCGCACGACTCAATCCACAGGAACCGGGACACGGCATGGGCCAATTCGATGGGATCGGTTCGGTCGTCGAACACGATGAAGCCCCCGGTGCCAAGACCGGCGCCGATAGCCGACAGCGACTCGTGTGAAGCCGGCGTCATCAGCTGATCACCGCGGAGCACCGGATTGGAGACGCCAGAGAGCACGTACCGGACCGAACCTCCGTCAGGCACACCACCACCGATGGTGTCGATGATCTCACCCACCGGCGTTCCCATCTCGAACTCCTCGACTCCGTGACGGATCGTGTCACCGGAGATCGTGCACAGAATCGTTCCCGGTGATTCGATGGTGCCCATGGAGCGGAACCATGCACCACCCCTGGCGGCGATCGCTCCGACGTTGGCCAGGGTCTCGATGTTGTTCACCAGCGTTGGGTTGGCTCCCTGGTCGCGGCGTTCGAGGCTCCGGCCGGCCGACCACCCCATCTGTGGGCTGGTCGTGAAGAGACCGTAGACATAGGGAGGAAACTGCCGCGGCAGAGGGTCCTCGCCCTCGATTACCTCGAGGAGCGCCTTCTCCTCGCCGAACAGATACTCCTCGGGCCCGCCCACGATCGACACCTCGACGTCGGGCCACCAACCGGCCTGCGCCGTCTCGATCAAAGCGTTGGACAGGCGATCGATCTCCGGGGCGAACGACGACTTGACCGCCACGAACGCCCGACGGGCTCCGGTCACGGCGGCCGAGATGGCCAGACCCTCGAGCATCGAGTACGGGTTGTGGCGTAGTAGGAACCGGTCTTTGAACGTGCCGGGCTCACCTTCCGCACCATTGGCGACCACGAACCGTTCACCGGCGGGCTCCCCACCGGCGACGATCGAACGCCACTTCAGCGCCGTGGGGAAGCCGGCGCCACCGCGTCCCCGAAGACCTGAGGCCTCCAGTTCGTCGACGATCCGTTCCGGCCCGTGATCCTCGAGTGCACGGAGCCCTGACCCGCCTCCGGACGAGACAAAGGACTTGAGGCTGTCAACCCGTTCGTCGGCCAGAAGGTTTCTGAGAACACCCATTGTCCGACCCTACCGGCGAAAACGAGGCCGTCAGGCCGCGACCGGCCGATGGCCGAGAACCCCTGTTCAGCGGCGACCGTGCGTTCAGTCCCGGCCCGATTCGAGCGCGTCCAGCACCGCATGATCCTCTTCCGTGGCGTTCGGGCCGTAGCCCAACGTCAGCACACCACCGGTTTCACAGGCGGGGCACGACGCCTCCACCACGAGCATCATGTCGGCGGCGTCGCTCGCCCCTTCAAGGCGGTGCTCGCGAACGGTGTCGATGGCCGACGCAGGGCTCGCCTCCCCACACGACTCGCAAACCACCGAGCCGTCGGGCCTGGCCGTGAACTGAGTGGCGAATCCGTTGTCGGACGCTTGGCGGAGCACGCCGACGAGCGTGTCGGCCCCCATCGCCACCGGTTCGCTCTGCGGTTCGGGTCTGTTGCTCATGCGATTCGGGCCCTTTCGTCGTGGACGCCGCGCGTACGTCGCAAGGATGCGGCACACTCTTCGTGGACGCGGCGCGATGGGTGGACCGTACCCCTGAGGCGCTCCCGGCAATCCTCGGAGCAGGACGACGCATGGTTCGCAGACCGGCCGCCCCGACCGGTGTTCGGGTTGCCGGGCCGGGCATGGGCGTTGTGTACGCTGGAACTGCGCCGACATGGGAGGTAGCGATGGCAGCAGGTGGGAACAACAGGGCGGCCCTCACCGCCCGGTGCCCCAAACACGGTCCCGTCGGATCGGGCCCGTTCCGACCGGTCGACGCCTCGTCGGACACACCGGCCGGCTGAGCGACCGGCGGCGGTGACCATGGCGGTGACAGCATCGGTTGAGCGGGAGGGACTGTTCCCCGCTACCAGCCACGATGACATCGCCCGACCGGCATTGGTGGTCACCTGGCGATCGGTTGCCTTCGTCCACTGGGCCTACGAGCCCGACGCAGTCGCCCGGCTGCTCCCACCGTCGGTCTCGGTCGACCTGTACGGGGGAAGAGCGTGGGCCGGCTATCAATTCCTCACCGTGACCCTCGGTCGGCTTCGTCGGTCCGGGGCCTCGTCGTCGCTCGACCCGCGATCGTGGCGGCGCCGACTCGGACCGGAGCTGGACATGGTTCAAGCCGTGGTGCCGGTCGTCGACTCCGCCGGCCGGCCAGCTCTGTGGTGTCTGTCGCTCGACACCAACCGGGCCGTTGTCGCTTCTGCACTGAGGCGGAGGTTCAACCTCCCGGCCTACGAGGCCGAGTCTCGATTCTCCCGGACCGACGGACGGTTCACGTACTGGACGCATCGCCCCGACGGCACGATGGCCCGCCTCGATCTCACCGTCGGTCCGGCGATCACACCGACCGATATCGACCGTTTCCTGACCGCCCGGTGGCGGGTGGTGCTTCCGCCTCGATGGTGGGATCAGCCCGACGACGGCAGATCGCTCCTGACTTTTCACGAACCGTGGCGGCTCCACCGGGCATCGGTTGAGCTGTTCGACGACGAGGTGCTCGTCGCCGCCGGCCTGCCGCCGGCCGCCGGTCCGGCCCAGGCGCTGTGGTCACCGGGCACCCCGGTGAGACTCGGTCGATCCCGTCACGCTCCCGCGGCCGGGATCTGCTCCGGGATCACCGGGCTTTGAACTGCGCCCGGGTTTGGCCACAATGGAAGGGTGCTGACCGTTCTCTCCCCCGCCAAGTCGCTCGACTACGAATCGCCGCTGGCCACATCGAAATCGTCGGAGCCCCGGATGCTCGATCAGGCCTCCGAGCTGGTCGACGTCATGGCCACCAAGTCGCCCCGCTCCCTGTCACGGACGATGGGCATCTCATCGGATCTGGCCGAGCTGAACCACGAACGTTTCCAGGATTGGGAGGTGCCCTTCCCTGAGGGCTCGGCCCGCCCCTCGATCCTGGCCTTCAACGGTGACGTCTACATCGGGCTCGACGCCGGATCCTTCAACCAGCGTGACTTCACCCACTCCCAGAAGGTGCTGCGAATCCTCTCCGGTCTCTACGGCGTCCTCCGGCCGCTCGACATGATGATGCCGTATCGCCTCGAGATGGGATCCAAACTGAAGACGAAGAAGGGCAAGGATCTCTACGCCTTCTGGGGGTCGTCGATCACCGAAACACTGAACGACGATCTGGCGGCCAGCCCGGGCGAGAAGGTGCTCGTCAACCTGGCGTCGAACGAATACTTCAAGTCGGTCCGCGTCGCCGAGCTCGATGCTCCGGTGGTCGCGCCGGCCTTCCTCGACGCCAAAGGCGACGGCGACTTCCGGACCGTCAGCTTCTTCGCCAAGAAGGCCCGGGGCTCGATGGCGGCCTGGCTCGTGCGGGAGCGCATCACCGACGTCGATCAGCTCGCCAAATTCGACGGCATGGGGTACGCCTACGACGCCGATCGCTCCACCGACGAGCGACCGGTCTTCACCCGTCGCAACGAAGCGTAGGAATCGGGGCGGATCGCCGTCGTCAACCGATGACCGGGACCCGATCCGTCCTGTTGCTGGGCGGTGTACGCAGCGGCAAGAGTTCGCTGGCCGTCGCCATCGGACGGGGCTGGCCCGGTCCCGTGACCTTCGTGGCCACCGCCCGCGCCATCGACGACGACATGGCCGACCGAATCGCCCGTCACCGCCGGGAGCGGCCCGAGCACTGGACGGTTCTCGAGCAGCCCGAGCTCACCGCCGACGATCTGGTCGACACGGCGGGCAGCCTGGTGATCGTGGACTGCATCACGGTGCTGGTGGCCAACCTCATGCTCGCCGAACTCGATGACGACGCGATCGTCGACCGGGTGGCCGGTCTCGGGCGGACGCTCGCCGAGCGGGCGGCGGTGATCGTCAGCAACGAGGTCGGCATGGGGGTGCACCCGGCCACCGAACTCGGACGCCGCTACCGCGACGTGCTGGGATCGTGCAACAAGGTGCTGGCGGAGTCGGTCGACACTGCCTATCTGGTGATGGCCGGACGGGCGCTTCGGCTCGACGACGGCGACGGTATTCTGCACGCCATGGGAGTCAACCGATGACCGGCTCGACCGGTGACGAGCAGTGGCGCGAGCGCCTCATCGCCGACCTGACCGCCGCGCCACCGGCCGACGTCGAAAGCCGTCACGCCGTGGCCGAACGAGTAGCCGACATCCTTCGTCCCGCCGGAGCGCTGGCCCGCCTCGACGAGGTCGCAGTGTGGCTCGCCGGCTGGCAGCGCACGACGAGACCGGCCGTCGAGCGTCCGGCAGCGATCATCTTCGCCGCCGACCATGGTGTGGCGTCGCTGAGTGCCTACCCGGCCGAGGTCACGGGAGCCATGGTCGAGGCGTTCGAGAAACGTCAGGCGTCGATCTCGGCCATGGCCGCCGTGGCCGGGGCAACCGTCACCGTTGTCGACGTCGGCGTCGGTGCTCCGACCGCCGACATCAGGGTCGAGCCGGCCATGGACCACGACCGTTTCCGGCGATCGTTCGACCGGGGCCGGGAGGCGGTGTCATCACTCGCCGGAGGCGCGACCGACGGCCCGACCGTCGACCTGCTCGTCATCGGTGAAATGGGGATCGGCAACACGGCATCGGCGGCGGCCGTGATCTGCGCACTGCTCGGCTGCCCGGCCGACATGATCGTCGGGCGTGGCACCGGTGTCGACGATGAGGGGCTCGCCCGCAAGATCGCCGCGGTATCGGAGGCCGTCGCCCGCTTCGCCGACGAACAAACGGTTGACATCGGCTCGGGGACCGGACATCGAGGCCTCCGGGCCCACGTCGCACCGACCACCGGCGACGCGGCGACGGCGCTCGACGCTCTTCGTCATCTGGGCGGAACCGAACTGGCGGCGATGGCCGGCGCCATCGCCGAGGCCCGATGCCGGTCGCTGCCGGTGCTGCTCGACGGATTCGTCGTTGGCGCATCGGCCATGGCCGTCCACCACCTCCACCCCGAGGCGTCACGGCACCTGTGGGCCGGCCATCGCTCGGCCGAACATGGCCACGGCGCCGTGCTCGACCACCTCGAGCTGCGACCACTTCTCGACCTCGACCTCCGTCTGGGCGAGGCGTCGGGTGCCATGGCTGCCGTGCCATTGGTCCGCATGGCCTGCGCGCTGGTCACCGAGGTGCCGACCTTCGGTGAGTGGTTCGGACCCGGGGGCCCCGACCAGAGCGGACCCTGAGGCTGCGATGCCTGCAGGGCTGCGAACCGCGGTCGGGTTCCTCACCCGTGTGCCCGTGGGTGAGACCGAGGGGGTGCTGGCCCGCGCCGTCGGCTGGTTCCCGGCGGTCGGGGCAACGATCGGGCTGGTGCAGGGCCTGGTCCTGGTGGCCGCGGTCCACGTCGTCGATCCGCTGCTGGCCGCCGGCCTGTCGGTGGCCGTGTCGACGCTGATCACCGGTGCTTTTCATCTCGACGGCATCGCCGATGTGGCCGATGCGTTCGGCGGTGGCTGGACGCGGGAGCAGCGTCTCACCATTCTGAAGGATTCGAGACTCGGCACCTACGGCACCGCCACGGTGGTGATCGTGCTGCTCGTGGAGGTGGCGGCGCTGGCATCGATCGCCGAGCGGTCGTCCGTCGAGGTCCTTCTGACGGTGATGGCCGCACACGCCGTGTCCCGGGCAGCCGCCGTGGTGACCATGCGGGTGGCTCGACCGGCCACGGTCGACGGACTCGCCGCCGCCTACGTGGCCGAAGCCGGAGTGTCCGCCCTCGCCCTCGCGCTGTCGGTCGCCGGTGGGGTCCTTCTCGGGCTCGCCCTGTCGATGGACGACGGCCCGGCCACCGCGATGTTGACGATGACAGCGGTGGTCGTTGCGGTCGCGGCCGCCACGGCGGCCGTGATCAGGCTCGCCTACCGCAAGATCGGTGGCATCACCGGTGATGTCCTCGGCACAGTCCAGCAGGTGTCGGCGCTGGCCGTCCTCGTCATCGTCGCCGCCGGCTGAGCCCGAGCACCGGCCAGAGTGAAGCAGATCCGGTCGAAATCGTCCGCATCCGCTTCATTTTGGAATGGCCGAAATCGTACCGACGCCGGTATCAGCCGCTCGCCAATTCTTGACAAGATCCAGAATTGGTGACTATGGTGCACTTTGTGTCCGACGAACACCGACCAGACCCCGCAGCCATGCTTCGGGGCCATGGTGTCCAGGTCACCGCCCAGCGCCTCGCCGTGCTTCGCACCGTGTCGGCCCATCCGCACATCAGTGCGAATGAGGTGGCCGAGAAGGTCCGCGAAGAGATCGGGGCGATCTCCCGGCAGTCGGTCTATGATTCGTTGACCGTCCTGACCGAGAACGACATCATCCGGCGGATCCAGCCCGCAGGCTCGCCCACCCGGTACGAGGATCGAGTTGGTGACAACCATCATCATCTCGTGTGCCGGAGCTGCGACCGCCTGGTCGATGTCGATTGCGCCGTGGGCGACACCCCGTGTCTGACGCCGGTCGACGACTGGCGATTCGACGTGCACGAGGCCGAGGTCATCTACTGGGGCACCTGTCCCGACTGCCAGACCACGGCCGCCTCATAGCCCCGAGACCTCAGCCGAGAGATCTCGTCAACCATCCACCGACCGTCAACCCGACCTGAATACAGGAGCATTGATGTCCGACAGTCCAACGAAGACACCCGAATGGGGCGCACTCACCTCCGGTGAGGCCCAGTCCAACCGCAATTGGTGGCCCAACCAGCTGAACCTCGGGATCCTCCACCAGAGCCACCCGAACTCCAATCCCTTCGGCGGCGACTTCGACTATCGAGCCGCGGTGGCCGACATCGACTTCGATGAGCTGACCCGTGACGTCGACGCCATCATGACCGACTCGAAAGACTGGTGGCCCGCCGACTGGGGTCACTACGGCGGCTTCTTCATCCGCATGAGCTGGCACGCCGCCGGCACCTACCGCGTTCAGGACGGCCGAGGCGGTGCGGGCACGGGTGCCCAGCGCTTCGCCCCGCTCAACTCCTGGCCCGACAACGGCAACCTCGACAAGGCCCGCCGCCTCCTCCTGCCGATCAAGCAGAAGTACGGCCGGGCGATCTCCGACGCCGACCTCTTCGTGTTCGCCGGCAACCGGGCACTCGAGACCATGGGCTTCAAGACCTTCGGCTTCGCCTTCGGCCGCCCCGACATCTGGGCTCCAGAAGATGACATCTACTGGGGTCCCGAGAACATCTGGCTCGACGACAAGGACGAGCGCTACACCGGGTCCTTCGAGACCGGCGACCGTCAGCTCGACTCGCCCCTGGCGGCCGTGCAGATGGGCCTCATCTACGTCAACCCCGAAGGCCCCAACGGTGTGGCCGACGCCCTCAAGTCGGCCCAGGACATCCGGGAGACGTTCGGCCGCATGGCCATGAACGACGAGGAGACCGTGGCCTTGACCGTTGGCGGTCACACGTTCGGCAAGATGCACGGCAACGGACCGGCGGAGGCCGTCGGAGCCGAACCGGAGGCCGCGGGCATTGCCGATCAGAACTTCGGCTGGGCCAACTCGAACGAGACCGGTCTCGGCGAGTTCACCGTCACCTCCGGCCTGGAGGGGGCGTGGACCCCGACACCCACCCAGTGGGACAACAAGTACCTCGACACGATCTTCGCCCACGAATGGGAGCTGGTCCACTCACCGGCCGGCGCGCAGCAATGGCAGCCGAAGGAGGTCAAGGACGGCTACATGGTTCCCCCGGTCGCCGACGGCGCACCGGAGACCAAGCCGACCATGTCGACCGCCGACATGGCCATGATCACCGATCCGGCCTACCTGGAGATCTCGAAGCGGTTCCACGAGAACCCCGATCAGCTGGCCGACGCCTTCGCCCGGGCCTGGTTCAAGCTCCTGCACCGCGACATGGGCCCGGCCATCCGCTATGTGGGCCCGCAGTCCCCGGACGAGGAGCTGGTGTGGCAGGACAACGTCCCCGCCCACGAGGGTCCGATGATCGGCGACGCCGAGATCGCCGAGCTGAAGTCGACGATTCTCGACTCCGGCCTGTCGGTCGAGCAACTGGTCTCGACCGCCTGGGCGTCGGCCTCCACCTACCGTCGGACCGACTTCCGCGGCGGCGCCAACGGCGCCCGGATCCGCCTGTCGCCGCAGGCCGACTGGGACATCAACATCGCCGCCGGCGTCAACTCGGTCATCGCCAAGCTGGCCGAGATCCAGGCCGACTTCAACGCCAAGGGTGGCCCTCAGGTTTCGCTGGCCGATCTGATCGTGCTGGGTGGCACCGCGGCCGTCGAGTCCGCCGCCTCGGCTGCCGGACACGACATCAGCGTGCCGTTCTCACCCGGCCGGACCGACGCCGACCAGGAGAACACCGACGTCGAGTCGTTCGCCTGGCTGGAGCCGCAGGCCGACGCGTTCCGCAACTATGTGGCCAAGGAAGGGCCGGTGCCGACCGAACACCTGATGATCGACAAGGCGTTCATGTTGAACCTCACCGGTCCGGAGATGACCGCCCTCGTCGGCGGCCTCCGTGTGCTGGGCGCCAACGTCGGCAACGAAGGTCACGGTGTGTTTACCGACCGTCCCGGGAAGCTCACCAACGACTTCTTCACCAACCTGCTCGACATGGGCACCCGGTGGAGCGCCGTCGGTGAGGCCGAGGATGTCTTCGAGGGCCGCGACCGGGCCACCGGTGATCTCCGCTGGACCGGAACCCGGGTCGACCTCGTGTTCGGCTCCAACAGCCAGCTGCGAGCCCTGGCCGAGGAATACAGTGCCGCCGCGGGCGGTGAGGAGCTGTTCCTCGACCACTTCGTCAAGGGCTGGGTCAAGGTCATGAACAACGATCGGTTCGACCTCGACTGAGGCAAATCCGGATTCAAGCGATCCACACGGTGGGACACCGCATTCGCGGTGTCCCACCGTCGCGTTCCGGGATCGACATCGCAGAGCAGGCTGCTACGCTTTTCGGTGAACCCCTCCGCCGTCGGTGATCATGGATCTGTCGCAAATCCCAACCTCTAATTGGATCAACGCCCTCGTCACACTGGTGCTCGGGCTGTTGGTGGCCGGCATCATCAAGCGCAGCATCAGGATGGCCTCCGGCCCGCTGCGGCTCCAGGAGGACATGGCCCGGATCTTGAACCGGGTGGCGGTCAGCCTGGTCATGGTCCTGACCGTCATCGGTGTGCTGTCCGAACTCAACGTGGAGTTCGGCCCCCTGGTCGGCGCCCTGGGCATCGGCTCGGTTCTCGTCGCCATCGCCCTCCAACCCGTGCTCGGCAACCTCGTCGGTTCGGTGGTGCTCGACGCCCGACGCCCCATTCGCCGGGGCGACCAGGTTCACTCCAACGGTCACTCAGGCACGGTGATGGACATCAACGGCCGCGCCGTCGTGGTCAAGACCTTCAACGGTGAGGTGGTCTATCTGCCGAACCTGAAGGTGCTCGACGAACCGCTCGTGAACCAGACGCGAGACGAGTACCGGCGTACGAACCTCGGTTTTCAGGTTGCTTACGACACCGACCTGCGATCAGCCCAGAAAGCGCTGATCGGCGTTCTCCGCGGCCTTCCGGCACTCGAGCTCGCTCCGCCGGCCGAGATCCTCGTCACCGGGTTCGGCGAGTCGGGCGTCGACATGGAGGCCCGGTTCTGGCACCCCAGTGAGGAGCTGACCGCCCGCTGGGTCATCAGCGAGGTCGCCATCACCATCCGCGAAACCCTGGCGTCGGAGAACATCACCATCCCCTTCCCGCAACTGGTGGTCCACAACGGCGTGTTGGGTCTGGACACCGCGACCGACGACGATATACGGTCTACTCCGGGCGACTCGGTGAACGGCGCTGATCCATCCGCAGTCGATTCGGTGACAGAGCGAACCACCAACGCGGGAGACTAGAAGTGCACCACATGAAGCGCATGGCCGTTGCGGCCGCGATCGTCGTGCTCGTCGGATCGGCCACCGTGGCGGCCGCGGCGGTGTCCGGAATAGTTGTCCGAGGAGCCGGCCCCAACCCGGCAACGGTGCGCTGTCCGGGTGGGATGACCCGCCTGGGCCACGAGTTCAACGAGCAGATGTCGCTGTTCGCATTCGATCCCGCCGTCGTCATCGAAGACGAGTACTCCGTGGCCGAGGACTTCTTCCTCGTCGAGGACATCGACACCGGCTCCCACGCCGGCACGCACCTCGACGTTCCCGCCCACTTCATCGAGCAAGGACGCACCGTCGACGAGCTGGCCGCCGAGGAGTTCATCTGGCCCGTCTACAAGATGGACGTCCGGGATCGGACCTTCCCCGACAACTTCGTCGAGATCGCCGACATCGAAGCCTACGAGTCCGAGCACGGCACGATACCGGCCGGCGCGCTGGTCGTGCTTCAAACCGGTGCCGAAGAGTTCTGGGGAGCGGAGGAGGTCGCGATCGACGACGACGGCAACTCGGCCAACGTCGACGACTTCTTCGACTTCGAGAACCCCGGCTTCTCCGGTGCCACGGTCCAGTGGATGTTCGACGAACGGGGAATCGACGGTGTCGGGTCCGACGCCTACGGCCCCGATGCGTTCGGCGACGACCTGTTCGACGCCACCTTCACAACGCTGGCCAACGACGGTGTCGCTCTGGTCGCACTGGCCAATCTCGACTCGGTCAACGTTCGCGGCGACATCATCATGGCACCCACCATCGCACTGTCGGACGGATCCGGGTTCACCACCGACCCGCTCGCCTGCCACGGCGGCGGAGTCGGCAGCAAGAACCGGTAGCGGACCCGGAGAATCGCTCACCGACAACGCCGGCCGGACTGGTCAGGCCAGGTAGCTGAGCGCCATGGCGGCGTGGGCGGCGATGCCGGTGGCCATGGCCTCCTCGTCGATGCGCATGTGGTTCGAGTGGCAGGCGTGGGCGTGGCCGGGGTCAACGTCGGGAGGACACACGCCGAGCATCGCCATCGCCCCCGGCACCCGGTTGAGCACGTAGCTCCAGTCCTCGGCCGCCATCGCCGGGTACGACATTTCCGTCGTGCGCTCGGGGCCGACGAGGTCGGTGAGGACGCCAAGTGTGTAGCGGGCAAAGTCGGGGTCGTTGACCGTCGGTCCGTAGCCCCGCACGACGCTGAACTCGCCGCGGCATCCATGGGCTGCGGCGATGCTTTCGACCACCCGGGGCACCGACGACAGAACCTGCTCACGGGTCTTGTCCGAGGTGGTTCGCAGTGTCCCGAGCAGCTCGGCCCGCTCCGGTATCACGTTGTTGGTGGTGCCTGCGCTGATCTTGGCGATGGTGAGCACGGCGGGCTCGAAGATGTTGACGGTGCGGGTGATGTGGGCCTGTAGGGCGGTCACGACCTCGCAGGCCACCGGGATCGGATCGGTGGCGTTGTGGGGTGCCGAGGCGTGGCCGCCTTGACCGCTGACCGTGATGTGCAGCTCGTCGGCCGATGCCAGGAGCGGGCCTGGCTTGGTCGCCAAGGTCCCCGACCGGTGATTCGGGCTGATGTGGAGGGCGAAGGCCGCATCGACGCTCGGGTTCTCGAGCAGCCCCTCCTCGATGCAGTACTTGGCGCCGTGGTGGCCCTCCTCCCCCGGTTGGAACATGAACTTGACGTTTCCCCGCAGTTCGCGTCGATGCTCGTGGAGCAGGCGGGCCGCCCCGACGAGCATGGCGACGTGGGAGTCGTGTCCGCAGGCGTGCATCGCACCCGGCACCGTCGACGCGAACGTTTCGCCGGTGTCCTCGGTCATCGGCAGGGCGTCCATGTCACCCCGGAGAAGGATCGTGGGGCCATCGCCGTCGCCCGACAGGGTGGCCACCACCGACGACAGGCCGTCCCCGGTCTGGACCACAAGGTCCAGGCCCGACAGCGCGTCGAGGATTTTGGCCTGTGTCTTGGGCAGGTCCAGTCCGATCTCGGGTTCGGCGTGGATGCGTCGGCGTAGCTGGACGGTGTCGGGGAGCAGTTCCCGGCCCTCGGCCAGGAGGCGGATCGGGTCCAGGGCGACCCGCTGTGAGGGAGGCTGTACGGTCATGGCCCAACGTTACCGGAGGCCGTTCGGCGGATCGAATCTCCGGGATCGCCGGGACCGCTCAGCTCGCGGCGCCGCCGGGTCCGAAGTCGAGGCAGGTGATCGATCGATGCTCCGTGCCGCCGCTGGTGTCGAGTTCCACCAGCTCGCCCTGCGAACAGTCACCGGTCGTCGACTCGTGGATGAGCCCCAGCAGGCCACCGCCGGGATCGGGAATCAGACCGTAGACGGTCAAGGGAAGAACCGACGACAGAATCTCCACCTCACCGGTGACCGTGTCGATCGACACGAGGAACTCGTTGACGCTGGTGGTCGTCGCCGCGTAGACCGTGCCGTCGGCTGCCACCGCCAGATCCCCGCTCGACACCTGGCCGGTGGGGTAGGTGGCCACGGTCCGGGCTACACCGGTCTCGATGTCGACGATCGACACGCGGCCTTCCAGATCGGCGGCGAGCAGGCGGCCGTCGGGGAGGAAGGTCAGGGCGTTGACCGGGCCCTGGCTGAAAAACGCCACGGGTTCGACGGTGCCGGAAGCGGAGTCGACACGAACCAGTTGGTCAAAGGTCGAGCCGTAGAGTTCCCCTTCGGATGACACGGCGATGTCGGTGAGTTGGACGGGATCGTCGGAGCCGGCGAACGCCAGCGCCGTCACGGGCTCCACCGATCCGTCGGACAACCGGTACAGGTCGGAGCCGACGTCAGGGTCGAAGCTGGACACGAAGGCCACCGAGGCCGGAGGATCCGGCGCTTCGGTGGTGGTCGGCTCCGACGTCGTGGACGACGCGTCGGGCGGGACCGTGCTCGAGGTCGCTTCGGTGGAGACCGTCGTTGGTTCGCTCGTCTCGTCCGTATCGCCCGAGGCGTCATCGGGACCCGGGACACACCCGGTCAAGGCCAACACTACCAGGGCGGCGGCTGCAACCAGCCGACGAGGCAACCGCCTTCGGGGGTTCATCGGGCGAACTCCAACAAGACGTCCATCGGGTTCTTGTCGTCGGTGTTCGGCGTTCGGGACACGCCGGCCGGGACCACACCGTCGGGCAGATCGGATCTCGAGCCCACGACCACGATGTTGCCACCGGACCGGGCGTAGCCGCTCACCGGAAACGCCGTCGCCGTTGCCGACGACAGGGCCTGGAACGGCCCGCTGCCGGGGCCCTCGACGGCGCTGATCATGTTGAGATACATCGAGCCCTCCGGCGTGAGCACGCGGTTGATCTGGTCGAAGAACTCGACGGTGGTGAGATGAGGCGGGACATAGCGTGGCCCGGCGAAGGCGTCGACGATGATCACGTCGTAGGTGTCGGACGGGGCGGCGGTGACGAAGCGGCGGCCGTCGTCGATGACGGTCTCACCGTCGATCGGTCTGAAGACCTCGTCGGATACATCACGCACGATCGGGTCGAGCTCGACCTCGGTGACGGTGGCTCCCCGGACCTCCAGGGCCCGGGCCAGCGCATGACCGGCACCGCCGATGACCAGCGCCCGTTTGCCCGACACGTCACCGGCCAGGCCAAGGATCGTCGTGGCGTAGCCGAACCGTGGCTCACCGGTGTTGAGCGTCACCTCCGACTCATAGGTCGGACCGAGGTGGAACCGCAGATAGGAGGCGTCGTCGGTGTAGACCCGGATGGTCTGGAACCGACCCTCCTCCTGGGCGACGAGGCGACCGGGCTGGCCCCGCCAGCGCCAGTCGGGCAACGGGACGATCGCCACCAGTAGTGCGAGCACGATGCTGAGTGGTCGAAGGGGGCGCCAGGCGGCGGCCAGCACGACCAGGTAACCGGCGACGAAAAGGCGGATCATGCCCGACATGCCCAGCAGCGGGATCAGGTAGGCGAGCCCGAGCAGCGCGCCGATGATGCCTCCGACACTGCTGACGGCGAACACCGATGCCGCCGCGGCCGACATCGACCCTGTGCCCCGCTCCCGCCAGAGTGCGCCGACGAGGATCTGCGATTCCATGCCGAACAACACGAACGGTGGCCCGAAGGCGATCAGGGCGATCATTGCCACCGCACCGAAGCTGATCCCGGACGACGGTTCGAGCAGGGAGATGACCCAGGTGGCGCCGACGAGCCACACGGCATTGGCGCCGACCACGAACGGGAGGATCCGCCCGAGGGCGGGCAGGGCGATGACGCCGCCGAGGTTGTAGCCCATGGCAAGGCCACCGAGGCTGACCGACAGAACGGCAGCCCACAGCCCGGTGGTCGGACCGAAGTAGGAGGCGAGCATGCGGGAGGCGTTCACCTCGAGCGCCACGGAGGCCACACCGCTGTAGAAGGCCAGTGCCAGATAGCCGTAGGCGATGACCGGATCGTTCGCCCGACCGTCGGCGATCGACGCATCGGGGGCGGTTTCGGCCCCGAGCGCCGGGGAGACGGGGCCGATCGACCGGGCCGCCACCGCGGCCGTTCCGAGCAGAACACCAAATCCGGCGATGCTGAGCGAGATGCCCACGAACGGCGCCAGGTAGAAGGCGCTCACCAGCCCGCCCACGACGTTGGCGACCGTGCCGAGCCCGAAGACCGAGGCCGCGGTCACGGTGTTCTTCTCGGTCGAGTAGGTGGAACCGACCCCGTGGTGGCCGTCACCCAACGCCTGAATGGCGAGCGGGGAGATCGTCCCCAGCAACAGGGAGGGCACTCCAACGAGAGCAGCGGCCACCGGAACCAGCCAGAAACCGTCGAACACGACGCCGTCGAGTGCACCCGAGCGGAGAACGGCTGCCACGGCCAACAGGTGGACGGCGGCGGCGGTCAGCGTCGACGACATCAGGCGACCGGGCGCGGAGGTCGGGCGTCCACCCCACCGGTAGCCGACGGCCAGTCCCGCCAGCGCCGCGGCGACAACCGCGGCGGCGGTGGCGGTGCCGGAACCGAAGTAGGGGTGGAGCAGGCGGGGGGCCAGTACCTGGAGTCCCAGGGTCGCCAGCCCGCCGACGACAACCGCATAGCGGACCGCAGGGCGCATCCGCCCAAGCCTATAGCTCGGATCGGGCTCTGGATTCCGCTGGTTTCTAGCCGGTCACCCCGAGTGCGGTCGGTAGGATTCCGGCCAGCGTCGTGTCCCAGTCGTCGATGCCGCAGCCGTCGTTACGGGTGACGACGATGTCCACCGGCTGATCATCGAGCGTGCCGGTGATGGCCGCCTCGTCGGGGCCGCCGTAGATCTCGGTGCACACCCGGTCGTCGGGCGGGCCGTCGAACAAGAGGGTCCGGACGGGGTCGTCGTTGAGCGCCGTGCAGGCTGTCTGCTCGTTGAGGCCGTCGACCGCAGGGGTGATGGTGGCGGTGTCGCCGAGGCAGGCGATGGTGTAGGAGACCGGATCGGCGTCCGGATGGGTGATCGCGATCTCGAGCGTTCCGACGGGATACGGACCGGCGCCGAGCGGCAGCTGATCGTCGACGCTGCCGTCCCCGGCATCGGCGTCGTCAGCCGGGGTGTCCGCGTCGGCTCCGTCGGCGACGGTCGTGTCGCCGTCGGAGCAGGCGGCCAGGAACAACAGGGTGATGACCACGGCCACGATCGTGGGCAGTGGGGATGGGAGTGTCTTCATGTCACCTTGGACGTCGAGGATCTGTTCCCGGTTCCCGATCGGTCCAATTCTCCGAGGTCTGCGCGAAAAAGGGCCCTCACAGCGCAAAACCGCACAAACCTCGCGCCGCCTCCGGCGGCCCGACACCCCGCCATGGCCCACACCAGGCCCACAACGCGAAAGAGTTCCGCCGCAAGGGCGGAACTCGGGTTTGCCGCCTCCGGCGGCCCGACACCCCGCCATGGCCCACACCAGGCCCACAACGCCAAAGAGTTCCGCCACAAGGGCGGAACTCGGGTTTGCCGCCTCCGGCGGCAAAACGTGGGCCGGGTAGGATTTGAACCTACGTAGGCGAAGCCGGCGGATTTACAGTCCGCTCCCTTTGGCCACTCGGGCACCGACCCAGGAACGATCAGGCTACCGCCACATCCGGCCATCGTCGCCCGATTTCGCCGAGAAGTTCCGCTGACGATTTGCCACCGATC
This sequence comes from Acidimicrobiales bacterium, assembly GCA_965216675.1. Classification (GTDB taxonomy): domain Bacteria; phylum Actinomycetota; class Acidimicrobiia; order Acidimicrobiales; family SZUA-35; genus JAHELU01. The sequence continues at coordinate 3,750,200 of CBDCGK010000004.1, read as the reverse complement.
GTCGACCCAGCCGGAGACCGGAACGAGCGTCGAATCCTCTAGGTTGGTTTCCATGCCCAGCTTTGACGTTGTCTCCGAAATCAACATGCAAGAGGTTCGCAACGCCGTTGATCAGACGAACCGCGAGGTGTCGAATCGTTACGACTTCAAGGACACCAACTCCACGATCGACCTCAACGACTCCGACATGGTGATCACGTTGGAATCGGCCAGCAACGACCGGCTCATCGCCTTCCGGCAGGTGTTGGAGGAGAAGATGGTGAAGCGCAAGATCTCACTCAAGTCGCTGGATTTCGGCGACATGGAGGATGCCGCGGGTGGCCGGGCTCGGATGCGGGTTTCGCTGAAGGCCGGGATCTCGTCGGAGATGGCGAAGAAGATCAACGGTCAGATCAAGAACCTGAAACTGAAAGGCATCCAGTCCCAGACCCAGGGTGACCAGGTGCGGGTTTCGGGCAAGAAGCGTGATGCGCTCCAGGAGGTCATCGCCGCCCTGAAGGAAGCCGACTTCGATCTGCCACTGCAGTTCGAGAACTTCCGCGACTAGGGAGTTCGGCCGATCGGTGCCAGGCCCCCTGGCATCCAGCCACGATTGTCGATGAGCCCGTATCGACGATGTGCTTCCGGATTGGTCAGCCCTACTACCAACCAACCGCCATGAACACCGATGCCATCACGGCGACGACGGCGGCTAGCGGCAGCCCGAGCCGGAGGTAGTCGATCGGGTGGTACCGGCCGGGACCGAACACCATGGTGTTGGTCTGGTAGCCGACCGGGGTCAGGAACGACGATGAGGCAACCAGGGTCACCCCGAGTGCGAACCGTCGTGGATCGGCTCCGGAATCCGCAGCGGCGGCAACGGCGATCGGAAGCATGATTGCGACCGCTGCCGCATTCGAAATCACCTCGGTCATGAGCATTGTGGCCAGCACCACGACCACGGCCGCCCCCCACGTGCCCTGACCGTTGACGTTTCCATACAACTCGGTGGCCAACCGATCGGCCAGGCCGGTGGCTTCGACTGCGGCCCCCAACCCGATGGCGGCACCGATCATGATCACGACATTGAGACCGACGGCATCCCGGGCCTGGCGCGGTGTGAGCACGCCGGCGACCACCGTGGCCACCGCCCCCAGAAGGGCGGCGTGCAACACGTCGACAATGCCGAGTATGGGCAACACGACGACTGCGGCGAGGACTGCCAGTGCGATGGAGCTGCGGGCCTGTGCCGTCGGTGGGGCTTCGCTCCGCTCGTGTATGAACAGGAAATCGCTGTGGTATCGCCAACGATTCCGAAACTCCAGATCGGACACCAGGAGGAGTGAATCCCCGACCTGTAGGCGAACGTCGCCCAACTTGGCATTGAGATCCTCACCCGCCCGGTTGATCCCGACGACCGCGGCCTGGTACCGGCGACGGAAGCCGCTCTGCTTGATGGTCCGGCCAACCAGTGGAGAGGTCGGCCCGATGATCGCTTCGAACCAGGCGTGTTGGCTGTCGTCGAGCGACCACACGTGCTTCTGTTCGACGAGGGTCATTCCCGGGTGCCTGTCGATGTCGAGCATTTTGTCGACCCGGCCGGCGAACGTCAGCACGTCACCGGCCTGCAACAGATACGACGGCGCCACCGGCGCCGCGGTTGCCCCGTCTCGTTCGACACCGACGAGGTACGTCGACGGTAGGGCCCGCAGGCCACCGGCGGCCACGTTGACGCCGTCGAGACGACCACCGGCATCGACGGTCAGCGAGACCGTGAACGGATTGGCGAGTTTCTCCACTCCTTCACCGCCGGCACCGTCACGACCGGCGGCGACGTCGAACTCGAGGCGGGTGCGGTCCGGCATCAGTCGGGGAGCCAGCACAACGAGCACCGCCATTCCCACGATCGCAAAGGGCAGACCGAGTCGAGCCGGCTCCCAGAATCCGTAGGGATCAAGGCCCGACTGCGTCAAGAGGCCGGATGCCACGATTGTGGTCGAGGTGCCGATCAGCGTGATGTTGCCGCCGATGATCGTGGCGTACGAAAGCGGAATGAGCAGCTTCGAGTCGGGTATCCGGCGGCCATCCGCCCACGATCGCACCGGCGAGATCAGCATCGCAACCAACGGGCTGTTGGCAACGACCGCCGAGAGAACGCCGACCGAACCGCACAGACGCCCAAGCGCCGCCCGCAGGCTGCGCGATCCGAGCACCACCCGAAGGGCGGGCAACAACGCTCCGGTCCGTTCGACCCCGGCCGCCACCACATACAACGCGGCGATGGTGATGGGGGCCGGGTTGGAGAAGCCTCCGAACGCGGTCTCGGCGTCGATCACGTGGAGCAGAAACAGCGCGAGAAGGGCGCCAACCACACCCTGAGCCGGTGACACCGCCCGACTCAGTAGTGCGATCAGCATGACGCAGAGGACGATCACAACCACGATCTGGTCGAGGGTGAAGTCCAGCACGACGACGGCGGACGGATCGAGAAACATGATCGGGGCCAACAATACCGACTGCGACCATCGAGCTGGTGGCAGCGGTGTGCGGCTGCTTGGGATCGTCGACTAGCGCCGCCACTCCTCCGAGCGCAGCGCGGCGATGCGAGCCTCGGCTTGGGGGTGGGTGGCGAACAGGTTGGAGAAGCTGACCTTGCGATTGGCCAGCGGGTTCACGATGTAGTGACTGGCCTGAGGCGGCGGAACCGACGACGGTATCCGTTGTGCGTAGCCGTGGAGTTTCTCGAGTGCCGAGGCCAGCGGTTCGCCGTCGTTGAGCATGCGGGCGGCCGAACGGTCGGCCTCGAACTCCCGGCTTCGACTGATGGCCATCTGGATCATGCCCGCGGCTATCGGGGCCAGGATGGCGAAGGCCAGCATGATGATGGGATTGCCGTCTTCTCGCCGACGCCCGCCGGCGAGGCCACCCCACATCGCCATGTTGGCCGCATAGCTGATGGTGGTGGCGATCATGGCCGCCACCGAGCCGGTGAGAATGTCACGGTTGCGGATGTGGGCCAGCTCGTGGGCCAACACCCCGCGGATCTCACCCCACGACAGCGTCTTCAGGAGACCCTCGGTCACACAGACGGCAGCATGGCTCGGACCCCGGCCGGTGGCGAACGCGTTCGGCTGCTGTTCCGGTGAGACATAGAGCCTGGGCATCGGCATGTCGGTCAGACCCGTCAGCTCCTCCATGATCTCGTAGTACTGGGGAACCTGCTCCCGGGTGACCTCCACCGCCCGGGCCGATCGGATGGCCAGCTTGTCACTGAAGAAGTAGGAACCGCCGATCATCACCAGCGAGATGATGAAGGCGATCGTCAGACCTCCCCGTCCGAAGAAGGCACCGAAGAGCATGATGATGCCAGCCAGCGCAGCCAGCAGGACAGCGGTTTTCACACCATTTTTCATGTGTTCAATCTACCGGCGCCCCGGAAAGCACCGATAAAGCACCGACAACCGGCCGACCGGGTCCGGTGCCGGGCCCCGGCAAAACGCCGGGGCCCTCACATCCCTCCCGGGAAGTGGTCAGCCCAGGCCGGCTTCGGCGAAGGCAACCCGGAAGGCCTCCATCTGCGCGGTGTCGGCCTGCGTGCCCCAAACACCCAACCCGCTGTCGGGCAGTTCGGCCAGGGTCCGGCACGGCCGCAGAGGTTCGGCCTGGGCACTGAAGACAGCGTCGATGTCGTCGTAGGTCATCATGTCGAGGCCTTCCGGCTTGGCGTAGACCTTGGCGTCGACCACATCGACCGGTTGGCCGTCGAGGGTGAGCCCCTCGGCGTAGAGGCAGTGGCCCTGCCACAACTCCCGCATCACCAGTATGTTCGTGCCGTCGGAGGTGATGTGACCGTTGTAGACCCACTCCGGGCTCTGGACGCTGTTGATGACCCGCTCCTCGACCGTCAGAACCTCGTCGGTGGTCAGGTCCACAGCGAGGATCGAGACCTCCCAGTGGTTGAGGGAGTCGATTTCGATTGGGGTTGCCACCCCCTCCAGGGCGAACGCTCCAGCCTCGGCGTCGTAGGGAACCCCGTAGGCTTCGGCCATCGCCTTGACCCGTTCGGCCTCCAGATCCTGGCGGTTGACGAACTGATCGACCAACAGGTAGTGCCTGCCCTCGATGAAGGCGACGTCGGTCGGCCACCGTTGGGCAAGGCCTCCCGGCGGATCGGGGAAGCTGATCATCCCGGAGGTCCCATCGACCCGTAGGTGCTCGATGCCCCCGGCGACCACGGTCAGCCAACCGCCGGTTCCGTCGGAAACGGAAGTCGGCGAGGGCATCGGCAGGGCGGGCTCCGTCGTCGCCCCACCCTCATCGTCGCCACCCCCGGATTCGACCTCGACGGCCGTCGCCTCGTCCTCGGCGGAGTCGATGGCAATGTCGTCGGTGTCGCCGGTGTCGCCGCTGTCGCCGGTTTCGGCCGACGTGGTCGTCGTTCCTTCCGGGCTGTCGGAATCGTCGGGGCGACCGCCCCGGTTTGGATCGGAGGCCTCGTCGTCGGTCAGTTGACCGTCGGATGCGGACACGATGGTCGTATCGCTCGCCGGGCGAAAGACATTCAAGGCGGCGACTCCTCCCGTCGCCACCAGCACCACAGCGGCGAGTGAGGTGCCGATCTGACGGCTACGTCGAATCTTGAGACCCCGGCTTCTGATCGAGCCGATATCGGGGGTGATGTCGGTATGGGACCGTCCGGCGGTCCGCAGTCGTTCCTCGAGCTGATTCATGATGATCGCTCCTCATCGGTCCGGTCCGTGGCTGTTTCTTCAGTTTCTTCTGTGGGGAGTGGGTTGGCGGGATGGTCCTCGAGCTGCTCCCGCAACTGGAGCAGCCCGCGGTGCAGTCGGCTCTTGACGGTGCCGGCGGACAGGTTGAGCGCCTCGGCCGTCTCGCGCTCCGAGTAGTCGAGCAAGAGCCGCAACACGACAACCGACCGGAGCTTGAGTGACAGGCCGGCAAGTGCGGCGGCCAGATCCGGGTCGTGGTAGTGGAGCTGGCGGACCTCCTGGGCCGGCAGTTTTGCCAACAGCTCACGTTCCCTGCTCCCCCGCCACAGGCGACGGCGACCCCAATTCAGCCCGACCCGGTACACCCACCCGGCCGGGTTGTCCATGGCGCCGACGGTGGCCCAGCGCTCGAAGCCCCGGGCGAATGCCTCGTCAGCCGCTTCCCGCCCGAGGTCGCGGCCGCCGAGGCTCCAGCTCAAGGCGTTGGCGATCGTCGAGTACTCGCGATGGCAGAACTCTTCGAACGTGCGTCCCAACGGCTCACGCTCCAACACGGCGGTTTCCCTCCGGTGCCCGTCGACGATGCCGCCGATGGTCTGCGATTGACTCGATGTCACACCCTACTAAGCCACAGGTGCACCAAAAGGTTCCCTGGTGCCCGGGCGCGGTCGATCCGGGGTGAGCGCAGCCCGCTCACCCCGGTTCAACCGTCATTGTCAGTCTTCGTCGCCCTCAGCGGCACCGGCGGCGATCTCGGCCACGACCGAGGGGTCGGCGAGCGTCGTGGTGTCGCCCAGTGCCCGACCGTCGGCCACGTCACGCAACAGCCGACGCATGATCTTGCCGGACCGGGTCTTGGGGAGATCGGGCACGATGATCACCGTCTTCGGTCGGGCGATCTTGCCGAGTTTGACCCCGACGTGTTCACGGATCTCGTCGCCGAGCTCCTTCGACGCCTCATGGGTGCCGCGGAGGATGACGTAGCCGATGATGGCCTGCCCGGTCAGGTCGTCGTTGGCACCGACCACGGCCGCCTCGGCCACCGCTTGATGGTCGACGAGGGCCGACTCGACCTCGGTGGTCGAGATCCGGTGGCCCGACACGTTCATCACGTCGTCGACCCGACCGAGCAGCCACAGGTAGCCGTCGTCGTCGAGCTTGGCTCCGTCGCCGGCGAAATAGCGGCCCTCGTAGGTGGACCAGTAGGTTTCCATATACCGCTCGGGGTTGCCCCAGATACCTCGCAGCATCGACGGCCACGGACGGGCGATGGTGAGATAGCCGCCCCCGTTGGTGACCACGTTGCCGTTGTCGTCGACCAACTCGGGGAACACACCCGGGATTCCGTAACAGGCCGATCCCGGCTTCGTGGTGGTCACGCCGGGCAGCGGGGTGATCATGTGGCCGCCGGTCTCGGTCTGCCACCAGGTGTCGACGATCGGGGTGTCACCGCCGCCGATGTGCTCGTGGTACCACATCCAGGCCTCGGGGTTGATCGGCTCACCGACCGTGCCCATCACCCGGAGGCTGGAGAGGTCGAACCGCTCCGGCTCCTGGGTTCCCCACTTCATGAACATGCGGATCGCGGTCGGGGCGGTGTAGAGCTGGGTCACCTTGTACTTCTCGATGATCTCCCAGAACCGACCTTTGTGGGGGGTGTCGGGCGTGCCCTCGTACATGACCGACGTGCAGCCGTTGGCCAGCGGAGCGTAGACGATGTAGCTGTGGCCGGTGACCCAGCCGATGTCGGCCGCGCACCAGTAGATGTCGGTCTCGGGCTTGAGATCGAACACGTATTTGTGGGTGAAGCACGTCTGGGTCAGGTAGCCACCGGTGGTGTGCATGATGCCCTTGGGCTTGGAGGTCGTGCCCGAGGTGTAGAGCAGGTAGAGCAGCTGCTCGGAGTCCATCGGTTCGGCCGGACAGTCGGCGGAGGCGTCGGCCATGAGTTCGTGCCACCAGTGATCACGCCCGTCGACCATGTCGGACCCCAGGTCACAGCGGTTGGCGACGATGACGTGCTCGACCGATTCGGCGCCGCGGGCCAGGGCCTCGTCGACCGTCGGCTTGAGTGCCGCCGGTGCACCCTTGCGGTTGCCGCCATCGGCGGTGATGATGACCTTGGCCTTGGCGTCGTCGCAGCGGTCGATGATGGCGTCGGCCGAGAACCCGCCGAAGATCACCGAGTGGGCCACGCCGATGCGGGCGCAGGCCAACATGGCGATGGGCAGTTCCAGAATCATGGGCATGTAGATGGCGGCGATGTCGCCCTTCTCGAGCCCGAGCCCCTTGAGCACGTTGGCGAACTTGCAGACCTCGGTGAGCAGCTCGGCGTAGGTGATGGAGCGGGTGTCACCCGGCTCGCCCTCGTAGTGGTATGCCACCTTGTCGCCCCGGCCGGCCTCGACGTGGCGGTCGAGGCAGTTGGCGGTGATGTTCAGCTTCCCCCCGACGAACCACTTGGCGTCCGGCAGATTCCACTCCAGTGTGGTGTCGAAGTCGGTGTCCCACGTGACGAGCTCCCGGGCCTGGCGGGCCCAGAACGCCTCGTAGTCGGCCTCGGCCTCCTCGTACAGGGAACGGTCATTGGTGTTGGCCTGAGCCGCGAACCCAGGCGGCGGTGGAAACGTCCTACCCTCAACTTCGTAGACTTCGATGGCTTCCGACATTCGCTTCAACTCCTCCATTGGACAGGGCGTGTTGATCTGTCGAGGTCCCGGGCTCCCCCACGACGCCTCCGATGTTAGTGCCACCAGGCACATTCGTTCCATGGCGGGTCCTTGGCCGGGCGCCTACCGCCGTTGAACGGGCTTTTCCGACCGTTGAATGGGCGGCCGTTGAATGCGCGGCCGGCTGCTCAGCGGCGTTCGAGCCCGAAGGTCGACGCCAATGAGGTGAGCAACATCTCGAGACCGAACTCGAACATGGTGGCGTCGGACTTGGCCTCGTTGTGTTCGAGAAAGGCAAGGAACTCCGGGCTTGCGCCCCCTTCGATGGGCAGGGAGGCACCGTCGCCGGCTTCGATCCGGGCCATGAGGCCCAGCACGGTGGCGGCGTGACCAAGCACGAAGGCCACACAGAACCGGAAGGCCTTGGCCGCTTCCTCGGGGTTGAGGCCTGCCGTGCGGCACTGGTCGAACGCCCATCCCATCACGGCCAGGGCATTGTCGCTCGACGGGGCCCGCGTAGTGAACAGCTCCAGCGCTGCGGGGTGTCGAAGCAGAACACCGTAGAAGGAACGCAGCCCGAGCCGGAAGGCGCGCTCCCAATCGTTACCCGGAATATCGGTCGGCAGGTCTATCTCGGCGTAGAGAATGTCGACAATGGCGTCGAGAAGATCCTCTTTATTGGCGATGTAGTGGTAGAGCGACATGGCCTCGACCCCGAGGGCGGAACCCAGCTTGCGCATCGAGAGACCATCGAGCCCCTCGGCGTCGATCAGCTCCAGGGCAGTCGTGGCGATACGAGTACGATTCAGGATCGCTCGATCTGTTGCGGCCATAGAGCACCATGCTACAGCATCGGACCGGAAAGCCTCCCTTGGAACGACGAAGGGTCGACCGGTAGCCGATATTTCAATTTGACACGACTGTTCATGACATTTCGATCGATAGAAGCGATCCATTCATATGGTTATTTCCGGGACGGTTCCGCCTTCATTTCCTCATGATCCCGAATAGTGAATGGCGAGCCACGAGCCGAGACCATCCGGTTCGGTGAGCGCCTCCGCCTCCGAGACGCGACTCCGCATGGCGAACGCGCTCAGGTCGGGCGCCGCCGCGTTGGCCGCCCAGTATCGCCGTCCTTCGTCAACGAGCCCGTCGATACCCCAACGCCGCAGGAACTCGGCTTGACGGTCGACGGCGGCCCCCGGAGGGAGTTGGTCGACGGCGACGTCGACGGTGATATCCCATCGTCCGGGCTCGACAAGTGGGTCCAGTCCCCGTCGGTGGTTCCGATACGTGCGCAGCCAGCCGCCCCGCACCGCGAGCTCCGTGGTGGTCTCGGCACCATAGTCGAAGAGACAGAGGTGGGCGGGTTCCCGGTCGAGGATCGAGCGGCACCATCCGGCCGCCGCCGACAGCAGCGGTGCCCTAGTGCCGGGTGGCATGTCGAGGCGGGCATCGGTGGCCCGCAACACCTCGGCCCCGCCGTCGACGTGGACCTCGAGCCAGCGACCGTCGGATGTGTGTTCGAGAATGCGGACCGGCAGATTGTCGAGCAGTTCGTTGGCGACGACGACCGATCCCCGCAGATCATCAGGCAGCTCGACGAGGCGTTCGATGCCGTCGTCAGCCTGCGTCGCCTGCGGCGGATCAACCCGGTCGACGCCGACGAGCCGCCACGGCCGCTCGTCGGCCGGACGGGCCCGCCGGATCGACCTCAGCAGGGTGTTCGGACCGCAACCGACGTCGTAGATGGTCCACGGCTCCGGCTCGCCCGCGGCTTCCCACCACGCGTCGAGAGCGTTGGCCAGCACTGCGCCGAAGAGCGGGCCCACCTCGGGGCTGGTGATGAAGTCGCCTCGTCCTCGTCCGGCGACCCCGTGGACGCGGTAGAACCCGTCGGGTCCGTAGAGACAGCGCTCCATGTAGGCGTCGAACCGCTCCATCCGCCCAACGCTACCGGGCCGGCCATCGCCCTCCCGGATCCGTCGGGGTTCAGTGGCTTTTGACGGTCAGGGGGTGGGGTTGCGCCAATCCGGGTTGTCCGGGGCGTCTTCCTCCCAGCTACGGATGTAGACGGCCAAAGCCTTGATCTGCTCCGATGTGAGCGGACCGCCGAAGTCCTGGGAGTAGGCACCCATCGGGGTACCCGGCACGCCGACCGACACCAGCTGCTCGATCTGGCCGTCGGTCGCAGCCTCCAGGAACTGCTGCGCGTTGAGAGCCGGGGCGGTGCCTCCTTCACCGTTCAGACCGTGACACGATGCGCAGTTGAAGCCCCAGGTTTCCTCACCGAGACGGGCCAAGGAAACCAGGTTGGCCTCGCGAGCCTCGTCGCGATCCACGGGTTCCACCACCCGGTACAGGGGAAAGGCCAGGATCAGGGCGAACATCAGGCCCGCCCCGATGAGCATCACCCGGTTGGTCGACTCCTCCAGCTCCGTGTCGACGTCATAGGCCATGTCAGTGCCCTCCCTCGACCGCACACGATGGGCCGCGGGGTGTCGAGTCGACCTGGGCGCTCCCGGGCGCCAGGCCATCGATCCGCTCGCCGGTGTTGATGTAGAGGAAGCCGTCTTCGCCAACCTCGGTCGGGAATCGATCCATGCCGCGAGGCGACGGCCCGGACACGTAGTCACCGGCGCGGTTGAACACCGATCCATGACAGGGGCACTCGAAGAGCCCGGACGACTCGCAGAACGGAACCCGACAACCGAGATGGGTGCACTTCTCACTGAGCGCCACGATCTCGCCGTTGACCTCGGTGAGGTAGGAACGGGCCGCTGTGACCTCGACGACGGTTTCACCGGCAACGGCGTCGGGTCGGACCGACCGGACCAGACCACCGAATCCAGTCGTCGCCAGTGGACGCATGACGTCCCAGGTCGTCCAGGCGGCCACACCGGCCAGCAAGCCGGTCCCGGCCTGCCACAACCGGGTCAGAAACCTCCGACGATCGATGTACTTACTCATGGCTGCACCTCGCGACGCACTGTCATCAGAACTCCCCGTGCCACTCGACCCAAGGCCAGACCCAACCCCAGTTCGGACCCCGGAACGCGAAGCCGATCAGCGTGAGAATGACGAACAGCACCAGGAACGTGGTGAACGTGGTGACCGCCACCCGACGGTGTGCCGGTTTCAGGAAAAGGCTGCGGTCGATGTAGGGCAGGGCGAACATGCCGGTGACGATCGCCCCCGGAATCAGAACCCCGGCCACGAGCGGATGGAAATGGGCCAGCAGCTCCTGGAGACCGGCGAAATACCACGGCGCCTTCTCCGGATTCGGGGTGACGGTCGGGTTGGCCACCTCTTTGAGCGGGGCGTCGACGAAGATCGAGATGAGCAACACGACGAGCATCATGGCCAGCGCCGCCACTGCGTGACGGACCAGTAGATGGGGCCATACCATCACCATGTCGTCGGTTGCCGGGTCCTTGGAGTCGCCGGCGACCGGCTTGCCCGGCACGATGCCGAGCACCCGCTTTCCGTTGGTCACCTCGGGTTTGGCTCCGAGGTGGACGGGCACCGAGTGGTCGGACTGGGTATCAGACCGGCTATTCGCCATTGGGTTCCTCCCGATCGAGTTCGAGCATGGAGTCCTTTCGCCAGCGCCACAGGTGGATCATCAGCACGAGCACCAGGATGCTGGGCAGCACCGCCACGTGGAGCACGTAGAAGCGGAGCAGCGTGGAGGAGCCGACGGTCGGGCCACCCAACATGAGCTCCTTCACCTGCTCACCGACGAACGGAACGTACCCCGCCATCTCGGTGCCGACGGTGACGGCCCAGAAGGCCAGCTGGTCCCACGGCAACAGGTAGCCGGTGAACGACATCAGCAGGGTCAGGATGAGCAGAACGACGCCGATGACCCAGTTGAATTCCCTTGGTTTCTTGTAGGCGCCACGGTAGAAGACCTTGGCCATGTGGGCCGACACCATGAACACCATCAGGTGGGCCGACCACCTGTGCACGTTGCGCACGTACTGGCCGAACGCGACCTCGGTCTGGATGGTCTGGATGTTGGTGTAGGCCGAGGCCGGTGACGGAACGTAGAAGAACATCAGGTACAGACCGGACAGGATCAGCGAGCCGAACAGGACGGTCGAGATCACACCGAGGTACCAGGAATACTTGAACCCGAGTTCGGACCGCTTGACCTTCACCGGGTAGATGTGGAGGGCGAAGCTCGACCAGTGGCCGGCCGCGGTGTCACGAGGCGTCGCCCGGGGTGGTGTCCGCCAGATCGACTGGCCGACCGCTGTACGTCGGAGCCAATGCATCGGCTGACGTAGCGGGTTCGGTTTCGGCGTGTCGAAGCCGGCGGGCTGGGCGACGTCGGGCCGCCTCTCGGTGACAGTCACAGCTCTACCTTCCTATCCCACACAGCAACCACCAGCCGACGACGTTTCGCCACCCGGCGAAACTCGGTAACCCGGGCCTCCGGCACGGCGGCAGTCACAGCTCTACCTTCCTATCCCACACAGCAACCACCAGCCGACGACGTTTCGCCACCCGGCGAAACTCGGTAACCCGGGCCTCCGGCACGGCGGCAGTCACAGCTTTCTATCCCACACAACAGATTCCAGCCGGTGACGTTCGGCGGTCATGTCGGTACTCCCACTCCGGTCCAGACCCCCATCGACAGCGCATCTGGGGGACAACGTTCGATACACAGGCCGCAGCGGATGCAGGCCGTCTCGTCGAGCAGCAGTGCGGTGCCGCCGTGCGCATCGGGGTCGATGGTCTCCGACGGCACCAGTGAGATCACATCGACAGGGCAGACGTCGGAGCAGAGCGCACACAGGACGCACTTGTCGACGTCAAGCAGGATGTTGGCGAAACACCGCAGACAGCGGTTGGCCTCACACCGGGCCTGTTCCGGGGTGAAGCCGAGCTCGACCTCGGCCAGACCGATCCGACGACCCGTTTCCAGCACCGGCACTTCGACCCGAGCCTGCCGATCGTACCAGTCGTCGAGCCGGTGGAACTGACGGAGTTCGACCATCCGCCCCGGGCGTTCGGCCGCCAGCGTGCCGCCGAAGTGGCGGTGGATATCGGCCGCCGACCGTCGGCCGTCGGCGATCGCGTCGATCAGGGTCCGGGGGCCCTTGGCCGCGTCGCCCCCGGCCCACACGTCGTCGAGGTCGGTGGCGCCCGTCTCCCAGTCGATGGCGATGGTCCGGCGAGGACTGATCTCGGGACCGTTCGGACCGACCGCATCGAGATCGATCGCCTGACCGATGGCCAGGATCACGGTGTCGGCCTCGAAGTGGCGGGTGTCGTCGGAGTCGAAGACCGGCGAGAATCGTCCATCATCGTCGAACACCCTGGTCACACCGACGGTGTCGAGACCGGTCACCCGTCCCTCGGCCACGGTTACCGCTGCCGGCCCCCGTCGGTGTACGAACTCGATCCCCTCGTGGGCCGCTTCGTCGACCTCGAAGTCGTGAGCCGGCATCTCGTCACGGTTCTCCAGCGAGATGATCGTCACGTGTTTCGCCCCGGCCCGGGCCGCGGTGCGGGCGGCGTCGAACGCCTCGGTCATCGACGGGCGATCACCGGCTCCGGAGTCGGCCGGTGCGCCAGGAGCCGGCCCGGCGCCCGAAGTCCGCTGAGCGTCGTACTCCTCGGAACGCAGAGCGGTACGGGCGGCGTCCATCGCCACGTCACCGCCTCCGATGACGACCACCCGCTCACCGACGTTCACATCGAAGCCGCGGTTCATGTTGATCAGAAACTCGATGGCCTTGAGCACACCATCTGCGTCGGCCCCGTCGATGTCGAGGCCCCGACCGAGCGTGGCGCCGATGCCGAGGAACAGGGCGTCGTGCCGTTGCCTGAGCTCGTCGAGCGAATAGTCGACGCCCAGTCGGGTGTTGTATCGGACCTCGACGCCCATGTCGACGATGGCCTGGGTGTCGGCGGCGAGCACATCGCGGTCGAGCCGGTATTCGGGGATGCCCAGCCACATGGCACCGCCGAGCTTGTCGGTGGCCTCGTACACGGTGACCTTGTAGCCGAAGCGGCGCAGATCATGGGCGCAGGCCAGGCCGGCCGGTCCTCCACCGACGATGCCGATGTGCTGATCGAGTTCCATGGCGGGCGGGGCCGCAACCTGCGACCAGCCGCTGTCGGAGCCCGTTTCGGTGCCGAACTGCTCGGTGACGAAACGTTTCAGGGCCCTGATGGCGATAGGGCGATCGATCTCCCCTCGACGGCAGGCGTCCTCGCACGGGGCGGCGCACACCCGCCCGCACACCGAGGCGAACGGATTGGGGAGCCGAGCGGTCAGATAGGCCTTCTCGTCCTCACCGTCGGCGATGGCGGCCACGTACATGCCGGCGTTGGTGTTGACCGGGCAGGCGGCGAGACAGGGAATGTTTTCGTCGTAGAACTCGAGGGGCTCGAGGCTCATAGCCGCGATTCCCGATGCGCGTACCACATGCCGCCCAGGCACAAGGCCAGACCCAGACCCCAGATGCCGACGCCGATCAGCTCCTGCAGCGGCCGGGCCAGTCCGGCGACAGTCGACGTCTGCAGCACCCAGTTCGGAATGAAGGCGATGGCCAGTGCAATGGCGATGACAATCGCCGCCGTCTTCAACCAGGTGTCGAACCACGGGGTGTCGAGGCGGTCGTTGCGGGCGGCCAAACGGGGGCCGACCACCATCAGGCCGATCAGCGCCGCGATCAGATAGGCAGCGAGAGCACCCATGCCGGCCAGAGCCGGCAGCTCGGTGCCGGCCACCGGGCCGGACGCCGTCTCCGGTGCTGGACCCGACGGCGCCTGGAATCCGCTTTCGATGTAGGCGATGAGGTTGTCGACGTCGTCGTCGGCCAGCGTCGAGAACGACGGCATCACCCCGTTGTAGACCTCGCCGTTGACGGTCAGCTCACCCTGGCGACCGTTGATGATGACGTCACGGACATAGTCGGCGTCCTCGACGTTGGGATTGTCGATGAGTGGCGGATACGAGCCGGACAGGCCGACGCCTCCGGGCTGGTGACAGGCTTGGCAGAACTGGCTGTAGACCGCCGAGCCCTCGCGCAGGGCTTCGTCCTGGGCTTCCTGGTCGGCGGTGGTGCCATCGTCGGTTCTTCGTCCGGCAGGCTCACCCTCGTCGGTCTGGCTTTCCGACTGGGCCGACGCCGTTCCCGGCCGACAGGCCGAGATGAACGACCAGCATGACGAACGCATCCCGACGAGCACGGGCAGCCAAACGAACCAGTGCCGACAGCCAGGGGATCGTGCGGGCACCTCTCCCTCTCCGATCATCGGACTCCTCATCGTCGTGAGCGTCATCATCGGCCCGTTGCACTGAGGGGACCAGCGGTGGGCCTCGACCTAGCCATTACAGTCCGACCGTGGTCGGGGGGATTAGGGACCTTCGTCCCTAATCCGGTTTCAAGCGACTTCAATATAGTTCGGCAGCAGGTGGGCGTCGAGCAGCCGACCGTCTGGTGTAATCTGTCCCCAGCAACGGCGACCGAGTGGAGAGGTGCGAGCCGTGACAACACCGTCGACCGAGGGAGAACGGAGTCCGGAGACGACCCGGCGCCGACGAAGGAACCCCGAACCGGCCGGTGCCACACCGGAGGAACACTTCCGCCCGATCGGAACCATCGCCATCCTCGCCGCATTCGTGCTGACACTGATCCTGCTGTGGTTGTCGGTGTATGTCATCCTTCTCAGCCGAGGAGTGACGGCATGACCGACCAATCGACGTCGACGGTCGAACCGGCGGGTCCGGGCGATGCCGAGCTCGACATGGGGATCGACCCGTACGAGCGCAACTGGATGCGCCTCTCGATCCTGCTTCTCGTCGTGTTCTTCGCCACCGTGTCCATCTCCGGCTTCGCTCTCGGATTTCAGGTCAACGGCTCCGAGACGAGGGTCGACCCTCGCACGGTTCTCGACTCGCCCCCGTGGTCGGAGCCGGGATTGCGGGAGATCGCAGACGGCGAATACGAGGCCTACGTCGTGGCCAAGACCTGGCTGTTCGAGCCGGCCACTCTCGAGATCCCGGTCGGTTCGACGGTCACCATCTATGTCACGACCCCCGATCTGCAGCACGGGTTCAAGGTCACCGACACCAACGTGAACATGCAGGTCGTGCCCGGCCAGGTGTCAAAGCTCGAATACACGTTCGACGAAGTCGGCGAGTACCCCTACATCTGCACCGAATACTGTGGACGGGGCCACGCCACCATGTTCGGCACGATCAGCGTGGTAGCGGAAACCGCGGCCACGGACGGGGAGTAGACACATGACGGTGATCGACAGTCAGCAAACCCCCACACCGGCGTCGCGCCCGGCCGAACGGGAACTCACGCCCGGCGAGCGGCGGTTTGTCGGCTACCACATCCTGGTGGCCGTCATCGCCCTGATGATCGGGTCGTTGATGGGTCCGCTCCAGGCCTTCGAGTTCTCCGGGCTCGACCTCTATCCCTACCTCGAACCGGTCATCAAGAGCTACTACCAGGGACTCACCCTCCACGGGGTGCTCAACGCTTTGGTCTGGACCACGTTCTTCATCGTCGGCTTCACCAACTTCACCACCATCCGGGGTTTGCGGCGCCCGCTCAGTCACCCCCGCATCAACCAGATCGGCTTCGGGGTGATGCTGGTCGGCCTCGTGCTCACAGGAATCCCGATCCTCACCAACGCCGCCACGGTGCTCTACACGTTCTACCCGCCCTTGGAGGCCAGCCCGGCGTTCTATCTCGGGCTGACGTTGGTGGTTGTCGGTAGCTGGATCGAAGGTGTCGGCTTCTACCTCACTCTCGCTGCGTGGCGGAAGGACAACCGCGGCGTCCGCTCCCCGTTCATCGCCCTGGCCAACATCATCAACGCCGCCATGTGGCAGATCGCCACGCTCGGTGTTGCGGTGGAAATCCTGACGATGCTGCTGCCCTGGTCGCTCGGTCTGATTGACGGCACCGACCCCGAACTCGCCCGCACCTACTTCTGGTTCACCGGACACCCGCTCGTGTATTTCTGGCTGCTACCGGCCTACACCTCCTGGTACGGCATGCTGCCCCGCCAGGCCGGAGGGCGGTTGTTCAGTGACTCGCTGGCCCGACTGGCCTTCTGGATGTTCCTGATCGTCAGCGTCCCGGTCGGTTTCCACCACCAGTTCGTCGATCCGGGCGTTCCCCAGACGTGGAAGTGGATCCACGCCATGTTGACCTACTCGGTGTTCTTCCCGTCGATGATCACCGCGTTCACGGTCATCGCATCGCTCGAGTACGCCGCCCGTCGACGGGGCGGAACCGGTCTGTTCGGCTGGGTCCGGGCCTTACCGTGGACCGACCCGTCGGTGGCGGCCCAGCTCCTGGCCGGAATCCTGTTCATGTTCGGCGGCATCGGAGGCCTCACCAACGCCTCGTACAACCTCAACCTCGTGATCCACAACACGGCCTGGGTGCCCGGCCACTTCCACCTGACGGTGGCCACCGCGGTCACCCTGTCGTTCATGGGCATCAGCTACTGGCTCGTCCCGTACCTGACCGGCCGACGGCTCCACACCCGGATGCTGGGGCTGGTTCAGGCCTGGACGTGGTTCGTCGGCATGATCATCTTCTCCAACGCCATGCATGTCCTCGGGCTGCTGGGGGCGCCACGACGCACACCTCTCGGTGAGGCCCCCTACACCCCGGATGCGTGGGAGGGCCACCTGCTGCGGACCTCGATCGGCGGTGCCATCCTGCTGGTGTCGGCAGTGCTCTACGGCTACATCATGCTCCGCACCGTCTTCGGCGAAAAGCTCGAGCCCGAGGAGATTCCGGAAGTGCCGATCGCTCAGTCGATCCGCAGCCCGCAGCTGACGCCGGTGTGGCTCGATCGGTTCAAGCCATGGCTGATCGGCGCCGGACTGCTGCTCCTCATCGCCTACGGACCTCAGCTCGTCGACCAGATTCTCGACATGAGCCTGAACGCGCCGGGCGTCGACCAGACTCCGTGGTAGTCGAGTGTCAAAAGCTTCGCTTTTGACCATGAGTTTCCGCCGGAAGGCAAAGCACCGGTGAGACCGTTGGACGGGCTCGATGCCGCGACATCGTGGGTCGAGCGTCCGATACGGCGGATCTCGGGACCGGGTCGGTACAACCCGCTTCCCCACGCCGGAACGATCAGCGTGTTCCTGCTCATCGTCGTCATCGCGTCCGGGCTCTACATCACGCTGTTCTTCCAGTACGGCTACGAGGCGTCCTACGAGTCGGTGCTCCGAATGGAGCGGCATCCGATCCAGCGGCTGATTCGGGCGTTGCACCGCTACTCGTCGGCCGCACTGGTGGTCACGACGGTGGTGCACGGGTGGCGGATCTTCGTGGCCGGCAGGTTCACCCCGCGACGCCGACGATGGCGGTGGATGACCGGCGTGGCGACGCTCTTGGTCGTCTGGCCGGCCGGGGTGACCGGCTACCTGCTGGTGTGGGACGTCCGGGCCGGCGCCATTGCCGAGGCCGTTGGCCGCACCGTCGGTTTCTTCGGAGGTGGCGTCGCGCTGTGGGTGCGACATCTCTCGGTTTCCGACACCGCTTCCGGGTCGACGTTCATGGTCATCGTGTGGCTGGCGCATCTCGGGTTGACGGCAGTGGTCGGATGGTTCGCGTTCCGTCATCTGCGCGGCTCGAAGTTGGCCTGGCTGCCATCGCGGCACTGGATGCTGGCGATGGGCGGGGCCTTGGTCGCCGTGTCGCTACTGGTGCCGGTCGGGATGCTCGACCCCTACAAGGGCGGGCGGGTCGGCGAAAACCTCCCGCTCGATCCGTTCGTGCTGTTCCTGCTTCCCATTCTCGATTCCGGCTGGCGGTGGTTGGGATTGGCCGCACTGACCGTGGCCGCGACGGTGGCGGCCACGGTGCCGTTCATCCTCGGACGACGATCCGTCGGCGAGCCGGCTGCCGTGACCGTCGTCGAGCAGGCGTGCACCGGCTGCAACCTGTGCGTGCTCGACTGCCCGTACGATGCTCTGTCCTTGGCAGCCGGCACCGGGGATCGAGAGGTTGCGGTGGTCGACGAGGAGGCCTGCACCTCATGCGCGATCTGTCTCGGATCATGTGTGTTCGGGGCGCTCACCTTTGGACCCGTGACCGCGGGCGGGCCGGAGGGAGACGAGCCCGAACCGCTGATTCCCGACCTCGACATCACCCGCGGGTCCGGCGATGGTCGGCCGGTGGTCGTCGCCTGTGATCGACATGCCGCCGAGATCGGGCGGACCGCCACGGCCCCGGTCCAGTTGGTTCGCTGTGCCGGCGCCGTCGGACCCGACCTGGTGAGGATGCTGACCGAGTCCGGCGCCACATCGATCGAGATCGTCGGCTGCGCGGTCGACGACTGCCGGTATGGAATCGGCAACACGCTGGCCGACGACCGTATCGGTGGCGACCGGGCCCCGCACGTGCCTCGAGCCCGCAAGGCGATGGTCCACAGCCGATGGCTGGCGCCCGGTGAACTCGACGGGCTGACCGGCGCTCCGAGCGTCGGCAGCAATCCTGTCCTGACCGGCGATCCGCGCGACGCCGACGACCCTGGGGTGACCGGTGACGGCGACCGCCATGCTGCGGCCGGCAGCCGTACCCAGCGGGCACTGATCGGTTCATCGTTGGTGGTCGTGGCCTCGATGCTGGCCACTGCCCTGGCCACCGAGGCACCGTTCGACGGCACCTCCGACGACTCGGCGGCGGTTCGAGTGGTCGTCGACCAGGACCCGACACTCGGCCTCGCCTCGGACGAAGGTTTCACCGAGCCGGTCGAGACCATCGAGGTTCGTCTCGACGGCGAATCGTTGGGATCGCGAGCAACGTCTCGTTGGCGGTCGGCCGTCGTGGCGGTCGAGGACTGGTCGGTCGAACCGGGCCGTAGGCTGGTTGAGGTGGTGGCCATCGGACCGACCGAGAAGCAGATCGTGTTCTCCGAGCAGATCGATCTGGCAGTCAACCAACGACTCCACGTTCCCGTCCGTTCCGTGACCCTCGCCCCCGTTGCCGAGGTGGGCCGCCAGGTGTTCCTCGACCGTCAAAGCGGCTGCGCCGTCTGCCATTCCGTCGAACCCGGCGAGAACCAGATCGGTCCGTCTCTGTATGGCGTCGCCACTCGGGCCGAGACGAGGGTCGAGGGCCTGGACGCCGCCACCTACCTGTGGCAGTCGATTCTGCTGCCCGACGAGTACGTGGTCGAGGGTTACCCCGCGGGTCAGATGCTGCCGATCTATCAGGACCGGCTCAGCCAGGAGGAACTCGACGCCCTCCTGGCCTACCTGCTGACGCTCACCGTGTCGTCCACGACCGGGGACGATTCGTGACCGGGCCCCACACCGATTCTCGCACCGGTCCCGACCGAGACGCCCCACCCTCACGGGTCGGGGAACAGCTCGATGGTGCCGGTGACGGACGTGCCGTCGACAACGGTGTCGTCGACCGAAGTGTCGTCGACAGACCAGGTGCCGGTGAGCCGACCGTCGGGCTCGATGATGTAGTCGCCGGTTCCGGTCAACGGCTCATCGGAGGCGGCGGCCACCGTCTCCCAGCCGACGGTCAGACGGTTGCCGCTCCTGACGGCCTGTCCCTCCTGGATGCTGCCGGTGATGATCAAAGCGATGTCGAATCGGTCCGGGTCGGTGGTGGCAGCGATGACGGCGGTTCCGCTGAACTCCTGACCGGTCGGGTCCACGCCGTTGGCGGTGTAGGTTCCGGGCAGGCCGTCGCTGGAGTCGACGCTGGCCGGCAGATCACCGGGGAGGGCACACGTGTAGAGCAGGGCGGCGCCGAGCACGACGGCAACCAGCCACTTCAGGATTCGCACGCCACCGAGCCTAATCCGGCCGACGACGAGCTTGTCCTACCCCGCTGGCTGAAGATCGTGGCCGGTGTGTTCGCCGTGGCCATCGCCGGCGCCATCGCCTTCGCCTATTTCGAACCGGTCCAGGTTCTGCCTCGGCTCCGGGTGGCACCGGGATTCGCGCTCACCGATCAGCTCGGCCGTTCCTACACCAGCGAGTCGGCCCGCGGGGCCGTCACCGTCTACACGTTCGCCCCGATCGAGTGCGACGCCGACTGCGATGCCCTCGACGCCACGATGATCGAGGTGGCCGAACGGGTCGACGCTAACCCGGCATTCGACGAGATGACGGTCCGGCTGGTCACCGTGGCGCTCGGCTCGAGCGACGTCGACGACCTCGCCGACGTTGCTCGCCGGTCGGGAGCCGACGGCGATCGATGGCGCTGGATCGGCGGATCGGCCGACGAGGTCCGCCTTGTCGTCGGCGAAGGCTTCCGGCGCTACTACGAGACGGCGGCCAACGGCTCCGTCGAGTTCGATCCCGCATTCGTCATCACCGACGGGGCCGGGATCGTGCGGGGCGAGTACCGCTACCAGACCAGGGCCGGCGACGCCGACAAGCTGGTCTCCCACCTGGAGATACTGGCCGACGAAATCCGCTACGCCAACGGGGCCACCGCCGTGGCCTACGAGGCGGCCCATCTTTTCCTCTGCTATCCGTGAAGGAGCTCGAACCGTGCCGCCAGTGACCGATACCGACGACGGAACCGCCACCGACGACCGGACCGAAGGGCCCCAATCCCGGCCGGGTCGCCGACGACAACCGCAGGGCCGACGGTGGTCGAGTGTCCCGGTGGTGGCTGTGGCGGTCGCCGCCACGGTCCTGGCCGGCGTGGTGGTGGCCCGTCTGCTGGTCGGAGCGTTGACCCCCCACCTGTACGCCGGAACCATACTCCAGGGCGACACCCCGGCGCCCGACATGGATGGGCTGCGGTTCGCCCGCACCGGGGAGCCGGTCGACGTCGCAGCCCACGACGGCGACATGGTCCTGGTGTTCTTCGGCTACACCAACTGCCCCGACGTCTGCCCGGCGTCGATGGCGCTGGCCGCCCAGGCCGTCAGTGGGCTCGACGACGACCTCAGGAACCGAACCGAGGTCTGGATGGTCTCCGTCGACCCCGATCGCGACGATCCGGATTCGCTGCAGACCTACGTCGAGTTCTTCGACCCCGCGTTCGAGGGGGTCAGCGGCGACACCGGATCCATCGACCGGACAACCACCAACTACGGCGTCTACTACGAGCTGGAACCGACGGCGGCCGACGGGGCCGACGACTATCTCGTCGACCACACCGCGTCGCTGTTCGGTATCGGCCCCGACGGTGCGCTGCGCATCGTCTGGCCGCCGACGGTCACCGCGGAGGAGATCCGGGCCGACATCGAGGAGCTGCTGTGATATCGGGCGGGTGGTGACTCAGCTCGTTTGGCGGTAGATGACGTCGGGCCGCCGGCTCTGCGTCAGCACCAACCGCATGTTGGGAAGATCGTTGCCCTCGAGCTTCTCGTCGAGCTCTGTCCCGCTGAGGTGCTTCCACCGTTCGACGAGCCGGCGACGTAGCTCGGCTTCGGGCACGTCGATGGCGACCGTCAGGTCGAAGAGTGGAGTGAGGCTGTCCCACGGAGAATGGTCGAGCAGCAGGTAGTTGCCCTCGACCACCAGGTGGGTGACCGATCCGGGGATGATGCGGGCCCCGGCCCGGGCGATCTCGATCGATCGGTCGAAGAGCGGGACGGCGACCTCGGCCTCGTCGTTGCGTCGGAGACGTTTCAGCATGTGGGCAAACCCGGCCACGTCGAACGTGTGCGGCGCGCCTTTACGGGGGCGCCAGCCACGCTCGTCGAGCACGAGGTCGTCGAAGTGGTAGCCGTCCATGCCGAACCCGGCGGCCGAGCCTGGCGCGATGTCGTTGAGAGCGTCGACGAGCGCATCGGCGGTGGTCGTCTTGCCGGCGCCGGGTGGTCCGGCGATGGCGATGACGGTCCGCCGCCCGTCGACCTGACGATCGTTGACCATTACGGCCAGGTCGGCGATCGACGTCACCTCGATCGGATCACCCACTGCATCTCCCCACCGCCTCATTCTATGCGTCAGCCGCCCCCATGCTGGCCCGCACCAACCCACGCCCGCCCGAACTTTGAGCCGCCAGCGACCCAACCTCACCGAACTTTGAGCGCCCAGCGACCCCCTAAAGGGTCGTCAGGCGCTCAAAGTTCCGGCGGGGCCGGGTGGTGACGTCGAGCGGAGGTGGGAACGAGACTCGACATCGGCGATGATGGTACGCACGACCCAGTGAAAGCGTTCGTCGAATTGCTTCCATGTGAACCGGCGGACCAACCAACCGGCGACGGCCAGATCCGAGTCCCGGCGTCGGTCTTCCTCGAATGCCTCTCGACTGAGGTGGTACGAGACACTGTCGAGTTCGATGGCGTACCGGATGTCGGGATAGGCCAGATCGACCTGGGCAATGAGGTGGCCCTCGCGTTCGACCCGCCACTCCATCTGCGGGCGGGGCAGGCCGGTGTCGTCGAGGGCACGGATGAACTTTCGGCTCCAGATCGACAACGGCACCGTGGTGGACTCGCCTCGCTCATCGAGGACACGGCCGAGCATCGCCGACCCCAGACGGCCTTGCCGTCGTATCCGCTTGAACGAGACGGCAAGTGCCGTCCAGTCGGTTCGTTGGTCGAGAATGACCGAATCGACAAGTTCGTCGAACCGGTCGGGATGGCTGATGCCGGCCATCGACGCGACGGTGTCCTCCAGTGTCAAGCAGGGCAGTCCTGCCCGCAGGACGACCCGCCAGACGGTCGGGTCGTAGCGGCCGACGGCGACCGTCTCGGAACGGTCCTGACGCCGCGACAGAACGTCGGGCCGGTTCGGGTGATGGGAGCGGATGCCGTGCAGGGCCAGGCCGGATCGGCGCCAGGCCATGCCGTCGAGTGCTCCGACGGCACACGTCAGATGAGCCACAGGGTCGTCCCAGCAGTCGGCCAGGATCAGCCAACCTCGATGGCCCGAGGTTCGCCATTGCTTGCGACGAACCCGACGATCAACCTGGCTGACCGGGAGGCCGGCTGCCAGGGCTTCTTTGCGGGTGATAACACCGTGGTTGTGTAGTCGGGCGCGCTCTTCAAGCGCTGCACGGATCTCGGACATGACACTTCTCCCGTCGTAGGAGTGATACGAGGGGAGCAGATGCTCCGAGATCCCGTCGAACTTTGTGCGCTGGACGACCCGATTATGGGTCGCTGGAGGCTCAAAGTTCGGTGGGGATGGGTCGTCAGGCGCTCAAAGTTCCGGCGGGGGCGGGGCGGGCGGGGGTCAGGGGGAGGCGGCGGCGAGGGTGGTGAAGTCGGTCCAGTCGGGGACGAGACCGGTGACACCGGTGATCATCGTGACCACGATCGTGACCGCCACTGCGGCAACCAGGGCCGGCGGGATGACGATCGGCGAATGATCACCGTCGGGAGCCGGCAAGAACCACATCTGCTTGGCCACGTTCAGGTAGTAGTAGGCCGCCACCACCGAGTTGACGGCCACGACGACCGCCAGGATCGTTCCCCACAGGCCCCACCCGTCGGTCAGCACCTTGAACACGAAGAACTTGGCCCAGAACCCACCCATCGGCGGAATGCCGGCCAGCGAGAAGAGGAACACCGTCATCGCCAGGGTCAAGCCGGGCGCGTACCGGAACATGCCACCGTAGGAGGAGATCTCCCCAGACCGTGTCTTGCGGGCGGCGATGACCACCACGGCGAACGCCCCGAGGTTCATGGCGGCGTAGATCACCAGGTACAACACGATGGCCTGCTGGGCGTCGGCCAACCGGTCGCCGTAGACCGCCAGCGGCGCCAGCACGTAGCCGGCCTGGGCGATCCCCGAATAGGCCAGCATCCGGACGATGTTGGTCTGACGGAGGGCGATCAGGTTGCCGACCGTCATCGTCACGGCGGCCAGGATCCACATGAACGGCTCGACCAGATCGGCTTGATCGGCGAAGGCGAAGAACACGACGTTCATCAACGCCACGAATCCCGCCGTCTTCGAGGCGACGGCCAGGAAGGCGGTGAGCGGGGTCGGTGCGCCTTCGTAGGTGTCGGGCGCCCAGGTGTGGAACGGCACCGCCGACACCTTGAACCCGAAGCCGATGATCGTGAACAGTATGCCGAGGGTCAGGAACGGGGTGGAGTCGGACCCGGCCAGCGCCTCACCGATGACCGACAGCCGGGTGTCGGCCGCCGCGCCGTACAGGAGCGACATGCCGTAGAGCAGGATGCCGGAGGCGAACACGCCCATCAGCATGTACTTCAGCCCGGCCTCGTTCGACCTGAGGTCACGCTTGCGCCAGGCGGCGAGCAGATAGGCGGGGATGGACAGCAGTTCCAGCGCAATGAAGATCGAGATCAGATCACGGGCCGACGTCATGACCAGCATGCCCAGCACCGACGCCGCGATGAGCTGGTAGAACTCCGAGTCGTAGTAGTCGCCCTCGGCCATGTAGTCGCTCGACAACAGCACGATGACGTAGCCGCTGATCAAGAACAGGCCCTTGAGGACCAGCGAGTAGTTGTCGACCACGTAGGCGCCGTCGAACAGGACCCGAGGCAGGTCCTCGTTCTGGCTCCACAGGGTGAGCACCGGGATCATGGCCAGCAGGAAGCCGATGCCGGTCAGGGGCGCGATCAGGCGGCGAACACGGTCAAGACCGACGATGTCGACGATCGTGACGAGCGCGCCCCAGGCCAGGATCACCAACTCGGGCGCGAAGGCATGCCAGTCGATGTGGGGCCGAACGAACTCGGCGGATTCGGTGATGATCTGGGCCAGCACGACGCTTCTCCCTACTCCCTACTCGTCTTGTCCCGAGACCTGGCCTACTGCCCCAGCGCCTGGAAGACATCGCCCACGGCCGACACCGGGGCGTTGGTCACATCGAAGATGAGGCTGGGCACGAAGCCGAGCACCACGATCAGGATCAACATCGGCACCCAGGCGATCCACTCGGTCATGACCGTGTCGTGGATGTGGGGGTCGTCGGCGAACTCCTCGCTCGGAGTGCCGAAGGCGGTGCGCTGGAGCAGCCACAGCAGGTAGGCGGCGGCCAGAACGGTGCCGACGGCGGCAATCACCATGTAGACCCGGAACAGGCCCTGGTTGAGGCCCGGTGCCGGGTTCCAGGAGGCCAGGATCGCCGGGAACTCTCCCCAGAAGCCGGCAAGGCCGGGCAGACCGAGCGACGCCATCGACGTGATGCCGAGGATCCACCCCATCTTGGGCGCCTGCACCAGCAGACCACCGAGGCGTTTGATCTCGAGCGTGTGGTACCGCTCCTTGACCGACCCGGCGATGAAGAACAACATGCCGGTGATCAGGCCGTGGGCCACCATACCGAAGATCGCGGCGTTGATACCGAAGTCGGTGAGGGTCGCGATACCGAGCATCACATAGCCCATGTGGGCCACCGACGAGAAAGCGATGAGCCGCTTCATGTCGGTCTGGGCCAGGCAGCCGAACGCGCCGTAGATGATGCCGATGACGGCCAGCAGACCGATCCACGGGGCCCACGCCTGCGCTCCTTCGGGCAGGATCGGCAGAGCGATGCGCACGAAGCCGTAGGTGCCGAGCTTCAACAGAACGGCGGCCAGGATGACCGAACCCTGGGTCGGGGCCTGCGTGTGGGCGTCGGGCAGCCAGGTGTGGAACGGGAACATCGGCACCTTGATTCCGAAGCCGAGGAACATGCCACCGAACAGCAGTGTCTGCTCCCCGGCGGTGAGCCCCTCGCTCTGGACCCGCTCGGCCAGCTCGACCATGTTGAACGTCTCAGCCCCGGTCAGCCAGTAGAGGGCCAGGAACGCCACCAGCATGAACGCCGAACCGAAGAGGGTGTAGAGGAAGAACTTGATGGCGGCGTAGAGCCGGTCCTCCCCACCCCAGACACCGATCATGAAGTACATCGGCAACAGCACGACCTCGAAGAACACGAAGAACAGCACCAGGTCACGGGCCACGAACGTTCCCAACATGCCGGTGTGCAACACCAGCGTCAGCATCAGGAAGGCCTTGGCGTTGCCCGGTGCCGGGATGTGATGCCAGGAATAGACGATGACCAACGGCACCACGAGCAACGTCAACGCGATCAGCGGTAGCGACATGCCGTCGATACCGACGGCGTAGTCGGCGTTGATGATGTCGATCCATCGCCGGTCGACGACGAACTGCATCACGTCGCTTCGGCCGTAGTCGAAGTTGCGCAGCAGCAGGATGCCGACCACCGCCGAGACCACCGTCGACAGTAGGGCGATGGTCTTGTGCAGGTCTTCGTCGTTCTCCGGGATCACCATCATGATCGCCACACCGACGAGCGGTGCGAAGACCATGACCGTTATGCCCCAGGAATTGAGAAAGCTCTCCATGTGCTCAGTTGTCCTTATCGGATGTCGGGAAAATCAAGAGACGTCGAACGTGGTTGCTAGGCGAACAGGATGAACAGGCCGACCAGGCCCGCGGCCGCTCCGAACAACAGGGTTGCATACTGGCGGACCTGGCCGGTCTGAACCCCGCGCAGGATCTGACCGGCGAGGTCTGCGGAGCGGCCGGAGTTGTTGACGGTGCCGTCGACCAAACCCTGGTCGATGAACCGGTAGACGAAGCGACCGACGACGACCGAGGTCTTGCCGACGGTGTTGACGATCCCGTCGAGGATGTTCTGGTTCGACCAGTTGACGGCTCGGGCGACCGGACCTTTGGCCCCGCCGGCGATCACGTCGGTGTAGAGGTGGTCGAGGTAGTACTTGTTCTCCAGGATCTTGTGGCCGACGGCGAGCGGTGCGATGCGGGAGGCCAGACCGTTGGTGGCCGCCGAATACTCGGTGGCCGACGAGTCGAGACGATGGAGCCGCTGGTAGTAGTTCCACACCACGAATCCGGCGCCGACCGCCAGTGCCGTGGCGAACAACGCCAGGGTCCAACTGGGCTTGGCGTGGTCGATGACCGGGAAGGTCGAGATACCGGCGGGCTCCACCCACTCCTCGAAGCGGTGCTCCCAGCCCTCGGGCATGAAGAAGTTCCAGGCACTCGGCACGTTGAGGAAGCCGGTGGTGACCGACATGAACGCCAGGATGATGAGCGGCACCGCCATGGCCGGCGGGCTCTCGTGCGGATGCGAGTGACCCCGGTACTCGCCGAAGAAGACGAGCCAGATGACCCGGGTCATGTACGCCGCGGTCAGAGCGGCGGCGATGATACCGAAGATGAACGGGATCGTGTAGGTGCCGTTGCCGCCCGTACCGGGCCAGACACCGGCGCCGGCCAGAATCTCGTCCTTGGACCAGAATCCGGCGAAGATCGGCAGACCGGCCAGCGCGGCGGTTCCGATCATGAAGGTGGCGAAGGTGATCGGCATCTTCTTGCGCAAGCCACCCATCTCGGCCTTCATGTCGAAGCTGTGGTGGCAGGCGTGGCTGAGCGAGCCGGCGCCGAGGAAGAGACAGGCCTTGAAGAAGGCGTGGGTGAAGAGATGGAACATGCCCGCCGTGTAGGCGCCGACCCCGAGGGCCAGCACCATGTAGCCGAGCTGCGACACCGTCGAGTAGGCCAGCACCTTCTTGATGTCGTCCTGTACGAACGCCAGCAGGCCACCGCCGACGCAGGTGAGGCCGCCGATGAAGGCCATGGCGTTGATCGTGCCGCCGTCCATGCCGAACCCGACGAAGAACACGGCGTACATCCGGCCGATCATGTAGACACCGGCCACCACCATGGTGGCGGCGTGGATCAGGCCGACACCGGTGTGGGGCCGGCCATGGCGTCGGGAAGCCAGGTGTGGAGGATGAACTGACCGGACTTCGACATCACGGCCGCCATCAGGCAGAGTCCGGCGATCAACAGGGTCCGCTGCTCGATCTCGCCTGAGACCGCCATCTCGTTGATCGTGGTGATCGAGAACGACCGGTCGGCGGCGAAGTAGAGGATCGTCATGCCGACGAGGAGTCCGATGTCGCCGACTCGGTTGGTCAGGAAGGCCTTGAGCGCCGCGTCGGAGTTCGGTTTCTCCTCCCACCAGTGGCCGATGAGGGCGAACGAACAGACGCCGACCAGCTCCCAGCCGACGATGAGCTGGAGCGTCGACGACGACAGCACCATGAACAGCATCGACGCCGTGAACAGCGACAGGAATGCGTAGTAGTGGGTGAAGCGGCGGTCGCCTTTCACGTACTCGGTGGAGTAGATGTGCACCAGCAGCGAGATGAAGGTGACGACGAACAGCAGCATGACCGACTGGCCGTCGACGATCGTGCCGATCGGGATGGCGAATTTCGAGGCCAGGCTCTCTTTGGCGTGCTCGTCGTCGTCGCTGTGTCCCTCGTCGGCGGCTGCGCCTTCTTCACCATGATCGCCGGCGGAGGACTCGGAGTGGTTGGCCTCGGCACCCAGCGTCGTGCGGTTGGCGTCGGTGCCGATGCCGAACCATTCGACCTCGGTGACGATTGGGGCGCCTCGGGCCGCGCCGTGTCCGTCCTCGCCTTCCTCGGCGGTCAGCGCAACGGCGATCGTCTCCCCGCCGTCGACGACGAGCGAATGCTCCTCGGACTCACCGTGTTCGGCCGACTGGATGTCGCCGATCCAGGTGAACGTGGTGAGGACGGCGAGCACGAAAGCAGAACCGACGGCGGCGATACCGATTTCTGCGCCCTTGAAGGGCAGACGCTTGCCGAAGAACAGGATCAGCAGGAACGAAGCCGCCGGTAGGGCGGGAATGAGCCAGGCGTTCTCGTAGAACCACGAGTTGGCGACGGCTTCTTCGGCAGCAAGTACGAACACGATTCCCTATCAGCCCTTCAACAGGTTGGCTTCGGCCACGTTGATGCTTCGACGGTTCCGGTAGATCAGTAGGACGATGGCAAGGCCGACTCCGACCTCGGCGGCGGCCACGGCGATCACGAACAGGGCGAACACCTGCCCGGAGATGTGCTGGTGGTAGGCGCCGAAGGCGACGAGGTTGATGTTGACGGAGTTGAGGATCAGCTCGATCGACATCAGGACCAGCACGCCGTTCTTGCGGGTCAGCACCCCGTAGACGCCGATGCAGAACAGGATGGCGGCCAGGAAGAGGAATTGGTTCAGAAACATCAGCGTCCCCTCGACCCGGACTCGAGGCTGTCATGCAGGTGGGCGGCCAGAAGGTAGTCGACCACGGCCACGATGACCACGAGTATTCCCAGGATCAGCATTGTCAACATCAGCTCTCCCCCCGCCGCCTGTCCGAGTTGGATCGGTTCATGAGGAAGCCGGCGGCGAAGAGGCCGACCATACCCAACACCCCGACGACGACCACGAGACCCACGAGACCCATCGTCAGTCCCTCCTCGCCACGACAACGGCGCCGATCAAGGCGGCGAGCAGCAGCACAGACAGAGCCTCGAAGGGCACGATGTAGGTGCTGAAGATGGAGTCGGACACCTGCTGGGTGGTCTGGGGCATCTGGTCGGCCGGCAGCTTCACGTCGCCGAACGCCTCCCAGAGCGAGTAACCCATGACCGCGCCGGTGACGACGGCGACGAGGGCCCCCATCCACTTCTGATCGTGGTCGAGATCGGTCTCGATCCCGATCCTGGCTCGTGTCAACATGACGCCGAACAACAGCAGCACCATGATGGCGCCCAGGTAGACCAGGGCTTGGGTGACGGCCGCGAATTCGGCGCCGAGCACGATGTAGGTGGCGGCCACGGCGGTGAGCACGACGAGGAGATACAGGGCGGCGTGTACGACGTTCTGGGTGGTCACCATCTTGAGCGCGGCGATGATCGCCACGGCGGCGATGGCATAGAAGAAGACGTTGGCTATCCATTCACCCTGTGACGTGAGGGCAGATTCCTGAGCCAGCAGCGCCACGGCGGACAGTTTCGGCGAAGACGAAACTGCGTTAGTGAGCGCAGCGAACGGCATCCATTCACCCTGTGACGTGAGGGCAGATTCCTGAGCGACTACCGCTAGCACGTTCACGGGCGAGGCACCTTCTGTTGCTTGGCCTCGGACCCGGCCTCATAGGGCTCGAAGTCGGGAACCGTCTCCATCCACTGGCCGAGCCGGGTCTTATCATGCAGCAGATCGGCGATCTTCGGCTCGGAGTACTCGTAGTCGGGACTCCAGAACAGAGCTTCGAACGGGCAGACCTCGACGCAGATGCCGCAGTACATGCACAGGGCGTAGTCGATGTCGAATCGGTCGAGCTTGTTGACCGACCGGGGTTTGCCGCCGGCCCGGCGGGGCGGGGCCAGGGTCTTGTGACCCTCGATGTAGATACACCAGTCCGGGCACTCACGGGAGCAGAGCATGCACGCAGTGCAGTTTTCCTCGTGCAACGCGATGACGCCCCGGGCCCGGGTGGGTGGCGCCTCCTTCTCGTGCGGGTACTGCACGGTGGCGGCGCCCTTGGTCACCGTCTTCACGATCTCGCCGAACGTGACACCGAGACCTTTGAGTACTCCGGGAACGAGAGCCATCAGAAAATCACCTTCAATACGCCGGTCACGGCGATGTTGACAAGGGCGAGGGGAATGAGCACCTTCCAGGCGAAACGCTGGAGCTGGTCTTCACGGAAACGGGGATAGGTGAACCGCACCCAATAGACGATGAACGTCAGGCCCAGCATCTTGACGGCCATGACGATCGGACCGATCAGGTTGAACCAGGATGAGAAGGAAGCGGTGGCTCCGCCGGTGGTGCCGTTGAGGGCGCCGGCCAGGCCGGTGACCTCGGGAGCCAGCCCCGGGACGATGTCCATGACGAACGGCGGCACGCTCCAGCCACCGAGGAACAGCACCGAAGCCAGGAAGGCGAAGATGTTGGCGGTGGCGAACTCACCGATGAAGAACAGCAGGAACCGGAAACCGGAGTACTCGGTCATGTAGCCGGACACCAGCTCGGACTCGGCGATCGGCATGTCGAACGGCGTCTGGGTCAGCTCGGCCTGCACGGCGATCAGGAAGATCAGGAACCCGACGAACTGGGTGATGATGAACGGGTTGCCGATGGCTCCCCACCCGAAGATCTCGCCGGTGGTCTGGGCGGTGACGATGTCCTGCATGTTGAGCGACCCGGCCTGGATGACGACGCCGACGACGGCGAGGACCAGGGGCAGCTCGTAGGCGATGAGCTGTCCTGCGGCCCGCAGCCCGCCCATGAGGGAGTACTTGGATGCCGAGGCCCAGCCGGCCATCAGGATGCCGATGACCGAGATCGAGCTGACGGCAAGGGCGAAGAAGATGCCGGTGTCGAAGTCGACGAACTGGGCGTCGGGCCCGAATGGCACGACCAGCACCAGCAGGAAGGTGCTGAGCAGCACCACATAGGGCGATGCCTTGAAGACGAACTCGTCGGCCCGCTCGGGCACGATGTCTTCCTTCTGGGCCCACTTGCCGATCTCCGCCACCAGCTGAAGCGAACCGTAGGGTCCGGCCTCCATCGGGCCGAGTCGGCTCTGCATGAACGACACCATCTTGAACAGGTACAGATAGACGGTGCCGCCGGCGGGGATCAACACGGCAACGAACGCCATCAGGAGTTTGAAGATGGACGTCTGCCAGTATGCGAATTCGGCTGCAAAGGTGGAGGTCATGGCGCAACCCCGGTCAGTGGCGACGCACCCGATCGGAGCCACGGCGTAGCGTTTCGCCGCAGGCGAAAGGCGGGAGGATGGGGAGCGAAGCGACACATCATCGGTCAATGTCCCCCAGGATGAAGTAGAGCGAGGCCAGGATCGTGATCACATCGGGAACGTACGTGCCCTTGAGCAGCCACGGCGTGATCGACATGTTGGAGAAGCTGGCCGAGCGGATCTTCACCCGAAACGGCTCCAGGCCGCCCTGGCTGATCACGTAGTAGCCCATCTCGCCGAGCGGGTTCTCGGTGGCGACGTAGGCTTCACCCTCGGGCACCTTGATGATGCGGGGCACCTTGGCCATGATCGGCCCCGACGGCAGGCCGTCGAGCAGCTGTTCCACGATGCCGCACGCCTCACGGGTCTCCTGCAGGCGGACCCAGTAGCGGGCGAAGGAATCGCCGTCGGGGTGGGTCCACACCTTCCAGTCGACCTGGTCGTAGACCAGCCCGCACGGGTTGTCGCGGCGGATGTCCCAGTCGACGCCCGAGGCCCGGATGTTGGCGCCGGACAGGCCGTAGGACAGACCGACGTCGGCCGGGATCACCCCGATACCTCGGGTGCGGGCCTCGAAGATCTCGTTGCCGAGGAGCAGGTCCTCCATCTCGTCGCAGAAGCTGCGGATCTCGACCAGTGCCTGCTTGGTGTCGGCGATCCAACCGGCGGGCAGGTCGTCCTTCACACCGCCGATGCGATCGAAGTTCGGGTGGAAACGACCGCCGGTGGCGGCCTCGATCTGGTTGAGGATGTATTCGCGGTCACGGAAGGCGTAGAACACCGGGCTGACTGCGCCGAGCTGCACCCCCATGTCGCCCAGGAACAAGGTGATGTTGGCGATTCGAGCCAGTTCGAACAGGATGGTGCGTATCCACTGGGCCCGGGGCGGGGCCTCGATGTCCATCAACTGCTCGGCGGCGAGGATGAACGGGACCTCGTTGGCGAAGCTGCCCAGCCAGTCGATCCGGTTGATCAGCGTGGTCACCTGCGGGTAGGTGCGGACCTCGGTCAGCTTCTCGTAGCCGCGGTGCATGTAGCCCATGACGGGGTCGGCGTTGACCACCTGCTCACCGTCGAGCTGCAGGATGACCCTGAGCGTTCCGTGGGTGGCAGGGTGCTGGGGGCCGACGTTGAGGGTCATCCCCTCGGTCTCGAGTTCGATGTTGACCCGAGCGTCGGCGGCCTGCGCGGCGATGTACGCCATTTGGCGACGATCCATGATGTCAGCCATGAAAGCCTCCAGCGGGGAGTTTTGCCGAAGGTGAAACTCGGTAAAGGAGCGAGCACAGCGAGCGAGTGGCGGCCATTTGGCGACGATCCATGATTTCGGTCATTGCCCGTCACCGCCTCCTGGTACGTCTCGCGACGTTTCGGCGTCAGCCGAGCGGTTAGCCTCCGAAGGAGGCGGCGGCATGGGTTCGACGTCGACGATGCCGGGCCACGGCTTCACCAGTCGGGCCAGCAGCGGATAGTCCTTCCGCAGCGGGTGGCCTTCGAAGTCGGTCGGCAGATAGAGGTGACGCATGTCGTTGTTGCCGGTGAAGGTGATCCCGAACATCTCGTGGGTTTCCCGCTCATGCCAGGCGGCGCCGGGAAAGGTGTCGATCCAGGTACCGACGGCAAGCTCACCGCCGGCCCCCTCCCCCACATCGGTCTTCAGGTTGAGCCCGAGCCCGGTGGACAGGTTGTAGACCCGGGCGAACACCTGGAATCGGGTGTCGCCGCCGGTGACCCCGTCGGCTCCGGTACCGGTGTAACCGCCGGCGGAGTCGTCTTGGCCGCCGGAACCGCCCTCTTCCTCCTCGGCGGCAGCCGGCTCGGCGTCGACTGCGGCGTCGAGGCTTCGACCGAACGGTGACGGAAGCCAGTCGATCGCGGAGAGCCAGTCGAAGAACCGGAAGCGCTGACGGTTGCGAAGGTAATCGGCGGTGTCGCTCCACGACTCGGTGGCAACCCGGATCCAAAGGTCGCGTCCCGGGTGCAGATGCGATGCCACGAGCGCATCACCGAGCTCGGCGCTCAGTGCCTCGAGCAGCGCCGATCGGGCTTCGTCGACGACTTCGGGCTCCGCCGTCTCGGTCTCTGAATCAGCTGACGGCAAGGGGATCCCCCTTCCACTTCTCCGCCATGTCCTCGTTCAGGATCATCTCCTGCAGCAACACGATGCCCTCGAGCAGCGCCTCGGGGCGGGGCGGACAACCGGGCACGTAGACGTCGACCGGGATGATCTGATCGACGCCCTTGGTGACCGAGTAGCTGTCCCAGTAGGGGCCGCCGCAGTTGGCGCACGAGCCCATCGAGATCACATACTTCGGTTCGGGCATCTGCTCGTAGAGACGGCGGACGGCCGGTGCCATCTTGTCGGTGACGGTGCCGGACACGATGACCAGGTCGGCCTGGCGGGGGCTGGCCGGCAGCGGGATCACGCCAAGGCGCATCACGTCATAGCGTGGCGACCCGAACGCGGCGCCCATCTCGATGGCGCAGCAGGCAAGGCCCCACTGGTACGCCCACAACGAGTATTTTCGGCTCATGTTGAGGAGCTTTGTCAGCCCCTTCGGCATTTTGCCCGACTCAACCAGCCCCATGGGGACCCCTTCCGGTCACAGGCGGGATTCGGCGAAACGCGATCCCACGGGCGAGGGCGGAGCCTGAAATGCTCAGACCCATCGCAGCACACCCTTGCGCCAGGCGTAGGCGAGGCCCAGGGCCAGGATGAAGATGAAGATCACCATCTCCACCAATCCGAACATGCCGTACTGCTCCAGCCGGGTCGCCCACGGGAAGATGAACACGGCCTCGACGTCGAACATCACGAACAGCAGCGCGAATATGTAGTACCGGATCTGCGATTGGGACCAGCCGTCGCCAACGGGATCGACGCCGGACTCATAGTTCTGGAGCTTCCCAGGACTGGGACGATTGGGTCGGAAGAGCGACGCCAAGCCGATGAAGGCACCGACGACGCCGACGGCCAGCAGGCCAAAGAGAAGGACGAGTAGATACTCGCGAAGGAAGTCCGACACGACCGACGACTCTACCGGGGGATCGGCCCTCGGGCCAAGATCAAGCCGTGTGACGTTCTTGTTGAAATTTGCATGCGGCACTCCCCGTTTCGAGCACGCCTCCGGACAAACGACGCGCTGCACCGATGCTAGCGAACAGCGGTCGCACCTGGGTTCGTTGGTGACCGAAACCCTTACTTTCACCGCCACGGCCGACCAGCAGTGTCCAACCATGGGCAAGCAACACGAAGGGTGATAGGATCTCGTGCAGTTGCAAACACTTGTGGCGCCGCGTGCCGCCGAACTCGCTACCGAGCCGGTGGCCGAAATTCCACACGGTCTACTCACACAGTGACGGTCGGGGGCCTCGTCCGACGCTGCGCCGGTCCGACGCTAGGGGAGGGCAGCCAAGTGGAACACGAAGCCGAACGAAACGCAGGATCGGATGGAGATGCCCTCCAGGCCGCGATCACGACCGCCGAGCATCGAAGTCTGGGCGATGTCCTCGAGGTCATCCAGCGGCTCGAAGCACTGCGATCGAGAGGTTTGTCACCGACTCAGATCGCCGAGCGAATTCGTCTGACCCACCCCACCCGGCCGGGTGGAGGCCCCTGGTCGGCGGAGGCCGTCGAGCGGGTACTCGAAATCGCCGACGCCAGCCGGCGTCACCTCTCGACGGGACCATCCGACCCTCCGATCACCCAACCGGTCGCGGTGCACACCACGCCGCCACCACCGGGGCCCCGGCCGGGCATCGCCCGACCGAATCCACCGAGAACCGATCCGGCGGCCGGCACAGCAGGTGCCGCCTATCCACCCGGTACCAGACCCGCGGTTCCGGTGGAAAGACCGGCGGGAGCAAACAAACAGCCGGCGCCGCTTCGGGTCGAACCCCGACGCCAACATCGACGGCCACCGTTCGACGCCGAGGTGGCGAGTCCCGCCGACGGCGGCCGCCGTTGGCCCGTCGTCGTGGGGTTCCTCGTTCTCGCCGGGCTGGCCGCCGTCGCCTTCGGCCTCTATCGAGACGGCACGTTCGAGGGACTCGCGACCGGCGACGAATCACAGGCGACAACAACCACCACGTCGGCAACGGCCCAGGCCGTGGCCGCGCCGGAGGCCGACGCGGATCCGGCCGACGCCACCGGCGAGAGCACATCCAGCGGCGGCTCAGCCGATGACGGCTCGAACGCGCCCGCATCACCCGGCGAGGGAGGGGCCGACCAACTCGTCGTCCGCATCGAACCGTCAGCCCCGGAGACCGACGACGGCGTCGCCCCGGCCAGCGCCACCATCCGAACCGACGGCAAGTTGTACATCGAAGGCGCATTCCGATCCGAGTCCGAGGCCAGGAGCTTCCTCGACGCGGCCGCAGAGGTGTTCGGCACCGAGGCACTCGTCTCGGACTACACCATCGATCCGACGGCCCCGGATCCGACGGTGTCCGACGTCATCCTCGAGAAGCCGGTGCTGTTCGAGAGCGGTTCCGCCGTGATCGACCCGGAGTACATCCCCTTCCTCGAAGCGTGCGGCGACGTGTTGAAGCTCAACCCGCACATCGTGATGTCGGTCTCCGCCTTCACCGACGCGTCGGGCGACTCCGAATTCAATCTCGAGCTGTCGCAGCAGCGGGCCGATGCTGTCATCAACTTCTACCGAACACTCGACATCGGTGATGACCAGCTGATCTCAACCGGATTCGGTGAGTCCGACTTCGTCGCCGACAACGAGACCGAGGAAGGACGGCAGCGGAACCGACGGGCGATACTCGAACTCCTGAACATCATGAAGGACCCGGACTAGCTCCTGGTCGGCCGGACCGTCGGTGCTCCGACCGACGGGGTTTCTTGCCCAGTTGATGACGGGCCGGCTCCGACGGCAACTATTCTGGGCCGGTAGTGAACAACAACGTGCAGCGTGATCCCTCCGATCACACCGCCGCAGCTGCGCCCGACGGACCCTCCACCCCGACATCCATCGAGGTGGACGCGGTCTCGAAGACGTTCTCGGTCGGTGGTGATTCGTCGACGACGGTCAAAGACCGCGTCATCAGCTTGGCCCGCCGGTCCCACCGCGGTGGCCGCATGGTCAACGCCCTGTCCGACGTGTCGTTCGAGGTGCAACAAGGTGAGACGCTCGGACTCATGGGCCACAACGGGTCGGGCAAGAGCACCCTGCTGAAGATCATGGCGGGGACGTTGCGGCCGACCGAAGGTCGAATCCGGGTCCGGGGCCGCATGTCGGCCCTGCTGGAACTCGGTGCCGGTTTCCACCCCGATCTGACCGGACGCGAGAACATCTACCTGAACGCCTCCATCCTCGGATTTCCCCGGGCCGAGGTCGATGAGATCTTCGACGACATCGTGGCCTTCTCCGAGATCGGCGAGTTCATCGACATGCAGGTGAAGTACTACTCGTCGGGAATGGCGGCGAGGCTGGGCTTTTCGGTCGCCACCAACCTCGAACCCGACGTGCTGCTGGTCGACGAGGTGCTGGCGGTCGGCGACGAGGCGTTCCAGCTCAAGTGCATGCAGCGCATACACCGGTTCCGGGAACTGGATCACACGATGGTCATCGTGAGCCACGGCGCCGGGCGGGTGCGGGAGCTCTGCGACCGGGCCGCGGTGTTGCAGCACGGAGAACTGCTGTTCATCGGTGAACCCAGGGAGGCCATCGACGTCTACCGGACGGCCCTCCACGGCAAACTCGACGTCGCCCCGGCCGGCCAGCAGCACAACGGCCGCTTCTACGTAAAAAAGGAGAACGCGGTCGAGATCGTCGAGGCTCAGGTGTTGAAGCCGCCGGACCGAGAGGGTTTCCTACCCGGAGACCGGGTGCCGTTCGTTGTTCGCTACAAGGTGCGGGAGCCGTGCGAGTTCGTGCTGTACATGCTGATCCAGGCCCGCGACGGCAATCCCATGATCCGCCAGAACACCAACCACATCGTCGGTGAGCGGCTCCGGGTTCAGCCCGGTGAGGGAGAGGTCCGCTTCGCCCTGGAGGACCTTCCGCTCCTCGACGACGTGTACCGGATCACGTTCGTGGCTCGCGACGCGGAGACCAACGAGGAACTGGACCGCCAGAACGAAGCCGCCGGTTTCCGGGTTCTACGACAACAGGGCGATCTCGGCCGGGTGAAGGCCGACATCGTCTACGAAGGGTCCGATGGGCCCGGAAGGCATCGCTCGCAGCCGGCGGAACCGACGATGGCGACCTCGGATCTGGAGCTTCCGGCCACCGCCGGCCCACATCGATAGCCCGGTCGTGTGATAGTGGGGGCATGCATCGCGTCCTGCCTCTGCTCGTCGTCGCGCTGATCCTGGCACTGACCGCCTGCGGCGACGACGGCCCATCGACCACCGACGACACCTCCGGCACCGGGTCCGCACCCACCAGTCAAGACACCTCCAGCACCGAGTCCACACCCACCAGTCAGAACGCTTCGACCGCCGAAACCCTGTACCCCGACGTGGTCGGCGTGGAGGCCGTGCACGACGGTGACGGCACGTGGACGTTCCACGTCACGCTCTCCTCGCCCTACGACAGCCCGGAGCGGTACGCCGACGCATGGCGGGTCGTCGGCCCCGACGGCACCGTGTTCGGCGAACGCATTCTCCTCCACGACCACGCCGCCGAGCAGCCGTTCACCCGATCGCAGTCGGGTATCGAGATCCCGGCCGACGTCTCCACCGTCACGGTCGAGGGCCGGGATCAGGTCAGCGGCTGGGGCGGCGAGACGATGGACGTCGAGTTGCAGCGGTAGCCGATCGCCCTCACAGCCGCTCGGCGAAGCGACCCTCCAGACGGGCGAACACCCGCAGGCCGAGAAAGAGGATGAAGAGCGCCACCACACCGGACACGGCCAGGTTCGTGAGATACCACGAAGCCGGGCGCATGGTGTAGGCGAAACGAGCCTGGACGTCGGCGTCGAAGTTCCCCGGGTTGTACAGCACCCGCTGGAACACCGTCACCACCGGCACCATCGGATTCAGCAGCGTCAGGTACTCGCCGTTGGGGCCGAACCGGTCGACGGCCGCTTTGGCGATGAAGTCGTACTGGTAGACGATCGGGGTACCCCAGAACAGGGCCAGCATGATCAACTCCAGGAAGTGCTGCACGTCACGGAAGAGAACGTTGATGCCGGCCAACAGCATGCCGAGGCCGGTGGCGAGGATGATCACGACACCGACGGCGATGGGCAGCAACCACAACATCGACCAGTCGGGCGACTGGCGGAAGAGCGCCAAACCGGTGAAGAGGATGAGGAGACGGCTGAGGAAGGTGGTGAAGTTGGACACGACCGACGAGATCGGCAGAATCTCGCGGGGAAACCAGATCTTCTTCACCAACGCGGCATTGGAGACGACCGAGTTCGTCGCCCCCGTCACCCCCTGGGAGAACAGCTGGAAGATCACCATGCCGGCAAGCAGCTTGAGGGGGTAGCGAGGCGTGCTGTTGGCCAGCACCACCGTGAACACGAAGCTGAACACGAGCAGTTGCAACAGCGGGTTCAACAGGTTCCAGAAAACGCCGATGATGCTGTTCTTGTGACGGACCTTGAGCTCTCGACGGGTGAGGTTCCGGAGCAGATCCCGGTGACGCCAAACCTCCCGCATCCGGGGGATCAGCTTCGGCGGTCGGTAGCCCGATTCGACGAGATCGCCAAGCTCGGGGGCGTGATTGTCTGCGGCGGCGGCAACCATCGGAGGCCACTGTAGCGCCCGGTGTGACCCGGTCGACGGAGGCGGGGGCAACCACCCAGACAGACGTGGTGCCGCACCGGCCTGTTACCGTGACCGACAGTGCGCCGCCCCAACTACAAAACGGCCGTCCTCATCGTCTATGTGGTCGGGGTCTTCATCCAGATCCTCGACTCGACCGCGGTCAACGTCGCCCTGCCGGCCATCGGCCGCGACTTCGGGGTTCCCGCCAACGAGGTGGAGTGGGTGGTGCTCGGCTACCTCCTCAGCCTCGCCATCGGCATCCCGGCCGCCCCGTGGATCGCCGACCGCGTCGGCTCGAAGCGGGCCTTCATGATGGCCATCGCCGGTTTCGTGGTGGCCTCGGTGCTGTGCGGACTGGCCCCCTCACTCCGCTGGCTCGTGGCGGCCCGGGTGGCCCAGGGCCTTCCGTCTGGCCTCATCCTCCCGATCGGAGCGGCGATCCTCTACCGGGCCTTTCCCCAGAACGAGCGGGCCCGCGCCGCCTCGGCGGTGATCGGGGTGGCCGTCGTGGCCCCGTCGATCGGTCCGGTCCTCGGAGGGATCCTGGTCGACAACCTCAGTTGGCGGTGGATCTTCTTCATCAACCTGCCGATCGGCATACTCGCCGTGGCCTTGACCGGAGCCTGGCTCCGCAGCGAGGAGTCCGAGCCGGCCGGCGACTTCGACGGTGTCGGGTTCGTCCTCGCCGCGTTCGGCCTCGCCGGTCTCCTCTACGCGCTGTCCGCCGGCCCCCGCGACGGCTGGACGTCGTTCACCACCGTCGCCGCCGCACTCGTCGGCGCCGCAGCCCTGGTGGCCCTCGTCCGCTACGAGCTGTCGATACCATCGCCACTCGTCGACCTCCGACTGCTGAACGACCACCATTTCCGGGTCATCAACCTGTACGCCCTCTCGACCTACGCCGCGTTCATCAGCCTGATCTACGTGCTACCCATCTACCTGCAGGGCCACCGAGGTTTGACCGCCACCGACGCCGGGACCACCCAGGCTCCGCAGGCCATCGGCGTCTTCCTCGTGTCCAACCTGCTCGCCCGCCCGGCGTTCCACCGGTTCGGTCCCCGGTTGTTGCTGCGGGTCGGCGCGCTGGTGGCGGCGCTGGTCTCGGCCGCGTTCGCCCTCGTAGGCGACGACACCGGGCTGTGGCTGCTGCGAGCCGGGACCTTCGGGCGGGGACTGGCCATGGGCTTCCTGTTCGTGAGCCTGCAGACGGTCGCCTACGCCACCACCTCCCACAGCGACACCGGTCGGGCGGTGTCGATCTTCACGACCCAACGGCAGATCGCGATCGCCGTCGGAACGGCGGTGGTGGCCACCAGCCTCACGGCCGGACTCAACGCCGGTCTCGATCTGACGGCGTTCCAGATTGCGTTCGGAATCGGTGCGTTGCTCTTCGTGCCGGCCTTCGCCATGTCGTTCGCGATACGGGAATCCGAGGTTGCGGCAACCCGAAACCGGCCCGACGCCCAACCGGCCGGAACCTGATCAGCCTGTCGACACTCAGCAGAACAGGCGGTACAGGTGCCGACTCGCCCGATCGGCGATCGGTGGCGGACAGCGTTCTGCGGTCATCAGTCGAGTGATCGTGGTGAGCCCTCGATCCAAGGCGAGGGTCCAGGGTGGGGGGTTGGCAGAACTCCGGCGGAGGGTCGCCACGTCACGGCGGCCGGTGGCGAACTTGTCCTTGTATCGGATCAACCCCGGCTGGTCGAGATCGCTGATGCCGTGATCGAATCGTCGGCAGCCCCACTGTCTGGCGTGGACCACCGCTTCCCACATGACCAGATCGTTGGCCCGGCTGGCCCAGCCGTCGGTGTTCGATGCGTTGAACTTGTAGTAGGCCCAGTCGCCATGTCGGATCAGCACCACCCCCGCCACCGGCCGATCCTCGAGCCTGGCCAGCACCACGGCAAAGCAGCCGGGATGGAAATGGTGATGCAAGGCGTCGAAGAACCGCTCCGGTTGTGACAGGAGCCGGTACTTCTCGCGGCGGAGGCGTCGATGCAGGAGCTCGAATTCAGCCAACGATGCACGGGTGGTCTCGACGGTCACGGTCACCCCACTCCGTCGCGCTCGACGAATGTTCTGGCGGGCCTTCGCCGACAACGCAGACCACAGCGGATCCTCCGCCGCCGGATCGGACCCTCGGAGGTCGGTCCAGTGCCAGGTCTGATCGACTGAAACACCCATCCGGAGTCGTCCGGCCAGTTCTTCGAGTTCGTAGCCGTCGATGTCGTGGCCGGGATGGCTGACCACGACCCGCATGCCTGCAGCGACCTCATCCGCCCACAGCTGATTCAACGGCGCGACCAGGTCCTCGATCCTGTCACCCAAGGGCCCGCCGAAGTCACTGAAAGGGAGGGACCGCAGCCGTCGTCCCCGGATGTCGTCGACCTCAACCCAGGCGATGCCACCTCGTTCGGTGAGGATTGCGCTGGGTCGAAACCCGTAGCCGTCACGCAGTACGCGTAGCCACGACGACGAGTGGAAAAGGTGTCCCCGTCGAGTTGCCATCCGGTCCCACTCGACACTCGAACATGGATCGCAGACCACGATCGACCGTGACGCATCGACGGTCATGTCCGGCGCACCCAGTTCACGAGCCGCCCGCCCCAACCGTTGTTGTCGAGCAGGCTCACCGGCAGCCGGTAGGTGAGATGACCGATCGGGTTGAGGATCTTCTGGAACGTCGGCGGATGGATGGCCAACGTGCCGCCCCAACCGTTCTTGAACTCCGAGCCGGTTCCCTGAAGGGCCCGGTCGAGGCCGAGCTCTGTCGCCTTCAGAGCAAGATCCCGAGGCAGACCGCCCAGTTCGAAGACACGGTGGCCGGCGGCCTTGGCGCGGCACATCATGGACCAGTTCAACGCATCGTTCACATAGGAGGCGCGGGCCCGATCCGAGCCGTCCCAGCCGGTCTGTTTGAACTCGGCGAGCTCCCCGAAGCCAATCATGGTCCCGGCGGCCACGGTCCGTCCGTCGAGTTTGGCCAGCAGCAGCTCGACGTGCCCGCCGGGGTGGAGTGCATCCCACTGGCGTTGCAGGTACGGGAGCGTCATCGGCAGGAAGCCGTGGCGGCGGGCTGATGCGGCTGACAGGCGAACCAGTGTCGACAGATCGGTCCGGCGGCCGGACTCGATGGTCACACCGCGTCGCCGGGCTCGACGGACGTTCTGTCGCCGAGACTTGGACAGACGAGCGAAGAGCTGATCCTCCGAACAGCGGAGATCCACCTCGAGCCCGCATGGTGTGGCCACGTCGATCGGGGCTTGCCGGAAGCCGAGGCGGCTCAGTGCAGCGGCGGTGACATGGTCGCCCCGTGCCGGCTGAACGAGCACGACGGCACAGCCGCTGGAGCGGGCACCCGCCTCGATGGCATCGACGATCTTGGCCGCTTCGGCTTCGGTCGTAGGCGGCTCCGTGTAGAGCGGACCGTACGGAACGTAGGCTGCAGTGGCCAGCGGACCGACCCGGCGGATCAGGACCTGGGCGTACGCCCGTCCCGCTCCGCCGGCGATAGCGGCCTCGACCCTGAGGGGTCGGATTCGGACACCTTTTGCGGCGGCCCACATCGACGTCTGGTACACGGTGCCGCCGGGCAGCCCGGCAACATTTTGGTCCCAGTCGGCATCGTCGGTCGAACGGGTGAAGAGCACATCAGTTGCTGTCATGGTGACAACCTCCTGGGGTAGACGGATCCGGATCGTGAAAGGAGACGGCGGGTTCACGACGGGCGGCGACGGTCAGCGTGAGCCACAGGCCGATCACGTAGGCGACGGAACTGATCAAGGAGGCGATGACAGCGCCTCGCCATCCATGTGCCGGGATGAGGGCGATGTTCAGGCCGATGTTGACGAGGCCCGCTGCGGCGCTGAGTACGACACGACGGTTGTGGAGATCGGCGGCGGTGAGGGCGGTGGCAACGAACAGCTCGAGCATGGTGAGCAGCGGCAGCACACTCAACCACGGAAGAATCTCGGCGCTTTCCCGGTAGGTCGAACCAAGCAGCCGGCTCAGGACGTCGCCGAGAACCAGCCAGGCCACCAGCGACACCAGACCGTAGACGACGCCGTAGCCGGTGAACCGCACGGCCAGCGTCCGGGCGTCGGACACCGACCGAGCACCGGCCTGCCACAGTCTGGCGGACACTGCGTGGAGTGCTGCCATGCACGGCGCCAGCGACACGGTCAACAAACGACGAGCGGCGGCGTAGAGGCCGGCCTCGATCGAGAAACCCAATCGGACCAGGAGAACGTTGTCGCTTGTGGCCATGAGGCGTTCGACACCGAAGCCGAAACTGTAGGGCAGCCCGTCCCGGACGTCGATCCAGCGGGGGGTCGTCGGTCCGACGAGTCGACCGACGGTCATTCGCTGCGCGACCAGCACGACAGCCAAGCCGATCCCGATCGAAGCGACGATCCAGACGCCGAGACCAGGCTCGTCGACGGTGTGGAGGACGATGGCGGCTGCCCCGGCTCGACCGAGACCGTACACCGACCACGCCACGGCCTTGGCCACCAGGCGCTCGTTGGCCTGGGCCGCGAACAACGTCACCTCGACGAGCCCGAGCAACAGCATGTCGCCGAACATGACACCGATGAACAGCAGGACCGGCATTTGGGGAAGGATCAGCGGGCGGATCACAACGGCGATCGAACCGACGACGACCGAGCCGAGGATTGTCATTCCCGAGGTGACGGCCAGGGCCCGTTCCGTGGACCACCCGTCGTTGGTGACCCGCCGCAGAGTCAGCCAGCCGCCACCGACGCTCGCCAGTGGGAACAGTGTCATCGCCAAGGCCGTCGTTGCGACGAGCCGGCCGAAGTCACCGGGAGGATAGATCCGGAGCAGGATGAGGAAGGCGACAAACGAGCTGACAAGCCGAACCGCCTCGGCCAGGACGCTCCAGCTCAGGTTGCTCAGCAGCACACCGCCACCGTCCGGCGCCGGCGATCCCTCGCGCCTGTGACCCATCCGCTGCTGGGTGGTGGTCATGGTCGATGGCGAGCCGGCGGCGCCGGTGACCACCACCGAATGGCCCTCCAACCGGGCGCCGGCGGTCACCAGTTCCTCCTCTCGTCGTGTCGGAGCCACCGGTGCGGATCGTCGATCGTTGCGACCCAGTCGATGTAGCGGCGTAGACCCTCGTCGATCGACACGGTCGGACGCCATCCCAGCAGTCGGTCG
Source organism: Acidimicrobiales bacterium (assembly GCA_965216675.1). Lineage (GTDB taxonomy): Bacteria > Actinomycetota > Acidimicrobiia > Acidimicrobiales > SZUA-35 > JAHELU01. The sequence continues at coordinate 3,705,409 of CBDCGK010000004.1, read as the reverse complement.
GCCAAAGTGGCGTCGGCCAGCTGACGATCGATGTCGCCCGGTCGCGGGGCGTCGAAGACCGGCAGCTCGCCACCTCGCCCCAGGATCGTCAGCACCTTCTCGGCAAGTTGACGGATGGAGGTCTCCTGACCGCGGGCGATGTTGACGGTTGCGCCCAGCACCCGTTCGCTACTCGCTGCGGCCACAATGCCGCGGGCCAGATCCTCCACCCAGGTGAAGTCGCGAGTCTGGGCTCCCGAGCCGAAGATGACCGGTCGCTCCCCGGCGAGGGTCCGCAGGACGAACTTCGGGATGACCTCGGCCCGCTTCCCGCATGCGGGCGCCCGGTGGCCGTACCCGTTGAACGGTCGAACGACGACCACCGGCAGGCCGTGAGTGCGGTTGACCGCCCATGCGTAGGCTTCACCCGCCAACTTCGATGCGCCGTAGACCGTTGTCGGGGCGGTCGGGTGGTCCTCTCGCATCGGAGCGGAGCGGGCGGTGCCGTAGACGTCGGACGACGAGACGTAGACGAGGCGGCCGATGCCGTTTCGTTGAGCGGCGAGGCAGACATTGAGCGTGCCGGTGGCGTTGACCTCGTGAACGAATTCGGGGTGGTTGATGCTGGTCCGAATACAGGCCACGGCCATGTGGATCACGACGTCCGCATCGATGATCAGGTCGTGCATGGTCGCGGTGTCGGTGACATCGGCCTCGATCAACGTCACCATCCGGTCGACGCCGTTGCCCGTGGCCGGATCGACGTGACGGGCGAGGTTACGCCGCCGACCGGTCGACAGGTTGTCGACGACGAGAACCTGGTTGCCGGCATCGGCCAACAGGTCCACGATATGGCTACCGATGAAGCCGGCGCCTCCGGTGACGATGACCCGCCGCTCCTTCAACGTCATGATGCATCCTTCTATGCCCGCATGTGCCGTTTGTCGATTCGACCGTCCATTCACCCGGCCCGGTCGGGGGCCATCAGCTCGGGTACGGTCCGAGCGAGAATCATCAGGTCGAGTCCGAGGTTCCAGCTGTCGGCGTACGCAACATCGAGTTCGAGCATCTCGAGATACGACAGTTCACTCCGGCCGCTGATCTGCCACAGGCCGGTCATTCCCGGGAGCACGTCGAATCGACGGTAGTGATGGGCTGCGTAGATGTCGAGCGAGTAGGCCAGGTCGGGACGGGGCCCGACCAGGCTCATCTCACCCCGGATGACGTTGATCAACTGGGGCAGCTCATCGATGCTCAGCCGCCGGATCACCCGGCCCACGGTGGTGACCCGGATGTCATCGGTGACCTTGAAGATCTCGACGCCATCGCAGACACCCTCGGCCTGATCGTGGAGAAAGCGGCGGTGCACCTCGGGGTTGGCATCGGAGCGCATCGAGCGGAACTTCAGCACCATGAACGGCCTTTGGTGGAGCCCGAGGCGTTGTTGGCGAAAGATCGCCGGTCCAGGCGATGTCACCCGAACGGCCACAGCCACGGCGGCCAGAACCGGGGCCAGCGCCACAAGGAGCAGCGAGGCCAGCGTCACATCGAGCGCTCGTTTGACGGCAAGCTGAAGCCTGCGAGTCGGATTCGGGCCGGGCTCGATGTCCAGTACCTGGCCGGTCGTCACCGTTCCGACTCCTCGAGTTCCCACGTTTGGTGTAGACCTGTCCACACCGGCATCGGCTGTTGTTGGGTCGCCGGTCCGGCTGTGTTGTTCCACCACCACCAGTCGACACCGGCCTCGCCTGCCGCCACCTCACCTTCGAAACGGTTGTCCGTCACCCAGAGCCGACCGCTGGTCGAAGCGTCCCCTCGGATCCGTATCGCCGGTCCAGTCCCGGACTCAACGACGTTGCCGGCGATGACCGCGTCCCGGATTCCGAGCCACGGGTAGCCGTTGCTCTCGTCGATCCCCAGATCCAGGCCTCCACCGGCCGAGACCATATGGTTGCCGGTGACGACGAGGCGGGCCGAGCCGTAGGCGCCTGGGTCGGCAATGGCCGACTCCTCGCCTTCCTGGGCCCCCCACCCGCTCCAGGTCACGCAGACTTCGACGCAGCCCGTCGATCGATTCCCGGCAATGACCGCGCCGTAGGGATTCTCGACCATGAGCACATCGACGACGTTGTCTTCGAACCGGTTGGAGCGGATGGCGGTTTCCCCACCGAATCCCCACGTGTCGTTACCGAGCAGGATGCCGGCCCAGCCGGTCGAGCCGGTGCCGAACCAGTTGTTCTCGACGACGACATCGCGGCTGCCTCCCCCGTGCTCGTTGAACCCGTAGGTCCGACTCTGCCCGAACACGGTGTTCCGGATCAGGGCCCGGTAGACAAACTGGATCGTCATCAGGCTCATGTTGCGATCGTGTTCCACCGACCCGATGACGCTGTCGACGACCGAGACATCGGTAGCAGGCCCAAAGCCGATCTTGTACTTGCACGGCTCCGGTTGATAGCCGGCGGCTCCCCCCTCGGTCCCTGTGAAGCCGACCAGTGTTATCCCGTGGCCGCTGGCGTCGAGGAAGTTACGGTTGGCCCACCGGGCGGTGACGTCAGCCAGCCGAAAGTCGACCTGGTAGGCCGCGTCAATCAGACGGTGGTGGGTTCGATCGTCGGGACCGCCACCTTCGACCGTCAATCGTTCGATGCCGTTGCCCCTCCCCTGCCTGTAGACGAACAGGCGTGAGCCTTCCGTCAAGATCGGACTGGTCGGGTGATCGATCGTCAGCGAGTCGTCTCCCACCTCGACGACGGTCCCTGCGTCGAACGGGTACCGCTCGTCGTTGCCGGTCGACGGATCCTGAGTGATACCGAGTGCCGGATAGTCATATGTCGGGATCTGCCCCTTGACGCCGTCGAACTCGACGAAGTCGCCGACCTCGACCGGGGCCCGACCATCGAGGGGAATCGTCGTCGATCCCCGCGGAACGGTCTTGCCAACCCGCACGTCAAGTTCATCGGGATCGCCCCGGAACAGAATCAGCGGCGTAGCCCGACCGCAGGAATCCATCGAACCGGAGAACGACGGCCGCAGAACCGTCTGATCCTGACCGGCGCCCCGAAGAAGGACCTCGTCACCGTCGATGACGAGGGTGTCCTCGAAGCTGTAGGTAGCGGCCCCGAAGAGCACGACACCACCCCCCGCGTCGACGGCGTCGGCCACCGCTTCCTCCGCCCGCTGCTGATCGGTTCCCTGATAGTCGTCAACAGCGAACACCGGGCCGACGTCGTCGGTGGTGCGCACCGTGACGGTGGCCGCTGTCGACCAGGGTCCGGGTCCACGGGCGGTCCGGGCCCGCACCTGGTAGGCCTGAAGACCCGGCGGTGCCCCGGCGTCACGAAAGGCAAGGTCATCCCAGGCCTCGTCATCGACCGCGGCCGATCCGATGATGCGGCCGCTGCGCGCCACGTCGTAGCCGGTTATTGGTGAGCGGTCTTCGGGGTGCCGAGCAAGGTCGACGTGACTCCAACTGATGCTTACGTAGGAAGCGGATTCGTCGATCGGGCCTTGGACGGCCACCACGGCGAGAGGGGCATCTATGTCGATGATGTCGGCGTCGTCGGTCATGATCCGGTCGCCGTCGATCGAGGTCAGTGCATCGGATACGATCGAACCTTCTCCTCCGCCGCCGTTGACTGCCGAGGTGGAGCTGGTTTCGGACTCGGAGCGGGCCCCGACGGTCGACTCATCGGCCCGACTGCAGGAAGCCAGCGCCCCAACGACGGCGATGACCGAAACCGCGAAGACAAGAGCGCCGGGTCGTAGTGGGCTCACAGTGTCGACTCCAGGCCGCCGCTTCGGGAGCCGACGGCGCGGGCCGGCAAGGACGGTCCGTTGGGCCGACGACCGACGAATCGGTCCCAGCGAGCGGTCGAGTCCCAGAGCCTCGGAACAGTGGTCAAGGCGAGGAGCGGGAACAGCGCATCGGCCGGGCCCCGCAGTGTGAGATGAACGTCGAACAGCATCAGCACGAAGACCACCGACATTGCGATCGCGGTGGCCAAACCCACTGCGGGACCGATCGAGTTCGGCGTCGCCTGGTCCGAGGTCGTAGAGATCTCGAACGGTCGGGCCTTGGACACGGCGAGGGCGGTGGAGCTCCGGAGTGCATGCCAGGTGAACCAGCCGAAGGCGAGGAACAGCGGGATGCCGCCGGTCCACAGCAGCCATGTGTGACCGCTCTCGATGTAGACCCAGTCCCGCCACGGCTCATACGAGGGAAGTCGGCCGGCAGGCCGGACGCCCAGCAGCCAGTTCCCATCACGGAACAGCTCCGGCCAGAAGTAGTTGGTCAGGTTGAAATAGCGGGCCTGCCAGCTGTCGGGAACCCGGTCGGTTCCGGTTCCGGCCAGGCGGGCCTGGACAACCGGCCACAGGAGGATTCCGGCCACGACCGTGGCGGGAATCGCCACGGTGATCGTTCGCACGAGCCGGCCGGTCAACAACCCGAAAACACCGGCGACCACGAGGAGTGCAATGGCCGCCGATATCTGACCGGAGGCGAAGCAGGCAAGACCGAAGAACACGACGCCGACCCCCGTCAGCGATCGCGACCACACCCGTCGGTGCCACAACGCCAGCGTCAGCCCGAGGTCGAACGCCATGAGATCGGCTGTTCCGTGCGACGTGCCGAGTGTCGACGAGCCTCGGTTGTTGGCCACGGCGGCGAGTGGCTCCTGGTGGACCCAGGCCAGAAACCCGACCACAGGTGTGACTCCGACCGACTGGGCGATGGCCACGACGCCGACGAGCCCGCCGACGGCCAGCATGATCTTGATGCACACCCAGACCTGGGCTTCATGGACCACCACCAGCCGAAAGAGAACGAATACCAACAAATACTTCCACAATGTGGTGGCGTAGAGAAGGTCGTCGACGAGCGGTCGAAAACCACGGGCGGCTCGCCAGAGCAGCGGAACGACCGATCCGAACACGGCCATGGTCGCGATGGACCAGTCGAGGGTGCTGGGTCGATACCGCCCGGCCGAGCCGACGGTGGGAAGGGCGAGCCGATCGGCCAACAGCCGGACCCCGACCGAGACCACCAACAACCCGAGCAAGGCTTCGTCAGGGCGGATCAAGGGCAACACGGATCCCCGGCCGAAGCCGGCGAGGATCGGGGCCAGGCCGAGGTACAGGTATGCGGCCCGCACCGGTTTGGCCACCGTGACGGCGGCTGCGGCGACTCCGGCCGGGACGGCCAGACCCACCAGTGGTTGGAATGCGGCTATCCCGACGGCGATCACCGTGGCCGTCGAGGCGAACGCAATGAGCAGTGGCGCCGGATCGAGCCGGGGCGAACCTGATCGGGCGAGATCGGCTGTCACGAAGTCGCTTCCTCGGCGGCAACCGCCCGTCGTCCCGAGAGTAGGAAGATGCACAGCACGGCCAGCACGGCCCCGATCAACATGCCGACGGCGGCCAGCGCCAGCGGCTTCGGCCACGTCGGTTCGGCCAACACCCTGGGCTCGGTCACAATCACCGCGTCGGTTCGTTGCACGGCACCGATCTCGAGGTTCAGGAGCGTCTCCTCGAGGGCGACAATCTGCGCCAGCAACTGATCCGATTCCGTGGCCAGCCGACGAACGTCGCCCGGGTATGGCGGCGGCAGCTCCGCCGCCTCGGCCTCGGCGTTGGACTTCTCCAGTGCGGCGAGACGCTGCTCGACCAGGTTCCGTTGTTCGACGATCTGATCGAGTCGCTGCTGGTAGACGTCGCCGGTGAGATCGACCGCTCCAGCCTCGACCTCCGCAATGAACGCCGCCAGGACCGAGTCGACGACCGAGCGAGCGAGCGCCGGGTCGTTGTCGACGAAGTTGATGCCGAGGGCCAGGCCGCTGTCGATGGGGAACACCTTGAGCTCGTCCTCGACATACGTGCGGTCGACCGGCAGGTCGGCCACCGCCCGGTCGAGCACCGTCGAGCTCTGCACCAGCACCTGCTGGGTCGCCAGGAACCGGTCGGGCTGGTCCTGCCCGGCATCCATGATGATCTCGGCCTCCGCCGTCCACCGCTCCGGCACGTAGCGGGCCGCCCCGTAGCCGGTGGCACCCCCGAGCGCGACCAAAACGATGAAAAGGACCATCAGCTCGAGCGCGCGTCGCCCATCGACCCTGCTGGATCGCACCGGCACGGGTCGGGTGTAGCCGTGGTGCGGCAGCGCCTGAACGATCCCGATGACAACGCTACCGTCGCGACCGTTGTGACCCAGTTCGTCCGAGCCGTCGGGTCCTGCTCGGACGATGGGTTGGAACGACCCGACGATGTCGGTGCCCGTCATGCCCTGGTTCCCGGGGTTGTTTCGGTCGGACCGACCGCTCCTCGGTTGCGTGTGATCAGCGTCTGGCCCGTCATGGCGGCCCGCGGTGACGGATCCGGATCCACGGTCGGCGGAAGTGGGCGTCATGGGTTCGGCTTTCGTTGGTCCGTTGATCGGTCGGGCAGGTACGATGTCGGGCCGGTAGATCTCCTGGGTCATGGTCGCGACCTCTTCGAGCCATTCCTCGACCGGAATGATGCTCCGATCGTCGGAGTCCTCGGGGGTGATTTCGTCGGCCGCAACATCGTCGCCGTCGGGCGCCAGCTCGACGTCGGGCGCGGGTTCGAGGTCGGGCTCCGACTCGACATCGGGCGTCGATGCTGTGTCAGGCGTCGTTGCCGTGTCAGGCGTCGTTGCCGTGTCAGGCGTCGTTGCCGTGTCAGGCGTCGTTGCCGTGTCAGGCGTCGTTGCCGTGTCAGGCGTCGTTGCCGTGTCAGGCGTCGTTGCCGTGTCAGGCGTTGGTGCGACCTGGAGCGTCGATTCATCGAGTGTCTCGTGGAACATCTTGTCGGTATCAGTCATGCGACCACCTCTCGGCGGGTGGGAATCGGATGGTGCAGGTCGACCCGCGAGGGCGACGCGTCCGCCGCCAGCGAGCGCCAGAGGCGGACGTATGTGTCGGCCTGATGCGGCCAACCAAGGCCGTCTTCGATACGCCGGCGCCCCTCGCGGCCAAGATCCGCCATCCGGCGGTCGTCGGCCAGCAACCGGTGAAGGCAACCGGCCAGCGACTCGGGGCTGCCCTCCGGGGCGTAAACCGCGGCGCCGCCGGCCGAAACCCTGGTCTCGTGGAGATCATGAGCGACGACGGGCAGACCGAAGGACATGTACTCCAGCGTCTTGTTCATCGTGGAGTGGTTGTTGAGCGGGCCCGGGGGATCAGCGCTCAGCCCGACATCGGCGGACGCGACCAGTGTGAACGCCTCGTCGTCAGGGATCCACCCGGTGAACGTCACGTACCGGTCGACCTCGAGTCGGGTGGCCAACTCGACGGCATCGGAGCGGGCCTCACCTCGACCGATGAACACGAAGTCGGTGTCGGTACGGCCGAGGCGGTGGACGAGATGGGCGACGGCCCGGACGGCGTCGGCCACGCCATCCTGAGGCCCGATGTTGCCCATCCAGACCACGAGCTTCCGCCCGTCGGGACGAACACGTCGCTCGGGTCGCGGTCGCATCCGGCCGGGATCCGGACCGTTGCGAACCACAACGACGTCGGCCGGCACCCTTCCGCCTCGCTCGACGGCGACTCGACGATAGGACTCGTTGGTGGCGATCACCCTGGTGGAGCTCCGGTAAGTCGCTCGCTCGCACCGTCGGAGCGCCCACAGGACGAGCCGCTGGACGGGCGACGGCCCGGATCGGCGCCAGGACGGTTCCGTGGACCGATCGGGTTTTGCGAGTTCGACCCGCGTGGCGAAGAGTTCGGGGCACAGGTCGTGCTGGTCGAAAACGAACGGTATGCGGCGACGCCGGGCCCACCAGGCGATCGGGAAGAAGATGTCGGGTGGGTTGCAGGCCTGGATTCCGGTCACCGACTCACGGCGGTGAATCAGCCGGAGGATAAACACCATCTGCACCCACGCGACGGCGTATTCCCAGACGAATCCGGCGATGCCGCCTCGCTCTCGTGCCGCCACGAAGGACCGGATCTCGATCCCGTCGACGTGACGGACGTTCCATCGTCGCTGCGTCGATCCATCGCTCTGCTTTCCCGGGCATACAACGGTCACCGACAATCCGGCGGCGGCCAGAGCGCGAGCCTGACGCCAGACCCGACGGTCCCGCTCAACCGGCAGGTTCTCGAGCAGAATGACTATCCGACCGGTCATCGTGCCACCCCAACACGGGCTGCGGCCCGCTCCCTCACGTGCGTGACCGTGAGTCCCTGACCGTCGACCACCGGTAGATCGGGCCGGGCGGCGAGTGCGGCCATCGCCATGGGATGACTGGTGCCGAGGAGCACGACATCGGCTCCGGCCAGGGCTTCGTTCGGAGTGGCGCTCAGTCGGCTGGTCAGGTGGGGGACCCGTTGTTCGACGAACGTCAGATTCGCCCCCCGCAACCGGGACCGGTTCAGATCTGGGTCCCAGATCACGACGTCCACCCCCCGACCAATGAACACCTCGGCCGTCCGAACGTACGGGCTCTCTCGGACGTCGTCGGTTCCCGACTTGAACGTGAGCCCGAGCAGGGTGATGCGTCGAGGGTGATAGGACTCGAGGAGCCGAATGGTGTGATCGAGGTGCCGATCGTTGGATTCGAGCACGCTGTTCAGCAGAGGCAGGTCGAGATCGAGCCTGCGTCCGTGGTGGGTCAGCGCCCGCAGATCCTTGGGCAGACAGCTGCCGCCGAAGGCGAAGCCGGGTCGCAGATAGGCATTCGAGATGTTGAGCTGGTCGTCGGAACATAGAACATCCATCACCACGCTGCCGCGGGCTCCGACCGCCTGGGACCAGCGGCCGACCTCGTTGGCGAAGGCGACCTTCAAGGCGTGAAAGGCGTTGCAGGCGTACTTGATGCACTCGGCTGTGGACACCGGGACGAAGTGGATGGGACGATCCGTGAACGCGAACAACGAATCGATCACCAACTCGGACTCGGAGTCGTTGACCCCGGCAACGGTGAACGGGGGCCGCCGGAAATCGGCGACGGCGCTGGCCTCACGGAGAAACTCCGGACACATCGCGAGGCCGATGTCCCGGCTGATCCGCAGGCCCGTCCGCTCCGCGATCTCGGCGCCGAGACGGTCGACCGTGCCAGGAAGCACGGTCGACCGGACGATGATGACAGGACGAGCGATTCCCGGGTGCGAAGGCCCAAGAGCCGAGGCGATCCCGTGGACGACCGCGCCGACGGCCGAATCGTCGGGCGCACCATTCGGCAGGGAAGGGGTCCCGACGCAGACCAGGTGGACATCGACCGACGACGCCAGCTCGGCCACCACCGCGTCGGTATGCACTCTCGCCGTGAGTCGGCGATCAGCGGTGACCCGGCACACGATTTCGGACAGACCGGGTTCCATCACCGGCGATCGACCCTCGTTGATCTGCTCGGTTTTGCCCCGATCGACGTCGATACCGATGACCTGATGACCCTCGTCGGCCAAGCAGGCTGCACTGACGGTACCCACGTAGCCAAGACCGTGGACGGCGACCTTCAACCCGGTTCGGGTTGGGCCCCGGGTCATCGTCGATCTCCCGGGCGCATGAGAGCGTTCTCCACAACCTCGCACACACGGTCGACGGTGTCGTCGGTCATCGTCGGACACATCGGCAGGGAGACGAGCCGCCGCGCCGCCCTCTCCGCGATCGGCAGGTACCCGGGACCGAACCGTTCGAATGACGGTTGGCGATGGCAGGGGATTCGATAGTGGATGGACGTCTCAACACCGTTTTCAGCCAGGAGGCGCCGAAATCGATCCCGCTCCTCGACCTGGGCCGCCATGATGTGGTACACCGGTCCGACGCCCGAGCCGACCTCCGGAAAGACGATGGGAAGATCGGCCAGACGGGACCGGTAGCGCCGGGCAAGCTCCCTCCGGCGCTCGTTGTCAGCGTCGAGAACCGTCAGCTTCTCGCTCAGGAAGGCCGCCTGCAACCCGTCGAGCCTGCTGTTGCGTCCGACCTCGATGTGAGTTCCCTCTGCGTTGCTCCGGCCATGGTTGCCGAGCATCCGAATCCGCTCGGCCAGCGCCGCGTCGTCGGTGACGACGGCACCGGCGTCTCCCAACGCTCCGAGGTTCTTTCCCGGATAGAAGCTGAAGGTGGCGGCCCGTCCGAACGAACCGGCCCGCGCGTCGTTGAACGTGGCGCCGTGAGCCTGGGCTGCGTCCTCGATCACTGCGATCCCCCGGGGGCGAACCACCGAAAGCACGGCCTCCACGTCGGCCATCTGCCCGTGCAGGTGGACGACGATCACGGCGGCGGTGGCCGGCCCGATGGCCGACAGAACCGCCGACCCGGTCATGAGCAGCGTCCCGGGGTCGACATCGACGAAGACCGGGATCGCCCCGACGGTGACCACCGCCGAGACCGTCGCGACGAACGTGTTGGCCGGAACGACGACCTCGTCACCCGGACCGATGCCGAGTCCACGCAGCACCAGTTCGAGAGCATCGGTACCGTTTCCGACACCCACTGCGTGGGCCACACCGCAGTAGGCCGCCCACTCCTGTTCGAATCGCTCCACGTACGCACCACCGACGAAAGCGCTGGCCTCGACAACCGCCTCGAACCGCTGACGGAGGGCCCCGAGGAGAGGACGATGTCGAGCGGCGAGGTCCTGAATGGGGATCCGGCCGCCGTTTCCGCCGCCCGTCGCCGGGGAATCGGAGTCCGGACCCGGGGGAAGAAGCGAGTTCACCGCCCGCCTCGCTCACCACTTACGGACGACCCCTGTCCGTTGCTGGTCGCGCTCGAACCGGGAAACGCAGGCACCGGCGACTCGACCAAGGCGCTGTACTCGATCTCGACCGGCCGGCCGAGCCGCAGGGAACGAGTGGCCGCTTCGAGAACCTGGACGATGACCAGGCCGTTCCGACCGTCCGAGGGAACTGCGGTCCGGCCACGGACGGCATCGATGAATGTGCGATCCTCGACCGCCAGCGGTTCCAGACTCTCGATGAAGGGACACTCGATGCCACCCCGGCGGTAGGCCGCAACCGTCGAATCCTGGGATTGGGTTTCGACGCCCTTGTCAAAGATCTTCAGCCGCTCATCGTTGGCCAGGTCGTCGTAGACCGCCATCTTGCGGCTGCCGACCACGGTCACCCGACGAACCTTGCACGGGTCGAGCCAGCTCACCTGCACCTGGGCCACGAGACCGACCTCGGTGTAGTGGAGTCGGAGATAGGCGACGTCCTCGACGGGTTGATGGCCGAGCGCCCCGGCCCAGGCCGATACAACCGTAGGTCGAGATCCGAGGATGTAGTTGAGAATCGAGATGTCGTGTGGAGCCAGATCCCAGATGACGTTGACGTCGCCGTGGAACAACCCGAGATTCAAACGCGCCGTGTAGATGTGGTAGACCTCACCCAGCGACCCGGCCTGAACCAGGTCGCGAAGCTTCCAAACCGCCGGGTTGTACTCGAAGGTGTGCCCCGACATCAACACCCGGCTTTCCCGATCGGCGAGTCGGATGAGCGACTCCGCCTCGGCGCGGGTCGTTGCCAGCGGTTTCTCGACCAGCACATCACAGCCTGACTCGAGCGCGACCGCAGCCAGCTGGCCGTGGCTGTGCGGCGGGGTGGCGACGACTACGGCATCGAGGCTCGACACGACACGTGGAAGATCGCTGGCGGGGATGACGTGCGGGTGGAGCCGAGTGACGGCATCCAGTTCCCGCTGCGAGCGGTCGATGGCCACGACCTCGCCGACTCCCGGCGTGGACGACAGGACACGGACGTGTTTCGATCCCCAGTACCCGCAACCGACGACACCGACCCTCAGCTCGGGAGAAAACGATGGTGCTATCGCTTCAACAAATGGTTGGTGCAGCTGATCTCCCGACACACTACCCTCCGATCGAACGGTGTATTGCGGCAAATATTCATCGATGAATACTTACCGATCCGTTTGTTCTCTTTGCAATCGTTGTGGTCTCGATTTCACCCACGCTTCTTCTATCATGATGAGCGCCTACCGATCGTCTGGACTCGGTCACCGGATCCGTCACCCATCGGCCCCGGGAGGGCCTCGGCGCCGCCTCAGGAGCGCCATCGAATCGTCCTCGGCCTGCCACCAACCCACCCGGGATCGACGGTCGGCATAATTTTTTAGAATGAGACCGATGACACGGCCCCTATTTGCCGTTATTTGCTTGACAGCACCATGAAGCAGGGCGGATAAATAGAGAGCGGGCATGGAGGGACCCATGCAACCACCTGCGGCGGACGGACCTTCGGTCCGTGTTTCATTGATCCCGGGCTTCGGTCTCCGAGTTGATGACCGGCGTTGCGCACTCAGTCTGGCCCCGGCCCGTCTCGTGGCGATGCTCGCTCTTCACGGAGAACCCATGGAGCGGTCGACAGCGGCGAGCCGGCTATGGGCTGATGTCACCGACGCTCGAGCGGGTTCGAACCTTCGGACTGGCCTCTGGAGGGTCAACCGGCTCCACGACCGGATAATCGCGGTTGACGGAAGCAGCATCGGACTCGGCGAGAACGTGGCGGTCGACTACCACGAGGAGCAACAACTCGCTCACGACGTTCTCGGACGTACGGGGATCCTCAACCTCGTGCCGGCAGGTGTTCCGATCAGAACCGGCATCCAGCAGCTGATCCAGGCCTTCACCTTCGAGTTGCTGGGGAGCTGGTACGAGGAATGGCTCGACGTCCACCAGGAACGCTGGCGACAGTTGCGGCTGCACGTCCTGGATTCGATGTCGGCCCAGCTGACCGAGGCCGGCTGGTTCGCGGCTGCCATCGATGCGGCCACGGCCGCCATCGCCGCGGAGCCACTCCGGGAATCGGGGTATCGGGCGCTGATGAGTGCACACCTGGCCGTCGGGAACATCGCCGAAGTGGTCAGGACCCACGAACGGTACCGGACCGTCCTCGAACGAGAGCTCGGCGTATCACCGTCGCTGCAGATGTACGAGTTGCTGCAACGCGCCATCGGCACGGCCTCGTCCGGCGGCCGCGTGGTTGAACCGGCCCACAACCATCGGAATCCCGACGGCACCGATCACACGATACGGCCGTCGCAAGGCACCTAGGTCGACGATGACGACCCGGGTCGAACGTATCTACCGCCGAGGACTGTCGACCGCCGTCAGAACGTTCGTCGAGCCGGTACTCGGCGCCCCCTACCTCAGCCTGGCCGAGGAACGGGAGCAATGGTCGAGCCGCGGCCGGCAGGAACGCGAGGACTGGCGACAGGCAGCGCTCGAAGCGATCCTCACCTACGCCGCCGACAACGTGCCGGCCTACCGGAAACTTCCCGCCTGCCTCGACCGGTTCCCGGTCGTCGACAAGCAGACCATCATCAGGGAACCGAAATCGTTCCTCTCGGATGAACGAGCCGACATTCCGGTCGTTTGGAAACACACCGGTGGATCGACCGGGGATCCGTGGAGCTATCCCCTGGATCGTCGGGCGTGGGCCGAATCCTACGCCACCCAGATCTATCGTTTCCGCCGACTCGGTGTCCACTACGGCGATCGTCGCCTCCTCCTCGGGTACCCGGCGTCGCTCGGCCTCCATCGCCCGAGCCTCGGTCGACGGATCCGAATGGCCGCCGAACGGACCGACGTCGCCTTGAGCAGCCTCGAGATCAATCGGTCGGTCGATCTGCTGCGTTCGAAGGAGGCCTGCCGCCGGAACGTTCGACTGTGGTACGGCTATGCATCCACGATCGCCGGCATGGCCGCCGCGGTGCTCGACGCTGGGTTGAGGCTGCCAGGTCCGCCACTGATCGTGACCATGGCCGAACCTCTGTGGCCGGCCTGGGAGCGTGACATCGCCCAGGCCTTCGGGTCGACCGTCGTCGAGGAGTACGGCTGCAACGACGGCGGCATCATGGCCCATCGGTGCGAACGGGGAAACCTGCACCTGGCCGACCATCAGTCGCTCGTCGAGGTGCTCGATGAAGACGGTCGAGCTTGTGCGCCCGGCCAGACCGGCGCCATCGTCATCACCAACTTCCACGCCCGCCACATGCCATTCATCCGATATCGGGCGGGCGACACCGGCGTTCTCGGGCCCGAGCGATGCCCGTGTGGTCAGCCGGGTCGGACGTTGGCCGCCGTGACCGGGCGATCGGGTGACTTCGTTCGCCTCCCCGACGGAACCGAGCTGGCCCCGGCCGCGTTCTTTGTCCCGTTCAACCAGGTCGAAAGTGTGCGACGGTGGCAGATGGTGCAACCCGACACCGCCAGCCTGAGAATCCGCATCGAGCCCCGGCCGTCGTGGGGAGATCAGGACCGAGCCAGGATCATGAAGTGGGTCCAGGATCGGACGCAGCGGCAACTCGATGTCGTCCTGACCACCAACGAGGATTTCGAGTTGACGGCCGGCGGTAAACACCGCATCGTCATTCGAGACTTCTGAGCGGTAACGGCCAGGCCGAGCGGCAGGGGCGGAGCTACAGCTGATCGAAGAGTGTCGGCGGCACGGCCGGACACTCCTCGGCCAGCAGCATACGTCGCTTGGTCTCCACGCCTCCGTTGGCGGAGAATCCCACCAGTTGCCCGTTGGCCCCGACCACCCGGTGGCACGGGATGATGACGGGGATCGGGTTGGCTCCCATGGCCCGCCCGACCGCCTGGGCGCCTCCCGGCTCACCGACACGGCGGGCAACCTCGCCGTAGGTCAACGTTTCGCCCCGTCCGATCATTCGGACCACCGAGTAGACCTGCTGGTTGAAGTCGCTGCTGGTGGAGACGTCGACCGGGATCGGGTCGAGGTCGACGTCGGAGCCGGCCAGCAGTGACTGGATGCGGGCGATCGCATCCCGTCCGACGGCATACCGGCGGTCGGCGTCGTCGTCGCCGTGAGAGTCGGGGGGATCCACGGTCAGGTCGATCTCGGTGGCGTCGGTCAGCCGCCGGCTGAAGCAACGCCGGGTTGCTCTTGTGCTGTCCTCCGGCAACTGCACCGCCACCACGGCCCGTTCGGTGTAGCCGATGCCGGCCACGCCGAGCGCGGTGTCGAAGTACGACACGAAGACCTCATCGGTCTCGCGCTCACGTCGTCGTTTCCCCATCGCTCCATTCTGCCCGACCGACGTGATCCTGCCCAGCCCTTCGTCGAGCCCGGGCTTCGGCCAGGTGGCCCCGCATTCGAACCATCATCAGCCCGCCGACCAACGCGACAACCGCTCCGGTGGCGGCGGCGGCCGAGAACCCGGCCTGGACCGCCTCCGGGATCCGTCCGCCGAGTTCGCCCGAGGTGTCACCGGCCAGTACCTCACGAACGGCCTCGACGTCGCCGATGCGGCGTTCGACGACCAACAGCATGACGGCCCCGCCCATGGCGGCCCCGGCGGCGATGCCCTGGCTGCGGGCGAACTGGTAGACCGAACTGACCCGGCCGATCGAGGCCGACGCCGTGACGGCCCGCAGCAGGGTGAGCCCGGCGTTGGTGGAGAAGCCGATACCGAGACCGGCCACGCTCAACAAGGCGAAGATGACCACCAGCGAGACATCCGACCGGGCGACCAGCGCCAGCCCGGCCAGTCCCGGCACGGTGAAGCAGAACCCGAGCACGGCAACCGCCGACTCCGACCATCGGTCCATGAGCCGGCTGCTGATGTTCGCACCCACCGTCCAACCCAGGCTGAAGAACAGCACCGACCACGCGGTCACCCCGGTCGAACCCTCACGCCCGGCCCGTACGTACAACGGCGTGTAGGACGACACGGCGATGCCGCCGGCCAGCAACAGACCGGTCCCGACCGCCAGGCCGAGGTACGGCTGCGGGAACAGATGCTCGAGCCGCACGATCGGTTCCCGGTGGCGACGAGCGTGTCGAACGTAGAGCGCGCCGAGGACGACGCTGACCGCGAGCCAGGCCACCGTGAAGGGGCCGATGGCATCGAGCGCCACCAGTAGCGTGGTGGTCAAGCCGGCGACGAGAAACGCGCCTCGGACATCGAGACGGACCGATGCCTCCTCCACCGGTCCCGGCAAGGTGCGCCAGCCGGCCACCAGCGAGATGAGGCCGAGCGGCAGGTTGATCAGGAAGATCCACCTCCAGTTCAGGTACGTCAACATCGCGGCGGCCAGCGCCGGACCGGCCACACTCATCACCCCCCACACAGTCGAGTTGGCGGCATAGGCCCGTCCGATGAGGTGCTGCGGGTAGACGAGGGCGACGCCCGACAACGTCGACGAAAGCAGGAGCCCGGCCCCGACACCCTGCAGCACCCGCAGGGCGATCATCGAGGCCATCGTGGGAGCGAACGCGGCGGCCGTGCCGGTCACGGTGAAGATGATGACCGCGATCCGGAAGATCCTGTTCGACCCGACACCGTCGATGAACGGCCCACTGAGCACGACCACGATGCTGGAGGCGAGCAGGAAACTGGTGATGACCCACGGCAGCAGACCGACGTCGCCGAGGTCGGCGGCGACCTGGGGTAGCGCGGCCGATACCGCCATGCCTTCGAAGGCGGCGAGCGCGACAGTGGTGAAGATGGCGACGGCCGCCGGTCGGTATCGCCGGTCGAGGATACCGGAGGCGGCCTCGACGGCGTCTGGCGCCAACTCGGTCATCGTCTCTGACCCCGTCTCGAACCCTGCGGGCCGGGCGCAACATGCACTGCTCGAACTCTAACCCGGTGGGGAGGAACTCGATCCGAATGGCCGAGGAGTCGGACAACCGAGAAGCCGGAATCTAACAAATTGTAAGATTTGGCTACGATGGCCCCATGACAGCGGAGGCAGGGCAATGACGCTCCACGAGATCCAGCGACCACCGACACGGGTGCCTGCCTACGTGGCCCCGGCAGACATCGACGCTGCTCTCGAGCTGCTCGGTCGCCACCGGGAGCGAGCCAGGTTGATCGCCGGCGGCACCGATCTGGTCGTCGAACTCGACCGGGGCGGCCACCAGGGCGTCGAGTTGATGATCGACATCAGCGGGATCGCCGACCTGGCGGTGATCTCCGAACCGGAACCGGGCCGGATCCGGTTGGGCGCCGGGGTGACCCACAATCAGGTGGTCGCCAGCGAACGCTGCCGCGACCGCCTGTTGCCGCTGGCCCAGGCATGTCTGGAGGTGGGCTCGCCCCAGCTGCGGAACCGGGCGACGGTGGTCGGCAACGTTGTCACCGCCAGCCCGGCCAACGACACGATCTCCGCCCTCATCGCCCTCGGCGCGTCCGTGGAGCTGAGATCGACGGGCGGCACCCGTACCGTCGCCATCGGTGACTTCTTCACCGGTTTCCGGGCCACCGTCACCGAACCCGACGAGATGGTCACCGCGCTGAGCGTGCCGGCGTTGACCGACCGGCAACGAGGTGTTTTCGTCAAGGCCGGGCTGCGGCGGGCGCAGGCCATCTCCGTCGTCCACCTGGCGGTCGTCGTCGACGTGGATGACGACGGAACCGTGACCGACGCCCGAGCCGCGCTCGGCAGCGTCGCCCCGACCGTGATCGAGGTCCCCGATCTGGCCGCGGCGCTGGCCGGCCGTCCGCTCGACGAGACCGCCGTCGCCCTCGGCCGCGACCTGGCCGCATCCGCCGCCTCCCCCATCGATGACCTGCGGGCCACCGCCGACTATCGGGCCTCGATCGTGGCGACGATGATGGAGAGGGCGTTGCGGGTCCTCGCCGACGATCGACAGGCCGAGCGTTGGCCCTCCGATCCTCCTCTGCTCGAGGGGCGGGCCGTTGGAACATCGGTGCAGCCCGCCAACACGGCGGGCGACACCGACACCAACGGCCCGCCTGTCGACTCCGGCGGTGGATCCGGAGCCGCGCTGCTCGATCGGTCGTCGGTTGTGTCGGCAACGGTGAACGGGCGGGAGGTCGCCGCAGCCGGCGCCGTCGGGGTGACATTGCTGGACTGGCTGCGGGAACAGGACGGGCTGCGGGGGATCAAGGAGGGATGCGCCGAGGGTGAGTGCGGGGCCTGCACGGTGCTGCTCGACGGTCGGGCGGTCATGGGATGCCTGACCCCGGCGGCCAGAGCCGACCGCGCGACCGTGGTGACGGTGGAGGGCCTGGCCACCGACGGCGCCCTCGCTCCGATCCAGGATGCGTTCATCCGAACCGGCGCCGTACAGTGCGGTTTCTGCACCCCGGGATTCCTGGTTTCCTGTGCGGCACTGCTCGACGAACACCCCTCGCCGAGCGCCGAACAAGTGCGGCTCGGCCTGTCCGGCAACCTGTGCCGCTGCACCGGATACAAGGCCATCGAGAACGCCGTCGCCCTCGCCGCCACCGCCGGGGCCGACCCGACGGCGAAACCGTCCGACGACACTGCCGGGAACGGAGCAACATCATGAGCGTCGGCGCCACCCCACTCCGGATCGACAGCCACAGCAAGGTCACCGGCGAGGCACAGTACCCGGCCGACCGGATCCCCGACGACGCACTGTGGGCCAAGGTCGTGTTCACCGATCAGCCTCACGCCCGGCTGCTGTCGCTCGACGTGGCGGCCGCCCGAGCCACCGACGGTGTGGTCATGGTGCTCACCGGAGCCGACGTTCCGGTCAACGAATACGGGTTGACGCTGTTCGATCAACCGGTGCTGATCTCGACCGAGCACACCGGGGCGTCCGATGTGCCCTGCGATGTGTCCCGGTGGGAGGCCGATCATCTGGCCATCGTGATCGCCGAGTCCGTCGAGGCGGCGGAGGCCGGGGCGGCGGCCGTCGTTGCCGAGTGGGAACCGCTGCCCATCTTGTCCGACATCGACGCCGCCCTCGCTCCCGACGCGCCCCTCATCCATCCCGAGAGCGGGGCTGAAACCAACAACTACCACTCCTACCGGATCCGCAAGGGTTCGATGGACGACGGCTGGGCCCGGGCCGCCGTGGTCGTCGAGGCCACCTACGAGGTTCCCTACCAGGAGCACGCCTACCTGCAACCGGAGGCCGCCGTCGCCTACATCGACGACGAGGACCGGGTCACCGTCGAGGTCGCCGGTCAATGGACCCACGAGGACCGGGAGCAGATCGCCCACGCGCTGGACATGGACCTCGACCAGGTCCGGGTCATCTACCCGGCGATAGGTGGCGCGTTCGGCGGTCGGGAGGACATGTCACTCCAGATCGTGATGGCGCTGGCCGCCTGGCGGCTGTCACAACAGGGGGAGACCCGGCCGGTGGCCAGCGTGTGGTCGCGGGAGGAGTCGATCGTCGGTCACCACAAGCGGCATCGGGGCCGGATCCGGGCCAAGTGGGGAGCTGACGCCGACGGCCGGATCACCGCCGTGGAGAGCGAGGCCTGGCTCGACGCCGGTGCCTACAACTACACGTCGAACAAGGTGCTGGGCAACCTCCACATCGGTCAGGGAGGCCCCTACGAGGTCCCCAACGCCCGCATCGACTCCCACGCCGTCTACACCAACGCCGTTCCCGCCGGCGCATTCCGGGGCTTTGGCGGGCCTCAGGCGGCCTTTGCCGCCGAATGTCAGATGAACCGTCTGGCCGAGGCGCTCGGCATGGATCCCGTGGAGATCCGCCGCCGCAACACGTTGCGCAACGGCTCCGAGTTCATCACCCAAACGCCGATGCCCGACGGCGTGACGCTGCCGCAGGTGATCGACCGCTGCGCCTCGGAGGCCGCCATGGGGTCCGGCGGCGACGACGGCACCGACCTGGCCCCGGCCGAACCGTTCTCGCCGTTCGCCTCGCTACCCCCGACCGATGGAGCCCTGAAGCGGGGACGGGGTTTCGCCTGCGCATTCAAGAACGTCGGGTTCTCGTTCGGCTTCCCGGAGCGCTGCGAGGCCGAGATCGTCCTCTACGGCGACGAGGAGGCCGATGAACCGGAACGGGGCGAGCTGTATCACGCCGGCGCGGATGTCGGACAGGGGGCTCACACGGCGTTCCTGCAGATGGCGGCCGAGGCCAGCGGCGTGCCGCTCGAACGGATGGACGGCAGGTTCTCCGACACGTCGTCGACCGGTGACTCGGGCTCGGCGTCGGCGTCCCGGCTGACGTTCATGGCCGGCAACTCGATCCTCGGCGCGGCCGAGGAGGCCCAGAAGGCGTGGCGCGACGGCGACCGTCCGGCCCGCGGGTTCTTCCGCTATGTACCCCCGCCGACCGAGGCCCTCGACCCGGAGACCGGCATCTGCACCCCCAACTTCAGCTACGGCTATGTGGCCCAGGCCATCGAGGTGACCGTCGATGTCGAGACCGGTCACATCGTGGTCGACCGCGTGACCAGCACCCATGATGTCGGGCGGGCGATCAACCCCGACCTGGTGGTCGGCCAGATCGAGGGGGCGGTGGCCCAGGCTCACGGCTACAGCCTGAGCGAACGGCTCCGAGTGGCCGATGGGCGGGTGCTCAATCCCCGGTTCAGTACCTACCTGATCCCCGGAATCGGCGACGTGCCAACCGAGATCAACAGCGTGATCATGGAGCTGGCCGACCCCCGCGGCCCGTGGGGCGCCAGAGGCATGGCCGAGATGCCGATGATGACCTACGCTCCCGCCGTGGTCGCCGCCGTGCACGACGCCACCGGCGTGTGGTTCACCGAGTTCCCACTGACACCGGACCGGGTCCTCGCCGGCCTCCGAGCCTCCGCATGAGCGCGTTCGCGGGCGAAAACGAACGAGGTTGACCGTTTTCGCCCGCGAACGACCATGGGCGACGGGGGCTGGGCGGCCCCGGGGCTACGGCTGGTACTGCTCCTCGACCATGACGACCAGGCCGTCCACGATCTCGACCCAGACCGCCGGCTGGAACGGTCGGGCGTCGGCCTCGGATACCCAGGTCGGGTAGTCGATCGTCTTGACGCTGGCCGGGTCGCCGGGCTCGTGCAGATAGTCGACGGTGGCGTCCGGCGCCGGGATCAGGAGGCGTTGGTCCGGGTTGTCGTTTCGGATGTGGTAGTCGTCAGGCGGCGGACTCTCCGCTCCGTCCTCGGCGGCGGCGAGGGTGGCGTCGTCATCGGTGAACCAGCAGGCCAGATCGAACGAGAACGAGTCGGCCTCCCGACTCGACGCGTAGCCGAACCATCGACCGTCGGGCAGGGTGTCGCCGTCGCCGGGGGTGCAGCCCGATCCGTCGGGCACCGGTGCTCCGGCAGCGGGCGAATCGGTCGACCCGCTCGCCGAGGACTCGGTCGTGTCGGCCGCCTCGGACGTGGTTGTCGCCGCTGTGGTCTCGGTCGCCGCTGTGGTCTCGGTCGATTCGGTCGTCGAGTCGGTGTCTGCCACCGGGTCGTCGGTCGCGATGTCGGAGCTGTCGTCGGATCCTGAGCAGCCGGCGATCACAGCCGTCAGCAGCACGGCAAGAGCGGTTGCCGACAGCGCTCGAACGCCTCGGCGGGTGATGGTGTTCACATTCATGGCCACAGTGTCCCATGCGGTGGCGGACCGAAGATGTCGCGACGGTGTGACCTTGGGCTCGCCGGTCCCGACCTCTAGGCCGGCTGAAAACGCCGGGCGATCCGTCGGTGGGCGGCCAGCATCTCCTCCAGTCGAGACGACACGATCCGGCCGTACTCGACGACGGGCACACCGTTGACAATCGTGTGGGTCGCCCCCGTCGGGCCACACCGCAACCATCCCTCGATCGGGTCGTCGAGCACCCCGGCGAAGGCCGGGCCGTCGAGGTTCCAAACCGCGAGATCGGCCACGGCACCGACCGCGATCAGTCCGATCTCGCCGTCTCGCCCGAGACAGCGGGCCCCACCCCTCGTGGCGATCTCCAGCACGTCGCGGGCCGCAATGGCATCGGCGCCGCTCCGGAGTTTGGCCAACAGCAGGGCCTGACGGGCTTCGAGCCACAGGGACGCCGAATCGGCCGACGACGACCCGTCGCAGCCCAGGCCCACCGGTGATCCGGCCGCTCGGAGATCGACGACCGGCGCAATTCCCGAGGCGAGGATCAGGTTCGAGCTCGCACAGTGGGCCACACCGACCCCGGCCCGACCGAGGCGCTCGATCTCGGCGGCGTCGGGGCGCACACAGTGGGCGACCCAGGCCCGGTCCGTGCACCATCCGACCTCCTCGAACTGCTCGATGCATCGACGGCCGAAGGTCGCCATCGAGAAGTCGTCGTCCTCGGCGTTCTCGGCCAGATGGGTGTGCAGACGCACATCGAGTTGCTCGGCCAGCTCGGCGGTGCGGCGCATCAGATCCGGCGTCACCGAGAACGGGGAGCAGGGAGCCAGGGCGATCCGGGTCATGGCGCCGTACGAACGATCGTGGTGAAGACCGACAAGCCGTTCACTCTCGGCCAGGATCTCGTCTTCGTCGAGCACCACGTCGTCGGGCGGCAGTCCGCCGTCTTTGACCGACAGGCTCATCGAACCGTGGGTCGGATGGAACCGCAGGCCGAGGTCGGCCGCGGCCTCGATCTCGGCCGTGATCAGGTCGCCGCCACCGGCTGGATGGAGATAGAGGTGATCGGTGGAGGTGGAGCACCCGCTCAACGCCAGCTCGGCCAGGCCGACCCAGGCCGACACGTGGGCCGCCTCCTCGTCGAGGGCCCGCCAGAGTGGATACAGGGTCTGCAACCAGCCGAACAGCGGGGCCGACGTCATCGGCGCGTAGGCCCGGGTCAGGTTCTGGTAGAGGTGGTGGTGGGTGTTGACGAGTCCCGGTGTGACCAGTCCACCCTTGGCGTCGACGACACGATCCGCGGGGGGAGGTGGACGTTCGGCGTGGCGTTCGACCCCGGTGATCCGTCCCTCCGACACGGCGATCCAACCGCCGGGTACCTCCCGCCCGGCGTCGTCGACGGTGGCGATGAGCCCGGCGTTCACAACCACCAGATCGGCACGACGGCCGACACCACGATCGGCGCGACCGTCGGCCGCGGCCTGCGAGTCGATCCCCCCGTGGGGTGAACTAGTCACCGGAGCCGGCGAGATGGAGCTGGACCGACGTGGCCCCGTGTGCGAATGCAGCCCGGAGCATGGTGGCCACCGTGTCGATGACGACCTCGAGATCACCCTCGGCCGTGGTGGCGAAGGGACCCATGTCGGGACTCAAACCGGCTGCTTCGAGCGCCTCGACGGCGGCGAGAACATGAGGGCCGGGATCGTTCTCCTTGAACGGCTGAACCAGAACCTCGAGTTGCGAACCTGCCATCCCCACACCCTAATGGGTTGAAGGGTCCGGCGCCGCCCGGCGGGGGCTCTCAGCCGCCAACGCCGACAGGCAGGCTGTTCAGGAACTCGTGGTGATCGATGGGTCGGGAGAAGCGGGGAAAGTTGTGTTTCACCGCCATGTCGTGCTCCTCGATACTGGTGGCCGCCATACAGTCGACGATCGGCACGACCTCATAGCCCCGCTCGTAGGCGCCCCGCATCGTCGACTCGATGCAGCAGTTGGTCAGGAAGCCGGCGATCACGAGCGTCTCGATCTCCCGGCTGTCCAGCACGAACTGGAGGTTCGTGGTCGAGAAGGCGTCGAGGCTTCGCTTGTCGGTCAGGACCTCGTCGGCCGGATCGGGTCGCATGTCATCGACGATCTCGACCCCCCACGTGTCGTTGGCGAACGCCTTGCTGTCGGCGACGCCTTTCAGGATCCCGTACGACGAGCCGGCGATCTCGGCGTGCCCGGCGTCGAAGGCCAGCGGGGCGTGGATGATGGTGAGCCCGGCGTCACGGGCCGCAGCCGTCACCCGCTTGGACTTGTCCAACATGTCGTTCCGCTCGATCGTCGTCTTGACCGCATCGAAGAACGCACCGCCTTCCGATGCGAAGTCGTTCTGGTACTCGACCAGAAGCAGGGCCGTGGTGGACGGATCAAAGCGGTTCTCTTCGGACATGGATGACTCCTCATGGTGGCTATCTGTTCGTGTTCGACTCGTTGGAGTGGAATCTGTAGCCCTGGCGATTAACCGAGCGCCGGTTTTCGACGATGGATCTACCGTGAGCGATTCGACCGCGCCTAGGACCCGCCTCGCGGAGTGGTCCTACCGGCATGGATCGACGGCTCTGGCGGTCACCGACTCCTCCGGCGTGATCCTCCATGGCAACCCCGCATTCGCCAACGCCGCCGGCCGTCGAATCGGATCGCTCCCGGGGACAACACTGGTCGACGCACTTCGCCAGCCTCCCAAATCCCACCTCGTCAACGCGTTCAGGGAGGCGCTGCGCACCGGAACGGGACGGGCCGTCATCTCGGTCCCTCCACCGGGCCCCGACCCGGCCGCCGCCCAACTCCAGTGGCGGTTCCGGTTCGAACACCACGGCCGCGACGGGCTGGTGTTCGTCGAGGGGCGGGATCTGACGAAGGAGCGGAACCTGTCGGCCGAGGTCAAGGCCCGCACGGTCAAGGATCGGCTGACCGGACTCGACAACCGCGACGCGTTCGTCGACGAGCTGCAGACCGTGCTGGCCACCGGCCAATCGGTGGCGTTGTTCATCGTCGACGTCGACCGGTTCGCGGCAATCAACGACACCTACGGCCACGAGTTCGGTGACGCCCTGCTGATCACCGTGGCTCGCCGGCTGGCCGGGCTTGTCGGGGTGCGGAACACCGTCGCCCGCATCGGCGGCGACCAGTTCGCCGTCATGGCCCGCCGACTGGACGACGACGCCGAGGCACACGGGCTGGCGGCGAAGCTCCATGAGGTCCTGACCGGTCAGATGGTGTTGCAGCGGACCACCGTTCATCTGCGCCTGTCGATCGGCTTCACCTTCTCCGAACCGAACCAGAAGAACGCGTCGACGTTGCTTCGAGAGGCCGACACCGCGCTGATGCGAGCCGCCGAACTCGGCGGCAACCGCATTCAGGCATTCGAGCCCACGTTCCACGATCTGATCGAGAAGCGGGTCAAGACCGAGGCCGATCTTCGAGCCGCCATCGGAACCTCGCAGCTCGACGCGGATGTCCAAGGCGTCTTCACCACCGACCGGCGTCTTGTCGGGTTCGAGGCCCTGGCCCGATGGCGTCACCCAACGCGGGGCACCGTTCCCCCGGGGGAGTTCATCGACGTGGCCGGCCGCTACGGGCTTCTCGACCACGTCCTCCAAGCGGTGCTCGGGCGGAGTCTGGCCGCACTCGACGGCTGGTTGGCCCAGTCCCCGTCCAACTACCTGGCCGTCAACGTCGCCCCGTCCCAGCTCGCGATCGGCGATCCGATCGGCATCATCCATCAGTCGCTCCTGTCGTCCCGGGCCGAACCGTCGAACATCTTGGTCGAGGTCACCGAACGGGAGCTGGTGGGCGACCCCGACGCTATCCGCATCCTGGAGCGACTGGCAGCCCGGGGATTCCGTATCGCCATCGATGACTTCGGAGCCGGAGCATCGTCGATCGGCTACCTGTGGTCGCTACCCGTCTCGGTGCTCAAGCTCGATCGCTCGCTGATCACCTCGATGGGCACCGACCCCCGGGCCCGAACCATCGTGGCCTCACTCATCGAGCTGGGTCATCGGCTGGATCTGTCGATCGTGGCCGAGGGGGTGGAGACCGAAGACGAGTACGACATGTTGACCGACATGGGTCATCCCCACATCCAGGGTTACCTGATGCATCGGCCCTGCCGATTAAGCGAGATCGACGAGGTCCTCGAGGCAAAGCCGGCGGCGACCGGTGGCGGCGGTCCCGGCCCGCGAGTGTCGGCCTCGTTCGATGCCTAGCCTTGAGGGGGATGACTCTCGTTGACCTTCGACCACTGACGATCGGGCCGATCACCGTCGACATGCCGGTGGTGCTGGCTCCAATGGCCGGGGTGACGAACGCGCCGTTCCGCCGGTTGTGCCGCCGATTCGGGGCCGGACTCTACGTGAGCGAGATGATCTCGGCTCGGGCGCTGTGCGAAGGTAACCAGAAGACCGATCATCTTGCCAGCTTCGCTCCCGACGAGACCCCGCGCAGCCTCCAGCTCGCCGGCGTCGATCCGGCCTACGTCGGACAGGCCGTGCAGCGACTGGTCGAGCAGGACCGCATCGACCACCTCGACCTCAACTTCGGTTGCCCGGTCCGCAAGGTGACCCGCCACGGCGGCGGTGGCGCACTCCCCTACAAGCGTCGTCTCCTCGCCTCGGTGATCACCGCCGCCGTCGACAACGCCGGTCCGGTTCCGGTCACGGTCAAGATGCGGGTCGGGATCGACGACGACCATCTCACGTACCTCGACGCCGGCCGTATTGCCGAGGACTGCGGCGCGGCCGCGGTGGCCCTCCACGGGCGAACGGTGGCGCAGCTCTACTCCGGCACCGCCGACTGGACGACGATCGCCCGTCTGAAGGAGACCGTGACGTCCATACCGGTGCTGGGCAACGGCGACATCTGGGAGGCCGCCGACGCCCTGTCGATGATGGACCAGACCGGCTGTGACGGTGTGGTCATCGGTCGGGGTTGCCTCGGCCGGCCGTGGCTGTTCGGCCAGCTGGCCGCCGCCTTCGAGGGGCGGCCGATCCCGGAGCCACCAACGGTGGCCGAGGTGCGGACGATCATGATGGAGCACGCCGAGCTCCTGGTCGACTGGTTCGGTCCCTACAAGGGGATCCGCGAGTTCCGGAAGCACACGGCGTGGTATCTCAAGGGCTACCCGGTGGGCGGGGCGATCCGTGGACAACTCGGTCAGGTCGAGAGCCTCGATCAGCTGGCCGCACTGCTGGCAACCCTGAGCGACGCGCCACTCCCGCCGGAGAACATCCGCGCCGCCCGGGGACACACTCGTGGACCCCAGGTGGTGGCATTGCCCGACGGTTGGCTGGACGACCCCTACGACGAGTCGGTGGCCGGGGCCGACGGTGATTCGGCTGCGTCCGGCGGCTGAGTTGACCCCGCCGTCCAAACTGGGCGGCAATGCGGCTCCGCTACGCATTGCGATACTGGGGTGCGGCCCGATAGCCCAGGCGGCTCATCTCGAGTCGGTGCAGAAGGCCCACAACGTGGTGCTGGCCGCCGTCTGCGACCGCGACGGCGAGCTGGCCCACCGGTTCGGTCACCACTACGACGCCGAGGCGATCCACACCGACTACGACGCCATGTTGGCCGACGACACCGTCGAGGCCGTGATCATCGCCACCGCCGATGCCTTTCAC
Organism: Acidimicrobiales bacterium; assembly: GCA_965216675.1. Classification (GTDB taxonomy): domain Bacteria; phylum Actinomycetota; class Acidimicrobiia; order Acidimicrobiales; family SZUA-35; genus JAHELU01. The sequence continues at coordinate 3,678,475 of CBDCGK010000004.1, read as the reverse complement.
GTGCGGGCCGCCCGGCAGGCGCTGGCCGCCGGCAAACACGTCTTCTGCGAAAAGCCCCTCGGAGTGACGGTCGAGGAGGTCGAGGAACTGCGGGCGGACGTCGACTCGTCGGGTCTCGTCCTCCAGGTCGGCCACATGCTGCGCTTCGACGCCGGGGTCCAGTCGGCCCGGGCATTCGTCACCGACGAGATGGGCGACATGCTGGCGCTGAAGGCCTGGTACTGCGACTCGACCCACCGATACACGATGACCGATGCCGTCCAGCCGGTCACCCGCACGGGAGCCGATTCCCTCAAGCCTGCCGGTGATCCCAAGATCGATCGTCAACGCTACGGACTGCTGGCCCACGGCAGCCACCTCGTCGACCTGGCCCGCCACCTGGCCGGGCCGATCCGCTCGGTGCAGGCCCGGCTGTCGGAACGCCACGGGGCGATGTGCTGGTTCGTCGACGTCGACTTCGAAAACGGAGCCCTCGGCCATCTCGACCTGACGTTGCCGGTGCGAATGGACTGGCACGAAGGGTTCCAGATCTACGGTCAACACGGAAGCGTCGTGGCCAAAACCCACAATCCCTGGTACTTCAAGTCGAGCGAGGTCGACATCTTCCGGGAGGCCACCGGCGCCTACACCCGTGTCCTTGGCGCCGACGGCCATTTCTACCGCCGGCAGATCGAGGCCTTCGCCGACGTGATCCAACACAACGTGGCCATGACCGGCGCCTCGGTCGACGACGGCGTCGCGTCGATACGAGCGCTGGTCGCCATCCGCCGATCGACCGAATCCGGTCGGACCGTCGAGTTGGCCGACGTATCGGGTCCGGTGTAACGCATTGGCCCTCATCCCGGCGATCTTCTCCCGCACCTACCCGTCCGGCCGGATCACCGAGGTGTTGCGGGCCATCACCGACGACGGCTTTGCCGGCGCTCAGATGAACCTGTCGAGCTTCGGGATGGCGAGCCTTCCCGATCGGCTCGATGAGGCGACCCTGATCGAGGGACGGAAGGAGGCGGCGCGTCTCGGTGTCGCCATGGTCGCCCTGTCGGGCACCTACAACATGGCCCACCCCGACCCGGACCACCGCCGGCTCGACCGGCGGCGGTTCGCCAACGTGCTGCGGGCGGCCACCGTGATCGGCAGTCCGGTCGTCACCCTCTGCACCGGGACACGGCACCCGGCCGACAAGTGGACCGCCCACCCGGACAACGGTTCGCCCGAAACATGGGCCGACCTCAGGGCCGAGCTCGACTGGGCGCTGACCGAGGCCGGTGCCCTCGGTCTGGTGCTGGCCGTCGAACCTGAACCCAGCAACATCGTTCGTGACGCCAAGGCGGCCCGGAAACTGCTCGACCAGCTCCGAGCCGACCACTTGAAGATCATCCTCGACGCCGCGAACCTCATCGGTGTCGGCGGTCTGGCGCGGCAACCCGAGATCCTCGACGAGGCACTCGACCTGCTGGGCGACGACGTGGTGCTGGCTCACGCCAAGGACATCGACCGGGCGGGGCGGGTGGTGGCCCCCGGCAACGGGGTCATCGATCTAGCGGCCTTCACGAGCGCCCTCGTCGCCGCCGGCTTCGACGGACCGCTGGTGGGTCACGGCTTCGAGGTCGTCGACACCGCCGTCGCCGGACGGGTTCTCAACGACCTGTGCCGTACCGAGCCTTGAACCAGCGGTCGCCGGACGTCGGGGCTAGCGAAGCCAGAGCAGATCGGTGGCCGCGGCCCGGAGAACGCCCTGGCCGATCCACGGCAAGGTACCGAGCACGATCGTGGCCACGACGGCGATGACGATGGCGACCACCGCCGGGCGGGGTAGCCGCATGTTGTGGTCGGTGCCTATGCCATCGTCTCCGGCGTCGGCAGCGGCATCATCGCCGGCGGTTCCGGTGTCGGTGGCCAGCTCGTCGTCGGTGTCGGGGCCGGTCATCGCGTGGGCCACCGCGACGCCGGTGTCGGCCATGTACATGGTCACCACCACTCGCAGGTACAGCACCGCCGCCACGACGGCGGCCAGCATGGCGATGCCGGCGAGGATGTACGAGCCGCCGTTGGCGGCGGCTGCGATCACCCGAAACTTGGCCAGGAAGCCGGAGGTGAACGGCACGCCGGCCTGGGCGAACAACATGACCGCCATCAACCCGGCCAGCAGCGGCTGGGACTTCGACAGCCCCCGGTAGTCGTCAAGTGTGTGAGCGGCGTCGCCCCGGCGTCCGGCGACGGTCAACACACCGAAGCTGCCGATCGTCATGAAGGTGTACGCCAGCAGGTAGAACAGCAGCGCCTCGCCCCCACCCAGTGATCGCAGAAGCCCTTCGTTGGTGGCGGCGAAGCCCTCGACACCGCCGGCGAGCGCCTCGACCGCCACCAGCATGAAGCCGGCGTGGGTTATCGACGAGTAGGCCAGCATGCGTTTCACGTTGGTCTGGGCCACGGCCAGGAAGGAGCCGACGACGAGACTGGCGATGGCCAGGATCGAGATCACAGGCCGCCAGTCGGCCTGGTAGATGCCCAGCCCGTCCCAGAACACCCGGACGAGACCGGCGAATCCGGCGACCTTGACCGCCGAGGCCATGAAGGCGACCACCGGGGTCGGTGAACCCTCGTAGACGTCCGGCGTCCACATGTGGAACGGCGCGGCCGACACCTTGAAACCGAACCCGATCAGCAGCAGGGCGATCCCCGCCAGCATCATCGAGGAGTCCTCGAGCGGGTTCAGGCCGAGCGCGTTGTCGGCCCGGACGGCCGCGATCGCGTTGAGCGACGTGGACCCGGTTGCACCGTAGATCAAGGCGATGCCGTAGAGGAACAGGGCCGAGGCCAGAGCGCCGAGCACGAAGTACTTGAACGCCGCCTCCTGGGAGTCGGTACGGCGCAGGTGCAGCGCGGCCAGCACGTAGACGGCGATGGAAAGGATCTCGAGGCCGAGGAAGGTCAGGATCAGATCCTGGGCGGCGGCCATGATCATCCCGCCCGACGCCGACATGAGCATGAGCACATACCATTCGGGGCCCTCAAAACGCTCCCGGCGCAGGTAACCGTCGAACAGGGCGGCCACCAGGAACACGGCGACACAGATCGTGGCCCAAACCCACAGGGTGAACCGGTCGATGGCGAGGGCGTCACCGACGATGAGCCGGGGGCCTTCGAGTTCGACGTCAAGCCAGACCGACCGCAGGAACCAGCCGGCCACGGTGGCGGTGAGGATGGTGAATGCCGCCGGGAAACCCCGGCCCCGAAGGGGCGGCACGACCGAGGTGATGGTGATGAGGACGATGCCACCGATGGCCACCACCAGCAACGGCGAGAGCAGTGACCAGGCGACCTCCGGCACCGCCACGAAATCTTGAGCGATCATGGCGATCATTCGCCTTCCTCCCCGTGATCGGCCCCTTCATCGGCGTCGCCGCCGTGATCGTCGCCGTCGCCACCGTGGTCCTCGGCGCTCTCTTCGACCTCATGGGCCACGGCCACCATGCCGTCGGCTCCGGCCCGGGTGACCGACTCCGGTTCGGCCTCGGCGAACCCTTCGACGTTCAACTCGACGTGGGCGATCAGCGCGTCGACCGACGGTTCGATGCGATCGAGCACCGGCTTCGGATAGACGCCCATGAACACGATCAGTCCGAGCAGCGGCAGGATGCCCAGCATCTCGCCGAGCGTCAGATCACGCATGGTGGCATTGTCGCCCTCGGCTGGACCGTGGAAACTGCGCTGATAGGCCCACAGCAGGTAGAGGGCGGCGAGGATCACACCGGACACCGCGACCACCGTCCACCAGCGGGCGGCCGAGAACGCACCGAGCAGGATCAGGAACTCGCCCACGAACCCGTTGAGGCCCGGCAGGCCGACACTGGACAGCATCACGAGGGTGAAGACCCCGGCCATGAGCGGGGCCGCCTTCTGCAGACCGCCGAGCGCCGAGATCTGGCGGGTGTGACGCCGTTCGTAGATCCAGCCGACCAGGATGAACAGGGCGCCGGTCGAGATGCCGTGGTTGACCATCTGGATGACCGACCCGGACAGGCCCTGATTGTTGAGAGCAAAGATGCCGAGCACGATGAAGCCCATGTGGGCCACCGACGAATAGGCCACCAGCCGCTTCAGGTCCGACTGCATCGTGGCCACGGCGGCACCGTAGACGATGCCGAACACACCGAGTGCGATGAAGATCGGGGCCAGGTCGCTGACGACCTGGGGGAACAGGTAGACGCCGAAGCGGAGCATGCCGTAGGTGCCGAGCTTCAACATGACGCCGGCCAGGATGACCGAGCCGGCGGTCGGGGCCTCGGTGTGGGCGTCGGGCAACCAGGTGTGCACCGGGAACAGAGGCACCTTGACCGCGAAGGCCAGCGCGAACGACAGGAAGATCAAGGTGGCGGCCGTCGAGCCGAGATCATGCTCGGCGAGGACGGTCACATCGAACGTCAGCCCGTCATCAGGGGCGGCCAGGATGGCCAGCGAGGCGATGCCGACCAACATCAGCGCCGACGCCGCCATCGTGTAGAGGAAGAACTTCATGGCCGAGTAGATGCGATCGCCGTGACCCCACCCGCCGATGAGGAAGTACATCGGGACGAGTACGACCTCGAAGAACATGAAGAACAGCAGCAGGTCGAGCGCCATGAACGCGCCCATCGACCCGGCCATCAGCAACATCATCCACACGTAGTAGGGCTTGGGATCGTGATGGGGGTCGGTGGTGACGATGGCGATCGGGAAGAGAACGCCGGTGAGCACCACCAGGAACAACGAGATCCCGTCGACACCGAGGAACAGGCTCAACCCGAGGCCACCCCAGTCGTAGCGGGAGACGAACTGGAAGCCGGCCTCCCCGACCGCGAAGTTCCACAGGAGGTAGATCGAGATCGCACCGGTGATCAGCGAACCGACCAGCGCGGTGAGCTTGACGTAGTCGGCCCGGCTCGGCGGCAGTACCAAGAGAAGCAGCACCGTCAGCAGAGGCACGGCGACCAGCGTCGGAAGAAGCGGAAATTCGACGGCTTCCACCGCCTCGGCGGCGAGGATCGTTGCAAACACCGAGCTACCCATCAGACGAACAGCCTCCCCAGGAACCACACCATCATCAGAACCGAACCGAGACCGATCCCGAGGGCGTAACTTCGAACGAAGCCCGGTTGCATGGCCCGCATCATCTGACCCAGGGCCACCGTGCCTTGGGCCACACCTCGGACCGCACCGTCGATGACGCCTCGATCGAAGGCGGCCAGAGCATCGAAGAACGCACGGCCCGGACCGCCGAAGAACCCGGCGTAGGTCTCGTCGAGGTACCAGGCCCGTGCCGCACCCTCGGGCTCGATGCGAGCCGGATCGACCGCGCCGGCCATGTAGACCCGGAACGAGGCCACGATGGCGATCAAACCACCGAGCACGGCGATGACCGCGAGGATCCACTTGGTCGACGCGGCGGCCGTGACGTGGACCTCGTGACCGAACAGCGACGGCTCGAGCCAGTGCTCCAGGAAGTGCAGTTCCGAGGTGAACGGGAGGTTCAGGCCGCCACCGGCCGCGGCCAGCAGCGCCAGCACCAGCAGCGGCGCCGTCATCGTCCACGGCGACTCGTGAGGGTGGTACTCCTGGCGGTGGCGATACGACTCGGGCAGGTGCTCGACCAGGTCATCGTCGAGAACCGGGGCCTCGGTACGGGCCGTGACGTGTGAAGGCGGCATCGGCGTGGCCAGACGCTCGTTGCGAAGGTCGACCCGGGCGGCCTGGAGGGTTTTGCTGTGCTCGGCCGCCTCTTCGACCTCGGAGACCAGCGCCAGGACCTTCTCCTCGGCTTTCACAACCCCGTCCTCGGCCTTCGGGACGGCTCCCTCGGCCCGCTCCAGCGACTTGACCAGCTTGTCATGACCATCAGCGCCGACTTCGGAGGCGTCGACCGCCTCCCGGGCCGCAACCAGCTTCTCGGTCGCCTTGGCCACTGCGTCCTGCTTCTTGGTGACGTCCTGGCGGGCCTTCTCGACCGCGGCGAGGGCCTTCTCCTCGGCCTCGGCGGCCTCGGCGATGGAACGGTCGAAGGACTCCGACCTGGCATCCCAGGCGGCCTCGATCTCGCCGGCCCGGACATCGAAGAAGCGGGTGCGGCCGAAGAACGTGAGGATGACCTGGCGGGTCATGTAGAAGGCGGTCAACAGCGCGGTGACGAGACCGATGACCCATAGCACCTTGCCGCCGGCCGCGCCGCCCAGGCCGTCGTAGTTCCAGGCGTAGAGCAGGATCTCGTCCTTCGACCAGAAGCCGCTGAACGGCGGCACGCCGGCGATGGCCAGCCAGCCCACGATGAAGGTCATGGCGGTGAGCGGCATCAGCTTCGACAGCCCGCCCATTCGACGCATGTCCTGCTCGTCGTGCAGGCCGTGGATGACCGAGCCCGAACCGAGGAACAGAAGCGCCTTGAAGAAGGCGTGGGTGACCATGTGGAAGATGGCCGGCACGTAGCCGCCGACCCCAACCGCCAGGAACAGGTAGCCGAGCTGCGACACCGTCGAATAGGCCAGCACCCGTTTGATGTCGTTCTGGGCCACGGCAACCGTGGCCGCGAACAGGGCGGTGAGCGCACCGACCCAGGCGATCAGGCCGGTGCTCCACACCTCGGCCTCGGCCAGGATCGGATTGAGGCGGGTCAGCAGGAACACGCCCGAGGTGACCATCGTGGCGGCGTGGATGAGCGCGGAAACCGGGGTCGGGCCGGCCATGGCGTCGGGCAGCCACACGAACAGTGGCAGCTGGGCCGACTTGCCGGCGGCGGCCAGGAGGAACAACACCACGATGAGGGTGGCGGAACGGGATCCCAGTTCGCCGGCCCGGGTGGCGATGTCGTCGTAGTTGATCGAGCCGATGCCGACGAAGACGAGGAACATGGCCAGCATGTACCCGAAGTCGCCGATGCGGTTGGTGACGAAGGCCTTCTTGCCGGCCGAGGCATTGGCCGTGCCCTCCTCCCCGCCGTCGAACCAGAACGAGATCAGCAGATACGAACAGGCACCGACGCCCTCCCACCCGAGGAAGGTCAACAGCAGGTTGTCACCCAGCACCAGGAGCAGCATCGAGGTGATGAACAGGTTGAGGTAGATGAAGAACTTCGAGAAGTTCGGATCACCGTGCATGTAGCCGATCGAGTAGAGGTGGATCAGCGTGCCCACCCCGGTGATGAACAGGCACATCGTGATCGACAGCGGATCGACCAGCAGCCCGGCGTCGACGGTGAACGAGCCCACATCGAGCCAGGTGAACAAGGTGACCAGATGGAACCGTTCGGCGGTCTCCAGGGCGGCCAGCCCGAAGAAGACGACGACGGTCGACGCGAAGGCACCGGCGGAGGCGAACGTGGCCAGCCAGCCCGCGAACGGCTCACCCAGCCGCCGTCCGAACAACACCAGAAAAACAAAGCCGAGCAGCGGAAAAGCCGGTATGAGCCAAGCGATATCGAGCACCATCAACCCCTTAGCGACGTCAGATCGTCGACCGAGAGCGAGGGTCGGCGGCGCATCAACGCCACCACCAGTGAAAGACCGACGACCACCTCGGCGGCCGCCACCACCAACACGAAGAACACCGCCGTCCGTCCGCCGATGTCATCGAGGGCGTTGGAGAAGGCGACGAACGAGATGTTGACCGCGTTCAGCATCAGTTCGATGCACATGAACATGATCAGCGGATTGCGGCGGACGAGAAGGCCCACGAAACCCATGGCGAACAGGACCGCGCTCAGCACCAGATACCAACTGGCCGTTACTTCCATCTCTCCCCTGAACCTCCTACTCTCCCTGCCCGATGTCCCTACCGCTTTGCCGTTCCCGGCTCGTCGACCACGAGATCCTGACCGCCCCGGTTTCGCACGAGAACCACCGCGCCCACGGTGGCGATCGTCAACAGGAGCGCGGTCGCCTCGAACGACAACACGTTGCGGGTGAACAAATCATCGGCCAGAAGGTCGATGTCGGATTGCGACTCGTCGAGCTGGCTGACCGAACCGTTCTGTGACGGCTGCCCGCTCAGCGCCAACGCGCCGCCGTCGGTGTCGAGGCCTGGTCCGGACAGGAACAGCCCGCCCAGGATCAGAGCCAGCAGCATGCCGCCGAGCAGGAGCGCAGTGACCCGCTGCCCGGCCAATGGCTCCTCGGCGATGTCGTCGACCGAGTCGACGCCGAGCAACATGATGACGAACAGGAACAGCACCACGATGGCGCCGGCGTAGACGACGACCTGGACCACGGCGAGGAAGTGGGCCTGCTGTTGCACGAACAGCACGGCAACGCCGAAGAAGGTGGCGATCAGTGACAGGGCCGCCCGGACCGGGTGGCGGCTCAGGATGACGCCGAGCGCGCCGCCCAGGATGATGGCAGCCGACACGACGAAGACGATGACATCGACCATCTAGTGCCCGTCCTCCTCGTTCGTTTCGGTCATGGCGTCGGCATCTGCCTCGGTCACATCGCCGGAGGCGCTCGCGACCCGCTGTCCTTCCTCGGGGGCCCGGACACCGTAGCCGAGTTCACCCGACCAACCGACGACCCCCTCGAAGGCGGCCTTGCCGGAGGGAGCGGTGGCCCGCATCCAGCCCGACGTGTGCTCGTCTTCGCCCTCGCGCCAGTCCTCCCACGGGAGGTTCTTGGGTTTGCCGTCGTCGCCGACCAACAGCTCGGCCTTGGTGTAGATGGCGTCGTCGCGGTTGGTGAAGGAGAACTCGAAGAGCTTCGACTCGGTGATGGCCTCGGTCGGGCAGGCCTCGACGCACAGGTCGCAGTGGATGCAGCGAAGGTAGTTGATCTCGTAGACGTAGCCGTAGCGTTCACCGGGCGACTTGGGGTCGTCGAGTGGGTTGTCGGCACCTCGAACGTAGATGCATTTGGCCGGGCAGACACCGGCGCACAGCTCGCAGCCGATGCACTTCTCCATGCCGTCCTCGTAGCGGTTGAGGACGTGACGGCCGTGCAGCCGCTCAGGTTTCGGGGCCTTGAGATCGCTTTTGCCGCCTCGACCGGCCCGGTAGTTGCGGGTGGTGACGCCCTCGGCGATCTTCTTCAGGGTGACGGCGAAACCCTCTAAGTACCCCACGTCTGCACCTCCGTCACAGCGTCTCCCACGGTTGGGGCCACCGGCCTCTCGACGAGGCCCCTCTCGGCCAGCCGCTCCTCGCGGGCGGCCCGGATGGCCAGCGACAACAGCATCGCACCGATGAACAGCACCGCGATTCCGAGGCCGATCACGATGACCACATCGGCACCGGTGTTCTCGACGTCGATGCGGCCGGTCTGGGTCAGCCGGATGGCGGCCAGCATCAACAGCCAACCCAGCGAAACCGGGATCAGCACCTTCCACCCCAGATCCATCAGCTGGTCATAGCGCAGCCGGGGCAGGGTGGCCCGGAACCAGACGAAGGTGAAAAGGAAGACCAGCAGCTTGGCGAAGAACCAGACGAAACCCCACAGCCAGCCGGGCAGAAAACCGAAGTTCGGACCGGCCGGGCCACCGAGGAACAGGGTCACGATGATGGCCGACATCGTCACGGTGTTCATGAACTCGGCCAGGTAGAACAGCGAGAATCGGATCGACGAGTACTCGGTGTGGAAACCTCCGACCAGCTCCTGCTCGGCCTCGACCAGGTCGAAGGGAGGGCGGTTGAGTTCGGCGGTGCCGGCGATGAGGAAGACGATGAAGGGGATGAACGCGGTGGCCACGAGGTTCCAGGTGGCGATACCGCCGAACGCCCCTTCGGCCTGGCGCATCACGATCTGATGGGTGCTGAGCGAACCGGAGACCAGCAGCACCGACGCCAGCGACAGCCCGAGCGCCGCCTCATAGGAGATGGCCTGGGCGGAGGCCCGGACCGACCCCAACAGGGGATACTTCGAGCCCGACGACCAGCCGGCGAGCATGATGCCGTAGACGGCGAGTGAACTCATGGCCAGGAAGAACAGGATGCCGACAGGGAGGTCGGCCACCATGACGTAGGTCTCACGACCGAAGATCGTGACCGAACCGTTGCGCCCCTCCGAGTAGTCTCCGGCGATCGGAACGAGCACGAAGGTGAGGAAGGCCGTGATCAGCGACAGGTACGGCGCCAGCTGGAAGACGAACCGGTCGGCTCGAGTGGGGATGATGTCTTCCTTGAAGAACAGCTTGATGCCGTCGGCCAGGGTCTGGAGCAGGCCGAACGGCCCGGCGACGTTCGGGCCGATGCGGTTCTGAAGGCGGCTGACCACCTTCCGCTCGAACCACACCATCAGCATCACCGAGACCAGCACGAGGGCGAACGCAATACCGGCTTTCGCCACCGCCATGATGACGTCGCCGAAGTCGACACCGTCGGCCAGATAGGGGTCACCCATGGCGCTCCTCCCCGTCGGTGTCGGGTTCGTCGTCGGTGAGAACGGCGTCGTCGAGCTGGTCCGGTTCCTCGAGCGGTCCGCTGTCCAGCGCCGAACTCTGCAGCCGGACGTTGGTGATGGACCGTCCGGCGGCCAGCAGCTGACGGATGTCGAAACCGGGCAACCCGACCGGTAGCCAGGCCGTCCGGGGAGACACGGCTTCATCGGCCATGAACCGGACGTCGAACTCGACGTCACCCTGGTCGACCCGGATGTAGTCGCTGTCGTCGAGGTCCATCAGGTGAACGTCGGCCGGGTTGAGTCGCAGGATGGCCGGCGAGGCCAGATCGGCCAGCGACGGCGAATGCTGCACCATCACACCGGTGTCCCACAGCTTGCGGTCGACGACCAGGCGGAACCCGTAGCTCGACACCGGCGGCAGGGCGGCCGGGTCACCGAAGTCGAGATCCCAGTTGCGTTGCGGGGGCGGGATCGGACCGTCGTCGGAGGTGTTCAGATCGACCCACGCCAGGTCGCCCAGGTTGGCGATCGTTTCACTCATCTCGGCCCGGAGTTCCTCCAGGCTGGCGAACCCGAGATCGGGGCCGACCGCCAGCGACAGCTCGGCGGCGATCATCCAATCCGGCCGGCACAGGCCGGGTGCGGTCACCTTGGCGCTGAGCGGGCTGATCCGGCGCTCGATGTTCATGAACGCACCGTCGTACTCGCCGGCCATGGCGGCCGGGAGGAACACGTCGGCCCGCGACGAGGAGTCGGTCAGGAAACAGTCGACGGCGATGATGGTGTCGACCTCGGCCAGCGCCTGGGTGGCCAGACCGACGTCGGGGAAGTCGGCTATGGGATCGGCGCCGAGCAGGACCAGCGTCTCGACATTGCCGGCCGCCGCGGCCCGGAGGATGCCGTCGGTGTCCTTGCCCTCGAAGTCGGGGGTGCTCGGCCAGTTGGGCAGCGACTTGCGACGATTGCGAACGCCACCGGGCAGGAAGCCGGGAGTGAGGCCCATCTCGAGGGCGCCGTGTACGTTGCCTCGACGCAGGAGCGGCAGGAACCGGGCGTCGGGGACGAGCCGGCGAATGGCACCGACCGCGTCGGCCACATAGCGGGCCGACTCGGCCAGGTTGGCCCGACCGAACAGGACCGACACCGGGCGACCGCTGGTGAGTGTGGCGTGGACGGCCTCGAGCTGTGCCGCGTCGACCGTGCCGACCGCCTCGTCGAGCCGACCGTCGGCCACCGCGGCCAGGACCTGACCGGCGGTACCGGGGAGGGTTCGGGCGTTGACCGCCGCGATCGACGCCAGGCTGGTGGCCCGAGGACTCACCTCGATCAGGGTGGCGCCGTCTTCGAGCACGGCATGGCGGACCCGGAGGTACAGCGACGGCAGCTCCTCCTTCAGATCCGGGCCGATGACCACGATGACACCACCCGGTGCGCAGACGCTGTCGATGGTCGCACGATCGAGACCCATGGCCAGCGCGGCGGGAACGCCATCCCCCAGCTGGGCGTCGAAGTTGTCGGTTCCGACGATGCCTTTGACCAGCTTGCTCCAGGCGTACTGCCCCTCGAGGCTCAGACGCGATCCTCCGATGACGGCGACCTTCTCGGGGTCGATCCGTAGCGCCCGGGCCGCCTGTTTGGTCGCCTCCGACCAGCGCACCGGCCGACGGGTGCGAGCGCCATCGTCAGTTGACGGCTCGGCGTCGTCGGAGGCGAGCATCGGCTGGGTGATCCGGTCGGGGGAACCGTTGGCCTCGTAGATGAAGCGGTCCTTGTCGGACAGCCATCCCCAGTTGACGGCATCGGAGTCGACGCCCAGTATGCGAACCAGTTCGTTCTGGGACGCCTGAAGCACGATTCGGGCGCCGGTCGAGTCGACGGTCGACGTCGACTCCACGGCGTTCAGATCCCAGGGCCGGGCCTTGAACCGGTAGGGGGCCGCGGTGAGCGCGCCCACCGGACAGATCTGCACGGTGTTGCCGCTGAAATACGAGGAGAACGGATCGTCGGGGAAGGTGTTGACCTGGGTCTGGGAGCCCCGATCGATGAAGTGGATCAGCGGGTCGCCGGCCACCTCGGAGGCGAAACGGGTGCAGCGGTCACAGAGGATGCAGCGCTCCCGGTCGAGGTGGACGAGATCGCTGATGGGGATCGGCTTCTCGTAGTGCCGTTTCTCCTCGACGAACCGGGTCTCGCCCGGACCGTAGGAGTAGGCGTTGTCCTGGAGCGGGCATTCGCCGCCCTTGTCGCATACCGGGCAGTCGAGTGGGTGGTTGGCGAGCAGGAACTCGAGGACGCCGTCCTGGGCCGCCTTCGTGGCCTCGGATTCGGTTTCGACCTTCATCTCGGGCGTGACCGGCAGCATGCAGCTCGGCTGCAGCGCCGGGCCGCGGCCGGTGTCGACCTCGACGAGGCACATCCGGCACATGCCCACCGGTTTCATCCGGGGGTGATAGCAGAACCGGGGGATGTGCACGCCGTTGCGCTCGCAGGCATCGATCAGGAGTTCACCCTGCTTGGCCTCGAAGTCGGTGCCGTTCAGCGTGAACGGAACACCGGTGGTGGCGTGTGTCGGATCGGTGGCGGTCACGCGCTGACCTCCTCGTCGACAGCCTCATCGTGCACACCCTCATCGTGTGCACCGCCGTTCGACGCGGCCGCGATCTTCTGAACGAATTCGTGGCGGAACCGGCGGATGGCGGAGGTGATCGGAGCGACCGACGAGGGGCCGAGGGGGCAGATGGTCGTCTGCTTCGGGGGGAACGGCACCGCGGTGAGACCTGCCTCTTCGAACGCCGCCGTCGGATAGGGTCCGGGGCTGATCTGATCGCCGATCGACAACAGCAGATCGATGTCCTCCATCCGGCCGTAACCGTCGTTGATCCGCTGCAGGATCTTCTCCTCCCAGGTCGTGCCCTCCCGACACGGCGTGCACTTGCCACACGACTCCCGGGCGAAGAACCGCACCACCCGCAGGCAGGCTTTGACCGCGTCCGTCGTCTCGTCCATCACCACGATCGCCCCGGAGCCGAGCATCGAGCCCGCAGCGCCGACCTCGGATGCCTCCAACGGCAGGTCGAGCTGCTCCTGGAAGAACCACGGCGCAGAACCGCCGCCGGGGATGAACATCTTCAGTTCGTTGTCGTCGCGGATGCCCTGGCAGAAGTTGTCGCCGTAGAACAGGTCCCGGAACGTGACCTTGCCCTGCTCGACCTCGTAGACGCCGGGTCGTTTCACGTGTCCGCTGATGGCCAGCATCCGGGTGCCGGGCGAACGCTCGGAACCGAACCGCTTGTAGGCGTCGGCGCCGTTGATGACGATCCACGGCACGTTCGACAGGGTCTCCACGTTGTTGACGATCGTGGGCTTCATGTAGAGGCCCTTGGCCGCCGGGAAGAACGGCGGCTTCAGCCGGGGCATACCCCGGTTGCCTTCCAGCGATTCGATCAGGGCCGTCTCCTCGCCCACGATGTAGGCGCCGGCACCCCAGGTGAGCACCACGTCGATCGACACATCGGTGCCCATGATGTTGCGGCCGACGTAGCCGGCTTCGTAGGCGTCGTTGAGGGCCTGGGCGATGCGCTCCTGCGCCAGCGCCATCTCACCCCGCACGTACAGGAAGCAGGTGTTGAGACCGAGTGCGAAACAGGTGATGAGGCAGCCTTCGATGAGCTGGTGGGGATCGCGCTCCATGAGGAGCCGGTCCTTGTAGGTGCCGGGCTCGGACTCGTCGCCGTTGACGACCAGGTACCGGGGCCAGACCGGCGGCATGAATCCCCACTTGACGCCGGCCGGGAAGCCGGCGCCGCCCCGGCCGAGAAGCACGGCATCGCGAACCTGGCCGTGCACGTCGGCAGGCTCCATGTTGAGCACGGCCCGAAGGGCGTTGTAGCCGCCGGAGTTCTCGTAGTTCGGCAACCGGTGGCTATCGGGGTCGCCGAAGCGGGAGGTGACGATCTTGGGACCCTCGTTGTCGACATATCCCGGGGCGTGCGGTACGTAAGCGTTCGTAGGCAAGGTCAGGACGCCCCTTCCTCGACCGGCTCGCGGGACGCAAACCAGTCGGGTTTGCCGGTGCTCTCCGGCGGATCGATACCGGCCCCGCGTTCGGAATCGATGCGCTGACGAATCCGCGCCAGTGTGCCGTGCGTTGGAATGTCGGACCGTTTGCCGCTGCGCAGATCCTCGATCATCGCGTCGAAGCCGTCGTTGTCGATCTTGTACTCGTAGCGGTAGTTGACCTGCAGACACGGTGCTTCGGTGCAGGCGGCGATGCACTCGACGTCCTCCAACGTGAACAGGCCGTCGTCGGTCGTGCCGCCGGGCTTGATGCCGAGCGTCTCCTCGGCGTGGTGTAGGAGTTCCTCGCCCCCGTTGAGCTGGCAGGAGATGTTGGTGCAGATGTTGACCATGTACTTGCCGACCGGTTCACGCTTGAACATCTCGTAGAACGAGCAAGTGCCGAGCACCTCGGCCGGAGTCACGTCGATCAGCTCGGCGATGTGTTCCATCGCATCGTTGGTGACCCAGCCGTTCTGCTCCTGCGACAGGTGGAGCAGCGGGATGAGAGCCGACTTCGGACGCGGGTAGCGGGAGATGATCTCTTTGGCCAGCAGCACATTCGCCGCGCTCAATCGACTCACTATCTGTCCACCTCTCCAAGGATGGGGTCAACGCTGGAGATCGCGGCGACCGCGTCGGCGATGAGGCTATCAGCCATCATGTGCGGCAGGGTCTGCAAATTCACGAAACTCGGGCCACGAATGTGCATCCGGTACGGCTTCGGGCCGCCGTCGGACACGATGTAGCAACCCAACTCGCCCCGGGGCGATTCGACGGCCACATACACCTCGCCTTCGGGCACCTTGAATCCCTCGGTGAAGATCTTGAAGTGGTGGATGAGCGCTTCCATCGACTCGTCGATCCGAGCCCGCGGAGGCGGCGTCACCTTGGCATCCTGAGCCCGGTAGTCACCGTCGGGCATCTTCTCCAGGCATTGGTGGACGATCCGCATCGACTCCCGGATCTCGTTGAGGCGGATGGCGTAGCGGTCGAACGAGTCGCCGTAGGACCCGACGACCACATCGAAGTCGACGTCGGGATAAGCCAGGTACGGCATGTCCCGGCGGAGGTCCCAGGCAACGCCGGTGGAGCGGAGAATCGGCCCGGTGGCCGACAGGGCGATGGCCTCGGTCGGGGTGATCACGCCGACCCCCTGGAGCCGGTCACGCCAGATCGGCTGACCGGTCATCAAGGTGTCATACTCCTCCAGCCGGGGAGGCAGCATCTCCATGAGCTCGGTCACGTCTTCCCGCCAACCGTCGGGCAGATCGGCGGCCACACCACCGGGACGGATGTAGTTGTGGTTCATCCGCAGGCCCGTGACCTTCTGGAAGAACCGAAGCACCTGCTCCCGTTCACGCCAGCCGTAGATCATCATCGACACGGCGCCGAGGTCCATCCCGTTGGTGGCCATGAACAGGAGGTGTGACGAGATCCGGTTCAGCTCGCACATCAGCATCCGGATCCAGGTGGCCCGCTCCGGGATCTCCAGCCCGATGAGCTCCTCGACGGCCAGAGAGAACACCAGCTCGTTGAACAGCGGTGACGCGTAGTCCATTCGGGTGACGTTCGTCGGGCCCTGAAGATAGGTGAGCTGCTCACCGGTCTTCTCCATGCCGGTGTGGAGGTAGCCGACGACCGGCTTGGACCGCAGCACGGTTTCGCCGTCCAGTTCGAGCATGAGTCGCAGCACGCCGTGGGTCGACGGGTGCGACGGACCCATGTTGATCAACATCGTCTGGTCGTTTTCGCCCCCGATGGGCTCGGCTTCGTCGGCCATCAGCTCAGCCGCTTTGACCTCGCTCATGCGGAGCACGGCGTGACGGCGAGGCAGGAGGTGCAGTTGACCGGCTGCACCCGCCGCGGTCGCCTGTCCGGTGTCGGTGTCGATGTCGCTCTCGGTGGTCGGTGATGTGTCGTCGGTAACGGTCATGAGTTTTGTGACGGCGCCTTGAACTGGACCGGGATGGCCCCCACCGCGTAGTCCTTGCGGAGTGGGTGGCCCTCCCAGGTTTCGGGCATGAGGATTCGGGAAAGATCGGGATGGCCGTCGAAGGTGATGCCCATCAGGTCGTAGACCTCCCGCTCGAGGAAGTCCGATCCCGGGTACAGCGCGTACAGCGAATCGATGCGGGGGTCGTCGGCCGGAACCTGGATCCGGGCCCGCAGCCGCTCCCGCCGGGTGTGGGAGACGAACGATGCAACGACCTCGTATCGCTCGGCTGCGATCTCGGCCGGCAGGTTCCGGTCGGCACCGTAGGCGCTGTAGTCGACCGCGGTGACGTCGACGCACATGTTCCAGCCGTCGGCCAACAGCTGCTGGGCGACGTCGAGCCACTGTTCCCGACGGGGGTGGATCACCTGCTGGCCTCGCGAATGACTGAACGCGCAGCCGTACAGGATCTCGGGGTCGACCTCCGCCGGTTCGGGAGCCTCGTCCGACTCGTCGGCGGCCTCCTCGAACTCGGCGATCTCCTCGGCCGCATCGGCCGCATCGAGGTTCTCCGCGTTCTCGGCCTCGGCGTCTGCGCCGGTGTTCTCGGCGGCTTCGTCGTCGTCGGCCATCATGGCTTCCTCACCAGCTCGACGGTCTGGGGGGCGCCCTGACCGTCACGTTGCTCGATGGTGATGTTGGCGCCGGTTCCGGTCGCCTCCCGCCGTCGAAGCAGCTCACCGGTCTCGATGTTGTAGCGCAGTGTCTCGATGGCGTGCAGCAGCGTTTCGGGACCCGGCGGACAGCCGGGGGCGTAGACGTCGACGGGAACAACCTGGTCGACGCCCTGCACGATGGCGTAGTTGTTGAACATCCCGCCGCTCGAGGCGCAGACCCCCATGGAGATGACCCACTTCGGTTCCATCATCTGGTCGTAGATCTGGCGCAGAACCGGCGCCATCTTCTGGCTGACCCGGCCGGCGACGATCATCACGTCGGCCTGACGGGGTGAGGCCCGGAAGACCTCCATCCCGAGGCGGGCCATGTCGTAGTGTGAACCGCCGGTCGCCATCATCTCGATGGCACAGCAGGCCAGCCCGAAGGTTGCCGGCCACGACGAGCGGGATCGGGACCAGGAGACGAGCCGCTCCAGCGGGGCGGTGATGACGTTGTGGTCGAGCCCCTCGATCCCGTGGTCCTGGACATTCTGAACGATCCCCATCAGGCAGGAACCTCCTGCGCCACCTCTTGCGCCACCTCGTAGCGGCCTTCCAGTCCGACTCGGCGGATCGTCGACTCCGCCGTGCGGTCGGCGGAGCGGATGAGCCCCCGATCGACTTGGTTACGGTTGACCTGCAACGGACCCCAATCGAGGGCACCCTTCGAGATGAGGTACACGAAGGACTCGAACAGCAGGGCCGAGAAGATCAGGATGGCCAGGAAGCCGGCCAGCCCGAGGCGGTCGCTGGCGACAGCCCACGGGTAGAGGAACACGATCTCGATGTCGAAGATCACGAAGAGCATCGCCACCAGATAGAAACGCACGGGAAACCGCTCGGGCGGTTCCCGTCCGGGCACGATACCGCACTCGTACGGCGCAAGTTTTTCGACTGTCGGGTTGCGCGGTGCCAGCAGCTTGGACGCAATGATACTCAAGCCGGCGAACAGCGCAGCCAGGATCAACAGGGCCAGAACCGGTAGGTACTGAGCCATGTGGTCCTCCTCTGCTCTTGGTGAACGAAAAGTTTGTGGTGATGGATTCGGCGCCGCTGCCGATCCGACATCGGTCTAGCCGACCGCCGCCCGAATCTCCGCCTCACGCCGGTCCCGGTTGTGCAGTCCCCAGGCGAGAACCGCGAACACGAGTCCGTTGAAGATCGTGAACATGAACGGGGTGAAGCGTAGCCCACTGATGATGTTGGGGATGGGACCTCCACGGTCGCGCTCCATCACCACCGAGATCAGGGGGGCGTCGGGATCGATTTCGGCGACGGGCGGTGGTTGACCGGGCAGTGTCGGCTTGGCCACGATGGCCCTGGTCTGGATGACCATCAGCTCCTGGCTGTGAGTGGGGTGCAGGAACGTCTCGTTGAAGAAGTGACCGATCCGGGAGAACTGCTCGGCGAAGAAGTTGGTGCCTTCGTCGATCTCGAGGATCGGCTTGCCCCCTCGGGTGAATCCACCGAACTGGAGTGGCAGGTACTCGCCGGCCTCGTAGACGCCTTCCTCGAGGAGCAGGGCGTCGGCCGCCGCCTGCGCCTCACCTCGGGTCGAGTCGGAGGTCGGCAGATACCGCCAGTCGCCCAGATCGAGACCTTCGGATTGTTCGAGGGCGACCGCTTGGGCCTCGTCGGGGTCATCGACACCGGGTGCCTCCAGCACGACGCCGGCCAGGTCGGGGGCACCCTCGACCTCCGAGAACAGCAGCCCGTCGTCGGTGTCCTCGACGTCGTCGACGTTCACCTCGACCAGCTCCCAGGTCGGGGGATTGCCTCGCCAGCCGATGCCGTACACGGTCCAGATGATGCCCATCAGGAACATCCAGCCGAACAGTCCGGCCATCGAGATCATGAAGCCGCTTCTGGTTCCGGTGTTCGTGGCGATCAGGAGATAGGTGCCGCCGATGAGAACGACCACACCGACCATGACACTGAGGAAGCCCCGGAAGAACGGGTCGAAGCCGATGCCGTCGATGAACCCAAGTTGGGCTGCGGTTATCGATGCCAGTGCCGTCATCACAGACCTCGCTCGTAGTCGACCACGGCTTGGATGTACTCGGGCGGCAGCATCTTGCCGAATCCCGGCATCATGCCCGCACCGCTCATACCACCTCGACCGTAGCCACTACCGGCGTCGGCCCCCTCGTAGATGAACTGGTAGTGGGCCCGGCTGGTCCGCGGCGGCATCTCGACGATGTCACAACCGGTGGCCAGACGGCCGTCTTTCAAATACGTGATCTCGGCGACGAGATCGGGTTCGGTGAGCGGATACGGGAGGACGAACTTCTCCTCCTCGGAGTCGTACTCCACCGGTATCTCGGAATCGAACGGGAACTGGTCGCCGACCGAGAGCCCGTATTCCTCGACGTAGCCGTTGGGGTCGAGTTCGTCACCCGTGTACTCCCACAGTGACGACACGTACTCACAGGATGCGAGATCGCCGTCGCGATCGGGGTCGCCGTCGGGACCAGGACCCAGGATCAAGTACGGGACGCCGTTGCCGTCGACCGGCTCACCCTGGTCATCGAGGGGTACCGTGCTGCCGTCGGCGGCGAGCAGGTAGGTTCCGTCGTAGTCGGCCGGGTTGCCGGGGACCGGCTCGGCCTGGGTGAGCTCGTCGAAGTTGGCCAGCTCATACCAGCTGCCGTCGGGCAGGAGCCAGGTGTCGTCGGGGAAACGGTCCTTCGTCGAGCCGTTGCAGAGGTTGTAGCCGATGCCCGACGGATCACCGCCTCCGCATGCGGCAACCCCCTCGTCGAGAATGTCGGGTACGACATCGAGACCGAGCGACCAGCCTGCGGTGTGGCAGCGTCCACAGGAATAGGCGCCGGCGCCGAAGCCGGAGTTCAGACCGAGGTTGAACACCGCTTCCCCGATGGTTTCGAACTCACCGTCGGCGATCGACCGTTCGACCTCGGCGATGACGTCGTCACGAATGTCGTGGGCCTCGGCGAGGGCGACCTGGCTCTCGGCATCCTGAGCATCGTTGGGATCGCCGGCTGCCGCGATGTCGATCGGATCGAGGCTCTGCTGTTGTAGGGTGCGCATGTAGATGATGACGTTGTCGACCTGCTGGGTGGTCAGCGGACCGCCACCCGGGGTGCCCCACGCCGCCATCGGCGATCCGGGTCGACCGAAGTTCAGGATGTAGCGGACCTCGTCCTCGCTGTAGCGCAACAGCACGTTGTTGAGGGCCGGGGCCTGCCAGGTGGCGTTGGCGATGAACTGCCCGTCCGCGTCCTGGAGGACGTAGGGGGCGTTGCCGCCGACGCCGCCACCGGCGTGGCAGTTCACACACTGTGCGCCCTCGGTGTAGGTGTCGTTGCCCCGGCTCTCGAACGACCGGTTGTAGGCGGCGACGGCACCCTCCTGGCGGCCGGGCTCGGCGATCCAGTAGAACGGCAGGATCAGGGCCAGGAGCGTCAGTAGAACGAGGGCGAAACTCAGCGACTTGTCGAGTTTGGGGCCCTCCAGATCCTCGTCGCTCAGATACTCCTTGCGGTTCGGGGCGAGTTCGATCTCCGACCCGAGTTCGCCCCGGGAGACCATGATGTTGCGGATCCAGGCGGCGACGAAACCGAGCAGGACGATGACCGCAACGGTTACACCGATGGCTCGAAAATTCGCTCCCAGAATGGGAGAGTACGCAGCTATGTGGTTGGGCATCAGTGACCGCCGCCAGAGCTCAAGCAGTGCGGCCCCTCAGCTTCCTGGCCGGTGGTGTTGGTGCCGATCGGGGGACCCTGGATGACGTCTCCGGTGTCGACGATGAGTTCGTTCGCTGCGCTTACCTGCATGGGGAATCGGTCCATACCTCGAGGGGCCGGGCCGGCCTTCTTCTCTCCGACGATGTTGTACTGCGAACCGTGGCAGGGGCACTCGAACCACTGCGACGTTTTGCATTCGGGCACACGACATCCTAGGTGAGGACAGGTCTGGAACAACGCAACCACGCCGGCTTTCAGCCCGGCTTCCACCTTCGGGTAGAAGGAATAGGCCGCCTGGGCCTTCACCACGGCGTTGGCCGGGTACTCGGTGATCCACATTCGACCCTGCGGGAAGTAGTAGAAACCGGAGCCGGCCGCGATCTCGTTCTTGACCGTGTCGAGACGGCCGACGTTGATCCGGGCGCCGAAGCCCTCGGTGGGACGGGGCCACAGCTGGGCGATGACCGCAGCACCGAAGGCGCTCAGGGCCAGACCGAACATGGCGGTGATGGAGCGGTTCAGGAACTGCCGCCTGGTCACGCCGAGTGTCTCGGGGTCCGGCGGCACATACGGCGTGTACTCGACCGGAGCCCGCTCCTTCAGTGCCACCAATTCGCCGGATCGCCGGCCCTTGGCCGCGGCCTCGACCGCTCGGCCTTCACCCGCCGTCCGCGACGTGACGCCGCCGGAGTCGGCGGACCGGTCACGTCGGACCGTCTCCGATGACAGCTCGCCGATGGCCGACCGGGTGTCGCCCCGACGGACGGCCGCGGTCAACACGATGATGGCCAGGAGGGCGAGAACGATGAGTCCTATGACGATTGAGGTTGCCATTGCTAGCTCCTGACTTACAGATCGAAGAAGATGCCTTCAACCCAGGGGAACACGAAGTTGAATCCAGGGCCTCGGAAGAACGAACCGATGATGACGAGCACCGCCCAGAACATCATGAAGTAGGTGAACACCGAGATCGCGAACTTGCGATCCTCCGGCTTGTTGCTCGGGTTCCTGTCGATGTAGGGGGCGAGCATGAGGGCGAACAGACCGATGCCCGGGATGGTCACACCGGCGACCATGGGGTGGAACATCGTCAACAACTCCTGGAGACCGAGGAAGTACCAGGGCGCCTTCGACGGGTTCGGAGTGGCGTTGACGTCGGCCAGCCGCAACAGAGGGGCGTTGACGAAGATCGAGAAGATCGTGAGGAAGGCGGTGATGGCCAGCGCCGCACCGAACTCCACGACGATCAGGTGCGGCCAGGTGTGGACCTTGTCGAGGGGTTTGGCCTTGATGTCCTGGATGGAGCCGGACTTGACCACGGTGAGCAGGCGCTGGGTATGGCCGGCCGGGCCGGTCATGACAGGCACGGCGGCCGCCGGGGCCGGTGCTGTGGCCACCGCGGTTCCACCGCCGGAAGCCGCCACCGCAGTGCCTGCACCCTCGTCGCCGCGGGACTTGGCCGACTTGGAGCGTTCGAGCAGATGCGCCGGGATCTTGGACGCGGCACCGGACGGGGCCGCCGACTCGCCGCCGGCAGATCCGCCGTCGGCCGATCCCTCATCGGATCCACCTTGGGCTTTCGCCTTGGCCTCAGCCGCTCGCTTTCGGAGATGCTCCGGGATTTCAGTCATGTCGCTTTCTATCGCTCTCTATCGCTCGGTCCAGAGATGTGCACGGTCGATAACTCGTGTCGGCTTAGAGCGGACCCGAGATACCGCCGTCCTTACGGACCCGCCAGAAGTGAATGGCCATGAAGATGACCGTCACGAACGGGACGAATAAAACATGTAGGACGTACCATCGCAGCAAGGTGTCGGTGCCGATGACGCTGCCACCGAGCAGCACGAACTTCACCTGATCGCCGAACACCGGCGTGAAGCCCATCATGTTGGTGCCCACCGTCACCGCCCACAGGGCCAGCTGGTCCCACGGAAGCAGGTAACCGGTGAACGACAGCAACAACGTCAGGGTCAACAGGATCACGCCGATGACCCAGTTGAACTCACGAGGCGCCTTGTAGGCCCCGTGGTAGAAGACACGGGCCATGTGAAGGAACACCGAGATCACCATGAGGTGGGCTCCCCATCGGTGCATGTTCCGGACCAGCAGGCCGAAGGCGATCTGGGTCTGCAGCGCCTCGATGTCGTTCCAGGCCGCGGCCGCCGTGGGCCGGTAGAAGAACATGAGGAAGATGCCGGTGATCGTCAACAGGATGAACAGGAAGAAACTCAGACCGCCGAGGCACAGGGTGTAGCTCACCTTGACCGCGTGGCGCTTCACCTTCACGGGGTGCAGGTGGTACAGCACGCTGTTCATGATGACGTAGGAGCGGTTCCTCGGGCTGTCGGTGTAGCCCTTGCGGAACACCGAGCCCGGCCGGAAGATCGAGTTCCAGGCCTGCGATCCCTGGACGGCGTCGGGCATCGAGGAAAGTGAAGCCTGAAGGCGTTCAGCCAGTGTCGGTGAGTCTTGAATCGACTTTGCCATGAGGTTTCCTGGTGTTTGCTTCCTGCTAGTTCGTTCGTCGGATTCGTGTGATTGGATTCGCGCTGGTCGGTTTGTGGGCGCCGGCCATCCTATGCCAGGCGCATGCCGTAGCCGTAGCCGTAGCTCGGCATCCGTTGATGGTGGTCACCGGCGGGGTTCGGGTCGCCGACCTTGCCGAGGATGATCACGCCGGTCGGACAGCGGTCGACGCAGAGCGCGCAGCGGGTGCACACATCATCGTCGATGGTGAAGATGAAGGCGTCGTCGGGGTCGTCGCCCGGCTTGGCCACGCCGTAGGTCTCGTCGATGCAGTCGAGCGTCTGCATGTGGATGCACTTCCACGGGCAGATGTCGACACAACCCTCGCAGGCGATGCACTCCGACTGGTCGATGTGGATGAACTGCTTGGGCTTGACGGCCTTGGCCAGGTAGTCGGCGTCGACCTCCATGAGGAGGTAGTCGGTCCGGAACTCCGGAAGTGGCGGATTTGCGTCGGTCGTGGCCATGCGGTGAGTGCTTACCTCCCGTATCGGTGCCTAACCCTGTTTGATCAGGGGTCGACCGAACGAGCTGGTCCGGTTGAGGGCTGCTTGGGTACGGGCCTCGGCATCGGCGTCGCGGCTCTGCCACTTGGCCCACATCCAGATGTGGAGGCCGAGGGCGATGCCGTAGATGACGACGGCGATGGTGTCGGAGATCGTGCGGTAGGTGATGTCGAACGGGAACCAGCCGCCCTGGCTGATGGGCTGGATGATGTTGCCGGGGCCGAAGACGATGCGGTCGGCTCGCCAGGACAACTCGTTCTCGGCCAGCGTCAGCCACTGATGGGGCACGACGCCGTAGGCCAGGAAGCTCAGGAAGAAGACGTAGGCGGCACCGACCATGGCCTCACCCCAGGTCAATGGAGTGCCCACGGGGCGGCGCCGTGCGTACCAGAAGATTCCGACCGACATCAGTGCCGAAACCAGAATCGATGTCACGAGGGCGACCACGTTGCTGACTACTCCTTGACGTTGGAATTTGACGCTGGATCGAGAGAGTGCTTCTACACCAACGACCCTACCGTGGCCGTTGGGTGGTGACGGTTACAGTCCTGTACGGTCCACTGCCGCCTCGGAGACCGATTCGGGCGATCGCGACGACTTTGTGAACCTGTGCACAAATCTAGTCGTTGAGGCCGGAAACCGCGCATCCGTAACCGAACATCCATGGTCGACCCTATACGCGGCGCGACGCGGGCGGCAACACATCCGGCGACACCAGGCCCGGCCTCACCGGCCCCGGTTCGACTCGTTGAGATCCTGTTGCGGTGACCGTGTTTGCGGCTCGAGCTGGCCGTTCGGTCGAGATTTGTTGATAAGTTGTTTGGTCGTGCGACCCGGGTTCTACACTCGGGCTCGCTCCAGATTCGTCCGTCCGGCGAAGCACCGCCGACCGGATACTCGTTCTTGAACTCACGTGCCGGAGGACCGTTGACCGAGATCCCCGAACATCTACTGAAGCGGAGCAAGGCGGCCAAGGGTAAAACCACTGGCGACGCCGGCTCCGAATCCTCCGAATCGGCGGCACCTGCGGCCTCCGAGAGCACGGCCGCACCCGTGGCCGCGAGCGCCGCGACCCCCGAGGCCGCGGCCCCCGAGGGTCCGGTGGTCACGTTCCCGAATCTCGATCCCGAGCCCGAGGCGCCCAAGCCCGAGCCGGAGTTCGTCACGGCGTCGAAGTCACGGAATCGGATCCCGGTGTGGGCGCTTCCGGTCGTGGCGGCATTGCCGATCTGGGCCATGAGCTTCGCCGGCACCATGCAGCAGCCCGAAACCGAGGACCCGGTCCTCGTCGAGTCGGCGGCTCTCTACGCCGAGGCCGGCTGCGCCGGCTGCCACGGCGGCAACGGCGGTGGCGGGTCCGGCTACCAGCTCTCCGACGGCGAGGTCATCACCACGTTCCCCCGGGTCGTCGACCAGATGCTGCACGTTGCCCGGGGGTCCGCTGCGATCAACGGTGAGACCTACGGTGCCGAGGGACGGCGGGTGGCCGGTGGCTCCGGCGCCCAGATGCCGGCCCAGGCCGGGGCACTGACCGTGCATGAGTTGGAGCTCGTCATCTACCACGAGCGGGCCACACTCTCCGGCGAGGATCAGGATCAGCCGGGCTACCAGGAGTGGATCGAGCACATGCGCGAGGACGCCGAGTCCGGTGGCGGCGAGGAGATCGTCGGCGACGAATACATCGCCTTCCTCCAGGAATGCGCCGATCCCGACGTCAGCCCCGACGCAACCGGCGCCATGGCATCACCTGACCCGGAGGCCGAGCCGTGCCCCGGACCACAGGTCGAGGCCGAAGAGGGCTAGGCAGACGCCTCCCCCCGGCCCGTGGCCACCTCGGCTGCCGTTCGGCCGGCGGTCAAACCTCGGCGGCCGGAAGAACGAACCGGTACGTGGCGAGCCAGTGGAACACCGACGCGGTCACGACGAGCACATGGAACAGCTCGTGGGATGAGAAGACCCGCGGCCACAGTTTCGGCCAGCTCGTCACCTTGAAGATCATGCCCGCGGTGTAGAGCACCCCGCCGAGTGCGATGAGCCCGACGGCGCCGCGCCCGGCCTCCCGGGCCAGCGGGGACATGATGGGGATCGCCATCCATCCCATCGCC
The DNA here is from genome assembly GCA_965216675.1 of Acidimicrobiales bacterium. Taxonomy (GTDB): domain Bacteria; phylum Actinomycetota; class Acidimicrobiia; order Acidimicrobiales; family SZUA-35; genus JAHELU01. The sequence continues at coordinate 3,652,568 of CBDCGK010000004.1, read as the reverse complement.
AGCATCAACGAGAACGACAGCACGTGCCGGTCCATCGACGACAGGGCCCGCTGGGCGATGCCGAGGAGTGCCATCGACCAGACGACGATCATGGCGATCCACTGGAGCGGACCGTCGAGGATCAGCACACCGATCGGCGTGTAGGACGCGGCGATGAGCACGAAGATCATCGAGTGATCGAGCCGCTGCATCCGGATCTTCCACCGCAGTGACCACGGGACCGAGTGGTACAGGGAGCTGGTGAGGTAGAGGCCGAGAAGGCCGAGGCCGAAAACGGCGACCGCAATGCGGGCCGCCACCGTGTCGGCCCGGATCATCAGCACGACGGTGCCGATTATCGACGCCACGGCGGCACCACCGTGTACGAAGCCACGCACCGGATTCTGCATCCGGCCGAGCGTCCAGCGGTCGGCGGGGGGACGGCTCGTCGGATCGAACGCGGCTTCGTTCACAAACCGAACGTATCGGATTCTCTACAGTGACCGCTGCTCCGCACCGAAGAATCACCAGGACGTGCTCGTGTCACCGACCGTGGCGGGAGGCGCCGACGTAGCGGCTTCGAGTGAAGGATGGGTGCTGGTGACAGGTCGAGGAATCCGGACACGGCTGATCGCCGCCGCCGTCACATTAGGTTTCGTGGCCGTCGCTTCCGCCGTTCCGGCCACGGCGACCGAGACCGGGGTCGAACCGGTCCCCGATCGAATCACCCCGGAGCTGGTGGTCGACCTCGTCGACGACGACCACAACCACCGCGGCGGCAACTCCACGACCCGGCGGGCCGCCGCGCTGCAGACCAAGGTCGTCCAGGCCGACATTCAGGCCCGGCTCGACGCCGGGCGGTCATCGGGGTCGTCGACTGCTGGAGGGTTGGCACCGGCGCTGAGCGGGCAAGCCGGAGCGGCCGGCTTCTCGGTGGCCTACGATCCGTCGTATCCAACCCCGTCGGTGGCCAAGCCGGCGATCGAGGCCGCCGTCCAGAGCTGGGACGACGAACTCGACACCAACGGCCAGCCGGTCGTGGTGTTGGTGGCCTGGAAGACGTTCGGCACCCAAGGGGTCCTGGGTTCCGGCGGGCCCTACGAGTTGCTCACCCGCGGCGACCTCCCCACCGGCTACTACTATCCGGCGCCGCTCGTCAACGTCTTGACCGGAGCCGACCGCAACGGCAGCAATCCGGAGATCGTCATCGTCTTGAACAAGGACCTCGCCGACTCGGGTTCGTGGCACTACGGTTCGGGCTCCCCGTCGGGCGGCAAGATCGACCTGCAGTCGGTTGTCGCCCACGAGATCGGCCACGGCGTCGGCTTCGTCAGCTCGGCCAGCAACGCCTCTGGCCCGGTCGCATTCACGAACCCGTCGTTCATCTACGACACGCTCGGTGTCTACCAGGGGGCGCCGGTGATCAACGCCGCCAGCGTGACCACCGCCCTGACGTCGGGGAACGTGAACATCAAGATCAGCGGCTCACAGAGCCGTAAGGCCTACGCGCCGTCGACCTGGCGCCAGGGAAGCAGCTTCTCGCACTTCGACACCTCCGTCGAGTCGATGATGACGCCGAGCCTGACAGCCGGAACCACCAGCCGCACCATCGACACAGCGACCCTCGGCGTGCTCGAAATGATCGGGTGGCCGCTGGCACTCGAGGTCTCCGGTCCACCCACGGTGACGACTCGAGCGCTCGACGGTCAGATCAAGCGGGTGTATCGAGCCCACCTCCAACGCGAGCCGGATGCCAACGGGTTCGCCTTCTGGCTGAACCAGCGGGCCCGTGGGGTGTCACTGCTCGACATGATCGCCGAGTTCCAGTCGAGCACCGAGTTCGTCCGGATCTACGGCTCGCTGAACAACACGCAGTTCGTGACCCTGATCTACAACAACGTCCTTGGCCGCAATCCCGACAGCGCAGGCCTGAACCACTGGACCGGTTTGCTCGCCGGTGGCATGTCGCGGGCCGAGGTCACCGAGGGTTTCATCGAGTCGGCCGAGTTCGTCCGGATCACGAGCACCGATGCCCCCTACACGACGGACGAGGGCTCGGTCCGGCGCCTCTATCTGGCGTTCTTCGGTCGGGAGGGCGCCTCGTCCGACATCTCGTATTGGACCGGACAGTATGCCGGCGGGACCTCGTTGGTCTCGATCGCCGACTTCTTCTCGACGTCGACGGAGTTCAACAACAAGTACGGCAGCCTGACCGATTCGCAGTTCGTGAACCTCGTCTATCTCGCCGTGTTGGGCCGGCGGGCCGACTCGGCCGGGTTCGACTTCTGGATGGCCCAGCTCGACGCCGGTAGTTCCCGGGGCGAGATGATGCTCGAATTCAGCCAATCCGTCGAGTTCATCAAGTCTACGGGCACGCTTCCGTAGGAAGCCCCGCAAGACACGTCTACGGGCACGCTTCCGTAGGAAGCCCCGCAAGACACGTCTACGGGCACGCTTCCGTAGGAAGCCCCGCAAGGAAGCCCCACTCGAACTTTTCGCGCCTGACACCCCGGCAAGCCGGAACTTTGGCGGGATGACACCCCCCTCGGGGGGCGTTGGGTTCGAAAAGTTCGACGATGGGCGGCGAGAAAGGTCAGCGGTTGAGCAGCGAAGCGACGTCGCCGCTCAGGTAGGTCAAGATGAAGTCGGCACCCGCCCGCTTCACGGCGGTGAGCTGCTCCAGCGCCGCCGCCTCCCCGTCGATCCAGCCGTTGGCCGCCGCCGCCTTCAGCATGGCGTACTCCCCGCTGACGTGATAGGCGGCGATCGGGACATCGACCTCGGCCCGGGCCCGGGCGATGATGTCGAGATACGCCATCGCCGGTTTGACCATCACCATGTCGGCGCCCTCGGACAGATCGAGGCGGATCTCCTCCAACGCCTCCCGACCGTTGCGCCAATCCTGCTGATAGCCCTTGCGGTCGCCACCACCTTCGATGGTCACGTCGACCGCGTCACGGAACGGCCCGTAGAACGAGCTGGCGTACTTGGCCGAGTAGGCCAGGATCGGCACGTTGTCGAACTCGGCCTCGTCGAGGGCGTCGCGGATGGCGAGCACCTGGCCGTCCATCATGCCCGACGGCGCCACCACGTCGGCACCCGCCTCGGCCTGGGCGATGGCCACATTGCCGTACAGATCGAGGGTCAGATCATTGTCGACCCGGCCCTGGTCGTCGACCAGGCCACAATGCCCGTGACTCGTGTACTCGTCGAGACACAGGTCGGCCATCAAGACCAGGTCGTCGCCGACGTCGGAGGCCAGATTGCGCAGCGCCACCTGCACCACACCGTCGGGATTCCAGGCCTCGGTACCTTCGGGGTCCTTGGCGGCCGGAATGCCGAACAGGATCACGGCGGGGATACCCAGGCCGGCGAGGCGCTGGACCTCGGATCGAAGGCTCTCCTGCGTGTGCTGGACGACGCCGGGCAACGACTCGATCGGTGCCGGCTCGGAGATGTCCTCTCGCACGAAGAGAGGGGCGACGAGATCGTTGACCGACAACTCGACCTCGGCCACGAGACGGCGCATGGCCGGGGTGGTGCGGAGTCGCCGCATTCGACGTTGGGGGAAAGTCACCGGTTCAGGATAGATGCAACCATCGGTCTGGGGACCGAGTGGTTTCGGTCCCGAGGCTGATGACCGATGAGAGCGGACTGACTACTGTTCGTAGTGTGAGTCTGCCTGCTGCACGGATACCCGACCGGGCCGGTCGCTGGTACCGTACGGCCTCGCTGCTCGCACTGCATGCAGCGCCGCTGATCTTCGCCGGACTGGTGATCGCCACCTACATCGAGCCGTCCCTGAGCGGTCAGCAGGACAATCCGGATCTGCGCCCGATCGACGGCTGGTGGCTGCTGGCTGGGCTCGGGGCCGCCAATGCTTTGGCCTTCCGCCGCTGGTATCCCCTCAGCTCCATGGCGGCGGTGACGGTAGCCGTCACGTTCGTCGGTGCGACGTCCTACACCCTGTCGCCCATTGCCTGGATGCTGTACGTGTCGGCGTTCGCGCTCGGTCGCTACTCAAAGGCCCGCAACGCTTTGTTCGGTCTGGCCTGGTTCACCGTGTCGGTCGTGATCACCTGGTTCAGCGATCAGGGGCTCACCGCCGTCGACGTGGCTTTCGTGTACGCGTTCGCCGCGATGAGCTGGCTGGCCGGACGAGAACTGAGCCGGTGGCGGGCCCTGGAGTCACAGGCGCGAGCCGATGCCGACCGTCGCGTGGAGCTCGAACGGCAGACCGTCGAGCTGGCCGTCACCCAGCAGCGGCTTCACATGGCCCAGGAACTGCACGACGTCGTGGCCCACTCACTCGGAGTCATCGCCGTCCAGGCCGCAATGGCCGACGCGGCGTTCGAGTCACGGCCCGACGAGTCCCGGCAGGCGGTGCAGAACATCGCCCGCACCAGCCGGGCGAGCCTCACCGAGATCCGGCGGATTCTCGGCGTGCTGCGGGACAACGGCCTCGGCACCACACCGACCGGCGGGGTGGCGCCCAGGCTAGCCGACCTGCCCCGGCTGATCGGAGCGGCCGAGGCCAGCGGACTGACCGTCGACTCCACCATCGCCGCTCCCGACGACCTGCCGCCCAACCTCCAGCTGTCGGCGTATCGAGTGATCCAACAGGCGCTTACCAATGTGATCGAGCACGCCGATGCCCGGACCGTGACGTTGTCGGTCGTCGGCGAGAACGACGTGCTCGAGATAGATGTCGTCGATGACGGCCGCGGCGCAGGCGACAGCGCGAGCGGCGGAGTCCGCCGGGGCCGCGGCTTCGGGCTGGTCGGCATGCGGGAACGGGTCGCCACCTATGGGGGCCACCTGGACGCCGGCGCCCGGTCCGAGGGCGGGTTCCGGGTCCATGCCACCATCCCCTATGACGCGCCGACCGATTCCGGTGCTCACCGATGAGCATCCGCATCGCGGTGATCGACGATCAGGAACTGGTTCGTCACGGATTCGCCGTGATGCTCTCGCTCGACGACGACATCGAGGTGGTCGGCCAGGCGGCCGACGGTTTCGAGGCGATCGACCTCGTCCGTCAAAGCCGGCCCGACGTCATCCTCATGGACGTCAACATGCCCGAGATGGACGGGCTCGAAGCGACCCGGCGGATCCTGGGCGATCCGACCCTTTCGCGGTCCCGGATCCTGATCCTCACGACGTTCGACGCCGACGAATACGTCTATGAGGCACTGCGGGCCGGTGCCTCGGGCTTCCTGCTCAAGGACACCTCGCCGGAGGATCTTATCCACGCCATCCGCATCGTGGCCGGCGGGGAGGCGATGCTGGCACCAAAGATCACCAGCCGCCTGATCGCCCGATTCGCGGCGGCTGCTGTTCCCCGCCCGGATCTCCAGGCCGGGGTCGAGGCGCTGACCGATCGGGAGCGTGAGGTGTTCGACGCCGTCGCCCGAGGCCTGAGCAATGCAGAGGTGGCCGACAAGCTAAACATGAGCTACGGCACGGTGAAGACCCACGTCAGCCACCTGCTGACCAAACTCGGTTGCAACGACCGGGCCCAGCTCGTGGTCGCCGCCTATGAGAGCGGCTTCGTCACCCCCGGCCGCGCGCCTCGCTGAGTCCGGAACCGCGATCGAGGGTGAGGCCCGGTCGGTCTGCGGCGGTAGACGATCTCGGTCCGAGGACGTAGGCCTGCAGGTCCAGTCGAAACAGCCGACGGCCTGATGCCCGGCTGCTCGCAAAGGATCATCGTCGAAGCAAGCGAGATCGTCTCGTGTCGTGGCGAAAGGAGCCTTCCGTGACCACGCCCTCATCCCGCCAATCCCCCCACACCCCGCTGCCGTCCAGGCCGACTGGGCTGATCGGACCGATCTTCTCGGCCCGGACCTGGTCCGACACCTGGTTCCTGGCCTCCACCCTCTTTGTCGGCCTGTGGTGGTTCGTACTGGTAACCGTCCTGCTCGTGTTCGGGCTGGCCACCCTCGTCGTGGCCGTCGGCGTGCCGGTGCTGATCGTCGGCTTCGCCGCAGCGAGGGCCGCCGCCGATTCCGAGCGCCGGCGACTGGAAACCATCCGCGTGCATCTCCCAGCGGCCCCTCCCGGACCCGAGGCCCGGCCCACCGGTGGTGGCGGTTGGACTCGGCTCCGCTCTGAGCTGTCCGACGCCCGCAACCATCGCAGCCTGGCCTACGTGGGGCTTCTGCTGGTACTCGGCCCGATCTGGTTCAGCCTCACCGTCACGGCCTGGACCGTCCCGTTGTCGCTGATCGCCACACCGCTCATGGTGGCCGCCGGGTTCGAACCCTCGGCCAGCTCTGCGGCCGGCGGGTGGGAGATAACCATCGACACGATGAGTCAGGCCGGCGCCGTCGCGGCCGTCGGTGTCTTGCTGCTACCGCTCGCGCCCCGGATCATCGCCGCCATGGCCAGGTCCCACGCTCGGATCGCCGAACGTTTCCTCATGCCGTCAGGTCCCGATCCCCGAAACGCAGACCCCATCCCGGATGACGCCAACCGCGATCGCATCGGGGTGCCCACCACCACCCAAGGAGTGGCACGATGAGCACCATCCGAGCGAACTCCGTCTTCTCCTGGATCGATCGCCACTTCGTACTGGTGACCGCCGTGTTCCTCATCGGCTCACTGGCCGTCGCCGCCGTCGGACTGACGACCCGCGACGACACCGAACCCAGCTTCGATCCCGACGACGAGATCTACGACATCGCCAACCGAGCCGATGAGGTCTTCGAGTCGAGCTCGACGATCCGATCCGCCTCGTTCCTCGTCGACCGCGAGGACGGGACGGACGTCCTCACCCGCGACGGTCTGCTCCCGCTCGTCGAGCTCAGCCGCAGCGCGTTGGCCGATCCGACCAACCAACAGCACCTGACCGATCTGTTCGACCGCAACCTCGGCCTCACCATCGACGGTGTCACGTCCGTGGCCACTGCGGTCGACGATACCCTCCCGGGCGGCCTCGCAGCCGCCGGCGACGACGACGTCAAGCTGGCGCTGGCCTCGGTGCTCGCCTCAGACGCCCCGACCGGCGGGCTGCGCTTCACCCTCGCTCAGGCGGCAACGTCGGAGACGGCGGAGATCGACGGACAGCCGACCACGATCTGGCGGTCCCCCGCCTACCAGGTCGAGGTGCGCTACGACCTGGCGTCATTCAGAGACGAGATCGCAGTTGATACCGCCGACGTTGCCGACGTCGACGCCGCCCTCCATCGAGCCGGTGAGCAGTGGTTGCGGGAGCTGCAGGCGAAACTCCAACCGGAGGAAGGGCCGGTACGGGTGATCGGCATCGGCATCGATGCGCTCCTCACCGGCGAGGAGCAGTTCACCGCCGGCGGGCCGTTCATCTTCCTGGCCGTCGGCCTGATCGTCATCCTCGTCGGCGTGCTCATGCGGTCCTACTGGGCGGGCGCCGCCGTGGCGTCGATGCTCGGGGCGACGCTGCTGTTCTACAACGGCGTGCTCGGCGTCATCGGTATCAAGATGACGTCCCAGCTCATCCTGTTCGTGGTCCCCATCACGTTGATTGCCTTCGGCGTCGACTTCTTCGTCCACGCTGCGGGTCGCGTTCGGGAGGCCGCGCTGGACGGTCCGCCGCAGTCGGTCTACCGGACGGGGCTGGTCGCTGTCCTGCCCGCCCTTACCCTGGCCGCCGCGACATCCATCGCCGCGTTCCTGTCCAACGTCGCCTCCGGCATCGAGGCCATCGTGCAGTTCGGTGTAGCCGCCGCCGTCGGGTTGGTGATCAGCTACGTCGCCCTCGGCTGGCTGGCCCCTCGGGCCATGGTCGGCCTCGAACGGCTGGCCGGTCATGGGCGGCAACGGCAGCCGAACCTACGGCGCCGGGCGGGTGTGACGGTCGCCTTCCTCCTGATGGCTGGCGTTGCCGGAGCGGTTGTGACGTTGGCCGCACTTGCTCCCGCTGTCGGCCTGGTCGGCGTGCCGGCGTTTCTCGCCGTGTTCGTCGCCGCTCCGGTGGCGTTCGCCCGCCGGCGACAGCGGACCCGTCGCAACGCCGAGACGGCCACTGTCACCGCTGCCGGAGGTGGACACGGATCGAAGTCCGTCGGTCGCGCCGTACATATGGCCGCCCGGTGGCGGTACCCGACGCTGGCGGCCTTCGCCGCTCTCGGCGTGGTGTCGCTCCTGGGAGCGATACGAGTCGACTCGGCGTTCGAGGTCAGCGACTTCTTCTCCCGCAAGACCGACTTCATCGTCGGGCTCGACCGGCTGGAGCAGTACTACGGGGATACCGTCGGGGGAACCGCCTACATCTACCTCGAGGGTGACCTCACCGAACCGTCGACCATCGTGGCCATCGAGGACACCGTCGCCGGGCTGGCCGCCACCGATGCCGCCTTCGCCCGTGACCTCGACGGCACATTGATCGTGACCCCGAACGTCGTCGACGTCGTCCGGACGATGATGGCCCTACCGGCAGCGGCCGCCGAAGTCGGCACCAATGCAGGTCTGGCGATCACCGACGCCGACGGTGACGGGTTGCCCGACGACCCCGCGGCGATCGAGGCGATCTACTCGCACGCTCGCACCAACGGTGTTGTAGCCGGTGACGGAACGGTGGTGTTCACACCGGAGCAGATCGAGTCGATCCTATTCGTCGACGGCGACACCCAGGCGACCAGGATCGAGGTGCTGGTCACGACGTTCACCGATGACGCCGTCATCATCGACGCCCGCAATACGCTCGATGCAGCCGCCGAGCGGCTCTCGGTCACCCTGGGTTCGACCGTGCCGACGGTGACGGTCTCCGGTGACGTGATCGCCAGCCAGGACAGCCTGGCCGCCTTCACCCGGGCCATGGTCGTCTCGCTACCCATCGCAGTGGCGGTGACCGTGCTGATCGTCGGGCTTGCAATCCGCTCGGTCCGCTACTCGGTCGTCACCATCATGCCGATACTGCTCGTGGTCTTCGGTGTTTGGGGTTACATGTGGGCTCGGGGCTTCACCGTCAATGTGGTGACGGCCACGATCGCTGCGATCGCGGTCGGCGTCGGCATCGACTTCTGCACCCACTTCACGGTTCGGTTCCGAGAGGAGCTGATGGTGGTGCAAGACCGGTTCCTGGCGGTGCGACGGGCCGGCGAAGGCACCGGCGGAGCGCTCGCCATTTCGGCGCTCACCTCGATCGCAGGCTTCGGGGTCATGACGGCGGCGCCGGCACCGATCTTCGCCAGCTTCGGTGAACTTATGGCGGTGATGATCCTGCTCTCCGCCGTGGTCGCCCTCTTCGTCCTACCCTGCCTGCTGGTCATGGTCACCCGGCCGACCGACGTGACGGAGCCGACGGAACCACCGACCGGGACCGACCGGCGGGACCCGCTGACCACCGAGTCGAACCCGCCACCGGAGGTTCCAGCTCCGGCTCCTGCGGTGTAGCGGCCGGCCCATAAGAACCGTGCCGGTCCGGGGCCCCGTTTGTGGGGTCTCGGCCCGGCGCAGTTCGGGTGAACCGACACGTCAGCGTTCGAGGCGCTCCGGCACGAGCAGGGTGGACAGCGTGGCGATCAGGCCGTCGGTGGTGTGGGGCTCGGCGACCGCAGTGATCGGCACGCCGAGCCGGTCGGCCCGCTTGGCGGTACGCGGACCGATGCAAACGACAATCGGCGGCACCCGATCAGCGGCGAAGCGGGAGACGAAACGGGTCACGGTCGACGGTGAGGTGAAGGCAACCGCATCCGAGGACACGATGGTGTCGATCAGCGCGGCCTCGGCCTCCGGATCCTCGAACGGGTCGGGCGACACGGTCCGGTAGGCGATCACGTGATCGACCTGGTAGCCCTTCTCCGTCAGTCCCTTCTTGATCGTGGCGCCTCCGAGCTCGGCGAGGGCGGCCAGCACCCGGATCCTGGAGCCGTCGTCGGGAGCCGGCGCGAACTCCGAGGCCAGATCGAACGCCGTCGCCCGGCGGGGTGTGAAGTGCACCGGCCAGCCCTTGGCCTTGGCCTCGGCCGCAGTGGCCGGCCCCACCGCCCCGACCCGCAGATGGTCCGGCCACGGCCTCCCGATCTGTTCGAGCATGGCCGCAACCGCCCGAACACCGTTGACCGACGTCACGATCAGCCAGTGATAGTGATCGAGACCGGCCACCGCCGCTTCGAGTGCGTTGCCGCCGTCGAGCGGAGGCCGGACCTCGATCATCGGCACACTCAGCGAATCGAGGCCGGCCTCACGGAGCCGGCGGGCCAGGGCGTCGTTGTGTTCGGCCGCTCGTGTCAGCACCACTCGGGGCCGATCGCCGGGGCCCGAGATGCCATGGCCGGTCACGACGTCGCGGCCTCCAGGGCCTTACGAAGCGTTCGGGCCAGGATCCGGCCCGGTTCGGCGTCGACCGGGCCGACCTCGGTGTGCCGCTGCAGGTTGGCGTGATCGGTGTCGGCCAGCACCCCCTGGATGGATATCTCGACGCGCCGGTCGCCGGCGATCACCGTGGCGTGGGCACCGGCCGGGAGCGTGCAGTCACCGCCGAGTTCGGACAGGAAGGATCGTTCGGCCTCGACGGCGAGCCGGGTGACGGGGTCGTCGATGGCGCCGACGACGTCACGCAGTTCCCGATCGCCGGATCGAACCTCCACCGCCAGCGCCCCCTGGCCGACCTGGGGTGTGAACCATGCCGGGTCGAGTGGTTCGATCACGGCCACTTCCCGCGCCAAGCCGAGCCGTTCGAGTGCGACGGCGGCCATGATCAGCCCGTCGACAGGCCCGTGCGTCGCGGTGCAGTCGGAACCCAGCCGCGACAGGCGGGTGGCGATGTTGCCTCGCAGGTCGGTGAAGGTCACGTCGGGGCACCGCTCGAGGAGCAGCGCTCGGCGACGGTTGGATCCGCTGGCCATCGACGGTTGGTCGCCGACGTCCAGGCGGTCGCACAACTGTGCCAGCGTGATGCCCACCAGCGCATCCCGGGCGTCACCACGGGTGGGGTAGGCGGCGACCGTCAGGCCCTCAGGGGTGTGGGCCTGCAGGTCCTTGGCCGAGTGGACGGCGATGTCGGCGTGGCCGGCCACCACGACCTGCTGGATCTCCTTGCTGAAGGCGCCCTTGCCGCCCAGTTCGGCGATCGACTGCTCGAGGTCGAGGTCGGCGAAGGTGTCGGAGGGCACCATCGTGATGTCGAGCTCCGGCTCGACTTGGCACAGCAGCTCGGCCACGTGGTTTGCTTGCCACATCGCAAGCGGACTTCGTCGGGTTGCAATCCTGAGTTCCGTGCGAACAAGGGTAACGGTGCACGCCGTCAAGCGGCTCGCCACATCACAACCTGAGCACCATCACACAAAAGACGTCCAGCCGATCAACGAGGAGACGACCGAAACATGAGTGCAAACGCGGAAAAGGCCTACGAGGCGATTCACGCTCAATTGGGCCAGGAGGCCCGGGCCGGCGACTGGTTGGAGATTGATCAGGATCGGGTCAACGCGTTCGCCGACGCCACCTTGGACCATCAGTTCATCCACATCGACCCGGAGCGGGCGGCCCAGACCCCCTTCGGCGGTCCGATCGCCCACGGATTTCTCACCCTTTCCCTTCTGGTCCACCTGTCGACGTCGATTCCGAACGACACGCCGCCCCTCGACGGGATGCTGATGCTGGTCAACTACGGGTTGAACAAGGTCCGGTTCATCAATCCCGTCCCGGTCGGCTCACGAGTACGGGCCACCTCCCAGCTGGGTGAGGTCACGCTGAAGGGCAACGCGGTCGACATGATCAACAACATGACCGTCGAGATCGAGGGTCAGGAGAAGCCGGCTCTGGTGGCCGAGTGGATCTCGCGGGCGGTGTTCGCGTAGACGATCACCGGCAACGAGACATCAGCCGGGGTGCACGTCGGTGTCGGGGAAGTAGGCGGCCCAGGCGAACCAGAACGTGTCGAGTACCGGTACGGGAGCCCCGTCGGATCCGGTCGCCGAGATCGAGCCGATGTCGATCCCGTCGGCCACGGCTCGGCCGTCGAGCGGCGACCGTACACCGGCCTGATGCTCGAGCCGGATCGTCGTGGACCCGACTGCGACGTCGAGGGTCCCGGCCTCGACAACCGCGTTCCGCTCGACGGCTACCGTCCGGTCATCGATGATGAGGCCGACAACCCGGGCCCGGGGCGGCAACCGAGGATCGGGATCCCCCTGGTAGAAGCCGGGCAGCGGTTCATCGAGACCCTCGTAGCTCGGATACGGACTGGTCCCGTAGGGCCGGCGGCCGAGGTCGCCGGTGGGCCGGTCGAGCACGAGCGCGTCGGGCCACCGCTGCGTGGCCTCGGACCACGACACCGTCTGCACCGCCACGATCTCGAGTTCGGCTCCCCGATGGTCGCCCACCACCGATCGGCCGTCGAAGTGGGTCCAGAGGCTCTCGGTCTGCCGGTCGTACATCACCAGCGCCGAGTGGTACAGCGCCCCGGAGGTGCCGAAGTCGAGCACCTCGTCACCCAACCGCCGGTCGACGGCGACCGCCGAGTTGCAGAGCGGGCAGTAGGTGACGGTCACCGGCGTATCGCCCACGACGTCGTTGACGATCTCGTGCCACAGCATGATCTGGATCGGGTAGAGGTGGACCACACCGTCGAGTTCCACGGCCAGCACGGACTCGTCCGGGGCAAGCCAGTCGACGTCGCCCGGTGGCAGCCAGCGCGGTTCGTCGATCGAGCGGATACCGTCGGGAGGCCGACCGCCGGACACGATCAGCGACCGATCCACCAGGATGTCGGGGAACCGTTCGGCGTCGAGGTGGCGGGGCGGCATCGCCGAGTTGGGCACCGGGCGGGGCGCCGTCATCTGGCGGCGGAGTTCGCGCACGATGGCGTCGGGATAGTCCTCGATCACGGTCGACGAGGTTTCGGACGCCGCCTCGATCGGTGACGCCGAGGCGTCGGGCTCGGTCGTGGTGCAGGCACCCGCCAGCAGGAGGACCGCAAGCCCGGCCACGGCATATCTCATGACCGGGTAACCGGTTGGGCCCCGCACTGCTTCCCGGGATGGCCGTCAGGTGGAGCTGTGGGCCAGGACCGGGCCGTCGACATCCACGAAGTACTCGAAGCCGAGACGGTGTGCCGCCGAACCCCGCTGCTGGTAGAAGCTCAGGATCTGCAGTTCGGTCGCCAGGTCGACCTGGCGGACCACGACACCGTCGGGCACGTCGAGAATCGTGCCGGTGAAGTTGAGGATCGAGGTGATACCGACGGCGACGACGGTGTCGGCCACCGCCTGCCCGGCCTCGGGCGGGGTGACGATCACCGCCATGGCGATGTTGAGGGCCTCGACCACCACCGGTAAATCGTCGAGGTGGTGAACCGGCAGACCGGCCACCGTCGTCCCCACCTTGGTTTCGTCGACGTCGAACACGGCCCGCACCGGAAATCCCCGTTCGCCCATGCCGGAGTAGTTGGCCAGCGCCCGACCGAGGTTGCCGGCCCCGATCATCGCCACCGGCCACTGCTGATTCACACCGAGCGCCCGGCTGATCGCCGCCACCAGGTATTTCACGTCATAGCCGACGCCCCGGGTGCCGGTGATGTCGAGAGAGGCCAGATCACGGCGAAGTGTCGCCGAGTTGACGCCGACCGATGTGGCCAGCCGGGCCGACGAGACGCTGGAGACGTCGGCCTTCGCCAATTCGGCCAGCGAGCGGAGGTACGCGGGCAACCGGCCGACGGTGGCGTCCGAGACCGGCATGTCACTCATGATTCCAGAGTAGGTACCCACACCGGTATTCACAAATGCACAAAGTCGACGCCGCTGGACAAGGCGGCGGGAATGGACCGCTATTCTGCGTAGATCGCATCGTCGACCACCACCCCCCGCCGGTACCTGCTGCTGCTCGAGACCGATCTGAACCGGGTGTTCAGCCGGTCCCTCGGCGCGGTTGCCGCGGCCGAACTCGACGGCGTGACCCGAGGCTTGCTGGCCACCTCCGATCGGCCCCGTGACATCACCGTGACATCATTGGGTCGAGCGTCTGCGCTCACGTTCTCGTGTGCGGCCGAGCCGGCCACCCTCCACAATCTGGTGGGCCGGCTCTCGTGTGCGTTGGCGTTGTTCGAGCAGGAACCGTCCGGTTCGGCACTCACGCCCCGTCCGCTCATCGAGTCGCTGATCTACGACACCGACCTGGTGTCGGTGCAGCGGTACCGGGGCAAGACCAACGAACGCCTGACCCGGGCCATGCTCAATCTGGCGTTGGCCCATGCCGGGATCGACCTGCGGGGCCCGTGGGATCGACGTCCAACCGTGCTCGACCCGATGTGTGGCCGCGGCACCACCCTGAACTGGGCCCTGTGCTACGGCCTCAACGCCACCGGCATCGAACCCGACGCCGGTTCGCTGCGCCACTACGACGGCTTCCTCCGAACCTGGGCCAAACAGCACCGCCTCCCCCACAAGTACCGGAGCCACCGGTCGAACAACGCCGAGCAGCGGCACATGACGCTCGAGGTGGCACCGAACCGAGCAGCCCAGAAGGCGGGAGCGGGTCAGCGGATCGAGACGTTCAACGCGGATGGCGGTGACCGGTCGCTGCTCATAAAACGGGGTTCGATCGATGTCATCGTGACCGACCTGCCCTACGGGATCCAACATCGAGCGGACCGGGACAAGCTCGACCCGACCGACACGGTCGAGCTGCTGGCGCGGATGGCGCCGACCTGGCGTCGGTGGCTACGTAAGGGCGGTGCGGTCTGTCTCGCCTGGAACGCGAAACGGGCCCCGCGGGTCGACGTGGCGGTTGCGCTGGCCGAAGTCGGACTGGTCGAGCAGGTACCCGACACCGACCATGACACCGACGACAGTGGAACGCGACAAGACCACGGCATGGAACACGTCGTCGATTCGACGATCACCCGTGACGTGCTCGTCGCCGTGGCCGACTGACCGGTGATCGGGCGGGATCTCGACCGGCGAGCGCCAGCCCCCCGACGACGAGCACGACGCCGAGCCATCCGTACCATCGGAGACGCTCGTCGAGAATGATGACGGCGGCGACGGCGGCGGTGACCGGCTCGACGAGCGTCAACGTCACCGCGGTGGAGGTCGGCAGCGACCGGAGGCCACGACCGTAGAGAAGGTAGGCGACCCCGGTGGCCAAGACCCCGAGGTGGGCCGACATGGCGAAACCGGACGGGCTGGCGATCCAGGCGAGCGGCTGGGCGGCCAGCATCGGCACCAGCAGCAACGCGCCGAGGGAGAACTGCCAGGCGAGGGCCTCGGTGGACCCCATACCCCGATCGATGAGCCGTTTCGTCGTGAGGGCGAACAGGGCGTATCCCAGTCCGGCGCTCAGCGAACCGAGGGTTCCGGTCGTGCTGAACACCGACTCCCCACCCCGGCCGAGCACCAGCATGACACCGCCGACGACCATCGTCGCCGTGGCCAGTGCCCACATCCCCGACGGTCGACGCCCGAGCCAGGCCCACTGGAGCGTGCCGGCAAACACCGGGGCACTGCCGAGGGCGACGATCGTGCCGAGAGCGACGCCGGACCGCTCGGTGCCGATGAAGAAGCCCGGTTGGTAGACGGCCACGCCGACGGCGCCGATGACGATGTCGGTGACACGGTGCCGGAGTCCGGTGGGATCGGGACGGTGGCCGACGAAGATCCACAGCACGACGGCGCCGACGAGAATCCGTACCGCCCCGACGCCCAGTGGTGTTGCTTCATCGGGACCGAGGGCCTGGGCCGTGCCGGTCGACCCGAACAGCACGGCGGCCCCGATGACCGCGAGCATGGCCAGCCGATGATTCACGACTGCAGTCTGCCCGGGGCTGTCGGGACCGCGACGCCTCTACATCGGTGAAGCCCTGTGCCTCAGGGGGGAGCGGCGGGATGCTTGACTACTCGTTGCGGCTGTCGGGACCCTCGTCACGCAGATTCTGCAGATCGGTCATGGCGGCGCGCAGGCGGTCGATCCATTCCGACTCGTTGTCGGCCACCAGGCGGACGCACCAGGCCAGGGCCTCGCTTCGGGAACGGGCGACGCCCGCTTCGATCAAGGTGTCGAGCACCGCGCGATCGTCCATTCCCAGTCGGGTCATGACCGGGATGCTGGCGGTGGTGAACGCCGCCTGTTTGTCGCCGCAGGTGACCGCCCACGACACATGGCGGAGGTACAGGCCCTGGGCCCGCTCGGCGATCGCCATGCGCTGCTCCCGGGTGTCTTCGCGGAAGGCGGCGATGCGGGCGTGAGCGGCGATCGCCTGATCGTCGCCCTCCGCCACGTCGGGCATCGGCAGGGAGCCGGTGACCAGGATCTCGTCCCGGTCGAATTGGATGGTGGCCGGACCGGAGAACCAGCCGTCGGGGAGGCTCCCGGCGAACCAGGCGCCCAGTTCCTCCTTCGAGACCTCCGGTGGCTCCATGCCCCGTCGGCCGCGTCCTCGGGGGCCTCGCCCCCGTCCGTGTCCTCGTCGTTTCGTGTTCATGATGTGTTCCTTGTACAGATCAGTGAAGATCAGTGAAGATCAGTGGTGAAAGATCGATTGCACAACCCGTAACTAAGATAGTGCTGTAATTATGTAATTGACCTTACAGGGCGCGCGTTTCTGACGCAACCCCAAACTTGCGACATCCCTCAGCCCTGGTTCGACGTCGGCGAGCGCCGGCCGGGCGGTCGCTCCCGGGTTTCTCGGGCCACACCCAATGCAGCCAACCGATCGAAGGCCAGACGCCCGAGCCGGTTGGCCTCCGCCACGGGCGGATCAGCGGGTGCCGTCGACGACGCCCACCGGGCCAGGGTCTCGGCCAACTCGTCGAGATCGAGCAACACCACCAGCAGCGGAATCGCCGCCCGCTCGGTCGGACTCAACGGGGCGCCACCGGCCGACGTGGTGGCGGTGTCGTAGGCGGCGGCCAAGGCCTCGCCGTCAACCCCGGCCCGCACGAGGCGGGCGAGATCACCAACCCGAACGTCGGGACACGGGTCGGCCGGCGGCGCCAGGTCGCCGTCATCGCGGAGGGCCAACCGACGGTCGGTCATCACCCCGTGTCGAAACAGCTCGCGGATGTGCGGATCGAGCGTTGCCTGGGTTCGGCGGACCGACTCGAGGATTGCGCTCGAAAGGTCCGGTTGCGACTGGGCGAACCGGACCAACGCCGAGCGCAACGTCCAGTCATCGACCCGTGGCGACTCGGCCACCGCCAACGCCGTCAGCGTCTCGTCAACACTGATTTCGGAGTCGGCGGCGTGTCGGGCCGCCAGGTCGCCACCCAGCCGAACAGGGTCCAGCGATGACGGCACCGGGCTCTCCGACCACCGACCCGCTACGGCTGCGCCAGCAGTTGGTTGCGGCGGAGTTTGCCGGTCGGCCCCAGCGGCAGTTGCTCGGCGATCACGAACCGGTGGGGCACCTTGTAGCGGGCCAGGCGTTCACCGCAGTGCGCCCACAGCTCGGAGTCGTCGAGGTCCGACCCCGGTTCGGGAACGACGAACGCCACGACCGCCTCGCCGGTTGCGTCGAGCGGTTCGCCGACCACACCGACCTGGGCCACGCCGGGGTGGGTCAACAGCGCGGCCTCGACCTCGGCCGGATAGACGTTGAAGCCGGACACGATGATCAGATCCTTCCGGCGACCGACGATGGCGAGGAAACCGTCGTCGTCGACGACGGCAACGTCACCGGTGCGCAGCCAGCCATCCTCGGCCCGGGAGTCGTGCTGTCCGTCATCACCCCAGTAGCCGGGGGAGATCATCGGCCCCCGCAGCCACAGTTCACCGGGATCTCCGGTGAGACACTCGCTCCCGTCGGTGTCGACGATGCGAGCCTCCACGCCGGGCATCAGAAGCCCGACCGAGCCGAGCGGCGGGTCGGTGACCCCGAGCGTCGACGCCGCGACCGCGCTCGATTCGGTGAGACCGTAGCCGTCGTGGAGAACGAGGCCAAGCTGGTCGTCGACCTGGACCGCGAGCTTCGGCGGCAGCGCCGCCGCTCCGGAGACCGCGAGCGTCACCGAGGCGAAGTCGTCCGCCTGGCCACCCTGAACAGCCATGCGTTGCCACAAGGCCGGCGGACCGGCCACCACCGACGGCCGGTGGGCCCGGATCAGGTCGAGCATGTGCTGGGCGTTGCCGTAGTTGTCGAGGACCAGGTTGCCGCCGGTTATCAGGGCAAGGTGAACCACCATGTGCACCCCGAACACGTGGAACAGCGGGATCACCGCCAGGAAACCCTGGGGTTCGGTCACCAGGTCGAGAGGCAGTGACAGCACCGACTGAAGGCTGGCGACGAGGTTGCCGTGGGTGAGGATCGCCGCCTTCGACGGTCCGGCGGTACCGCTGGTGAAGATCAGCAGCGCCGGATCGGAGCTCGATACCGCAGCCACCCCGGGGTCATCGGCAGTGCTGTCGGAAGAACTGTCGGCAGCAGTGCCGGCGGAGCCGTCAGTGGAGCCGTCGGCACCGGCATCGGTTTCGGGCGCCCCGACACGGCGTTCGGCGAACCGGTCGGACACCCCTCCCCACACCCGCTCCCCTTCGGGGCCCACGTACACGGCGACCGGGTCGACCATTTCGAGCTGGGGATTCAATTCCGCCGGCGGGGAGTCGCAGTTGAGCGGGACGCTGATGGCACCGAGCCCGATCACGGCCACATGGACCTGTACGAAATCCGGGTTGTTGCCGGTGAGGATCGCAACTCGATCACCGGCCCGGACACCGGCTCGGGTCAGCGCCGAACGCCAGCGGGCGATGTCGGAACGCAACTCTCCGTAGGAGATGATGGCGGACGGAGTCTTCAGCGCCGGGGCCGATGGATCGTGACGTTCGAAGTAGTGGGCCAGATTCAGCTCCACGGCAGCCGAATCGGACCCGTCGTCCGACCCGCCGGATGCTCGGTCTACCTGGTTCATGTTACGGACACCGCCTTGGACGGAAACCCATGTCGTCTATGCACCTCATCGTCGGTCCGAAAATGCAGTTGAGTCAACCAAAGCGGCAGTGGAGCCAGACTAGCGAACGGTGATGGCGCTGACCCACCCGAAGGTCAAATGCGGCCACCTTCAACGGTTGGGAGGGCGTTGCCACACCTCGATCTCATGTCGGCCGTGACGCCGGACGATTTTGGCGCTACAAAATAGGGGGGAGAATCCAGGTTGCGGGTCGAGTTGGCATCCGCCTCCTGGATCGGTGGGCCGATGTGCCGCTGTCGTCCACCTTCTCGATACTGTTGGGACGCCCGACGACTAGTTGACGACTTGTTGAGGAGAAGCTGGATGGCGGAGAGTCAAGATGTGATCGAGCGGGGCGATGAACAGGACACGGATGAGTCCTCCGAGGCCGCCGAGGCCGCGGCCGAGGACGGCCGGCCGCCGGTCCCGTCGATGAGCACGACGGCGATGATCCTCGACCGCAGTCGTTGCCAGCTTCGTCTGCCGTCGAACCTCGTCACCGAGAGCCTGCGGTTCGCCCACGCCCTCAAGTACAGCCGTAACGGCATCGAGGGCACCGGTGCCGCCGACTCCGAGCTGGTCAGCCAGCTGCGAGGTGCCGGCATCATCGTCGACGACGATCTCGACCCCCTCGCCGCCGACCTCCTTCGCGTGGCCAACCAGGCCAGCCTCATCATCACCGTCGAGCTCCGCTACGGTCCCGACACCAGCTCGTCGACGGTTTGGGCCACACCCCGGCAGGCCGTGGTTTCGGCATCGCTCGACCCGGCCTTCGCCGAGTTCCGGCCGGTCGACGTCATGCAGCTGCCCCATGTGCTGAGCGAGCTGATGGTCTCCCGTCCTCCCAGCAAGGTGGCCGAGGCGCCGATCTCGGTGTCGACCCAGGCTGTGGCCGAGGCCGAGGCCGTGCTCGCCCAGCCCGACCAGGCGGCGTCGATTCTCGTCGGAGCCGGGTTGTCGGAGGAGCAGGCTCAGCGTGTGCTCGACTTCCAGAACGCCGACGTCCGCCGGTGGCGGGTCAATTCGACCTGGTCGACCGACGACGGCCAGGATTCGTCGGAGCTTCGAGGCATCGACGCCGGTGAGAACGGCCAGTGGCTGGTTGCCATGACCGGCAGCCGGGAGGATCGGGGGCAGTTGACCTTCACCCCGCAGGGTCATGGCGATGTCATGCGGGCGTTGCGGTCGATCCTGCCACGGAGCTGGGTGGGCACCCCGCTCAAGAACCCCGGGATCTGATCCGCCGCGGGTCAGGCCATCACGAAGAACTGCACGACACCCGCAGCCAGGATCGCCAGCATCAGAAGTCCAAGCGTGATCACGATCGATGGCCGCATGAGCTCAGGCTACCGCGACACAGCCGTGGCGGGTTCGGATCTCAACCGTGGGGGTCGAACTCGTCATCGGGGCGGGTTCTGCTCGGGGCACCGGCCGCTCCGGGGGAACGACCCCCGGGACCTTCCGGTTTGACGGTGAGCGAAACCGGCGAGCTCCGGCCGTCCGACACTGCTCCCTCCGCCGGCCGCAGCGTCACCTCGTCGCCCTCGGCCAGGTTGAGTTCAGCGGCGACCGATCCGCGATCGACGGCCAGTGCCAGCAACCCGTAGGAGTCGACGAGCAGGCCCACTCCCCCGGTCGGGATGTCACCGAACGTGGCCACCCGTACCGCGTTGCGAGGCAGCCGTCCACCGGTGACGGCGATCGTCGTCGGCCACCCGGCGACGTCTGCGGGGTCGACGTTCAGCTGGGCGTTGCCGAACCGGTCGATCCAGAGGACCTCGGCTTTGAGGGCGCCGTCACCGTCGGGTTCGCTGACCGGCAGCAGGCCGGGCAACAGCAGGGCGGGGTCGATCGCCGTGCCGAGGTCGGCCAGCGGCACGCCGCGACAGAGGTGGGCGGCCACGGGGGCGAACACATCGCGTCCGTCGAAGGTCGAGGGCACCGTGGGGTCGGCGCGTTCGAGGTGACAGTCGGTGTTGTCGAGCACGACGGCGGCGGTGGCGCCGCCGACCATGGCCACGGCCGGAGCGAGCAACCCGTTGTCGGGGCCCACGAGGAAGGCCTGGCCGTCGGCCACCTCGACCGCCACCGGTCTCCGCTGGGTGCCCACACCGGGGTCGACGACGGCGAGCACGACACCGGGGGCCATGTACTGGACCGATCGGGCCAGGGCCAGTCCCCCGGCCCGGACGTCGTGAGCAGCGATGTTGTGGGCCAGGTCGATGACCCGCACCTCGGGGGCCAGCGAACGGATCACGGAGTGCACGACGCCGACGAACTCGTCGTCGAGGCCGTAGTCCGACAGGAAGGTGATGGTGTCGAAACGCAACGGCTCCTCCTCCGGTCGGGGCACGGCGCCGGTCACCGTGACGGTCCTCGACCCAACTCGACCGAACGGTCGGTGGCGGCGCCGACGGCAGCCGAGAACGCGGCCCGGAGGCCGTGATCCTCGAGCGCGGCCAGTCCGGCGGCCGTCGTCCCGGCCGGGGTGGTGACGGCGGCCCTGAGCTCGACGGGGTCGGTGCCGGTCTCGGCCATCAGACGTCCGGCCCCGTAGATGGTGTTGATCGCCAGCTTGGCCGCCACCGGGCGGGGCAACCCGTAGCGCACGCCGGCGTCGGTCATGGCCTCGGCCACCAGAAAGAGGTAGGCCGGTCCCGAACCCGAGACGCCGGTGACGGCGTCGAGCTGGGCCTCGGTCACGACCACCGTCTCCCCCACGGCGCCGAGCACGTCGACGGCCCACGCAAGATCGTCCTCGGTTGCGCCGGTCCCTGCCGCCAGGCCGGACACCCCGGCGCCGACCAAGGCCGGGGTGTTGGGCATCACCCGGATCACCGGGGTCCCGGCCGGAAGGGCGGCTTCGATGGCGGCGATCGTGATGCCGGCGGCGATCGAGACGACCCGTCCGGGTGCCACCAGGGTGCGGCAGACATCGACGACGTGATGCGGTTTGACGGCAAGCAGTGTGTCGATCCGTCCGTCGCCCTCACCATCGACGATGGGGGCGTCGACGATGTGCACGCCGGGCAGCGTCTCGGCCAACGCGTCCCGCTGATCGGTCACCACCTCGACGATCGTCAACTCCGACGGAGCCGCCCAGCCGGCTTCGATAAGACCACCGACCAGGGCTTGACCCATCTTCCCGCCACCGACGACCTGCAGTTTGCGACCTGGCTCCTGACCCGGCATCTGACCCATGGAGTCAGAGCGTAACCGCCAAACTCCGCGGCGCAGGCCAGGGCGACGTATCACCCCGACCGGCAGAACCCGACCGGTCCGAGGCTACGGCGTGTCGGAGGTGAAGCGGGAGGCGTAGCCGATGCGTAGCGCCCGCTGGAAGAACTGCTCCACCCACTGATAGATCGAGCCGAGTATACGGTCGAGCTCATCGGGGAGGACCTCGACGGGTACGAGGGTGTTGTCGAGCTGACAGTAGAGGTACACCCCCTCCTCGGGTCCGATCACGAACCGCCCGCCGATCAACTTGGCGTTGCGTCGCAGCAGGTAGGCGTACAGCTCCGCCTCGTTCTCCTGGGGGGCGGGCATGAAGTAGGTCTCGACATGCAGTGTGCGCTGACGCAGCTGCATCCACACCGTCGAGAACTCCTTCTCGTCGCCCAGCAACCGGATGAACCAGGCCCGTGGCTGGTGCACGTCGGCCTCGACGGTGTCGACCACCGGGTTCTCGACCATCTGGGTCTTCAGCCAGCGGTCGATGACGTCGAACCGCTGCTGCAGGTCGGCGTCGGTTGGTGGACGCTCGCTCACCGCACCGTCACCCTGGAAGACCCGGGTCGGAGGAACCGAGTCGGATGTGGGGCCGGATCACGGGCACGGGGCCAGCGCCCCTTGGGTCAGGTCCTCGTAGAGGCGGCGGAGGCGGGCCGCGGAGGTCGACCAGGTGAACGTCCGAGCCCGGGCGGCGGCCGAAACCGACAGACGGCGGGCCAGAACCGGGTCCTCCAGGATCGCGTCGACCCATGCCGCGTAGTCGCCGGGATCGCGGCTCTCGACCAGATACCCGCCGTGACCGTGCTCGACCAGCGTGAGCAGACCACCCACCGCCGAGGCCACCGTCGGGGTCCCGCACGCTGCGGCCTCGAGCGCGACGAGACCGAACGACTCGGACCGGCTGGGCACCAGACAGACATCGGCGGCCCGATAGTACGTCGACAGCAGATGATGGGGTACGGGCGGCTTGAACTCGATCCGATCCCGCACACCGAGATCGTCGATGAGCCGGTTGATACGGACGACCTCGGCATCACCCTCGTTGCCGCTCGCCCCGCCGACGATCCACAACCGGGCATCGCTCCGCTCTATCCGCGCCAAGGTCTCGATGGCCACGTCGACACCCTTCAGCGGCTGGATCCGGCCGATGAACAGCAGGAGCGGGCGACGTTCGTCGGTACGCAACGCCCATCGGGCGCCGGCCTGATTGCCCGGCGAGAACAGGGCGTGGTCGACACCGGGAGGCACGATCTCGATCCGCTCCGGATCGCAGTCGTAGAACTCGATGAGTTGCTCGGCCTCGGCTTCGGCATTGGCCAGCACGACATCGGCGCAGCTCATGATCTCGGCTTCGGCCCGGGCCCGGGACTCGGGTTCGAAATCGCCGGCCTCGGCCTTCACCCGGGCCAGTGTGTGGAACGTCGTGAGCAGCGGCAGGTGGAGTTGCTGTTTGAGCGACCGGCCGGCCACACCGGACAGCCAGTAGTTGGCGTGCACCACGTCGGGCTCGAACTCGACGAGGTCCTTCGCCACCCACTCGGTGAACTCGTCGACGTGGGCGGCGAGATCCTCTTTTCTGCAGTCGACCGGGCCCGCCGGCACATGGACGACCTCGAACCCCGGCTCGACCAACACCTTCTCGGGAAGATCGGAGGCCCAGCGGCGTACATAGACCCGACAGACCACGCCGGCCCCGGCCAGCCCCGAGACCAGCTCGCGGACATACACGTTCATTCCACCACCGTCGCCGACGCCCGGTTGGACCAGGGGCGAGGTGTGCAACGAGAGGAATGCGGCTCTGCTGATCACCGTAACCAGGTTAGAGGTTGCGTCGCGATGGCGGCCAAGCGGTGATGGCGCCCCGACGCTCGACGGCCGGTGGTCACGCGCCACCGCCGGCGGTCTCGCCGGCATTGGCGGCCAGGAACGAGCGATACACGCCGAGCAGGGCCTTGCGCTGCTCCTCGGTCAGTTCCGGGGCGTGACGAATGGCTGATTCGAGCGTGGGTTCGGCCACGGCGGTCTCGTCGAGCATGCCGGCCCGGACATACATCGTCTCGGCCGACAGCTGGAGGGCCTTGGCCAATTGCTGGAGGATCTGGGCCGACGGCTTGCGGAGGCCCCGCTCCACCTGTGACAGGTACGGGTTCGAGACGCCGGCCAGATCGGCCAGGCGTCGAAGCGACATCTCGGCCAGTTGGCGCTGCTCCCGAATGAACTCACCGATGTCGGGTGGTGCCACCGACTTGTCGTCCGACGAGGCCCCGCCTTTCGATGCCCCGCCACTGGATGCCCCGTCACTGGATTCAGGGCCGTTCGATTCAGGGCCGTTCGATGCGGGATCGCGGGTCACCAGTCCAACATACACCGTTGGCCGACCCCCTCACGGGCCGCGGTGCCCGAGCCGGACAACCCGGCGTGACGTGGCGAACCTAGCCCTGGAGCAGTGAATCGATGTTGGCCTCGCCGTCGCGGTAGCGGCGAGCTATCTCGTCCTGGATGCGGTCGATGCGATCGTGCAACGTTCGGCGGGCCGACGACAGATCGACTTCGAAGGTGCGCAGCCGATCGAACAGGTCGGCCAGATCGGCCTGGTCCAGCTGCTCGACCCGGGCGAGGTCCCCCGGCGAGGCGACACGATCGAGATCCTCGATGAGGGCCAACGCGATGTCACCCGGTTCCAACACCTGGACCATACGTGACGGCATGGTGTGGGGCACGTCCTCCAGACCCGAGGCCGCACTCGACTCGCCCGCGCCGCGTCGGTCGACGTCGGTGAGGATGTCGGGCATGTCGAAGAGGAGACCCGACGCCGACGCCACCTGTGGTCCGTCGTCGGCTGTTTCGGGGCCCCGGCGTTCCCGGCGGGCGACCTCGTGACCGACGATGTCGAGTCGGCCCTGACTGACCCGACGGACGAAGGAGACGTCGCCCTCGGCCTGGGTCAGTTGGACCCGGAGGTCCCGAAGTCGCGGCAGTTGTTCGGCCCGGAGATCATCGAGCATCTCCGGCGCCATCAGTCGTTGCAGATCGGCGTGCATACTGCTGGCCAGGGTACACCGAAGCCGGCCTCCGGCGGCGGGATCCGGCCGGGGTGGCCTGGTGATCGGTTCGCCAGCAGCCTGTCAGTGGAGATCCGGGAGCAGAACCAGCAACAGCAGCCAGAGCGGCGCGACGAGCAGGTAGGAGTCGAGACGGCGCAGCGCCGGCGCCCACGCGTTGCCTCGGGGCAGGAGTGCCGAAGCCAGGTACTGTCCGGCGATACAGCAGGCCGCGGCAACCGCCACGAACATCAGAACGGTTTCCGCGCTGAACGGATCCGGCTGGATGAGGAAGAGGAAGAAGGCGACCACACCGGCGGCGATGAGACCGGCCATCGGCCCCTCGACCGGATTGAACGCACCGGAGCCGACCAGGAAGTCGCCCATCTCATAGGCACTGACGAACAGCACCAGTGCGATGAGCACCGGCAGGTTCCGGTAGGCCAGGGCCCCGAGCGACGCCGACGCCAAACCGACGGGAATCGACGCCCGGACCAGCACGTCGAACAGTTCCGCCGACGAGCGGCGGTGACCCCGGTACAGAATCAGGTAGCCGGTGAGGACGAGCAGACCGAGAACGAGCCCGATGACCACCCCCCACGGGCCGTAGAATCCGGCGATACCGGACACGAAGGCGGCCGCCGCGGTCCAGGTGCGGGTCGCCGGGTTCTTGGGGAACCAGCCGAAGCCGATCTGCAGACCGGCGAGGGCGGCCATCACCGAGGTGACGACAGCCACCGCCACCGATGAGACGGCCGAGTTGTCATAGTTGAGGCCAAGGAGCGCACCACCCATCAGGAAGGCGAACCACAACACCCCGAAGGTGACCTTCGGGCCGTCGGTGAAGTAGGGAACCGCCCATCGGTTGGCGGCCCATTTGGCCTCGCGGGCCCGATTGCCCTGAACCTCTTTGGCGTCGCGTTTGCGTCGTCCCTTCGATCCGGTCCGGGGCTTGTTTTGGGAGCCGTGAGCACCGGGGTCGGCCCACTGCTCGGCCACCGCCCGCCGCTGGTCTGTGACGGGACCGGGACCGGGACCGGGAGGGCGTTGGGCCCGCTGCCCGGTTCCGTAATCGAGTGGCTGAGAGCGTTGGGTCGGTTGCATCTGCGGCATCGGCTGCGGTTGCCGGCCCGGGACCGGGCGTTGCGGCGGCTGCGCCGGTCGCTGTGGCTGCACCTGTCGCTGCGGCTGTGGCTGTGGCTGCACCTGTCGCTGCGGCTGTGGCTGTGGCTGTTGGCGCGGCTGAACCTGAGGATCGGCCGGCCGGCGCTGCTGTGGATGCTGCGGCCGTTCCATCGACGGGCGGGGTGACGGCGAAGGCCGTTGCTCCACCGGAGGCGTCGGCGCCGGACGACGGGCATCGGGCACCGGGGAGCGGCCGTGTAGTGGGTCGGGCAGAGCGGGATCAGGCCTCATGCTCGGTGAGCGAACCACGTCGGTCGGCACCGTCGGCGGGCCACCGTCGTCGACACCGGCCCCGGGGGTCGGGCGACCGCCTTCCGGCCGGCGCGGCCGGCCGGCCGATGCGCCGGGTTGGTCGAGCGACCGTCGAACGGACTGCTCGAGCTCCCACGCCGAGAGGTCGTCGGGATCGCTCACGAAATCAGGTTCATTCCCGTTCGATGCATCGGACCGCGCTCCATCTATCCGGTCTCCGTATCCGCTATCCGCCCGACACCGGCGGCAGCACCGCCACCTCGTCGTCGGCCGCGACCGGCGCCTGCCGGTCGACGGGATTGCCGTTGAGCCAGACTTTGCTGCCGGCCAGGATCTGCTGGAACGGATCGCCGAATCGGGCGACCGCCGAGTCGAGCACATCACCAACCGTTTCACCCGGCATGTCGACACTTCCGGCACCCGCCGACTCGCGGGCTTGGGCGAACAATCGGAGTACGGCCACGGGTCCATTGTGCCATGCCACCCGTAAAAGGCACCCTCGACGTCTAGTTTTGAACTTGTGCCCGACGCTGCATCCCGCCCCGTGCCCGACCCGGTTCCAGACCGTGTCTCAAACCCTGCGTCCATCCCGCTGTCCAACTCCGGGCCGGACGTCGTCGTCGTCGGATCCGGGCCCAACGGGCTCTCCGCCGCGATCACGCTCGCCCGAGCCGGAAGGTCGGTGCTGGTCCTCGAGGCCAACGACGAGATCGGTGGGGCCGCGCGGTCGATCACCAACGGCAGCGGCGCGGTTCACGACTTCGGGTCGGCCATCCACCCCCTCACCGTCGCCTCGCCGTTCATGGACACCATCGACTGGAGCGGACACGGCCTGACCTGGATCAATCCCGACGCCGCGGTGGCCCATCCCCTCGACGATGGTGACGCCGCCATCGTCTGGCGATCGCTCGATCGCACCGCCGAGGGCCTGGGCGGCGATGCGGACCAGTACCGCTCGCTGTTCGCCCGGCCGACCCGCCGATTCGACGATCTACTGGCCCTCACCACCAAACCGCTGCCGGGTCTCGCCGCCCAGGGTCTACGACACCCGGTGCTGAGCGCCCGGCTGCTCCGCCCGCTGGTCTCACCGGCGTCGCTGACCGCACGACGGTTCGAGACCGAGCGAGGACGGGCCGTGATCGCCGGACACGCCGCCCACTCGGTCGCTCCTCTGAACCGGCCCTTCACCTCGGGATTCGCCTTGCTGTTGGGCTCCTCGGCCCACGCTGTCGGCTGGCCGTTTCCGGCCGGCGGCGCCGGTGAGATCACACGGGTGATGGCCGAGGTCCTGACCTCCCTCGGCGGTGAGATCCAAACGGGACGACGGGTGACGTCGACTGCGGACCTGCCGGCGTCACGGGCGGTGGTGTTCGCCCTGTCACCCCGTCAGATCAGCCGCATCGTCGGCCAGCGTTTTTCCCGCTCGTTCCGCCTTCGGCTGAGCCGCTTCCGGTACGGTCCGGGGGTCTGCAAAGTCGACTTCGACACCACCAAGCCGATCCCGTGGGCGAACCGCGACGTGGCCGCCGCGGCCACGGTGCACGTCGGCGGCCGCTTCGCCGAGATCGCCGAGGCCGAACGCGCCGTGGCCCGGGGTCGCCACCCCCGTCGGCCTTTCGTACTGCTGGCCCAGCACACGCTGTTCGATCCGTCGCGGGCCCCGGACGGTCGCCACACCGTCTGGGCCTACTGCCATGTGCCCAACGGCTCGACGGTCGACATGAGCGGCGCCATCGAAGCTCAGATCGAACGCT
Source organism: Acidimicrobiales bacterium (assembly GCA_965216675.1). Taxonomy (GTDB): domain Bacteria; phylum Actinomycetota; class Acidimicrobiia; order Acidimicrobiales; family SZUA-35; genus JAHELU01. The sequence continues at coordinate 3,624,266 of CBDCGK010000004.1, read as the reverse complement.
TCGCCCCGGGATTCCGCGACACCATCGTCAACCGGCGAGTCTGGCTGACCGCCGATCTGGAGGCCGAGGACGCAAACCTCGTCGGCGGCGACGTGGCCGGCGGGTCGAACGTCGACCACCGGTCGATTCTCCGCCCCTGGCCGACCCTCAATCCGTATCGCACCGACGTCCCGGCGTTCTTCATGGGCTCGGCCAGCACACCACCCGGAGGCGGTGTGCACGGCCTGGCCGGCCACCAGGCTGCGCTGGCGGTGCTCGACTACCTGGCGTAGCGACGACGGTGGCGACCTCGGCTCGGCGGTGCCGCGTTGGGCCGCTTGGCCGACGAAGCTTGCACCACCCCGTTCAGCGGGCTAACACTGAGGAATCGTTTGAGGAGGGATCGGCCCGCGGTCGCGAGTCGAGCAAGGACTGAGCCCATGAACACCCATCACAACAGAACCGAGATCCTGGCGTTGCGTCACGGCCAGTCGACCTGGAACGAGGTGGGTCGGTGGCAGGGACTGGCCGACCCCCCGCTGTCGGACTTCGGCGAACACCAGGCGGCGACGGCCGCTCAGGCCGTCGGCCAGGTCGACGCCATCATCACCTCGCCTCTCGAACGGGCCCATCGCACCGGCGCCATCATCGGCGAGATCATCGGCGTGGGGCCGGTCGAGGTGATCGACGATCTCAAGGAACGGTCCGTTGGCCGGTGGGAGGGGCTGACCCGCGTCGAGATCGAAGCCGAGTGGCCGGGCTGGATCGATGACGACAAGCGGCCCGAAGGCTGGGAGCACGACGATGACCTGCAGCGCCGGGTCCTGAAGGCCTTCACCGAGATCGGCGAGCGTTTCGACGGGGCCACCGTGCTCGTCGTGGCCCACGGCGGTGTGTTGATCGCGATGGAGAAACATCTGAGTGTGCACGAGGCCCGCATCCCCAACCTGCACGGTCGGATCTTCCGCTGGATCGGCGACCGGTTCGAGGCGGGCGATCAGCTCAACCTCCTACCCGACGACATGCGAACCGGCGGCCGCAGCAAGCGGCTCTGACCGCCGTCGACCCGTGAGACCCTCCCGGTGAGCGGTTCCGATCCCGTGCACAGTTCCGATCCCGGGACCGATGTTCGGCCGGCGCTCGAGCCGCTGACGGCCCGGGTCACCCGGTCCAAGCGGCGGAAGAAGACGGCCGAGGCCACCCTGACGGGCAGTGTGGTCGAGATCCGGATCCCGGCCGCCAGTTCGGTGGCCGAGGAACGGCACTTCGTCGAGCACTTCCTGGCCCGCTTCGAGCGGTCCCGCCGGGCCGAGCTCGTCGATCTCACCGAACGGGCCGGGCGACTGGCCGCCCGGTACGGGCTGCCGGCGCCCTGTGAGATCAGGTGGGTGTCGAACCAGCGGCACCGGTGGGGATCGTGCACCCCGGCCGACGGCACGATCAGGCTGTCGGATCGGATGGCCAGGTTTCCCTCATGGGTCGTCGACTACGTGATCGTGCACGAACTCGCTCACCTCGTGGAACCGGCCCACACCCGACGCTTCTGGGAGCTGGTCGACGCCTACCCTCGGGCGGAGCGGGCCAAGGGCTACCTGCTGGCCAAAGGTGAGGATCGGCACTAGCGCCCGGCCTAACGAATCCTTCACCGAATCTTGGGACGCAATCGCCGTCACCCTCGGGGGGTGACGGGTACTCTTACCCAGGCACTGTCACCGACAATCACGAAAAGGCGACGGCGGGACGATATGGCCAGACGGCAACAGGTATGGGTTGGAATCGTAGTGGGCTCACTGGGGCTGCTTGCGCTGTTCGGAGCCCTCACCGCTCTGTCCGGTGGAACGACCGTCTCGGTCGACGGTGATCAACTCGAGTCGGCGACCGGTGACACTGAGGGGGATGTCCTCGGTGATGTGACCATGTCGGACGGCAACGGCTCAGTGGACTCGTTCAGCTCCGACGACGACTCCACCAGCGATGACCAACCGTCGGGGGCCGCTCTCCGCGTGGTGATCGACGGCGTCGCCAGCTCGGCGGGCGATTCGTCGACCGGTTCGAGTTCGTCGAGCACGACCACGACCGAGGCCACCACCACCTCGACCAGCGCGGTGTCCTCGTCGAGCACCACCACGGCGTCGACCGCGCCACCACCGTCGGAATCATCGACCACATCGACGGTGGCGACCACGGCCTCGACCGCAACCACCGTGGCCGAGACCACGACCACCCGCCGTCCCACCACCAAGCCCCCGACGACCAAGGCCCCGACCACCTCGACGACAGCGACCACGGCGGCGCCGTCGTCGAACGCCCGTGGCTACGAGCAGGAGGTGATCCGGCTGACCAACGCGGAGCGGGCGGCCGGAGGATGTGGTCCGCTGGCCAACAACAACAAACTCCACGCCGCCGCACTCGGCCACAGTGTGGACATGGCCGAGAACGACTACTTCTCCCACACCAGCCGCGACGGCTCGAGTATGACCGACCGGATCGAACGCCAGGGCTACGCGTGGCGGAGGCTGGCCGAGAACATCGCCGCCGGGTATCGTTCGCCGGCGGCCGTGGTCGACGGCTGGATGAACAGCTCGGGCCATCGGGCCAACATCATGAACTGTGACCTCACCGAAATCGGTGTCGGGTTCCACGACTACTACTGGACACAGAACTTCGGCACACCCCGGTAGCGGTCGGCCGGCAGCCGATCAGAGACCTCGTAGCGACTCGTAGTAGGCGCTGTGGCCCGTCGCGTCGAACACATCGGCGTCGTCGACGTACTCCGGTGATTCCTTGACCTGTTCCTTGGTCATGTCGATGTACACGACCTCGTTGTCGCGGTCGATCCGGCTGACCATGCCGACCGGGACGATCCGTTTCGTGCCGAAAATCCAGAACCCGGTGTCGACGACAAAGCGGTTGGCCTCAACGTTCAGGGTTTCCGACTCGATCTTCCCGATGCCGCCGTCGGTTGCTTCGACTTCGTAGCCGATCAGGCTGGACTCGTCGTCGTGGACATCAGCTCGATAGCTCCAGATGGACATGCTGTGCTCCTTCGTCACGGTGCCGCCTCGTTCCCCGGCCCCTGGTGGTTCCGCTCGTGCGACGCCCGTCCTGCGCCCAATACCCACCATGAGGATGAGTCAAACGCCGCGGCGTTCGAGCGCCGTCTCAGCCGATGAGATCGAGGAGTCGATCGACGTCCTCAGGACGGCACAGATCGGTGCCGTCGGTGAGCACGGCGGCGGTACCGGCGGCCACACCGAGTGCCACGGCATCGCGAAGATCGAGATCACGGTGCAGCCCCACCGCAATGCCGGCCACCATCGAATCGCCGGCGCCGACGGCACTTCGGACCTGGACCGTCGGTGCCCGAAGGCGGGTGGTGGCGCGGTCGGTGACGATCACGGCGCCACCGGGCCCGATCGAGACCACGAGGATGTCGACCGACGACTCGGCTTTGACCTGGCCGGCGGCCTCGATGATGTCGAACTCGGTCAGGAGCCGCCGCCCGACCGCGGTCGCCAGCTCCCGGGCGCTCGGCTTGATCAGTCGAGCACCGGACTGCAGCGCCGCGGCCAGGGCCGGACCGGAGGTGTCGATGATCACCGAGACGCCCGGCAGGAGACCGACCAGACGGGCGAAGATGTCGGGCGCAACCCCGTCGGGGAGGCTTCCCGACACCACGACGCATCGGCTGCCCGCTTGAAGCGCTGCGGCAACGACGGCGTCGAGACACAGGTCCACCTCGGAGTGGTTCAGCGTCGGGCCGGGAAGAACGAACCGGTACTGGTCGCCGGTCGAACTCGCCATGATCGATATCGACTGACGGGTGTCACCGGCGATCGGGATGGTACGCACGTCGGTGGCGTCGAGTTCATCGGGGAGCAGCTCCGCCATCCGCCCGCCGGCGGGTCCTCCGAAGGGCAGGACCGCAACCGTGCGCTCGCCGAGGCGACGGCAGACCCGGCTGACGTTGATGCCGCCACCGCCAGGCTGGTAGCGGGGCGGACCGGTCCGCAGCTTGTGGGTGGGTACGACGATGTCGGTCGTCAGCGAAACATCGAGTGCAGGATTGAGCGTGAGGGTGACGATGGGTGCGGTGGTCGGCGTGCTCGATGTGGTCACGGCGTCAAACCTCTACCTCACTGGGCGCCTCAGGGGCGCTGCTCGTCGAGTGAAGCGAGCCGGGCATCGATGTCATCGAGCTCGGAGGCGACGCGGTCCAGATCGGCCATGGTCGGGAGCGCATCCCCGCCCTCGGGTTCATCCGGGGCCACGACGTCGTCTGCCGGTGACTCCTCGATCGCGCCTTCCTCGGCTGCGATCTCCTCGGCCTCGTCCGAAGCGACGACCTCTTCGGCCAGCGGCTCCTCGAACTCATCCGGAACAAAGATCTCCTCGGCGGTGAGTTCCTCGACCACGACCAGCTCCTCGGGTGCCTCGAGTGCGTCGATCTCAGGAACGGGCGGCTCGACCACGTCGGGCTCATCCAGGGGCTCGACCTCCGCGACCACGGCCATTTCGTCGGGAGCGATCGACTCGAACTCGACCAGCTCGATTTCGAGCATGGCGATATCGACCGATCCAACGCCGCGGCCGGCGGTTTCGCCGCCCCCGGTCGACGGATGGTCCATCGCCTCTCCGTCCGGGGTCAGCGGCTGGTCTGGATCGACATCATCGGCCATGGAGTGCACGTCCCGATGCTAGGTCCTCGACGACGTCAACTCGTGACTTTGGACCAAGTCTCGGGACACCGATCCGACGCCGGAGCGTTCACCGACAGATTCGGGCACCGAATCCGAGGACGACCCGATGCTCCCGAACCCCGAGAGCACCGACTCCAGCGCCGGCAGCATCATGGGAATACGACGGGCCCGCACGAGGAGGCTCCACAGCGGTTCCAGCTTCTTCCACCCCGCCGAGTAGGCGATGTGTCGGGCTCGACGGGCCGGTGACGGCTTCGCCGCTGCCGCCGTCCAGATCGACGACCACCGGTAGAACTCGTCGTAGGCCCACCAGTAGCCCTCCTCCAGCTGATCCGGGGTCATTCGAGCCGGCCGGAAGACGCACTGGCGGGTGTCGTAGCGGTCCCAGTCACGATGAAGGATCCGCCCTGAGAGGTCCAGGCGATCGTAGAGCCCGGTTCCGGGATAGGGCGTCATCACGTGGAAGGTGGCGGTTTCGATACCGACCGAGACCGCCCAGTCGACGGTCCGTTTGAACACATCGGCGTCGTCGTCGTCCATGCCGAACACGAAGCTGCCGTTGACCATCACCCCGAGGTCACGCAGGCGGGCGATGGCCTCGGCATAGTCGCGGCCGAGGTTCTGGGTCTTGCCGTGGTCGACGAGGTTGGCGTCACTGATCGACTCGAAGCCGACGAAGATCGAGCGCAAACCGGCTTCCGCCGCCCGCTCGATCAGATCACCCTGAAGGATCGAGTTGACGGTCGCCGCCCCCTGCCACAGGCGACCCATGCCGGCCATCTCGGCGAAGAGCTGCCTGGCGAACTGCCGCTGACCGAGAATGTGGTCGTCGAGGAAATACAGGTGTTTGCCGGGTAGTGACTCGATTTGAGCGAGGGCGTCGTCGACCTGCTGGGTGTAGAAGCCCCGCCCGCCCTCGAAGAACGAGTCCTTGTAGCAGAAGTCGCACGAGTGCGGGCAGCCCCTGGTGACGACCAGCGAGTTGGGCACGAGGTAGTGCGTTCGCTTGATGAGATCGCGGCGGGGCGGCGGGAGGTTGTCGAGGGTTCGGGGCCCGGAGTGGTAGACGGGTTTGGGCCGGCCGGCGGCCAGGTCGGCGAGGAACTCGGCGAAGCTGTGGTCGCCTGGGCCGAGGAAGAGATGATCGCAGTGCTGGCCCGCCTCCTGAGGCAGGGCGGTGGGGTGGAGCCCACCCATGGCCACCCGAACCCCGTGGCGACGGTAGTGGTCGGCGATCTCATAGGACCGCCGGGCAGAGGTGATGTAGCACTGGATGACGACGAGGTCCGGTCCGTCCGGGCCGGCGTCGTCGAGATCGAGCGGTTCGACATGTTCATCGCACAGCTCGATCCGGGTGTCGGGCGGCAGATGGCCGGCCAGGGTGGCCAGCCCAAGGGGCGGGAACAGGGAGTACTTGATGGGCCGATAGCGGGGTTTGGTCGCTTCCAGAAGGGCGGGAAGAATCATCTTCACGTGTTTGGGTCGGGTGGGCGGTGGTGCCAGGTGGGCACGGGTGATCGGGGTTCGACGGAGGAGCTCGACGGGGACCATGCTGGTCGACAGTACCCGTTATTGTGCAGTTGCACAAGGCAGTCGCCCAAGGCAGATGACCTGTGCAGTTGGCCAGACAATGCGCTCAGACCATCCGATAGGGTGGAATCATGGCCAAATCGGGACCACGGAAGCCACGATCCAATCCGGATGAGGCTCGTGAATCGCTGGTCGAGGCGGCCATTGTGGTGTTGGCCCGCGATGGCTTCGCCCGCACGAGCGCTCGGGCCGTGGCAGCCGAGGCGGGTGGCACAAACGGGCTGATCTTCTATCACTTCGGTTCGATGGACGGCCTTCTGGCGGCGACCGCCGATGAGCTGAGCAAACGCCGCATGACCCGCGTACGGGAGGCGCTCGGCGGAGACGATGCCGCGACCCAGTGGCCGCAACGCCTGGCCTCGACGATTCGGGCCGAAGCCGCCGACCCGGAGGGCGTCGCCGTCATCGAGTTGCTGGTCGGTGCCCGCACGTCGCCGTCGTTGGCCGAACCGGTTACCGAGGCGATCGATCAGTCGATCCGGTTCGCGACCAGGGAGCTGGAGAAGGTGTTCGGTGAAAGCGCGTGGGCGCAGCTCGTGCCGGTCGATCTGGTGGCCGAGTTGGCCGCCGCATCCTTTTTCGGGCTCGAGCTGTTCACCCAGGCCGGTCGGGACATCGACATCGACCGCATCGCCCGCTACGCCGCGCTCGGGATCGCCCAGCTACCACATTTGGCGGCCGTGGCTCCGGCGGCGCTATCAGCGGGCGACTGAGCTGCACTGTCAGTGCCGTTCAGGCACGAACCGATGTCCGGAAGAACGCTCGAACCGGTCTAGCTATCTCCTCTCGGTAGGGGGCGCCCGACGGCGACATGTCGACTGCGCCGATTGACGTGTGAATCTGCCCTCGACCCTGAAGATGGGTGACCGACACACCGGCGGCGGTCAACGCATCGGCGTACGCGTCACCTTCGTCTCGCAGTGGATCGAACTCGCAGGTCATGATCACCGTGGGCGGCAAGCCCGACAGGTCGGCGGCCCGGAGCGGGGCAACCCGCGGATCGGTGCGGTGCTCGGGATCGACGTAGTGGTCCCAGAACCAACCCATCATGCTGGTCGTCAGGAAGTAGCCCTCCGCGTTCTCGACATAGGAGTCGCGGTCGAGGTCGGCGTCGGTGACCGGGGTCAGCAACATCTGGCCCCGCAGCGGTGGACCACCCTCATCGCGAGCCCGGAGGGCGGTCACGGCGGCGATGTTGGCGCCGGAACTCCACCCGGCGACCGCCAGCTGATCGGCAACACCGCCAAGCGCCTCGGCGTTTTCAACCACCCATTGCAGGGCGGCCCAACCATCGTCGACCGCGGCCGGGAAACGATGTTCGGGGGCGTGCCGGTAGTCGACCGACACCACGACCGCGCCTGTCCGCACGCACAGGTCGCGGCACAGCGGGTCGTCGGAGACTGCGTCGCCAAGCACCCAACCTCCGCCGTGGTAGTACACGATGATCGGGTGTGGTCCCTCGGTGGCAGGCCTGTATAGACGGTAGGCCAGTTCATGACCATCAGCGGCGGGGTAGGTTCCGTCGACCATCTCCCCGACCTCGGGCCCGGGTGCCCGCTGCTTGTTGAACTCGTCGAGGAAGGCACGGGCTTCGTCGACCGGCATGGAATCGATGGTGGGCAGTTCGGCGATCGCTTCCAGGAGCAACGTCACGTCGGGTTGTACACGACAGATCACGCCGTCGTTGGTGATCGACCCCTCCGGGCCACGCATCGTGAACCCGAGATAGTCGCAGTCGACAACCTCATCGCAGATTCGCCGGTAGTGGCCGACCCCGCCGATATAGGGAAGGAAAACCCGTGGCTTGCCCTCGACGTTTGCGCCCATGTACCAGGAGTTGGCCTGGGGGAACAAGGTGATGTCACCGAAGTCGTGCGTGTGCTGGACCCAGCCGGCCTCAGCGGTCGGTGTCGGCTCGATGGTGTCGTAGCCGGCGTCGTGCATGGCGGCGATGGCGTCGGTGACCCACTCGACATGTTGCTCGATCGACACCGCCATGTTCGACAACACCGACGGGCTGTGGGGGCCGGTGATCATGAAGAAGTTCGGGTAGCCGACCGTGGTGAGGCCGAGGTAGGTGAGCGGGCCGTCGGCCCAGCGGTCGGCCAGAGCCCGACCGTCCCGGCCCCGGATGTCGACGGCCACGATGGCGCCGGTCATGGCGTCGAAGCCGGTGGCGTACACGATGGCATCGAACTCCCGGGACCCCGACTCGGCGTTGTCGATGCCGGTCTCGGTGACGGTGTCGATCGGGTCGACGCGCAGGTCGACCAGCTCGACGTTCGGCCGGTTGAACGTGGCGTAGTAGTCGGTGTCGAGGCAGAGGCGTTTGGTGAGGATCGGATAGGAGTCAGGGCAGAGGGATTCGGCGACAGCCGGGTCATCCACGATCGACCGGATCTTGTTGCGGACGAACTCCGCCATCGTCTCGTTCGACACAGGATTGGCAGACAGGTCGGCGAAGGCGCCGTACATGCCGGCCAGTGTTCCCGACTGCCAACCGGCTTCGTAGCGTTCCTCTCGCTCCTCCGCCGAGACGTCCATCGCCCCCTCCGTCACCGGCTGGCTGGGTACGCCGAGGGTCGACCAACGGGCACTTTCCCGGTAGGCCGAGGGATCGGCTTCGTAGCGTTCGAGCTTGGCCTGGGTCACCGGACCGTTCCGGGCCGGGATCGTGAAGTTGGGCGTTCGTTGATAGACGGTGACCGACTCGGCTCGAGCCGCAACGTGGGGGATCGTCTGGATGCCGGACGATCCGGTGCCGATGACCGCCACCCGCTTGCCGGTGAAGTCGACACCGTCGTGGGGCCAGCGGCTGGTGGAGTAGACCTCGCCCTGGAACCGCTCCGCGCCTTCGATCTCGATGTCTTTCGGTGCCGACAGGCAGCCGGTGGCCATGATGTAGTACCGGCAACGGAACTGCTCGCCGGTTTCGGTGCTGACGGTCCATGTTCGGGCCGCGTCGTCCCATGCCGCGTGGTCGACCCTGGTCTCGAACCTGATGTCGCGACGCAGATCATGCTTGTCGGCCACGTGCTGTAGGTAGGCGAGGATCTCGGGCTGGGTGGCGTACTTCTCGCTCCACGTCCACTCCGTTTCCAGCTCCGGGTCGAAGCTGTAGGAGTAGTCGATGCTCTCGATGTCACAGCGCGCACCGGGGTAGCGATTCCAGTACCAGGTGCCGCCGACGTCGGCGGCCACCTCGAGGCCGATCGCTCGCAAACCCATCTCCCGGAAACGGTGGAGCAGGTACAGGCCGGCCATTCCCGCTCCAACGACAACAGCGTCGGCGTCGAGGTCGGTGGCGGTCGTTGATTCGGACATGATGCGGGCCCTCCTTGTTCGGCCGCGGCGGATTCGCCGAGCGACCGACACCGGGCCGCGACGATCTTCTTCCAATCCAATCAATGGGGTGATCCAAGGTCAACTCGGGCACTTGCCGCTACTCCCGCTGGATCGGCGTTGGGGGCGGGAGCTCTGCGTCGGTGGCCGGCCTGGTGGCCCAGACCGGCTGACCGGATGGCGACGGCTGCCGATACAACGTCTGTTTGGCATCGTGGACCCGCCGGTGACAGGCCCCGCAGAGGAGAACAAGGTTGTCGAGATCGGTTCGCCCCTTCGCCGGCGCATGCCAGGGAATGACATGGTGGGCCTGGCACCGCTGGAACGCAGCGCCGCACATCACGCACCCTCGATCTCGAACAGCGAGCGCCAGGAACTGAGCTGCAGAAGCGTGGCGTCGAAGCCGACCCAGCCATAGCGGCCGACCGTTGGCCGCCTGGAGCAGGACCGACAGATCACCAACCGAGGCATAGTCGGCCAACAGCGAATCACTGATCGGCCCGGTTCCGACCTGGCGGGCCGCGCTCCGATCGTCATCGCTGTTGAGATCGTCGACACCGATGGTGACAACGACACATGGTCGACCCCGACCCCCGCCACCTCCGGCCTGGATGCCCGCCTCTCCGGTTCCGGTGAACCGTGCAAGCGCCGCGTCGAAACGACGGTGATCCAGCGGTGCATGATCGCCCACCGGGCGGTCTCGACCACCATCGCTGTGGTAGGCCGCATCGGCCTGTGCGTTCACCAACGCCCAGATGCGGTCGATCAGGGCATCCGGGCCTTCGATGCCAAATCCGGCGAGCGCCGGGTCGGCCCCACTGGCCGGCACCGTGTAGCGACGCACCCGGCGAGCCCTCATCTGCGCCTCATACTTGGCATTGGCATCGTCGGCCGAGGTGCGCTCTTCCAGATAGTCCTCGACGACGCGTGCGGCCTGATCAGGGTCGAGCCCGGAGACCAGATCCAGCAGGTCGGCCGGGATCTCACCGGTCGAGTCATCGGCGGCCTTCGACAGGGCGTCGATCCCGTCGCCACTCAGGCCTCCGCTCGTCGCCTGCTCGGCCAACCCACGATTCGCCGCCAGCGCCGCAGCCCGACGAGCGTCTCGGCGCAACGAGCGCCCGGATCGACCACGCCCTCGGCCACCAAGCGACAGCTGCGCTCGCGCCCGGCGACGATCCGAACGGGCATCGCCACTCGAACCGGCCAGCCGGGCAACGGCCACCAGGCGAGCGGCCTCCAACCGCTGCTCCCATCTCGCCGCCAATTCCACAAATCGACGATCGCCGTGGGTGGCCAAATCGTCGACGAGCGAGTCGAACCGGGCCGCGAGCTCCGCTTCGCTGCACAAACGAGCGGCAGTCCCGACCTCGGCGTCGTCATCGTCATCGTCGATCGCACAGTCGGCGATCCCGCCTAACCCTTCCAACACTTTCATGCAATCAACACTAATCAGCGCCTGTGACACTGAAGGCCGCACATAAGCGATCGACAGGAAATATCTTCGACAGAATCGCCCAGCTGCTGCTTACATGCGGATGCAGAGGGTGCTCAGCGAACTGTGCGATGTAGGTCTTGGCACAACCTGTCACCGCGATCAACGCTGCCGACACCCGCCGCACCCAGCCGTCGTCACGGCGTCTGATCAACTCGCACGTCCGGCACACGGGACTCGATCCGCCATCTGCTGCCGGCATAGGTCTACTACCGCTACTGCAACACCGTGACCGGGTTGCGGGCGAACGACACCGAGCGGATCGTGTCGGCGGGGACCTGAATCAACGTCTCGTTGTTGTTGAGGTCGATGACGTTGACCGAGCTCCCGTCGGCAGACTCCTTGAGGAAGGCGACGCGCTGGCCGTCGAAGGTGAGCGAGGTGATCCGATCGAGTCCCTCTCCGATGCGGCGGGGGGTCAGGGCCTGACCCCCGGTCAACTCCCATACCTGCAGCTCGGTCGCCTCCTCACTGCCGTCGGCCCGGTATTCGACGATGGTGAACGCCACCGCCGCTCCGTCGGGGCTCAGAGCCACCGCCCCGTACGAGGGACGGCCCGGAAAGGTGCAATCGGGCTCGACCGGCGGCGCAAGGTCGAGGTCGGTCCCGGTCCGGTTGTAGAAGCGGATGGTGCCGCAGTTGTCGTCGCTGGTGGCGATCACCTGGAGGTCGGCCTGGGCCGAGAAGCTGACGACCCTCTCGCCCTCGTCCAGCTGCAGGTGCGGTTGGCGCGACCGGCTGGCGGCCTCCTCGGAGGCGAGTTGGACCCAGTCGATCGTATTGTCGCCGACGAGTAGAAAGGCCCGGGGCGAGCCACCCCAGTAGCCGACGTCGAGCAGTTCTGCGCCGGCATCGTCGAGGGTCTCAGGTTCGCCCTGACCCTGCACATAGACGACGGGCCCGTCCACCTGACCGACGACGAGCCCACCGACGAGGTCGTCGGCCATCGTGGCCACCGACAGCTCCCCGATGACGCCGGGGATCTCACTGGCCACCGTGCCCGCGGTGCGCATCGACTGCGGCTCGGCGGCAATGAGGATCTGGGGCACGTAGCCCTCGACCGACGGCACGAAGTCCTCGATCTCCTCGGCCGCCGACGACGAGTCGTCCACCTCCGCCGACGCCGACTCGGCCTCTCCGATCACCAGGGTCGAGTCGGGTGACGGGGCGTAGGCCTCGGGCCGCTCCAGCTCCGTGCAACCGACGGCCGCCAGCGTCAGGGCCGTCGCCGCCACACCAGCCAGCCCAAGGCGCGCCGCCGAACCACCGAACAACGGAAACGACAGCGGCGACTGGCGGGAACGACCGAACATCGGACTCCATGGTGGCACCCGAAGGCGCCACCCGGGCGTCGACGCACCAGATTTCTGTGCGCCTCTCAACCGCCCTGCGAAAAAGTGCTCCGAACCCTCCCCACCCCGCTAGCCTTTTCTACGCCCCTGTGGCGCAGTCTGGTTAGCGCAGTGGACTTTTAATCCATTGGTCCTGGGTTCGAATCCCAGCGGGGGTACAAGTGTGAGACGGGGAGGACACAGCTTGGCGGGTGTGAGTCGGGATGCATTTCACGACCAACCTGATTGAGGTGCGCTCCTTGCGCTATCAGTTCCTCCTCACGATCAGGACCATGAGAAAGATGCTGGCGACCTGACCAGGTAACAATCGGTGGATCTTGTATCTCACTCGCGCGTCGGTTCAGCCGTTACAGCGAATCAGGTACACCCGGCAACCGTCGTGGAGAATCATCGATCCTTCCGGCCCCTACGATGGACTAGGAACCGCTTCAGAAGGCCGACGGCCGTCGGCCGTGGTCGGGCAAGCAGAAGAGGTGTGTGGTGATGGAACAACCATTCAGCGAGCAACCCACCGGTGGAACCAATCCGCCGCCGGGATGGTATCCGGTCGACGGAGGCCAGACCCGGTATTGGGACGGTGAGGCGTGGACGGACCAGATCATGCCCGCCGCACCGGGCGGCGCGTCCGGCACGCTCGACGCGATCGGCGGGCAGGTCACGACCGCGGTCTCATCGGTCAACGAGAATCAGATGGCCATGATCGCCCACCTGGGCCAGCTCCTCGGGCTGGTGTCGGGCATCGGCGGGTTCGTTGTCCCGCTGGTCATCCTGATCACCAAGGGCAACGAGTCGGCCTTCGTCCGCCGGGCCGCTGTGGAGTCGCTGAACTTCTGGATCACCGGCTTCCTGGCCAGCGTCGTGGCGTTCGTGCTGCTGTTCGTGTTGATCGGATTCATCCTGTTGCCGCTGGTGGGATTGATCTGGCTGATCCTCCCCATCTACGCCGGCATCAAGGCCAACGACGGCGTCGACTTCCGCTACCCGTTCAACCTCCGGCTCATCAAGTAGCAGGCGAGTCGGCCAGCACGGCGCCCGCCGCATTGCGGCCGTTGGCCCCGATGACCGAACCACCGGGGTGGGTGCCGGCGCCGCACAGGTACACGCCCGGCGCTCCGGTCCGGTACGGCAGGCGTCGATCCCACATGTGCGCAGGCAGGCACGACCCGTGGAAGATGTGCCCTCCGGTGAGACCGACCCGCTCCTCCAGGTCGGGTGGCCCGTCGATGTGGATGTGCTCGATCAGATCGACGAATCCGGGCGCGAACCGTTCGATGGAGGCGATCACCCGGTCACCGACGTCGGCGCGGTGGTCGTCCCAGCTCCTCCCGTCGGCCCACGTGTAGGGGACGTACTGGCAGAACGCCGACAGCACGTGACGGCCGGGCGGAGCGATCGACGGATCATACGGCGTCTGGAAGTACAGCTCGCACCACAGTTCGTCGGACACCTCCCCCCGTCGGGCGGCCAGATACGACTCGTGCAGCGCCTCGGCGGAGCGGGCGATCTCCACCTGGGCCATCGGGGCGTGGGGCTGACCGAAGTCCGGGAGGCCCGTGAGGGCGAAGGTGGCCTTGACGGTGGCGCTCTCGCGGGGAACGGCATCGACTGCGGCCACGAAGTCGGCCGGCGCGTCGGAACCCAACAGCCGACTGGTCACGGCCGGGTCGGCGTTGGCCACGACGACAGGTGCGTTGACCATCCCGCCGCCGGCCAGCTCGACACCCTCGGTCGGCACGATGCGGGCCACCGGGTGATCGACCACGACGACGGCGCCGGCCTCCACCGCGGCCCGGTGCAGCGCATGCGACACCGCCCCGATGCCACCCATCACGAAGCCCCATTCGCCGGCCTGACCCTCCTGACGCCCGGACGCATGGTGGAAGTCGATTGACGCGGTACCGGGGTCGAACGGTGAGGCGTTGGTGCCGATCACCCCCTGCCCGGCATACGCGGTGACCATCCGTTCGTCGCGGTAGTAGCGGCGGAGATGCTCGATCTGGCTGTCGACGAAAACCGTCGACAGCATCTCGGGGTCACCGCCGAGGCGCTCCTCGATCTCGTCCCGGCTCGGGGCCCGATCGAGCCACAGGTCCCGCTCGCCGGCGGGACGGAGAGCCTCACGGATCCGGTCGAACAGCGCCTCCCGGGCCAGGTGGCCGTCGACGTCACCGGGAGCGAACACCCGGATCGAGTCGAGGGTTCGGGCCGGATCGGCCCACGCCGTGAACGAATGACCATCGGAGAACGGGGCGAAGTACGTCGGGTCGCCCATCACGATCCGGAGGCCGTGATCCCGCAGCCCGAGGTCGTCGATCACCCGCTGATGGAACAGTCCGGCCAGGTAGGCGCAGGGCGAGATGATGTAGCCGGGCCACATCTCCTCCAGCGTCGCCGCACCACCGAGGCGGTCACGACGCTCGAGGACCAGGACCTTCCGGCCGGCTCGGGCCAGGTAGGCGGCGGCGGTGAGTCCGTTGTGTCCGCCACCGACCACGATCACGTCCCAGCGGGTACCGGCCAGCGGTCGATCGGGAGGCGAGGGCTGGAGCGCCGCCAGCAGCTCGGCCGGGGTCATGACCGCACCGCCGGGACTCGCCGGCCGAGAAGCTCGCCGGCCGAGGCGAGGAACGCTTCGAGGATGATCACGTCGACTGACACGACACCACGCTAATCGACGCCATCTCGCCGGATCGAGTTGCCGGCCGCCGCCGCTCGGCCCAATCGGGTCCAAGGCCTCTGGTCAACTCCTCGGCGGCCGATCACCATCAGATCGTGAGACCTCCATCGGCGGACGCGCCGCGACAGCATCGGGTCTGGATGCGGTTTGCGATCATCATCGTCGCGACGACGGTGATGTCGGGTTGCGGCGCCGCTGACCAGGCCGACCCCGCAGGCCTCGACGACGTTGCGATCACCGTGTCGGATCAGACGAGCGAGGCCCTGCCGACCACGGCCGACCCGACCAGCACCCCCTGCACCCCGGCTCCGACCTCGACGCCGACGACCACGACGCCGACGACCACGGCCACGGCCACAACAGCAACGACGTCGACATCCACGACGGCACCGACTACGACAACAACCACGACGACCACGACCACAGCGACGTCCACGACAACAACCGCCATCGCGACCACGACATCAACGACCCCCTCCGACCCGTTGCTGGCCGCTCAGCAACAGCGGCTCAGTGACCTCGGCTACTGGCTCGGCGCGGTCGACGGTCGGTTCGGGTCGATGACAGCCCACGCCGTCACGGCCTTCCAGAAGGCCGAGGGCCTCCCCCGAACCGGCGAGCTCGATGCGACCACCGTCGAACGACTGGCGGCCGCCGTCACACCGCCGGCTCGCAGCGAGAGCGGAACCGTGCTCGAGGTGGATCTCGCCCATCAGATCCTGCTCGTGGCGGTCGACGGCACCGTCACCCGCATCTACGACATCGCGACCGGCGCCTCGGCCACGCCGACACCAGCCGGCCGGTTCGAGATCTACAACCAGATCGACGGCTACCGTCACGCACCGCTCGGCACGCTCTACCGGCCCAAGTACTTCAACGGCGGTATCGCCCTCCACGGCTACACCTCGGTGCCGACCCAACCCGCCTCGCACGGCTGTGTGCGACTGACCTACCCGGCGATGGACGATCTCTGGGCCAGTGGCCGGGCTCCGCTCGGCACACCGGTGTGGGTGTATTGATTCGCAACGAAAGGACCCCCCATGTTTCCGAATCCCTACCTGAAGACGACGGTCCACCCCGACGACGAGGACCGTCGCCCGGGTTCCACGTTGACCGGACGGTGGCGGAACCGGCTCGGGTCGACGATGTCTCTCCACGTCGACGATCATCACCGGGTCCGGGGGATCTTCCACACCGGACCGGAGATCGGCGATCCCGCAGCCGGCTATGAGGTGGTGGGTTTCGCCGAAGGTGACGACTTCGCCTTCTGCGTCGACTTCGGCCCATCGGGTTCGGTGGCCTCATGGACCGGGCATCACATCAACGATGAGCCCAGCATGAACGGCGAGCCCGGCATGATCGACGAGCCCGATGCGACGAGCGGGCGCGACATGAGGGGCGATCGGCTCATCACCGTCTGGCATCTTGCCCAACCGGTCGACAATCCGCACAGTGAGGTCGACACGTGGCGGGCGATCCTGACCGGCGGCGACGAGTTCCACCGCATCGACTGACCCCGGGACAAACGGCGTCGGCGCCGGCGAATCCCGCTAGGTTCGCAAGCTATGTCGATCGTTGTCTGGCTTGTCATCGCCATTGCGGCCAGCGTCGTCGTCTGGCGGGGATCCGACCTGCTGGAGCGCAGCGCCGAGCGGCTCTCGCTGTTCTACGGGCTGCCTCCGGTGGTGCACGGCGCCATGGTCGTGGCGGTGGGTTCCAGCTTTCCCGAGTTGTCGAGCACGGTGCTGGCCACCTTGATCCACGGGGAGTTCGAACTCGGGCTGAGTGTCGTCGTCGGGTCGGCCATCTTCAACATCCTGGTCATCCCCGGGCTCTCCGGTGTCATGTCGCCGGCCGGCGTGCTCAGCGACAAGGAGCTGGTCTACAAGGACGCCCAGTTCTATCTGATCTCCGTCGCCGTCTTCGTGTTGACCTTCAGCTTCGCCTTGATCTACAACCCCGACACGTCGGCCAACGGCGTCAACACCCTGACCGGTACCATGACCCGGCCGCTGGCGCTGATCCCCATCGCCCTCTACCTGCTCTACGTCTTCATCCAGCAGCAGGAGGTGTCCGACACCGAGCTGGCCGACCCACCTGATGACCTGCGTATCGGCCGACAATGGGCGCTGCTGGCGCTGAGCCTCGTGCTGGTCGTCGTCGGCGTCGAGGGATTGGTTCGGGCCGCCCTGTTCTTCGGTGACGAGACGGGCATTCCCCCGTTCGTCTGGGGTATCACGGTGATCGCCGGCGTCACCAGTGTGCCCGACGCCCTGATCTCGATTCGGCTTGCTCGCCGCGGCGAAGGCGTCGTCAGCATGTCGAACGTGTTGGGCAGCAACATCTTCGATCTGCTGATCGCGGTGCCGGCGGGGGTCCTGATCGCCGGCAGTGTGGCCTTCCAGTTCGCCATCGCCGTGCCGCTCATCGGCTTCCTGACGCTGGCCACCATCGTGCTGTTCGCCCAACTGCGCACGAAGCTCGAACTCAGCAAACTGGAGAGCTGGACGTTGCTGGCGGCCTACGCCGTGTTCGTGGTCTGGATGGTCCTCGAACAGCTCGGTGTGATGTCGCTTCTCCCGACAACCTCCTAGCGGCCGCACCGGCAACGAAGACCGACAAGACAACGAGGCCAAACGAGAATGAGGTGGTCATGGAGGGTGTGAGGACAGTGCTGGTCGGCGGTCCGCCAGGCGCGGGCAAGACCACGCTCACCAGAGCGCTCGGCGCCAGACTGGGATTTCTGGCCACCACCGTCGACGATCTGGTGACGACCGCCCGGCTCGTGACCAGCGCACGATCACACCCCGACCTGCATCGAACCCTGGGTGTCGGGCACATCGAGTATTTCACCGACGGCCCGCCCGATCGGTTGATCGCCGACGCCACTGCCCTGGGCGACGCGATGTGGCCGGTGCTCGAGCGAGTGATCCGGCGACACGGAAACGACAAGGCACCGATCGTGATGGACTGGTGGCTGTTCGATCCGGACAAGGTGGCGGCCATCTCCAACGACTCGATCCGGTCGATCTGGATTCGGATCGACCCCGACGAACTCGATCGGCGGGAACGGCGTCTCACCGACTTTCGTGGCGGGTCCAGCGATCCGGAGCGGATGCACGCGAACTTCATGGCTCGCAGCCTGTGGCGTAACCAGTTGATCGCCGAACGGGCGGCCGCTCTCGGTCTACCCCTGATCCATCAACCCGGCCACCGGTCGGTCGACGACCTCACCGACGAGGCGCTCCGATTGCTGACTGAGTCCTGACGAGGACGAGGTTGGCGCGGAAAGGGGCGCTCAGGACGCAAGATTGCGCAAACCTCGACCACACGATGCGGCTACGGCTCCCGGTACAGCTCCAGATACTGGCGGGCCGGCTTGGTCCACGACCAATCGGCGGTCATGCCCCGGCGCTGGACCGCGGCCCGACGTCGGGCGTTCGACCAGCCACGGCAGGCCCGGTGGAGGGCGTTCAACAGGTCGAGGGAGGTGGCCCGCTGGGCCACGAAGCCGGTGCCACGGCGAGGGCAGGTGTCGGTGTCGACGACAGTGTCGCGCAGGCCGCCCACGGCGGTCACGACCGGGATCGTGCCGCACGTCATCGCCTGGAGTTGCGTCAGGCCACACGGTTCGAACCGGCTCGGCATCAGCAGCAGGTCGCTACCGCCGACGATCAGGTGGGCCATCGTCTCGTCGTAGTCGCAGAAACCGGCGAAGTGGTCGGGATAGAGCTCGGCCATCTCCCGCACTTTCTCGGCCAAAGCGGGCGATCCGGAGCCCATGAGCACGAGCCGGGCCGAGAGGGAGTCCAGGAACGGGACCAGATCGAGCGCCAGATCGATGCCCTTCTGGTGCACGAGGCGGGCGACCATGCCGATGACCGGCCCCCGGTCGGCGTCGAGATCGGCTTCCTTCAACAGCTCTTTCCGGCAGATCTCCTTGCCCGACAAGTCCTCGTGATCGAATCCGACGGGCAGCTGCAGGTCGTCGGCCGGATGCCACAAACCGAGGTCGATGCCGTTGCGGATGCCCGACACCCGCTCGCCTCGCTGCCGGAGCTGATGGTGCAGGCCGAATCCTCCGGCCTCACTGGTGGCCTCGACCCGGTACGACTCGCTGACCAGCACGATCCGATCGGCGCCACCGATGCCGCCGGCAAGAGAATTGAACGCACCATCGACCAGAAACGAGTTGGCGTCGAACGGCAACGACGACGGGTCGACCGACTCCAGCATCCGACCGAGCCATTGCGGGTCGTCGACTCCCTGATAGGCCAGGTTGTGAACGGTCAGGACCGACCCGATGTCCGACGGCAGGCGCAGCAGGGCGGCAGAGGTGTGCCAGTCGTTGAGGTGAACAACATCGGGCCGCACCTCGGTGGCCAGGGCGGCGACGCCGGCGCTGAACGTCATGTAGAACCAGACGGCATCGGGCCAGCTCTCACCCGTCGCCGGGTCGAAGTAGGGGTGGGAGCGCTCACCGCCCTCGAACGACAGCAGGATGATGTCGAGGTCGCCGCCGGAGGGGTGGGCGGCATCGGGATCGGTCCGTCCGGATCGGGCTTCGATCGGCGGACACCACGA
This sequence comes from Acidimicrobiales bacterium, assembly GCA_965216675.1. GTDB lineage: Bacteria > Actinomycetota > Acidimicrobiia > Acidimicrobiales > SZUA-35 > JAHELU01. The sequence continues at coordinate 3,604,547 of CBDCGK010000004.1, read as the reverse complement.
CGGCAGGCCGGTCAGCGACCACCGCTTCTCGTCGGTCAACTCGATCAACCCGAAGTCCGGCATCACGACCGCGACGTCGACGCCCATGGACGACAAGCTGCCGACCAGACCACTCGACGCCTCTCCCAGCCCCCCGACCTTGACCCAGGGGCCGAACTCGGCCGTTGCGAACAGTACGGTTGGGGCACATCGTTCGGTAGCCATCGGTGTCCCATCGGAGCAACCGATGCCTTTGTTAGCGACCAGGCGAGACCATTGATATCCGGTGCCGGCGACCCGGTAGGAGAACCCGATGACCGGCTACTCGACACTCAGCGACGACGACCTCGACCTGCTCGAAGGCCTACCGCTCGCGGCCGGCGCAATGGTCATCGCGCTCGACGCCGGCGGCGTGGTCGGGGCGGTTCGCCTTCGTCGACCAGCTCGACCGGGCACTCGACGTGCTCGACACCAACGTGGAGCCGGTCGACGCGTACGGCTACAAACAGTGGATCATGGCTCCGACGACGCCTCGACCTCGCCGATGACTTCCCTTGATCGCCTCCGGTCGAGGTGGGATGATCGGCGAAAGGAGGGCATCGTGAGAACCGACTACGACGGAGCCATCGCCTGGGTGAGTGGAGCCGGCTCGGGAATCGGTCGCAGCCTGTGTGGCGCGCTGGTGGAGCGGGGCGCGACCGTGGTCGCCGTCGATGTCGATGACGACGGCCTCGAGGCCACGGCGAGATCCAACCCGGACTTCGTACTCCCCCGGCGTGTCGACGTGACCGACGCCGCCGCGGTGGCGGCGTCGATCCAGGCGGCCGTCGACGACCTCGGCCGTATCGATCTGGTGTTCAACAACGCCGGCATAACCGGTCCCGTCGGCGAGTACCGCCTGATCCGTCCCCACCACTGGGACGACATCATCGCGGTCAACCTGCGGGGTGTCATCAACGGGGTATCCGCCGCCTACCCGATCATGGTCGACCAGGGCACCGGCCGCATCGTCAACACGGCGTCGGCCGCAGGACTGTCGCCGGTCGCCGGTGCCGTCGCCTACTCCACGACCAAACACGCGGTGGTCGGTCTGTCGCTGAGTCTCCGAGCCGAGGCCGCGGTCTACGGCGTCGGCGTGTCGGTTCTGTGCCCGGGCGCGCTGGAGACCCCCATCATCGACGTGGTTCCACCGAAGGAGCTGGCCGAGCACCCCGACTTCTGGATGGCCGACACCCGCAGGATGTTCCGCCTGACGACCGGGATCAAGAGCCCGGACGACTTCGCCTCGTTTGCCCTCGACAAGATCGCCGACAACGATGCCGTCGTGGTCTACGGGCGTCGCACCCGCGCGTTGTCACGGCTCGGCCGGCACGCGCCGGGGCTCGCCGACCGGCTCGGCCGCATCGGCTGGGCCCAGGAGCGCAAACGCCACGTGGGCTGATCGACAACCGGCTACCGGTCTCGCAGGCCCTTACCCTCGAGGATCCGATCCATGACCTTCTCCACCCTCGAGGTCCGCGTCTTCGACTGCTTGGCCCCGGTGAAGTGGAGGAGGTACTCCCGTTGCCGGCCCGGGGTCAGGCCATCGAACGCGGCCTTGAAGTCGGGTTCCTCGTCGAACTTCTGCTCCAGCTCGGCGGGAGCGACGAGCTCGTCGGCGGCCTCCATGTCAACCTCGAGCCCGGCTTCCTCGACGTCGACCGCCTCCTGGAGAAAGGCCGTCAACACCGCTTCCGCCTCCCGGATCTGCTCGACCGAGGTGAAACGGGCCTGGCGCCCCGACCTGGTGTTCGGGCCCACCTTGACCAGCAGGCCGGTCGGATCCTCGAGCAGGGCGCCTTTGGGAAACAGCAGCGCACAGTACCGCTTGAAACCCTGGATGACGGCGATGTTCGAACCGTCGTCGGTCGTGTAGGCCGGCTTCCCCCACTTGAGCTCCTCGGCAAGCCCGCAGGCCAGGGCGATCCGCCGAAGCTCGACCGTCTCGTCCTTCCAGACCTCGGCCCGCTCGATGTAGGCGTCGACCTTCGGATTGCGAATCGGCTTCTTGGTCGCCATCACCTCAGAGTATCCACGGCATCGACAACGGCCTCTCGCAGCGACCGCTCGCGGGGATCGTCGAGGAGGTGGAAGTCCATCCGATTCATGACGTAGGCGAAACCCAACCGTCGGTCGGGGTCGGCGAATCCGAATGATCCACCGGCGCCGGGCGTACCGAACGACGACGGTGTTCCGTATTCGAAGCCCTCCCACGGCTTGGCGTAGCCGAGTGCGAACCGGGTGTCGGTGTGGAGCACGACGTCGAAGCGGCCGAGCGTCGGGTCGACGGCTCCGGCCGCCACCTCGGCCAGGACGTCGGCGCCGACTCCCATACCGGATCCGCCGGCGGCCAGATCGCCGTAGGCCGCAGCGATCGCTCGGGCGGTGCCGTGACCGTTCGACGCTGGAAGCTCCAGTTTGCGCATGGCCGGTTGGTTGTAGCGGGCCGGCTTGCCCAGCATCGCCGGGTTGGAGAAGGTCCGGGCCGTCAACGAACGGGGGTTCAGGAATCCCTTCACGAAGTCGCGGGGCAGCTTCGACATGTTTCCGAGCATCCGGACCCGGTACCAGTCGCCGAGCACACGGGCTATGCGGGTCTCCGGTAGCGAGTCGGGGAGCCCGATCCAGAAGTCGAGGCCGAGCGGTCCGGCGATCTCGTCGTGGAAGTAACGGCCGATGGTGCGGTGTTGGCGGTCCGTTCGCCGGATGAGTTCCGACTCGTACCATCCGAGGCTGATGCCGTGGTAGCCGTGACGGGTTCCCGGTTCCCAGGCCGGCGCCTGTTCGGCCAGCGCGTCCGCCACACGGTCGGGGTCGGCCAGATCGGCTGCTCGGAGTTTGCGGTCGATGGCGCACAGCCCGGCCTGATGTGCCAGCAGCTGCCGGATCGTCACGTCGTCCTTGCCGTTGGCGGCGAACTCCGGCCAGTGGTCGGCCACCCGATCGTCGAACCCGAACAAGCCCTGCGTCGCCGCGTGTAGGACGGCCATCGACGCCATGCCCTTGGTGGTCGAGAACACGTTGACCACGGTGTCGTGTTCCCACGGCCGACCGGCCTTGGGGTCGGCCTCACCGCCCCACAGGTCGACGACGAGCTCATTGTCGACGACGGCCGCCACCGCCGCGCCCACCTCGTCTCGCATCTCGAAGTTCTGCTCGAACACGTCCCGGACCCGCTCGAAGCCGGGCTTCACCATTCCGCCGATCGCCATACTCAACAGTGACACAAACCCCGACTCGTGTCCCTCCCAACCGAACGAGCGGAGTACAGTCGCCGTCACCATGATCGAACGACAGCTCGACATCACCACGAACGACGGCGACATGCCGACCTTCATCGTCCACCCCGAAGAGGACGGACCGCACCCGGTGGTGCTGTTCCAGATGGACGCCCCCGGTATGCGGGAGGAGATCCGCAACATGGCCCGCCGGTTGGCCTCGGCCGGCTACTACGTGATCGCCCCGATGCTCTACTACCGCTGGGTGCGGCACTACAACCTGTTCGAGACCGGCGACCGGGAGCGCATGTTCGAGCTGATGAACAGCCTGTCGAACGCCATGGCCTCAGCCGATGCGGCCGCCTGTTTCGCGTTCGCCGACAACGACCCGGCGGCCGACGCCGACCGGTGCGGCACGATCGGGTACTGCATGAGCGGACCGTTCGCGCTCGTCGTGGCCGCCGACCACGCCGAGCGGGTGCTTGCGTCGGCGTCGATCCACGGGGTTCGTCTGTGCGTCGATGCCGCCGACTCCCCCCATCGCCGGCTCGGTGAGATCACCGGCGATATCTACGTGGCCTGCGCCGAGTCCGATCACTACGCCCCACCCGAGATGGTCGACGCCTTCGAAACGGCGATGGCGGCGGCCGGCACCAGCGGGCGGGTCGAGTGGTATCCGGGAACCGAGCACGGCTTCGCCTTCGCCGAGCGCCCGTCCTATGACCGCGACGCCTCGGAACGGCACTGGGAGCGACTGCACGACCTGTTCCGCCGGCAGCTCCATCGGAGCGATCGGGTCTGACCGGCCGGCCAGGCGGACACGCCCGACGCCCGGCCGGGAGAAGCTCAACCCAGGGTCTGGGCGACGATCGGTATCAGCAGGTAGTTGATGACGATGATGACAGCCAGGATCGACAGGTCGAACGCCCCCATCGGGGGGAGCACCCGCCGGACCGGAGCGAGCACCGGCTCGGTGATCTGGTAGATGATCGACGCGATTCCCGCCAGCGGCGAGTCGCCGCTGATGCGGATCCAACTGAGCACCGCCCGGATGATGAAGAGAACCGCCGCCACCCGCAACAGCTGAATGATGATGTTGGCCATGATCCATGATGCCTCATCGGTGGTAAAAGGCGGTTCAAGCCCGGCCGACGGCATGCCGATCCCATCCGAAGGCAAGCCGACGGTACGGTACACTGCCCCCGAAGCCGGCCACGAGAGCAAGGCCGTCACCCCAGACGCGCAGGAGTCGCCCACATGACCGATGCCAACACACCGGAGCCCGACAGTCCTCCGTTCGGTTCGTCCGTTCAACCGACGTCGAACGACCCGGCCCCGGACTGGTACCCGGACCCGATGGGCCGCCACGAATACCGCTACTGGGACGGCTCGACGTGGACCGATCATGTCGCATCACACGGCCGTCAGTCGACCGATCCGGTCGGCAGCCAACCGGCCAAGACCGTGGCCGGTCAGCAGTCCGCCCCCAAGGTTCAGACCCAGGTCGACAAACACCTTCGATCGGCGGCCAAGCGGGGCGCACCAACCGAGATGGGCATGACCCCGGCCGGTCCCGGGCTGCTCGACCAGCCGATTCTCGTCGTCAACCAGCGCTGGAAATTCATCGAGGTCAACACCGAGTTCGCCATCTATGACCCCAACGGCAACCAGATCGGCGCCGTCCGCCAGGTCGGGCAGAGCACACTCAAGAAAGTGGTGCGGTTCCTCGGCGACCTCGACCAGTACTTCACCCACAAGTACCAGGTGGTTGATGCCTCCGGCACCCCCCAGTTGCTGATCACCCGACCGGCCAAGATCTTCAAGTCGCGAGTGATCGTCCAGGACGGGATGGGCGCCGAGGTCGGGCAGATCATCCAGCGCAACGTGTTCGGCAAGATCCGCTTCGGGTTCGAGGTCGGAGGTCAGGACATCGGCGGCATCTTCGCCGAGAACTGGCGGGCCTGGAACTTTGCCATCAAGGACGCCGACGGCACCGAGGTGGCCCGGGTGACCAAGACCTTCGAGGGCCTCCTGAAGACGGCGTTCACGACTGCCGACAACTACGTTCTCCAGGTCCACCGGCAACTACCTGATCCGCTTCGCCTGATGGTATACGCGTCGGCGGTGACGATCGACACCGCGCTGAAGCAGGACGCCCGGGGACTCAACACCGGCAGCGTTCTCAACGTCTTCGACGGCTGATCGTGCTCGGCCCCTCCGCCGGTGTTGCCGTGCGGTCGGACGACGCTCGGGTCATCGTCGTCGGTGGAGGCCTCTTCGGGTCCGCTGCCGCCCGGCACCTGGCCGAGGCCGGTGTGTCGACGTTGGTCGTGACCAGCCCCGAGCATCCCGGTGAGGGCCAGGTGCCGGGGCCGCGAGCGAGCCACTACGATCAGGGCCGCATCGTCCGCCGTGGCGGGTCCGACCCGGTCATGGTCGAGGCACGGGGCCGGACGATGGACCGCCTGCCCGACGTGGCCGCCCGTTCCGGTGTCGACTTCTTCACCCACCGAACGCTGGTCACCCTCACTCCGGACGCCGAACGAGAGCTCGCCCTGTCGCTCTCCCACGGCGCCGACGTCGAGCGCTGCCCGACCGAGACCGTGACGGAGCGGTTCGGCATCGCGTCACCGGCCGGGTTCGAGGGGGACGCCATCGTCGAGGCGGCGACGACCGCCGGGTTCGTCAACCCCCGCCTCCTGGTCCAAGCCCAGCTCCGGTTGGCCGAGATGGCCGGGGCCACCATCGTCGACAGCCCGGCCCGAGCGATCACGATCGGAGGTGGAGGGCGGCAACCGGTCAGGGTGGAGACCGCCGACGGTCGACACATCGACGGCGACCAACTGCTCATGGCCACCGGGCCCTACGGCACTGCGCTCATCGACTCCACGCTGGTCGACATCGACATCGACATCGACATCAATGTCGACATCCCGATCCAGCGCCGGCTTCGCACCATCGCGCTCATCGATGTCGAAGACGGCGACACCACCGGCAGAGACCCGCTACCGTCGCTGTCGGCTTCCGGCTTCGGTCACCCCGACGGTGATACGCCGTTGGTCGAGGAGACGTACTGGGTTCCGCCGGTGCGCTACCCCGACGGTGGCACGTATCTGAAGATCGGCGGCAACTCGCTGCCGATGATCACCGCCGATGACGCGGCCGCTTCCGATGACATCGACCGGTGGTTCGCCGGGGGCGGATCGGCGGTCGAGGCCGACGCCCTGTTCGCGCTCGCCACCGACCTTCTCCCGGGCCACTCGTTGCGCCTCGCCGGTCACAAGCCGTGCGTCGTCTCGTACACCGCTGAGGAGCACCCGGTGGTTCGGCGGATCGACGAACGGATCGCGGTCGTGCTCGCCGGCAACGGGTCAGGCGCCTCGGTCAGCGACGAGATCGGACGGCGGGCGGCGACGCTGATCGCGCCCGGCCGGTAGGTACGGCCGCTCAGTCGGTCCCGACCGCTCGGCGGTCCGGCCGGTGCCGTCGTTTTCGCTCGTACATGGCGGCGTCGGCCCGTTTCATCAACGACTCGACCCCGTCGCCGTCTCGAGCCAGCGCCACGCCAACGGTGGCGCCGACGTCGATGTCCACGTCGAAGTCGGCCGACACCGCGGGTAGGGCATCACTGATACGGGCCGCCATGGCCTCCGCGTGTTCGAACGAAGTCGCCCCTCCGAGAATGACCACGAACTCGTCGCCGCCGATTCGTCCCAGGGTGTCTCCTTCCCGGGTCATGGCCACCAGCCGTTCGGCGACGTGGCAGAGAACCTGATCGCCGACCGCGTGCCCGAACGTGTCGTTGACCGCCTTGAACCGGTCGAGATCGATGAACAGCACGGCGACGTCACCGGCACCGGCCCGGCGGTCGGCCAGCCTGTCCTTCAGGGCCTCCTCGATGCCGAGGCGATTGCTGACCGCGGTCAACGGGTCGCGACGGGTCTGGCCGGCCAGCTGGATCTGGAAGGTTCGGGTGTCGGTCGTGTCGTCGAGGGTCAACAACAGACCGACGTGCCTTCCGGACTCCCAGAGCGGACGTAGGTGCAGGGAACCGTAGCGGCACAAGCCGGTGCCCGGATGGAAGCTGACCGGCAGATCGGCCTCCAAGCCCTGATCGGCGGCCAGGGTGACAGCCCGCCGCAGTGCCTCGGGTTCCTCCACCCGCTCGAGCAGCGAGTCGATGGGTCCGGAGATGTCGATGCCGGTCAGCTCGACCCACCGATCGTTGTGGAAGGCCGTCGTCCCGTCGGCATCGAGATACAGCACGCCGGTCGGCAGCGCTCGGCTGAGCTGGTCGAGCAGCGCTTCTCGCCGCTGCAACGCCGTCTGGGCCGCCATCTCCCGTGAGACATCAACGACCTCGACCAGCACCAGGGACCGGTCGGGATCGTTCAGCCGGTTCTGGCTCGTCGCCTCACACCACAACCACTCGCCGTTCGATCGGCGGTAGCGGCGAACCGATCGGGAGGGATGCTGCGGATGTTCGAGCATGTCGATCCAGGCCACGATCGACGCTTCATGATCGTCGGGGTGGACGACCTCGAGTGACGACGAACCAATGATCTGCTCCGGGGTGTGCCCCAGCATCGCCGTGAACTCGGTGGAGACGTCGAGCACAACACCGGTGGCGTCGACTTCGTATACCGCCCGCCTGGGCGTCAAGTCGCCACCGGGCGTTTCCTTCGGCATGTCGAGTTGCAGGTCCGTGGGAATGACGACGCCAACGAAGCAACCGAATCGCTCGGTGAGGTCGAAGAGCTCCAGTCGCCGTTCGGAGCCGTCGTGGGCCATGGTCAAGGTGGTGCTGGCCCGCCCTCGACGCCTGGCCCGTTCGTAGACGGTGACAGCCCTGCCGATGCTCTCCGGTGTCAGTGTCGAGACCGGCGAACCCGATTGATGACGCGCCGCATCGGCTCCCTCGAGCTCGTCGGGCACCGGCACGCTCGTGACCCCGTGGGCGTCGAAGGCCACGATCCGGGCATCCGGGTGCTGCATCAACTCGGCGATCTCGTCCTCGGCCACGTTGTTGGTATCGGACGGGTGACCGACGGTCTTGACGCCAACCCCCCGCCGGAACCTTGAGCCGCCGACGACCCCTAAGGGGGTCGTGGCGGGCTCAAAGTTCGGTCGGGTGTCAGGGGGAGATGCGTTCGGTGGTGGTGTTGCCCCAGGCGTCGGTGCAGGTCACGACGAGCTCGAACGACGGGGCCTGGATCGTCACCTGGGGCCCGTTCTCGATCACCTTCTGCTGCCCGGGACGCTGCACCAGGAACAACTCCTGGCCGTCTTCGACAGGCACACCGTTGAGTTCGGCGGAGAACTCGGCGACGACTCCCCCGTCGGCCCACGGAACACCGCCGGTGTCGACGCACGAGGCGCCCACCCGGTAGACACCGTTGCGACCACGCTGCTGCACGAGTTCGAGCGCCGCGGTCACCGTCGGTGGGGTGACGTCGGGCTCCGGCACCACGAACACCGCCGCCGTGCGGGCCGGGACCCAGAACGTGCCGGTGGCGTCGTCGAACGACGCGGTGCGGACGACCTCGTCGACCGAGCCGGCCAGCACCGGGTGCAGTTGGGCTCGCGACCCGGCGGACTCGGCGATGGTGTGCTCGACCGGCGAGGTCGTCGGGTTGAACAGCACCACGACCCCCGCCAGTTCGGCATCGTCGCCGACCCCGTCGCCCGTGTCGGCGATCGACATGGCGATCAGACCGGGGATCTGGTCGGGGCCGGTGTTGGTGAAGCTCACCGCTTCCTGCACGGCCGCCGCCGTGGGCAGCGAGAACAAGGGCGTGCTGGTGCGGATCTGCAGCCACTCCCGGGTCACCGCGGCGTTGAACTCGATGTCACCCGGTGTCGGCTTCAACGCCGGATCGGCCAGGCGGGGCTGGATCAGGTACCAGTTGTCACCGTTGACGTCCTCGACCGGCAGCCCGGCCCCCCAGTTGTTGGTCTGGTAGGTGAAGTCGAGCCGGTTGAACCAGTCCCCGGAGTTGTAGGAGTCACGGTCCATCGACTTCGACCGCAGCATGTCCTGACCGGCGTGGTAGAACGACAGGCCCTGGGCCAGCGCCACCACGGCGTTGCCGACGTTCTGGGCCCGAGCCCGATCGACGGTCGAGGTCGACAACGGGTGGTGGTACTGGCCGATGTCGAACAGGGTCTGGTTGTCATGGGCCGCGATGTAGACGACGTTCTCCTGCGGGTCGGCGGTGTAGCCGGCCGGCGAGCCGTTGTAGTCGATGTCCGAGCCGGTCACGGTGGCGCCGGTCCGGTCGGTGAACTCGTAGCCGGCGAGGTTGCCGGCGAGCCCGACTCGGATCTGGTCGCCGGCCAGCAGCAGGCGGTCGAGCGCGTCGGCTTCGGGCATCGCCTGAGCGTTCGGGTCGTACCACAGGCCGTTGACCCAACCCTGATTGATGACCAGTGCGTCGCCGCCGTCGAACGGACCGCCGCCTCGCACCGCGTCACGCAGTCGGTCGGAGAACGTGGCGATACCGGTGCCCCCGAGGTTGAGCTGGCTGGCCTGTTCGAAGCGGGCGTTGTCGGCCACCTCACCGAAGTTCCAGCCCTCGCCGTAGATGAGGATTTTGGAGCCGTCGACGCCGTCATCGGCCTCGGTCAGCGCATCGAGGGCCGCCCGCACGGCCAACATGTTGGCCTTCGAGTGGTGGCCCATCAGGTCGAAGCGGAAGCCGTCGACCTTGTAGTGTTTGGCCCAGGTCACCACGGAGTCGACCATGAGCTTGCCCATCATGGCGTGTTCGGTGGCGGTGTTGGGACAACAGGTGGATGTGGCCACGACCCCGGCCTCGTCGAGGCGGTGGTAGTAGCCGGGCACGATCCGGTCCAACACCGACTGGTCGTCCTGGCCGGCGGCGTGGGTGTGGTTGTAGACCACGTCCATCACCACCCGCAGGCCCGTGCCGTTGAGCGACTGCACCATCTCCCGGAACTCGGTGATCCTCGCCGAGCCCTGCGGGTCGGTCGAGTACGAGCCCTCGGGCACGGTGTAGTGGAACGGGTCGTAGCCCCAGTTGAAGCCGTCATCGTCGCGGATCGGCGAGATGAGCGCCTGCTGTTGGTCGGAGTCCGGGGCGAACGACTCGAGCGTCGCCCAATCCGGTTCGGTGCGCTCGGCCGGGTCCTCGTTGATGGTGGCGATGTCGAACACCGGAAGCAGATGCACGTGGGTGAGCCCGGCATCGGCGAGAGCCGACAGATGGGTCATCCCGTCCGAACCGCCGTGAGTGAAGGCGGCGAACGTGCCTCGGTCACCGACCGGCACCGACTCGTCGCGGATCGAGAAGTCACGGACGTGCAGTTCGTAGACCGACGCCTCCTCGAACGATCCCAGCGATGGCTTGGCCGTATCGGCCCAACCGGCCGGCGCCAGGGCGGCGTCGGCCAGGTTCACGATCTGGCTGCGGACCGAGTTGCGGGCCAACGACACCGAATAGGGGTCGCTGACGAGGTTCGTCTCGACCGAGTCGGTCGACGGCACGTACACCTCAACCTCGTAGAGGTAGAACATGCCGTTCCAGTCCGGCTCTCCGGCGGCGGTCCACACCCCGTTGTCCGGTGTCATGGCGACGGTCTCGACGGCATCGCCGGTGGGGCCGTTGTAGAGATGCACGTTGACCGACTTGGCCGTCGGGGCCCACAGGCGCAGCTCCGGTCGAGGCGGCGTTGCCGGCAAGGCGGCGGGCAGCCACACGGCACCGAGTTCGACGTCGGTGGCGTACAGGGCGTCGAGGACACCGGCGATCTGCACGCCGGTGGCGTTGACCCGGTTGCCGTTGCCGTCGAGGGCGACGACCGCCAGTTGGCCGGTCAGCAGCGTTGCCGCGTCGGCGTCGCCCGGCACCGTCCACGCCGGTAGGCCGCCGAGGTGGAGCTGGCCGTCGATGTCACCGGGATAGGCGCCCTCGGCGGTGAGATCGACGCAGGTGTCACTGCCATCGACGCCGGTGTCCGAGAGGGTCATGCCGCCGGAGGCCGCACCGCACAGCTGGGCCGACCCTGCTCCCTCACCTGGATCCCACACGATGGTGTCGGCGTCGGCCCAGTGGGCCCGTTGTTCGCTGAGGTTGCCGGACACGCCGCCTCCTCCCCCGCCACCGGGTACCGGGATGATGTAGGGCGAGTCAGGATCGGCGTTCTCCAACTGCCAGACCTCGTAACCGTAGACCGAGAAGGTCAGGAACATGTCGGGCCCGGGGTCCTTGGTGTCACCACGGTGGATGATGTGGGCCAGCTCTGGCGCCCCGTCGACCAGCGGCACCTCCCAATAGGGCCCGAAAAGGTCGAACCCGGTCGGCTTCATGGGCTGTTGCCAAGACGGGTTCGGTTCGGCCGCGCCGACCCACAGGTGCAGTCCCCAGAAGTCGTTGAAGTCGACGCTGGTCGGGTCGCCGTAGTCGCCGTCGTCGCGGTGATAGTGGATGGTGGCGAAGTCCTCGGCCCCACCTCGTGATTCGTAGATCCTCTCGTCACCCGACTGGATCCACACCGAGGCACCGTCGGCCGGGATCATCGACTGGTCGGGCCCGGGGTCCTTGTCGTCACCGCGGTGGATGATGAAGTTGACCGGCTCGCTCGTGGCCCCGTCATCAGAGCTCACATCGACGGTCCAGAAGGCGCCGTAGTCGTCGATCCCGTCGAACGGCTTGGGCGACGTCCACTCGGTCGCCTCGGCCGGGTCGATGGCATCACCCCAGAGATGGAGGCCCCAGTCGTCGTAGATCCCGTCGGGACGCTGATAGTGGATGGTGACGAAACCCTGGGCGTCGGCCTGGGTGGTGTAGGTGGCGCCGTCGTCCTGCTTCAGCCAGATCTCGGGGTTGGCGGCGGCGTTGAACGAGCGGTCGTCTTCGGTGCCGTCCTTGGCGTCGCCCCGATGGACGATGAAGTTGATGTCGGTGGCGGCCGCCCCCTCGGCGAGTTTGACCCAGGCGAAGCGGCCGTACTCGTCCTCCCCGAGGAACGGCTTGGGCGACGTCCACTCGGTCACCTCCGAGGGATCGATGGCGTCACCCCACAGGTGGAGCCCCCAGAAGTCGTTGAAGTCACCAGTGGTGTGATCGCCGTAGTCGCCGTCGGAGCGCTGGTAGTGGATGATGGCGTACGCCGCGTCGCCGCCGCCGGGCGGTGGCGGTTCCTCCTCCTCGCCGACCACGGCGGAGACGGTGTTCGACACCAGATTGCCGCCGGCGTCACGGGCGATGGCCTTGAAGGTGACCGTCGAGCCGACCGGGTAGCCGCTCACATCGTGGTAGACGTTGTAGCCATTGCTGGCAGACCCGGCGTCGTCCGTGCCGATCACCTCGTAGGTGCCACCGTCGACCGAGACGGCGAAGGTGACCTCGGCGTAGCGTCCGTCGAGCAGGTCGGCGCCGACCTCGGCCCGGCCCACGACCTCGGCTCCGTCCGCTGGGGCGGTCATGGCAATGGCGAGACCGTCGGGTGAAGCGCCGGTGGTGAGTGGCGAGTCGGCCTGGTAGACCACCCAGCTCAGCGCGGGGACGGTCACGGTCAGGTTGCCGTCCGCGTCGGAGGTGGCAGCCGCTGCGCCCGTCGGGGCCACAGCCGTCCAGTTAGACGACGCCGTGTCGGTGGTGAACGTGGCCGACTGCTCGGTCTCCGAATTGTTGATGGCGACCACATATTCGTTGCCAGCACCACCGACCGGGATGCGGCTGAAGGCGAAGATGCCGGCCGAGCCCGATGACGAGCGCACGACCTGGGCCCCGGTCTGGAGCGTCGGGTGGGCGTCGCGCACTGCGGCCAGCTCGGCGATGGCGGTGTAGAGCGGGTGGGTCGGGTCGAAGTTGTCATCGGCGGTCGTGGCGTCGGTGCCGATCAGGTCGTCGTCGTTGTAGGTGGCGACCTCCGAGGGCATCATGTCCTGCCGGGCGTCCTGGTCGCCGCCGTCGCCGACGAAGCCCTGCTCGTCGCCGTAGTACACGACGGGTATGCCGCGGGTAAGCCAGTTGAGCGCCTGGGCGATCTCGAGGCGGGCCACCAGCTCGTCGTCGGAGGCGCCGCCGTTGAGGTTGACGACCTCGAGTGCGAGGCGGCCGATGTCGTGGTTCCCCATGAACTTGGCCAGATCGTGGGCGTTGGAGTCGGTGTCGGTGTACCAGTCGTCGGTGGCGAAGAAGGCGGTCAGCTCGTTGGTCGGGGCCGAGTTGGCGGCAAAACGGTACGAGTTGCCGTTGAATCCGAAGTCGAGCGTGCCGGGGAAGTCGAGTTCGGTCGAGTAGCGGGACCGGAACTGATGGGTCTCGCCGAACACCTCGCCGAACATCACGAAGTCGTCCTTGCCGGCGGCCGACGCGTGGTCGAGCACGGCGGGAACCCACGCCTCCCAGAAGCCGTCGGACACGTGCTTGACGGTGTCGACCCGGAACCCGTCGATGTCGAACGTGTCGATCATCGCGGTGTGGATGTCGATCATGCCGTCGACCACGACCGGGTGCTCGTGGAACAGGTCGTCGAGGCCGAAGAAGTCGCCGTACTGACTGTTCTCCCCGCTGAACGTGGAGTCGCCACGGTTGTGGTAGTAGATCGGGTTGTTGAGCCAGTCCGGGGCCTTGGTCGCCTCGGTCACGACCGGCGTGTAGGGGAAGCTGGTGGCCGGGTCGAGGTCGGGGAAGGTACCGGTGCCCTCGAAGTCGCGGTCGTCGAACTCGTTGCCGTCGGCGTCGACGTACGGGTACTCGGTCTTGTTCCGGTACAGGGGCGTCGACCCTTCGACGTAGTCGATCAGGTCACCGGTGTGGTTGAGGACCACGTCGAACAGCACCTTGATGCCCCGGGAATGGGCGTCGGCGACGAAGGCGGCCATCTCGGCGTTGGTGCCGTAGTGGGGGTCGATCTGGGTGAAGTCGGTCTGCCAGTAGCCGTGGTACGACGACGACACCTCGGCGCCCGGACCCTGCACGTAGTCGTTCTTGAACGGGGGCGTGATCCAGATGGCGCTGACGCCGAGGCCCTCGATGTAGTCGAGCTGGGATTGGAGCCCGGCGATGTCGCCGCCATGGTGCCAGCCCTTGTCGGTGGGATCGAAACCGTTCACGAGCCTGTCGCCGGGCTCGCCGGCTTCATCGTTGCCGGTGTCGCCGTTGGCGAACCGGTCGGTCATCACGAAGTAGACCGATTCGTCGGACTCGGGACGCACGGGAGCGGTGACCAGGGCCTCGTCGCCCGGCTCGATCGTGTCGGAGTAGTTGCCGGTCCCCGGTCCCGACCCGGTGTCGATCGTCAACACGTTGGTGGCCGAATCGAACGAGAAGGTCACGGCCTCACCGGCGGCGACCGTGAACGCGATGTTCGGCCCGTCGGCCACGCCCCCTTCGCCGTAGTTCTCGTCCCAGCTCCGGCCGACGGCTGCTTTGCCCTCGTAGGATCCGGCGGGAATGGCGGTGGTGGTGAGGGTGTAGACGTCGTCGCCGTCGGGATCCTGGAGCCACGACCGCATGCACTCGGGCTGCCAGTCACCGGGGCAGCCGAGCGCAGCCTGGAAGCTGCCGGGCGCGGTCACGATGCGGTCGTTGACGTCGTCGGTGATCCAGTGGCTGTCATGGGAGTAGTAGAAGTTGACGTCGGTGTCGGCGGCGAGCGACAGCGGAATGTTCGGCCCGTCCCGTTCGGCCCCCAGGCCGTAGTTCTCATCCCAGGCATCGTTCAGCGGGGCCTTGTACTCCCAGTCGCCCGCCGGAACGGTGAAGGTGCCCGACCACACATCGGAGTCGGGCTCGTAGGTCAGGTCGGTGACGGCGCACTCAGGCTGCCAGTCACCGGGGCAGCCCAGTTCCTCCTGGAGACTGCCGGCAATCGCGACCGACGTCGGCGTCGGCGTGTGGTCGGCAGCGGCGGGCCCCAGCGGCACGGCGGCCAGCCCGGCAGCCAACGTCGCCACAGCCAGGACACGAGCACGGACACGATGCAACAACATGAAGCCCCCTGCAGGGTGGATCGGCGGTCCTCGCGACGGTATCCGCGAGCGGGGATTCGGGGCAAGCCCTGCGTCGTTAGGCTTGTGCCCGATGACCGTGTCACTCCTCGGCGTGCCCTACGACGCCCACTCCTCCTTCCTGCGCGGACCCGCGCTCGCTCCCCCGGTTGTACGTCGCGTGCTTCACGCCGGGTCGGCCAACTACTGCACTGAACTCGGTGCCGACGTCGACCCCTCCCGGTGGTCCGATCTCGGTGATCTGAAACTCTCCGACGACGTCCAATCGGCGATCGACGAGATCACCGTCGCGGCCGCCGAAGCCACCGCCGACGGCGGACGGCTCCTCTCGATCGGCGGCGACCATATGATCACATGGCCGTTGGTGCGAGGGGTGGCGTCCAACCATCCCCACCTGACGATCGTGCACTTCGACGCCCACCCCGACCTCTACGACGAACTCGACGGCGACCGATATTCGCATGCCTGCCCGTTCGCCCGCATCATGGAGGAGGACCTGGTGGGGCGCCTGGTTCAGGTCGGCATTCGGACCATGACCCCGCATCAGCAGGAGCAGGGTGAACGGTTCGGCGTCGAGGTCCACGAACTGCGCATGTGGGACGGGCAGCTCCCCGACGACCTGATCGGCCCGGTCTACGTGACGATCGACGTCGATGCACTCGACCCGGCGTTTGCTCCCGGCATCTCCCATCACGAACCGGGCGGGATGACCACCCGCCAGCTGGTTGACACCCTCCACCAACTCGCCGCGCTCGACCGCGTGCAGGTGGTGGCCGCCGACATCGTCGAGATCAACCCGACCCGCGACATCAACGACATGACCGCCATGGTCGGCGCCAAGCTGGCGCGGGAACTCCTCGGCCTCCTCCTCCCCAACCCCAACCACGTTTCGTAGCAAAAAGCGAGGTTTGACCTCGCTTTTTGCTACGAGACGTCGGGGTCAGGTGCCGCAGAAGGTGCGGAACGTGCGGTCGAAGTCTTCGGGGGCCGGTTGGGCGTAGCGGTCGAGCCCGTCGCGTTCGGTGAAGGGATCGGCCAGCACCGACAGCAGTTCGTCGAACGGCCCCATGTCCCCGGCCTCGGCGGCCACCAAGGCCTCGTCGACCAGATGGTTCCGAGGGATGTAGATAGGATTGACGAGATCCATCGCCGACGCCACCTCATCGGCGGGCCGATCCTCGGCGGCCAAGCGTTCCCGCCACGACGCCACCCACGTGTCGGCTTCGGACGGAGCCGGCTCGGTACCCCGCAGCGAGCGGGCGAGCGTGCGGAAGAAGGAGGTGTAGTCGAGCCGGTGCTCCTGCAGCGTCTCGACCAGCGAGCGGAGCAGCTCTTCGTCCCCGTCACTCGCCTCGACGAGGCCGAGCTTGGCCCGTATCCCGTCGGCCCAATGCCGCCGAAACAGATCGCCGAAGGCGTCAAGCTCCTCGGTGAGCACCGGGATGAGCGACTCCGGTTCCACGCCGTGGTCCTCGGCGATGACCGGCAGCAGCGTCTCGGCCAGACGGGTCAGGTTCCAGTGGGCGATCGTCGGCTGATTACCGAACGCGTAGCGGCCCTGGTGGTCGATCGACGAGTACACGGTGCGCTGGTCGTAGCGATCCATGAACGCACAGGGGCCGTAGTCGATCGTCTCGCCGGAGATCGCCATGTTGTCGGTGTTCATCACCCCGTGGATGAAACCGACGGCCATCCACCGGGCGATCAGCGAGGCCTGCACCTCGATCACCGATCGAAGGAGCCCGAGGTAGCGGGACTGCTCACCGACCACGTCGGGATAGTGGCGTTCGATGGCGTAGTCGGCCAGCCGTTTGACGACCGCCCGGTCCTCCAGCCGGACCGCATACTCGAAGGTCCCGACCCGCAGATGGCTGGCCGCCACCCTGGTCAGTACTGCACCGGGCTCGGGGTTCTGACGCATGACCTGCTCGCCGGTGGTGACGACGGCCAGCGCCCGGCCGGTTGGGACACCGAGGGCATGCATCGCCTCGGCCATCAGGTACTCCCGGAGCATCGGGCCGACGGTGGCCTTCCCGTCGCCACCGCGAGAAAAGGGGGTGCGGCCGGAGCCTTTGAGGTGGAGATCGAAGCGACGCCCGTCAGGGTCGACGACCTCGCCCAAGAGCAGCGCCCGCCCATCACCGAGGCGGGGCGAGTAGGAACCGAACTGGTGGCCGGCGTAGACCATGGCCACGGTCTCGGTCCCGTCGGGGACGGCGTTGCCGGCCAACACGGCGACGCCCTCCTCGCCGGCCAGCGCCTCGGCGTCGACCGACACGAGTGCCGCCACGTCGGGATTGAAGGCGACCAGCTTCGGTTCGGGAACCTCAGCCGGCTGCCAGGGCAGAACCAGCTCGGGCAGGGCCCGGGCCAGCGTGTTGTCGAAGTCGAAGAGTTTGGTCACGGTGGAGGTCATAGCTGTACCCAACGTAACCGTTCACTCCAACTGGTATTCCATCGGCTGTCACCGGCGAGTCCCGTTCCGCGGTTCGGCAACCCCGGAAAACAAGGGCGCGAGAACCGCAGAACGGGACGAGCCGAAAGCTACCGGACGGGCCCCAGGGTCTGCTCGTCCTCGGGAACAGCCATGGCGCCGGTCATGATGGCGACAGCGTCGTTGGCGGTATGGGACTGCGGAGTGATGACCGCCGCCCGGCGACCCAGCCGCTGCACGTGGATCCGATCGGCGATGTCGAACACCTGCGGCATGTTGTGGGAGATGAGGATGACGGGCATCCCCCGCTCCCGCAGGTCGTGGATCAGCTGGAGGACCCGAGCCGACTCCCGCACCCCGAGCGCCGCCGTCGGCTCGTCGAGGATGATCACCTTCGACCCGAAGGCCGCAGCCCGGGCCACGGCGACGGCCTGCCGCTGACCGCCCGACAGCGTCTCCACCGCCTGGGTGATGTCCTGCATCGTGGAGATACCGAGGTCGGACAGTTGCTGCGCCGCCTGGGCCCGCATCTGCTTCTTGTCCATCATCCGGAAGATCTGGCCGAGCGGACCCGGCTTACGAAGCTCCCGACCAAGGAACAGATTGGTGGCGATGTCGAGCGCCGGCGACACGGCGAGGGTCTGGAACACCGTCTCGATCCCGGCTTCCCGGGCGTCGTTGGTGCTCCGGAACGTGACCTCTCGCCCGTCGACCTCCATCGTGCCCGAATCGGGCACGTGCGCCCCGGAGAAGCATTTGATCAGGGTCGACTTGCCGGCGCCGTTGTCGCCGATCACCGCCAACACCTCACCGGGAAAGAGGTCCATGTCGGCGCGGTTGAGGCCGACCACGTGACCGAAGGTCTTGACCAGGCCCCGACCCTTGACGATCGGTTTGACGTCCACTGCGGTTGCGGTGCTCATTGTGATTCCCTTCTGCCTCGGCCGACGTTTCGCCCGGCGGGCGAAACTCGTGGTGATCGCCGCCCGGCGATCACGCTTTCACCTTTCGGATCCACTGGTCCAGCGACACGGCGGCGATGACGAGCAGGCCGACGGCCAGCACTCGAGGTGCCTGGTCGTAGCCGGCGAGGGCCAGACCGTTCTGGACGACGACCACGATCATGGCTCCCAGCAGGGTGCCGACCATCGTGCCCCGGCCGCCGAAGAGCGAGGTGCCGCCGATCACCACGGCGGTGATCGTGTCGAGGTTGATGTCGGGGGCGACGTTGGGGCTGGCCGAACCGACACGGCCGATGGTGATCCAGGCGGCGATGCCCATGATGAGCCCGGACACGGTGTAGACGCTGAACAGGACGCGGTCGGCGTTGATGCCCGAGAGTTCAGCGGCGTCGGGATCGTCGCCCACGGCGTAGATGTGGGTGCCCCACGAGGTGTTGCGCAGGATGTAGGAGAACAGGGCGTAGAGCCCGAGCATGGCCAGCACGCCGGTCATCACGGTGAAGCTGCCGATGCTGAACGGGGTCGTGCCCATGAACCGCATGAATTCGGGCAACTCACTGCCCTGAATGGTTCGGGCCTTGAAGAAGATCAGGGTCAAGGCGGTGAACACGCTCAATGTTCCGAGTGTCACGATGAACGGCGGCAGCTTCAGCCGGACGATCAGGAACCCGTTGAAGGCGCCGGCGAACGTGGCGATGGCGATGCCGATGAGGATGGCCAACCCCGATGGAAGGCCGAAGTTGGCGGCGTTCGACGCCCCCTCGGCAGCCATGTTCGCCATCATCATCTGACCGAAGACCATGATGGCGCCGATGCTGAGATCGATGCCGGCGGTGAGAATGATCAGGGTCTGGGCGATGGCGAGGGTGCCGACGATGACCGCCTGCTGGGTCATCAACGACAGGTTGGTGGCCAGGATGAACCGGTCGTTCAGGATCGTGAAGATGATCATGGCCAGGATCAGCACGGTCAACGGGCTGAGGTACGGATAGCGGTGCAGGATGCCCTGGATCTTGGAGACGATGCCCGACGGCTGGTCGAACTCGCCGCTCAGGTCCACGGCCCCCACGTCAGGTGTGGCGGTTGAGCTCACTTGTGATTCCCCTTCAACTCTTACTGGTGGTGACGAACGTACGACATGGATTGTTTCGGGGGCAAAACCCCCCTCCGTCCGAGTAGGCAAAAGGGGTGGTGACCGGGTCGGTCACCACCCCTTTTCCGGACTGACGTCACTGCCTACTCGACAGTTGATTTCTGTTCAGGGCTCGAGTGGATCAGCCCCAGGCGTTGTCGATGCAGAACTGCGAACCTTCCTGATCGGTGACGTCGACAGTGTCCATCGGGTCGTCGGTACAGAGGGTGACGCCGGTGTCGAAGAACGTACCGTCCGCGGAGGTGTTCTCCGGCGCCGGACCACCGGTGGCGATGGTGTTGATGGCTTCAACGCCAAGGCTGGCCATGTTCAGCGGGTACTGCTGCGAGGTGGCCTGGATCTGTCCGTTCTGGACGGCCTCGACGCCGGCGAGACCGCCGTCGACCGAGACGATGATGACGTCCTCACCGATGACCTTGCCGGCCGCCTCCAGGGCAGCGGCAGCGCCGAAGGCGGTGGGCTCGTTGATGGTGTAGACGACGTTGATGTCGGGGTTCTGCGACAGGCAGGTCTCCATGCCGGTCCGGCCGCCCTCCGAGGTGGCTTCGGTGGCTTCGATACAGATGATTTCGTAGTCGCCGCCGGCACCGGTGGTGTAGCTGCCGGTCTCCGGCTCGTCACCGATGACGGTCAGGTCGCCGATGTCGATGCCCATGCCGCGGAGGAAGCCGTTGTCACGGCAGTAGTCGACCGACACGGTGCGGTCGTCGAAGATGATGAGGCGGGCGATGTTGGCCTTCTCGCCGTTGAGCCAACCGGCCGCCCACTGGCCGATGGCGTCACCGGCCTTGCAATTGTCGGTGGCGAAGGTGATGTCGACGACGTCCGGCGGATCGGTCGGCGTGTCGAGGGCGATGACATACAGGCCGGCGTCGCGGGCCTTCTGGATGGCGTCGTTGACGTTGACCGACATCGGCGTGATCAGAATGCCGTCCTGGCCCTGGGCGATGGCGGCTTCGATCAGTTCGATCTGACCGGCGTCGTCGCCTTCGGCCTGGCCGGAGCCGATCGTGATGTCGACACCAAGCTCATCGGCCTTGGCCTGTGCGCCTTCCTGCATGGCCACGAAGAACGGGTTGGTGGAGTCCTTGGTGATCAGCGAGACGGACACGTTGCCGCCTTCGTCTTCCTCCATGGCCTCGTCGCCTTCGTCTTCCTCCATGGCCTCGTCATCGGCGGCCTCGTCGTCTGAGGCCGCGTCATCGGTGGATTCCTCCGTGGATTCATCTTCGGCGCCGGCGTCGGTATCGCCGTCGTCGTCGGATCCACAAGCGGCCGCCACCATGGCGAGCGCAAGTAGAAGGGCCAGCAGGCGCCAGCCAAGAGAACGTTTTGACATCTGGGTCTCCCCCTTGTGCAACGGATGTGGTTACAGGGTCCTGATGGGCCGCTGTGATTGCCGAAACACTAGCCGACACTTACCCAGCGCACCTTCAGGACTTTGAACGTTTGCACTCTATTGCAGCTTGACAACGTTGTCAAACAGTCAAATCGTAACGTTGACAACGTTGTCACCGGATGGCAACATTGATGCCGCTCGTCGAAGCCGAAAGGAACCACGTGTCGGGCAGCCGACGACCAACCATGCGAGACGTCGCAGCCGCGGCCGGAGTCAGCTTCAAGACCGTGTCCCGCGTCGTCAATCGAGAGGGTGGCGTCTCCCCGACACTGGTCACCAAGGTCGAAGCCGCCGTGGTCGAGCTGGGCTACCGCCCCGACCATCGGGCCCAGCTCCTCCGCCGGTCGACATCGGCCCCGGCCACCATCGGTTTCGTACTCGTCGACGTGGCCAACATCTTCTTCAGCAACCTCCTGCGAGGAATCGAGGAGGTGGCCATGAGCCGGAGCTGCCTCGTGCTGGCGGGGAGCACCGAAGGCCACGCCGAACGGGAGCGTCAGCTGGTCGAGACCTTCCTGGAGCGGCGGGTCGCCGGACTGATCGTGGTGTCGTGGGGGGCGGCGGCCGAGACGCTTCGCTCGGAGATCGGCCGCGGCACGCCTGTGGTGTTCATCGACGCCGAACCGGACCTCGGCGACGTCGAGATCGACGTCGTCCGCAGTGACCATCGGGCCGGCGCCGTCGCCGCAACCAGGCACCTGCTGGCTCACGGGCACACCGACATCGCCTACTTCGGCGACGACCCGTCGATCTTCTCGGCTCGCCTCCGGCTGGAAGGATTTCGCCAGGCCATGACCGAGGCCGGACTCGTGGTCCCCGACCACCGGGTGCTCACGGGCTCACACACCTCGAACGAGTGGACGACGATCATCGACGACTACCTCTCGTCGACCCCGCAACCGACGGCGGTCTTCACCGCACAGAACCTGGTCACGCTGGGAGCCGTTCGGGCCCTCCACCACCGGGGCCTGCGAGACTCGATCGCGCATGTGGGTTTCGACGACATCGATCTGGCCGACGCCGTCACCCCGGGGGTGTCGGTTGTTCCCCAGAATCCTCGCGACCTCGGGCGACGGGCGGCACTCCAGCTCTTCAGCAGGCTCGACGGAGAGGCGGGGCCGGCGGTGCGACAGGTCATCGCCTCCGACGTGATCGAACGGGGATCCGGTGAGATACGCCCTGGCCCGGCCGGTCGCGGCGTGCCAGACTGAGTCATGATCGATTCCCGGAACACGGCCCGACCCTTCGTCGACCCGGCATACACCGTCGACGGCATCGACGGCCTGCGGGCCCTCTACCGGGAACCGTCGGAACGGGTGCAGCAGAAGAAGGGAGCGGGTGTCACCGGTGCCGCCGCCGACTTCGTCGCCCGGTCCCCGTTCTTCTGCCTGGCCACGTCGTCGGCCGACGGCCGGTGTGACGTGTCACCCCGGGGCGGGCCTCTCGGCCAGATCAAGGTGCTCGGCGCCGGGGAGGCGGTCGCGTTCCCCGACCTCTCGGGCAACAACCTGATCGACTCGCTGTCCAACCTGGCCGAGAACCCGCACGCCGGCCTCCTGGTCATGGTGCCCGGCAGCGGCGAGACGCTGCGCATCGACGGACCGGCCACCCTCACCACCGACCCGTCGATCCTCGATTTGTGGTCCGAGGAGTTGAGGCGGCCGAAGCTGGCCGTGGTCGTCGAGGTCGATGCCGTCTTTCTCCACTGCGCCAAGGCGTTCCGCCGCAGCTCGTTGTGGAGTCCCGACACCTGGCCCGAGTTCGATCCGCTGGAGGCGCCAAGGGTGTTCAACGCCGCGGCGACCGGGGAGACAATGGACCCGGCGACCGGGCGGGAGTACCTGGAAGCCGCCTACGAGGCCGCACTGGTCGAGGACCGTCCAACCTGACCGCGCACTCCAAACCGGCGGCCCTGCACCACCCAAAACGACGCGCCACAACCGCCGGAATGGGCTCAACCCGCCACCCACCCGAGACCGGCGGCCCTGGACCACCCAAAACGACGCGCCACAACCGCCGGAATGGGGTCAGGGGGTGAGTTCGGCGATGGAGGTGACCCAGGCGGCTGCGGTCGCAGCGGCCGGGGAGGTCGAGTCCGGGGCGATGGCGACGAACCCGATGCCGGCCGCCCGGGCCGTCTCCCGGTCCTGCTCGGAGTCGCCGACGAAGAGGAGCTGAACCGGATCGAGTCGCCACTCCCGGGCCATACCCAACAGCACCTCGGGATCGGGTTTGACCGGTCCCCCGTCGTTGCCGCATCGCAGAACCGAGACGTGCTCGGCGATTCCGAGCAGGGTCAACTCCTCGATCGTGTTGGACCGGTTGTCGGAGGTGGCGACACCGATTCGGTAGTCGGCGGCGAGCGCCGCGATGGTGGGTGCCACCGGGCCGAGCGGAGTCAGGGGCCCGAACGTCGCCGCTTCGAGGCCCACCATCATGGATGCCATGGCCGCCTCGGCGGTCCAACCTCTCCCCTGGAGGTGATCGAGGGCGATCGCCATCAGCTCGGACTCGGTCTTCACCGCAGCCGGGCTCCCGGGCACGATGTGGTCGATCCCGACGCCGAGGCACTCGGCCAGCGATTGCTCGGCCCCAGGGTCTCCTCCGTCGGCCGCCGTTGCAGCGATGATCGACCGGAAGAACCCGACCCAACGGGAGTCCAGCTCGGTGAGGGTGCCGTCCTTGTCGAACACGATCGCGGCAATCGGCGCCAGCAGTTCGGATCGGATGTCGGACGTGAGGCGAGGCGCGGCCATCAGCTCGGGCGATGGGACGAGTCCGGCCGGCTCGGTGCGCTCACTCGGCGGGGATGCGCCGTCCGCTGATGTTGTCGACTTCGATCTTCATGTAGCGGAACTTCGGGGTGTCGGTCCACGGCGAGATCCCGAGCGACTCGACGTGCATGATCTCCTCGATCTTCTCGACCTCGCGGGCCACCCCGTGGGTCACGACGCTCCACCCCCGACGGGCGTCCTCGTCGAGGTCGTCCACCTCGAAGGCGACGGCCCGCCCGAGCACGGCACCCGCCAGTTTGGTACCGGGCACGGTGTGTACGTAGATGGCCTGAGCGTCGAGTTTGTAATTGACCGGGAAGATGTCGGGTTTGTTGGCGATGGACACGACGACCCGGCCGACCGTGCGCCCGGCCAGGAGGTTCCAGCACTCCTCCTCGCTGATGATTTCGAGACCGGTGCGTTGATCGATCATGACGACCTCCTGTCGTGTCCGCCCCTGCCATCGAGCCTAGGCGATTCGGCGCCCCCGATGCTGGGGCCTTTGGTCCTGTCGTTCCCTCTTGGCAAATCTAATACCTTTGGTCATACCGATCGAGGGGCTGACCACCTTCGGTCCGGCCTTCGTGTCACCACCGGCGGCCATCGTGAACCGATCCGCCTCCTGTGGCGACTGGACATCATGTGACCATTCACGGTGAAACCGATGAGATCCTGGTGCTGCAGAGCCAGCTCGGCGATCGAGCCGCGCTCGAACGTCTGGTGGCCCGATGGCACGGCCCGGTCCACGATCTGCTGTTCCACATCACCCTCGATGCCGATGCGGCGGAGGACCTGACCCAGGAGACGTGGCTGGCGGCACTGCGATCGCTGGCCGGGCTGCGGGAGCCCGACCGGTTCCGGTGGTGGTTGTTCACCATCGCCCGCCGCCGGGCCCGCGACCGGTTTCGCCACGCCTATCGCCACCCGGCCACGGCGACCGCACCCGAGGACCTCGCTGAACTCGACGACGTCATGGCTGACGACGACCCGCTGGCCGTCGTCGACGATCGCGATCGAATCCTCGACCTTCTGGGCGATCTCGACATCGAGCTGCGGGAGGTCCTCGTGCTTCGCCACCTCCACGACTGGCCGGTGGCCGACGTGGCCGAGGTGCTCGACATCGCTCCCGGGACCGTCAAGTCGCGACTGCACCGGGCCCGCCGGCGAATCGCCGGCAATGCAGGCGATCCCGCTCCCACACCGAACGACGAAAGGACGATCTGATGACCTCTCAACCAAATCCTCGACCAGCCCCCCACCCCGACGCCGATGCCCGACGGCTCGTCGATCAGCTCGTCGATCCCCGCCGGGTGCGGCTGTTGACCGTCGCCGGCGGACTCGGCCTGGCCCAGGCGGTCGGCCTGACCACGATGGTCGCGACCGAACCACAGCCTCTCCCCCCGACCACCGTCGGCGCCCTGCTCACCATCGCCGCCGCCGGGCTGTCGTGGGCCGTGCTGGCCGCCTGGCGGGTCAGCCGCCGGGAGGTGATGATGCTGCCCGACCGGGTGGCGGCCCTGACCCTGGCGGTGGTGTGGTCAACGGTGGCGACCGTCGGCGGCATGGTCATCGCGCTCGGGCGCGACGAAACCGGGGCGGGGGCCGCCATCGGCATCGCCGGGGCCACGGTCGTGGCCGCCGTCACCATGCACCTGATGCGGGCCCGATCCGACCATCGCGGCGCGAAGGCCCGCCTGGCCGAGCTCCAGGCGGCGGCGTGACGTCAGGCCCCGCCGCCCGAGATCTCCAGGTTCACGCCGTTGACGTAGCCGGCGGCGTCCGACAGCAGGAACAGCACGGCGCCGGCGACCTCGTCAAGAGTCCCGTAGCGACGCAGCGGGACCATGTCGATCATCTCGGCGGCCACCTCGTCGATGGTGTCGGCGTAGTACTGACTCGGCACCGAGGCCTGCAGCTCGACCTGGCGGTCCCACATCACACCGGGACCGATGAAACCGGGGCTGACCGCGTTGACCCGGATACCGAGCGGGGCGAGATCCTTGGCCGCCGACTTCGTGAGCCCGATCACCGCCGCCTTCGATGCCGAGTAGGCGCTCATGTTCGGAGCGCCGGAGACCCCGGCCATCGACGCCATGTTGACGATGGAACCGCCGACACCGGCCGCCTTCATCACCCGGGCCGACGCCTGGAGCACGGCGAACACGCCCGCGATGTTGACGTCGAGGACCAGGCGCATGTCGTCGAGGTCGTAGTCGACGAGGTTGGCGAAGTGTCCCTGGTAACCGGCGTTGTTGAACACGAGCGTGGGCGGGCCGACATCGGCCGCGACCTGCTCGATGGAGGAGGCGACATCGTCGAAGTCGGTCACGTCGAAGGTCGAGATCACCGGGTCGATCTCGGCAGGCGCATTTTCCGGGGTCGACGCCAGGCAGAGTTCGCGGCTCTCATCCAGACCGTCGCCGGCCGATGCCAGATCCGCCAGCACGACGCGTACCCCGCTGCGGACCAGCCCGAGCGCGACCGCTCGGCCGATGTTGCCGGCCGCACCGGTTACGAGAGCGACGGCGCCCGAGCGACGAGCAGGCATGGCGGGGAGAGACGCCACGTCGGGACCTGACCGATCCTGCTCATCGCCGGGCAAAGGTGTTGCCGCCTCAGTCGCCGACTCGTTCGCCGTCGTCGCTGAAGACATGGATCGGCCCTGCGAAGGCCACATGCACGTCGTCACCTCGACTGGTCATGGTCTCTCCCTCATCACGCACGACCAGGATCTCCTCATCACCCTCGTGCTTGATGGTGACGTGAACGAAGGATTCCGAGCCGAGTTCTTCGACCACGGTAACGCGGCCGGGGATGCCATCGGTTCCCAACCGCAGGTGTTCGGGGCGAACACCGGCGGTGAACTCGTGGCCGGCGGTGGCCGCGACGGCAGCGCTCTGCTCCGGCTTGAGAGGGATATCGACTCCTCCGAGGCTGAGCACGCCGTCGATCCGCTCGACATGAATCAGGTTCATGCCCGGCGACCCGATGAAGCCGGCGACGAATCGGTTGATCGGGTGGCTGTAGAGGGTGCGGGGACGATCACACTGCTGGAGGACGCCGTAGTCGAGCACGGCGACGCGGTGGCCCATCGTCATCGCCTCGACCTGGTCGTGGGTGACGTAGACCGTTGTCACGCCGAGGCGGGCCTGGAGGTCGGCCAGCTCGGTTCGGGTCTGCACCCGAAGTTTGGCATCCAGGTTCGACAGCGGCTCGTCCATCAGATAGACCTGCGGCTCCCGCACGATGGCCCGACCCATGGCGACGCGCTGACGCTGTCCGCCGGAGAGGTTCCTGGGCTTGCGGTCGAGGAACGGCTCGAGATCGAGAATCCGGGCCGCCTCCCTGACCCGCTTCTCACGCTCCTCCTTCGGCACCTTGGCCTGCTTCAGCGCGAACCCCATGTTGGCCGCCACCGTCATACTCGGGTACAGCGCATAGTTCTGGAACACCATGGCGATGTCGCGGTCCTGGGGTGGAGCGAGGGTGACGTCACGGCCGCCAATGTAGATGCTGCCCTCGTCGACGAACTCCAGGCCGGCGAGCATCCGCAGCGCCGTGGATTTGCCCGATCCCGACGGGCCGACGAGCACCAGCAGCTCGCCATCGGCGATGTCCAGATCGAGTTTGTTGACCGCGGCGACATCGGTGCCGGGGTAGATGCGGGTTGCATTCTCGTACTTGACTTCTGCCATTGTTCCAGACCCCTTGCTTCTGCTATCCGATCGTGGCCCATACGAAGAGCATCGGCCGAATGAGTTTCGACCACGGTCGAAACTCGGTGTGGCGGGCTCCGCCCGCCACACGGTTACTTGATGGCACCCATGGCCAGGCCACGGATCATTCGTTTCTGGGCCACCCACCCGGCCAACACCACCGGAAGGGTGGCCAGCGTCGATGCGGCCGACAATTTGGCCAGGAAGTTGCCTCTGGTGCTGACGTTCTTGGTCACCCAGATCGGCACCGTCGAGGCGTCCACCGGATTGAGCTGAACGGCCAGGAAGTACTCGTTCCAGGCGAAGATCAGGCAGAGCAGGGCCGTCGCCGCCAGTCCGGGGGCGACGATCGGCATGATCACCGCCGTGATCTGACCCCACAGATTGGTGCCGTCGATCTGGGCCGCCTCGATCAGCTCCTTCGGAACCTCGTTGAAGAACGAGCGCAGCATCCAGATCGCGAGCGGCAGGTTCATCGCCGTGTACAGGATGACCAGCACCAGGCGGGTGTTGAGCAGTCCGAGCGCATCGGCGATGATCCAGAGCGGCAGGATGCCGGCCACGATCGGCAGGAACTTGGTGGAGATGAAGAAGAACAGGACGTCGCGCCACTTGCGGACCGGCTTGATCGACAGCGCATAGGCCGCCGGGATGGCCAGGACGAGGACGATGAACGTCGACAGCAACACGATCCAGGCCGAGTTGGCGAACGCCTCGGCGGGCGTGAGCAATCCCTCGCCGATCGAGGTGATGTCCCGGTAGCGGTCGAGTGTCGGGTCGAAGAACAGCTTCGGGTCGGTGTTGGCGTCGGCCTCTTCCTTGAACCCGTTGAGCACCATCCAGAAGACCGGGAAGAAGAACCCCAGCGCAATCAGCCAGGTGAACAGGCCAAGCAGGAAGGACGTGACCCTCTGGGCGGTCGTTCGTTCATAGCGCTGTGTCGTCATGCTTCTTCACCTTCAAGTAGGCCCGACAAGACTCGGAGACCGAAGGTGGCGAGGATGATCGACGCCACCACGACCACAATCGAGTACGCGGACGCCTCCCCGAACCGCCAGCCGCCGCCGATCGATCGCTGATAGACGAAGTACGGAACGTTGGTCGAGTTGGGCCCGCCGCCGGTCATCACGTCGATGTGATCGAACACCTGGATCAGGTAGATCGAACCGAGCAGGATGCCGAGCTCCAGATAGGGACGAAGCTGGGGGAGGGTGATCTGGGTGAACATCGCCCACGTCGAGGCACCGTCGACCCGGGCCGCTTCGAGGATCGACTCGTCTTGACCCTGGAGTCCGGCCAGCACGATCAGCATCATGAACGGGCTCCACTGCCAGACGAGCACGGCCACGATCGACCACAACGGGAAGCGGCTGACGAACTCGATCCGGTCGAATCCGAGCGTGTCCAGAACCCAGTTCTGCAGCCCGAACGTCGAGTTGAACATCTGGGTCGTCCAGATCTGGGCGGCGACGACCGGCATGATCAGGAACGGCGTGATCAAAAGGGTTCGGACGAATCCCTGCCCGAAGAACTTGCGGTCGAGGAGCACCGCCAACCCGGTTCCGACAACGACGGAGAGCAACACCGCCGAGGCCGTCATCAACACGCTGATCCAGGCGGCGTCGATGAAGAACTGGCTGCCGATCCGCTCGACATAGTTCTTGAGTCCGACGAAGGTACGGGGCTCCGGCGGCACGATCCGCCATTCGGTCAAGCTGTAGTACAGCGAGAACAGGAACGGCACCTGCGTGATGACGATGGTGAACAACAGAGCGGGGAGTAGCGGGAGTCGGCGACGCCACGCCTCCCTTCGCTGCATGGACTCGAGCAGCTCGGCTCGGGATTGTTCCTCGCCGGACTTGCCTACGGCGACTGCCGCCATTGCATCCTCCCTTCTGGTTGATCCAAACCCGATATGGCTGTCCCGGGACCGCCGGTGAGTGGCGCCGACGGTCCCGAAACAGGTGTGGCTTTTCGACTACGAGGTGTACTCCTGAGCGATGGCGTGGCAGCGGGACTGAGCGTCATCGGTGCTCTGGCTGCCGGCGATCGCCGCCGAGATCTCCTCGGTGCAACGGGTCCCGAAGTCCTGGAACTCGGGGACACCGACGAACTGCACACCGGGGAGGCCGGGTCGGGGCGTGGTGCCCGGGTTGTCGATCGGAGCAGCCAGCATGGCCTCGAGTGTCTTCTCGGCGAAGGCGCCAGCGGCTTCCTGGTACTCCGGCGTCTCGTACAGGAACTGGCGGGTGCCTGGCGGCACGGCAGCCCAACCCAGCTGCTCGGCAGCCGACTCGATGTAGTCCTGGCTGGTGGCCCAACTCACGTACTCCCAGCCCGCCTCCGGATTCGGCGAGTTCTGCGGGACGGCCAGAGCCCATGCCCACAGCCAGCCGGAGGCGTCGGTCACCTTGGTCGGGGCCAGCGCGTAGCCGTTCAGACCCTTGACCGGGCTGTCGTCGGCCTCGAGGATGGAGGCGGCCACGGTGGCGTCGTACCACATTGCCACCCTGCCCTCCTGGTAGAGGCTGAGACACTCGTTGAAGCTGGCGTTGGCCGCGTCGTCCTCGCCGGCGTCCTCGATCAGACCGACGTAGAAGTCGAGAGCCTCCTTGAACTCGGGCTGATCGATCTGCGACTCGCCGATCGAGCCGTCGTCGTTGGCAGCCCAATAGGTGCCGCCGAAGGTGTTCAGGACCGTGGTGAACGGCCCGCCGAGGTCGCCCCAGCCGGGCTTGCCGCGAAGGCAGATGCCGGCCATGTCGTCGGTGTCGATCGCCCGGGCAATCTCGGCCACCTCGTCCCAGGTGGGTTCTGCGGGCATCTCGAGACCGGCCTCGTCGAGTACGTCCTGCCGGTACATCACAAACGACGACTCGGCGTAGAACGGAGCGGCGTAGAGTGCGCCGTCGGCCGAAAGACCGTCGCGAACGGCGGGAATCAGATCGTCGACATTCCAATCGGGGTCGTCGGCCGCGAACTGGTTGAGGTCGAAGAGCCAGCCGTTGGCTCCGAACTGCGGGGCCTCGTACATGCCGATCATCACGACGTCGAACTGCTCGCCACCGGCGCCGACATCACGGGTGACGATCTCCCGCAGGGTCTGCTCCTCGAGGAACGTGTAGTTGACGGCGATGCCGGAGTCGGGTGTGAACAGCTCCGGCGTCAGGTCGGCGATGTCCTCCATCTGGGGGTTGCCGACGATGGCGACATTGATCTCGCCGGATGCTGCGGAGTCTCCGTCGCCGGTGTCGGCGTCATCATCGGACCCGGCGTCGTCGGACGCTCCGTCGTCGGTGGTTTCCTCCGATTCTTCGGCCGACCCGTCGGCCTCCGTACCGTCCTCGCCGGACTCGTCATCGCCGCCACAGGCAGCGGCAACCAGCGAGAACACGACAAGGATGCTCATGATCCAAAGCCACGGCTTCGAGCGTGACCGGTCGACACGTCGTTTCATTGATCTCCCCCTATGGGTCGAACGCAGCGGCATCCGGCCGACTGCTCCTCAAGTTACCTGTTTAGTTGGTTTTGTGTTGGTTTGCAAGGGATTCATGTTGGAAAGGTTCTGAACTCTGGGCACTACCACCTAGACAATCCACCTTCAAGGCCGATGTTGACCGGCGGAATGCCTTTGTTTATGTTGTATTGCCATGACCGAGCCTCGCGAGCCGTGGGAGAAGACTCCGTGACAGAACTCGCCAGCACGCCACTCCGGGAGAGCGTGCTCGATCGGCTGCCGGAGACGGTTGCCGCCCCCGGCTACGATCGGAGCGCCCTCCAACCCTCGATCGTCCACATCGGCGTCGGCGGCTTCCACCGATCTCATCTCGCCACCTACATCGACGAGTTGTGCCGGTCAGGACACACCGAGTGGGGAATCATCGGCGTCGGTGTGCTCGCCGGCGACCAGGCGATGGCCCAGGCTCTCGGCGGCCAGGACCATCTCTACGCCCTCATCAGCCGCGGCACCGCCTCCACCGACGTTCGGATCATCGGCGCCATCATCGACTACGTTCACGCCTACCCCGACACCGAACCGCTCATCGCCCTCGTCGCCGAACCCTCGACGCAGATCGTCTCCCTGACCGTGACCGAGGGCGGCTACCCGGTCGACGACGCGACGGCCGAGTACCGCGCCGACTCACCGAATGCCGGCGACGGCTCGACCTTCGGCGCCATTGCCGCCGGGCTCGAACGGCGCCGCCTGTCCGGCGGCGAGCCGATCACCATCCTGAGCTGCGACAACGTCATCTCCAACGGTCGCGTCGCCCGGACCAGCACACTGGGTGAAGCGCGACGGGTCGGCGGCGACGATCTGGTGGCATGGATCGAGGCCAATGTGAGCTTCCCCAACGGCATGGTCGATCGCATCACTCCGGCCACCACCGACTCCGACCGTGAGTGGCTGGCCGAGAACTTCGGAGTGACCGACCGTTGGCCGGTAGTCACGGAACCGTTTCGGCAGTGGGTTCTCGAAGACGACTTCAGGGCGGCTCGCCTCCCGCTCGAGGAACTCGATGTCATCGTCACCGACGACGTGGAGCCGTACGAGCACATGAAGTTGCGCCTTCTCAACGCCGGGCACTCCTGCCTCGCCTATCTGGCCGCGCTCGAGGGCTACATGCTGGTCGACGAGGCCATGGCGGACCCCGTCCTGCGCAACCTGGTCGAACACCTGCTGCGCCGGGAGTCGAAACCGAACATCCCCGAGGTGCCCGGCATCGACCTCGACCGCTACATCGACTCACTCGTCGAACGGTTCTCGAATCCTGGTGTCGGCGATCAGATCGCCCGGCTGTGCCTCGACGGGACCGTCAAGTTCCCCAAGTTCGTGGTCCCGACGTTGGAGGCGCAGCTGGCCCGTGGCGGACCGATCGGTTTGACGGTCCTGTCGCTGGCCGGGTGGTGCGAGTACCTCAACGGGATCGATCATCACGGTCACACCATCCCGCTGGCCGGCGATCCGGGCCGGGAGCGGGCCGAGGAGTTGGCTCGTGCGTCCCAGATCGACCCGGGAGCGTTCGCAGGCTTCACCGAGGTCTTCGGTCCCACGGTGTCGGGGTCGGTCCGGTTCCGCGCCACCTTCTCCGACGCTTTGAACCGCCTGAGGGCCGACGGCGTTCACGGTGCGGTTGCCGCAGCCATCGACGGTGAACTCGACGTTGGTGGCTAACGTTGTGGGCGGAGGCTCCGTCGGCGGAGTAGGGAATGACAGACTTGTTTCAATCGGAACGCCAGCGACAGATCGCTGCTCTCACACTGGACGTCGGCCGCGTGGAGGTGGCCGACCTCGCCGAACGATTCAAGGTGACAACCGAGACGATCCGCCGGGACCTGTCCGAGCTGCAAAGCCACCGGTTGGTCCGGCGGGTCCACGGCGGTGCCATACCCTGGGAGCGGTCGAAGTTCGAACCGCTGCTGGCCAAACGTACGGTTCAGAACGCCGATGAGAAAAAGCGTCTCGCTCGCCGAGCTCTGGACGAGCTACCCGACTCGGGCACCGTCATCATCGACTCGGGTTCCACCTTGGCCGGCCTCGCGGAGGTGATCCCCGATCGGGAGCTGACAATCGTGACCAACTCGCTGGTGACCGCCGAGGAACTCTGCACCAGGCAACACGTGGAGGTGATCGTGCTCGGCGGGCGGGTACTCAAGAACACCTTGGCCATGGTCGACAGCGAGACCGTCGCCGCCGTACAAGGAATGACCGTGGACACGCTCTTCATCAGCGCAGACCGAGCGACCGCCGTGACCGGGCTGACCACCCCGTACCGCGAGGAGGCGGCGCTCAAGTCGGCCATGATCGCCGCGGCCAGGCGGGTCGTAGCCCTGGTCGATCATTCCAAATTCGGCAACGATCGGTTCCTCCGGTTCGCCACATGGGATGACATCGACGTGCTGATCACCAACCACGAAGTCGGACCGGGCGTGGTGGCCGCGATCGAACAAACGGGAACCACCGTCGCCCTCTCTTGATGCCGCCGATGCGGAGCATCGGCTAACCGAGTTTGCTCCGCAACTCCCCCGACGACCGGGATGCCCTGAAGATCAATTCCCGGTGCAGAGCTATACCGCCTCCGACTGACGGTGAGTTCGCTCCGGCCGAGATCGCCAGATGGCCAAGAGTGGGCCGTCGTCGGGTTGCGCCTGTTCGGCCACCCGACCGAGGGCGGAGACGGCCAGCCAGTTGCGCCACGTGACATCGTCGACGTCGTACATCTCGAACACCTCCGACATGGCGTCGAGATAGCGATTCCGAAAGGCGTCGAGCAGTTCGCCGGTCGCGCCGGGGAGGTGAGGGGCGGCTGCCGACGTCGCGCTCTTCGCAACGAACTCGTGCTCCAGCTCGGTGTCGGGCGACCGCATCAACAGCTTCGATCGGGCGATGTCGACGACAGGGTGACCGACGCAGGCGTCGAACCAATCGATGATGACCGGACCGGACTCCGAAAGAATGACGTTGTTGGGATGCAGATCGCCGTGCAGCAGGCTTCCACCGACCGGCAAGTCGGCCAGGAGACGGCGACCCTCCGTCCGCTCCACGTCGGAGATGACGTCGACGGCGGCGATCTTGGCCGCCAGCCGGTCCGACGCCGTTGGTAGATCCTCTGGGGCCGGGCACTCCAGAATCCGCTTGTGGATGGCGGCCAGCAGGTCCGCCGCCGCCACCACGGACAAGGCGCCGTCGAGCACCGCTTGTTGCATCGACGGTCCGTCGACGCGTTCGAACACCACTGCGGAGCGTCCATCGACGGAGTGCAGGCACCGGGGCTCCGGAGTGGGGAGATCGAGCTGATGGATCCGCCGGGCCAGGGTGAACTCGATGAGCGTCCACTCGGCGGGCACGGTGCTTCGCAGGACCTTGACCACCGAGTCGTTGCCGAAGGCGAAGATATCGGCTGTCCGGCCGGTTGCCAGCAGGCGGCCGACCGTCATCGCAGCGGCTCCTTGTCCACCAGACCAGTCTGCCCGCTGGAGACCGACGCGTCACGTCGATTGACATCGCGACGGTCGGCGGGCTGCCGAGCGCAGGTCAGCGGAGCTGGAACCCGAGCCCCAGTTCGTCGTCGGGTTCGAGCACGAAGGTGTGATAGCCGGTGAGCGACGCCCGACCACCGACCCGGGTAACCACGCCGTCGGGCCCCGACGACAGCACCTCGCCCCGGAACAGACCACCGGCGATCCCCCTGTGCGACAACACCTCGCCGACCGACAGGTCGCCCCGCTCGTGGAGCACGGCGAGGCGGGCCGACGTGCCCGATCCGCACGGTGAACGATCGACCTCGCCGTCGGCGAACACGGTGATGTTTCGCTGGGCCAGAGCGGCCCCCTCGATGCCGGGGGCGGGATCGTCGTCGAAGAAGATCACGCCGTAGAGCCCGGAGAGACGATCGTCGACGGGATGTCGGGTCGACGGATGCTCGACCAGCTCGGCCTTGATTGCCCGCCCCAGCCGGATGAAATCGTCCACATGGCCACGCTCGACGGTGAGGCCGACCGACGAGGTGGGCACCACGGCATAGTGCGCCCCGCCGTAGGCGACATCGGCTGTCAGGGCCGGCCCGCCGGCTGCGGCGAGGTCGACCTCGACGTCAAGCGCCCGGACCTGGGCGGCAACGTTGGTGAACCGCACCTCATCCACCCGGCCGTCGTCGCCGACCGCGGCTTCGACCGCCAACCGGCCCGACGGCACGTCGAGGTTGAACCGGGCCGTGGTTCCGGGCACCGCGGCCACCATGCCGTTGTCGATGGCCCAGGTCGCACCGGCGATGGTTCCGTGGCCACAGGCCGTCGAGAAGCCGTCGGCGTGAAAAAACACCATGCCGAACTCGGCTGTGCTCATCTCGGGACCCACGGCTGGGCTCGTCTCCGGGCTCGTGTCCGGGTCGCCATCGGGTGGGGTCACGAAACAGCCGTACATGTCGGCATGCCCTCTCGGCTCGTTGACCAGCAGCCGTCGCACGTGATCGAGATGGTGCATGGCGTCCGATCTTTTGTCGAGAACCGTTCGCCCGTTGAGGGGTGGCACCCCGCCGACCACGATCCGGTAGGGCTCGCCGGCGGTGTGATAGTCGACCGTGCTGACCGCCATTCGCTGGTTGTGCTCCATGGGTTGGGACCTTACCGCACCGCTGTTCTACCCTCGACGCCATGTCACCGGTCGGGGCTCCAGACGTGCTGTTCCTCCACCCCGGTGCCATGGGAGCTCGGGTCGCCGGCGCCTGCCGAGGTGCCGGGCGGCGGTTGTGGGTGAGCGCCGACCGGTCGGTCGCCACGGCCGAGCGGGCCGCTGCCGAGGGTCTCGAGGCGGTCGCCGATCTCGAGTCCGGTCTGGACGTGGCGGATGTGGTCGTGTCGGTCTGTCCCCCGTCGGCGGCCGAGTCGATGGCCGACCGGGTGGCAGCCGCCGGGTTCGACGGCCTGTACGTCGACGTCAACGCCGTTGCGCCGGCGACCGCCCGTCGCATCGGCCACCGGTTCAACCGCTTCGTCGACGGTGGCATCGTCGGGCCGCCGCCGACCGAGACCGGCAGCACCCGGCTGTACCTGTCGGGTGACGGCGGGTATGCCGATGAACTGGCGGCGCTGTGGACCGGATCCGAACTCGACGTGCGCGTGATCGACGGTGGAGCGGGCGCCGCCTCGTCGCTCAAGATGGTCTACGCCGCGTGGACCAAGGGCTCGGCTGCGCTGCTGACCACGATCGTCGCCGGGGCCGACGCGTTGGGAGTGGGCGACGATCTCGGCCGGGAGTGGGACCTGTCGCAGGCCGGCCTCAACGATCGCGTCGCTCGCACCGCCGCCGGGGTCGCCCCGAAAGCGTGGCGCTTCGCCGGCGAGATGACCGAGATCGCCTCGACCTTCGCCGACATCGGGCTTCCCGATGGATTCTGGGAGGCGGCGGCGGAGACCTATCACCGGATCGCGCCACTTCGCGACGAGGAGACGGCCACGGTCGAAGCCCTCGTCGCGTTGCTGCAATCCGACCCCTGATCACCCCTCGCTGCGCCCTGACGACGACGCCGACCGGCCCCTGACGCCTGTGCATTTCGAGTGGACAACCGGTGGATGAACAGAGAAGATTTGGGGGTATCAAAGAAATCCCGTGGACAACCCTGGGGATTTCGAAAAACCCCTTGACCGCTGGTTTGGGCCGGTGCAATGATGCGTACCACTCAGCCACCGACTGGTGATCCGAGGGCGAAACGGAAGTCGAGAACCGGGCAACCGGGACGAGACGGAAGTCGAACCCAAATCGGAAAATCGGTCAGGCTGAGAGAAGCAGATCCGCTGGTTTGTGAAGCGGTCGGCCGGGCTTCGGCTCAACCGAACACGACACAAACCACGTCGGTTCCGCTCCACACCCCCAACGGTGATGCGGCTCCTCGGAGCGGCGGATCCGGCGGGAACGTCTCGCACGACGTTGCTCCTCCGAGCGGCCGAAGGCGAGACACCCACGGAATGCGGCTCCTCGGAGCAGCTGACCGTGGGGCCGCTCTCACGAGGTGGCTCTTCGGAGCAGCCGAGCGAGGGCACTCGCACAGAAGCCACTCTTCGGAGCGGTGAAGTGCGAAGGAGCCGAACAGACGGTCGGATTCCACCCCGGTTCTCGGATCGGGATGGTCGATCAGGAAGACTTTCGGGTCGGAATGATCGGAGCTCTGGTCGAACGTCGGTCGACATGCCATACCTTCTGGTCCGGCACGGCGATCACAACGTTCGACACGTTGGACCTTCGGGTCCGCACAGGGCAGCCGAAACGGAAACTGCCCGCCGGGCCTTGGCTCGACGGGCAGTGGAAAACTATCGAAACGCACAGTACACCTGAGAAGATCGATAGTGGTGGATCCTGCTTCGAACCTACGACGCCCCCGGGAGTCAACGCAAGTTGACAACCGGGGGCGTCGCTCCTTTTTGTCGACAGACGGCGCCACCTCCCACGGCGACAGGGCATTCAACTCATATTCCTACAGGTTCTCGCCCTCGTAAGCCGATAGCGCGCTGGTCCATTCGACAATGAAGGAGCCAGATGCGCAAGCATGCCGTCCGCCCCCTCGCCATCCTGGCCGTTGTGGCCATGGTGGCGATGACCGCCTCCGCGGCGGGAGCCCAGCGACCAGATCAGCCGCCGGGTCTCGCCGGCCTCGATGTCCCGATACCGAACGAGGTGGCCGGCTACGAGCGCGGTCAGGCCGCCGTCGACAAGCTCGGCGACCGGCTCCCGGCCGTGGCCGCCGCCTACGGTATGAGCGCCGCCGAACTCCGCAACTCGCTGCTGTCGGACCCGACGCTGTCGGTCGACGACCAACTCGAGGTGGCGTATTTCGACGTCCTCGCCCCCGGTGAGGTCGCAGCCGAGGATGCGTCGCAGGCCGGGCCGGCCGCCGCCCCGCCCACCGACGGCCCCCAGTTCCAGCTGGCCAGCCTGCCCGGAGCGGCGAAGACGATCTACCTCGACTTCGACGGCCACACCACCGTGGCCGGCACGAACTGGAACGGTGGCAGCAGCTTCGTGTCGCCGGCCTACAACCGGCCCGGCGACAACCCCGACACCTGGTCGGCCGAGGAACTGCAGATCATCGAGGATTCGTGGAAGGTCGTGGCCGAGGACTTTGCGCCGTGGAACATCAACGTGACCACGATCGACCCCGGCGTCGAGGCCCTGCGGTACTCGGGCGGCGGTGACAGCCAGTGGGGTGTTCGGGTCGTGATGACCGCCGACACCTGGGCCGGCTGCGGCTGTGGCGGCCATGCCTACATCGGGTCCTTCGACGACAACCTCGACGAGCCGGTCTTCGTCTACAACACCTCGTTCCGCGGGGTGTCGGAGGCCATCACCCACGAAGTCGGCCACGCCATGCTGCTGGCCCATGACGGCACCCGAAGCGG
Organism: Acidimicrobiales bacterium; assembly: GCA_965216675.1. Taxonomy (GTDB): domain Bacteria; phylum Actinomycetota; class Acidimicrobiia; order Acidimicrobiales; family SZUA-35; genus JAHELU01. Next base: position 3,566,003 of record CBDCGK010000004.1, on the reverse strand, counting down.
TGCCGGCTATTACACCGGGCACGGCTCGGGTGAGACGTCGTGGGCACCGATCATGGGAGTCGCCTACTACGTCAACATCGGCCAGTGGAGCCGGCAGGAATACTACGACGCCAACAACGACACGAACAGCGCCAACTACGGCAACGGGCGTGACGACACGGCCATCATCTCCTCGCTCACCAACGGCAACGGCTTCGGCCTCAAGGTCGACGACCACGGCGACTCGGCATCGTCGGCCACGCCACTGGTCGGCGACACACCGGTTGTCAGCGGCGTGATCAGCACCGCCGCCGATGTCGACGTGTTCAGCTTCTCGACCACCGGGGGCACGGCAACCTTCGACGCCGACCCGGCCGCCCTTGCCCCGAACCTCGACATCGAGATCCGGATCCGGGATTCGTCCGGAGCCCTGGTGGCGGTCGGGACGGAGCCGTCGACGCTGGCCGTGTCGCTGACCACGACGCTGGCCGCCGGTGACTACACCGTCGAGGTCGACGGCGTCGGGGTCGGCAACCCGGCGAACAACCCGCCGACCGGCTACACCGACTACGGCAGCCTCGGCATCTACACGCTGAGTGCCAGCTTCGACTCGACCGAGCCGCCCCCTCCACCGCCGCCGCCTCCGGCCGGTGAGGCCGTCGCCACCGGCGAAACGACCATCCGGGGCACCACCGGCGGTTCCTACACCGCCACCCATCGCGCCGACGGGGTGCTGGAGACGTTGACCGAGGCGATGTCGGGCGGCAAGCCAAGCCTGCGCCACGACGATCTCGAGCACCAGTGGACGTTCACCTCTCCCGGTGGCGTGCAGACGCTCTCGATCGTGGCCACCGTGACCGACGGCGGCGATCTCGACGACGGCATCTCACTCGAGTGGTCCGACGACGGTTCGAGCTGGGTCGCGCTGGACACGCTCAGCGAGGGCCCATTCGAGGGCTCCTATGTGCTCGGGGCGCCGACTGGCACCGTCTGGGTGCGGGTCGTCGACACCGACTCGACGCCCGGCAATTCCGCGTTCGACTCGGTCGCCGTCGATCTGTTGAAGATCACCGGCGAGGAGGCCGGCGACCCGACGATGGCTCTGGTGACGTCGATGTCGACCACCGAGGTTTCAGCCGGCCGAGGTCAGAGCTTCGGCCAGGTGTCGGTGACGGTGGAGAACGAACTCGGCCAGCCGGTCGCCGGCGCCGAGGTCTTCGTCCGGTTCGGTGGCGACCTGATCGAGACCGGTTCGGTCTTCACCAACAGCTCGGGCCAGGCGGTCTACACGACCGGCGTTTCGGCTCGCAAGCCCAGCTTCGAGGCCTGCGTGACCGATGTGGTCGCCGCGGGGTTGAACTACAGCGGTGGCGAGGTCTGCCAGAGCGGCTGATCACGACCGCAACCGGGTTCTTCTGGCCCCGTGAGCCCTGAACAACAGGGGCTCACGGGGCCAGACCAGGTTTTGAGCTTGATGTGACGCAGATCATATTGAACGATCGTTTAAACTCGTGTACCGTCGATATTTGAACGGACGTTTAAAGAAGGAGAACGAACCCCATGAACGCCAACGACAGCCTCGGCAACCTGCCGATCGCCTTCTACCTCGTCTACGCCACGGTCACCCTGGCCCTGGTCGTGTGGCTGGCCCGGACTCTGTTCAACACCGGCAACCAGTTCCTGGAGGATGTGTTCGAATCAAAGGAGCTCGGCTACGCGGTGAACCGACTGCTGGTCATTGGCTTCTACCTGTTGAACATGGGGTACGCCTTCATGCTCTATCGAATCGAACCGAGCTACGCCTCGATGGCCGATGCCTGGAATCAGCTGGTGAACCGCCTCGGCGTCCTGTTCCTCAGCCTGGGGGCCATTCATCTGGTCAACATGGTGGTGTTGTGGCGGGTGCGCACCCACCGCGATCGCCAGGGCCGGGTGCCGGTCGCCCCCTCGGCCTTCCAGCCGCCGCCGCCCGTCACCCCGAAGGGCGCAGCCGACCTGGCCGCTCCGCCGAGCATGGCCTGAGTCGACCGACGGCCATGGCAGCTCCAGCACCAGGATCACCAGCACCGCCACCAACACCATCAACGGCGTTTCCCCCGCCCCGTCGATTGACCGTCGTCACCGACGAGCAGTGTGAGCTGTGCCGTCGCTGCCGGGGTTGGCTCTCGCACCAGGCACTCCTGGTCGAGGTCGAGTTTCTTCCGGTCGGCTCAACCGAGGCCGTTTGTCGCTACGGCTCGATCGGGAACCGGCGGGACCTGCTGATCGTGGCCGACGAACACGGTCGCATCTGGGCCGGCCCCGACGCCTTCGTGATGTGTCTGTGGGCCACGGCCGCCCACCGCAATTGGGCCCACCTGGCCGCCCGGCCCGGGTGGCGGACCGTCGCCCGAACGGTGTTCGGCTCACTGTCGTCGAACCGACACCGCATCGCCGAGCTCATGTCGGGCCGCTGCGAGGACGGCAACTGTGACGTTCACGGTCCGAGCCAGATGGTGTCGCTGGGCGGGCGGCGGTGGTGATCGGTGGTCCTGGGATGGTGATGATGCGATGGTGACGTGCGGTGAAGTCGCCGAGAAGTGCGCCAGACTGGGGGCCATGCCCACTCGTCGTCGCCAATCCTCGGCCGAGACCCGCCAGCGGATCATCGACGCGACGATCGAGACCCTCAACAGCGAGGGGATGATGGGGACCACCGCCCGGTCGATCGCCCGGACCGGCGGCTTCAACCAGGCACTCATCTACTACCACTTCGACGACCTCGAGGATCTCTTCTTCGAGGTCGTCAACGACGTGAACCGGCGGCGCCTCGACTACTTCGGGCCCCGGTTGGAGAAGGTCGAGACGCTGACCGAGCTGATCGAGGTGGCCGTGGAGCTGCAGAGCGGCGCCCCGAAGCCGAGTGACAACTCGGCGGTGGCGCTCGTGGTCGCCGGATGGTCGCCGGACAGTCCGCTCGGTCCGAAGGTGCTGGCCAACCTGCGGCCGTGGGACGAGGCCGTGGCCGATGCCGTCCGAAGGATCACCGCCGAGTCGTCGATTGCCGACATGATGCCGATCGAGGATCTGGCCCACACCATCTCGGCCCTGTTTCTCGGATTGCAGCTCCTGAGCCGGCTCGATCCCGACGACCCGACCAATGCCCGCATCTACGAGGCCCTGACGGAGAGCGCGGAGGTGGCCACCCGCCTGATGGAGGCCTTCCCCCGTCCACCACGACCGTCCTCGGACGTCCCGTAGCAAAGGCAGGGTCAAACCTGCGCTGTGCTACGAGACCTGTGAGCGTTCGGGCTGGGTGCGGAGGCGGTCCATGACCTCGCTGACGACGGCCAACTCTCTGCCGGACAAGCGGTCGAAGTAGTGGCGATCGAGATGCTCGAGATGGACCGCAGCCGCGGCTTCGAGCCGCTGCCGCCCCTCCGGGGTGAGGAGCGCCCACTGGACGCGCCGGTCGTTGTCGCAGGCCACGCGTTCGACGAGACCGGCATCGGACATACGGTCGACGAGTCGGGTGATGGCGCCGCTGGTCACACCGACCTGGTCGGCCAGCTCGCTCATCATGAGCCGCTGACCGGGCGAGCGCCCGAGCCGCAACAGCACCTCGAACCAGGCTATGGACAGGTTGCACTCGTCCCGGAGTGACCGCTCGATCGAACGCAACGTCCGACCGAACCCCTCGACGAGAAGGCCGAACTGCGTGAACCGCTCATCGGTGAGAACTGTGCCGTCGGCCATGTCACCATCGTAGCCGACAAAGAAGTTGATCACTAAAAGGTTGATGCATCAACTATTTCTCGTTACCATCGGAGGCAGCAGAAGTTTGATCGATCAACTAGTGATCCATCATCAATCAGACACCAACCAACGAGTCAGGACATCCGTCATGAGCAACCTCCCAGAATCCGGCACCTATGACATCGATCCGACCCACTCCTCGGTCGACTTCATCGTCCGCCACCTCGTCGCGGCCAAGGTACGCGGCGGCTTCAAGAGCTTCAGCGGTTCCATCGTCGTCGGTGACACCCCGGAGCAGTCGACGGTCAACGTCGAGATCGACGTCGCCTCCATCGACACCGGCGTCGAGGACCGAGATGCCCACCTCCGCTCCGCCGACTTCTTCGACGTGGAGAACCACCCGACCGCCACGTTCGCCTCGACGTCCGTCGCCCCCAAGGGTGGCGACGACTACACCGTGACCGGCGACCTGACGATCGCCGGTGTCACCCGCTCGGTCGACCTCGACCTCGAGTACGCCGGTGCCGTCACCGACCCGTGGGGTGGCAGCCGCATCGTGTTCAGCGCCACCGCCGAGATCGACCGGGAGGACTTCGGCCTCACCTGGAACCAGGTGCTCGAGAGCGGCGGCTTGATGGTGTCGAAGAAGGCCAAGATCGAGATCGAGGTCGAAGCCGTCCACAAGGTCGAAGCGAGCGTCTGAACCCATCATCGGTCGAACCCGTTTCCCGCCGGTCGCTCGTGGACTAGGGTCGCGATCATGAAGATCGAGCAGCATCCCGTCCACGCCATCTCCTGGGTCGATCTGGCGGCCCGCGACCTCGACACCCAGATCGCCTTCTACACCGAGATGATGGGGTGGTCGACGTTCAAGGCCCCCGGAACCGACTACACGATGTTCCTCGTGGGCGACGAGCCCGTGGCCGGCGTGCTGCCCATCAACCCGAACATGGGGGCGATGCCGTCGGTGTGGTCGACCTATGTCAACGTCGACGACGCGGACGCTACCTGCGCCAAGGCGAAAGAAGTGGGCGGCAGCGTGTTCCAGGAGCCGTTCGAGATCCCCAACGGCCGGATCGCGGTGATCGGCGATCCGGCCAACGCCGCGCTCTGCGTGTTCGAAGGAGGGGGCGGACAGGGCTACAAGCTGTTCGACGAACCGGGCGCCCCCTGCTGGTTCGAGGCCATGAGCCACGACGCCAAGAGCTCGATCGCCTTCTACGAAGCCCTGTTCGGGTGGCGGCCCGAGGCCATGGACGGTCCCATCGACTACACCATCCTGAACCTCGGCGACACCCCGGTCGGTGGCTGCATGCAGATCGGTGATCCGATGCCGGCCGAGATCCCGTCACACTGGCAGGTTTCGTTCTCCATCGACGGCGACATCGGCGATTTCATGGCCAAGGCCACCGAGCGAGGCGCCAGCGTGATGATGGGCCCGATGGAGACCGACTACGGGCACGGTGCGGTCATGGCCGACCCAGGCGGCGCGACGTTCGTCGCGTTCGACCGCTCGAAGGGCACGATGTAACGACGCCTGGCCCGGAGGCGGCCGACCGTACGCGATCAGTCCGGTCCATTCATGGCGGCCTCGATGTCGGCCAGCACGATCCGCTTCATGCCCAACATCGCAACCGTGGCCCTCCGGGCCCTGACCGGGTCGGGATCGGCAAGTAGATCGTTGAGACCCGACGGGATGATCTGCCATGACACCCCGAACCGGTCCTGCAACCAGCCACACATGATTTCCCGGCCGCCATCGGCGGTCAAGGCCGACCAATAGCGATCGACATCGTCCTGGCCGTCGCACATCACGGCAAGCGAGATGGCCTCGTTGAACTCGGAGTGGGGGCCACCATTGAAGGCGGAGAGCTGCATGTCGCCGATACGAAAGTCGATGATGTGCACGTCCTGGTCGAGACCGGGTCGGGCGTCGTGGAAGGTGACGTCGCCGACCACCTCGCTGTCGTCGAAGATCGACGTGTAGAAGGCAACGGCTTCGGCCGCCTGATGGTCGAACCAGAGATGGACCGAGATCGAGGTCATCGACGAGAGTCTATTGCCACCGGCATCACCGGCACGGACCGGTCACGAGGCCAGAGGGTCACAGGCATGCACCGACCAGGGCGTAGGCCCCGGCCACGGTCAACACCGCGACGGCGACCGCCAGCCCGATCAACGTCGCCCGCCTGTGGGCCGGCGCCGCCGCGGTCATGACGAGAACCGGTAGCACCCCGGCGGACGCGAGTACCAACCAGTCGCCGATCCCAGCACTCCCGGATCCGGTGGGCGATGCGGCAGATTCACATTCGAACACCGCCTCGTTGATCGACCCGAGGACCGTGAAGGCCATCACCCAGGACCCGACCAGCGAGACCACCCAGATTCCGACAGCCGCCGACGGAGAGGGATTCGCTCGTTCGCCCATGGCCGGATGGTACCGTGGCGCCCGTGGCATCGCGGGGAACCACAGGCCAGAGCAACATCCGGCAGCTCGTCATCAACGAACGGACCCGACGGGCGGCCCAAGCCTGGCCGATCACCGTGCTCGCCCAGCCGGTCATCGTCATCGGGATCGCCCTCGTCGGGTTCGGCCTCTGGTTCGACCAGGGCCCGACGAGTCTCGGCATCTTCCTGGTGGTCGCCGGCCTCGCGGCCTATACCATCCCGTTCCTCGCACTCAGCCGGTATCCGCACAGCTTCCTGCACGGATCGATCACCACCGAACGGCTCACCATTCGACCCGTTGCCGGCACCCGGATCGCCGATTACCTCGATCTACTCGACGACGAGTTCCTTCGCATTCATCACTGGGACGATGTGCACCGGCTGGCCACCGAACGTCTGCTGACCCGTCGGGGGTTTCGGCGGCTGGTCACCGCGGACGTCGGCCTGCTCCACGCGCTCGACGAGCCCGACCATGCCATCGGCTTCATCTCCCTCACCCGGTCGCCCCAGAACGACGGCCGGCCCATGGTCGGCGTCCACCTTCGACCGGGGCATCGCGGCCGCGGCCTGGGGTCGGAGGCGCTGCAGGCCACGCTCCCGGCCATGGCTGTGCAGTCCCTACGACCGGTGCACCTGGCCTGTGATCTCGACAACGCACGGATGATCGCCGTCGCCGAACGAGCCGGGATGAACCGCCTGCCCGACGTGGAACGTTGGCGTCATGCCGACGGCACGGTGATGCCGGCCGCGCTGTTCGTCTGGCCGGAGTCGGGCGGCGCCTACGACACGAAGCCTACGACGAGCCGGTGAACAGCTGACCCGAGGCGATGTGTTCGGCTGAATGGGCCTGAGCGTCGCCGGATGCGATGTCGGCTTGACGGTTGCGGACCTCGGCCCGGGCGACGACGTGGTGGTGGACCTCGTCGGGGCCGTCGGCCAGACGGAGCGTACGTTGGCTGTGCCACATGTCGGCCAGCGGGAACCACTGGCTGATACCGGCCGCGCCGTGAAACTGGATGGCCTCGTCGATGATGTCGCAGCACTTCTCGGGCACCATGGCCTTCACCGCCGAAACCCAGATGCGGGCTTCGGCGTTGCCGAGCGTGTCCATCGCCTTGGCCGCCCTCAGCACCATCAGCCGCATGGCTTCGACCTCGATCCGGCAGCGGGACACGACCTCCATGTTCTTGCCCAGGTTGATGAGCTTCTTGCCGAAGCCCTCCCGGCCGAGTCCCCGGTCGACCATCATGTCGATGGCCTTCTCGGCCGCTCCGATCGATCGCATGCAGTGGTGGATACGACCCGGTCCGAGGCGGAGCTGGGAGATCTCGAAACCTCGTCCCTCACCCCACAAGATGTTGTCCTTCGGCACACGGGCGTCGTTGAACCGTATGTGCATGTGGCCGTGGGGGGCGTCGTCCTGCCCGAACACGTGCATCGGACCGACGATCTCGACGCCGGGCGCATCGACGGGAACCAGGATCTGCGACTGCTGCTTGTAGGTGTCGGCATCGGGGTTGGTCTTGACCATCGTGATCATGATCTTGCAGCGAGGGTCGCCGGCGCCGGAGATGTAGAACTTCTCGCCGTTGATGAGCCACTCGTCGCCGTCGAGCACCGCCTGGGTCTCGATCTGCTTGGCGTCGGAGCTCATCACGTGCGGTTCGGTCATGGCGTAGGCGGAGCGGATCTCGCCGTTGAGCAACGGCTCGAGCCACTGCTTCTTCTGCTCGGGCGTGCCGACGCGCTCGAGGACCTCCATGTTGCCGGTGTCGGGGGCGGAGCAGTTGAGGCACTCGGAAGCCAGACGGTTCTTGCCGAGCTCGTTGGCGATGTAGGCGTAGTCGAGGTTGCTGAGCCCTTGACCGGTCTCGTCGTCGGGCAGAAAAAAGTTCCACAGCCCCTGCTCCCGGGCCTTCTTCTTGGCCCCTTCGAGCAGTTCGAGCTGACCGGGGGCGTAACTCCAGCGGTCCTCGCGGCCTTCCCCGAGCCGGTGGAACTCCTCGGTGATCGGATCGACCTCGTCGCGGATGAAGGCCTTCACCGCCTCGTAGAGCGGACGAACCTCCTCCGACATCCGAAGATCGAAGTCGTCCATGCTGGCACTCTTGAGCGCTCCACCGGTCATCGTGTTCACGTCCTCTCGTTGGGCTCTCGTCGGGCCTCGGTGCCCGATAGTACTTCGAGCGGCGGGGTCGATTGCCAACTGGGACCGCCAAGTCTCACCGGTTGAGCGGGCTCGCGCTTCCACCGGCCGTGCCCACGACTACGCTCGGACGCGATGACCGGGCGAGTGAGCGACACGAACCTCGTGGTGGCGATGCTGTGTCTTGTCGCCGTCGTCGGCCTGCTCATGCTCGGCTCGATCTGGTTGGCCAACCGGACCGAACCGTCGGCCCGTGAGGCGGCCTTGGAGCGGCAATCGGCCGAACTGGTCATGTCCCCTGACGAGATCGTCACCAACGTCGACCCTGTCGAAGAAGGCCCAGACGATGACGATCCGGCCGAATGCCGCCCCGGCCCGGTGGAGGCGCTCGCCGTCGACGTCGCGGACGCATCGGTTCGCTGGCGCGCCACACTGCCACCACCGGGCTCCGGCCATCACGCCGCGTTCGCCGTGATCGACGACGGGACCGGTGGCCACCTGGCACTGGCGGTCGACGAGTTCCTCGGCGACCGACCACCGAGCGTCGCCGCCCTCGATGTGGCCACCGGCGAACCTCGCTGGCAACGATTCGTCGATGCCGACACCATCCATCCCACCCTCCTCGGGCCCGACTCGTTGGTGCTCTCGACCGAGGCAACCGAGCCGGGCGATGAGGAGTTCGCCGCCGAGGAGGGGTTCGATCGGGAGTTCATGGTCGTGGACGGCACCGGCGCCATGCAGAGCCACCCCCACGCGTGGAGTCGCGACGGAACCCACTTCGTGCCGGAGATCGGCACCAAGTTCACCTACCTGTCCGACCTGCATCCGATCTCACCCCTGCTCGACGATCGGGCGGCGGGCGATCGCACCATCCGGGCGCAAGAGCGCAACGAATTCGGCGTACCGTCCGTCGAAGCCCCCGACCCACTCACCGGCGAAACGGTGCACATCAACGATCTTCCCCTCGACGACGACTTCAACATCATCGGGAGCGACTCGTCGCCCGGTGAGCCCATGCAGGTGGGCGGCGACATCGCGCTCGTCGTCATCGGCTCGTCGTTCGGTCCGAACACCCGGCTCGCCGTGTTCGACCGGGCCGACGGCTCACTTCGATGGACGCTCGACCACACCCGGGCCGCGGCGATCGCCGGCGCCGACATCGTCTACGACAAACGCAACGACGAGCCGCCCGAGGCCGAGAGCACCCGCGACATCCACCTCGTCGACGGCGACAACCCGGACCGGGAGCGATGGTCGACGGCGTTGGCGGTCAACAGCGAGGGCGGCAACGGGTTTCTCGGCACCGTCGACGGTTCCCCGGTGTTCGCCGTCGACGACGGGTCGGGAGCGGTCGACTTCCTGGTGATCGATGACGGCGAAGACGTTCCCGAATTGATCGACGCCGCCGAGGGGTATGGCTCAGGGGTATCCGGTCGCCACCATGTCGACGCCGACGTGCTGGCGGCCGCCACCTCCGATGGTGTCATCGTGCAGCTCCCGGATACCGATCCGGTGCTGGTGGAGACCGACAACGCGCCGACCCAGGTCACCAGGGCCGGCGACGTGCTCCTGGTCGTGGCCAACCACAGCACGGTCGGCTGCGACTGACGGGGAGCTCAGTGGGTGAGCGACCAGGATCGTAGCGCGTCCTGCTGTTCAGGAGTACCGAGGGCGACGAGGATGTCACCGCCGTGCAGCACGACGTCGCCGGTCACCTGATGGAGCCACTCGCCGTCGCTCCGGCGAACGGCCAGCACGGTCACCCCGGTTTCCTGGCCGAGGTGGCACTGCCGCAACGTCTGACCGACGAGACCGTTGCCCTCCGGTATGAGGATCTCGCCCAGTCGAAGTTCGAGTTCCTGATCGTGCATCGTCTCCCCCAGGAACTCGGCCACGTTGGGGTGCAGGAGGAACGACGCCATCCGGCTGCCGCCGATCTCGTGAGGGTTCACGACCTTGTTGGCGCCGGCCGAGCGGAGTTTGGGCCCCGCATGACGCCCGTTCGACCGAGCCACGATGAACACGTTCGGATTGAGCGCTCGGGCGGTGACGATGGCGTACATCGTGTCGGCGTCGGTGTCGAGCGCGACCACCATGTCGCGGGCCCGCTTGATGCCGGCCTGTAACATGACGTCGTCGTTCGTGGCGTCGCCGCTCAGGAAGAACACGTTCTTGGCGTCCTCGGCGAGTTCGATGGTCTCCCGCTTGTCGACGATGACGATCTGGCGGTTGCGACGGACGAGGCTGTAGCCGATCGACTGCCCGACCTGACCCCAGCCGCAGATGATGGTGTGGCCTTCCAGCGATTCCAGTGCCCGCAAGGTTCTCGTCCTTTCAAGATGCCCTCGGAAGTGGCCTTCCATGAGCCCGTCCATGGTCGCACCGATGGTGTAGAGCGCAACGCCGACACCGAACAGGACGACGAACGACGTCACCACCCGATAGGTGGGGTCGGCCCGGCCTCCGACTTCGGTGAAGCCGACGGTGGAGACGGTGATCACCGTCTGGTAGTAGGCGTCCAGCCAGCTCAAACCGATGGCCTTGTAGGCCAGTGTCCCAGCGGCCAGCACGGCTGCGAGAGCGGCGAGGCCCAGGCGGGTTCGACGCCACGGATCGATCACTCCTCAGAGGGTACTCGCCGCCGTGAACCCGGCCGCGCACGTACGTCGCGATCCAATGAAGATGTCGGGCGCTACACGTGGTGAGCGGCGAACTGAGCCCTGGCGGTCCAGTCGAACATGGAGCTCAGGCTCTCCCCGAAGCTGATGCGGCGGATGGCCTCGCTCAAAAGACCGTCGACCGAGATCGTTTCCACCGGAGGGGCGAGCGCCACCGGTTGGGTCTCGATCGAGTCGGTGACGAACAGCTTGTTGATCTTGGATTCGGCCAGCAGATCCATCGCCGAGGGGGTGAACACCCCATGGGTGATGGCGGCGTACACGTCGGTCGCTCCCATGTCGAGCAGTTCGGCCGCGGTGCCACACAGCGTGCGACAGGAGATGGCGAAATCATCGACGATCACCGCCTTCTTTCCCTCGACCGTGCCGAGAATCCCGAGGATCTCGGCCGAGTCGTCGTGTGCTGCCCGAACCTTGTCGGCGATGGCGACCGGGCATCCGAGGTAGGTGGCGTATTCGCGGGCCTCCTTGGCGAACCCGGTGTCGGCGGCCACGATCACCACGTCGTCGACCGAGTCGTCCATCTCCTCCATCAGCCGGTCGGCCAGGATCGGCAGGGCCATCAGGTTGTCGACCGGAACCGAGAAGAAGCCCTGGATCTGAGGGGCGTGGAGATCGATGGTGACCACCCGGTCGACGCCCGCCGATTCCATCGCATCGGCGCACACCCGAGCCCGGATCGACACCCGGGGCTCGTCCTTCTTGTCGCCTTTGGCGTAGCTGAAGTACGGGATCACCGCGGTGACCGATCGGGCACTGGCCCGCTTCAGCGCATCGACGTAGAACAGCAGCTCCATGAAGTTGTCGTTCGTGGGGAAGACCGTGGTCTGCACGATGAAGGTGTCTCGGCCGCGCACGTTCTCGCCGATTCGGACGAAGGTGTTGCCCTCGGAGAACGTGATCGTCTCGTTGAGCCCCACGGGAAGGCCGAGGTTGGCGCATATCCGCTCGGTGAGTTTCCGGCTACCTTGCCCGGCGAAGATCGATGTGTTTTCCATTTGGCTCATGAGTTGGTTGTACGCCCTTGGCGGTCGATGACTGATGGTTGCCGCACCAACGAGATGAGGCCAACTATAGATGGGCGGTGTGACACCCCTTCAATCCATCGGTGGCCGCCGACACGGCCGGTACGGTGGTCGACGATGACCGACGATCGTGTCCCCCGCTGGCAGACCATGGCGGACGCCGAACGGGAACAGCAGTACTCCCCCAGTTCGATGCTCGACGGGCCACTCGATCCCTATCTCGACGACTACGCCCGGCGCAGCGCCGAATCGTATGCCGCCCTTGATGACACTGTTGGGATCGGGAACGTCGTCACGGTGAGATATGGCGACCGACCGTCCAACACGGTCGACATCGCCGTGCCCGCCATCTCAGACCAGTCGTCAAGCCGCTCGGAGCTGCCGCTGCATGTGTTCATCCACGGCGGCTACTGGCAGCAGTTGTCGAAGCGGGAATCGTTCTTCGCCGCGTCGGCGTTCGTGGGCCGAGGTTGCGCGTTCGCCGCCGTCGACTACACCCTCGCCCCCGAGGCGACCCTCGACCAGATCGTCAGCGAGTGCGAAGCCGCCATCACCGAACTCCATACACTCGGTGCCCGGGCAGAGCTCCCGATCTCACCGGATCGGATCACCATCTCCGGCTCGTCGGCCGGCGCCCACCTGGCGGCCCTGGTCACCGCCCGCAATCCGGGGTCCCACGGCCCGGCGGCGCTCGTGCTGCTGTCGGGCGTCTACGATCTGGAACCCCTCGTGGGCACGACGATCAACGACGCCGTCGGCCTCGACACCGACACCGCTCGAGCCCTCAGCCCGCTGCGTCACGACCTGTCGGGCTTCCCCCCGACGCTTGTCGCCTGGGGTGACAACGAGACCGACGAGTTCAAACGGCAAAGTAGATCTCTGGTCGACGGGCTACGGGCCGCGGGCCGCCCGGTGGCCGAGATCGAGGTGGCCGACCGAAACCACTTCGACATCGTGCACGACCTCCCCACCCTCGTCGATCAGATCCCGACCGGACCCGAGACCCATGCCTGACCATCATCCCGACATCCCGCCGATCGTCGAGCCCGACGGCGTCAACACCTCGATCGAGCCCCGGCCGATGGGCATCAGCACCGACGAATCCCGGGCGGCCGCGGCCGAGGCCACCGGAGGCGCGCCGATGGTCGACTTCGACGGCACGACCAACGACTACATCGACTACCAGTACATCGACCTGCTCCTGTCGCTGCAGCGCCCCCGGTCCGACGGCTACGACGAGATGTGTTTCATCGTCATGGGGCAGATCAAGGAGCTGCTGTTCAAGGGCCTGCACTTCGAGCTTCACAACGCCCGACTTCTCATCGGCGACGACCGGATCGACGAGGCGCTCGTCGTCGGCGACCGGGCGATCGCCTATCTCCGGTATCTGAGCGATTCGTGGAATGTGCTGTCGACGATCACGGCCAACGGGTTCAACCAGTTCCGCGATCACCTGGCCACAGCGTCGGGACAGCTGTCGTTCATGTACCGCCACGTCGAGTTCGTGCTCGGTAACAAAAGCCGGAGGCTGGCCGAGGCCCACCGCAACGTGCCTCACGTGTGGCCGGCGATGGAGACGGCCCTCAACGAGCCGAGCCTCTACGACGCCGCGATCGCCCACCTCCACCGCGTCGGTCACCCGATCGACTCCGGCGCTCTCGACCGGGATTGGGCGGAACCCTACCGGTCCAACGACTCGGTTCGGGCCGCCTGGGTGGACGTGTACCGGGACCCGTCACCGGCCAACCTGGCCTACCGGCTGGGGGAGACGCTCATCGCCGTCGACGAGGCGTTCTCCATCTACCGGTGGCGCCACTTCCGTTCGGTCGAGAAGATCATCGGCGACAAGCCCGGCACCGGCGGCTCGGCCGGCGTCGGCTGGCTTCGCCACGTGACCGACCATCGCTTCTTCCCCGAGCTGTGGGAGGCTCGCACCGAGCTGTAGTCCGGGCCGAGCTTCTGTGCGCGGCTCCCCGCACCACCCGGCAACGCAGGGCGATCGGCGCGATGATGGTGGCCGTGAACGATCCGAGTGCTGACGGTGTTCCGTGCATGCTTTTGCGGGGCGGCACCTCGAAGGGGGCCTATTTTCTTGCCGACGACCTGCCGCCCGTCGAGGCCGAGCGAGACCAGCTCCTGCTGCGGATTATGGGGACACCGGATCCTCGTCAGATCGACGGCATCGGTGGGGCCAACCCGCTGACGTCGAAGGTGGCCGTGGTGTCACCGGCCGATCCCGAGTCGGACTCCGGCTCCGGGGCAGACTCCGGGGCCGACGTCGACTACCTGTTCCTCCAACTCGGGGTCGACGAACCCATGGTCACCGACCGCCAGAACTGCGGCAATCTCCTGGCCGGTGTCGGGCCGTTCGCGTTGGAGCGGGGCCTGGCCACCGTCGGGCCGGACGCCTCGGAGGCCGTTGTCCGTATCCGCATGGTCAACACCGATTCGATCGCCGTCGCCACGTTTCCGGTTTCGAGTGGGCGGCCGGTGTACGCCGGCGACACCCACATCTCGGGGGTGCCCGGCACCGCAGCCACCATCCGACTCGATTTCGAGGGCATCGCCGGGGGATCGTGCGGGGCGTTGTTGCCGACCGGTCGGGCCGTCGACGAGATCGACGGGGTCGAGTGCACGCTGGTCGACAACGGGATGCCGGTCGTCGTCATGGCCGCCGCCGCTCTCGGTGTTGACGGCCATGAGACCTGCGCCGAACTGGAGGCGAACGAGACGCTCCGAGCCCGATTGGAGTCGATCCGCCTGCAGGCCGGTCGTCTCATGAACCTGGGTGATGTGTCGGGGACGTCGGTGCCGAAGCTGACGATGGTGTCGGAGCCCCGAACCGGTGGTCATCTCAACACCCGCACCTTCATCCCCCACCGCTGCCACGACGCGATCGGCGTACTGGGCGCGGTGTCGGTGGCCACCGCCGCCCTCCTGCCCGGCTCACCGGCGGCGGCGCTGCTGACCGGGTCGCCCGCCGCGGGAGTCGTCACCATCGAGCATCCGAGCGGCACGTTCGACGCCGGTGTCGAGCTGGAGATCGACGGCGACGGCAACGCCCGTGTTCACCGGGCCGGCATCATCCGCACCGCCCGCAAGCTGATGGACGGCGTCGTCTTCCCGAGGGAGTATCCATGACCGTGAGCGAGGGCCCGACGATCCCCGGCCCCCATCCCGATCCGCATCCGCCGCGAGCGTTCACACCGCCGCCGAACGCCTGCGACGCCCACTGCCATGTGTTCGGCCCCGCTGACCGCTTCCCCTTCGCCGCCGATCGGGCCTACACCCCACCCGACTCCGGGATCGACCGATTCGAGGCGTTGCAGGAGCGGCTCGGGTTGAGCCGGGCGGTGTTCGTGCAGGCCTCGTGTCACGGCACCGACAACGCGGCCATGGTCGACGCGCTGCGTCGGGGCGACGGTCGCTACGCCGGCGTCGCCATGATCGACGACTCCTTCGCCGATGCCGACATCGGGGCCCTCCACGACGCCGGGGTGCGAGGCACCCGCTTCAACTTCGTTGCCCACCTGGGCGGCGCACCCGACCTCGACATCTTCTGGCGGCTCGTCGGGAGGGTGCAGCCGTTCGGCTGGCACATCGTGTTGCACTTCGACGCCAAGGACCTGCCGGCCTACACCGACCTGCTCGACGCCATGCCGTGCCCCTACATCATCGATCACATGGCCCGGGTCCCGGTGGCCGGCGGGGTCGACCAGGAGCCGTTCCAGGCGTTACTCGGTCTGATGGCCGACGAGCGGTGCTGGGTCAAGATCTCGGGCGCCGAGCGGCTCACCGCCGACGGCCCGCCACCGTACGACGACGTCGTCCCCTTCGCCCGGGCCCTCATCGCGGCGGCCCCCGACCGGGTGCTGTGGGGCACCGATTGGCCCCACCCCAACGTTCGCCACATGCCCGACGACGGCGACCTGGTCGACATCCTCGCCGCCTTCGCCCCCGACGAGGCCACCCGCAACCGAATCCTCGTCGACAACCCCGAGCGGCTCTACGACTTCCGCTGACCTCCGGCGCCGGGCCGGGCCGTCCGAGCAATCCGCCCGCCCCCCACCCCGACCTTTGGCCGATTTCCTGTCACTGTGACGGTGGATCGACCAAATGTCGAGGTGGGAATGTGTCCGGGAACACGATCGGTTAGGTTGTCCGCCGTCGCTTGAATCGACGCTCGAGGTCCCGCCTCCATCAACCGTCCAATCTCGAGGACATCGGTGTGGAGGATCTTTGGAGCTATCTGGCGGCCCATCACGGCGTGGTCAGCCGCCGGCAGGCCGAACAGCTCGGCTTCGTTGGCCGTATGGGGTGTCGACGGCAGCCGCCGCCGGGGTGACATCCACATCGTGGTTCGAAATCACCGCTGCCGACGAGCAGCGGGCGTGATCGTGCATCGCAAGCCCGCCACCGACGTCATCGACGGATGGTTGGTCGACGGAATTCCCGTCACCGACGTGACCAGAGCGGTGATCGATGCGGCCGCTGTCATGCCGGCCGCCGACCTCGACTCCGTGATCGACGCCGTCGTCCGCCAGCAGCTCACGACCATCGAGAAGCTTCGTCTCACCATCATCGACCTGGGCGGGACTCGCGGCCGTAAAGGTCTCGGCCACCTTCGGCGGAAGCTGGATGAACGTGAGCCGACCTTGACCGTCCCCGACAGTCGTTTCAACCGTCTCGTCGGCCAACCCGAACGCCCGACTGCTGATCGAGTGCGACAGCGCCCGTTGGCACCGGAACCGTCGGGCCATCCTGGCCGATCCCCGCCGCCGCAACCGGCTCGTGCTCGCCGGTTATCAGGTGCTCAACTTCACCTGGGACGATTACCGGACACGACCGGCCGAACTCGCCGGCCTGGTGGCCTCCTTCTTGGCCGGCCAGGCCCGCGCATCATGACCGCTTCTCCTCCGACCTTTGGTCGATCCGCCGTCACAGTGATAGGAAATCGACCAAAGGTCGGAGTGGGGGCGGCGGCTACCATCGGACCAAAGGTCGGAGTGGGGGCGGCGGCTACGATCGGGCGAATGATCCTTCGCCCGTGGCGGGAAACGCTACGCCGGCTCCCGGCTCTCCTCCTCGGGCTCTACCTGTTCGGGGCCGGCATCGCCCTCATGATCGCCGCCGACCTCGGACTCGGGCCATGGGACGTGTTCCATCAGGGTCTGTCGGAACTGACCGGGCTGTCGATCGGACGGATCATCAACATGGTCGGCCTGGCGGTCGTGCTCGGCTTCATTCCACTGCGGGAAAAGGTCGGCCTCGGCACCATCCTGAACGCCATCGTCATCGGCGTATCGGCTGACCTGACGACGTCGCTGCTGCCCGACCTGACCTCGACGACGGTTCGGTGGGGGGCGATGGTGGCGGGTCCGGTGCTGATCGCCGTCGGCTCCGGCTTCTACATCGGGGCCGGTCTCGGGCCGGGACCTCGGGACGGTGTGATGACCGGCCTGGCTCGCCGGGGAATCGATGTGTGGAAGGCACGCTTCGGGATCGAGTTCACCGTGCTGATCCTCGGCATGCTGTTGGGCGGGTCGGTCGGTGTCGGCACGATCTGGTTCACGTTGTCGATCGGGCCGATGGTCCAGTTCTTCCTGAGCCGTCTCACCATGAGTGAGAGCGGTCAGCCGTCGCGGTCGGTCAACGGACAGTACAGGTCACCCGAGCGCGTCGGGAAACGACCGTGGAGCAGCCGTTCCGAGAGGCAGTAGACGACGAGCCCCAGCAGCACGAACACGGTGGCCGGGATCACCCAGACGCCGGTGACCGCCGCCACCAGCCCGGCTCCCAACTGCCGTCCCCACAGGACCGACGAGACGACACCGAGTGCGAACGCCAGCCCGATGATCACCAACACCGTCGACAGGGCCATGTTCCCCATCAGCCATGCCAGCAGCGCATAGGCCGACGCGCCAACGCCGATCACCCCGAGCACCGCCCACAGGATCACCGACCAGCGCCGGTGACCGCCGACCGCCCACCGGGTCCGGGCCGCCACCGCCGCCCACATGAGCCAACGCTTGAGGAACGGCACATCGGCCGCCTCGGCCATGTGACGGAAGAAGGAGTCGGCCAGCGTGTCGCTCTTGAACGCACCTTCGTTGGGCTCGTCGACGATGAGGTTGTCGTGGAGGATGGCAGCAAGCGTGTGGCGGCCATAGGACCGCTCGAACCATCCGAGAAACTGGGGCACCGACGCGAAGTCCGTCGTCTGCGGAACCGTGGCGATGGTGCGGGCGTCATCGAGCCGTTGGTCGGCCTCGGCGGGCGGGAACCCGTTCTCGATGAGCTGGTCCCGGTAGCGGGTCAGCGTGTCGGGGTGGGCGAACTCGAATCTCGTTCGCACCTCGAAGTTCTTGCGGGTCAGCTGCGCCACCTCGACCTGGCCGTCGCCAGCATCGACCCGGAACCCCGAGTCGGGCACCACCCGCCAGTCCGTCCAATTCTCCGTCCGGTTCGTTGTCATCGCCGTTCTCCTCCGTGTGCCACCTTGTTAGCAGATCCCCACTTCTCGAGACGGGGTGGCCCGCAGATCGATACATCTCGACCGAACTCCCCGATACGATCCCGCCATGGGACCCTCGATCGACGCCACCCGGATCAACGCCGACCGTCTACTCGCCGATGTGGCCGCCCTCGGCCGGTTCGGGGCGACCGATCGAGGAGGGGTCGACCGCACCGTCTACTCCGAGGCCGATCTGGCCGCTCGGGTGTGGCTGGCCGACCGGTGCGCGGCGGCAGGCCTCCGGTTCCGCACCGACGCGATCGGGAACTGCTTCATCACACTCCCCGGCTCCGATTCCGGACGGGCCAGAATCTGGACCGGCTCCCACATCGACACCGTGCCCGACGGCGGACGCCTCGACGGAGCGTTCGGCGTGCTGGCCGGGCTCGAGTGTCTGCGGTCCATGGCCGAGGCCGGGTTCGAACCGGCCGCTACCATCGAGGTCGTGGCCTTCGCCGACGAGGAGGGGGCCTACGCCAGCTTCGTCGGGTCTCGGGCGTTGATCGACGGCTGGACCACCGACGCCCTGTCGGCGCTGACCGGGCGTGACGGCGAACCGATCGCGCACGGTCTGACCCGCATCGGATCGTCGGTCGAGGAGGCCGCTGCGATGCCGGTGATCACCGCCGCCGAGGTTGCGGCGTTTGTCGAGCTCCATATCGAGCAGGGCCCGGTGTTGGAGAACGCCGGACTCGACATCGGGGTCGTCACCGACATCGTCGAGGTCGGCCACGGGACCGTGACGTTCTTCGGACAGGCCGACCATGCCGGTACCACACCGATGACGTTGCGCCGGGATGCGACCCGAGCCGCCGGTCAGTTCCTGGTCGGCCTACCGTCGGTCCCGGCCGAGCACGGGTCCCCGACGGCGGTGGCCACCTGCGGCATGGTCTCGGTCGAACCCGGGGCGGCCAACATCGTCGTCGAGGAGATGCAACTGAGCCTCGACGTGCGCGACCGCGCCGGTGGTGTTGCGTCGCTCCAGGACGGCGTGGCCGCGTTGGCGGCCCGGTGTTCAGCCGACCACGGCTTGGAACACCGCCTGGAGTGGGGCAGCGTCACACCGGGCGTGTCGCTCGACCCCGACATGGTGCAACGGGTGGCCGACGCCGCGGAGCGGGTCGGTGCCTCCCGCCACCGAATGGTGTCGGGCGCCGGTCACGACGCCCAGGTCATGGCCCGGGCCGTGCCGACGGGCATGATCTTCGTGCCCAGCGAGAACGGTCGCAGTCACTCGCCTGTCGAGTCGACGTCGTCCGCCGATTTGGAGGTCGGTGCCAACGTGCTGCTGGAGGTGCTCAGCAACCTGGCGTCGTAGCACACAGCTACCCGTCGACGTCGACGGTCGGATCGGTGATCTGTCCGAGGAACAGTGTCGCCCCGGTCTGCTGGTCGAGGATCCGGTAGAGGAACGGACGATCGACCCGCACCTTGGGTGGCGGCGGGCCGACGTAGCCACCAACGTCGCGGAAAGCCATGCCGGTGGCGGCTGCCGCCTCGATACCGGTTTCGTTGACGTTCAGGTACACCTCGTGGCGGATGTCGAAGAGGACGAGGAGTTCGCTGTCGGCCATGCCCAGCAGATGCCCCGGCTTGAACAGACTCCGGAGACCGAGCTGTTGCAGGGCCGCGCCGGCCTGGGTCCTCGTCCGGGTTTCGAAACGGGGCAGCCATAGCTCGTCGCCGGGTCCGGCCCCGGCTGTGAACTCCTCGAAGACGCCGCCGGCGTCGGCGGCCACCTCGTCGAAGCGGCCCTTGTCCGGCACGATCACCTCGAACACCAGATCACCGACCAACGCCTTCGACGCCCCGACCCAACCGTTGCCCGACATCGCCCGATCGGCCTGGTCGACCATCAACGGCACCTGGACGATCGAGCCGTCGAGCCGGGTGAAGTCCTCGTCGGCGGTGTCGGATTCGGTGAACGGCACGGCCCAGTCGGCATCAGCGTGCAGGGCGTTGACCAGCACCAGCACCGTGTCGGACGTCAGCGCCGCCGGGCCGAAGAGTTCGGTGATCCGATCGTTCGTCTCGCTCGCGACCCAGGCGTCGATCACTGCTGCGGCGGCGTCGGGGTCGGCCTCGAAGTCGATCTGATTGAGCGCGGCGCCGTAGTTACGTCCGACGGCATCGAGATACTCGGGTTTGAACGGATAGTCGTGTTGAACGTAGGCCGCGTTCGTGACCCGAATGATCTCGGCCATGGCCCGGGCGAACTCCTCGGCCTCCGCTCCTGTCAGCTCCTCGGCGATTTCATCCGCCACGTCCGGCGGGAGGTCCATCGACGTGCGGCTCTCGAGCGACTGCTCCAACGCGTTCATCGAGGCGTGGAAGCCGTCGGGGTTGGCGGTGTCGATGCCGAGCAACGCCTGGAGTTCCGATCGTCCGTCGCCGACCGCACCCGGCTCCGTCATGGCGAGGGCGACGGCCATACTCGTCGGCGAGACCGACAGGTTGTCGTCCGGTGACGCGGCCCGCTCGACCCCGAACCATGCCGCCCCGAGGTCGGTGACGGCCCGCCCGGCCGTGGCGGGATCAGCCGCCGGCTCCTCCCGGAACGGCAACTCGACCGGCGACGCAACAGCGGTCGCGGTCGTGGGACTCGCTTTGTCCCCGCATGAGACCAAGGCCATGGCCAGGAGGCCGGCGGAGATGATCGGCATGATTCTGCTGGTAACGCCCATGTTCCCCCATCGGCGGATGGGAACCGGGCATTATGTACGCCGCTATTCGTAGACAGCTACTCGTAAACAATGCCCATCTCGGTCAGCGTGTCCCGCAGACCGTAGAAGTCGACACCCAGCTCACCCGCGGCGAGGCGGTCGCGGGTCGCGGCCTCGCTGTCGAGGCGGGCATGAGAGCGCTCGAGCGCCCAGCCGGCCTCATCGCGAGGTACGGCGACGACGCCGTCGTCGTCGGCACAGATGACGTCACCCGGGTTGATGATCACCCCGCCGATGGTTATCGGCACGTTCACACATCCGGGGTTGGACTTCGCCGGGCCCTGACACGACACGAACCGGCTCCACACCGGGAAGCCCATCTCCCGCAGATCCTGGGTGTCGCGCACGCCGGTGTCGATCACCAGTCCACGGACGCCGCGGACCTGCAGGGAGGTGGCCAGCAGATCGCCGAACACGCCATGGGGTGACGGCAGGTTCGGCGTGGTGGTGCCGACGACCAGGATGTCTCCCTCGATGCACACCTCGACCGCGGCGTGGATCATGATGTTGTCGCCGGGGTGGATGAGCACGGTGACGGCGTTGCCGGCGATGCGGACACCGGTCTGGATCGGGGTCAGCTCGGCCCCGAGGTAGCCTCGCTTGCCGATCGCCTCGTGCACCGATGCCGTGCCGATCGGGGCCAGGCCGTCGACCAGGTCCATCGGTGTGCGTCCGATCGTGCGGCGCACGACATGACGGCCCTTCGCCATCGGATTGTCGATCATGATCCGGCTCCTGGGAACTGAAGGCGGGGGTAGACCCGTCGGGTGTTGTGTTCGAAGATCTTGGCTCGGGCGTCGTCGTCGAGCGAGGGCGTGTTGTCGATGTAGATCTTGGTGTCGTCGTAGTGGTTGCCGGTGTCGGGGTTGACACCACGCACGGCGCCGACCATTTCGGAGGCGAACAGGATGTTGTCGATCGGCACGACGTCGACCAGCAGGTCGATGCCGGGCTGGTGGTAGACGCAGGTGTCGTACCAGATGTGATCGGCGAGGCCGTCGAAGTCCCACCCCTGATCGGCGGCCATGCCCTTGAACCGACCCCAGTGGTACGGCACGGCTCCGCCTCCGTGGGGGATGACCCAGCGCAGGCCTGGGAAGTCGGCCATGAAGCCCGAGGTCAGCGCCTGCATGAACGCCGTGGTGTCGGCGCCGAGGTAGTGGGATCCGGTGGAGTGGAAGTTGTCGTTGCAGGCGGCGGAGACGTGGATCATGGCCGGCACGTCGAGTTCGCACATCGCCTCCCACAGCGGCCACCAGTAGCGGTCGTACAGCGGCGGGCCGGTCCAGAACCCCCCGGTGGGATCGGGATTCACGTTGCAGCCGATGAACCGCATCTCGGTGACGCAGCGCCGCAGTTCCGTGACCGACTTGTCGAGGCTCGCTCCCGGCGACTGGGGCAGCTGGCACACCGGGGCGAAGTTCTGCGGGAACAGATCGCACACCCGGCGGATCAGGTTGTTCTGGTGCTGCGACCAGAACTTCGACGTGTGCTCGTTGCCGATGTGGTGGGCCATCCACGACGCCCTGGGCGAGAAGATGGTCAGGTCGGCGCCCCGCTCCCGCTGGAGGCGGAGCTGGTTCTGCTCGATCGAGGCGACGATCTCGTCGTCGGTGACCTGCATCTCCCCCAGTGCACCGACGTGACCGGGGTCGGCGGCCACCGCCGCCTTCTGCGCCTCTCGCCACTCACCCACACCGGGTGGGGTTGTGGTGTAGTGCCCGTGACAGTCGATGATCATCGGCTCTCACAATAGACGCCTCACCTGCTGGCCGGGTTGTCGGCGTCGTTCCCGCCGACTTCATGGTTCGATGTCTCCGGGGCTCGATACGGTGGATGCCATCGGGGTTCCGGCCTCCACGACGGCCCGCGCTCGAGCCGCTGCCTTGGCCGGTCGCGGCCTGATCGCCGCCTCGGCTGCGTTGCGGGTCTGGGAGGTCGACGGCTGCGACCGTTTCGACGAAATCATCGTGGCGATCGGCCCCGGACGGCAGCCGCGGGCATCGGGCGGCGCAACCGTCCGCCGTCTTGTCGATCTCGAGCTCGCCGATGGCCGCCTCGTCGATGCCATCCCCGTAACCGGTCCGGCACCTGGGCCGACCTGACGGAGCGGCCGGAGCAGATCCCGGCGGTTGTCGGTGCCGCTCTCGAGCAACGTTGGTGCGCTGCGGTGTCATGGTGACACTGCAGCGCTCAAAGGTCGCGGGCGGACCGATGGTGACTCACCTCAAGGGTGCGGGCTAGGTTGGTCTGGGTCCCATTCGAGCAACCTTGATCGGGAGGGCACGTGCAAACGGAGATCGCCATCATCGGAGCCGGACCGGCCGGTACTGCTCTCGGTCTAATGTTGCACCAGGCCGGCGTCGACTGTCTGGTCGTCGAACGGCAGAGCCGCGACTACGTGCTCGGCCGCATCCGGGCCGGTGTGCTGGAGTGGACGACGGTCGAGACCCTCGACGCGCTCGGCGTCGGCCACCGCATGCACGCCGAGGGCCACGTCCACTCCGGCGTGACCATCGGCTGGCGCGGTGAGGAGGTTCTGGCGATCGAGCTGCAGGCACTGAGTGGCAAGCCGATGATGGCCTACGGTCAGACCGAGATCCAGACCGATCTGTACCGTCGAGCCGACGACGTCGGCCTACCGATCGTGTTCGAGGCCGGCGACGTTCAAATCCACGGCCTGACCGGTGACATCGGGTCCGACAAACCGTTCGTCACCTTCACCGCCGACGGCGAGCAACACCGCGTCGAATGCGCAGCCATCGCCGGGTGCGACGGCTATCACGGAGTCAGCCGCCAGACGATCCCCGGCGAGATGAAGACCGAGTACGAGAAGGCCTACCCGTTCGGCTGGCTCGGCATCTTGAGTGAGACGCCGCCGCTCCCCCAGCTCGTGTACGCCAACTCCGAGCGGGGATTCGCATTGTGCTCGGAACGCAACCCGATGCTGAGCCGCTACTACGTCCAGTGCCCGCTGACCGACACGGTCGACGACTGGCCCGACGACCGATTCTGGTCCGAGCTGCTCGCCCGGGTACCGGCCTCCACCGCCGACGCGATCGTGACCGGGCCGTCGGTCGAGAAGTCGATCGCACCGCTCCGCAGCTACGTCGTCGAGCCGATGCAGTGGGGCCGTCTCTACCTCGCTGGCGACGCCGCCCACATCGTGCCGCCCACCGGCGCCAAGGGCCTCAACCTGGCCGTCGCCGACGTGCGCTACCTGGCCGACGCATTCATCGCCCGAGCCGAGGGGGACGAGTCGAAGCTGGCCTCGTACTCCACGACCGCTCTGAAGCGGGTCTGGGGATCGGTGCGATTCTCGTGGTGGCTGACGATGCTGCTCCACCGGTTCCCCGACCAGACGGCATTCGACCAGCGGGCCCAGGAGGAGGACCTCTACTACCTCGCCTCTTCCCGCGCCGCGCAGGAGTCGATGGCGGAGCAGTACGTCGGCCTGCCGATGTATTCGTGACGGCGGAGCCGACTACTCGTAGTGGTCGATCACCGAGGCCTCGGTCGGCATCTGTTCGACGGCTTCGACCACGTCGCTGATCGCCGCCTGGAGCATGGCGGCCGCCTCGGCGGCCGAGACGCCGAAGTCGATCGAGTCGATCAACGACCGGAGTCGGTTGTGGGAGCGCCAGGCCACGTAGCGGCTCCACTCGTAGAACAGCAGCTCCCGGTCGTCGACCGCCAGCAGGTCGACCATGCGACTCTGCATGTCAACCTCGGGGTTGAGTGACACATAGCCGTTGACCATCGTGATCCTCTCGGCCTGTTCGGTCAACGGCCCGCCGCGATGGACGACCATGTCGCCGTGCATGGCGACCGCCCAGCCCGGGCCCGGCAGCGCTGGGGCGACGACCCGGTCGGCCGGCGGACGTTCGCCGGCGGCTTTCAAGGCTGCGGCGTCGGCCTTGGTGCCGACGAAGTACTCGAACCGGCCGCCCGGGGTTCGGGTCGGATCGGTGACCGACATCACGTAGTCGAGCGGCAGCGTGTCGTGGTGCCATTTGTCGACGGCGGTGTTGATGTCGGAAGGTTCGTAGTTGAGGTGGCCGAGGTGCAGACCCATCGGGTGGGGTGCGACGTCTGCGCCGTAGATCCCGCTGAGATGGGTGGCGACCTCGGGGCTGAGACACAGATCACGCAACCACCGCGACCGGTAGACCCCGCCTCGCACCATGTTCTCGATTCGCACGTTGGCCCGCCGGCAGAAATGCCGGAGGCGGCGGGCGGTGTCGAGCATCTGTGCGGCGCCTTCGTCGCTGAGGATCCGGAAGGGACTGGTGATGGCGATGGCGGTGGCCTTGCCGACGATGTCATCGGGGCGATAGCCGAGATCGGCCAGTGTCACGATCTCCGCCGGTTCGGTGAGTGCGAGATGGCGTTCGGGGTCGAATGGGGGCTCGTCGTCGAGCCATTCGTAGCCCTCGGGTCGCGCATCGGGAAAGACAACGGTGCTGCTCGTACTCATTCGACTAGTGTCCCCGGTCCTGTACAGTTGTGTCGAGTGAATGTTTTAACGCTCAATGATGCACAACGCGCATCTATCGATTGGACGCTGTGAGTGAGCCTGGATCGCCATCACCTGCAACTCCTGATCGCCATCGCCGATCACGGCCAGCTGGCGGCGGCTGCTCGTTCCCTGCATCTCAGCCCTTCGGCCGCCAGCCGCCGGATCAGCGAGGCCGAGCGGCGACTCGACGCGAAGCTCATCAGGATCGTCGGCCGGGAAGCCGATCTCACCCCCGCCGGGCGCATGCTGGCCGCGACCGCTCGACTCACCGAACAACAGCTCACGCGGGCCGAACAGGCCAGCCGATGGCTACACCACGGTCGCGGCGTGGAGCGGCTTCGGATCGGCGTCGGGCCATTCGACCAGCTCGAATGGCATCGCCGACTCTTCGATGCGGTGGAGGCGCTCGGGGTTCACAGCGTGGACCTGGTCTCGGTTGCCGGTGGTCGGGAGGATCAGGCGATTCGAGCCGGTGAGATCGACCTCGCCGCCGTCGTCATGAGCACCGACTGGAGCGGAGGATCGAACCGGATCCACTTGGCCGACGACCGGCTGGTGGCGGTCGCGCCTCCCGGATTCACCGGCCGGTTCCCCGGCGTCTTCCACCCGGCCGATGTCGCCGGTCACGACTACCTGGCGTTCAGCTTCGAGCCGCTCGAGGGATGGGAACTCGACCGGTTCCTCGACCCCGCCCAAGCCCAACCCCGATCACTTCGTCAGGTCGATCGTATGTCGACACTACTGTCCCTCGTCGGGAGCGGACGCGGTCTGTCGATCCAGCCGTCGATGGCTGCCAATGGTTCCACGGCAGATCATGGGGCAACGTTGATCGACCTCAGCGCCGAGCTACCGGTGCAGTGGTACATCCTCACCTCGGAGCAGCCTTCGGAGATCGTCTCTCGGGCCGTGGAACGTCTCGGTTCGATGCATGGTCTACTTGGAACATGCTGAAGAAACTTCAGGGCCGATTCGGCAACGGCGTGCTCGGGCTGACCGAACGTTGGGAACTCAGGCGGTGACGCCGCCGTCGACCATCGGAACCTGCTCCTCCAGGATCGGCGGCAGGCCGATGTCGTCGTACTGGCGAAGCATCGGCGTGTCGATGATGCCCGGATGGATCGAGTTGACCCGCACCTGATGAGGCGCCAGTTCCCGCGCCGCCGAACGGCTCATGCCCCGCACGGCCCACTTCGAGGCCGCGTAGGCGTGGGCGATCTTGACGCCTTGGAGTCCGGCGATCGACGAGATGTTGATGATCGACCCCGAGCGCCGTTCCACCATCGACGGGGCCACGGCGGCCATTCCCAGGAACACGCCGGTCTGGTTGACGGCGATCGTGGTGTCCCACAGGTTGCGGTCGGTGTCGAGCAGTCCGCCGAGGCGGAAGATGCCGGCGTTGTTGACGAGGATATCGATCCGCCCGTGCGCCCCGAGGATGTCGTCCACCACGGCCGACCACTGATCGGCGTCACTGACGTCATGCTCCCGGAACGAGCCACCGATCTCGGAGGCCACGGCCCGACCCTCGTCGACCAGCACGTCGGTCAGGTGGACGTCCGCCCCCTCCGCGGCGAACAGTCGACCTTCGGCCGCCCCCTGCCCCCGGGCGCCGCCGGTGATCAGGGCGACCTTGCCCGCCAATCGCCCGACGCCAGGATCGCCTTCGGTGTGGATCTCCTCCATGCGGATCGACTCTAGGACCCGCGTCCGCTCGGACGCTCCATCGGCTGGAAGCAGAACGCAACAGCGACGGTGATGTTGTCGTGACCACCGGCGTCGTTGGCCTCGTCGACCAGCGCCTGACAGACGATCTCGGGGGTGTCGCCGGTTGCGAGCAGGTGGGCGATGCGGTCGTCGTCGACCATGGAGGTGAGCCCGTCGGTGCAGAGCAGGATGCGGTCACCTGACATCAGCTCGGTTCGGTAGGCGTCGGGATGGAAGTGCGACAATCCCTGTCCGATGGAGCTGACCAGCACATGACTCAACGGCGACCGCGCCGCCTGCTCCGGTGTCAGCATGCCGTTCTCGACCAGGCTGGCGGCCGCCGTCTGATCCTGGGTCAACTGCTCCAGCCGGTCGTCCCGGAGGAGGTAGCAGCGGCTGTCGCCGACGTTGACGACATAGAGCCGGGGCCAGACGAGATAGGCCATCGTCAGCGTCGTCCCCATGCCCTCGAACTCCGGCTCGGCTTTCGCCTGAGCCTCGACCGCCGACTCGACCTCGAGTAGGGCGGCGAGCAGCTCGTCCTCCTGATCGTCGTCGTGATCGTGGTTGAGGCTGAGGAACCACGGCATCGTGTTCAGCACGTAGCGAGCGACCGTGCCGACACCGATCTGGCTGGCCACCAGTCCACCGGGAGCGCCGCTGATGCCGTCGGCCACCACCAGAAGTTGACCGATCATGCCGCTGTAGAGCTGCGTCTCGTCCTCGACGGGCAGGCTCGATCCGTGGATGGTGATCGACCGATTCAAGTCGGCGACGAGAAACTGGTCCTCGTTGACGCCCCGCGTCCGGCCGACGTCGGACAGTCCGGCCACCAGCGCCCGTGTGATCAACATGGGTTCTCGCTCATCCCCGGATCGTAGACTGCGCTGGACTTTTTGCGCTACGGACGTCAACCTTTTCGGCCCTACGTTGGTCTAGAGGACAATGGGTCGACCGGAATCATCGTTGGCGCCAACCGACATCGCAAGCTCCAGCACCGAGACGATCATTGGCGCGCTGTTCCGGCGCCGCTACCGCGCGATGGTTCGCTTGGCGGCGTGGCTACTCGGCGACGCCAGCTCGGCCGAGGATCTCGTCCAGGATGCCTTCGTCCGGGTGGCCCGCAGCGATCTGACATCGGTGGCGTCGCTCGACGCCTATCTGCGGACCACCGTCGTCAACCTGACCCGAACCAGGAGACGGCGACTCGCTTTGGCCGGCCGCCACCGCATCGTCGAGATCACGAACTCACTCGATTCGGTGCCCGGCCCAGAGGCGCTACTGGCCGACGAGGACCTGGCCGATGCGGTCGGACGACTCCCCCGCCGCCAGCGGGAGTGCGTCGTGCTGCGTTACACCGAGGACCTTCGGCTGGCCGACATCGCCACTGCATTGGGCATCTCCGTCGGATCGGTCAAGACCCACCTGCACCGAGGGCTGTCGGCGTTGGAGGACAGCCTCGACGGAACGGAGGAACCATGACGTCGCCACAGCTCGACCGACGCCTTCGACGAGCAATGGGCGACCGCTCGCCGGCTCTTGACCCGATGGACGACGTCGTCGGTCAGGCGTGGGATGACGTTCGCAACCGCATTCGATCCGAGGACGCGGCTACCGGCGGGGGCAGGCGCGACGACGGCGCGGCGGTGTCAGTCGGCCGATCACGACTGCCGGTGGCGGCAGCCGCGGCCACGACGTTGCTGCTCGGCGGACTCGTTGCCTGGTTCACCACCCGCCATCGATCAGAGGTCAGCGATGGCATCGACGCCGCCGGTCCGGCCGAAGCACCGGCACTTCCGACGGCCCCGTCGACCTGGTGGGTCTTGGCGGCCGCTGCGCTGGCGGTTGTCGCCATCACGGTCATCCACCGCCGCTTTCGGCAGCCGCTGGTCACGGTCGGGCTCACCCTGATGGCGGCCGGGATGGTTGCGGGCGCTGCCTTGATGTTGCCGTCGATCCGGGCCGGCGAGTCGCTCGCCGCCGACGCCCCGGAGTTGCCCGGCCACGACCTGGTGTCGGCCGATCTCGACCACTGGCCCGACCGCCACACCCGGGCCGCGACGACGCTCCGCTACCGGGAGCGCAATCCCAGCGTCGAGGCCGGCGGATTCGACACCGCCCAACTCGCGAGCACTGCGGAGCGCCTTGGCCTGACCCAGCCGCTCCCCAGTCGCTCGGGGTACTCGCGGAGCGACTACTGCCGGCAACGACCGGGGGTTCCGGAGGGGGACTTCCTGCGGGGCGAGATGTACTGCCTGACGTCGGTCGACGACGGAGTGCTCACGGTCACCGGCCATCTGTCCATCCTCGGCAACCGCCTGCTTCTGCCCCGCCTCGTTGCCTATGGGTTGGCCGGCTTCGGTCTGATCTTCCTGCTCGTTGCCGGCGCCGGCGAGTGGCTCGGCGAAGGACCGTTCTGGCGTGGGCTGGGTCCGCTGGCCGGTGCGCTCTGCATCTTCGCGGTGGCCGGCTACGTCGTCGGCTTGATCGCCTACGACCTGATCCGCGTGCGGCTGGCCGTCGACGTACCGCCAGAGTGTCGCCCCGGCGCCGGCATGGGGATCGTCGAGTGTCGGGAGGTGCTCTATCCGGCGCTCGACGCGCAGGGCGCGCTACCGTCCGGGCTGCGCATCTACTGGCCGATCTATGTGATCGCCGACCTCGCCGCCGGATTTCTCCTGTTGGTCGGATGGATGGCGGCGATGGTCGCCGGTGAGAACCGGCGTCGTTGGCTGCTGTTCGTCGGCCTGACCGTCGCCATCGTCGTCGTCGGGGTCGCCAGCCAGTTGGGCTCGGCCGACCTCATCGACACGATGAGCAACCTCAACGACTGAACCCGGCCTGGCCGACCTCGTCTACCATGAGCCACATGGCACCGCGCAGCTCTGGCAAGCCCTATGACGATGTGCCCGGCACCACGATCTTCGACGCCGACCAGTCTCGTATGGGCTATCACCTCAACCAGTTCTGCATGTCGCTCATGTCAGCGGAGAATCGTGCGCGTTTCCTGGCCGACGAGCGGGCCTACCTCGACGAGTGGGACATGACGGCCGAACAGAAGCAGGCCGTCCTCGATCGTGACATGAACCGGATGATCTCGCTCGGCGGCAACATCTACTTCCTGGCCAAGATCGGCGCCACCGACGGGAAGAGCTTCCAGCAGATGGCGGGATCGATGACTGGCATGTCCGAGGAAGAGTACCGGGCGATGATGGTCGCCGGTGGCCGCTCGCCCGACGGCAACCGCTACCGCCACGAATGGGAGGATCGGACGTGACCGCGACCGTGCGGGCCACCGTCTACTCCTCACACGTCCCGGCCATCGGGGCGGCGATGGATCTCGGTCGCACCGACGAGGAGTACTGGCAGCCGCTGTTCGCCGGCTACGAGGCGTCCCGAACCTGGATGGCCGACAACACCCCTGACGTGATCGTGCTCGTCTACAACGATCACGCCACCACCTTCAGCCTGGACTTCATCCCGACCTTCGCCATCGGCACCGCCGCCTCCTTTCCCGTCGCCGACGAGGGCTGGGGCCCCCGGCCGGTGCCCGAGGTCCGAGGTCATCCCCATCTCGCGGCCCACATCGCCCAGGAAGTCATCCTCCAGGACTTCGATCTGACCATCGTCAACAAGCTGGCGGTCGACCACGGTCTGACCGTGCCGCTGTCGTTGATGTTCGGCCAGCCCGAAGGCGGTCCTGATGGAGCTTGGCCGTGCCCGGTCATTCCCGTCGCGGTGAACGTCGTCCAGTATCCGGTGCCGTCGGGGCGTCGCTGTCTGGCACTCGGGCAGGCCATCCGCCGGGCCATCGACTCCTACCCCGACAACCTCGACGTGCAGGTCTGGGGAACCGGCGGTATGAGCCATCAGCTGCAGGGTCCGAGGGCCGGGCTCATCAACCCGGACTTCGACAACGCCTTCCTCGACGGCCTGATCGCCGATCCGAAACGCATCGCCGACATCCCTCACGTCGAGTACATCCGCGAGTCCGGCTCGGAGGGCATCGAGCTGGTGATGTGGCTGATCGCCCGAGGCGCAATGTCGGATTTGAGCGACGACGGCGGTCCGGCCCCAACCGTGCAACACCGCTTCTACCACGTTCCGGCGAGCAACACCGCCGTCGGCCACCTCATTCTCGAAGAAACTCTCGACGAAACGGAGCAAGGCCCATGACCATTCGGGTGGCGCTGGCCGGTGCCGGCG
The DNA here is from genome assembly GCA_965216675.1 of Acidimicrobiales bacterium. Taxonomy (GTDB): domain Bacteria; phylum Actinomycetota; class Acidimicrobiia; order Acidimicrobiales; family SZUA-35; genus JAHELU01. The sequence continues at coordinate 3,534,326 of CBDCGK010000004.1, read as the reverse complement.
CGTTCGGCGTCAAACATCTCGACGGACTGGCCACGATCGACGACGTCAAGGTCGTCTCGCTGATCGGTCGCACGCTCGACAAGACCAAGGCGGTGGCCGCCGACTACGGCATCGAGCACGTCACCACCGACCTCGACGAGTCCCTGGCCCGTGACGACGTCGACGCCGTCATCCTCTGCACCCCCACCCAGATGCACGCGGCTCAGACGATCGCCTGTCTGGAGGCGGGCAAGCACGTCGAGGTCGAGATCCCGTTGGCCGATTCACTGGCCGATGCCCAGGCCGTGGTCGACAAGCAGCGCGAGACCGGACTGGTGGCGATGTGCGGCCACACCCGGCGGTTCAACCCGAGCCACCAATGGGTGCACAACAAGATCACAGCCGGCGAGTTCACGATCCAGCACATGGACGTGCAGACCTTCTTCTTCCGCCGCACCAACACCAACGCCAAGGGCGAACCCCGTTCATGGACCGATCATCTGCTGTGGCACCATGCCGCCCACACGGTCGACCTTTTTCAGTACCAGACCGGCTCGAAGGTGGTGGCAGCCCAGGCAATGGAGGGCCCCCACCATCCGGATCTGGGTATCGCGATGGACATGTCGATCCAGCTCAAAACCGAGGCCGGCCAGTTGTGCACGTTGGCGCTGTCGTTCAACAACGACGGCCCGCTTGGTACGTTCTTCCGTTACATCGGCGACACCGGCACCTACGTGGCCCGCTACGACGATCTGATCGACGGGTGGGACGAGCCCATCGACGTGTCGAACGTCGACGTGTCGATGAACGGTATCGAGCTCCAGGACCGTGAGTTCATCGCCGCGATCCGTGAAGGCCGGGAGCCGAATTCGAGTGTGGCGCAGGTCTTGGCCTGCTATGAGGTGCTACACGACATCGAGCAGCAGCTGGTGACGGCGCGGGGCTACTGACGCGATCGGGCCAGCCGGTCGAAGAAGGCCACCCCTTCCTCGATGTCGCTGAACTTCTCCTGAAAGGCGGCGTTGAGACGGCGGGCCCGCTCGATGTCACTGGCGAGATCGCTGTTCGACACGAAGACCACGGCCGGTAGCGTGACGAACTCCCTGTTGGACCGCAACTCTTCGAGTACTTCGAAACCGTTCATCTCGGGCATGTTGATATCGATCATGACGATCGATGGAAATGCCGCTTCATCAACGAGGACACGGTTCATGTAGCCGAGAAATACAGGGCCGGATTCGAAGGTCTTCAGCTCGTAGTCACTGGCAAGTGAGGACCTTTGAAAGAACCGTTCGACGATCTCGGTGTCGAGTCGATCATCGTCAACGAGCAGGATCGGCCCGGAACCGTCGAGGCGAATGTCGTCTGTGAGCATCTAGTCTCCTGTCAGGGTGAACGAAACGGTGAACAGGCCGGCTTCCGCCTCGACCTCGATCTGGCCCTTGTGGTGTTGCACGACCCGCTTGCAGATGCTGAGACCGAGGCCGGTGCCGTCATCGGTCGCCCGGCCGACAAAGGGCTTGAAGAGGTCGTCGGTTACCGAGGACCGATCACCAACCCAACTGTTCGAGACCGAATACCAGGTGTCGCCGTCGTTTCGCTGTTCGGAGCCGACGTGAACCACCAGCGGGGTCGAACCGTGTTTCACCGCGTTGGTGAAGGTGTTGCGCAGCAGGATCTCCGTGAGCGCCGGGTAGCAGTCGACGCTGGTCGGCAGGTCGATGGTCACCGCAGCGTCGTTGAGGAGCTCGCGGGCGAGCCGGCCCGCGAGCTCGGCGAGATCGACCTGGGCCCTTTCGACGGTTGAGCCCTCGAAGCTGCTCAGCGCCCGGAAGCCGGCGATCATGGCCAACATTGCGTCACTCTGGTCCCGGATCCGCTCGAGATCCCGAACCACCTCCTCCGCCAGCGACGCCCCGTGCTCGTCGAGCAGGAATCCGATCAACATGCGTTGTCGTTTGGCCGGCTCGCGCAGATCATGGGCGGCGACGCGGGCGAAGTGGGCGAGGTCCTCGTTGGCCTGTTCGAGCTTGCGCTGGGCTGTGACCCGGTCGTCGATCGCTTGAATCGAGCCGACCATCCGGGTGGCGGTGCCGGATTCGTCACGCGCGGCGACGCCCCGGCCTGCGAACCAGCGGTACTCGCCGAGCTTGGTGCGCAGCCGATACTCGACTTCGAAGGGTTTCCCGGTGTCGAAGTGGGCGTTGACAGCCTCGAACGTCGGCGCGACGTCGTGAGGGTGAAGGAGCGACTTGAACATCGTCAGGCTGGCGGTCAGCTCCTTGTCTTCGTATCCCAGGAGCTCGTAGAACCGGGGACTCCAGTACTCCTCGTCGTTCTCGACGTCGAACCAGTCCCAGATGCCGACGCTGGCTCCGTCGATCAAAAGGTTGTATCGCTCGTTGGCCTCCACCAGCCGGCGCCGATTCCGCTCCTCGACCGTTACGTCGAGGGCCATCACCAGCGCACCGCCGCACGTCTCGTCTTCGAGAACCCAAGGGGCGACCCGAAACTCGTACGAGGCAGGTCCGATTGCCCGGTTGATCACCGATCGAATCGATCGGGGTTCCATGGACTCGATCGTCTCGTCGACGAGGCGGGCGAGCACGGACAACTCACCTTCGAGGTCGGACAGTCGAGGTTCCGTGCCGGCCGGCAACGGCCCTAGAGAGGCTTTCCAGGATGGGCTCGTGGCGACGATCCACCCGCTGCGATCGGCGACGAGCAGCGCCGATGGGATGACCGTCGACAGGATTCTCAGTGGTTTCGTGAGAGACTTGCCATCGAGATGGGAGTCTCTAGTGGTCAGATCCAGATCATTATACGACATGAATCAACATGCTTCTTTATCCGTCAGTTGATTGGGGCAATGCACTATTTAGTGAAAATACTAGCACCGCTATTGTGCAGTAACTCCCCAGATCGTCGCAGACTGATTTCGTCAATTCTCGCCCGGCATGAATCCCCAGAGTAAAGCTTATCAACCAATCGGTTGACAAAGGATCCGGGTTGACGTACGGTACTCAACCATGAGGTTGAACAAAGCGAGGGCCGACAATGGGTGAGCCTGCCGTTGATGTGTTGTCGCCTGTCTTTGCGGCGCTGGCCGATCCGACCCGCCGAGACATCGTCGCCCGCCTCAGCGACGGCGATGCCACCGTGACCCAACTGGCCCAACCCTACGACATGAGCATTCAGGCGGTTTCCAAACACCTCAAGGTGCTGGAGGCGGCTGGTCTGGTCAGCAAGGGGAGAGAGGCGCAGACCCGGCCCGTTCACCTGGAGGCCGAGGTCTTCGACCTGATGTCGGCGTGGATCGAGCGCTACCGCCGGCAAGCCGAGCAACGCTATCGCCGCCTCGACGCGGTTCTCGCCGATCTGCCGGATATCCATTCGGATCACCCGTCCAACGAGACATCCAACGACACATTCAACGAGAAGGAACAGCCATGAACACCAAGACCAACGAAGCCGAGATCATCGTTCACGATGACGTCCCCATGGTCACCATCATTCGCGAGTTCGACGCCTCGCCCGACAAGGTGTTCCGGGCCCACACCGAGGCGGACCTGTTCGCCCAGTGGATCGGACCGGAGTATCTTTCGACCACGATCGATCGCTGGGAGTGTCGCTCCGGTGGCGAGTGGCGGTACGTCAGCGCCCACGATGATGAGGAGTACGCCTTCCGCGGGTGCTTCCACGATGTGCGCCCCGAAGACGGGGTGATCGTGCAGACGTTCAGCTATGAGGACATGCCTGACGGAGTCGTCCTCGAGCGACTCGAACTCAGCGATCTCGGCGGCGGACGAACCCGGCTCACCGCCACATCCCTGGTCGACAGCTTCGAGACCCGGGATGCTTTCGTGGCCAGCGGCATGGAGGTCGGCGTCCAGGAGGGATACCGGAAACTCGACCGGGTCCTGGCGGCGGGGGAATGAGCGACAACGGCGAGCGGCATCACGCATCACGCGGCGTCACGCTTTCGTTTGTTGTGCGGATCACAAAGCACTTGCCCATTCGACAGCTTCGTCGGACCACCTCGCGAGTGGGGAACGACGTGATCGGCTTGTAGCCACGCAAAGGGGGCGTCGCATCCCGGTATTTGACATCGACCCCGTGCTCTGACGAGAAGAACCTGCCGCATCCATCCTGGGAACGACCGCGACTTCACCGCCACATCGACTGGGCGAGATTCGGAATCGAAGACCATGCGCCGGAACCGGCCGACCGCAATCGCCGTCGCAGCAAGCTTCGGGTGGATCGGCGTGCCGTCGTCGAGCTCACAGCGCAGATCGATGTCGGCATAGTTCGGTTCAACCGAGATCGGAAGACCGTCGGCCAGTTGCCCTAGCATCGACTCGGCGAGTTCCTGTCCCATGACGAGGTTGATCAACGGGGTGATGGTCGAGCTACCGCCGGACTGACTGCCGCTGACCATCAGATTGATCAACGCCTTGCCCCGCCGCTGGGCTGGAGTGCGCGACACTCCCACCTCGGCATCCTTGCGGAACAGCCTTTGGGACTCAACATCGAGGAGTCGGCGGAATGCCTGCCCGGTGAGTGCGTCGAACGAGAACCTACCGGTCACCGATCCGTCGGAATGCTTCCGGTAGGTACACGTCGTTCGGGCCGCCTGCTCAGCAGGCTCGATGCCATCAGGGTCCGCGTGCGGCTGTGCGCAGCTCGCGGCCGAGTTTGCCTCCGGCAAACGTCGCTGGCGTTCAGCCAATAGGCCAGGACGTTCACGAAGTCGGAGAAGTCGCAGTCGCGGGCCGCGTTGACCAGCATCTCCTGGGACTCGATCAGCTGGTGATGCACCCGGTGATTGTCGAGCTTGTGCAACTCGCGGACGTGACGGCCGGTCAACACACCGCCGGCGAAGGCGTGTGCAAACCCGGGAAATTCGACAAGCCAGTGGCCGAGCTTGGCCAATACCCGCAAGCTTCGCGGGTCGGCCTTCGATGTCTCGGCCACGAGATCGATGGCATGACGGAACCCGAGCGCCTTGAATGCCCCCGGTCCCTCGACGGCGTCACACGCTGCCGCCAATGCCGCACAGCGCAACGCCTCGAACCGAGCGGACAAGCGCTCGATTTCAGCGGCCCGCTCGGCCAACTCCACCGCCGATCGGCACGACATAGGCACATCCAATGCCCGTCCGATCGCCTCATCCAACAAGCCGAGATCATCGGCTGGGACGGAGGAGCAGATCTTGCCATCTCCTGTCATACGCCTCACTATATCGAACATATGTTCGAGAATCAAGGGCAGCTTACAGAATTTTGATCCTTATAAGATGTATCCGCTACACCGACCCAGGGCTGGACGCAGGCCGGCGCACACGGGGCCGCGCAAGGTAGACGGCCACCCACCCGAGCGCGAGGGGCGGGCTTGCCCTGAGCAAGGTCGTGAAAGCCCTAGGGTGAGCCCCGCACCCCGCACCCTGGTCCTCCCCCATTGAGATCCCCGCTGATCGCGGTTGGCTGTCCGACCGGATGTCGGTCGGACCGGCAGGGGTGGCGCTGACCATCGAGCCGGCGGGAGGCGACGGCCCACGTTCGGTCATGCTGCTCAACGATGGCGGCGTGGTCTTCGACACCGAGATGGCCAACCGACCCTGCTGCGTCCAGGGGCTCGGTGTCGGCGAGGATCGTGTACTCGTCCGGAACAATGAGACGCTCGACGTCTTCCGCCTCGATGGCACCCTCGAGCATGTGGTCACCTGGTCCAACGATCCCGGCCCGCTGCGTGCGCTCTGGAGCAGGTTTCGTATCGGACTTGGGGAGCTGGCTCTACTGGTTGTGTTCCTGACTTGTTGTGCGTTGGCGATCGGATTCGCCGCCAACGCCCGACTCCAGCGCGACGCGGATTGACACCCCTGGCGCCAGCGGTCGCGGTCGTCGTACTATCCGATCCATGACCGATGTTCCGCCCCCGACGTTCACCGCCGAGGTGTCGTCAAACGCCCGCAGTGTGTCGCTGGTCTCAGGCAAACACAGTGCGACGTTCAATCGGTTCTGGCTGCGCGACCAGTGTCCGAGCCTGCCGACGAAACAATCGGGAATGCGCACCTTCTCGGTGGCGAGCCTGCCCGAGGACCTTGCCATACGCAGCGCCACCGTCGAACGCTCGTGCCTCATCGTCGACTGGAGCGACGGCCACCGTTCCACGTTCGAAGTGGAGGATCTTCTGGCCCTGGCCGATGTCGTGCAGGGCCGCCGCCCCGCACTGCCGGCACCGCGCCGCTTCGACGCCAAGCATCGTCCGTCGGTGTTCGATCTCGACCGGCTCGAGCCGGGCTCGGTCACCCACCACGACCTTCTCGACACCGTGACCATAGACGGTATGGCGCTGGTCGAGAACCTTTCCGATTCCGACGACGCCACCGAAAACCTCGCCCGCCTCTTCGGCCACGTTCGTGACACCGACTTCGGGAGGATCTTCAACATCGTCACCGAACCCGACGCCTGGACCCTCTCCCAATCGAACGTCGGCCAGGATCCGCACAGCGACGACCCCTACCGCTACACCCCCAGCGGCTTCACCATCCTCCACTGCCGTCGGGCCGCACCCGGAGGCGGCGAGTCGATACTGGTCGACGGATTCAAGGTCGCCGACGACATCCGCCGCACCGACCCCGAGGCATTCGACCTCCTCGCCTCGGTGGCGATCCCCTACGTTCGCCACCGCACGGCCGCGGTCGATCAGGGCGAGGACGTGCACATGATCGCCTACGCACCGGTCATCTCGGTCAACGCGATGGGTGAGCTGATGGGCATCCGTTTCCATGAACGCTCGACCGGTGTGTTCGACCTCGACCCCTCGATCGTCGACCGCTACTACCTTGCCTTCCGGACCTTCGCCGCCGGGGTGAGGTCAGCGGGCAACCAGTTCGTCCACAAGCTGACCGACGGACAGGCGATCGTGGTCGACAATCAGCGGGTGCTGCACGGCCGAGCCGGCTTCGGGGCCGACGCCGAGGGTCGGCGCCACCTACGGCTCTGCTCGATCGACCGCGATCAGGTCCACAGCCGGCTGCGTCGGCTCAAGGAGATCCACGGTCTCGGTTCGGCCGGCCAGAGACTACACGCCGGCGCCGTCTGCGCCTGACCCCTTGGTGTCTCGTCGACTCCCCATCTTCGTGGCGGCAGCGCTCCTCGGCGCCAGTGCCGTCGTCGGAGCCGGGTGTGGCGTCGGCGCCGATTCACCGCCCGTCGACGGCTACGACATCGCAGACGCACCGCAGTATCCGCTGTTCGATCACACGCTCACCTGGACCGGCGACGACATCGTCATCGTCGGTGGTGCCGGTGGCGACATGACCGACCGGCGTCTGGTCGACGAGCCCCTGATCTGGAACCCCGTCGACGGGGTGCAACGGATCGCCTCCCCGCCGGGTCCGCCGCGGAACCGCCACACATCGGTGTGGACCGGTGACGAACTGTTCGTCTGGTCGGGGACGACCGAGCCGTTCGGCGTCGGCGACGGCCTCATCGCCACCACAGCGGCCTACAACCCGGACACCGGCACCTGGCGGAAGCTGGCCGACAGCCCCACAGACGTGGCCAGGGTGCGGGGGCGGGGCGCGGCAATCGCCGGCCGAGTGGTCGTGACCGGCGGGTCGACCCCCGACCCCGACGACGAGGGCACGATCGGGATCTACGACCTCGCTGATGACACGTGGTCGACGTCGGCCGTCGACGGCGACGCGCTGACCGTCGTGGCCACCGAACACGCGGCGTATGTGCTCTGGGCCGACCGGCAGGGCACGGTTCGTCTCAGCCATCTCGATGTCGAGTCGACCGCGTTGACCGAGATCCCCCTGCCCGATCTTCCGGCCGGCGCCGACCGGTCCAACGTCGTCGTCGCCGACGGGCGTCTGATCCTGTGGGCCGAGGCCTCACCGGCCGAGCAGGGGGAACGATCCGACGACCTGGTGACCGCCATCGTGGTCGACGACGACACCGAGCTGGCCGCCGACCCGGCCGAGCCGATCAACTGGCGGGGACTGCCGGTCGACGTCGAGTTCCCCGGATCGGCCAGGGGGTTCAGCGAAGTCCGCCCGCTGGTCCACACCGACGAGTGGCTGGCGTTCATGGAAGGCGCCGAACTGAAGTGGATCAGGATCACCGACGGGCTCGAGATCCGCCGGGCGCTGACCACGCCCCAATCGTGCGCGCTCAACACCGAGGCGGTCGGCACCTCGACGTTCATCGTGGCCTGGGGTGGCAACTGCTCGCGGATCGACGAGGACGGCGCCGAGGAGCAGATCGTCGAACACTTCGTGTTCGAACCGCCGATCGTCGAGGCACCTGACGCCAAGTGAGGGTCAGGCTTCGCCCGAGTCGCCGTCGATCATGGCCTGGGGGATGGCGTCGAGCACGAAGGGCCGCAGCTCCCAGTCGAACGACACCCGTCGCGAGGCCGCGATGTCGGTATCGGCGATCGTGTCGGCCACGTCCAGCGGTTGGAGGAGGAACCCGTCGGCGTCGCAGAGCACCACGACCGTGTCGGCGTAGTACTCCCAGGGGTCCTCGTCGTCGTAGTAGTCGACGTCGTAGGCCCACACGCTGTTGGCGCACAGGAACGGGCCTTCGGACAGCACCGGTTGCCCGTCGTCCAGGTCGTAGACCAGCACCTGCTCGCCGATCCACACGTACAGATAGTCGGTGCCGTGCACGATCTCGACGTCGTAGGGCGCGAACGGGTCGGCGATGGCGATCGTCCAGAGGTCATCCCCGGTGGCCGGGTTCATGCGGACGATGCGGTCGACGAGACCGGGGTCGTCGTCGGAGGCGACGCACTTGATCATCGGTCGATCGGTCGGGTAGTTGTAGAGGCAGTCGGTGATACCCGACCGTGACCAGGCGGTCCGACCGGTGATGAGATCAAGACCCACCGTGCCACCGATCAGTTCCGGGTCGGCGTGTGACAGCGTCATCGCGGCGACCCCGGAAGCCGGGTCGATATCGGAGTTCCAACCCCAGCCGGGGTCGAGCGGGACACCGATGAGGTCGGCCAGCTCGGCCGAGGCGATCGTCCACCGCTCCTCGTAGCCGAAGTCGCTCAGGCCGACCAGGCCGACGAACTCGTCCAGGTCGTCCTCGGCCCGGGCGATCGTGGTCAGGTGTTCACCGTTGGAGGCGATGATGGTGTCGCTCGTGACATCGATGGTGGAGACGCTGTCGCCGTCGGGAACCGAGTACTTGGCCTGCTCGAAACTGCCGCGGGCGCAAACCTGTTCGTCGCCACACTCGAACAGCGGTGTTCCTCCGAACGGGAACTCCGATCGCCACACCTGTTCGCCGTTGTCGAGTTCGTAGGCGGCCAGGTCGGCGTAGAGTTCACCGAACCGTTCGTAGACCAGTGGGGCGAGAAAGACGTTGCGCTCCTCGCTCACGAACACCGACGGGGCCAGGCCTCGCAGCGCGCCGGCCGGGTGGGTGTCGACCCGGTACAGCTCGATGCCTGTCGTCAGGTCGAACGCCACCACCTCGGTGCTTCCGTCATCGGCGGTGACGTAGAGCCCGGTGTCATCGACCTCCCATACCTGGGAGATGGCCGGTGGCAGCAGGGTTGCGGTCCGGCTTCCCCGCCCAGCGGCGTTGGAGCCGGCGCCCGAGTCGGACCCGTCGCCGCTCTCGGTGGCCGACGCGGATTCGCGTTCGCCGTCGCGTGTGAGGGCATCGCGGTTGCCGGGCTGCCGGGCCGAATCGGCGGACACGTCGAACGAGGCGCAGGACGTGAGCAGCACGAAGAAGGCGGTCGTGATCGCTGTCACGACTCGCCGACTTGCCACCGCCGAAGTACGCCGAATCATGTCACTCAGTATCTCGGTTGGAACCAGGTCTGCCTTGATGGCACACCATATCCACCGGTGTCAGCCCGATGCGTCGACCTCATCGAGGGAACGTCGGGCGTGTCGCCGATCGCGGCGGCGGTCGCGGGCCGCCAATCGCGCCGTCCGTCTCGCCTCCCGGAGCTCCGTACGGGTCTCGCGTACCAGCTCCCGGGCTGCGTCGACTTCACCTTCGAGGCGGTCGACGGCATCGATCGCATCGGTCGTCACATCGGCCACATTGAACGCATCGGCCACATCGGCCACATTGACCACCGGGCCTGACGCCGGCTCCGGCTTCGGTTTCGGTCTCGGTCTCGGTTCGAGAGCCGACTTCGGGGCGGCGGCAGTGGCGGGTGCGGCTGCTTGCACCGGAGCAGGTTGGGCCGGTGCGACCGGTGCCGGGGCCGACGTCGTCGGCCTGGGTCGTGGCGCGGGACGAGCCAGTTCATCCGGCGGGCGCGGCGGCTGTGCCGGCAGCGGGGCCTGAGGCCGAGGCTGAGGAGGATTCGGTCGAGGCTGATGACTCGAGTCGACCCGGCGGTTCTGCTCCTCGATCGACTCCTTCACATCGTCGATGAGATTCTCGACGGCTTCTCGAACCATGCGACCAACCATGTCATCGATTGTAGGCCGATCGATCTCCTGCGTCCGGTCGCCGTGAGTTACGCTGACGGCATGCAGCACATGGTCATCACCGTCCTCGGAAATGATCGAGCGGGCCTGGTCGACGAGCTGTCCGGAGCCATCACCCGCAACGGCGGCAACTGGGAACGCAGTGAGATGATCGAGCTGGCCGGCATGTTCGCCGGTGTCGTCCTCGTGACGGTGACGCCCTCGAAGTCCGCCGCCCTGAAGGCCGATCTCGAGCGGATCGAGGCGTCGGGCCTGCTCAGCATCGATATGGCCGCCGCCGAAGCCGGTGGCCCGACGACGGGCACGCGCTACAACATCGACGTCACCGGCCAGGACCACCCCGGAATCGTGCACGAGATCTCCCATGCGCTGGCCACGAACGGCTGCACGATCGACGAGTTGAGTTCCGAGGTGGTGCCGGCTCCGATGGGCGGCGAGATGTTCGTGGCCCGGGCCGTCATCGGAGCCCCCGACTCCCTGGCTCGGCGTGACCTCCAGCAGGTCCTCGAAGACGTTGCCACCGATCTCATGGTCGACGTCGAGGTGAAATCTGATTGAGCGGCCGACGTCACACCGAACTTGGAACGGTGGGTATCGCGGCTCTACGATGACACACAGATAGTTCGACAAGTGAAGAGAATGCCCCTCGCGGGGTTGAGGTGAAAGTCCTGACCGGCGGTGAAAGTCCGCGAACCTTGGTCTCGGGCCGCTGCTGCAACCGTCAAGTCGGTTGGAGCGGTCGACCGGACCTCGGCCGAATCGGTGGAATTCCGATGCCGACGGTGAAAGTCCGGATGAGAGCGAGTGGGCGTATGGCTGCTGGGCGCGCCCGGCCTCTTCGGGTTCGCCCGGAGGCGGGGTAGCGGTCCGGTCGTGCGTTCCTGCCCGTCAACCCGCGGCGAGGATCCGTTTCTCCTCGGAAGCACACCGGCAGCCGATGACCGACACCGCACAACCAGCGCCCCACACCGACGACCCGGGTTCCGACGTCGGCGTCGCCCCGGTGGCCCACAACGGCAGCCGCGCCGACGCAGTGCGCCCCGGCACCCCGGTGACGGCACCCGATGTGGAGATTGCCGGTCTCCGGCGGGGCTTCACCACCAAGGCCGGCCCGGACCGCATCGCCCTCGACGAGGTCGACCTGCGGGTTCCGTCCGCCCAGTTTCTGAGCATCATCGGACCATCCGGCTGTGGCAAGTCGACGCTGTTGCGCTTGATCGGTGGTCTCGACCGGCCAACGACGGGAACGGTCACCGTCGGCGGTGAGGACCCCGACGTGGTCAGGGGACGGGGTGTCATCGGTCTTGTCCCCCAGTCGCCGGCACTCCTGCCTTGGAAGTCGGTGGCCGAGAACGTTGCGCTCCTCGATCGCCTCGGCCCGTGGCGCCGGAACCGTCTCGACTCGACAACGGTCGACGAATGGCTGCACCGGGTCGAGCTGAGCGGCGAGCGGGATCTGCTGCCCCACCAGTTGTCGGGCGGGATGCAGCAGCGGGTGGCGCTGGCTCGCGCGTTCGCCATCGAACCGTCGTTGCTGCTGATGGACGAACCGTTCAACGCCCTCGACGAGATGACCCGGCATCACATGCAGACCCTGCTGGTCGAGCTGTGGCGGCTCCGGCACCCCACCGTGGTGTTCGTGACCCACAGCATCGACGAGGCGATCAAGCTGTCGGATCGGGTGGTGGTGCTCAGCGGTGCTCCGGGTCGGGTCGCCGCCGACATAGCCATCGACCTGGAGCGGCCCCGACGAAGCGGGATCGAGGACAGCCCGCCCTTCCGGGAACACGCCGCGGCGATACGAGCCATTCTCCTCGCCGACGAAGCCGACGAAGCCGAGCAGGAAGGCCGCCACACATGGTGATCAGGACATGGTGATCAGAGCCTCGCGCACTGCCTCCCGGCTGGCCGCTCCGGTGGTCGCCGTGCTCGGTCTGCTCGCGCTGTGGGAGGTGGCCACCCGGCTGTTCAACATCCGCCGAATCGCCCTGCCACGGCCGAGCGACGTGCTGGCCGTGATCGCCGCCGAACCCGAGTTCTTCGCCGCCAACACATGGGTCACCGTTGTCGAGGCGGCGCTCGGGCTGTTCATCGGTTTCGTGGCCGCTGCGGTGGCGGCGTCGCTGATGGCCCACAGCTCGATGGTCGAACGGCTGTCGTGGCCGGGCATCATCATCCTGCAGTCGACGCCCATCGTGGTGCTTGCGCCAATCCTGTTGATCTGGTTCGGTTTCGGGATCTGGCCCAAGGCGTTGATCGTCGCCCTCTTCGTGTTCGTACCGTTCACCACCAACATGTTGACCGGGCTGCGCTCGGTGGATCAGGACCTGCTGAACGTGGCCGGGTCGGTCGACGCCTCCCGGTTCGAGGTCTACCGCCGGCTGCGGGTTCCCCACGCGCTGGCCGACACCTTCGCCGCCGGTCGGATCTGCGTGTCGCTGTCACTGGTCGGCGCGGTAATCAGCGAGTTCTACGGCGGCTCCACGTCCGGGCTGGGCTACCAGTTCCGGCGGGCACTCGTCAGCATCAACCCCGACATCGCGTGGGCCTGCATCGTGATCCTCGCCGGCTTCGGCATCGTCGGGACCTTCACCGTATTGGCCCTCGAGAGCCGGGTGCTGCACTGGCATCCGGCGTACAGGAGAGAGAATTCATGACCCTTCGCTGTTCCGACCGTCGATCCCGACACCGTCGGATCGTCACCGCGGTGTCCGCGGGCCTGGCGCTGATGATCTTGGCGGCGGCCTGCACCGACGACGCTTCCGGCGACGGTGCGGCCGGCGATCCGTGCGAACGTAATGCCGACGTCGGCACCATCACCGTGGTCACCGGGTTCGACTTCGCCGCCTCGCCCGGCATTCTCGACCCGATCGTGGCCGAGGCCGAGGGCTACTACGACGAACTGTGTCTCGACGTGGAGATCCAACCCGGGTTCGCCCCCCAGAACCTCACCCTGGTCGCCGCCGGCGAGGCCCAGTTCGCCAACGCCGACTCCTTCGGCGAGGTGGTCCGGGCCAACGTCGCCGGCGACGCCGGCCTGGTGACCTTGGCCGCCTACGGGAAGACCGCCATCCAGGCTCTCGTCGTGCCGGCCGACTCCGACATCGAAACCCTCGACGATCTGTCAGGCAAGCTGGTCGGCATCAAGAGCGACCTCCCGCTCGCGCTGCAGTCGATGCTGGGCCAGGCCGGGGTCGAGCGGTCGAGTTTCGAAGAGCTCCTCCTCGACACCTTCGATCCGGTGGCCGGGTTCGACCTTGGCATCGACGCCCTGCCCGTCTACAAGAGCAACGAGCCGATCCAACTCGACAACGCCGGGTTCGAATACCGGATGTTCGATCCGCTCGACTACGAGGTTCCGGCGTCGTTCGGCATGCTCGTGGTCGGCGAGGACTTCCTGGCCGAGAACCCCGAGGTCGTGTCCGACTTCATGCGGGCCACGCTGCGGGGCATGGCCTTCTCCGTCGACGATCCGGAGGCGGCCGTGGCGCACGCACTCGATCGGATCGCCACCAACCAGGGTTCGTTCCTGGCCGACTACACCGAGATCCCCCGCTGGCAGGTCGAGCGTGACCTCGTGGTGTCACTCACTTCGGAGGGCGAGGGCTACGGTCAACTCGACGTCGACCGGCTCGGCGCCGAGATCACCGCCCTGACCGACGTCGGCGTCTTCGAATCCGAGCCCGACTGGCGATCCATGATGGCCCCCGACATCGTCGCCGACCTCTACGACGGCGGCACCGACGTTGCCTGGGAGCCCTACCAGGAGGTCGCCGATGGCTGATCCCGTCGTGAGTATGCCCGCTGCGTTCCTCGGCCACGGCAGCCCGATGAACGCCTTGGAGACCAACCGCTACACCGAGGCGTGGCGGGCGTTCGGCGGTCGGTTCGGTGCCGAGCTCCCCCGCCCCCGGGCCATCCTGGCCGTCTCCGCCCACTGGTACATCAATGCCACCGCGGTCACCGCCATGGCCAAACCGAAGACCATCCACGACTTCTTCGGCTTCCCGCCCGAGCTGTTCGCCATGCAGTATCCCGCGCCGGGGATGCCCGAACTGGTCGACGAGATCGCCGAAACCGTGAAACCGACGTGGATCGGGGCCGACCACGACAGCTGGGGGATCGACCACGGCACCTGGTCGGTACTGGTCCACGTGTTTCCCGAGGCCGACATTCCGGTGGTGCAACTCGCCGTCGACGCCTCCAAACCGTTCGACTACCACTTCGACCTCGGTCAGCGGCTGGCCCCGCTGCGCGACGCCGGCGTGTTGATCATCGGCAGCGGCAACATCGTGCACAACCTGCCGGCCGTCCAGTTCCAGCTGGGTGAGGTCGGGTTCGACTGGGCGATCCGGTTCAACGAGGCGGTGCGCGACATCCTCACCGACGATCCCTCCAGGATCGGCGCGGTCAACGGATCGGACGACTACCGCCTGGCCGTCCCGACCCCGGACCACTACCTGCCGATGGTCTACGCCGCCGGTCTGGCCGCCGCGGCGGGTGAGGCGATGACGTCGATCGTCGACGGCTATGTCGCCGGGTCACTGTCGATGGACGCCTACGCCCTGGGACTCTGACCGGGCGAGCGGCGCTGCCGCGACGCCCGGACGCCGGATCGTGGATCTACAATCCTGCGGTGGGATCGAATCCGACGACAAGGCTGGCGGTCACCGCCGACGACATCACCACCCTCGCCGTCGACGCCATCGTCAACGCCGCCAACTCCTCACTCATGGGCGGTGGCGGTGTCGACGGTGCGATCCATCGGGCCGGTGGTCCGGCCATCCTCGAAGACTGCAAGGCGATCGTGGCCGCACAGGGCCCCTGCGCTCCCGGCAATGCGGTGGTCACCGGAGCCGGGGAGCTGCCGGCCGGGCTGGTCATCCATACCGTCGGACCGATCTGGGATGCCGACGACGAGCCGACCATGAAGGCGACGCTGGCCTCGTGTTACCGGCGCAGCCTCCAGCTCGGGATGGAACATGGCGCCCGGTCGATCGCCTTCCCCAACATCTCGACTGGCGTCTACCGATTCCCGAAACCCCTCGCCGCGGCGGTGACGCTGGACACCGTGGTCGAGTGGCTGGAATCGACACCGCAGCATCGGTACACCGACATCCTGTTCGCCTGTTTCGACGCGGAGAACCGGGAACTCTACGAGCTACTGCTGACCGAGGGGGACGGCGGTAACGTCAGCCGGTCGAACCGAAGGCGCTGAGGTAGGCCGAGCCCCGCTGGATCTGGAACCACAGCTGGGGATCGGTGGCGAACGTGTCGGTGCTCGGATCCGCTGCGGCCAGGGAGTCGGGTGGCTCGTCGTCGCCGGACCCTCCATCCGCTGCAGGAGCACAGCCGGGTAGCGCCTCGAATCGGTAGTCGTCCCCGTTCGCCTCGAGCCAGGTCGCGAGCGCGGCCAGGTCCTCGTCGTCGGGGTTGGTTCCGCCGTGCATCAGGACGACGTCGCCCGGTCCCGCGGTCTGGAGCTCACCGAGCACGTGTTCGTAGCCGTGTTCCCAGTCGCGGGTGTCGACGTCCCAGCGACCGGAGCGAATCCAGCCTTCGTTGTCGAGCCCGATGGCGGCGGCCTGTGCGATCAGTCCCTCGGTGTACTCGCCGAACGGCGGACGCCAGCAGCTCATCTCGACGCCGGCGGTTTCGGCCACGAACCGGTTTGCCGCCTGCAGCTCGGTGAGCGCCTCGAGCGACGAGAGCCGGGTCAGGTCCTGATGGGTCCATGTGTGGTTGCCGATGGCGTGGCCACGTTCGAGGATCTCGGTCAACAGCTGTGGACTGTCGGCGGCGCTCTGCCCCACGACGAAGAACGTGGCCGTCGCCTCCCAGCGGTCGAGTAGATCGAGGTAGTCGGTGGTGCCCGGGCCCGGACCGCTGCCGAAGGTCAGGTAGACGACGGGTCGTTCGTCGGGCGAGGTGTCGCCCTCGTTCGACTGGAACGACGATCGGATGGGCACCAGCACGAGGGCAACGATCAGCCACACGCCGACGAGGCGAACCAGCGAGGTTTCGAACACGACATCCCCGTCGGCGGGTGTCGAGCCGACATGAGACGTTTGACCCAGGTGACGGTGTTCGGCGCCGCTCCAGTGTCACAGCACATCGTCATACTGGTAGTCGGGACCAGCACAATCTGCCGCCAAAAACGTCAAAGGGGAGCAAGATGACCGCACATTCAACAGTCGAGAGCCAACACCTATCAGCCTGCTGCTCCCTGTCGGCGACCTCGGAACCCGAGGCGCCGACCTCGGATCTGCCCGAGCTGCTCCAGCACTTCCGGCGGCGGCTCGAAACCCTGCAGGACGTTGAGGGCACCCATCCGGCAACCGGGAACGAGCCGGGCGGTCTGGCATTGACGATCGTGGCCGAGGCACTGGCCATTGGCGAGGCCATCAGCCGAATCACCGTTGAGCAGGCAAGCCCGGAGTCACTGCCAAGTAGCTCCCCGGCGCTGTACACCCGCATAGACGGTCGTTTCGTCGGCGGCCGAACGCGAGCCCTGCGTTCAGCTCTGCACGGCGTCGACGACTACGTCTGGTGGGCCGGGCTCACCCCGACGGCCGGCTGAAGGCGGCGGTGCCGGCGTCGGCCGAAGAGTGTTCCTGTGGGTGCAGTCCGGTTGATTGGGGGGAAAGGACTGCACCCACAGGAGCGGCGGCAACAGCCACGCTTGGCGGCTGTAAGAGCGGGAGGGATGTCGGCGGAAACATCCCACCCGCTCCTACATTTCTAGTAGCGGCTATCACTGTTTACAACTAATTGGGTGATTTATCCAGTTCGCTATTTGATGCAATATGCTTGTTGTTGCACCTGTCTAATCCAACAAATATCCTTAACCATCTGTTTACCAAGCCAGGCGTTCCGCTGTCACCGTGCTCGAACCGGCGGCGGGGCGGGGCTGCAGCGTCGGCCGGCGTTCTGAAACGGCATCATCTGCTGCCAGGATGAAGGGATGATTGATCTTCGTTCCGACACGGTCACCCGCCCCACAGCCCAGATGCGGGCGGCGATGGCCGCGGCCGAGGTGGGCGACGACGTCTGGGGCGACGACCCGACCGTCAAGTTGCTCGAAGCCCGTATGGCCGAGCTGTTGGGCAAGGAAGCGGCGCTGTTCGTCACCTCGGGAACCCAGGGAAACCTGTGTGCGGTCATGGCCCACTGCGCCCGCGGCGATTCGTTTCTGGTCGGGCTCCGTGCCCACACCTACCACTACGAAGCGGGCGGCGCAGCGGTCCTGGGTAGCGTGCAGCCTCACCCACTGGCGCTGGGCGACGACGGACGTTTTGATCTCGACCAGCTCGCTGAATCGATCACACCCGACGATCCTCACTTCGCCCCCATCCGTCTCGTCTGCGTGGAGAACACCCACAACGGCATGGCGCTTCCTCTCTCCTATCACAAGGAGATTGCCGATTTCGCCGCCGAGCACGGGCTGGCCCTTCATCTCGACGGCGCCCGGCTGTGGAATGCCGCCGTCGACCTCGACGTGACGCCCGGTCAGGTGGCCGAGGTGTTCGACACGGTGTCGGTCTGCCTGTCGAAAGGTTTGGGAGCCCCGGTCGGTTCGGTGCTGGCCGGCTCGCAGGAACTGATCGACCGGGCGTTCAGGGTTCGCAAGATGTTGGGCGGGGCGATGCGTCAGTCCGGCATTGTGGCCGCCGCCGGCATCCACGCCCTCGACCACAACCTGGGCCGGCTCGCCGACGATCACCGCAACGCCGCCCGTCTGGCCGAAGGTCTGGCCCAGCTCCCGGGCGTCGAGGTCGGGGGCCGTCACACCAACATGGTGTTCGCCGACCTCGGTGCCGGTGCCGATGCGATGGCCGATGCAGCCGAGGCCAACGACATCAAGCTGGCGATCCACGGTGGTCGGACCCGGCTGGTCACCCACCTCGACGTGTCGGCCGACGACATCGAAACCACGATTGCGGTTCTGGCCGACGCCGCTTCGAGCTCATGACCAACGGATCAGGCGATGGTGTCGACCTCGCCGCCTTGGGCCGCACCGAGCTCGAGGGTCTGCTCGACCCGTCCTATGAACCGTCGGTGCCGTTCGATCAGCCGATCCACCGGGCCGCGGTCGCCGCGATCTTCCGGGCCGGGGCCACCGCCACCGAGCTCCTCCTCATCCAACGGGCCCAGCGTCTCGGTGATCCGTGGTCGGGTCAGATGGCCTTCCCCGGGGGACGCACCGACCCCGACGACCCCACGCCGGAGTACACCGCCGTCAGGGAAACCCGCGAGGAGATCGGACTCGAACTCGGCACCGACCACGCCATCGGCACACTGGCCGAACTCGACGGCGGGCGGGCCACCAACCGGCTGGTGCTGGTGTCGGCCCACGCCTACTGGCTCGACGGCTCGACCCCGATGCTGTCACCCAATCACGAGGTGGCCGACACCGTCTGGGTTCCGCTCCCCCACCTGGCCGACCCGGGGCGACACGTCGATTACTTCTATCCACCGGCCGGTGCCAACTTCCCCGGCGTGCGTATCGACGGAACCGATCAGATCCTGTGGGGCCTGACACTTCGTTTCGTCGGTCACCTGTTCGAACGGCTCCGGGTGCCGTTCCTCGTCTGACCGACCACACCGAATCCACACCGGCCACACACCCGATCGGATTTTCGTCCCGTCGGCTAACCCTGTTAACGTTTTCGGAAACGGTGGAGAGCTTCGACGGAGGGACGGACATGCCGAAGCTGGTGAAGACGAAGGACGGCTATGCCGTCTGGGGCGGCGACTACTGGTTTGCCGAGAAGGTGTCAAAGGAACGGGTCGAGGAGCTCGGCTTCACGTCGGGCTTCGACTGGCTGGGCCACAAGACGATCACCGACGCCCAGTACCGGGTGCTGGTGGGCCGCAAGCTCTTCTGACACCGTTTCCCGGTCCGCACGACGAATCCCGGGTAGGATGGGGGTTCGGCGACGAGCGTCGCCCAACCCCATCGTGGCTTCCACCCGAGCCGCCGTGCGGGGCAAAGGAGAGTCGTCTCTTCCGCTCGCGGTTTCATGAATGTCACAGCGAACTTCGACGGCGGCGCACAGCGCCCGCTTCCACATCGAGGCTCAGGTCAGGGGTGGCTGGTTCCCGGGTGTCGGTGTGTGAACCGAACGGAGATCGACCATGACCAAGAACCGCGACTTCAAAACCCTTGTCCGTCAACGCATGGCGAAGACGGGCGAGCGCTACGCCACCGCCCGGGCCCACGTGCTGGCGGCCGGGACCGACAACGTGCCGGGTGCTTCGTTGAGAGCAACACCGGCAGCGATTCCGGACGGAGCACTCCTCCCGGGCGTCACCTCGATCGGCGGGTCCCAACCGGATCTGGCGGCGGCTCGAAACCTCTGCATGAACGCCGGCCTCGTCGGACCCGACGGCAACCCGGTCAGCGAGGCGCTGGCCTTCGGCCTGGCCGGCGGGGTCGGATTCCTCTACGGCGTGTTCGAGTACGGGGACATTCCGACGATGACGATCGTGGCCCGCAACCAGTCGATGCCCGGCCCGTTCTGCGAGGCGTTGTTCGATCGGCTCGGGATCACGACGACGGTGACCGAGACGACCGGGGCCAAGAAGGCGGCGACAACACTCGATCAGGCGTTGGCCGACGGACGACCGGTGCTGTGCACCGTCGGGGCCGGCGCACTGCCCTACCTCGGGCTGCCCTCGGACATCTCGGCGATGGCACCCCACCTGGTCGGCGTCGTCGGTGTCGATCCCGACTCCGGGCGACTGTGGGTCGACGATCGGGCGCCGCATCCGCTGCCCGTGGAGCGGGACGCCTTCGACGAGGCCCGGGCGGCCTACCGGGCCGGCAAGCACCGTGCGGTGGTCATCGAGTCCGTTCCCGGCGAGCACGACTGGCCGACGGTGTTGGCGACGGCGGTGGCCGAGGCCGTCGCCGGTTTCGACCGTCCACCGGTGCCACAGTTCCGATCCAACGTCGGCATTGCCGGGTTGACCAAGTGGTCGGGGTTGCTGGACGGCGAAGGCAAGAAGGGATGGGCGTCGGTGTTCGGGTCCGGAAGGCGGGCGGCGATCGGGCTGACCCGGCTCTACGACTGCGTCAATCACGCCTACACCTCTGTCGATGCCGGCCGGCCGTTGCTCGCCGACTTTCTCGACGAGGCTGCGGTCATGGCCGATCGGCCGAACTGGAAGGACGCGGCCGAGCAGTGGCGGGCCGCCGGTGAGCGGTGGCGGGAGCTGTCGTCGCTGGCCGTGGCATCCGACCCGGCGATCGAGCGCTACGCCGAGCTGGCCGACGAGCGGGCCGGCCTGCTCGACACCGCCCGCACCGCCGTGTCGACCTCGACCGATTCGACGGCCGACCTGGCTGCCACGATGCGGTCGCTCCACGATGAGCAGCAGGCGCTGGTCGACGGCTGTGACATCTCGGCCGACGCCGCCGTCGGGGTGTTCAGAGAGATGTCAGCGGTAGTCGCCGCCATCGCCGAGATCGAATCCGACGCCCTGACCGCACTCGCTGACGTCTCGTAGCAAAAGGCGGGCTGGAGCCTCGCCTTTTGCAACGAGAATCGCATGGTCAGGGGGTGCGGTTGAGGCGGCGCAGCGGAGGGACCGTGGTGGGCGGTTGACGGCGGGGCGGTAGCGACTCGAGCAACTCGGTAGTGGCCGCCGTGACCGCCTCGACCGCCGACTCGAATGCCTCCGACGTTGCCGCTGAGGGCTCACGGATACCGCTGATCTTGCGCACGTACTGTCGGGCGCCGGCGGCGATCTCCTCGGCGGTGGCCGCCGGTTCGAGCCCCCGCAGAATCGTTATGTTGCGACACATTCCTCCAGTGTGCCGGGATCCGACGCGGCCCGCGACACCAGCGGCCGGTTGAACAGGCACACGATCATGGCCAGGACCGGGATCGCCAACAGGATGAGGTTGGCCGACCGGTAGCCGCCGGTGGCGGACTCGGTCACCGCCAGCACCACGGGCCCGACCGCCGAGCCGGCGACGTTGGCCACGGTGATCAGCCCCTGAATGGAACCGATGTGATCGGTACCGAAGTAGCCCGGCACCAGCGTCGAGAGCGCCGCCCGGACCGTGCCGCCGACCGAACCCAGGACCACGGCGTACAACAGGATCGTCGCCGGCCCCGACAGTCCGGCGGCGATCACATGGACGATCGCCAGCAACAACATCGAGAACGCCGGCACGAAGCGGGTGCCGACCCGGTCCAGCACGTAGCCGACACCGAGCGCGGCGACGGACGACCCGATGATCTGCGGCAGGAACATGATGGCCGCCTCGCCCGATGACAGTCCGGCCTCGCCGAGCAGGTCGATCTGGTGGAAGTTGAGGCCGGTGATGAGCGAGCCGCTGGCCACACCGATCACCACCAGGATCCAGAACTGCGAGGTTCGGGCCGCCTCGCCCCTGGTGTAGGACGAGCGGTCGTTTGCCGTCACCGGCGCCCGGGCCCCCACCGACGCCGGGTTCGGCTCCGTGGCCGGATCAGCCGCGACCCCGTCCGGACGCTGGCCGACGGCCGACGGCCGATCGACCAGACCGAACCAGCCCGACGGCACGACGATGATCGCCACCGCCGCGGCGGCCACCAGCCAGGCCACCCGCCAGCCGAAGCCCTCGATGACTTGATTGAGCACGACGGGGACCAGCGTCATCAACGCACCGGTCGCCGTGGCCAGAACACCCATGGCCATGCCCCGGCGACGCTCGAACCACAATGCCACGGTCACCGACGACACCATCGAGAGCGAACCCTGCCCGAACATGCGGATGCCGGCGAAACCGACCATGAGCCACGGCAGGCTGTTGACGCCGCTCATCACGACAAGGGCCGCGGCGAAGGCCATCCCGATGAGCGTTTGCGACAACCGCACACCCCGCCGGTCGATGAACCGCCCCACGAACGGCATCGCCGCCGCGCCGGTCAGGGTCCCGACCAGGTAGGCGGAGCTCACCAGCGACCGGCTTGTGTCGAGCGCGTCGACGAGGTGGTCGATGAACACCGACACGCCGATCGTCTGACCGGGACCGGTCATGACCGCGGCGATCACGGCCAGTATCAGCATGCGCCAACCGAGAAACGGTCGACCCTCGCGGGTATCGGTCACCGAGCCAGGCTAACCACGGCGGATGGCGACCCGATGCGGCGCAGGCTGATACAGCGCCGGCGCGCCACCGTAGGATGGGCGACGTGACGGCACTCGACATCGACGATCTGCGCACCGTCCTCGCCGAGGCGGCCGACCCGGCCGACGTCGAGGCGATGGAGGCGTACATGAAGGACCAGTTCCGGTTCCTCGGGATCCGATCGCCGGTGCTGCGTCAGGTGTCGAAGCCGTATCTCACCGCCGCTCGGGAGCTCGACGCGGACGGCCTGGTCGCGTTCGTCCACGAGTGCTGGGCCCAACCGGAACGTGAGTTCCGCTACGTCGGCGCGAACCTGACCCGCAAACATGTCGCCAAGCTGGACCCGTCGCATCTACCCGACGTCGAGCACTTCATCGTGACCGATTCGTGGTGGGACACGGTCGACTCACTCGCCGCCTGGACCGTCGGCCCGATGGTGGCCGGCCACCCCGAGCTGCTGGCGGTGATGGACCAGTGGATCGACGACGACAACCTGTGGCTCAACCGCACGGCGATCATCCATCAGTTGAGCTACAAGGAGAACACCGACGTCGAGCGTCTCTTCCGCTATTGCCACCGGAGGGCCGACCACACCGACTTCTTCGTGCGCAAGGCCATCGGCTGGGCGCTGCGGCAATACGCCCGGGTTGATCCGGAATCCGTCCGGGCCTTCGTTGCCGAACACGACGACGTCCTCTCGGGCCTGTCGAAACGAGAGGCGCTCAAACACCTCTGACCATGTCGTCGATCGACCTCACCTCTGCGCGTTCGCGGGCGAAAACAACCAAGAGTGACCGCTTTCGCCCGTAAACGCGCAAGTGGTGGGGGGCGTGGTGTTGTCAGTTGCGGTCGAGGGCGCTCAGGGTGGAGGTCGGTTCGGGCATCACGAGACGTCGGGCCCGAGGATCGTCGATGAACCAGGTCTCACCGTTGGGCAGCTGTCCGACGCGGAGGCCGACCGAACCGGTCGACGGCGGTGAGGTTTGGGCCGTCCAACCGATGACCTCGGTGCCGTCGACGAACAGTCGACTCTGGCCGGTCTGATCGGTCCACTGCTCGACCTTCACCCAGGTGCCGGCGTTGAACGTCTGTGACCCGCCGGCGTCGCTCGAAACCGTTGCGCCGGACCGTCGCCGCAGGTTCCAGACATCCGCCCCGAGGTAGGCGGCGTCGAACTGGTCGGTCGGCGAGGAACCGGCCCGGGTCCCGGAGGCGAAGTCCACCCCGAGAGCCGTCGACGACCACCACCAGCTCTCGAACACCGCGCCCGGCTCGTCGATACCGGTGGCCACCGCCCACGCCGGAGCGCCGACCGTGGTCTCGGGAGCGGCCAACGAGAAGCCGCCCGACCGGCTCTGGGCACCCGAAACGGTCCATGCGCCGGGCGTTCCCGTCTGCTGCTGGCCGACGGTCACCGTGAGCGCTTGATCCGCGACGGTGGTCTGACGCAGGGCGATGTGGTCGGCCGACCAGGCCGTGTGGATGATCTCGACGTGGTCGATGTCGCCATCAAAACCGGTGGTGCCACCGGCCCGGTTTCCGATGGCCACGTTGGTGGTGACATCGGTGGCCAGCGAGCCCGAGGCCCCCGCCGTGTCGACCACGGCACCGTCGACGTACAGCGCGACCGTGGTGCCGTCCCAGGTGACCGTCAGGTGATGGGCGGTTCCGGCGCTGACCGAGCCGCCCTGCACCACCACCGGGCTGCCCCCGATGCGCAGGGTCGCTACGACCTGCCCGGTGCCGCCGTTCACGCCGAGTTCGTAGATCGGGTTGCCGCCGGCGGTCTGCTTCGACACGACGTGGTCGGTGCCGGTGAAGGCGTCGGCCTGGATCCAGGCGCTGACGGTCAGTGCCTGGTCGTTGACATTCAGCGGCGGGCCGGACAGGAGATCGTCGGTTCCGTCGAAGGTCATGGCCGAGCCGACGTACCCAACACCCGACGCGGTGGCCGGGTCGAGGCCTCCGAACGCATTCAGGTCGCTGCGGCGGACCGATGCGTCGAGCACCGGATCGGTGGGAGCGGCCACGGTCACGGCAGCCGAGAACTCGGAGGTCGAGGCGTAGGCGCCGCCGCCCAGATCCTCGGTGGCCGTTGCGGTCAGTACGTCGCCGGCGAAGACGGTGGGCACGGCGAGGCTGAACGGCTCGGAACCGGAGCCGGTGTGGGTCATCGTCTGGGCGGCCACGAGCGTCTCGCCTTCGCCATGGCCGGACGGGTCCGCCCCTTCGGTCGGGTTCGTGAACACCTCGATCCGGTAGTCACCGGCGGGCACGTCGAGCGTGAGGTCGACGGTGGTGTCGCCCTCGGTTGGGGCCGTCAACACGGGGAAGTTGAGGCCGTCGTTGGCGCCGCCGTCGACGTCGCCGCCGTCGTTGGGGGTGACGCCGTCGCCGTAGTCGCCGCCGAGGTCGACGGCGAGGCCGTCGTTTCCGGTGATCGAGTTGCCGATGATGGTGTTGTCGGTGCTGGTCGAGTCGACGGTCACACCGATGCCGGGCGAGACCGTGGTCGCGGTGATGAGGTTGCCCTCGCCGGCGCCGTCGCCGCCGACCAGGTTCTGCCCGGATGTGCCGGTGAAGGTGATCGAGGTGTCCTGGTTGGCAATGAACGTGTTGCCCTGGATCCGGTTGCCCGTCCCGTCGGGTGCCCAGATGCCGCTGTCGATGTTGCGACCGATCACGTTGCCGCCAACGACGTCGCCGATCTGGTTGTTCGAGCCGATGAGCCAGATACCGGTGCCCTGAGCGGACGGGGCCGTGACGGACGTCCCCAGCGATCCGAACCCGAGGTAGTTGTTGGTGATCGTGTTGCCGTCGGAGGCGAGGTACAGGCCGTGCGCGCTGGTGTGGGCCAGCACGTTGCGGTCGGCGGGGGTCGGGCCACCGACCGTGTTGCCACCGGCCCCCGCGGTCAGCGAGAGTCCGGCACCGGTCGGCGCCCCGTCCCGGTCGCCGGTCACGTCCGGGCCGAGCCAGTTCCCGGCGATCGTGGCGGCACCGTTCGTATCGATGGTGATAGCGTCGTCGCCTTCGTCGATGACCAGACCCCGGACCTCGATACCACTGCCGCTGAGCTGCAACCCGTGGGACAGCGCCGTTGACGGGTTGTCGATCTCGACGCGGAGGATGGCGTCGAGGGGCCCGGTGCCGGCAACGGTGTTGGGCTGATGACCGGGTTGGGTGGTGCCGTCGATCGAGATCGTTCCGGTGACGGCCGGAAGTTCGGTGGCGGGGGCGATCCGCCACCAGGAGAACGGGGTGAGCGGGTAGTCGGCGTCGAAGTCGACGATCAAGCTGTCGTCGGCGGCGACCGTGGCGACGGGCGTGGCGAAGCCTGCGGCGGCGTTGTCCTGGTAGTAGACGTGGCCGGTGTCGGTGACGGGAATGTTGAAGTCGATGTCGCCGCCACCGATGGCGTTGAGCTCCTCGATGGCGGCCCGCAGCGTGCATTCGGGATCGCCCTCGGAGTTGGTGCCGCCGGTGTCACAGATCTCGTCGCCGGGCGTGGTGTCGGTGCCGTCGCCGGTGGAGTTGACCGTGATGCCGGTGAGGGCGATGGTGACGTCGACGGTCCCGGTGTCGGTCCCGCCGTCGCCGTCGGCGAACGTCCATTCCATGGTGACGACACCGGTGTTGGCGGTGGTGTTGCGGTAGGCGAGGGCCTGCATGACCTGGGTGACGAGCGCCTCGGTCGAGCCCGTGTCGAAGTCGAGCTGGAGCGTGCCACCGGAGTTGGTGGTGACGGTACCGACGGTGACGCCGTCGTACACGAGCGCCCCGCCCTCGGTGAGCGGGCTCAGCAGGCCGGAGGCGGCCAGCACGTCGGTGGCGTCGGCCCCGCCCTGGCGGGTGATCGTGAGGCTCGAACCGCTCCAGTCGGCTCGGTCGATCAGCTCCTTGTCGAACACCCGCACGTCGTCGTCCATCACCACCGGGGCGCCGTAGGCGAGGAAGGTGGGGGTGCCGTCGAGGGTGTTGGTGGCGGGGACGGCCACCGGGTTCCCGGCGGCGTCGTAGACCAGTATCAGACCGTCGCCCCATGAGACGAGGCCGACGGCCACGATGGTGCCGGTCGAGCCGACGGCCACGTCGTAGAGGTAGTTCCAGTAGCGGCCGGTTCGGGCCACGTCGATACCGTCGCCGGTGAAGGAGGAGTCGAGTGAACCGTCAGCCAGGTGGCGGGAGACCACGGCGTCGTTCTGGCCTTTGTAGCCGACGTCGTGGTAGCCGCCGGTGACCAGATCGCCGTCGGGGGCTACCGCGATCGCTTCCGCCGCACCCCAGTAGCCGCCACCGGGGACGTCGGCGAGCACGTAGCCGCTGCCGCCGCCGAAGGTCGGATCGGGGGCGCCAGTGGTGGTGAACTGGGCGATCGGGATGCGGGAGAGGTCGTCCTCCCACGCCGGAGCGACCGAGTCCCAGCTCGTGCCGGTGACGACGATCCGATCGTCACCCAGCACGGCGACACCTTCACCGTAGGCGGCGGAGTCGACGAGACCGAGGTCGGTGTAGGCCACGCCGTCGGTGTCGAACGAGGTATCGAGCGCCCCGGAGGTGGTGAGACGGATGACGCCCAACAGACCGGCGGACCCGCTGTTGTCCTCGGTCGGAATGACCGCCCGGCCCGTGCTGTCGACGGCCAGATCGTCGGCTCGTCCGTGGGCGGCGTGTACCACGGAGCCGCCGGTGCCGAACGCCGGGTCGAGGGTTCCGTCGGCTAGGAAACGGGCGACGAAGAGATCGTGGGCGGCATCGCCACCGCCGGCGTAGATCGTGCCGTCACTGTGGACCGCAACGCCCTCGAAGTACTCGCCGCCGCCGAGGTCGACAGTTGCCCATCCGTCGCCGCCACCGAACGACGTGTCAAGTGTGCCATCGGCGTTGAAACGGGCCACCACACCGTCCCAGGTGGTTCCGACCGATTGGCCGGCCACCACGATCTTGCCGTCGGGCTGGACGGCGATCGCATTGCCACGATCCGCACCGGCGCCGAGCGACACCAGCACATGCCCGCCGTCGCCGAAGCCGGTGTCGACGGAGCCGGCGGCGGTGAGCTTGACCAGCAGAACCTCGTCGCTACCGGAGTCGCCGGTGAGGTGGCTGGTGATGAAGAACGAACCGTCGGGGGCCTCGGCCACCGACTTGAAGTCCTCCGACGCCCCTTCACGGTCCCAGGTCAACAGGTTGGTGGATCCGCCGGCGACTCCGGCGGTGCCGCCGGTGCCGAAGGTCGGGGCCTGGTTGACGTCGGTGGTGGTGATGGTGACCGACTCGGTGGCCGAGCTGAACGGGGCGGTGCCGCCGGTGCCGTAGGTCCGCAGCGCCGTTCCGGCCGTACCCGTGGTTTGGTCCCAGGCCCGGATGGTGAGCGTGCCGGTTTCGGCTGTGAACCCGGTGGGCACGAAGCGGATCATGTCGGTGTCGCGCAGTAGCAACCCGTTCCAGTACCAACCGAAGCGGGTCCAGGTGGTGCCGCCGTCGAGCGAGAAATCGAACCAGCCGTTGTCGCTCGAGGTGGCGTCGGTGATCATGATGCCTTCGGGATCGCCGTCGGCGTCGGTGATGCGGTCGCCGCCGGCCGACGCGATGATCTGGGCGACGGTGTTGCCGGCCGAGTTGAAGTTGGTCTTGTCGATCGGGTCGAGGATCATGGCGCCGGTGTTGTCGAGCACCGGTGCGTTGTTGTAGTCGGACAGATCGAGCACGTAGGCGGCACCGCGGTCGGTTCCGCCGTCATCGTCGCCTCCGGCGCCGACCGCCAGGCCGATCGTGCCGTCGCCGTCGAGATCGCCGAGTCCGGTGACCGACGTGCCGAAGTTGTCACCCGATCCGAGGTCCTCGACCAGGCCACCGTCGAGATCGGAGATCTGTTGCTCGACCCGCACGGTGCCGTCGCTGTTGAGGAAGAGCACGTAGACGGCACCGGCGTCGGTTCCGCCGAGGTTGGCCAGCGGTGCACCGACCGCGAGGTCACCGACGCCGTCGCCGTCGAGATCACCGACGCCCGACACCGCACGGCCGAAGGCGTCGCTGTCGCCAAGCGTGGTGCTGAACCCGCCGGCCGAGTCGGAGATCTTCTGGGTGCCCTTGACCGTGCCGTCGGCGTTGAGGAAGGTCACGTGGACGGCGCCACGGTCGGTGCCACCGTCGTCATCCCCGTCGGCGCCGACCGCGACATCGACCAGACCATCACCGTCGACGTCGCCCAAGGCCGTGACTGATATGCCGAAGCGATCGCTGTCGTCGAGTCCCGGACCACCCCCGGCCGATTGCGAGACCTTCTGCTCGGCCTTCACGGTGCCATCCGCGTTGAGGAACAGCACGTGGAACTCGCCCCGATCGGTACCGCCGTCGTCGCCACCAGGCGTGCCGACGGCCAGATCGGGCAGCCCGTCACCGTTGAGATCACCCAGGCCGCTGACCGATGAGCCGAACCAGTGGTCGAGGCCGAGGCCGTCGGCGAAACCACCGGTACCGGCGCTGATCTTCTGCTCGGCCTTCACGGTGCCGTCGGAGTTGAGGAACAGCACGTAGACGGCACCGGCGTCGGCGGTGCCATCGTCGTCGAGGTGGGCGCCGACGGCCAGGTCGACCACACCATCGCCGTCGACATCACCGATGGCGGCGACCGAGCGGCCGAAGCCGTCGGAGGCTTCAAGGGGCCCGGTCAGCCCGCCCGTTGTGGCCGAGATCTTCTGCTCGGCGATCACCGAACCGCCGGCGTTCAGGAACAGGATGTGGACGGCTCCGGCGTCGGCTGCGCCGTCGTCGTCGGAGTCGGCGCCGACAGCCAGGTCAACGACGCCGTTACCATCGAGGTCGCCGATGGCGGTGACCGAGCGGCCGAAGTTGTCGACGTCATCGAGGGTTGCGCCGAGACCACCGCTCGTATCGCTGATCTTCTGCTCGTCGACCGCCACCCCGCCGGTGGCCGACGTCGGCAGATCCAGGTAATCGGCTTGACCGTCCCGGTCGGCGTCGAGGGCGTCGCGGGGATCACCATCGGCGTTGGGGTCGGCGTTCTCCGAGGCGGTTGGCGTGCCGTCGTTGTCGTCGTCGGTGTCGTTCTCGTTGGCCAGGGTGTCACCGTCGGTGTCGCCGTACAGACTCTCGAAGCGTGCGCACAGTCCATCACCGTCGCCGTCGGCGCAGACCACACGAGCGGGGGAAAACTCCGATGTCGCCCCGTAGGCGCCGCCGCCCAGATCCTCGGTTGCCGTTGCGGTCAGTGTCACGTTGCCGATACCGGCGTAGGTGGTGGAGAACGTCTCGACTCCGGACCCAGTGTGAGTGACCGTGAACGCTCCGACATAGGTTTCACCTTCGCCATGGCCGCTCGGATCGGCGCCCGAGGGGTTGAGGAACAGCTCGATCCGGTGGTCACCGGCCGGTGCGTCGAGATCGATGTCGACCGAAACAGTGCCCCCGGACTCCTCAGCTGCGGTGATGACAGGGAAGTTGAGGAGATCGTTGGGCCCGGAGTCGGCGTCACCTGCGTCGTTGGTGGTCACCCCGTCGTCGTTCAGATCGATGCCGAGCCCGCCGTTGTTACCTATCGAGTTGCCGAGCACGGTGACGTCGGAGGTGCCGGTGATTCGAACGCCGGCTCCGGAGTTCGAGGCGATGATGTTGCCCTCGACGCCGTCGGACTGGCCGTCCCAATCCGAGCCGATCCTGGCGGTGCCCGCCGTCGAGACCCCGCCCCCACTGAGAACTGAGGTGCCATCAGACCCGACACCGATATGGTTGCCGGCCACGACGTTGGCCGAGCCGGTGAGAACCACGTTGGTCCCGGAGCCGCCGATGACATTACCCTCGGTGGCGTCATCGATTCCGTCGCCGTCAGTGCCGAGGGTCAGGCTTCCGGCGCCGTTGTCGGTCATGACGCCCCAGTTGGTGTTGGGGAGCGGCGCCAAGCCGGTGACGTCGGTGCCGATCAGGTTCCCCTGGACGACGCCTGTTTGGGCACCAACCCCCGAATACCGGACGGCCACGTCCGAGTTGCCCGAGATCAGGTTCCGGTCGGCCGCCGACCCACCGCCGATCGCTGCGCCCGCCCCCTGGACGAACACACCGATGGTCGCCGGTTCAGCCGCCGTACCCGCGGCATCGGTGCCGATGCGGTTGCCGGCGACCGAGACGTTGTCGGCGCCGTTGGCAACGTGCATGCCTGCTCCGGTGAAGTTGGAGACCACCAGATCGCGGACGAGCGAACCGTCGGACCCGGCGGCGAAGAAGAAACCGCTCGTCACGGTCGATCCGCCGTCCACGACCACGACGACCGTGCCGTTCAGTCCGGCGGGCGCGGGCGCGGTGTTGGCGACATGACCGGCCTGGCCGGACCCGTCGATCGTGATCGGCGCCGTCACATTGGGTAGCAGGGAGCCGACGGTGATCGTCCAGGTCCCGTCACCGGCGCTGTACCCGAGGTCGGAGTTGGGGATGTCGAATGCGACCTCGTTGACAATCGACGACGCGTTGGCCTCGGCAATGGCGGCCCGCAAGGTGCACTCCGGGTTTCCGTCGGCGTTGGTTGCGCCGGTGTCGCAGATGTGGTCGCCGGGGTTGGCGTCGGTGACGTCACCGGTGGAGTTCACGGCGGCGGCGAGACTGGCGACGGCCGACAGCTCGGAGGTGGCGCCGTAGCTGCCGCCGCCCAGGTCCTCGGTGGCGGTCGCCGCCAGGATGTCGGTGACCTGTCCACTGAACGATGTGGAGAACGGCTCCGCTCCTGAGCCGGTATGGATGATGGTTTGTGATCCGGCGTAGGTCTGGGCCTCACCGTGGCTCGAGTCGTCGGCGTAGGCGTTGTCGAAGAACTCGACCCGGTAGGTCCCGGCCGGCGCGTCGAAGGTGTAGTCGACGGTCAACGTGCCGCCGGCTTCGCTGATGGCGGTGATGACCGGGAAGTTGAGGAGGTCGTTGGGTCCGGTGTCGCCGTCGCTGGCGTCGTTGGCGGTCACGCCAAAGGAGTCCTCGGTGCCGCCGGCGAGGTCGATGGCCAGCCCGGCGTTGTCGACGATCGAGTTCCCGAGGAACGTGTTGGATCCGGTCGAGTCCTGGTAGATGCCGGAGGTCCAGGTTCCACCGGCGCCGGCGTTGGCGATGGTGTTCCGTTCGTCGAGTGCGGTACCGCCGACGAGCATGCCGGTGACGTTGCCGTTGCCGTTGTCGAGCAGCACGCCCATCTGTTGAATCGGGTGGGGGTTGCCGCCTGCGTCGATGCCGACGCGGTTGCCCTGGATGACACCGCCGACGGTGGTCCCGTCGATCTCGATGCCGATGACTCCGGCGTTGCCGATTACGTTGTCGACGATCGATGGTGAGTCGGCGCCGTTGTTGATGAACACGCCGTTGACGCCGACGGACAGCGCAGTGGTCCCGTCGGCCCCGACGCCGATCAGGTTGCCCTCGACGACGGCGTTGTCGCTGGCCTCGCCGTCGATCTGGACGCCGTCGGTGCCGGTGGTGAGTACGTTGCCGGCACCGGCCGCCGAACCACCGACGGTGATGTTGGTGACACCGTTGACGGTGCGGATGGCGTCGAAGTCGATGGTGCCCAGCGGGGCGTTGCCGGTGACGTCGGTGCCGATGTAGTTGCCCTGGATGGTCAGGCCGTCGACGCCTCCGCTGCCGTCGGCCACGATGCCGTTGGGGCCGCTGGTGATGAGGTTGCGGTCTTCAGCAGCGGTGCCACCGATGGTGATGTTCGACCCGGCCTCGATCCAGATGAGCGCCCCGCCACCGGTGTTGGTGGCGACGGTTCCGGCGGCATTGGTGCCGAAGTGATTGCCGGCGAACACATGCCCGGTGCCGCTCTGGATCTCGAGAGCGTTGCTCTTGACCGCCGTGAATGCGAGACCCCGCAACGTCACACCTTCGGTGGCGGTGTTGATACGGAAGCCGTCGGGATTGGGGCCGCCCAGACCGCCGACGTCGATCTCGAAGACCGGCGTCGACGTCCACCCCGGCTGGGTCTGGGCGTCGATCGCGACACCCTGGCTGAGGACCGGGTAGGCGGACCCCGCCGTCGTGGTCCAAACCCCGGCCGAATGGTTGGGGTCGGAGATCGGGATGTTGAACGAGACGGTGTAGTCGACGATGGCGGCACCGTTGGCCTCCTCGATGGCGGCCCGCAGCGTGCACTCGGGGTCACCTTCGGAGTTTGTTCCGCCGGTATCGCACACCCCGTCGCCGTTGGTGTTGTCACCGTCGTCGCCGGTCGAGTTGATGGTGAGCGGGATGCTCGGAATCTCGGCCGCTGAGAACTCCGAGGTCCACCCGAACGAGCCGCCTCCCAGATCCTGGGTGGTGGTGGCGGTGAGCACGTCGGTGACGGAGCCGGCGAAGGAGGCCGAGAACGACTCCGCCCCCGACCCGGTGTGGGTCACCGTTTCGCCGTGAGCGAAGAGCTCACCGTTGCCGTAGCCGCCGGGGCCGGCCCCGGACGGGTTGGTGAAGAACTCGATGCGGTAGTTGCCGGCCGGAGCGTCGAGGTCGAAGTCGACCGTGAGCGTGCCGCCGGACTCGCCGACGTTGGTGATTACCGGGAAGTTGAGCAGGTCGTTGGGGCCCGAGTCGCCGTCGCCGGGGTCGTTGGCGGTCAGGCCTCCGTTCAGGAGGTCGATGCCGGCCACGGTGGTGTCACTGATGTGGTTGCCGACGATGGTCGCGAACGCGGGAGCGCCGTTGGTGTCGATCAACACACCCGTAGCGGCACCGCGGATGCGGTTGCCCTCCCCCAGCCCGGGCCCGCCGATGGTCGCCGTCGTTCCATCCCACATGACGACTCCGAAGGTCGGATTGGTCGAGGCGTCGGCCCCGCCGCTGAGATAGCCGAGGTCGTTGCCGTGGACGATGGTGCCGAGCGTGGTGCTGGAGCTCAGCTGGATGTGGGCGTAGGTCTGACCGCCGAAGAGGTTGCGGTCGGCCGCGGCGGTGCCACCGATCCGGTTGCTCGATGATGCATCCCAAACGGCGACTCCGGCCCGGTTGGCGTTATCGGTGGTCCCATCGGCCGACACGCCGAAGTGGTTGCCGGCGATGACGTTGTTGGAGCTCCCGACGATGCTGATGGCATTGGCGGTCCCGCCGGTCACATCGGTGAAGGCGATACCCCGGATCTCCGAACCGTCCGATCCCGAGTCGAGCACGAGTCCGTGCGTTCCCGCTGACAGCGACGAGCCGGACAACTCGACCGAGAGTGTGCTGTCCATGGCGGCAGGGAACACCGTCGACGCAGCGGTGCTTCCGGTCTGGGTGGTGCCGTCGATGGTGACCGGCGCGGTGATCAACGGCAGGGCGGATGACGGGGTGATCGTCCAGGTCCCGGCAACGTGCCCGGTATCGGTGGCCGGGATGTTGAAATGGATCGTGTCGACGATCGCTGAGGCGTTGGCCTCGGCGATGGCGGCCCGGAGCGTGCACTCGGGATCACCATTGGCGTTGGTGGCACCGGTGTCGCAGATGTCGTCACCGAGTGAGGTGTCGGTGGCGTCGCCGGTGGAGTTGACTCCCACAACAGGGTCCGCCACGTTCTCCACCGCGATGGTGAGGGCCTCATCATAAGAATTGCCGGTACTGTCGGTCACCCGAACGGTGAACGTGTGCGATGTGGCCGTCTCGTAGTCGAGGTTGTTCCCGGCTTTGACCCGGAGCTGGGTGCCGACGATCTCGAAGTTGGTGTCGCCGCCGACGATGTCGAACGTCAGTGTGTCGCCGGGGTCGGGATCGACGCCGGAGACCGTGGCGATCACCGTGCCGTCGGCCGCATCCTCGGCCACCGT
Source organism: Acidimicrobiales bacterium (assembly GCA_965216675.1). Taxonomy (GTDB): domain Bacteria; phylum Actinomycetota; class Acidimicrobiia; order Acidimicrobiales; family SZUA-35; genus JAHELU01. Next base: position 3,499,960 of record CBDCGK010000004.1, on the reverse strand, counting down.
CGGGCCCGCCAGGGTGAAGACCCTCTGCTCGAATTGAGCCTCGGTGGTGTTGTTCCACGACACGGTGATGGTGCCGTCGCCGGCGATGTCGATGGTGGGGTTCTCGCGGAAGGTGCCGGTTCCGCTGCTGCCCGAGGTGCCGCTCACCATGATGAGGGGCACGTTGCCGCCGCTGAGGTATTGGGGCTGATGGACGATGTGATTGCCGTCGGCATCGTAGACGTGGGCGGAGACGACCGATCCGACCCAGCCGCTGCGGATGTAGCCCCGGATCCGAGTGGCGACCACGAACCCGCCGTCGGGGTGGGCGGCCAGTACCCCGACAGGTCCGGTGCCGCCGAACAGGTCGTTGCTGTCGGCGTAGTCGACCACCGTGACGGTGTCGACCAGGTCGCCGTTCGCCTCCCGGATGGTGACGTCGACGGTGGATGCCGTGGAGGTCAGGTCGACGGTCCGGCCGGATGCCAGGGTGATCGAGGTGTCGGTCGAACCGGTCTGGGAACCGATGACGGTGATCGGGTTGTCCTCAGCGGTGTGGGTGCTCTCCTCGACCGCGATGTCGATCGGCGGGGTGTTGGGGAGCGAGAGGTCGAGGAGGTAGACCGCACCGCGGTCCGTGCCGCCGTCGTCATCCAACACGGCGCCGACCAGCAGGTTCGTGGTGCCGTCGCCGTCGAGATCGCCGACCCCGGCCGCCGCGAACCCGAAGAAGTCGCTGTCATCGAGGGGTCCGGCAAGTCCGCCGGTGGTGTCGGAGATCTTCTGCTCACCCTTGACGGTGCCGTCGGTGTTCAGGAACAAGAGGTAGAGCGCGCCACGGTCAACGCCGCCGTCATCGTCGTGCGCACCGACCACCAGGTCAGGGACACCGTCGTCGTTCAGGTCGCCGACCCCGGCCGCCGATGACCCGAAGCGGTCGTAGTCCTCAATGACGGCCGCCAACCCGCCGGCGTTGCCGGAGATCTTCTGCTCGGCCTTGACGGTCCCGTCAGCATTGAGGAGAAGAATGAAGACCGCCCCGCCAGCGAGGTCGCCGATCGAGTGGTTGTGCGCACCGACAGCGAGGTCAACAATGCCATCACCATCGAGGTCACCAATCCCGGCCACCGCCGTCCCGAAGCGGTTGCCGTTGCTCATCGTCGATGTGAAGCCGCCGGCGGTGTCGGAGATCTTCTGTTCCGCCTTCACCGTCCCATCCGCGTTCAGCAACAGCACATACACCGCGCCATGGTCGCCACCACCGTCATCATCGAGGATGGCGGCGACAGCGATGTCATTGATGCCGTCGCCGTCAACGTCACCGAGACCGGCGACCCTGTGGCCGAAGAAGTCACTGTCGAGGGTGGTGGTGAACCCGCCGGTGGTGTCGGAGATCTTCTGCTCGGCCTTCACCGTGCCATCGGCGTTGAGGAACAACACATACACCGCGCCATGGTCGCTGCCACCGTCATCATCGAGGTCGGCGCCGACCACCACGTCCGACACCCCATCGCCATCGAGGTCACCAACCCCCGCCACCGACACGCCAAACCGGTCGGCGTCATCAAGCGTGGTGGTGAGCCCCCCAGCCGTGTCAGAGATCTTCTGCTCCGCCTTGACCGTGCCATCAGGGTTGAGGAACAGGACGTGCACGGCGCCACGGCCGTTGCCGCCGTCGTCATCATCTCGAGCACCGACGATGACATCGTCGGTGCCGTCACCGTCGATGTCGCCGATGGCAGCCACTGCGTTGCCGAAGCGATCGCCATCATCGAGGGTTGCGGTGAACCCACCGGTGGTGTCGGAAATCTTCTGCTCATCCGCGATCGGCGTGGACGACGAACCGGCCTCGACATCGAGGTAGTCCGGTTGGCCATCACGATCGACGTCCAGCGCATCCCGAGGATCGCCATCACCGTTTGGGTCGGCGTTCTCGGCGCTCGTCGGTGTGCCGTCGCCGTCGTCGTCGGCGTCGAGATAGTTCGGCGTGGTGTCGCCGTCGGTGTCCGGACCGGGGTTGGTGGCCGGATCATTGTCGAGGTCGATGTTGGCGTCCTCCTCGCAGTCCCAGAGACCGTCGGCATCGGAGTCGACGGCACAGGGATGCACGCTCAGATCGAGCACGTGAACCGCACCCCGACCGGTGCCGCCGTCGTCATCGAAGTGGGCGCCGACAGCCAGGTTCACCTGCCCGTCACCATCGAGGTCACCCAGCCCCGCCACCGAGATCCCGAAGTAGTCGGCGTCGTCGAGGGTGGCCGCGAGCCCGCCCGCGGTGTCGGAGATCTTCTGCTCGGCCCGCACCGTCCCATCAGCATTCAGGAACAACACATACACCGCTCCCCGATCGGTGCCGCCGTCATCATCGACGTGGGCGCCGACGGCCAGATCGGCCACACCATCACCATCGACGTCACCAACACCCGCCACCGAAACCCCGAAGTTGTCGGCGTCGTCGAGGGTGGCCGCGAGCCCGCCCGCGGTGTCGGAGATCTTCTGCTCGGCCCGCACCGTCCCATCAGCATTCAGGAACAACACATACACCGCACCGCGCTCCGAGCCGCCGTCGTCGTCGTAGTAGGCGCCGACAGCCACATCGGCCACACCATCACCATCGACGTCACCAACACCCGCCACCGAACGCCCGAAGTAGTCGGCGTCGTCGAGGGTGGCCGCGAGCCCGCCCGCGGTGTCGGAGATCTTCTGCTCGGCCCGCACCGTCCCATCAGCATTCAGGAACAACACATACACCGCACCCCGATCGGAGCCGCCGTCATCATCGCGGTGGGCGCCGACAGCCAGATCGACCACACCATCACCATCGACGTCACCAACACCAGCCAACGAGATCCCGAAGCTGTCGGCGTCGTCGAGGGTGGCGGTCAGGCCGCCGCTGGTGTCGGAGATCTTCTGCTCGGCCTTCACCGTCCCATCAGCGTTCAGGAACAACACATACACCGCACCCCGATTGGAGCCGCCGTCGTCATCGTCGGAGGCGCCGACGGCCAGATCGGCCACACCATCACCATCGACGTCACCAACACCGGCCACCGAGTACCCGAAGGAGTCGGAGTCGTTGAGGGTGGCGGTCAGGCCGCCTGCGGTGTCGGAGATCTTCTGCTCGGCCCGCACCGTCCCATCAGCGTTCAGGAACAACACATACACCGCACCCCGATTGGAGCCGCCATCATCATCGTATTGGGCGCCGACAGCCAGATCGGCCACGCCATCACCATCGACGTCACCAACACCCGCCACCGAACGCCCGAAGCGGTCGGAGTCGTCGAGGGTGGCCGCGAGCCCGCCAGCGGTGTCGGAGATCTTCTGTTCGTCAGCGATCGGGGTCGCTGACGGTCCCGCTTCGACGTCGAGATAGTCGGGTTGACCGTCGCGGTCGGAGTCCTTGGCATCACGGGGGTCGCCGTCACCGTTCGGGTCGGCGTTCTCGGCGCTCGTCGGTGTGCCGTCGCCGTCATCGTCAGCGTCCAGGTAGTTCGGTGTGGTGTCCCCGTCGGTGTCGGGACCGGGGTTGGTGGACGGGTCACCATCGGCGTCGCTGTCGGCATCCTCCTGGTTGTCGCAGAGACCGTCGGTGTCGGTGTCGTCGCAGGGTGTGACGGTCATCGTCACCGTGGCCACGTTGACCTGGCTGTCGAGGTCGGCAACCTCTGAGGCGCCGAGGGCCCGGTCGTAGATCTGCACGGTGTCGAGCGAGCCACCGTAGTAGCGGTCGACGTTGAGGTCCTGACGGGCGCCGAGATACAGCGAGCCGCTGGGGTTGACGGTCCCGGTGCCCCGCGTCGGGTCCGACGCAGCGGCAACGCCGTCGACGTAGACGGTGATGCCACCGCTGTCGACCGTCGCCGCGTAGTGGTGCCATTGGCCGTCGGCGATGAACGAGGCGACGTTGACGTCGAGGGCGAAGTTGTCGAGCGTGTCATCGCCGTCGCGAATCACCGTGCGAAGCGTGTTGGGGTTGGTGCCATGCGAGCCCTCGAGCAGCAACACGTTGACGCTGTTGGTGCCGTTGACGTCGCCGTGGCTGTAGATGTACTGGAAGAGTGTGCCGGTGTTGTCGTCGACCTTGAAGTCGAACGACAGTGTGAAGTCCGAACCGTAGGCGAAGTCCGGCACGGTGACCCGATCGTCGATCTCGTCGAAGCTGAGCGCCTGCCCGAAGTTGCCGGCGACGGTGGTGGTACCGGTGAGCGTGCCGTTGGACGAACCGACCGCGTCGCTGCCGTTGCCGGCCAGGCCCCAGTAGTGCGACAGCGGGGCGCCGACATCGATCGCCCAGTAGTCGAATCCGTCGGCTCCGGTGTAGGCGGGATCGGAGGTGTAGGTGACGGTGCCGTCGCCGTTGGTGGAGGCGGTGCCGTTGGCCGGGTCGGTCACGTCGACCACGGTGACCGCATCGCCGTCGGCGTCCACATCGTTGCCTGCCGCATTGACGACCGTTGCCGTCGCGCTGTAGGCGGCCCCCGAATCGTCGACGGCGTCGACGATCGCCTGGGGTGACGTGAGATCGAGCACGTAGGCCGAGCCGCGTGAGCTGCCTCCGTCGTCGTCGCCCGACGCGCCCACGACGATGTTGAGCGTCCCGTCCCCGTCCAGGTCGCCAATCGAGGCGACCGATGCACCGAAATGGTCCTCATTGTCAAGCGTCGCTCCGAGCCCACCGGCTGTGTCGCTGATCTTCAGGTGTTCGGTGACGGTGCCGTCGGCTGCGAGCATCAGCAGGTAGACAGCCCCACGATTGGAGCCTCCGTCGCCGTCGAACCACGCGCCCGCGACCAGATCCGGTGTCCCGTTGCCGTCGATGTCGCCGACGCCCGCCAAGCCCGAACCCAGCTGGTCGAGGTCGTCGAGGGTCGCCGTGAACCCACCAGCAGTGTCGGAGATCTTCTGCTCGGCCCGAACGGTCCCGTTGGAGTTCATGAACAGTACGTGGACCGCGCCCCGAGCCCCGCCGCCGTCGTCGTCGTTCTTGGCTCCGACGGCGAGATCGGTCACGCCGTCGGCGTCCAGGTCCCCGATCCGGGCGAGGGCGTGCCCGAAGCGGTCGTCGTCGTCAAGCACCGCAGCGAGGCCACCCTGGGTGTCGGAGATCTTCTGCTCCGCCCGCACCGTCCCGTTCGCGTTCATGAACAGCACGTGCACGGCACCACGGGAGCTCCCGCCGTCGTCATCGCCCCAGGCGCCGACGGCGATGTCGGGCAGGCCGTCGCCATCGAGGTCGCCGATCCCTGCGACGTGGTGGCCGAACTGATCGCTGTCGTCCAGCACCGCGGCGAGGCCACCCGTGGTGTCGGAGATCTTCTGCTCGGCCCGCACCGTTCCGTTCGCGTTCATGAACAACAGGTACACCGCACCGCGGTCGGTTCCTCCGTCGTCGTCCCCGAGCGCGCCGACAACGAGGTCGGGAATCCCGTCGCCGTCGAGATCGCCCGCCGTGTCCACAATGTGACCGAAGGCGTCGCCGTTGTCCAGCACCGCGGCGAGGCCGCCCTGGGTGTCGGAGATCTTCTGCTCCGCCCGCACCGTTCCGTTTGCGTTCATGAACAGCACATGGACCGCTCCCCGATTCGTTCCGCCGTCGTCGTCGGCCCAGACCCCGACGGCCAGATCGGTCACACCGTCACCGTCGAGGTCGCCGATCGACGCCACGCCGCGCCCGAAGCCGTCGGAGTCGTCGAGCACCGCCGCCAGACCGCCCTGAGTGTCGGAAATCTTCTGCTCGTCGGCGACCGGCGTCGAGGACGGACCGACGGCGTCGGGGTCGAGGTAGTCGGGCTGGCCGTCGTGGTCGGTGTCGAGGGCGTCGCGAGGGTCACCGTCGCTGTTCGGGTCGGCGTTCTCCGAGGCGGTCGACGTGCCGTCGCCGTCGTCGTCGGCATCCAGGTAGTTGGGGGTGGTGTCCCCGTCGGTGTCCGGACCCGGGTTGGTGGTCGGATCGTTGTCGCCGTCGGTGTTGGCGTCCTCGTGGCAGTCGGTGACACCGTCGGAGTCGGAGTCGGCGCACACCCATTCGATCGCGAACCAGCCGAGGTCGGCGGAGGCTCCGGTGACGCCTCGCCGAATCTCCAGTTCGGTGGCGCTGACGAGGTCGGTGGTGAACCAGCCGTAGCCGGGGTTGTCGTCGGTGTTGTAGGTGGTGCGGCCGCCGTAGCCGAGGTAGCCGCCGGTGGCGATGGATCGGGAGCGGTCGACCGGTGTGGCCAGGGTGGCGGTGGCGGTGCTGGTGCCGGAGGCAAACGATGCGCTGCTGTGCTGGACCTCGGTCGAGTCGGTGAACTCGACCAGATACCAGGTCACCTCCATCGCCTGGCCGGTGTTGTAGCGGTCGAACGTGAGAGTCGTCGAGTTGGTGAGACGTCCTCTGATCATCTTCTGGCCGATGTCGGTTGCGGTGCCGTCGGTCGAGGTGACCGTATAGGCCAACCACGACTTCGAGGTGTCGACCGCGGTGATCGTCGCCGTGTCTGACGATTCGGTCGTTCCGAAGGCGACAGTGCCGGACTGGACGGTGGCGTCGTCGTAGGTCACGACCTGCCAGGGCACGACGTTGGAGAACGTCGAGACGGCGGTGGCCAGCCGGAGGTTGGTCGATGAGGTGAGCTGGGCGCTGACGAAGTCGTTCTCACCGAACACGGTGCCCCCCGCCCGATGGTTGATCAGCGGGAAGCTCGTGCTCAGATCGACGCCGGTGATCGTCACGTCGGTCGGGGTGGCCGACATCGTGGCGACGCCGCGTTGAACGGTGACTCCCGAGGAGAACTCGGTGACGGCCCATTCGATGGTCACGTTGCCCTGGGTGCCCTCGCGGGCGAACGTGATCGTCGTCGAGTTGGTGAGTACACCGGTGACCCAGATGTCCTGAGGATCGGAGTCGCTGCCACGGATCGAGTAGGTGAGGAACGACTTGGTGGTGTCGACCGCCGAGATCGTGGCCGTGGTCGACGACGAGCCGTTGCTCAGCACTGTCGTTCCGTCCTGGATGTTGTCCAGTACAACCGAACCGCCTCCAGCCGACGGACCGGCTGCGGCTGCGGCCGCGATCTCGGCCGAGGTCAGAGCCGATCCGTACACGGAGATCTCGTCCAGGTCGCCGTCGTAGTCGTTGGTGCCGAACTGGTCGACGCCGAACCGCAGGGGGTTATCGGCGATGATCGTTCCCGCCGAATGGGCGCTGGAGGCAACCAAGGTGCCGTCGACCCACAGCTCCACATTCGAGCCGTTGATCTGTCCGACGACGTGATGCCACTGGCCGTCGACCCAGTCGTTGGTGGCGTCGAAGGCCTGCCAGACGCCGCTGGCCTGACTGCTCGGTGCGTTGTCCCAGAGCTTGAAGAAGAGACGGCCCGCTCCGCCGTCGCCGTACAACGCCAGTTCGAATCCGTCAATCGACGGGTCGTCCTGGAAATCCAACTTCGTGACGAGAGGATGTGAGATGCCGTTGGCCGGTGCCGCCGACACCCGCATCCACGTCTCGACGGCGATCTCCCCCGAGCCCGGATCCAGGGAATCGTCGACCGGGTCGGGCACCTCCACCCCCTCGCCCGAATCCCCGGCGAAGCTGAGGCCGGTCGAGCTAACGGCGGTGATGTAGGTCGGACCGTTCACCAGCGTGCCGTCGTTGCCGTTGCCCGACGAGTCGAGCGCCGTGGTGCCGCTGCCCTCGTCGAGACGCCAACGACCCAGCTGACCACCGCCACCGGGTAGGGCGGAGTAACGCTGAACGAACCCGTCGCTGCCACCGCCGGACGCGGTCTGATACGCGCCTCCGGTCGTGGTCAGGTTCGACGAGTCGGTGTAGCCGGTGACCACCGCCTCGCCCGCTGCGTTGAGCGCGACGCCCGTGGCGAGTTCACCGTTGGCGCTGCCACCGATGTAGGTGTAGAACTCGAGCGTGGCACCCACCGGGTCCATCACCGCCAGCGATCCATCCCACGATCCGCTGAGCGTGGTGTCGGGCGCACCGGCCGTGGCCAGCCCGGAGGACGACACGTCGCCGGCGATGTAGGCCCGCCCGGAAGCGTCGACCGTGATGTCGTGAGCGTACCCACCACCGGTTCCGCCCAGTGCGGAGCCGTAGGTCAGCTGCGCGGATCCGGTCGCCGTGGAGTCGAAGACAACGTAGCCGGTGTCGGAACTGGAAGCCGTCTCGTCGTAGGCCCCTGTTGTGGTCGGGTAGCCCGTGGTGGCCGAGGAGGCGACGTGCAGCTCGGTGGCGTCGACGGCGTAAATCGACGACGGACCCACGTCTGCCCCGCTCCCTCCGAGATAGGTCCCGAACGTCAACGCCGAACCGCTGCTCGACAGACCGCCGACCCAAAAGTCGCCCGAACCACTGAGGGCCGTATCGAACGCACCAGCCGAGGTCGCCATGTTGGAACTGCCGGTTCCGGTGACGAACCAAACCCCGCCGGAACCGTCGACATCGATCATCCCGGCGGCTTCCGATCCGCTGCCGCCGACGAACGTCGACCAGGTCAACGACGTCAGCGACGCGTTCAGCTTGGCCACGAACAGATCGCTCACACCATTGTGGGTGGTGTCATAAGCCCCGCCGGTGGTGGGGAACGCAGTTGACTGCGTGTTGCCGAGAACCACCACATTGCCGGCCGAATCGAGATCGACCGATTCGGCGTCGTCGCTGTTCGACGAGCCCAGGAAGGTGGATGCGGTCAGCGCGGCGCCGCTGCTCGACAGCGCCACCACGACGGCGTCGGTTGCACCGTTGGAGGTGGTGTCATAGGCACCGCCCGTCGTCGGGAAATTGGTCGACGAGGTGTTGCCCACCACGTAGACGGTGCCATCGGTCGCCACGGCCAGCTCACGGGCGTAGTCGGCACCGCTGCCCCCCACGAATGTCGACCACAGCAGCGTGCTGCCAGTCGGATCGAGCGCGCTGACGACGATGTCCGGATTGCCGTTGGCGGTCGTGTCGTAGGCGCCGGCGGAGGTCGGGTAGTTACTCGACGTCGAGTCGCCGATGATGAGGACGTTGCCGCTTCCGTCGATGGCGACGTCACGGGGCATGTCGTCGCCGGTGCCGCCGATGTAGCTGCTGAGGTCGAGCGTCGGATCGATCACGAGTGGGCGGCGGGGATCGAAGCCTTCGAGCTCGAAGCCGATCGTCCCGTCGTCGTTCAGGGTGTAGCGACTGGTGACGGGCAAGCGGTCGACGCCGTCGGTCTGATAGGACACCGGCGCGGAGAAACGCAGCGGCGGACCGGTCGGTTGCGAGACCACGAGGCGGCCCTGCCCGTCGACCCGGACGCGATCACCGCCGTCGATGGCCAGCGACAGCGAACCCGGATCGACGCCTGCGTCGAGGAGAATGTCGTAGGTGACCCCGTCAGGGCGGGCGATGTAGCGCACATCGACCCCCGGCAGCAGATCCCGGTACAGGAGCTGAGGGTGAGCGGTGACGCCGACGGCTTCGGTGTCGCCGACGAAGTAGTTGCGGACCGGTCCGACTTCACCCAACCGCCCGACCGGTGTCACGTCCGGGTCGGCGTCGACCAGACCGATGGAGACGACGTTGCCCTGGAAGCGGGGGTTCAGGGCAACGGCGTTGTCGGGCCGGTCCGCACTGATCGCGTTCTCGCCTCGCTCGCGCCCGATGGCGTTGCCATTACTGCCGCCGCCGGGATTGCTCGGCGTGTCGACCAGAAGGTGGCCGTCGACGAGGGTCAGCGCCCGGTCGCCGACGCGGAACACGGCGTCGATTTCATCGTCGAACTGGCCGGCGTTCAGCTCGAACCCGTCGGGCGGTCGATTCCCGTCGGTCAGTTCGTCGAGGTCGACAGCGGCGCCCGCATCAGGGTCGTCGGCCTGGTCATCATCCGGGTCATCGGCACCGTCGTCGGGCTGATCGTCGTCGGCGTCCGAGTCGTCCGGTTCGGAGTCAGGCTCGGGCTCGGAGTCGGCGTCGCCCTGGTCAGGCACCGGATCGGGTCCCAGACCGGCAGCGGATCCGAGAAACACCACGTCGGTCGGACCAAACGCATCATCGATGCCGATCGGCTCGCCCAACGGTTCGCCTGACGCCAGGTCGAATCGGCGGACGTCGTCGTTCCAGTAGTCGGCGACCCAGATCGTGGTGCCGTCGACGGCCAGCCCCGTCGGCCCGGCGAGTTCCTCGGCGACCACGGTTTCGAAACCACTGGTGCGGCCGTCGTCGCCGACCTCGGGGACGACGTCGCCGCCGGCTCCGGCCTCGGCGGGGGTGTCGGCATCGAGGAGCGCAGGGTCGAAGCGGTCGATCCGGCCGGCCTCGGAAAGGGCCACATAGAGCAACCCTTCGTTGTCGAAGGTGACATCGGTGGGCGCCGAACCCGGTCCGGTCACCAGGGTGCCAACTCTGCCACTGTCGAGGGCGATGATGGCGATCGCGTCGGCGTTCTGTTCGGCCACGTACAGTCGGCCGTCGGCGTCGATGGCGGCACCGGCCGGGTTGGCGAGACCGTCGGCCACCACGGCGGAGAGCGCTCCGGTGTCACCGTCGAAGGCCATGACCTCTCCGCCGGCGGCCGACACGACGTAGAGCGTGCCGTCCGACCCGAAAGCCAGGCCGCGCGGCTCATCGAGTCCTTCGGCACCGGCCGAGATGAACACATCGACCGGAGTGTTGTCGGCGGGGTCGAACCGAACGACCCGATCGGTCGAGGCATCGGCCACATAGAGCAGACCGTCGGGGCCCAGCACCGCCGCCTGGGCGGCCTGAACCGGCTCGTCGCCCTCCGCGAACGAGCCGACGACCGCGCCGTCGTCTCGAGCGAAACGCTGGATTGCACCGGCGGCGTCGACACCGGTGACGATCACGTCGTTCTCGGCGAACGAGGAATCGACATCGACGGAACCCGTGCCGTCCGGGCCGTCGTCGGCGGATTGAAACGGGTTCGGCGCCAGTCCGGACGCGCCGGAGGCAACAGCCCCGATCACGATCAGGAGCGTTGCGAAGGCCGTCATCAGATCCCGGGCTCTGAAGAGCGGCTTCGGGATCGGACCGGGGCGGCGGAAGCGGTGACGACGCGTCAAGGCGGGTGGGTTGGTGTCATCGACCATCGGGATCCCCTATCCCGACGGGCGGTTACAGGTACGGGTGACGGACCACCCGGGATACGGGCACCTGGCGGCAGGCATTTTGAACGCCACCGCACGGCGCGCGATGACCACCGCGGCCGCAGCCGCAGTGGTCATCACATCAGGAGGTGCCGATCCCGCCATCGTGGGTTACGGGTTGTTGGCCGTCTGCTCGGCGTCGAAGGTGAAGGTCGCCGTCGTCGACAGACCCTGCACCGAGTTCGGCGCGCTGGTGGGCAGCGTCACATTGAAGCAGAGGTTCTCGTTGGCTGCGGCCGCCAGGACCCGGTCGCCGGCCTGGGCGCCCTGGGTGGGATCGCCGAGGACGTTGATCGTGGCCGCCGTGCCGAGGACGCCGGAGTACAGCACCGAGCCGGTGGCCTGCCAGTTGGCGTCATCGCAGGTGGTGACTCCCGACTTGACCGTCAGGACCAGCTCAGCGGCCAGCGTGTCTTCGGTGGTGGTCGAGGTCATCGAGTACCGGAACTCGAGGCTGCCGGAGTTCGAGACGTTCAGGTTGTTGGTGACCTGGTCACCGGGGGCCATGTCGGTCGCGGTCAACACAGCCGTGGCCGGAGCGGCCACCAGATCGACCGAACCGGTCGAGAACGCATTGGCCCCGACCGTTTCCTGATCGGTGAACAAGGCGAGCGATGACACGGTGAAAACCGCACCGGCGAGCGCAAGCACGGCGAGGCTGGCCAGCACACGGGTGCCGGTCCGCTGGGGTGGGCCGGCCGGGCCGGCGGCGCCCGTATCCGCCGGCGGCTCGGGCCCTCCCGCTTGCGGTTGATGGTTGTCGGTTGTCGATGTCATGGTTGGATCCTCCTGATGGTCCTGTCCATCGGTTCCATCGGCCGGTTTGGGCCTCCGGTCGAGCTTTTGGGCATGCTCGCCCTGAGTTCGTTGGGGCCGGCGACCTGGGTCGGTCGGCCCAGGATCACGGTTCGCCCAGGAAGCTCAGGTCGGCGTCAGGGCCGAAGGTGCCGGCCCGATCCTGCTGGTCGACCGCCCCCGGGTTGCCGTAGTAGACGAAGAGGCCGGTGTCGACGCTCGAGGAGACCGTTGGGACCCGGACCCAGGCCCGCACCGAGCCGGTGCCCGCCGTGTAGCTCTCGAGGGTGTGGTCGAGGCGGGTGGTTCCATCGGCGGCCGTGACCACCAGGTCGTCGCCGTCGGCTTGCGCACCGGCGGAGATCTGGGCGTCGTCGATCGACAGGAACAGCACGAAGTCGTTCACGTCGGTGTCGACTTGGTCGGCGTCGATCGTGATCGGTTTGCGGTAGGCCCATGATCCGACGGCGAACCAGGTGCCGGTCTGCACCCCGCCGGTCGCGGCGAAGGCGGCCGGATTGGCGTGGTTGGCCACCTCGGCCGCCAGCCACTCCGGGGGTCGCACGGCGGTGACAAGCCGGACCTCGTCGATGGCGCCGTCGAAGGGGTCGCTGCCGTCCGGGGCGGCGCCGATGGCGACGGCGTCGGTGCTGGCCAGCAGGGTTCCGGCGGCCGGCTGCTGGGCCACCTCGATCCCGTCGACATAGAGCTTGATCGTCGTGCCGTTCCAGGTGGCGGCCAGATGATGCCAGACCCCGGTCCCGATCGCTCCGCCGGTCACCGTGACCTCGCCGTCGCCGGCGGTGTTGACGGTGGCCGAAGCGGCACCGCCGGCGGCCACCGACAGATCGAACCATCGGGATCCGCCGCCCCGCTTGGTGACAACCGCCGAATCGGCCGCGGTCGCGTCGGCCCGCACCCAGGCCGACATGGTCAGCGCGCCCCGTCCACCGAATCCGATCGGTTCGACCAGCCCACGGTCGTCGGAGCCGTCGAAGTCGAGGGCGCTGGCAATCCGCCCGGCCACGAGATCACCGGCGGTCATGGAACCGTCGGTGAGACCGTCGACGTTGTTGATCGTCGAATCATCGATCCGGGGGGCGGGGCCGGCCGGGTTCCGTCCCAGGTGCCAGGCGGCGGCGGTCACCTGGTCCCAGGTGTCGCGGACGTTCTGCTGGTCGGGGGCGTTGGCCGCGCCGAACACCAGGTAGACCGTGGTGTCGGTCGATGACGACAGCAGCGGCACCCGGACCCAGGCCTGGAGCGAACCGGAGCCCGAATCGAACCGCTCGATCTCGTGGTCGAGCGGCGTGGTGCCGTCGGCGGCCACGAACCGGATGTCGGAACCGTCGGCCTGGGCCTGGGCGGCGAGGGCGGCGTCGGTGACCGACACCAGCAGCGGAAAGTCGGCCAGGTCGGCGTCGACGTCACCGGCGCTGACAGTCACGGGAATGCGGCGGGTCCACGGGTCGGCCGTGTACCAGGCCGAACCGGCAGTGCGGTCCTCGAAGTCGCCCAGCGTTCCGCCATCGAAGTTCTCGGTCAGGAGGAAGACGTTTTCCGGGTTGTCGGCCACGCCGGCGGGAGACGGGTTGCCGAAGTACAGCCAGTAGCTGCTCACGGCTTCGGCCTCGATACCGGCCTCGGTGCGGAACAGGATGGTGGTGTCGGTTTGCGACCACGCCGAGTTGTCTTCGAGCACCCGATCCAGTTCCACCCAGGCGGCTCCATCCCAGCGCATGACCCGCACGTCGGTGCCATCGGCCCGAGCCGCCTCGATGGCGACGAGGGCGGCGTGATCGAAGGTGACCGGCACCGTGTAGCCGTCGGGAGCGGCGACCGTGGAGGTCTCGACGTCGATCCGCTGGCGGAACAGGTAGGCCGAGTCCCACCATCTCGGGCCCGCCCACTCGATGACCTGCCAGCCGAACGAGGCGTTCGACGCGGTCGCGGTCCGCTCGGCGGTCACGGTGGTGCCGTCGGTGATCGTGAACGTGGCGGCACCCTCGCCGATCACATCGTCGGCCACGTGATCGGTCCGGCCACCGGCCACCGGACCGGGGACCGCGACAGTCGAGATGACCGTGGAGCGTGTGGCGTCGAACGGGTCGACGGCGATCGGCTTGACCGATTCGGTCGGGGCGAAGTCGACGATGCCGTGGCGGACCGTGGTGCCCTCCCGCAGGTTGACGACCTGAACCCTGACGCTGACGGCGTCACCGGCCACCGCCCTGGTTATCTCCACGCTGTTGGCGTCGGTGAGACGGGCCCGCACCAGACGCTCGCCGATGTCGGCGCCGGTCGAGGTCGAGGTGACGGAGGCGAGCAGGAAGGTGTTGTTGACCTTGACCGGGGTGCCGAGCACGCCGGAGTTGGCGCTGACCCCGGTGCCGAGACTGACATCCACGGTTTGCACTAGGGCGTCGGCCTGGTCGGCGAAGGTGATGACCTGCCAGGCGAACGACCGGTCGGCGCCCAGGGCCGCTCCAGCCGATTCGATCACCAGATCGGCACCGGTGCCCAGGTCGGTTCGGACGAGATCGTCGTCGTCGAACGCGGTGGCGGTCGACGGCGCGGCGGCGCTGACGGTGGCGAAGCTGGTGGCGGGGTCGACGGCGGCCAGCGGGACGGTCACCGACGATGCTCCGGTACCGGCGGCGACACCACGCTGAACCGAGACTCCACACGCGTACTCGACCACCGACCAGGCGACCACCACCGGTGGTGGCGCACCGTTGTCGGTCAGGCGAACGATCTCGACCGCCGAACCGTCGGCGGCAAGCCGAACCTGGGCGGTCGCATCAGCCGGTTCGTTGGCGCCGCTGCGAACCGATGCCAACACGAACGAACGGGCCGGATCGACCGCGGTGATGGGCACCGTCACCGTCCCGCTGACCGCGTGGATCGACTCGCCGTCCTGCAGCGATCCAAGCTGGGGATCGAAGCAGCCGGCCGCGCCGAACACGTTGTCGGGCACAGCCTCGGTCGAGCTGAACAGCGCCCAGGCCACCCCCAACCCCGCGATGGTCATCATGGGCGCCACACCAAGCACCGCGACCCGGCGGCGACGACGAGCGGGACGGACACCGGCCCGGGCCGGTCCCCGACCGCCACCGGATGTGGTTCGGGCCGACGGCGACGACGCTCCTGCGGCTCCGCCGGCGGAGGAGCCACGCCAGATCCAGCGCAGCGCCTGGAAGGTGAGAACGATCGTGGTGACGGCGAGCAAGGCCAGTGCCGGGCCGGGCCGGAAAACGGTCAGGGCCCAGCCGCCGAGTCGGGGGTAGATCCAGCGCCCGACCAGCTCGGTGCCGTCATCCAACGGGTAGGGGGCGAAGTCCGGCGCCTCGTTGGCATCGCCCTGGGTGATGGCGAAGCGGGCCGAACCGTTGGTCTCGATCTCGATGACCCGGTGGGTGATCGGCGCCTCCCCCGGCCGCCGCATGACCAGGATGTCGCCGACGTCAATCGAGGCCGCCGGCCTCGGCTCGGCCACGATCAGGCTGCGAGGCGGGGCGGTGTCGCCCATCGAACCGGTGAGGATCACGACAGGCCGGTAGCCGGCGAGAAGGGCGCCGACGAGCGCAATCGTTCCGACGATGATGACGACCGACACCAGCATCAGCAGACGGGACAGGACCCGGCGAATCACCCGACGGCTCATCCGCCGACCTCCTTCTGGTCGGCCGGCTCGGTCGTGCCGTCGGCCGAAGCCGTGGTGGAGCCGACCGTCGAACTCGTTCTGTCGGTGGTCGGTGGCGATGTCGGATCGAGTGTCGACTCCGAGGCCGGGTCGGTCGCGACCGGCGCGCTGGTCGGGGCCTCAGCCGAGGTAGGCGTGGACGTCGGCGCCTGCGATGTCGTCGGCTCGGAGACCGTCGAGGTCTCAGGGGCCGGGGGCTCGGTCGTCGGAGGCTGGGTTGACGGGGTCTGGGTGGTGGACGGCTCGGAGCCGGGAGAATCGTCCGCCGGGTCGGGGGCCGGACCGGACGTGACCCCGGCGGCGGCGACGTTCACCACGTGCCCCGGCTCCACCTCCAGCCGTTCGACGACAGGCTGGTCGGCTTCGCCGGCCACCACGGGCATGAACCGGAAGGTGTGACGGCCGGGTATCAAGACGTCGCCGTCGACCGCGGCCCGCCACGAGCCGCCGGGGCCACGCACCTCGACCCCGTCGACATCGTCGCCAACTCGAAGAGTGGAGAGCACGGCGACCCGGTCGGCGGGCACGGGACCGACATGGCGATCCGGCCCGAGCCTGACCTCGATGAGCACGTCGTCGGTCCAGGTCGACAGCGCCTCGGGGCGGAGGAACCGGCCGTTGTCGTCGGCTGTCAACCCATCGGACCAACCGTCGGTGTAGTAGCGGACCACGATGTCCGCCGCCACCGACGGCGCCTCCGGACCGGTCGCATCGGCCGACCCCGGCACCGAGAGCACGAGAATGTCGGGGACCGTCGGCTCCCCTCTCTCCGCCAGAACCGGATCGGCCACCGGCCCGAGAAGGATGGCGGTCAGCGCCGAGGCGGTGGCCACCGCAGTCAACACCCGAAGGACACCGAGACGGCTGCTGGACACGTCGACGGTCAACTCCCGAGGGTTCGACCGGGGGACCGGACGAACCCGCTCCCGACCGCCGCTGCCGGCACCGGCGGATTGGCCGGACGACGGTTGGGCTCGACCGGCGCTACTGCTGGCGAAGATGGCGCAGTACTCGGTCAGCGCGATCCGGTCGTCGTCGCCGAGATCCTCGAACTCGAGGCCGACCCGAACCTGACCCGAGAAATGGCGCACCGCACTGCGGATGACGGCCGTGGTCTCTATGTCATGATGGGCGCCGCGGGCCTGGGGCACCGAGAACCGCATCGAAACAACGTCGCCGACCGCGGGAACCGACTCGACGAGAACACCGGCCCCGACCGGGGTGACGTCGAGCATCGAGCCCTGTTGGGCACCGACAGTGGCGTCGACGGTCAGGGGGACACGAGGCACCTGACGGCGTTGCCGCTGAAGCACGAGCAGTCCGAGCACGTCGATCATGGCGTAGGTCATGACCAGCGCACTCAGGAGTAGGACGGTACTTTGCCGTCGGGGCATCGACGGCAACAGCACCGGGTACACGGTCGTGATGGCCCGCACCGCGAATGCCGCCTGGAAGAACGTGAGGGCCGAGACCAGCAGCCGCAACTGGCCGAGGGCGTCGCGCCGGTCGGCGGTCATCGCCCGGCCCCTCAACTCGGGCAGCGGGAGCAGGGAGGGGGCCAGCGACGCCAAGTCGGCGCCGAGCGTCCGCCAACCGTGCCGGGTCCAATCGCCGAACGCCATCGTCCCACCCGACAGCAGCCGCCGAGCCACAGCCGACGCCGCGCCGTACACCACCATGGCGCCGACCACGGTCTCGAGGTCACCGACGAAGGGAAGCCGACCCACCAGCAACGACACGGCGGCGAGCGTAAGAACCGCCAGCTGACGGAACCCGTGGGTGAGCGACACCCCGGCGGCCAGCGCCGCCCACCGCGCCCGCCACGGCACACCACGCCAGCTGAAGGCCGCTCCGAGTGCCACGAGAATCATGGAGGCCTGATCCCGCCGCTCGGCGAGATAAGGCTGAAGTGTCTCCGGTGCCAGATCGCGAACGTCCAGCCGCCGGTCGTAGTCGGTCGACCAGCCCGACCGGTGCAACGCAATCATCCACTCCGGCAACAACCAGTGCGGAGCCGCCTCGCCGGCGACCTCGACGAGAGCCTGGCGGCGGATCAACGATCCCGGGCCGCGCCACGGAGCGACACCTCGAGTCGCCAGCGCCGGACCGATGATCTGGCGCTCCAACGATTCCTCGTCACCTCCTCGCCGGAGATGCAGCAGTGAGCTGGGGTTGAGCAGACCGACCGCGAACTGTCGCACTGCCACGTCGTCGCCGACGGCGGTTCGATCGAGCCGCTCGAAGAGCTCGGGCATCGGGACCTGGCCCGCCTTCAACCAGAGCAGCCACTCGGCGTCGCCGACCCCCACCATCGAGGCCAGTGGGTCGAAGCCCATGGCGTCGTCGACCACAACCGACAGCTGGAGGTTCGACCTCGATCGGAATCGGTCCAACACCGGCTCGTGGTCGGGAAGTGGCCGTCGGGCCAGTATCACGACCGGACGTTCCCACCCGGCGGCACCGAGACCGAGCAGCGTTCGTTCGAGGTCGGCGGGAGCGCTGTCGTCGACGACGATCACGACATCGAGCTGACGGGGATCGACGGCCGAGCCGGGTTTCGGCGATCGACGTTTCGGCGTCGCCTGATAGCGCATCAGGAGAAGCTGGATCCACGACCAGATCTCCGACCACAAGAACGGGAGGGTCAGGGCCAGAATCCAGCCCCGGCCGATGAAGAGGGTACGCCATACCAGATAACCGATCCCGGCGACCAGGACCAGGTCGACGATCAGGCTCCTCAGCCGGTTCGGTTCGGCCCGGCCCGTGGCGTCGGCAGCGAGCCCACCGTCGGCAGGATCAACGAGACCGGTCGGTGAACCGGACCTGTGCTGGTCATGGGATGAATCGGGCACGGTTGTCCTTGGGACAGGGGTTCTCCCTGACTCATCGGCAACCGTTCAGCCCTCGTTGAGCGGTCGGACCCCACCAACAGCGGGATTTGAGTCATCGGCCGGGGTGGGGTGGGTGAACCTGCCCGCTCACGGCCGTGGCCGGATCCGTGGGGCCTATGCCGGGCGACCCGCCGCGCTGAACTCGTAGACCCACCCGTCGGAGCCCATGGTGAGACGATTGCGGGATCCGTCGATGGCGATGACCTCGTCGTGTTCCGGATCGAGCTCGTAGGCCGCGTCCCCGCCCCAGGCCAGCGTAAGGGGCTTCCGGCGCAGGGGTCTGGTCTGGAAATAGCGGGGCTTGTTCTCCCTGGCCCAGCCCAGCGCCGAACCGACCGAATCGTGACGCGACAGCTGCCACAACGAGATCCAGGTCGGCGGCGCCAGCTCGATCTCGCCGGCGTGGTGTTTGGTGAGCGCGCCGGCCGGCGTCAACCACTCGTCATCGTGAATCTCGCCGTGGTCGATCGCCACCTCACCCCGCGGGGCGTTGACCGCGAAGAACCAGGTGGCAAACCGGCGGGGCGGTCCGTTACGGGCCATGACCGCCATCGGAGGTGGGACCCAAAACGACCACGGCACGAGAGCGTCGGGCTCGACGTCGAGCGCCGTCTCCTCCTTGACCTCCCGCACGGCGGCCCGCCGGGAGACGGCGAGCACCTCACCGGCTTCCCGCCCGGCGGCGGCCACGCTCGGGGTGAGCCCACAGAGTTCCACCGCCACGGCGTCGTGCTCGGTGGCGACCGTGGCGCCGGCGGCGTCGGCAGCGTCGGCTTCATCCACACGACCGCCGGGGAAGACCCACATGCCGCCAAAGGCGATCTTCGAGTTGCGGCGGACCATCAGCACCTCGACCCCCGACTCACCGTTGCGAAGGAGGAGAACAGTGGCGGCCGGGATCAGTTCGGGCGCTTCGCTCTCCTTTTCGGGTGCATTGCTCACCACCACACCCTAAATCCCGATACGGGTTGTTGACCCAATCCGCCTCGAATCCTTCGATGAAGCTCGGGACCACCATGATGGCATCCGTCGAACCAACAGCGACTCCCGCACCTGCGGCACCGGCCCCGGAACTCGCCGATCCCGGCACTGAGCAGGGTGCCGGCACCGGTTCGGCCAGGCGTCTCGAGCGGACGCTGGCTGTATGTCTCGTCGTCGAGCTGGTCGTCGTTGTCGTTGCTCTCGCGATCATCGGGGCCCGACCTGCCCCATCGGGGACGCAGGACGGCACCGCGTCGATCGATGAACCTGTCGCCGCCACCGCCGGCGAGGCCGCTGCGTTGATCGGCGCCTGGGAGCGATCGCTCGACGGTGAATATGCGCTGACCGGCACCATGACCCGGATCGCCCTGTCCGACGCGACGCTCTCGTCGTCTTCCTGGTCGGTGGCGACGGACGATGCCGCCACCACCGTTTGGCCCTACCGGTATATCCGATCCGGCGACCGGGCTCTGACCCAGATCGGCGAGGTGGCTTCGATCATCGACCCGACCGGTGTCCGCCACACCTGTCTGCGTCAGACCGCCGGCTTCGCCTGCTCCCCCGGGCCGGCCGCCGATGAGCCGGCGGGGTCGACGCCGGCGGTGCGGGCTGCCCTGTCCGGTGACACCGCCACCCACCGCGTCGAGGCCGTCGACCCGACCGAGGTCCGCGTCGACTATCCGGTCCTGCCCGCCGACATCGACTGTTGGGAGCTGGTGACGTTGACCGACGGCCGGAACCAGCGCTGGGGTCGACGAACCCAGTTCTGCTTCCACCGCCCCAGTGGCGGCACGGTGTTTCGACGCACTCTTACCGTTTCCCGCCTCGAGGTTCTCGTCGTCGACTCCGTGTCGACATCGGTGGTGGCGGCCGACCTCGACCCGAAGTAGGCACCGATCGAGTCGCGTCGACCGACGAGTCGGTCGACGGACGAACTTTGGGCCCTGAGCAGGAGACGCCGGGCGTCGGCTCCGAAGAGCCGTGGCGATGCGTGTGGAGGAGTGGCGCCTCCCACTCAGTTGCCCTAGTTCCCGGTGAGGGTGATGGCCACCGGTGCTACAAGCATCGTCCGGTATCCTTCGATACTTGAGCGAATTCTTGGGAGAAGACATCCTGGTTTGGCTGATGCTGGCCGTCGGCGGGGCGTTGACGATCGGCACCGCGACGGCGCTGCTGAATCCCAAGGCCGAGATCGGTGAGGACGAGCTCGAAAAGCCGCCACTCGTGCGGTCGCTGCTGCAGATCGGCATCGGGCTGATCGTGGTGATCTGGGCCGCCGTTTCGCTGCTGGCCTGAGATTCGGGCTTCCAGGCGGGGCTTCTGGTGGCGGGCTTCTGGGCCTGGCTGTTCGGCCTGCGGGATCTACTGCCCATCAAGATTTCGGCCGTCCCGGTCGAAAGACAAATCGATGGCCTCTCAGACCGCCCCGACCGGGGAATCGACCACAACCGTTCGACCGTCACCCCGGTCGACGGTTGCGCCTCGTCGGGTTCGCGTACCGTCGGGGCCCGTCGGTACCGGCTCCGTGGCCCCGGCCGACGGCAAACCAAGGCCGACGAAAGCCGAGGTCGTCGCACCGTCTACGGTCTTCCCGCCACCGAAGCTCGCCACCCGCTACAGCACCCTGCTCTTCCGCGGACTCCTGCTCACCGCGGCCGGAGTTGCGCTGGCGTTCATCATCACCGGACTGCTGGCGGCGCCCGAGCCGCCGGATGCCGACCCGACATCACCGGACGCTCCCCCACCGGCGGTGTTCGTTCAACCCGACCGGTGACCTTTGGTCGATCGACCGTCTTAGTGACAGGAAATCGACCAAAGTTGCTAGAAGTCGGGGCCGGGATCGCCTCCACCCGAGCCGTCGTCGGACGGTGGCGGCGCAGCACCGGGCATGGACCGGGCCATGTTGTCGAACCGGGTGTACTGACCGCGGAAGGCGAGCCGGACCTTGCCGACGGGACCGTTGCGGTGCTTGGCCACGATGACCTCGGCCACCCCTTTGTCGGGTGACTGCTCGTCGTAGACCTCATCCCTATAGAGGAACATCACGACGTCCGCATCTTGCTCCAAGCTGCCGCTCTCCCTCAGATCGGACAGCATCGGGCGCTTGTCGACCCGCTGTTCGAGCGAGCGGTTCAGCTGGGCCAGGGCAACCACCGGGGCTTCGAGTTCACGGGCCAGGATCTTGAGGCCACGGCTGATCTCCGACACCTCGACCTGGCGGCTCTCGGCGTTGGCCCGCCCGCTCATCAGCTGGATGTAGTCGACGATCACCATCCCCAGCTCACCGACCCGGCTCTTGAGACGTCGGGCCTTGGCCCGGATCTCCATGACCGAGGTGTGAGGGTTGTCGTCGATGAAGATCGGCGCCTCGGCCAGGCGGCCGACGGCGTGGCTGATGCGCGTCCACTCCGCCTCACCGATCTTGCCGGTGCGAACCCGGCTCGAATCGACCAGTGCCTCGGAGCAGAGAATACGTTGGGAGAGTTCGAGCTGACTCATCTCCAGGGAGAAGATCAGCACGGGCTTCTGATCCTTCATCGCCGCGTTGGCCGCCATCCCCAATCCGAACGCGGTTTTCCCCATCGCGGGCCGGGCTCCGACCACGTACAGCGCGTTCGGTTGGAGGCCGGCCAGCATCTCGTCGAGGTCGATGTAGCCGGTGCTCGATCCGGTGATGGCGTCGCCCCGCTCGTAGAGCTGTTCCAGGCGGTCGAGGTTGGCCGACAGCAGATCCTTGATCTCGGCGGTGGTGTTGGTGACCCGGCGTTGCGCCACCTCGAACATGCGGGACTCGGCGTCGTCGATCGCCTTGACGACATCGTCGGGAACACCGTAGGCGGTCTCGGCGATCTCGTTCGACACCATGATGAGCCGCCGCAGCAGCGCGTGCTCCTCGACGATCTTGGCGTAGTGGGACGCGTTGCTGATCGCCGGGGTCGAGGCCTGGAGGTCGAGCAGGAGCGACGGGCCGCCGATCTCATCGAGCAGCCCCGCTCGGGCCAGCTCCTCGGCCACGGTGACGGCGTCGACCGGTTGCCCGGCCCCGTAGAGCCCCATGATGGCGTCGTACAGATGACCGTGCGCCGGTTTGTAGAAGTGATCCGGGTCGAGGGACTCGACGACCTCGGCGATCGCCTCGCGTGACAACAGCATGGCACCGAGCACCGACTCCTCGGCCCGGAGGTTGTTCGGTGGCACACGTGTTGGTCTGGGGGCATTGGCCCGGTCGGCCATGACGCTCCTTGGTCGAAGTGGTTCTGGTTGGATTATCGATCGGCGGTGTGACTGTTTGTGGCCCGCCGCACCGTTGGGTGGACGACACCGATCACCGCATCCAAGGAGCTCGGCACCCGCGCCGATTGAATCCTCGGCACCCATCTTCGCCCACCGTGCCTGTGGATTGATAGTGCCGAAACCTCGGGATCTCCTGTGAATATCGCGTGGAAATCGGAGCTCGGAGTGACGATGCTTGTTCCCTCACCAATCGTCTGGAACGAACGGAAGCCCACCAACAATCTGTGGACAACCTGTGGACTGCACTCGGATTTCTGTGGGCGGTCGGATGATTTCTGTGGGGAACTGACCTCTTCCCCAGCCGCGATCCAACGATCTACTTGTCGAATCAACAATCATCCACAAAATCTGTGGAAAAGTCGTGGACAATCGATTCGCACCATCCACCCCCACTCGAACTTTGTGCGCCTGGCGACCCCTCAACGGGTCGTCGGACGCTCAAAGTTCCGGCGGGATGGGTCGTGGGCGGCTCAAAGTTCGGGCGGGCCCGGCGGGTGCTGCGGTCTAGCCGAGGTCGATGAGCAGGTCGGCCTGTTCCAGCACCTTCGGACGATGGGAAACGGCCAGCACCGCGATCCCGGCGGCGGCGACGTTCTCCCACAGCTCGAACTCCGTCGCCACGTCGAGCGCCGACGACAGGTCATCCACCACCAGCATCTCCGGCCGCTGCACAAGCGCCCGGGCCGCGGCCACCCGCTGACGCTGTCCGCCCGACAGCCGCAGACCACGCGGTCCGATCACCGTGGCCAATCCCGACGGCATCATCGCCACATCGTCGGTCATGGCCGCCACCCGAACCGCGTCCGGGAGGTGGTGTGGCACGTGGCCCGGGGTCGACGAACCGCGTGCCGGGTGGAGCCACGATCCGGGATTGGGCACGGCGTGGGAGCCGAGCAGAATGTTGTCGGCCAGCGAATCGGAGAGAAGCTGGGGGATCTGCGACACGAACGCCGACTGGGGCGGGACAAGGAACGAACCCCGGTCGTCGATCTCCGAGCCGTTCCAGCGGATCGAACCGGTGACGGTCGCCTCGACGGCAAGTCCGAGCAGCGCCCGCAGCAGGGTCGACTTGCCACTGCCGATCCGGCCGGTGACGACCACGAACGACCGGGCCTCGACGGCAAACGACAGGTCGCTGATGATCTCGTGGTCGCCGTAGCTCACCGACAGGTTCTCCACCTCGAAGCGTTCCAGCGGCACCCGGGATACCGGCTCCCGAACCAGAAGGTCGTGGCTCTCAGGCTGATGCTCGGGACGGACCCGCCGTCCGTGACCGATCTCGAACGGCACCCGCAGCTCCTCGCTGCGTTGCACCGGCAGATTGTTGTGTCGCACGATCCGGTCGCTGTCGCCGTCGGCCACCAAAGCCTCCATGCCCTCGAACGCCACGACCGCCTGACGGTGTCGGGTGATGAACCGGGCGAGCTGTCGGGGGAAGTTGGCCAACCACGGAAGATAGGCGAGGAACAGGACAATCTCGTCGAGCCGGAAGTCCCCGGACGCGATGGCGCCGGCCGTCACCACGAGAACGAGCGCAACCGCCACGTCGCTGGCCCCGAAGGCGAACTGGAACACCGCCTCGCTGAGAGTTCGGTCGCGGACGGCGGTTCGACGTCGGTCGTCGACCAGGATCTCGAAGCGTTCCATCACCGGTTCGGCGGCGTCGTTGACCTTGACGGTCGTGGTACCGGCCATCAGATCACCGAGCATCGCCCCGACCGCCCGGGTGGCCGACCGGTCGAGGCGACGGTACTGCTTGATCCTCGCGTCGAGCAGCAGTACGACCACCGCACCGGCGACCATCGGCATGGCGGCCAGCAGGGTCGCCGTCGGATTGACCTGGGCCAGGATGATCAGCCCGACGACCGTGAACAGCAGACTGCCGGCGAGGTCGAGCCACAGGTCGACGAAGGCGACGACATCGCTTGTGTCGTCCCGGAAACGGGAGACGGCATCGCCGGCGGAACGGACCGGCGGGCCGGCGTCGGCTCCTCCACTGACCATCTGGGCGTGCAACAGGTTGCCCTGCATCAGGGAACGCATGAAGGTCCAACTCTTGGTGAACGACACCGCGCCGACCGAGAACACCGTCAGCCGGGCCAGCTCGGCCGCCAACAGCATTCCCGCCACCACATACAGGCGGCGGATCTCGTTGCCGGTCAGGGCCGCGAACGCCTCCGCGACCAACCAGCCGGTGAGGGCGGGCAGCACCAGGAAGACGACGAACGCGCCGACACCGACCCAGAACTCGAACGGTCGCTCCTGACTGATCCGCCAGCCCAGACGCAGGATCGGACGTTCCGTGCCGTCGCTCACCGGTGGTCCCCCGCCGCGCCGGCGCCGGCCTGGGCGCCGTGTTCGACCGACATGTCGCCGGTCAGGTCGGCGGCGGCGAAGTCGAGCAGGCGGCGGTAGTATCCACCGGCCGTCCGCTCCAACTCCGTTCGGGTTCCGAACTCGACCAGCTCGCCGTGATCGAACACCGCGATGTCGTCGACCTCCTGCAGCGTCGACAGACGATGGGCGATGACGATCGAGGTCCGGCCGGCGAGAAGCTCGCGGACGGCGCGGCCCACGACCTGCTCGGTTCGCGGGTCGATGCGGGCGGTCGCCTCATCGAGGACGACCAGGTCGGGCCGTCGCAACCAGACCCGGGCCAAGGCCAGCAGTTGGGACTCCCCGGCGGAAAGGCCGATGTCGGCGTCGAACACCGAGCGATGCAAACCCTCGTTGTCGCTCCCGAGCAGGTGGCCGAGGCCGATGTCGTTCAGTGTTCGGGCGACGGCCTCGTCTCCGTAGCGCTCGTCGGTGTCGTCGTGGAACAGGGTCACGTTGTCACGCAGCGAACCCTCGTAGAGCTGGACCTCCTGAGGAACGACCGCCACCCGGCGGCGCAGCTCGGCCAGGGGAATCTCCGCGATCGGCACGCCTCCGAGGCGAACCGTGCCGGAGGTTGGTTCCAGCAGTCTGGCGACGATCCGTGACAGGGTGGTCTTGCCGCTGCCGCTACGACCGACGATCCCGAGCGAACGTCCGGCCGACAGGTCGAAGCTCACCGATCTGAGTACCGGCTCGTTGTCGAAATACTGGAAGTCGACGTCGTGGAAGGACACCGAGAGTGGGCCGGCGGGAGGAATCGTCGTACCGAGATCGACGATGGTGGGACGCTCGGCCCGCAGCTTCGCCACCCGATTGAGTGCACTCACCGCCTTCTGGGCCACCTCGAACCGTTCGACGATGCTGTCGAGCGGTCGACGGATCTGTTGGGTGTACTGGAACAGCACGAACGCGGTTCCGATGGTGATGGCCCCGGCCGACACCATGACCGCACCCAGCACCAGCGACGCCACCGTGCAGATCACGATGGCCAGGTTCAGCCCCCACCACAGCCGGATGAACGCGCCCTCCTCCCTGATCCGGGTGTCGAGGAAGAACGAGGCGTCCTCGACGAACCGGGTCATGACGTGGGGGCCGGCTCCGTTGGAACGGATGTCCTCGGCGGCGTTGAGGCGCTCCTCGATGCCGCCGTAGAGACGGGCGCGGGCGCTGAGCACACCTTCGCTCTCGTTCACGAGACGGCCTCGGTAACGGAACGCAACGGTACCCGCGACCCCGATGTAGGTGCCCATCGCCAGCGCCAGTCGCCAGTCGATGACGGCCAGAATCGTGACCGTGCCGACCAGGATCAAGATGGCGGAGCCCACCGCTGTGACCACCTGGCTCAAGAAGTCCGAGACCGAGGTTATGTCGCCGTCGATGCGCTGAATCAGTGCCCCGGGCGGGTTGCGGTGGTGGAAGTCCTGGTCGAGGCCGAAGACGTGACCGACCATCTGCATCCGCAGATCGTTGGCCGTGCGCCAGGCCAGGCTGGTCGAGGCCCAGGCCACACCGGCGGCGGTGACCTGACCGGCAAGGGCGAGTGCGAGGTAGACGAGACCGAGCTGGACCAGTTCGGCACCGTCGGCACCGGCGATGGCCCGGTCGACGGCCCGCCCCACCAGCAGCGGCCCGAACAGGGGCAACAACGCCAAGACGGTGAGGGCCAGCGTCAGCCCGCCGTAGGCGAACTTCTGCGGCCGGACCAAGGCCATCAACGTCGACCACTGGGCCTGCAGATCACGGACCTTCGGGGTCTCGCCCGAACCGGACGCGGCCGGCACCGATTCTGTTCCCTCCATGAGTTCCAGCATGGCCGAAACCGCGCACTGTCAGCCAATGAATTGGCTGGTTCGACCTGTCGGTATCGGGTGGGTCAACCCGTGATCGGTCTGGTTGGGATGGTCGTGCCACGCGTCACCGACGCGTGGCACGCAACCCCTCGTTGTGGTGAGCGTTCAGCTCTCCTCGACCACCGTGATGGTGACCGGGAACTCGACCTCGGGATGAGGCTTGACCATGACGTTGTAGCTGCCGAGCGCCCGGATCGAGTCGTCGAGGTTGACCATACGCCGATCGAGCTCGACACCGGCCTTGGCGTTGACCGCCTCGACGATGTCGGACGATGTCACCGATCCGAACAGTTTCCCTTCGGCACCGGCCCGGGCTGCGATTTCGATGGGGGTGCTGACAAGCAGCTTCGCCACCTCTTCGGCCGCGTCACGGTCCTTGGCGTTCTTCAACTGCCAGGCCCGCTTCATGGCCTCGGCCTGAGCCTCGACTCCTGAGCTGGCCTGCTGGGCCAGCCCCTTGGGAATGAGCGAGTTGCGGGCGTAGCCGTCGGCCACCTCGACGAGGTCGCCGCGGTTTCCCAAACCGTCGATGGATTCGTGCAGTACCACTCGCATCGTCAGGCCTCCACCGTCTCGGCCGCATCATCGACCTGGGTCTCTTCGACCGAATCGACGTTCTGATCCTCGGCGTCGTCGTTGCCCGACCGGTCGCGGGGCGGACGGTCATCACGGCGGCCACCATCGCGGCCACCGCCATCACGATCGTCACGGCGGCCTCCGCCATCGCGGTCGCGGTCGTCGCGGCGACCACCACGACGCTGGGTGGTGACCCGGCTCGTGTATGCCAGCAGACCCATCTCGCGGGCGTTCTTGATGGCCCGAGCCACCTCACGCTGCTGCTGGGAGTCGTTGCCGCTGACCCGGCGGGACCGGATCTTGGCCCGGTCGGACATGAACCGGCGGAGAAGATCGACGTCCTTGTAGTCGACGTAGGTGATGTTCTCCGAAGACAGCGGGCTGATCTTCTTCTTCGTGCGGCGCCCGGAGTCCTTGGGCTTCATCCGCTTGGTACGGGAGTTTCCTTTAGCCATTTCGTGTGTTCCTTGGAGTTCTTAGAAAGGTTCTTCATCGGGGTTGTAGGGCGGAGGTCCGGCATTGCCGCCGGAGCTGTTGCCACCTCCACCACCGGAGGGCCGGCCACCGCCGCCACCCCCGTCGGGACGTTCGTTGCGCATGACATCGGCCGTGGCCCAGCGAAGGCTGACGGCCACGTCATCGGCCACGATCTCGACCTTGGAGCGCTTGTCGCCCTCCTGGGTTTCCCAGCTCCGCTGGTCGAGGCGACCGGCCACCGTCACCCGGGTGCCTTTGGCCACCGACTCGGCGACGTTCTCGGCCAGGGTCGACCAGCAGGTGATGTCGAAGAACGAAACCGACTCCTCCCACTCCTGGGTCTGCCGGTTCTGCCAGCGGCGGTTCACCGCCACGCCGAAGTTGGCCACGGCCTGCCCCGAGGGGGTGAAGCGGAGCTCCGGTTCCCGGGTGGCGTTGCCGGTGATTGTCACGGTGTTGTCGATAGCCATGGAGTTCGTCTCCCTTGTTAGGCGGTCACGCCGGCCAAGCCCCGACGATGAGCCTCGTCGAGTGGCAGGCGGATGAACTTGTGGCGGATGACGTCATCCGCGAGGCGCAGAACCCGATCGAGCTCGGTCAGCGCGTTGGGAGCCATGAACTCCAAGACGACATAGAACCCTTCGCGGGCCTTGTTGATCTCGTAGGCGAACTCTCGAACGCCCCACTTCTCGGACTTCTCGAGCGTTCCCCCGGCCTCTTTGGCCATCTGCTCGAGGCGGTTGATGAAGGTCTGGACCGCCGACTCTTCCGTGTCGGCGTTGAAAATGACCATTAATTCGTATGCCCTCATAGGCGGGCTTCTACCTCCCTGTGGACCCGGACCTGCCGGGGCTCTCGAGACCTTCGAGAGCAGGGTGAGTGGCGGAACTCCGTTGCTCCACCACCTGTTCGGCGCCTCGGTCTACCGACCGTGACGCCGCTTGTTGTTGCACGCTCGTTCCGATTCGACGGGGCCCGTTGGCCCGAGGCCGTCCAGAACGGCGGTGATCCAGCGTACCGGCATCGACGTTTCGCCCCACCCACGCCCGGCCACCGCCGGCCCGTGCGCCCAATGATCAACCGCGGGTGAGTGCCTCGCTCAGTCATCGGCGAACAAGTGCCTGAACATCCGGTCGGGCGACTCCAGGAATCCCCGCCACAGCCCGACCGCCTCGACGTCATCGAAGGCCACCGCGGCTGCGCCGTCGGCGTCGAACTCGTAGATCGTCGCCGACGGAAAAGCCATGAGGAGCGGCGAGTGGGTCGAGATGATGAACTGGGCCCCGGCCGCAACCGCATCATGCATGACCCGCAGCAGCCGCAACTGGCCGTGAAACGAGAGCGCCGACTCCGGCTCGTCGAGAAGGTAGAAGCCGTCTCCACTCATCCTGCTCTCGATGAGCGCCAGAAACGACTCACCGTGCGACCGGTTGTGCAGATCGGGGAACAGCGACTTGACTCCGGCGTAGGGGTCGTCGTCGGTATGGATGTGTGACGCCATCCCGTAGAACGTCTCGGCTCGCAGGAACCATCCCCAGCGGGGCCGGCGCTCGTAGGTGAGGGTCAGTGATCGGGCGAGATCACTGTGGGTGTCATAGGTTTCGAACCGGAGGTTGCGGCTGCCGCCCTCCGGGTTGAGTCCGACGGCGATGGCGATCGCCTCGACCAGGGTCGACTTTCCCGTGCCGTTGTCGCCTACCAGTACGGTGACGTCGTCGAATCGGATGTGATCGAGCGCGGTGACCGCCGCCAACCCGAACGGGTACTCGCCGGTTGCCGGTCCCTCGCCTCCGTCGGAGACGGCCGCCTTTCGCAGGTAGACCATGTCGACCACGGTAGTTGCGGGCACCGACAGCCGGAACTGCGGTTCCCCAACCCCTGTTTTTGGTGGGCCGGGGAACCGCAGAATCGCTGTGGGTGGCTCAATCCGGGAGCTCGGTCGGCCGACCATTGGAACATATGGCGCTTCCTTCGGGCCACCGGCCTCAGCTCGACGCCCTGCGGGCGGTGGCGGTGGCGCTGGTGGCCCTCCAGCATTGGGAGGATGTGACGATCGCCGGCCACGACCCCCAACTCGGGTTCCTCGGCGTCGGGTTGTTCCTCGTGCTCAGCGGTTACCTGATCACCGGCATCCTGCTCGGCGTGAACCGGGACCGGCTTGCGGTCGAGCCGGCGATCGGTGTCGCCCGGCCCATCACCGCGTTCTACATCCGCCGATTTCTCCGCCTGTTCCCCGCCTACTACTTCTTCCTCTTCACCACCTGGGCGACCGGGATCGTCACCTGGGACGACGGCCTCGGCTGGTATCTCGCCTATGCCGCCAACGTCCGTATCGCCCTCGGCGGATGGGACATCCCGGTCGCCCACCTGTGGAGCCTTGCGGTGGAGGAGCAGTTCTATCTCCTGGCCGCGCCGGCCGTGCTCGGACTGAGGCGGCCGCGTCTCGTCGCCGCCTTCGTGGCGGTCATCGTGATCGGCCTGTACCCGTTGCCGCAGACCGCGGTCGTGCCGCCGGGCGCGTTCGTCGGGTTGGTTGTCGGCTGCCTGCTCGCGGTGGTCGCCGAGCGCCATCCACGCTGGGCTGATCGACTCGGGCGTGTGTGGCCGATCATGTTCGTGGTCTGGGTGGTCGTGTACGCGTCGGTCGACACGATGCTCGACGAGAGCCGAGCCGCCCACGCCGCGTTCCGACTCCTGGCCTTCGTGGCGATGGCCGGCCTGATCTGGCGGGCGGCCGTGGGAACCACTGGCTTTGCCGGACGAGCGCTCGAGTGGCGGCCGCTGGTGTGGCTGGGCACGATCAGCTACGGCCTGTACCTGTGGCACACGGTCGTCAAGGACGTGCTCGTCTACGCCGGGTTCGACTACGACACCGCGCCGGTGGTGTTTCGTCTGACCGTGACGGCAGCGGCCACGATCGCCGTGGCCACGCTGAGCTGGCGTGTCGTCGAACGACCCTTCCTCGACCTGAAACGCCACCACCCCTATCTGAGGCCGCCGGTAGCGGGACCCGGTCGATCCAGCACCAAGCAGGGCTGGCCCGTCGACACCGGCGCCCACTAACCTCTTGAGCTGACACGGCCGACACCTGTCGTGGCCGACGACAGAGGGGGCGGACGACATGAGATCACACCGGCATGGAACACGACCGAGGACGGCGGTGGCGCTGGCGGCGGTCGTCGTGCTGGCCGTACTGTCCGCAACCGCACTGCCGGTGACGGCGCTACCGAGCGAAGCGGCGGTCGTGGCCACCGAAGCGCCTTCGGCTATGCCGCCGACCACGTCACCCACCCGACGTCCGCCGGCGGCCCGACCGTCGATCAGCGCCTCCACCTGTGCCGGGATACGGGGCAACGGCCAGAACCTGTTCGCCCACTACGGCGCGCTGGCCCGCCACGTCGAGGAGTACGGGGCCATCACCTGTGCCGCCGGCGGCAGCTCGGGCAGCATCACCAGCTTCCTGCTCGAAAGCATGTGGGCCAACCCCGACCTCCACCGCTGCGGCAGTCGTCGGTGCTCGATGCTCGAACGCGACGCCCGCCTGGCGCTCCTGCTGAAGTCGGCGATCGGTCTGACCGACGCCGGTCTCTTCCAGGACGCCGAGATCGTCGGCCAGTTGATCGCCCGCATCGAGGCTGAAGGCATCGTCGCCCTGCTCGAGGGACCGGTACCGCTCGAAGGGGTTGCGGCCCTGCAACGACTCCTGCGGGATCTCGGTCCACTCGTCAATCCCGAACTCGTCGAGCTCCTGGCCACCTCACCCGACCCCGTCTTCCACGCCACCGACATCATCGACGGGTTGCAGAAGGGCATCAACTTCCAGGTCGACGATCCCAAGGTGTTCCTGCGGACCTCCGTCGTCGACTTCGACGAGTTCGCATCGCTGCTCGGTCGCTTCGGCTCGTTCTACGCCGCCTACGGGCCGGCCGACCGCACCGCGGTCGCAGCATGGCTCGACGGCTGCGCCCCGACCACGATCGGGCTGACCTGGGAGCAGGTCGCGGCCACGCCATATGACAATGGCGGCGGCGGGGATGGCGCCAACACCTGCGGCGAGCGCTTCACCGACCTGTTCAACAGCTACCGGGAACGGCTGGCCGCGGTCGGCGGAGCGAACCGGGCCGACGATCCGGTCGGCACCTACCTACCGGTGTTCGGTGTCACCGGCGTCCTGACCGGCGGGGCCATCGACGAGTGGCGTCAGGCCCGAGCGGCGTGGCTGGCCGCCGAGGCACCCTCGTTCGAGCCCGACTTCGACGACGTCGGCGTCGGCTACTGGGGTCAGCCGCGGGAGTTGTCCCGCATGGAGCGAGGGCTCGACCGCCGCTATGACGATCTGGTCAGCGAGCAGTTCGTGCCGCTCGGCGCCCCACCGTGGCGTGAGGTGCTGGGCTCGTCGCCGGCCGAACCCGGGTTCAGCCCGGCGGTCGAGCTGAGCAGCGGTTTCCTGTCGGTCGGCGGTTGGGCCGATCCGCTCCGGGTCACCGCGCTCGATGCCGGCGGGGCCGACGCCGTCGTCACGGTCAACCGCTTGGGCGGAGTCGGCGGGTTCACCGCCGACGTGACCCGGCTGCTGAACGCGACCGACGCCGACCTGAACGCCCTCTACTCGACCACCGACCCGACCAGTTCGTTCTTCGTCGGGCTCGCTTCGGCCACCGGCGTGTGGTGCACCGACTGGGACTCCCAGGGGAGCGACCCGAACCGCCTGTTCAACGACGCGTACACCTCACCCCTGATCACCTCGGATCGTGACCTGCTCGAACCCCGATTCGGCTACCCCAACGTCGGGCCCGACTACACGATCGGCGGATGTACCGCCGGCGTGCCGGTCGGTTGATCCGCTGATGAGGCAAGCGTGGCGAGTGACCCTCGATGAGGTAGGTGCGATGAGAGAGGTGTCATGAGCACCTATGTGTTGTGTCATGGGGCCTGGGGTGGGTCCTACGGTTTCAAGTTCGTCCGGCCGCTGCTGTGGCGGGCTGGGCATGAGGTCCACACCCCGTCGCTGACCGGCATCGGTGAGCGCTCCCACCTGGCTCATCCGATGATCGACCTCGATCTCCATGTGCGTGACCTGGTGAACGCCGTCGTCTACGAGGACCTGCGCGATATCGTGCTCGTCGGCTTCTCCTACGGGGGCATGGTGGTCACCGGCGCTCTCGACCACATCGGTGACCGGGTTCGCCACCTCGTCTACCTCGACGCCTTCGTGCCCGACGACGGCCAGTCGGCCATCGAACTGTTCGTGCCGGGGTCCGATCCGAGTCCGGTCTGGGTGGCACCCGACGGCGGCCCGGTCAACGACTGGCTGATGGCCGCCCTGCCTCGGGACCTCGACACGCCGGAGCTGACGGCCTGGTCGGACGCCCGCCGGGTCGGGCAGCCATTGGGGACCGTGACCCAGCCGGTGCGTCTGTCGAAGCCGCTGGAGGAGTGGCTGTTCTCGCTCACGTACATCAAGGCGACGGCCGACCCCGGCGAAGACCCGGACTCGGCGTTCCATCGGGCGGCGGCCCGGGCGAGAGGCTCCGACGATTGGTCGTACCACGAGATCGCCGCCACCCACATGATCCCGTTCAGCCATCCCCAAGCGCTGGCCGACATCCTCCTCGCCCTCGGCTGAGCCGCCCGACCCCGCCCGAACTTTGTGCGCCTGACGACCCACCAGGGGGTCGCCCGAGGCTCAAAGTTCGGGCGGGCTGGGTCGCTGGGAGCTCAAAGTTCAGGCGGGGTCGGCGTCGGCGAAGAGTGAGCGCACCCGGTCACCGCCCGGATCCGACGGTGGCGTCACGTCACCGGGGCCGGGGGAGGTGGCGGCGGCATCGAGACGGCGGGTGTTGGCCGACCCGGCCATCGCGTCGAGTCCGAGGTCGGATCGAACATCGGTCGAGGCCACGATCATGGCGTCGTCGAGTTCGATCCCGGTGCCATCGGCCACCCGGACCAGCCCGTTGAAGGCAGCGACGGTCGCCGCGGCTTCCAGAAGCCCTTCGGGTCCGACGGCAGCGACGAGTTCGTTGCGGGCGTCGACCAGCGTGTCGGTGATTTCGCCGTGGCCTTCCAGCCCCATCGCCATCGCCGGGTTGGCGGCCCCGTTTGCGGCCGACGCGAACGCCAACAGCTCGGCCGCCGCCGGGAACCCGTACTCGCCGGCGGCGGGCGAACGTGTTTTGTCGACCACCGCGTCGACGTCGATCTCGTGGCCCAGGATCCGGCTGCTCTCACGGAGCAGCACCACGTGTGAGGTCGTTCAATAGAAGCAGTCGAGTTCAGCCGTGGTTCGGGCGGCGACCGCCTCGACCTGCACCCGTGAAAGCGCCCGGTCCCAGGCCAGCTCCAGGAACTCGTGGCCCCGGGAGTAGTGAGAGTTGACCAGACCCCGCCACGCCTCATTGGTCACCGGCACCAACGACAGCGCACGACTGACGTTGGCCAGCGCCTTGTCGACCGACTGAGCGACCCACGCGCCGACGTCGCCGACATCGTCGGGACGGACACGGGCCGGGTCGCCCTCCACCGCCCGACGCCGGTTGGAGCGGCTCCATCAGTTCGCCGCCGATGGCGACGGAGAACGTGTCGAGACAGCGGACGACGGCGGTCAGTCCCACCAGCTCGGTGTAGGTCTCGGCACCCAGCTCGGCGATCCGCTCGTCGGCCCACCTGCGAGTCAGCCGCCCGGGGTCGGTCGCCACACGATGGACGACATCGACGGCCGCCGCCGTCAGATGCTCCGACGCCGGATGACGGTCGGTGATCGCAGCGGGGCTGACGGCCGCTCGCCGGGCCCGGTCGATCGGATCGTGGTCGGCCCGCCTGGATTCCCGCCACACGTCGAGGCGGGCGTCACCGGTCAGCCAGTCACCGGGGCGGGCCACCGCCTCGGCCGCCGCCCGACGCGCCCCATCGATCCATGTCCCCACATCACGCATGTCCTGTGTGTACCGCCTTCCGAGCACCGGGGCAAGAGGGGCCGGTGCATCAGAAATCTACGTTGCCTGTCACCCGGACGGGGCGACGGTGGGATCATACGGGTGTGCAGATCGACGGCTTCGCCGATTTCTACCACCGCGAGCAACATGCACTCGTGCGGTTCGCCGCGACCATCGTCGGCCCAAGCCGGGCCGACGACGTGGTGGCCACCGCGATGGTCTCGGTCATGAACCGGCATCTGGGAGCCTCGACGGGTCCTGAATCGCTGCGGCCCTACGTCTACCGGGCAGTGGCCAACGCCGGAGCCAAGGACTGGCGGACCCTCGGTCGACGACATCGACGGGAGGCGATGGCCGCCCGGCTGCACCCGTCGCCCGCCACGGTCCCCGGCGTCGACGAGAACGACCTTGTCTCACCGGAGGTGGCGGCAGCCCTCGCCCGGCTCAGCCCCCAGCAACGGGCCGTGGTGCACCTGGCCTACTGGGAGGACCTCACGCCGTCGGACATCGCCGCCCGCCTTCAGATCTCGGACGGCTCGGTACGGCGGCAACTGGCGCGAGCAAGACAGAAGCTGCGGGTTGCATTGCGGGCGGACGGCCACGGAACAGATCGGGATACCCGATCGCTGCTGGGAGGTGCCCAATGAACGAGCCGATGCACAACGAGATCGGCCCCGCCGACGAGGCCGATCTCGTCAACCGGCTCCTCGGGCGGCTCGGCGATCGGGCTACCCCGCCGTCGTGGAGTACGATCCTCGAACGGCACCGCAGCGGACCGTCACGATGGGCGTGGCTGCCCTCGCTCCGGGATCGGCGGCTGTGGGCGGTGGCGGCCACCGCCGTCGTCGCCCTGATCGCCGTCGGCTCGGCCATCCGGGTCGGTCCCGCGCTGTTCGACGGTGACGCCACCGACATCGACACCATCGACAACCCACAGGAACAGCAGGTCCCCGTAACCACCACCACGCCGAATCGCCCCGACAGCGGCGCGGCACCGGTGGACGGTACCGGTGAGTTGCCGACCGGCTGCGTCGGAATCGAGTCGTCGTTCGTCCCCGGTCGCGACATCTCGGTGTTCGCCGGGCCAGGCCGGGCCGACATCGACGGGATCATCGGTCCGCACTCACCGCCCGACACTCCCGATGACGACTGGATTTGGGTCGTCGGACCACCGGTGCCGGAAGCCGATTCGGTGACACCCACCCATCTATTGGCCGACTTCAACAGTATCATCGTGCTGAGCCCGCTGGAGCCGGGACGGGTCCCCGTGCTCGAGACACCATGGCCGCTCGGCTTCGACCTCGACGGCGACGGGGCCGAGGAGCTGTTGGCGTTCGAGCAGGCCAACAACTTCAAACGGGTCGACGTGTACCGCCTCGACGACTGTTCCATCGGCCGGGTGCCGATCGAGGGTGACGCCTCCGTGGTCGACGGGTTCCCGGTCGATGCGAGTAGCGGCTCGTGCCAGGACTGGTGCAATGTCGGCCTCGTCTGCCTTCCTGACGGAACGCTGGTTTCGACCGGCTCCGAACCGCTCGACGAATCCGATGGCCACGGCGACCATCGTTGGACCAAGATCTCCTGGCGGCTCGAAGGCGGCGCGCTCGTCGAGGTCGGTCGGGAAGCCGGGGTGATGGATTTCGACGAGCTCGACAGCATCGACGTGACCAACAGCGTCAACTGCGACGTCGAACGTGAGGCCGCGGTCCAACCGAAGCTGCCCCACGCCGGCGAGGCGCTGGCCATCGCCGACCTCCTCGGTACCGACGTCCTCGTCGCCACCACCGGGGCCAGGACAGAACCGCAAGCCCAGGGATACGTTGTGGTCGACGGCGACGTCGACAGCTACGACGACACCGACTATCGGGTTGTCGGCAAGCTGGGCGACGCACTGGTCACCGCCGGCTACGGGACCCTGGTCCCCGACGGTCCCCGACTCGATCTCCAGGGCCGGCCGATCAGCTGCCCTCCCTACCCCTGGTTCGTCGAAGGCACTGTCGTCGATCCCAAACATATCGCCGCCGTGGAGCCGATCATCCAGGACGACGGCGGTTGGGCCCTCCTGATGCCCGGCTACGAGCTCGGCGACCCGATCGACTTCGGCGACCCCCTCCCGCTCGGCGCCCTCGGCCAGGAGTGGTGGGCGGTGCCGCTGTGGGAGGTCGACTGCGAGACCGGTCAGCGGGTGCAGGTTGCGTCGACGGAGGGCACGATGTTCCCGTCGCTGACCGGGAGGGATCAGGAGGTCGAGGTCTTCCTCCACATCGAACGGCGAGGGGACGCCACGTTCCACGTTCTCAAGGCTGACAACTCCGTGACCTTGCTCGACGCCACGGGCAGCCTCATCGTCGACACCGACGGCTGGTCCTGGCAGATCAGCGACGACGGCTCGATCTTCACCGCGATGGACACCGACGGTGTGGTCCGCGGCTTCGACACCGAGTCCGGCGAGACGCGCTGGACCAACGAGGAGGTCATCACCTTGCTGGGCGCCGAGACCTTCATCGTCGGCGACCGCCTGGTCTTCGCCGGCGGACCCGAGCCGAAGGTGGCGGCGGTGAGGATGAGCTCCGGTGAGACGCTCGTGAACCCGACGCCGTTCGACAGCCTCTTCGTGCGCTACGCCGGGTAGCGCACAGGAGGTGTGTCGCTCAGCTCGGAATGGGAGCCAGCTGCCACCGTCGACCCGGGATCGACTCCCCTCCCCCGGCGGGCCAACTCAACGCCAGCACGACCGTGAACAGGCATGACGCCATCAGCCAGTCGAGCATCAGGAGGTGGGCGAGGCCGAGCGGTAGGTAGACGCCGATCATGAGGTCGAGGCTGAACGTTCCCGCCAGGGCCAGCAGGCGGTGTTCCTGGCTGGTGGCCCGCCTGATCGCCGGTCTGGCCATGTACAGCAGCGGCGCAACCAGGGT
Organism: Acidimicrobiales bacterium; assembly: GCA_965216675.1. GTDB lineage: Bacteria > Actinomycetota > Acidimicrobiia > Acidimicrobiales > SZUA-35 > JAHELU01. The sequence goes on along the minus strand of CBDCGK010000004.1, from coordinate 3,462,055 downwards.
GCCGGCCATGACACTGCCGGTGAAGATCGACAGCACGGCCAGGCCGATCGCCACGAGGATCGACCGGTCGGCCAGCTCCGACCGGGACCGCTCGGTGCGACTTCTCACTTGGATCAATGCCGGTTCGACCGACTGGCGGAAACTCTCACCCACCGTTCGGGCCGAGCCGGTCACCAGCAGACCGCCGATTACCGCGATCATCCCAACAGCACTCAGCGACAGTCCGGCTCGAACCAGTTCGGGATTCAACGGCTCACCTCAGGTGTGCAGGCCCCCAATCCGCGTGGGGACATCTACCCATAACATCGGCAGGTTCGGGGCCGACGCAAGTTTTCGGTCGAGAGTTTATGGAGTCGTGAGATCGTCGAGCGCCGTGGCCGGGCCACAGCGCACGAACCACTCGTGACCGTAGACGGCGGCGAACGTTGCGTCGTCGAATCCCATGACCTCGGAATCGGGCGGGATCTGGCTGGCGTGGGCGGCCATGGCGGCCCGTTTTCGGGTCAGGACCTCGGACACGTCGACCGTGACATCGATCAGCACCGTCGGGGTGCCCCCGGCCAGCTTGCCGTCGACCGGTCCGGCCATCGCATCGCCCAGCATCGCTTCCGGCCGGTCGGCCTCCGACGCCTGCATCAACGCCTCGACGGCGTCCCCGACGACGTGGGTGGCCACGAAATGCAGGTGCTCGCGATCGACCGTGGTCTGGTAGACGGTCGACACGTCGGCCATCCGGGCCGCGGCCATGCCCACCCGATGGACGGCCAGATGGTCGGGGTGGCCGTAGATGCCGCCGGCATCGTAGACGACGATGGCATCCGCCTCGACCTCCCGGGCGACGCCGGCCAGGCACTCGGCGGCCTCCGGAGTCGGCACCGCAGCGAAACTGCGCGGATCGGGATGGGGACCAAGACCCGAGTCGGGGTAGCCGAGGAACGCCAGCCGATCGATCTTCAGCACCGACGCCGCCGACCCGGCCTCCCGGCGCCGGACGCCGGAGCCGGCCGATCCGTCGTGATGGTCATCGGTGGCGATGACGACGGTGACGTCGATCCCGAGATCGGTCAGCCGGGCGATCGTGCCGCCGGTGAAGATCGCCTCGTCGTCGGGATGGGCGTGGAAGAAGAGGATGGACGGTCGGGCTCGTGGCATGAGAGGACGTGTTGGAAGTCACAGACAAATTCGGCCAAAAGGCTGGATACTAGGAATAGTCGATCAGCTTAGTCAGGTTTTAGGAGTCATGCTCATGACATCACGGGTCGATCCACTGTTCCGCTTTCCCAATCCGGTCAACGAGACGTCCGCCCGACTCGTGGCCGCAGGCGTGGTGGCCATGGCCGCCGTGTACCTGGTCACCGGCTGGGGTCTCGTGCTGGCGGTCATGACCTACGGGTTCTGGGCCCGGGTCCTGACCGGACCAACACTCAGCCCGCTGGGCCGGCTCGTCACCGGCGTCGTCACCCCCCGCCTCCCCATCAGGCACCGCTACGTGAGCGGTGCACCGAAACGGTTCGCCCAGGGAATCGGTGCGGCCTTCACCACCGCCGCGTCGATCGCCCAACTCGCCGGGTCGACGACACTGGCAGCGGTGATCATCGCCGCACTCGCGGTGGCCGCCTCCCTGGAGGCGTTCGCCGGCTATTGCCTCGGGTGCACGATCTACGGCCGGCTGATCCGCCTCGGCCTCCGCCCGGCCGACGACTGCCCGGACTGCGCGGATGTCGGCGATCACCTCGATCATCTGACGGCAGTGGGCCGTCGCTAGCCGGGATTGGTCCTCCTCCGAGCCCGCCGGTCCCGCCGATCGTTCTAGACTACGAACATCGATCAGCAGACGACCTCGGTCTACGACCCGGAGAATCCGCCGACGAAGCAGGCGGACCAGGGCCAAGCGCCCGGCCTCGGCCATGACTCAACCAGCCCGGCAACCGGGCTCGGTATTGCGGGGCTGGAGAACTACGTCGAGATCGGTCGGGGTGGTTTCGCCACCGTCTATTGCGCCGACGATCATGCGCTCGGCCGGAAAGTCGCCGTCAAGGTGCTGCGCCACCTGGACGACGACGGTGTTCGTCGCTTCCAGCGGGAGGCCCGCATCCTGGCCGACCTCGGCAGCCACGAGAACCTCGCCGTCATCTACCGCTTCGCCGAGACCCGCAACGGCAACCCGTGTTTCGTGATGGAGTACGTGCCCGGCGGGTCGCTTGCCGACTCGCTGGCCCGTAACGGTGCCGTCGAGGTCAAGACCGCCATCTCCTACGCCGGCCAGGTGTCGAAGGCGTTGATGCACACCCACGCCCGGGGCATCGTGCACCGCGACATCAAGCCGAGCAACATACTTCTGGCCCCCGACGGTCAGGTCAAACTGTCGGACTTCGGCATCGCCGTGATCCGCAGCGCGTCGGCCACGCTGAACGCCGCCACCTTCGAGCATGCGGCGCCGGAGGTGTTCCTCAACGGTGCCACCAAGAACGACGAACGCTCGGACCTCTACTCGCTGTGTTCGACGCTGTTCACGCTGATCGACGGCACTGCGCCGTACCACGTCGCCGGTGAACGGTCACACGAGGCCCTGCTCAACCGGGTGCTGAACGCACCGATCCCCGTGTCCGACCGAGCCCCGCAGTTGAACGGATTCTGGGTCAAAGCGCTGGCCAAGGATCCCGAGGAGCGATTCCAGACGGCGGCCGAACTCCTGGCCGCCCTCACCGCGCTCGGACGCGACACCCCGCCGGGACCCACCCGGGCCGATGCCCAGCGTGGCCGCGAGAACCGGGGATCGAAGCCGGTGGCCCCACCGTCGGGTCCGCCGTCATCCGGCCCACCGCCCCCGGCGCCGGACGCCAAGCCCGTTTCGGCGGCGGCATCCATCCCTCCCCCGCCGCGGTCGGCCTCGCCGACAGAGACCCCATCAGGCACGCCGTCCGCCATCCCGACCGTGTCGAGCACCGTCGGCATCACCTCGACGGCGGGTCAGGCGCTGTCGCCTCAAGAGGTGGCGGTGGTCGACAGCTTCGTGAACAGCCCGTCGGCGGCTCAACGCCGGGAGGTGGCCACGCTCAGCCCCACCCAGTCGGTGCTCTTCACCCTGGCTCAGGACCATGACGACACGGTGGCCACCATCGCCGTGCCCCGCATCACCGACCACGGCCTGCTCGGTCAGCTGATCGAACCGGAGCGCCCGAAGCGGACCAGGGTTCTGGCCGCCGGGCGCATCAGCCACGGGCCGCTGGCCGAAAGCCTGGCCGCCGACCCCGACCCCGATGTGCGGGCCGCCCTGGCCTCCGGGGTCAGCGACCCGTCGATCATCCAGCGCCTTATCGTCGACCCCGCCGAATCGGTTCGGTCCGCGGTCATCGCCCAGATCCAGAACCCGAAGGTTCTCCGACTGGTGGCCCAAAGCCCCGATCCGGAGACCCGCCGGGCCATCGCCCGCCATCTCGATCCGGCCGCCGACGGCGGCGGGCTCCTCACCACCCTCGCCCGTGACGGCGACGCCTCGGTTCGACAGGCGGCCATGAGCCGCCTCGACCACCGGACGGTGTACGAGCTCGCGGCCAACCACGACGAGGGAATCAGCCGCTCGGCCGTTCGCTTCATCCGAGATCCCGATGCCCTCTACCGTTTGAGCAGCCATCCGACACCGCACGTCCAGAGCCACGCCATCTCACAGATCGACGACGTAAATGTGCTGGCCCGAATCGCCGGCGACCCCGGCCACCCCCGATGGCGAGAGGCACTCAGCCGGATCGACGACGAGCCGATACTGACCAATCTGGCCCGCAGCGGTAACGACGGAGTGGCCGAGACCGCTCTGGCCCGAATCCCGCCCGGCAACACGCTGACGGCCCTGGCCGCCGACCCCGACTACCGGTTCCGGATGGAGGCCGCCGAACGCATAACCGAGCCGGAGGCTCTGCAGTCGTTGGCCGCCGGCGCCGGCACCGACGACGAGGTCGCCGCCCGGGCCCGGAGCGCCTTGAGCGCGCTGAACGAGCGGTCCGAACGGCTGGCGACCGCTCGCCTGCTGACCGCCGGTGTGCTCCTGGCCGCCACCACCATCGCCATCGTCTTCGCCCAGGCCCGTCCGTTCGCCGTTCTGGTGATCGGTGCTGTCGCTATCGCCTATCGCACCTACGCATCGCGCCAAATCGACGTCTGACACCGCTTGGTGTTACGGAACTGTTACCGTTGCCGGTGAACGTACTGCCACGACTCCGAGACCGTCGGTCCGGAGTCCGTCCTGATCTGGAGAACCATGCTCAGTACGACGCCCGACAACACTGAAACGATGCCGCGTCCCGAGGTCGCGATCAACGACGACCCGACCGACAACCGCCACACGAGTCCGGTTCCTGCTTCGACGCGGGCCCGCACGCTGTTCCTGGCTGCGCTGGCCGCCGCCGTGGTGGTGTTCGGAGCCGCCGTCGTCTGGTACATCACCAGCTCGGTGACGGTCGACCTGTCGGTCGACGGTGCAAGCCTGCCGGTTGAGACCCGGGCCGACACCGTGGCCGACCTGCTCGCCCAGGAGGAGATCGAGGTTGGCACCGACGACTTCGTCGTGCCCCCATTGGAGACCGAATTGGATGACGGCGCAGCGGTCGAAATCCGCTACGCCCGCCCCCTCACCGTGACCGTCGACGGCGTCGAGACCACGCACACCTCGACCGAGCTGATCATCGGCGAGGCGCTGGCCGCCATCGACGCCCCTGTCGACGACTCGGCCGTCTCGGTGCCGCTCGACGCCGAACTGCCCCGCTCCGGCGCGGCCGTGGTCATCACCACCCCCAAGTCGGTGACCATCGACGACGGTGGGCGCGCTCGCTCGGTGACCAGCACCGACGCCACGGTTGCCGACCTCCTCGCAACAGCCGGCGTGACCGTCGGTGAGGACGACCGCCTGACGCCGTCACCCGAGTCGCGAGTGACCGAGGCCATGACCGTGACCATCACCCGGATCCGGGTCGAGACCGAGGTCCGGACCGAGGCGATCCCCCACGAAACCACCGAACGCAACGACGCCGACCTGACGGTCGGTACCCGCCGGACCGAGACCGAAGGCGTCGACGGCTCCAAGGACGTCACCTACGAGCTGACCTACACCAACGACGAGCTCACCTCCGAGGAGGCGATCGAGACGTTGGTGACGGCCGAGCCGGTAACCGAGGTCGTCCGGGTCGGCACCAAGCCCGCTCCGGTCCAGCCTGTGTCCGATCCGGGAGCCTCGGCCGGGGGTGCCGCCGCCGGTCTCAACTGGGCCGCCCTGGCCCAGTGTGAATCCAGCGGCAACCCGAAAGCCGTCAACCCCGCCGGCTACTACGGCCTCTACCAGTTCAGCCTCAGGACGTGGGCCTCAGTCGGCGGCTCGGGCAACCCGGTCGACGCCTCGGTCGCCGAGCAGACCAACCGGGCGCAGATCCTCTACAACAAGGCCGGCGCCGGCCAGTGGCCGCACTGCGGCAAGTACCTGTTCAGCTGAGCCCGACCCCCATCCCGGTCTCCAGCTGACAGGTGTGCGCGATCTTGCGCTCTCACGATCCCTTTTCGCGCAAACCTGCTCGGACCATGGCCGCCAACCCCTCTGGATCACCGGCATAGTCGGACCAGGTGAACGACAGCACCCGGAAGCCGGCGGCCAGCAGGAGGTTGCGCCGCCGAGAATCGGCCTCGAACGAGCGGCGGTCATGATGCCAGCGGGCGCTGTCGCACTCGATTGCGAGGCCGTGATTCGGATAGGCGAGATCGACCCGAAGCCGCCGCCCGCCGACCCGAACCTCGTACTCGTACTCCGGCTCGGTGACCCCGGCCCGGGCAAGCAGTCGCCCCACCAGGCGGTTGAACCGGCTGTCCGGTATGCGCTGCTCGGGTCGGCGCAGATCAAGCAGGCGCTTGAGCCGACCGGCGCCGGCCCGCCCGTTGGTGCCGTGAGCATCGACCGTGGCGACGAGATCGTCGAGACGGCACAGCCGCTGGCGCAGGACGGCGTCGATGATGCAGTCGAGGTCGGCGTCGCCGACGACAGCCGATGTGTCGAACACCGACCGAGCGATCCCGGTTACCGGGATCCCGTCGATGAACCGCCCGTCGGCCAAGTCGAATCGGTTGGAGCGGTGCAGCCGGATCGGGTGACCACCCGAAGCCAGGGACCGCCCTGCCCGCTGACTCGGGGTGGTGACGTGAAGGGTGTCGTGCCGATCGCAGCCGTCGACACTCCAGATCCGCAGCGCGGCCTGGTGGCTGACCAGACCCCGTCCGGACAGCGCACCGGCTCGTGCTCGTGACCGCCAGGTGTCGGGGGCCGACGCCGCCCGGTACACGCCTGCGTGCACTCGAATCCACTCCCCGCGCCGTACCAGCCCGCGGATCCTGTTCGGTGTCACACCAAACTCAACTGCCTGAGAACGCGTCACGACACCGTGATGATCGGCCAGGTACCGGGCGAGGTCGCCCATCGAGGACCTCCGAATCGATGATCGAGGAGGCCGCGGCCTCGAGCACCGTCAAACCTATCGGCTGACCGCTGTCACGTCCTCCCACCAGGCAGGTTTGCGCGGAAAGGGGTCCAGAGACCGCAAAACCGCGCAGACCTCGGGCGGTGAGGCCGAGTCCGGGCGGTGGGGGCCGGGCGGCTCCGGGTCGGGCCGGGCGGCTCCCGGGCGGGGCCGGGCGGCTCCGGGCGGGGCCGGGCGGCTCCGGGCGGTGGGGGCAGGGCGGGCCAGGTTGCTCCGGTCAGGCCAGGGCCTCGTCGAGGGCCTGGTGGTACATGATCAGCGCCGGCTCGTTGGCGCCGAAGTGCACGTCGTCGATCGCCCCGGAGGCGACACCCCGCTGGACGCCGGCCATGGCCCGGAAGTCCTCGTGTTCGACGGTGTCGATGGTGAGGCGCCAGTTGTTCTCCCAGTGCCGCTCCGACGACTCAGTCTTCGGGCCGATCGGAATGTAGAAGTCGAGGTCGCACCAGCAGCGTCCGGGGTCGTCGTCCTGAGGCCACACCCGCCAGATCTCGATGTGGTCGATCTGCATCACGAACACCGTGGCCGGGAACAGCACGTAGACCAGCGCCGTGTGGGGCACGATGTCCCAGGTCCCGGGCGGTTGTTCGGCCAGATCGGCCACCGAGCGGCGGGGAATGAGGTGGCGGACGAAGGGCCCGTGGCGGTCGGCGTAACACAGGTTGGAGAAGAAGATCGGGCCAACCGTGTTCCGGTGTAGCGACGCGAAATGGTACGGCTCGAGGAACGTGTCGACCACGAGTTTCCAGTTCATGGCCAGGTCGAACCGGTGGCTGCGCCAGTGTTCGTGACCGCCGATGTCGAAGTGGGCGAAATCATCGGCGGTGACACCCAGATCCGGAGCGCCCAGCTCCTCCCCCGCGGCGGACACGTCGGGCAGAACCCAGATCACACCGTCGGACTCCACACACGGCAGCGCCGTCATCCCCGGGCCCGGCACCTCGACCGACGGGAACGAACCCTGGTCGGGCACGCCGACGAGGGTGCCTTCGGGATCGTAGGTCCAGGCGTGGTAGGGGCAGGCGTGGCGGCGGGCGCAGCCCCGGACGATGCCGTCGGCCAAGCCTCCCACCACCTGTCCGCCTCGGTGGGCGCACACGTTGGCCAGCGCCCTCACGACGCCGTCGGCGCCCCGGGAGATCACCAGCGGCACATCGAACTGGTCACGGGTGACGTAGGAGCCGACGTCGGGCACATCCGCGGTCAACGCCACCGCTTGCGGCAGCCGCCCGAAGAGGCGCTCCCGTTCCAAGGCCAGATGGTCGTGGTCGACGTAGCGCCCGGCGGGAAACCGGGCTCCGGCGCCGAGGGTGGGGTCGGTCCATGGTTGACTGCGCTCGACGTGGTCGAGCCAGGTCTCGACGATGGGCTGAACCAGCTCGTTTCTCATGGCCGACCTCTCCCCTATGGATCGTGGTTTGCGACAGTGTCTTCCAACCAGGCCATCCAACCAGATCGGGAATGGCGACGACCACTCGCCGGTTAAGTCCGTATATTCGGTAATTCGGAATAATGGCTCCGATCAATGGAATCCGAGCCGATGGAGAAGGAGACAACACCATGGCTTTCACAACATTCATGGCCAGCACGGCCGGACGAGCACTACGAATTTTGGTCGGTGCCGCCCTCATCGTGATCGGCCTCACCATCGGAGGAGCAGGGTGGATCCTGGCCGCCGTCGGTCTCGTGCCGCTCCTGGCCGGCGTGTTCGATGTCTGCCTCTTCGGTCCGTTGCTGGGTCAGGCGCTCAAGGGAAGCGAGATTCGGGCCGGCCAGTAGCCGGCCGGTGAGGGACCGCCGCCGGCGATCGGCTACACACGGCCGAACTACACGAGGTCGGCCGCGGGTGCCCAGGTCGAATGGGTGCCGGACGAGATCCGCTCCGGGAGGCGAATCTTGGCGATGGGCCCGTCGCCGACCCGGGCGGCGTCGATGATGTAGCAGTCGGAGACGTCGTTGACGATGTCGCTGGCGAAGGTCACGAGGTAGCCGTCGTCTTCGGCATTCGAACCATCTCTCGGGGCCATCACCGTCTCACTGACGAACACACCGTCGTCGAAGGTGAGCAGCTCCTCGGTCCCGTCGACGGCGTCGTACTTGATCAACCCGTCGAAGGCGAACAGGCCGTGTGCGCATCGGGCCTGGTACGAGTACCGGTAGGGGCGGCCTCCGTGACGGCCGTTGACCATCGGGAACTCCGCGCACCGGTCGCTGAGCGACTCCTCGGTACATTCGCCGGTGGCCAGGTTGAACCGCCAGCGGTGGTGGCGGGCCTCCAACACGTTCATGTCGAGCGTCTCGAAGCCCTTCAGCTGACCGCCGAAGCGGGGCACGCCCCGAGCGGTGGGGTTGTGCTGGAAGAAGCCGTCGAGCACCACCTCGTCGCCGTCCTCGTAGGCGTTGGTCCAGTGGAGGACGAAGGTCGGCTCGGCCTCGAACCAACGGATGTCGTCGGTGGTGCCGTGGCGGGGCACGAGGGCGAAGCGGCTGGGGATGTCGCGGTTGAAGGTGTTGGAGTAGTAGCCGTCGGCCAGGGCCTTGGGGTCCCAGTAGAGGGGCAGGTCGTTGAGGATCGACCAGTTCTCGGTGAATGCCATGTCGTGCGGGAGACGTGGGCCCGGCAGCGGGATGTCGATGTAGGTCGTCAGCTCCCCATGGCGATCGACGACGCCGTAATGCATGTACGGCGCATCGACCGAGTAGTTGAAGAACAGCATCTCCCCGGTGTGTTCGTCGAGTTTGGGGTGGGCCGACACCCCTTCGGCGGGGAACCGGCCACCCCACGTCTCCCGACCCAGGTCGTCGAGGGTGATCGGGTCGAGGGCGTACAGGTCGCCGCACTGGTAGAAGCTGGCCAGCGCCCGGCCCCGGTGCACGATCACATCGGTGGATGCGTTGTCCTTCATCATCGACCGGGCCCCCCAGCCATGATCGGCGACGGCGTTCGACGGGTGCTCGGTGATGCCGGCCCATAATGAACGCTTCGCCTCCTGCTCGGCGAGGAAGCCGTCGGTCTTCACGAAACTCGAGGCGTAGCGGGCCTCCCCGTTGGAGAAGCTGATCGAATGCAGCAGCGAATCGCCGTCGAACGGGTGGTAACGCTTGATCGGCTCGAACACCGCCGTCTCGGTGTTCCGGATGTACACCCCGCTCAGATCGTCGGGGATCTCGCCGGTGACCGGCATGTCCCACGCCTCGTATTCGGTGTGCTGGGGCCGCCAGACGCCGGTGCGGTAGGGGTGGTCGTCGTCGGGCGGAAGGCCGCTTTCGATGGTGTTGCGCACGGAGAATGCCATGACCTGACCTCCTACGATCTCGGCCGATACTCGGAGGGCCCGGCCACGACGACCACGTAGCCGTCAGGATCGCGGACCCAGAGTTCGGGTTGTTTGGCGTTCGGATTGATGTGGACGTCTCGTTCGACGGTCGCCGCCAGGTCGCGGGCGCGCTGGACCGCGCCGTCGAAGTCGGCCACCTCGAACCAGACGAGCACGCCGTTGCCGACCGGTCGACTCAGATCCGCCAGGTCTGCATGGTCGTCGTCGGGATCGGCGTCGTGGAGCTGCATGACCAGCTCCCCGTCGTGCATCAGCTGCTCGTATTCATCGCCGCCGTGTCCGCTCTCGAGGCCGAGCAACTCGCAGTAGAAACGGCTGGACGCTTCGACGTCGGACACGACCAGCATCGTTTGCGGCCAGATCGTGGGTGCCATCCCACCAGTGTTACAGATCGCTGCTCCGGGCGCGTTGTCGGGGCCGACCGGCCAGCCTCACGGCAAACCCGACGAGCACCAGCAGCAACCCATTGACGGCCAGGTCGCTCGACGAGGCCCCGGTGTTGGCGAGCGCGGCGGGTGGGGAGGCGTCGGTGGTTGAGGTGTCGGAGGCGGCTGCCGCCGTCAGCGTGACCGATACGGGTTCGGTGCCGCCGGCCACCGAAACCGACCGGGTGACGGTCTGCCCGGATGCGTCGGTGCCGGTCACGGAGGTGGCGCCAAGCGCAAGTGGGGCATCGGCGCTGCCCTCGACGACGAACCGCCCGTCGCCGTCGGTCGTCACGACAAATTTCCGGCCGGCCGAATCGGTGACCGTGACCGTGGCGTTCGGCACCGGCTTGCCGTCGGCTCCGGTGAAGACACCCGAGAGCATGGCGTAGTTGTGCCCGAAGTCGGCGACGGCCGAGTCGGCCTGCTCGCTCGTGACGGTCAGCGATTGCTCGGCGTCATTGGTGTAGTACACGCCGACCGGGAGGGTCGTGGTGTCGACGACGATCCGATAGTTGCCGGGGGCGACATTGGTGAAGGTGTAGGGGCTGGCGGTCACGGCCGGCGCCAGCTTCTCGTCGTCACCGGTTCCAACCTCACCATCGGCACCGGGGCCGATGAGCCAGACCCGGACACCGGACAGATCCGACTCGCCGCTGTCGCGACGGCCGTTGCGATTCAGGTCCCAGTACACCTGACCCGTGATGGTGATGCCGGTCGGCTCCGGCTCCGGATCGGGCTCTGGTGCCGGGAAGGCGGGGACGGTGATGGTGACCGTCGCCGATCCACACACCACCGGGGAGACGGCGGCGTTGCAGACCTGGTACACGACGGTGCGGGCGCCGGCCTCGACGTCGGACGGCGTAAAGGTCATCGTCCCGGTCGTTCCGTCGAACTCGATCGGTCCGAGGGCGGTGCCGCCGATCTTGCTGATGAGGATGTCGGAGCCGGACGAGAAGTCGTCGTTGGCGAGCAGGTTGACGGTGGCGGCACGGCCCCGAACGGCTTCGAGCGTGTCGTCGGCGGCGACGGCCGACAGCCGGTTCGGGTCGCTCGCGTCCGGCGTACCGTCGTTGTCGGCGTCGGTGTCCAGATGGTCCGGGATGCCGTCGCCGTCGGTGTCGCCGTCTCCCTCGTCGAGGTCGTCGATTCCGTCGCCGTCGGCGTCGGTGTCCAGATAGTCGGGTGTCCCGTCGCCGTCGGTGTCGACAGGAGCGTTGGGATCCGAGCCCCGCTCGTCGGAATCGGGAATGCCGTCGCCGTCGGAATCGGTGGCCGGATCCAACACGGTGATCGTCACGGTGGCGTCGGCACACACCGGCGTGGACGGCACCGTGTTGCACACCCGATAGGTCACGGTCTGCGCGCCCGACTCGCCCGCGGTCGGCGCGTACGTGATCTTGCCCGTGGCTGCCGAACCACTGGCCACACCGGCGGCGGTGCCACCGGTGATCGACAACGACCGGTTCGCGCCGGCGGTGAAATCATCGTTGGCCACGACATCGACTGCGATCGAGACACCCGGATACGACACGGCTGTGTCGTCGACGGCGGTGGCAGCCAGTCGGTTCGGGTCGGTCGCGTCGGGCGTGCCGTCGTCATCGGAGTCTGTGTCCAGGTAGTCGGGCGTACCGTCGCCGTCGGTGTCGACCGGATCGTTAGGATCCGAGCCCCGCTCGTCGGAATCGGGGACACCGTCATCATCAGAGTCGGCGGCCGGATCCAACACGGTGACCGTCAACGTCGCATCGGCGCACACCGGCGACGACGACACCGTGTTGCACACCCGATAGGTCAAGGTCTGCGCACCCGACTCACCGGCCGTCGCCTGATAGGTGACCTCCCCGGTCGACGCATCCGCACCGGCCACGCCCGCGGCCGTGCCGCCGGTGATCGACAGTGACCGACCCGCCCCGGCCGTGAGATCGTCGTTGGCCACGACGTCGACCACGACCGTTGCGCTCGGATAGGAGATGGCGGTGTCGTCGACGGCGACCGCACTCAACCGGTTCGGGTCTGTCGCATCGGGGGTTCCGTCGTTGTCGGCGTCGGTGTCGAGGTAGTCGGGTGTCCCGTCGCCGTCGGTGTCGACCGGATCGTTAGGATCAGAGCCACGCTCGTCCTGGTCGGGCACCCCGTCTCCGTCGGAATCAGTGGCCGGATCCAGCACCGTGACCGTCAAGGTGGCGTTGGCACAAACCGGGGTCGATGGCACCGTGTTGCACACCCGATAGGTCACCGTCTGCGGCCCCGACTCACCGGCCGTCGCCTCATACGACACCTCACCGGTCGACGCATCAGCGCTCGACACGCCGGGACCCGTCCCGCCTGTGATCGACAGCGACCGATTCGCGCCGGCGGTGAAATCATCGTTGGCCACGACGTCAACCACAATGGTCGTACTCGGGTACGACACCGCCGCATCGTCAACCGCGGTCGGAGCGGCCCGGTTGGGGTCGGAGCCGTCGGCCGTGCCGTCGTCGTCGGAGTCGGTGTCGAGATAGTCGGGCGTGCCGTCGGAGTCGGAGTCGACCGCCGTCTCGGTGGCGTCGGGAACGGTGTCGGCGTCGGAGTCGAGATCCCGGAAGTCGGGTGTGCCGTCGTTGTCGGAGTCGACCGGCTCGAAGGAGTCGATGACCCCGTCGGCGTCGGCGTCGGCGGAAGCGGTGTTGTCGACGTCCATGGCGTCGGGGATGCCGTCGCCGTCGGAGTCGGCGCTGAAGACGACGCCGGCAGTCGAACGACCGTATTCGATCTGGTCGCCGATTCCGTCGCCGTCGGCATCGGTGTCGAGATAGTCCGTCCCACCGGTTCCGTCGGTGTCCGGTCGCCCGGGATCCAGCTCGATGACATCGGCGATCGTATCGTCGTCGGCGTCGAGGTCGGTGATCGCATCTCGGAAGAACGAGTCGAGGGTGAGCGGCACGGCATTGGCCCCATCGGCGTCGAGCAGGTGATCGCCGGCCAGGTTGATGGTGGAGGCGTCGCGATTGGCGTCGTTGGCGTCGAACCCGTCGCCGGTTGTCCCGGCCTCGAAGATGTCGAGCAGGCCGTCGCCGTCGGCATCGGCGGTGGATGTCACCGAACTCGACTGGCCGTCGAACCGCTCGGCGATGTCGTCGGCGCCGTTGTTGTCCGAGTTGGCATCCCGGAAGTCCGGAGTGCCGTCGGAGTCGGTGTCGACCGGGGTCAAGCCCTCGCCCGCTCCCGGTGACGACTCGTAGGCGTCGTCCAGTCCGTTGCCGTCGGAGTCGACACCGGACGGGGCGATGTAGGCGGCGGTGGTCTGGGCCTCGACGTTGTCGGTGATGCCGTCGTTGTCGGAGTCGAGGTCGAGTTGATCGGTCTTGCCGTCGCTCTCGGAATCGACGGTGGCTCGAGGGTCGGCACCGAAGCCGAAGTTGGCGTAGACCTCGTCGGCCAGGTAGTCGAACGAGAAGCTGGAGTGTTCACCCGGAAACTGGAGGATGGCCAGACCCTCGGCTCCGGTGATCCGGGTCGTGCTGTCGATGGTGATGTAGCCGCCGGCGTTCCCCTGCGAGAACAGGACCTCGAACGGTCGGTCGAACTGAACCGATACCGGCGTGCCCGGATTGCCGATCGAAGAGAACACCACCATCGGGTTGCGGGCCGGCTGGGAGAACGTCACGGTGTTGGTCGACACGAAGTCGTTGCGGATGGCGGGGCTGATCGAACCGATGTTGTACTGCGCCGGAAAGCTGGCCGCGTCGTACATGCCCGCGGTGGTCTGGATGGTGATGTCAGCGGTGTAGGTGAAGGAGATGCCCCCGATCGTCCCGGACGCCGTCGTACCCGAGAACGAGCTCCACGAGGCGTAGGTGAACGCCTCGGTCGTCTCGTTCAGATCGATGATGCCGTCGTTGTCGTCGTCGATGTCGACATCATCGGTCACCGTGTCGCCGTCGGTGTCGGGCGACGCCGCCGCGGCGGGAGTCGCCGGGAGGGTGACACCGATGACCATCACGGCGACAATCAGGATCGGCATCGACCGCAAGACCGAGAGTCGGGCCGTCAATGCCAAGACGCGGGTCGCCCAGATACGTCGCATGCTCATCCGGTGGGTATCGGAGATTGCGCGGACCCGCTCAAGCCGTCGACGGTGAATGGTCCATCCGACCCATTCAGTCCACAATTCGCGGTGACCGGGTCGGTCAGGCTTGCAGGACCGAGACCGGCTGCCCGTCAGCGGCGGCCGACCGGTAGGCGGCGTCACACAACCGGTGGGCTTCGAGCGCAACCGAGAAGTCGGGGCAGGCCGGCCGGCCCGAGCGAACGGCGTCGATGAACTCGGCGTCGGGGTTGTGGCCCCGCCCGTCGAACCGCTGGGCCGCCTCGGCCAGCTCCCGGCCGGCGAGCGAACCCGACGATCCGGGGCCATCGGTGGTTCCGTACTCCCAGTGCACGGGTCCGTTCCAGTCGCCCTCGATGCCGAAGTAGGCGTTACGACAGAACACCTCGACCCGCCGCTGGCTCGGTCGACCGAGCAGATCGTGCCAGATCGACGTGAGCGACGCGGTGGCCAGACCGTCGGCGGCGGTCAGCAGGACGACCGCCTGGTCTTCGATGCCGTCGTGGCCGTGATGGTTCGCGGTGCGGGCTCCGACGTCGCCGATCGGGCCCATCATCCACCGGAGCAGATCCAGATCGTGGATCGAGTGTTCGAGCAGCGTGCCGGCGCCGGCCTTGTCGACGTCGATCCTCCAGGTGGAGCCGTAGAGTCCCTGGATCGGCAGATACTGATCGTCACGGAACACAATACTCATCAGCGGCCCCGCGGCCGGTTGGTTCATCTGATGCTGCACCCAGCGGAACGCCGGCGAGCGCCGCAGCACCAGACCGACCTGGTTGATCACCCCGGCGCGGGCCACCACCTCGGCCATGGCTTCCGCCGTTTCCAGATCGACGGCCAACGGCTTCTCGCAGAAGATCGCCCGGCCGGACGCAGCGGCCGCCTCCACCAACTCGGGGTGGGCCGATGTCCAGGAGCAGACATACACGGCGTCGCTTCGTTCGATCAACTCCTCGGCCGACGGCGCCATCACGCCACCGTGAGCATCGGCGAACGCTTCGGCCCGCTCGTGGTCGAGGTCGAAGCAGCCGGTGACCTCGACCTCATCGACCTCGGAGAGGCTCCGAGCGTGGTCGCGGGCGATCAGTCCGCCACCGAGGAATCCCACACGCATCGCTCCACCCTACTCCGAGAGAAATTTCGTCGGATTTCGACCGGTGCCGACGATGATGGAGATGTGGCCGACGACGGCACGATGGACGACACAATCAAGGCGTACCTCGACCTCTACGATGACGCGCTCCCGGAGGTCTACGGCTACGTGGTCCGCCGGGTCGGCTCCGACATCGTGGCCGAGGACGTCACCGCCGAAGCGTTCCTGTCGGCGATGGACACGATCAAGAGGGGCGTGGCCGTCGAGCCGTCCATCCCGTGGATGATCGGAGTGGCCCGCCACAAGGTGGCCGACCACTGGCGTCGCCAGGCCCGCGACGACCGCCGGCTCGATGCCATCTCCACACAGGTTGCGGTGGCCGACGGCCCCGGCGGCATCGACGATTGGAACGAGGTGCTCGACGCCCGGCTCGCTCACGACACCCTGGCTGCGCTGTCGCCGGACCATCGAGCCGCTCTCAGCCTGCGTTACCTGGACGGCCTCCCCGTCGGTGAGATCGCCCATCTGCTGGGGCGCACGGTCGGCGCAACCGAGGCGCTGCTGACCAGGGCGAAGGCCGCGTTCAGGACCGCCTATCCGTCGAAGGGAGGAGACCATGGCTGACCAACCGATCGATCCATTCGCCGTGCTGTCTACTCCCGATGAACCTCGACAGCCTCGGGCCCGTTTCGCCAATGAACTTCGTCAGCGTCTCCAGGAGGTCGCCATGTCCAGTCCCGACTCCACCACCAGCTCGACGGCGGCCACTGCGGTCACTCCGTTCACGGGCGGGGTCTCGAACCTGTTCTACTTCACGCTTCCCGCCCCCGACCTCGAGCGCTCGAAGGCGTTCTACGGACGAGTGCTCGGGTGGGAGGTCGGGGGCGGCTCGCTCGGCGGCCACATCGCCAACGTCACACCTGCCGGTGGGCTGTTCCCCGGGGGAGCCGTCGGCGAGCAGAGCGTGTTCATCGTGGTCGACGACATCGACGCTGCCGCAGCCAAGGTGGTCGAACTCGGTGGGGTCGTGGAAGGCGAGATCAGCGGTGGTGAACCGGGGCGGTTCGTCTCCTGCCGCGACGATCAAGGCACCCAGTTCCATCTGCAGACCGCCGGCGAGGGTCCATACCTCGAGTACGCCCGCAATCCGGAGAAGGGATCGGGTCACGGCGACCTGTTCTACTTCTCGCTCCCTGTTCCCGACGGGGAACGGGCGCGGCGGTTCTACGGTGAGCTGTTCGGCTGGGAGCTGACCGACCCGGCATCACAGGGCGGCATGAACGCCCACAATCTCATCATCGACGGGGGTGTCGGCGTCGGCCGCGCCGGTGACCATGCCGAGCTGTGGTTCCGGGTCGACGACCTGGCCGCCGCGGTCGACTTGATCCGAGAACTCGGTGGCGACGCCAGCGACATCGAGGACACCCCGGAGGGTCTGATCTCCTACTGTCACGACGATCAAGGCGTCGCCTTCGGCCTGGCCGAGCCGACACCAGGGAGCTGATGGCACTCCTATGATTGAACCCTCAACCTGTGGTGAGATCGTGGGACGCTTCGTTCAGGCGCTCGGCGGCCGCCCCGACCTACCTCCGATCCAGATCATCGGAGGCAACGGTTCCGCTGCCCTCCTCGACGAGAACACGGTGATCGACCTCGACAGCGGCACCATGAGCGCGTCGGCGGCCTGCGACCTTCCCAGGGTGCGGGCCGATGGGTCGGTCCGCGACGTCGACACCCTCGTCCTGTCCACCAGTCGCTCCAAAACGCTGGCCGTTCAGCGTCTCGGTGAACGAACGGTCCGAGGTGAGCTGAAGGTCAGCGCCTTCGGACTCAAGACAATGGACGACCTCGAGCGGCAGCGCCGCCGGCCGATACGAAGCACCGCCAAGCTGTTCCTCGCCGACCGCTATGTCTCAACCGCCTACGATGGGCACCGTGCGCTGATCGGTCTCGAAGGATTCAAGGCGCTGTTCCCCTTTCAGGTGCCGTTCGAACTCGACGCGCTGGAGACCTTTGAGCTCGCCATTGGCCGGCAGACTCCCATTCCGACCTCCCACCCCGGGGCAACGATCTTGAACTATCTCACCCGGTCCGTGTCCGGGCTCCGGGCAAAAGACCGGGTCAAGGTCGAAACAATGGCCGAGAACGTCCTGTCGCGGTATCCGGAGGTCAAAGCATGGATCCACGACGGTCCCGGGCGCCCGATGCTCGACCTAGCCCGAATACTCCACACACTCAGCGAACCGCGCCGCGGGGCCCGGACGCTGCACCTCGGCACGCAGCTGGCAATCGAACCCTTCCCCCTGGTCGGGCTGAGCGAACTACCGGCCTTCATGCTCCCTCGAGCCGGGCACGCCGTTCGCCGAGCGGCCGTCGAGGTGTCACATCTGAAGTCTCTGCTGCTGGCGCGGTTCGAATCCAACAACACGGTGGTGGCCTTCTGGCGGAGGCACATCGAGGACCGCATCGACCGAATTCTCCACAACGACCTCTAGGACGAGAACGCTCGAGCGGGAATCCAACGTCGGAGTCACTCGTCGTCGTTCTCGACTTGGGGAACCACGACGACCGGGCACCGGGCGTGGTGCACCACATGGTTGCTGACCGATCCCAGTAGCGCGCTTCGAAACCCGCCATACCCTCGGCTGCCCACCACAACGAGATCGGCAACCTCGGACAGGGCGGCCAGCATCTTCCCGGCCCGGCCGGAGCCGACGTGAGTGGTGACCTTCGGGTCGTCGTCTCCGACGTCGAGCTCGTCGACCAAATCGGACACGAACCGGTGGGCCGCCACCTCGAACTCGGCGATCGTGTCGACCGGCAGCACGAAGCCGACGGCGGTCGGTACCGACCAGGCGTTGGCGACGACCACGGTGTCATCGGGCGACGCATGGCTCAGGGCCCACTCGAGCGCAGCCCGCGATGTCGCCGATCCATCCACTCCGACAATGATGGTCTCCATACGACCGATCATGAGATGGTCAGGTCTTTCGCGTCAGGGCCTTCGGTCCTGAATGTCACCGACGAATCGAGCGTCGCTCGACGGCCTGCGCGCCATCCGAGCTGGTCGGCGATCGCTCGTCCTCGATCTCACCGACGAGTTCCGCCACGACATCCTCGATGGTCACCAGACCAACCGTCTGGTCGTCTATGTCGGCGACGACCGCCATCCAACGACCACTGCGTTGCATCCGAGTCAACAAGTTGGAGATCAGTTCATCGGATCGGCACCGCAGAACCTCGTCCGCCAGCGACGAGACAACCGGGTTCGATCCGGACGTCGTCGCCGCCGCCAGATCTCGAAGTCGAACCACCCCGATGATCTGATCGAGATCGACGCCATGAACCGGCAACCGCCGATGGCCGGACGCGACCGCAAGCGTGAGGGCATCGACAGCCGTGACATGGTTAGCAACGGAGGTCATGTCGTCACGGTCGACCATGATCTCCCCGACCTGACGGTCGTTGAACTCAAACGATCGTACGACAAGATCGGCGTCGCGCTCCCCTATCTCGCCGGCGGCAGCCGACTCCAGTGTCAAGGCCCGAATCTCCTCCTCGGTCAGAACACCGACAGCCGACACCGGACCACGTGCCTGCAGTCCGGCCAGCCAGACCAGAACCGAGACCACCGGCCGAAGCACGGTGGCGATCACCCGGAGCAGTGGGGTGACCCGCAGTGCCGTTGATCTCGGAGCGCGCATGGCCCGTGTCTTCGGGACAGCCTCGGCGTAGACGAAGAGCGCTGCGGTCAACACCACGGTCGCCGTCGCAACCCCTGCGCCACCAAACCAGCGCTCCGCCAGCAGGCCCGTGATCGCAGCCGCCGACACCTGAAAGCCGAGCGCCAGCAGAAGCACGGCATTGAACACGGCCGGGAGGTCGTCGAGCAAGCGGAGGAGATGTTCGACGCGCCCGTCGTCGGATCGAGCCTCTGTCAGTACCATGCTGCGACGCAGCCGCACGATGGAGACCTCCGACGCACCCATGAGGGCGGCTCCAGCGAAACAGATGACCAGCGCCCCGACCAGCAACAGATCGACGAGGTCCATGACCGCTACCCGTCGGACCGGGACAGGAGTTGGATGTCGAACCCGTCCTCGGTCAGGGTCCCGACCACGGTGAGGGGGCGGTCGGTCCAGCGGACAGCACCCGACGATGTGAACTCGACCTCGTCGAGATGGTCCGGGTTCACCACCGGCACGGACTCGCCGGGACATTGCGGTGGGAACGACTCGGCCAGCGCCTCACACAGGACGAGACCCTGACCATCGTCGAAGGCCACTGCTCGGACCACAACCTCGCCGGTCGGCCGGTCCGCCAGCAACTCGGCCACAGGAATGGCCGCTTCGTCGTCGGGTAGCGGCGAGGGCCGGTCACCCTCGGCAGCTTGGTCGTCTCCACCGCAGGCGGTTGCGTTGACCACCAGCGCCAACACCACGAGGAGCAGCAGTGGCCATCGAGTTCTCATGCCGTCATCGTCGATCAGTCGGCCAACCTCGGGGAGAGTCCAAGGTCCTCGGCGGGGCGGGTCGCCGGGCTGCAGTGGATCGGATGCCAGCGCAAGACCCGCAGCGCACGCAGCGTGTTCCATCTGCTCGATCGCCCGGAGGCCTCCATGTCAAACCAGACGCGACCGGCGTGTTTGTTCTGGACCGGCCAGGTTCCGTCGCCCCGGCGTTTCCTGATGAGGACATCGAGCGCATCGAGGAATCGGTCATCGTGCGGCGATCCGGTGGTGGCGAAGTGGTCGAGCCCCCGGAGGATGTCGTAGTGCCAGCGGGGCGGGAACGACAGTCGGGTGAACACGGGGTTGGCGATCGTGCCGGTTCGGTGTGACCGGTACAGCCGGTGCTGGAGGAAGAATTCACGGCCACCGGCCATGGCGGCGGCGATGTCGGCACGGCCGGGTTCCCGGCGGTCGGCTTCGGCGAGGGCTTCCAGAGCCAGGATGGAGGTGTGGAAGGAACTGTGACGATCATCGAAACGGACCGCCCGGCAGTTCCAGCCGCCATCGGGCAGCTGGTTGGCCAGTAGCCAGTCGAAGGCCGGACCGACGGCCGGGTGTTGTACGTCGAAGTAGAAGGCCAACGCCAGGTACATCGACGTGGCGCAGGCCTCCGGCGCATTGATCGACGCAGCCGGTGTGAGACCGCCGTCGAAGTAGCGGGCACCATCCCAGATCCGCTCCACACCCCGCCCGGCTCGGGGCTCGGTCGGGTCAAGGCCCAACCGCCGCAACAGCAACAGGGTGTAGGTGGTGGAGATCCACTTCGGGCCGTACAGGCCACCGCCCCAGGTTCCGTCGTCGTCCTGGCGGGCCAGCAGCGCGGCTCCCCACCCCGTCGTTGCGACGAGCGTCCGTTCGTGGTCGACGACCTCCGGGGCGGCATCGGTCAGGTCGCGCAACGTCTGCCAAACGATGGCGGGATCACCTTCGAGCAACCAGGCGACGATCGTCGGGTCCGGGTCGGTCCCTGCAATGTCGAGCCTGTTCACGACGTCACGGTCCCATCATCACGGTGGCGGATCCTTGTGGTGGTTCACGGTGGCGGATCATCGTGGCGGCGCTCACACCCGTCGGGGCACGTTCCCGGTGAGCTGCAGGATGGGGCGCATGATGCGGTGGCCGAAGTCGGCCGTCGAGCCGAACATGCACGGGCACCCACCTTCGATGACGGCCAGGCCGTTGTCCCGACCCAACCGGGCGGCGCTGGGGTTGGCGCTGCCCGGACCGGGGCCACGGTGGAACCACACGTCGCCGATGCCGAGGTCGATGCATTCCTGCACGGTGGCCGGCGCCTGGTCGGGCGCGGTGCCGATGACGACGGCGTCGACGCCGCCGGGTACGGCCCCGAGATCGGGATAGGCCGGATCGCCCTCGACGGTGGTGGCATTGGGATTGACGGCGAACACCTCATAACCCCGCTCTTTGAGGCGGTTGTAGACCGCATTGGCGGCGTGGTTCCCCGGCGTTCGCGACACTCCGGTCACGGCGATACGCCGGTTGGTGAGAAACGCTTCTGCTGCTTCGGCGATGGAGGCCATGATGTGCTCCTGGGGTGGGGTTCATTCACTCTCGAGAGGCGCTCGGGGTTGGGTCGAACACCGATTCGAACACTGATTCACGGTTCCTCTTCAGGCCAGGTCTCGGCGTTGGAACAAGACGACCGCCGCCGCGAGAACGGCGGCACACAACCCGGCGACGAGGCCGAAGTTGGGCCAGGCCCACCCGTCGAACAGCGGAGTCATTCCAACCGTGTGGTAGTAGGGCGACACCGCCCGGTACGGTTCGAGGACCTCGACGATGCCGGCCAATGACTGCAACACGTACCCGGCGACGAACACCACGGTGGCCACCCCGACGGCAAGGGAACGCTGTCCCGTGGCGGCGGCCACCGCCAGGGCGATGAGTCCGTGAAGCATCACGATCAGGAACGAGCTCGCCGTCGCCGCGGCCAGTTCGTTGACGCCGATGCCGAGGTCGACGAAGGAGCCGACGACGGCGACGGTGGCCATCACGGCGGCGGCCAGTACCAAGACGATCACGGCCATGGCCAACGCCCGTTCGACGACCACCCGCCACCGGGGTACCGGATTGGCCAGGATGAGGTCGAGGAGCCCGTTCCGCTGGTCGCTCCCGATCGCAGCCCCGGCGCCGATGGCGACGATCGACAACAGCAGAGGCACCATGAACGAGTAGAGCTGGGCGTTGATGAACCCGGGGCCGGTTGTCAGCTGGAAGCCGGCTTCACCCCCGAAGAACTCCTTCAGGGCCTCGGGGTAGTCGTCGAGGGCGGCCTCGTAGGCCTCGGAGTCACGGATCGACGGGTAGAAGATCACGATCAGCGCGCAGTAGAACACGAGGCTCAACAGCCACACCGTCAACCCGCGGGCCCGGTCGTACAGGTATCGCAGCGCGAGATCAATCGACACCGGTCAGCTCCTTCGTCGAGGTGTCGTCACCAGTCGGGCCGTCGAACGACGCCAGGAAGACGTCCTCCAGGGAGAGCGGTTCACTGGTCAGATCGAGTACCCGGTATCGGGACAACTGCTTGACGAGACCATCCATCTCCCCTCGGATCTCCAGCTCGAGGCTGATCGGGTCGTCCGCCCCCCGGCCGGGGATCTCCTTGACCTGCTCGACGGATGGCAGACCCCGGAGGTCGGCGACATCGAGGCGGCCGTCGATGCTCACCCGCACCCGACGCCGGGACCAGGCCTGGAGGTCGGCGACACGGTCGACCCGGCGAAGGCGCCCGTCGACGACCATCCCGACCCGATCGCAGACGTCCTCGACCTCGGCGAGTACATGGGAGGACAGAAACACGGTCGCTCCGTTGGCCACGACCTCGTCGACGAGGCCTCGAAACGAGCGCCGCACCAGCGGATCGAGGCCGCTGGTGGGTTCGTCGAGGATCAGGAGATCCGGCTGGTGCATGAACGCCTGGACGATCGCCACCTTCTGCCGGTTGCCGGTGGACAGGTCGCCGATCGTTCGGGTCGGATCGAGCGACAGCCGCTCGGACAACTCCACCGCCCGCTTGGGGTCGTAACGGTTCCGGAGCCGACCGAGCCAACCGAACAGCTCCATCGGGGTCAGACGTTCGAAGAGCTCGAGGTCGCCGGGCACATACCCGACCCGCTTGCGAATCTCGATCGAATTGCGGTTCACGTCGAGTCCGAAGACCCGGGCCGAACCGGAGGTGGGGCGAATGAAGTCGAGCAGAAGACGGATCGTGGTGGTCTTCCCGGCGCCGTTGGGACCGATGAACCCGAACACCTCACCGGTCCTTACGGCCAGGTCGAGATCGACCACACCACGCGATTCGCCGTAGTACTTCGACAGGGCCTCGGTCGTCACGACGGCGGTCATCGTGACCCGACCTCGTGTGCGGTGATGTCGGCTCCCGTCGGATCGACGTGCAGCCGCATGACTGGAGATCCCATGGTGCAGTCCTTCGCTCTCCGCCTATCGTCCCCCCGTTCCCCGGCGTGTCGGAAGGGCCGGAGGTCCCGACCGTTCCCCGTCGGGCTGCCACGAAGTGACCAACAGCCCTGAACGAACGCAGGTCGGGCACTCAGAGTAAAGGCAGCACGGGGTAGCCCCGGGGCGAGGAGCATCAGCAGACAGCACTACCTGAAAGGACCGTCATGACCCTTGGCCGCAGACTCGCCGGCCGCCTACGAAGGCTCTCGGCCGGCGGACGCATCACCCGAGACCGGGAACCACGGCCTCCCCAGGACAAACCCCGGAAGAATCAGCCGTGGATCAGAACAAGCCATTCCGACAGCCAGCGTCGCAGGTTCCGTCGATGACGGTCAGCGAAGTGACCTTCTGCTCTGTTGTGTCATCCACTGGATACCGACCCTGGAGGTGGGCGGAGGAGGTCGCGATATGCAGATTACGAGAAAGCAATGTGAATCCGTGTCACCGGCAGGGGTGGTCGGCCGGCTTCGGCCACTCGCCTTTGTGTTGGTCGGCCTGATCGGTCTGGCCGCTGCGGCGGGCGCCGTGTTCGTGTTGGGAATGCGGAAGAAATCGCCGCGAGTGCAGCGGGCGGTACGGCGAGTGAACCGGGCCTTCTGGAACCCACGAGCAATGGAGACGGCGGGAACAGCCGGTGCTTCGGCGTCGGTCATCCATCACGTCGGCCGACGGTCGGGCGCCGAGTACCACACACCAATCGTTCCGGTGAAGGTCGACGACGGCTTCGTCGTCGCCCTCCCCTACGGAACACGGGCCGACTGGGTCCAGAACGTTCTCGCCGCCGAGCGGGCAACCCTCACCCACGAGGGCAGAACCTACCACGTCGATGAACCGACGTTGATGGCGATCGACCGCACCGGCGTCGAGTTCGACAGAGCCGAGCGGACCGCTCAGCGCTTCCTGAAGGTCGACGACTGCCTACACCTCCGCACGGTCGACCCGCCGTCGGGCGAATCCCCGGACGACCTTGCCGACGACAGTGTCGACCGGGTTCACACATCGGCGATGTGAAGGCGAAGGTGCGGTCGTGTTGATCGACGAGGTACTACCCGACTACGACGCCACGGTCATCGAGCACATCGTGATCGACGCCCCGTGTGAGGTCGTGCATCAAGCTGTGCGGGAGATGGATTTCCTGCAGGTCCGTTCGCCGGCCGTCGACACGCTGATGGCGCTACGCGCCCTGCCCGAGCGGATCGTCGGCCTCCTGGGTCGCCGACCCCAGCGACCGCCACCTCCGTCCATGCGACTGGCCGACATGTTCGACCGCGATGCGGCTCAGGACGGCACCGCCTCGGACGGCGGCCTGGAAGGGTGGTTGGCCCTGGGCGAAGTGCCGGGACAGGAGCTGGTGTTCGGTGCAATCGGGAAGGTCTGGCAACCCGACATCGACTGGAGGACCGTCACTGCGGAGGAGTTCCCCGACTTCACCGAACCCGACTACGCCAAGCTCGCCGCCGGGTTCTCGGTCCGACCCTATGGTGCCAACCGGTCGCTCCTGAGTTATGAAGCCCGAACGTCCGGCACCGACGCCGCCGCCGGACGCAAGTTCCTGCGATACTGGTGGCTGGTACGGCGCTTCGTGCAGGTCGTGATGCACGCCGCCCTCCTCACCGCCAAGGACCTGGCCGAGCAAGATCAGCGGGACGCCGAGAACGCAGTGGCCGGCGACGACACCCGGTCGACGATCTCAGTGAGGGAAGGCGACTTCCAGGACTCCGAAGACGGTCACCAGCGCGCCGACGACGAAGGCGAGTAGTACCGAAACGGCCCGTTCGCCACGCCCCACCATCGCCACCAGCCCCGTTGCCGCTGCGGCGACGGCGGCCGCAAAGGCGAACAACATCGGGCCGGTCAACCACATGTTGTCGAAGAAGCCGTCTCCGCCCCGCTGGCCAACGGCCACCGCCAACCCGAACAGCGACAGACCGGCGACGAAGGCGGCGATCAGAACGAGCGACCACCGGCCCAACACGGTTCCGGGAAGAATCATCGTCGTACTCCTCAGCGACTGCCTACTGACAGCTTGACCGACCCGGCGTCCGCGCTCCAGAGGCGAACGTCCCGCCGGCCGAGCACGAGACGATCGTGTCACGGAGGGCAGGGACGTTCGGCACTGGTACCGTCCCGGCCGCGGCCGGACAATGGCGCCGTGGACACCCTGACCAACGACGCGCAGGATCGGTTCCGGTGAACACTCTTCGGGGTGCGCTCACCGTTGCCGCCAAGGACATCGCTCAGCGGAGTCGCGACCGATCGGCCTACATCATGGGGATCGCCGGCCCGCTGATCCTGGTTCTCGTCCTCAACGCCACGCTCGGCGCGGTCGAGGAGATCTCGGCGTTCGAACTCGGGTTCGTCAATGCCGACGGTGGGCCGGTGGCGGAGGGATTCGAAGCGATGCTGACCGGCCTCGAGGACGAGGCGGTCGTCGCGGTCACCGAGGCCGACGACCGGACCGACCTCGAACGTCTCGTCGACAGCGGCGAGGTGTCCGCCGGTTTCGTTATCCCGACCGGATTCAGTGAGGCTGTTCAGCGCGGCGAGCCGGCCGGCATCACCATCGTGGGCGATCCCGGCGAGTCGATCGCCGTCGACGTTGCCGAGGCCATCGCCGGCACGTTCGTGAACGAATTGGACTACGTGTCGTTGGCCACCGCATCGGTTGTCGCCGCGGACGGTGGACGGTTCGACCCGGCGGAGATCGAGCAACTGACGGCCTCAGCCATGGAGCTCACCCCGCCCATCACCCTGGCCCCGGTCGAGACCGAGGGCCGGGGATCCGATCTCGCCTCCTACTATGCCGTGTCGCTGTCGGTCTTCTTTCTCTTCTTCACCGTGCAGTTCGGCGTGCTGAGCCTGCTGGAGGAACAGGAGCAGGGCACCCTGGCCCGGATGCTGGTCTCGCCGATGCCACCGATGGCGGTGGCGGCTGGAAAGCTGATGTCGTCGCTGATCGTCGGTCTTGTCAGCATGGTGGTTCTGGTGGCGGCCACGACCCTGGTGGTCGGCGCCACCTGGGGCAACCCGTTGGCCGTAGCCGTTCTGATCGTCGTCGGGGTGCTGGTGGCCATCGCCTTTGCCGCCCTGGTGGCTGCAGTGGCCAGAACAGCGGAGCAGGCCGGAGCGTATGCGTCGATCGTTGCGCTGGTTCTCGGGCTGCTCGGCGGTGCGTTCTTTCCGATCAGTCGAGCCCCGGGCCTGCTGGCCACCGTGAGTCGGCTCTCGCCCCACCGCTGGCTGCTCGACGGGTTCCGCGACGTGTCATACGGTGCCGACCTCGGTGATCTCGGCCCGACGGTGGCGGTGCTGGCGCTGTTCATCATCGTCGTCGGTGGGATCGGGCTGATATATGCCGGCAGGGGGCTGATCCGGACATGAACGTGCTCGTGATCGCCGTGAACAACCTTCGCCGTCTGGTTCGGGCCAGGGAGAACCTGTTCTTCGTCTTCGCCCTCCCCCTCCTCATGATCCTCGTGTTGGGGCTGACAACCGCCGGTTTCGAACCACTCATCGGGGTCCACGTCGACGGGCCGCGCACTGCGGACGTCAACCGGTTGATCGACGGCATCGATCAGATCGACGGGATTGGAACCATCGTGTTCGACGACCTGGATGAGGCCACCGCCCAGCTCGAGCGGGAGGACGTCACCGCCCTCGTGATGGTCCCGGCCGGCTACGGCCAGGCGCTGACCTCGGGCCGCGGTGTCGAACTCGAATATCGGGCGATTCCGACCAGCGGTGGGTTCGAGGTGCAGGGTTTCGTCCAATCCGTCGTCTCGGAAGAGAACGCGACCATCAGGGCGAGGCGTCTGGTCGTCGACCAGGCGAACATGACGCAGGAGGAGGCCACCACCCTCGTTGCCAACGCCGGGGCCGTCGTGCCCTCGGTCGAGGTGACGACCGTCGACGCCGAGGCCGAGCCGTTCCTCGACGCCAACCCGCTCGGTATCGTGGCGGCCCAGGAGCTGGTCCTGTTCGTGTTTCTGATGGCCATGGTTGCCGCCGCCTCACTCATCGAGGTCCGGCGTCTCGGGGTGACCCGCCGCATGTTGGCCACCCCGGCTTCGACGGTGGAGGTGGTGCTCGGTGAAGCTCTCGGGCGTTACGGAATCGCCGTCGTCCAGAGCGGATTCATTGTCGGGGCGACCGTCCTGTTGTTCGGGCTCGACTGGGGCTCGTGGCCGGCCACCCTGGCCATCATCGCCTGCTTCGCCCTGGTGGCGACCGCCGTTGCGCTGTTCATCGGAGCCCTCGTCGGCAACGAGAACCAGTCGACGGCGATCGGTATCTCGTCGGGCATGGCACTGGCCGCGCTGGGGGGCTGCATGGTGCCGCTGGAGGTGTTCCCCGACGGCCTGAGGACGGTGGCCCACATCACCCCCCACGCCTGGGCGGTGGACGCCTTCACCGAGGTGATCCAACGGGGCGGGGGCCTGGGCGGCATCGGCTTCGAACTGTTCGTGCTCGTGGCCTACGGATCGGTCCTGCTCGTCGGCGGTGCGGTCGTGCTACGGCGCTCGATCGTCGGGTAGGGCCCGACTGCGCTTCAGTCGCGAAGAGCTCGTCCGGTGAGATGCAGGAAGACCTGTTCCAGGTCGGGTTCGACGACCTCCACCGACAGCACTCGCGCACCGGCGTCACCGGCTGTCGTCAGGATCGATGGCAGGGCATGGTGTGCGTCGGCCAGGCCGAGATCGATCGTGTGATCGGTGGAGACGGCCGACACCACATCGGGCAGCGCGAGGAGGGCGGCCGTGACCCGGTCCTCACCGTTCTCGACCCCCAGGCGAACGTGATCCTGCTCCCCGATCAGATCCACCAACTCCCGGCGAGATCCTTCGGCCACGAGCCGTCCGTGGTCGATGATGCCGACCCGGTCACAGAGGCGTTCGGCCTCCTCCATGTAATGCGTGGTGTAGAGAACGCCGATGCCGCCGGCGCCGAGCTGGTCGACACTGGCCAGGATCGAATCGCGGCTCTGGGGGTCGACGCCGACCGTCGGTTCGTCGAGAACCAGAAGCTGGGGCTCGTGGAGCAGCCCGATCCCGATGTTGAGCCGACGCTTCATGCCGCCCGAGAACTCCTCGGTGCGGTCGCCGGCCCGATCGGCCAGACCTACCGTCTCCAACACCTCCTCGGTCCGCGACGTCAGCTTCTTGCCGACGATCCCCTGCAGCCGCCCGAAGAAACGCAGGTTCTCCGCCGCCGTGAGATCCGGATAGATCGCCAGATCCTGAGGTACGTAGCCGATCGCCGATTTCACCGAACGAGCATCCTCGTCGAGATCGCGGCCGACGACGGTCACCGTCCCGCCGTCACGGCGGAGCAAACCGCAGATCATGGAAATCGACGTGGTCTTCCCCGCCCCGTTCGGGCCGAGTAGGCCGTAGGTCTCACCTCGGGCGATCGAGAAGCCGACATGGTCGACAACGAGCCGGTCGTCGTAGCTTTTCATCAGCCCCTCGCAGTGGAGGATCACGTCGCCGTCCGAGTTGGCGCCTGCAGTCCGTCTGTCGTCGGCCGTCATGGCTTTGCGCTCCTTCGTGGCTCTCGCGGTCTCTCGACCGACACCCGTGACACAACCTTCACCGCTGCGGGCGTTGAACGCCAGAGCCCTAGGTCCTGTCGGCCGGACGACGTCCGTCGCCCCGACGTCCAACTGGGGCCTACTGGCCGATCGGAGGGTGGGGACTGGCCTCGCCATCCACGCCATCTGAGCCTTCACCGCCGGGAGCCCGACGTGGCATGGTGACGCCGGCGATGCCGGCCGCGGCGAAGCAGAGCAGCGTGCAGACCCGCATGACGAGCTGGTAGCCATCGGCGAACTCCGGGCCATCGAACGCCTTTCCCGAGAGTCCCGCAACCGCAGGAAGCACGACGATCATGACAAGACCGGCAAGCTGCCCAACGGTGTTGTTGACACCGGAAGCGATGCCCTGATCATCGGGGCCGACGGAGCTGAGAGTGGCGGCCGTCAACGGAGCGCCCAACACGGCCAGCCCAACGGCGAGCAGCAGCATCCCGGGGAGGACGTGAGGGAGGAACCGGGAGCCGGCGCCGATAAGGCTCAACCACCAGACGCCGGCGGCCAGGATGAGGTTGCCGGCCACAACAGGTAGGCGTGGCCCGATCTTGTCGGCCAGGCGACCCGACCGGGGAGACCCCACCAACATGACGAGGTAGATGGGGAGAAAGGCTGCGCCGGCGCTGGTGGGTCGATAGCCCAGGGTGGTCTGGAGTTGGACCACCAGAAACAAAAACGCCCCGGCCGACACCGTGAACGACACCAGCGTGACGGCGTTGCCGCCTGAGAACGTGCGATTGCGGAACAGTGCGAGCGGAAGCATGGGATCGGTCCTGGAACGCTGCCGCCTGACGAAGGCCCAAACGCCGCCCGCCGACATCGCCAGTGCCACAACCACTTCGACCTTTGCCCAGCCGACCGGCCCCCGAATCAAGGCGAAGCTGAACGTGGAGATCGCCACAAAGGCGAGCAGCGCACCCCCGATGTCGACACGTCGATCAGGCCGCCGCGCCGTCTCGGGTACGGCGAGACGGGTCACCAGTGCCGCCGCCAGCGGGAACACGAGTGGGGCCACGAAGACGGCCCGCCATGACACGACGTCGGTGAGGAGACCGCCCAGAACCGGTCCGGCCGCGGTGGCAACCGCCGTCAGACCCATGTACAGGCCGACGGCTTGGCTCCGCTCCTGCTCGCGGAAGGAGCCGTTCACCAACGCCAGCCCACACGCCAGGAGAAGAGCTGCTCCGACACCCTGAATCGCCCGACCGGCCACCAGTGGCGGCAGCGTCGGCGCGACGGCGGCCACCGCCGCTCCGCCCGTGAACACAGCGAGACCGGTCAGAAAGGTGCGCCGGTGACCGCGAATGTCTCCGAAAGAGCCGGCGACGAGCATGAGTGAAAGCATGGTGAGGAAGTAGCCGTTGACCACCCATTGCATTTCCGACACCCCGGCCCCGAGGTCGTCGGCCACCGACGGCAGCGCCACGTTCAGCATGTCGTCGCTCATGTACGCAAGGGCGGATCCGAGAACCGCGGCCGCGATGACCGCCCTCCCCTCGGCTGAGTGCAGGCGAGCACCAGAGCCGGACGAAGGCTGCTCCTGGGAGGTGACGGAGGGCATTACCTCGCCCCGGATTGCTCCTGTGCCCATGATTTCACGATGGCGGTGAACGCCTCCTCGCCGCTGCTGAGGGCGCCGACGAAACCGCCGCCCGGGTTGCCCCAGGCCCCGGCCAGATACAGGCCCTTGAGCGGTGTCTCGTTCCGGATCCTCGTCATGTACGCGTTGTCCATCGATTGCTCGAACCCGTAGATCGCGCCTTGCGGATTACCGGTGAACGCCCGATTGGTGAGTGGCGAGGACGTCACCTTGACCTCGATCATCGACGACAGCCCGGGGATCACGAGCTCTTCGGCTCGCCGGATGAGGCTCTCACTCCACCGTTCCTTCTCCTCCTCGTAGGCCGCCCGGTTGCCCGTGACATAGTCGTCCTCGAACTTCTGCCAGGGTTCCCAGCCACTCTGGCAGAAGAGCATCACGGTGGAGGTCCCGGGTCGCGAATAGCCTTCGAACGCGTTGTCGTAGACGGTCACACTGAACCCGCTGTGTTCGACGTCACCGGTCAAGGAGGCCTCGTACTCGGCGTCTGGTCCGGCGCCGGTCATGACATGGGTGCTGTACGCATCGACCTCGCCTCGCAGCTCGGTGTTCAGGCCGAGCCAGACCATGAAGGTCGAGATACTCGGCCGATACGTCGAGACGCGCTCACGGTACTCCGACGGCAGGACTCCCCCGGGTAGCAGCTTGGTGAACGTCGTGATGGCACTGGCATTGCTGACGACGGCCGACGCCGGCAGAACCCGTCCGTCCGCCAGGCGAACACCGGTGACGGCGCCATCGGAAACCAGGATCTCCTTCGCCATCGCTTCATAGACGATCCGCCCACCGGCTCCTTCGACGACCTCGGCAAGCGTATCGCTGAGCGCCTGAGACCGAGGTTTGATGTAGAAGGACCCCTTCTTGAGGTACTGACCGGTGGTAGAGGCGTAGTAGAACGCGGAGAGCCTCGATGGGGGGAGGCCGTAGTAGCTCCACAGCCCCGCCAGGGCTTCGCGGACCGACGGGTCGGAGACGTAGCCGTCCAGGAGATCGGCGAGCGTCTTGTCCCGGATCTCCCACAGCTCTGCGAACTCGACCGGGAACCGGCTCAAGTCGTACCCTTCCGCCAACTCGAGGTACCGTTCGGCCTCGTCGGCGACGTGGATCAAGTGCTGGACAAAGCCTCTGATCCCCTGGGCTTCATCGGGAAATTGCTCGGTCAACGCGGCGATGTATGCCTCGGGATCGCGCTGAGGGACGGCGATGTCCAGCTCGGGAGACTTCAGGCGGTAGATCTCGGGCAGCTGAACCAACTCGATCTTGTCGAGCACACCAAGTCTGTCGAGGATCCGGGCGCCGGCGTTGTTGTTGATCGACGTCCCATGGAGGGAGATCTCGAAGACGAATCTGCCGTCGGCCCGCTCGAATGATCGTGCGTATCCGCCGGGCCGGCCGAGCTGTTCGACGATCGTGACCGGTACGCCGTGGCGCGCCAGGAAGGCTCCGCAGCACAGGCCGCCGAGGCCGGCACCGATAACCACAGCTGAGCGCTTGTCGTTGGTGGCCATGAGATCGCACTCCTCACGAGCGACGCCACGCCATGTCGGATCGGGACGACACGTGTTGGGGGCCGCTCCCACCGAGTATCCGCCGTGGCGCCCTGCCTCGTGTAGAGGAGAACGTCACACCAACATCACGACCACCGCCGACTCACACGTGAACGCGGGACCTCGGCCTCTGTCGTCCGATATGAACGCCGTTGATGATGGGGGGAGAGTGCCCGATTGGCGCGGCGGGCGATCACAGAGGAGTCCGACCATGGCAACAACCGGCAATCCGCTCGTGGACATGACCAGCTCGATAACACCCCGCACGGGGGACGAGGACGTGCCCGGCGAGGAGTTCTTGGACACGGCCCTTCCTGGATTCAAGCGCACGTTGACATGCCGACGGGCGATCCGGGTCTTCGACGGCGACCCGATACCCGAAGATCTGATGAGGGACTGCCTTCGAGACGCCATTCTTGCCCCCACTTCATCGAACCTCCAGCCGTACGAGCTGTACTGGGTCCGCGATTCCACGACCCGGGAGAAGCTCGTCGAGGCATGCCTCGGTCAACCGGCGGCGGCGACGGCCGGCGAACTCATCGTCGTCATGGCTCGACGGGACCAGTGGAAGACCAACCTCGACAAGGTGTGGGATCTCATGACCCGGGGCGGGACGATCACCTATCCCGAGCCGGTCGACGACTACTACCACAAGATCACCCCGAGCCTCCGCCGAACCGATGCCCTGGGATTCGACAACCTGATGCGTCGCGTCGTGTTCTGGGTCAAGGGCCGAAAGGGTCCGACGATGAGAAGCCCGGTGAACACCGGCGACCATCGAGTCTGGGCGCACACTCAATCCTCGCTGGTGGCGATGACGTTGATGCTGTCGTTGACCGCGCACGGTTACGACTCCTGCCCCATCGGCGGGCTCGACAAGCTCCGGGTGAGGCGTCTGTTGGGACTGCCGGAGGAAGCCGAGGTCACGATGGTCATAGCGACCGGCCGGCGGCGACCCGAAGGCCTCTACGGAGCGAGGGTCCGGTTGCCGTACGGGGACCTGGTCAAAGAGGTCTAGCCCATGGACCGGCCGACCGAATCCGCAACGGTCGAGGCGAGCCGTAACGCGCTCGACCGGGCGGGCCGGCTCATCACATCCGGCTTCGCCGATCGCACCGATCACCCGTTCGCCGATGACTTCGTCTTCCACTTCTTCAACCGCCAACTGCCCGACCTGAACGGGGATCACCACGGGATCGACGGCATCGCCGAGTTCTTCGGACGTCTTGGTTCGCTCAGCCCGACCGGTTTCCGCCAGCAGCGCCATTGGCTGAGGGCTTGCGGTGACGAGCTCATCGTCACGTTCGTGACCAATACGGTCGGCTTCGGTGGAACGGAGATCGATGTCGATGCAGTCGTGGTCTGGCGAGTCGTCGATGGCCGCATCCGGGAAGCCTGGGATATCCCGGCCGTCAACACCGTCCGCCCCGCGACGTCTGCGCCCCCGGGCCTGAACACCGAGACCGAAAGGACGGAGTGATGTTCCACAAGATCCTGATCATCGGCGCAACCGGCCTACTGGGTCGTCCGGTTGTGGACCGCCTCGTTGAGGATGGCCAATCGGTCCGGGTCCTCACCCGAAACACGGAAAAGGCCCGAGCCATGTTCGGCGACACCGTCGAGATCATCGAAGGGTCGGCGACCGACATCGACGATGTGGTTCGCTCGATGCACGGGTGCGACGCAGTGCACATCAACCTGTCGCCGTCGACGGAGTACACGGCGACGAGGCACGTCATCGAGGTCGCGCTGGCGCGACCCGACCGGCTCGGCCGTCTCTGCTACATCTCCGCGACGACGCTCAGCGAGGAGAACCGGTGGTTCCACAGGGTCGATGTGAAGATGCGCACCGAGCAGCTTGTGCGGGACAGCGGTCTTCCGTACGTGATCTTCCGCCCGACGTGGGTGATGGAGACCCTGCAGAATTTCATTCGCGGCGACAAGTGGGCGGTCGTGGTGGACGGCAGGAATCCGCCACCGCTGCACTTCTTCGCCGCCGCCGACGCGGCGTCGTATGACGACGACCGGGCGCTGGGCGAGTCGGACGGATGGTCGCGGCGTCGTATGACGACGACCGGGCGCTGGGCGAGTGCCTGTACGTGTACGGCCCGGAAGGGATCACGCTGGCCGACGCCATGGATCGTTTTGCTGCCGCCTGCCACCCCGAGGCCAGGGTTGTGCACCTGGAAATCTGGCAGGCACGACTACTGGCCAAGGTGATTCGCAACCCCGAGTTCGCCGAGGTGACGGAGTTGGTCGCGTATCTCGACTCCGCAGGCGAGCACGGCGAGCCGGATCTGGCCAACAACCTCTACGGTGCGCCGGCGATCACCCTCGACGACTGGTTCCGGCTGCCACGCGACCGGCAAGGCGGGTTTGCCCACTAGAGGCTTCAGCGACGGAGCGCCTCGCTTAGAGTTTGCGTTCCGCAAAATCCTGTGACCACCGAGGTGCCCCTGGGCTCAACTTCCGCACCCTGCTAGACCTCGAGCCGACCTTCGGCCCTGTTCCGCGCCTACCGTACAGCTCACAATCGAGGCATGAGGTCTGAAGACGTTGCCGAGCGAGATGAGAGCCTGCGGCGTCGCGTCGCCGACGAGCTCGCGTGGGACTTCCTCATCGACGAATCTCACATCGACGTCGAAGTGACCGACGAGGTCGTGACGCTCATCGGCACCGTCGGGAGCTACGCCGAGAAGGTGCTGGCCGAACACGCGGCGCAGGCGGTCGAGGGAGTGCACGATCTGGTCAACAGCATCGACGTGAAACCACAGGCCGAGCTGCATCCGAGTGACGAGGAGTTGAGTGAGATCGTCGAACGGGTTCTGGCGTGGGACGCGCTGGTGGCGGAGCAGGATCTGGAGGTCTCCGTGGTCGATGGCCTGGTGGCACTCTCCGGGACGTGCGCCACCAGGGCCCAGGCCAGGGAGGCGGAGCGGGCTGTTACCCACTTGAGCGGAGTTCGAGGTGTTCTCAATCGCATCAGGGTCAGCCCCGTCGGTCCGTCACCGGAACTGGTGCGATCGACCATCGAGGCGGCCCTTCGCCGCCGGGCCGCCCACCAGGCGGCCCAGCTCGATGTCGTTGTCAACGGCAGCCGGGTGACGCTGCGAGGAACCGTGTCGTCGGCGCTGGAACGGCGGGCCGTTATCGGGGCCGTTGGACACGCCCCCGGAATCGATCAGGTACGCGACGAACTCGAGCTGGTGGCGGTTCCCGACACCGACACCGTAGTCGGACGCTTCGAATCTCCGGAGGCTACCGGCTTGCCGCCCCGACGGTGAGCTGCTCCGCCTCGGCCACGACACCAATGGTGCCAACCAGAGCATCCGGAGTCACGCTGATGGAGTCGATGCCCTTTTCGACCAGGAAGGCCGTGAAGTCCGGGAAGTCCGACGGGGCCTGGCCGCAGATGCCGATCTTCCGGCCTGCCGATCGGGCCGCTTCGATGGCCATGGCGCACGACCGTCGGACGGCAGGGTTGCGCTCGTCGAACAGGTCCGAGACGATGTCAGAGTCGCGGTCCACTCCAAGCGTCAGCTGGGTCAGGTCGTTCGAACCGATGGAGAACCCGTCGAACACTGCGGCGAACTCCTCGGCCTGGAGGACGTTGGCCGGGATTTCGGTCATCACATAGATCTCCAGGCCGTCCTCACCCTGCACCAGTCCGTTCTCGGCCATAACGGCGATGACCTGCCTGCCCTCGTCGGGGGTACGGCAGAACGGGACCATGACCTTGAGGTTGGTCATCCCAAATGTGGAGCGGACCCGGCGGACGGCGGCGAGTTCCAATTCGAAACCGGCCCGGTAGTCGGGGTGGCGATAGCGACTCGCTCCCCGCCATCCGAGCATCGGATTCTCCTCGACGGGCTCAAAGACCTCGCCGCCCAGCAATCCGGCGTACTCGTTGGTCTTGAAGTCGCTGAACCGCAGGATCACCGGTCTCGGCCAGAAGGCGGCGGCGAGGGTGCCGGCACCGAGCGCGACTCGGTCGACGAGGAAGTCGGCCGGTCGGTCGTAGCCGGCTGTACGCCGGGCGATGTCGGAACGTGTTCTGGTGCTGAGCATTTCGGGACGAAGGAGCGCGAGGGGGTGGATGCCGACGTGGCTGGCGAAGATGAACTCCATCCGGGCCAGTCCCACCCCTGCCGCCGGTAGCATCGCCGTCTGGTAGGCGAGGCCCGGATCACCGAGGTTGACCATGATGTCGGTCGCCGTATCCGGCAGTCGACCGACGTCGATCCGTTCGATCTGGTGTTCCACGTGCCCGTCGTACACGCGCCCGGTCGCTCCTTCCGCACAGCTGACCGTGACCATCCGCCCCGAGCCGAGCAGGGCGCGGGCCCCCGTCATCCCCACGATCGCCGGGATCCCGAGCTCCCGGGCGACGATGGCAGCGTGGGAGGTTCGACCGCCGCGTTCGGTGATGAGCGCCGAGGCCCGTTTCAGGATCGGCTCCCAATCGGGATCGGTCGTTTCGGCCACCAACACGTCACCCTCGCGGATCGAGCCCATGTCCGACGGGTCCACGTCGGAACGGGTGGGACCGGAGGCGATCCGATCACCGACTGCCAGGCCGGTTCCGAGTATCGGCCCCGACTCGAGCAGTCGATGCACCTCCATGATGGCCGTGACGTCACGCTGACTGTGCACCGTCTCAGGCCGGGCCTGGACGACGAACAACTCGTCGGTGCGACCGTCCTTGGCCCATTCGATGTCCATCGGGGTTTCGACTCCCCGGGCCGCACTGTAGTAGTCCTCGATGGCTACGGCCCAGCGGGCCAGCTGCAACACGTCATCGTCGGAAACGCAGAACCGTTGACGATCGGCATCGCCCGTCCGCTCATTGCGTATCCGCCCGGCGTGCTCGTCGTAGAACATCCGGATCTCTTTGGCCCCGACCGTCTTGCCCACCAGAGGGGAAAACCCCGCGACCAACCGTTCCTTGTGAACGGTGAAGCTGTCGGGCACGACGCGTCCCTGGACGATGTTTTCGCCGAGACCCCAGGTGGCCGTGACCGAGACCACCCCGCGGTGACCGGAATCTGGATCGAGGGTGAAGATGACGCCGCTGCTCGCCTGGTCGGCTCGAACCATTCGCTGGACGCCCGCCGAGAGGGCGATGTCGGTTTCGTCGATCCCGAGGTGGCGCCGGTAGCTGATCGCTCGGGCATTGTAGAGACTCGCGAAGCAGGCCCGGATGGAGTCGATGACCGCTGCGGCCCCCGTGACCATGAGGAACGATTCCTGCTGGCCGGCAAACGATGCCTCCGGCAGATCCTCAGCGGTGGCGCTGGACCGGACGGCGACCTCGACGTGGTCGACGCCCGAATCGGACGACAGCCGGCGATAGGCGGTGAGTATCTCGCCGGTCAGTTCCGCACCGAGGTCGGCGGCGAGTATCAGATCACGGACCCGTCGAGCCCTGACCGCCAGGTCGTCGACATCGACGCCGTCCCACGGCTCCAACTCTGCGGCGATCCGGCCGTCGAGGTCATTGACCGCCAGGAACTGTCGGAAGGCGTCGGCGGTGGTGGCGAACCCGTAGGGCACACGAACCCCCGACTCCCTCAGCCGTTGGTACATCTCGCCCAGCGAAGCGTTCTTGCCGCCCACCGTCGCAATGTCGTCGATCGTGATCTCGTCGAACCATCGGATCCGAGAGCCTCGCTCCCCCGGTCCGGATTCGCCGTAGAGATCGGTGCGTTGCTCGTTGCCTATCGTCGTCGACCCATCACTCATCGTTGGTGTCCTCCGGTTTCGGCTCCGGGCGACCCGTCGGCGCCGACGATCAGGATCTCACGGGCTGATCGTGTCCGGGTGCGGGCCACCGTCATGACGTCAGCCTCGCTCCGGACAGCCGGAGGTGGCAGAGCACTACGTCCCTTTCGTGGAGTGCGACGGCCCTGCGTGAAATCGAACCACGGAGACGAAGTCCATCCATCGGCTCGGCAACGGTTCGGACCTTCGACTCTGGGAGACGGCAGGGTGCGATGAGATGGTGGTGAGTGAACCGAAGGAGGCAATCATGGTCCTCGCAAACGATCGGCTCGGCCAACGTGTGCCCTACCGGGCCGCAGCCCGAGTCGCCGGCGTTCTCTACATCGTCGCAACGGTTTCCATCATCGCCAGCGGTCCCTTCGTCGGCTCAACGGATTCGTTGGAGTTCCTGACCGAGATCGCGGCCGAGGAGAACCGGGTGATGCTTGGCACGTTGATCCAGTTGGCCTGGGTGTTCTCCGTGATGTTCATCCCCGTCGTGTTGTACCCGGTCCTCAAGCTGTACAGCTCGACCGGTGCCCTCGGGTTCTTCACGCTGCGGTTCACCGAAGGTCTCTTGAGCCTCGTCTACGTCGTCGTCCAGCTGACGATGTTGAGCTTGAGCCGGCAATTCACACAGGGGCCGGCGGATCTGTCGGCGTTCGAGCCTTCGGGCACGTTGCTGCTCGAGGCGCGAGACTGGGCCTTCGCCATGGGAGCCGGGCTGGCGTTCAACCTGTCGGCTCTGTTGTTGAACGCTGTTCTGTATCGGTCGAAGCTCGTTCCGCGCTGGCTCTCGGTGTGGGGATTCGTCGGTGCCGCCTTGTGGATGATCGTATGGTTCCCCCAGATCTACGACGTCGACCTCGGTGTCTTCGAAGCGGCGTTCGTTCCCATTGCGCTGCAGGAGATGGTATTCGCCGTGTACCTGATCGTGCGCGGCTTCGACTCGACCGCCGTTGCCGCCCTCACCCCCACGCTGGAATTGGACGACAAGAGCCGTCCACTCGCCAAACCTCGGCGCTGAGCGATGCGACACCGATCCGAACCTCACACCGCCGAGATCGCAGGACGTCTCAACTGGCTGCGGGCCGGCGTGCTCGGAGCCAACGACGGCATCATCTCCACCGCCGGACTGGTGATCGGCGTCGCCGCCGCGACCACTGACACGACGGAGATCGCAACGGCGGGGCTGGCCGGTCTCGCCGCCGGTGCCGTTTCGATGGCGCTCGGCGAGTACGTATCGGTCAGCACCCAGCGTGACACCGAGCAGGCCCTGATCCAGAAGGAGCGTGACGAACTGGCCTCGATGCCGGACGCCGAGCACACCGAACTCGTCGGCTTGCTCCGCGAGCGTGGCCTCGAGGAGGAAACGGCTGTCGCTGCGGCCACGCAACTTGCCGACCATGACGTGCTGGGCGCTCACCTCAGGTTCGAGCTCGGCATCGACGAATCCCAAGTCGCCAATCCGTGGACGGCTGCCGTGTCATCAGCCTTGGCGTTTGCCGTCGGAGCTGCGCTGCCGCTCGTCGCCATCCTGGTCCCGCCGGCCTCGGGACGAATCGCCATCACCTTCATTGCGGTCTTGATCGGTCTTGCACTGACCGGCGCCGTGAGCGCTCAGATGGGCCAGGCCAGCAAGCGGTCGGCCGTCGTCCGCCTGCTGGTGGGCGGGGCGTCGGCGATGGCGGTCACCTACGCCATCGGTCAGCTGATCGGCACCACGCTCGTATGAGCGGATCGCCCGACACCGGCATCGTCGCTCACGCCGGTCTCAGACCTTGACGGCGGCACCGCCGGTGACGGCAGCCGACACATCAGGCCATCACCATCTCTTCGACGGTGGTCGCCGAGCGCTCGGCGCCTTCCCGATCCCGGGAGCGTCGAGCCGATCGGTCGAACCCCTTGACGATCAACCAGAGGGCGAGCGCTATCTCGTTAAGCGGGAGCGGGACGACGAAGACCGCCTCGACGGCACCGCCCGACGTTCCGGAGAACGCGTCGAACATGATCATGACCGTCCCGAGCAGCATCCAGGCCGCCGCGGCGAAGCCCCAGGCCGACAGCCACCGTGGAACCAGGCGGGAGCGAAACAGCAGGCCGTAGAAGATCATGGCGCCGACCGTGAACACGAGGACGTAGAGTCCGAAGACCGAATCGGTCTCGGCCAGCAACGCCTCGCCGATGGTCTGCAACGTCGTGGCGTCGCTACCCGCCGTGTTCAGGTGGGTCTCGCTGAGGTCGATCAGGGAGAGGTACCTGGCCTCGATGACCACCAGCAGCAGAGCCTCGAGCACACGAAACCCGACGTAGGCCAGGGCCAGGGATTCATGCACCCGCTTGAGGACGGGAAACATGTAGACCCCGATGAGTGGAATAGCCATGACCGCCACGAATTCGAGGAGTACGCCCAATCTCACGAGTCCACGATCCGGGTAGGCGGTGGCCAGGAAGTCCGAGGATCCCGTCGCCGGCCCGTACAGGGCTCCGCCGACCATGAACGGAACGATGGCGACTATGAACAGCGCCCCGACGATGACGGCGCGGCGCCGGTCCGTGTCGTCGACAAAGTTGGTTTCGATCATTGTGCTCCTCCTCGCGTCGACCCGCGACCGGTTCAGTGTCCCTCGACGTCTCGTCTCCGGACAGAGGCGTAGGTCATGACCTCCGACGAGCCCATCGAGACGATGCTCGAACCGTGACCTTGGCCTCTGCCGCCTCGGAACGTGAAAGGTCAGTATTCAGGAAGGAGGGTCGTCGGGGTGATCCTGATCGACGCTCCTGCCGAGGAATCGCACGTGTCGATTCATCCCCGAACGAGGAGGTGGCCCCGATGGCCATTCGAACACCAACCCCTTCCACCACGGCCACGGGCTCAGAACCGGATGGGTCGTTTCGTGGAGACTCGGACCGGAGTCTCCGCCAGTTGATCCGGTGGGGAGGCTTGGCCGGCGTCGCCGGTTTTGCCGCGCTCCTCGGATCGGTACTCGTTGTCGTCGGCATGGACCTACCCGATGCGTCGGACGTCGAGACCTTGACCGACTTCGCCGACATCGAGACGGGGCGCATCGCCGAGCACTTCTTCTACCTGGGAGCCTTGCTGTTCTTCGCCCTGCATGTGGGCGCCCTGTACCGGGTGCTACGACCAGCTCACCTGGCCGCCGCCCTGTTCGGCTCCATCATGGCGATGTTCGGTTACGTCATCATGGCCGCCAGCTCGCTGTTGCATGTGTCGACAGCACCGCTGTCGGAGCTCTACACGGCCGCCGGGACCACCCCTGAGGACCTTCGGGCCATCGAGTACGCGTGGCACGGCGCCCAGAGCATCTTCGACACCATGTTGACCACCGGAGTGCTGGTCGTCCCGATCGGTATCGTGCTATTCGGTGTGGCCATGAGAAACGTTTCCGCCTTCGGGCGGGGACTCGCCGGTTTCACCATGATCGTCGGCACGCTCGGCGTGATCGGCGGGGTCGTCGCAACCGTCGACCCCGGCTCGATGTTTTCGGCCGCCAGTGTTCTCGCGATCGCCCTGTTCCATCTGATCATCGGAGGGCAGATGCTGAGGTTCGGGCTCGAGACGGCCGCAGGCGCGGCCGGGAGCCAGTGACAGCGCCACACGAGCATGCATGGCGGGACCAGTACCTCTCGCGCCGTTGGAACAACGTTCTCGTCGCCGTGTTGGGTCTTCCAATGATCGCCTATGCCATCGCGGTCCGGTCGACCTCGGCTCTGTCGGATGGAGCGGCATTTGCTGCGATGCTGCTCATCGGTGCCGTGTATTGAATCGTTGTCGAGCAGCACGCCTCCATGCGGTTCGCATGGCTTCAAGCCACCAGGGGCACGAAGCCTGCTCGCTCACCCACCGCTGCGGACCGACTCGCCCTGGTGGCCTACAACTCCCTGTGGTGGGCTCCGCTCGCCCTGGTACTGGCGGGACTCATCTCCGCTGACGCGGGGCTGGTCGCGTTTCTGGCCATCTCCGTCGGTCGGTCGGCCGTCAACCTGTACCGGGTCAACGTGCTGTCGGTGGAGAAGGCGCTTTCGTTTCCGTTCCGCCTCCCATGACCGACCGTCAGGACGACGGCCGGCGAGTCTGGTCGCCGGGGATCACGACGGTCGGTCCGCTGGGGTGATGGAACAGAGAGGTCGTGGTCGAGCCGAGTAGCAGGTGGGGAATGCCGCGGTGACCTCTCGCACCCACGACAAGGAGATCGGCGGTCTTCGCCAGCGTTGGCAGAACGACTCGTGGATCGCCCCGATGGACTCGGATCTCGACCGGCGGCCACGAAGCTTGAGTCGGACCCGCCGCGTCCTTCAGTTCGGCAATGGTGTCTTCGATGTGAACCGCCGTCGCCGCTTCGAGTGCCCGATCCCAAGTCGGTGCCTCGACCAGCGGGATCAGGTCCCAGCACCCGACGGCAGTGACCCGCCCGGTCGAAGCGACATGACGGAGGGCCCACTCGAGGGCGTTGGCCGAGTTTGGCGAACCGTCGACGCCGACGATCACCTCGCCAAGCTCGCCTCCGGCGTCGCTTCCCTCAGGGATGACGGCCAGTGGGACCTTGGCGTGCTTGGCGCAATAGGAGCCCACAGATCCGAACAGCGTCTCGACGAAGGCGCTACGCCCCCGGCTTCCGACTACGAGTAGAGCCGACTGGGCCGCCGCACCGACGAGCGCAGACCCAGGATGGCTTGGGATCAGTCGGGCCCGATCGATCAGCTCGGGGTAGCCGTCGATCGCCTTCATCAGACGGGCCTCGGCCGCCTTGTGCATTGCGTCGACGACCTCGGCCCGGATGCTCGGAATACCGATCCCGTCGCCGAATGCCGTGACCGGGAAGCCCAGAACCGGAGTGACCGGGCCAAAGAGGTCCTGCTTGGCCATGGCCCACTCGAGCGCCAGCCGAGCTTCTTTGGAGCCGTCGACACCGACGACGGTTCCCCGCTGATTGCCGTCCATGACGTCGATTCTGAGCTTCGGCCGCCGGCTCTGGGAAGGGCCCATGGTCCCGTTCCCTGACGGTTCACCGGGGCGGACCACACGCCGGACCTGCCCAACCATCGGGGGCCGGAAGGGTCGGAAGTCTCTTGAGCACAAGGAGTTCCCGTCGTAGAGCGGAGAGTGTGTTCCGCATTGCATTCTTTGTCGCCCGTCAGGCGTTGGCCATCGTCGTGGCGGCGCTGGCATACTTCGGCGTCCGCGGCCTCACCGAAGGCGGCCGGGATGAGGCCTTCCGCAACGCCACTCGTGTCCTCGAACTCGAACGGCGGCTCCACATCGACATCGAGTCCGCTGTTCAAGGGTCGCTCGACGGACATGATTCGTTGATCACACTGGCCAACTGGATCTACATCTTCGGCCACTGGCCGGTCATCACGGCCACGTTGGTGTGGCTGGCGGTCACCCGACGGGATCAGTTCTACGATCTGCGCAACGCCATGTTCATCTCCGGAGCGCTCGGGCTGGTGGTCTTTGCCACCTGGGCGGTCATGCCACCCCGCCTCATTGGACCGGAATACGTCGACACCGTCACGATCCGCTCGGAATCCTACCGAGTGCTCCAGCCGCCTTCGCTCGTCAACAAATACGCGGCGGTTCCCAGTCTGCACTTCGGCTGGAACCTGCTCGTTGGGATGGCGTGGGCTCGAGCGTCCTCGTCGGCGGCCGTGAAGGTCGCCGCCTTCATGATGCCTCTGGCGATGGCCTTCGCCGTCGTGGCCACCGCCAACCATTGGACCGCCGACGTCATACTCGGAGGGGTCGTCGCCGCAATCGGTTTGGTTATTCAACGGTGGGCAGCGTGGGGTACCTCGACCGATCGCCGGCACCGCCTCTTCGTGGGTGGGACGTTGGCCTCTGGGAACCCGGATGGGCGTCGTTCACAGTTGAATTCGGTCCCGCCGAATCACTCCGGCGACGGATCCGATGAACAGAGGTGAATGCGATGTTCGAACAACGCCGGACCCAGACCAGTCGACGGTTCGTATGGCTTCTCATTCTCATCACGCTCAGTGCAACGCTCGTGATGGTCATGTCGTCGTGTGGGGATGGCGAAGATCCCGAAGCCACAGATGATCCGACCTCGACGACAACCGCTACCGAACCGGATCCAAGTGACGAGCGCACCGACGACGACGAGGTCGCAGTCGCCAGGGCACTGGACGAAACAGTCGCCGCCTGCCGCGACCAGGACCGGGATCGGCTGCACGACCTCGGCGGTGGCCGAGCTCGGGATCGCATCCGTGACCGGGACCCGCTGTTCTCGTCCGTCGACGACCTCGACGTTGTCGACCGGATTGTCGCTATCGACGGCGACGTGGCCACGGTCACGGTGACGCTCCGCGTGACGATCGACGGCGAGACGAACGAGATCGAACGGGTCTGGACCTACGAATCGGTCGATGGCCGCTGGCTGCTGTCCGATGTACCCGATTGCCTGTTCGACTAGACCACCGACCCCGATCGACAGAGGAGGACCGCTGTGATCTATGAAGAAGTCGTTGTACTCGACCGACCCTTCGTCGACGCGCTGGCCGACGTCAAGCGAGCCCTGGCTTCGGAAGGATTCGGCACCCTGACCGAGATCGACATGCAGGCCGCGCTGCAGGACAAGATCGGCAAGGAAATCGATCCGTATGTGATCATCGGGGCCTGCAACCCTCACTTCGCCGCCCGCGCCCTCGACGTGCTCCCTCGGATAGGCGTCCTGCTTCCCTGCAACGTCGTGGTCCGTGAACACGAGAACCGAGTCATCATCGAAGTCGCCGACCCACACCTGATGGCCACGCTCACCAAGAGCGACGACATCGAACCGATCGCCTCCGAAGCGAGGGAACGCATAAACCGCGTCCTCGCTCAACTCACCGCAGGCTGGTAGGACAACCTGGGCTTTGCAGACCGAATCGATCCCGGATGGCGGGTGGCCAAGGTTCTCGACGGTGTCCGAGGACAGATCTTGTCTGTTGTTGGCCAAACCCGTTGCGGAGTCCCCCGTTGCCTGCCAA
This sequence comes from Acidimicrobiales bacterium, assembly GCA_965216675.1. Classification (GTDB taxonomy): domain Bacteria; phylum Actinomycetota; class Acidimicrobiia; order Acidimicrobiales; family SZUA-35; genus JAHELU01. Next base: position 3,417,105 of record CBDCGK010000004.1, on the reverse strand, counting down.
GCGGCCAGCTCGGCGCGCCGCTGGACGTGCACGGTGGTAGTTCCCAGGACGTTGGCCTCTACGTCCGGTCGTTCTCAACCCCTACTGTCGACAGCACGCGGCAGCGGCGGTCCCCCGGAACGGTGCGGTCCACCGCAGCGCCGGGTGTTGCGCTTCAGGAGCCATCCGATGACCGAACCCCTGTGGATCGAACACGAAGGCGACGGGCCGCTCATGGCTGTGGCGATCCATGCCGGTCACGAGGTTCGAGGCGAGCTGCTCCCCCTCGTTGCCGTTGACGACACCGACCGCTCCCGGGAAGAAGACCCCTACACCGACTACTGGGCCAGAGTGGCACCAACCTGGCTCGTGCCGACACGATCCCGGTTTGAAACCGACCTCAACCGCGACCGCGACGAGTCCATCTACCTCAGCCCGGAGATGGCATGGGGTCTGCGGGTCTGGACGGATGAGCCTGAGCCGCCGCTCATCAGCCGGTCGCTGCAGGAGTACGATGCGTTCTACAACGAACTCGACCGTCTCCTGAGCCGGATCGCAGAGCGTTTCGAGACGTTCGTCGTACTCGATCTTCACTCCTACAATCACCGCCGCGACGGACCGTTTGCGGACCCCGCCACACCGTCGGACAACCCCGAGGTCAATGTCGGCACCGGCTCGCTCGACCGTCGGAGATGTGGACGCCTCGTCGACCGGTTCATCGACGACCTCCGTGAGTTCGACTTTCTCGGTCGGCATCTCGACGTGCGGGAGAACGTCAAGTTCCGCGGCCGTCATCTGGCCCGCTGGATCCACAACCGATTCCCCGGGCAGGCATGTGTGCTGTCCATCGAGTTCAAGAAGTTCTTCATGGACGAGTGGACCGGAGTCGGGGACATCAATCAAATTCAGGCGATCCACCGGGCGCTGGAGCACACGGTGTCCGGGCTCCTCGACGAGCTCGGCCGCAAACCGTCGGAGGCTCCGCCGTCATGACCGACGCCGCTGCATCTCAATCAGACGCCGCAATCCGCCGTCTCCTCCGCTTCGACGGCATCCCGGTGGATGCACTCGTCGTCGCAGTCGACGGATCAAGGTACGCCGAACGAGCGCTACATGCCGCTGCGCCGTTCGCTGTGAGGCTTGGTGTTCCGGTCGGGATCGTGCGGGTCGTCGCCACAGACGGGGATCGGGCTGAAGCCGACAGCTATCTCGAGCAACTCCGACGGGACCATCCCACGGTCAGATGGCATCAGACCGTGGTCAGCGCTACGACCGCGGCCGCCATCCTCACGGTCACCGACCGGCAGCGCGGCCTTCTCTGTCTCACAGGTCACGGCCACACGCGGCTCTACGACGTTGCGGTCGGTTCGGTCGCGGCCGAGGTCAGCCGGTACGCCGGCGAACCCGTTGTCCTTGTCGGCCAGAACTACGACCCGGGTCGATTCAGCACGATTGACCGAGTCATGGTGCCCGTCGACGGCACACGCCAGTCGGAGCGGATCATCGGATGGGCTGGACGACTGGCCCTTGCCCTCAGCGTGCCGCTCCAGCTGGTCACGGTTGTGGAGCCGGCGCCGCAAGCGATTCGGACGGGTGCGGCACCGAGGCGACGCCACGGTCCTCCGGGTGATGAGAGGACCTACATCACAGAACTCGTCGAGCGCCACCGGCGCCCGGGCCTCACGTTGGAGGGCGACGTGCTCTACGACCCGATCAGCCCCGCCGACGGACTCGCCGCCGCTCTTGGCGCACGACCCGGGGCCGTCATGGCCCTCACCACACGAGCGGAGACGGGGATCGACCGCCTCCGCCACGGTAGTGCGACATCGAAGATCGTCCGGCGAAGCCCGGTTCCTGTAATCGTTGTGCCCGCCGCAGCCTTGGCGGACGCCGACGGGCCACGTCACTCACCTGCGTACAAGGCCGGATAGACGGCAATACGAGGGCTCAATCCTCGACACCGTCCGCGATCGCATCCTGGTCTTCGGCGGATGGACGATCAAAGTCGCCCGCGGTGGCCGTGGACAGGGTGCGGCGGAAGTCGGAAACGATGGCCTCCACCTCTTCGTCGGTGAACGGCGTGTCGCGGACGTGGACAAGTTCCACTCCCGCCTGATCAAGCACCTCCGTCACAACGTGGATGGGCACGCCCACCCGTATGGCGATGGCGATTCCATCGCTCGGGCGAATCAAGATCGCGAACGAACCCTCAGGAGTCTCCACACCCAGCTCGGCGTGGAATGCATCATCCCGAAGTTCAGTGACCACCATCGACGTAACCCGGGCGTGGAGTCGGTCGAGTAGCTGGGTGAGAGTGTCGTGCGTGCGGGGCCCGGGGGGCTCGACGCTCTGGTTCCCGCCGCGGATGCCATGACCGTCGCCCGACCCGACGAAGATTGGTAACACCCGCAGTGCCTCGCCGCCCTCTCCGAGCAGGACGACCGTCGAGCCGGTACCGGGGTCGACATGGATGCCGAGAACCTGTACTTGGATCATAGGAGCCACCTCCTCTCTCCCAAACAGAGTCGAGCACTGACGCCGCGGCCACCAGGGCCAAAAGGCCGGTGTAGGCGCCGATTCAGACCAACGCCGTTCATCATCCGTCGGACCGCAGCCGATTGTGAACGGTCAACAGGACATCCAGGTCACGATGGTGTTCGGACTTGAGCACGTTGATAGCCCGGATACCCGTGAGTTTGCCGATCAGATCAATGCCTGCGCTCGTGCTGGTGGCGACCCCGGTGACGACGTTCGGTCTCAACCCGAAGGCGCTGATCACTCCGGCGACGGCGTAGGGATCCGAGGCGGCCAACACGATGAAGGTGACGGCATCGCCCAACAGCTCCATCGCTGTCAACCCGTTGTAGGGTTCGAGCGGGGATGCGCCGGCCTCGGCCACGACAACATCGGGTCGTTCGGCTTTGATGAGATCGAGTACGACGGCGAGCGCCCGCCGGTACTCATCCGGATCGCAAACGCTTGAGGGAAGTCCCCCGTCCACGAAGTCGAACACGGCGTCGGCCCCGGCGTCGGCCAGGCTCAACACGTCGCGGTACCGCCCGGCGCCGGTCAGCTTGGCTCCGACCACCTTGAGTCCTCGTTCCTTGAGCAGCCGCACGATGACCCGGCCCGTGATCGTCTTGCCCGACGACATCGAGGTGCCGATGATGAGCACCACCGGGATGTCGAACTGCGAGCCGACCGGTGAGGCGACCATGTCCCGCATCGCCAACCAACGATCACCCATGACGGCGTGTCCGAGGTATCGGGCCGGAACCAGCGGCGGCATCAACGTCGATCGGGACGTGATCAGGCCGACAAGGCCTGCTGCGGTCATCATGTTCACGGCGTCACCGTCCACGGCCCGCCAGCTGCCGACCGATTCGAGCGTGGCGGCCCTCTCGCCCAATGCTCCGACGATTCTGGCACCGGGGTACGCCTCGGCCAGTCGACCGTCGGCCAGCTCGACCGGCTGAGCCCGCGCCGCCTCGAGCAACTCGATCACGACATAGTCTCCGGTGGCCCAGTCCGAATGTGGGCGCCGCCGGATGTCGAGCGGCCCCGATCGGAACGGACCGATACGGGTCAGCGAGCTGAAGAACATCTTGTCGTTCATTGGCAGCGCTCCCTTCCGCCGGCATCCGAGCCGGGTCTCATGGCGACGATCCTTGCGGGGGCGGGCTGGCCAGCAGGAGCGCCAGAAGCGCGGTGCGACGCAGGGTCGGCTCGAGATCGACGTACTCGTGTTCGGCGTGGGCACCGTCGCCAACGGCCCCCAGCCCATCCAACGTTGCCGTGTGGAGGCTCGTGTAGTTGCCGTCGGAGCCGCCACCAGCGGTTGCCTGCGAAAGCTCCATGCCCAGGGCCGCTCCACAGTTCCGGGCCAATTCCCACAGTTTCCGATTCCTTGTCGTGGCCGCAAGAGGAGGACGACCCATGCCGCCGCTGACCTCGACCGTGACACCCGGAGTCGACGGTCGGATGGCACGAATGGCCGCCTCGACGGCCCCCACATCCTCCGGGCGAAGGACCCGCACATCGACCGTCGCCGAGCTGTTGGGGGCGACCACGTTGGGTCGGAGCCCACCGTCGACCAAGCCGACGTTGACCGTGATGCCCCGCTCGGGGTCGTTCAACTCGAACAGCCGCTGGATGACGTACGAGAGCTCCAGGATGGCACTTGCGCCCGACTCGGGATCGAGCCCGGCGTGGGCCGCCCGACCGGTGACCGACAGCGTGAACCGACCGGATCCCTTTCGGGTCGTCTTGAGCCGTCCGGACGGGCCGAGCGAGGGTTCGAGCACCAGCGCCCGTTCCACTTTTCGAGCAAGGTGTTGAATGTGGCTGCGGGATTCCGGGCTCCCGATCTCCTCGTCGGAGTTGACGACCACGATCGGTCGCAACGCCGGCGCCCCTCCAACTTCCTGAAGCGCGCGAAGGGCATACACGATCTGGGCCAGGCCCGCCTTCATGTCATAGACGCCGGGGCCGGTCATTCGACCGTCGGCGACCTTGACCGGGCGGCGGTCGAGCGTCCCGAGCGGCCACACCGTATCGCAATGCCCCACCAGGAGCTGGTCCGCCGTTGTCGCCGCCGCCCGGGTGGCCTCGGCCACGATCAGACCACCCGTACGATCGCCGGCCACATGTTCCACGTCGAAGCCCAGCCGCTGGAACTCGCCGGTGAGGAGGTGCAAAATCTCCTGCTGGGACGCAGCATCGACCGACGGCGATTCGGCGGAGACCAGGCGGGTCATCAGGTCGACCTGCTCGGCACCGTTCCGCTCGACGCGATCGGCGAGTTCGACAGCCAGTCCTTCGGCTCTACATGTCATCTCACGTTGCCTCGTCGTCTCGTCAACTCACCGCCGTCTCATCGTTCGAAGCCGGCCGGATAGGGGAACGAGAAGCTGGTACGGATCTTGCTCCAGCGGCCCGGCGCCAGGTAGGCCAGCAGCGGAAGTTCCGCGATGGTGTCGTGGTCGTCCCCGTCGGCCATTCGAAGAGCTCGTTCGTCGGCGTAGGCCGCGGTGATCTCGCCGACAACCAGGCTGTCGTCGCCGAATCCGTCTATCACGCGGTTCGTGCGGCAGTCGAGGAAGAGATAGGCGCCCTCGACGAAGGCACTGCGACCGCCGCCCGCCGGAACGACATCCAGCAACTCCACGACCGGCTTGGAGCCGTCCTCGCATCGAGGTGCGGCGGTGAGACCCGACAACACGACCTGGTCCGGTTGGAGGTAGCTGACCGTGAACGAACCCTCTCTCCGGGCGTTCCGGTAGGTCGCGTGGCGGGGAGTGCAGACAAAGCCGACATAGGGCCCGTGGCCCAGCGGTACAACCATGTGCTTCGGAGCAAGGTCGACGCCGCCGTCCGGCTCGATCGTGCCGACCAGCACCAGGGGGGCAACGGTGAAGACCCGATCCCAGACGCCGCTAGGCGGATCGATGGCGACGAGTTTCGAGGTCGGGGTGGGGGATCTCGATTCCCCGATCGACTCGTCGGCCTCGGGCCGGCAACCTTGTTTCTTCGACGTGCTCATGGAGAACTCCAACCCGGGACGGCAGTCGGTTGTCGTCAAGACCAGCTCGCGACCTGCCTCCATTGCACGCCGATCCGCAGTCGGAGCCCAGAGTCGAACGTCCCGGCCGGTAGCGTGACCGTTGAGGTGCCCGTCATCTCCGACACACGATGAGGAAAACCTGATGGCCATCCCGTCCGAACGCCACCGCGAGTGGATCGTCGATGTCGTCGTCGGGGTCACTGGCGGCGCACTCATCGGCGTGATCTCGGCCCTGAACCTCGTCATCATCGCCGGCCCGGAGCAAGGTTACGAAACGACGATCCCCGAGGCATTCGAACATCACGTGCTGCTGGGGGTCTTGATCGTGACGATGCTGATCGGCGGGCCGGTGATGGGCATCATCGTGACCCGGCGGGCCCGAGAGCGCCGGCGCCGATCGGCACCGTGACCTAGGACCCTGCCGGTCACGGACCGGCTGACTCATGCTGACAACATCGACGATCACCGCCAACCACCGACACCGCGCTGCGGCCGACCGCGGCTTGTCGCCTTCGACTACGACGGCACCCTCACGACGTCGGGTCGACCGTCCGACGAGACGATGGCCGCTCTCGCCCGCCTACGGGCCGGCGGCGTGCGACTTGTGTTGTCGACCGGTCGCATTCTCGACGAGCTGCTGGTCGAGTTCGCCGATGTCGCAGACCATTTCGACGCTCTTGTCGTCGAGAACGGTGCCATCATCGAAATCGAGGGGCGGCGGATCACAACCGCACCACCCGTCGATCCGGCGCTGAGCGTCGGCCTGAGAAACATCGGGACCATGTTCCGAAACGGTGAGGTCATCGTCGCCGCCGCAGCCGCCGACGCACACGTCGTCCTGGACGAGCTGGCCCGACTCGGTCTCGAGTGTCAACTCGTGCACAATCGATCCGAACTGATGGTGCTCCCGTCGGGCGTCAACAAGGGCGTCGGACTGCAGGCCGCCCTCGACGCGCTCGGCGTCTCCCCGCACGACACCATCGCGATCGGCGACGCCGAAAACGACCACTCGCTGCTCTCCAGCGCCGAGCTCGGTATCGCCGTCGCAAACGCCGTGGAGTCCCTTCAGCGCATTGCCGATGTGGTCCTCGACAAGCCCAATGGCGACGGCATCCGTGTTCTCGTCGATGACCTCACCACCGGCGCCGCGCTCTGGCGCCAACGGAAGCGCCCACACATCACCGTCGGTGACGACGTGAACGGCAGGCCTGTTCGTATTCCGGCCCACCCCGCCAACGTGATCATCACCGGCGGCAGCGGGGACGGAAAATCGTTTGTCGCCGGGCTCATCGCGGAACAACTGGTCGATCTCGGCTACTCGGTGCTCGTCATCGACCCGGAAGGCGACCACATCGGTCTCGACGCCCTCCAACCGGTGGTCGTTCTCGGTGACGACGGTCCGCCACCGGAGCCCGAGACCGTGGTCAACCTCCTCAAGCCCAACAACGCGGGCATCGTCTTGGACCTCTCAGCCCTTACGCAACCTCAACAAAACCGGTATCTCACCGACCTCCCGGCCAGGGTCGAGGCGTGTCGCCGCGCCGACGGCAGACCGCACTGGGTTCTCATCGATGAAGCCCACCGCAGTATCACCAACACCGAAGCGGCCCTGGGGGCGATCGACCTTTCCGCATCGGGCTATTGCCTCGTCACCTGGAAGCCCGACCAACTCCCGCCCGCGCTCGTAGCCGGCACCGACACCATCCTCGCCCTCGTCACCGAACACCCAGATCCGAACATCGTCGACCTTGTCGCAGCCGTCGCCAACGAACCGCGATCAGAGATCGCCCGACTTCTCACGGGGCCAACCGGAAGCGTCGTCGTTGCCACCCGCGATGCCGGCCCACCGCGGCTCGCCCACATCGCGCCTCGCCACACCGATCACTTCCGACACGAGCACAAGTACGACATCGACGGTACACCGCCGCACCGGGCGTTCTGGTTCCGGGACGAGCACGACAAGCCGACCGGTCGCGCCGCTCACAACCTTTCCGAACTCGAAACCGAACTTGCCCACTGTGACCGGACCGTCCTGCGCCACCACGCCCCTCGCCGCGACTTCTCGCGCTGGATCGAAGACGTGTTCCATGACCGGCAACTGGCGACATCGGTCGCCGCCGTCGAATCCACGATCAGCCGATCCAGCTCTGCGGCAGCCGTCGACACCGCTCGACTCGATCTCGTGCACCAGCTCCACCGGCGCCACCATGTCCGTGGGAACCAGGCAACTTGGGCGCCGCCGCGTGACCCAGAAAGGTCCTAGGACCCTGCGCGCCGACCGGACGCGGCGCGATGGTGGAAGGTGGAAGCGACATCACAAGGCAGGTTGAGATGGAGAAGATTGCCGTTGCGTTGGACGGATCTGAGGCAGCCGCCTCGGCGCTCCGCTGGGCGGTCGACATCGCCAAGAGATCCAACACGCCGATCGTTGGTGTCAACGCCCTGTACGTCGCCTGGGGCGATACGGGCATCGAGCAACGCAGGCGGCGCACAGCGGAGCAGCAGGAACGGGTCGAGGAGGAATGGCTCGCTCCGGCCACGGAGTCGGGTGTTGCCACCGAGGCCGTCGTCGGTGTGGGGGATCCCCGCGAGGTGGTTCTCACGACCGCACTGTCCGCCGGGGCCGACCTCGTCGTCATGGGACGCACCGGCTCGGGGGGAGGTCCGGGGTTTCTCCACCTGGGCAGCGTCGCAGAGCACGCCGCCCATCACACGACACTTCCCCTGGCCGTGATCCCGACCGAGGCTCCGACGGCGATCCGCACCATCGTCGTCGGTGTGGACGGATCGGCCGAATCCCTCCGCGCGCTCGCCTGGGCCGGTGACGTTGCGCGGTCGGTTGGGGCCGACGTGGTGGCGGTTCAGGTCATGGAGCCGTTGCTGGAATGGACCCCGGCCTCGAGCCCGGACAACTGGCGCCGCGACGTGGAACGCGATCTGAGGGAGTGGGCACTGCCCCTGACCGACGCAGGGGTGTCGGTGACTGCCGTCGCACAGCGAAACCTCCATCCTGCCGACGGGCTCCTCGGCGTCGCCACGACACGAGGCGCGGATCTCCTGGTCGTCGGAGCCCGAGGTCTCGGAGGATTCAAGTCCTTGCGGGTTGGCGGCGTTGCCCTGAAGGTCCTGCACCGAGTCACGTTGCCGCTGGTGCTGGTTCCGCCGGCCTGAACGGCGATCGGCGACAGACTAGGCCGGGGCCGAGGGCGGGCGATCGAGGCGGCGCACCGGTAGGGCCGGGGTGGCGACGGCAGGAGCAAGGCGAGCCCGAACATCGACGACGAAGATGCCGTCGGGGCGGGCGATCACGGGGTTCAGATCGAGTTCGGCAAGCTGTGGAACCGCATCCGTGAGGCGGCCTACCCGAACGATCAGGTCCTCGAGAGCGGCGACGTCGACCGGCTCGGCCCCCCGGTGGCCGAACAGGAGCGCCGAGCTGCGCGGCTCCCGAACCAACGCCGCGGCGTCGACGTCGGTTACCGGGACGATGCTGAAGGCCCGATCGGCGTGGAGCTCGGTGGCCGTGCCACCGAGGCCGAACATGACCACCGGCCCGAACGTCGGGTCGTCGACCGCTCCAACGATCACCTCCACGCCGGGGCCGACCATCGGCTGGATGAGGGCTCCCTGCATCGCCGGTCCGATACGGGCGGCCATGGCGTCGAACTCGGCTGCGACGGCTGTCGGCTCCACATCGAGGACCACACCACCGACATCGGTTTTGTGTTGGATGGTGTCGGAGAGCACCTTGAGGGCAACCGGTCCGCCGAGTTCGGTGGCGATCCGCCGGCTCTCGGCGGCCGTGGCCGCGGGCTGGGATGCCACCACCGCTATCCCGACGGCCGCCAGGAGATCCACGAGATCAGATGTCGGCAGCCAGAGCCCGTCGGGGTGCCGGGCCAGCGCTTGTGAGGCGAGTCGCCTGGCCGCAACCACATCGAGCCCAGCCGGGGCAGGCACCGTTCCAGCGGGCCGCCGGCGCCACTCGCCGAGGCGGGCGACGTGGCCGAGAGCGATGGCCGGGGCTTCCGGAAAGCGGAAGACCGGCACCTGTCGCAGGGTCCCGTCGGGCGCGCTCGCCGGGATGTTGTGACCGATCTCCCCGGAGAGTACGGAGGCCACGATGGGTTTGGAGGTGCCGCCCTCGATGACCCGTCGCACGGCATCGGCGACCGCGGTCGGCGTCGTGGTGACGACGTCGGTGTAGATGACGAGAACCGCGTCGACGTCCGGGTCCTCAACCACGGTTCGAAGCGCAGTTTCGTAGTCGGAGGCGGAGCCCGACGCGATGAGGTCGACCGGGTTGGCCGTGGCCGCGCCCGGCGCAAGTGTCGTGGCCAGCTTCGCCTGGGTGGCCGCCGACAGCTCGGGCACCTCGAGCCCGGCACCGGCGCAGGCGTCAGCAGCCAAGATCCCGGGCCCACCGCTGTTGCCGACAATCGCCACCCGGCGGCCCGACGGCACGGGCTGGTTCGCCAGCACCCGGGCGACGTCGAACAGCTCCTCGAGTGTGTTGGCCCGGATGATGCCCGCCTGCCGGAACAAGGTGTCGGCCAGCACGTCGCTGGTGGCGAGAGCCGCGGTGTGCGACGCCGCGGCCCTCGCTCCGGCGGACGTGCGCCCGCTCTTGACGACGACGATCGGTTTCAGGCGACTGAACTTGCGGGCGATCCGGCTGAACTTGCGAGGGTTGCCGAACGATTCCAGGTACAGCAAGGCGACGTCGGTGGCCGGATCCTCGGCCCAGTATTGGAGTAGATCATTACCCGACAGGTCCGCCTTGTTGCCGACTGAGATGAACGACGACAGGCCGAGGCCAAGCTCGTTGGTGACGTCGAGGATCGCCAGACCGAGAGCCCCTGACTGCGAGGCGAAGCCCACTCGCCCTTGAACGGGCTGGTCGGGCGCGAACGTCGCGTTCAGCCTGATCTCGTCAGCGGTGTTGATGACGCCGACGCAGTTCGGTCCGACAAGGCGCATACCGTGTCGGTGAGCGGCCCGCACCACCTCGTTCTGCCGTTCCGCGCCCTCCGGACCGGTCTCGGCGAACCCGGCGCTGACCACGACCACCGCCCCGACGCCTGCGTCACCGGCCTGCTCGACCGCATGCAACACGGCGGTGGCCGGAACCACGATCACAGCCAGATCGACCGGCTCCGGAATCGAATCCAGATCCGGGAAGGCCCTCACCCCGGCGACGCTGGCGGCCGCAGGGTTGACCGGGTGGACGACTCCGGTGAATCCACCGCTGATGATGTTGCGGAACAGGGTGTTGCCGATCGACCCTTCCCGCCGGCTGGCACCGACAACGGCAACCGACCGGGGGGCGAGGATCCGGACGACGGAGGCTGCTTCGGCTGCCCGCTCCCGATCGAAGATGGCCTCGTTGGCTGAGTCGTCCAGGCCGAACTCGATGTCCCAGAGACCCTCGACGAGGGACCGGTGGACCTGGTAGCCGGCGTCGCGGAACACGCTGAGCATCTTTCGGTTGTCCCAGAACGTCGTGGCGTGGAACCGGTCGATCCCGTTCGATCGGGCGATCGCCGCCAGGTGTTCGAGAAGGATGGTGCCGATGCCGCGGAGCTGATGCCGGTCCTCGACGACGAACGCCACCTCAGCGCTGTTGCGCTCGGCCTCCCACATGTAACGTCCGACCGCCACGATGGCACCGTCGAGTTCGGCAACGAGGGCAAATCGCTGTTGGTAGTCGAGATCCAGGAAACGTTCGATCTCGGCGTCGGTGGACGGCCGCCAGTGGGTGAAGAAACGATAGTAGAGGGCGTCATCGGAAAGCCGCTGCGCCAGTTCCAGCATCCGAGGGCCGTCGTCATGACGCAAGGCCCGCAGACGGACAACGCCACCGTCGGCGACGACGACGTCGGCCGTCCAATCATCCAGTCGGTTCGATGATTCTGATCCGGTGTCATCCGCCATGACGACCAGCATCATGGGCAAGGCGGCGGCGGCCTAGAGGCCAACGTCCCCGGCCGACACGGTCTGGAGGCCGGAACTCCTAGTCTCCGTCGTGCGGCGGTCCGTTGACTCGTCGGTCGACGAACGCCAATACCCCCTGCAGGGCGCCGATCGACACGGCGAGAACAGTGACGATGGCGAGCGTGATCCGCCAGGGCGGAAGCGTCAGCCCGTAGAGCTCCGACAGGGGCGATGGAATCAGGATGGCCACGAAGCCGCCGGCCAGAAGCAACAGGAGTCGCGCCTCGGCGCCGTCCAGTGGGCTGACCAGACGGTAGAGAATCCACAGGCCGGTGAGTGTGAGGGTGATCGTGGCCGCGGTTCTGGCCTCGACGAGATCGCCGGATGCCGGCGGTGACCGGACCGCCCAGAATGCCGCCAACGTGGCCAGCGCGGCCACCACCCCGGCCGGTATCGAACGGCGAAGAACACGACGCAGGAAGCCGGGACGGCAGGGACGGTCGGCGGGCCGGAAGCTGAGCACGAACGCCGGTATTCCGATGGTCACGGCGGCCACGACGCTGAGATGTCGGGGTAGGAATGGAAAGGGCACCGAGGCGATGCCGATGGCCAGAACGAGAATGGTCACATACACCGTCTTGGTGACGAACAGGGTTGCCACCCGCTCCATGTTGGCGACAACCCGACGGCCCTCGGCCACCACCCCCGGGAGCCGGTCGAACCGGCCGTCGAGGAGCACGAGCTGGGCGGTTGCCTTCGTGGCCGCCCGGGCGGTGTCCATGGCGATTCCGATGTCGGCGGCCTTCATCGCCGGAATGTCGTTCACCCCGTCGCCGGTCATCGCCACCGTGTGCCCGCGGGACTGGAGCGAGCGAACGATGTCGCGTTTCTGGTCGGGGTCGACCCGTCCGAAGACCGTGGCGTCCGGGTCGATGTGCTCCGAATCGTCGACCCCTCGAAGATCCACCTGGTGCTCGGCGTTCGGAATTCCGATCTCGGCGGCCACCGCCGAGACGGTTCGCGGATTGTCACCGGAGATCACCTTCACCGTCACGCCCTGGTCGGCGAACCAGGCCATCGTGTCGGACGCGTCGGGTCGGATCTCCTCGGTCAAGGCCACAAGTCCGACGATGGCCAGATCGCCCGGGAGCGACCCCTGATCGAACCCCACCTCGCCACGAGCAACCAACAGCACCCGACGGGATCGATCGGCCAGGCGTTGGACCCGGACCCGGATCGCCTCGGAACGGGGCCGGCCGTCGGCGGTGGCGTCGATCAGGACTTCCGGGGCACCGAGTATCCAGGTGCCGTGCGGACCGTAGTCGGCGCCGCTCCACTTCCGTTCCGACGAGAAGGTCACCGTCTGTCGGGCGATCCACGGTGGCGGCGGTCCGACCTCGCCGCTGATGGCGTCGACGGTGGCGGTCCTGGCCGACTCGAGTGTGGCGAGAGCACCGAGCCCGAGCCGCAACGAGTCGTCCGAACAGTGACAATCGTCGATCGGCTCGATGCTGTCGACCGTCAAGCGACCGGTGGTCAGGGTGCCGGTCTTGTCCACACACAGCAGATCCACCCGGGCCAGGCCCTCGACGGCGGGCAGCTCCTGAACGACGACGTCTCGGTCGGCCAATCGTCGAACGGCGACCGCCATGGCCATGCTCACCAACAGCACCAGGCCCTGGGGAACGAGCGACACCACGCCGGCGGCCGACCAGACGAGGCCGTCCGCGACCGACGACGAAGCGCGTAGCTGGCTCCAGAGAAGTAGCACCGTCAGGGGCGGCAACATCCAGCTGATGACGACCAACAGTCGGTTGATCCCGGTCCGCAATTCGGACTGGGTCAAGGCGAAGTTCCTGGCCTCGTCGGTGAGTCGGCGGGCCCAGCTGTCGGCGCCGACGCGAACGGACTGTGCGGTACCGCTACCGGCAACGGCGTGGCTACCGCTGCGGATGCCGTCCCCAACCGACTTGGGAACCGGCTCGGACTCGCCGGTCAACGCCGACTCGTCCAGCTCCAGTCCGATCGAGGTCAGCACCTCGGCATCGACCGGAACCTGATCGCCGACTTCGACGCGAAACACGTCATCGACCACCAGATCCGAGGGCGGGAGACGCACCACCACCCCGTCTCGGAACACGCCGATGTCGTCGTCGACCAGCACCTGGACGGCGTCGAGACTGCGCTTCGCCCGAATCTCCTGAATGATGCCGATCGCGCTGTTCAGAACGGCGACGAAGGCGAACAGGACGTCGATCGGTTCGCCGAAGACGAGTACGACGGCGGCCAGGGCTGCGATGATCGCGTTGAACCTGGTGACGAGGTTGGCCCGAACGATGTCCGAGACCGATCTCGAGGTCTTCTCGTCGATGGTGTTGCCGAGTCCGTCGAGGTGGCGGGCCGCGGCCTCGGGCGATGTGAGCCCGACCAAGCGGGTTACCACCGCCTCCAAAGCAGCGCTGCGGTGCAGACGGCGACAATTCCGGCCAGCACCTGACCGCGTTCGACGATCCGGTTGACGTCGACCGTCGGCCGCCACTCGACGACCCCGTCACGAACCTCATAGATGCCGACCGGTTGAACCCCGAGTCCGAAACCGCTGCCGAAGCCGCGTTCCTCGCTCGAGTCATCGGTGTCGGCGCCCTCACCGGCCCCGCCGCCGGCGCCACCGGCCACACGGGCCACGGGGATGATGGTGACCCCGTCGATCTCGTAGGCGTCTCCGAACGCCCGCTTCACCGAGAGCGCGTCCCGGGTGCCTTTCATGTTGTCGAAGACGGAGTCCTTCGTCTCCTCCGCGATGTCGGTCATGGTCATGGCTTGTCCTCCTCGCTGGACGATCTCGTGCAATCATCGCGCCCCGGTCGTTCCGGGCGCAGGGGCGAAGGACCTCAATGTTCCCGCACATCTGGCTAACGGTGTTATTTGTAATACTCGGCTTGACAAGGCCACGGAATATGGCGCACTATGAGAATCTGCGTGGGGTAGTTGAGCAAGCATATATTGCTTGATCATCGTGTTTCTTAGCTCTTGACATAGACAGCGGGCGGTTCCAAGGAACCGGTATGGCCACATATGAGTACCGGTGCGCACAGCACGGGGATTTCGAGGTCCAGGCTCCACTGGGCACGGCGGACGCTCTTGCGAGGTGCCGTCTGTGTCAGGTCGAGTCCCCGAGGGTCTATCGAGCTCCCATGACCAGAGCGCCGTCGCACCTGACGGCAGTCATCGACACGACGGAGAAAAGTCGCTCGGAACCTGACGTGGTCAGCTCCCTTCCACCGCGACCGAAGCACCGTCGAACGCCGATGGCGCCACCCAATCCAGCGTTCAAGAAACTGCCCCGTCCGTAGCCGTTCCTCGGCTGCCACCGTGGGCCCACAGCTCCGAAGGAGTCTCTTATGGGAAGCGTCGGCCTCCTCTATGTTGGCGCGGTTCTATTTCTCAACGGTGTGATGCTGTTGGGGTGGATCGACGGCAAATCAGCCGGTCCGCTCAATATCTTTGTCGGCATATTACAGGTCGTCACACCAACATATTTAATTTTTACTGCGAACGGTGACGTCAACCAGATATTGGGCGCATCGGGCCTGTATCTTTTCGGTTTTACGTACCTGTACGTGGCCTTCAACCTGTTCTTCGATCTCGACGGGTCCGGTCTCGGCTACTTCTCGGCCTTCGTTGCCGGCTGTGCCGTCGTCTACGCCGGTTTGAACTTCTGGCGTGAGGGCTTCGGCGACAACGCCTTCGGGGTGATCTGGCTCTACTGGGCTTTTCTCTGGGGGCTGTTCTTCGTACTGCTCGGCCTGGGACGTGACCACCTCGGCCGCTACGTCGGCGCCGTCACCGCCATCCAAGGCATCGTCACCGGCGCCATACCGGCCTTCCTTCTTCTCACCGATCGATGGGGCGAGAACGTCGACACCGCCACCGTCGTGCTCGCCATCTTCGGTGTCGTCGTGTTCGGCGGCCTTTACTTCGCCTTCGATCGCAAACCTCTTCCGGCAGCCACCTCTGCCACCACCTGAACCAACCAGAACCCGCCCTCGACCACTGCCGCCCAACCCGAACAAGGAGCCATCATGCCCAAGGTCGTCTACCCTCTCGACTCGACGAAGTCATTCACCGATCAGCAGTACGTCGGCCACAACCGGTGGCATCCCGATGTTCCGGCCAACGTGCACGTCAAACCCGGTGACGTGTTCCGGGTCGACTGCCGGGAATGGTTCGACGGTGCCATCGTCAACGACGACTCGGCCGATGACATCCTCAACGCGCCCCTCAGCACGGTTCACGTGCTCAGTGGTCCGATCGCGGTCGAGGGAGCCGAACCCGGCGACCTTCTCATCGTCGACATCCTCGACGTCGGGCCCATCCCCCAGGAGGACTCGGGCCCGCTTGCCGGGCAGGGTTGGGGCTACACCGGCGTGTTCGCCAAGTCGAACGGCGGCGGCTTCCTGACCGACCAGTTCCCCGACGCCTACAAGGTGATCTGGGATTTCAAGGGCCAGACGGCGACCTCCCGCCACGTTCCCGGGGTCTCGTTCACCGGCATCATCCATCCCGGCCTCATGGGCACCGCACCATCACACGAACTCCTGGCCAAATGGAATGCGCGGGAGCAGGAACTCATCGACACCGACCCGGATCGTGTGCCCCCGCTGGCACTGCCGCCGAACCCGAACGACGCCATTCTGGGCACGTTGTCGGGTGACGAGTTCGACAAGGCCGCGGCCGAAGCGGCCCGCACCGCTCCCCCACGGGAGAACGGCGGCAACCAGGACATCAAGAACTTCACCAAGGGCACCCGGGTCTTCTACCCGGTGTTCGTGCCGGGGGCGAACCTGTCGATGGGCGATCTCCACTTCTCCCAGGGCGACGGTGAGATCACCTTCTGCGGAGCCATCGAGATGGGCGGCTTCATCGACCTCCACGTCGACCTCATCAAGGGAGGGATGAACACCTACGGGGTCTCGGAGAACGCCATCTTCATGCCGGGCAACGTCGATCCCCAGTACTCGGAGTGGCTGGCCTTCTCCGGCACCTCGGTGACCCTCGACGGCAAGCAGCACTACCTCGACTCCCACCTGTCGTATCAGCGGGCCTGCCTGCACGCCATCGACTACCTGACCACGTTCGGCTACAGCGCCATCCAGGCCTACATGATCCTGGGGGCCGCACCGATCGAGGGTCGCCTGTCGGGTGTGGTCGACATCCCCAACTCGTGTTCCACGGTGTACATCCCCACCGCCATCTTCGACTTCGACGTGGCCCCATCGTCCGACGGACCTCATCAGATCGATCCCGGCATGGGTGTGCCCATGTCGGCCGGCTGATCTCGGAGGCTGATCGGGGGTCACCGACCTCGTCGGACCAGCGGCAACCTTTGGTCGATCTCCTGTCGCTCTGACGGCTGATCGACCAAAGGTCCGCCGGCCTCCGGAGTGTGAGACGGCGGACGGGCCAGGTCGGCCACCGCCGGGACCGGACCGCTACCATCGGGCCGGTGGAAACCGAGGTGACGGCCACCGTCGTGCTGGCCGTAGCCACGGCGGCGTTCTTGATCGGCCTGGCCAAGGGCGGCCTCCCGGGCTTCGGCCCGATCGTGACGGTTATCGTGGCCCTTGCCGTCCCGGCCACGGTCGCCATCGGCATCCTGCTGCCGATCCTCATGGTCGGCGACATGATCGCCTTGTGGGCGCTGCGGGGCAACGTCGACCGATCGATCGTCAAGGCGATCACTCCCGGGTCGGTGGTTGGGGTCGGCCTGGCGTCGTTCGTGCTGTCGTCGTTGTCGGCCGACGGGCTCGAGGTCGGTATCGCCGGCCTGGTGCTGATCTTCGTCGGCTACCGGGCGGCCGTGTTGAGCGGGCGGGCCCCGACACTTGGTGCCGGCTCTGCCCTCGCCGGATCGAACGCCGGAGCCGCGGTCGGGCTCGCCACCGGCATCACATCCACGGTCGCCCACGCCGGTGGACCACCGATCGCCATGTACCTGCTGGCTCGTGAGGTCTCGCCCATCACCTACGCCGCGACCTCGGCTGCCATCTTCTGGGCCACGAACTGGCTCAAGGTCCCCGGCTACGCACTGGCCGGTCTGCTCGACATCGACCTGATCGTGACCCTCGCACCAACGGCGCTGCTCATCCTCCCCGGTGTGCTGTGCGGCCGCTGGGCGGTGCGCCGCATCGATCCCCGACCATTCGAGATGCTCGTCCTGGTGGGCCTCGTGATCGGCGCCGTACTGCTGCTCGTCACCTGACCGTGGTCACGTCTCCAACGAGATACGACTGCGTTCGAAGTCGCTGACCTCGTCGGACTTTTCGCGGCTGACGCCCCAGGAAGTCCGAACTTTGGTTGGTCTACGCCCCCCTTGGGGGATGTCGAGCGCGAAAAGTACGCCGGTCGGGCCCAAAGCTCGGGGTGACGACCATGAGCGTCAGATGGCGGCGAACCAGCCCATCGCGCCTCTGGCCGCCATCGAGTGCTGATGGGGGTGGAACATGTAGCGGCCGCGCTCGGGCAGCGTGAACTCGATCATGGCCCGCTCCATCTGGCCCAGGCTGATGATGTCGGAGGTGAACGCCGGCGTGCCACCCATCCCCGACGGATACACGTCGAACATCTCGGCGTGGAGATGGAACGACGCCACCGGATCGAACTCGACCATGTTCAACACGTACGCCCGGACCGGCTCACCGGCGGGAACCTTGATCGGGTACTTGCGGTGGAATCCGGCCACCCCGTTCCAGGAGTACAGCTCGTTGCGGCCGTCGTCGTCGACATCCCACCCCGACAGGGCGAGCACCACCTCATGGGCAGGGGGCCGGCCTCCGGGTGGGTCGACGATGAGGGTGCCGTAGAGCCCACGGGCGATGTGGCGGTCGATCGGCATGGTGTGGCAGTGGTAGGGGTGGACCCCGGCCGGACCGGCGACGATCTCGTAGGTCGTGCCACCGCCGGGTGGGACCGGCTCCCATCCGTCGTGGAGTGGCGAGTGGCGGCCGTGGAAGTGGAGATTGTGGTCGTGGTTCGTCTGATTGGAGAACCGGATCCGGAGCAGGTCCCCCTCGGTGGCCCGCAGGATCGGACCGGGGGCCGAGCCGTTGTAGGTCCACGCCTCGTAGCTGACCGATCGGCTGACGGCGTGGGCCACCTCGACCACGCCCATCTCGACGTCGATGGTGCGAGGCCGGGCACCGGTCGAACGTCGTGCCGGGGCCGGTGGGAAGGTCACGGCGTCGAGTGCGTCGGCCTCGAGATCGGGCGGTGGTGAGTAGGCGTCCCCGTAGGGCCCGGCGGCGGAACCGACCGGCAGCTCCGACGAGATCCGTCCTGCTTCGCCGCCGTAGCCGTCACCGGTCTCGTGCCCGTCGCCCGACTCGGCGCCGTCGGCCTGCGCCATCCGGTGGCCACCGGCCGCACCGACCAGCCCGGCACCCAGCGCCGTCAAGCCCGACGTACCGAGACGACGAAGCGCCTCCCGCCGCTCGACCGGCTCGCTCAGAACACCCCACCCCACACCAGTGCTCCGGCGGTGACCGCCAACCACAGCACCGTCGCCCCGGCCAGACGAACGATGCGAGCCCCGACGGGAAGGCCGCGGTAGCCGAGCACGGCGAACAGCAGCACACCGATCACCGGCAGAACCACGACGAGCAGCGTCCAACCGAGGGCCGCGAGCATCGACCGTTCGCCGTTGACGAACCCGAGCCACAGTTTCAGCGCGGCCCACAGGCCCCCGAACATCCAGACCGCCATCGGCACCCACCACAGCAGGGCACCGTAGAGCACGGGCCAGAAGCCTGCGCTCAGCACGATGCCGAAGACCGAGCTCTTCCGGTCGTCGAAGTCGACATCGTCGGGCAGGTCCGGGGTGATGATCTCATCCGGATCGAAATCGAGCGATTCGAACACGTCGACGGCCGGCCGAACCTCGGCCTCGGCCCCGTCGGGCAGCTGATCGAAGTTCAACCGAGGCTTCGGCGCGTCGCCGTGTTCCAGTTGCGGATTCTGGCCGTTGGCCGCCTGGGCGATACGGCCGAGCGGGTCCGATGAGGTGGCCATGCCGTACCAGAGCGGCAGGTTGATGCCGTCGCAGTCGTGCAGCGCGTTGAGGAAGTACGGCACCGACGACTTGGCGTTGTTGCCGCTGAAACAGGAGCCGTCTTCGAACGGCCCTCCCAGCAGGAGATCGGCGCGACCGGAACCGCGGATCATGTTGTCGCGCACCTCGTTGCCGCCGGACCGCCACAGGTTGGCGTCGATCATCGAGACCACCTCGACGCCCGACGATGCGTTGTTGATCATGAGGTTGTTGCGGACCACGGAATCTCGCACGCCGGCCAGCACCACGCCGTTTCCGAACGAGGACCATTCGGCCGACCGGTTCGGAGCCCGCTCCGACTCGCCGTTGTGGTGGATGTAGTTGCCGGCGACGACCACGTCGTGAGCCGGCGGCAGGAGTTCGGAGTCGAGGGTGTTGGGCACGATCCCGCCGACGTTGTGGCGCCACTCGGAGTTGACGATGTACATGTCGCCCGACGAGTTGGTGCCCGAATAGCCGAGCCCGTTGAACTCGGCCAGCACGTCGGTCACCACGGCATTGCACGGGTCGCACTGCCCGACGTAGAACCCGGCGTCCCAGGAGCCCGAAGCGTAGGAGTGCTCGAACAGCCCGTCGACCGAGTCGAACGCGTAGATGCCGTAGACCCAGTCGTCGATCGCCGTCAGATACGACCCCCGGTAGCCGGTGACGCCGTCCCAGTAGAACCCGTTGGTCACGTAGTTGCGGGCGGTGATGTTCTCGATGGCCACACCATCCGCGGTGACGAAGAAGCCGTTGGGGCGGGTGAACTCACCGTCGAGGATGACCCGGTTGCGGTCGGTGCCCCGGATCACCAGGCCAGGGGTGGTGACCGACACCGCCTCGGCATAGACGCCCGGCTCGATGAGAACCAGATCGCCGGGATCCGCGGCGTCGACCGCGGATTGGATCGTCGGGTAGTCACCCGGAACGTTGCGGGTTTCGCCGGTCCAGACCTCGGGGGCGTCGGAGGAGAACACCACCGGTGACGCCGGGGTCCGGTCCGCCCCGGCTTCGGCCGTGCCACCGAAGGGCCCGAACCCGGTCAGGAGGGCGGCCGTGATCAATGCCGCCACCGCGGTGACCACAACCCCGTGTCCGTCGATGATCTTCGTACCTTTGCCGGTCTCCATCCTGTCCCTCTCGTCAGTCCACCTACTGGGTCTACTGGTTCGGTACCGCCTCGGTCACCGTGATCGTGCCGACCATGCCCGACCATTCACCCGTCGAATTGTTCTTCGTCGCGTGCAGCGAACAGTAGATGCTGTAGACGCCGGGTTCGGCGAAGGTGTACGACCACGACTCCCCCGGGCCGTGATCGCCGACACCGCCGTCGCGGGAGTCGAAGGCACCATCGACATCGATCACATTGTGGTCGACCCTGCCGTCGTTCACGAATTCCAATGAGCCTCCGGCGACCACCTCGACGTCGGCCGGAACGTAGCGGTTGTCGAGCATCTGGACGACCGAGGCGTCGTCGGCTTGCGAATCGCCACAGGCGGCGACACCGAGCATTGCGGCCGCCGAGGCTGCGACCACCTTCCACCTACGCATCGCCGAAGTGTAACCCGTGGCACCCCGGCCGTGAGACGTCCCCGCTCACCGCCGAAGATGTGCGAACCGTTTTGGGCTCCCGGCCGTATCACCGACAACCAACCCGCGACAGGTGAGCCACCAAATGCACACTCCGAGCACAAACCCCGACAAGGTGATGGCACGACTGGTCCCCTTCGGTGGCGGCTTCGCTCCGATCCTTGCCCTTGCGTTGTCTCTGCTCGAGATCGTGCCGCTCAGGGTGGGCGGCCCGATTCTGGTCGGCCTGGCAATGGTCACCGCGGCGATCGTGATGGCGTTGGAACCGGCGTCTCGCCATCTCTACCGGCGTGGTCTCGGCGCCGGTCTCATGGCCGTACTCATCTACGACGCAACGCGACTGCCGTTCGTGATCGCCGGCGACTGGCCCGACTTCATACCCCGGATCGGCGACTGGCTCCTCGACACCGACGATGTCCATTGGACCATCGGCTACCTGTGGCGTTATCTCGGCAACGGTGCCGGCATGGGACTGGCGTTCGCGGCCGCGCTCTCACTGGTCGGCGCCAGGATCGGCGCCATCCGATCCGGACTGGTGTACGGCCTCATGATCTGGAGTGGTCTGATCACCACCCTGCTCGTGGCCCCCGACGGCCAGGCCAAGATGTTCCAATTGACGGCGGCGACGATCGCGCTCAGCGCAATCGGGCACGTCGTCTACGGGACCACCCTCGGTGTCATCTGCGACGGGCACTGGAAAGCCGCCGCTCGAACGGCGGCGGACAACGCCGCTGTCAGAGCAACTCGTTGATCGAATAGTCGACGACGCAGTCGAGCAATGTGACCCCGTTCGACTCCCGGGCCTGGCTCAACGCCTCGCCGAGTTCGGCGATCGTGCCGACCGAACGCGCGGAGGCACCGAACGACTCCCCCAGCCTGATCAGATCGGGATTGGTCAGCTCGACGCCATGACGTTCCCGGCCCTGTTCGTCCTGGTGCCAGGCGATGAAACCGTAGGCGTCGTCTCGGAGAACGAGAACGGTGAGATCGACACCGAGGCGGACGGCCGTGTCGAGGTCGCCGATGTTCATGAGCAGGCCGCCGTCGCCGACGACGGCGAGGGCATGATGGCCGAGGCGGGCGGCCTCGGTTGCGGTGGCCAGACCGGCACCCATGGACGCGGTCGCATTGTCGAGCAGCAGTGAGCGCGGTTCGAGAGCCGGGTAGTGGCGGGCGAACCAGATCTTGAACACCCCGTTGTCGAGGGCGACCACGTCGCCGCTTCGCTGCTGGTCGGCCACGACCCGCACGACCGCGAGTGGGTCGACGATGTCGTCGTCACCCGACTCCGAGGCGAGGAGGTGGTTGATCCGGTGGCGGGCCTCGGCGCTCCAGGTGCTGTCGACGGTCAGGTCCGAGTCGGCCAGTCGGCGCAACGTCGCCGCCGGGTCACCGACCACGTCGAACTCGGGCTCGTAGCCCGGCTCCCGCGCCGATGGTGAGTCGTCGACGTGGACGATCGGCAGGTTCCGCTCCTGCTGCCACGCCAGCGGCGGATGTTCGACCGGCTGGTAGCCGACGGCGACGACGAGGTCGGCCTGGTCGAGCGCAAGATGCACGTGGTCACGGCGATGGATCCCGAGACACCGCAGCGACCGGGCGTCGGTCTCCGCCAAGGCCCCCTTGCCCATCTGGGTGGTGAGCACCGCCAGCCCCGAGCTTGCGGCGAGATCCCTCAGCGCCCTCGACGTATCGGGGTCGGTGGCCCGGGAGCCGGCGAGCACGACGGGACGTTGGGCGTCGGCGATCCGGGACCGGAGGCGTTCGACCAGGTCGTCGGCGGCCACCGGGACGGCCACGTCGACCGGCTGCACCGCCTGGCTACCGACGGTGGCGGCCGCCACATCCTCCGGCAACTCGACAAGCACCGGTCCCCGTGACGGGGTCGTGGCCCGGCGGATGGCGTCGGCCATCATCTCCGCCGTGGTTTCCGGGTCCCGCACGGTCACTGCATTGGTGACGATGGGGCCGGCGGCACCGACCACGTCGACCACCTGGAACGAGCCCTCGCTGTTGTCGGTCTGAGCCTTCTGACCGGTGAGGGCCAGCACCGGCACAGCCATGAGGTGGGCTTGGGCCAGCGGGGTGAACAGGTTGAGCGCCCCCGGTCCGAGGGTGGCGAGGCAGACACCGAGGCGCCCGGTGAGCCGGGCGTGAGCCACGGCCATGAACCCGGCGTGTTGTTCGTGGCGGCACACCACCAGTCGGAGGCCGGCTCGGCGCATGGCGGAGACGAGGGGGAGGTTCTCCTCGCCGGGGAGACCGAACACGACGTCGACGTCGTTGGCCTGCAGCGTCTCCACGACGAGATCGGCGGCGGGCCGCCGGATGTCCTCGGTGGCGGGATCCGATGTCTCGGTGCTCATGCTTCATCCTCCTCGGACCCGGCTTGCATGTCGAGCCAGCCGCCGAGATCGCCCTTGCGCTTCAACGCCTGGTCGGTGAAGGGCCGGATCTTGCCGATGACCTCCCGTTCCTGGAAGCCCTGGTCGTGACGGCCGAAACACCAGGCCACGTTGGCGTAGGAGTTCGGGTCACGACCGTCGAGAAAGTAGCGGTTGTTCAGATCGAGCAGGGTGCGGAACGCGTGCTCCGGCGTGTTCGTCCAGTACAGGATCTGCTTGCCCCAGTACATACGGAGCTGATTGTGGGTCCAGCCCTCGTCGCGGATCTGGGCCATGATCGCGTTCCACAGCTCGTCGGGCGTCTCTCCGGCCTCCAGCTCGGCGGCCGACAGCACGACGTCCCGCTCGTCGTCGGTGTGGTCCCGCAGCGTCTCCTTGGCCCAGTCCGGCAGGCCGGCGAACCGATCGAAGTCGGGTTGGTGCACGACGAAATTGATCGCCAGCTCCCGTCGAACCACCAGCTCGTCGATAAAGGCGGCCACGTCGTCATCGGTATCCCGACCCGCTGCCGTCGCCGTTCGGACCCTGCGTACGACGTCGACCGGCGACAGTTGTCCGTAGTGCAGGTGAGGCGACAGGCGCGACGAGCTCTTATCGAGGTCGTAGCGGTTGCGCAGCGACTCGTAGTCGGCGAGCACCTCGTCGATGAACTGGCCGAGCAATCGGTGGGCCTCGTTCTCACCTCCCGGCCAGGACTCGACCGGACCCGGGTCGATCGCAACGCCGAGGCGGTCGACGAGGGCGTCGAGATCGTCGAGTTCGACCACGTCCAGTTCGCCGAGCGCCGTTTGCCAGGTCCCGTCGACCGAATCCGGCCCCGTCGAATGGTGATCGAGGGCCGTGGTCGTCAATTCGACGACGAAGCGGTCGAGGTGCTCGGTGATCTTGGGCCGGATCGTGCGGGCCGCCGTCTCGGCCTTGTCGGTGACCAGGTCGATCGGGACGACCACGTCGGTCTCCACCTCGACCAGCGGCCCGTTCGTGGCCTCCTCGACCCCATCACGCCACGACCGCTGGACCGGCAGGTACCCCCGGTCGGTGACGAGTAGTGCGGTGGCGTCGTCGAGCGCGGCCAGTGTCGACGCCGCCTCGCCGACGATCACGTCGAAGCGGATACCGCGCCGGCTGAGGTTCTTGTCGACGTCGACGAGACCGTCGAGCAGGAAGCGGTAGTGACGAGCCGACGCCTCCGGGTAGGCGTCGACCAAACAGAAGACGACCACCAACGGCAGTGCCAGATCGTTGGCCTGCTGCACCGCAAACTCGAGAGCCGGATTGTGCCTCGTCCTCTGCGCCTGCTGCATCCAGTAGACGACCTGCCCGCCGCCAGACGGCTCGCCCTCACGTCGCCATCGGATTCGTTCGTTCTCGATCACGGAGGTGGCCATGGGCGACCGATCCTAGTCCCGGAGCGCTTCGATCAACTCGTCCTTGGTCATCTCGGACCTGCCCTCGATGTCGAGCTCCTGGGCTCGTTCGTAGAGCTCGTCCTTCGTCCACTCCTCGTAGGGTGGCGAGCTGCCGCCCCTCGACGAGGCGCCGTCGCTGTTGGCGATCGCCGCAGCCTTCGATTTGCTCATGCCGTCGTCGCGTAGTGCTTCGTAGGTGTCGTCGTCCTTGATCGATGGGCGGTTCTTGTCGGCCATTGTCGCCTCCTGTGGTCGGTCGGATCGGTCGATCCATACCCCGGCGTCGACCGATTCAATCGTTCCCGCCGGCTCCTGGCCGCGGGCTACAGTGGGCTCGTGCCCGCCACCGTTTCCACTGGATCGTCACCCGTCGCAGGCATATGACACCGGAGAAGGTGCTTCGGACCTTTGCCGAGCTGGCCGGGACCCAACAGGCCGGTCCCGAAACCGATGTGCTCGGCTCCTCATCACTGTTCGTGTGGCAGCGTTATACGGCCATCCGGCTCCTGACCCCGTCGCTGCTGGGCGGCTCGGTGACCCCGGTATCGGCCATGCCCGGCACCAAGAAGGCGACGGCGGAGCGACTGTTCGGCGCCAGCGAACTCCATCGCAGTGAACAGCTCCTTCGCGCCGGCTGGGTCTGGTTCGCCGGCCAGGTGGAACGCGACGGCGAGACCGTCCGCTACTGCGTGCCCGCCGTGTCGGCCCCAGTGGCCCGCGTCAGCGGTGTGCTCTCGCCGGTCGGCAAGTGGGCTCCCGCCCTACAGGCCAATCTGGAGCGGATCGGCGACCTGGAGGCAACCGATCTGATCGTCGACGGCCCGACGCGCGACCGCCTGGCCCGCGACGTACAGTTCGGTGGCGGGGCCCTCGTCGACTCCTTCCAGCCGGCTTCCGGCTACCGGGGGGTCAACCCCAACCTGCTCCCTCGGCTCTCGCTCCTGGTCGGCTGGTACCGCTCGGTGGCCGCCGCTGCCGGCATCCCGCTGGCCGAAGAGTTGGTTGTCCACGAGGCGAACCCGGATTGGCGACGCACCCAGCCGGGGGTCGCCGCCATCGTCGGGTGCGGCCTGTACCTGCACCGTCCCGCACCGGCCGGCACCCGCCGGGAGTCGCTCCTGGCCACCGCGGCGATCGGCGGACTCGACGACACCGCCCTCGGCCACGTGTATCGCCACGAGAAGGACAACGACGGCGACCGGGGCACGGGGTCAACCGAGCGGGGGAGCGACCAGGATCGGGAGTCGATCACCCTTCGACCGGTCAGCGCCCGGCAACGCTCGATCGTCGAGGCCGTGATCGACGAACCGGTGGCGGTGCTGTCGGGAGCACCCGGCACCGGCAAGTCCCACCTCCTCACCGTCATCGCCCTCGAAGCCGTGGCCCGGGGCCAGTCGGTCCTGGTGGCCGCCGGATCACCCTACGCGGTCGACGTCCTCATCGAACACTTCCGCGACGCCCCCGGACCCACACCGCTCGCGTTCGGCGGTTCGGTCCACGGTAATCGCCTCGCGGCGGAGCTGACCGAGCTGGCCTCCCGCCACGACACCGACGCCGTCGTGACCGTCGACGCCGACGAGCACGCCCGTCTGCTGACCTCGGTCCAGACGCTGCTGGAGGCCGAGGCGGCGGCCCGCCGACTGAAACGCCATCCCGGCGACTGGCTCGACGTGTCCGAGCGGCTGGATCGGGCCGGTGATCTCCACGAACTCGGCCGTCTGGTCGGGGCCATGGGCCGGCGAGGCCCGGTCGGGTGGTGGCACCGGTTACGACACCGGACCACGGTGGCCGGACGGCTGGGGACGGACGGTTCCGACCGGCACGGGTTCGGAACGGCCCTCAGCCGCCTCCGGGCCGGAGCGGCCGCTCGGCGGATCCTGGCCGTCGGCGGGCTGGCCCTCGACGAGACGTTCGACGAGATCGTGCGGCTGGAGGGCCGAGCCTCCCGGCAGCGGGGCGACCGGCTGGTCGAACAGTGGTTGCAGGATCTGAGCGGCGGCCGGCGCCGGACCCTCGGCCTGCTGGCCAACGCACTCGCCCTCGGGCGTTCCGAACGTCGGGCCGCCTTCGCCAGAATCGACCCGAATCGCCTCACCGGGGCCGCGCCGCTCTGGGTCGGCTCGGTACGCGACGTCGACGAGGTGCTGCCGCTGGTGCCCGGTCTGTTCGATCTGCTCATCCTCGACGAGGCCTCACAGATGAACCAGTTGTCGGCGGTCAACGCGCTGGTTCGGGCCAAACGGGTCATCGTCTGCGGCGACCCCCATCAGCTCGGCCACATCAACTTCACCAGCGACGATGCCATCGTCGAGGCGGCGCTGGCCCACGACGTCGATCCCCACCTCATCAACCCCCGTCGACTCTCGGTCTTCGACGTCGCGTCGATCAACGGACCACTACATGTCCTCGACGAGCACTTCCGCTCGGCGCCCCACCTCATCGAGTTCTCGGCTCGCAGGATCTACGGCGGGTCGCTGCACGTCGTGACCCGCTGTCCGGCCAACGAGGCCGCCGATCACATCGACGTCCGGCTGGTCGACGGCACCCGCAACCGGTCCAAGGTCAACGAGACGGAGATCAAGGCCTGCCTCGACGCCGGCCGCCACTACATCGACCTGGGTTACCGCAGCATCGGGTTCATCAGCCCGTTCCGGGCCCAGGCCGACGCGCTGCAGGAAGCCCTGCTCGACTCGTTCCGGCTGGAAGAGATCGACCACTACGGACTGCGGGTCGGCACCGTCCACGGTTTCCAGGGCGACGAACGTGACGTCATCATCGCATCGTGGGCGGTGGGGGCCGACGAGGGTGACGGGCCCTGGCGCTTCGTCAACCAGCGGGACCTGTTCAACGTCATGGTGACCCGGGCGCGGGATCGGATGGAGATCGTGACGTCGGTGGCCAAACCGCCGGGGCTTGCCGGCGAGTACCTGCGCTGGTCGGAGCCGCTGACCGACCTGGTGACCGACGAGGCCCTCGACGATCCATGGATCGAGACGGTGGCCCGGGCCGCCGCCGAGAACGGCTCGACGGTCCGCACCGGCTACCGGGTGGGCCGCCATCTCCTCGATGTCGTCGTGGGTCAGGGCGCCGACGCCGTGGCCGTCGACTGCGTCCCCCATCCGGACGGACCGCAGGCCCACATCGACCGGGCCCTCATGATCCGGCGGGGCGGCTGGCGAACCACCGACGCCTTCCCCAGCCGCTGGAGCGACGAGCCCGGACGCCTCGGCATCGAGTTGCAGGCGATGATCCGATCAGCCACCGCCGGCTCCGACCATCGGCGTCACCTCCAGGGCGACGGATAGGCTGCGGACAGCCAGACGGAACACCACACCGAGGGCGACCAACGCGCAAGGAGCACCCACCGTGAGCATGATCGGAACCAGAGTCGTACGCCGGGAGGATCCGGAGTTGCTCACCGTCGGCGGATCCTACGTCGACGATCTGGCCCAAGCCGATGCGGTGCACGCCACCTTCGTCCGATCCGACATGGCCCATGCCGCGATCACCGCCGTCGAGACCGCCGAGGCGGCGGACATGCCCGGCGTGATCGGCGTCTTCACCGCGGCCGATCTCGACATCGCGGCCGAAAAGCCGGGTTTGCCGATCTTCAACCAGGCGATGACCCGCACCTGGCTGGCCACCGACCGCGTCCGCTACGTCGGTGAACCGATCGCTGTCGTCGTCACCACCACCCGGGAGGCCGGGGTCGACGCCGCCGAGGCCGTGTACGTCGACTACGAGCCCCTCGATGCGGTGGTCGACATGAGGGAGGCCGCCACCGACGAGATCATCCTGTTCCCGGAGGCCGGCACCAACGCTGTCATGGAGATCAGGCCGGATCCGGGAGGGGACGGTGAGGGGGACGCCTTCAACGACGTCGAGGTCCGGGTCGATCTCACGTTCCGGAACCACCGCCTCACTGCGGCGCCGATCGAGCCTCGCTCGGCGGTGGCCCGATGGGACGTCGACGAAGCCACCGGTGACCGACGACTCACCCAATGGTCGTCGACCCAGTTCCCCCACGGCACCCGCGACGGCCTGGCCGCCTCGCTCGGCGTCGAGCCCTCACAGGTGCGGGTCATCACCCCCGATGTCGGCGGCGGCTTCGGGGCCAAAGGCGGACGCTACCCCGAAGACATCGTCGTGGCCGTGCTGGCCCGCCACCTGGATCGACCGGTGCGGTGGACCGAGACCCGCTCGGAGAACATGGTGGGCATGGACCACGGCCGGGCCGTCGAGTTCGAGGCGTCGATGGGCGGCACCCGCGACGGGCGGATCACCGCCTACAAGCTCCACATGATCCAGGACTCGGGCGCCTACCCCCGCATCGGCGCCATGCTCCCCCGCCTCACCCAGATCATGGCCTGCGGCGTGTACGACATCGACACCGTCGAGTTCTCCGCCACCTCGGTGGTGACCAACACCGCCCCCGTCGGCGCCTACCGGGGCGCCGGCCGTCCGGAGGCCACCGCCGCCATCGAGCGCATGGTCGACGTGTTCGCGGCCGAGATCGACATGGACCCGATCGAGGTCAGGCGGAGGAACTTCATCTCACCCGAGGCCTTTCCCTACACGACCCAGACCGGGGCCGACATGGACAACGGCGAGTACAGCGCCGCCCTCGACGCGGTCATCGAGGCCGCCGACTACTCCGGTCTACGAGCCGAACAGGAACGGCGCCGCGACGATCCGAATGCGGCGCTACTCGGCCTCGGCTGGTGCAGCTACGTCGAGATCACGAACCCGCTCGGTTCCCAGGAGTTCGGTTCGGTCGAGATCCACACCGACGGTTCCGCCCTCGTGCTCACCGGCTCATCGGCTCACGGTCAGGGTCACCACACCGCGTTCGCCCAGCTCACCCATGATCTGACCGGCATACCGATCGAGCGAATCGAGGTGCGTCACGGCGACACCGACGAAGTCAAGCGGGGTGGCGGCACCGGTGGCTCGCGTTCTTTGCAGACCGGTGGCTCCGCCATCTGGAAGGCCGGCGAAATCGTGGTGGCGCGGGCCAGGGAGGCGGCGGCCGAGCTGCTGGAGGCTGCGGTCGGTGACATCGTGCTCGACACCGACACCGGAGCCTTCTCCGTGGTCGGCACCCCGTCGGTCACCACCGACTGGGCCGCCGTCGCCCAACACGTTGCCGCTGCCGTCGGCTCGGCTTCCGGGTCCGACCACGACGAGGATGGCGGGGACGATCTCACCGGTCGGCTCATGGCCGAGGTCGACTTCGTGCCCGAGGGTGCGACCTTCCCGTTCGGAACCCACCTCTCCGTCGTCGAGGTCGACCGGGAAACCGGCGGGGTGACGGCGATCGACCACTTCTGCTGCGACGACGCTGGCCGGATCGTCAACCCGCTGATCGTCGACGGGCAGGTGCACGGCGGCGTCGCCTCCGGAATCGCCCACGCCCTGTTCGAGGAGTTCGCCTACGATTCGAACGGCAACCCTCAGACCGCCAACTTCATGGACTACGGCCTGGCCTCGGCGGCCGAGCTACCGAGCTTCACCCGCATCCCGATGGAGACCCCGACACCGAGGAATCCGCTGGGGGCCAAGGGGATCGGCGAGTCGGGGACGATTGGCGCGACCCCGGCGGTGCAGAACGCCGTGGTCGACGCCCTGGCCCACCTCGGCGTCCGTCACGTGGAGATCCCGACCACGGCCCAGCGGGTCTGGGAGGCCATGCAACAGGCCACCGAGGCGGCGGGCCGTCACCGGAGGGACAACTCGCCCGCCATCTCCGACTCGTCGGTCGGTCCACCCAGTTCGATGTAGAGGCGGGTCACCCCGGAGTAGCTGAAGACCTGAATCATCAGTGCGGCGACCAGGTACAGCAGAATGCCGACCGCGACGGCGGCGGCGACGGCACCGGCCGTGGCGGCACCGGGATCGTCGAAGAATGTCGACCCGACCGTGCCGAACACGACACCGACGATCGCCGACACCGGCAACAGGACGGCCGTCGTGAGCACGCCGAGCAGAAGCATACGGCCGAGGATGAGCCAGAAGTGATCCGCCCCGGTATCGACCGAAGCCTTGATGACGCTCTGACCGGCCGGCGCAACGGCGGCGGCGATGAGCAGGAAGAGCAGCTTCACCCCGAGCCAGATCGAGAGGATGAGCACGCCGATGTAGGCGATGACGAAGAAGGCGGTGGCAAGGGTGTCCGACACCAGCCCGAACACGAACGTCAACCCTCCGACCACCACCGCGATCACGATCAGGTACGCCACCAGGGTCAGGTAGGCCCACACCAGTCGACCGATGCCGCGAAAGCCGGCCTGCATGGAGTCGCCGATCGCGGTGGGGCGGCCGAGATGGGCCTCGTGGAGAAGGTGATTCTGTGCCAACGCGATGACGCCGGCCCACAGCATCCACGCGACGAACAGGACCGCGGCGAGGACGAAGAAGGCGATGGCCCCACCGCCTACGCCGCTCCCCGGTGAGTTGGCGGCGTCCGACAGCGCAAGGAAGAACACCGCGTAGAAGAACACGGACGGCACGAGTCCCAGCACCGCCAGAACACCGCACGGCACGAGCTTCGACAGGCCGACCCGCAACGTCTGGCCCAGCCACGCCCCGACATCGCTCAGGTGACCGGGCTGGGCGACCGTCACCGCCGGCTCGGCCGGTGGCGACGGCGCAGGCGGTGTCGGAGGTGGTGCTGGTTCGGCATACGACGGCGGTTGCCCGGGCGGAGGCGGCGAAGCCGTGTACGTCGGCTGTGGGGCGGGCGGCTGGGGTTTCGGCAGCTGTGGGTTGGGCGGAAGGGGCCGGGCGAAGGTCACCGTCGGCCCGGACGACGGTGGAGACGGCGTCGGAGGAGGAGCAGGCGGCTCCGGTGTCGCGACAGGGGCGGGCGGGGGCGGAGCAGGAGCAGGCGGCTCCGGTGTCGCGACAGGGGCGGGCGGGGGCGGTTCCGCCGCGGGTGCGGGCTCCGCGCCGGTCGAAGCGGGTTGGGGCCGAGTATCTGTCTCATCGGACTCGGCCTGGCCCGGCGGGGTCTCGGCCTTCGAGTCGGCCCAGGCAATGGTCGAGCCGACGGGCTCGACCTCGGTCGGGCGGTCCTGGGTGTGCTCGGTCCAGTCGTCCCCATCCCAGTACCGGAGTCGCCAAGAATCTTGTGGGTCCGTGTACCACCCTGCCTCAGCCATGGATTCAATCGTAGCCAGCGAGCACCGCTAGCATTCCGCCATGCGCATCTTGGCCTTCGCCGCAAGCACCAGCAGCAGGTCGATCAACAAGCAACTCGTCGGTTACGCGGCAGCGCTCGTCGACGAAGGCCTGCTCGGCACCGGCCCGACCGTCGACGTCATCGACATCGGCCACTACGAGATGCCGATCTACAGCATCGACCGCCAGGAGGCCGACGGCATTCCGGAACCCGCTCACCGATTCCTCGGCGAAATCGCCGGCTCGGATGCGCTGGTGGTCTCGTTCGCCGAACACAACGGCTACTACACGGCGGCCTACAAGAACCTCTACGACTGGGTGTCGCGAATCGACCGCAAGGTCTACCAGGAGAAGCCCATGGTGATGCTGTCGACATCGCCGGGGGGCAGAGGGGCGGCCGGTGTGCTCGAACGGGCGGTTGCCGTGGCCGAACGTCAAGGGGCCGACGTCCGGGCCGCCCTGCCGGTGCCGAACTTCGGCGACGTCTTCGACGTGGACTCGGGCCGCCTCATCGACGCCGAGACCGACGCCGCGTTCCGGACGGCCATCTCGACCCTCGCCGAGGAGTGATCAGTCGTCGTTGTCGTCGCGGAACCGGTCGAGATCGAGATCCTCGACGCCGAGCTGTTCGGCCACGTCCTCGATCAGGTTGAAGACCCGATCCCGGGCTTCGCCGTCGAGGTTGTCGTCGGCTTTCTCGGCCGCCTCCTCGAGTTTCTCCGCCGCCGCTTCCGGCTTGGCATCTCCGGCCAGTTCGACGGCGTCGTTGATCCGCTTCATGATGTCGCGGACGTCCTTGGCCTTGGCGTCGAGCTCCTCGATCTGATCATTGACCGAGTTGATCATGTCGTCGACGCCGCGTAGCCGGTCGATGATCCCGCCACCCAGACCGAACCCTCCACCGTCGTCATCGCCGTCGCCCTCCGTGTCGCCTTCGGCGACGCCGGATTCGGTGCCGTCGTCGGTGCCACCCGAATCGGCGTCTTCACCGGAACCGCCGCTCGGCACGGTGACCGACGTGTTCGGTTCGGGATCATCGACACCGTCGAGGTCTTCGGCCGTCACGTCCAAGGTGTCGGTCGCTGCGGTCTCGTTGCTGTCGCTGTCGTTGTTCACGGCCCCCCGGATCAGGATGAACACCACCAGCAATGCCCCGAGCCCGAGCACAGCGAGAGCGATGGCCGAGGGATCGGGTGACGTGCGTTGGCCCGACCGGTTGGGACCGTCGCCGGCCGTCACCCGGGGGGCGACCACCGTGGAGGTCGGCGGGCGGTCCGCCGTCGACGACTCCACCCGGTGCGGGGGAACCGGGGCCATCACCGTGGTCGCCGTCGGGTCGTAGGCTGCGGCGGCCGCCGCAACCACCGACGCGGCCACGGCCGCCGACGGGGCAGCTCCACTCGACCCCAGCAACTGGGCCAGCTCCTCGCCGTCGGGTCGCTCGCCCGGATACAGGCTGAGGCATCGGTCGATGATCGGTCCGATCGGATCGTCGATGGTCAACGGCCGGCTGGAACGGTCGGCACCGTTGAACGGGAGCCGACCGGCCAGGAGCTCGTAGAGCACGACCCCCAGCGAGAAGATGTCGGACCGCGGCGTGGCCTGTTGACCGGCGAGCACCTCCGGCGCCGCGTAGTTGGCCGTGGTCAGGAAGTAGCCGGGTGTGGTCGGCTGGTGGGTCCCGAATCCGCCGCCGTTGGTGGCGATACCGAAGTCGGTGAGTTTGGCTCCTCCGCCGGCGAGGAGAATATTGCCCGGCTTCACGTCACGGTGGACGACGCCGGCCCGATGCACGGCGGCCAGAGCCCGTCCGATCTGGACGCCGACCTCGACGATACGATCGCGGCTCAGCCGGCCCTTGGCGTCGGCCAGTGACGGGGCGTCGACCAGTTCCATCACCAGGTAGAGACCTTCGGCATCGTTGCCGGCATCGTGCACGGTCACCAGGTGAGGGTGGTTGATCGAGGCCGAGAGTTGGGCCTCCCGGGTGAGGCGATCGTGGCGGGGATCGCCGGCGGGGACCGGATGTGGCCGCTTCAAGGCCACCATGCGCTCCAGTTTCCGGTCGCGGGCGCGCCACACGGTCGCCATCCCGCCGGAGCCGATCACCTCGATCAGCTCGTACCGTCCGTCAACCAACTGGGCCATTGTTTCGATCCGCCTTCAAGTCTACGTGTGACGGACGCGATCGGGGCCGCGGCAACCGCAGCGACAGTAAATCGGCCCGCGTGCATACACTCGATCGGGTGACCACAACCCGCGACCACCCTGGTGACGACCCGGTCGTCGCCTCGCTCGACGCCACCGGTGTCGACTACGAGATCATCGACTGCGACCCCGACCTCGCCGACACCGCTCAGTTCTGCGAGGCCTACGGCTACGAGCTGGAGGAGTCGGCCAACACCATCGTCGTGATCGGCAAGGCCGAGCCTCCGGTGTACGCCGCTTGCGTCGTACTGGCCAACACCCGCCTCGACGTCAACAAGGTGGTTCGCAAACGCCTCGGAACCCGGAAGGCGTCGTTCGCCTCCGCGGAGGACACCGAGACCTTGACCGGCATGACCATCGGCGGCGTGACCCCGTTCAACCTGCCCGGCGACATTCCCGTCTGGGTGGATGCCCGGGTCATGGAACGAGACCGCATCGTGCTGGGTGGCGGGGGCCGTGATCGCAAGGTCATCGCCTCACCGAAGGTGCTGGCGGCCGCCGGAGCGGAGATCATCGACGACCTGGCCAAACCCGTCCCGACGTCGTGACCGTCTCCATCGGTGCCATGTTGCGCCGTGAGATTCCACCGTCCGACCTGGCCCAGGCGGCCCGGTCTCTCGATGGCGTCTACGACGAGTTGTGGGTCGTCGAGGACCTCCCCTACGCCGGCGGTATCGCCCAGCTGGCCACCGTGCTGGCCGCCACCGAGCACGCCCGGATCGGTCACGGCATCGCGCCGGCCCCGTTCCGCAATCCGGTGGCGCTGGCCATGGAGTGGGCCGCCCTGGCCGAAATGTATCCCGGGAGGCTCATCGCCGGCGTCGGCCACGGGGTCGGAGAGTGGATGGCCCAGATCGGTGGCGCCGTCGCCTCCCCGCTGGCGTTGCTCGAGGAGACCCTCGTGGTCGTCCGGGGCCTTCTGGCCGGCGACGAGGTCACCATCGACGGGCGCTACGTCACCGTCGCCGGAGCGAAGCTGCAGTTCCCACCGCGGATCGTACCACCGGTCATGACCGGTGTCACCGGACCACGGTCGCTTCGTCTGTCGGGGGCGCACAGCGAGGGAACCGTCCTGCCCGAGGGGCACGGACCGGACGAGATCGCCACCGCCCGTGTGCGGATCGATCAGGGCCGGGACGCCGAAGGCCGCGACGACGATCACCGCCTGACCGTGTTCGCCGCCTTCCACGCCGAGTCCGGCGAGCTCCCGGAGGTGCCGCCCGAGGTGTCGTCGTCGTGGCTGGCCGTCGGCGCCGACGTCGACGAGGTGACGGCCAAGCTGATCACCGTGCTCGACGCCGGGATCGACTCGCTCGTCCTCGTCCCGATGGGCGCTGCACCCCAGTACCAGCTCGACATGGCCGCCTCCCGGATCGTGCCGTCGCTTCGGGAACACGCGACATGACCATCATGGTCGCCCTGGCCTCCGACCTCCTGCCAACAGCGATAGCGTCGTAGGCCATGGTTGAACTCCGACTCCCGGGCCGAGGCTGCGAGCCGATCACCCTCTGGGGCAACCCGGTGCTGCGCAAGCAGACAACCCGGGTCACCGTGTTCGACGCGTCGGTTCGCAAGCTCGTCGATCAGCTCTTCGAGACCATGTACGCCATCGACGTCGGTGTCGGACTGGCCGCCAATCAGATCGGCCGAACCGACGCCGTGTTCGTGTTCGATTGCCGCGACGGCCTGATCGGCCACGTCGTCAATCCGGTGGTCGAGCGCATCGGTCTGGAGATTCAAGACGGCGAGGAGGGCTGCCTCTCGCTACCCGGGTTCGGGGCGCCGACCGTTCGTTTCGACGCCTGCCGGGTGAAGGGCCAGAACGCCAGGGGCGAGGACATCGTCTATGAGGGCACGGGACTGCGGGCCCGCTGTTTTCAGCACGAAACCGATCACCTGAACGGCAAGCTCTACATCGACCACCTCAACGCCGACGTGCGATCCGAAATCGAAGAGGCGATGCGGGCCTCCGAGTGGCACGGCCACAACTCCCTCGATCCGAAGTCGAAGCTCTACCGCCGAGCCCAGGGCGACTAGCAGAGCCGGCGCAGCACCGACTCCTGCGCGGCACGTGGTCTCGCCGACCGGACGGCTACAATCTCGGGGACCGAGCACCGGGACCGTGGGACCGACACCGGCAAATGGAGGCAAGGAATGGCCAAGAAGAAGGTGGATCTCGACACCCCGTTCCGTCGCGGTGAGCTGGTGATGGCTACCCGCGACATCCGCGGTATTCCGAGCGGGACCGAGGGTAAGGTCCAACTCCACAACGGCCTCGGCACCTGGGATCGTTACTGGGTCTTGTTCGGCGATCGCCAGGTCGGCCAGGTCGATCACGATGATCTCACCCGCCCGTTCCAACACGACGAGTGGCTGCAGCGGGAGAAGGAGCGGGCCGAAGCCGCGCTCCGATCCGAAGAGGAACAGGCCCAGGAGGCCGAAGCCGCCGCATCGAGCGGAGACGGCGGCGGAGGTGTCGCCAGCCAGATCCCGGACCACCTCCTGGAGCGCAGCAGAGCGGCCAAGCAGCGTCTGCTCGGCTGAGGCGATCAGCTCCGACGGCGGCGACAGTCTCAACATCAACAACTAAGCTCAAGCTTGTGGCCGCCCAGTCGCCCCGATCCCAAGAGGCCCTCAACCATCTCAAGCGGATCTGCCTCGGCCTGCCCGAGGTCTCCCTGCGCCCCTCCCATCAGACGCCGACGTTCTTCATCCGCGACAAGAAGGTGCTGTGTCACCTCTGGGACAACCATCACGGTGATGGGCGGCTGGCCATCTGGTGTCCGGCTCAGCCCGGGGTGCAGGCCGAGCTGATCGAACGGGAGCCGGAACGGTTCTTCGTGCCGCCCTATGTCGGCCACCGAGGCTGGATCGGGGTGCGGCTCGACATCGACGTCGATTGGGACGAGGTCAGGGGCATCGTGACCGAGGCGTATCGGGTGGCCGCTCCGGTCACCCTGGTCCGACAGCTCGATGACGACCGGCAGTGATGCACGACCGGCAGGGAACGAGGACAGGCAGTGGATGACGACCGGCACTTCGACTACGACCTCGACCACCGTTTCAAGGCCATCTGGTGGCCACTCGGTGTTCGCTCGGGTCAAGGGGTCACGATCGACGACGACCGGTTGACGGCTCGGTACGGTCCCTTCACGCTGTCCACACCGCTCGACAACGTCGTCGGCGGTCACGTCACCGAGAGCTACCGCTGGTACACGGCGATCGGGGTTCGCCTCTCATTCGCCGACGACGGCCTGACGTTCGGAACCACCACCCGTCGAGGGGTGTGCATCCATTTCGCCGACCGGGTCGGCGGGGTGATCCCCGGCAGATCGCACTCGGCGTTGACGGTCACCGTTGCCGACTGCGCCGGCCTTGTCGAGGTCATCGGCGACGACACCCCGGCCTGATGGCGGGGTGACCGACGTCTCCCAGTTGCACGGCGGCTGACCGGTTACCGATTGGTAATATGAGGTCATGTCCTCCACTTCGACCACTCGCGATCCCGTCGCCGACCTGACCCAGCAGTTCTTCCGCCGGCTCAACGCCGCCGTCGAGCCGCTCGTCGGTGCCGGGCTCGGCAACCCGCTCCCCTTCGGGTTCGGAGCGGTCGTGGTGGAGACAACCGGCCGGGTGTCAGGCAAGCCGCGGCGGGTGCCGCTGCTGTCGGCCCGGCTGGGCGACAACGTCGTGGTGTCGACCGTACGCGACGATTCGCAGTGGCTGAAGAATCTGGAGGCCAAGCCGTCGGCCAAGATCCGTCTCTTCGGCCGCGACCGAGAGGCCACGGCCAGCGTCAAACGCGGCCCGCTCAACGTCGTTGCGCTCGCCCTCGACCCGGTCGACGACCCCAGCCCTACCGAACTTTGAGCGCTCAGCGACCCCGCCCGGTCAAACTTTGAGCGCTCAGCGACCCCCTAGGGGGTCGCCGGCAGCTCAAAGTTCAAGGCGGGTCAGCTCGGGTCAGGAGTCGTCGGAGCCGAAGTGGCGTTCGGTGGCGGCGGCAACGGCCCGCTCCACCCGATCACCGAGCGCATCCCACTCGCCGATCGCCCGGTTCTGAGCCTGCAACGGCCCCCGGGCCAGCCCCTGGAATCGCGGCTTGACGTAGCGGGCGAACAGCTCGTAGTGACGACGCTGGGCCACCGGATTGGCCCACTCGTGATCCATCATCAGGTAGGCGCCGAAGCCACCGTTGGACTGCTTCTCCAACCGCTCGATCTGCTCGATCGCATCGTCGGGCGTGCCAATCACACCGAGACCGGTTTCGTTGACCCACGCCACCCGTTCCTCGAACGTCTCGCCGGCGGCCCGGAAGTGGGGAACCGCCAGGATCTTCTGGGTGTAGTGACACCAGTCGTCGAGCCCGAACTTCACATCCTCGATCGCCTGCTCCTTGGTCTCGGCCAGATGCATCGGACCGACGAGCCGCCACTGGTTCCGGTCAGCCTGTTTGCCGAACTCGGCCGCCCGCTCCTCCACGACATTCCAGTGGTAGCCGAGGGCGTCGAACCCATCGACGGACGTGGCCCCGATCGAGAGCAGACCGATGCCGTGCTGGCCGGCGATTCGAGGGCCGGTCGGTGACGCGATGGCCGCCACCCCGATGTCGAAATCGGAGTAGGGCCGGTACTGCGATTCGGCGTCGACCAAGTTGTAGCGCTTCGTCTTGTGGGTGACGGGACCCTCACAGCGCAACAGCTTCATGAGGACCTCGGTGTCCTCTTCCAACGCCGTCCGCTGCTCCTCGATCTCGATTCCCAACATGGCGGCGTCACCC
Organism: Acidimicrobiales bacterium; assembly: GCA_965216675.1. Classification (GTDB taxonomy): domain Bacteria; phylum Actinomycetota; class Acidimicrobiia; order Acidimicrobiales; family SZUA-35; genus JAHELU01. The sequence continues at coordinate 3,377,969 of CBDCGK010000004.1, read as the reverse complement.
GGCAACGCGCCCGGTCCGAGACCGAGCATGAACCGGCCACGGGTGAGCTGGTCGAGGAAGAACGCACGGTCGGCCACCAGGAGCGGGTTGTGATACGGCAGCGACAGCACACCGGTGCCGAGCTTGATATGGCGGGTCTGCGGAGCGGCGTAGGCGATGAAGATCATAGGATCGGGAATGATCTCGGTGCCGGCCGAGTGGTGCTCGCCGATCCATGCCTCGTCATAGCCGAGGCGGTCGAGCAACTGGATGGTCTCGAGGTCCCGCTGCAATGCAGCGATGGGATCCTGGCCGGCCAGTGAGTGGAATGGCGCCATGAAGATGCCGAATCGCATGATGGAAGTTCCCCCTTCGTCGGGTGGCGAGTAGGTCCGGCGACCGGGACCGCAATGTCGGAACCCGGCCCCCCCTGTGCATCTCAGCTAAGCCGCTGATTGGTTTGGTCGTCAAAATGATGGCGCACGCTCGTTCTGCGCCGATGATCTTGCGCCGAACAGGAACGACTGCAATGCTGAGGCCCAGGTTGTACCGGCCGGCGGATCCGGCCGTGGGGGGACCTGACGATGAACGCTTCGATCGCCGTGGGTGTTGTGGCCAACCCGGCGTCGGCTCGCGACATCCGACGGCTGGTGGCGCATGGCTCCGCGGTGACCGCCCACCAGAAACTGAACCAGCTCCGACGCCTCATGGTCGGTCTGGGCCGAGCCGGCGTCCGCCGGGTGATCGTGATGGGCGATCGATCCGGCATCTCCACCGGTCTCCTCGAGGGGGCGAGCCGGCCATCGGGGGCCGGCTGGCCCACGGTCGAGATCGTCGAGCACGACCTGACAGGTTCGGCGGCCGATACGGTCAACGCCACCCGGGCCATGGTGGCCGCCGGGGTCGGGGCGATCGTGGTGCTCGGTGGCGACGGCACCCACCGTCTCGTGGCCACCGAGTGCGCCGCCATCCCGATCATCGCCATCTCGACCGGGACGAACAACGCCTTTCCCCAACCCCTCGAACCGACGGTGGCCGGGATCGCCGCCGGGCTCGTCGCCTCGCGTTCGCTCGACCTCGAGCAGGTGGCCAAACCGGTCAAGATGCTCGAGGTCACGTGTGCCGCCCTCGACCGGGTGGAGCGGGCGCTCGTCGATGTCGCAGTGCTCACCACCGACCGGATCGGTTCGGGGGCCGTCTGGGAACCCGGCACCGTCGAGGAGCTCTTCCTGTGCTTCGCCCCCGCCGACGGCATCGGCCTCTCCGCCATCGGCGGCCACCTGCAACCGGTCGACCGCCACGAACCTGTCGGCTTGACGGTGCAACTCGCCCCGGACCGCCCAGCAGCGCCTGCGTCGCCCGTTGCGTCGATCTCGGCCCCGATCGCACCCGGCCTCGTTGCGCAGTTCGACGTGATCTCCTGGTCGAAGCTCGCCGTCGATCAGACCGTCACCGCGGCCTCGACCGCGGGCACGGTGGCCATCGACGGTGAACGCATGTTCCGCTTCGACTCCGAACTCCGCGTGACCCTCCGGGCCGACGGCCCACCGCTGGTCGATGTCGCCATCGCAATGGACCTCGCCGCCCGATCGGGACTGCTCACCGTCTGAAGGTGACCGCCCGTCAACCACGAAGCTCACAAACACGGAAGGGGAATCATGACCGAACTCAACCAACTCGACCTCTACAAAGAGATGGTCAGAATCAGACAATTCGAGGCTCGAATACTCAACGAGTACCACGCCGACAAGTCACCGGCTTGGGACATCGGCGCCGGGCTGATCCCGGGTGAGATGCATCTGGCGGCCGGTCAGGAGCCGGCGGCGGCCGGAGTGTGCGCGCACCTCAAGAAGGGTGACGCCATCACCGCCCCCCACCGGCCCCACCATTTCGCCCTCGCTCACGGCGTGGACATGAACGCCATGATGGCGGAGATCTACGGCCGCACCACCGGGCTGTGCAAGGGCAAGGGCGGCCATATGCACCTGTTCGATGCCGAAAACCACTTCTCCTGCTCGGGCATCATCGCCCAGGGCTACCCCGTGGCCTGCGGTCACGCCCTGGCGTTCAAGCGGCGGGGCACCGACCATGTCGCCGTGGCGGTTGCCGGTGAGGGGGCGGCCAATCAGGGGGCGTTCCACGAGTCGCTCAACCTGGCCGCGGTGTGGAACCTGCCGGTCGTCTTCGTGATCGAGGACAACGACTGGGCCATCTCGGTCCCTCGGTCGGCGTCGACCGCCAACACATCCAACGCGGACAGGGCCGCCGGCTACGGCATGCCCGGTGTGCGAGTCGAGAACAACGATGTCGAAGCCGTGTTCGAAGCGGCGGGCGCGGCGGTGGAGCGGGCTCGGGCCGGTGAAGGTCCGAGCCTGCTGGAGATCCACACGGTACGCCTGTGGGGTCACTTCGAGGGCGACGCCCAGGCCTACCGGGGCGCCGAACTCGAAACTCTCGACGAGCGGGATCCGATCCCGGCCTACGCCGCCGCGATCGGTCTCTCCGACGACGACGCCGCCTCGATCAAGGCCGAAGCCGACGCCGAGGTGGACGCCGCCGTCCAGTTCGCCCTCGACAGTCCCATCCCCACCGCCGACGATGCCCTGCTGCACGTCTTTGCCTGAGAGAGGATCACCACAATGACTGCAACCGAAACCACGACCGGCGAGGTTACCCGCCGCATCACCACCGCCAAGGCCATGGCCGAGGCCATCGCGCTGGAGATGCGCAACGACCCCGACGTGTTCGTCATGGGCGAGGACGTCGGCGCCTACGGCGGCATCTTCGGCTCCACCACCGACCTGTTCGCCGAGTTCGGCGCGGACCGGGTTATCGACACGCCCATCTCCGAGACCGCGTTCATCGGCGCCGGGATCGGCGCCGCCACCGAAGGCATGCGCCCCGTCGTCGAGCTGATGTTCATCGACTTCTACGGCGTGTGCATGGACCAGATCACCAACCACATGGCCAAGATCCACTACGAGTCCGGAGGCGGGGTGAAGGTGCCGATGGTGCTTATGGCCGCCACCGGCGCCGGCTACTCCGATGCCGCCCAGCACAGCCAGAGCCTCTGGGGCACCTTCGCCCATCTGCCCGGCATCAAGGTGGTGGCCCCGTCCAATCCCTATGACGCCAAGGGCCTCATGGCCTCGGCCATCCGCGACGACAACCCGGTGCTCTACCTGTTCCACAAGGGCGCCCAGGGTCTGGTGTGGATGGCGAAGAACCCCCGGTCGATCGCCCACGTGCCCGAGGAGGCCTACACCGTGCCCATCGGCGAGGCGGCGGTGGCCCACGAAGGCAGCGACGTCACCATCGTGACCATTTCCCTGTCGGTCCAGCATTCGCTGGACGTGGCCGAGAAGTTGGCCGACGACGGGATCAGCGTCGAGGTGATCGACCTGCGTTCGCTGGTGCCGCTCGACACCGAGACGGTGCTCACCTCGGTGGCCAAGACCGGCAAGCTTCTGGTGGTCGACGAGGACTACAAGTCCTACGGCATGACCGGCGAGATCGCCGCCATCGTGGCCGAGACCGACCCGACGATGCTCAGCAAGCCGATGGTGCGGCTCGCCGTCCCCGACGTGCCGATCCCGTACGCCCGCACGATGGAGTACGGGATCCTGCCGACCCGCGACAAGATCGAGGCTGCGGTCAGGGAGCTCGCCTCGTGACCGGCGGTGCCGGTGGATCGGGAGGCGGAGTTGCCATCCCGTTCCCGATGAGATCGGAGGATGATCCGTCGGCCGAGGGCGTCGTCGGCACCTGGTTCGTGCTCGACGGTGAGGCGGTCACCGAAGGCCAGCTCATCGCCGAGGTGCAACTCGACAAGGTGTCACAGGATGTCCACGCCGCGGCCGCCGGTGTGCTCCGCCACGCCGTGGCCGAGAGCGTGGGTGTGGCCCAGGGAGGGGTGATCGGCCACATCGAGTAGGGGCCGCCAAGCGGGGCGGCACGATCACAACCGATCGAACCGTGCCGAGCCGAGGCCCCGCTGATGGGGTCCCGGCTCGGCACGGTTGGCGAACCGGGACGTCGCCGCCTCGACCCTGCCTGAATCCTGAACCGGCGGTTGCGCACCCACGTCTTGGGGGGTCTACGACCGCCGGATTGGTCAGGGCGCTGGGGTGAGGCGGGTGGTGAGGAAGTCGAGGACCTGGTTCAGGGCGTCGTGGGTCGGGTGGCCGGGCCGGTCGTCGAGGTGTTCGGTCAGCACGCTGTGGGCCGACCGTCCGATGCCATGGGCGGGATCGGGGCTGGTGATCTCGACCCCGGTGAAGTTGTCGCCCAGCGCCGACCGTAACGTGGCGAACCGTTCGGCCGGGACCGACGGATCGCCGGTGAACCGCAAACCAAGGACCGCACAGCCGTCAGCCGCCCGATCCGCCACCCGGGCCAACTCCGACTCGCTCAGACCCGTGCTCGCTTTGCGGGCCGAACTGATCGGGAACGGGAGGGCCGGCTGGCTGAGCACCGGCGCGATGACCGCGTCGTCGAGCATCATGGCCAGGCCGAACCCACCGGTCAAGCACATGCCGACGAAGCCGATGCCGGGTCCGCCGCTGGTGGCATGGAGGCTGCGGGCCAGCGCCCTCAGCCAGTCGGTCGCCGGTGACGAATCCCGGGTCGCCATGCAGTGGAACTCCCGGCTGATACAGGCTCCGAGCAACGTGGCGGCCTGGCGGGGGCGGGTGGCCGGCGCGCCGGGTGTGCCGAACATCGACGGCATGGCCACCGACAGGCCGCGCTCGACGAGGCGATCGGCGAAGGCCACCACCGTCGGCGTGACACCCGGGATCTCCGCCGCAACCAGAACGCACGGACCCTCGCCTCGGTGGTACACGTCGTGCGTGATGCCGTCGTGGCTGAAGGATTCGATGCGGTAGTCCGAGAGTGGCATCGTCGGACCATCGCACACTCCGATGTGCCCGTCAATCCGCCACGACCAGTCACGGACAACTGAATTGAGGGCAACATGTCAACCGGATAACACCGTTTGACGGATGTTACGAGAAGCGGTGCTCTGGTACTGGAGGGACCCGCGCAGTGCGAGTCGGGCGACCACCGAACAGCTGGGAGTTCGAAAATGTACCTATGGGCAGCACGTAGTCAGGCGCGGCGGGGCATGGGCGGTGAAGCCGCGGCCTTCATGGCAGAAACCCGGGATCTGGTTTCCTCGATCACCGGCATGACGTTCTGGACCTGGGCGGGCGCTGCCGGCTGTCCGTTGGGGACGATGTTCATGTCGGCCCGGGTCGAGAGCATGGAGCAGTACATGGCCGCGAACATGGCCGTGAACGGAAACGCCGACTATCAGGCACTGACGAAAAAGGGGGCCGATCTACTCGACGGACCGACCGAGACGGTGTTCGGCCAGGTCATCGGCATGGGTGGAGAGATGGCCCCTGAACCGGCTCCTCTCGTCGTGACGACCACCGCCACGACAGCTCCCGGCCGGCAGGGCGCGGCCGTCGCCTGGGGTGCGGAACTGAACAGCTACATGGCCGAGCTGACCGGAACCACCAACCTGTTCGCCATGGGTCACGTCGGCGCGATCAGCGATGTGTCTTGGGTTCAGAGCCATGACGACGCGGCGTCGATCGACCGGGTGATCGCCACCGTCATGTCGGACGAGGGCTACCAGGAACGGATGAGCAAGGCGGGGGATCTCTTCGTTCCCGGTTCCGCCCAACGGATCGTGATGGCGAGGATGTAGCGCAGACCGTCGTGGCCTCCGTGGGAACGTCGCGGCGGTACGATCTTGCGGTGGACGGACCGCTGTTCCTGGCCGTCGAGCCCGATGATGAGACCAAATCGCTCCTGGCCCAGATGCTGGCTGTCGCGTTCGACGACGAGTGGCCGCTGCCGGGCCGGCTGTCGCCCCCCGACAACTGGCACATCACGGTCCGCTTCCTCGGCTCGGTCGACGAACTCACCGTCGACCGCCTGATGGCAGGTCTGGATGAGGCACGGACGACCGAACCGGGTTGGCCCGATGGACCTCCGTCGATCACGCTGAACGGCATCGGTGCGTTTCCCCGCGCCGAGCGGGCGACGGTGTTGTGGGTCGGGGTCGAGTCGGAGTCGCTGATCGGTCTGGCGGGGGCGGTGGAGGAGCTGGTCACGGCGATCGGCGTCGAGCCCGAGGAGCGGCCCTATCGACCACATCTCACGTTGAGCCGGGTCCGGCCGCCACTGGATCTGGCCGATCTCGTGGCCGTCGATTGGGGACGCCTCCGGTTCACCGCCGATCGGCTGACACTGTTCGAATCGAAACATGGACCGGATGGAGTCCGCTACCAGCCGATCGAGTGGTTCGAGCTCTGACGTCAGTCGCCGAGCAGCACCATGACCGCGGCCAGGCCGATCATGAACACGCCACCGAAGCGGGCCAGACCGAACAGTACCGGCTGGCTGAGTCTTGGGCCGACCGATGCCGCCCCCACGGCCAGCACCGGATGCCAAACGCCGGAGGCGACGATGATGCCGGCGACGAACAGCCCGAGCTGCGCCGGATTGGCCACGAACGGGCTGGCCAGCAGAATCGCCAGCCAGGAACCGATGGTGATCGGCGACAGGGCGGTCAGGGCGAACAGCGCGCTGCCCGGCCGCTCGAGGTCTCCGGCCAGCGAACTCAGTCGCTCGGTCCGCATGATGAGCAGGAGCCCGACGACGACCAGCACGGCCACCGCCGCCATCTGCAGTCCCACGAACATGCCGTCGGGAAGCTGACTTCCGGCCAGGGCGAGGGCTACGGCGGTCGACGCGGCAAACAGATCTCCGGCCACCACGCCGGCCGCGGCGTGCGCTCCCGCGATCCGACCCTGCTGGGTGGCCACACCGATGATGGTCATCGACATCGGACCGAGCGGGATGACCGAGGCGAGTCCGACGACGATTCCGGCAATCACAATCAACATGAGTTCAGTGTGGCGAAATCGGCCGACGACTCTTTGCGGATCTTCCGGCTCGAGTCGCACCAGTGCCGTAGAATTTCCCGCCATGGATGCTATTGACCGGAAAATCATCGACCTTCTCCAGGACGACAGTAGGATCTCGGTCACCGATCTGGCCGACGAGATACCGATCAGCATCTCGGCGGCCTCGGAGCGGCTCAAGAGACTCATCCGATCCGGGGTGATCGCCCGGTTCACGATCGAGCTCGACCCGGAACTGACCGGCCGCAGCATCGACGCCCTCATCGAGGTTCGACTACCCACCCAGGTCGACCACCGGCCCTTCGACGAGGCGATCGCCGACATGTCGGCGGTGGTCAACGCCTTTCACCTCACGGGACCGGCCGACTACCAGCTCCGGGTCCAGACCCGCGACGTGGCCGAGCTCGACGCATTGCTGTCCAAGCTCAAGCTCGACTTCGGTGTCGCCGAGACGAACACCCGCCTCATCCTCCGGACCGTGGACGGGTTTCCCCGCCAACCCTCACTCGAGTAGTGGATCGGGGGTTCAGATCCGCTCGTAGGTCCATGACTTGGGATGGTCGCCGTCATAGGGCATGGTGCCGTGGAAGACGCCCTCGTCGCCGTCGAACACGAGGGGGACGAAGTGGCGGTCGCCCTCCCACATCGGCAGGTCGGCGGTGAGCCTCTCGTCTTCATCGTCGCTGCACGCGGCCAGGAGACGAGCCCGTTGCACCCACTCCAGCGTGCCCTCGGCGTTGGCCTGGGGCGGTTCTCCGGCCCACCCGGTCACCAGGAACACGAACCCGAGCCACTCCTCCCGTTTCGGTCCGAAGTTGGTCCAGGTGATGGTGCCCCGCAGGCGAAAGTCCACCAGTTCGACGCCGAGTTCCTCCCGCACCTCACGACGGAGGCTCTCGCTCACGCCCTCGTCGGCTTCGAGCTTGCCGCCGACCCCGTTGACCTTGCCGAAGTGATCGTCGCCGGGCCGGGCGTTGCGTCGAACCAGGAGCACCCGATCCGATTCGACATCCCACAGGTAGGCCAGGGTTCCGACGATCGGGGTGAACGGCATGGGCCCAAGGTAGCGGCGCGCCCGTGATCGAAGCGACAGGTTCCTCGCCCGCGGTTACGCTGGACCAATCCCATGAACCGATCGACCCGTGCCCGCTGGCTCAACGCCGCCGCCTTCGCCTTCCTTGCGGTCGCCCTGTTCGTCACCAGCGACGGAAATCTGGTGGAGCGGTGGATCGCTCCGCTGCTCCTGCTGGCGGTTGCGGCCCTGCTGTCGCCCCTGCGTCCGTCGGGTGCCAATCCCATCTCGCAGGCCCAGGCCGCTCAGTTGATGGAAGCGCCGGCCGTCGAGGGTCGGAACCCGGTGATCATCTACCACCGGCCCGGCTGTACCTATTGTGGCCGGCTCCGACTCAAGCTCACCGGCGTCAAGTCGAAGGCACACTGGGTCGACATCTGGGCCGACGAGGACGCGGCAGCCTACGTTCGCATGGTCAACGACGGCAACGAAACCGTACCGACGGTGGTCATCGACGGCGTGCCGCACTCCAACCCCGATCCGTCGTTCGTCAGGGCCGCGCTGGCCTGACATCGGTCGACGCCACGAACGGCGACCGGGAACACCGGACCGGTTCCACCGGTTCACGATGGTGATGACCGAACCGCGTCACGTACGCCGGCGCCGACGAGCCCAGACCATTCCGGCGATGCTCGGCATGACCGCGCTGGCGCTGGCGGCGCTGCCGGCGACGATCCCGATGCTCGCCGTCGCTGATCTGGTGAGGTTCCGGCCGCGGTTGCCGTCGGTCCGGGTGTACCTGTTCGCCCTGCAGTATCTGGTGAACGATTCCGTCGAGATTCTGGCGGCCGGGCCCTACTGGATGGCTGCCGGATTCGGCACCCGCCTACGGTCACGATCGTCGATCGAACGCCACCGTCGGCTTCAGCAGTGGTCGCTCGATCTGCTGGAGCGCCGGGCCGAACAGTTGCTGGGACTGCGCATCGACATGGCGTTGGAGGATCACTCGGCACTGGTCGGCACCGGCTCCGGTCCGGTCATCGTGGTCAGCCGGCACGTGTCGCTCTTCGACGCCTCGCTGCCCGGCATCCTCGCCCACCGGGCGGGCTACTCGACCCGTGGGGTCATCATGGCCGAGCTGTTGGCCGACCCCGGCTTCGACCTGCTCTACGGGCGCCTCGGCTCGGTGTTCATTCCTCGCGATGGCGGTTCGGCCGCCATCGACGCCATCGCCGACATGGTGCGGGATGCCGACGAACGGACCGCCTACCTGTTGTTTCCCGAAGGGCGGCTGTTCCGAACCGGCGCGTTGACACGGTCGCTCGATCGTCTGGCCGCAGCCGACCCGGAGAGGGCGAAACGGCTGGCAGGGCTGACCCGGGTACTGCCACCGCGGCCCGGCGGCCTGGTCACGTTGCTGGCCGCTGTCCCGACCGCCGATGTGGTCGTGCTCGATCATCGCGGCCTCGATGGAGTCGGGCGGCTCGGCGACCTGGCCCGATCGGTGCCACGACGCGAACCGATCTCGGTCACCGCCCGTCGCATTACACGTTCGGAGATCCCGACGGACCCGGCGGCTCAGGCCCACTGGCTCGACGACCTCTGGCTCGGCCTGGACCGGGACCTGAGCCGTGAGCCGGACCGTGACCTGAGCCCCGACCCGAACCCCGGCCTCGACGGCCGGCACTGAGCGCACTGAGCGCACGATCAGCGACCTTTGGTCGATTCTGCGCCTCGATGACGGCTCAGCGACCAGAAGTGGTGCGAAAAGGGATCGGTCAGTCGAGACGCCCGGTCTCGTAGGCCCACATTGCGATCTCGACCCGGTTGCGAGCCCCAAGCTTCGTCATGAGGCTGGCCAGATGCGACTTGACGGTGCTCAGGCTGATGTGGAGGTCGGTGGCGATCTCGGCGTTGGTTCGACCCCGGGCCACGGTCACCAACACCTCCTCCTCCCGGTCGGTCAGCGATTCGGTCGGCTGAACCGGGGATTCCGCCGAGCCGTTCGACGACGGACGGGCGAACTCAGCCAGCAGCCGGGCCGTGATCGACGGAGCGATCAGCGCCTCCCCGTTGGCCGCGGCGTTGATGGCCTGGACGAGGAGATCGGGACCGGCATCCTTCAGCAGGAAGCCACGGGCTCCCGCCTTGAGGGCCCGGTGCACGTACTCGTCGAGGTCGAAGGTGGTGATCACGACCACGGCCATGGGGTCGTCGACGTCGGCGCCCGCCAGCTGCCGGGTCGCCTCGATGCCGTCGAGCTCCGGCATCCTGATGTCGAACAGGCACACGTCGGGCCGAAGCCGTCGGGCCAGTTCGACCGCCTCCACACCGTCGGCGGCCTCGCCCACGACGTCGATGCCGTCCTGGGCGTCGAGGATCATCCGCAGCCCGGTGCGCACGAGATCCTGATCGTCGGCCACCAACACGGTGATCATGGGCATGGGGCTGCCGGAGCGGGTGTGGCGGCCGGAACGTCGGATCCAGCGTTGCGGGGCAGGACGGCCCGGACCTTCCATCCTCGACCGTTGTCGGGACCGGCGCTCAGCGTGCCGCCCAGCAACTTGGCCCGCTCGGCCATGCCGACCAGCCCGTAGCCGTTCGATGCCGACGGAGGCGGGTTGTGCACACCGTCATCGGTCACCGTCAACTCGACCCGCTCGCCGTCGCCGACCACGCGCACCAGGATCCTGGAGGCGTTGCGGGCGTGGCGCACGGCATTGGTGATCGACTCCTGGGCCAGCCGGTACAGGGCGGTGTCGACCGTCGGTCGCAGCCCGACCAGATCGCCGCTCATCTCGAGATCGATCCGGGGACCGGCACCGTCGAAACCTGCTCCGTTGCCGTTGACGCCCATCTCGGTCAATCGTTCGAGGTCGGCCAGACCGGGCTGCGGTGCGAGCTCGACGTCCTTGGTCGACCCATCATCTCGTAAGGCCCCGACCATGTTTCGCATCTCGGCCAGCGCCCGAGCCGCCTCCTCCTCGATGGTGCCGAGCACCTCGACCGCCCGATCCGGGTCGACCGCCGCCACCGCCCGGCCCCCTTGAGCCTGGATGGCGATGGCCGACACATGGTGGGCCACCGAGTCGTGCAGCTCCCGGGCCAGCTGCTCCCTCGTTGACGACTTGGCCTGCTCGATCGCCTGCCGCCGGCTGTTGGCCTGGTAGCGGATCATGGTGCCGAGCTCGACCGGGAACAGCAACACGATGAGACCACCGATCGCCTCGCCGAAGCCGTTCCACTCGGCGATCACGCTGGTGACGAATGTCGCCATCAACACCCCGAGTCCGATGGTGGCCTCCCGACCCGAGCCCCATCGCCACAACGAGTAGGGCAGAATCATCATCAGCACAAGCGTGTACAGCCCGAGAGGCCCGATCCCGGTGGCGATCATGTACAGGTTCGACAAGGTCATCACGCCGAAGGCGATGACCACCGTCGTCAGCGGATGGGTCCGTCGCCACAACAGGAGCGGCAGCAGGGCGAGTGTCAACACCAGTGACGGCACCGGGTGTACGACCTCCGGGTTGAAGAAAGTCTCGATGATGGCGGTCGGGACGGCAGCGCCGACGAGAGCCCAGTCGCGCCAGACCCGTCGTGGTGGCGGCGGAACCGGTCGCGGCTCTCGGACGATCATCAGCACGTCGTTGAACGACATGACCCCATTGTAAAACACCCCCCGGCACGCCGATATCGGCCGAAAGTACGACCCGTGACCCACCCGAACGGCCGGCTGAGATACAGCCGGAAGGACCGGTCGGAATGGCCGGACTCCTGATGCGGCGACCCCACGGTTCGGCGGACGATGAGCGGCGAAGAGAGCAACCTGCCGACCCGCTTCGGCCGGCCCGCATGAGGAGGAAGCAATGATTACAGCAATCGGACGATGGTGTTTCGATCACCGAGGCAAGACGATTCTCGGGTGGTTCGTCGCCATCGGGATCATCGTCGGCGCAGCAGGGGCACTCGGTCCTTCGTTCAGCGCCTCATCTGAAGTGCCGAACTCGGATTCGGCCCACGGTGTTGCGGTGCTCGAAACGCACTTTCCACAACTGGGTGCCGGGGGCACGTCGGGCACGATCGTCTTCCAGGCCGACCAGGGCGTCGACGACCCGGAGGTGATGGAGGCCATGGAGGCACTCTTCGCCCAGGTCAACGCCGGGTTCCCCGACAGCACGGGCACGCCACAGCATCCGGGCGCCACCGTCGTCTCACCGTACTCCGAGCAGGGTCGCGGGCAGATCGCCCAGCAGGGTGAGCTGGCGGGCCGGTTGGCGTTCGCGTCCGTCAACCTGGCGGCCGATATCGACGACACCGAATCAGGCCTGATCGGCGAAGCAATACGGGACAACGCACCCCGGGTCGACGGATTGGAGGTGCTGACCGGCGGTCAGTACCTGGCGGCGTTCGAACCACCTCAGACCGAACTCATCGGCGTGGCCTTCGCCATCGTCGTGCTCATCCTGGCGTTCGGCTCGGTGCTCGCCATGGGGCTGCCGATCGCCGTCGCGGTCGGTGGGGTGGGAGCCGGAATCGGCCTGGCCACCGTCGCCAGCCACGTGTTCGACGTTCCCGATTTCTCCACCATGCTCGGCATGATGATCGGCCTCGGCGTCGGGATCGACTACGCCCTGTTCATCGTCACCCGGTACCGCGAGGTGCTGCATCGCGGCCGGACGCCGCGGGAGGCGATGGCGGAGGCCATGGGTTCGGCCGGTCGGGCCGTGATGTTCGCCGGCCTCACCGTGGTCATCTCGATGCTCGGCCTCCTTCTGATCGGGATCGGCTGGATCGGCGGCATGGGCATCGCCATCTCCGTCACCGTCCTCACCACCATGTTCAGCTCGATGACGCTCCTCCCCGCCCTGCTCGGCTGGGCCGGTGATCGGGTGGAGGTCACCCGCTGGCGTGGGTTAATCGCCGCGGGATTCGCCGCCGTCGCTCTGCTGGGCCTCGGAATCGGCCAGTCGCTCGTCGCCATCGCCGGGGCCGCCGGTGTGGTGTCGACGCTCGCCGCCGGTTTCGTGGTGACCGGCTTGCGTCGTCTTGTTCCGGCCCGGCGGGCCAAGCCCGCCCGCGACACCTGGGCCTACCGGTGGAGCCGCGCCATCCAACGCCGCCCGCTACCGGCGGCGTTCGGCGCAACCGTCGTGCTGCTGGTCCTCGCCTCCCCCGTGCTGGATCTTCGCCTCGGATGGACCGATGAGAGCAACTACCCGGAGGAGACCTCCACCCGCCAGGCCTATGAGCTGATGAGCGAGGGGTTCGGAGAGGGCTTCAACGGACCGCTCGTGGTCACCGTGGTTCGGGACGCGACCACGCCGGCAGGCGAAGCCGCCGAGTCGGTTGCCGGTCTCGAGCAGGCACTGGCCGCCACCGAAGGAGTCGCCGCCGTCGCACCGGCGATGGCCGACGATCCCGCCGATCCCGACGCCTGGCTGCTCACCGTCATACCGACGACGTCACCACAGGACGACGCCACGGTCGAACTCGTGCGTGAGCTCCGGGAGACCGTGATTCCCACCGCCCAGGCCGACCTGGACGTCAACATCACCGGGCTCGTCGCCGCCAACATCGACATCACCGACTACCTGGCCCGGCGGACGCCGCTGTTCTTCGGCGGCGTGCTGACACTGTCGTTCCTGTTGTTGATGATGGTCTTCCGCTCGGTTCTCGTTCCGGTGAAAGCCGTGATCATGAACGTTCTGTCGATCGCCTCCGCCTACGGCGCCGTGGTCGCCGTGTTCCAGTGGGGGTGGGGCGGATCGATTCTCGGCATCGACGGCGGTCCCATCAACCCCTTCATCCCGATGATGCTGTTCGCCATCGTGTTCGGGCTGTCGATGGACTACGAGGTGTTCATGCTGTCCCGTATCCGTGAGGAGTTCGACCGGACCGGTGACGCCGTGACCTCGGTGGCCGACGGCCTGGCCAACACCGCAAGGGTCATCTCGGCCGCCGCGGCCATCATGGTGGTGGTGTTCGGGTCCTTCATGTTCGAGGATCTTCGCGAGGTCAAGCTGTTCGGCATGGGTCTGGCCCTGGCCGTGCTCCTCGACGCGACCCTTGTCCGCATGCTGCTCGTTCCGGCCACCATGGAGCTGCTCGGCGCCCGTAACTGGTGGATGCCGGCCTGGCTCGACCGGCTGCTGCCGGAGCTCCGGGTCGAAGGCCACGACCGAGACCCCGGATCGCCCACGCCGGTCCAGCCACCGTTCCAACCGGTGCCGGTTGAGCAATCCCGCCCCCCTCGCCGCACCGACGAGCCGGCCGCGGAGAAGGTCGGGGCGTAGCACCGCTATCGTGGTGTGAATGGTCGCAACCGATCAGCTTGCGCCGCGGACGCATTTCGACCCGCAAGGTCATCGCATGGGCCCCCTGGGAACTCTCGCTTCCCAGGGGGCCGTCGTGCTGGGCGTGCTCTGGGTGTTCGGGGTGATGGCCGAGCTGATCCTCCCCCCTTCGATCGGCCTGCTGGCACTGTTTCCCATGATCGGCGCGCTCCTGCTGGCGCCTCGCACCCTCATCATGCAGCTGCCGATCTCGTTCTCGATTCTCGGGATCGTCTCCATCCCGGTCGCCTCGCTGGCCTGGACGGTCGACGCCACGGCCTCCTCGGTCAATGTCCGGAGCTTCATTCCGTCGATCATCGCCATCATCCTGGCTGCCGGGGTCCTCACCCTGCGCGACTTCACCACGGCTCTGCTGTGGGCGATCCGCGTGGCGGTCGTCGTCACGGTCGTGGCGCTGATCCTGATGCCGGCGACCCGTTCGCACGTGATCGGCGGTGTCGACGGGGAACCCTATCCGGGCTGGCACGGCCTGTTCTACCACAAGAACAAAATGACCCCGTTTCTGGCCATGGCCCTTCCCACCGTGCTGGTGTTCGACAAGAACCCGGTGACCAAATGGGGGACCCTCGCGGTCATCGGTGCGCTCATGGTGGGGTCGACATCAGCCACCGGCATTTCCGGCGGATTCTTCGCCGTCATCGCCTGGTACTGGCTGCGCACCTACCAGAAACAACGTGACGACCGCGACAGCACGCTGCTCTTCATGGTTTCCCTCCTGGGTCTGCTGGCCGTTGTCGGCGGCGCGATCGCCTCCTTCGCCACCATCACCAGCGCCTACGGCAAGGACACCACACTGTCGGGCCGGACCGATATCTGGGAGGCGTCGTTCGAAGCGCTGACCCGCCGCCCGTGGCTGGGTCACGGCTTCGGCGCCCTTTTCTGGCAGGAGACCGTGTCACCGGAGACGGCCGAGATCTGGCGTCACGTCGGCTTCGAGGCATCGCACGCCCACAACGGCGCACTCGACCTGGCCCTCCAGATCGGTCTTGTCGGACTGCTGGTCTTCTCCGTCCTGTGGCTGTCGGTCATCAAGACTGCATGGTCGAGGATTCACACATCCCCCGATCTGTCGATATGGATCCTGGCCGTGCTGGCGGCGAACTTCGTCATCGGGCTCACCGAGGACGTGTTCCTCGGCGGTTGGATCGCCATCTTCGCGGCCATGAAGGTGCTACTGATGCGGCGAGAATCAGCGCTCATGCAACCGAGCTGGCGGGACGGCATCGCCAAGTGGGCTTGAGGGATCTGCCCACCGGCTGCACCCGACTCAGCCCACGATGAACACCGGCGGCGGAAAAAGGCGGATGTCCGCCGTCGTGGCCGCCGTCGCCGTGTTGACGGCGACTGGCGTCGTCGCCCTGCAGGTTCGGGCCGGGCGCGACGGATTCATCGCCGGGCTGTTCAGCGACGTCGTCGGTGACGACGGGCCGACTGCGGGTGGGTCGCCGGCCCGCCAGGACGATCCGGCTCCCTACCGGACGGTGACCGACTCGGTCGGCACCGTGGAGTCGCCGCTGTCGGTCGTGGGGACACAACCGTCAGCCGACTACCAACTGACGATCGACGTCGACGCTCCGCTCGACGCGGTCGCGATCCAGGTTTCGACCTCCCCGTCGATGGCGGCCACGGTCCGACTTCCGATCCAGGACACGATCGATATCCCGGTGGTCCACGCCGGATACCAGATGGTGTTCGCCCGCTTCGAGCACGCCGACGGGTCGTTGTCCCCGATCTGGACCGTGGGCGGTGAGGTCGACCCGACCTATGAGGCCGCCACCTCGTCGAAGGGCGGTAATCCTCACCGGCCGTCCTGGGTTCGACCGTTCTCCGCCACCGAGCTGGTGGTTCGGGTCGAGGCCGGGCGGTTGCAGCGTGGCGTGCTGGAGGCCTACGACCTCGACGACCCACCCGCCGGCGACCAGGTCGTGGCCGGCGGCGTGACTACGGTGGAACGCGCCGGCGCCGGGTACGGGCTCGCCGTGTCCGCTCGCCGGGACGTCATCCGTCAGGTTGATCGGCTGATAGGGCGACCACTCGATGTCGAGACGGCGACAGGCTCCCCGTGGATGCTCAGCGTCATCGGTGACACCACCGACACCGGCGGTGGAATCATCGAACCAGATGCGATCCGCCACGTCAGTCGACCCGCCGGGTTCGGAACGGGACCACCCGACGATCCCTGGCCGCGGGAGATGGTCCACGACATCGTCTTGAGCCTGTCGGACCCGCTCGTGACCGGCACCCGCTACCGAATCGAAGCGGCCGGGTCGATCGCTCCGATCGAGTTCGTGTACGACCCGACGGTCAACCGTTCACCGGCGGTGCACGTCACACAGGTCGGCTTCTCTCCCGGCGACGAACCGAAGGTCGCCTACCTGTCGGGCTGGTTCGACGGGATGGGAGACACGGCGCTTCCCTCGGCCGGCCCGTCACCGGAGTTCGTCGTCGTCGACACCTCGACCCGGGCCGTTCTCTTCGAGGGCACCGGGCGTCTCGACCACACCGACGCCTCCACCGAACGGATCCGCGACGGCGAGCTGAATCAGCCGGGACGACAAACCGGGAGCCCCGTCTACGAACTCGACTTCACCCCCGTCGACTCGGTGGGTCGTTACGAGGTTTGTGTCATCGACATCGGATGCTCCGAGCCGTTCTCGATCGACGAGACCGTGTGGCGAAGCCTGACCGAGACGGTGGCCCGGGCCGCCTTCCACCAGCGGAGCGGCATCGGCCTGGGTCCGCCTCACACCTCCTTCGACCGCCCCCGGCCCTACCATCCCGACGACGGCTTCCAGGTGACGTCGTCCGACTACTCACTGCTCGACGCCCGCTTCGACCCCGACCTGTTCGCCAATCTGGCCGCCGCCCGAACCGGCGACGACGTGGCCGGTGCCTGGGGTGGGCATTTCGACGCAGGCGACTGGGATCGGCGGATCTACCACCTCTGGTTCACCCGTACCGCCGCCCAACTCGTCGACCGGTTCCCCGACCGGTTCGAGGGACTCGAACTCAACATCCCAGAGAGCGGCGATGCCGTACCGGATCTGCTCGACGAGGCGCTCTGGTCGCTCGACCTCTACCGGCGGTTGCAGCGCGACGACGGGGCGGTGCCCGGCGGCATCGAAGCCTCAGAACATCCGCAGGCCAACACCACGTCGTGGGTCGACGACCTGGCCGTCTACACCTACGAGCCCGATCCGTACGCCTCCTACATCTACGCCGGCGTGGCCGCCGAGGTCGCCACCGTCCTGGCCGACTACGACCGGGAACGGGCCGACGACTACCTGGCCTCGGCGATGGAGGCCATGGAATGGGCCGAGGAGAACCAGGAGAGCGACCGCGACGGCGATGCCGCAGCCGCCATCGCCGGTCAACGAACCGTTGCGGCCGCCGCCCTGCTCCTGGCCACCGGTGATGAGCGTTGGCATGAGCTGTTCGTCGACACCGCCGATTTTCGGGGCGACGGCGAACCCGACCTGGCCTGCCATGAGCATGCGGCCTGCGACGCCGCCTGGTTGTATCTGCAAGCCGACGAGGCGGTGACCGATGCCGGCATCCGCCAGGAGTTCGTCGACCGATTCGCACGATCGGCCGACTCGATCGTCGAAGCCGCAGAGGCCAACGCCTACGGGTGGACAAGCGAACACCCCGGCGTTCCCTTCATCTGGGGCCTCGGTAGCGGCGGCGCCCCGCACACCTCGGGTTTGCTGAAGGCGTATCTGGTGACCGGAGACGAGCGATACCGGAGCGCGGCGTTGCGGTCGGCGCTGGTGGCGGTGGGGGCCAATCCGGCGAACCGTTCGATGATCACCGGCGTCGGCCGGGAGCCGGCGAGGAACCCTCTGGTGGTCGATGTGAACAACGGCGGTTTGCCTCTCTGGCCGGGGACCCCGGTCTACGGGCATCACGATCTCGCCTGGTCGGTCGACGACGACTGGATCACCGACTCGATCCTGGAGCCGGCCGGAGCCAGCCCCGATCCCAACGGGCTGCCCTACCTGTGGCAGTGGTACGACGTGTCCAACGTCGCCGCATTCAACGAGTTCACCCTTCACCAGAGCCACGCCGAGGCGTTGTGGACTTTCGGCGTGCTGGCCGCCACGGTTTCGGGCTCCAACCCGTAGGGGCCGCCGGGCTCCGCAGCATCATCGGCGGACCCGGCATCGCAAAGATGCGGTTCAGGTTCGCCTCTCGTTCGAGCAAAAGCGATCAGATCCGGGACCTCTCGGCTATATTACGGTTCCTTGTCGACTCGGTTACTGGATCGAGATCGGGCGGGCTGCCGAGACCGAGAACTCGGCTCCGAAACCGAACGCTATTCTCGGCGTGACGCCGGGGGTCGCGTGGCGACCGGCCACGGGCACGAAGGCGGTCACCCGCCCGGTGACCGATCGCCGAACGCCCGCCGGGCCAACGGTGGGATCCGGCGTCCGGGCCACTGGCTCCGCCGCATCGCACTGGTTCCCTTGGTCGCGGTCGCAGCCCTCATCCTGAACGCCGTAGCCTCACCGTCGTCGACCCTCGACACCGCTGGCAACAGCACGGCGGACACCGCGATCGATACCGACGAGCCGGTCGACGACCTGACCATCGCCACGAGCGGCGAGGCGACGGTATCGGGGTTTGCGGCGCTGTCGGTCGAGTCTGCTCGGTCCCCCGACGACACCCCGCCACCGAAGCCGCTCGACCACAACCTCATGGCCGGCTTCGGTCGCGCCGAGATGGACATGGACCAAGCCGCCGCCGACAACCTTGCGCTGATCACTGCGGCATCGGTTCGGAACACGAACCACGATGCCAGCCCGTGGGCCGACACCCCGTCGGACCAGCTGGTGCTGGAGAACCACTACGGGTCCCGCAGCGACTACCTCGGCAACCCGGCCGGTAACCCGGAACAGGCGTTCCCGGTACCCCAGGGCGGTCAATTCCGGACCAGTTGCGAGTTCTCCCACTTCGCCTACGACGACCCGTTGGTTCATCCGGCCATGCCCGGTGCCTCCCATCTGCACATGTATTTCGGTAACACGCGGGTGAACGCGTTCAGCACGTACGAGTCGCTGATCGACAGCGGATCGAGCACCTGCAACGGTCAGGAGTTGAACCGCACCGGCTACTGGGTGCCGGCTCTGTTCGATGACCGGGGCAACGTGAGGGTGCCGGAACGGATCGTGGTCTACTACAAGGGTGAGAACCTGGCCCGGGGCAACAGCGACGTGTATCCGCCCGGTGCGGCCATGATCGCCACCAAGAATCTCAATGCCGAACCTCCTTCCGAAGGTGGGGTCGGTGGCGCCAAGTTCACCTTCGCCTGCTCCGACAACTTCTCGACCAACACCGGTCAGGGCGGCCAGACGATGCCGGGCTGCGACGGTTCGCAGTTCGGTACCGATCCGGGGCGGTGGACGGTCCTCGAGATGAGTGTCAAATTTCCACAGTGCTGGAATGGTCGGGATGCGGCCGACTGGAACAACTTCAGTCCGCCGGTCGGCGACTGGTATGTGAGCCGGTGTGAGGGCGAGTACAACCGGACGTTCCCGAATCTGGAGTACTTCGTCGACTACCGGGTCGAGCCCGGCGAGAACACCGCCGGTTGGTTCCTGGCCTCGGACGTCGACCCCGTCACGTTCACCCGGGGCGACGCGGCCGGCGGTTCAACGGTTCACGGTGACTGGTGGGGTGGTTGGCATCCCGACGTGAACCGCATGTGGATCGACAACTGCGTCAATTACGTCAATCCGTCAGGAGCCCCCAGTGGGTGCGGTATGGGCTACCTGACCGACGGAGGTCCCGACGGCAACACCCCGGTCGACGGACCGGCGCTCAAGTACCGACCCCAGTACGACGGGCCGTACTCGGTTCCGGCCGAGGTCCTCTACCGAGAGCTCTGCCCGCAGGCCACCCGGCCGTTCGGGAACGCCACGGATGCCGCCTATTGCACGCCGGGGACCGGCCACGGCGCCCAAATGGGCCACGACTGAGTTCTCGTAGCAAAACCCGAGGTCAAACCTCGGGTTTTGCTACCAGTCCTGTGGATTCGGGCCGCTGCGTCAGGTGTCGCTCTCGGCGCCGGTGGGGTTTGCGTCGTCGGGAAGCGGTTTGAGTTTCTTGGGGCGCCGGCGACGGCGGGCCGGCACCATCTCCCGCATCGACTCGAGCTTGCCGAAACAGAGCAGCCGGTCCTCGGCCTCCAACTCCCGGGCCATGCGTGGATTCGGGATCACGGTCGTCCCCCTGGTCAAGGTGAGCACCGTGATGTCCCGATCACGCAGCCCCGATCCTTCAATCGTCTTGCCCACCATGTCGGATCCGGTGCGGACCACCAATTCGGCCACGCCGTAGTTGGCCGACACCGACAACCGCTGCCGCACGTCGAGCTCGGGGAAGTCCACCTGCGAGGCGATGTAGTCGATGATGGCCCCGGCGATGTCAAGGTCGGTCGCCGCCTCGATACCTTCCAGACCGGGTGACGAGTTGACCTCCATGATCGACGGCCCGTCGTCGGTCTCCAGCATGTCGACGCCGGCCACCCGCAACCCCATGATCTGGGCCGCCTGCACCGCGACCTGCTGGAAGTCCTCGTCGAGTTCAACCGCCTCGACCGACCCGCCCCGGTGGACGTTCGAGCGGAACTCGTCGCCCTGCGCGGTGCGTCGCATGGCCCCGACCACCCGGTCGCCGACCACCAGGGCCCGCACATCACGACCCTTGCTTTCGGCCACGAACCGCTGGATCAACACGTTCTGTTTCGTACTCTGCAGCGTCTCGATGACCGCCTCGGCGATCTTGTTCTCGGGGGCGAGGATGACGCCGATACCCTGCGTGCCCTCGAGCAGCTTGATGACCACGGGCGCTCCGCCGACCTGGTTGATGGCGGGCAACACGTCGGCCCGGTCCCGGGCGAACATGGTGGCCGGCATGCCGATCCGGTGGCGGGACAGGATCTGGTTGGCCCGCAGCTTGTCGCGCGAGTTGGCGATTCCGGCGGAGGTGTTCGGCGTGTAGATGTCCATCTGCTCCATCTGCCGTACGACCGCCAGTCCGAAGAACGTGATGGAGGCCCCGATGCGGGGCAGCACGGCATCGTAGTGCGACAGCTGCTTGCCCCGGTACATGAGGTCGGGCTCATCGTCGGACAGGTCGATGGCGAACCGCAGGGTGTTGAGGATGCGAACCTCGTGGCCACGGTCCTCGGCGGCCGCCCGCAGCCGGCGGGTGCTGTAGGCCCGAGGTGCACGGGACAGAATGGCGAGTTTCACAGATCCCCCTTCGAAGGTTGGAGCGGCCGCTGCCGCAGGTACCTATTCTGCTCCAAACCGTGCCCGCGTTCGAGCCCGACTCCGGTCCGATCGGTTCAGCTTCGGAACGCCGCGGGAAGGTGGTCGCCGTGGGCGTCGATCATGGCGTCGACGAGGGCCCAGATCTGGTCGAGGTCGAGCTCGGCCCCGGTGTGGGGATCGAGCATCGCGGCATGGTAGATGTGTTCCCGCTTGCCGGTGAGCGCCGCCTCGACGGTCAGGCGCTGCACCCCGATGTTGGTCTGCATCAGTGCCGCCAGCTGGGGCGGCAAGGTCCCGACGTGGGTCGGCTGCACCCCGTTGTGGTCGACCAGGCACGGGACCTCGACGATGCAGTCGCCCGGCAGGTTGTCGATCAGGCCGTGGTTGGGGACGTTGCCGTAGACGACACGGGGCTGCCCGGTGACCATGGAGTGAATGATGCCTGCTCCGTATTCGACGCTCGGCGTGACCTCCAGCGTCGAGTCGGCATCGACGAGTTCGTCCCGCAGCGCCTCCCAGCCCTCGATCTGGCGTTCACAGCGGCGGGGGTACTCGTCGAGGGGGATGCCGAACCGCTCGATCAGATCGGGGCGGTCGCGCTTGATGAACCAGGGCACGTACTCGGCGAAGTGTTCGCTCGATTCGGTGACGAAGTAGCCGAGTCGGCGGAACATCTCGTAGCGGACCTCGTCGGACAGTCCGGTGGTGCCACCGTCGCTGCGGGCGGGGTCTCCTCGATGGGGAGCCGGATGCCGGGCCCGTTCGGCGATCTCGGGGTAGAGGTCGACACGGTGGTCGCCGACCTGACGTTCGAACTCGAGGTAGAAGGCCATGTGGTTGATGCCGGCGCACCGGTAGCGGAGTTCGCTCTCGGGCACACCGAGGTCCTCGCCGAGTTGGGCCGCGGTGTGCTGCACGCTGTGGCACAGCCCGACGGTGGGGATCGTCGACACCCGTGACACGGCCCAGCACAGCATCGACATGGGGTTCACGTAGTTCAACAGGGTGGCGTCACCGCAGACGTCCTCCATGTCGGAGCAGATGTCGAGCAGCACCGGGATCGTGCGCAACGCCCGCATGATGCCGCCGACGCCGAGCGTGTCGGCGATGGTCTGGCGCAGCCCGAAGTCTTTCGGGACCTCGAAGTCGATGACCGTCGACGGCTCGTAGCCGCCGATCTGGAACATGGTGATCACGTGCGACGCATCGGCCAGAGCGGCCCGCCGATCGGTGGTGGCCTCGATCGTCGGCGTCACACCGAGCGCCGCCGCTGTTTTACCCGCGACCACCTCGGAGGTTTCGAGCCGTTCGTTGTCGATGTCGTGCAACGCAATGGTGGCGTCGGCCAGCTCGGGTTGGGACAGGATGTCACCGAGGAGATTCTTGGTGAAGACGGTGCTGCCGGCACCCACGAACGCGATCTTGGTCATCGGTTGAACGTAGCATCAGAGATCGGGCAGCAACAGATCAAATGTCAGCGAGAAATTCGGCGCTGGATCTCCCGTGCCGTCGTCCATGACGGTCGTGTTGAAGCCGTTCAGTTGTTGCGCCACGGAACCGGCCGCACCGAAGAACCGACCGGTTCCGCCGTTGAGAATTCGGGTCGTGATCTGGGAGCTGCCCGTTCCCTCCAGTCCGACCGACGCCAGCGTGTCATCGGGGAACAACCTGTCGTCGGTGATCGTCCCGAGAACGTAGACCTGACGGGACGACACATGGGGCTCGGCCCGCTCGGCATGGACGAGTAGCCAGCCCTGGCAGAACCAACGGCCGACGGCCGACTCCTCCGTTGGGACAAAGCCGTCAGCGACCGTGCCCGACTCGTAGATGTGCCCTTCGACCAGGAACGGGAGGCGATAGTCGTCGGGCCCCGACGGGTTGGTGGCGCTGCCTTCCCTCCAGGACCAGCCGAGGCAGGCAACATCGTAGGCGACGGTTTCACGGCGCCACCCGCCGGTGGCCCGCTGCGAGCCCAGCGCCGCCCCTGCTACGCCGCCGACCATACCCGCTCCACCGATCGCGGCGCCGGTGAGCAGTCGCCGACGTCCGGCGTCGGGTGCTCCGGATTCGTGTTCCATGGTTGGTTCCCTTCCTTTGGTGACTCAGTCGTCTGGTTAATCGGGTCGTTCGTCAATCGGCGTTTGGAGCGGCCGCGACGGCCGTGGGGTCCGGCCATTCGTCGCAGGTCGTGTGATACGGCTCGCCCTCGGGACCGAACCGTTCCCACTCCTCGACCGTCATGTTCCGGCCCGCCGCATGACAGATCATGTCGAACCAGCGCTCGAAACGGAGGTCCCACACCGTGGCGCGGCCTCTCGCCATCGTGGCCAGAAATCGCCCGCCGACCGAACCGTTCGGCACCAGGCCCGTGTCGGATCGGAAAACGCCGCCGATCTGGGTGTTGGCCTCCAGATCCCAGATCCGCCCGAGTCCATCAGCGGTCGTGATCATGTAGCGGCCGTCGTCGGTGAAGGTCGGCCCGTGCGACAGACCGGACACACCGTCCGTATTACCCGGTAGCCGGCGAGCCGGCTGAAACGTCATCGGGTCCCGCAGTGTCACGACACCTCCCTGATCGACGGTCACCAGCCAGGTGTCATCCGGGCTGTACTTCGCCTGCATGACACCGCCGCCACCTCCGGAAAGGACCGGATCGACGGGTGCCCAGGTCGAGGTCTCCCACACCACTGCGGCGCCGAAGTCGTCGGCAGCCACGAGAAAGCGGCCGTCGTGACTGAAGCCGATGCTGCGAACAAGCGCCGGTTCCGGTGACAGCTTGGCGAGGTCATCGAGCTCGACGATGAAAGCGCCCGTGTTGTTGTCGAACACCAGGATGCCGGCCGGTTCGTCGAAGACGGCCGCCTCGGCCACCGCAACGAGGCGCTGATCGTCGGTGACGGCGATGGTGGATGCCGTGCCGGTGTGCTCGAACGTGTACTGGTGTCGGAGGTCGTTGTCGAATGCCGACAAGCCGGTGTCCGCTCCTTCCCGCCAGCCGTACACGTGACGACCCAGCCCGGCCCAGGCGAACGTCGGCGGGGCGGCAGTCGGTTGGAGCGGCGTCGCTCGACCCCGAGCGAGACGATAGAACCGGCTCGGTGTGCTGTCGGCCCGGCTCACCGCCATCAGCGAACCGTCGGCCGTGATCGTCACTTCCTCGGCATCACCGGTTTCGACCACGACGGACGCGAAGTTCGACCCGTCGACGTTGAGGACTGCGATACCGTCATCGGCAGCGAACGCGATCTGATGGCGATCGGGGGAGAGTGCGACATCGGGGTGACCGGGGAGTTGGCTGTCGAGCATCGTCGGAGCGACGTCGAGGCCGATGTCGACGTCGCTGCCCATGTCCATGTCCATGTCGGTGCCCGGTCGGTCGGCGAGGGGAAACAGCGCGACAACCCCTCCGTCACCGCCCACAACGATGCCGCCCGCGTGCAGCCCGACGGTCGAGTCGATACCGGGGGTCGCGGTCGTGAGATGCCGGGGATCATTGATCGGCTGCTCGGAGAGCTTGTCGCCGGTCACGGAATCGTGGACGCCGACCGCGAATGCCGACGCCACAAGAACGGTCCCGTCGTCGGCTATGTGGAGGTCTCGGATTCCGGCCAGTGCGCGGGTGCCGTCGACGTCGGTTCGGGTCGAGATTCCCTCGGCCAGCGGCGTGCCATCGCCAGTCCACATCCGTACCACCGCCAACGATCCGGTCACGATCAGATCCTCGGCAGGGGACACGGCCAGATGGGAGACGCCGAGACCGAACGTCTCCGGTTGATGCGGCACCCCGGGCTCGATGTCGCCCTCGACGTCGAATTCGGTCATCGATTGTTCGGGATGGGCCGTGAAGCGTTCGACGATCTCACCGTCGGGGAGCCGGAGAATCGCCACCGACCCATCACGATGACCGGCCACGAGGTGCTCACCTCCGGAGAAGGCGAGAGACTGGACCTGGCTCGGCATCGACAGCGGACCGGTCACCGGCGTGAGCCATCGAGCCGAATCCCCACCAACGACACGTATCTGACGACCCGACGCCACGGCGATCATCGTGGCGTCCTCGTCGATCGTCAACGCCGTGACGTCACCGACCCGCATGTCCGCCAGCACCTCGCCCGATTCGCTGTGCAACAGGACCATCTCGCCATCGGCGACTGCGACGAGGTGTTCGGCATCGAGCCATTCGACACGGGAATGCGAGTGCCCGGAGTGGACGTAACTCTCGAAACCCGGCGTGCCGGCGATAACAGACTGCAGCCCTCCGAGCGCAGCGGGTGACGGATCTCGTCGATACGCCTCAGCGGCGAGAAGCAACGCCACCCGGCGGTTCGAATCGACGAGCTGGGCGGCATCCGCGATCAGACGGCGGTTCTCGGCAACGGCCCGGGCGGTCGTGGCTTCGGTGGCCTGCCTCGTCGCATCCCGCCGCGCCACCAGAGCCACCACCGTGGCCAGAGCAGCGATGACGGCCACGGCCCCGATCGCCACGGCGAGCGCCCGCAACCGCCGGTGCGCACGCTCGGCGGCGGCCCGTTCCTCGGCCTCCCGGATGCGAGCGGCCTCCACGAAATCACGAGCTCGCGTGGTCCAGCCGCCGCCCTCGAGCCCGACGTGTTCCAGCGCCAGCGTGAGCCGCCCGCCCCGGTAGAGATCCGATGGATCTCGCCCTCCCTGCTCCCATTCGAGGGCGGAGCGATCCACCTGGCGCGCAATACGAAGCGCCTCACGATTCTCGTCGACCCAGGACCGCAACCTCGGCCACTCCCTGATCAGCGCCTCGTGGGCGATCTCCAACGTTGGCCGGCGGTTCAGTGGATTGCGATCGAAGGTGAGCAGGCGGGCCCGTCCGAACTCGTCGAGCACCTCATCGACATCGGCCCCGGCGGGGAAGTCTGTTCGCTCCACACGACGCCGGGTGTCCTCGGTTCCCTCACCCAGGGTGACCAGCTCCGGGAGCAGTCGGGCCGCCGCCCGCCGACCCTCGCCCGTGAGACCCTGGTACACCTCATCAGCCCGAATGGAGATCGCCCCGCTGAGCCCGCCGATCGCCCGATAGATGTCCATTGTCAACACGTCGCCGGAACGTCGCTCGAACAGCTCGAACAACGAGTACTGCAGCAGGGGCAGCGGCGCTTCGCTGTCGTCGATCTCGGCGATCAGCGCCGCCAGAAGGGCGGGCTCGACCGATACGCCGACCGATTCCGCCGGGCCGGCAACAGCCCGCTCGAGGTTCTCGGGCGACATCGGCAACACCGCGTGTTGGTGCCGGGTGAACAGCCGGCCCAGCTCCGGATGCCGAAGCGGTCGATCGAAGAAGTCGGCTCGAATAGTACACAGCAACCGGATCGGTCGATCGGCTGCCGTTACGGAGGCCACCAGCACATCGAGAAACCGATCCCGGCGCGCACGATCCGCCGTGAGCGTGTACAACTCTTCGAACTGGTCGATGACGACGACAACCTCGGAGCCGTCGTCGACGAGGTGACGGCCGATGACCGAACCGAGTCCGTCCTCGGCGGAGGCCAGGTCGTCGACCAGCGACGGTGAAGCGTCGACCATCACCCGTAGCAGTGCCGCACCCAACTCGGCGAATGGATCGGCCCCCGGGGTCATGGACACGATGAACCAATCAGTGTCCTCACGGAGCCGGGGGATCACGCCGGCCCGCACGATGCTGGACTTGCCACAGCCCGACGGCCCGACGACCGCCACGAATCCGGTGTCGGCAAGCGAGTCGAGGATCAGCTGCACCTCGGTGTCTCGCCCAAAGAAGCGGGACGCGTCGGCCTCGTCGAAAGCTCGAAGCCCCTGGTAGACGTTGAGTGGGACCGTCGTAGTGGGAGGATGGGGGCTCGCAGGCTGGGCCCGCCCGAACCCGTCCCGGGCGGCGACAATGGAGTCGACGAACGATTCGACATCTGCCGCATCGTCGTCGCCTTGGTTGATCGTGGCCTCGATCACCGACGCCAACGGGCCGCGGGCGACCTCGGTGGGATCCAAAGCCTCGACGACGACGGCGGCCAACGCCGAGACATCGGAGCGTGCCCGGCCGCCGCGGTGCAGGACGGACAGACCGAACCGGCCAAGGAACGGGCTGCCGTCGATATCGAACTGGATACTGTCCGAGCCGACGTTGCCGTGGACCAGCCCTCCACGATGAACGGCGCCCAGCGCCCGACCGATCGGAACGAGCCACTCGATCACGGCGTTCAACGACTGGGGCCCATCCTGCAGGTGATCGGCGAGCGTCTGCCCGCCCGGGTGGGCGCTGACCAGGTAGGCGCCGCCGGGACCGCGCCAGTAGTCGATGAGCGGCACGATCGCCGGATGGTGCAACCGGGCCAGAAGCTGGGCTTCGGTCTCGAACGCCCGGATGAAGTCGGCCTCGTCCGCGGTTCGAGCATCGATGGCGTAAATCTCGACCCGGCGGTCGAGACCGGTCTGAACGGCGTCGAAGAACGTGCCGTGCCGGTCGGAGCCCAGACGTTGTCCGAGGTCGTAGCCCTCGAGCCGGATTTCCGGGAGACCACGATGCAACCCGTCGTCGCCGACCGCCACCTTCCGTTCCAGATCGATCAGACGAGGGGAAGGCTCCAGCCCAAGCTCGTCGACCAGCAGCGAACGATAGCGCTGGAACGCCCGCAGCGCCTCGGCCTGTGAACCGGTTCTGTACAGTGCCGTCATCAGCAGGCGAACGGGCTCCTCCCGCAGGGGATGCGCTGCGGCGAGGGCTCCGATGTCGGCCACCAATGCCCGATGATGTCCCGACCGGAGCCCGGA
Source organism: Acidimicrobiales bacterium (assembly GCA_965216675.1). Classification (GTDB taxonomy): domain Bacteria; phylum Actinomycetota; class Acidimicrobiia; order Acidimicrobiales; family SZUA-35; genus JAHELU01. Next base: position 3,349,630 of record CBDCGK010000004.1, on the reverse strand, counting down.
TGCGAGAAGGTTCTCCCTGGCGACTATTCGAAGCTCATCAAGCCGTTTCTGCTCGATGTCGAACGGCGGCCGATCGCCGAAGTCCCCGAACGCCGTGTCACCACGCCACAGTTCGAGCGCCGCCGAGAGGAGTCGCCGTCGCTCGTCCTCCACCAGACCCGAGGCGTGCGACCGGGCCAAGAGCTCCTCGAAGGTTGCGGAATCGAGGTTCGAGCTGTCGATCCGGAGCCGGTAGGCACCCGATCCCGTCTCGATCAGTGACTCGCCGAGCTGACGTCGGATTCGGGCTATGTAGGTTCGGATGGTGTCAGTCGGGCGATCCGGGCGGCTTGCCTCGTCCGGCCAGACAGCCTCGGCGAGCCAATCGGCCGAAGCGAATTCCGGCTGACGGAGAACGAGTGCAGCCAGGAGACAACGCGGTCGAGCGCCGCCGAGGGGCACGGCGTCACCGTGCTCGTCGGTGGCACCCACATCGCCCAGTACATGAATCCGTCTGCTCATTCCCCCCGCTTTCTATTCGAGTCGCCTTTCAGGATCGTGTCAACCGCTTCACCTTCCTGACCAGGTGATATGCCGGCCACTCCTGGGCTCCCGGTTGCTCCGCTGGCGTCGCCCGGCCGGGCTTGGCGACGGCTGAAAGCAACTTGAAAGGTCACCGGTCCAACGTTGCGGTGCGGCTGCAATCCGGCGGCCCGCCCGGGGGCGACCACAACCTCCGAACAGTTCACAACGAGAAAACCGTGAAGACAGGAGTTCGAACCATGAACATCATTCGAAAGACGGCGGCCCTGGCTGCCGGCCTCATGCTCATCCTCGGCGTGGCGGCCATCCCGGCTTCAGCCGGCGCGAACGGAGCCACCCAGCTCGACGGCGTGGCCCGTGCGGTCAGCGAATGCGACGGTCAGACCCATGACTTCGTGCTGGAGATCTACGAGGGCAACCTGATCGGCTGTCTGATCAACACCTCGTTCGAGTTCGTCGTGACCGACGGTGGCATGGTGATCGAGCAGGGAACCGAGACCTTCGTCGGATGTCTCGTCGAAGACGGCGTCGAGGTCGCATGCGGAAGCTTCGACCTGGCCTACCGCTTCACCGCCAAGTTCGACGCCGACGGCAACCAGCAGAACGGTCGCTGTCAGCACCCCATCGTGGCCGGTTCCGGTACCGGTGACTTCGCCGGCGCGACGGGGCGATTGGACTTCAAGGACGATCTCGACGCCGGCCTCTTCTACCTCCGCGGACACATCTCGCTGCCCTGAGAGCGGAGTGATCGAGGGCCGACCCACCGGAAACGGACGCTTGCCCGGGAGGGAGTCCGGTGGGTCGGCCTTTCGCTTGGGCAGCCGTTGGTCTACCATCTTGTTCGGCGGCCTGCCACGCCAAACCTTCGTCCGAGGCCCACGCCCTCGGTGTCGTGAGGGCAAAGGGGACCCTGAGTGCCCGGCAGTTCAGGAGTCCGACCCGACTGCGAGCAGTCCCGGCACACCAGATTGGCAAGCGTGGGTTGTTTCGGTGTCCACCGGGGCGGAAGCGAGTTGGTATGACCCGTCAGGAATCGTTCAAGCGTCGAGTTCGTGAGCGCATGGCGTCAACCGGGGAGCGTTACACCGCGGCCCGACGATCGCTGCTGGCCAAGGCGGCGGGCGACCCGGCCGTCGGCGGCGATCACGATGGCGGTGGGCCACGCCGAACATGGGCGTCCGAGCCGGAGATGTCCGATGCTGCGCTGGTCCAGGCGACCGGTCGCACCCACGACGAGTGGGCCGACCTCATCGACACCCGGTGGGGTGACGACTTCGAGCACGCGGCCGTGGCCCGGTGGCTCGAGAAGGAGTTCGACAGCGTCGACGGATGGTGGGCACAGACGATCACCGTCGGCTACGAGCGCATCACCGGCCGTCGTCTTCCGTACCAGCGATCCGATGGCCTGTTCGCCTGCAACAAGTCGCGAACTGTGACCATCGACGCCGATGTGTTCCACAAGCTCCTGTTGAGCGACGAGGACCGGGCCGACCTGTTCCCCGATCAGCCCACCCAGCTGCGGTCCAAGCCGACAACCAAAGCACTGCGAATCGCAATCGGACCGGAAGGCGCGGTCGCTATCTTCGGCATCGACGACGTCGGCGACGGCCGTTCGAGGATCACCGTCCAGCACGAACGGCTGCCGACCCACGACAGCGTCGAGGAGTGGAAGTTCTACTGGTCCGACTGGTTCGACGCCGTCGAGCGCTCCGCCAACCCCTGAACCGGCGGCCGTAGACCACCCAAAACCGTGCACCACAACCGCCGGAACCCGGAGCAGACGAACCCCAGCACAACCGGCGGCCGTAGACCACCCAAAACGGCGCACCACAACCGCCGGAATGCGGGGAACCTCGCCCGGAGCGGGGCGAGGCTACAGCTAGCCGGCGAAGGTGACGTCGGGGAGGTGGGTCATGGCGTTGGCGATGTCGTCGGCCGGGTACTCGTAGCGTTCGAGTTCACCGGCGGCGTGTTTGCCGTAGGCGGCCATGTCGAAGTTGCCATGGCCGGAGAGGTTGAACAGGATCACCTTCTCGTCGCCGGTCTCCTTGCAGGCAAGCGCCTCGTTGATGGCCGCCTTCACCGCGTGGTTCGACTCCGGCGCCGGCAGAATGCCCTCCGCCCGGGCGAACTGGACGCCGCCGTCGAACGTGTCGACCTGGTCGATGGCCACCGCCTCGATGTGGCCCGACTCGACGAGTGCCGAGACCTGGGGCGCCATGCCGTGGTAGCGCAGCCCGCCGGCGTGGATGCCGGGCGGGATGAATGTGTGCCCGAGGGTGTGCATACGCACGATCGGGGCCATGCCGATCACATCGGCGAAGTCCCACTTCACCTCTCCCCGGGTCAACGTCGGGCAGGCCGCGGGTTCTGCGGCGATGATCCGCGTCTGACGGCCGTTGCGCAGGTTCTCCCGTATGAACGGGAAGGCAATGCCCCCGAAGTTCGATCCGCCGCCGGCACAGCCGATCACGACGTCGGGGTACTCCCCCGCCATCTCCATCTGCTCGAGCGACTCGAGCCCGATGACCGTCTGATGCAACAACACGTGAGGAAGGAAGGAACCGAGCGAATACTTCTTCTCTCCGTTCGACATCACCGCGGCTTCGATGCCCTCCGAGATCGCGGTACCGAGCGAGCCCGGATGGTGCGGATCCTGTTCGAGCAGGGTGCGACCGGCGTTGGTGTTGGTCGACGGCGACGGGAACACCGTGGCCCCGAAGCTCTCCATGACATGGCGACGGAACGGCTTCTGGTCATACGACACCCGCACCATGTAGACCTCGCAGTCGAGGTCGAAGAAGTTGCAGGCCATCGACAACGCGGAACCCCATTGACCGGCACCGGTCTCGGTGGTGAAACATTTGCCGCCCTCGTCCTTCAGATAGAAGGCCTGCGCCACCGCAGTGTTGGGCTTGTGCGAGCCGACCGGCGACACCCCCTCGTACTTGTAATAGATGTGAGCCGGGGTGTCGAGCGCCCGCTCGAGGCGGGTGGCCCGGAAGAGCGGGGTCGGCCGCCACAGCTTGTAGATGTCGCGCACCGGATCCGGTATCTCGATCTCGGCGTCGGGTGACACGTCCTGTCCCAGCAAAGCCATCGGCGACAACACGCCGAGGAAATCAGGGGTGACCGGCTCCTGGGTTTGAGGATGGAGCGGGGGGACCATGGGCACCGGCATGTCGGCGTTCAGGTTGTACCAGGCCCGCGGGATCCGGTCCTGTGGAAGATCGAATCGAGTCTGGTCGGTCATGTCTGGTCCCCATTTCTTCCGGCTGTGAAGCGGCCCGTGACGGGTGCCCGCGCGTCTCCGCAGAGTATAGAAACGGGTGCCGAGGCCGTCGAACCGGACACCGGCCGGTCCGCTGTTCAGTCGGCCACCGGACCACGAAGGTCGGCGTAGAGCCGCGACACGGCCGACATCTGAAACACCTGGGCAAAGTAGACGACGACGGCGGCCACCAATCCGGACAGCACAACCAGGAACACCACGGCACCGACGCCGCCCGCCGAGTCCGCCGTCACCGCCGCCGCCGCGATCACGACGCCCAGAAGGATCAGCAGTGGGATGAACACCGCCCCGACCAGCAACGACAGCAGTACCATCCGGCCGAGCACCGCCCAGAAGCGGCCGTTGCTGGCGCGCATGGAGATGCGGACCAGCCCGTTGTCGCGAGGAGCCACGGCCGCGGCGACCGGGATGAACGCCAGCTTGACCGTGAGCCAGAGCGACAGCGGCCAGGAGAGCGCGCTGACGATGTTGTAGATCCGGAGCGCCCGTTCGATCATCTCCTCCGATGCCGACGAGAAGCTGAACGCGGCCAGGGCGGCCACGCCGACGATGCCGGCCAGGATCACCAAGCCGATCCCGTAGACGATCAGGTAGGCGACGATGAGCCGACCGATGTTGCGGCGACCGACCGCGAGGGCGTCACCGAGGCTGATCGTGCGGTCACGGTGGGCGTCATAGAGCACCCGGTGTTGGGCGATCGTGATCACCCCGAACCAGATCACCGAGCCCAAAGCCACCAAACCGGCGGCCACCAGCAACGCCACATCGAAACCACCGAAGCCCCGGATCTGGTCGCCGGTCACATCCAGGTCGAACAGCGCGGCGACCACCAACGCCACAACCAGCACCAGCGGAACCAGACCGAGCAGGGTGAGCACGAAGCACACGCCAAGCTTGCGCCAGGCGACACGGGCGCTGCTCCGCAGCCACTGGCCGATGTCGTTGAGCGGACGCCCACCACCGTGAACGGCCGGCGGACCCGACGGTGGCGGGGTGAACGGGGGCCGGCCCGACGCCGGACCGACGTCGTGAACATGGACGTGTTCGGTCCAGGTCGATCCGTTCCAGTAGCGTTGCTGACTCGGGTTGTGCGGATCGGGGTACCAACCGGCCTCGGCCATCCCGACACCCTATCGAACCGGGGCGGTCGGGCTCGGCCGCGGCAGACTGGACACATGAGCACCCACCACGCCGACCTCGACGAGATGCGATCCTTCCTGGCCGACGAGCACGGGCTGGCCACCGTGTCGACCACGCAGGCCGACGGCCGGGTTCTGTCGAGCGTCGTCAACTGCGGCGTGATGGCCCATCCGGTAACCGGTGCCGAGTGTGTGGCGCTGGTGTCGAGAGGTGATGCCGCCCGCCTCGGACACATCCGCCGGGGCTCCGAGGTCACGGTCCTGGCTCGACGGGGGTGGGCGTGGCGGGCGGTCACCGGTCCCGCCGACATCGTCGGTCCCGACGACGCCGAGCACTCGTCGGGAACGACCTTCGACGCCGAGGCTTTGCGTCTGCTGATGCGGGAGGTGTACCAGGCCGCCGGCGGCGATCACGACGACTACGACGAGTACGACCGGGTCATGGCCGCCGAACGGCGGGCCGCCGTGTTCGTGTCACCCGACCGGGTGCGTGGCGTGGGTTAATCGAGGTCGAGGACCCGGCGGGCGTTGTCGTGGTAGACGGCTCGGAGCACGTCGTCGGGGAGGTCGAGGCCCGAGACCTGCCATCTCCCCTGGGGTGGCACGTCGCGATCGGGGGCGTAGTCGAAGCACTCGTCGTCGGTTTCGAGGAATCGGAACCAGCCTCGGAGGTGGTCGGCTTCGAGCGGGAAGTCGTCGGTGCCGAACAGTACGCGGTCGGGGTGGTCGATCATGAGGCGGCGGGCGGCTCGAGGCTGGCGGCCGAGTTCGGCCATCCGGGCGCCGAGGTCGACGTGATAGTTGGCGTGACGGTCGAGCATCCCGGCCACGAACCCCAGGTCCTCGGCGCTGTTGCCGACGTGGGCACCGATGATCGTCGTACCGGGGCAGGAGGCGACGAGGCGGTCGAAGTGACCGAGCAGCTCGTCGAAACCCGGTAGGCCCGGACCGCCGAACCACCAGTCGGGATGGGCGGCCAGTTCCTCGATGCGTTCGTTGTGCCGGTCGAGCGGCTCGAAGAACGCCCGGGGATCGGCGGTGTGGATCAAGGCCGGTACGCCGAGCCGCCCCGCGGCGTTCACGACATCGACGACCCGCTCGTCGTCGGGGCGGACCAGCGAGCCGTCGCCGTCGCGCACGACCAGGCCGAGGTCTTTCCAGATCTTGAGCCCACGGGCCCCGGCGGCGACTCCGGCTTCGAGTTGGTCGACCAGCACCGCGGAGGAGTCGGCGGTGGCGAGCTGCGACCAGTCGACGTGGCAGAACGTGGCGAACCGGCCGGGGTAGGCCCGGTCGTAGCGGTCCAGGTTGTCGTCGAGTTCCGAGCCCCACCGGCCGTCGAGGTTGACCACGGTCTCCACCTCGTATCGGTCCATCAGCCGGAGAAGCTGGTCGACGTCGGCGATCATCCAGTCGCCGCTGAGCCAGCGGCCGAGGTGGTTGTGCGCGTCGATGACCGGGTGGCGGGGGTGCTCGACCATCGTCGACGACACCCGCACCATCGCCCGCGGGGCAAAACGCGACAATGGCAGATCCGTCTGGTTGACATGGGCCTCGTGATGAGCCGGGTCGTCGAGCGGCATCCTCCGATCGTAAGGGCGACCGGGGTCTGCACCACAATGGTCGCATGGACCGACAGGATCGGGAGAAGCTGAGGGTTGCCGTGATCGGTCTCGGGGGTATGGGCACGTTCCACGCCCGAGCGCTCACCGCGATGGACGGCGTGACCGTTGCCGCCGTGGCCGACCCGCCCAATCCCAACCTCGGCGAGTTGGCGGCGGAGCTTGGCGCCGAGGTCGTTGCCGATCCGTTCGCCCTGGCCAATGTCGAGGCGGCCGGCGGCGTCGACGCGGTGGTGATCGCCTCGCCCGACGACACCCATGCCGCGCTGGCCACGGCCATGATCGAGGCGGGCCGCCCCGTGCTGTGCGAGAAGCCGCTGGCCGTCACCGCGGCGGAGGCGGCAGCGGTCGTCGACGCCGAGGAGCGGCTCGGCCGCCGGGTGCTCCAGCTCGGTTTCATGCGGGAGTACGACAGAGCCCACCGCCAGCTGGCCGCCGCGCTGGCCGACCTCGGCCCGATCCACCACCTTCGCTGCGTTCACACCAACACCGGAGCGGCCGGCCGGTCGCTCGATGTGATCGTCGGCCAATCGCTGGTGCACGACATCCACTCGGTCCGCTTCCTCACCGGGGCCGAGTTCGAGTGGGTGTCGGGCCACTGCACCACCACCGGTGACGGCACACCCCGACACGTCCTGGTCATGGCCCGGCTGTCGAACGGCGCTCACGCCACACTCGAGTTCGACGACGACGCCTACGCCTATCACGTGTCGGTCGAGGTCACCGCGGAACGGGGGGCGGTCTCGACCGGACAGCAGCTGAGAGCCGAGGTCCGCCGCGACGGGTTCCGGATGGCCGAGGAGGGGGCCGACTGGTTCGCCCGGTTCGATCAGGCCTACCGCTCGGAGCTCGACGACTGGGTGGCGGCGGCCCGTCACGGCGGCGCGAGTGGCCCGAGCGCAGCCGATGGGCTGGCGTCGCAGCTGGTGGTCGATGCCATCGTCGAGTCGATCGACCGCGGCGGCCGGGTCACCCTCGGCTGAGCGACGCGGATGCGGGTCAGCCGAACGGGTCGTCGATGTCGTCGGGCACCATCGGGTCGGAACCCTCACTCGGCTCCGCCGGGAGCGCCAGCAAGTCGAGTGTTCCGCCGGCGAAATGATAGGCCTCGGTCAGCCAACCGAGGACCTCGTCATCGATCTGCGCCGCGGCATCGACGTTGATGACGTGGTGGAACTTGTTGCCGTAGTCGGCGACCTTGCGGGAGAACCGATCACTCGTCACCTTCCGGTCGAGGCTGAAGCCGAGCGCGGTCCAACGCTTCATGGCCCGGAGCTGGCAGAACGTCGGTCCGTTCTTGAACAGGATGCCCATCGCAATCGGGTCGATGATCACGTCGCCCAGGCTCTCGAGATGGCCGGCAACCACGTCGAAGATCGGGCGCTCCCACGGCTGAGCCGTGGCGAAGTACTCGTCGACGCCCAGCCCCGGACTGCACATGTGGGACTGACCTCGTCGGCCGAAGTCACGTCGGCACTCGGGGCAGGTCCAGCGGTCCACGGCGACTCGGGCGTCAGTCGATCTCGTACTGGACGGCCGCCCGTTCGGTGATCCGACCGGCGATGAGTTCGGTGATGAACTGCTGGTGGACCGAGTGGTCTCGGTAGACGGCGTAGTCGTCGGCCGTGTCGAAGTCGCCGACCACGACGTAGTCGAAATTCTGGTCGCTCAACCCGGCGTCGGAGCCGTGGCGGTACTGCTTGATCTGTTCGATCGTGACCGCCAGGTTGTCGAGACCGGCGCCCACGGCGGCGACGTGATCGTCGTCGACATCGTCGGCCCATTTGAACATCACCACATGTCGGAACATGTCACACTCTCCTTCGTTGAACTCTTGTAGCAAAAGGCGAGCCCTGGGCTCGCCTTTTGCTACAAGACCCTAGTTATGGGGTCGGGGGATCAGCGTCATCAGCCCCTGGCCGATGCCGCCGTCGACGTAGATGACCTGCCCGGTCACATAGGCCGCGTCGTCGGAGGCCAGGAAGGAGACGACGTTGGCCACGTCGTCGGGCTTGGCCAGCCGCCGCAGCGGCACTGCACCGGCCCGTACAGCCCGAACGCGTTCGTCATCGTAGACCGCTCGGGCACCAGGCGTCGGCACCAGACCCGGGCCCACGGCGTTGGCCCGCACGCCCCGCGGTCCCCATTCCAGCGCCGTCTGGGTGGTGAACGCCAGGAGTGCCGCCTTGGACGACGTGTAGGCACCAACCCCGGGGCTGGCGTTCTCGGCGGCGATCGACACGATGTTGACGATACTGCCGCCCCGGTCGAGCATAGGGCGTCCGAAGGCCTGGGTGCAGTTGAACGCCCCGCCGAGGTTCACGGCCAGCACCTCGGCGAAGTCGTTCGGGTCGAGACCCTCGAGCGAGCTGAACCGCCAGATACCGGCGTTGTTGACCAGCACGTCGACCGGGCCGACCTCGGCCGCAACGGCGGCGACCGCCGCATGGTCGGCGACATCGCAGGTGATGATGTCGGGCCCCGGGGTGGCGTCGAGGCCAACCACGTCGAACCCGTCGGTCGTAAGCCGCCCGACGATCGCCGCTCCGATCCCTCGCCCGGCTCCGGTCACGACTGCGGTTGGCATTAACATTCCTCCATGGCTGAGGACGAGGCTGGATATGCCGGATATACCGTGCGGGTCGAATCCGAGGAGTGCGTGAGCGCCGGCAAGTGTGTGGCCTCGGCGCCCGGGTACTTCGTGTTCGACGACGACGAACTGTCGACGATCGACCCCGACGGCACCAAACCGGACGACGCCACCCTGCTGCGGGTGGCCCGGGCCTGCCCCAGCGGGGCCATCCACCTGTTCGCCGACGGTGACGAGGTCGACCTGTAGGTTCGGCGCATCACCACGTCAGCCGAGGCGCAGCAAGCGGCGGGCGTTGTCGTCGTAGGCGTCGACATGGGGGATCTCCTCGGGTTCTGTCGGTGCGTCCCACCCGGCCAGGTTGGTGCCGAGGACGATCCGGGCCCGTCCCACCTTGCGCTCCAGCAGGGCGAGCGAGTCGTCGTCGTGCACGTGGTTGTCGTACCACAGCCGGCGCAGTCCGGCGGCGAAGTCGACCGGGTTGTCGCGGGCCCACGGCCTCGTACGACCCTGATGTTCGAGCCGCCCGGCCATGTAGGCGGCCGCGCCCCCGCCGTGGGAGAAGCAGAGGTCGAGGTCGGGGTGGCGGTCGAGCACGCCGCCGTAGATCACGCAGACCAGGGCGAGGGTCTCCTCGAACATGAACCCGACGGAGAGGTCGAGGTCATAGCGGCGGATGCGGGGATCGCGAAGCGGGCCGTCGATCCCCCACGGCGCGGGGTGGACGAAGATCGGCACGTCGAGATCGACGGCGGCCGCCCACACCGGGTCGAGCCGCTCGTCGTCGAAGTCGATGCCGAAGTCGGTGCCGATGTAGGCGCCGACCAGGCCGAGGTCGCCGACCGCCCGCCGCAACTCGGTGGCGGCCGCAGCCGGGTCCTGCATCGGGAGCTGGGCGAAGCCACGGAACCGATCGGGACGGGTGGCGACGACGGTGGCCAGTTCGTCGTTGTGCCACCGGCAGAACTCGGATGCCACCGCCGGTTCGACGTGGTGGAAGTAGGTGATCGGGTTGGGCGAGAGCACCTGGAGTTCGATGCCGAGGTGGTCGTTGAGCCGCAGCCGGACGTCGGGGTCCATGAACGGAGTGCCGGAGTAGTCGACGCCGTCGAGCACGTAGTTGCCGACACGAAACCGGGGTCGTCCCTCGGGTCCGGTGCCGAGCTCGGGACCGTAGTCGCCGGCGCATCCCATAACCCCGGGAAGCACCGTGTGGGCGTGCACATCGATCATCGTCCATCCCCTTCCGACGGATCCCGGTAGTCGACAACCACCGGATCCGCCATAGTAGTGGCAAACCTAGCGACGACTGGAGTCCGGTTGAGCACTAACCCCGACACCGAGCACGGCACCAGACGGCGAGCCGTGATCCTGGCCGCCGGCTGCCTGCTCGATCACGACGCCCGCACGCTCTTCGAGGCGGCGGCCGCAACCGGCTTCGACGGGATCGGCCTCCGGGCCTCGGGGGAGCACGCCCCGGCCGATCCGGCAACGGCTCGGGAGCTGAGGCGGATGGCCGCCGACCTCGGGCTGATGATTCACGACACGGAGGTGATCCGGATCGACGACACCTGGCCCGACGACGGCCGTCCGTCCGAAGGCGCCCGCCGGCTGCTGGAGGTCACCGCCGAGCTCGGTGCCGGGGCGATGCTGGTCGTGTCCGACCTGGGTGACCCGGCGGCAACCGGTGAGGCCGTGGCCGGGCTGGTCGAGGTGGCCTCGACGTTCGGGCTGACCATCGGACTCGAGTACATGGCGTGGACCACACCGCCGACACCGACCGCGGCGCTGGCGATGGCGGAACAAACCGGCTGCCGGGTGGTTGTCGACGTGCTCCACCATGTGCGGGTCGGGGCCGGCGTCGAGGAGCTGACGGCGCTGGTCGACGCCGATCGGGTCGGATGGCTCCAGTTGTGCGATGCCACCTCGACCCGGGTGCTCGACCTCGACGACCTCGGCCGCCTCGACGAACAGGACCGAGACGATGCACTCCACGAGGCCCGGCACCGCCGTCTCGCCCCCGGACACGGCATGCTGCCGGTGACCGACTTGCTGGCGGCGATCCCGACCGACACCGTCGTCAGCGTCGAGGTTCAGAGCGACGAACTCCTGACGCTGGGCGCTGAGCAACGGGCCCGCCTCCTGGCCGACGCCACCCGTCGCCTGCTCCGGCCCTGACCCCGGCCGTCAGGCAGACGAGCGAAGCACGCGGGTGTGAAAACGCACCATGTCGTCGATGAAGAGTTCGGGCTGCCCCGGGGTCGAGCCGGTCGTGGCCCCCCGGCGCCCGTGACCGGCCTTCATCGCCGCCACGAACACGTCGCGGTCGGTGATCTCGCTCGACGGGCCGTCGAGGTACGGGCTGGTCATCGATCCGTCGTCCTCCACGAACGTCGCCATCGCCGTGGGCGCCACGGACGCGTCGGGGTTCGGCTCCAGATCCTGCAGGCGATCGAAGCTGTGAGCGGCGCCGGGCACGATGCGGAGGGATGCGTCGGCACCGGTCGTGGCGATGGCGTGGATCTGGCCCTGAACCTGTTGCGGTGACAGCCAGTCGTCGGCGTCGCCGACGATGGACCGGACCACGGTGCGACCGACCGACGGGTCACGGAAGATCTGACCGCACCACGGATACACCGCGTAGATTGCCGCCAGGCCGTTGTCCGGTCCCACGATCGGATCGGCGAATCGCCGCATCGCCGCCGTCAGCACCGCTGATCCGCCTCGGCTGTGGCCCTGCGCCGAGATGCGCGTTCGGTCGATGCGATCATCAGCGGCCAGTATCATCCAGGAGGCCAACACGTCGAACCCCGAGGCGGCGAAGCTGTAGTGGGTCTGATTGGCCACCGTCGAGGTGACCGAGCGGCCGCCGAACGGATCGAGCAGGAACACGCTGAACCCCTCGGCCACCAGCGTGGCCGCGTGGGCCCGGTGGTTCGGACCGACGCCGATACTGCCGGGTACGACCATGACCACCGGCTGCGGCCCATCGTCCGGCTGGAGGAACAGCTTGCCGTCGATCGTGACCGGCTCGCAGCCAGCGGGATCGGTGATCGCCTGGTGGTAGTTGATCGGATTGGCGCTGGTCACATCGACATTGACGCCGACGATGCCACTCAGCTCCATCTCTTCATCCCGGAATCGGGGCTCGTCGGCGGGTGTCGCTGCTTCGGTCATGTCGTGAGACTAGAGCTTCTGGGGTCCTCCCGCCCCTCCGAGCTTTCGGAACCCGACACCCCCTCGACGGGGCGTTCAGGCACAAAAGTTCGGCGCAGAGGGGCGGCGGCTTCCAAAAGTTCGGGGTGGGGCGACGCGAGGCTGGTCGTCGAGCGAGGTCACCCGGCTCCGCCCAGGAGGACCGGGTAGCGGCCGAAGTAGGGGCGGGTTGTGGACTCGTCCATCACCGGCGGATCGTCCGGATCGGGACGGGGGTCGTGGTCGAACAGCGCCTGGACGGCCTCGGGAACCAACCCGAAGATGTGGTTGTCCATTGTCGAACTCGCTGCTTGGTCGGCGGTGTCGGGATCGACGAGCAGCCCGGCGGCCAGGTCCATGCCGATGCAGGCGTGCATGCCGGAGCCGAACGACAACCCGTACGCCGGGATGCCGTCGGGTGTCACCCGGTGGGGGTCGAAATCGGCGGCGTCGGGTCCGAAGACCGACTCGTCGCGGTTGACCGACAGCAGGTCGATCACCACCTTCGAACCCTCGGGGATCGACGTGCCCGACTTGAGTTCGATGTCGTCGAGCGCCCACCGCATCGCCACCGGCGACGATGGCTGGAGTCGGATCGTCTCGTGGGTACAGTTCTGCACGAACAGCCGGTCGGTGCGAACCAACTCGGCATCCTCGGGATGGGCCTCCAGCCACTTGAAGATGTTGTGCGACACCCGGGTGAACGCCGTGGCCGACGTATGGGCCCCGGCCAGCAGGTAGAACGCCACCTCCCGCACGATCACCTCGTGGGGGATGTCGAGCGAGTCGACATTGGCCAGCAGCACCGACAGCACATCCTTCGGCAGCTCCTCCCCCGCCTCGACCATCGCTCGGCGTCGCTCCAACGAGGGCGTGACGAACTCGGTGTCGAACTTGTGGAGCTCACCGGCGATCTCAGCCCGCTTCTCGTCCTTGTCACCGGTGTAGTGGGCCAGAGTGGCCCCTTCGATGAACAGCATCAGGTAGCGGTAGAGATGACGGGTCTCGTCCGGTGTTCCGAGCGGCCGATCAACACCGGCGGTCAGTGCCGCCAGGTTCATCATCATCCGGTGGCCGAGGTCGACCAGCTCCGTGCGCCCGGCCTCGATGTCGGGCGCAAGGGTCTCGTCGATGATCGGTGGGAACAGCTCCCGCTCATAGAGCTCGAACGTCTCCCGCCGGAACAGCCGGTTCTCCAGGCGACGACGGTCGCGGTGTTCGGCGCCGTGCAGGTTGACGAGCACGTCGCCCATGATGACCTCACCGGCGTCGTAGAGCGCCTGGCGCAGGTTCTTCTGACGGTAGGCCTCCTTGGCCTCGTTGTAATCGGTGATCGTGATCACCTGCGGTTCGGTTGTGGTCATCATTCCCCCTTCGTTGGTGTGACCGGTGGGGCTCAGGCGTTGGTGACGCCGAGCCCCAGTCCTCCATCGACGGTCAACACGTTGCCCGTCGTCCACTCGGCACAGGCCAGGTACTCAACGGCCTCGGCGATCTCGGCCACGGTTCCGAGCCGACCCAGGGCATGCGCCGGGGCCAGGCCTTCGAGCCGTTGGCGGGCAGTGTCGTCGTCGAACAGGCCGGCCCGCTGGTTGATCTCGGTGAACACGCCGCCCGGACGGACACACGACACCCTTATGCCTCTCGGTCCGAGTTCGGCGGCCAGCACGCCGGTGAGTGTCTCCACCGCACCCTTCGTCGCCGCGTACGGTGAAGCTCCCGGGAAGGCCCGTTGGGAGTGGACCGACCCCATGAAGATGACGGCGCCGGCCGCGGCCTCCAGTTGGCTCAACGCGGCCTGGGTCAGCATCATCCCGCCGACCACGTTGGAATGGAACACGTCGAGCAGCGCCTGCTCGGTCAGCTCGTCGAGCGGACCCCGGTACATGTTGCCGGCGTTGTTGACGACGACGTCGAGACGACCGGACCCGTGTTCGACGGCCTCGCCGACCATGGCCCGACGGTCGGCGTCGACGGTGACATCACCGGCCACGGCATGGCAGGCGTCGCCGATCGACATCGCCACCTGGCCCACCTTGTGGCGGCGACGGCCCGAAATCGTGACCCGGGCCCCGCCGGCACAGAAGTGGCGGGCGATACCCTCACCGATGCCCGAACCCCCGCCGGTGACCAGCACGGACATGCCGTCGAGCGATCTCACGAGCGACCCTGGCGTCTGCGGACCCACCGAATCGACCGATGTCGGGCGGGGCAGGTGGGCGATGACCGAGCCGGTCACGCCGCCGTCGACCACGATGTTCTGACCGTGGACATAGGAGGCGGCGTCGGAGGCGAGGAAGAGTCACGACCTCGGCGATGTCGGCCGCGGTGCCGAGGCGACCGATCGGCACCTTGGATTCGCGGGCGGTGCGGGTGGCGGGGTCGGCGTAGATCGGCTCGGACATGCCGGCGTCGATCAGTCCGGGGGCGACGGCGTTGACCCGGATGCCGCGGCCACCCCATTCGAGTGCCATCTGGGACGTCAGCATGGCGACACCGGCCTTGGATGCGCCGTAGGCCCCGGCGTTGGGCCCGGCGGCCACACCGTTCATCGAGGTGATGTTGACGATCGAACCCGGCCGCTGCTCGGCCATCAGGCGCCGGGCGACGGCCGTGGCCACCACGAAGGCACCCACCAGGTTCACGTCGAGGACCGCCCGGAAATCGTCGACCGCCTGGTCGACAAGGGGCCCGAAGCGGACGATACCGGCGTTGTTGACCACGACATCGGGCGTGCCGAATTGGTCGAGCACGCCGTCGATGGCGGCCTGGTCGGTGACCGACGCCTTGAAGACCGAGACCCCTTCGGCATCGATGTGACCGGATGGGACGTCGAGATCGACGGCGGCGACCCGGTAGCCGTGTCGGGCGGCGTGTACCGCGATCGCCGCTCCGAGACCGCGTGCCGCCCCTGTCACCAGCATCGACGGCGGGTCGGTGTCAGCCATTGGAAGCGAGCACTGGGACTGGGATCATCGCTCGACTAGTCTAACATCGGAGGAGGCTAGTCGTGATAATCCTAACGACGTACGAGGAGGCCCGCGAGGGGTTTCGTCACCGCGATCTTCGCCAGGCACTCTACGACGAAGGCGTCCACCTCATGGACGGCGTCATCGTGAACCTCCACGGCGAACCGCACGTCGCCCGCCGCCGCCTCGAGAACCGGCTGTTCCGGCGCGACACGTTCGCCTGGTACGAGGTCGACCGCATCCCCGCGATCATCGATCGGGTTCTGGCTCCCGCGCTGGCCTCCGGTCGCGGCGATCTGCTCCCGCTGGCCCGGCGGACGATGATGGCCCTGTCGGTCGAGGTGGCCGGTGTCGACCTGCCCACCGGCCACGCCGCCGATGAGGTGTTCGAGTCGTTCTACCGGATCATGGAACGTCTGGCCCGAGCGTCGACCGTGGCCCATGCCACCGGCGACAAACAGGCCATCATCGCCGCCGGCGACGAGGCCCTCGCCGAGTTCGAAACCGAGTTCTACCAGCCGTCGCTGGAGCGTCGCCAACACCTCGTCGCCGAGGTGGAGCAAGGGCGCCTGGATGCCGCCGACCTTCCCCGGGACGTGCTCACCACGTTGCTGGTCAACACCGACCGCCTCGATCTGCCACCCGACACGATCCTGCGGGAGGTCGCCTACTTCCCCTGGGTCGGATCGCACTCCACCTCGGCCCAGCTCGTCCACGCGATGCATCACATCTTCACCTGGATCGACGACCACCCGGCCGACCGTGAGGTTCTCGTCGCCGACGCGGCTCGGCGTCAGGCCTTCGTCCACGAATCGATGCGCCTCCACCCGGCCAGCCCGGTGGCCGAGCGGGTTGCGGTCACCGACATCGAGTTCAAGTCGGGGCGCCGTATCGCTCAGGGGTCCCCGGTCACCGTCTCGGTGGAGCAGGCCAACCGGGACCCCGACGCCTTCGGGCCCGACCCGGACCGTTTCGACCCCGACCGTCGGCGGGCCGATGGCGTGCCGCCGTGGGGACTCAGCTTCGGCACCGGCACCCATGCCTGCCTCGGCCAGGAGTTGGCCGGGGGCCTCGAACCGGAGGAGGCCGTTCACCATCACCTTCTCGGTGCCGTGACCCTGATGGCCGGTTCGATGCTGTCCGAAGGGGCGCGACCCGACCCGGACGATCCACCCACACTCGACACCAACACAACCCGGCACATGTGGGGCCGCTATCCGGTCCTCTTCGACGGCGAACGCAAGGGGTAGCCTGGCCATGGTGAGTTCGGACAAAGCACTCGACCTGCTGAAGCGAGCCGGCATGTCGGGCTACGAGGCCAAGGCCTATGTCGCCCTGCTCGGTTCCGGCGAGCCACTCAACGGCTACGAGGTGGCCAAACTGTCCGGCGTTCCCCGCAGCACGGTCTACGAGACACTCGGCAAGTTGGTGTCCCGGGGGTTCGCCTTCCAGGTCACCGAGGACGACACCGTCTCCTACGTGCCGCTCCCCTCCGACGCGCTCGTCGGTCGCCTCCGGCGCGACACCGTCGAGACGATCGAAGGCCTCGAGTCGGTGCTCCCGAGCATCGGCCGGGCACTGGACGCCCGCGTCGTCCAGCATCTGCACAGTGACGACGATGTGGTTCAACGCACGATCGACGTCATCGAGTGCGCCCGCCAGAGCATGTGGTTGTCGATCTGGCCCAGCGAGATCTCGGCCTACCGGCGGGCCGTCAACACCGCGGCCGAACGGGGAGTCAGTGTCTTCGTGATCTGCTACGGCGACGCGTCGGAGCTGCCAGGACGAATCCATGAACATCGATTCAGTTCGCCCGATGTGGTCAAGGACCGAGTCGGCTGTGAGCTGTCGCTTGTCGTCGCCGACCACAACCAGGTCGTCATCGCCGGCCGAACCCCGGATGTGACCTGGGGCATCTGGAGCGACGACCCTGTCGTCTCACTCGTCGCCGCCGAACACGTACGCCACGACATCGCCCTGCAACTGGTCGCCGACCGCCTCGACGAGGCCGGACTCGGCGACTTCTGGATCGACAACCCCGACCTGGAGGCCTTGCGGGCCTCGGCCACGACCATCAACATGCCCTTCCGCAGCGCCGGCTAGTAACAGCATCCGGCTTCCCTGGTGCGATTGGGACGGACAATCCGGTGGTAGTAGTCCCGGCATGAACGCGGAAAACCTCAACCAACTGTCACGCTCCAAGCTCTACGAGGAAGCGAAGAAGCTCGACATCGACGGACGGTCGTCGATGACCAAGGACCAGCTCGTCGACGCCGTGGCGAGCGCTGCCAACGGGGCGACCGAGGCGACCACCAGGTTCGACGAGTTCGAGCGGGTCGCCGATCAACGGGCCACCGGCCAGCCGGTGTTCCTCCCCCGACACCTCTCCGGCGACGACCGACACCTCCATGTACGTCGCACGCTGCGAGAGGATCACCGCAACCGGATCACCGACGGCTCCGACGATGCCAGGAAGAAGTTCGACGAACTCGCCGATTCGCTTTTCTCCTTCTTCCGTGGCACGGCCCTGTTGTTCTACCGCGACATGGCCGGTGAGGACGGTGACATGCCGACGGTACTGGCGCTCGGCGATGTCCACCCCGAGAACTTCGGCGTGATGCCCAACGCCGACAACGTGCCGATGTTCGGCGTCAACGACTTCGACGAGGCCTACTATGCCCCGTTCACCTGGGATCTCAAACGAGGGGCCACGGGCTTCTGGATCGCGGCCAAGGAGGAGGGCGATCTCAACAAGAAGAAGAGGCGGAGGGTGGTCGAGCAATTCGTCAAGGGCTATCTGCGGGCGATGAGGGGTTTCGCCGACGAACGCAACGAGCTCGAGCAGCAGGTGCGGTACGACAACGCTCCGAAGATGATCGCCAAGCTCATCAAGAGAGCCAGGAGGCAGCGAAAGGAGTGGCTGGCCGAGAACTACCACGAGGAGTTCGGGCGGGGTTTCCGTGACGACGACGAACTCATACCGGTCAGCAGCCGCATCGACGAGTTCCAGGAGCTGGTCGACCGTTGGGTGGCCGAGAACGACATCGCCGTGCCGAAGCGGGCCGGGGCGATGAAGGTGAAGGACGTCGCCGTGCGACGGGGGCAGGGCACGGCGTCGCTTGGTCTCTCCCGGTTCTACGTACTCATCGAAGGCGAGCGGGCCGACGCAACCGACGACATCATCATCGAGTTCAAGCAGGCACGTCGTTCGGCTCTCGCCGGGCTGGTGCCTCCGACCGGGCTCGGTGACACCGAGCTGGCCGACCGGATAGCCCACGCCCAGGGCGTCCAACTCGTTCGGGCCGACGTGTTCTACGGCAGTGTGGAGTTTGAAGGAGCGAGCTTCATGTCGCGGGAACGGGCACCGTACCGAGACGACATCGACCTCGACGATCTGAGCTTCAAGCAGTGGCGCCGCTACGCGGCGATCTGTGGACGGGCCCTTGCCCAGGCCCACGCGCTGTCCGACGATGTCGGTGAGGTCGAAGGTCAAATCGAGCCGAAGATTCTGGCCGCGGTCGAGCCACAGGCCCTTTTCGTGAATGACATGGTCCGCTTCGCCGAGGCCACGGCCCGGCGACTCAAGTCGGACCACAAGACGTTCAAGGCCGACCACAGGCTCGAGGCGTTCGGCACGGTCGACGTCCACTTCGACTGAACGCTCGACCTCGTCGGAGCTCGAGGCTACAGCGCGCTCCTAACATGGCGACTGTGACCGACCCGCGCTCGACCATGTCTCCCGCCCGGCGGATTACCCATCGTCTGCTGACCGCGCTCGCCTCCCGGGATCTCCGCAACATCGAGGATGCACTGTCGCCGGACTGCACCTGGCGCAACGTGCCCCATCCGCCGGCGGAGGGCCGTGAGGCGGTGATGGCGATGCTGTCGCCGATCGTGACCTGGTCAGATCGGGTGCAGTGGGATCTGTTGTCGGCCGCCTACGGCGACACGACCGCCTGGCTGGAGCGAGCCGACCGCTTCTGGATCGACGGGCTCGAACACACGGTGCTGTGCAACGGGGTGTTCGAGGTCGATGCCGCCTCGGGGACGGTGGTGTCGGTCCGCGACTATGTCGACCTCGGGGAGTGGCGGACCCGGGTCGGCCCCGCGGTCGAAGCCATGCGTCGTCGGTCGTCCGACGAGGTGATCGTCCGGCACCTGGCCGCGGTCGTGGCCCGGGACCCGGTGGCCATGGCCGCCGACTATGCCACCGACGCCGTGTTGGAGCGGGGCGACGACCGACACCGAGGTTGGCGGGCCATCGCCGACTACTTCGACACCGTTCCCGACCGTCTCGACGGGCTGGGGTTCTCCTACCGGCGCTCGACTCGGGAGCCGACCACGGTGCACTGGGAGATCACCGCGGCCGGCGGCGCCGTGGTCGCATCGGGCCGCGACCGCTATGTCGTCGAGGCGGGCCGCATCGTCGCCCAGACCGTCGAGCTCGACACCCCCGACTTCTGACCGACCCTCCCCGCGAGTTCGGAGGGCGAAAGAGAGGTTTGCGACGGACCTCTCGGAGATAGCCCTCTGCCCATGGAATGGCTGTCGGACCCCGAAGCATGGAGCGCGCTCTTTGCGCTGCTCGCCCTCGAGATCGTGTTGGGGGTGGACAACGTGGTCTTCATCTCGATCCTGGCCAACAAGCTGCCGGTGAACCAACAGGACCGGGCCCGTCGCACCGGCATCCTGGCCGCCGGCGGCATGCGGGTGCTCCTCCTGCTGGCCGTCGGCTGGATCATCACGCTCACCGACGAACTCTTCGAGCTGTTCGGACGGGGATTCAGCGGCAAGGATCTGATCCTGCTGGCCGGCGGGTTGTTCCTGATCTACAAGGCGACCAAGGAGATCCACCACAAACTGGAGGGTGAGGACGAACACGGCGAGGCCAAGGTGGCGCCGACGTTCGCCGCGGTCATCGGCCAGGTCCTCCTGCTCGACCTGGTGTTCTCCATCGACTCGGTCATCACCGCCGTCGGGATGACCCCGTACGTGCCGATCATGGTCATCGCCGTGATGACCGCGGTCCTGATCATGCTGGTGGCGTCCGGGGCCATCTACCGGTTTGTGAACCAGCACCCGTCGGTCAAGGTGCTGGCCCTGGCCTTCCTGCTGTTGATCGGTATGACGTTGCTGGCCGAAGGCCTGGGCGAAAAGATTCCCAAGGGGTACGTCTACGCCGCAATGACGTTCTCCGTGTTCGTCGAGGTGCTCAACATCGGCGTGCGCCGCAAGACGAAGGAGCCGGTGCGGCTCCACGAAAAGATGACGCCGGCCGCCGAGTCAGAGTACGCCACCGCCCCCTGAATCGCAGGCTCACGTTTCCGAGGTACCGGGCGGCCATTCGGCGTATCGGGCGACCGAGCGGTGGTAGTGCTGGAGTGTCGGCTCGTTGCGGCCGAACAGCAGCTCGTTGGTGGCTCCACTCTTCAGGGCGTCCTGGATCTGGTGGCCCATCCAGTAGTCCTCGTCCCGAACCGCCTGGAGTACCAGGTCGCTGAACGTCCGCGCCGCCTGCCGCTGAGTATCGTCGACCGGTTCGTGACGGCACAGCACCGTCTGAACGGTACGGGTGCGGTCGACGGTGGGCCCCGGATAAAGCTGGGAGACGAGCGCGAAGTCGCCGAGGATGCCCGAGATCGACACGTTCGGGAAGATGGAATGAATGAGACGGATGTGGGCATCGGCCGCCCATTCGGTCTCGGGCAGGTCGGCCAGTTCGGGCAGCGACTTGCGGGCGAACACGATGCGCTGATGCGGTCCCCAGGTGTCGTGGGTCATGAGGTTGGCGATGGTGTTGAGCCCGACCGTCGTCGGGTGCAGCGCCTGTTGGTGGTACCCCTCCAGGTAGCCGTCCCACGCCACCTTCCAGCCGGGTCCGTCGAGCTCGCGCTGCTCGAAGATGTGCCACTGGTCGAGTTCGAGCCCGGCCACGAGCGGACCGAAATCGCCGAGGAAGTCGTCGATGTCGAACGTGACGCCCGGGGTCAGACACACGAACACGAAACCGGCCGCTTCGGCGCAGGCCAGCGGGGTGAGCGCCACGTCCGACGGCTCCACCTCACCGAACGTTGAGGCCCCGAACATGCCGACCAGATCGCCCTCGGGGTTGTACACCCAGGCGTGGTACGGACAGGTGAAACGGCGGGCCGAGCCGGCACCGGGTTCGCACAGCGGTGCGCCTCGGTGCTTGCACACGTTCAGGAACGCTCGGACGATGCCGTCGTCGGCCCGGGTGAGCAGCAGCGGTACACCCATGATGTCGAGCGCCCGGTAGCTCCGGGGTTCGGGCAGCTCGGAGCCGAGGGCCACGGCCAAGGGCAGCCTCTTGAACACCCGCTCGACCTCATGGTCGAAACGAGCCTCGTCGAGGTAGGCGTCGACGCTCTGGCGCATGATGTCGGGAGCCGACGCCGTGGTGCCGCCGCGCCAGTGCGCCAGCAACCGCCTGGCCAGATCGTGCATGAGCCGTCGGTCAGTTGTCACCCCATCGACAGTAGGTTCAACTCGATAGTCGTGACAAGTCTCACTACTATCGAGTTGAACCTCACTCCTCGACCAAGCGCCCGGAGGACTCCCATGACCAACTCCGACCATCGAGCCACCGCTTCACCGGCGCTCCAGTCGGGCGAGCTGACCGCCGTCGCCCCGAAGTTCGCCGAGGGCTACGCCCGCATCCGGGAGGTCACCGACCATGACGGGGCCTGCCCGGCGTGGGCCAAGGCGTTGTACATGGCGGCGGCCGCGGCGGTGCGAGACCACGACGAGTTGGCACGGCGGGAACTGGCCCGCTCGGTGTCGCTGGGACTCGCACCCGATGCGGCGGCCGGAGCCGCATTGGGCGTGTTGATCTCGCGGGGCGAGGCCGTGTACGACCGCTTCCGGTCCGCGGTCGACGAGGCGTTCGGCATCGAGCGCCCGGCGGCCGGGCCGGACGCCCCGGAGTTTCCGCTCGACCGCCAGGCCGCCCTCGACTACTTCGAGGACTACTTCGGATTCGTCCCCGACTACGTGACCCTCATGGCCGACGAGGCACCGCGCGCACTCGAGGGGTATGTGCTGATGCGGGAGTGGTCACTGGCCGAGAACCTGCTCGATGCCAAGCACGTCGAGCTGATGTTGTGCACGATCAACGCCGCCGAGTTCTCGTCCCGCTTCGTCAATGTGCACGCCAATGGAGCCCGCAACGCGGGTGCCACCGAAGCTGAGATCGTCGAGGCGGTCGTGTGCGCCATCCCGGTCTCGGGCGTGGCGGCCTGGCTACCCGGGGCCGACGGAATCGCCGCCGGCCGGTGACCCACCCGTTGGGGTGAGACGACCGGGACGAGCCGTTCGGGCGCCGACGTAGCCGGTGTCGACCAGGTCAGTCGCCGTTGGCCGCCGCCCATTGCACCGCGTCGACGATCTTCTGATAGCCGGTGCAGCGGCAGATGTTGCCCTCGAGGCCGAGACGGATCTCGTCGTCGGTCGGGTTCGGGTTGTCGGCCAGCAGGGCGGCCGAGGCCATGATCATGCCCGGCGTGCAGTAGCCGCACTGGAGGCCGTGGCACTGACGGAACCCTTCCTGGACCGGATGGAAGCCCTCGCCGTCACCGTTGCCGCTCGAGGAGGCCATCCCCTCGATCGTTGTCACCTCGTGACCGTGGGCCTGCACGGCAAGGACCGTGCACGACTTGACCGCCTCGCCGTCGAGATGCACCGTGCACGCCCCGCAGTTGGACGTGTCGCAACCGACGTGGGTACCGGTCAGGCCACACTGTTCCCGCAGGTAGTGCACGAGCAGGGTCCGGGCCTCGACCTCGTGGCTCTGGGCCGCGCCGTTGACGGTGACGCTGACCGCGTGCAGCTCATTCGTGAGTGCGCTCATCAGGCCGCACCTCCTTGCATCAGGTTCCAGACTTTCTCCGGCGTGGCCGGCATGTCGACGTGTTTGACACCGAAGCCGCTCAAGGCGTCGACCACGGCGTTGATCACCGCCGGCGGGCTGCCGATGGCGCCGGATTCACCGATGCCCTTGGCTCCCAACGTGTTGTGGGGGGTGGGGGTGGTGGTTCGTCCGGTGAGCGACAGGTCGGGCACGTCGGCGGCCGAGGGTGCCAGGTAGTCGACCAGCGTGGAGGTCAACGGCTGCCCGGTCTCGGAGTAGACCATCTCCTCGAGCAGCGCCTGGGCGATGCCCTGGGCGACGCCGCCCTCGACCTGGCCCTCGGCCAGCAGCGGGTTGATCACGGTGCCGCAGTCGTCGACGGTCCAGAACTTCTCGACCTCGACCGCTCCGGTGTCGCGGTCGATGCCGACCACACACACGTAGGCCCCGTTGGGGAACGTGAACCCGGTCGGTTCGGCGAACACCACCTCGTCGAGGCAGCCGGCGGCGATGTCGTCGGGGAGCTGGGTCGGCGACAGCGAGGCCCAGCCGATTTCGGCCCACGTCACCGACTTCGCCGGGGTGCCGGCCACGGAGAACACCCCGTCGACCAGTTGGATGTCGTCGACGTTGGCCTCGAGTTTGTGGGCGGCGATGAGTTTGGCGGTGGCCGCCACCTTGGCCGACGCCTGCTGGGTGGCCATACCGGCGATGGCGGCGATCCGCGATCCCATCGTGCCGACGCCCTGAGGCACGGTGTCGGTGTCGCCGTAGCGGACGCTGATGTTGTCGATGTCCATCTGCAGTTCATCGGCCGCGATCTGGGCCAGCGTGGTCACCGTGCCCTGACCGTGGGGCGCGGCTCCGGTGGCGATGATGGCCGTGCCGTCGGGCTGGATCTTCACCTGTGCGGTCTCATAGGAGCCGATGTGGCCGAAGCCCTCCAGGGCCCCTCGCGGTCCAAAGGCGGCGATCTCGACCCAGGTCGACAAACCGATGCCCATCAGCTTCTCGCCGGGGTCGGCGTTTCGACGATCCCGCTCGGCCTTGAGCGCCTCGTAGTCACACAGCTCCAGCGCAGTGCGCAGGGTGGCGGCGTAGTCGCCCGAGTCGTAGTAGACCTCGGCGTGAGGTGTCTTGTAGGGGAAGTCCTCCGCGGCGATGAAGTTGCGCATCCGCACCTCGGCCGGATCGACGCCGGTCTCGTCGGCCACCAGGTCCACGACCCGTTCGATCATGTAGGTGGCTTCGGGCCGACCGGCACCCCGATACGACGACAGCGGCGACTTGTTGGTGGCCACCACCTTGTGACCGGCGGCGATGGCCGGGATGGCATAGCAGCCGCTGGCCATCCAGTTGGTCAGCGTCGGCATACCGAGCGCGACCGGCACGTCGGGGTAGCCGCCGACGTCGCCGATCACCATCGACCGGAGGCCGAGGATCTTGCCGTCGTCGTCGAACGCGACCTCGACCTCGTGGTGCTGATCCCGACCCGAGTACATGAGCAGGAAGCACTCGGTGCGGGTCTGCACGTACTTGACCGGACGTCCCAGCCACTTGGACAGCACCGGCACCATCAGCAGCTCCGGGTACCACTGGACCTTGGCCCCGAAGCCGCCGCCCACGTCGGGCTGGATGACCCGGAGTGCGCTCTGGGAGATCCCGAGGTAGGTCGACAATGTGTTGCGCAGTGCATGGGGCACCTGGGTGGACGCCCACACCGTGAGCTTGTCGCGACCCCAGTCGGCCAGGACCACACTGGTCTCCATCGGCACCGGATGGACCCGGTTGTTGTGGAGCTTGAGCGACGCGGTGTGGGGGGCGGAGTCGAACACCTCGTCGAGTCCGTCGGCGAACGGGGTGTCGAGCAGGACGTTGGCGCCGATGGCCTCGTGGATGACCGGCGCCCCCTCGGCCATGGCCGCCTGAGGGGTGGTAACCGCGGGCAGGGGGCTGTAGTCGATCACGACCTGTTCGGCCGCATCCGCGGCAATGGCGGCGGTTTCGGCCACCACGATGGCCACCGGTTCACCGACGAAGCGCACCCGCCCTCGGGCCAGGACCGGGCGGTCCATGCCGGGAACGCCAGGCACGTTGCCGTAGTCGCCGAAGTGGTCGATCGTGTAGACGCCGTGCACCCCGTCGATCGCCGCTGCGTCGGAGGTGTCGACCGAGGTGATATCGGCGTGGGCCTCGACGCTGCGGGCGAAGGCGACGTGGAGGGTGCCGACGAGTTGCACGTCGTCGACGTAGTTCCCCCGACCGGTGATGAGGTTCGGGTCTTCTTTCCGGATGACCCGGGCTCCAACCATGGTTGGCATGTTCGTTCTCCTTTACGGTTCGAGGGCGGGCTACAGACCGGCCGCGGTGGCGGCTCGTTCGACGAGCACCCGGGCCAGGTGTTTCCGGTAGTCGGCTTTGGCGTGCAGATCGGATGACGGATCGGTGCCCTCAGCGGCCACCGATCCGATGTCACCCGCCGAGGAACCACCGCGTAGCGCCTCGGTGGAGGATCCGGCGATCATCGGCATGGAGCCCATGTTCACGAGAGCGACGCCGCCTTGGTTGCCGTTGTGACCGGCCTGGACCGAGCAGCCGACGACGGCCCAGTCCTGGGCTCGGCGGTTGAACTTCTGGAAGCCCCAACCGGCGCCGGTGAACTTCGGGAAACGGATCTCGGTGAGGAGTTCGTCGGCCCCGACGGCCGTTTCGAGGAACCCCGTGAAGAAGTCCGCGGCGGACACCGTTCGTTCGCCCGAGGGACCGCTGATCACCATCGTCGCTCCGGTGGCCAGCGCCACCGACGGGAGATCCGACGCCGGGTCACCATGAACCAGCGACCCACCGATCGTGCCCCTGTTCCGAACCTGTGGGTCTCCTACGTGGGCCGCCACATGGGCAAGGAGCGGCAGGTGTTCGGCCAGCAGGTCGGAGTGCTCCACATCACGATGCCGGGTGAGGGCGCCGACGGCGATGTGGTCGTCGGCGTCGTTGATGTACGACAGGTCCGAGACCTCCCCGATGTCGATCAACCGCTCGGGTTGAGCCAGTCGCAGCTTCATGAGCGGCAGCGAGGCTGTGGCCACCGGCCAGCAACTTGGCTTCGTCACCGTGTTCGGCCAACATCGACAGTGCCTCAGCCGCGCTGGCCGCTCTGCTGTACGCGAATCCAGCAGGAATCATGCTCCATCCCCTTCTGTGTTCAGTGCCGGTTATCGACACGGGGTTTCAAGGCCCGTGTCCGTGGCTGGGCATCCCCAGCCGCTCCCGACCGGCCAAACGTCGTCAGTAGTCTAACGACGAACCTCGACGTGGTCCAGCCCACCTACCTGGCCGATCACTGTGCATCATCGGCCACGGCCGCGCGAAGCTTGCTCGACGGGACCATGACACCAGACGCGGCGGCCACCACCATCGACCATCGCCTGGACCGCCTGTTCAACCCCGGGGCCACCGCTCCCCGACTGAAGTCGGTCGACCAGGCCGCCGGCTCTACGGGAAGCGGCCGTATGCCGTCAGCGTGCGAATGGCCGACAACGTGCGGATACCTCGCCACTCCCAGCGGGACGCCTCGCTCGGCGGTTGCCATGTGATGGGCCATCCACCATCGGGCTCCTGGGCCTGCGCCAGCTCGGTGAGATGCGACTCGATGGTCTCGTCGCTGAACCAGGCCCTGGCCATGGCCGACGGGGTCGGCGCGAAATCCAGCGGTGTCACACCGTAGTCACTGCTCTTCGGATTGAGCTTGGTGTAGGCGGCCCCGGGTATGGCGGCTGCGATCAAACCGGCGGCCGCCTCCGCACGGGGACGATCTGCAGCCACCTCGGCGAGTTTGGCCAACGCCAGGAGGGTGTGGGCCTCGGAGGGGACGCGGCCGGTCT
The DNA here is from genome assembly GCA_965216675.1 of Acidimicrobiales bacterium. GTDB lineage: Bacteria > Actinomycetota > Acidimicrobiia > Acidimicrobiales > SZUA-35 > JAHELU01. The sequence continues at coordinate 3,322,553 of CBDCGK010000004.1, read as the reverse complement.
CCAACTCGGTGAAACAGTAGTCGGTGGCGCGGTCGAGCCAGGGATGCGAGACGCCGAGCGAGTGGCCGTGGGCGGCGATCGCCGCCGTGCCGTTGACCTCGGGGGCGAACTCGGTGTGTTCCCAGTGGGCCGCCTTCGGGTAGCGGGCGATCGTCGGAAGCACGCTCGGGACCGCACCCGATGGATCGGCAATGGACATCAGCCAATCGCACGCTGCGCTGACGAGCCCGTCCGCCCTGGCCTCCGCGGCGGCCAGATACTCGAAGGCGATCTCGACGTCCAGGGGCTGACTGCCGGGCGCACGCTTGTCCGGCTCGAGCCCATGTCCGAACCCACCGTCGTCATTGCGGTAGGCGGCCAGGGCGGCAACAACCGTTTCGGGGTCGGCGTCATCGAACACCACCGCGCAGAGCCGCTGTTCGAGCACGCGAGCATTCGCGCCGATGAACTCACGCGCTGCCTTGTAGGTGGCCATCGGGGCGCTCACGTGATCAGTCGACGACCCGAACACCCGCCATCCGGCGTCCGATCGTCTGAACGTCGCGTACGAACCGCGTTTGTAGGAGTCGCGTTTGTGGAAGTCATGAAGTTCGCCTCTCGCTCAATGCGTTGCGCGGTCGCTTGCCGCTCAACGTGCGGTGCGAGATTCTAGCCCCGCCCTCGCCGCAGACCGGCGCGCCCCGGCTGCGGTCGAGGGTCTGCAGCTCACGGCACTAGTTGAGTCGGAAGGTACCGGGGGCGTAGAGCGGTGCACCTTGCGCGGAGAAGATGACGGTCCCGCTCATGTGCACCCGTCGGTCAAGCCAGTGCGCGAACGGACCGTTCGCCTCCTCGACGAAGCCGTTCATTCTGTAGCTGCCGTTGGCCAGGGTGACCACGCCACGGTCATAGCCGGACAGCACCACGTCGCCGGGCACGAACTCGGTGAGGACGAAACCAGCGTCGATTTCCTCGAAGGCGAAGTGGAGATCCTGATAGATCACCCAGGTCTCCTCGAAGAAGATGACACCGCCGTCGGGCTGGGACTCGAAGGGCTTTCCAGTGCCGGTGTTGAAGAACGCCATACCGTAGTCGACCCCGTCGATCGTGACGGTTCCCACCCAATCCGGGACTTCGGTACTCGGCCCGGGCCAGGCGAGATTGAACTGGAGATCCATGGTCCCGACAAGAGGGTCCTTGGCCGTCGCCGGTGCGGCGACACCAAACATGATGGTGAGTATCAGGAGGATGGGAACGAGCAGTCTCCGTCGCATGATGCTGCCTTTCGGTTGGTGGATGCCCCGTCAACCTGTCATCACACATGAGGCCTGCACAGGGCCGAACGGCCCATATCTTTGCCCGCACCCGTGATCGAAACACCACGTCGTCAGGAGCGTCACGTCACGCGCCTCGCAAGCAGTCAACGCCACCCCCGGCCCGTCCGCTCAAGCGCCGACTGACGGCGTCACTCCTCCTCCCCGTGGGGATTGTCAAGGTCTTCGTCGACGTCGAGGATGAGCTCATCGACCAGGTTCGGGTCGAGGTCGTGGATCGAACCGTCGGCGGTGGCCTCCAGCGCGGCGTCGATGATGAGACGGGCCTCGTTGTTGAGCATGCCGATGGCCTTCTGCCCGATCAGCGAATCACCGGTGCCTTCGGTCTGTCCGCTGATCTCCACCAGCACGCTGCCTCCGACACCGGTCTCACCGGCGGCGATCCGGTCGGCGGCGGCCAATCCGTAGGCGTTGCGGGCGATACCGGGGAACGAACCGCCGTTGTAGCGGTCCATCTCCGAGAACCCCTTCTCCAGCGACGCCAGTTTCATGGTGAGTGCCAGCTGCTTGGAGAAGTCGACGGCGGCCGAGTCCACATCGGCGTTCGTGGGCCACAGCACCGACGACGTGTGCCGGCGACCTGGCCGGTTCGGGCCGTCGGGATCGGCGTCGAAGGCGATGCGGTCGATGTCCTGGTTGTGGATGTCGATCACCCAGATCGGCTGGTACGCCTTGTAGGCCTCGACCACGGCGACGGCCTCGGGCACCGGGTTCGTGGTGGGATCGAAGTGCACACCACCCAGGCCGGGATTGCACTGGATCTGCCAGCTCTCGGCCCAGTCCATCCAGTGGTAGCGGTTGATGTCGTAGCTCCACAGCACATCGCCATCGGCCGTTTCCAGATCGGTGGTGAAGACACCCCGGCCCTGATCGAGCCGTGACCCGATGATCGTGCCGTCGGAGGCGAAGCAGCTACGGGAGTTGCGCTCGGGGGCCGAGAAGTCGGTGTTGCCCCGTTCCGGGATGGTCGACCCGTCGGGGTTGACGCGGGGGACGATGAGCACGTACAGCTCGTCGAGAATCTTCCGGGCTTCGGCCGAGTTCGTGCTCAGCCGCTGAATGATGTGCAGCGCGGCCTCGGTGCCGTGGGGTTCGTCGCCGTGCTGCTGGGTGATGATCATCACCGGCGTCTTCGACGGATCACCGATGCGGGCCAGCCAGATGTCGCGGCCGTGGGTCGAGGTTCCGGCGGAGACGACATCGACCACGTCGGACCGTTCGTCGATGCCGACCAAGGTCTGCGTCAGATGCTCGTAGTCGGTGAACGCCTCGAGGCTCACCGTCTGACTCGGCGTGACCCAGGGCCCGTTCGGTTGGGCGAAGGTGTCGGGATCGGGATCGGCGGCGGCGCCGGTCGAGGCGGCCAGCACCGCGATGGCGATCAGGCCGACGACGACCGCCGGCAGACGTACGAACCTCATGGTGGTGGCGCTCCTTGGAACAGGCGCCCGCCCCGCGACCATAGTCCACCGGCATCGGGCGGCGAAAACGAGGCGCGCGACCGATCTAGGCGCCGTCGGCGTGCTCGGCCGCCCAGCGCACCGAACGCACGATCATCTCATAGCCGGTACATCGACAAATATTGCCTTCCAGGCCGTGGCGGATCTCGGCGTCACCCGGATCGGGGTTGTCGGCCAGCAAGGAGGTGGCGGCCAGAATCATCCCCGGTGTGCAATAGCCGCACTGCAGGCCATGGCACTGGCGGAACCCTTCCTGCACCGCCGAGAACCCGTCGAAGGGTCCGGTGATCCCCTCGATGGTGGTGACCTCACGGCCATCGGCCTGGACGGCCAGCATGGTGCAGCTCTTCACCGACTCCCCGTCGAGCAGTACGGTGCAGGCCCCACAGTTCGACGTGTCGCAGCCGACGTGGGTGCCGGTCAATCCGAGTTTCTCCCGGATCAGGTGGACCAGCAGCAGCCGCGCCTCGACGTCGGCCCGGCGACGCCGACCGTTGATGGTCACCTCGACCGAATGACTGCTCATGGCTGATCCTCCCCTGCCATCGCCCGCCACACCGATTCCGGCGTCAGCGGCATGTCCAGATGCTCGACCCCGAACGGGGCCAGGGCGTCGACCACGGCGTTGACGACCGCCGGCGGCGCGCCGACCGCTCCCGACTCACCGATGCCTTTGGCCCCGAGAGGGTTATTGGGGCACGGGGTGTTGATCCGGCCGGTGGTGAACGACGGAACATCGACCGCCGAAGGAACCAGATAGGTCATCAGGTTGCCGGCCGTCGGGTTGCCGTTGTCGTCGTAGGTCACGGCTTCGTAGAGGGCCTGGGCGATACCCTGGGCCACTCCGCCGTGAACCTGACCCTCGGCCAGCATCGGATTGATGACCGTGCCACAGTCGTCGACCACGATGTAGTCGACAATGTCGACCTCGCCGGTTAACCGGTCGACCTCGACCACACAGGCGTAGCAGCCCGACGGGTAGGAGAAGTTCGGGGTTTCCTGATACAGGCGTTCCTCCAGCGCCCCGGCCGTCAGCTCCTCAGGCAGACGGAGCGGTTGATACGAGGCCCAGGCCACATCACCCCACGACACCTGTTTGCCCGGTGAGCCTTTCACGTTGAAGGCGCTGTCACGAACCTCGATGTCGATCGGATTTGCTTCGAGGAGATGAGCCGCAATCTTCTTGGCCCGCTCGACCACGATCGACGAAGCGTTGTGAACGCCAACCCCCGCTGTCGTCACACCGCGTGAACCCATCGTCCCGATGCCCTGGAGCACGTTCTCGGTGTCGCCGTGAACAACCCGGATGTTGTCGTAATCGATACCCAGCACATCGGAGGCGATCTGGGCGAACGTGGTTTCGTGACTCTGCCCGTGAGGTGAGGAGCCGATGAAGATGACGGCCGATCCATCGGGTTGGATGCGAACCTGGCTCGATTCCCAGGAGCCCAGATGCCCGAATCCTTCAAGCGATCCGTTCGGACCGAAACCGGCGATTTCCAGCCACGATGAGAACCCGATGCCCAGCAGTTTCGCCTCGGGGTCGTTTCGTCGGCGGTCCCGCTCGGCTTTCAGGCCCTCGTAGTCGAACAAGTCGAGGCAGGCGTCGAGAGCTGCCGCGAAGCTGCCCGCGTCGTATACCACGGCCTCCTGGTGGGGCACCTCGTAGGGGAACTGGCCGGGGGGAATGAAGTTGCGACGGCGGACCTCTGTTGGGTCGAGGCCGGTCCGGCGTGCCACCAGGTCGACCAGCCGTTCCACCGCGTAGGCCGCCTCCGGCCGACCGGCGCCGCGGTAGGCCGCGACGGGTGAGGTGTTGGTGACCACATTACGAAAGCTGACCGCCACCTTGGGCACCCGGTAGCAGCCGGCCGCCATCCAGGTGGTCAGCACGGCAAGACCCAGACCGGTCGGGTCGGGGTAGGCCCCCAGATTCTGACTGACGACCATGCGGATGGCCCGGATGGTGCCGTCGTCGTCGAACCCGACATCGAGTTCGTGGGCCTGATCGCGCCCGTGGGACATCTGCAGCATGGCCTCGGATCGGGTCTGGGTGAACTTGATGGGCCGACCGGTCAGCTTCGACAACAGCGGAGCCACGAACAGCTCGGGGTACCACACGATCTTTGACCCGAATCCGCCGCCGACATCGGGGGCGATGACCCGGCAGTCGGTCTGGGGAATGTCGAGCCACGCCGACAGCTGGTTGCGGTAGTGGTGGGGGGCCTGGACCGACGCCCACACCGTCAACCCGTCGGGCGCCCAATCGGCCAGCACCGCCATCGACTCGATCGGCACGGCGGCACAACGCTGGTTGCGCAACGTCAGGTGGGCCCGCTGTTTGCTCGCCCCCAGTTCCTGCTCGGCGTCGTCGTTCGTCGGAACGGCCATCACCACGTTGGTTCCGTGCTGGTCGAACAGGACGGGGCTCTCGGCTCGGGCCGCCGCGGTCACGTCGGTCACCGGTTCCAGTTCGTCGACCTCGACCACGATCAGTTCCACCGCGTCGGCGGCAACATAGCGGTCTTCCGCCACGACCACCGCGACCGGTTCGCCGTACCAGCGGATCTTGTCCCGGGCGAGCACGGGGCGTTCCCACCCCTCCAATCCCTGGGGCAGGTCGGGGTGGTCGGCGAAATCGTGCGCCGTCCACACGCCGAGCACCCCATCGAGCGCCTCGGCCCCGGACACGTCGATCGAGCGGATCCAGCCGTGCGCCACCGGTCCGGGAACGAAGGCCATGAAGGCGCCATCGGCCGGAGCGATGTCGTCGACGTAGCGTCCCCGCCCGGCGATCAGGTTCGGATCCTCTTTGCGCAGAACCTTGGCCCCGACGAGGCTCATCGTGCTCTCCTAGATGCGGTTGTTCCCACTGGTTCAGTCCTTCGGCGTTCAGTCCTTGGGCGGTTTGATGTGATGTCCCTGGCGGTCCTCGGGGTCGAACCACCATTCCTCGGCGTTCTTCCTCGATCGGTCGTTGGAGGGCCGGCCCCAGCCGAGCACTCGACCGAGCAACCGGTCGGGGCCCGACTCGGACCGCCGCCACCAGCGTCGCTGCCCGCCGTAGACCTTGCGGCGGAAGGTGGAGAAGCCGACGGCGGCGATGAGGGCGAGACCGAAGAACAGGTCGTCGAGCCAGCCTTCCTTGCCCCATCCGGCCAGCTGGAATCCCTTGACCCCGGCGGCCAGCACGAAAACCGCCATCAGGGTTCCGGCCACGTTGAACCGGTCCTTGAACTGGGTGGATCCGAAGAAGGCCGCGGCGAACGCCGGCAGCAGGTACGGCGGTCCGACCGAACCCTGAACCGAGGAGAAGTTGCTGGCGAACAGGATTCCGCCCAGAGCGGCCACGGTGGCCGACACCATCAACGACCCGACGACGTAGCGGTCGACCTGGACCCCGGCCAGGCGGGCCGCTTCCCGACCGCCGCCGGTGGCGAAAAGATACCGACCGACGGCGGTGTGTTCCAGGGCGTACCAGACGACGAGTCCGAGGGCCACGAGGTACACGAACGTCCACTTGAAGCCGTACAGCGCCACACCGGTCAGCCCCTTGAACGATTCGTTGGCGGTCAGAATCGACTGGCCCTTGGCCAGCCAGACCGAATAGGCGGCCAGCACCGAACTCATACCGAGCGTGGCGATGAAGGAGTCGATCTTGATCTTGACCACCAGCCAGCCGTTCACGAGGCCGACCATCACACCCAGGACAAGCCCGAGCAGGGCGGCGGCCGGCCACGGCCATCCTTGGATCTCGATGGCCCAGGCGGTGGTGACGGCCGAAGCCGAGATCACCCCACCGATCGACAGGTCGAACACTCCGGCCGACAGCGGCACGATCAATCCGATGGCGACAATGGCCCGGATGGCCTCGTTGTTCAGGTAGAAGCGATGGGTGTTCCAAACCAGCCAGGTGTCGGGAATCCACAGTGCGAACCCGACCGCCAGCACGACCAGCAGGTAGATCACGCTGATGTTGCGGGGATGCAGCATCTTCCACCGGAACGGTGAACGTCTGGTCTCGAAGCGGGATTCCCGAGTGTCGCGTTTGCGTTTTTCGAGCAGATCGATGCGACGTTCACGCACCGTGTAGCGCCGACCGATCCGGCTCTTCTTCATGGTGAGGCGTCTGGACACCTCGCGGGTCTCCGGATCAATGGTTGACACGATCGCTCTCCTCCGGGTTGTCGGCGGCTGTCTCGGCCGAATCGCCGGCCCTTCGTTTCACCACGAAGCCGACGGGCCGCTCCACCACCCGCTGGCCTCGACGTTTCGTGGTGGTTCCGACGGTCTCGGCCAGCAGTCGGCTTTCGGTGAGCCGGGACCCGCTGAGCTCGGTTGCGACCATTCCACCCCGCAGCACCAGCACCCGGTCGCACAGACGGACGAGTTCGGCGTTGTCGGAGCTGGTGACCACCACCGCAACCCCGGAGGCGGCGGCCTCGTCGATGAGGTCGTAGACGGTCGACTTCGCGCCGACGTCCACCCCCTGGGTCGGCTCGGCCAGTAGCAGTACTTTTGGGTCGGTGCGCAGCCACCGAGCCAGAACCGCCTTCTGCTGATTCCCACCCGAGAACTTCTCCATCCGCCGGAACTGATCAGGCGGTTGCAGGTCGACCCGTTCGCTCCAACGACGGGAGTCGGCCAGTTCAGCCGATCGCACAAGCCGTGAAGCCCGCTGAAGGGGGCCAAGGCGGGGGAGGGTGACGTGTTCGTGGACCCGGTGTCGAGGGAGCAGGCCCTCGCTCTTGCGCTCGGCCGGCACGTAGGCCATGCCGGCCATGATCGACTCGCGGGGATCGGCGAACACCTTGGTGTCATCGACGAGTACCTTGCCGACGAACCGGGGACTGGCGCCGAAGATGCAGCCGGCCGCCTCATCACGCCCGGAGCCGATCAATCCGCTGATGCCGAGCACTTCACCGGCTCGAACCTTGAACGACACCCCGCGCAGCGTGACACCGAACAGGTTGGCCACCTCGAGCCGGAACGGTCCGTGCCGGTGGCTGCGGTCGGGCCGGCTGCCCAGATCGACGCGGTCGCCGACGATGTGATGGACGAGCTCCTGTTCGTCGAGATCCGCGGCATCCTGTCCAGCCACGACCCGGCCGTCGCGCAACACGGTGACCCGATCGGCCAGCGACAGCACCTCATCGAGCAGGTGCGACACGAAGATCACGCCCACACCTCGCTCGGTGGCGATTCGCACGGCCCGGAACAGGGCCTCGACCTCGGTCTGGTTGAGGGAGGCGGTCGGTTCATCGAGCACCAGGATGCCTCGACCGTCGGTGAGGCCATGGGTGGCCCGGACCACCGCCACCGCCGTTCGCTCGGCTGCGCTGAGCGTCGCCACCGGCCGGCGGACGTCGGGGGCGACACCGAAATCGAGGAGCAGCTCCTGGGCACGGGCATTCTCCTCCCGCCACAGAATGCGGCCGAACCGACCGGTCTGGTAGCCGACCCCGAGTCCAAGGTTCTCGGTGGCCGAAAGGGTCGGCACCAGGCCCAGGTCCTGATGCACGACCCGAATACGCTCACAGCGCTCGTCGCGGTGCCAGAGATCGACCGGCTGCCCGAACAGCTCGACGTCGTCGCCGTGATCGGCCTTGATGTAACCCGACAGCAGCTTGATGAACGTGCTCTTACCCGAGCCGTTCTGACCAACCAGCGCGTGGACCTCCCCGGGGCGGAGGTCGAAGGACAGGTTGTCCAAGGCCACCTGGCCGGGGAATGTCTTGCTCAACGACCGAACCCGAAGGAGGGGCTCGGCCGAGACAGGGGCCGGCGCGTCGACGCCGACCCCTGCTGACGGTTTTGATTCAGGCAACGAGCTACGCGCTTCCGGTACGGCTAGTTGCCGACCCAGAGTTCGCCGTACAGGTCCTGGAAGCCTTCGACGCCCGGCCAAAGAGCGCTCGGATCGTCGGCCATGAAGCCCATGTCGTCGGACTCCAGGATCTGCAGCGGCAGACCGGCGTTGAGGATGTCGGGGTGACCGTCGATCACCGCGACGTCAGGGGTTTCGGCCCGACCGACCGGCTGACCGGCCAGGGCACGAGCCGCGGCGTCCATCGCTCGCCAACCAAGGAACTCCGACGCCAGACCGATTTCAGCGGTCTGGACGTTGTCGGCGGCGATGAAGCCGAAGTTGAGCGGCCCGCCGGCCTGGGATACCGCCGGCACGTCGATTCCGGCGTCGGCCATACCTTCGGGAACACCGAACAGCATGCCACCGAAGGCGAAGACCAGGTGGGAGGCATCCGGTGTCGCCTGCAGGGTCGACACGACCTGGCTCGGCACCTCACCGGCACCCAGCGCCGCAAGGTCGATGCTGATGTTCTCGACTGCGCAATCGGGGCAGACCCGGGCCATTTCCTCGGTGAACCCCTGCTCCAGGGTGGCCAACACCGGGAACGCCGGGAGGCCGAAGAACACGATCGTGCCTTCACCCGAAGTCTGGCTGACGGCATAGTCGGCCATCAGGACGCCGTAGAAGTAGTAGTCGTCGACGCTCAGCAGGTTGGCGGTGAGACCGGCTCCCGGCTCGTAGCCCTCGGGCAACGACCACACGATCACCGGGGTTTCGGCCGCTTCCAGAGCAGCCAACTGGTCGGCGAACCACTCTCGGGGGTTCCCCGACGCCAGGACCACATCGGGGCTGCTGTCGACAGCGGCTTGCCAGGCGGCGGCCACGTTCTCGGGTGTGTCGTCGTGGGTGTAGACCTCGAGGACCATGCCCAGCTTGGCGGCAGCGCCTTCGATGCCGGTGTTGATCTCGGCGCAGACCGGCACACCACACTGGATGTACGCCACCGTCTTCCCGGTGGGTGCCTCGGCCAGCGGCTCGCTGATCGGCAGGGCACCCTGGGGCTGGCGGAACGCCTCCACCCGGGCGTTGGCCGTTTCGAGGTCGGGACCCGATTCGGCCATGGACTCGTCTTCGTCGGCCGCTTCGGAATCATCGGCCTCCTCGGCCTCCGACGTGTCGGCCGGTTCCTCGTCGTCGGCTTCAACGGTTTCGGCTGCCGTGCCGCCTTCATCATCGTCGGCCTCGTCCGAGTCCGATCCGCAGGAAGCGGCAATCATGGCCATCGCCAGCAAGGCCAGCAGACAGCGCCACAGAGATTTCTTCATTCTTTTCTCTCCCAGTTGAGGACCGATCGGCCCGTATTTGATGACAGCTGGATTATCCGGGGTACCCGATCGGAACCCCGAATCTCGTTCCCATCACGGCAGACCGACCGCCCGGTCGTAGGTCAGGGTCTGTGCCGCCCAGTTTGCGACCCGTTCGCCGGCGATGGAGCGACGCTCCGGCCAGGGCGCGGTCAGGTCGACCGGGCGGCCCCGGCTGATGACGGCCTTCAGGTTGTGACGGTCCTGAAGAATCGTGACGTCGGCGGCCGGGTTGCCGTCGACGACGAGCACATCGGCCCAGCGGCCGGCCTCGATGACACCGACTTCATCCGGCGCCTTCATGGCGATCGCCCCTGATGAGGTTGCGCACTTGATCGCCTCGACCGGAGACAGACCGAGTTCGTTGACGAACACCTCCATCTCCCGGGCGTGCCAGTGGCCGTACGGTGTGAGGGCGAAGCCGCTTTCGGAGCCGCACAGGATGGGCACGCCTTCGTCGTAGGCCTTGCGCATCATGGCCGCCGTGGCCTTGATCTCGCCGCGGAAGATGTCCTGCATCCCGATCCCGGCGCCCACCCGATCGCCGTAGTCGGCCAGGTTGGCCAGGAAGGTGAACGTGGGGCAGATGGCCAGGTTGTTGTCGATGATGGCCTGCAACCCGTCGTCGTCGATGTAGGAGGCGTGCAGGATCAGATCGACCCCGGCCAGCGCGGCATCCCGGGTTGAGGCGGCGTTACGGCAGTGGGCGGTGACCGGCACCCCGAGCATGTGGGCGGTGTCGCAGACGGCCTTCATCTCGTCGAGGGTCCAGACCTGCAGCTCTCCCTTGTGGGTGGGAATGGAGCCGGTGGCGTGGATCTTGATCCAGTCGGCTCCCATCTTGATCTGGCGGCGGGTCTCGGTGACCATGTCGTCGATGGTGTGAACCACGGCGGCGTAGCCGACCTTGCCCTCGTCGGGGATCAGCCGGCCGGCGGTGCCGCCGACCGACGTCAGCAGGGCCTGAACACCGGTGCTCATGCGGGGGCCGGGAAAGGCGCCGCTCTCGACGACATCGCGGATCTCCGGGCCGATACCCATCACGGTGTCGGGATCGAGGAAGGAGGTGACGCCGGCCATCAGGAGCTTGGGCAGGTTGAACAGGGTGATCATGGCGGCGGTGGTCGGTGGCCGGTGGAAGAACAGTTGGTCGTTCGACTGCACGTCGTCGAAGGTGATGTGGCAGTGGGCGTCGATGAGGCCGGGCATGATGGTGGACCCGGAGGCGTCGATCACGGTGGCGCCGTCGGGGACCTGGTCGGCCAGCGAACCGGCTGGGCCGACGGCGACGATGTTGTCCCCCTGGATCACCACATCGGTGTCGGCCACCGGATCGGCACCGGTGCCGTCGATCAAGATTCCGTTGCGAATGTGGAGTGCCGTCGTCATCGCTGCCTGACCACCTTTCGGTACGGATCGGCTGCGCAGTCGCGAGCCGGGGGACGAGAAGCGTCGTCAGTATTCTAGCGACGCTCTGGATGAATATCCAGACCTGGCGGCCCGCCAACGCTCCGTACCCGCGCCAATAGACGGATCTGGCAGATTCCACGCGCACCTGGTGGGCGTGGAATCTGCCAGATCGACCGCCGGTGAGGCGGGGACTACGTGGGTTCCCGGAACGAGGCGGGCAGTTCGAGGTCGGCCTGCCGGTCGGCGCTGATGGACGACGTGGCGGCAACCAGACCGGCCAGTATCGGAACGGCCAGGAACGCACCGGCCAGACCGGCGACAGCACCACCAGCCGACAGCGCCACCAGGATGGCCGCCGGGTGGAGTGAGATCTGATGGCCGGCGACCATCGGCAGCACGACGTTGCCCTCGATCTGTTGGATGACCAGCGTGCCGGCCGCCATCCACAGGGCCGCCTCGAGACCGACGGTCACCAGCGCCACCACCGTGGCCGCCAACCCGGCCACCACGGCCCCCACCACCGGGAAGAGAGCAGCGAGGAAGGTCAACACCATGAGCGGCAGCACCAGCGGGACACCAAGCAACAACAGCAGCGCACCGATCAGGAGGGCGTCGATGACCCCCGCGATCAAAATGCTCCGGAGGTAGCCCGCCATCGTGTCGACCGCGGCCCGACCCGCCCGGTCGACCGATGTTCGCCGGAGCGGACTGACCCGACCGAGGAACCACCGCCACATGATCGATCCGTCCTTCAGGAACAGGAACGTCAGGATCACGCCGAGGACGGCCCCGCCGGAAACGGTCAGCACCATCCGTCCGCTGTTCGAACCCCACGATCGCACGCCGCCGGCCAGCGCACGGCGGAGTGCCGTCTCAGCCTCATCGATCTGGTCCTGCTCGAGGTTGAACGGCTCGGAACGGAACCAGCGCTCGATCTCGACTCGAACCGCCTCGGTCTGGACCGTGCTGCGGTCGAGTTCGTTGGCGGCCTCCCGACCGGCGTAGAGCAGGCCCGACACCACGATCAACAGCACCGACAGCATGATCGTCGTGACGGCGATCGCCCTCGGCACACCGATACGCACCGCCGATTTGGCCACCGGACGAAGAGCCGATGCAAAGACGACGGCGACCAGTGTCGGGATGACCGCCAGCCGGATCCACGACACCGTCCACAGCAACGCCAGCACGAAACCGCCGATGACCAGAAGCCGCCACGACCAGGCGGCCAGCCGATCGAGCCAGACCGGAACGGCGAGGAACGCCGGCGTGCGTTCCCGGGCGGCCGGCGATGGCGTCGGTTCGGCGCTCGGCCGGTCCGACTTCGCAGGCTCCGTCGCGCTCGACGGCACGATGATGCCGCCCTCTGATAGCGGGTCGTCACCCGTCACCTGAATCCCCTGGCGATTCCATGGAGGCTGCACTCCGCTCGTTGCCGGCTGATGTCTCCCCTACCCGAACGACCCGACCCACAAACCGGTCCCCTCTCCTGCGGAAGCAGGGACGAAGTCGAGACCCTCACCGGAGCGCGTTGTCAGACCGCCGGAGAGCTATCGACCAAGCGCCGCGACCAGCGTGTCAACCGTGCACAAGGTGCTCCGGAACAGGCCGTGGTTGTGGAGGTACATCCAGTGCTTGAGCGGATCTTCCGATCCGCAGGCGTCGACCGGTTCGATGGTTCGGAACCCTCGTTCCGAGGCCGCGACCACGGTCGCATCCTGACAGACATGGGTTGCGCCACCAGCCACGATCAACGTGTCGACTCCGAGCCCGTCGAGGAGGTGGGCCAGGGTGCAGACCCGACCGTCGTCCAGGGCCGCCCGCGGATCGCCGCCGTCGAGTTGGCGGGCAGCCGCCTCATCGAACAGGTCGGGCAAGGTGACAAGGCCCGCCGCCATCCGGACCTCGTCCTCGGCGGCCGGGCGCCCCAAATAGTGGTCGAGATCGGCCGAAGCGCCGGGCTGCCAGCAGACCGCTCTCCGGGAGAAGGGCGAGAAGTGGCTCTTCAGCACCCGATAGGTCGGTCGGCGGTCGATCAGCTCGTCGATGACGGTCGAGCCCCAGGCGCCCTTCGGCGAGGCCTGGCCGAGAATCCCCATCGCCGCCAACCTGGCCCGCATCGGCCCGCTGACATAGGCGGCGTCGTAGGCCGACTCGACCGCGACCCACGGAACGGCGCGGTCGGTCAGCGCGTCGATCAGTCGGAGGAGGGGGCCGATGCTGTCGCGGTAGGTGGTTGTGTCGAGGTCCGGGTTTGCCGTCAGCGCACCGTCCGGATGGGCCACGTCGTTGGCGATGTCGACGACCACCGCCGCCGTTCGAGCCGGATCGATCTCCACGTCGTCGGGGCCGGCAACGAGCCCGAGACAGGCGGCCCTCCACGCCGCCGCCGACCCGACGTCCGCCTCCCCGCCGCTCACCGCCGGCCCCCAGGTGGAATCGGATGATTCGCCCCAACCGTGCACGACCTCGACCTCATGAGCGATAATGGTAACAAGTTAGAACCTTTTGTCTGTGTTGGGGGACGATCCGTCGCCCCGGCAACCAGAATGCCATCGGCTGGAGGACTGATCACCATGGCCACACCTGTCGACGCCTTGGACCTCGGCACACTCGACGTCACCGATCCTCGCTGGCCCGAGGACGCCTACGGGATGCTCGCGGCCCTGCGGGAGCAACACTGGCTGGCTCGAACGCCCCACGGCCTGACCGTGCTCACCCACGCCGACCACCGCGTCTTCATCGCCGATCGCCGGTGCCGGACGCCCGGCATCGACATGCTCGAAGCCCAGGGCGTGACGAGCGGCGTGTTGCACGACTTCTTCCGTGGCCTGCTGGTCAGCCTCGACGGCGAGGAGCACCAGCGGTTGCGCCGCCTGGTGTCGCGTTCGTTCACCCCGAGGGCCATCTCCGGGCTCGACCCCGTCATGCGCGAGGTCTTCGGCGGACTGCTCGATCCGGTCCTGCCCCGGGGCCGGGCCGACGGCGTCGAACTCGTGGCCGAGTACCCGATCCCCATCATCTGCGCCCTGTTCGGGGCACCCGCCGACGACTGGGAGCTGTTCTCCCGAACGGCCCCCTCGATCCTCAAACTGTTCAACCCCGACCTCGCCGCCAACCTGGCCGAGATCGAAGGAGCGCTCATCGAGATCAACGACTATCTCGATCGACTGATCGCAGCCAAACGCGCATCACCAGGCGACGACCTCCTCAGCCGGTTGATCGAGGTGGAAGAGGAGGGCGACCGTCTCACCCACGACGAACTGGTCATGCTGACCGGTGCCATCCTGCTGGGCGGCACCGACACCACCCGGATGCACCTGGCCAACGCCCTGGCCCTCTTCTGTGAACACCCGGATCAGTGGCAGCTGCTCCGTCGGCGGCCGGAACTGGCGGCCCAGGCCGCCGACGAGGTGCTGCGCTACTGTCCGTCGATCTCCGACAACTTCCGGGTGACCAAGGAGGACATCGAGCACAAGGGGGTGCTGATCCCCGCGGGCACCCCCCTGGGACTCTCGGTGCTCGCCGCCAATCGCGACCCCGCCGTATTCGAGGATCCGAACGTCTTCGACATCACCCGTGACGCCGGCCAGCTCTTCACCTTCGGCGGTGGCATGCACTACTGCCTCGGTGCCGGACTCGCCCGGAAGGAGATGACGGTGGCACTCGACATGATGAGCCGATCCATGGCCGATCTGGCCGCCGACGGTCCGGCGGGCTGGCCGACCGGCTTTTCCAACACCTGGACCCCGTCGTCGCTGCCGATACGGTTCACCCCGGTCCCCGATCCAGGTGCCGGTGGATCAGCGGGCGGGCAGGACCGGTGAACGAAACCGAGCTGCTGGTGCTGTCGGCCGACGACGTGGCCGCCTGCCTCCCGATGGCCGCCTGCATCGAGGCCATGGAGTCCGCGCTGCGGGCGGTCAGTTCCGGCACGGTGCACAACCCTCTCCGCACGTCCGTCATCCCCCCGTTCGAGGATGCACCCGGGCTTCTCGGGCTGATGCCGGCCGTACGCGGTGGCGAGCGTTGGGTGTACGGCATGAAGGAGGTCTGCGTCTTTCCCGGCAACCATCACCGCGGCATCGACTCCCACCAGGGCTCGGTGCTGCTGCACGACGGGGAGACCGGGCGCCTGAGCGCCATCATGAACGGCTCGGTCGTCACCTCGATCCGCACTGCGGCGGTGTCGGCGGTGGCGTCGAGGACGCTCGCCCGACCCGGAAGTCGCACACTGGCCCTGGTGGGTGCCGGCATCCAGGCCGAGCGGCACCTGGAGTCGCTGACCCTCGTGCACCGGTTCGACGACATCAGAGTGTGCGCAGCACGACCGGAGCGGGCGGCGGCCTTCGCCGAGGGCCGGTCGACCCGTCATCCGATCCGGGCCACCCGAACGGTTGAGGAGGCCGTCACCGGGGCCGATGTCATCGCCACCGTCACCAACAGCGCCGAACCGGTGATCGACCGGCGGTGGCTGGCCGACGGCGTGCACATCAACGCCGTCGGATCGAGCTTCGCCACCAAACGTGAACTCGACACAGCGACCATGGCCGCGGCACGCCTGTTCGTCGACCGGCGGGAATCGACGCTGGCCGAGTCGGGGGACTTCCTGTTGGCCCAGGCCGAGGGGGCGATCGGACCGGACCACATCGTCGCCGAGATCGGGGAGGTTCTGAACGGCACGGCGCCGGGACGACGAACCGACGGCGAACTCACCGTGTTCAAGAGCCTCGGGCTGGCCATCGAGGACGTCGCCGCAGCCGAGGTGGTGGTGACCAACGCCCGAGCCGCCGGACGCGGCACCAAGGTCGCGTTCTAGAGGTTTCGAGGTTCGCATGGAAGGAGAGCCGATGGCGACGCACCCGCCGGTCGACCACCGGGTGGCCCCGCTGGCCGGTTACGCCGAGCCGTTCACCGTCGACCCCGGGCGGACGCTGACCGTGCATGCCAGCACCCCGGCGGGCGGCAGCGGAGCCCCGACCACGGCCCGGTGTTCGGTGGTCAGGCTCGGCCACGACGGCGACCGATGGACCGAGACGCCGGTGCTCGAACCTCTGGAGGTCGCCGTTCCCCATCAGCGGCTACCCGTGGGCTCCTGGATCGGTGTTCCCGACGTTCCGCAGGGCTCCGCTCTCAGCTGCTGGCTGTGGCTGGGCCGGTACCCCGACGACACCGCCGACGTCATCGGCCAGGGAGACCTCCGGCTCACCGTCGACGCCCGGGGGCGGCTCGGCCCGGCGGGCCCACCGGACGGTCGGCGATCGGCCCCACTCGATCGCAACCGCTGGTATCTGGTCGCCGTCGGTCCGGGTTGGGTGGCGGTCAAGGCCAAGTCCGGCCACGCCACCGACCCTCGCACCGCGGTCACCGATTGTGGCGACGGCGACGGCCCACCCCGCCCGGCGACGACCGGTGGCGCCGGCAGTCCGGCGACGGTCACGGCCACCGTCCACCTCGGGGTCGGTCTCGACGGCCGGCTGGCCCGGCCCGCCGTCCACCGGGCGTTCGACCCGTCGATGCTCGAACAGCAGGCGGCCCGGCCCGACGAATCGACGGCCGGCATCGTGGCCACCTGGGATCTGGCCGCCGGCATCTCGACCCAGGAGGTGTCCGGCCGTTATCCGGGCGTCGTGTACCAGGGGCCGACGCGGGCCGTTCCCGGGCCCGATTGGAACGGCACCTGGGTCGACTGGCGCTCGGCGCCCGAACACTACGACGCCGTTCACGTCCACACCGACGACCTGATCGACGCCGACTGGCCCGCCACCCTCAGCGTCGAGCTCCCGCCCGATCTCCCGAGCGGGGCCTACGGGGTACGGATGGATACGACCGGGGGCACCGACCTCGTGCCGTTCTTCGTCAATCCCTCCACCCCCGGATCGGCTCCGTCGCGACCTCACCCCGACGTCGCGGTGCTGTTGCCGACGATGACCTACCTGGCCTATGCCAACGAGCAGGCCGAACCGCCACTCGAGGAGCTGTCCCACGAAGTGGCGGCCCCGTTCGGGCGCCACAATCGCCTGTTGAGCTGGTACGACCGCCATCGCGACGGGAGCCGGGTCGTGTTCGCCTCGACCCGACGCCCGCTCATGGGGGTCCGGCCCGACCACGAGTTCCGCTACCTCGGCGCCCCCCACGGCCTCTCGTTCGATCTGGCGCTGCTCGGCTGGCTGCAGCGGCGGGGCATCGACCACGACGTGATCACCGACCACCTCCTCGACCAACCGTCGTTCGATCCGGGCCGCTACCGCGTCGTCGTCACCGGCGGCCACCCCGAGTACTGGACCGACCCGATGGCGGCGAAACTCGAGGCGTTCCTGAGCGGGGGCGGCCGGCTGGCCTACCTCGGCGGCAACGGCTTCGTCTGGCCGGTGGCGGTGGACCCGGAGCGGCGCTGGCTGGCCGAGATGCGACGGGGCCAGATCGAGAACGTGCCACTCGACGGCGAGGGCGGCGAGGACCACTTCCAACTCACCGGCCGCCCGGCCGGGCTGTGGCGGACCGTCGGTCGTTCCGAGGCCGCCCTGGTCGGGGTGGCGACCACGGCCATGGGGTTCGCCGGCGGTGTGCCCTACCGGCGGCTGCCGGCCAGCCGGGACCCGCGGGTCGCCCGCATCTTCGACGGGGTCGACGCCGATGTCCTGGGAGCCTTCGGACCGAAGGGGGCCGTGGTCGGCTACGAGACCGATCTGGCCAACCAGTTCCTCGGCACGCCGTCCCATGCCCTGGTGCTGGCCACGGCCGAACTGCCGGAGGGCTTCGGGGCCTTCGCTCCCGGCATGTTCCCCGGTCCGTCGGGTGAGACCGCCCGGTCCCGACTGCGGGCCGACATGGTGTTCTTCGAGACGGCCGGCGGCGGGGCGGTGTTCTCGGCCTCGACCATCCTGTGGTCGGCCTCCCTCAGCCACAACGGCGACGACAACGAGATCTCCCGCATCACCGAGAACCTGATCCGGTGGTTCGCCGAACCCGAACCGATCAACCCACCGTGGGCCCACCAGCCCGATGACGGGCCGTGACGGCTCGGATGGTGACGAAGGAGCGGAGAGTCCCGGAGTCTCAGATCGTGTCGAAGTAGCGGCGCCGGTCCCAGTCGGAGACCGAATCGAGAAACTGATCCCACTCGAAACGACCGAGGGTGGCGTAGTGGTCGACGACCGCGGCACCGAAGACCTCCCGGGCCCACGGGTCGGCGGAGAAGCGGTCGACGGCTTCGCCCAGGTGGCGGGGCACCTCACCCGGATCGTGGCCGAACGGGTTGCCGACCACCGGCGGACCGGGGTCGGTCCGGTTCTCGATGCCGTCGATGACCGAGGCGACGAGGGCGGCCAGGGCCAGGTAGGGGTTGGTGTCGGCGCCGGCGAGGCGGAACTCCAGCCGGATGCTCGACGGGGTGTGGCCCACGACCCGGACGCTGACGAAGCGGTGGTCGATCCCCCACGTCCGGCCCCAACCGGCGGCGTCCTTGCCCCGGACCCGGCGATAGGAGTTGACCGTCGGGGCGTACCAGGCCATCGACGCCGGGACCCGGTTCAGGGCACCGCCGATGGCGTGACGCAGCTGCTCGGACAGATGGTCCGGGGCGTCGTCGGACCAGAACACCGGATTCCCGGCGGTGTCGCGCAGCGACAGGTGCATGTGGCAGGAGTTGCCGGGCTGGCCGTCGCGGGGTTTGGCCATGAACGAGGCGGTCATCCGGTTGCGGGCGGCCAGGCTGCGGACCGCCAGCTTGTACAACACGTGCTGATCGGCCATCGCCATCGGCCCGGTGTGGACCAGTGTCGTTTCGATCTGCCCGAGCCCCCACTCGATCTGGGACGCCTCCACCGCGATGTTCGAGTTCAGCAGGCGGCGGCGCTGGTCGGCCAGGAACGGCTCCAACTCGTCGCCGTCGAGGATGGCGAAGTCGGCCGGACGGCGGGTGACCGGCCGGAGATCGCGGTAGTCGGCGTCGAACAGCTCGGCCGGTGGGCCGTGGAACAGGGAGTACTCGAGTTCGGTGCCCACCGAAGCCGTCAGCCCGAGGGCGTCGAGCCGTTCGAGTTGGCGGGCCAGGATGGTGCGGGGGGCCACGTGGGTGGGTGTTCCGTCGGTTTCCACCGCATCGGCCAGCACGATGGCGCTGTTGTCGAGCCACCCGGCCGGCCGCAGCGTGGCCAGATCGGGCCGCAGGACCAGGTCACCCATCCCGGTGTGCATACCGGTGTAGTCGAGGGCCTCCGTTGCCAGCAGCTCGGAGTTCTGGGCGATGTCCCAGGCGAACACGCACGACGCCACCGCCACCCCGTCGGCCACGACGGACTCGAACGTCGACGACGGGACCCGTCGACCGATCAGCCGCCCCTGAACGTCGGGGGTGGCGACGATGACGGTCTCGGTGCCGTCGGGGAGGTCAACGGAGGTCACGGGACCGGCCGGCTATCTCGTCAGCCAGCCGCCGTCGACCGGTAGCTGGACGCCGGTGATCCACGAGGCCTCGTCGGACAACAGGAACGAGATGGCCGCCGCGATGTCCTCCGGTTGACCGACCCGTTTGACCACAAGACGTTGGCTCATGAACTCCATGGCCTCCTCGGAGGTGATCTCGTCGATAGACACGAAATCGGTGGCGATCGGGCCGGGGGCCACCGCGTTGACCCGGATGTTCTTGCGGCCCAGTTCGACGGCGAGTGCCTTGGTCAGGTTGGGGATACCACCTTTGGAGGCGTTGTAGTGCACCTGGCAGAAGCCCTGGCTGGACACCACCACCATCGATTCGACGGTCGACAGGTTGACGATGGCACCACCGCCGGCGGCTTCGATCGCCGGGTTGATCTCCTGGGTGACCAGGTATGGGCCCTTGAGGTTGACGTCGACCACGAAGTCCCAATTCTCCTCGGTCAGTTCGTCGAGGCTGTCCATGGTGACGACCCCGGCGTTGTTGACCAGATAGTGAATGGCCCCGAAACGGTCGAGCCCGGCATCACGGGCGGTCTGGATGGTGGAACGGTCCCGCACATCGCAGCTGACGGCCATCGCTTCGCCGCCGCCGTCGGTGATCAGCTTGACCGTTTCCGCCGCACCGTCGGGGTTCAGGTCGGCGACGATGATCGACGCCCCCTCCGAGGCCAGACGCCGGGCGGTGGCCCGACCGATGCCGGAACCGGATCCGGTGATGAACGCCACCTTGCTGCTGTGGTTGAAACTCAACGTCTTTCCTTTGCTTGTCGGATGATCCAGTCGAAACACGGCTCAACGTCACGCAGGGTTTCCGGGTGCCATTGCACGCCGACCAGATCGAGATTGGGATGTTCGATGGCCTCGATGACTCCATCGGCGGCCCGGGCCGTCGCCAGAAGGCCTTCGCCGACCTTGTCGACGGCCTGGTGGTGGAAGCTGTTGACCTTCACCCTGTCGCCGTAGAGATGATGCAGTTTGGTTCCGGGCTCGATGGTGATGGCGTGGGTGCGCTCATGGCGGGCGTAGGCGTAGGAGGAGTGACCTTCCCCCTCGTCGTCGGCCAGGTGGGCGATCAGGGTGCCGCCGAAGTGGACGTTCATGAGCTGAGCACCCCGGCAGATCCCGAGCACCGGCACGCCGCGGTCGATCGCCGCCGACAGCAGACCCCGCTCGAACCGGTCCCGGTCGAGATCGTAGGCGGGCTTGCCCGGGCCGGGAGTGGCGCCGTAGCTGCGAGGATCGATGTCGGAACCGCCGCTGAGCACGATGCCATCGAGATGCTCGACGATCGCCCGGGGCTCCGCCGCGCTGGAGAGCTGCACGGGGATGCCCCCGGCGGCCGCCACCTTGTCGTCGTACTCGGCGAAGTGCAGTTCGAACCAGGCGTCCTGGAACGGGTCGGGCACGCCGGCCAGCTTGGATGCCAGGACCCGACGGCCGGTGATGCCGATCAGGGGAACGGTCATCGTTTCGAACCTTGACACGAGAGACCCACAATGGTTCTACTATAGATCCATTATGACGAACGCTGACAACCATCAGGCTGATCATCTTGGCCTCGGGGCCGTCCTGCCACCACAGCTCGACTTCATCGCCGGCTCACCCCGGTCTCCCGAGGGACCGGTCGGCCCGACATTGTGCAACCCGGACACCGGTGACGCGCTGGCCCCGTCGCGGTCGTCGTCGACCGAAGCGGTGGAAACCGCTCTCGCCGCCGCCGACCAGGCTCACCGCGACGGCCGCTGGTGGGATCTCGGCCCGGCCGGGCGGGCGGAGGCGCTGAGCCGATTCGCCGACGCCCTCGAGGCTCGCGCCGGCGACCTGGCGGTACCGGAGTCGCTCAACACCGGCATCCCGATCGGGGTGACCGAACCCATGACCGGCGGGCTGGCCGGGTTCCTCCGGGGGGCGGCCGACCGGACCAGCACCTTGGCCCCCGAGGCCAAGGACGGGCGGCACGGCCCAACTCTGCTGCACCGGCTTCCGTTCGGCCCGGTGGTCGTGATCGCCCCGTGGAACGCCCCGTCGCCCACCATCGTCGGGCGGACGGCGGCGGCGCTGGCCGCCGGCTGCCCCGTGATCGTCAAGCCGTCGGAGTGGGCCCCTGGCACCGCCGACATCGTCGCCCAGGCCGCGGCCGAGGCCACCCTCCCGCCGGGGGCGTTCCAGCTGGTCCACGGCGGTCCCTCGGTGGGGAGCCAACTGGTGTCGGACCACCGTGTCCGGGTGGTGTCGTTCACCGGTGGACGGCACGCCGGGCGGGCCATCGCCGCCGCCGCGGCCTCCAACTTCACTCGACTCCAGCTCGAGCTCGGTGGCAACAACCCTGCGGTGGTCTGCGCCGACGCCGACCTGGCCGCCACCGCCCGGAGTCTGGCCGCCGGAATGACCAAACTCAACGGTCAGTGGTGTGAAGCACCGGGTCGGATCATCGTCCATCACTCCATCGCCGACGAGCTGATCGAAGGGCTGCGGGCCGAACTGGACGACCTGCTCATCGGCTCCTGCCTCGATCCAGCGACCAGGATCGGGCCGCTGTCGCACCAGGTTCACCACGACAAGGTGGTCAAGGCCGTGGCCGACCTGGCCGTCGGTCCCGGCCGGTCGGTGGTGACCGGCGCTGAACCGCCGGATTGGCCCGGCTGGTTCGTGCCGCCGACCATCGTGACCGGGCTCGACCCACTCGACGCCCCCGAGGAGGTGTTCGGCCCGGTCGTCACCGTCCACCGAGCCGACGACGAAGCGGCCGCCCTGGCCGGGGCCAACGCCGGCCAGGACGGTCTGGCCGGCTACGTGTTCTCCGCCGACATCGACAAGGCGCTGGCCCTGGGGGCCCAGGTCCGGGCCGGTGAGGTGAAGATCAACGGCACCGGGCTGTTCGATCTGTGCGGCGACTCCGAGCAGAGCTTCTGGGGGACCAGCGGCCTCGGAGGCCATGGTGACGAGACCCTCTTCGAGCTGTTCCGGGGCAGCCGGATCGTGGGCGTCGACGACGCCGATGCCGAGATCTGACCCTCCGGCGGTGAAGCACCGTCGGAACCACCACTGGGGTGTCCGCCAGGGCACAATGGTCGAATGCGGCAGACGACGGTCACCGGTATAGCGAACCTGCTTCGAGGGCGCATCCACCGAGGAGAGCTCAGCCCGGGTGACCGGTTGGCCTCGGAACGGGACCTCGCCACCGACCTGGGCGTCGGGCGCATCACACTGCGGGGGGCGCTGGCCCGCTTGCAGGCCGAGGGATATCTCGAGGTTCGGCGAGGAGCCAGCGGCGGCAACTTCGTCACCGAGCTGGAGAAACCGTATCGACGGTGGATACGACGCATGCGCGAGGACATGTCCGACCTCGACGATCTCATCGAGTACCGCATCGCGGTGGAACGGCGGGCGGCCAAACTGGCGGCGATACGAGCCGACGACACCGACCGGCAGCGAATGGCCGAGGCCATCGACAAACTCGATCGGGCCGACGACAACGAGGCCTTTCGCCAGGCCGATTCCGAGTTTCACACCGCGCTGGCCGAGGCCTCGGGAAGCCCTCGGCTGATCGCCGCAGTCGACGACGCCCGCGGGGAGCTGTTCGCACCCACCGACCAGCTTCGCTACAGCACCGAGGTCGAACGGACCCGAACCCAACACCAGGCGATCTATCAGGCCATCATGGCCGCAGACCCGGAGGCGGCGGCCGATGCCGTCGAGGCCCACATCGAGACCACCCGCGGTGAGCTCATCGAGATGTTGCGGGAGAGCTGAGCGCCGTGATGAGGCACCGATGAACCCCGGAAGAGAATCGACCGGTGACCACGGTGCCGCTGCTCCGGCCCGACACCGGCGCCGGCCAGGTGGCCGACCTTCTCGACGAGTTCGGTGTCGTCGTCAGCTGAACATCGTGGCGAGGGCAAGCCACGGGTAGCCGATCGACAGCGTCGCGAACGAGGCGAGCACCAACGGCTGGACGACAGCGGCCTGGACCCGGGGTGACAGGTCGGGCTTGACCGACATCACCAGGAAGAACTGCGGGTTGAGCCAACTGCCGATCAGAATGAGCACGGTGGGAACAGTTGGCAGTTGGTCGATGGCGCCGGCCAGGGCCAGCTGAATGGTGCCCATCATGATGTTGTCGAGATGACACTGGAGTGTGCGACGCCGGTCCGTGAACGGGCCCACCGTCTCCCGTCCCAGGACGAAACCGAACACAGCCCAACCCAGCCAGACCGCCACGGTCAGCTGGACCAGTCCCGACGCCACGACGAACTCGTTCACGCCCTCACCACCCCGTCGCAGTCACGATCACCATTGCCACCGCCATCACCGTCGGCCAGGAATGGTCGGACCAGGGCGGCCAGTTCGGCCGCCTTGTCCTCCAGCAGCCCGACCGTGCCGCCCTCGATCACCGCCGTCGTCGCCCCGGCGATACGCGACGCCACCGGCTCGAGTTCACCGAAGGCGTAGGGGTCGGCCGATGCCCCGACGACCAGGGTCGGAGCGGCGATCAGGCCGATGCGGTCCTCCATGTGGTACCGGCCGACCGCCAGGTGCCCCTCCTCCGGGTCGCGGGCGTCGAGCAGGTCGCGAATGTAGCGTTCGAGCACGTCGGGCCGATCCGGTGGATACCACGGCAACCGCCGATTCCACAGCGTGGTCAGATGGGAACCGTCGGCCGACCGCTCGGCGTGGTCGATGGCCGGCCGGGACCGGCGCCGCTCCCGCGAGTCGGCGTCGACCCAGGCGGTCGAGGTCAACACCAGGCGACCAACCAGGTCAGGGCGGCTCGCCGCCAGCTCGACCGCGATGACCCCACCGGTGTGGTGCCCCATGACGTCGGCCCGGTCGACTCCGAGCGCCTCGAGCAGAGCAGCCGCTGCCTCGGCGTAGACCTCGATCGAGGCCTCACCCGGCGGTGGGGCGGAACGACCCATGCCCAGGGTGTCCATGGCGATGACCCGGGCCGACGGGGCCAGCAGTGGGATGAGTTCGCGGAACTCGTCCCACGACCTCGGCGTCTGATGAAGGCACAGCAGCACCGGGCCGGTTCCGGCCTCGGCGTAGTGGATCTGACCGAACGTGGTGTCGGCGTAGCCGAATCGGATGACCGCGGCCCGGGTGATCATGAATGCTGGGAGAGGAAGTCGATGCTCAGCGGATTGTAGAGATCGGCCTGCTCGTGTTGGGGCCAATGTCCGCACTGCCCGAGAAGCTCGAGACGGGAACCGGCGATGTTCTGGTGCATGGCGGTGGCTTCCGGCACCTCCCCGAACGGGTTCTCATTGCCCCACACCACGAGGGTCGGCACGGTGATCGAGTTCAGCCGTTCCGGGGTCATGAGGTTCCGCTGGCGGATCTCCATGTTCTGCAGGCAGAGCAGGTTGTGGAGGTTGGCCACGAAATCCGGGGCGTGATAGATGGCGTGGCGGATCTCGACCAGTTCGTCGCTGACGTCCTTCTCGCCGTCGAACATGAGCAGGTGCAGCCGAGCCCGGGTGAAGTCGATGTCGTCCTCCATCACGGCCTTGGTGGTGGAGTTCTTGATCCGTTCCATGATCTCCGGATTGGCCTTCGTCCCCCCGGCCGCCACCATCTGGAGGCTGCGAACCCGATCCGGTTGTTCGCTGGCCAGCCAGCCCGAGACCCAACCCCCCAGTGACTCGCCGACCAGATGGGCGGCCTCGATGCCGCTGGCGTCGAGGTAGGCCACCAGGTGTTCGACGTAGCGGGGGATCTCGTAGACGTAGTCGGGCTTGTCGGTGTACCCGTGGCCCAACATGTCGATGGCGTGGCAGCGAAACCCGGCGTTGACATGGGGCACGAAGTTGCGGCTGAACGCCTCCAGGTGACCCGACGTGCCGTGGAGGAAGATCACGTCCTGGCCGTCGTCGGGGCCGGCGATCAGGGCCCGCGTCGACACGCCGCCGGCGTCGACATAGTCGAGTCGGAACGGGATTCCGGTCAGGTCGGTCCAGATGGTCACAGGTTCACTCCTTGGTTTGGTGCGTTCAGGAAGGGTCGGTTCAGGAAGGATCGGCTGATTCGAGGTCGATGCACCCCACCGCCATGCCGGTCAGCCATTCCGGCATCGGTGAATAGCAGATTCGTCGTCCACGATGGTGGCCGCACGCCGCCGCCATGGCCAGCCAGGCCCGGATCTCGTTGCCCCCGTTGCCGGCGGCCGAAGCCAGGTTGTCACCCTCGTAGGGCGCGGCGAACCCGGCCAGGGTGCCGGCTTCGAGCGCGGCCAGGAGCGCCTCGTCGAACTCGGTGTTGAGCTGGGGTCGAGCCCCGACCACGATCGGGCGGCGGCGCGGTTCGAACTCCTCCCAGCGGCCCCGCCCCTGCCGGAACGACTCGGCCAGGAACTCCTCGTCGTCGCCGACCGGGCGACGCCAATCGGGGAACGGGATCTGGTGCGACAGACCCCCGGTGCCGATCACGGCCACCCGACGGGATCCGGGAAGCTCGGCGGCGGCACCGGCCAGGGCGTCACCCAGAGCCAGGCAGCGCGACAACGAGGGCAGTGGCGGCCCGAAGACGTTGATGACGATCGGCACGATGGGCGTGGCGTCGGGTACCAGGTACTGGATGGCGTGGGTGATGCCGTGGTCGACCTGCAGATCGGTCGACAGGGCCATGTCGAAGTGACGGTCGAGCAACCCCTGGCACAGGGTCAGGGCCGCCTCGCGGTCGGTGGCCAGCGGTCCCGACGGCGTGCCGTGCTCCCCGGCGCCGATCACCTGGTCGACCCCGATCGTGAAGGTCGGCATCAGGTCGAGCCAGAACCCCCGGAAATGGTTGGATCCGATGATGACGACCAGATCGGGTTCGACCCGCTCCAGGCCGCGGCGGGCCTCGGCCAGCCCATCGCGAAAGGCGTGGGCCCGGTCGAGATGATCGACCTCGTCCCATCGGGTGTTCATCAAGGTGGTGTGGGAGGCTCCCACACCGGCCACGATTCGGCTGGTCATCGGCTCACTCCACAAAGGTCGACGGCGATGCGGATCAGAAGGCGGGTCAGGCGTTCCATGTCGACGACGTCGACGGCGTTCATGCCGAGCTGGAAGTCGATCTGGTGGCCGGGCAGGCGGGACGGGTCGAGTTTGGGCAGCCCGACGCGGGCCGTCGGCACGCCGTGGGCCCGCAGAATGTTGGCGTCGGTCGCTCCGGACAGCCCGGCGATCGGCTGGTGGTCCCGTCCCGTCAACTGCTCCCAGCAGGCGATGGACCGGGTGATGATGTCATCGGCGGGATCGGTGGTCGTCCCGTCGACGGCCACCAGGGTTCGGACGGTCACCTCGGCCCCGATCTCGGCCGCCAACCGTTGCACCTCGGCCGAGAACACCTCGACCGCCTCGGCCTGGGTCGTTCGCGGGCTGAGGCGGAGATCGACCTGGAACCGGCACACGGCCGTGGTGAAAGCCGCCATGTGGGGCCAGCCACCGCCGATTGCGGCCACCACCCCCTGGGGGGCGACGAGCCCGTCGCGGTGCTGTTCGGCCCATCGGGGGAACCACTGCTCCAGCCCGGAGACGATGTGGGCGGCATCGGCGATGGCGTTGCGGTAGGGCAACAGGTGACGGCTCCCGACGTAGGTGTGGGTCCCTCCGACCTCCACCTCGAACCAGATGAACCCGACCTCCTCCCACGAGATGGCCCACCCGGTCTTGGCGATCACCGCCCGACCCGGTTGCAGGGCCTCGACCAGGGCGGCGCAACCGGCACCATGTCCATCGGGAAGGTCGGGCCGGCGGCGGCTGGTGGGCATGCCGCCACCACCGAAGCCGAGGAGCAGGTCACCGTCGAGGGTGACGCCGGTGGAGGCCAGCGCTTCGGCTGCGGCCAGAATGCAGGCCCCGTGACCCTTGGGGTTCTGGGCCCCCAGCCCGACCACCACACCGTCGTGGACCTGCGCCGCCGGCACCATATCGGCCCGCAGCTCGGGGCCGGCCCAGGGCAGATCCTCGGCCGCGCTTCCGGCGGTGACCGTGTCGATCGGGGAGTACAGCAACAGTGACGGCCTCCCGCCGGTCCCGCCGAGCCGGCCATGGGCGTTGGCCATTCGACCGGTCACTGTCTGCGTCTGGCCGGCCAGGCCCATCGCCGTCAGCTCCGCCGCCAGAGCCCCGGCCAGCTCCTCCTCCTCACCGGTGGGGGAGCCGACGTCGACCATCATCGCGCAGAGCTCGATGAGTCGCGAAGCGGACACCGCGGCCTCGGCCGCCTCGATCACCTCGACCGGAGTCGGGGCGTCAGGCATCCGGCGATCCGACCCAGGTCCCGGTGAATCGGGTCAGGAGATGCACCAGCTTGCGGCTCAGGTGGCCGATCAGCGGCACCTTCTTCAGGCCTGCTCCGGCGCGGCGTTGCGATGCGTGGTCGCTCATCGGGCGATCTCCCGTTCGGTCTGGTCGAGGAAGCCGGTCACCACCGAGTGGTAGTGCTGGGGCCGCTCCTCCTGGAGGTGATGTGATGCCTTGTCCATGACGTAGAGCTGGCCGTGTTCGATCATGCGGGCCAGCATCAGGGGGTAGTCGGGGGTGAGGAAGTCGTCGTACATTCCCCAGGCGAACAGCACCGGACAGCGGATCCGGCCCAACTCGGCGGTCATGTCCTGCCAGTCGCCCCGGGGGTTGTCGGACCGGGCGGCCAGCTCCATCTCCGCCGGGTCGATCGACTGCTCGTACCGTGCGGTCACGGTGGCGTCGGGGATCTCGTCGGCGTCGTACCATTCGAGGTCGGCCATCAGCTCCCGCATCTTCTGCCACGTCGGCCCTTCACCACCGAAGTAGCGGTCGCGGGCCTTGCGACCGCGTCGGGCCCCTTCGGGCAGCGGGGCGAGGGGCCCGTAGAAGACGGGCATTGACCCGGTGACGACCAGCGAGCGGGTCCGCTCCGGATGGTTGGCGGCCAGGTTGAGGGCGATGGTGCCACCCCAGGAGTTGCAGACGAAATCGGCCCGCTCGATCTCCAGCGCATCCATCAGATCGCAGATGGTGCGGGAGTGGAAGTCCCACATGGGTCCGGTGATCATGCACTTCTCGGACTTGCCGTACTGCAACAGGTCGACCAGGTAACAGCGGCGGTCGGCGGCGAACAAGGGCGCCACGGGACCGAAGTCGGTCCAGGCGGTGCAGCCCGGGCCGCCGCCGTGGAGGAAGATGGTCGGCGCCCCCTCCCCCAGTTCGATGACGTGGTAGGCCAGCCCGGCGGCGTCGACGAGACGGCCGGGCGGCTCGGGTTGAATGTCGACCGGCATCAGTTGTCGATCCCCACGGTGTCGTCGGCGGCGGTGACCGAATCGCCGGGATGGACATAACCCTCGTCGAACGGGTTGCCCTCCTCGATCAGGCGCCGCCACTCGAGCAGGGAGATGTCGGGGCGGTACAGGCGTTCCGGTGGCGCGTCGGTGGCCTCCACCATCCAGCCGTCCTGACCGGAGAAGTTGCCGTGGAACAGCCAGCGGATGCCGCCGAGGTACTTGGCGTAGAAGGCGGCGCGGGCCAGGCCGGTCTTGAACTGGACCATCACCCCGACATACTTCGTCCGGCCCTCCTCGATCGGCACGTAGAACTCGTAGTGGATGAACTGGGGGTAGGCGATCCGGAGCACACCGGGAAGGCTCAACGAGGCGAACCCGGGTAGGTCCTGGGACACGATGTAGGGATCGTTGTTCTTTGCTCCGCCGGTGTTGCCCAACATCTTGCCCTGCTGTTGCCGGGGCTTCTTCTTCCACCAGCGGTAGTTGGTCCAGGTGCCCAGTCCGGGGAACGTGGCCTCCCAGTGACGCTCGTCCTCGATGCGGTAGATCCAGCGGCCGTGGCGTTCGATGTGCACGATGTTCCAGGTCGGCATCGTCTTGAAGATCCGCCAGTAGGAGGTGCGGTGCAGGTATTTGGCGTGGCCCTCGTCGAAGCCGTTCTCGGCGTAGAGCCGCCAGTCACCGTCCCGATCCTCGATGCGGCCACCGACCGCGTACGGAGGTGGATCCCGGAGTTCCTCCGGCAACTGGGTGCGGAGAGGATGGGGTTCCCGGTCACCGATGAAGACCCAGACCAGGCCAACCGCCTCGTCGACCGGATACGAGGCAACCTTGACCTTGCCGCACATCGGCGAGTCGGGTCCGTCGGTTATGACGGCCACGAGTTCCCCGTCACGGAGGTCGAAGGTCCAGGCGTGGTAGGGGCAGGTGACGGTGTTGGCGAACTCCTCCTTGCCCATCGACAGCGGCACCCCGCGGTGGGGGCAGCGGTCGTGCAGGCCATAGGCCTTGCCGTCGGCTCCCCGTTGCAGCACCACCTTCTCGCCGCAGACCGTCACGCCGACCGGGTGGCGGCCCAGTTCGGCCGACCAGAACACCGGGTACCAGTAGTTGCGCAGTCCGTTGGCCGCGCCGTCGTAGGCCGGCCACGACGTCCAGTCGGCGCGACCCTTGGCCGTCTTGGCCCGTTCCTTGCGGTCGTCGCCGTTGCCGCCGCCCCGGCGCCGGGCCATCACGGCGGCCAGCCGGTTGTCGACGTCGGGTGTTTGGATGTCGGTGTCCTCGCTTGCCATCTCAACCTCTCTCAGGCCGCCGAGCGCTGCCGCCGGTGGGCCAACAGGACCTCATTGTCGTTCACCGGCCCACACGCAAGCCAGAGGATCGGTCCGTTGAACAAACCGAGCGGTCAAGAGGCCGTCCGAGCCAGGATGATGTCGAGCAGCTCGACCGGCGAGACCCGGCGTTCGCCCACCGGCCGCGCCTGGGCGACGGCACCGTGACAGGCGAGATCGAGTCAACCACGATTACCCGCTCCCAACCGGCGACTCAGACCGGCGGCGGCCAGCTTCACCAGCGGACCCATCGTGTCGACGTCGATCTGACCGACCGCTCCGGTCACCGAAACCGCACCGACCAGCTTGTCGCCCAACTCGAACACCGGAGCACCGACCGACATCAGCCCCGCCGACACCTCTTCGGATTCGACGGCCAACCCGGCCGATCGGGCGACCTCGAGCCGCCTGGTGAGCTCGTCGACATCGTCCACCGACTCCGATGTCCGGGCACTCAACCCGGCCGCACAAACCGCGTCGAACAGTTCGGGGGGACCGAACGCCAGCAGACAGCGCCCGGTGGCCGTGCAGTGCAGGGGGAGGCGGGCGGCAACGGATGACGGCACCCGGCGCGAGGATCGACCGGGTAGGCGTTCCAGGTAGATCACGTCGAGTCCGTCGAGGACGGCCAGGTGCACGGTGGCCCCGGTGGCCGCCGACAGATCCTCCAGGAACGGAAGTGCGGTATCGCGCAGTAGCCGGCGCCCGGGAACCCGGTTGCCCAACTCGAACAGCCGCGGTCCGAGACGGAAGGCGTCACCGGCCCGTTCCACCACGCCCCAGGCCGTCAACTCACCACAAAGCCGGTAAACCGAGGCCTTCGACAGCCCGGTCCGGCGGGTCAACTCCGAAAGGCCGAGCACTCCCCCTTCGTCGGCCAAGGCGTTGAGTATCAGGCGCACCTTCCCGACAACCGTGTCGGGCCCGGGGGGCGACTGTTCCGCAGCCGTCATCGGCATCGGTCCTCCATGGCCAAGATCCGGCTGTTCTTCCAGGCCGTGGCCTGCTGGCCACGGCCGAGGCGGCGGTGGTCGGTCACGACCCTCCGCCCAGCACGTGTTCCCGCAGGAGGTGTTTGGTCACCTTGCCCAGCGCCGTGCGGGGCAGAGACTCGACGGCGACGATGTCGCTCGGCTGTTTGTAGCGGGCCAGCCGTGACGAACACCAGGATCGAAGATCGGCGAGAGTCGGGGCCTCCATGCCGTCCTCGACCACGACGACCGCCACCGGCACCTCCCCCCACTTCTCATCGGCCCGTCCGATCACCGCCACCTCGGCCAGCGCCGGGTGGGCCAGCAGAATGTTCTCGACCTCGGCCGGATAGACGTTCTCACCGCCGGAGATGAGCATGTCCTTCAGTCGATCCTCGATGTAGACGAAGCCGTCGTCGTCACGATGGCCGACGTCGCCGGTGCGGTACCAGTCGCCGGCGAAGGCCCGTTCGGTGGCCTCGGCGTTGCGCCAGTAGCCGACGAAGATGTTGGGGCCACGCAGCCATACCTCCCCGGCCTGACCGGCGGCAACATCGTCGCCGTTGCCGTCGACGATCCGCAGCTCGGTGTGCAGCGCCGGCTTACCGCACGACCCGATCCGGTCGGCGTCGTCGTAGCGAAGCACGATGGCGGTCGGGCCGGTTTCGGTGGCGCCGTAGACCTGGCCGACGGGCACGCCGCGCTCGGCGAACCCGGCGATCAGGTGGGAGGGGACGACCGACGAACCGGAGTTCATGCCCCGCAGACAACTCAGGTCCGTGTGGGCGATGTCGGGGTGGGCCAGCAAGGCGGTCATGGTCGCCGGCACCTGGAGGGTCTGAGTCGGCCGGTGGCGGGCGATGATCTCGAGCGCTTCGGCGGGATCGAAGGCCCGCTGCAGATGCACGGTGGCACCGACGTAGAGCGCCGGCAGGGTCTGGATGTTGAGGCCGCCGACGTGGAACAGGGGAATGGAGGTCAGGATGACATCGTCGGCGTCGAGGTCCTGATGGGCCACCCCGTTGAGGACGGCGTGCAGGAGCGAGGTCTGGGTGTGGATCGCACCCTTCGGATTCCCGGTTGTCCCCGAGGTGTAGACCATGAGCACCGGATCGTCGCCGACGCCGGCGGGACGGGGGGCGTCCTCGAGCGGCGTGGGCGGGGGCTGCCAGTGGTCGAGATCGACAAGCCGAGTCTTGGTGTCGGAGTCGGACCCGATGGCGGCCAGCGTTTCCTGGAACCCGTCGCCGACCAGCACCACGCTCGGCTCGGCGTCGGCGAGCTGGAACGCCAGCTCACCGGCCGACAGCCGATTGTTCAGGGGCAGCAGGACGGCCCCCAGGCGGGCGCAGGCGAACAAGGCGGAGATCTGTTCGGCGCGGTTCAGGGCACAGAACCCGACCCGATCCCCCCGGCCGATGCCGGCGCCGCTCAACCAGGCCGCCGTGGCCAGAATCGACTGCGACAGGTCGCGGTAGGAGGCGGTGCGATCATGTTCGACGATGGCAGGCCGGGTTCCCCGATGGTCGGCCCAGTAATGAATCCAGCGATCAATTGACGACATGTTGATCCTCGTTCCCCCTGCTGTCGACGACGTTCGACCAATGTCAGCAGCGGCTCCGAGAGCGGCCGTGGCCGACTCGAAGGAGCGCCACCGGCTGCCTGCCATTGACAGCGGAGCTAAAGATCTGGTTACGATACCATTTGTGCACTTCGCTCTCCAGCTCCACGGAAATCTGCCCCTCGACGCCTACCCCCGGCTCACCCACCGGGCCGAGGCGATCGGTTTTGACGATCTGACCGTCCACGATGTGCTGCTTCGCCGCCCAGTGTGGCCGGTGCTGTGCGACATCGCCAGCGCCTCGGAACGGATGCTCGTCGGCCCCAACGTCACCCACCCCCATCTTCAGCACCCGGCGTTCATCGCCACCAACATGGCCCATCTCGACGAGGTGTCGGGCGGTCGGGCCGTGGTCGGCATCGGGCGAGGCTCGCTCTATGAGATCGTCAGGCGCACGATGCCACCCGGCTACAAGTCGCTGGCCGAGGCCGTCGCCGTCATCCGGGCCCTGTTGGAGGGCGACACCGCCGGGGTCGAAGGCGACACGTTCTCGCTGGCTCCTCACCAGGCGCTGACCTTCGGCACCCGAAGACGCATTCCGGTGTATCTCGGGGTCTATGGACCGACCGGGGCCAAGCTGGCCGGCAGGATCGCCGACGGCGTTCGAGCCGCCGCCCAATGGGATCCGGCCTGGATGGTCCAGTTCCGGACCTGGCTGGCCGAGGCCGCGGAACGGGCCGGCCGTGACCCCGACTCGATCGATCTGATCGTGGAGAACTGGACCTATCTCCATGCCGATCGGGAGGCGGCCCGGCAGCAGGCCCGCAGGCTGTTGTGCAACTTCCTGCCCTACCTGGGGGCCATGCTCGACTTCTACCAGATCCCCGAACGCGAAGTGGAGGCGGCTCGAGCGGTCACCCTCGGCGGCCAACCGGAGCGGGCGGCCGACATCAGCGACGCCACCGTCGATCGTTTCATGGCCGCCGGCGACGGCGACGATCTGCGTCGTGGGCTCGACGCCTGGGAGCAGGCCGGCTTCACCACCGTGTCCTTCTCGGGGGCACTCGGCCCCGACACCGACCTGGCGCTCGACATCATCGGGGCCGAGATCGCCCGCCGTCGGAAAGCCGAGCGGTGAGCGACCCGAACCCGACCGTGGCACCACTCGAACAAGGAGTCCGACATGGGCATTGAGATCACCGTTCTCGGCGGAGGCAACGGCTCGCACGCCGCCGTGGCCGACATGTGTCGGGCCGGACACAACGTCCGCTGGTGGCGGCGCGACCAGTCGCAGTTCGCCGATCCCTCCGGCGCCATCACGTATTCCGGTGATCTTGGCGAGGGCACGGCTCGACCCGGCCTCGCCACCGACGATCTGGCGCAGGCCGTGGCCGGGGCCGACCTGGTGGTGGCCCCACTGCCGGGAACCGTGCAGGCCGACCTGGTACCCCGGCTGGCCGAGGTGCTGGAGGCCGGTCAGGTAGTGGCCTTCACCCCCGGCACCTTCGTGACCTGGATCGGGGCCGGCCTCCGACCCGACACGGTGTGGCTGGAGACCGGCACCCTCCCCTACCTGGCCCGCATCACCGAACCGGGACACATCGCCATCCCGGTGGTGGCGTCCCGGCTGCCGGTCGGCGCCATCCCCGGCGAAGGGCCCGAGGCCGATCGGGCCCACGCCCTGTTCGCCCAGGCCTACCCCAGCGCGGTCCGGCTGACCAGCGGCTTCGATGCCGCCCTCACCAACTGGGGCCCGGTGATCCACCCCCCACTGCTGGTCCACAACCTCGGCGCCATCGCCTCGCTGGGCGACCGGTTCGACATCCACTCCGAGGGTTCGGCCCCGGTGGTGAAGCGGACAACGGCCGCCCTCGACTCGGAGCGCATCTCGCTGCGGGAACGGCTCGGCATCCCGGGCGAACACTGGCCCCTGTCGACCCACTACGAGAAGTCACCGCTGGGCATGTACCCGCCCGACGGGCACGACAAGCTGGTGGCGTCCAACCTGTGGCGTGAGTCGATCAGCCTCGACCACCGCTACCTCCACGAGGACGTGCTGTTGGGCCTGGTCCAGAACGTGTCGATCGGACGCCTGGCCGACCACCCGATGCCGGTGTCGGAGGCCATCCTCACCCTGCTCGGGGTGGCGCTGGAACTCGACCCGTTCGCCGCCGGTCGCACCATGGAACAGCTCGGCATCACCGACCTCGACACCGCCATGGCCCAGGCCAAAGCCGGGCGAGATTAGCCCGACCGGTCACCCAACCGGGATCCTCACCCACCCGAAAGCCGTGGGTGGGACTCCGAGCCCGTCACCCGAGCAGTGCGAGGTCGCGTCGGACGTAGCGCAGGTGGGCCCACTCCTCTTCCAGAATCACGCGCACGCAGTCACCGACGGTGGGGTGCCAATCCCCGTCACCCCAGGGGTTGTCGCGCTCCTCGCCCAGCAACTCCGGGGTGACGCCGGCCAGGAAGTCGGTCACCATCTGCTGCCGCTCGGCCCGCACCTCGAGGATCTCCTCGAAGGTCGGCGCGGTGGTCCGGAAGACCGACATGTCGAAGCCCATGTCCGGCGCGCTGGAGAAGATCTGGCCGATCTCGTGGAACGGTTGCTCGATCCCAAGGATCCCGCCGCGGAGCCAGGCGTCGGTGGCCAAGACCGTGTCTGACGCGTTCTGGAGTCGTCGCGGCCGGGCGACCCACCGTCTCGCGGTTGAGTTCGGCGTCGACCAACGGCACCACGTCGACACCGTTGACGATCAGGCTGCCGAACAGCAGGTCAGGGCCGTCGATGTCGAGCCCGTTGACGTCGGCGTTGCGCATCGTCACCGCGCTGAGGTCGCACGCTCTCATCGTGGCGCCCTTGAAACTCGTCTTGTGGAACGTCGCGCCCTGGAAGTCCTGGGGGCCGGGCTCGGTTGTCATCAACCCATTGTGCCCGAGCTGTCGGGCTGGGTCTTGTCGCGGGCTGGTCGGGCCGACCGGATCAGCGGTTGGCGGCGACGTCGAGCACGGCGTCGATGATCTTGTTGTAGCCGGTGCAGCGGCACAGGTTGCCGCTCAGGCCCTCACGGATGGCGTGCTCGTCCGGCTCGACACCGTCGCGGATCAGTTGCTCGGCCGCCACGATCATGCCCGGCGTGCAGAAGCCGCATTGAGCGGCCCCGTGTCGGACGAAGGCCTCCTGCAGGTCGTTCATGGTGTTGCCCCGCCCGGCCATGCCCTCGATGGTGGTGATCTTCGAGCCGTCGACCTGGGCCGCCATCTGCAGACACGACACCACGGTGCGGCCGTCGACCATCACCGTGCAGGCACCACAGTCGCCGGTGAGACAACCCCACTTGGTGCCGGTCAAGCCCAGGTCCACCCGCAGGACGTCGAGCAGGGTCTCGCTCGGCTCGATGTTGCAGCGGTACGGGTCGCCGTTGACCTCCAACGTGATCTTCATCGGGTTGCTCCATTCCCCAGGCCGGGTAGTAGGTCGAGATCGAATCCGTTCGGTGGGGCCAGCCGCCCCTCGGGCCAGCGGCCCCGAGCCCGGGCATCGGCGATGCGCAGGGCCCGCCGGGTCAGCACACCGACCACGTGGCGGCGATAGTCGGCGGTACCCCGGGCGTCGCTGATCGGCGAGCAGGCGTTGCGGGCGGCCTCGGCCGCCGCGTCCAGCACATCGGGGTCGAGAGGGCGTCCGACGACGATGTCGTCGAGCCCGTCGACCAGAACCGGGGTCGGGCTGACCGCCCCCAGGGCCACCCGGACCGCCGCCACCTCTCCGGTCTCGGGGTTGGCCGATCGCACCGCGGCGGCCACGCCGACCCCGGCCAGATCCATGGCCCAGCGGATCGTCTGGCGGATGTAGCACGATCCCGTGCCCTCGGGGGCGTTGGCGGTCACGTCAAGCATGAGCTCCCCGGCGGTCATGCTGGTCGAACCGGGACCGGTGGCCAGATCGCTCAGGGGGAACGAGCGCTCACCGTCGGGGCCGAGCACCCGGACCGAGGCGTCGAGCACCAGCAGCGGGGGCGGCATCTCGGCCGACGGGGTGGCGTGACACAGGTTGCCGCCCAGCGTGGCCATGTTGCGGATCTGGATGCTGCCCAGCACCCGGGCCGCCTCGACCAGCGCCGGCGCACCCGCCATCAGCCGTTCGTCGGTTTCCACCTGCCGGATCGTGGTCGTGGCACCGATCACGATGCGGTCACCGTCGACGGTGACGCCTCCGGTGTCGAGCCGGGAGATGTCGATCAACAGATCGGTGTTCAACCGCCCGAGGCGGCGGTCGAGCATCACGTCGGTGCCGCCGGCGATCAGGGCGGCACCCGGGTGTTCGGCCAGGGCCCGCACGGCATCGGCCGGGTCGGTCGGTCGGTAGACGTCGGCCGAGACCGGGAAGCTTGACGTTTGGGCAATGGTCATGAACCGTCCTCCTGGGCGCCGTCGTGGCGGTTGTCGATCACGTGCGATCGTTCGTCGCGGTTGATCCAGTCGACCATCTTCCATGGTCGCATCGGATACTCCCGGGGGCGGATGCCGATGGCGTCGGCCACGGCGTTGGCGATGGCGGCCGGCGGGAGGATGATGCCACCCTCCCCGATCCCCTTGGCCCCGTACGGCCCCTTGGGATCGAAGGTCTCCACCAGGGTCACGTCGATTCGGGGTGGGTCGACCGCGGTCGGCATGCCGTAGTCATGGAAGTTCGGAGCGAGGAAACGACCGTCCTGGACCGGCAGCTCCTCGGTCAGGGCCAGGCCGATCCCCATCACGGTGCCGCCCTCGATCTGACCCTCGCAGCTCATGGGGTTGAGGGCCCGACCGACATCGTGGGCGGCCCACAGGTTCAACAGCCGGATCATGCCGGTCTCGGGATCGACCTCGACCTCGGCCACATGGGCGCCGAACCCGTAGGTGGCCGAGATGTTGCCGATGAACCCCTCGTCCTGGTTCTCGGTCGGCGGATCGTAGAAGGCCGAGGCCATGATGATCGACGACTGCTCCCGCAGCAGGCGGCGCCGCACCGCTTTGGCGAACGGAATGGCGGTGTCGAGGTTGCCGTTGTGGATGATCAGACCATCACGCAGGTCGAGTTCGCCGACCGGCACCTCGAAGGCCTCCGCCGCCGCCTCCAGTAGTTTGGCCTTGGCCGCCTGGGCCGCCAGCCGGGCCGCGTTCCCGGCGACGAAGGTGGTGCGGCTGGCGTGCACGCCGACATCCCACGGTTTGACGTCGGTGTCGGAGTTGGTGACCGTCACCGAGTCGAGGGGAACGCCCAGCTCCTCGGCCACGATCATGGCCAGGACCGTTTCCGAGCCCTGACCGAGCTCCGATGACCCCGAGATGAGGGCCACGTGGCCGGAGTCGTCGATCTTGATCATGGCTCCGCAGCCGTCGGAACCGTAGATCCGGGCACCGCCGCCGACGTGGATGTAGGTCGCGGCCCCCATCCCCCGCAGCTTGTCGCGCTGTTGTCCCCGCCGTTCGTTCCAACCGGAGCGGTCGCGCACGGCCTCCAGGCATTCGCTCAGCCCACAGGTGGTGATCTGCAGGCCCTGGGTGGTCGTCTCGCCCTCGGTGTTGGCGTTGAGCAGGCGGAAGGCGATCGGGTCGATGCCCAGGGCGTCGGCCAGCTCCTCGGTCTGCTGTTCGACGGCGAAGGTGGCCTGGGGGTTGCCGAACCCGCGGACCGAGCCGCCGTAGTTCTTGTTGGTGTAGACCACCGCACACGACACCCGCGACACCGGCACCTTGTAGAGCGAGGTGACGGTGTTCATGGCCACCAACATGGCGTGGGAGCCCCAGGCGTTGTAGGCCCCGTTGTCGGAGACGACCTCGGCGTCACGGAAGGTGATGCGTCCCTCGGCGTCGGCCCCGGTGCGCAGCTTGAAGTGGATGGGCTGACGGGTGCGGGCCCCGATGAACTCCTCTTCGCGGGTCATCACCAGCTTCACCGGCCGCTGGGCCGCCTTGGCCAGCAACACGGTGATGAAGTCGTGGGTGTCGATGTCGATCTTGCCCCCGAAGCTGCCACCGACCGGCGGCTGTTTGATGGTGATGCGGCGCCAGTCCAGCCCAAGACAGTCGGCCAGCTCCTTGCGGTACATGAACACCATGTGGACCGGGGAGATGACGGTGAGGTGGCCGGTGGGATCGAAGTCGGCGATGCAGATGTGGGTTTCGATCGGGGCCGGGGCGGCCTGCGGGCTGGCGTAGGTTCCTTCGACGATGACCGCGCTGGCGGCCTCGGCCTCGGCCAGGTCGCCGGTCTCGAAATCCCACCGCATCGACGTGTTGCCCTCGATGTCGAGTTCGTCGTGGATGATCGGGGCGCCGGGATCCATGGCGGCAAATGGATCGTCGACCTCGGGCAGCACCTCGTATTCGACCTCGATGAGGTCGAGGGCCTGGGCTGCGGTCTCGGCGTCGATGGCGGCCACCGCCGCCACCTCATCGCCGATGCAGCGGACCTTGACGCTCTTGAGCGGCTCGTTGTCGTGTCCGTAGCCGAAGCTCCGCTGGGTGACGTTGCCGGCGTGGATCACGGCGTGCACGCCGGGCAGGGCCTCGGCCCTGGAGATGTCGATCGAGAGGATCCGGGCGTGGGCGTGGGGGCTGCGTTTGATGGCGGCGGTGAGCATGCCCGGTATGCGCAGATCGTCGGCGTACACCGTGGATCCGGTCACCTTCTCGGGGGCGTCGAGTTTGGCGATCCGTTTTCCGACGACCGAGTAACCGGTGTCGGGGGCTGGGGCGGGTTGTTCGGCCACGGTCAACGGAGATCTCCTCTGGCTCGGGGAACCCTCATCATATGTCGTTTTTTTCACGAATGCCATATTTTCGTGATAAGTTTGGCCCATGTCGGATCGACAGCAGCTGGACAACCTCTTCCTCCCGACCTCGGTCGCCGTCTACGGCGCCTCCACCCGCGACCCCTCCAAGCTCGGCAATTCACTGCTGCGCAACGCCAAGGCCGGAGCGCTCGACGAAATCGTCGCCGTCAGCCCGAGCGCCGGACAAGCCGAAGGTCTGACCACGGTGCCTACACTCGACCACCCGGTCGACCTGGCTCTGATCTCGGTGCCGGAGCGGGCGGTCGAGGCCGCCATCGACGACGCCGCCTCCGCCGGGGCCCGCTGCGCGGTGATCCTCACCTCCGGTTTCGGCGAAACCGGCGAGGCCGGCAAGGCGGTCGAACGCCGCATCGTCGAACGGGCGTCGCGGGCTGGGATGCGGGTCCAGGGCCCCAACTGCATGGGCGTGGTCAGTCACCTCGGCGACGGCCGCTGGCTGAACGGCTCCTACTTCTGGCGGATCTCGCTCCGTCCCGGACCGATCAGCCTGCTCAGCCAATCCGGGGCCTTCGGTGGCATGTTCCTGTCCCAGGTCGAGGCCCGGGGACTGGGCTTCCGGCGCTTCGCCAGCCTGGGTAACGCCGCCGACCTCGACGAAACCGCCATGCTCGAATGGCTGGCCACCGACGAACACACCGGAGTCATCGCCCTGTTCGCCGAAGCCATCTCCGGTGGCCGCCGGTTCGTGGAGATCGTGCGTTCCATCACCGACGAACGACCGGTTGTGGTGCTCAAGTCCGGTCGCAGCGAGGCCGGCACCCGGGCCGCGGCCAGCCACACCGGGTCCATCGCCGGTGGCCACGGGGCGGTCAGCGCCGCCTTGCGGCGGGCCGGGGCCATCGAAACCCACACCTCCGACGAGTTCTTCGATGTGCTGGCCGCCGTCTCCTCACCCCAACCGCGCCCTTCGGGGCCCCGCGTCGCGGTGGTCACCATCTCGGGCGGCCCGTCGGTGTTGGCGGCCGACGCCGCCACCGCAGCCGGCCTCGACGTCCGCCCGCTCGGTGGGGCCACCGTGGCCCGGCTCCGCTCCGTCGTGCCCGAGTTCGCGGCAACCGGCAATCCGGTCGACCTGACCCCCCAATGTTCCCTCGACGCCTACGGACCGGCGGTCGATGCGGTGTTCGACGATCCCGACATCGACGGGGTCATCGCCATCAACTGCGGCCTCGATCTGGAGCCGTTCGGGCGGGCCGTCGCCGCGGCGGCCCGCCGCACCGGCAAACCCAGCGTCGGGTTCGTGAGCGACGCCCCCACCGTGGCCTCCCTGCTGACCGATGGTGGCATCCCCCTGTTCCCCTCACCCGAGCGGGCCGCTCACGGTCTGGCCGCCCTGGGCCTCAGACCCGACTCGAACCGCCGACCGATCGAAGGAGGCCGGGTATGACCGTCTCGAACCACGACCAGGATCGGCGGGAGCTGACCGAGTGGGAGTCGAAGCAGCGCCTCGGCCCCGACCTCCCCACACCGCAGGAGGCCCTGACCACCAGCACGGCCGAAGCGGTTGACGCCTGCCACCGGTTTGGGGGCCGGGTCGTGCTCAAAGCCTCCGGCGTCGCCCACAAGTCGGAACACAACCTCGTGCGGGTCGGGCTCGACGCCGACCAGGTGGCCGCCGCCTGGTCAGAACTGGCCGACGCCGGCGACGGCACCGTGTTGTGCGCCGAGATGGTGTCGGGCGAACTCGAACTGATCGTCGGCGGACTACGCGATCCCCACTTCGGTCCGGTGGTCACCGTCGGGCTGGGCGGGGTGGCGGCCGAGGTGCTGGCCGACGCCGTCACCATGCTGGCCCCGCCGGAGCCGGGCGAGCTGGCGATGGCGCTGTCCGAGCTCAAGGGCCACGCCCTGCTGACCGGCTACCGGGGCGGCCCCCCTGTCGACACGGTGGCGTTGGAACAGGTGGTCACGGCCGTGTCCCGACTACTCGAAGACGATCCGGCGGTCGTGGAGATCGACTGCAACCCGGTGCTGATCCGCGACGGCCGGCCGGTCGTGCTCGACGCCCTGGTCGTGCTTGAATGATCCGGTGACCAGACCGGAATCATCCGACGCCGCACGTCCGACGGCCTCGTCGGAGACCACCGCCGACCCGGCGGTCGTCGGGGCGGGCGGCCGGTCGTCGTCGCTCATACTCGACCTGTTCGGCCTCTACGTGCGACGGTTCGACGGGTGGATCGCGGTGGCCGCCCTGGTCGCCCTCATGTCCGATCTGGGAGTGGACGAAGGACCGACCCGGTCGGCCCTGTCGCGCATGGTCAGGAAAGGACTCCTGGAACGGCACGAGGTCGACGGGATCAAGGGCTATCGGGTCGCCGCATCGGCCGAGGCCCGGATGGTGCGGGCCGACCGGCGCATCATGGGGCCGTTCGAACCGGCGCCGATCGACGAGGGCTGGACGATCATCACCGCCTCGATCCCGGAGAACAACCGCCGCAGCCGGGACCGGCTGCGGGACCAGCTCCGCCGCATCGGCTGCGGCAGCCTGGGCAACGCCGTGTGGCTCATACCCCGCCGGGCCACCGACGACCTGTGGGCCACCTTGACCGAGGCCGGGCTCGACCAGGTGGTCACCGTGTTCGCCGGGGACTACCTCGGTGCCCGCGACCTCGATGACGTGGTCGACGCCGCCTGGGATCTCGACGCCCTCGAAGAGCTGTACACGGGATTCATCGCAACCTGCGAGGACATCCTCGACCGGTGGCCCACCGCCCCCGCCGGTGCCGACGTCGGGGCCTTCGTCGACTACACCGACGCCGTTCACGCCTGGCGGAAGTTCCCCTACCTCGACCCCGGGCTGCCGGCCGAGCTCCTACCGCAGCGGTGGAGTGGCGCCGTCGCCGCCGACCGGTTCACCCGCATCGGCCGGCGGTTGGAGGCCTCGGCGCTGGGTTACGTCGGCCAGGTCATGGCCGCCAACTCGGCTCAGAACAGATCCCAGTAGGTGTCGCGGGCCCGCATCACCTCGACGGACTCCTCGAGGAAGATCCGGCCGTTGCGAATCCCGTAGAACCGATCCGAGATCGACATCGTCGCCGGCACGTTCTGTTCCACCAGCAGCACCGCCAGGCCCTGCTCGTCGGCCAGCCGGCGGACGACGGCGAACAGCTGCTCGACGATGGTGGGGGCGAGACCG
This sequence comes from Acidimicrobiales bacterium, assembly GCA_965216675.1. GTDB lineage: Bacteria > Actinomycetota > Acidimicrobiia > Acidimicrobiales > SZUA-35 > JAHELU01. The sequence continues at coordinate 3,279,664 of CBDCGK010000004.1, read as the reverse complement.
AGCGACGGCTCGTCCAGCATCAACAGCTTGGGGGAGGTCGACAGGAGCACGCCGAGCGACAGCATGCGTTGCTGGCCACCGGACATGGTGCCGGCGGCCTGGTCATGGCGCTCGGCCAGAATCGGGAACAGCTCGTGGACTGCGTCGATCCGCCGGGCCCGTTCGGCCTTGTCCCGGAGCCGGCCCAACCCCAGCAGGAGGTTGTCGTGGACCGACAGGTCGGGGAAGACGAACCGCTCCGAGGGAACCAGGGCCATACCGGCCTCGACGTTGTCCTTGCTCGACCGGGAGGTGACGTCATCACCGTTGAACCGGATGGTCCCGGCCCGGGCCCGGAGCAGACCCAGGATCGTGCGCAAGGTGGTGGTCTTGCCCGCCCCGTTGTGACCCATCAGGCTCACGACCTCGCCGGCGGCCACCTCGAGGTCGAGGTCGAAGACGACCTCGGTTCGGCCGTAGCCGGTCCGCAGGCCCTGCACGTCCAGCACCGGATCACTCATAGCCACCCCCGAAGTAGGCGGCGGCCAGGCGGGGGTCGCTCATCAGTTCGTCGAGCGACCCTTCGGCCGTGATCCGGCCCAGCTCCATGAAGTAGCCCCGGTCGGCCAGGGCCTCGACCACGTGGAGATTGTGCTCGACCAGGCAGACGGTGCGACCCTCGTCCCGGACCCGGGCGATGAGCTCCTTCATACGCTCCACCCACTCGGTGTCGATCCCCGACGCCGGCTCGTCGAGCAGCAGCACCGGGGCCTCGGTGGCCATGACCCGGGCCAGCGCGACCAGCTTCGCCTCGCCGTAGCCCAGACCGGCCGCCGGGGTCAGGGCCCGATCCTCCAGCCCGACGAACTCGAGCCAGTGCATGGCTCGGGCCCGGGCCGACGACACGTCGTCGCGAACCGAGGCCGGATTCCACCACAACCGATCAAAACGTTCACCGGCCTGGTCCGGTACGGCCAGGGCCACATTGTCGAGGCAGCTCAGGCGCTGGAAGAGGCGAACGTCCTGGAACGAGCGGACCATGCCCGATCGGGCCACCGCATCGGGGGTGAGGCCGACGACGTCCGTGCCGTTCAGCCGGGCCCGGCCGTCGTCGGGCCGGATGAAGCCGGTCAGCAGGTTGAACACCGTGGTCTTGCCCGCTCCGTTCGGCCCGATGAGGGCGGTGATCTCGCCCGGGCTCAGGACAAGGGCCAGATCCTCGGCCGCCACGATGCCACCGAACCGTTTGGACAGACCGGCGACCTCGAGCACCGGGTGCCCCGGGCTCGGTCGTTCGCGGTCGGTGCCCTGGTCCCGGTCGCCGACGACCCGTGCGGTCGCCGGTGGTGCGGGGGATCGCCGCAACCGCAGCCCTTCGGGGATCAATCCCTGGGGCCGGAGGGCGATCACGACCAGCAGGAGCACCCCGTAGAGGATGAGGCGGACGACACCCGCGGTCTCCGGGCTGAGGTCGACGACCCGTTCGAGGAAGGGTTCGGCAAAGATGACCATCGCCGCCCCGACCAGCGAACCCCACAGGTTTCCCTGACCGCCGATGACCACCATGGTGAAGATGGCGATGCTGATCCCGAACTCGAACGCCTGAGGTTTGGCCAGACGGAAGTAGCCCGAGTACAGGCCGCCGGCCAAACCGGCCAGCGCCGTGGACACGGCGAACACGATCACCTTGGCCCGGAAGACGTTCTTGCCCAATGACTGGGTGGCCGCCTCGTCCTCGCGGAGCGCCCGCAGGACTCGGCCGTAGGGCGACTCACCGATCCGCCAGCAGATGGCGAAGGTGATGGCCACCACCACCAGCAGGGGGATCACCCAGGCTTCGGCTGTGGTCAGTTCCCGACCGAAGACCGACGCCGGCGGCACGCCGGTGGTGATACCAAAGGTCGCTCCCAGCCAGGGGTAGGTGGCGATCAGGCCGACCAGAACCTGACCCAGCGCCAAGGTCAGCAGCACCAGGAACTCGACAGACAACCGCATCGACACCAGGGCCAGGATGGTGCCGAGCACGGCGGCCAACAGGACGCCGATGGCCAGCGCCGGCAGGTACCCCATGCCGTGGGTCGTGGTGTAGTGGACGACGGTGTAGCCGCCGACGGCACCAAAGGCGGCATGGGCCACCGACACCTGCCCGGCGTAGCCGAGGAGCAGGTTCAGCGAGAGGGCGTACACCGCGAAGATGAGAACCTGGTCGACATAGTTGAGCCATACCGTCACGATGCCGTCCTCCACCATCCGCGGTTCATCAGCTTGGTCTGGAGGTTGAGCGATCGCGCGATGAGGTAGACCAGGAGCAGGGCGAAGACAGCGAGCTGGGCCCGCTGGGAGTCGATCCAGAGGCTGGCGTACTGCTCGAGCAGGGCCAGCAGGACGCCGGTGGCGAAGATCCTGATCGGCGAGCGGGTCGGCCCGGCCAGGAAGGCGGCGATGACCGCGAAGAACAGGGCCTGGCCCCCCATGATCGGCTGGAGCGAGAACTCGACCCCGGACCAGAATCCGGCCAATCCGGCAGCGGCCGAGGCGATGGCGAACACCGCGAGATGGACCCGGCGGGTGGCGATACCCAGCACCGCGGCCAGTTCGGGATTCGAACGGGTCGCCTTGATCGACCGACCCAGGGCGGTCCAGCGCATGGTGGCGGCGATGGCCGCCACCAGGACCACGGCCGACAGCGCCCGATACAGCTTGATGTTGGTGAACACGACCTCGCCGACGCGGATCGGGTTCACCTTGAAGCCGACGGCCTGGAGAGCGGGAAAGAAGTTGAGGGGTGACGAACCCCAGAACAGCCGGATCAGGTTCTCCCCGACGACGGCCAGGCCAAGGGAGGCGATGAACACCGTCATCAGTGCCCCCGACCCGGCCCGCCGGGCGATCGGCCCGAACACCAGCGCCTCGGTGGCCACACCGACGATGACGGTGCCGACCACCCCGATGGCCATGGCCAGCCAGATGTTGATCGCGATGCCGTCGGGGTTGGCCAGGGTGTAGGTCAGGTAGCCCCCCATGGCGTACACCCAGCCGTAGGCGAAGTTGAATCGGCCGACCACGCCGAGCATCAGGGCGAAACCCACCGCCAACAGGCCGAACTCAGCGCCATTGATCAAGCCGTTGGCGGTGAGCTGGCCGACTTGTTGTCCGGTGATCCCGAGGACCACCGGACAACACCCCAATGAGGTCATGACCGGCGTCAGCCGGCGAGCTCGAAGTTTGCCGCGCTGCGGTTTCCTTCGGCATCGATGGCGATGTCGTAGGTGGCCAGCACGGTGTACTCGCCGCCGAAGTACTGGTACACGCCGAGCGGGTAGTCGTTGACCCAGTGCTTCTCCGCGTCCATGGTGAAGGTCGTCGTGGCGTCGGCGGTGCCACCCCAGAGGGTGACGAAGGTCGGGTCTTCCAGCAGTGAGGCCTGCAGGTCGGGACCGGAGTTCACGTCACCACCGTTGGCCAGGGTGCGAACGTACAGTTCCCACAGGACCAGGGTTGCCTGGTAGTAACGCGCCGCCTGATCGTCGAGCGGTGTGCCGTAGACGGACTCGTAGTCGGCACTCACGGCCTGGGCCAGAGGGTTGGGCTGCAACTGGGGCACGAAGTCACCCGCGAACACGGCCGGGGCTTCGTCATAGGCTCCCTGGCTGGTCACGATGGCGAAGGCGTCGAGGTCGGTCGAGTAGATCGTCTCCGGGTCGATGCCGGAGTTGATCGCCTGGCGGGTGAAGCCGCCCTGGGCTCCGAAGTGCAGGTCGAGCAGGATGACGTCGGGCTGTTCGCTCTGAACCTTGGCCACGGCGGCCGAGTAGTCCTGGGCGCCGAAGGGCACCAACTCCACGAAGCTCAGGTCGAGGCCGGCCGAGGCCCCCTGGTCCTTGAAGAACACGGCGTTGAGTTCGTTGGCGGGGCCGGCGTCGTTGGAGATGACCGCCATGGAAGCGGCGTCGGGGTTGGTGGCGGCGATGTAGGACATCAGACCGGGGAAGCCGTCGAACGGGGTCAGGGCCCTCGGCCCCCAGAAGAGGTCGAAACCGACACCGGGTCCGGTTCCGGTTCCGGCCGCGGCGTCGAGGGTCAGGATCTGGAACTCGGCCAGGGTCGGGAACCCGGCGCCGAGACCGTCGGCGAAGTCGGACAGCTTGACGCCGATCCCCTTCTCGTTGAGGTTGGCGTTGGCGTTGGCCGCGGCCTCCGGATCGCCACCGGTGGTGTTGTCGCCGTATTCGACGACGATTTCGGGGCCTCCGGCGGCGGCGATGTGCTGGACGGCCAGGTCGATGCCGTTCTTTTCGACCTCGGCCGAAGCGGCCCCCGGGCCGCTGAACGACAGGGTGGCACCGATGTTCCAGGTCGTCCCGGCCCCGAGGTCCTGGGACTCGTCGTAGCCCATTGCCGCCAGCAGGACTGCAGCGGGGCCGTCGGTCACCCCCTCGGTGTCGGCGTCATCCTCCGGCGCGGCCTCCTCGGCCGGCTCCTCGTCGGCCGCATCGGCCTCGGGATCGTCTGTGCTCTCCTCTGCCGAGGCGTCGCCGGCCGCGGTGTCATCGGCTGCGTCGTCGTCGGCGGAGTCACCGCCGCAGGCGCTGGCGACGAGGCTGATGGCCAGTATGGCGATCAGCAGGAACCGGGTACGAGAGAGTATTCGGGCAAACATCACAGGCCCCCTTGGTCGAGCGAGATGGCTGACGAGATGTGAATGGTATCAACTTAGGACATTTGACGAATGCCGTAGAGGGCTGCCGCTGGATCGTCCCGAGTTTGTAGCAATTCGGTTCCGGCCCATCGAGATCCCCTCATACCGCATCACGACCAACCAATGGTCCTATAACATTACCATTTCGTCAAGAGGGCCCCGAACAGGTGGGCTCCACCGAACACGGCCGAGCACCGCCAACGGCCGTCAACCGCCCGCCAACAGCTCGAAGTCGGCGTTTCCGCCCGAAACGATCAGGCACACGGTCTCACCCGGCTCGACCTCGACCAGGCCGGCGTCGAGGGCGGCGATACCCACGGCGGCCGCAGGCTCACCGGCCAGTTTCGTGACCGAGAGCAGGTCCCGCCAGGCCGGGCGGATGGTCGATTCGGGGATCACGACCATCTCGTCGACGTGGGCCTCGATGTGGGCCAGGTTGAGGGCGCCGGTCACCGGGGCGGCCAACCCGTCGGCCAGGGACCGCGGCCCGGGGTACGGCACCGGCTCACCGGCGGCCCGGCTCCGGCTGACCACGTCGGCACCGTCGGGTTCGACGCCGATGATTCGCACACCAGGCTTGCGGAGCTTGATGCCGGCGGCAGCCCCGCTGATCAGACCACCACCACCGACCGGCACGATCACGGTGTCGACATCGGGCAGGTCCTCGATGATCTCCAAGCCGACCGAGGCGTGCCCGGCCACAATCGCCGGATCGTCGAACGGATGAACCAGCGTGGCACCCAGCTCGGACTGTCGACGCATCACGTGCTCCACCAGGTTGCCCTCCACCAACTCGACGGTGGCGCCGAGGTCACGGACCGCATCGATCTTGAATCGGACCGCCCCGGCGGGCATGCAGACGGTGACCGGTACCCCGATCCGGCCGGCAACATAGGCCACGGACATGGCGTGATTGCCGGCGGAGAAGGCGATCAGACCACGCTCCCGTTCGGCCTCGGTCAACGACAGCGCCTTGTTGAAGCCACCGCGAACCTTGAAGCTGCCGGTCGGCTGGAGAAGCTCCGCCTTGAGGTGCACCTCCGCGCCATAACGGTCGCTCAGCCCGGGCGACGGCACCATCGGCGTCCGGACGATGTGGGGGCGGATTCGAGCTGTCGCCGCCTCGATGGATTCGACGGTCACAAGTTCGGTCATGGCACTCCCCAGCGGGCAACGTCTTGTCGGGTGATGGCGTCGGGCCGCTACAGGGTCTCCGTGAGCCGTAGCCGCCCGCCGGCGATCGTATCGCGTAGCAGTTTCCCGGCCGCGTTGCGGGGCAACGGATCGGTCCGGACCGTGATCTCCACCGGCACCTTGAACGAGGCGAGATGGCGGGCCACGTGCCGTTGGAGGTCGACCGCCGACACCACCGTTGGGTCGGCGACCTGCACGACGGCGATCACCTCCTCCCCCAGATCGGCATGGGGACGACCGACCACGGCGGCGTCGAGCACCAGGTCGTGGGTGGCCAACACGTCCTCGATCTCGACCGGATGCACGTTCTCGCCGCCCCGGATGATCAGCTCCTTGCTCCGGCCGGTCACGGTGAGGAAACCGTCGCCGTCGACCACGCCGAGGTCACCGGTCCGCAGCCAGCCGTCGTCGGTCAAGGCCGCGGCGCTCGCCGTCGGATCCCCCCAATACCCGGGCATCACCATCGGACCCCGCAACTGGACCTCGCCAACCTGACCCGGCCCGGCCGGTGTGTCGTCGGGCCCACAGATGCGAACCTCGGCCGTGGGGAACGCCTTCCCGGCGGTGGCCGGGTGCTGCACGTAGTCGGTGCCGGTGGCGTAGATCAGCAACCCACAGGTCTCGGTGAGACCGTAGCCGGTGCCGACGAAGAGCAGGTTGGGGAAGGTGGCCCGGCAGTCGTCGATCAGGGTCGGGGGCGGCGGCGCGCCTCCCCAGGACACCGACCGGACCGACGACAGGTCGAACCCGTGGCGGCCGGGGTGGTCGACGATCCTGGTCAACATCGTCGGCACACCGCCCAGACTGTCGCAGCGGTGCCGTTCCACCAGCGCCATCACCGTGGCCGGATCGTACCGGCCGGTGTGGAGCACGACGGTTCCCCCGGTCGCCACCGGGAACATGACCCCCCACTGGAGCCCGGCCACGTGGAACATGGGGGCCGACAGCACCGTGCAGGGAGGCCCCGGTGGCTCCGACGGAAGGGGCCCGAGGGCCACCGTGGGGAAGTAGTTGAGCCCGGCCCACATGAGATTCTGCAACGTCGACGTGGCAGCCCGATGGGTGCCGATGACCCCTTTGGCGTTGCCGGTGGTCCCGCTGGTGAACAGGATCGTGGCCGGTTGATCGGGGTCGATGGTCGCCTCGGGCAACCGGCCCGAGGTGGCCACCCAGTCGGGAAAGGGACGACAGCGAGGGTCTCCGGCCGCGCCGTCACCGGAGGCCCCATCACCGTCGATGACGAAGATCTGCTCCACGAAGGGGAGGTCGTCCAGACGATCGGCCAAGGCGTCAAGCCGTCGCTGATCGACCACCAGAACCCGTGGTGTGGTGGCGCCGAGCGCGGCGACGGCTTCGCTCGGGTGCCACCAGGCGTTGCCGCCGACCACGATCCCACCGGTGGCCACGGCGGCCCACGCCGTCAGCGTCCACTCGATGCTGTTGGCGGCATACACCGCGATCCGATCGCCGCCGGCAAGGCCGCACTCCTCGACCAGCACCGACGCCACCGCCCCGACGGAACCCAGCAGGTCCCCGTAGGTCAAGGTGCGGTCGCCGTGGACCAGATACGGCCGGTCGGCGGGGTGCTCGCCGGCGGCCAGCAGCAGGGCCCGGAGGTCGGCAACGGCCGGCGTGGTGTAGACGAGCACGTCGAAGCCGTTGACACGGCGACGCTCCAGGGCGAACGGGTCACCGGGGCCGGGCCCGGCGTCATCCATCGCCGACTCCGACCGCCGCACCATCATCGGTGATCCGGGTGACCGGCGCCTTCGGGCGCTTGTCCCACACCACCTGGAACACGTCGGGCCGGGAGTAGTTGCCGACCCCGTTGACCCACCATTTGGTGTCGAGGGTCCGGGCAACGTCGATCACGCCGGTGACGATCGTCTCGGCGTCGAACACCGGCTCGGTGACGTAGACGGCGTTGGGACCCGAGATCGCACTGCCGCCGTGGGTGTCCCAGATGCCGGGCAAGTCGGCCAGCGGATGGCCGGCGGGCAGCCGGTCGGAGCTCATGACCTCACGGGCCGAGACGACGAAACAGGCGTTCTCGAACGACAGGTGCCGCACCGCGGCGTCGATCGACGGATCGAGGAAGGCGTGGCCCGGCCACACGGCAACGTGCACCTGCACGCCCATGTCGCAACAGACGTAGCGGGCCGGGGCCATCTGGTGTTCGTAGCAGATCAGACCGCCGAGCCGTCCCAGCGGGGTGTCGTAGGCATCGAGGTCGGAGCCGTCGCCGTTGGTCCACACAAGACGCTCCGCGATCGTCGGCAACAGCTTGCGGTGGCGGCCGAGCAGTGCCCCGTCGCCGCCGATGTAGACCAGGGAGTTGTAGACGGCCTCGTTCACCGGGTCACGTTCGTTGATGCCGAGGACCACATGAACCCCGTGATCGGCGGCGCATTCGGCGATCCGGCTGATCTCCGGTCCCGGCACCGTGACCGCCTGGTCGACGAAGTGGTGCCACACGTCGAAGTACTCGGGCACGGGGCCAACGCCGCCCCAATAGGGGTAACCGGTGAGCCAGGACTCGGGGAAGGCGACCAGCTTGGCGTCGAGTGCCGCCGCCTCGCCGATGGCTTGGCAGGCCCGCTCGGTGCCGAGCGCGGCGTCGTTGATCGAGGGCGCCCACTGCACGGCGGCTGCGACGAAGGGGTCGGGGAAGTTTCTCAAGACGGTCTCCGGGAAAAGGCGTAGATGACGGCGTGTTCGATTCGAGCCACCATCGCGTCGTCGACGACGACGGCGGTGTCGAGTACCAGATGCTCGGCCCCGTTGCGGGTCGAGAGTTCGGCGATTCGGGGGCGGACCGACACCGTCTCGCCCACCAGCAGGGCGCGGTGATGGCGAACCCGGGAGGAGGCATGGATCCACGGCCCGAGTTCGACGGCGTTCATGAAGGAGATGTTGGCCAGATCGCCGTAGATCACCGGGTGCACGAAGCGGCGCTGCTCGAAGATCGGGAGGTCGTTGCCCACGTCGGCCAGGAGTTTGGCCTGCCAGCGTTGATCAATGGTGTAGGTGACCGTCGGCAACGCCGACACGTCTGCGAGCGCAGTCCGCTCGGCCCGGTAGGGCTGCGGGATCGGGCCGACGGCGGGGTGGGCCCGAGGGGGCATCGGACCGGGCGCGCCCGGGGTGGCGTCGGCGGTGGCGACCAGCTCCCCGTCGTCTCGGCGCACCGCGGCCCGCACCGATCGCAGTGGGGCGGCCGTGGCCGTGACGGTCAGACGATCACCCTCGTAGGCCGGTCGCCGGAGCCGCACGTCGAGGGTGCCCCGCCGGAGCCACGGCTCCCCGAGGGCGGCCACCACCTGGCGCAGGGCGTAACCGTAGGTGGTGACGCCGGCCACGAGCGCCTTCTCATAACCCAGATCCCTGGCCGCGTCATCGTCGTGAATGGCGTTTCCGGACTCGGCGGCGATGTTGGTGGCGGTGATCGACCACGGGTCGGGGAGGATCGGTGATGGTTCACCGGTCACGGGGATCATCCGATCGCCACCACGGTTCGACCCCGCGTGTGGCCGGCCAGGATCTCCGTTCCCATGTCGGCGACCTGGTCGAGGGTGACGACGGTGGTGAGGGTGTCGAGGGTGGCCGGGTCGACGGTGGCGGCCAGCCGATCCCAGACTCTCGCCCGACGTTCGGGCGGACACAGGACCGAGTCGATGCCGATGAGGGCGATACCTCGGAGCAGGAACGGGGTCACGTTGGCCGGCACTCGGTCGCCGCCCACCAGACCGCAGGCTGCCACCGCCCCGCCGTATCGGATGCGACCGAGCAGCGAGGCCAGGGTGGTGCCGCCGACCGAGTCGACCGCCGCCGCCCACTCCTCGGACGCCATCGGGCGATCCGACTCCGCGGCGAGCTCCGACCGGTCGATGAGCCGGGAGGCCCCAAGTGCCCGCAGGTCGGGACCGTGTTCTGCGATCCGTCCGCTGGACGCGGTGACCTGATAGCCGAGGCGGGCCAGCAGGTGCACGGCCATGCCTCCGAGGCCGCCGGAGGCTCCGGTGACGGCGACCGGGCCGCGATCGGGACGCAGGGGCGGCTGCTGGACGGTACCGGCCTCGAGGGTGTCGATGGCCAACATGGCGGTGAAGCCGGCAGTGCCGATCGCCATGGCCTGGGCGCTGGTCAGGTCCGGCGGCAACGGCGAGAGCCACTCCGGCCGCAGCCGGGCCTTGGTGGCATAGCCACCCCACCAGATCTCGCCCACCTTCCAGCCGGTCGACACAACCCGGTCACCGGGGCGCCATCGATCGTCGGCGCTGTGTTCGACGACACCGGCCAGGTCGATACCGGGGACGTGGGGATGGTCGCGGGCCAACCGGCCGGCGCCGGTCAACACCAGGCCGTCCTTGTAGTTCAGCGAGGAGTACTCGACGGCCACCTGCACCTCGCCGTCTGGCAACACCTCGTCGTCGAGTTCGACGATGTCCCGGCGCACACCGTCGGCCGTCTGATCGACGAGAAGTGCTCGAAACGTCATACCGCTACCGGTAGGGCCACCCAAAGGTTCTACCACAGAACCATTGGGCTCGTCGAGATGCGCCCGGCTCATGCCCAAGGCCCGATCACAGCAGGGCGATCGCAGTGTCGAAGTCGATCGAGCGGAAGTGCTGCACGACGGGTTCGGGCCCGCCGACACCGTGAAGACCCCACCGGGACATCGTCTCGACCCATGCCGGCGGCCAAAGCGTTGATACGGTTCGAACCCTTCAAGCGACTCGAACGGGAAAGGACCGCGAACAGTGAGACGAGTAGTGGTGACGGGGGCGGCGTCGGGCATCGGGGCCGCTTGTTGTGCGGTGCTGGTCAGGCACGGCTGGGATGTGCTCGGCGTCGATCTCCAGGAGGCGGAACGGGTGCGCCGCCTCGACGTGACCGACGAAGTCGCCTGGGAGGACCTGATGGCCGAGTTGGGCCCGGTCGACGGCCTGATCACCAGCGCCGGGATCCGCACCCGAAACGCGATCGTCGACACATCGCTCGACGAGTGGGAGCGCCACCTGCGGGTCAACCTCACCGGCACGTGGCTCGCCATTCGCTCGTTCCTCCGGGCGGTCACGACCGTCGAGGAGGAGCCGACGACGCCCCGGGCGATCGTGACCATCGCCTCGGTCAACGCCACGATCGCCGTGCCCGACCAGGCCCACTACGTCGCCAGCAAGGGCGGCATCTCGGCTCTCACCAGGGCGGCCGCGCTCGAGGGCGCTCCCTTCGGTGTGCGGGCCAATGCGATCGCACCGGGTCCGATCCGCACGCCGATGGCGTCCGAACGGTTGCAGGAACCGGCCCAGGTTGCGTGGTTGACCGGGCGAGTGCCGTTGGGACGAATCGGCGAGCCGGCCGAGATCGGCGAGCTGGCCGAGTTCCTCCTGTCCGACCGCGCCTCCTACATCTCCGGCGAAATCGTGTACGCCGACGGCGGGTGGGCGGCCAACGCCGTTTGAGACCCGGTCGCCGTCAGACCCTTTCTCGACACCGGCCGAAACGCCGACTAAGCTCGACCCACACTAGTTGTAAGGTTACTAACGACGCTGAGGCGTCGAGAGGGCCGGAACGCGACGACGAAGGGGGAGGCGTGGTTCAACAGGTGATCGCGGGGTTACAGGCCGGCAGTACCTACGCCATGCTGGCGCTCGCCGTGGTCCTCATCCTGAAGGCGACCGACGTCCCCAACTTCGCCACCGCCGACATGGGTCTCGTGCCCACCTTCGTCGGGTGGCAGCTCATGGACTCGTTCGACCTCTCCTACTGGCTGGCCGTCCCGGCCGCCATCGTGTTCGGCATGGTCCTGGCCCTGGTGATCGAGCGGATCGCCATCCGACCGATCCTCGCCGAGTCGCACTTCGCCACCGTGCTGATGACCATCGGCATCTTCGTGGTGTTGAGCGCCGTGATCCAACTCGTGTGGGGATCCGAGCCGCGCCGAATCGACGCCCCGATCAGCGGCAACTTCGAGGTGGCCGGAAACTTCGTCACCTACGACCAGCTGGCCACCATCGGTCTCGGGGCACTCATCACCGCCGCCCTGCTCTGGTTCTTCAAATCGCCGTGGGGGGTGCGCATGCAGGCGATCGCCGAGGACCGGGTCACACCCCGGCTGCTCGGCGTCCGGGTCGACCGGGTGTTCTCGATCTCGTGGGCGCTGGCCGCCGCCATCGCCACCGTCGCCATGACGCTCCACACCCAGTCGACCGTACTGACCGATACCGCCGGCGCACCCCTCATTCTCAAGGCCTTCGTGGCCGCGACCATGGGCGGCTTCGGATCGATCATCGGGGCCTTCCTCGGCGGCCTGGCCCTCGGCGTCATCGAGAACCTGGCCGGGTTCTACATCGGTACCGGCAGCCGGGCCGCCGTCGCCATGATCTTCGTCGTGTTGATCCTGATGGCCAAGCCGGAGGGGTTGTTCTCCAAGGCCCGCCCAAGGGAGGTCTGAGGTTGAACCGACGCCTGGCAACGACGGTGGCCGTGGTCGCGCTGACCGGCCTCGCGATCGTGCTCCCCGACTTCGTCAACGCCTACCGGTTGTTCCTGGCCACCCTGATCGTGGTGTTCGCCACAGCCGGCGTCGGCCTCGTGGTGATCATGGGGTGGACGGGCCAGATCGCACTGGCCCACGTGGCCTTCATGGGCATCGGCGCCTACGGCACGAACTGGCTGTTCAGCGATCTCGGCGTTCCCTGGGTGATGTCGCTGCTGGTCTCGGCGCTGGCCGCCGCCGCCGTCGGCGTGCTCATCGGTTTCCCCGCCGCCCGCCTCCGCGGCTTCTACCTGGCCATCGCCACCCTCGCCTTCGCCGAGTTGATCGTGCGGTTCTTCGTCGAGGCCGACACCATCACCGGCGGCATCGCCGGCAAACCGATCGAGATCATTCAGCTGTTCGGTCTCGCCCCCGATCGCAGCCACTGGTACCTGTCACTCATCCTTGCGGTGATCGTGTTCGGCGCAACCCACCGCCTGGGCCGCACCGCCTTCGGCCGGTGCCTCCGCATGGTGCGCGACGCCGAGATCGCAACCGGCTCACTCGGCATTTCCGCCACCCGCTACAAGCTGCTGGCCTTCGGCCTCTCCGGCTTCATCGCCGCGCTGGCCGGCGGCCTCTTCGGCCAGCTCCTGACCTACGTCTCGCCGGACACGTTTCACACCGCGCTGCTCATCCAGTTTCTGGTCGTGGTCTTCGTCGGCGGTGTCAACCGCCTGTCGGGCGCGGTGATCGGCGCCATCTTCGTGGTCGTGTCCCGCGAACTCTTCCAGGATGTCGGCGACTGGCAACGCATGGTCTTCGGGCTGTCCCTCGTCCTCGCCGTCCGCTTCCTTCCCGGCGGTCTGACCTCACTGCTGCCCCGCCTCCGGGAGCTGCGTCGGGTCGACGCCCACCCGCAGGAGGCGATCTCGTGACGGCCACGACCGGTTCGACGACAGCCACCCCCGCCCTCAGCGTCGCCGACCTGCGGGTCTCGTTCGGCGGTAACCACGTTCTCACCGGGGTCGACCTCGATGTCACGCATCCGTTCACCGGACTCATCGGACCGAACGGGGCGGGCAAGACGACGCTGTTCAACGTGGTGTCGGGCTACGTGACGGCGACCCAGGGCCGGGTCGAGCTGGCCGGCACCGACATCACCGGGGCCTCCCAGACCCTGGTCGGTCGAAGCGGGGTGGGACGCACGTTCCAGACCCCGAAACTCATCGGCGACCTGTCCGTGTTGGAGAACGTACTCCTCGGCATCGACGGACGGTCGTCTCTGGCCGACCAGATCCGGCAGGCCGTCAGCATGCGAGGTCGCGGCCGGGCGAACATCGACCGTGCGCTGGCCGTCATCGACACGTTCTCGCTGTCCGACTCGGCCGACGTCGAGGCCGGTTCCCTCCCGCTCGGCAGCCAGAAGATCGTGGAGGTTTGCCGGGCACTGGTGTCGGACCCGTCGCTGCTGCTGCTCGACGAGCCGGCCGCCGGCCTCGGCCGCGACGACGTCGAACGCCTCGTCGAGCCCCTCAAACGATGGGCGGCCGAACACGGCACGACGGTGATCATCATCGAGCACGACCTGGAACTGGTCACCGATCTCTGCGACGACGTCGCCGTCCTCCACCTCGGACACATCATCGCCCGCGGCACGCCGGCCCACTGCATGAGCGACCCGCAGGTCGTCGAGGCCTACGTCGGTGTCGACATGGGTGACGGGGTCGGGAGCGACCATGCTTAGGATCAGCGGGCTCGAGGCCGGCTACGGCCGGGTCCAGGTGCTGCGGGGCATCGACCTCCACGTCGACGAGGGTGAGATCGTCTCGATCCTCGGGGCCAACGGCGTGGGCAAGACCACCACACTGCGGGCCATCTCGGGCATCATTCCCGCCTGGGAGGGATCGATCACCTTCGACGGCGTCACCTTCTCCGACGAGGTCCCCGAAAGGCGGGCGGCGCACGGCATCGGCCACGTGCCGGAGGGCCGGGGCATCCTCACCACCCTCAGCGTCGGCCAGAACCTCGAACTCGGCGCCACCCTCCGCCGCGACGGACCGAAGGCGGTCAAAGCCGATCTCGACCGGGTGCTCACCCTGTTCGAACCGCTGGCCGGACGACTCGACGAACCGGCATCGCAGCTCTCCGGAGGTCAACAGCAGATGCTGGCGGTTGGCCGGGCCCTGATCGGACGTCCGCGCCTGATGATGATCGACGAGCTGTCGTTCGGGCTGGCACCGCTCCTCGTCAAGGAGATGTTCGCCATGATCGGCGACCTGCGAAACGAGGGCACGACCTTCCTGCTGGTCGAACAACACGCCGGCGCCGTCGCCATCTCCGACCGGATCTACGTGGTGTCGGGCGGCCGCACCATCCTCGAATCGGCCGCCGACCAGGTCGACACCGACCAGCTCGTCCGCTCCTACCTCGGCGACCACAGCGCCGACATCACAACCACCCCGACCACCTCGACCACGCAAGACTGACCCACCCAAGGGGGAGAGAAACCATGCACACCTCAGCAACACCTGAACGAACAACACCTGCACGATCCGTCCGGTTCTGGTTGGCGCTCCTGCTCGCCATCGGTTTGTTCGCCGCCGGCTGTGGATCGGACGATGCAAGCGATGACGCAGCCGACGACGCGGCCACCGAGACCGACGACGAAGCGGCGGCCGACGATGAGGCCACCGAGGACACGGCAGCCGAGGACGACGCCGCAGCCGACGAATCCGACGATGCCATGGAGGACGACGAGGCGGCGGCCGGCGGCGCCTGCGCCGAACCCGGTCAGGGCGTCGACGACGGCGTCATCAAGATCGGCTCGACCCAACCGCTTTCCGGCGGCGCGGCGACGGCCGGCGAGGCGTTCAAGGCCGGACTCGAAGCGGCCGCCCAGGAACGCAACGACGCCGGCGGCATCAACGGCCGCATGATCGAACTGAGCATCCTCGACGACGGCTTCGAGGCCGCCCGATCGGTTGCCAACGTCCGCCGGCTCGGCGACGAGGAAGAAGTGTTCGCCGTGCTGAGCCCTGCCGGATCGGCCAACCTGCCCGGCAGCTACGAGTACCTGGCCCAGAAGGGTCTCCCGATGTTCGCCCCGGTCCTGCCGCCGGATCCCGACCAGCAGGAGGTGTACCTGATCGGTACCGGGCACTCCGACCAGGTCCGGCTCATCGTCGACTGGCTGGCCGACCAGGGTGTCACCTCGATCGGGCTGCTCCGTCAGGACAACGACCTGGGCGCGGCCTTCAAGGCCGGGCTCGAGGAGCAGGCCCCAAAGCACGGCATCGAGATCGTGGCCGAGGAGGTCGTCGAACCGCAGAGCACCGACGTCTCGGCTCAGGTGTTGAACATTCGCAGCGCCGAACCCGGTGCGGTCATCTCCGGAGCTGACAACACCCAGACCGCCCTCCTGCTCGACCAAGCCTTCGACCTGGGCTGGGATCCGATCATCATCGGCAACTCGTCGACCGCAGGACCCGGCGCCGTCGGCACCGTCGGCGCCGCCGCACCCGAGGCCGCCGAGGGCTTCTACGGCTCGGCCATCCTGGCCTTCACCACCTCCGACGCTCCCGAGGTGCAGGCCTATCGGGCGGCCATGGACGCCGCCGGCCACAGCGACGTGGCCGACAATGCGTTCGGACTTCAGGCCTACGCCCACTCGATCGTCTTCTACAGCGTGTTGGAGTCGATGGGTGACGACCTGTGCTGGGACGCCCTCCACGCGGCGCTCGAGTCACTCGACAACTTCGAGACGGGTCTGGTGGCCCCGGTGAGCTTCGGGCCGGTGCCCGGTGGCCACAGCGGAACCACCGGCGCCCGCATCGCCCAGTACAACGGGGGCGAGTGGGAGTTCCTCACCGACTTCCTCCAGCCTCAGGACTGAGGGCCCGAACGTATCCGGTTCGCCGGGGTCGGATCGGGAGCCGCCGCCCGATCCGACCCCGGTTCAGCCGTAATCGCGTATCACCACCGGACATGACGACCGACGAGTCCCGCCACGACGACCGCCTCGCCATCGGTGATCTGATGGCCCGCTATTGCGATCGGCTCGACGCCTACGACATCGACGGCGTCGCCGACTGTTTCACCGATGACGCCCACGCCGACTACGGGCCCGGACGGGGCGGCGAGATCGTGTCCCGGGCGGCCATCGCCGAGCGCATTCGCGACGGGCAGGCCGCGTTTCGTCGGACCCATCATCAGCTCGGACACAGCACCGTCACCTTCCGCGCCGGCGATCCGAGCGAAGCCTCGGCGGTCACCGCCGCCATGACCTGGCACGAACGGTGGACGGGAGAACGTGAACTCCTGGCACTGCGCTATGTCGACGAGCTGCGCCGGGTCGCCGGTTCGTGGCTGATCGCCCGGCGCCAGGTCGAGATCAGCATCGTCGAGGGTTTCGAGGGAACGACCTGGCACTGGTGGCCTCGCCGTCAACCGGATCGCTGACCTACATCCATTCTCAGCGACTCGACGACGGGGATGCGGCCGGCTCGGAGCCACACCGGCAGCGACGAGGCGGTCAACACCACCATCGCCAGCCAACTCGGCCAGTACTGACCCGTGACGTCGACGAGCCAGCCGAAGCCGACCGGTGACGCCAACGCGCCCAGGTAGTAGCCGGTCATGGTGATGCCGGTGGCTTGGGCAACCGCCGTTCCGGCCCGGTCGACCAGCGCGGCGTGCATCGTGCCGATGGTGGCGAGTTGCACGGCGGTCCCGACGATCATTCCGGCGCCGACAACGGTCAGCGCCGCACTGCCTCCGACCTCGGGTCCGGCCAGGATCGCCGCCATGGCCACCGTGGCCGCCAGCACCAATCCCAACAGCAGACCGATCCGGTGGTCAGGCCCGATTCGATCGGCCATTCGACCGTTGCCGATCATGGCCACGACACCGAATCCGGCCGCCACCGAGGCCAGCCCTCCGGCCGCACCGGCCGAGGTTTCGAGACGGTCCTGGAGGTAGGGGACGACCCACGAGAAGATCGGTTGTGATCCGGCGATGAACAGGAAGCTGGCCACGGAGAACCAGTGGAACGAGCGGAGGTTGATCTCGGTGGTCGGCGCCTCGGCGGACGAAACGGTCTGGGAGGCTGATGCCGACGATGGCCTCGCTTCGGCGGGAGGCGACGCATCGAGAACGAGCCCGACGGCCACCGCCACGATCACCGCCGCCGCGCCCACCACCAGCCAGACCACCGTCCACGACCACCGAGCCGCCGTCGGAGCACCGAGTGCGGCGGTGGCCGCGGCCATGGTCGGCACTCCGGCCGTCTTGATCGACAGGGCGATCGTGCGGTGGCGGGGCGGAACGGTTCGGGCCAGCGCGTCGTTGGTGCCGGCATTGGCCCAGGCATAGCCGGCGCCGGCGACGACGGCCGACACGAGCAGCACCCAGTACTGTTCGGTGACGCCACCGATCGCGGCGCATGCGGCCACGACGACCATGTCGGCCATCACCACCGTGCGGGCGCCGAAGCGGGCGGCCAGCCGCCCGCCGCCGACCGAGGCGACCCCGGTCGACCCGAAGTACACCGACACCAACAACCCGACCTGGGCCTTCGACAAACCGAGCGAGTCCTGGAGCGCCACCGAGACGTAGCCGGGCACGAACCCCAGGGCCGCGCCAACACCTATCGCGGCCGTGCACACGGCGGTGACCAGCCACGGTCGAGCCGAGCGGGGCGGACGATCTGGCACGAACGGACGGGACACGATCACACCCCGACAAGTACGGTCAAGGCATGCGGTACGCCATCAAGACCTCGCCCCAATACACCACCTGGCCTGACCTGCTGGCCGTCTGGACCGAGGCCGATCGGATCGAGGTGTTCGAATCGGCCTGGGTGTTCGACCACTTCTATCCCATCAACGTTCCCGACACCACCGGGCCGTGTATGGAGTCGTGGGTGATCCTCACCGCGCTGGCTCAGGCCACGTCGAGGCTCCGCGTCGGCTGCATGGTCAACGGCGTCGTCTACCGACACCCGGCCGTGCTGGCCAACATGGCGTCGACGCTCGACATCGTCTCCGGCGGGCGGCTGGAACTCGGGCTCGGCGCGGGCTGGAACACCGAGGAGTGCGACGCCTACGGGATCGAGTTGGGAACGCTCACGGAGCGGTTCGACCGGTTCGACGAGGCGCTGGCGGTGATCGTCGGGCTCCTGACCGACGAGGTGACGAACTTCGACGGGAACTACTTCACCCTGACCGACGCCAGGAACAATCCGCCGCCCCTGCAGCGGCCCCATCCCCCGATCTGCATCGGCGGATCCGGTCCCAGGCGTACGCTTCCCGCCGTTGCCCGATGGGCTCAACACTGGAATCATCCGGGCATGGACATCGAGAGCTTCGTGGAAACGCGGGCCGTGCTGCACGAATCGTGTCACGCCATCGGCCGCGATCCGTCGGAGATCATGACGTCCCAACACCTGCTCTTCGATCCGGACCTCGGTCCGGGACCGCTGGTCGAGGCTGCTGCCGAACGAGCCGACGTCGGGCTGGATCTTGCCATCATCTACCTTCCTCCCCCACACGATCCGGCGGTGCTGGCTCCCCTGGCCGACGCATTGGCTGAGGCCTCCTGAGACGACGTACCATCAGCATCTCGCCCGCCCGGGACAATAGTAGTAGGGTTTCTAACGACCACAAGATCGAACGTCAGCACGGGCGAACGGGAGGAGATGCCGAGGATGCGGATCGGAGCGGTGTTTCCGACCACGGTCATCGGCTCGAACGTCGACGACATCGGGGCGTTCGCCCAGGGGGTCGAGCAGCTCGGGTTCGATCATCTCATCACCTACGACCACGTGCTCGGCGCACCTCACGACGGTCGGGACCCTCCACTGACCGGACCCTACGACGAATCCCACGAGTTCCACGAACCATTCGTGCTGTTCGGCTACCTGGCCGCCGCCACGACCCGGCTCGATCTGACCGTCGGCGTACTCATCTCACCGCAACGACAGACCGCGCTGGTGGCCAAGCAGGCGGCACAGGTGCAGTTGCTGTCGAAGGGTCGGCTGCGCCTTGGTCTCGGGACCGGCTGGAACTGGGTCGAGTACGAGGCGCTGGGGACCGACTTCGCCCGGCGGGGGCAGGTGCTCGACGAGCAGGTTGTCCTCCTGCGCCGATTGTGGAACGAACCGCTGGTCGACTTCGACGGCGAGTTCCACCGAGTCGACCGGGCCGGCCTGGCCCCGCTGCCCCGTGAGCGGATTCCGCTGTGGTTCGGCGGCTACTCAGCGCCGGCGTTCCGCCGGGCCGCGGCTCACGGCGACGGCATGCTGTTCGGTCACCTGCGCCCCGACATCGTCGACGCCGCCGGGCGGCTGCGGTCGATCGTCGCCGACGCAGGCCGCAACCCGGAGGAGTTCGGGATGGAGGCCATCGTCGACGTGACCCGACCAGCCGACGAGTGGGTTGCGGCGGCAACGGAATGGCGGGAGGCCGGCGGTACCCACCTGAGCGTGCGGACCATGCCGACCGGCGGCGTGGCCGACTCGGGTTGTCGCACGGTCGACGATCACCTTGAGGCGATGGCCCGGTGGCTGAACGTGATCGACGACGCAGGACTCCACGCCCGGTGACCGGCGACGGAGCAAACCTCGAGTTCGCCGCCAACCTCACGCTTGCCGACGAAGACGTGGCCGAGTGGGCTCGTCGCCGGGAGGGGCAGGGCTGGGATGTGCTGTCCATCACCGACCACGTGGCCACCGACTACCGGCCGCCGTTCCCCCATCTGTGGGTGGCGGCCGGGGCCGTTGCGGCAACCACGTCACGTTGTCGCATCCAGTCGACCTTTGTCAACACGGTGTTCCGTCACCCGGTCGATACCGCCCAGGCCGCTCGGCAGCTCCAGGCCGTCTCCGGGGGCCGCTTCGAGCTCGGTGTCGGCGCCGGGTGGTATCAGGCCGAGATGGAGGCGGTCGGGGTGTGTTGGCCCACGCCGGGACAGCGGGTCGACGGTCTGGTCGAAGCACTGCAGGTACTGCGCCCGCTCGTGGCCGGCCACGGCTGCCGCTTCGACGGGACCCATTACCGGATCGACGTCGGACCGGTCGGGCCGACCGACGTTTCCGCACCGACGCTCGTCGGGTCGGTCGGTGGTCCGAGAACGATCCGGGAGGTGACCCCGCTCATCGACCGGGTCGAGGTCAAACCGGCAGGCCGGGCAACCCGAGGGGGCAACCTCGATTGGGACGTGCTGGCCACCGTCACCATCGACGAGGTCCGCCGCCTATTGGCTTCCGTGCGGGCCGTTCGCCCCGACATCGACATCGACCTGTTCGTGTTGTGCAACGCCGTCGACGACGCCGCCACGCGAGATCGAGCCGTCGCGCTCGGAGGTGGATTCCAAGCCGGCTTCTTCGGCCCACCGGCCGCCGTGGCCGACTCCATCCGAGGCCTGGCCGAGTTGGGCGTCTCCCGGGTCCAGCTCTCGGCGACCGACCCGTCGTCGTTCGACCGGCTGGCGCCTCTGCTGTTCTGACGGTTCGGCCCGGAGACGGCGCCGCTCCGATCGTCAGCGGTTGTCGAGCAACCAGCGCATCGCCTGGGTTATGAGGCGACGGTGATCGGGATCGCCCAGCGACTGTTCGTCGTGGCCGAGCCCGTCGTAGACGACCGAACCCCGACCGAAACGGTGCACCCACCCGATCGGCTGGCGGGAATCGTCGGGATGGCGACGGGCCTCCAGCAGAATCCCGATTCCATCTCGCAGGGCGAGGTCGCCGTAGACCTCGTCTCGTAGCTGCAGCTCGGCGGGTAGAGCGGCGACGATCGGATGGTCGCCGGCCACCTCGGCCGCCACCGGGCCGAGCGGGGGATGCGAGGAGACCCCCCACTGCCAGGCTCCGCCGACGATGTCTCCCCATTCGGGCCAGTCGTCGAAGCAGATCGGCGTGGTGTGCATGGCCAGCAGCGGGCCACCTCCGGCGACGTAATCCGACACCGCGCTTCGCCATGTGTCGGAGGTGGCATAGCCGTGATCAGACCGCCAGCGGTCATAGGCCGATCCCTCCATCCGCCACCACAGGCCGTGCATGACGAGCAGGTCCGGTCGGTCGGCGGGACCCGGTGGAGTGAGTAGCGGCGCCGCGGCATCGGGGTGATCGACCACGGTGGCGCGGTGCCCCTCGTCGGTGATGATGTCGACGAGGCTCCGCCCGATCGCCTCGAAGTCGTGGGCGTGGGGGGATCCACCGGCCAGGATCAGCACCGAGGCCGCGGAGTCGCCGGTCGTCCCGGTCATCGGCTCAACCGCCGTCGCCGCCCTCGAGTTCGGCACGGATGCCCTCCACCACCTTGGTCATGTTCCCGTGATGTTCAGCCAGCCGACGCTCGATGATCCGAGCCTCCTTGTCGGGCATTCGCTCGATGGCAGGGGTGAGACCGGACGGACCTGGACCCAGCGTGAGCGAGTACAGCAGCTTGGTCGCTCCGCCGACCTGGGGTTCCAGGTGGAACGTCCACTGGGCGCCGGGATTGTCGGGGTCCGAGGTGCCCCAGCCGAACGTTCGACCCTCGTCGTAGGCGATGATCCACGACTCGACCTCCCAGGTTCCGATGGCTTCGTGTTCGTTGCGGCCGATGAACGAGGCGCCGAGGCCGCGTTCGTCCGAGGTCCAGGTTCCTCCCTGGTATTCGTGCGAGAACCGGGCCGGCATGTCGAGGTCGGTCACTGCGGCCCAGACCACATCGGCCGGCGCAGCAATGGTGGTTTCGACCCAGGTTCCGGCACCGTCGTCGAAGCACATCGGATCGCTGGGACCGGAGGTGAAGGTGAGGGGGATGTCGGTCATGGGTTGTTGTTAGCACATCACAACGGGCGCCGACGAACGAACGTCGGGAGAATGCCCCTGCTCTCCTCTGCCTCGCTCACCTTGCAGCGCTATGCATAGAACAATGATGTATAGTACTGCTATGCAAGTTGGAAAAGACCTGGTCGCTGCGTCGGCCACACCGATGGTCCTCGCGATCCTCGCCGAGGGGGAGAACTACGGCTATGCCATCATCAAGCGGGTGGGCGAGCTGTCCGACGGCGAGATCGCCTGGACCGACGGCATGTTGTACCCCCTCCTTCACCGCCTCGAGCGAATGGGCTACGTGGAGTCGACCTGGCGGTCGGCGGCCGAGACCGGCGAACGGCGCCGCAAGTACTACCGACTAACCGACGACGGCTCGGCGGCGCTCGTCGAGCAGAGGTCGCAGTGGCGGATGGTGAGCGACGCGCTCGACCGCATCTGGACCGACGCCAAGCTCACGCTCCCGGCCACGCCCACCTGGGGCGTGGCGACATGACCGATCAGTTGGATGCGCAGATAGCGCAGTGGCGGGAGTTCGCCCGCCGTCGGCGGGCCGTGCACGATGCCGACGTCGAGGAACTGGAGGACAATCTGCGGTCTCGGATCGATGAGCTGTCGGCAGCCGGGCTCAGTGCCGACGAGGCGTTTCTGGTGGCCGTGAAGCGTATGGGTGGGCTCGATGCGGTGTCGCGTGAGTTCGCCCTGGAGCACTCCGATCGCCTGTGGCGCCAGCTCGTGCTTCCCGGAGCGTCGTCCCCGGACGGATCTGACGCCGCGGTGGACCTCAGAGAGTTCAACGTCGCCCTCGTACTTGCAGTGGGCGCCGCCGTCGCCGCCATCACCACGCTTGCCGTCGCGGGAGACGATTCGTTCGGCCGCTACCTGGCCCCGGCGGTGCTGCCGTTTCTGTTCGCCTACCTCGCCTGGAAACGCGATCTCGATCGCCGGTGGATCATCGGATCGGTGGCAGCCTTGGCCCTTGGGCTCAGCGCGCTGTCGCTCTACCCCTACGACGAGGGCGGCGACCTGCACACCCTCGACCTGGCCGCACTCCACCTGCCGATCGCACTGTGGTTTGCCATCGGCCTCGCCTACGTGGCCGGCCGTTGGCGTGACCATGACCGTCGGATGGACTTCGTCCGTTTCACCGGCGAGGCCTTCATCTACTACGCACTGATCGGGTTCGGCGGCGGTGTGTTGATCGCCATGACCTTCGCCATCTTCGACGGAATCGGCGTCGACCCCGACGACGTGATGACAAACGTGATCCTCCCCGGCGGCA
Source organism: Acidimicrobiales bacterium (assembly GCA_965216675.1). Taxonomy (GTDB): domain Bacteria; phylum Actinomycetota; class Acidimicrobiia; order Acidimicrobiales; family SZUA-35; genus JAHELU01. The sequence goes on along the minus strand of CBDCGK010000004.1, from coordinate 3,256,212 downwards.
TCGCCGGGGCGCTGTTGGTGGCGGCCTGGCTGGTCGAGGCCCGTCAGGGGGTGATCGAGGCGATGGCCCCGGTCCTGACCCGAGTGTTCAGCCCGTTGTTCACGGTGCTGTTCCTCGTGTTCCTGGCCACCGCCGCCGCCACCGGGCAGGGATTCGACGTCGACCGCGACATCCTGATCCTGATCGATCTGCTCCTGGTGGTCGTGCTGGGCCTCGTGCTCTATTCGGTCTCGTCCCGGGATCCCCGGGCCGAACCGAACTGGTTCGATCACCTTCAGCTCGCGTTGATCGTGAGCGCGCTGGCGATCAACATGGTCGGATTGGCCGCGATCCTCGGTCGGATCTCCGAGTTCGGCTTCAGCGCCAACAAGACCGCCGCGCTCGGGGAGAACGTGATCCTGCTCGTCAACCTGGCGGTGACCGCGTGGCTCTATCTCCGATTCCTGCGGGGGCACGCCGGGTTCATGACGGTGTCCCGCTGGCAGACCTCGTACCTCGTGGTCTACCCGGCGTGGGCGGCGCTGGTCGTGTTGGTGTTCCCCCCACTTTTCTCCTTCCAATAGGGCACCGTACTTGACGTAGAAGTTAATTAACTGATATCTTAAATACGTGCCCTCCGCAGTGCTCACCACGCCGATGTCCGACGATCAGCTGAGCGACATCTTCGGCGCGCTGGCCAACTCGACGCGACGGGCCATCCTCGCCCGACTGGCCGACGGGGAGGCGACCGTGAACGAGCTGGCCGCCCCCTTCGACATCAGCCTCCCCGCCATCTCCAAACACATCAAGGTGCTGGAGGAGGTCGGACTCATCACCCAGACCCGCAAGGCCCAGTACCGGCCCTGTCGCATCGACCCGGCGCCACTGCAGGCCGTCGCCGACTGGACCGAGCAGTACCGGCACATCTGGGAGACCAGCTTCGATCGCATGGACGCCTATCTGGATCGCATCCAGGACGGCCGCCCCGAGCGCGACCGCGAGTCACAAACCACGGAAACCAGAGAAGAACCCGAACAGGAAACACAGCATGACTGACAACACGGACACCAAAGACGGAAACACCCAAGATGCAGCCACAAAGGACCTCATGATCGAACGGATCTTCGACGCCCCGATCGAGGCGGTCTGGGAACTGTGGGCCACCGGCGAGGGGTTCCAGAAGTGGTACGGGCCCGAGGGCTTCACCATCCCCACGGCGGAGATGGACGTGCAGGTCGGGGGTCGCCGCCTGTTCGCCATGGAGTCGCCCGACGGCTCGATGAAGATGTGGTTTGTCGGCGAGTACCGGGAGGTCACACCGATGACCCGCCTCGTCTACACCGAGTCCATGGCCGACGAACACGGGAACGTGATGTCGCCGGCCGACATGGGCATGCCCGGCCACCCGGAGGTCACCGAGGTGACCGTCGTCCTCGAAGACGTCGGGGGCAAGACGAAAATGGTGATGACCCACGCCGGCATTCCGGCCGACTCCCCCGGAGCCGGTGGATGGGGCCAGGCCTTCGACAAGATGGCAGCGGTGCTGGCCGAGCGCTGACCAAGTTCTGACCATGGTCTGGTAGCAATAAGCGAGGTGTCACCTCGCTTATTGCTACCAGACGTCAGCAGGATCGCTGGTCGCGGATGCGGATGACCTCGCCGTCGGCGAAGGTCAGGCTCACCAGTCGGGCATCGAGAGCCAACAGTCGGTTCAGCGTCGACGGTACGAACTCGACCGGCTCCGGCTCGCCGTCGCAGAGTCGGTTGAACCAGTCAGCCTCGAGTTCGAGTACTTCGACGTCGGAGGCCAGCCGGTACCACCGGAATCGAGAGTTCTCGTTGGCCCACGGGAGATCCGTCGCCCCCTCGAACCGCACCTCCACGGTGAGTTCCGGACCGTTGGTCCCATCCCCCAACTGGTAGCGATCGAACTGGATCCAGGCGGCATCGACCTCGATCGACGTACCGACGATCGCTCCGAAGTCGAAGCGCAGTGTGGGTTCGGCTTCGTTCACCGGGATGGGGATGAGGCCGGAACCGGATGGGTCGGTCGTCGGTGTCGTCGGCGTCGTTGGGCCGGGTGAGGGTGTCGGGGTGGGTGAGGGTGTCGGGGTGGTTGGTGTGGTCGACGGTGGGGCGGCAAACGAGGGATCGACGGCGGCAACCGACCCCAGCAGGAGCAGCCGGGTGTCCTCTGGGAGGACGACGATCGACGCCAGCTCCCCGGTCGCCGGCTGGTACCGACGGCGGCTCGAGGTCCCGTCGGATCGGGTGAACTCGACCAGGTAGTCCGCTCCACCTGCCGTCGATTCCGAGTTGTGTGATCGCTCGACCGGAGCGGCGCTCACGGCGGCGACGAGTCCGTCGACGACCGCTGGTTCCATCGTCGACCACACGACGGACTCGTCGCCGGCCCGGATCACCGCCACCTCGTCGACGCTGCCGTCGAGGTCGATCACCTGGCTGCCGACGACGGCATCATCGGGATCGGAGCGCTCATAGACCAAGACCCGACCGTCCACGACAGCACCGAGCCGCAACGCCGGATCGGCGCCGACGATCTCCCGGATACTCGTACCCGTCCGCAGGTGGCCGGCGTCGCCGATCTGGATGGCGTCGAGCTCGTCGAGGACGGCCGGATCGGACAGCCGGCGGCAAACCTCGCCCACCACCGGTCCCAGGTCCGGCTCATCGAGGACCCCGGCGTTCTGCTCGGCCTGGACGAACACGCCGTGATCGAGGACCACGAAATCCCCGATGCCCGCCGGAGTGGAGTCGCCGGACGTCCGCACGCGGTCATCCTCGCAGGTTGTGGCGGTGGCCCCGAGATCGATCGTGTCGCCCGGCGTCGCTGCAGCCTCGGTTCCAGCGGCGGATCCGTCCGACAGAAGACCGCAGGCGGTCAAGGACATCATCGGCCCGACGAGAACCCCGACGAGAACGAGGAGGGTCCGCAATCGCTTCACAACACCTCTTCGGCCCATGACCCGATGCACTGAAACCTCGAGCCGATGACGGTCGGACCGCAGCACGACCTCGCTGCGGTCCGACCGGCCGTCGTAGGGTGGGTCAGGTTTGTACCGGCGACCGCGTCAGACGACGCCGTCCTCCGGCTTGGACGTGGCCACCCCGGAGAACCGGATCACCCCGAAGGTGACGGCCGCCGCTGCCAGCAGGCCGAGACCGACGAGTGCGATTGTCATGTTTGCGCCGGTGTTCGGCAGCTGCCCACTCCCCGCTCCGGCCCCGACGGCCAGACCGAGGTTGGCGCTTCGGCTTGCCCCCGAGGCGGTGGTGCCGTTCACCTGGATGGTGTGACGCCCGGGAGCGGCGTCGACGTCGAAGAGGGCGTCGAAGGTGCCGTCGCCGTTCACCGTGGCCGCGCCGAGGTAGGTGCCCTCGGGAAGCAGCCACACGTGCACGAGGGTGCCCGGTCGGAACTCCTGACCGAAGACCCGAACCTGCCCGGTGTCCTCCAGGACCAGATAGGGTTCTCCGTTCTCGTCGGTCTCGATGTCACACGGCCCGTCGCAGTTCCCGCTGAGGCCCAGAACGACACCGTCGCTGGACGTCACCTCGATCGACGTGTCGTCGACGACCTCGACGTCGACCTCGACCGGCTGACCGTCGTCGGTTACACCGACACCGCCCGGGTCCAGGTCGGGCAGGTCCCCGTTGTCATCGGGCACCGGCACCACCGTGGTTGTGGTCGGCGCTGTCGTCGTGGTCGAAGCGGTTGTCGTCGTCGTTGGCGCCGTGGTCGTGGTCGTCGTGGGTGGCGCCGTGGTGGTGGTCGTGTTGACGACCGTGCCGCTGACCGTTTCGACCGTGCTGTTCCCGAGCAGATTGACCGCTCTGACGTCGAAGTCGTAGGCGCCGGCGGCCAGCGGTGACACGATCGTCGTCACCGTATTGTTGCTGTCGGGCGTGCCGGTGACCGTCGTCCAGGTGGAGCCGCCGTCGATCGACAGTTCGTACCAACGGATGGGTGAGCCACCGTCGTCGTCCGGTGGCTCGAAGGTGATGGTGGCCTGCAGCGCGGCCGAGACATCGGCTGTCAATGACTGCACCGGGCCCGGAGGTCCGGCGAAGATGATGTTCTCGGGGCACTCGGTGGACGAACCGCTGGCGGTGAACGAGCGGGACGGAGCCGACTGCGAGGTCGGGCCCGAGACGTCCTGGGTCAGAGTTCCGGCGATGCTCTGCACCGTCGGGCAGTTGGGGGATCCCGTCACGGAGGTGTTGTCGACCGTGTAGTCCACACAGAGCTCCGGACCACGGCCTTCATACAGGATCGTGAAATCGGCGGAGGTCAACGCACCCCCGGTCACCCCGGAGAACGCGATGTTGAAGGTGGGACGGGCCCCGGTTTGGGCAACCGAGAGGCTGGCCAGGGAAAGAGTCTCACCGACGTCGATCGGTTTTTCTATCCAGCCCGGTACTGCGTCGCCGTTGCCGGTTCTCACGGTGAGCGTCTGGGAGGCCGGTGTTCCGCCGCTGACCGTGTCGAGTTTCAACGACGTCCATCTGTCGATGCCTCCTGAGGTCGTGCAGACGAATCGGGGCGCGAACGCTGAGGGCTGGAGCGTGATGACCGGATTGGCCGAACACTCGGGGTCGCCGGTCAACGCGTCGAACAGGCCGATCTTGCCCGGGTCGGAGTTGTACCAGATACAGGTTGGATTGTTCGGGTCGGTGACCAGTGCGTAGAGCCGGGTGTCGGTGGTCGTATTGATGTCGAAACCGGCACATGCCGCTTCGGTGGCGTAGTCGAAGCAGTAGACGGTGGTCGCGGCGGTGCTCAAGACATTGTGGAGATAGGCCCGCCCGGCGGTGGCGGTGAACTTCCCGTACCAACCCGAGTACTGGTTGGCCCCGGCGTTGCTGGCCCACGGGGTGATGCTGTGCGGGTTGACCCAGCCGGTCTGCTCGGCTCCGGACAGATCCAGGCAGCCGTTCCACATGCAGACCCCGTCGACGGTGCCGGTGGCGTCCATGTGGGCCACCGGTGAGATCTCCTGGGCCGTCCAGCCGAGCGATGCGTAGGTGACCGGCCATGACCCGGCGCAGGTACTGAGATCCGACGACTCATAGCAGTAGAGGGTGGTGTCGGTGGTGGCGAAGACCTTGGTGCCCAGTCCGTAGATCTGGTAGTGCCGGGCGCTCGTTCCACCCGAGAGGGCGATCGGCGAGCCGGTACAGGGACCGTCGAGGTCGGGGTCGTAGCAGAGCAGTTCCTGGTTCTGGCTTTCCGAGCCGAACAGCTTGCCCCCGATGCCCTCGGCGTTGGAGAGGCTCTGATAGGTCGTGATGTTGGCGTTGGAACTGAGCGCCGAGAAACCGCAGTTGGTCGGCGGCGCAGTGTTGAGATCCATGCACAGGACGCCGGGCATCCGGTAGGTGCTTCCGCTGCCGGTGTTGTCGGCGGTGAATGCGTAGGCGTTGCCGGTGTTTCCGTCGACCCAACCGCCCGACCGGTCGGCCGCCATATACCCGCTGAAACGGGAGTGGGCGGCGCCGCTGGTCTGGGTCGGATCGAAGCCGGTGCAGCGGGCGCCGCTCGACCGCAGGTGACAGTCGAGGGCGACGTAGCTGGCCTGATGATGGAAGATGTTCAGCACGTAGTCGTCGTAGAAGAACACGTCCCAGCCATCGCCGCCCGTGCTACCCGAGAAGGTACTGGCCGGCACCGGCGAGTTCACCGCCTTGGTGTAGGACTGGGACGTGCCGTTGATGGTGCCGGCCGTGACCGACGCGCTGGCCCGCACGCTGGTGACATCGGCGGGTGTCCCCGGTTCGGTGCTCACCCAGGTGGCGCCGTCGTCGGTCGACCATTCGACCGTCCACCCTTCCGGAGCGGTGACGCCGCCCGCCTCGTAGACGGTTGCGTCGTCGAGGTCGATGCGAAGCTCGCGGTCGCCGGTTCCATCTTCGAGTAGACCACCGACCGCGGCGGTCATGGTGGTGCCCGAGGACACCACGGAATCGTCCCGAACGATGCCCCCCGAGGTCTGCAGGGTCAAGGTCGGTGGCGGAACCTCGGCGGCGACAGGGCTGGCCACGAACAATGCGGAGATCAGTCCGAGACAGGTGGCCACAGCCACGATCGGGCCTCCTCGCCCCCGAATCGACGCGCGCAACGGCCAGATCTTCCCCACGACGGAATGACTCATGCCGGTATGGTAAATGGTCGGCCAAATTATTCCGACGTAATTTACAAATAAATCACGAGTGACAAACAGCTATATGCAAATAGACACGCCACTAGTACGCAGGAATCAAGCTATCAATGTGGGTGAATAGCTCAAAGAGCGGATATGTGATCAGGAGCAGTCCGCTGAGAAACGCCGAAACGCCGGCAACACGGCGGCCCTTACGCAAGGCAAGCCGGCGAGCGCCGAGCGCGACCAGCACCAGTATCGACGAGACAACCAGCGCCCACGCCGCCGTCATGCCGGCGTGATCCCATTGCCATCCCAGTGCCGCACCGTCGGTCCTGACGGGGGCATCGGATACAACAGAGCCGCCAACGCCACCGTCCGCAACCGTTCCCTCGGAACCCGACCCGGAGCGGCCGGTGGGACCCGGAGTGATCGGCGACCGCGCCCGTCCCAGATCCGCGGCGACCCTGGTTGCCACGACCGGCTCGCCGACCAGAACAGCGGTGACAATGAGCCGCTGCCGGTCGGAATACCGCGGATGACAGGAGGTCAGCGTCAGCCGATTGTCACCACGGTCGGCAAGCACCTCGACATCCTCAGGAGCCACGATTCGATGGCCGAGCACCTCACCCCCGACGCCTCGCTGCGGCTCCACTTCGTAGGTGAAGCGGCCGTCAACCGTCTCGATGTCGATCCGGTCACCGGGCTGGAGCCGGTCCAGATCACCGAACGGCGAGCCGTGCGTCGTGCGATGGCCGGCGATGGCCACATGGCCGGCATGCCCGGGTAGCGGAGTATTGGGGTAATGTCCGGGGCCCTCCCGAAGCTGAGGTCGGCCGACCCCTTCCACGACGACGCGATCCAGTCCGATGGCGGCCGCCTCGATACGGGCGATCGGTCGACCCGGCTCGGGCGGAGGCGCCGTTGGCGGCACGTCGGAAGCGACGACGGCCGCCGGAGGCGCGGTTACCCCACCCGCCCGACGATCGGCATCATGAACCCCGGCGGTCACTCCGTCGGCACGACGGCGGGCGGCCTCGTCGAGCGCCACATCGAACTCAGCGGCCAGTTCGGTCTGGGCACTGTCAGCCAGCAGTCCCGTGCCCCAGAGCTGGAATGCCGAGAACGCCAGCAGGAGCAGCCCCAGCCCACCGCCCACGGTGGCGGCGACTCGAGCGGCATCGACGAGCGCCCTGCGGACCCCCAACGACAACGCAGGCCGACCCCCACTCCGGTGTTCGGGCAGATCACTGCTGGGTGGCATCTCAACCCGCTGGCGGGCGATGGTGGCCACCGCACCGGCGCCGGAACTGTCGGCGCCCTCGTCCTCGCCTCCACTCGGTTCGCGCAACAATGCTCCTGAAGCTGCCAACCGCCGAACCACGACTCTGAACTGCCGCCGTCACCCGGATCCTAACAAGCGCCCGGGAACAAGACGATGATGGTGGCGCTGGTTCAGCCGCCTCCGTCCAGAGCGTGTTCGGCGGCGACGATCAGTTCCACCTCGACGGCCGCCGCCTGAACCTCGTTGGGTGCGGCCAGCGGAAGATGGGCACCGAGACAGACCACGAGTTCATCGCCCGGATCGAGGAGGAGTTCCTCCTCGTCACGGCCAGTCGGATCGCCGATCATCCGGATGTGTTGGGGTCCGAGGACGACGTTGGTGGTGAACACCTCTACCGCTGCCTCTGGCCCGGCACGGCAGTCATTCGCCACCCAGCCGTCGAACAGAAGCCAGTCCCCCAGGGCCGCGGTCGACGTGGCCGCCTTGGCCGTGACCCAGAATCGGAGAGGCAGCGTTCCGTTGTTGTTCACGGCGAGGGCACCAGTCAGTCGATCCCCGGGAGCCAGATTGGAGGCCGAGAACAGGGTCGGATCGCTCGATCTGACCACGTTCGGTCCGCTGGCATCGACCCGAACCGTGTCATCGATGGCGATGTCGACCGACCCCGCGCCGAGCCGGTTGCCGGTGAACCGCTCGTCGTCGGCGAAGTTGGCGCCGGATCCGACCGAAACCGCGGCGATCCCCGCCGGCAGCGCCAGCAGCAACAGGAGGACGATGACCAGCGGCACGTTCAGCCGGCGAACGGTCATTCGGGTTTCACCACCCAGATGAACCCGACGGTGGAGGACCGGCCGAGCGCATCGTTCGAGTCCTGCAACGCGAACCGGAAGCGGAACACACGAGACTCGCCCTGATTGAGAATCCGCTCCAACTCGAGTCGTTCCCTGGCCGCCATCTGAGCCAGCGTTCCGTCGAAGATGACCCGTTGCGGCTGGAACCCGTCGCAGTCCTCGAAGCCACCGGCGGAGCCCTGCTCGACCAGCACATCCAGATACGGTCCCAGATCACCGTCGATCTTGGCCTGGAGCGCCAGCTCGACCGGCACGATCGAACCGTCGTAGCGGATCGTGATGCACTCGGTGCTGGAACGGCCGGGCACCATGTCCGACAGGTCGAACAGGGCACGACCGGCATCGTCATCGGTGAGCTGGATCGTTCCCGACGCCACCTCGGCGGCGTTGACGGCTCCGTCGACCGTCAGAGCGGTGGCGGAGCGATTCACGACGAACGTGGCAATGGCCAGCACCGACATCGCCGCGGCGAACGCTCGAGCGGTGGCCAGGGTGATCCAGCGGCGCTCCGACTCGTTGTCGGGACTCTCGGGCGTGATATCGGCGATCGTCAACGGTCGGGCCATGGTGCCTCCTGTCCAACGGCAATCGACGGCGGCTGGGCCAGAGCCGACATGGCGGCGACCGGAGAGGGTCGTACCGGTGCAACGCCGAGTCCGAGCCGATCGGCGACGACCGAGCGCCCCTCAACCCGCAGTAGACGGGCGAGCTGGTCGACCGCCATCGGCCGGAAGAGCCCGTAGCCCTGAACCAGCTCGGCGCCGGCCTGCACCACGGTTGTCATCTGCTCGGCGGTCTCGACCCCCTCGGCCACGACCTCGAGGCCGAGACCCTGCCCCAGCTCCACCACCGATCGGAATATGATGCGATCGGTTTCGTTGTTGCAGGCCTGCCGGACCAGTTCACGGTCGAGTTTGAGCTGGCGGACGGGAAGGCGCCGCAGGTGGCCGAGCGAGGTCTTGCCCTCCCCGAAGTCGTCGAGCGACAACACGATGCCCAGCTCGATGAGCTGCTCGATGATCTCGCTGAGATCGTCGCCGGCGGCCACGATTCGTTCGCTCAGCTCGACGATCAGCCGGTGTGGAGGCAGACCGGTTTCGGCCAGCGCCCGCCGGAGGTTCGGGATCAGCTCCTCCGACTCCAGCTCCGCAGGTGAGGCGTTGACCGCAAGGGTGAAGTCGTCGTCCGGGGCCAGAGGCAGGGTGCCGAGCTCCCGCATGGCATTGTCGATGATCCATCGGTTGAGCCGGCCGACCGAGTCGGCCCTCTCCGCGGTCTCGAGCACGAGCTCGGGGCTGAGCCGACCCAACTCCGGATGATCCCAGCGGAGCAGAACCTCGGCGCCGACGATCATCCGTCGGGAGATGGAGACGAGCGGCTGGTAGACCAGCGACAGTCCGTCGTTGGTGATGGCCGCATCGAGGTCGTCGATGAGGCGCTGTCTCGCCTGGTCGGCCTCGTCGAGTGACGGATCGTAGTGGGCCATCCCTCCCTTCGACTGCTTGGCCGCGTACATGGCGGTGTCGGCCCGGCGCAGCAGTTCGCTGGTGTCGACACCATGCTCGTAGACCGCCAGGCCGATCGAGGTTCCGATCTGCACCGTGTCAGGGCCGAGAGTTATCGGGACGTTCAGCGATCGGTGGATGGCCGCCGCCGTTTCGGTCGCGTTGGTCTTGTCGGCATCCGGCAGCAACACCGTGAACTCGTCGCCACCGAGACGGGCCACCAACCCCGATGGTCCGATGACGTCGACCAGCCTTCGGGCGACCGCCTTGAGCAGTTCATCGCCGACGTCGTGGCCGAGCTTGTCGTTGACCGGCTTGAATCCATCGAGATCGAGGAAGAGCACCCACTTGTCACGACCCGGGTCGAGCGCCGCCCGGACCTCGGGCGACAGCTCCCGGTTCAGCTCACGGAGGAAGTAGGCCCGGTTCGGCAGTTCGGTGAGAGCATCGTGGAGCGCCTGGTGCTCGAGCTGGGAGTGGAGCTGCTGCAACTCTCCGACGAGATCCTGATTGTGGATGGCGACGGCGGCCTGGCCGCTCAGCAGACGCAGTGCTTCGACCTTGTCGCCATCGAGTTCGACGCCGATCGCGCCGGCGGCCCGCAGCACGACCATGGTGTCACCGGAGGCGAGGGTGATGCGGACCAGGTGATCGACACCGAGTTCGTCGAGCGCCTCCCGTTCGGCATCATCGACATCCCGGTGGTCGACGAGGACCTCGGTGTACACGAGGTCGATGTAGCGAAGTCCGCTTCCGGCGGTGCCCGGATCGGGCAGCATGAGCGACGGATGGCTGCTGGCCAGGTCGACCAGCGCCCAGTTTCCCGTCCGACTCCTGGCCCACACGTCGACCACATCGAACCCCAGATCAACGGCGGAGCCGGTCAGTGTGTCGAACAGCGCCGACCCGATCTTGGTCACCTCGTGGCCGACCTCGGCCACGTTCTCCAGCAGGCGCCCGCGATCGAGCGCCTCGCGAGTGGCCTGCCGTTGCACCAGCACGTCACCCATCAACTGCTCGGCCAGGAACGCGCCGGGGACGATCACCAGCAGGAGCACACTCATCTGATCGAGGAGCTGCTCCAACTCGCCGATGGTCGAGACCGTCGAGAAGCCGAACCGCTCCAACATCCACAGGCGACCGAGTATCACCGCAATGGCCATCAGCATCCAGTGGACGAGGGCCCCGGCGAGACGGAATCGGACTGCGGCTTCGACGATCGGCACCGCGGTGAGCACCCAGCCGATACCGGAGCCGCCGGTGGCCGTGGTGAGGAACACGACCAGTACGGTGTCAGCGACAAGCTGGCCGACCGAGACGATCCAGCCGTGGTCTTCGATGGACCAACGGACCGATGCGAAGTTGGTGGCGCCGAGCCAGACCAGTGATACCACCAGAACCGAACCCGGGGAGATGGGCAGCCCCTCGATCGTGAAGCGGCTGCCGTCGATGACGTACTGGCTGGCGATCATCACCGCGATGAGTATCCGGACCCGACGCACCGCCTGATCGGCCACACTCGAGGCGCCCTCCATGATCGTGGAGCGAAAGACCTTGAGTCCTTGACGGGTCCGTCCGCCACCGAAGGCAAGCGCAGCCACCGACAAGATGCCCATCGCCGCCAACGGGACCAGCTGCCCGGTCTGGTACCAGACGAACGGCAATCCGATGAGGGGCACGACGAGTCGGGCCACTCCGACCACATCGTCGACCTCGACGGCGTCGGTGTCGACGTTCAGGTTGGCGTCGCCTTTGGTGATGTAGACCCCCTTCTCGGTCTCCACCTCGAAGATGCGGTGGGTGATGACGTCGCCGTCGCGTTCGAAGGTGATGACCGATCGCTGCCCGAGCAGGTCGTCGGGATGGTCCTCGATGAGGATGACATCCCCGATCCGCAGCACGGGGGCCATCGAGCCGCTGGTGATGACAACCGGATGCCACCCGGTCGCCGACGCCACCAACGTCACCCACAAGCCCAGGAGCCCGACCAGGTAGACGAAGATCCAGGCAACCAGGGCGACGGCAGGACCGACGGCCCGACTCAGCGACCGCGTTTGGCTCTCCTCGGCCGCGTCCTCGTCGAGAATCTCAGCCGCGTCATCGTCGAGAATCTCGATCGGCGCGTGCGAGAACGCGGTCATGGGCGAGCCTCCACCACAACGGCGAAGTCCGTGTAGCGGCCGGCTGCGTCGTTGTTGTCGAGCAGCTCGACGCGAGCCACCATCGTCACCGTTTCGTCCTGCTCGAGGTTCCCGAGACCGATCCCGGCTGCATAGTCGCCGTGCCGTTGCCAGAAGGTCCGCAGCGTCTCGGCGAACAGCGGCTCGCCCGACGTGTTGCCGGGACACGGGCGGCGACTGGTCCAGATCTCCATCTCGATGAACTCATCCAGTCCGGTGCCGCCGAGTGGCTGGGCGAACGCCCGCACCTCGGCCGGTACCGACCCGCGATAGGCGATCTCGACACACGCCTCCGCCGACACACCGGGATACAGGAGGTCCTCGTCGAAGAGTAGTTCGACCGCCTCGCCGACCTGCTCAAGCTCGATGGAGCCGGCGCTGAACAGGCCGGTCGACGAGGTCGAGGCCGAGACCTCGGCCAGGCTGGTTCGAATGCCTCCCACCACCAGGGCGCCCGCGGCGAGAAGCACCACGGCCGCGCCCACCCGACGTCCGAAGCCGGTGAGCCAGAACGCAAGTCGTCCGGCCGGCTCGGGCTCGTCAGAGCCGGGGTCGACCGGATCGGAGGTCGGATTCGTCGGATGCCGCCTCGTTCGTCGGGAGTTGTCGGGTTTCAAGGGATGTAAAGGTCGTGCGCGCACGGGGTTTTGGGGAACGCGAGGTCCCTGTGTTCACATCGACCTGGACCGGTGCCCGGTTGAGGCGGCGGGTAGCTAAATCGGGGTCGGCTGGTCCGTTCGAACCATGACCGGCCGGGTCGTCCCGCCCACGACCGTCGATCAACGGCTCTGGGAGCGTCACGCAGAGGCGTTTTGGGGGAATCCCTCCACCAGCCACTCTCGAACGGCGTCGACGAGCGGCGACGACGTCGAACCGGGCGGGGCGTGCAGATAGACGAGGCGGCCGGACTCGACCTCCTCGGCCACCGGGCGAACCACGACGCCGCGGGCGACCAGGTCGGCGACGATGTGATGCCATCCCAATGCGACACCGTGCCCGGCCTGAACGGCCTGCAGCAGCACGGTGTAGTCGTTCGCCATCGTCACTCCGTGGTCGGCGGCGACACCGGCACCCACCTCGGCAAACCACTGGGCCCAGGTGAGCCTCGACCGATGCCGCTCCCGGACGTGGAGCAGCGTCAAGTCCGCCAGCCGCTCGACCGGGGCGGGCAACGGGGCGAGCGAACTGGACAGGTCGGGCGAGCAGATCGGGTAGACGAGCTCGTTGGCGACCGGCCACCGCCGGCGATGGGGCCAGTCGCCCCGACCGACCGGGATGAACAGGTCGAGGGTCTGCAGATCGAACGAGTTCGTGTCGCTGGTGATGCACTGGACGTCGATGTCGGGGGCGACCATCTTGAGGCGGGACAGGCGCGGTATCAGCCAGTGCACCGCCGTGGCCGTCGAGGTGCCGATGGTGACGGTTCGACCTGCGGAACGATGGCGGCGGCGCAGCTCGTCGATCCCGTCGTTGATGGCGGTGAGCCCCGAGCGGACGGCGTCGGCCAGCACCTGCCCCGACTCGGTGAGTTCGACGCCCCGATGGAGGCGGCGGAACAGGGGGGTTCCCAGCTCCGATTCGAGACGGCGAACGGCATGACTGATCGCCGGCTGGCCGACGCCGAGTTCGCGGGCGGCCACGGTGAAGCTGCCGTGACGGGCCGCGGCGTCGAAGCTGGCCAGCATCGACAGCGGATACTCGGAGCGGACCTTGTCGGCACCAACGGCCGGCGGTGGCATCGGCGGCCGAGGTGAGGTCATGAAATCTGTCATGAAATCTGTTCATGTCAGTTCCCATCCTGAGCGCCCTTCACACTGATAGCGAGTGAAAAGTATACTCTCGTGCCATGATCAGCATGAAGGGAACGAGGTGACGTCGGCTCGCCGGTTCGCCGCCACGATCCGGCGGAGATCGGGCCCGACGGTGCCGGCTCGATACTCGGCGGCAAGCCTGGTCAGGCGAGGTGTCACCGGTGAGTCGTGGCCTCGAGCCTGGCGGGATCACGATCTGAAGCCCAGCTACGACGTGGTCATCATCGGCGCCGGCGTGCACGGCTTGGCCGCTGCCTACTATCTCGCCGCCAACCACGGCATCACCGATGTGGCCGTGCTCGACAAGGGCTATGTCGGCGGCGGCGGGTCGGGCCGCAACACGGCCATCGTTCGCTCCAACTACCTGACCCCCGAAGGTGTGGCCTTCTACGATCGTTCGCTCGACCTCTACAACTCGATGGCGGACGACCTGAACATCAACGTCATGTTCTCCGAGCGCGGACACCTCACCCTGGCCCACACCGACGGCGCCCTCCGCACCATGCGGTGGCGAGCCGAGGTCAACAAGCTCCAGGGCATCGACTCCAGCGTGATCACCCCCGACGAGATCAAGAAGCTCACCCCGAGCCTCGACACGTCACCCCACCGCCGCTACCCGATCCTCGGAGCGCTCTACCACCCGCCCGGTGGCACGATCCGCCACGACGCCGTGAACTGGGGCTACGCCCGGGCAGCCGACGCGCTGGGAGTACAGATCCATCAGAACACCGAGGTCACCGACATCACCGTCACTGGAGGTGACGGTGGCCGGGTGACCGGGGTGCGGACGACCCGGGGGGACATCGCCACGCCGCTCGTCCTCAATGCCACGGCCGGCTGGGCGTCGCTGATCGCCGCCATGGCCGGTGTCCGCCTACCCATCACCACCCACCCGCTGCAGGCGGCGGTGACCGAGCCGGTCAAGGTGTTCCTGCCCACGGTCGTGGTGTCGGGGTCGCTGCACGTCTACGTCAGTCAGACCGACCGGGGCGAGCTGGTGTTCGGCGCCTCGGTCGATCCGTTCGCCACCTACGACATGCGGGGCTCGCTCGACTTCACCGAGGAGCTGGCGGGCCACGTGCTCGAGCTGATGCCCGGCATCTCCCGCATGCGCCTGTTACGGCAGTGGGCGGGACTGTGCGACATGACCCCCGACTACTCGCCGGTGATGGGGTTCACGCCGGTCGAGGGATTCCTGTGCGACGTCGGCTGGGGCACCTACGGGTTCAAGGCCGGGCCGGTGTCGGGGGAACAGATGGCGGCCTGCATCGCAACGGGATCCACGCCGAAACTCATCGCACCGTTTGGCCTTGACCGTTTCGACGACGGCCGTCTGGTCGGGGAAAAGGGCGCAGCGGCGGTGGGCCACTGATGCTGCTCGTACCGTGCCCCCACTGCGGTCCTCGCAACGCCGCCGACCTTCGCTACGTCGGCGAAGCCGTGACCCGCCCCGACCCCGAGACCGCCGATCGGGAAACCTGGCGGGGCTACCTGTACCGGCGCGACAACCCAGCCGGGTGGCTGACCGAGACCTGGTACTGCCGATCGGGCTGCCGCCGCTACATCACCCTGGAACGCCACACGGTGACCAACGAGTTCCACCAATCCCCGCTTCCGTTCCGGAAGGGCCCTCGATCATGAGTCGCCGGCTACCGCCTCGGCCCGGGGAGGTCATCGACCGGAGCGCGCCCGTCGAGTTCACCTGGAACGGCACGCCGGTGACCGGCTACCGGGGTGACACGATCATCTCCGCGCTGGCGGCGGCCGGGGAGCGGATCTTCTCCCGTTCGATGAAATACCACCGGCCCCGGGGGATCCTGACCGCCGACTACTGGGACCCGAACTGCCGGTTGCAGGTCGGCGACGAGCCCAACGTTCGGGCCGCTCATCGCCTGGTCGAGGACGCCATGGCCGTCTCGGCCCAGAACGCGTGGCCGTCGCTCGACTTCGACATCCGGGCCGTCAACGGAGCGGTGGCCCGCTTCCTCACCGCCGGGTTCTACTACAAGACGTTCATGAAGCCGGCTCGGCTGTGGCCGGCCTACGAGAAGGTGCTGGCCACGTTCGCCCCGGGCGGAACCATCGACCTCGACACTCCCCACGGCTACTACGACAAACGGTACGCCCACCCCGACGTGGTCGTGGCCGGTGGCGGACCGGCCGGTATGGCCGCCGCCGGAGCCGCAGCCGACGCCGGAGCACAGGTCATGCTGGTCGAACACGGGCATCGTCTCGGCGGTCATCTGCTGATCGGCGACGCCGATGATCGTGCGACAGCCGCCGAGCTGGTCCGTGCGGTGACCGCTCACCCCAACATCGAGGTGTTGCTCGACTCCACGGTCACGGGACGGTACGACGACAATTGGACCGCCATCGTCTCGCGCTCGCACCCGGTCGCCATCGAGCGGCTCATCAAGGCCAGAGCGAAGGTGCTGGTGGTGGCGCCGGGGCTGATCGAGCGACCGTACGTGTTCGCCGGCAACGACCGGCCGGGCGTCATGCTGTCGGGAGCGGCCCGGCGACTCATCGAGCTCCATTCGGTCAAACCGGGCGACCGGGCCGTGGTCCTGACCGCCAACTCGTCGGGCGATGCCGCGGTGCGCAGCCTGGAATCGGCCGGGGTCCGAGTGGTCAGGGTGGTCGACGCCCGGGCCGGCGAGACCGTCGTGGCCACCCATGGCTCTCCCAAACGGATCGAGAGCGTCGAGCTCGGCGACGGCAACCGGGTCGAGGCCGATCTGCTGATCACCGCCATCGGCTGGACCGCGCCGACGTCGCTGCTCAACATGGCCGGCGACCGGCCCGTCTACGATCCGGTGGCGGCCCGGTTCGTACCCGGTGGGCGGCTGCCCGACACCGTGATGGCGACCGGCGGCATCGTCGGCGACGGCACCATCGACGAACTCGTGGCCCACGGTCGGGCCACCGGCGAGTTGGCGGCGCGACGGGCCGCCGTCGTCCGGGCCTCGTTGCAGGCGGCCACCGCCCGGGCCAGAACGCCGGACGGGCCGATCCCCGACCCCCCGACCGACGATCGACCGGCCCTGCGCCCGAACCCCCATCCGGCGCTGTTCCGGTCGACCAGCCACGGCATCGTCGACTACTCCGAGGACGTCAACTCCAAGGACCTGGTGGCGGCCGCGGCGGAAGGCTACGACTCGGTGGAGTTGATCAAGCGCTTCACCACCGCGACCATGGGCCCGGAACAGGGCAAGCTGGAGACGGTCAACACCGTGGCGATTCTGGCCGAAATCCGAGGCGAGACGATCGGCGACGTTGGGACCACCGTGTGGCGTCCCCCGTTCGCCCCGATCACCCTCGGAGCCCTCGGCGGCCGGATCTTCGAACCGACCAGGGTGTCGTCGATCCACCCGTGGCACGAGGCCAACGGTATGACCCCGATTCTCGCCGGACAGTGGATCCGCCCCGAGCACTACGGCGATCCGGCCGCCGAGGTCCGCAACGTCAGGACCAACGTCGGCATCATCGATGTCACCCCGCTCGGCAAGCTCGACCTCCGCGGGCGAGACGTACCCCGCCTGCTCAACCTGCTCTACACCAACAAGTGGATGCAGCTGCCGATCGGCGGCGTGCGCTACGGCGTGATGTGCGCCGAAGACGGCGTGGTCATGGACGACGGGGTCACCGGCCGCCTCGACCACGACCACTATCTCATGACGACCACCTCGTCGGGGGCGGGCACCGTGTGGGAGTGGGCCGAGAACTGGCTGCAGACCATGCACCCCGACTGGGACGTGGCGATCACGCCGATGACCAGCGCCTACACGTCGATCAACGTCGCCGGGCCGAACAGCCGCGAGCTGATGGGGCGCCTGACCGACCTCGACCTGTCACCTGAGGCCTTCGGCTACATGAACGTGCGTCGGGGGTCGGTGGCCGGGGTGTCCGACTGCATCCTGTGGCGGATCGGCTTCACCGGTGAACTCAGCTACGAGCTACACGTCCCGGCCGGCCACGGGTTGGCAGTGTGGGAGGCGTTGCTCACCCACGGCGGCGACCTGGGCGTCGCTCCGTTCGGGCTCGAAGCCCAGCGGATCATGCGCCTGGAGAAGGGCCACTTCATCGTCGGCCAGGACACCGACGGGCTGACCAGGATGCCGACGACCGGGCTCGACGCCCTCATCAGGCTCGACAAGCGGGACTTCGTCGGCAAACCGGAGTTGGCCTGGCTGCTCGACGCGACCGGTGACGGCGACCGTGATCCCGGTGAGGCCGCCGACTTGGCCCGCCTGGTCGCCATCCAACCGACCGACCCCACGCTCGTCCCGGCCGAAGCCTGCCAGATCGTTCGGGCCGGCACCAATGAGATCATCGGGCGAATCACCTCGTCGCGCTACTCCCCGACGCTGGAGCGGTCGATCTGCCTCGGCCAGGTTCTGTCCGAGGCGGCCGGGGCCGGAACCGAGCTGACGGTGGTGCTGACCGACGGGACCCGGACAACGGCCACCGTCATGGCGCACCACGCCCACTACGACCCGGAAGGAGCCCGTCTCCGTGTCTAGCGCCTCATCGTCCGGTGCTGCGGTCACCATCACCGATCTGAGCCACCTGTGCAAGCTCATGGTCAAGACCACGGCTGGTCGTCCCGACGGTCTCAGCCCGGCGTTCGGTGCGAGCATCACCGTCGACGATGCCGCGATTTGCGGTACCCGGCCCGGGGAGTGGACGCTCGTCGGCCCGGAATCGGCCTGCTGGGCCGCCGTGTCGGCGGCGATCGACCAGACGTCCGACACCGCCGCCCACGTCATCGACATCACCCATGGGCGGGTGCTCCTGGCGGTGGCCGGCGCAGCCGCGTCGTCGGCGCTCGAGAAGGTCTGCAGCCTCGACTGGTCCGACGAGATGATGCCCGACGGCGCGGTGACGTCGGCCTCGGTGGCCAAGGTGACCTGCGATGTGATCCGCCACGACGGCGACGAGCCGACGTACTGGATCTCGGCCGACCGATCGTTCGGCCGGTACCTCCACGACGCCCTGATCGACGCCGCCGCCGAATTCGACCGCTGAACCCGCTCAGCCCGTCCCACCTCCTGCGCGCCTTCCCACCCCGGCCCCCACCCCCGCCGCCGCCCCTGCCCCTGCGCGTTTACGGGTGATAACGGTCAGTTCTGACCGTTATCACCCGCGAACGACGTCAGATCGGGGCGTCGAGTGGCTCGAGAACGTGCTTGCGGCGGTGTTGGAACACGATCGAGGTCTGCTCGTCGACCACGTTCGGAGCGCTGGCAATCCCGTTGAGCACCACCTCGCCGAGGGCGTTCATGTCGGCCACGCTCAGTTGGACGAGCAGGTCGAACGGACCGGTCAGCATCATCACCGCTGTGGTCTCGGCCAGCGCCCAGATCGACTCCACGAGCTCTTGGACCACCTCCCGGGTTTTCGGCTGCACCCGAATGAACACCAGTGCTTCGAGCGGCCGGCCGAGCGCCGCCGGATCGACGTGGGCGTGATGGCCGGTGATGACACCACGGTTCTCGAGCGACCGGACGCGGCTCAGCATCGTCGACGGCGACACGCCGGCATCGGCGGCCAGCGCCTTGTTCGATCGACGGGCATCGCGCTGGAGTTCGACGAGGATCCGTCGGTCGGTCGAGTCGAGTGGACGATCGGCGGGTGCCATTCCATCATGGTGTCACACCGCATGTTTGATCAGCAATGGCGCCGTGCTCGGCCCGATAATTCGGCCATCAGACGGAATGCTGCTGAATAGTTCGGCTTGATCGAGCAATACTTGCTCGACTGGGGAAGGCGCACGACACTGGATCAGGTGGTGCCGGAACCGACTGGCGGCGGACCCGGTGTCGACCCTTGCCCGCCCGATCAAGCGACCGATGGGATGATGCATGACTGACACGGCCAATCGCCCGGATGCCGGAGCCGATCGGGCCTACCGGCTCGACGACCGCTTCATCGCCACCGACGGACGGGTCCTGCTGACCGGAGTCCAGGCTCTGGCCCGATTGCCGCTCGACCAGCTGCGGATCGACGCGGCGGCCGGGCACAACACCGCGGCGTTCGCCAGCGGCTACCCGGGCTCGCCACTCGGTGGTCTCGACACCGAGATGGGTCGGGCCGCCCGGTTGGCACCCGACCTCCCCTTCGTGCACCAACCGGCGGTCAACGAGGAGTTGGGGGCCACGGCGGTGATGGGCTCCCAGCTTGCGGCCACCCGACCCGACGCCCGCTACGAGGGCGTCGTCGGCTTCTGGTACGGGAAGGCACCGGGGCTCGACCGAGCCGGTGACGCCCTACGCCACGGCGTGTTCGCCGGGTCGTCACCGATGGGCGGAGCCGTGGTTCTGGTCGGCGACGACCCCGACTGCAAGTCGTCGACCATGCCGTCGTCGTCCGACGCGAGCCTCGTCGATCTGCACATGCCGATCCTCTATCCCGGTACGGTCGCCGAGTGCCTGGAGCTCGGGCTCCATGCCGTGGCCCTGTCCCGGGCATCGGGGTTGTGGACGTCGATGAAGATCGTGACCCCGGTCGCCGACGGTTCGGGCACCGTCGACCTGCCCGCGCTGTCGACGCCGCCGGCGCTGCCCTCGATCGATGTCGACGGGCGACCCTGGCGCAACACCCCGTCGGCCATGTTCCTCGGCCGCCGCATGCTCGACGTCGAACGGGAGTTCCGGGAGATCCGCCTGCCGCTGGCCGAGAAGTACGCCGTCCTGAACGATCTCAACCGGATCACCGTCGATCCCGCAGACGCCTGGATCGGGCTCGTCGCCACCGGGTTCACCTACTACGAGGTGCTCGATGCGCTGCGGCGCCTCGGCCTGTCGACCGAACGCGACATCGAGGCCGCAGGCATCCGACTCCTCCAGCTGCGAATGCCGGTGCCGTTCAACGCCGACAAGGTCCGTCACTTCGCCCGCGGCCTCGACGAGATCGTGGTCATCGAGGAGAAGAACCCCACCCTGGAGTGGCTGATCAAGGACGCCCTCTACGGCGGCGGCCACCACCCACGGGTGCTGGGCAAGCACCATGACGATGGCCGGGTGCTCATGCGGGCATGGGGTCGCCTCGACGCCGATGCCATCATCGGCGGCCTCCGCGAGCGTCTGGCCGTTCGACTCGACGAGCGGCTGGTCCGACTCGATGAGTCCGACAGGAGTGCGGCTGCCGCTCCGACCGGTGAACGCAAGCTGATCCCGTTGTCGGTCAACCGAACGCCGTTCTTCTGCTCCGGCTGCCCGCACAACTGGGGGACGAAGGTGCCCGACGACTCGCTCGTCGGGGCCGGCACCGGCTGCCACGGCATGACGCTGCTGATGGACGAGGAGCGGGTCGGCGAGTCGATCGGCATCACCGCCATGGGTGGCGAGGGGGCGCAGTGGATCGGCATGGCGCCGTTCGTCGAGACCGACCACCTCTTCCAGAACTACGGCGACGGCACCTTCTTCCACTCGGCCCAGCTGGCGCTCCAGTACTGCGTCGGCGCCGGGATGAACATGACGTTCAAGATCCTCTACAACGACACCGTCGCCATGACCGGCGGCCAGGACGCGGTCAACCAGCTGTCGATCCCCGACCTGGTGTCGGTGCTGCTCGGCTACGGCGTGGCCAAGGTGGCGGTGACCACCGACGACCCGGGCCGATATCGGGGGCGGGGCGGAACCCGACTGCCCGACGGCGTCGAGGTACACGACCGGACCGACATCGTGGCGGTGCAGGAGGATCTGCGTTCGACACCCGGGGTCACGGTGCTGATCCACGACCAGGCCTGTGCCGCCGAGCTGCGGCGGGCCCGTCGCCGGGGCCGGTTGACGATGCCGACCCGCCGGATCGTGATCAACCACCGGGTTTGTGAGGGCTGCGGGGACTGCGGTGACGTGTCGAACTGCCTGTCGGTCCAGCCACTCGAAACGCCGTTCGGACGTAAGACCACGATCGACCAGGCATCGTGCAATTTCGACGAGAGCTGCCTGGAGGGTGACTGCCCGGCGTTCATGACGGTCGAGGTCGGCGACAACGGAGTCGGCGCTGGCACCGGGCTCGACCCCGACGGCTCGGTGCCCGATCCGATCCTCCCCGACGGGGTCGACCAGGTACGGATCCGTCTGGCCGGTATCGGTGGGACCGGGGTGGTGACCGTGGCCCAGATCCTGTCGACGGCCGCCATGTTCGACGGGTGGGAGGTGCGGGGCCTCGACCAGACCGGCCTGAGCCAGAAGGCGGGGCCGGTGGTCAGTGACATCGTGTTGGCCCGGCCGGGCACCATCGCGTCAAATCTGGTCGGTGGCGCACAGGCCGATGTGATCCTCGGGTTCGACGCGATGGTCGCACTGGCCGACGGGCCGGTTGCAGCCGCCGATCGAGAGCGCTCGACGGTCATCGTCTCGACCCACCGAACGCCGACCGGTCGTATGGTGTCCCACCCCGACATCGCCTACCCGACGGCGGAACTCGACCAGCGGCTCGCCGCCATCGCCGGTGACGACAACCGATCGCATTCGCTCGACTCGGTCGGGCTGGCTTCGTCGCTCACCGGGACCGCGGCGGCGGCCAACATCTTGATGCTGGGGGTGGCGCTGCAGCTCGGCACCATCCCCGTCTCGGTGCACAGCGTTGAGCGGGCCATCGACCTGAACGGTGTTGCGGTCGACGCCAACCTCGCCGCCCTCGACTGGGGCCGGCGCTGGGCCCACGACCGATCGACGGTCGAACAGCTGGCCGCCGCCGGGTTCGGGGAGACGTCACGAATTCCGGTACGGGTAGCGGTGCCGCAGCTGTCGCAGTCGCTGCGATCGACGATCGACGGGTGGTCGCTGCCCGCCGATGTCGACGAGCTGTTGACGATGCTGGCCGCCGATCTCGTCGCCTACCAGGACCGGGCCTACGCCGCCTCGTTCCTGGCGACGGTGGGCGACGCTCTGGCCGCCGAGCGCCGCTGCGAGCCGGTCACCGGGGAGGTGGTTCCGCTGCCGTTCACGACCGCCGTGGCCCGGAACCTCCACAAGCTGATGGCCTACAAGGACGAGTACGAGGTGGCCCGCCTCCTGCTCGGTCCCGAAGGGCGGGCGGCGGCCGAGTCGGTCGGCGGACCCGACGCCGACGTGAGCTGGCATCTGCATCCGCCGATGCTGAAAGCGCTCGGTCTCGACGACAAGATCCCACTCGGTCCGTGGGCGGTGCCGATGCTGAAGACCCTGGCTGCCGGCAAACGAGTGCGGGGAACTCGCCTCGACCCGTTCGGCCGAATGGAGATGCGCCGGGTCGAACGGTCGCTGATCGACGAGTACCGCTCGGCGCTCGATCGAGTGACGCCCAAGCTCACGTCGTCCAACCTCGAGGCCGCGACCGCGCTAGCCCAGCTCCCCGACATCGTCCGGGGCTACGAGGACCTGAAGCTGCGCCGCGTCGCCGAGTACCGCACCGCCCTCGCCGAGTCACTCGAAGACTGGTAGCAAAACGCGAGGTCTGACCTCGTTTTCTGCTACAAGAGTTCCGAAGGAGGGTTCATGGGAGACGCAGACGACATGGCGGCCCTGGCTGCGCAGCTGGGGCCCTGGCTCGATGAACAGGCGAAGCCAGGTTGGACACCGACGCTCGGCCCGGCACCCTCCGGCGGAGTGTTCAGTTGGTACGGCGCGCCACCGCCGGGTCTCGACGTCGAGCCGGAGCCCGACTGCGGAGCGTGTGGTTCCGCAATGGACCTCATCCTGACGCTGCATTTGGCGACAATGCCGGCCGAGTTCGATCATCCGCTGCGGGAGGGCATTGTCGAGGTGCACTATTGCTTCTACGGAGCCGACGGCGAGTGCGATACCGAGACCTGGGAGCCGTATTCGTTCGGCCACAGTGTTCGGCTGGCTCCCGAGCCCGACTGGACCCGCTCGGTCGAGTCACGTCGCCGGGTGATCACGGAGTGGACCAACGTCGTCGACCGGCCGGACCACGGCGACCTCATCGAACTCGGGGCTCGGATCCGATTCGACAATGACAACTTCCGGTTCGCCGTCCCCGACGTCGGCATCGACATCGAGGGCATCGGATACGGACAACACCTCGACGCCGTGATCGGCACGCCGACCCAAGGTGACAAGCTCGGTGGTTGGCCGAACTGGGTGCAGAACCGGGAGTATCCGTCGTGCCGGGAGTGTGGCGAGGAAATGGCTCACCTCTATCAGCTCGACAACGGCGGTCCGCACGGACTCATGTTCGGCGATGCCGGCTGCGCCTACGTCAGCTACTGCCGGACTCATCCCGAGGTCATGACCTTGCTCTGGCAGTGTCATTAGCCAGTGTCACTAGCCAGTGCCACTAATCTGACGACTGGTAGCAAAAGGCGAGGTTAGACCTCGCCTTTTGCTACCAAAGTTTCTTGGCGGGCCAGTGTCACACCGGTCGGCCATACTCGATCACAACGGCTTCCCCCTGTCTGTCGAAACGATGCATGCACGAGGGAGGACGCCATGGACGTCTTTCACCATTTCACCACCCAGTACGGGCTGATCAGCCGCGATCAGGCCCGCCGACACTACAGCGACTACCAGATCCAGGCCCGAGTGCGGCGGGGCGAGTGGCTGCAGGTTCAACCCAAGGTCTACCGCCATGCGGCCGCTCCCGACCGATGGGAGGCACGACTCCTGGCCGGCGTCCTGTCGACCTCCGGTCTGGCCGGGCTCCGCTGCGGGGCCGCGCTCTGGGGGCTTGAGCTCTACCATCAGCCGCCACCCGAGGTTGTCGTTCCCCGCGGTATCCGGACCCGCCGAGACGGCGTTCGACTCCACACCACCACGCAGTGGGATCGGGTCGACGCGGTCGTGCGGAGAGGCATTCCCTGTACGGGGCTTGAGCGCACCATTCTCGACTGTGGCGACGTGGTCGGTCCGCGCACGGTCGAGCGGCTTGCCGAGTCGGCAATCCGCCAGCGGCTCACCACCTGGCCGAGGCTCGCTCTATGCCTGCAACGCCACTCCCGATCGGGCCGGAACGGATGTGGCGTTCTTCGCCGGGTCCTGGAGCGACGCATCGAGGATGCCACCGTCCCACTGTCGGACTTCAGTCGTCTCGTCGTCAATCTGTTGGAGGACGCGGGGCTTCCGACACCCGAGATCGAATACCCGATCTGCGATGAGCAGGGTAACCATGTGCTGCAGGTCGACCTGGCCTGGCCGAGGCTGAAGAAGTGCTGGGAGTTGGACGGGTTGGCGTTCCACTTCGCCCGGGATGCTGTCGAACGGGACCGTCGCACGCGCAACAAGGTCAAGGAGCTGGGCTGGAACATGCAGGAGATCCTGTGGTCGATGTATGCCAACGAGCCGGCCGAACTCGTCTCCCTCGCCGGCCGATTCCTCACACCTTCGCACTGACTCCAGATTCTGGTAGCAGAAGGCGAGGTCTGACCTCGCCTTCTGCTACCAGACGTCAGCGGGACACGCCGCCGTAGGCAACACCCGACAGATGGGCCATGTCACGGTCGAAGGTGGTGAGGTCGTCGAGGGTGAAGTCGGCCAGT
Organism: Acidimicrobiales bacterium; assembly: GCA_965216675.1. Classification (GTDB taxonomy): domain Bacteria; phylum Actinomycetota; class Acidimicrobiia; order Acidimicrobiales; family SZUA-35; genus JAHELU01. Next base: position 3,230,955 of record CBDCGK010000004.1, on the reverse strand, counting down.
GACGAATGACCGCAGGCCCTGGCGATCACGGCCATCAGGTCAACGGTGGCCGAAAGGAACCGTTCGAGCCGGTCGGCGGCTTCGTCGACGATCAGACGGGAGCGAAGGTCCTGTTTCTGGGTGGCGATGCCGACCGGACAGTTGTTGGTGTTGCAGGCCCGCATCCCCAGACAGCCGATGGCCTGGATCGCCGAGTTGGCGATGGCCACCGCATCGGCCCCGAGCGCCAGGGCCTTGGCGAAGTCGGCGTGGGTGCGCAGACCGCCGGTGACGACCACCGTGACGTCGCTGCGGCCGACGCGGTCGAGATGGTGACGGGCCCGAGCCAGCGCCGGGACGGTCGGCACCGAGATGTTGTCACGGAGCACCGTGGGTGCGGCGCCGGTGCCGCCGCCGCGCCCGTCGAGGATGATGTAGTCGACCCCGATGGCGAGCGCCGCGTCGATGTCGGCCTCGATGTGCTGAGCCGACAGTTTGGCCCCGATCGGGATTCCACCGGATGCCTCCCGAACGTCGGCGGCCACGGCTCGATAGTCGTCCACGGTCATCAGGTCGGTGAACGTGGCCGGCGAGATGGCATCCTCGCCCTCGTCCAGGTCGCGGACCTCGGCGATCTTGCCCGTGACCTTCGATCCCGGCAGATGACCGCCGGTGCCGGTCTTCGCCCCCTGCCCGAACTTGAAGTGGAAGGCCGCCACATCGGCCACCTTGTCGAGCGACCAGCCGAACCGACCCGACGCCAGCTCGTAGAAGTAGCGCGAGTTCTCGGCCTTCTCCTCGGGCAACATGCCGCCCTCACCGGAACAGATGCCGGTCCCGGCCCGCTCGGCGCCCCGAGACAAAGCCACCTTGGCCTCCTCGGAGAGCGCGCCAAAGCTCATGTCGGACACGAAGATCGGCATCGACAGCTCGAGTGGCTTCTCCGCGTTCGGACCGATGACGGTCGTGGCCGACACCGGTTCGTCGTCGAGCAGGGGCCGCCGGGCGAGCTGGGCGGTGACGAACTGGATGTCGTCCCATGACGGCAACTCCAGGTGTGACACCCCCATCGCGGCCGTCGGACCGTGGTGGCCCATCTTCGACAGGCCCTCGCCGGCCAGCTTGCGGATCTCCGATACATGCGGTTCGTCGTCGGTGCCATGAGGGTCCTGATAGGCACCCTGGTAGGCATCCCGGTCGTACGGCTGCGGGTTCTGAAGGGCCCACTCGGCGATCTCATCGGCGTCGACCATCACCTCGCCGTCGTCGGACACCCACGAGGTGAACTTCTCCAGCTGTTCTGAGTTGTTGTAGGCGCTGATGCCCGAGTCGACCCGGTAGTCCCAGCCGTGCAGTCCGCAGATCAGATCCTGCCCGACGACCGAACCGTCGGCCATCAACGCTCCCCGGTGCAGACACCGACCGTAGAGAACCGAGTGTTGGTCATGGTCGTCGCCGTAGCGGATCACCACCAGGTCGACGGTGCCGACGAGCACGCCGTGGGGCACGTCGACCTCCAAGTCGTCCCACTCCACGATCGACTTCGGCTCCATGGTGTTCACTCCCTGGTCGGCTACGAGACCCTGCGAACTCTAACCGATACCCGGTTGACAGGAGTCCAATCCTGTTCGAACATATGTTCAGTGAGTCGACAGGCGAATCGTCCGCCGGCGATCCTGCACGCCGATCTCGACGCGTTCTACGCGTCGGTCGAGCAGCGCGACAACCCGGATCTGGCCGGCAAGGCGGTGGCCGTCGGCATGGGCATCGTGCTCGCCGCCAGCTACGAGGCCCGCCGCTTCGGAGTCAAGACACCCCTGAACGAGCGGATCGCCCGCAGCCGCTGCCCCCACCTGATCGTGGTGCCACCCCGCATGGAGGCCTATGCGGAGGCCAGCAGGGCTGTGTTCGAGATCTTTCACGACACGTGTCCCGTCGTCGAGGCGATGTCGATCGATGAGGCGTTCATCGACGTGACCGGGCTCCGACGCCTTGTCGGTCCGGCCGATCAGATCGCAGCCGACCTGCGACGCCGGGTTCGGGAGGAGGTCGGCCTGCCGTTGAGCGTCGGTGTCGCCTCGACGAAGTTCCTGGCCAAGGTGGCGAGTACTGTTGGCAAGCCCGACGGCCTCCTCGTCGTGGAGCCGGGGCGGGAGCTGGACTTCCTCCATCCCCTGCCGGTGGAGGCGCTGTGGGGCGTTGGCCCGAAGACGGCGGAACGGCTCCACCAGCGGGGTATCCGCAGGGTGGCCGACGTCGCCGGGATCGACCTCGACTCGCTCGTCGCCATGATCGGCAAAGGCGCCGGCAACCACCTGCACGCCCTGGCCAACAACCGGGATCCCCGTCGCGTCGAGGTCGGCCGCCGAAACCGTTCGATCGGGTCGCAGCGGTCGATGCCCCGGGGCGGGATCGATCGCAACAAGGCGGAGGAGATCCTCCTCGCCGTGTGCGACGGGGTGGCCAACCGGCTGCGGTCGTCGCGTCAATTGGGCCGCACGGTGACGCTACGCCTTCGCTATGGCGACTTCACCTCGGCCACCCGCTCACACACGCTGCCCGATCCGACCGACTCGACGAAGCTCATCCACACGGTGGCCCACCGTCTACTCGACACCGCCTGGCCGCTGCTCGCCAAGAAGGGCTGCACGAAGGTCGGGATTGCGGTGTCGAACCTGTGCCCCGACGACGCGGTCCAGCTCAGCCTCCCGTTCGGCCGGCCCGGCCCGTCAACCCGGCGCACCGGCGACGCCGGCCCCGAGCACGGCGACCGTGACCTCGGCGACCGTGAGCGTCTCGACCTCGACCGGGCCGTCGATCAGGCCCGCCGCCGATTCGGTTTCCACTCGGTGGGCCGGGCTCGCCTCGTCGGCCGATCAGTCGACAGCCACGGCCATCCGCTCACCAACTGAAGCCACCCACCAACTGAAGCCACCCACCAACTGGGGTGTGGGGTGACCGCTATCGATCACCCCACACCCCAGAACGGTTGAGGAGGGCCCGCGAATGGTTGAAGACGATGAGAGTGTGTCGACGACCGGCGGTCAGCGACCGCCGACAGAGCCGTCACGCCGCAGATCGGCGCCGCCGACCAGTCCGTCGTCGGTCACGTGGATCACCGACAGTCCGCTGGTCATCGCTCCGATGCTCACCGGGTGGTCCCGGGCCTCCAAGGCCGCGGCCAACGCCTCGACATCGTAGTCGTTGGTCACGCCCGGAATCGGCGTTTCGAGGTTGGTGGAGCCGTTGCGGTTCTGATGGTGCGGGACGTTCACCGCCTCCTGGGCGTCAAGGCCGAAGTCGAGCACGTTCACGATCGACTGGGCGGTGTAGCCGATGATCCGCGATCCGCCGGGCGAGCCCGTGACCAGCTCGAGGTTGCCGTCGCCGTCGAGCACGATGGTGGGCGACATCGAGCTGCGGGGCCGCTTGCCGGGCTGGACCCGATTGGCGATCGGAGTGCCCTCGGCGTCGGTCGGCCTGAACGAGAAGTCGGTGAGTTCGTTGTTGAGCAGGAAGCCGCCGCCCGCCACCATCACACCGTTGCCGAACGAACTCTCGATCGTGGTGGTCAGCGACAGGGCGTTGCCGTAGCGGTCGACGATCGAGACGTGGCTCGTGCCGCCTTCGGTGTCGGACTCCTGGGGGCTCGTCGGGTCGAACTCGCCAGGAGGGGAACCCGGCTGGGCCGTGCCCATGTCCATATCGGTGATGAGGGCGGCCCGTGAAGCGAGATACTCCTCGTCGAGCATGCCCTCGACCGGTACGGTCACGAAGTCGGTGTCACCGACGTAGAGGTTACGGTCGGCGAAGGCCAAGCGCCCGGCCTGGGCGAACAGGTGGACGAACTCCTCACCCAGCGGATCGGCGCCGAGATCGAAGTTCTCGAGGATGCCGAGGATCTGGCCGACGGCGAGCGCACCCGACGACGGCGGACCCATGCCGCACACCTGATGACCCCGATAGTCGACGCAGACCGGCTCCCGCTCGACCACGTCGTAGGCGGCGAGATCGGCCAGCGTCATATCGCCCGGAATGGCCGGGTCGGTTTGCACGGCGTCGACGATCGCCTGGGCCAGCGGTCCCGAGTAGAAGCCGGCCGCGCCGTCGGAGCGCAGCGTCTTCAGCGTGTCGGCGTAGTCGGGGTTGCGGACCCGGGTTCCGGCCGGGACGGCGGCGCAGTCGGTTTCGCTGCCGTTGGTGAAGTACTCGAAGGCCGTGGGGTCACGGAAGAACAGGCGCTCGGTGCAGCTCGCGTTGAACCCGAGAAGGGTGTTGACCTGGTCGGCGGTGCGGTCGGTGACCTCGTAGCCCCCCTCGGCCAGTCGCACCGCCGGGTTGAACAGCGTCGGCCACGGGCGGTTGCCGTGGGCCTCGTGCACCGCCTCCATCAGCATCGGCGTGCCGGGCACACCGACCGACAGTCCGGACTGCCAGGCGGTGAAGAAACCGAGGCCGGCGAAGCGATCCTCGGTGGCGGCGAGCGGTGCCTTCTCCCGGGCGTCATACGTGGTGATCTCGCCGGTGGCGCCGTCGTACCAGACGAGGAAGGCGCCACCGCCCAGGCCACTCGACTGGGGTTCGACGAGGCCGAGCACAGCCTGGACCGCCACCATGGCGTCGGCCGCCGTGCCGCCTTGTTGCAGCACCTTGGCCCCGGCGGCGGTGGCAAGGGGATTGGCGGTGACCACCATCTCGCGCTGGTTCGTCACCGCCGTCGGCGGAGCCGATTCCGCGGCCGCTGCCGGGGCGGCGGTGGCCATCAGGGCGATGACCAACATGAGTACCAGACGGCGATGACCAACATGAGTACCAGACGACGGATCACGGTGACCTCCAGAGAGTCGATGGCGAGACCAATGGCCTCGTCGGGGCGGCGGACAAACCCTAGTCGATCAATCAACAGCGAGAAAGCGAGGCCGGCCCCGGGGCGGCTAGGCCGCTCAGCCTCAACCCGCTTTGGTCGGCGCGGATTTCACCACGTAGGCTCGTCGGATGACCGCGGTCACCGACATCGATCCGACATGGCTCGCGCCCTCCTACTTCATCGACTCCGATTCGTCGGAGGTGGCGGCATTCTCCGCCGGAGCGGTCGGCGAATCGATCGATCCGACCGAGAAGGCCGGCAAGCTGTTCTACGCGGTACGCGACGGGTTCCGATACGACCCCTACGGCATGGACCCCCGCCCCGAGGCGTTCCGGGCCAGCCACGTCACCGGGCTCGACACCGCGTGGTGCGTCACCAAATCGGTGCTGCTCACCGCTTCGGCCCGCCATCAGGGAATCCCGGCCCGCCTCGGCTTCGCCGATGTCCGGAATCATCTGAGCAGCGAGAAGCTGCTGGAGCGCCTCGGAACCGACCTGTTCATCTGGCACGGCTACAGCGAACTCCTGCTCGGCGGCCGCTGGTTCAAGCTGAGCACCGCGTTCAACATCGAGCTGTGCGAGCGGTTCGGGGTGAAGACCCTCGACTTCGACGGCACCGACGATGCGCTGATGCACCCCTATGACACGTCGGGCAACCGTCACATGGAATACGTCAATCAGCGGGGCAGCTTCGACGATCTCCCCTACGAGCAGATCGTGGCCGACTTCGCCGAGCTCTACCCGGAGTGGCGATCGAGGCCGGATGGCGGCAGCGCCGAGGCGGCGGGCGATCAGGCCTTCTCGGCGGAGGGTTGATCTCGTCGGCCGAGGACGTCACGGGAATCGCATCTTGGGGCCGGATTCGGCCCAGTCCTGATGGTTGCGGACGTACGCGTTTGCCACGTCGTTGACCGGGAGATGGTCCCACGATGTGCGGGCCCCGGTCGACATCGCCTCGTGCAGCAGCCGGCGTCGATGCTGTGACTCGATCACCCGTTGTCGGATGGCGTCCGAGTCCCAGCGCTCGGTCACCTCGGCGGCAAAGGAGGCGGCGAGTTCACGGTAGTCGCCGGCCTCGTTGGCGGGAGTGGGCGGAACGTCGGCCGCGACCGGGGCATCGAGGCCGGATCCATTGCCGGCGGGGACCGTATCGACGGCGGGGACAACGGCCGGAACAAGATTGTGCCGTTCCAGCGGGTCGGCCTCGAGGTCGTAGAGCTGATCGGGATCGGTGGCGCAGGCGATGAACTTGTAGCGACCCCGACGGATCATGAACATCGGGTGTGACGTCATCTCACCCATGTACTCGCCCGTCGTTTCGTCGACGTCATCGTGTTCTCCGGTGGCCAGCGGCCAGAGGCTTCGCCCGGCCCAGGTGTCGGTATCCACGTGGTCGCCGGTACCCCGACCGTCGGTGGCCACATCGACCATCGTCGGCACAAGATCGACCAGCGAACAGGCGTTGGCCACGGTCGAGCCGCCGGCGGCGCCGTCGATGCCCGGGCCCGCCATCACCAGCGGTACCCGGGCCGACCGCTCATGGAACGACATCTTGAAGAACACGCCGCGATCGCCGAGCATGTCGCCGTGGTCGCTGGTGACGATGATCACCGTCCGATCGAGGCGGCCGATCTCTCTCAACGTGGTAACCAGGCGACCGAGCCAGTCATCGAAATAGGAGGTGTTGGCGTAGTAGCCGTGACGGGCGTTGCGGAGCTGCTCCGTGGTGTACCCAACGGTGTCGGCCTGGATGCCGGCCCGAATGCGAGAAGTATGAGGGTCGGCAGTATCGAGGTCGTAGGGGTCGGGCAGGTCGATCGCATCATGGTCGTAGAGGCCCCACCATTCCGGTCGGGCCACATACGGATCGTGGGGGTGGATGAACGAGGCGGTGAGGAAGAACGGCCGGTCGTCGCCGTCGCGGGCGATGTCCAGGAGCTTGCGCCGGGCGGCGTGGCCGACCTCTTCGTCATAGTCGATCTGGTAGGTGGTGACGGCCTGACCGGCGTCGGCCAGCACGTCCATGTTGTGATACCACTTGTCGATCCGGTCGTCGGCCTTGTCCCAGTCGGGGGTCCAGGCGAAGTCGGCCGGATAGATGTCGGTCGTGAGCCGCTCCTCGTAGCCGTGCAGCTGATCGGGGCCGACGAAATGCATCTTGCCCGACAGGATCGTCCGGTAGCCGGCCCGGCGCAGGTGGTGCATGAGGGTCGGGATCGAGGCCGGGAACTCCGACGCGTTGTCCCAGGCTCCGATGGTCGACGCCGCCATGCCCGACAGCATCGTGAACCGCGACGGTGCGCAGAGCGGAGCGTGGCAGTAGGCGGCGTCGAACCGCACGCCGCGTTCGGCGAGGGAATCGAGATGCGGGGTTTTGACCAGCGGGTGACCGTAGGTCGACGTGAAATGGGGAGCCAGCTGGTCGGCCATCACCAGCAGGATGTCCGGCCGGAAGCCGCCGGACCCGAAGCCTGTTGTCATGAACGGGCAAGCTACCACTCCCTTCCGGGCGGCGACAAGAGTGGTGGTCGAGCGGTAGGCTGACGGGCCCGTCAGCAGCGTCGACCACGAGGAGGTAGCGTCGTGTCGATCGTGGTGAACCCGGCCAGCCGGCCGGACGAGTGGATGGCGACCATGGCCCGGGAGCTGCCCGCCGACGAGCTGTATCTCTGGCCCCAGGTTGGTGACCCGTCGGCGGTGGAATACGTGCTGGCCTGGGAGATGGCGCTCGAAGATTTGGCGGTGTTCCCCAACCTGCGGGCCGTCTTCTCGCTCGGTGCCGGCGTCGACCAATGGCTGGGGTTGGCGGATCACGACGAGTTGCGCTCGGTCGACGTGGTCCGCCTCGTCGATCCGGCGATGTCGGATCAGATGGCGGCGTACGCCTTGTACTGGACGCTCCACTACCAGCGGGGTTTCGACCAGGTGGCCGGGCTGAAACGGCAGCGGCAGTTCAAGCCCCCGAATCAGTTCGACGGTGCGGCGTTTCCGATCGGCATCCTCGGCCACGGGAACATCGGAAGGCGGGTCGGGCAGGCGTTCATCGACCTCGGCTACCCGGTCAACGCCTGGAATCGATCGGGTGGTCGGGGTCATCCCGATCCGTCGATCACCCATTTCATCGGCACCGATGATCTCGACGCCTTCCTGGCCGCCAGTCGGGTGGTCGTCAACACGCTGCCCAACACGGCCGAGACGCAGGGGCTCCTCGACCGAAAACGGCTGGCGGCATTCGCTCCCGGTTCGGTCTTCATCAACATGGGCCGGGGAACGGTCGTCAAGGAAGCCGATCTGTTGAAGGCGATCGATGACGGGCCGCTACGGGCGGCCGTGCTCGACGTGACCGACCCCGAACCGCCACCGTCGTCGTCGGAACTCTACGACCATCCCAACGTGGTGCTCACCGGACACTCGGCGGGCATGACCGTGGTGACCACCGCCGGCCGGGTCATCGCCGACAACATCCGGCGGTTGCGACGGGGCGAAGGGGCCTTTCCGCTCCTCGACCACGATCGGGGCTACTGACCGCTACTGACCGCCGCCTACAGCAGTCCGGCGAGAAAGGCGGTGGTCCTCGACCGGTCCTCGGCATTGTCGGCGAAGCGCGATGCCGCCAGCTGGGTGACGCCGGCCTCGCTCAGCTCCTCGATCCGGGCGGCACAGGCCGACTCGTCTCCGACGATGGCCAGGTCGGCCGGTCCGGCGAGGCCCTCGCGATCGAGCATGGCCCGATACGACGGCAACTGGCCGTAGACCTCGAACACCACTGCGGCCCGCTCGCGGGCGTGGGCGGCATCGTCGGTGACCCAGACGGGGAAGCCGGCCAGGATCTCCGGCACCGGACGTTCAGCCGCCGCGGCGGCCTCGGTGATCACCGGAACGGTGTGAGAGGTGAGGGTCTTGGCACCGGTCATCCAGGTGATCGTGCCGTCGCACATCCGTCCGGCCAGCTTGAGCATCTGAGGACCCAGGGCCGCCAGGTAGACCGGAGGAACAGCCGATGAGTCGCCGACGTTCACCTGGCCGCGGGCGATGAGTGTGTCCCCTTTCGCCCTGGTGTTCTCACTGCGGATGAGCGGCATCAACGCTTCGAGGTACTCCCGGGCATGGCGTAGCGGCTTGTCGAACGACATGCCCCACATGCCCTCGACGACCGGCTGGTGCGACAGCCCGATGCCGAGACTGAACCGTCCGCCCGACAACAGATCGACCGTCCGGGCCTGCTCGGCCATCACGAACGGATGGCGGGGATAGGTGGGCACGACCGAGGTCCCGAGCCGGATGCCGGGCACCTCGCGGCCCAGCGCCCCCAGCAGCGTCATGGCGTCGGCTTCGCCGACGATCTGCGAAAGCCAGAAGGTGTGAAACCCGGCTTCGGCCGCCTCGGCGGCGTCGGCCGTCAGCGCCTCGTAGCCACCCCGACCCAATGATCCCGCGAAAATTCCGATGTCCATGGGGCGAGCGTAGTTGGTGTGGCCGTCAGCTGTTGATCTGGCCGACGACCGAGGTCGGTGTCAAACGCACCAGCAACCGGCCCTCGTCGACCATGGCTCGACGGTATTCGTCCCAGTCCGGATGGTCCTCCCCGGCGACGGCGCGGTAGTACTCGACGAGGTCGTCGGCGGTCGTGTCGTCGGGGGCGGAGGCCACCGGCGACAACTCGACCATCCCGTCGAACGACACGTAGCTCCAACTCCCGGGCTCGGTGATGTGAAACACAGCCCGTGGGTCGCGGCGCAGGTTCCTGGTCTTGGCTCGGCTGTCGGTCACCGAGATGACGATCGTGCCGTCGGACACGAAGTAGGACACATCCGAAGACTGCGGCCGACCATCACCCCGGATCGTGATCAAAACCCCGTGGCGCCGTTCCGACGCCCACTCGATTGCCGCTTCGATATCCATACGCCGATCGTATCCGACCGGGCGCATCTCGTCGGTCGCCGCCGTCAGTCGCCCATCCGCGGCGTCAGGCCCGACGGGGCAACACGATTTCGAAGGTGGTGCCCTCGCCGGGGGCGGAGATGACATCGAGGGATCCCCCACACCGACCGACGATCGCCGAATGGGCGATCGCCAGTCCCTGTCCGGAGCCTGTGCCCACCTCCTTGGTGGTGAAGAACGGCTCGAAGATCCGTTCCTTCACCTGGTCGGTCATGCCTGGACCGTCGTCGGTGATGCGGACGATGACGGAGTCGTCGTCGAAGGAGGTGGAGATCTCGATCGTGCCGAGATCGGAACGCTCCTGCTCGGCTATCGCCTGTGCGGCGTTGACGATGATGATCAGCAACGCCTGGTGGATCTGGCCCGACGATCCCTGGACCGACGGCAACGTGCCGTCGGGAACGAACTTCACCTCTGCCGCCGGTTTCCATTCGCTGGTCGACACGACCACGCTCGACGAGATGGCCCGGTTCAGATCCACGTACTCCGTCGGGTCGTCCATCGGGTGGGCGAAGTCCTTCAGGCCCCTCACGATCGACGCCACACGTTCGGCCCCCTCCAGGGTCTGCCCCATCGCCAGAGGAAGCTCCTCTCGGGCGAAATCGAGTTCGACCGCATCGACGGCATTGCGGAACTCGGTGAGACGTTCGTCGACGAGGTCCGGAGCCTGACGCTCGACTGCTTCGGCCAGGCTTTCCGCTGCCGTCGTGACGCTGAGGATGTCATCGATCGCGGTTCGGGCAAACCGGATGTTGTCGGAGATGAACTGGGTTGGTGTGTTGACCTCGTGGGCGATGCCGGCTGCCAGCACACCGATCGCCTCCAGCTTCCTCGCCTCGAAGAGCTGGCTCTGCGTTGTCGACAGCTCCTCGAGCGCTGCGGCCAGCTTCTCCTCGGAATCCTTGAGCTGGGTGATGTTCATGAGTATCGCCACCACGCCGACCGGCTGGCCATCGGGGTTGAGCACAGCCGACCTCGATGCGCGGAACCACACCGTCCGGTCGGGCAGGGCCGTGTATTCGTCCTCGTCGTAGCGGTCGATCTCTCCGCTCATGAGCTGGAGCTCGATGTTGCGGATCCGCTCGAACTGTTCGGCGCTGTATCCGAGATCGAAATCGGTCAGACCGCGCATCTCCTCGAAGATGGAGAAGCCTCGGGACCTCACGTACTGTTCGCTCGCCGCGAGGTACCGACTGTCGCGGTCCTTGAGGCAGACGTTGGCCGGGAGGCCGCGGAAAAGAAGACCGGCCAGCGCCGAGATGTCAACCAGGCCGGTGGCAACCTTCGACGGTGTGAACTCGCTCATCGGTCGGCAGGCACCCGCATCGCCGGGTCCGGTTTCCTCGGGAACATGCTTTCCTAATCGACATCGGATGTCGTGGTCTTGAGCCAATCGGCGCAACCCGGCGGCCGCCGACGGGGCTCACTCGTCGCCGTTGCCGGCGAAGTGAGGCACGTGACCGGGAAGCGCGTGATGACGCTGAGCGTCGGCCGCAAACCACACCCCACCGAGACGAAGCTCGTCGTCGACATGCAGCGAACCAACCATCAAGCTCGTCGTCTCCTCATGATCGGCGCCGACCCAGAACAGGTTCGAGCCACAAGTCCCGCAGAAGCCGTAGCGAGCGTAGGTCAGGTCGTACCAGGTGAGCCGCTCGTCAGGGTCGGTCAACACGATGGCCTCCGTGGGGACGCGGGCTGCGGCGACGAAGTTGCCGCTGACCCGGCGGCAGTTCTCGCAGTGGCAGTGCAGGACCTCGGCCGGCGGATCGGTGAGACGGTAGGTCACCGCACCGCACAGACAACCGCCATTGCTTTCGGTGCTCACAGTTCGGTGCTCACAGTTCGGTGCTGGTGGATCAGGTGCCCCCGGGCGAATCCTACCCATCGGATCGCTCTAGGCTTGGCATCGTGGCCCAGCCGACTACCGACGAGTCGCCCCTCCCGCCGGCGGCGGCCGGGGTTCGACGGACCTACCTGACCCTGACGTTCCTGGCCACGCTGGCCGCTTCGCTGATCCGGGGGATCGACGCCCTTTTCCTGCTCGACGCCGGGCTCAGCGCCTCGGAGGTGTTCACGGTGTATGCGTTCATGACGGTCGGCACCGTCGTGTTCGAGATCCCGACCGGAGCCGTTGCCGACATCAAGGGCCGCCGCCGGTCCTATCTCATCGGGGCGTTCTCGCTGGCGGTGGGAACCGGCTTCTACTGGCTGCTCTGGTACGTCGGCGCCGGCTTCATCTGGTTCGCCATCGCCACACTGTTCTTCGGCGTCGCCTTCACCTTCTTCTCCGGGGCCACCGAGGCGTGGCTGGTTGATGCGCTGGACGCCACCGGCTACACCGGCGAGCTGGAGGACGTGTTCGCCCGGAGCCAGGTCGCGCTCGGGGCGGCGATGTTGATCGGCACGCTCCTCGGCGGCGCAATGGCGCAGGTCACCGATCTCGGCGTGCCCTACCTTGTCCGGGCCGCATTGCTTCTCGTCACATTTGCCGTGGCGTTTCGATCCATGCACGACCTCGGCTTCGAACCGCATGCCACCGGGAGCTTTGTCAAGGCCATCGGGCAGACGACACGGGATTCAATCCAGTACGGCTGGAACGTGACCCCCGTTCGTTGGATGACACTGGCCGGGGCCTTCACCTTCGCCACGATGGGCTTCATCTTCTACGCCATGCAGCCCTATCTGTTGGAGCTCTACGGTGACCCGGAGGCCTACCTCGTGGCGTCGGTGGCGGCCACTATCGTGGCCGGTGCTCAGATGGTGGGCGGGGCCACCTCGGGGGTGGTGAGGCGCCGGTTCAGCAGTCGCACATCGCTCATCATGGTGCTGACCGTCGCGAGCACGGGCCTCGTCGCATTGATCGGGCTGGCCGCCAACTTCTGGGCCGCCATCGGCGTGCTGGTGTTGTGGTCGGTCGTGTTGGCCGTCGTTCTCCCGGTCCGACAGGCCTTCCTGAACGCTCAGATCGACTCCCACCATCGGGCCACCGTGCTGTCGGTCGATTCACTGGTGAGTTCGGCCGGCAGCATCCCCGCCAGTCCGGCGCTCGGACGGGTCGCGGACGTGTACGGCTACGGGCCTTCGTTCCTCGTGGCCGCGATCGTGCAACTGGGGGCAGTGCCGTTCCTGGCCCGGGCCCGGGTGACATGCCCAAGCCACACCGACCGCATCGAACTCGAACCAGCGCCGGTCAGCTGAGCAGGGCCGTGGCGACGGCCACCGTGTTTGCCCCGACGATTGCGGCGCCCCACCGGTAGAACTCGCCTTTCATCTCCCCCCGGAAGCCGATGAAGTGGCCCTTCAGCTCCGTGAACTCGGCCCGCAGCTCACCAAAGTCTTCACGCAGGTCCGACATCTCACCGCGCAGCTCCTCACGCAGATCCGACATCTCAGCGCGCAGCTCCTGGCGCAGATCCGACATCTCAGCGCGCAGCTCCTGGCGCAGATCCGACATCTCAACACGGATGTCGGCTCGTAGCTCGGACATCTCGCCTCGCAGCATCGTGGTTGTGGCCGCGAGGTCGCTCCTCGTCACCAACTCCGCTGAGGGATGGAAGGGTAGAAGTTCGGCCATGACACTCGCCGCTTCGACTCCGATGGCTTCCGAGAGCCGTTCAAAGAGGAGTCGTCGTTGTTGTTCGGTTATCGACATCAGTATCCCAGATCACTTGACGGCGCGTCGAGCGCCGTTCACGTCATGGGAGGACTGACGTCCTCGAGTGCGGCTGCCGCAGATCCTACTGGGACTCCTGGAGCTTGAGGCGGTTGACCATTTCGACTGGGCTGACGAGCTTCCGGAGCGCTTCGGCGTGAGCGGCCAGTGCGGCTCGACCGGGACCGGTGGCGAGGGTCCCACCTTGCCGTTCCGAACCTCTGCTACGAGTCCCCGACATCGGGCGTGTAGCCATCGGGTTGGACGTCGAAGCCCCGGTTGAACCGGGCTCTCGCGTTCTCCCAGGCAATCGTGTGAGTCAGCTCCACCGCCTGCTTGCGGGTGAACGTCGCAGCGATCCGGTCACGAAGATCGTCGTCGACGGCCGCCGGCGTCGCACTCAGCGCCTCGGCGTATTCGATGACGAGCTTCTCGGTGTCGGTCAGCTTGTCGGTGAGACGCCAGTTGGCGACGGCGTCAATGGTTTCGGTGTCGATGCCCAGCTCACGGCCGATGGCGGTTCCGAAATCGTGTCACCACATGCAGCCGATGATGGCGGACGTCCGGAGTTGGGCGATGGTCTTCAATCGGTCGTCGACGGTGCGGCTCGAAGCAACCCATCGCTCCATCGCCAGCTTGCCCAGCAGGGTCGGTTTGTGGGCCGCCGCCACCCGGTAGGGGGCGGGCATGACCGGACCTCGACGCATGACTCTGAGTGGGGTGAGGAGGTTCACAGCGTTGCTCCCGTCAACTCCGAATCGGACACCGTGGGCCCGGTTGGCCGGGTGACGCTGTGGTGCCATTGCCACATCAGCACCACGCCGGCTCCGACCACCGCCGCGGCCAACGAGACGTCGTTCACGGTGTTCTCCGACGTGGTCAACGCATCGGAGGGGTTGGTGAGATGCCAGACGAAGTGGGGCAGCGAAAACACCAGGTAGCCGAACGCCGCGGTGATGATCACGTCACGCCTCAACCAAACGGCGGCGAGCCCCATCACCACGCCGGTGGCGAGGAGCCCGGCACCGGCGTCGGTCGCCAGGTGCTCGTTGTAGGGAGGCAGGGCGGCCACGAGTTGGGGAGCCCAGCCGGGAAAGTTGTCGTACCAGTGCTGTGGGCTGGCCACAGCCCAGAGGCCGGTGACCACGTTGGGAATGGCCAGAAGCAGCATCAGCACCCGTAGCCAGCGGGGTTGAACGGTGGTTGCAGGGTTCATTTCTTGTCCTCCTCATGAAGGTTCAGCGCCCGGAGGGTCATCTCGACCCAGGTCTCGACGAATCGTTCGGTTTCGATATCGTGTGGCGGTCGGCCGAGCAGCCACTCCTGCCGACGGTGATGGACGAGAGCGCTCAGCGCCACCGCCGCGACGGCGGCCATGTCGGCCTCCTTGTTCGCCCCGTCGATCGTCTCGACCCAGGCCGTGAGCGCCCGCTCGGCGTAGCGGAACCCGGGTTCGACCATTTCGCGGCGCATGCGATCCCGCAGTTCGGGGAAACGATTGCCGTCCTTTTCGATGATCTGGTTGACGTGCTTCTCCCGGGCCAGTTCGTCGAGCGCCACCTGGGCGATCAGGCGGAGCGAGCCCCGAAGGTCGGCGAGCGCCTCGTCGGTCGTCAACCATTCGACGACGCCTGAGATGTCATCGACACCGTTGATCCGCTCCTCGATGGCCGCCTCGACCAACGCCTGTTTGGACGGGAAATGCTTGTACAGGGCGCCTCGACGGGGAGCGAGCCCGACGGCCGCCTCGATGTCGCCGACCGACACACCGTTGAAGCCGCGTTCGGCGATCAGCGCGCTGCCGGCTGCGAGCAGACGATCACGCGTCGACAGCTCCGCGGTGTCGTCCTCGAGGGCATCGGTGATGAGTTTGGTAATCGCCTGATTACTCATGATCTCGACTATAGGTAATCAACGGATTACCGTCAACCCTGGATATCGGGAAGGCGGACCCGGTCTGTACGATTGCCGGGTGCAGCGGTGGGGCCGAGTGGCCGTCATGATCGGCATCACCACGTGGGCCGTCGGCAATCTGATCGTGCGAGACACCGAATTGGAGGCCGCCCGGCTGGCCCTCTGGCGCTACGTCATTGCCGCCGTTCTCTACGGAGGCTGGCATCTCTGGCGTGTCGGGCCACTCAGCTGGACCGGCGCCCGGATCGCCGCACCGGCCGCCGTCGCCATCACCGTCGAGATCGCCCTGTTCTTCGCCGCCATCCAACGGACCACCGTGGCCAACGTCACCGTGATCGGATCGCTCGTGCCGTTGCTCCTCGTCGGCATCGCGGTGCGCCGCTATCAGGAGCGGGTGCCGCTCCCGGTCCTCGTCGCCGCCGTGATCGGGTTGGCCGGGGTGGCGGCCGTGGTGTATGGCTCGACCGGGGTGGTCGGCTGGTCGGCCGGCGGCGATCTGCTGGCGATCGCCGCCCTGTTCTTCTTCGCCGCCTACTTCGTGTTCGGCAAGGAGGCCCGCACGTCACTCGGTGCGGTCAGCCTCCAGACATACACCATGTTGATCGGCATCCCCGTCCTGGCCGTCGCCTGCTGGCTCACCATCGGCAGCGCCGCCCCTCCCCCGGCCGACCAGTGGGTCTATCCGATCGGCCTGGTGGCGTTACCGACAACGGGTCATCTGCTGGTGAACTGGGCCCACCAGCACGTCACCCTCACGTTCACCTCGCTACTGACGTTGGCCGTCCCCGTCCTGTCGGCCATTGGTGCCTGGCTGGCGTTCGGCGAGGCGCTGACGGCGTTGCAGATCCTGGGCATGGCGGTGGTGATGGGGGTGCTCGCCTTCGTGGTGGTGGAAGGCGAGCGGGGGCGTTTCCGGTCGGGGTGACCGGACCGGCGATCGGACGGCCTACAGCTCGTCGACGTCGATGATCGGACCCGGCCGGCCGCCGCCGTCCGGGTCGTTCGAGTCGCCGGCACTCAGCTGGTTTCGCAGATGGTTGATGTAGGCCAGAGCGGCGATGAGCACACCGATGTCGTCGAACAGGAGTGGGTCGGGCAGCACGTCGATCGGGAGCACGGTGTAGCCGAGGGCGAGCCAGAAGGCGGCCTTGGCCCCCAGCGGCATGAACTGCTGGTGCACGATTCGGTAGGTGGCCAGCAGGCGGAGGAAGAGGAAGACGGCGGCGATCACCATGGCCAGCGCCACGACGATGATCACCGCCAGCGCCAGACCACCCCGATCGTCGAACCATCCTTCGAGCATCGCCTTCCACCGTAGCCGCAGCCAGCCCGAACCTTGAGCCGCCGCCGACCCATAGCCGGGTCGGCGGCGACTCGAAGTTAGGGGGGGAGGGGGACGCCCCCAGTTCAACGTTCGAACGGGGTTGGCGGAGGTGGGGCGTTGATGACGCGGTGGGTTCCGTCAAAGGGGTCGAGGTAGCTCAGACGGCGGGCGTGGAGTAGTTGCCCGTCAACCCCGAACCTGGCGTTGGCCTCCGGGTCGCCGTACAGCGGATCTCCGAGGATCGGCCAGCCGTCGAGTGCGGTCTGGACCCGCAGCTGGTGGGTTCGCCCGGTCTCGGGAACCAACCGGACCGCGGCCAATCCGTCGCTCCGACCGACGACCTCGTACCGGGTGATCGCCACCTTGCCGCCGCTTCGCACCGAGCGCATCACATCTCGACCCCGCTCCCGCTTCTTGGCCAGATGGTGACGAAGCTCGCCCGTGTCATCCGACGGACCGTCGACACACGTCGCCTCGTACAGCTTCTCCACCTCCCGCCGCTCGAACAACCGGGTGAGTTCCCGGCGGGCGTCGGTCGTGCGGGCCAGCAGCACCACGCCCGAGGTCCACACGTCGAGACGGTGCACGACCGCGGGTTCCACCGCCGGTTCGTCGTCCGGCCCCCCAGCCGAGGAACCGTCCGATCGCCGGGCCGACCATTCGGCCACCGCCGCCTGTAGATGCGGTCGGTTCGGGTCCCGGGTGGCGTGGACCGGCCAGCCGGCCTCCTTGTTGACCGCGATCGAGTGACGGTCGAGATGCAGCACGTGCCGATCGGTCAGCACGATGGGGACGTAAGCCACCCCACCATTGTGGCCAGCGCGGCAGCGACCGTCAGACCTGGGGCACGACGTTCCCGTAGTGATCGCGCTTCAGCCGACCGCCGGGCAGAGCATCGAGCAGCTGCCATTTGAGCAGTTGCGGCACGCTGAAGTCGAACAGTTCCCGGCGTAGTGCGTCGGGGGCTCGACGGTGCGCCCACCACAAGAGGCGGGCCAGATTCGGGGGCGTCATATCCATACCGAACAGCCACGGGTCCTCGAAGTCGAGAAGGTTGTGGGGCAGATAGTCGGTGGCGGCGAGCCGAGCCGAAATCCGTTGCCGGACCTTCGTGGCCGACAGCTCACCCGCTTCGAAACGGTCGAGGTCTCGCTCGGCTTCGTCGATCTGGTGCTGGAGGTCGGCCGAGTAGGAGAACCCCGTGGCCGGACGGCGGTCGCCCCTCATTCGATCGTATGCCGACAGATCGCCCTCGGCCACACAGCGGAA
Source organism: Acidimicrobiales bacterium (assembly GCA_965216675.1). GTDB lineage: Bacteria > Actinomycetota > Acidimicrobiia > Acidimicrobiales > SZUA-35 > JAHELU01. Next base: position 3,213,007 of record CBDCGK010000004.1, on the reverse strand, counting down.
GGTGGCGGCCAACAGTGGCATGGTGGTCATGAACTCATCCGCGAACCAGATCCGCAGCCAGGCCGTCCACGTGTGGTAGTCGACCATCGACCGGTAGGCGTTGTGCACCATCTGGTCGTTGTCGTCGAGCATGGCCTGCTGCATCCGGTCGACTGCGGCAAAACGTTCGGCGGACAGGTCGTCGTCGGCCAGGGCCTGCAACAACTCCTGGACCACGACGTCGACCGCCTCCTGTGACCGCCAGATCCCCCGCGAGAAGAGTGGATCGATGAAGCCGTAGGCGTGCTGGAGCAACAGGAACCGGTCACCGACCGACGTGGACGACGAGTACTGAATGCGGTCGGTGCCGACGAACGGTCGAGCCGCCTGGGCGGGCCCGAGATGACGCTCGATCACCGGGAACCGTTCCACCCAGGAGGCGAACTCCTTTTCCGGCTCGATCGACTCGTCACGGGGAAAGCGGCGGCTGTCAAGCGTCAGTCCGACGCTGACGAGGTTGCTCTCCGAGAGGTGATGGTTGTCGAACGGAATGACCCAGAACCAGCCTCCGTCGAAGACGTGGTGGAGGGTGCCTTTCGAGAAGCTGTCGGACACCCGCTTGCCCTCCGAGCCGGGCTCGACCTGTTCGAACGGCCGGACGTCGGTCATATGGGTGAAGATGGTCCGAGAGTGGTGACGGAGCCGGGTCGGCTCCTCGCGCAGTCCATAGGTGGATGCCAGCACCGAGTGCCGCCCGGATGCGTCGACGACGTAGCGGGCGGTGAGTTCCGAACCGTCGTCGACCGTGATCCTCGCCCCGTCGCCGTCGATCTCGATTCCGGTCACGGTGGTCTCGTCCCGATACTCGACGCCGTAGGCGACGGCAGTGCGAACCAGGTGGTGATCGACATCTTGGCGGTAGAGCTGACTCTCCCGGAAGACCGGCTGGAGCGGCCCGACGAACAGGCTCGACTCCTCGGGAACCACACGTTCCCGACCGGGCCGGTGGTAGACGTAGCTGAAACCCCGTTTCACGCCGGAGGTCGGCGCCACGTTTCGCGAGACCGAATCAAGGTGGGCCAGCGTGGCGATCTCCGGCACGTCGTACTTGCGGCCGAGATACCAGAACAGCATCGCCGAGGCCGGAACCAGCGACTCCCCGATGGCCAGCCGGGGATGGCGCCCCCGCTCGATCATGGCGACCCGGCAGCCTTGGCGGGCGAGAATGGTCGCCAGCATGGAGCCGGCCAGGCCCGATCCGAGCACCACGACGTCGGCGTCATCGTTCTTCACGGCTTCCCTCCGATGATGGTTGACGACGGCCGACAAGGCCGTCATTTCAGTTATAGCCGACCGGGTTCAGGCTCCGCAGACGATTATTCAGGCTTCGCAAGCGATTGACCGAGAACGCCGCCGGTTCACCCACATCGAACCGCCCGGGCGGTCAGCGACCGTTTGCGACGCCCGGGCGACCGCCCCTGACGACGAGGTCGGCGCAGGCGATACGGGCACCGCCCGGAGCGTGGATGACGACGGAGAGGGCATTGGTGGAGTCGGCGCTTGTCGTCCTGGCCGCCCAGTCGGCAGCTCCGCTGGCCTCGGCCATGGGCGCGGCGCCCAGGATGCCGAAACCGGTCTCGAACGAACTCAACCAGATCTCGTTGACGCTGTCCACGGGGCCGCCGACCTCGTCCTGATAGTGGCCACCGCCACCATCAGCACAACGACGGTCGTGGAGGTGCGAGCCGTAAACCAGCTCCGGATCGAGTCCCTCGACCTCGACACTGACCTTCGTCGACTCCAACCCGACCTTCATGTGTACCCGCCCGGTGACACCGGGATCGTAGGCCGGGTTCTCGACCAGCTCACCGGTTGCCGTGTCGACGACCGGGAACTCCGCCCCGAACTCGCCCCGATACTTGACATGGCCCGCGGCGTTGACCACCGAGGACAGCATCAGCGATCCGGCCAGAACAGTCACGGCCATTGCTCCGCCTCCGAGGAGACGCCTGGCGAACACCGTCATCATTACCCTTCCGCCCCGCCAGAGTTTGTGCTTCGCCCGGCACCCTACAGGGATGCCCGTCAATCCCTCTGGACCGTTAACCGGCTCTGCACGCAAGGTTGTCGGATCCCTTACCTCGGCGCCGGTTCGACGGGTGATCCGCTCGCCGCGACGTCAGCGACGGTGTGAGACATAGAGGCGGCGGCGGAGCAGCCCCGCGTCGATCGCCTCGATGGTCCGCCGCCGATTGCGACGACTCTCGGTGAACTCCTCGACCCCGGCGAGCTCGACCAGATCGTCGCGGTGCCGTTCCATCTCGTCGATCTTCGCCTGCTGGGTCGTTCTGTACTCGGCGGTGACGTCAACGACGTCGGTGCCGACGAACCCGGCGCTGCGCAGCAGGCTCGGATACGACGTGGGCACCAACACCCCCGGCGGGCCGATGCGACCGGCCTTGCGCCGCTGCGGCGGTGTCAGGTCGGCATCGGGTTCGATGGTGAGGAACGCCATCGGTCCACCCCGTTTGAGTGTCCGCCTGATCGCCCTCAGCACGGAGAGCTTGCGGCGCAGTCAACACATGACGTCGGTGTGGACGGCGGCGTCGACCGAACCCGGTCGCAACGGCAGGTTCTGGGCGGCCCCGACGACGGCCCAGGCCCGCTCGCTCATGGCGTCGGCCACGATCCGGCGATGGGCGGTCGACACACCGGCCGTGACCGGGTCGACGGTCACCACTCGGCACCCGTGGCGGTCGGCCAGGTAGAGTCCGGGCCAGCCGGCACCCGAGCCGACGTCGAGCAGCAGGTGATCCGGTTCGAGGTCGAGCACCTCGCCCAGCCGGTCGGCCTGGGCCCGTGTGGTGTATCCGTTGGCGTGATAATCGCTGTCGAGCACCGACCGCGCCATTGCCTGCACCACGTCGGCTTCGGACCGCGCGTATCCTCGCGCGTGCCGATCCCGTTCGAGAATCCCGCTCATCGTGTCGTCACCTCGACCTTTGGCTTTGTGTTGCGGCCGGCAACCGCCAGCAGCGCCAGCGCAGTGATCGCCGTGGCCGCCGACAGCATCACCGGCCCGTCGATCCCGAACCGCTCGTAGAGTACACCGCTCGCCGCGATACCGATGCCTCGTATCACGGTGCCGACCGCCGTGTTGAGCGCCAGCACACGGCCTCGAGCGGCTGGCTGGGCTTCGCTGACGAACGAGAACGAGGTCACGATGGCGAACTCGAAGCCGACGAAGAAGAGCAGCAGACCGACGGCACCGATCGGGAGCGACGACCCGGCTCGGGTCATCACCAACAGACCGACCATCGTGACCACGAGGGCCATCTGCGTGGCCCGCACCGGGCCGATCCGGTCGGCAATGGCCGCGGAGGTCGACGATGCCGTCAGCTCCGCCGCTCCGAATGCCATGGCCACCAACCCGACGCCACCGGTCGACACCGCGAACGCCTCGTTCAGCCAGGTCCCGGCGATGACCGCCGTGGCCAGCCCGGTTATCGCGACGGCAGCCGAGGCGGCGACCAGCAGCCATGCCCGACCGGTGAAGCGGTGGGTCGCACCGTGGCCGCCGACGTCGTCGAGAACGACCGAGTTGTCCTCGGCGGTCCGCAGAACGGCGAGCATGACCGCCGACGCCGCAGCGAAGAAAACGAACGGACCCCGCCACCCGAACCAGCCGATCAGCAGCGCGGCGACGGGCGCCCCGACGAGCAATCCCATGGCCCACGACGTCTCGAACAGGCCGATCACCCGGGCCCGGCGGGCGTACCGCACCCGGCGGCTCAGGTAGGTGTGGCCGCCGACGGTCACGAACGACACTCCGAGCATGATGAGGAAGTAGGCGGCGGCGAATGCTGCGAAGCTGCCGATGAGCGCCACCAACGACCCGACGGCGGCCAGCGTGAGCGCCGCGAGCAGCACGAACCGTTCCCGCCCCCGGTCGAGGTGCCGTCCGACGGCCAGGCTGCTCAGGCCCGCCATCTCGCCGATGCCGAGCACGGCGGTGAGTTGCGCCGTCGTCGCCCCGAACGCCGTCGACAGCGTCGGCAGGAAGAACGCCACCCAACGGAACGCGGAGTTCGTGGTGGCCTTCGCTCCGGTGAGGCGGGCCAGCATGGCATTGGAGACGTTCGGCGGTTCCGACCGACGCCCAGGGCCGGGGGATCCGGAGGGGCGACGGCTGGCTTCGAACCTCCGGCGACTTTGGGCCATGATGTAGGTTACGACGAGCGACGTGGGAAGGAGCCTGCGATGGCAACCATCGTCCGCGACTATTCGCTGAACGGGCCCGACAGCGCGGCCGCGGTCGAGGCCGGTCATCGTCCAGGCCGACTGGTATCAGACGCCGATTCCCCGCAGAGCGTCTGAAGGAGCTGATGCGGCGCTCCGACCGCCGGGCCATCATCGACACGGTGCTGTGGCTCGGCCTGATGATCGTCTTCGCCACCGTCGGCGTGGTCTTCTGGGGCGACAACTGGTGGATCTCCCTCGCCGCGTTCTTCTGTTACGGGGTGCTCTACGGGTCGGGTAGCGACGCCCGATGGCACGAGGCCGGGCACCGGACCGCGTTCAGGACACCGTGGATGAACGAGGTCGTCTACCAGATCGCCTGCTTCTGCATGATGCGCAACCCGACGGCTTGGCGGTGGAGCCACACCCGCCATCACACCGACACGATCATCGTCGGACGCGACCCGGAGATCGTGGCCATGCGTCCCCCCAAGCTGTGGAAGATCGTCCCCAACTTCGTGGGCGTCTTCGACGTGCCCGAATCGCTGCGGACCATCGTCCGCCACGCCACCGGCCGGCTGACCGACGACGAAGCCGACTACGTCCCCGCCTCCGAACAGCCCAAGGTGTACCGGGTGGCCCGCATCTGGCTGGTGATCTACGCCCTCACGGTCGCGGCGTGTTTCGTCGTCGATTCGATCCTGCCGTTGATGGTGATCGGTCTCCCCCGCATGTACGGGGCGTGGCACCACCTGATGACCGGGCTGACCCAGCACGGCGGCCTGGCCGACAACGTCCTCGATCACCGACTCAACAGCCGAACCGTCTACATGAACCCGATCAGCCGGTTCGTGTACCTCAACATGAACTACCACGTCGAACACCACATGTTCCCGCTGGTTCCCTACCACAACCTGCCCGCGCTGCACGAGGAGATGCGCGACGACTGCATCCCGGCGTCGCCGAGCATCGCCGCGGCGTTCGCCGAGTTCATGCCGGTGATGATCCGCCAGCTCTCGGACCCCGAGGTCTTCATCGACCGCCGGCCCCAGCTCGCCACCTACTCAGACGACGCCTCCTGACCCTGACCGCACCGTTCTGGGGTGCCCGGTGATCGCTACCGATCAACCCGCACACCAGAACGGGAGGTGTCCGGGCGGGTTCTGGCGGTTGGGGCCCAGCGGTTCGGCCCATGCCTGGCGAGCGTAGGATGAAGTCGTGGATCCGCTCGTCTTTCTCGGGCCCCTCGGTCTGGCGGCCGGGGTCAACCTCTACCTGACCGTTTTCGTCACCGGACTGCTGGTGCGGCTGGGTTGGGTCGCGGAGTACGTGCCCGACTCGCTCGACACGCTCGGGTCGTGGCCGGTGCTGATCGTATCGGCCCTGCTGGCCGCGGTGGAGTTCGCGGCCGACAAGGTGCCCTACGTCGACAACACGTGGGACGTGATCCACACCTTTGTCCGACCGGCCGGGGCCATGCTCATCGCCCTCAACGTCCTACCCGACGGCGATCCGGCGGTCACCACCGTGCTCACGCTGCTCACCGGCGCCGGGGCGCTCACCAGTCACACCAGCAAGGCCGGCCTCCGGGCGCTGGTCAACACCAGCCCGGAACCGTTCAGCAACATCGCGCTGAGCATCACCGAGGACCTGTCGGTGATGGGCTTGATGGTGCTGGCGTTTCAGTATCCGTGGATCGCAGCCGGGATCGCCGTGGTGGTGACGATCCTGCTGCTGGTGTTCCTGGTGTGGCTCTACCGGTTCGCCAGACGAACCGTCGGAAGCCTGCGCCGGTTCCTCCGCTCAGGCCGTCGGCAGGCCCCGGACGGCCCTGCCGAGGCGACGGTCGTCTAGCCGATCGAGCGCAGGTCGCAGGTGAAGATCAAGGTCTCGTTGGGGCCGATGACACCACCGGCGCCGGCCGCCCCGTAGGCCATGTCGGGCGGGATCGTGATGCGACGGCGACCGCCGACGCGCATCCCGGCCACTCCCTGATCCCAGCCGGAGATCACCTGACCGACACCGAGGGTGAACGGCAGCGGTTCACCCCGGTTCCATGAGGCGTCGAACTCGGCGCCCGTGCTCCAGGCGACACCGACGTAGTCGACGTTGACCTGAGCCCCGGCCACCGCCTCGGTTCCGTCGCCGACGACGAGATCCTCGATGACGAGTTCGGTGGGTGGGTCGGTTTCGGGCACGGTGATGGTCGGGCGGTCGTTGGTGTCCATCGGGTCAGGCTAACGGTGGAGGTGGCGGGCGGTACGGTTGTCGACCATGGTTCCGTTCCTCCGCCGGTCGATGGTCGCCGCGGTTGTCATCGCTCTGGCCACCGGTTGTGTCGCCGACGACACCGGATCCCACGATGACGTCACCGGCTCACTCAACGAGGTGGTGCTGGTGACCGGCCTCGCCGGGCCGACCCAACTGGTGGTGGCCGACGACGGCTCCTGGTGGCTGGCCCAGCTGGCCGGCGGGGAGGACGACGGGACGGGTCAGGTGGTGCGGCTCGACCCCGATGACCCCGGTGCCGGGCCCGAGGTGATCCTCGTCGGTCTCGACAAGCCCACCGGTATCGCACTGTTCGCCGGTGACCTGTGGGTGATGGAACGCGACCGGCTGACCCGGGGGCCGATCGGCGGAGCGGTCGACGGCTCCGACCGGGTGGTGGTGGCCGACGACCTTCCCACCAACGGACGATCGGAGGGCACGCTCACGGTCGACGGCGACCGGTTGCTCTACGACACCTCGGGCCGGCTCGAGGTCGACGGCACCCCGACGCCGGGGTCGGGGACACTGTGGGCGGTGACGGCCGACGGCCGGATCACGGAGGTGGCCACCGGATTCAAACACGCCTATGCCCAGGTCCGCACCGGCGGCGAAGACGGTGGCGGCGACACCGCCGATGGCACCCTCTACACGACTGAGATCGGTGACGGCCGCTACGACGGTGAACGGCCACTCGACGAACTGGTGCCGGTCACGCCCGGCGCCGATCACGGCTGGCCCCGATGTGTGGGCGATAACCGAGTCGTGATCGAATACGGCGGCACCGAGCAGGACTGCGCCACCAAGCCTCGACCGTTGGCCGTGTTCCCGGCGGGCGCCACTCCCACATCGGTGGTGGCGGCACCGTGGGATCCCGAGGTGTTGTTGGTGGCGCTGTGGAACGAGGGTCAGGTGGTGGCGGTGTCGACCGGGTCCGGTCCGGCTGCCGGCGAGGGCACCTACAGCGTCGCATCCACGGTGGCCGAACATCCCCAGCACTTGACCGTCGACGGCGACCAGGTGCTGCTCACCGACCATGTGGCCGGCCGGATCATCGCCCTCAGCAGGTGACGTCACGAAAGCCTCTTGACTCTCCGGTAACGGGAGACCCGAGCATGGTCCCCGAAAGCAAACCCGAACGTGAAGAGGAAAGGAGTTGGTGAGCATGAACGAGTTGGTTCCGATCGGGCGGTTCTCCGCCATGACCCGACTGTCCGTCAAGGCGCTTCGCCACTACGACGAGATAGGCCTGCTGCGACCGGCACAGGTCGACCAGCAGTCCGGGTATCGCTACTACCGGCTGTCGCAGGCAAACACGGCTGAGGCGATCCGCACGTTGCGATCGATCGACATGCCGCTGGATGAGATCCACGTCGTTCTGGACAACGACGACCCCGAGATCATCCAGAAGCATCTCGACACCCACCGGGAGCGGCTCGAAGCCCGCCTGGCCGACCAGCAACGCATGCTCGCCTACCTCCGACGCCTCATCGAGAACAAGGAGTCGATCATGCCCTACACCGTGACCGTGAAGGAAGTCCCGACCATCAACGTGGCCTCGCTGCGTATCCACACCGATCTGGCTTCGATCGCCACGGACCTGGCCGGTGGGTTCGGCCAGGTCGGTGCTGCACTCGGCGGACCGCCGGCCGGACCGCCGTTCGTGATCTTCCACGACGTCATCGACGACGAAACCGACGGCGACATCGAGATCTGCTTCCCGGTCGCCGAACTCATCGAACCGGTCGGTGATGTGCGGGCGCGGAGGCTCGACGGTGCAGCCATGGCCACCACGATCCACAAGGGCCCGTACGACCAGGTGTCACCGGCCTACCACACACTCACTGGTTGGGTGCAGGAGCACGGTCACCAGTTCGCCGGTCCGCCACGCGAGATCTACCTCAATGACCCGACCACGGTGGAGCCCGACGAGATCCTCACCGAGATCCAGTGGCCGATCTCATGACATGACCGAGGTTGCGCAGCGGGCCCGGGACCGCAGGGCGTCGATGTCGATGTAGCAGCCCTGGAGGTGGCGGGCCGACGACGTGTCGAACGCGGTTCGGGCGTGAAGGACCCGGCGGTTGTCGAAAACGATCAACTCGCCGGCCGCCATCGTCAGTTCGAGGGCAAGCTCCGGTTCGGCCAGAAGCCGATGGAACCGGAGGTAGGCCCGGTAGAACTCGTCGACGCCCGGACCGCGAACGGGTGCCTCCATGCTCCGGTGGTTGACGTTGACCGCTCTCACCCGGCCGGTCGGATCGACCTCGATGATCGTGCGTTGCGCTTGCAGGTCGACCCAGGAATCGTCGCTGTCGCCTCCGCCACCCTCGCTGTGGAACCGGAACCGGACCGGCGTCGCGGCGAGGGTGGCGAAGGCCGCCGGATCACCGGATCGCAACCGATCGGCCGCCTCGAAGCCGTCGACGAGCACGGAGCCGCCGCCCTCGTCGGCGGGCCGCAGACAGTGCAGGAGCTGCACAGACGGGCACGGCTGCCGGTACGGGTTGTCGGTGTGCAGTGGCAGCCCCACCGAGGTGTAGGCCAGGTTCTCGGGTTGCGGTTCGTTGCGTACGTCGAACAGGTCGCCGTAGTTGGTGACCCGTACGAACCCGAGGTCCTCGGCCACCGTCAGCACGGTGCCGGGTTCGGTCGACACGCCGGTCAGCACGGCGAGACCGTAGCGGTCGACGGCGACGGCGGCCCGATCGATCCAACCGTCCGAGCCGTGATCGACCCAGGCGTCGGTCGCCGCTTTCATCGTGTCGCGATCCCAACGGACGGTGCGTTCGTCGGGCCCCGATTGTGCCGCCGACCCGTCGCCGGTCATACCGGTGGCAGCTTCACCGGCATGGCCGTCTCTCCAGGCCGCCGCCGGAATCCGGCACCGGTGCTCGTCGGCCCCGCGTCGAACCACGACCACGGTCGGATCGGCGGAGCGATCGACGGCGACGGTCCGCCACCCGTCGAGGTCATCGGGGTCGAGGAGGTGCTGGTCGTTGCCCGGGTCTCGGCACAGCTCGCACCGGCAGGCGTCGCGGGCCCACGTGGCCGAGACCGAATCTCCGGAACCGGTGGCCAGGGCCTCCTCGACGTACGGCAGCAGTTCATCGAGCGTCGGCGTCGGGGCCGGTGAGCCGTCGGCCTCGATCCGCTTGCCGCCGTCGTCCAGCGTCGCAGCTCGATGGCCTCGGCGGCGAACGGGCGGGCCAGGAACGCAGTCGACTCGATGGCGTCGAACGGGCCGCCCTGCTGGTCCAGGGTCACCAGCGAGGCCTCGCTCAACCGGGCGCGGTAGTCGGGGTCGTTGGCCACCAGCCACCGTTTGGCCGCCACGTGCAGCCGGATCGGCTCCACCACCTCCGGTGGCAACAACGCCTGCCACATCCTCCCCGCCTCCTCGGCGTGGTCGGGCAGACCCCATGCTCCGGCGTCATCGGTCAGGTGACCGATGTCGTGCAACAGCGCGGCGGCGATCATCGACGACGAGGCGCCGACCGCTCGGGCGTTGGACGCGGTTTGCAGGGCGTGGTCGCGCATCGTGACCCGCTCGCCGTAGGTGTGCGCCGCCATGTCGTCGACCAGGCCGCCCAACACGTCGACCAGGCGGCGTTCCCGTCCGAGCAGCGAGGTTCCCCGCCAAGCCGGATGCGGGTCGACCGAACTCAGCTCGGCCACCGTCGGGGCCACGTCGAGGATCGAGGCCGACGACCAGATCGAGCCCGGCGCCACGAGCGGCGAGCGGGCGGCCACGAAGATCTCCATGTCCTCGGGCCGGTCGACCCCGTGGTCGGTGCCGAGCCCACCGTGGTCGGTGGTGACGATCAGGGTGTCGTCGGGTCCACACGCTGTGGCCAACCGTCCGAAGGCGGCGTCGACCCGCCGCAGCGCCTCGAGGTACCGGTTGCTCCCCCACCCGTGGTCGTGACCGGCCAGGTCGGGGGCGATGAGGTAGCCGAAGATCACGCCGTGTCGGCCCCCGGTCACCAGCTCGATGAGACGGTCGACGATCACGTCGTCGATGTCGGGGTTGTAGCCGTCGTCGAACAACATTCTCGTCGAGACGGCACCCCGATCGACGGCGGCATCCATGGGCGCCCACGACACCACCGACGCGGTGTCGAGCCCGGCGTCTCGCCGTACCCGTTCCAGGAACGTCGGCACGGCCGCCGCTTCGGGGGTCAGGGTCGTTGCGGTGTTGTCGAGCACACCGTGGACGGACGGATCGATTCCCCGAAGCAGTGAGATGTGGGCCGGCATGGTGATCGGCGGGTTGACGGTACGGGCCCGGTAGCAGGCCGCACCGGCTCGCCCGAGCGCCACGAGGTTGGGCATCGTGTCGGGCGTGACGTAGCGGGGGGCCACGGCGTCGATGGAGATGACGACGGTCGATCGAGGCGAGTCGGTCATGAGCTGTTCCTTGCTGGATCCTCACTGGGCGGTGTCACTCGATGATGGGTTGACCTACTGATGGTCCCGGGGAGCGGAGGACTCGTAGGTGCGACTGAAGACGACCTCGTTCTGGAGGTGGGCGGTCACGATGTCACGGGTGTGGAAGTGGGTGGCGTCGCACCACATGTCCGAGCTCGTCTCCACGGCAACCGCCGTCGACTCCTCGGGCCACGCCACCGACCAGGTTCGGTCGCAGGTGACGCGGGCGCTCAACGGGTCGCCGAGGGTGATGGTCCAGGTGTCGGTGGCCGTCGATGACATGGCGGTGCGGTGGTCGTCGAAGGTGATGGTGCCGGCGTCGTCGTGGTCGGTCACGGTGACGGTGCCCGTGGTGGCGTCGGTCGTGATGATGCGGGCGGAGGTCGCCGGGGCCGTGATCTCGGCCTGGTCGTCGGCCATGGCCGGTTCGCCGAAGGGTGCGGGTCCGGTCGCCGAGGCGTCGACCGGTTCGGTGCGCACCGGTAGCCGGAGTTCGCAGCCGGGACCGGGTTCGAGGGTCAACACGACGTCGGTCGGCGACGGCCACACCAACGGCCAGAGGCTGGACGTGATGAGCAGGCTCAGGTGGTGACCGGCCGGCAGCCGGTGGGCCATACCGTCGAGCACGACCGTGACGTCGACCGGTTCCCCGGGCACCAACGGCTCCGGGTCGGCGTGGCCGTGTCGATGGGTGAGGTTCAACACCCCTCGGCTGATCTGCAGCATCGATCCGTCGGGGGCGACATCGCACAGTCGGGCCGCGACCTGGGCCACCGGGGCGTCGGCCGCCACCCGCAGCCGCAACTCGGCGATCCCGACCAGATCAACGGCCCGGTCGACCGGCTCACCATCGAAGCGGAAGGCCGGATCGGGGGCGAGCCGCTGATCGGTCGGGAGCTGTCCCGGTGCGGCGTAGCCCCACCAGTTGCCCTGATGCAGGCCCGCGGTCAGGGGGTTGCCGCCACTGATCGTCTCACCCGGCCCGGCCGGCTGGTCGGCGGTCAGCCGCCGGTCGGCTGTCAACCACCGGGACTGCGTCGACACGTTGGGCGATGGCCACGACGGCTCGGCGATCCAGCGTCCGGGGCGTCCGAGGTAGGAGGGCGCCGGGGTGACGTGATCCTGCATCCAGATCCGCACCGGCTCCGCCTCCCAGGTCGAGTCCGGCTGGATCCCGGCCTCGGTGCTGCCGTGGGCACCCAGGTGGCGGTCGAAGAAGTCGACGACCTCGCCGATGAAGTCGATGTTGGGTCCGGGCACGCCGACGAACGGGTAGTTGTGTGACCACGGCCCGACGATCGCCCGGTACGGGACGCTCAGCCCCGCTGCGAGGCGTAACACGGTGTCGGTGTAGCCGTCGGCCCACCCGCCCACGGTCATCACCGGGCAGCGGATGGCCGAGTAGTCCTCGCACACCGATCCGTGTTCCCAGAACCCGTCTCGACGCTGGTGGGTGAGCCAGTCGTGCACGAAGATCGGTGTCTGTTCGAGCCGGTGCAGCCACCGGTCCCGCCACTCCGCCACATGGATGCCGTCGGCCGCGGCCACGATCCGGGGGGTCGACGGGCGGGCGTTGAAGCAGGCCATGGTCGCCGACCAGCCCGCCATGTCGGCGGCCAGCACGCAGCCGCCGATGTAGTGCACGTCGGTGGCGAAGCGGTCGTCGGTGGCGGCCACGGCCACCGCCGCGGCCAGCGCCGGGGGTTGCAGCGCTGCGATCTGGAGGGCGTTGAACCCTCCCCATGAAATGCCCATGATGGCGACCCGCCCGTCGCACCACGGCTGGCGGCTTATCCAGTCGATGACCTCGACGCCGTCGCTCAGCTCGGTGGCCAGGTACTCGCCGCGGAGGGCGCCGTCTGAGTCGCCCGAGCCTCGAATGTCGACCCGAACCATGGCGTAGCCGCGGGCGGCCAGGTGGTGGTGCTGGCGGTTGTCGCGCAGCAGCGTGCCGTCGTCCTTGCGATACGGGATGTATTCGACCACGGCGGGCACGGGCCCCGGATCGGGGTCGACGGGTAGCCGCAGCCGGGCGCTCAGGCGGGCGCCGTCGGCCAGTTCGATCCAGGTGTGTTCGACGGTGCGGACGGCGTGCGTGGCGGGCCGGGTCAAAGGTCGGCTCCGCTCACGGCACGAATGCCCGGGTCGATGCCACCGGCACGTCGTCTCGGAGACGGTCGCCGTCGATGTCCCAGAAGCAGGCGACCTGGTGGCCGGGCGCGACCTCGGCCAGTCCGGGCCGCTGGATCCGGCACCGATCGAACACGTGGGCGCACCGCTCGGCGAAGGGGCACGACGTCGGCTCGGCAGCCAGGCTGGGTGGCGCACCGGGGATGGCCCGTAAGGGCTGGCCGGCGTCCTCGTGGCTGGGCAGCGCGGCCAGCAGAGCGCGGGTGTAGGGGTGCTGGGGTCGCTCGAAGAGTTCTTCGACCGACGCCGATTCCACCACCGTGCCCGCGTACAGCACCAGGACCCGGTCGGCGATAGCGGCCACCACACCCAGATCGTGGCTGACCCAGACCATGGCCAGGTTCCGCTCGACCTGGAGCTGCTTCATCAAATCGAGGATCTGGGCCTGGACGGTGACGTCCAGTGCAGTGGTCGGCTCATCGGCGATGATCAGCGACGGATCGCCGGCCAGCGCGATGGCGATGACCGCCCGCTGACGCATGCCGCCCGACAGCTCATGGGGGTAGCTGTCGAATCGTCTTTCGGGGTCGGCGATGCCAACCCGGCGCAGCAGGTCGATCGCCTTCGTCCGGGCCGTTCGCCGACCGAGGCGCCGACCGCCTCGGGGCTGACGCAACGACTCGGTGATCTGGCGGCCCACCGTCATCACCGGGTTGAGCGACTCGCTCGGATCCTGGAACACGATCCCGATCTCGTCGCCACGGATTCGACGGAGGCCGTCGTTGCCGAGCTGCAGCAGGTCGACGGGCGCGTCGTCGGACCGGAATCGGGCTGTTCCCCCTTCGACGCTGCCTGGCGGGCTGCGGATGAGCCCGACCAGCGACAGCATCGTGACCGACTTGCCGGAACCGCTCTCGCCGACCACTCCGACCGTCTCACCTGCGTGCACCTGAAACGAGACGCCGTTGACGGCATGGACCACACCGTCGGCCGTTCGGAACCGGGTGACGAGACCGTCGACGTCGAGCAGCGGTTCGCTCACCCTGTGGAGCGTATCGCACGGCGGCGCCTCACTTCACGGTACCGTGCCACCGGTCGTCACCTGCACCATGCGATCGTCGGGGCTGTGGTATGCGGCGTCCACGTCGACCGACGAAGCGCGGGACCCGATCGACCGATCACCCAACGCCCCATTCGACGCGATCACCAACACACCGGGGAGGACGGTGAGTGTGGCGATCAGCGCCATGGTGATCATGAGTGCCGTCAGCAAACCGTAGGCCGCGAACAGCGGCATCGGGGCGAAGGCCAGGATGCCGAAGCCGACGGCCGAGCTGATCGCGGAGGCCACCAGCGCGGTCCCGGTCCCCTCACCCGCGGCCTGGGCCGCAGCCAGCCGGTCGGCCCGACCGGCCAGCTCCTCCCGGAACCGCACGATGTAATGGATGGCGAAATCGATACCGATCCCGATCGACACGGCGGCGATGGTGGCGGTGACGATGTTGATGGCGTATCCGGCGAGGTACATGAACCCGTAGAGCCAGGCCACCACCATCAGGATCGGGATGACCGCAGCCACACCGTAGCGGATGGAGCGGAGGAAGACGGTGGCGATGATCAAGCAGAGCACCACCGACAGCGGAAGCGACAGCTGCAGGGCCCGGTTCGTTCCCGCCAGCGACGCCTCCCGGACCAGTGCGCTGCCGGTGACCTCCACGAAGGTGTTGTCGAGATCGGCCGACATGGCTGTCACGACGGGTTCGAGCGCATCGCGGGTGGCGGTCACCGACTCCTGAGCCCGGCTGTCGACGACGCCGAGCTGCAGAACGGCCCGGTCCGGTTCGTCCTCGCGTGGACTGATCTGCACGACGGTGTTGACCTGGTCAGGCGTGACCAGAAGCCTCTCCCCATCGAGCGGGATGCCCGTCTCGCCGACCACGGCGAGCAGGGCCTCGATCTGCTCACGGGTGTCGGGAATTCCGTCGGCGTTGCCGTCGCTGAGGATCACGCCGGTCCGGTCGGCTACGAGGATGGGCATGATCTCGCTGTCGAGAGCGCGTGCGAAGATCTCGAAGACGCCCGTGTCGATCGTGACCCGGCCGTCGTCATCTCGAGCGAGCGACGGCGTGTCGAGGCCTCGGATCTCCTCGATACGGCCGGCGACCAGGCTCAGTCTGTCGGGGTCGGTGAGATCGCCTTCGAGATAGATGATCGCCGGCTCCCCACCCCGGTCGCCGACGTGGGTATCGAGCTGATCGAGACCAACCACGAAGTCAGTGTCACCGCTGAAGAAGTCCTCGACATCGAACTCCGCCGGAACCTGCACGGCGAGGCTCGCCATGCCGGCGGTCACCAGGAGGGCGACCGGCAGTACGATCCGGCGTCGTTCGGCCAAGGCTCGAACCGCGGATCCGACACGGCCGGCCAACCGCCCCGCGGCGACCTGTGAGCCGTCGCCGGATCCAGTGTCGCCAACCCGAGGTCCGGGTCGGCGACGGCTGACCAGAAACGGCACCAGGAGCCCGAACAGCAAGGTCGCTACTGTCAGCCCGATACCGATGGCAGGGCTGACGTAGACCAGCATCAGCACCGAGGCCATCGTCAGCCCCGCGGTACCGAACGATCCCAACGTGCGCAGCAGCGTGGAGCGGCGCCCCTCGGTGGGCAACGGAACGTCGGCCTCCAGTCGGGCGACGACCAGCGGAACCACGATGCCGAGGAGGAGATAGGCGGACACGAGCGCAATGGCGGCGCCGATGCCGAACTGGTTGATCGACTCGATACCGGAGGTGAGGTTGGCCAGGAAAGCGGACGTGTCGGAGATCAGCGCCAGGAACAGCGCACCGGACACCGCGGTGAGGCCGGCCACGCTCGCTCTCGACGCCGGGTGACCTTCGGCTCGCTCCTCCCGGTAGCGGCCGACGGCGTGGAAGGCGAAGTCGACGCCGAAGCTGATCATCGCCACCGGCACGATGAGTGACAGGACGAGATCGTCCTTCAGGCCGATCAGGTTGGAGACGCCCTTCAGCCAGACGATGAGGAGGAGGAAGGAGGCGCTGACGGTGGCGAGAACCCAGTAGCTCCGGAATGTGAGACCGACCAGAAGGAGGACGGCCAGGATGGTGAAGCCGATGAATGGTCCGGCCACGGCACCCTGTTCCCGGGAGGTCAGGTTGACGTCGATGGCGACGCCGTTGGCCTGCCAGCCGTCGACTCGGAACACCTCCTGGATGTCCCGATCGAACTCCTCGACCTCCGTGTCGCCGCCGAGGGCAACCGAGACGTTCCCGAAGCCGAGTGCCTCGTTGTCGGACAGAACGAGGAGCGAGACGGCGGGTACGGTCCAGCCGTCGTCCGACCGGGTCGACCGGGCGGAGATGCCGAGCAGCTCGGATCGTTCGCCGAGCTCGTCGATGATCGCCGAGCCGATCCGCTTGACATCGGCGTCGGTGGCGGCGGCCATACCGTCGATGGACTGGTTCCGGAGTTCGGCCTCGACGAGGTCGGCGATGGAGATGACACCGTCGACTTCGATCGTGGTGTCGGGGTCGACGTAGCTGATCAACGTCGAGCCGAACTCGGGATGGGAACGCAAGTCGTTCTCGGCGGCCAGCAGGCTGGACAGGGCCTGGACGGTCAGGATGTCGCCCGACGTGTGCTCGAGGATGAGGAAGGTCGGGTGCACGGTCGAGACAAAGGATTCGTCGATCCGGTCCCGGGCCGTGAACACGTCACCGGTCGGCTCGGTCGAGGCCGACTCGGTCGGGGCCATGGTGAGGAAGGGCACGGTCAAGACGGCGGTGGCGACGAGAACCGCCGCGACCAGGAGCCCGGTGTGGGTGGCCAGGGTCTCGACGATCCTGCTGGTTCTCGTCGGCCGCTGACCGGTGCCGGCGGTGGCGTCTGTGTGCGGTGGTCTCTTCATGGGTCCTACCTGTTTGATCCGGTTCGCGTCTCGTGGATATTGCCAGTGTCAAGTTTCCAGTGGTAAGATCGAAACCCTACGCAGAGATGTTGCCACTGTCAAGACCTGAGTCCGAAAAACTTGACAGTGTCAACGGACAGTGTCAACGTCGTTGTCAGCCTTGGAGGCGTCATGTCACCCGTCAGGCCCACATCTCCTATGAACGCAGCGACCACCTACCATCACGGCGATCTCCCGACCGCACTACGAACGGCCACCGTCGAACTCGTCGCCGAGCGGGGACCGGCCGGCTTCAGCCTGCGCGAGGTCGCCCGTCGGGCCGGGGTCTCCCATGCCGCACCGGCTCACCACTTCGGCGACTCCCGGGGCCTTCTCACCGCCGTCGCCATCGAGGGCTTCCAGGACCTGTGCCGGGCGTTCGAGTCGGCAGTCGCCGGCATCGACGATCCCGTGGAACGTATGACGGCGATGGGCAAAGCCTACGTCGGCGTCGCCGTCAACCAGATCGGCCACTTCGCCGTGATGTGGACCGACGAACTGGTCGACACGACCAACCCGGAGCTCATCGAGGCCTCCGCCCGAGCGTACGGGCACCTGGAGAGCATCGTCACCGCCGTCGCCGAGGACCACAACCCGGACCTCGACGTCGAAGCCGCCTCGGTCCTCATCTGGTCGGCCGTGCACGGTCTCGCCATGCTGCACTGCAAGACCGGTGCCGATGAGGAACCCTCTCGCACCGTCGGCCCCGATCTCGATCTTCGGGTGGAGCAGTTCACATCGATGTTCATGCAGGGGCTGGCCAAGCGCTGAGTGTCACACCACGTGCGGTTCGAGGGCGGTCCGCAATCGGTCGAGTAGGTCCGAGACCAGGGCGCCGGGTCCGGGCTGGGCCGGGTAGACGAGCGCCTGCTCGTAGTGGATGGTGGGCTCGAACGGGATGGCCACCAGGCCGTCGTCGACGCCGATGTCGGCGTTGAGCGAGTCGACGAAGGCGACGCCGGCACCGCAGCGGGCCAGGTTGCGGGCCGTGGCGAAGTAGTAGCCCCGCACCACACAGTTCAAGTACGCGCCGGCGTCGGTGAACGCCGTCTCCAGTTGGGTGTCGATCGGGTGGCGTTCGGAGCAGCCGACCACCGCGAACCCGTCGAGCAGGGCCGGGGTGAGCACCGGCTCACCGGCCCGCGGATGGTCGACCGGAACGAGGGCGACGCAAGCCTGGGTGAACGGTTCGTACTCGACGCCGGGTGCGTCGAGTGGCGTCTCCACCAGACCGAGGTCGAGCAGCCGGGATCCGATCCAGTCGACCACCTCGGCCGACGGTCGAGGCGAGATGTCGACCGACACGTCGGGGTTGTCGCTCAGGAACTGGGCCACGACCGCGGGCAACAGTCGGATCGCGGGCGAGCCGTCGACGCCGACCCGTAGATGCTGCACCGACCCGGCCCGCAGCTCCTCGGCCTTGCCCACGATGCGGGCGAACCCGAGCAGACCACGTTCCACCTCGACATAGAGCACGTCGGCCTCGGGGGTGGCGGCGAACCGGCCCCGGCTGCGTTCGAACAATCGCATTCCGAGCTGGTCCTCGAACTTGGCCAGGGCGACGCTGACCGCCGGTTGCGTGCAGTGCAACCGCTGGGCCGCCGCGGTCACCGAGCCGGTCTCGTAGACCGCCTGGAAAACCTCCAGGTGGCGGATCTTCAGGTCCATTGCGGCCGATGACGGACAGGCGGAGAGGTCATAAACATCCTCTATTCAACATTCTTACATTTCACTGTTCCTTATCAACGGCCAATCGTAGAGTTCGAAACATGGCTGCTCCAGTTCTCGCCCCTCGCAACGGCGACGAGGTGCCGGTTCCGACCCGGCCGGCTCCCGCTCCCTCACCCGTCCTGTCCCCCAATCTCCGAGTGCGAAGCACCCCGTTCTCCAACCGGGTCGAGGCGGCCGGTGTGACGGGCTACACGGTGTACAACCACATGCTGTTGCCCACCGCGTTCCGCTCTCTCGAAGACGACTACCGGCACCTCAAGGAACACGTGCAGGTGTGGGACGTGTCGTGTCAGCGACAGGTCGAGATCGTCGGCCCCGACGCCGCCCGCCTCGCGCAGCTCCTCACCCCCCGTGACCTGTCGAAGGCCGCTCCCGGCCGCTGCCTCTACGCCCCGATGACCGACGCCGCCGGTGGGCTGCTCAACGACCCGGTCATCCTGAAGCTGGCCGAGGATCGTTTCTGGCTGTCGATCGCCGATCTCGACATGAGCCTTTGGGTGGCCGGACTCGTCCAGGGCATGGACCTCGCCGTTCAGGTGTTCGAACCTGACGTGTTCCCGCTGGCCGTTCAGGGACCGAAGGCCGACGAACTCGTGGCCCGGGTGTTCGGTGAATCCGTCCACGACATCGGCTTCTTCCGCTTCGCCCCCGTCGAGTTCATGGGCCACGAGTTCCTGGCCGCCCGCACCGGGTGGAGCAAGCAGGGCGGGTTCGAGATCTACCTCGATCGCCCCGACCTGGCCGAGCCGCTGTGGGACACCCTGTTCGAGGCCGGAGCCGACCTCGACGTCGGGCCCGGGTGCCCGAACCTGATCGAGCGCATCGAGGGCGGCCTGCTCTCCTACGGCAACGACGCCACCGTGGCCAATAACCCGCTCGAATGCCGTCTCGAATCCTTCTGCCACCTCGATGCCGACATCGACTTCCTCGGCCGTGACGCCCTTCGCCGGGTGCGGGACGAGGGGCCGCAGCGGCGCATGATGGGCCTGCTGTTCGACGCCGACGAGGTCGGTACCGTCCGCCACCGCTGGCCGGTGGAACCGGTAGGCGGTGGTGAGCCCATCGGTGCCGTCACCTCGGCCACCTGGTCGCCGACCTTCCGGCACGGGATCGCACTGGCGATGATGGAGCGGGGCTGGTGGGAGGCGGGCACCGAGGTGGAGATCGAGACCCCCGACGGTCGCCGCCCGGCGGTGATCAGCGACCTCCCGTTCGAGCCGCACCAGACCTGACGCCCACCCAAATTCGCTCGACGGCGGTGCGTCGATGAGCCACCCTGACCTCATGGAGGTCCAGGGTCCAGACGACGCCGATTCCGGGCCACGCCGCCCGCACTCGCAGTCGCGGCGGCGGCCACAGTCACAGTCGCGGCCACGCCCGCCGGCCGGCTACCCCCACGGACCGGGAGCCCCCGAGCGGGCCACCGCCAGAGCGCTGGACCTCGTCGGTGACGCCACCGAAGCCGTGATCCTCGTCGAAGGGGTGACCGACCAAATCGCCGTCGAGACGTTGGCCCGGCGACGCAGCCGTGATCTGGCTGCCGAGGGTGTCGTGATCCTCCCGGTGGGCGGGGCTCAGGCAGTCGGCCGGTTTGTGGCCGACCTCGGGCCGGGAGGTCGAGGGCTTGACGTCGCCGGCTTGTGTGATGCCGATGCCGCCGAAACGGTGCGTCGAGCGGTCGACCGGAGCGAAATCGGTCCGGTGCCGACCGTCGGCGATCTGGCCCGGATCGGTTTCCACGTCTGTGTCGAGGATCTGGAGGACGAGCTGATCCGGGCCGTCGGCTCCGAGCGGGTGCTGATCATCGTCGAGGCTCAGGGCGAACTCGGGTCGTTTCATACCCTGCAGCGCCAGCCGGAATGGCGGGGCCGCCCCGTCGAACAGCAACTGCGCCGATTCATCCAGGCCAAGGCCCGCCGGGGTCAGCGCTACGCCGAGCTGTTGGTCGACGCCGTCGAGCTCCAACGGGCGCCGTGGCCGATGGAAGCGGTGTTGGCCTGGATCTGACCCAGCCGCCCCTCCGCACCCCGCGCCGCCCCAACCGCCCCCCGAACTTTTGGAAGCCGACGTCCCCCTAAACCCAAGCTTTTGCCTTCTGACGTCCCCCTGGTGGGGCGCGAGCGTCCAAAAGTTCGGGGGTGGATCGGCGGTTGCAAGGCGACGGGGAACTCACGCCTTCCGGTAGGCGTCCTTGACCGCAATCCGGTCGCCGTGAAAGGTCCACACGTCGATGCCGTCGACGTCGCCGTAACGCCAGTATGAGATCGCCCGATCGCCGTGGACTTCGATCCGAGCGTCGACGGCGTTGGCGGTACCGGGAGCGGCCACCGCAGCGGCCTGTTCGGCCGCCATCACCGCGGCGAATCCGGCCCGCACCTCGTCTCGTCCCCGGTACTCGAAACCGGGCCTCGCCGGAGCCGACGGCCGGTAGACCGGGGCGTCGGACAGCAAGGCCATCAGCGTGTCGACGTCACCGGCGTACCAGGCCCGGTTGAACGTCTCGATCAGCTCGACCCGCCGCTGCGTCGCATCCGGTGCCTCCGGGGCGGCGACGTTGCCCAGGTAGGCGTCGGCATCCGGCCCGTCGAGCGGGTCGAGGATGTGACGGACGAGAGCGTCGCGCTCGTGGCTGTGGACGACCAGCTCCCACACGCAGGCCGTGGGTCCGCCGGGTGGTACCGGGGTGAAGGCGGAAGGGTCATCCAACCCGGCCGACCAGGTGTGCTGGTTCACGATGTCGCCCTCCCAGCGGTCGAGCAACAGCCAGACCGACTCGGCGCCGTGGTGCACCACGACGAAGCCGAGTCCGAGCCCATCGGTCGGCGGCACGTTCCGGCACACGTCGTCGACCAACCGGCGGGCCGCGTCGACGACGGGCGGGGCGATCGGTGTGCCGTCGAGCGTGATCTCGTACCACTTGATTCGCCAGTCACCGTGTTCCCGGACACCGGCGTGGCGGGTCGGGCGGGAGCGGAAGGCGCCACCTGGGCGGGTTGGCGCGGTCACGACCCACCTCCGATCGGCTCGACGTCGACGGTGGTGTCGTGGAAGAACGCCGACCCCTCCTCATCGGGCGGCAGCGTCGTTCGGGTCAGTGCGTTGACACCACGGTTCTCCGGCGTGGCGCCGTGCCACCAGCCGAACGGGATCGTCACCAGCCCCGGTTGGGTGTCGGTGCTGATGCGGGCGGTGAGGGTCAGGCTGCCCAGTTCGTTGTGGACCCGCACCGCGGCTCCGTCGGCCACACCACGAACCTCGGCGTCGACGGGGTGGATGTCGATCCGGGGCTCCGGCGGGTTCGGGAGGTGCTCGGCGAACCCGCCGTAGTTGGCGTTGAGGAACTTCGGGTGCTGCTTGCGGCTGATCAAACCGAGCGGTCGGCGGGAGCCGGAGCCGTCAACCGGCTGCGGCCCGGCCGAGCCCGGTTGATGATCGAGGGCTCCGAGCTGCAGCCGGCCGTCGGCGGTGTCGGGGTTCGGCGTCGACATAGGGTCGGTGGTCGGTGGGGATGCGGAGCCGGGCCCAGCCGTCTTGTGCGAGCAGCTCGTAGGTGATGCCCTCGGTCCACGGATGGTCGGTGTCGAGCAGTTCGCGGATGAGGGCCTCGTCGCTGTCGGCCAGGCCGGGGGCGGCGAGCCCGAGACGGGCGGCGAGCCGTCGGAAGATCTCGGTGTTGGGCAGGGCCTCACCCAGGGGGGCGACGGCCGGCTGGTTGAGCGACAGGTAGAGGTGGCCCCAGGCGATGCCGAGGTCGAGGTGTTCGATCTGGGTGGTGGCCGGCAGCACGACATCGGCGTAGCGGGCGGTGTCGGTCATGAACTGCTCGATGACGACGGTGAACAGGTCGTTGCGTTCGAGCCCGGTCACGATCCGATTCTGGTCGGGCACGATGACCGCCGGATTCGAGTTGTGGACCACCAGCGCCTCGATCGGCGGGTCGAGATCGGGGTCGGTGAGGATCTGGCCGAGGCGGGCCATGTTGAACCGGCGACGCTCCGGTCGGTCGGTCGGGTAGTTGAGTGCGGTCTCGAAATAGACCTGGGTCGACCGGGCCAGCCCGCCACCGGCGTCGCGCCACGCCCCGGTCACCGCGGAGAGCATGGCCGTGGCCCGCATGATCTCGCGGCCGTTGCGTCGGTGCTCGGGTCCGACGAGGGTGCGGATGGCGGCCGGTCTCGATCGGGCCAGCCGGTGGGCCAGCCACTCGATACGCTCGGCGGCGATGCCGGTCTCGGCCGCGGCCCGCTCCGGCGTCCACGGTTGCGCCGACGAGTGCAGCTCGGCCCAGCCGGAGGTGTGGTCGGCCAGCCAGTCGTGGTCGAGTAGGCCGTCCCGGTCGAGGACGTGGACCAGTGACAGCACGAGGGCGACGTCGGTGCCGGGCCGAACCTGGAGGTGCTCATCACCTCGCTGGGCGGTGGCGGACCGAACCGGATCGATCACGACGACAACGGCGCCTGCCGATCGGGCCCGTTCGATGATCGGCCACAGGTGGCGGTTGGTCAACATCGTGTCGGTGCCCCACAACACGATGGTCTGAGCCCGGTCCAGCAGCTCGGGGTCGATGCCGTAGGGCGTGCCGTACACGTCGGCCGCGCCGAGCCAGGCGGTGGTGCCGCACAGGTGCCGCCGGATGTCGCTGGCTCCGAAGGCGTCGAAGAACCGATCGGCCAGGATGCCCTTCTGGATCACCCCCTGGGTGCCGTCGAAGGAGAACTGCAGCACGGCGTCGGCCCGACCGGCGTCTCGGAAGGCGCCGAGACGGCCGGCGATCTCGTCGAGCGCCTCGTCCCAGCCGATCGGCTCGTACTCACCGGATCCCTTCGGCCCGACCCGGCGCAGCGGGTGGAGGAGCCGGTCAGGGTGGTAGACCCGGTCGAGGAACCGGTTGACCTTCGGACACAGCTGGCCGGCGGTGACCGGGTGGTCCTCCGCGCCCCGCAGGCTCACCGCCCGGCCGTCGTCGACCTCGACGACCCACATACAGGTGTCGGGGCAGTCATGGTGACACGACCCGGTCACGGTGGTCGTCGGGCTGGTGGCATCGCTCATGGTCCTCTAATCTGGCGCATGTGGAACCGTTTGTACAGATCCATTCGTGGCTCGTTCGACGGGTCCATCGATGACCCGCCTCTTCCTCGAGCTGGGGGACCGACCCGAGCCGACCAAGTCGCTCCGATTGCAGGCGGCGCTCCGGGACACCATTCGGATAGGGCGTCTCACCGCCGGCGATCGGCTGCCCTCGACCCGGGCTCTTGCCTCGGAACTGGGTTGGGCCCGCAACGTGGTGGTCGACGCTTACGACCAGTTGAATGCCGAGGGTTACCTGACGGCCCGGGCCGGCGACGGCACCCGGGTCGCCCCTCGGCCCATCGACGCTGCGCCGACCGAACGGACCGGAGACGTGACGGCCGAACGGTCGGAGGGAGGAGGCGGCACGGCCGACCGGTTGCAGGTCGGCGTCTCGCCACCGATCCACATCGACCTCCAACCAGGCCTGCCCGATCTCGTCGCCTTTCCCGTCCGGGAGTGGCGCCGCAGTCTGAATGCGGCGCTGACCACGATGCCGGTGGCCGAGCTCGGCTACAGCGACGGCACCGGCGCACCGATTCTGCGTGAAGCCGTGGCCGCTCACCTGGCCCGCACCCGCGCCATCGGCACCGACCCTGCCCGGGTGCTGATCACCACCGGGGTGAGTGCATCGCTTCGGTTACTCGTCGCCGATCGGGTCGCCGCGGCGGGATCGGCTCGGGTGGCGGTCGAGGACCCCGGGGCCTATACCCAGTGGGACGCCCTGCGAGCCGCGGGTGCCGAGCTGGTGCCGGTGCCGGTCGACGACCAGGGAATCAGAACCGACCGCCTCGAGCGGGTCGACGCCGACATCGTGGTCGTGACGCCCGCCCACCAGTACCCACTTGGCGGTGTGCTGTCGCCCGAGCGCCGTCACGAGCTGGTGACCTGGGCCCGCTCGCAACCCGGTCGGCTCATCGTGGAGGACGACTACGACGCCGAGTTCCGCTACGACCGTCAGCCGGTCGGGGCCGTTGCCGGCATCGCCCCCGAGGTGACCGCCCACACCGGTTCGGTGTCGAAGACCCTGGCGCCGGGCCTGCGGATCGGGTGGCTTCATCTTCCGACAGGGGTGGCCGAGCGGGTCGGGGCGAGACTGCGCCATGAGTTCGTGACCCCCGATGCCGTCCAGCAGCACGCGCTGGCCGATCTTCTCACCTCCGGCGCCTACGATCGCATCGTCCGATCGAGGCGGCGAACCTACCGGAAGCGGCGGCGCGCCATGATCACCGCGCTGGACGACGTGCCCGGAGCGACAACCGTCGGTGCCGCCGGCGGCCTCCACGTCACCGTCCTCCTTCCCGACGGTATCGACGATCGCGCCGTCTCCGAGACGCTGCTGGCGGCGGGGATCGACGTGCCACCACTGTCCCGCTACCGGCTCACGCCCGGCCCGCCGGGTCTTGTCGCCTCCTTCGCTGCCACCGGCGAGGCGGCCTCCGTCGAGTTCGCCGATGCTCTCGCCCGAATCGCCGTCACCAACGACGTTTGGTAGCAAAAGGCGAGGTTCCACCTCGCCTTTTGCTACCAGAACCGTGAGTTGAGCTCAGCGGGGGAGGCCGTGGCCTCGGGGGTGGAGTTCGCCGATGGGGCAGGGCAGCCGACCCGGCGCCGATCCGGTGGCAAGGGCGTCGGCCAGCGCATGGAGCGAGGGTTCGAGCAGGCCGTAGGTGCAGACGTGGGTCGAGGAGGACGGGTAGAGCGAGAGGTCGAACGGCGTACGCAGCGCCACGGTGATCGTGGGAGCCACGTCTTGGACGGCCCGTACGAGATCGCCCTGTGCCTTCCGGGCAGTGATCGTGCCGACGACGGCGACATCGGCATCGGCCGCCGCGGCCACTGCCCGCTCGACGTCGTCACCCGAAGGCTCGGGGGGCACCACCACATCGTGGGCGACGTCGAACCGCCTCGACAACGCCGCCGCCAGGCCGGGCGGCTCGTGCGACGAGGTCTCCGCCGGTGTCAGATCCGTGGGCTCGACCATGATCGACGCCACCCGGCTGCCACCGGCAACCGGGATCAAGCCGACCTCGTCGCGAACCAACGTGACGGCTCGCCGAGCCAAGTCGTCGGCAAGCGCCACCGCCTCGGCGGCATCGTGGGCCGGGACCGTCAACGACGCCAGCGCGATGCGGGCCCGCTGGATGCGGGCGTGACCGCCGGCGACCGCCTCCGGAGTGAGCAGACCACGGCTGTACGCAAGGCGGAGACCGGACGACAGCTCCTCGGCCCGATCGATGTCGGCTGCGCACAAGAGCAGATCGACCGACGCTCGCAGCGCCCCGACGGCCTCGATCAGCGACCCGGCCCCCTGGGCCAGTGAGCCCATGTCGAGGGCGTCGGTGATGGCGAGGCCACCGAAACCCAGATCGCGGCGCAGCATCCCCTCGACAACGGCGGGCGACACCGACGCCGGCAGATCCTCCCGTCCATCGTGCAGGCCGGGTAGCGCATAGTGACCGACCATCACGGCGTCGACCCCGGCATCCACCGCGGCGCGGAACGGCGGCAGGTCGATGGCCTCGAGGCGGACGACGTCCACGTCGAGCACCGGTAGGTCGTGATGGGGATCGGACTGCGCCTCACCTTTGCCCGGGAAGTGTTTGGCCACCGTCAGCACACCGCCCCGGCGCAGGCCTCGCACCAACGCCGCGGTGTGGTCGGCCACCCGACCGGGGTCGGAGCCGAACGACCGGATGCCGAGCGACGGGTTCCCGGGGCGGCTCATCACGTCGGCCACCGGGGAGTAGTTCATGGTGATCCCGACCGAGCGCAGCTCCCGGCCGATCATGTCGCCGACCGCTTCGGTGAGCCCGACGTCGTCGACCGCTCCGAGCGCGAGGTTGCCGGCGAAGGGCACGGTGTCGGCGACACCGCGGAGCTGACCGGCCTCCTGGTCGACCGCGATGAGCAACGGCAGGCCGTCGACGGTGTCTCCCAGCTCCGCCACCACCTCCGCGGCCACGGCCTTGGTCAACGAGTTGAAGTAGCGGAAGAGGGTGATGCCCGACAGCAGGCCCGCCTGCATTCGCTCGACCAGCAACGACGGCACGTCGGTGCCGTCGAACCCCCACAACATGGAGCGATCGACGATGTGGAACTGCTCGTCGACCACGCTCAGCCCTTCACCGAGCCGGCGAGCAGGCCGCGCACGAAGAACCGCTGGAGCGACAGGAACACCACAAGCGGGATGGCCATCGAGACGAACGCACCGGCGGTCAGGATGTGCCAGGCCTCACCCCGGGAGCCGACCAGCTCGTTCAGCCGGGCGGTCAGCGTGGCCACCTCGGAGTCGGTGCCGAGGAAGACGAGGCTGACCAGAAGATCGTTCCACACCCACAGGAACTGGAAGATGGCGAACGACGCCAGCGCGGGGAACGAGAGCGGGATCACGAGTCTGCGGAAGATGTCATAGTGGGATGCTCCGTCGATCCGCGCCGACTCCATCAGCTCGGACGGGAGCGACGAGATGTAGTTGTAGAGCAGGTAGACGGCGAGTGGCAGACCGAACGAGGCGTGGGCCAGCCAGGTGCCGACGTAGGTGCCGCCCAGGTCGGCCCGAGTGTAGATCCGCAGCAGCGGCACCAGCGTCATCTGCAGCGGAACCACCAGCAACAGCACGACCGACGAGAACAGCAATTGGCGTCCGGGGAACTTCATCCAGGCAAATGCGTAGGCGGCGAACGCGGCGACGGTGATCGGGATCACGGTGGCCGGGATCGAGATGACGATGCTGTTGCCGAACGCCCGCCAGAGGCCACCGGCGTTGAGGACCCCCTCGTAGTTGGCCATCGTCCAGGTCGAGGTCTCGAACGGGTGGGCCAGCGCCGACCACCAGCCGGTGGTGGCGACATCGCCCTGCGGGCGGAACGAGCTGATCAGCAGGCCGGTCGTCGGCAGCGACCACAACACCACGATCAGCACCGTGGCCGCCTGGAGGGGAAATCGTCGTAGCGTGGTGGGATCGAATCTGCTCATCGTTCCAGCTCCTGACGGCGGAAGTTGCGGATGTTGAGGACCATGATGGGGATGACCATGGCGAACAGGGTCACGGCCGTGGCGCTGGCCAAACCGAAGCTCCGGAACTTGAACATCTGGGAGAACATGCGGTTGGCCATCACCTCGGTCTCGAAGCGGCCGCCGGTCATCACGAACACGATGTCGAACACCTTCAGCACCGCGATGGCGATGGTGGTGGCCACCGTGATGATGCTTCCCCGGATCGACGGGATGATGATCTTGGTGAACACCTGGAACTCGTTGGCGCCGTCGATCCGGGCCGCTTCCAGCAGCTCCGACCCGACGCCCTTGATGGCGGCCGACAGGATGACCATGGCGAAGCCGGTCTGGAGCCACACCATGATGGCGATCAGGGCGAAGGTGTTGACCGGCACCTCCTGCAACAGCGAGATCGGCGGGATGCCGAGCGACGTCACGATCGAGTTGATCAAGCCGATCTGCGGCTGGCCCTCGGGCCGCCAGATGTACATGAAGCGCCAGATGACGCTGGCCCCGACCATCGACAGCGCCAGGGGGAGGAAGACGAACGTCTTGGCCAGCGCCTCCCGCTTGACCCGGTCGAAGAGCTGGGCGATGACGAGGCCGAGGGCCACACTCCCCCCGGTGGCGACCACGAGCCAGATCAGGTTGTTGACAAGCGCTCGCTGAACTTCGGGGTCGGCGACGAGGTTCGAGAAGTTGGCCGGGCCGTCGTCGAGGGTGAGGCTGAAGTAGACGGTCGCCACGAGCGGGTAGACGAGGTAGAACCCGAGCATGGCCACGGCCGGTGCAATGTACGCGTAGGGTCGGACACGTTCACCCCACCTCGATCCGAGCGTATCGACCAGGGTGTTGAGCGCCCAGTACAAGGCCCAGATTCCGACCGAGCCGAGCACCAGGGCCCACAGGAGGGTGATCAGGGTGGCCGGGAGCGGCTGGAGGCCCCGGTCGCGGATGGCGTCGGCCTGCCCGCCGAGCCCGATCAGATCGTAGAGCCCGGCCATGAGCTCTCCGGCCCCGTCGGCGTCGGTGAGGTTGCGGAGGCTGATCCTGGCCGCGACGGCCAGCCCGATCAGGACGGCGACTGCGGCGAGCGGCCCGGTCAGCGGTCGACCGGACCGCGCGGAGCGCCCGGTCACCGGCGGGTCGACGGTCGGTTCGGTGGTCGTGTCGATGGTGCTCGTCATGTGCTCGATCCTTTCGCCATCGGCCCGCGCCAGGTCAGGTGAGGACAGTCACGAAGATGCTGTCAGGACAAGGACCGCCCGGCCGGTGTGCCTCGGTGGAAGCCCACCAGCCGGGCGGTGAAGGGAGAAGGTTTGCTACCGGCTTCCCGGCCTAGGGCCAGCTCGCCTCGATGTCGGCGAACACCTGGTCGGTGCCTTCACCGTTGGCCGACACCCAGTCGACCATGCCGGTCAGGAAGGTGCCGTTGCCGACCTCGGCCGGCATGGTGTCGGAGGCGTCGAACCGGAAGGTCGTGGCCTCGTTGAGAATGGCGGCCAGATCGGTCTGCGGATACTGGGTGTACCAGTCGAGCGGTGTGCTCTGGTTCGGCGACAGGAACCCGCCGACATCGATCCAGCCTTTGGCCCCCTCGGGGGTGGCGAGGAACTCGAGAACGGCCCGGACCTCGGGGCGGTCGTTGAACATCACGAACTGGTCACCGCCGCCGAGGGCCGGAGAACCGTACTCCGCTTCGATCGGGGGGAAGTAGAAGAAGGAGCTGTCGACGCCCGGTTCGAACAGTGGCTCCTCGTTGGCGTCCTTGGGCCAGAAGCCGGGGATCCACGCCGCCTGCTTGTGCATCCAGCACTGCGGTCCGGCCTCGTCGAACATCGGTGTCTGAGTGTCGCCGACCCAGATCGAGTTGATGCCGGTGTTGCCGCCGAACACATAGTCGTCGGTGAACCAGATCTCTTTCACATAGTCGGCCGCCTCCAGGATCTCCGGGTCATCGAAGGCGATCTCGTGGTTGACCCATTGGTCATAGACCGACGGGTCGGCCGTGCGCAGGAGCACATCCTCCAGCCAGTCGGTGGCCACCCAGCCGGAGAAGTCGCTGTGCTCGACCGAGATGCACCAGGGGTTGCCGTTACCGTCGGCCACGATCTGATCGGACAGGGCGACGAGGTCGTCCCAGGTCTCGGGGATTTCGTAGCCGGCGTCGGCGAAGGCCTGCACCGGGTACCACACGATGGACTTCACGTCGGCCTTGTAGAACACGCCGTAGATGTCGCCCTCGTACGACGCCAGGTCGATGAAGGAGCTGATGTAGTCGTTGTTGAGCTGGTCGGTGTTGATCCAGTCCGACACGGGCACGATTTGGCCTTCGGAGGCGAAGGTGCGCATAAGTCCGGGTTGGGCGATCTGGGCCAGGTCGGGGGCGTTGCCGCCGTCGACGCGCACGGTGAGCACGGTCTCGTAGTCGGTGACGCCCTCGTAGTTGATGGTGATGCCGGACGCCTCCTCGAGTTGGGCCAGGGCGGCGTCGAAACCGTCGGCTTCGGTCTCGACCCATTGGCCGAGGATTTCGACCTCGGTGCCGTCGAACTCGCCGGCCAGGGCGCGGTTCAGGTGCTCGTAGGGTGTCGACGCCTCGACGGCGGCCGCATCGTCACCTTCATCGCCCCCGGCATCATCGCCGTCGGTGTCGTCGCCGTCGTCGGCCGCCGCGGTCGACTCGGTCGTCTCCTCGGTATCGGCGCCGTCGTCGGTGTCGGTTGCGGTGTCTTCGCTGTTGGCACACGCCGCCAGGAACAGGACCAGTACGAGCAGTACTGGAAGCAGTTTCGGTACCTTCATGTCTTCTCTCTCTTTCTCAGGACTCTTTCTTGGGAAGGGTGCGCAGAGGTGGTGGGATTGGAACCGGTTCGACTGTCAGCCCGCGACGAGCCCGGTTTCGGTTTGGAGCAGGTAGGCGGCCGCGCCGTGGAGGGCCAGGCCGTCGTCGGCCACGGCGCCAAGGTGGAGTTCCGGGCGGAGGGCGGAGAGCACGGCTTCGTCGGCCGCGGCCCGAGCGGCCTCCTCGAACGCCGGGTTCAGTCCGGCGCTTGGTACGGCGACATAGACCGTGGCGATGTCGAGCACGTTGGCCAGATGCCCGGAGGCCGACCCGATGGCCGTGCCCAGTTCCGGGGTGGCGACCACGGCGTCGTCGGCGTCGACGTCGAGCGGATCGGTGATGGGTCGGCCCATCAGCGCTTTGACCAGCGGTGCGATCTCACCGGCCGCCCGGTGCGGACCGAGGTGAAGCCGGCCGCCGAGCACCACGCCGGCGCCGACACCGAAGGCCACCCGAACGGCCACGAGGTCGGCGGCGGGCCGGGACACTGAATCGGGCTCCGAGTCCGGGGCCTGCCGCCGATGAATGGCCAGGGCCACCGCCTGGGCGTCGTTGATGATCTGGATGGGTGGGCCCTGTATCCGACGGTCGTCGGATTCCGCGCCGACGCTGCGGATACAGCCGGCGAGATCGAAATCATGCCATCCGAGCGG
The DNA here is from genome assembly GCA_965216675.1 of Acidimicrobiales bacterium. Lineage (GTDB taxonomy): Bacteria > Actinomycetota > Acidimicrobiia > Acidimicrobiales > SZUA-35 > JAHELU01. Next base: position 3,181,701 of record CBDCGK010000004.1, on the reverse strand, counting down.
GACCGACTCGACGACGCGGCCTTCGTGATCGATCACACCCGGACAGGCGACACCGACGCCCAGTAGCTCGCCCTCGCAGCGGTCGAGGAGCCGAGCGGTGAGCTTGGCGATCGAGGCGGCGGCCACGGCACCGGTGTCGTCGGTCTCGACCGGCTCGAGGATCGCCTCGAAACGGGGTGTACCCGCGATGTCGACGACGACCCCGCTCAGGGGACGGGTGCTCAGGTCCATCACGATGATGTCGCGACTGGTCCGGTCGAGTTCGAGCAGCGTGGGACGTTTACCGCCTGACGAGCCGGCCGACTCACCGGGCCCGGCTTCGGTGACCCAGCGGTTGTCGACCAGTTCGGCCATCAGGGTCGACACCGACGCCCGGGTCAGGCCGGTGGCCCGGGCGAGGTCGGCCCGGCTGATGGAGCCTTGATCGGCGATGACCTGTAGGAGCATTCGAAGGTTGTGGGCCTTCGAATGGGTCCGAGACGCCTTTTTCGGCGTCGTGTCGCAGCGGGCCTGCCCCCTCGTCCCTGTTTGCATGTTTACTAAACTAACTATGCATGGACCGGTTGTCAAGGAGAACGTCGGCCCTCGACGTCTGGTAGCAAAAAGCGAGGCAGAACCTCGCTCTTTGCTACGAGAATCAGGATCTGTGGTTCGGGCTCCAACCCACGTGGTTGGCGGGCCGGTACGGCCTCGCCGCCCGGCCATGACCGGGTTGTCGGTATCGTCCTCATTATGGAATCCACCGCCGGCGTGGTTCGAGAGTTCTTCGAGCGGATGCAGGCCCGCGACTGGAACGGCGCCGCTGCGCTGCTGTCGCCCGACGTGCACATCGAGTTCACCGAGACCGGCGAACACTTCGACGGCGGCAATTTCCTGGCTATGAACCGCGCCTATCCGGAGGGCTGGACCATCGAGGTCGTGGAGACCATCGCTGACGGGGATCGAGTCGCCGCCCAGGTGCGAGTCAGACACCGCGACGACCACGGTGTCGACGACGGCGCAGACAATCATGAAGTCACGTTCTGGTGCGCCGGCTTCTACCGGGTGGTCGGTGGCCTGATCGAGTCGGGCGTCGAGCACTGGGTGACCGAACGATCAGAGCCACCGCCCGCTTGGCGACAGCCGTTCACATCCTGAGCGTGCCGCGAGGCGACGGACCGGTCGAGGTCGGAGACGGCGGCACCGTCGACTGGGCCACTGCCCCTCCGGAACCGCACGGAACGGCTGCTCGTCGGCCGCTTCCAAGAGCAAGCCGAACCAGATCCCGGCAGCGCCTCGGCCCCCAATTCGCTAAGACGTTGAACAACCAGAGGGTGCCAGCCCATCGAGTGACTCCCCCGAACTGACCTGCGAACGCGGCCGCTGACACGCCGACGGCGAGGTCCCTGGCATCGACCCCAACGCCGTGCTGAGATGGGGCGATGCCTGAGACCCCCGGTGACCCGACCGAGCAGACACCGAACCCACTGGCCGACGCCCTTGACCAACTGAAACTCCGTTCCATCGGACCGGCGTTCATGGGTGGACGCATCGCCGACCTCGCCGTCGATCCACGCCGCCCGTCGACGTGGTATGTCGCAGTCGGCTCGGGCGGTGTGTGGAAGACCACCAATGCCGGCACCACCTGGACCCCGGTCTTCGACGACCAGCCCTCGTTCTCCATAGGCTGTGTGACCCTCGACCCGTCCCGGCCCGACACCGTCTGGGTCGGGACCGGCGAAGCAGTGAGTGGTCGCCACGTGGCCTGGGGATCCGGTGTCTACCGGAGCCGAAACGGCGGTATCACCTGGGAACACGTCGGGCTCGAACACTCCGAACACATCGGCGCCATCCTCGTCGACCCCCGCGACGGCGACACCGTGTACGTCGCCGCCGAAGGCCCGCTGTGGTCGTCCGGCGGCGACCGGGGCGTCTACAAGACCACCGACGGCGGCGCCACCTGGACCGCCGCCCTACGGATCGACGACGACACCGGCGTCACCAAGGTGTGCTTCGCCCCCGACGACCCCGACACCCTCTACGCCGCCTCCTATCAGCGCCGCCGCCACGTGGCCACCTTCCTCGGCGGCGGATCCGGGTCCGGTATTCACACCTCGACCGACGGCGGGGACACCTGGCGGCGGATCACCGAGGGCCTCCCGAAGGGCGACATGGGCAAGATCGGCCTGGCCGTCACTGCGGCCGACCCCGACCGGGTCTACGCCACGATCGAGGCCAATGAGAAGGAGCGGGGCTTCTATCGCTCCGACGACCGGGGCGAGAGCTGGTCGAAGCAGAACAGCTACATCTCCGGCGGCACCGGACCCCACTACTACCAGGAGATCTTCGCCTCGGACACCGACCCCGATCGGGTGTACCAGGTCGACGTGTTCCTCCACGTCACCCGAGACGGCGGCAGGACCTTCGGCCACCTCGAGTCCGGCACCAACAAGCACTCCGACAACCATGTGGTGTGGATCGATCCGGTCGACGCCGATCACCTCCTCGTCGGCACCGACGCCGGCCTCTACGAGACCTTCGACGAGGGCACCACGTTCCGGCACTTCCCGAACCTGTCGATCTCGCAGTTCTACCGGATCGCTGTCGACGACTCGCTTCCGTTCACCAACGTGTTGGCCGGTGCCCAGGACCTCGGCACCCTCTACGGACCGACCCGCACCACCAACATCGACGGCGTCCGCAACCAGGATTGGACGGTGCCGCTCGGGGCCGACGGTTACCACACCGCCTTCGACCCGGACGACCCCGACATCTGCTATCTGGAATGGCAGGTCGGCAACGTGGTGCGCCACAACCGTCGCACTGGGGAGCGGGTCGACATTCGGCCGCTGGCGGGCCCCGACGACCCGCCCGAGCGATGGAACTGGGACTGCCCGATCGTGGTCAGCCGTCATGCGCCGGGTCGAATCTACGTCGCCTCCCAACGGGTGTGGCGATCCGACGACCGGGGCAACTCGTGGACGGCGATCAGCGGCGACCTCACCACCGACCGCAACCGCTACGAGCTGCCGTCGTTCGGTGCCGTACCGAGCGTCGATTCGCTCTATGACCACATGGCGATGTCGCTCTACTCGACGGTCAGCTGCCTCGGCGAGTCACCGGTGGTCGACGGCCTCGTCTACGCCGGCACCGACGACGGGCGAATCCACATCACCGACGACGGCGGTGCAACCTGGCGTGCCGCCACGCCGCCACCCGGGCTGCCGGAGGACGCGTTCATCAACGCCGTGCGCCCATCGGAGCACGACGCCGACGTGGTGTTCGTCGCCGCCGACGACCACAAGCACGGCGACTACACGCCCTACGTGTTCCGGAGCCGCGACCGGGGTGAGACCTGGCAGCCGATGCGGGGCCAGGGGGCGGGCGCGCTGCCCGACGGTGTCATCGTCTGGGCGATCGAGCAGGACCACGTCAACCCCGACCTGCTGTTCGCCGGAGCCGAGAACGGCCTGTATGTGAGCGTCGACGGCGGTGGCTCCTGGCACCGGTTGACCGGCGACGTGCCGACCATCTCGTTCCGCGACCTCGCCGTGCAACGGCGCGACGACGACCTCATCGGCGCCACCTTCGGCCGGGGAGTCTACGTGCTCGACGACTACAGCCCGCTCCGCGCTCTCACCGCCGAGGTGGCGGCCAGTGAGGACGCCGTGCTGTTTCCGGTTCGGGATGCCTGGTGGTACGTGCCCCGGCTCACCGCCCAGGCGGTGGGGCAACCGACGCTCGGTTCCAGCGCGTTCCGCACCACCAATCCCGACTTCGGGGCCACGGCCACCTACCTTCTACCCGACGATGTCGTGGGACCCGCCGAGGCCCGACGCAAACTCGAGAAGGAGGCGTCCGAACAGGCCGACGGGGACCTCACCGATATTGCGGTTCCCGACCTCGACACGCTGTGGTCCGAACGGGTCACGGCCGACCCGGCCGTCGTGATCACGGTCCGTGACGCTGACGGCGAGCCGGTCGCCATGGTGGCCGGCGAGACCAAGGCCGGCCTGCATCGTACGACCTGGAACCTGCGACGGTCGCCGATCCAACCCCTTCGGTGGGAGGATCCGGGATTCCGGGAGCCGTGGGACCGCGACCCTGAAGGACCGCTGGTCGAGCCCGGCCGCTACTCCATGGAGGTCGCGGTGCTCTCCGCCGATGGCTATGAGGCCCTGACCGAACCGGAGTGGTTCGATGTGAAGCCGGTGCCGGAGCTGGCCGGCACGCTCGACGACCGTGCTGATGTCGTGGCGTTGACCCACAGGATGGAGGCGCTGGGTCGAGCGGTGATGGGTGCCGGCAAGGAGCTCGACGCCGTCCGCGAGCGGATCAAACACATTCGGTCGACGCTTCGGCGAACGCCGCCCGCCGATCCGTCGTTGATCACACGGTCGGAGGCGGCCCACCGGTCGATCGAGCAGCTCGGTCGTGAGCTGACTGGAGATCCGGTGCGGGAGCGTCTGTCGGAGGCCGACGTGCCGTCGATCACCGAGCTGATCGGCCGCACGGCGTCGATGGCGTGGGCGATCACCACCGGCCCGCCGACCCAGACCCAGCGCACAGCGATCGACCGGGCCGAGGAGGCGTTCGGTCCATGGTGGGAGCGTTTCGACGCGGCCGTCGCCGACCTCGACGCCGTCGTCGCCGACCTCGACGCCGCCGGCGGCACCTGGACCCGCCGCTGAAACCACTCCTCGAAGTCTGGTAGCAAAAAGCGAGGTCTGACCTCGCTTTTTGCTACCAGACGTGCGGCGAACGCCTATTCGGTGAAGAACCCGCCGTCGGGGTGGAGGATCTCGCCGGTCATGTAGCTCGACTCGTCCGATGCCAGGAACAGAGCGGCGTTGGCGATGTCACGGGGTTCGCCCATCCGGCCCAGGGGAATCTGAGCCATGAGCGCGTCCTTGCGATCGGCGAAATCGTCGATCATGGCGGTCATGTTGGTGGCGATGAATCCCGGCCCGATGGCGTTGACCCGGATGCCGGCCGGGGCGAGCACCCGGGCCGATTTCTTGGTCAGCATCCACACCGCGGCCTTCGACGCGGTGTAGGCGACCGGGCCGGCATCGGGGTGCTTGGCCGCGATCGAGGCGATGGTGATGAACCGGCCCTCGATTCCGCCATCGATCATCCGCCGGGCACAGGACTGCATGGCCAGGAACGTTCCGGTGAGGTTGACGTCGATGACCCGCTGCCAATCGTCGAGTTCGATGGCGCAGAAGGCCAGGGCGGGCTGTTCGATGAAATCGAGCTGCCCGAGCATCATCTTGCGGTCGGCCTCGATGTCGCCGCTCCGGTAGCCGCCGTGGCTGATGCCGGCTGCCGTCATCACCACGTCGATCCGGCCGAACCGCTCCATCGCCGCTTCGGCCATGGCCTCGTTCGACTCGCGACTCGCCGCATCCAACTCGACGCTGATCGCCCGACGGCCCAGTGCCTCGACGGCGTCGACCGTCACCGCCGCCGGCTCCGGCAACAGGTCGGCGATCACGACGTCAGCGCCCTCCTCGGCGAACCGTATGGCTGTGGCTCGACCGATCCCGTTGGCACCGCCGGTGATCACCGCAACCTGGTTCTCCAGTCTCATCTGATGCTCCTCCGACCACTCGGTTCCGAACGCAAAACCGTCTCACAACGCCCGCTCGCTACGCGAGCGTCGGCAAGGATCGAGACCTGTATTGCAAGATTGCGACCGAGTTGACCTCCGTCACACCAATGTGTTCCCATGTTAGCCATATGGCCGAGCCTGACCTTCTCGTGGTCAACGATCTGCGCACCCATTTCGACGTCGGGGTCGGCGTTGTCAAGGCTGTCGACGGGGTCTCACTGAGCCTTCCGCGAGGTCGGACCCTGGGGGTCGTGGGCGAATCCGGATCCGGCAAAACCGTCCTGTCGCGCTCGATCATGCGCCTCAACACCAGCGGCAACGCCACCACCACGGGGTCGGTCCGTTACCAAGGCGAGGAACTGCTCGACAAACCCCCGGCCGAGATGCGCCACATCTGGGGTGAGGAGATCGCCATGGTCTTCCAGAACCCCATGACGTCGCTCAACCCGGTCGTCCGCATCGGCCGACAGCTCACCGAACACGTCGAGCACCACCTCGACGTGAGCAAACGCGAAGCGAAGGAACGAGCGATTGGCCTCCTGCGCAGCGTGCGTATCCCCGAGGCCGACCGCCGCTTCCACAGCTATCCCCATGAGCTGTCGGGCGGCATGCGGCAGCGGGTCTGCATCGCCATCGCCCTGGCCTGCTCACCCAAACTGCTGTTCGCCGACGAGCCGACGACGGCGCTCGATGTGACCGTCCAGCACCAGATCCTCAACCTGCTCGCCCACCAGCAGCGGGAACGGAACATGACGATGGTGCTCGTGACCCACGACCTCGGCGTGGTCGCCGGGCGCACCGACGACATCGCTGTGATGTACGCCGGCCGGATCGTGGAGAAGGCACCGACCCAGGTGCTCTTCCAGTCGCTCCGCCACCCCTACACCGAGGCGCTGCTGCGGGCCATCCCCAAGATCGACCAGCCGAAACACACCCGGTTGAGCGCCATCGTCGGGCGGCCTCCCGACCTCATCAACCCGCCGCTGGGCTGCAAGTTCTCCCCCCGCTGCCCCTACGTGCAACCTCGGTGCCTGGAGGAGGAACCGCCGCTGATGCCGGCCCCCACCGGCGGCCACAGCTTCGCCTGCTGGTACCCGGTGGGCAGTGACGAGGCGAAACACGCCTGGCAGGAGAACCTGGCCCACGGGGTGACCCAGACGCTGGCCGCTGCCGGCGAGATCGACGCCACCGAGGAGACCGACGATGCGGCCACGACCGCGGCCGCCCTCGAGGCCGAGGTCGAATCCGAGATCGGGGCGGTGGTCGACTGATGGCCGGCACCGGGAAGGCCCACCTCCGTCCGGCAGACGACGTGCTGCTGCGGATCGAGGACCTCGTCGTCGAGTTCCCGACCAAAGGCGGTCAGGTCGTGCACGCCGTCAGCGGCATCAGCCTCGACATCGCCGAGGGCGAGACCCTGGGCCTGGTCGGCGAATCGGGATGCGGCAAGTCGTCGACCGGCCGGGCCATCCTGCAGCTGCCCCGTCCGACGTCGGGCGCCGTCGCCCTCGACGGCGTGGACCTCACCGCCCTCCCCCCGGAGGACATGCGACAGCGCCGCACCGACGTGCAGATGATCTTCCAGGATCCGGTCTCATCGCTCAACCCTCGCCGTGAGGTCGGTGAGGTGGTGGCCGAACCGCTACGGGTCTGGGGGCCGAAGGACCCCGACGAGCAGTGGGCGCTGGTCAGCGAACTGCTCGAGGCCGTCGGCATCGACGCGGACAGCGCCCGACACAAGCGGGCCCACCAGTTCTCCGGCGGCCAATGTCAGCGGATCTCGATCGCCCGGGCACTGGTGATGGAGCCGAAGTTGATCATCTGCGACGAGCCCGTGTCAGCGCTCGACGTCTCCGTGCAGGCCCAGATCCTGAACATGTTGGAGTCCTTGAAGGACCGATACGGGCTGACGCTCGTGTTCATCGCCCACGATCTGGCGGTGGTCAAGAACATCAGCGATCGAGTCGCGGTCATGTACCTCGGCAAGATCTGCGAGGTGTCGGAGTCCGACCAGCTCTACACCCGACCGGCCCACCCCTACACCCGGCTGCTCCTCGAGTCGATTCCGGTGCCCGATCCGCTGGCCCCGCTCGACACCGACCTCGTTGCCGAGGAGGAGCTGCCGTCGCCGATCAACCCGCCGAGCGGCTGCCGGTTCCGGACCCGATGTCCACTGGCCACCGACATCTGCACCTCGGAGGAGCCGCAGATGCGATCCATCGGCGACGACCACTTCGTCGCCTGCCACCACGTCGACCAGGTCCTGGCCCAGCCGAACCCGGTCGCGCTGCATCATCCAGTCAACGAATCCTAACCATCACTCAGAAGGGGAGATCATGAAACTGAAAGACAGACTCGGGCTTGGGAGACTCCTTGCCCTGCTCTTGGCCCTGGCCCTGGTCGCGGCATCCTGTGGCGGCGACTCCGACGACGACGGCGACACCGCAGCCGACGACGAATCGGCGGCCGAGGAATCCGACGACTCGGGTGACGTCGAAGCCGGTGACGTCGCCGAAGGTGACGTCGACACCGAGATCGTCGAGGACACCGAATCCGAGCGTGAATACGGCGGCACCGTGACCGTCGGCCTCGAAGCCGAAGCCGTCGGATTGAGGCCGTGGGAGGACACCTGCTCCTCACCCTGCTACAACATGATGGCCTCGGTCTACGACAAGCTGCTGGAGCAGGATCCCGATGAGCAGTGGGTGCCCTGGCTGGCCGAATCGTTCGAGTCGAACGAGGACTTCACGGTCTGGACGGTCAAGCTACGCGAAGGTGTCGTCTTCCACAATGGTGAGGTCTTGACGGCCCAAACCATCGCCGACATGTTCCCCATTCAGCAGACCGGCGCCGCGGCCACCAGCCACCTCACCACCTCGGGTCTCCAGTCGGTCGAGGCCGCCGATGCGCTGACCGTCACCTACACCCTCGGCCAGCCGAACTCGGCATTCCCGTCGTACCTGACCCGGGCTCCGCTGGGCATGGTGTTCGAACCGGCGGCAGCAGCAGCCGATCCCGACGGCTTCTCGCTGGCCCCCATCGGGACCGGACCGTTCTCCGTGGAGAACCGTGATCTCGACAACGAGACCGTGATGGTCCGCAATCCCGACTACTGGCTGAGCGATCCCGACGGCAACCAGCTTCCCTACCTGGACTCGGTGGTCTTCCGCCCGATTCCCGATGAGGGTACCCGCCTCGACTCGCTGCTCTCCGGCACCGTCGACGCCATGCAGTCGCTGCGCCAGAGCACGATTCGTGACGCCCGCGCCGCCGACGGAATCGTGCTCTACGAGTTCCAGGGCAACAACGCCGGCGGTGGCATGTTCAACACCGCCGTCCCACCCTACGACGACGTGCGGGTCCGCCGCGGTCTCATCACGATGTCGAATCAGGAGGCCACCATCGAGGCACTCGGCGGAGCCGGCATCTCGTTGCCCGGCACCCAGTTCTTCGCCCCGGACAGCCCCTGGTTCTCCCAGGCCGTGGCCGACGCCTACCCCGAATTCGACTTCGAGGGCGGCAAGGCCATCCTGCAGGAGTACATCGACGATCCCGAGCGTTCCGACGGCAAGGCGGCCGGCGAGCCGATCGACGTCGAGTTGTCGTGCCCACCCGATCCGAGTCTGATCGCCGCGATGGCGGTGTCGGAGCAGCTCTGGACCAGCTCCGGTCTCGTCAACGTCGAACTGACGAACTTCGACCAGCAGACCCACATCAACACCGCGGTCGGCACGCCTCCCGACTTCGTGGGCGAGCACGGCATCCACTGCTGGCGCTGGAGCTCGCAGCAGGATCCGTCCCTCGAGATCGGACCGGCGATCGCGCCGCCTTCTCCCGCAGTGGCCGAGGCCGCCGGCGTTCCCGGTGTGGTGTCGCCGCTGAACCTCGCCAACTGGTTCGACGGCGATGCGTTCGCCGCCTCCATCGGCGCCATCCGCACCGACAACTTCGAGGAGCGCAAGGCGCTGTACGAGTCGATCATGTTGAAGGTGGCCGAGGAACTGCCCATGTACTACTCGGGTCACACGGCGACGATGATCGCCACCATTCCCGAGGTCCAGGGCCTCAACGGCTGGCACACGCCCGATGGTGGATTGGGGGTCGGCTTCCCGAACGCCGAGGGTCGTTGGGCCGAGGTGTGGAGGACGGATCTCGGTTGATGCTTGTTCGCCCGGGGTGACGGGCTCGCCGTGAATGACGGGCCAACACGGCCCGTCATTCACCGCCCGCCACCCCGGGCTTGGTCACACAAACCGATGTTGAGAAGAGCGGAAGGAGGAGTAGAGATTGGCGAGGTTCATCGCATTCAAATTGGCGAGATTGGTTGCGACATTGTTGGCCGTCTCATTCATGACGTTCATGTTGACCGCGCTGCTGCCCGGCGACCCGGTCGACGCCATCCTGCCGCCGACCGCGCCTCGTGATGAGGCGTTCGTCGAAGCGCTCCGTCTCGAACTCGGCCTCGACGATCCCCTCCCCATCCGCTATGCCAACTGGCTGGGCGACGTCCTGCAAGGTGATCTCGGCCGCTCGCTGGTCAACGACCAGGCCGTCATCGACATCATCAAGGACCGCATTCCCGTGACCGCGGAGCTGGCGGTTCTGGCCGTCGGGCTGGCGGTGTTCCTGGCCGTGCCGATCGGGGTCCTGGGCGCCTACAAGGAAGGCCAGAAAGCCGATCAGATTTCCTCGGGGGCCGTCCAGGTGGCGCTGTCGATCCCCAACTTCATCGCCGGCCTGTTCCTGATCTGGCTGCTGTCGGTGAAGACCAACCTGTTGCCGTCGACCGGGTGGAACCGGATCAGCGAGGACGGGCTGATCGCCAACCTCCGCACTGCGATTCTTCCCGCCTCGGCGCTGGCGCTCGGCCAGATGGCCTTCTTCTCCCGGTTGATCCGGTCCGACATGATCCAGACCCTGAAGGAAGACTTCGTGCTGTCGGCCCGAGCCAAGGGGCTCACCAACCGCTACACGCTGTTCCGCCATGCTCTGCGGCCGAGCTCGCTGAGCCTGGTCACGATCGTCGGCATCAACATCGGTGCCCTCCTCGGCGGCACGGTGGTCATCGAGCAGCTGTTCGCACTGCCCGGACTCGGCCTGCGAATGATCACCGCCATCTTCCAGCGTGACTTCATCGTGATCCAGGGTCTGACGTTGTTCATCGCCACCGCCTATGTGGTCATCAACACCGTGGTCGACCTGCTGTACCTCATTCTCGATCCCCGGATCCGGAGGGGCTGACGATGCACGCTCGAACCGAAAAGGTTCCCCCACCGGTCGATCCCTCCGAAGATCACGCCGAGGTCGAAGCCCTCGAAATCGCCACGCTCGAATCCCGCTGGGACCGGGCCAAAGCCACGTTCGCCTCGATGCCGGTTGTGGTCAAGATCTCGACGGTGTGGCTGATCTTCATCTTCGGTGGAGCCATCTACGCCAAACTCGACAGTCTGCTCGGTCAGGCCCTGCCGCTGGCCGACCCGTTCTATCAGGGTTCGCTGTTCGGAACGGCCAGCCGGCTGGATTCTCCGAGTGGATCCAACATCCTCGGCACCGACAACCTGAGCCGCGACATCTTCGCCCGGATCCTGCACGGCGGGTGGGTGTCGCTGACCGTGGCGCTGGCGGCGGTGATGGCCGGCATCATCGTCGGCGGTCTTCTCGGTTCCTATGCCGGCTACGTCAAGGGCAAGCGGGGAACCGTCATCATGGCCATGATCGACGTGATCCTGGCCTTCCCGGCGCTGGTCCTGTTGCTCGCCATCGTGTCGGTGTGGGAGAACCGCAGTCTTGCCGTCATCGCCCTCGTCATCGCCCTCCTGTCGATTCCGCCCTACACCCGGGTGGCTCGGGCCACCTCGCTGGCGGTGTCACAGCGGGAGTTCGTGACCGCGGCCCGGGCCATCGGCACGAGGCCGATGACCATCCTGTTCCGGGAGGTCATCCCCAACGTCCTGCCGACGCTCATGGCCTATGCGCTCGTCGCGGCAGCCGCCATCATCGTGATCGAGGGATCACTGTCGTTCCTCGGCCTGAGCGTGCCACCGCCGCAGGCGTCGTGGGGCAACATGATCAACGAGGCCCGGGCCGACATCCGGGTCACGATCATGCCCGCGCTGTGGCCTGCTCTGGCATTGACGTTGACCGTGTTGGCGTTGAACCAGGTCGGCGACTGGATGCAGCGACGAGCCACCGGCCGTTCCTCCGCCTTCTCCTAGTCGCCCTCATACTCCATTGCCTTCCCCGGTCCGCCGGGCGCCTCTTGTCAGCTGAACCGCGCCGGGGCGGGGCCCCGGAAACGGGGTCCGGGGCCGGCACAGTTGACGCTCGACGTGTGATCGAAACGGCCGTCCCGTAGAGTTTGGACCTCGGCAGCCGATGCTCCCTCGTACAGCCAAGCGACGTTGGAGTCGCCATGTCATCACCTCGGGAACGCGTCGAGCGAGCTGCTGTTCGCCAGCACGGTGTCATCCTCAGACGACGAGCGCTCGACGCCGGCATGACCGCCCGACAGGTCAAGCGGCGGGTCGAGCGTCAACAATGGATACCAGCCCCGACGCCCGGTGCCTACCTCCTCGCCTCGGCGGCGGACGACCCGGAGGCACAGCTCGCCGCCTCCTGTGTAGTGCTCGGAGGGGTGCCCTGGGCCGCTTCGGCGATCGGGTGGTGGCAGCTCGCTCCTCACCCGCCACGGCCCGTCGTGGCGGTGACCGGGAGCCGGACCTGTGTCACCGTCGAGGTGATTCGACCCCGCTCGCTCAACCACGTGGCCCTCGTCCATCGTCGCGGGATCACGGTACCGACCGTCGAATCGGCGGTGGCCACGATGTCGGCGAGCACGACGCCAGCCGGGGTGCACGCACTGCTCGACGAAGCGCTGCGCCGCCGGCTCACCACATCCGAGAGGGTCGTCAAGGCGCTCGAGCGATTCAGCAAACGCGGCCGCGCCGGTTCCTCAGTCGTCACCGAGGTACTCCGCACCCGCCGAGCCGAGTCGACGATCCCGCTCTCGGAATGGGGGCGTTGGTTCGCCGACAAGCTCGAGGAGGACGGCCTCGGCCGGCCGTCTCTCGAACACCGAGTGGTCGACCCGCAAGGCGTACTGATCGCGCAGGTCGACGCCGCCTACGTCACTGATCGACTGGCGTTCGAACTCGACAGCGTGGCGCACCATCACAACCTTGCTGCCTTCCAGACCGACCGCTCACGAGATCTGCGCCTCGCCGCCCACGGCTGGCAAACGCTGCGGGTCACCTGGGACCAGTACACCAACAGCTGGAGCGAGATCGTTGATGCTGTGCGGGCGCTACGATTCGCTCCGGCTCGACCTGGCTGCCGCTGACGCCTCTCCCAACCGCGCCCAGCCCGGCCCCCGGAAACGAGGTCCGGGGCCGGCACGGTTGGCGTGGCTGTGCCGCGACCGTGCGGTCAGGTCGGACTCAAACCGGGGAGGCCGAAGCGGGTGCGACCCGGTCGAGTTCGGCGGCGTAGCGGATCCGCCACAGCGCAGCGGCGGCCACCACCGCGCCGATCCCCGCGGTGATCACGAACAGCCCCCGGCCGGTCGCGCCGTAGACGAGCGGGGCCAGGCCGGCGGCCACCGCAGCCGAGATCAAGCCCGCCGCGTCGAGCAAGCCGGTTCCCACCGCGGCCTTCTCGGCACCGGTCACCTCGAGCACCAGCACCTGTGAGCTGATCGAGGCGAACGACTCGGCCGACCCGTGGAAGAAACCGATGGCGGCGAACCACAGCGCCGTTGGCACCAGCGAGTAGCCGACCATGATCGGCACCAGGCACAACAGGGCCGGCAGCATGACGCTGGTCCCGCCGAGGGTTTCGGCCTTGTTGCCGGCGATCCGAGGCAGGATCAGCATTGGGAAGCCGACGACCATGATGGCGCGGGCCACATCCCCGGTCGAGGCACCAAGGTCGGTCAGGAAGCGGTCGACGATGGCGTCGAAGACGCCGACGTAACCCAACACGATGCACTGCACCAGCACCGCGGCCTGAACACGAGGTCGTCGAAGGAGTTCCCCGAGCACGCTGTAGTCGACCGGTGTCGCTGCGATCTCGGACCGGACGATGGCCACGGTCGCCGGCACGCCTACCACCATGATGGCGATGGAGACGGCGAGAAACGGAGCCTCGAATCCCCACGGTTCGAACAGGTAGCCGATGAAGGGTCCGGAGATGAAGCCGGCCACGGCGACCGACAGCAACATCCCCAGTTTGGCGCCACCACCGGTGGCGTCGAGTCCGATCAGCGCCTTGCGGGCCAGCAGCGCGAACAGGCCGAGCCCGATACCCGACAGACCCCGGCCACCGGCCAACACCAGGGTCGACGAGCCGTAGGCCAGAGCGACCGGGCCCACGACGGCGGATCCCAATGCGGCGATGGCCAGCGGTATCTTGACCCCCCGATCGGCCAGCGGCGACAGCATCGTCTGCACGATCAGTGCCGCACCGAACCCGGTGCCGGCGATCAGCCCGATCTCCCAATCGGCGAGTCCGTGCCTCGACTGCAGATCCTCGAGCAACACGAACACGACGCCGAGTGAGACGGTGAGGACGAAGTACGTGCTGTAGATCAGCACCGATCGGATGTCGTTCACCGCACAATCCTAGGGTGACGCCCAATGGCCCGGCGCGGATTTCCGGTGGGCGACGACGCATCGTTGACAGGCCGGTCCATCGCTGTAAGTTTAGTGATCATGCAAAGTACGCCCCCACTCCAACGGTCGAGCCGTGGGCATCGCAAGGCCGGGCGGGCGGATACCAAACGCCGCAACCTCAGAACGGTGCTCAGCCTCATCGCCGCCGGGGGCACCACGACTCGGGCGGAGGTGGCGAGGACCACCGGCCTGACCAGGGCGACGGTCTCGTCCCTGGTCGGCGACCTCATGGACGACGGTCTCGTGGTCGAGGCCGGCCAGGGCCCTTCGCTCGGGGGCAAGCCGCCGACGCTCATCGAACTCAACCGGTCGGGTCGCCATCTGGCCGTGGCCGATCTCAGTACCGACCCCTTCGTGGGCACGGTGGTCGACCTGGCCGGGCACCCGGTGCGGCCCATCCTTGCCGCGCCATCCGGATCGGCCCATCAGGACAATCTCGAACACCTGCTGGCGACGCTGATCGACGAAAGCCCCCACCCGATCTCCGCCGTGAGCCTCGCCTCGCCGGGTGTGATCAGTGACGACGGGGTGGTCATCGAGGCCACCAACCTCGGCTGGCACAATCATCGGCTGGCCGAGCTGACCCACCGTGCGGTGGACCTGCCGGTCACGGTGGTCAACGACGCCCAGGCCACAGCGGTCGCCGTGTATGATCGCCTGCTTCGCTCGCCGTCGGCCGACGATCCGCCGGTGTCGGATCTCATTCTGATTCAGATCGGCACCGGTATCGGCGCCGGCATCATTCTCGACGGCCGGGTTCACGTCGGCAGCCACCGGGCCGCCGGCGAGATCGGCCATTCCGTGATCGATCTCGGTGGCCCGGACTGTCGATGCGGAAACCGCGGCTGCCTGGAGACGATCGCATCGTCGCCCATGATCTACCGGAACCTCGTCGGCCGTCGTCCACCGTCGGTCGACTGGAACCTCGACGGCCTGGAGAAGCGCTACGGGACGGACGCCGTCGCCGACGTTGTCGGTGAGGCCGGCGAGGCGATCGCAACGGCAGTGAGCTTCTTGATCCACGCCCTCGACGTCACCCTGGTGGCCATCGCCATGCACCCCGGCGCGGCGGCTCAACCGATGGCCGATGCGGTGGCGCAGTCGCTGGAGACCCGGGTGCTGCCGGCCTTGCGACCGGACCTCCGGGTGGTCGCAGCCGAAGGTGACGAGCTGAGCATGGTCGGGGCGGGGGCCGTCGTGCTCAACCGCGACTACGGATTGCCCTGGGCCGCTCCCGGCAGCTGAGCGCAAGAACACCAGCGGGCGGCACACGGCGACGTGTTGAGCATCGACTTCTCCTTGACAATCTTAGTTTGTTCAATGACAATACTAAGATTCTGAAGTGGTCAGAGTGACACCGAAGACACCAAAGACACAGAAGACACCGAAAGGGAGAACCGCAATGCGGAGATTGATCTCATGGATTGCCCTGCTGTTGGCACTGGCGCTCGCCGTGTCGGCCTGCGGGGGCGACGACGGCGACGACACAGCCGCTGACGACGACTCGGCGGCCGAGTCGAGCGATGGCGGCGACTCCGGCGATACCGCCGGCGACGATTCCGACGACGAGGCGGCCGAAGACGACGGTGAAGCCGCCGAATCCGACGGCGACTCAGGTGACGGCGTCACCGTCACCATCGAAAGCTGGCGCAGCGACGACCTGGCCATCTGGAACGACCAGATCATCCCGGCCTTCGAGGCCGAGAACCCGGGCATCAACGTCGAGTTCAGCCCCACACCCCCGGCCGACTACAACGCCGCCCTCGCCACCCGGCTCGAAGGCGGAACCGCCGGCGACATCATCACCTGCCGTCCGTTCGACGCTTCACTCGAGCTGTTCGACCAGGGCCACCTCGCCCCGCTGACCGACCTCGACGGCATCGACAACTTCAGCCCGGTCGCCCAGTCGGCCTGGATCACCGATGACGGCTCCACCCCGTTCTGTGTTCCCATGGCCTCGGTCATCCACGGCTTCATGTACAACGTCGACGCCTTCAACGAACTCGGCCTCGAGGTTCCCGAGACCGAGGACGAGTTCTTCGCCGTGCTCGACGCCATCGCCGCCGACGGCAGCTACATCCCGCTGGGCATGGGCACCGCCGATCAGTGGGAGGCCGCCACCATGGGCTTCCAGAACATCGGCCCCAACTACTGGGACGGCGAGGACGGCCGCAACGCCCTCATCGCCGGTGACGCCAAGCTGACCGATCAGCCCTACGTCGACACCTTCGCCTCGCTGGCCCGCTGGTCCGAGTACCTGCCCAACGGAGCCTCGGCCGTGGTCTACACCGACGCCCAGAACCTGTTCACGCTCGGCCAGGCCGCCATCTACCCGACCGGGTCGTGGGAGATCGCCGGGTTCAACGAGAACGCCGACTTCGAGTTCGGTGCGTTCAAGCCGCCGGTCCCGGCCTCGGGCGACACCTGCTACATCAGCGACCACACCGACATCGGCATCGGCCTGAACGCCGCTTCGCCGAACGCCGAGGCCGCCCGCACCTTCCTGAGCTGGGTCGCCTCACCGGAGTTCGCCGGCCTCTACGCCAACGCCCTGCCCGGCTTCTTCAGCCTGCAGGACACCCCGGTCGAGCTGACCGATCCGGTGGCTCAGGAGTTCGTGTCGTGGCGCACCGAGTGCGAGTCGACGATCCGCAACTCCTACCAGATCCTGTCCCGGGGCGAGCCGAACCTGGAGAACGAGCTGTGGGCCACCAGCGCCGGCGTGCTCAACGGTGACCTCACCCCCGAAGCCGCCACGCAGCGGCTCCAGGAGGGTCTCGACAACTGGTACACCCCGGCCGGCTGACCGGCCGACCGATCGGAGCTGATCTGATGACCGAGACAACTGCTTCGTCCACCGAGGCGACATCATCCACATCAGCGCCCGAGTCGGCTTCCGACGAGCGGGGATCCGAAGCGCCCAAGCGCCGGGTCCCCGCCGCCGGGGCGGCGAAGCGGCGGCGGCGAACCTCACCGGCGATGTCGGGCGGGTTCCCCACTCATATCCTCGTGTTCCTCGCCCCGGCGGTCATCATCTACACCCTGTTCATGGTCTACCCCCTGATCGATTCGCTGCGGCTCAGCCTGTTCGACGACGCCGGGTCCTACGTCGGGCTCGCCAACTTCGACACGCTGTTCAACGATCCGCTGTGGGCCGATCAGTTCTGGCGGGCCCTCAAGAACAACTTCATCTTCTTCGTCTTCCATTTCCTGGTGCAGAACCCGGTCGGACTGCTGCTGGCGGTGCTGCTCACCGCCCAGGGCATCCGGGGCCAGTCCCTGTACCGCACCGCGATCTTCATTCCGACCACGTTGTCGGTGGTGATCGTCGGCTTCATCTGGCGCCAGATCCTCAGCCCCCTGTGGGGCATCATCGACACCCCGCTGCTCGGCGAAGCCGAAACCGTGCTCCCGACCCTGTCGCTGATCTCGGTCTGGCAGTTCATCGGCATCCCGATGATCTTCTTCTACGCCGTGCTGATCGCCATCCCCGTCGACCTCATCGAGGCGGCCCGGGTCGACGGCGCAACGGGATGGCAGATCTTCTGGCGGGTCACGTTCCCGCTCATCCTGCCCATGCTCGGCATCATCACGATCGTGACCTACGTCGCCAACTTCAACGCCTTCGACCTGATCTTCACCGTCAAGGGCGCGCTGGCCGGACCCGACTTCGCCTCCGACATCATGGGCACGCTCTTCTACCGCAGCTTCTTCGGCAATCAGCTGCAAGCCGGCAGTCCGGCCATGGGAGCCACGGTGGCATCGGCCATGTTCCTCATCATCCTTCTCGGTGTGCTCCTGTACACCTTCGCCTGGCAGCGCCGGGTCACGACCTACGAGCTTTAAGAGGACACCATGACCGCCTCAACCTCGACCTCATCGACATCGGCCTCCACCCAGCCCTCGCCCCGTAGGCCCATCCGCTGGTCGGGCTTCGGCGTGCATGCCGTGCTGCTGGCCTACACCTTCCTGGCGCTCGGCCCGATCGTGTTGATCATCGCCAACTCGATGAAGTCCCGCAAGGCCATCTTCGACTCGCCGTTCACCTTGCCGACCGCCGAGACGTTCGACCTGGAGGGCTACCAGACGGTGCTGGAGACGGCGTCGTTCGATCAGTACTTCCTCAACAGCCTGATCGTCACCATCGCCTCGCTGTTCCTGGTGGTGCTGTTCTCGACGATGGCGGCGTTCGCACTCACCGAGTACGACTTCCCGGGCAACACGCTTCTCGGCCTCTACCTGGCCATCGGCATCATGATCCCGATCCGTCTCGGCACGGTCAGCCTGCTCGACCTGATGGTGTCGCTCAAGCTCGTGAACACCTTGTGGGCGCTGATCCTGGTCTACACCGCGATGGGCATCCCGCTCGGGGTGTTCCTGATGAGCCAGTTCATGCGCCAGGTTCCATCAGACCTCAAGGCGGCGGCCCGGGTCGACGGAGCAGGCGAGTACCGGGTGTTCGGGCTGATCATGCCGCTGGTCCGACCGGGCATGGCGGCCGTCGCCGTGTTCACGATGATGCCGGTGTGGAACGACCTGTGGTTCCCGTTGATCCTCGCTCCGAGCGAGGGCACCAAGACCGTGACCCTGGGAGCCCAGGCTTTCCTCGGGCAGTTCGCGTCCGACTGGAACGCTGTGTTGGCGGCCTTGACCTTGGCGATGGTGCCGATCGTGATCCTCTATGTCTTGTTCTCCCGGCAGTTCCTCGGCGGCCTCACCGCCGGTGCCATCAAGTGATCGACCCCGGGCGACACCCGTCGACCCGATTCCTTCGGTGACGACGACATCCGATCGGGCGTTGATCGGCATCGACGTCGGCGGGACGAAGATCCACGCCGTCGCCTTCGACCTCCGGTTCGGCGTGTTGGCCGAGGCGCGGATGGCGACCGAGACGGGTATCGACCGGCCCAATGAGCACTTGGCCGGCCAGGTCATCGACATCGTCGATCAGGTCTGGGCCGACAGCGGACGCCTACCGCTCGATGGAATCGGGATCGGTGTTCCCGGTGTCGTCGACGCCGAGCAGGGTCTGGTCCGAGCCGCCGTCAACCTCGGTATCGGCAATCGACCCCTCGACCTGGCCGACAAGGTGGCCGACGTGTTCTCCGTGAGCTGCCGGGTCGACAACGACGTCAACGTCGCCGCGCTCGGCGCCCGCCAACTCATCGACCCGGCGATCACCGACCTCGCCTATCTCAGCCTGGGAACGGGGGTGGCGGCCGGTGTCATTCTGGATGGCCGTCTCCGACGGGGTCACACGGGCGTCGCCGGTGAGATCGGCCACTTCCCCATCGATCCGCAAGGGCCCCGGTGCCGATGCGGTTTGAACGGCTGCCTCGAAGTGATGGCGTCGGGTCGAGCCATCGAGCGCCTGTGGCCGACCCCACCCGGGTTCGCACCGGCTCGACACCTGACCGAGGCGGCGGCCGGCGGCGACCCCGACGCCCTGGAAGTTCGCCGTCTACTGGGCCGTCATCTGGCCACAGCGGTCTACCTGCTCACCATCACCTACGATGTCGGCCGGATCGTGGTCGGTGGCGGCGTCGCCGAGCTGGGCGAGCAGCTTCTGGCCGTCATCCACGATGGCGTGGCCGACCTTGCGACCCGGTCCGAGCTGGCGCGGTCGCTCTCGCTGACCGACCGCATCTCCCTGAAGCCCGACGGACCGGTGGCCGCCACGGGCGGAGCCGTGCTGGTGGCGGACGGGGTGCGGTTGTGACCACCGCTGTGCCGGAGGGGCTCCGAATCGTCAGTG
This sequence comes from Acidimicrobiales bacterium, assembly GCA_965216675.1. Lineage (GTDB taxonomy): Bacteria > Actinomycetota > Acidimicrobiia > Acidimicrobiales > SZUA-35 > JAHELU01. The sequence goes on along the minus strand of CBDCGK010000004.1, from coordinate 3,161,684 downwards.
GCATGTCGACGGGCGGCGGATCGGTCCTTGTGGCCAACGGCCGCATAGTCGATGGCGACGGCCATGGAGGCCATTCGATCGCCACCATCGACGCCGACGGGCTGGTGGTCGCTCCCGGGTTCGTCGACCTCCAGATCAACGGCGGGTTCGGTTTCGACGTGGCCGGTGAGCCCGAAACCATGTGGGAGCTCGGTCGTCTGCTCCCCCGCCACGGCGTCACCTCATTTCTGCCCACGGTCATCAGCTCCCCGGCGACGGTGACCGATCGCGCGCTGGTCGCCCTCAGCCGACGACCGGCCGATCATCGGGGAGCCGAACCACTCGGACTGCATTTCGAGGGTCCGATGCTCAATCCCGAACGAGCCGGAGCCCACCCGCCCGAGCACCTGGTCGCGCCGAGCCCCGAGATCACCGCCCGCTGGACCCGACCCAACGGCGTGGCCCTGGTGACGATCGCGCCGGAGCTGCCGGGTGCCGTCGAACTCATCGAGCGGCTGACCGCCGATGGCGTCGCCGTGTCGGCCGGTCATTCGACGGCCACCTCGGCCGAGGCCTTCGCCGGGTTCGACGCAGGGTCCTCGATGGTGACCCACCTGTTCAACGCCATGGGACCGATGAGCCACCGGGCACCCGGCCTGGCCGGTGCCGCCATGGCCGATGATCGGGTGGCGGTGGGTTTGATCGTCGACGGCGTCCACGTCGACCCGTTGATGGTGAAGGTCGCCTGGCGGGCCAAGGGCCCCGCGAGGGTGGTGCTGGTGACCGATGCCGTCGGCGCAATGGGTCTTCCCGCCGGACGGTACGAACTTGGTGGGATCACCGTCACCGCCGACGCCACCAGCGTCCGCACCGAGACCGGGGTCCTGGCCGGAAGCATCCTCACCATGGATCAGGCGGTGCGCAACACGATGGCCTTCACCGGCTGCTCGCTCGACGAGGCGGTGACCGCCGCGGCCACCACCCCGGCCACCGTCATCGGAGCCACCGAGCGTGGCCACCTGCGTCCCGGCGCGGTGGCTGACGTGGTCCTACTCGAGCCCGACGGTTCCGTGGCCGCCACGATCTGCGCCGGATCGATCGCCTATCTGGCCGACCACGCCACCGACCGTCTTGTCGACCCACAACACACTGATTCATGGAGATCGTGATGTCATGGAAATTGTCATAGTCGCCGACGCCGACGTCGCCGCCGAGGTCGCGGCGGGGGCCATCGAGCGCCTCGTGACCGAACACCCCAACCCCGTGCTGGGCCTGGCCACCGGCAGCTCGCCGCTGCCGACCTATCAGCGTCTGATCGCCGCCTGTCGGGAGGGTCGCCTCAGCTTCTCGTCGACCAGAGCGTTCCTGCTCGACGAGTACGTCGGTCTGCCCGCCGACCATCCCGAGTCGTACCGGGCGTTCATCAAACGGGAGTTCACGGACCACATCGACCTGGTCGCCGACCGCCTGCACGGCCCCGACGGCAGCGGCTCCGAATCCGATCTGCAGACGGCGCCTGATCGGTACGAGGCCGCCATCACCGCAGCCGGCGGTATCGACCTCCAGTTGCTGGGGGTGGGGCGCGACGGCCACATCGGGTTCAACGAGCCGACATCGTCGCTCGGCTCCCGCACCCGGCTGAAGACCCTCACCGAGACCACGAGGGTCGACAACGCCCGCTTCTTCGACGATGACGTCGACGCCGTCCCCCGTCATGTGCTCACCCAGGGCATCGGCACCATCCTCGACGCCCGCCACCTGGTGCTGGTGGCCACCGGCGAGTCGAAGGCCGAACCGATCGCCCGGGCGGTCGAGGGTCCGCTGACCGCCATGGTGCCGGCCTCCGCGCTGCAGCTACATCCTCGTGCCACCATCGTGGTCGACGAGGCGGCCGCCGTTGGGCTGACGCACGCCGACTACTACCGTCACGCCTACGCCAACAAACCCGACTGGCAGAATATCTAGCCACATATCTAGCCACTATCTAGCCGAACCCCCTGCGCGTTCGCGGGTGACAACGACCACAATTGACCGCTTTCGCCCGCGAACGCGCCGGTGACCGGGCCGCCGGTGACCGGGCCGCTGATGATCGGGCCACGACGCCGATCCGCGCCGGACAAGACAGGAGTCGACCGATGACCGAGAAACAAGCGCCGATTCGGGTTCTGCTGGTGGGGGCGGGCAACATGGGCCGCTCGCACGGCCGGGCCTACCACGAGCTCGAGGCCTTCGAGCTGTGTGGAGTCGTCACCAGGGGTGACTCCGGGGCCCACCTGGCCGCCGACCTGGGCGGCGTTGCCCACTTCCGCGACTTCGACGAGGCACTGGCCGCCACCCAGCCGGACGCCGTGGGGATCGCCTCGTTCACCGAAAGTCACGTGCCCTACACCCGAGCGGCGCTGGAAGCCGGGTGTCACGTGTTCGTGGAGAAGCCGTTGGCCGCCACGCTGACCGAAGCCGAGGAGCTGGTTGCGCTGGCGGCCGACAGGCAGCGGGCGCTGGTGGTCGGCTACATCCTGCGTCATCACCCGTCGTGGGCGGAGTTCGTGGTCCGGGCCCGCACCCTGGGCAAGCCGCTGGTGATGAGGATGAACCTCAACCAGCAGAGTGACGGCGAGGCCTGGGCCACCCACCAGTCGATCATGGCCTCGACGTCGCCGATCGTCGACTGCGGGGTGCATTACGTCGACGTCATGAACCAGATGACCGAGGCCGAACCGGTGCGGGTCCACGCCATCGCCGCCCGCCTCGCCGACGACCTTCCCCCCGGCCGGTTCAACTACGGGCAGCTTCAGGTGGGCTACGCCGACGGCTCGGTCGGCTGGTATGAGGTGGGCTGGGGGCCGATGATGAGCGAGACGGCGTTCTTCGTGAAGGACGTCGTCGGACCCAGGGGTGCGGTCTCGATCGACTCGGGGCTGGAGGAGGGAGGGGCCGCGTCGGCTGATGTCGACAACCACACCGTCACCAATGCCATCCGCCACCACCACGCCGATCTCGACACCGACGGCAGGTTGAGCCGGGCCGACGACATCATCCGTTTCGACGACGAGCCGACCCACGACGACCTCTGCCGTCGGGAGCAGGAGTGGTTCGCCGGGGCCATCGACGATGTGGACAGTGGCGAGACGGACGACATCGATCGGCACCTCAACGACGTCATCAACAGCATGCGGATCGTATTGGCCGCCGATGAGTCGATCCGCACCGGGCAGGTCGTCGAGCTGTAGCGGCTCGACCGGCGGCTCCCGGCGGAGAGTCCTTTGGCCCTACAAGGTTTGGGGCCCGCGACCGACAATGACGGCAGAACCAGAGAATGGAGCGCTGTCATGTCCCGTCAAAAGGTCGTGGTCCTCGGGAGCAACTTCGGCGGTCTGACCGCCGCGATCTCGGTGAAGAACGAGTTGGACGGCGACGTTGACGTCACCGTCATCTCCCCATCGGACCAATTCCTGTTCAACCCCTCGCTGATCTGGCTGCCGTTCGGGAAACGGACCCCGGACGACATCACCTTCGATGTGGCCCCGACGTTCGAGAACCACGACGTCGACTTCGTGCACGCACCGGCCACCGAGCTCCTGCTCGACCGCCAGCAGGTCATGACCCCCGAGGGCACCTACGACTACGACTACCTCGTCATCGCCACCGGGTACCAGAACAACCACGATGTCGTCCCCGGCCTGGGACCCGAGGGCAACGCCTATAACATCACCACCCTCGAGGAGGCGATCAAGGCCGGCGAAGGCTGGAAGCGGTTCCTCGAGAACCCCGGGCCGATCGTGATCGGGGCCACCCAGGGCGCCGGTTGTTTCGGCGCCGCCTACGAGTTCCTGTTCAACGTCAGCCACCAGCTCCGGCGCAACGGCATCAAGAAGCGGGTGCCGATGACCTACGTGTCACCGGAGCCGGAACTCGGCCACTTCGGCATCGGCGGCCTCAAACACGGTGAGACGCTGCTCGAGATGTTCCTCAAGAAGGAGAAGATCTCGGCCGTGCTCGACACCGGCATCGACTACGTCGACGATGGTCGGGTGGCGCTGGCCGACGGCCGCAACCTCGACTTCGGCTATGCCATGATCATCCCGCCGTTCGTCGGCCAGGACGTGGTCCGCAAAGCCAGCGACATCAGTGACGACAAAGGCTACGTGCCAGTGCGTGACACCTATCAGAGTGAGCCCCACGACAACGTCTACGCCGTCGGTATCGCCGCCGCGGTGGAGGTGCCGTGGCACACCGCCAACCCGGTCGGCATCCCGAAGACCGGGTTCCCGACCGAGCAGCAGGCCCACGTGGCGGCCAAGAACATCGCCTCCCAGATCCGGGGCGAGGAGCCGAGCGCCCACAAGACCTTCGGCGACATCGGGGCGGTCTGCGTGATGGACGCCGGAAACAACGGTGTCATCATCCTGGCCGACAAGATGCTCCCGCCCCGCAAACACAGCGTCATGATCCCCGGCCCGCAGGCCCACGCGATGAAGATCGCCTTCGAGAAGTACTTCCTGTGGAAGGCCAAACACGGCTACGTGTCGCTTCCATAACGCCGGGTCCATAGCGCGGGGTCCACAACGGCCGGCCGACGTTTAGCGGCCGGCCGGGACGGGCACACCACGGTCATCAGTGGGAACCTCTTCAACGAATCCGATGACAGCGCATCGACCAACGCGCTGCGCCTGACCTTCACGCTTCCCGGTTCGGCGTCGCTCGGGGCCTTTCAGGCCGGCGCGATGTGCGCCATCAGCGAGATGATCCGGGAGCTGAGGGATCGTGGCCACGAGGTGCACATCGACGCGGTCGGCGGAGCGTCGGCCGGATCGATCGTGGCCATGCTGTTCGCCTTCTGCATGGTCGAAGGACTCGATCCCGCCGAGGTCCTGCCCCGGGCGTGGATCGACGAGGTCGACGTCGACACCCTCCGGGCCGACCGCACCGATTCACCTCTCGGGTTCACCGAGTTCCGCCGCGAGTTCCGCGGTTTCCTGGCCGATCACGAAGCCGACGAGGACGTTCCCGGGGAACAGATCGCGGTGCACGTCGGACTGACGAACCTGCTCGGTCTCACCTATCCGGTGGAGACGGCCCACAGCGAGGCCGAGGGCATCACCTACGTCGATTGGGCCCAGTTCGTGCTCGAGCCGGGTGGAGGCCTCGATCAGCTCTTCGAGCCCGAGGGGCGCGCTCCGCTCGACTTCGTGCTGGCCTCGGCGTCGCACCCGGGGGCGTTCGCGCCGGTCATGATCGACCGGTCCGAGGACCGGCAACGCTACCTCGACAACGGCATCACCAACTTCCCCGAGTCCGGCGCGCTCTGGTACACCGACGGCGGGCTCGTCGAGTCCGAACCGATCGGCCGGGTCGTCCAACTCGGTCGCCGGCAAGCCGGCGCCGCCGAGGGAACCCGGATGCACCTCGTGATCGATCCCCGCTCGTCCGGGCCATCCGGCTCGGAGACCTGGCACGATCCCGACGTCGATCTGTCGTGGCTGGCCGGGGCCCGGCGGTCGCTGTCGATCCTCCCCACCCAGGCTCTACAGGACGATCTGCGCGGAGTGGCCTCGATGAACAGGCGGCTGCAGATGATCGAAGCCGTGGCCGAGGAGCTCACTGCCCATTTGCCGACCGACGTCCACGATCCGCTCGACCGACTGATCGCGGAGGTCGATTCGACGGCCGCTGTCTCGTCGGACGACCTCGAAGCCAAGGTGCGGCTATTGCTCCAACACCTGGCCGGGGTCGCCGACAAGGAGCAGATCGACGTCGAATTGATCTCGCCGCTCGAGCTTTCGAGAGAGCGGGACGAGGGTGTGTCGGACCTCTTGGCGGGCGATTTCATCGGCGCCTTCGGCGGCTTCCTCAGTGAGGAGATCCGCCGGAGCGACTTTGCCCTCGGCTGGGAGTCGACCCGGGCGTGGATTCCCGGCGGGCTTCAACGCCACGGCATCGCCCCCGATGACATCAGAGCGATCAGCGACCGGCTGGAACGACACGAGCTGAGCGGGAAGGGCGAGGCCAACCTCGACAACGACGGGTTGTCAGGCGTCGATCTCACCGGGCGCGCCCATCTACTTCGCCTGGCCGGGCGTATCGGGCGGATCCTGGTCGCCGCCGCCGGACCCGATCTGAGCCTCAACCCCCTATCCGACTGACCGACTGACCGATTGACCAACAGGCGGCCCAGCCGACCGGACCCAACGAGCAAGGCTTCACATCAATGTCTTCAAACCGAACGTCAACACTGCAGTCAGTGGCGGCCGGTCTCGTCGCCGCCGGTGCCGCCATGGCGATCCGCCGAGTCCTCGCTTCGTTGTGGCCCGGACCGAGCGACGCGCCGGTCAACCCGGCCGACCGACGATCGACGTGGACCGAGGCCGTGGCCTGGGCCATTGTCTCGGGCGTCGGGGCCGGTGTGGCCCGGACCGTCGCCCGCCGCGGGGCGGCTGAGGTTTGGGAGGACGAGCCTGTCGCGGCGGCGCCCGACGCCGAGACGGCCTGAACAACTAGCGCGATCGACCGACGAACGCACTGATCCAAACTACCCAATCCCTTGTCGGACTCGACGGTGAGGGCTAACGTCGGTCGCGCCCAGCTCAATCCTCAATCCGCCGTGCTGGGCCTGACAACGAGGGGAGCGGGCGACCCGCCTCAACTCTCCTACGGTGATACCGATTGATTGCTGTTCCGGAGGCCGACGCCGCCCGACCGGCACTCGCCCGGTGTCCGCGTCGAAGCAGTGACAAACGTCGGTCGCCGACCGCCGATCCGGCGCGCCCGCCGCCCCACTCCCGCTAGGAGGGACCTCAGTGATGACATCCGCCCGACAGACTCGGTCGTTGCGGCCCGTGACCTTTGTGACTCTGGTCGTGGTGACGATTCTCGCCATGGCCGGTATCGCCCTGGCCGCCACCGACCCCAATATCATTCCGCCACCGAACCTGCAGCCGAATGACGGGGCCATCCAGGCCTATTGCGACGAGGAGTACCCCGGCACGACCGGCATCGTGTTCTCCACGGGTTCGGCCACCACCAACTCCCAGGGAGCACTTACCAAGACCGAGGCCGGCTACACGCTGACCTGGATCGAGTCGACCTCGGCCGCCGACGACTACGACATCCGGGTGGTGTCGATCACCGAGGACGGAAGTCCGGAGCTGCTGCAGTTCGAGGCCGTGTTCGCCTTCCTGGGCGGCAATGACCTCAACGGCTATGACTTCGGCGAAGAACCACTACCGACAACAACCGCCGATCTCAATGTCACCGGCGGGAACGGTCAGAACGTCACCCACTTCGGTTTCTGCGCCGTCACCACCGGCGAGATAATCATTGCGAAGGTCACCAACCCCTCCCCATCGGACGGCGAATTCGACTTCACCGCCAGCTGGGACGCCGACGGCTTCACGCTTGCCGACGGTGAGACCGAACTCAGCGGACGCCTCGACGACGGTGTCTACTCGGTGGCCGAGATCGTACCCGACGGCTGGGATCTGACCTCGGCCACCTGCGACGACGGCAGCCCGATTGACGCCATCGATCTCCAGATCGCCGAGACCATCACCTGCACCTTCGTCAACGAGGCCGACTCGAACATCATCATCCGGAAAGAGACCGACCCCGACGGCTCGACCCAGGTCTTCGACTTCACCGCCGACTACGGCGCAGGCAGCTTCCAGCTTTCCGACGGCCAGTCCAACGACTCAGGCGACATCGACCCCGGCACCTACGAGGTCTCCGAGAGCGTGCCCGACGGCTGGGCCCTGTCGTCGGCTGAGTGCGACGACGGCAGCCCTGTCGAGGCAATCAGCCTGCAGGCCGGTGAGACCGTCACCTGCACGTTCAACAACACCCAGGCCGGCATCATCGTCATCGAGAAGGAGACCGATCCCGCCACCTCGACCGACCGCTTCACCTTCAACCGGAGCTGGGGCGACGACTTCGAGCTCGGCAACGGCGACACGAACACGTCCGATCCGCTGCCTCCCGGCACTTACTCGGTCGCCGAGATCGTGCCCGACGGCTGGGACCTCACCGACGCCACCTGCGACGACGGCAGCAACCCCGCCACCATCGATCTAGACCCCGGCGAAACCGTCACCTGCACGTTCATCAATCAGGCCGACGCCAACATCATCGTGATCAAGGAAACCGATCCGGCCGACGCCACCGACGAGTTCGACTTCACCACCAACTACTCCGCCGGGTTCTCCCTCGGCAACGGCGACAGCGACGACTCCGGCGACCTCGACCCCGGCACCTACTCGGTCTCCGAGACCGTCCCCGACGGCTGGGACCTCGACTCCGCCACTTGCGACGATCTCAGTGATCCGTCGGCCATCAGCCTGCAGGCCGGCGAGACCGTCACCTGCACCTTCGTGAACCAGAAGGACTCGAAGATCATCGTCGAGAAGCAGACCGACCCCGACGGATCGGCCCAGCTGTTCGACTTCAGCACCGACTACGGCCCCGGCTTCCAGCTCGCCGACGACGGCACCAACGACTCCGGCGACCTTCCGCCCGACACCTACTCGGTCTCCGAGACCGTCCCCGCCGGCTGGGAGCAGACCGATGTCGTCTGCAGCGACGGCAGCGAACCGGACGCGATCGAGCTGTCAGCCGGCGAGATCGTCACCTGCACGTTCTTCAACCAGGCCGACGCCAACATCATTGTCGTCAAGGAAACCGATCCGGCCGACGCCACCGACGAGTTCGACTTCACCACCAACTACTCCGCCGGGTTCTCCCTCGGCAACGGCGACAGCGACGACTCCGGTGACATCGGCCCGGGCACCTACTCGGTGTCGGAGAACGTGCCCGCCGGCTGGGAGCTCGAATCCGCCACCTGCGACAACGGCGACGACCCGTCGTCGATCGGCCTGCTGGCCGGGGAGACGGTCACCTGCACCTTCTTCAACCAGCAGGACTCGAAGATCATCGTCGAGAAGCAGACCGACCCCGACGGATCGGCCCAGCTGTTCGACTTCAGCACCGACTACGGCCCCGGCTTCCAGCTCGCCGACGACGGCACCAACGACTCCGGCGACCTTCCGCCCGACACCTACTCGGTCTCCGAGACCGTCCCCGCCGGCTGGGAGCAGACCGGTGCCGAGTGTGACAACGGCGACGACCCGTCGTCGATCGAGCTTGTGGCCGGTGACGTCGTGACCTGCACGTTCTACAACGAGGCCGACTCGGGCATCATCGTCCAGAAGATCACCGATCCGGCAGACGCCACCGACGAGTTCACCTTCACCCCGTCGTGGGGCTCCTCCTTCGAGCTCGGCAACGGCGGTTCGAACAACTCGGGCGAACTCGACCCGGGCCTCTACTCGGTCACCGAGACCGTGCCCGACGGCTGGGACCTGGAGTCCGCCACCTGCGACGACGGCAGCAACCCGGCTGCCATCAACCTGGCCGCCGGTGAGGTCGTCACCTGCACGTTCGTCAATCAGGCCGACGCCAACATCGTGGTCGAGAAACAGACCGACCCCGACGGCTCACCGGTGGCGTTCGACTTCACCGCCAGCTGGGACATCGACGGCTTCTCCCTCACCGACGGCCAGCAGGAGGACTCCGGCGACCTCGACCCCGGCGACTACTCGGTCTCCGAGACCGTGCCCGACGGTTGGAGCCTCGAGTCCGTCGAGTGCACCGACGACCAGGATCCAGCGGACCTCACCCTGACGGCCGGGGAGACCATCAACTGCGTCTTCACCAACCGTCAGAGCGGCAACATCGTCATCATCAAGGAAACCGACCCCGGCGACTCGCCGGTGCTGTTCACCTTCTCGTCGGACTACGGCGATGACTTCCAACTCGCCGACGGCGACTCGAACGACTCCGGCCCGCTCGACCCCGGGACCTACTCGGTCACCGAGAACGTACCCGACGGCTGGGAGCTCGTCACCGCCCTCTGCAGTGACGGCAGCCCGGCGTCGGCCATCGAACTGGGCGCCGGTGAAACCGTGACCTGCACCTTCTCCAACCAGCAGTTGGGCACGATCATCGTCGAGAAGGAGACCGACCCGGTCGGCTCCCTCGAGGCCTTCACCTTCAGCACCGACTATTTGCCCGACTTCCAGCTCGCCGACGGGGAATCCAACAACTCCGGGTTCCTCGCGTGGGGAACGTACTCGGTCGCCGAGACCGTGCCCGACGGCTGGGAGCTGAAGTCGGCCACCTGCGACGACGGAAGCAACCCGGCAGCCATCGACCTGAACCCCGGTGAGACGGTGATCTGTACCTTCGTCAACGAGGCCGACGCCAACATCGTCGTCGAGAAACAGACCGACCCGGACGGATCGACGGAGGTGTTCACGTTCTCACCGTCGTGGGGCGCCGACTTCGACCTGTCCGACGGGCAGACCAACGACTCGGGCGACCTCGACCCCGGCACCTACTCGGTGTCCGAGGCCGACATCGACGGCTGGGACCTCACCGACGCCACCTGTGACGGCGGCAACGACCCCGACGCCATCGACCTCGCCGCCGGTGAGACCGTGACCTGTGTGTTCACCAACACCCAGCGGGGCATGGTCGAGCTGTTGAAGCTGAACAACGGGGTGGAGGAGACAACGGTCGAGTGGACCTTCACACTCGACGGTCCCGAGGTCAGCACCACCGACACCACACCCCCGGCACTGCTCGACTTCGGTGGGGCCAAGCTCATCGCCGGTGAGACCTACACCGTTTGCGAGACCGGCGTGCCGGCCGGTTGGTCGACCGAGTGGACGGTCGACGGCGTGGTGGTCACGCCCTACGACCCGAACGCCGCCGACCCCAACGCCTCCAACGACACCTGGTGTGTCGACATCGTCGTCGAACCGGGTCAGACCCTGGGGATCGGGGTCGACAACGTGCCGCCTCCCGGTGGCGACCAGCGGACGCCGGGCTACTGGAAGAACTGGACCACCTGTAGCCCCGGCAACCAGGCCCGGACCGCCGAACGGAACGGTGGGGCCGACGCCGGCTTCTACCTGCTCGACGATGTGTTGCCGATGGTGGTCGGCGACTTCGAGATCGTCGACTGCAAGACCGGTCGGCTGCTGCTCGATCGCCGGGATCTGGACGGCAAGCGCAACCGCAAGCGGGCCAGCGACGCCGCCTACAACCTGGCCAGCCACCTCATCGCCGCCCAGGCCAACGTGGCCGCCGGTGCCAGTGTCTGCCCGGAGGTGACGCAGGCGATCGCCGACGCCAACGAACTGCTCGCCTCGATCGGGTTCGAGGGCGACGGCCAGTACCTGGGACCGAAGTCCAAGTCCCCTGACCGCCAACTGGCACTGGAGATCGCCGCTCTCCTCGACGCCTACAACAACGGCGAGGTCTGTTAGCCGCACAGCCTGATCTCCCACAAGAGGGAGAGCCCGCATTGGGCTCCTCCAGACGGACCCCGGGTCACATCGACTCGGGGTCCGTCGCGTCCAGCCTGTGATCACCGTGCTTCACGAGTGGGTCGATGAGGCGTCCTTCTACGCCTGTCTTGCGTCGGACGCCTTCACCCGCTCCAGCGAGATCCTGCGACCGCTGATGACCGGCCCGCCGGCAAGTCGTCGATTCCGCGCCGAATTGATCGAGGTGATCAACTGAACCGCAATCATGGAGGCATGACCCGGCAGGCCTTCAGCTTCGTCCGCGAATTCGACAGCACGCCGACCCAGCGACTCTGTGTCGAGCAGCACCCCCTGCGAACCTCTCGGTTTTCGACATGACCTCGCTGGCACGGGCTCTCGTCGCCGAGTGCGCGCAATGGAGCGACGACGACGTTCCCCTCGACGCCTACGCAGTCGCCATGTTCCGTGCCCTGGCCGAGGCCACCTGGGTCCTCGCCGAGCGGCCGAGTCCGGTCAGCATGCCGGCAGGACGGTCGGCGGAGGTGCGGCGGGCGCTGGCGACGACGGCCGAACAACTTGCGGCCGGGCCGAGACTCGACGCAATCGCCGCCGACGTCGGGCTCGCCCCGCGGTCGCTCGCTCGGCGATTCGAACGGGAACTCGGTATGACCTGGCGGGCAGCTCTACGCCAACTCAGGGTGCTACGGGCGATCGAACTGCTGGCCGACGGCGATCAGACGGTCACACAGGTGGCGATGAACGTCGGCTACAGCTCCCTGTCGGCCTTCGAGAAGGCCTTTCGCGATCTCGTCGGCAAGACACCATCCGAATACCGAGCCGGTTTCGATCCGTGATTCGAACGTCGTGAGGTAGTTCTAGGTGAATAGCAAGAAAGAAGTCTGATTTCACGTCTTCTTCGCTGTTGACTGTCACAGGCGCTGATTAGTGTTGTTCGTGTGAAGGTGTTGGATGAAACCGGTGGTGGGCCGGGTACCGGTGGGGCAACGGTCGACGAGCTTGATGTGCGATTCGCTGCCTTGCTTGCAGATATGGCTGCGGTGGGCGATCGGGCGTTCGTGTCACTGGCGGCCGGGTTTGAGCAGCGGTTGGAGACGGCCAGGTTGCTGGCGGTTGCCCGGCTCGCCGGTTCCGAGGGTGACTCGCGTTCGCAGCGCCGGCGGGCTCGAGCCCATCTGTCGGGTGGGCGACGGGGCAGGTCGAACCGGTCCGTCAACCGAGACGCCCGCCGAGCCTCGATGCTGGCCGCCAACCCCGGGCTCGGGGAACAGGCCCGTGACGGAGGGTTGAGTGGCGACGGGATCGACGCGCTGTCCAAGGCAGCCGACGAGACCACAGGCGAGATCCCCGCGGATCTGTTGGATTTGACCGGCGGGCTTGACCCCGATCAGACAGCTCGTTTGGTGGAGCACTACCTGGAGGAGCAGGCCTCCGCCGCCGATGCCAACGCCCGATATGAGGCACAGATGGCGGCTCGGCGTGTGCGTCGCTACACGGTTCCCGCCTGTGGCGCGCAGCCGGCGTTGGCCGGGGTTGGCGTCGAGGGCCCTGATGCGTTGATCGATCAGATCTGGGCGCTGCTGAACGCCGACGCCGATCGGGCCTATCAAGACGCCGGCGGTCGTGATCGGCCACCAGGTGAGCATGCACCCCTCGACCAGCGCCGCTTCGACGCAGCCGTCAACCGGCTCCGAGGCGACTGCGATGGTGGCGTTGGGCATGGCGGCTCGACCGGCTCGCGCCCTTCGGTCGTGGTCACCGTCGGGCTTGGCGACCTGAGTGGTAGCGACTCCAGCCGGCGAGCGGCCACCCAGCTCGGGAGCGGTCCGGTCAGCGACCAGCTCGTGGCCGAACTCGCTGCCGGTGCCGACCTCTCGGCCGTGATTGTTGGGCTGGATGGGCAACCGTTGTGGCTGGGCCGGGCCCGCCGCCACGGATCGGCAGCTCAGTTCCTGGCGTTGGTGGTGCGGGACCGGGGCTGCGTGCTCTGCGGCGCGGCCTTCCAGCGATGCCAGGCCCACCACATCATTCCGTGGCATGCACCGGCCAAGGGGCGCACCGATCTTCACAACCTGGTCCTGCTGTGCGGGGCGTGCCATCGGCGGGTCCACGATGCACGGGAGACGCTCGTCCGCAGACGATCGCCAGCGGGAGAGGCGGTCTGGAGCACTCGACCGGCCACAGAGGCCGAGCTGCCACCACCACGACCGAGGCAGCGGGAATAGGGATGGGCCCCTCAGGGAGAGGAGAGCCGATAACGACTGACGGGTTCGCTGAGCGCGGCCATGTCCGGGTGGGCGCCGATGCCAGGCTCGGCCGGCGCGGTCGCGTGGCCGGTGCCGTCGTTGCGGGCGCCGCCGTCGACGGGGTCGATGGTGAGATGCTCGACGCACAGCCAGGTGGCGCGACGGAACGGCTCAGGGGTGGCCTGGGCCAGCTGCACCGCTGCGGTGGCCTGAAGGGTGGTGCCGCCGGTGTCTTCGATGTTCATGCGGATACCGGCTTCGATGCACAGATCACGCATGCGGCGGGCCACGGTCAACCCACCGACCCGACCGATCTTGAGGCCGACCACCTCGCACGCTCCGGTCTCGATGATTCGCAGCAGATCGCCGACGGTCTGGAGAGACTCGTCGATGGCGAGCGGCTGGCCCACGACCCGGCGGACCTGCAAGTGCTGATCGAGCGTCTCGCACGGTTGCTCGATCACGCGCCTCAGGTCGGCGGTGGCGTTGAGAGCGGCGATCGCCTCGGCCGGCAACCAGGCCCGATTGGCGTCGAACGTCACCTCCTCCCCCGGTTCCATCCGTGCATCCAGGAACCGCATTCGATCGATATCGGCTTCCACGTCGGCACCGACCTTGGCCGAGTGAAAGGTGTAACCCTCGGCCCGGGCGAGGTCGATTTCGGCCATGAGTTCACTCGGAGTTCCGCTCGGGATCGAGGAGTGCAGGCGCACGTCGCCGTCGGTCCTGCCACCCAGCAGATCACACAACGGCAGCCCGGCCGACTGGGCGGCGATGTCCCAGCACGCCATGTCGATCGGCGACTTGATGTACGGGTGGCCGGGCAGCGCCCGGTTCATGGCCCGGTACACCACCTCGGTGCGACGGGGGTCGAGACCGAGCACCGCCGGCGCCAGCTCCTCGATGCCGGCCCGGATGCCTCGGGCGAACGCCGGAAGATACGTGGACCCCCACGGGCAGCCCTCACCCCAGCCGACCAGGCCTTCGTCAGTGGTGAGGCGGACCAGCGTTGAGTCGAGGCGCTCGAATCGAAGACGACCACCCGACAGCGAGTAGGGCCGGGCCAGCGGCAGGTCGAGCCCCCAGACATCGATACCGGTGATCTTCATGACCCGACCGCGTTCTCCTGGATCGCACGCAGTCGTCGGGCTGTGCCCTTCCGTTGCGTGTCGGCCACATCGGGATCGAGGCGAGCACCAAGCTCGCCGAGCCGGAGGTCGCGGAGCACTGATCGGCGTCACCCCGGCGTCGGCCATGCCCCGATACCGGGCGGCCAGCGCCTCCTTCCTCCGTACCTGATGAGGCTGGAAGTCGTTGAGTTGGTCGGCGGTGACCGGCTCGCCGAGTGTCAGCCAGCCGGCCGACGCCGCGTCGATGACCAGTCGCTCACCGTTACCGGTTCGAACAACGACGGCGTTGAACCCCTCGTCCTCCCCTACGGGCGCTCCACCGGGCCAAGCGTCGGCGGCGACGACGTCGGCACACTCACCGAGCGCGTCGGGACACAACTTGCAGCGGGTCTCCAGGTCCCAGCCCGACTCGTCGGCCCACATGTCGAGATAGGTGAGTTCGTGGGCGGCACCGGATCGACTCTCGACCCGCGTTGGACCCGGATTGCCGTGGCCCCGGTAGCGCATCAGGGTCACGTCGGCTTCGGCCAGATCGAAGTCGTTGAGCACACCGAGCGTCTTCGTCAGCCTGGACTGGCCGCCACACACCATGGCCAACCGGAACCGGCACAACTCGTCGATCCGCCGATCGATGGAGGCCAGAGCATGGACCGCCCCCAGATCGCACGGCTTGGCGATGATGGCGAACGGCTCTCCCCGATCAAGGGCAGCCCCCAAGCCGGCCAGCGGGGCGGTCGGCTCGTAGCGCGACCCGGTGTTGGCCAGGACGTCGTCGGGCGTCTCGCTCAGAACCCAGCGGGTCCGGGTCGGGGTATCGGGATCGGCGCCGACGTGGAGCACGAACGCCACCTCGCCGACCGCCAGCAGATACCGACCGAGTGCAGTCAGCACCCCACCGGTGGCCGCCCGGAACCGAACATCCGGCTCACCGGCCCATGCCATGATCGCCGACCGGAACCGGCCCCAGACCAGATCAACGGGTACCTCGGTAGCGGCTACGTCGGTGCGTATCGGGGCCACAACCCCGGGGCAGGCGGCGACCAGGAGCCGATCCTCCTCGTTGGTCACCGCATCGAGCGGCGACGGCCGCAGCGATCCGGTCACAGTCATGGTCATAGCCGCCCGGCCACCGGTCACGGCCTCACACAGACCGCAACCGATACAGAGATCATGGCGCACAACGTCGGCCACCGACATCACGCCATCTTGTCTCATACGACGATCCTGTGGGCCCGCATCGCCTCGTAGTGGGGCCGCACGATCTCGTACACGCGCCGGACCCGCTCCGGAGCGTCGGCGAGCGAGACCTCGCGGCGAGGCTGGGCCTTCAGCCCATCGGAGTCCCGAAGCGTCGAATGGAACACGCCGGAGTCCCACCAGCTCACCTCATCGCGAGGGCCCGGCTCCCAGCTCAACGCCTCCGGCAGGAACGGGATGCCGACCGCCTCACACCAGGCCTCGACCACGGCGGCCGGCTGCTCCAGCAGATCGTCGGAATCGATGACCGGGGGCGGCGAACCGGTCTGGGCCCACAACCAGTCGAACAGCTGCCGTTGCTCACCGAACCCGGTCTCCTTGAAGTGGAAGTCGGGCCACTTCGACTCCATCGACAGCAGCGTCTTCAACGGGTCCCGGATCAGGAACGAATGGGTGAAGTGGGCCAGGAACTCGTCGGACCAGAACGACTCGACGTAGTGGGGGAAGTCCTTGATGAACACCGGCCGCTCCTCGGCTGCGACGACCAGCTCCGCCCACCGGGATCGAAACGTGAGCCCCGGGTCCGTACCGACACCCCCGGTTCGTAGCGGGGCCAGAGCGGCTCGTCGCCCTGATACCACACCTCGCCGAACGGCTCGTGGAAACAGGCCATGTCGCCACGCCGGCGCATCATCCACTCGAACGCCGTCGACGTCGATCGCGGCACCGCCCACAGGGCCAGTATCGGCTGAGGCAGATCGACCGCAGGTAGTACAGGCACTTACCGCTCCCTTCCAGGTGTCGACGTTTGTCCTTTCACGGTGCCGTCCCGGACCCGACCCGCCGCCTGGTCGGGGCCGTGATGCCGGGCCCCATGTGGTGCACCATCACAGCAGAACCCGATGGCGGCGGGGGTTCAAGCTGTGGCGACGAGCCGGACGACGGCGGGGTCGGACTGCGGGAAATGGGTGGCACCGTCTCCGATGTCCGACCGCCTTTGACCCCACCGGCGCTGAACTCGACTCGACCGTCATCGGCGAGTTCCCGTGATGTCGCAACCGGGTCGTCGACCGTAGGACACTGGCCGGCGGCCCATCATCGAGTGCCCGGGTCGGCGTTGAGTGTCGACAGTAACGACCCGTGACCGGGTGCGGCGGGTAGGCCGAGTTCCCGGAGCATCGCCCAGTAGAGGGCGAAGTCGGAGGCGACGACCGGTGTGCCGGTCTGCCCCTCGACCGTGTCGACCACCTGCAGCATCCGGAACCCGGCGCCCGTCTGGACGATGGCGTCGGCCTCCGGCGCGGCCTCCCACGCCCCGACCGCGGCCGCGATCATCAGGTGGTTCGGGTAGTCCCACAGGGTGTCGGCCTCAATGGCAAGCTTCTCCGCCTCGTCGGCCACCAGGCCCTGGTCGATCAGGTCACCGGCCCACAGGATCTCGAACCCGGCCGCTTCGACGTAGCCGTTGATACCGGCCGACCAGTCGGGACGGTAGTAGCCGTTGGCGATCGTGATCGTCTTGGCCCCGATGGCCCGCAACCCCTCGACGAGGCAGTGCCCGGCCATGAAGAACCGGGCACCGGCGGCGTTGGATATGTCGTCGCAGATCCGTTCGATGTCGGTGGGCGACGTTCCGTTGCAGTGCACCCAGTTGGAGCCGACCTGCCCGATGACCTGGCAGAACGAGCGCCCCAGGCAGATCGCCGACTCCTCGAGGAGACCGAAGTTGTCGGCCCGCTCGACCAGTTCGTACTCGTAGTCGGGGATGTGGTTGACCCGCTGCAGGATGCCGGTACCGGCCGGTGCCACCTGGAGGAACTGCTGGGGACTGTCGTCGAAGTACTGAGGTGTCGTGACGAATCCGGCGTAGGCGTGATAGCGGCGGTGGACGGTTTGCACGTTGGCTGACAACTGGTTCTCCTACATGCGAACTACATACGGAGCCGGGAGCTGGTCGGGTCGTAGATCGCCTCGTCGAGCACCCGAGCGGGACGGTGATCGCCCACCACCCGAACCGACAGTTGCGTGCCCGGTTCGCAGTGTTCAGGGGCGAGGTAGGCGAAGGCGAGACCCTGGTCGACGGTGTATCCGTAGGCGCCGGTCGTCACCAGTCCGATCGGGCGACCGGTCGGAGCACCGTCGCCGTCAACCCGGTAGACGGCGTCGGACCCGTGAACGTCGGCAACGTCGGTGTCGACGGCCAGGTAGGCCAGCCGCCACCGATAGGGGCGCTCGCCAGACGAGGCGGCGGCCCGGCGGGCGAGGAGCGCCTCCCGGCCGACGAAGTCACCTTTGCCCGGATGGTCGGTCTTCACGAAGACATCGAGGCCGGCTTCATCGGGTCCGACGTCGTGGGTGAGGTCGCGACTGATGCGATAGCCCTTCTCCATGCGTAGCGAGTCGAGGGCGTGGTTCCCGACGTTGGCCACCCCCAGGTCCTGACCGGCATCCCACAGCGCGTCGTAGACCACGCCGAGGTGTTCGGTGGGAAGATGCAGTTCCCAGCCGAGTTCGCCGACGAACCCGACCCGTAGCGCCCGGGTCTCGACCCCGGCAACGGTGATGACCCGGGCGGAGAGCCAACCGAAGCTGTCACTGCCAAGCGAGTCACTGCCAAGCGAGTCACTGCCAAGCGGGGCGTCGGTGCAGCAGGCGAGCAGATCTCGGCTCCGTGGGCCGGCGAGGGTGATGACCCCAAAGTCGCCGGAAACCACCCGAAAGTCCGCGTCGAGCGGGCGCCCGTGGGGACCGGTCGGCCAGTGGGTCTCGAAGTACTCACGGTCCTTCTGCTCACCGACAGCGGCCGACACGAGGTAGAAGTGATCGGTTCCGTCGTCGGGGGGCAGCCGGGTCACCGTCATCTCGCCCTCGATCCGCCCGGTCGGTGTGAGCAGGTAGGTGAGCCCGATGCGACCGACCGCCGGCACCGTGTTGGTGGTGAGCCGGTCGAGCACGACCGCCGCGTCGGGCCCGACCAGCTCGAATTTTGCGAACGCAGTCGAGTCGAGAATCCCGACCCGTTCACGAACAGCCCGTACCTCCTCCCGGACCGGTTCAAACCAGTCGGTGTGACGGAAGGCGACGACGTCGCGCTGGGGCAGCCCGGCGACCGTCGGGTACCACTTCGGTCGCTCCCATCCGTAGACCTGGGTGAACACGGCTCCCCTGTCCCGGAACCGCTCGACCAGGGGTGTCGATCGGTAGGGCCGCTCGGCCGGGTGTTCGAGACCGGGGACCGGCGTCTGGTGACGGAACTCGTAGTCCTCGGTGCCTTTGATCCGGCCGTAGCGCACGGCGTCGTCGCCCGGCACGAATCCGAAGCGTCGGGCGTCATAGCCCCGAAGGCTGACCCCGGTCTCGCCGTGCACCATCCACCGGGCCAGTTCCCGCCCGAGGCCGGGACCGTCGGCGATGCCGACCTGGACGCCGGCGAGCTGCCAGAAGTTCGGCACACCGGATGGTCCGAGCAGCGGCTCGCCGTCGGGGGTGTGGGCGATGGCACCCCGAATCACCTGCTTGATGCCGTGCTCGGCCAGGATCGGAACCCGCTCGAACGCCCGCTCCAGCCAGAAGCCGATGCGGTCGTAGTCGACGTCGAACAGCGGGTTTTCGAGCGACCAGTCCGGACCCTCGGGGTTCGCAGGCCCGACCCAGGCCGCCTCGGCGTCGACCTGTTCGTAGATGCCGATGAGCCCGGACTCCTGCTCCTGACGGACATAGCCTGACAGGTAGTCGTCCCGTACCACCGGCAGTTCGTGGTCGAGGGCAGCGAACTCGGGAACCGGCGTGGTGATGAGGTAGGTGTGCAACGCATTAGCCATCGGCACCGACAGGCCGACCATGGCCGCCACCCGGTGGGCGTAGCACCCGGCGGCGTTGACGACGTGCTCGGCCTCGACGGTGCCCTGCTCGGTGACCACGTCGAAGCCGCCACCGGTCGGGTTGGAGGGGCTCGCCGGCCGGCGGTTGATGTCGAGCACCCGGTTGCGGCGGCTGATGAGCGCACCTCGGGCCCGGGCTCCGGCGATGAGGGCGTTGGTGGCGCCGGAGGGGTCGACGTGGCCGTCGTTCGGGGTGTAGACGGCGCCGATGATCTGGTCGACGTCGTAGAAGGGGTGTTTCTCGGCGATGAACGCCTTGTCGACCCAGTGCATCTCGTTGCCCACGTAGTCGGCCAGGCCGAGTTGGCCGCGTAGCCAGTCGACCTCCACCGGTTCGTAGGCCACCCGGAAGCTGCCGCTGCGGTGCCAGGTGGTGGCCACCCCGGTCTCGGCCTCCAGCGACGCGTAGAGTTCGCAGGCGTAGCGGCGGAATGTGGCCAGGGTGTAGCTCGACACCGAGTGGGTGACCTGGCCGGCGGCGTGCCAGGTCGAGCCGGAGGTCAGCTCGGCCTTTTCGACCAGCAACGTGTCGGTCCATCCCTCGTGCGCCAGGTGGTAGAGGAGGCTGGCTCCGGTTATGCCGCCACCGACGATGACGACCCGAGCACGATCAGGAACGGCCATTCGCACGACTGTACCATTCGTGTCAATAGTTGGTACAACTGAACCATCAGGCCTGGCAGCGGGCTGCGTCGCGGACTAGGTTGATCGAAGGCGTGAGGCGAAGCATGCATCTGGTCCGAAGCCACCGGCGTGGGCGGAGGAGTCGGCTGTCATGTCCGCCAGCGAATCGTCCAACTCATCGATCAACCGTCGACGATTTCTCAAACACGGCGCCGCGGCCGCCGCTGCGGCAGCAGTGGTCTCGACGGCAAGCCCGGCGGCCGCCCATCCCATGCCCAACCGCACCGCCCGACCTCACTCCGACCTCGAAGAGATGACGGTCGCCGAGATGGCCGCCGCCATGGCGGCCGGCAAGCTCAGCGCCGCCCGCCTCACCCGCATGTACCTGCAACGGATCGAGAAGATCGACAACGGACCGATCGACCTGCGGTCGGTGATCGAGGTCAACCCCGACGCCGTCGACATCGCCAAGGAGCTCGACCGCGAACGCAAGCAGGGCAACGTGCGGGGCCCGCTGCACGGCATCCCCATCCTGTTGAAGGACAACATCGATACCGACGACGCCACCCTGACAACTGCCGGGTCGCTGGCCCTCGTCGACTCCCGCCCCGGCGCCGACGCCACCGTCGCCGCCAAACTCCGCGAGGCCGGCGCGGTGATTCTGGGTAAGGCCAACCTGTCGGAGTGGGCGAACTTCCGGGGGTTCCAGAGTTCCAGCGGTTGGAGCGCACGGCGAGGCGCCTGCCGCAACCCGTATGTGCTCGACCGGAATCCGTGCGGTTCGTCGTCGGGTTCGGGGGCCGCGGTGTCGGCCAACCTGGCGGCGGTGGCCATCGGCACCGAGACCGACGGGTCGATCGTGTGCCCGTCGACCGCCAACGGCATCGTCGGCATCAAGCCCACCGTCGGCCTGACCAGCCGGGCGGGCGTCGTGCCCATCTCCCGTACCCAGGACACCATCGGACCCATGGGCCGGACGGTCGCCGACGCCGCTGCGGTCCTGGGCGCGATGACCGGTGTCGATACCCGAGACCCGGCCACCGCGGCCTCCGACGGCAACTCCTACGACGACTACACACAGTTCCTCGACGCCGACGGTCTCGTCGGGGCCCGTATCGGCGTGGCCCGCCAGCTGCTGTTCAACAGCCCCGAGACCACCGCCATCTTCGACGATGCCGTGGCGGCACTGACGGCGGCCGGGGCGGTCGTGGTCGATCCGGTCGAGTTCCCGTCGTTCGCGGAGTTCAGCGGGTCGTCAGCCGAATTCGACGTGTTGCTCTACGAGTTCAAGACCGACATGGCCCTGTATCTGGCGACCCGCGACGGCGGCCCGAAGACCCTGGCCGACTTGATCGCGTTCAACACCGCCAACGCCGATGTCGAGCTCAAATGGTTCGGGCAGGAGATCTTCGAGCTGGCCGAGAGCCGGGGCGGGATCGACGACCCGGGCTACGCCCAGGCACTGGCCGACTCCCAGCGCATCTCCCGCACCGAGGGCCTCGACGCGGTGTTCGCCGAGCACGACCTCGATGCCATCGTCGGGCCGACGGGATCGCCGGCCTGGCCGACCGATCTGCTCAACGGCGACCATTTCCTCGGTGGCACGTCGTCGTACGCGGCGATGGCCGGGTACCCGTTGATCACGGTGCCGATGGGTGATTCGTTCGGCCTGCCCGTCGGCATCACGTTCATGGGTCGGGCTTGGGCCGAGCCCACACTGATCAAGCTGGCCTCGGGATTCGAGGCCCAGCGTGGTGCCCGCATGGTCCCCCAGTTCCTCGAGACGCTGGGCCGAGAGTAGGAGACCCTCGGCGGGGAATCAGGAGGCGCTCGGGAGCGCACCGCTCAGTGGCGGCGGACCACGAAGGTCTCGTCGTTGAACCACAGCCCGTCGTGGCGTTGGAGCACCTCGGTGGTTGCGTCGAGGTAGTCGCCGCTGATGGCCACTTTCTCCACGCGCTCGTCTTCGATCTGGGCCACGTAGATGGCGGCGTTCCACGCGGCGAACAGAGTGGAGGTGCCGATGGTGTTGCCGATCTCGGTGGGGAGCGTGTGCATGGAGTACCGGAGTTGCGAGTGGGCGTCGGGGAGGGCCATGAGGTCGTAGTCTCGGGTCTCGTCGCCGAGTTCATCATGGAGGACGCTGATCAGCTCATGACGATCGACGGGGAACGGCTGCTCGTCGGGCCAGATCTCGTGAATGATCTCGAGGCCGGGGTCGTCGCCCATCGACTGGATGCCGAGCAGCACACCGTGGCTGCGGAGGCTGCGGCTGAGCGGGGCGAGGATGCGGTTGACCTTGAACTCGGCACCGACCCGTGACCGCCACGGCTGGGATGCGATGACCAGGTCGTAGTCGGCCCGGGGTTCTCCGGGACGGGGGATGACCGCGTCGAGCGCGAAGGTCTGATCGGCCCGGTTGATGACCAGCACGGTCGGCGTGACGTAGAGCGGATTGCCGGTCTTCTCGCTCGGACGGACCTGCCAGTTTCCGGTGAGGAAGTCGTCGAGGTCACGGAGTTGCTCACCGAACTCGTGCGAGCCGGTTCCGGTCAGCTCGACATGGCGGAAGACGAGGCTCTCCTGCTTCTCGGTGGTATTCGGCCACAGAACCGGAGCCTCGCTGTAGTGCAGGTTGGTGAGGGCGATGACGGTCTGCGGGTGTTCGACGAGGCGGTCCGGCAGTTTGTCGAGGGTGAGGCGGATGTCTTCGAGGCTGATCTCCTTGCCGGCCACGAAGAACGGCATGGTCGGGAACCGCTGATGCATGGACCGGAGCAGGTGGGCCAACACGGTGCCGTCACCGACACCCGCGTCGAACAGCCGGAACGCCGGGGGCGCAGGCCGGAGGCCGTCGAGCTCGCGCCCAGCCCGCTCCGCCACCTGCCACTTCTCGTCGCAGGTGGTCACGAAGGTCAGATACTTCTGCCGGTTGTCGTAGAACCGGAACGGGCGAGGTTCGGAGGTGTCGGCGGTCATCGTGTCATCATCTCAACCATCGGCGTTGTCGACGCCCGGATCAAGTCAAGCCCGTTGGCCGGACACATCACCCGTTCAACGTCGTAGCGAATCTTGACCGTCGCCCCAGTCTCGCGGAAGTGACATCGTCGGATTACTCGATCTTCCCGGGATCAACGAATTCCAGACCAGATACCAGAGATCCGCCATGGATCTACCCTTCCACGGGACAAGCGGTCCATCGTAGTCGTGCAACGGGGGTGGAAGGGTAAGGTGCGAATTGTCGTATTCGCCGGATCGTCGGCTACTCAGTGCTTTCACGGTGAGCTTCGTCTCTGGGCCGAGCAGTCTGGTTCGAACGCCCGTCTGCAACGTGCAGGACTCGAGTTCCTTGAATTCGATGTGGTGCTCGTGGAAGTCCTGGAAGACGATGATCTTTTTTTCGGCCCAGAGGATGCAGACCCGATCCCTTGTCGCCAGGTCGGCCACCCCCAACGACACTGCGATGGCGGCGCCGGCGGCGATCACGGCAGGCACGGCCATGCCCAAGCTACCGGTGACCAGCGTGAGCAGGGCCAGGCCACCGAACCCGGCGACCGCCAGCCGACTGACTGCGGCGATCGTGGTGAAGGCGTCCGACGAGTGATAGCACTGCACGCCCTTCGAGTCTCCCTGGGTTGGGTGGGCTACGAAAACAACCTATCGCGGAGGCGTGCCGGGCGAACCACCCGAACGAGACGCCCGATGTCCCGGGGGTCGATCGAGTCTCCCTGGGTTGGGTGGGCTACGGCGGACGCTGACTGCCTGCTGCCGCGCCAGCCGTTGGAAAGCACGCCGGTGACACCTTGAAGCTTGTGTTACATCCATCGTGGTGCGCCACCACCCTCTCGCCACGTCGATACCAACGACAGCCGCCGGTCTCTGTCCGACTAGGCTCTCCGACGATGGGACCACGACGGGCGAAAGCGGCTTCTGTGAGTCTCGCCGCCGTGGCGATCCTCGCATCGTGCGGCTCGACGAACCCTCCAGCGGGGGCGGCCTCGACTACTACGTCGGGGGCGAACTCCATCACCTCGATCCCCCCACCAACCACAGGGCCTACCACCACTGACGCGACGACACCCGCGCCCGTACCGTCCTCACCTCCGATCCCAACAATGATCGTGCCCGAGGTGGCCGACCTGCTACGCACCGAGGACTTCGTCGGCGATGCGTTTCTGGTTCTACACCTCGATGACTCAGCGACCCGGGCGGATGCCAGCCAAGCCGCCCGGGTCCTAGAGCTCATTGGGCATCGGAACCTTCTGTGTGACGGCGTCGCCGGGACACATGTGACCCACTCGTCGGCCGCGGTTGCTCTCGATGTGATCATCGTTGACGGCGGGATGTATTTCGCTGAGATACTGCGCTTCGACAGCCAGGCTGATGCCACCGCTGCGTTCGATCAGATAGCCGAGTCGTACCGTAGCTGCGATGGAGGTGTGTACCTCGACATCGACAACCGACCTGTCGTGCTGAGTGTCGCTGAGCTGCCGTCGCAGCCAGTCGACAGTGTCGATGAGGTCGCTGGCTTCCGGTCGACTCGCCGGCGGTCCCCAAACACCGCCGTTCGATCCGATCGGCTACGAACTGCGACCGGGTTACGGGTCCGATCAGTATTGGAGCATGCCTGAGGAGGGGCCGGCCCTGGTCCAGAGGCAGCGGTCGCTCTCGCCGACCACGAAGGCCTGGCTAACGGACCAGTCCGACCAGCGAGTCGACCGGATCGGAAGCGTCGCCTGCGCTGCGATCGCTCAGACCTCAGTACTCCAGACCCTCGACAGCGACCTGTTGGATCGGCTCGTGAAGGACTGGTTCAACGCCTCCGAACTTCAGGAATACAGCGATCGGGAACTTCTCGCGATCGTCTTGTCGCTCATGGAAGTGTATTGCCCCGGGTTCTTTGATCACTTGAACGAGGTCGGCGGCGGCGGCACAACGTGACGAGACTGGCCAAACGATTGTACCAATCCACACTCTGTTTGGTACAGTTGCACCATTCATGAGAGTACGCTGATCGATCCGCCCGAGGTCGACCTCGAGGTGTTGCGCTCCTATCGGTTGGCGCGGGTTCGGGAGCAACTCGTGGCCGCCGACGTGACGCTGGCCGTGCTGACCAGTCCCGTCAGCCTGCGGTACGCCGCCGACTGGCGCGAGTACCAGACCTTCCAGTCCCACCTCCAGACCTACACGCTGTTCCTGCCCCTCGACGGACCGCTGACCCTCCACGGCGCCTACGCCACCGACCACCCCGTGGTCGGCGAGTTCGCCCCGACCCACGGACTCAACGTGTTCGACAGCGGCGTGTCGGCCGCCGACCTGACCGAGCGGGCCCGACGCTTCGCCGCCGACGTGAAGCGAGCCGCGGGCTCGGCCATGCGGGTCGCCGTCGAGGCCATGAGCCCGCTCGCCGTCCAGGCGTTGGAGGCCGTCGGCTTGACGGTCCTCGACGCCGCGCCGCTGGTCGAGCAGGCCAAGTACGTCAAGTCCACCGAGGAGCTGATCTGCATTCGCCACTCGATCGCTGTGGCCGAGGCCGCGTTGGAGGCGATGAGGGTTGCCACCCGCCCGAACGCCGCCGGAGACAGCACCGCCGACCTCACCGCCGACCTCACCGAGAACCAGGTGTTCGCCGTGCTCCACCAAACGAACATCGCCAACGACGGCGACTGGATCGAGGGCCGGATGCTGTGCAGCGGTCCCCGCACGAACCCCTGGTACCAGGAGGCCTCCGATCGCCGCATCGAGGCCGGCGACCTGGTGGCCGTCGACACCGACATGGTCGGCCCGTTCGGCTACGGCGCCGACATCTCCCGCACCTGGATCGCCGGGGGCACCCGACCCACCGTCGAGCAACGGGATCGCTACCGGCGAGCCCACGGCGAGATCACCCACAACGCCGAGTTGCTCGCTCCCGGCCGTACGTTCCGGGAAGTGAGCGACAAGGCATTCCGTCAACCCGACGAGTTCATCGCCCACCGTTACGCCTGCGTCGCCCACGGCGTCGGCATGACCGACGAGTATCCCCGGATCGCCTACCGCCAGGACTGGGACCGACTCGGCTACGACGGCGAACTCGTGCCCGGCTCCGTCATCTCGATCGAGAGCTTCGTCGGCTCCGAACACGGCGGCCCCGGCGTCAAGCTGGAGGACATGTATCTCATCACGACCACCGGAGCGGAGCGTCTGTCGACGTACCCGTTCGAGGAGGACCTTCTCTCATGACCCAACCGCCCAAGACCGAGCCCACCGCCATTCTCGGGGCCCTGGCCGCATCCCTCGACGAGCTGTCACCCCAGGTCGAGCGGGCGGCTGCCTACGTGCTCGACAACCCGGGTGAGATCGCCGTCAACTCGATGCGCACCCTGGCCGACGCCGCCGGCGTCAAACCGAACACGCTGGTTCGCATGGCTCGGGCCGTCGGGTTCGAGGGCTACGACGACTTCCGGGAACCGTTCCGCCAGTACGCCGCCGAGGGCACGCTCTCGTTCCCCGACCGGGCCCGCTTCCTCCAAACCATCGGCCACGGAGGCAGCCACTGGTCGCTGGTGGCCGACATGGCCGGTGCGTCGATGGCCAACATCGAAGCCCTGTTCGCCGGGCTCGACGCCGACGAGCTCAAGGCCGCCGCCGACCTCATCGACAGAGCCCGCCGGGCCAACGTCCTCGGGGTCGGCACGGCCAAGACGCTGGCCGACAACTTCGCCTACGTCGCATCGATGGCGGTCGACAACGTGGTGGCCATCCCCAGCGTCGGCCTCGCGGTCGACGACGTGGCCCGCATGACCGTCGACGACGTGTTGGTCGCCATGACGTTCAGCCCCTACCGGTCCGAGATCGTCGAAGCGGTCAAGCTGGCCGAGCGGCAGGCTGTGCCGGTCATCGCCATCACCGACAGCCACGGCTCCCCCCTGATCCCGCTGGCCACCCACACGTTCGTCGTTCCCAACGACTCCCCACTCCCCTTCTCGTCGAACGTGGCCGCCACCGCATTGTTGGAGACCCTGCTGGCCTTCGTGGTCGCCGAGTCGCCCGACGACGTGGCCGCCGCCATCGACGCCTTCCACAACAACCGACGAGCCGCCGGCATCTATCACGACTAGGAGACCCCGTCATGCGCTACGCCCACCCCGGACTCGCCCAGCCCGAGTACTACGTGCCCGGCCTGCCCACCGATCATGTGGCGCAGCGCTACGGCATCGACCCCGACCAGATCGCCAAGCTCGGATCGGCGGAGAATCCGTTCGGCGCCTCGCCCAAGGCCAAGGCCGCCGTGGGCGAAGCCATGGACCGGCTCCACCTCTATCCGACCTGGACGGCCGAGCCGCTCAGAGAGAAGATCGCCGAGGTCTACGGTTACGCACCCGAGCAGGTGGTGTGCGGGGCGGGCGAGACCGAGATCATCTCGCTGATCATCCGGGCATTCAGCGAACCCGGCGGGCGTATCCTCATGCCCGGGCCCTGCTTCCCGATCTACCACCTGTTCGCCGAGGCCGAGGGTCGGGTGCCGGTGCTGGCCCACGCCGCCACCGATCGTGACACGATGGCGATGGACGTCGACGGCTACATCGACCACATCACCGACGACACCCGCATCGTGTTCATCACAAACCCCCACAGCCCGTCGGGCACCTGGATGAGCGAGGCCGACGTCCGCCGCATCGTCGAGGCCGCCCCCCAGGCGCTGGTGGTGCTCGACGAAGCCTACGTGCACTACTCGGACACGCCCGGCTACATCCATCTCGCCCGCGACTACGAGCACCTCGCCGTGCTCCGCACCTTCTCCAAGGCGTTCGGCCTGGCCGGGCTGCGAATCGGATTCGGGGTGGCGCCGAAGACGATCATCGACGCCCTCCTGGCGGTGAAGACCACCTGGAACATGGGTCAGCTTCAGCTCGCCGGTGGAGTCGCTGCCCTCGACGACGACGAGCACGTGAACCGAACCGTCGAGACGATCGTGGCCTCGAGATCCTACGTGCAGGACCGGTTCGACGACCCGTCTTCGGGACTGGATCGGTTCCGCATGATCCCCGGCAGCCGATCCAACTTCTTCCTCGTCGAGATCCTCGATCCCGACACCGACTCCACCACGGTTTTCGACGGATTGCTCGAACGGGGGGTGATCGTGAAAGACGGGTCGGTCTCGTTCCGGGGGCTCGACAAGCGGTTCCTCCGCTGCGACGTCAACGTGAAGGAGAAGATGGACCAGCTGGTCGCCGCCCTCGGGGACCTGCCGTGACTCCGGCCGCCACCGACACCAGCGGGCGGGCGATCGACGGCCGCTACTACACCGACCCCGAGATCTTCGAGGCCGAGCTGGACCGGGTGTTCGCCCGCACCTGGCAGCTGGTCGGCCACGTCTCCCAGCTGGCGACCGCCGGCGACCTCATCACCGCCACCGTTGGCCGGGAGCGGGTTGTCATCGCCAACGACGGGACGGCGAACGACGGGGCAGCCAACGACGGCACCGGCATCAAGGCGTTCTACAACGTGTGCCAGCACCGGGGCCACCAGCTTGTGCTGGAGGATCAGGCCAACATGGCCGACATCTCCTGCCCCTACCACGCCTGGCTCTACGACCTGTCGGGTCGACTGCTCAAGGCCCGACGCCTCGACGCCTCGGCACTCGGCGATATCTGTGTGCCCAGGGTCCGGGTCGAGACCCTCGCCGGGTATGTGTTCGTCAACCTCGACCCCGACGCCGCCCCACTGGCCGACACCGGCCCGGGCGTCGAAGCCGCCCTGTTGGAGCTGGCCCCGGCGGCCCCCGAACGGGTGTTGACGGCCCGGTTGACCCACGAGTTCGCCGCCAACTGGAAGCTGGCGATCGAGAACTACAACGAGTGCTACCACTGCCCCAACGTCCACCGGTCGTTCACCACCGGCGTGATCGATGCGAAGACGTTCATGATCACACCGAGGGGTCAGACGATCTGGCACACCGCGCAGGCGGCGGCGCCCGATCGCCGGCCGTACGAACTCGACGAGGACGACACCGGTTACGGGTCGTTCTTCGTGTGGCCGGTGTCGTCGATCCAGTGTTATCCGGGACGCATCCTCAACACGTTCCGCTGGGTGCCGCTGGCCGTCGACCGCACGCTGCTGATCCGGGAGTGGTGGTTCGACGACGTCGAACCGACCGAGCAGCAGCGCAAGGCCATCGAACTGGACTGGGTGACGACGGTGGCCGAGGATTTCGAGCTGATGGAGTCGGTGCAGCACAACATGTCGAGTCGGGGGTACCGGCCCGGCCCGCTGATCGTCGACCCGAGCGGCACCGCCGACGTGCATCACGAAAACGCGGTGCCCCACCTGCAGGCGTTGGCGTTGGCCGCGCTGGGCGATGTCTAGCTCCCGGGAGCTGGCCGACTTTCTGACCGGGTTGAGCGGCGCGGTCGACGATCGGCTGACGGCGGCGGCAACCGACTACCTCGTCGACACCGTGGGCTGCATCGTGTTCGGGGCCCGGCAACCCTGGTCGCAGGCGGTCATCGGTCACGCGCTGGCCACCGGGGCCGACGGGCCGTGTGCGGTCGTCGGTTCGAGGGATTGCTCGACGACCGATTCCATGGCCGCCGTGCCGGCCGGAGGCGCTCGGTCCACGTCCCCTTCCATGGCCGCCCTCGCCAATGGTGCGTCGGCCCACGCCTTCGAGCTCGACGATGTGCACGAGGAGGCCATCAGCCACCCCGGAGCCGTGGTCGTGCCGGCGGCGCTGGCGGTCGGTCAGTCCGTCAACGCCTCGGCCGCCGAGGTGCTCGAGGCCGTCGTCGTCGGCTACGAGGCGATGGGGCGGGCCGGGATCGCGGTTGGACCGGCCGCGCACATGCTGGGCGGTTTCCACCCGACGTCGATGTCGGGAGTGTTCGGAGCGGCGGCCGCGGCCGGACGGCTGCTCGGCTTCGACGGCGCCCTCCTCAACCATGCCTTCGGGATCGCCACCACGTTCGCTTCGGGCACGATGGAGTTCGCCGCCTCCGGGGGCATGGCCAAGCGGGTCCACGCCGGGCGGGCGGCCGAGGGCGGCGTGACTGCTGCGCTGCTGGCGGCCCGGGGTTTCGAAGGTTCCGCCGACGGGCTCGCCGGACGCTACGGGTTCTGCCGGGTGTTCACCGACGCCCCCCGGATCGAGCTGTTGACCGAGGACCTGGGTGACCGGTGGATGATCGACGAGATCACGGTGAAGCCCTACGCCGCCTGCAGCGACATTCACCCGATGATCCAGGCGGCGGCCGAGTTGCGACGGGACTTCGGTGAGAGGCTGGGCGACGGGATGGATCGCGTTGCGGCGATCGAGGCCGAGGGGCCGACGAAGGCGGCTGAGCAGAACAGTCTCGACGGCACCACCTCGGTCATGGCCGCCCAGTACTCGGCCCAGTGGAACATCGCCGCCGCACTCCTGTCCGATCCGGCCGACCCCGCCGTCTATGCCGCTGACCGGATCGCCGACCCGGCCATCGCCGCGCTGCAGGCCAAGGTCGTCAGCGTCACCGCCCACCCCGAGTTCGACGCCACCTACGCGCACAAGATGGGCGGTCGGGTCCGGATCACTCTCGTCGACCGCACCGTGCTCGAACGCCGCGTCCACGGACAGATCGGCTCGATGCACGCCCCGCTCACCACGGCGCAGATCGACGCCAAGTTCGCTCGGGTGACCAGCGGCCTGCTCGCCGATCCCTCGGCCGCGGCGGGAGCAATACGCCGGATCGCCGCATCCCCCGACGCCTCGGCGGCGGACTTGATCGGCGCATTCTCGGGCGCAACCTCGACGACGCGACCAGGATTCGGCCGGGTCGACTGATAGGGTCGGCTGACAAGGCGGGTCGCGACGCCTTTGGATCCACCGGCGGAGGAACTCAGTGGTCGCGCGGGCACAACAACGAGGGCGAACTCGTTCGTTGCTTCGATTCGTCGCGCTGGTGCTGGCGATGGCGATACCGGGTGCTGCGCTGGCCATCGGCGCGATCGAATACGGCGACGACGTCGTATCGGGCATCCTCCCGGCTGTCGGCGACACGACTGCGGCCGGCGCATCCGACGGCGACGTGATCCAGTCGGCCGCCGTGCCCCGAGACTGCTCGCTCAACCCACCCAACACCGTCGAATCCATCAGCTCCTCCGAGCCTGGCACGGTCCTGATCGAGCTCAGCCGGGCGCTCTACCCGTGCGCCGACCGGGTGATCGTTGCCGGGACGGATCCCGCAGCTCGCAGAACGGCGGCTCGGGTGGCGATGGGAGAAGATGCGCCGCTTCTTCTGGCGGGTACCGAGTCGGATGCCGGACTCCTCGAGGAGGTCAACCGGTTGGCCCCCAACGAGGTCACCGTCGTCGGAGGGCCGCCGGGAGTCGTCGCGACACTGGCCGGCGACTGGGATCTCAACGAGCTACCGGTCGATCCCGGAGCCGAGGCCCCCGGTGGACCGGGTGGCGGGGCGTCACTGTGGGTGCTCGACGCAGCCGATCCGGATCTTGCCGAGCTCGTGACCCCGGCCGCCGTACAATCCGGCGCTGATGTCATCGAGGTCGGCGGTCCCGATGCTCCGGCCGCGCTCGACTCGTTCGACGTCGACGCCACCGTCATCGAGCGCCTACGGGCCGCGACCGACATCGGGCTCATCGGCTCGTTCACCGAGACCCAACGCTGGCGGCTCGAGACCCTGCAGTCGGGCGCGGAACTGCCCGGCGGCGGCTTGACCGTCGGACCCGACCGTCGCTACATCGCGTTCTACGGAGCACCCGGCACCTCGTTGCTCGGGGTGCTGGGTGAGCAAGATCCGGCTGCGACCCTGGCCCGCATGGAACCGCTTCTCGCCGACTACCGGACCGATGACGGCGTTACGGTGGTGCCGACCTTCGAGTTGATCGCCACGGTCGCCGCGTCCGAAGCCGGTGATGACGGCGACTACTCGAACGAGTCGACGGTGGCGGCGCTGCGCCCCTACGTCGACTACGCCGCCGACAACGGGGTGTACGTGCTGCTCGACCTGCAGCCCGGCCGCACCGACTTCGGCACCCAGGCCCGGCTCTACGAAGAACTGCTGGTTGAGCCGCACGTCGGCCTGGCGCTCGATCCCGAGTGGCGGCTGGCCCCCGATCAGGTGCACCTTCGGCAGTTCGGCTCGGTCGACGCGGCCGAGGTCAACGAGGTTTCGGCCTGGCTGGCCGGCCTGGTCCGCGACCACGCCCTGCCCCAGAAGATGTTCCTGATCCACCAGTTCAAGCAGTCGATGGTCACCAACCGCTCAGCGGTCGAGGAGCGACCGGAGCTGTCGATGGTGATCCAGATGGACGGCCAGGGTCCGCTCGGCACGAAATACGGCACGCTGGCGGCCATGGTCCGGGGTGGCGAAAACGCCCACTGGCAGTGGGGGTGGAAGAACTTCTACGACGAGGACACCCCGATGGCCACCCCCGCCCAGACCCTCGCCGTCGATCCCCAGCCGGTGTACGTCAGCTACCAGTAGCGGTCGGGGGCCTCAGCCGAGTTTCCAGTCGACCGAACCGACGATGCAGCGGCCGATGTTCTCGTCGGCCGCCGCCTCATACGACACGTTGAACGCCAGCAGGTTGGGTTGACCGTCGATGACCTCGACCTCGTCGAAGAACACCTGCACGACATTCGGGTCGCCGCTGGCCTCCACCCGCTTCCAGGTGATGCCGGGACAGTTGATCTCGGCCACCTCGGCACCGTGCGCGAGTTCGGGGTCCGATGTCCAGAATCCACATCCCGTGGCCACGACCGTCAATGCGGCCAGTGTCGGGGCCACCAGTCTGAGGGCTCTGCGGGCGGTCATCGCCCTGTACGTCAGCCGATCACCCGATTGGCGACCTCGCCGAGCAGCGCAACCCGGCCCGGCACGTGACCGTTGCCCGGAGCGTTGAGGGTGAGGCCGTCGAGACCGGTCGCCATGTAGGCCTCAAGGGTCTCGCCGACCGTGTCGGGATCGCCGTGCACCAGCATCCCCTTGAGCATCTCGATCGTCTCGTCGTTCCAGCCCTTCACCGCGGCCGTGGCCCGCAGGTCGGCATCGGCCTCTTCCATGGTGGGGGCGATGTTGCACATGGCCATCGCCGTGACCTTGATCTCACTACGATCGCGACCGAGGCGCTCGCAGTGTCCGGCCAGCGCGTCGAACTTCCGGGCGACCTGGTCGGGCGGGATGCCAACGAGGTTCGACTCGTCGGCGTACTGGGCCACCATGCGCAGCGTCTTCTTCTCCCCGTTGCCGCCGATCATGATCGGGATGCGGGAGACCGGCGGTGGGGAGTTCACGGCGTCGGTCACCCGGTAGTGCTTCCCGTCGAGGGACACGGTCTCACCCCGCAGCATCGGCCCGATGATCTGCAACGCCTCCTCCAGCTTCTCGAACCGGTCGGTGAAGGTACCGAACTCGTAGCCGAGTGACTGATGCTCCAGCTCGAACCAGCCGGCCCCGATGCCGAGGGTCGCCCGACCGCCCGACACGTGGTCGAGGGTGGTGAGCTCCTTGGCCAGCAGCGTCGGGTTGCGGTAGGTGTTGCCGGTGACGAGGGCGGAGAGGCGGACCGACGACGTGTGCTGGGCCAGGGCCGACAGCAGGGTGTAGCACTCGAGCATCGGCTCGTCGGGCGCGCCGATACCGGGCAGTTGATAGAAGTGATCCATGACGAAGACCCGATCGAATCCGGCGTCCTGCGCCTCCTTGGCCTGAGCCACGATGGCCCCGAACAGATCGCCGTTGGCGGTGTCGGGGTAGGTGAAGTTTGGGATCTGATAGCCGAGTCGGGTCATGGGGCAAGCCTATCCCCGACGTCTGGTAGCAAAAGGCGAGGCCAGGCCTCGCCTTTTGCTACCAGACGTGCAGGACGGGGTCAGTCGTTGTCGGTGAGGCCGGCGCCGGCGCCCCGCAGCCGTGACTCATCGCTCGCCGGCACGTAGGTTCGCCACGCCAGACGTCCGAGACGCTCCCACTCGTCGTCACCGACGGCACATCCGGTGCCAAGCGTTCGTTTGGCGGCCGCCTGCATTTCGACGGCGGACACGGCAACGGGCGGGCCGTCGTCGATCGGGGCGACCACCTCGAACCCGACGATCACGTCGTGCGCCAGGTCGTCGGCGAACACGGCGGTGCTCCGCGCCCGAAGACAAAGCTCACCGGTCTCACCGGTCTCACCGGTCTGCGACTCGACCACGACGTGGCCGTTTCGCGTCGACCACCGGACCGTCAATCGCCCCGAGCCGTAGCGGGCGACGAACGGCACCATCAGCAGCGGATGGGTCAGCGAATCGACGGTGATCGACCGCCGACCAGGGTCACCGGCAACCGCCAACTCGATCACCGACGCCGCCACCGCCAATGTCGACAACGGCGCATCGTCCGCACCACGCAGCTGCAGCCCGGCGCCCGAGCGTTCGACCACCGGCGGCGCGACGGTGCTGTCGGCCAATGCCGACAGCAAAACCGTCACGCCCGGGAGCTCATGCTCACACAGCCAGCTGACGGCGAAACCCATGTCGTCAGCCACACCGACGGGATGGCCACAGCCCCGAACCGCTTTGGCCGCAGTGACCGCCACTTCGTTGAGCGACACGATCATGATCGGCTCACACCGTCGATCCACGGCAGCAGCATCCAGCGATCGCTGTCGGGCTCGGCGATCTCATCGGGCAACGGCGCGCCCTGATACATGGTGATGCGGGTCCAGCGATCGGAGCGGGGATCGAACTTGACGGCCCCGAACACCGACAGCTTGAACCGCAGCATGTCGACCGGTACCAACTCGGCCCCGATCAGGTTGTCACGGATCTCCGAGTAGGGGTGGCGGACTGCGTTCTGCACCCGGAGCACGACATGACGCCACTCGGGATGGCTCACAAGAAACTCGGCCACCGAGGCCGATCCGTCCGCCCAACCGGCCAGCGACGACCGCAGCCCCGACACGTCGCGGGCGACGGCCAGCGGGTGTTCCCGGTCCGCCCCCGGCTCGACCTCACGCTCCCCCAGCCGAGGCTCGAGCTTCTCCTCCGACGTGTACCAGAAGTAGTGCCCGGCGGACGGATCGTCGAAGTCGAACTCGAGCGCCCAGCCGTAGCGATCGTCGATCTCGCCGACCAGCTCCGCAAGCGACATCGCCGGATCCATGACCGGCGGTTCGACGGCCGCCATCGCCGGGGCGAGAGGGTCGACGAGCTCGGGGCGGAGCTCCAGGATCAGGGACACGACCAGCTCCTGGCCCTCGATCGACAGGTTCTCCTCGGCCCACCGGTACAGGCGGTCCCAGGGGCGGTCGGTATCGGAGGCGAGCAGGGTTTCATCGCCGACCGCCCGTTGCAGCCGAGCCAGATCTGCTCGCAGGTCGACGATCCGCTCCATCTGCCGTTCGTCGTCGACGGTCCACTGCACCATCGAGCGGCGGGCGTCGGCCACCAGGTCGGCGAAACGAGTGGCGTCGTCGGGATCGAGGGCCACGATCGACCGGCAGGCGGCCAGCGCCGACTCCAACGCCAGAACCCAGTTGTTCAACAGCATCGGATGATGGTGGAGGAACGGGGCCATGCCGAGACCGGTGGCGTTGCCGATGCCGAGGTGGCGACGGATGGTTCGATCGAGGGGCACGAAGGTGTCGGGGCTGCGTCGCCGGGCCACGTGCTCGACGAGGTCGTGGGTGAAGCAGCGAATCAGATACACGGTCAGCAGCTCGGCCTGATACGGCTCGGCCAACTCGGGCCGATCACAGACCCGATCACGGTCCGAGAGGCCGAACTTGCCGTTGCCGTACACGGCCGTCGTTCGCATCAGGTAGCCGATGCTGTTGACCAGGTCACGGTCGGGTTGGCGGCCGGCGGCCAGCGACTCGACGACATGATCGAACAACCGCACACTCCGGTTGGCCCGGCTGAGGGTCAGCTCCCGGCTCGAACAGCGACCGGCCTCCTGCCGGGGGACGTTGGCGGCGAGGCGGGCGATGTCGTGGTCGGACGGTTCGCCGTCGAACAGGGCGAACGCCGCGTCCCACCGTTCGGCGATGACCCGGTCGGATCGGTCGACCGGATCGAGGTGATCGGAGAACGCGACGAGGCTGTAGGTGCGTTGGGGTCCACGGGCGGCGTAGACGGCGGTGCCGAATCCGGCGTCGTCCCAGTCGCACCGGGTTCGCTCGATCGTCCACCTTTCGGAGCACAGCCGGCGGAGCACCGACCGCATGAAGCTCAGCCGGGTCTGGAACCTCGACCCCATCCGCTCCAGCCGCATGACCTGATCCGGTGGACGGAGCGGAACGGTGTTGGTCATGCCGGGCCGAACGACCGCTCGAAGAACGCCAGCCAGTTGCCGCCCATCACCTTTGCCGTCTCGTCGGCGCTGAATCCCGCCGCCGACAGGCCCTCGGCGATCCGGCCGAAGTCACCGTTGTCGCCGAACCACGCAGGCTGAGGCGGAAAGCCGGGGTTGTCGGCCGATCCCTCCCCGTAGTCGAGCGATTTCGACCACCGCCCGACCCTCATCCACTCCACCACCGAGTCGGGCTGGTTCTGGCACAGGTCGGACCCGATCCCGATGTGGTCGACGCCCATCAACGCCGCGGTGTCGGCGATCATGGCGCAGAACTCGTCGAGCCCGCATTCGCCGCCACCCCGAAGATGGTGGGGGTAGGTGCTGAAACCGAGCATGCCCCCCGATTCCCCCAGCGCACGGAGTACATCGTCGGACTTGTTGCGCCGGGCCGGATGCCACGACGCCGGGTTGGCGTGGGTGATGGCGATCGGCCGCTCGGAAAGCTCGATGGCCTCCAACGTCGACCGCTCGGCCGAGTGCGACATGTCGATAACCAGGCCGACCCGGTTCATCTCGGCGATGGCCTGCCGCCCGAACCGGGTGATGCCGGGGTCCTCGGCCTCGTAGCAGCCGGTGGCCAGCAGGCTCTGGTTGTTGTAGGAGAGCTGCATGAACCGGGCGCCGAGCGTGTGCACGATTTCGATCAGCCCGATGTCGTCCTCGATCGGTGAGCAGTTCTGGAAGCCGAACACGATCGCGGTGCGGCCGTCGGCGTGGGCCCGGCGAACGTCGGCGGCGGTACGGCCGGGCGTGATCAGGTGCGGGAACCGTTCGAACCACCGGTTCCACCGCTCCATGTTGGCCACGGTCTCGCGGAAGTTCTCGTGGTAGCAGATCGTGGCGTGGACCGCAGCAACGCCACCGGCCTGCATCTGGGCGAAGATCTCCTCGGACCAGTTCCCGTACTGGAGACCGTCGATGTACAGCGGTCGATCGGCCACGGTCAGATCGGACAATGTCTGGTCGGACAATGTCTGGTCGGACAACGTCGGGTCGGACAACGTCAGGTCCGGTCGAACACGGTGCGGCCTCGGCACACCACGGCAGCGAGGGCCGCGTCGGGGTCGGCCAGGCCGGCCAGGTTGGCGAGCGGATCGACGTTCGACACCACCACGTCGGCCGCGTAGCCGGGCTCCAGGCGACCGATGCGGCCCTCGGCGCGGCAGAGTCGCACGTTGACGTCGTACATCGACCGCAGCACGTCGACGGCGGGCTCCAGCTCGGCCCGGATCGCGAACTCCTGATTCTGCGCCGGTTGCAGTTCACCGAGCAGGTCGGTGCCGAAACCGAGCTGCACGCCGGCGGCTCGGGCCACGCCGATCGAGTGCTGACCCTTCTCGAAGACGCCTTCGTTCTTCTCCAGGTTGCGTTCCGGCATCCCGAACTTGGCCCCCTGCTCCCGCATGACCCGGTAGGTCACGAGGGTCGGCACCATCGTCACGCCCAGTTCGGCCATGCGGGCGGCCGTCGGCTCGTCGAGCAGGTTGCCGTGCTCGATGCAGCGCACACCGTTCTCGATGGCCTGCGACATCGCGTCGGGTTGGTAGGCATGGGCGGTGGTATAGGTGTGGCGATGGTCGGTTTCGACGGTGATCGCCCGGATCTCTTCGGGCGTGTACTGGATGGCGTCGAACGGATCGGTGGGCGACGCCACCCCACCGGAGCTCATGATCTTGATGAAGTCGGCACCGGACCGCAGCTCGAGTCGAGCGGCCAGGCGGACGGCGTCCGGGCCGTCGGCCACGTGACTCAGCTCGTTCGAGTGGATGTGACAGGCGCACAGGCCCTCGCCGGCCGGCTGGTCGGCAGGTGTGACGTCACCGTGCCCGCCGGTCTGTGACAGACAGCGTCCGGCGGTTGTGATGCGGGGGCCGAGGCACAGGCCCGAGTCGATGGCCCGGATCAAGCCGCCGACATCCCCGGCGGCGTCTCGCACGCTGGTGAACCCGCGCCGGACGGTGGCTTCGGCCAATTTGGCCATGGCCAGTGAGCGCTCGACCGCACTCTGCCGTTGCATGGCGGCGAAGTCGACCGAGGTGATCACGTGGTGCACGTGAGCGTCGACGAACCCCGGCATCACGAACCGGCCACCGGCGTCGATCACGACGTCGGCGCCGGCGTCGCCGGTGGGTGGGCCGTCGGTCACCTCGGCGATGCGGTCACCCTCCAGGATGACGTGGCGTTCGCCGATCAGCGTCATCGACGCCGTGTCGAGCAGGGTGCCATTGGCGATGAGCGTGCGCATGTCTAACTCCGATCCGATTCGAGCTGGGAGGCCATCAGCTGATGGAGCACGTTGACCGCCTGCAGTGGCCGCACCATCACCTTGAACTCGATGATCGTTCCCGCGTGGTCGCCTTCGCCGGCGACCGTGATCATGTCGATGCCGTTGATGTAGATGCCGCCGAGCGTCGACTCGAACTCGAGCACCGCCTGATCGCCGGCCACGATCTCGGAGCGGTACGTGAAGCCGTCGTCGGCTCCGAACACCGAGGCCGCCGCCTGGAGGTAGGCGACCGTGATCGCCCGACCCTCTTGCGGGGTGTAGACGACCGGGGAGTGGAACACGCAGTCGGGATGGATCAGATCCTCCAGTGTCACCGAGCGGTCACCCCGCACATACCGGTGCCACCGTTCGAGCACGTCCTCGATGGCGCTCACGACGCTCCACCGCCTTCGTCATCGCCATCGTTGTCGTTGTCGCTGCCGTCACCGTCGAGGGGTAGCCGGGCGAAGGCCGGCGGCCGCTTCTGGATGAACGTCTGGACACCCTCGGCGAAATCGGGGCGGCGGAAGCTGTCGACCATGAGCTTCTGCGATCCCCGTTCGGCGTCGCCGAGGCCGGCGTGGAACTGTTCATGCACCTGCCGTTTCATCACCGCGATCGACGAGGGTGAGCATCGGGCGGCGAGGTTGCCGATGTAGCCCCGGCAGAAGTCGAGCAGCTCGTCGGCCTGGACCAGGTGGTTGGCGAGGCCGAGCCGTAGCGCCTCCTCGCCGCCGACCCGGCGCGACGACATCAACAGGTCGAGCGCCACCGCCGGTCCGACGAGGCGAGGCAGAAGGAAGCTGAGCCCCCACTCGGCGATGAGGCCTCGCTCGGCGAACGCGGTGACGAAGAGGGCGTCGGGGCTGACGACGCGCATGTCGCAGGCCAGTGCGAGCGGATAGGCCATCCCGGCCACGGCGCCGTTGACTGCGGCGATCACCGGCTTGTCGAGCGCCAGCGGGTACGTGAGACGGCCGTCGAAATCGCCGGTGGACTCGGCCCATGGAAACCGTTCGCCGGGCTGTCGGAGTTGTTGTGCGTCGTCGCCTTCACCCGAGGAGAGCGCATCGAGGGAGCCCATGTCGGCCCCGGCGCAGAATCCTCGTCCCGCGCCGGTCAGGATGATGCCGACGACACGGCGGTCGCCATTGGCCCGCTCCATGGCGTCACGCACCTCGGCATCCATCGTTGCGGTCCAGGCGTTGAGCTGATCGGGCCGATTGAGGG
Source organism: Acidimicrobiales bacterium (assembly GCA_965216675.1). GTDB lineage: Bacteria > Actinomycetota > Acidimicrobiia > Acidimicrobiales > SZUA-35 > JAHELU01. The sequence continues at coordinate 3,121,482 of CBDCGK010000004.1, read as the reverse complement.
TGATGACGGCAACCGGGTCGTCCACCTCGTAACAGATGTTCGTATAGGAGGTGTCACCGTCGGTCATCCGCCTTTGGTAACACATCCTCTCCCGGCGTACCAGATCACCGGGCCACCTGCTGTCGGAAGCAGGGCCGGGTCAAACCTGGCTGGCGAACACCACGATGTTGTCGCGATAGGACCGAGCGGAGCGATCGAAGTCACCGCCGCAGGTGACCAGCCGAAGCTCCGGATCCGCCGTGTCGCCGTAGACCGCCTCGGTCGGGAATCGATCCTTGGCGTGCTGCTCGACACGGTCGACCCGGTAGGTCACCGACGAGCCGTCGATCCGGTCGATGATCACCTCGTCGCCAGGGCGGAGGTCGGTGAGTTCGTGGAACACCGCCGGCCCTGATCGGGAGTCGACGTGACCGAGCACCACGGCAGGGCCGTCTTCACCGGGCTCAGGTCCATCCGCCCACCACCCCGTTTGGGAGTAGTCGGTCGGCACCTCGATCGATCCGTCGGATCGTAGGCCGAGGGCGACCATGTCGGCGTCGACGGCTATGGCCGGGATGCGGACGGCGACCGGCCTGGGCGCTTGGCGATCGGTGGGCGGCGACTCCCCCGTGCGCCGTGCCGGCGGGGAGAGGGTCGGATCGGGCGCGGCATCGGCCGGCGCCGGTACGCCGACGGCGGTCTCCGTTTCTCCGGGGCGACGATCACCGCTGAGTCCGAAGGAGCCGGTCACGATGATCAGACCGCCTGCCACCAGCAGCAGGCCGATCAAAAGGAGAAGACCTCCCGGCTTTGGGGGTTGCCGGGAGGTCTCGTCAGCGTGCATCGCAGGTGGGGGATGCAGGCGACGACCTAGGCTCGGACCCTGCTGACGGCGTAGGCGCCCGACCCGAGGGCCAGTGTGCCCAATCCCACGAGAAGGAGGCCGGTGGTGGTGTTGTCGCCGGCGGTCCCACCGGCACCCGTGTCGGCGCCCCCGGCGGGAGCGTCACCGTCGTCGGTGTCGGCGTCAGCATCGGCATCAGCGTCAGCATCGGCGTCGGCATCGGCATCAGCGTCAGCATCGGCGTCGGCATCGGCATCGGCATCGTCGGTGGTCGTCGTCTCATCATCGTCGGCGTCCTGCGCAGCGGCAGGCGACAGCGACCCCAGGGTGAAGACGGCCAGGGCCATGGCCAGCGCGACCGCGGCGGCGAGCGCCATGAGTAGAGTGCGAGGTATCGAAAGCGTGGTAGTCATGAGGTCCTTCCGGATTGCATTGGTTGGGACGACCGTTCCCCAAACCCTCGGTGCCCAAACATGCATCGACACGGCTTCTCGTGACACAAATCACCACCGGTCGCCGTGCGCCACACCCGCTGGTTCCCTACACTGACAATGTCCTTGATAAATGTCCGGATATACGGACTTAACGACTACGGACTCAACGACAACCACTAGAACGATCACCCACGCAGAAGGAGCACTGGCATGTCATTGCATCTCGGCGATACCGCCCCCGACTTCACCGCCAACACCACCGACGGTGAGATCACATTCCACGACTGGAAGGGTGACTCCTGGGTGGTGTTCTTCAGCCACCCGGCCGACTTCACCCCCGTTTGCACCACCGAACTCGGTCGGGCTTCCGGCCTCGACGACGAGTTCACGAAGCGGGGCGTGAAGACGATCGCCCTCTCAGTCGACCCGGTCGAGGATCATCACGCCTGGGCACCAGACATCGGCGAGGTCACCGGCAACGCGCTGGCATTCCCCATCATCGCCGATCCCGACAAGGCGGTGTCGGAACTCTACGACATGATCCACCCCGGCGAAGGCGACACCTCGACCGTTCGTTCGGTGTTCTTCATCGACCCGGCCAACAAGATCCGCACGATCCTCACCTACCCGAAGTCGGTCGGCCGCAACTTCGACGAGATCCTCCGGGTGGTCGACGCCCTCCAGGCCACCGACGCCCACCCGATCGCCACCCCCGTCGACTGGAAGCCCGGTGATCGGGTCATCGTCCCCCCGACGATGACGACCGAGGAGGCCAAAACCAAGCTGGCCAATGTCGAGGAGCTCAAGCCCTACCTGCGCTACGCCGACGCTCCCGCCGCCTCCTGACCCGTCAGTCGAGAGTGGCGGGGTCGACGCAGGCCTGGGTAGTCTCGACCGCCCAGCCGCCGGCCGGCAGCTCGACGAGGCCGAGGACCAGTTGGGCGTTGCCTCGTTCGTCGCGGTAGCGGGCCTCGGGCACGTCGAGCTCCTCATCGAATGACATCCGGTCATCCCGGAACCGGCCATCGCTACCTGCCCACCACGCATCGACCGCCTCCTCGGGGGTGTCGAAGCCGGGAAAGCCCTCGGCGAACTCGCCGATGCTGTCCTCCATCATGTTGTGGTAGCAGGTCAGCGAGCCCATGGTGAAGGTCTCGGTGGCGTTCGCCGCCGCCGCTGCCGGGTCCGTGACAGCCAGGCTGAGCTTGTCGATCGTGGCGTCGGGGCCGGCCGGCCAGCCGGGCTCGACCGGTTCGACGATCATCGAGCGGGCGGGCCCGTCCCGTCCGCACCCGAACCACAGTCCCTCTATCTCGGGCGTGGGGATGTTGCGGTCGCCGTAGATCAGAAAAGCGAGCACGGATATCCCGTCGGTGTCGCCAAGGTCCCGGGGCTGGGGGCCGACGTACCAGGAAATGGCAAGGTCGCCGTCCCGACCACGGCTGGTGTCGCCACTGATCACGTCCAGGTTCTCCAGTACGGCGGTGACATCCTCGCCGTCCTGGCTCAACTCACCGAGGGTGGCGGTGACGACGGCATCGGTGATGGCGGCCAGCTCAGCCGGCGAGTCACTGGGCTCGTAGTCGTAGGTGGCATCGACCCTGATCTGATCGGCAAGCACGTCGAGGCCCACTTGGCAGGCGGCCGGGTCCGCTTGTCCGCTCCCCTCGACGGCTTCGGTCGCCGTCGGCTCGGCGCCGCAGCCGACCAGCACAGCGGCCGCGATCAGGGCGGCGGCCAACGTACAGGTGGAGAACCGGTTCATGCTCATTGGACGTCGCGTCCGGCTCAACGGTTCCCGAACCCGCACACCAATGGCGCGTTCGCGGGCGATAGCGACCACTTTTGACCGCTTTCGCCCGCGAACGCGCAGGGGGGCCGGGGTGCGGGAGGGACAGCGGGGCTCTGAGCCGGGGGTGGGAGGAGATTCAGACGTCGAGGCCGGGCAGCACGTGAACCAGCTCCGGGCCGCCGTTGTCGCGCACGCCGGGCAGGGCGAAGCTCTCGATGCCGAAGAAATCGGCGAACGCGTCGTCGGGCATGGCCAGGAAGAAGCTGTCGGGTGCCACCTGGCTACGGTGCACGGCGATCGCCGCCTTCTTCACGTCGGCCACGTCGCTCACATCGAGGAGGAAACTCAGGTCCTTCTCGTGCATCCCGAAGTCGGGGTCCTCCTCGAAGTCGCGGGCCTCCTCCTCGGGGATGGCGCCGGATTCGATGGCCTGCCGCATCCGCTCGATGGCCCGGGTGCGGTTGATGGTTGCCTCGTAGATGTGCTCGACACCGACCGCCTTGGCCGCGGCCAGCCCGACCCGGTGAACCTGGATGTGGTCAGGATGGCCGTAGCCGCCGTGGTCGTCGTAGATGGTGACCACGTCAGCGCTGACCTCCCGCAGGATCGCGGCCAGTCGTTCGACCGCCTCGTCGAAGTCGGCCTGCCAGAAGCTCTGCGGGTTGTCGTTGGTCGGCTCGCCCATCATGCCGGAGTCCTCGTACCCGAGGAAGCGAGGCGGATCGGCGCCGAGCAGTTCGCACGCCTCGGCCAGCTCGACCACCCGGCGTTCGGCCAGCGTCTCACCGTCGGCCAGGACACCGTCCTGGGGTTCACCCACCTCGCCCCGGGTGGCGCAGACCAGCACCACCCGATGCCCGGCCCGCGACGCCTGCACCATCAGACCGCCGGTGGCGATCGCCTCGTCGTCGGGATGGGCGTGAAAACAGACCAGCGTTGCCATAGACGATCAAGCCTACGGCTCCCGGCGTGGAGGGCGATCGTCAGTGGTCGCCGTGGCCGACCTCGCCCGATTCGAGATACTCGTCGAGATGGGCGGCGGCGCGAGCGCCCGCCGTTTCGTCGGGCTGGGTCCAGGCCCGGTAGTGGCGGCCCTGAATCGGCTCCTCGTCGGGGTACGTCTTGTCGAACCAGGCTCCGTAGGCGTGCATCGCCGAGTCGTACCCCCGGTGGCAGGGTTCGAGGATGTGCTGGGTGATCTTGGCTGTGAGTACCCCGGAGAAGTCGGGGGCGATGTCGAACCAGAAACGGCATTCGGAGGGTTCCCATTCGGGAGCGTCGCTGCGTTGCGTGGCGGTGAACGCCTCCCAGTCGGCGTCGTTGTAGGCGTCGACCATTTCCTGGACGGCGGCCGTCGACTCGGTGGACTCGGCGGCGGCATCGACGTCGACACCGTCGCTGCTGTCGCCACCGTCCGCACCGCACCCGACCGTCAGCGCGACCAGCGCGATCAGCCCGGCACGTAGCAGGTGGCCTTTCAGGCGAGGTAGGTCGATCATGGTTCTCCTTTCGAGGTGTTGAGCTTTGAGCGGGTCAGCGGACGGGGTTGAGCGGGCAACCGGGATTCGTGATGTCGAATGCGGGGTCGACCACGCGGTCGACGGCGGTGCCGGCCACACGGTTGAATCCGTCGACCGACAGCAGCTGGGCCTCCTGCAGTTCGGAGTAGATCTCGCCACCGGCGGCGATGTCACCGTCGTTCCATCGCAGTTCGAAACTGGTGGCGACGATGACCTCCCGCCGGTCGAGGTCGGGGTTGTCGAGCTGCGTTTCGACGGCGTGGACGAACTGTGCGTTCACCAGGCACGCAATTCGATCCTCGTCGCTCGTCGCCTGCGCGAACTCGGTCAGTTGCGTGTCGCCGACCTCGGTTTCCAGCCAGCAGCTGCCGGGGTCGGGCGTCATCAGCGGGTTGTTGGAGTGGACGTCGAGGTAGTCGACGAAGCGCTCGGCGACGGCCGCGTCGTCCGGCTCACCGGCCTCGTCGATCCTGGCCGCCTCGACCGCGTCGAACGCCTGCGCCTGGTCAGCCAATGATGCGGCCTCGACGGGTGTCATGGCCAACCGGCCGGAAATCAATGCCAGGACCTGCTCACCGGTGCGGAGGTACCCGAGCCGGCCGGCGGTCGGGCCGGTACTCATCAGGTCGGCGTTGTCGGTGGGAGCATAGACGTCGTCGGCGAGTAGCCGATTGCCGAGCACCCGGGTGAGGCAGAGCTGAACGGTGGCCGGGTCGGTCCGCTCCCGATACTCCCCCCACGAGCCCGGCTCGCTGTCGGGCTGGTCGATCGGAACGTCGGTGTCCTCGGCCGGTCCGGTCTCGACCCGCTGGTCGGGTCTCGCCCAGTCGGAGATCACCAACACGATGATCAGCGCGACGGCGGCGACACCGACCAGCGACGCCGCCGGCCATCCAGTCGGCCACGAGAATTCCGATCGGCGGCGACGGTCCCGCTCGTCGGCCTTGTTCACCGCATCCCGTCGGGCCATCACGGCCGCGTAGTCAGGTGCGAGCGGGGAGGACTCGGCCAGGCTCCGGGCGAGCTCCTCGATCCGTTGACTCCGGGAGGTTCTCCCGACGCCACGAACGGGCCTCCCGCAGTCGCCGTCGAGCTCCGGCCCGAAGATGCATCCGGCCGGCGTTCAGCACGCAGCGATAGAGGTACGCGGGTTTGCTCTCGACGGTCGGCCACGACCGTGATCCGAACGCGTTGAGCACCCCGTCGATCATCACATCCTCGGCGTCGGCCGGACCGACCACGGAGGTGGCGAAACGGATCAGCGAATCACTGTATTTCACATACAGCTCCTCGTCGGTCATTCGCTCACCCCCTCCCCATGTCACATGCCGGGCTCTGGTTCCACCCGACTACATGCCACCGGACCGCCGTCGCCATGACAACCGGCGGAACATTTTCCGAGGCCGCTATCCCCCGGTCAGATGCCGGACGCCGGTGGTGAAGGCGGCGACGTCGTCACTGGTGGTGTCCCAGCCCGTCATCCAGCGGACCTGGTTGATCGACGGGTCCCAGTCCCAGAAGAAGCTCCACTCCTGCAACGGTTTGATCAGCTCCGGGGCCAGGCAGGGGAAGATGCTGTTGACCGCCGGGGCCGGTCCGCCGTCGATCCCCGGCAGGCCGGCGACCTCGGCATGGAGGGTGCGGGCGAGGCCGTTCGCCTGGAGACCGAGCTGGAGCCACAGGTCGTCGGTGAGCAGGGCGTTGAACTGAGCGGCCAGATACCGCATCTTCGACGCGAGCTGGGTGACCTGTTTGCGGATGAACTCCGAGCCGGTGGCGGTTGCGGGGTTGAGGAAGACGACGGCCTCGGCCCCGAGCGCACCGATCTTGGTGCCGCCGAAGCTGATGGCGTCGACGCCGGCCTCGATCGTCATGGCCCGCAACGCCTCGCGGGTGCCGCCGAGGGCGGCGGTGGCGTTGGCGATGCGGGCACCGTCCATGTGCACGAGCAGGCCCATGTCGTGGGCGGTTTCACAGACGGCCCGGACCTCGTCGATCGAATAGAGCGTGCCCAACTCCGTGGGCTGGGTGATGCTGACGATGCCGGGTTGAGCGTGGTGCACAACACCTTGGACGTGGGCCTGGTCCCGGATCTGGTCGGGGGTGAGCTTGGCGTCGGCACTGGGCAGGTCGATCAGCTTGGTGGCCAGGACCCGCTCGGGAGCGCCGGTCTCGTCCACGTTGATGTGGGCCCACTCCGAGCAGATGACCGCCTGATGGGGGCCGGGCCGGGACGCCATCATCGTGGCCAGGGCAACGATGTTCGCTCCGGTGCCGTTGAAGGCGAGACGGGTGGTGACGTCGGCGTCGAACAACTCCCGGAACAAGTCCTGGCAGTGGGCGGTCTCGGCGTCGGACCCGTAGGCGAGGGCATGGCCGGCATTGGCTCGCACCACCGCCTCGACGACTGCAGGGTGGGCTCCGGCCGCGTTGTCGCTGGCGAAGGAGCGCTCCGGCGGTGGCGGCATGGTGTGGATCAGATCGGGGGCGGGTGCGGTCATGGTCATCAACGATGGCAGCGTCGGCGGCGAAAACCGACGACGTCGTACAGAAGGAGCGGGCTGGCACGATCGCCTGTATCAGCGAGCCGGTCCGCACCATCCTCTACACAAGCGCCCTTGATCGGCCGGCCGAGGGCGGGGTGTACCACGGTTCCCCCATCGAGAACGCTCCGCCCTCGGCACGGTGTCGGGATGGTGTCGGCCACGATGAAGGCCACGATCAGCCGCCCAGCCGCTACAGTTTCCCGGTCTATGACCGCTGTGCTGGCCCTGGCCGGGGCGTTGATCGTCGGAGCCTCCGACTTTGCCGGCGGGTTCGCGGCCCGGCGGGATCCCGCCGTGCGGGTGACGGCGTGGATCCAGGCTGCCAGCCTCGCGCTGCTCGCCGTGGCGCTGGTGCCGTTCGGGTGGAGCGAGGTGGTCGGTCGCGACGTGGTGGCCGGCGTTGTCGCCGGGCTGTCGGGAACGTTCTCGTTCATCTGCCTCTACAAGTCGTTCACCCTGGGTCCGATCTCGCTGCTGGCCCCGGTGGCCGCTGTGTTGTCGGCGGTCATTCCGACGCTGGTCGGCGTCGTCCGGGGTGAGAGTCTGTCGATGGTCAACACCGTCGGTGTGCTGGTGAGCCTGGCCGCCATCGTTTTGGTGTCGCAGGATCGCTCAGGGGCCCACGACGGAGGCCAGGACCGGCGGTCGATGCTGATCGGGTTCGGTCTGGCGGCGATGGCGGGGATCGGGTTCTCCATCTTCTTCCTGGCGCTGGCCGAGACCGAGCCGGCGGCCGGACTGTGGCCGCTGGTGGTTGCCCGTCTGGTGTCGGTACCGGTGGTGTCGCTGCTGGCGTTGGCTATCAGCGGTTCGTTGGTGGCGGCCACGGGAAACGCCCGCATCCTGCTGCTCGGCGGGCTCGGCGAGGCTGCGGCCAACGTGTGCGCGATGGCCGCCTACCAGCGGGGCCCGCTGTCGGTGGCCGCCGTCTTGAGTGCGCTGTTCCCGGTCAGCACGGTTGTTCTGGCCCGGATGGTGTTCAGTGAGCGACTACGCCTGCAGCAGTGGACTGGCGTGGTCCTGGCCGTTGGCGCCATTCCGCTCGTCGTCTGGCCCTGACCGACCCCCACCACACCCAACCGGCGGCTGTAGACCCCCCAAAACGGGGAGCCACGACCGCCGGAAGTGAGAGGGCTGGGGGGTTTGTGCCCGACGTCACGGAATCGCACCTTGGGCCCGCCGGTTAAAGGTGAGTAATCTGGTCATCTATATTGACTTTGTCGGATTTCAAGTCACCGAGCCCAGAGTGCCGGCAAGCCGGCACGAATGATTTTGAGGACGTGGTCACGCCATGAAGCCAGGAAACACCCCACTTGTCGAGTTCCGTGAGCTCGCCCCCAGGGGAACCCGACTCTTCGCCAAACTCGAGTGGTACAACCCGACCGGCTCCATCAAGGACCGCCCGGCCTGGCGCATGTTCCACCAGGCGGTCGACGACGGCAAGCTCCTCCCGGGTATGCCGCTGATCGAGGCCACGTCGGGCAATACCGGAATCGGCTTGGCCCGCATCGCGCTCATCAACAAGCACCCGATGACCATCTGCCTCCCGGCGAAGGCCACCGAGGAGCGCAAGCAGCTCCTGCGAGCCTATGGTGCCGAGCTGATCGAGGTCGACGGCGGCCCCAACGACGCCATCGCGTACGCCCGTCATCTGGTCGACGAGGGACACGGGTACATGTGCTACCAGTACGGCAATCCCGCCAATCCCGCCGCCCATGAGTTCGGGACGTCACTGGAAATCCAGCGCGACTGGCCGCTCGACGCCCCGCCGGACCACCTGTTCTGCGCCTACGGCACCGGAGGCACCATCACCGGAAACAGCCGGGCCATGAAGCGCTTTCACCCCCAGATCCAGGTTCACTCGGTCGAGCCGTTCGTCGACGACCCCATCGGCGGGATGCGCAGCCAGGAAGATGCGTTTCAGCCGCCCGTGGCCGACCTGTCACTCGTAGATCGGCGCCACCAGGTCTCCAAGAAGACCGCCGAGGACATGGTGCTCATCACGATGAACACCGAGGGCCACTTCGCCGGGACGTCATCGGGGGCCATCATCCACGCGGCACTCGAGCATCTCGAATCCCATGGCGGTACGGCCGTGATGCTGCTGCCTGACGCCGGCTGGAAGTACCTTTCGGGCAATCCCTGGACCGACGTGACACAGCCTGCCGCGGCCTCGCAGCCGGTGCCCGCCCTGGCGGCCGTCAACTGACGCCGTCAACTGACCGAAGCCCAGCTCGGCCGACCACTCCGTTCATCTGCGCCGACCAACGGCGACGGTCAGGTCAACCGTTGGCTTGAACCCGACCGTCGTCGGCGCCCCGGACCACGTGCTGGCAACTCGGCTCGTCCTGGAACGCAGCCAGTAGCACGCCGTCGGGGTCATCGACGACGAAGTCCGGCTTCGGCAGCTCGATCACCTTCTCGACCCGGGTGATCAACGTGCCGGCGCGGATCTGATCGTCGGCCTCCTCATCGACCTCGGGCGTCTCGGCGATCAGCCGACGGATGTCGTCGAGTTCGGTGTTCGATCCGGGCAGATCCCGTTCGATCTCGACCGCGAGCGGGCCGAGGATGGGATCGTCATCGGCCCACGCGGCGACGGAGACGGCGAGTCGCCCGTTGAGCTGCTCCATCTCGTCAAGCGCGTCGAGCCAGCGTTGGCGGCGCAGCGCGGCGTCGTCGATCTCGGCCACGTCGCGGCCGGCATCGTTGAAGGCTCGACCGATCGACTTGGTCCAGTCCCACAGCACGGGACAGGCCACGGCCGCCGCCTCTGCACCCTCCGTCGACCCGAGCACCTCTGGACCCTGGTCCGGCCGGCCGTCGGCGCATGCTCCGGCACACAGCGCGAGGACGATGACAGCGATCGTCGCTCCCCTGGCCCTCGCGCTCACGACTACGCATGTCCTCCGATTCACGTCACCATCGTAAGCCTTTTACCGGTGACGGTGCAGGAGTCGGTACACTACTCCCGTGTCCGGCCGACAGCAAACCGATCGCCATCCGCTCGATCACCGGGGTCGGGCCATTCCCGATGGATCATGGCCCGACGGCAGACCGGCACCCGACGGGCTCGAACTCGTCCGCCGCTTCGTCAACACCACCAACCGGGAGTCCGGCGCAGATTGGCTGGAGAGTCCCGAGCACTTCGACCGCTGGCTGGGGAACGAGGGCCGGCGGCCGCTCGGCGTCACCGACCGCGACCTCGGCCGGCTGATCGACATCCGCGAGTGGATCCGCGACGTGCTGACAGAGGGAGACGACGGCTTGCGTGTCGGCTCGGCGCCCCCGCTGAGCCGGCCGCTCACGCTGAGGTTGCGGTTGCAGACGGAGCGATCCGGCGGCTTCTCGCTCGCCCCGAGCGAGCCCGACACCGTCGATGCCCTTGTCGCCGAACTGGCCACCGCCCTCGCCGTCGCCACCGGCACCGGCTCGATCCGCCGGCTCAAGACCTGCACCAACGATCACTGCCGGTGGATGTACTACGACTGGTCGCGTAACACCGGAGGCCGGTGGTGCTCGATGCAGGCCTGCGGTGGCCGGCACAAGGCCCGCGCCTACCGCCGTCGGACAACAGGCTCGGTCACCGCGACCGCCATCTCGGACCCGACCGAACCGACTGACACAACCCACCCCTGATCGGCCCCAAATGGTTTGCCGCGTGAAAGTCCGGATATAACGGTCCTTGTGACCATGCTTGGACCTCCGCACGATCCGCTCGTCGTTCAGCCCTACGTGACGGTGAACGACAACGACCAGTCATCGCTACGACGGCTCAACCTCGGCGCCGGGGCGCTCCATCTCATCTCCGGGATCGTGATGTTGATTCTGGCCACCGACTTCACGCTCCCAATCACCGCGTTCGGCCTCAACGGCCCCCCGGGCACACCGGTGAGCGAGGGCGAGTTCCGGGCCATCGCCGACGTACCACTGGCGCCGCTGGCGGCCTCGTTCGCCTTCCTCTCGGCGTTCTTCCACCTGCTGGTCAGCTCACCCGGCGTGTTCGACCGCTACGTCGGCGAGCTCCGGCACGGTCGTAACCGCTTCCGCTGGGTGGAGTATTCGCTGTCGTCGACGCTGATGATCCTGCTGATCATGCTGATCTCGGGCATCACCGATGCCGCCGCCCTGATCGGGGTTGCGTTCGCCAACATCTCGATGATCCTGTTCGGCTGGGCCATGGAGATGGTCAACCGACCCGTCACCGACGGCGGCGGCGTCAACGACAAGGTCTGGTGGTCGCCCTTCTGGTTTGGCTGTGTCGCCGGCGCCGGCCCATGGCTCGCGTTCGTGGCCTATCTCTGGATCAACATCTCCGAAGGCGGCGAAGGCCCTCCCGGGTTCGTGTACGGCATCCTCATCTCGATCTTCGTGCTGTTCAACTGTTTCGCCGTGAACCAGTGGCTGCAGTATCGGGCACGGGGCCGCTTCGCCGACTACCTGTTCGGGGAACGGATCTACATCGTGCTCAGCTTCGTGGCCAAGACCGCCCTGGTGTGGCAGGTCTACGCCAACGTGCTGGTGGGCTGACCGCCGAACGGCGTCCGGGGCGACCCCGGGCGACCGCCCACGCCCGTTCCATATCCGGGTGATGTTTCGGGCACAGTCTGGAATCGACGCGACCGTGTTGGCGCCACAACACTAGGATCGCAACCATGAGCGATCCCGCCATCCACATCGAGAACCTCCACAAGGCGTTCGGGGCGACGAAGGCCCTCGACGGCCTGAACCTGCACGTCGAGCCCGGTGAGGTCATGGGTTTCCTCGGCCCGAACGGCTCAGGCAAATCGACCACCATCCGGGTGTTGATGGGTCTGCTCCGTCATGACGCCGGCCATGTCTCCCTGCTCGGGCGCGATCCGTGGAACGACGCCGTCGACCTCCATCGTCAGATCGCGTACGTGCCGGGCGATGTCAACCTGTGGCCCCAGCTCTCCGGGGGCGAGACGATCGATCTGCTCGGTCGCCTCGGATCCGGCCTCGACCCGAAGCGGCGGACGGAGATGATCGAACGGTTCGATCTCGACCCGACCAAGAAGGGTCGCACCTACTCGAAGGGCAACCGGCAGAAGGTGGCGCTGGTGGCGGCACTGGCCGGCAACGCCGACCTGTTCGTGCTCGACGAACCGACCTCCGGCCTCGATCCCCTCATGGAATCGGTGTTTCAGGAGGCCATCCGGGAACAGCTCGACAACGGCAGGACGGTGCTGCTCTCGAGCCACATTCTGGCCGAGGTGGAGTCGCTGTGCGACCGGGTCACGATCATCCGAGACGGCCGAACGGTCGAAACGGGAACACTCGCCGAGCTCCGCCATCTGACCCGCACGTCGATCGAAGCCACCACCAACGCTCCGATCGGTGTGATGGCCGATCACGAGGGCGTCACCGACTACCTGGCCCGCGACGGGAACCGGGCCACGTTCTCCGTGGCCAACGACAGCCTCGGCTCGGTGATGTCGACCCTTTCCGGTCTCGGCATCGAGGCGCTGGAGAGCCAGCCACCCACGCTCGAAGAGCTGTTCATGCGCCACTATGCAATCGACTCGCCAGGGGGCTCCTCAGCAATCGACTCGCCAGGGGGCTCCTCAGCAATCGACTCGCCAGGGGGCTCCTCAGCAATCGACTCGCCAGGGGGCTCCTCAGCAATCGACTCGCCAGGGGGCTCCTCAGCAATCGACTCGCCAGGGGTCGGGCAATGACGGGGGGATTTGCGGGCACGAAAGACCTGATCCGTCTCATCCTGCGCCTCGACCGAATCAAGCTGTCACTGTGGTTGCTCGGCATCTCGCTGCTCATCGTGATCACACCGTTCTCGATCCGGGCCGTGACCAGCACCGAAGCCGAATCCCAAGGCGTGACCCCCGAGGTGGTGCTGGCCCAGCAGGCGGTGCTGGTCGGCAACAGCGGGGCCTCGGTCGCCATGCAGGGTCCACCCGATGCCCTCGACACCTTCGGCGGCCGCTATGCCTTCGAGATCGGGGCGTTCACCTTCGCCATCATCGGCTTGATGAACGTGCTCCTGATCGCCCGTCACACTCGGGCCGAGGAGGAGTCGGGACGAGCCGAGCTGGTCCGGGCCGCGGCCGTCGGCCCGTGGAGCGCGATCGCCGCGGTCAGTGTCGTCGCCCTGGCCGCGAACCTCATCATCGCGCTCGTCACCACGGTCGTGTTCAGCATCGACGGCCTCGACCCGGGCCGATCGTTTCTGTTCGGAGCGGCTCTCGGCCTGTGCGGGTTGGTGTTCGCCGCCGTCGCCCTGGTGTGGGTGCAGGTCTTCGAGTACGGCCGCGCCGCCACCGGCGCCTCGCTGGCTGTGATCGCGGTGGCGTTCGCCCTGCGGGCCGTCGGCGACGTCCAGGAAAACGGGCTGTCGTACCTGTCGCCCATCGGCTGGTCGCAGGCCATCAATCCGTTCGGCCAACCGGTCGTGTGGCCGATCGTCGTGCTCCTGGTCGCCGTCGCCGCGTCGTTCGCCCTCGCCATCACCCTGGTTCGCCGGCGTGACGTCGGCGCCGGCCTCATCGACCAGCGACCCGGCCCGGCCCAGGCTCCCCGGTCGTTGCTCTCCACCTTCGGACTGGCCTGGCGGTTGCAGCGGACCACCCTGGCCTGGTGGTGCGTCGGTATCGCTTTCATGGGAGCCACCTACGGATCGGTGCTGAGCGAGATCGAGTCGTTCGTCGAGGAGATGGAATCGATGCGCGACGTTCTGGAACAGATGGGCATGACCGGCGACGCCATCCGCGACGGCTTCCTCACGCTCATCCTGTCGATGATCGCCCTGATCGCCGGAGCCGGAGTGATCCAGTCCATGCTCCGCCCCCGGGGTGAGGAGATGGCCGGGCGGGCCGAACCCGTGCTGGCCGGACACGTGTCTCGCACCAGTTGGCTCGGAGCCCACCTCGCACTGTCGGTGCTGGCCGCCCCGGTCTTCATGGTGATCGCCGGCCTGTCGGTGGTGGCGGCCGACGGGGCCATCACCGGGCAGATGACCGACGTCGGCGGTGTGGTCGGAGCGGCGCTGACCCGAACCCCGGCGCTGTGGGCGGTGGCCGGCATCGGCGTGCTCCTGTACGGGGTGGCCAAGGAGTACACACTCGGTGTTTGGGCCGCCTTCGCCGTCACCGTGTTCATCTTCCTGTTCGGTGAGTTGGTGCGGCTGCCCGACATGGCCCTCAACCTGTCACCCGTGCGACATGTCACCCATCTACCGGGTGGCGACCAGGGTCTGACCGCCATCGGCGTGTTGACGGTGATCGCGTTGGCCACCTTCGCCGGGGGCATGGCCATGTTCACCCGACGGGACGTGGGCTGAGTCCCACAAGAAGATTCTCAACGACTTCGGCATTGTTGCCGATCAGAGCGACATGACCGACCCCATCGAACACGTCAGCTTCCCCGTCGGGTTTCTGGCGGATCTGGCCCAGGCGACCTCGGTGCAAGAGGTGCTCGACGCCGCCGCGTCGTGGCTGATGACGATGGTGTCGGCCGACCGGTGCAGCGTCGCCCTGGTGCGGGAGGACGGCGAATCCCTCCAGCTGTTCGCGCTCGACGGCAACCAGGCCATCCCGGTGGACCACGTCGTGCCCATGGACGACACCATGGTCGGGGCCAGCATTCGTGCTCAGTCCCAGCGATACACGCCGACCTTCGACGACGACGAAACACTCGACGGCAAGATGCTGCGCGACGGCGGCCTCCGATGCTGCGTGAACTCGCCACTGGTCAGCTCCGACCGTTGCTTCGGCAGCGTGAACGTCGCGTCGACCCGATCGGCGGCCTTCAACCCCGAGCATCTGCTGACCCTGGCCGGCATCGCGTCGATGCTGGCGTCGCACCTGCGGGTCAACGCGATGGCGGAGGAAGCCCAGCTCAAGGCCCGCACCGATGCGCTGACCGGGGTCCTGAGCCGCCGAGCGATCATCGCCGAACTGGACCGACGGCTCGAGGAGGAATCGGATCCGGTGTCGATCCTGTTCGTCGACATCGACGACTTCAAACTGATCAACGATGTTCACGGCCACGTCGTCGGCGATCTCGTCCTCAAACAGATCGGGGAGCGGTTCGACGCCGCGCTCCGTCCGAACGACTGCGTCGGGCGTCTCGGCGGCGACGAGTTCCTCATCATCCTCGACAGCATCGGCTCCCAGCACGGTGCGAACCTGGTGGCCCAGCGCGTCAACCGCTCCTTCCGCCGCCCGATCCATGTCGGAACGACCGACCTGCCGGTACGGATCAGTGTCGGCACCGCCACCTCCAGGTCGGACACCCCGTCCGCCGAGGAACTCCTGACCGAAGCCGACCTGGCCATGTACGCGAACAAGCGGGAGCGGTCGGCGTCGTTGCCTCCGCCGTAGCCGTCCGACCATCGGCGCCAAGCCGGACCGGGTTACCATCGGGCTTCGACCGAGGCCCCCAACTGGTTGGAGCGGAAACAGGTGACCACGTTCAGCGACATCACTCTGCGGAGCGCCGCCGATCAGGCAGCGGCCATCCACGGCGGCGAGATCTCCGCCCGTGAGCTGCTGGCCGCCGTGCTCGACCGGTACGAGCGGTTCAACCCGGCGCTCAACGCGGTGGTGGTGACCCGCATCGAACAAGCCGAAGCCCGGGCGCTGGCCGCCGACGAGGCAACCGCCCGAGGCGAGTCCTGGGGTCCGCTGCACGGTGTGCCCATCACGATCAAGGAGCCGTGGGACTGGGTCGGCACCCCGTCGACGTCGGGCTATCAGGAACGCGTCGACTGGCGGCCGGACCGCAACTGCGAGGTCGTCGACCGCCTCATCGACGCCGGGGCGGTCATCTACGGCAAGACCAACATCCCGGTCGGCATGGCCGACTGGCAGACCTTCAACCCGGTCTACGGCACCACCAACAACCCGTGGGACCTCGCCCGGGTGCCGGGCGGGTCGTCCGGAGGGTCGGCGGTGGCGCTCGCCGCCGGCATGGCGGCACTCGAGGTCGGGTCCGACATCGGAGCCTCCATCCGCAACCCCGCTCACTACTGCGGTGTGTTCGGCCACAAGCCCACCTACGGTCTGGTGCCGACAGCCGGGCACGGAGCACCCGGAGACCCGACCGAGATCGACATCGGAGTCGGCGGCCCACTTGCCCGCTACGCCTCCGACCTCCGACTCGGGCTCGACATCGTGGCCGGTGCCGGCGGGCTCGACGCGGCCGGTTGGCGCCTCGAACTGCCCGAGCCCGGCTGGAAGCGGCCCGACGAGATCCGGGCCGCCGTGATGCTGGAGAGTCCGTGTGTTGTGCAGGATCGGGAACTGACCGACCAGCTGGCGACGACGGTGGATGCGCTGGCGTCACTCGGCGTACAGGTCGACTACGACGCCCGGCCCGACGTCGACATCGAACGCAGCTACGAGGTCTACCTCATGCTGTTACGAGCAGCCACGGGCACCGAGTTCTCGCCGGAGAAGTTCGAGGCGATGAAGCGTTGGGCGGCCCGCTACGACGACGGCGATCGTGACTATCGGGCCATCGTCGGCCATTCGATCACCATGACCCACTGGGAGTGGGCGGCGCTCGACCGGGAACGGGCCCACCACCGCCTGGCCTGGGCCGACTTCTTCACCGACTACGACATGATGTTGTGCCCGACGGCGGCCTCGGCCGCCTACCTTCACGATCAGGAGGGCGACCGGGCCGACCGCACCATTCCAGTCAACGGAGGCTCCGAGTCGACGATCGACCAGCTCTTCTGGGCCGGCTGGTCGTGTGGTGTCTACCTTCCCGGCACGGTGGCGCCGGCCGGGCTGACTGCTTCGGGCCTTCCCTGTGGGCTGCAGATCGTGACCGGCCACCTGCAGGACCGATCGGCCATCGCCTTCGCCGAACTGATGGAAACCGAACTCGGCGGCTATCAGGTGCCTCCGGGCTACGAGTAGGTCAGCGCAGCAGCGACAGTCCGAGAGCCAGGGGCACCGCCAACCAGGCGACGGCCATCACGATCAACGAGATCAACGCGAACAGATGCGCATGGTCCCGGGGCGGCTCACCACATCGACCGATCGTCTGGTAGAGCGCGGCCAACGGCTTTTCCACGGTCAGCTTGATGCGGCGGCGGGCGATCGCCGCCCCTTTGAGTACACCCCACGACAGGCCCAGCATCACCGCGAACAGCACGGCGACGGCCGCTACTTGACCGACGGTAGATCCCAGCGCCTGGAGGGCCAGCCCCTGCAGGGTGCCGATGATGGTCGAGAGGAACGCGCCGCCGAGCAGGAAGGTCGGGATGCCGAGCGGGTTGCCACGGAAGCCGGGGGCGACCCGTTCGGCCTGGATCCGGGCCCGCACGAGGAGCGGACGGTCGGGGTCGTCGGGCAGTGCGGCCGCCGCCCTCCGGTTGTAGAGGTTGACGATGTTGTTGATGACGTTGCGCTGATGGCTGCGGATCACGAACAGCACAACCTGCTGGATCATGTACTGGCCGATTGGCGCCAACGGTCCGAGTCGGTTGACCGAGATACCCCGGCCACCGTTGCGGTCGAGGACCTCGAGGGCCCGGATCGCGCCCGAGTGGGCTTCGAGGAACCGGTCGGGGTGGCCAAGTGGCCGTTTGGCCGCCAACTCGAGGATGATGTCGCGGTCGACCTCGTTGCTGGCCCCGACCTGTTCCAGGATCCTGTCGGCCGCAACGTGATCGCTCTTCCGCAAGGCGTTGAACGCTGAGAGCTTCTCGTCGAACTCGTCGAGCACCAGTGCCGGCCCGACGCCTGAGCGCAGGACCGTCGAAGCCTCGCTCCAACCGCCCTCCGGTTCGGTCTCCCCCGTGTCGTCCCCCGTCATGATGCCGATTCTAGGTGCGGTTCGTCACGACACCGAACAGCCCATGACTGCGGGAACGACGCCGCCATCGGCGGCGACCACGGTGATTGGATAGCGGACCATTGGTTGGAGACGGTCCCCCCGGACGGTCTCACCCGACGGCGTTTCCACGGTCACGTTGATCGTGGACGAGGTGGACCGATCCGCCTCGATCCCGGTCGCCACCTGATCGAGCGATTCGCCGTCGATGACCGCCTGCGGCCAGACCGAGTCGTCACCGGCGGTTTCGGCCAGACGCCAGAATGTCTCCTCGCAGACACCGAGCGCGGCGGAACGCGCGACCGCCCATGACGGGATCACGAACCGGAGCCGGTCCTGTGACGGCTCGGCCGGCTGGGGTTCGACGACCAGTTCGGACAGGTCGGCGAGGTGGAGTACGTCGGTGGTCGCCGTCTCCTCCATGATCTCGTCGTACAAGGTCACCGTTCGGACCTTCGGGTGAAGGCTGTAGGCCCACCGACCGTCGAGCGATCCGCCGGGCCCGACGGCGAAGGTGACCGCAGTGTCGAGCCCGGTTCCGGTGACCTCGACCGCGTCGACATCGACAGGTTCCGACCCCGACGCCCCGACCCGCAGCACGAACCATCCGGGAAGACCGTTGACCGGCTCGGCGGGAACCGTGACGGCCAGCGCGGCCCGACCGTCGACGCCTTCCGCCGCCACTGCACCGAGCCGGACGGTGTCACCGTCGCCTTCGCCGGTCACCAGCCGATCGGTCACGTCCTCGATCACTGCCACCGCCGTGAACCCGGATCGACTGCTCTCGCGCACGATGAGCGCATCGACACTCGTCTCGGTCATGATCGGTTCCTCCGGATTCGAACGGGCGGTCGGCGAACAGCCCGCCACCGCCGACACCGCGCACAGTAGTCCGACTGCGACAAAACGTCCGACGGAGCGAGATACCGGGCCCGCCCACCCGCACTGACGGGCGAGCCCGGTGACCGGGTAGGGGTCATCCACGCATCGACGTCGGGTCGTCGGCGAACTCGTCGTCGTGTGTCTCGAGTTCGGGTTCGAGATCGGCGTCGGCGGCGTCGACCTTCGACATCGACCAGGTACCGGATCCGGAGCAGTCATTGGTCCAGTCGCCGCTACCCGACGAGCAGTCGGTGATCGTCCCGGTGTAGGTGAAGTCGCAGCAGCCTCCCGTTGCCCGAAGCTCGATGTCGGTACCGTCCACAGAGCCGCTCACCCGATAGCTGCCACAGCCCCTGGTCGCCACCGTGCCGCTGATGTCGGTGCCGGCCTGACGGAGCCGCCAGACGAATCCAAACCGATCCCGCCAGACTCCGGTCACGCATGCGTTGATGCCGACGGTGTAGGAGCCGCCGACGCCCAGCCCGTTGACCACCAGAACACAGCGGTCGTAGGTACCGGGATCGAACTTGAGGACGCGGGTGTCGTCGACGACGCTGGCCTTGTTGTAGATCACCCGCCACCGGTCGTCTTTGATCATCACGAGGTGGCTCGAGAAGGTGCCGGCTCCACCGTCGGTGTTTCCGTCGAGGCGGACCTCGAACGAGCTGACGGATGGGTCGATGACGAACTCGTGATAAGCGGTGCCGTAGGACGCCACGGTTTGAACGCCGGAGGTCCAGCTGAAGCTGTTGCCGCTGATCGTCTGCCGGGTGGCCGGAAGCACATGGCGATAGGGGCCGTAGTTCCGCCCGCAGCTGTTGGTGACCTTCTCGTCCTCGTCGTACTCGTAGCGAAGTCCGGCGTTGTCGAGGTCCTTGATGATGTTGGCCTTGCTCCAGTCCTGGAAGATGCCGTTGAACGAACGGGACATGCGGTTGGTCGACACGGTGCCGACCGCGGCCTTGGCGTCGAGCCCGTTGATGGCGTACCGATCGAGGATCTCGTCGATCGCCTGGTGCTCGGTGGTGATCGCCCCACTGCGTTTGGTCAGCTGCTCGCCCACGTACTTCCAGAAATGGCAGGCGTCGTAGCTGCGGGTGAGCAGGCCACGGTCGGGCGTGGCCAGACCGCTGTTGACCCGCGAGATGTAGTCGTCGACATCGGGGGCGTAGTACTCCTGCGACCACGACCCGAGGGCCTCCACCCACCACTTCTGGTTGGCGGTTCCGGTGATGTAACCGTAGGTGTACTCGACCCGGTGGAACAGCTCGTGGGCCGAGGTGGTTTGCCGCCGGCAGTCGTCGTTGACCACCGTGTGGCTGTTCAGGTAGATCGAGTTGCTCGACGACGACGTGCTGCCGTGCAGGCTCGAGTTGTAGTAGACCCGGACATCGAGCCTGCGGACACCGCCGACGAGGTTGGCCTTCGGTCGGCGGAAGTCGGCCACGTAGCGGTTCCAGCAGTCGTTGAGGATGGCACCGGTGGCGTCGATGTTGGTCTCGTTGGTGTTGTGGCGGGAATCGTCAGTGTTGTTCTCGGTCCAGAAGAACCGGAAGTGGCCGATGGTCTTCGTCCGCTCCAGGGTGGGGACGGCGGCGTCGATCATGGCATTGATGTCGCCGCGCGCTTGATCCGATAGAAGATCGGAGGCCATCACGGCCTCGAGCAGACCGAGGGTCGATTCGCCGCACCAGGTGGCGTCGGGGTCGTCGCTGGCCTGCAGGTCGACAGGCCCGTCCGATGTGTCGAGGTGGATGGCGGATTCGGTCTGCTGGTCGCTCGGTTCGAGAATGCGGCGGGCGAAATCGCGGGCGAAGTCGTCGTTGGTGGGTGCGTCGGGGTTCTGGAGAAGGAGTTCCTCCAGGGTGGTGTCAGGCATCGAATGTCCCTCCATGGGATGCTCGTGTTCAGATGTTGAACCTTAGACGCTCGAGTGGGAACGGCTGATACGAATTGCCATGTCGCGTCTCGGTCAACATGGCGGCATGGCGATACTGTTGTGGCCATGAGCCTCCTTGACGAGCTGACCAACACCGGAGCCACCCAGCTGTTCATCGGCGGTGAGTGGCGCGAGGCATCCGACGGGAACCGCATCGACGTGCTCGACCCGTCCACCGCCGACTCGCTGACCACGGTGGCCAGCGGGGCAACCGACGATGCGGTCGCCGCCGTCGACGCAGCCGCCGAGGCGCAGCAATCGTGGGCCGCCACCAGCCCCCGCGACCGGGCCGAGATCCTCATGCGTGCGTTCGACCTCATGATCGAACGTCAGGACGCGCTGGCCGAACTGGTGGTGCAGGAGATGGGCAAGGCCCGCTCCGAAGCAGTGGGCGAGGTGGCCTACGCCGCCGAGTTCTACCGCTGGTACGCCGGGGAGGCGGTCCGCAACCTGGGGTCGATCTCGACCGCACCGGGCGGCGACAAACGCATCATCGCCATCCACCAGCCCATCGGACCGTCACTGCTGATCACCCCGTGGAACTTCCCGCTGGCCATGGCCACCCGCAAGATCGGTCCCGCCATCGCCGCCGGCTGCACGATGATCCTGAAGCCGGCTTCGGACACGCCTTTGTCGGCCCTGGCTCTCGGCCGGCTGATGGCGGAGGCCGGATTACCCGACGGCGTTCTCAACATCCTGCCCTCCAACCGCTCGTCGAAGGTGGTGCCCACCATCCTCGGCGACGACCGGATTCGAATGGTGTCGTTCACCGGATCGACCGAGGTGGGTCGGACCCTGCTCGGCGAGGCGGCCAAGACGGTGGTCAAGACGGCCATGGAACTGGGCGGCAACGCACCGTTCATCGTTTGCTCCGACGCCGACATCGAGGCCGCCGTCGAGGGGGCGATGGTGGCCAAGATACGAAACGGCGGACAGTCGTGCATCGCCGCCAACCGCTTCCTGGTGCACGAAGCGGTGGCCGACGACTTCAGCCGACAACTGACCGAGGCCATGAGAGGCCTGAAGGTCGGCCCCGGATTGGAGGAGGGTGTGGAACTCGGGCCGCTGATCAATCAGAGTGCCCAGGACGACATGGCCGAGTCGGTGGAGGTCGCCGTCGGGGGCGGATCGGAGGTCAAGACCGGAGGCGAAAGCGGACGGTCTCCGGGGTTCTTCTTCGAGCCGACGGTCCTGACCGGCGTGGCGCCCGACAATCCGGTTCTCGAACGCGAGATCTTCGGTCCGATCGCTCCCGTGACCACCTTCTCGTCCGACGACGAGGCGGTGGCCATGGCCAACGACACCATCTACGGTCTCGCTTCCTACGTGTACTCCGGCGATCTGGCCCGGGCCCTACGGATCTCCGAGGCCATCGAGTACGGCATGGTCGGCATCAACCGTGGACTCATCTCCGACCCGGCCGCGCCGTTCGGCGGGGTGAAGCAGTCCGGGGTCGGCCGCGAGGGCGCACACGAGGGTCTTCTCGAGTTCCTCGAAACCAAGTACATCGCGGCCGACTGGTAGGGAGGACGCCCGATACACAGCGGCCGACTGGTAGGGCGGACGGACGCCCGATACACAGCGGCCGGCGACCACGTCAGGTGGTTCGTGTCGTTTCATGGCATTATCTGTCGTCTCAGCGACATCGACGTTGCTGCGATCCGGCTATGCTGTCAGCCGGGTGCGCCGGCCCGCAACGACAGGCAAGAAGTAGTTGCCAACCACCACCATGCGTTGAGGTCGCCACCAGTCGGACCACCAGCCGACCTGAAGAGATCGAGGGGGCGCGATGTCGGGCGGAACACATGAGAACACCGGTCGTGGAAACGGCCCGAACTACGGTGCACGCCGACCGGTGGAGCCGCCGGTCGAACCACCTCGCATCGTCGACGACGACACGCCGCTGGCAGCGTGGAGCAACGAACCCCAGCTCCCGGAATGGAATGCGGTGGCCGACGCCGAACCGGCCACGGTCGGCACCGAACCTCGGGTCACCGACGACGGACCGGTGGACCAGAACGGCGGGAACGGTCATCCACCTCCGGTCGACGACTGGTCGTCGGCCCAGGTCCTCCAACAGTCGGTCGCCGCTTCCGATACCACCGAACATCGACCACCGCGACGGCCCGAACCGGATCGGCGGGCCGGCCGCCTCGGTCCGGTTGCGCTCGTCGTTGGAGCCATCGCTCTGCTGGCCCTCGGGGCCGCCGGTTATGCCGCGCTGAGCCGACTGTCGGACAACGACGAATCTGCGGGGCGGGCCACTCTCTCGTCACGCTCCTCGGAGGAGGTTGTCCAGGACATCCAGCTCCTGCTGCAGGGCATCGGCTACGGCAACGTCGCCGTCGAGGACCTCGACGGCACCATCCACGTGACCGGTTCGGTCGACACCCAGTCCGATGTTGCCGCGGTCATCACCGCGACGGCCTCGCTGGCCGAGGGCACTCCGATCGACACCGACGGTCTGACGATCGGTGGAATCGATCCCGCCGCACCGGGCACCGACAGTGGCAGCGACGCCGCATCGAGCGAAGGCAGCGGTGAGTCGCTCACCGCCCAAACCGCCATGGTCGATCCGGTGCAGCGCCTCCAGGTGCTCCTCAGCCGAACCGTCGCCGCGGAGCCCATCATCTTCCAACCGACAGTGGCATCGTTGTCACCCTGGCATTCCGACACGCTTGACGACGTCGCCGCGATCCTGCGAACCAATCCAGGCATTGAGGTCTCGGTCGTGGGCTACACCGATAGAAGTGGTTCCGACGCCGAGAACCAGGCGTTGAGCCTGGAGCGGGCCGAGGCGGTGCGAGACTACCTGGTCGGCAAGGGGGTTTCCGACAGCGTGTTGCAGACGGAGGCCCGGGGTGAGTCCGAGGCCACCGGCATTCGAGACGTCGGCTACCTGGAGCGACGGGTCGAGTTCGAGGTCGTCGCCGCCGCCGAGGCGCCACCGGCCCCGAAGCCGCTCGACGTCGGCATCATCGTGCCGAGTGCCCGCGACGACCTGGCCTTCTCCCAGAGTCTCGTCGATGCACTCAACGTGCTCAACGAGGAGCGGGGAGGCCTGGCAATCACCATCGCCGACAACATGTTCGACGTCGACGAGGCGAAGGAGCAGGCTCGTCGGTTCGTGACCGACGGCAACAACGTCGTGATTCTCCACGGAGCCCAGTTCCGTCCGATCGTCGAAGAGCTGGCCGCCGAGGCATCGGATGTGATCTTCGTGGTCGGCCCCGACCCACTGGCCATCAACCTGCCGAATGTGTTCGTCTACACCATCGCCGCCGAACAGGGCGCGTACGTGCTCGGTGACATGGCGGCCGGTCTGTCAGACGAGAAGCTGATCGGTGTCGTCGGACCGATTCCCGCTCCGGAACCGGTGCTCTTCATCGAGGGGTTCCGGCAGGGCGCACTCGCCCAGGGAGCGGACGTACTCGTCGAGTACACGGGTTCGTTCAGCGACGTCGACGCGGCGTCCGACATCGCCCGCGGTCACCTCGGCGCCGGGGCCGATGTGCTGACCGGTACCGCCCAGCTCACGGTCGGACCGATCGAGGTGGCCGAGGACGCCGGAGTTCCGTGGTTTGCCAACCAGTCCAACCAGGCGGTCCTGGCCCCGACCCAGGTGGTGGCGTCGCAGGTCTACCACCTCGAGGTCGCCATCCGCGAGATCCTGGCCGAGATCGACGCCAACGCCACGACCGGCGGCACCTTCCCGCTGACCCTGGGCAATGGCGGCATGCTCCTCGAGTTCAATCCGAACTATCCGCTCGATCCGGCGCTGCGCCGACGAGCCGACGACCTGCTTCTCGGCGTGGCCGCCGGCTCCATCGTGGTCGACGTCGACGTCGAGGAGTAACGGCGACGTTCGAGAAGACTGGTGGGACTATGGGCTCACCGTGGCCGGCGATCCTGGGGTGGATGAGGAGCTTGTAGTGGTCGATCAAGTCCAATCGGTCCAGTTCGGTGGCGGCGTGCCGCGGCCGAGGAGTACACCGGCCGGGGTGGGCCGCTACTCCGACGCCGACCGGCGGCGTCGCATTGCGGCTTGGCTGGCGCGATCGTTGCACAGGTCGCTGCAGTAACGCCGACCGCGGTTGCGGGTGCGGTCGAGGTACACACAGGTGCAGGGAGCCGCATCACAGGTGCCGAATCGGTCCCAACGGCCGTCCCGGACTATCTCCAGGAGGCTCCAGACGACCGGGGCGAACCAGGCGGACACCACGTCCGACTGGTCCAGGCTTCGCACCGACACCACCCATGAGGCCTTATCGTCGCCGGTGAGGCCGATTCGGACGGGCCATTGTCCCAGCAGTTGATTGAGGACCTGCACGGTCGTCTGCTGATCCTCGGCTCTCAGTGAGTCGCGGACGTCGCCACGGGCCCGGCGGAAGCGTGACAGCGTGTCATGACCGACGCATTCGGCGAGGTCCGGTCGGCCACCCCAGCTCAGGAACCGGCGGAGGATCGCGTCGTCAATGAGCTGCTCGGGCTCGGCCTCCAACGTGTCCCAGGTGTTGACCGTTGCAATCGCCCGGTCGAGATCGGTTGCGGGAGGCGGTTTCAGATCCAGAACTCCATGTCAGGTCGTGCGTTCGTCTCCGATCGTACCGGCACACCATCTGGGCATGTCGATTGAGGACCCTACCCGTAGCAGCCGGCGCCTTGATTCTGGCATCCCACCTCTTGGCTTGCATCAGTTTCTAGAAGCATTATAGTAACTGACAGCAGCTACCTGACAACAACCCATGATCGCGATCGATCACAGGAGGAGTAACCATGCGAACCATCACCGCCCTCACGATCATTGCCGCCGCCGTCCTGGCGGCCGTTTTGGGGGCACCGAATCCGGCGTCGGCCGCCGCGCCCACGATCGAGCGCCTCGAGGTCGACGACACCCGCTTCTTCCCGGCCGGCACGCGCTGTGACTTCGCCGTTCAAGGCGCCCGATCGGGAGTGCTGACCATCAAGACCTGGACCGACGAAAGCGGTACCGTCGTCGTCTCCTACACCTGGAGCAACGGCAAGATCACCTACACCAACCCGGCGACGGGCGCCTCCGTTACAACAAAGCTCGCCGGTCCGGTCGTCGAGGAGTACCGCCCCGACGGCACTGTGCTCGTCACGACGAACGGCAACGACCAGCACGTGACCGCACCCGGCGAGGGCCTTCTCGGTGCCGACATCGGCCATGAGATCGTGCTGATCGACGGGTCGACGGTCGACATACTGGCGAGCGCCGGCCTACAGGGTTCGGCGTTCCCCGAGGGATGTGCCGCCCTGGGCTAGCCGGCCCCACCGGACGACCAACCGCACATCCCGAGGGTGGCTCCGGCGGCGAGTTGCCGTTCGGCCTTGGCCTCGTCGACGATCCTCGTCTTGCCCTTGCGACAGACGAGGATTCGGTCGGTGCGCTGGGTCGACATGTCAACCATGATCTGATCCCAGTGCCGGTACTGGGCGTCGTGGCCAAGGCCGTCGTAGAGACGGACGTTGGCGACGTTGCCGAAGGCGTCCTGCCACACGGGGATGTGGAAGTCGGGCGGGGTCGTCGTGTCGTCGACACCGTAATAGAGGTGGACCGGCGCGTCGACGGCCGACACATCGGCCAGCGGCTCGTTGCAGTAGAGCTCGAACTCGTGGATGAGCGGGTCCGGCTCACCCATTTGTCCGGCGATGAAGAAGGTCCGGGCGGAGTCGTCGTAGGCCTCGTCCTGCAGGCCGGGCACCTGTTGGACCGGGCTGTCGGGACTGAAGGCGAACCACACCTGTGGGTTCTGGGCCAGGAAGGCGACGGTGGCCGGATCGTCGGGTAGGGCACAGATGAACGAACCGTCGGGCACCTCCGACAGTGCGGAGGCCAGGTGGATCGAGGTCACCCGATCGGGATTGCGGGACACGAATTCGGTCAGGTAGGGCGATCCGCCGGAGATGCCGAAGGCGATGAATTCGTCGACACCGAGATGATCGAGAACGGCCTCGACATCCTCGGCGTAGTCGACGTAGCCGAGGGCGGGATCGAACGCGGTCTGGCCGAAGCCGTTGCGCTCGACCGAGATGAGGCGGAGGCCCAACTCGCCCCGGAGGGTGTTGGCGAATTCGAGCAGGTTCATGACTCGCACGCTGGTGCCGGAACCACCGAAGAAGACCACCGGGGTGTCGCCGGGGTCGCCGTCGTCGACGTAGGCGACGGTTCGGCCGGAATCGGTGTCGAGGGTGTTGACGGTCGGCCCGATCGGATCGAACTCACCGGTGAGTTGCCCGGACGTCGCCACACTGGCGACGAGGGCGATGACGGCGGCCACGAGTAGCTGGCGCATGGGTTTTGGATCCCTTCATCCGTGAGTGCCCGCCGACCAGGATGGTTTCAGATCGGTACCAGGCCGGTCAAGTTGCATGCGCTGACAAACCAACCTCAGCCTTGCTCACCACCTCGGGCCGGCACCACACTGGCGACATGACCTCCGATCGCGCATCCCATCAGACTCGCGGCCGGCGGCGTGGGGGTCGCCGCCGGGCCGCCGACGATCGGTCCACGCGCTCGACCGACTCCCATCGCCGGGTGGTCAACCCGAATGCCCCCGACACCGTGATCAGCGACGACGAGGTCGCTCACATCCATCACGAGGCCGTCCGGTTTCTCGGCGAGCACGGAATACGGGTCTTGCTCGGCGAGGCCCGGTCGCGGCTGGCCGACGCCGGAGCCATGGTCGGCCACGACGAGGACCCGGAGCGGGTTCGCCTCGGGCCTGATCTGATCGACCACGCCATCGCGTCGGCTCCTTCGGCGTTCACGATTCGCGGTGCCCAACCCGACTACCGGGTTCGAGTCGGCGACAACAACGTCGCCTTCCTCCCGGTCGGCGGTCCACCGTTCGTGTCGGACATGGATCGGGGGCGGCGGGCGGGAACACTCGCCGACTACGAGACGTTCGTGCGACTGACCCAGCGCAGCGACGTGCTGCACGGCAATGGCCCGTCGGTCGAACCCACTGATGTGCCCGTCGAACTCCGGCACCTGTGGTTCACGTCGACCCAGCTCCGACTGAGCGACAAGGTGCCGTTCCTCTTCACCCGGGGCCGGCGGCGAGTGGCCGATGTCTTCGAGATGCTGAGGATCAACGCCGGTGTCGACGAGGAGGAGTTCGCGGCGACGCCGATGTGCTTCGGCAATGTGAACACCAACAGCCCCCGCCAGCTCGACCAGCCCATGGCACTCGGCATCATCGATCTGGCTCGCCACGGCCAACCATGCGTCATCACACCGTTCACCCTGGCCGGAGCGATGGCCCCGGTGACGCTGGCCGGCGCGCTGCTGTTGCAGCACCTGGAGGTGCTGGCCGGCCTGGTGCTCGCCCAGGTTGTTCGTCCCGGCGCTCCGGTCGTCTACGGCGGGTTCACCAGCAACGTCGACATGCGATCGGGATCGCCGGCGTTCGGCACCCCGGAGGCGCTGCGGGCGGCAATCGCCAGTGGCCAGTTGGCCCGTCACGTCGGACTCCCGTTCCGGTCATCGGGATCGAGCACCTCGACGATCGAGGATGCGCAGGGGGCGTGGGAGACGATGTTCAACCTGCTCGGCGCGCTTCGAGGTGGGGCCAACATGGTGTTCCATGCGGCCGGGTGGCAGGAGGGCGGCCTCGTGGCATCGCTGGAGAAGTTCGTGCTCGACGTCGAGATCCTCTCGACGCTGGTCGAGTCGTGGCAGCCGATCCCCGTCGATACTGCCGAGTTGGCCTACGACACGATCGCCTCCGTCGAGCCGGGCGGGCACTTCTTCGGCACCGAGCACACGCTGGCCCGCTTCGACACGGCGTTCATCGAACCGATCGTCGCCGTGCGTCAACCCTACGAGACATGGGTCGAAGACGGCGGCCTGGACGCACGAGCGCGGGCCAACGCCGTGTGGAAACGGTGGCTTGCCGAACACGAGGATCCCGGCCGGGACGAGGCGGTGATGGCCGAACTTGACGACTTCGTCGCCCGGCGGTCGGCCGAGGGCGGCGCCACCCCTGATTAGATGCGTAAGTTGTGACTTACTCATTGGATCGCTAGTTTGGAATCTCGGCCAACGGAGGCCGGCACCGACTCGAAGGGGACACATCATGGACGCCACAACGGCATTGGCCCAGACCAACGAGGTGATGACCTCGGTCATCGCCCGACTCCAGCCCGAACACCGGGAACAAGCGACACCGTGCGCCGAGTGGAACGTGCACGAGGTGATCGACCACGTCTGCCGCGGCAGCCACATGGTCGCCGACGCACTGCAACAGCAGGCTCCGGCGGCCGATGGCGACGCCCCGGACCTCCTGGCCAACGGCCCGGCGGACGGCTGGGCCAACGCCCACGCCGCGCTCGACGCCGCGGCCACGCCGGAGAACCTGTCGGAAATGAGGGAGCTGCCCGGCCTCGGCTCGATGCCGGGTGAGATGGCGATGTCGGTCATCGTGGCCGACGCCCTCACCCACGCCTGGGACGTGGCCAAAGGCGCCGGCGTGAGCATCGACATCCCGGAGGACCTGGCCGCCTGGGCGCTCGCCACCTGGCAGCAGGTGGTGCCGGCCGAAGGGCGACAGGGCCCGGGGTTCGCAGCGGTCGTGCCGGTGGCCGATGATGCGTCGGCCGTCGAGCAACTCGCCGGATACACCGGGCGGCAGCCGTGACCGCCGCATCAACCGATCGACCCGTCGTCTCCTCCGACGAGTGGCGAGCCGCCCGGCTTGCGTTCCTCGAACAGGAAAAGGCCTTCACCCGGGAACGCGATGCCCTGAGCGCTGCCCGCCGGGAGCTGCCGTGGACCGAGATCACCACCGACTACCGCTTCGACTCCCCCGACGGAGAGGTCTCCCTGGCCGATCTGTTTGGCGACCACCGCCAGCTTCTGCTGTACCACTTCATGATGGGTCCGGATTGGACCGAGGGCTGCCCGTCGTGTTCGTTCTGGGCCGACAACTACAACGGCACCATCGTCCACCTGGCTCACCGCGACACCGCGTTCACCGCGGTCTCCCGCACGAGCGTCGAGAACATCGAGGCCTACCGGCAGCGCATGGGCTGGGATTTCCGCTGGGTGTCGTCGCTCAACTCGAGCTTCAATTTCGACATGGCCGTCAGCTTCACCCCGGAGCAGATCGCCTCTGGCGAGCCACTGTACAACCACGGCACCCAGGCGTTCGGTGGGGAGGAGGCACCCGGCTTGAGCACCTTCATCCGGGATGACGACGGGCGCATCTTCCTCACCTACCAGACGTTCTCCCGAGGCCTCGACATGCTCAACGCCACCTACCACCATCTCGATCTGATGGCCAAAGGACGTGACGAGGACAACCTGGAGTGGACCATGCAATGGCTCCACCGCCACGACGCCTACCCGACGTAGCCAGACGACCGGCGGGCCAGGGCCATCTAACCTTGGAACATGAATGATGACCGGGCCGGCCGCCCATTACCGACCGTCGAGGTCATCGGTGTGTCCGACGGCCCCGATGGCGGCGGCCCGCAGCACGGCGAACCGGCGCACGGGGGCCACGGCCCGGCGGGCCGGGGTCGACTACTCGGCGGTCTCGGCGTGCTGGTCGCCATCGGTGTCTTCTTCATGTTGACGGACGCCGAGCCCGACCCGGCCGGCAACGACGACACAGGATCCGACGAACCGGCGATCAGCCGGACGGAACTGCACTCCCTCGACCGGCTCGATGCGCTGGTCACGGCCGGAGCCCTGCCATCCGAGCTGCTGGCCGCCGAGGTCTACCGGGCCGCTCCAGGCCCCGACACGGCCCGTTTCCTCCTGCGAAGTGTGGGCGGCGCCGACGGTGTCGTGGCCGCCACGGCGGAAGGGAGTTTCGATCTGGTGACCTTCCACCCCTTCGAGCCGAACCACCTGGTTGCCTCCCACCGGTCCGGCTATGGGGCGGCCGAGAACCAGCATCTGAACGAGGAGTGGACGATCACGAACAGCGGCGCACTGCTCGTCTCTCCACTGGCGCCCGGCGATCCGCACGACTTCGCCCACTACAACGACTACGGAACCGTCAGCCTGTGGACCCGCGTCGATCAGACAACGGCCGAGCCCGACACCGGCTCCGACACAGAGAAGCTCACCGCCCCGGACACAGCGAACGACTTTGCACCCCGAACCGTCACACTCGGGCCGATTCCCACCCTGGGCGACCGCCGGACCGATCCCTTGTACCCGTCGCGCTCGGTCATCGTCTTCGACACCCTGTTCGCCCTGACCGGCGACGCCGACTACTACTCGAACAGCCGGGCGTTCGACTCGCTCGTCGCCGACCGGGGCGATGGCCAGGTCGTGCTCGACGACGGGGAGCCCTGGGCATGGGTCGACAGTCCGATGCCGGGGGTGGCCGTCGCCTACCCGGCCGAGGATGATGGTGTCACGGCGGTCTGGTCGTCCGAGACCCTGGAACCGCTCGTCGACCACCCGCTGGCCGGGCGGCGTTATCACCGACTCGCCGTGTCGGGAAGCGAGACGACCATGGTCGGGGTCACGTTCGACGGCGCACTCGAGGCCGTCGATCTCGCGACCGACCGGGTGACCGCCCGCTTCGGTCTACTCGACCCCGATGGCATCGCCCAGCCGATCACGCTCAACCACGACGGCACCATCGCCGTGACCGTCGACCATGACGGCACGGTCACGGTGTGGTGGGTCGGCGATCCGGAACCGATCGCGGTCATCGAGGGCGACGCCGGACCGCCCCGCTTCGTTTCCGAGTACCGGGCGCCGCGTGTGTCGTCGGCCGTCGCAGCCGACGCGGAGCGGGTGGCGGTACGGCATCGGGCGCGACCGGGATCGCCCACCACCTGGTCGATCATCGACACCAACCCGGCCCGATGGGTCGAGGTCGCCTGCGAGCGAGCAGGGCGGACCTTGACCGCCGGCGAGCGCGTGGAGTTGGGCCTCGACCTGCTACCTCCGGCCTGTTCGTGAGCCGAGGGGCCATACTGGTCCGATGACCACCGATGGCGTGAACGAGCAGGTACTGGCCCGCTGCCAGGAGGTGTTTCCGTCGTGGCGGCGACTCTCGGTCGACGACCTCGACTTCGCCGACCCGAAGGGGTTCTCCTCATTCACGATGGGGATCCAGGCCAAGCCGGGGCCGGACGGCACGGTCGACGGTGACATCGAGCCGCCGGCGGTGCTCTACCGGCACCTGGAGGGCAAGGAGAACGCCATCCTCGACTCGGCCACCGAACGCCGCGTCTTCCTGCTCCTCGGCGATCACGAGATCGCGGCCCGCTGCCTGCACTACGACGACACATGCCGTATCGAGGAGTTCTACCGGGGTCGCACCCTCACCGCAGACGACGTCTACGACCCCCGCATGCAGCAGGGGGTGGCCGGTGAGCTGCACCGCTTCCACCGACTAGACCCCTCCGGGCTGCCCGAGGCCACCTTCTTCGAGTTGCTGTTCGAGCGTTGGGGGCCACTGGTCGAACGGGTGCTCGTCGACGAGCGCAACGCCTTTCCCGAGCACGAGCGGCAATTGTGCGAGCCGTTGTTGGAGTTGCTCGAGCCGTCCACCCTAGCCCAGGTGCTCGACCGGCTCCCCGACCCCGACGTCGACGAGCCGGTGTTCTGCCACAACGACACCTATCACGGCAACACGTTCGCCCTCGACGACGGTCGGGTGAAGCTGCTCGACTTCGAGTTCTCGTGCCGCAACCATCGGGTGTTCGACTTCGCCAACTTCTTCGCCGAGACGGCGATGCTGCACGGGTTCACCGAAGAACCGCACTTCAAGATCGGGCCCGCTCGTCACACCGACGGCGACCTGGCCCAATTCATCGGCTTCTATCTCGACCGCGAAGCCGAACACGACGACAGCCTCGACGACCCGGCCGTCCGCCAGACTCGACTCGATGAGTTGGTCGCCCAGACGAGTAGGGCTATCGCCGCATCGGACTACATGTACGCCATGGCGGCGATCCCACTGGCGGTCGAGCCGATCCAGAAGATCCGGTTCCTCCCCTACGCGGCGGAACGGTTCGCCAAATTCCGCGCCGCCGCCCAGGACTGAACAGG
Source organism: Acidimicrobiales bacterium (assembly GCA_965216675.1). GTDB lineage: Bacteria > Actinomycetota > Acidimicrobiia > Acidimicrobiales > SZUA-35 > JAHELU01. The sequence goes on along the minus strand of CBDCGK010000004.1, from coordinate 3,088,679 downwards.
TCTGGTAGCAAAAAGCGAGGCGTCGCCTCGCTTTTTGCTACCAGACGTTGTTCGAGCTCAGTCGAGGGCGGCGAGCCAGATGAGCACCGCCCGCACCCGACGGTGGGCTGCCGGTTCCTCACCGAGGTTGAGTTTGGCGAAGATGTTGTTGATGTGTTTGGCCACGGCCCGGTCGCTCAGGACCAGCCGCTGCGCGATGGCGGCGTTGTTGAGACCTTCAGCGATCAGGCCGAGAACCTCGGTCTCCCGAGGCGTGAGGTGATCGAGCGACGAGCTCGGTGACGACGACTTCCCGGCCACCAACGCGGAGACCACCGCCGGGTCGACGGCCGAACCACCGGCGGCCACCGCGGTGACGGCCTGGGTGAGGGTGGAGATGTCACCCACGTTCTCCTTGAGCAGGTAGGCGACGCCCTCGTTGCCGTCTTCGAACACCGACGCCACGAACTCCGGTTCGGCGTGCTGGCTGAGGACGACCACTCCGCAGGCCGGGTGGTCGGCCCGGATCACACGGGCCGCTCGAATGCCCTCGTCGGTCAACGTCGGCGGCATCCGGATGTCGGTGACGACGACATCGGGCTGGTGTTGGTCGACGGCCGCCAACAACTCGGGAAGTGACCCGACCTCGGCCACCACCTCGGTGTCGTCGATCACCGCCAGAACCGAGATCACCCCCCGCCGCACGAGCAGATCATCGTCGGCCACCACCACCCGGATCACGCAGCCACCCCATCGAGGCCGGCCACCAACGGCGTCTCCACCGGAACCGTCGCTCGAAGGGTGGTGCCGTTGCCGGCCGCCGACTCGATCTCGAACACGCCGTCGAGAGCCTCCACCCGATCGGCCATGTTCAGCAGGCCCCGCGAGCGCGAGACCCTGTCCACATCAAATCCGGTGCCCGTATCGGCCACCTCGACGATGACGGTGCCGTCGGACTCGGCGATGTCGACGGTGAGCTCGGCGTCGGGTCCGGCGTGTTTGTTGGCGTTCTGGATGGCCTCGGCACAGAAGAAGTACAGGGCGGCCTGCACCTGGTCCGCCAGCTCCACCGACACCGAACCGGCAGCGCGGGCCGGAATCGTCGACCGCCGGCAGAGCGAGCCGACCGCCTCGACCAGCCCCCGTTCGGCCAGCAGCGACGGATAGATGCCCTGGGCCAGCTCCCGCAGTTCGGTCAACGCGACGGTGGCCTCCCCGTGCAACAACTCGAGCGTCTCGGTCGACGTCGGGGTTCCCCGTTCGGCCAGTTGGGCTGCCAGTTTGAGCTGCACCGCCATCGACACCAGCCGCTGCTGAGCCCCGTCGTGGATGTTGCGTTCGATGCGGCCCCGCTCGGCATCGGCCACCTCGACCAAGCGGCGGCGAGACCGCCGCAGTTCGGACTGGGCTTCGAGCAGATCGTCGTTGGCCAGGAGTGCCCGTTCGAGAGTGGCGATCCGGGTGCGGTTGGCGTCCCGTACGGTGGCGGTGAACATCCACATATAACCGACGAGGAAGCCGATGGTCACCCAGTCAACGATCCATTCGTCGACGCCCTCCTGCATCCGCAGGCCGTCCTGGGTCAGCGCCAGCACCCCGATGATCCCGGCCACCGCCACCCCGGTGAGGGCGATCGGCCAGTGCTGCCGGTCATCGAGGTAGGTGGCCGCGAGTACGACCGGCACGACGACGTTGAACACCATCACCGGAAGCGCCAGCGGCAACAGGGCGGTGATGAAGATGGTGCTGGCCCACAGCCCGCAGGCGAAGATGGCCACCGCGGTGAACATGTCGCCTCGGGCGGCGGGACGGCGGGCCAGTTGGCGTAGCGACCCGCTCGTGACCCCGAACGCCACGATCAGCAGCATCCCCGGAATCCACAGCACCAGCCCGATCACCGTGAAGAACGTGCTGGCGATGATCATCGTGCGGAACTCGGTGCGGATCAGCTCGATGAACTGTGCCCTGACCTCCTCGATGTTCCGATCTCGTGCGTTCCCCACCACGACCTCGGACCCTGCTCGGCTCAAACCCATGCTGCCCACGGTCCTCACCGCGTACCTTACCCCGTATCTCACCCGGTATCTCACCCGGTATCTCAACATGTAGGGAGTCACCGTGCCACCCCGGCTCGACTATCGGCCGGACGGGGACTCGTTGGCTGCCACCCGGCCCCACATCGTAGCCAACACGTCCGGTGACAGTTCATTCTTGGCCAGGAACAGGGTGGGGATCCGGACCGGCATTCCGGCGGGCTCCACGGCCCCGAGCGGCAGATCAGCGGGCTCATAGCTGCTCATGAGGATGATCGCGGCCCGGCCGCCCCGCTCCCGGTAGCGGCGGACGAACTCGAGCCCGTTGTCACCGGGCATCACGACGTCGACCAGGATCAGATCAGCGTCGTCGGCCGGATCCGCCCCGACGGCGAGCGCCTCGAGCGCCGCCGCCGCGGATGTGGCGGTGCCGATCAGCTCGAATCCCGGAGTCGCCCCGACGACCAGCCCGACCGTGGCGAGGAAGGCCGGGTGGTCGTCGATGGCATAGACGGCGACGGCGGAGTGGGCTCGCTCGTCGTTCGGGGCGGCGGCGGGAACCATCAGACAGCCGTGACCGCACCGGTTCCGGTGTCGATCGTGAACCGCATCGTCATGTCGCCTTCGCTGGGGCAACCGGGCGACGGATGACTGAACGTCTCGAGCAGCGAACCCGAGGTGTCGGGACCGGAGAAGACCCGAACCCGGAACCGGTTGTCGCACCCGAGGTTGGTGTAGCGGAGCGTGATCTCGTTGGACCCGTTCTTGAGCAGGCCGTTGAGCTTCGCCCCATCCAGCGTGCCGGTACCGTCGACCTTCTTGCCGATCAGCGGGTTGTCGTCCTTGACGACCTTGACCTCGGTGCCGTTGACCCGCACGACGAGCTTGCCCTGCACGCTGTCGATCCGCATGGCGAACTCGTACGGGGCCGGGGTGCGGGCGCAGGTGAGAGCCTGGATGTCGGCCGATTCCTTGAGGACCACCACACCACCGTTGAGGGTGGTGAAGGTGAACGCCAGCGGGGCGGCGGTGGTGGGGTTGGCCGGGCCGAAGAACTGGCCGAGGTCGCCGGTGCGGATGGCGGCCAGTGCCAGGTTCTGGTCGCCGCCGTAGGCCACCATCGAGATCTGGGACTCGTTGATCACCTGCAGGTGGCTGGCGTCGACGGTGGCACTGCCCTCGTACGATCCCTTCACCGCTTCGATCGCCGCGCTGAGTTCGGAGGCGCTGCGGACCTTCGTGCTCGACATGGTGAAGTACATCATCCGGCCATACGCCACCCGGTCGATGACCATGGGCGGGTTGGCGCTGCCGATGGCACCGGCGGCGATGAGGCCGTCGACCTCGGCTCCGGTGACGCCGGCGTCGAAGTACTGGCCGGGGCTGCTGACGGCGTCGTCGACCATGCTCAGGGTGAGCTGGCGCTGCACCATCTGCACGGTGATCGTGTGACGCTCGACGGAGCGCTCCTGGGAGTAGTCGGCGTCGAGGCCGGCCGAGGCCAGGCGGTTGCGGTAGCGAAGGGACACACCGACCTCGAGCGACGAGTGTTCGAACGAGTGGGTCTCGGAGCTGTCGTAGGAGATGTCGCTTTGGGTCACGTCGATGCTGCCCAGGCGGGGGTCGGCGTCACGCTTGAGGGTCGACACGGCCTCGGCGATCGTGCCCGAGTTGGGTGTCTCGACGACCACGGTCGGGTTGGCCGAAGCCAGGCTGGAGCGGAGCGTGAACGGGGCCCGGGCCAGCGGCAGGGCCCGGATGTTGCCGGAGGTGGCGGCCGACCCGTCGATGATCAGACCGGGCAGCACGTCGTCGCCCGAGAATCCGAACGCCGGGAACTCGTCCATCTCCCGGACCACGGTCGGCAGCATCGACGGGGCGCAGGCCACCTTCTCCCGACCGTTCGGGCTGTCGTCATCGAACCACTGGTCCGACTGGAGGTTCCGGTTGTCGCTGACGTGGAGCCCGGGATCGGTCCAGGTGGTGTAGCCGGCCAGGATGTTGGCGACGGCCGGATCCTGGGCGACGGGGGCGGGAGCGGTGGTGCTGGTCGAGCCGTCGGCGGGAACGGTGGCGGAGGGGTCGACGGGCGGCACGATGGTTGGCAGCGACGGATCGTCGTCGCCGCCCGGCCCGTGATGGGTGATCGGCGCCTCGGTGGTACCCGAGGAGGTGAGTTGGTCCAACCCGGCGCAGGAGGTGGTCAGCAGGCACATGACAGCGGCGGCGGCCAGGGTCTTGGCCAGTGGGAGCGGGTTTGATCGGAAAACAGTCGTTGGGCGCATGTCCACAACTCTGAACGATTGGAGCCGGGGATCGAATGGTGCCTGTTGGTGTCTTCGACGGTGATGCCTGCACCCCCAATGGCTGGGTCGGACTACCCACGTGGCCGCCGGCCAATACGATGGGGCGATGACCCGACTGCGTGAGCTGGCCACCACAACCGACGCGGTGCGGGCGACGTCGAGCCGCAAGGCGAAGACCGAACTACTGGCCGAGCTCCTGCGGCGGCTTGGGCCCGACGAGATCGAACCGGCCGTCGGGTTCCTGGTGGCCAAGCCGCGCCAGGGTGCGATCGGAGTCGGCTGGGCGACCGTCGCCGGGCTCGATGAGCTGGGGGCAACCGATGTCGGACCGTCCGGCGGCGATTCGGACCACCCACCGACCGTGCTCGGATTCGATGCCCTCCTGTCGAAGATTCTTCTGACCACCGGGTCGGGGTCGGTGAGCGCCCGCTCGGAGCTGCTGAACCGTTTCCTGGCCGGATGCGATCCCGACGAGGTCGAGTTCGTCAAGCGGGTGCTGATCGGCGAGGCCCGCCAGGGCGCGCTGGCCGGAGTGGTCACGGAGGCCGGAGCGAAGGCCGCCGGGGTCAAGGCGGCGGCGATGCGGCGGGGGGCGATGCTGCAGGGTGACCTCGGTCAGGCGATCCACATCGCCATGGTCGACGGGGCCGACGGCCTGGCCGCCATCGACCTCGAGGTCCAGCGTCCGATCCAGCCGATGCTGGCGTCGACGGCCGCCGACGTGGGCGAAGCGCTCGAGGCCACCGGTCCCGAACCGGCGGCGGTCGAGTGGAAGTTCGACGGGGCCCGCATCCAGGTCCACCTCAGCACCAGCGAATCGGGTGACCGCGCCGTGTCCATCTACACCCGGAACCTCAACCGGGTCACAGACCGGTTGGGGGTGGTGCAAGCGGTGGTCGAGCGCCTGGCCTGCGACTCGGCCGTGCTCGACGGAGAGGTGCTCGGGTTCTTCGGCGACGACGACGCGCCCGGTCGGTTCCAGGACACGATCAGCGTGTTCGCCACCCAGGGCGCCACCGATGGCAGTGCCGACGATGGAGGCGGTACCGATGGCAATGCCGACGATGGACGCGGTGCCGGTCCCGGCGGCGGCCTGCAGCCCTACTTCTTCGATCTGATGTACCTCGACGGCGAGAGCCTGATCGACCGTCCGCTGAGCGAGCGGGCGGCGACGCTGCGTGCGCTGGCCGAGGCGAGCGGGTTGGCTGAGGTTCTGATCCCCCAGGTGTTCACCGCCGATCCGGATGCCGCTCAAGCCCACCTTGACGCCGCGCTCGATGTGGGGCACGAAGGCGTCATGATCAAGGCCGCCGACGGTCTCTACGAGGCGGGACGGCGGGGCAAGTCGTGGCGTAAGGTCAAACCGGTCCACACCCTCGACCTGGTGGTGTTGGGCGCCGAGTGGGGTCACGGCCGTCGCCAAGGTTGGCTGTCGAACCTGCATCTCGGTGCCCGCGATCCCGAAACCGGCGAGTTCGTGATGGTCGGTAAGACGTTCAAAGGTCTGACCGACGAGCTCCTGGCCTGGCAGACCGAGCAGTTCCTTTCCCGCAAGCTCGGCGAGAGCGAACAACCCGGCCGTCACACGGTTATGATCCGGCCCGACATGGTGGTCGAGATCGCACTCGACGGTGCACAGCGCAGCACCCGCTACCCCGGCGGCGTCGCCCTTCGGTTCGCTCGGGTCAAGGGCTACCGCGACGACAAACCCGCCGCCGAAGCCGACACCATCGACACGGTGCGCAAGCTGCTGTAGCATCGCCATCCTCAAACTCGGAATCTGCAGCGGGGGCACCGGAGCGAACGAACGCCATCCCGGCTGCACGGAACGAAACGCGGACTGCCCAATGTCCATCACCCGCACCGAGGGCTCCCAGCCGTCGGGACACGAGGGCCCGGCGCCGGTGACCGGCGACGTTACGTCGCGTCCGGCGGCCGGCATCGCCTTCCTGCTGCTCGCCACCACATTGTTTCCCATTCAGGACGTGATCATCAAGAGCCTGAGCGATGCGTATGCCGTGCATCAGATCGTGGTCATGCGGGGTGTCTTCGCGCTGCCGATCGTGGCGGTGGCGGCCCGGTTGGAGAATCGGTCGTGGCGGTTCCGAATCGGGCCGATCGGGCTCCAGCTGGCTCGGGCGGCGGCCGCCTTCACCAGCTACCTCGTCTACTACATGGCGCTGGCCACGATCGGTTTGGCCCAGACCTCGGCCATCACGTTCTCGACCCCGATCTTCGTCACCATCTTCGCCCCGATCTTCCTGGGTGAGCGGATCGGCTGGCCCCGGTGGCTGGCGGTGTCGGTCGGCCTGCTCGGCGTGCTGACCATCGTTCGACCCGGTACGGACGTGTTCGAGCCGGCGGTGATCCTGGCCCTGCTGGCCGCCGTCAGCTACGCCACGTCGATCATCTTGACCCGCAAGCTCGCGCCGTTCTCCAATGGCGGATCGATGGCGCTCGTCGCCGTGGTTTTCTACATCGTGGCCGGCCTGGCCGTCGGGCTCGTGTTCTCCCAACTCGAGTCGACGTCGGCCCATCCCAGCGTGGCCTTCCTGTTCCGGGATTGGTTCCAGCCGAGCGGTCGGGACTGGCTGTTGTTGCTCGGCGTCGGTTTGATCTCCGGTGTCGGTTTCTTCGCTCTCGGCCAGGCCTACCGGTTGGCCGAGGCCAGCCTGGTCACGCCGTTCGAGTACACGTACCTGCCGTGGGCGGTGTTGTGGGGGTGGGTGTTCTTCGGGGCGCTTCCCGACGCCGCGACGTGGGCCGGTCTGATCCTGATCGTCGGCGCCGGCCTCATGATCGTCGCTCGGGAGGCCCAGCTCGCCCGACGAGGTCGTCGACGGATCCAGCGTCGGGGCCTCGGCGTCCTCCGCCAGCAACCTCCCGAACGACTTTGACGTCTGGTAGCAAAAAGCGAGGTCAGACCTCGCTTTTTGCTACCAGACTTGGGTCAGCGGCCGGTGGCGGAGAAATGCTGGTAGTCCTTGAGGCTCCGCCAGTCGCCACCCCAGGTCCAGCCGATGGCGTTGAAGGCCTCCACGACGACGTCGCCACGCCCGATCATTCCCGGCCGGTCGAGGGATCGATCCGTGTAGACCACCGCCAGTTCCGGCAGTACCAGCTCGCCCCGGATGTAGGGGTTGTGGAACGGGTTGATGTCGACGGCCAAGCCCTTGGCGTGTTCGGAGAACGCCGTGCCGCCGGTTACCGCCCGGCACACGAAACCCCCGGTGTTGTTGCTGTCGCCCGTGGGTGGGGCGTCGAGGTCGGCAGGGGTGACGAGCCGCATCTCCTCGATCGGGAAGCGGGCGGCGTGCAGCTGCTCGAAGACCGAGACGATGTCGTCGGCCACCTCAGCGGCCACCACGATCTCGCCGGTGTGGTCGAGCCCGTCGAACCCGACGAAGGTGACCGTGAGATAGGCGAGCTCCTCGGGCGGGACGGGGCAGCTGTCGGTCCAGGTGGACCGGGCCAGTGCCTCCGGCACCTCGGACAGTGGGCGGACGGTGGCGTGGAACCCGCCGTCCGGTGGTGGCGGCAGCGTGTCGATCGTCCGGAATCGCCGATCGGCCAGCTCGGGTGGGGTTTCGCCGGCCAGCCCGAAGCCGTCACCGTCGGTCGGCAGCGTGCGAGATCCGAGCCAGTCGGGTCGGGGCGTGGTTGTCGGTGAGACGGTGGACGCAATCGTTGACGGGGTGCTCGTCGTCGATGCGGGGGACGGTGGCGGCTGAGACGCGGTGACCTCCGGCGCCGACGCGGCGGCTTCGTCGTCGGACGACGTGCGGCACCCGATCAACACGATGCTGATCGCCACCACGAGCACAGTTACGCGCCACATCGCGCAATACCGTCCGGATTCGCGCGTAACTTGCCGGGATGGGAGGCCGTGGAGGAGACCCGACCGGCCCGATCCGATCACCGGGCGGTGTAGCCGGCGTCGACGTGCACGATCTCACCGGTCATGTAGGAGGCATCGTCGGAGGCCAGGAACACCACCACCTTGGCGATCTCGGACGGCTCGGCCAGGCGTTTCATCGGGATCGTGGCGTCGGCCAGAGCCTGGAGGTCGGCGACCGACGGTGGGCGCTCCCGCTGCGAGGCCAGCATCGGGGTGTTGACCTCGCCGGGGGCCACGGCGTTGACCCGAATGCCGTGTTCGACGTGGTCGAGCGCCAACGCCCGGGTCAGCTGATGAACCGCCCCCTTCGACACGCAATAGGCGGTCGCCCCGGCGGCGGCGACGCCACCCCAGATCGAGCCGAAATTGACGATGACCCCGGAGCGGGCGGCGGTCATGGGCCCCAGCGCCGCCCGGCACAGGTAGAACATGCCGTCGACGTTGACGCCCATGACCCGACGCCAGTCGGCGTCGCTCGTGCCGAGCGAGTCGGCCCGGTGGATCGTGCCGGCGGCGTTGACCAGCACATCAATGCGACCGAACCGCTCGATCACCTGATCGACGGCATCGCCGCAGAACACCGGATCGCTCACATCACCGGCGATCACGGCGACATCGCCTGCAGCAGTGGTTCGCAGCTCGGCCGCCACCGACTCGGCGCCCTCACCGTTGACGTCGATCAGCACGACGGTCGCCGTGAGCCGGGCGAACTCCCGAACCGACGCCGCTCCCATACCCGAGGCGGCCCCGGTCACCACCACCACCCGACCGGCGAAGGCACCGTCGCCCAGGACGGTCATGCCCAGCCTTCCACCCGGTCGAACTGGGCGCCGCCGTAGGTCTGCTCGGTCGGCTGTAATTCGATGCGGTTGATGTTGACGTGACGCGGCACCGAGATGGCATAGGCGATGGCGTCGGCCACATCGTCGGCGGTGACCTCGTCGACGCCGGACTCCTTCGCCATCGCCCGCCGCTCCGGGTCGTCGACGGCCACATCGTAGAACTCGGTGGCCACCCGACCCGGATTGATCTCGGTGACCCGCACCCCGGTGCCCCGCAGCTCCAGGCGCAAGTTGGTCGACAGCCGGTACACCGCGGCCTTCGACGCACCGTAGGTGGCCGACGACACCGGATACAGCCCGGCCATCGACCCGACGTTGACGATGTGGCCGCTCCCCCGTTCGATCATCGACGGCAACACGGCCCTGGTCGCCACCATCAACGCGGTGATGTTGGTGTCGACGGTACGGGCGATGTCGTCGAGTGTGGCCTCGGCGAGTGGGCCGTTCATCCGGCCCAAGCCGGCGTTGTTGACCAGCACGTCGATGGCACCGTACTGCGCCTCGATGTCGTCGACGAGGCCCAGCAGACCGGCCGAGTCGCGGACGTCGAAGACGTGCGGGACGAACGTGCCGGGTCCGGTTGCCCGAGCAGCCAGTTCAGCCAGCCGATCAGCTCGGCGGGCCAGCCCGTGTACTCGACGGCCGTCGGCCACCAGGCGGGCGGCCACCGCGGCACCGATGCCGCTCGACGCGCCGGTCACGATGGCGGCGGTCCTGGCCTCGGCCTGGGGGTCGCGTGCGGTCATGAGCCGACGGTACCTCGGCGGACTGTGTATCACCGACCACGGTCGTAGATGTATCACCGGCCACAGGAATCCGTCTCAAAGATCGACGTAGTACGAATTTTGAGGATTGTGGTCGCATGTCCAACCCACCAGCCATCCCAGGAGTCGAACAGTACGCCCGAACGGTGACGTCGATCGGCGACAGCGCCGATGCCGTCGCCGCCAAGGCCCGCTCGATCGGGCAGACGATGGATGCCCTGAGCGACGCCTTCACCTTGATCACCGGCGACGACGAGAAACAATCACTGGGCGCATTGGGTCTGGCCGGCGTGCCGCTCATGGCCACCTGGCGGGCCATTCGCAGCGCGGCCGAACAACTCGTCGGGCAGCGGACCGGCCAGCCGCTCAGCGAGTGGACCGACTTCGTCGACGCCGCCTCCGACCGGTTCGACGCCTACGGTCGAACGCTCGACCAGCTCGGCATCTGGGCGCGGGCCCAGGGCTCGGACGCCGGCGATCCTGCGACCGAGGCCCACCTCACCATGCTGGCCGATGTGCGGGTCGAGACCCAGGCCTGGAAGGTCCTGCTCGGACAGGTGGCCCGCATCAGCTCCCTGGTCGATGCCGTGCTCGACAGCCGAGCCGCCGAAGGCGCCGAGCGTGAGCCGGTCAAGAGCGGCAAAGGATGGCGGGACGGGTTGAAGGATCTGGTGCCTCCGTCGGTGATGGAGACCGTGACCTCGGTCGGTACCGCCGACATCCGGGACTGGCTCTTCCGACCGCTGCTCGACCTTCGCAGCCAGGTCGAGCAACTGCCGGCGGCCGTCGGTGATCTGACCGAGGAGGTGTCGATGCTCGAGGTGAAGCTCGAGCTGGCTTCGGCGCAGGCCCGGGTGTCGCTCGGTGAGCTTGTGGACGGCGACGTCGACATCATCGAACTCAGGGTTGCCGGCACGGTCCTCATGCCCTCGCTGATGTCCCGGTTCTCCGATGCCCGGGCGGAGGTGGAGCGCCACGGTGGCCACCTCGCTCGACTGGATGAGCTGCGCGGGGCAGGCTCGGTCGACCCGCAGATCGAATCCCGCCTCCGCTCTCGCTACACCGAGAAGTTGGCGGCGGCCGAGAGCCGGCTGGGCGGGATCGAGCAGGAGTTGACCGCCTGGCGGTCGAACGGCCCGGCGCTGGTCGAGAGGGCGGGTGCGTGGATCGACGCCGAGCTCGACTGCCTCCGTCTCCGCTCGTCGATCGAGGGCGACGACGACCTCGTCGGCCGCATGCTCACTGGTCGAGAGGTCATCCTGGAGGTCGAACGGCGGCGGCTGGCCGACGTCGCCCGGTTCCTCGAAACCGAGGAGCCGGCCGGTTCACGGTCACACTGAACGCGCTCGAACCGACATCGTGTCGCCGTCGATCCGAACCTCGTCGCCGGTGTGCACGGACGCAGCGCCGACGACGATCGGGATCACGTCGTCATAGAGTTCGGCGGCCACCAACGACCCGATGACCAGCATCTCATCGGGGCCTCGGAGCACGAACGCCGCCGGAGCGGTGCCGAGCCGAGCCATCTCCACCAGGATCGACGAGGCGGAACTCGAACCCCGGCCGAACGGCATGAACACCACCGCGCCCGACATCGACACACCGTGCTGGGGGTGCAGCCGGTCGACCACGGTTCCCGACGTCGGGTCCACCCCACCCCACAGGCTGACGGGTTCGTCGAACACCAGAGCGGGCCCGGCGGCCGATCCGGCGGCCATCGGCCTCACCGAAACGTGGACGGTCATCCGAGGTCACCACCCGCTGCCTCGGCACCGGAGTCGGACCAGAGGGCCTCGTCGCGCATGACCCGGCCGGCCACGGCGGAGTCGACACACTCGGAGACACTGCCGAACACGGTGTCGACCCCGATGTTGCCGGGGGCGTAGTAGGCCCACTTGGCCGAGTCGGTCATGGCCAGTCCCTGTGTGTTGCGGACGATGGGCGTTATATAGGTGCAGGTGTCGGTGACGAACGTTACCCCCGCCGCCTCCAACGGTTCGACCAGGCCTCGCAGCCCGGCTTCGGTCAGCACCTCACGACCCGTCGACACGTAGAGGTCGACCGACGGGTGGACGGATCGGCCGGCCAGCAACCCGGCGAGCGTCGCGATCTCGGTCACCGAGTAATGCGGAGTGCCGAGGCTGACCGTGGCCAGCGACGGGCCCGCGTCGCCGCCGAGCGCCACGCTGAGTTCATCGCGGGCGCGACGGCAGTCGGCGGCGGTAACCCGGAGCCAATGGTCGCCATCGGGCACCACCCCTCCGCAGGCCGCCTCCAACGTCGGTGCCTCCGGCGTGACACCAACGGCGTGGAACATGGCCAGGCTGCCCGACGATGCGGCGGCCGCCCCCAACGCCTTGAGATTGTGCTCCTCGACCTCGGCGGGCAGTCCGATGATGGCCGGATTCCCGGCGCCGCTGTGACGCCCGACGAGAAAGCCGATCACCGGGTACACGGCGTCGTTCGCCAGTAACCCGGCCGGCAGGCCGCCGACGTCGACGACAAGCGTGGCCACCCGGTTCTCGCTGCGGTGCAACCCGGCATCGGGCACCCGGCCGGTCACCGCGGCGGCGATGTCGATGAAGTCGCTGTAGCGGTGGGTGCGGGCGCCGAGCACGCTGTTGGCGAACACGATGGCGTTCGATTCGGCCCAGGCCACGTGGTCACCGAGCCCCGGGCGCAACTCGTCGGCCCGCTGGTAGGGGGCGCAGGTCCAGGTCGCCTCGCAGCCCATGGCGACGTAGGCGTCCATCAGGGCTCGGGCGTCGCGGCGGGTGTCGTCGTCGCCCAGGAACAGCTCGGGATGTAGCAGGTCGAGACTCGACACGTTCAGCGTCGTCGGCACCACGACCCGGGCGCCGCCAGCCGACAAGCGCTCGGCGAAGTCGAGGCTCGAACGACCGTGGTAGAGGCAGGAATCGATGTGGGCACCGGTGATCGGCAGCAGCGCCTCGGCTCCCATGGCCTCGGCCAGCCCGACGACGAGCCGCATGGCCAACGCCGCTCCGTCGCCCCTCGAACCGGCGAGCAGGGCTTGTTCATCGTCGGTCAGGTGAAGCGTCACGGCACCCACCGCCCTCCGTTCCGGGGTGCCCGCTGATCGCAACCGATCACTGGGCACCCCAGAACGGGCTACGACGAGACATGACCTCCATGGCAGCCAGGATACGGCCAATGAACCGGCGGTAATCGGTGGCGATCGGTAGGTCCGGCTTGACCGAGACATCGGCTTGACGTACTGTATGGAAATGTTTCCACACCGGAAACGTTTCCACATGAGATTCAAACGACAATCCACACAGATCCAACACAGGGAGATGAACCGATGAGACGACTGGTGGGCATACTCGCCGCTCTCGCGCTGTTGCTCGCAGCCTGCGGCAGCGATGACGCCGGGACGGAAACCTCGGACGCCGGGAACGGCGCCGACGACACCGCCGGTTCCGACGAGTCGAGCGGAGAGGACGCCGGCGACGCCGCCCCTTCGGGGGAGACCGTCGAGGTGACGATCCTCGGCACGATCAAGGGCGAGATCGGCACCCAGTTCGAGTCGGCGATGGCCGCCTACAACGACTCCCAGGACGCCTACGAGATCGTGAGCGTCCCCATGGACGGCTCGAATCCGGTCGAGAAAATGACCACGCTCTACGCTTCCGGCAACGCCACCACGATGATGGTCATGGGCCAGGAGTTCTCACAGTTCCAGGAGAACCTGCTCGATCTGTCGGACGCCGAGTTCACCTCGCACGCACTGGAGGGGACCCAAGACTTCGTGACCGTCGACGGCGCCATCTACGGGATGCCGGTGACCGTCGAGGCCTTCGGGATCCTCTACAACCAGGCGGTGGTCGACGGCGCGGTCGACGGCGGATTCGACGGCACCGGTGTGGCGACGAGGTCCGACCTCGTCGAGGTGCTGGACGCCGTGGAGGCCAACGGTGTGGCACCGTTCCACCTGTCGCCGATGGACTGGTCGCTCGGCGCCCACCTCACCAACCTCATGTTCGCCCCCCAGGACGAGACCCCCGAGGGGCGCCGGGCCTTCCTCGATCAGCTCAAGGCCGGCGAGATGTCGTTGCTGGACAACGACGTCTTCAACGGTTGGGTCGACACCGTCGATCTCCTGGTCGAGCGGAACGTCAACGCCGGATCGCCGCTCGCCGCCGACTATGACGACGGCACACTCGAGCTGGCCACGGGTGATACCGGCATGTGGTTCATGGGCAACTGGGCGCTGCCACAGTTGATGGAGCTGGGCGGCAGCGACGCCTACGGCATCATGCCCCTTCCCATCAGCGACGACGAGTCGACCTACGGTAACACCCAGCTCTCGGTCGGAGTCCCGTCGTACATCGTGATCGACGCCTCACAGTCGACACCGGAGGAGCAGGAAGGGGCGATCGACTTCCTGAACTGGCTGGTGACCGACCCGGTCGGCCAGGACTTCTACGTGAACGAGTTCAACTTCATCCCCGTCTACGACACCTTCGAGCTGCGACCGCAGGACCCGATGTCGAACCAGATCCTCGAGTACCTCGAAGCCGGCGAGACGTTGGAGTGGGTCAACTCGCTCTATCCGCCCGACGGCTGGCCGACGATGGGGGCCACGATGCAGGAGTACATCACCGGCCGCATCGACCGGGCCGGCTTGGCGGCCGCCTTCGAGGAGTACTGGAGCGGCGTCGACTCCTGACGACGCCGACCGACCGACAAGGAGGCTCATCATGCCCCAACCCGCAGCGGACGGGAGCCTCGGTACCAGGCTGTTGAACTTCGGTACCTTCGCCCTCATCCCGATCTTCGCCTTCGCCACGGTGCTCCTCGTTCCGTTCCTGTCCGGCGTGATGCTCTCGTTCACCGACTGGGACGGGGTCGAACCGATCGCCTCGTTCGACTACCGGTGGGTCGGCATCGACAGCTACCGAGACGCCTTCGCCGACAGTCGCTTCGGCGAGACCCTGCGACTCACGGCCCTGTACGTGCTGTTCACGGTCGTCGTCACCAACATCGTCGCCTTCGGGATCGCGCTGCTGGTCACGTCGAAGCTCAAAGGCCGCAACTTCTTCCGGGCCGCCTACTTCCTTCCCAACCTGATCGGCGGGGTCATCCTGGGCTTCATCTGGCAGTTCGTGTTCACCGAGATCATCGAGTGGCTCGGCGACAAGACCGGGATCGGACTCTTCGAATTCTCGTGGCTGGTCGACACCAACAAGGCCTTCATCGCACTGGTGGTGGTCGGCGTCTGGCAGATGTCGGGCTACATGATGCTCATCTACATCGCCGGGCTGATCTCCATCCCGTCCACGGTCATCGAAGCGTCGTCGATCGACGGTGCCACCCGAAGCCAGCAGGTCCGGTACGTGGTGATCCCGATGCTGATCCCGTCGTTCACGATCAGCATCTTCCTCACCCTCCGCAACGCCTTCATGGTGTTCGACACCAACCTGGCTCTGACCGACGGCGGACCGTTCCGATCAACCGAGATGGTGGCCATGCACATCTACAACGAGGCGTTCCTGTTCCAGAACTACCAGACGGCACAGGCCAAGGCCGTTGTGTTGTTCCTGGTCGTGGCCACCATCGCCGTGACCCAGGTGTTCCTGACCAAGCGACGGGAGGTGCAGCTATGACGGCCATCCTGGAACGAACACGCCCCATCGGCGCCGGGGCCAAGACCGTGATCGCCGTACTGACCGCGCTCGTCTACATCGGACCCTTCTATCTGATTGTGGTGAATGCGTTCAAGACGCGCCCCCAGATCCTGACCGATCCGGTCGGCATCCCGCCAACCCCGAGCCTCGCCAACTTCGGCGAAGCGGCCGATCGGATGGACTTCGTGAGCGCCCTGTTCAACTCCGTTCTCGTCACCGCCGGCGCGCTGCTGCTTCTCGTGATCTTTCCGGCGATGTTCGCCTACTTCCTGAGCCGATTCGACTACCGGATCAACAAGCTGCTGTTCGGTGTGCTGGTGGCGTCGATGATCATCCCGTTCCAGGCGCTCATGATCCCCTTCGTGAGCATCTACGGGCGGCTCGGCATGTTGAACAGCCGGCTGACGCTGGTCTACTTCTATCTCGGGTTCGGCGTGGCTCTCTCCACCTTCCTCTACCACGGCTTCATCTCGACCATCTCGACATCGCTCGACGAAGCCGCCATCCTCGACGGAGCCTCGCGATTCCAGGTGTTCTGGTACGTGATCATGCCGCTCCTCAAACCGATCACGGCGACGGTCATGATCCTCAATGCGCTGTGGGTGTGGAACGACTTCCTGTTGCCGTCGCTTGTGCTGTTCCAGGACTCGCGCACCATCCCGCTGTCCACCTTCAGCTTTTTCGGTCGTTTCACCACCGACTACGGTCTGGCGTTGGCCGGGCTGGTCCTGTCGGTGACCCCGATCGTCATCTTCTATCTTGTGATGCAACGCAACATGATTCGTGGCATCACCGACGGTGCCGTGAAGTGACCGCCCCGACCCCGACACGGTTCCACGGAAGGTGAAGGCAATCCGATGACGTCGATCAAGGACGTAGCAGCTCGCGCCGGCGTCGGCCTCGGCACCGTGTCGAGGGTGATCAACGGCAAGGGCTACGTCGCCGAGGCGACAGCCCGACGCGTTCGCGACGCCATCGAGGAGCTCGGCTATGTCCCGAACGAGATCGGGCGGAGCTTCCAGTCGCAGAGTTCCCGGACGATTGCGCTGATCGTGCCCAGCATCAATCACCCCCTGTTCGCCGACCTGGCGTTCAGTGTCGAGCACGAGCTCAGCCGCCACGGCTACCGCATGATGCTGGGCAACAGCCTGTTCGAGGTCGAAAAGGAGATCGAGTTCGTCCGGCTGCTCGACCGCAACGTGATCGACGGCATGGTGCTCGTGTCCAACAGCGACATCGAGCCGAGCCTGAAGCCGGACCTGCCGATCGTGACGATCGACCGACACCTCGGAAGCGAACTGTCCTTCGTGACCGCCGACAACTATCGAGGCGGTCGGCTCGCCGCCGAACATCTCCTGGCCACCGGGTGCCGGCACCTGGCCTACGTCGGTGGGTTCCCCGGCGTGAACTCCGAGGTGTTCCGCCGTCGCGACGGCTTCGTGGAGGCCGTCGAGGCGACGCCCGGAACCGAACTCGTCCGCTACGACCACGGGTCGACCATCCTCGACGAGGACGCCTTCGTGCGATCGTTCGTGCGCGAACACCCCCTGGTCGACGGCGTCTTCTGCCTGACCGACATGCTGGCCCTCAACCTCGTCCAGGCCCTCGACGAGGCCGGACTCGATGTGCCGGAAGCGGTTCAGGTGGTCGGCTTCGACGGCATCTACGTCGGCACCCCCCTCGATCCCCACCTCACGACCGTCTGCCAGCCCATGGCCGAGATGGGTAGACGCGCCGCGGAGCTGGTCCTGGCCGGGATCGCCGGCGACGAAACCGAATCCCGCAACGTACTGGACGTCGAGTTGCGGATCGGTCGGACAACGAGGCCGAGCAGTTGACGACCACCGACCCGGGCGACGACACCGACGGCTGGCACCTCGTCGAGACGACCGTCGACGACACCGACCGCGGCCGGCGGGAGGCCCGGTTCGCTCAAGGCAACGGGTACCTCGGCTTCCGCGGAGTCACCGAGGAACGCTACGTCGACGAGTCGCGACTCTTCGGCGTCGCCGGGCTGTTCAACCGGGCCGACGGTCCCAACGAAGTGTCGGAAGCGGTCAACGTGGGAGATCCACTGGCCGTCGAGATCCGGTTCGACGACCAACGGTTCGCCCTCGACCGGGGAACGGTCGAGTCGTACGATCTCCGCCTCGATCTCGGCACCGGTGAGTACCGGCGTCACGTCGACTGGGTCAGTCCTGCCGGCCGGCACCAGTCGATCAGAACCCGCCGCATCGCGTCGGCACACGACGAGCACCTGGTGGCCATCGAGATCACGGTCACCGTCGAGCAGCCGACGACCGTCTCGATCCGCTCGGGCATCGACGGCGAGCGAGGAAACGGCGGGGTCCAGCACCTCGTCGAGGACTGCTATGCCGTACATGGACACCGCCTCCGATTCGACGACCAAACCACGGCGACCAAGGTGGCCGTCCTGGTTCGGGCCGACCACCGGTACCAGGTCAACGGACACACGGTCACCCCTACCCCGAAGCGAACCATCGGCCGACGGCGGGTCGATATCGCCTGCGTCGTCGACCTCGATGGTGGCGATGTCCTCCGGATCGAGAAGTTCGTCACGGTCCACACGTCCCGGGATCGAGACGTCGAGCCCGACCTCGACATCACCCGTGCTCGAGTCGACGCCCACCTGAGCGAGGTGGCGACACAGGGCTACGAGGTCCACGCCCGGCGGAGCGGGCGCCGATGGGCCGAGTTCTGGTCACGGGCCGACGTGGCCATCCAGTCGACGGACCCGGCGGATCAGCTGGCGCTCCGATTCTCGCTCTACCACCTGCGGTCGATGACCGCCGTCGACGACGACCGCATGGGGATCAGCGCCAAGGGTTTCACCGGTGACGGCTACAAGGGCCACTCGTTCTGGGACACCGAGGTGTACATCCTTCCGATGTGGCAGCTCGTGGAACCCGAGGTCGCCGACCGGCTTCTGGCCTATCGGGCGTCGCTACTTCCCTCCGCCCGGGCGCTGGCCGCGGCACGCGGCTACGCCGGAGCCATGTTCCCGTGGGAATCGGCGTGGGCCACCGACGGCGAGGTCACACCGACCCGAGGCAACCTCGATGTGGTCACCGGCGAGCGTGACATCATCAAGACCGGGCTTCTCCAGCATCACATCACCGCCGTCATCGCCCACGCGTTCTGGCGCCACAGTGTGATCACCGGTCGAGACGTGGCCGACGACAACGCAGCCGTCGAGGTGACCCTCGAGGCGGCCCGGTTCTGGGCCAGTCGATTGGACGAACGGGACGGTGCCCTGCACATCGACGACTCGATCGGACCCGACGAGTACAAGGAGCACGTCGACGACAACGCGTTCACGATGCATCTGGCTCACTGGTGCCTGAGCCACGGCGCCGACCTGGCCGACCGGATCCGAACCGATCCGCAATCCGCACCATCGAACCGAGTCGACGGTGACGAGCCGGCGCGGTGGCGAGATCTCGCAGCACGCATGGCCCTCCCGATGCCGAACCGCGACGGCCTGATACCCCAGGATCGGACCTACCTCGAACTGCCGGATCTGCCGGACGTGGCCGAACTGCGGGCTGCCGACTCCCCGTTCGGGGTGATCGGGCGATACTCGCTCGACCAGCTCTCCGCCTTCCAAGTCTCCAAGCAGGCCGACGTGGCGGTGCTGTTTCACCTCCTTCCCGACCGGTTCGACGAGGAGACTCAGCGCCGCAATCTTCGCTACTACGAGGCCAAGACCCTTCACGACAGCTCGCTCAGCGCGGCGATGTATTGTCTCGTGGCCCTGCAGGCCGGTGAGAGCGAAATCGCCACCCGTCTCTGGCCGCGGGCCCGAGACATCGACCTCGGCCCCCACGCCGGCTGTGCCGGGGGTCTCCACGCCGCGGCGATGGGAGGACTGTGGCAGGTCGTGGTCAACGGCTTCGGCGGTGTGCGCATCGGATCAGACGGCCGGCTCACGGTCTCGCCGCAACTTCCGGATCGTTGGACGGGTTTGCGGTTCACCATCACCTATCGAGGCACCCCGCTGGAGTTCGACATCTCTCCCGACCGGTGCCTCGTGTCGACCCCGGGTGCACCGGCCTTGGTGACGATCAACGGCCATGCCCACGAGGTTGGCGAGGCGGCAACGATGGTCCCCCGTTGACTCCGGATCGCTCGACCGACACGACCGGTCGAGTTCACGAACTCGTCGGCGCCATGACCCACGACGAGAAGATCCGGCTCTGCGTCGGGTCGACGTTCTGGCGAACGGCTCCCGTCGAGCGACTCGGCATTCCATCGCTCTACCTCAACGACGGTCCCCACGGTGTGCGGGCCACGACGAGCGACGCCATCATCGTGACCGACAACAAACGGTCGACCTGCTTCCCCACCCCCAGTGCGCTCGCCGCCTCCTGGGACCCGGACCTCATGACCGAGGTCGCCCGGGCCATCGGCCACGAGGCACGGGCCCACGGGGTCCACGTTCTCCTCGGTCCGGGCATCAACCTCCAGCGATCGCCGCTCGGCGGGCGCAACTTCGAGTACTTCTCCGAAGACCCCTACCTCACGTCGGTGGCCGGTATCGCCTACGTGCGCGGCATCCAGTCGACCGGCACGTCGGCCTGCCTGAAACACTTCGTCGGGAACGACCAGGAACTGGACCGCATGACCACCGACGTGGTCATCGATCAGCGGGCGTTCCACGAGGTCTACCTGCAGCCCTTCGCCGCCTGTATCGCCGAGGCCGAGCCGGCGATGGTGATGGCGTCCTACAACAAGGTCAACGGGGAACAGGTTGCCGAATCAGGAGCACTGCTCGGCGATCTGCTCCGAGACCGTCTCGGTTTCGATGGGGTGATCGTTTCCGACTGGGGGGCGGTCGAGTCGGTGGCCGCCGCCCATCGGGCCGGACTCGATCTCGAGATGCCGCCGGAGGGTGATCGCCAGCGCGACGAGCTGTCGACGCTCACCTCCCGCGAGCCGGACGCCGTCGAGCACCTCGAAGCCCGGGTGCGGAGGCTCGTGCGGCTCGCCTCCCACCACGACTCCCGAATGGCGGTCGACATCCCGTTCGATCGGCACTACGACATCGCCCGACGGGCGGCGGCCGAGTCGATCGTCCTCCTCGCCAACAACGGAGTCCTCCCCCTCCGACCCGACGTGCACCGCATCGCGCTTGTCGGCGAGCTGGCGGCGGCACCCCGTATCCAGGGTCGTGGCAGCTCGCTGGTCGAGCCCGAGCGCGTCTCGACACCGATTGCATCCTTCAAACGGCTTCGACCGGACCTCGCCGTCGACCACGCCCCCGGAACCGATCCGACCGGCGCCGACCACCCGGCAGCCCGGGCCGATGCACGACGGATGGCGACGACGGCGGACCTCACAATCGCCATCGTCGGCCTCCCGGATCTGGCCGAGACCGAAGGCGCCGACCGAACCACGCTCGACCTTCCCGAACCGACACAATCGCTGCTCGACGAACTGGGTCAACTCGATGGGCCGGTCGTCGTCGTGACGATGTGCGGAAGCCCGGTCCGCCTACCCCGACCCGAGCGGTTCGACGCCGTCGTTCACGCCGGACTCGTCGGAGCCGGTGTCGGCGACGCGTTGGTCGACATCGTCACCGGCGTCTCGGCCCCGGGCGGGCGACTGGCCCAGACGTGGCCGACGGCCGAGCACGACATGCCGCCGTCGGCGCGAGCCAAGACCACGGCCACCGCCATCTGGTACGGCGAAGGCGTCCACGTCGGACATCGTCACTACGACGTCACCGATCGGCCGGTCGTCTTTCCGTTCGGGCACGGGCTGACCTACACGAGCTTCGACTACAGCGATCTGTCGGTCACCGTCAGCGCCGACGGGGACGAGTTCGACGTCGAGGTTTCGTTCGTGGTGCGCAACACCGGAGACCGGGAGGGTAAGGAGGTGCCCCAGGTCTACGTCGAGTCGCCGTTCGACCTGGAAGGGGTTCGACGCCTCCGGGCCCATCGTGTCGTCCGTCTCGGCCCGGCCGATTCGACGACCGTCGACGTCCGCCTGACCAAGCACGACTTCCAGTATTTTGACGACCGGGCCGGTGAGTTCCTGACCGCGGCCGGCGAGCATCAACTCGTCGTGGGAGCCTCCAGTCGAGACTTTCGCCTCTCGGCAAGGATCGACGTACCGCTACTCCAACGAGAGAGGAACCTCTTGGCCGGACAGCTCACCGGCGACTCGACCGGCCGCGAGTTCCTGCGGATACCTGAGAGTCGGGCCGCATTCGAGCACTCCTTCGCCGACCTCGCCGGGTCGGAGATCCACGACATCATCCTCGACATCCCACTCAGCCTGGCCGCGCGACTCTTTCCCTCCCTCATCGATCGGGCCCGCATCCGGACGCTGCTCGACCGGGTGGAAGGGTCGACGCAGCAACGATGACGGTACCCGGGCCCGGTCACGGTGTTCCCCGCCAGGTGGTCCCGGGCAACGGCGGACGCCGTCTTCGGTTCTGGGGTGCCGGCTGATCGGGATCGATCTCTGGACACCCCGGAACGGGGTTGTGATCGTCCGTCACCGCCGCCCGTTGACCTGAAGTGCACTCCAGGGTGTTGACTGGGCTCATGGACACGACAACAACCTCGAACCGGCTCGCCCTCGGCACGATGACCTTCGGTGTCGAAACCGACGAGACCGGCGCCTTCGCCCAACTCGACCGCTTCCGGGCGGCGGGCGGAACCCTCATCGACACCGCTGATGTCTACGGCGACGGCGAGTCCGAGCGCATCATCGGCCGCTGGCTGGCCGATCGCCGACCACCAGCCGACGAGTTGACGATCGCCACCAAAGGGCGGTTCGCCCCGCCCGACGGACTGGCCGGTGCAGCCGGTCCGTCACTACGGGCCGCCGTCGATGCCAGCCTGGAACGCCTCGGGATCGAGCACATCGATCTCTACCTGGTGCACGGTTGGGACCAGGACACCCCCGTCGTCGAAACGCTGGAGACGCTGACCGATCTGGTCGGCGCCGGCAAGATCGGCCGGGTCGGCTGGTCGAACCTCACCGGCTACCAGTTCGGCACGATCGTGACGACGGCCCGCCTGCGTGAGCTGGCCGGTCCCGAGGTCATCCAGCTCCAGTACAACCTCCTCGACCGCACGATCGAACACGAGCTGCTGCCCTTCTGTCTCGACACCGGGATCAGTAGCCAGGCCTGGTCGCCGCTGGGAGGCGGGTGGCTGACCGGCAAATACCGGCGCAACCAGCGGCCAGATGGCGCCACCCGCCTGGGCGAGGACCCGAACCGAGGCGTGGAGGCCTACGACAAACGAAACACCGATCGCACGTGGGCCATCGTCGACGCTGTCACCGCCATCGCCACCGACCACGGTTGCACGCCGGGCCAGGTGGCCATCGCCTGGCTGCTGACGAGGCCGACGCTCGGCTCGGTCCTCCTCGGCGCCCGCACCGTCGAGCAACTCGACGACAACCTCGGCGCAGCCGACGTCGGACTGACCGACGAAGACATCGCCCAGCTCACCGCCGTTTCCGCACCGGGCCTTCCCGACTACCCCTACGCCATGCTGGAGGAATTCACCGGTATGGAGCACTGGCGTGAGCTGGGGACCGCGGCCACACTTTAGGGATGTCCTCCTCCATGCCGTCTCCCGAGCTGTCGATCGACCACGGTCCAACCGAGACCCCACTCCTCGACGAGACCATCCCGGCCAACCTCGCCCACACCGTCGAACGATGGCCCGACAACGACGCCCTCATCTCCGTCGAGCAGGGGCAGCGCTACACCTACACCGAGTTCGCCGCGGCCGTCGACGAGCTGGGCAAAGCCCTGATGGCAGCGGGGGTCGACAAGGGTGACCGGGTCGGTATCTGGAGCCCCAACTACGCCGAGTGGGCGATCCTCCAGTACGCCACCGCCCGGATCGGGGCCGTGCTCGTCACCATCAACCCCGCCTACCGGGTCAACGAGTTGGAATACGTGCTCAACCAGTCGGGCGTGTCGCTGCTGGTGGCGGCCCCGTCGTACCTGACGAGCGACTACCGGGCCATGATCGACGAGGTCTGGGATCGGGTCGGGTGTGAGCGAGTGGTCTACCTGCCGGTCGATGACGGGTCTGACGCGGCGGCGGATTGGGCCGAGTTGCTGGCCGGGGCGTCGTCGATCACCGACGCGGCCCTCGACGAACGCACCGCCTCCCTCGATCCCAACGATCCGATCAACATCCAGTACACGTCGGGCACAACCGGCTTCCCGAAGGGGGCCACCCTCAGCCACCGCAACATCTTGAACAACGGCTTCTTCATCGGTGAGGCGTGCGGATATTCCGACGCCGACCGGGTGGCCATACCGGTGCCGTTCTACCACTGCTTCGGGATGGTGCTCGGCAACCTCGCCTGCACCACTCACGGGGCGGCCATGGTGATCCCGTCGGCCGGGTTCAAACCGAAGGCGGTCTTGGAGGCAGTGCAGGCCGAGCGGTGCACCTCGTTGTACGGAGTGCCCACCATGTTCATCGCCGAACTCGGCGAACCCGACCTCGACGACTACGACCTCTCCACCCTGCGGACCGGCATCATGGCCGGGTCCCCGTGTCCGGTGGAGGTGATGAAGCAGGTCGTCAACCGTATGAACATGGACGAGGTCACCATCGCCTACGGCATGACCGAGACGTCCCCGGTGTCGACCCAGACCTCGGCCGACGACTCACTGGAGCACCGGGTGTCGACCGTGGGTCGGGTCCAT
Organism: Acidimicrobiales bacterium; assembly: GCA_965216675.1. GTDB lineage: Bacteria > Actinomycetota > Acidimicrobiia > Acidimicrobiales > SZUA-35 > JAHELU01. The sequence continues at coordinate 3,064,493 of CBDCGK010000004.1, read as the reverse complement.
CCTCACGTCGAGATCAAGATCGTCGATCCCGACACCGGCGAGATAGTGCCCCGAGGTGAGGGCGGTGAGTTCATGACCCGGGGCTACTCGGTGATGCTCGGCTACTGGAACGACCCGGAGCGCACCGCGGAGGCGATCGACGCCGAGGGCTGGATGCACACCGGCGACCTGGCCACCATGGACGCCGATGGCTACGTCAACATCATCGGCCGCATCAAGGACATGATCATCCGGGGCGGCGAGAACGTCTACCCCCGGGAGATCGAGGAGTTCCTCTACGGTCACCCCGACATCGTCGAGGTGCAGGTCATCGGTGTGCCCGATCTCAAATACGGCGAGGAGATCATGGCCTGGGTGCAACTCCGGGAGGGGTCGGACCTGGCCGCTCTGGAGGAGGAGGCCGTGGCCGAGGCGGTCAAGGACTACTGCCGGGGCACGATCGCCCACTACAAGGTTCCCCGCTACGTGCGGGTCAGCGACGACTTCCCGATGACCGTCACCGGTAAGATCCGCAAGGTGGCGATGCGGGAGACCTCGATCGCCGAACTCGGACTCGACGAGGCGGCCGGGGTGCAGAACGCCTGATCTGAAACGTCGCGGTTAGCGCTCATCGCTTTCGGGTAGGGCTCCGACACTGAGGAGTAGAAACCAGAAAGGCGAGCGATGGTTTCCGAGACGGCAGAGCTGAGTGAACGGGCCCGATCCCTGAGGGCCCGACGGCTGGACATCGACGGGCTGATCCCCGTGGGGCGCCTGGGATGGGTGGCCAAGGGTGTGGTGTACGGACTGGTCGGCGTGCTGACCGTCCCGATCGCTTTCAGCGGCGGCGGCGGAGGCGAGGAGGCCAGCCGCTCGGGAGCGGTGGCCGAGATCGCCGAGGAGTCCTACGGCACCATCCTGTTGTGGATCCTGGCGGTGGGCCTCGTGCTCTACGCCCTGTGGCGGCTGGTCACGGCCTTCCTGCCCGGCGAGAACGACGCCGAGACGCTGGCTCACCGGGTTGCCTACCTGTTCTCCGCCGTGGTCTACAGCTTCCTGGCCTGGACCGCGGTCGACTACGCCACCGGCGGCGGTTCCAGCAGCGGCGGCTCGGGCGGAGGCGGATCGGGCGGCATGCTCGAAGACATCAGCCGCACCCTCATGGAGTCGACGATCGGGCGGTGGGCCCTCGGCCTCGGCGCCCTCGTCGGCCTGGGCGTCGCCGGGTACTTCGCCTACAAGGCAATCGACAAGCGGTTCATGGACCAGTTCGATTTCAGCGACGCATCGTCGGAGGAACGCGAACTCATCGAGAAGACCGGCATGGCCGGCTGGATCGGGCGGGCCATCACCACGGGTCTGCTCGCCGGCTTCGTGCTCCTGGCCGCCATCACCGCCAACCCCGACGAGGCCAAGGGCCTCGACGGCGCCCTACGCGATGTGGCCGACAATTGGTGGGGCTCGGTCCTCGTGCTCGTCGCCGGCGTCGGTCTGGTCTGCTACGGCATGTTCGCGGCCATCAGCGCCCGCCGGCGACTCCTCGTCGGCCCGTGAACCGACGAGTCCACCACCGTCCCTATCATCGAGACCTGACCAAGAAACCGAGGAACCCATGAGCAAGCTCCTACGACGACTCCTACCGCTGGCCGGAGCGCTGGCCTGGCGCAACCGGGCCCAGATCGCCGATTGGTACCGCAACCGCAAGTCGTCCACCGACGACGAACCACCCCAAACCAGAACCCAGATCGCACCGATCCCCGACGACGACACGCTCGAGTTGTCGACCAAACCGAAGGTCGCCGACCAGAGCTGACATGCGGACGCTTTCCGCCGACGTCTGTGTCATCGGCCTCGGCAGCGGGGGCGAGCAGCTGGCGAAGACACTGGCCGATCGTGGCCGGAGCGTCGTGGGGTTCGAATCCGGACTCGTCGGCGGCGAGTGCCCGTACAAAGCCTGCGTTCCCAGCAAGTCGTTGCTCCACGACGCCCGGGTCGGCACACGGTCCTGGTCCGAGGCCGTCGCCCGCCGCCATGAATTGGCTCACGAACTCGACGACACCGAACACACCGAGGGTGTCATCGATGCCGGCGTGCAGCTGGAACGGTCGGTCGCTCATATCGTGGACGTCAACCGGGTCGAGGGCGACGGCGTGAGGGTGGAAGCCGACCATGTGGTGATCGCCACCGGTTCTGCAGCGATCATCCCCGGCGTCGATGGCACAGCGCTCGACGGCGTGTGGACCAGTGCCGATGCGCTGACATCGAGCGAGCTCCCCGGCCGTCTGGTCATCGTCGGGGGCGGGCCGATCGGCTCGGAGCTGGGTCAGGTGTACGGTCGCTACGGTTCGACCGTAACGCTCTGCGACATGGCCGAACAGCTTCATCCTGATGTGGAGCCGGAGATCGCCGCGCTGCTGGTCGAGACCCTGGAGCAGTCAGGGGTGACCGTCCGTCTCGGCGTCGAACTCGAAGGGATCGAGGAGGTTGATGGCGGGCTGGCCGCCCGGTTCACCGACGGCTCGACCGAGGAAGGTGACCGCATCCTGCTGGCCGTGGGTACCGAACCACGACTCGACGGACTCGGCCTCGAGTCGGTGATCGACGACGACGTCACCGTCGGCCGTGACGGCAGGGTCAACGAACTCGACTGGCTGTGGGCGATCGGCGACGTGACCGGCCGGAGCCACTGGACCCACGGCGCCTCCTACCAGGCCCGTCACCTCGCCGCCACCCTCCTCGGCGAGGCGTGGGACGGTCCGGTGACGATCATGCCCGACGCCGTGTTCACCGATCCTCCGCTGGGTCGGGTCGGACGGAACTCGGAGACGTGTCGGGCCGGCGGCCATGACGTGGTCGTCGGATGGGCCGACTACGACGCGCTCCCCCGGGCCGCGACCGACGAGGTCGACCGCGGTCGGGCGGCGGTGGTGATCGACCGACCGTCCCGCCGATTCCTCGGGGCGTCGCTGCACGGTCCCCGGGCCGACGATCTGATCCAGGTCGTCAACGCCTGGATGGCGGCCGGCGCCACGCTCCCGATGGCCCGTCGGACCGTCTTCCCGTTCCCCACCTACAGTCAGGTTCTCGAGCTGGCACTCGACGACGCCGCAGCGAACATCTGATAATCAGACGGTGCCGACGATCGACCGATCGGTTGATCCGGATTGAACCGATCAGGCGATGTGCGGCGGGCGGCCATGGTTCAGACTTGATGCATGGCATCAACGACGAACGCTCCGACAACCGAGGCGGTGATCGCCGCCCGCAACGTCGGAAAGTCCTACAACGACCGAGCGGTACTCACCGGCCTCGACCTCGAGATCAAGGCCGGTGAGATCTTCGCCCTGCTCGGACCAAACGGTGCGGGCAAGACCACCACCGTCGAAATCCTGGAAGGCTACCGGCGGGCCGACGAGGGCGAGGTCAGCGTGTTGGGCGTCGACCCGGTCGACGGAGGCTCCGGGTTCCGCAGCCGGATCGGCATCGTGCTGCAGCACACGACGGCCTTCGAGCAGTTCACCGTGGCCGAGACCGTCGACATGTTCGCCGTGCTCTATCCGGATCCGATGGCGGTGGCCGACGCCATCGATCTGGTGGAACTCTCACCGCAGGCCGATCAACTGGCAGCGGAGCTGTCGGGTGGCCAACGCCGTCGGCTGGAGGTGGCATGCGGTCTCGTCGGCCGACCCGAAGTCCTCTTCCTCGACGAGCCGACAACCGGACTCGACCCCGAGGCCCGGCGCCGGATGTGGCAGATCATCGCCGCGGTGAAGGAGCACGGGACGACCGTGCTGCTCACCACCCACTATCTCGACGAGGCCGAGGCGCTGGCCGACCGGATCGGCATCCTCCTGGGCGGCCGTCTGCAGGAGGTGGCCGAACCGTCGCGGATCGGGGGCCGCTCCGAGGCGCTGGCCACCGTGCGATACGTTCCGACCGGGGCCGAGGAACCCGTCGTGCTCACCACCGAGCAGCCGGCGACGGCGGTGGCCGACCTGGTGGCCCGCCACGGTGAGCTTCCCGAGTTGACCGTCACCCGTCCATCGCTCGAGGACATCTACCTGAGCCTCATCGCGACATGGAACAACGATCACCAAGACCTGGCCCGTCAGAAAGGCGGCACGTCATGACAACCATCACCGCTCCCACTGCCGCCACCCGGGCGACGCGCCCGTCGCTGTGGCGCATCTCGCTCTACCGCTACCTGGTCGAGCTCCGGACGTTCCGCCGGGTGCGGGACGAGGTCATCTTCACCTTCGGCCTGCCCGTCGCCCTCCTCATCCTGTTCGCCTCGATCTTCGGTGGAGAGATAGACGACACGGGGGTCGATGTCAGCCAGTACTTCGTGGCCGGCATGCTCGCCGCCACCGGGATCACCGTCGGCTTCCAGAGCCTCGCCGCCCAGCTGGCCCTCGAACAGCACGACGGCACACTCAAACGCCTGGCCGGAACGCCGATGCCGAAGGCCGCCTACATGGCGGGCAAGATCGGCATGGTGGTCACGGTCGCCACGGTGCAGACCGTCGCCATGTTCGCGGTGGGCCTGGCCTTTTTCGACATCTCGCTCCCGTCGGGCCGGGGCTGGTTGATCCTCGTCTCGGTGCTGGCGCTGAACCTGGCCATCTGGACGCTGATCGGCCTGGCCTTCAGCCGCCTCATCAGTAACCCGAGAGCCGGAGGTGCGGTCGTCGTGCCGCCGACGCTCGTCCTCCAGTTCATCTCGGGCGTGTACATCCCGTTCACCGAGATCCCCGAGTGGCTGCAGTCCATCGCCTCGATCTTCCCGCTGCGGTGGGCTGCGCTCGGCCTGCGCCAGGCGCTGCTGCCCGACACGTTCGCCCGGGTCGAGCCCGGTGGCAGTTGGCAGACGGGTCAGATGTATCTGATCCTCGGCAATTGGCTCGTTGTCTCGGCCGTGCTGGCCGCCGTATTCTTCCGGTGGAGAGGCAGGGAGTAGCTTGAGCGACGCGACGGAGATCACGGGCGACGAGACCGAGGCCACCGGCAACGGGACCGAACGCCTCGAACGCTGGCACGGCCGAGGCTGGATCTTCCTGCTCTGGCTGGCGGTGGCCGTCTGTGCACCGATCTCGTCACGGCCCGACGTGTTCGACGGTCCCCTCGACGCGGCACTGTTCGGGGCGATCGTCGTGGTCATGCTCGCCGGGGGGACGTTGATGTTCACCGAGATCGTCGGGCGGGTGGGATCGTGGGGTCGGACCTTGGCTGCGGCCGCGACACTCGGGACGTGGACCGTACTGATGATGCTCGACGATCGCTGGGCGCTTGCCACCTTCGCGATCTACGCCATCTGCTTCTCCTTCCGACCCCGTCTCGGGGTACTGCTGGCGGCGTACGTCTCGGCGGTGTGGGCTGTCACCCTGCTGATGGTCGGTGCACCGCTGTGGGCGATGGTCATGCCGCTCGGTGTCTTTGCCGTCAGCTCCATCCTCGCAATCACCATCCACCGGATCGGCGAACTGAATGCCCGGAAGTCGGAACTGATCTCGGAGCTGCGGGCCACCCAGCGGGATCTGGTCGACGCCGAACGGACCAAGGGGGTGCTGGCCGAACGGACCAGGATGGCAGCCGAGATCCACGACACCCTGGCCCAGGGATTCACGTCGATCGTGCTGTTGAGCCGGGCCGGTATGCGTTCCGGCGACGCCACCGAGGCGTTGAAGTCGATCGAGGAGACGGCACAGGAGAACCTGGCCGACGCCCGTCGTCTGATCGAGGCGATACGCCCACCGGAGCTGGGCGCCGGGTCTCTCACGATGGCGTTGGAGCGGCAGCTCGACTCGGTGTTGCCCGACGCCATCAACCGGCGGTTCGCCGTCGAGGGTGAGCCGCGGGCGTTGAACGGGGCGGTCGAGGTGACGGTGCTCCGGGCGGCCCAGGAGGCGTTGCTGAACATCCGGACCCATGCGAAAGCCGATGAGGTCGAGATGGTACTCCGCTTCACCGACGACGCCGTGACCCTCGACATCAGCGACGACGGAGTCGGGTTCACGCCGGGTGACGTGTCGGACAGAGGCGAACTCACCGGAGGCCAGGGTCTGCTGTTGTTGCGGCGACGGGCCGAATCGCTGTCGGGTCACCTGCGGGTAGGCCCGGCCGAGTGTCGAGGCTCGAGGGTGACACTGAGCCTTCCCGTGGTCGGGCCATGACCGAACGCTCGCCGATCACCCTCGTCGTCGTCGACGATCACCCCGTGGTCCGACAGGGCCTGGTGGCGCTGTTGGGAGCCGAGACCGACATCGACGTCGTCGGCCAGGCCGCTGATGGATCCGAGGCGGTCGACCTGGTCCTTCGGGAACGGCCGTCGGTGGTGATCATGGATCTGCGGATGCCGGTGATGGACGGGGTGGCGGCCACCACGGCCATCCGGGCCGAGTGGCCGGAGGCGGCCGTGCTGGTGCTCACCACCTACGACACCGACGAGGCGATCGTGCGGGCGGTCGAGGCCGGGGCGTCGGGCTATCTGCTGAAGGACGCACCGCCCGAGGATCTGCTCGACGCCATCCGTCGAGCGGCCGACGGCGAGACGGTCCTGGCCCCTCCGGTGGCCAAGCGGCTGGTCGACCGGATCCGTGAGCCCGATGCGGTGACGCTGTCGCTGCGGGAGCTGGAGGTGCTGCGGGAGGTGGCCGGCGGCAACACCAACGCAGGGATCGCCGGGCGACTGCACATCAGCGAGGCCACCGTCAAGACCCACCTGCTGCACATCTACGACAAGCTCGGCGTGTCCGACCGGGCCGCCGCGGTGGCCCAGGGGTACGAGCGCGGTCTGCTCTGAGGCTTGGTGTGGAAACGCCGATGATTGAACCGACGGGATACGGGGTACCGAACTTCTCGGACGGATTCTCAGTCAACCACCGTCCGGAAAGCGAATCGTATGTCCACCGACGCACGAGTGACCAAGGATCTCATGGAGACCCTCGAAGATGGTCGGGAGGGTTTCAACAAGGCGGCCGAGGAGATGGCCGGTAACGGCCGGGCCGACTACGCGGCCGAATTCCGTCGCATTGCCGACGAGCGGGCCTCGTTCTACACCGAACTCGAGCAGCTGGCCGCCGCCTACGGCGACGACCTCGAAGAGGACGGCTCCGTGGCCGGCACCCTGCACCGGGTCTGGATGGCCGTGCGCGACACCCTCGCCTTCGACGATGTCGAAGCGGTCCTCAAGACCGCCGAGCAGGGCGAGGATCACGCCGTCTCCGAGTACAAGAAGGCCATGGACGCCGACATCTCGGCCGGCCTTCGTACTGTCGTCGAGCGCCAGTACACGGCGGTGAAGGCGGCCCACGACAAGGTCCGCAGCCTCCGCGACTCCCACGACTGACAACCTCCCACCAGCCGGCGTATCGACGCCGAAGGTCTCGCCCCCCACGACCCCCTCACCCCTCCGATCGTGGGGGTCGAGACGCGTTCGGGCATACGACGCCTCGCCCGCTTCGGCCTCTTCGCCCCTTTCGGCCCCTTCGCCCCAATGCGTTCTGCGGTTCACCGACCCCCATTCTGACCGGCCGAACAACCGCAGAACGGGCGTCGAGGCCGGGTGTCACACCGGATTCACATACTGGGGGCATGGCGGGATCCATCGACAACGACCTGATCATCGTCGGCCTGGCAGCCCGACGGAGCGGGATCTGCACAAGATCTGACCTGATCGAAGCGGGTCTGTCGCCTGCGGTGATAGACCGCCGGCTGGCAGCCGGTCTGTTGCAGCGAGTCGGCAGGGGCGTGTACATCGTCGAATCACTGGTCGACGAACTCACCCCGATACACCGGGCGGTCTCGCTCGTGCGCAGCGCAGTCGTCTCCGATCAGACGGCCGGCCACCACTTCCACCACTACCCGCTCGACATGGCCGACCACCTCGGCCTCGTCCATGTCACGGTGGCGACCCAGATGAACAGGAGATTGGAGGGAATCGTGCTGCATCGCCGCCGACGTTTCCCACCTTCGTGCGACGTAGTGTGGATCGACGGTCTACCGGTCACGTCCCCGGCCAGAACACTGGTGGACCTCTCGGCGTCGGTCGGGCCGGCGCGCCTTCGCCATCTCGTGCAGACTGCTATTCGCGACGATCACACAACTCTCGACGAGGTCGTAGCATGTTTCGACTCCGTCGCTCGGAGAGGTGTGACCGGCATCGCCAGGCTTCGCAGCGTGCTGACACCCATGGTCGACGGTGCGCCGGTGCCCGGATCGGCGCTCGAAGCAGCGCTGGCCGACCTCCTGGAGCGCGAAGGCATCGGCGGATTCGAGCAACAGTTCCGCCCGCCGTGGTTCGATGGCGTCCACGGCGTTGTCGACTTCGCCCACCCCGGACTACGCATCGTCCTGGAGGCCGACGGGCGAACCTGGCACCGCCGCGACTCCGAGATGGCCGCCGACCGTCGTCGCGACCGGCAGGCGACGGCCAACGGGTGGGTGACCATGCGTGTCACTTGGCCGGAGGTCATCCACCGACCGGGCGCCACGGGCGACGACATCCGCTCGATCGTCGCCGCCAGGTCTGAAGTCAACGCGGCGTAGTGAGGACAGGCCCGTTGAAGGCTCGCCTCGCCCACGTTCGTGTTCTGCGGTTCCACGCCGTTCGAAAACGGGGGTTGGGGAACCGCAGAACGGCCGGGAGACCGGCGCGGGCGGCGGGACGGGATGGGGTCCCGGTGAGGAGAGGCGTCAGACGGGGAACCAGCGGAGCGACTCGAAGTCGGCGCTCAGATCCTCGGTGCGCTCCGGGTGGGCGTCGCAGCCCGCCGACCGCATCTGCTCCTCGGCCTCGGCCAGGAACTCGGACAACGTCTTCGAGTCGGCCCGGACCCGGTGGTCGGCGTGAGTGAGCGTGCCCGTGGCATAGCTGACCTGGTGCAGGCTCATGGGCGGTGCCCCGTGACCGCTGTGGTGGTGCCACAGGCCCGAAGACGGTTCGAAGTCGTAGCAGTTGACGAGCCGGTGCCCGTGCGACGCCACCGCCTCCACCGCGGCAAGGATGTACTCGAACGTGTCCTCGTCGATGAAATAGTTGAAGTTGACCCGGACCCACCCCGGCTTGATGCCCTCGCAGCCCTCGTTGATCTCCCGCTCGAAGGCATGAGACCGATCGAGGTCGATCCCGAGCAAGCGGTGCCCGTACGGTCCGGCGCACGAGCAGCCACCTCGCGATTGGATCCCGAACAGATCGTTCAGGATGCCGACCACCAGATTGTGGTGCAGGTATGGGAACCCCGTGGTGTCATCGGCCCGCACCACGAACGACACGATGCTCAGCCGCTCGGCGTCCTTGCTGCCCAGGATCTGGATATTGGGGTGCTGGGACCAGCGGTCGATGGCCCGGCGAACAAAGCTCTCCTCCCGTTCCCGGATCGCATCGACGCCCACCGCCTCCTTCAACTGGAAGACCAGTCCGGCCCGGATCGACTCCACGATCGCCGGAGTACCCCCCTCCTCCCGGTGCTCGACGTCGGCAAGGTAGTCGTGTTCGGTGGGGTTGACGTAGGCCACGGTTCCGCCACCCGGCACCACGGGGACCCGGTTGGCGAACAGGGCTTTGCGGGCGATCAGCAGACCAGGTGTCCCCGGCCCGCCGATGAGCTTGTGCGGTGAGATGAACACGGCGTCGTAGTGTTCGCCGGTGCCGTGCTCGGCGCTGCCCATGTCGATGTCGACATAGGGAGCGGCGGCGGCGAAGTCCCAGAACGCGTAGGCCCCGTAGCGGTGGAGGAGCGACGACACCGCAGCACAGTCGGTGATGATCCCGGTGACGTTGGATGCAGCCGAAAACGAGCCGATGAGCAACGGCCGGTCCTTGTGTTGTCCGAGTTCGGCTTCGAGGTGGGCGAGGTCGATGTGCCCGTCGGCGTCCTCGTTGATGGTGACGACCTCCGCGATCGACTCCCGCCACGGCAGCTCGTTGGAGTGGTGTTCGAACGGCCCGATGAACACCACGGGCCGCTCGTCGGCCGGGATCTGCTCACTGAAGTGATAGCGGTCGTCCAGCACCGACGGGATCGACAAGCCGAGCGCCCCGATCATCTTGGCGATGGCGTAGGTCGAACCCGATCCGCAGAACAGCACGGCGTGCTCGTCGGTGGCGCCGACGCAGCGCCTGATGATGTCGCGGGCCTCCTCCCGGAACCGGGTGGTCTGCAAGCCGGTCCCCGACGACTCGGTGTGGGTGTTGGCGTACAGCGGCAGGACCGCCTCCCGCAGGTAGTCCTCGATGAAACTCAGCGCCCGCCCGGACGCCGTGTAATCGGCGTAGACGACGGGCCGCGGGCCGAACGGGCCGCTGACCACGTCATCGCGGCCGATCACGCTGTTACGGATCGTCTCGATCAAGGCGGCAGGGTCGACGGCCGCGCTGACCGGCGGCGACGAGGTGGTCGGTGTTCCATCGGACGTGGCATCGGACGTGGCAGGACCCATACCCGTAGCATAGGTCCCTGCGTCTGCGGGCTCGACCGCGGGGCCGACTCAAGCTGTGCTCTCGTTCACCCGGTGTTGCCGACGTAGAAGTACGGGTCGAGCACCGACACCTCCGAGATGCCGGTGACCGGGAAGCCGTTCAGTCCCGCGGCCTCGCGGATGGCTTCCGGACTCGGACCGTCGTAGACGCAGAACGTCCGGCGGTGGTCTTCGGTGACATATGACTGGACCCAGGTGACGCCGACCTGGGCGTTGTGGTCGACCACTCCCAGCATGGCCTTCTGACCGTCTGCGGTGGTGGGGATCTCGACCGGCTCGGGAAAGGTGCGCTCGACGATATAGCGGGGCATGAGTGTCTCCTTGTTCAGGGGGTCACCTCCCGGGTGACCCGTGACTCGGGGGTCACCTCCCGGGTGACCCGTAACTCGGGGTTGAACGGACCATACGATCCCGCGAACCCCGGCCGCATCGGGGCGCGCCCCTATTTTCCGTCTGGTCATGACGCCCGGCGTCAGGGTGGTCTCAGTCGCCGAGCAGACGGCGTCCGGCGACCATGGCGGCCGGTCGGTCCGACACGCCAAGCTTGCCGTAGACCGCCGACACGTGGTGCTCGACCGTCTTCTTCGACACGAACAGCCGATCGGCGATGTCCTGGTTGGACGCCCCGTCGATCAGGAGTTCCAGCACCTCCCGCTGACGGTTGGTGAGTGATCCGGGATTGGAGGCGGTCGAGGTCCGGGGCATGGCCGGAACCGATGATTCACCCAGCTTGCGCAGCAGGAGGCGGCCCCATTGCGCGGCCGGCCGGGCACCGAGTGAGTCGAGGATCTGCAGCGCCCGGCCGATCAGATCGGTTCGACCGCTGTCGAGCAGGACGAGCGCTCGCTCGTACGGGCAGCCGAACTCCTCCCACGCAGCGGCGGCCTCCGACCAGAGGCCGTCCAAAGACAGCGCAAACGGCTCGGCGATCGGCCCGGCAACCGGCGCGGCGAGTGCACCGAGGCGAGCCATCCAGAACGACGTCTCGCCGCGGCCCCATGCGCTCTCCGAAGCCATGGCCTGAGCGTGAACCGGCGACAGCCATCGCAGGCCGGCCGCGACCTCACCTCGCCACAAGGCGTCCTCGGCCAGACCACAGGCGACCGGCCACAGATATTGGAAATCGTGATCGGCCCCCATATCCATCGCGTTGACAAGCGCCTCTCGACCGCCGGGGTCACCTCGCCGCACCCTCGTTCGACCCAGGGTGCCCAACGCCGTCACCGCGGCATACGACAAGCCCCCCGGCCCATCAACCCGCCCATTCAGAACCGGGTCGAGATCACCGAGCGCCCGGCGGACAGGATCCGCAACCTCCTCCCACCGTCCGGTCTCGAAGGCGACTCGGGCCTGCCACGCTGCGGCGTAGGCGGCGGCCTGGTCCATATCGAGCTCGGCGGCCAGACGTTCGGCTGTATTCAGCCATGGCACCGAGTCACGGTAACGACGGACCTCACCGCATCCGGACCCGAGGTTCGCCGCCAACCATGCCCGACGGGCCGTATCACCCTGCTCCTCGGCCTGGGCTTCGAGACGCGTCAGGTGCGCAATCGCCTCGACCTCGTCGCCGCCGATCAGGTTGGCGCAGGCCAGCGCGTGTTCGGCGTCGGCGACCACAGCGTGATCTCCGGATTCCTGGGCCAGCTGGAGACCACGGGAAGCCAGCTCGATCGCCGTGTGCGGGCGGCGGGCCAGCATGGCCAGGAATCCCCGGTGGGTCAACGCCTGAGCGAGTGCAATCGGCTCGCCTGAGTCCTGGGCCGCCGCCACGGCTCGATCGGCCAGCGACTCCGCCGTGGTCCGCTCGCCGACATCTCGATGGGCGTTCGACAGATGCCGCAGCGCCGTCATCAATTGCACTGAGTCCGAGCGTCGACGACAGTCGGCCGCCGCCTGCTCCAACTCCACGATCGCAGCCTCGAAGTCTCCGACCAGCCGGAGCAGGGACCCGAGCCGGATCCGCCACCCGTTCACCCGAGCCGCATCGACGCCGTCGGCGACGTGCAGCACGTGACCGAGGTACTGACACGCCTGCCGATTCGAACCCCGGGCTTCGGCGTTGTCGGCGGCCAGGAGCCCGTAGTGGAGCACCAGCTCCCCGTCACCAAGCTCCACCGCGTGGTGGGCGATGCGCGACACATCGACCGCAACGCCATCAGGCGCGGCGTCGGCGGCGGCAACCAGCCGTTCGACGAGCGTGCGATGATAACGGCGGCGCCGGCCGGACGGGATCGACTGCTCGACGGCCAACCGGGCCAGTTCGTGGCGGAACTCGAACCAGCCCCGCTCGAGCGACAGGACGCCGACCGCGATTGCCTCATCGAGATCCTCGTCGGCCGCACCGGAGACGGCCATGGCGTGATCGTATTCGAGGGCACGAGGAGCGATGGCCACCACCTCCACCAGCCGTCGGGCTCCAGGGCCCAGACCGGTGACGCGGGCGAGCACGGCGGCCTGTACGTTCCCGGGCACGGTCGACATCGGGCCTCGCGCGGCCAGCATCTCGGTCACGAAAAAGGCGTTGCCGCCCGTACGACGACGCACGAAATCGGCGTCGAGGTCGACGTTCGTCTCGGCGACGAGGAGGCGGACCGCGTCGACGCTGAGTCGAGCGGTTTCGAGATGGTGTGTCGAGGGCATCCGCCGCAGTTGACCGAGAACGGTTACCAGCCGGTTCCGGTCGGCGATCTCATCGTCGCGATAGGTGGCGAGCAGGATCGCCCGGGTCTGCTCCACCCGTCGGGCAAGGAATCGGATCGCGTCGAGGGTGCCGTCGTCGGCCCAATGCAGATCCTCGACGACGACGAGAACCGGCCCCTGAACCGCGGCAAGCTCACGGAGCAGGGCTGCCGAGATGTCGGCGGCCGACCACGTGTCGCCGGACGGGAGTCCGGGCCGAAGCGCGTCGTGGGCCATGATTTCGAGAAACGGGCCCAACGGGCGAGCTGTTGTCAGCGGATCGCACGCCCCGTGGACAACGGTCACGGTGTGACCCCAACGGGCGACGGTTTCCCGCACGATCGACGTCTTGCCCGAACCGGCCTCGCCACCGACGAGGATGACCGAGCCCGTTCCCCGAGAGGCCTCGTCGAGCCGGGCCTTGACCGAGGTCAGCAGCTCGTCACGCTCGAGGATCATCGGTTCCAGCGTAATCCGGGGCGTCCACCCACGCCGCCCGGCCGCCGGCGGCGACGCTGGGGCGGACGGCCCACCTCGTCTGGTCGGTGCGCCCTACCCGCGGCTACCGGAGGTTACGAACCGCTGTCGATTCCTCAATCCCTGCCGGGTGGCGGCCGTTTCCAAGCTCGGCGGAGACCGATCAGGAGGATCGGACCCAGCCTGCGATGCTCATGAAACAGCTACTGCTCCCAACCACTCGGTCGACGAGGACTCTCCCATTCGGCGCGGCCACCGGCGCCGAGGTGTTCGTCGTCATTGTCTCCGTCATTGTCGCTGTCATGGTGTTCGTCACGACGATCGCAGCGGCCCCGGTTCAAGCCGCCGACCGACCGGCTGCGGCCTGCCGGGTGGTTCCGACAAGCCCCGAGCACCGGTCGCTGGCCGGGCCGGAGGCCGACGTCGAGCGTCTGTATCGGGCCCTCTTCCTGCGGCGGCCCGACGATCAGGGCCTCCGATACTGGAGCGAGGTGCTGCGCCGCGGTGAGGCCGACCTCGGGGACGTTGCCGACCACTTCGCATCCTCGACCGAGTTCACCAACCGCTACGGCCACCTGGCCGACGACGCGTTCGTCGACCTGTTGTACTGCAACGTGCTAGGCCGCTCCGATGGTCGTGCCGGGGCCGCGTACTGGCGGTCGGAGCTGGCGGGAGGGCTGTCCCGGGCCGACGCGGTGCTGCTCTTCTCGCAATCATCGGAGTTCGAGCGCAGGTCGACGGCGATCGCACCGCAGCCCGAACCCGAACCAGCGCCCAGGACGCCCTCGCCGTCGACCATCCCGACCACGACGCCCTCGACGTCGCCGGCAACCGTCCCCGCCCCGGCAACTCCGACGACCCCGACAACACCGACCACCACGCCGCCACCCCCCGACGGCAACGACAGAGGGTCGCAACCGAGACTGGTGTGGGCCGACGAGTTCGACTCGTTCGACCCGCTGGTATGGCGGGCTGAACACTCGACCTACGGCGACGGCAACGGCGAACTTCAGTGCTACCGACCGGAGAACGTGTCGGTGGGCGACGGCGCCCTGGTCCTGCGGGCAAAGACCGAGACCTACACCTGCCCGAACGGGTCGACCCGGGAGGTCACGTCGGGCATGGTGCGCGGCCGGGTCGAGTTCGACCACGGGCAGCGGATCGAGTTTCGGGTCAAGATCAACCCGGCCGACCCCGACGACCAGCATGGCCTCTGGCCTGCGTTGTGGGCGTCGAGCTGGAACGGCGGCGGCTGGCCCCGGGGCGGGGAGGTCGACTGGCTCGAGTATGTCGGGAAGGAACCGACCAGGGCCCATCACACGATCCACTACCTGGGGACCGACGGGCGACGGGCCAAGGTCCCCAAGGCCGTCGAGTTGGGTGAGCGGTTCTCGGACTCCTGGCATGTGATCGCGTTCGACTGGACCGACGATCTGGTCTGGTACCTCGACGGGCGGGAGGTGCAGCGGATACGGGCCGCCGAGGTGTCGGCAACCGACAATCCGTTCCTCGACTCGGCCGACGCCATCACCCAGATCAAACTGAACCTCGCATTGGGGGGCAGCTGGGGCGGGCCCCTGGGGCCGACCACCCTGGACGCCACGGGTTCCACCAATTTCGCCGTCGACTACGTTCGCATCTACGACCTTCCCTGACGGCGTTCGGGCTGTCGAACCCGCTCGGTATAGATTCGGTCAAGGCCCGGCCGTCGAGCCGCCCACTAGCTAGCATCCACGACGTGCGGTCCTGGTTGTGGCGGAGGTGTTGGTTGCGGTGGACGCCGCCGGCCCGGTTCGTCCTCATTCTCGGCACGGCGATGCTCGGGATGGCGTTGGGAGCCGCATGCACGGGGTCAACCGACGATGGGACTGCAGAGGGCGAGGCGGTCAACCTCCTGACCGGGGCGGAGGAGCCCTCGACGGTCTCGGCCACCGCCGCCGCCGGGGACGGCGAAGCGGCACCAGCCGGAGCGCTGGCGGTCTCGGTCGCGGCGTCGGACACGACGACGACGGCGGCCGGCACGAGCGACGCCGAGCCCGTGTCGTCGACCGCCGGTTCCACGCCCACAACCGATCAATCGACCACGACGACCGGTTCGACCACTCCGGGGCCTCCACCGGGTGCGGCCCGAGTCGTCGGCTCCGGAACAGCGGCAAGCTGCACGTCGGCTGCGGTCGTGGCCGCGGTTGCCGCCGGCGGCTCCATCAGCTTCGACTGCGGACCCGCTCCGGTCACGATCACGATGACCGAGACGGCCAAAGTCGTCAACGGCAACGGGCCTGACATCGTCATCGACGGCGGCGGCACGGTCACCCTGAGCGGAGCAGGCCGCCATCGGATCCTCTACCAGAACACCTGCGATCAGGCCCAGGGTTGGACCACCTCCCACTGTCACAATCAGGATCATCCCCGCCTCACCGTCCGCAACATCACCCTGCTCGACGGCAACTCGACCGGAAACCTGGCCGAGGGCGGAGGTGGCGGCGCGATCTTCGTCCGGGGCGGTCAACTGAGGATCGAGAACGTCACCTTCGTCGACAACCGATGTGACCCCACGGGGCCCGATCTCGGGGGCGCGGCGATGCGTGTGCTGAGCCAGTTCGAGAACCGCCCCGTCACCGTCGCCGGCTCGACCTTCCGGGGCGGGGTGTGCGCCAACGGCGGCGCCATCAGCAGTATCGGTGTCTCCTGGATCATCAGTGATTCGGTCATGACAGGCAACCGGGCCGTCGGCAACGGGGCCAACCCGGCCCTATCGGGGACGCCGGGCGGAGGCAGCGGCGGCGCGATCTACGCCGACGGGAACGGCTTCACCATCGAGATCCGCAACTCACTCATCGACAACAACCATGCCAACGAGGGCGGGGGCGCAGTGTTCTTCGTGAGTAACAACCGGACGGGCCGGCTCTCGATCACCGACTCGACGCTCCTCGGCAACCCGAGCGACGGGTTCGAAACCTCGGGCTACCCGGGCGTCTTCTTTCTCGGCGCCGGCTCACCGTCGACCTCAGGATCGACGCTTCGCTGATCGGGCTGCTCTTGACATGAAACGTGTCATGATGGCATGATTCATGCCATGAGGGGATTCCTGTGACATGAGCGAGTCGACCAGTCTCCGAGAACGACAGCGCACCGTAACCCGATCCGCCATCATCGACGCCTACCTCGACCTCGCCCATCGCGACGGTCCCGGCCAGGTGTCGATCCCGGCGGTGGCCCGGACGGCCGGGGTGTCCAACCGCACCGTCTACCGCTACTTCGCCACCAAGGACGACCTGCAGACCGCGGCCGCCTTCCGCTTCTCCCGGCGAGCCGACGAACGACTCGGCGAACGGCGACTCGACGCCACCACCGTCGACGACTATCTGACCGGGCTCTGGACCGACTTCGCCGAGGTCCTGCCCGCCGTGATCGCCGAACACTCGACCCCGGCCGGACGGGAGCTGCGGGCGACCCGGCTCGATCACGGCCGCTCCCGGGTGCGGGCCGCCCTCCCTCACGCCGATGACGAAACCGTCGACCTCGTGATCGCGCTGTCGTCATCGTCGATGTTCCTCGAACTCGTCGATCGTATGGGCTACGAAGCCGACGCCGCAGCCGCCATGGTCATGCGGGTGCTCCGGCTCCTGATCGACCCGACCGACGAAACCACGCAACAGGATGCGAGCGGATCATGACCGATACCCGAACGGCCACATGGACGGCACCGGGCGCCGGCACCTGGATCTGTGATCGCTCACATTGCGAGCCGGCTCCCACCCGCCTCTACCGTCGCATCGCCGGTGAACACACCGAACCGGTCTACCGCGAGGTGATGAAACGGTTCGGCGCAGCCGCCGGCTCGATCGACCTGCAGTTCGTCAACGGTGCCCTCTACCGCCGCGTCGTGCCCCTGATAGCCCCGGAACGCGACACCGGCAAGGTACCGCCCGCTCCGCTGTTGTGGCTCGTCACCCGCCTGCATCCCGAGTTCCGGCGGCGGGAGCGGGTCGCCAGCAGGGTGTTGACCGAGCGCGAGTTCGAGGCCGACATCGCCCATTGGAACGCCGTCGAACGGTTCGACTGGATCGACGCCAACCGTGCCCTGCAGGCCGTCGATCCGGCCGAACTCGACGACACCGAACTGGCCGCTCACCTGCGGAAACTGTCGGATCGGCTGGTGATCGGATGGCGGCGGCACCATGAACTCCACGCCAACGACCTCGGTCCGATCGGAGATCTCCTCATCCATGCCCGCCAGTGGGGCATCGACGAGGTCGAGGTCATGAACCTCCTCCGTGGGTCTTCGCCGGCGACGATCGCCGCCGCCGACCACGGGACCCGAGTGGCCGAGGCGCTACGCGGCGCCGGTATCGACCCGACCTCGGTCGAGAGTATCGACGACATCCGTACCACCCCGGCCGCCGCCAGGGCCCTCGACGAGTACCTTGGCGACTTCGGGCATCGCCTTGTCACCGACTACGACATCGAGGGACTGACCCTCAACGAACTCCCGGCTGCAGTGGTGACGTTGGTCAGGCGGTCGGGCGGCGCCGGGGATCGGGCGGCCTCGACCTCCGAGGTGAGCGACGCAACCCGTGACGACGCCGAACTTCGAGCACGGGCCGACGACCCCGAGCTGTTCGACCGCCTGCTCGAGTCGGCCCGGACGGCCTACGGCATGCGGGACGACAACGGCCCGCTGACCTGGGCGTGGCCGGCCGGACTCACCCGCCGCGCCTACCTGACCGCCGGGCGGCGCCTGGCTGAGCGGGGCCGGATCGACAGCAGGGATCACGTTTTCGAGCTCGACATCGACGAGCTGGCCGACGTGATCGACGGTGCCCCCGACCCGACCGCCGCCGAGGTGGCGGCCCGGGCCGACGAACGACGCTGGGAGGCGACCCTCGACGCCCCGGACGTGCTCGGCGCTTCCGTTGTCGATCCGGACACGTCACCGCTACCGCCCTCGATCCGACGCATGATGGACATCATCCTCGCCACCGCGGAGCTGCTCGAGCCCGAGATCAAGCCCGAACCCGAGGCCGAGCCCGCAGCGGAACTCACCGGACTCGGTATCGGCTCACAGCCCTATGTCGGAACCGCCCGTGTGGTGGACGACGCCGCGGCGGCGATCGATCAGATGGAGCCCGGCGATGTGCTCGTCACCGGCTGGACGAGCCCGTCGTTCAACGCGGTGCTGGCCATCGCCGGAGCCGTCGTCGTGCAGGAGGGCGGCCTCCTGTGCCATGCCGCGGTCATGGCCCGAGAGCTCGGAATCCCGGCGCTGATCGGCTGTCGTGATGCGATGACGTCGATCCCGCCCGGTGCGACGGTGGAGGTCGATCCCATCGGTGAAACCGTCAGGATCGTCTCGTCGTGACAACCGCTAGGGACCCGGCGGAAGGGTGTCGGTTCGACGAATGAACTCCGGTGAGTCGGAGAACGCCAGCATCATCTCACCTCTGGTCATCCCTGACGCCAGTCGGCCTGTCCAATGCCGTCGACCGGATGGGTCTGGCGGACGACCGAGCACGTTCTCGTAGACCTGCTGCACGAACCCGGCGTCGGCCAACGTTCCGTACCGTCGGGCAAACTCGGTCGAGGCCGCCATGTGATCCGAGATCTCATCGAGGGGCATGTCGGACCAGTACCGGGCGAACCAGTAGTTGAGGCCTCGCTGATCGGCCGGGCGACCGAAGTAGGCTTGGTAGAGGCGCCAGACCTGCGCTGCTTCCGGATGGGTGGGCCAGGCCGTGTCGGTGGCGTCGACGGTCTGCGGGAGATCGGCCACCTCGGCGGCGACGGCGCCCCGACCTCGACCGGCATTGAGCTCCCGGATCCAGTCCTCCCCGTCTTCGCTCCGATCGACACGGTCGAGTAGCAGACCGAGGAATGCCTCGTTCGAGAGCGACGGATACCGGCGGGCGAACTCGGCCGAGTCGACGATCTGTTGGGCCACATCGGCTGCGGATACGCCGCCCGCCCGTTGCCTCGTCCAGTGAATCACCTCGGTCGGAGACGGGGCGCGGCCAAGCACGATGCTGTACATTCTCCGCACCTGATCGCTCAGCTGCGGCCGAGCCAGATGACGCACATGTTCGACCGGCGTGGATGACGCGTCGAAGTCGACCATCCACAGCCGGTAGGACCGAAGATCGATGTTCTCGTAGAAAACGGCCCGGGTTCCGTCGCTGGACAGCCCGACCGGCTCCATGGCGAACGGTATGACGGCTCGGCGAACTGCGCCCGTTGTCGTGTCGACCAGGTAGTGGGACCTGCGGTGTCCGGACTCGACCGACGTGGCCCCGGAACCGAGCAGGATTGTCGACCCGTCGCCGGAGAGAAAGGCCGGGGGAAGCGACATCGACGATTGCAGCAAGGGATTCCACATCTCCAGTTCGGCGGTCGCCGTCCCGCCTCGGCTGTCGGTCGGAAGCCGATGGAGCGTCACGGCCGAGCCGAGATGGTAGTCCTGCCTCCAGGGACCGGAGGAGATGACAAGGCTTCCGTCGTGCGAGATGGACCGTGATGCCACTGCCGGGAACTCGTTGTCGCCGAAACCGGGATGGCTCACCAGGTCTCCGGTTTCGAGGTCTCGACGCACGTGCTGAACGCCGTCGCCGATTCCCTCGACGTGGAAGAGGTAGCGACCGTTCCCGCTGATCGCCGCCGTTCCGAATCCGGCCGGCCACGCGCGTCGGTCACCGGCGGACCAGACGACGGCCGTCGAGCCGTCGTCGTCGGTTGGGCCGTTCCAGGCCACGACCCGGCCGTCGTTCGACATGCTCACGGAGTTACCGCTGAGGTTGCCTCCGATGTCGGTGACGGCGGCGGTCGACGAATCCCAGAGCTCGGTCCGAACGCCCTCGAAGGCGACGTACCGTCCGTCGTTGGAGATGACGTGGTTGGCCGACTGGTCCGTCCGGTCGCCGATCGGCCGTGTGCTCCCACTGCGCACATGCAGTCGGGTCATCAACGGCTCGTAGCCGTTGCCCGCGTTGAAGACGACCCATTCAGCGTTCGGCGACATCGATGGGCCTGTGTTGAAGAGGCTGACGTAGAAGTAGAAGGCACCGTCGCCTTCGACCTCGGCGATGAGTGATCGGGTCGGTTCGAACGAGGGGGCGGCCGCCATCCCGCTCTCGTCGATGGAGATCGGTGGCTCGGCGGCCGCCGGTGTGGCGGTGGAGGCGAGCAGCAGCACCGAGATCAACAAGACAGTCACGGCTCGGCGGTGTTGGCCTGTCATGCTCCCGGTCACCTACGATCTATCGGCTGCAACACAATGGCGCTGAGACCTCGGAGGTGTTTCATGGCAGTCGGGTTCATCGGGTTGGGCAACGTCGGGTCGAAGCTGGCCGGCTCGCTGTTGGAGGAGGGCGTCGACCTGGTGGTCTGCGACCTCGATGCCGACGTCGTCGCCTCGTTCACCGAGCGGGGAGCGTCGTCGGCCGCATCGCCCGAGGAGCTGGCGCCGCGCTGTGACGTGGTGATCACCTGCCTGCCGTCACCTGCCGTCTGCGCATCGGTCGTCGAGGCGATGCTCCCGCACATGCGAGAGGGTTCGCTGTGGATGGAGATGTCGACCACCGACGCGGAGGAGGTCCAGCGGCTCGGTGTTGCGGCGGCCGAGCACGGGGTGACGTTGCTGGAGTGCCCGGTGTCGGGGGGCTGCCACCGGGCGGCGACCGGCAACATCTCGATTCTTGCCGGCGGGCCGCGGGAGGCGTTCGAGCGGGGCCTGCCGCTGCTCAAGATCCTGGGCCGCCAGATCCTGCACTCGGGCGAGTGGGGTTCGGCGTCGGTGCTGAAGGTCGTCACCAACTACCTGGCCGCCATCCACCTGGCCGCCACCGGGGAGGCGTTCGCCGTGGCCGCCCGCTCGGGAATCGACATGGCCACCACCTACCACGCCATCGCCATCTCGTCGGGCAACTCCTTCTCCCACGAGACCGAGGGTCAGCTGATACTCAACGGCAGCTACGACATCAACTTCACGATGGATCTGGTTGAGAAGGACACCGACCTGTTCCTCGACGTGGCCCGCGACAACGGCGTCGACCTGGAGCTCGGTCCGGTGGTGCGGGCCGCGTTCGCCGACGCCAAGGATCGCTACGGTTCCCGAGCGCTCAGCCCTCGGGTGGTGCAGCGGTGGGAGGACGACCTCGACGTCAGCTTCCGGGCCCCGGGATTCCCGGCCGAACTCGTCGACACCGAACCCCGCGTCGAGGGCTTCGAGGTCACACTCGGCTGACCCTGATCACCCGTTCGCTGTTCGTTCTGGGGTGCCGGCTGATCGGTAGCGATCAGCCGGCACCCCATAACGGCGAGAGGGGGGTCGCTGGGAGGCTCAGCGGGGAGTGAGCGAACCGGCCCGGTCGATCAGGCGGCGGGACTGTTCGAGCAGGTCGCCGCGATAGCCGTCGATGCGGACCGACTCGGGCATGCGTAACAGGTTGAATGCAGCGGTGCCGTCGGTGTTCGCGCTGGTGAAGGGTCGGCCGTCGACGTAGACGTCGATCCGGTCGAGGCGATCCGACTCGACCGTGATACGGAGCGCGTCGGCCGAGACCACCATCGCCGTCGACGGCTCGGCCTCGATCAGCCGAGCACACATCGTCAACAGATCGGCGTTGCCCTCCAGGAGATCCCGTTCGGTCATCGCATACAGCCGATGCCCGGCGATACCGAGATCCTCGATCGGTGCCCCGTCCGACGACCCGATGCGGGTCGCCCGGCGAACCGACATCGTGAACCCGACCCCGCCGGGCAGCGTGGGAAGGTCGTGCCCGGTACCGGCCAGGATCGACCGCAACACGTCCGAGCGCCACACGTTGGCGCCACCGGCACCGGTCGCCCGACCAACGCTCACGATCGTGCCGAGGTTGTTGTCGGCGAACCCGGCGGCGAACAGATCACCGGCCGAATAGGTGGTGGCGTCGACCACGGCCACGACCGTGCCGCCGTAGACCTGACCCCGGTCATTGCACCGCTCGACCGGGGTGATCGGGATGCCCTGCGAATACAGCTCCCCGGTACCCGAGGCGTCGAACAGGCTGCGACGCCACGGGCTCAGCATCCGCCGGTTCTGCGGGGCATCGGCGATGGCTCGCGTCAGGTCGGTGGCGAGCAGCGAGAAGCGGGTCGGCTCCACCCGGTGCGGGGTGAACAGCTGCAACAGGCGTTCGGCAGCCGGGATGAGGCCGCCGGGGTTGCCTCGCACATCGATGATCAGCCCGTCCTGGGGTAGCAGTCGTAGCAGGTCGACCACCTCGGCGATGAAGCCGTCGTCGTCGCGCAAGCCGAAGCTCCACAGCCTGAGGTACCCGACCTCGCGGCCGCCGAGGTCCAGGATCTTGGCCGAGACGTTGTCCTGGAAGCGCCCGGTGATCCACTCACCGACCGGCGCGTCGGCCCGGGTGGCGGGCAGTGGGTCACGGCGGGCCTCCCGGTGGACCGTCTCCTGCCGCCACAGTTCGGTGTTGAATGACAGCTTCTTGGCCCGTCGGATCAGCGAGCGATCGGGGTGCACGGCCTCGGCGCTGGCCGCGGCTTCGGTCGGGCGGATCGGGTTCGGTCCCTGACCGGGACGGATGAACCGCCAATCGAGACGGGCCTCGGGGTGCTCATCGGACGTGGTACCGTCGGCCTGTCGGTAGCCGATCATCACCCAGTGCTCGATCGGGATCGGGAGATAGCCGAGTGGTCGGAACGTCATCGAGTCGACGGCCCTGGCCATCGCACTGTCGGGACGCCCGCCCCGCACCACGTCGCCGTGGGCCCGCACGGCATCGGCGATCGGAGCACCGTTCCAGGTGAGCACCTCGACACCGGGCCGGAAGACGACGTCGTCTACGGCAACGTTCTCGACCTCGGCGATCACGCTCGGAATCGTCTTCGACACCAGGAACCGGGGCGCGGTTTCGGGCCCGAACTGCTCGATGAGGAATGGGAGGCGGGCCACCCATCCTTCGATGGCCATCGGCCCGATGTAGTTGGTGTGGGCGTCGCGCAGCTCGCCCAGGATCCTCCCGATCTCGGCGTGAAACCGCCCGTTGACGAGCTCGTCGGAATCGGCCCGCTCTTTCAACCGGCGGAGCTGTTGCACGGGATCGAACCCGTACATGGCCTGCTTCAGCGGCAGGTGCACGTAGATCCCGAGAATGATGCGGATCAGTTCGTCGATGATCTCGCGACGCTCGTCCCCATCGGCCGCGGCCGAGGCGACCATGACGGCTTCGATGTCGGCTCGGGCGAAACCCTCGACCTCATTGTCGGTCTGACGTCGGGTGGGGGCCTTGGCCTTGCCGTCGGCCGTGTACTTGAGCGCCTCGGTGGCGTGTCCGTCGGCTTGAAGCTTGGCAGTTGCACTCATGACCACACCGCCTCGGCGTCGAACAACTCGTCGAGATCGTCGAACAACTCACCCTGCCATCCACCGTTGCGCAGATCCCGGTACCAGCCGCGGTCGTGCACCACCGACGGGATCGGTGGTGCGTCGAACGTCTGGCCCGGCGGCGGTGGTCCGGCCACACTGTCGGGCCCACCGGGCATGTCGGACTCGAGAATGAGCGCCGGTGGCTCGCCACGCTCCGAATCGTCGAACCACAACGCCTCGGCCGTCAGCGCCCGGTCGATGGCGGCGATCGGATCGGCCTGCACCTGCTTCAACTCCTTCATCACCGCCGTCCACGTCCAACGCTTCACCGGGTCCTCCGGCTGACGCAGCGGAATGTGTTTCGACCGGCTCTGGAACCGCATGGCGGTGGTCAGCCGTTCCCCCGCCGCCCGCATGAGATCACGGTCGCCGTAGACCGCCCGCCCGTTCGACACCACCAGCTGCACGTCCCGCTCCCGGGCCAGCGCCAGGTTGACCCACGGGTCGTCGTGTCGACGCTCGATCACCACGGCGTCGGCCATCCGACCCGGCTCGAAGCGGCCCGGTCCGAGACCCCAGGCCCGCACCAGCAGGTCACCGGGATTGCTGGTGACCATCTGCGCCAGCTCGAACGGGGTGATGGCGAGCCCGGCGTGTTGGATCCAGCGGATGGCGGCCTTCATCTCGCCCAACAGATTGCGGGACCCGGACGGACCCCAGTCGGACCCCAGACACACCGTGATGTCCTCGGCCATCGCCGAGGTCACGTCGGTCGTCTCCCCGTAGAGCCACAGGTTCGACAGCGGCGACCAGACCACACCGCCGGGCGCCGGTTCACCGGCCAGCTCGGCATGGAGCCGCCACTGTTTGAACTCCTCCGGGCCGACGGCACTGCAGTGGATGGCGATGAGTCGGTGGCGGAGGCAGCCGGCGGTGGCGGTCTCGGCGAACTCGCGAGCCACCTTCGAATCCCGTTGCCCTTCCGACAGGTGGTAGACGAGTGCCCTGTCCTCGTCGAGGTGTTGGCGGCGGTCGTCGAGTTCGGCCGGACGAAGGTTGATGACCGAGGTGCGGATGGCGTCGCGGTCGATGTCGTCGTCGACCGACCGCACGAAGCGGTTCACCGGTTCGCCCTTGGCCGGCGGCCAGCCCTGGATGGTGGTGGTGCCACCGGCCAGCGCCCGGACCTGGGCGTAGGCCAACAACGCCTCCGGCGCACCTTTCATGTAGGCGTAGGCCGGCCAGCTCACGTTCGGCTTGTAGGAGTCGGCGCCGGGCCACAGGTCCCGGTGCAGCCACGGACGGCCGCTGTCCTTACGGTGCTGGTCCTCCCACATCGGCAGGGTGGCGAACCCGAGGTGCGAATGGAGGTCGGTGAGACCGGGGTAGATGTAGGAGTCGCCGACGTCGACCTGGCGGACGTTCTCACCGTCCGGCGGTGCTGCCCGCTGGGCTTTGACCTGGTCGACGACCGGTACGGTCTCGTGTGGCGGGTCCCCGGCCCGGAAACGGACCCGGCCGATGAAGTGGGCGTCGGGATCGCCGGAGGCGAGGGGCACGAGACGACCTTGGAGTTCGAGAGACAAGCCGGCGGTACTCATGAGACGGCCTCCCGCAACACGTCGGCCGCCGCCTGCTCGGCGGTCGACAGGGCTGACGGATCGAGATCCGAGGCCCACTTCGGCATCGACAGCTTGTAGTAGTCGTACGTGAACCTCGAACCCCTCTTCGGTTGCTGGGCCCGATCACCGCTCGACCCCTGCCATCGCAAGGTGCCGAACGGCAGGTCGTAGCGGGGGATCTGGAGCCGCTCGCCCCGGTAGTCGAAGCTCGGCGACGCAATGTCCCGGGTGTAGGTCAGACCCTGGAGCTCGGCCAGGCCCTGACGCCAGTTGGTGTTGACGCCGGTCTGCAGGTACGACCGGATGAAGACCACAGGGCGGCCGTCGGGGTTGACGTGGTCGACCAGTCGGCGGGCGTGCGGCCCCATCGACACCAGCACCTGGGGGTTGGCCCGGTCGACGGCGTCGCGGTACAAGGCCCGCACCTCGGCCGAGTCGACCGCGTCGCGCACGAGCGCCTGGTCGTCGTCGAGGGTGTCGATCGGCAGGACCCGCAGGATGCCGTAGCGCCGGGTCAAACCGGCGGCGGCCAGGAAGGCCTGGAGGTGTTGACCACCGTCGCCGGTGAGCGCCCGACCGGTGAACAGGTCGTCGTGGGACTGCTGGTCGGCCAGCACGAGGATGCTCGGGCGACGGAGCCGGCCCCGGTAGACCGGTCCGAACCCGACCGACGGGTTGGCGGCCAGGCCGAAGGTGGTGAAGTCGGGCCAATCGAGGCCGCTGCGACCGCCTTGGAGCAGGCGGGCGAAGGTGGCGTCGGGGCCCTTGTCGTAGTCGAGGTAGCGGTTCTTCGGCGGCTCGTACGGCAGGTCGCCCGGGTCGTTCGAGTAGCCCTCGTCGCTGTTCGGCAACCCGTTGCCGTGGAGGTTGCGCACGTAGCTCAGCCGGTGGTTCTTGTTGCCGTAGCGGCCCCCCTCGGCGAACAGCTGGATCGATCGCTGGCTGTCCTTGCGGTTCGACGAGGTCGCCTTGCGGCCGAGCCGCCAGTTGGTGCCATAGGGGAAGTCGCGGAACGGGATCGGGTCGGACGTGTACTTGTAGTCTCCGGCCGGCGACCGGACACCGTCGGGATCGACGGGCAGCCACGACGAGTCGTCGGCCGACCAGCGTTCGACCTGCTTGATGGCGTCGACGAACGACTTCTTGATCTTGGTGACCTGCCCACCCTTCGACGCCCCACCGGGATGCAGCACCCCGACGGCCCGCAGCTTGGGGGCGATGACGGAGGTGTCGGCCAGATGGAGTCTCGACGGGTCGGCGCTGCCACCCCGACTCTCGATCCACGACGCCACCGAATCCTTGGCCGCCGAGCCGACGGCGATCACCAGATGCAGGTCGTCGTTGCGGGCGACGACGTAGTCGAACACCTCCTCCCGGTGGCGGCGAATCGGTGAGTCCGGGTGCTGGGCCAGCACCGAGTTGTCGCCGTCGTACTGTCCGAAGATCGGGTAGACGAAGGTGTTCATGAACAGATACGAACGACCGATGCCGAGGTGGTTGAGCAGGTTCTGCATCCTGCCACCGGTTCCTCCGGTGAACGAACGGTGGCTGAGCGACTCGTCCTGCGCCCCCTCCTGGCCGATGATCAGGACCTTGACCTGGTCGTCGCCGAGGCGGCCCCGGTAGAACATCGGGCCGAAGTGCCAGCGGAACTCCTCCCGACCGGTGACGGCCTTGCCCAGCGCCCGGTAGTTGGGGGTCTCGGCGAACAGCCGAGCCCATTTTCGGTTGCGGGGCGGTCCGGGATCATACTCCCAGGGCGCCCCCCGTTCGTCCCAGTCGTCGTTCCACATGCCCTTCTGACGCTAGTCCACGGCGCCCTGATACATCGCCGGTGTCATGGGGCCGATATACAGGCCGGCCTGCCGATATATGGGCCGGCCTGCCGATATCCAGGCCGGCCTGCCGATATGGACGTCGCCATGGATGTCCCGGTAGAGGTCGCCCGCCGCCATCACCGGAACCGGCGGCGGGACAGGGCCCAGCCTCCGCCGCCGGCGACAACGGCCACGCCACCGAGCAACGCCCCGAGGCCGAGCAGACCGCCGGGCAGACCGCCGGGCAGATCCCGGGCGGAGGCCAGAGCGCCCTCATCCCCCTGGCCTGCGCCGAGTCCGGCCGCGGCCGACGACAGCCTCGCTGCGGCGTCGGAGTCGGGAACCTCGAGGTAGCGGGTGGCTCGGGCCCGTGGTGTGATGTCCAGCTCGACCGAGTGGATGGCGACGTTGCCGTCGCCGTCGGCGGCCTGCACCTCGATGGTGTGGGTGCCGACCGAAAGATCGCGAGTCCGCAGCAACGTTCCGGATCCCAAGTCACCGTCGATGCTGGACGACCAACGAACCGACTCGGGCGCCGCAGCCGACGATTCGGGGTCGACCAGGTGGGCCTGCAGGAGCACCGTGTCGTACTGTTCGGACGCGCCGCCTTCCGGGACACCGGTGGCGAACAGCAGCGGGTCGTGGGTCGGGGCGGCGAACGGTTCGCTCTGCGCCTCGCCGGTGTTGACACCGTCGTTGGCCACCACCTTCACCACGACGTCGCCGCCGGGGAACCGGGCGTCGTGCGGTACCTCCAGCGACGTGCCGTCGACGGCGGTGGCGGCATGGATCCAGCCCCCGGTTGGCGTCGACCACAACACGTCGAACAGTGGTGGGTCACCGCCGTCGGGGTCGGAGGCCGACCATTCGATCAGCGTGGCGTCGCCGGTATCGGTGGTGGCCACCGACGTGACCACCGGGGCGTTGGGGCTGATGGGCACCTCGCTGACGTCGCCTCGGAGGCCCTTGATCCTGATGTAGGAGCCGCTCCCAGGGATGGGGACGGCCTGTACGAACCCGGCGGTGGCGCCCTGAGCGGACCCGCCGCCGTGGCCGCTGCCCGGCCATACCTCGACCGGAACCTGGGCGAACACGTCGGTGGCGCCGTCACGGACCGTGGACGGCCGGCCGACGGAAAGAACCGCCTCAGCCGGTGAGCCGCCGGACAGCGCGCCGGAGACCGACGACACGTACTGGTTCCACAGGCGGCCCGAGATGACGGGCCGTCGCTCCACGTGGGTGATCGTCACGTCGCCGGATGCGAAATCGGCGTAGCCGTAGACCACGGCCCAGTCGGTGTCGGCCGACCGGTCCGGGTCGAGCGATGCGGCGGGAACCATGATGTCGAGCGACGGGGGCTCGTCGCCGATCGGGCCCTCGGCGATCTCGACGGTGAAGAAGTGTTCGGTGGTTCCGTCACCGGCTTGCTCGACGCCGCACTGCGGGTTCGCTTCTTCGAAGTCGGAGCCGTTGAGCGTGCCGGCCAGATAGACCTCGAGCGCGCCGTCACAGAAGGTCTGCACGCCATAGTGGCTGGTGCCGGTCCACGGCACGGCACCCGGGTCGCCGCTGTCGTCGCCCAGGGGATCCGACGGCGGTGGAAGCTGGTCGATCAGACAGAGATCCATGCCGATCCCGTTGCCCGACGGCTGCGGGTCACAGTCGGCGGCAGGTTGGATGATCTTCGGTGGGACACCGATGGCGGCCGGACTGCACGGCACGCCGACCTCCTCCAGCAGCAGGCACCAGTAGTAGGGGTCGGTCCACCCCGGCTCCTTGTAGCTCATCGCCGGGTAGGCGGCGGCCGGGTCGGTCGGATCGTTGCTGTAGACGGTGAGGGTGGCCTGCTCGGTGGTCAGGCCGTAGTACCCGATCGGCGAGATCGGAGCGAGCGAGCAGTTGGGCGGCAACCCCATCGGGTGGACCGGATCGAGGGGACCGCCGGCCAGCTCGTCGGGCACACCGTTGCCGTCGGAGTCCTTGCAGGCGACGTGTTTGAGTCCCCGGCTGTGGCCGAACTCGTGGGCCGGTGTGGTGGCGATCGGTTTCGTCCAGGCAACGCCGTAACCGGCCCAGCCGTCGTAGCCACCGCTGGGGATGGACGAGTCGATCCGGCCGAGCATGTTCTCGTGCTCGGGCATGTCGTTGTGGACCATCGCCATCCGCTGATTGGGTTCGTGGCGGCGGGCGCCGGCGGTGTCGTCGTCGTCGGCGCTGAGGTCGAGATCCCACAGCCCCGGCACTGCCGCCTCGGGGCCGGGTTCGAGCGGCACCGGGTAGACGTGGTAGTTGACATCGGCGGTGGGATGGTAGTCGAGCAGGTCCTGGTGAATGACTTTGGCGAAGTCGAGGAGGGGTAGGAGATCGGTCACCGGCGGACCTGGGCCGGCGCCGTCGTCGAGGGCGACCAGCCAGATCGTGGGGGTGTCGGCCTCGTGGAACTCGACGTCGAGGTGGAGGTAGTTGTTGACGGGGTCGGGCTCGTCGTCGATCGTGCTGGGGACGACGCTCCACGCCCCGGCCCAGATCGACAGATCGCCTTCGTCGAGGTAGGCGTCGGGGATCTCGAAGTTGAGGGTGGCGTCGATGTCGGTGCGGGGGAGCTTGGTCTGGATCGGACCGTTGCTGGGAACGAGCTGGAGGTCGTCCATCCCCGGGCGCTGAAGCAGGAGCAGTCCGTCGACGTCGAACCAGGGACCGTCGCCGCCGTTGTCGACGTGAACTCGAACCCAGGTGGTGCGCTCGGCCACCAGCGGCATCGTCGAGCTCATGTTCTGGATGCCCTGGCTGACTTCGATGGCGACCACGGCGAGATCGTCGGTTTCGATGACCGGTGGAATGAAGGCCGGTCCGGAGGTCGGTATCGACACCGCCAGCCCGTCGGGGTTGGGGTCGAAGGTGGGTTCGGGCCCGATCGTGGTGGAGATACCGAGCGACGGGTCGGGCGTGTCGACGGTGCCCGGCGTCGATTCGACGGCCACATCGTCGATGGCCGTGGTGGTGGTGATGACGGCGGTCGACGGCGTGCCGCTGGTCGAGATCCTGCCGGTCGACGTGGTGATCGTGGTCGGCGGCCCGATCGACGTCGACGGGCGCTCGGTGGTTGTCCGCTCGGTGGTGGTCGTCGTCTCCCGGGATGTCGGAGGCGGCGCCGGTTGGATGCTCAGTACGGCCGACGCCTCCTCCCGGCACTCGCCGTTCCTCGCCTGATTGTTGCAGGCCAGGATCTGGTAGGTGTCGGCCGTCAGACCCGACACCTCGAGCCTGAAGTTGAACGCTCCCCGGTGTTCACTGCGGGCCAGAGGCGGACCGCTGGTCGACCCGAGGTAGACGACGACCGTGCCGGGCTCGAAGCCCGAGCCGCGGATCGCAGTGGTGTCACCGACCTCGATCGTCGACGGGTCGAGCACGACCGATGGCGCCGCGGCCGCCGGGGCCGCCACGGCGCCGAGGATGGAGACGGCAACGAGAATCGAGAGTAGGGCCCGCGTGAACATGCTACGAGGTTGAACGATCCCGGCCGGGCCCGACACCCGGCTGGCCGGGGGCTCCGGGGTAGGGGCAGCCTTACCGTTCGACTCCGGCCAGCGGGCGGGAACCTCTGGAACGGCCAGTGGTACGCTGCGCTCGTGACCGCTGTTCGCATCGTGCTGGCCGAGGACAACCTCCTCGTTCGTGAGGGGCTGACCAGCCTCATCGACGGTGTCGACGGGCTCGACGTGATCGGATCGAGCAGCTCACTGCCCGAGCTGGTGGAGGCGGTCGACCGGCTCCAACCCAACCTGGTGATCACCGACATCCGCATGCCACCCAACCACGAGGACGAAGGCATTCAGGCCGCCATCCGGTTCCGGTCGACCCACCCCGACCTCGGTGTGCTGGTGCTCTCGCAGTTCGTCGACCCGGTGTACGCGCTGGCGCTCCTCGACGGCGGCACCAAGGGGCGGGGTTATGTGCTGAAGGATCGGGTCGACGATGTCGACCGTCTGGTCGGGGCCATCCGGGTGGTGCACGGCGGCGGTTCGTTCATCGACGACGAGGTGGTCGACGCGCTGGTCCGGGGCCGCACCAGGATGGCCGATCGCCCGCTGGACGTGCTGTCGGCCCGTGAACTGGATGTGCTGAGCGAGATGGCCACCGGCGCCACGAACTCGGTGATCGCGGCGTCGCTCGGCATCTCCGAAGCGGCCATCGAAAAGCACTCGAACTCAATCTTCTCCAAGCTCGGCATGACCGCCGATCAGGACGTGAACCGGCGGGTCAAGGCGGTTCTGCTGTTCCTGGCCGGGAGTGCGCAGGGGCCCGCCGAGAAGCCGAACTCGCTGGTCGACTGAATGGTCGGGGTCGACGACACCGCCGACCGGCTGCGAACCCTGATCATCGCCGACGCCGTGTTGACCGCAGCCGGTTCGGTGTTCACCATCGGCGTGTATCTGGTGATCGACACCACGCCCTGGCTGTTCCGCATCGGCGTGTTCGTGGCCCTCATGTCGGTCACGATGGCGGCGGGACTGCGGCCGTTGCGACGCGGCGACATCGATGCCGCGTTGAGCTGGCTGGGCGCGGCCAACTGGGCCAGCGCCGTCGTCGTCTCCGCGGTGGCGACGTTCAGCTGGCCGCTCATGGTGCAGGCCGCACTGCTGCCCGCGGCGTTCGCCGGCAGTTTCGTGACTCGGGATCGCATCACCCGCTACGGCGTCATCTCGTTCGTCACCGCAGTAGCCGCTGCCGCGTTGGGGCTGCTCCAGGATTTCTCCGGACTGAGTGGCGACGTGCCGTCGTGGTCGCGCATCAGCGTGTTGCTGTTTTTCACCCCGCTCATCAGCGGTCTGGTGGTGTTCGTTGTGCTCCAGAACAGCTTCCGGCTGCAGGCGGCCATCGCCGAGGTTCTCCTGACGCAGGTCGCCCTCGCCGAACGGGCCGAGGAGCTGGCCCGTTCGCGGGCCCGGGTCGTGGCCGCCACCGATCGGGAGCGGCGCCGGATCGAACGGGATCTTCATGACGGTGCCCAGTCGCGGCTGGTGGCCATCAACCTCCGGCTGGCCCACGCCCGGGCCCGGCTGCGTGATGATCCCGACGAGGCGGAACGAACGCTCGAGCTGCTTCGCCACGAGCTGCATCAGGCCCAGTCCGAACTCCGCAACCTGGCCCACGGCGTCTACCCGACCACCCTCACGAAGCACGGGCTCGCTCCCGCCGTGCAAGCCGCGGCCGACAACAGCCCGATGCCGGTCGAGCTGGCCATCGGTGACCTCGGCCGCCATCCGATCGAGATCGAGTCGACCATCTACTTCTGCATCCTCGAGGCGCTCCAGAATGCAGTCAAGCACTCTGGGGCCGACGAGGTTCGGATCGCTATCCGACGCATCGCGGGGCGATCGTCGAATTCCGATCGACTGCGGTTCGAGGTGTCCGACAGCGGAGTCGGATTCGATGTCGACAACGCCGGCGGTGTCGGCTTGCAGAACCTGCGCGACCGGCTCGGCGCCGTCGGCGGCCGAATCACGATCGCGTCCCGACTCGGTCAGGGCACCACCATCGTCGGTGAGGTGCCACTCGATGCGACGGTGACCGGTCCCCTAAGCTCGGGCGATGCCAATCTACGAGAAGCGAACCTATGACATCGGACCGGCGGCGATCGGCCAAGTGGTCAAGCTCTACCGGGCCGAGGGCTGGCCGGCGATCGAGGCCGGCGGCTTCGACGACAACCTGATCGGCTACTTCATCAGCGACACCGGCACCCTTCACCAGCTCGTACATATCTGGCGATTCGACGACGACGCCGCTCGCCGCGCGTTCTGGAAGCGCCTGTTCGGCGACGAAGCCTTTCTTGAGTTCGCAGCCAAGATCCGCACACTCATCCAGAAACAGGACGTGCAGCTACTGACCAGTGCACCGTGGGGGCCGACACCATAGGGGATCGAAGCGCTGCACCGCCCGGCGATCATCCGAACGGAGTACAAGCCGGCCACGACGCCGGCCCCATCTAGATCGACTTGCCTCGGTCTCAGCCACACAACCGGTTGCGACGGTGGCCTCGCATTCCGTCGCAATGGTGTGCATCAAGGCGTCGGCTTCGGCGGCCGCTGCTCGTGGTGCCGACGACCGTGGGTGCGACGTCGTTCCTTCATCTCCGATTCGTAAACGTGGTGCTTGCCGTCGAGAATCGACTCCCGGGCGTCGGCTGCGACCTGGCGCACGGCCGACCAATACGTGGCGTCGTACTCCTCCACCACCTGGAACGACCATCGTCCCTCGATGATGTTTCGACCAACGATCTCCGTGCGGAGTCGCTCGGCAACCTCCTGGTGGCCGGCATCGGCAAGCTTGTCGGCGGCTTCACCGAGCAGCAGATCGCTGTGTCCACACATCTGGTGGAAGTCATAGAGTCGGCCCCGGGCTCGCTCCACCCACTCCAAGGCCTCCCCCAGCTTGCCCATGGCATCGACGGTGTCGTCGTCGACGCCGTCGGGACGTCGATCGGTTTCGAGCCAGGGTTGTGCATCGTCAGCGGTCATCACGTCGCTCCACCGTCGTCTTCCCACGCCTTCAGCGCGACCATGGTCGCCGCCGTTCGATAGTCCAGATCCTCGGCGTCGGCCATATCCCACACGTTCTCGCAGGCCTGGCGCAGTCGTTCGTCCAGGCGCTTGGCGATCAGGTCGGGGTTGTCCCGCTGCGCCGGTTCGGTCATCTCCTCGAACGATGCCGAGACACCGCCGCTGTTGGCCAGGATGTCGGGCACGACGGGGATCCCTCGCGCCCGGAGAACCTCGGCGCCCGCCCATGTGCAGGGACCGTTGGCCCCCTCCAGGACCATCGCCGCGCCGAGGCGCTCCGCCGTGGCCTGGTTGATGACCCCCTGGAGGGCGGCCGGGATCAGCAGATCGCAGGACACGTCCAGCACCGCCGTCGGGTCGCCGTCGCCGTCGGCAACAGAACCTGACTCATCCTTCCGTTCGACGAGGACGTCCACGTCGAGGCCATCGGCGTCGGCGATCGTGCCGCCACTGTCAGCGGCGGCCACCAGAACGTGGCCATCGCCGCACAACCGCTCGGCGATTCCACGACCAACCGATCCAAAGCCGTGGACGGCAAAGCGCAACGATCCCTCTATTCCACGACGCTCGATCAACGACTCGGCGACGATCTCGAGACCTCGTGCCGTCGCGCCCTGCCGCAGCTCGAGTCCACCCGAGTCAACCGGTTTGCCGGTGGCGGCACTTCCGTCGCGCCCGGTCGCGGACCGCCACGCCCGATCGATCGCCGCCATCTCCCCCTCACCGGTTCCGACATCGGGTCCGAGGACGTCGGAGTCGGGACCGATAACCGGCGCCCAGGCCTCGGCCACCCTCCTGGTGAGCTCGGCGCTCTCCTCGTCGCTCAGGTCGTCTCGGTCGATGACGATGCCGCCCTTGCCGCCGCCGAGGGGAAGCCCGGCCGTCGCCGTTTTCAGCGTCATGTACAAAGCCAGCGCCTCAACCTCGGTCCGATGCACGGAATCGGCCATCCGGACACCGCCTTTCGCCGGGCCCCGAGTCGTGGAATGCTGAACCCGGATCGCCCGTACCATGTCGCTGGAGGACGGATGGGGCACGGCCACCTCGGTGATACGTTCGGGCGCCAGGAACCGGTTCATCTTCGATGCCGGCCATTCGAGAAGGTTTGCGGCCCGCAGAACCTGACGCCAGGCCAGTTCCAGCATGCCGTCCATGGTGTCCATCGCCGGGTCGCTGGGTAGTTGGAGGGTCACGGTGTGCTCCTGGTCGTGCGCAATCGCTTCGGACCTTGGCGGCCTACCCAGAAGTCGGATCGGCAAACGCTGCTCCGGGCCACGCCGTCGCTGTCGAGCCCGGACGGTCACCGAGCGCCGTCGCGTTCACCCGTCGCCACCGCCCTGATGTGCCGGGCACAGAAACGTGGTCCGGCCGCCGACCTTGATCCGCTCGACGCCCACGTCGCAACGAGGACAGCGCGCCCCCACCGTCCGGGCCCCGGACTGGATGAACTCGCCATGATGGGAACCGCCCTCGTCAAGAGCCCGACGGCCGGAGCCGGCTCTTCAACATCGCCGCCGACCCGTCGAGACGCTCGGCCAGATCGGCTGTACCGAGCATCAGGACGTCGATGCCGAGCCGTGTCTCGTCGATGTCGAGTTACGCAGAGGCCAACCTCAGTTGATCCTCGAGCTCGAGCACCCGGCAGCCGGCGACAACCTGGAGGCGAACATGTTCGGGCCGGACCGCGACCGGCCGTCGACGATCGTCGACCGTGGAAGCCGTGTGGCCGTCGAGTACGAGGCGACCTCGTAAACCGAAACCCAGGGCCACGGTCACCAGGTCCCCGATCAGTGGCTCGGCCGTGCGGCGGTAGATCTCGGCTTCCACGAATTCCGGCATGGATACTGCTGACTCCTTCGCCATCGGAGCGGCGTCGAGATCTGAAGGCCGACATCGGCGTCCGCCGGTAGCGACCTTGACCCACAGGCCGGCTGCGTGACGGCCTGCTACGGCATGCGGTGCAGTCGGTCGGCCCGCAGGTGGGCCGACTCATTGAGCGATACCAACGACCGACGACCGCCACGGGCGGCCCGGAACCGGTTGATGGCCGTGTATTCGGGACCGAAGAACACCGTCCTGGCGATGCCCAACAGCTCGGCGGTCCAGGCGTTGATCACCCCGGCGTGGCAGACGACGGCCACGGTCCGGGAGGGGTGGGCGTCGATGATCCGATCGACGGTGTCACGCACGGTGGCTCGAAATTCGCCGTGATCACCGTCTTCGAACAAGGCGATCATCCTATTCCACTCGGCTCGGTCCGCCTTGAGTTCCTCCATCGGGATGTACCGTCCGGAGCCCTCATCGAGCTCGGTGACCCCGGGCTCGACGATCGGTTCGAGATCGTGCGCCTCGGCCAGCGGCGCCGCCGTCTCGACGGCGCGGCGGAGCGGCGAGGTGTAGATGACGTCGATCGGTTCATCGCGCAGCCACTCGGCCATGGCTCGAGCCTGGGCCCACCCGACGTCGGTCAATCCGGGATCGGCCGAGACGGAGGTGTCGATCGGCGAACCGTTGACCCGTTCGGGGAGCGCATGGCGGATGATGAGGAGTTCCATCGCTGCGAACGCTACTCGACCGGGCGTCCGCCCTTCCAGACGTTGGTGAGGCGGGAGGGGTCACCCCACACCGACCGGTCGTCGAGCGGGTTCGTGTCGAAGGCGATGAGATCGGCGTCGTAGCCGGCCACCAGCTGCCCAGACTTCGGCGCCTGCGGACCGAGCGTTTCCGGTCCGTTGGCCGTGGCCGCCTCGATCGCCTCCAGATCGGTCAACCCCGCGTTGATCAGGTGCCGGATCTCCTCGCCGTTCTGACCGTAAAACGGTGACCCGCTCACGAAGATGTCACAACCGGCCGCGATCTTCACGCCTTTGGCCACCGCGATCTTCATGGCCTGCTCGTGCACATCGGCGATGGCCTTGCCCTTCTCGTAGGCGTAGCGGGGCAACGCGTCCTCCATGCGGAGCAGTTTGTCGACCACGAACCGGGTGGGCACCAGCATCGCCCCGGTCTCGACCATCAGGTCGGCCGCCTCCTCGTCGAGATACGAACCGTGCTCGATGGTGTGAACGCCGGCTCGCAACGCGGCCATGATGCCGGGTTTGCCGTGGCAGTGGGCGGCCACGATACGTTCGGCCCGCCCGGCCTCGGCCACGATGGCCGACAACTCCTCGTCGGAGAACTGCTGGTGGATGGGATGGTCGACCTCCGACATGACACCACCGGAGGCGCAGATCTTGATCAGCTTGGCGTTCGCCCGCAGGTTGGTGCGCACCGCCTTCAACACCTCGGGCACGCCGTCGCACAGCAGGCCGAAGTCGATCGAACAGTTGATGGCGTGCACGAAGTCGAGCGGGTAGGCGTGGATGTCGGCGTGGCCACCGGTGGTCGACAGGACGCGACCGGCGGCGTAGATCGTCGGCCCGAGCAGGCGACCCTCGGCGACCGCCGGCGCCATCCGGAGGCCGAGCCCGCCGACGTCGCGCACCGACGTCACCCCTCCACGCAGCGTCGCCGTGACGTCGGCCGCAGCCCGGGCGGCGGCCGTGACCGGGTGGGTGGTGCCCAACTGCTCGAGATCGACACCGGGCAAGCCGACGAAGTGGACGTGGCAGTCCCACAGACCCGGCATCACCGCGGCGACCTCGGTCACGGTCTCGTCGGCGGAGGCAGCCGGGGCGTTCGCTGTCGGGCCTGCGTAGGTGATGGAGCCGCCGTCGATGCAGACGGTTCCGTGTTCGACCGGCTCGCCCCTCCCCGGGATCATCACCTCCGCCACGATCCTGGATGTGCTGTTCGAAGACCCCATACTCATGGACCCCAGTGTGTCCTCGGAGGCCGCCGACGGCAAGCTATGCTTCGCCCATCGAACGTTCCGATTCCGAGCTTGTCGCTCAGGCTCAAGCGGGTGCGAGGGAAGCGGTCGACGAACTGCTCCGACGCCACTACGACCGGCTCTACGCCGTTTGCCGTCGCGTCGCGGGCAACGACGCCGATGCCGCCGATGCCTGTCAGGAAGCGCTCATGGCCATCGTCCGTGGCCTGCCCCGCTTCGACGGCCGTTCGTCGTTCAAGACCTGGAGCTACCGGGTGGCCACCAACGCCACCCTCGACGAGTTACGCCGCCGGAAACGGCGGCCTCTCGCCGTCGATACCGACGAGGCACCGGAGCCGACCGACGACGGTCCGTCGTTCGAGGAGCGACTGACCGAGAACGACCGGCTCGATGCCGCGCTCCGCCGGCTACCCGAGGAGTTCCGGGTGCCGGTGATACTGCGTGACGTCGGCGGACTCGACTACGCCGAGATCGCCCAGTCGCTCGACATCCCACCCGGCACGGTGCGATCCCGGATCGCTCGAGGCCGCCGCCATCTGGCGGGCATTTTGACCCAGTCCGACTCACCCGGAGCAGGATTATCAAATCTGGAATGACTTTTCGGCCGGGTGCGGGAACCAGCGCCACCGTGCCATCGTCCTAGAAACCGTCACCAAGACGACCCGAAATCGCAAAACGAGAGACCAACCCACAACCCGATCATGACCGACGAAGAGCTCGATCTCCTTGCATCCAGCTACCTGGATGGTGAGGCCACCCCCGAGGAGGTGGCGATGATCGAGCGCGACCCGGCACTGCGGGACCGGGTCGAAGAACTCCGGGTGGCTCAGGTGGCGATGCGGGCGCCCGTGCCCCAGCCGTCGATGGGGCTGAAGGAGGAGCAGCTCGCCGCCGCCCTCGCCGCCTTCGATCTCTCGGACCGGCGAACCACGCTCATGGCCGTCGACGGACCGGCCGACCAGGCGGGTCAGGCGACTCCGCCGGACCGGGTGGCCGCTACCGAGGGGGCCGACCCGACCGTCGAAGCCCCGGATCCGACGGAGACGGTGATCGATCTGCGGGCTCGTCGTGAGCGCCAGGAGCGGAGCGACGCCGAAGCCGCCGGCCGTATGCGCTGGCTCTCGGCGGTGGCCGGGGTGCTTGTGTTCACCGCGGGCGCCGTGTTCCTCGTCGGCCAGGTCGGGGGTGGCGACGACGCCGCCGAGTTCGCCACCGACGCGCAGACGGCCGACACCGAAGCCACCGAGGCCGCCCCGTCCTCCGACGGTTCCGGTGCCGACGCGGCAAGCGCCGCCGAGTTGAGCGCGGACGCCGACGCCGCCGACGAGTCCATCGAGAGCGAGGCCATGGGCGATACCGACGCCGAGGGTGACTTCGCCGTCGAGGAGTCGGAGGAAGCCGCCGATGACGAGGCGGCCGATCAAGCGGAATCAGCCGCGGACTCGGGAGAATCCGCCCCCGATATCCGCGATTTCGCCGAGGAAGGCTTCTTCGGCGACGAACCGGTCGTCAGCTACGAGACAATCCCGACCAGCGACGAACTGCTGAACCAGCTCGACCTGCCGTGGCGTGAACCGGCCACGGCAAACTGTGCGGCCGCTGCCGGCCTGCCCGACGGGGCCGCCGTCGTCGGCTACCTCCCGATCGAGATCCCGGCCGCCGACGGCGGGGACGACCTCGGGGCGCGGGTCGTCGAAGCGCTGTATCTGACCGTCGGCAACGAGATCCAGGTGGTTCTCGTCGATCCCGACACCTGCGCAACCGTCAACTGAGCTGCTGAACGGGCAGATTGCAGCCCGGCTACAGCCGACCAAGCGACCACTCAACCCGGTGTAGCGTCTAGAGACCTGATGGTTGCCTTCGTTCTCACCGCAGGGCGTGTCGTCGTACGCCGGTTGATCAATGACTGGCTGATGCTCGTCGTGCTGGCTTCGACGGTGATGGCGGCGATGGTCCAGCTGGCGGCGGCGCCGATGTACAGCGACGCGGTCACGACCGGGGCGATGCAACGCATCCTGGACGACGCGGCGACCCGTGACACCACCGTGGTCGTCGACCTTCGTACCGCCCCCGCCGACCACGCCGACATCGATTCGCTCGTGATCGATGCCGCCGAGGATGCCACCGCTGCCACCGGATTCGATGTCAACCACCGTCTGGAGTCGGCGTCGAGCTATGACCTGATCGTCCCTTCCGGTGGTGGTGGTCGACCCGACGACCGCTCGGTTGTGATGTCGCTGTCCGCTCCGCCCGGCATCGGGGGTCATGCGACGCTCGTGAGCGGGCAGTGGCCGGATGGTGATTCGCCGGCGGACGGACTGATCGCCGCCGCGCTGTCGGAGCCGGCGGCTGCGGAACTGGGCGTTGGTGTCGGCGACGAGCTGACATTGAACGACCGACAGGCCGACCGTAACTTCCGGGCCCGGATCGTCGGCATCTTCCGGGTGACCGATCCGGCTGCGTCGTTTTGGCTCGACGACGAGCTGCTCGCCAGTGGGGTTTCGCCGAGCCGTTCGACGATCGCCGTCGGACCTCTCGTGGTGGCCCCGCCGGTGATGTTCGGCCAATCCGAGGCGATTCAGCCGTCGAGGTTGGTGTCGACCTGGCTGATCGAACCGCGGCTCGATCAGCTCGCCGTCGGCGAGGTCGACGACCTGCGCCGCTCCCTGACCCGCTTCCCCGACCGGCTGGAAAGCGCGATCGGTGACCTGGGACCGGAGACGGCGGCGACCACCTCGGCCGTGAGCATCACATCGTCGCTGCCCGACCTGCTGTTCGACACCAACCGGTCGCTGGCCGTGACCCGGTCCGGTCTCTACGCCGTCGTTGCCCAACTGGCGATGCTGTCGGCGCTGGCGTTGACCATCGGGGCCGGACTGCTCACCGAAACCCGGCGAACGGAGACAAACCTGCTCGAGGCCCGAGGCATCGGCCGTCGCCAACTGGTCGCCTTCGCCGTGCTGGAAGCGGTTGTGCTCGTGGTTCCGGTCGCAGCCGTCGCGCCGTGGGTGGCCGCGGCGCTGCTTCGTCTGCTCAACCGGTTCGGCCCGTTGGCCACGATCGACCTGGCCCTGGCCGCTCCCGTGAACCGGGAAGCCGTGGTCACGGTAGCGATGGCCGCGGTCTTCGTGATCGCCGTCGTGGCCTGGCCGTCGATCCGGGCGACGACATCGCGCTCCAATCTGTTGCACCGGCAACGCCGCCGCATCCGCCAGGTGACCGAGAGCTACGGGGTCGACGTTGCCCTTCTGGCCCTCACCGCGGCCGCATTCTGGCAGCTTCGGGCCATCAGCTCGACCCCGATCGCCGGGTTGGCCGACCGTTTCTCCGTGGATCCGGTGCTCGTCGTGACACCGGCACTCGGGCTGCTCACCGGGGCCGTGCTGACGCTGCGGATCGTGCCGCTTCTGGCCCGCGCCGGGGAGCGGGTTGCCACCGCCGGACGATCCGTGATCGGTGCGCTGACCGGCTGGCAGCTGGCCCGCCGACCCGGCGGTCAGGCCCGGGCCGCGTTCCTGCTGGTGATGGCGGTGAGCATCGGCTTCTTTGCCGCCAGCTACGCCGCCACCTGGCAGGAATCGCAGGCCGACCAGGCCGACTTCCAGGTCGGCGCCGACCTGCGGGTGCTCCCCAACCGGCGCACCAACGACTCGATCACCGACCTGCATCTGACCTCGGCCCACGAATCGCTCGACGGGGTCGACACCTCGATGCCGATCCAGCGGATCACCGGCGCGCTGCCCGGGTCCGACCGCCGGGGAACGTTCCTGCTGCTCGACGCCGCCAAAGCGGCCGAGGTCGTCTCGCTGCGCCCTGAAGCGGCACCGGAATTCGCTCGCGCCATGGACGAGCTGGCGGCGGCCAGACCGGAGATCCCGGGCATCGATCTCCCCGACGGGGCGCGCCGGCTCGATGTCACGTTCGAGGTCACCGAGGAACTCGTCGCACTCGATGACGTTCAGATTCCGGATTTCTTCCACGACGAGTTCCTGGATGCGGTGCTCGACGAAGAACCGGACACCGACGGTCAGCCGGACACCGAGGACGAAGCCGCCGACGAGCCGGAGGCCGTGGAGTTCCTGCCACCGGGGTTCACGGGTCAGGTCGATGTGGTGGTTCGCGACGGCTCCGGGCTCCTGCATCGCCTTGCCATCGGACCCCTCGAATCGAACGTAGGCCGGCAGGTGCTCACCGTCGACCTGGGCGACTCTCCCGCGGCCGAAGCAGCGTTCGCACCGCTTCACCCTCTCCGGATCGTCGACATCCAGATCCGATCGACCGCTCCACCGTTCGTGTCGCGTGAGGTCGCCGTCGACCTGCTGTCCATCGAGGCCGTCGGCGAGGCGACCGGAGCCGACCGGGTGCCGGTTTCGCTCGAACCGACCGACGACCGCCGGTGGGTACCGTCGATCCTGACCCAGGGCCGGACGTTCGGGCAGCCGACGATCACCCTGTCAGCCTCCGACGAGCGGATCCGGATCAACCTCGAGACCGCCGCCTCCGACGATTTCAGTACTGCCCAGGTGCTGTTCGGGGTTCGTCCCGGCTCGTGGTCGAATTCCGACACTTTTCCAGTTGTCGTTTCACGACAGTGGCTCACGCAGAGCCGCACCGATATCGGAGGCGGAGTCAACCTCGACGCCCTTCGATTGCTCGACGGCGAGGCGGTCGTGGCCGGAGCGGTCGACGTCTTCCCGACCGTCGATCCCGTCTCGAACCACGCCGTCATCGCCGATCTTCCGACTCTCCAGGTCGTCGATTACGAACTCGGGCGGGCGATCCGAACCGCCGATGAGTACTGGCTGAAGACCGGCGGCGGAGACGTCGTCGGCGCACCGGGCACGGCCGCCGTGGGGGCAGCGCTTCTGGCCGCCCCGTACGAGTCGGTCGAGATCGAAGGGAAACAGCAGCGATACGTCAGCCTCACGACCGACCCGGCTGCTCTGGCCACGATCGGGGCGTTCGCCGTCGGGTTCGTCGTGGCCTCGGCGTTCGCGGTGTTGGTGTTCGTGGCCGTCACCGCCGTATCGGCTCGGGAGCGCCGGAGCGAGTTCACGCTGCTGCGGGCGTTCGGCCTGAGGCCGCGCCAGTTCATCGGGTGGATGACGGCGGAGCAGTTGACGATGGTCGTGGTCGGCGTCGTCGTGGGGGTGGCCGTCGGCTACGGGCTGTCGGCAGCCGTGTTGCCGCTCATTTCGATCGGGCAGCAGGGAGCGCCCGCCGTTCCGCCGGCCGTGCCCCGCTACCCGTGGTCGACGATCGCCGTGGTGGTAGCGGCCCCGGCCGGCGCGTTGCTCGTGACGATGATCGTCACCGCGCTCCGTCGTGAACGTGACTCGCTCGGCACCCGTCTGCGGGAGGGGTCGAACTGATGGCCTCGACATGGCGACGGCGCGGTCTGCGGCTCATCGCCGGATTGGGTCTGTGGGCCCGGATGGTGCGTTCGCGGCCGGTCGTGGCCATGGCCCTCTTCGCCGTGACCCTCGTGGCTGCGGTACTCGTCACCGGAGGCGCACGATTGCTCGACCGGGTGTCGGCGGAGGATCTGGTGGCGGACCTGGAGGCGGCCGAACCACGAGCCGCCAACATCCAGTTCGTGGCCGACGGCCGATTCGGTGTCGGACCGCCCGACGATCCGCTTCGGCGCCTCGACGAACGAAGCCAACGGATCTTCGATGATGAGCTTCCGCCGTCGATCCAGGAACTCATCGACGACCAGCAGTTCGTGGTCGAGACGCCTCCGTT
Source organism: Acidimicrobiales bacterium (assembly GCA_965216675.1). Lineage (GTDB taxonomy): Bacteria > Actinomycetota > Acidimicrobiia > Acidimicrobiales > SZUA-35 > JAHELU01. The sequence goes on along the minus strand of CBDCGK010000004.1, from coordinate 3,020,946 downwards.
TCGGGTCAGCTCGTTTCCCGACCAGGACGATGGGCCGTTCACCCGAACCTTACGCTTCCGCTTCCAATCCAATCTCGACGACCGCCTGACCGTGGTCGAGGGTCGGGCCCCCGCAGAGCGCGAGTCTCGCGAGGTCCTGTCCGGCTCGCAATGCCCGCCGAACATGGACGCGATCGACGAGTTTCAGGCCGCGCGGGAGGCCACCCAGGCAGCTGCGGAGGAAGCAGCAGAGCAAGCAGCGGAGACGGCAACCGCCGAGGCCGACCCCACCGACGATCCGGAGGTCGAATCCGACCAGGTTGACTGCCGGATTGTCGAAGTGCCGGTCTATGAGGTGGCGGTCACGGCCCGTACCGCCACCGACCTCATGGTCGAACTCGGCGACACGGTCGTGTTGCGTCCGGAACCGACCCACTCCAGCTGGGCCTTCATCCGTTCCGATGTGTTGAGCCAGGTGATGCTGGTCGAGATCGTCGGCATCATCGAACTGTCGGACCCCGAGGACGGTTACTGGTTCGGTGACGATGCCCTGCACCGTCCACGAGTTGTCGAGAACCCGGACTTCCGGCTGGTCTTCGCTTCGGCTTCGGCCGCCGACACCGAGTATCGGGCGCTGGTCCAGGATTGGCAGGACGTGCACTTCGACGCGGCGTGGCGGTACGGCGTCGACCCCGATCGCATCGATCAGACGAAGGCGGCCGACCTGGCGGTCGAGATCGACAAACTCGGGACGGCCAACGACGAGGTCGTGACGCTGCTACCCGAGATCATCAACCAGCACCTCGTCGAACGGAAACTCACCGTCGCCTTGATGTCGACCGCGTTCGCCGGTGTGGTGGCCGTCTCCGCGGCCGCCGCTTTCGTGCTGTCGCTGTTGGCTGCCGAACGCCAGCATCACTCCATGCGCCTGCTGCTCGACCGTGGTGTCGGAGCGACCGGTCTGCGGTGGACCGGGCTCTGGCATGGCCTGGTCGTGGTTGTCCCGGCGGTGGTGCTCGCCCTGGCCGTCGCGGCCTGGATGGTCACGGCCGTGCCCTGGTCCCGCCCGCTGACGGCTGCGGTGCTGGTGATGGGTGCGGTCGTCGGGGCCGTGCTGGCGGCTGTGTGGTTGGCCGCTGATCGAGCCGCTCGAGGCACAGTGTCGGGGCCCAGGTCGGTCCCAAGGCTCGGTGCTGTCGATGACGCCGTCACGACGGCCGCCCGGGTCGGCGGCGCTCGGAGGTTGGTGCGCGATATCACCCTTGTGACACTGGCCGCCGGCACCGTCGTGCTGGTCAGACGGCGGGCCGAGTTCGGGCTGGGCGGCTCTTCCTCGGTCGGCGCAGGCGATCGAGCCGGAGGGGGCAGCCTGGCCGCGGTGGCCGGTTCGGGCGCCGACCTCGACCTCCTGATGGCCGTGACACCACCGGTGATCGGGCTCGCCGCCGGGGTGGTGGCGATCCGCGTCATGGCGCCGTTGTTCCGAGCTCTGGCGACGGGAGCGCAGCGTCTACGGGGCGTCGTCGGTTTCGTCGGCTTCCGCCGGCTCCTCCAGCAGGGACGGGCCGCCCGTTCGGCCGTCGCCATCGTGGTGTTGGCCGTTGGTGTCGCCGGATTCGCGACGGTGACCCGCGCTGCGGTCGGTGACGCCCAGCGCCTCAACGGCTGGCAGCTCGTGGGCGCCGACGTGAGCGTCCGGGGTCAGACGCTCGACGCACCGGTCCCGGCGGAGGTGGCCGACATCATGGTGGCCGGCGGGGCGACGGTCGTCGCCGCCTACCAGCAACCGACGACCAAGGTCTCGGTGCCGCCAGGTCTTCCGCCGGCGGAGTTCCTCGCCGTCGAGGCCGCGAACTACGCCCGGCTGCTGGCGGGATCACCCATCGATCCGCTGATTGTGGAACCGCTGCTCAACAGCGGTTCTGAGGACCAAGCGTTGAATGGGGATGCCGCGGCCGCCGTCCCGGCGATGATCTCCCGCAACTGGAGGCCGGCCGAACGGCCGGACATCGGCGAGATTCTGGAGGTTCGGGTGGGCACGGCCCGGATCGCCGTCGAGGTCGTCGCGGTCATCGATGACTTCCCGGCCACGCCGGTCGGCAGGCCGGCGGTCATCGTCGACCTGGAAACGCTACGGGCCGCAGCACCCGACAACGTGGCCCCGACGACAACCCTGTTTGTCGATATCGCTGGTAACGCTTCCCGGGGCGAGGTCGTGGCGTCATCGGCGTCGGATCTCGATGCGACGTTGCGGATCGCCGATCGGTTCACCTACGAGGCCGACCTCGACGCTGATCCGTTCCTGCGGTGGAGCGACATCGGGCTGCGCCTGCTTGCGGCGTTCGCCGTCGCGCTCGCCGCGCTGTCGGTGGTCTCGGCGCTGGCCATCGGTGGTCCGGTCAGACGACGAGATCTCGGCCTACTGGCGACGATGGGGTTGGGTTCCCGGCAAGCGGCCTTCGTGACCATCATCGAGCAGCTGGTTCCGGTGGTTGTGGCATCGCTGGCAGGAATCGGCGTGGCTGTCGGGCTGGTGCGTTTGATGGTGCCGGCCCTGAACCTGACCGCCTTCTCGGGTGGCTCCCATCCGGTGGAGGTCGAGTTGGTCGGTTCATCGGCCACGACCCTGGCCGTCGTCTGGCCGGCCGTGGCGATCGTGGCCGCCGTGACGGCTGCTGTCGTCGTGTCGACGTGGCGGCTCGTGCGGACCGCCGGACGCGGTGCGGGTTCGGCCACCGTGACGAGCCTGAGTATGGGAGAGGTGTGAATGAGTGCCCTGATCGAGTGCAACAACCTGGTCAAGATCTACAAGACCGCCGAGCTGGAGGCGGTGGCGTTGCAGGGCCTCGACCTGGAGGTCGAGGAGGGGGAGCTGATCGCCATCGTCGGCGCCTCCGGCAGCGGCAAGTCGACCCTGCTCAACATCCTGGGCGGCGTCGACGTTCCCTCGGCCGGCGAGGCCCAGGTCGACGGTTCCGATCTCCTCAAGATGTCGACCCGGGATCGGGTCCACTACCGACGCAACGTCGTCGGTTTCATCTGGCAGCAGACGGCCCGCAACCTCCTGCCCTACCTGAGCGCCCAGGAGAACGTGACGTTGCCGATGGCGCTCGATGGTCGTACCCGGCGGTCGGTCCGGCAACGATCGGCCGAGCTGCTCGAACAGGTGGGGTTGGGCGAGCGGCTCGGGCATCGACCCGCCCAGCTGTCGGGCGGTGAACAACAGCGGGTGGCGATTGCCGTGGCCCTGGCCAACGAGCCACGGGTGCTGCTGGCCGACGAACCGACCGGCGAACTCGACAGCGACACCGCCAACGAGATCGTGGAACTGCTCCGATCCGTCAACCAGGACCACGGTGTGACCATCGTGGTGGTCACCCACGATCCGCTGATCGCCGATCACGTCAATCGAACCGTCGCCATCCGTGACGGCCGAACGTCGAGCGAGGTGCTGCGGCGGGCGGAGTCCGACGGGTTGGGGGGCTCCCAACTGGTGGCCGAGGAGTTCGCCGTGCTCGATCGGGTCGGCCGGCTCCAACTCCCGCACGATTACATGGAGGCGCTCGATCTCCGCCAGCGGGTGCGGCTGACCCTCGACCCCGACCACATCAACGTGTGGCCCGACGGTGAGCGCGGAGCCGGCACCCGGGATCAGGCGAGTGACCAGCCAAGTGACCATGCGAGTGAAGGTGGTGGACAATGACCGTTCCCGTGCTGGAGGCCCGTGAGCTCACTCGGATCTATGACCAGGGCCCGACCGAGGTCCGAGCCCTCCACGACGTCTATCTGGGTGCCGCGGCCGGTTCGGTCGTGGTGGTGCGGGGTCGTTCGGGAAGCGGCAAGACCACGTTGCTGAACCTGCTTGGCGGACTCGACGACCCGACGTCCGGCTCGGTGACCTTGGACGGCGAGCCGTTGCACTCGATGAACGAATCGGATCGGTCGGTGGCCCGTCGGACGAAGATCGGGTTCATCTTCCAGTCGTTCGGGCTGCTCCCCATGCTGTCGGCCGTCGAGAATGTCGAGTTGCCGATGAGGTTGGTTCGTTCGGATGTGACCGAGCGCCGGGAGCGGGCCCGGCACCTGCTGGACCAGGTTGGACTCGACCATCGGGGCAACCATCGACCGACCGAGCTCTCCGGCGGTGAGCAGCAGCGGGTGGCGATCGCCCGGGCATTGGCCAACCGGCCCCGGCTGCTCCTGGCCGACGAGCCGACCGGCCAGCTCGACTCGGCCACCGGCCGAGCCGTCATCGATCTTCTTGCATCGCTGGTTCGATCCGATGGCATCGCCGCCGTGGTGGCCACTCACGATGCCGCGCTCACCGCCGTGGCCGACCAGGTGATCGAGTTGCGGGACGGTGAGGCCCGCCACCTGCCCATGCGCCCGAATTCGTGACGGTGCTGCCATCCTTGTCACATGAGTGATTCTTCGACGTGCACGTTCATCGGTTTGGGCAACATGGGCTACCCGATGGCCGGGCATCTTCTGGCCGCCGGTCACGACGTTCGGGTCTACAACCGGACCGCGGCCGTGGCCGACCGCTGGCTGGACCAGTTCGGCGGCACCGCCGACGGTCCATCGGCAACGGCGCACGCCACGCCGGCCGAGGCCGCCACCGGCGCCGATTTCGTGTTCGTGTGCGTGGGCGGTGACGACGACGTGCGAGCGGTGGTCACCGGCGACGACGGTGCGCTCGGGGCATTGCCTGAGGGAGCGGTCGTCGTCGACCACACCACCGCATCGGCCGCACTCGCCCGTGAACTCGACGAGGCCTGCAGGGCTGCCGGTGTCGGCTTCATCGATGCCCCAATCTCGGGCGGCCAGGCCGGGGCCGAGGCCGGGCAACTGAGCGTGATGTGCGGCGGCGACCCCGCCGACTTCGCCAAGGTCGAACCGATCATCGACGCCTACGCCAAGGCGATCACCCTGGTGGGCCCGGCCGGGTCGGGCCAGCTCACCAAGATGGTCAACCAGATCCTGTGTGCCGGCGCCATCCAGGGTGCGGCCGAGGCCCTCGCCTTCGGGGAGCAGGCCGGACTCGACATGAACCTCGTGTTCAACGCCGTGTCACAGGGAGCGGCCGGGTCCTGGTACCTGTCGAACCGGGCGGAGACCATGCTGGCCGACGAGTTCGACTTCGGCTTCGCCGTCGACTGGATGGCCAAAGACCTGGGCCTCGTGGCCGACGAAGCCGAGGCGATCGGTGCACCCACCCCCCTGACCGCCATGACCAGGCACTACCTGGCCGACAGTCAGGAGGCAGGCGACAACCGGATGGACGCCACCGTCATCATCCGCCGCTACCGGGAGCAGCGGCAGCAGTAACGTCCCGCAAGAGGTCTCCGTTCCGGGGTTGAAACCACCCACTTTCGGGGGTCTGGGAACCGCAGAATGACGGGGCCCGGCGATCGCACGCCTACGGGAGTGGCGACCTGACGACTAACCTGGATACATGACCGGCGGCATGTCTTACGGTTCGATGAGTGGCGATGGCTACGGCGATGACCGGTACCGTGTTGACGTCGACGACGACGAGTCGATCATGCAGCGCCTCACCCGCCTGGCCGCATCGTCGGCGTTTGCGCTCATCGCCGCCTACATCGTCGTCATCTGGGCGGTCGAGGTCTTCGACACCTTCCTCTTCGGCAGCAACCTCCAGCGGGGCGGCATCCAACCCCGCGAGGCCGAAGGGCTCGACGGCATCCTGTGGGCCCCATTCCTCCACAGCGACTGGGGCCACGTGTTCTCCAACACCGCCCCGATCGGGGTGCTCGGCGGCCTGGTGGCCCTCAGGGGTCGGGCCCGCTGGATCGGCGTCACGGTCGCCGGCGCGCTCATCGGCGGGGGCCTGACCTGGCTGTTCGGCGGCGACGGCAACCACATCGGAGCCAGCGGTGTCGTCTTCGCCTACTTCGGCGCCCTCCTCGGAGCCGCCTGGTTCGAACGACGACCGGCTGCGCTGGCCCCGGCCCTGGTCGCCATCATGTTGTACTACGGCCTGATCGTCGGCCTCGTTCCCCAGGACGGCATCTCCTGGGAGGGCCACCTGTTCGGCGTGATCGCCGGGTTGGCAACGGCCAAACTGATCGCTCAGATCCCCGAACCGGTCGACGAGGACGACGTCGATCTCAGCGCCTTCCCACCCGACTTCGACTTCGGCATCGAGGACTGATCTCCGGCCCTTGCCCGGGGGTGTACCAAATGGTACACTTCTGACATGGCCCCCAATCCACCCACCCACACCCTCGACATCGCCGCCCCGATCGAGACCGTCTGGGCCCTCACCGCCGACGTCGAATCCTGGCCCGACATGTCCCCGACGATGACCTCGGTCAAGCGCCTCGACGACGGGCCACTACAAGTCGGGAGCCAGGCCCTGGTCAAACAGCCGGCCCAGCGGCCCACGACCTGGACCGTGACCCGCCTCGACGAACCCAACCACTTCGAGTGGACGGCCACCGTCTGGGGCGTGACCATGACGGGGATACACCACCTGGAGCCGACCGAGGGAGGGTGCCGCAACACCCTGTCGGTCGAGATGTCGGGGCGGGGAGCACGGCTCCTGAACCGGATCGCCGGGCGCCAGATCCAGCGGGCGATCACCCAGGAGAACGAGGGTTTCCGGGCCGCAGCAGAGACCGTGGACAGCCAGACGAAGAACTGAAAGCATGAACTGACGTCACAACCGGTGTAACAACCAGCCCGCTCCGCGCTAGGAAACAGATGTGACGGGCGATCCGCACACTGACGGCAGTGTCGCCGAGCTCCTCGCCGGAGCCGACCAGGATCCGTCGCGCTTCGGCCTCTTCTACCGGCGTCACGTCGACGCCGTGCTCGGCTACCACTACCGACGCACCGGGTGCGCCCAGACCGCCGCCGACCTGACCGCTGAGACGTTCGCCGCCGCCTATCTGGCCCGGCACCGTTTCCGACCGGGTCCGGCGCCTGCGAGAGCGTGGCTCTTTGGCATCGCCCGCCGTCAACTCGGCACGTTCGCTCGCTGGCAACGGGTCGGGGACCGGGCTCGTCGCCGGTTGGCCGTCCCGCCGATCGCATTGGTGGACGAGGATCTGGAGCGGATCGAGCGTTTGGTCGATCTCGAACCGGTGGCCGAGGCGATGCGGGCGGCGGTGGCCCTGCTCCCAGCGGGTCAGGCCGAAGCCATCCGGCTGCGGATCGCCGATGAACGAAGCTACGCGGAGACGGGCGACAGTTCGACATGGGGTCGGGAACGGCGTTGGCGGTCGCCGGCACCGAAGTCCTGATCCAGGAGTGTGGTGACGAGCAGTGCCAACGCCGCTGGGCCGACCTCGTCTCCGGCCGAACCGTGCGCACCGCCCCACCCGACGACCGACGATGGTTGGAGGTCGGCGAGCCGATCATCCCCGGCCATGCGGCACCGATCGACACGGTGGGCCCTGACGACAGCCAGCTCCTTGTTGCCACCCGACCGATCGACGCCCTCGAGTCGGATCCCGACATCGGGCTGCTGCGGGTCGATGTCGCCACCTTCACGACCGGGGCGGTGCCGCTCAGCGACGGCTTCGGCCCCGGCGACCTGGCCACCTGGAGCCGCGACGGCCGATTCGTCGTGGTGATCCAAGGAAACGATGTCGTGACGGTCGACCTGGAAACCGGCATCGCCGAACGTAACCCCGACCTGATCCCCGACGTCTACTTCATTCTGGCTGCCGGCTGAGTCGCAGCCGGACCAACGTCGAATCTAAGCTGGCGCCATGTTCATCAACGGTGAATGGATCGACGCCCAATCCGGCAACACCTTCGAGGTCATCAACCCGGCCACCGGCGAGCTGATCGGCTCCATGCCCGATGGCGGCGCGGCCGACGCCGAGGCCGCCATCGCCGCCGCCGACACCGCATTCACGGCCTGGTCGACCACGACTGCGTTCAAGCGGGCCGACATCCTCATGAAGGCCTGGAACCTCATGAACGAGCGGGCCGGCGAGCTGGCCCGACTCATGGTCACCGAGCAGGGCAAGCCGCTCAAGGCCGCCACCTTCGAGGTGGGCTACGCGGCGGACTTCATCCGCTGGTTCGCCGAGGAGGGTCGCCGGCTGTCCGGCGAGTGGCTGCCGTCGGCCCGCCCCGATCAGCGTTTCCTGTCGGTCCGCCAGCCGATCGGTGTGGTCGCCGCCGTCACCCCTTGGAACTACCCGATCTCGATGTTGACCCGCAAGATGGGCCCCGCCCTGGCCGCCGGCTGCACGCTCGTGTTGAAACCGGCCGAGGCCACCCCGCTGTGCGCCAAGGCGGTGTTCGAGATCTTCCACGAGGCGGGCGTACCACCGGGCGTGATCAACCTCGTCACCGCCGCCGACCCGGTCCCCATCGGCGACGTGTTCACCTCCGACCCCCGCGTCGGCAAGCTGACCTTCACCGGCTCCACCGCCGTCGGCCGGACGCTGGCGGCCAAGGCCGGGGCATCGTTGCAGCGGGTGTCGGTCGAGCTGGGCGGCCACGCCCCGTTCATCGTCTACCCCGACGCCGACCCCGAGAACGCGGCCAAGGGGGCGGCGGCCCTCAAGTTCCTCAACGCCGGCCAGGCCTGCATCAGCCCCAACCGCCTCTACGTGCACCGCGATGCCGCCGACGCCTTCGTCAACATGTTGACCAAGCGGGTGTCGGGCCTGGTCACCGGCAACGGCATGAACGACGACGTCGGCGTCGGTCCGCTCGTCGACAGCCGGGCGGTCGACAAGGTGGCGGCCCAGGTCGACGACGCCCGATCAAAGGGGGCCGGGGTTCCGGTCGGCGGGCAGCGCCTCACCGACAACGGCCTCGACAAGGGTTTCTTCTACGCCCCGACCGTGCTCACCGAGGTGACGCCCGAGATGACCGTGTACCGGGAGGAGACGTTCGGCCCGGTGGCCCCGGTGGTGGTCTACGACGACGTCGACGAGGTCATCGAGCTGGCCAACGACACCCACTACGGCCTGGCCGCCTACGTCTACACCGATTCGATGCGCACCGCCATCGGCGCCTTCGAGAAGCTGCGGTTCGGGATCATCGGCATCAACGACGTGAACCCGACATCGGCCACCGTGCCCTTCGGTGGCATGAAGGACTCCGGCCTTGGCCGTGAGGGAGGCCATGAGGGGCTCGACGAGTATCTGGAGACGAAGGTCGCCGGCATCTCCCTCCGCTGACCGCCACAACGACTGGTAGCAAAAAGCGAGGTCTGACCTCGCCTCCTGCTACCAGAGTTCGCAAAGGGGGAGTCCGTGGAAATCCTGTTGACCTCGACGAACCACGCCCCCCACCGGCGTACACGGAGACAGCCATGTCCAACACGTCAGCTTCGACGCGCCAACAAACCCAGTCAACCCGCCTCGGCACCACCCTCGAGGCCATCGGGGTCATCGGCCTCGCCGCCGCCACCCTGCAGATCATCCTCGTGCTCACCGGGCCGTACGTGCTCGACATCCGTCCGAGCGGCGTGAACATCTTCGGCACCGACAGTGTCATGAGCGCCCGAGGGGTGGTCGACTTCCCAATCGACTTCGGTGACCGCCTGACCTGGGTCGACACACCCGACGGCACCCGCGACGCCGCAACCGGGATGGCACCGGTCGAGCTGGGTGGCCCGGTGGAGATCGAACTCAGCTTCTGGGATCCGACCGCCTCGCAGCGAACCATCTGGGCCATCGGACAGATCCTGGCGCCGCTGCTGGTCGCCGCTGGAATCTGGTTGGTCTTCCAGATCGTACGGTCGACCAGGCGAGGCGATCCGTTCACTGCGGCCAACGAGAAACGGCTCTGGACACTGGCGCTGCTGGTCGGCGTCGGCGTCGGCGGGACCGCTTACCAGCTCATCGCCGAGTTCGGGCGCATGCTGCTCATTCAGCGCTCGGCCGCCGCCGACCTGTTCACCATCACCGCCACGATCAGCTTCCTGCCGCTGGTGTTCGGCCTCCTGATCGCTCTGCTGGCGGCCGTGTGGCGGCTCGGCATCGAGCTGCGGGAAGACGCCGAGGGGACGATCTAGACGTGCCACCCGAGATCCCCCATCGCATCCACTGCCGTCTCGACGAACTGCTCGACGAGCGCGAACTGACGCTCACCGAGCTGGCCGATCAGGTCGGCATCACCGTCGTCAACCTTTCGGTCCTCAAGAACGATCGGGCCAAAGCGGTCCGCTTCTCCACCCTCACGGCCCTCTGTGAGGCGCTCGACTGCGTCCCCGGTGACCTCTTCACCCTCGACTGACGGATTCTGGTAGCAAAAGGCGAGGTCTAACCTCGCCTTTTGCTACCAGACGTCGATGGCGTGCGGGTCAGTAGCGGGCCGAGAAGCGAAGCTGGTCGTCGCGAATCTCCGAGAACACCTCGGGAATGTTCTCCTTGTAGAGGGACCAGGGATAGGCCGTCGGCCGATCGGCGATCCGGGTGAACACCTCGGCCATCAGGTGGGCGGTGGCGGCACTGTCGGCGCTGACGGCCAGCGCGTAGGCATTGAGCACCGGTAGCACCTCCGTCGGCGCCGGCGCCGGGGTGGCCCACAGGAACGATTCGAGCGCCCCGGCCAACTCCCCCACCACGGCCTCGTCGTTGAGATACTCAGCGAGGTTCGTCCCCTGCCCGTCGAGCAAACCCTGCTCGAGATGGGCGACCGGGAGCGACACACGGGCCGGCGAATCGGGCGGGGCCTCCTGTTCCACCCAGCGGGCGAAGTCGAAGGTGGCATCCTGTGACCCACCCCACTTCTCGGTCAGACCCTCGACGTACTCCCGGCAGGCGTCGGGGCGGAACGGGTCGCGACTGTGGGCGTTGTCGAACCGCTGCCGCAACTCCTCCAACCGCACCCCGAGACCCCGGCCGCTGATCAGCAGGAAAACCCACGGGTCCGACAGACTCGGCCGGTCGCGTATCACGTCATACAACAGACGCTCGGCCTGCTTGAGCGACTCCTGATGGTCGGCCGCCGCCTGTTCGGCCCGGCGGGCGGCCTCGATGTCGCCGTGTTCGGCCCGAAACGAGGGCGCCGACACATGGGCCTCGACGGCCGCCCGGATCTCGTAGGCGTCGCGGATCAACGCACCGGCGTGATGGCAACGAGCCCGGGGTGAATTCACGCCATCGACCCAACGGGTGAACGTGATCGTTTCGATGCCGACGATCTGACCGGTCACCGCGGAGGAAAGCAACCAGTGCTTGGGCGAACTGTCGAGGAAGCTCTCGAGCCGCCGCCAGTCACCTTCGACGAGGTGACGGTAGGCGTTGCGCAACTCGACATCGGCGAGAAACGGATCGAATCGGTCCAGGCGGGGGGTCTGCATCCGACGAACTCGCCCGCCGCTCGTGGTCTGCTGCTTGTTGCTCGATGCCATGGGCGCGTGGATCCCTCCGGATTGACAAGCGTACAGCCGGGCCGGAACGGGACGGCACTCGGCGAACCCACGGCCGGCAAACACCCGTACGCTGGAGGGTGATGATGTCGATGCACATGTTGTGGCCCCGAGACGCCGACTCGGTCAAAGGCGTTCAGATCGGCGCCGAGACCGCCGCCCGGATATGGCGCTTCGCCAGCCCCTACCGGGGGCAGGTCCTGGGATTCCTCACCGCCGTGATCCTGCAGGCCGTGCTCGGCCTGGTGCCTCCCCTGCTGTTCGGTTCGATCATCGACCGGGCCATCCCCAACGAGGACCGCAGACTCCTCCTCATCTTCGCCATCGCCATCGTCGCCGCCGCGCTCCTCCAGGGCGTCGTCGGTCTGTTCGAACGGTTCTGGTCATCCCGCATCGGCGAGGGCGTCATCTACGACCTCCGGGTCGCCCTGTTCGACCACGTCCAGCGGCTCCCGCTGGCCTTCTTCACCCGCACCCAGACCGGCACGCTCACCAACCGCCTCAACAACGACGTGATCGGCGCCCAACGAGCCCTCACCACCACCCTGGGCACGGTGGTGTCGAACGTGATCACCCTCGTCACCACGCTGATCGCCATGTTCGTGCTGGAGTGGCGGCTCACCCTCCTGGCCCTGGTCCTGACCCCGCTCTTCGTGCTCCCCTACCGGCGGATCGGACGAATCCAGCAGGGCATCACCCGGGAGGGCATGGACCTGAACGCGGCGATGAACTCGACGATGACCGAACGGTTCAACGTGGCCGGTGCGCTCCTCGTCAAGCTTTTCGGCCGGGGCGACGACGAGCTCGGACTGTTCGCCGACCGGGCCTCCCAGGTGCGCGACATCGGGATCCGATCGGCCATCTTCACCCGCGGGTTCATGACCGTCCTGTCGCTGCTCGGCGCCATCGGAACGGCGCTGGTCTACGGTCTGGGCGGCTTGTTCGCCCTCGAGGGTTCGTTCTCGGTGGGCGAGCTGACCGCCATGGGTCTGCTCGTCGGCCGCATCTACATGCCCTTGACCGGGCTCACCAACGCCCGCATCGACGTGTTGACGGCCCTGGTCTCCTTCGACCGGGTCTTCGAAGTCCTCGACGCCGAGAGCCCGCTGGTCGACGCCCCCGACGCCCGGCCGTTGCACGACCCGCAGGGCCGGATCGAGTTCCGCGACGTCTCCTTCCGCTACCCCCGCTCCGACGAGTTGATCGTGCCCGGGCTCGAAACGCCGAGCGCCTCCCCCACCGCTTCGGGCAACGGCTCGGCTGCCGAGGCCGAGTCGGCTCCGGTTCTGAAGAACGTGAGCTTCACGATCGAGCCGGGCCAACTGGTGGCGGTTGTCGGACCGTCGGGAGCGGGCAAGACCACGTTGACCTCGCTCATCCCCCGCCTCTACGACGTGACCGACGGAGCCGTGTTGGTCGACGGTCACGACGTTCGGGCGCTGACCCAGGAGTCGCTGCGATCATCGATCGGTGTGGTGGTCCAGGATCCCCACCTGTTCCACGAGTCGATCGGTGACAATCTGCGCTACGCCAAACCCGACGCCGCCGACGCCGAGCTGATCGAGGTCTGCCGGGCCGCCCAGATCCACGAGGTCATCGAGGCCCTCCCGGCCGGGTTCGACACCATCGTCGGCGAGCGGGGCTACCGCATGTCGGGTGGTGAGAAACAGCGCCTGTCGATCGCCCGGATGCTGCTGAAGGACCCGGCGATGGTCATCCTCGACGAGGCCACAAGCCACCTCGACTCGGAGAACGAGGCTCAGGTCCAGGCCGCACTGGCCCGGGCGCTGACCGGGCGCACCTCGGTGGTGATCGCCCACCGGCTGTCGACCATCACCGAAGCCGATCAGATCCTCGTGCTCGACGAGGGGCGCCTGGTCGAGCACGGCACCCACGAGGTGCTGCTGGCCGACGGCGGTCTGTACGCCGACCTCTACCACCTCCTGGTTCGCGACGGCGAGACCGTTCTCGGCTGACCCGCCCCCGCAATTCGGAGGGGTGACGGTGATCGCCGGACGAGGCTAACGTTCGATCATGAGTTCTGATTCCGAGCTGTGCGATCTCACCGCCACCGACCAGACCCGGATGTTCCGTCACCGCGACGTCTCGGCCCGGGAGATGCTCGACGCCCACCTGGCCCGAATCGAGGAACGTAATCCGACGGTCAATGCCATCGTGGCCGCCGACCCCGATGTGGCCCGGCGGCAGGCCACCGAGCTCGACGAGCGCCGGGCGAAGGCGGTCACCGAAGCAGAGGTCGAGGCGCTCGGCCCGCTGGCCGGTGTCGTCACGGCCTTCAAGGACCTGACCGACACCGCCGACTTCGTGACCACCTACGGCAGCCCGGCCTACGAGGGCCACCGGCCAACGGCCGACTCGCTGATCGTGTCCCGCATCAAAGCCGCCGGGGCGATGACGGTCGGCAAGACGAACGTGCCGGAGTTCGGCGCCGGGTCACACACCTTCAACCCGGTGTATGGAACCACCGTCAACCCGTTCGACCCGACCCGCAGCGCCGGCGGCTCGTCGGGTGGGGCGGCCGCGGCCCTGGCTTGCGGCATGGTGGGCGTCGCCGACGGCAGCGACTCCGGTGGCTCACTCCGCAACCCGGCGGCGTGGAACGACGTCGTCGGCTTCCGTCCTTCGGCCGGCGTGGTGCCGGTCGGCGGCGAGGGAAACCCCTGGAATCCGCTGCCGATCCACGGGCCGATGGGCCGCACGGTCGACGACATGACGTTGCTGCTGTCGGTGATCGCCCAACCCGACAGTCGGGATCCGATGGGTCGAGGGTTGCCGTCGGTCCGCCCGTCCACCTATCCGGTCGACCGGCCGTTGAGGGTGGCGTGGAGCACCGATCTCGGTGGGCTGCCGGTGGAGGCGGCCATCACCGACACCCTCGCCGGCCTGCTCCCGGTGCTGTCCGGCGAACTGGGCTGGACGGTGACCGAAGCGGAGCCCGACTTCTCCGGCGCCGATGAGGCCTACCTGACGCTGCGCTCGTTCAGCTACGCCGAAAGAGCGGACATACTGAAACCGCACCTCGATCGGATCAAGGAGCCGGTCCGGGCCGAAATCGAAAAAGGTCTGGCGTTGACCGCCGCCGAGGTTCTCGGGGCGTTGGCCCATCTCAACGACCTGTGGACGCGGACCAACCGGTTCTTCGAAGACCACGACCTGCTGATCGCGCCGGTCACCCAGGTGATGCCGTTCCCGGCCGAGTGGGAGTACCCGACCGAGGTGGCCGGACAGCAGATGGAGCGGTACACCGACTGGATGAGCGTGTGCTGCCGGATAACGGCGCTCGGCCTGCCGGCGCTGTCGCTGCCGGCCGGATTCCACGACGGTCTGCCGGTCGGTGCCCAGCTCATCGGTCGCCCGCACGGCGACCTGGCCCTGCTCCGGGCGGCGAAGAGCCTCGAGTCGGCGCTCGGCTGAAGGTTCGGGCTACAGCGAGCGGCCGAGTAGTCGCGACCGCAGGTTGTCGCCGAGCACGAGACAGGTGTTGGCCACTGCGAACACACCGAGCCACCACAGCCACCGGTTGACCCCGACGACCCAGTAGGGGGCGAACCGGGCCAAGACGTAGGCGACCGCCATCGCCAAGGCAACGGGAGCGACCCCGGCTGCAATCTCGACCGGGCGCGATCTCACGACCCACCGTCCAGGCGTTCGATCCGGATCCAATCGACGAGAAGCCGGACGTTCTCCGGCACCGTCGAAGGATTCTCCGATTCCGACGAGTGCGGGAGCGGATCCAACCGGATCGAGAGATCCATCGGTTCTGCCGGTATGCGGGTGGGGTCGTCGGTGGCGGTCAGGGGTGCTCCGTCGACCGACACGGTCAGGCGATCGGCGGTCCACTCGAGTGTGTAGACGTGCCACGTCGCGGCCGAGACCGGCCCGGCTTCGGTGGCGTGCGACGTGACGATCGGGGCCGTCACACCACCGGACCCGGAGGACCCCGTGGAGCCGGTGGAGCCCTTCGGACGCAGGGCGACCACACCGGCCATCGGTCCGCCGGCATCCGGTTCGATCCTCGCCCGGATGCTGTAGCGGCCGTAGGTCATGCTCGTGCCGACGAGACGGATGGCACCGGACACGACCTGATCGATCTCGGGTCCAGGCCCGGGCCCGGCGGTGATGACCAACAGGTGACCGCCGGCCGCTGACGGGTCGGCGACCACCGACACCGACGACGGATCAAACCGGTGCTCGCCGGCGCCGGCGCCGCCGTCGTCGCCGACGGTGTCGGCGATCTCCCACTGCTCGGCAGCCAGGGCTCCGGCTGCGAAGTCTTCGTGGAACACCAGGTCCGACGCCGGATCACCGTCGGCGGCCGTCGATGACGTTGCGGACACGGTCGTGGTGGTGGTTGGTTCCTCGGCGGCGTCCAGGGTGGTCGTGGCCGACTCCGGCTCCGTGGTGTCGGACTCGGTCGAGTCGCCGGGAGGCCTGGTCGAGGTGGTCGTCGTCGGGCGGGTTGTGGTGGTGGTCGTTGGCCGCAACACGTTGGCCGCGTCCCCGCCGTCCAGGCTGGAGCCGTCGACGTTGTGGAACGCCAGCCCGAAAGGCGGGGAGCCGTTGGAGCCGGGGCGGGCCGGGCCGTCGACGGTCTCGGTGCGTTCCGACACCCGACCGGCGACGGCCGACACGGAGGCGTTGTCCCACAAGGCGACCACGGTCAGGATCAGACCGGCCAGGACCCACAGGGAAAGTTGCCATCGGCCGGCCATGACGGCCTATCGGCCGACCCGAGCGGACCCTTAGGAGTTCAGCGGGTAGGTGGAGTGCGCAGCCTCCATGACGTTTCGGCCCGGCGCGTTCGACCGGCCCGGAGGGACGGCTAGCCTCGGGGCATGGTCGGGTCGGTCGGAGAGGGAGCACGAGACCGGCTTCACGCGTTCTGGGACACGACACCCGTCGTCAACCTCGCCCTCTACGGTCTGGTGCTGGCTGCGGTTCCTCTGGCGATCGTGTGGTACGCGCTGATTCGGAACGGTTCGGCGGAGCCGCCGCCCGACGACTCGATCGTGGCCGGGGCCGTGGCCGACAACAGCGGGCCGACCACCACAACCGAGCCGGCGCCTCCGGACCTGGCCGAACTCCGTCCCTTCTTCGTCGTGGGCGACGAGATCGTCGACCCCGACGGCAACGTGTTCGTACCGGTCGGGGCCAACGCCGCCATCCGGGTCACCGACTATGCCTACGTGTACGACGGTGGCAACGGGGGCGTGAACGGGCGGGTCGGGGCCATCAAGGCGTGGGGGTGGAACACGATCCGGGCGACCCTGT
Source organism: Acidimicrobiales bacterium (assembly GCA_965216675.1). Lineage (GTDB taxonomy): Bacteria > Actinomycetota > Acidimicrobiia > Acidimicrobiales > SZUA-35 > JAHELU01. The sequence goes on along the minus strand of CBDCGK010000004.1, from coordinate 3,004,307 downwards.
CGTGCTACGACGAGACCGGCGAGCCGAGTCAACGTCAGATCATCGACGGGATCGACGAGACCGTGCGGGAGCTGACCGAGGCCCGCATCGTGGTCATGCTGGCCTGCCACGACGCCACCGGTTCGGACCTCGAACTCAACGGCCCGATCGAGGTGCAGGTCCGGGCGTTCTGGGACGAGGTCGCTCTGAAGTACGCCGACAATCCGTACGTCTGGTTCAACTTCTTCAACGAGCCGTACACCACCGATGACACCGAGCCGTGGATGGAGCTCCATCAGTTCTACTACGACCGCTACCGGAACCAGGGCGTGAACAACATCATGGTCTTCGACCTTCCCCTCTATGCCCAGGGCATCGACCTGGCGGCCGAGGGCGACTTCGTCGAACCGCTCGGCCGGGCCTGCAACACCGTGCTGGGCTGGCACGCCTGGGGCTCACTCGCCGGTGAACAGGCGACACTCGAGGACTACACGACCCTCTCGAGTGCGATCACCGAACGGGATCTGGCCCTTCTGATCAGCGAAGCAGGAGTGCCCTTCCCGTCGAGCGCCGGCACCGCCGGCAATCCGGAGTGGAACGAGACCGGCTACTACGCAGCCCTGGACGTTGCCCGCAACTCCGAGATCGGGCTGCTGTGGTGGCATGGCACCGGTGACACCTCCGACGACCTCTTCTACCCGTTGAAGGTCGACGGGTCCGGATTCTGGACGGCGAACAACTCGGGTAACCTGACCATTGCCGGTGCCACCTTCTGGAACTTCAGCCACCGGGAGCGACGAGACCGGACCTTCGTCGGCGACCTGACCGACAGCGGTTGCGACGCCGCCACCGATCTGGAGTCGGACCCGACGGGCTGACCGATCAGCACCTGGGGGCTCCCGGCTGATCATGGTTGCCGTCGACGGGCGAGGTTGTGTTGGTGTTGGAGAGTCGGAGCGGATCCGGGACGAAGCGGCTCGTGGTGGCCGCCATCGTGGCCCTCGTCCTGTCGCTGGTGGCGGCGGCCTGTACCTCGGGCGGAGATACCGCCCGGGACACTGACGGCCCGGCCCGAGGCGACTCAGGACGAGCCGACGGGAGCGAATCGGGTGGCTTGGCCGGGTCGCCTCCGAGCAGCATGGACTTCGGCTCGGGGCCCGACATCGACGGCGTCGCCCCACCCGACACCACCCCGATCGAGATCTCGGCCGACGTCACCACCGGACAGCTCGACAACGGCCTCCGCTACTACATCGTGGAGAACAACGCGCCGGGCGGCCAGGTCGAATTGTGGATGGCCGTCAACGCCGGGTCGGCCCAGCAGCCGGTACCGGACTCCGGCAATGCCCATTTTCTCGAACACATGATGTTCAACGGAACCGAGGAGTTTCCGGTCAACGAACTCGATGCCGTTCTGCGGGGCCTCGGCGTGGAGATCGGGCCCGACCTGAACGCGTACACGTCGTTCGACGAAACCGTCTACCAGGTGTCGATGCCGACGGTCGACGAATCCAATGTCGAACTGGGGTTGCGGGTGCTGGCCCAGTGGGCGGCGGCGGCCACCATCGATCAGGTCGACGTCGAGGCCGAGCGGGGTGTGGTGCGGGAGGAGCACCGGTTGCGTAACGAGTCGGGCGGCGCCGAAATCAACGAGCGACTCTTCGAGTACTACACGCAGAACAGCGGCTACGAGGATCATCTGCCGATCGGCTCACCGGAGCAGATCCTGGCCACCGACGCCGAGGAGCTGAGGGCGTTCTACGACGACTGGTACCGGCCCGACAACATGGCCATCATCGTCGTGGGTGACATCGATACCGATACGATCGAGCGGCTCATCAAACAGGAGCTGGCGGCGGTGACCGACCGAGGTTCGGCACCGGCCCGGGTCCCGGTGGAGGTCGGGCCGATCACCGAACCGATCGTGGAGGTGCTGACGGCCGACGGCGGGCCGGAACCTTCGATCTCGCTCGACTACCTGTGGCCGACCTGGGACCCGTCGACGGTCGGCGGCCAGCGCATGCTGCTGGCCGATCAACTGATCGCCTCAATGCTCGGTGCCTATCTCGACGAGCAGGCGGCCGATCCGTCGCTCGACATCATCCGGCCGTTCGTCGGGGTGGCGCCGGTGGCCCGCAGCCGCCGGCTGCTCGGCATGAACGTTGCGGCCGACGACTACCGGCAGGGCCCGGCCGACCTCATGCGGGCGATGCGTTCGGCGGAGGTCAACGGGTTCAGCCGGCGTCATCTCGACCAGGCCCGCCAGCAGGTGCTGTCGGCCGTCGATCAGGCCGTTGCCGCCGAACCGACGAAGCAGGACGTCCAGTACGCCGAGGAGATCACCGACCACTTCCTCACCGGAGCACCGCTGGAGAACATCGAGGCGTGGGCCGCCCGGACCACTGATCAGATCGAGTCGTTCACCTTGGAGGAACTGAACCGCATCTTCCGCTGGGAGATGAGCATCACCGCGCCGATCCTGGCGGTGCTGGGGTCGGACCCGGCCGAGCTACCGTCGCAGGCCGAGCTCGAGGCGGCCGTGGCCGAGGGGCTGGGGGGCGAGCTGTTGGGTGAGATCGACGCCCTCGACATCGATCAGCTGCTGGCCCGGCCCGACGGCCCCGACCCGGTCGACGAGGGTGAGTTCCTCGAGCTGTTCAATGGCACCTACCGCTGGGACTTCGACAACGGGGTCACGGTCCTGTTCTGGAATTCGACGATCGCGTCGAACCAGGTCGACGTGTTGGCGGTGGGCGGGACCGGGCGCCAGGGTCTGACGGTGGACGAGAGTGCGCTGGCCGACATGGCCGTGGGGGCGGTCACCACGTCGGGCGTCGCCGGGGTCAACCAGGTCACCCTCGACCGTTATCTCAGCGACCATCAGGTGTTCGTGTCCCCCTTCGTCGAAACCCGATTCCAGGGCCTGAGCGCCTCAGCGGGCACCGACGACGTCGACGTGATGTTCGAGCTCGTCAACGCCTACCTCACCGAGCCGCAGATCGACGACAGTGGCCTGGCCGAAGCCCGGAACCAGATGGAGATGCAGCTTCGGGCGATCGAGACCGAGCCGTCGTTCGCCTCCTTCGCCGCCGAACGGGAGGCCCGTTTCGAATCGACACCGAACCTGTTCGTGGTACCCACCGCCGCCGAGGTCGATGCAGCGACGGCGGATGAACTGCTGGCGATCTACGAGGACCGGTTCGCAGCGGCCGATGAACTGGTGTTCCTGGTTGTCGGCGACATCGACCGCCGCGACCTCGACGACGTCGTGGCCGACTACCTCGGCTCGCTGCCGGGCGGCGGCTCCGGCTCCGGCGGTCCGACGCGATCACCGGATGCCGAGTACCCGACGGGACCGATCCGCCTCCAGGTCGGTGCCGGCCAGAACGACTCCGGAGCCGGCTTCGACCGGATCTTCGCCTCGACACAGGATCTGAGCAGTCGGGATCGGCTGACAGCCGAGCTGGTGGCCGGCATCATCAACGACCGTCTGTTCAACCGGGTCCGGGAGGAGCTCGGAGCCTCCTATGGCGGCGGTACCGCCACCGTCGCGTCCGGCTATCTCAACTCGGGTGACACGTCGTTCGAGATTTCTGTCGACGGCGATCCGGCCCGGCTCGATGAGATCAAGGCCGCGGTCGACGAGGAGCTGGCCGCCCTGATGACCGACGGTCCGTCCGCCACCGACCTGGCCGAGGCCAAAGCCGTGTTGAACAACGACCTTCAGTTCTTCACCAACTTCGACCTGCTCGAAGGGCTGCTCGCCGGCTACCTCGACGGTGGCTCCACCGACCCGTTCCTCGACCCCGCCGCCGTCTCTGCCATCGACGCCGCCGACGTGTCGGCGCTGGCCCGTCGCCTCATGGCTGACGAGGACCTGATCGAGGTCACCCGCCAACCCGGGAGCTGAGCCCCGACGGCGGAGATCCGGCTATCGGCCGGCGGTGTCGTACCGGGCCGCTCGGGTGTCGTACGCCGGACACGGAACTCCAGTCGTCGAGATCAGAGCGTAAGCAGTCGAACGGCAGCCGCCGCGGCGGAGACCAACGCGAGACCGAGCGGCACCGCATACTGGCCGATGGCGTCGCCGACCCGCAGGTGATAGACGACAGCGCCGGCGTAGTAGAGGGCAAGCCCGGCCAGGGCGGCGACACCCAGCAGTGGGACCGCAGCGAGCGAAACCAGTGCCCCGAGGCCGCCGGCTATCTGGAGGAACGGGAGCAGCGATCGGATCGGGTCGTCGACCTTGACGTGATCGAGGATCTCGACAATCGCCGCCTGCTTCGTGAGTTTGCCCGACGCCGAGACGAGGGCTGTGAGCCCGACGAAGATCGTGAGGATGAGGCCGAGGATGTCCATGCCGTCAGGCCTGCGCGATCCGGACCAGATTGCCCGACGGGTCCCGGAACGCACAGTCACGCACACCCCAGAACTGATCCGTCGGCTCCTCGAGCACCTCGGCTCCCTGCGCCACAAGCCGATCGAACGTGGCCGCGAGATCGTCGGCGGCGAAGATCGCCGCCTGCATCGAACCCTGCGTCACCAGCTTCAGCAGGGCGTCGCCCTCCGCCGGCGACCGGCCACCGTGCGGTTGCGACAGAACGATGTCGACGTTCTGCCCCGGTGCCCCGACCGTGACCCATCGGAAGCCGTTGTTCTCGACGTCCTGGCGGACCTCGAGGCCGAGCCCGTCACGGTAGAAGCCGAGCGCCTCGTCCGGATCGTGGACGGTGATGAACATCTTCGACACGGTGATCGTCATGTCGCGAAGTCTAAGCGGCAGCCGGTGCCCGAGCTTCTCCGATCCTGACCAATCGTGGTCGCAGGGAGGTCAGGCCGACGGCCGGGACCGCTGCGGCCGAGTGGCCCGCTTGCGAACACAGGGTGGAACCTCGGCCAAGGCACCCTGGTTCCGGTCCCGGTACTGCGACGGCGTTTCGCCGACGATCTCGTGGAATCGCGAGCTGAAGGAACCCAACGATCCGCAACCGACGGTGAAGCAGGCGCCGGTGACCGACACTCCCTCGCGAAGCAACGCCATCGCCCGCTCGATGCGGCGGGTCATGAGATAGGCGTACGGCGTCTCCCCGTAGACGGCGCGAAACCTCCGGGAGAAATGACCCGGCGACATCAGCGCCCGCTCGGCAAGCTCGGGAACACTCAGCGGCTCCTGATAGTGGCGGTCCATGTAGTCCCGCGCTCGCCGCAACTGCACGAGATCGATGAGCTCCTCGGGAGTCACGCTCCGACCATACCTCGACTCCCGATCAGGGACTCTCCGGCGTCACGATCTGGTGACGGAGCGAGTCCATGCCGCCGATCCGGAGCATCGGCTAACCGAGTTTGCCGTTCGGCAAACTCTCCGGCGTCACGATCTGGTGACGGAGCGAGTCCATCCATTGGTGGGCGTCGGCCCAGGCTGACTCGGCCTCGGCCCGGGTGGCCGTCGAACCCTCACCGGCGGTTGGGTAGCTGCCGAGGAACTTGATGTCGGCGTGTTTGGCGTGAATGCTTCGAAGACAGTCCGCCGTCAACTCATCGGCGATGTGGCCCTCGAAGTCGACGATGAAACAGTACTCCCCCAGACCCCGCTTCACCGGCCGTGACGACAGCCGCGACAGGTTGATGCTCCGGGCGGCGAACTGTTGCAGGATCGCCACCAGCGAACCCGGACGATCCTCCCGCTGCCGCAGGACCACCGTGGTCTTGTCATGGCCGGTCGGCTGGGGAACACCGGTGCGGCCGACGAGCACGAACCGGGTCTGGTTACCCTCGTGATCGGCGATGTCGGCGGCGAGGGTGTCGAGCCCGTAGTTCGCGGCGGCCAGGGCCGGGCCGATGGCGGCCAGCCCGGGTGTGGTGGCGGCCAGGGCGGCCGCTTCGGCCGTGGCGTTCGCCGCTTTGACCGGCACGTCGGGCAGTTCCTTGTGGAGGAACTTGTGGCACTGGGCGCTGGCCACCGGGTGCGACGACACGACGGTCACGTCCCCAGTCGTCGTGCCCGGCGCGGCCATCAGGTTGAGGTGGATGTCGAGCACGACCTCCCGTTGGATGACCAGATCGTGGTCGAACGCCAAGGCGTCGAGGGTGACGTTCACCGTGCCCTCGATGGCGTTCTCGATGGCCACGAAGCCGAGGTCGGTGTCGCCTTCGGAGGTGGCGTCGAGCACATCGACGAACTTCGGAAACGGCACCAACTCCATGGCGGCGAGATCGGGCTCGGAGAGGAGGGCCTGCTCGGTGAACGTGCCGGACGGCCCGAGGTAGGCGATGCGTTTCGTGGTCACGCGTTCACTCTACATAGGCTCGGGCCGTCCGGCGGTTGGATTGCGATCAGTAGAGTGAAGGCATGGATGATCGCCTCTACTTCCGGCAGTTGTTGAGCGGACGGGACTTCGCGGCCGACGACTTCATTGCCCAGCAGATGGTCAACTTCGCGTATGCGATCGGTGACCGGGAAACCGGCGAGGTCCTGCTGGTCGATCCGGCCTACAACGTCGACGACCTCCTGGCCGTCGTCGAAGCCGATGGCATGACGGTGACCGGCGTGCTCGGCACCCACTACCACCCCGACCACATCGGCGGCGAGATGATGGGCCACTCACTGGCCGGGATCGCCGATCTGCTCGAACGTGTCGATGTGCCCGTGCACCTGCAGGCGCCGGAGGTCGAGCTGGTCACCAAGGTCACCGGTGTGAGCGCCGACCATCTCGTCGGCCACGCCTCGGGTGATGTCGTGTCGGTCGGATCCATCGACATCGAGCTGATCCACACCCCCGGACACACCCCGGGATCGCAGTGCTTCCTGGTCCGGGACCACCTCGTGTCGGGGGACACCCTGTTCCTCGACGGCTGCGGGCGAACCGACCTGCCCGGCGGTGATCCCGAGGAGCTCTACTATTCACTCACCGATCGGCTGGCCAAGGTTCCCGACTCGGCCGTGCTGTATCCCGGCCATCTCTATTCCCCGCCCGAGACGGAACGTTCGATGGGAGACACCCGGGCCCGCAATGTGGTCTACAAGCCGTCGTCGGTCGAGCAGTGGATGATGATGTTCGGCCGCTAGGCGCTTCGGGCGAGGTCGAGGCCATGCACATCGAGCTCGACGGCGAGTGGGACGACCCGGAGATCCGCGCCGGTCTGTCGACGGCCCGGCCCTTCCCGGTCTGGATCGTCCCGATCGGAATCGTGATCCTCACGACGATGGCGATCATGACCGTCTCCGGCGGCAGCATCGGGGCCGGTGAGGTTCTGTTTCTCGCCGTCGTCGCGGTGGCCGCCGTGATCTTCACAATCGTGATCCTTCCCCGTCAAATCTCGAAGGCCATCGACATACCGCTGCTCAAAGGTCCGGTCACCGGCCTGGTCACCGATGAGGCACTTGCGATCGAAAGCCGGGATGCCTCGTCGACCGCCCACTGGTCGCAGTTCCGGTCGATCAAGTTCAACAGCTCGGCCGCGGTCCTGGCCACCGGTCAGCAAACCCACCAGCTGGTTCTACGGAACTGGTTTCCCGACCAGCAGTCGTGGGACACGTTCACCGCATCGGCGCCCGCGCTGATCGAGCGGCACCGGCACTCGACCCCGATCATGTCGCAGGCCGCAGCCGGCGGTCTTCGCCGCCAACCCGGGTCGGGCACCGCCGTCCGGTTCGGTGGCCCGTTCAACGTGACCGAACACCACCGGGTGATGGCACGAATGTCACCGGCGCGCCGCTATGGCATTGCCGTCGTCGTGCTCGGAGCGCTGCTGACCATCCTGAGCGCGATCTCGGTTGCGACCGGTTCGGGCGAAACGAGCTCGCTGGGCTTCGGGCTGATGGCGGTCGGCTTCGGTCTCCTCGTTGTCTTCGGGCTGCCGGCGGTCAAGACCCGGTTGGCCGCCCGGGGGACAACAGCCGCCGGGCTGACGGGGACCGCCGATGACCTCGGCATCGACCTGAGCTACGAATCCGGACGATCCGGCCTCGACTGGTCGTCGTTCGTGTCGTTCGTCCGAACCGACGACGGGGTCGGCCTCATGCTCAACGGCCAGGCTGGCATTGTGATCGTCCGGTCGTGGTTCGGCTCGGAGTCGGACTGGCGGCGATTCATCGACCTCGTCGAACAACACGTCGCACCGGATGACAAGTGATTCCCGATGATGCATCGGCGCCGTGGCCGCCAAGGCCCGTAGGCTTACCGCCATGGCAATCAAGTTCGGAACGTTCATCCCTCAGGGCTGGAAGATGGAGCTGGCGTCGATCAACGACCCGCAGGCGAAATGGGCCAAGGCGGTCGAGATCGCTCAGCTCGCCGAGGAGCTGGGTTTCGATTCGCTGTGGGTTTACGATCACTTCCACAATGTGCCCCGGCCGGCGCATGAGACCATGTTCGAGTGCTGGACCACGATGGCCGCCATCTCCCAGCAGACCTCGTCGATCATGCTGGGACAGATGGTCGGCTGCACCCCCTACCGGGAACCGTCGCTGCTGGCCAAGATCACGTCGAACCTCGACGTGATATCCGGCGGGCGTCTCATTTGGGGAATCGGCGCCGGCTGGTACGAGCACGAGTTCGCGGGGTACGGCTACGAGTTCCCGAAACCGGCGGACCGGATCCGGATGATGTCGGAGACCGTGGAGATCGTGACCCGCATGTGGTCCGAACCCGATGTCACCTACGAAGGCCGCCACTACAACCTGCGGGGCGCCCAGTGTGACCCGAAGCCGCTGCAACAACCCCGACCCCAGGTGCTGATCGGCGGGGCGGGCGAGCAGCTGACCCTCCGGGTCGTTGCCCGTCTGGCCGATGCCTCGAACTTCGGTGGCAAGCCGCACGAGTTCGCCCACAAGTGCGAGGTGCTCAAGGGACATTGCGCGACCGTCGGGCGCGACTACGACGAGATCGAGAAGACCTGGTCGCCCGAGGTGTTCATCCGGGAGACCGAGGCCGAGATCGAGGCCGCCGGCACCCAATCGATGCGGAATGAGCCGATGGAGAGCTGGGCCGCCGGCAACCTCGTCGGCACCCCGGAGCAGGTCGCCGAGAAGATCGAGGCCTATGTCGACATGGGCTGTACCGGCTTCTATCCGTGGTGCAGCGACTACCCCGACACGACGACGATGCGCCTCCTGGCCGAGCATGTGATACCCGAGTTTCGCTGAACTGGTACGGTGAGCGCGAGGAAGTCATTCCTACTCCGCCGCCGCACATCCGAGGAGACCGCCGCATGTCCTCATCTCTCGATTTTCGTGTTCGTCGAGCCCATCGCGCCCGGGCCGCCGTCTCCGCGGCCTTTGCCGCACTGACGATCGCCGCCACGGTCGCCGGCGGGCCCCCCGGCGCCGCCGCGGCCGAGGCGACGACGTTCGACGAGTACGCCCAGAGCTCGGAGCTGGCCGGGGACCACGCCGACGTTTTCCGCCTGTACTGGGCGTTCTTCGACCGCAAACCCGAGGTCGGAGGGGCGAAATACTGGGTCCGACGCTACGACCAATGTGCCTCGCTCCTCGACATCACGTGGTCGTTCGGCAACTCGACCGAGTTCGTCAACACCTACGGTTCGCTGAGTGACCGCGACTACGTCACCCTCGTCTACGCCAACGTGTTGGACCGCACGCCCGACGAGAAGGGCTACACCTACTGGCTCGAGCTGCTGTCGAGCGGTTCGCTCGACCGGTCGGGGCTGATGCTGTACTTCTCCCTCGGCGACGAATTCCGTCGGCGGCGGCCGCTGCCGAGTGACGGCGTGGCCTACGGCGGGTGCACCCAGCCGACACCGGTGACCACCACGACCGAACCGTCATCGGACGTGTACTACGCCAACTGCACCGAAGCCCGGGACGCCGGCGCCGCACCGATCCTGCGGGGTGAACCGGGCTACCGCTCGGCGCTCGATCGTGACGACGACGGCATCGCCTGCGAAGTCACCTGAGCACCGCCCGGTCATCGCCCGAGGGTTGAACTTCGGTCGATCCGGGAACATCCTGATCAGCCCCGGCCGGATTGGCGCCGGTCGGGAGCCGGTTAGGAGATCCGATGGGGAACGACAGTGGGACACAGGAATCAGCGGCCAAGCCGTACCTCATGTACGGATGGTTGGCCAAGGGTCTGCTGTTCGCGCTGATCGGCGCGCTGGCCATCGAGCTGGCCCGGCGAGGCTACACGACCGAGGACGCCGATCAGACCGGAGCGCTCCAGGCATTGGCCGACGTGCCGGCAGGTCGGGTGCTGGTGGTCGGTGTCGCCGCCGGCCTGCTCCTGTTCGCCGCCTGGCAGATCTGGATGGCCATCGTGCGGGACTCGGGCGACGAGTCCGAGTTCGAAACGGCGTTCAACACTGTTCGTCGGATCGGCTGGTTCTTCCTCGGCCTCGTCTACGCACTGGTCGCCGTGACCGGCCTCGAGATCGCGCTGCTCGGCGGCTCGAACGCCTCGGCATCCTCAGGTGGCGGTGCTTCCGGTTCCGCCAACCCCGAGGAGCTGACGGAACGCCTGTTCCAGATTCCCGGCGGGCGGGTGATCGTCGGGCTGATCGGCGTCGGCACCTTGGTCGTCGGCGGCTACCACCTGTGGAAGGGATTCCGACAGGACTACCTGGGTGACATCGACACGACCGACCTCGGCGCGACCTACCGCCGCTTCCTGCAGCTGGCGGGAACCGCAGGCTTCGCGGCGCGAGCGCTGCTGCTGTTCGTGACCGGGTGGCTGTTCATCGACGCGGCCAAGGACTACAACCCCGAAAAGGCAGCGGGAATCGATGACGCACTGCACTCGCTGGCCCGGGCCCCGGCAGGCACGCTGGTGCTGCTGGTGTGCGGCTTGGGACTGATCGCCGCCGGAACCTATGACATGGTGACGTTTCGCCGGCAGCGCATCCAGGAGCAGTAACCGGGTCAGCACGGTAGGACGACTGATTCGGTGCGTCGAGCGGGGATGCGGGCGCCGGGGAGAATGATGCCGGTGAGGTTCAACGGGTCGGAGCCGCACACGGTGACGGTTCGGCTCGACCCTGATCGGTTGTTCGCCGCCGTCACCCTGCGAACCAGTTTCAGCGACTCGACGGCCTCCGGGAGCGCGAACTGTTCGCCGCTGAATCCCTTGACGAACCGGCCGCCCTTGATCAGGCCTCGATCCTCCAGGCGTCGCAAAGCCCACTGCAGATCCCGCCATGGCACAGCCAGGCGGCCCCGGTTGTTCTCGTGGGCCACCAGGTCGTAGAACAGCACCCCCCACCGTTGCAGCAGTTGATCGGCGAGGGCCTCGACGAGGTCGTCGCGCTCGGCACCGTCCAAGGCCGACGGCTCGGTGGCCACGCACGGAACCAGCGACCACCGTCCGGCCGAGTGGGCCGCTTTCACGCCGCTGCGCCGCAGCCGGGACACCGCACGAGCCTGCTGACGACTTCGGCGGGCCTCCCGCCGCTGCTCGGCGGGCGGGGCCGTGAGCAGGCGAACCGCCTCGAAGCCGTCGGCGGTGAACAGGCCACGGGCGACACCCTCCCACAACGCCGACTCGATATCGGTGGGCAGGCGCCCGGTGTCGGCCGCCAGCTCGGTGAGAAACCGGGGCCCGTGTTCGGTCAGGGCCTCGACGATCTCGGCCACCGCACCGGCGCTCGGTACTTGCGCCTCCGCCTCACCTCGGTGGGCGGCCAGCAGCCAAGCGAGATCCTGACGATGAACGATGCTGACCGGCGTGGCCTTCGACACGCCCGCCGCCCGCCGCTCGGGGTCGTCGAGCGAGCGGGGGCTGAGACGCAACCACTGGATCTCGCCGTCGTGGCAGAGCCGATCGATCCACGACCGGCGGTAACCCTTGACCCGGGCGCCGAGGATGTCGGGTTCCCAGGATGCGACCGCGGCCTCCCAGCCTTGCAGCTGCTCGAGAACCCGCTGCAAGCCGGCCGGCGACGTGACCTGGGTTCCCGGGGCGACGTGCTGCCAGCGGCACAGGAACCGCATGAAGAGATCAGGGGCGACCGGATCGGCGGCGGACCGGCGGCGGGCCTGGCGTGACCGGGCGTGCATTCGGGCCAACAGTCGCCGCGAACACCATTCGACCGCTCCATCAGTGCCGGTGAAGTGACCCTGGATGGCCGAACCCTCACCTTCGAGGGTGAGAAGCCCGACCTGCAACAGCGTCGACGGCAGACCGGTGAGCTCGGTCAGCCGATCAACGGTGACAGGTGAGTAGAGCTCCAAATGGCCTCGCAACAACGCCGCAGCCACCTGCTCGGGGAACACATCACCGTTGTCGGGTCCCGACGGCTTCCCCGACAGCAGCACCTCCACCATGGTGGCCGACTCGGCCGCATACCATCGCTGCTCGCACCCGCCCCCGCCCTCGGTACTGGCGTCGTCCGCGGCCCCGGCGTCACCCCCGCTCCCGCTCTCGCTCTCGCTCTCGACAGCCGACGCCCGACCCTTGGCCACGAGTTCATCCATGAGCGGACGCCACCGGTCTTGGGCCGTCAACAACACCGCATCGCGCAACAGGTCGTGGAGTTCGTCAGCGGTGCGAGGATCGGGGGCCAGCTCGGCCCGGACCTCGGCGATCGCCTCCGGGTGAAGTCGGGCGATGTCGTTCGGGTCGACGGGCAGACCCCGTCGCAACGGCACGGCCTGGGTGCGGCGCTCCGCCGCCTCGGCGTCGTCGTCGAGGAACGCGTAGGGGCGGGCGGTCAGGATCTCGTGGGCCAGCAACGACGGCTCGGTGGTGTCGACGCAGTGCATCACTACCGAACCTTCACCCAGCGCCCGCCACAGGTCGATCAGCCCGTCGACGTCCAAGCCCTCGGTGAGGGTGTCGTGGATCGTCTGCCGTACCAGTGGATGATCGGGGATCTCAGCCGGGCCGCTCACGTTCTCCTGGCAGGCGGCGGCGTCGGGGAACAGCGCGGCGAGCAGGTCGTCACTCTCCATGCGCTGAATCGGCGGCGGGTTGCGTTTGCCATTGCGCATGCGCAGCACGATCAGCGCCCGGTTCAGGTTCCACCGCCACCGCGACTGGAACGCCGGCTGATCGAGCACCGCCTGTGTGAGCGTTTCCCGGATGATCTCCGGCCGGAGGAAGTGCTGGACGTCGGACAGCGGAAACGAGTGGTGGGGTCCGAGCGAGATCACCACCGCGTCGTCCGACGCGGCCGCCTGCAGCTCGAAGTTGAAGCCGACGCAGAACTTCTTCCGGAGGGCGTAGCCCATCGCCCGGTTGATGCGGCCACCGAGGGGTGAGTGGATCACGAGCTGCATGCCGTCGGAGCCGTCGAAGAACCGCTCCATCACCAGGTCGGCGGCAGTGGGCAGCCGCCCGAGTGCGGCCCGAGCGCTGGCCAGGTACGCCACGATGAGGGCGGCGGCGTCGCCGGTGATCCCCGCCTCGGCCATCAACCAGGCCTTGGCCTGCGACCCGCCGTCGGCAGCGTGATCATCCCCGTCATCGGTCAGCAGGTCGTCGACTGCGGCTCGGAGCCGGGACACTTCGGCCGACAGCTCCGCGGTCCGGGCCGGCGCCTCGCCGGTCCAGAACGGGACCGTGGGCGGCTGACCCTCGGCGTCGGTCACCCGCACCTCCCCGCCGCTCACCCGTCGGATCCGCCACGAGTGGGTGCCGAGGAGGAAGATGTCACCGGCCATCGACTCGGTGGCCCAGTCTTCGGTGACGGTGCCGATGAACAGCTCCTCGGGTTCGGCCACGACCCGCATGTCGTAGATCTCAGGGATCGCCCCGCCCGAGCTGAGCGCCACGTAGCGGGCGCCCCGACGGCCCCGCAACTCACCGTTGATCTCGTCGTGATGGACCCAGGCGGCCCGCCGACCCCGCCCCGTCATGATCCCCTCGGCGGACAGGCGAACCACCTCATCGAACACTTCCCGGGCGAGCGACTCATAGGGTGCCGCCTTGGTGACCAGGTCGAAGAGGTCGTCGGTGCGCCACTCCTCGGCCCCGGTCTCAGCCACGATCTGCTGGGCCAGGATGTCGAGCGGGGCGACCGGTGGATGGAGGACGTCGAGAGAGCCCCGCCGGACCGCCGCCATCAGCGCCGTGCACTCGATCAGCTCGTCGCGGGTCAGCGGATAAAGGCGCCCGCGGGGTGTGCCGTGTCGGGTGTGGTTGGAGCGACCGACCCGCTGGAGGAATGTGGCGATCGACCGGGGCGACCCGATCTGGCAGACCAACTCCACCGGACCGACGTCGATCCCCAGCTCCAGCGATGCGGTGGCCACCAGCGCCTTCAGCTCACCGGCCCGGAGGCGTCGCTCGACCCGGTGGCGGCGGTCCTTCGACAGACTTCCGTGGTGCGCCGAGACCACATCGTCACCCAATCGTTCTCCGAGCTGATGGGCCAGACGTTCAGCCAGACGGCGGGTGTTGACGAAGATCAGCGTGGTGCGGTGCTCGCCCACCAGGTCGGCGATCCGGTCGAGGATCTGATCCATCTGGGTGTGGGAGGCCACGGCTTCCAGCTCGCTGTCGGGAAGCTCGATCTCGAGGTCGAGGGTTCGCTGGTGGCCGGTGTCGACGATCACACAGTCGGGTCGACCGTCGCCGGTCGCTTTCTTGCCGACCCCGACCAGTAGCCGGGCCACCGTCTCGACGGGCCGCTGGGTGGCCGACAGTCCGATCCGCACCGGCGACGATCCGATGCCGGCCGAGGAGCGGCACACATGGTCGAGGCGTTCCAGGGTGAGCGCCAGGTGTGCCCCCCGCTTGTCGCGGGCCATGGTGTGGATCTCGTCGACAATGATCGTTCCGATCGAGCGAAGTGTCTCCCGACTCCTGCCCGCCGTGACCAGCAGGTAGAGCGACTCGGGTGTGGTGACGACGAACGTGCGGGGCCGACGGACCATCGACTGCCGGTCGCTCGACGGTGTGTCACCGGTGCGGACACCAATCGTCAGGTCGGGGGCCGACAGACCCATGGACCGGGCAACCGCCGCTATCTCGGCCAGGGGACGTTCGAGATTCTCGGCGATGTCGACCACCAGCGCTTTGAGCGGCGACACATACACCACCTGCGTACCGCTGATCTCGGCACCCAGCGCATGGTCGAGATACAGCCGGTTGATCGACATGAGAAAGCCGGCGAGGGTCTTGCCGGACCCCGTGGGCGCAGCGATCAACGTGTTGTGGCCCGCCGCTATCGACGGCCAGCCCTCGAGTTGGGGCGGCGTCGGTCCGGCCTCGAACCGACCCTCGAACCACCGGGCCACCGCCGGGTGCAGTCCGACGCCGGGCACGAGGTCGTGACGAAGCGCCAGGGTAGGTTCGAGCGCGGCCGCGAACGTCTCGTCGAGCGTGCCGAAGCTGAGCTGCTCGGTGGAGGCAGCCGTGGGGGCGATCAGTTGCGGAGGCTCGACGAGGGCCACAGTGGTCACAGTAAGGACGGGCTGTGACGGTCTGGGCCGGCGCCCCGAGGTGACCCTCGGGACGAGCCGTGGAACACTGGAGGGGTGACGACGCTGTCACTGCACGCGATCGAGGTCACGCTCGACGGCGTCGAGGTCCTCCGGGGTCTCGACCTGGTGGTCGAATCGGGCGCGTCCCTGGCCGTGCTCGGACCGTCCGGCGCCGGCAAGACAACGCTGCTCCAGACGATCGTCGGGCTGCAGCAACCGTCGAGCGGACACGTCGTGCTCGGCAACAACGACATCACCCACCTACCTACCCACGAGCGGGGCATCTCGCTGGTCAGCCAATCCCCGGCTCTGCAACCGAACCTCACCCTGGCCGCCAACGTCGAACGGCCGTTGGTTTACGGCGACGAGCGACCGCGGGACAAGCGACGCCTCCGTGCGTTCCGTGAACTTCGCCGGTTCCGGATCGGCCGGCTCGGCAACCGGCGACCGAGCCAGACGTCGGCCGGCGAACAACACGTCGCCGCCACGGCCCGGGGCACGGTGCGGCGAGCCGCCGTCCTGTTGCTCGACGAACCGGTGATCGCCCTCGACCCGATGGCCCGACGGTCCCTGATCCGCCAGATACGGGACCAGCAGCGGCACGATGGAACCACGATGGTGGTCGCCACCAATGACTGGGAGGTGGCGGTTGGCCTTGCAGACCGCCTTGCCGTGCTGACCGACGGGACCATTGCCCAACTGGGCTCAGCCGAGGATCTCTACGATCGGCCCGATTCGCTGGAGGTGGCGGGCCTGACCGGACGCTGGGAGCTGAACCGGCTCGCCGGGCGAGTCCGTCATGTTCGCGGTGAGCGAACCGAGGTCGTGACACCGGCCGGGGTGCTGCGAACCTGGCGAGAGCTGCCCGACCGACCGATGATCGTCGGCATCCGACCGGAGGATCTGGAGATCGTCGACTCCAGCGCCGGAGTCGGGTCGTCGACGGTTTCGGGGGATCGGCTCGATTCTCTCACCGCCACCGTCCGATCGGCCGCCGTGCTCGGACGAACGGCGCTGGTCCACCTCGACGCCGACGGTCTCCCCCTCCAGGCCATGGGCCCGACGCCGACCCCACCCGCCGGATCGACGGTGCGCCTGTCGTGGCGTCGAGCCCATCTCTTCGACCTCGCCGGTGTCGCGCTCGACCACCTCGACTGACGAGAGGTTTGAGCATCCGAGTTACCGGATACGCCTCTCTCATCGAGAACACGCTCGACGACGCCTCGACCACGGGTCGGTCGGCGGACACCTCTCCGAGGAGACCACAATCATGGGCACCATCGTCACCATCATCATCGTCGTTCTGGCCATCATCGGCCTGCTCGCCATCCTGCGGGGCCGCCGAGTTCTGTAGCGACAATCCGCCCATTGGTCTGGTACCCGCCCAACGACTAGCGTTGTCGTTGGGTGGACACGGCGCTCGATTGCCCTACAGGGGGACGACCAATGAGCGACGAAACAGCATGCTGTGGACCGGGGTACGCCTCGCCCGAGGAGGCTCGGAGGGCCGATCGGGAGAAGCTGCTCTACACCGCTGCGCTCTACACCGGCACCGGTATCGAAGCGCCCGACTATCTGGCCACGATCGATGCCGATCCTGACTCACCGACCTACTCGCAGGTGATCAGCCGACTGGAGATGCCGAACATCGGCGATGAACTCCATCACACGGGATGGAACGCCTGCTCGTCGTGTCACGACGACGCGACCAAGGAACGGCGCTACATGATCATCCCGGGGGTGCGGTCGTCTCGGATCCACATCGTCGACACAGCCACCGACCCGGCCAATCCCCGGCTTCACATGGTGATCGAGGGCGATGAGATCAAGGCGAAGACCAATCTCTCCGCACCCCACACCGTGCACTGCCTCGGGTCGGACATCATCATCTCGATGCTGGGCGACGCCGAGGGCAATGCACCCGGCGGGTTCCTCCACCTCAACGAGGACTTCGAGATCGTCGGCCGCTGGGAGAACGACATCAGCGGCATGAACTTCAACTACGACTTCTGGTACCAGCCTCGCCACAACCTCATGGTGTCTTCCGAGTGGGGGGCGCCGAACACGTTCATGCCGGGCTTCGACCTGGCCGATGTGGAGGCCGGCAAGTACGGTCACTCGATCCACTTCTGGGATTTCGAGGGCAAGCGCATCGTGCGGTCGGTCGACCTGGGCGCTGAGGGCATGATCCCGCTCGAGGTCCGCTTCCACCACAACCCGGATTCATCGCATGGCTTCGTCGGGGCGACACTGGCCTCGAACATCTGGCACTACCACCGCAACGGGTCGGGTTCGGCTGACGACGGCTCCGACATCACGATCGAGAAGATCATCGACGTCGACCCGGTCGAGCTCGACGGCTGGGACTTTCCCGTGCCGAGTCTGATCACCGACATCCTCGTGTCGATGGACGACCGGTACCTCTACTTTTCGAACTGGCTCCACGGCGACGTGCGCCAGTACGACATCAGCGATCCATCGAACCCGCGGCTGACCGGACAGGTATGGCTCGGCGGTCTTCTCGACAAGGCGCCCGAAGTGAATGGGCACCGGATCGAGGG
Organism: Acidimicrobiales bacterium; assembly: GCA_965216675.1. Classification (GTDB taxonomy): domain Bacteria; phylum Actinomycetota; class Acidimicrobiia; order Acidimicrobiales; family SZUA-35; genus JAHELU01. Next base: position 2,986,388 of record CBDCGK010000004.1, on the reverse strand, counting down.
GGCACCGCAGATGATCCAGCTGTCGCTCGACGGCCGACGGCTGTATGTGACGACGTCGCTGTTCTCGACCTGGGACAACCAGTTCTACCCGGCCATGACCGATGTGGGATCGGCGATGGTGATGGTCGACTGCGATGTCGAGAACGGCGGCATGGCCATCAACCCGGACTTCTTCGTGGACTTCGGTCTCGAGCCCAAGGGTCCGTCCCGCTGCCACGAGACCCGCTATCCCGGAGGCGACTGCACGTCGGACATCTGGCTGTAGGCGGCTCCGACATGGCGCGGGTCGTGCTCATCAACCGGGGCGGCCGCGTGGTCGAGGTCGGCGACGGCCAGACGATCCTCGAGGCGGCCGAAGCCGATGGCCTTGTGCTCCCATTCGGGTGCCGCTACGGCGGCTGCGTGACATGCGCGGCCCGGCTTGTGTCGGGCTCCGTCGACCAGCCCGAGGCCGTCGGCCTCAAGGACTACATGGCCGACGCCGGCTACGTCCTGACCTGTGTGGCCCACCCCCAATCCGATTGTGAGCTGGAGGTCGGGGTCCGCAGCCACTTCCGAGGTCTGTACCGAAACCCGTTCCGGTCCGCGACTCGTGTCCAGACCGATCTTCTGGGTCAGCCGGCGTCGGACTGAGCGGACACCACCGGGTTCTATTCAGTTTTCAAGTAGCAGTGCGGCGAATGGCGGCAATCAGGGTGGCACGGTCGGATCGGCCGCGCTCACTCCCGACCGCCACCGCGAACGGCGGCAACCAGGCGGCGAGAGCGTCTGCCTCGCACTGGCGACCAGCCCGGAGGCTCGGGAGGGGCCCGATCCGGACGGCGATCCGGAACGGTGCTGACGTGGAGCCCTCCATCGGGGGCGACGATGTCGAGAAGCCGGTCATCGTGGAGCCGCAAGCTCCAACCGCCTTCATGGACCGCATGGTGGTGTTCGCTGCAGAGCGGAACCAGATTGCAGAGATCGGTTGCACCGCCGTGTTCCCACTCGTGAATGTGGTGGTGCGTCGCCTTCGGCGACCGCCTCGAGTTGCCTACGGCAACATCGCAGAGCTGACACCAAGAAAGAGGGCGGTCGCAGCCGTGCCAGGCGCAGGTTCGGTAGATCGCTCGCATCGCCAGCCATTGGGCGGCGGTGGCGGTGCGGTAGCGCCGACCGACGTTCACCGGCACGCCGCGTTCGTCGCAGACAATGCGTTGGACAACGGCGTCGCAGGCAAGACGAGCGACCGTCTCCGGCGGCACGGACACTCCACCCTCCGTCTCCCGTACGGAATCGGCGTGGCCACCGTTCGTGAAGGTCTCCCAGTCGACGAGCACACCGATGTGAGGCGCGCCTGAGCCGACCGAGGCCCTGCCGGTCAACAACTCGAACACCGCCTGAGCGGCCAGGCCGTGCGTCTTGGAGACCCCACCCTTGTTGGCCAAGCGGCTGACCTGCCGGTCAACAGCACCGCAGATCGCCTCGAATCGCTCGGGGTCGAATTCCCCGTGAACATGGCCCATGCCGGTTCGGTGGTCGATCCAGGAGCGCCAAGTGGACGCCTCACGCTTCGACTCGGAATCGGCAAGGCCGTCATCGCCTCGAATGAGTTCGACGGTGCGACGCAGCCGGCGGGCTAACACGTCGACCGGTTCAGAGCCAGCTGCGGCGACCAGCTCCGGATCATCGAGGTGCTGCCGAAGGTCGGGACCGAGATCTTTGGCGGCTCGGGCGAACAGGTCGACCTGGGCGGCACCGATGACACCGCTGTCGACGCCGGTGCGGATCGCGGAGAACTCCGCCACAACCCCAGCGCGGGCGACCTCCCGACGGGCTGTTCGACCGGGCACGGCTCGGCCGTCGGCCAGCAACACGCCATGGGCTCCCCGCCCCCGACCGGCGTCGGCCAGACGGGCGCCCACGACACCGATCTGCATCACGATCCGATCCAACGCACGTTGACCGGCCCGAACGGATCGCAACAACCGCTCGAGATCCTCGGGCCCACAACAGCCCAGATCCACCGTCGAGAGCGACGAGCAGAGTGAGTCGATCAGCGAGGTTGCGCCGTCAACCGAATTAGCGTGCGCCGGTGGCACGCGAAAGGAGTCCGCCACAGGATCCACCATTTACGGAAATAACCTTCACAAGAGTGGTACTGAAGGCACCAGTGGTGCGAGTGCCGGACCCCGAACCGGCTGAAATCCACTGTACTCGAAGCGAAGCCGATAGTCAAACATTTGTTCGAGTAGATGAGATGACTCCGAGCGGAAGCCACCCAACCCGCGCACCAGAACCCCATGAGTGACTCCCGTCACATCGGTAAACGTGACGAAGGTCGGCAGTGGTGTGCAGAGTGTGTATGCGAGAATCGACGACATGACCGAGCCCCCGGTCCACGATCCGCTCGCCCGTAGCGCCACGTACTCCGATTTCGACGCGTTCTACCGGCGGGAGCTGCCCGCCATGGTCGCACTCGCCGGGGCGATCACCGGCAATACGATCGCCGCCGAGGATCTGGCCCAGGAGGCGTTGCTCCGGGCCTACAACCGCTGGGACGAGGTCGGCACCTACGACAAGCCCGGGGCCTGGGTGCGACGGGTCACGATCAACCTGGCGCTCACCAACCGCAAACGAATTGCCACCGAGCTCAAGGCCAAACTCCGCCTCCGCAACAACGATCGCACCCGCGCCGCCCACGTCGTCGAACCCCATCCCCCTCGGTTCGACGACGTGTGGTCGGCGGTGGCCAAGCTGCCCGGTCAACAGCGGGCCGCGGTGGCCCTGCACTACCTCGAGGACCGATCGGTGGCCGACATCGCCGAGATCCTCGACTGCTCCGAGTCCACTGCCCGAGTCCACCTTCATCGAGGCCGCAGCACCCTGGCCTCGACGTTGGAAGGAGTCTCCGCATGAGCCCGAACACCCCCAACACTCCGGACAGCCCGAACACCCCGATGAACGACGACTACACCCCCAACCCCCAGACCGATGCCCGCATCGCGGAGGCGTTCCGCGACCTGAGTCGCCGGGCCGGCACCGTACCTGTCGACCGTGGCCCACACACCCAGGCCGCCGGCCGCCGAGTCCGACGTCTCAACCCGTTCGGCGGCCCCAACACCGACAACCGCCTCATCCCCGCGCTGGCCTTCGTCGTCGTCGCGATGATCGCCGGCTTCGGCGCCTGGCAACTCCTGCCCGGCGACGACAGCGACAACCAGGACATCGCCACCGAGGGCGATCTCGACGGCGACGGCACGACCGACGGCACCGACGACGATTCCGACGGCGCGATCACCACCGACGACACCGCCGATGACGCCGACGACGGAACCGGCGACGATCCGGACGGCAACGACGACAGCGACAACGGCGACACGCCGGTGGCCGGTGAGGCCGGGGCCCGGTACCGGGTCGACACCACCAAGGTCGAAGCCGACACCAGCGACCCGTTCCTCAACGTGCGCCGGGCGCCCGACGCCGGAGCCGACCTGCTGGCCAAGCTGCCCCCGAACTATCGCGGTATCCGCCTGACCGGCGAGACGACCACAACCGACGACGGCGGCACCTGGTTCCAGGTCCAACTGCTCGACCCGGTGGAGGTGAACCTCGGTGAGCCGCTCCACGGCGGTCAGCCGACCGGCTGGGTCAACGCCGCCTTCCTGATCCCGCTCACCGACGGCATCGCCGTCGGCACCGACGAGGTCCCGGCCTGCGTCTTCGAAGGCGATATCGGCACGAGCGGCAGGCTCTCCTCGACCAGCTACGTGTCGGCCCTCGAAAGCGCCCGGCTCGGCGACAACTGCCTGCGGGTGGTGGTCACCTTGACCCCCGGATCGAACCCGTTCGCCTGGGACGAGGTACCGAGCGGCACCGGACCGGCCACAACCCTGCCGGCCGCCTACGTCAGCTCCAGTGGCGGCAACGGGGTCACGTTCGAGTTGGGCGAGAATGTCGCCTCAGCGTGGCCGAACGCCACCGAGACTGACGACGGCGTCTACATCGCCCGATCGAACGACGGCTCCGTCGACCTGGTCGTCCCGACGCCGGTCAGCCGAGCCGGGTTCACCCCGATGCCCCAAAGCGGCATCCTCGTCATCGACATGGAGATCGCCGGCGAGGCCCCGACAACCGGACGGTTCGTCGCCCTCACCGACGATCCCGCTGTGGGCGCCGGCACGGTGACGGTCACCGGCCTCGCCCGCCCGTTCGAGGCCAACCTCGGCGTATCGATCGTCGACGACGACGGCCGGCCGGTGGCCGCCCTCTACAGCGGCAGCGCCGCCCTCGGCACGCTGCGGGGCACCGAGTACGCGGTTCAGACCAACGACTGGACCGAAGCCTGGGGACGCTTCGCGGTCACCGCCGCCGACCTCCAGCCCGGCTCCTACCGCATGCTCCTCGACGGTGAGGGCGGTGTCGACACGCCGAGTCGAACCACCGTTGCATTCACCGTGACCGACGGACCGATCGACTCCGGAGCCGAGCCGAACACCGACGACCAGAGCGCAGCCCAGGCCCTCGTCCGGTTCGCCCAGGGCGGCGCCTTCACCGACCTCGACCTGGCCGACGAGGTCACGCTGAGCCTCGGCGTCACCCACCAGGACACCTTCAGCCGGGCCGAGCTGGCCGATCGGGCCAACTGGGTCATCGACGTCGACGAGTTCGAAGGGTTCTCGGGACCGTTCGAGCCGCTCGAACTGCTGGTCGACGGCCAGGTCGAGTTCAGCACGGGCCCTATCCCGCACTGTGCCGGACCACCCGTCGACTGGCCGACGGAATGGGACGCGCTGTCGCAGGTCAACATCGAACCCGTGGGCATCGACAGCTGCATCCAGTGGTACGGCATCAGCCTGTTCCGGAACAACACCGGCGAGGTCGAGGTGATCGTGCTCGACCTGTTCGGGCCCTAGACGTCACAGTCGACGAGCCGACGACTCGAGCTGGGGACCCGCGGCTACACCAAGTCGTCGAGAAAGTCCTGGGTGGCCAGCTCGGCCGATTCGATGTGAGCCCTGATCGCCTTGTCGTGGTTGTACCGGAGCTTGGCCGGGTCGTTGTAGCGGCCGGGCGGCTTGCCGGTGGGCAGCACGTGCACCGTGACGTTGTCGTCAACCGTCTCCAGCTCACGATGGAAGCGGTGGCGACGGGCGATCTCGAACGACACCATGGCCACATCCCACGGATGTCGGGGCACCTTCAGCGGATCGTCGATGTGGCCGACGTGGAGCACGTAGATCTCGGTGGCCCCGAGGTCGATGGCCCGCGACACCGGGATGGAGTTGACCACACCGCCGTCGATGTAGTGCCGGCCACCGATCTCGACCGGGGGCAGCACACCCGGGAGAGCACAGGACGCCAGCACCGCCTCGGTGACCGGTCCGTCGGTGAACCAGTGCTCGGCGGAGGTCTCGATACAGGCGGCACAGGTCTGAACCTCGGTGTAGGCCTCCTCCAACTTCCGGTAGGGAACCCAGGTCTCGACCAGGGTTCGCAGCGGCACGTTGGAGTGGAGGTGGGTCCAGTGGTTGAAGAGGTGCCGGACCCGGTTGACCAGCGACTCACCGAACACCGCGGACGCCTGCATCTGCTCCCACATCAGCGAGAGACGTTGGACCGACTCGTCGATCGGAGCCGACGCCAGGACCGCGCCGTTGAGCGAGCCGATCGAGGTGCCGACTATCAGGTCGGGCACGAGGTCACGCTGAGCCAGAGCGCGGGCCATGCCGACCTCGCTGGCTCCTCGCAGACCGCCGCCGCCCAAGACCCAAGCGACCTTTTCACGGGGTGAAGCCATGACTTTCAGGCTATCCGCGAGCCGCGTCTCCTGGACCGGCGCTCGGCGGGCGAAGTAGTGTGAATCCAACCTTCACCTCGGTTCGACCCCGACGACACAAGACCCCGAACGGCAGGCGCAAGTCATGGACGTTCTTCCCCCACGCTGGATCCGCCGACTCATCATCGCACCGGTGGTGTTCGTCGGGGCGCTGGTCTTCACGCTCGCATCACCGTTCATCCACCTGGTCGCCGCGGTACTCGATCTGGTTTTCGATCGACGCCGCTGGCGTATCAGTCGGGTCGTCGGCATCTGCCTCGCTTTCTGTGTGGCCGAGGTTTTCGGCCTCTTCGCCCTTTTCACCGTGTGGGTGGGCAGCGTCTTCGGCCTGTTCATGGACCGCCCCTTCTGGGTGCGGGCCAACAACCTGCTGGCCGGCCAGTACATGGCCCTGGTGACAAACGCCATCGTCTTCTTCGTCGGATTCGATTTCACCATGACCTTGGACGCCCCGACCGACCGACCCCAGCTCGTCTTCGCCCGCCACGTCGGACCGGGCGACGCGCTGCGGCTCATGAAGATCGTGTTCCGTGACATGAACCGCCGCTGCCACGCGGTGGGCGCCGCAAAACTCCAGTGGGACCCCTTCCTCGACATCGCCGGCGAACGGCTCGGATTCCACTACCTGCACCAGACCCCCAAGGACACGATCGCCGAGCTCGACGAGATCCGACGGCTGACGGCCGGCATGGGCCCCTCCGAGACGCTCATCCTGTGCCCCGAGGGCGGCAACTTCACGCCGCGTCGGCGGGCCCAGCGGATCGACTTCGAACGATCGAGGGGTCGGGAACACCGGGCCCAACTGGCCGAATCGCTGAAACACACGCTGCTGCCGAAAACCGGAGGCGTCATGGCCGCCATCGAGGGTGCTCCGGAAGCCACCGTCGTGTTCCTCGGTCACGCCGGGCTCGACGACATCACCAGCGTGCGTTCGCTGTGGCAGTCGATTCCTCTCAACCGGACCGTGGTGGCCCACGGCTGGTCGGTTTCGCTCGACGACATGCCGGCCGACCGGGAGGGCCGTTCCCAATGGTTGCTCGACCAGTGGTTCGTGGTCGACGAGTGGATCGACGCCACCCTCGGGGGAAGCGAAAACCCGGTTCCGCGCTCGACGGCGTAGGCGACAATGGGGTCATGCGATCCCAGCTCTGGACCGAGGCGCACGCCCGCAGCTACGACCTCAACCACCGGGCCAGGTTCGACCCCGCGGTGCTCGGTCCCACGGTCGAGATGTTGACCGACCTGGCCAGAACAGCGGCGTCGGTGGCCGACCCGGCAGCCGACCCGGCACCCGATCCGTCGACCGCCACCACCGGGCCCGCGACCGCCACGCCGCAGGTTCTGGAGTTGGCCATCGGCACCGGTCGGGTCGCGGTGCCGCTGCATCACCGGGGGTTGGCCGTGGCCGGAATCGAGCTGGCGGAGCCGATGGTGGCGGAGCTGCGGGCCAAGGTGGCGGCCGACGAGATCCCGGTGACCGTCGGTGACATGTCGGTTGTCGACGCTCCCCCGCCCGGGCCCGGCGGGTTCCACCTCGTCTACCTGGTCTACAACACCATCACCAACCTGTTGACCCAGGACGCCCAGGTCGACTGCTTCGTCAACGCCGCCCGCCATCTCGCTCCGGGCGGCTTCTTCGTGGTCGAGAACTTCGTGCCCGATCTGCGGCGGCTCCCACCGGGTCAGCGGGCAGTACCCTGCGAGCTCACAGACGATCATCTCAACCTGGACACCATCGACACGGTCAGCCAGCGCCTCACGTCCCACCACTTCCGCCGGGGCGACGACGGCAGGTGGACGAGGGCGGCGTCGGAGCACCGCTACATCTGGCCGGCCGAGCTGGACCTGATGGCTCGGATCGCCGGTTTGGAGCTCATCCGTCGCATCGCCGACTGGGACGGCACGCCCTTCGAGGAGGGCAGTGACTCGGCCGTCTCAGTGTGGCGCCGCCCGGTCCGGTGACGGGCCAGAACCCGGCGCCGAACCCGGCCGCCACCCCCGCACAGTGGGAAAGACAAGCAGAGTTCTGTATGTTGTGGCGGTGGCGCCTCGACGTCTGCGGACACGGTTACGGCCTGGTTGGAAACCGGCGGACGATGCCGAGATACCGTCGATTCGCGACCTGAAGGCCGGCTCGGAGGTGGCCTGGCGGCAAGCGGTCGACGTGCTCGGTCCGGCGCTTCGGGGCTACGTCGCCGTGCGGGGAGCCGACGATCCCGACGAGGTGCTCGCCAACGTCTACCTTCACCTCGCCGGCGGGATCGACCGTTTCGATGGCGACTGGAACTCCTTTCGCACACTCGCTTTCGTCATCGCCCGACGGCGGGTCGTCGACAGTATTCGCTACAACGTCCGTCGACCGAGTGAACCCTGGACCGCCGAGTCTCTTGATGCCCGTTCCGTCGGCGGCGATGTGGAACAGGAGGCCATGGCCAACCTCGATCGGGAGCGGGTGCTCGAACTGCTCCACGTGCTCACGCCGATCCAGCAGGACGTGCTGACGATGCGCCTCGTTGCCGGCCTCACGACGCGGGAGATCGCGACGATCACCGATACCTCGGTCACAGCGGTCAAGGCCAATCAACGCAGGGCGGTGGCCTCGCTGCGTCGGCACCTGAACCAACCGAGAACCGGGCACGGCCCATCGATCGCAACCGCATCTCCCACCCGGATCGGACTGACCCGATGAGCAGGCTCGACTCCGAAGACGCCCTCGAGCGCAGCCTCGAATCACTCGTCGAACTGGGGCGAGCGGGACGACGGATCGACTCGGGAACGGCCACACGCATCGCGACCGAGGCGGCCCGCATCGCCGCGGGCTCACAGTCGGTCGCCGAAACCGCCGGTCACCACGACGAGCAGGAGTCGGCGTTGCCGCCCCCGATCGGGGTTGCCTCGTTGCCGAGACCCCGGGAACAGCGACGGTGGTATCCGGCCGCCGCAGCCGCCGTGATTCTGATCGCCTCGGTCGGCTACACCTTGGCTGTCGGGTCCGACGAGTCGACGATCACCCAGGGCGGCACGGTACGAGCGGAGGACGAGGCCAGCGCGGCGGCGAGCACCAACCCCGAGCCGGCGTCGACCGCCGACCCGGTCGACTCCGTGAGCGAGAGCCGCCTGCCGGCGGAGGGGGCGGACCCCACCACCACCTCCGCAGCCGAATCGGTTGGGGATTCGGTCTTGCCCGAGCCCGGCGGCGAGCCGACGCCTGCGATCACACCGAGCTCCGGCGACACGACATCCACATCAGGGACCGTCTCGACATCGACTCCACCGGACACCGCATCGTCAACGACGGCACACACGCTCAGCACCGACGGCATACCGATCACGGTCGGCGGGGCCGGCATGGTAGCGCTGCGCTTCGATCGCGATTCGGCTTCGGTGGCCGACGTCGTCTCCAGCCCGGGCTGGACCCACAACGTCGAACCCGTCGGCAACGGTGGCGTCACCGTGAGCTTCGTCAACGGCGGCGAGCGGGCGAACCTTCGGGTCGAGTTCGTGGAGATCGCCGTTGGTGGTGACGACGATGATGATGACGACGACGATGAGGCCGGCGGGGTCACGACCGTGGTTCGGATGCTCCTCGAACCGGAATCGACCCACCGCTCGCCCTTCACGTCTTCGCGAGTGTTCGACTTCGGGGACGCCGGCCGAGTCGACGTCTCATACAACGCCGACGGCATTTCCCATCTGGAGGTCACCGCCGAACGCGGCTGGTCACCGGTGATTCAGACGTTGTCATCGTCACAGCTGGACATACGTCTCGCCGGCACAGACGACGGCGACACGGTGCGATACGAACTTCGCACGGGGTCCGTCACGATCACGATGCGAGCCCACATCTGACCCCTGAGAACGACATCATCGGGTGCCGGGGGCACCGCGGTCTCGAGAAATCGACACCGCGTGGTATCCCGTGCGGCGCCACCGGCGACTCTTCAGGTAGAGGCCCTGTCGCCTGGGCCGGTTGTGCCGGGTACACCGCTCGCCTCCAAACGGTGGTGAACCCGGCACAAAACCGACATGGCAACAGATGGAGACGGTCGGAGCAGACTCGTGTTGGCTTGGATGGACCGGAGAACGAGATTGATCCGAAGCCTCGCCGTCGGCGGTGCCCTGCTGGCCGTGGCGGTGTTGGTGGTCACCGAGACGTCGAGGAGTCCGATGGCCACGGCCGACTCGCTCCGTATCTCATCGGACGCAGTGGACTCCGACCAGTCGGCGAACGCTGATCGTTCCTCCGGTGACTTCGCCGCCGAACCTGATGCGCTCACAGGCAAACCAATCATCGTCCTTCGGGCGACGGTGCCGGGACGGGACCTGGACACGTCGGACTCGTCGACGAATTCGGTCGCAGCGACGACCGGCACCGCCGCCGATGTCGAACCTCCACCCACCTCATCGAGTACGACCACATCGGCAACCACATCCCCGAGTACGAGGTTGGAGACAACCTCTGCGCCGACGAGCACGTCTTCGACCACCACGACGACGGTGTTTCGGAACGAGGGTGACGACGATGACGATCCCGACGCAGACGCCTCCCAGTCGATGCCGTAGCCAGCCGCTGACGAGTTGACCGGTCCGGCAACCGCCCACTTGACGCACCCGGTCAGCGGGATCGGCCCGTCGCGAGGACCTGTTATAGGATGGCGCCATGAGCGACCGGATCACGGTAAATCGAGACGGCGGGGTGGCCGACGTGCGCCTCAACCGGGCGGACAAGATGAACGCCCTCGACCCGGCGATGTTCGCCGCTCTCATCGAAACCGCTGATGAGTTGGCCGCTGATCCGTCCCTGCGCTGCGTGGTGCTGTCGGGTGAGGGCCGGTCGTTCTGCGCCGGACTGGACTTCGCCAGCTTCCAGCAGATGGGTGACGGCGATTCCAGCGGCTCGACCACAAGCAACGGCGACGCCCGCGACATCACCAAACCGATGGAGGGTCGCATCACCCATCGAGGTCAACAAGCGGTCTACGGGTGGACGTCGCTGCCCGTTCCGGTCATCGCCGCGGTTCACGGCCATGCGCTCGGTGGCGGCATCCAGCTTGCGCTCGGGGCCGACATCCGCGTCGTCGCCCCTGACGCCACGATGTCGGTACTGGAGATCCGCTGGGGGCTGATTCCCGACATGACCGGTACGCAGGCTCTCGTCAACCTCGTCGGAGTGGATGTGGCCAAGGAACTGACGTTCACCGGGCGAATGATCTCCGGCACAGAGGCCCATGGTCTTGGGCTCGCCACCAAGCTCAGCGACGACCCACGATCGACGGCCCTGGAGATGGCGTCAGAGATCGCCGGCAAGTCACCACACGCCATCCGAGCCGCCAAGCGCCTGTTCAACGAGGCGGCCAAGATCTCCGTGGCCGACGGCTTCGCCCGGGAACGGGCCGAGATCGCCAAGTTGATCGGCTCACCGAATCAGGTCGAACAGGTGATGGCGTTCTTCGAGAAACGTCCCCCGAGCTTCGCCGACCCCGAGTAACCGCAACCGCCCGCCGTAACTTTGAGCCTCCAACGACCCCACCCGCCGGAACTTTGAGCCTCCGACGACCCCTTGACGGGTCGCCAGGCGCACAAAGTTCGGCGGGGCGAGGTCTCACCTGTGGTTGAACCGACGGATCTCCTGGGTTATCTGAGCGGCCACGAGAACCGCGCCGCAGACGATGATCGCCAGGAGGGCCACCGTGGCCACGAGTGGCACCTCACTGAACGTCCCGGCGGTGGCCACGGCCCCGATGCCACCACCGGCTATCAGCACCGACGACAGGATCGGTGGCCGGTACCGCACCCGGGGTGGAGGCGGGGCCACGTCGTGGCGATCCCCACCGCTGCCCAGCAGCGGAAGGATCCCGGCTTCATCGATGATCGCGGCCTCCCCAACGGGCGCAGCGATCGGCGCGACGATCGGCGATTCGAGCGGCCAGTCGAGCGGCGCTGCGGCCGGCTCGGCTGAGGTCGGTCCGAGGTAGGGGACGGCCCGCCCGAGCACAACTGTCTCGTCACCGGGGGTGTCGACGATCGGCGACACGACCGGCCGCTCAGGGGAAGTGGGCCGGATCGGGATGACATCGGCTCGGTGGTCGCTCCGCTCGACCACGGGCGGTCGGCGGAGGGGTCGGATGGGTTGCGGTAATGGGCTCACGGCATTCTCCTGGTTCTTCTCGTGGCGGTACAGCGTTTGGGGGGCGAGAGGCCGGGCCGGCGACTCGGAACCGATGCGCCGGTGGCCGGTGGTTCCGCTGCCGGTGGCAGGGCGGAGTTCGGGATTGGGATCGCCTCGGCGGTCACGTTGAACGTCGGTCCCGTCGACACCGTCGGTGCGGCGTCATCGTGCACGAGCCGCAGTTTCGGGGGGACCGGGACAGCCTCGGGATCGGGACCTCCGGCGTCGGGACCTCCGGTGTCGGGACCTCCGAGATCATGATCAGGCATCGGGCCGTCGACGATGGGTGGCAGCCAGTCGGGCCTGCTGTCGAACCGGTCGAAGACCATGATCAGCCGACCGTGGGAATCGGAGGCCCGATCGAACTCGACCCGGATCTGCTCACAGTGGGAGATGTTGGCGGCCAGTATGGCGGTCGTCGCCTCCAGGGCCTGGAAAGACCGTCCGGGGGGCGGTCCGACCCACCAGGTCACGACCGGCCAGTTGATCTCCGGAATCCACGACAGCTTCGGATGATCGCAGATCGGGCGGAACGGTGGGGCTTTGGGTTCCTCGCTGGTTCCGACCTCGGCCTGAACGGTGATGGTCTTGGCCGCGACCACTGCCCAGTCGCTCGGCCAGCGGCGACGGACCCGCCACGCTTCCCTCCAGCCGACCAGCATCAGCAGTGTCGGACTGGTCCCTCGCATCCGAACGAACTGGAGCACCAGCTCGGCGGCGACGACCATGGACGCCCAGGCCAGGACACCGGCGGGAAACGAGTTGGACACGTCCCAGACGGCGAGGCCGTAGCAGGCGATGATCAGCTGGTGCGGGTTGCCGGCCAAAACATGGGCCACGATCCGGGCCTTCACGAGATGGTTACGGAGAAACCACGACCGTTCCAGCACGTAGCGCACCACCGGCCGAAGGTCCATCAGGTATCGCCACCACACGAGTCGAATTGGGCTCATGTGGAAACTGTGATCGATGATCGAGTTACCGTAAATACTTCACGGAAAAGGTGAACGTTGTGCGCCTCAAAGACGGGCGGAACGTGTTGCGATCATCGATCAATGCTCTCGCAGACGATGACGAAACATCATCGGAATGTGTCTCGAACGTCGATCGCACGGACGAGCTGTTGTAGCTTCGTCCGTGCGACGACCCGCCGACGTGCGGACTTGGGAGATGTGGGACTGCGGGGGAGTAGGGGTAGGAGTAGGGGAGTCGGATCAGACCGTGCCGTGGGCCTTGGCTCCGTTGTCGGCGGCGGTGAACATCTCCACCGAGGGCACGATGGGGTCGAACGGGGCGGCAACCTTCAGCTTCATGGCCCGCCAGGCCTCCCAGCCCTCGATCCAGGCGAAGAACGTCGGCAGACTGATCAACACCACGGCCGACCACCACCAGGGGATCGACGACGCGGCGGCCAGCCCGACCGCGGCGCAGGTGGAGAAGCCCCGCACCATGCGTTCCAGGTGAAGTCGGGGGACCCGGTAACCCGATGCGCTGGCTCCGATCCGGAAGATGGTCCCGAGGATCATGATCCACCCGGCCACCACCACGAGGAACCCGGCGACCGGATGACTGGCCTGCACCAGGGCGTAGCTGAAGGAGGCGAACAGCAGCAGGTCACCTCCGTGGCCCAACACGCAGATCCGGGGGTCGCTGTCGAGGACAGGCTTGTCGGGCGAATCGTCGGCCGGAAACGACGCCATCGACCAGATGACTGCGGTGATCATGATGCGGGCCGAGATCAGCAGTGTGGCGATGGTGAAGGAACCGCTGACGGCCAGGACCATGGCGGCGAGGAAGGTGAGGGCATTGCCGTACCAACCCCAACGGCGGGCGATGTTGCGCCGGCGGGGGGACTCCTTGCCCGACGTGCGGGAACGGATCTTGCGATCCAGCCACAGGTGGGCCTCCTGGGCCCACCGGTAGAGAACCGATCGGTGTGCGTACAGGTCATTGGTCGCCTCGCGGTAGCCACGCTGAACGATCTCATTCAGCAGTACCGAGGCGGCCCGGGCCCGGAGGACATCGTCGCCTCGGGCGACGCGCCCGAGGTCGGCGATCTCGTCGGTCAGAGCCCGTCCGAGTCCGTCGATGTCGGGGCACGACTCCTTGATCATCGAACGGCCGTTGGGAGTACGGACGAGCCATTCCACCATTTCTCGACGCTCGTCGTGGAGGGCGTCGACGTCCTCCGGGGACAACCCGTAGGTCGGGGGATGACAATTGTCGTTCAGAGCCTCACTGCTCATGATGATGCGCCTCCCAGCTCATCGTTGTGCGCTCCTGAATCGGACGGCACCACCCGGAACCACATCATTGCGGCATCACAAGGATCGGCGAAATAGCTGATCTCGGAGTGTTCGAGGGCGGCCCGACGGATCTTGGAGACCATGCTCGTAATCTTTCGGGGGGACTGGTCGAAGATGGACGCCACGTCGGCGACGTCCAACACTTGCAGCGGATTACGCACCGCCCGTGATCCCGCGGAGTCGTTGCCCCGCATGATCAAGGCGGCCGTTGCCGCATCGGTCAAGAATCCCTCCGAAGTGCAATCCATCAAATAGCTGAGGCAACGAGCGGTCACCGGGTCGACCGACATCCTCGACTCGATGACCCACAGGATCTCCTCGTACTGACGACGAAGTTTCTCGACCAGCCGCTGGGCCTCGGGCCGCTTCTCGAACTGGTCGATCTGATCCTGGACTTCCTTCAGCTTGGCCGCTTCCATGTCGGTGAGGAGCTCGGAAGCGAGAAATCGGTGGTAGTCACCGATTGTCAGGGCGGCGATGACCGCCGCACAACTCTTCAGTTGTTTGATCGCCCACTCCTGGGCGTAGGCCCGGAACTCACTTTCGTCGTCGTCACGGGCCTCCGACCCGGTACGCCGGTAGAAACCGTACACATAGGGAATCAGCGTCAGGCCGAGGGCGGTTCGGGACTTGGTCACGATCTCCTCGGCCAGACCCATCTGACTGTTGGTCTGCCCGATTCTACGGGCCACCTCATTGATGGCTCGGTCATAGACCAACGCTTCCTTGCGGTACAGTTGCTGAATCAGGCCGAAGTCATTGTTCCCGTCTGTTCCGACAGCCAGAAGCTGCGCTCGAAATGAGGACAGATGGGCTGACGGAGATAGACGGTCGGTTTCGGCTGGTTGTCTCTCACCCATCGTGGCTCCTCCTCAGACCGAATTGTCCCATGACGGTCAAATGAAGGTCCAAGGTCGACCGAAATGTGTCCAAAATGTGTCAGGACGGTCCAGTGCGGGCGATTTCGGCCGGGGCACGAGGACCTGCCGGCCGAGCGGACAAGCGGTTACAGTTGTGCGGTAGCAACCTGTCGACAGTTCCAGGTGAACTGACAACCGTCTTGTGAGGTAGCCAGCCCATGAACCACATCCTTCAGGAGCGCGAGGTCCGCTCGATCCCCGAACTTCTCCGCCTTCGGGCGGAGCAGACGCCGCACAAGACCGCCTTCCGTTTTCCCGACGGTGAGTCGTGGGGAACCCTGACCTGGAGCGAGTTGAGCGACAAGGCCCGGCGGATGGCGGCCGGCTTGCGCAGCCTCGGGGTTCAGCCTCAGGACCGAGTGGCGCTGCTGTGTTCGACAAGGGTCGACTGGGTGATCGCCGATCTCGGCATTCTCACCGCCGGCGGGGCCACCACCACGATCTACCCCTCGAACACCGGCGAGGAGTGCGCGTTCATCATCAACGACTCCGATTCGCAGATCGTCGTCGTCGAGGACCCCGATCAGCTGGCCAAGATCCGCGAGGTGGCCGACGAGCTGCCGGGTCTGCGTTCGATCGTGCTGCTCGATGGCGACCCGCCCGAGGATCAGTCCGACGGTGTGGTCCGGCTCGACGACCTGATGACCAAGGGTGATCTCAGCACCATCGACGACGTCATCGACGCCATCGACCGCGACCACCTGGCCACACTGATCTACACATCCGGCACGACCGGTCAGCCAAAAGGCGTCGAACTCACCCACGACAACTGGCTCTACGCGTCGGAGGCGTCGTCGAGAATCGGCATCCTCGAGCCCGACGACGTGCACTTCCTGTGGCTGCCGCTGTCGCATTCAATGGGCAAGGTGCTGGAGATCCTGATGATCGACGCCGGCGTCGAGACCGCGATCGACGGTCGGGTCGACAAGATCGTCGAGAACCTCGCAGAGATCCGTCCGACGCTGATGGCTGCCGCCCCCCGCATCTTCGAGAAGGTCCACAATGTGGCGGTGTCCACCGTGCAGGCCGAAGGTGGCGCCAAGGCCAAGATCTTCGACTGGGCGGTCAAGGTGGGCACCGATGCCGCCCGCAAGGAGCGGGCCGGTGTGGTCCCCGGCCGTGCCCTGAAGCTCCAGGCGAACCTGGCCGACAAGCTCGTCTTCTCCAAGGTTCGGGATCGCTTCGGTGGCCGGGTCCGCTACTTCATTTCCGGGTCGGCGCCGCTGGCGGAGGACCTTTGTGAGTTCTTCGACGCCGCCGGGCTCACGGTGCTGGAGGGCTACGGCCTCACCGAGTCGTCGGCGTCGACGTTCGTCAACCTTCCCAACAAGCCGAAGTTCGGCACCGTCGGCCCGCCACTCGAGGGCACCGAGGTGAAGATCGCCGACGACGGCGAGGTTCTGATCAAGAGCCGAGGCATCATGCGTGGCTACCGCGGGCTTCCCGAGGAGACGGACTCCACGTTGCAGGACGGCTGGCTCTACACCGGCGACCTCGGTGAACTCGACGACGACGGCTATCTGCGTATCACCGGCCGGAAGAAGGAACTGATCAAGACCTCGGGCGGCAAATACGTCGCCCCGGCCAAGATCGAGGGCCTGATCAAGTCGGCATCACCGTATGTGTCGAACGCGCTGGTTCACGGCGATCGCCGGAAATACTGCGTGGCGCTCGTGACGCTCGACCCCGACGCCGTCGGCCACTGGGCCACGGAGCACGGTGTCGAGAACGACGTCGCCGCCATCTCCGAGCATCCCGACATGATCGCCGAAATCGAGAAGGCGGTCGGGGAGGCCAACTCGAACCTGGCGTCCTACGAGACGATCAAGAAGGTGTCGATCCTCCCGGCCGAGTTCGCGGTCGAAACCGGGGAGCTGACACCGTCGATGAAGGTCAAACGGAAGGTCGTCGAGGAACGCAACATGGATGTCCTCGACTCGATGTTCGACTGAGGAGTTCATCGGCCGTGCCGACCGGTGGGGAGGGTGGCGGCGCAATGATCGTGACCGCCGCCTTCGTCGAGGTGGCCGAGCAGGCGACAAAACTGATCGAACAGGCCGGCGGCGGCGCGTTGTGCGTGTACCTGGACGACGTCCCGGTTGTCGACATCTGGGCCGGACCACGTGACCCGGGCGACGGTACGTCCTGGCAGCGCGACACCATGGGTATGGCCTGGTCGACGACAAAGGGTGTCGCTTCGACCGCCGTCCACATGCTGGCCGAACGCGGCCAACTCGACCTCGCTCGACCCGTCGCCGACTACTGGCCCGACTTCGCCGCCGAGGGCAAGGACCGGATCACGGTGGAACAGGTCATGGCGATGGAGGCCGGGCTCTACGACATCCGTCATCTGATCACCGACCCCCGCACGATGCTCGACCACGACGCCATGGCCGCCGCACTGGCCGCGGCCCGTCCCCGCCATGAGCCGGGCACCGCCAGCGCCTACCACGCCCTCACCTACGGCTGGCTCGTCGGTGAACTCGTTCGGCGGATCACCGGTGACACACTCGGGGCCTTCGTCCGGGCCGAAATCGCCGAACCGCTCGATCTCGATGGCTGCTTCATCGGGACACCGCCGGATCAACTGAGCAGGGTCGCCGCCCGACCGAAGCTCCCGGCGGAACAGCCGGCAATGCGACGGCTGGCCAAGATCGCCGATCCTGTCCTCCGCCTGGCCGGCGTCAGTCCGGAGCGAATCGGCTCGGCGTTCGCGCCACGACGTGGTCATGAGGTCATGCCCACCGACGACTTCCTCGAAGCCGAGATCCCGTCGGCCAACGGGGTCTTCACCGCCCGCTCGCTGGCCAGGATCTATGCTGCGCTGGGCCGCGACGACGGTCTCGACGGCGTGCGCCTCTGGTCACCGGAGACCAGGCGACGGGCGACCCGACGCCGGGATCGGGGCCGCGACCGGGTGCTGGTGTTCCCGGTCACGTGGCAGCTGGGTTACCATCCGCCGTTTCCTCGACGCCGCGTCTCCCGCTCGGCGTTCGGCTTCTACGGGGCGTTCGGCTCCGGGGCCTACGCCGATCCCGACCGGCGGTTGGCCGTCGGGCTCGTGGTCCGCGAGGCGCAGCGCCTGCCGCTGCCGAGACTGGTCAAGCTCATCGACGCTGCTCGCCGGTGACCCGGCGCCCGGTCGGGCCGCCGGTTTCTATCCGACCGCGGCGATATTCTCCGGAGATTCGGTGAACGCCACCATCACCGCACCCCGGGATACACCGGCGGCCAGTTGGCGGATCCAGTACTCCCGGCCGCCGGGATCCGGTGGGCGACCCAGGACGTTGCCGTAGACGAGGTCGACGTACGCGCCGTCGGTGGTCGGCCCGAAGCGGGCGACGACCTCAGGCGATGTTGTGAACTCGTCGGCCACGGCCACCAGGCCCACGCCCCCGGCCCGCACGTTCGACCAGTAGGTGAGGCCGGCCGGGTCGGGTTCGCGTCCGAACGCCCCGAGATAGAGCCGGCGGACCTCACCCTCGAATGCGGTGCCGCCGGAGCCGCCGGGTCCGGCGGGGCCATCGACGCCGGGGACGATGGGATCGGGAGCCGGAACCGGCCCGGTCGCCCCGCCGAGGTCGGCCGGTCGCAGGTCGGCGGTGCCGGTCTTGCGCTGGAATTCCAGTGAGTCGGCAAACGCCAGGAGCAGCTCGGCCCTGGTCGCGCCGGCACCGAGTTGACCCAGCCAGTAGCTCCGCTCGGACGCCGACGGGATACGTCCCAGCACGTTCTGATAGAGGCGGTCGACGAAGCCGGCATCTGCCAGTTGGCCATAGCGCGACCCGAACTCGGCGCTGGACGCGAAGGCCGCGGCGACTGTGACGGGAGCGGCACCGTTGATGAGCTGACGCCGCCAGTAGACGAACGCCCGGTCGTCGGGTGGCCGCTGAAACGCGGCCCGGTACAGGCGAACGATCCGACCATCGAGGGCGCTTGTCGGGCGTCGAGCATCTGGCACCTCCACCTGGACGATCTCCGACACCGACGGGATTCCGTTGCCGTCGACCACCGACAGCAGGTAGGTGCCGGGGGTGATGACCGCGTCGTTGTCGGGCAGGTGGGTGACAACCCGGTCGCCGCCGGCGGCATCACGGTTCACACCGAAGTTGAGCTCGACGAACCGCTGGTCCATATTGAACGAGTGGGTCACCGATCCCGACTTGACCATCGTCACCCGCTCGATGTCGCTGCCCTCGGGCACGGTGACGACCAGACGTTGACCGGCGGTGAGTGTGCGATCGGAGACGCCCTCGATCCGGGGGCGGGGCATTGGACGCCCGTCGGCCCTGGTCAGGTAGTCGGGGTGGTACAGCTCGGCGTCGGTGTTGGTGATCGGGCCCGGCGAGCCGCCGCCGGCGGTGAGCACCCGTCCGTCGGGTAGGAGCAGAGCCGTCGAGTGGTACAGGCGTGGCACCTGAGCCGAATCGCCCACGCTCCACTGGCCGGTGCGGGGATCCCAGATCTCGGCGGTCAGGTTCGAGCCGTAGGTGTCGATCGGATCGTCCGGTCGAACGCTCGACTCCTTGACCGACCCGCCGGTGGCCAGCACACGTCCGTCGGGCAACAGGGTGCCATCGACCCAATGACGCCGCGAGCTCAACGACCCCGCCGGGGTCACGACCGGCGTTCCGCCTCCGGTCACATCGATGACGAGCGCGTGGGGGGCACCACCGCCGAACAGCAGTATCCGTCCCGGCTCGAACATCACGGCCGTCGACCCGATGCCGGCGTGACCGACCGGGAGGCGGCCGACGAGCTCCATCGTCGTCATCGACTCCGACACGTAGTACATGCGGCGGTCGGTCGAGATGCCGAACACCCGCCCGTCGGGCACCACGAAGTTGCGAGGATAGTACCAGTAGATTCCGGAGGTGTCGATCGGCAGCAGCTCGGCGCCCCGGTCCGGCGACCACCGTTCCGGTCGGTCCTCGCCGTCGAGCCCGCCCTGTACGTAGATCGAGCCGTTGGGCATCGTCGTGCCCGTGGCGTACCAGCGCGACCGGTTCATACCGGGGAGTGGACTCAGGGCACCGGTCCCGGCGTCGATCTCGTTGATGTCCGGATTGCCCCGGTTGTTGGTGGAGGCGCCGGTCCAGTTGTCGCCGCCGAACACGATCAGATCGCCGGTGTCGGCGCGGTTGAGTTGCAGGCTGCAGAACAGGTCGGTTCGGGTCGTGTTCTCCAAGGTGTTGTGGGCGACGGCCGCGGAGGGCGACGGTGTCCAGATGTCGTAGATGAACCGTCCGGTCTGCCGACCGTCGGGATTGGTGCCGTAGGTGACGACCCGACCGTTGCTGTCCAGCGCGGCGTGGATGGCGACCATCGGCCAGTCCTCCACCGGGCCCCATCGACCCCCGAGATCGCGGGCGATGGGCTCGGCCGGCGCAGCCGCGGCCTCCGTCATGTGCCTCGGTTCGAGAACCACCGTCGATGAGATGACCACGGCCGCAATGGCCATGGCCGTTGCCGACGACAGGAGTCGCCGGATCCGCCGTTCACCCATGTTCCGCATCCGCCTTTCACCGGCCGACGGTATGGGTTGGCGGTGACCGCCTTGAGAGCGGATTTCCCCAGCCCGGAACCATGTCCCAGGCCCCGGTGGGTCGTTCGGATCACACCGATGAGCACGAAGTAGGGCGTACGGATCAGGTGTGACGCCGCGGCGGTGCCCTGGGGTGGCGACACCGGCGGCGGCGACCGCTCAAGTGGGCACCCGCAGCCGTCGAAAATACACAGGTAAGCGCTACCACCCAGACCGAGCCGACCGAATCCGGAGGGTCGTTCGTGCATCTAGAGAGCATCCCCATGAACAGACCGACGGCGTCAGAGCTGATCGCCACCGCCGCCCCCGTCGACATGACCGACCACGAGGCGCTCCTTCGTCGGATCTTCGACGAGCACGGCCAGCAAACCGGCGAGACCCGCGTGCTTCGCCAGTTGCTCGACGAAAACGTGGCGGGCGTGGCGATCTTCACCGAGGACGGGGAACGGCTCTTTTCCAATGACCCGTATCGGCGGCTGGATCTTCCGACCGGACCGGAGATGAGGGAGGAGTGTCGCACGTCGGCCACCGGTGTTGTGACCATCCCGCAGGATCTGATCAGCAGGGTGAGCATCAAGCTCGTCGAGCTCGACGGCGGCTACAGCATCATCACCGATCCGGCCGTCAACCGGCTCGGGATCCGGGAGAAGGCGTTCGGCTATCTCGTCGACCCGAGACTGGCCGACCAGGACATCCTCCGCCGCGCCGCGCTGGCACTGGGGCGAGCAAGCGGCTGGCGATGGATCGGGGTCAGCCGTTTCCGGGCCGACGGTCGTGAGGTCGTCGACTATCCCGGATGGTGGGACGCGGCCGAGCTCAAGCCGGAGTTCGAGCGGGCGGTGAAGGGTTCACCGGACGAGGTGGTGATGACCACCGAGGAGTTCTGCTACTACGACGGGCAGCCCGAACTGCGTCGGCGCTTCCCGACCTGGACTGCGATCGACGAGTATCCGGTGATGTCCTATGCCGGGCTGACCTATGCCGTCGAGGGCAGAACGATCGGCCACATGGTGGCCATGCACGACGAGGCGGGAACGTCGCGCGAGGTCATCGAAGACCTGCTGCGGCTCTTCTCCCAGTTCATCGGCGTCCATCTCGGCCTGGAGCACCAGCGTGACGCCAACGAAGCGGCGAAGGCGGCCGCCCTGACCGATCAGCTGACGGGTCTCGGCAACCACGTCGCGCTCGAACGTCATCTCGACGGCGTGACCAAGGCGGTCCACGCCGGAGACGTCGACGACGTCCTGGTCGTGTTGGCCGAGGTCGACGACCTCGACACGGTCAACGACGACCACGGGAACGAGGGGGGCGACCGGTATCTGAAGTCCTACGCCGAAGTCATCCGGAAGATGTGGCGACCCACCGACCACTTCTTCCGGGTTGCGGGTGGCCGCTACGCCATGGTGATCTCCGGTATCAACCCCGGTCAGATCAAACTGGTGGAGAAGCGTCTGATGGACGGGGCCGAGGACCTGAAGAAGGCCGTGCAGTTCGAGGGTGTGCCCGTCGATGTCAGCTACGGCGTTTCCTTCGCCTCGGCCCACGATGGCGATCTACAGGCCGCGTTGGGAACCGCCGAAGCGGCGATGGCGGCCATGCGGGTCGAACACCGGGCCAAACACATCGCCCGAGCCCAGGTCGCACGTCGGGGCCGGCTCCGCTGACAGCAGCGAGACCATCCCACCGCTCGTCACCGGCTTAGTCCAGCACCTCTTCGAGGACGTCACCGAGAAGTTCGCCCCACGACTTCTTCTTGCTCTTCTTGCCTTTCTTGTTCTTCTTGCCCGAGGTGGGCCGGTCGTCGTCCTTGCGTTTGTCGTTGCCCGACCGAACGTGGGAGCCGTCGGCACTCACCGGTTGCGGTGGGACCGGCGCCGGAGCGGGGCCGCTTCCGGCCATCAGCTTGTCGAGCTCGCCTCGATCGAGCCACACCCCTCGGCAGTGGGGGCAGACGTCGATCTCGATGCCGGCCCGGTAGTGGGCTTCAAGGGACCGGTCGGTGCACAGGGGGCAGTTCATGGTGTCGGTTTCGCAGGTCGGATCGCAGGTCTTGTGAGGAGTCGTGTCACAGATCGGCCAACTCTTGATGTGCGGCGGCCAGGGCCGAGACGTCGTCACGTAGCCGGCTCACCTGATCGTCGATCGAACCGCCGTCGCCCAGGCTACCGATGGCGGCCACCGCTGATTCAGCCACGAGGGTGTCCACGTCGACCAGGGTTCGCTCGATGCTGTCGGTCAGCTCGTCGAGGCGGTTCTGGAGCGCGGCGGCCGTCTCGTAACGTCGACGTAGCGCCGAGATGTGGCCGCTGTCGGGTTCGTCCGGGCGGGCGCGGGCCCGCAGTGCGGCCTTCAGCTCCGATGCCGCACGCTCGGGATCGAGTCCCCGTAACACCTCGTGCAGGCGGTCACGATCAGCCAGGGCATCGGCCACCGACCGTCGCACGTCGGCCATCACGGCGTCGGTGGACGCCGATCCGCCGGGGCCGCTGAGCAAGCGCCGGCGGGCATCGTCGATTCGAACGAGTTCCGGTGGGTCGGGAGTTGACGGCGGGCTCTGTCGTCGTAACACGATGTATCGAACTCTACATCGGGCATGCTCCGGCCCGGCATCGGAGCCCCGGCGACGAGCCGGAGCGGTCGGGGCGGGCGCAGTACCCGGGCAACGCATCCGAACCGGCCGAAACGTAGCCTTCTGCTGAACGTTCACGAACGAATCCCGCAGGAGCCAACATCATGTTCGAAGGCCTGGCCGCCAGGTTCTCACGCTTCATCGTCGCCCGCCCGCGGCTGGCTGTAGGGCTGATCCTCGTGATCGCCGTCGCCGGCGCGGCCCAGGGCATGCCGACGACCGACAACGACGACTCGAGCGCCTTCGCCCCTGACAACGACGCCATCGCGGCGTCGGACTTCATCAGCGAGAACTTCGCCGAGTCGACGTCGGTGGCACCCCTGCAGTTCGTCGTCTCCCGGATCGGCGACGGCAGCGACGGCGGCACCGAGGATGGGGCGACGCCAACCGACGTCGTCGGCCTCGATGGGTTGGCGGCGATCGACGCCGTGCGTCAGGCCATCGGCAACGCCGAGTTCGAAGGAACCCGGCTCACGGACCTGCAGGTGACCCAGCCCGGCTCCGGGCCAATCGTCACGTTCCTCAACCCGGTCGAGCAGGCCGTCGACAACGGCGCCCCGGCACCGAGCAGTGACGATGAGGTCAAGGCGTTGTTCTCGTCGGGTCTCGAGCAGGCGCCGCCCCAGGCCGCGGCCATCGTCGAGTCGCTGCTGTCGAGTGACGCCGATCTGGAGTCGACCGGAGCGGCGGCCGCGTCGTCGGGTCTCATCGTCGCCTTCTTCGAGGCGCCGGCCGGCAACGTTGAAACGGAGCGGCTGGTCGAGCTTCAGGCCCAGGTCCTCGAAGAGCTTCGAGATCAGCGTTTCGGTGACCTGTCCACAATCCCCTTCTCGGCCGAGCTGATCGGGGTGGCCTCCGACGAGGCGGCGATCGAGATCCCCCTGCTGCTGCTGGCCGCGCTGCTGATCATCGCGTTGCTCCTCCTCGTCGCCTATCTCCCCGGGCGGCCCCTCGGCCTCGGCCGACGCATCCGACGCACCTTCGCCGACACGGGCTTGACGCTGGCGTGTGTGCTGCTCGCCATCCTGTTCTCCCAGGGCATGGCCTTCCTGTTGGGCCCCGAACGGCTCGGCATCATCGGCAACCTGGGCGGGCCGTCGTCGATCGTGCCGATCCTGGTCGTCGGTCTCGGCGTCGACTACGCCATCCACCTCAACGCCAACTACCGAAAGGGGCTGTCGGAGGCCAAAGCGTTGGAGGCGGCCATGCAACGGTCGGCGCGAGTGGTCGGCGGGGCGCTGGTGCTCTCGTCGATCACCACCATCGTCGGGTTCATGACCAACCTGTTCTCCGGCATCTCCGGGCTGGTCGACTTCGGGATCTACGCCTCGATCGGTATCGCCTCGGCCTTCGTCTTCACCGTGACCCTGTTCCCGGCCGCCCGACTGTGGCTCGATCGCCGAGCT
The DNA here is from genome assembly GCA_965216675.1 of Acidimicrobiales bacterium. GTDB lineage: Bacteria > Actinomycetota > Acidimicrobiia > Acidimicrobiales > SZUA-35 > JAHELU01. Next base: position 2,961,595 of record CBDCGK010000004.1, on the reverse strand, counting down.
CGGGAGCGCCTGGCGGAGACCGCGCCGGCCTACGGACGCTCGGAGCGCAGCGTGCTCGACCGGGTCGTCGGCCTGTCAGCCGTACTCGCTCGCCGGGTGCCGGGCCTGACGCTGATCGTGTTCGGCGGGCTCGTCGTTGGTTCGGCCGTGGTGGCCTCCAACCTCGAGTCGAAGTTCAGCTTCGTCGACTTCGTGCCCGAGGACTCCATCGTGCGTGAGGCGTTCACCACGCTGGTCGACGACTTCGGCGGCACGGTCGGCGAGACCACCCAGGTGCTGGTCCGCTCCGACCTGTCGGACCCGGCGGTCTGGAATGCGGCCGTCGACTCGAGCGGCCGGCTGGCTGACGTCGACGGGGTGCTCGACAGCAGCGGTGTCGTCCAGGTGACGTCCCCGTTGACCATCGTCGAAGGGCTGATCACGCCGGAGTCGCCGACCTTCGATCCGGCGGTGGCCGAGACGGCGGCGGCGCAAGGTCTCGAAGCCGGCCTCGTCGCCCCCGACGGTGCCGATCTCGACGCGGTGATCGCCGCCGCCGGTCCGGCGCTCGGCAACGTGTGGACCGACGAGGCGTTCCTCGTCACCATCGGGACCCAGACGGCGTCCTCGACCGCAACGATGCAACTCGCCGAGGACCTCGAGGGTCTCTTCGGCTCCGAGGCCACGGCCACCTCACGCGACATCGTCGACGCCAACGTGGTCCAGGCGATCTCGAACCTCCAGGTGCAGTCGGTGATCTTCGTCATCATCGCCGCCGGGGCGTTCGTGGCGCTCAGCTTCTTCGTCTCCGACCGACGACCGGCTTTCGGCCTGATCACCGTGCTGCCGGTGGCGGCCGTCGTGGTCTTCCTGTTCGCGTTCATGGTGCTGGTGGGGATCCCGCTCGGTCCGGTCACGGCAACCCTGGCCGCCGTGGTGATCGGTGTCGGTGTCGACTACACGATCCACATCACCCACCGCTTCCTCGACTTCCGGCGGGAAGGCCACGACATCTCGGAGGCGATCGGCGAAACGCTGGCCACGACCGGTGCCGCGCTGGTCGTCTCCGCGCTCACCACCGGTATCGGGTTCGCGGTGTTGCTGTTGTCGTCGCTGATCCCGTTCCAGCAGTTCGGGGCGCTGCTGATCGTGGCGGTCATCGGGTCGGCGCTCGTCTCGGTGCTGGTCCTGCCGTCGATGCTGGTGCTGTGGGAACGGTGGATCTCGTCCCGTCAGGTCACACCGGTCGCGGCCGTGGTCACGTCAGGGGCAGGGGAGGCTGCAGCCACGCCGGCCGGTCACTGACCGACACGTCGACGACCCACTTGACCCATTGTGGACCCCGCCGATCCGGGGCGACCAGGCGGACCGGGGCGCCGTGTCCTCGACGGAGCGGCCGCCCGTCGTAGCCGACGGCGAGGTGCAGCTCGGCGGCATCGGCCAGCGGGTACAGACGCCGGTAACCGGTGCTCGAGGTGACGACGATGCTGCGGCCGGCAACCCGACCGGCGGTCCGGTTGCCGGCGTCGTCGGACCGCAGCAGGTCGGCCAGGGCGACGACGTCCCAGGCCTGGTCGGCGTACCAGCCGCCCGTGCAGTCGAGTCGGGCGACGAGTGGCCGGGCACGAGCCCACAGGTCGGAAACGGGCACCACCAGACCGTCGATCGTCAAGGTCCACGCCTCCGGCGTGGTGTCGGACGGAGCCTGATCATCGATCCACTGCACCGTCGGCATCGCATCGGGGTCGAGGGAGCCCGCCTCATGGGAGCCGGTGCCGTTGCGGCGGGCGGCTGTCGTGTCGAAGCGACCGGCGACCGACTCCTGAGCGACGACGACCCCGAGCGCCGCCACCCCCGTCGCACCGGCGGACAGGAAGCCACGGCGGTCGAGATCGGTGATCGTCGGTCGCACGGGGCGGGTGGAAACGTGCCACATGAGCAGCGGGATCAGGCCGAAGCCGATGAGTTGATGGGTCCACATTGCGCTCCAGTAGCCGACGCCGAACCACAGGCCGACGGTGTGCACCATTCCGAGGGCGATCGTGGCGAGCACCAGAACCCCGAACGTCGCCGACAGCCAGCGGGTGGCGCGCCCCCGCTTGAACCCCGCCTTCACCGGACCCCGTAGTTTGAGCGGAGCCACCAGCAGGATCATCAGCCCGAACGCAGCGTGCGCCACCATCACCGGACGGGCTGCCGACAGCGGAACGACCCACGACAGCAACCCGCTGGCGAGGGCGGCAACGACCAGAGCCTCGAGAAGGAGGTTCACCTGACGGCCGGTCAGACGGATGACACGGTTGATACGGATGGCTCGACTCCAGGTTCTGGACGTCCAACGCTCAGTATGACCGGGGTGCTCTCGATGCGTCTGATCCTGGTGTGGTGAACGCCGACGATCTCATTCAACTTTTCGCGCCTGACACCCCGGGAAGCCCGAACTTTCGTGGCTCTGCGTCCCCCTTGGGGGGCGTCCAGCGCGAAAAGTTCGACGATGTGGGGTCGGGTGCTGGCCGATTTCGTAACCGCACCCCGTTGGGCCGAACCAAAGGGGCTACTCAAAGTCGGCAAGGTCAACAGGTACGTCCTCCGAGTGTGAGCCCCAGGTCAACCGGACACTGTCTGCGTCGAGTGGCGAAAAGCAGAGAAAGGCGTCGACCTGGGCCCTGGGCACATTGATCAAGTGGCAGGGAATCGGCTCGCCGGCCGAGCGATGTAGCATCGCTCGAAGCGGGCGAGCCTTCGGCGCAACCCCGGTTATGGTCACGAGACCGGGCCGCGGCGACAGGCAGGTCACACTTCTCCCCTGTCGTTCAAACGGCAGATCCACGTCGTACGCCCCTCCACCACCACCTGACATTCCATCTACCCCGATGATGAAGGCGTGCCGCCGCACGTCGTCGAAATCCAGCTGGCGGAGGTAGAAATGCCAGTTCAATCCGAACGAGGCATCGAAACCAGCGGCGATCTCGAGGTCCATGTGGCAACTCTACTGCGATGGAACTGTGGGTCTGTTTGCGTAACCGGGGTGGTCGAACCTCGAATCGGTGACCAGACTCCGTTCGATCTCCCGGTCGAGCGCTTTGTTATGCTGATGCGACCTTGACAAGCCGCGGCTACACCTCCCGAGACCAGCAGACGGTGCTGGTCATCGGTGGCTCGATACTTGACCTCAAGTGCCGCAGCGCGCACCCGCTGCAGTCGGGCACCAGCAATCCCGGCCGGGTGGTCCGCACGGCCGGAGGGGTTGGCCGCAACATCGCCGAGAACCTGGCCCGACTCGGCACACCCACCACGCTCGTCACCGCGCTCGGCAACGACGCCGACGGCGAATTCCTGCTGCACGCGTCGCGCTCGGCCGGCGTTTGCGTCGATCACGTCATCCGGATGGACGAACCGACGGGCCGCTACGTGGCGATCCTCGACAGCGACGGCGAGCTGGCGGTGGCCGTCTCCGACATGGCGGCGACCGAGGCGATCCAGGCCTATCACCTGCTGACCGATCGGGATCTGATGAACCGCGCCCGACTTGTGGTTCTGGACGGCAACCTCCCCCCGGACTCGTTGGGCGCCGCGCTCGACGCCGCCGCCACCGCCGGGGTTCCGGTGCTGCTCGATCCGGTCAGCACGGCGAAGGCCGAGCGGCTGGCCCCGCTGTTGGAACCGCGGCGACCGGTACGAACGCTTACCCCCAATCGCAGAGAACTGGAGGCCATCTGCGGCGTCGCCCTTGCAAGTGACGACGCGGTTGGCCGCGCCGCCGGGGGCCTGCACGAGCGCGGCGTCGACCAGGTCTGGGTTCGAATGGGCGAGCGGGGCAGCCTTCTCAGCCTCCGACGAGACGGCGCGCTGGTACAACATGTTTTGCCGGTACAGCCGGCTGTTCCCGCCGATGAGATTCGTGATGTCACCGGCGCCGGCGATTCGGCGTTGGCCGCGTTCGCTCATGCCCTGCTCCAGGAACATGGCCCGCTGGCGGCGGCGCGTCTCGGCCATGCCGCGGCCGCCTTCACGATCGGCAGCGCCGAGACCGTGCGAACCGACATGAGCTTCGCGCTGCTTGAAGCCCTTCTTCACCAGGACCAGGAGACACCATGACCGGCACCCCCCACCCGATGCTCAGCCTGACCGACGAGGTTCGCGACGCACTCGATGGCGGTCGTCCTGTCGTGGCGCTGGAGAGCACGATCATCAGCCACGGCATGCCCTACCCGCAGAACGTCGACATGGCCCTGGCCGTCGAAGCCATCGTCCGCTCCGAGGGTGCGGTGCCGGCCACGACGGCCATCGTCGACGGCGAGGCCCGGGTCGGGCTCGACGCCGACGACCTCGAAGTACTGGCCACCCACGATGACGTGGCGAAGGTGAGCATCCGCGACCTGCCGACCGTCATGGTGCGCCGCGGCTACGGCGGCACGACGGTGGCCAGCACGATGCGTCTCGCTTCCCTCGCCGGGATCCGGGTGTTCGCCACCGGCGGTACCGGTGGTGTGCACCGGGGGGCGGATCGCACGATGGACGTCAGCGCCGATCTGCTGGAGCTGGCCCGCACGAGCGTCTGCGTGGTCAGCGCCGGCGTCAAGAGCATTCTCGACATCGGGCTGACGCTCGAGGTGTTGGAGACACAGGGGGTGCCCGCGATCGTTCTGGGTGCCGACGAGTTCCCTGCGTTCTTCTCGCGGGAAAGTGGCTTCCCCGCGCCGCTCGTGGCCGCCGATGAGGCGGAGGCGGCGCGAATGCTCGACACCAAGTGGTCGCTCGGCCTCGAGGGCGGTGTGCTTCTGGCCAACCCGATCCCACCGGAGGACGAGATCAGCGCCGATGACATCACGCCGATCATCGAGCAGGCGCTCCGCGACATGGAGGCCGAGGGTCTGACCGGCAAGGACACGACACCGTTCCTTCTCGGCCGGATCGTCGACATCACCGGCGGGCGCAGCCTGACCGCCAACATCGCCCTGGTGAAGAACAACGCCCGAAGGGCGGCACGGGTGGCGGTCGCCTACGCCGAGATCACCGCACGGCGCGAACCACGATGACGGCGATCGCCGACATCCCGGTCGTCGATCTCGAACCGCTGCGTCACGGCTCGGCGGCGGGAGCCGGCGTCGTCGCCAGCGTCGAACGGGCGTGCCGCACGTCGGGGTTCTTCCTGGTGACCGGGCATGGGGTGCCGGCCCTGGTCACCGCACGCCTCAGGCATCTGGCCCGAGCCTTCTTCGACTTGCCCGACGACGAGAAGGCCCTCGTCGCCGCGAGTGGTGACGAGGAGGGAGGACTGTCGTTCGCTCCGATGGCATCGGAAGCGCTGGCCGCCACCATGGACGACACAGCACCGGGCGACCACCGCCCCGGCGATTACACCCCGGGCGACCACCGTTACACCCCGGGCGATTACAAGGAAAGTCTCAACTATGGACCTCGGCTCCCAGGAGGCGGCTGGCCGGACCGCCCTCCAGGATTGAGGGAGGCCTTTCACCACTACTCGGAGGCGATGGAAACGCTGGCCGTCCTGTTGCGCGGTGTGTTCAGCGAAGCGATCGGGCTGGAACGGGACCACTTCGAGGAATCGTTCCGCCACGACCTCTCGGCTCTTCGGGTCGTCAACTATCCCGAGCAGGTCACCCCGCCGGCCGAGGGCCAGCTGAGGGCCGGGGCCCACACCGACTACGGCTTCATGACCATCCTGTGTTCGGATGCGTCGACGGGTGGCCTGCAGGTGCAGTCGCCTGACGGCCGCTGGGTCGACGTTCCGTCGATCGGCGAAACCTACGTGGTCAACATCGGCGATGCGTTCATGCGTTGGACGAACGACGAGTGGGTCTCGACGCCCCATCGGGTCGTCAACCCCCCGGCCGGCGGACGGTCGGGCACCCGCCGTCAGTCGATCGTGTACTTCGTCAATCCCAACGCCGAGACGGTAATCCAATGTCTCGACCCCTTTGCCGGCGGCACTCACCGACCGTCGTATGAACCGATCACCTACGGCGACTACATCGAGCTGAAAACCGGGCAGGCGTTCGGTGAGCCGCACCCCCGCGGGAGGTGAACCCGGCAACGGGTGGCACGACAGGCGAGCATCGACAACAATGGAACGTCGCCTGACACAAGCGGCGGGGTGGAACAATCGGCTCGACGGCGGGCGGCGCGACACCATCTCGAGGGGAGATCAACGATGGACACGCCGCCCACCATGGAGCTGACAGTCGACCTGAGCCTGTGGAAACGCAGCACGGAGGTGACGGTCGAGGTGCCCGCCGCGGTCACCGTCGGTCACGTCGCCGATCAGCTTGCACTGTTCGTGGGTTTGCCGACACACGACAAGGACGAGAAACGTGTGCCCTACACGTTGCTCCCGGCGGACGACCCGTCCGGTGCAGACCCCACCGAGCGCGACGGGTCGGCCGGTGACGGTTCCGATGGGGACGGCAGCACCGCCAAGCGCACGTCCGACCAGGCCATCAGTGGGCTGATCGACGAGGTGCAGCGGATCCGGTCCCGGGAGCAGGCCATGCTCGATCGGGAGTTGACGGTGCTCGACGCCGGGATCGCGGGACCGGTGTCGCTGGCCGCCGCGTCGGTCCCCTACATCGACCAGCTCCTGTCGACCTACGAGCAGAAGATCAAGGACGCCATCGACACCGAGGTGGAGATGTGGCTGGCGAAGGGACGCACACTGGTGATCGGCACCCTGTCGGGTGCCATGAACGAGATCCGTGACGGCCTGCGGGAACGGATCGCCCCGATGATCCCCTCCGGAGTCCGGGGGGTGCTGGCCCAATATCGGGCCGGGCGAGCCCTCCGAAAGTTCGGCCTGGTCAAGGCCGAGGTCGCCTACACCGACGCCGTCCGCAGCGGGCTCCGACTCGCCGGCCGATCGGCCGGTCCCGTGCTCGGGTTCGCCGGCAACACGGCGGCGTCGGCCGCCGCCGGCGGTCTGGCCGGCTCGGCGGTGGGAGCAGCCGCCGGCGCGGTGGCGGCCACCGTGGTGATCGCAGTGGGAGGCGGCCTGGGCCTGGTCGGTGGAGACGGCGCGACCGGGGCCGCGGGCGCCGATGGCGCGCCTGGCGCTCAGGGCATCGCCGGCGAGCCCGGTGAGGCCGGCCCACCCGGCGATCCGGGCGAACCCGGAGAACCCGGCACCGTCTGGAGTGTCGGGCTGGCCGCCCCGTCCGACGACACGGAGGGGGAGTTCCATCTCGATCGCTGCACCGGTGTCGTCTCCCACCGCTCCGACGGCGACTGGATCGAGGTTGTCGACCTCGCGGCGACCCAGGGGCGGGCGGTGGCCAGCGCCTGCGACAACCTGGAGATCGTCGCGCCCGGGCAGTCCCTGTGGGCAGTGGTCAGCCGCCGCTGTCGAGATGACAACGGCGGCCGACTCACCAACCAGGAGATCGCTCGAGCGGTGGCTCAAACCTGGGTGGCCAACCTCGACGTCGTCGGTCCCGCCGCCGACTCGATCGACACCAGCCAACCCCTGGTCCTGCGCTGCTCCTGATATCGGTCCCGGGGGCATCCGCTCCCCCCGGGACCGGACCCGTGCCGGATCTACTGGGCGTTGACACCGAGATCGGTGAACACCAGGTTCGGTGACCGGGCGTAGATGCGGACCTCGTGGGCGTCGATGACCGAAGCGGACACATCCCAGTTGCCCGGTCCGAGGTCGCCGCAGTAGCCGGGCGGATCGTCGGTCGGCTCAGCGGCGATCCACGGCAGATCGGACTTCACGAAACAGATCTCGGCCTGGCCGGAGAGGATACGGATCTGATTGAGGTCGAACGTCAGGCGGTCCTTGGTCTGGGTGTCGTAGGTGAAGATCCGGATCGAGTAGTCCTCGATGTGCGCCTGCACGCCGCTGCGTGGTTCGGTCAGTGGGTCGATGGGGTTGCAGTCACCGGCCGGGTCGTCGGGGTCGACGGGTTTGCCGAACGTCTCGAGGTCGAAGCACCAGCGGATGGTGTCGTCGACGTAGCCGAGGTGGTAGTGGGAGGCACCGACGGGCTGGACCGAGACGGCGGTGTCGGATCCCTGGGGGCAGTACTGGTTCCAGAACGGCCACTCGACGACCGAATCGATGGCGTTGCCGGGCAACGCCCACAGCGCCGCGGTGTCGCTGAAGTCGACGAGGCAGCTGTTGAAGAAGCCGCCGCGGGTGCCACCGCCGAAGGTGAATCCCTTTGCCGGCTGCACGGGACGGGCGGTGAACTCCCAGTTCCGGTCGTCGGTCTCGATGGCCAGATCGCCTGTGGCGACGAGCACGTTCTGGTCGGGATCGGGATCGGGATCAGTGGTCACGACCTCGATGTCGGCCGGGCCCAGGACGGCGCCGGCCGCCGGGTCGGCCGTCAGGTTCGAGATGACGAACAGAACGAGGACGGCCACGGATATGAGGACGATGTTTCCCTGGCGGCGTGAGTCGGACATGGCAGGCACCTTTCGGGTGGGTTGGTTGCTTGCCCGTCCTGACCGTCGAGAAGAACCCTCCTTACGGTTTTCGAGGGAAATCTTTGATCGTCGGGAACGCGAGGGCCACCCGTCCGTGGCTACGCTGCTGCTGGTCGGAATCACCAGCTGGTCGAAGAAGGCGGGTGCAGCGTTGAATGTCGATAGGAGCCCCTCGGTTGTGCGCCCGGTCGCCATCGTCGCCGCGCTCCTGGTGGTCGCCGTCGCCGCCGGGTGGCTGCTTCTTCGACCGCAGAGCGATTCGACGGAGCAGGCCGTACACGCCAACGATTCGACATCGCCCTCCGATTCCATGTCGACGATGGACGTGGCGACTTCGACACCAGGATCCGACGCCGACACCCAGGCTCCGGCTCTCGCCGTGACCGTCGACCCTGCCACCGCATCGGCAGGGGCCACGGTGACATCGACGTCGACCCCCTCGTCAACGTCGGAGCGGTCGGCGCCGTCGGCGGCCGATAGCTCGACAACGGCATCACCAACCAGCACCACCGCTCCCCTGTCATCGACATCGTCGACCGCAGACACCTCGACGACCGTGGCCACCTCGACCACCGCGGCCAACGCCTCTGCACCTCCGTCATCGGGCGACGAGGCCGATCCGCGCGAGCAGGTCTTGGCCCTCACCAACGCCGAGCGGGCAAAGGCCGGCTGTGGGGCGCTGACGCTCAACCCGGTGCTCACCTCGGTCGCCGATGACCACAGTCGAGACATGGTGGACAGGAGCTTCTTCGATCACACCAACCCCGACGGAATGGACGCCGCCGACCGGATCGACCTCGCCGGGTATCCGTGGCGAGCGTGGGGTGAGAACATCGCCTTCGGCTACTCGACGGCGGCGGAGGTGATGGACGGCTGGATGAACAGCCCGTCGCACCGCGACAACATCCTCGACTGTGATTTCTCCGAGATGGGTGTCGGCTTCGATCCTGGAGGATCAGACGGTCCGTATTGGACTCAGGTGTTCGGTACCCCGGGCTGAACGCATCGCGCCCCGAGCCCGAGCGGTGGCAAGCTGGTCGGCGTTGAAACAGTACGCTGGATCGGGCCGGGCAGCTGAGAGGGGTGGATGTTGATCGAGGGTTCGAGTCATCACGACATGGCGTCGACGGCAGCGGGCAATGCAATTGCACCGACAGTTGCGGTTACGGGGGCGAGCCGGGGCATCGGTCACGCGATCGTGAAGGAGTTCCACGCCGAAGGCTGGGAGGTCTTCACGTTGGCGCGGACACCGTTCTCCAACGAGTGCCCGTGGGCCGACGGGATCATCAAACACATCGAGGTCGATTTGGCCGACCAACGATCGGTCGAGCGCGCCTCGGGCCAGCTCCGCGAACAACTGGGCGGCCGCGGCCTCAATGCGCTGGTCAACAACGCCGGCATCTCACCGAAGGCAGCCGACGGTGGCCGCCTCGGAGCCACGATGACCACTGTCGATGTGATGCAGCGAACTCAGACCGTGAACGTGATCGCACCGTTGATGTTGTGCAACGAGCTGCTCGAGCCGCTCAAGTCCGCTCGCGGCGCCGTGGTCAACGTCACCTCGATAGCGGGTTTCAAGATCCACCCGTTCGCCGGGGCGGCCTACGCCATGTCGAAAGCCGCGCTGTCGGCCCTCACCCGGGAACTGGCCTGGGAGTTCAGCTCCACCGGAGTCCGGGTCAACGCGGTGGCCCCGGGTGAAATCGACACGTCGATCCTGTCGCCGGGCACCGACGAGCTGGTACACCGGGCGGTTCCGATGGATCGCGTCGGTACCCCCGAGGAGGTCGCCGAGGTCGTCCACTTCCTCTGCAGCTCCAAGGCCTCCTACATCAACGGCGCCGAGATCCACATAAACGGCGGTCAACACCTGTAGTCCGGGTGGTCATGCACGGGACGGGGCAACCGACAGTGGAATAAGGTGGTTCCACTGGTTCCACCCGATCCGTTGAATGCGATGGTGCGAGGGCTTTGGAGATGAGACCATGAGGCGAACGAAAATCGTGGCGACGGTGGGACCGGCGTCGTTCGATCCGGCCGTGCTGAACGAGATGATCCAGTGCGGGATGAACGTGGCCCGGATCGGTTTGGCCCACGGGTCGCTCGACGACCACCTCGCCACCTACAACCGGGTTCGCAGCGCAGCCGCCGCTGCCGGCGCCGACCTGTCGATCATGGTCGACCTTCCGGGGCCGAAGATCCGGTGTGCACCGTTTCCCGACGGTGGCGTCGACCTGCCGGCCGGCAGCGAGGTGAAGATAACATCCGGGCGGGATGCGAGCGATGCCGAGGTGATCTCGGTCGACTACCCGGATCTGATCACGGGCATGCAACCCGGCGATCGGATTGCGCTGGGTGACGGGAACATCGCCATGTCGGTCGAGGGAGTGAGCGGCGACGCCGTGGCGACGCGGGTGGTGCGGGGCGGGCTGGTGCAGGGGCGACCGGGTCTCCAGGTTCCGTCCGAGAGGTTGCGGCTGCCGACACCGACGCCGGAGGATCTGCGACTGGCCGATGCCTTCGTTCACGCCGGGGTCGACATGATCGCGGTGTCGTTCGTGCGGTCGGCTCATGACATCCGCAGGGTCGGGGTGGAGGCCGCACCCGCCGGGCCACTGCTGGTGGCCAAGATCGAGACGGCGGCCGCCGTTCAGAATCTCGACGGGATCGTCGACGCCAGCGGCGCCGTCATGGTGGCCCGCGGTGACCTCGGCACCGACTACGCCCTGTCGGAGTTACCCCACCTCCAGAAGTACATCATTCGCCGCTGCATCGCGATGGGGCGGCCGGTCATCACCGCCACCCAGATGCTCGAATCGATGGTGTATGCGGCGACGCCGACCCGGGCCGAGGCCTCCGACGTGGCCAATGCCGTGTTCGACGGATCGAGCGCCTTGATGCTGTCGGGCGAAAGCGCGATCGGTGTCGACCCGGTCAACGCCGTGTCGACGATGGCCGAGATCATCCAGCGGGCCGACGAGGAGTTCGACCACCGGACATGGGCCGGGGTCATCGAGGAGCTGCGTCACGACGGCTCACCGAAGGATGCGGCGGCGATCACCACCGACGCGCTCACCATGGCCGCCTGCCAGGTGGCCGAACAGGTGGGGGCGAAGGCGATCGTCTGTCTGTCGCGCACCGGTTTCACCGCTCGCTCGGTGACCCGGTTCCGGCCGTCGGTCCCGATCCTGGCCTTCAGCCCCAACGAGGGCGCGGTGCGGCAACTGGCGGTGAGCTGGGGTACCCGGGCGACCCACACCGACGAGCGTTCGTCGGCGGTCGAGGTTCGCGACGACGCCCTGCGCCTGGCCCGCGATCGCCTCGGCATGTCGACCGGTGACCGGGTGGTGGTGATCTCCGGCCAGTCGACGAGAACCCGGGCCACCGACACCCTTCGGATCATGCCCATCCCGTAGACCGTCCGGTCCCCTGTACCCAGGTCGACCCAGCCAGCGCCGAGCCGCTCACCCCCCTGGGCGTTTACGGGCGAAAGCGGTCAAAAGTGGTCGATTTCGCCCGCGAACGCGCAGGGGTAGGGGGGTCGCGTCGACCTGGGATGAGATGGTCCGCCCGGCTGTCACGCGATGCCCGGCGTTCGTCCTAGCCTTGACCCCGACACCATTCGACCATTGCGCCCAGGCCGTGGGTCGCATCATCACAGGGAGGCAAAGATGAGCCGTTCCGTCGCCACCTCGCGGACCGGCAGCGGTCCGGCGGTCATGACCAAGCCGGGGGTGACATCGCCGACACCGTCGAACTTCGCCCTCAAGCTGATCATGGCGTCGAGCGGGGTCATGTTCGTCGGCTACCTGTTCGTGCACATGTTCGGGAACCTGAAAGCGTTCCCGTTCATGGGTGGGGAGCACTCGTTCAACGACTACGCCGTCGGCCTCCGGACGCTGCTCTACCCCTACGTGCCCAAGGAAATGATCCTCTGGCTGCTGCGGGTCGTGTTGCTGGTCGCCTTCGTGGCCCACATCTACGCCGCGGTCACCCTTCGCGTGCGAGCCAAGGCGGCACGAGGCAGCTTCGCCCGTAGCGGCTACCGCTCCTCACACTCCCCGCTGGCCCGGTGGATGCTGGTGACCGGGGTGCTGATCCTGGTGTATGTCGTCGTTCACCTGCTCGACTTGACCTTCGGCACCGAACCGATCGCAGCCGGTCATGCCACGATCACCGTCGACGGCACCGAGTATCCCAACGCATACGCCAACCTGATCGCCAGCCTCAGCCGATGGTGGATGGCGGCCTTCTACGCCGTCATCAACCTGTTGATCTTCGGCCACGTGGTCCAGGGCGGTTGGGGCGTCGGACACGACCTCGGTATCACCGGCAAGCGGGCCCGGGCCGCGGTGGTCTGGGTGATCACTGCGCTGGCCGCAGCCGTCGTCGCCGGCAACGTCCTGCTTCCCCTGACCATCGCCTTTGGCTGGCTGCCGGAAGCCTCGCTGACGCACTAGCTCGCTGGCCCAAGAGAAGGAGCCTCGCATGGAAACGACGATGGACACCAAACTCGACATCGACTCACTCCGCACCGTCGGTCATCCGCTGGACGCCAACGTCCCTCGCAGCGACGACCCCGAAACACTGTGGAAGGACCGCAAGTTCCACTACAAACTCGTCAGCCCCCTGAACCGCCGCAAGTTCAACATCATCGTCGTCGGCACCGGCCTGGCCGGCTCGGGAGCAGCCGCCGCCCTGGGCGAGCTCGGCTACAACGTCGACTGCTTCACCTTCCACGACGCTCCCCGGCGGGCCCACTCGGTGGCGGCCCAGGGCGGCATCAACGCCGGTCGGGCCCGCAAGGTCGACAACGACTCGATCCGACGCATGGTCCAGGACGCGGTCAAAGGCGGCGACTTCCGGGGCCGGGAGGAGGACTGCTACCGCCTGGCCGAGGAGTCGATCCGGGTCATCGACCATCTCAACGCAATCGGCGCCCCGTTCGCCCGGGAGTACGGCGGGGCGTTGGCCACCCGCTCCTTCGGCGGCGTTCAGGTCAGCCGCACCTACTACACCCGGGGCCAGACCGGACAACAGCTCCAGGTGGCGGCCAGTCAGGCCCTGCTGCGTCAGGTGGCGGCCGGCACGGTCAACCTATGGACCCGCAAGGAGATGCTGGACCTGATCGTCGCCGACGGCCGGGCCCAGGGCATCGTGCATCGTGATCTGGTCACCGGAGAGGTGTCGGCCACCACCGCCCATGCCGTCGTGTTGTGCACCGGGGGCTACGGCAACGTGTACTTCCAGTCGACCCTGGCCAAGAACTCGAATCCGACGGCGGCGTGGCGGGCCTACAAGCGAGGCGCCTACTTCGCCAGCCCGTCGTTCATGCAATTCCACCCGACGGCTCTGCCGATCAACTCGCCGTGGCAGGGCAAGACGACCCTCATGTCGGAGTCGCTGCGCAACGATGGTCGGGTGTGGGTTCCCAAAGCGGCGGACGACACCCGGGCCGCCAACGACATTCCCGACGACGAGCGCGACTACTACCTCGAACGCAAGTACCCGGCGTACGGCAACCTGGCGCCTCGTGACATCAGCTCCCGAGCCGCCCGAGAGCAGATCGAAGCGGGACACGGCGTCGGGCCGCTGAAGAACTCGGTCTACCTCGACTTCCGGGATTCGATCCAACGGCTGGGCCGCGACGTGATCGCTGAGCGCTACGGCAACCTGTTCGACCTCTACTACGACGCCACCGGCGAAGACCCCTACACCGTGCCGATGCGGATCGCCCCCGGCGCCCACTTCGCCATGGGTGGGCTGTGGGCCGACTACGACCAGATGAGCAACCTGCCCGGTCTGTTCATGGGCGGTGAGGTGTCGAACAACTATCACGGGGCCAACCGGCTCGGCGCCAACTCGCTGCTGTCGGCCTCGGTCGACGGCTGGTTCACCCTGCCCTACTCGGTGCCCAACTACCTGGCCGGCTATCTCAGCAACCCGGCCCTCGACCCCGAGGCTCCGGTCGTCGCCGAGGCGATCGCCAAGGTCCAAGCCGAGGAACAGCGCCTCATCGACATCGGCGGCACCAAGCCGGCGTCCTACTTCCATCGCCTGCTGGGCCAGACCCTGTATCGGTACTGCGGGGTCAGCCGCTCGGCCGAGGGGCTGGCCGAGGGCATCAGGATCATCCGGGAGTTGCGGGAGGAGTTCTGGCGTGACCTGCGGGTGCTCGGCTCGACCGACGAGTTCAACCAGGACCTGGAAAAGGCGGGCCGCATCGCCGACTACCTCGAACTGGCCGAGCTGATGTGTGTCGACGCCTTGGATCGAGACGAGTCGTGCGGAGCGCATTTCCGGGAAGAACACCAGACCGCGGAGGGCGAGGCGATGCGCGACGACGACAACTGGCTGTTCGTCTCGGCCTGGGAGCACGGTCGAGACGGCACCCACATTCGCCACGACGAACCGCTCTCGTTCACCCACATCCCACTGGCCACGAGGAACTACAAGTGATGAAGCTGACACTGCGGATCTGGCGCCAGGACGGTCCCACCGTGGAGGGCCGGTACGAGGACTACCCGGTCGAAGCCTCCGCCGACATGTCGATTCTCGAACTGATCGACCAGCTCAACGAGCAACTGGTGGAGGAGGGACGCATACCGATCGCGTACGATTCCGACTGCAGGGAAGGAATCTGCGGCACCTGCGGGGTGACGATCGACGACGTCCCTCACGGGCCGAAACCCAACACGCCGACCTGCCATCAACACATGCGGTCCTGGAGCGACGGCGACACGATCAAGCTCGAACCGTTCCGTTCCGACGCGTTTCCTGTGGTGCGGGATCTGGTGGTCGACCGCTCGGCGATGGAGCGGGTGCTCATGGCCGGAGGGCATGTGGCGGTCGATGCCGGCACCGCGGCCGACGCCGACGATCTGGTGTGCAGCCATGAGGCGGCCGAGACCGCCCTCGACTTCGCCGCCTGCATCGGCTGCGGGGCGTGCGTGGCCGCCTGCCCCAACGGTGCCGCCCACCTCTTCGCCGGAGCGAAGCTGGAGCACTTTCGCTGGATGCCGCAGCCGGCCAAGGAGCGGGGCCGGCGGGCCAGGGCGATCGTGGCCAAGATCGAGGAGGAGTTCGGTCCGTGCTCGACCTACGGCGAGTGCGCCGAGGTCTGCCCCGCCGACATCCCCCTCACCGCCGTCGCCGCCATCAACAAGGAGAAGATGCGGGCCATCTTCCGCCGCAAAGACGACTGACTCGTCGGGTCGGCTCCAGTCGGACAGGGACGGTCGACCGCCTGTTACGATGCCCGACCAGGGACGGACCAGGAGGCATGACATGGAAACGAGGAAGATTTCGGCCGGCGGACAGGAGATCGCCTACTACGAAAGTGGGGGATCGGGCGCTGCGATCGTCCTCATCCACGGCAACTCGAGCTCGAGCCTCACGTTCGAACAACAAGTCGACGGGACCCTGGGGGAGGCGCACCGTGTCGTCGCCATCGACCTGCCGGGCCACGGCGAATCGGACCGGGCGGCCGACCCGGCGTCGACGTACAACATGCCCGGCTACGCCTCCGTGATCGCGGAGGTGGCCGACAGGCTCGGACTGGGCGACGCCGTGTTCGTCGGGTGGAGCCTGGGCGGACACATCGTGCTCGAGGCCGTGAAGCTGCTCCCGGAGGCGGCCGGCTTCGTGATCTTCGGTACGCCGCCGCTCGCCTTTCCGCCCGACATGGACAACGCGTTCAAACCGAACCCGGCGATGGCGGCGGCGTTCGCCGAGGATCTGACGCAGGCCGACATGGAGGGCTTCGCCGCGGCCTGCCTCGCCCCGGACACGACGCTCGACCTGGCGCCCTTCGTCGCCGACATCGCCCGGACCGACGGGCGGGCCCGAGCCACGATGGGGGCCAGCATCGCGCCTGACGGCTACGAGGACGAGGTCGAGATCGTGAAGCACATGACCAGGCCACTCGCCGTTCTGCACGGTCGACACGAGCAACTCGTCAACGGCGACTACATCAGCGGACTCGAGATGCCCACGCTGTGGCGCGGATCCGTGCAGATGATCGAGGGTGCCGGTCACACGCCACAGACTGAAACCCCGGAGGCGTTCAGCAATCTGGTCGCGGCATTCGTGGCCGACGTGACCTCCTAGGCCTGACGAGGTCGGGCGTCACCGCAACAGTTCGAAGCCCTGAACAGTGGATTTGACGAGTGAGCTCTTGCTGCACGATGCAAAAGCTTGCAGAATGTAAGCATGCCGAACGTCCTCGTGAGAGATCTGCCGGAACCAGTACACAGGGAGCTGGAGCGGCGTGCCCGGGAGGCTGGCCAGTCGCTCCAGCAGTACTTGACAGCGCACCTCAGCCGACTGGCCGCTGAGCCCACCACCAATGATGTTTTCGCTGCATTGGAAGCCGAGAGCGGCGGACGAGTCGGGCTGCAGCAGGCGGTAGAGGACTTGCAGGCCGAACGTGATCGATGATCGTCGCCGACGCCGCCATCTTGTCCAACGCCGTAGGAGATGACGGTCGCGACGGAAACATCGCCCGTCGGGAACTTCTGCATGCCCAGAGAGTCGCGGTTCCAGATCTGGCCAACGTCGAAGCAACTGCGGTCCTCCGGAAACGGTGGATCGCTGGTGACCTGACCGACCAGCGTCTGGAAGCTGCCGTCGACGCCCTTGTCAAGTTACCGCTCATCCGATACCCGACTGTTGGACTAATTGGGCGGGCCATCGAACTGCGAGCCAACGTGACTCCTTACGATGCGGTCTACGTCGCGCTCGCCGAGGCCCTGAATGCTGATCTTGTCACCGCGGACCGCAAGCTGGCAGCCGCTCCCGGCCCGCGATGCATGATCAGAACCATCCCATAGCGTCCGGCCACCGTTGGGGAAGGGTTCGAACAAGAAACATTCTCCTGTCCCGCAGCGGTCTTAATGCGACAAAGTTCGAACCCCTGAAACAGCGGGTTTCTGAGCCGCCGCTCCACCTGCTCGCCTGACAGAGGCGCCGACGGTAGGCTGAACCGAGCGTTGATCGGGGTCTGCGCAGCGAAATGAAGGCGGTTGTTCGTGGTTCTGTCGTATTCGTTGGCGTTGCTGTACGGCGTGTTCCAGCTTTGGCTGTTGGCGTCACCGACCCGGACGATCCGATTGCGAATCGTGATGACTGGGTTCGGGTGCGGGGCGGTGGTCACATTCCCGCTGGCCGTGCTGTTGGAATGGGGTTGGATCCGCCTTGTCGGACAGTTCGTCGCTCTTCCTCGGTTCGAGCTGGTGCTGTGGGCCAGCTGGACCGTCGACCCGTTCATTGAGGAACTGGTCCGGCTCGTCCCCTTGATTGTCGTGCTGATGGTTGTGCCGCGGTGCCGCCGGCTCTACGTACCCTCACGAAACGGATGACCACAATGTGGAGTACCAGATACCGAATTCACAACCTGACGCTCGACCAGGTGGCCGACGAACTCACGAGCTTACTCGGCATCGACTTTCATGAGCGACAGTCGTCCTACCTGGGACGGTACTACGCCTGGTGGGACAGTGAAGGCAAGGTCGACATAGACATCAAGTTGAACCGGATCGACGAGGAAGACGGGGAACTGGTCCATCCCGATTTGCCCGAAGGGCCTTTCCTCGCAATCTCCTCACCCGAAAAGAACCGATACCGCGAGATCCTTGACGGCAACCCCAACTACGAGCACTACAGAACTAAAGAGTTCGGAGGTTCGCCCACTGTCGACCCGGGCTGATGGTGGGTGTTCGAACTAACAACATTCTCTCCCAGATTTGCGGTCCTGATGCGACTACGTTCGAACCCCTGAAGTCGCCCGACGGTTGCACGACTACCGCTATGCATGCATAATGAATGCATGCCGAATGTGCAAGTCCGAGATGTTCCCGAAGAGGTCCACCAGGCACTGATTCGAAGGGCCGAGCGTGCTGGACAGTCCCTCCAGCAGTACCTTTCAGCCCAACTGGCGTTTATTGCGGAGACTCCGACGATTGACGAGATCCTCGATCGGATCGAATCGCAAGACCTGGGTGAGATATCGTCGACAGCAGCGGTTGCAGCGCTAGAGGATGAACGTGCTCGTCGCTGATGCCTCCGTCCTTGCCCCAGCGATCGCCGATGCCGGCACCGACGGCCAGCGCTTCCGGCGACGCCTGCGAGGCGAACGCCTGGCGGCACCCGATCTAGCCAAGCTCGAAGTGCTGTCCGTGCTGCGTCGGCAGGCTCTGAACGGGACGCTGACCAGGTCGCAGGCCGACACCGCCGCTAACAATCTGACGGCCTTTCCGATTTCGGTCTACCCGATTCAAGCTTTCCTGCATCGCTGCTGGGAACTGCGCGACAACCTAACGCCTTACGATGCCAGCTACATTGCTCTCGCTGAATCGCTCGGATGCCCCCTACTCACGGCCGACATTCGACTGGCAAATGCTCCGGGACCAAGGTGCACCATCGAAACTCCATGACCGACCTATCAGAGGTCGCTCACAGCTACCCCCGCAAGACAGTCGGGTTCGAACAAGAAACATTTCCCTGTCTCGCAGCGGTCCTAGTGCGACTAAGTTCGAACCCCTGAAACAGTGGATTCTTGGGTTCGAGCGGGGCCTCCTGCCTGTCGTCGTGGCATGCCTACGCCGATGACGGCTGAGGCCGGCTCCCGGCGAGCATCTCGTCAACCAACGACCTGAAGTCTTCCGGGAGATCCTCGACGTCTGTCATTCCCGACCTGATGACCGCTCGCTGCTCGGCTTCGGACATCTTGCGCCACTCCGCTACCGGCACTCGACGAGGTTCCATACGCCCCAAGAGTACCACGCCTGCCGGTTTGCGGCCGATAGCGTTGCAGCGTGCTCCTGATCGCAGCTCAGGTTCTTGGCGACGTCGACCCGGCGCCTGTCAACCCTGGTGAGACAGTTTCTTCGAATTAGTGGGTGCCGATGGCCTCCTGTGGTGGGTTGATGTAGACGGTGTCGGGAAGTTCGGGTGGTGTTGGTGGGCCGGCAACGAAGCGTTCAGGGTGGGCAGCGAATGCGGCGTCGAGAACGTCTGCTCTCCGAGAGCGGATCTCGGTGGCGGTGCCGTAGTAGACCGATGCCGGGGTGTGGAACCCGATGCCGGAGTGGCGGTGTTGGTAGTTGTGCCAGGCGAAGAAGTCGGCACTGAAGGCTCGGGCGTCGTCGATGCCGGCGAAGACCTCGGGAAACTGTGGCCGATACTTCATCGTGCGGAACTGTGATTCTGAGAATGGGTTGTCGACCGACCGGGTGATCTCCAACGTGGCCAACAGCTGAGCGACCGGTTTGGCCGCTGGGACACCACGGTCGGAATGGATTGTCAACCCGGTGGGGTCGACGCGTGTTTGGCAACAGTTTCATCGATGAGACGCCGGGCCAGTGCCTCGTTCAACCGTGGCCAGCATCCAGCCCGGCACGTAGCGGGAGAACAGATCCAACAGCACGTACAGGTAGAAGAAGTTCCGCCGTCCCGGGCCTCGGAGTCGGGTGATGTCCCAGGACCACACGTCATTCGGTGCCGATGCTTCAAGCTCAGGCCGAGATGTCGGTGGGTGGACGGCCTGACGACGGCGTTCGATCACCTGACCGTGTTCAGCTCGTAGGAGCCGATACATCGTCGCTGGTGACGCCAAATAGACGCCGTCATCGAGGAGGGTGGCCCACACCGTGGCCGGGGACTCATCAACAAACCGGTCTGAGTGCAACACCTCGAGCACCTCGGTCCGCTCATCATCAGACAACGCCCGGGGTTGGGCGCCACGACGCCGTTCGGTCACCTGGGTCCGGTGCTGGTCGGCGACGCCGATAATGCGTCGCTCGTGACCAACCCAACGTGGCGCACGCTGTCACCGTTGGCACATGGGCTTCGAGTTCGACCACAGCAGGTGCGATCACGGCTTCGACCTCGTCTCGGTGTCCGCGCTCTCGGAGAGATGCTCCAAGAGCGCCGATACTTTTCCCTGCACCTCGATCACCTTGTCCTGGGTTTCGATCTTGCGGCGGAGCCGCTCGTTCTCGGCCTCAAGCTCAGCGATCTTGCGGTCCTTGGCGCTAGACCCGGGGCGGCCACGCTTCTTGCCCAGCGCGTCGACCGCACCAGCGGTGGCCTGTTTACGCCACTCCGAGATCAGCGACGAGTACAAACCCTCACGCCGCAACAAAGCGCCTTTCTCACCATCAGGCAACCGTTCATACTCGGCCAGAATCCGGGCTTTGTACTCGGCTGGGAACCGACGCCGGGCCGCCTTCGCCGGCACCTCAGTATCTCGGATCTCCTCGTCGTCCATCCTGTCAGCAGACTCGATCGAGCCGTTCAACGCAACCATCATGGTCGTCCTTCCCCGCCCCCGGGGTTCAGTGATCCTCAGCAATCAGCTGTCTCACCCAAGGTGACAGAGGGGGACCGGTGGTGGCAGACCCAGAGCAATCACCTGGGGAACGACGTACAGCTCGGAGACCTGTACCAGCTGCTTCACCGAACGGCCGTCGAAGCCGAAGCAGCTTGGTCGGCACTGCCGGTGCGCCGCGACGGTTCTCGAGTCTTCACTGCAGCAATTGCGCTACTGCCGATTGCGCTCCAGCTCTTCGAGCGGCACAACGACATCATCGTCTGGGATATGCGAATCTACCCAGCGCAAGGGACTATTCCGGACTCGAACTAGAAACGTTCTCTCCATGGCTTGCGGTCGAGCGTTCCATGCTGAGGGGCTCTACCGGTAGGCTAGACCATGCGTTGATCGGGGTTGACGCGACGTGAAGGCGGTTGCTAATGGTTCTGGCCTATTCGTTGGCGTTGCTGTACGGCGTGTTCCAGCTTTGGCTGTTTGCGTCACCAACCCGCACGATCCGATTCCGCACCGCGATGACCGGCTTCGTGTGCGGGGCGGTGGTCACGTTCCCACTGGCCGTGCTGCTGGGGTGGAGCTGGGTCCGCCTTGCCGACCGGTTCGTCACTCGGCCTCGGTTCGAGCTGGTGTTGTGGGCGAGTTGGACGGTCGACCCGTTCATCGAGGAACTGGTCCGGCTCGTCCCGTTGATTGTCGTGCTTATGGTTGTGCCGCGGTGCCGCTGGCAGTGGTCGCTGTCGGACCTGGTCGTCTTGGGCGCTGCGGTCGGCTCGGGGTATCGGTGGGGTGAACACCTGGCCCGCTATCCCAGCGCCCCGAACCCGGTGTGGGCCGAACTGTCACCATACGCCGGCGGCTGGTTCCTCGGCGGACTAGACGGGACCAAGGTCGAACCGCCGTGGGTGTGGGTGTTCGACTGGCTACCCGAAGGTGTCACCGTCGCCGACAACACCTTCGCCCCCGGACTGTTCCAGATCTACAACGTGCTGCTCGTGTGGGGCACACTCGGCGGGTTGGCCATCGGACTCTGGACTGTCGGTGACCGACAGGCGGCTGTGAGTCGCTGGTCGCTTCGGTCGACCTCGGTTGCTCTGGTCATTTTCGCTGGTTTGTCGCACGCAGCAGTCAATGCCCAGGCACGAGCCGGGGAGTGGCCTCTCGGCTTGCTGTCGGTGCCCCGGCTTTTTGAACCGTGGTTCTGGGCATGGCCCCTGTTCGCGCTGACGCTAGCAATGGCCGCTGACTGGATCATGGCGGTCCGCTCTGAGTACGACCCCTCCCGATTCCGCGTGACCGAGGCCAACGAACCAATCGCACTGGCCACCTTGGCCCTACAACGTCCGGCTGTATCCGTGCCGGCGGTCCTGGGCTTCGTTCGGATGCGCCGCAACGCCGTGCGGTTGGCACCGGCTGACGACGAACCTGCTGATCTGGCTGATGCGGTCGCTGCCATGGCTTTGACGCTGAGCACCCAGCTCGAGTCCGATATCGGCCTCTGGGATGAGGTGGCCACCGAACGGGCACAGATTCGACGAACCCGACTGCGACGCCTTGTCGGCTGGCCAGGACTGCTCCTGTCGACGGCTGTCGTGCTGCTGTGGCTCTTCCCGGTCGCCTATTTCGTTGCTGGTGGGACGTTCCGATGGGCAGGTGTCCAAAACTGGATCATCGATCATTCATCGTTTGCGGTGGCTCCCGCTGTCGCCGCCGCACTGTTGACCGTCGTGGTCGCCGGGCTGACGGTGACCCGATGGCCATCTATCCCTGACACCATCAGCGAGCTGAAAGCCCGCCTCGTGTTCGGCTTACTGACCCAGGGATTCACGTTGGCAGGGACCGGTCTTATCCTCTACCGCTACCGAACCGGCAACTCGCTGAACGGGCCGTTGATGACCAATGTGTTCCACGGCCTCGAAGCAATGGCCGCCCTACTACTGGTCGCCGGACTCGCTGTTCTCGTACTCGCCGCAGGCATCGTCCTGCTATCAACTGGTGCCGTCCTGCTCCCGACCGGCGGCGTCCTCTTCGGACTTACCGCCACCGAGCTCGCAATCGGCGCAACAGTCATGAGCGCCTCAAGGTTGGCACTGATGAACGCCAGCGGGTCTAGTCTCGGTGCTCCGCCCGGGATGTCGCCGAGCCAGATCCGGGTTCCGATACCCGGACCACTGCCACCCCTTCCACCCGAGGTGGCCGCCGCTGCCGCAGCCGCCATCGTCACGACGATGGCCGACCAACCCGATCATTGGCAACCCGACCCGGCACGGGATCCCCACCACTATCTCGACGCCAACGGCGACCTACGCTGGCGCGACACCAACCAACTCGTCGCCCACAACCCCAACCGGCCCCGCTACACCGACAACCACGGCACCGAACGCTGGGCCGACACCGACCAGCCCGTCGACTCAGTCGACACGAGCAACCAGGATCCGCAAAGAAGTGAAGAGTCCGCAGCCGGCGTGATCGGAGAAGACCTCATTCGGCAAGGCGACGAGATCACACCACCGGACTGGGTGGCTCGTATCGCCGACAACGGCAAGGGCGTCGTTTGGCAGCGCCCAGGTTCAGCAGGGAACGCTGATCTTGTTCGCATCATGGCACCGACCGAACGCTATCCGGCCGGCTACGTCCGCTTCCACAACCGATTCGGCCAGCCAATAGACTTGAACGGCAAGCCGAGTAGCCGAGCGGAAACTCACATTCCGCTCCGCCCCGGTGAGAAACTTCAAACTCCCCAGGGGTGGCCGTGATGCACCGACTTCTCAGAGGAACCATCGATCGAATCTCATTCGACTACGGAATTGAGATTTCGGTTGCAGATGCGTTGATTCGGGTCGAGGGTATCGGGACAATTCAAGACGCTCATGGTCGACGTGAGTTTGACTCGGAGAGACCTGCCTCTAGTGCGAACGACCTAGTTCGTCTCCTCATGAGATCGGCTGAGGTCGTGATCGAAGATTCCGTTTTGGTTGTTCAGGCTCAGGACGGGCCCGAGCGGATAGAGGTACCAGGCTCTGACGACTACGAGGCATGGTCGATTGTGAGGATGGACGGGTCCAGAATCGTTAGTTCTGCGGGCGGCGACCTGGCTTCGTGGTCACCCGATTCATGATTCACCCGAGCGATCATCTCGCAGCTGACAGCGCGACTGGTCCGGTGTTCGAACTTAGTCGCATTCCCTAGGATTTTGCGGAGAGAGGGGGATTCGAACCCCCGGAACCCGTGAGGGCTCAACGGTTTTCAAGAAGGTCGGTGGCGGGGGCGTAGGGGTGCTGAATCGGCTTGGTTACTGGGGTTTCGGCGGCAGCGCGTTGACCCTTGGTCGCCGAGATCGGCCTTGATTTGCCGTTGCCAGTGTTACCAGCGTGGTACCGGATGCCGGTCCGGTCACGGCTTCTTCTTGCCGCCTCCGTTGCCGCCGTTGCCCCCAGAGCCACCGTCGTGGGCGCTGATGTTGCCGCGCTCTAACTCAATGGCGTTATCGCCACTTGGCTCAGGCATGCTCAGCGCCACCTCGGATCCGTCCTTGTCAAGCGTCTTCAGCCAGAATCGATCTTCCCCAGCTTCCGAGTCCTCAACATAGACGGTGAACTGGTGGTTGCCGACCGCGTCATCCCAACCGGGCTCCATGTACGTCGCCTTACCCGTGAACGTCGCCCAACCGAAGCCTGATCCAGAGCCGAGCGCCAGTCCATCCAGTGCGTTGGACTTGAGTCGATAGATCGAGCCGTCGGCCAGGTGGCGGATGACCAACAGGTTGCCCTTTACGTTCGTTCCCTTCTTGTTGTAACTCATGGTGTAGCCGAAGTTGGTCTTGTCACCTGGGTAGGCGGCTTCAGGATCGGCCGTGCCGGGCCAGTAGAACCAGCCTCCGCCCGTCGTGAAGCCGAGCGACGTGTCGTAAACCGTCAGCGCATCCTCAGCTTGAGCGGTGTAGTAGCCGCCGTCGACAGTGACCTCGACGGTGTACACATTCACTGGCAACGAGTCGAAACTGCAAGTCACTGGCAGCTCAGCGTCGTACCCAGCGCCGATCACAGCGTCGGCGTTGCATGTCCCGTTGAGAGGAGATCCGGGGCCAACAGGACTGAGACGAACTGACACCTGAGCACGTTCGATGTCGCCTGCCTGCGGTTCACCGGCCGCTGCGTCGGGGACCGCCTCCTTGATGAACAGGCCGAGGTCGACGACTCCACTGGTACCGCCATCTTCGGCGACCTCGACGGCTACCGGATTCTCCCTGTCGAACTCGATGACAGCGTCTTCGGCCTCGATTTCGACCGTAGTTGTGTCCTCGCCAACAGAGCCTTCATCGTCGACTGCCTGAATTGTGAGCTCAGCGTCGCCTGCCGAGCCAGTGGCGGCACCTTCTACGGAGGCCGTGCAAACGGTGCCGACACTCTCTGTCGACACACATTCGACAGCGGTCAGCGTGAGGTCAAGCCCAGCGTCGACGTCAGCCAAGGACAGGTCCATCGTTTCATCATCAACGTCCTCAGCGGTCACCCCAATCGGCGTGATCAAGTCGCTGTACTGAACAGTCGGGCCGTCGTCAACTCGGACGACCGGCGCGTCGTTGACCGAACTAACGACGATGTCCACCGACGCAGACGCCGTCGCGCCATCAGGATCCGCGACCGTATAGGTGAAGGTCGCAGTTCCGAACCAGTTCTCAGGTGGCTCAAAGTCAATCGAACCATCTTCACCGACCACAACGGTGCCATGATCCGGTTGTGTGTTGTCGACCACAATCAGAGTGTCGCCATCAGGGTCCTCGTCGTTGCCCAACACGCCTGGCTCGGCCAGCAACAGAGTTGTATCTTCTTCTGTCTCGAAGGTGTCGTCGACAGCAGCCGGCGGGTCATTCACGCACTCGACTTCAACGGTGACCGTCGCCGTCCCCTCAAGTCCGCTCGGATCCTCAACTCGGTATGTCAACTCTTCGGTGCCACACCATTCAGGATCGGGCACGTAGCGAATGCTGACTCCGTCTACCACGGAGGCCAATCCATTGACCCCATCAGTCACCGCCTTGACCTCGAGGCCGTCGCCGTCGGGATCGCCGTCGTTGTCTAGTACCGCGATGGTGACTGACATGTCTTCGGATGTAGTGGCTTCGTCATCGATCGGCACCGGTGCGTCGTTGACTGGAGCGATCTCAACGGTGACCTCTGCCGTGTCGCACAGTTCCGTTGCATCGCAAATCTCGTAAACGAAGGCGTCCGATCCGTTCTCGTCGGAGTTAGGAGTGTAGGTCACGAGACCGTCATCGTTGGCCACTGCGGTTCCCCGTAGCGGGACGGACTCTATGCGGACGCTGGCAGGATCAAGATCGTCGTCAGCGTCCTTATCATTGGCCAGAACCTCAATGGCGACAGTGACGTCCTCATCGGTTGTCGCTAGGTCGTCGGCTGCAGTAGGTGAGTCATCCACACCGACAACCGTCACCGTCACCGTTGCCGTGTCACACAGGTCCGTACGGTCGCACACCTCATAAACGAAGCTATCTGCACCATTTTCATCAGGCGCCGGTTCGATGAAGATCCGCGAGTCGTCAGTGACAACAGCCGATCCGTAGGTTGGTTGGGTCACAAGCCGAAGGGATAGTTCATCGATATCGCCATCCACGTCCGTGTCATTTGCGAGGACGTCGACGGTAATACTTGAGTCCTCGTCCGTGGTAGCAAAGTCGTCAATGGCGTTTGGTGGTGCTGGTTCAGCCGTGCCACCAACTGTGATCACGACTGTCGCCACCGCGCATCTACCGTCGAGATCACAAACTCGATATCGAAGTTGATGCTCACCTTCACTGCCGTCGTCCGGAGTGTAGAGGATTTGTCCCGAAGGCTGCGGCTCTGCGGTTCCTAGCCCCGACTCTGCAACTATCTCCACCGAGGACGGATCGATGCCGGCGACCGCACTGTCGTTCTCCAGAACATCAATCTCCACCGTGGAGCCGGTGGAAGTGGCGACATCATCGACTGCGAGGATTGCGTCATCGCACTCACGATTCACGGTTACGGTCGCGGGCAGCGAATACTGCTGGCCATCAAAAGCCCTATAGCTGAATGAAACTTCACCACATTCGCTTCCAACCGGCGACAGCACCATTGTGTCGTCGCCGCTGCGCCGAACTAGCCCGTTGGTCGGCTGATCGACGACATAGGCAGCGAGCTTGTCGCCGTCTGGGTCTGTGTCGTTGCCGAGCACCGAAACTTCGATGTCCTCGTTTCCGAGTGGAACAGAAACGTAGTCATCAATTGCAAGTGGCGCTCCGCCTAGGAGTACCAGTGACACCATTCCCACCCTTTCGGAATCATCAACACCGATCCCCCGGACTATCAAACTGTGATATCCAGGCTCGACCCTGGCTGGAATCGTGACTTCGCTGCTGGTCGCGCCGTCAGCGCCTACGGCCGCTGAACCCAGATCGATAGGATCTGATTGGAGTTCGTAGCGAACTACAGAACCAGGTTTGAAGCCTGACGTCGATACCGTAAGAGTCCTGTCAGATGTCGTTCCAACATACGTTATCTCGACGCCTCCGGAGGTCAGGACTCGAACCTCAGCGAGACTTAGGTTTGGACGGCCGAGGAACTGTTGCGGCGACACTGCTGCGGCATCGGATCCGGCGGGATTCGGATTCGTGGCTGCCTTGGCGCCATACTGCTGTTCGAACGCACGGAAGAACGCGTTTTGTCCTTGTTCGTTCGGATGGAACGACCCTGTTCCGATAGGCAGATCGATGCCGAGCGGTCCGACGAGAGCAGGTCCTTCGGTCAACACGCCGTTCGCCCACGGTTGAGGGTCACAGATTCGGTGACTAACACCGTCCTGATAGAAGGCATCCTCGACGTCAACAAAGTGCACTCCAGCGCTTTGAGCTGACGCCTCCACCACATGGTTGATATATGGAATCAAATAGTCCTGAGCAAACTGACGTTCGCTCTGACTGATTGATAGACCCGGCCCTGGAACATCGATCGCTCCACATGAACTAGCGTCGGGTGACAGGAGATCTGGATACCCAAACACATAGATGGCTGCGCCGGGGGCAGCAGACCGAACTTCGCGCAAAGTCTCAGTCAGATCATCTCTTGCGTCATAGACTTGGTTTAGGATCTTCAGTTGGCCGGGGTCATTGGCGCACGATGTCAGCGAGATAATGCAGTTGATGATGATCCCGGAGAAACCGAAGTCATTCCCGCCGATTGACAAGGTAACCAGGTCGACGCCGATGGCGCTACCCGCTGGGAATCGTGCCTCTGTATCATAGGGATTCTCGTTATGAGCAAAGAACCTTAAGGTGTCGATTTGGGTCCTCGCTCCTGGCGTATCGTAGACTGTGTTTGGGTGCTGAGGCGCGGTCCGCACGTCATCAGTAACCGCTCCCGAGCATGCGGCGAATAGGAATGAGTCAGCAGGATTCTCCGATTCTCGATACTCCTCCTGAAAAAGGGAGAGCACTTGGGGTCCGTACGCCTTGGTTGATCTATGGCATTCGTTGGCAGAAAACTCTCCTGTAAGAAACGCAACGTCCGGGACCGTAACACCAAGTGCCAGGGCGTGTTGAAAATCGGTCGTTCGCCAGTCGTAGTCGAACGCTCCTTCACCGGCGGAGAATGAGTCGCCGAGGGCAGCGTAGCGAACGCAAACGGAACGAAGCTGGAAAGAGTAGGCCCGCGCCCGATCGCCTGCATCGTTAACGAGTTCGATTGTGAAAGTGTCACCAGCGAGGCTCAACGTGCTCTTATCGATTGGATCGAGTGGCACTGTCGCTGAATTACCGGTTATCGGGCGCGGGCCACCATGAATATCAACACCATTGCGGAGAACGCTGTACTCCTTAAGCCCAAATATTGGATCATGGAAGTTGAGACTCAAAAGGTGCGAATCGGCGGTACATTCTCGACTTGCTGAGATCGACGGGTACTCCTGATTCGCTCGGGCTTTGAAGAGCCCATGGCGCATCCAGGGCGCGCCCTCGACCAATGGACTGATCGCCCACCACGGGTCTTCACCGCCGTCGAGGCCAACCCAGGCACGCCGGCTACCGTCACCGGCGTCGGGCAACGCAGTCGACGGCACCGGGTCAGGCCCGAAGTCAACCTCAGGGTCTTCTGTCCGGAACAGTGCATACGAGGTCGTGGCTGGCACCGGGTCCCACTCCATGACAACCCTCGTCTCATAGCCGTAGGTCGACACCTTTGGTGCTGTGCTCGGCGTCTGCAGAGGCGGGTGAGAGCGGATTTCGTCGACGAGGTCTACATCACCCCCTGTGTAGGACACGAAGGAGTCGGCAAGGTCGAGGTTGCCGGAGATAGTGGGAACGAGCTCGTAGGTCGCCCAGAAGGTCTCGCCAGGTTCAATGGCAGCGGTCGTCTGAGTGAGTCTCTCTCGGGGCTGATAGATGTAGTTTTCTTTGCCTTCTGTCTTGAGCTCAATAGCCGCGTTGTACACGGGAACGTCGGCCACATTCTCGAGGCCAACTCGGACGTTATAGGGATAGCCGCTGTATGCCTGGGCATCTGCGTCAACGATCATCTTCAGGGCGGAACCGCCCCAGACGCGAAGCAGGTCCTGACCAATCGCCTCGAAGTTCACCGGAAGCCCAGCCGGGTCGAGTATCCCGGTGAAATTCGCCCGGAGTTCGTACTGACCCTCAACGTCCCCTCGCAGGATCCACGTTGTCTCTTCACTTTGTCCAGGACCGATGTCGGGGACTGGTTGCTCCATGGACTGCGGCTCGCTCGTGGGCGCAAGTGCTAGACCTGGGGGCACCTGAAGAACTGCCAGACCATCAACAAACTGAAAAGGGTCACCCCCAAGATTCTGCACGACAAGCTTGACCTCGAAGAACTCCTTGAGGAAACGCGCCTCACCAGGGATGATCAGGTATTGAATCGCGGGCGTATCACCGACCCAGCGGACGTCCACATATGTTCTGGTCGAAGTGCTTACGGACGCACCGCCGGACGACACCAGGCAAGGAAGCACACAGGTGACGGGACCGCTGTCGGGTGATTGGATCTGTACCACCGAGCCGTTGCAGTCGAACTGACAGACCGTTCCACTGAACGTGATCGGCGCCGGTTCGAAGGGATCGATGTTGAGAGCAACCTCGAATTCGTACACATGGTTGTTCTCTGGATCGCTCACCACGATCCCGGCTTCCTCGATCTCAGTGATGGTGAGGGGCCTGCTCTCGATCGTCGCCGTACCGACCTCTCCCGATGCGAGGATCACCTCTAGCTCACCGACGCCGTCAATTACCGCCGCCGTGGACGCTGCGGGCTGGAAACCGCTCGCCCAGCTGTACACGTTGATGGCACCATCAGGGACTCCTCGAAGCTGAGCCACTCCGCTTCCGTCGGTACGTTCAGCCACCCTTGTCCCGTCTGGCAGGATGATGACCACATCAGCGCCTGCGAGGAGGCGGCCGTCACCTCGCACCGTGACGTAAAGACCAGGTTCGACTGGGACCTCCTCGACGGTCACGATCGCTGTATCGCTGGCGGACTCGATCCCAGACTGGACGGTCAGGGTGACTTCATAAGAGCCGGCTTCGGAGAAGGCGTGAGAGGCGATCGCACCGTCCGCCGAACTCCCATCGCCAAACTCCCAACGATACGAACCAATAAGTGCTGCTGGCCTGGATGCTCCTGCGTCGAATGCGACTTCGTCACCGACGAAGACCAGCCGGTCGTCCCCTGCACTCGGGGCCAGAGGCTCCGGCAGAACGACAGTAATCCTGGCGAGCTTAACCGCGGCTTGTTGACCGTCTGACACGACGGCTCGGACTAGATAATAGCCGGGACTCCCATATGTGTGGACGATCGGCTCGGT
Organism: Acidimicrobiales bacterium; assembly: GCA_965216675.1. Lineage (GTDB taxonomy): Bacteria > Actinomycetota > Acidimicrobiia > Acidimicrobiales > SZUA-35 > JAHELU01. Next base: position 2,930,991 of record CBDCGK010000004.1, on the reverse strand, counting down.
CGGATTGAGCCCGGTGACCGGGTCAGAGCCGTCGCCAAAGTCAACGCTGTAGGTGAGCTCGTCGCCATCGTCGTCCTGAGCGATCAAGGCCGCAACGACATCGAGCGGTGCTGCCCCGGAGGTGACATCGACTCGGAGATCGAGCGTTGGCGGCGTGTTCACATCAGGTGGGCCTACGTTGACTACTAGCGAATCGGTGGCCGAGTTTCCTGCGCTGTCGACGACGGTCAGTGATGCCGTGTAGTTTCCCTCGGAGTAGTCGTGTAGTACTTCGATTGGGTTGTAGGGAGCAAAGGACTGACCGGTTTCGGCGGGACTTCCATCGCCAAATGTGAGCGAGTAGCCAACGGGGAGGTTCGCCGGATCGCTGGCTCCGATCGCAAAAACAACCTGCAGAGGGGACGGTCCGTCGATAGGAGTCGCCTGGAGATCTGCACTTGGCACCGTGTTGTCGATGGTGATCGTAGCTACAGGCGTCCGATACTGCGAATGCCCCCCACCCAACTCATCAACCCACGAGACACGATCGACATAGGCCGAATAATCACCATCATTCCAATTGCTGGTATCAATCTGAGTCCGCCACGACCCATCAGCCGCCCCCGAAGACACATTGAACGACGAAGAGTGGAACCGGAACCGAACATACGAGATGTCGTAACCCTCTGTCGGAGCGAACACCAGATCCACCAAACCCGACACCGTCGACCCATCAGCCGGAGCAGACCACACCCCAGGAACCGACTGCGTCACACCAACACGAACCACATCCGATGCAGAGTCCCCCGACTCATCGGTAGCCGACAGCGTCGCAGAGTAAATCCCATCGGGAACCACGACCCCGAAATCGTCGAAACCATCCCAAGTAGTGATAATCCGATCACTGGTGTCGCTCGCAGCATCCGAGACCAAACTCCGAACCGTGTCACCGGCCTCGTTCGTGACCACCACCGACGCCGTCACCGGCTCCGACAACCGCCACGACATCTGATACACATCCTCGAACGTGTCACCATTCGGCGAAAACACCCGATCAGCCGGCGACGACTCCACCACCACCGGATTCGCCGACGCATTATCGATGGTGATCGTAGCTACAGGCGTCCGATACTGCGAATGCCCCCCACCCAACTCATCAACCCACGAGACACGATCGACATAGGCCGAATAATCACCATCATTCCAATTGCTGGTATCAATCTGAGTCCGCCACGACCCATCAGCCGCCCCCGAAGACACATTGAACGACGAAGAGTGGAACCGGAACCGAACATACGAGATGTCGTAACCCTCTGTCGGAGCGAACACCAGATCCACCAAACCCGACACCGTCGACCCATCAGCCGGAGCAGACCACACCCCAGGAACCGACTGCGTCACACCAACACGAACCACATCCGATGCAGAGTCCCCCGACTCATCGGTAGCCGGCCACGGTCATCGGTAGCCGACAGTGCAGAGTAAATCGGGCTGGAGCGTCGCAGAGTAAATCCCATCGGGAACCACGACCCCGAAATCGTCGAAACCATCCCAAGTAGTGATAATCCGATCACTGGTGTCGCTCGCAGCATCCGAGACCAAACTCCGAACCGTGTCACCGGCCTCGTTCGTGACCACCACCGACGCCGTCACCGGCTCCGACAACCGCCACGACATCTGATACACATCCTCGAACGTGTCACCATTCGGCGAAAACACCCGATCAGCCGGCGACGACTCCACCACCACCGGATTCGCCGACGCATTATCGATGGTGATCGTAGCTACAGGCGTCCGATACTGCGAATGCCCCCCACCCAACTCATCAACCCACGAGACACGATCGACATAGGCCGAATAATCACCATCATTCCAATTGCTGGTATCAATCTGAGTCCGCCACGACCCATCAGCCGCCCCCGAAGACACATTGAACGACGAAGAGTGGAACCGGAACCGAACATACGAGATGTCGTAACCCTCTGTCGGAGCGAATTCCCGACACCAGATCCACCAAACCCGACACCGTCGACCCATCAGCCGGAGCAGACCACACCCCAGGAACCGACTGCGTCACACCAACACGAACCACATCCGATGCAGAGTCCCCCGACTCATCGGTAGCCGACAGCGTCGCAGAGTAAATCCCATCGGGAACCACGACCCCGAAATCGTCGAAACCATCCCAAGTAGTGATAATCCGATCACTGGTGTCGCTCGCAGCATCCGAGACCAAACTCCGAACCGTGTCACCGGCCTCGTTCGTGACCACCACCGACGCCGTCACCGGCTCCGACAACCGCCACGACATCTGATACACATCCTCGAACGTGTCACCATTCGGCGAAAACACCCGATCAGCCGGCGACGACTCCACCACCACCGGATTCGCCGACGCATTATCGATGGTGATCGTAGCTACAGGCGTCCGATACTGCGAATGCCCCCCACCCAACTCATCAACCCACGAGACACGATCGACATAGGCCGAATAATCACCATCATTCCAATTGCTGGTATCAATCTGAGTCCGCCACGACCCATCAGCCGCCCCCGAAGACACATTGAACGACGAAGAGTGGAACCGGAACCGAACATACGAGATGTCGTAACCCTCTGTCGGAGCGAACACCAGATCCACCAAACCCGACACCGTCGACCCATCAGCCGGAGCAGACCACACCCCAGGAACCGACTGCGTCACACCAACACGAACCACATCCGATGCAGAGTCCCCCTGAACATCCACACCCATGAACGTCACGTCATAGATACCATCTGCCGCGAGCACACCAGCATCGGTCAACCCATCCCACGTCACCGACACCGTCGCATCATCAGGCTGATCCGACAACAACGTTCGTACGGTGTCACCGGCCTCGTTCGTGACCACCACCGACGCCGTCACCGGCTCCGACAACCGCCACGACATCTGATACACATCCTCGAACGTGTCACCATTCGGCGAAAACACCCGATCAGCCGGCGACGACTCCACCACCACCGGATTCGCCGACGCATTATCGATGGTGATCGTAGCTACAGGCGTCCGATACTGCGAATGCCCCCCACCCAACTCATCAACCCACGAGACACGATCGACATAGGCCGAATAATCACCATCATTCCAATTGCTGGTATCAATCTGAGTCCGCCACGACCCATCAGCCGCCCCCGAAGACACATTGAACGACGAAGAGTGGAACCGGAACCGAACATACGAGATGTCGTAACCCTCTGTCGGAGCGAACACCAGATCCACCAAACCCGACACCGTCGACCCATCAGCCGGAGCAGACCACACCCCAGGAACCGACTGCGTCACACCAACACGAACCACATCCGATGCAGAGTCCCCCTGAACATCCACACCCATGAACGTCACGTCATAGATACCATCTGCCGCGAGCACACCAGCATCGGTCAACCCATCCCACGTCACCGACACCGTCGCATCATCAGGCTGATCCGACAACAACGTTCGTACGGTGTCACCGGCCTCGTTCGTGACCACCACCGACGCCGTCACCGGCTCCGACAACCGCCACGACATCTGATACACATCCTCGAACGTGTCACCATTCGGCGAAAACACCCGATCAGCCGGCGACGACTCCACCACCACCGGATTGTCTGGATCTGCACCGGCCATGATCATGTTGGCGACCACAGCCGCCATAAGCGTGATGGCAAAAGTGGCGAGGGCACCAAGACTGCGTTTTCCTGCTTTTGACGTCCTAGACAGCAATGGTCCAAAAAGGCTGCGTTTCTGGTGCTCGGCCAATGGTCAGTGTCCCTCCTTGTCGCTCAACTACCTAGATCGAGCGCCCCGTTCTCATCCAAAAACCGTCCAGCTCACAGTGTCCCACCCGATGCAAGCTGGCGACGGTTTACGGAGTTCGTCATATCGTAAAACTCGTACCCAACACCGATAAACTTTGAATGTAGCCAGGTGGGGGACCTACGAACTAGCCGAAAGCGGCGGATTGGGTACAACCGCTCATCACGATGCCATCCGATAGCTCGCTCCGCAGTGACGCTGTTGAGAAGAGGAATCTCGACCTCAGGCCGGCAACTGCAGCAGGTTGAATCCGTCGTGGGCACGGATGATGGTGTCATCGTTCAAGGCGTCGAGGAAGCGAACTGCGTAGGCCTCGTCGACTTCGGAGCGGATCTCGTCGGGGCTGAGCCAAGCCACCGATCGGGCTTCGGCGGTTTCCTCGGGCTCACCGGAGATCACGCTGCACCGGAACACCAGGGCGATGATCCCGCGCTCCATGTTCTTGTAGAGCCCGGTCAGTCGCTCGACGTGAACCTTGACACCGGTCTCCTCCAGGACTTCCCGAACGACACCCTCCTCGGGCGTCTCTCCGAGTTCGAGAATTCCGCCGGGAATCTCCCACTTGCTGTTGTCCCGCCGCTGAATTGCCAGGAAACGGCCCTCGTCGTCGATCACGGCGCCGGCGACGCTTACGCTGTGTCGGTACGGCTGCTTTTCAGAAGGGCTCATGCCCAGTATCCTAACTGGTACAGATGACTAGACCGGAACAGGTTCCACTCTATGGCGTTCGGGCCGATTGATCCACGCTCCGACCGAGCGATCTACCAACAGATAGCAGACCGAATCCGAGAGAGTATCGCGGACGGCAAACTCGGCCCCGGCGAGCAGCTCCCCAGTGAGCGGGACATGATGGACCACTTCGGCACGGCTCGGGGCACCGTCCGCCAGGCCATCGCCCTGCTCAAGACCGAGGGACTCATCCAGAGCGAGCATGGGCGGGGTGTTTTCGTGAGGCCGACGGCCCCGATTCGACGGAAGGCGAACACGCGTTTCCTCCGATCCCACCGGGAAGCCGGGCAGGCAGCCTTCATCGCCGAGACCGAAGGGGAAGGTCGTCGACCGAACGTCGAGGTGCTCCAGCTCGGACCCGACGAGCCCACCGCAGACATCGCCGAACGTCTCCGGCTCGACGCCCGCAACAAGGTGCTCGTCCGATCCCGTCGCTACTTCGCCGATGACGTCCCCGTCGAGCTGGCCACGTCCTACGTCCCCTGGCGGCTTGCAAAGGGCACAGCCATCGAGCAGCCCAACTCCGGGCCCGGTGGCATCTACGCCCGCCTCGAGGAGAACGGCCACATGCTCGACCACTTCATCGAGGACGTGTCCGCCCGGATGCCCACGCCGACCGAAGCCAACCTCCTCCGCCTCGGTTCAGGTGTACCGGTGATCGTTGTCGTCCGTACTGCCTACGACACCAACGGAACGCCGGTGGAGGTCTGCGACACGACCATGGCCGCAGACCGCTACCTCCTCAGCTACACCTTCCCCGCTTCGTAGCCCTCGCCCTCAGCCGTCATTCCCAAGAGCCACAACGGCTCCGCTTCTGCATTCCCTTGCAATCCCTTCTCCACTGGTCTATACAAGTACTGGTATAGACGAGTAGTCCAGTTGGAGGAAGAAGTTCGTGAATGTGTTGCGGTTGGGCTGGTGGCGATTCCTGATGGATCTGCGGCCGGTGGTGCGGTTTCTGGCGGAGAGGTTTCCTCGGTGGGCGGGGCCGGCGGTGCGGATGCGGACGTTGCTGCATCTACTGGTCGGGAACCTGATCCAAGTCGGCGCCTCGCTCTATGGCTTCACGGTATGGAGTTTCTCGGGTTTCTGGTGGGGGTTCGCCGCATGGGCGACGGCAGCGGTCGCCGTCGAGTCGATCCATCAGGCGGCGCTGGGCAGGGGAGGGCATCAGATTCTGCTCTGGCTTGTCGGATGGCGTGAGGCGTGGCGGGTCCGTCGTCGCTGGCCCGCTGACTGGGCGATCGTCGCGGCGAAGACCACGAAGGTCCAGGCCGAGGTCGGAACGTCGAAAGAACCGGTGGCGTCGGCTCGGCTTCGCCCTGTGGCGGATCACCCGAAGATGTCGTGGTGGCCGCGGGTGTCGTGGCCGGCGGTGTCGTGGTGGGTGGGTCCGCCGCCGGGTCGCGCTTTCGATGCGTTGGACCAGGTGGTCAGTCAGCTCGCTGCGAACATCTCGCACTGCGCTGACGTCGCGGTGGATTTCAATCGTGAGTCGGATTCCTACGGCCGACTGATCGTCACCTTCGCCGACCCTCTGGCCACAACGCTCACCCCAGGACTCGGCTTGGTCGAGTTCGAGCCGGTCGGGGCGCCTCCCAACACTGAGCCGATCAAACCGCGACTACTTCATGTGGTTGGTGATGAGTGGGAGGGATTCTGATGAGCATTCTGATCGGTCGGCGGTTCGACAATTCTCCGTTTGTCCTCCCGTGGGCTCCGTGCCCGCACATCCTCATCGGTGGCCAGACTGGTGCTGGGAAGTCGGGCGTCACGAACGCCATCATCGGAGCCGTGGCCGGCCGGGCCGACACCGCCATCTGCGGGATCGACCTCAAACTCGTCGAGCAGTGGCCCTGGCGTCACCGACTCACGACCTGCGCAACAACGACCGTCGAGGCCGACGAGCTGCTGGCTGATCTCCGATCATTGATCCAGTATCGGGCCGAGCTGTTGCAGTCGATTGGCCGGCGGATGTGGTCGAGCGAGTTCGGGCCGTGGCTCATGGTCGTGGTCGACGAGCTGGCCGAGCTGTCCGGTTCCGACCCGGATGTCCTGATCGAGGCTGCCCGCACCGGTGACACAAAGGACGTGATTCGCAACGGCCGCAACGCTGCCCAGATCCGCATTGCGCTTCTCGGTTCGCTCGCTCGCCTCGCTCGGTTCTGTGGCATAACCGTCGTCGCCGCAACCCAGTATCCGAGTTACGAGGTCATCGATCAGCAGATCCGCACCCAGCTCACGATTCGGATCATGTTGCGGGTGGCGTCGGGGGAGCAGGTCGAGGTCTGTCTCGGCCGGGGCTACGCCTCACGTATCGCGGTGCGGTCGATTCCTGCCGATCAGCCCGGCTGTTTCTGGGTGGTCGGCCTCCCGAGTGATCCCGAGCCCGTCCGAGCCCGCGCTCACTTCCTGACTGATGACGTCATCGCCGAACACGCCGCCCGCACTGCTCATCTCGTCTGGCCACACGACGTTGTGTTCGGCCCGGCCACCGAACTGCCCGAAGCCTCCTGACTGCGAAGGAACACCACCATGTCCGCCGCCCACCACCTGCCCGACAACGTCATCCTCGGCCGCTGTCCACACACTCACGGCCCTGGAGTCGCCCAACCTGATCGGGATTCACCGCCTCCAGGCGGTGCGGTGCCCATCCTCGACACGGCGCCCACTCCCCAATCCGCCCGGATGGTGGCAACCCCGTCAGCCATCGGCCCATCCCACACTTCCGTCACCGCGAACCACCTCGAGCAACACCGGGTCCAGTCGCACCCCAACGCCACAGCGATGACCGTCGTGTCTCTTCTCGTCGCGGCCGGTTTGGCGTCCACGGCCCTGCTGATCGTCGACTGGGCAGGCTCCACCTTCGGCGCCGGTAACGTCGTCGGCTTCGTAGCCACCGCAGCGGCAGGACTATGCGGAGTTGTGCTGGTCGTTGCATCGCTGATCGGATCGACGGGCGGTCGATGATGAACCACTTCGCGGAAGACATTCAGCATCACACTAGTGAGCGGAGGGCCGAAGCCCGCCGGGGGGAGGCCGCCGCCCGTCAGCCTTCAGCGGGAGGGCGAGCGGCCGACAGCGCCGCCGGAGGCGGCGCCGAGGCCCGACGCCGGGACTTGGTAATGATCGCGAATAACTCTTCGGGCGGTAGTAGGGGTCAAGAGGGGAGTGCACCGTCGTCCGATTCTCGACGAGAACGGCACCAGCGGCGGATCGCCATGGACCGGTCGCAACGGTTGCTGTCGGAGACGTGCGAGTATCTGCCGGCGGCGAAGCGGTTGATCCGTTGCGGTCGCACGATCCGTTCTAAGGACGGCGTGATGGTCAAGCGGGGGTGCGACGGGAACGTGTTCACGTCGGGCTTGTCGACGTGTGGTTCGGTGTGGTCGTGCCCGTCGTGCTCGTTCAAGATCCGAGTCAAGCGAGCGCTGGAGATAGCGCTGGCCATCGTGGTGCACCTGGCTCGTGGCGGGGGCGTGTTGTTCATGACGTTCACGATGTCGCACGACCGGGGCGAGGAACTGGGCGACGTGTGGGACATCCTCACCGACGGCTGGTCCTACATGACCTCCGGCGAGCAGTGGCAGGCGATCAAGGAACGGTTCGGAATCGTCGGGTGGATCAAGTCGACCGAGGTCACTCACGGCCGCAACGGCTGGCACCCCCACTTGCACGTGCTCGTGTTCACTGAGCGGCCCCTCTCCCCTCTCGATTCGTCGGACGACTATTGGAGTCTGCGGATCGAGTTGCGGGAGCGGTGGATTCACCGGTTCTCGTCCAGGTGGGGTCGGGACGTGTCGCACGAGTTCGGGCTCGACACGATCCCGGTCAAGCCCGACGAGTCCAGCGGCATCGGTCAGTACGTGACCAAGGTCGGGTTCGAACTCGCGTTGGCCGACCGCAAGATCGGCCGCTCCGAGGGTCAGCGTCACCCCTTCGCCATCGCTCGTGACGCCGCCGAGACAGGCGACGTGGCCGACGTCAACCTGTTCCGGGAGTGGATCACGGCCTCGAAGCGCCGTAAGTGCATCACCTGGTCCAAGGGTCTGCGGGACGACCTGCTGGGCACCGTCGAGCAGTCCGACGAGGAGCTGGCCGCGGAGGAGACACCCGGTGAGGACCTCGCCGAGATCACGCCTGCGTTGTGGGCGTTGATCATTATCCGTCGGGACGGGGCCAAAGCGCAGATGTTGAACGGATTCGAAGCCGGCGGACTCCGCCGTGGCGTGCGAGTCCTCGAAGATCTCGGCCTCTGTGTGAAGGTCGACACCGATCGTCCGGTGCCGTTGCTGCGGCCCGGCGAACCACCAAATAACCATCAAGCAAAGGAGTTCCAGTCATGACACTGGCAACCAAACCCATCGACGCCACCCAGCTCACCTTCCGGTTCTCGGGGTGCGCCGAACACTTCACCTGGGAGAACGGCAAGCGGGCCGACGCCCAGACCCGTGACCCAGACACCGGTTTCCCGGTGTGGAAGGTTCGGGCCAACGTCACGTTTCCCGAGGCCGAGGAGCACGGTGTCGTCACCGTCACGGTGGCGGCCAAGGACAACCCGGCCGAGTCGGCCACGTTCGACGGCGAGGTCAGCTTCGACGGTCTCACCGAACGGACGTGGGTCAACTCCGACAACGCCAATAGCGGCCAGACCTGGGCGGCCAAGTCGATCAACACGTTGGCGTCCGCCGGCTCGGGCCGGTCGCCGTCGGCTCCGCCCGCTCCCCCTGGCGACGTCAAGAAGGCCGCCTGACCGGCAGCCTCCGATTGGGGTGGGCCTCGGCTCTGCTCGACGGCCGACGGCTCACCCCGGAAAGGACACCCCACGATGACCACCACACCACCCGGCGGCCTGCTCGACATCGACTCGGCCGCCAAACGCCTCGCCGTCCCCGAACGGTTCATGCGCCGCCTCGTCGCCGAGCGCCGCATCCCCTACTTTAAGGTCGGCAAGTACGTTCGCTTCGACCCCGCCGACCTCGACACCTGGCTCGACGAACGCCGCGTCGACGTACCGAAGCTGTGATCCCTCAGAAGGTCCAAATCTTTGGCATTCATCGTTCCGACCGGAATGGTCAGCGCCGCTACTGGACCCGTTGGCGGATAGACGGCCGAGACCGCACCCGATCGTTCAAAACCAAGGCTGAGGCCGAGCGCTTGCGGTCTCGACTGGTCGTCGCCCAGGCCGAGGGCTTGCGGTTTGACCTGGCCACCGGCTACCCAATCGAGTGGCACCGCTCGGAAGCGACCTGGTGGAACTGGTCGTCGGAGTGGCTGGCGCTCAAGTGGCTACAGTGGGCGGGCAACACCCGCCGCTCCGGCGTCGAGGCTTTGGTCGCCGTCACGGCTTCGATGGTGAGGCCTCGAGCACCTCGCCCGCCTGACGACCTCAAGCATTGGCTGCTTGACCTCGGCTACCGACCAGACCTCCCTGATTCCGCTCGGGCCAGCCGGGAGCTGGCCTGGCTCGCACGCTGGTCGATCCCGCTTACTGAGCTGACACCTTCGATCATGGAGAAGTCGATTGCCGTCGCCACGACACGACAAGACGGCCAACCAATGGCCGCCACGACGACACGTCGACGCCGCAACCTCATCAAGTCTGTTCTCGACGCTGCGACCCGCCGGGGTCACCTCGACGTCAACCCGATGACGAGGATGGAGTGGCGGATGCCCAAGCGCTCCGTCGAGATCGACATCTCCGTCGTGCCATCGGTGGCCGACATCATGGACGTCTACGACCACATCGCCGGGCTCGACTCGCCCGGCCGTCGGTACGCCGCCTTCTTCGCCGCTATCGGCCTGTCCGGCATGCGCCCCTCCGAAGTCGCTGGCCTACACGTTTCCGATCTCACGCTCCCTGAAGACGGCTGGGGCCTCGCCCGCCTCCGCGGCGCTCTGACCACACCCGGCACCCGGTACAGCGGCAGCAGCGGCGTGACCCAGTCCAAGGGCCTCAAGCATCGAGCAGTGGCTGACATTCGAGAGGTCCCGCTCGCACCGTCCCTCATAGCCATCCTGCGTCGCCACCTCAACGAGTTCCCAACCGAAGCCTCGGTTTACACGAATGCAGCCAGCGCTCACATCACGCCACACAACTACGGCAAGGCTTGGGGGCGGGCACGAACCCACCTGTGGCCGTCGCCTCACCCGCTCTCAGGTGCCCGGGTCTACGATCTCCGCCACTCGGCAGCGACGACGATGCTGTCCGCCGGCGTCAACCCGGCGGAGGTTGCCCGCCGCCTGGGACACTCCGTCGACATGCTGATGAAGGTTTACGCAGGCGTATTTCAGGACGAACGTTCACGGGCCAATACGGCACTGACTCAGCTCTATAGTGAGACACTCTTGGAAAAGACGCGAAGCTAGGCCGCTCAACGACACCCGATCCTCTTCTCACATTCTAAATGCCACCGGACCCACCAGACATTGCCGCGTACATCGCATACCAGCTTGACCGACTAGGTCAACGCGATGCGGCCTACGAGTTTCAAGAACTGTGTCTTCACCTCGGTCGAGCCATCATTTCACCGAACTTGATCCGATCAACGGGTCCAGTTTCCTCCGGTCGAGGCGGCGATCAAGGCCGTGACGTCGAGACATTTCGTGGTCACCTTGAGGACAGGAACATTGTGGTCGCATGTACTCTGCAGAAAGAGGGGATCAAGGCAAAGATCTCGGCTGACGTGACGAAGATCTGTTCTCACGGCGGACATGTTGACGTCATCTACGCGATGTGCACTGCTCCGGTGCCCATCGCCATCCGGCACGAGCTTCAGGAGGAATGCCGAACAGCTTACGGTGTGGATCTCGAGATTCTGGATGGCGAGGCGATAGCCGACAGTCTCGCCGACGTCGAGACGTTTTGGATTGCTCGCAGGTACCTAAGCGTTCCCGAGGATGTGTCGCCACGGCAGAACGACCCCCTCTGGTATTCGAGCTCACGTTCTCGCTGGTTGGAACCAGACCGCTCAATTGGAACCTGGGGCGACCTTGAGGAAGTTCGGGGGCTGTGGCGCCACGTTGTGTTTTCGGAGGGACCTCGAGAGGATCTCGATCGATGGCACGACATCCTGGCCGAGGCGGCAGATCCTGCTGGTGAAGACGTTCGGCGACGGGCGTTCTACGAGCAGGCAGTTCTTCAGGTACGAGGTCTTGAGCGCGTATCAACTCCCGAATCGGACTTCGAGGCCTACTTCTCAATCATCGAATCCGCTAGCGATGACGCGGATCTTGAGGATCTCCAAGCTTTGCTTAGCTATCTCACTACGGCGACCCTGGCGAGCGATGCGGAGCTGACAATCGAGGCGCTCGCAAGTTGGCGTTCCAGGCTTGAGGCACGCCTGGATCAACTCATCGAAGAGGCATCGTCACCAGGCCGTTGCTGTTCGCTCCTCGGGACATCGGCTGCGCTTGATCTGACTCTCCCTCTCGATGGTGATGAGATGCCGCTTGCCTCCCTTGAGCGTGCCGTCGGGAAGTGGATCCGCATCCTTGAATATGCCGACGAGACAGTCTTGTACCCCATCGATCGGATCTCGAAAACAGTCAGGGTATGGGCGCCACTACTGTCTGACAGCTCGAAGTATATGGAACTTACCTCGAAGCTTGATTCGGTGATCAGATCAAGAAGCGGGGGCATCGTCGCTGCCGGACACGCTCGTGATCGGGCTATGGCTTCATTGACCGCAGGAAAGCTGGAATCGGCGCTCCTCGACTTCGATCGGGCTCGTACGGGTTGGTCTGTGGCTGGCTCATTTCGGGGTGCGACACTTGCTCTCCACATGATGGCGACCTGCTACTTGAGGCTTGGACTGAATACGGCCGCGAAGTACTGTGCGTTGGCGGCGGCCGGAATCACAGCTGCCGACGGAATACCCGATGAACTGTCCGATCTCACACCCCAGTTGCTCATGCAGATCTCGCAAATCGAGTATCGATCGGGCAATTGGGTCAGCGCTGCTGAATTTGCCGACCTTGGGATCCGCTTCTACGACTTCGTGGGTATTGCGCCATGGGAGGAAGAAGATGAAGCGCGGGACGCGACGTTCATGTGTCTCTTTGGTCCATCCGGACTTGCGCTAGCGCTCGATCTTCCGATCTCGTCCTATCTCGTGAACCTTGCTGAGAGCGCAGGTGTTGGTAACCAGGTTGGACCTGGCGAATGGGACGGGATGGAAGAGGCTGTGTTGGTGTCTGACATCGTGAGCCAGCTGGGAGCCGCGCCATTCGAGGACTGTGGAATTGTGAGATCCACCAGGTTCGAGTCAGCAGCCGGTCAGTGGTTTGTGTCCTGCCCAAACAACTTTGCGGCTATGTTGGCCACGGAACGCTTGGTCGCCACGCTTCAGATGCTCATGTTGGTTCCCGATATCGCCGAACATGGCTATGGCTCCGATCCAGTAGTCGTACACGTCTTCGTTGGGGAACGAAGCTGGGATCAAAAGAGTTACCGCCGCGAGTACCCCGTGCTGGGAAGTGCGGATGAGCCTGTTCGACCCAGGAGACATCTCATCGATTCGCTGGATCGTCGCAGAAACCGTCGGATTCTGTCTAGAGATCCTGACTCAACATAGCTTGGCTACACCTGCTGTCTTCCGAGACGCGGTCGAGCCAAACCTTGAGGCTCTCTTCGATCGGGTGACGCTCGGCGCCTCGTACGACTTCTACCACCAACTGCTGACGGACGCCGAGCGCTGGGCGGAGTCAGCTCGATGGATGTCCCGCCAGCCGGACAGATCACTGGTCTTCAGCTTTCCAGCGAACTCTGGCTGACGCGGAAACCTGCGGCAGTGTTGCGACGGTGTTACCAACGATCACCGCAATCCGCTAATTGCACTCCGCCGAGTCGCCGAGTGCAAGAAAACCCCCTATTTCTAGAGGGTTTTGTGGCGGAGAGAGGGGGATTCGAACCCCCGGGACCCGTGAGGGCCCAACGGTTTTCAAGACCGACGCAATCGTCCACTCTGCCATCTCTCCGTTGACGAGTTTAGCGGGAGAGACGCTTGGGCTGTGTCGAGATCAGGGAGTCGAACCCTGGCCGCCGCTACTGCCGATCCTTGAACTCCTCGACGGTTTCGTCCGGTCGTCGACCCAGCTCGGCCGTCGTTTCGGCAAGTTCCTCTTCCACCTTCTCCTCAACTCGCTGCTCAATCTCCTCCGAACGACGGGCCTTCATGGTCGTACGCAGTCCGAACAGTGCCAGCAGAACACCGCCGATCATAAGCGCCCAGGGGAGGATGGTCCCCAACCAAAACAGCTGGCCTCGAGCGTCGGCCGCATCGGCCTTGGCGGCAGCGATCGAGTCGTCGTCTTGAGCGAAGGACAGATTCCAAACCTCGGCCAGCGGTTGGAAGCTGCCGGCGATGTCGACTCCGGCGACCCGCGACTCGGTCGTGTCGTAGTCGATGAGAATTCCGGTGGCCGGATCAACGTAGTAGTTGTTGGTGGAGGCAAACGTGTAGGAAATCGGCACCGGATCGGGGGCCAGCTCCAGCGCTCCTGCCAGCTGGGTCGCGGTCTCATCGGGGAGGCCAAGCGCTGCGACCAGACCGGTCAGGGTTGCCTTGGGAATGGCCGGCGGGAGCGTTGCCGGATCCGGGTTGGCGATCAGGGCCGGCTCGTTCTCGGCGATGAAATGGTAGACGTCCTCCCCTTCGCGCTCGGCCTCACCCTGGTACTCGAGCGTGGTGGTCTCTTCGGACTCGCCGTTCCATCCGACGTAGTCACGAGTTTCGGTTCCGATCGGAAAGCCGGTGACGAGCCCCTCACGAGGCAGCGGATTGGGGTCGCTGGTGAAGTTGTCGATGCTGGTCATCGTCTTGCGGTCCACCGTGTACCAGTTGTCGGAGCCGGCGACCGGGTTGCCCGCCGGGTCCAAGACCGATGCAGTGCTGCGGACCAATGCCTTGGACCCGTCGGTTTCGAGCACCCGCACGTGGCGGTCGACGGTCACCGGGATATCACGAAGGAACAGGTTCGGCAGATCGTTGCTGGCCAGGGCGGCCGGGTTGAGGGCCACAGCCAGCGTGCCGTCGTAGCCGATCATGGTGTCGGTGTCGGCTGGTAGCTGTTTGGCCCGAGGCACAACGAAGAAGTTCACCACGAGCCCGGCAAGGAGGGCCAGGACTCCTAGTATCGAAATGAGATTTCCGAGACGTCGCATCCCCATAGCCTCGCAGATGTCTCGGTTGAGGATGCTCAAGTCGCCGGTTCGTCATATTGCTTTCCGATTTCAGCTGCGCCTCAGCCACCGCTCTCCACCCACTGCGACCAGGCCGATCGGCGCTTCACTTCCCGATCAGCGGTCGGCGACACCCTCGGCGACGATCAAGATCAAGCTGATGACGGCCGCAGCGCAGACCGCAAGAACGCCGACAGGACCGGCGTCGCTCGCGCCGACGGCAACAGCCATCAGCACATTCGACGGCAGGATCACCGAGAACGACCACTTCATCGGGAACCGGGAGCGCGGAGGCAGGTTCGAGACGAAGGGTCCGGCGTCGCTCCCGATCGCCGGGTGCGACGCAGCTCCCCCACCAACACGGTCCGACACCTCGGCCGAGGTTGCACTGGGCCCGGCGATCATCCCGAGAGGCTCGTCGCCGTTCGTCTCGTTGGCCGCCGCGTCGGCCAGTTCACCGAGTCGCACGACGTCGTCTCCCACCGCTCCGATGGAAGCGAATGAGGGGGAGGTCGGACGGCGAACGGGATCGTCCCACGGGTCGATCGCGGATCCACCCGTTTCATCGTCGATCACCAGCGACCCAAGCCCGGTCGGCAACTTGCTCGACCGTCCCGTTCCCAGACGCCGGAACCGAACGATCAGAGCGAGCTCGCCGCCGGGGAGCGACCGCAGACTGATCGTGCCGACCCGATCGTCGGAGCCGCCGATCCTGCCCACCGCCAGCGCGAGTTCGGTGATGTCGTGATCGGGGCGAGGCAGCAGGCGCCAGCCGACGGTCCGATGGTCGAAGGCCCGAGGCATCAGCGACAACCGAGGTGCGGCGAAGGCCGGTCGCAGGCCGCCGGGCACACTGTAGAGACTGCCGACGACGACCGGCGGCCATCCGTGTCCGTGGTAGGCCCGGGTGAACTCTCCCGGCCACCGGCGGCGGAACCGGCAGAGGTGTCCCCAGAGGTACAGGGACTCAGCGCCGGTCGTCAGCCCCGCGAACCCCCACAGCCCCAGGGCAAGCTCGGTCCCGGCCCACACGGTCATCCGGTACCACCATGGGAGCCCGGCGACGATCGCCAGGCCGAACACAATGAGGCCGAACGGGTGGCCGGCAGCCAGCCACAGACCCCACCGGTACCCGACGCCGACACCGGCAAGCAGCGGGTGTCGAGCGAGCAGCGACTGGGCGACCGAGCGCATTGGGTCCACCTCCTGGAACCGAGTTCGTTAGAGAAACGAACCAACCGATGGATTGCCCATAGGACGTCACTGTGCTTGTGAATCGTTACCTCAGCTCGAACATTCTGTAAAAGATCTGCTTGTCTTAGGTGCTTACGGTAAGTTATGTTCGTCTTCCAGGTTGTGGAGCCAGGTCCGCTGTCACCCGGGCTCACGACAATGGTTGGGTAGCGCTCAGAATCGTTCGAGAGGACGGGAGCCGGAGGCACGACTTGGCAACATCATCGACAGTCGCACGGTGGGAACTGGCCCACCGCATCAAAGTCCGCCGCCACGAACTCGGCATTGGCGTCGACCAGATCGCCAAGCATCTGGGCTTCACCCGCAACTTCTTCAGCGCCGTCGAGAACGAGCGCTCAATGCTCGCAACCGACAAGCTCGAGGTGCTCCTGGTGATGCTCGAGTTCGACGACGACGAGCGCGCCGAACTCATGGCCCTGGACGCAGCGGCCCGGGATCGCGGCTGGTGGGAGGCAAAGGAAGTTACGGATCTGTTCGGAGACGCCGGTGCCAGATACATGGGCCTCGAGCAAGGAGCTCGTCGAATCTCCACCTACGACAGTCTCGTAATCCCCGGCCTTTTGCAGCTTCCTGAGTACACGAAGGCCGTATTAGAGTCCGATCCCTACATTAGCCAACTTCGCCTGACTGACTTTCTAAAGCACCGAGCCCGGCGCGTCAAGGAGATCAGCAGCCGAGTATCCGTAGTGGCTCTTGTGAGTGAGGCGTGCCTTCATCAGCGGTGGGGCCCGAACGACCTCCACCAACGCCAGCTGTCGCATGTACTTCAATGCACCAGAACATTTGCTGATCTGACAGTAAGAGTGCTCACGTTTGACAGCTCACCCGGAGTGCTCGTTTCATCCTCAACACTCAGCCTAGTCAGTTTCAGTTCCCCTCATCTACCTGACGTCTGCTACCAGGAAGCTGTACGTGATCTCGAGACTCTCAGTAGCGACACGCCCGAATACCAACGGCTTAGCATCGCCTACCAGAGAGCACTTGATCTGTCTCGCAGTCATGAGGAATCACTTAGCTTGATAAGAAGCTCAATCTAAAAGCCACCATCGGAGACAACGGCGGCGGCGACCGCGGGTGTGCCCCCACCGTCGAAGTCACCATTAAGGACACCTGCGACGAATGCCTCCCACTCGTCGGCGTCATACTCGATTGAACGGCCTGGCTTGTCGAAGACAACCACAGATCCGTCGGCGCGCTTTAGGACCGAAAAGGAATCGTACTGTACTGCTAATAGAGCAGACGGAAAGTTGCCATTAGACACGACGATATCATTCAGCAGACGTGCCCATTGATCCAGTCTGATAGATACAATTACTTGATTACTGATGCCGTCATCTCGGTTGTTTTTAAGAAAGACTGAGTCACCAAGTCTGGCCACAAAAACGCATGTGCAAGTGCTACAGAAACTACTTCTTGACCAAGTATCTTCCGGAATCATATAGCGAACCTCTTCCATGCACTCCACAGAACAACTCTCCCATGCGATAAGAGCAAGCGACTGCAGAACTGAACTGGAGCAGCTACCAAGCTGATTCGAGATCGAACCGCAAGGATCTCCATCGTGAAGCCCTTGCGAAGGTGGTTCGCTCCAGATCAAGCATCCCCCATACCGTTTGCTCGCGGAACTGTGTGGACTATAGAGTCCACACACAGCAAAATCCAACATTCTGATTTACCCACCCCAGTCGAGAGTCGCGCTCACCCACACAGTGGCCCACTTGACCTACCGACGAGTAACAGTTCTCGATCGACCTTCATGATATTGCCGCGCGGCGATTCTCGCTCTTTCATGGTGATGATTTGGGCAGCAAAGAAGGGGGCCGAGAACGTGACACGCGAGCTACGGCGCATCTCACCCGTTCGCGTATCAACTTTACGTTGACGTCGGGCAAGCTCACGGTGTAAGTTGAGCACAACGGAATCGCCCACCGTATGCGGTTACCGTAACCAACTTCAGTTGGAGGGCTGAAAGATGGTACTCAGGGGAACCAAGCCACCGATAAGCACACCTTCCGATCTGGATCTCATCCATGTGCTCGAGGTTGCGAAGGCCGCCGCTCGGCACGCGGGCGCGGTTCCCCACGAGCTCGACGAAGTCGCTCAGCGGACCGCCATCAAACTGTGGCATCGCTGGGACGATCAGGTCGTGAAGGCGGTCCGCGAGGGGTCCCCATTCCAATGGGACGCCTACATCCGCAAGACGGCTCGCAACGTCCACCGTGACCTGATCCGCAGCCATCATCGACGCCTCAAGCGCAACACCGTCGCCTCCGGAGCCAGCATCGTGCTGGCCACCAGGCGGCCGGGCACCATCCGGCCCATCCCGAGCACGCCCAACGGCATCGTCGGCTACCTGGCCCGGCAACGCATCCTCGACCAGATCGAGATCCTGCCCCGCAACCAGCGGGTCGTCGCCACCCTCTGCCTCATCGGAGAACTGACCGCCGCCGAAGCAGGCCAGCTGCTGGACCTGCAACCGCAGTCGGTCCGCAAACACCTGCGAGCGGCGAAATGCACCCTCGCCGCAGTGCTCAGCGAATCCGAAATCGACGACGGTTCGCATCCACGTTCATTCCAGGGAGATACCTGAGTAGACCTCCGCCCGACCCCGACTGCCTCCCACAACGGGGTCGGGCGGAGGGGCGCACAGCCCATCAACCTCAGATACCTGGCGCTTTGGCTTCAGGTGGGTAGCGGTCGAGACGGCCGGGGCCAGAGAACGGCCGATGTCGGAGCGGGCGCGTCGAAGAACAGGCGAGCAGAAAGCCCATGAGCCGAACCGCCGGCGAATGCTAGTTGTTGTGCCGGTTGCCCTCTTCGGCGGTTTCGAGGCCCGCGGCGACACCCGACTCATGCCCTTGGTCGAACTCGTCGTCAGAGAACGTGGGAAGCGGTTCGATGCGCCAATGATCGTCGTCGCAGTCAATCGATTCGACCAGACGAAGAGCCTCGAGACGGATCTCCTCTTCGACGGTGGCGACCACCAGATCATCCGATGTTGACCCCGGACCCTGGAACGTGCTGGTCATTGTTCGCTCCTCCGCTTCGTTGCGGCTCAGACGACCGTGGCGGCCGGCGACATCCGGCGGCGGCGTCACCTTCAACACTACATCACGGCCCTTCAGGCGACCAGGGGTTAGGCTCCCGGCCCGGTCACATCGACCTGTCGTCGTTGGCACGTGTCTCCTCACGGGTGCTTGTTTCAACCGATCACGAGTCCAAAACCGCGTCGCTCCAACGGACATGGCTCGTTCCCTACCAACATCGACGCCGCCACCACGGCGAAACGATACTCATCCACGCCGATTTCTTCCGACTCGCCAAAACCGCCTGTCAGCGACGATCAGATTCCGGAGAGCAGCGTTCAGTCGTCGCCGGGTGTGATGTCGAGCAGCGGCTCTTCACCGTCGGCGTCGGCCATCGAACCGTCGGCGGGCGTCGAGGAGAGCACCTCGGGCGTGTCCACCGATTGGGTTGGCTGAGCGTCGACCGTCTCACCGACGACTTCACCCGACTCATCGCCGGTCGGAGCCGAGATCGTGGCTCGAGAGGTGTCGGGGGCGATCCGCTCGGTCCCTGGCAGCGAAATGAACCCGACTGCCACTGCGACGGTGAGCGCAGCGGTGGTCGCCAGAGCAACCAAACCGAGTTTGATCCGGGAACCTTGCCGCGACGACCGATTCACCGGACGGCCGTCGGGCCCGACCTTCTCGATCATGCCGGTGAAGTCGACGACTGGCACCTCGTCGGTACGGAGGTGCGGGTTGTCGCCGGCCATGAACGCCGCGAACGCCGCGTCGGTCTCGGCGGTGATGTAGGGATCCTCGCGCCGGTACCAATGCTCAGTGGGAACCTGGCCGGCGGGAGGTGGATCCATGACGGATGTATGAAGCGCTGCCGCCTGGCGCGACATCGCCTGAGCAACCGCAACCTGATCGACCGGACGCTGAGTCACGCCACCGTGAGCGATCGGACGCTCGGCCGGGCGGCGAGGTTCCACAACGCGGGAGAGGCTGGCCACCGGGGGTAACGGCCTCCGCTGAGGAGATCCGCCGGGACGCGGAACTGAGAACTGATCGTGACCGCGCTGCACTCCTGGAGAGTGAACCCGGACCGCCTGTCGACCGTCTGGCCGCCTTAACTCGGGTGTCATCGAATCGACATGCTACCAGACATGCACCTAGTACCACGGATACCAGTAGTAAAGGAAAGTAAAGGTTTGGACTAGGTGGTTGCGATCACGGCGGGCAAAAAGAATGAAGGCAGAGACACATTCGAGGGGGAGTCAGTGTCTCTGCCTTCATATGATTACATCGAGAGCGCAGTCACTTCAGGCGAACGAAGTGCGGTCCTCGTGCGAGCCAGGCGAAGAGGCTCGCACTTGTCTCATCGGCGGGTCGCCGACGATCCTTAACGACTTGGGTAGAAATACCTACTCAACGTCGGGCCGGACCCGTCGCCCGAGGCGAGGGAATCGCCGGTGGCAGTCGAGCAACCGACGCTAGACTGAGCCCCACCCTGGAGAGGTGACAGAGTACGGCCGATTGTGCCTCCCTGCTAAGGAGGTGTCTGCGCAAGTGGACCGTGGGTTCAAATCCCACCCTCTCCGCACGACGAAACCCGCTCAAACTCCAGTAGTTGTGAGCGGGTTTCTGGCGTTCAACACCGGGCGATCGTTAGCAGCTCGCAGCGGCTGGCCCCCATGTGACATCGTGATATCATGACATCATGCCTAAGCAGACCACGGTTCGCCTCCCCGACGACCTTGCCGACGAAGCCGAGGCCGTCGCCCGAGTCAGAAACACGAGCGTCAACCAACTGATCGTCGACTCACTCGCCGCTGAGATCGAACGAGTGCGCTCCGACAAAGACTTCACCAACCGGGCTAAGGCCCTCATCGAACGAGACAAAGAGCTGCTTGAGCGCTTGGCCAAGTGACCCGCTATCTCGATCTGGCCGAGTACTTCCTGCTGGCTGAACTCGTGACAGGCGTACCCGCCGAGACCTTGACCAAGGCAAGCCGGGTCGATCTAGCGGACTCGGCCCTCCATGCGCCACAAGCTGGATTGGCGACGAAGACTTCTATCCGGACCTGATCGACAAGGCCGCTGTACTCTGTTGGCGACTCGCTCGCAATCATCCGTTGCCCGACGGCAACAAGCGGGCGGCCTGGATCTCGATGGCCATGTTCATCGAACTCAACGGCGGAACGTGGGAACCCGCAACTCCCGACATCGACGACGCCGAAGCCATCATGTTGGCCGTAGCAGCGGGTTCGATCACCGAAGCCGAACTGGCCCGCTGGCTCTCCGACCGAATCTCGTTCGAAGAGAGTTCATGACCAGACATGCCTCGAGGGCAAGGATCGCACATCCATCGCACACCAGCGCCGTACGCAAACGTCCGCCACGAACGATCGAGGTCGAGTACTTCACTCCTGGAGCGTTCTGGACATTCACAGAATCCTCCGCACAGAACTGCTAAGGAGGTGTCCTCGCAAGGGGACCGTGGGTTCAAATCCCACCCTCTCCGCACAACGAAACCCGTTGAAACCCCAGTGTTTCAGCGGTTTTCTGGCGTCTTGAGGCGCTAGGTCCGGCGACGATCGCCAAGCCGCCATCGATGGCATTTCATTGGGCGAATTGAGAACGCGGTTCAACCGCATCGGCCAGGATCGTCGGCAGGTGGGCGATGGCCACCGACAGGTGACCGTGGTCGGAGTGGATGTTGGCCGACGCCCCCGGTATGGCGGCCGCCATGGCTCGCCCGGCGGCCACGGGGACGTTGCGGTCGAGGCCGCCGTGCCAGACGTGGACCTTCGGCCCGCGAATCGAGGCAACGTCGAAGCCCCACGGGCGTGACAACAGCCGGGCCTCCCAGGCCGGCCCCCGCCCGCCCTGACGAACCGCCTCGGTCAACGACCGGCCGTAGCGGATGGCCCGAGCCGGATCGGCCATGGCAGCCTGATCGACAGGGGGCAGCGCCTGGAGGGCCGCTCGGGCGGCGGCGGCATAGCCGGCCTGCCCAGCCTGCCGCCGGATCGAGCGGGCCAGCGCAGCGAAAGCGAGACGGAGGAGCCACGGGGCGTACCGCACCAGGCGGGCCTGGAGCCGATTGGCGGCAAGGCCCTCCGGCTCAGGGGCCCCTCGACCGGCACCATCGCCTCGGCCGATGTCGACGGTACCGTCGCCTTCCACGTTGTCGACAGCCACGCCGAGGCCGGACGGCGACGCGCTCGACAGGATCGTGCAGGTCGTCACGCGCTCGGGTAGGCGATAGGCGCAGGCGGCGGCGTAGGGTCCACCACCGGAGATGCCGAGGACGGCGAACCGATCAAGGCCGAGGTGGTCGGCCAGTTGCGCCACGTCGTCGACCCAGCCGAGCATGGTCCGTCGCCGCTGGAAGTCGGATCGGCCCATGCCCGGTCGATCGGTACCGATGACCCCGACTCCGGCGTCGACCGCGGCCTCATGCAGCAGCGCCGCTTCGTAGCGAGACCCGGGGTGGCCGTGGAAATAGAACAACGAACGACCGTCGCGGTCACCGTAGATCGTGTAGGCCAGCGTGCGGCCATCGGCAAGGACGACCGTCGAGTCGACGTGAGGATAAGCGAGGTCGGTCGGCCCGGCATCGGAAGCCACCGGTTCGACCGACGCCGTCGATTCGGTCGACATCGTCTGTCGGGTGCGGAGCCGGGCCAACGGCGACCCCAGCGCGGACCCGAGCGGGGACCCGCCACCCGATCGCATGGCCAGTACCGCCAGCCCGGTTGCGGGTGGTAGCCAGGCGAGGACCCGCCCGAGATCGGTGGCGATGTCGCCGAGGGTGGCGCCGTCGATGACCACCGCCCGCAGCGCCGCCAGCAGCGGCACAATCGGCAGCACGGCCATCACCGACTCCAGCCACGACGGCAGTCCGGCCAGCGGGAAGAACGCACCGCTCAGGAACACGAGCGGCAATACGATCAAGCCGGAGAGAGCGTTGGCCGACTCGGCGTTAGCGGCCATCGAGCCAACGGCCAGACCGATGGCGAGGAAGGCCGCCGACCCCGCCGTGGTCACCGCCACCACCAAGACAGTGCTGCCGGCGATCTCGGCTCCGAGGGCCCGGGCCAGCAGTGTGACCACGGTGGCCTGGGCGGCAACCACCAGGAGGCGGGCCATCACCTGCGCCGCGAGAAACGATCGGAACGGCATCGGCGTGGCCCGCAGGCGGCGGAGAACCTTCGTCTCCCCCAACCGGGCATAGGCGACCGATGTCCAGAACACGGCGAACTGCACGGAGGTGAGGGCGAGCAGGCCGGGCAGGACGAAGTCCAGATAGGGGGTGCTGTCGACGGTCGCGCCGGCAGCGCCGGTCGTGTCGAACCCGGCGTGGGTGACGTCGAGGTTGAAGGCGCCGAAGGCGGCCACGAGGATGGCCGGGAACAGGATGGTCTCGGTGAGGGTTTGGCGATCCCTGGTGAGGGACAGCAGTGAGGCTCGCAGCATGGCGACGGTGGCGGACATGGTCAGACCTCCAGAGGGCGTACGGGCAATACGGCTTCGGGCCGTTCGGTCAGGGCACGACCGGTGAGGTTGAGGAACACGTCCTCCAGCGTCGGAGGCCGGCTGTGTGGGTTGGCGTCGACGACGTCGCCGCGCCGGCTGTGGCGTTTGATCAGTTCGGCCGGCGTGCCGGTGGCCACGATGCGGCCATTGTCGATGAACGCGATGCGGTCGGCGAGAACCTCGGCCTCCTCCATGTAGTGGGTGGTCAGCACGATGGTGCGACCGTCGGCGGCGAGACCGGCGATGAGGTCCCACACCTGGCGCCGGGCCCGGGGGTCGAGGCCGGTGCTCGGTTCGTCGAGGAAGACGATCTCGGGGTCGTTGACGAGTGCGGCCACAATCGAGAACCGCTGGGCCTGACCGCCGGACAGCTCGGAGACGAGAGCGTCGGCCTTGTCCTCCAAGCCGACCCGTTCGAGGAGGTCGAGGGGTTCGAGGCGGCGAGGATACAGCCGGCCGAAGACATCCAGAAGTTCTCGTAGCCGCAGAAGCTCGAAGTAGGCCGACGATTGGAGCTGAACGCCGATGCGTTCGAGGACGGCTCGCCGTTGACGCTGCGGATCAAGCCCGAGCACTCGGACATGACCGCTGTCGGCCGAGGTGAGCCCCTCGACGATCTCGAGGGTCGTGGTTTTGCCGGCGCCGTTCGGACCGAGGATGGCCATGGTGCCGCCGCTCGGGACGGTGAGGCTGAGGCCGTTGACGGCCAGGTTGATACCGCCGCCGGGCCGCGGGTATCGCTTGATCAGGTCATCGATGACGACGGCCGCTTCGTTGGTGATGGACTCAGGCATCGGAACCTCCGATCTGGGCCAGGAGGCGTTGAAACTCGGCGACCGTGGCTTCGGTGTCGGGAGAACCGACCGCGCTGAGCACCTCGATGCCGATTGTGGTCGCCATCAACACACCGGCCAGGCCCCGGGCGTTGGTATCGGTGAGCGGGGAGCGCAACGTGTCGCCCATGACTGTGAGCGACCGGTCGAACGAGTCGAGCGCCAGATGGCGGAGAGTTTCGTCGGTCAAGGCGCCCGACCAGAAGTGCACGTCGAGCCGGGAATCCGTGGAGCCGATCAATTCGGCCGCCACGGTGCCCAGGCCCTCGGTGAGCTCGGCCCGGGTGGTCCACCGGCTGAGCAGCGCCGTGCGAGACCGCCCCGCCTCTTCGGCCAGGGCGACGACAATCGACGCCTTGGAGTCGAACCAGGTGTAGACCGCTCCGGTGCTCACGCCGGCTTCAGCGCAGATGTCGGGGACGGTGGTGGCGTGGAAGCCCTGGCGGTCGAAGCACCGGGCGGCGGCGGCCAGAATCCGGTTGCGCCGCTCTTGTTGGGAGTCGGGGGTGAGTTTCGGCATACAAAACGAATACTCGTTTTGTTTGGATCTGTCAAGATGTTCTCTCCATCTCAACTGGCCGTGCGAAATGGCCGATGGAAGGAAATGAGTCGAGAGGTCGGCAGGAAGTTGGGACCCGTGCGGCCCAATATCCCGGCGCTGACCGTCGTGGCGATCGTGACCTCGTTGATCGTCGGGCTGATGTGGGTCGTGGCGACACTGTCGGGTTGGCTCACCGAGACCTCCGACGAACTGGAACAACTCCAGACGACGTCCGACTGGATCGTGGACGCTCAGCGCGCCGCCGATGAGGTGCTCCTGGTATCCCAGCGCAGCGCACTGACCATGTCCCCGGCGATCGCTTTGCCGGCACCCGCCCGTGACCTGGAACTCAAGGTTCGTCACCTCCGTTCGAAGTTCGCTCGTGTACTAGACGGGGATGAGCTGGCCCTCGTTCAGGATCAGCTCGACGTGATCGAGGCCAGGACCACGGACTTGCTCGACGCCGCGGACGCCACCGTCGATACCGCGTCGGGTCCCGAAGAGGAGGGGATCGACGTCGACCAGCTTCTCCTGCTGGAGGATCGCTACCGGGATCTGACAGCCGAGCTCGAAACGCTGTCGAACATCGTGGCCGGCATCCAGAAGGGCGCGGTGACCGAGGCGGCAACCCGCTCGACCGGCGCCGCTCGGGTCGTCTACCTCGTTGGCCCTCTCGGCATCCTCGCCATCGCCCTGCTGTTGATCATCTCATCGCGCACCATGAAGGCGATGCGACTGATCCGCCAGGAGCTGGAGGAGGAGAAGAGCCTACTGGAGACCGTCCTCAACACGGTTCCATCCAAGCTGTGGTGGCTCGATCAGAACCTCCAGCCGGAGGGGAGCAACAAGAGCGCCGACCTGGCCATCGACCGGGGAGCGGAGGCCACAGGCATCGAATCGGAGGTTCTGTCAACGGGCCTGCCGATCCACAACCGTCAGTACAGCGCAACGGCCGGCGACGGCCGTCGAACGCTCCTGCAGTCCTCGGTACCGCTTGTCGACAACGATGAGGTGCACGGCGTGCTGACCATCGTCAGCGACATCACGACCATGGTGGAGCTCCAAGCCCAGCTCGATCAGACCAGCCGATTGGAGTCGATCGGGCAGCTGGCGGCCGGCGTGGCCCATGAGATCAACACCCCCATCCAGTTCGTCTCCGACAATACGGGATTCCTGCAGTCCTCATTCGCCGACCTCATGTCGCTGTTCGACCTGCTGGAGCTTGAAGACGACACCCACCGGGCCTACCTCAACCGGGCAGTGCTGGATGCCGTCGACTACGACTACCTGACCGCCGAGATTCCGAACGCCTTCAGCGACATGGCCGAAGGTCTCGACCGGGTGACCGAGATCGTCCGGAGCATGAAGTCGTTCTCCCATATGGATGACAGCGTGGCCGCCGCCGACCTGAACGAGGCCATTCGAAGCACAGTCACGGTCAGCCGCAACGAGTGGAAGTACGTGGCCGAACTCGAACTCGAACTCGATCACGACTTGGGATTGGTCGACATCCGACAGGGGCCGGTGAAGCAGGCGATCTTGAACATGATCGTGAACGCCGCCCATGCCATCGAAGCCAGGCAGAACCAGGACGGGCAAGGAGACGATCGGTCAGGCGATGGTGCCGGACCCGGTGCAACCGTCCAAGGTCGGATCACGATCACCACGAAAGGCCACAACGACCACGTCACCGTGGCCATCACCGACAACGGGACAGGCATCAGCGATGGCGACATCAGCAAGATCTTCGAGCCGTTCTTCACCACGAAAGAGGTCGGCCGCGGGACCGGGCAGGGCCTGGGGCTGGCCCACAAGGTGATCGCCGATGGTCACGGAGGGCACATCGGCGTCGAAAGCGAACTCGGCGTGGGAACCACATTCACCCTCACGATTCCCCGGACACAGGCCGACGGCGACACAGCCGGGCCGACGACATCCCCGCAATCCGACACAATCACTCCCGGTCCACCGGAGGCAGCGTCCGTTGCAGCCGCAGCGATGACCACACCCGGTCAGAGCATGTGACATCCAGAAAGGGTCCACCCGACATGAGCCTCGCGGCCACTCTTCGTCATCTCGTCCCATCCGGTTCGAGCGGCCATGCCAGGAGCGGTCGACGAACCAGCGATGCGGGCTCCGCTCTGATGGCGGTGGCGGTGTTGCTCTGCGCGGCCTGCGGCGGCAGCAACGCCGCCGCACTCTCCGAGGTCAACGTCGGTTACTTCGAAGGGTGGCCGTCACCGAACCAGTTCGGGCAGGAAGACGGCTCCTTCGCCGAGGCGGTCGGCGTCGACGTCAACTGGATCCCGTTGAACACCGGGGTGGAGATGAGCGACGCCATGCAGGCCGGCGAGATCGACATCGCCTACTCGCAGGGCCTCACGCCGTTCGCCGACGCCGTCAACAATGGAGCCGACCTCAGGATGGTCGGAGTCGCCATGTCGTATTCGGAGGCTGACAACTGTGTGGCGTCGAGCGACCTCGGAGTCACCCGCGACAACGCAGTCGAAGTACTCCAGGACGCAACCGTCATGACCCCGATCGGCAACATCACCCACTACAAGATGCTGTCGATGATGGAGTATCTCGGCGTCGACCTGGATGCGATCCAGGTGGTGCCGACGGCCGGAAACGATGCCACCGCCGACGCCTTCGAAGCCGGCGACATCGACGTCGGATGTGCCTTCGGCAACGCGGTCGAGCGAATGCTGGCCGACGGCGGAACGCTGATCATGACCGGAGCCGAACACGAGGACGAGATCGGCATATTCACCTACGACATCGTGTCGATTCCCGCCGAGTTCGGCGAAGAGCATGGAGCCACCGTGACGAGGTTCCTCACCGCCACCGAGACGTTCAACGAACGCTGGCGGGCCGACCCCGCGGCCATGAACCCCATGATCGCCTCCGCGGCGGGAATGGAGGACGTGGGAAGTTTTCTGGCCGGACCCACTTGGTTCCACTTCCCGACGCTGGACGAACAACTGGCCGACGACTGGCTCGGAGGCGGGGCCGCAGCCACGATGAACGACCAGCTCAACACGTTCGTCCGGCTCGGAGTGATCGATTCGATCGACGTCGACTTCGCCGACTTCGTTGACGCCGGCTATCTCCAGGCCGCCGTTGAAGCGGATTCTGCTCTGGGTGGCGAATGAGCGGTGACCCAGCCGCACACCGCCTGGACCTCCTAGCCAACCGGCGACGCAGCAGACCGCAGTCCCTAGGCAAGGCCTGACACGCTCCAAGGCCGGCTACCGGCGGATCCCACGATTTGTCGTCGGCCCCGAAACGTGGAGGTGCTGCGGAGGCTCATCAGCCCGATGATCGAGCTGAGGGCGAGACCGGATCTCGATGGCCTGGCCGTGGGTGAGATCCCGGTGCCGGGAACCGATCAGACCATGGTCACGGTTCGCCGAGAGCGCCGACGGCGGTCTGGCTGCGGCGCTTGTTCAACGCCTGCACGACGAGGGCGTTTCGCTTCGAGGCCAGCTCCTCGTTTTACCCGATGCGCGACGACCGCACCGCGTTAAGAACCGATATCGAGCCGAAGGAGCACCTGGCCTGGTCGAACGGATCCAGCCATTTCGGATGGTCGTCGTATCTCGGCACCGAACCCGGTCTCGAGACCACCGCCGATTACGCCGTGCCGGCACGACGCAGCGACCCGTCCACACCGATCTCTGCCGGTAGGGGCCGGACGCCGAACCATGATCGAGCGCCGAAAGACCCTAGTGGCAGGACACCGCGTTCTCCTAAGGTTCGAACCCGGAGGTGTCCCCATGGATTTCCAGGTTTCGGAGGAGATGTCGGTCCGGCTGGCCATGATCGACGAGTTCATGGCCCGAGAGGTGATCCCGTTGGAGGGCGAGTTCCTCCACGGCGACCCCGACGTGTTGGCCGACGGTATCGCCGCCGCCCAGGCCAAGGTCAAGCAGATGGGGTTGTGGGCGCCGAACCACCCCGTCGAGTTCGGTGGTCTCGGGCTGTCGATGGTCGACCACGGGCTGTTCGCCGAAGCCGTCGGACGCAGCCCGCTCGGCATGACCGTTTTCGGCACCCAGGCCCCCGACGCCGGCAACATCGAGATCCTCCACAAATACGGCACGCCCGAGCAGAAGGACCGCTGGCTTCGTCCGCTGGTCGACGGTGAGATCCGCAGTTGTTTCTCGATGACCGAACCCGAGACCGCCGGCTCGAATCCGGTGCTCCTGGCCACGACGGCCGTCGTCGACGGCGACGACTATGTAATCAACGGCCAGAAGTGGTTCACCTCATCGGCCGACGGGGCGGCGTTCGCCATCGTCATGGCCGTCACCGACCCTGATGCTCCACCCCACCAGCGGGCCAGCATGATCATCGTCCCCACCGACACGCCCGGCTTCAACCTGGTGCGCAATGTCAGCGTCATGGGACACGCCGGCTCGGGCCACGCCAGCCACGGCGAAGTCATCTACCATTCGTGCCGGGTACCCCGATCCAACCTCCTCGGCAGCGAGGGCGGCGGCTTCGTCATCGCCCAGGACCGGCTCGGCCCCGGTCGCATCCACCACTGCATGCGCTGGCTCGGCATCGCCGCCCGGGCCTTCGACATGATGTGCGAGCGAGCCAACCAACGAATCATCGGCAACGACGGCAGCAGCCTCGCCGACCGCCAGGTCATCCAACACTGGGTGGCCGAACTCGACGCCGAGATTCGGGGTGCCCGACTCCAGGTTCTACATGCCGCCTGGACGATCGACCGGCATGGAGCCAAGGCGGCCCGCGACGAGATCTCCGCCATCAAGTTCACCGTGGCCAACACGATGCTGAAAGCCGTTGACACCGCCATTCAGGTTCACGGTGCGCTGGGCGTCACCGACGACACCGTCCTGTCCTACTGGTACCGCCACGAACGGGGGGCCCGCATCTACGACGGAGCCGACGAGGTCCACAAGACCAGCCTCGGCCGCCGGATCCTGCGGCGCTACGCCACCGATGGGGGCGGCTGACGCGGTCTCCTAGGACCAGGTGCCGCCCTGGGTGGTGGCGCCGCCCTGGTAGCTGATGGAGCCCCCTTTACGCGACGGCGCATTCTCGCGGCTCCACGTGCCTCCGGCAACCTCGTCCGGCGGCGCATCGTCGACGTCGGCGGCAGTGAGCCCTTGAACACCGCCGAACGCCAGGGCCGCTGCGAGGGCCAGCGATGCCAGCCGACGTTTGATGCCGATCTTCTCCAGGTTCATGACTGTGCTCCGTGTGGATTACGCAACACGCCGGTTTCGCCACTAGCTCCCCAGCCGGGCAGGCGACCACGGTACACCCGGCTGAATCAACGCTTCGTCTTGCCTGTTCCTGCATGTATCGGCAAGCGGTGTGGGATTCTGTCGAGTCGGTCGACTCAAGTGGTGATGAGCTGACGTCCCTGCAGCCAGCGGGCCAAAAGACCCACGATCGGTACGGCGGCGGCGATGTGCATCACGTTCAGCCAGATCCCGGTCGACGTGCTCTCCGCCTGACTCAACGCGAACAGTCCATACAGGACGAGGCCGACAATGCATATCCCGACGAAGATCTTGACCGGGCTGGGTGTTCGGCCTGACACGAAGGCGAGCCCGGCACCGACGACACCGCCGATGACGGTGGCGACGATGGCCCCTCCCAGCGGGACCTCCTCCGCATCCCCGCCTCCGGGTGGGGCGGCCAGAAGCGGTCCGCTGACGGCGTCGGCGATCAGGTACACGACGACCACCGCGACCACGGCGGCGACGATTCCCACAATCGCGGTCCGGAGGAGAGAGTCGGTGTTCACATCGGGTCCTTCCGTCTTGAGCCTGCCTGCCGACCGGGCGCTGCCGACAGATGCTGTCCCTGCTGCGTTACCAGTCGCTCCTTCGCCACACTACTCCACCGGCCGGTTCGCCGCCGCGGTTCGGCCTCGCCGCCAGGAAATCCAGCCCGCCGGCGTTCGGTCCATGTCAAGGTGGAGTTGTGCAGATCATCTTCGAGCGGACAGGCCCCCGCCACTATGCGGTCGAGGTTCGGCCCATCGGCGCGCCCGTCCTCCGGATGGACCCGGCGCCCGGATTCGATCGGTGGTTCCCGCACGACCTCCAGCACCTCGTCGTCGAGGAACAACTCGGCCTCGACAACGGGATCTACGGTCGACTGGCCAAGGGTGGGACGGCATCGACCTTCCAGCCGCCGAGGACCGACGGCCGCCGAGACAGTCGGGCCGAGGCGCGGCAACGACGCAAACTGAACCGGCGCAACACCGTGCTGGCGACGACCGAGGCCAACGACTTCGCCCAATCGGAGCGCGCCACCTTCATCGTGTGGCAGGAATGGCTCATCAGTTCCGACGACCGCTATCTGCGGGCCAAAGGTCGTGAGATGGCCACGGTTGCCCAGTCGAGGTTGGCGCTGATGGACGACGATGAGCGGTCCACCCTCGTCGCTGCACTGCCCCGGCTCCGGGAACGCATCGCAGAGGTGACGTCGCAATGGTCGGCCACCGCGGTCGGCGACTCGATGGCGATGACATGGTCGCCATGCCACCGGGCGCAGTTCGGCTGATCTACCCGGTCCGGCTGACCTTGCCGTCGTCGGACCGACGGGCGAGCAACAAGCCGAAATCACCTCGATCGTCGGTCCAGAACCGATCGACGTGCAAGCCCACATCGGCGAGTTCGGCGGTCAGCGACGCCCGCTCGAACTTGGTCGAGATCTCCACCCGGATCTCCTCACCGGCGGCGAGCTCGACCTCGAGACCCAGTCGGCGCAAAACGGCCGTCTGGGGCAGCGTCGAACGGAGCCTCATGTCGACGCGCCGCTCCCGGGCGTCCCACAGCGGAACATAGTCGAAGGAGTCGAGGTCGAAGTCGCCGTCGAACCGGCGGTTGATGACCGTCAGCGAGTTCTTGATGAACCGTTCGGTCACGCCCCCGACGTCGAAGTACGCGTCGACGATCCGATCCATCGGCTTCACGAGGTCCACGCCGAGCAGCAGCCACTCGTCGGACCGAAGCTGATCGGCCAGCGCCCCGAGGAAGGCCCGCCGCTCCTCGACGTAGAAATTGCCGATGGTGCCGCCGAGGAACGCGACGACCCGTCGCCGTTCGGCACCACGGGGGAGGTGTCGGAGATGACGGTTGAAGTCACCGACGAGCGCATGCACGGCCAAGCCGTCATAGCGCGATGCCAGCATCCGCGCCGCGTCCTCCAACGTGCCTTCGCTCACATCGAGCGGCACGAACGTCGACAGCTGACTCCGCCGGTGAAACGCGTCGAGCAGGGTCCGGGTCTTGTCGCTGGTTCCCGACCCGAGCTCGACGACGGTGTCGGCTGCCGTCAGCTCCGCGATCTCGTCGGCCCGTCGCCGGAGCACCGACCGTTCTGCCTCGGTCGGGTAGTACTCGGTGAGCCTGGTGATGCGGTCGAACAGGTCGGAGCCGTGGTCGTCGTAGAGCCAGCGGGGCGCCAGGACGATCGGGCGTCGCGAGAACGAACGGCGGATCTCGTGGGCCATCTCGTCGTCGAGGCGGCTGCTGTCGAGGTGGCGGTCGATGGTGATCGAGGGTTCGGGCACGGTGCGGTCTCCCTACTGGTCGGCGGCCAGCCGAACACCGGACAGATGCCAGCGGGTGTGCGGGTGGAAGAAGTTGCGGTAGGTCGGTCGGATGTGACCGGCCGGGGTGAAGGCGCAGCCGCCTCGCAGCACCATCGTGTTGATCATGAATTTGCCGTTGTACTCGCCGATGGCGCCGTCGGGAGTGCGGTAGCCGGGGTAGGGCCGGTACGGCGAGCCGGTCCACTCCCAGCAGTCGCCGATCAGCTGACGCAAGCCACCGCCTCCAGATGCGGCGTCCGCGTCGGCCGCGGCCGAGGGATGCAGCGTCGAGGCGGCGTGATCCGACTCGAGGAGCCGGCCCATACCGGTGTTGCCCTGACCGGCCGCGGCCTCCCATTCGAACTCGGTCGGTAGACGAGCGGCGGCCCACGCTGCGAACGCATCGGCCTCATAGAACGACACATGACACACCGGCTCGTTGGGGTCGACAGGGCGACGCCCGTGCAAGGTGTGCACCGTCCATTCGTCGCTGCTCGACCGCTGCCAGTACAACGGTGCCGTCCAGCCCTGCGAGCGGGCGTGATGCCAGCCATCGGACAACCAGAGCCCGGGCTGCTCGTAGCCTCCGTCGGCCATGAACTGGAGCCATTCCCCGCAGGTCACCAGGCGGTCGGCCAGACGGTACGGCTGAAGCAGGACCTGGTGACGCGGCTGCTCGTTGTCGAAGCGGAACCCCGGCGAGTCGACCTCGAGGCCGGTGTCGACGATGCCGCCGTCGAATGCCGCCCACCGCGCCGGGCCGGGATCGGTCACCGGTTGATGTCCACGCTCGATGTAGGCCGGCTGATGGACCGAACCGGAGAGCACGTGCTTGATGTCCATCAACAACAGCTCCTGATGCTGCTGCTCGTGGTTGACGCCCAGCTCGACGAGCTCGCCGAGCTCGACCAGGCCGTCAGCGCCATCGTGGGCGCCGGACTCGAACAGCCGGGCCATCGCCTCGTCGACGTGACGACGATAGGCCGCAACCTCGGCGATTCCAGGGCGGGTCACGAGTCCCCGCTCGGGCCGAGGGTGGCGTTCCCCGACGGCCTCGTAATAGCTGTTGAACAGGTAGTTGAAGTGAGGGTCGAATTCGGTGTAGCCCGGCAGATGCGGTCGCAGCAGGAACGTCTCGAAGAACCAGGTCGTGTGAGCGCGATGCCATTTCGCGGGGCTTGTGTCGGGCATCGATTGGACGGTCTGATCCTCGGCCGACAGCGGCCCGGCCAGCGCTTCGGTCAGGCTGCGGGTGGCTGAGTAGGCGTTCAGGAGCGATGCAAGTGAGCGGCCCGACGGCCGAGAGGATTCAACGGGCGCGTCGAACGAAGGTGAAAAGGCGGAGGCTTGGAGGGTCACAGCACATCTAACAGGAAGGATGGACAGATTGTTCCGTGCTTGTTGTCTTCCCACGGAGCGGTTCGCCAAACCGAAATCCAGGCTTCAGTCGGTGAGGAGGGCCCGTCGCAGGAGTCGGGTCATGGTCTCGACGTAGTGATCGTCGGTCCATCCCAGCTCGATCACGAGTTCGCGCCACGTGTCGAAGTGGGTGACACCGTAGAGCGTCGCCGCCGCATCGTCGATGCTCCAACTCGAGTCCAATTCACCTCGGCCGGACAGCGTTTCGATCATCGACCGAAACACGGCCTGTCGGAAATCCATTCGATCCCGCCAGGCGGCGCCGAGTGCTTCGTCCTGGTGCTGGGCCGCCTCGAGAACCTGGGCGATGGGCATCACCTGTCGCCAGAAGACGGTGTTGAGTCGCATGGCGGCCTCCAGCAGCGAGGCCCCGTTGGGTGCGGCGTGGACGTTGGCGAGGGATTCGCTGAGGTCGAGCGTCTCGTCCACATGTTGCACGAGCGCTACCAGCAGACCCGACCGATCACCGAAGTGCTTGTAGACGGCCTGACGCGAGACGGACGCCTGTTCAGCGACACCGGCCAATTTGAGATCCGCACCCTGCTCGACCACCAGTTCCCATGCGGCCTCGAGTATCCGGAGCCGCGTTGTCGGGTCGCCATACGACGAATCGGTTGACACCGTGTAAACCTCACATCTACGATTAGGTTTACGCAGTGTAAACCAGACAGACGGCGCAGATCGAATTGGAGGCAGCCATGCACGACCGAACCGACCCCATCGACTTCTTCAAACAAGCCCAAGCGGTTGCGCTGGCGCGCCACCGGATAGCGGCACGGGAACACTGGCTGGACATCGATGTGATCGACGGCGGCAAAACCCACATCGTGACCGCCGGCGAAGGTCCACCGATCCTGCTCATCAACGGTATCGGGGTTCCGG
The DNA here is from genome assembly GCA_965216675.1 of Acidimicrobiales bacterium. GTDB lineage: Bacteria > Actinomycetota > Acidimicrobiia > Acidimicrobiales > SZUA-35 > JAHELU01. The sequence goes on along the minus strand of CBDCGK010000004.1, from coordinate 2,896,195 downwards.
CGGCCATGATGGCACCGCTGATCGGCCACCTCGATCAGTTCACCGTCCACGCGGTCGACCTCCCCGGCTACGGACTGACCGACACCACGCCGTCGTTCGCCGACGAACTTCGGAACAACGCTCCTCGGTACCTTCTCGAGGTGATCGACGGGCTGGGCCTCGAACGCCCGACGATCGTCGCCAACTCCCTCGGCTCCCTGTGGTCGAGCTGGCTCGCCATCGATCACCCGGGCCGGGTGGCGGCGCTGGCCCACATCGGCTGCCCCGCCATCGTGTTCGACACCTCGGCCCCGCTCCCGATGCGACTGCTGTCGGCCGGACCACTCGGCCCGCTCATCATGAAACTCCAGCCGCCCTCCCCCCGGCAGGTCGAGCAACTCGCCAAGATGGTCAACGAACACCCGCTCCCGCCCGAAATTGCCGACCTCATCCTCGCCACCGAACAGCTGCCCCACTACGAGCACGCATTTCTCTCGGTGCTCCGGCGCCTGGTCCGCCTCCGGGGCAACCGGCCCGACATGGCGCTCACCGCCGAGCAGCTGGCGCGCATCGACGTCCCGACACTGCTCGTCTTCGCCGCCAACGATCCCATGGGTGCAGCGTCGATAGGCCGTCGCATGGTCGACACCATGCCAGACGCCGAGTTCCACATGGTCGACGGCGGTCATGCGCCGTGGATCCACCACGCCGACCAGATCGCCGCCCCTCTGACCGCATTCCTGGAGCGAGTCAACCCGCGGGACGCGGCATCTGATCCACGGAGCGAGCACCCTACAGCGACCTGACATCACCCGTTCGAGGGCTCAACAACTCCGGGCTCCGGTCGATGGCAATGAGAAGCATCTCGTCTCACTCACCCGGAGGGTAAGCCGTGTCCGATTCCACCGCCCATGCCACGGAGGACGGCCCCCGACTGGCCGCCACGGTGGCGTTCTCCCAGCACAGCGGTTCGATCCAGGCGCCGATGGTCGTCAGCGAGATCGCCGACGGTTGCCTCTACTCGGGATTCTTCGGTCGACTCGATTCGGCCCGGATGAAGCAGATCACCGATCACATCATGATGTCCGTCGAGCGTTCCGCGTCGGAGACGATCATCATCGATCTCGCCAGCATCGACATCATCGATTCGATGGTCGCCAGCCACCTGTCCCGGCTGGCCGACACCCTCCAGCTCGTCGGTGTGCGCCCGGTGTTCTGCGGTGTCTCGACGATCGTCGCCCAGACCATGGTCGGAACCGGTGTCAGCTTCGACCGCTACACGGTTGTCCGGAACCTGAAAGGCGCTCTCCGGCTGGTTCTCAAGTTGGACGACATCTCGATCACCGGTCAATGACCTCAGGAGTGTCGGAACTCAGTCCGGTACTGACATCTGCTCTACTCGACGAGGAGGACATCGATCGAGTGACCTACGTTGTGCGGAACCTGGCTCTGAGCTCCGGGTTCGACGCGCTGAACGCCAACCTGCTGGCGGCGGCCACCTCGGAGCTCGCCACCAACGCCGTCGTCCACGGCGGAGGAGGACGTTTCTCGGTTGGACCGACGACCGACGGTCGAGGCCTCGAGATCGTGATCAGCGACGACGGTCCCGGTATCGACGACATCGAGCGAGCCTTCTTCGAGGGCTACTCGACACGCCAGGGCGGTCTCGGCATCGGCTTGTCGGCCGTCCGTCGGGCCGCAACCGACGTCGATGTGAGGTCCGCTCCGGGACGGGGAACCACCGTGACCATGCGGCACTTTCTCCCCCCGCCGCGGGTCTGGCTCGAGCTCGGAATCGGATCTCGACCGGACCCCACATCGGAGGAGAACGGCGGGCTGATCGTGCATCGGGGCCTACCGAATGACCAACTGCTCGTCGCCATCGTCGACAGTCTCGACCGGGGACCCGAAGCCCGTGCCGTGTCGACCGCGGCGGCTGAGGTGCTGATCAGCACGACGGCAATCGACCCCGGCGACATGCTGCAGGAGGCACACCGGGCTGTCCGGAAAAGCGACGACGATGACGGCCACAACGGGTTGATCGCAGCAGCTCTCGTCGCGGATCGATACCGGCTCACCCTGGCCGCCATCGGCGACATGACCACCCGGATCCTCGCCAAGGACGGGACCGAGCCGTTCAGCTTCGACATGTCGCCCGGCCGCCTCGGCACGTCTGGTCCCGCCGCCGTCGTGACCAGACGGTTCGACGTTTCGGACGACGACCGACCGCTCGTCGTGATCCTCGCCGACGACGGCCTCGCACCCGGCTTCCAGCCGGACCACCTCGGGCTCCGAGATCCGGTGAACGTCATCGCCGAGCGACTTCTGTCGAAGCACCGGCGGCACACCGACGACGCGTCGGTAGCGGTGGTGAGGCTGGCCCGGTCGTGATGCCAGGCACGCCGGAGCGCACGACCACGGTCAAGGAGTGGCTGACCTCACTGATCGGCGGCGCACCGTTCGGCATCCTGGCGTTCGACCTGCAGGGCGTCTGCACCTTGGCCAACGTTGCCGCCGGCGACGCCTTCGACACGGCTCCCGACCGGCTCGTCGATCGGCTGTCGATCGAGATCATCGCCGAGTGGCCCGAGCTCGAGTCGGCCATGCTGAACTCCGTCCTGCCGGCGGCCGAGGAAGGGGGCCGGTTCGACTACGACTGCGAACGGGTCGTCCGCGGCGAGCGAAGCTACAACGTCCGAGGCCGCACGATCGTCGACGGCATGCTGATGACGATCGACGACATCACGGCCGAGGTGCGAATGCGGAGGGAACAGGATCTGCTGGTCGAACACCTCGAGGCAACGAACCGGGAGCTGGCCGAGTTCGCCTACATCTGCGCCCACGACATGAAGTCGCCGGTCGACAGCCTCGTCGGCCTCGTCGACGATATGGCCTCGTTCGACAACATGCCTCCCGAGATCAGCCCGGCGTTTGCCATCGTCCAGCGATCGGTGAAGGCCCTCGACAAGAACGTGCGCTCGGTCAACAAGATCCTGGAGGTCAAGAAGACGATCGGCGCCGGTAGCGGTGCCGGCGACCTGCGGTCGGCGATCGACGACGTCTTGACCGTGCTCCAACCGTGTCTCGCCGAGGTGGAGGCAGCCGTCTCCGTCGACGTCGTCGGCGACACCTCCGTGTGCCTGTCGACGCCCCACCTGCGAACCGTGGTCCAGAATCTCGTGGAGAACGCCATCAAGTACCGGGCCCCGGATCGACCGCTGCGGGTCACGATCCGTTCGATCGACGAGGGCGGTGGTCTCCTCCTCGAGGTGAGCGACAACGGTCGCGGCTTCGACAGCGAACGGTTCCAGTCCAAAGTGTTCGGGCTGTTCAATCGGCTCCACCAGGACGTCGAAGGCAGCGGCATCGGCCTCTACCTCGTGAGCTCGATCGTCCGATCGATCGGCGGTACGGTCTCGGCCCGGAGCTATGAGAATGTCGGATCGACCTTCACCGTCAGGGCACCCCATGCCCGCTGAGACCACCATCTTGATCGTCGACGACGACGAGGCCCAGCACTACCTCACCAACCGAGCCCTGCAACGTCTCGACTTCGACAGCGAAACCGCTGCGGTCTGGGACGGCACGGAAGCGTGCCAGTGGCTGACCGACCACGGCCGCCCGCTCCTCCTCCTTCTCGATCTGCGGATGCCGTTGATGGACGGCCACGAGGTTCTCGAGCAGCTGGCCACCGGCCAACTCGGCGAACCTCCTCCGGTGTGCATCGCCAGCAGCTCCTGCCGTCCGGAGGACCTCCGTCTTCCGGACCGCTACGACTTTGTGATCGCCTACTTCGAGAAGCCGCCGAGCCCGCAGGCTCTGTGGGATGCGGTGAGCGATATCCCGGAGCTTCGTAGACACCTCACCGAACCCGACGGCTGAGCCTGGGCTCGACGCAATCCGGGGACCGGTCGACAGCGTCGCAGTAGGATGTATGGCGATGTCCGACAGCAAGCTGCTCACCACGATCCGATCCGACCTGACGACGGCCATGAAGGCCCGGGATGGCGTCACCACCCGGACCTTGCGGGCGGTGATCGCGGCGGTGCAGGAGGCCGAGGTCGCAGGCGACCACCACACCACACTCGACGACGCCGGGGTGGAGAAGGTGATCGCCGCTCAGGCCAAACGCCGGGTCGAGGCCGCGGAGGCCTTCGACCAGGGCAACCGAGCGGAGAAGGCGGCCGACGAGCGAGCCGAGCTGGCCGTCCTCGAGGGCTACCTGCCCAAGCAGTTGACCGACGACGAGCTCGTCGCCCTGATCGACGAGACCCTGGCCACCGAGGGCATCACCGCCAAAGCCGACATGGGGCGGGCCATGAAGGCGGTCAACGCCAAGGTGGCGGGGCGGGCCGAGGGCAAGAAGGTGGCCGGGCTGGTGAAGGACCGGCTCAGCTGAGTGAGCCGAAGCGCTCGGATTCGATCGCCGAGTTTCGCAAAGGTTTAGAACCGATTTCGGTGATTTTTCCCGCAAACCCGAATAATGACGTGGTGACGTCAGTTACTGATGGGATGAAATCTGTGGCCAAACACCGTTCCCTGCGCGCCCTACTCCTCGGATTGGCGCTGTTCGCCGCCGCCTGCTCGGGCACCGAGGATGTCACCGCCACCGAAGCCGCCGAGTCGACCGACAGCACAACGGCCGAAACGGCCGCAGTCCCAGCCGACTCCGAAGACGCCGAAGCGGCATCGGCTGACGAAGGCGAGGGTGAGGCCGAAGCGGCTGAAGCCACAGCCGACGCAGACGACGCAGACGACGGCGGCGGCGAGCCGTCCCCCGCCCCGGCCAGTGGCCCGCCACCCTCACTTCCACCCGAGGAAGCGCGTGCTGCGGCCGAGCAGAACATCCCGGGTCTGATGACATCCGATGACGTGCGCGACATCGAGGTCGTGTCGGTCTACGACGGCTCGGTCACCTCGCTGCGGGAGGTGGTCACCGGCGACCGGCCGGTGCTGGTCTGGTTCTGGGCCCCGCATTGACCCACGTGCCGGCGTGAAGGTCCGGCCGTTGAGCAGTTTGCTCAAGACAACATCGACACAATCCAGGTCATCGGGCTCGGCGCCCAGGACGACTTCCCCTACGCTCTCGACTTCCTCGATTTCACCGGCGTGCAAACCCCGGCCATGGTCTGGGACCCCAGCTTCGAGACGTGGCGCACGTTCGAGGTGCGGGCCAACTCACAGATGATGGTGCTCGCCCCCGACCTGACCGCGGGCAGCAACCTCATCTACGGCTTCGACGCCGAGCAGCAGTCCCAGATCCTGGACTTTGCAGCAAACGGATTCTGACCCGCACACCGGACCCGCAACCATCGAACTTTTGGCTCTCAACACCCCCCGAGGGGGGCGTAGACCCACCAAAGTTCGGGCTTCGTGGGGCGTCAGCCGCGAAAAGTTCGACGGGAGGTCACCCGGAAATCCGGGCGATCAAGACCCTCAAGGTGCGCCGAACACGATTCAGCAATTTCCCGTCACGCCGGGCGAGTGCACCGCTCGACCCGAGCCGTCGAGCTGCCAGCCTGAACTCACACTGTTGATCTGGTCGAGGATCGCCTGACGCTGCGCCGGTGTCGGGATCGAGAGCACCCCGCCATCGGCCCGTACCGGTTCGACCCGCAGCCCGATCCCGTCCTCGGAGATCTCCACCAGGAACACGGCGCTGTTGGCGGTGATGCCCCGGGCCGAGGGGAAGGCGAAGTTACCGGTGGAGTGGACCACCATCGTTTCGCCCCACGAGGTGACGCCCTGCAACACGTGGGGATGGCCGTCGATCACCACGTCGGCGCCCAGGTCCGCCCACCGCTGTTCCAGCTCGACCATGTGATCCGACGGGCACAGCACACCCTCGGCTCCACCGTGCACCACGACCACGACCACGTCGGCGGCATCGACCGCGGCGCTGACCATGGCGTCGGCCCGGTCGAGCAGGGTCGGGCACGCCCACGCCACCCACGGCCGGGTGTTCTCACCCGACGCCGACCAATCGCAGGGAACCCGGCTCAGCCCGACCAGCCCCACCGTCCAGTCGCCGACCTCGACGAGCAACGGCGTGTAGGCCTCCTCGGTGGTCAGCCCGGCCCCGACCCGGTGCAGTCCGGCATTGTCTACCTCACGGAGCGTCTGGGCCATCGCGTCCGGGCCGAAGTCGAGGGTGTGGTTGTTGGCCAGCACCACGGCGTCGATACCGGCGTCGACCACCAGTTCGAGCGACTCGGGCGGGGACCGGAACAAGAAGTCCTTCGCCACGAACACCGAACCGACGTCGGGGTCGGCGATCGCGGTCTCGAGGTTGACGACCATGAGATCCGGAGCGCTCAACAGGTCACCGACGGCGGCGAACGGATCCTGCGAGTCGAGCCCGTTGGTGAACGAGGTGTCGCCGGCGAACCCGAGCGTGATCGGTCGCCGCACAGCCGGCGGTTCGGTCGACGTCATCACCGAGGTCGACACCGAGGTCGAGTTCGAGGTCGAGGTTGCGGTTCCGACCGTGGTCGGCGACGACAAGACCGCCGAGTCGTCGGCCTCGCCGGCAGGCGTGGCGTCGGACTCGCGGATCGGATCGGCGAACGCCGCCGCCAGCATGAGCACGAGCACCGTGATGACGACCGCCAGCCGCCACGGCCTGCTCACCCATCTGCTTGCCGCTTCTGCGACACGCTGCATATTCAGATGGTAGAGCAGCGACCTGCCGGGGACGAGACAGGGTCAGTCGCTGGGCGGGCGCTTCAAGTACATGCCGACACCGGTGAAGGTCATCACCTTCTCGCCGTCGGGATCGACGACCTCGGTGGTCGTCGTGATCATGCCCCGGTCCGGTTTCGACTTGGAGTCTCGCTTCGATTCGACGGTGTAGGTTGCCCGGTATTCGACCCCGGGTCGCACCGGTTTCAACCAGCGCAGGTTGTCGATCCCGGGCGAGCCCAGCGCCGATTCGGCGGGGATGAGGTTGTCGACCATCAACCGCATCACGCACCCGACGGTGTGCCAGCCCGAGGCGATCAGCCCCCCGAACACCGAGTCCTTCGCCGCCTCCGGGTCGACATGAAATGCCTGTGGATCGAACCGCGTTGCGAAGTCGATGATGTCGGCCTCGGTCAAGGTGAACGAACCGAGATCGTAGGATCGTCCGACCTCGAAGTCGTCGAGGTACTCGATCCCGTGATCTGTGGTGGGGTTGGACGTTGGGCTCACAATCGACCAGTATCGCGTGCCTCGTCGACGAGCAGCAGACCGAAGCACAGCGACATCAGCAACAGAAGATCACCGATGAGAGCGATGAGCTGCCAGTAGATCCACCCCTGCTGACGTTCGGGGGTGACGAATCGAAGCGCGACCTGGATGACCGCGCCGATCGCCCACAGGATCCACCACGGGGCCACGAAACCCGACCGACGGGTCAGGTCACTCATGATCTGCGGCGGACGCACCACGTTGAGCAGCGGAACCACCCACCCGATCACCGCCCAGACCGGGGCGAACCGGGTCGCCCGCCCACCGGACGAGGCGGCCAAGTTGGTGTAGGCGCCGTGGAACCACCACACGAAGGCCAAACCGCCGACCAGCACGGCGGCCGGAACGGCGAGGTTTGCCAGCCGCGACAACGTCGATCCGAACTCGAGGCCCACCTCGGCCGTCGGGACCCCGCTCACGATGCGCCGCCCGGCCATCACGTCGACGACCAGCGCCACGCAGTCGAGCGCCAGCGCCGCCGCCACGAGTAACAGCCCGGCCTTGGCCGCCGTCACTGCAGAGCCGGGTGTGTTGCTCCGCCTCACGTGTCGACTCCCCCCGTCCGCTTCGATCCGCCCCGCCATGAAGTGGTCAAGGCTATCGACGATCCCGTCCGAAAAACCCTGAGCACCGACTCTCAGGGTCGACCCTGAGAGCCCTCAGGGTTGTTCGGGGCTCGACTCGGGCCATCCCCACTACCTCGACCGGGCCACATGTACGAGGCTGACGGAAAGAACATCAATCAACCTCGGCATCACGCCGAATCGTCCACGTCAAGGAGATCGTCATGAGCTCAATCGCCGCCCCTCCGGCTGTTACCCAGATCGGTGCCAACGGGCAGCACGGCACGACCGCCACATCGGCCCCGCTGGCCGCCCGCGCCGTCGGTGCCACCAAGGTCTACGGCTCGAAGTCCACCCAGGTCGTCGCCCTCGACGACGTGTCCCTCGCCCTCCCCCGGGGCCGGTTCACCGCCGTCATGGGCCCATCGGGCTCGGGCAAGTCGACCCTCATGCACTGCCTGGCCGGACTCGACAACCTGACCACCGGTCAGGTGTTCATCGGCGACGCCGACCTGTCCGCCATGAACGATCGCCAGCTCACCCTCCTGCGCCGTGAGCGGGTCGGCTTCATCTTCCAGGCCTTCAACCTGGTGCCGACGCTGACCGCGGCCGAGAACATCACCCTGCCGCTCGACCTGGCCGGTCGACCACTCGACCAGGCCTGGTTCGATCAGGTGATGAACGCGACCGGTCTCCGCAACCGCCTCGGCCACAAGCCGGAGGAGCTCTCCGGTGGTCAGCAGCAGCGGGTCGCCGTGTCGCGGGCCTTGATCTCCCAGCCGGAGATCATCTTCGCCGACGAACCGACCGGCAACCTCGACTCGGCCTCCGGCGACGAGATCCTGTCGTTCATGCGGCGGGCCACCGACGAGTTCGGGCAGACCATCGTCATGGTCACCCACTCCCCCGTCGCCGCCACCTACGCCGACAACGTGCTGTTCCTCAATGACGGCCGCATCGTCGACGACCTCGCCAACCCGACCGCCGACTCGGTCCTCGACCGTATAAGGGAGCTCGGGGCTTAAGGCGCCGGGACGCAGAGAAGGGATCGTCACCATGTGGAAACTCACTCTCAAGAACCTGGCCGCCAACAAGGCCCGGCTGAGCCTCATCGGTTTGGCCATCGTGCTCGGCGTCGGCTTCGTCGTCGCCTCATTCATCACCTCCGACGGGCTCCGTGAAGCCTTCGGAGGTCTGTCCAAGGAAGTCGCCTCCGGACCCGAACTCATCGTTCGCGAAGGCGACGAGTTCGGTGTCGATCCCGTCATCGACGAGTCGACGCTGGCCACCATCACCGCCACCGAAGGCGTTGAAGCCGCGGCAGGGTCCATCGGCGGCCGGATCCAACCGGTCCGGGCCGACGGCACTCCCGTCGAGACCCAGGGTCCCCCCCTGATCGGGTTCTCATGGACCGAGGCCACCAACGACGGTCGCAACCCCATCGTCGAGGGCTCGCCCCCCGGACCGGGTGAGTTCGTGATGGACATCGACTCGGCCGCCAACAACGGCTTCGAAGTCGGTCAGACCTACGCGGTGACGTCGAGCGAAGGTCGCTTCGACGACATGGTCCTCTCGGGCATCTTCAGTTTCGGCGAGAACAACGACACGCTCGGTGCCGTGCTCACCGGCTACGACCTCGACGACACCCGTGAGATCCTCGGCGTGGCCGACGGGCGATTCGACGAGATCGAAGTGGTACTCGCCGAAGGCTGGAACGCCTCTGACGTCGAGGCGTCGCTCAGCGACGAGCTGGCGGCGACCGGACTCGAGGTCGTCAACCAGCAGACCGTGGAGGACGAAACCGCCGCCGACTTCAACCAGGCCGTCGGTGTCATCGAGAACGTGTTCCTCGGGTTCGCCGGGGTGTCGCTGTTCGTGTCGATCTTCATCATCTACAACACCTTCGGCGTGGTGCTGGCCCAACGGGTCCGCGAGATCGGGCTGCTGCGGGCGATCGGTGCCGAAGGACGGCAGATCCGACGGGGCATCATCGCCGAGTCGTTGATCATCGGCGTCATCGCCTCGGTGCTCGGCATCGCCGCCGGTATCGGCCTGCACCTCGGTCTGCTGGCGATGTTCGACGGACTCGGCATCGGCTTGCCGGAGATGAGTCTGGTCATCGAACCGGCAACGATCATCGTCGGTCTTGCTGTCGGCATCATCACCACCGTCGTGTCAGCTGTGGCTCCCGCCCTGCGGGCCGGTCGGGTCAGCCCGATCGCCGCCCTGGCCGGAGAAGTAGGCAGCGGCCGACGCGCCGGTCACCTGCGGAACATCGTCGGTGTCGTCATGCTGGCCGCGGGTATTGCGCTCGGTGTGGCCGGCTTCGGTGGGCTCGGCTCGACGGCCGCCACGGTCGCCGCGCTCGCCGGTGGAGCGGTGCTGGTCTTCGTCGCCGTCACGCTGCTCAGCCCACTCGCCGCCCGCCCGGTGATCGGCACGCTGGCCGTGCCCATGAGCGCCGCGTCGGGTACGTCGGGATCGCTGGCCGGTAAGAACGCCCAGCGCAACCCCCGCCGCACGGCCACCACCGCCGGGGCCCTGATGATCGGCCTGTCGCTGATCACAGCCGCCCTCGTCGTCGGCGACTCACTGAAGAGTGAGGTCGGCAAGGCACTCGACACGGCGATCAGCGCTGACTACCTGATCAGTGATTCCGACTTCTTCGAGGTTCCTGTCGAGGTGGTGGACCAGGTCGACACCATGCCCGAGATCGGGAGTTTGATGGCCGTCAACGACGTCAGGGTTCGCATCACCCCGCCGGTTCCGGTCGAGGCCTCCGCCGGTGGCGATGAGGACGGCACGGAGACGCTGTGGTACAACGTCTCGGATCTTGCCGACGTCAATGCTCTCATGGACCTCGGCGTGGAAGACGGTTCGCTCGACACCAACATCGTCAACGCTCTCGTCCTGCCGGCCAACGAGGCCGAGGAGTACGGCCTGGCGGTCGGCGACACCATGCTCGTCGAGTTCGCCGACGGCGGTTCGGCCGACTTCGAGTTGGTGGCCACCACCACCAACGAGACCATCGTCGAGGGCGGCTGGCTGAACACCGAAGCTGTGAACCAGCACGTCGAGCTGACCGGCGTGTCGTGGATCGCCGCCCAGGTGGCCGACGGTTACACGGCCGACCAGGCGGAGACCGCCATGGCCGCCATCACCGAGATCTACCCGCAGATCGAGGTTCAGAGCTCGGCCCAGTACCGGGAGTCGATCGAAGGTGAAATCGACCTGCTGCTCAACACCATCTCGGCCATGCTGGCGCTCGCCATCGTGATCGCCCTCATCGGTATCGGCCTCACCCTGGCCCTGTCGATCGTGGAGCGGACCCGGGAGATCGGGCTGCTGCGAGCCGTGGGCATGACCCGGGGTCAAACCCGGAGCATGATCCGCTGGGAGGCCGCCGCCATCGCCATGTTCGGTGCGGTGCTCGGCGTGGCCACCGGACTGCTGTTTGGCTGGGGTGCGGTTCAGGCGCTGCCCGACGAGTTCATCACCACGGTCTCGGTGCCGATCCCCCGGCTCGTGATCATGGTCGGGATCGCCGGAATCGCCGGCCTCGTGGCGGCACTGCTCCCGGCTCGCCGGGCCGGACGCCTCAACGTGCTCGACGCCATCGCCGTCGGCGGCTGATCGGGGCTCCGACACACCCACGGTCTGCCGTTCTGTGCCCGTCAGCTCCCGTTTCTGGGAACTGACGGGCACAGAAGCGCGTTTTCCGGCGACAGGGTCAGCGGTCGAGACCGGCGATGGTCCGGCCGAGCTCCCGACCGTCGCCGTCGTAGGCGACGAGTTCGAGTGAGCCTCGCTCGTCGGGCCATTCGATGTAGCCGAAGCCGGTCAGCGGTGACACGGTGTAGACCGTCCCGTCCTCGGCCGTTCCCTCGACTCGGACCACATCCTCGACTACCGCAAATTCGACGGACCGCCAGGCCGAACCCCAGGATTCGCCACCGATGTGTATGGGCTGGGTGATCACCTCGGGAGCATCCCCACAACCGGCACTGGCCATCGATCCGGCCGTCATGGCCGTACAGAACATCGGCCGCTGCCCTACCTCGGGGTCGACCGCCCGATAGGAGTAGAAGTCGACACGACCACTGGGCGCGGCAACCGAACCACGATGGACCACCGAGCCCGGAGCCAAAAGGCCAGGGCCCGCTGCGTCGCCGACCGCCTCCTCGGCCTCGGCCGGATTCATGGTGCCGGGCTGCATCTCGAAGTTGAACACCTCCTCCCAGTCCTGCTCCGGACCAGCCGCGACCGGCAGCCACCGTCCGCACGACGAGAGGCCGCCCATCAGCACGGTGGCAATCAGAACAAGCGTCGGGCGGGCTCTGGTCGTTCGCATCGCCGAAGCGTAATCCATGCCGCCGACCGCCGGGGCTCGGGTGGGCGCCGCGATCAGGCTTCGAGCGCTGTGCGGTACGGTTCGTCGAACTCGACGATCGTCTGGACCGGGTAATCGAGCAGGGCGAGGGCCGCCTCGACGACGGCTCGCTGTCGTTTGCCGTCACCGGGAGCGCCGAGCGGACGGCCCATGGGGTGGTGGGTGATCAAACTCCGGGAGAGGCCCATGAGCTCCGGTATGTGGCCGAACGATCGCACGTAGACGCTCACTGTCGGGATCCCGGCCTCCTCGATGGCTCGCTGAACGTGTCCCACGGACACGTGGCAGACCGGTCAAAGCGGCACGAGCAACACGACGTCGGTTTCGTCGTCGTTGCGCAGCCGGTCGGCCCATTCCGGTGCCACTCGTCGTTTGAGCCGAACCTGGGAGGCGGCCCCGACGAACGAGTAGGCCGTCGGGTTCAGGGCTCCGATCACGCCGTCGGTGGCCAGGTCGGCCAGGTGCCCGATCGGGAATCCGACCTGATGATCGGCCCGCACAGCATCGGTCGGGTAGCCGCCATGGCGGACGCGAAGGCGGGTCGAGTCGACGTCGACCGGGATCGACGACAGCGACGGCGCCTCTCTCAGGAACTCGCCGATGCGATCCTCGGCCTCGGCCTGCGTCATGTTGTCGACGCCGAACGGCTTGGGGTCGTCACCGTCGACGAAGTGGCCGCTCGACGTCACAAGGGTGACCCGGCACTCCGCCAGAGGTTTGGGCAGCGGGTTGATCGGCACGTCGTTGAAGCGGTGGGGGAAGTCGTTCGGGTCACCAAGATGCCCGGCGTAGGCCTGGATCTGCCACCGGTAGGCGGCGTCGATCACGCCGGTCGGGTCGCCGGAGTCGGTCATGGCGGCAACCTCGGCCAGTAGCTCGTTCAGGAAGTCTCCGAACTCGCCGTCGGACAGATCCTTCAGGTACTTGAAGCTCAGGTTGGAGCGGGACCCGTACCAGAACGACTGGCGCAACTCCTCGATGGTCTCGGTCGTCGGTTCGTCGGACACGTCGGTTTGGCCTCCTCAGTGATGATGGCCGTTGGTGTAGTGATCGGCCAGCGGGTCCGACACGGCATCCCGGCCGAAGTCGCGGCGCAGGTCCCGCCACACGGCGTGCACGTGGTTGACGCCTCGCTGGGTGTTGTCGTACTCGACGAGCAGATCGGCACCCTGGATGCGGTAGTAGTGGGGCTCGCCCGGTTCGGTCGATCCGGCCCACAGGAACGACAGCGACTCGATGGCGTCGCCGTCGAACTTGGCCTTCTCGTCGTCGGCCAAGCCGTCGGGCAGCCGGTCCAGGTACAGGTCGAGCACGGCTCGAAGGGTTCCCTGGTCGTCGGCCGACAGCTCGCCCGCCGGCACCCCCTTGGGTCGGGTGGTGAACCGGAGCGCGTCGAGGTGTTCGCCGGTCAGGCCGAGATCGGCCTCGGCCGTCTCCTGGATCTCGTGCATCCGCCGAACGAGCTCGGCCTCGAACCGGCCTCGCCAGATGTCGGGCAGACCGAGCATCCCGTCACCGTCCCGGAGCACCGTCCGGTTGCCGCCGATGATGTCGGTCGGAGCGACCGACGACACCAGCGCCGTCCGCTGCTGATCTGCGGGCAGCGAACGGATCAGCTCCCGTGCGACGTCCTCCACTCCGGCCAGCGGTCGAAGAGGGTGGGGACCGAGCAGCGGAGCGGAGGCCGGGTCGGCACCGAAGAACAGCGGGGTCGACGACACCACCTCACCACCGACGATCGTGTGGCTCATGGAGATGTGGTGGCCACCGAACCGCCAGCTCCAGGAGCCGGAACCGGAACCGGGGTCGCCGAAGATGGCGACCCAGTACAGAAGCGGGTCGCGGCCCCGCTCCCGGTCGAAGTACGACGACCAGCCCTCGGTGAAATCGAGGACGTTCTCGAGGCCCATGATGGTGGCGGCGGTGACATAACCTGCCGTCGACAACCCGGTCGCGAGCAGGCGGTGGGTCAACCGGTGCTGGGCCGACGACATCGCGGCCAGCGGCAGGCCTCCGTGGTCGGTCGGTGTGTAGAACCAGCGCTCCCGTTCGTCGGGCTCCGGGAACGGCCAGGTGGCGGCGGCCCGCTGGGCGTCGTCGAGGCCGTCGAGCAGAGCGACGGCGGCCTCCGCCATCCGGTCGGCCACGTCCCGTCGTGCGTTCATGGGTCGGACCGTATCACCCGAGCCGACATCGAACCATGCACCGGCACCTCCACCCGCCGGAACTTTGAGCGTCTCAGCGACCCTGTTGTGGGTCGGTGAGCGCTCAAAGTTCGGGGGAGCCGGGTCGCCAGCGGCTCAAAGTTCAGGCGGATGCCGATTCGACGATGCTCAGTGGCCCGGAGCGCGGGAGGCCGAAGATGAGGTCGGGATCGCCCGGCTGCCAGGTGTTGGTGACCTGGGATCGGCTGCCGACGTCACGGGTCCGGGCCAGGAGATCGCGGCCCAACGCCAACCGGTCGACCTCCCAGGCGGCGAGGGCGTCGGCCACCGAAACGCCGACACCGTCCACTCCAACTGCACCCTCGGCACCGTCCGACCGTCGCCCGGTGACACGGCGCTGAGGGCACGGTCGAGGGCCCAGGCGTCGTCGGCCGCTTTGGCCGAGCCGGCGGCGGCGTGAGGGACGGACGGCGAACGCCGCGTCACCCAGCAGGCAGACCCGCCCGAACGCCATCCGTTCGATCTCGATGTCGTACACCACCTGGAGGAACGGCTCGGCCGTTCGGGCCACCACCTCGTTCAATAGCGCCGGAAGTCGGGCCTCGGCATGAGCCCGCAGCTCGGTCACATGATGGTCGGCCACCGCACCGGGCGGCACCGACAGCTCGCGATGCACACCATGGCAATCGGTCAACAGCTCGTCGAGCTCCGGCCCCTCCGAATAGTTGCGGTACCAGACGAAGTTGATCAGCCGGTCCCCCTCGGCCACCGACCCGTCGAGACCGGGGATCGGGTACACGAGAATGTGGCTGTTGGGGTAGACGTAGTAGGTGATGGCGTCGCCCAACGCATCGACCACATGGATCCCGGCAGCCCCGACTCCTGCACCATGCCCCGCCAGGCCACGTACCCGGCATAGGACGCCTGGACGTCGGGGGCCAGGATCGACCGGGCCGTCGACCCGACCCCGTCGGCGCACACCAGCACCTCGGCGGTGGCCGAGGCCCGATCGGCGAAGTGCACGGCAACCGAGTCGGGGCCGACGTCGAAGCCGGTCATCTCGTGACCGAGCCGGTAGCGGTCGACGCCACCACCGGCATCGGCGAGCCCGATGGTCCAATGATCGAGCAAACACCGGTACACCGTGTTCCACGAAGAGAACAGATAGCGATGCTCGGCGTCGTGAATCACCGATCCGTCACGGGCCAGGTACCGGATGTGGTCGGTGGAAATGCTGATCTCATCGAGCGACAGGGAGGCCCGCTCGACGAGGTAGCGGTAGGTGGCTTCGAGGAAACCGATGCCGGCACCCCGCTGCTCCAGCTCGGTGCTGGAACGCTCGTAGATGGTGACGTCGTGCCCGGAGTCGGCGAGCAGGCACGCGGTGGTCAACCCGCCGATCGAACCACCGACGACGGCGACCGTCAGCGGTTCGCCGGGCGATCCCGCTCCCGGCGGGCCGTCACGGCTGGCCAAAGGTCGCGATCTTGTCGACCCGGCACTCGAACAACACCCGACGCTCGTCCATCGACGGGTCGCGCAGTCCGTATTCGTCGCCACCATCGGCGATGTACTTGCGCCAGATCCGGTTGAGCTGCTCGGTCACGCGGGCACCCTCGTCCGGATCGTCCTCGCTGATCTCTCGCTCGACCGTGACCTTCAAGCTCATCCAGTGATACATGTTCTCCGGGTTCATGATCAGGATGCTGACCTGCGGGTTGTCGCGGATCCACTGGGTCTTGCGCCGGTGACTGGCGACGTTGACGAGCACCTTGTCGCCCTCGTAGTCGAACCACATGGGCGTGAGGTTCGGTCGACCGTCGCCGCCCATCACCGCCATCACGCAGGCGAGCGGTTTGTCCATCAACTGCTTGTAGGTCTCGTCGAGGTCGCTGATCGAGTTGATCTGGTCCTTCGAGCCGACGGTGAACTGGTTCGGTTGCAGGCCCTCGGCGACGTCGAGAAATCTTGCCACTTGCACCATGGTTGGAACCCCCTTCAGGTTTCTTGGCGGGCGGTCAGCCCCGGGTGGCCTGAATCAGGTGCCGATAGTCGGCGGGGTCGATCCGGGCGTCGATCAAACGGGGTTTGATCCAGGGCTCCGACATCAGGCGTCTGACGTCGTCGGCGTTCTCGGCAACGAACCCGTCGAGGCCGCTCGCAGATGCGATGGTAGCGAAATCGGTTGGGCGATACCGAATTGCCGCGTCGCCACCATGACCAGGGCCCTGCTTGACTGCGATCAGGCTGAGCGCCGAGTCGTTGAAGACGACGACGGTGATCGGCAGATCCAGTCGGCCGATGGTCTCGAGTTCGGCCATCGCCATCGACAGACCGCCGTCACCGCAGAGGGCGAGCACCGGGCGGCCCGGGTTCGCCAGTGAGGCACCGATGGCGGACGGAACGGCGAACCCCATGGTAGCCAGCCCGTTGCTGATGAGCAGGTCGAACGGTCTCGCCACCGGCCAGCGGGGCATGACGGCCAGGAAGTGGGCCCCGGCGTCGACCGTGGTGACCGGTTGCTCGTCGAGGCCGGCCAATCCATCGAGGAGGGCGTCGACCAGGGTGACGGGGCCGAGCGCCTCCAGGGCCGCGCCCGGGGACCCGGCGGACCCGGCGGACCCGGCGGCGAGAGGCTGTGAGGCGGGGCGCAGGGATCGTCGGGCGTCGGCCCGCATCACCGCCGCGACTCCGGCCGGCCAGTCGTGATCCCAACCCAAATGCCGGGCGGTCGACACGAGCTGGTGGGCCATGGTGGCCAGGTCACCCCGAAGCGCCACGTCGGCCGGCACGAACCCGTCGATCGGCGCGGCGGCCGACACGGTGATGACCGGCACACGTTGGCGCCACTCGGTGGGAATGGGTTCGACGGTGTCGACGCCGATCATCACCAGCAGGTCGGCCTCGTCGAGCACCGGCTGCTCGAGGGCCCCGTTGGTGTAGAGTCCGGCGTTGAGCGGGCCTTCGGTGGGCACGAGTCCGACGGCCTGGTAGGTGGTGAGCACCGGGCAGCCCAGCTCCTCGACCAGTCGCCGGACAGGAGGCCGGGCACCGGCGTCCGACATGTTGGTGAGCAGAGCCACGTGGTCGAGCCACGCCGCCTCCATGCCGACGATCACCACCGGCCGCCGGCTGGCCGTCAACAGCTCGGCGGCCGGTCCGACCCGATCCGCGGTCGGAGGCACGGCCGGAGGCACGACATGGGGTTCGGGGTACTGTCCGGCCGAGGCAGGCGGGTCATAGTCGAGGTGCACCGCACCGGATGGCCACTGGGCGGCCCGGTCGATGGCGTCGCCGAGTGATCCGTCGAGGGCGGCCTCGTCCGTCGCGGTGATCGAGGCGGCGGTGATCGGCTGGAACAGGGCTCGCTGGTCGAACCGCTGGTGGGAGATCCTCGCGGTCCGGGCGGCGGTGACCGTGTCGGTGATGACAACCAGCGGGTACCGATCGAGTGTGGCCTGGGCCGCGCCGTTGGCCACCGCGGTCGCCCCCGGACCTCTGGTCACCACCACACCGGCCGGGCTGCCGGTGAGCAGCCCGTAGGTGGAGGCCATCATGGCCGCCGCGGTCTCGTCGTGGGCCAGGACGAATCGCATCCCGGCCTCGGTGGCCGCTCCGACGAGGTCGAGGTTGGGGCCACCGCCCGGCACGCCGAACAGGGTGTCGCTCCGATCGGCCAGCAGCCGGGCCAGTCGATGAGCGAAGTCGGTCACGACCGGCCAATGTAGATCGTGGAGCCGGCCCCGACTCCATCGAACCGCGGCACCCAAACTACTGTGGGTACATGTCGATTCGGGTCAACGGCGTTCACCACCTGGCCATCAGCACGGCCGACATCAAAGGCCAGATCGAATTCTTCAGCGACGTGCTGGGGGCCGAGCTGGTCGGACTGTTCTGGATGCACGGGGTCGAGGGGGCCTGGCACGCATTCTGCCGCCTCGACGACCATTGCTCCATTTCGTTCGTGGAGCTGCCGGCCAACCACAACATCGAGCCGGAGTTCGGGGTCAGCCACTCCGGGACCGCCGAACGACCCAGCGCGCCGGGCACCATGCAGCACCTGGCGTTCAAGGTCGACACCGTCGATGAACTGCTGGCCATGCGGGACCGCATCCGGTCCAAGGGCGTCAACGTCATCGGCCATATCGACCACGGCATCTGCCAATCGATCTACTTCGGTGGACCGGAGAACTTGGTCCTGGAGGTGGCCACGTCCGACGTCGCCATCGACGGTGATCACTGGATCGACCCGGAGGTCGCCGAGCTGGCCGGAATCAGCCCCGACGAGCTCGACCGGTACCGCAACCCCGAACCGTTCGTGGCCGACCCGGAGTCCTCGCCGCTCCCCCAACCGGCCTACGACCCCGACAAACCGCATCTCGGGTACCCGGAGAAGATGTACCGGAAGATGCTGGAGATCCCCGACGATGTGATCCGGGCCAACGGCAGCTATCCCGACCCGCCGGTTCCCCACGTGGAAGCGGGTTGAGCGACGGCCGCTCGACGGTGAGGATTCCGGGCACGCCGGAGGGGTGCGAACGGCAGGCCTATGTCGTGGTGCACACCGAGCCGGCCGCGTTCAGCGACACCTACGGCGGTGGTGGCGACGTCATCGGTCTCGACTGTCATCTGGTGCGACCGGTCGGAAGCCCGTCGTCGACCGCCATCGTGTTCATGCACCCCACCGGTGGCGGGATGTACCTGCCGATCGTCAGTGGCCTGGCCCGGGCCGGGCAGCACGTGATCTGGGCCAACTCCCGGTACCGGGGAACCGACTCGGCGCTCATCATGGAGAAGGTGGTGGCCGACCTGGGCCGGGTGCTGGTCGACGCCCGGGAGCGGTGGGGCTACGAGCAGGTGGTGTTGGCCGGTTGGTCGGGTGGAGGCTCGCTGTCGATGTACTACCAGGCTGTGGCCAACCGGGGCGACGGTATCGGCGACACACCGGCCGGCGACCGCTACGAGGTCGATCCGGCGCAGCTTCCGTCGGCCGCGGCGGTGATGATGCTGGCCGCGCACATCAGCCGTCACGGCACGCTCACCGAGTGGATCGACGCGTCGATCCACGACGAGGGCCGGCCGTTCGAACGCGACCCGACGCTCAACCTCTACGACCCGGCCAATCCCGATCAACCGCCGTACACCACCGAGTTCGTGACCCGCTACCGGGAGGCTCAGGTGGCCCGTAACCGGCGCATCACCGACTGGGTCCGAGGGGAACTGGCTCGGCGTCGTGAGAGCGGGTCGGCGGGAGCCGACAGCCTCGGGCCGGAGCTGGCCTTCGTCGTGCACGGCACCATGGCCGACCCCCGATGGCTTGACCCGACGATCGACCCGAGCGACCGGAGACCCAACTGGTGTTATCTCGGCGATCCCCGTGTGGTCAACGACGGTCCGGTCGGACTGGCCCGCTTCTCGACGCTGCGGAGCTGGCTGTCGCAGTGGGGCTACGACACCGCTCGAGGCGACGCTCTCACCGCTGCGGTCGACGTGGCCGAGCCGGTCCTGGTCATCGGGAACACCGCCGACGACGCCTGCACCCCGTCACACACCCGCCGCCTGTTCGACGCCATACCCCATGACCGCAAGCGGCTGCACGAGATCCAGGGGGCGACCCACTACTACGGGGGTCCTGGTGGCCGCGACCATTTGAACCAGGCCGTCGGGCACATCACCGATTTCGTCGCCACCGTCTAGCGCGGTGGCAGGGGAGGCTCAGGGCCGGTCGCGTTGCGACGGGATCAGCACCCAGAGCGCCAGGTAAACGAGCTCACCGGCGCCCACCAGGCCGAAGATCAGGAAACCGAGGCGGACCATGCCGACGCTGAGGCCGAACCGTCGAGCGAGGGCACCACAGACCCCGGCGATCATGCGGCCATGGCCACGCTCCGGGCGCACGAGTTCTTGTGAAGTGCTCATGGTCGAACCCTACCCGGAACCGCTTCCGCTCAATCCGGCGTCCGTGGGTCACCGCTCACCGCGATCGCTGTCTTGCCAGTCGGCCAGAGCGTGGAGGGTACGGCGGCTCAGCCGATCGAGCACCGGGTGGTCGGCCGAGTTGGCGGCGATGGCGCAGGCCACCGACAACGCCCACCCGGCGGCCCGATGCCAAGTCGGCGTGTCGATCGGACGGTCGTCGATTCGGGCGAGGCTCTGGAAACGTTGACGCTGAACCCGGTCGGGGAACACGTACCACGCCACGGCCAGATCGGTGGCCGGGTCACCGGAGCAAACGTCACCGAAGTCGATGACCGCCGACAGACGGTCGTCGTGCCACACCATGTTCAGCGGATGCAGATCACCGTGCAGCCAGCGGTCGCCGCCCGTCCAGCGGGGCTGATCGAGGGCTTTGGCCCACAGGGCCCGCAACCGACCGGCGGCCTGCTCCGACCCGATTGCCGCCATCGCCGCCGAACCCGGACTCAGGTGGG
The DNA here is from genome assembly GCA_965216675.1 of Acidimicrobiales bacterium. Taxonomy (GTDB): domain Bacteria; phylum Actinomycetota; class Acidimicrobiia; order Acidimicrobiales; family SZUA-35; genus JAHELU01. Next base: position 2,875,437 of record CBDCGK010000004.1, on the reverse strand, counting down.
CGACGGTGCGCTCGGCCCTCGTGGCGAGCGGTACACCCCGGACGGGATTGGCCGGGGCGTCGTCGGGGGCCGGCCGGTGGAGACGGTGCAGGAAGTGGGCCAGATCGGAGGCCAGCCGATCGCCGCTGGCCACTGGGACGTCGGGTATCACCCGGTCGCCCAACGGCTGACCGTCGAACCAGGGCACGATCGACCACGGACGGTCGAAGACCGCCGACGGCCGCCCGGCGAACACCGGAACCGGCACCGGCAGTGGCAGGTGAGGGGCGAGTTGTGGCAGCCACCGTTGCTCGTTGACCAGCAACGCGACGGCGACGGCTCGTCGCGGGAGCCGCACGACATGATCAGGACCCAGCCGGTACGAGACGTTGTCCCAGCCGTTGGCCAGGAGTTGCAGGTCCTGTTCGGCCAGCTCGGGGGCGAGTCCGTCGGTCGGCACGGCGTGGTCGAGTAGCTCACGGACGAGCGCCTCGTCGACCATCACGTCGGCGACCGGCATGTTTCCCGACTGACCGTTCACGAGACAAGGGTAGGGGCTGGATCGAGGACCGGGAGTCCCGACGACCAGCGGGCCGAGAACGGCGGGCGTCGACCGACGCCGGCAAGTACGATCGAGGCCATGGACGGCATCGGGCGGAAGGGTGACGGAAGCGGTTCAGCGGCCGCCGATGCCGGTCGGCGGATTCCCGGCTATGACAACCTGATGCCCATCGGGTCTGGTGGATCCAGCACCGTCTACCGTGCGGTCGACGTGAGGCATCAGCGGCCGGTGGCCGTCAAGGTGCTCGACGTCGAAGCCGCCGGTGGGCCTCGACGGACCGCCTTTCAGCGTGAGGTCGAGGCGATCGGCCGGGTGGGCAGCCATCCCTACATCGTCACGGTGCTCGGCTCTGGTTTCACCCTCGACGATCGCCCCTACCTGGTGTTGCCGCTGTTCGAGCGGGGCACCTACAGCCGCCTCGTCGACGAAAACGGCCCCTTGACGTGGGCCGATGCCGTCGACATCGGCATCAAACTGTGCTCGGCCGTGGAGACCGTTCATCGGGCCGGCGTGGTGCATCGCGACATCAAGCCCGGCAACATCTTCATCGGTGTGACCCCCGAACACCCGCTGCTGGCCGACTTCGGCATCTCGTCGACCATCGACGGCGAGCGGACCAGGACCCAGACCATGGCCGTGACCTTCGGCTACACGGCACCGGAGGTTCTCGACGACGAACGACCCACGCCCGCCAGCGACCTCTACTCGTTGTCGATGACGATCTTCCGGCTGATCCAGGGCCTGCACGCCTATCACGCCGACACGCCGGCCGCCGTCGTGCGCAAGATGATGGCCGAACCCGATTCGCCGCAGCTCTCAGCCGGAGTGCCGGCTGCGGTCGCCGCCGTCGTCGCCGATGGGCTGGCTCGGGACCCGGTGAACAGACCGCCCTCGGCGCTGGCGATGGCCCGACGCCTTCAGCAGGTCCAGCTCGGCCACGGGTTGCCGGCGACACCGGTGATCGTGGCCGACGAGCCGTCGGTGGCCGACCATCCTCCATCCGCCGAAGACCCGCAGACCACGACCGCGTCGGTGTCGAGCAGGGCCGATGTCGAGGACGCGGTTGTCGGGGTCGCTCGCCGTCGCGGCCGACCGGAGCGTGCCAGTCCTCGACAGGCCGACGCCGGCCGGCTGCTGGCCACGGCCATCAGCAAGACCGCACCTCAACCGTCGCCGACGGACCAGCCGTCGACGACCGCCGCGGCGGTGGCCGGAATGGAACCCGGACGAGATCAGAGCCTCGATCTACCGACCGTCGTCACGCCTCGGCGAGCACGCAACGACCGCATCGACGACGAAGCAGAGGTAGACGGTGCGGCCGGTCGACAAGGCCGCAGGCGAATTCTCCTGGCGGGCTTGGCGGTGGCCGTTCTGATCGTCCTCGCCCTCGTCCTCGCCATCACCACCCGGTCGGACGGCTTCGAGTTGTATCCGGGGTCCGACGACTTCTCAGGTAACTGACAGTCGTGATCGGGCGAGCTACCGGAGCTGCCGCTCGCGGGTTTCGGGATCCCTGCTCGGCACCGCAGCGGTCGGGCGTGACCGTCGGTACGACTCGTAGAGTTCGATCAGCTCCGGATCGAGGCTCGACGTCGCCTCCGGCCGATGGTCGTCGGCCATGACGACGGCCTGATAGTGCTGAAAGACCGCGTCGGGCGAGACGTGTCCGACCGATTCACCATTGCCCCCGGCCTGAGTGGCGGCTTCGGTCTCCAGCGTGATGGCCGCCCGAAGCCGGAGACGATGCAGCTCGACCGAGTGGGGGCTGGCCAGCAGACCTCGGGCCGTCGCCCAGTCGGCCAGTTCGGCGTCATCGAGATGATCGAGGGCGAGCGCGGCCACACAACGGGCGGCCTCGTCGACCATCACCGTTGCCTCCTGCCAATGGCCTTCGGCGATCGGCCAGCGGGACGTGATGTTCGAATACGGGACGCCTTCCACCATCGTCAAGGCCTCGATCAACAGCTCGACGGCCTCATCCACCGGGCGATGAACAGAGCGGGAGACGAGGGCCCGGAACTGCTCGACGTCGCTGGCGACCGCCGGTTGTAACCGGTATTCGTCGTCGGCTCCGGGGCGGGGCGTGAGCACCACGCCCCGCCCGCTGCCGGCGGCGAGGCTGCGGACCGCGTCGGCGTAGACGTTGGCGATCCAGGTCCGCCGGGCCGTGGTGGAGGGCCACAGGGTTGTCATGACGTCGCCGACTTCGACGCCGGTGCGATGATGGGTGAGGTAGGCCAGGAACTCGGGAGTGGCCGACCGGGCAAAGCTGACCGGATGGCCGTTGCGATCCTCCACGTGGAGGGGCCCAAGAACCCGGACCCGATACTCGGCGATTCCGGGCTCCACGTCACCGGCACCAGGCGCGGCGGTCGATCGGACCGTCGATGGACCGCGGCTCGACCCGACACTGGACAGGAGATCGGGCGTGTCGGCGTCGACGCCGTCTCTGCCCGCCGTGACCGCCGTGGACAGGTCGGCGCGTTCGGTGTGGGTCAACGGGCGGCGGTGCAGGTGCATGTTGTGGGCCGGCACGGTCATCGAGTGTTGATCCAGCTCGATCGACAGGCCGGCCGACTCGACCGCACTCACGACCGCCGACACACCGGCACCGTCGGTTGCCTCGACCGCAGCCAGAAGTGCGCTCGAATGGGCGTCGAGTTCGGACAGCGGGTCGAAGACGACCATCGGCGTCCAGTCGCCGGTGCCGTCGGCGCGGCCGCCGGGACCGGTGTTGTCGGTGGCGAGGGCCAGCGCAGCGGCACCCCTGGCGTGATCGTCGATGCGGGTCCGGATGGATTCGTACGACGGCACGACCGTGATCCGCTCGAGATCGGCCAGCTCCTCACCGAATCCGACGCACACCACATCGATGGTGTCGGCCATCGGGCTGGTGGCCAGTTCCAACGCCATCGTGCCCATGGCGTCGACGACATCGGCGAATCCGCCGGTCAAGCTCAACGATCCGACGTACTCGATGTCGATCAGGAGTTGATCGGATTCGGTGAAGCCGATCGCAACCAGGGTCGGATAGGGGTTGAGCGCCCCCTCGACGTCGAGGGCGGGCACCGGTCGGGAGGTCGACCAGATCATGCCGTCGCGGTCGACCGCATACGGTTCGGGAGCCGAGTGGTGGGGTTGCGCGAGCAGGAGTCGGATGGTGTCGGGGCCGATGAGTACGCCGACCAACCGGGGGACGGCCAGCCCGGCGGAACGCATGGACACGCCGAGACGGCGTAGCGTCCGATCGAGGTCGGCCAGCGCGTCGTCGTCGGAGGTCTCGGAGATGAGCCGCTCCGCTCGTCCCGGCACGGCGAAACGAGGAGTGGTGCCAGGTCGTCGGCGACCGATTCGTTGCGCGGCGTTTCGGGCCACGATGGCACCGACGGCGGCCGTGACCAACCCGATGCCACTGACCGCCACCAGCCCCAACGGCGGGTCGTCGTCGTCGATCACCTCGACGTGATCGGACGTGGTGACGCGTGTGCGGTCCACCACCGGTTCGGCCTCGGGCTCGGCGCCGGGGTCGGGGTCGGGATCGATCTCGACATCGACGGGTCGGGCCGAGATGTCCGGGATCGGATGGCTGGGGGTCGGGACGGCAATGTCCTGGGTCGGCTGCTCCCCCAGTTCGGGCATGGTGACCACCTGGCCGGGATGGATCAGGTCCGGATCGGCGATCATTGGCTGGTTGGCATCGACGACCCGCTCGACGTGGGCGGCGATCTGAGCGTTCGACGGCGAGTCGACGCCGGCATCCTCGAGCCGGCGGGTCGACAGCCCCCACAGGTGGTCACCTTCGACAACGGTGACCTCACGGGGTACAGCCCACACCCCATCGGGTAGTTCCAGCTCCATCCCGGGCCGAACGTCCAGTGCCGAGATCCGGTTGTGTTCGAGGAGGTCGGCGACCATGCCGCCATCGCCGAACACCCGCTCGGCGACGTCCCATGCCGTCTCGCCGTCGGCAACGACGACGATCGACCGGTCGGCAGTGAGAGCTGTCGGCGTTTCTGTCGCACGGTTGCTGTCGCCGGGGGAAACCGCCGGGACGAACTGCCGCGCGGTTCCCGCTGACGCGATGACTCCGGCGGAAGCCGGCGACGAGGTGAGCAGCGTGGCCGACACCACCCCGGCGACGAGCCGGGCCACCAGCGCGGTCACGAGGGGTATGGCGAGCGGCGCCGGTCGGGCCACCATCCCACGGCCCGCCCTGACCATGTTCAACAGCTCGAACGCCAGGGCCCAGATCGCCTGGGCCCACAGCATCCACGCCCCGACCGCCAGGCCGCCGATGACCAGACCGGGTGCGATGTTGAGTTGGCGGAGATCGACCCAGACCTGCGCCCAGTCCGGCCATTCGGCCGGCAGCGGCCAGCCGGCGGTGGTCGCCAGCAGCAGGGGCACACCGGCGATCAGCACGACCAGCGTCGCCAGGGCACCGAGCGACCGAATGATGCCCGTCCCGTGAATCGTCCTTCTGTTGCGCATTCCCATCACTCCTGGGTCCCGTCGATGCCTCGGACCAGATCGGCCGACGCCACGACGCGAACGTTGGTGGGCAGCCACGGCATCGGGAAGGTGTGAGCGATGGAAGCGTCGACCGACACGATCACCTCTCCCCCGGTGACGCTCACCGCACCGTGGTATCCCTGCGAGGCCAGCACGGCCTCCGCCCGCGCCACTGCATCGGCGGGAGCCTGGACCGCCCGCCAGTTGACCGGCTCGACCTGCGCTCCCGCTCTGGCCGCCGCCGCTGCCGTCATCTGGGCGTTGCGACGTTGCGCCCATCCTTCCTGGGCGCCGATGAACGTCAGTACGACCACGGCCAGGCCGCCGACGAAGACCAACGCCATGGGCAGGATCGACCCGGTGTCGTCGAGACATGCGCGCCTCATGGGCCGCCCCTGATCGATTCGATCTGTTCGATCGCCGTCGACCGGTAGGTTCGCGACGCTCCGAACCCCACGCCGGTCACCTCGGCCAGCGACACCACGCAAGTGACGGTCACCGTGACCTGCCCGCCCGGCGACCACGATCCCGTGGTGTCGACGGCGACCGACGCACATCGCTGCGACTGGTCGGAAGCCAGCATGTCGTCGACGACAGCGCGGGCCTCGAGCCTTCCGGCCGCCGCCGAGTACGACCCCGACGCGGCGCGGGCACCGGCCCACGCCGCAGCCTGGACATCACCCTGCACGGCGACGAGACGGATGCCGCCGTAACCCAGCCACAACAGCATGATGAACGAGACCACGATCAGAGGCAGCTCGACCACCGCCGAGCCCCGATCGTCGCTCAACGACCGATACCGGCAGGTCATGGGGTCGATCCCTGAGGACGGAACTCCTCGACCCTCATGCCGCGGGTGACCGTCACGCCCACGTTCCCGAATCCGACGACCGAGACGACCTGACCTCTCACGGTGATCTGAACCCGGTCACCGGATCGTTGCCCGCTGGTGGTCCAGCTCTCCAACGGCCCGGCAGCCGCCAGCTGCAACACCGCGTCGGCTGCGGCGACACCGTCGGCCGTGGACGCGCCGCGACGACTGGCGGCCAGCGCCCCGTCTTGGGCCGCCGACGCGGAGATGGAACGCACGTGCATGACGAGCACGCCCTGCACGACGGCCATCATCAGCACCACCAGGATCGACACCGCGGACACGCCGGTCACGACCGCCGAACCGCAATCGTCGCGGTGACGGAATCGGCTCACGGCAAGGCGTTGACCTTGCCGGTTCCCCATGTCTGGATCAGAGCCACAATGGCCACGGCGGCCACGGCGATCGCCCCGGCCCAGACGAGCGTCTCCACGAGGCTCGCTCCATCGTCACGAGCCAGCCGGGCCCGGGTTCTCACCCACCACGCCTGCACCGCAACCTGGTAGTTCAGCATTGGTTGTTCCTCCTTGTTCCGAATTCTGTTTCGACGTCCGTGGTTCAGGTGGCCAGCAGCAACGCCACTGCCGGGTAGCCGATCAACACCACGAAGGCGAGCGCCATCCCGACGAGCGGCAACGACATCGATTCACCCTTGGCCACCATCTCCGCCTCCCGCCGGTAGCGATCGCGATCGCGCAGCGACTGGGCCTTGGCCACCAGCGACTCACCGACACTGGCACCCTCACTGGCTTGGCGGAGCGATGCCGCCAGCCCGACCAGCTCCGGGATCTCGACCCGGTGGCCGAGTTCGCCCAGACCCACCCACGGCTCGGTGTTGTTGAGTTGTGCCGTCGTCATCGCCTCCCTCATCAACCCGAAGACCTGACCCTTTCCGGCCAGCACGGCGGCGGTCATCGCGCCGTTGGGTCCCGAGCCGGCCGCCATCAGCGCTTGCACGAGCGTGAGAAACACGGCCACGGTGGCCGACGCCTCGGCCCGAACCTCGTCGGCCTGTTCCTTCAAATGGGCCAGTGACAGCCACCATCCGGCCAACCCGCCGAGCAGGAGGGCGGGTGCCGTCATCCACCACGAGGCGAACCCGATGACGGTCAACATGGCAGTCAGGACGACGGCGAACCCACCGACGGCGCCCATGAACTGCAGCCGCTGCAACCGCCATCGATCTCGTGTCCATCCGAGGAGTTCCAGGCGTGCGTCCAGTGTCGGGTCACCGTCGATGAATCGATGCCATCGACCGGGGGTCTGTCGGCTCCCGCCCGCCAGTTGTGCGGCGAACGCCTCCAGCGGCGGGGTGACCCCGATCAAACCCCGCGCCGTCACGACGACGCCCAGTGCGGCGAGCGCACCGACCAAGGATCCGAGCACCGCAATCATCCGACCACCACCTCGGGCGCAGTCGATCCGTTGGGTTCGGGGCCCAGCACTCGCAGCGGCCGCACCGGGCGGGCCATACGAACCAGGCCCCACAGCGCAGCCAACGCCACCGCGGCCACCAGCAACAGCACAAGCTGACCGGCCGGGGTCCGGTAGACCTGCAGGTAGGTGCCGTTCACGACGAACATGCCGGCTGCGGTCGCCACCACGACGATGGCCATGGCCCGGGCCGTGCCGAACGCCTTCTCGTGGGCGACCGAGACCCGCCGGATGCCCGACACCTCGTCGCGGGCGTCCTGGGCGAGCTGGCCGAGCAGACTGGGGATGTCGCGGGCGCCCGACTCACCGAGCGCCACCGAGAGGGCGGTGGCCAGCAGGTCACCGACCGGATCGGCCAGCCGCGCGGCAAACCGTTCGAGCGCCACGTCGGGCGACTCGGTGTCGAGATCGGTGGCCAGGTCTTGGACCTCGTCTCGGATGACGTCGTCGACGGTGTGCAGCGAGGTCACCACCGACTGGCGCAACCCGGCGTGCGACCGCACGGAGTCGCGAAGTGACTCCGCCCAGGCGGCGAGCGCCTCGGTGCGGGCAACGAGCAGGTGGCGTTCCCGGTCGGCCTGCCGGAACAGCGGCACGACGATCACCGCGCCGGCCAGCAGGAGGCCGACGGCGATGAGGCCACTCACCAGCCAGCCGATCAGCCCGGCGATGACAGCGGCCGCCGCCAGCCGTGTCCTGGCCGCCCGTTCGGCCGCCGTGATGGTGGGGGCGGAAGAGTTGGACCGGACCGGAATCCCATGGCCCATTGCCGCCGCACCGAGCAGAAGCAGACCGGCAGCGGCGAGCGTGCCGACCATCGCCCCGGCCAGCACCGTCACCGGACCGCTCCGTTCACCTGGGCGAGGCCACCGAGGCGGCGGTGGTCGAAGCCGACCTCGGCCAGCTGCCGTGCCCGCTCGATCGACATCGTCGTCGGCACCGGCCCTCGCGCCGACCACACCACGTTGTGCCCGGTGCGTCGACCTTCGACCGGGGTCACCTCGATGATCTCGCTGATCCGACGGCGGCCGGTGGCACTGTCGCGTTGGACGTGCACAACGAAGTCGACGGCCATGGCCAGCTGGGTGTAGGCGACGACGTCGTCCATGCCCCCCTCCATCAGGTAGAGGGCCAGCTTCCCGAGGGCGTCGCGAGCCGACTGGGCGTGCACGGTCGTGAGCGACGACTGGCCGTGGGTCATCGCCCCCAACATCGGAACGGCGGCATCGTGATCGCGACACTCGCCGACGATGAGCCAGTCGGGTCGGGCCCGGAGAGCGTGCCGGACGAGGTCGCCGAGTGAAACCGAGCCGACACCCTCGGCGTTGGCCACCCGGGCCTCCCAGGATTCGACATTGGGGTGGTCGGTGGCGTCGAAGAAATCGAGTTCGGCGGTGTCCTCGATGGTGACAACTCGAGCCAGACGGGGTAGCTCCGACAAGCAGGCTCGAACGAGCGTCGTCTTGCCTTCGCCGGTTCCGCCCGCGAACACGGTGCGCAAGGTTCGGCACCGCATGGTGGCGGCCAGGAAGTCGGCGACGACCGGCGGCATCATCCCGCCGGCCGACAGCTCGGGCAGCGACGCCTTCTTCAGCGTGTTGCGCCGCAACGTGAAGCCGGTGTTGAGGGAGAAGTCGCGGTGGGCCTCGAGCCGTAGCCCACCTCCGAGGTCGAGAACCAGAAGCGGCGATTGGCTGTTGAAGGCTCGTTCGGTGCGCGACTTGGTGCGGGCAAGGCGGCCGAGCCAGTCGACGAGCTCCTCCGGTGTCTCCCACAGCCGTTCGACCAGCTCGGTGACGGTACCGTCGGACCGGTAGACGAACACGAGGTCCCACCGGGTGACGGCGATCTCCTCGACGGTCGGATCCCGCAGCAACGGTTCGATGGGACCGAGGCCGTAGAGCTCGTCGAGGACCCAGCGTTGGAGAGCGTGGACCGCTGACCCGCCGAGCGTCGGGCGCCCGTCTTCGAGGCGTTGACGGTTCAGGCGGGCCGAGACCAGGTCGGCGACGGCTTTGACGACGAGGGCCTCACGAGCGGCCGGCTGGGATGGCGAGTTCGTGCTACGCAGCTGGTCGATGGCGGCGTCGAACGCGGCCCGGCGTTCCTCTCGACTGGCCTGCTCGGCGGGCGTTGCCGGAGCCGTCGGGCCGGCCGGGGTGGTGGTGGCCGTCGCACGGGGCCTTCGGGCCGTGCGCCGTGGAGGTGGGCCGAGGTCGGTCATCCGGTGCTCCGTCGTTCGGCCACCGGCCTGTCCGGCGTCGTGGTCCTGACGGCACCCGGTGTGTCTCGGCCGGCGAGCGTTGCCTGGAGGACGGCGTCTCGACAGCGGAGCACGGACCGCCACTGGAGGCTGCGGCGGCGTTTTCTGCCTTCGACCAGGGCGATGACCTGATCGACCGACAGGCGGAACTCGGGGCCGTCGAGCACGGCGGAGGCGCCGGCGTGATCCTGGATCTCGTCGATTGGCCAGCTCGACCGGCCACCGACCATCACGATGCAAGGGGTGGAGGCGCAGCGCTGCACAAGCGATGGGAGACGAACCACCTGCTCGGGCAGCCCGTTGGTGACGACAACGACTCCGTCGGCGGCGTCGACGATCGGTGTGGCACCGGCCCCTCCCCGCCCGACGTCAACCACCCACAGGCGGCTTCGGTCGGCGGTCATGGCGGCGGCGATCAGCTCCTGGACAACCGGTGTGAGGACCCGCTCGGCGTCGGCGGGTGCCATCGGGCCGGGGACGGCACGCAGCCGTTCGCCGAGGCGCTTACCGTACTGGCCGATGGGTGTGCTCGGGTCGGTGGCAAGTCCGGCCGCCCAGTCGTGTAGCCCGTTGTCGACGCCGATGTCGAAGCGGGCACCGGCCACGCCGCCGGCTCGATCGACCTCGACGAGAGCGGCCTCCTGGTCGTCGGCCGCTGTCTCCGCCAAGGCCACGGTCAGCAGGAGGGCGAGCGTGGAGGTTCCCACTCCCCCACCGGCTCCGGTCACGGCGACGATCACTGGCCGACCAGCCCGATTCGGAGTCGTTCGTCGGCTGCCGCCTGGGCGACAGCAGGGACCAGCTCGGAGGCCACGACAACACTCACCGAGGTTCCCCGCTCGAGTTCGGTGGCCGGTTCGATCATCCAGATCCGGCCCCGTCCGATCACCTCGGCGACCGCTTCGTCGGTGAGCTGCACGGAGCCGACGGCGGCGATCAAGTCGACTTCGTCGCCGGGCTGGACGATGCCTGCGGGTAGTGCGCCCCGATCGAGTACGACACCGATCACCGCCTGACCGGCCGGGATGATGTCGCCTCGTTCGCCGAACATGGCGGCTGAGACCAGCGATCCTGCGGGGAGCGGGCCGAGCGCAGTGAGGCCGACGATCTCGTTCTGGCGTTCGACCGAAAGATAGGAGAGCTGACCGAGGCCGTCGGCTCCGAGTTCGACGGCGACCAGGTCGCCGACGTCGAGCACGTCGCCGGCCGCGATGTCGGTCTGCAGCGCCAGGACCGAAACCGACGAACGCAGCGCCGTGAACAACGAGGCACCGATGAGAGCGGCGACAAGAATGAAGAGTCCGCCGATGGCGGCGAGACCGAGGCGTCTCCGTCGGCCTCCGGCTCCGAGCCGCGTGATCTCGTCGGGTTGGCCGGGTCGGGCCGACGACCGCTGCCGCGGTCTCTCGACAGGTCTCAGTTCACTGACCATCGTCGCAACCTCGCCGCCTCTCGGTTGTCGTCATCATGGCTGTGGATGGTTGGTGCCGAGGACCTTGACCTCGGCAACTTCGATCGGGAACACCGTCTCTCGGGTGATCGGTGGGAGCGAGCCGGCGAATCCGGGGTGTGTCGTCGACCAGTATTCGATGTCCCAGGTGATGGCGAGTGACGCTGGGAACGCCCGGCCGTTCCTGGCGGTCGACGATGCGTTCACGTAGGTGTAGGAACAAGCGCCCGGGAGGTAGGGGTCGTAGGCGGCCAGCGGCTCTTCACCCGAACAGGCCGCCGATGCCGCGGTCGCTGTCGCCGCGGGGTCGCCCGCTGTGTACACCAGCTCCCGGGGCTCGGCCCGAATCGTGACCGACACGGTCTGCAGCGGATTGGCCGCTGAAGCCGTGTCCTCGAAGGTCCGCCAGTCACCTGGGTCCGCTCGAAAATCGATGGGAACCTGCGCGTACGCCCAGTCGAAATCCGGATCAGGCCAGATCATCTGTGGTGTCGGCTCCGGCAGCACGCGAACGAAACTGTCGCGGGCCATCGCCAACACATCGCCCGGCGTATGCATGCCGAGCCACACCGTGCCCTGCAATTCACCGTTACAGAACCGGGAGAAGAGGTAATGTCCGACCCCATTGAACACGCTCTGCTCGCCGTTGGTGCTCGCCACGGTCAGTGCCGCGGGGACGTAGTCACACCCATCACTACCCCGCCCTCCAGGGTGACCACTGCTCGGCACTTCGACATCCGCAGAGGTCGAGGTGCTATCGGCGCCGACAGACGGCGGATTGGCACTGCTGGACGGTGTGGAGATGAGTCCGACGAGGAGCACAACCGATGTCACTGCACCTACGACTCGTTGGAAGCTCAAACGCATAGTTCCCCCTCTTGAACGCGTTGCTCCAACTCAGCCGGCGACATCTCAACTATCTGGCCCGGATCGTTCACGTAGTCATAGATGAGCCAGCCATCCGACTCATCGTCTTGAATAGAGCCTCGCCCCACTCAGCTACGACGACGATGTCTACTCCCACCGGCACCCTGGAGCCGTCCGGGCTGATTGCGAACTCCTTGTCGCCGGCAATCGTGCAGTAGGTAACCGTCGCCTCTGTGGCGGTGCTATCGACATCGATGCTCAGGATCTCGGTTCGGGCGTGACTCGGATCGTCAGGCGGTTCGTAGACAAGACCATCGGCTTTCCGCTGCACAGCGACATCGGCCACACGCTTGAGTAGGCCATCCGTATAGACCTCGGCGAAGGCTTCTTCGGGGTCGCAGTCGGGGAGGGTGCGGTAGCAGCCGACATACACGTCGTAGGACCGGTAGTAGGCCGCTTCAACCGCCGCCTCAGCCTCGGCGATCGGGTCGACGGTGGTGGTCGACGACGTGGTGGAGGATGACGTGGTCGTCTCCGCCGTCGTCGGTGGTGAGGTCGTCGAAGAATCGACCGGTGCCGCCTCCTCCTCGGAGCATGCCATCACGACCGCGCCGAGCAGCATCAGCATCGTCAATAGACGCGACAATCGGACAGATCGCCGGAAGATATGACGCCGCACAGAACCCCAAATAGGTCCCGAAGGGCGTTCGAACAAACCGCTCAAGACACGAACCGCCTTCTCGTCTTTGACTCTGAACTTGTTCGTGATGGCCCCGACCATCTACCGATGTCGCCACACTATAGCCCAGAGAATCGACGCGCGCATCAGGACATGAATCGCGTCGAACAGAGCTCGCGCGACGTTACCCGCGACCTTTTGTAGATCTCCTGTCACTATGACCGCTAAGCGACCAAAGGTCGTACCCTGAGCAGCGCCGCATCCAAGCAGTTCGGCGCGGAGAATGACGCAGCGGCGCAGCGCCGGCCGCTGCTCGTGATCGCCGTTTAAGTGCTGGGCTGGAGGCTGGTGACCCGGCGCTTGGGTGCCGCCGGGGCGACCGCGCGAGCCGTGCGACGACTGAAGTAGTGGATCCGCTTCATGTTGGTGATCAGCTCGATCTCGAACCGGTAGGTCGCAACCCGGTCGGGGGCGTCGGCCAGGAGCCGCTCGTTCTGGTGCTGGGCGGCGGCCCGTTCGAGCTCACCGATCTCGAGCTTCAACCGGTCAACACGGTGAACGGCGTCCGGGTCGCGGGTTTCGAGAGCGACGAGAGCGGACTTGATCCCCTCGATGACCGCCTTGTGGAGGTCGGTGAGGATCACTCTCGTATGATCGCTGACAACGAGGCCGAGGTCGACACGCTCAAGGCCGAGGTCGACGAGGTTCGTTTCGACGAGATCGGCCGCCGACTCGAGGTTATTGGCCGCCTCCATCATGTTCGACAACTCGACCTCGTAGATCCGCCCCGTCCGTTCGGTCGCCAGCTGGCGGAGGTAATCGATGATCTCGGTGTGGAGAGCATCGACTTCCTCGTCGAGCTCGCGGATCTCGAGCAGGTCCCACCGGGTGCCGTCGAGGATCGCCGGCAACACGCGCTCGACCATGGCTTGGGTTCTGGTCGCCATCCGGGAGATCTCCAAGCGAGCCCGCGCCAGGGCGAGTTCGGGCGTGCGGAAGAGGCCCTGGTCGAGATACTTGATGTCGATCACCTGGTTCGTCTGGGTGTCCTCGGGGACCAGGCCGGTGACGAGCCTGGCAATCTGAGGGGTGAACCAGATGAAGATCAGGGCATTGGCGACGTTGAACAGCGTATGGGCGTTGGCGATCTGGCGCTCGACCGGCCCGCCGATTCCGCTCACCATGTCGGTCAGCAGCGAGATCGCCGGGATCCAGATCAGCACACCGGCGACGTTGAAGGTGGTGTGGGCGGCTGCCGCCCGCTTGGCGTCGATCGGCTTGCCGATGGATGCCAGGATCGCCGTGACCGAGGTGCCGATGTTGGCACCCAGGATCAGTGCGACACCACTGTCGAGGCCGATCAGACCCTGCTGGGCCAAGACGATGACGATGCCAGTGGTCGCCGACGACGACTGGACAAGGGCGGTGAAGGCGGCCGCAACCGCGATTCCGATCAGCGGGTTCTCGAGTTGGGCCATCACGTCGATGGCGGCCGGCGATGACTTCAACGGTGACATCGCGTCGCCCATCAGCGACATGCCGAAGAACACCAGCCCGAGCCCGAGGATCGCGGTGCCCTGGGCCTTGACCCGGTTGCGCCGCGAGATGAACTCCAGGGCGAATCCGATCGCCACCCCGGCCAGGGCGTAGGAGGTGACTTTGAAGGCCACGATCTGGGCGGTGACCGTCGTGCCGATGTTGGCCCCGATGATCACCCCGAGCGACTGGCTCATGGTCATCAGGCCGGAGGTGATGAACCCGACCACCAGCACGGTGGTCACCGACGACGACTGGATGATCGCCGTGACACCCGCCCCTGTCAACAGGCCGGCAAACCGGTTGGTCGTCAACCGGGCGAGGATGTCTCGCATACGTGGCCCGGCGATCTGGCGCAGGGCCTCGGTCATCCGATCCATTCCGATCAGGAAGATCGCCAACCCTCCGAGGAGGGTCATCACCATCGTCGGAACGTCGATCCCTTCGTTCGATGTCTCGCTCGCCGCGATTATGGCCGCGCCAATCATCCGGTCACGGTCCTCCCACTCGTCATTTCGCGACTATTGCCGACCAGTCATCCCCATGTCAAGCTCATCGCAAACTCGGCGACACCTCCCGGTAACCTGCGTGTCATTCTGCTCAGATCGGAACCACCAAGGGCACAAAACACTGACCTCAGAGCCCTTCCACCACCGGAACCGGGCCAGCATCGAGGAGATCAGTGAGGATCCTGGCGTCGCGGTGTTGACTCTGGTCACCAGCCCCGCCTTTCCGATCCCCAAATAGGACCTGCAAAAAGCGAAGGACCCGTGCTCCTAGCTGAAGTGCACGGGTCCTTGGCAGGTGGACTTTTCTACTGGCCGAGAACTAGTTCTGTACTAGAGATTGTTCACTGATTGATGTCCAAGAACGTACCGTCGGTGAAGGTCACCCGTATGGTGTAGCCGTTTCGGGCCGACTTGTTCTCAAAGTCAAACCGCAGAATACCCTCACCTGTCGACAAAACTCCACCGTTCCAACCGGGATCGTTGAAATCGAGCACTGTACTCGGCGGGGCAGCGGTGCCCTGCCACACAGTTGGATCATCGAGACGGATCTTGGTCAGGTCGCCGTTGGAGGACGGCCAAACAACCGAGATTTCGTCAATCGTCTTGTCGTCACCGGTGAAGTTGGTGAGCCGGACGGTGAGACGCTTACCGTTGGTCTGCAAACGGTCGAGCGTGATGCCCGGGCCGATTGTGAGAACGTCGGTGTCGCTTGCCGTCTCGGTGCCGAACGAGTCCTCGCCGGTCGCTGTGGCCGTGTTGGGCACGTCGAACGGATTGGTCACGTTGCCGCAGTTCTTGATGAACCCGTTGTTGTTGAAACGGGCGATCGAGAAGTAGGCAATCTGCCAATTGTCGTCGACTCCTTCAACGGGACCACCTGACTGACCCCAGCCCCCGGTGAAGGGATCGGAGCACGACAGGTGGAGTTCGAACGCCGGATCGGGTCCGGGCGGATCGAAGATCACATCGTTACGGTTCAAGCCCGAGATAATCGTCACGTCGTTGCTCACGTCGACACCGTCGAGGAACACCTCGCCGGTCGCCGTTGAGCCCTCCAGCACGCTGCCGTTGGTGAAGACAAACCGGAAGTCGTCGCCGCCGAGATTACCGGAGCTGCCGTCGAGGAACGGTGCCGCAATGTAGTCGACGGTGACGGTCACCGACTCGCCGGCCGGGATGTCGACCGTACAGTCGATGCTCTGGCTTGGAGCGTCACAGGTGCCGGTGCCGGAGAGCGAGACACCGGTTACCGCAATCGAATCGTCGACCTCATCGGTGATCGATACGCCGACCGCATCCGAAGGACCGTTGTTGCTCACGACCAACGTGAAGCTGCTGCTCGTTCCCTGGGGAACGTCGCTGCGAGCGAACGTCTTGGTGATCGACAGGTCGATGTCGACCTTGATGTCGACCGTGTCCGTTGCCGTTTCCTCGAGCGTTGTCGAGTTGTCGACGTCGTCGGTGTAGACGTTCGACGCAGTCGCGGTGTTGGTCACGGCCTCGCCGTCGTTGAGTCCACCGACACCGTCGGCTTCTTCCACATCGGATGCGACGGAGAAGTCAACGGTCACGGTCAACGAATCACCCGCCGCCAGGTCGACCGTGCAGTCGATGTCCTGGCCGGAGCTGGCGCTGCAGTCGCCCGCACTGGACGACACACCGGTTACCGTGAGCCGGCTGTCGACCGTGTCGGTGATTGACACACCGGTGAGGTCGACGTTGCCGTCGTTGGTGACCACGATGTCGAAGCTGCTGCCGGCGCCACCGGCGATCACCTCGTCATCGGCGAACGTCTTGGAGATGGCGAGTGACGGGGTGGCGCCGAAGTAGTGACTGGGGTCGCTGTCGGAACGCTCAGCGGTGTCGCCATCGGCGTCGGTGTAGGACGCGGTCGCCGTACCGATGTTGGCGTACTGACCGATGGTCGCCGTCCCGGAGGCGGTACACACCGTCGAGGCCCCGGCCACCAGGGCATCGACGGCACAGTCGACGGTGACATCCTGATCATCGGTCACCACCAGGTTCTCGAGGTCGACGTCACCGTCGTTGGTCACCTGGTAGAACCAGTTGACCGTCTCGCCAACGAGAATCTCCGGTCCGGGCGGCGTGTCGGCATCGGCCGGCCCGGTGCTCTTCTCGATGGTGATCGACGGGTTGCTGACCTCCACCGACGCGTCGTCGGAGTCGGAGACCTCGTTGCCCTCGTCATCGGCGCCAGTGGCCGTCACCGTGTTGGTGTGGTCGCTGCTGATGGTGCGGGTGATGTCGCACTCGAAGGCTCCGCCGACACCGATGGTCTGCGGAAGTACACACTCGGTGGACACGTCGCCGAACACGTCGTCAACGATCGAGGTTATGGTCACCGGATCGCTGGACACCGAGTTGTTCTCCACCCGGATGGTGAAGGTCACATCCTCGCCGGGGGCGAAGACCTCGGTCTGATTCGGTGTCTTGGTCACCTCGATGATCGGGAGAACATCGTTGATGATCACTGCTTCATCGTCGGAGGCCTCATCGATGTTGCCGTCGTCATCGGAGCCGACCACCGTGGCCGTGTTCTCGTGCGGACCGTCGGCGGCATTGCCGTCGACGAAAGCGGAGAACACGCAGGTGTACGTCTGCTCGAATGCCAGGCTGATACTCGTCGCCTCCGGGCAGGATGCAGCCAGGTCCTCGTTGTAGTCGGAGTCGGTCAAGGAGTCGATGTTGACCTCCTCGAGCGAGTTGTTGGTGATCACAAGCGTGAACGAGACATTGCCACCCGGCTCGTCGACCGACGTCGGATTGGCGGCCTTGACAATCGAGATGTCGGGCAGCACGTCGGTGAAGTCGACAGTGGCGTCGTCTTCGTCCATCGCCGGGTTCCCTTCATTGTCGGACGCCGTAGCGGTGACCACATTGTTGTGGGCCGGACCTCCGAAGTCGCCGGAGATGAACACCGTGATCTCGCAGGTGTAGGTTCCACCGTTGGCCGCCAGCGGCTGGGCCACCGCGCAGGTTCCCTGGCCGTTGAGGTCGCCGAAGTCGGAGTCGACCAGGCTGTCGAGCGTGGCATCCTCCGCGGCGTTGTTGGTCACCTCGAAAGTGAACACGACATCGGCGCCGGTTTCGGGAACCGACGTCGGGTTGGCGGTCTTCACTACCGAGATGTCGGGCAGGACGTCCTCATAGTCGACCGTGGCGTCGTCGCTGTCGGTGGCGTCGTTACCCTCGTTGTCCTCGGCAACAGCCGTGGCCGTGTTCTCATGGGCCGGACCGCTGGCGTCGCCGACCAGCGTTTCGGTGAAGGTACAGGTGTACGAGTCACTCGGCGCGAGCACGGTACCAACGGCATCGGGGCAGTTGGCCGCCAGGTCGAAGTCGGAATCCTCCAACGACAGAACCGTCACCGGTTCGTCGCTGGTGTTCGTGACGACGATGGTGAACTCGACGTCGCCGCCCGTCTCGGAAACCGAGGTCGGGTTCGCCGACTTGTCGACGGTGATCGTCGGCAGGACATCGTCGAAGGTGACGGTCTCGTCGTCGGACTCGGTGTCGGTGTTGCCGTCGCCGTCCGAGGCCACGACGGTCGCCGTGTTCTCATGGGCCGGACCGCTGGCGTCACCGCTCAACGTCTCCGTGAACGTACAGGTGTAGGACTCACCAAAGGCGAGAACCGTGCCGACCGCATCGGAGCATCTGGTCGCCAGGTCAAAGTCGGTGTCGACGAGGGAGTCAATCGTGGCGTCCTCCAGCGAGTTGTTGGTCACCACGATCGTGAACTCGACGTCGCCACCGGTCTCGGGAACCGAGGTCGGGTTGGCCGTCTTGGTGATCGACACGTCGGGCAGCACGTCGTCGAAGACCACGGTCTCGTCGTCGTCGTCGGATGTCGTGTTGCCGTCGTCATCGGAGGCCGTTGCGGTCACCACGTTGTTGTGGTCCGGGCCGCTGGCATCGCCGCTGATGTTGACCAGTATCGAACACTGGTAGCTTCCGCCGCTGGCCGCCAACGGCTGGGGCACCGAACAGTCCCCCTGACCGTTGAGATCACCGAAGTCGCTGTCGATCAGGCTGTCGAGCGTGGCGTCCTCGGTGGCGTTGTTGGTCACCAGGAAGGTGAACGTCACATCGCCCCCGGTTTCGGGAACCGACGTCGGATCGGCGGTCTTGGTCACCGTGATGTCGGGCTTGACGTCGTCGAACGGAATCTCTTCGTCGTCATCGTCTTCCACCGGGTTACCGTCATCATCTTCACCGGACGCGGTGGCCACGTTGACATGGGTCTCACCGGCGTCGCCGGAGATGAACTCGGTGAACGTGCAGGTGATGGTCTCGGTCGGTGCGATGGTGGCCGGCAGCGCCGGGACGCAGGAGGCACTGACGTCACCGAACTGGGTGTCGACCACCGAGTTGATGGTGACGGAGTCGACGAGCGACGTGTTCTCCACCTTGACAGTGAAGGTCACGTCGCCTCCGGTCTCGGGGACCGACGTCGGGTTGGCCGACTTGGTCACCTCGATCGACGATGGAACGTCGTTGATCGTGACGGTGGCGTCGTCGGTGTCGGTGACGGTCGAACCGTCGTCGTCGACACCGGTTGCCGTGACCACGTTGGTCTCCGCGTCACCGGCGTTGCCGGCCACGAAGGTGGTGAACGAACAGGTGTAGGAGCCATCGACCGGCAACGTCTGCGGAACCTCGCAGTCGCCCTGACCGTCCAGGTCGCCGTAGATCGAGTCCTCCAACGACGTGATGTTGACGAGATCAACCGGCGAGGTGTTGTTGATCACGAAGGTGAACGTGACGTTACCGCCGGGCTCATCGACCGAAGTCGGGTTGGCCGTCTTGATGACCTCGATGGAGGCGGCGACGTCCTCGAACGTCACCGTTTCGTCGTCGTTGTCGCTGACAGGGTTGCCGTCGTCGTCTTCACCCATCGCCGTGGCCACATTGGTGTGCGTACTCCCGAAGTCGCCCTCTACGAACGCGGTGTAGGTACACGTGATGGTCTCGTTTGGCGCTATGTCGGCGGGAAGCGACGGCGTGCAACCGTCACTGGCGTTGGCCACCCGATCGTCCACCATCGTGTTGATGGTGACGGTGTCGACCGCCGAGGTGTTCAGGATCGTGACCGTGTAGGTGACATCACCACCGGTCTCGGGGACCGAGGTGGGATCGGCGGTCTTGGTCACCAGGATCGACGATGGGACGTCGGTGACATCGACCGTGGCGTCATCGGTTCCGCCAACGTCGTTGCCGTCGTCGTCGGTACCGGCCACCGTCAACACGTTGGTGATTTGGTCACCGGCGTTGCCCGCCACGAACTCCGTGATCGAACAGGAGTAGCTTTCGCCAGCCGCGATCGTCTGGGGCACCGAGCAGTCACCCTGACCGTTCAGATCACCGTAGATCGAATCGTCGAGCGTATCGATCGTGACCTCATCGGTGGCCGACGTGTTGTCGACGGTGAACGTGAACGTCACGTCGCCCCCCGGCTCGGGGACCGAGGTTGGATTGGCTTCCTTGATCACCTCGATCGAGGCCGGGACGTCAGTGATGGTCACAACGGCATCATCGTCGTCGCTGACCGGGTTGCCGTCGTCGTCGGTACCGGAGGCGGTCAGCACATTGGTGATAACAGCGCCCGCGTTGCCGCTGACCAGCTCGGTGATCGAGCAGGTGTAGCTGCCACCGGGAGCGATGGTCTGGGGAACGGAACAGTCGTTCTGGCCGTTCAGATCGCCATAGATCGAGTCGCTCAGCGTATCGATCGTGACCGAATCGACGGTCGAGTCATTCGTCACCACGAAGGTGTAGGTGACGTCGCCGCCGGACTCGGGAACGGAGGAGGGCGAAGCCGTCTTGGTTGCCGTGATGCCCGACGGCACATCGGTAACGGTGACATCAGCGTCGTCTGTACCGCCCACGGGATTACCGTCGTCATCGGTGCCACCGACGGTGAGCACATTGTTGATGGTCTCACCCGGTGAACCGCCGACGAACTCGGTGATCGAACACGAGTAACTGCCACCGGCCGCGATCGTCTGCGGCACCGAGCAGTCGTTCTGACCGTTCAGATCGCCGTAGATCGAATCCTCCAATGTCGTGATCGTGACCTCATCGGTGGCCGAGGTGTTGTTCACCGTAAAGGTGAAGGTCACATCGTCGCCCGGCTCGGGAACCGAGGTCGGATTGGCCGTCTTGATCACCTCGATTGAAGCAGCGACATCGTTGATGGTGACAGTGGCGTCATCGTCGTCGCTCACCGGATTGCCATCGTCGTCGGTGCCGGACGCTGTGACCACGTTCGTCTCGACGTCGCCAGCGTTGCCGGTGACGTTGGTGGTGAAGGAACATGGGTAACTGCCGCCTGCGGCGATCGTCTGCGGCACCGAGCAGTCACCCTGGCCGTTCAGATCGCCATAGATGGAGTCGTTGAGCGTGTCGATGGTGACCTCGTCCGTGACCGACAGGTTGTTGATCACGAAGCTGAAGGTGACGGAACCACCGGGTTCGTCGACGTTGTCCGGGGTGGCCGTCTTGATGATCTCGATCACCGACGGGACGTCGGTTACCACGGTGTTGGCCTGGTCGGAGGCTTCGTCGGTCCCGAAGGCGTTTTCGAGTGTGGCGGTGACGGTGTCGGTGATCGTACCGATTTCGGAGATCGACACCGTGAACGAACAGCTGTAGCTGCCTCCGCCGGGAATCGGTTGGGGCACGGAGCAGTCTCCCTGACCGTCGAGGTCGCCATAGACGTCGTCGATCAGCGAGATCAGCTCGGCGTCACCGGTTCCTGGTGCCGCGTTGTTCGTGACGGTTACCGGAATGGAGACCGACCCACCCGGTTCGGGGAGTGTCGCCACGTTGTCGTCTCCGGCTGCGTTGCCTTTGACGACCTCGGCGATCGGCGCTTCGCCGGCGAGCTCCACGTCGGTGGGCTCGTCGGCCGTGTTGTTGCTGGTGTCGGGATCGTCGGTGATCGACTCGACGGTCACGGTGTTGAACAAATCGGGGTTGCCTTCGTACGGGGCATCGTCGTTGACGGTGACCACGATGGTGATCGTCACGTTGTTCTCGGCCCCTGGCACGATGGCACCCAGGTCACAGGTGACCACGGTCGTGTAGGCACAGGTGCCACCGTTGTCGGCGGTGGCCGACACGAAGGTTGTGTTGGGGTCGAGCGTGTCGGTCACCACGACGTTGTTGGCGATCGACGGCCCGGCGTTGGCGACCTCCACGGTGTAGGTCAAGGTCGCTCCCTGTTGCACAGGGTCTGGGTCGTCGGACTTGGTGATCGAGAGGTCGGCATCAGCGCTGAAGAACTCCTGCACGCGGAGCAGCGGCACGGCCTGATTACCGGTGTTGATGGTGTCCGGCGAGTCCGCCACGGTCTCGGCCGAGATCAGCCGAGACTGGACGTTGCCGGTGCTGCCGGCGGGTATCGAGTCGTCCAGAACCAGCCACGCCTCCAGCACGACGACATCACCGTCGTCCAGGCCGCTGACGTTGAAGGTGCCGACGATTTCGTCACCGACGACCTGCCAGGAGAAGCTCGAGACGGTGGCGTCGCCGTCCGGGTCCAGATGAGCGCCGTCGCCGGTGTCGATGAAGGCGGCGAGAACACCGATGGTGTCGTCGTAGCCGAAGTCGTTGTTTGAGGTGGTGTCGATATTCCAGCCGGCGTCGAAGGTGATGTTGCCATCCTCCGGTGCCGTACTGCCGGACACCGTGATCTCGATCTCGAACGGCACCACCTGGCCGAGCGCCATGTCCTCCGGGGCGAGCGACTCGACATTGACCTCGGTGCCCAGGACCGGACTTATGAAGTAGGCGTCCGGGATTTGCGTATCACCATTGCCGGCACCGACGATCGGCGTGACGTTGGACGGGAAGGGAATGGGCGGGATGTAGTCGGCGGGGTCAGCCGCCGAGAAATCCAGGGTGTAAGCACCCCCCACAGCCGCAGCGGGCGTCGGGGCCAAGCCCGTAACCGCGAGCAAGCTCGGCAGCATCGCGAATAGCAGGAAAACCATTCGCCGCCGCCGACCGAGTCGGAGGACACTCTTCGATTCACGCATCTGTTCAGTCTTTCGCCTTGACTTGAACGAGGAGCGCCGCCGCTGGCTCCCCCCGCAGTTCGTCCCGCCTCTGCCTCAGCGTCCACGAAGTTCGCCCGTGGACATCGCTGAGTGACATCGACCCTACAATCGTCGATTCTGCGACCGCCAGTGGATGGAAAAATTACCCACGCGGTCGAGATCCCTCCTGCTCAGTCGAAAAGCACCCTCAATTCAGGGTAGCAACGACGTTAGCTCAGGGAAGCAGATCGGTCAATCGCGATGCGAGTTGCGGCAGCGACAGCCGTTCGAGCAGGCGGTGACCAGGGGTCGATGAGGGCTCAGTGAGCCACAACCCATGGTCGCCTGCATCCATCCAGGTGAGTTCGACACCATGGATGGTGTCGTCGACCGGGCGGAGAAGCAGCGTGACCGAACCCGTGGATCGGATGGCGGCAACCGCATCGGCCAGCAGCTTGGCTTCGGCCGGTGCGACACCATCGGACTCGAGGATCGTGGAGGCCGTGTGAGACGCGACAGGCTCCACGGCGAACAGCGCCTCGATCACCGCCGACGAGCACTCGATGACGATCGTGGCGGTGTCGTCCTTGGCATCATTCTCGGTCAGCTCCCGGTCCGGCACAACGAACTCCAGGATGCGGGCGACCAGCAGAGCCGGGTCGAACGGCGAGAACCGCACCCGACCATCGGCCAGGTGGCGCTGCTCGACCGCCATCTCGGGCCGCGCCGTGAAGGCACGAACCTCGACGTCGCCACCGGCCTCGTAGGCGGCTCGAGCGACGAGGTGGGGTGAACCGACCACGGTGAGCAGATCGGCGACGGGAGCGGCAACAGTGCCCTCACCGTCGACAAGGCGGCGCGACAACAGACCGGGCGCAACGACCTCGGCGACCTTCGTGACCGTCTCCCCGGTGAGCGAACGCCCTCCCTCGTCGACGATGACAAGGGCGTCGTCGTCGGGGTCGACCAGCCCGGGGGGCGGAGCGACACCGAGCACGTCGGCCAGGAACGATGCCTCCTCGACCGTGAGATCGAGCACCGCCTCATCGACTTGGCTCATTGCACCATCCTACCGTTGCCGTCCGACGGCGAAGCCGGACCGGTCGCCGGCCGAGCCACCTGCACTGCCTTCACGGTCGAGCGGGCCACCAGATAACCGCGGCCGGCCGGGAAACGCAGCGCCGAACCCCGCGGGAACCGGACGTCGAACAGGTCCTCGTCCTTGTCGCCGTCGGGTTGCAGCACGAGACCGTGGCCGTTGCTGCGCATGGCCCGGATCCACATCTCATAGGCGGTACCGGCCTGGAACGATGACGCCGCCATCATCACGATCGCCCCCGCATCGCGCCCGCTGAGCACCAGCGTGGTGAGCGCTGCCGAGAGCCGGCTGTCGTCGAACAGTGAGTCGGCGTCGTCGACGGCCACAACCATCGGCTGCCCGTACCCGCTCTGAGCCCGTTGCTCGATCTCAGCCGAGAGATCAAGCAACGCCGACGCCACCTCGACCCCGGCAACGGCCTCCGTGTATGCAGCACCCGAGTTGGCGAGAGGACTGGAACGTTTCGGTGAGAACGCCCGCCGGTCGGGCACCAACGATGCGAGCTGCTCACCCAGGGTCAGCAACGTGGTCGAGCGGCCCGAACCGGCCGACCCGGCAACCAGGAACGTCGGCTGATCGGCCAGGTCGACGGTGACCTCGGCATGGGCGGGACCGAGCCCGACGGCCACCGACGACAACGCGGCCGGTCGGGTGATGTCGTCGAGACCGACGACGTCGCTCAGAGCCCGAACCGGTCGCCCGGACGCCGCCACCCCCCGATCGATCAGCGCCGCCGCCAGCCGAGCGGGCTCGTCGCCGTCGACCACCGCGGCCTGGAACTCCGGACCTTCGACCGCCCGGGTTCGACCCGGCGGAACCGCCGCCGGGTCGACAGGAGCGTTGACCCCGAGCGCCCGGTACTCGTCGACCGAGGCCAGCCGTTGCACGAGTCGAAGCCCGACCGAACCGAGACAGGCGAACGGGATGGCCGAGCGCTGATCGGCCGTCATCACCACATGCACCCCGGCCGACGGTCCCTGACTCAGCAGCCGGGCGAACCGGTCGGCCTGACGCCCGAAGTCGAACGATTCGAGCGTGTCCCAGAACGGCCCGAATCCGTCGACGAGCGCCACGATCGGTGGGCGTGAACCTTCGGTGGACCCAGGTCGAAGTCCCGACTGCAGGCGCTCCGCCACCTCCGCCTCCAGCATCGTGATGAGCAGCTGCAGTCGTTCCCGCTCCGAGCCGCCGACGACATCGGCCACCGTCGGCAACGACTCGATCGCCCGAAGACCCGAGCCGAAGTCGACGCCGTAGATGACCGGTGCTCCCGACGGCGGCGACGTCGCCCCCGGGCTCAGCGCAGGACTCGAAAGCGAGCAGGCGATGGTGGTCAGCAGCGACGTCTTGCCCGAACCGGTGGTGCCGTACACGGCCACGTTGCCCGCCCGGCCGATGTCGAGCAGGTAGGGCTCCTGCGTTTGCAGCTCGGGAAGGTCGGCGAGGCCGATCGCCACCGCCAACGGTCTCTCGGGCAACCCGGTGGTGTCGGCATCGGTCGATGCCGAGCCCGCAACTGACTCCGCTTCCACCAGCGAGTCCAGCACCAGAAGATCCGGCAGCGGCGGCAGCCATGGGCGACGGATCGACCGCCCCCGACCCGACCGGCCCCATGCGGCCACTGCGGTATCGACGACACGCTCCAGATCGGTCGGGCCACCGGCGCCGGAATCGGGGGCCGGTGCGCCTACCGCAGGTGCGATCGGCTTTATTCCATAGCCGAACGGCTGGACCGTCGCACCCCTCACATCATCATGAGTGGCCGCTGACCGTCCGCCCACATAGGCCGACTGCAACGGTGAGACCTCCGCCGCTCCACCGATCTTGAGCAGCGCACGGCCCGGGAGGTCGGTGGCGATCCTGGCGGCGTCGACCACGCCGAGCAGGTCACGGCTGTCGGCCTCCGAGGCCACCCGAAGCCCCACCCGGATGTTGGTGTTGGCGTCGATCTGCGGTGTGATCACCCCGCCCGGCTTCTGGGTGGCGAGGATCATGTGGACCCCGAGGCTGCGGCCGCGTTGGGCGATGTCGACCAGTCCGTCGACGAACTCGGGAACCTCGCTGCGAAGGGCCGCGAACTCGTCGATCACGATGAGCAGCGACGGCAGGACGAGATCGGCGTTGACGCTATGGCGGTAGCGGGCCCGCATGGCGCCAAGGTCGCTCACGTCGAGTTCGGCCAGTAGCCGTTCCCGGTGGCGAAGCTCGGCCCGCAGAGAGGTCAGCGCCCTGGCCGCCAGGTGGTCGTCGAGGTCGGTCACGAAGCCGACGGTGTGAGGAAGTCGCTCGCACGCCCGGAACGCGGATCCTCCCTTGTAGTCGATGAGGATGATGTTGAGGTCGGCCGGTGAGTGCCGGGCCGCCAGGTCGACGATCATCGTCTGGAGGAGTTCGCTCTTGCCGGCGCCGGTGGTTCCGGCCACGAGTCCGTGCGGGCCGTCGGCCTGGAGGTCGATCACGACCGGTCCTTCCGCATCGGCACCGAGCGTGGCCACCAGGCCCGGAGCATCGGACGCCCACCGTCTTACCATGGCCTCGACGTCGAACAAGACGGCCGGGTCGTCGTGGAGTTCGGGCAGGGTTACGGTCGCCGGGATCTCACTGTCACCGTCCGAGACGGTCACATCGATCAACGGCGCCAGGTCGCGGGCCAACGCCATGGCCTCGGCGGTCCCGGTCCGCCATGGTGTCACCCCGTTGTCGGCAGCTCCTCGGCTCAGGTCGCGCACATCGATCGTGTCACCGGCGTCCGATGCCTCGACGACGAGGGTGCACTCGGCCGGCAGCCCGTGGCGGTCCGACGTGATAAAAACGATCGACATCGATCCGCCGACCGCCAGTTCCAGGAACCGGGCCACGGCGGCGGGCGACAACTCGAGGGGCGGATGGATGATGACCACGGTGTGGGTGTGATCATCGTCGGGGCCGGTCCCGAGCCGCGCTCCGGACGCCTCGGCCCGCCGTTCGGCCCTGGCGACGAGCTCGGCGAACACCACGCCCACTTCATCGTCGTCGCCGGCGATCAGACGCTCCCCGCCAACCGACGCCGCGCCCGGCCGAGTGGCGTGGGGCAACCACTTGACCCACTCCCAATCACGACGATGGCCGGGCGCCAGGGCCACGACCTCCAGGTGACGAGGCGACCGGAGCCCCACCAGTTGGGCCACGATCGACCGGGCCACGTCGACCACGATCGGGCCGCCGACCAGACCCACCACCGGGTGGGTGCGCAGATCGACGGCGACCGGCGCAGCCCGCTCGACCGCCACCGAGTCGGCCACCCGGCGGGCCTCGGCGATCAGCTCATCGGCACCGCGATCGGGCACGTCGACGGTGAGCTTCGACGGACGGTCGAGGTCACCGATGGCGACGGTGAGGAAGTCGTCGTGGCGGGGCCTCCGATCCCACAGATGTGACGAGCCGCAGCGAACCCAGCGGGCAACCTGACCGAGGGTCGGAGTTCGCCGCCGATGCCAGGCCGCCAGGCGATCGGCGGTGTCGACCGCCACCAGCCGCTGATCGTCCAGCTCGGTCAGGAACGCCGATCGTTGCCCGGCGAACATCCGGCGGCCCGATCGCCGGTCATCGAGGAATGTCCACACGACCATCAGCGGGCTCATCGCCATGAACACGGCGAAGATCGGGGTGAAGACGACAGCCAGCACCGCACCGAGCACGAGCGGCAGCACAGCCGAGCCGATCGGGAACCGGCGGGCCGGCGGTTCCTGCGGCGGCTCCGGCAGCGACACGGCAGCCGGGGGACGGGGATCGGCGGCCCGCGGAGCGGGTTGCAGTTCGAGGTGGGCGCCGCGCCGGTGAAAGGGAGAAGCGTCGATCCGGCGCCGTCCCGGTGGCAGATCGGTGAGGACGAAGCCGATGTCTCCGACTTCCACGACGTCACCGGGGTTGACGACGATCGGCCTGCCGGTTTCGAGGGCGACACCGTTGACGGTCGTGCCGTTGGTGGCGTCGAGATCGGTGATGACAACCCCGTCGGCGCTGAGATCAAGGCGGGCGTGGTCCCTCGACACCGATGGGTGCCCGAAGCCCTCGTCGGCACCACGGCCGATCGTCATGCCCGACCGGCCGGGCGACACCGCGAGCTGCTGGTGGCGACGGGGACCGGTCAGGAACCGCAGTGTCACCGCATCGCCGTTCGGCGTTCCCGGCCCCTCGCCGGATTCGAGGCCGTCGCCCCGGGCGGTCCGGGCGGCGGCGCCGGTCCAGTCGGCCAGGTCGGCCCGGTCGCTACGGTCGACGATCGCGACCAGCCGGTCGCCGGTCACCAGCCCCGAGGAGAGCAGCGATTCGTCGTGGGTGACGGCCCGGCCCGTTCGCTCGTTGGTCAACAGCGGCGGAAGCCCGGCGGGGCCGCCGAGTCCGTCGATCGACCCGAGCAGCACGTACAGGTCGCCGCCGGTGGCATCCGCGGGCAGGTCGAGCGCCAGGTCATGGTCGACGGCGCCGACGTTGACCGTGATGACGGCGCTGAGGCGGTCGGCCCGGTCGGTGGTCACGCCCGGCTCCCCCCGAGAGGCGGACCGGGCCTGAGGAATTCGTCACCCAACTTCAACCGCATGGCCTGCAGCGCCCGATAGGTGAGGGCACGAACACCCTGATCGGTCAACCCCAGCTCGGCCACACATTCGGCCACGGATCGCTCCTCGATGAAGCGCAGCTCGAGGATGCGACGTTGTCGCGGTTTCAGCTCGGACAGGGCCTCGAGGATCTCGGCGTCGCCCGCTCGATCCATCAGGTCGTCGTCGACCTCGCCGGCCAGGCGATGGTCGCCGGTGTTGATCGGACCGCGGGCGGCTCGACGGGCCCTGGTGCGGTGATGCGATGCGATGAGGTTGCGGGCGATGGTGACCAGCCAGGCCACCGCCGGCCGGCCTTCGTCGCTGAATCGATCGGCGCCCCGGTAGGCCCGGAGGTAGGTCTCGGCGATCATGTCGTCGACGTCGGGTTCGGCCACCCGAACCGAGACGTAGCGCCGGAGAAAGGGTTCGGTTTCGAGATAGAAGCGGTGGAAGGCCGCGTGGTCTCCGTCGGCGGCACGCGCCAACAGCTCCGCATGATCTCGGACTTCGCCTCTCTCGTCCACCACCGCCGGTGTTTCACGATCCCCAATCGTTTCTACTGGCTCTCAATCTATCGGGGCAGCTATCGGGGCACGTATCGGAGCGTCGTACACTCGGAACTGATGGGCCGACCGAACGACGACCGCCAGTCGTACCTGCCTCCCCAGTTCCGGGCGAAGGTGTTCGTGGGTGATCCCCGCAATCACGGCGACGATCCCGACTACCGGTTCACCCTGGCCAACGAGCGAACGTTTCTGGCCTGGATACGCACCGCGCTGGCCCTCGCTGCCGGCGGCCTCGGCGCGGTCACGATCCTCGACGACTTTCCCGGCGAGGAGGTTCTCGGCCTCGGCCTGCTGCTGCTGAGCTTCCTCACGGCGGCCACCTCCTATAGAAGGTGGGCGATCATCGAGAAGGCGATGCGGTTGTCGCAGCCGCTTCCCCCGTCGAAACTGCCACTGCTCATGGGCATCGGCGTGGGTTTGGTATCGGTGGTGGCGGCCATTCTGTTCGCCTTCGGAGGAGGCACGGGCGGGTGACGCTCTCACCGTGGTTGGGTGGCGGGCCTCACAACCGGCCCGACCAGGTGCACGACACGATGCTCCAGCAGGAGCGCACGGCCCTGGCGTGGGAACGCACGGCGTTCGCCACGATCGTGTCGGGCCTGTTGTTCATCCGCTTCGCGTCGGAGTGGCATCCACTGTTGACCTTGATCGGGTTCGGCCAGGTGTTCGTCGGAGGCGGAGTGCTCATCTGGGCCGGCTACCACTACCACGACCTGCACGGTCCGCTGCGGGCCGGCGAGAGTCCCGTCCACCCCAGGGCGGCCCGAGTGGTGGGCGTCGCCGCCAGCTTGTTCACCGGGGCGGCGACGGTGGCCGCCCTCGCCGCCGTTCTGCTGGACCTGTGATGGCCGTCTGCGTTTGCTGTCGATAGCTGACAGATGGCAGTTGGCGAATAGGTAAGCCGAAGCTAACATATCGATGTGGATGCACTGGAGGCGATCTCCCAGCCGACCCGTCGTCGGATCGTGGCCCGCATCGCCGAACTCGGTGAAGCGTCGGTCAACGACATCGCCGCGCCGCTCAACATCACCCGCCCCGCGGTGTCCCAACACCTGAAGGTGCTTCGGGAGAGTGGCGTGGTGTTGGAGCGCAAGGTCGGCCGACGCCGCCTCCATCGGCTCAACCCCGACGGCCTGGCTCAGGCCCGAGCCGAGATCGAGCTGTTCCTCGTCAACGAACTCGACGATCTGGAGACTGCGGCCCGACAGATCGTCGGACGTCGCCTGAACACCGAACCGAGGTAGATCAAATGACCCAACCGATCGTGGTCGAGCGTGTGCTCGACACCAACACCGAGGAAACCTTCGCCCTCCTCACCGAGCCCGAGCGCCTGCGCCGCTGGTTTGCCATCTCCGCGTCGGTCGACCTCCGCGTCGGTGGTGAGTACCGCATCCTGTGTGTACCCGGTCATGCCGCCGTCGGCCAGGTCAAGGAGATCGACCCGGGCAAGCGGATCGTCTACAGCTGGGGTTGGCACGGCGACGGCGACATCCCGCCCGGTTCGACGACACTGATCGTCGAGCTCGAACCGGAAGGCGAGCGGACCCGGGTGCGTCTGACCCACGAGGGCCTCGTCGGTACCTGGGCCGAAAACCACCTCGCGGGTTGGAACCAGCATCTCGACCGACTGGTCAAGGCCGTGGCCGAAGGCGACGCCGGTCTGGAACCGTGGCTGATCAACCCCGATGACAAGAACCACCTGACCGTGGCCGAGGCGACGTGGGCGCTGTGCCGTGAGCAGTTGCTGGCGATCGGCCCGGACGACGCCGACGCGCCAACCCCGTGCGCGGAGTTCAACACCCACGAGCTGGTGGTCCACCTCCGCAACAGCATGGTCGCCGTCGGCACCCCGGCCGGGGCGTCCTTCGACGACGGCTCGGGCACGTCGACGGCAGAGGACTATGTGGCCGGCGCCGTCGAACCGGCATTGGCCGCATGGCGGGAGCGGGGGGTCGACGGCGAGGTGCCGTTCGGGCCCGGCAACGCGCCGGCCGTCGTGCCGGCCGGGATTCTCAGCCTCGAGTTCCTCGTCCACGCCTGGGACTTTGCGCAGGTCAAGGGCGTCGAGCTGGACGTTCCCGAAGAGATCGCCGCCTACGTGCTCGACATCGCCACGTCGATCATCACCGACGACAACCGGGGCCCCGGCAAGGGTTTCGGGCCCGCGCTCGACGCTCCGGTGGACGACCCAATGAGCCGCCTGATCGCCTTCACCGGCCGCACTGTTCCGGCCCCGGCCACAGCCCCGGCGGTGACCTGACCGCGCCCCTCCCCCGAACCGGCGGCTGTAGACCCCCGTAAACCGCGGGCCACGACCGCCGGAAGCGACGCGCTGGGCACCCTGTAACCTTCCGGCGGCTGTAGACCCCCCTAAACCGCGGGCCACGACCGCCGGAAGGGACCGTGGGTGGCCGCCCATGAGGAGTAGGGAATCCCACACCTCCGGTGCCGTTTCGCACGCACTAGGGTTGACGTCCATGACCCGACGGATCGTGCTGGCCGACGATGCCTACATCCTGCGCGAGGGTGTACGCATGGTGCTGGAGCACGAGGGCTACGAGGTGGTGGCGGCGGCCGAGGACCACGACAGCCTGCTCGCCGCGGTCGCCGAACACGAACCCGATGTGGTCGTCACCGACATCCGCATGCCGCCGACGGGCACCGACGAGGGGATCCGGGCCGCCCGCCACATCCGCGAGACCTATCCGTCGATCGGTGTGGTGGTGCTCAGCCAGTACGTCGAACCGGAGTACGCCCTCCGCCTCCTCGAGAACGGCAGTGAGGGGCTCGCCTACCTACTCAAAGAGCGGGTCGGTGACGCCGGGGCGCTGGCCGATGCCGTCGAACGGGTGGTCGCCGGCGAATCAAAAATCGACCCTCGGGTGGTCGACGCCCTGGTCGCCGGACGGCTGAGCCGGACCGAATCAAAGGTCGACCGTCTCACCCCCCGGGAACGGGAAGTGATGGAGGAACTCGCCGGCGGGAGTTCCAACAACGCCATCGCGGCCAACCTCCATCTGTCGGAACGGGCGGTCGAGAAGCACATCAATTCGATCTTCACCAAGCTCGACCTGCTGCCCGAACGGGAGACGAACCGGCGGGTTCGCGCCGTGTTGCTCTATCTGTCCGAGACCGGCGCCTGAGCGCTAATCCGTTCGGTCCATCCGAGAGGTGTGGAAAACCACACTGACACGAGTGGGTATTCTCCCTTACCCTGCGAACGACGTCTGTTCATACTGGAAGCGTGAGCACCATGACGCGAACCATCTCGGTACTGATCGTCGATGATCAGGACACGTTTCGGGCCACCGCCCGGATGGTGGTCGACTTCACCGACGGGTTCGAGGTGATCGGTGAGGCGCTGAACGGCGAAGAGGCCGTTCGCCAGTTCGCCGCTCTCGGCCCGGACCTTGTTCTCATGGACATCATGATGCCGGGCATGGACGGCATCGAAGCCACCCGTCGGATTCGCTCGACGGCGCCCGACGCCCGCGTCATCGTGCTCTCGACCTACGACGCGGACGAGTATCAACAGCAGGCGCTCGACGCCGGCGCCATCGCCTTCATCTCGAAGTCGAACTTCGGGCCGGCCGGCCTCATCGGGGCGTGGGAGTCCTCGTCGCCCGGCGACCTCGACGAGTGAGCACGGCCAGCGGCACTCACCCTCGCTGCGCGTTCGCGGGTGAAATCGACCAGTATTGACCGTGTTCGCCCGCGAACGCTCGATGAGAGCGGGCGCACGGTCGATGTCGAGATCTCAGGTCGGGGCCGAGGCGAGCACGCCGAGCGGGAGCCGCCCGCGGATCACAGTGGAACGCCCGAGCGTTGAGTCGACGACGACGGAGCCGTCGAGCGCGTCGAGCCGGTCGTTCAGATTGTTCAGGCCGGAACCCCGGGTAACGGTTCCCGGATCGAAGCCTGGGCCCGAGTCGGAGACCTCGAACCGCAACTCGCCGCCTGCGTCGGAAAGTTGGACGGACATCGGCGCATGGCCGTGTTTGACGGCGTTGGTCAACGCCTCCGACACGCAGAAATAGACAGCGGCTTCCAGCGGCAATGGATGGCGACCGGACAACCGATCATGCAGGTCGACGTCGACAGGAGCGATCTCGGCCAGCGCGGCGACCGCGACCGTCAGGCCCTCCGCCTCCAGCAGAGGCGGGTAGATGCCGTGGGCCAAGGCCCGGATCTGTTCGATGGCGTCCTGAGCCTCGATTGACATCTGGGCGAGGAGGCCGGCCACCTGCTCGAGACCCTCGGATCGGGCCGTGCGCTCGGCCAGATCGAGTTCGAGGCGGAGCGCCAGCACCTGCTGTTGGGCTCCTCGGTTCAACTCCTGTTCGAGATGGCGCCGCTCCTCGTCTTGAGCGCCCACCAACCGGCGCCGCGACTCGGCCAGCTCCACGGCTTTGTGCTTCAGCTCTTCGTCGAGCCGACGCCGCCGCATCATGAGTCCGACGGAGCCGGTCAGATCCTCGATCAGCCGTCGCTCAGTCGCCGTGAGCGCCTCGCCACGACCGGTCTCGACCGTCAGAGCCCCCAGCACCTCACCGTCCTGCTCGACCGGTACCGCAACACCCGGAAGGTCGGTCATCGATCGCTCCATTTCGCCTGGGCGTGCATCCTCTGGCTGACTCGCCACCGCCGCAAGACCACCGGGCACCGCCGTCCACACCACCACCCGGTCCGCACCAGTCCCCTCCGCCACTCGTTCAGCCATCCGCTCGAACAGACCCTCCTCCCGCTCGGTCCGGGCCAGGCGACCAGTGAGGTCGGCGAGCACCTCGTAGGGTGTGGCCCGCTGTCCGTAGACCAGACGATTGACCCACCGCTGCACCCGGTCC
Organism: Acidimicrobiales bacterium; assembly: GCA_965216675.1. Taxonomy (GTDB): domain Bacteria; phylum Actinomycetota; class Acidimicrobiia; order Acidimicrobiales; family SZUA-35; genus JAHELU01. Next base: position 2,841,623 of record CBDCGK010000004.1, on the reverse strand, counting down.
CGCACCGGCTCGAAGACCACCGCCACGATGGCAGTGGCGGCAATCGACCACCCCAAACTCGAACCACCCACCACCGAGCCGACACCCACCACCAGTGCGGCGTAGACCAGTGTGATGAACCCGACCAAGCCGGCGAACACCAGCGTCTTCGAAATGACGACATCCACATCGAACAACCGATGACGGACGATGGCGATCCCGTAGGAGACCACGATGATCCCGAGTCCGAGGTTGGTGAGCAAATCGGAGGAGAAGACAACACCGATCAAGAGGATCGGCACTGCCAGCAACGCTCCAAGGAAGACCCAGCGGATCCGACCCCGCATCTCCCGGTCACCGCCGCGGTACTTGACGATCAGACCGGCGATCGACACGAACGGTGCACCGAGGACGAACGGCGTGGTCAGATGGAACAGGGGGTGGGCGGTTGGCGTCACCGTACTGGACGGCAGGGCGACGATCACGTTGATGACGGCCATGCCAACAAGACACGCGGCGAACAGCCGTCCCACCCACCGCCAGCGCGGCGAGGGAAGCCGCCCGTCGGGGAACAGGAGAAACCCGAACGTCAACAGCGCTGTGAAGGAGAGACTCGCGAGACCGGTGTACATGGCGTCGGTCCATGCTGCTCCGGCCGGCAAGTCGGCGGGAATGTAGGTCTCGAAGTCGAGGTCGACCGGCACCTCGGGATAGAACAGGAGACGGGTCAACGGGACAATCGGATAGAAACCGATGCACAGAACCCACAGGGTCAGGATCCAGACGAGCGGATTTCGAGGATCGTCACGAACGCCGAACCAGGCGACCGTCGCAAACAGACAGACTGCGGCAAGTCCCGTGGCGTTCGCAGCGACCTGATCCGGTTGCAGCGCGGTGAGCAGCACCACACCCCCCGTCACCACCAGAAGCCCGACCACGATCGCGGCGCGCTGGATGATCGCCATCCTCCTGCCGGTGGTGTTATCGGCCGCCGCGGTCATGACGATGTCGCCGCCGGTGCCTCGGGTGCCGTGGGGATGGTGCCGCTGAGGGTGATGCCACCGGTGGGATTCCTCACCACATCGACGCTCCCCGACAGCGCATCGATACGATCCCGTATCCGTGGCGTCCGGAACTCGGACCCGACTGATTCGGCGCCGTCCCCGTCGGCACACACGGCGAAGACGATCGAGCCGTTCTGTTGAGCGACGTCGACCCGTTTGGCGCCCGTCGTCTCTCGAAGCGCTTCGAGGATGCAGAAGTAGACGGTCGACTCCACCTCTCGGCGATAGCGCCCGAGCGCGTCGACGTGCAGATCGACCGTCGTGTGCGAGCGACGGAGCTGACCGGAGATGGCCGCTTCGAGCCCGTCGGATTCCAGCAGCGGTGGGTAGACGCCCCGGGCGAAATCACGCAACGACTCCACCGCCTTGTCGGCATCGGAGGCCAATCGCTCCACGAGCTCGGTCACGGTGGCGTTCTCGGCGGCAGCCGTCAGACTGCGACACAGGCCGAGCTTGACCTTCAGCGCCACCAATTGCTGCTGGGCGCCGTCATGGAGATCCCGCTCCAGTCGCCGACGGATGTCGTCCTGCACGGCGACCAACCGGCGTCGGGATTGACGGAGTTCGTCGACCCGACCGGCAAGCCGCTCGGTCAGTGTCTCGTTGGTGAGCGCCAGTCCCATTCCGGCCGCCAGGTGTTCGGCGAGACGCCATTCGTCGTCCGGCAGGCTCTGCCCGGGCGGCACGTACAAGTCGAGCGAGCCGAGCCGCACTCCGCTCTCGACGATGGGGAGCCGCAGGGGCTCGGCCGGACTGGTTGTTTCGATCGCCGCTGCCGGATCAGGCGGCCAGGCTGCAGCCTCGGCGGTGCCATCCTCCAAGTCGACGGTGACGGCCACCCGCTCGGCCGCGGTGCCGTCGACCAGTGACCGGGCCACGTCGGCAAGGAGCGAGTCGCCGGTTGCGGCCACCCGACGGGAGAAGTCGGACAGCACCTCATACGGCGTGGCCCGTCGACCGAACACCAGCCGGTTCGCCAGACGCTGCAGTCGGCGGCGAGCGGGTTGAAAAGCAGCGGCGACCAGGGCAGTGGCGGTGATGGCCAGGACAGGGTTCGGCTCATCTCCCGAACCCAGCAGCGACCCAATACCGACCACGACGCCCACGTAGATCGTACCGATCACCGCGGCCAGCACCGCATAGGTGAGGGTGCGGGAGATGACAACGTTGACGTCGAAGAGATTGTGGCGCGCGATACCGATGCCGTACGCGGCGAACAGGGTCGCGAACGCTGCCATGGTCACGGGCACAAAACCGGTGTTCAGACCGATCAGCATGAGGATCACGAACACACCGAGTCCCCACAACACCCACTTGATTCTCACCCGTTCGGCCATCGTCTCACGGCGGAAACGGACGATGAGCCCGGCGAGGGCGACCAACGTGCTGGCGGCGTGGATCGACGGGCCGATGTTGAACGTCGCCTGATCGTCCGGTGCCACCGTGTTGTGGGGCGACCAGCCCCAGATGCTGAGACCGGCGGCAACGAGTATCCCCATGGCGATGAGGCCGCTGACCGGTCGCCACCGTTTCGATGGCAGACGGCCGTCGGGAAAGAGGAGGAGGCCGAACGTCGTGAGCAGCGCGTTGCCGGCTGAGCTGACGGCGATGGCGACGGCGAACAGCCACGCCGACGCCGGCGCCAGATCGGCCGGCCGGGTGATGACGACTATCGACAACGGGCCGTCGGGGTCCAATACCTGGCGGGCTCCCTCCTGGAACCCGAAGAAGCCGATGCCGAGCGCAGCGACGGCCAGAACCCAGACCAGCCGGTTCGTCGCCTGCTCCCGGGCCGCCAGCGACACCACCAGGGCGAGGCCACAGGTCACGAACAACGCGTGTGCGGCGGTCGTGTCCGGCACGGCGGCCGGGCCACGGACAAGAGCAACGAGGACGACACCCGTCACAGGGCCGGCAACGGCGATCGCAACCGTTGTCCGGAGGAGTGTCCGTTGGCGTGTCTCGGTCACGACGTGCCGATCCGAGGCGTGGCGGCCCGAGGCGGGAAGCGGTAGGCCGCGACCGGAGCAACCCGGCCCTTGACCGCGGCCGCCTCCAGCGGCTCGCAGGTGGGCGGCGTCGCCAGCTGCGCGAAGGTCGGCTCGCTCAACACCGTCTCGCCGGGGTCACCCCACTGCTGCAGACGTTGAGTCAGGTTGACGGTGTCGCCGACCACCGAGTACTCGAGCCGTTCCTCCGAGCCGAGCAGGGCGGCGGCGACCGGTCCGGTCGACACGCCGATCCCGAGGCCGAACGGCTCCAGGTCGACACCCTCCCACTCGGCGTTCACCGCATCCTGCGCCTTGTGCATGGCGACGGCGGCATCGACGGCCCGAGCAGCGTGGTCGGCCATGGGCGTCGGCGCGCCGAACACCGCCATCACGGCGTCGCCGACGAACTGCATGACCGTTCCCCCATGATCCATGATGGCACGATTCATCTCGGCCCGGTGGCGGCTGAGCTGCCCGGCGAGGGTGGTGGGGTCGACCCGCTCGGCGATTCCCGAGTAGCCACGGATATCCGACATCAACACCGTCACCTCCAGCTCCTCGGTCTCGCCGATCCGCCGGCCCTCTCGCCGCAGCTTGTCGGCCACACCGCCGGGCAGCAGGCGGGACAGTTCTTCGCCCTGCTCCTCCCGCTGAGCGATGGCCCGCTGGAGGGTGCGTAGTCGTTCGAGCGCCGCCTGGTTGCCGCCGCTCAGTCCCTCGGCCAGCTTCACGAACAGTGCCTCGATCCGGTGGTCGACATCGGCCGGTGTTGTGGCCAGCGCCACTGCGATCGCTTTGATCGGCTTGCCTTCGGCCACCATGTCGAGCAGCGTCTCCTCACCGGAGTCGAGCAGCCCATCGGGCGTCACCGGCCTGGTGAGAGCCTCGACGATGCGAGGATCGAGCATCGACCCCCCGGTCGCCACCTCGCGGACCGCCCGCACCAGTTGATCGCCCTCGGCCACCCGATCCTTCAGCAGGTAGGCGTAGCCGGCGGCTCCCTCGGACAGCAGCGAGATGGCGTACTCCGGGTCGTCGTACTGCGACAGGATCACGATGCCGGTACCCGGATGGCGTTTCCGGACGAGCTTGGCCGCCTCGATCCCCTCCCGGCTGAAGTCGGGGGGCATGCGGATGTCGGTGACGATGACCTGGGGCTCGGTTTCGCCGGCGCCGGCCACGAGCTCGTCGAAGTCCTGGGCCACGCCGACGATGACGAGGTCGTCGGACAACTCCATCAGTGCCTTCACCCCTTCGCGCACCAGGAGGTTGTCGTCGGCCAGAAAAACCGAGATCTCCATGACAACCAATCTCCCATGGATCGGCCTGCGGCGGACAGGGTGTGGACCGGCCTGGTGGGGTGGGGAAACCCACACCCCATTCATGCGGAATGCACCAGCGACGCCGAGGCCACGATCACCGACAGTGGAACCGCCGGGCGACGCAACCAGCCGAGGGAAGGAACCCCAGACCAATGCGCAAATCACTGTCACTCATCGCCGCCGTTCTTGCCGCCCTGTTGCTCGCAGCCGGCACTGCCGCCGCCGATGAACACGGAGACGAGGAAACCCCGCTGCATCCCCACGCCTTGATCATCGGCGGCCGGGAGACGCCAACAGGCTTTGTCGCAACTGGATGCGTCGATTTGGCGGCGAACCAAAGCCTGCCGCTCAATGCCCACCACGACCACATCCACACCGGCGCCGCCGGGGCGGCACTGAACAGCCACACCGGCAACTTCGCCGTGCCAACGGCCCCGTTCGCCGACCTTCCTTGGGCCGACTGCGATGAGCTTCTCGATTTCTTCGGCGTGACCATCGTCCGGGGCAACAGCGGGAACCACAGCTAGTCATGGCAGGTCGACCCACTACCCGACGCATCGAATCGGCCGTTACCTCGGTGAGTTGGATCCCGTCGGAGGCCATCACCGGGCTCTTCCGGGTGCCGATGGACATCGGGCTCGGCCACTACGACATCGCCCCTCCCGAGCGGGTCGACGATGAGGTTCTCGACCAGCTGCGGGCCGACGACCGGTTGCGGGCGGCCAACCGGTTGGCGGCCTGGATCGAGGTGGACGGCGACACGAATGAGATCGTCGACGCCGGCTACAGCGGGCGAGGCGTGGTCGGGTCGACCAGCGGGAAGATCGGCCGGGCCCGACTCACGTTTCCCGGGATCGGCTACCCCGTTCTTCAGCACGAGCCGGAGATCAGCGGAACGACCGCCCGGTTCGTGCAGTCGGTGGGTTGCCGGACGGGCGCCCCGCTCCCCCACCGAATCGATCGTCCGCCGTATCTGCGGATCACGGCGCCGACCACCTGGACGACGCTGGGCCTGGAGATCGATGCCGACGGCACGTCGCGCTTCGAGGTCGTCGGAGCGGCCGCGTTCCCCCGGCACTGGATCTACGACCACAACGGCGAGCTGGCGGCCAAGAACGGCATGGTCAACTGGGCCGATTGGATCAAGACCCACGAGCACGAGCGATCACCGTGGCACGGGGTCGAGCGATCCATCGTCGTGGCCGAGGCCGAGCCGGCGGTCGAGCGATCGCTGTCGGGCCAGGTCATGGCGTCCGAACCCGACATCCGGGAGCTTCCCGAGGGCACCAAGCTCACCCGCCAGGGCGAACCGGGCGAGGAACTGTACCTCGTGCTCGACGGTATGTTCTCGGTCCACGTCGACGGTGAGGTGGTGGCCGAGGTCGGGCCGGGGGCGATCGTCGGTGAACGGGCGGTTCTGGAGGGAGGGATCAGAACCTCGACCGTCACCGCATCGACCCCGGCCCGGGTGGCCGCAGTGTCGGTCGACTCGTTCGACCGCGACATGTTGGCCGACGTGGCGGCCGGGCACCGCCGGGAGGACGGCTGAGTGGAGGTGGCGATCCTCGGCTGCCGGGGCTCGACGCCGGCCACCGGGTCGGCGTTCGAGCGTTACGGCGGTGATACCAGCTCGGTGGCGGTGTCGGTTGATGGGAAGGCCCCGACCCTGGTGCTCGACGCCGGCACCGGCCTGAGTCATCTCGCTGCCCGGACCAGTGGCCAGCCGTTTCGGGGAGCAATCCTGTTGAGTCACCTGCACTGGGATCACACCCACGGCCTGCCGTTCTGTTCGGTCGTCGACCACCCGGACGCCGAGGTCGATCTCTATCTTCCCGCCCAAGACGAGGACCCGACCGAGCTGCTGGCCCGGGCCATCGGTCCCCCGCACTTTCCAATCACCCCCGATCAGCTCCGTGGCCGGTGGCGCCTTCATGCGCTCGATCCGGGTTGGCACCATCTCGGCGGTTTCGACGTGCTGGCCGACGATGTGACCCACAAGGGTGGTCGCACGTTCGGCTACCGGGTCACCGACGGGACCCGCTCGCTCGCCTACATCCCGGACTATTGGGAGACCGGGGCGACGGAGGAACCGGTGAAGCTGGTGTCGGGAGCCGATCTGCTTCTGCATGATGCGCAGCACCTGGCCGACGAGCTAACCGCCAAGGGCTTCCTCGGGCACTCCAGTGTCGAGTACGCGATCGATCTCGCGACCCGTCACGGAGTGGAGCACCTCGTGCTTTTCCACCACGACCCGTCGCGAACCGACGACGAAATCGACGCCATCGTGTCGCGAGTCGAGGGTGGTAGGGTCGAGGGCGGTGCCAGGGTCAGGGTCAGCGCGGCCGCCACCGGCCAACTCTGGTAGCAAAAGGCGAGGCGTCGCCTCGCCTTTTGCTACCAGTCGTGTTCAGGACGTCCAGAGGGCAGTGTCGGGGTGGAACTGCGACCACGCGAACCAGAAGGCCTGGTGGCTGCCGACGCCTTCACCGTCAGGACCCACCGCCCGAACACCGCCGCCGGCCAACTCCACGGTGATGCCGTCGAACTCGACGGTGCCGCCGTCGAGCAGCGTCTGTCGGGCGGCGTCGACGGGGAAGGCGACCGGCTGCCCGGCGGCGGTGGTGACACCGAGGATCGGCTCCTGGACTGGGAGGCGGGGGTCGACGTCGCCGATGGGAAAGATCGGGCCCTCGGCGTCGCGGGTGTTGAGCAGATCGGAGTCGCGGCCGAGCGCCGCCGACTCCGCCAGGATCGTCGTTCCTGGGTGGGCGGCCTTCCATTCACCCCAGGTCGTCGTGACCACCGAGGCCTGCTCCAGCTGCACGCCGACCTCGGCCAGCGGCCCGGTGACCGCTGTTCCGAGGAAGGTGTCGAACACGCTGAAGGTGTTGACGTCGTACATCACCTTGTTCGACCGGGTCAGCAGACCCGAGGTTCGAAGCACCGGCCGTTCAACGCCGGCCGGCAGCTCGTCGGTGAAGTAGACCTGCGCCGCTCCGCACAGCGTGCAGTAGGGCATGCCGATGTCACGACCGCCGAGGGTGTCGTTCACCATCTCCCGGATCTCCATGATGTTACGGGGGTAGGCCCGGGCCTCGCCGTTGATCTCGACACCGAACACGATGCGATCGTCGTCGTACCAGTCACCGCCCGCGGCGTCGGTGACCTCGGGGTTGTCGATGGCGGGGATGCAGCCACAGGGGAGGTTCGTCTGGTCGAACGGCCGGTTGTCGATGCCGACGCCGCCCCAGGACCAGAGGCGATAGTCGACCGCTCCCCCTGCTTCGACGGCGGCCGCTTCGTCGAAGAACGTAGCCCACTCCGGAACGACTTCGGTGAACAGCCTGCGCTTGTGCTCGACATAGCCGGGCGGGGCCGGTACGTCCCAGGCGATCAGGTGGTCGGTGAGCTCACCCCATGGCGACACATCCGACAGGTCGAGTCCGGTCAGAGATTCGGCGGTGGTGATGAGCGAACCCTGGGATGCACCGAAGAACCGGATGAGGTCGGCGACATACCACGCCAGTCGCGGGTCGCCCGAGTCTTCGATGGCCTGGAGGGCGTCGCGTTCGGTGGTGGCGAACCCGGCTGTCGACAAAGTGTCACCGAACACCCGCTCGAGGGCGTCGCCGAGTGCCGGATCGTACGAGGCGGGAATGGGCGGCGGATCACCGAACGAACCGGGTGCGTTGAACTCGCCGGCTGCGATCTCAGGTGCCGGGTCGGGCGGGGGGTCGACCGTCGACGGTGCCTCCGACTCCGTGTCGTCGACCTCACCTGCGCCATCATCGTTTCCGTCATCAGCCTCGGCGTTGCCGTCGACATCGGTCTCGGCGTCGGTTGCCGCCTCATCGGTGGACGGGTTCGAGGAACAAGCCGACGCCACAACCGCCACGGCCAGCATCAGGACCAGAAGATGAGAGAGACCACGTCGCATACAGTCGCCAACCCGCCGGCGACGCCGATACTTCCTGGCCGTCACGAACGATTGGCGAAACTCTCAACTCCCCGGTGGGACGACCGATCAAAAGCGAACGGGCGCACCTGCTCGCCTCACGGCGGATGCGAGTCAAGGTGCGCCCTCTCCGTTTTCGGGCCGGCGTCCCCGCGCCAACCCCAGGGGCACCCCCACAAACCACAGGAGTTAGCGAACGCAAACTCGAAGCGAGGCGCTCCGCCGCCGAAGCCGCCGCCTCGCCACAACGACCAACCCCAGGGGCACCCCCACAAACCACAGGAGTTAGCGAACGCAAACTCGAAGCGAGGCGCTCCGCCGCCGAAGCCGCCGCCTCGCCACAACGACCAACCCCAGGGGCACCCCCACAAACCACAGGAGTTAGCGAACGCAAACTCGAAGCGAGGCGCTCCGCCGCCGAAGCCGCCGCCTCGCCACAACGACCAACCCCAGGGGCACCCCCACAAACCACAGGAGTTTGCGAACGCAAACTCGAAGCGAGGCGCTCCGCCGCCGAAGCCGCTAGCCGATCACCAGGGCGAGTTCATCGGCCTCGTCTTCGGCTTCTTCGTGCAGAATCTGAACTCGCTCGGCGTCGTAGCCGTACTCGGACGCCGCTCGATTCGGAATGACCTCGAAGCTGTCCTCGATCGCTACCTCACGGATCGACGACACCAGGCGAACCGCCGGCGGGACCGAGCCCTCGCCGCGCCCGTGGTGTCCGGCCACGGCGTCGGCCAGCGAAACCGGCAGATCCCACTCCTGACACAGCCACTGCCCGACCTGATCGTGTCCCCACCCGAACCGGCTCAGCTCCAACTCGATCAGATCGGCGGTGCCCGCATACCAGTCGGCCAAGACCGGTCGGTAGTCTTCCCGGGCCGTGGCAAGCAGCGGAACGGCCATGTCCTGAAGCAGGCCGGCGGTGAAACTCAGCTCGGTCGTGGCCGGATGATATTCGGAGGCCAGCTTGCGGGCCAGCGTGCCCCGTAGACTCGACGTCCGCCAGAACCGCACGAGATCGAAACCGTCCAGTTGACGGCCACCGAGCGCGGTGGTCACACCGACGGACATGACCAGGGACTCGACCGTCCCATAGCCGGCGACGGCTACAGCCTGGGCCACGTTGTTCACCGGTCGTGACAGGGAGAATCCGGCCGAGTTGACGAGCTTGAGCAACCGAACGGTCAGCCCGGGATCGGTGCTGAGCACCTCGGCCACGTCGGCGGCGGACGAGTCCGGTTTACGAAGCTCATCAACGGTTCGCATGACCGCGCCGGGGAACGTCGGAATCTCGTACTGGCCGAGGATCGACTGCAGCTCCCGCCGATCATCGGATTTCTTCTTCAACAGCCGCAGAACCATGGCCTCTTCTCGATCCTCCTCGGGGTCACCCGGCCCGACGGGCCATCTTGTCGGACAGAATGCTCATCATCCCGCCGAGGCTCAGATAGCCGAACACCACTTCGGACATGGCCAACAGCTGTGCCGCCGTCGAACCGGGAAGTATGTCTCCATAACCGAGGGTGGTGAAGGTCACGACCGAGTAGTAGATGGGCGCCGCCGGGGTTTCGTGGCCTCCCCAGTCGATATCGACCTGGGTGTAGGCCACGGCGTACACGGATGCGATCAACGCCGTCCACAGCGTCCACCGCCGCAGCGAGCGCCCGCAGTCCGATGTCAGCTTCCACAGTTGGTAGAGGCGTTCGTGGCGCCGCGACTGGGTGCGGAACTCGTGCAGATAGTTTTCGTCCTGAATGTGTCGACGAAGGAGCCAGGCCCCGGTGAAATCGACGTTCTGGATGTCGGCGCCGATCCAGTCGGCCGAGCTGTAGCCGGCCACGTTCTTGAGCCGGCTCTCGCGAAGGTCGGCCTCCCGGAAGACGACACCGGCGAGGTCGCAGCCGGTCAGGTCGGCCGACGTGAGTGTGGCTGCGGAGAAGTCGACGCGCACCATGGTGGCTGTCAACATTCGGCTGGAGTCGAGATTGGCGACTCGAAAGTCGGCCTCGGTCAGATCGGCGCCGGAGAACGTGGCGCTGTTGGCGGTGACACCGAAGAACGCTGTCCCGACAGCGGTCACCTGACCGAAGCCTGCTCGGTCGAGGGTGGCGTTGGTCAGGTCGGCACCGGAAAGGTCCGCACCGAGCAGTTCGGCGTCGGTGAAGTCGGCGTCGTGGAGCAGCGTGTTGCGTAGCTTCGCTCCGATGAGTCGACTTCCGCGCAGATCACAGCGCAGCAACTCACCGTCGGACAGATCGGCGCCGGTCAGGTCGATGCCGGAAAGGTCGGCATCCACGAGCCTCATTCCCCGAAGATCCAGCGGGACGCCTGCCGCGGGCAATGGTTCCCCGTCGTCGCGACGCTTCAGAAGTTGCTGCAGCGCTTGTTCGCCGGAGACCGCCTGCGACACGTCCCCGTCCCCGCCCCGGTGGACGCGACGACTCGGTTCGGTGGCGGCCACTGCGGCGGCGTCAGAGGTCGACAGCTCCATGACACTTTGATCGGCGAAACATCTGCAGGCCTGAAGCGAGGTTTTCGAGGCCCGGAAACGCCAACGGCGTACCCGTCCACATCACCGATGATGCGAACGGGTACGCCGTTTTGTGCGCTCGTGGAGGCCCGGAAGTGACTCCGAGCGGCTGATCAGCCTCCGGTGGCGGCCGACGCGCTCACCAGGCCGTGGCCGAAGAAGTCGTTGTGACCCTTTCCGCCGCGGCACTTGTCGCGCTCGTCACCATCGTTCAACGGCGCCCAATCGGCCGGGCACGGCTGCTCGGTGGCTGTCCGCTTGAGGGCCGCCGACACGGCCCCGGGGCTCCAGTTCGGATGCTGTTCGACGATCAGCGCGGCCACACCGGCGGCGTGCGGTGACGCCATCGACGTGCCGTTGAGGTAGCCGTAGCGCTCGCCCTGGTGATCAACGGTGAGGAACTTGAACGACGGGTTGCCGGTCTGCTCCAGGAAGTCGAAGAACGCCCAGATACCGAGGCCCGGATCGCTGGTCGACGACATACCACCGAGGATGGCGTCGATGCGGGTTCCGGTGGCCCGCAGGTAGTCGCCACCGGGAGCAGCGACGTTGCCGCCAACGGTCGAGTAGTCGGCGATGTTCAGGTCGTAGCCCGGGTAGCCGATCGGGCCGGTGGCCATGACCGTCACCACACCGGGCAGCTCGGCCGGGGCGACGTTGCAGTTGTTGGTGATGTCGCGGGTTTCGGCGATACCCGGCGGGAAGTCGGGGCTGGTGGTGTCGAGTCCGGGATGACGAAGGTTGTTGGAACCGTTACCGGCCGATGAGACGATCAGCACACCTTGCTGCTGGGCGTAGCGGGCGGCCTCGGCGATCATGTTGTAGGTCGCCCGCTGATCCGGATCGTTCTTGCAGTAGAACAGGTACGGATCGGCGAACAGGCTGAGGTTGACGACGTCGAGGCCGACGTCGCCCGAGTAACGGAGGGCGGCGGCGACCGAGTCGGCGAAGCAGTACCCGGCGGCCGAGCAGACCTTCAGGCCGACGATGGTCGCTTCGGGGGCCACACCGGCCATGCCGAACCCGTTGATGGGGGCGCCGATCGTGGTGGCGACGTGGGTTCCGTGATCGCCGTAGTCCTGGGCGGCGGCTTTGTTGGAACAGTCGCCGTTGGCCTTCTCGATGTCGAGAGCCAGCGGATCGTCGTCGAAGATGAACGAGCAGGACAGGTCGACGTCGATGTTCTCGGCCAGGTCGGGATGGTCGAAGTCGATGCCGCTGTCGATCACACCGACCTTCACCCCTTTGCCGGTGGCCCGCTCGAATGTGTCGTCGTTGGCACCGATGAGCGCCATGTCCCACTGGCAGACGGCGAGCGGCTCGCTGGTGGGCACCTCCATGTAGTCGCCGTACAGCTCCTCGCACGTGGCGATCAGTTCGTCGTCAGGAGTCGCCGCCTCCGTTTGCGGGACGGCGACGAAGATTCCAAGAAATGACAGCGCAGCGAGGGCTGCGAGAAGTCTCTTCCGCATTCAGTTGCTCCGATCGTTGGAATTGGACCCGCCCCAACAAGACATGCTTGTCGCTCCCGACAGTAGTGGCCGTCGTCTGGGCACGAAACCCCCGTTGATCACATTGCACTGACATCAGCGCGCCTCACCGGGAACCATGAACAACTTGACCGGTGACAACCTCGATGATCGGCAAAGAGGTCGATCCGATCTCATTGGCCGGCGCCGACCAACAGGCACCGGACGGGATTCGACAGCGCCGGTCAGCACGGCGGGTTCAGCCCGGCGTCGCCGGTGGCGCGAGTTGAACCGGTCCCTGCCCGCCGAACGTCCAGGCCAGCACCCCGCTGCCGGGCAATGTGGTGAGGCCGAACAGCTCACCGGGAAGCTCGACGCCGGCCCCGGGGTCGCCGAGCGGTTCGAGTGTGGTGCCGTCGAACCAGACCAGTGCGTCACCGACACCGACGGCGATCGTCGTTCCGAACAACCCGAGATGGACCTCGGGTTGCCGGCCGGAAGGACGACCGGGTTGGTCGGCCGCAGCCACCGACATGGCCTTCATGGACCGGCGGAACGACAGCGGGAGATCGATGATCTCGGTGACCAGACGATCGGTGGTGGACGCGTAGGCGAGCTGCCCGCCCTCGCCGGCGTTGAGGTCGAGGACGGCGATCGTCGTCGCTCCCACCGCCAGGGCCGTCGTTGCCAGATCGCCCTGACCGAACGAGGGCGGCAGATCGAGACAGAACGCCCACTCCTCGTCGAGGTCGAGGATGTGCACGAACCCGTCGGTTCCGGGTCGGCCCGAGGCGTGAACGTGATCGGCCTGCCGGACGTAGAGCGTGTAGAGGCGGCCGTCACCCAACCCCCAGATCTGCCGGCGACCGGTTCCGTTCATGTCCTCGATCAGTGGTTGTTTGGTCGGGCCGAGCATCTCACCCAACGAGCCGGTTTCGAGATCGAACGGTCGGACGCGATAGGTTCCCGGTTCACTGCCGGCCTGATGGTCGATGACGAACAGGGATCGTCCGTCGGTGGCGAACGCCTCGGGCTCGACGAGCCCGGTGAGGTGGTGGATGTTGACGGTTGGGGCCGAGTTCGGCCAATTCGGCGGCCGCTCGGCGATCATGATGTTGCTGCCGAGAACCCGGCCCGACTCGTCGGTCTCGTGTTCGACGAGCGCCGCCGCGGTCCCGCTGGTCGACAGGGCTCGAAGCTCGAATCCGGGCGGTAGGTCGGTCCAGTGCCGGTTGATCGGGCCGCCGGCCTCGGTGAAGACCAGTGCTCCGTCGAGCACCGTGGCCACGACCGAGGCGTCGTAGTTGGCGACCGAGTTGGTCGGGTCGAACGTACCGGCCGGCTGCAGGCCCGGCAGTGGCGGCTCGGCCGCCGCCGATTGTGACTCATACGGCCCGGTTTGGGCGTGCTCGCTGTTGACGTGATCGTGGTCGACGTGATCGTGGTCGTCGGAGCCGACGTCGGGCGCGAATCCGGCCGCCAACGCGGCGCCGACGAGGCCGACTGCCACCAGAGCCGTCACCAGAACGACCGCCACCCGCCCACCCCCGCCCGAACTTTGAGCGCCCGACGACCCCGAAAAGGGTCGTGGGAGGCTCAAAGTTCGGTGGAGGTTTTCGGTGGTGACGATTGGCGATGAACCGTCACGGATCGGGTCGGTTTCCGGATCGATCTTGTCGTCGAGCGTTGAGGTCACACAACAGCTACCCCGGCGGGAGCAGTTCGGTTCCCTCCGAGATCTGGGTGGCGTAACGAAGGGCCTCGGCTTTGCCCTCCGCGCCCTCGAGGCGCAGCTCGACGTCGTCGTCGACGTTCACCCAGATCAGCACTGGACCGGCGTCGACGATCAGCTCGAGATCGAGTCCGTCCACCGGGTAGCTCAAGGTGTGGGGAGCACCGATCCACACGCCGGGGTAGGGGCGGGGTACGCCCGGTTCGTTCGGCACCTCGACGGTCAGGAACTCGACGTCGTCGGCCGAGGCCAGCGACTTGATCGCCAGCGTCGAGCCGGCCGACGACCGGGCCGACAGCCGCAGCTCCCCACCGTCCTCGGCGGTCCAGAGGTACGTGCGACCGCGGCGGACGTCGTCGAACACCGCGTCGGGCCGACCGAGCGACTCGATCGGCACCACGTCGGGCACCGGCTCCACCGCCGCCCCGAATCCGGTCTCGACCGCCCCCACCGACTCGCCCGGCTCGTCAACCTCGAAAGCCGTGGCACCAATCCCGAACCAGGCGGCGACCGTGCGGCCGGCCGTTGTGGTCGCCAACGCCAAGCCGACGGCAAACACGACGGTGGCGGCCGCCGCCATCACCATCCATCTCGACGGCCCCGTTCCCGAGACGGCACCAGTGGTCGCAGCAGGAGCGCTGGACCCGACACCGGCATCCGGACCGGATTCGATGCCATCGAGCACCGCCGAGGTCAGATCGACCTCGGGCAGGTCCAGGTTCTCGATGACATCGGCGAAAGCTTCCTCGAGATTGTTCATGGTCCGCTCATCTCATTCGTTCCACTCATCCCACTCATTTCACTGCGGAGTCGCTGCATGGCCCGGCTGAGGCGCGACTTCACCGTTCCGGCCGGGCAGCCGAGCGCCTCGGCCATCTCGATCTCGGTGAGCTGCTCATACCACCGGTAGGTCAGAATCAGGCGATCGTCGGGGGCGAGCCGGTTGATCGCCTCGATCAGCCGGCGGCGCTGGTCGAGGTGCACCGCGATGTCGTCGGGGCCGTGGTCGAGTCCGGCATCGGTCACCGGGGCGACGGCCGCGACCCGGATCCGCAGGTCGCCTTGCCGCCGGTGTGAACGTTGCCTGCTTCGAGCCGTGTTGACGACAATCCGGTAGAGCCACGGGCGGAACGGGGCGGTGAGGTCGAACCCGGGCAGCGCCCGATGGATCTTGACGAACGCGTCTTGGGCGACATCCTCCGCGTCGGTGGCCGACCCGAGCGCAACCGCGGCGATGCGCACCGCGTCGCGTTGATAGCGGCCCACCAGTCGACCGAAGGACGCGACGTCGCCCTCGATGGCCGCCACGATCAACTCGTGGTCCGTTTCGGTGGGAGCGGCTCCCATACAACAGTTGTACTCCGCCCGCCGGGAACCGGTTCCACTTGCCCTGCGGTCCGTGGATTCGGACCGCCACGTATCACGGGTCGCGAATATCCGTCTTTACAGCAACGGGCGAGCTGACAAGCGACCCGACCGGAGGGAGACAGCCGAGCCATGAGCGTCGCACCCGACCACGACTCGAGCATCGAAGAACTGTTGGACCAGGAGCCGATTCGCACTGCGAGCCGGCTTGCCTACCAGCTCAGCCTGTTCCGAGGCGAGCAGAAACTTACCCGCGTCCGGGAGGTGACCCGGTCTGCGATGCTCTGGGCGCTGATGGTGCTCGACGAAGGTGTTGAGCAGGCGTTCGAGCAGGCCGGGGTGGGCTATGGAGCCTGGTCGAAACAGCTCGGCCTGGAAGGCGACCTTGACAGCTACCGATGGCGACTCGCCGCAGCCACCGAGATCGCCGGGCCACCGTCATTCAACACAGACCTCGTCGACGCCGTCGAGCGATACATCGATCGCTACCGAACCGACGTCGATGC
This sequence comes from Acidimicrobiales bacterium, assembly GCA_965216675.1. Lineage (GTDB taxonomy): Bacteria > Actinomycetota > Acidimicrobiia > Acidimicrobiales > SZUA-35 > JAHELU01. Next base: position 2,825,707 of record CBDCGK010000004.1, on the reverse strand, counting down.
GCCACCGACCCTCGCCCAGCTGGCCCTGGTGATACTGGATTCCATCGACAGCGGACGTTCGACGGTGCTACCCCGACGCCTTGACGAGCTTCGCTTCGATGAACACGCCGCCCGCGACGGTCTCCGCCGCCTGCTCGACGACACCACGCAGTCCATCGACCTCGACGACTTCTCGCCCAGCGTTCGACACGTCATCGATCGCATCGGTCTCGCGAGCAGCGTGACCCCGAGCCGGTTGGCCGCCGAGCTGGCGGACCTTCATCCGAACTACGCCAACGGCCTCCTGGGAAAGGCCGACTTCAGCGGCGACACGTCACCTCCGTATCCACTCGTCGATCTGCTGGCCACCGTCCGCCATCAGGCCGGCGACCTCGATCCCGGGACCCGGATCCACACCAGGGACGTTGTGATCCACCTCGCCTCGTTCCACGACCCCGTCCGGGACGCGCTCGACGAGGTGGGCGCCCACGACGTGCTGCTGACCGAGCTCGGCCATTCGACGACGAACAAAACGGTCACAACGGCTCCACCGGTTCGGCCCGACCCCGACAGGCCCGAGCTGGACATGCTGGCCGACATTCCGATCGACAACCCCGATTTCGACGTGATGAACTTCCGACCCTACGTCGAAGCGGTGGTGCAGCTGATCGAGAACCCGAGGACCACAACCCCGTTGTCGATTGCCGTCAACGGACCCTGGGGATCGGGCAAGACATCACTGGGTCGGATGGTGGAAGCACGACTCAGGGACGAGCAGGAGGACCGGTTGGCCCCGATCGTCACGTGGTTCAACGCGTGGCTCCACGACGGTGCTGACGACCTCGGTGCGGCGTTGACCGCCCACGTCGGGCGGGAGCTCAACGGCCATCGCCGCCCCCTGCGCCGATTCCTCCAGATGCTGCCCCGAACCATGCTGACCGGCCGCCAGCGGTACCGACGCAAGCTGTGGGTCACCACGCTCGGGTTCTTCATCGCCATCACCGTGGCCTACGGCTGGGTCAGGCTGACCACCGACGGAATCGTGGACGGCAACGACGACACCGCCGCCCAGTCCGCCGATGACACCAACTCGGTCGCCGGCGCTGCAGCCGAAGGCGGAGCCGGCGCCGCCCTGGTGCTGGCGATCCTGGCCGCCGCCTCCCGGTTCGTGGACCCCGCTCGATCGGCGGCCGCATTCATTGCGTCGCCACGGAGCGAAGCCCAGGAAGGCTCGCTGAACGAGGCCCGCAAGGAGATCGGCCGCCTCCTGAACCAGGCCGGCGTTCCCACGACGAGAACCATGGTCATCTTCGTCGACGACCTCGAACGCAGCCGCCCGCCGAGTGCCATCGACATCTGCGAGGTGGCGAACCAGCTACTCGATCATCCCGGCGTCTTCATCGTCTACCTGGCCGACATGACGAAGATCGCGTCGACCGTCGAGATCAAGTACCGGGACTACGCCGGTTCTTCGGGAACCAGCCATCGACCAGGGAGGGCCGGTCGGCCGGGAGACAACGGCTCCGGCGATCCGGGGGACGAGATCGGCCACCACGGCAACGGTTGGTGGGGCCGGGCCTATATGGAGAAGATGGTTCAGATCCAGATCGACATCCCGGAGTTGGATCGGGCTGCCGGCTCGGATCTCCTGCAGCGGATCACCGCTCAGTCACGGGCCGCCGCCACCCGGCGCCAGCAGGAGCAGAGGAAGCCAGAGGGTTTCTCGTGGGCTCCGTTCGTCACCTCACCGATTCGAGCCGCAGGCACATGGCTGGAGACCCGACGCAAGCGGGTGCTGGTCGAACGTCTCTACCGCCTCGTCGACAGCAACCGTCAGGGCGGGTCGCTCGACGTCGACTCGTTCGAGAACGCGGCCGCCGAGCAAGGCATCGACCCGACCATGGTCGGTCGGGTCATCCACCGCCACAGCGATGAGTCGGAGACCTACCGGGCCGCCGAGGCGGTGGCCGTCGACTACCTTCCCAACAATCCGAGGGCCATCAAACGGTTGGCCAATCGCCTACGGTTCGAGGCCGAGGTGTCCGATGAGCTGGGCCTCATGTTCGATCCCCAGTCGTGGATCGACCCGCGACTCGTCGGCAAGTGGGCGGTGCTGACCACCCGGTGGCCGTCGCTGGCCGAGGCGCTGCGGGCCGGTCGAATCCGCGTCGAGGAGCTCGAGATCATGATGCGCGATGAGCTGGCGGAACGTCTCGACGACCACGTGCGACCCGGTGTGGCCGACCATGAGATCGATCATCTCACCGGCCTGCTGACCACCGAGCCCCGGTTCGGCGACTCAATCGACTGGTTCCTCTACCATCGGCTCGTCCCGGATCGTGGGGACGACGAGCGGTGATCGCCGGCGGAGCGGTGAGCGATCAGGTCGATGGACGGGCCTCGCCGACCCGCACCGACTCGCCGGTGGTGAAGGTGGTGATCGTGGTTGCCGGCGGCAACGGCCCGGCGACGCCGGCACCGGTGAACGTCACGTCCCACTCGATGCGCACCTCGTAGTCGAAATCAGAATCGCCGGAGATCGATGACGAGTCGAGGAACGTCATCGAACAGTCGCCGGGGTTGTCGGCGTCGTAGGGGGCGACGGATCCCAGCGCCGGGCAGGTGACCTCGGTGACCTGGTTGCCGGCGCTGTCGATCAGCCGACCGGCGTCGGTCAGTTCGAAGACAACCTCACTCGGCGTGGCCGTTGCCTCCACCCAGGCCCCGAGTGCCGACGCCCGGGCCACGTAGGTGAAGACGTTTCGGAGGCGGTAGTCGGTGGGCACCTGGGTGTAGAGCCACGGTCCGCCGATGTCGATCGGGTGGAAGTAGGGATCGGGGGCCGGCACGTTGCGGAGTAGCTGGTCGTACGCCCAGTTACCCAGATTCGTTCCGGTGACCACGGGCAGCCACACCAGGTTGTTGGACCCCGAGCAGTCCTGGTAGGCGTAGCGGTGCACAACCCCCTGATAGGTTCCGGTCCAGAAGTGGCGCCCCTGGCTGTCGAGTTCCGTACCCAGGTCATCGGGTATGGGACCGTTCTGATGCATGCTGTTCAACTGGTCGTACACGGTCGGCCAGTCGTGGGCGGCTACGTCGTAGGTGCAGCCCGGGCCGTGGCCGCCCGGCGTGAAGTTGTGGCCGCCGGCCCACGACAGGATGAAACCGGTGCCGTCGCCGTTGCTCCCGCCCTGACCGCCGCCGGTGTGGTGGGCTGACACCGAGGTCGACGAAGCCAGCACCGCGCCGAATGCTGCCGCCACAATCACGACGTAACGCCTGGCCCTCACTGTCACCCGCCTCCATCTCGTGCTATGCCACACGGGTCGCCGACCCGAGTGCTCAACCTGGTGGTCGGCTCCAATACTAGTGTCAATGTGTCTCGACATCCATCGGCCGGGTGCTTTCAGCAGAGGGGATCGATCCCCTCCTGGACATGGCGGCGGTCGAGCAACTCGTTCTCGGCGATCTTCCACCCGCCGTCATCGTTCACGAGAACCCGGCGGAGCAGCAGATCCTCACCGATGTCGGTTCCGTCGACCATGTCGTAGTCCCCGTCGACGTTGCGTTGAAAGCGGGCCCGGTCGTCGCGGTCGCACAGCACGACCTCGGCCGTGCTGAGATCGGGCTCGATGTCGATCGAGCGGATCTCCACGAAACGGTCGGCCGGTCGACCTTCCACCGGTCGGTAAGCGATTCCCTGCTGCTGCCACAGTTCGACGACCCCGACACTCTCGGCGTAGAAGCGGCTTGTCGTGTCCTCGGTCTCGGCCAGAGCGGTTGCGGGGTCGCATTCCTCGATGTCGGTGGTGCACTCGACCCAGATCTCCCAGTTCCGTTGGATGACCCGCTCGATCTCCGCTTCGGCCGCCGCCATCTCCTCGGGGGCGTCGCCGGCTTCGTCGGTGCCGCCGTCGGCGTCGTTGTCGTCACTGTCGCCGCCTGTTGTCTCGGTGCCGGGGTCGTCGGTGTCACCTGCCGCGCCGTCTGGTTCATCGTCGGGACCGAACCCGATCGAGGTTTGCGTGGTCACCGCACCGGAGGCGGCCGCCGACGAGCCGTCGGGATCGTCACCGGTCGAGGAGCAGGCCGCAAGAACCAGTCCGATCGTGACAGCCAAACCGATCGTCGGGATCGACGAGTCCGCCCACCGTCGCACCGTCCGCCCCTCTCGCACCGAGTCCGCCATCACCTTCGCCTCCGTCGCCGCAACCCTTCGGCGGGTTCAAGGGTAACAACCCGTGCGCCCACCGCATGTGCAATGATGTTGCCGGACATCCCAAAGGGGGGACCTTGAACAGCACCTACCTCGAGGTCGGCATCGGGCTCGCCGTCGTCTTCTTCGTCGTGGCCACGATCGCCGACGGATTCAACGAGATCCTGTCCCGGCTGCTCAACACCAGGGCAAAGGCACTGTGGGGTGGACTGACCGGCTTGCTGTCGGACCAGTCGGAACGCAAACCGGATCTCGGCATCGGCTTCATCGTCAAGTCGATACCGCCGAGCTGGTTGGGTGGCCTCGACTTCCGCCCCCGGGTTGTGGGCGACGTGCTCGGCGCGGTCGACCGTGTGAAGCTGATCGATTGGATCATCACCGGCAAGGACCGGGTGCCCGAAGGGAATCGGAAAGCGGCGCAACAGGCCTTCGACCGGGTCTACGAACGGGCCGTGTTGCCGGCCAGGATCCAGCTCCGATCGAAGGAGGCGAAGCTGCGGTGGTGGCTGGAAAAGGTCGACGACGAGAAGCTGCTGACGATCGCCCACGACCTCTACGGCGAATACGGCAACGTCGAGATCATCTATCCGCCGCTCCAGGAACCCGAGGTGCGGCGGCGGCTGCTCCCCCACCATCTGGCCGGCACCGACGACGGCCGGATGCGGGTGGCCGAGTGGCTCGTCAGGCTCCCGCTCGACACCAAGGCCGACCTGCTGGCCCGCCACCTGCCGATCACCACCACGGTCATGGACGTGCTGACGGGAGGAAACCGCGACGAGGTGCGGCGGCTCGGCCAGATGTCGAACGATCAGCAACGGTACCTCGACCAGGACCCCGGCCTCGGCAAGACGCTCAACCTCCTGCGCAGCGTCGACGGCCACCGGCTCGTGAATGCCTATTTGCTGGTCAACCCGTCCGAGGTGCCTGGTTCGGCGGAGCTGGCCGAGTGGCTGTTCGACCTTCCGATGGCCGATCAGTTGCGGCTGATGCAGCACTCGACCACGACCGGCCGTTACCTGACGTCGGCGGCGCGGACCGCGGCGCTGCTCGGCTCGGCGTCGATCAGCGGGCTCGACTACGTGCGCGACCAGGGACGGCGGACGAAGGTGTGGTGGGTGGACGGCCGCACGTTCGGTTCAGCGCTGTGGGAGCTGGCCAAGGAGCGGCTGCCCGACGACGGGCCCGACGCCGGCGAACACGGACGGGTCGAGACCGATGCCACCGAGGGGGTCCTCGCCCTGGCCGAGGAGTGGCGGGGCACGCCGTTGGGTGACTATCTCGCCAGTACCGCCCTCGACCGGGCTCGGAGCGTCGACCAGTTCGTGGCCAATGCCGGGGCCTGGTTCGACGGCCAGATGGAGCAGCTCTCGCTCTCGTATCGCCGCAACGTGAAATACGTGCTCGGGGCCATTGGCTTCGCCATGGCCCTGCTGTTCAACCTCAATGCCGTCGGCCTCGCCACCGCGCTCATCGACGACGCGGATGCCCGAGCCACGCTCGACGCCTACAGCCAGTCGCTGCTGGCCAACGGCTGTGGTGGAGCCGACGGGTCCGAGTCGGCCGACCCGGGCACCTGCGCGGAGGCGGCGCAGAAGGTCGACGAGCAGCTCGATGAGCTCCGGACGCTCGACGACCTTGGCGTACCGCTGTTGTCGACCGACTGGCAGGTCTGGCGGGGCACCCCCGGTGCGGACGAACTGTTGGGGATGGCGGTGACGGCAGTGGCCGTGTCGTTCGGTGGTGTGTTCTGGTACGACTTCCTGAGGTTCCTGACCGGCGTCCGCCGCCGGGTCTGACCCGCCGCCCTTCTGACCCACGCCCGAACTCAGTCGGCCCAACGGGTGCCGGTCCAGCGCAGCTTGATCTCGACCCGGCGGGGAATCAGGTCGGAAACCCCCTCGTTGTGGAGTTCAGCCCGATAGCGGATCACCGGGTGCTCGCCGTCGAGATCGAGATCGAGCGAGGCCAGACCGGAGCACTCGACCTTCGGAACGGCCTGATCGCGGCGGCTCACCGGCGGGAAGAGCTGAGTGCCGTCGGCATAACTCAGCCGGCCCTTCGCATCGATCAGCGGATGCCGGTTGGCCGAGTAGCGGGAGCGTAGGGGCTTCCGGTCACGGCGGACGAGCCTGGCCTGGGCGTTGTTCGCCACCTGGCTCGTCATCTTCTTGCCCTTCTTCAACCGATCGAGAATCTTCGAGAAGCCCGAGTGGGTCTTCACGTTGAAGCTGACGTTGACCGCTTGATCCGTCTCGGCGTCACCCCCCTCATCGGCATCGGTGATCGACTCGGCGTCGACCGGCAGACCACTGATCGGGACCATCTCCAGCTTGTCGAGCGAGTCGATCAGCGCCATCGGCGAGCACACGAACTCGGCCAGCCGACCGTCCAGTGCCGTGCGGGCGGTGTGATGGTGGACGTCGCCGGCCAGGACAACGGTCGGCAGGTTCCGGTCGGCCCGGCGGTTCAACGCCGCCCACAGCCGCCGGTACTGGGCCCGGTAGTCCTCGGGGCCGACCTCGAGCGATTCGTTGAACCAACCGTTGGGAGACAGGGCTCCGATGATCGGCTTGGCCAGGCCGAGCACCACCAGGTGATCGCGCTCGAGGATCGTGGTCAGCCGATCGAAGTCGTCGTCGAGCAGGAATCGGGCTCGTCCGGAGACGTCACGAAGAGCCATGGTGCGATGCCATCGGGTGTCGACCATCGCCACGGTCGCCGACGGGAAGTCGATCGTCTGCACCGCGCTCGGTGACACCTCGGGCGCGAACTCGTCGAACCCCGCAGTGTCGGCCGACTGGAAGGCCATGAAGGCGGCACCGGCCGTGCGGCCCCAGGCCCCGTGATGGTACGGGTGCGGGCTCTCGGAACGATTGAAGAAGTACCGCTTGACCTGGGCCGCCACCCTCGATGCGGTGTGCACCGGCAGCGTTGCCATGCTGGCTCTGGGGTAGTTGTTCCAGAACTCGTGGTCATCGGGGATGAAGTGGTTCGATCCCTTGGCCAAGATGGCGGACAACGCGCTCGGATGGGCGGTGAGCCCGAGTGCCACCCGGTAGCGGGTGATGATCTCGCGGTGAGGATCGATGGTGGGTTTCCAGCCGTGCTTCCACGGGTCGTCGACGTAGAGCTGGTCACCGAGCCACAGTTGATACAGCGGGCCGTCGGCGGCAGCACTGAGGCGGCCGTGGGCCGAGTTGAGGAACGACGCCCGAACCCCGGCCTTCACCCGGTCGGCGGACACGCCGTGGCATGAACCGAACATCAGGCGGGCGGTGGTGGTCTCCGGGCCGGGCAATGTGGTGCCGCGACAGTCGGTCAACAACTCGTCGCCCCGCTTGACCTCGACCCGGTAGGTCGTACCCGAATCGAGTCCGTCGACGACGGTCTTGGCGTAAGTGATCTCGGGGATGGCACCGAGTTTGCCCCGCCTCTCGTGCCAGCGGCGGGCGGCGCTCGGTGAACTCGGTCCGGTCGTGCGCCAATCGACGATCGGCGCTTTGGCCACCGGCACGGCCTGGTCGTCGCTGTCGACGGTGGCCTCGACACGTAGTCCGTCGCTCGGCGGCTCCATGGTTTCGAGCAGCACGAGAACGGTGAGGCGGTCATGTTGTGGGGTGATCGTGTAGGCGGTGGTCACGGTTCCCTCCAGTGACGATAGGGATGGGGATGAGAATGAGCTGGGCGACGAGACTGAATCCCTCTGCGATATCAGACGGACCGTGGCCCGATCTGATACAGGTCACGTCGTGCTCCGCCCCGACCATGGGGACCTAGCCTTGATGGCGTGGTTGATCCGGACGACGCGAATGCCGACGGGGCCGACGCCGGTTCCGGCATCGGCGGGCTCCCGGTCGAAGAGGTGGTACCCGATCTTCGGCGCTCGCTGATCGACCGCCCGCTGGCGATCCTGGTGGCGCCGCCGGGGTCGGGCAAGACCACGATCGTGCCGCTTCGCCTCGTCGATGAGCCGTGGCTCGACGGTCGCCGCATCCTGGTGCTGGAGCCGCGACGTCTGGCCACCCGGGCGGCGGCCCACCGAATGGCGTCGCTGCTCGGCGAACGGGTGGGCCGCACCGTCGGCTTCACCACCCGCGACGACCGGGCCACCAGCGCCGAGACCCGAGTCGAGGTGGTGACCGAGGGGATCCTGACCAGGCGGCTGCAGAACGACCCCGAGTTGTCGGGCGTCGGTGCGATCCTCTTCGACGAGTTCCACGAACGCAACCTCCAGACCGACGTGGGGCTGGCGCTCACCTTGGACGTCGCCCAGTCGATCCGTCCCGACCTCCGGGTGGTGCTGATGTCGGCCACCATCGAGGCCGACGCCATCGCCGCCTCGTTGGCGGAGCACGTCGATCAGCCGGTGCCGGTGATCACGTCAGCCAGCCGGGAACACCCGATCGACATCCGCTACACACCGGCCAAGGCGCCGGGAGGGGGACGACGACAACGACGACCCCGAACGAACCGGCGTGACCTCACCGCCCACGTCGCCTCCGTGATCCACCGGGCGCTCGACGACGAGGTCGGCGATGTGCTCGTCTTTCTGCCCGGCGTCGGTGAAATCAACGCCGTCGCCGACGAATTGGAGGCGAGCGGCGTGCTGGCCGAGGTCCACCGGCTCCACGGTGGCCTGTCGCTCGACGAGCAGGACGCGGCCCTGCAACCGTCGATGCGGCGCAAGGTGGTGCTGTCGACCGACATCGCCGAGACCAGCCTCACCGTCGAAGGCGTTCGGATCGTCGTCGACTCGGGCCTGGCCCGCAAACCACGGTTCGACACTCGGACCGGGATGACCAGGCTGCAGCAGGTGTCGATCTCCCAGGCGTCGGCCGACCAACGGGCGGGACGCGCAGGGCGAACCGAGCCGGGCGTGGCCTACCGGCTGTGGTCGAAGATGGAGCATGCGGCCCGCGACCGGCAGCGAGCGGCCGAGATCACCCAGGTCGACCTCACGGGGCTGGTGCTCGAGTTGCGGGCATGGGGGCTTCGCGGCCCCGAGTCGCTTTTCTTCCTGAACCGGCCGCCGGCCAAGGTCTGGGGCGAGGCCGAGGAGTTGCTCGACGATCTCGGCGCACTCGACGACACCGGCCTGCTCAACGAACTCGGCCACCGGATGGCATCACTGCCGGCCCACCCCCGCCTGGCCCGCATGATTCTCGAAGCCGACACCGACGCCGACCGCCGGCTGGCCTGTGTGCTGGCCGCGCTGCTCGACGAGCGGGATCCGCTGGCCGGCAACCGACCCAACCCACCGGCTGATCTCGGACTTCGGGTTCAGCTCGTTACCGGGAGTATGCCCCGACATGACCTCGTCGTCGAACGGCGGGCGCTCCGCCGGGTGCTGCGCACGGCCGAGGATCTGCTGCGCCGCGCCGGCGTGGAATCCGGTGGCCGACTCGGAACCGGGATCGACGGTGACTCGATCGACGCCGCCCGGGTGGGGCGAACCCTGGCGCTGGCCTTTCCCGACCGGCTGGCGGTGGCCCGAGGCAGCCGGGGCCGGTTCCAGCTCCGCACCGGCACCACCGCGTGGGTGCCCGACAGCGATCCGCTGGCCAACGAGCGGTTCCTGGTGGCGGCCGATCTCGACGGCAAGCGGGCCGACGCCCGCATCCGGCTCGCCGGAGCACTCGACCAGATCGACGTGTTCGACCGCTTCGAACGCCGCATCGAAACCCAGGTGGAGATGGTGGCCGACGACGGTCGGGTGATGGAACGCCGGATCTCCCGCATCGGCGGAGTGGTGCTGGCCGAGGCCAAACGCCGGGCCGAACCGGGTGATGAACCAGCTGCCGTGCTCGCCGACCTGATACGCCGCGACTTCGAGCTGCTCGACTGGGGCGGCGGCGGGCCGTCGAGTTCGGGCGGTGGTCTATCGAAGCAGCCCCGACCCAAACAGCAGAAGCCGCAGAAGAAGAGGAAGGGCAAGTCGAAGAAGGGCAAGGGCAGTGGCGTCACCAGGCCTCGAGGCAACCGGGCGTCGGCCCAACGGTCGCACGGCAACGGCCTTCGCTACCGGGTCATGGCGCTGCGGGAGCGCTTCGGTGACCCGTGGCCCGACTGGTCCGATGCCGGCCTGCTGGACTCCCTCGACATCTGGCTCGGTCCGACGCTGCGGGCGGCGACCTCCATCGACGAGATCAACCGCCTCGACCCGAACCGGATGCTGGAGCGTTCGCTCGACCCGACGCTACGAGCCGACGTCGACCGGCTCGCCCCCAGTCACCTCGACCTACCCGGCGGCCGACGCCTGCCGATCGACTACCGGACCGACGGACCCACCGTGTCGTCCCGGGCTCAGGATTTCTACGGCCTCACCCGACATCCGGAGGTGGCCGGCGAACCGGTCGTCGTCGAACTCCTGTCGCCGGCCCAACGTCCCATCCAGACCACCAGGGACCTACCCGGCTTCTGGTCGGGAACGTGGGCCGACGTGCGCGCCGACATGGCCGGTCGCTACCCGAAACACGACTGGCCCGACGACCCGTCGCAGGCCGGTTGACGGCGGTGCCGATGCCCTCAGCCGTCCCGCCGCCTGATGTCAGCCCCTGGACCGGACTCGAGGTGATCGAGCCGGTGACGAACGGGAACCGCAACGCCGTCTGGCGGGGACGGATCGGCGACCGGGCGGTGGCGGTTCGACGAGCCCGACGATCCGCCGACTCGCTCGAGTGGGAACTCACCCTGCTCGAACACCTCGACACGCACGGCTTTCGGGTGCCGGTGGCCGTGCCGACCGACAACGGAAACCCGACGGCGGACGGGTTGGTGGTCCAGACCTGGCTGGAGGGGCGCCCGCCGTCGTCGAACGCCGACTGGACCGCCGTCGCCGACGAGCTCCGACGACTCCACACCGTGACCGTCCACCACCGGCAGCGCCCCGATTGCTGCACAGTCCGGGAACTCGCCGACCACCGGCGAAGTGTCGACGCCGACCTCGACGCCATGCCGTCGGTGGTGGCGGAACGAATCGTGCAGGTGTTCGAACAGTTCGACGGTGTGCCGACCTCGGTTGTCCACGGCGACCCGGGAGCGGACAACATCGTCATCGACGATGCCGGATCGGTCGGCTTGATCGACTGGGACGAAAGCAGAGTGGACCTGATATGGCACGACCTGTCGAATCTCGGCGTTCAGGTACTGGCCGGCGTCGACCATCGCCGGGCGCAGCGTCTCAGTGACGCATGGGAGGCGGCCAACGGCTGGATCGACGAGCCGGCCTACGCCGCCCGACGTTTCGAACGACTGCTCGAGTCCTGACGCCGGCCCTCGGGGCCGGAGCAGCACTCGAATCAGGGCCGGGTCAGCGCTCGAATCAGGGCCGGGTCAGGAGCTGATGTGACACGCCCCACTCGGACCCGTCCGCGTAGCCGAACAGCTCCGAGCAGGCCATCATGAACATCCGCCATCGCTGCACCCAGCGCTCGGCGTCGGCACCGTACACCGGTCGCAACACCTCGACGACGGCGGAGCGGTTGGCGTCGAGGCGGTCCAGCCAGGCATCGAGGGTGCGGGCGTAGTGGGTGCCGTTGAACCACCACCGCTCGGCCACCTCCAGCGGCGGCCCCTGATCGTCGGGCCAGGAGTCGGGGTCGAGGATCTCGGCGAACAGATCGTGTGACGGCATGATCCCACCGGTGAAGAAGTTGCGGGCCATCCAGTTGGCCGAACCCTCGTCGGTGAACGGCCAGAACAGATTGCGGTGGGCGAACACATGGGTGTAGAGCGCACCACCCGGACCGAGCATGTCGGCCAGCACACCGAACAGCCGGCCGTGATTGCGGACGTGTTCAAGCATCTCGACGGTGACGATCCGGTCGAAGGGCCCACCGAAGTCGACGTCGTCGAGGCCGTTCACGTCGACGACCCGGTGTTCGATGTTCCGCAGCGGCCCACCGGGCCACGCCGAGGCCCGGGCCCGTATGAACTCGCCCTGAGGCTTCGAGTTGGACACCGCCACCACGTTGGCCGCCGGGAACCGCTCGGCCATCCGCAACGACAGCGATCCCCAGCCACAGCCGAGATCGAGTACCCGCATCCCGTCGGTGACACCGGCCTGGGTGATCGTGAGATCGAGCATCCGCTCCTCGGCGAGCGCCAGGGTGTCGTTGCCGCTGCCGGTCTCCCACAGCGCGGAGGAGTATTTGAGCCTCGGTCCCAGGATCAACTCGAAGAACTCGGGCGGCACCTCATAATGCTGCCGGTTCGCCTCATCGGGCACGAGCGCAATCGGGCCGTCCGACCACTCCCGACGCCATCGAACCCGATCCGCGGCCGGGCGGCCCACTTCGGCCTTCAACCGCCGCTCGACGGCGGAGCGCATGGCCGCTCGCACCATACGGTCGGGGGCGCCACGCTCGGCCAAGCCGATACCGACCTCGACCAGCCGCTCTGCGACAGCTCTCATGGATGCCGTAGCCATACGAATCCTTTCGTCAACCGACCGCCCGCCGGATTCGGTACCGCTGACTCAACGTTCGACCGTTCAGCCCGATGGGGAGACGCCGGTTCCAACACAGCGATCGATGGATGAAAGCCAATGGCCTCACGTTCCACCACCCTAACAAGCATGCGCACAGTCAAGGCCGCAGTGCTTTCCACACTGCTCCTTGTGGCCTCGACGATGATCACCGTGAGCACGTCGTTTGCCTTCGGCTCGGCGCCGGCCGACGCGGCAACCAGACTCCAGCCGGCCCAGATCGCTCCCGACGCCCTCGTCGATCGGATCTACCGCGACCTTCTCGGCCGGCCCGCCGACTCCGGGGGACTCAACTTCTGGGCGACCGCCGTCTCATCGGGCACGCCCCCGAGCGAGGTCGTCGAGGCGTTCATCGACTCGGCCGAAGTCGGCGGCGCCTACGAACCCACGATTCGCCTGTACCGATCGGCCTTCCTGCGACCGCCCGACCCGAAGGGCCTGGCCTACTGGGTGCGCTCCGTGCGATCCGGCTCCGATCTCGACGCCGTGGCCGACGTTTTCGCCACCTCCACCGAGTTCCAGAACCGATACGGCTCACTGTCGAACGCCCAGTTCGTCGACCGCATCTACCGCAATGTGCTGGGAAGGGAGGCCGACGAGACCGGAGCCGCCTACTGGACCGACCAGCTCAACCGGGGCATGAAACGGGGCCGGATGCTGATGGCGTTCGCCCAGTCGACCGAGAACATCCGCCGCACCAGCGTGTCGACCCGGCTGTCACTGCTGTGGGTCACGCTGCTGCAGACCATTCCGACCGATGCCGACAGCGCCGCCTGGGCGTCACGCCCGTCGACAACCTCCACAACCGACCTGATCGACGAGGTGCTCGAGTCCGACGCCTACCAGGCCAGGCTGGGCCGGTTGTTTCCGGTTCAGCATCCGCTCACCGGACAGTACGGTCCGGCCGCCATCACCCGACCGGCCCTGGCCATCAAGATCGACAATGTCGACGACGCCCGCCCCCACATCGGGCTCAACCGGGCCGATGTCGTCTACGAGGAGATGGTGGAGGGCAACCTGACCAGGCTGATCGGCGTGTACCACAGCCAGAGCCCGCCGGTCGTGGGTCCGGTCCGTTCGGTGCGGGTGTCGGACTTCGACGTTCTGGCTCCCTACAACCGACCACTCCTGGCGGCGTCGGGGGCCAACCCCGGAGTGCTCGACGCACTCGACGACGCCCCGGTCGTCAACGTCAACGCCCTGAAGGTCGACGAGTACCGGCGTGACTCGTCGCGCCGCATCCCCCACAATCTGCTGACCAGCCCGGCCGGGCTGTGGTCACACGCTCCGGCCGGCGCCGTGCCGCCTCCGGTCATGTTCACCACCGCAGCTCAGCCGACGGTCGGGGCGCCCCGGCCCGGTGGGGTGGCCATCGAGTTCGGGCGGGCGTCGGTTCGGTGGCGGTGGGACGGCGGAGCCCAGGTGTGGCGCCGCAGCCAGAACGGCACCGCCCACGTCGACTCGACCGGCCGACCGACCGGAGCGGAGAACGTGATCGTCATGGTCGTCAACTACACCGCCAACGCCATCGACGCCCAGTCGCCGGAGGCCCACACCGTGGGGCGGCTCCGAGCACTGGTGTTCACCAACGGCACCTGGATCGACGGGTTCTGGGAACGCGAGAAGGCCACCGACCCGATCCGTTTCGTCGACGGTGACGGCGACCCGATCGTGCTTCGACCGGGTCAGACCTGGATCGAGCTGGCCCCCCTGTACAAGACCCAGCTGAAGTAGGCCGCGCTCGAACGGTGGTCAGCCCGATTCGATCGGCGCAGTGAATCCGCCTGGTTTCAGGACCGGTAGCCGGCGTTGATGTCGATGTAGCCGTGGGTCAGGTCGCAGGTCCAGACCGTGGCCGACCCGGTGCCGACACCGACATCGACCCGGATCGCCACCTCGTCGCCCTGCAGGTGTTCGGTGGCCCGGGCTTCCGAGTAGTGGTCGAGTCTCACCCCGTCGGCCGACACCTGCTCGTCGCCGATCCAGATGGCGAGACGATCGCGCTCGGCCGCCTGACCGGACTTGCCGACAGCCATCACGATGCGGCCCCAGTTGGCGTCCGAGGCGGCCAGCGCGGTTTTGACCAGGGGTGAATCGGCCACCGCTTTGGCAATGATCTGGGCGGCGTGGTCATCGGCGGCGCCGGTGACGGTCACGGCGACGAACTTTGTGGCCCCTTCGCCGTCGCGCACGATCTGGTGGGCCAGGTCGAGACAGACCGTGTCGAGTGCGGCCTGGAACGAGGCTTCGTCGAACTCAGCGCCGTCGGCGGTGGACCCGCCGGTGGCGAACAACAACACGGTGTCGCTGGTCGAGGTGTCGGAGTCGACGGTGATGCGGTTGAAGCTGCCGGCCACCGCCGCGCTCAGGCAGCGTTGGGCGACCTCCGCCGGCACCGCGGCGTCGGTGAAGACGAAGGCCAGCATCGTAGCCATGTCGGGGGCGATCATCCCGGAACCCTTGGCGATGCCGACCACCGATGCGTCGGTTCCGGCGATCGGCGACGACGAGCCCTTGGCGTAGGTGTCGGTGGTGCGGATCGCCTCGGCGGCGGCCCGCCAGTTGGCCGGATCGGAGGGGGCGAGAGCTGGCGCAAGGTGGGCCAGACCGTCGGCCAGAGTGCCGTCGTCCATCGGCTCGCCGATGACCCCGGTCGAGGCCAGGTACACGTCGTCGGCGTCGACCCCGAGGTCGGCCGCCACTGCCGCGGCGGTCAGGTCGGCCGATGCCGCCCCCGCGGCCCCGGTGAAGGCGTTGGCGTTGCCCGCGTTGCAGACAACGGCGCGGGCGGTGCCCCGTCCGATGATCCGGCGGCAGTGGTCGACGGGGGCCGACGGGCACAGCGACCGGGTGAACACCCCGGCCACGGTCGTGCCGGGTGCCAGCTCGGCCAGCATCAGATCCGGGCGACCCCGGTAGCGCAACTCGGCGGCGTGGATGGCGAGGCGCACCCCGGCCACGGCGGGCAGATCGGGAAACCGCTCGGGAGCCAGGGGTGATACGGGGGTGACGTCGGCCATGGCCGCCAAACTAGCCGCCCCACCTGCCGATCGGCGGTTGACTACTCGGCTTTGACGGTCACCGACAAGCCGGTGTCGTTGCGCACGTCGATCAGGTCGCTCGAGATCTGGGGCGGGATCAGGTTGATCACGTCGCCGCCCTCGTCAGCCGACACGAACTCCATCTTCAGCTCGCCCGACTCGTCGTCGTGGCTGACCAGCAGGCGGGCCGCCCCGGGAACCCGGGCTGCGCTGGCCAGCATCTCCTGGGCCACCCGTACGATCATCAACCGCCGCGAAACCGACTCGATCGGCGGCGCCTGCCAGTCGACGGTGATCAGCGCACCGACATCCTCGCGGAGGGCGGCCGCCTCCGTCTCGACGGCAACCCGAACCGGATCGTCCGCCGTCTCGAAGGGGCTGGTCTCACTCATCGGGTCGATGGCCACACTGGTGCGCCACTGCCGCTCGCTGCGGGCCAGCTCCAGTGTCCACAAGACCTCGGCGCTCGCGCCGGACGCCGCGACACCGTCGGATCCCGCCATCTCGCCGACGACCACGCCGGGCCGGGCGGCCATGGTGGCGATGCGTTCCTCGGAGTCGGCGACCTTCTGGCGCAGCTCGTCTCGCTCGCCGCTCAGCGCGTCGATCTGCAGGGCCTGGGCGTCGGCCAGCTCGGTTCGTTTGCGTAACGCATCGGTTGCGTCGTCGAGCCGGGCCTTCGTGTTCACCAGTTCGTTGTCGACCGAGGTCTTCTTCGCCTCGAGGGTGGCGGTCTCCGAACGGGCGGCCTTGAGTTCACCGTCTCGCACCGCAAGCTCACCGTTCACCCGGTCGAGGCTGGCTTGCACGTCATCCCGTTCGGCCGTCAGCGATCCGACCTTCGACTGCGCTGCGAGCCACATGCCTCCAAAGGCGACGGCGAGCACCGCAGCGATGACAAACGGAATCATCATTGCATCAAACCCTACCCAACCCGGTGTCCATCGGAGCGCATGGTTCGAGTTTACGTCCACCGCCGCCGGCCATCCGGCGTCCACGGTCGATCGTCGCCAGGAATACACTCAGGTCATGTCGCCGTCGGGAGCCGATCAGTCGATGGAATCGTTCGACTTCCGCCGGGTCGAGCCAACCGGGAGACTCAGGCGATTCGTGGAGTCGGTGTGGTATGCCCGTGGTTTCGTGCCTTATGAGTCGGAACGGGTGGCACCCACCGGGTCGACGGTCGCCGCAGTGGTGCTCGGTGACCCGATCCGCCAGTGCGCCGACAACGGGCGCGGTGCGGTGTTCATCGCCTCGACGGGCTTTCTGGTCGGCCCTCACGACGAGCCGATCGTCAACGCACCGACCGGCGAGACGCATGCGGTCGGCATCGTGACCTCGGCGGTTGGATGCCGTCCACTGTTCGGTCTGGCCCCGGCCGACCTGGCCGGACGGGTCGTGGACTTCGAGTCGTGGTGGAGGCCGGCCGGTGCGCTGCGTGACTCGCTCCGCAACCAGGTCGACCGAGGCGTCGATCCCGACGCGATGTTGACCGACACCGAACGTTTCCTGATCGAGCGGCTCGGACCCGAGGCGGGCGACCCCGGTCTCGACCGGGTCGAGCAGGCGGTGGCCATGGTCGAGGCCGATCCGAGCCGGCCGATCGGTACCGTCGCCGAGGCCGTCGGTCTCTCTCACGGCCACCTCGACGAGGAGTTCGCTCGGCTCGTGGGTCTGAGTCCTCGGGCACTGAGCCGCCTCCTCCGGGTCCGCCGGCTACTCGACGAGCTGAACGACACGGCAGGCGACGTCGTCTGGTCGGATCTCGCTTTGCGTCACGGCTGGTACGACCAGGCCCACATGAACCGGGACTTCAAGCGTCATACCGGTGTCAGCCCGACCGTCTACACGGCTCGCCGCCAGGCGGCGTACGCCGCCGTCACCCCCGAGCCGGGCTTCGTGCCGGATGGGCCGGGAGCGACCTGAAATTCGTACAAGACCGGCGGAGCGGTCCCCGGTATGGTCCAGGGCCATGGCACAGGCGTTTGCGGTGACGACGACAATCGACCGGCCGGCCGTCCAGGTGTGGGACGCGCTGGTCGACTGGCCGAATGCGGCCCGTTGGATGCGGGGGATCGAGTCGATGACGGCCCACGGCCCCACCGAGGCCGGCACCGAACTGGTGTTTCGGGCTCGTGGGAAGGATCGGCCGTCGGTCATCACCGCGGCCGAGGCCGGCCGTTCCGTGTCGTTGCGGTCCGTACAAGGTGGGGTGACCGCCGACTACCACTACCGTGTCGAACCGATCGACGACGCCCGGACGGTGGTGCATCTCACCGCCGAGTGCTCGACCCGTGGCTGGTGGTCGGCTCTGGGACCTCTTCTGCGCCTCATGATGAAGCGAACCGACTCCGGGCAGCTGGAGGCCCTGAAGGACACGGTCGAGTCTGGGGACCGCTAGCCGGTTTCGGCGTCGACGATCAGGACCTTGCCGCCATCGGCTGCAGCCAGCATCGTCGGGTTGACGGTGGGCGGGCCGCTGGCGTCGAGTCGGGCGAGCGCCGCGTCCAACGCACGCCGGTCGACAGCTTCCGGGGGACGGAGCAGGTTGAGCGTCTCGCGATCGACGGCCTCGACGACGACACCGTCGTGCACCCTCTTCGTGGCGTTGACGGCGGGTACCCGGCGGATGGCGGCCACGTGGTCGGGCTCAGCGCTCAGGCGATCGACGAGCGATCGGATGACCCCGTCAACGGCTTCGCCCAGATCGGCCACCTCGGACTCATCGGCAACCTCATCGGCAGTGTGAAAGACGAGGGTCTCGACCGACGGGTCGATCGTCGACAGAACCTCGGACAATGTCGCCACATCGACGCGGACCGCATCGCCACCGGAGGGCTCGCACATCACGATCACGGTGTCGGCCATCTGCTCCATCCGTCGGAGGTACACGCTCGTGGCCATGCCGCAGGATACCGCTGACCCGCGGACCCGCTCGCCCTTCTCTCCCCGTTCTGGGGTGCCGGTTGATCGATAGCGATCACTGGGCACCCCAGAACGGAGATTGCGCTCACCGTCACGCGACGGGCCGCAGCTCGAGGGCTCGGCGATCGACGATCGAGCGGATCTCATCCGCGGTCGCTGCCGGCCGGGCGTTGACCTCGTGCCACGTCACCCTGATGGTGACCCAACCGTGGCTCGCGGCCATACGATCGCGCCGGCGATCCTCGGCCATCTCCTGTTCCCGACGGTGCCACCGACGACCGTCGGCTTCCAGGACGATCCGCAGGTTCGGGTGGGCGAAGTCGACCGAGCCTCGGCGCCCGTCGAACCACGGTGGCCGGTACTGCGACTGGAACCCCTCTATGCCCGACGTTCGGAGGAGACTCGCCAGCGCCCGTTCCAGTGCCGACGCCACAGGGGCCTGATCATCGACAACCGATTCGAGCACCTTGCGCAGGGCGGCGATGCCGTTCACCCCTCGGCGGGCGACGGCCTCGAAACAGGCGACGAGCTCGTCGACCGTCGGAGAGCCGACGGTGATCTGGGTGTGGACGATATGGCGGAGTCGAGCCGGGCCGACGACCGCCGCCAGATCCACGATGGTCATGGCCGGCCCGGTGACAGGCAGGTCGTCGATCACGACGAGATCGTGGGGTGACGTCGACCGTCGCCGCCGATGGAGCGCGACGCCTTCGATCCGATGGTTGAACCCGTGGGCGGTGGCGACGTCGACGATCGCCGGGTCAGCGGTCGGGCCGATCGGATGGTCGTGCAGACGCCCGGCGGTGAAGCGCGTCAGTTCACCACCGGGCACCCTGGCGATCGCGTGATGAAGAGGAGTCAGCGCTGTCGCCAGCTCTTCGATGAGATACACCCCACGCTGGGTGGGGCGCAGCAGGCCGGTGGCGATGCGCCGGCTGATCGCCGCCGTCCCGATTCCCTGGGCCAGAAGCTCGGCTCGGGTGCACACACCACCCCGCCGGGCCGCCACGCCCATGATGACCGCGTCTATTCCGATTGTCCCCAACACGACGACCATCATGCTCGCGCACTGTGACAGTCGGTTCCCGAACGCGTCCTGGGGTGCCGGGTGATCGATAGCGATCAGTGGGCACCCCAGAACGGAAAGGGCGGGGCGGTAAGGGGGTGGCGTAAGAACGGAAGGGGGTGGCGCAAGAACGGAACGGGGGCGGCGGCCGAGAGAGTGGGACCGGTACTCTTGGTTCGTGGAACCGAAGGCACCGGCCCCACCGGCAACCGATGGACTGCGGGCCGCCGTCGTGGTACTCGCCGGGGGTATGGGATCCCGGATGGGAGCCGGCGTCAACAAGGTGTACCTGGAGATCCGGGGCCGGCACATCCTCGACTACTCGGTCGAGACCGTGATCGGCTGCGACGATGTGGTCACCGACCTCGTGCTGGTGCACCGTCGTGACGACACCGACCAGATCGACCGGGTCGTGGCCGCAATCGGTGAACGGTCGAGCCACCTCGCCGTCCACACCACACTCGGCGGTGATACCCGGCACGAGTCCGAGTACACCGGCGTGTCGGCGCTGCGGTCGCAGATCGAGGCCGGCCGTCTCGACGTCGTCGCCGTCCATGACGGAGCCCGGCCCTTCATGGGTCGGGAGCTTCTCATCCGTTCGCTGACCGAGGCGGCCCGGCACGACGCGGTGATACCCGGCCTGGCGGTGACCGACGAGCTGTACGCCATGGACCGGGGCGGTTTCGTCGATCCCCACGACCACGTGTGGGTGCAAACACCGCAGGCCTTCGACGCCGCAACCTTGCTGAAGGCTCACGACGCCGCCGCGGCCGCGGGGTTCCGCGGGGTCGACACCGCCGAGGTCGTCCAGTACGTCACCGACACCCCCGTTCGGGTCATTTCGGGGCATGACGCCAACATCAAGGTCACCTACCGCACCGACCTCGTCACCGCCGAGACCTTGGCCGCGGCGTGGGAGGCGGACCACAGCCGCCAGGGGCCGCCGGAGCCGCCCGCCGCCGGGGCTTGACAGGCCGTCACCCGAGGTGCACGCTTGAGCGATGACGGCTCATGGCGCCGTGGAACACGGTGGCAACGGCAACGGTAAGGGCTACGGGAACGGGACAGGAAGCGGCGAACCCGACCCGACGCGATGGACCGACGAGACGGCGTGGACCGCGACCCGCCTCCCGCTCGACGAGTGCCTCGGTCTCGACCCGGCCTGCTACGTCGACGACGGCTTCTTCGGCCTCGAACAGCAGCAGGTGTTCGAACGGGCGTGGGTCTGCGTCGGCGTGGCCGCCGACGTCGCCGAACCCGGTCGCCTGCTGGCGAGGCGGCTCGGGAGTCGCTCGATCGTCGTCACCCGCGACGGCGCCACCGGTGAGCTCCACGGATTCCTCAACGCCTGCCGCCATCGGGGCACCGAGCTGACCGACGTCGACTGTGAGGTGGCGAACACCATCCGCTGCCCCTATCACCGGTGGGCCTACGCCCTCGACGGTTCGCTGCGGGCCGCCCCCTATGTCGACCAGGTACCGCGGGCGTCGTTCGACAAGGCCGACTACTCACTGCTCCCGGTCCGGGTCGACACCTGGGGTCCGCTGCTGTTCGCCTGTCTCGACCCGGCGACGCCGCCGCTACAATCCTGGCTCGGCGACCTGCCCGATCGCATGGCCGGCTACCGGTTCGACGAATGGTCAAAGCGCGAGGAGCAGACGATCACCATCGACGCCAACTGGAAGCTGATCAGCGAGAACTACCAGGAGTACTACCACTTGACGTGGGTGCATCCGGAGCTGGCCAAGGTGTCACGGGTGGCCGACCACTACCGCTACCAGGGGCCCGGCCAATACTGCGGCCAGACGACCACACCGGTCTCGGGCGACGAGCGTGACGACTGGCTGGCGCTCCCGCCGCTCGACGGACTCGACACCTCGGATGCCGTCAGCGGGCGGTTCGTCGCCATCTTCCCCAACGTGTTGCTGTCGGTGCTGCCCAACCACATTTTCGTCATGCGACTCGATCCGCTCGCCCCCGGCGTCACCACCGAGACCTGTACGTTCCTGTTGCCGGACGCCTCGATCGACGTCGACGAGGCGGCGTTCGGCCCGACTCGCAAGTTCTGGTTCGAGGTCAACGGCGAGGACATCGACATCGTCCAACGGTCACAACGTGGACTCACCCACGGCACGCCGCCACCCGGTCCGCTGATCGGCCGGTTCGAGGAGCCGCTGCACCGCTTCCACAACATCCTGGCCGACTGCATGACCCTCGACTCGCTGTCGAGGATCACCATTCAACCGGGCGACGACCTCACCGACCCGGCGTCCCGGTTGGGCACCGCGCCCAACCCGACCCCGCCCGCCGTCGAAACAGTCAGCGGGTGACGCGTACGATCTCGTAGGGTGTCGTCGGCAGTGGCGGCGTGCTGAACTTGGCGTTGACCGAATACAGCGAGGACCCGAACACCGCGGAGGTGGTCGGCACGTCGTAGGCGGCGCTGGTCAGCGAGTCGGTGACGGTGCCCGACGACAGATCGGCCGACAGCCCGATGACGGTGATCTTGTTGCTGCCGCCTTCGTTGACGTAGAGGGTGCGTCCGACGAGGACCAGACCGTCGCCTCGAACGGCGACACCGCCGAGGTCGATCAGGGTGGCCACACCGGTGGCCGGGTCCACCGTGTACAGCTCCTGGGCGGCCGATCCGGCCACGATCAGGGTGGAACCGTCGGCCGTGGCGACGACGCCGTTGGCGTTGAAGTCACCGGGCACGAACGCGAAGTCGCCACCGAGGGGCAGGACCGACACCGGCCCGGCCACGCTACCCCTCGCGTCCAGCGGCACAACGTAGAGTTCCGGGGCGAACGAGTTGGTGAAGTAGGCCGTATCGCGGGTGACGAAGACGTCGTTGACGAACCCGGCGCCCAGAGCGAACTGGTCGACGAGGGCGCCGGTGTCTCCGTCGTAGATCGTGCCGGTGCCACCGGGGCCGCCGGCGACGAACAGGTTGCCCGAGCGGTCGTCGAAATCGAGCCCGACCGCGAGGGTGCCCGGCGTTCCGGCCACCAACACGTCGCCCTCACCGGTGCGCAGATCGCCCTTCCAGATGGCACCGGAGGCCAGCGACCCGGCATAGACGTCATGACCCCGGCCCACGGCGATGCCCTCGGGAAAGAAACCGTCGGGCAGCTGGATCACGTCGGGGAACGCGGGTGACTCGGCGACGGCCGATGTGGTCGGGACCGCAACCACGGATCCGAACAGGAGGGCGGCGAGCAACAACAGACGCTTCATGGATGGTCCTTCGTGGTGTTGGGTTGGCATCGACCCTAATCCGACGGGCCCAGCGGTGCCAGCCACCGTCGCTCGACCCAGAACCCACCGAACGGCAGCGATCCGAGCACCAGCGCCATGACCGCTTTCCAGAACGGCCAGTTGAGATCACGGTGGTGGACGAGCACCAGCGCGGCGAAACCCAGGAACAACACACCGTGAATCGGACCGAGGACCTCGACCCCCCGTTCGCCGCCGGCGGTGTACTTGTAGACCGTGGCCACCAGCAGCATCAGGTAGGTGGTGGCCTCGATGATCGACATGGCTCGCAGACGTTGAAGCACAGCTGACGGTCTACCAGCATTCCGCGCCGGTGACGCACCGCGGGTGTCATCCGGGTTGCGCTTGCCGGGCCTGAGCGAGGCGGCCGGTGAGGAATCGACGCTCCGAGTCGTTGATCGTGAGGGCGAGTGCCCGGCGATAACAGTCGGCGGCGTCGGACCACCGCTCCAGCCGCAACAACATGTCGGCCCGGGCGGCGTGGTAGTAGCGGTACGAGTCGAGTTCGGCGGCCGCCCGGGGCTCGGCGGCCAGGGCGTCAAGGGCGTCGAGCCCGGCCGCCGGTCCCGACGCCTTCGACACCGCCGCCGCCCGGTTGAGGCCGACGACCGGTGTCGGCTCGAACGCGAAGAGGTGGTCGTAGAGGGCGACGATGGTCGACCATCGCGTCTCCTCGGCCGTCGGCGCCATCGTGTGAACCAGGGCGATGGCGGCCTGCAGTTGATAGGGACCGGGCGCGTCGAGTTGGTCGGCGTGCACGAGACGTCGTCGTCCCGCCTCGATCAGGGCCGTGTCCCACCGCGACCGGTCCTGATCGGCCAGCAACACCACCTGTCCGGCGCCGTCGACCCTGGCCTCCCGCCGGGAATCCGACAGGTTGATCAGGGCGCTCAGCCCCCAGGCCTCGGCCTGATCGGGCAGAAGGTCGGCGACGAGGTCGGCCAGCCAGCGGGCCTCGTCACACAGGCCGCCGCGGATCATGGCCGGCCCGTCGCTGGCCGCATGGCCCTCGGTGTAGATGAGGTAGACGACGGCGAGCACCGAGTCGAGCCGCTCGGCCAACTGCTCCCGGGCCGGCACGGTGAACGGGATGCCGGCATTGCGGACCTTGTCCTTCGCCCTCACCAGCCGTTTGGCCATCGTCGCCTCGGGGACGAGGAACGCAGCGGCGATCTGACGGGTCGACAGGCCACACACGCTGCGCAACGTCAACGCGATCTGGGCCTCCCGATTGAGCGCTGGGTGACAGCACCCGAAGATCAGGGCGAGCTGATCGTCGAGAAGCTGGTTGGGTTCGGGTGACTCATCGACCTCCGCTTCGGCTGCGGCTGCGGCGTCGGGGACCGGCCGTCCCAGCTTCTCCCGCAGCGTCGACGAGCGGCGGATGACGTCGATCGCCCGGCGTCGAGCGGTGGTGAGCAGCCACGCACCGGGGCGGTTCGGCGTGTTGTCGGGCCGCCACGAGGACGCGGCCTCGGTGAACGCCTGCTGGGCCGCGTCCTCGGCGAGGTCGATGTCGCCCAGCTCCCGCACAAGGGTGGCCACGATCCGCGGCCACTCCTCGGCGAAGACCTGGGCGACGATCGACTGCTGCACGATCGGTCAAGCGACGACGACTCAGGCGTCGGCGGACGCCGGGATCTCCATGATCGGACGCACCTCGACCGAGCCGTACGGGGTGAGCGGGGTCTTGGCCGCCCACTCGAGGGCTTCGTCGAGCGTGTCGACGTCGATCATGTAGTAGCCACCGAGGGTTTCCTTGGTTTCGGCGAACGGGCCGTCGGTGGTCACGGTCTTGCCGTCACGGACCCGGACGGTGGTCGCCGTGTCGATCCCGTGGAGTGGCTCGCCACCGATGAGGCAGCCGGACTGGGCCAGGTCCTCGGTGTAGGCGAACCACTGCTGCATCTCGGCGGCCTGTTCAGGGCTGCCCTGGGCGGGCCCCGCGTCGGCGGCGGAGTAGAGAAGAAGCATGTAGCGCATGGGGTGTGTCCTCCTGGATGTGCTTGAAGCGTAGTTGCTTTGTTGAACACCCATCCGTCGAACAGGATCGGCGGTTCTGGACACCGCCAGGAGAAATATCCGCCTTTGCGGTCAACCTTCGTTCACATCACCTCAGTCGGGCGCTCAGGCGTCGATGATGGTGGTGTGTTGGGCCAGGGCGGTGTTGAGGGCCGCGACGTCGCCCTCGATCGTCGAAGCCAGCGCCCCGAGCAGCGGTTCGATCCGGCCGCAAACCTTCTCGAAGACCGCGTAGGACTGGGTGGTCGGACGGGTGTCGGCCGACGCCACCACCGCGACCAGATCGCCCAGCGTCTCGTAGAGCCGCGGCGGGTTGTTGAGGGTGTCACCGGCTGAGGTCCACTCCACTTGGATCAGCTCACGCTCGATGGCATCGAGTTTGTCGGTGACGCCTTCGATCGCCGCCATCACATCTTCGTCGGCTGCGACCGACGACCGCTCCGCCACCTCGGCGAGCTGCTTGCGCATCCGGCGGATCCGGTTGATCGCCTCGACGACCTCGGTCATCTTGGCCTGGATGGTCCGCAACAGATCACGCTGTTCGGCGAAGTCGGCGTCGCTGGTCACCACCTCGGGATGGCGGACAAGCTCGAAGCTCTGGGTCGACGTGGTGCCGGCGGCATCCAGGCGCACCTGGTAGGTGCCGGGCGGCACGAGCGGCCCGGACGGGGCCCCGTGGAACGTGGCGTCGATCAGTTTCGGTCCCGGATCGTGGCGCATCGGCCACTGGAAGCTGTTCAGGCCCGGCTCGGCCGTCAGGTAGAGCCCGTGGCGGTCCTTCTTCTTGTCGGGGATGTCACTGTGGGCGGAGAACACCTCGATGCCGTCGGCGTCGAGGAAGGTGAGCCGCACCGGGTCGCCGTTGCCGGCCGCTTCGACAGCCTCGGCGCTCAACCAGTAGCCGACCCTCACGCCTTCGGAGATGTCGGTGCCGGCGTCGATGACCCGGGTGGTGGTGTGACCCGTCTCGGCCTCGTCGAGATAGTAGGTGGCGTTCTGCCCGATGGTGACGTGATAGTTCTTGCCGCCCGGCGACCCCCAGAATCCGGCGAACAGGTCGGGGGGAGTGCGCACCGTGTCGCGTGGTTTGAGCACATGGGCCTTGGCCGCCAGGATGGCTTCCGCCTCGTCGGCGGCCTGGTGGATCTGGGTGAGATCGTCGAGAATCCAGAACGACCGGCCATGGGTTGCGACGACGAGATCGGTGTGGCGGACCACGACATCGTAGACCGGGGACACCGGCAGGTTGAGCTGCAACGACTGCCAGTTGGCACCGCCGTCGAAACTGGCGTGTATGCCCAGTTCGGTGCCGACGTAGAGCAGCCCGGCCCTATCGGGGTCCTCGCGTACGACCCGGCAGAACTCGCCGTCGGGAATGCCCGAGTCGGCGCCGGCACCGTCGATCCGCTCCCAGTTCTCGCCCAGGTCGGTGGTGCGGTACACGTACGGTGTGTAGTCACCCATCTTGTGGCGGGCCACGGTCATGTAGACGGTGCCCCGGGTGTGCGGTGACTCCTCCAGCGACGTGACCTGCGAGAACTTCTCCATGCCCGGAGGCGTGACGTTGCGCCAGGTGGCGCCGCCGTCGGTGGTGACGTGAACCAGGCCGTCGTCGGACCCGGCCATCAACACCCCGTCCTCGTGGGCCGAGGCCATGAGGGCGAAGACCGTGGCGTACATCTCGGCGCCGGCGCCGTCCTTGGTCAGCGGTCCCGAGTCGCCCATCGTGTCGGGATCGGCGTAGGTGAGGTCGTCGCTGATCGTCTCCCACGAGTTGCCCTGGTCGTCGGATCGGAACACCTTGTTGCCGCCGATGTAGAGCCGGTCCGGGTCATGGGGCGAGAATACGATCGGGTAGGTCCACTGGAACCGAACCTCGGCGGTGTTGCCCGACGAGTAGGTTTCGGGCCACGAGTTGATGAGCTGCACCTGCCCGGTTCGGTGGTCGTAGCGCTGTAAGCACTCGCCGCCGCCGGGTGAGGAGCCGATGGCGCCGACGAACACGATGTTGGGGTCGTCGGGTTTGGGGGCGATAAAACCGCTCTCGCCGGTGCCGGCGACGTGGCAGTCACCCCAGTTGATGGCGCCCCGGCCGGTGCGCGACGGCACCGCGATCGACGAGTTGTCCTGTTGGGTGCCGTAGACCTTGTAGGGGTACTGGTCGTCGACGGCGACGTGGTAGAACTGGGCGGTCATCTGGTTGTAGATCGACGACCACGACGCACCGGCGTTGAGCGACACCCAGGCGCCGCCGTCATCCGCGCCGATCATGCGGTCGGGGTTGGTCGGATCGATCCACAAAGCGTGGTTGTCGCCGTGGGGGGTGATGAACTCGTCGAAGTTCTCGCCGCCGTCGATGGATCGCCACGCCTTCTGGTTGAGGATGAAGACCTCATCGGCCTCGGTCGGGTGGGCGACGACGTGCATGTAGTACCACGGCCGCCACGACAGGTCGGGCTTGTTGCTGACCCTGGTCCAGGAATCGCCGTTGTCGTCGGAGCGATACAGGCCCCGCTTGCGTTTCTTGGCTTCGACGATGGCCCACACCCGGCCCGGCTGAGCCGGCGACACGGCGACCCCGATCTTGCCAAGAGTGCCATCGGGCAGCCCGTTGCTTCGGTTGGCGTCGCTCCCGTCCTCGGCTTCCGGTTCATTGTCCGGGGCGCTCAACTCGGTCCACGTGTCACCGCCGTCGAGGCTGCGGTACAGACCGGAGTCGGGGCCACCGGAGTCCATCGACCAGAACGTGCGACGGGCCTGCCAGATTGTGGCGAACAGGATGCGGGGGTTGTTGGGGTCGATCGACACGTCGATGGCGCCGGCTCGGTCGCTCACGTGAAGCACCCGCTCCCAGTTGGCTCCGCCGTCGGTCGACCGGTAGAGGCCCCGCTCGTTCGAGTCCCGGAACGCGTGACCGAGCGCGGCGACATAGACCGTGTCGGGATCGTCGGGGTGGACGACGATCTCGCCGATGTGACGGGAGTCGGCGAGTCCGATGTGGGCCCAGTTCTTGCCGCCGTCGGTCGAGCGGTAGACGCCGTCGCCGTGGGTGACGTCGATGCGGATCGTGGCCTCGCCGGTGCCGGCGTAGATGACGTTGCCGTCGGAGGGGGCGACGGCCAGCGCGCCGATGGACGAGGCGGTCAACTGCCCGTCGGTGATCGGCTCCCAGTAGAGGCCGGCGTCGTCGGAACGCCACACGCCCCCGGCGACTGCGCCGAAGTAGTAGAGGTTCTGCTTCACCGGGTCGGCGGCAATCGCCACCACCCGCCCACCTCGGGTCGGGCCGATGCACCGATACCGGGCGTTGCTCAACAGACGGGGGTCGACGGTGACCATGGGCGCGCTCCTGACTCGAAATCTGATCGCCTGGCCGGCGACCCCTGCGATCGACGGCTGACAGACTGCCTCACAAGGTAGCGCTCTCCGGGCCGGCGGGTCGAACTGTCCGGAGCGACACTCGACGTTTCACGCCGTGATAGATTCCGGTTCCGGGCGCACACGATCCAACGGGGGCAGGTGCACGCCATGAAGCGATGTCGCATCGGTGTGGGGCATGTCGAGATCACGCCACCGGGCAGGGGCCCGACGGGCGGCTGGGGTATCGGATTCGGGGCTCTCCGGGTTGAACCGCCGACCGAGCCGGCCGAGCGGCTGTTCGCCACCGCCATCGCCCTCGATGATGGCGACGGGCGGCGAGTGGTCCTCGTGAACGCCGATCTTCACTGCGGATCGCGACCGATCTGGGAGGCGGTCGCCCGCAACGCCGGGCTCCAACCGGACCAGCTCGTGCTCTGCGGTTCCCATACCCACAACGGACCGGGCCAGCCGTATGGTGGCCGGCTGTTCGCGTTGGGTTCGACGCTGCCTTTCGGCCTGAGCAGGCACCGGAAGTGGTTGGTGGAACAGATCGGACGTGCGGTCACCGACGCCATCGGTTCGCTGTCGCCCGGCGGGGTCGCCGTTGTCCGGGGGGTTGTCGACGGGGTGGGCAACAACCGGGCGACCCCGGCCTGGGCCCACTATGGGCAGCCGGTCATCGACGACTTTCTGACCAACGGTCCCGGCGCCCTCCTCGCCGACGAGCCACGTCGGGCCGCCCGCTACCGCGATCCCCGCCTCACCCTGCTCGTCGTCCGCAGCGACGACGGGCGACATCGGGGAGCGCTGGCCTGGTACGGCGTCCACCCCAACTCGCTCGGTCCCAAACATCCGACGTTCAGCGCCGACCTGTACGGATGGGCCCGCCACCACGTCGAGGCCCACGATGGGACACCGGTCGGATTCGGCGGTGGCGTGGCCGGCGACGTGTCCCCGCTGACCCTTGCCGACGACGGTCACCTGCTGCCACCGAACGAGGCGGCGGCCGACGCCCAGGGCCCTGATCTGGCGTCGCAGCTGGGCCGCCGCATCGGCGAGGCTGCGGTCGAGCTGCTCGGCAACGCGACTCCGGAGGCGTTCACCCTCGCCGTCGCCCACGAGGACTGGTCGGCCGCCGCCGTTGGCTCCCGTCCCATCTACGGCATGACCCAACTCGGCGCCGGCGTCGACGGGCCGAGCGGCCTATGGTCGGAGCTCGAGGCCGGCATCCACAGCCCCCAGGGCCGGCGGATGGCCAAACACCGCTTCCCCGACGGCGACCCTCAGCATCCGAAGGTGCCGTGGCTCAACGCGCTCAGGGTGCCGATCACGATGCGTTGGCTTTTCGACCTGGGGATCCCCGATTCCTACCCGCTGCACGTCATCGGCGTCGGCGACCATGTCTTGGCCACGGTCCCCGGCGAGCCGACGGTGATGACCGGTTGGCGTATCGAGCAGGCGATGGTGGCCGCGACCGGAGCGTCAACCGCGTCGGTCATCGGCTACGCCGGCGACTACTGCGCCTACTGGGTCACACCGGAGGAGTACCTCGAGCAGCGTTATGAGGCGGCGTCGACCGTGTTCGGCCGCGACGCGTCCACCGAGCTTCAGGCTGCGTTGAACCGTTTGGCGGGCTCGCTCGTGACCGGACCGGCGGACGGCGAACCGTCGGACTGACGGATCAGCCGTCCATGCCTCCGAGGTCACCGAGATCGAAACCGAGCTCGTCCTGGGCGATCACCTCGTCGGGTGACGGCGGCGTGATCTCAACGGCGGCCCCGTGGTCGAACAGGTCATAGGTCATCACGATCGACGCCAGATCGTTGTCGGCCGTCTGCTCCAGATCACTCATGTCGATCTGGAAGCGATGGACCAGGCCGTCGGCCACCCACAGGTTGAGCACGTACACGCCGTCGTCGGGTAGGTCGTCTCCGAGGGCGGCACGTTGCTCGGCGGTCATGTCGGCGACATCGATCTCCGAACGGTACCGGCTGGCGGTCACGCCCCGGATCTCCTCCTCACCGATCAGCTCCACCGTCTGACCGCTGTCGGCCAGCCCGCTGAGGGCATCGGTCGGCGTCTCGGCGTCGAAGCCGAAGTCCTGGGTGACTTCGTCGCTGCCCGAGGCATCGGTCTCCAGCCATTTGTCGCCGGCACCGAACATACCGAGCAGCCCCCACTTGATCCACGAGCGGTCGCCGATCGTCTTGACCTGCATGGGCTCCTCGAAGAACGGGGCCATCATGGCCATCGCCGCCTCACTCTCGGGGTCGTCGGCGGTGGCCGGGTCGGCCTCCATGGCGGCGGCGACGATTCCGCTCATGTCCATCGAGATCTCCGACGAGGACGTGGCCTCGTCGAACGAACCGTTGAATTCGATGGTGACGGAGCCGGGGATCTCGGAGGTGGGGCCACCGGTCATCTCCATGACCGCCTCGAAGCGCCCGCTGGACTGCTCGGCTGTGGCGGTCAGAAGCTCGTCGAGCGCGGCGGCGTCGAGCACATCGCCCGAGGCGGCGTCGCCATCGTCGTCGTCGGAGTCCGAGGCGGTGTCGCCGTCGCCATCGGAGTCGTCGGAGTCGTCGGACTCCATGGCCGCGTCCTCGGCCGAGTCGTCGACCGCCTCGCTGCTCAGCGAATCGGACTCGTCGCCGGCCGAACCGGCGTCGGTGTCGGCACTGTCGGAGCCGCAGGCCGCGGCCAACAGTCCCAGCGCCACGAACAAAACCAAGATGCGCTTCATACCGCTCCCTCTTCCTCCCCGCCACACTGCGGGATCGCGGGTCGAAGCCGCCAGCATAGGCGGGCCGCTGCACCGACAGGTGTCGGACGCCTGTCTTGTAGCAAAAGGCGAGGTTGGATCTTGCGTTTTGCTACGAAACGTCTTGGGAGGCTTCGAAGCCGGCTCGATCACGGGCGATGGCCTCGGTTAACGCCTCGGCCAGGCCACCTCGGACCCGGCGCTTGGTGCCGCCGAACGACTTCAGGTCGAGTTTGGTCAGCGCCTCGGCCTTCGCCATCACCGCCGCTTTGTGACCTTCGGCGGCAACGACCTCGTCGAGGTAGCCGACGTCGCAGGCCGCGCTCGGCCGGTGCAACTCGGCCATCGTCGTGGCCCGAATGAGATGCCGTTTCGACAACCGGCTCTCGGCCAGCGTCACGGCGAAGTGGGGCAGCGTCATTCCGATCGACACTTCGTTGAGTCCGATCTTGAATCGACCCTCGACCCCGATGCGGTAGTCGGCGGCCATGGTGAGCAGCGCACCCATGGCCACGGCGTGGCCGGTCACCCCCAACACGATCGGCACCGGCGCCTCGACCATGTGTCGCAGTAGCTCGGCCCCGGTCATCACCAGCTCGGCGAAGGGCTCGATGCCCTCGTTGAAGACATTGAGGTCGAACCCGGCGGAGAACATGTCCTCCCGTCCCATGATCACCAGCGGCAACCGGGCCTCGATCGCCTGGTCGATCGCGGCGCCCAGAGCAGCGGCCGCGGCGAACCCGATCACGTTCGGGCCGCCATCGTCGAGTCGAGCCACGACGGCGGTGGACGTGGCGGTCGTAACTACGGGTGAGGCGTCGGACATCGTGTATACCCTGTCGAGAGAGGTGTCATATTTCAGCTGTTGCTGGACAGACAACCCTAGTCACGCCGCGCGCCACACAACGCACTGAGGACACAACCATGACCACGATCGAAATGGCGGCCCAGGCCAAAGGGGCTGCCAAGGTATACGGCTACGGGCCGACCGCCGTCCACGCCCTCCGGGGGGTGGACGTCGGCTTCCAGAAGGGCAAATTCACCGCCATCATGGGGCCGAGCGGGTCTGGCAAGTCCACGCTGATGCACTGCATGGCGGGGCTCGACCGGCTCACCGGCGGCGAGGTCTACATCGGCGACACGGCACTGACCACCCTGAACGACAAGGAGCTGACCGAACTGCGCCGCAACCGGGTCGGCTTCATCTTCCAGGCCTACAACCTGGTCCCGACCCTGAACGCCAGGGAGAACATCACGCTGCCGATGGACCTCGGCGGACGCGACATCGACAAGGCCTGGGTCGACGAGGTGATCTCGACCGTCGGCCTGGCCGACCGGGTCACCCACCGCCCGAGCGAGCTGTCGGGCGGCCAGCAGCAGCGGGTCGCCGTGGCTCGGGCCCTGGCCTCGAAACCGGAGATCGTCTACGGCGACGAACCGACCGGCAACCTCGACTCGAAGACCTCGGCCGAGATTCTCGATTTCATGCGGGCCGCCGTCGATCAGCTCGGGCAGACGATCGTGATGGTCACCCACGATCCCCGCGGCGCATCGTATGCCGACCGGGTGCTGTTTCTCGCCGACGGCGAAATCGTCCACGAGCTCGAGTCACCTGACGCCGACCTGATCTACGACACCATCCGACACCTCGGCGACGAGCACGAGTAGCGGGATCAATCCATCATGCTGAAACTCGTACGTCGCGGCATCGTCGCCAACCTCGGGCGTCTCATCCTCACCCTGATTTCCGTCACATTGGGCGTGGCCTTCGTCTCCGGTTCGTTCGTGCTCGCCGACAGCCTGCGGGCCATCTTTAACCAGGTCTCCGAAAACGCCTTCGCCGGGGTCGACGCCCAGATCCAGGCCGTCGAACCCGAACTGAACTCCAGCCAGAACCTGGTGCGTTTCGACGGCTCACTGGTCGACGAGATCTCCGCCCTCGACGAGGTCTCCTACGCCGAAGGGGGCCTGTTCGTTTTCGAGCAGACCTACACCCAGAACGCCGATGGCGAAATCGTGCGCCCTCCCGGTCCGCCGGTGTTCAGCGGCTCGTGGGGTGGACCCAGCCCGGCCTCAGCCTTCACCCTCGTTGAAGGTGAGGCACCCGTGGGCCGGCAGATCGCCGTCGATGAGGCTCAGGCCGCGGCCGGGGACTTCTCGGTCGGTGACATCATCACCGTTTCGGTCCCAACCGGAGATCCGGAGGAGTTCGAGCTGTCGGGGCTCATCGACTTCGGTGAAGGCGGCACCGGTGGCGCCTACTTCATTCTTTACGACCTGCCCACTCTGCAACAGGTGCTCGGGGTCGAAGGAAACGAGATCGACTCGATCGTGGTGACGGCCTCCCCCGGCACCGATACCGATGATCTGCTGGCCGCCATCGGCTCGACCCTGCCCGAAGGCTTGGAAGTGCTGTCGTCGGAGGAGGTCATCGCCGACCAGCAGGAACAGTTCGGCACCATCATCGACATCTTCGGCAACGTGCTGCTCGGCTTCGCCGTCGTCGTGTTGTTCGTGTCGATCTTCATCATCTACAACACGTTCGCCATCCTCGTCGGTCAACGGACCAAGCAGCTCGGCCTGCTCCGGTCGATCGGAGCCAGCGGCTCCCAGATCCGGGCCATGGTGCTGATCGAGGCCGTGATCATCGGCATCATCGCCTCCATCGTCGGGCTGTTCGGCGGTGTCGGCGTGGCCTGGCTGCTCAAACAGCTGTTCAGCACCGGCGGGGGTTCGTTCCCCGACGGGCCGCTCCGCATCCTGCCCCGCACTGTGGTCGTCGTGGTCGTCGTCGGCCTGCTGGTGACGGTGCTGTCGGCGATCCTGCCGGCCATCCGGGCCTCCCGGGTCTCACCGCTGGAGGCGGTGCGTGACGGCGGTCAACGGGAACGCTCGATGCGGTTCCGCATCCTCACCGGCGCCGCGGTCCTCGTTCCCGGTCTGCTGTCGTTGTTCTACGGCATGTTCGGCGACATCGACGGAACGGCGCCGCGCCTCACCGCCATCGGCGTGGGCGCTGCGCTGACATTCCTCGGTGTGGCCATGCTGAGCGCCCTGTTCGCCGGGCGGGCGGCGGCCGTGCTCGGTCTCCCGGCCGAGGCCATCAAGGGGATCACGGGCCGATTGGCCCGCGACAACGCAAGCCGCAACCCACAACGGACGGCGGCCACCGCCACCGCCCTCATGATCGGTCTCGCCCTCATCACCGGCGTCGCCGTGCTCACCGAATCGCTGCTGCGGACCTTCGACGAGGTGCTGGAAGAGTCGATCACCGCCGACCTGTTCGTGCTGGAGGAAGCGCAGGGTCTGCCGTTCTCCAGCGTGATCGTCGACCAGCTCGACGCCCTACCCGAGGTGGCCGAGGTGACCGGCTTCACCCCGGTCGAAGCGAAGATCGACGACACCGTCGAGACCGTGACCGCCTACGACACCGAGACGGGCACGGCGGTCATCAACATCGGTGTGGTCGACGGTTCGGTCGACGGACCGGAGGGCCTCGGTGAAGACGGAATCGGCGTGTTGGCCGAGAAGGCGGAGACCATCGGTCTCGAGCTCGGCGACACCGTGGCCATCGAACTCGAGGACGGCTTCACCACCGACCTCACCGTGAAGGCCCTCTACGACGAGGACGCGCTCGTCGGCGCCGCGTTCGTGGTCGACCGCGACCTCACGAGTCCCCACTTGAACGTCGACAACGTCGGCTTCGTGGGTCTCACCTACGCCGACGGCGTCGATCCCGAGGCCGGCCGTGCCGCGGTCGAACAGGTGACGGCCAACTTCGCGCAGCTGGGCGTCCAGGACAACACGGAACTCCAGGAACAGACCCGTGACCAGGTCGGCCAGCTCCAGATCGTGATCAACGGCCTGCTGGTCCTGTGCCTGGTGGTGGCGTTCTTCGGGATCGTGAACACGATGGCGCTGTCGATCCTGGAGCGCATCCGCGAGATCGGGTTGTTGCGGGCGGTGGGCACCACCCGCCGCCAGCTCCGCACCGCTGTCCGGTGGGAGGCGGTGATCGTGGCCGTGTTCGGTTCGCTGCTCGGCATCATGATGGGTCTGCTGCTCGGCTGGGCGGCCGTGGTCGCCATTCCCGATTCGTTCATCAGCAAGGTCGGCATCCCGTGGGTGAGCCTCGTCATCTACCTGATCGTCGGGGCTGTGCTCGGTGTGGTCGCCGCCTTCTTCCCGGCCACCAGGGCCGCCCGGATGAACGTCCTGGACGCCATCGCCTACGAGTGAGGCCTTAACAGCGCCCTGACCCGCACGATTGCATACCAGTAGACCGTTCTGCCGTTGTCCGGCGTCGCTGAGCGATGTCGGGGGGCGGCAGAACGGTGGGTTGGTGGCGATGGCCCGCTTCGCTCGCCGGATCAACCTCGGGCGCGCGATCATGGAATCATGCGGCTGCGATTCGAGGGCTTCGAGCTCGACACGGAGCGTCGCACCCTCGTCGACGGCGACGGTACCGAGATCGACGTCGAGCCACGGGTGCTCGACGTGGTCGCGCACCTGGCCGAACACCATGACCGCGTCGTGGCCAAAGAGGAACTTCTGGACGAGTTGTGGGGTGACCGCTTCGTCAGCGAATGGGCGTTGTCGACCGCCGTGAAGCACGCCCGGCGAGCCCTCGGTGACGACGGAACCCAGCAGAACATCATCAAGACCTCGCACGGCCGGGGATACCGCATGGTGGCGGAGGTCGAACGGCTCGGGCACACGAGGGCCGGCGACGACGGCGACAGCAGCGGCACCGGACCCGGACTCACCGACGAGGCGGCCGAACACGAGATGCCTCCACCCCGGCTCCCACGACCGGTGGTCTTGATCGGCCGCGAGGGCGAACTCGACCGGCTGCGGGACCTCAACGAACCCCGCTCGCTGGTGACGATCGTCGGGCCCGGGGGTGTCGGCAAGACCAGTCTCGCTCTGGCCGCGGCCCACGAGCTGGCCGACGTCGACGATCACCGGGTCTGGTTCTGCGACCTCGCATCCCAGACCACCGGCACGGTCGCCGCCGACGTGTTGAGTGTCGTCGACCGAACCGCCGGAAGCGGCCCGACGTCGGTCGACCAGATCGCCCAGCGGATCGGGCCGGGCCGGGCCACCCTGATCCTCGACAACTGCGAGCACGTCCTCGGAGCGGTCCGCCCGCTCGTCGACGAACTACTCGATCAGCGGGCCGAGCTGTCGGTGGTGGCCACCAGCCGGGAGGTGATCGGTCTACCCGACGAACGGCTCGTCCGACTCGAAGGTCTGCGGGGAGGCGATACCGACAGCCCCGCCGTGGAGCTGTTCATACGGCGCGGCGGCCAGCTCGGAGCGATCACCGGATCCGACGAGGACCGGTCGGTCGCGGTGCGGATCGTCGAGCGACTCGACGGCCTCCCGCTCGCCGTCGAGCTCGCTGCGACCCGTTTGACGTCGGCCTCGGCCGTCGAGGTGCTCGACGCCCTCGACGATCAACTGGCGGTGCTCCGCGGCGACCCGTCCCGGGCCCGGCATTCGACCATGGAGCGCACCATCGACTGGTCCTATCAGCTCCTCTCAGCGGACGAACAGCAGGTGCTGACGAAACTCAGCGTGTTCCGCTCGCCGTTCCGGCTGGAGGCGGCGGCCGAGGTGATCACCGACGACGGGGTGGCCCAGCTCCTCCACCAGTTGGTGCAGGCTTCGATGTTGTCGACCGAGCGGGACGGGCACGGAACCCGGTACCGGATGTTGGAACCGATCCGGCAGTTCATCGAGCGCCGGCTGGACGAAGCCCTGGCAGCCGACCTCCGGTCCAGACACGCCCACTATTTCGCCGGGCGGGTCGGTGAGCTGGCCCGGCTGCTGCACACCTCCGACGAGCCGGTCGCGGCGGCGGCACTGACGGCCGAGTGGCCCGACGTGAGCGAGGCGGTGCGTTGGGGGTTCGATGCCGGGCAACCCGATGTGGCCGTGCGACCTCTCGTCGAACTCGGTTTTCACATCCGGTGGCAGCAGCGGACCGAAGCCTACCGGTGGCTCGAGGCCGGCTTGGAGGATCTCGACCTCGACCCCGAGCTACGCCGGGACGCTCTCGTGGTCGTCGCCCTCGGCGCCTGGACGGAGGGCGACCGGGAGCGCCTGGCCCTCCTCCACCGCCAGGCGCGTGATATCGGCGACACGGGAGTGCGGGGGGCGATGCTCGATCTGTTCGCCGACTTCCACGGCCAGGATCCCCTGGTGTTCGTGGCCCGAGCCGACGACTTTCATCGAACGGCCCAAGACGACGCCGACCCGGCGTGGGTCGAGATCGCCTCGGCGTTCCGTCTCACCGCCCGGGCGGTGGCCGATCCCGACGCCGAGGACACGAAGCTGGCGGCAAAGGAACTCCAGGACCTCTCCCGACGATCGCTGTGGCCGTCAGGGCGATCCTGGCGCCATCTCGCCGAGTTGACCTGGGCGGTGCGCCAGCAGCGCGCCACCGACGCCGCGCTCATCGCGCAGACCATCGCCGTCGATGCCGCCGACAACGGCACGCCGTTCTTCATCCAGACCGCCGGTCCCCTCCTCGGCGGGCTCCGCACCGGCGAGGTCGCGCAGCGGCTGGCCGGTGCCGCCGAGGCCGTGCGGCTGGTCGTCGAAACCGACGAGGAGGTCAACTTCGCGTTGGCGTTCCGGTCGGCCGCCATCGCCCTCCATGCCGCCGGCCACTTGGCGTCGGCGGCCCGCATCATCGGTCTCGTCGACACGCTCGATGTGTCCGGTCGCATCACCGAGGTGATGACCGGCGAACTCGACACGATCGCCGCCGAACTGCGCCAGTCGCTGGGAGCCGACGAGTACGCCCACCTGGTCGGCCTCGGGCGGCGTCTCACGCCGGCGGCCGCCGCGGAGATCGTCGTGGAGCAGGCCGCCACCTCCTGATCAGATCCCCACGCCGTCCTCACGAATCGCCCAAGACCTTCACGGGCGGATCCACGAGAGTGGTCATTGTCAGCCACCGACCGGCGGCTCGACAGGACAACAACACGGATCACAAGGAGATCGAGAAAAATGGCAACCGACGACAAGGTACTCATCAATCTGAGCAGCGGTGGCGATCACGCCGAGGCCGTGCTGACCGCCTATCTCTGCGGCGTCGAGGCCCTCCGGGCCGGCAAGCAGTCGGTGATGTTCCTCACCATGGACGGTGTGTATGCCGGCGAGAAGGGCTTTGCCGACACGATCGACATCCCCGACGCACCGAACGTCGGTGATCTGCACGGCGAGTATGTCGAACGGGGCGGACGTTTCCTCGTGTGCCCGGTGTGCGTGAAGACCCGCGGACTCGGGGATTCGACCTGGACCGACAACGCCGAGGTCGCCGGCTTCCCGGCGGTGTACGAGTACACCTCCGGCGGAGCGCTGGTCTTCAACTACTGACCGGTGATCGCAGACGGCCGGGGAACCTGGCGGTGGGACGCTCACTCCCAGCCCGTACCACTCCAGGTTCCACCGGACCACGTACCACCCGACCACGTACCACCCGACCACGTACCACCCGACCAGGTGCCACCCGACCAGGTGCCGCCCGACCACGTACCACCGGACCATGCTGTGCCTGTCCAGGTGCTGCCGGACCATGTCGTTCCCGACCAGGTGCCACCCGACCAGGTGCCGGCCGACGGCTCGGCAAGACCGGTCCCCGGGCCGAACGCCGACGGATGCTGTTGTCGGGGGGTTCCCCGCACGGGTGATGACACGCTTGACCGGCCGATGTGGCCCTTGCCCTGGCGAGCGGTCGACACCTCGTCGAGTCGAAACGCCCGACTCATGAGCGTGGCCTTGACCTCGTCGGCGCTGAGTTCGGGGTGGGCACCGAGAAGGGCGGCCGCAACCCCCGACGTGACGGCAGCCGACTGGCTCGTGCCCGAACCCAGGAACAGGTCCGTGCCGTATCGACCGATCGGGGCCATCGAGTCGGCAGCGGAGCCGGGAACCCGATAGGAGGCGATCGAC
Source organism: Acidimicrobiales bacterium (assembly GCA_965216675.1). Lineage (GTDB taxonomy): Bacteria > Actinomycetota > Acidimicrobiia > Acidimicrobiales > SZUA-35 > JAHELU01. Next base: position 2,786,611 of record CBDCGK010000004.1, on the reverse strand, counting down.
CGACCGGGAGCGACAAGATCCGGCGTGCGATGCTGATCACCACGGCCGGACCAGCTGGGGACGCTGCGCTCATCACGATCGTCGTCGGAACTGGGGTCGACGGCACCGACGGCCACCACGTAGGGGCTGAGGGCCGGCGAGTCGAGATGGGGCCGGGTGGCGCCGTCGTTACCGGCGGCAACAACCACCACGATGCCGGCCGACCATGCACGCTCGACGGCGGCCGACAGTGCATCGCCGACGTGACTCGACACGTCGGATTGACCCAACGACAGGTTCATGACCCGAATGTTGAGACCTGCGGCCTGGCGGTGCTCCACAACCCAGTCGATGGCAGCGATGACCTGGGGGACCGTCGTGACACCGTCGTGACCGGCGACCTTCAGCGACACGATCCGGGCGGCGGGAGCGATGCCGGGTTGGTTGTGCCGGTTGCCGGCGATGATGCCGGCCACATGGGTGCCGTGGCCGTAGGTGTCGAGGAAGGCGGTGTCGGGGCTCGACGACTCGGGCGACAGGTCAGGCCCGTGAAGTACCTTGTTCTCGCCGTCCAGTCCGGCAACGGGCGAAACTCCGGTGTCGATCACCGCCACATCGATCCCGGAACCAAGCGACAGTGGGGCCGACGAGCCGAGCACATCGCGCCGCAGGTCGGCCAGGGTCTGGGGTCGGCTGGACGACGACTCACCGTCGAGGAAGGAGATCGTTCGGGGCGAAACCAGTCCGACCTCTGCCGTGTTCGACGCGATGGCGGCCGGACCGCCGTCGACATCGTCGCCGTCGGGCAACGACGGTGCGGCGACCAGTGCCGTGATGACCGCCAAGACGGCCAACGAGGCGGCGAATCGGCGCAGTGCGCCGGCGGAACAGCTCGACGCCGAGGGTCGGCGGGATCCAGAAACAGGTGGCTCGAACACGGGCGAATCCTTTCACGTTCGATTCGCAGCCGTCGGTTTCGCCACTCGCTCCTCCGAGACCAGGCAACCAGATACGGTCTCGGGATCCATGCTTCGTCTGCTCTTGTACCGTGTTGTGTCGTCGACAGCCCGCCGCATCTTGAGCCCTCGCGGCTCGATTGGATCGAAGATCTCAGTGGTCGACAGCAGGATTGCCCACACCCTGTGGGTCGTAGACCACGACCGAGCCTTTGCCCATCCGCTTGGCCGCATACATGGCCGCGTCCGCCTGGTCGAGTACCGAGGCGGCGTCGATCGATTCTCCGTCGGAGACCCTGACCCCGACCGAAGCCCCGACGACGGCCTCTCGGCCGTCGAGCACGACGGGCTGGCGGAGCGCGTCGACGATGCGTCGAGCGGTCAGCTCGGCGCCAAGCGAGGGGGTATCGATGCCGCCTTCGATGAGCACCGCGAACTCGTCGCCGCCAAGTCGAGCCACCGTGTCGGTCGGCCGGACCAGCGAGACCAGTCGAGACGACACCTCCACCAGCACGATGTCGCCGACACCGTGTCCGAGCGTGTCGTTCACGTCCTTGAAGTCGTCGAGATCGATGTAGAGCACACCGATCGACCGACCCGATTCGCAGGCCCGGCCGACGGCGTCGATGAAGGCATTGCGGTTGGCCAGACCGGTCAAGCCGTCGTGGCTTGCCTGGTGCGCCAGCTTGCGTTCGATCTCCCGCATCTGATCCAGCGTCTGTTCCAGATGATCGTTCTCGAGCGCGGCGGCAGCCTGCTCGGCCAGGAGGCCGAACAGAACCACGTCCTCCTCGGTGAATCCCACCACCTGACCCATCCGTTCGGTCAACACGAGTAGGCCGATCGCTCGACTCGGCCCACTGAGAGCGCCGATCATCGCCTCGTCGACCGCCTCCCGGCGAAGCAGCTCATCCAGATGCCCATCACCGGTGGGCAAACTGAACAGGCGGCCGGTTCCGGCCCGCGAGGCAATATGGCTGACCGCCTCGGCGTCGTCGGGCAGGTCCTCGACGCTGACCGCGCCGTTCGCATACTTGAAGCCGGTGATCCCGGGCGACCGGCCGTCGGTCTCCTGTCCGGCCGGCACGGCGTTGTGCAGGTACAGCATGGCCCGCTCCGCCCGGAAGACCGAACTCGCCTCCGCCAGCAGTGAAGAAATCTGACCGGACGCCTGGAGGTTGTGTCGCAACGACCGAGTCGACAGGTGGAGGGATTCGATCTGGCGGCGTCGCCCGCGTTCGTTGACATAGGACCGGTAGGCGCCGAACAGGAGAACGAAATGGATCGACAGGAGCGTCAGACCCCACGGCTCCTCGACGATGATGAGCGCCGTCACCAGAGCCAGCGCGGTGTTGACCACCGACATCACGACACCGCTGATCCACATCGACAGGATCTGATTTCTGCCGACCGAACCTTCGGCCAACGCGATCACGGCCGCCAGATTGAGAACCTGGAGACCGCCGCCGACAGCGACGGCCAGGAACAACAAAGGCCACGCCTGTGGGGCCAGGGCGTCGCCGGCGATGAGCCGATGGGCCACGATGGCGGCGACCGCCGTGTGGAGCGACAGGTTGCCGACGTTGAACAGGATCTTGACCAGCGGCTGACGGCGCACGAAACGAAGCGACAGTGCGGTGCCGATGATCGCCGACCACCACACCACCGCCGGAGCGGCGAACAACAAACCGAGGATCAAGGGAATCTCGAAGAGCGAGAAGCTGCCCGTCTCGCTACGAAAGTGGAAGTGGACAACTCTCGATTCGACGGCGCCGAAGGCCACGACCATCAGCCACCACGGCACGGAGAGGCCGGGATGCAGCTCCTCGTCGAGCGGCAGCACGAAGAAGCCCAGCAGGAGGGAAGCGCCCGTGATCAAGACGGCAAGGATCCACGCGCCCGGTCGAACCGGGGAGGATTGCGCGGCTGATCGTGTGGCCACCATACATAACACTCATCGGCACCAGGAGTGCGCAAGCTGAAGATTTGATTCGCCCCGGCGTCATGTGTTCAACGGATGGCGACCGGTCAACGAGGCCGGTGGCTATCGGCCGTCGGCTGACTCCCGGAGTATGACAAGGCGGTCATCGGGCAGGTACCCGCCGTCGGTCAGCTGTATCGGAGCGAGCCGTCGTCCGGCCCGGACCACGGCCACCACCGCCGAACCCGGAGGTGGACCGAGGCCGGTGGGCGACTCCTCGGGTGCGACCTCGACCAGTTCCACGCCGTCACCAGCGTCGAGGAGATCATCGAGGACCCGGACGGCGGCCGGGGCGTGGGTGCCGAGACCGAGCATCCGCCCGACAGCCGCCGTGGCGTCTATCACCTCATCCGCGCCGCCCTGACGAAGAAGATGCAGGTTCTCCTGCTCCCGAGCCGCGGCCACGATGTGCACCGACGGATTCAGATCGCGAACGGTGAGCGTGATCAGGACCGCGGTGTCGTCGCGGTTGGGCGCGACCACGACCGACGCAGCCCCCTCGATGGCGGCCTGACGCAGCACATCGGACCGGGAGGCGTCACCCTTGACCGCCACCAGACCCATCGTCACCGCGTCGGCTACCGCCTCGTCGGATCGGTCCACGACGACCAGACTCGACGGGTCGACGCCTCGGCTGATCAGATCCGAGACCGCGGCCTTCCCCGTCGCCCCGAACCCGCAGACCACGGTGTGATCGTTCACGTTCTGCCTCCAACGCCGCTTCTGCAGATACTCGCGCGTCTGCTCGGACAACACTTCGACCGTGGTCGACACCACGAGGATGAGGAACAGCACCCGAGCCGGTGTGATCAGCACGATCGTCGCCAGCCGGGCTCCAGGGCTCACGGCGGTGATGTCACCGTAGCCGGTCGTGGTCACCGTGACCGACGCGTAGTAGAGCGCATCGAGGAACGAGATGTCGTCACCCGTCACGTCGATGTACCCACCCCGGCCGATGCGGACGACCACGGCGACGAAGACCACGAGCGCAGCCGCGAGCAGGATGCGACGCACGATGTCGGCCAGCGGAGCCCGCCGCGGCCGCGGTACCCGCACAAGGTTCATCGCCACACTCATGAAGGCAGGGTAGAGGGCGCACCGCCTCAAGCCCCTTTCGCCTGACCTTCCACCTGCAGGTAGCATGGTGGCTACCATCGGCGATCTCGGGGGAAACGGATTCGGAACCGTGGACAACTTCGGCGACTTCCTCGCACCGCTCGGTTCGACGGGTGCACCCCCTCCGATGCCAACGCTGTCGGTGTACATTTCGTCGACCCTCGACGACTTCAGCGATCTTCGGCGGCTCCTCCAGGGCCTCCCATCGGGCCTTGATGTTCCGGTCGAGGTCCACAACCTCGACGACGCCCGAACCGTCAAGCCGATCAGCGAGTCACTGACCAGGGCCGGGGAGGCCGATCTCCTCCTGTTGCTCCTGGGCAGCCGGATCGGTCCGGCGATCCCGGGCGACCACCGTTCGAGAATCCAGGCGGAGTACGAGGCCGCAATCCGCAAGGGTCGCGACGTCATCATCTTCGAGCAGATCCCACCTCCCGGTGTCGAACCCGATGATGCGCTGACGAAGTTCACCGACGAGCTCCGGGAGTACCACACGATCGGCATGCTCGATCAGCTCGCCGACGCACTGCAATACGAGGTGATCCACGACCGCCTGGTCAAGTGGCTGCACGAAACCGGCCGTACCCAGCAGGCCAGTGCGCTGGTCGCTCTCGGGGAGAAGCTCGTCGTGTCGCTCGACGACCACTGGCAGGATCGCCGCATCAACCAACTCGACCGCTGGGTGATGGGCCTGCCGGAGCGTCGCCTCGACAGCGGAACCGCCAGTCTCGTCGAACGGGCCAACGACGATTGGAACGAAGCCTGCCTCGCCTTCGAGCTGCGGGCGACGAACGTCATGAAGCTCCACCTCAACAGAGTCGTTCGGATGCGGCCGCTCGACGCCCGAGCCCGGTACTGGCTCGGGCGCCTGCTCATGACCACCGCCGCCGACCGGTCCGACTGGCGCGACGTGCTCCGCCACATCGAGGTGGCGACAAGGGTTCACGAGCACGACAAGCCGAAGGGAGCAGCGGCCGGACTCGGACATCTCGTGCAGGCAAAGTGCCTTCGTCACATGGGCGAACTCGAACGGGCCCAGCGGTCGGTTCGAGAGGCGCTCGACCGGCTCACGTGGCACTCCGAGACCCATCTCGAGGCGTGCTACCTCGAACTGGTGGCCGGCAACGTCGGGATTGCCGAAGACCACCTCTACGACGCCTTTCACCGCTTCCCCCCGAGCTTCGCGTTCGTGGAGGACGAGCTCGCCGACCTCGACGGCGGTGGAATCGCCCATACTCGGGTACGGCACCGACTGCTGCTCGAGGTTCGTCAACACCTGTCGGACATGTATCAGTTCGAGATCGACGTGGGACGGGCCATCAGCGATGCTCGTCGGCGCAATGCCGATACCGAGGTCGCCTTGGGTTTCGTGAACGGGTTCACGGTCGCCCTCGGCTCTGACGACTCGCCCCGGTCGACCCTTCGGGGCATCATGCTCGGCTCGGGCGATACCGATGACGACGATCCGATGCCGGCCCGGCAGGCGCCACTGGATCGAACCACGGTCAAACCGATCGGCAACAATGCCGGCGTCACCCAGGTCGCGGTCCACTCCGACGACCCGGTGCGCCTCGCCAACCTCGCCCAATCGCTGTCGACGTTGAACCACACACGTCTCGTCGACCTCGAATACCAGGTCGAACGCGGTTTCGCCATGTACGCCGAATCGGTCAAGCACACCAGGGAACTGCGGGAGATCACAGCGCTGGACCGACGCAACGGTTTGATCGTCGGCGCCGGCCTTCTGGCGTTGATCCTTTTCGTCGGCCTGATCGGCCAGATGTCGGCCGCCATGACGGCCGCGCTGGCCTGGCTCACGATCGTGGCCACGGTGGCCGGTGCCTGGTGGTGGAACCGGGATCGGATCCACCGCAGCTCGAACGCCACCCAACGGGCGCTCGGTCAGCTGAAGAGCACAGTCAAGGACTTCGAGCAGCTCGTGGGCCGCTACGAGAAGGTCCACACGGAGCTTCGCTACTACGTGCCGCTCGTCGACGATCCGTGGGGTGATCAGCGACTGTGGCGACTGCACGCCGGGTCCAGGATCTTCTCGCTGGTGTCAAACGACGTGCTGGCGCCCCACGTGCGCGACGCGGTCGGCGGGTTCCCGCTCAAGCCCCAGACGTCACTGCGCCTGTACCGGGCCACGCCCGGAGCGGAAAGGTCGGCACAAGCCGAGCGGTGGCGGGCCTACGCGTCGAACGCCGCCATCGCGTTCCACGACCCGAGCCCGACGGCGAGGGGATCGGCCGCCGAAAGGGTGCCCGCCGATGCCGATGGCAAGGACGGCGGCAGGGGCGACAAGAAGGCATAGACCTCGCCCAGCTCCCCGGGGTGGCCGGTGGCGACCGATCATGAGATCATTGGGCCCATGACCGACACGCAGTCGCCCGAGTCGACCAACCCGCCTCAGAGCCGTGCCTCGTTCACCACCTTCGAGGAATCGACGGCCGAGGACTGGGCCATGATCGTGCCCCAGCTCACCGTCACCCAGTCGATGGTCGCCGACCGGGTCATCGGCCTGCTCCGCGATCTGTCGTCCGACCACGGCGGGTTCCCCGTGGACCGGCTGGAACACAGCCTGCAGACCGCCACTCGAGCGGAGCGGGACAACCGAGACGACGAGTACGTCCTCTGCGCCCTGCTGCACGACATCGGCGACACCCTCTCGCCGTACAACCATCCGTCGATCGCGGCCGGCATCCTCAAACCGTTCGTGTCGGAGGCCAACCACTTCATGGTCAAGAACCATGGCGTGTTCCAGGGCTACTACTTCTGGGACTACATCGGATTGGACGGCAATGCCCGGGAGCAGTTCCGCGACTCACCGTATTTCGACTACACCGCCGAGTTCTGCCACCTGTACGACCAGACCGCGTTCGACGCGTCGTACACGAGCAACCCGCTCGAGCACTACGAGCCGCTGATCCGCCAGTTCCTCACCCCGGACGGTCTCGTCACCCGCACCGGCTGACCCCCCGACCGGTGTTTGGCGGGTCACCGACCGTCTTTGCCGCTTGAATGGTGGCCATGCCCGAGACCGAACTGCTCTACCTCGACGACGCCTACCAGCGCACCTTCACCGCCACGGTGATCGACGTCCGCCCCGACGAGGGGTCGGGTGCGGCGATCGCCCTCGACCGCACCGCGTTCTATGCCACCGGCGGCGGCCAGCCCCACGACATCGGAACGCTGAATGGCGTCCCGGTCACCAACGTGCGCAAGGAGGGTTCGCTCGTGTGGCACACCCTCGACGGGGCGCCACCGGAGACCGGTTCGACGGTCGAGGGGAACATCGACTGGGAACGACGGCATCAGCTGATGCGGACCCACACGGCACTCCACATTCTCTGCGGCGTCATCTGGAACGAGTGGGCGGTGTCGGTGACCGGCGGCAACATGGAACCGTTGAAGGCCCGAATGGACTTCGAATTCGACCCGCTGCCGGAGGGATTCGCCGAGCGGATCACCGAGCTGGTCAACGCCGAGATCGACGCCGACCGGCCGATCGAGGTCAGCTTCCTGCCGCGCTCGGAGGCGCTGGCCGACGACGATCTGATCCGAACCAAGGTCAACCTCATCCCCGAGTTCGTCACCGAGATCCGGGTCATCGACATCGTCGGTCTCGACAAGCAGGCCGACGGTGGCACTCACGTGGCCTCGACCAAAGAGGTCGGCACCTTCACCGTGACCAAAACCGAATCGAAGGGCAAAGGCAACAAGCGGGTGCGGATCGAACTCGGCGACTGATCGGGCAGGGCGCGGCCAAGCGAGCCGTGAATGGCTCGCTTGGCGGCTCTCACCAGTTGGCTCTGTTTCAAACCTGCGGTGAGAAACTTCCCTCGGTACCGACACTCTAGAAGATGCTAGATTGACTACGCAACTGAATTTTGCAGACCGCCAAGAATCGCTGACACGACGATGACGACCGCAGCCGACACTGGTTCCGACGACCGCATCCCTTGGCTCCGCCAGGACCGGCCCTTCCTGGGCGCCCGGCGCCGTGGTCGACGCAGGCTCGCGCTCGACCTGGTGGATGCCGGCCTGCGAATTCTCGAACGTGACGGGCCGAAGCTCGCCGGCGATCAGCTGACGCTCGCCGCTGCGCTGAACGAACTCAACGCCTGCCGGCCGGGCGACGATCAGGTATCACCAGGATCGGTCTACGACCGACTGTGGTCCAACCCCGAGGACTACCGGGTCGACGTCCTGTCCGCCGCCCTGTACCAGTGGTTCTCGTCGAACACCACGCCCCAACAGGAGCAGATTGCAGCCACGGTCGGGGCGGCGCTCGAGAACGCCGACCTGTCGACCGAAGCGGGCCGCTGGGACGCCCTTCGCGATGTGATCAGGCTGGCGTCGCACACGTCGGTCGAGGCCAGTCTCGAGTACCGGCCGGCTCAGGTCCGGGTGGCAATTCTGGCCGCTCTCGCCGCCGCCCCCGACGACGGTCCCGCCGACCGGCAGTTGCGGGAGGCGGCGCGGATCGCCCACGACGAGACGACCGAATCCTACGTCGAGCTCTACGCCATGGTGCTCGGCCTGTTGCAGCTCCGGCCAAAGAAGTCCGTGTTCGGGCCGACCGACACCGCCGAGGAGCGACGGCGAGCGGTCGAGATCTTCACCCGCATCATCATCACCTACAACGACGGAGCCGACATCCGTCGCCCGATCGAGATCCTCGGCACCGACGAGTTGACGCTGCCGACCGGCCCCTGCGGCAGGCATGAACGATGGAATCAACTCGGCCTCGGTGTGTGGGCCATCGCCCGCGCCCTGGCCGAACCCGACACCGCTCCCCCACCCTCCACAGAACTTTGAGCCGCCAGCGACCCGGTAGGGGGTCGTGGGCAGCTCAAAGTTCGGTCGAGCTGGGTCGTCAGCGGCTCAAAGTTCTGGCGGGCGTGGCGTGACGTCAGGCGTTCTTGGGCAGCTCCGAGAACGGCGTGTCGCGGTCGGGTCCCGGTTCCCGGGGCAGACCGAGCACCCGCTCGCCGATGATGTTGCGCTGAATCTGATCGGTGCCGCCGTAGATCGCCGGAGCCTGGGCGTGCAACACGAACTCGGCGATCGCCGGATCGGTTGACGACGATGCTCCGGCCAGCATCCCGTCGGCCTGCACGATCCGGAGCGACAGATCCCGGAACCGGCGATGGATCTCGCCGTCGAACAGCTTGGCGATGTTCGGCTCACCGCCGGTGCGCTGGTTCTTGTCGCGGGCCCGCTGCAGATTCCAGCGGTTCACCTGGAGGATGGAGTACAGCTCCATGATCTCCTGGCGCAACAGCGGGTCGTCGGTACGACCGAGTGAGCGGGCCAGCTCGGTCCAGCGTCCGTAGAGCTTCATGCCGACACCGGGGGCGTGGCCGCCGACCTTGCGTTTCGACGCCGCCTCGACGATGTCGCCCACCCGGCGCCCGAACTGATTGGCCTTTTGACCGGGGGCGGCGATGGCATAGCCGGCCGACCCGGCCCCGATCGTGGCCCGCTCCACGGCCAGGGTGGTGTTGGCCACTCGCCAGCCCTCGCCCCGGGCCCCGATCATGGCGTCGTCCGACACCCGGGCCCCGTCCATGAACACCTCGCTGAAGAAGGTGCGGCCGGTCATCTCCTTGAGCGGACGGACGTCGACCTCGGGCTGATCCATGTCGAAGGCGAAGTACGACATACCCCGGTGTTTGGGCAGTTCCGGGTCGGTGCGGGCCACCAGCAGACCGAGGTCGGCGTAGTGGCCTTGCGACGTCCAGACCTTCTGCCCGCTGACGATCCACTCGTCACCATCACGCACGGCCCGGGTCTGCAGACCGGCCAGGTCCGAGCCGGCGACCGGCTCGGAGAACAGCTGGCACCAGGCCTTGCGGCCGTTCAGGATCTCGGGGATGTAGCGGTCGATCTGTTCCTGCGACCCGTGGGCCGCGATGGTTGGCGCGGCCAGCATCGTGCCCAAGCCGGGCGGCGGACCGACGACATTGCGTTCGGCCAGCACCCGCATGGCCCGGACCGAGTCACCGTGGCCCCAACCCTTGCCGCCCGCATTCTCCGGCAGCGACGGGTGGGCGAAGCCCGAGTCGGCGAGCAACTGCCACCACTCCCCCAGCGTCAGATCAGGATCCCAGTGATCGTCGACCCAATCGGCCAGTTCCTGTTCCACACTCTCGGCCATGGCCGCCATCCTACTCAGGCCGGCGACGACGGCCGAAGTCAGACCCGGCACCTCTCACGACCGCCGTTCCGGGGTGCCCAGAGATCGATTGCGATCAGCCCACACCCCAGAACGGAAGGGCGTGGGGTCGGCGTGGCTCAGACTTCGGCTGAGCGCTCGGATCCGGTGAAGAAGAAGGTTCGCAGGTAGGTGTCCGGATCGAGGTCGGAGGCTCGCACCAGGGAGTAGATCTCGGCTCCCTGCGAAGCCTGCATCCCGGCGTCGGACAGGTGGAAGCAGTCGCACGAACCGAGATACTCACCATCGGTGTAGGCGGCAGCCTCCGCCTCGGCCAGATCGATGGCCTCGTCGAACCCGACGGCCTGCCACACGGTGATCCGTTCCTCGTAGTGGCGCTCGTCGACCCGGAAATGACAGCGGACCGAGTACCACTGCAGCGGCGGGTCGTCGTTCACCTCGAAATTGGCGATGAGGCGGGGTTTGTCGGACGCCGATTTCGCAGGGGCGGGCGGCGGCTGCGGATCCTCCTTGATCGAGAACCCGCTGTCTACGTCTTCGTGATAGGTCATGGTTCCTTGGCTCGGCAGACGGGGGATCGGGCGGTCCATCGCTTCCATGATTTCCGCCGGGGAAGCGGCCCGGAGTTCCTGAAGGTCGGTTTCCAGCGAGGTCGACCGCCCGGAGCCGCGTCGGGCTCCCCGGCCCCGAGCGGTCGGTGGAGGTTTGTCGCTCTCGGGAGGCAGCAGCGCGCCGGCTCGCATGGCTTCACCGGGGGTTGCACCGACCACCTCGACGTCACCGTCGCTTGTCAACTCCCCGTAGGTGAGCCAGCACGACACGGCGAACAGCGAGGTCAGACAGATCATGATCAACGACGGATCCTCGATAACCCGGGCCGGATCGAGGGTGGTGATGAACGGCCCGCACACCAGCACCGTGACCATGGCGGCGACGGTGGCCATCGTGGCCATGCGGTAGGCACGCTCGGCCGTCATGCGATCGAGCATGATCCACAGAACAACCGCCATACCCATCACCACATAGAACACCGACGGGTTGACCGCGCCGGCCATGATGAAGTTGAAGTTGAGGAAGATCCCGACCAGGGTCCAGGCCACCGGCCTGATGTTGGCCAGCAACGCCAATCCGATGAGGACCTGCAGAACGACGACCACGAGCGAGACCACGCCGGGAAGGGGCCGAACGATGAGGTCGACGAAGGGCTCGTAGACCGGAAGGCGAAGCGGCTCGGACTTGTCGAGAAAGGTGAGAACATCCTCGCCCGACCACCACGAACTCGCCACCAGGTGGGCCACGGCGGCCCGCATCCATCCGAAGCCCAAAAACAACTGCGGGTAGAGCACACTTGCGGGAACCGAACGGTATCGAGCCGCTGCGGCGCCGGCAGCACGAATGATGGTTTGCACGCGAACCTTCCGCCGAATCGAACAAGCCGCGGTCCCCGAAAATCCTCCGCAACAGAAGGCATTCTAATGACGGCGTCCCTCAATGTCCAAACGGGTCGCAGCAACTTCGGAGACGTTTGCGGGCGCGGCGCCTTTAACCAACATTTGAGGTCCGCCTACCGTTGTAACCCAGCCCGGCGGTTCACAGTGGGGCCATGACATCGGACGACAGAACCCGCTCCGTGCCGGGCGACTCGACGGCCTCGAGGTTCCTGCTCTACAGCCACGACACGTACGGCCTCGGCCACTTCCGACGCACGACCCAGCTCGCGGCGGGTCTCGTTGGCGCCGACCCGGGCTGCGAGGTCCTGATCATCACCGGCTCCCCTCGAGCGCAGGCCTTTCCGCTGCCCGATCGGGTCGATACCGTCAAGTTGCCATGCGTGACCAAGGACAGACACGGCGGCTACCGGCCCCGTAGGCTGTCCGGCGGCCTCGGACCGCTGGTCCGGCTCCGAAGCGAGATCATCGCCGGTGCCACGCTGGCCTTCGAACCCGATGTGATCGTGGTCGACCACGCCCCGATCGGCATGGCGGGCGAGCTGCTTCCCCTGTTCGACCGGCTGGCGCGCCGATCACCCGGCCGGCGGCCACGACTGGTGCTCGGCCTTCGCGACATCATCGACGACGCGGCACGGGTCCGAGCCGCCTGGGATCGTGACGACCTCTGGAGCCGGCTTCGCCGCTACGACGACATCCTCGTCTACGGCGATGCGAGCGTGCTGACCACCGCAACCGAACTCGATTTGGGCGACCGCTTCAACGTGGTCCACACCGGTTATGTGGCGCCGACGATGCCCGAGCCGGTCCGACGGGAGTCGTTTCTGCTCGTCACGCCGGGAGGCGGTGGCGATGGGCACCGGCTGTTGCGCCGGTGGCTCGATGCCGCGGCTGCCGGCGCCACTCGGGATCTGCGATCGGTGGTCGTCACCGGCCCGCTTCTCTCCGCTCGACGGCGGGCCGAGATCCTGGCCAGGTCGGCTGAACTGGAGTCGGTGGACGTCGTACCGTTCGACCACGACATACGTTCTTTGATGGCCTCAGCCGTCGGCGTGGTGTCGATGGCCGGCTACAACACCGTGGTCGAGGAGATGGCCTGCGGGGTCCCGGCGTTGCTCGTGCCCCGATCGGCCCCGAGGCTCGAACAGGCCATTCGAGCCGAGCGGCTGGCACCGCTTGCCGGCTTCCACCATCGGCCGCTCGCCACACTGGGCGCCGGCCAGATCCGCGAGTTCGTGGACCACGCCTGTCACGCCGAACGGCGGACGGTACCCGTGGCGCTCGACGGTGTATCGGTGGTGGCCGGACTGCTCGCAGGGCGTGATGTCGACACCCCGACGCCAACCCCGACCCCGACCCATCTCCAGCTCGATCCGGCTGCTCTGCCAACAGCCGTCGCCGAACGAGGAGCACTGCCGTGTCGGATCTGACACCCCACCTCGGCCTCGACCCGACCAATCCCGGTGCCATCGCCGTCGCCGGAGGCGGCCGCCGGGTCGGTTACATCCTCAAACAGTATCCGCGGCTGTCCGAGACGTTCATCCTCAACGAGATCCTCGGCCTCGAGGAGAAGGGTGTGGACACCACCATCTTCTCCCTGCGCCACGCCATCGAGGGTCGGTTCCACCCGGCGGTGGCCAGGGTTCGGGGGTCGGTCCACTATTCGTCCGACCTCGATCGCTCGACCTATCTCGCCACCATCGCCTCCCTTCCCCGGCTGGCCACCGACCGCCTGACCGACGTGCTGGCGTTCTGCGACCGGCTCGCACCGGAGCGGAGGGCCCGAACCCTCATCAGTGCAATCGAGGTCGCCGACCGGGCCGTGGGCGCCGGCGTCGATCATCTCCACGCCCACTTCCTGACCGTCGCCGCCCACACGGCCCACATCACACATCTGCTCACCGGGCTGCCCTACACGGTCACGGCGCACGCCAAGGACATCTACCGTCACACGGTCGACTGGACCCTGGCCGCCACCATGGCCGAGACGGCGACGGCGGTGGTGACCGTCTGCGACGCCAACCTCCGGTATCTCGCCCATCGGCTCGACGGGACCGGCGCCAACCTGGTTCGGGTCTACAACGGGCTCGGCCCCCAGGACCCCCCACCCTCCGAAGCCCGGATCCCGGGCCTGGTCCTGGGGGTCGGGAGGCTCGTGGAAAAGAAGGGGTTCGACCGGCTGATCGATGCCATGGCCGAACTCCCGGCCGAGACCCGCTGTCTGCTGATCGGCGACGGTGAGGAGCGGGTGGCGCTCGAGCGGTTGGCCTCGGAGAGGTCGGTGGCCGACCGGGTCATCTTCACCGGTTCGCTCCCCCAGGATCAGGTGGCCGCCTGGATGCGCCGCGCCGGGGTGCTCGTCGCTCCGTGCCGGGTTGGTGCCGACGGCAACTCCGACGCCCTGCCGACCGTGCTCATCGAAGCCCTGGCCGCCGGATTGCCCGTGGTCTCCACGCCGGTCGCCGGCATCCCCGAGATCGTCACCGACGGTGTCGAGGGCCTGATCGTCGACCCCGACAACGACCCGAACGCGCTGGCGGCCGCCATCTCCCGACTGCTCACCGACACCGGCACATGGACGAAGATGGCGGCCGCCGGTCCGGTCAAGCAGCAGCGCCTGTTCAACCGGGACCGCACCATCGACGAGCTGCTCGCGGTGATGAGCGGAGCCGACAGCGAGATGGCGATGAGCGGAGGACGGGCATGAGGATCCTCCAGATGTGTGCCGATGCCGGCATCGCGCCGGGCACGACGAAAGGCGCCGCCCAACACCTGCGGGGGACCGCGGCCGGCCTGCTAGCCCTCGGCCACGAGGTGATGACGGTCACCGCCCGGCCGGCTGAGGGTCCGTTCCCGTCACCGGTGTACCCCTTGCGCCATCTCGGCGTCTTCTCGCACGCCGATGTCGATGTCGACATCGTCTACGAGCGATACTCACTCGGCCATCGCGGTGGTCTGGAACTGGCCCGCCGTCTCGGTCGGCCGTTCGTGCTCGAGGTCAACGCTCCGCTGGTCGACGAGGCGCTCCTCCACCGCCCGTCGAGCCTGTCGACGGAAGCGGTGGTCGAGTCGGCCGTGGAGGCGGAGCTGCTGGCCGAGGCCGATCTGGTGATCGTGGTTTCCCGGGTACTGGAGCGATGGGTGAGCGCGCAGCGATTCGGACCGACCGTCACGATCGGGAACGGGTTCGAGCCGGCCTGGTTCGGCCGACCTGCCTTCGAACATCACGACGGCGCAGCAGCAACCGGACCGACGCGTCCACTGGTGTTCATCGGTCACCCCAAACCGTGGCACGGCGCCGACCGGCTGCCCCGCCTTCTGGCCGACGTCGAGCGACGCGGCCACGTTGTGCCGCTGCGTATCGTCGGCGGCGGAGGAGGCGTCGAACCGATCATGACCGAAGCCCACCGGCTCGGCGTCGTCGACCGGATCGAGGTGACCGGCTCCCTCGCACCCCCGGACGCGGCCCGGCGCCTCGCGGAGGGTCTGATCGGTCTCGCCCCCTACCCAGCCATCGACCCCTTCTACTTCTGCCCGCTCAAGATCGTCGACTACCTCGCCGCCGGTCTCCCCGTCATCTCGACCGACCAGGGCGACATCGGCGACCTGATCGGTGGCGGCGGACTCATCGTCGACCCCGACAATGACGAGGCACTGGCGGACGCCGTCGTGGAATTGATCGAGAACCCGGCGGGTCGAACCGCCATGGCGTCGACCGGACATCGTCGCGCCCACACCGAGCTGACGTGGACTCACGTGGCCGCTGAGACCGTCGATGCGATCATGGCCGTGACGAACCGGTTGGCGGTCATCCGATGAGGTTCCGATCCCGCAGGCCCGTGGAGATGCACGGTGCCGATCTGCGCCGGGCGTTCGTCACGTTTCGCCCTGCCCTGGCCGGGCAACGACCCCGCCTGGTTCTCGGTGTGGCGCTGGCGTTGACCACAACCGCTCTGGAACTGGCGAAGCCATGGCCGATCACCTGGGTGCTCGACCGGCTGGTGGCCGACGGCGACATCGGTTTCGGCCCGATCATCGGCTTCGCCGCCATTGCCTTCGCCGTACCCGCCTTGCTCGGACTGGCCAACGAGCGACTGGAACTGACGGTCGCCAAGGTAAGCCGCAAGGCCACGGTGCGAATCCGCAGCGACGTCTTCGAGCATCTCCAACGCCTCGAACTGACCGAACACCAACGTGAGTACTCGGGAGACCTGCTCACCCGGGTCATGGGCGACGTCAACATGATCCGCGACCTGCTGTTCCCGAGCTGGCTCAACGTGCTGTCCCGAGGCTCGATCCTGATCGGCGGGTCGATCGTGTTCGCTCTCGTCGACTGGCGCCTGTTCCTCGTCGCGCTCATCCCGCTGCCGGTTCTGTGGGTCACCGTCGACCGGGGCTCATCGGCCATCAAGAAGGCGGCCGGCAAACAGCGACGCAAAGAAGGTGCGATCGCCGCCCGGGTCGCCGAGTCGTTGGGGCAGATCGGCGTCATCAAGGCGTTCGCCGCCGAGGACCGGACGGCTGGAGAGTTCCGAGCCCATGCCCGATCGGCCGAGCGGGCGAATATGGCCGCAGCCCGTCACGCCGCCCGCATGGCCCGGCTGACCGAGGTGCTCACCGGCGCCGGTGTGGCGCTGGTGCTGCTCGTCGGGGCCCGCCGGACCCAGGCCGGGGTCATCAGCCCCGGTCAGCTGGTGCTCGTCGTCTCCTACACCCGAACCATCTACAAGCCGTTGCGCAAGTTGACCGGCGAGGGGGCGAGGATCGCCAAGGCCACGGCGTGCGCCGGTCGGGTCATGGACCTGCTCGATCGGCCCGTCGAGCGGCCCGACACCGGGTTGCCGGTTCCGGAACTCGACGGGGCCATCGAGTTCGACGACGTGACCCACGTCTATCCCGACGGCCGCCGGTCACTGGAACGGGTGTCGCTGCGGGTGGAGGCGGGAGCGGTCGTGGCGGTGACCGGGGAGAACGGCGCCGGCAAGTCGACGATGCTGTCCCTCCTGCTGCGTCTCCGCCGGCCGACCACCGGCACGATCCGCATCGGCGGCGCCGACATCGCCGACTACCGCGTGGCCGACTACCGCAACCGAATCGCCTATGTGCCACAGGACCTGGCTTTGTTCGGCGGCACGATCCGGGAGAACATCGCCTTCGGCAAACCCGACGCAACCGAGGACGAGATCGTCTCCGCCGCCGATGCAGCTCTGCTCACGCCGGTTCTCGATCAGCTGCCCGACGGACTCGACACAGTGCTCGACGAAAACGGCAGCTCCCTGTCGGGCGGGCAGGCCCGCAGGCTGATGCTGGCCAGAGGGGCGGTGCGCGACGCCTCGATTCTGCTCCTCGACGAACCGCTCTCCGGGCTGGACCCGGAGGCCCGGAGCGTGGTGGCTCGCGCCATCGTCAACATCGCCGCCGGTCGGACCACCCTGATCGTGCATCATGGTGATCTGACCGACCTGGCCCCCGATCAGGTCGTGATCCTGCGACCACTGCGCAACCGGCAGCGTCACGGGCTGCTCCGGCTGGCGATCTGATCCGTTGAGTTTGATCTGGATGGACCGCTGGCCGCGGAGTCACCCTCATCCCGATCGGGTCTGGACCGTGAGCGCCGCCGGCCGCTATGGGGCGCTCGAACCCGAAACCGGTCTGGTCTGGCCGGCTGTGCCTCGTCGAGATCGACGGTTGCCTGGGCTGGCCCCGGCGCTGGACGCCGGTGGTGTGCTGGTCGGCTACCGGGTCGGACGACGGGCTGTGGTCCGGCACGGGCTCGGTTGGGTCAAGGTGGTTCGGCCGAAGCGGGTGGGCGAGCTCGTTGCGGTCCACGAGTTCGCCGGTGCCGCTGTCGAGCTCGCCACGCCCGCGGTGCTGGCCGCTCACGACGACGGGAGGGTCGAACTGTCGAGCGTGGCGGGGCCGTCGCTGAACGATGTCATACGCTGCGAGCCGGGATCGGTGTCGTCGGTGCTGCCGTCGGTGGCCGAGGCGCTGGCCGTGCTGCACCGGTCGCCGCGTTTCGGGCCCGACCGGAGACCGGATCCGCCGAGCCGGTCGCTCCGGATCGTCGAACGGGGCGAACCCGAGGTGCTCGGTCCGTTCCTGGCCGGCGCCGAGTGCCTCCCACCCCTCGACGGCGGAACGCCGGCCACCGTGCATGGTGATCTGCACGACAAGAACGTGATGGTGTCGGGGCGCCATGTCGGCCTGATCGATCTCGACGGGCTGGGGTGGGGCGTCGCCGAGGACGACGTGGCCAATCTTGCCGTGCATTTGGAGCTGCGGGCGCTGCAACTGGGGCTGGCCACCACCTGGGTCCGGGACCTGATCGCCGCCTACCCGTCTCCACTCGATGCCCGCAGGCTGGAGGCGGCTCGCCGCCACACCTGGTTCCGGCTGGCCGCTCTCTACCGGTTCCGGGAGCCGGGTCGCCGCCTGAGCGACGAGCTCTACCGTCGGGCGCTCACGGTCAGCGGCGGGCGATGATGCGGTGGAGCTGGCCGTCCCAATTGACGGTCAACAGCTCACCGTCGGCGTCGAGTCCGAAGCTGGTGACCTGACCGAGGGCGGCCAGGTCGCCGCTCCAATCGAACTGGTCGCTCACCTCACCGGTGGCCGGGTCGTAGCGCATCGAGCGGACCCAGCCCTTGCACCAGTCGGCGTAGAAGTAGTGGCCGGTGAACTCGGGGATGGCCGCACCCCGGTACACGTGGCCGCCGGTGATCGAGCAGCCCTCCTCATGGGAGTACTGGAGAACCGGCAGCGTGTAGCGGTCGGGGTCGCAGCCGGAGCGGAAGCACCGGTCGCCTTCCATCTCGATCCACCCGAAGTTGGTGCCCGCCCCGTCGGCCAGGTCGACCACGTTGATCTCCTCCAACTGCTCCTGGCCGACGTCGCCGATGTACATGAGCGCCGGCCCGCCGGGAGGACGGTCGATCGAGAACCGCCACGGGTTGCGGAGCCCGTAGGCCCAGATCGCTCCCTGATGGTTGCCGGGGACCGGGTTGCCGTCGCGGTCGAGACGGACGATCGTGCCGAGCGGGTTGGAGGTGTCCTGGGCGGTGGCGCCGCCGGAGCCGCCGTCGCCGAGGGACAGGTAGAGGTGGTGGCCGTCGTCGGCCGCACCGTCGAAGACAATATGTCCGGCGTTGTGGCGTTCGGCCGGTTGGTCGACGGTGAACAGCACCTCCGGTTCTGCGCTGGCGTCACCGCCGTTGAAGCGGGCCAGCACGCTGTCGCCCTGGGGGTCGGTCCAGTAGGCGAAGAGGTCGCCGCCGTCGAAGGCGAGGCCGAGCAGCCCCTGCTCGATACTGGAGGAGCCGATGCGGCCCGACAGGTCGGCGTGGACGCTCACCGTTCCGTCGGGGCCGATGGTCTTGATGACTCCTTCCCGCTCGGCCACGTAGATCGTTCCGTCGCCGGCATCGGGGTCGATGGCGATGGTGACGGGCTGGTCGAGCCCGTCGGCGACGAGCTCGACATCGAGTCCCTGGAGTTCGGGCAGGGGTGCGGTGGTGGTCGTCGCTTCGGTCGTGGCCGTGGTTTCGGCGGTGGTCTCCTCGGTTTCGTCGGTTTCCTCGGCCGGCTCCGTCGTATCGGAGGTGACCGGCGGCAGCGTCGATTCGGCATCGAACGTCGCCGCCGTCTGGTCGTCGGCGACACAGGCCGCGGCGACCATGGAGGCGGCGACCATGAGCGACGCAGTCCGTCTCATGACGCCGGCAACCAATCGGCCCGATAGCGCCCGCTGGCGTTCCACAGCATCCATCCCGCTCCCCTCTCCTCGGCTTCGATGATCTGGGCCTGGATCTGGGACCCGTTGTAGTAGAAGGCCTGGATCCACGGCTGCATTCTGGTGCCGGAGGCCAGGTCGTCGGCGGCGGAGTCGAGGGCATGGGCGATCACCGGTCCGGGGTGGTCGTTGGGGTCGGCGAACCCGATCCAGCCCGGCCCGTAGTGGCTGGGGTAGAGCATGGGGCTGAGGGCGTCGACGTGGCCGGAGAGCGCGTCGACGGTCTGGCCGATGCCTTCGTCGGTGGCGCTGGCGGTGACGATCCCGAAGATGGCGGCCGACGTGCGGCATCCCTCCTCGGCCAGCCGCTCACGGGCGGTTTCGAGGAACTCGGCGATGAAACCGGTTCGCTCCTCCATGGTGGCCGGGACGACCCCGGCACTACGGCGGGCGGCCTGGCCGTCCGGGAACCGGACGTAGTCGAACTGGATTTCGTCGAATCCGAGGTTGCAGGATTCGACTGCCAGGTCGATGGGGTATGCCCAGTTCGTCCGGTCGGCGGCGTTCATCCAGGTTCCCTCCAATGATGTCGCCGGCCGGGCACGCGACCAGCGGTCGTCCTCGAAGGTGACGATCCTGGTGATCGTGTACAGGTCGTGCTGCTTGGCCTCGGCGATCAGCTCGACGGGATCGTACACGTCGCGCACGGCACCGATCTCGTTGGCCAGCTCGACGTCGCTGGCGTAGAGCACGTCGCCGGCTTCGGTCTTGGTGTCGAAGACCAGGGTGTTCGCAACCGACTGGTCGGCCAGCGCGAGCAGCTCGGCGAATCGTTCCGGGTCTCCGGCCACTATCTCGGAGACCCGGAGGCCCCGGACGACCTCCGGTGGCGGGGACTTGGCTTCGGTTGTCGGCGTGGTCGTGGTCGGTTCGGTTGTGGTGGTCGTGGTCGGTTCGGTCGTGGTTGTCGACGAAGCCGCACTCGTCGTCGTGGTGGGGACGGCCGCGTCGGTCGTGCCGCCACACGCGGCGAGCAGTGTGCCGAGAAAGATCAAGGCCGTTGCTCGATGTCCAACCACCTCGGGAAGTGTAGTGAGCGCAATCGTTCCCGAACCGTCACCGACGACCCCGTACGAACCGCGGAGGCCCCGGCCTCCGACAAGAAGGGCATGCA
Organism: Acidimicrobiales bacterium; assembly: GCA_965216675.1. Classification (GTDB taxonomy): domain Bacteria; phylum Actinomycetota; class Acidimicrobiia; order Acidimicrobiales; family SZUA-35; genus JAHELU01. The sequence goes on along the minus strand of CBDCGK010000004.1, from coordinate 2,766,044 downwards.
GGCAAGACTGGGCCGGTTCACCAGATCGATCGCGTTCGTGATGCTCACCAGCGCGGTCGTCGTGGTCGCTTCGGAGAAGATGTACTGGTACACGGGCGCCTACACACCGGGGGCCGTGATCGAGTTGACGTTGTACTACTCGGCGGCCGTGATGCCGTTGCTGTACGCCTTGGGCCGCTTTGCGGTCGACACGACCGGCCGGCTGGTGCTGGCGGCAGGCATCTTCGCCATGGTGACGGAGGGCATCATCACTCCGGTCGTCTACAGCGATGGGCCGCTGCCTGTCATGTTCCTGTACTTCTTGGGCTGGCACGGGCTGATGAGCGTGGTGTTTCTGTGGTACACCGTCCACCGCTGGGCGCTTCTGGGACGACGTCGGCGCCTGGCCCTGGCCTCGGCTCTGGTCGGCCTGATGTGGGGAGTCTGGTCCACGAACTACTGGCGCTCTCAGACGGTCGCCGAGCAAGCGGCCGAGAACCTGGAGGAACCGGGGCTCTGGGATGTCGGCCAGTGGGCCGTGCCCAAGTATGCGCTGTTCGCCTTCGGCTTCACTGCCGTGGTGATCGCCTGCCACTGGTTGTTGGGGTTCGTGTGGCCCGACGATTGGAGACCGAGCCGTGTGTGGACCGTTGTCGTCGCCGTCGCACTCGTCGCGTATCTGGGTCTGTGGACCGTGGCCATCCCGTGGGCTCCCGTGAAGTTCGCCGCCGTTGTCGGAATCCTGGTGTGGTTGCTCCACCGGTCGCGCCCTCAGCCTGGTTCGGTCACCTTGCTGGCGGAGAACGCAGGACGAATACAGTTGGTCAACCTGTTGCCGTTGGTTTGCATGCCGGTCGCGGCCGTCGCCGGCTACGCGCTGATGGCAGGGCTCGACCTCGACGATGCTGCACTCGGTCTCGTCTACTGGGCTTTCGTCGCCGCAACGGTCATCACCGGTGTTCTCGCCGCCGTCGGGGCGGTGGCGGCGGTTCAGCCGCTCAGGTGGCGATGGTACCGCCGTCGACCATGAGGGTCTGAGCTGTGACGAACTTGGCGGCGTCCGACATCAGGTAGACGATGGTGCCGGCCACGTCGTTGGGTTCGAGGGTGCGCCGCAGCGCCTGCTGGGAGGCGATGATGTCGAGCGCCCTCGTCATGGCCTCACCGTCTGCGTCGCCCTTGCCGCCGAAGAATTCGGCGGTTCCTTCCGTGGTCACCGCCGAGGGGGCCACGGCGTTGACCCGGATCCAGTGACGACCGAGTTCGCGGGCGAGGCCTCGGGTGAGGCCGATGACCGCCGCCTTCGAGGTGGTGTAGTGCAAGGTGTTGGCCATGCCGTAGACCGCGGCCAGCGACGCTATGTTGACGATGCTGCCGCCACCCCGTTCCTTCATGGCCCCGACCGACGCCCGGCAGACGTTGAACACGCCCGTGACGTTGACGTCCATGGCGGCCTGCCACTCCTCCATCGACAGTTGGTCGAACGGTGCCATCGACAGGGTGGCATAGAGGGCGGCGTTGTTGACGACTCCATCGAGTCCGCCAAAGGTCTCGACCGTGGCCGCGACTGGCCGCGTCACACGATTCGGGGTCGGTCACGTCGAGGCCCACACCGAGCGCCTGTCCACCGGCTTCGGTCACCGCCTCGACGGTGGCGGCTCGATCGGCGATGTCACCGGCCACGACCGCGGCGCCGTTGGCTGCCAGCACTTCGCAGTAGGCCCGGCCGAGGCCGCGCGCCGCCCCGGTCACTAGGACGACTTTCCCGTTGAGGTCCATCAAATGTCTCCTTCGAGTGCTCCGATGATGTGGTGGTAGGCCTGGCGGAGCGTGAGGTCGGTGGCGTCGGTGTCGGCCAGCAGTTCCCGCACCCTCCGGGTGATCAACCGTTCAACGTCGTAGCGAATTCGATCATCCGCGGCCGGCTGAGCGCCGGTGGTGGACCCGTTCTCGGGTGGTCGGGGACCCGCGTCGAGGGCAGCCAGGAGCTCGTCGAGGCCCCGGCCGTCGACGGTGGAGGTGACGATCACCTCATCGACGATCGTGGCCAGCTCGGCCGCCAACTGGTCGGCTCCCGGCCGGTCGCCCTTGGTGACGACGTGCACGTCGCCCACCTCGAGGATGCCGGCCTTCATGGCCTGCACGGTGTCGCCCGACCCGGGCAGTACGAGGACCACGACCGTGTCGACACAGCGGCGGACGCCGTAGGCGGCCTGGCCGACCCCGACGGTCTCGACCCAGATCTCGTCGAAGCCGCCGCCGTCGAGCGCGGCGAGCAGGTCGGGCAGATTGTCGGTGAGGCCGTCGTTGGACTGGCGGGACGGCACCGAACGCACGTAGATGTCGAGGTCGCCGTCGATCCGGATGCGGTCGCCGAGGATCGAGCCGCCCGACACCGGGCTGGTCGGGTCAATGCACAGCACCGCCAGGTTCGCGCCCTGAGCCACTCGGCGCTGAGCGAGCGCCCCGATCAGCGAACTCTTGCCAACCCCGGGCGGGCCGGTGAAGCCGATCCGCCGGACGCCATCAGATCCGTTGGGCGGGGCGAGCGGCTCGTCGCCGCGGGTGGCCAGGACCTCGGCCACCGATGCGTCGGTCAAGGTGTTGAGCCGCCGTCCGAGTTCGCGGCGATTGACGGTCACGGCCCGGCCGCCACCAGGTGCTCAGCCACCCTCCGCACCACCTCGTCGAGGTGATCCTCGGCCGTGAACACGTCGGCCACGCCGAGGTTCCGCAACGGCTCGTGGTCGTCGGCCGGGATCGTGCCCCCGACGAACAGCACCACGTCGTCGGCATCGGCCTGGCTGAGCGCCGCCCGGGTCTGGGCCACGAGATCGAGGTGGCTGCCCGACAGGATGCTGAGCCCGACGGCGTCGACCCCTTCGTCGACCGCCACCCGGGCGATGTAGTCGGCGCTGCGGCGAAGCCCGGTGTAGATGACGTCGGCTCCGGCGTCACGCAGGGCCAGGGCGATGACCTTGGCCCCGACGTCGTGGCCGTCGAGCCCCGGTTTGGCGATCAGAATGCGTTTGCGCCGCAGGTCGGCGCCGGTGAGCGTGGCCCCGACCTCAGAATCGGATGGGCTCATCGAACTCTCCCCACTGCGATTTGAGCACCGCCACCATCTCCCCCACCGTGGCCTCGGCGTGGCAGCACTCGACCAGCTGGGGCATCAGATTGGCATCGCTGTCGGACGGGTCGTCGACGGCCGCCACCTCGGCCAACGCGCCCAACGCGTCGTCGACTCGGGCCTGGTCCCGTTCGGCTCGCAGGTGCTCCAGCTTCTCGATCGTGCGGGCGCTCGACTCGGGGTCGACGCTGAACGTCTCCCCGATCTCGGGTCGGCGGTCGTCGGCGTACATGTTGACGCCGACAACCGGGCGCTCGCCGGAGTCGACCTGCTCCTTACGTTCCTTGGCCCGGCGGGCGATCTTCGCCTGCAAGTAGCCGTCCTCGATGGCTCCGACGACACCGCCGTAGTCGTCGAGCTCGGAGATCACGGCCATGATCTCGGCTTCCATCGCATCCGTCAGCTGTTCGACCAGGTAGCTGCCGCCCAGGGGGTCGACCGAGGCGGCCACCCCCGACTCCTCGGCGATGATCTGCTGGGTCCGCAGCGCCAATTCGGCCGACTCGGTAGTGGGGATCTGGAAGGCTTCGTCGTAGGCGCAGGTGAAGATCGACTGGGCCCCGCCCAACACGGCGGCCAGGTTTTCGACCGTGACCCGGACCACGTTGTTCAGCGGCTGCGACGCTGTCAACGACGAACCGCCGCACACCACGCCAAACCGGAACTGTTGCGCCTTCGGATCGGTCACGCCACACCGTTCGGCCATCAGCTTGGCCCACAACCGGCGGCCGGCCCGGAACTTGGCCACCTCCTCGAACAGGTCCATGTGCACGTAGAAGAAGAACGAGAGGCGGCGGCCGAAGTGGTTGGGGTCGCCGCCCCGCCGCTGCAGTTCCTCCACGTAGGCCAGCCCGTTGGCCAGGGTGTAGCCCACCTCCTCCACCGCGGTGGCCCCGGCGTCTCGTACGTGGGCCCCGGCGATCGAGATGGCATTGAAGCGGGGCGTCTCGGCGTTGGCGAACAGCACCGTGTCGGCCACGAGCCGCATCGACGGTTTCACCGGGAAGATCCAGGTTCCCCGGGCCACGTACTCCTTGAGGATGTCGTTCTGGATGGTGCCGGTGAGGGCTTTGCGGGGCACGCCCATGCGGTCGGCGGCGGCCACGTACATGGCGTAGATGATCGCCGCGGTGCCGTTGATGGTGAACGAGGTCGAGATGCCCGACAGGTCGATGCCGCGGAACAGGGCCTCCATCTCCCGGATCGAGAACAGCGACACCCCGACCTTGCCCACCTCGGCCCGGGCCATCGGATCGTCGGGGTCGTAGCCGCATTGCGTCGGTAGGTCGAGGGCGACCGAGAGCCCGGTCTGACCCTGGTCGAGCAGGAACCGGTAGCGCTCGTTGGTCTCCTCCGCGGTGCCGAAGCCCGAGTACTGACGCATCGTCCACCGGCGGCCCCGGTACCCGGTCGGGAAGATGCCGCGGGTGTAGGGATACTCGCCCGGCGGCGGCAGCGTTTGGGGCGGGGCGCTGCCGTCAGCCGGGCTCGGCTCGGCCACCAGCGGGACCGGAATTCCGGACGGGAGGGCGGCGTCGGATGGCCGGGTGGTGTCAGTCATTGGACCGCTTGCCCCCGAACACCTTGTCCAGTGCCGTCCAGTGGTCGTCGTGCACCCAGCCGGCGACGAAGTTCTCCAGCTCGGCCTGCTCCATGGCCGGACGGTCGGCCGTCATCCGCGCTGCAATCGCCATGGCTTTGTAGGTCCTCAACGCGTTGGCCGGCTGTTCCAGCATCGGTTTGATGAACTGGGCGACGACATCGTCGAGCGTCTCACCCTCGGCGGCGCACCGATCGTAGAGACCGATCGCCAGGCCATCCGCGTGGTCGACGTACTCACAGGTGGTCAGCAACCGCAACGCCCGCGACCGGCCGACGAGCTGCATCAGATCGACGCCGCCACCCCAGGCGGTGGAGATGGCGTGACGGCCCTGCACGAAGGCCATGCGAGCTCCGGGCGCGGTCAGGCGGAAGTCGCAGGCCATGGCCAGCTCCGCTCCCCCGCCGAGGGCGTCGCCGTTGAGGGCGGCGATGACCGGGGCCGGGAACCGCCGGACCCGGTCGAGCACCAGCCGGGCATGCAGCGCCATCTCGGTTGCGGCCAGCGTGGTACGAACGTCGAGCAGCTTCTTCAGGTCGCCACCGGAGACGAAGCTTCGGTCACCGGCACCGGTGAGTACGACGAGCCCGATGGTGCTGTCGCCGGCCAGGTCGTCGAGAGTGGCCGCCAGCTCATCCTGCAGGTGGCGCGACAACGCATTGCGTTTGGCTTCGCGATCAACCGTGACGGTCACGAGCGCGCCGTCACGCTCGGTGCGAATCGTGCCCTCCCCTGCATCGGCCATCGTTGGCAGTGTCGCATCCGGGGGAGGGTGAGACAAGTCTTCACTCGGCCGTTGTGCGCCGTGCCAAGCCCACATCGCCGTTCTGCGTGCGCTCTCAGGGACCGGTGACGCGGTCGACGGTGAGTCCACCACCGTCGTCCACATTCACCTCGGTCACGATCTGGCCTGTTTCGTTCAACGTCGTGATGGTGATCCGACCCGGGCGCACCACGAACGAACCGACCGTGATCCCATCGATCGGCAGATGCTCCGAGGCCTGGCCGGTCGCCCCGTCGACCGTCAACACCGCCAACGGTCCATCGGCCAGCTGCACCATGGCGACGACGTCGCCCACACCATCACCGTTCACGTCGAGGTACTTGGGGTTGAAGACGACGGTGGTGCCGTCCGGTACGAGCCGCTCGACCAGAGCGGGGTCGACGAACCCATCCGTGCTGTCGAACACCGTCGACGAGGGTGCCGACGAGGGAGGGTCCACCACCGACGACGAATCGGCCGGCGCGGTGACACCTGCCGGTCCGGTCGTCGACTCCCGGTCGGACAGACCGCCGATACCGATGATCAACACGAGGAACACGGCGGCGACCCCGGCGATGGCCGACCAGTAGATCGACTGCTGGCGGCGCCGGGCCCGTTCACGATCGAGGCCGATCACCGAACCGGGCTCGATCATCGTGTCGGGGTCGGTCAACGGGTCGGGTTCGACGTCGACCCCGATCGTGTGCTGCTCGGCGGCCACGACCAGATGCCGACCGTCCACATCCCCGACCGCTTCGTGCACCGTCGCCGTCTCGGCGATTGCGGCGTCGATCTCGTCCCAGAATCCGGGGCGGGGCGGTGGTGTCGGCAGTGAGGCCAACAGCTCGTCGAGCGGATCGTCGGTCACGGTTGGTCCACCTCCTCCAACACCGTTCGGAGCGCGGCCCGGGCTCGATGGACCCGGGAGGCCACCGTACCTTCGGGAAGCTCCAACAACGTGGCCGCCTCGCCGTAGTTGAGCCCGACGACCGCAACCAACGTCAACGCCTCCCGCTGTTCGAGCGGCAGACCGGCGATCGCCGCTTCGATCTCGAGGGGGCCGTAGCCGTCGGGGCCGGCCGGCTCCACCGGGAGCAGGTCGTCGCTGACGGTTTTCACCCGCCGTTGCGTCCGGCGAATGTGGTCGACGGCGGTGTTGCGAACGATCCGGTACAGCCAGGTCCGAAACGTCGATCGTCCCTCGAACGACGAATAGCTCTTGACGGCCCGCAGGTAGGCCTCCTGCATCACGTCGTCGAGAACGATCGGGCCGACGATACGGAACGCCACCGCCCGCATCATCGGATCGTGTTCGCGAAGGAGTTCACCGAGATCACGCCGCCGGTCGTCGTCGATCGCCGGGGATCGGTTGGCCACCGACGCAGCGTACAGCCCAGCCGCCGGCCCACCGCCACCACTCGACGGCTGCGGCTGACAACCGGTCGAGGTGACGGTGGGCATGATCGGCTGTCCGACCCGTTTGCCGTGGAGGGCGAGGGCCGTCGCCATACCGGTGCGCTACTCGGTGGCACCCGGGGCACGACCGAGGATCGTGATCGACACGTCGCCGGTGGCCGAGTCGTCGGTCGGCACGGCGGTGGCCTCGACGGTGATCCACCCGGTGTCACCGACACTGTTGCCGGTGAGCGTGGTCGTCTCCCAGGTGTCGTCGCCGATCTGTGCGGTGATCACCCCGTCGAGAAAGTCGGCCTCGATCGTCAGGGTGTCGTCAGCCGAGCTGGACGCCACCAGTTCGACTACCGTTTCGCCGGGGGCCGTGAACTCGTCGATGGCCAGTACCGTCGCCGACTTGGTGCCGTCGGGTTGCTCCACGACGAAGGCCACATGGCCGACTGCGACATCGTCGGGTTGGGTTGGCACATCGATGGGGGCCGAGGCGCCGCCGGCCGCCGTGGTCGACGACGTCGCAGCCGCCGCCTCGGTCGTCGCGGTCGTCGTCTCCTCGCCGTCACCCGATTGGGCTCGGCCGAGGATCTTGATCGATACGTCGCCGGTGGCGGAGTCATCGGTCGGCACGGCGGTGGCCTCGACGGTGATCCACCCGGTGTCACCGACACTGTTGCCGGTGAGCGTGGTGGTCTCCCAGGTGTCGTCACCGATCTGTGCGGTGATCACGCCGTCGAGGAAGTCGGCCTGAATGGAAAGGCTGTCGCTGCTCCCGTTCGAAGCCGTCAGAGTCACAACCGTTTCGCCAGGGGCGGTCAGGGCGTCGATGTCGAGCAAGGTGACCTCGCTGTTGTCGACGATGAAGGCCACCATGCCCTCGGCGACCTGATCGGGTGACGTGGGAGCGGCGGTCGGCTGCTCGGCCACGGTCGACTCCGTGGTCGACTCCGTGGTTGACGTGGAGCTGTCGGCGCCGGTCGCGATCTCGGGCTCGGAGTCGTCGCTCCCGCATGCCGTCATCATCAGCGTCAGTCCCAGTAGGCAACCGATGGCACCGGTGGTGTATCGCTTGCGGAGGTTGATAGACATGGATTCTCCCGTTGAATCAGTTTTTACAGGTTCAGTCCACTAAGTCGTCACGGGAGAGTCGTTTCTTCCATTCGATCAAGAAATTTCTTCGCCGGCCCGGCAGCGCCGGAGTACGCGCCTAACAGCGTTCGCATTGATCGACAACATGGTTTACCCTTGGACCTCACGTGCGGACGGCGGAGGGACGGTCCGGACCGCGGAATCCATTGGAGGATCGTCTCATGAAGCGGCTTGCGCTTGCCCTGTCCCTGTTGTTGTTCACCGTGGTGGTGGCGCCGACGGCGTCGGACGCGGCGAAGAAACCTTGGTTCGTCGACGAGGACACACTGCCCTTCGACGCCCTTCCCGGCTTCGAGGACTCCGAGAGGATGTGGGGCATCCACACCAACGCCGGCTATCGCATCGAGGTTCCGGCCGACTGGAACGGCGACCTCATCATGTGGACCCACGGTTACCGGGGCGAGAATCCGGAGCTGACCCTGGGAGATCCCGAGTTCGATCCCGGCTTCCGGGCCTGGATGCTCGACCAGGGTTACGCCTGGGCGGCCTCGTCCTACTCGAAGAACAGCTACAACGTGTCGCAGGGCGTGAAGGACACCCACGCTCTCACCCAGTTCTTCAACGGCAAGGTCGGCAAGGCCGACGACGTCTACGTCGCCGGTTACTCGATGGGCGGCCACATCGCCGCCGTGCTGGCCGAGAACTACGGCAACACCTACTCGGGCGCCATGCCGATGTGCGGTGTGGTGGGCGATTATGAGCTGTTCGACTACTTCCTCGACGTCAACGCCGCGGCCCAGCACCTGGCACTCGGCACCTCGCAGATCCCGGCCGACGACGACTTCACCACCGACGAACTCCCCCAGATCCAGGCCAACCTCGGTTTGCCGTTCGGAGCGACACCGGCCGGTCAACAGTTCAAGCAGTTGGTCGAGCTGCGCTCGGGCGGGGATCGCCCCGATTTCGACACCGCCTTCGTCTTCTGGAACTCGGTCCCCGGCATCTTCTCCGGCGCACCCGGCGCGTTCCTCTATGACCTCGGCGCCGGTGACGGCGTCGTCCCCGCGACCGGAGGCAAGTGGTCGGTGGTCGACAACAGCGACACCGTCTACCAGGTCGATCTCGACCCGGCCATCAGCGACTTCGAGGCCGAGCTCAATGCCGAGATAGCCCGGGTGTCGGCCGATCCGCAGGCCCGCACCCACCGCGGACTCCGCAACCCGCCGCCGGTCACCGGTGACCTTCGGGTGCCGGTGCTGACGATGCACAACCTCGGCGACCTGTTCGTGCCGTGGCACAACGAGATCGAGTACGCCAAGGACGTGGCCGCCAACGGCAAGTCCGACATGTTGGTCCAGCGGGCCATCCGCGGCGTCGGCCACTGCGACTTCAACACGGCCGAGCTGATCGAGGGTATGACCGACCTGATCACCTGGGCCGAGACCGGCGTGAAGCCCGACGGCGACGTCGTGCTCGACCCGGCCGTGGTGGCCGACCCCAACTACGGGTGCAACTTCACCCGCGGCGCCCACGCCTTCGTCGGCACCCCCTGCCCCTGAGAGGCTGCTGCCACACCCCTGTCAGTGTTCCCGTTCTGCCGTTGTCCCGCGTCGCTGAGCGACGCCGGACGGCGGCAGAACGGCGTGGATCTGATCGCTGTCGGCCGTCAGGCGGTCGGTGGTGTGCCGCCGGCCGCCCGCCATACCAACGACGCAGTGCGTTCGGCCCACTGCTTCGGGATTCGATGGCCCGCCAGGTGGAGTGCGTAGTACGTTCCCGTGCAGGCGGCGACGGCGTGGTCGAGATCGGCGTCGGAGTCGAGGAGTCCGAGGTCGACCGCCCGTCGGAGAATGTGGCGTAGCCGGGCCCGCCGGGGATGCACGACGCGTTCGCGGAACAGCTTCTTGAGGTCGGTGTCGGTGGCGTCCTGCAGCATCGAACCGACCATCCCCACGCCGTTCGGCCGGCTCACACCAGCCTGAAACGCCGACAGTTCGGTCACCAGATCGATGAAGGGGTCGTCGGTGTCGGGACGCTCCTCGGGTCGGGACAAACTCGAGATGGCTGCCGTCGCCAGATCGGCCTTGCTCGGCCAACGCCGGTAGAGCGCCTGGCGGGTCGTGCCCGCCTCCTCGGCAATGGCGACCACCGACATGGCCTCGTAGCCGTGTGCCGCCAGCTGGCGGAGAGCGGAGGCCAGGACGGCAGCGTCAATGTCGGGATCGCGAGGGCGGCCTGGCGTCGACTTTGCGGTTGTCACCCCACCACTGTAGACGGCGCGTTACGAGACAACATTACGATACAGTTGTGTTACGTATCAAGAGACCGATCAGCAGGAGACCGATGAATCGATGGTTCGGATAGCCGTGTCCACGCCACTCCCCGACCCCGACAACACCAACCTCGATCCACCAGACGTTGCCGAAGTCGAGTTCCTGGCCCGAGGCGTCGCATCGGCCGTCGCGCCAAGCGGTGGACTCACCGACCTGCAGCGGCTCCTCGTTCCGGCGGCGTTCGAATCGATGACCGGGCATCGGCCGTCCGTCGACCAGGAACCAGTCGGACCGGAGGCCTTCGGTCGGGAGCTGGCCCGTCGCAACGAGGCGTTTCGGGTGCGCATCCTCCAGACGATGATCCTCGGGGCGCTGGTACTCCGTCCGCTGACCGACGACGTTGCCGACCGGGTCGAGGCCTTCGCCAAGGCCATGAGCGTCGACGACGGGATGCTCGCCGTCGCCCGCCGCTTCGCCGAGGGGCAGCTCGGGCTCGCCGCCGTCGACTTCGACCGCAACGGCTACACCGCCGACTGGGATGCCGACCGCCAGCAGGCCCTCCACACGACCGGGGGGCTGGACGACGCGTGGCAGCTGGCGGTCGACGACCCCCATCTCGCCGAACGCTGGCAGGCGCTGGGCGATCTCCCCGACGGCACACTCGGCCGCCGAATCTGGGAGTTCTACCGGGCCCGTGGCTTCGCCTTTCCCGGGCAGCCCGGTTCGGCCCCACCGCTACTGGCCCAGCACGACTGGGTCCACGTGCTCGCCGACTACGGAACGAGGGTCGAGTCCGAGATCGAGGTCTTCGCCTTCATCGCTCGGGCCAACGACGACCCCCGGGGGTTCTCGCTGCTGGCCATGGTCGTCAGCCTGTTCGAGACCGGCTACCTGGCCACCGGCGCCGGGTTGTTCGAGGCCGCGCCCGGCCAACTCTCGGCCGACGGCATGTCGGTCCGCCTGGCCGACGCCCTGCGGCGGGGAGCGTTGAGCCATGGTTCCGATGGCGAGCCCGACGTCGACTTCATGGCCCTCGACTGGTTCGAGTACGCCGACCAAGCCCTTGACGACCTCCGGCACCGGTTCGGCATCGTACCGAAGGCCGAGTACGCCGTCGAGGCCGGAGCCGTCGGTCCCTGGGAACCCGGCGGCATCAGTCCGTTCCAACACCAGAGCGGTCAGCAGGCGGCGGCCGAGGCCGGCGTGACCTACGAGTCCTACGGCGCCCATCCCTGATCGCTCGGATCGGGAGGCTTGAGCAACGCCGACGTCAGTCGGTGGTTCGGCTGAGCCAGGTTTCGTGCACCCGCAGCCAGCGCACGCCGTTGGGGGCGTCATCGTCGACGGCGAAGACGACGGTGACCAGGCGTTCGTTCTCACCCCTCGACAGTTCGTGGCGCTCGACGAAGCTGGCGACGAGCAGCTCGTCGGTGGTGACGTGGAGTTGGTGGTCGGTGGTGGTGATGCGGACCTGTTCGGTGTGACCGTGTCCGTTTCGGATCATCCCCATCGTGGCCGCCCGGTCGGCGGTCTCGCCGTTGGGTCCGACGAAGGTGAACTCCGGATGGAACGCCTCCTCGGCCCGGGTCAGCGACGACTCCCGGCCGAGATAGTAGGCCTCGAAAAAGTTGTGGAGTTCGACGATCTCGTGCTGCCAGTCCATCTCCGCAGCGTAACGAGCGGTGTCGACTACAAGGCAGGCGATCGGGCCCGACTACGATCGACGACATGGTTCACGACCGAGCAGGCCAGCGCGCCACCACCGACGACCTGATCGATGTTCCCCACGTGGTGTCGGCGTACTACACCAACACTCCCGACGTCGATGACGTCACCCAGCGGGTGGCGTTCGGCACCTCGGGGCACCGGGGGTCGAGCCTCGACACGTCGTTCAACGAGGCCCACATCGCAGCCATCACGCAGGCCATCTGCGAGTACCGGGCCGGCCAGTCGATCGACGGCCCGCTGTTCCTCGGTCGTGACACCCACGCCCTGTCGGAACCGGCGTGGGCGACCGCACTCGAGGTGCTGGCGGCCAACGAGGTACACGTGCTGATCGACGCCGACGGCCGCTACACGCCGACCCCGGCCCTCTCCCACGCCATCCTCCGCCACAACCGGGGTGGCTCCGGCGGCACCGCCGATGGCATCGTCGTCACCCCGTCGCACAACCCGCCAAAGGACGGCGGCTTCAAGTACAACCCTCCCAACGGCGGGCCGGCCGACACCGACATCACCGGCTGGGTGGCCGACCGGGCCAACGAACTCCTGGCCGACGGCAACCGTGACGTGCGGCGGGTCTCGTTGACCAAGGCGCTGGCCGCCGACACCACCGGCACCTATGACTACTGCAACACCTACGTCGACGACCTGCCCAACGTGTTGGATCTCGACGCCATCCGCTCCGCCGGAGTGCGGATCGGCGCCGACCCGCTGGGCGGCGCGGCCGTCGACTACTGGGCCCGTATCGCCGAGCGGCACGACCTCGATCTGACCGTGGTCAACCCCGAGGTCGATCCGACGTGGCGGTTCATGACCCTCGACTGGGACGGCGCCATCCGCATGGACTGCTCGTCGCCTCACGCCATGGCGTCACTGATCGAGAACCGTGATGCCTTCGACATCTCCACCGGCAACGACGCCGACGCCGACCGCCACGGCATCGTCACCCCCGACGCCGGACTCATGAACCCCAACCACTTCCTGGCCGTCGCCATTCAGTACCTGTTCGCCCACCGTCCCGATTGGCCGGGTGCCGCGGCGGTGGGCAAGACGCTGGTGTCGTCGTCGATGATCGACCGGGTGGTGGGCGAGCTGGGCCGCACACTGGTCGAGGTGCCGGTGGGGTTCAAGTGGTTCGTGCCCGGGCTGGTCGACTCATCGGTCGGGTTCGGGGGTGAGGAGTCGGCGGGGGCGTCGTTCCTGCGGCGCGACGGGTCAGTGTGGACCACCGACAAGGACGGCATCATCCTGGCGCTGCTCGCGGCCGAGATCCAGGCCGTCACCGGGTCCAGTCCCAGCGAGCGGTATCGGGCGTTGACCGAAACCCACGGCGAACCGGCCTACGCTCGCATCGATGCCCCGGCCTCTCGCGAGCAGAAGGCGGTGCTCGGTGCACTGTCGCCGGATCAGGTGACCGCCGACGAGCTGGCCGGCGAGCCCATCACCGCCGTGCTCACCGAGGCCCCCGGCAACGGGGCGGCCATCGGCGGACTCAAGGTCACCACCGACTCGGCCTGGTTCGCCGCCCGCCCCTCGGGCACCGAGGACGTCTACAAGATCTACGCCGAGAGCTTCAAGGGCCCCGAGCACCTGACCCAGGTCCAAGACGCCGCCCGGGACCTGGTCACCTCGGTGTTGCAGTCCCAGTAGTCGTCGCCAGTTCGCATTCTGCGGTTCGTCAACCACTGTTTCCGCTGGTATCGGAACCGCAAAACCTCAGGCCCTGAAGGCGGCCAACACGTCGCCGAGCCACTCGATGCTGTCGCGGGTGATGGGATCGACGACCAGCTGAAGGTGAGCTGCGCCGGCGGCTTCGAAGCCATGGAGTCGCTCGGCGATCTCGGTCACTGATCCCGTGATCGGTTCGATCGGCTCGTTGACGAAGTCGCCCATCTGACGGCCCCGCCCTCCGTCGAGCTGGATGAGCACGGCGGCAGTGGCAGCCACGGCATCAACCGGGCGGCCGGCGGCTTCGATCATCGCATCAACCCGGGCCTTCTCGGCCGCGAAGCCCTCGACCGTGTTGCCGTACTGGCTCCACCACATGTTCCAGGCGTCGACGTGGGGCAGCGTGATGCCGAGCATGCGCTCCCCGATCGAGCCGACCATCAGCGGCGGGCCACCGGGTCGGGGCGAGCGGGGGTGCAAGACACACTGCTCGGCCCGGTAGAAGTCGCCGTCGAAGTCGATCTCGCCCTCTCTCAACAGGGTGCGGATGATCGTGAACGCCTCCTCGAACCGGCTGACTCGGCGGTCGTAGGCGAACCCGAAGGCGTCGTACTCCCGCTTGTTCCATCCGGCTCCGAGCCCGACGATCAGGCGACCCTCCGAGACGGCGTCGACCGTCGCCGCCATCTTGGCCAGCATCGCCGGGGCGTGGAAACTCGTCGACGCGACCAGCGGGCCGAGCTCCACAGTCGTCGTGGCCGCAGCCAGCGCCGAGAGCGTCGTCCACGCCTCCCACGGACCCCTCGGTCCGACGTCGAGATCGTAGATCAGGTGGTCGCCATACCAGATCGAGTCGAACCCGACCGCCTCGGCCGCCTGGGACATTGCGATCAATTCACCGAACGGGACCTCCCACTCCACCTCGGGAAGCTGCACACCGATCTTCATCCGGGCCATCCGCCGAGAGTACCGGCCCGCAGTATTGGACCGCGATATTGGACCCGCAAGACGAGGCCCGCTGCGTAGGCTTGATGGTCATGGCCGATATCACGATCGAGACGACCTCCGGGTCCGTCTCCGCCTCCGAGAACGACGACATCCCGCCACACCGCTACAACGCCGCGCTCGCGCAGGAGATCGAGCTCAAGTGGCAGGCGTATTGGGACGAGCACGCCATGTTCGAGACGCCCAACCCGAGCGGGCCGCTCGCTGATCCGGAGCGCCTGGCCGACCGGGGCGAGAAGCTGTTCGTGCTCGACATGTTCCCTTACCCCTCCGGCAGCGGGCTGCACGTCGGCCATCCGCTCGGCTACATCGGCACCGACATCTTCAGCCGCTTCCAGCGCATGCGGGGCCGGAACGTGCTCTACAGCATGGGCTTCGACGCGTTCGGCCTTCCGGCCGAACAATATGCGGTGCAGACCGGTCAGCACCCGGCCATCACCACGGCGGAGAACGTGGCCAACATGCGGCGTCAGCTCCACCGCTTGGGGTTGAGTCACGACAAGCGGCGCAGCGTCGAGACCACCGATCCGGCCTACTACCGGTGGACGCAGTGGATTTTCCGCACGATCTTCGACTCCTGGTACGACACCGAGGCCGACAAGGCCCGTCCGATCAGCGAGCTGATCAAGCAGTTCGAGAAGGGCAAGCGCCCCACGCCCGATGGCCGCCCGTGGGCCGACCTCACCACCGCCGAGCAGGGTGACGTGCTGTCCACCTACCGTCTGGCCTACGTGTCGGACGCGCCGGTCAACTGGTGCCCCGGTCTCGGCACCGTCGTGGCCAACGAGGAGGTCACCGCCGAGGGGCGCAGCGACCGGGGCAACTACCCGGTGTTCAAACGCAACATGCGGCAGTGGATGATGCGGATCACCGCCTATGCCGACCGGCTGCTCGACGACCTCGACGCCCTCGACTGGACCGACGCCATCAAGACGATGCAGCGCAACTGGATCGGCCGCAGCGAAGGGGCCACCGTGCACTTCCCGTCGCCCGCCGGTCCGATCACCGTGTTCACCACCCGGCCCGACACCCTGTTCGGCGCCACCTTCATGGTGCTGGCACCCGAGCACCCGTTGGTCGATTCGCTGACCACACCCGATCAGGCCGACGCCGTGGCCGAGTACCGCAAGGCGGCCGAGGCCAAGAAGGAGATGGACCGCACCGACGACACCCGGGACAAGACCGGCGTGCCGCTCGGCGGTACCGCCACCAACCCGGTCACCGGTGAGGACATCCCGGTGTGGATCGCCGACTACGTGCTCATGGGCTACGGCACCGGCGCCATCATGGCCGTACCGTGCGGCGATCAGCGCGACTTCGAATTCGCCCGGAAGTACGACCTCGCCATCCCCGCCATCCAACGGCCGCCCGACGCATGGTTCGCCGAGCACGGGATCGAACCGACAACCGGATCCGACACCTCCACCTGGCCCGAGGCCTACATCGGCAACGCGCCCTACATCAACTCGTCCAACGCCGGTCTGGTCAACGGCGGGCTCGATCTGAACGGGATCAGCGACGTGACCGAAGGCGTGGCCGCCACCAACGAGTGGCTGGAGGCCAACGACCTGGGCGAATCCACCGTCACCTACAAACTGCGCGACTGGCTGTTCAGCCGCCAGCGCTACTGGGGTGAGCCGTTCCCGATCGTCTACGACGAACACGGCGTGCCCCACTCCCTGCCCGACGACATGTTGCCCGTCGTGCTGCCCGAGACCGACTCGTTCTCGCCCCGCACCTTCGATCCCGACGACGCCGATTCCAACCCCGAAAGCCCGCTCGACCGTCTGGAGGACTGGGTCGACGTCGAACTCGACCTGGGCGACGGGCCGAAGCGCTACCGCCGCGACACCAACGTCATGCCCCAGTGGGCCGGGTCGTGCTGGTACGAGCTGCGCTACCTCGACCCGACCAACGAGAACCGGTTCGTCGACCCCAAGGTCGAGGAGTACTGGATGGGGCCCCGCACCGACATCCGGCCCGACCACCCCGGCGGTGTCGACCTGTACGTCGGCGGTGTCGAACACGCCGTGTTGCACCTGCTGTACGCCCGGTTCTGGCACAAGGTGCTCTACGACCTGGGGCATGTGTCGTCGTGGGAGCCCTACGTGCGACTGTTCAACCAGGGCTACATCCTGGCCGACGCCTACAAGGACTCCCGCGAGATCTACGTCGACGCCTTCGCCGTGGAAGAGCGCGACGGCGAGTTCTACTTCGAGGGTGAACCCGTCTCCCGGGAGTGGGGCAAGATGGGCAAGAGCCTGAAGAACGCGGTCAGCCCCGACGAGATGTATGCATCCTACGGGGCCGACACCCTGCGCCTCTACGAGATGTCGATGGGGCCGCTCGACCAGTCGCGCCCGTGGGAGACCCGCGACGTCGTCGGCATGTACCGCTTCCTACAGCGGGTCTGGCGCAACGCCGTCGACGAGGACACCGGCGAGCTGACCGTGGTCGACACCGAACCCGGCGACGAGACCGCCCGGCTCCTGCACCGCACGATCGACGCGGTCACCACCGAGTGCGAGGAGCTGCGGTTCAACACCGCCATCGCCAAGCTGATCGAGCTCAACAACCACGTCACGAAGCTCGACGCCGTACCCCGCTCGGTGATCGAAGCGATGACGTTGATGATCGCCCCGTTCGCGCCGCATATCGGTGAGGAACTGTGGGCTCGGCTCGGCCATGAAGGCTCGCTGACCTACGAGCCGTTCCCCTCGGCCGATCCGGCGATGCTGGTCGACGACCAGGTGGAGCTGGCGGTGCAGGTCAACGGCAAGGTCCGGGGTCGGGTCGTGGTGGCCGCCGACGCCGACGACGACGCTGTCACGGCCGCGGCGCTGGCCGAGGAGAACGTGGCCCGCACCCTCGACGGGGCGGAGCCGCGCAAGGTGATCATCGTGCCCGGCCGCATGGTCAACATCGTGGCCTAGCTGGAGTAGCCGCCGCTCCGGAGGAGCCAGTGTCGTGGTCATCGAGTTTGGTCCTCCAACGATCGGGTAGGGTCGGGCCATGGGAAAGATTCGCAAGACCATGTCCATCGCCACCCTCGGTCTGGTGAACTGGAACAGCAAGTCCGAGCTCCTGGAACGTGAGCGGGAGGCCCGCGAAAACCTCGAGGAGGAGCTGGCGTCGACCGAGGAGTCACTCGAACTGTCGCGCCGGCAGCGTCGTAAGGCAGCCAAGCGGGCCAAGAAGGCCGAACTCGAACAGCTCAAGCTCGACAAGAAGCTGAAGCGACGCCAGCGGCGAGCCGAAGCCAAGGGCGCGGCTCGGGCCACCGGCTTCTTCGGCCGCCGCCGAGCACGCAAGGCGGCCAAGAAGGCGAAGAAGACGGTTGACTCGGCGGTCGACACCGCCACCGACGCCGTCACCTGACCGGAGGGCCGGTCCCATCCTGCTGGTCGGCAACGACCCACCCTCGGCGCTCAACGCCGCAGCGTTTCCGACGGTGACTCACCGAAGCGCTCCCTGTAGGCGGCAGCGAAGCGGCCGAGGTGGGTGAAGCCCCAGTCGGTCGCCACCGAACCAACGGTCGGACGCGCTGATGCGGAGGCATCGGCCAGCGTCGCCCGAACCCGCTCCAGGCGCTGCTGCCGGACAAACGCCATCGGGGTCGTGTCGAGGTCGGCCTGGAACGCGGCCTGAAGGGTGCGCACGCTGACCCCGGCGGAATCGGCCAGATCGCTCAGTGTGATGACCTGACGCAGGTTGGCGGCTATGTGGTTACGGGCGGCCCGAACCGCCGGATGGGTGGGCCGGGTCGTCAGTCCGTGCAGCTCGTCCCAGTGGTTCGACGGCTGGCTGTAGAGCAGCGCGCTCATGAGAAACTCCTCGAGCGGACCGATCCCGATGCCGGAGTGGAGCAGCGAATCGGGATCGAACAGTTCGGCGTGGAACATCTGCACCGCGAAGTTCCACCTCGACGCGACCGAAGCGCTCAAATCGAGGCGGGGATCGAACCTCAGCGCCTGATCGAGCCGATGCCCGAGCAGACGGGCCAGGTGGGCCTCCAAGGCCCGACGGTCGATACGCAACAGCACATGGGCCGTGTGCGGGCCGCAGGCAATCGTCATCGGCGAGCCGGGCGGCGGAAGCACCGCCAGGATGGGCGACGACTCGATGTGCTCCGACCCGAAACTGACCACGGCATGCCCCGAGGCCGGAACAAGGATCAGGAAGTCACCCGGAAGGGCGCCGACGTGCACGGTCGTCTCAGTGCCGTAGTCGAGATGGGCCAAGGTGACGTCGCGCATCAGGACCGCGTGGAGGGTCGCGTTGAACCGCCGACGGTCGCCGAGGACGGTGAGCCGGTGGTGGCCGAACAGCTCCCGGCCGAGAACGGCCGCCTCACCCGGCTCGCTCGTCTCGTACCGTAGATGCGGCTCGAGGGCGGGCGGGATCCCGCGGGGCTTGTTGCGGGGGCGGACCGTCGCCCCGACACGCGACGTGTCGATCTTGTGGAGTCGTGTCAGCGCCGTGTCTCGATAGGGCACGTTCGGTTCCTCGCTCTGCTCTTCCCTGACGGTCCAGATATTCGCAGCTCGGATAGATGCTGCGTTTTGAGGATAGACGAGCTGCGTCGAGCGGCCTAATGTTGGCCGGAACGTCCAGGGGACGACCGTTCGACGCACACAGGCAGGGGACGTCATGTGTAACACCGGGTCCGCGACCGCCCACACCCACCTCAACGGCCACACGGCCGAGCCGGTCGACGCCGTGCTCGACCGGCTGAACGACCCGGCGGTCGCCGCCTCACTGGTCACTCTGCTCGACAACGCGGAACTGCTGTCGACTCTGGTGCTCGGCCTGTCGGGCTTCATCGAGCGGGGCGACATCATCATGGACTCGGTGGCCGAATCGGTCAACGAGTTCAAGGGGGCGGCCAAGGGTCAGGGTGCCGATCTCCCTCCCCTCAGCGAGCTGTCGGCCACCGCCGGCATGCTGGCCGCCAGCGCACCGGCACTCGGCCGGGTACTCGAATCGCACATGACCTCGGCCGAGACGATCGACCTGTTGTCGACCATGAGTGAGGCCGCCACCGAGGGCGCGGCGAAGGCCAAAGCCGACGACACCAGAGTCGATGGTCCGATCAGCGCCTACCGGGCGATGAAGGACACCGACGTGCAGAAGGGCCTCGGGCTCATGATCGAGATCGCCCGTGCGCTCGGGCGACGGATGTAGACGAGCGACCCCGACGCCCATGCACGAAGTCTCCATCGCTCGAGCGATCCTGACCGAGGTCTCGGCCTCCGCCGAGCAACACGGCATCGAACGCGTCGGCCGAATCACCCTGAGGATCGGCAGGCTCGCCGGTGTCGTCAAAGGCGCACTGCGTTTCGGTTTCGAACTGGTCGCCGACGGCACCCTCGCCGAGGGCGCGGAGCTGGTGATACACAACGAGCCGGTGGTGGTCTGGTGCCCGGTCGGCGAGCATCCGCTCGAACTCGACGACGTGCGCTTCTTCTGCGACGACCACGACGTCGCCTGCCCCGAACTGCTCTCCGGACGCCAGCTGGAGATCGCCTCCTACGATCCGGTCGTCGCTCCCGAGGCCGAGGAGGTCCGATGACCGTCGCCATGAACTCCGGCGTCCTGTCCCGCCACGACCGCAAGGCCGCCCTGATGCGGGCCCACTTCGAGGCCACCAACACGTTCGTCGTCAACCTGGTGTCCAGCCCAGGCACCGGGAAGACGGCGCTGCTCACCGAGATCCTCGCCGCGCTCCCCGATCGTAATCTCAGCACCGCGGCCCTGGTCGGCGACTGCGCCACCGACAACGACGCCCGCCGGCTCGAAGCCTCCGGCGCCCCGGTCCGCCAGATCGTCACCGAGGGGATGTGCCACCTCGAAGTCACGATGATCGACGCCCACGTGCAGGGCTGGGACCTGAACGACACCGACGTGCTGTTCATCGAGAACGTCGGAAACCTCGTCTGTCCCGCCGCCTTCGACCTCGGCGAATCGGTACGCGTCGTGATGTTGTCGGTCACCGAAGGCGAGGACAAGCCGCTCAAGTACCCGCAGATGTTCTCCACCGCGGATGCCGTCGTCATCACCAAGATCGACCTGGCCGAACCGTGTGACTTCGACCGCGACGCCGCCCACGCCGCCATCCGCAGCGTGAACCCGGCCGCCCCCATCCTCGAGACATCGGTCAAGGACCCGTCGACCATCGACGCGGTGATCGACTGGATCGTCGACCGGGCCGCCGACCAGGTCGAACCCGTCCGTCCCAACGATCTTCAAGAAGAGAGAGGTTAGGTCCATGGCATCAGTGCTCTGGTTGCACGGAGGAGCGTGCAGTGGCAACACCATGTCGTTCCTCAACGCCGACGAACCCAACGTGGTCGATCTGATCGTCGACTTCGGGCTCGACATCATCTGGCATCCGTCACTGGGCATGGAGCTGGGCGAGAACGCCCAGAAGCTGTTCTGGGACTGCGTCAACGGTGAACGGGAGCTCGATATCTTCGTGATGGAGGGAACCGTGATCGAGGGCCCCGACGGGTCCGGCCGCTACAACATGTTCGCCGAACGTCCCATGAAGGACTGGGTCCAGGACCTCGCCAACGCCGCCTCGATCGTGGTGGCCATCGGCGACTGCGCCTGCTGGGGTGGCATCCCGGCCACCGAGCCCAACCCCACGGACTCCACCGGCCTCCAGTTCCACAAGCGGGCCAAGGGCGGCTTTCTCGGCGCCGACTTCGTGTCGAAGGCCGGCCTTCCGGTCATCAACATCCCCGGCTGCCCGGCCCACCCCGACTGGATCACCCAGATCATCGTGGCCCTCGCCACCGGCCGCACCGCCGACATCGCCCTCGACGACCTGCACCGGCCGCAGACGTTCTTCAAGACCTTCACCCAGACCGGCTGTACCCGGGTGCAGTTCTTCGAGTACAAGCAGTCGACGCTGAGCTTTGGTGAGGGCACGAGAACCGGCTGTCTCTTCTACGAGTTCGGCTGCCGGGGACCGATGACCCACTCCCCCTGCAACCGCATCCTGTGGAACCGTCAGAGTTCCAAGACCAGGGCCGGAATGCCCTGCATCGGATGCACCGAGCCCGAGTTCCCGTTCATGGAACTGGCTCCCGGCACCGTGTTCAAGACCCAGAAGGTCAACGGTGTCATCCCGAAAGACGTGCCCGAAGGCACCGACCACCTCACCTACATGGCCCACGCCGCGGCGGCCAAGGTGGCGGCCCCGCAGTGGTCCAAAGAAGACATGTTCGTGGTATAAGGAGCGCTCAAATGACCATCGATCTGAATGTCAGCCCGCTCGGGCGGGTGGAGGGCGATCTCGACGTCCGGGTGACCATCGACGACGGCCACGTATCGTCGGCCTGGACGACCGCCGGGATGTTCCGCGGGTTCGAGATGATCCTGCAGGGCAAGGACCCGCAGGCCGGACTCATCGTCACTCCCCGTATCTGCGGGATCTGCGGTGGCAGCCACCTGTACAAGTCGGTGTACGCGCTCGACACGGCGTGGGCCACCCACGTCCCGCAGAACGCCACGCTGATCCGCAACATCGCCCAGGCCTGCGAGACCCTGCAGTCGATCCCCCGCTACTTCTACGCCCTGTTCGCCATCGACCTGACGAACAAGAACTACGCCAACTCGCCGCTCTACGAGGAGGCGGTGCGGCGGTTCGCTCCGTATGTCGGCGAGTCGTACCAGAAGGGTGTGGTGCTGTCGCAGAAGCCTGTGGAGGTCTACGCCCTGTTCGGCGGCCAGTGGCCGCACTCGAGCTTCATGGTGCCCGGCGGGGTGATGTCGGCGCCGAACCTGTCCGACATCACCCGCTCCATCGCCATCTTGGAGAACTGGAAGGACAACTGGCTCGAAGGTCAGTGGCTCGGCTGTTCGATCGACCGCTGGTTGGAGAACAAGACGTGGGAAGACGTGCTGGCCTGGGTCGACGAGAACGACGCCCAGCACAACTCCGACTGCGGATTCTTCATCCGCTACTGCCTCGACGTCGGCCTCGACTCGTTCGGTCAGGGCGTCGGCAACTACATCGCCACCGGCACCTACTTCCAACCCGACCTCTACGAGAACCCGACTATCGAGGCTCGCAACGGCGCGCTGATCAACCGGTCGGGTATCTACGCCGGCGGCGAGTTCTCCGAGTTCGACCACATGCGGGTGGCCGAGGACACCGCCCACTCCTACTTCGAGGGATCCGGCCTGCTCCATCCGTGGGAGGGTGAGACCAAGCCGGTCGATCCGGCCGTGGCCAAGAACGACGGAAAGTACAGCTGGGCCAAGTCGCCCCGCTACAACGTGGAGGGCCAGGGCTACGTCCCGCTCGAAGCCGGTCCGCTGGCCCGCCGTATGGCGGCCGCCGCGCCCGACGCCGCCCCCCACCAGGACGACGACCCGCTCTTCCTCAACATCATGAACTCGATCGGACCATCGGTGATGGTCCGCCAGCTCGCCCGTATGCACGAGGGCCCGAAGTACTTCAAGTGGGCTCGGGACTGGCTCGATCAGGTGCAGCTCCACGACAGTTTCTACACCAAGCCCATCGAGCACGAATCGGGCAAAGGTTTCGGTTCGACCGAGGCCGCCCGGGGTGCGTTGTCCGACTGGATCGTCATCGAAGACGGCAAGATCGAGAACTACCAGGTGGTGACCCCGACGGCGTGGAACATCGGTCCTCGCGACGGCGACGGCACGCTCGGACCGATCGAGCAGGCGCTCGTCGGAGCCCCGATCACCGACACCACCGACCCGGTCGAACTCGGGCTCGTCGCCCGCAGCTTCGACTCGTGTCTTGTCTGCACCGTTCACGCCTACGACGGCAAGACGGGCAAGGAACTGTCCCGTTTCGTCGTCAACGGAATGGTTTGAGACAAGACAGACTCGATTTTGCCGAACTGCTCGGTGACGAACCGGGGGTGGCGGCCGGCCAGATCGTGGTCATCGGCTGCGGCAACCTCCTCCGATCCGATGATGCCGTCGGCCCGATCGCCGTACGCCATCTCTGGGAGCGGCTCGACGCCGCCGAACAGGCCGGCGCGCCCCGCCACGGGATCCACCTCGTCGACGGCGGAACCGCCGGGATGGATGTGGCGTTCAAGATGCGGGGGGCGGCCAAGGTCATCCTCATCGACGCCTCGACCACCGGGGCCGAGCCGGGAACCGTCTACCGGATACCGGGGTCCGAGATCGAACAGCTACCACCGTTGCAGGGTCTGCACTCCCACCAGTTCCGCTGGGATCACGCGCTGGCCTTCGCCCACTGGCTGCTCGGTGACGAGTATCCGGGTGACGTCGAAGTGTTCCTCGTCGAGGCGGCCAACGTCGACCCCGGTTGGGATCTGAGCGAGCCGGTGACAGCGGGCATGGAACAGGTGCTCGACCTGGTGTGGGCCCAGTTCCCGACGACGGCGGCCGAAGCCACGACCAACGATCACGAGCCGTTCGAATTGGAGATCACCGACGGAGGCTACGCCCGCTTCGACTCGGCGACCGCGCAACGCTACTTCGGATCGGGCTCGCTGGTGGCCATGATGCGGTCAGACGTCGAGTTGTGGTTGATGCCGGTCATCGGTCCCGAGGCCGGTGGACTGCTGATCAAACAGCGCAACGCCGCAGGCGACCGAGCCGTCCTCATCCACGAGCACCTGCCCAAGGACTGGCGACCCGGCCGTTATCGCGCCCTGTGGCACGACGGCGAAGGAGCACTTCGAGTCCTCCTCGAACCCGAAGAGGGCACGACGTGATGACCAACGAGGACGCCCCCCGCTTCGAGAACGCCGTCTCGGCCGAGACGTTCGTGGAGGAGCGGTCGGGCCGGTGGTTCGTGGGTATCGCCGTGCTGTTCCACGACGGCGTTGTCCGCAAGGAGATCAACTCGTATCGGAGCCGGCGGGAGGCCGAGATCGCCGCCGACCACATCAAACGAGCCGCCAACGCGCCGGGCCTTTGGCCCGCCCCCGAGTTTGGCCTGCGGCCGAACATCGCAGATGATGAGAGCGAACCGCCCACAGGGAGTGATGAATGACCGAGTCCGTCCTGACACAACCGCAGCCGGTCGGGGTGTTCCCGCTTCCCGCAGGGAACCTGGTGATCGGCCCCGGCGAAGGCCACGACGAAACGAGGACGACCCTGTGCGCCGGCAAGCGGCCGGAGTCGTTCCCGTCAACCCTCACCTACTACGAGCTGGCGCTCGACGGTGACATCGACGGAGCACTGGCCGCGCTCGACGGCGACAGCGTGATCGACCGCGTGAACCGTTTGGTGCTGTCGGCCGAACCCGACCATCTGGCCCTCGCCGCCGAGCTGATCGACCGCGACACCTCCCCGAATCTGTCATGCCACGTCGACACCGTCGCCTACACCCTCGGGCTGCGGGACGAACCGCCGGCGATTCCGAGCACAGACCACGTCTCCGGCGAGTTCCTGGCCATGGCCCGAGCGGCCAACGCCGCGGCGGCCCTGGCCGGCCACGACCGGTCCGAGGCCATCGACCACCTGGAGGAAGCGGCCCGGGCCGCCGATCCGGTCAGCGCGCCACTCGCCGGACAACTCCTCGGCCAGTTGGCCAACGCCCAGGTCGACGACGGCGGGGCCAAACGGGCCGTGGTCACCTTCGAGGCGGCGCTCGACAAGCTCGCCGGCACCGACCTCGCCGTCAGCCGGGCCGAGCTGCACACCTCGTGCGGTGCCACCTACCAGGAGATGTCGGAGTCGGCGCCCCGCCTGATGCAACAGGCCATCAACCACTACCACCAGGCCCTGGCCCTGGTATCACGGGAGACTGCGCCGGAGGTGTTCGCCATCGCCAACGCCAACCTCGGCCTCGCCTACCTGATGATGCCGATGCACGAGGCGTCGGACCAGCTCCGTATGGGGGTGGCGGTGCAATCGATGCGGGACGCCCTGGAGGTGTTCACCCCGGAGACCCATCCCGATCGCTGGTCGAGCACCCAGCTCAACCTGGCCAACGCCCTCGTCTACCTGCCGTCGAAGCATCAGGCCGACAACATCGCCGAGGCCGTGGACCTCTACGAGGGGGTGCTGGCGCAGCGCGACCGCGACACCGACCCGCAGGGCCGGGCCCGGGTCCTGGCCAACCAGGGCAACGCGCTGGCCCACCTCGGTCACTTCGACGACGCCAAGATCCGTCTGCTCGAGGCCCGCGCCATCTTCGCCGAGTTCGACGAACTGGAGGCGGTGAGCGCCGTGGCCTCCGTGCTCGACGAGCTGGCCCGAGCCGCCACGGCCGCGGGGTCGTCGCCGTGACCGCAACCGAATCCCCGACCGGTGTGGGTTCCCCGTCCACTCCCGGCGACGACCTGGAAACGGCCGCCGCGGCCGTCGACGCCGCTCTGGCCGCGGTCGACGAACTCGACCCCAACGCCCGCGACGCCGCCCTCGCCCTCCGGGACGCGATCGAGGCGTTCCACCGCGACGGCCTGGTGGCCATCGTCCGGGCCATGAAGGCCGACAACGGAGCCAAGCAGGTACTGTTCGACCTGGCCGACAACCCGACGGTCCGCGCGCTGTTCACGATCCACGGCATCATCCGACCCGATCCGGTCACAGCAGCCGGGCGGGCACTGGAGGCGGTCCGCCCCTACCTGCAGTCCCACGGTGGCGACGTCGAACTGATCGGCGTGAGCGAGGGGATCGCCACCATCCGCCTGGCCGGCGCCTGCAACGGCTGCTCGATGTCGGCCGTCACCCTGCAGGACAGCGTGCGGGAGGCCCTCGTCGGCGCGGTCGACGGCATCACCGACATCGCCGTCGACGACACCCCGACGGTGGCCGGCTCGAGCGCCTTCATTCCCGTCGGCTCGGTCGGCGTGCGCCGCAAGGGTGAAGCAGAGGCGAAAAGAGCGGTCACGGCGGCAACCGGAGCCGACGGTCCCGGCCACGGTTGGGATGCCGGACCGGATGTGGCCGAGCTCGATCCAGAGCGACCGGCTCGGGTCGATGTCGGATCGGGCAAGGAGGCTCAGAGTTTCCTTGTCACCTTCGTCGACAACACGATCGCCGTGTTCCGCAACGAGTGTGTGCATCAGGGTCGCCCACTGGATGGGCCGTGTCTCGACGACGGCGTGATCGTGTGCCCCTGGCACGGCTTCCGGTTCGACGCCGCCAGCGGCGAATGCCTTTCGGCCCCGGCCGCTCAACTCGTTGCCGTCCCGGCCCGGATCGACGGTGGGCGGGTCTGGATCCGAACCGGATCATGACCGACGCGGCGTCCGAGGCGACGTATGCCACCGGCGGATTCACCGCCGAGCCCGTCACCTGGATCGGCGCCCCCGCACCGGGTGGCGTCATGCACGGCCTGGCCCTACCGGCGGCCGCGCCGACCCCGTCGCAGCTGTACGCACCCCGCGGCGTGTGGCTCGACGACGATCGGCTGATCGTCGCCGACACCGGCAACCACCGGGTGCTGATCTGGCACACACCCACTCCTGACAGCCACAGCCCGGCCGATGTCGTGCTCGGCCAACCCGACTTCACGACCGAGGGGGCCCAGGCCGGGGGCCGGGGCCCGGAACGGGGTATGCGGCTTCCGACCGGCATCGCCGTGGTCGATGGCCGCCTGATCGTGGCCGACGCCTGGAACCACCGCCTGCTCATCTGGGATCGGGTGCCGGAGGCGAGCGACGTCGCACCCGATGCCGTCGTCGGACAGCTCGATACGGCATCGGTCGACGAGAACCAGGGCGGCGAGTGCGGTCCCGCCACCTTCTATTGGCCGTTCGGTGTCGCCCATGTGGCGACGACGGGGTCGGGGCGGTTCTACGTGGCCGACACCGGCAACCGCCGGGTTCTCGCCTGGGACG
Source organism: Acidimicrobiales bacterium (assembly GCA_965216675.1). Taxonomy (GTDB): domain Bacteria; phylum Actinomycetota; class Acidimicrobiia; order Acidimicrobiales; family SZUA-35; genus JAHELU01. The sequence continues at coordinate 2,738,599 of CBDCGK010000004.1, read as the reverse complement.
GTGTGCCCGAGCCCGGGCAGGAACCGAAGCTCGTGCTCGGCCAGTCGTCGGGACATTCCCGCGACGAGAACCGGGGCGAGCTTGGCCCCCGCAGTTTCCGCTGGCCTCACGACATCGCCGGGACGGCCGGGGTGACGTTCGTGGCCGATGCCGGCAACCATCGGATCCTCGGCTGGACACCCCGCCCCGACGGGGACGATGATGCCGATATGGTGCTCGGCCAGCCCGATTTCGAATCGGCCGACGAATGGCCATACGGTCCCCAGAGCGCGACCGCGTTCCGCTTCCCGTACGCGGTCGACGTGCTGGGCGGCACCCACTCGGTCATGGCCATCGCCGATACCGCCAACAACCGGATCCTGGTCTGGGAGTCCGTTCCCACCAGCTCCGGGGCGCCGGCCGATCACGTACTCGGCCAACCCGACTTCACGGCGAACGGGGAGAACCGCTGGCAGTCGGTCGAGGCCGACACGCTGTGCTGGCCCTACGGCGTCCGACTCCACCGGTCGAGAACCGCCAACAGACCACCCGGCACCCGACTGGCCGTCGCCGACTCGGGCAACAACCGGGTGATGATCTGGCAACTCGAATCGGGGAGACCGTGATGCGGGCCCCGACGATCGAACGACGCCGGCTGGTGATCACCGGTGTCGTGCAGGGGGTGGGATTCCGTCCGTTCGTCCACCGGTTGGCCAACCGGCTGCACCTCAGCGGCACGGTCACCAACACGTCGGCCCGGGTGGTGATCGACGTGGTCGGGATGCCGAAACTGCTCGACCGGTTCCAACAGCTCCTGGTCGACGAGGCCCCTCCCCTGGCCACAATCGAATCGCTGATCGCCGACCGCCTCGATCCCGGCACCGACGCCGGCCCCACCGGCGGTGCCGGCCTGCCGTCGGGTGGGTTCACCATCATCGACAGCACCACCGACACCACGTCCGACGGGGCAGCCGGTCAGAAGATCTTCGTCGCCCCCGACACTGCGGCCTGCGAGGCCTGCCGAGCCGAGCTGCACGATCCGACCGAACGGCGCCACCGCTACCCGTTCATCAGCTGCACCGATTGCGGCCCCCGGTTCACGATCATCGACGCGCTTCCCTACGATCGTCCCAACACCACGATGGCGCCGTTCCCGCTGTGCCCGGCGTGCCACGACGAGTACCACGATCCGACCGACCGCCGGTTCCACGCCCAACCGATCGGCTGTCACGACTGCGGCCCCACCCTGTCGTTCCGAGCGGTGCACCCGAGGCCACGCCATGTGTCGCCGGGGCTGCCCGGAGCCGAGATAGCCGCGGCGGCAACGTTGGTGCGGGACGGCGGCCTGCTGGTGGTCAAAGGTGTCGGCGGGTTCCAGCTGGCGTGCGACGCCGGCAACGCCCAGGCGGTGGCGGCCATCCGCCGGTGGAAGCAACGACCCGACAAGCCCCTGGCCCTCCTGGTCGCCGATCTCGACATGGCCCGCCGGTTGGTGGAGGTCGACGATGCGGCCGAGGCGCTGCTGTCGAACCCGGCCCGACCGATCGTCTTGTGCCGCCGCCTCGATCACTCGAGCCCCGATGACCCGGCGAGCAGCGACGCAGCTCCCGATGACCCTTTGGTCTGTGAGGCGACCGCGCCCGGTCAGCCTCGACTTGGGGTGATGCTGCCTCCGTCGCCGATGCATGAGTTGCTGGCGGGCGCCACCGGTGGACCGATGGTGTTGACCAGCGGGAACCACTCCGGCTCCCCCATGTGCTTTCGCGACGACCAGCTCGACAACCTGCTGGCCGGCTCGGAGCACCTCGGGGTCGCCGTCGGTGTGCTCACCCACGATCGCCCGATCGCGGTGCCCTGCGACGACTCGGTCGTCCGGGTCGGACACGACGGACCGCTGTTCATCCGCCGAGCCCGGGGCTACGCGCCGACCACCGTGGCAATGGTGGCCGCCGGACCTCCGATCCTGGCCGTCGGCGGCCAGCTGAAGAACACGTTCTGCCTGGCCGGGGTCAACCAGGGTTGGGTCAGCCAGCACATCGGCGACATGGACGACCTCGATACAGTCCACGCCTTCGGCGACGGCGTCGGGCGGTTCGAACGATTCCACGGTGTCGATCCCGAAATGGTCGTGGTCGACGCCCACCCCGATCACGGCCCCCGGTCCTGGGCCCGGCGGCACCGTCCTGGACTGCCGGTCGTCGAGGTTCAGCATCACCACGCCCACGTCGCCTCGGTGCTGGCCGAGCACGCCATCGGGTTCGACGAGCCGGTCATCGGCGTGGCCTTCGACGGCACCGGCTACGGTCCGGGCCTCGACGGCGAGCCGGCGGTGTGGGGCGGCGAGTTCCTGGCCGTGACCGGTCGGACGTGGCGTCGAATCGGCCACCTCGCGCCGGTGTCGATGCCCGGCGGCGACGCCGCGGTGATCAACCCCTACCGGGTGGCGCTGGCCCACCTCCGTCACAGCGGCATCGACCCGACGGGGACGGCGCCGGGAGCCGAGACGACCGAACAGGAGCTCGCGGTTCTCGACCGGCAGCTGGAGACGGGATTCGGCTGCCTGCCCAACTCGAGCATGGGGCGGCTGTTCGACGCTGTCGGCTCGATCGTCGGGCTGCGCCATCGCATCAGCTACGAGGCTCAGGGCGCGATCGAACTCGAGCTGGCCGCCACCCGAGCCCAGCAGGGCAACCACCCCGATCACCGCGATCACCCCGACCACCCCGACCGCAACGTGCCCGCCTACCGCTTCAGGCTTGATCGTCGCGTCGACGGTGACGACCACCCGGTCGCCGTCGCCGACCCCCGGCCCGTGCTGGCGGCGATCGTCGACGACGTCCGAGCCGAGATGGCGCCCGAACCGATCGCCCTCGGCTTCCACCGGGCCGTCGTCGACCTGGTCGTCGAGGTGTGCACCGATATGACCGACGTCGTCGGCACCACAACCGTCGCGCTCAGCGGCGGCGTGTTCCAGAACGCATTGCTGGCCGACGAAACAGCGTCCGCCCTCCGAGCCGCCGGCTTCGAGGTGCTCGTCAACCGGCTGGTACCACCGAACGACGGCGGACTCGCCCTCGGTCAGGCGTACGTGGGTCGCCATCACGGCTTATCATCACACTCACCGAACACGGCAGGAGCAACACCATGTGTTTAGCGGTACCGGGACGGATCGTCTCGACCAGGGACGCCAAAGGCACGACGATGGCCACGGTCGACTTCGACGGCATCGAAAAGGAGATCTGCCTGGCCTACCTCCCACAGGCCGAGGTCGGAAACTACGTGATCGTGCACGTGGGCTTCGCCATCTCGATCATCGACGAGGCCTCGGCCACCGAGACACTGCAGATGTTCCGGGACCTCGGCATCCTCGAGGAGGAGCTCGGGCTCGAACAGGAGACGGCGGAGGGCAAACCGTGAAGTACCTCGACGAGTTCCGCGATCCGGACCTGGCCCGTTCACTCTTCGACGAGATCGCCCGCATCACCACCAGGTCACACAACATCATGGAGGTGTGCGGCGGGCAGACCCACTCGATCATCCGCAACGGGATCGATCAGCTCCTGCCCGACGAGATCAACCTGATCCACGGTCCCGGCTGCCCGGTGTGTGTCACTCCGCTCGGCGTCATCGACAAGGCGCTCGCCATCGCCGCCCGACCCGGTGTGATCTTCTGTTCGTTCGGCGACATGTTGCGGGTGCCGGGTTCCGAGAAGGACCTGTTCTCGGTCCGCAGCGAGGGGGGCGACGTCCGCGTCGTCTACTCGCCGCTGGACGCGATCACCATCGCCGAGGAAAACCCCGACAGCGAGGTGGTGTTCTTCGCCGTCGGCTTCGAGACGACCGCACCGGCCAACGCCATGGCCGTCCACCAGGCCGAGACGCGGGGCATCACCAACTTCTCGATGTTGGCCAGCCACGTGCTGGTGCCGCCGGCCATCGAGGCGATCGTGTCGTCGTCCACCAACCTGGTCGACGGCTTCCTCGCCGCCGGTCACGTCTGCACCGTGATGGGCACCGAGCAGTACGGGCCGCTGGCCGAGGGCTACGGCGTGCCGATCGTCGTGACCGGTTTCGAGCCTCTCGACATTCTCGACGGCATCCGCCGCGTTGTCCTCCAGCTGGAGGCCGGCGAGGCCCGCCTCGAGAACGCCTACACCAGGGTCGTGTCGACCGACGGCAACCCGGCCGCCCGCGCCATGGTCGAGCGGATCTTCGAGCCCTGCGACCGCCAGTGGCGGGGTATCGGCGAGATCCCGGTGAGCGGTTGGCGGATCGCCGAGGCCTACCGCGACTTCGACGCCGAGTACCGGTTCGACGTGGTCGATGTCGACGCCGTCGAGTCGGACCTGTGCCGCAGCGGCGAGGTCCTTCAAGGGCTGATCAAACCCGACGAATGCGAGGCGTTCGGCAAGGAGTGCACCGACCGCCATCCGCTCGGCGCCACCATGGTCTCCAGCGAAGGGGCGTGCGCCGCGTACTTCCAGTACCGCCGGCTGTCCGGCCCCTCGGATCCACCGGCGACGACGGTCACGGTCTGACGGGGCGGCGGACCGTATGGCCTCAGCCCCGGACTTCTCCAACTGGTCGTGCCCCATGCCGTTGCGGGATTATCCCCGGATCGTCATGGGCCACGGCGGAGGCGGCCGCCTGTCGGCCGAGCTGATCGAGCACCTGTTCCTGCCCGCGTTCACCGACCCGGACCATGCCCGACGACCCCTCCACGATGCCGCGGTGGTCGACGTTGCGGCCGGCCGGTTGGCGGTGTCGACTGATTCCTATGTCGTCGACCCCGTCATCTTTCCCGGTGGGTCACTCGGTGATCTGGCCGTCAACGGAACCGTCAACGACGTGGCCATGTCCGGCGCCCGTCCGGTGGCGTTGACCGCCGGCTTCATCCTCGACGAAGGCCTCCCGATGGAGGTCCTGGGTCGGATCGTCACCGACATGGGCGCCGCGGCCCGGGCCGCCGGCGTCGAGATCATCGCCGGGGACACCAAGGTCGTCGAAGCCCGAACCGGGTCGAAACCCGGGCTGTTCGTGAACACCGCCGGATTCGGCCTGGTACCCGACGGGGTCGACATCGGTCCGGAGCGGGCCGCACCGGGTGATGTGGTGATCGTGAGCGGTCCGGTCGGCGTCCACGGCATGGCCATCATGTCGGTGCGGGAGGGCCTGGAGTTCGGCACGACACTGGCCACCGACTCGGCGCCGCTCAACGGCCTCGTGTCCGACATCTTGTCGGCCCACCGCGACGTTCACGTGTTGCGCGACCCGACCCGGGGCGGCTTGACGGCCTCGCTGTGCGAGATCGCCACCGCCGCACAGGTCGGCATCGAGTTCGACGAGACCGCGGTCCCGGTTCCGGCCGATGTTGCCGCCGCCTGCTCGTTGCTCGGCATCGACCCCTTCGGCGTGGCCAACGAGGGCAAGCTCGTGGCCGTGGTACCGGCGGCCGGTGTCGACGCGGTCATGGAGGCGATGCTGGCCCACCCGTTGGCCGAGGAGGCCACGGTGATCGGTCGGGTCGTCGACGATCATCCGGGCATGGTCGCCGCTCGCACCGCCCTCGGGGCGCGGCGGGTGGTCGACATGCCGCTGGGCGAACAGCTACCCCGGATCTGCTGAACGCCCCGCTTTTCGGGTCGTTGGACTCTGGTCGCTCCGACCGCTGCGCTGGACACTCGAAGGTGAGAGCGCGGTCCAAGTCGAGGAGGTCGATCATGGCCGAACACACACTCACCACTCCCGAGGAGCGAGCCGTCCGCCGGCTGAAGAACATCAACGGATTCCTGTGGCACGCGGCGACATACCTTGTCATCAACGGATTCCTCTGGTTCATCGATCTGCTCAACGGCGATCTCGATTTCGCCTATTGGGTGTCGCTGAGCTGGGGCATCGGCGTTGCCTTCCATCTGGCCGCGTTGTTGATCGGTGAGCCCGACGAGTCGAGCCCCCGCTACCAACGCCTGCTCGAAGAGGAACGCCGCCGACAGCAGCTGTAGGTTGCGCTCTGCGCCGACCGGCTGGACCGCCGCGCCCAGGCGCTACGATCAATGGTGATGTCTGGCGACCCTGAAACACGGCACCACGAAACCGAGCAGTTCCTCGACCGCCCGGTCGACGACTGGGCGGCAAAGGCAACCAGTTCGATCACGCAGTACGTCGGTCAGGTTCGCGACAAGACGACCGGCCCGGCGTTGGTGGCCTCGAGAACCGCGGTGTACATGGCCGCGATCGGGCTCATCGGTTTCGTGCTGCTGATCGTGGCGCTGCTGCTGCTCTTCCGTTTTCTCGTGGTCGTGTCGGGAGAGCTGCTCCCGTTCGTCGAGCCCGACGAGTCGTGGCTCGCCCACTACGTGCTGGCGGGAATATTTTTGGTGGCCGGGCTCTTCTTTTGGCGTAAGAAAGACCAGTAATCACACCGGGCCCGGCCGATCGCGCTCGGCCCGGCTCAACCAGACCTACCAGGAGCATCATGTCCGCTTCGCTTCACGACGTCGTCATCCTCGGCAGCGGCCCCGCCGGGCTCACCGCCGCCATCTACACCGCTCGTGCCTCGTTGGAGCCGCTGGTGTTGGAGGGCGAACCGTCGTCGACCGGTGACCAGCCCGGCGGCCAGTTGATGCTGACCACCGAGGTCGAGAACTACCCCGGTTTCCCCGAAGGCATCATGGGTCCGGAACTGATGATGAACTTCAAGGCCCAGGCCGAGCGGTTCGGGGCCAAGATGGAGACGGTCAAGGCGTCCCGGGTCGACTTCAGCGAGCGGCCGTTCAAGATCTGGGTCGGCGACCCGGAGGCGGCCGAGCCCACCTACCTGGCCAAGACGGTGATCGTGTCGACCGGTGCCGAGGCCTTGATGCTCGGGCTGCCCAAGGAGACGGAGCTGACCGGCCACGGGGTGTCGACCTGCGCCACCTGTGACGGCTTCTTCTTCCGCGACCACGACATCGCGGTCATCGGCGGCGGCGACTCGGCCATCGAGGAGGCTACGTTCCTCACCAAGTTCGCCTCCTCGGTCACGATCGTGCACCGACGCGACGAGCTGCGAGCCTCCAAGATCATGCAGGACCGGGCGTTCGCCAACCCGAAGATCAAGTTCCTGTGGGACTCGGTGGTGGTCGAGCTGAAGGGCGACGCGAAGCTCGAAGGCCTCGTCGTCGAGAACACCAAGACCGGTGAGCGGTCCGACCTGGACGTGACCGGCATGTTCGTGGCCATCGGCCATCGGCCCAACACGTCGATCTTCGAGGGTCAGCTGGCCATGAAGGACAGCGGCTACCTCGTGACCGAGCATCCGTCGTCGCGGACCAACGTCGAGGGCGTGTTCGCCTGCGGTGACGTGCAGGACGACTTCTACCGCCAGGCCATCACCGCCGCCGGGTCGGGCTGCACGGCCGCCATCGACGCCGAGCGGTACCTGGAGGAGCACGGTGTCGAGGTCGAGCACCCCGACTGGCGCCCCGAGGAACGCCAAACACCGTAACCCAAACCCAACACCCCACCCGCCCGCCTGAACTTTGAGCCTCCAGCGACCCATCCCGCCCGAACTTTGAGCTCTGAGCGACCCCCTAACGGGTCGTGGACGGCTCAAAGTTCGGGGAAGGGTGGGGTCGGGTCGGATGGATTGGCCAAGCCGCGTGGGAGGGAATACGAACACCGGCCTTCTGGTTTCCTTAACTCGGGCCCTATCATCGCTCCAAGGCCGATGTCAGGCCCACCTTCTCCAAAGCAAGCCCCATATCCGGAGGACCCAATGTCCGAGAACGTAACCACTTTGACCGAGACCACTTTCGACGAGGTCGTGAACAGCACCGCCGAGCCCGTGGTCGTCGACTTCTGGGCGGAGTGGTGCGGGCCCTGTAAGACGATTGCCCCCATCCTCGACGAGATCGCCAACGAGCAGGTCGGCAGGGTCAAGATCACCAAGCTCAACGTCGACGAGAACCCCTCGATCGCTCAGCGCTTCGGCGTCATGAGCATCCCCACCATGCTGGTGTTCGAAGGCGGCGAGGTGACCAAGTCGATCGTCGGCTCGAAGCCGAAGGCCACCCTCATGGCCGAACTCGGCCTCTAGCCGAGCGCCGGGCATCTCCTCGATCGGCAACCACTACGATCGAAGGCGATGACGGCAAACCCGAACGCGGCGGACCGAGCGTCCGCCGCCTTCCTCAACACATTCAACGACTCCGCCCCGGTGCTGGTTCAGGCGCCGGGGCGGGTCAACGTCATCGGCGAGCACACCGACTACAACGACGGTTTCGTGCTGCCGATCGCCCTCCCGTTCACAACCGCCATCGCCGCACGGGCCCGCAACGACCGCCAGGTCGTCGTCGAGTCCGAGGGGTTCGGCCGCACCGCGTTCGGGCTTGATGACGAACCGGGCACCACCCAGGGTTGGGCCCGCTATCTACACGGCGTGGCTTGGGCGCTCACCGAGCATCTCCGGGCCCATGCCGGCACCGGCGGCGCAGGCGTCGAACTGCCCGGGTGGGACGGGGCGATCGCCACCGACATTCCCGCCGGCGCGTCGCTGTCGTCGTCGGCCGCCATCGAGGTGGCGGCGACGCTGCTGTTCAACCACCTGGCCGGTACCGGCGTCGAGCTGTCGGTGGCCGACCTGGCCCGGATCGGACAGCGGGTCGAGAACGAGGTGATGGGTCTCCCCAGCGGCCTGCTCGACCAGTTGGCGTCGGCCGGTGGGCAGGCGGGGCACGCCACGCTGATCGACTGTCGGGACCTGTCGACGAGAGCGGTGCCGTTCCCATCTTCGGCCACCATCATCGTGCTCGACACCGGGACCCGCCGTGAACTGGTCGAGTCGGAGTACGCCGACCGCCAGGCCACCTGCGCCACGGCGGCCAAACATCTCGGCCTGGCCTCGTTGCGTGACGCCATGCTCGACGACCTCGACCGGCTCGACAACCCGGTGTCGGTTCGGCGGGTTCGCCATGTGATCACCGAGAACGCACGGACCCTCGACGCGGTCGAGGCGATGGAGGCAGGCGAACTCGGCGAACTCGGGCGGCTCATGACCGCCAGCCACGTGAGTCTACGTGACGATTACGAGGTGTCGGGTCCGGCGCTCGACGCCGTGGTCGAAGCGGCGCTCGAATGTGTGGGCTGCTACGGCGCCCGCATGACCGGCGGTGGGTTCGCCGGCGGCGCCATCGCCCTCGTCGCCACCGAGGAGGTCGACCGGTTCTGCGCCGAGTTGCACGACCGCTACGTCGCACCGCTGCAACAGCCTGCCGTCGCCCCCCTTCGCCTCTACCCCACTCCCCCATCGGCCGGAGCGCGGATCGTTCGGCCCTAGGATTCGGCTACGTTCGACCACGATGACGGCGATCAGTCGGGGAAGACGGTGGTGATGAGTTCACCGGTGGTGTCGTAGACGTCGAGCACCGGACCGAGGCCGTCACCGTTCGCGGCGATTCTCTCGCGGGGCATCAGGACGGTCTCGGAGCCGACGATCAGCGCGTCATTGCCGATCGGTGACCGGGCGGAGAACACCGGGTCGCCGGTTCGATCGTCGATGAAAACCTCGCGCTCGCCGCCGGGCGCGTCGATGCCAATCGCTACACCGGCGGGACCGACCGACGTGACGTAGACCGACGGGCCGGTGGCGTCCAGGGGCACGACATCACCCCATGTCCGGCCGTCGTCATGGGACACGAGAACCGCATTCGTTCGCCGCTCGATCGAATCCTCGCCGCCGACGAGATGCAGTGCAACGTCGCCGCCGAGGCTGGTCGTTGCCGCAATGACGGCCCAGGCCCCGGTGTCGATCGAGGGTGGCTCCCAGTCGAACCCGTTCTCACTGGTCACGACACCATCGTCGCCGACCGCCCAGAAACGAGACGGTGTGGCCTCGATCGGGGCAAGGCCGGGCGTCGGTTCTCCATCGAGGCCGTCGCCGTAGGTCATGAGCGGTGGGTTCGTCACCCGATCCCGGGCGCCGTCGGTCCGCACCACCCACAGCTCCGGCTCGCCACCGGCTTCCAGCAGGCGAAGCTCGTCGGGGTCGAGTTCGGCGGCGAGGTCGATGGAGAACCGATCCTCCTGACCGTCCATCCGGCAGGTGGCGGTGAACTGCCACTCGTCCCCCGCATGTCCACCGCCGTAGCCGACCAGATGTGCATCATCGGGATCGGGGGCGGCATCGGGATTTGAACCGGCACCGGCTTGGCGGAGCCGGGCGAAGCATTCGCTTTGCCGGGCCGCTCTAGCCAGGATCGCAGGATGGAGCCGGGCAGATTCGAGGGGAGACCCCTCCCTCTCGACGTTCACATGGTCGACGACGTCGTAGCGGACCATGACGTTGGCCAGGGCGATGTCGTCGCGACCGGTGATGACCCAAGTCTGGGGTGCTGCATAGAGCATCGGAACCTCGAGGATGACCTCGGGTTGGAGGTCACACGGGAAGTCGGGATGGCATGGATTGTCACCGGCTCCCAGCACGAGACCGGGTTGGCGGGTCCACTCGATTCCGTCGGGCGACGTCCAGTGATCGGGCGGGTCGTTGATCACGAACCCGGTTCCGTCCCAGACCGCACGCTCCCAGATCGGCACGACGTCACCTCCGCCCGCCGTGAACAACCGCAGCCCGACGACCGCAATCACGGCCAGCGTGATCGTCGCCGCCATCCCGATCACGATCGCCCGCACTGCAGTCACCGCTCGACCATACTGCACGTCGTGGCCTGCGGTTCGTCAGGGACTGCGGCTCGGGTCGGGCTGATGGCGTGAATCGTGGGAAGCATGTCATTGACGCCATGGCAGTCGATCACACAAGCTGGACGAGTGGCCGAATCCGAACTCCACACCGTCGTCTTCCTCGCCTACCCCGGTGTGAACGCCCTCGACCTGACCGGACCCCACGAGGTGTTCGCCGCGGCCAACGAACTCGCCGATCACCTCGGGGCCGGCGGCCTGCGCTACCGGCTCGTCACCGTCGGCGCTGCCGACACTGCCGACACTGCCGACACCGAAGGTAGGACCGGCGAAGGCTGTCAAACCACAAACAAGCCGGTGAGCGTCACCAGCGAGTCCGGGTTGCGGTTCGCCGTCGACCCACTCCCCCACCCGTCTGAGATGAAAGGGACAGTCGACACTCTCCTCATCCCCGGTGGCAGGGGCTCGCGAAACCTCGACCCCGATGGCCCCATTCTCGACTGGGTCGGTCGGATAGGCGCCGATGCCGGCCGTATCGCCTGCGTGTGCACCGGTGCGTTCGTGGCCGCCGACGCCGGGCTCCTCACCGGTCGACGGGTCACCACCCATTGGGCGTGGGCTCGATCATTGGCCGACCGTCATCCCGATGTCGAGGTCGACCTCGACGCCATCTACCGGCTCGACAACGATGGCGACCGCCCGGTGTGGACCTCGGCCGGCGTCACCGCCGGCATCGATCTTGCGCTGGCCATCGTCGAATCGGACCTGGGTGCGGCGCTGGCCCAGGGGGTGGCCCGGTGGCTGGTGGTATTCCTGCGGCGAGACGGCGGCCAGTCACAGTTCGCGCCGACGGTGTGGGCGTCGCGGGCGGGCGACGGGCCGATCCGTCGAGCCCAGGATTTGATCGACCGGGATCCCGCCGCAGTCTGCTCGATCGCCCAGCTTGCGGCCGACGTCGGCCTGTCGGCCCGCCACTTCACCCGGCGATTCACCGCCGAGGTCGGCCAGTCGCCGGCCCGGTACCTCGAACAGGTTCGCCTCGCGGCTGCCCGCCACCAGCTGGAGGTAACCGACGACGGCATCGCCGTGGTGGCCGGCCGCTGCGGTTTCGGGACGGGCGAAACGCTGCGCCGGGTGTTCCACCGCCGCCTCGGCGTCTCCCCCGACGCCTACCGCCGTCGCTTCAGCCGACCGGCATCGAGTCGGCCATGACCTCTTACCGAAGGAGCATCGACCCATGCGAATCGCCATCCCCCTCTTCGACCGCCTGACCGCCCTGGACGGCATCGGACCCTACGAGGTGTTGCAGCGCCTCCCGGAGGCCACCGTGCATTTCGTCGGCGCGGCCAGAGGTGAGGTCCGAACCGAAAACGGGTTCCTCGGCTTGACCGTCGACCAGACCTACGACGAGCTTCCCGATCCCGACGTGATCGTGGTCCCGGGCGGCATCGGCACGAGAGCCGTGATCGAGACCGACGGTCACCCGCTCGTCGAGTGGGTCACCGCCGCTCATGCCACCACCCGCTATACGACGTCGGTATGCACGGGCTCTCTGGTGCTGGCCGCCGCCGGCCTGCTCGACGGACTCAGCGCCGCCACCCACTGGGGGGCCTACGACATCCTGGAGAGGTTGGGTGCGATCGCCACCGAGGACCGGGTCGTTGAACACCTCGACCAGCGCATCATCACCGCCGCCGGTGTGTCATCGGGTATCGACATGGCACTGCGACTGGCCGAACTGTTGGTCGACACCGATGCGGCCAAGGCCATGCAGCTCATGGTCGAATACGACCCGCAACCGCCGTTCGACGCCGGCAGCGTGGCCAAGGCCGGCGACGGTCCGATGGCGCGTGTGATCGAGTACGCGCAACACAAGGCCTGAGGCCTCGTATCGCGCCAAATTCCACCGGCTTCAGGTTGGCTTCAGGTTGACCGGTTCACAGTGGGGTGACAGAACAACCCCGACTGACCGAACCGTCAGCAACCTCAAAGGAGACCAACCACATGAACCGCTCGCGATCGCTTGCCACCGCAACCGGAGTCACCCTGGCCGTGGCCGGGGCGGTCAGCGCCCTGTTCCTCACCGTCGCTGCCGGTGCCAACAGCTTCAGCTCGTCCGAATCGGGAACCGGCACCACCGCCACCATCGTCGATGACCTCGCCAACGCCGAGGTCTACACCCTCGACGAGGAAGGGCGCCTGATCCCCTACGACCGGACTTCCACCAGTGGAACGAATCAAGACGACGGCCACTACGAAGACGACGACAGCGACCACGAAGACCACGACTACGAAGACCACGACGACTACGAAGACCACGACGACTACGAAGACGACGACCATCAGGAAGACCATGACGATGACTGATCGCAGGGTTCCGGTCGACGCCAACAGTCGTATTGTCGTGAGCGGAGCGGCCGTCGGGCTGGGCATGGCCCTCGTCGGCGCCATGGCCTGGGCCGACCGACCCACGGACAACACCACCGGCGCCCAGGGTCAAGGGTCAGACCCGACCGTGGAAGCCACGAACCGGCTCGTCGTCATCGCTCCGGAGTTGACTATCGAGCGGGCCCGGATCCCGGATTCGGCGACGGCCACAGTCAGCAGGCAACCCGACTCGCGGGCCCCGAACACCCGCTCCCAGGGAAGCTGAGATGAACACGACACTCGAGCATCCGCCCCGGCGCGCCGGCGGGCGAACCGGTCCCGGTGCCGAACGACGGTGGCGGGCCATGGGAACCGATGCCCACGCCGTCGTGGTCGTCGATGGGCACCGAGCCGCAGCAGACGACAGCCGAACCGGCCACAGCCGCACAGATCGCAGCCGCACCGATCGCGGCCAGGCCGATCGGGACCAAGCCGAGCGACTGGCCGGCCGGGCCATGGATCGGATCGGCGAGTTGGAGCAGCTCTGGAGCCGCTTCATCCCTGGCAGCGAGATCAGCACTCTCAACCGGGTCGGCCAAGCGGTCGTCTCGCCCGAGACCTTCGCCCTGATAGATCGAGCAGTCCTTGCCTGGCAACAGACGAGCGGTCGCTTCGATCCGACCCTCCTCACCACGTTGCAGCACCTCGGCTATGACCGCACCTTCGATCATCTCGCTCTCCCCCATGACCGCCCGATTCCGCCCAACCGGGTCAACGGCTGCGCCGGCATTGTGCTCGACCCCTTCACCCGAACCGTGATCCTTCCGCATTCGGTCACCGCGCCGGATCACCGGTCCGGGCGTCGAAGCCGATCGGTCACGTTCGATCCCGGAGGTATCGGAAAGGGCTACGCCTCCGACCTCGTGGTCGAGGAACTGATGGCCGCCGGCGCCACCGGAGTCATGATCAACCTCGGAGGTGATCTCCGAGCGGAGGGCACCGCTCCCGATGGGCCGGGCTGGATCATCGACGTCACAGAGCCGTCGTGGTCACCGCAACCCCTGGCGGTGGTCGAGTTGCAGCGCGGCGCCGTGGCCACCTCCACCCCGCTACGCCGGCGATGGCGCCGAGCCGGTGGATCCGACGACGCCCACCACCTGCTCGACCCCACCACCGGGCGACCTGCCGTCGGTGGACCGATAGTGGTCACCGCCATCGCCGGTGAAGCATGGTGGGCGGAGGCGGTGGCAACTGCTGTGGCCACGACGCCGTCCGGCGACTGCCGCAACCCGCCGCCCCTCAGCGGTGTCGCCGTGGCCACTGTCGAATCCGACGGTCGGATTCGGATCTTGGACGAGGAGAAACCATGGAACCGATAGCCGATGCCGTATGGGGCCAGACCTGGTGGTCCGATCAGCTCTGGTGGTACACGGCTCGATCCGGTGGCATCGTGGCCCTGCTGTTGGCCGGACTCTCGGTCGTGTGGGGACTGCTGCTGTCGACCCGCATCACCAGAGGCAGGCCATCGCCCAAGTGGCTGACCTCGCTCCACCGGTACCTGGGTACGCTCACCGTGACCTTCACCGCCATCCACGTCGGGGCCCTCGTGGCCGACAGCTATGTCGACTTCGGCTGGACCGACATTCTGGTGCCGTTGGCGTCGGACTGGAAACCGATGCCGGTGGCCTTCGGGGTCGTGGCCATGTATCTGTTGATGGCGGTGCAGCTCAGTTCGCTGGTGATGAAACGGCTACCCCGACGATGGTGGAAGCTCATCCACTGGTCCAGCTTCGGTCTGTTGTGGGCGGGCCTGATCCACGGCGCCACCGCCGGGACCGACGCCGTCAACCCGGGGTACGCCATCACCACGGCGGTGATGATCTGCGCAACCCTCCTCCTGTCACTCTTCAGGGTCCTGGCCGGCCGGCACAAACGGGACCTGGCCTCGATCCGCCGGCCCTCTCGGCCAGTGACGGATGCCGTCGACACCAATACCGTAGGAGTATGAGAATCCTGGTGGTCGAAGACGAGGTGGCCATGGCCGAGTCGCTTCGCACCGGGCTGGAGGCCGAGGGTTTCGCCGTTGACGTCGCCGGCGACGGGCAGGAGGGACTGTGGTACGCCGACGAGGTGGCCTACGACGCCATCATCCTCGATCTGATGCTGCCCAAGCTCAACGGCTTCAAGGTGTGTCGGACCCTGCGGGACACCGGCAATTGGACCCCGGTGTTGATGCTCACGGCCAAAGACGGCCACCTGGACGAAGCCGAGGGACTCGACACCGGAGCCGATGACTACCTGACCAAACCATTCTCGTTCGTGGTGTTGCTGGCCCGGCTGCGAGCCTTGTTGCGACGTCGCTCTCAGGAGCGGCCCACGGTGCTGGCGGTGGGACCGCTCAGTCTCGATCCCGCTCGCAAACAGGTGGGCTACAGCCAGGAGCCGGTGGCCCTGACGGCCAAGGAGTTCGCCATCCTCGAATACCTGATGCGCCGCGCCGGTGAGGTGGTGTCCAAGTCCGACATCATGGCCCATGTCTGGGATTTCAACTTCGATGGCGACCCCAACATCGTCGAGGTCTACATCCGCTCCCTTCGCAAGAAGATCGACGAACGGTTCGAACGAACCACCATCGAGACGGTGCGGGGCTCCGGCTACCGCCTGATCGATCCTCGAGCCGGCGCCTCCGAAACAATGACCGGCACTGAAGGCGACGGCGACCGGAGCGACGGATGAATCCGCTCACCCGCCTCGGGATGCGGGCCCGTTCGGCGCTGCTGGCGGCCGCAGCGGCTGTGCTCGGGCTGGCAATCGGCGGCCTGGTGCTGCTGGCCCTGTTCCGGGGTCAACTGCTGGACTCGCTCGACCAGACGCTGGCCCAGGCCGCCCTCGATCGGGCCGCCCAGCTCGAACAGGGAGCCGATCCGGCCTCATTGACGGCCCAGTTCAACGAGGAGTCGCTGGTGTGGATCGGCACCCCCGACGGCCGGGAGGTTGCGTCCAATGGTCATCTCATCCTGCTCGAGAATCCGATTGAAGCCGTCGACCAGTCCCGAGATGACGACGACGATGATGGGGACGTCGAGGATCACGAACGGGACGAAGGCGGCGACGACGAGCCTTCCGACGAGGACCGGCGGCAGGAAGACGATGATCACGAAGAGGGCGACGAGGAGACGGAGCAGCCGGAGCGACCTCAAGCCGAGACCACGGTCCAATTGACGGATGGGTCCTACGGCACGGTGTCGCTGCTGGTGCAAGAGCAGTACGAGTTCGAAGGCGGGGAACAGGAGCGGAAGGAACTTCGAGTGGCCGCGGCCATGGCCAACACCCGCAACCTGGTGGTCGTGGTCGGGACCGAGACCGACATCATCACCGGTCCGGTCGGTGAACTGGCCGCCCTCTTCGCCCTGGCCTTGCCGGTCCTGGGCCTTCTGGTGGTGGGTCTGACCTGGTTCACCACCGGCTCGGCCCTTACCTCCGTCGATCGGATCAGGGCCGAGGCCGCCGCCGTCACCGGATCGAATTTGTCCCGTCGGGTTCCCGTACCGCGGGCCCGGGATGAGGTGCACGATCTGGCCGTCACCGTCAACGACATGCTCGGCCGGTTGGAGGCCGACCAGCAACGGGTTCGCCAGTTCACGGCCGACGCCTCTCATGAACTCCGCAGCCCCGTGGCGAACCTCCGTTCGCTGGCCGAGACGGCCCGACTCACCGATCCGGAGTGGGCGACGCTGCGATCCAAGCTGACGGCCGAGACCGAACGACTCCAGGGTTTGATCGACAACCTGCTCTTCCTGGCCGCCCGTAGCGAGGTGCCCACGAATCCTCCGTCGGGCGCCGCAACCCCGGTCGACCTGGATGATCTGCTGTTCGACGAGGCGTCACTGCTGTCGGCCACCACCGAGCTGCGCATCGACGTTTCCGGGGTGCAGCCGGTCATGGTCGGCGGGGTGGCCGCCGACCTCCAGAGACTGGTGCGCAACCTGGCCGCCAACGCCTCCCGCCATGCCCGATCCGTCATCGGGCTGAACTGCACCACTGATGCCGACGGCCGGGCCGTACTCCGGGTGTGGGACGACGGTGCCGGAATCCCGTCGAACGAGCGGGAGCGGATATTCGAGCGGTTCGCTCGACTCGATGAAGCCAGAGACCGCGACCGGGGCGGCAGCGGATTGGGTTTGTCGATCGTTCGCACCATCACCACCGACCACGGCGGAACGGTCTCGGTGAGCGACACCCCGCCGGAGTTGTTGCCTCCCGGGATCGGGAGCTCGGGTCCGGGCGCCCAGTTCACCGTCAGTCCTCGGTCCCGCCCTCTAGGACCGCTTCCCGGCACTTCGGCCGGGTCGACATGTCTCTGCTCCCGACCGAGTTGCGCGCGACACAAGGCCTGAGGCCTCATGCCACGCCCTGGCGCTCGTGGCGGCAGGATTCGGTTGGGGGATCGGTGCCACCCAGACCCCGATCCCCCACCGACCGCGAGAGCTTCCCTCCACTCGGTGCGTGACGACTCTCGCGATCGGGCACCGAGATGTCTTGACATCGTCCGTGCGTCGATCAAATGCCCTTCGTCGAGGGCGCGCCCATGCCGACGAACACTCTATAAGAATATTATCTTCAATGACAAGCCGTCCTTGTGCCGGACCGTAATTCCCGGACCGCGACACGCTCGGTGAGGCAGACTGAGATGATGTCCGTCCGCTCCGACAACCACTGGCGCGCCCTCGTCGAACTCGTTCGACCCGAGCAGGCGCGCTACATCGGCCTGTCGATCGCGGTCACCGCCACGGCTCTCCTGCCACTGGTCGGTCCGCTGCTGATCGGCCGGATCGTCGATGACGTCGCGGCCGGGGCCGGGGCGGCAACGGTGGTGCGCTACGGGCTCGCGTACCTGATCGTGACCGTCGTGGCCCAGCTCATCTCCGTGGCCACCACCTGGTACGGCAACACGATCGCCTGGCGCACCGCCAACGATCTCCGCCTCGGGCTGACCCGCCACGTCCTCGGACTCGACCACGAATTCCATCGATCACACACCCCCGGCGAACTCATCCAGCGCATCGACGGCGACGTGACCTCGGTTTCCGACTTCCTCGGCCGGGTCCTGGCCAACATCGCCGCCGCCATCCTCACCGTGTTCGGTGTGCTCGTGGTGCTGTCGGTGATCGACTGGCGGCTCGGACTCATGATGGTGGTCTACTCGCTGGTCGGCGGGGCCATGCTGGTGCTCCTGCGCGACGAGGCGATCGCCGAGACCGAGCGCACGATGAGCTCGTCCGCTCGGCTCTACGGGGGTATCGAGGAACGGCTCACCGCGGCCGAAGACCTCCGCAGCAATGGGGCCGGCGACCACGCGATCCGCCGTTTCGTCGACGACGCAACCGTCAACCTCCATCACCACGTCGACGAGGAGCACGCCTTCATGAAGCTGTGGTGGGGCCTTCAGGGTTCGGTGGCCGGTGGGGCTGTGCTGGCGCTCATCGCCGGTGGCTGGCTGGTGTCGATCGACGCCATCAGCCTGGGAGCGGCGTTCGTGTTGTTCCAGTACGTGCAGATCATCCGTCGACCGATGGAGGACATCGTCGACCGCATCGAGATGGTCCAGAAGGCCAGCGCCGCCATGGTCCGGGTTTCGAAGCTCCGAGCGGTGCAGCCGTCGATCGTCGAACCAGGTGAGCCGGTCTCCCCTCCCCCGGGTCCGCTGTCGGTCGAGTTCAGCGACGTCGACTTCGACTACGGCGACGGCCAACCCGTGTTGACCGGTATCGACCTCGAACTGGCGGCCGGGCGTACGGTCGGCGTCGTCGGGCGAACCGGCGGCGGCAAGAGCACCCTGTCCCGCCTCGTGCTTCGACTGGTCGACGCCACAGCCGGCACCGTTCGGCTCGGCGGCGTGCCGATCGCCGACATCCCGCTGGCCGAGCTGCGGCACCGGGTCGCCCTCATCCCCCAGGAGGTCCAGCTCGTTCACGGCTCGATCCGCGACAACGTCACGCTGTTCGATCCGAGCCCCACCGATGACGAGGTCGCCGATGCCATCCGTCAGGTCGGTCTCGAATCGCTGCTCGACGACGCCGACGATCCCGACGACCCCGACGACCCGGCAGGCGGCGGCGGTCTCGGTCTCCACGCTGAGCTGACCGGCGGTGCCGCCGGGCTGTCGGCCGGCGAGTCACAGCTGCTGGCCCTGGCCCGGGTCTGGTTGCGCAATCCGGATCTGGTGGTGCTCGACGAGGCCACGGCCCGAATCGACCCGGAGACCGAGGCCCGGTTGCACCGGGCGGTGTCGCGGCTGCTCGAGGGGCGGACGGCCATCATAATCGCCCACCGTCTCTCGACGCTGCGGGAGGTAGACGACATCGTTGTGGTCCACGAGGGTCGCATCCTCGAACACGGTCGACGGGAGGATCTCGAGGCCGACGCCGACGGTCGGTTCCGGCGGTTGCTGGATCTGGCACTCGAGACCTCCGATGACGAGGAAGGCGTGCTGTCATGACGGCCACCAAGCCGCGCCCGGCCGCAACGAAGATCTCCGACGAGGAGGTTCCGGTTTGGCGACTGGCCTGGATGATCAGTCAGGAGCGTCGGCGCGAGTTCTGGATCTCCTACATCACGTTCGTGATCTTCTTCGCCTTTCCGGCGCTCACCGGCTTCATCCTCGGTGAAGCGTTCGACTCGCTGACCGACGGTGACAGTCGTCGTCTGTACTGGATGGCCGGGGCACTGGCAGTGGCCGAGGCGGTCCGGCTGGCCGTCCTGCACTACGGCGCCGTCACCTTCACTCGCTGCTGGTTCCTGATGAAGTCGTTGATGCAGGGCAACATGCTGATCGGTCAGGTGTCATCCGGCGGGGTCGACGCCGGTCAGCCGGTCGGGTCGGCGGGTCAGTCGGTGACCCGGTTCCGGGATGACACCGAGGACGTGGCCCTGTTCGTCGACGGCTGGCTCGACGTGAGCGGAGCGTTCGTGTTCGCGGTGATCGCCCTGTGGATCATGGCCACCATCGATCTCGCCGCCACCGCCGTGGTGTTGGTGCCGATGACGGCCGTGGCGGTCGCGACCAAGATGCTCGACACCAGGATCAAGTACTACCGGCGGGCCGACCGCGAGGCCACGGCGGCGGTGACCGGACTGGTCGGCGACGTGATGGCGGGGGCCACCACGGTCAAGGTCAACGACGCCGTTGAACCGGTCCTCGACCGGCTCCGGGGCCTGGTCGACACCCGGCGCCACACCGCCACTCGGGATCGGGTGTTCGACGACGCCCTGCAATCGGTCACGACCGGATCCGGTGACGTGGCCATGGGGCTGGTGCTGATCGTCGCCGCCGGTGCCATCGCCTCGGGCCGATTCGATCTCGGCGAGCTGGTGCTGTTCACCGTCTATCTCAGCTGGCTCGGCTTCTTTCCCCGGATGATCGGGCGCACGATCGCCCGGTTCAACCAGGCGACCGTGGCCTTCAACGGGATGCGACACCTGGTCGCCCGCCGCGATCCGGAGTGGGTGGCCCGCCACCGCAATCTGCCGGTCGCCCGGTCGGGAGAGGTCGAACGGCAACTGCCGGTGCGGACTCCCCTCGACGAGCTCCGGGTGGACGGATTGACCGCCGTCTATCCCGACGGTGTCGCCGGGGTCCATGACGTCTCGTTCACGGTGCCTCGCGGTTCGTTCACCGTGATCACCGGTCCGGTCGGTGCCGGCAAAAGCACGCTGCTGCGTGCGATCCTCGGGTTGGCGTGGCAGACCGAGACGCGGTCGGGCCGGGTGCTGTGGAACGGAACGGAGATCGAGGACCGGGCCGCCTTCTTCGTGCCGCCCCAGGCCGCCTTCCTCTCGCAGGTCCCCCAGTTGCTGTCGGACTCCTTGGCCGACAACATTCTCCTCGGCGCCGAGGTGGACGGGTCGGATGTCACGTCCGAGGTCGACCCGTTGTGGTGGGCGCTCGCGGTGGCATCGGTCGATTCCGATGTCGCCGAGATGGCCGACGGTGTCGACACCTTGATCGGCCCCCGCGGTCTGCGACTGTCGGGCGGGCAACGCCAGCGGGTCGCGGCCGCCCGAGCGCTGGTGCAGCGGCCCGAGCTGCTGGTGCTGGACGATCTGTCGAGCGCGGTCGACGTGGAGACGGAGCTGCGACTCTGGTCGAATCTGGCTGCGGCCGGGATCACCGTGATCGCCGTCTCTCACCGGAAGGTCGCCTTCGATCGAGCGGATCAGATCATCACGCTCGACAACGGTCGCGTGGCCTGAGTCCGGGTCGCTACCCGATTTATACCCATGACGTACCCGCTTATCCTCGGTTTGTCCTGCCGATGACCCCGTTCCTGCCCGCATTTCCCCTCTCGACGGGTTAGTATGGGCCATCGCACGCTGGTGGGAGGGTGACGGTCCCTCGCCGTGGAGAGCCAGTGGAGGACCCCGTGGAGGACTCGACATGCGCACCATTCCCGACTCGATCGTGGTCGGCATCGGCAAGGGCGGAAGCTGCAAGACGACCCTGGCCACCCAACTGAGTGGCATCTGGGCGTCGGAAGGCAAACGAGTCCTCCTCGCCGATCTCGACATGCAGGCATCGGCAACCAAGGTCGTGGGACTCGATCCCGACCAGCACGGCGCTGGGCGGCACCTCATGGACTCGATCATGTACGGCGACGACCTCGTCACCGTGAAGGCCCGGGACAACCTCGACGTTGTCGTCGCCGGACGGCACACCAAGACCTTGTCGAACCACCTCGTGACCGCCAGCGGGCCGGCCGAAGCCTTCGCCCTCCCATTCGAGAAGCTGCTGGCCTCCGATCGCTTCGACCGCATCGTGTTCGACCTGCCGCCCTCCGGCTCGTCCCGACTGGCCGACATGGCGATGCAGACCGGCAAATACCTGCTGGTCCCCACCAGCGCCGGGGTCGACAACATCGAAGGCCTCCGTGTTCTGGCCGGCGAACTCGACGAACTCGAGTCGGAGATCCTGCTTCTGGGTGTCGTGCTCATGAAGATCTCGGCCGGTGCCACCCGCAAACGAGCCGAGGCGCAACGCGACATCGCCCAGATCCTGGCCGGCGTCGCCGATCCGTTTCAGACGGTCATACGGGAGGCGGGTGCCGCCTACGACGACTCCCGAAAAGCGGGCCTGTTCCTGCACGAATACGCCGAGTGGGCGTCGACGATCTCGGTGCGGAACCAGATCCAAGGGCGGATAAAGATTCCAACGAATCTCCCTGACTTAGCACGTGAGTTCTACTCATTGGCCGATGAGGTGGACGATCGTATCGCTCTGGCGGAAAGGTTGCTGGAGGGTGATCGATGAGTGACAAGACGCTGGGACGAGCTCGAGGGCTCAACTCGATCGCCGATCCGTCGGACTTCAAGGGTGCCCGCGGCCGTGGGCGCACCAACACCGACGGCGCCCGGCCGGCCGTCGGCAACGAGGCCGAATCGCCAGGCGCCGCACGGGAGACCGCCCCGCCGATGGAGACCCAGGCCGGGGCCACCGCAGCGCCACATCGTGCCGTCGTGCCCGGTGTCCAACGAACGAGGCGGGAACTGTCGGTGCCGATTCCGATCGCCGAGGCGGTCGACAAGACCGGTATCAATCCGGCCGATGTCGTCATGTCGGCCTATCGCAAACACGGCGATGCGGTGTACGCCGGTTCCGGCGGCCGGCTGGTGGCCCGGGGACGGCGGCGTCTTCGGCTGTCGATCTCCGACAGCGAGTTCGACAAGCTCACCAGACTCGGTCAGGCCCGGGGTTGGAATCGGTCCGAGACCGTGGCCGTCCTGCTGGCGCTGGAACTCCTGCCATCGGAGACGATCACCGACTGATCGCCGCTCGTCTGCCGATCACGGATCAGCTTTTTACCCATTTATGCCCGTTTCGTAACCGGACAGTCCCTGAACTTCACCGATTATGCCCGCGTCAGTACCCGGCATTGGGTGCAACAGGGGAGCAACCGGGGGGATATCTGGCAGAAGCAGCCTCGGAGTGGCAAACCTGCTCCGGCTGGAGAGGCCTCGCCCTCCGGCCGGCGCAGAGCACGCTCGCCATCACCCGATCGAACCCGGCCGTCCCTGCCGGCTACCCCATCCATACCCACTTCTGGGTTGGAACTGGGTACAGCCATGGGGTGAACGGGTCAGCGGACGTGTGGTCGACCAGCACCGGAGTCACCAGCGCCCCCGTTCCCGTACTCACCGAATTCGACGATCGACGACCGACACCCGGGCCGAACGCAGAACCCTCGGTTGACCTCGGGCTCACAGGGCCGCCTCCCGCCCCTACGGACCGCTGCTGCCCTCCTCCGACCGCCGCTGCCCCCTCCGCACCGCTGCTGCCCCCTCCGCACCGCTGCTCCCCCACCAGGCCCCTCTCTGCCGCTCCGGACTTCCTGGCCGGCCCTCCACGCCGTTGTCGGCCCCGAGCCTGCCTACGACGAGCCTGCCTGCGGCGAGCCTGCCCAGGGCCGTCCCCCTGGCACCGGCGACATCCGACAGAACCAGTGTGGCGAAGCACGGTGTCACCACCGTGATCCCGGCCGCCGCGTGGCCCGCCCGTCCACGTCTCTCAACGGGTCCGGGCCTCGAACCGTACAAGCGGAGTGGAGCAGGGCCGATGGCCGGTCCATGTGCACGCCACGGCTGATCATCGCCTCATCGTCCCACCTTCGTGCCCCGTCGATCCGCCACATCAGCCCATTTCATACCCAGATCGTCACCATTTACGGGTGTGTTTCTGGTATATCTTGATCATGATCGCGGATGAAAGTGGCACGTTCAGGGGGCGGGTCCGTGTTGAGAGGATTCGTCAGCACCTTCCCGACCCATCCCTGTCCAGGGCCGGCCACGGCACTTTCACCCACAGCCTGTGTACATCGTTGTGTACATTCGTACAGACGTTTGGGAGCCTACTGACGTTTCGGCCCGCCATGGAGGCCATCGCCGGCCTCCACGTTTCACGTGAAACACGCCCGTAGACCCACCGAGCGACCACATTGGAGCGGGCCCCGGGAGCTCAGCGATGACACTCAGTCAGTGCTTGGCTGGTCGCCCAGCAGGAGGCCGAGTATCCGTGACAAGTCATCGGTGTCGGCAAAATCGACGACGATTCGTCCGCCCTTCGATGACTCCTCCACCCGGACCCTCGTATCGAGGTGGTCGCCGAGGTGTCTCTCGACCTCGAGCGCTCCCGTCGACCGACTCCCCGAAGCGCTGCCGTTCGACGTCGAGCCTCGGCTGCGAACGCCATCCCGTTGGCTACTCCCGACCGATCCTCGACCCGTCCCCGGCCAGTTCTGAGCCAGCTCCTCCGCCTGACGAACACTCAGCTGCTCCGCCACGATTCGATCGGCAAAGTCCGGCTGATCGAACGATGGGACGACCAGGACGGCCCGAGCATGGCCCGCCGACAGCTCGCCGGCCACCACGAGGCGCTGGACCGAAACGGGTAGGCGAACGAGGCGTAGGGTGTTCGTCACGGCGCTGCGACTCTTTCCGACCCGCTGCGCCACCTGTGCCTGCGACAGACCGAACTCGTCGATCAACTGCTGATAGGCAGCCGCCTCCTCCAATGGATTGAGGTCCGAGCGGTGGAGGTTCTCGACGATCGCCTCCTCCAGGGAGCGAAGGTCCGACACCTCCCGCACGATCGCCGGCACCTTGGTCAAACCGGCCCGTCGAGCCGCTCGCCAGCGCCGCTCCCCGGCGACCAGCTCGAACTCGATCGTCGAGTCCGACCCCGTCGATGCCGCCGTGGCCCGCCGCACCAGGATCGGCTGCAGCACACCGAGCTCTCGCACCGACTCGGTCAATGCGGCCAGGGACGTCTCGTCGAATCGCCGGCGCGGCTGGAACTCGTTCGGCTGGATCGCATCGACCGGAATCTGCAGCAACAGACCACCGGAACTCCCGGTGAAGGACACCGGCGGCACGTCGTGGGTTCCCACACCACCCGGTGAGTCACCGCCGTCAACCCGACGCGGCACCTCGCCAACTCCGACACTCTGCCGAACATATGTTCGTCCATCGCCGTCGGGTGCTATCGACGACGCCGCATCAGCGGGGGAGTGAGGATCGGGGGTCCGATCGGCCAGCAGCGAGTCGAGGGAGGTCGTCAACACCGGCCCGCTCCCGGACACACCGAGCGACTCGTCGTCCGGATCCATCACCAAAGCGGCGTCATTCGATGTCAGATCGATGTCAGCGGCGTCATCGGTGTCATCGATCGGGCGATCCTCGCCGGAACCCACCACGAGGTCCGGATCAGGATCCGTCGCCCGAACCCGCCGACGCCGTCTGCTCGGAAACAGCACCGGAGGAACTCCTCGCCGCCTCGCCTGCGACCTCACGGGCCAGATCGCGGTAGGCCGTTGCGCCGCGGGACGCCGTGTCGAACACCGTGATGGGCTGTCCGAAGCTCGGAGCCTCCGACAGCCGAACCGTGCGGGGAATCACCGTCTTGCACACCAGGTCACCGAAGTGCTCCCTGACCTCGGCCGCCACCTGGGAGGCCAGATTGGTCCGGGCGTCGAACATGACGAGCACGATGTGGGAGAGATGGAGGTCGGCGTTCAGGTTGCGCTGCACGAGGTCGACGTTGCGAAGCAGCTGCCCCAGACCCTCCAGTGCGTAGTACTCGCACTGGATCGGGACCAGAACCTCGGCCGCCGCCGCCAGTGCGTTGACCGTCAGCAGACCGAGCGACGGTGGGCAGTCGATCAGGATGAGATCGAAGTCGTCGGAGATCTTGGCGATGGCGTTCTTGAGCCTCATCTCCCGGCTGAAGGCGGGAACGAGCTCGATCTCGGCGCCGGCCAGTTCGAGGTTGGCGGGGGCGATGAAGAGGTTGCGCACGGCGACGGCCTCGATGGCGTCGTCGAGGGGGACATCGCGGAGGAGCACGTCGTACATCGACAGTTCGAGAGCGCGCGGATTGATGCCGAGCCCCGTACTGGCGTTGCCCTGCGGATCGAGGTCGATGATGAGGACCCGGTGACCCTGCTCAGCGGCTGCGGCGCCGAGGTTGACCGTCGTGGTCGTCTTGCCGACGCCGCCCTTCTGGTTGGCGACCGCGATCAACCGTGCCCCGCCCCGTTCGGACACGTCGGGCTTCGCACTGGCTTCGGTGGAACCGGTTTTGGTCAACAGCACTCCTTCAGGCCAACCCGGCCGGAGGCCGGATTATCGTGGGTCGCCGCTTCCGACGTCCTCGGCTGCCATACGTTCAGGCGCGCAACGTCAAACTTACTACGAACTGGGCGATCCTCCCCGTCTCCATCCCCGAATTGTCCCCGATGCCGCCCCCCGATTATCCCCGAACACCCCCGGTCCACCCCCCGAGGTGTCGGACGCTGGGTCGGGCACGGCGGCGTCAGGGAAGGGGGGTGAACGGGGGGACGTGGGTGGAGCCGTGACGTGAGATCTTCTGGACCTCATAACGCGGCCGGGTACCGGCCCGCACGATGTCGGTCCAGGTGAACTCCGCCCGGTACCGCATGATCGTCGACAGCACATCGTGGGTGTCGACGAGGGCGATCCGGGTGGCGTTCGGACCGAGCGCATAGAGCGGGCACGACACCACACCTTCGGCCTCCCGACGCAACAAGGCGTAGGCCGCGGTCGGCGAGGGCGGCGTCTGATCCTCGATCAGCGCCACGGTCATCGTGACCTCGACCCCGATCTCAGAGCCCGAGGCCACCAGCGTCGGCGGATCGTCGGGATCGAGATCGCCGGGCAACTCGACGGCGGCAACCCATCCGATACGCCCCGGCTCCGAGACCACCCAGACCATCGACTGGGCGGGGTCATGCAGCTCGATCGGATCTCGGCCCGGGATCTTCATGACCATTTGGAGCCCATCGCCAACACTCGATCGCACGTCGGTTGGTATGGGAAGCACGACTCCCTCCGGGGCTTGGACCTGCACGCCCACGATCAACGGAGCACCGGGAGCGTGAGCCGGCCGGTCCTTCGACAGGACGAACGTCCAACCGGTGATGGGGTCGCCATCGTCGATCGGTAGCTTCACCCCGATCTGGGCCTTGGACCGAACGACGGCGGTCGAGATGGCCCGGTTGTACTCCGGATCCTCGAACCGGCAGAACCACGGCTCGAGAAGGAGAGGGAGATCCTCGTCGGCGACGACACGGAGTGCAAGGTCGACCTGACGGTCCTCGGTCCGCCCGTTGCGCATGTGGGTGACCTGGAGCCGGATGACGAGGTCGTCGCCGATCGGCGTCGACCGCAGAACCGAGCGGTTGGCTTCCGCCCCCTTCGCCTCCGCAGCGTGCTCGGCCGATTCCGGCTTCCCGGCCCTCACGGGGATCGAGATGGAGCCGTCGACCAGCTCGTACCGGTCGGAGCCGCCGACGAACCCGGCGGTGACCGTCCAGATGTCGGTCGCGGCGGCATCGTCGAGCGAAACGCCGATCGGGTTGACGTCGATGACCACATCCCCTTCGTGGTCTCGGCTGATCGTGCCGTGCCCGGGATCGGTGACCGCGATCTTCAGGCAGGCTTCGTCACGGATCGAGACCAACTCGAACCGACTGTCGTCGGCCAGCACCGTGGCCCGGCGCGCTGACGGTTCACGGTCCGCCGCCAGTCCGATCGACGGCCGGGTGGCGGTCCGCGGATCGGTAGACGAGTCCGACTCCAACGGGCGAGGTGACCGGACGGTGCTGGGGATGGTCCCGGCGGCCAGGGTGTGATCGCCATCGCGACGTTGGCGATGCGATCGCACCTCGACGAGCGTCCCGGGCCGGATGCCGGTGAGTAGATGACGGGCCCGGTCGACGGCCACCGCCTGTTCGCCCGCGTCGACGACCTCGTCGGCCGTCGGAAGTGGGGGAGCGGGCGCGGTCGGGGCCAGCACGGCTCGGGTCGGCGCATCGAAGTCGCCCGGTTCACCCAGCGAGCCGACGTCGGCCGCGAACCGGACCTTCCGGCTCACACCGAGCCACACGGGTTCGGCGCGGCCTTCACCGTTGGTCGAGACACCGCCGGTCGGTGTGAGTGCGGTATCGATCGAGAGGCCACTGATGCCGGCCTCGGCGTCGCGGACGACGTCGAGGGCGGTCACCAGCGGTGGGGCGATGTCGGGAGCCGCAAGGTCGCCGGTCCATGGTGGTGTGTTCATCAGGTGGCGGTCCGGTCGCCGGTTCTCGGCCGAGCCGGTCCGCAGTGCGGGCGACCGCCACCCCAGCCGGGGTGGCGCCGGGTTCGGGGCCAACACGATGAACCCGACCTCGGCCGACACCGCCGCACGAGGCCCGGATATGGTCGCCCCGTCCTCCGCGTTGTCGTCGACGGTGGCCCTCACCTTGCGCAATCGCACCACGGTGCGAGCCGAATCGCCGCCGACCCGGGCCCGTTCGTTCTCGGCCCACCGTTTGATCTCGGCGTCACCCGGGTCGCCCTCCCAGAAGCGTCCGCCGGAGGAGGTCAGCGGCGTCTCGACGCCGTCGAGGAGCAGTTCCGCCGTGGTGACCAACGTCTCGAGGTCCTCCCCGTCCATCTCGACGGCGCCGCTCATCCCGAACGTGACATAGGGGCTGGGGACGAGGTCACCGCCACCGTCGAATTCGACCGGCAGGATGTTGGTGGCCACGTGATGGCGGATGCCGTATGCGGGGTTCGCCGTCGAGACGGGGAACGCCCGGCGCACCGACGGGCCCGTGGCCAGGAACGGCAGCGGCGTCCGGGCGTGGGCCGCGGTCGGCGGAACGCCGGCCAGATCGGCCGGGGTGACCGCGCCGGCGAAGACCGCGACGTGCGACCAGTGCCCGAACCACGGCCGCTTGCCCGTTCGCTCGTTGCCCAACAGGAGCTCCATGTCCTCGGGATCCCAGGAGTCGAAGTCGATGGTGCGGGCCCGGGGCCGGGTGTGCCACGACTTCTCAATCCTGTTGCCCCGACGACCGGTGATCCTCTTGTGGACCATGATGCCGACCGCGTTGCCGTTGATGTAGAGCCGTTCGGTTTCCCCGTCGAACACATACGCGATGTCTACCCACCGCCCGGCCTGCAACGGCCCCTCGGCCCAGTGGGATCGGACCTCCTCGCTGTCGCCGTTCGTGTCCCTGCTTCCGCTTCGGACCCGGACCACGATCTGGTCGCCTTCCTGGGCGACCGTGAACAGGCGCTTGATCGAACTCCACGACAGGCTCAGCATCCGGGCCGGACCCGACTGGGGCGAGGAGTCGGGCCGGACCCGAAGATGGATCGAGAAGGCACCGGCCTCCTTGATGGCGGCCGTCAGCGGAGCCGCCGCGCCCACGACGGTCGCTTTCGACATCGTCTCCTTGGTGGTCGACTCGTCGACCAGGTGGAGACCGGCGACGGCACCGGAGTCCATGTGCCAGCCCGTGCCCGACCGCTCCAGCTCGCCGCGGTGGATTCCCTGCGGCTCGTCGTTCACGGTGAAGTCGAAGGCGACGACGGGGGCGGGCCACGTCCGGCCGCTGTGGTCGAACGACACGTGATGGGGCAACCGGCGGGACTTCTCGGCGACCACCGCGGAGGAGAGCACCCGGCGCAGGGTTGCCGGGCTACCCATCCGACCGAGCACGTCGGGTTCCGAAGCCAGGATGCCATCGATGACGCCCGAGTCGCCGTTGGGCTCCGAGCGGGCCACGACTGCGGCGTCATCGATCGGCTCCAACGCCGGCGGGTCGGCCGGGGGCGTCGTCGGGTCGGTCAGCAACTGCCAGGCTCTGGTGATCCGCCGCTCGGCGGCGTGGGCGAACGTGCGGGCGTCGCCGTCGAAGGCGCCGATGTCCACCGCAGCCGGTGCGGACGCACCTTCGGGTGGCTCGGCTCGCGAGGTCAGCAGGACGGGCCAGCGCCACGGCATCACTGGTCGCACTGGTCGCGGTCACCGGTCACTTGCCGTGTCACCGGCTTGCTCTGCGGCCAGAATGTCGACCGGGTCGGTGACCAGCGCCGCCGCTGCGCTGCCGGCCGGCGGCCGTTCGGCGCCCGCGGCGAGGGCCACGGCCAGGAACGGCAGGTCGAGTTGTACCAGACCGCTGGAGCCGTCATCCTCCTCGAAGGTCGTCGACCACGGTGTTCCGTCGAGGTGGTCGTCGAGTCCGGCCCGCACCACCTGGACCACCCCGGCGGGTACGGTCCGGAGGCGGCTGACGTTGGAGGCCGGAGTATCGATCCGGCGGACCAACGCCGACACCGAGGCCTCGATCACAACCGAGTCGGTCGGCAGCTCGGTCAGGGCCCGGTCGATCAACTCGGTGAAGGCCGGATCGGCGAACCCACCGATCGGCCGCCCCAACGCCCGTTGCCCGATCAGCCGGTCGGCGAGATCGGCCGGCCGCATCAGCAACACCCGCTGGGGGACGGCGAACCGGTTCTCGGCGTCGATCCGATAGTCGCCCTCGCCCGGCGTGAACCGGCGAAGGCAGTGCTCGACGATGACGTCGAGCTCGATCGGTCCCGACAGTCCGACAAGGGTGTTTCCCTCCTCGGAGACGGCCAGGTCCTCGAGGCGGTGTTGTTGGAACAGTATGCGGGCGCTCTGGCGGATCACCGAGCCCCGCTCGGTCGGGGAGTAGGGCGTGACCCGTCCGGGTGCGTCGAGATCGTCGTGACCGGCATGCGACACGAGACCGGCGATTTCGACCACGCCGTCGAGCAGGAACGTCGCCTTCCAGCCGTCGTCGGTGAGGGTGCCGACGTAGCCGACGCTGAGGTCGCCCCGATACGAGCTGTCGGTTGCGTCGAGGGAGAACATGTCGCCCCAACGGGCAGCGGCTCGCCACGAGCAACCCAGGACCTGCTCGGCGTGCAGTGCGGTGACCGTCAACTCGGGCGCCGGGCCGCCGGCGACCGGGCGGGGCTCGAAGCGGGCACTCACCACACCGGGTCGGTCGGCCGACGACAGCTTCATCCCGGGCAACACCTCGAGTGGGCGATCGTCGTCGGCGTCGGCCCCGGTCCACGACAACTGGAGGCTGCGGGGCCCGAGGGCGACGGTCACGCCGGTGGGTTCGAGGCGATCGCCGAAACACTCGACCGGTTTGCCGTCCACCACATCGGCCGACAGCACCTCGGACCCGAGGTTGACGGTGACCGGGGCGAATATCTCACCACGCTCACCGGTACCGGCGGTCAGCTCGAGGTCGACGGTTGCCGTGTGCCCGGTCAACGAACCGGAGGCGTCCCGCAACTGCCCGGACAAGTCGAGCGTGACGTGGAACGCCCTCCATTGCAACGACCCGGTGCCGCCGGTTGCCGTGCTCGTGCCGACGATCGCGGAGTCGGCGTCGAACAGCATGAAGCTTAGTGGTTGGTCGAGGGGAAGGGCCCACGGCTGGTCGAAGAGGTGGAAGTGTGCGGTCGTGTCGCCGACCGCACCGACCGAAACGACTCCCTCATGATGGGAGATCGAGTCCCAGTGGAGCTCGACCAGTGGGCTTCCGTCGAGCTTGTCCACCGCCCAGACGCCGTGATGGTCGAGGAGGCTCACATCGCCCAGTGCCGGATCGAACCGGAGTCGGACCAGGCCGGGCAGGCGGGGTCGTTCCACCCGAGGTCCGCCGGTCGGCACCTGGAGCCGCACATCGATCTCGGCGTCGACGAGGTCACCGTCTCCGTCGATCGTCAAGGATTGGAGACGAACTGGGTACACCTCGAGACCGCCGAGCGACAGCGCTCCGGGCCCGAGCCGCCAGCGGTGGGTTCGGTGGGCGTCGTCGTTCAGCAGGCCGCCGTCGTCACCGTGGTCGAACCGGAGCCCGGCTTGGCCGTCGGCCCGCGGACGCATCGGCAGTCCGTCGACGGCCAGCGTCCAGGTCCGACCCACGCCGGTCAGTTCGAGTGGCGTGAGGCTCGACGCCGCCACGTACGACTCGACGTCGCCGTCGTAGACCGGAACCCGGAGCCACCCGCCGCTGACGGTGGCGTCGCCCCGGCCGATGTCGTCCTGATCGCGGGTTCGACGGTCACCGTCGGGGCCCTCGACCACCAGAGGGATCGCACCGGACCGCATCCCGACACCGTCCTCGTTGCGGCCGGCGAGACGGTCGCCCGCCTCCGGGTCGGCGTCGAGCACGACCTGCCCATCGACCGTCAACGATCCGGGATAGACCGACAGATCGGCGGCGGCGGGCCGTTGGTTCGACGCGCCCCGGCGGCCGTCGAACACCTCGACGGTGTCTGCGGCGGCGTGATCCGTGAGCGGGTCGTCGAAGTCGAGGAGTCGAGCCTGTTCGACGGCGGCCAGATCGCCCCGTTCGTCGAGCCGCCACCACGGCTCCGCGGCCGCGCTCGCGCTGTTACGCTCACCGGCGTTCTCACCGCCAGGCTCGCTGCTGTTTTCGAGAGCGCCCTGGTCGACGGTGGCGAACGCTGCCGCCTCGTCGAGGAACGGAAGGTCGTGGCGCACCTTCACTCGGAGACCATCGGCGGTGGGCGCGAGTTCGACGCCGGGCATCGACAGCACGGCCTGTTTCAGCCGCGGGAGGGCGACCCAGGCCGGGTCGGGGCGCAACGATGCGGCGTTGCCCAGTGTCGGCCACGAGCGTTCGCCACCGTTCAGCACCCAGGCGCCGCCGTCGGCGAGCATCCATGGCATGAGTTGGCGTGACGGGCTGGGTCGGCGCCGGGGGACGGTGGTGTCGAGCGGCAACGCCTGGACGGTCGGCAGGACCGGATGGCGGCACCACGCCACCGCGCCGGTGACATCGCCAACCGGATCGCCGCCGGCGTCGCCGGTCAGCCTCCTCGCCACGTCACGATCGAACCCGAAGGTCAGCGTGGTGGCCGCGTCCAGCTCGGCGACGAGGCGGGCGCCGTCGGCCAGTGGCCGTGGTGCGAGCGAGGCGTGCACGTCGATGGTGGCGGCCGAAGGACGGCGACCCCCGACGGCACCACCGGTATGGATCGGAACCGGGGTCACGGCCCGCGCCCAGGAGTCGAGACGGGGCGGCGGGGCGCCGTCGGTCGGATCGGCCCCGGCGGCCAACCACCACAGGCCGTCCGCGGTGGCCGACACACCGAACAGTTCCAGGTGCCCGCCCGCCACCCGTTGCCGCCCGGCGGGTGCCTCCAGGGACCAGGATCCCCGGAACCCGATGGCGTCGAGCAGAGCCAGCGACCACCGGGTTCGTCCGACCAGGGAGCGGACGGCCACCACGTCCGGGTCTTCCGGTTCGAGCGGCCGGTCGACCGGAGGATCGGATTCGGGATCGGGTTCGGGTTCGGGTTCGGGTTCCCTCGCCGTTCGCTCGACGGCCAGCGCCGCGGCCCGTACCTCCGGCGCCTCGGTCCCCCAGACCACCGCCCCCTCGGACCGACCCGAGGCCCTGCGTTTCGGTGTCTCGATCGAGCGGTCGACGTAGTCCTGGTCGACGACGTCGAGCATCGGGAGCTGCAACCAGCCGTCGGCCAGCACGGTCGAGGCGGTCAGCACACCGGGCTCGGCGGCGTCGCGGACCGTCGAGGCTCGAAGCTGTTCGGCGAGGGCGACCGGGTCGGGTTCGAACCGACCGTCGAGCTCGACGGATTCCGACCACCCGCCGGTGGTCCGGGTGGCGGTCACCGTGAGCTCCGGATCGCCGTCACCGGCCATGGCCTCGGCCACGGCCACGGCCACCGGGTCGGGGTCGTCGCTCGGTGGGGGAGGAGGAACGTGGGTGATGTCGATGCTGCTCGCCGTGATCGTGATGGCCGTGCCGTGGAGGCGAAGCACGGAGCGAACCGGTCGTTCGCGGTGGCTGGGCATGCCGTCGGTCAGCTCGATCACCAGCGATCCGGTGGGGAGGATCATGGTTTCGTGGCGGGCGCCGCCGTCGCGGTCGATGACGAAGGCCACGGCCGGAACCTCCCGCGGGTTCGGCACGGTGAGCCGCATCCATTCCGGCCCGCCGTCAGCGCCGAGCATCGACGAGAAGGCCCCCCAGGACGCTCCCCAGTCGGCTCGTTCCGACCGATCGAGCCGAGCCAGCTCCGGTGTCACCCGAATACCGCTGTCGCGCAGGGGGTGGGCGGTGTAGGAGGCCGAGAGGTCACGATCGTCCCATGGCATCTTCCTGACGCCGCGTATCACCACGCCGTCGGGGGAGAGCACCGGCTCCTGGTGCGGCGATGGGATGACCCCGATGAACCGGTGGAGGGCGTCGACGTCGCCGAGGTCGTCGGCGGTCAACCAACCGAGGGCGATGTCACCGGCCAGCGGCGTCGCCTTCCGCCTCGATCCGGCGCTGCCGTCGTGAACGGCCAGCACAAGATCGACGGTCAGCGGCGTGTCGCCGGCCGACCACGAGGCGGTCACCCCCGCCAGGTCCACAGCGGCGGCGGTGACCGAGAGCCTGGCCACCACCAGGGCGGCCCGATCAACGGCCGGCTGTCCGGCCTCCGGCCGGTCGACCACCACCCGGAGCAGGCGCAGCGCCCGTCGGTCGCCGGGGCCGAACTCCTCGACGACGGTTGCGCTCGCCGTCCAGCCGGAACCAACCAGATCGAACGTGTCAGTCATTGGAGTCCTCCACGGTCTGATCGGAACCGGTCGGGGCCGGGATCTTCCGGGTCGGGGTCGACGCCTCGAAGTCGGTCAGCCCGGTCGGTGGCGCCGTGCCCCGACGGGTTCGCAGGAGCAGCGTGCCGCCGGCGAGATCGGACCACATGGCCCGCTGGTAGAGGGCCTGGGCGGCGGCCTTGCCCAGCGCGTCCTCCCTGGTGGGCGGGTCGCTGTCGAACTCGGCGATCAGCTCGTTGCGATCGCTCAGGCTCATCACGTCGGTCGCCAGCAGCCGGTGGACGGCCAGCGCCTCGTGCCGCCCGGGCGGCACGACCGGCAGGGCCGGATCGACGTCGATCGAAACGCCCTCGATCCAGCGTTCCCAGACGAGCATCATCGAGTCGGCGACCGCGGGATCAAGATGCTCGGTGGCCTCCAGGATCTCCGGGTGTGTCGGCGCATCGAGCACATCCACCAGCCGGATCGACATGTCGTCGACGACAACCGCACCGTCGAACAACTCGGCGGGGCGCCGCACGTACCAGCGGGCGTGATCGGGGTCGATCGGTATGGGATCCAACACGTACCCCTCGTCGTGTTGCTCGAGGACCTCGTCGATGGTTCTGGACCAGACGGCGCGCCACTCGTCCATCCGATCGAGCACCTCCAACCATGACGCGAGGCTTGGGTCGAGGTTCTCGAGTTGAGGTGCTCCGGCCTCGCGAACGGCCTGTATCCGCTCGCCCCAGGCATCCAGCTCGGTCCACGCCGGGCCGTCGGCGACGACCGGCCAGGTGAGGAACTCGCCATCCAACTGCATCGACGCCGGCATCGTGTCGGCCGGCGACGGCAGCATCGGGGCCGACAACTCGGTGGTCACCAGGTCATCGACGATGGTTTCCCAGCGACTCCCGTGCTCCCGCTCGTCCAGCACCGTTCGACTCGCGGGCGACAGCGGCAGCACCAGCCTCACGGCGACGATGTCGCCATCGTCGACGGTGGCCCGCAACTCCGGCACGGCCGGATCGGGTCGTGTCGGATCCAGCGCGGTCGACAGGTACGGGCGCTCGCCTTCCTCGGCCGTCCGCGCGCTCGAATTCCCGGGCCAACGATTTGAGCGCCTCGTAGGCCTCGGTGAAGGCGGGGATCGCGTTGTGGCGATCGTCGTCACTCAGCACCGCGACGGTACCGGCGGCCACCAGCACCGGGGGAGAATCCATGGCCACGATGCCGGTCGGCAACGAGGTGGGCGCCGTCGGCACCGCCACCTCGGGCAGCGCCTTGATCGCCTCCGGGGGGACGAAGAGCGGCTCGCCGACGTAGCTGATGGTGAAGGCCAGGCCGACCGGGCGGGTGCCGTGCGGCACGACGAACGAGTCGCCCCCGTCGATTCGTTCGATCTCGAAGAGCGAACCGACGGGCTGGAGCTCCCACGTCGGGTCGCCCTCGCTCCCGCCCTCGGGTGGAACCAGCTTGATGGTGGCCACCGGCTGCACCGTGCCCGATCGTTGGAACACGATGTCGTAGGCGACTTCGGGGTCGGGCACCTCCGACACCAGGCGGGCGGGGGCGATGTCGAGTGGTTCGTCCGAACCGTCGCGATCGGCGGGCGGCTTCTCAGCCGGGCCAGCGGGTCTGGGAGTCGGTGGTGAGCGAGTCCCAGAGGCGGGCCAGCGCCACCGTGATCGTGCGCCGGCGTTTCTCGGAGCCCGTGCCCTCGGCGGTGACGGTGCCGACGGCGGCGGGAGACCGGTAGCCGAACTCCCGGTGGGCGACACTCACCGGATCGCTGCGGACCAGGGACGACTGGGCCACGGCCACGAATCGGTGCTCGTAGTAGAACGGCAGCGACGTGATGTGCACCACCTCGGCGTTGCGGGCCGGGTCGCCCACCCGTCCGAGCACCGCAAGGTCGGCGGCGGCCTGGGCCGCTTCGGCTTCGGCCCGGCGTGCCGCCTCGGCCCGTTCCTCGGAGGTCGGATCCGATGGTGGGTCGGGTGGGACTGCGGGCAATGCCGGGAGGTCCGCGGTGACGCCCACCGGCAGCTCGAACAGTGGGGTGCCGCCCTCCCAGTCGACGGTATGGGCCGCGGCCTCGAAGCGGAAGCTACGGAGCACGGTGAACATGATCTGGCGGTAGTCGAGCCGGCGGGCCACCGTACGGTTCTGCTCGCTGAGCCACTGCTCACCATGGGCGGCCATCACGATCTCCCAGGTCGGTCCCGGGCCGGCCACGTCGACCCGGTTGGAGGCCAGGATCACCGGCGGGGCAAGCTCGGCCACCCGGTCGAGCACGGCGTCGGCCCCGACGGCGGCCACCGTGTCCCTCGCACCGGGGATGGAGACATCGAGCGGCCGGTCGACGGCGAGGCGGGCGGGGACGCTCACGGCGTCGGCCCCGTCGGTCGGGTCCGCTTGGGGGTGGAGCGGGGCGAAGACCGGTGATTGGGCCAGACCGTGCCACAGCCGGTCGTACCGGCCGTAGGGCCGCACATAATAACGGTAGGCGTGGGCGTAGCCGTCGGTGATGCGGTCGTCGTAGTGGACCCGACCCGACCGGTCTGGCACCGCCCGGGTCGGTGCCGACAGTCGGGGGGCGGCAGTGCCGTAGCCGATCGTCTTCGTCGTCTCCTGGGTCTCCGGGTCCTCGCCGGTCTCCGATTCGGTCTCCAGGTCCTCGCCGGTCTCCGAGTCGGGCTCCGGCGGTTTGGGCGGAGCGAAACGGGCGAGGAACGCAACCGGCAGCGATGGGAGCACGAACTGCCCCGTTTCGGCGCTGGCCCGGTCGACGAGCGCCTGCAGTTGGGTGTAGCGGGGTTCCTCCAGCATCGTCTCGTCAGGGGCCACCGGCAGCAGCGACACCCGCACGATGGCCAGCAGGGCCGACTCGGGCACCGGGTCCGGTTCGAGCGACGATGCCGCCGCCGGCTGGTAGAGCAGGTCGACCCGGACATGATCGAGCAGCCGCTCCGCCAGGTCGCCCCCCTTGACGATCAGCTCGTCCAAGGCCGTGCTGATCCGGGCCAGTACATCGGCGCCGGCCAGGACATCGTTGGTGTAGCGATCCCGCAGCCCGATCGTCGTCGCCAGGCCGAGAAACTGGAGCAGCGACCAGCCGTGGGGGTCGGCATCCGGCCCGAACGTGTCGAGGAACTGTTGGGTTCCCTGGTCGACGACCGGTCGACCGGTGTCGGCACCGACCACGACGTCGCCGTCCACCGCGAGCTGGTCGACGACCGCGGCGAGCAGCGGGTGGAGGATGCCATGATCGCCGACGTCGGCGAGCTCGGCGGGCAAGGTGGGCGACGGCCAGCCGAGATCGGACGGCAGCGGGGCCGGCTCCGGCGGCCACGACTCCCAGATGCCGGGGGTGCGGGTGTCGCGGGGCTCGCGGTCGACATTGGCCACGGGCTGGAGGCGCACCTCGTCGATCAGTCGGGCGACCTGACCGATTCGTTCGGGACTGTCGAAGGTGGCGTCGCTGTGGGCGTCGATGTCGAGGCGGAACACGTGGAACCCGGCGGTGAGGGCCGGGTCATGACCGTTGGCCGACGACGGCGCCTGGTTCCAACGCACCCGCACGGCGCGGACGTCGGCGGGATGGGGTCGGAACACGACCTGGCCGTCCTCGACCCGGGGCACGTGGAGGATCCCGGCGTCGGCCACCGTGTCGTCGGCCGGCAGCGGAGGCAGTCCGAGTGGTCCGGTGAGCCATTCCAGCTCGGCCGGCTGCCGTTCCTCGACACCGGTACCCACCCCGTTGCCTGTCCCGTTTGCGGCTCCGTCGCGATCGGCGGCGGGGTCGGCCTCGAACCGCAGCACGATCTTGGCCGGCACCAGCGCCGAGGGGACATCGGCGTCGGACACGGTGCGCACGAACACCTGCCAGGCGTCGGGCTGCCACGGTCCGTCGGGAAAGACCCCGGCGTCCACGAGCGTCTCCCGGTCGAGCGACAGCGTCCACCGTCGACCACCGACGAGGGGTTCCTCCTCCATGCCGCCCTTGTCGACCACGACGATGCGATCGTCGCGACGCAGACCGGCGTTGCTGCTGGGCAGGTCGGTCCGCTCCGCACCGTTGGTGGCGGTGTCGAGCCCGTAGCTGCCGACGGGCAACGTCGAGCGGCGGCGGAACACCAGGTGCCGTTGGTCCGTCGGCGCGGCCCGGCGCCCGGTCGGAACGGCCGGCTCGGTCCAGGCGACCCGGATGCCGGTCGGAGCCACCGGTCGGGGCCGGCCGGTCGGGGTCTCCGGTTCGGACCCGTCCGTCGGGGTCTCCGGTTCGAGGTCGGCGGGCTCGAAGTCGTCGGCGGTGAGCGTGTAGTCCACGGTGAAGTCGACATCGGTGGGGGCCATCGGCGGGCGGCTCGGCACCCGGGTGGCCGACAGCGTGATGGGGCGACCTCGGCCCCCGTCCACGTCGACCGGTGTGATGGTGTAGAGGTAGGTGCGGCCGGTGGGAGGGAGAAGGGCGATCTCCTCGGGGCCCTCACCGTCGAAGTTGTCGACGAACTCGAACCGGCGGCGCACCAGGGCAAGGCCGCCGCCGTCGGTGGGGGCCAGGGCGTCGGCGGGCTTGACGGTGGTGACCACCACCTGGTCATCGCCGCCGGCCACGGCGCGGCGGCGGACCTCGTAGTGGGCGAGGTGATCCTCGACCGACGGGGCACCGTCGGCTTCGTCGCCGGCGCCGGGCGACCAGGTGAGCTTCCAGTCGAAGGCCACCATGGCCTCGTCGGCGAACTGGACGATCTGCTCGAACTCGGGAGGGTCGTCGGCGAAGCCGAAGCCACGGGGGTTGAACAGGGTGACCGTCACCGGTTCGGACATCGTGCCGTCGGGGTCGAGGCGCTGCAGGAGCCGGAGACTCTCCGCGTTGGATGCGAGCCAGTCGCCACGCTCGACCCGCAGCACCAGGCCGAACAGGAACACCGGCGATCCAGTGCGGGGATCGGGATCGGTGGCGGTCTCCCCGGCCTCGGGATCGGCAACGGGAGGATCGATCGGAAGCGCCGCGTACTCCCGGGCGTCGCCCAGCATCTGTTCGACCATCATGGACCGCAGTTGGCGGGCTCTGCGGACCTCACCGGACTCGTACACGTCGTTCCCGGTGGCGAACGCCGCCCGCAGATGGAACTCGTACTCCGATGTCGTGTCGGGTTTGAAGTGGGGGGAACGCCGGAACTGGTCGAGTGTGCCTCGCACGGCGGCTTCATAGTCGTCGGGCGACGGCTGACCGACCCGGTGGTCGGCGTAGGTCGCGAGGGCCTGATCGTCGACGAGGGCCACGGGATCCAGCAACGTGTCGGATTCCTCGACGAAGGCCGCAGCGACGTATGCCTCCAGCCCCCGCTTGTTCTTCTCCTCCGTCGCTTCGTCGTTGCGCCAGCGGATCTTCCAGGCGGCCTCGGTGTCGAGCACGTCGGTCCAGGTGCGCTCCAGGGGGTCGTACCGTTGAAAGCGGGGCACCGTTGCCGCGTCGATGCCGAGATGGAAGTCGAACAGGTCTTTCAACTCATCGGACGAGCCGTCGATCGTCGCCGGGGGAACCGGAACGAAGCCGGGACCGTCGCCGGGGTAGAGCACGATGTAGGTCCACTCGTCGTCCTCGTCCGACGGCAGTGCCAGGGCCATCCAGTTGGCGGCCACCGGCGCCGATCCGATCGGGGCTTCATCGGACGGCTCGGCATCATCGGACGGCTCCGGGTCCGTCGTGTCATCGGGCGGCTCGGTCTCTCCGGACGGCGCCGGGTCTGTCGTGGTGGTACCGCCAGGCTCCGGGTCCGTCGTGGCACCGCCGGGCTCCGGTGCCGTCGGGCGCATGGTCGGCGGCGCCGCCCTCCGTGTGGTCGGGTCCGCCGTGAGGTCGGGGGTGGCGGTCGCGGCGTTCGAGTCCGGCGGCAAGGCGAGGTCGCCGTCACCTGCTTCCAGCCCGAGCGACAGGTACTTGGCGGTCACCTGCCGGGCGTGGTTCACAACGTCGGGGCGGCTGGAGATGGCGACGCCGAACTCGAACCGGCGACCGAACGCCCGAACCATCAACGTGCCCCGGCCGGCGAATCCGATCTCCGTCACGGAGGGATCGACCTGCACGCCGAATTCGAGGCTGGCGGAAAAGCCCAGTTCGAGCGACATCGAGAAGTGCTTCTTGATCTCGACGAACCCGAGATCGACACCGATCCAGGCGTTGATGCTGACCCTCACCCGCAGGTCGACCGACAGGCCGCCGTAGACGTCGAGTTGGCTGCTGCTCGATCCGAGTTGGGCGGCCGCGATGAGCCGGGCGCCGAAGCTGGCCGACGCCTTGGCCACGATCGACGCGCCGGCGACGCCGAGGTCGACGCTGTGGCGGAACTCCATCGTGGCCCGGGCCTTGTAGCTGATGCCGAGCACGAGGTCGGCGCCGCCGTCGGGTCGGCGGGCGATCCGGTAGATCAGGCCGGCCTCGACGCTCACGTCGACCACGCCGGGAATGCCCATCGAGTAGCGGAGGCCGTTGGGCCACCCCAGCTCGGCGTGGACCAGGTTGGGTTCGACCATCACCGTGGCCGCCACCTGCACCGATCTGAGTGCGACGGCGAGGAATTCGGGGAATGGTGGCCGGCTTCCCATGTGGCCGTCGGGGTTCGTCGACACCTGGGCCAGGAACCGCTGGTGGGCCGGCTGCACGATGGCGAATCCGGAGGCCAGCGGTTTGCCCTGGATGCTGTCGTCGGTGTCGGTGATGTAGTCGATGTAGTTCGTGTTGAGCCACAGGCGGGCCGTCATGAGGATCGTGAGGTCGCTTCTCACCGCGGCCAGAACGTCGAACAGGAAGACGTTGGCCAGCTTCTCCTCGGACTTCACATCCAGCTTGAGCGGAGTCGACTTCGGCGAGGCCATCTGGGTGAACAGTGCCCGCAGTGCGATCGTCCAGCGGGGGTCGGTGCCGCGAGGTTCGAGCGACACGCGCCAGGCGTCGACCTTGGCCAGATCGCCCTGGGTGCGGCTGGCCTCCTGCAGCGCGGCGATCATCTCGGCCAGGCCGCCGGCGGCATCGGCCGCGGCGATGGAGGTGAGCGTGTAGCGGTAGCCGAACCCGAGGCCGACCTCCCGCAGATAGATCTCGATGTAGGGGATCTTGACGGTGAGCTTGCCGACGTTGATGGCGATGAACCACGCCTTGACCGTCTCGGGCGGATGATTGCCTTCGGCCGGGCGGTTGATCGTCATGAACCCGACGGCCACGGCGAGCGACGGCAGGCCCTGGATCTCCAGGGTGCCCTCCCCGGTGAATCCCTTGGTGACCACGCCGGTGTCGTCTTTCTCATCGACGAAGTTCACGGTGGCGTCGAGGGTGAACGCGTCACCTTTCTGGATGGTGAGGCCCAGCTCCTTCAACTGGATGCGGGGGACGACGGTGCCCGGCTTCGGGGGGCCGATCACCAGACGGTGGCGGCCCTCGGCCGACCGCTTCTTGTCGCCTTCGCCCTCGGCGAATTTGACCTGCCCGGCCAGTTCGATACCAGGGGCGCCGTCGAAGGCGTCGACCTGCCCGTAGAGGGCGATCTCCTGGATCTCCATCGAGAACGCCCGGAGGAACTTGAAGCCGACCGGCTCGGCCAGCTCGATCCGGAACGACATCGCTTTCGCCAGCCGGCTGAGGTCCGCGGTGAGCGGGGCGGCGTTGAGTTCGATGGTGGCGGCGTCGAGCATCGACAGCGGATCGTCGCTCGGCAGGCCCGGCGGCGGGGCGAACGTGGCCGTTCCGGTGAGGGTGAAGAAGAAGTCGTAGCGGGCGTCGGCACCGTTGTCGTCGGTCTCCTCGAAGCCGAGGCCGATGCCGAGGAGGTCGTAGCGGAAAGGCACGACAACGCCGAGCAGGGTGCCGTCGGTGCCGAGGGTGGCGCCGGCGGACACCGGGATCGCCCGCCTCGTGCCGCCGTCCCCGTCATCGTCGTCGTCTTCCTCCTGCGTGAACTGGATGGCGATGTCGGCCACCGCCTCGCCCACCAGGTCCGGAGGCAGCGGGCCCGAACCGGCCAGGCTGAAGTCGAGCATCTCACCCTCACGGATGAGCACCGTTCCCTCGGTGAATCGGAAGCTGGTCCCGAGGCCGTGGAGGGTGACCGGGTCGTCGAGCACGGTGGCGTCGACCTGGAGTCCGGCGGCGCCGATCGTGAAGTCGCTGATGGCGAACCGCAACGGCTCCTCGCTGAGCTTCCGGTAGGCCATCTCGGCCTCGGCGTCGGGACCGAGCGTGATCCGCTGGTCGCCGTTCGCGGTGCGCAGCACGAGGGGTGGGCCGCTCTTGCCGTCGATGGTGAAGTCGAAGCCGGCGTGGGTGAAGGTGATCGGCGCTGTGGCGCCGGCGCGGCTGTGGAGCGGAACACCCAGGCTGTGGTCGACGTGGAGCGACAGGTGCTCGGCGTTCACCGACGTCGGGCTGCTGAGGTCGAACGGGAGCTTGTCGGTTTCGACCTCCACAATGAACTGCCCGCTCGTACCACCCCAGCGAATCCACTGATCCTGGGCCGGCACGTCGAGAATCGGCACCTTCACCGGGTCCACGGGCGCGGGGAAGGTGACGTGGCCGGCGAAATCGGGGAAGTACGAAGGTGCGTTCACGCCGAGCGGGTCGAAGCGCACCATCGTCAGTGGACCGGTGGCACCGCCGGCGTCGATCGTGGCCTTCACCACCGGCGGGCGGGTCGGCCCCCCGTTCGCCGAGCCGGACGGCGGGTCGGCCGGGTGAAGTTCGCGCCA
Organism: Acidimicrobiales bacterium; assembly: GCA_965216675.1. GTDB lineage: Bacteria > Actinomycetota > Acidimicrobiia > Acidimicrobiales > SZUA-35 > JAHELU01. The sequence continues at coordinate 2,695,368 of CBDCGK010000004.1, read as the reverse complement.
TCCGTTGGCCACCCACGACAGATCGCTGTCGGTGTCGTAGGTACGAGCCCCGTCGTCGATCAGGATTCGTCCCTGCGGACGCTCGCCGGGCGAGGTCAGCTCGATGGTTCGGGTACCGGCCGGCAGCGCCTTGATCGTCGTGCCGCCATAGACGAGCGCGGCACCGTCGATCGTCGAGGTCCACGAGAACCCGATGGCAGGCCCACCGCCCGGCGAGTCATCGGCGGCGACCGTGAGGACGACCTCGACGGTGCTTCCCTCGTCGGCCCGGATCTCGAGGCCGGGGGCCAGCAGCTTGAACCACCCGGTGAGCTGGCTGGTCGTCCAACGGAACCGCATGGTGGAGCCGCCGTCGGACTCGGCGCTCAAGGACACCCCGGCGTCGAGCGGGCCGCTCCGGGTTGCAGGATCGGCCGTGAGGACCACGTCGTCGAGCTGGACCGAAACCGTCCGATCATCGACGTCCGTGGTCCAGAGAACAGTCAGTCCGCCGTAGCGGCCGACCGAACGCTGCAGCATCCGCATCTTGGTGGTCCCCTTCTGGCGCAGCCCCCTCAGACCACGGTTGGACCAGTATGGTCGAACACCTCGACCGCTGTCATATGCATCAGAGCAGGGGAGTGCGCTGTTGAATCTTGATGCGACGGGGAAAACGATCCTCGACGTCGTCGGCTCGGCGGAGCACGACCACACCGGCTGCGACGTCGGGTTCGTGGACCAGGCCGACGGTGGCCAACGGCCCCGCAGGCCACCGACGTTGCTCGGGCGGTTCGCTGATCACCAGTCGACCGCCGGGGCGCAGCAGCGGAGCGCCACATTCGATCGTCTGGGCCGGCGGACCGAACCCACGGGCGACGACGGCGTCGAACCGGAACCGAGCCCGGTCCTCGTGGCCGATCTCTTCGGCCCGCCCGCACCACACGTCGACCCGGTCGGCGATTCCAAGCTGCCCGGCGGCCCACACCAGAAACGAGCAACGCTTCTGGATCGCGTCGAGCAGGACCGCCGTGAACGACGGTCGTTCGACGAGGATCGGCAGCGACGGCAGACCACCACCGGCGCCCAGGTCGAGCAGATGCACACGCCCCGTGTCGTCAGCCACCTCGTCGAGTGGGGGCAGGAAGCGGTGGGCGTGCTCGATGTGATCGTCGACGGGGCCCGGTCCGAGGAATCCGAGGCGTTTCGACTCGGAGAGAACCTCGACCAGTACCCCGCTCAGTGTCGGACCTATTCTTCCTCGTCGGTGCCGGACCCGTTCGAGGACACCGGGATGACGATGACCTTGCGCCGAGGTTCGGTGCCGACCGAGCGGGTCTCGACCCGACCGTCCTCGACGAGGGCATCGTGAACCGACTTGCGGTCGGCCGGTGACATCGGATCGAGAGCGACCTCGACACCGTTGTCGACGGCCTTGTCGGCCGCCTTGCGGGCGAAGTCACCGAGGGCGGCGGCGCGCTGCTTGCGGTAGCCGCCGACATCGACCCGGATACGGATGCTGCTCGGGGCGGCCCGTTGCGACGACACCCGGGCCAACTCCTGGATGGCGTCGAGGGTCCGACCCTTCGGACCGACCATCAGGCCGTGCTGGCCCTGCACCGTGGCCACCATCACATCGGATTCGGAGGTGTCGATGTCGACGTCACCCTCCAGTCCGAACGCCTCGGTGAGTCCACCGAGGAATGACCGTAGATGTTCTGCAACCTCTTCCACCGGTGTCTCCTCTTGTTTGTTGTCGGCAGTCTTCTTGTTGTTCCGGGTGGAACGGTCCTTCGTCGTGGTGTCGGCCTTGTTCCCGGCCTCGTTGCCGGAGCCCGATCCGCCGCCCTTGGAGCCGCGCCGGCGACGACGCGACGAGCGTCCACCACCGCCGGAATCCGATCGGCCACCGCCGTTTCCGGCCTGCGACGGCTTGTCGGTCGTAGCGGTGTCGGCGCCCGTTGTCTTGGCGGTTTCGGCGGTTGACTCCTCGGCCTTCCGGTCGGTTGCCTGCGAGCCCTTGCCCTGCTTCTTGGACCGGCCCTCACCCCGGGCGCCGCCACGGTTTCCGCCTCCGGCGTTGTTGCCGTTGTTGGACGACCGGCCGCCGCGATCGTTGGATCGGCCTCGGCGGCTGCGGCCCTTGTTGTCGTTGCGGCCCCGTCGGTTTCGTCCTCGCTCGGTCTTGGGGCGGATGGCCTTCGGCTTCACCCGGGCTTCGACCCGAGCGGTGCCACGCACTCGTCCGAACAAGCCCTTGCTGGGCTCCTCGAGCACCACGATCTCCGCCTCGGACTCGTCGACCCCCAGGTTGTCGAGGGCGAGATCGATGGCCTCCGGTAATGTCTTGGCCGTTGTCGTGACCCATTCCACGTTGTCAGTACCTCTTCTTCATAACTCGTGTCGTCGATCGAACGCCGGGCGAAGCCGGCGACGGGCTCGGACAATCGCCGGGCCATGGGGCCGGGCGATCCGCAGCTCTCACCGTCTGCGTTTGTTCCGTTTCGACGACGCTGGTTTGGTGCCCTTGGGCGTCACCCGGCTGGATGCCGACGACGAACCCGATGAACCCGACCCGGCTGCTGCCGATCGGCGGGCTTGGATCTTTGCTTTCTGGGCCCGCCGCTCGGCCCATCGCTGCTCCCGATCGGCGACCGACGACCCGTCGCCATCACCGTTGTCGGCAACCGCACCGTCGCCGGAACCGTTGGCCGCGACGGCCGACGAGGCCCCGCTGCCGTTGCCCGCCGCTCCGGCACCCTTCTTTCCGCCCTTGCCGGAACCGCCCCGATTCGAACCGCCCTTGCCTGCGCCCGCCTTGGCCTTCGACCCGCCGGCGCGGCCGCTCTCGTCGTCGCCGTCATCGTCGTCGCCGGCCTCGACCTTCTTCCGATGCTCCTCCTGCTCCCTCAACATCTTGACGCCGGGGGCGTCGTCGCCGGTGTAGAGCGACCGGGTGATATAGGCCTGCTGACCGATGCGGAACAGGTTGGAGGTGGCCCAGTAGAGCACCAGACCGGCCGGGAACACGAAGCTCCACGCACCCGACATCAGCGGCAACACCTTCAACAGCTGCTGTTGGGTCTGCTGCTGCGGGGTCAGCGTCTCGTTGGGGTTGCGGCGAGCCGAGATCTGCCGCTGCTGGTAGTAGCTGGTGCCGACGACGAACGCGATCAGGACCAGGTAGGGGATCGAAGTGACGAAGTCGGCTTGCACCACATCCCAGCTGCTATCGGCCAGGTCGAACGGACCGAAGTCCATGGAGGTGCGGCCGTCGGTGAGGTCGACGTACATCGCCGAGTCCTGGCTCAGATACTGCGGGTCGAACGACCGCGGATCGACCTCGGCCGCTCGCCCGGTGAGCTCCCGGGCGTGGTCGCCGACGGCGTAGAACGGCTTGTCGGACACCCGCCGAGCGAGGCCCCGCAATACGTTGAACAGCACCAGGAACACCGGCAGCTGGGCCAGCATCGGCAGACAGCCGCCGACCGGGTTGACCCCCTCCTCCTGGTACATGGCCATCATCGCGGCCTGCTGCTCTTGCTTGTCGTCCTTGTACTTCTTCTGGATCTCCCGCAGCTTCGGCTGGAGCTGGGTCATCTTGATGGTCGACTTGGTCGCCTTCAAGGTGAGCGGCATCAGCAGGACCATCACGGTCAACGTCAGAAGGATGATGGCAACGCCAAAGGAGCCACCGACCAGCGGCAGCTCGTAGAACACGCCGAGGAGGCGGGCAACCGATCCGAGGCTGACGTCTATCAGGGTGTCGAACATCTCTTGGGTTCCTCTTGATAGTCCGGCACCGGGTCCAGGCCGTGGGAGCCGAGTGGGTGGCAGCGACCGAGGCGACGGATCGCCAGCCAGGAGCCTTTCGCCGGGCCGAAGCGTTCGATCGCTTCGACGGCGTACTCCGAGCAGGTGGGCAGGTACCGGCAGCGGGGGGCGCGGGCGGGGGATGTGTACTGGTAGGCCCGGATCAAACCGAGCATGGCGCGTTTGACGAGCGAGCTCACCGGTCGGACCCCGGCGTCGCCGTCTCTGCCGTCGCGGCCGTCAATCGATTCAAGCAGGCACTCACGTCAGCGACGAGCCGATCGAACGGAGCGGTCAGCAGACCGCGGTGGCCGGACAACAAGAACGCCCCGTCGAGACGGAGCGTCGGATCGGTCGATGAGGTGGCCATGGTGGCGGTGTGGTCGGCCCATGATCGGGCGAACGCATCGCGCAGGCGGCGTCGTGCCCGGTTGCGTTCGACCGCGGTGCCGAATCGCCGCCCGAGCGCGTAGGCGACCTGCGGGGTCGATTCCAGGGGGGTATCGGCGACCGCGTTGTCGAGATAGGTGAGGCGGACGGCTCCGTGCGACACTCGGTGACCTCGGGCCCGCAGTTCGGCGAAGGTTCGCCGACGGCGGATCGAAGCGATCACGCACTCAGACGCTTACGCCCTTTGGCCCGACGGGACTTGAGCACGGCGCGGCCGCCGGCGGTGGCTTTCCGAGCGCGGAAGCCGTGCTTGCGGGCCCGCTGCAGGTTGTTCGGTTGAAAGGTGCGCTTTGACACGGAATCTCTTCTCCAGCATCTTCGACGGTCCCAGCCTCGACCCTTCCCGCGGGGAGCGTTGGCGCCGGAGCGCTGCTCTCACATATCGACGCTCGGTACGGCGTGGTGAGCGATCGGCCACGGTGGCGAGCGGGGGGCTCGTCGGATTCTCGAACGTGCGGTACTCGGATGGGCCGGTACCGACGCAGTACTTCGCTCGACGCGACTGCGATGTCACCGTTTGAGGCGGTGCGCCCGAAACCGGGCACCGAGCGCGTCGAAGCTCCTTTCAGACTACGGCTAACACCGCTGGGTCCCAACGTTGGGCCGCTGACCGGTCGTAAGACCGGCCCCCCGCCATTCTGCGGTTCCTCAGCCCCCGCTTCCAGAGGCCACCGAACCGCAGAACGGCGGAGGCGGGGGTCAGCCGGAGAGGTTTGCGCGCTTTTGCGGCGGTGGCGCCCCTTGTCGCACAAACCTGCCGCCGGCGTTCTTCAGAACCTCCTCAACGCCCGTCGGGCTGTGCCGACCGGAGAAGCGATGACGTCGCGCCTCCGTATCGCCCCCATCCTCGTGGCCGTCCTGCTCACCGTCGCCGGGACGGTTTTCGTCCCACCGGCGGCCGACGCCGCCCCGGCCGCGCCCGTGTCGGCCGGGGTGCGGGACTCGATCACCCGTCTCTACCTGGCCGTGTTCGACCGTGACCCCGACGCCGCCGGGCAACAGTACTGGGTCGATCAGTACGTGAACGGCGTCGGGCTTCCCCGCATCGCCGAGGCGTTCATGGCCTCAGCCGAATGGCGGCGCCGAATCGGCGATGTCGACGACCCCACCTTCGTCACCCGGCTCTACAACAACGTTCTCGACCGCAACCCCGATCGTCGGGGCCGCGACTACTGGGTGGCCCAGGCGACCGACGGACTAACGAGAACCGACCTCGTTCTGTCGTTCTCAGAGAGCGCCGAGTTCGTTCGCCGGACCGGAACCGCGCCACCGGCCCCGCCACCTTTCCCTGCGCTCCCACCCGACTCCGGCAACGGCCGGCGCATCGTCTACGACGACTCCGCCCAGCGGGTGTGGATCGTGGAGGGCAGCGGCTTGATCCGGGACTCCTATCTCGTGTCGGGCCGACGCGGCGTACCGAACCCGGGCACCTATCAGGTGTACTCGAAGTCGACCAGAGCATGGGCCGGCCACGACGGCATCACCATGAACCATATGGTGCGCTTCGCCCATGGCCGCCGCCTGTCGATCGGCTTCCACAGCATCCCCCGTTACCGCAGCGGCGCCCCGATGCAGAGCGAGGCCCAGTTGGGCACCTACCAGTCGGCGGGTTGCGTTCGTCAGGCCGACCACCAGGCCGCGGCCCTCTTCGCCTGGGCTCGAATCGGCGACACGGTGGTTGTCGTGCGCTGAGCGGGAGCGTCACTCCAAAACGTCGGCCTCGTCGGCCTCATCGTTCACGTCGGCCTCGTCGATGATGTGCATGGCCGCTTCCTCGGCGGTCGGGCCGGCGTCGGGGTCACTCTCGCCGGTCGAAGCAACCGCCTGAGCCTCGTGGTCGACGGTGTCTCCGGCCACGGCCGGGTCGCCGCTGTCGGGGTCCATCAGACCCAGGGCCTCGTCGCCGGAGCGGCCCGAGCGCTCGCTCGCCTCCTCCCGCGCAACCCTGGTGACGAGGTTGTCCTGCCCGGTGTCGCTGTTGAGCAGTGCCGGATCCTCGGCGCCCCACGACTTCTCCGGTGGGTAGTCCTTGTCGATCCCGGGAAGGCCCTCTTCATCGAACTGGTTGGCGTTCAAACTGTCGGACGGATCTGACGGGGTGTTCATGATCTCGACTGTACCGGCCGTCTCCCGAGCCGCCGAGCAGGCCTATGATGGACCGTTCGTCGGTAAGGGGGATACCCATGTCAGACAGTTCCCAGGACAACAGCGAGTCCGACCGGGAATCCGAGGTAGACGACGAGACGACGGCCCCGTTGCCGCCACCACCGCCTTCCGCCACCCCGATGCCGCCGCCGGGGTATACGCCGGAGCCTCCACCTCCACCTGACTTCACGCCGCCACCCGACTTCACGCGCGAGTACACCCAACCCCCGCCCGACTCCACACCGACATTCACCCCGCCGGGCTACACGCCGCCACCCGCTCCGCCCCCGCCTACACACCACCGCCGCCGACCTACACCCCCACCTACACGCCGGCCGGAGCGCCCCCACCCGACCTGTTGAGCGCGCCACCTCCGGGCGCCGCCCCGCCACCGCCACCCGGGACGCCACCGTCCAACATGCCACCGCCACCGGGCTCGGCCCCCGGCCAGCCGCCGGTACCGCCACCACCCACCGGATCGGGGGGTGGCATGGGCACTCTCGGCAAATTGCTGATCGGTGTCGGGGCGCTGGTCGTCCTGCTGCTCATCGCGCTCGTCGCGCTGGGCGCCATGCTGGTCGAGGAGAGCGTAGTTGCGGCCGGATCGATCGAGCGGGGCGAATGCTTCGCCGACTTCGACCAGTTCGAGACCGGCACCGACGGCACCGGCCAGGTGACCTCTGTCGACCGCATCGACTGCGCCGAGGCCCACGCCCTCGAGGCCTACTTCGTCGGTCCGGCCTATGAGAGTTACGACCTCTACCCGGGCACCGAGGAGATCGACGACGTGGCCATCACCTCGTGTCGCCAGCGGTTCGAACGATTCGTCGACTTCGAGTGGGAGTCGTCCGAACTCGACTTCTGGTGGCTGACGCCGACCGAGTCGGGATGGGAAGCCGGCGATCGTGGCCTGGTCTGTCTCGTCGGTGACTACGACAAGGAGCTGGTCGTCGGCACCCTCGAGGACGCCGGCCGCTGAGTGCCCACTCGGTAACCTTTTCCACAGCGCGGGTGGGCACGACGGCCTCGGCCTGCTAGCGTTCTGTTTCCACAGCTAGGAATAGTGGAGTGGGGCAGACGGGCGAAACAAGGATGTGCACCCAGGTCAAGAATTGGCCAAATTTTTGAACCAGAGACGGATCTCGGGTAAACGTATCATTAGCTCCGGAAAGAGCCTAAGTTACACGGGTGGCATTTGCCAGCCTTTCCCAAAGATTTTCCTGACGCCCCCTCGACCCCGGCTGTGGATAAGCATGTGGACAGTGGGGAGAAACACCGCACATGGAGAGGATTTGCATGGGTCGGAGGGAGTGGCGGTGGACTCGAACAGACGGTGGTGGCGGCTCCAGCACGCACTTTTCCACGACTTTTCCACAGGCTGTGTGTGAAACGTCGCCTATCCCGGGGACTGTTCCCGCCCTCTTGATTTTCCCACCAGGATCCCGCCGATGACCGCCGCCCAAGATCTGTGGACCTCCGCGTCCGAACTCCTTCGTAGCCAGGTTTCCGAGGGGGTGTGGCAAAGCACGTTCGCCCAGCTCAGCCCGGTTGAACTGACCTCGGATCACCTGATCCTCGGCATGCCGAACGGCATCATCCGGGATCGACTCGACGGCCGGTACCGGCCTCTGGTCGAAGACGCCGTCACCGAAGCGGCCGGGCATGATCTCACGGTCGACTTTCAGCTCACCGTGCCGACCCTCTTCGACGAAAGGGGTCAGACGGATTCCACCCAAGCCGTCCGTCCCGCCAACGGCGATGACACGACGATCGACCTCCGAGATTCCGGGTCCACGGTAAGCGGCGACCAGGGTCATCCCGGAGACGGGACCGGCGGAACCGGCTCACCGTCGGCTACCGCCGGCGGGGGAGCGGCCGCCACCGCGGCCGTAACCGCCGACACCCTTCAGGCCGGCGTGACCAACGGAACCGACGACCTCGAGCAGCGTTACACGTTCAAGAACTTCGTGACCGGCCCGTCGAACCGGTTCGCCATCGCCGCCGCGCTGTCGGTGGCCGAACGGCCGGGCGGCTCCTACAACCCGTTGTTCATCTATGGGTCGGCCGGGCTGGGCAAGACCCACATTCTGCGCGCCATCCAGCATTTCATCAACGACCTGGAGCCGCAGAAGAAGGTGCTGTACGTCTCCACCGAGACCTTCCTGAACGAGTTCGTCGACTCGATCAAGAACTCCTCGGGCAACGACTTCAAACGCCGTTACCGCCAGATCGATGTGCTGCTGGTCGACGACATCCAGTTCATCGAGGGCAAGGACCGGCTCCAGGAGGAGCTGTTCCACACCTTCAACGACCTCTACGGCGCCAACTCCCAGATCGTGCTGTCGTCGGATCGACCGCCCGACGCCATCCCCACGCTCGAGGACCGGCTGCGCAGCCGGTTCATGATGGGGCTGCTGACCGACATCCAGCCGCCCGACATCGAGACCCGGATGGCGATTCTGCGGAAGAAGTCCGAGCGTGACGGCTATTACCTGCCGAATGACGTGAGCGAGTTCATCGCCGCCAACATCGTCAACAACATCCGTGAGTTGGAGGGTGCCCTGAACAAGGTGACCGCCTTCGCCAACCTCAACGGTGAGCCGATGACCAAAGCTCTGGCCGAGCAGGTGTTGGGCGACTTCATCGCCGATCGGCAGCCGCGTCCGATCACGGTGTCGATGATCCTCGATGCCACCGCCGAGCAGTTCGGTTTCCCGATCGACGAGCTGATCGGCAAGTCACGGCGCCGTCCGCTGGTGATCGCCCGGCAGATGGCGATGTACGTGACCCGTGAGCTGACCGATTTGAGCTTTCCTCATATTGCGCGGGAGTTCGGCGGCCGTGACCACACCACCGTCATGCACGCCTGCGACAAGATCTCGGCCCTCATGAAGGAGCGGTCGCAGATCTACAACCACGTGATGGCGCTGGAGAAGTCGGTCCGCAATCAGGCCCAGGAGTTCAGCGGCTAAGGCCCCTGGCGGAACTCACCGGCTCGCCACTCCAAGCCTGTGGATTACCGGTGGAAAACTTCGCCGGCGACCTGTGGATAAACCTCTTCGTGTCGTCGACGGGCTCGTTCGTCGAACCGGGCCGCCAGGGCGGCCGCCTGTGTCCGACGGTTGACCCCGAGCTTGACGAACAGGTTCGACACGTAGTTCTTGACCGTCTTCTCGGCAAGGAACAGCTTCTCGGCGATCTGCCGATTGGAGTAGCCCTCACCGATCAGCTCGAAGATCCGCTGCTCCCGCGGGGTGAGGAACAACAACACCCCCTCATCGCTGTTCTTCAGACGCTGGAACCGGAGGCGAACCTCGGCCCGGTCGAGCAGCTGCTCCCCGGCGGCGACCCTCCGGATCGCGTTGGCGAGCCCGTTGCCGTCGATCCGCTTGAGCACATAGCCGGCGGCCCCGGCCATGGCGGCGTCGATGACGGCATGATCGTCGGCCAGCGCACTGAAGATCAGGCAGGCGACTTCAGGATGATTGGAGTGGATGTCGCGGCACACCTCGATGCCGTCACCATCGGCCAGCCGTACATCGATCACGGCAACATCGGGTTTCGTCGCCGCGACGGCGGGGAGTGCCTCGACCGCGGATCCGGTCTCGCCCACGACCTCCAGGTCCGGATGAAGCTCGAACATCTCGATCAACCCTCGGCGCACAACCTCGTGATCGTCGAGGAGAAAGATTCGAACCGTTGCCGATTCGGTGGATGCAGTCGATTCGTCGGCCGCACCGCGCTTATCGTGAACCACACACCTTGTCATGGGTACACCCTCCGGTCGGGGCCCTCACTCTCCACGGTCGCGCCCCGCCGGGTGGGGTACCAGGGCCCAAAGTCCACTCTTGTATCCCGACGGGACCTTTGCCTCTGGAGGGGCCAGCCGCAGCGGCGCACCCTGATTGGAGACGGCGCCGCAACGACGCGGCCCCGCCCTGCACGGCAGCACTGCACGAGAACACTGCACGGCTGCATTGCACCGCACGACAGCCGAGAGGAGCTGTGATGTTCAAACGACTTCTCGTACCCTATGACGGATCCCGCTGGGCTCAGACCTCTCTGGAGGTGGCCGAGCGCCTGGCCGAACGATGGAGAGCCGACGTCACCGTGCTGATCCTGACCGGCGCCGACGACATGACGGTCGCCATCTACGATCAGGTTCACGACGAACTCGGCGGCCCGTCGGCACCGACGTCCGGCGAACACACGGTGGACGTTCGCCCGCTCGTCCGGTCGGTACCCGATGACGTCGCCGAGGTATTCGGCGAGGTTGACGACTCCCTCGTGGTGATGAGCACCCGGGCCCGCGGCCGAACCGCCGGCCTGGCCGGCAATGTCTCCGAGGACGTGCTGCGCCGCATCCACGCCCCGATGCTGCTCGTCGGTCACCACGACGAGATCGGCGACGACTGGCCGTCGGGACAGATGCTGGTGTGCGCGGATGGTTCTGATTTCTCCCAGACCGTGATCCCCCTCGCTGCGTCATGGGCCGATGCACTCGAACTCGACCCGATGATCGTCGGGGTGATCGACCCGGCCAAGGTTCCCGCCGGATTCGGTCCGGCGTCGGAGAACAACGCGGTTGCTCGGATGGCCGACTCGATGGGAATCCTCACGAAGCGCCCGGTTAGCTATGACACGCTTCACGGCTCGGATCCGGCCGACGCCATCGTCGACTACGCGCGTGGCTACAACGCGGCGATGATCGCGCTGGCCACCCACGCACGAACCGGCATCGACCGGGTGTTCCACGACAGCGTGGCCATGGCCGTGGTCCGCAGGGCGTCGTGTCCGGTACTGGTCGGTCACCCCCCGAGCGACGATCAGGACGACTGACCGCCGACAGGTTCGGCCGCCAAGATCGAGGCAATCGATCGGGTCCAGTCGGCGATCTCAAGCCAGTCCCGGTAGTCGCCGTCGGTGGCACCGACCCAACGGGCCAGGAACCGCTCGGCGGTCGGGAGCCGGTCGAGTTCGATCCGACCGCCGAAGAGGCGATGATCGACCGCGCCGGTGAGTTCGAGAAGCTGCTCCACGACTCCGTCGCCCATCGGTCGCTCCGGTGTGGCCGAGCCGATCGGGCCGCTGCTGAAGAGCCACGTCGGCCGGGCCCGGATCTCCGCCGCGTGCTCCTCGACGAAGATGTGGGCCGATTCGAGCCACCGGCCGAAATAGAGGGCGCTTCCGATGATGTGGGCGTCGTAAGGCGACAGGTTGAACATCTGGTCGGGCTGGGCGACGTCGACCTCCAGGCCCTCATCACGCAACGTGCGGGCCATGGCGCGGCCGATCTCGGCGGTGCCGCCGTGGCGGCTGGCGGGAACAACCAGTACTCGCATCGCAATCTCCTCGGTCGGAGTCGCCCCGGCGGGCGCCGTTCTATGACGGCAGCCGGTGGTCGACGAACGGAATGACAGTCGGTGTTCCGCCTTCGAGGACGATGAGCACATCCTCGTCGGCGTGGTCCACGACCAGCGGCTCGAGGTCGTCGGCCCGAACCAGGTCGGACGGCACTCCGTCGGTCCGATGCCAGTGGATGACCGGCGCTCCGCTGAGGGTCGACAGGCCGGTGGCCAGTTCATCGCCGTCGGCCGACACCAGGACGATCCGGCGGGGGTGGTGGGGCATGTCGGACGGGGGAGGGAGCACCTCTGCGGATTCGGTCCGTTCCCGTCGGTAGACCATGAAGTGATACCAGGCCACTCCCGTCACGGTTATGAGGAGGGCCAGGGCGACCCGGGCATCGTGCAGCGTGCGTCGGGAGAGGTTGCCGTCGAGCGCGTCTTCGATGGTCGTCATCAGCGCGATCAGCCCGCTGATCAACACGGTGACTCCACCGACGCCGAACAGGGAGAAGAGGTGGACCCGACGGACGGGCGACCCCATCTCGGTCGCAGACTCGGCCCGGTGGCGCTCGATCTCCGACCAGAACCACGCCCAGATGGGACCACCGATGGCGACCATCGTCACCCCGGCGATCACGGTGTTGACGACCGGGCCGGGGTTGTCGTCGAACGCGGCCACCAGGAGCATGGTGGTGCCGATCACCGCGGTGACCAGCGACGCCATCGCCAACAGATAGTCGTAGGCCTGCACGGCGATTCCCCGGTTGGGATCGGAGCCGAGTTCATCCCGGTGGTACAACCATGCGACGAGGCCGGCGGCGACCACCCCGGCCGCAACCGGAGCATCGTCGAAGTAGCGGACGGCTTCGAGCTGGTCGGGGTCACCGAGATACCAGACGGCAACCCGGTTGGCGGCGATGGCCAGTCCGACGATGGTGGCGACGAAGCCGGCCAGCGCACCGACCGGGACCACCGTCACGTACCACACCTCGGTCCGTGGCCCGGCGCGGAAGTTGGCGACCCAGTACCAGCCCCAGACGAGGCCGCCGAGAACGACCATGGCGACCCAACCGGCGGCGGGCCCCCCGGGGCGGGCGGTGATCGGATCGTCGGTCAGGGCGTTGTAGAGTTCGTCGGTTCCGACCCGGACGAGGCCGCCGAAGCCGACGACCAGCGAAATCAGGCCGGCGATCGTGCCGGCGGCCAGGTGGACGTCACCGGTGATGCCATGTCGTTCTTTGAGCACGAACCAGTTGACGGCCCACACCATCATCCACAGCACGGCCGTGACGAGGGCCGCGGCCTCGAAGCTCCGTGCAGCGGAGGGCCGTAGCGCCTCGGTGAGGAAGAGACGGCCCTCGAGCAGGAACCCGACGACCGCGGTGGCCAGCGCGGCGTTGAGATAGAGGGTCCAGGTCAGGGCCCGGCGTTCCTCGGCCTGCTCCCGCAGGCGGCGGTCGACGAACCAACCCAGGAGCAGGGTGGCGGGGATGCCCACGACGAGGAAGCTGATGGCTTGGGCCAGCATGGCGTTGGATCGCCGATTGGCCTCCACCAGCTCGGTTGTGAGCATGCCCGCGCCCTGGACGATCAGGAAAACGGACAGCAACAGCAGGCCGTACAGGAAGACGCGGCGGATCGTTGCGGCCGGGTCCGTCCGGTCGCCGTCGCCGTCACCACCGACCAGGCCGGTCAAACGGAGGATCAGCCAGACGATGAGGGCGACAATGAGAATCGATGTGAAGGCTGACACCATCGAAATCACCTCCGTCTTCATGGTGATCCGACGGTGTCGGGCCGGCCAGAGCCCAACGTCCCATGTGTCGGGCTGCCGACAGGCCCGTGCGATTCCCGTGTTCTGGGGTGTCCGGTGATCGATGGCGATCAACCCACACCCCAGAACGGCGAGCGACGAACCGAGGGGGGCGGGATCAGTTGAGTGGGATCAGTTGGGCGGGATCAGGGAGGCGTGATCAGGCCGACGTGTCCGTCGAGGCGGCGGTGCACCACCTTGGCCCGCCCGTCGTCGCGGTCGACGAAGAACCGGTACCGGTCGTCGGTGCCGATCATCACGTCGACTGCTTCGGCCACCGTCGAACGGGGGAGGGGACGATCGGCCACGATCACGCCGGGGGGCATCGGGCTCGTCATGTCGGGCACGCCACCCCGGAAATGGAGAACGAAACCGCTGTCATCGGCGCGTTCCAGGATGGCGTCGTCGCCGGAGTCGACCTCGACGAAGAGCAGGAACTCATAGTCGAGCATCACCAGATCCCAAGCCGCCTCGTCGACCGTGAGCTCCTCGGGGGCGAAGGAACGGTGACGGACGATTTCCGGGCGATCGACCGGGTCGGCCACGAACGAGCGCCTTCGAGGACCCGAGTCAGCCTCCATCTCGTCGACCCACTCCCGAATGGTGGTCCCACCTCGACGACTGCTCCGGCGCCGACTCCGCTCGTGACCGATCCGAGCCTGCAGGCGTTCCACCACCCGGTCGGCCGCCTCGGTGAAAGTGGGGGCGTCGACATGGGCTCGGATCATCTTGCGGTCGAGATCGAGCACGGCTTCGGCCAACGCCGGGCGTTCGCTCGACGGATTGTCGACCGCCGTGAGCTTCAGCCGGGAGAAGCGGACCGGTCGGCCAACGGTGTCGATCAGGTGACGGAACCGCCGTTCGGCATAGTCGCGGGCGGCGTCACCGACCGGACCGATCACCACGACCTGTATCGGCGTCGGTTGACGCTGTTTGGTGTCGGCCGGCGGCTCGATACCGATCCACTGCTCGATGATCGAGCCCCGTTCCACGATGAACGAAGAGGTGTACCCGGGGCGCTCGCCCCCGATGTCGGTGCGAACGTAACGGCCAAGGCCGTAGACGTCGGCGTGATCGGGGTCCAGGCCGGACAGCGGACAGCGGTCGAGGGCGGCTCGGATGTGGTGGTGGCCGGTTGCATCCTCGGCCGCAAGGTGCACCGTGGCATCCGGCCGGTAGAGCGCGGCGGCCCCGTCCAGGTCGTGGGCGGCCATGGCCTCGAGCCAGGCATCGACAACGGCGAATGGGGGCGAGGCGGTGTCGATGCCATAGGCCGCAGCGGCGGTGACGACCTTCGTCCCCGGGCGTCTGGCCCCACTGAGATCACCGAAGCGACGTTGACTCGGGGTTGTTCTCGTGCCGGCCCGGAGGCGAACCTCGGCGGCCGACTCCTCGCCGTCGGCCCGAACGATCCGGAATCGCACCGGCGCGTTGGGAATTCGGGCCTTCGGGTCGACGTCGGCCAGCGGGGCCAGGTACACCCGGCCCCGGCGCACCACATGAACGATGTCCCTGTTGCTGTCGATTCGCTGTACTCGTCCTGAAACCACGTCACTCCACGATTGCGCCGGCTGACGTCGATCGAATGCCGATCGGACCGCCGGCTGGATGGTCACTGTGTGGCGATCATCGACCGTTCGCGGGGTTCCTGCAAAGAGCCCAAAGTCCTGATGTCAGAGCCCTAGGTCAGAGCTCTCTGTCGAAGCCTCAACCTTGCGGCGAGTCGGGCACGACCACGGTCGACACCGTCGGATGGTGGAGGAGCGAGGTCGTGGTGGAGCCAACGAGGAGATGAGGCACACCACGGTGGCCACGGGCTCCGAGAACCAGCAGGTCGGCCGTTGCCGCCACCGAACGCAGCACGATTCGGGGGTCACCGCGTTCGACGTGGGTTTCGACGGTCGGCCACCGCTCCGAGTCGTCGAGATCGGCCCGCACCGATGCCACGGTCTCCTCGACCTTCGTTCTCGTGGCCGCCTCCAAACGGGGATCGATGGTGGGCGGTTCCGAGAAGACGTGATCGGTCCAACATCCGACCGCCAGAACCCGGCCCGCGGTGTCGGTGTGGCGAACGGCCCAGGCCAGTGCCCGCGCTGCGTTGGCCGAACCGTCGACGCCGACGACGACCCGGTCGATCGTCGGTCGAATCACCGTTCCGCCGATGATCACCGCGATCGGGACTCGGGCGTGGCTCACACAGTAGGACCCGACCGACCCGAACAGGGTCTCGGTCAACCCGCCCCGGCCCCGGTTGCCGACGACCAGGAGATCGGCGCCGTCGGCGGCGGCCACCAGAGCGGGGCCGGGGGCCTGCACCACGATTCGAGCCCGTTCGGCGACGTCGGGAAAGCCCTCGATGGCCTCCTTCATGAACGCCTCCGCATCGGTGCGCATGATGCGCAGCAGCTTGTTGCGGAATCCGGGCAGGCCGAGACCGTCGCCGAGGGGTTCGACCCGGTAGGCCAGGACCGGGGTCACCGCGCCGAGGATCGGTGTTTTGGCCACCGCCCATTCGAGAGCGAGACGGGAGTGCTCGGACCCGTCGATGCCGACGACAACCTGTCGATTGTCGACCGTCCCGGCGCCAGTACCACGATCCTGACCTTCCATACGTCCAGTCTGAATGGCGGGCGGTTCCCAACCAGGGCCCTTCGTCACTGCGTGGCGTCGTTGGGCCCTTGGACCCTTCCCCGGTGCGACGAGACGGGCTTCAGTCAGATTGGAGAGATCAGAGTATCCAGGCAGTAAATCCAGCCAGTAAATCCAGCCAGTAAATCCAGCCAGTAAGGAGCAGTTCCATGTTCTCGACCATCGTCGTCGGTACCGACGGCTCACCGGACTCCCATCAAGCCCTCGAGGTCGCCGTCGATATGGCGAAGGCGTTTCCCGACGCCGCAATCAACGTGGTCACGGCGTTTCGTCCCCTCAGCTCCGGGGAGTTGCAGGCCATCTCCCGTGACCTTCCGGAGGAGTTCCGCCCCCTGATTCACGGTGACATGGTGTCGGAATCCCGCATCCAGGACGCCCGCAACATCCTCGGCAACGCCGGGGTCGACGCCTCCTATCATCAGATGACCGGCAGTCCCACCGACGTTCTCCTCGACATGGTCGACAAGACCGAGGCCGATCTGCTGATCGTGGGCTCGCGCGGTGAAGGGGCGGCCAAGCGACTTCTGCATGGCAGTGTGTCGAGCAGCGTGCTCCATCACGCTCCGTGTTCGGTGCTGGTGGTCAAGTCCCCTCACTAGTCTGCGCTCGAACACTAGTCCACTGGCTGTGGATAAGTCGTGGAAAACACGGGTTTGGTCGGTCGAGGGTGCTGTGGCCGATCGAAACCGGTCCGCCCATTGTTGGGTACAACCGGTGGAAAACCCGTCGTCGGCGTGCGGTCAACCTGCGGACAGCCACTGGAGAACCGGCGGTCGAAAAGGGGACAGCCGGTTCACTGTCCCCACGCCGCGGAATTACACCGCTGTCAGATCGGGACAACACATCAGGGGCTCGGGACGACCATCGGGCTCCTGACCAGGTCAAACGCTGGGTCATCCACAATCCACAGCATTACTACCCCTACCACCATTTGGAAAAAGGAAAAGGGTAGAAACCAGCACGGGATTGAGGACAAACCCCCTCGCTCGACGGCAGCCGCCATCGGCGGTCAGATCACGAGTCGCCGTCGTCACATCGGGTTACAGTTGGTGCATGAAATTTCGTTGCGAGCGTGACGTTATCGTCGAGGCCCTTGGAATTGCCGGCCGGGCCGTCACCGGCCGCGGGGGTATGCCGGGCTTGTCGGGGGTTCGAGCCGAACTGATCGGCGACCGGCTGACCCTCACCGGGTCCGATCTCGACCTCACCATCTCGGTGAACGTCACGGTGGCGGGCGAAGCCGACGGGGTCGTCGTGGTCCCGGCCCGGCTCGTCACCGACATCGTGCGGGCACTCCCACCGGGTGCGGTGCAGTTCGCCGGTGAGGAGGAGTCGCTCTCGATCTCGGCCGGCCGCTCCGACTTCAGTATTCGCCTCATAACCGGCGACGAGTTCCCGAAGATGAGCGAACTGGGCGAGGAGTCCGTGCAGCTCTCGAGTGAGCAGCTCACCCAGGCCCTGAAGCAGGTGGTGCTCGCCGCGTCGACCGACGACTCACGTCCGGTGCTCACCGGTGTGTTGCTGGCGGCCGAGGCCGACGGCCTGCGGCTCGTGTCCACCGACTCGTTCCGTCTGGCCTGGCGCGATGTGGCCGGAGCGTCGGTGCTGCCCGAAGGTCAGAGCGTGTTGATCCCGTCCCGGGCCCTCGGTGAACTGAACCGGGTGCTCGGCCAGGGCGACACCGTCGATCTGAAGCTGGGGGAGCGGGAGGCCTCGTTCGAGGTCGGCGACGTCACCCTGGTCACCCGCCTCATCGAAGGCAACTTCCCCGACTACCGGGTGCTGGTGCCAGAGTCACATCCGAACGTGCTCACCGTCAACCGCGGCGAACTGATGGACGCGCTGCGCCGGGTGAAGCTGTTGGCCCGCGAGTCGACCCCGATCCGGTTGGAGATCACCGACGGTGCGGTGGAACTGGTGGCGATCACGCAAGACGTCGGCACCGCCCGGGAGAGCGTCGAGGCCTCCCACATCGGATCGGAACTGACGATCGCGTTCAACCCCGACTTCCTGCTCGACGGCATCGATGTCGCCCCGGGTGAGGAGGTGACGCTGTCGACGATCGACGAGTTGAAGCCGGCCATCGTCCGCAGCGCCGATTCCGACGAGTTCCTGTACCTGATCATGCCGGTGCGGGTCTCCTAGATCCCCGGGCTGTGAACTGATGACACCGTTGGTCGCCGGAACCTCAGGGTGCTGATCACCCGTCTCTGGCTCCACGATTTTCGTAGCTACCATCAGCTCGAATTACCGCTCGAATCGGGGCTGACCGCCATCATCGGCCCCAACGGGGTCGGGAAGACGAACCTGCTGGAGGCGTTGGGCGTGCTGGCCACGCTCAAGTCGTTTCGAGGTGCCCCCACCGAGTCGTTGGTGCGGCGGGGCGCCGAGGTGGCGGTCGTGCGGGCCGAGGGAATCCGTGACGACCGGCCGGTGCTGATCGAGCTCGAGATGGGCCGGGGTCGGACTCGAGTCCAGGTCAACCGGCAACGTCTGAAGCGGGGCCGGGACCTGCTGGGCGCCCTGCGAATCTCGGTGTTCGCCCCCGACGACCTGGCGCTGATCAAGGAGGGTCCGTCGATCCGTCGGGACTATCTCGACGACGCCCTCCTGGCGCTCAATCCCGCCGCCGACGCGATGTTTCGCGACTTCGATCGGATCCTCAAACAACGCAATGCACTGTTGAAACAGTCGCAGGGCACGTCGCCGGAGCGGCTCGACGAATCGACCGAGGTGACCCTCAACGTGTGGGACGACAAGTTCAACTCGGTCGGCACCCGCCTGGCCGATGAGCGGGAGGCGTTGGTCGCACGACTGGCTCCGCTGGTGCAGGACTCCTATGACCTGTTGACCGGCACGGTCGACCAGACCGAGCGTCAGCCGATCGATGCCACCTACGTGCGGTCGTGGGGTGACGTCGACCTTGCTCAGGCCGTGGCCGAGGCCCGGGTCGTCGATCTGCGGCGAGGTTTGACCACCGTCGGGCCACATCGCGACGAACTCGATCTTCGGCTCAACGGTTTGGCGGCGCGTACCGAAGCGTCGCAGGGGGAGCAGCGCACGCTCGCCTTGGCGTTGCGGTTGGCCGCCCACCGTCTTGTGACCGACACCATTGGCGAGCCGCCGTTGCTGTTGCTCGACGACGTGCTCTCCGAGCTCGACGTCGATCGGGCCGATGCCCTGCTGGCAAATCTGCCCCCCGGGCAGACGGTCATCACCAGCGCCACCGAGCTGCCGGAAAGCACCAAACCGGACCGCGTTCTTCGCCACGACGGCTCGGGATTCACGGATTGACACAATGGCTGAACGGCTCGGTTTCGTCGCCACCGGGCCGGGCCAACGTCATGGTGAGGGTTGCCCATGCATCGGTGTTGGCGATGAAGTTACCATGGCGCAGGATATTTTCAGTTTGTGGGCGAAACGCTCGTCTCCTGTAGTACGCTCCCAAACTGAATCTGTACCACTGACCGACAAGGTCTGAGATTTCCGCCGAAACATCGCCCGTCGTGCCACTTGATTGGCGATCACACGTTTGCATGAGGGGGCCAAACCACATCGTCGCATCCACGAGACGCGGGGCGACGAGACGCGAAACCACCCTGCCCGCCTTCTTGCAGTTCTATATCCGAGTCCATTTCCGATGCCCCCGACTCGGGGTGTCCCTCAAACCATGGAGTGGAAATGACTGCCGGTGAAGAGGACTATCCGCCGCCACTACCCAGAAACCGACGTCCACTCTCGGAGCCACCCGACCCCGGGGCCGATATGGATGCCGTCTACCACCCGGCCGAGCCGGGTCCTCTCGACGACCCGTCGCTGCCCGACAACGCATACGGTGCCGGTCATGGCGACAGCCGGTATGCCGACGGACGGTATGCCGACGGACGGTATGCCGACAGCTCGCATGATGGACGGTATGCCGACGGACGGGCCGGCGCGGCCTGGTTCGACGAACCCGGCGCCGGTTCGGCTGTGCCGCCGAACGCACCGATGCCGGCCACCGGCGAGGTGCCGACCATCACCTCGACGGGACAGTTTCGGGCGGTCAACGATCATGACGGGTCGATGGGACATCCTCGAATGCCCGGCTCAGGCTCGCCGCTGCCGCCGGTGCCGATGCAACACGGTTCGGCGGACCACATGGGAGCCGGCGCCGTCCCGACGGGACGAAATCCGGCCGTCGGTGGCTCCGGTGACCATGGCCGTTCGGGATTCAGTGGCGGGGCATACGGGCAAGGCAGACCGCGCTCCGGCCCGTTCGGCGGTCTGCGGTCCGGCCCACTCCCCGTCGTCGGAGCCGTGGCCGCGCTGGTCGTGGCGGCCGGTCTCATCGGATGGATGTTCCGCGGATCGGGCAGCGGCCAGGAGATCACGCTCGGCGGGGACGCCGCCGATGTCGGCCAGGGCGCCGTCGACGACGGTGCCGACGGTGCCGATGCAGCCGACCTACCGCCGCTGAGTCCGGCCGCCCTGCCGTCCGCCGACGAGAACGGGCTCGTCGGCCTGGAACTGGCGCTGATCGATCCCTACACCGGAACGGGCTCGACCGGAACCGCCGAGCTGTACCTGAACGCGTTGACCGGGGAGGTCTGCCACCAGTTCGACTCGCCGGCGTTGGACGGCCGCTACCGGGCCTACATTCACGAGGCCGAGTTCCCCAAGGCGGGCCCGATCGTCGTCGATCTGGGTGAGGTGGCCAACTCGGTGCCCAGGTGCGTCAACGCCAGCCCGATCGATTTGACCAGGGCGCTGGCCAACAACGAGGGCTTCTACGTGGCCGCCCACGCCGGAGAACGGGAGATCGTGCTCCGGGCCCAGTTGTCGGCGGCGTCCACGGTTTTCGACAACCGCGACCCGGCGCTCGTGGCCAGTCAGGAGGCCGCGGCGGCGGGAGGCGGCGACGGTGATGGCGGCCTGTTCGGTTCGGCCGAGGAGGGTGCCTATCTGGTCGTCGAGTCCGGAAAGGTGAGCTTCGAAGGCATGGTGCCCGACGAGCAGACAGCCGACCAGCTGCGGGCGGCGTTCATCGCCCTGTCGGGCATGGGCGTCGAGGTGGTGGACAACCTGATGGTGCAGGCCGGTGCCCCGGCTCCGAGCGGCAAGGTCATCGTGGCCGACGCCCTCCTGTTCGGGTCGGGCCAGGACCAGATCTCCGGTGATCCGGCGGTGTTGGCGACGCTGGCCGACCTGATGATCGTCAACCCGACCTGGACCATGACGATCACCGGTCACACCGACGACGTCGGCCCCTACTCGTTCAATATCGAGCTGTCACTGAGGCGGGCCAACAACATCAGGACCCGTCTCGATGAGCTGGGAGTACCACCGGAGCGGATCCGGGTGCAGGGTGCAGGCCCGGAGCAACCGATCGACGACAACTCCACCGAAGAGGGCCGGGCCAGGAACCGGCGTATCGAGATCAGTATCGATTCCTGAGTTCGGCTACGCGCCCGGGATCGACGTTCGTACACAAGAGGCAATCAGCAGGACGTTTCGTGCAATGGACACACAGAACACCATCGACTACCGCCGGCCACCTCAGGCCGACCGGTCCCGGAACCTACGACTCGGTTTCGAGGCCGCCCTCATCGCCCTCTGTGGCTACCTGATCGGCGTTGCCGGGTTACCGCCGCTGTTCGACGCCCCGGGTGGGCCCAGCGGGGACCAGCTCGTGACGTCGGCTTCGGTCGACTCTGAGAGCGGTCAGGCGGTTGCCGCCCCGTCCACCGATGCTTCGGCCAACCCGACCCCGGGCGCGGGGGTGTCGGTGACCATCGGCCGGGCCACGTGGAGCACCGGCTACTTCCAGGCCGCGCTGTTCAAGTCGCTGCTCGAGGAGCTCGGCTACAGCGTGAGCGATCCCGGTGCCAACGAAATCGGGCCGACCGACGCGTTCAGGGCGATGGCCGAGGGCTCCATGGACTTCTGGACCAACTCGTGGTTGCCCAACCACCAGGCGTTCATCGACGAGGACCTCGGTGACGGCACGAATGTCGGTGACTACGTCACCTCGCTCGGTGACCTGCTCCCGGCTGCCGGGCTGGAGGGAGTTGTCATCACCAAGTCGGTGGCCGACGAATTCGGGATCACATCGCTCGACCAGATCAACGGTGATCCGGCACTGGTCGAGCTGTTCGACGCCGACGGCAACGGGCAGGCCGATGTGCACGGCTGCCCCGACGACTGGGGGTGCTACAAGATCCTCAATGAGCTCATCGAGTTCAATGGCTGGTCGAACCTGGAGCAGATCACCGCCGACTACGACGCCATGGTCGACGACTCGGTGGCCGCCGTCGACGGCGGTACCGCCGTGCTGCAGTACACGTGGAGCCCGTCGGGGTATCTGACGAGGCTCCGGCCCGGTGACAACGTGGTGTGGCTGAGCATCGGTGGTCAGGACAAGATGCTCGACGGCTCGATCACACCCGAGTATGACTTCAATGACGGTCAGCCGCCGTCGCTCGGTCCCGCCTGTACCGGTGATCCGTGCTGGCTCGGATGGCCGGCCGCCGACATCCGGGTGACGGCCCGAAACGACTTCCTCGATGCGAACCCGTCGGCTCGGGTGCTGTTCGAGCAGGTGAACCTGAAGGTGCTGGATGTCGCATTGGCCAACGTCAAGTACGACACCGGGGAGACGTCACCGGATGACCTGGCCCGTCACGCCCAGGACTGGATCACCGAGAATCGTCCGGTGGTCGACCAGTGGCTGGCCCAGGCCCGGGCCGCCGGCTAGGCGGAACGGAGCTCTACAACGACCAAGTGAGCGCCGGCAGGAAGGTGAAACCCCCCGGCGCCCACCTGATGTCGTCAGTCCGCACTGAAAGACTGTCGTTCAGTCGCCCGGGATCAATTGTGACCGACGGCGCCACGGGGAACAATGCCCAGTGGGGTAACGATCGGTCAAGACATCGACAAGTGGCGGGCCACTCTTCACCGCGGTTGTCGCACCACCGTGCCTCACTCGTCGGTCAACTCCGGCCGCCTCACCTGCCCGGTTCTCAGTCCACTTCCCAGTCAGTGTTGAACTCGGCCAACGTTCGCAGCTCGTCCATCAGGATCGCGAACCGCTCCTCGGGCAGATGCCGCTCGATGAGCGCGTACAGCGCCTCGGATTTCGGCGCGATCTCGGCGACCAGCGATTCGCCGGCGGCTGTCAACGCGATCGTGGCGCGCCGCTGATCATGGGCCACCGTGGACCGCTCGATCAGTCCGCGTTGTTCGAGGTGGGTCAGAATGCGCGAGAGACTCGGGGGGAGCAAGAAGGTGATCTCGGCCAACTCGGTGACCTCGGGTGATTCGAGTTCTCCGGTCAACGCTCGCAGGACCCGCCACTGCTGCTCGGTCATCCCGTGCTCGGCGAGCATCGGCCGAAATGCCCTCATCGTCGCTTCCCGGGCCTTGAGGAGGGCCATCGGCAGCGACTCGCTGAACGGTCGCATACTTCCGGTGGCGTCTCTGGACTGCGGTGAGGTCATCGGGAGCGATTGGCGGGTCGGGGGACGGTTGGAGTGGGCCGTTGGCAACCTCCAGTGTGCCACAGGCCTATCTCGGCATCGCAGAACACACCGACCACGAGCGCCGAGCGGATTCGGGTGGGCCGCTCGACGCCCGAGGTGTTTCTCTCTCAGTCCGCACTGGGAGAAGAAGGGCGGGGCGGGTCGCGATCTACGGCTTGTGCGCCGAGCGACCGGTGCCGAGGCAGAGTGAGTACCCTCCGTGGGTTCCGGGCACATGGCCGGGCGTGGCCTCGGTGATGTGGTGCTGGGCGTAATCCGAGTGCCCGGGTCCTCCCGAGTCGTTGCACGGACCGGCATTGTGAGCTGAAGCCGGCGCCATGCCTATGATCAGGCTGACGCCGGCGACGCCGAAAAGCGCCAAGAGTCGACGCATACGTGAATCCCCTTCTGGTCTGACGTGGAAGCGATGAATGGAGCTGACGAGCCCGTCAAGCTCCTCGCTCCACTATCTCGCGCGATGACGTATGCCGTTCCTAAGCGCTCCCTAAAAGAACCCTAAATGCACGTCGCCGGTGTCCGGCTAGCCCACCACACCCGATGATTCGAACAGCAGGCCGGCGTACTCGTTGGCACCGGTCCAGTTCGGATGGAAGCTGTGACCCTGAGTCGTCGAGAGTCCGTGGATCCATCGGTCCGTCAAGGCACACGGCCCGTGGCCGGCGAATCGATCCGCGGGCAGTTCCACCCGGTACGAGTGGCGAAGCTTTCGGTTCGCCTTGGCCCGGTCGAGTTTCGTGACCATCTCCGCCAGCGCCGCCTCGTGGGCGGACTGGAGCTGGAGAAGCTGCTGCTCACCTCGGGCATTGAGACATCCCGGCGAGTTGAGATCCGGGTATCCGACGACGACAACCGTTGTCCGACCCGGCAGGAACGGTGACAGGTCGGTGATCGTGGACTCCAACCGGGCCATCATCCTCGGCAGCTCGGTTCGGGCATGATGCAGATCTCCGTCGCACGTACCCGACGACACGCCGGGCACCCACTCGTCGAGGCCGAGCAGGCAATGAGCGACCAGGTTGGCGAATCCGACATCGTTGCCTCCGGCAGAGATCAGCAGGACGTCCGCTTGATCTCGCTGTTCCGCTGGTATCACCCAAAACTGATCCCAGAGATCGTACGTCCAGGCGCCGTGACATGCCGCATGCCAGATGTCGGCCTGACGTCCGGCATCCCGCAACATCTGAACGTACTGCCACGGATACGACGAGTAACTTTGGTAGCAGTTGGCCCCGCTTCCAGGGACCCGCTTGACTCCGTCCGGCTCCGCGAATCCCGGTCCTTGTCCGTCGTAGTAGTGGCCGACGCCACTCCCGGCGATGTACGAGTCACCGATGGAGAGCACCATCGTGTGGCCGTCCCCACCTGCGGGACCGGCCGCTGTGGCGGCCGACAGGGCTGAGGCCGACACAGCCGGGCCGGTCCAAAGCCCACCACCCACGGCAACAAGCATCGCCACCAACAAGCCGACCATCATTCGTTTCGATCGCATGATCCCTCCGATCATCGACATGCGGCATTCTCCTCCGGTGGAAACGAGCCGATGAACCATCCCGGCGCCTCCTGATCGATCACAACGGCATCACCGCCGAGGCAGTGCCACACTTCGGCCGACGGAATCCAATGTCGACGACCCTCCGCGTCGAGCCACCAGGCGGTGCCGTCCGGGCTGCGGATGATTCCCTCGGTCAGCGTTCCGAGCCGGGAACGATACACACGTCGCTCCTCTTCATCGGCGAGGTCGACCAGGGCTTCGAGCGGTTGGCCCTCGGTGATGTGTCCGTGTTCGAAGTCCTGACGAGGCCGACTCTCGACGTAACGCACGTCGGTCATGGGCAACCCGAGGTCGCCCGCCAGTCCGCCGGCATCCTGCCATGGCTCCAGTGCCTCCACCGGAATCCAGAATGCCGGACCGCCCGGCGCGTGGCCCAGGACGACGCCACCTTTGGACAACCACAACGCCGGCCGGTCCTCGATTGGCTCATAGCTGACCGGGAGCCCGCCTTCGATCGGCAACCGGCCGTTGAGTACCGACTGAAACTCGTCGACGACACCGCTCTCGGCCCAGAAGGCAAGGTCGTCCACAAGGTTGGCGACGAGGTAGCCCGACGATCGATCGTTGGAGCCCCGGAACCGCTGTAGCCAGATATCGCCGAACTGCACCATGCCGAACTCGGGGCAACCCAGAACCTCGACCCCGCCCTCGGCGTCGAATGCTTGGCGCATCATTGTGGCCAACCGCTCCGGCGTGGCGCTGGGTGTTGTCGAGGCGGCGACGGCGAGGTCGCAACCCTCGACGACCGTTCCCAACACCGGCATTCGGTCGTCCTGATCTGGACCCGTTCGACGAACGGCGAACGTTCCGACGGCGGCGGCAACGGCTACGAGCAGTGCCAATGGCACTACGGCCAGCGCCATGCCTCGGGGGCGCCGTCCCCTTCCGGCCTCTGCGGTCTCGTTGCGATCGAGCCTGCTGGGACCGCCTGCTGAATCAGGGCTGTCGGACAGGGCGGACGGTGTGTCCTCACCTGGCTTGAGCAGGCATCGGGCGACATCACGTAGCAGTCGATCGTGGGGACTCATACCATCGCTGGTCTTGCGATCGCGGAACGTGTGATAGCTCCCGACCTGCAGCTCGGCCGCCGCATCGGTGGACCTGGCCCGGTAGGTCCTGTTCCACCGTTCCGGGGTATTGCCGAGAAGATGGGCGGCAGCCACCGACTTTCGTGGCCCGAGCTCTGTGATGGCCGATTCGATGTGGGCCAGCACCGTTTCCGCATCCGTCGTGGCGGCCAGTTCGGACAGGACCGGCAGCTCGGCTGGGTCGATACGGCCGAGGTGGCGCGCCTTGCCCACTCGTTCCAGTTCCCTCCAGAGGAACTCGACGCGCTGGTCGTCTTCGTTCCAGCCACCAGAGCGCTTCGGCCCGGTGGCGTGTGTGTCATGCATATCAGTGGCGGTGCGGCGGTACTTCCCCGATCAACATTCATCCTAGTGAATCGACAGCAGCTCGAACAGCGTTCGCTCTCACATTCCCTCACCATTCCGCACGATCTTTGCTGGCCGTCTCGCGGGCCGTCAACAATCATCGAGGTCGCTCGGCGGTCACCGAGGCGACGGTCGGCCCGGAGGGAAAACCATCGCCTCGGTGGCCGAGGGCACCTTCGCCCGAATCAATCGAACTTTGGAGTTGACCTGTTCATGACCATTCTGAGACGCCTCTCGCCGCTGACGGCGCTGGTCCTCGTGGCCACGTTGCTGTTCACAGCGTCCCCATCATCTGCCAACCATGTTCCGCCGAACGACTCCTGTCTTCCCTTCCCCTGGGAATCCGAGACTCAGCTCAGTCTGTTGCCCCTCTTCTCACCAAACGGGAATGACTGCTGGCGACCGGTGATCTGGCCTGGTACTGGACATCTTCTCACCCGTCAGCAACTTGCGGCGTTCATAGATGATCTCGACGATCCAGGCATCGGATACGACGGCAATTTCATCTGGTATGCACCTCAGGAGACCGTTCGCATCTCCGACTATGCCCACCGGAGTTGGGCCGGCTGCGACGATACGCCGAACCAAACTCTCGAGTTTTGCCAGAGCATCAACGTATCCAACCTCGGCTACTACTTCGATCTGACCAAGGACCCGACGATGACGGTCCTCAAATGGGGCCAGGACTGGATCCCGCTCGTGTGCGCGAACTATCTCGTTCGAGTCGAAAGCGATTCTCCCGTTCCCACGATTCCCATCGACAAGTTCATTGACGAGAACCGCAACGGCGTGATCGATGGCAACGACATAACCACTGGTCCGAAGGTGACCGGCGTCGAGTTCGAGATCTGGCGGACGTCGAGTCCAAGCTGGGTCGGGCAGGGTACCGGCTATATCGAATCCGTCTTCACCGACGGAAACGGCGACGCGGTGTTCCGTCTCGATGGCCATGGTCCCGGAACCTATGAGATCCGTGAGGTCGTCCCGGCCGGCTCCACGCCGACCACGGCGAGTGTGCGAACGGTTGTGGTCGATGCCGGCATCGGCGACAAGACCTTCCCCGTCCAGCGGTTCGGTAACGGCCCCAAGTGGGTTGACGTCGAGAAGGTCGAGTTCGAGGTGTCGGCATCGGCGCCGAGCGAGCTGGATGCCCGTACCGACACGACGATCACCGTTGACCTGACCATCCGCAACAACGGCCCGGCCGATCATGTCCCGGTTCGTGACACGATCGTCGCCTCGTCGCCGAATCAGGACTGCGTCTTCCGCGACCCCGACTATGAGATCACGACGACTTTGCGCCGAGGGGAGTCCTACAGCGAGTCCGTCGACTTCATCGTCAACTGCGATCTACCCAGCGACCATGCGTTCGTCTTCGACGACCAACT
The DNA here is from genome assembly GCA_965216675.1 of Acidimicrobiales bacterium. Lineage (GTDB taxonomy): Bacteria > Actinomycetota > Acidimicrobiia > Acidimicrobiales > SZUA-35 > JAHELU01. The sequence goes on along the minus strand of CBDCGK010000004.1, from coordinate 2,667,281 downwards.
CGACGTTCTCGATGACCGACTGATGGAGTCCGACGAGTCCAACAACACGGCGACGACCAGACACGATGCGCCGGTCATCGCCACCACCGACCTCTCGATCGATGCCGACATCGATTGCCCGGCTGAGACCACAGTCGACACCGACGTCGTCTGCGGTGTGACATTGGACGTCACCAACGCCGGTTACGGCCCGGTCGAAGCCGACGTCGACTGGACGGTGACCGGCTTGTTGGACTGCACGATCACCCCGGCATTGTCGGCCGAACGGTTGTGGCTCGATGACGGCGAAACCCGGACCATCACCGCCGACCACGTGGTCAACTGCGGCGACCGTTCGTTCCATCCGTTCACCGTCGACGCCGAGATCAGCGCTGTCGACATACACGTCGAGGAACCCGATCTCACCAACAACACCGCGTCGGACACCGACACGGTCGAGGTGTTCGAGGACGCCGATCTCGCCGTGGTCGAAACCGACCTGTGGCTGACGTGCGACGAGTACTTCGCCGGCGACCCGTTCACCTGTTCCGCCATCGTGCCGGTCACCAACCTCGGTCCGGCACCGAACGTGATCACCCTGACGACCGCCTCCCTGACGGCTGAAGGCTGCGTCGCCAGCCCGGATCCGCAGACGGCGCTGGTGACCGTCGACGTCGGTCAGACCGTCGACCACGAGTTCACCTGGACCGTGGAATGCGACGATCCGACCATCGTTCATGTCCTCTACTTGAACGCCTGCGTGGAGCCGGATACCTCGGATCCCCATGCGGTGGATCCGAACGAGGAGAACAACTGTGGTCGGGTGGCCGCGGTGCCGATCGACTTCAAGCCGCTGTCGGATCCGAACACCGTCAATCTCGGTCGAGGTGGCGTGACCTCGGTGGCCATCCTGTCCTCCCCGCTGTTCAACCCCATCCTGGAGGTCGACACCAGCCAACCCATCACCTTCGGCCCGACCGGCACCGAGGCCGAGGCGACCCAGTGTGCCACCGAAGGGGAGGACGCCAACGAGGACGGCTATGACCAGGATCTGACCTGCAAGTTCCGGAACGCGGACCTCGGCGTGGAGCTCGCCGACGAACGGGTCTACCTGATCGGCTATCTCGTCGACGGAACCCGGTTCATCGGGACCGAGCAGGTTCGGGTGATCTAGCAGGGCACCGAAGCTGTCAGCGCTGGTCGGCCGGGATTCTGCTTTCGAATCCCGGTCGACCACACGGCCCGACCTTCGTCGGGGATGAGCCCGTGAGGTCCTCGATAGCATCGTCGGATGAGCGATCGACCAGCAGCATGGCGCTCCCGACTGAGTGCGGTTCGCCCCACCGTCGTCTGGCTGCGGGTGTTCGGTGAGCTGGCGGCGTTCGTCGTGGCGTTGCCCTTGCTGGTGCTGCTCCCTCGGGGTCACGGTCGGGCGGTGTTGGTGATCCCGGCCTACACCGCCTCGGACACGCTGACCCTCCCGCTGCGCCTGGCGTTGCGCCTCCTTGGTTATCGACCCTATGGGTGGGATCTCGGGATCAACCGCGGCCTTCACGATGAGACGATCGCCGCGCTCATCGACCGATTCGACGAGCTGCACCGGCGTCACCACGAGCCGCTACATATTGTGGGCTGGAGCCTCGGTGGGGTCTTCGGTCGGCATCTGGCCCGCCTCCGACCTGCTGCGGTTCGCCAGGTCATCGCGCTCGGCAGCCCCATCCGCTCCATGGAGGCGAGACGTGGGTGGGCCCCGCCGGACGTTCCCACTACATCGATCTATTCGACGTCCGACTCGGTCGTCGACTGGACCGACTCGGTCCTCGATCCCGGTCCCGATCGGGAGAACGTCGAGGTGCGGAGCACCCACTACGGCATGGCCCACAACCCGAGGGTGATCAGGCTGATCGCTCGTCGGTTGGCCTGAGCCGGGCGGCCGGCCTGAGCTGTTCCTGGGCCGACCCCGCGATTCTGGGGTGCCCAGGCATCGGAATTGAGGTTGGGACACCCCAGAATGGGGAATGAACCGGGTCGGCCCCAGCAGTCGCCTCACTCTCACCCCCAATGCGCTCGGGTCGCTGTACATGGTGATCGGGTCGCTCGGGTACGTCATCAACGACGCCCTCATCCGGGCCGCCACCGACGCCGGGCTCAACGTGTACCAGGCCCTGTTCATCCGGGGTGTGGCCATGACGACGCTGTTCGCAGCCTGGGCCCGGACCCGGCGGCAGCCGCTGACCCGCCAGCACCTGACCGACCGCCCGATCGTCATGCGGGTCGGTGCCGAGGTCGTCGGCACGGCGCTGTTCTTCGCCGCGCTCGTCAACCTCGAGTTCGCCAACGCCCAGACGATCCTGATGGTCGTGCCGTTCGCCGTGACGTTGGTGGCGGCCCGGTTCCTCGGCGAACTCGTCACCCTCGCGCACTACCTCGCCGTCGCCCTCGGGTTCGCAGGCGTCATCGCCGTGATGCGGCCAACACCGGGTGACTTCTCGGCCTGGTCGCTCGTCGTCGTCGCCAGCGCGGCCGCGCTCGTTGTGCGGGAGGTGGCGACCCGCGACGTCGATCCCGACACGCCGGCCCTCCCGATCGCCTTGTTCACCGCGGTCGCCATCACCACCATGACCGGCACGCTGACCGTTGTCACCGGATGGGAACCGGTCACCGTCGAAGCGCTTGTCTACCTGGCCTTCGCCTGCGGCTTCCTCATCGTGGGCTACATCTTCATCATCCAGACGGTGCGGGTCGGTGACCTGAGCGTGTCGGCCCCGTTTCGATACACGACCCTCGTCGGCGCCGTCGTCCTCGGCTACGCCGCGTTCGGCGAGACACCCGATGCGCTCACCGGGATCGGCTGTGCCCTCATCCTCGTGGCCGGTGTGTGGGCGACCCAGATCGACCGTCGGATGACCCGGGCACGGAACCGAGCAGAGCCGGCCGCAGTGTCGTTGGGCGAACCCGCTGTTCAGCAGACGCCAGACATCGGGACTACTGGCCCATGATCCCGCTGGTGCCGTAGGCATCCACTGGCCGGACTATGTCGAGGGGCTCGATCAGTTCCATGACCACCATGTCGAACTCGCCGCCATAACCCCGAGCCGTCGGTTTCTAGCGGTTCGTGGCCGCTCGTCCGTCGATGAACTCGGCGAGTGAATCGGATGGTGTAGCCGCCGGGTGTGGCGCTCACCACGGTCGCCGCCTCGGCCCGCTCGACGGTGAGAAGGTGTTCTATGCCGTGAACCCCAAACGTCGGGGTTTCATCGGGGACGAGTGGTACGGCGGTCCCGCGAGCGAGTACCTGGATCGGGGCTATGTACCGTTCGTCTTCGACTACGCTCCCGGCTCCGAGCTGTTCAAACGGGCGGTCAGCGCCGCTGTCGCCCGATGGGACGGCTTTGTCGACAACGGGGTCGAGCCGATCATGACGACACGCGAGTTTCAGGACCGCTACCCGCTCGGTTCTGAGTGGGCGTTCGCCGGGTAGTCCTGCCGGATCGGTCCGCACACCCCATCGCCCGCCGCCGTCTGGACCGACTTGGTTCTAGAGATCCTCGACCCGGGTCAGGCCGGTCTTCAAGGCGATGACAACGAGTTGGGCCCGGTCTCGGGCGTGCAGTTTGGTCATGGCCCGGCTCACGTGGGTTTTGGCGGTGAGCGGTGACAGGAAGAGTTCCTCGGCGATTTCGGCGTTGGACAGACCCCGGCCGACCAGACCGACGACCTCCCGCTCACGCGCCGTCAGATGGCTGAGGGTCTCCTCGTCGACGGGCGGCGACGCCGCGGCGTCGTCCTCGCTCAACGAGGCCAGCAACGCCCGTGTCGCCTTCGGTGTCAGGAGTGCGTCACCGGCGGCGACCACCCGGATGGCGTCGAGCAGCACGGACGGGTCCACACCCTTGTCGAGGAAACCGCTGGCCCCCGCAGCCATGGCGGCGACGACGTACTCGTCGATCTCGAACGTGGTCAAGACGATGACCCGAACGCCGGCCAGGTCATCGTCGTCGGTAATGGCTTTCGTGGTGACGATCCCGTCCTGGTCCGGCATCCGGATGTCCATCAACACCACGTCGGCCCGAGCTTCACGGACGACGTCGAGCGCATCCACACCATCGCCTGCCTCGCCCACGACCTCGAGGTCGGGGGCGGAATCGATGATCGCCTTGAAGCCGGCCCGTATCAGCGCCTGGTCGTCGACGAGCACGACCCGGGTTGTCACGACGCCGTCTCCGGTCCGGCCACTCCCGGCCCGGTCGCCTTGGGCAGCCAGGCCTCGACCACGAATCGTCCACCGACCTGTTCGGCGGTCAACCGCCCGCCGTTCACCAGGGCCCGCTCCCGCATCCCGATCAACCCGTGGCCTCCACCTGACGTGTCGCGCTTCGTCCGAGCCGCCTCGGCCGGATCCGTCAATCGATTGGCGACGGTTATCGACAGACCGTCGTCGGACCAGGTGGTTTCCAGGCGGGCCGAGCCGGGGCCGTGTTTGGCCGCGTTGGTGAGAGCCTCCTGCATGATCCGGTAGGCCGCCAGCGAAGCCGCCGGCGTCAGTCGACGAGGGTTGCCCGACCGGCTCCAGTTCACGGCGAGTCCCGTCGAACGCATGGCCTCAACGAGGTCGTCGACCCGCTCGATCGACGGCAGGGCCTTTGTCGGCGCCACCCCGTCGTCCGCCTCGCCGGCGGACGTGTCGCCCGACGGCCCGTCGTTGTTGTCGCGTAGGACGCTGAGGAGACCACCGAGTTCGTCGAGCACGGACCGGCCGGCGTTTCGGGCGACGGTCAGCGACGCTTCGGCCTGGTCGGGATCCGACCGCAGCAGATGCAGTGCCGTTCCCGTTTGAACGTTCATCACCGACAGGTTGTGGGCCAGCAGATCGTGGAGTTCGCGGGCGATCGTCAGGCGTTCCTCGCTGACCCGTTGCCGGGACTGGGCCTCGGCTGCCAAGACGGCGGATCGCACCTGGGCATCGGCCGACTCCCGGTAACGTCGCCACGAGCGAATGGCGTCGGCGATTCCAACGGCGCCCGTGCTCCAGGCGACACCGATCAGCGCTCGGGCGTCGCCCCACTGGGCGTTGTTGCCTGTGAGGCCCATGATGTAAAGACTCAGGGCGATCGATGCGCCGAGCCCGATAGCAGCCCAGCGCTCGAGCCGGATACAGACGGTGATCAGCAGTACGATGATCGCGAAGATCATCGGGGTCGGCCGGTCCCAGATCGCCACGTGCGCCGCCGCCCACACCAGGCTCACCGCAAGCAGAACGACGGGCCACCGCCGGCGAAGCAGAACCAGCACGAACGCGCCGGCGCCGGCGACCACTTCCGGCCGACCGGCGTCGAATTCATCGGGCCGACCGAAGATGAGGAGAACGCCCAGGCCCGTAGTGAGCGCGGCCACCGCCAGGTCGAACCGGGCCGGCTCGGCTCGAAGCCAGGACCAGACTCGGCCGGTCCCGGCTTCGATGGCAGCGGTGGCGTTGTTCACCATGCCGACGGTGGGGGAGTCGCTCATGCGTCCCGGCGGAGTACCAGCAAACCGGCGATGCCGAGGAGACCGATCACCCAGGCGGCGAACACCGCGTATCCGACGCCTCGGCTCAGCAGCTCAGGGTTCGACACCTGGCTCATTATCGCAGCTCCCGCCTCGGACGGCAGATACTTGAGGAAGACGTCGGTGATGCTTTCGGGCAGAAGGTTCAGCAGGTTGGGGCCGATGAACACGGCGCCCACCAGGGTGCCGATGGCTCCGGCGGTCGAGCGGAGTATGAAACCGAGGGCGATGCCGATCAAGGCGATGCCGGTGAGGTACACCGTGGTTCCCAGGATCACGTCGAGCGTTTCGGCGATCGGGACCGTCGGCTGATCTCCGGCGTACACGGCCTGCCCGGCGGCGATGGCGGCGGTCACCGCGACACCCGACACCACGAACACGGCCGATCCGACAACGGCCACCTTGGCTCGAACCACCCGCATCCGCCTGCCGGCGGCCGCGAACGAGGTGCGGATCAGTCCGGTGGAGTACTCCCCGGCCACCACCATGACGCCGAGCACACCCATCACCATTTCGGTGATGCCGACGCCGGCAAGGGCCAGGTCGACGGGATTGGACAGAAAGGCGGCCGGTCCCGGCGTCTCGGCCCCCGACTCGGCCACGGCCGAAAAGATCATGCCGAACGCCACGGTGGCGACAGCGGCGGCGACGAGGGTCACCGACGTGGACCGGACCGACCAGAACTTGATCCACTCGCTACGGATCACGTTCCAGGTGCGGACCTTCCCGCCGCGGTCGGCGGCTGGTCGATTGGCCGACCGCACCGATGTTGACGGTGCGACGAAGGGTTTGGTGCGGGTTGCTGTGGTCATTGCCGAGCCTTTCCGAGTGGCTGTGTCGTTGTTGATAGTGGAGGACGTGGATGCTTGATTGGTGGGAGCCGAGGCGGACATGGCGCTCATGCCGCCGCCAGGGTCGGGGACGTGTCGGGGCCCTGATTCTCGCGCCCGTGATTCTCGCGCCCGTGATACTGCACGGATTCGGCGGTCAGACCCATGAAGACGTCTTCGAGGGAGCGCCGTTCGGGAACGAGGGCGGAGAGGGCGACGCCGGCCTGGTTGGCGGTCCGACCGATTTCGGTGGCGCTGAGGCCGCGCACGGTGATTGTCTCGCGGTCGACCGACGTGATCTCTACCCCGCCGCCCTGGAGGTGCTCGACCAGCAGTGGAAGGTGATCGGCTCGAACGGTCGTCTTGTCGCCGACGGCCATGGCTCGAAGACCGTCGGCGGAGATGTCTTCGATGAGGCGACCTCGCCCGATGATCACGAAGTGTTCGGCCATCAGTTCCATCTCGCTCATCAGATGCGACGACACGAACACCGTGCGGCCCTCCCGGGCGAGGCTCTGGAGGAGGTTGCGGATCCAGAGAATCCCTTCGGGGTCGAGGCCGTTGACCGGCTCGTCGAGCATGACCACCTCCGGGTCGCCGAGCAACGCCGCGGCGATGCCGAGGCGTTGGCCCATCCCGAGCGAGAAGCCGCCGCTGCCGCGCTTGCCGACCTCGCCGAGGCCGACCACGTCGAGCACGTGCTCGACCCTTGCGGTACTGATGCCGTTGGTGACGGCCAGCGCCCGCAGGTGGTCGTACGCCGACCGTTTGGGGTGGACCGCTCCCGCCTCCAGAAGAAAGCCGAGCGAGGCGAGGGGGCGGCGGTGGTCGGTGAGCGTTTGCCCGCCGACGGTTGCGGTACCCGCCGTTGGTTGGTCGAGCCCGAGGATCATCCGCATGGTGGTCGACTTGCCCGCCCCGTTGGGGCCGAGAAAGCCGGTTACGATTCCCGGCTTGACGGTGAAGCTGAGATGGTCGACGGCGAGGGTGTCGCCGTAGGCTTTGGTGAGGTTGGTGACTTCGATCATGGCTTCATGATGAGGCACCGGAAGACGGGGCGAATCCGCCCCGGGGAGGCTCCCGATCTACTCCCCGGGAAGTAGTCGTCGGCCGACCGCCAAGATCAGCCGGCAGCGATCACGAAAGTCGGTGGCCAATCCGATCATGGTCAACAAGGACACGTCCCGCGACCGCAGGATCGATCGTCCGAGGGCGACGGCACAGACCGGGAAAAGCCGGCCGCGGTATCGTTGGACGAACCCACTGCTCAGAAGACACCGGACACCGGGACGACTGGCCCATGAGCGATTCCACCGACAGTGATCCCCCCGACAGCGATCCCCCCGACGGCGAGTCGGCCGAGACCGTCGACGTCCGCGCCATCGTGAATCCTGAACGGACGGCTGCGGCTGATGAGCTCGATCAACACACCGGTGCCGAGACCGACGGTGTCGCGCTCGGAATCGAGCCCGTGCGGCCTGCGACCGCCGATGAGATCGCCGATGCGGCCGAGCAGGCCGTCGCCGACGAAGTCGATGTGGTGGCCGCCGTCGGAGGCGATGGCACGCAACGGACCGTGGCCGAGTCCATTGCCGGATCCGACACCGACCTCGCCGTCGTTCCCGGAGGCACCGTCAACCTCCTCGCCCGCATCCTCGGTGTGGAGACGATTCCCGCCGCCGCCGAGGCGATCGACCACGGCGAGACGAGGCGGCTCGACCTGGCCCGTTGCGGCGACCAGGCGTTTCTCCTCAACTCCAGCTCCGGCTACGACGCCGCCGTGATCGCCGCCACCGATGACCGGGCCAAGCGGTTCGGTCGCGCCGGCTTCGCCGTCGTCGGCCTGGCCAAGCTTCTCACCGGCCGCCCCCGCCACTGTCGGGTCACCGTCGACGATCAGCCGTTCTTCGACGGTTCCGCCCTCACCGTGCTGGTGCTCAACGTCGGCCAGCGGGGCTCGCCGAGGTTCAAGCTCGCCCCAGCGGCCGAACCGGACGACGGGCTCCTCGATGTCGTCGTCATCAGAGGTCGGCGACGCTCCGTGATGCGGGCCCTCTACGCCCGCCTCTGCGGCCGGCACCCCGATCCTGATGACGCCGTCTTCGCCCAGGGCGAAGCGATCACCGTGCGGTGGGACAGCTCCGTGCCGGTCCAGTGCGACGGCGACGCCACCGTCCCGTCAGCCGAGATCTCCTACACGATCGAACCGGGAGCCGTCCGGGTTCGTACGCTCAACTCCTGACCCTGTTCAGCCGGTGACGGTGACTCCCGCCGCCGCCATGTCGGTGAGGGCTTCGTCGAGTGAGCCGTCGAGGTCGATGGCTCGGCAGCCGTCGAGCCGGACCGTCACGTCGTAGCCGAGCTTGGCCCCGTCGACCGCCGAGTACCGAACACAGAAGTCGGTGGCCAGACCGACCATCGTCAACGAGGTCACGTCCCGCGATCGCAGGTAGCCGTCGAGGCCCGTCGGCGTGGTCTGATCGTTCTCATAGAAGGCCGAGTACGAGTCGACGGCCGGACGGAAGCCTTTGCGCACGATCATGTCGGCCCGGTCGGACGCCAGGTCGGCATGAAAGGACGCACCCGGTGAGCCCTGCACGCAATGGGTCGGCCACAGGACCTGCGGACCGTAGGCGACGTCGATCACCTCGTAGGGTTCGTGGCCGGGGTTGTTCGCCGCGAACGACAGATGGTCGGGCGGGTGCCAGTCCTGGGTCAACACCGTGACGTCGAATCCGGACGGACCGCCGGCCGACAGCAGCTCGTTGGCCACCGGTACCACGGCGTCGCCGTCGGCCACCTCCAGCGCCCCACCGGGGCAGAAGTCGTTCTGCACGTCGATCACGATCAGCGCCCGCCGAGCCGAGGTGGTATCGCTCATGATTCGAACCCTACCTCAACACATCCTGTTGCGGTACCGTCGTCTACCGACATGGACCACCGATCGCTCCCCGTGCACTTCGCCCCGGCCCGGGGCGGTCGCATCGCCTACCAGATCTTCGGCGACGGCCCGGACACGATCGTCGCCATTCCACCGTCGGCCCAGAACATCGAGGCCGGCTGGGAGTGGCCCGGCATCGAGGCGATGTTGGAACGATTCGCATCGTTCTGCCGGTTCGTACACTTCGACAAACGCGGCACCGGCAGTTCGGACCGGACCAGCCTGGTGCCGGGGATCGACGAGCGGGTCGACGACCTGCGGGCCGTGATGGACCACGCCGGCATCGACCGGGCGCACCTCTTCGCCCAATCCGAGGGCGGGCCGATGACGTTGCTGTTCGCCGCCACCTACCCGGACCGGGTCGACAGTGTGATCCTCAACGGCTCCGGCGCCCGCATGGCGCCCGACGACCTGAGCGCCGACCAGCGGGCCGCCGCCCTCGAACGGCAAGCGGAGTTCATCGCCCGTTGGGGAACACCGGAGTCGATGACCGTCGACCTGTTCGCCCCCTCGCTCGCCGACGATGCCTCCTTCCGGATCTGGCACCAGCGCTACGAGCGGATGGCCGCCACCGCCGACTCCCTACGCGACCTGTTCGCCCAGATGCTCGACATGGACGTGCGGGAGGTCCTGGCCGAGATCGCCGCCCCGATCCTGGTGATCCACCGGCGGGGTGACGAACGCGTGCCCATCGAATGGGGCCGGGAGGTCGTCGACCTGGCAGCCGACGCCGAGCTGGTGGAACTCGACGGCATCGACCATTTCGCCTACGTCGGCGACCTCGACGGTTGGATGACGCCGGTGGAACGCTTCGTCACCGGCTCGGTCCAAGCTCGTTCTCCGTCCCCGTCGATGCCGAGGCGGACCGCCGTCATGATCACGACGCTCGGCCGGTTCGCGGTCACCGTCGACGGCTCTGACGTCGCCACGGCGGAGTGGGGATCAAAGCGGGCTCGGATACTGCTCAAGCGACTGATCGTTGCCCGCGGTTGGCCGGTGACTCGCGACGAACTCTTCGATCTCCTGTGGCCGGACGAGGCCGACACCGCCAAACTCGGTTCCCGCCTCTCGGTCCAGCTCTCGGCCGTTCGTCGAGTGTTGAGGGGCGGGGTGGTGGCCGACCGACAGACCGTGGCCCTCGACCTCGACCATGTCGCCGTCGATGTCGAGACTCTGCTCAACGCCGCGGCCGGCGGTGACGACGGGGCCGTCGTCGACGCCTACGACGGCGAGTTCCTCCCCGAGAATCGGTACGACGACTGGTCGGCGCCGCTGCGGGACGAAGTCCGGTCGACGTTCGTGGTGGCCGCTCGACGCCAACTCGACGCCGCCGTCGACTCCGGCGATCACAGCCGGGTGATCGACCTCGCCCGCCGCCTCATCGCCGTCGACCCCTACGACGATCACGCCCATTCCCGCCTCGTCGACGCTCTCACCGCCATCGGCGACCAGACCGGTGCCGACGCCGCGGCGGCCACCCGCCAGGCCGCCTTGGATGAGTTGATCTGAAGGTTTCCGAAAGGGTGCTCGGTCACCATGTCGACATGAGCGAAACAACCCTCACCAAGACCCAAGCCCAGTATCCGATCCCCGGAGTCGATCCGACCGCACCCTACGTGCTCCAGCGTGACGAGGGCGACCACCGGCACTTCCTCAACCACCTCGCCACCCGCAAGGTGGCCGCCGGTGACGACGGTGCGATCACCGCCGTCGAGTTCGTGCAGTCGCGAGGCTTCGGCCCGCCCCTGCACTGCCACCACGACGAGGACGAGATCGTCGTCGTACTCGACGGTGAGATCGCGTTCCGCTCCGGCGACAGCGAGTCGATTGGCCGGGCCGGGTCAATCGCCTACCTGCCCCACGGGGTGCCGCACAGCTTCCAGGTGGTGTCCGACGAGGCCCGCATGATCGCCATCACTGCGACCGTTGGTGGGGCAAGGCCGCAGTTCGATCAGATGGTGGCCGCCCTCGGTGTCCCGTCGGCGACACCAACCCAGCCGGAACCGGTGGAGATCAACCCCGGCGAGGTGGCGGAGGTGAACGCCCGCTACGGCATCGACATCCTCGGCCCGCCCCCCGCCCCACTTCCCGACCAGATGGCCGATTGATCGCCCGACGGACCCGCGGAGCGGAACCGCGCCCAAAAACCCCGGTCGTTCGCGGGCGAAAACGGTCACTATTGACCGCTTTCGCCCGCGAACGCGCAGACGGGGGTGGGCGGGTAGATTTCAAACGGTGAGCACGACAACGGTCACGATCCTCGACGGCGGCATGGGCAAAGAACTGCGTCGCATCGGCGCCCCGTTCCGTCAACCCGAGTGGTCGGCCTTGGCGCTGCTCGAGTCCCCCGACCACGTGAGCCGAGCGCACCAGAACTTCATCGCCGCCGGCGCCGAGGTGATCATCACCAACACCTACGCTGTTGTGCCGTTCCACATCGGCACCGAGCGGTTCGAGAGTCGGGGCAAAGAACTGATCGAGCTGGCGGCCCGGTTGGCCCGGGACGCAGCCGACCGGACCGCCACGAAAACGGCGCCCACCGTTCGAGTGGCGGGATCGTTGCCACCGCTGTTCGGATCGTACGAACCGGCCAACTTCGACCCCGAAGCCGCACCCGACCTGTGGCGGGTGCTCATCGAACCACAGGTGCCATATGTGGATCTGTGGGTCGGCGAGACCATCTCCAGCACGACCGAAGCCCGGGTGATGCTCGAAACGCTGAACACCGTGACGGCGACCGTCCCGCAAGCCAAGCCGGTGTGGCTGGCCTTCACCCTCGACGACACCCCCGGGCACAGCGAAGCCACTTTGCGCTCAGGCGAACCGATGAGTGCCGTCGCCGGTCTGCTGACCGAGCCCGCTGCCAACGGCGTGGAAACCGTACTGTTCAACTGCTCCCAACCCGAGGTCATCGCACCGGCGCTGGCAGCGCTGCGATCTCAGCTGCCCGACCTGCCGCTCGGGGCGTACGCCAACGCCTTCGCCGATCACCACGTCGAATCCGACGACTACGCCGCCAACTCCCAGGTGCTCGAACGCCGCGCTGACCTCACCGCCGAGCGGTACACGGAGCTGGCAACCGAATGGGTCGACGCCGGTGCCACCGTGATCGGCGGCTGCTGCGACATCTACCCCGAACACATCGCCGCGCTGGCCGCACGGTTCGGCGGCCCGAGCCAGGCCGGCTGATCCATCCCGGCTGATCCAAGCGGCAGGTCGATCACCCGTCGTCGACGCCGAGACGCTCGCCGAACGTCACCCGATCGGCGGTCCACAGCACCAACCCCGGCCCATCGCCGCCCACGACGACCACTCGGTCGTCGAGCACCCGTAGTCTCGATGCCCAACTGAACTGACCGAACTCGTCAGTGGTCAGCCCCGAGTCGCCGAGCGCCATCTGCTCCCAGCCGTCGACGGTCTCCCACCACAGGCCCGCGGTCTGCGCACCGTCGACCTCCAGCCATCCGACCGCCACCCGGACACCGTCGACCATGACGAAGTCGCTGACGGAAGCCTCGGTCGGCAGGTCGAGCGGCTGGCCCACGGTGCCATCGAGCATCATCGGAACACGGGTCTTGTTGTTGCCGCGTCCCACGGTCAGCAACAGCTCGTCATCGACGACGTGGCAGCCCGAGACCGGTGCCGAAGTGGGCTCGGCGGCGATGGTCGACCAGTTGAGGCCGTCGGCGCTGGTGAGTATCAAGTCAGGTTGGTCGGGTTCGCTCAACACGACCACAAACGTGTCACCCAGCCGTTCGAGGCAGCTGATGTCCGCGGTGTCCGAGCGTGCTCGTTCCACGCCGAAGTCTCCATCGGCCACCGTACCGTCGGGCGACACGACGTTGGGGATGATCCGAGACTGGTCGGCGTTGAAGTCGTAGGTCACGACGAGCGCTCCGCCGTCTGACCCGTCGCGGGCATCGACTTCGCCGACCGCCGACACGGGTATCGATCGGATGAACGGTTCGGCCTGCCGATCGTTGGCGGCCGCCCATCCGTTGTCGCCGAATCGCCAGATGTTGAGCGGATCGTTGTTGAAGGTGGTGCCGGTGGTGAACAGCCAGGTTTGGCCCCCGGACTGGGCGGTGGCCAGTTGAGCCCGACCTCCGCCGGCCAGAATCTGGTCGTCGTTCCACGAAACGCCGTCGGTCGACGACAGCACCCGAAGCTCGTAGACACCCCGCGGTGCGGTGGGCCTGCTCACCATGAGTGGAATGATGAAGTCGTCGTCGGTGCCCAGAACCGAGAAGTCGGCGAGTGTCCACTCGCCCGACTCGGACCACGTCCCGGAGAAGCGTCGCCAGTCGTCCCCGTCCCACCGGTCGACCACTGCGCCGCTCCCGGCCACGATCAGGTCTGCGGTCACCACCCCGCCCGACACCACTCGGCTGCCGCCGCTGTCGGAGGCCAGCAGACCGAGCTGGGACCAGGTTCGACCGCCGTCGGCCGACTCGATCACCTGGCGGGTGAACGACGACCACGTCCATGCGATCATGCGTCCACCGCCGACCTCGATCTGGCCCAGACCGATCCCTTCGCCGGTGAACCGGCCGTCGGTGTCGATCGACACCGAGCGTGACGACCAGGTACCGCCGCCCACCTCGTAGTCGTCGCTGTGGTACACGACAGGTTCGGAATCGGTGAACCCCGAGCCTCCGACGATGACGAATCCGTCGCCGTCGGGCGAGGCGGCGATGCCGGTCAACGCAACGCCGTCGTTGACGCCGTCGGGAATCCGGTACGTGGGAGTCAGCGTTCGGGGGTCGATCTCCCAGAACCCGGTGACCACCGCGTCGCTGTCGTCGGTCCAGCCGTAGCCGACGGCAACGAGGTCGCCGTCGACCCGAAGCACGGCCTGAATGCTGACCCGCTGTGCGCCCGGCGGCGGGTTGATGTCGACCTGGGTCCAGCCGTCGTCGCCGCGGATCCACATCGTGTCGATCTGTTCGCCGTCGACGAGCGTCTCGCCGATGGCGGCCGTCCCGTCGGACGCGAGGTCGTAGACCCATCCGCCGGCCGTGTTCACCGGCAGTTCCACGATGGTGAAATCGCCGGCCGCCTCCTCCCACAGGGTGGGGACCGCGACACCCGCTCGTCGCTGCCAGCCCCCGACCAGCAGCTCACCGCCGGGTAGGTATTCGGCGTCGTGTGCTCCGGCGGCCGTCGAGTCCGACGGAAGGTCGATGACCGTATGGTCGTCGGTCTCGGCACCGATGACGAGCCGCGCCGACCGGACCCGCTCGTCGTAGTCGATGAAGTCGCCGATCAACGTAATCGAGCCGGTCGAATCGGCTGTCGCGTCGCGCATGTCGAACCGTTGCCCCGCGGGGTTCAGCTCCGGAGGATTGGTGGCGGTGAACAGCGGCTCGGGCTCGGGGTCGGCCGCGCCGGTCGCCTCGGTGGCGTCGGGGTCGACGGCATCGGACTCGAGCGGCGACGCCTCGGCGCCCGCAGGGTCGGTGCCGGCTCCGTCGGTGCCATCGCCTCCGTCATCCGAACCGGCCGAACAGCCCACGACAAAGATCGTCGCCGTCAACGCGAACCCGCACAATCGCCACATGATCAACCGCCTAATCTTGGTGGGTACCGGTTCACACCCCGACGTGCCGGCAACCCGTACTGATGGTGCCGATCAACCTAGCACGGACGAATCGTCGGCCGGAAGTACGTCGACCCACAGTGGCCAATGGTCGCTGGCGATGACGGTCCGTTCGATACCGACGCTTTGAACCGCCAGCCCTCGTCCGAAGATGTGGTCGAGGTGGAACAGGCGGCCGGCTCGACGCAGGCTTGGACCGGCCGGTTCGGTCAGCCGCTCCAGGTCGAACATGGCGTAGAGCTCGTCGATGGCCTGGACCGCGGTCGACGTGGTCGTGTTGAAATCGCCGGCCAGGAGCAGGTGATCCGGGTTGGGGCTGATCGCCCGGGCGGCCACCGCGGTGAACTGGGCCACCCGCCGACTCAGCGACAGCGGCGGGATCTCAGCGTGGATCGACCACACCGACACCGCCATGGTCGGATCCGATGCCTGACCGGAGGGGCGCGTCTTGGTTACCGTCGCCCCCACCGCCGCCCGTGGTCTCCCGTAGGCTTTGGCCACATTGGGGAGCGGCACGACAACGTGATCGTCAAGCGGCCACGGCGACAGGATGGCGTTGCCGAAACCCCGCCCGGTTCGATCGTCCTTCGACGACTGGATATAGAGGTATGCGAGCCCGAGTTCCCGCCCGATCCGCTCAACCCCGTCGGGATCCATCTCCTGGAGGCAGATGACGTCGGCGGTGGCGAGGTTCGGATGCCCGGTCAGCCCGGCGATCGTTCCGTCGATGTCGAGCCCATCCTCGATGTTCCAGCAGACCAGACGAAACGCCGAGCGAGCCCCCGGGCTCCGGTTCGTTGCCGGTGGTGCCGACGACGGCGATCGGTGGTCACCAACGATCAGCGGTGCATCCGACGGCACGGCGCGCCGCCGCAGCCGTTCGACGGGAGTGAACCGCTCCCGCCGGGAGGGCACCCGGTCCCGAAGCCGGGTTCGTGTTTCCCGACCGGTCCCGGTGCCTTGATCCGCGTTCGGATCCGGATCCGACTCGGCGTCAGTCGAGGGTGTGGCCATCGATGAGGATTCTATTGCCCTCCGTGTCGGCGTCGGTACTGCGGGTCCGGCACCTCGTCCAACCCCGGCCCGGAAGAACTAGGTGGTCATTCGATGGCGGAACACGCCGACCGACAGGGCGGCGATCACAACGGTGTAGCCGAGGACCCAGGCGGTGTCGCCCAGGATGTCGCCGAATCCGGCGCCCTCGAGCAGCACACCCCGGATCGCCTCCAATGCGTGAGCGAATGGGAACACGTCGCCCACGGCCTCGAACGGACCCCCGATGTCCTCCAGGTTCATCCATGCGCCGCCGAAGATCGTGAGCATGAGGGCCACCATCCACGGCCCGGTCACCAGCTTGTAGGGAACCGAGGCGCCGATCATCATGCCCAGCCCGACGTACAGAATCGCCATCAGGAAGAGGATCAACGCAACCAGGGCGACGTTGCCCTCGCTGCGGAAACCGAGGAACAGTGCCACGCCGATGACGATCGCGGTCTGGATCGCCGCCACGGCCAAGTAGGGGAGCGAATAGGCGAGCACGAAGTCGTTGGCTCGTAGTGGTGTGGTCAACAGCCGGTCGAACAGGTTGCTCTCCCGGTCCTGGGCGAGGGCCATGGCCGACGTCATGCTGAGCATGGCGAAGCCGAACAACACGACGCCGGGGGCCAGCGATGTGGGAGAGAAGAAGTCGTCAACCCCCTCGAGTGCCTGCATCACCAGCAGCATCGCCACCGGGAGTGCGACGTTGATCCCCAGCGACACCCAGTCGCGCCACATCACCTTGAAGTTCCGATTGGCCAGTTCCATTGACCTCATGTCACTGAATCTGATGACCCTGAATCTCATTCCCGGAGCTGCCTTCCCGTGAGGTGGACGAAGACGTCGTCGAGGGAGACCCTGTTGCGATAAGCGGCTTCGACGCGAACCCCGAGCGGTCGCAGTACGTCGATGATCTCGCCGAGGTCGATGTCGGGGTCGTCGACGAGCATGTTGCCGTCGCAGCGACGGGCGGATCCGAACCGGCGCCGCAGCGCGTCGAGCGCCTCGTCGCCGCCGTCGGCCTCGATGACGGTGGCCTGGCCGTCGGGCACGAGCTCCTTCAACTCGGCGGGCGTGCCCAGGGCGACGATCTCACCCCGGTCGATGATGGCGATACGATCGGCGAGCGCGTCGGCCTCCTCCAAATAGTGGGTGGTGAGCACGATCGTGATCTCATCTTTGAGGTTCTCGATGTGCTCCCACAGTCCACGCCGAGACTGCGGATCGAGGCCGAGAGTTGGTTCGTCGAGGAAGAGAACCTCGGGATCGGAGACCAACGCCATGGCGATGCTCAGCCGGCGCTTCATACCCCCCGAGTAGTTCTTGACCCGCTCGTCGGCCCGTCTGGTCAAGCCCATCATCGACAGGAGTTCCTCCGAGCGTCGCTTCGTCTCCTCGCGGTCGAAGCCGTGCAGGCGGGCCATCAGGCTCAGGTTCTCCCAGGCGTTCAGGTGCTCGGCCACGGCGGTCTCCTGGGGCGACACGGCAACTCGTCGTTTCACCTCGATCGGGTCGAAGACGGTGTCGAATCCGGCAACGGTCGCCGAGCCGCCGGTGGGCGCCAGAAGACAGCACAGCATCCGGATTGCCGTCGTCTTGCCGGCGCCGTTCGGCCCGAGCAGCGAGAACAGCTCACCACGTCGAACCGCCAGGTTGACGTCGTTCACGGCGACGAACTCGCCGAAGGTGCGCCGGAGATCCGACGTCCGGATGGCCACCTCGCCCTCGGACGATGATCCCGGCCCCACGGGCGCCGGCCCGGCCGAAGGCGCAGTGCCTCGCTCCGGCCGGCGACGCCCCATCCCGAGCACACGGTCGGCTCCGGGTAGGAAACCGACGACCGCTGCGGCCAGGAACGACAGGGGTACGGCGATGAGCGCCGTCACGATGAGACGGACGGTGTGGGAGAGGTCGGTGTTGCCGACGACGATGGCGGTGTAGACGACGATCGGGATATGGATGATGTAGGTGCCGTAGGAGTTTCGGAGCAGGAAACGTCCGAGCCCACCTTCGCGATCGGCCGTGGCCCGCAGGATCGCGATGGGGCCGAGGCAGAGCCCCGTGACCAGAACCGAGTCCCACAACGCGTAGACCGCCGATTGCCAGGTGCCGTCGCCCATGGCGTCGTTGACGGCCTCGGTCAACTCCATCGAGAACCACTCGCCGCTGAACGCCAACGGGAACAGCAGCACCGAGGCCACGACCGCCCCCACTGCTCCGGCGACGGCGGTTCGTGTCGGTATCGACCGCAGCCAGTCGTGGCGGGCGGCGACCACGCCGACGGCGAAGAGGCCGAGATATTGAGGGAGGTAGGCGAGGCTCGGGAAGCCGGCCCAGCTCTCGCCGATGATCAACACCATGCGGAGGAAGTACTCCGTGGCGGCGAGCAACGCGATGAAACCGAGGATCCCCAGCGGGCCGGGAAACGACCGGTGGGAGCGGACGGTCGACCGGTCACCGATCGCCTGCCGCCACAGCATGTAGCCGCCGCTGAAGACCAAAAGCAGCGCGAGGAACCAGGTCGGACCCATCCGTACGTGGTCGAGATAGTCGAACGTCTCGGAGGTCATCGGTCCGAGCGGGTCTGCGACGTGGAACCAGCCGGTGGCGGCGATCGGGTTCAGCACAGCAGTGAACACCAGTAGCGGTATGCCAAGCCGTGTCAGTCGCGATCGGGCAAAGGCCAACGGGCCCTTCCGATCGAACGACGCCGGAGTGAAGTAGCCGGCAACGAGGAAGAAGGCGCCCATGAACCAGGCCTGGTTGGCGAGGACGAACACGAGGAGGTTGCGGGAGACGATCGACTCCGGAAGGTCCACATAGTAGAAGGCCAAGCCCCCGGCACCGAAGGCCATGGCCACATGGTGCAGCACCACCAGGGTGGTCAAACCGATGCGGAAACGATCGAGGTGGAGTAGTCGCCCGCCCGGCTTGGCCGGTGTGGGTTTGGGGTGGTCGACGGCAGCGCCGACGTCTTCCTCTCGGGTGCTTGCGGTGGTGACCGCCATTGCTCAACCTTCTCGCCGCTCGTGACGTGAACCTCCCATGGGCGTGGTCCGATGCGAAGGGCACTTGGTCCTGAAAGGAATCCCTCGACGGCGACACCGATGCCGGTGGCACTATCCTCGATCTGTGGGCAAGGAGCAGGATCGACGCCCGAACAGCGGGCCGGAGCACGATCGGGTCGACGACGTCGACGACCTGGGATTGAGCCGCCTGAGCGACAGCCTGGAGCGGTTCGTCGATCACCTGGGCGCACCGCCGATCAGCATCCTCGCCCAGCTTCACGACCGCTGGCCGGAACTGGTCGGACCGGGCCTGGCGGCTGCCACACGCCCGGCGGAGCTGATCAACGGGGTGCTGACGGTCGCCTGCAACGATGCCGCGTGGGCGTCTCAGATCGGCTGGATGGAGGCGCAGATCATCCGCCGGTTCGAGGCCACGTTCGGCTCGGGCAACCTCCAACGGGTGCAAGCCCGCGTCGACAGCCAAAAAGCCCAGTAAACAAGCGGGTTTCACCTGGTCCGCCGAGCGCCGTTCGCCACCGATTCGGGGCCGGAACCTGCTAAAATGGAATGCCCGGGCCTTTGTCGAAACCGGCCTCGTTTCGGGCGGCTTCCGCACCCTCCAGGTCGGCCGCCCCCCAACACAGCTTTCAAGATCGTGATATCTGCATGAGCAATCCTTCTGCGCAATCCGAGTCGAACGTCACCGCGTCCACAAACGGTGGTGCCGGTGAGCACGCCTCGACCAACGGTGCCGTGTCCGGTGACTACAGCGCCTCCTCCATTCAGGTTCTGGAGGGGCTCGAAGCCGTTCGCAAGCGCCCCGGCATGTACATCGGCTCGACCGGCCCCACCGGATTGCACCACCTGGTGTGGGAGGTGGTCGACAATTCGGTCGACGAGGCGATGGCCGGTCACTGCGACCGCATCGACGTCACCGTCAAGACCGACGGTTCGGTCGAGGTGGTCGACAACGGCCGTGGTATCCCGGTCGACAAGCACCCCAAGTACGAGGATCTCACCGCGGCCGAGGTGGTGCTCACCGTGCTCCACGCCGGCGGTAAGTTCGGTGGCGGCGGCTACAAGGTGTCGGGCGGTCTGCACGGTGTGGGTGTGTCGGTGGTCAACGCGCTGTCGAGTCGGGTCGAGGTCGAGATCGACAAGGACGGCAAGCGCCACGCCATGTCGTTCAAGAACGGCGGCGCCCCCGATGAGCCGTTGAAGGTCATCGGCGACTCTCCGGTCGACCCCGAGACCGGCGAGGCCCGAACCGGCACGATGGTGCGGTTCTGGCCCGATCCGGCGATCTTCAAGGAGGGCACCGAGTTCCGGTTCCAGACCCTCGTCGACCGGTTCCAGACGATGGCCTTCCTCAACGCCGGCCTGGAGTTCCACGTTGCCGACGACCGGAACCCGTCGACCGAGGAGGTCGTGCTCCGCTTCGACGGCGGCATCCGCGACTTCGTCCGCCACCTCAACGCCTCGAAGGAGGCGCTCTTCGACGAGATCGGCTGGTTCGACGAAGACGGCGACGACGAGCAGGTCGAGATCGCTTTCAGCTGGAACACCGGCTACAACACCGACGGCATCCACTCCTTCGCCAACGGCATCAACACCATCGAGGGCGGCATGCACGAGCAGGGTTTCCGCTCGGCACTCACCCGCACGGTCAACGCGTACGCCCGGGACCGCAACTTCCTGAAGGAGAAGGACGACAACCTCCAGGGCGAGGACATCCGCGAGGGGCTCACCGCGGTCATCTCGGTTCGTGTCGTCGAGCCCCAGTTCGAGGGTCAGACGAAGTCGAAGCTCGGCAACGTGTCGGTCCGCTCTCTTGTGGAGAAGGCCACCAACGAGCACCTGCGGGAATGGTTCGAGGAACACCCGAACGAGGCCAAGGCGATCATGACCAAGGCTTCCAACGCAGCGAAAGCCAGGATCGCCGCCACCCAGGCCCGCCAGAACATCCGCCGCAAGTCAGCGCTCGACGGCGCCGGTCTGCCGGGCAAGCTGGCCGACTGCCAGTCGAAGGACCCGTCGGAGTCCGAGCTCTACATCGTGGAGGGCAACTCCGCCGGTGGGTCGGCCAAGGACGCCCGCGACCCCCGCACCATGGCCATCCTCCCGATCCGGGGCAAGATCCTCAACGTGGAGCGGGCCCGCATCGACCGGATGTTCAAGAACACCGAGATCATCTCGCTCATCCAGGCCATCGGCGCCGGGTTGGGTGAGGAGGAGTTTGAGCTGGAGAAGGCCCGGTATCACAAGGTGATCCTGCTGGCCGACGCCGATGTCGACGGTTCCCACATCCGCACGTTGCTACTCACCTTCTTCTTCCGCCAGATGCGACCGCTGGTCGAGGCCGGCTACATCTACATCGCGCAGCCGCCGCTCTATTCGACGGTGGTCGGGAAGAAGAAGATCTATTTGAAGGACGATCCGGCCCGCAACGCCTACGCGGTCGAGCATCCGAAGGCGGAGTTCCAGCGACTCAAGGGCCTGGGTGAGATGGACGCCGACGAGTTGTGGGACACCACCATGAACCCGGAGACGCGCACGTTGCTGCAGGTCACCGTCGAGCAGGCGGCCATCGCCGATGAGGTCTTTGCGGTGTTGATGGGTGACGATGTCGAATCCCGCAAGAAGTTCATCCAGACCAACGCGGACGATGTGAGATTCCTCGACATCTGAGCCGTCGGTGGTGTGTGAGGTTTGTGCGTTCCGGTGTCACTGTGACACCTAGGCGCACAAACCTTCAAGGAGTTCGGTCTGCCTGACGACCTTGGCGAGCTAACAGCGTTGTACTAGCGTTGAGCCGGGGCCGGTCCGACACCGGGCGGGCCCTGCGGGCCCAACCAACCTCAAAGGACCACCCTTCATGCATCGCTACGTCCGCCGCTCGTTCGTGCTGCTCATCGGGCTTGTTGCCCTGAGCGCCGGCGTCATCGCCCCCGCCTCAGCCCACGACGAAGGCAAGGCCCATCACGCACCCCTACCCGAACACGCCACGCCGGTCATGCAGTCGTTCTTCGCCAAGGAGGTCAAGGCCCAGAACCTGGCCGCGATGGGCGCCGCCACCTGCCCGGCCGGTGGGGGATTGGCCGCCGGGTTCCCGTGCTCCAACATCGACCTGCAGGCGTTCATGCCGCTGTCCGAACTCGGCGGTTCGTCGAGCGAGGAGGCCAACGACATCTGGGGCTGGACCGACCCCTCGACCGGCAAGGAGTACGCGCTGATCGGCATGACGTTCGGTACCGCGTTCGTCGACGTCACCAACGCCTCGGCGCCGGTGCTCATCGGTGAGCTACCCACCCACGGGGCGTTCGGGTCGTCGTGGCGTGACATCAAGACCGACGGCAACCATGCATTCATCGTCTCGGAGGCCAGCCGTCACGGCATGCAGGTGTTCGATCTCACGGAACTCCGGTCCTACCAGGGGAGCCCGATCACTTTCGGCGAGACCGCCCACTACCGCGACATCGGCTCGGCCCACAACATCGTGATAAACGAGGATTCGGACTATGCCTACATCGTCGGGGCCACCGGCCGCAAGGGCTGCGACGGCGGCCTCCACATGGTTGACATCTCCAATCCCACCAACCCGCGCAACGCCGGCTGCTTCTCCGCCGACGGCTACACCCACGATGCCCAGTGCGTCAACTACGAGGGCCCCGACGGCACCTACAACGGCCGCGAGATCTGCCTGGCTTCCAACGAGGACACCCTGACCATCGTCGACGTCACCAACAAGGTCAACCCGACCCTGATCTCCCGCACCGGGTACGACGGCGCACAGTACACACACCAGGGTTGGCTGACCGAGGATCAGACCTACTTCCTGCTCGACGACGAGCTCGACGAGTCCCGCCTCGGTCACGGCACGCTCACCCGGGTGGTCGACGTGACCGACCTGGACAACCCGGTGTTCTTTGCGGACTATGAAGCGCCGACCGCGGCGATCGACCACAACCAGTACGTCAAAGGGAACCACAGCTACCAGTCGAACTACCGAGCGGGTCTTCGCATTCTCGACATCAGTGGCATCGCCACCGGGAGCCTCAACGAGGTCGCATTCTTCGACGTGTGGCCCTCCGATGACGCGGCCGGATTCAATGGCGCCTGGAGCAACTACCCTTATTTCGAGTCGGGCAACGTGATCGTCAGCGGCATCGAGCAGGGCTTGTTCATCGTGCGCCCGAATCTCGGTGGCGGCCCCGGTCCTGACGATCCGCCGTCGGTCTCCATTACCAGCCCGGCCGACGGGGCCACGGTTTCCGGATCGATCGAGTTGGTGGCCGATGCCACCGACGACAACGGTGTCGCCCAGGTCGAGTTCTTCGTCGACGGCATCTCGATCGACGTCGATACCGACGGTGTGGACGGCTGGTCCGTCAACTGGAACACGACTTCGGCTCTCGAGGGCGCCAACTCGGTGACCGCCACCGCGACCGACACCATTGGCCAGACCGCGTCGGACTCGATCTCGGTGACAGTCGACAACGTGACCGACTCCAACGTCCACATCGGTGATCTCGACATCGTGGCGACCTCGACCGGCAACGGCGGCAAATGGAGCGCCACCGTGACCGTGCTGGTGCACAACGACGACGAGGCGGCGGTAAGCGGCGCAACCGTCGAGGGAACGTGGAACGGTTCGGTCGGCGGGAGCTGCTCGACCGGCGATGACGGCACCTGCTCCATGACGTTGTCCGGACTGCGTAAGCGCGACACGTCGGCGACGTTCTCCGTCGACATGATCTTGGCGGCCGGCTCCACCTATACGCCAGGTTCCAACCACGATTCGGACGGCGACAGTACCGGCACGACGATCTCGATCCCGGCGCCGTAGCCAGACACCGTTTGCTCTTCAAGCGCCCGGTTGGGGCAGGGCCGAATCCGCCCTGCCCCAATCCGAGCGTTCGATCACGTCAGGCCGGCGCTCAGGTGATGAGTGCGGTGACGACGGCAATGGCGTTGGCCGCTCCAGCCACTGCAACCCAGCGGTGGAACTCACCTTTGAGTTCGCCACGCAGGGCCGACAGCTCCCCTCGGAGCTCCGCCATCTGGCCCGTCAGGTCGGACCGGAGCGTGGTCATCTCACCCGCGAGCTCGGACCGGAGCGCAGTCATGTCGCTCTTGAGTTCGGAACGTAGTTCGGCCATCTGGCCTTGTAGGTCTGAGCGTAGTTCGGCCATCTGGCCCTGTAGGTCTGAGCGTAGTTCGGCCATCTGGCCCTGAAGGTCACCCCGCATCTCGGACATCTCGCTTCGTAACACGAGTGTGGTCGCGTTGAGATCCGAACGGGTTGCCAGTTCGGAAGAGGACTGAAAGGGCAGGAGCTGCATCAGGGAGTTTGCTGCTTCCGATCCGATGGCCTCTTCGAGCTTGTCGAGGAGTGCCGTCGTTCGCGTTCACTTATCGACATAAGTATTCCAGGTCAGTCTGGGACGTGTCGAACGTCCTCGATTGCATGGAGGCACTTCCTGCCAGTCCTCGAAGGCGTAGTCACCATATCCAGGCGCCGTGACAGTTTCGGGGTGGAACCGCCGTGACCCGGTCTACCGGGCTCCCCGGCCGCCCTTCGGCTTGTTCTTCCGGTTCCGCGGCCGTGGCTTGCCCGACCGCTTCGTCGACCGCCGTGTCGAGCCTTTCTTCGACTTGGCGCCCGATGACTGTTTGGGCCCGGAGCTCGACGAGCGGTGTCGTTTGGGGCGGTCGTTGTCGGCGTCGTTGCCCCCGTCTTTGTCGGTTGACCGCCTACCGTTCGTGTCGCCGCTCGTCTCCTGCGGACTGGATCTCGGCTTTCGTCGGGGTTTCGACCGGGTCGGCTGCGACCGAGCCTTGGACCCGGACCGAGCCTTGGACCCGGACCGAGCCTTCGACCCGGACCGAGCCTTGGGCGCCGTACGGGTCGAGACCGGATCCAGGCGATGGACCCGCTGGGGAAGGTCCTCGATGTCGGACTCGATGCCGAGCCGATCCTGCATGAGCAGCGATTCCCTCACCTGTGGCGTGTCGAGCAACGACACGACCACACCGCTGGCTCCGGCCCGACCGGTGCGGCCCGAGCGGTGTACGTAGTCCTTGTCCTCGGCCGGGGGGTCGTAGTGGACGACTGCCTCGACGCCGTCTACGTGGATGCCTCGGGCGGCGACGTCGGTGGCCACCAGCGCCTGGGCTTTGCCGCCGGTGAACTGGGCCAGCGCCTGGTCCCGCTGCGACTGGCTGCGTCCACCGTGGATGGCGGCCGCCTTCACCCCGTTGGCCTTGAGCTGGCGGGCCACCCGGTCGGCCCCATGGCGGGTGCGGACGAACACGATCGTCGAGCCCATGTCGGTCACCAGATCGGCGGTCAACCACACGCGCTCGCGCTTGGGCACCTGGATGAAGCGGTGGGTGAGCTGGCTCAGGTCGGGTTCGAGTTCGGCCACCGCGTGTTCGACCGGGTCCCGCTGGTACTGGTCGACGAGCACCTGCACATCACGGTCGAGGGTGGCCGAGTAGAGCATGGTCTGACGTTGCGGCGACGTCTGATCGAGCAGCTTACGCACGTCGGGCAGAAAGCCCATGTCGGCCATGCGGTCGGCTTCATCGACCACCACCCGGTCGACGTCGTCGAGATCCACGGCGTTCTGATTGATGAGGTCGAGCAGCCGACCGGGACAGGCCACCAGCAGATCGACGCCGCGGGCCAACCCCTTGAGCTGGCGGTCCAGGCCCTTGCCGCCGTAGACGGCCAGCACGGTCCGGTCGACCGCGCCGGCCAGCGGCTCCAACTCCCGCCGGATCTGTTCGGCCAGCTCCCGGGTGGGACACAGCACCAGCCCGGTGGGTAGCGCCGGGCGTGCCGGCCTGGTCGGACGGTCGGGTCGCCGGGGGTCGGGCGGCTTCGCCGGGCGTCCCGGCTTGCCTTGGCGGAGGCCGGCCAACAGTGGCAGACCGAACGACAGCGTCTTACCCGACCCGGTGGGCGCCCGGCCGAGGATGTCCCGTCCGGCCAGGGCATCGGGGATGGTGAGCGCCTGGATTTCGAACGGCTCCTCGAACCGCATTGCCTCGAGGGCGCGTATCAGCGGCTCGGGCACACCGAGGGCGGCGAAGGTGGTCGGGGCGGGGGCTGGTTCAGACACGAGCATTCCATCCTACCGCCCTGCGGCGTGGGCGATTCCGGGCGGGGACGACACTCCGGCAGCCGGGCCCCAGATTTTGGAAGCAGCTCGGAGGGGGCGGGCCTAGCCTGGAGTGAGTGACCGCAGTAGCCGAGCGAGCAAGACCAGGTCGAGTGGAGCGGGGTGAGGGACTCGCCCTCATCTGGCGTCAGCTCACCCGGGCTCGACGCCAATTCGCGATGGGTGCCACCGGCACGGTCGCGTTCGCCCTGGCCACGATCGCCTCGTCGTATGTGATCGGCTGGGTGACCGATGATGTACTCATCCCGGCGGTCGAGGAGGGCAATCTGACGGTTGCGGCTCGAGCGGCTGCCGCAGCGGCGATCATTGGCGTGGCCATGATCCGGGCCGTCGGCATCGCCTTCCGCCGATTCGGGGCCTATACCGCCCAATACCACCTGCAGGCCCGGGACCGCATCGAGATCACCGACCGGTATCTGGAGTTGCCGATCGAGTGGCACCGCCGTCACCCGGCCGGCCAGCTGCTGTCCAATGTCAACGCCGACGTCGAGGCCGCGTCGAACATCGCCTCGCCATTGCCGATGGCGCTGGGCGTGGTCATCATGTTGGGTGTGACCGCCGCGCTGATGGTGGTCACCGATCCGTTTCTCGCAGTCGTCGGTTTCGCCGTCGCCCCCGCCATCGCTCTCGCCAACTTCACCTACCAGCGCCGTATCACCGTGGTCACCATCGAGGCCCAGCGGTTGCGAGCCGAGGTGTCGGAGATCGCCCATGAGTCGTTCGACGCCGCGCTCGTGGTCAAGACCCTCGGCCGGGAGGACGCCGAGGTCGGCCGCTTCGGCGCCAGCTCCGACGAGCTGCGGGACCGGATGGTGGACGTCGGGCGGCTGCGGGCCATCTTCGATCCGATCATGGAGGCGCTGCCCAGCCTCGGCACCCTGGCCGTGCTGCTGGTCGGGGCGTGGCGGGTCGACGCCGGGATCATCTCAGCGGGCACGCTCGTGACCTTCGCCTACCTCTTCCGCCTCGTCACGTTGCCGATGCGGGTCTTCACCTGGCTCATGATGATGATCCCCCAGGCGGTCGCCGGACACCGGCGGGTCGAGAGCGTGCTCGACGAGCAAGCCGGTGTGGCCTACGGCGCAACGGTTCCCGGACGCACGGGCGCGGCGGCCGCTGAGGTCGACACCATCACCTACACCTACCCCGAGGATTCCCACGCCGATCTGTCCGATCGGTCGACGGCGTCGGAGGCCCCGTCGTTCAGTGACGTGGCGCCGGACGGCCGGGGCATCGAGTCGATCTCGCTCGACGTTGCGCCGGGCAGCACGGTGGCCATCGTCGGTCCGACCGGCTCCGGCAAGTCGACGATCGCCCAGCTGATGGTCCGCCTGTTCGACCCCGACTCGGGCTGTATCGCCCTCGACGGTCACGGCCTCGTCGCCGTGGAGCGCGACGCCATCGCCTCCCAGACCGCCATCGTCTTCCAGGAGGCATTCCTGTTCGACGACACGATCCGGGCCAACATCACGCTCGGTCGCGACTTCGACGATGCCGACGTTGCTCAGGCCGCCCGCATCGCCCAGGCCGACAAGTTCATCGAGGCACTGCCTGAAAGCTACGACACGCCGGTCGGGGAGCGGGGCGCCAGCCTGTCCGGTGGTCAACGCCAGAGGATCGCGTTGGCCCGGGCTGTCATCCGGCGACCGAGGCTGCTCATCCTCGACGATGCAACCTCCGCCGTCGACCCTGCGGTCGAGGCGGCCATCCTCGACGAGTTGGCCGATCTCGACACCAGCGTGGTGATCGTCGCCTACCGGCGAAGCTCCATCCTGCTGGCCGACTCGGTCATCTACGTCGAGGACGGTCGGGTCATCGGCCGGGGCACCCACCACCATCTCTACGGGTCGGTTCCGGCCTACGCCGCGCTGATCGACGCCTACGACGTGGACGGAGCGCACGAGTCATGACAACCGTGGCCGAACCCGCAGCCGGTACCGGCGATGACGCCGATCCGCCGGTCGACGGCGCAGTCGAGAGCCGTGATCACGCCTCCGACGGTGCGCTGGCCACGGTGCGACGGGGGATCGCGCTGTCGCCCGAGCTACGGGTCGGACTCGGCGGCACGCTGATCCTGGCCATCATCGCCACCGCCGGTCGTCTCGTCGTGCCGATCGCCGTGCAGCAGGTGATCGACCGGGGCATCCTGGCCGGGATCGAGCCGGGCTCGGGTGATGCCGGTGCCAGCACCGTCGACATGGGTTTCGTGATCTGGATGGTCGGCCTGGCCGTGTTGGCCGTGTTCGTGACCGGCGGGGTGACGTCGTGGATGCACATGCGTCTGGCCAAGGTGTCTGAATCGGCGCTGTCGCACCTGCGGATCCGGGCCTTCCGCCACATCCACGATCTGTCGATGCTGCATCAGGCGTCCGAGCAGCGGGGATCGCTCGTCTCCCGGGTCACCTCCGACATCGATCAGATCAGCCGGTTCCTCCAATGGGGTGGGCTGCAACTGCTCACCAATTCCGGTCAGGCGATGCTGGCCATCGCCGTGATGCTGTTCTATTCGGTGCCGCTCGGGTTGGTGGTGCTGGCCACGGTGCCGGTCATCGTCGGTACGATCCGCTGGTTCCAGACACGGCTCGACGCGGCGTTCGGTGTGGTCCGGTCCAAGGTCGGGCGGATGCTGGCGGTGCTGGCCGAGGCGGTCGTCGCCGCCCCCGTCATCCGGGCCTACGGCATCGAGGACCGCACCCGCACTCGGCTCACCGACGCCATCGAGGACCACCGGGTCGCCGCAGTCAGGGCGGGTTGGCTTTCGGCCAGCTTCTCCGGCGCCGGCGAGATGCTCTCCGCATTTGTTGTGGCGGTGACGCTGGTGATCGGGGCGTCGATGGCGGTGGGCGGGTCGGTCACGATCGGCACCGTCGTGGCCTTCATGTTCCTGATCCAGTTGTTCGTGCAGCCGGTGCAGTTCCTGGGCGAGGCGGTCAACGAGGCTCAGGTGGCGGTGGCCGGCTGGCGGCGGGTGCTCGATGTGATGGACATCCCGCCCGACGTGGCCGACCCCGGTGATCGGGGTCATCCGCTACCGGCCGGCACGTTGGGGATCGTTTTCGACGACGTCGCCTTCCGTTACCCGTTGAAGGGTGAGAATGCGTTGACCGCCAGCGGGCATCTGGCGTTGCGGGACGTGTCACTGGAGATCGTCCCGCAGACCAACGTGGCGGTCGTCGGGGAGACCGGGTCGGGTAAGACGACATTCGCCAAGCTGTTGTGCCGGCTCATGGACCCGACCTCGGGCGAGGTCCGCATCGGAGGCGTCGATGTGCGGACCGTGGCGTTCCGCTCGCTGCGGGACCGGGTGGTGATGGTGCCCCAGGAGGGGTCGCTGTTCCGGGGCACGATCGCCGACAACATCCGCATGGGTCAACCCGATGCCACCGACGCCCAGATTCGCGCCGTGTTTGTCGACCTCGGACTCGACGAGTGGCTGGATGAACTCGAACAGGGCATCGGAACCCAGGTCGGGGAGCGGGGCGGGTCACTGTCGATCGGGGAGCGCCAGCTCGTCACCCTGGTCCGGGCGGCCATCGCCGATCCCGACCTCCTGGTGCTCGACGAGGCGACGTCGTCGGTCGACCCGGCCACCGAGGTTCGTATCTCCCGGGCGTTGGGCAGGTTGACCGAGTCCCGCACCGTTGTCACGATCGCCCACCGCCTGTCGACGGCCGAGGCCGCCGACCGGGTGCTGGTGTTCGACAACGGCGTGGTCGCCGAAGACGGTACCCACACCGAACTGGTCGCCGCCAATGGCGTCTACGCCGGACTGTACGAGGCCTGGCAACGCGGCACCTCCGCCCTCTGACGGCGCCCTCCGATGGTCGCCGCGATCAACCGCACCCCAAACGGAGCGAACACGGGACAGCGCGAAGCGGCCGGGGCCGTCACCGTCGTTCATTTGGAGTTACGTCGCCTCTCGATTTCGCCGAGCAGCGCGTTCAGTATCGCCGTGGGCTCCGGTGGGTCGCCGGGTACATGGTCCGCTATGGCGGCCCGCATCCGCTCGGGCAGATCGACGGTGGCGTAGGAGCTCCGAAAGAGCGTGGATGTTGCCGTGGCCCCGGATTCTGCATCTGGGGCCTCACCCTGTTCCCGGGCCTCGGCGTGGTCGCCCACGGTGATAATCGTTTGCGGCGGCGGCATCATATCGAACGCCGCGGTGACGGCACCGAGCATGTTTCGGGTCACGGGCCCGGTCAACAGCATCAGGTCAGCGTGGCTGGGGGCGCTGACGAAGCTGATGCCGTACTGGCTGATGTCGTAGAGCGGGTTGGTCAGTGCGGTCAGCTCCGATTCGGCGATGTTGCTCGATCCGCCGTCCACGTGTCGGATGAATATCGACCCGGTCACGGCCTTCGCTGAGGTCTCGGTGTAGAGCTGTCGACCGAACACCACCCGACTCACGGCCGTGGCCAATCTTCTACCCAACGGACGTCCCTTCATAGGTCATGACCCGCGTACGACTGATTGAGGCTCTTGTTGATCAGAGGGAAGTCGGGAACGAGCGTCTCGACATATCGGCCACCGATCGTCCGCGGTTGCACCGCGGTCCGTAGCGCCGGCCAGTTGAACATCGAGGGATCACAGACCTTGCAGCGGTAGATGCCTCCCAATTTGTCCTGCATTACCCAGTACACAACGGCTCCGCGGAAGCCCTCGGCGTAGCCGACAGCGAATGTGTAGTTGTTTCTGGGCCTCAGACGAACGGTCGTCATGAGACGCTGACCTCGGCCATTGCTGCCACTCACCTGCCGGTCGAGGAGGTTGTCAATGAGCGCAGCGGACTCGTGCACCTCGTTCACCCGGATCAGGAATCGAGCGTAGACGTCGCCGGCCACGGCCTCGTTGTTCGGGGAATCCCCATGAGGTTCGCCTCGGTCGAGAGCGAACGGTTCGACAATCGGGTCGCGCCACCTCAGATCTCGTTCGACTCCCGACGCTCGAGCTGCCGGACCCATCAGCCCCAGCTGTCGGGCTTCCTGTCTCGTGACAGCGCCGACCCCGATGGCTCGATTGCGAAAGCCGGCGTTACCTTTCATCTTTTCGGCCAGGGGTTCGAAGGTCGTCAGGCAGTCAGCGAGCTCCCTGCGAAGCCACCTCGCCTCGATGTCGTGCGGAAGGTCGAGTCCTCCGGGACGATTCAGCGCCCGAAGGTATCGGTGACCGGCGATCGAGAGGTTGAGGCGGAGTAGCCGTTCTCGAACGACCTCCAACTCCGATGCCAGACGGAGCAGCGCAACGTCGCGAGCCAATGCGGCAATGTCGGCGATGTGATTGTGAATTCGTTCCATTTCGAGCAAGACGGCTCGAAGGATGCGACCTCCTTCAGGTACCTTCGTCTCGGTCAAGGTCTCGACGGCGCGGCAATAGGCCATTGAATGGGCGAACGACGAGTCACCGGAGACCTGCTCGGCAAGTCGCCATCCGTCCATGAGCCCAACCTCGTTCTGGAACAACCGCTCGATGCCCCGATGGGTGTAGCCGAGCTGGATCTCGAGGTCGCTGATGATCTCACCGCTGATCGTGAAGAGGAATCGACCAGGCTCGATGATGCCGGCGTGTACGGGGCCGACGGGCAGAATCAACGAACCAGAAGACACCGATTCTGTCGTGGGCGTCGATGAGACATTCGATTGGACCGGTTTTATGGGAGTGGTCGGAATCTTTGTCGACGTGCACCTTCTATCCGTTTCATGATCACGACGAAGTGGATGGAACCCCCGAACGTCGTCGTCATGTATCCGGCTTCCTTTCCGGACGTCGTAGCGTCGCTCACCCGACGGGTGCAGGCCGAGCATGTCGATCAGTTCCCATTCGAACGGATCGACCGATCGGAAGTGCGTGTGGATCGACGGGTAGACGATTGCGCCACGGGCGAGGAGGTACTCGACGTGGATGTACAAGTCCTCTGAGTTTCCGGCGAACACGTAGTAGATTTTGAATCGTCGGTCCTCGAGATGTCGTTCATCGTTACCGACGACCGACGCCAGATGAAATCCGCCCGCCGGGTCGTCGATGCTGTCATCGGCGAGAAATCGAGCGAGTTTGTCCAACGACTCGGGGTCGGTGATCTGGACGACGATCTGGTTGGGCACGGATGAGTGAAGCAGCCTCCCGAAGGCGGCCAGGGTCTCGACGAGTTCGTCGCGATGGCGGGGTTTGATCGTGGTCATCGAATCGCTCCTGGGGACGTCACCGGCACTCACCCCCGGCACAGAGAAGATCGACGCTTCTCTCGACCAGTGTCTTCAGATCGACGAGACCCTGTGACGGGATGACGACGCCAACCACCAAGGCGACGTACAGGAGCGCTACGAGAGGAAGGATCCGGCGCGGTGACTCCGGTTGCCCAGCAGGCAGCGTGGGCGGCCCGAGCAGCAGTCGGCTGAGATGGCGCATCAGACCGGCGAAGACGACAGTTACTGATACGACGAAGATGATCGTGGAGCCGATCAGCCAGAGACTGGGCTCGTCGAGGAGTCGGTTATAGGCACCCCACAGAATGAACAGTTCGCTGAGGAAGATGTTGAAAGGCGGTGCCCCGACGAGCGCCAGTCCTCCCAACACCAGAAGTGAGCCGGTCCACGGCATGGCTCGAAGCACCCCGGTGGGCGGATCGGCTCTCCCGAGGTCGTTGTTGTTCGCGTCGAAGGCGTCTTGCACGTTGCCGAACGCCAGGAACATGAGTGATTTGATCACACCGTGATTGAGTACGTGCAGAACGGCGCCGAACATGGAAAACCGGGCTCCGATCCCAATTCCCACGGCAATGATCCCCATGTGTTCCAGGCTGTGGTACGCGAGCACTCGTTTGAACACGTTCTCCTTCAGGATGAACGGAACGGCCAGGATCAGCGAGAGCAGACCGGTCGCCAACATGATCCGAGATGTGAAGACACCGCCGTCGTCCAGGACGCCGTTCGTGATGGTATAGAACCGTAGGATGACGTACAGGGCGGTCTTGAGGAGTACGCCCGACAGAAGGGCGCTGATCGGAAACGGTGCCTCGCCGTGACTGTCGGGCAACCAGGTGTGCATGGGAGCGAAACCCGCCTTGGTCCCGTAGCCGACGAGGATGAACAAGAACGACAGGCGCGTCAGGTTTGGATCGAGTTCCCCGACGATCGGCAACAGGTCCGGCCACTCCATCGTCAGACCGTCCTCCGGTATTGCTCGTGCCAGGAACAAGGTTCCGAGTAGGGCGAAGATGATCCCGGTCGAGGTGATCATGATGTACTTCCATGCCGCCTCAATACGCTTCTTCGATCGGTCGGCGGCGATCAGGATGGTCGACGTCACCGTGGTCAACTCGATCCCAATCCACAGCACGATCAAGTTCGAGACCATGGGTACGAGCACCATCGTGAAGTGGAACAGGTTGAAGAGCGTGTGGAACGACGCTTCGTGCAATCGTGAATCGCCGGACAGCCGCGACCATGAGGGACCGACATAGAGCGAGGCGGCAAAGGCGACGATGCTGACCAGCAGGAGAAAGAAGATGCTGAGGGAATCGAGGTAAAAGTCGATGAAGAGAATCTGGAACGAAAGGTGATCGTCGATCATGTGGGCCAGAACGAGGTTGAGCACGAGCGACAACGCCGACATCGCGACGGTCACCACGTCCTGGACGCGGCTGGCCGTGGTGGCCCCGCCCCGTTTCCGTGGACCGAATGCCAGCTGGATGATCCACAGCATCGCGGCGGCGGCCAGCGGCGAGAACAGGAGCATCCCGGCGACGAGTTCCGGGCTGAAAAACGCCATCATCCGACCAACTCCGACTGCGTGTCGACGCTGATGGTTGACGACACCCGATGCAGCGCGGGCAGGATCCAGAACAGGATTGTGAGCGTGACCAGGATGTAGAAGAGGAGGCCGAGGACAAGCAGCAGCGCGATGCCTGACGGAGCAACCCTGACCGCGGCCAAGAAGAGTCCGTGCTCGATGACCAGGAGTCCAATGACCTGGGCGACGATGTCCTGCTTGTTCACCATCGTGAGCAGGCCCTGGAGAACGAGAGCGATGGATACCGCCAGGCTCGCCACGACCCGGAGATCCTCGCCCTCCGGTTGGCCGCTGCCCACGAGGCGGTAGGCAACAAGCACGGCGATCGCAATCAGCGCCACGTCGACCATGGAGGAGCCGGCTGCTCCAAGTCGGGACTCGCCGTGCTGAAGCCAGATGAGTTCAGCGTCGACCTTCTCGCGACGAAGGAGCAGTGACCACACCGTCCGAAGGTTGTCCCCCCACGTGGCCGGTGTGTCGCTCGGCGGCTCGGGTGCGGGATGGACTGATGCGCGGGCGAGAAGCGGCGGTACCGAAACCGCAAGCAGTGCCGGCAGGAATGCCACCAGCGCGACCGAGGCTCGACTGTCGGGCTCGGTACTGGTCAGCAGCACGACCGCGGCCAGCGCCCACGCCTGCGTCTGGTACAGCATGACCATTCTTTTCAGCGTCGATGAGGCCGAGATCGCGAGCGACACGATCACCAGAACGTTCGACAGAAGGACGACCACGGGTTCGACGATCTCGGACATCACGTCCCCCCGGTTATCTCGGTTGCGGTCACGACGAGTGTGACCAATACGAACAGCAGGACGGCGGTCGCCACCAGTAGGGGGTTGGCGATCGCTCGCAGACGAAGTTTGCCTCGCGTGGTTTCCCACCAAGCCAGCAGCACCAGGACGCCCCCAACCTTGGCCAGGTACGCGCCCAGTCCGGTCAGCAGACCCAACACGGTGACAGGATCGTGAACCGAGGGGGGCAGAAGCAGGTAGACCACGAGTGACATACCGAAGTTGAACCTCATGGCGTCCGCCCAGAACATGAGCGCCAATGCCCGGCCGCTGTAGTCGAGCTTCGTTCCCTCCTCGATCATCGTGAGTTCGAGATGTGTTGCCGGATTGTCGAACGGAAAGCGGCCCAGCTCCGCCAGCAAGAGGTAGGCCATGGCAAGCACGGCCAGGGGCAAGATCGGCTCAGGCAGAAGGAACGGCTGGTTGAGTACCGCAGCCTGGTTCGACCGGGCGACCGCCAGCAGCGACAGGTTCGTGGTTCCCTGACTGATTGCGAGTACGTAGGTGGCGACCAACAGCGCTGGTTCGGCGAGGGCGCGAATGAAGAGCTGGCGTCCGCCGGCCATTGGCCCGAACGGCGTGCCGGCATCGAACGACGCCAGGGCGCCGATCAGCTTCGGCATCGTGAGTAGCCCGATCACCAGCACCAGATCCAAGCCGGGTTCGTCCCGAACAGCGAAGGTCGGCAGGGCGGACCCCAACAGCAGGGCGGCGGAGAACACGATGGCCGGGGTGGCCAGGAACACTATCGACGCCGACTCGGGCACCGTTGACGGTATCGAAATCAGCTTGCAGAGATCTCGGTACGGTTGAATCGGGTCGGGTCCCCGCCGACCTTGCAGGCGGGCTCCGATCGATCGGACCACGCCGAGCATCGCTGGGGCGATCATCGCGTGGAGGATCGTCTGAGCGACCGGCAGCCACCACGAGATCACGGCTGAATCCTCACAATACCGCCGCCACCAGTGCCAGCACGGCGAGCACCGCCACCAGAATGTAGGCCAGGTATCGACGGAGATCGCCTGATTGAGCGGTCTCGCCGAAGCGCTGGCATTTGTCCAGGACGCGCGTGCTCATCCAGACGATCCACAGGTTCGAGAACTCCACGGCCGCCCGTCGATCCGACAGTGGAATGGTCGACGCCAACGGTGGTGTAACGGCCGGAGGGGTGTCGGTGTCGCCGTCGGTCCGGCGCGCCACCGGCTCCCAGAACAGCGAGGAGATCGCCAGTCCTGTGTACTGCATGTCTTCGGGATCGAATCGCCCACCGCCGACCCAGATGGGTCGTCGAATCCAGCCGGCTCCGCGCACCACCGCCAGTGAGATGACCGGGAGCACGACAAGCAGGAGGAGCGGCACTGTCGGGAGCACAGCCTCGTAGCGCCCGCCGGCCGGAATCCCCGAGCGATCACCGGGCATCTCAATCGCCAATGCCGTTGGTGACGCCTCGAGTATCGACAGGTCGAACCCCATCGTTTCAACGGCGAGCGTCAACCACGGCACCAGAAGCCACGGTTGGATTCCGAGGAGGACGCACAGGGCGGCGAGCACCACCTGGGCCAGACGCATCGACCATGGATCGGCCGAGATGGACGACTGCGAGCGACGGGGCTGACCAAGCAAGGACTCACCGATGATCTTCACGATGGCCAGTGCAGTCAGCGCGAAGGCGGCGGCAAGAGTGATGATGGCGATGATCACAACGACCATCGCAGTCAGTGCGACGGCGTCGCGCTCGTGGTAGATGCTTTGGCCGCCGAACAGGGCGTGGAGGGTCAACCACTCGCTGACGAACCCGTTGAGCGAAGGAAGCCCCGCGATGGCCAGAGCCCCGATCAGAAACGCCGTTCCGGTCCACGGAAGACGGCGTAGGAGTCCGCCGAGCTTGGCCGGCTCGACGGTTCCGGTTTGTCGTTCGATGCTGCCCGTTCCGAGGAACAACAGCGTCTTGAACAGCGCGTGATTAACCACGTGATACAGCGCGGCGAGCAGAGCCAGGCCGGCGGCCTCCTCGAGTAGTTTGGCTTCGCGGAGCTGATCGTCGCCGAACATCATCGCCAGGCCGACCCCGACGACGATGATGCCGATGTTCTCCACGCTGTGGTAGGCGAAGGCGATCTTCAGGTCCTTGCTCAACAGTGCATAGATCACGGTGACGAGGGCTGTGAGACCGCCCCACACCACGACGACGGCGCCCCACCACCAGGAGACGTCACCGATCATGCCGCCGATGAAGAAACGGACCATGAGATACACCGGCAGTTTCAACATGACCGCCGACATCATGGCGTGGGTGTTCGTCGGCAACTGAGGATGAACCGCGGGCACCCAGAAATGGAAGGGGGTCATGCCGGCGCGTCCGGCGAAACCGAGGAGCAACAGGACGAAGCTCAGACCGGCCATTGGCGCCTCGTCGGCTGCAGCCAGGGTGCTGTAGTCGAAGGAGCGGCTCGCGACCGCGGCCGGAAGTATTCCGGCCACGATCAGCATCAGACTAACGTGGCTGACGATCAGGTACGTGCTGACGGCGATGCGTCGATTCTCCGCCACCTGATCGTTGCTGCTGCGATGCCGCAGGAGATCGCTCGAGCTCAAAGTCATGAACTCCAGGGCGACGAGAAGCCAGAACACGTTGGCGACTAGGACGGCGCTGACGGTCGATGCCAGGAACAGGTTGAACGACCCGGCGATGCGATGTCGGAGCGGATCTCCCGACAGCCAACCGAAGGAGTACACGGCGATGGAGGCGCCGCAGAAGCCGACGATGCCGAGAAACAGTGCGGCCAGGCCGTCGTTACGGACTGTCAGGCCCAGACCGGGGAATCCTTCGGTTGGCGACGGCAGGTCAACGACAACCAGGTCGGCGCCGCACGAAACCGTATCGCCGGCTGAACACAGAACGAGGGTGGCGATTGCCAGTGCCGTTGCGGCCGCACCTCCCAGCGCGGCGAACATCAACGACGCCCTCGCCCACAGCTCACCGTGTTCTCCCTCCGGCCGGGTCGAGGGAAGCATGAGGGGGACGCCGTGCCCGCAGACCGCCCCAGCGATCAGCAACATGAGCACGACGCCAATCGGGCCGACTCCGGTGACCGTCATGTCGACCTCGGTGGAACGACTTCGGTCCGCTCCACGGCCATAGTCTCATCGACCGTTCGGGCCAGGTCCTCCCGGTCGTCGCGCTTCAAAAGCATTCGTTCGAAGATCGGAACAGCGATCTTGTAGCCGCTTCCCGGAACGCGGGCCACCGCGTCGACGATCAGGAGGCGATCCATCGACTCGTCGAACTGCTCCGCCAGCCCTTCCGGTATGTCGCCACTACGGGCCAGCCGCCGCTCGACCGCCTCAAACAGATCGTCGTGGCTCATGGCACCGGGGTGGCGAAGCAGGGCCAGCAGGATGAGCTGGCCGACGGTGCCCGCCCGATCCCACGGGTAGCGGAAGTGTTCGACCGCCGCACTTCGATCGCCGAGGATCGCCTGGTCGATGACATTGAGAACCGTCGAGTAGTGGACGTCGTTGCTGCCGATCTGATTAACGTGGTCGACGATCTCGCTGCACAGCAACTGAATGAAGTAGGGGAAGTAGCCGGCCTCGGAGAGGATCGCCTCCACGGCATCGTCTGCGAACTTCAGCGGCGTCTCGTCGGGCGACGGCGTCATAGGTTCCCACGGGCTGAGCACGAGTTCCATGGCAGACTTGCGGTCGAGCACCCCGAGATTGAGGATCTTGAACACGTTGAACAACGGCGATTCGTAGAGCCTCACCTCTTCATAAAGACCGAGTGCGCTGGCCACGATCCAGGTGACCCCCTGGACCAGCGAGATTGCCGCCCGGAGCGGGCCGTAGAAGTCCGATTTCTCGGCCATCCGATCGAGCACGTCGAACTCGTCCATCAGGATCACGGGGCGGACGTCGGTCGCGTCGACGACCGAGCGAAGGGCCCGTTGGAACTGCGTGGCGGTGACAGTCGGTTCCCGTAGAACACGTTCGCTGGTCGGCGTCGCCAACCCAGCGTCGTGCAGGCCATCGAGAACGGCTTGATAGAAACCCGTGGCGGTGGGAACTCCATCGGTCCAATCGAATCCCTGGAGGTTCAGGAACACCGGGACAGTGTTGTCGAGGGCGTCGTCCCAGGCTTCCGACAACTCGAACCAGCTGCGGACCCCATCGCGGCGTTCCCGGTCGTTCAGCACGTTACGAACCATGTTGAGTAGCGAGGTCTTGCCTGTCCGTCGTGCGCCTCGAAGCAGCATGTTCTGTGGCCGCCGCATCGCAAGGTGGGCGAGCAACTGATCCAACTCCTGCCGACGTCCGAAGAACTGTCGGTGCTCCTCGAGCGGAACACCGAACATATATGGATTCGACTTCTTCCGGAACCTGCCCGGATCGGCCGCGTCGACGAACAGACTGAACTGGAGGCTGCGCTGCTGACGATTCCGCATCTCATCCGGTAGACGTCGAGCGTCCTTCTTCGGATCTGACCATGTCACGATGCAGTGCATCTGCAGCGTCTCTTCCGTGACCACCTTGACGGCGAACCGAATGGTGTAGGAATCGTTGGGACGTAGCGTGGCTCGGGTGTGCTTGAAACTCGGTCCGACGAGTTCGAAGTCATCGGATCCGACCAGTTCCACCTCGATATCCTGCGCCTCGACGTTTCCCGGGTTGGTGACGAACAGGATGATCCCGGACTCGTCGCTGTCCGCCTCGATGGAGCGCGTCCTCACTTCGACCTCAACCGAGGCGCCTCCCCGGAGGCGTTCAATGAGTTCACGGGTCGAATCGATCGACCTGTCGTAGAGGAGCTCCAATACACGGGCCTGGTGATGGGGGGCGAAGATCAGGCGACGGTCCCGGACCAGAACGTCGACCCTCCCTTCCAGGCGGGCGATCTTGTCCTTCAACGGGATTCGTTCGGCGGCGACCCGTCGAATCTCGTCCACGGTTTCCGCGTATCGACCGAATCGGGCGCCGAACGGCTGGGAGAGCCAAAGGTGCGACCTGCTCATGTCGCTCATCGAGTCGAGCACCATGGGAGTGCTGCCGTCGCCCGTACGCATCAGCGCCGGGTAGGCGGCGGCTCGCCCACCTCCACCCAGAAGCTCGAGAAACGCCCGACCGAGATCGCGCGGTGACGAGGACTCGGTTTGGCCGGCGGACTCCGTGTCCGATGAGAGGTCGGGGCGGTTCGCCCTGCCGGGGCGACTCGACAGCACCGCACCAAGATCCTCGAGCAAGGCTTGAATATCGTTCTGGTCGGCGAGTCCGCAGCGGTACCAGAGTTCGAGTGCTCGATAGGTCTCGCGGGTCTCTCCTTCACTCGACTCGACGAGTTTCTCCAATACCTCGCGGACCGTCTCGTAGGTTCCGGTCAGCCATTCTTCCCGCCGGCCCTGTCGAGTGCGCCACGGGTCAGTAAGACTGAGAATGTCGCAACAGCTCCGCATCGTCTCGAGCAGTCGCACCGGATCGATACGGAACCGCCTCCGACGGCTTGTGTCGGCCTCTAGCAGGTCCTCGACCAGCAACCAGGCGTTGCGGGCGAGTGTCTCGGTCCGATTGCATCGTCTCAGTACTGGCCCCAGGTCAGCCCATCGCGTCCGGTCATCGGTCTCCGACTCGACGAGATCTCGAAGCGGCAACAGGGTGAACGCGACAGGCGGACCGACAACGGCGAGGCGACCGAGAATCTCGGCCACGTGGAGGTGGTGGGCTCCCGCGGTGTGAACCTGGGCCGGTGCGAGCGGTTGACGGTAGTAGTACTGGCCGATTCCGTCAGCCAGAAACGACTCGAAATTCGAATCCGGAAGCACGGCGACCAGGTCGTCGACGTCGGTGTCAATCAGGTGAACCTCGAGGGCGAGCGCGTAGGCGCGCTCAAGATCACTGCGGGTCTGATGGGTCAGCCAGCGAGCGTGAAAAGCTGTGGCCAGCGTCGTGATCGTCTGACGGAGATCGCCTCCCAGGTCGCTGCGACGCAGGATGGTTCGCAGATCGATCGGATACTTCGTCGGTGATTCATCCCCCTCGATGAACGGCCGCACTTCGTCGAAGGCGACGAACCGATGCCCGGGATGTTGGGCCAGATCATCGAGTGAGTCGCCGGCCGACAGGCGGATCTGCACACCCTTCTCAGGGTCGAAGGCGACAATGTCGACCAGTTCGTTAGGCGGAATCTTGGCAAGTTGGGCGGGCGTCGAAATCGCGGATATCTCGGCCCGCATCCGGTCCTGGTCGGGTTGGTGATCACGGCGCTGGGCCTCCTGGTCCAGGTGATGTCGACGGAGATGTTCGGCCAGATCGGCCCACGTTCGGTGGAGGCGATCCACGCGGCGCCGATCGCAGAGCAACCGGTCGAGTCGATAGAACTGGATGCCCTTGGTGGGGATGTCCCATCGGACGAGATCGACCGAAGCGAGGCCAATGATCGGCCCGTCGTATGAAGCCAGGTCGATGGTCGGCAGTTCGGCCAGCGTGATGGAGCGATGAGTGTCCGAACCGCTGTCGACGACCTCGCCGACATAGACCAGTAACAACTCGTCGGATCGAAGCCGGCTGAACGCAGCGACGAGACCCGGGGTCAGCTCGTCGGTCAGGGCCCGCTTCACCGCTTCGATCCGGTTGAAAAGGATGCGGTCGGCGTGGATCACTTGCTTGACGCCTCCAGTTCATCCGGCGAAGAACCCCGGCGGGAGGTCAAACCGACCAAACGTTCCAGGACAATGGGCAGGATCGGAACGAGCACAAGGCCGAGTGCCCCGCTTTGGACGAGTTTGAGGTATGCGCCCGGCGCCACTGGCACGGCAAACTCGTGGGTACCGCAGCTCGCCGCGTCGAATCCGGTCTCGATCACAATCGGTAGCTTGGATCCGACTTCTCGGGGGACGAAGTCAATCGTAAGCGCCCGCTGCTCACCGACTCGGAGGTCGCGGAATTCGATTCCGTTGTCGCCCAGCAGGAGGACCGAACCCGGTTCATTGCCGAGGCGAACCACGAGACGACCGCTCAACGTTTCGCCACCGGTCTGCTGGTTCACGACACTCAGTTCGATGCGCTGTTCGTCACGTTGGGAGATCCTCGACGGGTGGACCACGTTGATCATCGCCGTGCCGGATGGAGTGCCGCACACGACGATTCGATGCTGATCGACCAGCGCCAACTCGATGACACCGGCCAAGCCGAGAAGGCCGACGATTGCGACGATCGCCGCCACCCGACTCGAGACTTTGGGCGTCAAGGTTTTCTTCAAGAGCTTGTTCAGCCGTTGCCTTCCGGTCGGGCCACTGGCATTGTCGTGTCTCGTGACGCAGTGCCTCCAAAGCCCGAGCCGCAGGAGGACTCTGAGGCCGTCGGACCGGACGAGTCCTGCCCCGAGCATTTCATCGAGCTTCTCGGGGGTGACCCCAACAGCCTCGAGTTCAGCCACCGTGAGACCAC
The DNA here is from genome assembly GCA_965216675.1 of Acidimicrobiales bacterium. Lineage (GTDB taxonomy): Bacteria > Actinomycetota > Acidimicrobiia > Acidimicrobiales > SZUA-35 > JAHELU01. The sequence goes on along the minus strand of CBDCGK010000004.1, from coordinate 2,625,136 downwards.
CGGCCGATCGAGCAATCCGGTTGACGGCCGCTTCGGTCCGCTCGTTGAGGTGAGCTCGACGGATGGAAGCGAAGGCGATCTGGACCTCGCGTGAACGCGAGACCGAGGCGGCGTGTCTGTCGATCAAGGATGCGATCCGGCGGTCGGCCGATGAGGTCTCTTCGGCGACGTCGGTTGCCCGATCCTGCCGGACCGATCTCAGGACCGACCGGAGAACGGCCTTCGTGAAGTAGGGATGACCGCCGGTGAGCGCGAACAGCTTCTGGTGTGCCTCCTCTCCGAGTCTTGCCTTCCCGACGGCGATCCAGTCTGCGTACTGGCGGGCCTCGGATCGGGGCCAACTCGTTAGTTCCACAATCGTGGCCTGGTTGATGACCGGGCTTTCGTGACTCAGCACGATGGGCTCTGGAATTCGGCACATTGTCAGCAGAAACTGGACGGGAAGCCGCCCATGCTCGGTGATGTGGAGGATGAGCGAAAGTATCTCCTGGGCATCCTTGGGCGAGCATCGGCCGATGATGCTGTCGAACTCATCGAGACAGAGCAGGAAGGTGGTGTTCGGTCGGTGACTCGTCAGCTCTCGGATGGCCGTCACGAATCCGGTGGTGGAGGACATTCCGGTCGATGTCACATTCGCGGGCCTACCGGGCGTTGTTTGAACCTGAATGCCGTGGAGGATCTCGGCCATGAAACCGGCCTGGGTCGTCGCGTTGGCCAGGCGGACGACAGCGTGAGACTCGCGCTTGCCGGCCCACTCGGCGATGACGTTGAGCAGCGACGTCTTCCCCATGAGCCGAGGGCCCAGCAGGACGATCGGCCGCCGCGTTCCGGCAAGGATCGTTTGTTTCACCGCGTCCATCTGTGGCCCGCGATCAAAAAGATCGCACGCCGTCTGGACGGCGACAGGCGAGAGGAAGCCGGCTGTGGCGGTCATCTTTGCAACCCGGACTTCCGCTCTAAATAGCGGGGGTCGATGTAGTAGCCGAGGCCTCGCCTGGTGTCCGCGATCTCGACGTTGTCGTCGATTCGGCGCAGCTGCCGCCGGAGTCGGGAGACGAGCGAGTCCAGCCGGTTGTCCGGACCGTCCAAGGCCTGATCGTCGGGCCAGACGGCGGCCAAGACCTGGGGTTTCGTCACAATCATGTCGATGTGGCGACTGAAGAAGTCTAGGAGCGCGTACTGATCCGGCGTCAGGGCCACCTCCTCGGTGCGGACGAACACCCGATTTCGGGTGGCATCGACGGTGATCATTGCTTTGGTGTCGTCGGGATCGGCGGTGATCGGCCTGCGAGCGGTGGCGTTGCCCTGGATCGAACTGTGGCGTTTCAGCCAGTCTCCGAACATCTCGAACGCCTGCCGGATGTTGCCGCCGTGACCGACTACGACGTAGTGGCGCCGGACGAGGGATTCGAGCGAGGACGGATCCACGTCCTCGTCGTCGACTGCTGCCGGCCCATCGGCCAGGCGCCGTAGAAGATCGAGCTCACCCGACGAGAAATGAACTTTGGAGATGTTCTCGAGCGTGAACTCGACCTCGCGAAGCCCGAGCGCCGCGCCGATTGCCTGCTCGACGACGTCGAGCGGTACTGCCTGGTCGCCGTCATCGATCAGGCCACCGGTCGCGGCTGCGTACAGCACGGCCTTGGTGAGATACGGATGACCGCCGCACGCAGCGAAGAGCCGTTCGTGACCGCTGAGGCTCAGACGACCTTCGCCCCCCACAATCCAGTTGACGAACCGGCTGGCCTCCTCCCGATTGAAGGGTTCGAGTGTCACGACTCTCGCTGATGTGACGACTGGACTCGCAGCGGACATAACGACCGGGGGAACATTCCAGGTCGAAGAGAAGACGAACTTGATCGGCAGCGTGGTGCGCTCGACAATGTGCGTCAGCAGATCGAGGATTTGGGTGGAGTCCGCGTTGTTGCAGTTCAACAGCATGCTGTCAAGCTCGTCGATACTGACGACGACAATCGCGTCGTCCAGTCGGGAACAAAGCTGTTGGGCTGCAGCCACGAATTCGGTGATCGACGAAACTTGAAGGCGCCCGTCCCCGCTGCGCATGCCCAGAATGGAGAGGCTTGTGTCGGACTCGCCCGCCAGTCCGTCGAGGATCTCTTCGATGAGCGCCTCACGGGAGGTCACGGGCGGGAGTTGGAGCACGCGGAAGTTGTCTTTGGCTCGAGCCCACTCGGCGACGACGTTGAGAGTTGAGGTCTTGCCCGTCACTCGTTCACCCAGGATCAGAATCGGCTTCCGGTCACCGGACTGGAGCGTGGAGACGATGTCGAGGAGTGCTTCGTCGCGTCCGAAGAACATAGGCTTGGATTCGACGGGATTGGGAAAGTTGATATCACGCATGAGTAGTGTTCCCTGTAGCCTGTTGAGGCGCCCGCCGTGGTGGCACATCTTCTCAGGAGCCAAATTTTCCGACGGGCTATCCACCTATTCTGACAGGTCACCATAGGTGGTACCTGCTGACAGGCTGACAGCATGCTTGTGACTGTCTGACCGCTGTCTGATTTCCGCGACAATGGCGGTTGAGTCCGGGTGCGGCAGCTCCAGAAAGGGCGACCGACCTCTCACCGTTTCGTCGAAATGCTTCCTAGCCTCGAGCTGTCGACGAAGGTTGCGTCAGATGACCCAGTCCCGCACCGTGGTCATCGTCGACCACCGCCCGTCGACGGCCGAGGCCGTCGACCGCTGGTTGAGGCCCTACAGCGACCGCCCGTGGCGGCTGCGATCAACCACGCCGGTTCTGGGGTGCCCAGTGATCGATGGCGATCAACCCGTACCCCGGAACGGAGCGGCGGGTCAAGAGCGCGAACACGAGAGGGGCGGCAGGTCAGCGGCGGAGGACGGCGAGGACGTTGCCACCGGGGAACAGACGGGCGGCGAAGGTGGCTTCCCAGCCGTCCTGGATCAGGCGGGACCGGTTGATCAGCGGTTCCACGGCCCGGTGCCAGAACAGGAAGCGCCCGGGGCCGTCACCGTCGTTCATCTGAAGGGTGACGTCTTCGATGGCGGAGAAGGCGAAGTCGAAATAGTAGGAACGTTCGCCCCGGCCACGAACATGTCGAGCGTGCGCAGCGAGAAGCCCCGGCGGTGGGTCGGGTCGATCCACAGATTGCGTGACGTGAAGTGCACGGTCGAGATGATGAGCCGCCCGCCGGGCGACAGGACCCGGTGGAGTTCGGCGAGGGCGGGGATGAGGTCGACGTGTTCGAGCACGTCTCGGGCCACGATCACGTCGAAGTGCCCGTCGCCGTAGGGAAGCTTGTCCTCGCCGAGGGCGCAGACCACATCGACGCCGGGCAGGTCGGCCACGTCGGTGTTGATCCAGCCGGGCCACACGTCGTGACCGCACCCGACGTTGAGCCCCTTGCCCTCGGCCGGTGGTTCCGGCAGCACTCGGGCCAGGTAGCGGTCGAAGGTCAAGGCCATGGTGTAGCCATCGGTTGTGGTTCGCGGTTCATGAGATGAGGGGCCTGACGCCGTCTCGGATCACGGTCGAGGCGACGCAGACGGCGAGGAACACGGCCTGTCCACCGACGAAGGCGACGCCGACGCCGGCGAGCGAGTCGGTCGCGGCGACGGCGGCGATCGTAGCGAGTCCCCCGACGGCGGCGTTGGCCAGCATCGGGCCGCCGCCGTGCCGGGCCCCGACGCCGATGTTGAGGGTGACGGCAACCAGGCCGAGGAGCTGGCCACCGAGAATGAGCGGCAGGATCGTCGTGGTCGGGTCGAAGCCCCGGTCATAGAGAACGGGCACGAGCACCGGTGCGGCGACCGAGAGCGCGGCGACGACCACCAGACCACGCAGGCCGAGACGGCGGAGGTGGGCGCCCATGGTGATCGCAAACTCGGAGGCGCTGGTGGAGGCGGCGGCGATTCGGGCGGCGAAGTCGCCGTTGAGCTCGAAGGTGAAGAGGGTGGCCATGCCGGCGGCGATCGTGGCGGCCGCCCGGTAGTAGCCGGCGGCGTCGACCCCCTGCCGGGAGGCCACGACGACGGGCACGATCAGCAACATGGCGGCGGTGAAACCGAAGCCAAGCACGTGCGGGATGCCGTAGCGAAGCAGTGGCGGGACCTCGGCCAGGGCGGCTCGGATGCCCGGTCGCGCCGGCGGTGAAGGCGTGGGCGAAGGCGTCGGTGAAGGCGTGGTGGGCCCGGACCGGCGGCGGATCGTCACCGCCCCGGTGGTGACGAGCGACGCCAACATGGCCAGCAGATGGACCCGGCCGATGCCGTCGAGCCCCCAGCGGGTGAATCCGATGAGGGCGACGACCGGGGTCGATGCGGCACCCAGGGCGAGGGCAAGGCTGACCCTGCGGACCCGTCGCTGGGCCACCATCGAGTTGACGACCAGCGTGACCCAGCCGAACGTGATGCCGGCGGCCACGGCGAGGAGGAACAATTCAACGGAGCTGGAGTGGAGGCCGAAGACCAGTCGGGCCAGTGGTCGGCTGAAGGTGAGGGAGACGGCGGCCACGACGGCCAGCGCGGCGAGCGAGGCCAGTTCCGCACCCCGCAGCATGGTGTCGAAGTCATGCGGGTTTCTCGGTTCGGCGTCGTGGCGCCCCCACTCCCGCACCAGCGCCTCCCCGGTGCCGAGCGCGCAGAGCGCAACGATGTTGGCCACCGCCTGGACGAGGGCGAAGGTGCCGACACCGGTCGGACCCAGCAGGGTGGCCGCCAGCTTCGAGGTGATGACCCCGGCCACGAGCTGTACCCCCGCGGCGAGCACGAGGCTGTTGCTGTTCACCAGCGAACGTACCGGAAGGCTCGCCGCGCTCGACCGCATCGGCGCCGCCATGGCGGTCAGCGTTCCTGGAGTTGTTGATGCCGGTCGGCCGCCTTCTGCCGGTCGTCGCCGACCATGCGGTCGGCCCGGTCGGCGCGGTCGGACCGGTCGGACCGGTCGAACACGTCGAACACGGAGGCGACCATGTCGCGCCGATCGAAGGTGGCGTGGGCCCAACGGTGGGCGCCGTCGGCCAGGTGACGGCGATACGGGGGATCGTCGACGAGGTGTTGGATGGCCAGGGCCAGTGCCTGCACATCACGCAGCGGAGCGACGAGGCCGGTCTCGTCGTGCCGGTTGACCCAGGTGACACCGGTGGGCAGGTCGTAGGTGACGACCGGGGTGCGGCAGGCCATGGCCTCGACCTGGGCGATACCGAAGGCTTCGGAGTTGTGGATCGACGGCATCACGAACACATCGGCGGCGTGGAGGAGGTCGACGAACGCGGCGTCATCGAGGTGGGGAAGCATGGTGAGCCGCCGGGTGCGGGCCGCGGCACTGTTGCGGACCTCGTCGGCGCAGGGACCGTCTCCGGCGACGACGAGGTGGGCGTTGCGGACGTGGTCGAACGCGGCCACGAGATGGCTGATCCCTTTGTATCGGGCGAGGCGTCCGGCACTGACGACGAGCGTGGTGGTGTCGGTGTCGGGAAGCAGGTCGTGCCTGAGCTTTGCGATGCGGTCGGCCCGCTCGGGGTGGGTGTCCGGGTCGAGGTGGTAGCGGCTGAGGTCGATGCCGTAGGGGATGACGTCGATCTTGTGGGCGAAGCGGGGGAGGGTGGTCGAGCTCGTGATGTGATGGGGGGTGGCGACGATGATCCGGTCGGCTGCGGTGAGGTGGCGTTCGATGACGGGCCCGTAAAGAGGGGCGAGAGCGCGCTGGCGGATGATGTCGGAGTGCCACCAGATCACGGTCTGTGCGAACCTGGTTCTCCGGCGGGGCCTGGTCTGCAGGGCGGCGGCGGCGAGGAGTGTCGGCTCGTGGACGAGGAGGACGTCGGCCTCCTGGTTGGCGAGGGTTCGGCCGTATCGGAGGGTGAGGGGGAACGACAGGGGGCGGGCGAGCGTCGGGGTGCGGACGACCGTGGTCCCGGCCCGGGTCTCGATACGGCGGCGCCGGTCGTTGGACGCCACGACCACCCGGCTCTCCCAGCCGCGGGCGACGGCTCCAAGGGCGACCTCGCGCATGACCGTCTCGACGCCGCCGATGTGGGGATCGTACGCTTTGCCGGCCTGCGTGAGCTTCACTCCGATCTATCGGCCGGTACGGTCGTCGGTTTGAGTACGGCCCGTGCCCTTTGCCGTCGTGGCGCCGGCAATCCATCGAGAGGACGATGCGTCAGCGGAGGAAGTAGCCGGGTACGACCAAGGTGACGGAGGCATCGACGTTCGAGTTGATGACGATGTCGCCGTCGTTGCCGACGAGGGTGGCGGTGAAACCGAACCGCGCAGTGCCGGCACCGAGTTCGACGGTGGCCGAGGACGGTGTGTCCTGCGTCGGTCCTTTGACGAACAGTTCACCGGGGGAGTCCGAGGTGGCGAAGACGTTGACCGCAACCGCTCCGAGCTGTGTCGGGTCCACCCCCAGTACCGGCGCCAGACTGACCGTGGTCGCCTCACCGGCGCGCACTGTGGCCGCAATCGAGGTCCCACCGGGATCGTCCACGGGAACGAACAGACCGGACCGGGTGGGCAGGGCCGAGTCGTCGGTGAAGTAGCCGAGCACGTCGAGGTCCAGGACGCTGCCGCCGTTGTAGGTGAACGCCAGCTCGTCCAACTCGCTCAACGACACGATCGCAACCCCCTGGCGGGTTCGGTCGTCGCCGCTGGTTTCGGCCCACATCATGGTGTTCGGGAGCGCTTCGGGGTCGGCGCCCAGCCGGACCATGCCGCCTTCACCGCCCACATCGGCGGTGATCCGCACCACGACCGAGGAAACGCCCGAGGCCGGCAACGCGGGGTTGGCCAGCGGGCTGACCACGGCTTCCCGTCCGTCGACCTCGGTGACCAGCCGGGCCAGTCGCTGCGTGGCGACCGGCACGAATCGACCGGCTGCAGACCCGGCCCCGGCCGCGTCGACGTCCTCGAAGTACCCGATCAGATCGACCACGAGGTGACCGCCGCCGTCGGTGGTGACCGTGATCGGCGCGCCGGGGGAGTGGGGGACGAACACCAGATTGGTGGTCATCTGACCGGCGCCGACCACCTCGATCGCCGTGACCGGGTCGGCATCGTCCGAGGCCGACACCGACACGGGGCCGGGCCCCTGCGCCATGGCCACGTTGACCGACAGCACCACGGTGGAAACACCGGTACCGGGAACCAGATCCCCGATCTCGGCCTCCACCGTTGCCCCGGCTGCCGGTACGGGGGCCATCTCGCTCCCGGAGCGGGTGTCGAGCAGGCGGGTGGTGGGCACATCCACGAATCGACCTGCCCCGGCCAACGGTTCGGCGGCCTCATCGGTTGCGCCGTCGACCGCATCCTCGTCCGCATCGTCGGCCGGCTCCACCACGGCGTCGACCGGGTCCGACACCGGCTGGGCGTCGGCGACGGCGGGTGCATTATCGATCGGAGTGCTGTCGACCGGGGCCGACTCGATGGTCGGTCCTGTCGAACCGGCGGAGAGGACGGTGGCGTAGGCGAGCGCGGCGGCTGCCGCCAGGGCCAGGATCGCCAGGATGGCGACCAGCCATCGTCGGCGCCGGATCACTCGGGGGGTGGGGAGGACGGTGAGGATCATCGGACCTGCTCCAGATTCCATTCGGTGTAGAAGTCGTCGATCTCGGCCCGGGTCGACCACGGTCCGACGAGATCGCCGGTGGGAGTGAACCCGGCCGCGGCCAGCGCCGCGCCGACGGCGGGAACGAACCAGCCCGGGAACCGGTGCTCGATCAGAATCGGCGGGGCCACCGGGATGGCGCCCCACGCTGGTGGTTCGAGTCTCGTCTGCTCAGGGCCCGCCACCACCGCGGACGGGGTCATGCCGGGGCGTTCCACCTCGGTCTCGAACCGGTTGCCGTCGTCGCACAGGGTCCAGCGGGATGATCCGACGAATCCCCGGGCGAACACCATCCCGGTGACACCGGAAGCGCGAAGCATGCGGGCGACGGCCACCGGAGTGGCGTCGACCGAGGCCACGGTCGGATCCGCGACCGTGCTCTTGGCCACGGTGGCGACCACCGAGTCGACCACCCGTTGTGCGGCCCCGGTTTCGCCGACGGCGACGCCGTCCATGACCGGGGTTGTCACTGCGACCCGGGCCGTTGATCGGTCGTGGAGGTCGCTGACACCGACGGTCGCCCGGAGCTGTGGTCGGGTCGGCCAGTACATGCGGGCGAGGGCTTCGTCGACGGCGGCGGCCGCATCGGAGGGTCGTCGGACCTCGCCTCCCACCACCGTGCCGGCCGGATACTCGACCGACCCCAGCCCGACAACCTGTAGGGGAACCTGGGTGACGATGGCGAGGTGAGCTCGTTCGTCGCCGAACTCGACACCGATACTACGTACATCGTGGCTCAGGCCGAGCCAGCGTTTCACCTTCATACCGCTGCTACGTCGTTCGTCGATGATTCGGTTCGTGATTCGACCGGATCGGTCGGCCGGCCGAGGCGGGCGACCTGGGCGAGCTGGGGTATGCCCTGGTTGACGATGTAGCCGCGGCCGGGCGGCTGTTCGTTCTTCGGGGTGGGGAACCGGCAGCGATACAGGTCGCCGGCCTCCGCGGTGGCCCGCAGGGCCAGGCCGATCCGATGCGAGGTGACGGCTCGGACCCAGGCCGGAGCGAGCCGGAAGCTGTCGGGCCGTCCGGCGACCACGAGGTGAAGACCCTCGGGCGGGCTGGCCGCCAACTTGTCGAACAGGGAGGCCGGGGGGTCGACCGACTCGATGCCGTCGATCAACACCAGCTCCCGCCGACCGGGTCGGGTCGGTGTGTCGTCGCTCAACAAAGCACCGATCCCGGTCAGGTCGAACTCGTCCACCAGGTGATTCCATTCGTCGGGGCGAGAGCTGACCACGGCGATGGCGCACGACGGATCACTGTGTCGGGCGGCCACGGCCAGGGTCTGCAGAGCGGTCGTCTTGCCGGCTCCGACCGGGCCTGTGACGACCACGTGCTGACCGCCGCGAAGACCGAGGCCCGCCGGTTCGAGTCGGTCGCTGTCGAGACCGACGACGAGATGCCAGTTCGGTCCATCGGCCCGGGACCGGGTGACGACGGCGTCGGCCGGGATGTCGTCGCCCAGGAGGCGGACCTTCACCGGTCCCGACATTGTCGTGTTCGCAGAACCGCCGGCGGATCGGACGCGGTCGTCGTCGAAGGTGGCCACCTGGATTTCGGTGCCGGTGCGCACATCGATCGCCCGAAGCCCCGACAGTTCCGGGAGCTCCTTCGGCTTCAGTCCGAACATCATGGAGGCGTTGGGGTCGGCCATCCGCAGAACGAGTTTCGCCTCGATCTGCTGGGCCACCCGGTTGGGGATGTCGCGTTCGGAACCGGCCGCAACGAACACGTACAGGCCGACGGCGGGACCGTCGCGGATGATCTGGCCCAGCCGCCCCGGCCCACCCAGTTCTCCCAGTTCTTCGAACATTTCGAGGACCGCTCCGTAGTTGGTGATCGCCAGGACCGTCAGCGGGACGCCTTCGGCTCGAGCCCGAACCGGCTCCAGCGAGGAGATCTGCTGGGTCTGGAGGAGTCGTCGGCGGCGGTCGATCTCGTGTTCCATGAGCTGGATGGTTCGCAGCAGGCGCTCGTCGTCGTCGCCGGTGACGTAGCTGCCGCAATGCGGCAGGTCCTTGAGACCTGAGAGGGAGGCGGCGAAGTCGATGATGTAGCAGTGGAATTCGTCGGCCGAGTGCCGGTGGGCCAGACCCATCAGCAGGGTTGTCACAACCGGCGACGTGGCGGCCGGGCTCATCCCGTAGACGGCGACGTTCCCGTCGGTCGCCTGCCACCAGGCCGGCCGCTGACACTGGTCGTCGGGATGGTCGGCCAGGGCGAACGGCGTGGCCCACGGCTGGGCGACCGGGGTCCGCAGGGTATCGGTGAGCAGGGTATCGGTGGGCAGGGTATCGGTGGGCAGGGCATCGGTGAGCAGGGCATCGGTGAGCAGAGCATCGGCGTCGATGTGGTCGGGTAGCGGATCGGGCCACGGAACCCTCGGCTCGTCCATGCCCATCGCCTCGAAGGCCGACCGGGTGGCCTGCACGTAGCGCTCGAGATCGGTTGGTGGGTCCTCGTAGCCGGGCTCGTGTTCGCCGTCCCCGACCGGCCCGCCGGCCAATCCATCGTCCGGGATCAGATCGGCGCCGCCGATGAGGTCGAAGCTCTCGACGTTGAGCGCCGGTCCGGCCTGCTCGTCGGTGTGGATCGACACCAGCGCCGTCTGAAACCCGACCAGTTCGCTGGCACCCAGCCGGGCGAAGGCCCTACCGGGTAGGCGGCGGTCGATTTCGGCCGCCGACTTCGAACCGATGACGTCGAGCGAGTCGCCGTCGTCCTGCACTCTCAGCGCGATCCGCAGGTTGGTGTTGGCCCGGATCTTCGCGTCGACCACGCCGGTGGGACGTTGGGTGGCGAGAATCATGTGGATGCCCAGGCTGCGACCTCGCTGGGCGACATCGACCAGCGAGTTGAGGAAGTCGGGCAGCTCGGCGGCCAGGGTGGCGAACTCGTCGACCACGATGATTAGGCGGGGGAGCGGGTCGTGCCCGGGCGGCAGATCGATGAGGTCGCTGACCCCGGCGTCGCGCAGACGGTGTTCGCGGTACTTCAGCTCGGCCCGCAGGCAGCGCAGGGCCCGACCGGCGAGGTGTTCGTCGAGGTCGGTGACGATGCCGACGTTGTGGGGCAGGTCCTCGAACACGTCGAATGCGCCTCCGCCTTTGAAGTCGACCAATACGAAGGTGACCTGGTCCGGCGGGTAGCGGACCGCCATCGACATGATCATGCTCCGCAGCAGCTCGCTCTTGCCGGCGCCGGTGGTACCGGCCACCAGACCGTGAGGGCCATCTCGCAGCAGGTCGATCTCCATCGGTCCGCTGTCACGCGTTCCCAGAACGGCCCGGCAGCCGTCCGGCGGGTCGACCCAGGCCGAGTGCACGTCGTCGGCGTCGAACCCGGGCGCCACCACGTCGACCAGGCGGACGAAGTCCGGCAGGGTGGCGACCGAGCTCGATGAATCGGGGTCGACGAACCGGGCGAGCGCCCTCGACAGGTCGGCCCCGACGTCGGGTTCGAGATACAGGCCGGTGATCTCGGCGTGGCGTTGCCCGGCGACGACATCGGTCAACCGCACCATGTGATCGCCGGTTCGGATCTCGGCCACCGCAGTGCACAGGGCCGGGAGGGCGTTGACGTCGTCGGCGATGATCACGGCCCGCCCGGGCAGTCGCGGAAGCCGGGCGGCGAGTGGCCGCACCCCGGTTTCGATGAGTGTTGCGCTGTCGACCAGGAAGACCGGCACCGGGGTTTCCAGGTTGTCGTCGGAGGGGCGGAAGAACCCGGCGTGGCTGCCTCGATCCGGTTCCGGCAGCAGCGACGACACCATCCGTTCCGCCTCCTCGGCGCCGCACGCCACCCGGAGGGCGCCCGACTCGTCGGCCAGGTGGGGGAGCCATTTCAGGTGGTCCCACGCGGGAGCCGAGGATTCGTCGAGCAGGGCGGCTAGCGCCATGTCGGCCGGGCCGTGGTCGACGACCAGCTGGCAGATCACGGCCGCCGCCAACCGCCGGCTCAGGTTGGGAGGACCGACGACGCCGAGTGCGACGCCATGGCGAAGGTCGACATCGATCGGCGCGGTCGGGAGATGGCCGGCGTCGACCACGGCTGCCACGAGTGCCTCGGTGCCCAGGTCACCGAGTATCTCGGGCTCCCACGGCGACGGACCCATGCCGATCAACGGGCGGAGAAAGTCGGGGTGATCGGGTCGGCTTCGCCACAGCGCCACGTCGCCGTGGCGGGCGATGTCGGCCAGGGCGGCCAGGTCGTGGCGTTCCGATCGGCGTTGCTCGGCCGCCACCAGCGCGGCCCGATGGAGCGCGCCGGTGAACTCGGCCAGGTCGTGGTCCATCTGTTCGATGTTGGCCGTCGTCTGGCGGGCCAGCCTGCGCTTGCCGTCATAGGAGCGTCCGATGGCCATGATCGGAGACATGAGGGAGAACACGAGAAAGAACGGGCTGAAGAAGAAGGCCATGGCGATCCCGATCGGGATGGGAAGCACCAGCAGCAGAATCGACAGGGGTTCCGGTTGGCGAGGTTCGGGCGGCACCGAGGGCGCCACGATGGGCTTGGGATGGTGATTCGGCAGGACCCGGGGTGGTCGCACGAACGCCACCCGCGGGCCGCCGCCGGTGACCGGCCGGCGATGCCGCGGCCCAGCGGGAGACAACCGGAACACCGATCCGCCGGCCGCCAGCCACGACCCGGAGCGAGGGATGTCACCGACCTCGTCCCCGTCGACGGTGATGTGGGAACCCGACAATCCCGACACGCGGCCCACCGCCCCGCGACCGGCCGGGGCCACGTCGACCCGGAACATCGTGGCCTCCGAGGTGGAGACCCCGGTCCGGGAAACCTGGCAGAAGTCATAGGAGCCGTAGCCCAACGTCACCGTGGAACCGGTGCCGGGTCCGGCCACGCAGACCAGGTCCATGACGTCGTCGGTCGTGCCCCCGTCGTCGGTCAGGGCGGCGTCACCGTCGGTCGACAAGTGTCGGCTGCCCATCGAATCGACCGAAAGGATCGAGCCGTCGGGCACGGCGAGCGCGTGCAGCGGTGTGTCGGCGCCGCAGATGGTGTCGTTGGCCCGAACGATGGTGCCCGGCGCAAGCGGCAAGCCGGCGGCGGCGAACAGGTCACCGACCGTTATCGAGTCGGCCGCGGCCGTCACGTGCACATCCAGGGTGGTGTCGGCATTGGTGAGCGTGAGGCGCATTCCGACTACCGGGTCCGTGGCTCTCCGCTCCCGCGGGGCGGGGCTTCCAGCTGCTGGCCGATGGCGTCGATCATCGTGCGGAACGAGAGCTGCATGACGACCATGTCGAGGTCGGTGGTCGTTTCCAGGATCTCGCCCAGGCGTGCTTGGAGGGTGCTGAATTCGACCTCTTCCAGCGTGTCGAGCCAGGTCCGCATGACCACCAGCCGGATCTGGCTTCCGGCCAATTCGAATCGCAGGATCGGTGACAGCCAGCCGGGATCGGCGACAAGGCGCGAGGAGGGAGCCGAGTCTTCGGGGATTCGCCCGATGTCGAGGACGAGCCGGTTGAGGAGTTGGCGGTAGTGAAGGGCGTCGGTCGGGATCGACCCCATGTCGTCGTTGACGATCGCAGGGTTGTGGGCGTCGATGATCGTCAGGATCGGGGGCGCTGGAATGCCGGCCGTCTGCCCGAGTCGGGCCGCCCGGTTCATCAGGGCCAGGGCCTTGTAGCGTCGGTTGGCCCGCTCAAACGGCTCCAAGGCGGGGATCAGCTCGACGGCGGCCGACAGGGCGGCCAACTGCTCGGCGGCCGCCTCGCCGTGGACCTCGAACTCGCGGGCCAGGCTGTCGACCAGCCATTCCCGCTCGCCCGCCTCGAACGCGTTTCCAGCGAGGAACTCGGCGAACGCCACCACCCTGGTGACGTCGTCGGCCCCGAGTTCCGTGGCCGATGCACCGTCGGTCCAGGAGGCGATGATGTCGCCTTCGTTCAGGCCAAGCTCCCCGGCGTGCTCGACCGTCCCCGGAGGTAGACCCTGGCCGATCTCGATCCAGGTCACACCCCGATCGCCGAGATTCGACCCGGTGAGATCGGTGGCCAATCCTTCGCTAAACATCGCTGACTCCTCGAGTTCGGTTGCGGGTTCGATGGTCTTTCGTGGCCCAGGGCGCGAACGGTTCGCGGATCGTGTGAACGCAGCGAGATCCTCGAATAGCACGAAACTTTGTCGGTTCCGTCGCGAACCGTTTCGCGGTGTGGTGCGTAACCCCCACGTCAAACGCTCCGAAATTCGGGGCCGAATCAGGAGGAAATAACATGACGTTCATTGGTGGTTCTGTCCCGGAAATTCAAGACGTAGGCCGGCGCTATACCGGCTGGGCCGGTGTAGCCCGAGGGTCGGGCACCGAGGTTGTGGGAACCGTTCAGCGGGCCGTCGCCGCGCTGGAGGCGGAGACCAACCAGGCCCAGGTCCAATGCATCGACGCCATCAACGGCATGAAGACCGAGCTGGTGACGGCGTTGAGTGCTCTGATGGGTGCCCAGTACGTCGGCAAGAACGCCGACACCGCCCGCGACGCGGGAAGTGAGATGGATCAGCGGGCGGCCCAGGCGGTGGCCGACATGACCGCCGCGTTCGACCAGTTCCGCACCCAGATCACGGCGCTCGGTCAGGACCTCGAAGGCATCGCCACGACGTACGACCAGTACGCGGCCGGTGCCGCCGAATCCGGTGAAGGCATGGGCCGGGCCATGGAGCAGCAGGCCGTCAACCTCGACGAGGTCATGAGCAACATGAGCTACGGCTGATTCGCCCTCGTCCGCTCGCAATCGGCTGGATTGGAGGAGTTTCATGCCTACCGAAGCCGAGTTCGAACAGGCCGAGGCCAGGTTTCGTGCCGCCGCCGAGGAGGCCGAGGACACGATCCGACCCGTACGTCAGGCCACCGGACCCGACGTCCTGACCGGCGGCAAGCTGACCGGTCAGGTGTCGTCGTTCGTCGGTCGAACCGGGTCGGATCTACGGTCGATCGCCTCCGAGCTGCGGAGCCTGGCCCGAGAGTGTGCGGCCCGAGCCCAACAGTGCCGGCAGGCTGCCGCCGACCTGGCCGCCTATCAGCAGGCCATGGGACGGTACCGCACCGACCTGGCGGCTCACGGGCGACAGGTCGACGCGGCAGCAGCCGATCCCTCACTGGCGCCGGTCGGTGATCCGCCGACGGCGCCGTCGGCTCCGCCAACCCCGCCGTCCTACGTCGAGCTCTAGCGTTCGTCGCGCCAACATCCATCTGCTCCCATACAGGAGCCATACACAACAGAAGATCCGGCATCTATTCGGTGCCGGATCTTCTATTTGTGATCGATATGTCCACAAGAAATCTCGATCTATTTCGAACCAAATCGTGTTGCCGGGTCGAACTAGCGAAGTAACACACGATCTTCCGGAGGACTTCACGTCATGGCATTCACCGGCCTCAACCCCGACAAGGCAAGACAGCTCTCGGCCGCCATGCGGCTGGCCGGTTCATCAGCCGACGCCCTCGGCAGTGAGGTGACCGCGGCGCTGACCCTGGCCGAACTGGAATCCACGACTCCGGGGCAACTGGTCGGTGTCGGGGCCGAACTCGATCGGGTCGGGGTCGTCATCTCGGCTCGTGCCGATCTGGCCGAGGGCTTCGTTGTCGACCCGGCCACCCTGGCCGCCGATCTCGGATTGACCGTCGTGCAGGCCTCCGCCGCCATCGAAACCCTTACCCGGGCCGACACGAACCTGGCCGCCGTCACACCACTGATCGACAGCCTGGCCGAGAACCGGGAGGTGGCGGAGCTGCTCCGTTCGACCTTCGTCGGGCTCCCACCGCTCGGCGAGAACGCCGAGCTGGACCAGGCCCTGTTGAACCTGGCTGCCTGGCTGCCCGACGCGCTGCAAGCGGGTGAGCTACCCGACCTGGTCGCCGGCCAAGGCGAGGCGCTCGTGGTGCTGGCCCAGGCCCTCGGAGTGTTGAACGGCGTCGAAGCCGCCCCGGTCGCGATCGGAGCGATCTTCGGGTCCACCGTGTCCGCCGACCTCGAACTGAAGGTGTTGCCGGGGGTCTCACCCGAGGCCGCGTTCGAAGCGATCGAGAAGGCCTTCGAGCTGGATTCCCGTCTGGCCACGGCCGCCGGACTGCCAACGGTGGCCGACATCCACGACAAGTATCTGCGCGACGCCGACGGTGGCATCCCTTTCGATCCCGAGTGGAGCCGCCTCGACGACTGGCTCCCGGCGTATCTGGCCGGCGAGGGCGAAATCCCGGATGACATCATGACCTCGGGCGACGCCGAACTCCTGCTGGAGTTCGCCACCGCCACCGGTTGGGGCAACGGCGTCGGCGGGAAGCTGTCGCTGCTCGGCGAAGCGGTGGGGGTGGCGATCGGCGGGTTGGAGGTCACCGGGGCGACACGGGGTCGGTTGGACGAGGCGCTGGCTCACCTGCGAGACGGACGGCTGCTCCAGAGGTCGCTCATCCCCGGGGACTTCGAGGGGATCGACGGGCCGATCATCGTCTGGACCGAGCAGGGAATCGACACCTCGATCCTGGCCGGCGAACGCCAGGGGGTGATCACGCCCGAGACCCGCCGGCTGGCCGACAAGCTGGCCGAGACGATCTTGGCCCGGGGTGACGGATCCGGCGTGCTGACCGAGGAGCAACAGCAGCTACTGGTGTCGATCGTCGTCGGACAGAACGGTCAGGAGTTCGTGATGGAGAACCCCGGCGTCCAGCGCCAGATCGTGTCCGCCCTCAATCTGATTGGCCAACAGCCCGACCTCGAATCGCAACAGCGGGTGCTGGCCAAGACCATCGAGGCGTTCCGCTCCCTGGCTCTGGTCGGTTCCCCTGCCGTGACCTACCGCCAACTCCGCGGCGCCGTTGGCGAGGAGGTAACCGACGAGCTGAGCTACAAGTACCTGACCGCCCGGTCGGAGAAGAAGGTGGGCAAGCGACCCCAGTTCCTGACGCTGCTCATGCACTGGGGCATCCCGGGCAGCGAGAAGGTCAAGACCAAGAAGCGCAAGTTCAAGTTCTCCTTCGACGAACAGGGCCGCCTGACGAAGATCAAGCACAAGAAGATCAGCAAGTGGAAGCGGTTCACGAACACGGTCAAGGCGATCGGCAAGTCGTTGTGGAAGGAGTGGTCGGCCAACCCGTGGAAGTACCTGTTCCTGGGGCCGGCCGGCATGTTCCCCGGGGCCAACCAGCTGGCCGACGGGGTCAAGCACGGCGACTTCGACGACATGCTCGGCGGTGCCCTCGACATGACGAAGTTCGCCGCCACTGCGGCCGCCGCGCTGGTCCCGGGCGCCAACGCCGCCACGTTCGCCGCGTGGGCCACCGCCGCCATCGACCTGATGGAGTCGATCGACGATGGCGACGTGCTCGGGATCATCGGCAGCTCGCTCGGTGTGGTCGGGCTCGCGGCGTCGAAGTTCACCGGCTCACTGGCCTCCGGCATCCAGCAGGGGGCGGAGGTCGGCGGTCATGTGGTCGACGCGGTCGAGGCCGGCATCGCACTCGACGACGCCATCGACGACGGTGACATCGCCGGGATCTTCGCCTCCAGCTTCTCCCTCGGTTCGGCCGCGGCCAAGGGCTTCTCCGAGGGCGCCGACCTGGCCAACAACATCAGCGTCGCCGTCGGCGGTGCGGACGACCTGGTGTCGGGCGACACGATCGACCTCATCACCCAGGTCGGAACGACATTCGACCAGTTGGGTGACGTGAACCGTGACGT
This sequence comes from Acidimicrobiales bacterium, assembly GCA_965216675.1. Lineage (GTDB taxonomy): Bacteria > Actinomycetota > Acidimicrobiia > Acidimicrobiales > SZUA-35 > JAHELU01. Next base: position 2,607,859 of record CBDCGK010000004.1, on the reverse strand, counting down.
CGGCAACCTGATCACCGTCATCGAAGGCGACGACGTCGGTACAGCCATCGCCGCCGGCCTGAACCTGGGAGGAACCGCACTGAAGGCTGTCGGCGACTCGGCCGGTCTCGGTGACGAGGCGATCGGGCTGGTGACCGGCGGCACCGCCGAGCAGGTGGCCGGGGTGACCGAGTTCGCCACCGGCCTCGGCACCAGCCTGAACCAGGCGGCCGACCTGGCGGAGGCGATCAACACCGGGGTGTCGCTGGCCGAAGGCGACGACCTGATCGGGGTTCTGACCTCGAGCGCCAGTGCGGTCGAACAGCTGTCGACCCTGCTCACCGACGACGGGGGAGTGGTGGCCGATGCCCTCGGCCTCAGCGACGGGGCGATCGAGTGGCTGCGGTCAGCCGGCGACGTTGCCGGGTCGGAGTGGCTGACCGAGGGTGGACAGTTGACCCGGGCGTTGGTCGACGGTGACGAGCTCGGCATGTTGCAGGAACTCATCGACCTTGGGCAGCTGTCCCTCGATGCCGACGGTCGGCTGTCGCTACAACTGGAGGCCACCTCCCAGATCGTCGATCTGGCCCAGGTGGTCGAAACGGCCTATCGAACCGGCGCCACCCCGTCACTCATGACCCTCGCCACCGGCCTGGTCGAGGTGGCCGGTGCTGTGGACCGCATCCCGCCGCCACCGCCGCCGCCACCAACCCCGATTCCTGCGCTTCGGCCGGCGGAGCTGGGCGTCGTCGGCCCGTCCCACATTCCCACACCGCGGCCCGCCGATCTTGGTGGCGGTGCGTCGCACATTCCGGCACCCCGGCCGGGCGATCTCAACCAGCGACCCGAACCTTTCCGGCAGGCCGCCGGCACACCCTTCCCGGAGTCGGGCGATGGTCGCCCCGACCCGCTCCGGCAGGCCGCCGGCACCCCGTTCCCGGGTTCGGAGCCCACCTATCCGGATGTGCCGTTGTACCACGGCCCGTCGGAGAATCTGGGTGGACTCCTGGACCCGCACAACGCGGTGGAGGACCTCGGCACCGACCCGGGCGAGAGTCGTGTCTCGTTCGATCTCGGTGGAACGAGCCCATCGGTTCTCCCCATGCACGGTGTCACCTCGCGCTCGGGCCAGATCGTGCGAACGGTTGAGCCCGATGGCTCCGGATCGGTCTCGGTTTCGGAAACGGCGACCGAAAGCACGGTCGTTGATCCGAGCCGATTGCCGGTCGGGCACTCGACGACCCTCGCCGACTACACGTCGTCTTCGACATCATTCGCCCTCGCGGCGGAAACCAGCGGCACCGTCGCCGAAAGCGGTTCGCTGCCCACCTATGACCCCGACACGATGTTGGCCGGCGACGGTATCACCACGACCGACACGACCGGCGAGTCGACCGATCGCACGAATTGGGTTGGCGGGAACCTGAAGAACATCTTTCCGCGTCTCAATCTCGGGGGCGACGGTCAGTTCCGGACCACGGCCGGAACGTCGACCTCCGAATCGACGTCGGTCACCAAAACCGATGATGCCACCTCGACCGTCGAGACCAGTTCGCGCTTCTCCTACGTGCATGGCACCAACGGAGTGCTTTCGGGAGACGTCTACTTCGCCGACGGTGAATGGCGACCCGGAGGGCAGGGAGGCGGATCCAGCTATCGAGGTCTACGAGCCGACTACGACGTCGGATCGGCCGGCAGCCCGGACTTCGACGAGCGCACCGACATGGTCGCACACCTGAGCACTGGAGAACCGCAGTTGGATCCGGGCGACCGCTTCGAGACCTTCGAAGGACGGACCTGGTTGTCCGAGAGCCACCGAGGCTTGGCAGGGAAGGGATCCGGCGGCCCCATCGGTGGGTCGGGGCTGCGGACCGATGTGCTCCGGTCGGACGAGACCGTTCGGGAACACTCCGTGGTCCGTGAGACGGCCACCGGGGCGGTCGAGGACTCCGAGGCGCTGCATTCGAGATGGACCGAGTCCCGGTCGGTTTCTGGTGGGAACCTCGCTCGGGTGGGCGTCGATTATCCCGACGTCGACACAACGGTGATCGCCGAGAGCGACGTCAGCGGCTACCACCAGGAGCACGTCGAGGTTCAAGTCGGTCGAACCAGGACGTCCTACAGTGGCGACGAGCTTCGAACCGCCGCCCGCCGCCTCGTCGAGAACGACCCCGCTGCTGCCGACAACCCCGTGATCGAAAACATCTTGAACAACAACAGCCTGACGACCGTGTTCACGGAGCGGGAGGGCGTTTCGCAGCCGACATCAGGGGAGATCGACGAGGCGATGCGGTTGCTGTCCACTCACGGGCCGAACGGAACCTACGACGAGATCCCGGACGTCGATGGTGGCTGATGGCCCGAACGGCAAAGTTGCGAACCGATCGACGTGTCCGCGACGTAGCCATGGTGTGACCCCGACCGTGCTCGCTTCGACCCCGCTGCGGCCCTACAGTGGTAGGCGGCCGTCCGACACCAGTGGTGTCGGAGCCGTGGTTGTTGGTGAATCGGGGGTTCGTGAGGTGACACAGGCGGACGCGGAGCCGGCGGATCGTTCCGATTTGCCGGGCGACGTGTTGCAGGCGTTCTGCCGGGGTGATGTCAACGCACTCTCGGCGGTTTTCGACCGCTACTCACGCCCCGTTTGGTCGGTGGCCATGAGCGTGTTGAGTAACCGCCAGCTCGCCGACGACGCCACCCAGGAAACGTTCCTCCGAGCGTGGAAGGCGGCCGACCGTTTCGATCACAGCCGTCCTCTCGCCCCGTGGCTGCTGACCATCGCCCGCCGTACTGCGCTCGACGTCATCCGCCGCGAGAACCGACCGACGCGAGGAGGACACGAGCAGGAACAAGACCAGGTCGTGCACGCCCCCGGCATCGAGCGGGCCTGGGAGACGTGGGAGATCCGCCAAGCCCTCGACCAGCTTCCCGACGAGGAACGACAGGTCATGTTTCTCGCCCATTTCAAGGGTATGAGTCATCCCCAGATTGCGACCGAACTGGGGATTCCCACCGGTACGGTCAAGTCCCGGTCGTACCGGGCCCACAAGCGCCTGGCTTCACTGCTGCAACACGTCGTGGCCGCTCAAGGAGGTGTGTGATGACTGATCACGACCAGTGGGCGAACTACCTCGATCCCGACGCGACCTCCTCCGAGCTTCCGCCCGACGAGCAGCTTGCGCTCGACCGGATCGGCGCTGCGCTTGCCGGCCAGGCGGTGTGGGGCGACCCGTCGCCCGATATCCGTCAGCGGTTGCTCGATCAGGTTTCCTCGGAGGTGGCCGGTCCTTCGCCGGCGGCCTCCGGGTCCGGAGATGACGCAGCTCAGCCGCCGGCGGGCGCCAATGTGGTCGACCTTGGCGAAGAGCGTCGCGCTCGTCGGGGGCTGACCGCCGTCATCGGTGGATTGGCCGGAGCCGTCGCCGCCGTGGTGGCGTTGACGTTCGTCGTGCCCCGGTTCACCGACGAGCAGCGTGACGTCACAACTTTCGAGGTGGCCGGTACGGCGTTGACCCCCGACCTCGACGCGACGGTCGACGTCGACCCGCAAGCCGCCGGCGTGGCCATCACCCTCTACATCAAGGGCTTGCCACCGGCCGGCGACGGCGAATACTACGCCGCCTGGCTGATGCGAGACGACATGGCCGGCGATGGTGCTATGGCCGACGATGACTCGATGGATGACGGGTCGATGGCCGACTCCATGGTCGGCATCGGCAGCTTCCATTGGCGGGAGGGTGGCATCCCGATCGAGTTGTGGAGCGGTGTCGACACCGAGCGGTATCCGCTGTTCGTGGTCACCCTCCAGGACGAGGACGGCCCGCCGACTGCGTCCGATCGGGTTGTGATGACGGGCCGCTTGTCCGGCGGGTAGACCGAAGCCGAGGAAGCGCGGGTTGTGTCAGGCGTCGTCGTCGAGGGTGATGACGACGGCGGCGTCGGTGCCGCTGCCCCGTCCGAGCAGTTTGGCCCCCACCCCCACGAGCGAGGTCAGGGTGAACTGGATGCCGTACTTGTCCTTGATCCGGTTCCGCACCTGATCGAAGGTTGCGTCCTGGCGGACTTCGGCGACGCCGGAGACGGCGCTGGTTCCCGCCCGGATGTTGCCCCTGGCATCGCACGGCTGGAGGGCGACTTTCGGGTTGTTGCCGATCCGCTTGACCTTCCAGCTCGACGACGCCGTGGTGAAGCCGACCTTTCCGTCGCCCAGGTCCGCGATCCAAACCGGCACCGATACGGGTGAGCCGTCACGCTTGTAGGTGGTCAGACTGACGTACTTCTCGCTGGCGATGGCGTGCATTGGGTCGATCATAGTGACAACGAATCCGATCGGGCTTCGAGGTCGGGCGAGGCGCTACCCTGCTGGCGTCCGCTCACCCGGGCGACGACCGCTACACCGCTATCAGACCGTTATCCGTTTCCGTTATCCGTTATGAGGTATGCGATGAACGAGACCGCAGCGTCCGCCCGCCAAGCCGTTCTCCGGCAGCGACGACGAAACGGCGCCGTGCTGTTGATGACCTACCGCGGCGACTGGTGACCGTACTGCTGTGGCCAGCTCGTGCGGCTGGCATCGGTGAGCGACCGGGTGCATGCCGCGGGCGCCGAGGTGATCGCACTCAGCGTCGACGATGAGGTGCGTCAGGCCGCCATGTTCGACCGCTGGCCCACCCCTCACGTGCTCTACCTGAGCGATCCGGGCGGGGAGCATTTGCTGCAATCGCTCGGGCTCTACGACCCCGAGGAGCGGGGCGGCATTGCGTTGCCGGCGCTGTTGGTGGTCGACACCGACGGTAACGAGGTGTTCGGTTATCGGGGACGTGACTTCGCCGATCGCACCCACGACGACGACGTGATCGAGGCGCTCGAAGCGTTGGAGCTCCCGTCGATCGAACCGCCGGACGGCGGGCCGACCGGTGTCGACGTGCCCGACGATCTCGACCGCTACTTCCACCCCGACCAGCTGTGGCCCTACTTCCGGGGCAACCGTTTCGGGGCGGTGGCCATCGGCGGTCGAACGGAGAACCGAGAGCTACGGTCCATCGCCAGGGAACACCGCCTGATGGCCGACGGCATCCTCGAGGCCTGGACCGCCCTCACCGGCGACTGAGACACCTCTGAGTGTCTTTGCTTTGGCGGCATCGCAGCGCCCGCCCGCGAGGTTTGCGGGTTTTGCGCTGCGTACGCCCCTTTTCGCGCAAGCCTTGATGGCCAGTTGCTGGGTCAGGAACGTCAGGCCAGTCGCTAGGCAGACGACCGGGGGTGGGCTATAGTCGCCGGTATTCGTTGATTGGTCGGGGCCGATCACGATGCTTACCTCTGAATGTGAGAGGCGGTCTGCGGTTTGTGATGGTGTTGAGCGAAGCCTGTTTGGTGCGCTGCTTGGCGCGCTTCGAGCCGATGTCGTGAGGAGCGATTTGTGACCCGTTCATTGATGCTGATGCTGGTCGCCTTGGTTCTGGTCGTCGTGGGATGCGCCGGTGATTCGGAGTCGGTTCCATCGACGTCGACCACCTCGTCGACTTCATCAACTACGTCCACCACCGAGCCGACGTCCACAACCACCTCGACCGTCACCACCACCGAAACCACGCTCGACGAGGCAGCTGAGATCGAGGCCGCTGTCGAGGCGGCGTACATGCGAGCATACGAGGCCTTCGCCACGTGTCATTTGACCTTGCCTGACTGCGATCCAGCGATTGCCTACCAGGATGCTTACGCCCTTCCGACCTACGAAGCGCAGGTTCTCGGCACCGAGCAGACCAAGGCCGAGGGCCTGACCTACGGTCCGCCGACGAACCCCGATCACGCACGGAGTGTGGTCCTCGACGTTGTCGTCGACGCTGACAGTGAGCGGGCGGTGGTCAGGTTCTGCACGCTGGCCGGCGAGCAGGAGTTTGTCGTCGGAGCCGATGGCTCCCGGTCATTGACCGACAACAACGACACGGTTCCCACCGAGTGGGGTGACGCTGTATATGGCGCCCGGTGACGACGGGATCTGGCGGATCTACGACTATCCCGACACATCGGTTGGTGGTAGTGAGGACGTCCCCGTCTCGGAGAACTGACAAGCGGATCTGGAGGAAGGAGACGTATGCGACGGTCTATTGGAAGGGTAGCGGTCTTGTTGTGTGTTGTCTGTTCCCTGATGGTGGGTCTGTTGGCTTCGGCTGCGAGCGCAGGCCCGAGAAGGCGGGTGGTTACAACAACTCAATCGGTGGGTCGGCGACGATCGAGGGGGGCTATGGCGGCGGCGGTGGCGGAGTGTCGGGGTGCGAGTACGTGCCGGCGTCCTCGACCTTGGCGGAGGCGCCGATGGGTGAGCGGCTCGAGGCGAATGGCGTCGTGTACCGCTACTACTCCGAGATCTGCCATGGCGACTTCACCCGAGCCGTCTGGATCCGCGACTACAGCCCGGCTGACGTACGGGCGCGGGCCTTCGACCAAGTCGACCGCCAGCTGCCTGCGCCAACCCCATTGATGATCTGGCCCGACCCTGACTTCGACTGGGCGTATGCCCAGGTGCCGATCGACTTCCGCGCTGATCCGTCTGAGTGGCAGCCGTTCGAGGTGACCGCCACGGCGAGAACACCGGTCGAGACGGTGTCGGTCACTGTCCGGGCCGAGCCGGCGGAGTTGGTGTTCGCATCGGGTGACCACAACGGGATCGAATCAGGGGCGTCGTGTTCGGGCGAGGGTCCGTTGGCCGGCTACGACCCGTATGCGCCAGGCGAGTGCCACTACACGTATGTGAATGCGTCGTCGACCGCGAGGAATGGCCGAGCTTTCCCGGCCACTCTTGCGATCTCGTGGGACATCCGCTACTGGTCCACCACCGACCCGGCCTTCGCCGGCGTCTTGCCGCCGATCACGAGGGAGACGGTGTTCCCCATGGAGGTGGCCGAGGTCAAGATCCTCGGCAAGCCGATCTACCCGTAGACGACGAACCAACAATTCATCATGACGACCGACGACGAAACCCACGATCTGCTGTTGACCACGGAACGCTTGCGATACTTCCTCACCCGTCACCACCCCCAATTCTTCAGAGCCGATGGCAACCCGCCGAGGAGCCTCAACACGTCCTTCGACGGATCCTCGTCGATCGACGATCTCCAACGGCTGATGCAGGGGGTCATCCAGACCGGTGAGAGGAGCGTCCGATTCGTCGACCCGGAGAGGCCGGAGTTCGGGGAGAGTCACTGGACATTCACCAAGGAGGTGAACGGGCAATGGTACGAAGTCGCTATAGCCCGTAACCCCGAACAACGGCGATTCAATCACATTGTCCATTTCTCACCCATCAAGAAGCCGTCATGAAAGCTTGGTACCCGAACGACCTCGCGCGGCGTCCGCTTCAAGTGTCGTTCTCTGTCGTCCGCTACGACGACGGGAACTTCACACGAGTTCACGAGACCGAGTTGGTCCACCACCTTGAAGACCTCGACAGCTCCGTTGAGCCGAGGATCCTCCGCGACGAGAATGCGGTGGTCCTGGAAGTCTCGTTGTCCATGATCTTCCAAGGACGAGAGTTGCTTGGCACTGACGGCGCGATCGAAGTCGTCGCAGGCGTTCCAGGACCGGACACCAGGAGCGATGACGGCGGGCCGGTACAGGTCCCCTATGGCCGAACGCTTGCCTACGAGTTCCACGCCCAAGGTGACTCCTACCGCTACCGCTACATGACCGGTGGCCGTACTGTCCATGATCTTGTGCTTCCAGCGGCGGAAACCAACCTCGAATGGGGTCTGATGAACCGCCGTCTGGATCGAATCAAGATGGAGCTTGGTGACACCGACGAACGCCTGGCAGCCGAGGCTGATCTCAAACGGTATGGGCCTGACGGTCTCGTGGCCTACACCTTCACCGCACCGCTCGACGAGCTTTTCACGCAACCCCGCCCCGAAGGTGTCGACAACAGGCTTTGAGGTTTGAATCGAGATTGATTTGAACCGGAATCAGCACCTGACGATCAGGCGACTGCGGCCCGGTAGGCAGCGAAGATGTCGCCGGGCAGGGCGTGGCCGAGCCGCCACGTGATCTGCATCGGCTGCTCGGACTGGTGCTCAACATAGTGGGCGGTGCCGGCGCAGAGATAGGGCGAAGTGCGTCCGGCGGTCGTCTTCGCTTGGCGGATGAACAGCATCACCCGGCGGTCCCGGTCACGGTGGTGGATGTAGTCGAGCCCTCGTTGGCTGTCGGCGGCGGTGGTCGACTGCGATTCCCAGTGGAACAGGGTGTCGCTGATGGCGTAGTCGAGGTAGCGGGTGGTGGGGGAGTAGTCCTGCTCGGCCTTCTCGAGGGTGATGAAGAGCAGGTCGGTGCGGGTCGGTTCGTGCCAGTAGACGCCAGTCTGCAGCGGGAGGGGGCGGTCGACGGTCGACGCGCCGAACGCAGCCAGGATCTCCTCCCGGTTGTAGTGGGCGTGGATGTGGAGCGGCACCGGGTGGGGCAGACCGATCGGCGGGTGGAGCCGATCAACTCGCTCGTCGAGCACGGTCAGCAGGTCGAGCAGCTCGGCCCGGGCCCAGTCGTGCTCCCACAACACCCTGGCCGCTTGGTCGAGCGACGCATAGGTCGCCTTGCGGGGGTTGAGAACCGTGAGTAACAGCCCCTCCAACCGACGGCGGTCAACGTCGGTGAGATCCTCCCCGGCGGGTGCCGCGTCCGACGAGAGCAGTGAGCGGTAGTCGGTGAGTCGATCCTGATCGTCGAGGTGGATGAGCCGCCCGAGACCCCTGGCCACCTTGGGTGCGTTCTCCGCCGTTGGCGCGTCGACGTGGCCGGCGTCGCGGCGGAGGTCGGTGAAGCAGCGCCCGTTGCGGTAGACGTCGTCGAGCTCCAGGCCGGTTTCGTGGAGGAAGGTGCCGAGGTCGACGTCGCCCAACCGCCGGAGTTCTCGCACCATCTCCGGCCGCTTCGACGGGAGTGCCTCCTTGATGTTGCGGAGCACGATGTCGCGGGCGACCCGATCGAGGTTGATCTGGCATCCGGCGGGCAGGAACGGGAAGTCGTGTTCGACGTCGGCTTCGAGCTGTCGCCGGCTCCGACCGAGCAGTCGACGGAAGCGAAGATCGAACCGGAAGTCGGTCGACTGATGGCCGACGAAGTCGAGCACCGTGAGCACGTCCTTGCCTTCGGCTCGGCGAAGGCCACGGCCGAGCTGTTGCAGGAAGATGGTGGCGCTCTCCGTTGGCCGCAGCATCAGCACCACGTCGACCGCTGGTACGTCGACGCCCTCGTTGAACAGGTCGACGGCGAACAGCACGTTGACCGTGCCGTCCCGGAGGCGGGCCAGTGCCTCCCGGCGGGCATCGGCTGACGTTCGTGATGTCACTGCGAGTGACTCGATGCCCGCCCGGTTGAACTGGTCGGCCATGAACTCGGCGTGGTCGATGCTCACGCAAAAGCCGAGCGCCCGCATCGCCCGGGGGTCGCCGATCTTGTCGGCCACCTCGGTGATGACCTTGCCGGCCCAGAAGTGGTCGGCGGTGTAGACGTTGGTGAGTTCGGCGACGTCGTAGCCGCGGCCCCGACGCCAGGTGACGGTGGAGAGGTCGGTGCCGTCGTGGATGCCGAAGTAGTGGAACGGTGAGAGGAGGCCTTGTTCGAGTGCGTCCCACAGGCGGAGTTCGACGGCGATGCGGTCGTCGAACCAGTCGAGGACGGAGAGTCCGTCGGTCCGTTCGGGGGTGGCGGTGAGGCCGATCAGTTCTCGGGGCTGGATGTGGTCGAGGACGGTGCGGTAGCTGTCGGCGGCGGCGTGGTGGAACTCGTCGACGATGACCACGTCGAAGTGGTCGGGATCGATGGTGGCGATGTCGCCGGCGTTGATCGATTGGATCGAGGCGAAGACGTGGTCCCACGATTCGGGTCGTTCGCCGCCGACCCAACGTTCGCCGAAGCCGCCGTCTCGCAGCACATGACGGAACGTCGTCTGGCTCTGTTGCAGGATCTCGTTGCGGTGGGCGACGAACAGGAGCCGGGACCGGGGCATCTCGGTTCTGAGGCGCCGGTAGTCGAGGGCGGCCAGCACGGTCTTGCCAGTGCCGGTGGCGGCGACGACGAGGTTGCGGCGGTGGCCTCGGGACCGTTCGAGTTCGAGTTGGTCGAGCATGTGGCGTTGGAACGGGTAGGGCGTGATCTCGAACGGGGTCAGGATGACGTCGCCGCCGGCGAGGCGGCCCTGGCCTGCCGTTTTGCTTCGCTCGAACGCGATGGCGGCTGCGAACTGTTCGGCGTCGAAGGGCTCGTAGTGGGGGTCGGCCCAGTAGGTGGCGAAGGTTCGTTCGAAGGCGTCGACCAGTTCGGGGTTGCGGCGTTGCGATGCCCGCACGTTCCATTCGACGCCGTCGACCTGGGCGGAGAAGGTGAGATTCGACGAGCCGATGTAGACGGTCGAGAAGCCGGTTGAGCGGGCGAACAGCCACGCTTTGGCGTGGAGTCGGGTGGTGGAGGTGTCATACGAGACCTTGACGTCGGCACCCGCGTCAGTGAGTGCTTCGAGCGCCCGCTGCTCGGTACTCGTGGTGTAGATCGTGGTGACGACCCGCACCCGGCCGCCCCGCTCGGCGTGACGTCGGATGGAGGGAAGCAGGGTGCGGATCCCCGTCCAGCGTACGAAGGCCATGACGATGTCGATGCGGTCGGCGGAGTCGATCTCGGCCTCGATCTCAGCGCCGACCCGGGCCTCGCCACGGGCGTTGGTGAGCAGAATCGTGTCCCGCAGCGGTGTGAGCGGCCGACCGATGTGGAGCGGGCGCTGCCCGCTCGGGTCGAGCGGCTCGACGGCGAGGAGCCGTTCGATCGGTTCGGTGAGCACGGCCGGCGGCTGTTCGTGATGTTCGTCGTGTTCGAGCGCTCGGCTGATGGCGGCGACGAGTTCGACCGCAGCTTGCTCCCGTCGAACGTCGGCTGCCCCGGCCAGATGGTGGCGCACCCACTGGCCGATGAGTTCGGCGATGCGATCGGGGATCTCCGCCCGCTCAACCTTGGCGATATCGGCCGCAAGACGGCGCCGGCTCAACTCATCAAGCGACGCCCGCTCGGCATCGAGCAGAATACGATCGTAGAGTCCTTTGTTCAGATCGGAGATCACGTTCGCCCAGGGGTCCCGGTGCTAGGTCAGCTTCCGCTGAAGCCAGCTCAGTCGCCGCTCCAGCGTTCGTCTCGGCTCGCCCGGTAGGTAGGATCCGTCAATTTCGACGAAGGCGCCGATGAGGGGTGAGGACAGGGCGGCCAGAGCCTCGGCGATCTCGTCCTCCTGGGGCTCGAGTTCCTCGTCGTCGGTCAACATGATGTGCAGGTCGCGGGCGGTGACGCCGCCGAACTTCGGGACGTTCTTCTCGGCCGCGGCCATGACCGCCTTGGCGATTTCGATCAACCGTTCTCGGGTCTCGACGGAGTCGGCAATCGCATCCAGTGTCATCTCAGCGGTGTCCGACTCGAACACCGGCCGCAGCTCGAGCAGGCTGACTGGAGAGTCGGCGTGCTGTTCCAACAAGCCGATCACGTCGTTGACTGTCATCAGCAGCGCACCGTTTCGTTCGGCCCGTTCGTAGACCCGATCGCCGGCGAAATCCGGCCCGGCGATCACGACGTAGTCCGCCTCGTACTGTCTCCGGTGATCGTTGATGGTCTCCCAGTCGATCTGATGGTCGGGAATCGTTCCCTTGGCCGTGGTCTTTCCATCGATGATGATGCGGTAGGAATGGTCGCGTCCGAGATCGGCGTCGACCAACACATCGGTCTTGCCGGCGCCGCCAAGTTTCTCGGCCCGGAATCCCAAAAACTCGAAGGCCTCGCGAAGCGCGTGTTCGAAGTCATCCGGATGGGTGCTGTCTCTCGACGTGGCAGTCAACCGCTGAGCCAGATCCTCACATGTCAATTCGATGCGACGCTGCGTTTCGGCTGTCGTCGACGCCGTCAACTCTGTTTCGGTTTCAGGCCCCACGCCCTGATCAGACGTATCGGGCAGCTCGTCGACCGTCGCCGGCGCGTCGGCAGGAGGATGGATGCTGAGGGCCTTCAGCAGCTCCGTGCCAAGCTCGGTTCTCACGTAGCGTCGTTCATCATCGACGGTCAGCACCCCGGCGGACTGGAGCCAGCCTCGCCGACGCTGGATCTGAGCCTTGGTGGTCCAGCCCATTCCGTACCTGGCATTGACAAGGTCGAGCAGCTCGTCTGACGATTGAGGCGAATCGAGCAGGTCGAGAAGTTCGCCGATCAGTTGGATCCTGGAGTGAAGCTGAGCCACGACCAGTCGAGGGTCCCCGGTCAGGTAGTACCGCTTGCTGATGTCGGACAGCTCGATGATGCCGTTCGTCTCGTAGAGAAGCCCGGCCCGACGGAGGAAGAGGGTGCCGAGGCGGGCGTTGGTGGCGGAGAGGCCGAACCGGGTTTGAATCGCCTTGGCCAGCTCGTCGGTGCTGAACCGCTGGTTCATGGCAAGCTCGAGGATGCTTCGGAGTGACACGAGATACTCGTCGTATCCACCGGGCATCGGGTAGGTGTCCTTTCGCCGCTCGGACCAGGCGTACGGCGGCGGTACATCCGACGGCGCATCTGTTGCCAAATCGACCAACGGTGGGGTGGCCGCCAGCAGGCTTTCGAACTGCGCCCATTCGCCGGGCGATACCTTGAACACGGTTCCCATTGGCGCCCGCACGATCTGGTGTTCCGCCAATCCGGGCGTCGCCGCCACCGTGGCCTTCGGAACCAACGGGTGGGCGCGGACGGCGAGTGTTGCCCGGGTCTCGGGGTTGCCTTCCTTGGCATCATCGGTCACGAAGGGCCGCTCGGCGGCCGGAACTTCGGCAAGACGCGGCGACTCGGTGAATGTCCCCAGTCCGACGATGCCCGATTCAGGTCCGCTGCGCCAGATGAGCGCCTGGTCGCCGGGGCGGATCTCGTCGGTGTACTGCGGAACCCGCCAACAGATGGTGTCGAGCTTCGTCAGCGCAGTGTCGATGTCGAATTGTTTGGGGTTGGCCTGAACAATCCAGTTGGCCATGTCCGTCCCTCCAGGTTCGATGGTCGGCCAGTGCGTCAGTTGGCAGAAACGGGCGTGAAGTGCTTGATGGTGTCGACGAGCCGCTGCAGATCGGGTGGTGCGAAGAGGTCGTCGGGGCCTTCGGGCGAGAGGCCGATGTAGGGGGCGTCGTAGAGTCGGGCTGGGGTGACGGCACCTCGGTCGGTGAGTTCGTCGATGATGAGGTTGACGAACTCGATCTGCCTGCGGCTGTAGCGCTTGTCGTCCAGGAAGTCGTTGAACGCGGCCTTGCAGGCTGCTCGGTCGAGACCGACCAGTGATCGGATGAACAGTCCGAAGTTGCCGGCCCGTTCGCTGGCTTCCTCGAAGGTGGCGTCATCGCCAACTCCGGCGGCGACGAGGATCCGCTGGAGGTCTGCTTCGTCTTCGGGGGTGATCGGGGCTCCGCTTCGGACCCGGGCCACGACCTCCTCGCCCAGGTGTTCTTTGAGGAAGTGCTGGGCCTTCTTGCGGAACTGGACGAACTCGAGGCTGCCCTCCCCGCTTCCGGTGCCGGGCAGCGCAACGACCTCTCCTTCGCCGACGGTGTCGATGAAGTTGGAGTACAGCACGCCGCGTTTGCGCCGTTCGATCAGCGGCACCAGTTCACGCAGGCGTCGACGAACGTCTTCCAGCATCGGGTAGGTGGCACCGACCCACCAGTCGTCGTTCTGCAGATCCTGGAGCAGGTCGAGCTGAGCCGCGATGTGCGGAATGCCGCTGCTGATCTCCTCCAGCAGGGAGGCGATCTCCTTGATCCGGCCTCGTTCCCGTTCGAACGGTGAGTTCTGCAGTTGTCGCAGCTGGGCGTTGAGTATGAGCACGTCGAACCGCCGTGAATCGACGTGATCGGGCCCGAGCTGGTCCGGTAGCCCGGCCACGTTCTCGGCCAGCGCAGCCAGATCCGTCATCGAGAGCTCGTTCCAGGCTTCCGGGCTGCGAAAGCGTTCAACCAATTCGAGGTGAGGTCGCACGATGAAGTTGTGGTCGTTCATCGAGGCCAGCGTCTCCCGCAGAGTGGCTGCGATCTCGGCTCGCTCGTCGTCGAGCCCGGTGATCTGGTCGAGTGTCTGGATCAGTTCGAGGCGGGCTTTGAAGATCTGCTCCTTGAGCGGGGTGATGTCGCCGCCTTCGCCGGGCACGAGCGGCTGGCTGAAGTATTCGAGGTTCTGGCAGAAGTCGAACACGTTGAATCCGGCCTTGTCCTCGCCGGGCCCGAACAGATCGGGGCTGAGGCGGGTGCCCCGGCCGAGCATCTGCCAGAACTTCGTCCTGGATCGCACGAGTTTGAAGAAGACGAGGTTGACGCATTCGGGCACGTCGATGCCGGTGTCGAGCATGTCAACCGAGATGGCGATGTGGGGGGCTTTGCCGGGGTTGGAGAAGTCGTCGATCAGCGACTGGGCGTACTTGGTGCTGTGGGTGACCACTCGGGCAAAGTTGCCGCCGTCGAGAGCCGGATAGTTCACGCAGAACCGTTGATAGATGAAGTCGGCGTGAGCCTGGTTCTTGGCGAAGACGATCGTCTTGCCCAGCCGGTCGCCGCCGGCGACTTTGATGCCGTCCCGCATGAGTACTTCGAGCACTTTGTCGACGGTGTCCTGGTTGAACAGGAACTTATTGAGTTGGCCGGCCTCGACCCGATCCGGTGGTTCGGCGACGTTGCCGTCTTCGTCCTCGCCCCAGTCGAGTTCGTCCCAGTCGTCTTTCTCGTCCTCGGACAGGTCGTCGTAGGCGATGCCTTCCCGCACGAACTTGAGCGGCACCGACACGCCCCACGGCGGCACGAGATGGCCGTCGTTGATGGCGTCGTCGAGGGAGTAGGCGTCGGTGGGGACACCGGTTTCGAGGTCGAACAGGTCGTAGGTGTTCTTCGACACCTCGTCTTTGGGGGTGGCGGTGAGTCCGACGAGCAGCGAGTCGAAGTAGTCGAAGATGCTCTTGTACTTCTTGTAGACGGAGCGGTGGGCTTCGTCGATGATGACGAGGTCGAAGTGGCCGACGCCGAACCGGCGGGTGCCGTCGGCTGCGTACTCGTCGATCTTGCCGACCATGGTCTGGTAGGTGGAGACGTAGACCCGACCGTCCTGGTTGGGTTCGGTGACCAGGTTGACCGGGGCCGAGTCGGGGAGGTGGGCTTTGAACGCACCGACCGCCTGGTTCACGAGGGCGGTGCGGTCGGCCAGGAAGAGGACTCGTTTCACCCAGTTGGCTCGCATGAGCAGGTCGACGAGGGCGATTGTGGTGCGGGTCTTGCCCGAGCCGGTGGCCATGACCAGGAGGGCTTTGCGTTGCCTGTCGTCTTCGAAGTGATCGGCAATGGAGCGGATGGCCCGCTGTTGGTAAAAGCGCCCGGCGATGTCGTCGTTGCTATCGAGGTCGCCGAGTGGATGACGGGCGGTGCGCCGCCCGATGGCGAGCACGAGTTCGTCCTTGGTGTAGAAGCCCTGCACCTGGCGCGGCGGGTAGGTGGTGTCGTCCCACATCCAGGTCTGATAGCCGTTGGAGTAGAAGATGATGGGCCGTTGGCCGGTTTGGGCCTCGAGGCAGTCGGCGTAGAGCTTGGCCTGCTGTTGACCGGTGGTGGCGCTGACCCGGGTCTTCTTCGCTTCGACGATGGCCAGCGGTAGACCGTCGTCACCCCACAGCACATAGTCGACGTAACCAACGCCGGATGCTGACGGCATGCCGGCGACTTCGTATTCGGTGTCGCGTAGTTGGTCGAACTTCCACCCTGCTTCGGCGAGGAGGAGGTCGAGCTGAAACTTGCGGGTCTCGGCTTCGGACCAGTCGAGTGCTTCAACGGGTACCAACTGCTCGGCGGCTCGCTTGGCCTCGGCGACCTTCGCGATGAGAGCGGCCCGTTCGGCTTCGAGTTCCTCGATGGTTCTGCTGGCCTCGACAAGTCGTTGACGGGCGATCTCGGTTGCTTCCGCCTCCGCCTCGATCTGTTCCTCGAGCTCCTGGCGTGCCTTGAGAGACGACCGTTCGGCCTGCTCGACCCGGGGCAAGTTGTGCGGGTTGAAGGTGAGGTTCGGGTCGGGCTTGTTGCCGGGCTGGGCGTAGACGAAGGCCAACCATTTGCAGAAGTTGAACAGCGCCGAGACGATCTCGACCGCTTCAAGCTTCGACGGTGGCTTGGCTTCGTGAACCGCCCGGTTGCCGGCCTTCTGGATCTTGCGGGCCAGAGTGAAGACCATGCCGTTGGCGATCGACTGAAACGCCGGTTCGTGAATGTGAGCGTTCAGTGTCTGCTCATACGGTTGCGGGAGCGACCGGTCGTGAGCGAACACCCACCTGACCCCGATCTCCAGACTCCGCCTCGCATGAATGACCGCCGTCCCCGGATCATCCAACGCATACCGCTCCGCCCGAATCGCCGCCTCGAAGTTGTCCTCAAAATCGGCTTTGAGGAACGAGAACTGCGAGCTAGTCATAGCTCACCTTTGAACGCGCGTTGCTGGAGAGATGCGAAGAGTCTGTCGAGGTCATCGAGAGACCTCCTGTGTTGACTTGCGATCCTCCTGATGGTTCCAACTCGACGCTCGAATTCAATCTGAAGCTCGGCAGGGGGTTGTGGCATCGGAAGACGCCGAATCGCGGGGCCACTGAAATTCTGCTGAGCTGCTTGCCTGCTCTTCGTCGAGACGATCTCTCGTATTCGGTCCGAGGTGAGGACACACCGCACATATTCCGGCCGCAGCTCCTTGATGAACCGCATCCAAATAAAGTACGCCCCGGCGATGCACTCAGGGTATTCATCTCGAATCAGCGCTACTTTGCCCACCGTCGCACCTGATCTCGCGAATAAGATATCCCCAGCCTCAAGCCGATACTTTCTGAGCTCACTTTCTCTCAGCCCCATTCTGGGCATATCGCTGAAGGAGAGGTCGCCGTTTTCGTCGAGATCGGTGATGCGTACGACGGGTGTACCATAATCTGAATAGGACTCATCGTAGAATCGGTGACCGTACGTCAGAAACTCCAGTGCTTCTCCGATAGCACGGTCAGGCCAGCCTTTAGGGTTGGTCGCCGGGTCGCCGAACATGTCGATGAAGATGGCTCGGGTGAGGGTGTCGAGCTTGGAGAGGGCTTGGCGACGTTTGGTGCGGAGGGCGTCGGCGGCGTCCAGGATGGCTGCGATTCGGCGCTGCTCGTCGAGTGGAGGGAGCGGAATCCGAATCTCGTCTAGATCGCCATTCTTTAGGTTGTTGATGTTCGCTCCCGCAGCTCGGCGTCGAACATGCCGGCGATAATCCTCAGTTTGGAAGAAGTGGCCGAAGTAGGCTGGATGAATCCTATCTCCGGGACGGAGTACCTTGCAGAAGGCTCCGAAGCCAAGTCCAGCAGCATCATGAGTCTTCACCATCGCTGCCTTACCTACGACGTCGAGACTCCCGGAAGATGTGGCCACAAGGACATCTCCCATTCGGAGCCGCTGAACATCAGAAACTCGTTCATTAGGAACGAAGACTAGGTCTGACGTCACTATCGTTCCGTCGTCAATGTTGCCAGCACGGAGCACGGCACTTAGTCCGCTGCTAGCCGTGTTCGATGCGTCTGCCTTCTTATACGAAACTCCTCTGATCTGCTCGGCGATATCGGCAACCGCGACGACCTTCATCGGAGCATGGCTTTCAGGTCGCTTAGGCCTTGCATGATTTCGGATTCGAGGTCTTCGAGTTCGGCGATGATCTCGGTGGGTTCGGGGTAGTCGATCTCCTCGTAGACGATTTCCTTGTAGCGGTTGATGCTGAGGTCGTAGTCGTTGGCGGCGATGTCGGCTTTGGGCACGCAGAATGATTGTTCAGTGCGCTCACGGTCAACCTCGCCGCCGTTGCGTTCCATCCAGCGGGCGAGCACGTCGGGGAGATTGTTCTTGGCGTGCTCGTCGTCGCTCAACGGTTCGGGGGGCACGCAGCCGAGCTTGGCGGCGTCGAGCAACGGGTTGCGCTTGTCGTCGAGGCTGAGGCCGTCGGCCTGGAGATCGTAGAACCAGACGTGATCGGTGCCACCGGAGTTGGTCTTGGTGAAGAACACGATCGCGGTCGAAACCCCCGCGTAGGGCTTGAACACGCCGGACGGCAGCGAAACGATCCCATCGAGCTTCTGATCCTCAACCAGGATGCGACGCAACTCCTTGTGAGCTTTCGTCGAACCGAACAGCACGCCGTCGGGCACGATCACGGCCGCCCGTCCGCCGGGCTTCAACAGGCGCAGGAACAAAGCGAGGAACAGCAGCTCGGTCTTCTTCGTCTTCACCACATTCAGCAACTGCTTCGAGGTGCCCTCGTAATCGAGCGAACCGGCAAACGGCGGGTTGGCCAGCACCAGGCTGTAGGCCTCGGCGTCGGCCGAATAGGTTTCGGCCAACGAGTCGCGATAGTCGATGTTGGGGTTCTGCACGCCGTGCAGTTGCATGTTCATCGAACCGATTCGCAGCATCGTGTTGTCGAAGTCGAACCCGTTGAACATCTCGTTGTTGAAATGTTGGAGACCGGCGGGATCGGTAAGGATGCCGGGGTGATGGTCCCGGATGTACTCGCTTGCGGCAACAAGGAAACCGCAGGTGCCCGAAGCCGGGTCGCAGATCACGTCGCCTGGCGTCGGTGCTGTCATCTCCACCATCAGCTGGATGATGTGACGAGGCGTGCGGAACTGACCGTTCTGGCCGGCCGAGGCGATCTTCGACAACATGTACTCGTAGACGTCGCCCTTGGTGTCACGATCCTCCATGGGGATGGCGTCGAGGCCATCGATCGCCTTCTGCAGCAGCGCAGGCGTCGGGATAGTCAGCCGGGCGCCGGCCATGTGTTTGGCGTGGGAGGAGTTCTTGGCTCGCTCCTGGAGGAACGGGAAGACGTAGTTGGCGACCAGGTCATACGTTCCCTGGGCACTGCCCATGCCCTTGAGATGATCCCAACGGAGGTGCGAATAGGGAACCGCTTCTTCCCGGCCTTCGGGTTTGAACTCGCCCTCAGGAAAGACCGGATCCTCGATCGGGCCGCCAACCATTCGAGCCCTGTTCTCAGCCCGCTTCTGCTGCTCGTCGAGGCCTTTGATGAACAGCAAGTAGGTCAACTGCTCGATCACCTCCAGCGGGTTGGAGATACCGCCCGACCAGAAGTCGTTCCAGACGGCGTCGATCTTCGACTTCAGGTCGCCAGTGACCATGTTCCTCCCCTGTCGGCGTGTCGCCCGATCGACTCTAGTAGTTCGCCGGCCGACAACGAATAGGCGAAGCACCAGAGCGGTGAGATTCGATCACCACTCAGCTTCAAACGGATCGAGCCGATCTCGTAGACATGGCCCTATCGCTTGGACTGCGGAGCATCGCAGAGTTCACTCGTCTCGCAGTCGCTCAAGATGACGAGATCCCCGATCCCGATGAGAACCAGAAGCGACTCGACGAACACCGGCGAAAGATCGAGGAGCGAAAGAAGAAAGGCGGCGAGTCCGAAGGCCGGTGGCGGCGGAATCGGTAGGCCTCTGCGGCCAGGGGTTCGCTACGGCGCGCCGTAGGCGTCGAGCAGTGCACCAACCGCCAGGTGAGCGCGGCGGATCAACTGTCGTGACAGCCGTGCCGCAAGTATCGCCAGCAGAATGGCTCCAGCAATCAAGATCCAGTGCTCGGTCGACGTCGGCTGCCTGATAAGAGCGATCGACGCCGTCAACACAACGAGGGACGAGGTCACGGCTAGCAAGAGGAGCGACCGTTCTGTGATGTCGACTCGCTTGGTGCGCTCTTCGACCAAATCCAGATAGGTGGGAATGAGGTACGGCCGCTCGCCAGGTTGATACCAGCCCGACAAGCCCACCAGCGGCACCTCCTCCATTGAACGAAGCGCGGCAATGTTGGCGAAGACGTCCCGCATCTGGGGCAATCTTGCTGCGCTCACAACTCGATCGACGAGGCGCGAGAAGAACTGGATCTCGACAGCCGCCGCGACGATGCCGACAAAGCCGAAGAAAACAACAGCGTCGATGTTCGGTACCTCCGGCCGGGTAAGCGCTCCCCACGGTCGGATGAGCAACACCAGACCGATGATGAGCGCCAGCCCCAGCATCGGTGTGATCGTCAAGAGCTGATCGCGATACCGGATGTCGGCGACAAGCGGGAGAATGCCACCTTGATCAACGGTCGCTCCTCCCCTGATGTCGGGTGACAGCTGATGGCGCTGTCGCAGCTTCCGAGCGAGCTTGCCCCAGGGGTCCAGCTCCAGCTGCTGGGCGATCCTGATGGGGTCCTTCTTCTTGCCGTACGCCGGATCGAAGGTAACCAGTGCGCTCTGCAGCATGGCAAACCCCGCCGGGCTGGGCAGGCAGACGCCCGCTTCGATCGATGCAACCCACTCCGGCGTACGATCGCAGCGCGCCGCAAATTCTTCGGTTGAGAGCTGACATTTCCGGCGCTGGTCAGATAGCCAGCATCCAAACAACAGCATCGTGTAGGGACGCGGCAGTGAATGAGTCAGGCGGGGGAACGGCGCGTCGACTTTCCGGGACTTCGTTGATGCGGCGGCGGTCATGTCAGGTATCCAAAAGAAGCTGGTGCTGGGGACCGTTTGTAGTCCACGCTGGAAGGCAGATCAAGGTCCGCTATCGACCGCGCGACGGGCGGGCCGCCCACGACCAAGGACCGTCGAACGAGCGTCGCTGATCGCGCAGATCGGGGATCGCCGTTTCGGTCCTGGGAGATGTCGGAATTTCTCGAGGGCTTTCGCACAAACGTCGGCTTGGCATATCCTGACAAACGGATGTCGACCGCGGCAATCTGATACTGAATGACTTTCCCCACCTATCCCGCCGAATCAGGGTCTTCTGCTGCGCCACCTCCGACCGCCGTGCAGGACAGCCGCAAGAGTGAGTTGGCCGACCGAGCCCTTCAGCTTCTGAGCTACCTGAAGGGTCTGCATCGAATCCGCCACCCTCGCGACCTCGACGCCGTCCCGTCAAAGGTCACCCTCGCACCACAGCTTCCCAACCACGAAGCAGTGCGGCTCCGTCCGGAACCAGGAGTACTACTGGAGGTCCATCGTGTCGATCTCCCCGAGAGAGCAACAGTTCCATCGAATCTCGAGGACCGCCTGGTCTGGGAGGAAGCCGCAGATCGCCCCCGTCTCAGAGCAGATGCCGCGTCCTCCGACCGACTGGGGAACGCGCACGAAGACACCGATCGGCACCACGCCGCATTTGAAGATTGGCTGAGCGGCACCTGGCTGCCATGGAGTAGGCAAAACGAGTCGGCGTTTGCTGCCAGACGACTGTTCCTCGACCTCTACGACCTCAGGCTGGGGGCCGAGCGGGACGCCGCAACGCACGAGGCCGTGTGGGTCCACGGGGTCGCCGTGGGCACATCAGCGAAGGGCGAACTGGTTCGTCAACCGCTCTTCGTGCAGCCAGTACGGTACGACCTTGACGATCGAAGCGGTGCGCTACGAGTCGTGTCGACTGGTGATTCTCGCCTCGAGATCGATCCCTTCGAACGTCTTGTCGATGCGTTCGATGTGATGAAGCGGATTGAGACTGAACTCAACGCCGAGTTCCTCGACGACGCTGGCAACTATGACGACGGTGACGACGACGATGACGCGATCGAGCCGAGCCGGTCGCTGCTCGGACCGAACGAGAGCGAAATACTCGAGCGGCTATCGAAGGTCGTCGTCGACTCCGAATATGTTCCGGGTGCTGAGACCATCCCTACACGGTCACCGCGCTGGCGGTTCGCCGACATCGAGGCCCTCTATCATCGACTACGGCCCATCCGCTACGAGGCCTATTTCGAAGCACTCGGCCGCGCAATCGAAGATGGGTACCTGCCGGATACGTGGTCAGCGATCCTGGCCGACGAACCAACAACTGCGCCGATCAGCGAGCGGGTGAACTCCAACAACAGCACGTGGGCGTCGCTCGATCAGCGAATATTCTCACCGGTGCCACTAAACGTCCAGCAGACCAGCGTCCTCAACAAGATCTCGAACAACGCGGGGGTGACGGTTCAAGGGCCACCCGGAACCGGCAAGTCCTACACGATTGCTGCGCTCACTTCTCACTTCCTCGCCCATGGTCTTCGGGTACTCATCTGCGCTGAGAAGCCGCACCCGCTCACCGTGGTCCGTGAGAAGATGCCTACTGAACTCCAGGAACTGTGCGTTGCTGTGCTGGGCGATGATCGTGCGGCCAAGCAGCAACTTGAAGCATCAGTCTCGGCCATCACTGCCAAGGTCAACGCCGTCGACCAAGCGCGCGACCAGCGAGAACTGGACGATCTCGACGAAGGCCTCGACAAGATCCGCCGCCAACTTTCCGACCTCCGTGACCGCGAGATGACAATTCGGATGGCGGAACAAGAGAAGGTGACTGTTGACGGCGTCGAGTACGGCACAGCGGATGTTGGCCGATACCTTCGCTCCCACCGGTCTGACGACTGGCTGCCTGATCGGATCGGTTCAGAGGTTGCATGTCCACTCCAGCACGACGACATCGAGCAGCTCCTGCACTTGACACGGCAACTCTCGATAGCTGATCGAGAGGCATTCGGGCGCCGGCTCCTTCCTGTGAACCAACTCCCGTCTGGTGAAGACTTGGAGAAGAGCTGGGAGAGGCTATCGGACCTTGACGTGCTCGCGTCATCGGCCTCCGGGTCAGTTCAATTGGACGAGCTTGCCAAGGCTCCAGCTAACAGCATTCAGGAACTCATCGCTGACCTGCGCACACACCGTGAGATGATCCAGTGGTCGAATCAAGGCGCGTGGTCGGCGATCTACCAAGCCATCATGAGTTCGGAGAGCCAACGAGATCGATGGCAGGAACTCGTGCGCTGGCTGACGACCGAGGCTGAATCGGCGCTGAAGCTCGGTATGCAGGTGGCTGCACACCACGTCAGCTATCCCAGCGAGCTTGATGGTCGGGACGTGCAAGCTCTTCTTGCCGAGCTGCGCCGAAGGTTCGCTGAGGGCCGGGGCTTGCCACGACTTGGTGGGGGTGATCTCAAAGCGCTGATGCACGCGATCACCATCGACGGGCGGCGACCGGCCACGACCGCTGACCTCGATCTCGTCCAGCTCTCCATCAACCGTGACACTCATCGACGTCAATTGTGGACCTACTGGCACAACGAAATCGTGCGATATGGACTCCCGCCACTTGACAGTGACCGCCCAGAAGACGACTTTCAGACGAACTATCAAGAGGGTTTGAAGGCCCTCGTGGAGCTCCCAGCCCGCAGCCATGAACTTGGTCTTCGGGTCGATCGCTTCGTGCGGGGATTGGGCACGCTCGGCGATCTTGCTGTGATCGACTTCGTCGTGAAAGAGATCGAAACCGGCCTGAACATCCTCGACAGGAACCGGCTCAAAGCCAGCCTGGAATCCTACGAATCCGGGATGAAGGCCTTGGTCGAGCACGGCCACCCGACGACGCGGGCGATTCACGGGGCACTTGAGCGTCAGGACCGCAGTGCATGGGAGGCGGCATTGGCTGAAATCCGGCGCTTGAATGACCTCGAACCGCAGCTGCGGCGTCATGCGGAGCTCGCAACGAAACTGGCAGCTGTAGCGCCAAATCTTGCCGCCGCACTACGCAGCACCGCTCCCGGATTCAGCACAGACGATCTTGCGAGAGCGTGGCGCTGGAAGCGACTTCGGGCCTGGCTCGATCGGATCTTGGGCCTCGGGAACCTCGCAGAGGTGTCGGTACAGATCACCGCCGCGGAGCAAGAGGAACAGCGGCTGCTTGCCAAAGTCGTAGCTCGTCGAGCGTGGCTACAGATGGCTCGAAGAACCACGGGTGCCCAACGTTCTGCACTCGAAACATGGGCGCAGGCCATGGCTAGAGTCGGCAAGGGAACCGGTAAGCATGCGCCCCGTCATCGTCTGACGGCACAACGAGCGATGCAGTCCGCGCAGAACGCTGTGCCCGTCTGGATCATGTCCATTGCGCAGGCGATCGATTCGTTTCGTCCGGACGACGACCTTGCCTTCGACGTGGTCATCGTCGACGAGGCCAGCCAAGCACCGATCGACACAATCGCCGTGCTCGGGCTCGGGCAACGGGTGCTTGTCGTCGGCGACGACAAGCAGATCTCGCCGTCCAATTTCAGCGACGAGACGGAGGCCAACCGTCTCCGTAAACAGCACCTCGTCGGCATCCCCGACGCCGATGGATTCGACATTCGCACAAGCCTGTACGACACGGCAACCCGACGATTCCCGGGCGTGATCCAACTCCAAGAGCACTTCAGATGCCTGCCCGAGATAATCGCCTTCAGCAACGATCTGGCCTACGACGGACGGATTGATCCTCTGCGCGAACGACATCGTGACCCCGACTGGCAACCAGTTCGGTCGATTCGGGTTCCGGGCGGCTACCGCGAAGCGATGTCCAACATCCCAGAAGCCGAAGCCGTTGTGAAACTTGTAGCTGAGGTCATTGCCGACCCCGCCTTCGCGCATGGTACCGACTACCCCAATGGTGCGACGATCGGAATCGTCACCATGATCGGCCAGGATCAGGGCAAGCTGATCCAGAACATGCTGATGGAGATGGTTCCCCTCGATGAGATGGAGGCTCGACGAATACGCGTCGGTTCGCCCTACGAATTCCAAGGAGACGAACGGGACATAATCATCATCTCGCTGATCGACGCCGTTATGGCAGTTGGCAAGATAAGTGGTCGTCGCGCCAGCTCCAAGAAGGAGCAACAGAGCTACAACGTGGCCGCCTCCCGTGCTCGGGATCAACTGATTGTCGTTCACAGCTTTGATCCGGCGGCCCTGGACCCATCGGACTTTCGCCGACAGCTCGTAGCATTCGCTCAGGAGCCTCGCAGAGTCTCGGAGGTTGCGGCGGACCTCCGCGATGGTTGTGAATCAAGGTTCGAGCGCGATGTGCTCGAGCGCCTCCTGAAGCTGGGAGTTCGAGTCGACGGTCAGTATCCGGTCGCCGGGTACCGCCTGGACTTCACCCTCACTGATCTACATGGGAGGCGAGTAGCCGTCGAATGTGACGGCGATTCATATCACGGAATCGACCAACTTCGGGACGACACCAACCGCCAACGGACTCTGGAGCGACTGGGTTGGCGTTTCGCCCGGATTCGAGCATCCGAGTTCTACGCTGACCCAGACGGATCCTTTGCTGCCCTAGTCAGGCGTGCCGAGGAGCATGGACTCGATCTCGTAGGCGCTCGATGAGCGATCCAGCGCACGAGCGAAGCGTACTCTTGACACCGAGCAGCAGTTCCTACCTCAAGAACCTGAAGAAGTGGGTCGATCGACAGCACCGGGAGGGCCCATGACAACTTCTGAGTACACGGTTACGGGCGTCCTGACGCTCAGCTGCGATCTTCCCGTCGAAGCAATCGGGCACGCGCTGATGGATTGTGCACCGGAGCAGGCGCCGGACGCTGCGCTGTCCATCGACATGACGTCGATCACCATCGAGATCGAGTGCCTCGTCACTGGATCCGACGTCGTCGACGGGCTGGACAAGGGCAAGTCGGTCATCCATGAGATCTGCGCCCGTGCGGATCTGCCACTGCAGTCTGTGGATGAGCGACGGCCGTGCGCTACCGAGTGGCGAATCGTCGACGAGTCAGCCCCAACGCCGGAGTTGATGCCGGCGTAGATCAAGAGACCTCGTCGGATGGCGAGGCCCGTCCAGCCGCTCCCTGAACCAATTCTCAGGCCAATCAGATCACATCGGCGGGTAGGGCGATGCGTTCGTCGTCGAAGACGGCGACGAGTTCGAGACGCCCACCCATGCTTTCGATGATGTTGCGCACTGTCGAGATGAGATGGTCGCCGCTGGACTCGATCTCCGAGACGGTGGCCTGACTACGACCCAAACGTTCGGCCAGCACCGCCTGGGTGATCTCGCGTCGGCGTCGAAGCTCAGCGAGGTTGAATGCCACGTCGTCGGCCCGGGATTCGGCCTTGATGGCGTCGATCCGTGCTCGTCGTTCTGGGCTGATCTCGCCCACGATCTCAGTGAATTTGCGATGACCCATGTTGATGCCCTTCTCGGTCAGTCGTCGAGGAGGCCCTCGGCCTCAATTTCTTTCAGGTACTTGTCATAGAGTCGCTCGGCCTCAGGAATCGCTTCGATGTACCAGCGTTCCCATTGGCCGCTCTTGTCGCCACCGAGCAGCAGGATTGCCTGTCGGCGAGGATCGAACATGAACAGCACTCGGCAGTCTTTGGCCTTGCCTCTCGGTCGGAGTTCCTTCATGTTGTGATATTCGGATCCCTCGATGCGGTCGGCGTGAGGGCGGCCAAGTTGCGGGCCTTCCTCGCCGAGCCGCTCGACGACGGCGATCACTTCGTCTTGCAGTGTCTCGGGTAGTGACCGATACCAGCTCGCGAACTCGTCGGTGCCGTTGATCTCCCAAGCCACTCCTGCAGTATAGGGTGAATCCGATATAGGTTCAACCCTATAACTCCGCATCTCGATGACCGACGGTGCCACTACCATCACCACCATGGCCACGATCGATGAGGTGTTTGCCGGGTTCCTGGATGAGCAGCGGGCTCGGTTGTCGGAGCGGACCTATCAGCAGTACGAGCAGGTGATCGAGCTGCTGGCGATGTCGATGAACGGGTACGCGCCCAACTCGCTCACCGACGAGGAGTTCGCTCAGTGGGAGGCGCGATTCGAGGTCGATGAGCTGGGGGCGTTCACGAGCCTGTTTGGGCCCGACAAGATCGGTGAGAACATCGGCGAGTTCCTCAACTACTTCATGATCCGCAAGGTCATGGCGAGCAAGGAGCTGTTGAAGTCGGCCGGGACCGTCACGAAGAAGCTGGCGACGTGGCTCGCTGCCAACGGCCATATCAACGCAACCCAGGCGGCGGTGATGTCCGACCAAGGTGGCACCGCCTCGACCGAACTACCGGCGGCCGACACGCTGGCCGACCTCCTCTACGACGACGCCGGACGCCTGCCCGACTTCAAGGCCAGCGACATCCCCGATGAGGATTGGATCGACGACTACCTGACCATCACCAAGGTCGAGCCCGGCGCCCTGTGGTTCGACGGGCTCGACGCCCCACTCGCCGTGTCAAAGCAGACGAGCAAGGCGGCGAAACCGGGATGGACGGTCAACGTCGAAGCCGTCAAGCTCGAGGACCGCTGGCATCTGCTCGAAGTCGGCAACGTCTACCCGTAGCCGCCCGCCCGGCCAGTCCCACCCCGCCACGCCCTACACCATCCACGCCACCCGCAAGCTGCTGACCCGGGTCAAACAAGCGCCCACGCAAGCCAACACCGAGCCGACCACGACACTCGGCAACTGGTACGCCAACAAGATGCCCTGGCGCCCCGAGGTGGCGATCCTCGCCAACGAGACCACGCTGCTCCCCTTCTACATTGCCCTCGCCCCGTCGGCCACTCTCGTCGAGCGGATCCCCACCCAGGTCGCCGCCGTGCTCACCCGATACGGCCTACCCCCGGCGAGGGTCGAAGAAGAGACGGCCGCTATGGGTGACGCGTCCTGGGCCAAGACCTCCAACCGGAGCATCGATGAGGATCTCATCGGCGGTTTTCTCGCCGTGGACCGATTCGTAGTCGACGAGAAGCTCCTCCAATGCGATCAGTCGAGCATCGTGTTCGGCTTGTCGGCCCATGTTTAGACAGTGGCGCAGCGATATGCAGACCTCTACAGATCAGAATGTAGGGTCTTCGGGTTCCTCGGCGGTCCAGACCGCTTGAAGCGATCCGGGGGCGTGTCCGGTTTCGGTGGGTTCCTCCGCCACGGTCGTCTCGATGGGATTCTTGCCCAGCCACTCGACGTACGCGGCCTCGGCCACCGGCAGGGTCGGAAACAGAAGGTCATATCCGACGAGATCGATCACGCCGGCTCGCTGCAAGGGCTTGTAGAGCTCCCGCTTGATTCGCACGAACCCAAGCTTCACGCCTTGAGCTTCGAGGTCGGCGTGAATGCTCTTGAGTCCATCCGACGCCGTGATGTCGATCTCGGTGACGGCCTCGACATTGAGCAGGAGCCAGCAAAGCGGCGTGTCGGGGTAGGCGCGCTGTTCCTGGTCGACGATTCGCTGGATCTTGCGGCGAAGATCGCCGATGTTGGCGAAGAACAACGGGGCGTCGTAGCGGTAGATGACCAGGCCGGGCAGCGTTTGCGAGTCGGGGTAGTCGGCCACGTTGTGCATGCCTGGTACACCCGGACACCGGCCTAGCACCGCGGACCGGGGGCGGGCCAGCCGCTGACCCATCTCCAACAGGGACAGGGCGACCGCCACCCCCACGCCGGCCAGGATGCCGTAGACCATCGTTCCGGCCAACGTGACGAGGGCGAGTAGAAACTCACGGCGGCGGAACCGGAAGAGGCGAACGAACTTTCCGACGTCGATGAGTTTGGTGGCGGCATACACCACGACCGCCCCGAGCGCCGCCTGGGGCAACATGGTGGTGATCTTCCCCGCCACGAGCAGCACGATCAACACGCAGACAGCAGCCGCCAGCGAGTAGACCTGGGTGCGGGCTCGACTGGCCAGAGCGAGTGCGGTGCGGGACCCCGACGATGAGACAGGAAACCCGCCGAACGCCCCAACGGCGACGTGTACGATGCCGAGGGCCGCCAGTTCCTCCTGCGGCTCGACCTCGCTGTCGGATGGCCGCTCGCCCGGCAGCGGTATGGCGGGAAAGCCCCGGGCGAACAGCATGTTGTCGCTGTAGGACATGATGGCCACACCGAGACCGGCCACGATCAGCTGCTGGAACTCGCCCCACGAAACCTGAGGCATGCGGGGGGCGAGCAGCCCGGACGGGACCTCGCCGACAACCTCGACACCGTATGATTCGAGGCCGAGTAGAACGTGAGCCAGGATGGCCCCGACGACCCCGATCAGCGCGGCCGGCCAGGCCGGTCGGATCTGATGGATGATCAGGATGGCGGACAGGGTGCCCACGCCGACCAGGAGTGTCACCAGATGGGTGTCGGTCACGACGCCGGCGAAGCCCGCTATCTGGTCGATGATCGACTCGCCCTCGACGTCGGTCCGGGTCAGCTTTCCCAGTTGCCCGGCGATCATGAGCGCGGCGGCACCCGCCAGGTAGCCGACCAGAAGGGGCTGAGAGAGAAGGTCGGCGATGACCCCGAGGCGGAAGGCGCGCCCGATGAAACACCAAGCGGCAACGATCAGGCTCAGGGCGGCGGACAGCTCGATCACCCGCGCCGGATCGCCCCCGGCCAGTCCAGCCACGGAGAGCCCGGCCATCAGCGCGATGGTCGATTCCGGGCCGACGGACAGCAGGCGCGAGCCACCGACCACGGTGTAGACGATCATGGCCACCAGTGATGTCCACAACCCGGTGACCGGGGGCACTCCGACGATGGCCGAGTAGGCCATGACTTGAGGCACCAGGTAGGCGGCGACGGCGATGCCGGCCATCACGTCGCGCCCGAGCCAGGCCCGGTCGTACCGGTTGATCAAAAAGGTGAGGCCGGGCGTGGCGGCCTGAAAGACCTTCACGAACCACTGGTTCTGTTCGGGTTCGAGGTGATAGTCGATGGCCGGACGGCGTTCGATCGTGTTCTCGGATTCGCTCAACCCAGGTCCCCCAACCCGTCTCGCGCACCTGATCGGTAGGACCAACCGTAGTTTTGTTCGACACCGGTCACCAGCGGGAGGCGATTGTTCGACCCGATCGCATTCGCCCTGCCGGCCGGGGCGCCCTACCCTCGACCGCGGGAGGATCTGTAGTGAGCGACGGGGTCCGGGCCAAGGTGAAACCGCCTGCTTCCCCCGGCCGGGTCCCCGTCGGCTCGACGCTCAACGTACTTGTCGCCGCAGATGACGACACTCGTGGAAAACCACATTCTCCCGTCACGCGGCCACTCGTCGGCCGTTGGTATCGGTGTCCGACTCAGCGATCCAGCGACCCGGAGACACGATGCGCCCGACCCGAATCCCCGCCTCAGCCGCCGGAGGCCACAAGCTGGCCAAAGCGGCGGCCGCCACGATCGCCCGTTACGGCCTGGGTCTGTTCGCCCTGGCCGCCACGGCGCTGTTCGCCCTACTGGTCCTGACCTCGTGCGGATCGTCGAATCAGATCACGTCCGAGTCGTTGACACTTTCGACCTCCGGGGCTCCGGCAAACCTGGTGGCGACCCTCGACGATTTGGCGTGGAATCTCGACGACAACCCGTTCCAGCCCGACTGGACGATCGAGGAGAAGGAGCAGTGGCGTCGCAGCCTCTATCTCTCCACCAGATTCGACGTGCTCCGGTTCTTTCTGTCCCGCAGAATGATCGATGACGATGACGTGTTCGCCACGCTCGGCCAACCTCCCGAGGCCGACGATCCCGACGAGGCTCATCTTCGGTTCTTGGTGGAGATCCACAACCACGCCGACGAGATCCACGTCAGGCCGGAGGAAGGTAAGGAGCCCCGCACGCTGAGCTACTGGTTCCGTCGCCTCCACCCTCTCGCCCAGAGCACCTATGAGCAGCAGGACCGCTACCGGCGATGACCGGAGCTCTGGCGCCCGATCGGCTCGGCTCCGACGCCGCTCACCTGACCTCGACGTAGCCGGCTCTGGCGAAATCGTCGTCGAAGGCGAGTGCTTGCTTGATCCGTCGCCGTCGCATCACCTCGAAGCTGACTGCGTCGACGAAGGAGTACTCATGCTCGTCTCGGCGGGCATGCGCACGTAACGCCTCGTGTAGTCATGCGACCGAGCCTCGATGGAGGTGATGCGGTCCTGCCAGGCGCCGACGGTGCCCGCGTCTCGACCGTTGATGCGGACGATCACGGTGTCGGTGAACCCGTTTTGCATCGCCCGGGTGACCTCCGACAGGCCGCCGACCTCGACGAGCGTGTCGGCCACCTGCAGTCGGTTGCGGCTCGACTGGCCGTCCTCCTCGACCACCACTGTGGCAAGCACGCGTTCCACGTTGTCGGCGTGCAAGAAGTCGGCGGCGTGGCCGGCAATGACGTTCATCGCGAATCCGCCACCGACGCTCAACACCGCCCCGGCCTCGAGGAGGACGAGGCCGCCGAGCGCGGTTGCCACCGACGTGCCGTAGAACTTCGCGTTCTCGATGAGTCGGTCGGCGTCGACGGCGTCGGTGAGACGGGCGTTTGTGAACGCCGCCCGAATCGTGCCGACCAGCTCACCGCCGAGTTCGAGGTATTCGTCGGTGATCACCTCGAGCCCGCCGGCGACATACGCCATCTCGGTCACCGCCGGCACCACACCGTCCATGTACAGCAGCAGACCGCCACCGGACCCGGCGAGGAACACCCGCTCCATCACGTCGACGATGAGCTGCGGGCTCCTGTCGACCGACAACATCCCCGCCGGCCGCCCGAACGCCGCGCCGTGCTCAGGAGCGATCAGTAGCGTGTCGCTCAGGATGGCGTGTTGAATCACGTCGGCCGTGGCCAACGCCGGTACCTCATCATGGCGGGTGGCGGCCTCGACGATCTCGGTCGCCAGCCCGGGCCGCCGGTCCGCCTGGATGAGCAGGGGGGCGAACAGCTCGTCGAGTACATGACGGTCGTCGGCGACGGCCGCCGGGAACGCAACCGGCGGCCACAGCAGGCTGTCGAGATAGTCGGGACCGAGGTGCCGTTCGAGCGCATCGAGCAGGGCGATCCGACCCGCCCCACCGTGGCCGTTGATCTCGGCGAGCACGAGCGTTCGAGGATCGGCCAGCTCCCACGGATTGGTGTCGAGGTCGGCCAGCACCGCCGTTGCCGCCCCGATCACGAAGTCCTGGCGAAACGACCCGGTCCCGGCGAAGTAGGAGGCCGGACTGTGCGCCGCGGGCCGAGTGAACAGATCCTCGACCGTGAACGTCAGAGCCCCCGCTCGGTCGACAGCGGCCAGGGCGGTGCCGTAGCGCCCGATCACGTCGAGCTTTGCCTCGTCGGGGGGCAGGACCCGGCGGGTGCCGTGCTGGGTGGTCGCCGCCACCACTCCCGGAAGCGTCGCGGTGCCGGCTGAGCCGAGCGCGGCAAAGAACGGACGTCCCAGCCCGGTTGTCGGGTCGGCCAGTGCGTCGGCAATCCGAGCCTGGACCCGCAGGTCCTCCGCACCCGGTCCGGTGCCGGCCAACGCCAGGTCGACCAGTTGATCGGCCAGCGTGGCACCCTCGCCGGTGTCGATCCCGGCCCGCCCCAGTTCAGCCACGACCGCCACCCGGGTGGTGGCCTGGTCGGGGCCGCCGGTGAAGTCGGGCACCCAGGCGCTCGATTGGATCCGGTCACCGCTGCCGGCCCGCGACCGCCGCTGCCGCTGCTGCTCGAGCGCCACACGCATTGTGAACGGCAGCCACGCCCACTCCTGTGCCGTCACCGCTTCGGGCTGCGCCGCAGCCCGCCCCGTCGCACCCGGTTCGAAGGCCGCCACCAATCGGTCGGTCAGCTCCGTCAACTCCGACCCCGACAGCCGTGCCAGCTCCATTCGGGCCGTGGTCGCCGCAATCGACACGTCGACGCCGTCGGCCACCCGGGCCTCGAACACCGCCAACGACTCCGTGACGACGTCTCCGCCACCGGCCCCCGCGCTCAGCAGCAACCGGGCTACAGCCGACGCCGCGTCGAATCGTCGAGCCGCCTCCCACTCGCCGGTTGCCACGAGGCGCCCGGTCTCGATCCGCACGGCCCGTTCGCCTCGACCCGACACCACCATCAGCGCACCCAGCGATCCACCGGTCTCGATCCAACGCCGAAACGACGCCGCCACCACCGCCGAGCGGTCGCCCACCATCGTCTCGGCCAGCTCGGCGATCAACTCGTTGCGTTCACCGACGAGCCGGTCGAGCCGGGGATCGTTGTCCGACCCGTCCCAGGCCCGGATCCGTTCCGACAGCTCGTCGATCCGGTCGGCCGATCCGGTGATGTCGCCGGCCAACGCCTCGTCGACCGTGCGAGCCATCAGGTCGGCGTCGACCTTCATCGCGTCGGCCGCCATCCGCAACCGACTCTCCACGTGTCGACGGGCCGAACCGAACGCGGCCACCGAGATCCCGGGATCGTTGCCGTTGAGCCTCACGGCGGCCGTGGTTGCATCGACGCGACGGGCTACGGCCCGAACCCGGTCGGCATCGGAATCCAACTGCCGCGACAGCACGAACAGTTCATCGGGACGGATGACGATGTGATTGGACGAACCCATGGCGAACGGACTCCCTCTCAGCCCGGCTCAAACGAACCGCAGCAACCAGTTACCGAGCGACCGGGACCGGCCAGCGGGGCGGAACCGCACTGGTTCCCAAGGCCGGCTACCCCGGTCGCTCACCAGCTTCAACGCCCACCGGCATCGCGCTGTGACGAAAGTTTCCGAATCAGGCGTGGACGGTGAAGGCCTGACGCCGGTCGGTCCGAACCAGTAGATGGAGAAGTCGGTGTCGAACGCAATCGCGTCGGAAAGCCCGAGCGTTCGCATGACCGCCCACGACGTGCGATCGTGCCCGAGCCGGCTCGGTGTCAGGCCGCCGGCAGGGTGATGCGGAACCGGGCGCCGCCCAGCGGCGAGCGGTCGACGGCGACCGTTCCGCCCATCGCCGAGACCGTGGCCTTCACCACCGACAGTCCCAGCCCGGCGCCGCCCCGGTCCCGGGTGCGGGAGTCGTCGAGCCGGGTGAATCGTTCGAACACCTCGATATGGCGGGCCTCGGGGATCCCGTCGCCATCGTCATCGACGGTGAGGTGCACCTGGTCGCCGACCGTGCTCAACCCGACCGCAATCGCCGATCGACCGTGGCGGGCGGCGTTGTCGAGCAGATGACCCACAGCCCGGGCGGCGGCCACCGAATCGCCCCGGACCCGCCCGGCCGACACGGCCGACCCGTCGACCGGAAGCCGCCGAGGGCGGGCGATCTCGGTGAGGACCACGTCGTCGAGATCGAACTCGGTGCTACCCCCCGACGCAGCCGAGACGCCGACGGCCTCTTCGTCATGGCGGGCCAGCAACAGCAGATCCTCCACGATCGCGGCCATCCGTCCGGTTTCGCTCTGCACCACCCGGGCCAGGTCGTCGAGCGAGGTCGAGTCCGGCGCCGAGCGGGCCACGTCGGCCTGATTGCCCAGCACCGCCAGCGGAGTTCGCAGCTCGTGGGACGCATCCGACACGAACCGTCGTCGTTGACCGTCGGATGCTTCGAGCCGCCCCAGCATCCGGTTGAGGGTGGCGGCCAGACGCCCGATCTCGTCGTTGCGGTCCGACCCCGGCAGCCGCTCCCGCAGGTCGGTGCTCGACAGCAGATCGGCCTTGTCGGTCATCGCTCCCACCGGGGCCAGCGCACGGCCGCTGATGATCCAGGTTCCAAACGCCGCCAGCACCGTGAGGGCGATCGCCGCCGACCACAACACACCGCTGATGCTGTCGATGGCCGACCACTCCTCGGCGGCGTCGACCGCAAGGCCGTAGGTGACACCGTCGAGTGTGACTCGGGTGAAGGCCAGCCGAGCGTCGATCACGGGCTCGACGTCGGTACCGTCGTCGGACGGGAACTCGATCGAGTTGAGCCCTGGGTAGTCGACCAGTTCGAGCAGCGTCGAGGCGGAGATGATGGTCGACTCGGGGGGCGTGTCCTCGGCCGATATCGGGACCCGTATCCGGCCCTCATCGTCGACCGGCCACACGAGATCCCCGACGTCCACCTCCAACCCGAAGAGCCCGATCGGCGAGACCCACATCGTGTCGTCCGACCCGAACTCGTTGATGAGCTGCTCGGTTGTGTCCGGCGGGATGGAGGCCGGCCAGTCCTCGCTGGCTTGGAACATCGAACCCAGATCGTACGAGACGGCGGCGATCGCCTCGTCCTGCGAGTACGCAAACTCGTCTCCGGCTGCCTCGTCGACGAGCGGGACTTCCGCCGCGAACTCGGACTCCGCGTCGAGCCACAGCGTCAGTTCCTCGACCTGCTGGTCGAGGGCACCCTGCGCGGCCACGTCACGCAACACCGCCAGACCGAGGCCGAGGGCGACGGCGGTCAACACCGCGGTGGCCAGCGCAACGAGAATGGTCAAGCGAAGACGAATGGTCACGGGCCGCCCTCGGAGCCGATCACCGCATCGGGTCCGGTTCCGGAGCCCGCCCGGGAACGGCCGTCGTCGATCAACTGGTAGCCGACACCCCGCACCGTCCGGATCACCGTCCGGTCGGCCGATCGGTCGATCTTGCGGCGCAGGTAGCCGACGTAGACCTCGACGATGTTCGGGTCGCCGTCGAAATCCATGCCCCACACCGCATTGATCAGCTCGGACTTCGACACCACCTGCGGTTGGCGTCGCGCCAGCGCTTCGAGCACGGCGAACTCCCGCGGTGTGAGGTCGACGGGCTCACCGTCGAAGGTGGAGGCCATGGTGCTCGGGGTGAGCACGAGATCACCGACGGTCAGGTCCTCCGGTCGCGGCGCCGAACCCCGGCGGATCAGACTGCGAAGCCGGGCCACCAACACCACCTGGGAGAACGGTTTGCGGAGGTAGTCATCGGCGCCCAGATCGAGCGCGTCAGCCTCGTCGTACTCGCCGTCCTTGGCCGTGAGCATCAGGATCGGCGTCCATACCTCGGACTCCCGAAGTTGACGGCAGATCTCGTAGCCGTTCATCGACGGCAACATGATGTCGAGCACGATGGCGTCGTAGGCCCCCTCCCGCCCGCGCCACAGGCCATCGGCACCGTCGGCGACATGGTCGACCTGGAAACCTTCGGCGGCGAGACCACGTTGAACGGAGTCGGCAAGCGAGAGCTCGTCTTCGACCAGCAGGATGCGCACAACGCACAGTGTGCCAGCTTTGCCTGAAGCCAACCTGAGAAGGCCTTCAGGATCCTTCAGGTTGGGTTCAGGACGATGACCGACACTGCCTTCGACCCCCTGCGATGCCCCGGTGTCGCTCATCTGAATCCGAAAGGAACTTCCCATGAAGGAACCATCCACGAAACGAGCGACCCGTCGCCTGCCCGCCGCCCTGGCCGGGGCGACCCTGGGCATCGCCGCCCTCACCGGCGGGGTGCTGTTCGCCGGACCCGCCGCCTCGGCCGAGGCCGGTCCCGCGGTCGCCGACGAGGCCGGCGAGACCGTCGAAGCCCCGGCGGACGACCTGGCGGAGTTGGAGGCCGATTGGGCCGACTTCGACGCCTGCCTGGTCGACCAGGGCGTGCTGACCGCCGAGGAGCTGGAGGCGATGTACGCCGACGGCGAGTACGACGACGAGTACGAGGACGGCGAATGGGACGAGGACTTCGAGGACATCGACGACGAGTGGATCGACGCGGGTGCCTTCGCCTTCATCGAGTCGGATTCGGCGTCGACCTTCGTCGAGTTCGGTGAGGGCGACGGCACGGTCACCATCGAGAAGGTCGGCGACGACATCGTGGTCTCGACCGATGGCGACGTCTCGGCCGAGTCCTTCGACCTCGCCGACCTCGAGTCCGAGGACTACGACGACTACGACGAGTCCGAGGAGTTCGAGGGTCTCCCCGAGGAGATCGAGGCCGAGATGGAAGCCTGGGAGGCCGCCTTCGACGCCTGCGACTCGCTGGCACCCGACCTCGGCGACGTTGACGACGAGCTGTTCGACGACGATGAGGTGTACGACGACGAAGTGCTCGACGATGACGTGTACGACGACGAGGCCGAGCTGGTCGACGAGGTCGAACAGCCGTAGCACCACACCACCGACGTTCGCCGACATCCCCCACGGCGATCAACGGAGCGGCATCCGGGTTCCCTCCCCCGGATGCCGCTTCGCGTCGATGGGCGCCCCGGCCGCTGCCCGGCTCTCGGGCACGAGTGATTCGTCGGGCGTGTGGCGGCCGAAGTACCGTAGCCGCCATGGCGCCGCCCGAGGAGCGACCGACGACCGACGCCGAGCGCATCTTCGCCCTGCGTTTCGAGCGGAGCCGACTCGACCTGTTCGGTATGCTCGAGCGGCTCTACGGGCACCGGCCCGACTACGACGACTTCGTCGCCGCCCTCACCACAACCCTGCAAGACAACTGGCGTCGCCGACCCGAAGCGCTCAAGTGGCTCGACCTCCAACGTGACCTCGAACCCGACTGGTTCCAGCGGAGCGACCAGGTCGGCTACGTCTTCTACATCGAACGGTTCAACGGCAACCTGCTGGGCATCCTCGACAAGCTCGACCACCTCACCGAACTCGGCGTCACCTACGTGCACCTGATGCCCTGCCTCAAACCCCGCGACGGCGACAACGACGGCGGCTACTCGGTGCAGGACTACCGGGCCGTCAACCCCCGCTACGGCACGATGGACGACCTCGAACACGTCGCGTCGGTGCTCCGGGAGCGGGGCATCAGCCTGTGCATCGACCTGGTGCTCAACCACACCGCCAAAGAACACGAGTGGGCGGTCAGAGCTCGCTCCGGCGAGAAACCCTACACCGACTACTACTGGATCTACGACGACGACGGCCTGCCCGGCCAATATGAGGAAACCCTGGTCGAGATCTTCCCCAACCAGGCCCCCGGCAACTTCAGCCGCTACGACGAGTTCGGCCCCGACGGCGAGGTGACCAAGTGGGTATGGACCACGTTCAACGAACACCAGTGGGACCTCAACTGGGCCAACCCCTGGGTGTTCCTCGAGATCGTCGACATCGCCCTGTTCCTGGCCAACAAGGGAGCATCCGTGCTCCGACTCGATGCCGTGGCGTTCATGTGGAAGCGGCTCGGCACCCGCTGCCAGTCCGAACCCGAAGTCCACATGATCCTCCACGCCTTCCGAGCCGCCACCCGCATCGCCGCCGCCGGGGTCATCCACCTGGAGGAGGCGATCGTGTCGCCCGCCGAGATGATCCCCTACCTGGGTGCCGGCGAGCACGCCGGCAAGGAGGGCAACCTGGCCTACCACAACTCGCTGATGGTGCAGTTCTGGTCGGCGCTGGCCGCGCAGAACGCCCAGCTCATGACCCACGTGCTGGCCACCCACTTCCCACCGTCGATCCCCAACGCCACCTATGCCACCTACCTCCGTTGCCACGACGACATCGGCTGGGCCATCACCGACACCGACGCCGCCGCCGTCGGCCTGTCGGGTCTGGCCCATCGGCGGTTCCTGGCCGACTACTACACCGGCGCCTTCGCCGGCTCGGTGGCCCGGGGCACGCTGTTCCAGGTCAATCCCCGCACCGGCGACGCCCGCAGCAACGGTTCGACCGCCTCGCTGGCCGGTCTGGAGTCGGCACTCGAGGTCCAGCGGTCGGAGCGGCACCAGCACGCGGTCAACCGGGCCATCGATCGCATCCTGCTCGGCCACGCCCTGATCGCCTCCTACGGCGGCATCCCGCTCCTCTATATGGGCGACGAGGTGGCGACGCTCAACGACTACGACCAGCTCGACGATCCGGTCAACGCCGGCGACGGCCGGTGGATCCAGCGGCCGTTCATGGACTGGGACCTGGTCGACGCGGTCCGCAGCGGCCGAGGTGTTGCCGACGGGGCCGGTGAGCACGCTGCGGTGGCGGCCCGGGTGTGGACCGGCATCCTCCACATCCTGCGTCGACGCAAAGCGGTACCCGAGTTCCACGGCGCCATCCCGACGATGGTGCTCGACCCGCCCGACAACCGGGTCTTCGCCTTCGCCCGCCCGGCCCCGGCGGCCACCGTCGTCTGCCTGTTCAACGTGAGCCCCGACCATCTGGTGCTCGACGGTGACTGGCTGCGGGAACACGGCGTCGCCGACTTCCACGATCTCCTGTCGGATCGCCCCGTCTCCCTCCACGACGACCAGCTCCGCCTCCTGCCCTACGGCCGCGTCTGGCTTCGCTGAGAACCGGCCCGATCAGCCGGGGCTCAGACCGATCCACCGGCAGAAATTGGCGATCAACGTGCGACCGTCAGGGTGCTCGTCAGTCCAGTACTCGGGATGGAACTGGGTACCCACGATCCGGCGGTTGTCGTGGATCGCCAACTGCACGGGCGTGATGTCGTTCGACGCCGCCACCTCGAACCCGTCCGGCACCGCAGGAACGTGGAGCCCGTGGGCGTGGCGGAACACCGGTCGCCGATCGAGGTCGTCGACTAGCGGATGGTCGGCGAACCCGTCGGCGATGTCGACGGGGTGGTAGCCGAACTCGAAGGGCAGGCCGTTGTCGAGGCTGATGAGGCGGGCTTCGTTCTGCGGGGTCATTCCCTCGGGCGGGGCGAGCAGCTCGAGGGGAGCGCCCAGCGCATCGGAGATCACCTGGAAGCCGCCGCAGAACCCGAACATCGGCAGATCGGTCGAGCCGATGATCTCGACGAGCGGCTTCAGCGCCTCGGGTTCGTAGCGATCGGGCTCGGTGGCGTTGCCGCTGATGAAGATGGCCCGGGCTTCGAGGTGGTCGAGCAGCTCCGGGGTGATCCGGTCGTAGCGCACCAGCATGCAGTGCTGCTCGGCCAGGTCCTCCAATCGGTAGGTGATCCAGGTGCGGGCGGCCAGGAGCTTCTGCCCGAGATCACTGTCGCGGCCATCGGCGTGTTCATAGTCGACGAAGACGATCACGTTGCGTTTCCTTCGTGGACTTTGAGTGACAAGAACCGAACCGGTGGTTCCATGAGGGCCGTCGGGCCGTGGGCTACGTCGCCCCGGAACTGCATCGTGTCGCCTGCTCGGAGCGTATACCGCTTCGACCCGTAGCCGTATTCGAGCACGCCCTCCAGCATATGGATGAACTCCACACCGCCGTGCTGGAACAGCGGAAAGACCTCGTCGGGTTCGGTGATGGTCACCAGGACCGGTTCGATGGTCCGGTTCGGGCCCCGCAGCGCCCCGAGGTCCTGGTAGGTTCGCCCTCGCCCGTCACCCTCGTGGGCGATCTCCAGACCGCCGCCTGCGGGAACGATGACAGCGTCGTGCTCCTCGTCGAGCCCACGGAACAGTGCCGTGAACGGTACACCGGCCGCGTTGGCCAGGCGGGTCAGCGTTCCGAGGCTCGGCGACGTCTGGCCGTGCTCGATCTTCGACAGCATGCCGATCGACAGACCGGCCTGAGCCGCGAACCGTTCCATGGTGAGCCCGAGGCCGATTCGCAACTCACGAACGCGGCGGCCGACGACGGTGTGCACTTCGTCGGCGGTGAGATCGCCGAGATCATCGGGTTGTGTTCGGTCGCTCATCTCAGAAGCGTGCCAGATCTCGGCGTCGGAACCGCCGCCGATCAGAACAGCGACAGGTAACGGTCGACCTCGCCGGGGGTGACCTGGTGATGGTGGTCGAGGAACTCGGCCCGCTTCACTTCGGCGAAGTAGTCACGGTAGGGGCCGTCACCAGTGTCGCCCAGCCCGGCGGCGAGCACGCCGTCGCCGGCCAGGTTGTCGGCCGCGTGCAACAGTGTCGGTGGCAGCGACACGATGCCCCGGGCCGCCACCTCGTCGGCGGAGAGCTTGAACAGGTTGTCGACGTTGGGGTCGCCGGGATCCATCTCGTTGTCGATGCCGTCGAGGCCGCAGGCCAGAATCGCGGCCAGAGCCAGGTAGGGGTTGGCCGCTCCATCGACGAGCCGCAGCTCGATGCGGTCGGGTTCGGGAACCCGGATCATCTGGGTGCGGTTGTTGCCGCCGTAGGCCGCGTAGGCCGGAGCCCACGTGGCCCCCGAGGTGGGGGCACCGACTCCCATCCGCTTGTAGGAGTTGACGATCGGGCAGGTGACCGCAACGAGGGCAGGAGCGTGGGCGATCAGCCCGGCGATGAACTGGTAGGCGAGGGTGCTGAGCCCCAACCCCTTCGGGTCGTCGCCCGGATCGCCGCCGACGAAGAGGGGCTCGTCGGTGTCGGCCGTCCAGAGGCTCAGATGGGTGTGGAGGCCGTTGCCGGTCTTGTCGGAGAACGGTTTGGGCATGAACGTGGCGTGCAGACCCTGACGCTGGGCCAGCGTGTGGATCATCAGCCGGAACACGATCACCCGATCGGCGGTGGTGAGGGCATCGGCGTACTGCCAGTTCTGCTCGTACTGACCGTTGGCGTCCTCGTGGTCGTTGGCGTAGTTGCCCCAACCCATGGCGTCGAGGTTGCGCGACACCTCGGTGAGATGGGGCAGCATCCGGGTCAGGCCTCGGGCGTCATAGCAGGGCAGCGGATCGACGTCGCGCTCGTCGGCCACGGAGACCGAGCCGTCGTCGGCCCGGCTCAGCAGCGAGTACTCGGCCTCGACGCCGACCTTCAACACCAGGTTGCGTTCGGCGAGACGGTCGAGTGCCCGCTCCAGGATGACTCTCGGGGCGTAGGGCCACAACTCGCCCTCGACGGTCGGGTTGCACTGCATGGCGGCCACGTCGGGTTGCCACGGCAGCACCGTATAGGAGGTGGGATCGGGGATGGCGAGGATGTCCGGGTCCGACGGGTCCTGGCCCATCGGACCGGCGGCAAACCCGGCGAACCCGGCGCCGTCGGCCATGAGCGCGTCGATGGCGCTCACCGGCACGAGTTTGGCGCACGGCTTGCCGTGCATCTCCACGAACATGGCGTAGATGAAGTCGACCCCATCCTCCGCCACTCGCGCCTTCATGTCTTGGACACCGGTCATGAATCCCCCTTGACGTGCATTGGCCGACGCTCAGCCCCTCCACTACTCTTAGTGAAGAACCTTCACTTGTGTCAAAAGAGTCTGGGTCAAAACCTCCGAGAAACAGTGGTTGGAAAGGTGGTGGATGCGACATGTGCGGCATTGTCGGGCTGTTCCTGAAAACGGCGACGTACCGTCCCGAGCTGGGTCGACTCACGGCGGCCATGCTCCATGAGATGCGCAGTCGGGGACCCGACAGCGCCGGTTTTGCCATCTACGACGAGGGTGTCGACGGGCGCACCCGTCTCACCGTGCTGGCCGAGTCGAGCCGTCCGGATTGGTCCGCGGTGGCCCGCGATCTGAAGGAGGCCCTCGGGGTCGACGTCGAGGTCCGGCCGATCGACGACCACGCTGTGTTCGAGATCGACGGCGACTCGGCGGCCGCCCGCCGCTGGCTCATCGACAATCAACCCGACCTCGACGTGCTGGCTCACGGGGAGTCCATCCAGCTGTTCAAGTCGGTGGGTGACCCCGACCTGGTCGCCTCCCGCTACGACCTGGCGAGCCGCACGGGCACCCATGCGCTGGCCCATACCCGGATGGCCACCGAATCGGCCATAACGACCAACGGCTCCCACCCCTTCCTCACCGGCGCCGACACCTGTCTCGTGCACAACGGTTCGTTGTCAAATCACAATCAGCTCCGCGAGCAGCTCCGGCGCCACGGCTCGGTGTTCCAGACCGAGAACGACTCGGAGGTGGCCGCCGGCTACCTCGCCTGGCGCCTCGATCAAGGCGACACGCTCGACGAGGCCCTGACCCGA
This sequence comes from Acidimicrobiales bacterium, assembly GCA_965216675.1. GTDB lineage: Bacteria > Actinomycetota > Acidimicrobiia > Acidimicrobiales > SZUA-35 > JAHELU01. The sequence goes on along the minus strand of CBDCGK010000004.1, from coordinate 2,565,551 downwards.
TCGCTCGACGACCTCGACGGTTTCTACACCTTTGCCGTCGGTACGGCCGACGGGTTCGCTGTGCTGCGGGACCCCATCGCCTGCAAGCCTGCGGTGATCGCCGAGACCGACGACTGGGTGGCCATGTCGTCGGAGTACCGGGCGATCGCCACCCTGCCCGACGTCGATCACGCCGAGCTGTTCGAACCCGAACCGGCCCGCGTCTACACCTGGAGTCTGCGCTCGTGACCGGCACCCCCATCCGGACCGACACCGGAGTCGACACCACCGTCCTCGACATGACCGAACTGTCGTTGCGGGATGTCAACCGCACCCTCCACGAGGCGACGGACGGGCACTACACGATCATCAATCCCCGCGGCGCCCACGCCGTGGCCGCCGGGCTGACCGCACCACTGTCGGTCGAAGTCCGTGGTTCGGTCGGCTACTACGGGGCGGGCATGCACCAGGAGGGGTCGGTGATCATCCGGGGCAATGCCGGCACCGGGGTGGCCGAGAACATCATGTCGGGAACGGTGCGGATCACCGGTGGCGCCACCATGTCGGCCGGTGCCACCGGGTGCGGGGGGCTCGTGGTCATCGACGGCAACGCCGGCGGCCGGTGCGGTATTTCGATGAAAGGCGTCGACATCGTGGTCGGCGGCAACGTCGGGGACATGGCGGCGTTCATGGCCCAGGCCGGCAACCTCGTCGTGTTGGGTGATGCCGGCCACCATCTCGGCGACTCGCTCTACGAGGCCAATCTGTTCGTTCGCGGATCGGTGGCGTCGCTCGGCGCCGACTGCGTGGCGAAGGATCTCGGCCCCGACCACCGGTTGACGCTGGCCGCCCTCCTCGACCGTTCGGGCCTCGACGCCGACGTCGACGATTTCACCCGCTACGGCTCGGCCCGAAACCTCTACAACTTTCATGTCGACGACATCGACGCCGAAGCGGGAAGGACGGACCCAACGTGAGCACCGACCAGTGGCACCAGCGGGAGTCCTACACGTTCGACCGCAACGTCATCGCCGAGATCCAGCGGGCGGCCAACACCGGCATCTACCGCATCCGTGGCTTCGGGGCCAAACGTCGACTGCCGACCTTCGACGATCTGGTGTTCCTCGGGGCGTCGATGTCGCGCTACCCGCTCGAGGGCTACCGGGAGGCATGCGGGACCGACGTGGTGATCGGCGAGGATCGGGCCGAGCGGCCGGTCCGGCTCGACATCCCGATCACGATCGCCGGGATGAGTTTCGGATCGCTGTCGGCCCAGGCCAAGGAGGCGCTGGGGCGGGGGGCGAATGCCGCCGGCACGTCGACCACCACCGGTGACGGTGGCATGACGCCCGAGGAGCGTGGCCACTCCAAGACGCTCGTCTATCAGTATCTGCCGTCGCGCTACGGGATGAACCCCGACGACCTCCGCAAAGCCGACGCCATCGAGGTTGTGGTCGGACAGGGGGCCAAGCCCGGTGGCGGCGGGATGCTGCTCGGACAGAAGATCACCGAACGGGTGGCGCAGATGCGCACGCTCCCCGAGGGCATCGATCAGCGTTCGGCGTGCCGTCACCCTGACTGGACCGGCCCCGACGATCTGGAGATCAAGATCATCGAGTTGCGGGAGGTGGTCGACCATCAGGTGCCGATCTACGTGAAGGTCGGTGCGGCCCGCCCCTACTACGACACGGCGCTCGCGGTGAAGGCAGGCGCCGACGCGGTCGTGGTCGACGGCATGCAGGGTGGCACCGCGGCCACCCAGGAGGTGTTCATCGAACACGTCGGCATCCCGACGCTGGCCGCCATTCCCGAGGCCGTTCGGGCGCTCAAGGAACTGGGCGTGCATCGTCGGGTCAAGCTGATCGTGGCCGGTGGCATCCGCACCGGAGCGGACGTGGCCAAGGCGCTGGCGCTGGGGGCCGACGCCGCCTCCATCGGCACCGCTGCGCTCATCGCCATCGGCGACAACGCCCCTGCCCACGAGGACGGCTACCGGGAACTCGGCACGTCGGCCGGCTACTGGGAGGACTACCAGGCCGGGACCGACCCGGCCGGCATCACCACCCAGGATCCGGAGCTGTCGTCCCGCCTCGACCCGGTGGTGGCCGGGCGCCGGCTGGCCAACTACCTCCAGGTGCTGACGTTGGAGGTGCAGACACTGGCCCGGGCCAACGGCAAGTCGCACGTCCACAACCTGGAGCCGGAGGACCTCGCGGCCCTCACGGTCGAGGCGGCGGCGATGGCCAAGGTCCCGCTCGCCGGCACCTCCTGGATCCCGGGCGCAGACTAGGCCGCGGAAGACTCGGCCGGCGCAGACTCGCCCGCCGGACGGGCGGACCCAGATCCCGGTGCACGCCGCGATTTGGCTGTCCGTCGAGCGCGACTCCGATAGCGGCTTCGGCGGTTCCGCGGAGCCGCTTTCGATGGTCGTCGTTGACGGTCCAGGTGACGTCGACGATGTAGTTGTGGTCGTATCGTTCGCCGGCGCCGGCGGTAGCGAACAATGCGTTGGGGTCGGCCACGGTGGCCGGGTCGAGTTCGGGCGTGTCGGCTGCGGCGTGCAAGTTTCGAGGTGGGGTGGTGGGGAGTGGAGTGCCGTCGGGTCGGGCGATGTGGTGGTTGGTGGCGGTTCCGGTGAGTGTCCAGCCCCCTTCGTGGACGAGGTGGTGGTGGAAGTTGCACAACAACAAGAGGTTGTTGAGATCGGTGGGCCCGTTGTCGGACCAATGCACGAGGTGGTGGGCGTGCAAGCGACGGTTTGAACTACAAGCTGGGAAACGGCAGGTGTAGTCGTCCCGTCGTTCGATTCGGCGGCGGAGCCAGCGGGGCACAATCCTGGTGCGTCGCCCTACCCCGATTGACGGGCCGTGGCCATGGCCGTTGGTGTGGCAGCCGTTGGTGTGGCCGCCGTTGGTGTGGCGGTCGTTGGCGTGGCGGCCGTTGGTGTGGTTGGTTGTGGTGATCCGGGCGGTTGCATCGCAGCTGTGGCGGCGAGTCACCTCCGAGGGGAGTCGGGCTCCAGTGGCCAGCGTGGCGGTGTCGGTAGGGTCGACGGCGCCGGGGTCGGTGTCGGCGGGCATGGTGATGGTGAGATCGATGTCGAGTTCGACCTGAGTCGGTTCCGCGGAACCGCCCAAGAGCTCGACGGCGGCGTCGGCCTGTATCGCTGACCAACCACCCCTCTCCGCCACCCGCTCGCTCACCGGACCGTCCGTTCCCGCGTCGGCGAGGATCTCATCGACTCGGGCGTCGACCGAGGCATCGATCATGGCGGCCACGTCAACCGGTACGACGAGGCTGATCTCGACCATCCCGTCAGGCAGATGGCGTTGCCGGTAGCAGCGCTTCGACCAGCCGCCGTCATCGACCGACGGTTCCGCGGAACCGCCGTGGTCACTCGGTCTGTCGGGTGTTTGGCCGTCGATCCGGCGGTGGCCTGCCACCACCCGGTCGAGCTGGGCGGCGGTGGTGACACGAGCCAGGTCGACCATGGCCTGCTCGTCGATCGGGCGTTCCAGCCTGGTCAAGGCCCGGGCCTTGGAGAACGACAACTCACCGGCCCCGAACGCGGCCCGAACCGTCGCAAGCTCTTCCAGACCCCGGGCGACCCGCACGTGATCGCGAGCGGTGCGCAGCGACATGCCACAGGCAAACGACAACCAATGGGCCGCCGATTTGCAGCCCCAGACTGCCCACCCTCGCCTGCGGTCGTACTCGGCCAACCACCCCAACCACCGGCACGTCGCCGCAGCGATCATCGCCGCGTGGGAAACCAGATCGGCCTCGAGCCGCTCCAGCGAGATCTCGTCGCCTGCGCCATCCACCGACGCATCCGGATCATCTTTCGCAACTTGAACGTCAATTTGAGCAATCGAATCCATGTGACTGACAATAGTGATCGCCAGTGACAGGCAAGATCCATCTCGACGGACGCGCTTGCGGGAAGATTCTATCGAATATAGTCTGTCGAATACAGAGAGCCGGAGGTGTCATGACTACTGGAGTCGAGCCCGTGATCGGGCGAATCGCGATTGCCCGAATGTTGCAGGAAGGCGGTATCGACACGGTCTTCACCGTGGCCGGCGGTCACTTCCTGCCGACCTATCACGAGATGGGGCAGCTTGGCGCGCCGAGGGTGGTCCCGGCCCGTCATGAACAGGGAGCCGGTTACATGGCGTCGGGTTACGCGCTGTCGACGGGGCGCCCAGGTGTCGTGCTCACGGGTGCTCCGGGTCCGGGGGCGACCAACGTCGTCACCGCCGTGGCCAACGCCCAGGCCGACTCGATCCCGCTCCTGGTGATCACGGCCCAGGTCGACCGGCGCTACGTGCACCGCAATATCCTGCAGTATTGCGACAACGTGGGGCTGCTCGATCCGTTCTGCAAGTCATCGACCCAGGCCGTGTCGCTCGACGAGATCACGAACCTGTTGGCCACCGGTCTTCAGCTCGCCGCCTCCGGTCGTCCCGGTCCGGTGCACATCGCCCTGCCTCAGAACCTGCAGGCCGACCGGATCGAGGGCTGGAATCCGGTGACGGTCATGCCCGCCGAAGCCGCCCCCGCCCCGCCGGAGGCGATCAGCGCCGCCGCAGCCGCGCTGGCCGCGGCCGAGCGGCCCGCCATCCTCGCCGGCCATGGCGTGATCCGAGGTGGCGGCACGGCCGCGCTGGCCGCGTTGGCCGAACAGCTCGGTGCCCCGGTCGCCACCAGCCGGTCCGGCATCGGATCGATCGACACCGAGCACCCGCGCAGCGTCGGCATGCTCGGCTTCTACGGCACGGAAGCGGCACGGGAGGCCATGGCGTCGGCCGACGTCATCGTCATCGCCGGCTGCGCGCTCGGTGAACAGACGACCTACGGCTGGCGAGCCTCGCTCTTCGCCTCCGACGCCACCCTCATCCAGATCGACATCGACCCCTCCCAGATCAACCGCAACTATCGCTCCTCGACCGGGATCGTCGCCGATGCCGGTCAAGCCCTCGCCGCGCTGGCGGCGGAGGTCGAACGGCAGGAGCCGTGGTTCGATCGGCGGCCACAGCGCACCGAACCACAGAACAATCCCGATCAGGGTTTGAGCGCAGCCACCTTCCTCCAGGCTCTGAATCGCCACACCGGCGGTGACGTCGTGTGTTCGGCCGACATCGGCAACCACCGTCTCTGGGTCTGCGAGCAGCTCGACGTCGCCCGTCCCGACGGCCTGCTCCAGTCGTGCGAGTTCGACGCGATGGGCTTCAGCCTGCCCGCCGCGATCGGCGCGTCGGTGGCCGGCGACGGTGCCCGGGTTGTGTCGATCTCGGGCGACGGCGGGTTCGTCCACACGATGGGCGAGTTGGTGGTGGCCAAAGATCTCGGACTGCCGGTCGTGGCCGTGGTCTTCGTCGACGGCGCACTCGGCATCCTCAAACACCAGGCCGAGGAGTTCTACGGCGAGGACCACTTTGTCGAACTCGGCGCTATCGACTTCGCCGCCCTGGCCGCGGCGCTCGGCGTCGAAGGGCACACGATCGACGATCCGTCTCAGCTCGACAAGGCGCTGGAGGCCGCACTGTCGGCCGACGGGCCCACCCTGATCGCCGTCAAAATCGACCCCGACGAGGTCTTCCCGCCACTCCGGGTCAAGATCGAACAACGCAAGATCGATCTGCTGGGAGCGGCCGCGACATGAGTCCCCACTCCATGACTTCTGCAGCCAGGGGCGCCGGAGGCCTCCGCCTGCGCAAGATGCACGTGACCGTCGACGAGATCCACTCGGAAATGGACCGTCCGGTCGACCCGCCGCTCAGGCTCGTGGTGGTGGCCGCCGTGCTGGCCAACCCCTGGGCCGGGCGAGGCTACGTGGAGGATCTTCGCCTCGAGATCGTCGACTTCGCGCACGACCTCGGCGCCCTTCTGTCGGAGCGGCTCGTCAACACGTTCGGGTCCGCCGACGCCATCGAAGCGTATGGCAAGTGTTCGGTGGTCGGGGTCGACGGTGAACTCGAGCACGCCAACGCCATGGTGCACACCCTCATGTTCGGCAACCCGATCCGGGATGCGGTCGACGGGGCCAGCACCCTGGTGTTCGCGAACACCAGGGGCGGACCGGGCTCACCGATCGTGGTGCCGCTGGTCCACAAAGGCGAGATGCTGCGGCGAACCCACTACCACACGGCAACTGCCTCGATACCGGATGCCCCGAGGGCCGATGAGGTGGTCGTGGCCATCGGTGGGGCGAGTGGGTCCCGGCCGTTCCCCAGAATCGGGAACCGGGACCTCGACAACGCCGTCGTCGACGCTCGCACAACGCCCACATGAACGAGGCCGGCGGCCCTCGGCCGGGCGTTAACGTTCGGCCTGCTCGGATCCGTCGCTGCCTCGGGCCGCATCGGAACCCAGCGCGGCGATGGCATGCTCACGGTGAAGGGCCTTCTCGGCGAGAACCCGCTCGGTGTCGCCTTCGGCGACGGCGTCCATGATGCGACGGTGCTGCTCGTGCACGAGCTCGCGGTTTTCCGGGGCCATGAGGTAGCGGGTGCGGTAGCGGTCGGAGGAGTCCCACAGGGTGCGGAGGATCCTGAGCAGATGGGGCATCTCGGCTGCTTCGAACAGGGTGAAGTGGAAGCGGCGGTTGATCGCGGTGAGGGCGGTGACGTTGTCGCCGACATCGTCCATGTCGGCCACGATGGTGCGGAGTCGGGCGACGGTCTCGGCGTCGAGCTTCGGGATGGCCTGACGAACAGCCTCCTCCTCGAGCAGTCCGCGGATGCGGTAGATCTCGTTGAGGTCGTCGATGTCGAGTTCGGTGATGACGTAGCCCTTGTGGGGTCGAGCCTGCACGTGACCCTCGCCCTCGAGAATGCGCAGGGCCTCCCGCACCGGCACTGCCGACACGCCGAGCTCGGCTCCGACGGCATCCGGTCTGATCGCCTCGCCCGGCTTGAGCCGACCGTCGAGCATTCGCCGGCGAATTTCCTGGAGTACCGCCTCCTGGGCCGTTTTTGGCCGTTCAAACGTTGTCATTGGTTCGGTGTCGCCTTCGGTCGTTCCCCTGAGCCGGTGCGGCTGCATCTTACAAGCATGCCACGAGTTGCCACAGTTGACATTCGATCGTTGATTTCATATAGAATGTAGACACCAAAGAAGGGGAGAGCAAAATGGTGCAAGCGAAACCGGCCACGTTCAATCGGGCAGGCTTGTGGCGGCGTTGGATCGCGGTCCTGATGGCGCTGGGGGTGATTTTGGCGGCCTGTGGCGACGGCGACGATGAGTCGGCCGATGATACCGAGGCCACCGAGGAGACCGCAGCGGAAACCGATGCGGCCGATGACGACGCTGCAGAGGATGACGCCGCCGCTGCCGAAGACGATGCGGCCGACGACGAAGCATCCGAGGACGATGCAGCCGATACCGAAGCACCGGCCGAGGTCACCACGATCCGCCTCGTCACCTGGGGAGCCAAGTTCATCGACTTCATCGACCTCTACGTCGGCGAGGAGAACGGCTACTTCGCCGAGGCAGGCGTCGAGATCGAGCAACTCGCCGGGGCCGGAGCGGGCGACGCCATCTTCCAGCTGGTCGGCGGCAACGCCGATATCGCCATGGCCGATCCGTTCTCGGGCTTCTTCGCCGTCGTCGCCGGCGACGACCTCGAGGGCTTCTACTGCCCCTACACCCAGAACTGGCTGACGATGCTGGTCAATACCAGCGCCGGTATCGAGTCGCCCGAGGATCTCCGAGGCAAGACGATCGCCGTCACCTCACAGGCCTCGACCAGCAAGTGGTACGCCTCGCTGCTGCTCGCCGCCAACGGCATCACCGAGGACGACGTGACCTTCGCCGCCACCGGTATCGACTTCGGCACCGCGCTGCTCGCCGGTGAAGCCCAGGCGGCGTCGACGTGGGGATCGGTCAACTGGGGCCTGCTGGAGAACGGCGGCATTCCCGAGGATCAGGTCGGCGACTACCAGATCTGGCAGTACGACCAGGTGCCCGGCCCGAACGACGTCTACTTCGCCAAGCGGGAGTGGCTCGACGCCAACGACGAAGCGGTCGGCCGGTTCATCGAGGCCCTCGAGAAGGCCAAGCTGTGGATCGAGCAGAATCCCGACGAGGCGGCCGAGATCGGCTCCCGCTACGCGGATGGCGCCGAGAATCTCGAACGCAACCGGGCGGTCATCGACTACCGCATCGACATGCAGAACAACGGGCCCGGTGTCGCCGACAACGGCATGGGCTGGTGCGATCCCGACACGATCGCCGACGTCGCCCAACAGGGTGTCGACCTCGGCATCCTCGAGGAAGCGGTCGATGTTCCGTCGATCATCACCAACCGTTACAGCGACGGGTAGATCGGCTTGACGAACGGTCACACGTCGATCGACCACGCCGGCATCGATCACGCTGGTATCGATCACATTGTCATCGATGGGGTGTCGAAGGTGTTCGCCTCTCAGGCCGGTGACATCACCGCTCTCGAAGCCATCGACTTCGGTATCGACGATCGGGAATTCGTCTCGATCGTCGGTCCGAGCGGCTGCGGCAAGAGCACCCTCTTGCGCTGCATCGGCGGTCTCATCCCTCCGACCGCCGGTGAGATCCGGATCGGTGGCGACGTGGTCACCGAACCGGATCCCCGCATCGGCTACGTCTTCCAGAAGGCCGTGCTGTTGCCGTGGCGAACGGTGGAGGACAACGTGCTGCTGCCGTTCGAGATCAACGGCAAGCCGACCGACGCCGACCGGGTGGCTGCGCACGAGGTGCTCGAGATGGTCGGCCTCGCCGACTACCGGGGACATCGTCCCGGCGAGTTGTCCGGTGGTATGCAGCAGCGGGTGTCGGTGGCCCGAGCGCTCGTGACCAACCCGTCGATCCTGCTGATGGACGAACCCTTCGGAGCACTCGACGCCCAGACCCGAGACACCATGAACGTCGAACTGCTCCGTATCTGGGAGGAGTCGAACACCACCATCGTGTTCGTCACCCACGACATCGGCGAGGCCGTCTTCCTCTCTGATCGGGTGCTCGTCATGTCGGCCCGACCCGGCCGGGTCCACGACGTGATCAGGGTCGACATCGAGCGACCCCGAAGCTTCGAGAAGGTCGAGGGCGACCAGGCTTTCTGGTCGTTGCGCCAGCGAATCCGAGAGGAGCTGCACTAGCCATGGCCTCGATACGCCGTCCCGCCATCGCCCGAACCGACAGACCCCGGTTCGGACTGTCCGAGAAACGCCTCGGTCAACTCCTGTTCGCCGCCAGCGCCGCCATCCTGATCCTGATCTGGCATCTGTGGGCGTCGAGCAACTCGCCCTTGATCTCGCCCACACCTGGTGCCGTGCTCGAACGTCTCATCGAGTACGTCGGCCAGGGAAGGGCCAACCAGCACATCTGGATCACCGTGCAGGAGATCACCCTCGGCTTCCTGCTCGGCGGCGCCATCGGCATCGGCTTCGGGGTGCTGGCCGCCGAGTTCGACATCGCCCGACGGGTGATCATGCCCTACGTCATCATCACCCAGGCCCTGCCCAAGTTCGCCCTGGCCCCGATCCTCGTCATCTGGTTCGGGTTCGGTCAGGAGCCCAAGATCATCATCGCCGCACTGATCGCCTTCTTCCCGCTGCTGGAGAACACCTATCTCGGGCTGACATCGGCCCCGGCGGAGATGGTCGAGTTGTTCAAGGCGCTGAGAGCCTCGCGCTGGACGACCCTGTTGAAGTGCCGGGTCCCCCATGCCATCCCCACGATCTTCAGCGGTCTGCGGGTGGCGTTGATGCTGGCCTTGGTCGGTGCCGTCGTCGCCGAGTACGTCGGGGCCAACAAGGGGCTCGGCGCCCAGATCATCGTGGCCCAGGGCACGCTCGACACCGAGTTGATGTACGTGGCGTTCGTCCTGCTCACGATCCTCGGCCTGGCCCTCGACAAGCTGCACGGCCTCGTCTACCGGCTCGTGATGCGTCGCCTCTACGGCACGACCGCCCCCGATGCCGCCGACCAGCAGCCGAGGGTCTCGGTATGACCGTGTTTCGCCACAACCCTCCCGATAGGAACTGGAGCCTCACATGAACTTCGGATGGCGTGTGCCCTCGTATGCCCGACCAACCACCACGTCGGCGACCTCCCGGGAGCTCGTCCCGTACTTCGCCCACGTGGAGGAGGCCGGCATCTCGGCCATCTGGGTGATCGACCACCTGCTGGTCGCGCCGAACGTCTACTCGACGGCGTGGCACGATCCGATGGTCACGCTGTCGGTGGCCGCCGGGGTCACCTCCGAGGTCAAGCTCGGCACCGCCATCCTCTGTGCGCCGTTCCGCCACCCCACCATCACCGCCAAGGAGGCGGCCACCCTCGATCACCTGGCCGGCGGTGGTCGAGTGATCCTCGGCGTCGGCACCGGCCATGACGACAAGGAGTTTGCGTCGGTCGGTATTCCCCGCTCCGAACGGGGCCGGCGCACCGATGAGGCACTGGAGTTGATACAGCTCCTCCTCACCCAGGACGACGTGCACTACGAAGGCCGGTACTACCAGGTTGACGAGGGCACCAGCCTCTACCCCCGCCCCGAGCAGCCGATTCCGATCTGGATCGGCGGCGGCAGCCAGGTGCACATCGTCGACAACGTCGACACGCCCAACATGGCCCCCGCTGTGCTGGCCCGCATCGGCCGCCACGACGGGTGGATCTGTCGTTCCAGTGGCACCAGTCCGGAGATCATCGCCGGCGACATCTCGTCGGTCGACAACTACCTCCGCGGCCGGCGGAACATGGACGACTTCACCATGTCGCACGCCCAGTGGCTCCACATCGTCGACTCGACCGACCGCGACCACATCATCGCCGAACAGCTCCGGGCCTACCGGACGGTGATGGACGTCAAGCGGAGCGACGACGACCTCCAGAAGGCCTACCTGTTCGGGACGATCGACGAGATGACCCAGCGGATCATCGAGTTGAAGAAGGCAGGGGTCGATCACTTGATCCTCAACCCGCTGATCCCCGATCCGGCCCAGATCGACCTGTTCACCCGCCACATCATGGCCAACGTCTGAGAGGGCGACTCGATGCAACTCGTCCTGCACAACATCGGCACCGTCCTGACCGGCAAGATCGACGACCCGGTCCGCGACGCCGACACCATCGTCATCGACGACGGCCGCATCGTCTCGTTCGACGGGGCGGCCACGGCGTCGGTCACCAGTGCCGACACGGTGATCGACTGCAAGGGCATGACCGTCGCCCCCGGCCTGGTCGACACCCACGTGCATCCGACGCTCGGCGACTACGCCCACAAGCAGCAGTCGGTCGGGTACCTGGAGCGCATGCTCCACGGGGCGGTCACGCGGGTGATGTCGGCCGGCGAGGTGCACGCCCCCGGCCGAGTCAATGCGGCCTCGGCGCTGGCCATCGCCGCCGGGGCCTTCCACTCGTTCAACACCTTCCGCCCGGCCGGGATGAAAGTACATGCCGGGGCCATGCTGCTGGAGTTCGACACCGACATCGGCCACATCGACCGCGCTCGCGAGATCGGGATGCGGATCATCGGCGAGGTCGGCATCGGGTCACTGAAGGATCCGGTTCGATCCGGTGAGCTGTCGCGTCACGCCCGCAGCCTCGGCATGACGGTTCACATGCACTGCGGCTGTACGTCGGACCGAGGTCCGGGGGGCGACGCCCACCCCCACTTCACGGCCGACGATGTGTTCACCGTCGAGCCCACGATCGCCTCCCACGCCAACACCTTTGCCTCGCTGTCGGACGACGACATCGATCGGCTGTGCGGGCCCGACGGCCCCCCGTTCGTGGAGATCGTGCAGGCCGGCGGCACCCGCTCGATGCTCCGGGTGGTCGAGCGCCTTTCCGAAGCGGGCGCCCTCGATCGTCTGTTGATCGGCACCGACACCCCGACCGGTTATGGCGTGACGTCGTTGGGGGTCCTGAAGACGATCGGCGACATCTGTTCACTGGCCGATGTGGCCCCCGAGGTCGGCTGGGCCATCGCATCGGGCCAGGGCGCCCGGGCGTTCGGATCGGACGGCAATGTGATCGACGAAGGTCGGGAGGCCGACCTCGTCGTGATCGACGCATCGCTCGGCTCGGTGTGCGACTCGGCCACCGATGCCATCGCCGCCGGCGAGTTCCCCGGCGTGGCCGTCACCATCATCGACGGCGAGGTCCGGGTCGCCGGATCGCTCTGTACCCTGCGGGCCCGGCGGGTCGCCGACATCTCCCCGGGCTGAGGCTTCCAACCGCCCCAACCCTCCCGCTTCTCGGTTCTGGGGTGTCCAGTGATCGGAAGCGATCAACCCACACCCCGGAACAGCGAGGGGAGGGTCAGATGCGGTGGACGTCGACCGACACCTTCAGCTTCGTCTCCTTGGCGTCGGTGAAGATGACCCCTTTCATTGGGGGCACGTCGCCGTAGTCGCGGCCTCGAGCGGTCGTGATGTAACGTTCGCCTGCCGGCTGGTCGTTGGTCGGGTCGACGCCGGTCCAGTGGCCCTCTCCGAGATACAGCCCCACCCAGGCATGGGTCCGGTCGACGCCGACGAGACGCTCCTGACCGGGTGGCGGGTCGGTTTCGAGATAACCGCTCACGTAGCAGGCCGGCAGTCCAAGCGAACGCAGGCTCCCGACCATCACATGGGCGAAGTCCTGGCAGACCCCCTTGCGGATGCGCAGCACCTTCTCCAGCGGGGTGTCGACGTCGGTGGCGGCGGTGTCGAAGGTGAAGTCGGAATGGATCCGGGACGACAGCTCGTGCACCGCGTCGAGCAGCGGACGATCCGGCTCGAAACTCGCTCGGGCATAGTCGGCCAGCGCCCGGGATCGTCTGATGAGCGGCGAGTCGAGCGTGAAGTCGGCGGCCACCAGGTCGTCGCCCGACAACCCGTCGCGGAACTCGGTCCACGGGAGCCTGGCCGTGGCCTGCGAACCGTCGGTCTCCCTCACCGGCTCGGCTCGACCACCGGTGTCGACCTCGCTTTCACTGCTCACCACGAGCGTGGTGTGGGCCTCGCGGATGACGCAGGTGGCCACCCGGTTCCCGAAGTAGTCGACCCGCTCGGTCAGCACCTCGGGTCGGGGCTCGATGTGCAGGTCGCGGCGAAGGCACTGCTGGCCGTCCTGGCTCTCCGGCATCTGATGGATCTGCCCGAAGCTGGCGGTGACCGGGGCATCGTAGGTATAGGTCGTGTGGTGAACGATCCTGAACTTCACCGGTCCGGCTCCGTGTCCGGTCCGATGGTGGACACGTCGACCGGGGTGACCACCGACCGCACCGGCTGTTGGCGGGTGAAGAAGGTGGCGGAGACGAGGATGGCCACGAAGTTCAGGCGTTGCACGGCGTCGTCGAGGAACTCGGTGAGGGCGACCCGGCGACCTTGCTCGTCGAGCGTCAATCCGGCCGTGGCGACCTGGGATTCGAAATGGGTCAGCCGCACGGCGATCTCGCGCACCGACGCGATGGTCTCGGTCACCATCGGCATCTCCCCCGGATCGTCGTCGGTGCCGGCTGCGGTGACCGGGTCGGCAACCGACGGATGGCTGAGCGGGATACCACTGCGCCACACCGGCGTGCCCTCGCCCTGATGAAGCTGACGAAGGTCGAACTCCAGCTGGTCGAGTTGGTAGCGCAGCGACCGCGGGTTGCCGTCGTCGCTCAACAGGAGGTCGAGCACGCTCGGCACCGAGGCGTGCGATCGGTACCGTCGTCGGTAGGTGATGATGCTCTCGGCAGTGGTGAGCACCGACTCGATGATCAGGCTCTCGGCCGCCGCGGTGCGTTCCCGGGCCAGGGTCGCCGCCAGCAGTCCGCTCAGGTGGATCGCCCGTTCGATCCGCCGTCCGGCGTCGATGAACAACCAGACTTCGTCCCGTATCAACGACTCCGACGCCAGGCCGGCCAGCGACATGAGCCCCTGGATGATGTCGGTCAGCAGTTCGTCGACGGTCTCGTCGGGCACGGTGGCGCCCGGGTCGAGATCGCGGACCCGCTGGTCGAGATCGGCCATGACCAGTTTGGTGTCGACCGACAGTTGGTCGCGCAGCTCGTCGATGTCGTCGATGAGGCAGTGGAGCGAGTGGGCCAGCGAGCCGGGGTCGTGGTCGTCGGCCACGATGTTGGCCAGCTGGGCCGACAGCTCCGGTGAGGTGAGATCGATCGATCCGGCCTCGTCCGGACGGCGGCGTCCGGTCGTGTCGGCCGTGGCACCGGGGGGAAGGTGCCGGTGATCCGGCTCAATCCGTCGAGAAGCACGCCGACGGCCACCGGCCCCGGCCCGGTGCGGTTGGCGCTGAACTCCCGGCGGCGGTCGCGGATCACCCGCAGGAGCCGCGCGGTCGATTCGGCCCGCTCGGCGTAGCGGCCCAGCCAGAACAGATCCTCGGCCGCCCGGGCCGACGGGGCGCCCCGCCTGGCCGGTACCGGCACCGGATCGGTCGAGAGCCAGTAGCCCCGCTCCAGCTCCCGGGACCCGCCACACACCCAGATGTCCTTACTCAGGGCCCCGGCCAGATTGGAGATCGGTTCGCCCTCCCGTTCGGAGGGAGCCGAGCGGGCCAACCCGCCCGGCATCACGAAGTAGCCGTCGTCGTCGGCCACCGCGAAGGTGCGAAGCACCGTGGACCGAGGCCGCAGACCCTCGTCGGTCAGGCAGGGGGCGGTGCCCGGCTCGAGGCGTTCCTGGCCCACGAACCGATGCGGGTCGGCCTCGATGCGGGCCCGGAGCTCGGCCCGCTCTGCTGCCGTCAACTTGCGGGTCTCGATCGACGACTCCCGCTCCGCCCGGCTGACCGGGCGGACGACGAGGTCGTCGAGGTTGCTCAGGACGTGCGACAGTCCGACCGGGTCGCCGCACCACCAGGCGTCGGCCGATCCCAGGATCAGGTCCTCACCCACGAGCAGACGCGACAGCGTCGGTAGTAGAGCGGTGAGTCCGGCGTTCTCGAGGATCGGCGTGCCGAGCCCGTTGACGACCGTGACCTGTCCGGCCCGAACCGCCTCCACCAGTCCCGGCACACCGAGGGTCGAGGTGGGATCGAGTTCGAGCGGATCACAGTAGGCGGCGTCGAGGCGACGGAGGATCACGTGAACCGGGGTGGGGCCATGCACGGTCTGGAGGCGCACGCCGTCGTCGTGGACTTCGAGGTCGGAGCCCCGTACCAATGCCGTGCCGAGCTGGGCCGCGAGCGCGGTGTGTTCGAACGCCGTCTCCGAGCGAGTGCCGGACGACAGCACGACCGTGACCGGATCCTCCACGCCGGGCGGGGCCGCGGCCCGCAGCGCCTTGCGGTAGAGGCGCAGGAACGGGGCCAGGCGCTGGACGTCGGCCTCCTCGACCTCGCCGGGCATGACCCGCGACAGGATACGTCGGTCCTCCAACGCGTAGGCGGCGCCGGACGGGACCTGGGTGCGGTGCCCGAAGACCCGCCAGGAACCGTCGTCGGCCCGCATGAAGTCGACGCCGACCATCGCCAGCTGTTTCGATCCGTGGTTGACCACGCCGTGCAGGGAGCGGAGGAACTGGGGGTCGCCGAGGATGAGCTGTGGTGGGAGGTCGCCCGTCCGCAGCAACTTCTGTGGTCCGTAGAGATCGGCGAGGATCAGGTTGAGCAGCTCCGCCCGCTGGGTGACGCCCCGTCGAACCTGATCCCACTCGTGATCGGGCACCACGATCGGAACCGGATCGAGCGGCCACGGAATGTGGCGGTGGTCGGAGCCGTGACCCGGGTCGTCCGCGCCAGGCTCGTCGCCCCCGCCGTCGGCGATCGCACCGATCGGGACGTTGTAGGTGACGCCGTCCTGCGCCAGTTGGCGTCGGGTTCGAGCGGCCCGGTCCAGCAGCCGGCCGACGCCGAGATTGCCGAACGACTCGACCAGTGGCAACCAGTGGGATCGCACCGCGCCGTCGGGGTCGAGCAGTTCGTCGTAGCGGCCGGCCCGGGTGTGGTACCCGTCGAGCGGGTCGATCGAGAACGTCGCGCTCATCGGTGCGGTGTCCGGTGCTCGGTCCCGACATGCATGGTCATAACACAGGATGACCGACGATCACCGTCCGGCCCCAAATCGCGGGCGTCACTTTCACGTCCCGTTCACACGCGCCGACCGAGCCGATCGGGTGCCGGACCGCCACCGATTGGGGGACCGATACGGCGCTGACCCGGTACTGATAGGGTCTGGCTGTGCTGTCGAACCGCAATCTGTGGCTCCTTCTCGGCGTGGTGGTGGCGATGCAGTTCGGCTATCCCATCACGCTGTGGGGCAGGGTGCCGACGATGATCTACATGGCCGGTTACGCCGGCATGATCTACTTCGGCCTGAACCTGGTTCGTGATGAGCGGGTGCGCATGGCCCCGTTTCTGGTTCTGGCCGGCCTGACGATGCTCGGCGGCGGCTGGTTCTCGCTCGACCAGACGAGCCGGTGGGCGCTGCTGGCGATGCTGGCGTCGGTCGGTGTCTTCCAGCTGGCGCTGTTGACTGCGACCTTCCGCTTTCTGGTCAGCCCGCGGGTGGGCACGACCGTGACCCAACTGATCCTCCTGGCGGTGGCCGCCTACCTGCTGCTCGGCGGTGTGTTCGCGGTGGCGGGAAACCTGCTCGAGACGCTGGAGCCCGGCAGCTTCGTCGACAACGGAGCGCCCGACCGGCCGCTGGTCTGGCAGGGCCTGCTCTATGCCAGCTACGTCACCCTGTCCACGCTCGGCTACGGCGAGATCCTGCCCGTCAGCCCGTGGGCTCGTTCGCTTGCATCGTTGGAGGCGGTCACCGGCACCCTGTTCCTGGCCATCGTGGTCGCCCGTCTCGTCGGTGCGTACTCGGCCGACTCCGCGGCTCCGGCCGGCTCCTCGGCTCCGGCGGACACCGACCGAACACCCGGCTAGGGGGCCTAGCCAGTTCGGGTTCAGTCTCGGTCCGGTTGGCAGGTCGGGCACCACCAGATGTTGCGGTCGTCGATCTCGGCCGATGCGATCGGGGTACCGCATCGGCGGCACGGCTCACCCTGGCGCTTGTAGGCGTAGAGGCGCTCGCTCCGCTTCAAGTCGGAGCGGCGCCGCCGGTCGAGGGCGGCGGGGTCGACGGTCACGATGCGACCCGAGCGCTCCCCGGTGCGCAGCTCGTCGACCGACAACTTCCACAGCTGATCGACCAGGTCGCGCTCGACGTCACGAGCCGGAACGAACGGGTTCAACCCGAGCATGAACAGCAGCTCCGAGCGGTAGACGTTGCCAAGCCCGGCGATGGCCTTCTGGTCGAGCAGCGCTCGACCGATCGGCACCGACCGGCGGCTGAGTGCATGAACAGCGCGGCGAACCGATCGGCTCCGTCCGACGGCGCCACGATCGGGTCGGGGCCGAGGGCGTCGAGGACGGCCTCGATCTCGCCTGGTTCGAGCAGCTCGCAGGTGGTCGGCCCGGCCAGATGCAGGCGGTCGTCGTCGGTGCTGAGCAGGAGCCTTGCGTTGGGCGACGGCTCCGGGAACGGCGGGGTCTGCAGCCGGAACTTGCCGAACAGGCCGAGGTGAACGTGTACCGCCAGACCGTTGTCGAACCGGTAGAAGATGTGCTTGCCCCGGGCGTCGATCGACTCGACGACCTGGCCGTCGACCGCCGCCGCCCCCTCGGCGAACCGACCCTGCGGTGATTCGGCGGCCACCGACCGACCGTTGAAGCGTTTGCCTTGGAGGCGGGCGGCGCGGTGGAGAACGTGACCTTCGGGCATGATCCGAGTCTGGCATCACGCCCGAAGGTTCCCACCCGTCGGCCGACGGGATGCTCTGCGGTTGGGTGCGGCCGGCTGGGTGCCGTCGTCAGGCTTCGGCGAGGATGGCGTCGATCTGGCCGGCGGCGGCCTCGATGCCCTCGACCATGCCCATCTCGATCATCTGCTCCATCGCTTCGACCGACGGGAAATGAGAGATGGTCTGCATACGGGTGCGGCCGTCGTCGAGTTCGCTGATCTTGACCTCGAATTTGGTTGTCGGCATGTCGTGGTTGGGTGAGCCGTCGTCGTTGGCGAAGACGTCCTGGATCTCGATGTGGTTTGGGGGATCGACGGCGAGGATGCGCCAGCGGCCGAAGTGCTCGTCGCCCTGCTCGTCGCCGACCATCTTGTAGAGCATCTCGCCATCGACCGACAGGTCGTGCTCGATGAACGTGCACGGGTAGGTGGGTGGTCCCCACCATCGTTCGAGCTTGCGAGGATCGGCCCACAGCTGCCACACCTGTTTGGCATCCGCGTCGTACTCCGCAGTGAGGGTGAGGGTGAGCTCCTCGAGATCCTTGTCAATGCTGGTAACGGGCATCGGTTCATCCTTGATTCAGGTTGGGGAATCGGGTTAGGGAATCGGGTCGGCGGTCGGGTTGGGGAGTGGGGTCGGTGGTCGGTGCGGTCAGCTCCGGTCGGGCTCTTCGTCCTCGGCGAGCACCGACTCGAAGCGCTCCAGGCGGTCGACCCAGAGCCGTTCGAAGTGGTCGAGCAGCGTTCGGGCTCGCTCGATGGCCTCCATGTTGGTCATCACCCGTTGTTCCCGGCCGTGCTTGTGTTTCGTCACCAGGCCCGCCGACTCCAGCACGGCCACGTGCTTCTGGACGGCGGCGAAGCTGAACGGGTAACGGCGGGCCAGTGCGGAGACCGAGTGGTCGCCGGTCATGGCCTGGGCCAGGATGTCGCGACGGGTTCGATCGGCCAGGGCACCGAACAGGCGGTCGATTTCGTCGTCGTCGAGGCCCAGGGCGGATGGTGGATAATCTACAACCATTTGGTTGTAGATTATGTCGCGGGTCCCGAGCTGTCAAGGGCGCTCGGGGTGAGAGCCCCAGCCAGGCCCTACGAGTCGGCCAGCCAGGCCAGCGCGGCGCAGCGGGCGCCGAAGTAGGCGGTGGGATAGGTGGCCGGACCCTCGATCACCGGATCCGCCCCGATCGCCGGCATGCCGGATGGCATCAGGAAGGCGAACTTGCGGACCCCCGCCGCGTTGTAGCGGGGGATGATGTTGGCGTCCCGCCACTCGCCGCTCATGTGGCCCATGTCCATGACGAAGGCCGTGGCGTCGGTCAGCACCGTGCTACGGCCGCAGCGCTCGACGGCATCGGCGAAGGAGCTCAGCCATCGCTGGAATCCACCGGCATCGAGGTCGGCGGTGGTGTCGAACCACCGGATCTCGATCAGATCCAGGTCCGGGCGGTCGATGACCTCACCGAAGTCGTCTTCGTACACGATCGTCGACGTCATGCCAGCATCTCCTCGCGGGGGTTGTGTCCGGCGGTCCGTGATTCGTCGGCCCGGGTCGCCAGCAGCCAGGCGATGAGACCGATCGACACCCAGAGCAGCGGAACGTAGAAGGTCAGGATCAGCCACGACACGTCGGTGGCCTCCCCGAGCAGGTCGTTGCGGATGCCGGCCACCAATGCATTGGCCAGGTCGATCACCGTCACGATCACGAGGGCCCAGCCGGCCGGCCGGACCAGCGCCGGCGCCTTCCACAGGGCGAGAAGGGTGGCGACCGCCAGCACGGCACCGAGCTGATCACCCCAGATGATCTGGTCGCGGACGCCGTCGGAGATGTCGTAGCCGTTGGCCTGGGACGAGTAGAGCTGGAGGGCCACGGTGCGTCCGGTGTGGATGGCCACCAGTGGCCACATGGCATCGACCAGGCTTCGCCCGGCCGACCAGGGCGCGAACCGCCACACCGCCAGGATGATCAGGGTGATGAAGTTGATCGTCATCGCCAATTGGGCGGCCGCTGCGGTGCTCATGTCTCTGGACCGTAGGCGCGGCACCCGGTACCGTGACAGTGACTGATCCGACAATAAGGAGGCAAAATCGGCCATGTTGGTCTATGTCACCGCCATCGCCGGAGCAGCGGCCCTCAACACCTTGTCGGTCCTCGACACGATGGACAAGTCCAACGACGCGTGGCGGTTCCTCGGCGACCCCGCCGCGCCGGACCTGTTCACCACCCGAACCTGTGGTCCCGACGGGGGCCGGGCGCTGTTCCGCAACGGCGTGGCCGTGGAGCCCTCGCTCGAACCCGAAACCGCTCCCGCCCCCGACCTGGTGGTGGTCCCCGGTCTCGACGACGACGTCGGAGCGTCGCTGGCCGCCAACGCCGGATGGGTGGACCACCTCAAGCGTTGGCACGACGGCGGATCGACGGTGGCCGCCTCCTGCACCGGCTCGTTCCTGCTGGCCGAGGCCGGGCTACTGGCGGGCCGACGGGCCACCACCCACTGGGTCGCGGCCGACGCGCTCGGCGCCGCCTATCCCGACATCGACGTGCGGGCCGACGCCGTCATCGTCGACGAGGGCGATGTCATCACGTCCGGCGGTGCGACGACCGCCTTCAACCTCGTGCTCTATCTCGTGGGTCGCTTCGGCGATCGCCGCCGGGCCAACGCCGCCACCAGGCTCATGCTGCTCGACAGCGGCCGGGCGTCACAACAACCCTTCGCCCTCGCCTCGCTGCACCGCCACCACGACGACCCCGTCGTCCACGACGCGCAGAGTCTGATTCAGAGCAACGGCGTTCAGCCGCTGACGGTCGCCTCGGTGGCGGCGGCCGTCGGGGTCAGTCCGCGCACCTTGTCCCGCCGGTTCCGGGCCGCTCTCGATCTCACGCCCCAGTCCTACATCGAGGAGGTGCGCATCGACGCCGCCCGCCGGATTCTGGAGGAGGGCGGCCGTCGGGTCGAGCGGATCGGGGCCGAGGTGGGCTTCACCGACGGTGCCGGCTTTCGGCGGGCGTTCAAGCGCCAGACCGGATTGACCCCGCTCGAGTATCGCCGCCGCTACGGGCCGAGACCCGGTTCTCGGGTGCCGTGACCTGTTCGGACCTCCCTCGCCGCGCCCGAGCCGGACTCCATCGACTCGCCGGTACCGACCGACCCTGAGGCCGGGTTACGCGCGAATCAGGACAGTTTTGTTCCACGGCGCGCGTTCGTGTTGCTCGACTGCGTGGGAGCGACGTCATGCGGCCGGGGGACCGAGCTGGACCTGGCGTGTCCTCGCCACTCGGACCACGAGCTCCACAAACCGTTCGGGATCGGCGAGTTGCGATCGGGTCACGTACAGCAGCTGCCAACCCTGCGATCCGACCAGGAGGTCCCGTACGTTGTCGGCGTCGTGGCGCTCAGGACCCCAGTGAAAGGTGCGCCCGTGAGCCTCGACGCCGAGTTTGATCGAGGGCATGGCCAGGTCGAGGCGGAACCGGCGTCCGTCGATCTCGAGCGGGTACTGGGTATGCAGCGGGGGAAGATCAGCGACCGTCAGCAGGTCGGCCACCACTCGCTCCAACCACGATTCGGTAGGCGACGACAATCGTTGCCGGTCGGCCAAGAGTGCCGCCAGGGCGACGGGACCGGCGTCGGTCGGTGACCAGATCCGCTCGAGTGTGCGGCGCAGCCACCCGATCGAGTCGGTCCGAGTGAACTGGTCGAGGTGCCAGGCCAGATCGCGGCGGGATACGACCCGACCGAGTAGGCACAGCGTCGCCGCCCGGTTGAGCGAGCGGATGCCGTCGACGACGCAGATGTCGCGACGCGGGTCGAGATGTTGGACCCGGACCAGCGTCGTCCCCGTGGGTGGGCGTGCCGAACCGGGAACCCAGATTGTGGGCCGAGGGGGCGGGTCATCGATCCAGCGATGAAGCCACGCCGATCCGAGGTGGCAAGTGGCGGCGTGGCGCACCGCGAGCGATGAGGCCCGCATGGCCTGGGCAGGCGGGGAACCGAGCGCCCGGAACGCCCAAACCCGATGGTGCAGCCGGATCAGGACACCGCGTGCGGCGGCCCGCCGCAGGCGGTGGGCTCCAATGGACAACTTGGCGGCCTCGAGGGTGTGGAACGCGTTGTGTCGAGAGGCCGCGAACTCGACCAACGCCTCGAAGGCCGGGTCGAATCGCATGCCATGAACCTACCAACATCCTCTGACACGCAGCTGCAGTTACGCGCGAAGACGCGCGGTTTTGTTCAATTGGGCGCGTTTCCTTGCTGACTTTTGTGGTCGGGTCGGCTGGCCGCCGGCTCACCCGTCGTCGACGATGGCGGCGCTGTAGACCTCGTCCCGGTCGTTGAGCTGGGTCAACGCTGCCCGGGTCATCGACTCGTCGAGCCCCGAGACTGTGGCCCGCAGCGTTCGCAGGCCCTCGACGTCTTGAATGTCGATGTTGTAGATCTTGCCCCGGCGATCGGTGAAGGCGTCGAGTGCGGGCTTGATGGTCCCCTCGCCGATGCGGTAGACCAGCTCGATGTTGCGGGCCTGACGGCGCAGCGCGAGGGGCGCCAGGTAGCCGAAGGCGCTGACCACGACGAGGGTCGCAGCGCCGGCGGCGAGGGCGATGGTGTACATGCCGAAGGCGGCGGCCAGACCGAGCGCCGCCGACACCCACAGGGTGGCCGCCGTGGTGACCCCGCTGACCGAACCCCGGCCCTGCACGATCGCCCCGGCACCGATGAAGCCGATGCCGCTGGCCACCTGTGCGGCCACCCGAGTCGGGTCGCCCCCACCCCCGGCCAGTGCACCGGAGGTGGCGAAGATCGCCGCACCCAGCGAGACCAGGGCGTGGGTGCGCACGCCGGCGATCTTGTTGCGCGACTCCCGTTCGAGGCCGACCATGGCCCCCAGCACGGCGGCCAGCCCGAACCGTAACACCAGCTCCAACGAATCGGCGGTGTCCATCAGCTTCTCCTCCTGAGGGGCAGTCGAATCTCGAAGCGGGCACCGCCCAGGTGGTCGGCGTCGCCGATGGTGATCGATCCATGCTGGAGCGACACCAGATCGTCGACAATAGCCAGTCCGAGTCCGCTGCCGCCACCGGTTCGGTCCCGTGACGGGTCGAGCCTGGCGAATCGCTCGAAAATCGATGCTCTGGCGTCGGCCGGGATGCCGGGACCGTTGTCGTCGATCCGGACGATTGCCTCTGGGCCCGACACGCTGTTGCTCTCGCTGCTGTCGCTGCTGTCGCTGCTGTCGCTGCGGTGCAGTGACACATGGACCTGCCCGCCGCCGTGGTGGATGGCGTTGTCGACGAGGTTGGTGACGATGCGGGTCATGGCGTCCGGGTTGGCCTGGATCCGGACCGGCTCGACCTCCACGGTCACCCGGGCATCGGGATGCCCGGTTTGGGCGGTGGCGACGACCGTGCGCACGATGTCGTCGAGATCGACGTCGACCGCGGTCATGACCGTGCCCTGGTGACGGGCCAGAACGAGCAGGTCGTCGATGAGACGACCGGCCCGGTCGAGTTCGTCGAGACTCGACGCCAATAGCGGGCTGTGGTGTTTCCCGTTCTCGACCTCGATGGCGGCCCGCACCCCGGTGATCGGGCTGCGCAGTTCATGAGCCGCGTCGGCTACGAACCGCTGGTTGGCGGCGACGGCCCGTCCGAGGCGTTCCAGGGTCTGGTTCATCGACGTTCCCAACCGCTGCAGTTCATCGCCGGTAGCCGGCACCGGCACCCGGCGGGTCGGATCGCTCGTGGTGATCGTGTCGAGATCCGCCCGCATCTGGTCGACCGGGCGCAGCGAGCGTCCGACCAGCAATCGGGCCCCGAACCACACCAGCACTGCGACGGCGAGAGGTGGGAGCAGGATCCAGGCGATGTTGGCGCGAACGAACGGCGCCAGATTCCGCTCGACGGCACCGGCGACGGCCACGGCGCAACGATCGGGATCGTCGCAGGAGGTGGCGGTGAGGACCGTCGTCTGTCCGTCGTCGTCGAAGCTGTCGAAGATGGTCGCGTCGGGATCGGCTTCGGCGGGCAGTTCCTCGACCCACGCCTCGACGTCGGCGCCGACGGGTCGAGAAGATTGGATCACGAATCCCTCGTCGTCGACGAGGGCCACGAACGGGTCGGACCCACCCCGCACCTCGGGTGACTCGACAGGGTCGGCACCGACGGCTGCCTGGAAGGCCGCGAAGTCGAGGTCGGTGCTGAGCCAGCTGTTGTCGTCCTGCCATTGGGCCAGGGTGACGGCGCCGGCGGCCACGGCGGCCAGTATCAAGGCGACGCCGGCGGCGTAGGCGGCGAGACGGTTGCGGAGAGAGGCCATCGTGTCGAGCCGCCTAGCCCGTCACCGGATCGAGCCGGTAGCCGTGGCCGCGCAGCGTCTCGATGGACGAGAGCCCGAACGGCTCGTCGATCTTGCGGCGCAGGTAACCGATGTAGACCTGCACGACGGCGGCCTCCATCTGGTCGTCGCCCCACACGTGGTCGATCAGGTCCTGTTTCGACACTGGTTCACCGGCCCGGTGCATAAGGTAGCGCAGCAGGGTGTATTCACGTGGCGTCAGCTCGATCGGCTGATCGCCTCGCCTCACCTGGCGGGTCGACGGGTCGAGCACAAGATCGCCGACCTGGAGTGTCGCCGGTCGTTCGGCCGGGCCCCGGCGGATCAGCGCCCGCAGACGGGCCAGGAGCACCACCATCGAGAACGGCTTGGTCAGGTAGTCGTCGGCGCCGAGGTCGAGGCCCTCGGCCTGGTCGAACTCGCCGTCCTTGGCGGTCAGCATCATGATCGGTGTGGTGATCGCCTGCTCCCGGAGCCGGCGGCAGACCGAGTAGCCGTTCTCCCCGGGCAGCATCACGTCGAGGATGATCGCGTCGTAGGTGAACTCGGTGGCCCGCCAGAGACCGTCGTCGCCGCGGTCGGCGACATCGACGACATAGCCCTCGGCTTCGAGACCCTGCTGCAACGCCTGGGCGATCAGTCGCTCATCCTCGACCACGAGAACCTTCACCGTTTCATCGTAGGAGCCGCCGGCCCTCCGGGCGAGGAGGCCTTCTTGGCGTTCTCTTGGCGTTGCTTGGTGCTCTCTCAGGTCACCGCCGTCACCGTGGGAACGACAGCCCCCTGACAAGGAGACGACTGATGTCCGACACCTACGAACACCCTGACAGCACCTCCCCGACGACCGAGGACGCGCCGGCTCGGAGCCCCCGGATGGGACGCCGGGTGGCGGCCGTCGGTCTGATCGGAGCGCTGGCCACGACGGCGGTCGCCGTGCCCGCTTTCGCCGGCGCCGAAACCGCCACCGTCGACCCGGCCCGTCGAGTACATGACACCGAGACCGCCGCCGAGGCGGAGCTCGGAGATCTGACGCTCGACCGGCTGGCCGACGAGCTCGCCCGTCTCGGCCTTCGCCTCGAGATCGAGCCGGCCACCACCGGTGAGTGGGACGACGCCTGGCCCGAGGATGAGGGCGAGTGGGATGATGCCTGGCCTGAGGATGAGGGCGAGTGGGATGATGCCTGGCCTGAGGATGAGGGCGAGTGGGATGATGCGCGGCCCGAGGACCAGGGCGGGTGGGAGGATGATGAGGAGCCGGCGGCGTCGTTCGATGTCGAGGGTGACCGTCTCGTCGTTCCCTCCGGCGTTGATGCGGCGTCGGCCGCCGAAGCTGAGGCGATCTGGAGCCGGTTCGCCGAACTGATCCCCGCCGACCAGCGGGCCATGGTCACCGGCTTCGAGCTGCTCGACGAGGATTTCGGAGGCGCCTATGTCTACCCGGCCGATGATGACCCGGCGACGTGGGTTCTCGGTGTTGCCCCCATGAGTGACGAGTCGGAACTCGACTACGTACTCATCCACGAGTTCGGCCACCTCCTGACGCTGCAGGCCTCGCAGGTGCCCCCGGACCCGGAGGGTGATGATTCCTGCGACACCTATCACACCGGTGAGGGCTGTGCACTGTCGTCGTCGACCATGGCGGAGTTCGTGGCCCGGTTCTGGCCACAGGAGCGACTCGACGAGTTGAACCGGATGGAGGACATCGAGGACGAGGACGAGTACTACGACGCGATGAACGAGTTCTACGAGCGTCACCGCGACGAGTTCGTCACCGACTATGCCGCCAGCAACCCCGCCGAGGACCTGGCCGAGGTGTTCGCCCATTTTGTGCTGGAGGAACGCCCGAGCGGTTCATCGATCGCCGATGAGAAGGTGCGCCTGCTTTGGGACGACCCGTCGATGGTCGAGCTGCGAGACCAGATGCGGGCCAACGCCCGGTTGTCGTGATCTGACTCCGGCTACGCCGCCCGGACGCGACAGTGGCCGGCAGCAGGTCCAGGAATCGGACTCGCTGCCGGCCACCTGAACGCATCGCCTCCGGGGCGGGGGAGAGCGTGAGACGGAGGCGACGCGTGGGGGGGTCAGCTACACCAGGGGTAGACGAAGAGGCTGTTGTCACCGGCCCGGTGATCGGCCAGCACGATGTTCAGGGGGATCGGGTCGGGCACGGCGGAGATGTCGGCTCCGTCACGCACGGTCACACCCACGGACACGGCGGTTGCGATGGGGAGCCCGTCGGCGGCGACGGCGGGAAGAAGTCCGGCGTCCTGCAACACGCCGATACCGGCCTGCATACAGGCGGTGTCGGGGGCATTGCCGGGGGCGGCGCTGGCTGCTGTCGCTCCGGCTCCGAACAGTGCAGCGGTAGCGATCAGTCCGCCGAGAACCTTGCTCTTCATGTGTCGACTCCTACTCGTCGAGGGTGTGTGTTGTCGGTTGCTACGACGGTTGGGGCGATTCGGATGCACCGCTTCCAAAGTTTGCGCGATTTCGCGTTGCTGGAGCGCACGATCGCGCAGACCTCCGCCGGCTCAGCCGACCGACCCACCGGTTCCGAGTAGTTGATTACGGCTCAGGTTTCGCGCCGTCGTTGTCGATCCAGGGAGTTGACAACTCCTCGTCGCCATTGATCACCAGACGGAGCCGAAAGCTCTTTCCGGCGAGCAACGCGAATTCGAAAGACCCCAGCTCGCGGTCTGGATCGGTCAGCGACGAGCCGCTGATCGTGTCGAGCGCAATTTGGATGCGCTTCGGCTGCGGCTGGACGTGGCCGACGACCGTGTCGCCGTCAACCTCGATGTCGATCCGAAACCCTGCTCCTTCGAACTGCAGAAATCGAGGTAGAGCGCCATCCCGCTCGCTTGTCCGAACCGGATCGGTAGGGGAGATCAACGAGTCGAAGACGAGTTCGGCAATCGGCAGATCGGTCATCACCAGGTCGTATCCGGCCATCAGCATCGCCGTCCGTTCACCGGCGACGTGCGTGTCGAGAGGTTCGTCGCGCAGCGACGCGCCGAGTTCCTCGAGTAGGGCGTCATCCGACGTGTTCCAACTTGACGTCACGTTGCCACCCCCAGCTCAACCCGAAGGTTGTCGAGGCAGCGCTGCCGAGTCGGGCCGATGGCTCCAACCGGCCTTCCGATGAGTTCGGCGATCTCCTTGTATGACAGGGGCGGGTCGGTAGTCAGAAGCGTCAGGAGTTCCCGACATGTGTCGCTCAAACTCTGAAGCGCCGTGCGGAGCGCAGTTCGTCGAGCATCAACGTCTTCGTCCAGCAGTTCGACGCCCGGAGTTGAGACCAAGCCGAGGGCGCGTGCCTCTCTTGTTGCTTTCGACTCGAGATCTCGCTGCCTGTTGTCACGTCGAAAGGAGGTCATCATGGCGTTTCGTGCCGTGGTATAGAGCCAGAAGCGAACGCTTTCCGGCTTTCGCAATGCCACGGAAGGGTCGTCGGTGAGCGTCCGAAGATGGTTGAAGAACTTCAGCCACGTCTCTGCCACTGCATCGTCCACGGTTGCCTGATCGTTCGTTTTCGACCGCAGGAAGACGGTGATATTTGAAGTATGGCGTTCGACCAACATTTGGGTGGCTTCCCGGCTGCCGTCGGCAGCCAGTTTGTAGAGCTCACCGTCGGTTTCCGTTCCGTCAGGTTCCACCTGTCTCCACCTTGATGTGCGTTGGACGAGTATAGGGCAGACATGCTGACCGCCGTGAACGGAGAGGTGCGGTGTCTCTAGGGGGTCGGGCTCTCACATCCTGTCGGGCTGGCTGGATAGATCGAGTCGTTCCAGAGACCGCCGGGCAGCGAGCTGTAGCCGAGGTTGCTGTCTCCGGTCGCGGCAACGATCGGGCTGGCAAACGACGAACCACTCCACACGATCACCTCGCTCGTGCCCCCTTTCGTGTTGTCGACGCCGTCCAGGATGAGCGCGCATCCCGGAGCGGCAACCGCAAATCCCACGGCGAAGGCATGGGGGTCACCCTGGTCGTTCCATTGGATGACGGCCTTCGTAGCGTCTGAACTTGACTGGCCCGGCCCTGCGGCGAACACTGCGGTGACGGCCGCCGCAAGCACTTCGGCCTTCTCGTCCTGCGGATCGAGGGCAAAGGCAGCAGGGTAGTTGATCCGAATAGCCTGCTGCTGTTCCTGCTCGTCGGCAAGCTCATCGAGCTGGTCGACGGCATAGTGGTTACCGGCCGCCGCAGTGAATGTCAGATCGCCGACGGCTTCGACCGCGACGGTCAGTGTCTCGCGGAGCAGAATCGGCTCCAGGAATACAACGATTTCCTGGCCGCCACGGTCGGCGACGGTGTGGTAGCCGGGCGTTCCGAGTGAGAAGTTGAGTACATCGAGGTCGGCGCCAGCGTAGTCGACCACTCGCTGGATCGCCCGGAAAACAAACGCCTCCTGGGTATGCATGCAAGGAAACATCGGGAGAAAGGCGTTGGTAGGCAAGACCTCGGCACTCGGGTTGACCTGTTCGATGGAGCTGATAACGGCCTGCCCGTGGGAGATGTCCTCGCACTGACCCGAGGTTGTGTCACTCATCCACGGCGCGCTGTCGTAGGTCGACGTATCGAGTGAGCCGGTGTCTACCACACCGATGACCAGCTGTTCATCGGACACCGGACCAACGCTGTCAGATCCCTGCGCCTCGGTCCACGGCTTACTGTCAACGCGTTCGGGCTTCGTCCCCGGTAGCGCCGACCAGTGACCCGACGCAGTCATTACGTGGATCGGAGCGATGGCGTTGTTCTCCAGCAGCCTCCACAGATCTCCATCGTTTCGCGCCGCCGTCTGGACCATGTCTGCAAAGTCGATATTGGGCGCAGCAAGGATCTCGACGCGTTCCTCGACCGTGGCCTGAATTGGGAGGTATAGATCTCCTGTTTCGCTGTCGTCCAGCAGTCCCTCGTTCTCCTCACTTAGGATTTCGAGATACTGTCCTACCTCGAGCTGTGTGGCCGAGACATCCAGTTCGTCCTCCAGGACGAAGAGAACGTCGTCCACCGTGAGACCAAGCAGGTTGGCGCGATCTTCATCAACTACCAGGTAGCCGGGGACGATCAGGTCCTCCGAGGCGCTGGAGTCCTCGCCAGCAGTAGGTAGCTCAACCACACTGCCCGGTGTCGGCTCGGTCTCATCATCGCCGCCAGTATCTTCTGTCGATTCCCCGGAGTCGCCGGTCTCGGCCGACTCCTCAACCGTGGTTTCGTCAGTTGCATCGTCGACCGCATCCTCGCCACCGTCGTCGCTGTCGGCACCACATGATGCGGCGACCAGAACCAGAGCGAGCGTGACCACCAGGATCATTCGCATTTTGATCATCGATCTGCCTTTCCACACAATCGTCAGCAGTTAGATCAGCGGCGGCAGGATTTGATACGCGACAGCGTCTCCATTTCAGTGGAATTCCATTGGATTCGCAACCGTTCGCATCTCTACCATCTACTCGTGAGCATCTCGATCGTCGAGGACTATGGTCGCCTCATTGACAGAGAGCCGGCAGAAGCGTTGAGGCGGTTGCCTGAACTGATCGGCCAGCTCTCGCACGTCGCCGACCGTGCCGAGGTATTGAGAATGGCCAGCCTGGCCGCTCGTGAAATGAACGACGCAGCCAAGGCATTGGAGCTGTCGACCCGGGCTCTGGAGCTCACCTACACGCTGGATGACCAGACGTTGGTCACCAACGTCGAGCTGACGCATGCTTACAACCTTTTCTTGACCGGATCTGGATCCGAGGCGCTGAAGCGAGTCGAAGCGCTGGATGCCTCCGGCAACGATCTCCTGGCAGCGCGCATCGGATTTCAATACGGGACACTGCTGGCGCGCATGGGCTTCAATGCCAAGTCCGCCAGCGCATTGGCGGACGCAGCGGGGTGTGCTGAGGCCGCCGATCAACCCGCTCTGGTCGCGATGATCGACAAGAACCGCGGCATGCTTGCTGCACAGGCCAATGACCACCGCACGGCGCAGGCGCTCTTCGCGCGCGCACTTGAGCGATTCGAGCGACTCGGAATCGACTACGAGGCAGCGTTTGCCCGGCACGCACTGGCGGTCGCCGCCGCGAAGGCGGGAGACTTCCCGACAGCGTTTCGCTACTTCGGCGAGAGCAGTGAACACATCAGGAAGCTCAGTGGAGGGGACTTCGAGTCGAAGCGGGACTACTGCGAGGCCTTGCTG
This sequence comes from Acidimicrobiales bacterium, assembly GCA_965216675.1. Taxonomy (GTDB): domain Bacteria; phylum Actinomycetota; class Acidimicrobiia; order Acidimicrobiales; family SZUA-35; genus JAHELU01. Next base: position 2,535,352 of record CBDCGK010000004.1, on the reverse strand, counting down.
AGTGTCGGTCTTTTTAGCAGGGCGGCGACTGTTGCGGGCGATGCCGCCACGAGTTGTCTGGAATCGGGTTTGGTCGCAGATGCAGCAGAACTGATCCTTCTAGAGGCATCGAGTTGGCTGAGCGCGGAGAAGACGTACGAAGCGAGAACCCGAGCTCTTGTCGCAGCCCGCGCCTTCTCAGCCCAGGATCGACCGACGTGGCAAGCTGCGGCCGAACTGGTCGCTCTCTCGGCAGACATTGCCGGGCACGAGCCGGTCGAGTTGGGCGCCCTGGACGATCTCGGGTCTCGGCTGTCGGCTGGAGGCATGAAGCGACAAGCCATTGAAGCGCTGATGACGAAGGCGCAGGTGATGGTGCAAGACATGGATCTCGCCGAAGCGCGAAGGGCTGTCGCCGACCTCGAATCGCTGTCAACGTTCTTCAGCCCGGACCTGCGTCTGCGACACACCACGCTGAAGGCGGCCTTGGCCGAGCGTGCCGGCAACTCGCCGATGGCTCTACGCGAAGCCGACAACGGCTTCCGGCTCCTCGAATCAATGCAGCGTTCTACCGGATCGGGGGAGTTGAGGGTGGGCCTGCGCCGGTACGTCCAGGATCTCGGTGATTTGGCCGTGCGACTTGTCAGCCGAGAAGGGGCATCCCAGGACCTATTCGCTTGGTTTGAGCGCATCGCCGTGGCCACGAGCACACCGCTCCCTCTTCGGCGGGACACTGGCCGATCACTGTCGCGTGACGTGTCGGACGGCGATACTCCCGCATCGAATTCATTGGTTGACCGCCTAGCCGCTCCCAGCCCTGACAGCGAGATGATCGACTACGTAAGCTCTCCGGCCTTTGGTGTTGTTCACCCCAACGTGTCGTTCGTCCTTGTTGGGCTGGTCCATGGCGAGCTTCAACTCGTTGCGGCTCGGGCGGGTGATGTGGCCGTGAGCGATACAATCCCGATGGCATCGGTCCATCAGTTGTTGCGATTGCTCATTGCCGACCAACGTCGGTGGGCAATGGCACGTCGACACGCAAATCCACAACGTCTCATCAAGGCGCTCGAAACGCTCGATGAACAACTCGTACCAGCGGCAATGCGTGCGGTCTTGGGTGATGAGGTGGTTATCGTGCCTCCGCCCGCCTTGTTCTCACTTCCATGGACGTCGTTGCCAAGCATGCAGGGTCGAGCCGTGTCGGTCTCGACGAGCGTCACTGCCTGGGCGATGCAGCGCCGGCCGGAAGAGCTGCGTTCGCGCGTCCTGATCGCCGGTCCGAACGTCGTGGGAGCGGAGCCTGAGCTTCGGGCCCTGCGGAGGAGATCGGATGCCGAGTTGACCGGCGCCGCCGCGACAGGGCCTGCCGTGCTCGCTGCTTTCGAGGGGGCCGACGCCGTCCACGTCGTCGCACACGGGCTGTCGGAGCACGAGAATCCTCTGTTCTCGGCTCTGATGATGGCTGACGGGCCGCTGACCGCGTACGAGATTGCAGGCCTCTCCGACCCGGCAAAGCTCGTCGTGCTCTCGTCGTGCGAGGTCGGATCGAGTTCAAGCGACGGCGAGACTGCGATGCTCGGAGTGGTAACAGGTCTGCTGCACGCAGGCGTGTCCGTGGTTGTCGCTTCCGGGCTTCCAGTACCCGACTCTCCGCTGATCGCCGAGGTGTTCAGACGCTTCTACCAGTGCCTGGATCAGGGCTTGAGCCCGGCCGAGGCTTGGAGTTCGATCACGATGCAGGCCCGATCTGATCTTGAGGGCGACCTCCTCGTCGCGTTGAGTTTCTTCTCTGTCTACGGACGCGGTTGAATGAACCACGGCTGAGTGTTGCGACCCTGCCGATCGCGCAGGCCTCCGCCGGCTGCGCCGGCACCGAATCGAGCCCGAAACCGGCTACAATTGGTCGGTACCTGTTCGTGGTGACGATCCTTGGAAACAGCCGAAAATCAGCGGGTTTCGGCGGGTGCCCGGCACCGACTGGATCGTTCTCGAAGCCACCGCCATGCCGGATCGACCGCTGAAAGGTTTTGATGTCTGACACGCCTATTGAGCCCGATGACTCGATCGAGCCGATCGAGATCCAGACCGAGATGGAGCAGTCCTTCCTCGAGTATGCGATGTCGGTCATCATCTCCCGGGCACTTCCCGACGCCCGGGACGGGCTGAAGCCGGTTCACCGCCGGATCCTGTGGTCGATGTTCGACGCCGGTCACCGGCCCGATCGCAGTCACGTCAAGTGCGCCACGGTGGTCGGCGACGTCATCGGCAAGTATCACCCGCACGGCGACACGGCGATCTACGATTCGCTGGTCCGCATGGGCCAGTCGTTCTCGCTGCGCCACACCCTGATCGATCCCCACGGCAACTTCGGGTCGCCCGACGACCCGCCCGCCGCCTACCGCTACACCGAGTGCCGGCTCACCCCGCTCGCCATGCAGATGCTGGCCGACATCGACGAGGACACCGTCGATTTCGCCGACAACTTCGACGGCAAGTTCAAAGAACCCGAGGTGTTGCCGAGCCGCTTCCCGAACCTGTTGGTCAACGGGTCGCAGGGCATCGCGGTGGGTATGGCCACCAACATCCCGCCCCACAATCTGGGCGAGGTGGTCGACGCCGCCATCCATTTGATCGACAACCCCGACGCCACGCCCGATGACCTGATGGAGTTCGTCCGGGGGCCGGACTTCCCGACGGCGGCCCAGATCCTGGGCAAGGTCGGTATCCGCGACGCCTACCGGACCGGCAAGGGTTCGGTGCGGATGCGGGCGGTGGCCGAGATCGTCGAGACCAAGACGGGCGGCTACCAGATCGTGGTCACCGAGCTGCCGTACCAGTCGTCGATCGCCACCATCGAGCGCAAGGCCGCCGACCTTATCGAACGGGGCGACATCTCCGGCATTCGCGACATCAACAACGAGTCGGCCAAGGGCAAGACCCGCCTGGTGTTCGAGCTGAAGCGCGACGCCAACCCGTCGGTGGTGTTGAACAACCTCTACAAGTACACACCGCTGCAGACCACGTTCAGCGTGAACATGGTGGCCCTGGTCGACGGGGTGCCGCTCACGCTCAACCTGCGCGACGCCCTCGTCGCCTACGTGGCCCATCAGCGGGAAGTGGTGCGCCGCCGCAGCGAGTTCCGGCTGGAGAAGGCCCGTCACAACGAGCACATCGACGAGGGCCTGCTCAAGGCGCTCGACGTCATCGACCACATCATCGCCACGATCCGGGCCTCCGAGGACCGGGGCGATGCCCGGGCCCGGCTCATGGGTGAGGGTGAAGCGGTGGTCGCCCCCGGCTACGACGACACGTCGATCACGTTCGACTTCTCCGAGATTCAGGCCAACTTCATCCTCGACATGGCGCTGGGCCGTCTCACCCGCCTGGCCCGCATCGAGATCGAGCAGCGGCTGGCCGACACCCGGGGCACGATCGCCGAGTTGGAGGCCATCCTGGGTGACCAGTTGCGCCTCGACCAGGTCATCAAGGACGAGATGCGGGCGATCAGCGAGGAATTCGCCACGCCGCGTCTCACCGAGCTCGTCGCCGATCCCGGTGAACTCGACATCGAGGATCTGATCGACGACGACGATCTGGTGGTCACGCTGTCGTCGTCGGGATACATCAAGTCGGTGTCGGCCGAGGAGTTCCGCACCCAGGGTCGCGGCGGCCGCGGGGTGACCGGGGCGAAGTTGAAGGATGACGACGACGATCTCGTCACCCATCTCCTGCACACCACCGCCCACGCCTATCTGCTGTTCTTCTCGACGAGGGGCAAGGTCTATCGCATCAAGGCGCATGAGATTCCGGTCACGTCCCGGACCTCACGGGGCACGGCGCTGGTCAACCTGTTGCCGCTCGAGGGCGAGGAGAGGGTGCAGGCGATCATCGACACCCGCGACTACGAGACCAACCGGTTCCTGTTCTTCGCCACCCGGTTGGGCCGGGTCAAGAAGACCCTGTTCACCGCGTATGACTCGTCGCTGAAGGCGGGCCTGATCCTGATCGCCATCAAGTTGAACGACGGCGACGAGCTGGTGCAGGTCGTGCCCACCAACGGCGACGACGACATCTTCCTCGCCTCCCGCCGGGGTCAGGCGATCCGGTTCCACGAGGCCGACGTGCGGCCCATGGGTCGCACCGCGGCCGGTGTGGTCGGCATGAAGTTCCGTGGTGATGATCACCTCGTCAGCTGCGACGTCTTGACCGCCGACACCGAGTTCCTCACGATCACCTCGGAGGGTTACGGCAAGCGCACCGACCCCGAGGAGTACTCCCGCAAGAAGCGGGGCGGGCTCGGAGTTCGGGCCATGAAGGTGTCGGAGCGTAAGGGTGAGATCGTCGGTGCGATGTTCGTGAGCCCCGATGATGAGATCCTGCTGATCTCGACCGGCGGCGTGGTGATCCGCACCTCCGTCGACGACATCTCGATGCAGGGCCGCGACGCCGGTGGTGTCACCGTCATGAACCTGGGGAACGGCGACGAGGTGTCGGCCGTGGCCCGCCTGCTCGACGTCGACGAGGCTGATGAGGTCGATGACGACGCTGATGGTGAGGCCGATGGCGGTGAGGCGGAAGGGATAGACGACTCGGCAGTCGACTCGTCGGGCGACGCATCGGACCTCGAATCCGAGTAGCACCGCAGCTTCGACGGCTCCGGCCGTCCCACAACCTCTAATCGAAGGTTCAGGTCGATGACCGATGATGAAGGATCGGTGCTGCCGCTGGTGGCGCTGTGGTTGGTGGCTCTGGTGGTGATGGCGATGGGTCTGGTCGCAGGTGTCGATGTGGTGGTGGACCGCGCCCGAGCACAGGCCGCGGCCGACGCCGGAGCGTTGGCCGGCGCGGCTGGGGGTCGCTCGGAGGCGGAGCTTGTGATACAACAGAACGACGCCGTACTAGTCAGTTTTGTGGAGCGTCCGGGCCGTTCGCGTCAGTCGTTGGTTGTCGTCGACGTCGTCGTTCAAGTCGACGGGGTCACTGCCGAAGCGAGTGGGGAGCGGTTTGTCGAAACAGCCGACGTACCTTCGCACATCCTGACATCCGACTTCGGAAAACCTGTCGTAGACTGAGAGGGTTATGGGCCCCAAAGACGAAACATCGGCGAAGGCCGCCGAGATAGGCGACGGGCTGATCGAGTCTCTGGGGTTCGAGCCGGCCGACGGCAAGAAGTTCGGTCGAAACGCGGTTGCCGAGGTGTCCGACCAGCTGTCCGAAGCCGGGTTCTCCGTGACCGATGCCCTCGACGGATCCTCCGATGAAGCACCCGCCGCCACGGCGACGGTCACCGCCAACGGCGATTCCGACACCAAAACCGAATCCAAGAACGGTTCCGCCGCCAAGAACGGTTCCAAATCCGGCGCGGATTCCGTCGACGCCGATGAGCCTCGTGGCTCTGACACCGATGAGCCTCGTGGCTCTGACACCGATGACGATGACGATGACGACCGCGACGGTGTGACGAGCAAGGCCAAGACCGGCTCGGGCGCAAACGGTTCATCGGGCTCCGAAGCGAAGTCGTCGGGATCGAAGTCATCCGGATCGTCGGTGACCGCCGCGGCCACGGCGGCGACCGCCGCTATTTCGACGAAGGTCGGCAAGTCGGAAAAGCGTGCCTCCTGGACCGGAGGCGCCAACGGTTCCGACCACGACGCGATCGAGGTCGTGCCGTTCTCACCCGACGCCAAGGTGCCGACGAGCCCTCCGACCGTGGAGCAGGCGCCTGCGGTCACCGGTGAGATCCCGCGGGTCGAGGCCGAGATCGAGCCCACCCCCGCAGTTGTCGAACAGAGGCCGGTTGTGGTCGACAACCGCACCATCGTCGACCGGCCAAAGTCGGTGTCGGATCTGTTCAGCGGCGGGATCACGGGCCGTCGCCGTCTGCAGGCTCGCAAGGTTCGACGAGTGATCCGCCACATCGATCCGTGGTCGGTGTTGACGTTCTCGGTGTTGTTCCACCTCTGCCTGTTCGCCGCGCTGCTGCTGGCCAGTGCGCTGGTGTTCAACGTGGCCGAGGAAGCGGGCACGATCGAGAATCTCGAAAGCTTCATCCGTGAGCTTGGCGACTACGAGACCTTCGAGATCGACGGCCAGGCCATCTTCAAAGCCGCCGTCGCCATCGCCGGCATCATGACACTCGCCGCTTCGGTGCTGGTCGTGCTGCTCACGGTGATGTTCAACCTGCTGTCCGATCTCCTCGGCGGTGTTCGCATCACCGTCATCGAAGAGGAGACAGTGCGGGTCAAGCCGAAGAAGTCCGACGCCGAGTAGCGGCCGGCATCAGACCCCGGGCCGCCGCTTCGTCGACTGCTTCGTGGCGACTCTCGACCCCGAGGCGGCTGAGGATGGCCGAGACGTGGTTGTCGACCGTGCGTCGGGCCACGAACAACTCGTCGGCGATTTCGGCGTTGGTCCGTTCGTCGGCGATGAGCCGGAGCACGTCGATCTGACGATCGGTCAAGACCGGTATCGCACCCTCCGACGATTTGCGGGGGCCTCGTGGTACGCCGTTGAATCCGCGCCGTCGGAGCCGCTGGCGGATCAGGTCGGCGGTCCGGGTGGCGCCGGTGCGGTCGAGTAGACGGAGCCCTTCGAACGCGATCGATGCGTCGGTCGACTCGAGGAGTTCCAGCGCCCGTTCGTACGGTTGTCCAACCTCGTCCCACAGTTCGGCGGCCCGGCGATGCTGCCCGGCGAGGGCGGCGGCCAGCGGCGCCGGACAGTGTTCGAACGGCGCGACGTCTTCGCCGAGCCGCTGCAGGTGGCGTAGCGCCTCGGCCCGAAGGCGGTAGTGGCGGTGCCGTTCGGCCAGCTCGCTCAGGTGGCGGGCTGAATCGGCGAGCGCGTCGTTGTCGCCCTGGAGCCAGAGGTGCTCCATCCGGGTGATCCCGGCGACCGCGATCTTCTGGATCTCACCGGTGGCCAGCGCTTCGGTCCATGAACGTTCGACGAGTTCGTCGGCTCGTTCGTCTCCCCGACGAGTCCAGATCCGGGCCAGCGCGGCGTCGGCGCTCGATTTGATGGCACCCGGGTCGGACGCGTCGATGAGACATTCCTCGATCAGGACCTCGGCGTCGACCGTCCGGCCCCGCTGGATGAGCAGGTGGGCCTTCTGGACCCGGGCGTGGAACACCATGTCGTCGAGCCCGTGATCGTTGGCGAACCGCTCGTTGTCGTCGATGCAGCGCTCGGCCCGATCGATGTCGGCGGCCAGCCGGTACTGGACCGACAGGTTGTGCAGGTTGGCCGAGTGGCGGTCGGGTGGCCCGTGGACCGCACCCAGTTCGAGTGCCCGATCCATGTCGGCGCGACCCTCGACGGTGCAGATGTTGGCGGCGATCGCCCTCAGGCCGAGCGCGTAGACCAACTCCTGAACGAGGCCGTTGGCCTCGGCCACCTCGATGCTTCGGGTCGTCAGCTCGATGGCCTGATCGAGGTCGCCCTCGAGGAACAGGGCACCGGCGAGCATCGTGTTGCAGTTGACCCACTCGCTCGAGACCGGGTCGTCGTCGAGTAGATCGCGAGCCTTGCGGAGTGCCTCGGTCGAGCGTTGCCAATCGCCAACGCGACGGCGGGCCTTGGCCAGGGTCAGGTAGGCCGCGGCGAGTGCGGATCCGTCGGCGTCATCGTCGAGGTGGGCGTGCACCGACTTCTCGGCGTGCACCACGGCCTGCGCGTGGTTGTTGGTGGCCAGCCCCGCTTTGGCCGCCCGCTCGTGGAGCCGGGCCACCTGCTCCGACGTCAGCTCGGTGGTGCATTCCAGGGCGATACGGGCGAGTTGCCAGGCCTCACGGTGGTTGTTGGGGGCGAGGCCGCCGTCGAGCACCTCGAGCGCGAACCGGGTGGCCCGTCGGGCGTCGCCGGCGGCCCGGGAGATGTGCACCAGTGAGGTCGGGTCGGCTCCCACGTCGAGCAGGGCCGACAGGACCCTGCTGGTTGCCGCCATGCGTTCGCTGAACGACATCGATGAGACCACGGCGTTGCGGCCCAGCTCGTGACGGAAGCGGATCCGCTCCGCGCTCGACGCCAGCAGGCCCGATCGTTCTGCCTCGTGGAGCGCGTCGGTGGCGTCGTCGAACAGGAGCCGGGCGGCCGACGGGTCGGCTCCCTCCGGTAGCACCGACAGCATCTGCAGCACCGTCCGGGCCTCGGGCGACAGCCGTTCCGCCCGGGCCACCAGCGTTGCCCGAGCGGAGTGGGTGGCATCCTCGCTGTCGGCGGTGAGCAACTCGCGAACGAGAAACGGGTTGCCTCCGGTCACCGAATGGGCGTACATGGGATCGAGGGCGTGATCGCCGGCGAGGTCGGCCACGGCGTCGACCGACAGCGGTTGCAGGTCGAGCCGCAGCGGCGCGCAGCTGCTCGGCCCGGTCAGGAGGCGGCGGACCGGATGGCTCCGGGTGACCTCCTCGTCGCGGAGGGTGACGATCATCAGGGCGTGCATCGAGACGATGCGACGGGCAAGGTAGCGCATCACGTCGATCGAGGCGTCGTCGGCCCAGTGGGCGTCCTCGATGACGATGACGGCCGGGCGGGATGGGCGGTCGAGCAGTGTGGTCAGCGAAGTGAGTAGCTCCTCGCGGCGGGCGCCGGCGACGGCCTCGCGGGGCAGTAGGCCTCCGGCTTCGGCCATGTCCCGGAACGGGCCGAAGGATCGGGGGGCGAGCAGGTCGTCGCAACCACCGTGGAGCACCACCGGTCGGGTGTCGGCGCTCTCACTGTCGTCATTGTTGTCTGGCGTGACCGCGCCGAGAAAGGCCTGGACGAGGCTCGTCTTGCCCATTCCCGCCGCCCCGCAGATCATCACGGTGGCGCCCTGTCCGCTGCGGGCGCGAGCGAAGGCCTCGTGCAGCGCCTCCAGATCGGCGGTTCGTTCGAGGAGCGCACCTGTCGCCTCGTCGTTGGTGCCGCCCACCGTTGATGCTGTCGTCTCCGCCATCTCCATGTCCCTCCACACCACGCCTGCCGTCTACTGCAGACCGGCGAGTGTCCCTTCGCACGTTCGGACCAGGATCGACGCCGCGCCGGCGACGTCGCGTGACACCAGCGGGTTCTCGCTCTTGCGTCGCCACCGGTCGATCACGGCCAGGAGTTCACGGCGGAGGGCGTCGGTGTCGGCGTCGGCGTCGAGACCGAGACGATTGGACGGCTGATGGCCGTCGCCACCGAGGAGTCGCTCCATCTCGGCCCCTTCGTCGCCGCTGAGTGCGAGTGTGCCGCGGCGGTAGTCGTTGAGCAGGCGGATCTCGGCCATCGTGTGAGCCCCGGATCGGATGCGCTCGATCTCGGGCAGGAACTCGGCGCCGATATCGGGCGGGGCGACGGCGAGCAGCCGTTCGATCGAGGCCAGCGCGGATCGGGCCCGGAGCACGTCGCGCCGGGCTGCGAACCGTTCGAGCAGGTCATCACGCAGTTCGACGATCCCGCTCCGCTTCTCCAGCGCTTCGGCCAGCTCTCGGGCGGAGGTGACTCGGCCCTGGCGGATCATCGGGAGCGCGATCCGGATGCCGAACAGCCCGAACCGGTCGAGAAGGTGACGGCGGGCCAGCGGGGTGAGGGCGGTGTCGCCTATGCCACTGGCGCTGTCGGCGGCGAAACGGTCGGCCGACAGCAGCATCCCGTCGACCTGGCTGCGGTCCAACCCGGCCAGCTTGTCGAGCAGGCGGAACTCGTTCTCGGTGAGGGTGGTGGCGGTCTCGGCCAGGAGACCGCCGATGGGTCGCACCGTCTGGCAGAGGCGCCGCAACCTCGGGTCGGACCGGTAGCGGCCCGAGATCCGCTCGGCCACCCGCATGGCGTTGGGGCGGCCTACGCCGATCTCGTCGGCCCGTGACAGCAGACCGATGGCGTTGATCGGATTGGCGTGAGCCAGCTCGTCGTCGTGGAAGCTCTCCAGGAAGGAGAGGTCGTCGGTGTGCATGTGGCGCATCAGGTAGAGCACGGCGTCGGCTTCGACGGGCCGGTCGTCGTCGGGGGCGAGGAAGGCCATGGTGCGGCCGGACACGTCGGTGTTGATGGAGCCGACGCCGGGGGTGTCGATGAGGGTGAGGTCGGCTAGCCGTTTCGACGGCCATTCGATGACCATGCGCCGGATGTCGTCGGCGGCCAGGCCCTGGAGGTCGATCTCGATGGCTCCCGATTCCCGGCTGAACGATGTCGTGCGACTCGTGCCGTCGATCAAGTCGAGGGTGACCCGGTAGGTCGCTCCGTGCTGGTACCAGGTGACGATCCGGGTGCATTCCCCGGCGTCGGTCGGGGCGAGCTGTTCGCCGACGAGGGCGTTGAGCAGGGTGGACTTGCCGGCTTTGACCCGGCCGGCGATGGCCACCCGCAGCGGCTGGTCGAGTCGGTCTCGGACGGCCTCCAATCCGGCTCGGATGCCGGTGTTCGAGCCCGAGGCTGTCTCAACGCACGTCTCGGCGGTGTGTGCGTCGAGACGTGCGATGACCTGTTCGACGAGTTGTGTCACCTCGGTGTGGAGTTCCCCCATGTTGTCACCGACCGGTTCCCTGATGCGTGTCGCCCTGCGGTTGCGTACGGTGATCGGGACGGTCGAGCTGCTCGACCTGATACGCCAATGTTTGGAGCCGTTGCAGCTCGGCGTTCACGTCCCGGAGGCGGGCGGTTCGCTGGGCCTCACTGCTGTTCACCGCCTCCTTGGCTGCGGCCAGTGAGGTGGCGATCGATCGTTTGAGTTCGTCGGCCCGGTCCTGGTAGTGGTCGCGAAGATTGCGATGCAGATTGCGGAGCGAGTCCCGCATCTCCTTGCCGACCTCGAAGCCGGCGTCGTCGATGAACTGGCGGGCGGTCACCTTGGCCTGCTGGCGGCGAACGGTGAGCTGCCGCTCCCGTTCGTCCTTGACCGCCTTGCGGCCCATCAGCGCGCCGATCACGGCGGTCGCCGGGTTGAGCATGGTCATGCCGGCCATCTGGGCCACCATGCCGAACATCAGCAGTCCACCGTAGGAGCCGCGCATGGCGGTCATGGCGGTTGTCCCGGCGCCTTTGCCGGCGGCCTCGATGTCGGTCCGGGGGTCGATGCCGGCCGCCTTGGCCAGCGCCGTTCCGGTATCGAGACGGATGACCAACGACGGTTTGCCGTCGTCGAAGTGGTCGGCGACCAGCGTGGACAGCTGGTGGGTCCGCTGGGAGAGTTCGACGTAGGTCTGGGCCAGGTCGTGGCTGACCCGCCGCCGCAGCCAAGCGGTGAAGTCGTCCCAGATCTCGGCCGGGTCCTGGCCGTCGATGGCGGCGTCGGACTCGGCGCTGGTCGACCGAAGGCGGCCTTTGAGCCGGTGGTCGAAGTCGGCGGTGAGGTCGGCTACGCCGTCGTTGAGGGTGACCTGCCAGCGGGCGGCCTGGTCGCGGAGGGCGTCGGCCCGCTCCTTGGTCGATTCGAACGCTGCCATCAGCTCCTGGGCCTGGGTCGGGTCCTCGAGCACGAGGCGCTCACGGTCGAAGGTGTCGCTCAGCTGGCCGACGACCGAGCGAAGGTCCTCGAGCACGGTCGCCTTGGCCGTCTCGGCCACGTCGGCCGCCCGGGCCTCGATGAACTCGATGAGGTGGGGGTAGCCCGATTCGAGGTTGAGCTGCCGGTCGTTCGTCTCGACGGCCTTGGTGCGGAGCAGGGCCGAGGTGGGAAACGTCGGCACCTGGAACCCGCGGGTTTCGAGGTGGCCGAGGTTGAGGTCGCAGATCTCACGCCACGAGGGGTAAAAGTCGGTTTTGGTCAGGACGAGGGCGGTGGGCACGTCCATCTTGGCGGCCAGTTCGAGCATCTCCATCTCGGGACCGGTCAGCTCCTGGGAGGCGTCGGACACGAACAGCACGAGGTCGGCGGTCGGGAGGGCGGCGATCGTGGCCGACGTGTGGGCCGAGCCGAGTCCGCCGACGCCGGGGGTGTCGACCAGCGACAGTCCGCCTCGCAGGAGGCGCCGCGGCAGGCCGATCTCGACGGCCAGCAGGCCTCGTTCGTTGCCGGGGTTTCCCAGCTCGGAGGCGTAGACGGGGAGGGCGCCGAGGTCGATGGGTTCGGTGGCCTCGGTGCCGTCGTCGGCTCGTCGTATGACGCCGGCGTATGGTTGGTCGGCGTGGCGCAGCACGGTTGGGACCGAGGTGGCGACGTCGTCGTCGACGGGGCACACGGCGGCGTTGAGGATGGCGTTGACCAGCGAGCTCTTGCCCTGCTTGAACTCGCCGACGACCATGACCCGGACCGTCGGGTCGGCCAGTCGTTTCCTGGTGGCCGTCAGCCGCCGGGCCAGGTCCTCACGCTCGTAGGCGTTGGCCGCTTCGATGGCGGTGTCGACCACTGCGGTGGCGGCGCTGCGGTTGGCGTCTGTGGCGGCGCCGGTACTTTCGCGGGCGCCGGCGTTGGCTTGGACGCTGGTCTTCATGGTGTTCTCCAATCCCTCACTGCTTCCGGTCGGCGACTGTTGAGGAGGGTGCCCGGTCGAGTCTTCGCTGTCGGGCACCCTCCTGGCAGTCGCACGCTCACACGCCCGTTGCCTCGGTTTCCTCCGCTGCCGGTTCCTCGACGGCGGCGGCAACCTCGATCGGGCCCTCGATGTCGACGATGCCGAGATCGCTGCCGATCACGGCGCTGTTGTCGACGTCGACGATGTCGATGTCGTTGTTGACGCTGGCGTCGAGGTTGGCCTCGAACGTGTCGTTGCTGGTGACGTCGCCGTCGTTGCCGTCGCCGACCTGGAAGTTCGACTCGTCGACGGTGTTGCCGATGACGTTGTTGATGTCACCGTCGCCGAAGCTGGCTTGACCGACGGCTGAGTTGTTGATGGCCTCGACCCCGCCGCCACCGGTGCCGACCACACCTTGGTTGTCCCCGTCGATGGTGGTGACGTTCGATCCGTCGGCGTTGATGTTGTCACCGCCGATGTTGGTGACGGTGGTCGTGGTGGTGGTGCTGTTGTCGACCGACGAGTTGTCGCCGGTGGCGTTGCCGTCGGAGTCGATGAGGGTCGTGGTGTCGTTGTTGTCGCCGACCACGGCGCCGATGTTGCCGTCGCCGACGATGGAGCCGTCGGCGTCGCCGAGCACGAGGTTGGTGTCGCTGATGTCGCCGGCGATCACACCCTCGTTGTCGCCGGTGACGAGGTTGGAGTCCTCGACCTTGGCGTCGGCGCCGACGGCGATGCCTTCCTGGCCGGCCACGGTGGTGTCGAAGTCCTGGGTGACATCGCCGGCGGCCAGGATCGTCTGGTTGACCGATGAGTCGACGACGGTGTCGTTGTCCTCGAAGACGTCGTTGTCGTTGATCGTGGTGTTGTTGGTGATGTTGCTGACGTACACGATCTGTTGCACGGCGGCGTCGAGGTTGGTGTAGCCCTCGGCCGGGTCCATGGGCGGCGCCGGCGGTTGGGTGTAGGTCGGGGCCTGGCTGTGTCCCGACCCGCCGGTCGAGCCGGATCCGCCGGTGGACGACTTCATCGGCGCCGCGGCTGCGGCCGACGCGGTCGCGTTGCCGCTGGATGCGACGCCGATGTTGGAGCCGTTGAAGCTCTGGTCGACGACGTTGCCGCCGGTGTAGGCCTCGAGCACCGACGACTGGTCGGAGTCGAACACGTCGCCTTCCTCGTACATGAGGGCGACGGCTTCCTGGACGTCGTAGGCGGTGACGTCGTCGAAGCCCTCCTCGGCCATCCGTCGCTTGACCATTGCGGGGTCGAGCGCGCCGTCGCTCTCCTGGAACATGTCGGCGAGGAACACGAAGAATTCTTGCAGCATGGACATTGGGGTCTCCTTTCTGATTGGCGACCGGTCTGTCCGGTCGTCACCCACCGCCGCCGACATTCCCAGGCGACGGTTCCATGCAGATAGCAATAGCCCGGGGGTGGCCCGGGGGCATGAGTACGCGATACCTAAATCCGGAATGGGTATGCCCATTTCCGGCCGTTCGGAGTAAATGAGGTATCAGGGGCCGACGTCGCTCGGTCCAAGCCTGGTGATCGGTTCATGTCCAGTTCATGTCCAGGTCAGCCAGATCAGATCAAGGGACGAAGGGTACGACCATGAGTTCATCCGGTGGGGAGTTCTATCTGGGTGTCGATCTCGGCACCACGTATGCGGCGGCCGGCATTCTGCGCCGGGGCCGTCCGGAGGTCGTGACCCTGGGCGACCGTTCGGCGGTGGTTCCGTCGGTTCTGTATTTCCGGGAGGACGGCGATGTGCTGGTCGGGGAGCCGGCGAATCGGCGAGGGTTGATGGATCCGAGTCGGGTGGTGCGGGAGTTCAAGCGGCGGGTCGGTGATTCGACGCCGATGGTCGTGGGCAGCACCCCGTATTCGGCCGAGGCGCTGTTGGCCCGGTTGCTGTGGTTCATTCACGACGAGGTGGTGACGCGCCAGGGGGCTGCGCCGGCCGGGGTGACGGTGACCCACCCCGCCAATTGGGGGGCCTACAAGGTGGATGTGTTGCAGCAGGCGGTGCGGATGGCCGATGTCGGTGAGGTCGAGACGTTGACCGAGCCGGTGGCTGCGGCCGTGCACTATGCGGCGACGGAGCGGTTGGAGAATGGGCAGGCGGTTGCCGTGTACGACCTGGGTGGCGGGACGTTCGACGCCGCCGTGGTGCGGCGGGGTGGGTCCGGCTTCGAGTTGCTCGGCGACGTCGAGGGCATCGAGCGACTCGGCGGGATCGATCTCGATGAGGCGGTGTTTCAGCATGTGGTGCGCTGGTGTGACTCGGCGTTCGGTGAACTGGACGCCGACGACCCCGCCGTGTTGCAGGCGGTGGCCCGGGTTCGTCAGGAATGTGTGGCGGCCAAGGAGGCGTTGTCGGCGGATACCGACGTGGCCATTCCGGTGGTTCTGCCGAATGTGCAGACCGAGGTTCGGTTGACCCGGGCGGAATTCGAGGCGATGATCCGGCCGTTGTTGCAGCAGACCGTCGAGGCGTTGCGTCGGGCGGTGCGGAGTGCGTCGGTGGACGTGAACGACTTGGCGGCAGTGCTGCTGGTGGGTGGTTCGTCGCAGATCCCGTTGGTGGCGGAGATGGTCGGGGCGGAGTTGGGGCGCCCCATCGCGGTTGACCAGCATCCGAAGCACACGGTTGCGTTGGGGGCGGCGATCGCTGCCGGCCAGGGCGCTGGTGCGGTGTCGACTGTGGCGTCGCCGTCAGCTTCGGTGGCGCCGGCCTCGACCGTGGCGACGACTGCCCGGACCGAGTTCGCAGCGCCATCCCGCTCGGCATCTCCGAATGTGGTCTCGGCTGCCGTTGGCTCGGGCGGTGGCGGTCCGCTGGATTCACTCCTGGAGGAGACGACGGTGATGCCGTCGCAGTCCTCGCCATTGCAGTCCTCGCCATCGCAGTCCTCAATCCGGGCGTCTTCCTCATCGCCGATCATGCCGGCACCGGTCATGCCCTCGCCGGTCGTGTCGCAGGTAGCGCCGCCGTCGCCTCCGATCGTCGATCGAAGTCCGAGGTACTCCAATGATGCGGCCAATCGTGGCGGCACCGGGGGTGGCCGGTCGGCCGTGCTCATCGGGGCGATGGTGTTGGCGGTGATGGCTGTTGTCGGTGGCGTGTTCTGGGTGGCGGGCCGTGGTGGTGACACCGGTGATGTCCCGGGGCCCGACGACGTTGCCGCCGACCCGGCTGCGGTTGTGGTGTCGTCGACGACGGAGGCAACGACCAGCACGGCCTCCTACTTCGTCGACGACGGGCGCTTCATCCACGACCGTGGCGTCGCCGACCACGAGTTCGAGCTCGACGAGCACGACACTGGCCGGCCTGACGGCCACCATCACCGATGTCGCCATCGATGGCGGCCGTTACGCCGTGTCGTACTCGACGAACTTCACGCCGTTGATCAGCAGCGACCCGTCGGCCACGCACCTGCACTTCTTCTTCGACACGGTGCCGATCGAACAGGCTGGGGTTCCGGGCGGCGGCCCGTGGATCCTCTACGACGGACCGATGCCGTTCACCGGCTACGGTCCGGGCGATCGCCCGGCCGGGGCGAACCAGATGTGTGTGACGGCGGCCAACCATGCCCACGAGGTCGTCGACACCGGCCTGTATCACTGCATGGACCTTCCCGAGGGGTAGCCGGGTGCGGGGCGTCGTGGCGTTGTCGTTCGGCGCTGCCCGGGCCTCGGGCGTGCGATGGCATGTCCTTGGTGTTCAGCGTCTTAGCGAATTCGCCGCCGAATCCGGTAGCGTGACGGGCGGCCAGGCGGTACGGTTGTGTGTTGCCTCGGGGCTATAGCTCAGTCGGTTAGAGCGCACCCCTGATAAGGGTGAGGTCACAAGTTCAACTCTTGTTAGCCCCACACATCGAGCCTCCCTGAACGTCGTAGCAAGGCCGCTCGTGGTCCAGCGAGTACCCGCGGTCTCTACCGCCGCCGGTGGTCGTGGTAGAAGTAGCGTCGGGCTGGGGCTCGGCGCCGCCGTCGGCGGTCGCTGTGGGCACGTCCGTAGCAGAGGTCCGAACGGTCCGGGTCTGCCGAGTGATCAAGGCGATTCGTGACCGTCGTGGCATTGGGGTCAGCGTACCGAACACGCCAACTGTCAACTGACGTCGGCCCGTACCCGAACTCTTCTCAGCGGCGCTAGTAGCGGTCGGATGGTTCAAATGTTCGCGGTCTCGCTCCAACGGTGAAGAGTTTGTAGCGGATCGCCGCTGCCTTCGGATCGGGAATCTCCACGGTGGCGTCGACGTTGACGACGACGAGGAAGTCACCGGGCTCGTTGGCCCGAACCTTCATCAAGTGAATGTCCTGACTCTCGCCCAGATCCAGTTTGGCCACCCAACGGTCAGGATCACGAGGAACCACCTCCACGGACTGCCCTGTTCGGGCCGGGATGAGTTCGGGGTTGATGCTGATCCTGGTGAGGGGGAAACCGGTACTGTTCGTGATCCGGGCATCGATCGAGTGGACGTTGGGCGCCTCGCTCGAGGAACCGCCCTCGGAGGATTCCCAGTCGAACTCGGAGGGTTGTTTGAACTCGAAGGTCAGGTTTCTGAGAGCTTCGTCTGCCAGTTGCTGAACATCATGGTCGATCATCGCGGACTCCTTCCACGCCCAGCACGCGCCGTCGATCGTCAACTATCACGAAGTCGATTGGTCGGGCAGAGCAGAAGGTCCCGAGGGCAAAGATCCGTCGAGGACCCTCGGCCCAGCACAGTCACCGTCTCTGCCAGAGCATGGATGCCCGCCAACGCCGCAGGCTACGCGTCGGCGAGAGCTTCGAGGAACTGCACGAACGCCGCAGGTGACGGAACCACGAGGTCGGCCCGGCTGATCAGTTCAGCTGCGGTGCTGCCGGCCTCGACGGCCACTCGGTACGACCAGGCCACGTCGAGCTCGGTCAAGGCGTCGAACGCCGGCAGGTCCACGTTGTCGTCGCCGGCGAACAGGACCCAATCGTGCCACTCGTCGACGACCGCACGAACCGCGTCGCCCTTGCTGATTTCGACCGGGAGTCGGACTTCGATGTGCATCTTCCCGGTTGTCGCTCGTAGGCCGGCTGCGGCGGCAAGTTCTCGCCCCAATTCGAGCGCCTCGGGTTCGAGCTCGGGGCTTGTTCGGTAGTGCAAGGCGAAGGCGACGTCCTTGTCCTCCAAGTGGATTCCGGACGGCACCGCCGCCCGGGCACGCCCGAACGCGTCACGCAGCGCGTCGTAGTGGGCAGCGACGTCCGGGTGAAGTTTCGTCCGGCCCGCCTCCCACGACTGGAGCCCGCTGTTGCCGAACAGTCGCAGCCGACCGGCGACCTCGCCCAGCCTCGAGACGAGGAAGTCGACCGGTCGGCCGGAGATGACCGCGACCGTGTCGGCTCGGCCGGAGAGGCGATCGAGGGCCTCGACGACCCCGTCGACGGGCACGGCGGCGTCGGGCTCGTCGACGATGTCGCTGAGCACCCCGTCGAAGTCGAGGAGTATGGCCGGATGCCGGGCTTGTGAGAATGTCTCGAGGATCGAACCGGTCTGCACCGGAACGAGACGTTAGACGCTCAGTCCCCGCCGCGGGCGAACCGGGCGATGTCGGCGATGGACGCCGCGGCCACGTCGGGGATGGCGTGGCGGAAGATCAGTTCGGCGGCGTGGGTGATGCCCAGGTTGGTCTTGCCGGTCACTTCGACGTCCGCAGCGAGGAGCTTTCGGTAGTAGGCCAGGCCCTCGTCCCGTAGCGGGTCGAGTTCGTTGACCGAGATCACGTGCGGGGGCATCCCCTCGAGCTCATCCACGGAGACGAAGTACGGCCAGGCCAGCGGGTTCTCCGCATCGGACTCGTCGGGACCGTAGTAGTGGGCCAGCGGATCCATGAGATCGCAGGCCAGGAAGTAGCTGTCGTTCTCGAGCAGCGATGGCAGCTCGGCCCGCTTGCGCTCGGTCGGCCAGTGGTAGCCGCCACTGATGTAGGGCACCGACGCGTAGACGCCGTCGATGGCGTCGAGCCGGCCCTCCCGCTTTGCCTTCAAGGCCGTGGCCAGGGTGAGGTTGCCGCCGCCCGATTCACCCTGCACGGTGATGCGGGAGATCCCGAGTTCGTCACGGTGGGCATGGACCCAGTCGAGTCCGGCCGCGCAGTCGTTCAGGCCGCGGGGGAACGGGTTGTGACCCTCGGCCGTCCACGCGTTGCGGAAGTCGATGCCGACGACGATGACACCGCTCGACGCCAGCGACTGACACCACCGCAGATGGACCGGCGAGTCGGTGCGCAGGATCGTCATCCCCCCACCGTGAATGTAGAGCACGGCAGGCAACGGCGTGCCGGCGTCGGTCCCGGCCGGGCGGAAAATGCGCAGCGTCAGCTCATGACCGTCGTCGGCGGTGATCGTCTGCTCGTCGAACGAGAGTTCATCATCGCCGTCGACGTCGAGCGGGATCACCTCGTACAGCCCGCCGAAACCGGCGTCGGCCGCGGCGATGAACTCGCCGATCGCGTCGAGCCCGGCGGTGCGGTCCAATGGCGCGGGATCGCCGTGCCCGGCGAGCTCGAGCGAAGCCAGCATGGCTCGCAGGCGGCGGTCGACCCGCGGGTCGGTGGCCACCGAGCTGGTCGGGTCGCCGAGCCGCCCCGGTCCGGCCTGTTGCGCCGTGGTGTCGGTCATATCGTCATCCCCCTGATTCGATCGGACGTTCATCACACATCGTTGCACATCGTCGCTCGACGGTCGCATCCTCGACCACGAAGCAGAAGCTGAGGTGACTCGTGCCGACGGCGTCGCCGACGTTCTCGAGCCCGGTTTGCCTGACCCCCATTCCGGGGTAGTCCTATTTCGTGACGCCGCTGCTCGAGCGTCTCGATGCGCTGCAGAAGTCAATACCGCCGATTGCTTTCGTCGTCGCGGTGGTGAAGAAGTACGGGGAGGACGGCGGCGGACGTCTGGCCGCCACCGTGGCCTACTACGCGTTCTTCTCGGTCTTCCCGGCGCTCCTCGCTCTGGTGTCGGTTACCGGCTTCGTGCTGGGCGGCAACCCGGAACTGCGAGCCGATGTGGTCGAATCGGCCGCCGGCCAGTTTCCGGTCATCGGGGACTCGATCACCGAGAACTCGCTGGGCGGGAGCCGTTGGGCGCTGGTCGTCGGCCTCGCCGGAGCGCTCTGGGCCGGCCTGGGCACCATGCTGGCCAGTCAACACGCCTTCAACACCGTGTGGGGGATCCCCTGGCATCGTCGCCCCAATCCGCTCACCGCACGGCTCCGGGGCTTGATGATGTTCGCCGTCATCGGCATCGGCCTCGTCGGCGGTACGATTCTGACCAACATCGTCGCCTCCGTGAGCCTTCCCGGCGCGGCGCTGATCGCCATCGCCGTCGCCAACGTGCTCGTCAATATCGCCTTGGCCGTGCTGGCGTTCCAGATCCTGACCCAACGAATGATCTCCTGGCGTGAACTCCTACCGGGCGCGGTTGTGGCCGGCGTCGCGTTCTACGCGATGCAGAATCTTGGGAGCTGGCTCGTCGCCAACTACCTGACCGGCTCCAGCGACACCTACGGAAGCTTCGCCCTCGTCATCGGCCTGCTCAGCTGGTTCCACATTGTCTCCCAGGCCACGTTGATCGCGGCGGAGGTCAACGTCGTGAAGGCCGGTCGGCTCTATCCCCGTTCGCTGTTCGGCGACGACCTGACCGACGGCGACGAACGGGCGTTGCGCACCTTCCAGGTGGCTGCCGCCCGCCACGAACTCGTCATCCCCCAACCGCCGCCGGTCACCGAGCCGTCGAGTCCAACGGAAAGGCAGCAATGACAACTCAACGCGTGGCGGAAGACGACACGGCGACGGCGAAGCGGTCCGGGTACGGGACGTTCGAGGGCGTTTTCGTCCCAACCCTGCTGACAATCCTCGGCGTCATCATGTACCTCCGGGAAGGCTGGGTGGTGGGCAACGCCGGGCTCGGCGGTGCGATCGCCATCATCCTGCTCGCTTTCGGCATCACCGCCGCCACCGCGACCTCGATGGCGTCGATCACCAGCAACGTCCGCATCGGGCCGGGTGGCGCCTACGCCATCATCGCCCGCTCTCTCGGCCTTGAGGTCGGCGGTTCGATCGGCGTGCCCCTGTACCTGTCCCAGTCGCTCGCGGTGGCGCTCTACGTCTTCGGTTTCCGCGAGGGGTGGCAGTCGATCTTCCCCGACCATGATGCGCTGCTCGTCGACTTCGTCACCTTCGCCGCGGTCCTCGTCATCGGCGCTGTGAGCACGGCCTTCGCGTTCCGAACCCAGCTCATCATCCTCGTGCTCATCGTCGGGTCACTGGTCTCGGTGCTGATCGCCGCCCTCCAGGGATCGATGACCGAACCGATCACCTGGATCGGTGACTTCTCCGGGGTCGACGGACGCTCCGGCGGCACGAATTTCTGGGTGGTGTGGGCTGTGTTCTTCCCGGCCGCCACCGGCATCATGGCCGGCGCAAACCTCTCCGGTGAGCTGGCCAATCCCCGGCGGAGCATTCCCCGGGGCACGCTGGCCGCGGTCGCCGTCAGCCTCGTCGTCTACCTGTTGTTGGCCGTCTGGCTGGCCAAGTCCGCCACCCCGGAGGAGTTGGTCGGCAATTTCAACGTGATGATCGACAAGGCCGCGTGGGGTCCGGCGGTGATCGCCGGACTGCTCGGCGCAACGTTTTCGTCGGCCCTGTCCTCGCTCGTCGGTGCGCCGCGTATCCTCTCCGCGCTGGGCGCCGGTCGCATCCTGCCGGCCGGGCGGCTGCTGGCCACCAAACCGGGGAAGGAGCCCCGGGCCGCGATGGGGGTTACGGCGTTGATCGTGGTGGCGGCCCTCATGTTGCGGGACCTCAACGCCATCGCCCCGCTCATCACGATGTTCTTCCTCATCACCTACGCGATGTTGAACGTCGTGGTCCTGGTGGAGAAACGCCTGGCGTTGGTGAGCTTCCGGCCCGCGCTCGACATTCCGCTGATCGTGCCCCTCGTCGGGACGATCGGCTGCATCGGCGCCATGTTCATCGTCAACCCGCTCTTCAGCGCCGTGGCCGTCGTGCTCGTGTTGGCCTTCTACCTGTTCCTGACCCGCCGCCATCTGCAGGCGTCCGACAGTGACGTGCGCAGCGGTCTGTTCGTGGCGCTCTCCGAGTGGTCGGCCAAGCGGGTGTTCCGACTCCCGGCGGCCGATGACCGGGCATGGAAGCCGAATCTCGTCGTCCCGGTCCGTGACGTGACCCAGCTCCGGGGAATCTTCCGACTGATCCGCTCGATGACCTACCCGAAGGGTTCGGTCAAGATCCTCGGCTTCTCCACCGACGAACCGGACGCCCGGGCGTCGAGCCGGATCGAACGGATCACCAACGCCTTCTGGGAGGAGGAGATCTTCGCCAGTTGGGCGACGGTCCGAGACAACGATCTCAGTCGAGCGTTCGTCACCTCGATGGAAACCCTGCAGACCGCGTTCTTCAAACCGAACGTAGCGTTGCTCAATTATCGAAGCGAGGGTATCGATCAGCTCTCCACCATCATCGACGCCGCCCCCGACCAGGGACTGGGCGTGGCACTGTACGCACCGCACCCCCAGGCCCGGCTGGCCCGCCGCACCGCGATCAACCTGTGGTTCGAGACCGACGAGATCGACCGCGGCGACATCGAATCGGAGGCGGGACGTATGGACCTCGCCATCCTGATGGCCATCAAACTGCGAGCCAACTGGGACGGCGACATCCGGCTGTTGACCACGGTCCCCGACGAGGCGTCGAAGGGTGCCGCGGCCCGCTACCTCGACACCGTGGCCGAACGGGCCCGGCTCGGTCCCACCGAGAGCTACGTCCTCACCGGTGACTTGCCGTCATCGCTCGAGCGGGCACCCCAGGCCGACCTGAGCATCTTCGGCCTGTTCCCCGAGAGCGATCTGGCCATCGTGCCCCAACGGGTGCAGGCCACCCGCTCCTCGTGCCTGTTCTGCCAGGACGCCGGTTTCGAAAACGCACTCGCCTAGCGTCGTGGCCGGGCGGTCTCCGCCGGTCAGAGTTCGTGAACGGCCAACGTCGGTTCGGTCAACGTGCCGATGAAGAGGCGGCCGTCGTGGAAGCGGGCGGCGGTCGTGATGGCCACGGTGCCGGTGGAGTCCTGGAGGTTGTGGACGACCCGACCGTCGAGGTCGAAGCCGAGCACGATCCCGTGGCGCAGCGGCTTCGGTTTCAGCGACTCCGGTAGCCGGTAGGTCACCTTGCGCAACCACGGCCGCGGGTGGATGAAATCGACGGCGGCCTGACGGGGCGACGGGGCGGCCACCCAGAGGATCCCGTCGGCGAAACTGAGGTTGTCGGGGAAGCCGGGCAGGTTGTCGACGAACACCTCGGTCGTGCCCGCCCGAGGTCCCGCCACCCAGTGGCGATGAATGCGGTAGCGTCCGGTTTCGGCCACGAACACCGACGCCTCGTCACCGTCGAGTGCGACCCCGTTGGCGAACTGCAACCCGTCGAAAACCACATCGACCGCGCCGTCGGGCCGCCTGACCAGCAGCCGCCCGGTGGTCCGCCCCTCGAGCAGATCGTTCGTGTACTCGTGCAGGCTCCACCGGGTTGTCGACTCGGTGAAGTAGACGGTGCCGTCGGCGGCGACCGACGCGTTGTTGGTCAGCGTCAACGGCCGATCCTCGAAGCGGTCGACCAGCACCGACACCTCGCCGCCGACCGTCACCCGCTGCAACCCCAGGTCGGCGTTGCACACCACCAGCTCACCGTCACCGAGGATCTCGATACCCAGCGGACGGCCGCCGACCGACGCCACCAGCTCGGGCCGTGCGCCGGAGCGAGCGTCGAACCGGAGGATCGTGCCGTCGACCAGGCCGGTGAACACGGCACCACTGCCGGCGTCGATGGCCACATCCTCGGGCCCGATCCCGCCGGTCTCCCAACGCTCGGCGGTGCGGAGCAGGTCGTTCTCCTCGAACGCTCCGACGAGACCGGGCGCAGCCGGCGGGTTCCAGGCGACAGGTTCAAAGGCTGGCATGGCGCGACGGTAGCGGCCGACGACCCGGCGCGCCCGTGGAACGCCGGATTCGTGGGCCGGGCGGGCCTCGACGCCGCAGCTGCTTCACCTATGGAATATCTGCAAGGACAAGCAGTACCATGAAACGTGATGTGGAGAGTTGCCCAGAGGCCTGGGAGGCCTCGCCGTACCCGACCATGGGGTTTTGACAGCTCGCACGAGCGCGTCGGCGGCAACCTCCTCGACGACACCAGGCCCCGGGTCGCCCCGCTCGACGACGGCCCCGACCTCGACCGCGTCGACACCCCGGATCGGCAAACCCCGATCCCGAGTCCCCAACCGGGTCGATCTCGATGGCGGCGGATCATCCTCGGTGTGCTCGCCGTGTTCCTGCTTCTGATCGCCTACCCGGCGTGGAACGCCCTCAGCATCTGGAACGACTGGCGCAACGTCGAGCGCGAGACCTTCGACTCGGCCGCCTTCGAGCGGCTCCCCGCCGTGCAGGCACCGACTCCGGAGGAGTCCGAAGGCCTCCCGGAGGGCGTCACCCTCCCGACCCCCGTCGCCGCCGCTCCCACCGGTCCGACCACCTATGAGAACTTCCTGATCGTCGGGCTCGACGAGAGCGAAGTCCGCTCCGACGTCATCATCATGGTGATGCTGCCGAGCGACGACTCGCCGCCCGTCATGGTCTCCCTACCCCGTGACCTCTACATCCCGAACCGCTGCACCGGCGGGCTCACCCGCATCAACGCCAACTTCAACGGCTGCGGCGACATCAACGGCGCCACGGCGCTGTCGGGTGCGGTGAAGGACTTCACCGGCTACGAGATCGACCACTTCGCCATCTTCACCTTCGACGGGTTCGCCGCCATCATCGACCAGCTCGGCGGTTTCGAGGTCTGCCTCGACCGTCCGCTCCGGGAGCGGCCGAAGTTCGAACTCCCCGCCGGATGCACGCAGGCTGATGGGGCGACGACGCTCGGTTGGGTGCGTTCCCGCAAGACCGAGGAATTCGTCGACGGCCGGTGGCGGCGGATCCGCACCTCGTCGGACTTGAGTCGCAACGCCCGCCAGCAGGACCTGATCCTCACCGTGTTCGAGGGCGTCGCCGACTTCTCGTCGCCGAGTGAGATGACGGCGCTCGTCGGCTCCCTGTCCGACGCCTTCACCCTCGACGACCGGCTCGGGATCGGTTCCGCCGTCGACATCGCCTGGAACAACCGTGACCTGGATCCGGACACCATCGTCCGCCCCAAGATCCCGGTGGTCGACCACGTCACCTCCGGTGGCGCCCAGGTGCTCATCCCCACCAAAACCTTCCAGGAAGTGCTCGACGAGGCGCTCGCCGCCGGCTGATCACCCGGCCGGCGTATCCCTCACCCTGGTCTTGCCGCAGTCTTTACGGCTTCGTTATCGGCATGTTAGGTGCCGGTGGTGCCATGGTCCGCATGACAACAACCCGGAAGAACACGTTCATGGCGGCTGCACTGGCGGTCGCCCTCACGATCGGGGCCTCGGCCTGCGGCGATGACGACTCGGCCACCGAGACCGGCGACGCCGACCAGACCGAGACCACTGTCGCCGACGACTCCATGGAAGACGACTCCATGGAGGATGATTCCATGGAGGATGAGGAGCACATGGAAGACGATTCCATGGAGGACGACTCGATGGAGGACGATTCCATGGAGGATGACTCGATGGAAGAGGACAGTGACGGCTGATTCCCAATCGTGAGCCGAGCACCCGGCCGGCCGTCGGTGTAACGGTCGGCCGGCCCGCTCACCGGGTGAAGCTGGCCACCGCCTCCAGCGGTTCGCGCGGCATCCGAACCGTGTTGATGAGCGCGTCGGGATCCTCGTAGCCGAACGACATACCGAACACGATGCCGTTCTCCTCCGGGATCGATGCGACCTCCCGCACCGTGTCGGGGTAGGTGGCCAGCGCTCCCTGGGCGATCGACCCGATGCCCCGCTCGATCATGAGCAGGGTCACCGTCTGCAACAGGATTCCCATGTCGACGCCGCTCGACAAGCCGAGCACCAGCGGCATCGAGAAGAACGCGGCGTGCGGCGCGCCGAACATCTCGTAGTTCTTCCGGGCGATGCGGGCCCGGCCCTCACGGTCGGACCGTTCCACCCCCATCGTGGCGTAGTAGGAGTACCCGCAGGCCCGGCGCCGCTCCATCAGGGCGTCGGGTAGCGGCTCGGACGGACGGGCGAAATCCCGACCGCCGGCATCGCCGGCATCGAATCGGGCACACAGGCGCTCCCGCAGATCGTCGAGCGCCGCCCCGCTCACCACCGCGATGTGCCACGGTTGGCTGTTCGTGCCCGACTGGGCCAGCCGGGCCAGATCGAACACCTCCCGGACCACCTCGTCGGGCACCGGATCGGGGCGGTATCCCCGCACCGAGTAGCGGCTCTTGAGCGCGGTCGTGACATCCATGCCACAGGATTAGCGGCTGGAAACCCGGGCCACCAAACCGCTGCCCTCTACGATGGCCCGCATGGGTAGAGCGCGCCGGATCATCCTCGGAACCGCCGCCGCCCTCGTGGCCTCGATCGGCCTGCTCTATCTGGTCGCCTGGATCCGGTTCGAGCCGATGGAGACAGCGGCCTTCTTCGCCCCGCGAACCGCTGACAATCGACCGCTGGTGTTCGCCCACCAGGGTGGCGAGGGTGTCGCCCCGTCCAACACCATGGTGGCGTTCCAGCGGGCCGTCGACGCCGGGGCCGACGTGCTCGACGCCGACCTCCACATGACCGCCGACGGTGAGCTGGTCCTCATCCATGACGAAACCGTCGACCGCACCTCCAACGGAACCGGCGCCGTGCGTGACCTCACCCTGGACGAACTCCGCACCCTCGACTTCGGTTACAGCGTCACCGCCGTCGACGGACAAAGCCACCCGTTCCGAGGTCAGGGCATCGGCATCGTCACGGTCGAGGAACTGTTCACCACCTTCGACGGTCCAACCGCCGACGGCCGGCAGCTGCGGTTCGGAATCGAGATCAAACAGACCACCGGCGAGGCCGCCACCAGGTTCTGCGAGCTCATCCGCCGGTTCGGCCACCAGGATCGGGTCCTCGTCAGCAGCTTCGCTCAGGCCAACATGGACACCTTCCGCGACGCCTGCCCGGAGGTCGCCACCTCGGCCACCGAGAACGAGGTCCGCACCTACTACATCCTGCATCGGGCCGGTCTCCAGGGGCTCGTCAAACCGCCGTATGAGTCGTTCCAGGTTCCCGAGTTCTCGGGCGACATCCGGATTCTCTCACCCGGCTTCGTCGACGACGCCCGAGCCCACAACCTGCCCGTCGTCCCCTGGACCATCAACGACGAGCAGGACCTCGAGCGCATCATCGCCCTCGACGTCGCCGGCATCAACACCGACTACCCGCAACGACTGATCGATCTCATCCCCACCAACCCGACCGGAGAATCATGACCGACAACACAGGCCAAGCACCGCCCGGATGGTATGCCGACACCACGCAACCGGGAACGGAACGATGGTGGGACGGTCAAGCCTGGACCGACCACGTCCGCCCGGCCGCCGTTGCGCCGCCACCGCCGCCACCCCCACCCGCAGCGGACCCGTTCTCGTCCTACCAACCGAGCACCGAGGGCCACCAGGGTGTGGTCGGTCCACCCCAGGTGCAGTCGAACAAGGGGTCGGGCTGTTTCGGTATCGCCACCGGGGTGATGGTGGGCATCGTGGCCGCCGTCGTGCTCCTGGTCGGCGGGTGTGTGGTCGTCATCGCCAGCGGTTTCGAGGCGGCCAACGAGGAGCTGGCCGACGTGGCCACCACGATCGTGGCAACGCAGACGACCATCGAGGGAGACGGTCTGGCAGGCTCCGACACGGCCGACGGGGCCGTCACTCCCGGCGGGGCGACCGGCGACGGCCTCGACGACGTGGTGTCATGCGTGCGGGCCGACCCGCAGACCATCGTGCTCGACGTCGTCAACAACACGGCCGAGACCACCTCCTACGTGTTGACCGTCGGGTTCTTCGACGAAGCCGGCAACCGACTGGCCGACGAACCGATGTTCCTCAATCACCTCCGTCCCGGTGAACGGGCGATCGAGGAACAGTTCACGTTCGACGAGCAGGGCACCGTCTGCGAAGTGCTCGACGTCGACCGGTTCCCGGCCGGGACCGACGCCGCCGACATGGCTCAGGCGAGTGCCTGTGAGATGGGTAGCGGACCCGATGTGCTGGGCGCGATCGAAGCCTCGCTGTCGGTGACCAACAGCGCTTCCGAAACCAGTGATTTCACCGTCGACGTGGCTTTCGTCGACGGCGACGGCGTTCGTCGGGGCTCAGGCGCGACCTACATCGAGGCGGTGCGGGCCGGTGAGACCGCACCGGGCGATGTGTTCACCGTCTTGGACCATTCCGACGGTTACACCTGCGAGGTCGTAGCGGTGACCAGGCTTCCGTCGTAGCGGTCGGTGTGGATCGGGGCAAGCCCGACCGGCTACCGGCAGGGCAGGTTGCCGAGCGCTCGGGCCAGGCCCCGCTCCGACGGACCGATGCCCACGCCGTTGCCCCGCTGGGTGATGCGCAGGGCGTGGGAGATCATCGCCAGTTGCCCGTCGCGGATCTCGCCCAGCTCATCGTGGGCGGCGGCGGGGATGCGTGACAGGTAGCCCTCACCCTCGGTGTCGGTCGACCAGTCGTTGAACGGGAAGTCGGCACCCCCGGTGAACAGCGACGGAACACCGGCCACGACCGGTTGGTACTCCACACCGACGGCAGCCGCGGCGGCCACATAGCCGTCGATGAACTGCTGATCGGGCACGGCCGACTGCAGGGTCAAGTAGGACGCCCCGTACTGGGTGTAGCCGCTGGTGAAGGTTTCGAACAGCTCGGGATCGATGGCCCCGACCGTCTCGAACAGGGCGGCCGACTCCTCGATCGTCGGCTCCGACGGGAACTCCATGACCGCGTAGTTGGCCGGGAAGGCGAAGCTCGACGGATCATCGGCGTCGAGCAGGAAGGCGCTGCCCTGGGAGAACACGTAGCCGAGGCTGTTGGTCAGCACTTCGATGTCGCCCTGGCTGGCGGCATCGGGTCCGCTGTCGGTCATCGTGTAGACGATGGCCGGGCTGGTGGATCCGGCGAACCCGCCGGCCGACACGTCGAACAGCGAGTTGGAATCGTTGATGGTGGAGATGGCGCCGGCATCGGACAGCGCATCGATCACGTCGTCGACCACGCCGCAGGCGAGGATACGATCGGCCAGCGCCTCACGGGTCGTCAGGCTCAGATCCCGGATCGGGGTGGTGTCGATGATCGCGGGGTTCGGGACCGGTTCCACCGACCCGTAGGTGTTGTCGTCGACCGGGGTGAACGCCACATCGGCGCCCACCGGCCCGGCGGCAGCCGCCAGCAGGAACACCGCGAGCAGGATCGTCAAGGCCTTCATTTCCGCCACTCCTTTGTCGTCTCTCCCGCCGTCGGTCTCCCACTGTAGGCCCGCGATGTTCGTTCGTCGAGACCGCGTCGGCGCAAACCCGATTCGAAGTCAGCCGCGACCCGGTGACACACTCATGGCCATGGCCCATCCGCCCGAGCCCCCCGGTCGCGCACCCAAACTACTCGTGGCCAACCGGGGTGAGATCGCCTGTCGGATCCTGCGGGCCGCCGGCGAAATGGGCCTGTCCACGGTGGCCGTCGCCCCGGCCGACGATCTCGACTCCAACCACACCCGTCTGGCCGACCGCTTTGTCGAACTCGACGGACGGGGCCCCGCCGCCTACCTCGACATCGATCGGCTCGTGGCCGTCGCCCTCGACAACGACTGCACCCTGGTGCATCCCGGCTACGGGTTCCTGGCCGAGAACGCCGGCTTCGCCGCAGCGGTCGAAACGGCCGGCCTGACCTTCGTCGGCCCGACCCCGGCCACCATCGCCCGCTTCGGCGACAAAGCCGAGGCTCGGGCCCTGGCCGAGGAGCTCGGCGTGCCGATCCTGGCCGGCAGCGCCGTCCTGCCCAATGCTGCGGCCGCAGCCGCCTTCGTGGCCGACCACGGGGCGGCCATGCTCAAAGCGGTCGCCGGTGGGGGAGGGCGGGGGATGCGGGAGGTCACCGACCCCGACGACGTGGCCGCGGCGTTCGAGCGGTGTGTCTCCGAGGCGACGGCCGCCTTCGGTGACGGTTCCGTCTACGCCGAACAACTCGTGGCCGACGCCCGCCACATCGAGGTCCAGATCATCGGCGACGGCACCGGCCGAGTCGTGCACCTGTGGGAGCGGGAATGCACACTGCAACGGCAGCGGCAGAAGCTCGTCGAGCTGGCCCCCGCTGTGAGCCTCGACCCGAACCTCCGCAACCGGATCATCGCCGACGCCGTGCGCCTGGCCGAGGCCGTCGACTACCGCAGCCTCGGCACGTTCGAGTTTCTGCTCGACCGCACGACGGGCTCCCACTACTTCATCGAGGCCAACACCCGCATCCAGGTCGAACACACGGTGACCGAGGAGATCACCGGCGTCGATCTCGTCCGCACCCAGCTCGGCCTGGCCCTCGGCAACACCCTCACCGCCGAGGGCCTCCATCAGCCGCCTCGGCCGCGGGGTCACGCCCTCCAGCTCCGTGTCAACGCCGAAACCATGCAGCCCGACGGCACCGCCAAACCGGCCGGCGGCACGCTCACCCGCTTCGCCATTCCGTCCGGGCCGGGCGTCCGCACCGACACCCACGCCTACGCCGGCTACACCGTCGGCACGGCCTACGACTCGCTGCTGGCCAAGGTGATCGTGCACGTGGCGAACGACGACATACCCGTGCACCGTCGGGCCGCCCGGGCGCTGGCCGAGTTCGACATCGCCGGCGTGGCCACCAACCGGCAGTTCCTTCAAGCGCTCCTTGCCCGACCCGACGCCTGGACCGGCGATGCCACGACCCGATATGTGACCGACAACGCCGAACAGCTCGTGGCCGATGCGGCGACCTTCTCGGCGGCGTCCGGGCCGGCGGCCGAACCAGCCATCGGGTCGCCTGAGACGATCCGGGTGCCGGACAACACCGTCGTCGCCCCGCTCCAGGGAACGATCGTCGCCGTCGACGTGGCCGAGGGTGACGAGGTGGCCGCCGGAACCCAGCTGGTCGTGATCGAGGCGATGAAGATGGAACACGTGGTGGTCGCGCCGAGCGGCGGTGTCGTCATGGGTCTCGGTGTCGCCGTCGGTGATCTGGTCGACGAGGGCCACCCGCTGGTCACGGTCGATCCCGCCGACGTCGACGCCGCCTCGACGGCCACCGCGGCGATCGACGACGTCGACCTCGACCACATTCGGCCCGACCTGGCCGAATCCATCGAGCGTCACGGCTACGGTCTCGACGAGAATCGCCCGGCCGCCGTGGCCAAACGCCACGCCACGGGTCGCCGTACCGCCCGGGAGAACCTGGCCGATCTGGTCGACGACGGGTCGTTCGCCGAGTGGGGGCCGCTGGTGGTGGCCGCCCAGCGTCGTCGACGACCGCGCCAGGAACTCATCGAGAAGACACCCGGTGACGGCTTGATCGGAGGTATCGGCACCGTGAACGCCGATCTGTTCGCCGGAGCCGACAACACAAGGACCATGGTCGTCAGCTACGACTACATGGTGCTGGCCGGCACCCAGGGCCACAACAACCACCGCAAGAAGGACCGCCTGTTCGACCTCGCGGCCCGGCTCCGGACCCCTGTCGTGCTGTTCGCCGAGGGGGGTGGCGGTCGACCGGGGGACACCGACGGCACCGTCGTCGCCGGTCTCGACGGTCCGGCGTTCACCCGATGGGCCCAACTGTCGGGCACCGTACCGCTGATCGGCATCGTCGCCGGCTACTGCTTCGCCGGCAACGCCGCCCTCCTCGGCTGTTGCGACGTGATCATCGCCACTCGAGACGCCAACATCGGCATGGGCGGCCCGGCCATGATCGAGGGCGGCGGGCTCGGCGTGTTCCACCCCACCGAGGTCGGTCCCGTCGAGGTCCAGGAACCCAACGGCGTGATCGACATCGTCGTCGACGACGAAGCCGCCGCGGTGGCCGCGGCCAAACAGTACCTCTCCTACTTCCAGGGCCGGCTCCCCACGTACCAGACCCACGATCAGCGTCGACTCCGCCACCTGATCCCCGAGAACCGCCTGCGGATCTACGACGTCCGCCAGGTCATCGACACCACGTTCGACGTCGACTCGGTGCTCGAGCTGCGCCCGACGTTCGGGCCGGGCATGATCACCGCGCTGGCTCGGATCGAGGGCCACCCCGTCGGGGTGATCGCCAACAACCCGACCCACCTGGCCGGAGCGATCGACGCCGACGGCGCCGACAAGGCGTCACGGTTCATGCAGCTGTGCGACACGTTCGGGCTGCCGATCGTCAGCTTCTGCGACACCCCGGGCATCATGGTCGGCCCCGACGCGGAGAAGACCGCACTGGTCCGCCACGCCAGCCGCATGTTCGTGACCGGGGCCAACCTCGACGTGCCACTCGGCACCGTCGTTCTGCGCAAGGGCTACGGATTGGGCGCCCAGGCCATGGCCGGCGGCGACTTCAAAGCCGGCGTGTTCACCGTCGGCTGGCCCACCAGCGAGTTCGGCGGTATGGGATTGGAAGGTTTCGTGAAGCTCGGGTACCGCCACGAACTGGCCGCCATCGACGACCCGGCCGAACGGCAGGCCGAGTTCGAGGCCCGGGTGGCCAAGCTGTACGAGGCCGGCAAGGGCGTGAGCCTGGCCGACCACTTCGAGATCGACGACGTGATCGACCCGGTCGACACCCGCCGCTGGATCATGATGATGGTGTCGACGGCCCGCCGGCCCCCGGCAGCGGGACCCGGCTCGACACCGCGACGCCCGAACATCGACACCTGGTGACCCGCACCGACAGCCGTTGAGCCAACGTGGTGGAGGCGGCAAGGACGTTGTGCTCTACCGGCCTCCGCCGGAGGGAGGTTCGATGAAGTGAGCAGCAGCTCATGACGGAGGAACCTCATGCAACCTCACTCGACCAAAGCCACTCCCGCCCTCGTCGGCGAGCGACCCGTCACCCGCATTGTGCTGCCCACGGTCAACGGTATGCCTCACGACCGGACGACCACACTGGGCGTCCGACTGGCCGAAGCCTGGGGCGCCGAGATCGAATTCGTTCACGTCACCTCGTCGATCGCCTCGGTCGACCCGATGCTCGACCACCTGGCCGAGCAGATCGGCAGCACCCACCCCGGCATCGAGGTGCACGCAACCCACCTCTACGGCGACGACCCCGCCGTTGCCGTCTCCGGGCACGTCGGTGCCGGCGCCCTGGTGGTGATGTCGACCGAACACATCGATGCTTGGCGCATGAAGAACTCGGTGGCCGAACGCCTCCTGGACCGGATCGGGGTACCGGTGATCCTGATCGGCCCGAACGTGAGCGTGACCCGAATCCGGGAGCGGGGTCTGAACGGTGAGATCGTGCTCGCGGTCGACGGATCGGCGGCCGCCGAGGCCGGTGTCGCGCCGGCGCTGGAGTTGGCCAAGACCGTCGGGCACCGGCTGTGGCTGGTCCGGGTCGTGCCCGACCCGAAGCCGGGGGATCCCACCCATCCCGAGATCGCCGGCCGGCTCCAGACGCTGGCCGAAGCAGGGAGCGCCGAGATCGCCACCCGCTGGGAGGTCATCCAGGACAACGATCCCGTCGATGCCCTGGAAACGCTCGCCGCCCGACGTGACGCCGCCGTCGTGGTCGTCAGCCGTCGCCGCCGCACCGACGCCGCCCGCCCGTCGATGGCCAGCATCACCGCCGGCCTGACGTCAACGGCGGCCCGCCCGATTCTCGTGTTGTCCGCGCCGGAGATACCGGCGGTGGAAGCGGGCTGAGCCTGGCGTGGGCTCGAGCGCCCTGTCGCGACGGTGGGTCGGCGCGTTCGTGGTCGGTGAACTCGTCGGATTCATCCCACCCGCGGCGACGGGGGCGCTGCTCGCCTCGATCGGCGTGTCGGATCCGGTCGTGGTCGCCGGGTTGACCGCGGCCGGGGTGCTGGAGGGAGCGGCGCTCGGCACAGCCCAGGCCCATGTTCTGGCGACCCGGTGGTCGGGACTGTCGAAGCGACGGTGGGTGGCCGCGACCGCGGGGGCCGCTGGGATGGCGTGGCTGGTCGGCATGGGTGGCTCGTCGATTGTCGGCCGGGTGGTCGACTCCGGTGATGACGTGACGACGGCGCTGTCGGTACTGGTGTTCGTTCTCCTGGCTCTCATGGCGTTGACCTCGATGGGCTTTCTCCAGTGGCGGGTCCTGCGCACCGTCGTCGACGACTCGGGTCGATGGGTGCCGGTGACCACGGGGGCATGGCTCGTCGGTGTGATGATCCCGGTGGTCACCCTGTCGGTGATCCCCAATTCATGGCCCGCCGCCGGGCACGTCGTGGTGGCGGTGGCCTCCGCGGTGGCGATGGGCGTGGTCGTCGGGTCGATCACCGGGCGTACGCTCGAGGCGTTTGCGGCCGATGATCCCAACGGCGTACCGACCGGTGGGCGTGACCTCCCGCCGCGGTCGGTCCGCACCGCACTTGCCGTCCGCTTCGCCTGGACGGCGATCTCGTGCTTCGTGGTGGTCAGCGTCATCGTCGGGCTGGCCGCTCTGCCGGCCGCGCTGTTCTACCGGTGGCACCTCGCCCTGGACATCTCACCGTCGCCGCTCCGGCTGTTCCTCCTGGCGGCGGCGGCGCTGCCGGCCTACCTGCTCTTTGCCCTGCTGTTCATGTGGCTGTCGGCTGAATCGACCCGCGTTCTCGGGTGGCGGCCTCCCCAACGGGCCGAACTGGTGATCAACGACCTGCCACCGGAACTGCTGGACTGGGCCCGCTACTCGATCATGAACCATCTCGTTCACGTCGTGGCCGGCATCGTGTTCCGCTCGACCCCGGTCTGGGTGCTGTACATGCGCCGCAACGGCGCCCGGGTCGGCCGCCATGTCTGGATCAACAGCCTGCAGGTCGGTGACGACTGCCTGCTCGACTTCGGTGACGATGTCGTCATCGGGGCCGGTGTCCACCTGTCGGCCCACACCGTGGAGAACGGGCGGGTGCTGCTGGCGCCGGTCGTCCTCGGTCGAGGCACCACCGTCGGTGTCGGGGCCCACGTCGGCATCGGTGTCGAGACCGGCGAGCGGACACAGATCGGGGCGATGTCGGTTGTACCGAAACACGCGAAACTCGACGCCCACACCACCTATGTCGGCATCCCGGCCCGTCCCCTGGCACCGGCTGGACCGTGACAAGACACTGCGACATGACACTGCGACATGACACTGCGAGAACACGATGACTGACTCCCACCCCGCTCACCTCCACGACATCTCACCACCCGACGTCGACACGATCGTGCTGGTGCCCGGCATCGACGGGACGGCCGAATTGTTCTACCGCCAGATACCCCTCCTGGCCCGGCACTTCGACGTCGTCGCCTTTCCGCTGCCCGACCGGCCCGATGCCACGATGGAGGATCTGGCCGACGACCTGGCCCTCCTCGTCGACGAGGTCGGTCACAACGGAGCGCTGCTGCTCGGCGAGTCGTTCGGCGGGGCGCTCAGCCTGCATGTCGCCCTCCGCCACCCGGAGCGGGTGAAGGGTCTCGTCATCGTCAACTCCTTCCCCTACCTTGACAACCGGCTCCAGCTCCTGGCCGCGCCGCAGCTCCTCCGGGTCCTGCCTTGGGGGGCCATGCCGCTGGCTCGGCGCCTGACCGAACACCGGATCCACAGTGCCCATGTCGACGCGGATGACCTCCGCGAGTTCCGTCGCCGGACCCGCTCGATCGATCGCGACGGCTACATCCGGCGGATGCAGCTCGTCCGGGGCCACGACGTCCGCGACGAACTCGAACAAATCACGGCGCCGACGCTGTTCGTGGCCGGAACCGACGACAAACTCGTCCCGTCGGCCCGTTGGGCCGAGTTCATGGGCGAGCGGGTGCCGGGCGCCGAGGTTCTACTCCTCGACGGGTACGGCCACTGCTGCCTCATCAACCACGATCTCGACGTCGGGCGGATCGTCGCCGACTGGTGGGACCGCCGGAGCTGACCGAGCCCGCTCGCCGTCTCCACCACGTTCGCTCAATCGCCGGCCGGGGTCGGAGCCTGGAGAATGCGCAGTGGGGTGACGAGTATGCCGATCGCCGATCCGAACATCCCGACGACGAGCACGAACCGGGCAACGACGTCCCACCGGAACCCGTCAGGGTCGAACTCGAACGGGAAGACCTGGAAGATCCGGAACAAGGCGTAGAACCCGAAGGCGGTGACGATCCCGTCGATCAGGAGCCGCACCCGTCGCCCGGGAAGAACGATTCGAAGCGCCCGCCCCACAATCGTGGCGACGATGCTGAGGCTGAGCGGTTCGATGACCTGGTCGTAGTCGTCGGTCAGGAAGTCCAGCAGGTCCCAGTCACCCAGGTTGCGCACCACCACGAGCAGGATGAGGTTGACCGCGATGGCGACGAGGTGTCCGATCGCCGAAAGCACGTTCCCCCGGGTGTAGAACATCGGTGATCGGTGCCGCTGATCAGGGCGATGGCTCCGGTGATGGGACGAGCCCGCAGCGCCGGAGGTCACCGGCGGGGCGTGCGATCGATCCGGAGTGGGGAAGGGGGCCACGATTTCAGACTGGCCGCCCGGCCGCCCCCGGAGAAGGGCCCTTCGTCACGTTCCCCGAGCCGCCTCGACGGTTTCACCGAACCGTCAGGCGATCTCAATCGTCGGCCCTTGCGGTCGATGGGCTCATGAATGGAGCTTTCCGCCCCTCCGGCCACCACGGCCGCCTCACCGCCCGGCGACGCCCCGGCGGCGACACCCGACCGGTTCGTGCTGTCCGGCGACGAGCGCACCGTGCTCATCGTCGACGAGGACGACGAGCGGCGCGACGAGTTGGCCGGCACGGTCGAGGCCGGAGGCTGGCAGCCGGTGCCCGTGGCCAGCGCGTCGGAGGCGTTGGATGTGCTCGATTCGGTGCCGCCCAGCCTGGTCGTGCTGGCGGTGACCGAGCCGGACGGGCCTGAACTCAAGGTTCTCGACGAGCTTCGGGCCGACCTCGACGGCGAGCGTATCCCGGCGGTCGTCGTGACTCCCGGGCGCGCGGAGGACATCGTATTGGAGGCGTTCGGGCGGCGGGCCGACGATGTCATCGGTGGCCGGGTGTCAACCGAGGAACTCATCGCCCGGTTCGCAGTTCGCATGGACCGCCCGCCCGTGCCCCGATCCGAGCTGGCCCGGGATCCGGTAACCGGAGCCCTGACCGCCGAGGCGGTGACCAGGCAGACCGATCTCGAGGTCGAACGGGTCTCCCGCGGCGGTCGCATCGGCACGTTGGCCTACCTGGCGCTCGACGAGCTTCCCGGCTTGGCCGCCGGGCTCGGTCCCCGCGCTCGCGACGAGCTGCTCGCTCAGATCGTACGGCTGGTCAAAGCCGACGGCCGCCAGCTCGACCACATCGGGTTCGCCCGCGGTGTGCTCGTTCTGCTGTTGCCCGACACCCCGGCGAAGGGGGCGCAGATCCGTCTGGAGCGGCTGTCGAGGCTCATCCACGGACACGAGTTCTCCGTCGACGGCGCCCCGATCCGGTTGACGCCGCTGATCGGTCACGCCCAGCTCGAAGGCCGCCTGTCGCGCCCGGAACTCGAGGACCGGGCGTGGACGGCGCTGAGCTACGAGGCCGACCAACTCGACCTCCACCCCACCCGATGGCGACCCGAAATGTCCCGAGGCCGGACCGAGCTCGGCCCGTTCCGCGCCGCGTTCGAACGGGTGCGCACCCCGGTCCAGGTCGCGGCCCAGCAGATCGTCTGCCTCCTGGTCCCGTTCTTCACCTACGTGATCCTCGACCGGTTCGGGCTCGACATCACCGGTGGCGTCTACCTGGTGCTCGTCGCCGCCCTGGGATTGACCGCCGCGCTCATCTGGTGGGAGTGCCTGGCCGCCCGCCACCGCCCGGAGCCGCCACCGGCGCCGCCGGGCGAACCGCCCAAGGCCTCGGCGATCATCGCCGCCTACCTGCCCAATGAAGCCGACACCGTCGTCGAGACGGTCGAGGCTTTCCTGGCCCAGGACTACGCCGATCTGCAGATCATCCTGGCCTACAACACGCCCCGTCCCATGGCGGTGGAGCGCGAGCTGCAGGCCATCGCCCGGCGCGACAGCCGCTTCGAGCCGCTACGGGTCGAGGGTTCGGTCAGCAAGGCGCAGAACGTCAATGCCGCCGTCACCCTGGTCCGGGGCGAGTTCGTCGGGATGTTCGACGCCGACCATCACCCGTCACCCGGCTCCTACGATCGGGCATGGCGATGGATGGCCGACGGTGTCGACATCGTGCAGGGCCACTGCGTCGTGCGCAACGGGGGCCGGAACTGGCTGACCCGGCTGGTGGCCGCCGAGTTCGAGGCGATCTACGCCGTGTCCCATCCCGGCCGCGCCCGGATGCACGGGTTCGGGATCTTCGGCGGATCGAACGGCTACTGGCGAACCGCTCTCCTGGCCCGCACCCGGATGCGGGGCTTCATGTTGACCGAAGACATCGATTCGTCGCTCCGGGTCGTGACCGAGGGCGGCCGTATCGTGTCCGATCCCGGGCTGACATCGACCGAGCTGGCACCGGAGACCCCGGCGGCGTTGTGGAATCAGCGTCTGCGGTGGGCCCAGGGCTGGTCGCAGGTCTCCCTGCGTCATCTGCCGCGAATGGCCGGTCGGTCACTCAGCCTGCGGCAGCGGCTCGGGGCGCTGCACCTCCTCGGGTGGCGGGAGATCTACCCGTGGATCTCCCAGCAGGTGGCGCCGCTCTTCACGTTCTGGTTCCTGCGGGGCAATCCTCCGATCGACTGGTTCATCCCCCTGTTCGTGGCGACGACCGTGTTCACGCTGTCGGTCGGCCCGGCCCAGACCTGGTTCGCCTGGCGCTACGCCGATCCGTCGATCAAAGGCAACCGCCGGTGGTTCTGGCTCCATTTCGTCGCCTCCGCATTCCTGTACACGGAGGCGAAGAACGTGGTTGCCCGAACGGCCCACATCAAGGAGCTGATGCGGGAACGGAAGTGGAAGGTGACCCCCCGTTCGGTGAGCAGCGTCGAGATCTGATCGGTCGGTGACCTTCGCCCCTGTGCGGATCGGCTGCCGTGGATCATCGTGTCGGTATGGCCAATCGTTCGTTTCTTGCGCTGGCACTGGCGGCGGGAGTGATCGGTGGTCGAGCCACGCGGCGCCGCTACCGGCGTGATCTCGGTCGGGCCACCACCCGTCTGGCCTCGCTCGAACGGTCGGTGACGGAATCGCCATGGGGTGACATCGAGTATGCCGACACCGGGGCCGGCCAACCCCTGCTCGTCAGTCACGGCATCTTCCATGGATTCGACGGCGGGCTGGCCTCCGTCGATGATCTGGCCGACGGTCGGCGGCTGATCGTTCCGTCGCGATTCGGCTATCTCGGTTCCGCCATGCCGGATCGGCCGTCGGTGGCCGCCCAGGCCGACGGCTTCGCTTTCCTGCTCGATCACCTGGCACTCGACGCGGTCGACGTGATCGCCATCTCGGCCGGAACCGGTGCCGCGGTCCAGCTTGCGCTGCGCCATCCCGACAGGGTGAAACACCTGATCGTCAGCTCCGGCAACTTTCCCGGCAGCGCCACCGCCCAGGCCCCGCCCGACTGGGCGAAGGTGTTCTACTCCGACCCGGCCATGTGGCTGCTCAAGACCTTCGCCGGCCCCGTCCTGGCCAGGCTCATGGGCGTGCCCGACGGCTTTCCCCGCACCGACGCCGAAGCCGACGAGATCGACCGGATGGTCGACAGTATCTTCCCGCTCGGCCCTCGCCGGCAGGGCGCGGTGTTCGACGCGTACGTGTCCAACCCCGAGATCGCCGACTACCCGCTCGAACAGCTCCGGGTACCGACGCTGATCGTCCACGCGGTCGACGATCCGCTCGCCTCCTTCGATGCGGCGGCCACCGCCGCCGCCCGGATGCCGCGCGGTCGACTCGTGACCCTCGA
Source organism: Acidimicrobiales bacterium (assembly GCA_965216675.1). GTDB lineage: Bacteria > Actinomycetota > Acidimicrobiia > Acidimicrobiales > SZUA-35 > JAHELU01. The sequence continues at coordinate 2,495,960 of CBDCGK010000004.1, read as the reverse complement.
ATCGGGCGGTCACCTGCAGCTGGGGCAGACGGATTGGGTTCGGGCCGAGATCCTTTCGTTTCTCGGTGTGGCGGCTGAGGAGCTGAGGAGCACGTCGTGGAACTCTCGGTGATGGACCGCCTTATCAAAACCCGGCCCCTTGCCGACGACCGGCGTCATGACGCTCTCGGCTACGGCCTCCTGGCGCTGGCCGCCGCCCTGGCCGTCAACTCGGTGCTCGGACCGCTGCTGCTCGACACCATCGACTACCCGGTGTCGGAGACGATGCGCAACCAGACCATCGGACTCGACGCGGTCAACCTGCTCATCGTGGCCCCACTGTGCGCGGTCGTCGGCCGGATGGCACTGCGGCGAAACAGGTGGGCATCACTGCTCGCGCTCGGGCCGACGACCTACGCGGCCTACATGTTCGTGCAGTACGTGGCCGGTCCCGATCACACGACCTATGCCCGGGTCCTTCCCCTCCAGCTCCTGGCCTTCGTGCTGGGCTGGATGCTGGCCATCGTCGCCTGGCGGAACCGACCCCGGCTCGACCAGTCGGCTTTCGCCCACCGGGCCCACGCCGTGGTGGCCGCGCTGCTCGCCGGGTTCGTTGTGCTTCGCTACGTAGCCGGCCTGGTCGGCACCGTCACCGAGGAGCCGCTGCCGTCGGAACTCCAGGACGATCTGGCCATGTACTGGCTGATTTTCTTGATGGACCTCGGCGTGTTCGTGCCCGTCGCGGTGGCGGTGGCGGTCGGGCTGTGGCGCGGTTCGGAGTGGGCCATGCCCGCGTTGGCCGGGCTGGTCGGCTGGTACCTGCTCGTGACCCTGGCCGTCGGTGCCATGGCGGTCGTCATGGTGGTCAACGCCGACCGGTACGCCAGCTACGGCCTGCTCGTCCTGTTCGCCGCGGTGACCGTCGCCGTCCTGGGCTACGCCGTCGTCCTGGCCCAGACGTTCAGGACCGAGGTTCCGTCGCGGGTCAACGGACACCGACCATCGGGTGGTCGGCAACCGACGGTCCCATCGGCCTGACGTCGGCGGGAATCGGCGTCGCCCGATCACCGTCCCGGAGGGTCGGTTGACGGTCGGGTTGTTCGGTACGCTGACGCAAACGTCACGACGGTCCCCGATCATCGGAATCACCCAGCCTGCACGGAACCGTCCGCAGAGGAGACCGCCAGCGATGAGCACACCGTCCGAACGGGACCGCACAAGCGTCATGGAGCAAACGCCGGACCCGACGGCCGTGCAGCCCCTGGCCGACCGCCCGGACGGTGGCGTGCCCGGTCCGCGTCGACCTGAGGGTCGGCGACCCGCTGGATCCGCCATCATGATCGCGGTCGTCGCCGTGCTCGTGATCCTGGGCGTCGTGTTCGCGTTGAGTGTTCGAGGACCGTCAACCGACGACGATACGGATGACGTCGTCGAAAGCGACGAAGCCGACACCGGTGAAGGCGGCGTAGAGCCCGACGACTCCGGCGAGACGACTCAGACCACGTCGGACTCGGCCGATCCGGACGACTCGATGTCCGAGAGCACCGATTCCCAGGACACGTCAACGACCATCGCATCGACGTCCACAACCGTCGACAGCAGTCCCGCCACGCAGTCACCAACAACGGTCGGCGACGCGGAGTCTGACGCGTCCACCACGACGACGGACACCGACGGATAGCGACCACAACAACTCGCCGGCGTCGAGAGCCGCTTGGCCGGCTACCGGCTAGGGGTAGTCGGTCTCCGGATCGGTCCAGTCGAGATCCGCGGTTCCCTCGTCGTGCTGGGTGGTGAGGTCGACGACCTCGCACTCGACTCCCCGCTGCTCCTCCCAGTGGGCGATGATGGCCGCCGCCTCCTGTTCCGATTCACAGAGCTGCCGGCCGATCTCGATGCCGTCACGGCGGATGACGACCTGCGTGATGGGTGCGCTACTCGATCCGTTGAAGTTCGCTTCGGTCATGTCGTTCACCTTTCCGGGACAGAACGGGTGTCGGTTGTCGCGTCGGCCGGCGCCGGCGCCGGCGCCGGGCCTCCGGCGCTCACCTCGACGATCCTGGCCACCACCTCGTCGACGGCGCGCCTTACCCGACCGGTCAACTGTGCCAGGTCAGCGGTGTCGTCGAGTTCGACCGCCAGGATGGTGACGGTGCGGGGCAGCCGGCCCAGAAGACGGGCCAGCTCCAGGGTGTCAACCAGGCCGAACCCGTGGCTCGACAACGGTCGTCCCGCCGCCGGGAGCGTTCCGTCGAGCCCGTTGATGGTGCGGATCGACCCGGGATCGCCGCCTCCGACCATGGCGTCGACGATGATCACGTCGTGATCCGATGTCCAGGTCACGACGAGATCGCTGAGATCGCCGGCGGCCACCACGGTGTCGATCCCGGCCAGGTTGGTGTCGGCCCGGATGGCGTCGACCACCGCCGGTCCGATCCCGTCGTCGCCTCGATGGCGGTTGCCGACGCCGACGACCATCAGACGGGGCCGGCTCACGGTGGGCCGTCGGTTCCTCGTGGCTCGGGCCGGTGTTCGACCGTGAGGTCGAGGAAGTGGGTGGCGCACGAGATGCAGGGGTCGTAGTTTCTGATCGTCTGCTCGCAGCGAAGCTCCAACTCGTCATGGTCGAGGTCGAGGTGATTGGTGACGAACCGTCTCAGGTCGGCCTCGATCGTCGGCAGGTTCTGTGAGGTGGGCGGAATGATGCGGGCGTCGGTGATCGTGCCGTCGCCGTCGGTCCGGTAGAGGTGATAGAGGATGCCCCGGGGGGCCTCGGTCACCGCCGCTCCCACGGCCGCTTTGGGTGCGATCGGCTCGGCCGCCGGTACCGGTGGCCGGTAGCCCCGGATCAGCCGGATCGCCTCGTCGATGGCGAAGAACGTCTCGAGGCCGCGCACGATGATGCTGCGGAACGGGTTGGTCACGGTTGCCCCCACCCCGACCTCGGCGGCCAGTTCGAGCACCTCCTCGGGGAGCAGATCGGCGTTGTTGGCCCACCGGGCGAGCGGTCCGACGTGATACCAGCTGCCGTCGCGACGCCGCCCGTGGAGCGCGGTCGAATGGGCGACGTGGTCCTCCACGAAGTGCTCCTCGAACTCGGACTGGTCGATGTCGAGCCCACGGTTCGACACGAGGCGACCATCCATGAACGGGTAGCGTTCACCGTTGCGGAGCGAGACGAACTCGTAGTCGTGGTTCAGGTCGGGGAAGTCGAACCCCGCCGTCCACCGCACCAGTTCGACGGCGAACGCCCTGGCCTCCTCCAGGTCCGGTAGCAGAGCATCCAGCTCGGCGGTCGACGGTGCCCGGTGGAACCCGCCGACCCGGACGTTGACGGGGTGGATGGCCCGACCGCCGACGGTTGCCATGATCCGGTTGCCCGATCGTTTGAGCCGGAGCAGCCCCTCGACGACGGCCGGGTGGTCGGCCGCCAGGTCGAGTCCGCTGTGAAGGCCGAGGAAGTCGGGGGCGTGAAGGAAGCCGATGTGGAGCCCGTGGCTCGAGATCCACTCACCGCAGTACAGCAGTCGCCGGAGTTCGGCGATGTCATCGCCGATCGTGATGCCGGCCAGCCGCTCCATGGCCCGGCACGCCGACATCTGATAGGCGACCGGGCAGATGCCGCAGATGCGGGCGGTGATGTCGGCCGGCTCGGTCCACGCCCGCCCCCGGAGGAAGGCCTCGAAGAACCGGGGTGGCTCGTAGATTTCGAGGCGGATGTCGGTGATCTCCCCCTCGGTGACCTCGACGTGCATCGCCCCCTCACCCTCGACCCGGGCCAGGACGGGCACGTTCATTCGGACACTGCGATGGGTCATGATCGATCCTCGGTGGAAGGGTCGGGGAGGCCGGACCGATTGCCGTCGATCTCCTCCGCCGCGGTCCGGAACGGTTCGGCCCAGCCGTTGTAGCTGCGGAACGCTCGGGCGATCTCGCCGTCGTCGAGGCCGAGCTCGCCGAACCACCGGACCAGCGACCCCGTGTTGGGCTGCTCCATCGGCCCGAAACAGCCGTAGCAACCCCGGTTGTAGGCGGGACAGAGGGCCCCGCAGCCGCCCATCGTCACCGGTCCCAGACAGGCGGTCCCGGCCGCAACCATGATGCAGGGGGTGCCCCTGGCCTTGCATTCCAGACACACGCTGGTGGTCGGGATGCGGGCCGGTCGCCCGGCCAGGTGAGCGGCGATCGTCTCGATCAGTTGCCCGCGGTCGATCGGACAGCCGCGAAGCTCGAAGTCGACCTCGACGTGCTCGGCGATCGACGTCGACGTGGCGAGGGTGGAGATGAACGCCGGGTGGGCGTACACGATGCCAACGAACTCGCTGACGTCCTGCCCGTTTCGCAGCGCCTGTATGCCGCCGGCGGTGGCACACGCCCCGATCGAGATCAACACGTTCGACTGGCGGCGGATCTCGGCGATCCGCTCGGCGTCCTCGGGGGTGGTGATCGAGCCCTCGACCAGCGACACGTCGTAGGGGCCGGCGACCATGGCGCTGGAGGCCTCCGGGAAGTAGGCGATGTCGATCCGGCCGACGAGGTCGAGGAGCTGATCCTCGCAGTCGAGCAGGGTCAGCTGGCAGCCGTCACACGACGCGAACTTCCACACGGCCAACGTCGGTCTGGTCGGTGTCTCCTTTGTGACGGACGAGTCGGGTGTCGTGGTCATCGTGGTCGGCTCACAGGTCGGGTATCGAGTGGAAGCGGGCGATCCGATCCGAACGCACCACCGGACCGTCCCGGCAGACGATGAACGGGCCGAGCTGGCAGTGGCCGCACAGGGCGTTCCCGCACTGCATGTTGCGCTCCAGGGTGAACCAGATCCGGTCGCCGGGAACGCCGAGTCGTTCGAGGGCGAGGCGGGAGTAGTGCATCATCACGTCGGGTCCGCAAACGAAGGCGGTGGTGTCGGACCAGTCGAGGTCGACCCCGTGAGGGGTCCCGAGCAGATCGGGCACGACGCCGACGGGGCCGGTCCAGTCGGGTGCTCCGGCGTCGGTGTCGACGATCAGGGCGATGTCGGCCCCGAGGGTGCGCCACCGGTCCAGGTCGTCCCGGTAGACCAGAAGATCGGGTTGTTTGGCCCCGTAGGCGACGACCACCCGTCGGTCGGGAAGCAACCGCTCCACGGCCTCTTCGATCGCCGCCCGAAGGGGGGCGATGCCGAGGCCGCCGCCGATGATCAGCAGTGTTCCGGTGGTCAGATCCTCCATTGGCCACGGTTGGCCGAACGGGGCGCGGACGGTGATGACACCTCCGACCGGGGTGTCGACCAGGGCGCCGCTGATGGGCCCCGCCCGCCGGATCGTGTAGGCGTGGTGGTCGGTGACGGTCACCGGCGAGCTGATCGAGATGGCGGCCTCGCCGACCCCGAAGGCCCCCAGCATCCCGACCTGGGCCGGTCGAAACGATGGTAGCGGTCCGCCGTCGACCGGAACGACGTGGAGGCTGGTGATGTCGGCGACCTCGTCGACCTTGTCGACCACGCGGTACGGCCGGGGGACGAGGAGCGGGTCGAAGCCCGCTTCCGCACTCAACGCCGTCATTGCCGCGTCTCCTCGCCATTGCGCATCACGGCGAGTTCGGCGGTGATGTCGATGCCCACCGGGCACCAGGTGATGCACCGTCCGCAGCCCACGCACCCGGATTCGTCGAACTGGTCGATCCAGCCTGCAAGTTTGTGGCTGAACCACTGGCGGTACCGGGAGGCGGTCGAGGCCCGGATCGGACCGGGGCCGAGGTGGGAGAAGGAGGTGCTGAAGCATGTGTCCCAGACCCGCCACCGGCTCGTCTGGTCGCCGGTCAGGTCCGTGACGTCGACGAGGTCGGTGCAGAAGCAGGTTGGGCAGACCATCGTGCAGTTGCCGCAGGCCAGGCAACGGGCCGCCACCTCCTCCCAGTGGGAATCCTCGAGGTGGTCGTAGACGAACTCCTTGATGTTGTCGGTGTCGAGGGTTCGGGACATGGCGTCGGTGGCGGCCGCGATCACGGCGTGGGTCGCTGCCAGCTCATCGTCGCTCGTCGGGCGGGAGGTGACGGCGTCGAGCACGGCTTCGCCGTGCGGGGAGCCGACCCTCACGATGTAGTGGGAATCGTGGCCCGACGGGTCGGCCCCCGCGATTTCGGTTATGGCGAGATCATGCCCCGGTCCCGACCGTGGGCCGGTGTTCATCGACGGACAGAAACAGGTGGCGGCCGGATCGCCGCAGTCGACGGCCACGATCAGGACGTCGGACCGGTTCGCCGAGTAGACGGGATCGGGATGCGGGCCTGCGGTCAGAACCCGATCCTGCCGGCCGATCGCTGCCAGCTCGCACGGCCGGACACCGACGAACGCGCGACGAACCGGTTCGGGTTCGGCCATCGTCACGTTCAGCTCACCTTCGGCGTCGCGGGTCATCGTCCAGACCTGCTGTCGGGGTGGATGGAGCAGCTCCTTGTAGGAGCGGGGGCCGACGGCATAACCGAAGCGGGCGCCGTCGTCGCGAGCGCGGACGCGGTAGTGGCCGGGATCCTGCTCGTCGGTCCAGCCGAGCGGAAGGTCTTGGATCGATCGCAGGATCCCGGGGGCGATGACGCCGTCGTCGAGATGGGGTCCCCACACCTCGTAGCCGAGGGCCCAGAGGTGCTCGATGAGTTCGGCCAGACCGTCGCCGTCGAGGGTTCTGACCGTCACGAGTTGAGTTCGACGGGGACGGGCTCGTCGGCGCGGTCGTCGTCGGGCGGGGGTTCGGCGAGCGGGGGTTCAGCCAGCGACGCGTCGTCGGGGGAGAGAGGGCGGGGCGGGGGTGACAGGGGACCACGTTCCGCCCCGCCCTGGTCGAGCCGGAACGGTGGGTATCGATCGGTCATCAGTGAGGCGTAGGCGACGACCCGATAGACCCAGCGGTTGAGCCCGACGATCAAATCGAACAGGGTTCTGGGATGGCTTCCGGTGAACAGCAGGATGACGGCGGCCACCAGCGTCAGGATCCCGACCAGGCCGCCGCCGGTCGGGCCCCAGTTGAACGACGTACCGTCGTCGGCCTGCCAGGCCAGCCCGCCACCGGCGATCACGGCCACGATGATGTAGTGGGGGAGGGCCAGCAGCCACCACTTGACCAGCACGAGGCCCCGCGACAGCTGCTCGGGGTAGTCGACGTCGAGGGTGGCCGGGTAGTCCGGCTCGCGGCCGAGGCTGAACGGTGGGTACCGGTCGGTTCCGAGACCGCCGCTGAAGGCGTAGTAGGACACGCGCCAGCTCCAGCGCAGCACACCGACGTTGAAGTCGAAGATCCCCCGGGGGTAGCGGCCGGTGATGAGAATGGAGACGCCGGCGACGATCGAGAGGACGAGGTAGGCGATCCACAACAGCACGAAGATCAGCAGGTGGGGCAGCGCCAGCAGCCACTTGACCAGCCACAACCATCTCGACAGCGGTTCGTCGAGGCGGGCCTCGAGCGAGAGCGGGTAGGGGGCGCTCTGATCTCCGCTGTCGTCGATGGCGGGAACCGGGGTTCCACCGGCGGACGTCGGAGGTTGGCCGTCCGCCGGTTCGACCCCGGTACCCAGACCTCGTCCACCGGCCACGATCAGCATCACGGCCCCGGCGATCGCGAACACCCCGGCCGCGAGCAGGCCGAGTGAAATGGGCAGGAACACCGCGGAGCGGACGCCAACGTCGACGTCGGCGTTGATCCCAGGCGACCCGTCGGCGTTCATCACGGCGACGGCCCACCGACCGGCGGTGGTCTCCCACACCAGCTCCTGGGTGCCGTCACCGGAAGCCGAGGCGGCCCAGAAGTCCTGCTCGACCGGCGGTGCGATCACGTCGCCGCCGTCCCTGGTCCGGTAGACGGCCGTCAGGTCGTCGATCTCCCGGATCTCGTCGTGAGCCACCGTGGCCAGGTATCGGTCGAGATCGGCCTCCGGTGCGACGCCGACGAAGACCGGTCGGTCGCCGTCGACGGCCGTGACCCTCAGTCGCACGTCGGTGTCGAGAGCCTCGATGATCCAGTCCGGGGTGCCCGGCTCGGTCTGGAGGTCGATGTCCTCTGCGGTGACGGCAACGGTCGGGCTGGTCAGAGGATCGAGGCGAACGTCGAGGAAGCCGTCGTCGGCTCGGGCCGCGTAGGTTCCGCCCAGCACGGTGCCGGACACCAACAGCACGGTGGCCGCCATGCCGAGCAGGCTGCCGACGACCAGGGCGATGATTCGAGCGGGTCGCATGTCCTTCCTCCAGTCGTCCTTCCTCTGGTGTTCGCTACCGATCTCTTCTTCTGATGTCTTCTTCCGACGCCCTTTCCGATCGGGCGCTCAGCGCCGGCCGATCGTGACCTTTCTCGCCGGTTTGGCCTCCTCTTCGGCGATTGGAATTCTGACCTCGAGGATCCCGTCGGCGTAGTCGGCTTCGATGTCGTCGACCTTCGCCCCATCGGGCAGGCCGACGATTCGGGAGAGCGAGCCGTAGTGGAACTCCGAGCGATAGCCGTCGGTGTCGTCCTCGGTTCGAGATGTGCGTTCGGCGCGGATGGCCAGTCGCTGTTCCTCCACCGAGATGTCGATGTCGGTCTCGGGGTCGACGCCGGGTATCTCGGCTCGGACGACCAGCGAACCGTCGTCGATGTACTCCTCGATCTTGAGATGGTCGAACAGGCCACCGAACTCGCCGACGAGCCGGTCGGGCCAGAACCGCCCGAACCGCGGCGGACGCCACGGGAACTCACCGGCGGACCACCGATCCCACGGATCGGTCAGCAGCGGCCGCAACGCCGGCGTGGCCGCCGGGTCGTCCGCCTGTGCGGTTGTCGCGTCGTCGCCGGACTCATCGGGCGTGTCGGCCTCGACGTCGGGGTCTTTCCTGGGTGTGCTGGGTTTCGCCATGTCGATCTCCTTTTTCCCGCAGCCTCGTTCCTCGAGGCTTGTTCCTGGGGCTCGTTCCAGGAGGTTTGGTCATGTCTTTGTTCGTAGTGGTATTGCAGGTCAGCGGGGTCGGAAGGAACAGGGCCCAACGTCACAGCCGGCGCCCTTCGGTTGGGTCACACGTCGATGTCGGCCTCGATCGCCCGTCGGTGGTAGCGACGGATGTAGGCCGACAGGTAGGCGACGAAGCCGTGCAGGCAGATGGCCACGAACCCGTAGACGGCCGCTGCGAACAGCAGCGAGGCGTCGAACACCGACCGGCCGTCGATCTCCTGGATCGGGTACATGCCGCGGAACGGCTGCATGGCCCGTTCGGTGGTTCGGTACACCCAGTCCACGAACGAGGCGTCCGGGCTGGCGCCGGCCAGATGCAGGAGGAAACCGAGGGTCAGGATGGAAAACGTCATGAGCACCACGGCGTTGACCACCATGACCAGGGCTTTGGCCCCGCGGAGAAGCATCTCGATGGTCTCGTCGCTGACCAGCTCCGGTTCGAGGTGGTTGTCGTCGTCGATGTTCGCCGGGTGTGGGGCTGAACGTTCCGCTGCACCGGATTCGCCGCGATCTCTGGTTGCAGTCATTGGTGTTGCTCCTTTCCGGTCGGGTTGGCAGGTTCAGGTTTCGGTGTCGGCGAACAGGACCCTGGTCACCGCGGCCTCCCAGATGCGGCCGTCCTCGCCGCCCGAGGTGGTCAGCACGACCGCTCCACCGTCGGCGCCGCTTGCCGACCATTCGAGGGTCGTCTCGAACGGCCGAGGTTCGTCACCGCCGCCGGTGGCGAAGGTCGCCACCAGTGGTTCGGTGACACCGTCGGCCCGCAGGGTCACGTCGACATGGCCCTCGAACGCGAGGGCCGTTCCGGTCACCGTGAGCGGCGACTCGATCGTCGACAGCGCGTCGGGTTCGTCCAGCGTCAGGTTCGTGGTGGCGGAGCCGAGGACCCACCACGTGTTGTCGGCATCGAGCTGTCGGACGAAGACGACCGTCACCGGACCACCGGCCACCGGACGGATCTCGACCTCGCCGGACCGGCTGTCACCCTGCTGGAACTCGCCGACGACCGGGTCGGTGAACCCGACGAAGTCGACGGCGAACCCGCGGGCTGCCTCCACCGGCTCGGCGTAGCGGGTGGCCGAGTCGGGCCACGGCCAGACTGCGGTGCGATAGGTGTCCTGGTCCGGCGCGGTGGTCGCCGTCGTCGGGTCGGTTGCGGCGGTCGTCACCGAGTCGGTGGTGGACGGCACCGTGGTCGTCGACTCCGTGGTTGTCGACCCCGAGGTGCTGGTCGCTGACGTCGAGGCCGTGACCGACGTGTCGGTTGTGGTTGACTCGGCGGTGGTGCTGGTCGTCGAGGTATCGGTCGTGTCGACCGACGAGTCGTCGTCGCCCAGGAGGGCGAGGAACACGACGATGGCGACGATGGCCGTCACCAGCACGCCGACCGCGAGCATGAAGAACTCCGACAGGGGTGGCCGGTTGTCACCCGGCCGCCGACCCGGTGTGGGCGTCGGTTGTCGATCGAACACTTCAGTCGTGTCGGCCATCACATGAACCTCTCGATTCGGGCCCTGTCGATCCGGGCCCCTTCTCATATCAGGACCTCTCCGTTCATTGTCCGTCCGTCCGGTTCGATCCTCCAGAGTCCTAGGTCCCGGTGAGCCTGTGACGCCAGGCATATTTACCAAACGATACCGTTTGGTATAATGGGATCATGGCTGAGACGTCGAGTAGCACGGCAGTCGAAACCAGACGCCGGGGACGACCGCGTGACCCGTCCCGCGACCGGGCCATCCTCACCGCGGCCCGCGAGGTGATGGCTCGGCGAGGCTTCACCGGCGCAACGATGGAGGAGATCGCAAGCGTCGCCGGTGTCGGCAAGGACACGCTCTACCGCCGTTGGGCGTCCAAGGATCAGCTCGCCATCGACCTCGTCGAGCTGCTGGCCCGGGAGGCGGTCGCCCCCGTCCCCCTCGACCCCGACCCCCGCTTCAACCTCTTCACCTTTCTCAAGGACATCGTCCGCTTCAACCGCACCACCGACTTCGGGCCCTTGATCGCCGGGATCGTCGGTGAAGCGGCCCGCAACCCCGACCTCGCCCACAGCTTCCAGACGTTCTGGCGGCACCGGCGGGCCCTCGCCGCCGAGCTCGTCACCGACGTGATCGGACCCGGCGCATCCTCCGATGCTCTCGACAGCACTCTCGACCAACTGCTGGCCCCGATCTACTACCGCCTCCTCCTCAGCGGCGACGACATCACCGACGAGTACCTGTGGGGTCTCGTCGCCTCCGTCCCCTGGTCAACCGAACCCCAATGAAACCCATCAGGAAAGCAGGCTGTCATGGCCAAACGTGAACACCTCCTCACCATCGTCGAACCGACGACCGGCGGCGACACCACCCTTGAGCTTGCCCACGACGCCGTCGAACGGGGTGGCGCCGCAACCGTCGTCATGGTCATCACCGACCGGGTGCGGCGCGACATCGACGCCTTCGCCGCCTCCGAGGACCTCGACCGGGCCGACGCCGAAGGTCGGGCGCTCGAACAGCTCGATGACTACTGCCGCAGCCGGGTTGGCCCGTCGACCACGATCGCGACCCGCTACAGCGGGGCCCGAACCGATGTCGCCGAACTCGTCACCCCCGAGATCACGGCCGTCGCAGTGCCCGAGGGTCTCCTGGGTCAGCGGGCGATCAGCAGGCTCGTCAAACGCACCGGGCTGCCGGTCGTCGTGACCCCGGCCCATGCCGGGCGGGCCGCAGCCACCACCCCGGACATCGCCGCCTAGTTGTTGGTCGGATTCGACGCGGCTAGATCTTCGAGTCGAGCCAGCCGATGATGTCGGCGGTGACCTCGTCGCGGTTGGTCTCGTTGAGGATCTCGTGGCGGGCGTCGGGATAGACGGTTACGGTCACGTCACCGAGCCCGGCCTCCCGGTACCGCTGACCCAGCAGGGTCACCAGTTCACCGCCGCCGGCGAGCGGGTCGGCACTCCCGGAGGCGATGAGCAACGGTAGATCGGATCTGATGCCGCCCAACGCTTCGGGATCGGCCAGCCGGGCTGCGCCGCCGAACAGCAACGGGATCGTCTCCGGCGGGGTCTCGAACCCGCACCACGGATCGGCCACGTAGGCGTCGACCTCGACCTCGTCGCGGGACAGCCACTCGAACCCGGTCCGGTGCTCGAACCCGGCGTTGAACGCCTCGAGCCCGACCGGTCCTTCAGCCTCGGCCATCCCGGCGGCCAACACGTCGAGCGCGGTGGAACCCGACAGGACCACACCTTTCCAGACATCGCTGTGGTCGAGGATCGCCGTCTGCGCCGCGAACGAACCCATCGAGTGGCCGACGAGGAAGGCCGGCAGCTCGGCATGGGTTTCGCCGATCCACCGACCGAATTGCACGACATCGGCGATCAGCCCGTCGAAGCCCACGTCGCCGAACCGGCCAAGACCGTCCTGGTTGTTCGCCCCGGTCCGACCATGGCCTCGATGGTCGGTGGCGAACACGAGGTACCCGGCTTCGTTGAGGGCCCGGGCGAAACGGTCGTAGCGGGCCGCGTGCTCGGCCAGGCCGTGGGCGATCTGGACCGAACCCTTGGGGGATTCCCCGGCGTCGATCCACGATGTGGTGGCGATCTCGGTGCCGTCGGCGGCCGACGTGAAGGACGATTCTGTGGCGCTCATCGGCCAATCATGGCACACGGCGACCGGTGGCCGCCCACCTGGCAGAGCGTCGGCTGCCGACCCGACGTGCCGCCGCCGACGCCACCGTGCTAACGGCCAAGAGCCTCGACGACGTCGGGGGGAGCCTGCACCAACTCGATCAGCACCCCCTCACCCGACAGCGGGAAGTCGTCGTTGCCCTTCGGGTGGATGAAGACGATGTCGTGGCCGGCCGCGCCGGCGCGGATGCCGCCGGGGGTGAAGCGCATGCCCTGTTCGGTCAGCCACTCGACGGCGGCCGGAAGGTCGTCGACCCACAAACCGATGTGGTTCAACGTCGGCTCATGCACCTTGGGCCTCGATTCGGGATCGAGGGGCTGCATCAGGTCGATCTCGACGGCGTGGACGCCGTCGCCCAGGCGCAGGATGTCCTCCTGCACGTTCTCGGATTCGCTTGTGTAGTCACCGACCTTGGTCACGCCGAACGTGTCGACCCAGAGCGTGCTGAGTGCACCCAGATCGAGCCCGCCGATTGCGATCTGCTGCAGACCGAGGATCTTGAACGGACGCTCACTCATGACCGGTCATCGTAGTAGGGGGGCCGCGGACCGGATGGATCCGGTGGCGGTCCGGCTCGCCGCCCGATCCCGAGCCGGTCTCGACGCCGGCAGTAGATTGGGCTGCGGGACTCAGGCCGACCACTCATCCCCGTCGGCACCCTCAGGAGGCATCGACGTGGCCCACGACGACAACACCGCGATCGGCGGGTGGCCCGTCCGCCGCCTCGATCGCAAACTCGGTCGGGTGCTCGACGGCACCTACACCAACGCCGACTTCGTGATCGCGGACGCCAAGGACGCCGACATGGCCTACGGTGTCACCGCGGCCGGTGTCCGTCCGGACGCCTACACCCCGGTGGTCGACGCCGGGCCCGGCCGCTATCGCACCCGGGCCCAGTATCTGGACGCCATGCGGGCCCTCATCTCACAGGGTGAGATCGACATCCTGCTGACCTCGGCATCCAACGGCGAGCAACTCGCCCAAGGGGGAGATCTGACTCACGACCCCGACCTCACCCTGGCCGTGCGGGCCAACGACACCACCGACATCTGGAACCAGCGTGGGTCCCAGTACGCCGCACTTGCGTCGCTGCCGTTCCGGACCGCCCAGCTGGACGCCGTTCGGCCGTTCTGTGATCTTGTCCTCTACTCCATCACGTTCAACAACGATCTGGAACTCGACCGGGCTGCGCTCGTCGAGTACTCACGGTTCCGATCCGAGGCCTCCGCCGTCGGCCTCCGTCACTTCCTCGAGGTGTTCAATCCGAACGCCCCCGACCGGCTCGATCCCAAGCACATCGGTTCGTTCGTCAACGATTCGATCGTGCGAGCCCTGGCCGGCGTCACCGCCGACCACCGGCCCCTGTTTTTGAAGATGGCCTACAACGGACCGGCCGCTCTCACCGAGCTGGCCGAACACGACCCGACCCTCGTGATCGGCATTCTCGGCGGCTCGGCCGGTACCACCCGTGACACCTTCGAACTGCTGCACCAGGCCGAGCACTGCGGAGCCCGGGTGGCGTTGTTCGGCCGCAAGATCCAGCGCAGCGAGTCCCAACTCGATCTGGTTCGCCACATGCGGCTGGTGTTGAGGGAGGAGCTGAGCCCGGGCGATGCCGTTCGCTCGTACCACGAGACGCTGCGCCAGGCCGGTGTCTCACCGTTCCGCTCCCTTGAGGACGACCTGGAGATCACCGAGCCCATCCTCCGGGAGGCGTAGCGGCGATGCGGCGAGGCATCGCATCGGTCGGGTGCGCTGTGGTCGACATCGCCAAGATCATCGACCACTACCCCGATCCGAACCATCTGGCGCTGATCGCCGAGGTGGCCCGGAGCACCGGCGGACCGGCGCTCAACATGGCCGTCAACCTGCGACAACTCGGCGCCGACTACCCCGTCTGGTTCCACGGTGCCGTCGGCGACGACGAACACGGCCGGTTCCTTCTCGCCGAATGCGACCGCCTCGGCATCGATCGGGCGGGCCTCGTCACGCTGGCGGGCGTGGCCACGTCGTTCACCGACGTTTTCCTCGAACGCGACGGCGGACGCCGCACCATGTTCTTCCACCCCGGCGCCAACGACGCCTACGACGCCGCAAACACCGGGATCGAGCGATCTGGCGCCCGCATCCTGCACACCGGATCACCGGGCGCGCTGGCGGTCATGGACTCGCCGGTCCACGACGGTGACGCCCAGAGCGGGGGAGGGCGCGCCCACACCGGGCACGGCCACATCGGTTGGTCGCGCCTCCTCGCCGATGCGCGGGCGGCCGGCATGCACACCAACATGGAGCTGATCGACCTCGACGACAACGTCACCCGAACTCTCGTCGCGCCCTGCCTCCCTCATCTCGACAGCATCGTCATCAACGAACTCGAGGCCGGCACGATCACCGGCATCACGGCTCCCAGCCCCGACGCCGATGGTGCCATCGACTGGCCGTCCCTGGAGGCGATGGCCCTCCGACTGATCGACCTCGGCGTTTCGACCCTCGCCGTCGTCCATTTTCCCGCCGGCGCCGTGGCCGCCGCCCCTGGCGGTCGCACGTGGCGACAGGGTTCGGTGCGCCTCCCACCGGACCGGGTTCGCAGCGCGGTCGGAGCCGGTGACGCGTTCGCCGCCGGGGTGCTGCACGGGCTCCACGAGGAGTGGGCGATCGACGACTGCCTCCGGCTGGCCGTCGCCTCGGCGGCCGCCTGCGTGCAGGAGGCCCACACCTCGGCCGGCATCAAACCGGTGGCCGAGTGTCTGGCCGCCGCCGACGAACTCGGCCACCGCCCGACCGCCGCCTAGATCTCCGACGACCGGACGCGGGCCGGCTCAGAGGGCGGCGATGACCTCGGTGGCGAACCGTTCGTAGGCCTCCCGGCGCTCGGCCGGTGAGCGACCGAGGGTCGCGCTCAGCAGCATGAACTCGTCGAAACCGGCTTCGGCGTAGCCCCCGAGCTCATCGACGAGCTGAGCCGGGGTTCCGACCAGCGAGCGGGTCAGATCGGCCTTCTCCCGTCGCTTGGCCAGCACCGACTCGTCATCGCTCATGAACACCAGCGCCTGCGACGACGTGCGGAACGTGGTCGGGTCGACGTCCACCGACTCGCACGCGTCGACGAACCGGGCCCGCTGTTTGGCCGCCAGCTCGGGCGCCCCCCACGCGTTCCACTCATCGGCCCAGCGGGCCGTGATCCGCATCATCCGGGAGCCCGCCGTGCCGACGACGATCGGCAGCTTGTCCTGTACGGGGTGCGGCTCGCAGGGGGCGTCGGTGATCGTGTAGTGGGTGCCGGAGAAGTTGGTGCGTTCGTTGTCGAGCAGCGAGCGAACGATCTGGATTCCCTCCTCGAACCGGTCGACGCGGGTCTTGGGCGGCTCCAGTTCGATGCCGTACGCGTTGTGCTCGTTGACCTGCCAGCCGGCGCCGAGCCCGAGGACGAAACGGCCGTCTGAAATGTGGTCGATGGTGGCCGACCGGTTGGCCAGCAGGGCCGGGTGGTGAACCGATGTCGGTGAGACGAGCGGTCCGAGCCGGACCCGCTCGGTGACCGCGGCCAGACCGGCCAGCACCGCCCACGCCTCGTGACTGTCACCGGCGACCGGCTCGCCCGACGCGGTGTTGGGCATGTAGTGATCGGCGAACCAGATCGACGACCACGCCGGGTCGCCGTCGGCCAGCTTCGCCAGGTCGACCATCTCGCTCCAGGCGACCGTGTTGTCGATCCACATCGAGACCTGCATGAGGCGTCCTTTCCTGCGGTGGCGGGTAGGTCAGAGTCGGTTGATGGCGAACACCGGGATGAGCCGGGGCGCCGCCGATTCGATGTACTCGCCGAACTGTGGGATCAGCTCCGCCTGCCGGTGCAGGGTCGCCTGACCCGCCTCCTCCGGCAGTTCCTCCAACCGGGCGGTGAACGCCTCCGAGCCGTACTCGACGTTGATCTCGGGATTGGCCTTGAGATTGTGGTACCAGTCGGGGTTCGTCGTGGCCCCGGCCTTCGACGCGAAGACGTACATGTCGTCGCCCTCCACCAAGGCCACCAGCGGGATCTCCCGCACCTGACCGGTTTTTGCCCCGATCGTGCTCAGAATGACCAGCGGAGCGTCGCCGAACTGGGCGACCTTGCCGCCGTTGGCCCGGAACTCCTCGATGATCTGCTTGTTCCAATCGTTCATGGGCCCACCCTAACCGAACCGTTCTCCGGTCGTTCGTTGGACCTAGGCTGGACGTCATGCTCACCCTGGCTCGACGAGTGGTCGCCGCCCTTGGATTGACCGGCCTGATCGCCACGCTCTTTCGGCTGAGAGGTCGAGGTGGCGTCCCGCCCCAGACCGGCGGCTGGCGGGAACTGACCGAGGCCGAGTTACTCGAACACCTCGAACACCTGGAACACCCGGAAATCTCGTCCGACACCGCCGGATGACCGCGTTGACCGGGCCCCCGACGGTTGCCCTCGCCGGGCTCGGAACGACCGGCACCCACATCGTTCGTCACCTCCTCGGCGACGGGTCCCGTATCCGGTCCCTTCGGCTTCACGACACCGACACCCGGGCCCAGGACCGAGTTCGGCGGCTGGTGGGCGATCGGGTACCGGTCGAGTTCGGTCCCATCGTCGGCGGGCCGGCACCTGAGGTGGCTGTGCTCGCCACACCATGTGGCACCCACGCGGCCCCGGCCGCCGCCCTGTTGAATGCGGGCAGCCATGTGGTGTCGATCTCCGATTCGCCCGACGAGATCGACGCCCTGCTCGCCCTCGACGCCCTCGCCCGACGGAGTGACCGGTCGCTGGTGATCGGCGCCGGTATGGCGCCGGGCCTCGGCTGCCTGCTCGCCCGCCACGCCGCCAACCAGCTCGACGTGGTCGATTCGATCAGCATCGCCAAGGCCGGTACCGCCGGCCCGGCATGTGCCCGTCAGCACCATCGAGCGCTGAAACGTCCCGGCCGGGACTGGGTCGGTTCGGGCTGGGAACTGCGAGCCGGTGGTTCGGGTCGCGACCTGGCCTGGTTCCCCGAACCGATCGGGGCCCGCGACTGCTACCGCGGCGCCCTCGGCAGCCCCATTCTGCTGTACCGGACCTTCCCCGAGGCGAAACGCCTGTCGGCTCGGGTGTCGGCCACCCGCCGGGACCGGTTGACGTCTCGGCTGCCCATGCTGCGCCGACCCCACGTCGACGGTGGCCCGGGTGCGGTGCGGGCCGAAGTCCGCGGCCGGCACGACGGCCGGGTCGAGACCATCGTCTACGCCGTCACCGCTTTTCCGTCGTTCGTGGCCGCCGCGGTTGCCACCGTCGTCGCTCGCCGGGCGTTGGCCGGTCGAGCACCGATCGGGGCATCGGGCCTCAGCGAGTGGGACGATGTGAACATGGTGCTGGCCGAACTCCACCGGCGAGGCATTTCGATCTCGGAGTTCAGCGGCGTCGTCGGCTGACAGCATCCCCGGCTGACCGCATCCCCGGCTGATGGCGCCGACCGACCAAGCCGGCTGATCACCGGTCGCATGGTCCGCCCGAATCGGTCTTCTCAAGTTCGGCGTCGATCTGGTCGACGTCTGTGCCGGAGATCTTTTCGGATTTTCGCTAAAGGTTTCCCCGGATCCTGTCGAGAACCCTTTTTGTCATGGAGGACTACGTGCGACGGCCGGAGCTTGTCGCCTCGGGTTTCGGCTACCGACGGTCGAAGCTCCCGCCATCGCAGGCAGTTGAGAGTTCAACCGCCACGGAGAGTATCGAAGGGTGAGATCACACAATGGGTGACCCAACTCGAGTATCGGGGAAGCAGCGGGCAGCGCTCAACGCTCGTATCGAAGCGAACCTGCCGCTGGTCAAGCACGTCGTCTACCAGGTCGCCGTGCACTTCCCCCGCCACGTCGACCGCGAGGAGCTGGCCCGGGCCGGTGCGCTCGGTCTGGTCGAAGCGGCCCGCCGCTACGACGAGGACCGAGGGGTGCCGTTCGAACGATTCGCCGCTCAGCGAATCCGAGGGGCGATTCTCGATTCGGTGCGGGCCGCCGACTGGGCGCCACGCTCGGTGCGGCTGCTGGCCCGGCGGCTGGAGTCGGCCGAGCAACAGCTGGCCAGCGAATTGGGTCGCCTGCCCGACATCGACGAGACGGCGAAGGCCCTCGGTGTCAGCAAGGACGAGTTGGCCCGGCTCCGGGACCGGCTGTTCCGCTCCGTCGTGCTGGCACTCGATCACGAGACCAGCGCCGACACCGACGAGGATCTGACCCTCGTCGACATCCTGAGCGACGACAACGCCGTCGAGCCGTCCGAGGAGCTCGAGACCCGGGAACTGCACAACTACCTCCGGGATGCCGTGAAGCTGCTGCCCGAGCGGCAGCGTCTGGTGATCGTCGGCTACTTCCTCGAGGGTAAGACCTCGAAGGAACTGGCCCGCTTCCTCGGCCCGCTTCCTCGGTGTGACCGAGTCCCGGGTGTCGCAGCTTCGAAGCGAGGCGCTGCGCAACCTGAAACTCGGCATCGAAGCCCAATACGATCCGTCGAACGACTACGAACCGCCGGTGGGTCGGGTGGCCAAACGCCGAGGCCGCCTACGTCGACCAGATCGGGGAGGCATCGCAGTTCGAAGCGAGGCAACCGCGACGATGTCGAGCGAGTCTCGTCAAGACCTCCTGGGATGACGCCACGAGGTTCCCGTCGACCCGCTGCTCCGACTCGAACCGCCGACGTGGCTCTCGATGGTGGCCTGAACCGCACCGCCAGGCCGCCTACGTCGACCAGATCGGGGAGGCATCGCAGTGGCGGTTCAACCGCCTCGACTCCTGCACATCGGATCGACGACCGATACGAGGTTCCCGAGGACCCGCTGCTCCCGCTCCGCCGCGTCGCTCTCACCTGACCTGAGCCAGGCCGCCTGAGCCGACCTAGAAGGTGGCGGCGGTCTGCCATCGGTCGAGCAGCGTGGCGTCGCCGAAGAGTTCGAGCCGGCTCGGCGGGAGCCGGCACCACACGAGCAGCAGCAGGTCCGACGCCGATCCCCGGGCCGCCACGTCGGACTTCGCGTGGGCGTGCTCCCAGTCGATGCGGTCGGGGTGATAGGTGACCACCCACTCCCCGTCGTCGACGTCGGTGGCATGCAGGTGCACGGTTTCGCCGCTCCCGCCCAGCACGTCGAACTGCAGACGGTTGGGGGCGAAGATCTCGAGCACCTCGTCGATGCCGTCGATGGCCTGACGGGCGTCGATCGGGCTCGGCGTGGAGGTGGCGGACTCGGCGTCCCAGCGGTGCATCGACACCTCGTGGGCGATACGACGCAGCCACCAGAAGGCGGGCTGAGGCCCGGTCCAGGTGGGATGGACGCTGTCGAGATCGATGTCCGACAGCGTCTTTTCCAATTCATTGCCGCCCTCCGCCGTCCACTCGATGACCTCCGGACCGGGTGGGGGCTCGGGCACCGAACCCCGGTTCGGCGGATTGTCGGGCTCGGCGTGCAGCATCATGTTGGCGAACCGGTACACCCATCCGGTGTGGCCGACGACGGACTGCACCGTCCAGCCCTCGAGGTGCGGGATCTCGACCCGCAGGTCACGTTCGTCGACCTGGGTGAGTCGCGCCGCCTCCACCCGGAATAGATGCTGGTAATCGGCTGCCGACAGTCGGGTCACAACCACCTCATTCAAAGACGCTGGTTCGGATCTGCGCTGGAGTCTGCGCTGACGAAGCCCAAGCGTAGTACCTGGGTCGGCGGCTATCGAGGGTCCTGACCGCGATCGACCGAATCGATCCAGCGGTCGAGCTCGATCCACTGCCGGCGCAGCCAGTCCTCGCGCTCGAGGTCGGCGACGGGGACGTCCCCGCGGGCATGAACCCAATGGCGGACCCTGATGGGGTGGCGCAGCGGCAGCCGTCGACGGAACCCGCCGACGTCGGCCATGTCCTCCAAGCCGACGTGGCCGAGGATCACGATGTCGGCATCGGGCCGATGCGTCATGAGCGCCAGCGTTCCGGCCGGTTTCGGGGGCAGGAGATGGTCGAGCTTCTCGGCGTAGGCCACGACCTCGGCGTCGAGCTCACCGGAGTCCACTTTTCGATTGAGCGAGGCGAGCACCCGTCGGCGATTGCGGTCGGTGGCGTACGTACCCTCGGGGAAGATGACGAGGGCGGAGTCGGGCAGTGCCCCGTCGGCGAGGCGGGCGATGCCGTCGAGGTCGGCGTCGGTACGCGATCCCCGCCCCACGAACTGGTTGCCCAGACGTTTGCCGAAGATGTTGATGACCGGATCCCACAGCAGTTCGTCTTTCAACACGTAGTGGGCGTACCGGTTCAGATGACCGCAGATCAGCACGATCGGCAGTACGGCATCGATCATCGAGGCGTGCCGGCTCAACAGAATGAACGATCCGGTCGGCAGGTCCGACAGGTCGACGGGATCGAACCGGACGCCGAGGAGGCGCTGCGCCCACTGCAGCAGCGATGTGGCCCACCAGGCCTGAACGTCACGTTCCGCCGGTAGACCGCTTCGCCGGCTGAGCCGCGATGTCAGGGAGATCTCGACGGCCCTGGTGATGCCGACCCACTGATGGGCCAGATACACGACCCCGAATGCGGCCAGTCGTAGGGTCGGAAAACGCCAGAGACGGCTGACGAGGTCAGCCGCCACGGTGAGCGGGATCCAGATCGGGGCCGTGAGAACAGCCACCGGGAGAGCGATGCCGACGGCGGTGATGCTGACCAACCGCCGAAGCACCGTGGACCCCCAGGTTGCCGGTGGAGACTAAAGGCCGAAACTAGAGGCCGAGACCGAAGGTCGACGGCCCCACGTCAGCGCTCTTCTTTGAAGATGACGTGCTGGCGGACGACCGGATCGTACTTCTTCAGCTCGATCCGCTCGCGGCTGTTGACCTTGTTCTTCCGGGTCACGTACATGTAACCGGTGCCTGCGGTCGACCGCAGCTTGATGATGGGACGCTTGTCGCTTGCTTTTGCCATCAGACCTTCACCCCCCGTCGACGCATGTCGGCAACGACGGACTCGATGCCCTTCTTGTTGATCGTCTTGATTCCCTTGGCCGACACGGTGAGCGTGACCCACCGCTTCTCGCTGGGCAGCCAGAATCGCTGGGTCTGGATATTCGGGTTCCAACGTCGGTTGGTGACGCGGTGCGAGTGGGAGATGCTCCTACCGAACGACGGCTTGCGGCCGGTCACCTGGCAGATCTTGGACATCGTGGGACCTCAGGACTATCTACAGAGGAATAACAGAACCATTCAAGGCTAGCGGCTTCGGTTCGGGGAACCTCGCGTCGAGTTTCGGCTATCAGGGCCGAAACTCCTGGGATGGGCCGCTGTGGGAGGTTGCGATCGGCGCGTCAGGCTAGCGGCTTCGGTTCGGGGAACCTCGCGTCGAGTTTCGGCTATCAGGGCCGAAACTCCTGGGATGGGCCGCTGTGGGAGGTTGCGATCGGCGCGTCAGGCTAGCGGCTTCGGTTCGGGGAACCTCGCGTCGAGTTTCGGCTATCAGGCCGAAACTCGTTCAGCGGATGAGGGTGCCCCGGGTTTCCGGGAAGGCCACCGTGCGGCCGGCGATCGGACTCAATTCGAGGATACCGGCGCCGTTCGTGCTGATCTTGTTGGCGATGAACTGGGCTGCGACCTGCTGTTGGCTGCTGTTGCCGACGTAGGTGAACGTTGCGTCGGGGGCGAACAGCACGCCCTCCAATTCGAGCGACGTCCCACCGGCGAACTTGTGGTCGTCCGATGACTCGGACCACAACATCAGGTCCTCGAACGGCCCGGTCGTCGGGGCGATCCAACGTACCGACCCCGAGCCGTCGCCGACGTCGAGAGTCGAGGAGTCGCTGACGTAGACGAACGTGTTGGCCAGCTCGAGCACCGACTGCGATCCCTTCGACAGGGTGCCGTCGCGCAGGTGGACGAAGGCCGCGTCGGATGAGCTGGCGCCGATGTCGAGCAGCGAGTTGTCGAGCCAGGTGAAGGTGTCGGTGTTCTGCGTGTTGAACCGCAGCGTGGCCTGACCGGACAGCTCGACGTCGCCGTCGAAGACCGTGTTGCCGCCGAGAAACACCAGCTCCTCGCCGACCTTCAGATCACAGTCGACATACCAGTTCCCGACCGGCACCGTCACGACTTCGTTGTTCTTGATCGTGCACGGATAGCCGGCGTCGGAGTAGCTGGTGAACCCGGCCGGTTTGCCCGAGGAGCCCACATCGGCCACCAGCGAGTCGATGTAGGCGGGCCGGACCGCGGCGTCGCCACAGCCGCCGATGCCGAGGTCGGAGGGGTACGAAGCCTTGCAGTTGTAGCGCCAGTCGAGGGCGGCCCGGGTTGTCGGCGACGAGGAGTGCGTCGGGGTCGGCGCGACGATTCCGGTGCTGCTGCATGCCGGCAGTTCGCAGTCGGCGGAACCGGAGGCGACGATGTCGGTGCGGCCACAGCCGGCACCCGATGCGTCGGGGAGTTCGCCGTCGCAGCCGGCCGCACCATCGGCCCTGATCGTGGCCTTGCTGCCGTCGACGTTGATGACACCCTTCGATTTGCAGTCGCCGGTACCGTCGGAGTCGATGGCGATACGACCGGCTACGACGTTGCCGTCGTCGTCCACCGACGATCCGACGATGATGCCACCCTTGCCCCCGCCACCACCGGAGACGGTCAGGACCTCGCAGTCCTCGGTTTCGAGCAGCAACAGGTTGATGGCCCGGCCGTCGGGATCGGTGGCCCCGATCATCGCCACGGCGTGGATCGACGTCGTCAACTGGTCGGTGCCCACGACATGGCCGAAGACCGCCGTGTGGACCTCGGTGACGCGCACGCCGAATCGATCGCACGGGTCACCGTCGGCGTCGACGACGGGTTGGCTCACCGCGCCGATCGCCCCGGGGGCCATCAGGGTGCTGCCGTTCGGCACCGGGTGGACCAGCTCGAACGTCATCGCCCCGGCGGTTCCGGTGGCAACGACGCTGGTGGTCCCGGCCGTGCATTGAGCGGGAAACGATTCACACGAGAGCCCGTCGATCGATTGACCCGCAGCTTCGGTGAGGTAGCCGACCGCCGCCTCGCAGGCGTCGTCACCGCCGCTGTCGGCCAGCACATCGGCGGCCGCGGTGGCAGCCGCATCGGCCGCACTCTGATTGGATGCCCGATCGGCTCGGGCCGCCGCCAAATCGACGACGGTGGCGGCGATCGCCGTGAGTGCCACCAGCATGAACGCCACCATCACGATGGTGGCACCTCGTTCGCGGCGGCGCCTGTGGTCTTCGCCGGCGACGGCCTCGATGCGTAGCCCGCCGCCGCCCTTGGTCATCCCGCAGACCGCTCGAAGCGGGTCACGGCGTTGGCGTTGAGGGTGATGGTCTGGGAGAACAGGACGGCCTCGATGTCGGTGTCGCGGGTCAAGTGGACCTGGACCCGGCGTTCGTCGGATGGACGGCCGTCACTGAAGCAGGTCTGTCCGGTCTGGATCTGGCGGGTTCCGCCCTCTTCGATGAGGCGAATGGTCCGGTCGTCGGAGCTGGTGCCGTTCGGATACACGTAGGCGACGCACACGAACTGCCCGCTCACGTTGGCGCCGACATCTCCGGTGGCAGCGGCCACCGCAACGTCGGCCACGGTTTCGAGCCAGGCCGAGAGATCGTCCTCCACCGGACGCACCGCCCCGTATCGGGAGGATTCGCGGGCGGCGTTGTTCATCGAGATGTTCTGGTTGTAGGCCGTACCGACGGTGACGGTGCCGAGCAGGAACGCCAGCAGAACCGGGAGGACGAGCGCGAACTCGACCATGACCGCACCCCGCTCATCGTTGCGTTTGCCGGCCTGGGGCCCGTCGGTCTGGTGGTTCTGCGACACGTCATTTCATCGGTTTCACGCCCCGATCGCTTGAGGGAAGGGCGCAATTCCACCCAGGGTCCGTGAGCCGTTCGCCCTGGGTCCGGCGACCCGCCTTGCGCGGACGATCATGGGTCGATCGCCTGGGTCAGTCGCCGGCGTCGGGAGGCGGGAGTCTGGTGCCGGGAACCCAACGTCGATCGCTGTTCTCCGGTACCCGAACCGTCGGAAGCACAACCAGGAGGTAGGTCACCGCGATCACCGCGAGGGCGGCCGCCGGCATCCAGGTCCATGCTCTCGGTGTTTCGTCCCCGATGACGACGACGGCCGTGATCCCGACGAGTCCGATGCCGCCGGCCACCGCGATCGCCACGGCCGAGCCGACGAACACCGACGGATCGATCTCGGCGTCGCGTCGTCGCATGTGGTTGACCCGTACCGTCTCGTTGTAGGCCAGCGCGCTGGCGCCGCCGACGGTGAGGGCGATCGGTCCGACGTCGGAGAGAAACGACACGTAGGCCACGAGCACGTAGAGCAGAACCGCTCCGGTGGCCAGCCACATCCAGGTGTGGCTGCCGCTCTCCATGGCCACATAGTGCAGGACCACACCGAAGGCGACCGCTCCGACGCCGAACAGCAGTCCGAGATCGGCAAAGGCGACGACGGCCCACAGCAGCATGATCGACAGTCCGGCCAGCCACTCCGGCTGGGTGTGGTGGTTGACGAAGTGGCTGCCCCAGGCCCCAAATCGTTGCCGCATACCGGCCTTGTCAGGGGTGTCGGGCTTGTCACGCGACATGGTGGCTCCGTCCGACGTTGTTGCGTTTCCGCACCGCAACCCGGCGCAGCACGTGCTCCAGGGAATCGTCGGGTTTCCACGGGATCACCACGACCTGGCGTTCTCGTAGCCACCGCTCGTTCAGCTCGTTGCCGACGGCGAAAACCCGTCGGGCCAGGTCACTGATCGTGGCCTCCGGTTCGGGCAATGCCGGTTTGATGACCATGATGTCGTGGCCCCGGCTCCGCAGGGTGACCAGCATCGACAGCGTCCGCTCGTTCAGCAGCGGGGAGATGGCGACGATCGTGGCCGACGGCGGCAGGTTGGCCGGCAGGACCGCCCGCTGCGGATCGATGTCGCTGGGGAACACCTCGGTGGCGAGCAGCGCGTCGACGATCGTGTGCAGGTGACGCCGTCCCAGCCTCGGTGGCAGCCACCGGATCGTGCGGCCGACGTCGAGGAGGCCGAGCCGGTCCTGAGCCCGCAGATGGCGCTCACCCAGCGCCATGGCTGCAGTCACCGTCCACCGCAGGGAGGTTTCGATGTCGACCCCGAGATCCTGGGCCGAATCGACCAGAAGCACGATCGTCGAGGACCGGTCGGGATGCCGTTCGATGACCATCGGCGTTCCCCGCCGGGCGGTGAGCTGGGGGTGGATCATCCGCACGGAGTCGCCGTGCCGGTAGGCCCTGATTTCGGCGAACTCGCTGCCCGTCCCCTTGCTCTTGGCCCGGTGTTCACCGGTCACCGGTCGCTCGCGGTACAGGGGGATCAGGCTGGTGAGGCGTTCGGCCGGTGGGTGGACCCGCACCGGCCGGTTCACCGGATGGCGCTGAACCCGCTCGGAGAGACCGAGCCGGTCACGACTGGTGACGACCACCCATTCCGGGCCGCTGGCTCCCCATCGCCGCGCTTCGAGCTCGATCGGGAACGTGCGCCGACCCGACACCGTGGCCACGAACCGGGCCGGAGACACCGGGACGAGTGTTGGCGGGAACTGGACCTCGATGTCGGCCTCGGTCGACTCGTCGCTCTCGACGGTGACCGTGAAGGTCAACGTGTCGCCCTCGACGACCCGCTCGTCGCTCACCGCGGTCGACAGCACCCGAACCTCCGACCACCACCCGTCGGCCAGTGAGAAGGCGAGCGCGCCGATGAACGGAGCGGCCACCGCCGCCGGTTCGACGGCACGGAAGACGAGCGCCACCGCCAACCCACCCAGGCCGATGACGAGACACAACCAGAATCGGTGGGTGAGGTGGCGTGTCAAAAGACCCGTGGTGGTTCGGGCGGTCCGTCCCGCCTCGGTGTCTCCCGTTGCCCTTTCGGAGCGATCAGCGGAGTGGCCGACGACGAGCGGCCGTCACGACCCGCGGCGGGCTCCGAGCTGTGCCCGTTGTCGGTCAGCAACGTCCGGGCTCGGGGCTCGAAACCCTGACCCCAGGTCTGATCACCGGGCACGTAATCCGATGTGGGGGTCGCCGGTGACGGTTGAGGTGGTGCGATGGGACGTGACGCCGGACCCTGCCAGGTGGTCTGCGGATCGACCTGATTCGGCGTCGACCACGCGTCAGGCTGGGGCTGGGACTGATGACGAGGTTGATGGTCCAGATGATCCATCGGTTCGACCGACTGTGGCGCCGGAACCTGGCCCACGATCTCCCGCACCACCTGTTCGGTCCGGACACCTCGCACCCACTGATCGGGTTGGAGGAGCAGACGGTGGGCCAGACAGGGCTCGGCCACGGCCTTGATGTCATCGGGGAGCACGTGGGATCGTCCGGCCATCGCGGCACGGGCCCGACCGGCCTTGAGCAAGGCCAGCGATCCTCGGGGGCTGGCACCGGCCTCGGTACGGGGGCTGGTGCGGGTGGCCTCGACCAGATCGACGACGTATTGGGCCACCGGTCGGGAGACGTGCACCTGCTCGACCCGCCGCTGCAGCCCGACGACGTCGTCGCGGGACAGGACCGGCTGCAGGGCCAGCCGGTCGTTGGCCCGCTCGGCCCGCCGCATCAACAGCTCCACCTCGTGGTCGCGGCCCGGATAGCCGACCCCGGTCCGGATCAGGAACCGGTCGAGCTGAGCCTCGGGCAGCGGGTAGGTGCCCTCCTGCTCGATCGGGTTCTGGGTGCCGACCACGAGGAACGGCTCGGGAAGACGGCGGGTCACCGCGTCGGCGGTCACCTGCCGCTCCTCCATCGCCTCGAGGAGAGCGGACTGGGTTTTGGGCGGGGCCCGGTTGATCTCGTCGCCCAGCACCAGATTGGCGAACACCGGACCAGGCTGGAACGTCGGTTCGCCGGACGCACCGGCCAGCACGGTGGCGCCCGTGATGTCGGCCGGAATGAGGTCGGGGGTGAACTGCACCCTGGAGAATCGAAGCCCGGCCGCTTCGGCCAGCGCCCTGGCGATCGCCGTCTTGGCCACGCCGGGTACATCCTCCAGGAGGATGTGGCCGTCGGCCAGGAGTGCGGTGACGATGAGCTCGAGCACCTGGCGTTTTCCGACGATTGCCCGCTCGAGCTCGTTGAGCAGGCGATCGGCGGCCATCTGTACGTCAGTGTGACTCATCCCGTGCTGATCCTATCCGTTCCGGTCCGGGCGGAGGTCGAGGTGCGATTCCAGGACCTCGATCACCCGCTCGATGTCGTCGTTGGTGGCATCCAGCGGGATCGGCGCCAGTTCGGTGCGATCGCGACTTGCGGTGATCAGCCGGTTGACGGTGGCCACCAGATCCCGCCGACCGGCCGACTTCTTCGGTGAGCGCAGTTGGAGGTCGATCGCCTCCAGTTCCCAGGGGGTGGCGGTGAGCCCGGCCGGGTTCGGCGGGTCGACGCGCCGGGGTCCGGCCGATCTGCTGCCGCGGCTGACCCGCCGGTTCAAACGCACGAGCAGGATGATGAGCCCGACGGCGGCGAGGCCGATGACGAACGGGAGGAGGTCGGCGAGCAGCGTCACCGGTCAGTTGGCCTCGATCGTCGGGGTGGCGTCGGTGACCGTCGAAGAGTTCCGAGCCCCGGCGACCGCCGCCGGATCCAGGACTGCGGTCGGGTGGGGCGTGTGGGCGCCGTGAACCAGACGCCCGACGGCGGCGAGCATGTCGGAACGATCGGCCTCGGTGGCCAGACCCGGGGCGAAGCGGGCCTTGGCGTACAGGTCGCACACCTGGCCCAGGGGTGACTCGACGGCAGGGACGACCTCGCTCGCTCGTCGGTGCCATTCGAACGGCGTCTCGGTGTCGAGGCGAACCGGCAGCCCGCTCAAACCCTGTTCGACGGCGTGGAAGGCCAGTCGAATCGCCCTGGTGGGATCGGGGTCGGCGGCGAGGCGGTCGAGGAACGCGTCGACGTCCTCGGAGCCGTCGGCGGCCCAGTCGAGCGTGGTGGTGACGGCGAAGGAGGGCTCGATGTGATTGCGGTGCAGCATGTAGCCGGTGAGCGCGCTGGCGACGGCCAGTGCGGCGATGGTGGTGACGATCCAGCGCCACGGCATCTCGCGGACGGCGGCCACGATGGCGGCGGTGCCGCCGTCCCCGGGCAGCTCGATCGGGTCGATCGTGGTGCCGTCGTCAAGGCTCACCGTGCCGTCGGGTCCTGTGAGCGGCTTGACCGTTTCGCCGTCGAACTCGGTGGCCGACACCCCGCCGGTACGACCGTCGGGACGCAACTCGACAAGCGGGTTGGCGGGGGCGTGGAGATCGACACCACCCTCGGTCGGGGTCAGGCCCAGGTCGTCGGGGCCGATCATGCCCGGCGGAACCGGCTCCAACCGCCCGTCCGGTGTGAGCCGGACACCGGAGCCCGTGCCCGGCACGAGGTCGAATTCGCCGTCGGCTCCCTCCGCGCTGGCTCGGGCAACGCCGTCGGGATCGAACCGAACCTCGATCGATCCGTTGTCATTGGTGATGGTGACCGACGGGGGTTCGACCTCCGACTGGTCGGTTGTCGGTTGCGGTTCCGTCACGTCCTGTGGTTCGGGGTCGGACTGTTCGGCCGGCTGATCGGCGCGCTCGGTTTCGGGCCGCGGCGCAGCCGACAGGGCCAAGCCGACCACGACCACGAGGAACACCGCAGCCGGGATGACCAGCCAGCGGGCGGTGCGAGCGGGACGGAACACGACTACCAGTGTGCCCCGGAATCCGGCGTCGGAGCGAGGCTTGGCCCCTCTTTGGGGAGGGAAACCTATGTCCGTTCGGCCAAAGCGGCGATCGGCGGTGGGTCAGGTCCCGTCGTCGCTGTCGCCCGGGCGGACCGGCGAGACCGGGGCCGTTATCGGGTCGTCGCCGGCCACGTCGTCGATGTCGTCGGCCCGGGTCGTGGTCCGCACCGGTCCCATACGGCGCAGGATCGACGGGAGTCGAACCGGCCGTTCGGCTCGGGGTTTGATGGTGACCGCTCGGGAGGCCGCCATCTTGTCCCTCGACAGCGGGTCCTTGACCGAACCGAGCGCCGTGGTCGAGAGGCTGATGAGGATGTTGTAGAAAACGTCCGGCTGGTTGAGAAAGTTGAGCACGCCGAGCGCCTGGTCCTGGCCCGCCGTCTCGATCCGGAGGGTGCCGTAGTCGAAGATCTCACCGGGAACGGTTCGTTTGAAGGCGATGTCGGTGATTCGGGTGAGAGGCATGGCGTCGATGTGAGCGCCGAGGAAGCCGGACGATGCGATCACCCGTCGGTTCGTGATGAACAGGCGCTCGTAGAAGGCCCACATGCCGGAGCGGTAGATGAAGCGCCCGGCGGCGGCGAGGATCAGCGCGATGGCCATTGTCTCGAGGCCGAGGATCACGAACCCGACGACGAGGCCGGCCGCGCCGGCGTAGAGCGACAGCTTCTTCCACTTCTTCTGGCGGTACATCACGACCGCAATGGCGGCGGCCAGCAGGAACAGGAAGCCGCCGAGTGCTCCGTCGGGCAGCCCGCCGGCGAACATGGTGATGAGAATGAGGATGGCCACCGTTTCCAGGAACGGCTGTATGAGGCTGGCCCAGTGCTTGCGTTCGTTGTACTGCACGACCTCGTCGGGTATGAGGACGTCGAGAACGTTGAGCGGCGTGAAGAGTGATGAGGTGCCGCGTGATCCCCTGGCCGCCATGACCCGCTACCTCAGCCGCCCACGATGCCGTGGCTGTGACCGTGGACGTACAGGTCGGTGGTCGGCGATGTCGGCACTGTCACCTGGGGTTGAACCTGGACCGAGAGATCGACGCCGCTACCGGCGGTGGTCGACGTCGAACCGTCGGCACCGAACAGGCCGGAGAAGAATTCACCGAGGGCGCTGATGAGCCGTCCCACGAAATCGGCGAAGGCGTGGGCCATGTTTCCCGCACCCGTCGGATCGTTGTAGATCACGAAGAGGAGGAAGACGAATGCGAGTGGATAAACCCATTTAGGCATGTTGTGCCTCCGTAGAGGGTCGGAAAAGTAGCTCGACGACTCCACCCGTCATGTCGATACTAACGCCAACGCGACCGCGATGTCGATCAATGATGTATTTGCGCTGGGCGGACGGCGTCCACAGAAAGTTATCCACAGGATGTGGATGGTTTGTGGGTATAACTTGGGGGAGGGTGGGGGCGCTTGTCATCCCACCGACTCGTACAGGGTGGTCCGCTGGACCAGGGTCCGGTCGATCGACGCGGCCAGCGCTTCGAAATCGGCGACCGTCACCTCCTGCCCGTGGGTGGCACCCGCGGCCCGGGAGATGTTCTCGTCCATCAGCGTGCCGCCGACGTCGTTGCAGCCGGCCCGCAGCAACTGACGCACACTGTCGAACCCGATCTTGACCCATCCGGACTGGATGTTGTCGATCACTCCCCGATAGGCGATACGGGCCACCGCGTGCACCAGCAGATTCTCCCGGAACGTCGGGCCCCGCCGAGCCTTGCGCTGCAGGTAGATCGGTGCCGCCATGTGCACGAACGGGAGCCCGACGAACTCGGTGAACCCTCCGGTCTCGGCCTGGAGGTCTCTGGTGAGGAGCAGATGGCGGACCCACGAGTCGGGCTGCTCGATCGATCCGAACATCATCGTGACGTTCGAACGCAGACCGACCGAGTGGGCGGTCCGGTGGGCGTCCAGCCACTCCTCGGTCGACAGCTTGTCGGGGCAAAGGTGGTGTCGAACGTCATCGTCGAGGATCTCGGCCGCCGTGCCCGGCAGTGACCGCAGCCCGGCGTCCATGGCTCGGCGCAGGTAATCGGCCAGCGGCTCACCGAGGCGTTTGGCCCCCTCGGTGACCTCGAGCGCGGTGAAGCCGTGAACGTGGATGTCGGGTGCGGCCTCCTTGACCGCTCGACAAACATCGATGTAGTAGTCGCCGTCGAAGTCGGGGTGAATGCCGCCCTGCAGACAGACCTCGGTCGCTCCCTTCTGTTGAGCTTCGACAACCCGGGCCGCCATGTCCTCCAGCGTGAGGAGGTAGGGGGTGCCCCGCAGGTTGAGGCTGAGCGGGCCCTTCGAGAAACCGCAGAACCGGCACTTGAACGTGCACACGTTGGTGTAGTTGATGTTGCGGTTGATGACGTAGGTGATCTTGTCGCCGACGATCTCTCGGCGCAGGTCGTCGGCCAGGGCGGCGACGGCGGCCACCTCGGGTCCCCGGGCCCCGAACAAGGTGAGCAGCTCGTCGAACCCGGCCTGCTGGCCGGCCCGAACCCCGGCGATCACCTCGGCCACCGGGCCGCTGGTCACCGTGGCCGCAACGTCGGGATCGACGAGCTGGACGGGACTGACCGGCGCCCCGGAGTACCACTGCGTCGAAACGCCCGTTCCGTCCCGGTTCCCGATCAAAACCACATCGGCGCCGTCGTTCGCCGCGTTGTCGTCGCGCTTCACGAACTCGACCTTCTCGGGGAAGACCGCACCCGGGTCGTCCCGTCCCAGGCCCTCGGCGTCGGAGCGGTCGAGCACCGGGAACCGCAGTTCCTCGTCGAGCCACCGCTGCGGATCGAGGGCGAACTCGGGATAGACGGTGAGGCGGGGGGCCAGGGCGAAGCCCCGGGCCTCGGTGGCGGCCCGGAGCCGGTCGAGCGACGGCCACGGCCGCTCGGGATTGACGTGGTCGGCGGTGACCGGGGAGACGCCACCCCAGTCGTCGATCCCGGCGTCGAGCAGCACGCCGAACTCGTCGGAGAGGTTGGGCGGGGCCTGGAGGTGGACGTCGTCGGGGAGGATCAGGCGGGCCAGGGCGATGGCCCGGAGGTAGGCGTCGGTGGGGCACGGGTCGGAGCGCCACATCGCGGTGCCGGCTTTGGGGAGGAAGTTCTGGACGATCACCTCCTGCACGTGGCCGTGGCGCCGGTGACTCTCGGCGATGGCCTCGAGCGCCTCGACCCGATCGGCCTCGGTCTCGCCGATGCCCACGAGGATGCCGGTGGTGAACGGAATCGCCAGCTCACCGGCCGCCTCCAGCGTGGCGAGACGGCGCTGCGGCGTCTTGTCGGGGGCGTTGCGGTGGCAGTCGAGGTCGGCCCGGAGCGACTCGATCATCATGCCCTGGCTCGGCGACACGGCCCGGAGTCGGGCCAGTTCGCCGGTGTCGAGCGCACCGGCGTTGGCGTGGGGGAGCAGCCCCGTCGTCTCCAGGACGAGCGCCGCCATCGCCGCGAGGTACTCGATGGTGGAGCCGTAGCCGTGTTCGTCGAGCCAGGCCCGGGCCGCCGGATAGCGCAGTTCAGGCCGCTCACCGAGGGTGAACAGCGCCTCGTGGCAACCGACCTCGGCCCCCCGGCGGGCGATGGCCACCACCTCGTCGGGCGAGAGGTAGGGTGCCTCGACCCGGGCCGGCGGTTGAGCGAACGTGCAGTAGCCGCACTGGTCGCGGCAGAGCTTGGTGAGGGGGATGAACACCTTGGGGGAGTAGGTGATGCGAGTCCCGAACGCCTTGCTGCGGCGGTGGGCGGCGTCGGCCATGAGCTCGGGGGTCGGCCGGCTCGGGTCGATGTCGGCCGATGCTGTTGTGTCGGACGGTGTGGCGGTTGCGGTCATGGGGATCCGTTTCGGGGCTCGGTGCGGCGTCGGTCGGGTATCGGGCGCGGGCCAGCGGAGGGTTCCGGGCCGATCATCGTTGGCGGCTGGCGATGTGGGCCGGGCCCACCGGCCGGTCGCAGGCGGCGCAGCGCACACTCAGGTCGAGTCGGCAACCGCATTCGTCGTGGTAGAGCTCGACGGGTGGTCCGTCTTCGGCGTACCAGCGGTCGCCCCAGTGCATGAGGGCGATCAGGGCCGGTGACAGGTCGGCGCCTTTCGGGGTGAGCCGGTACTCGTGGCGCACCGGCCGGTCCTGGTAGGGCGACCGCTCGATGACACCGGCGTCGAGGAGCCGGTTGAGCCGGTTCGACAGCAGGTTCCGGGCGATGCCGACGTCGTCGGCGATGTCGTTGAAGCGGTGGTGGCCCCGGAAGATCGTGCGGAGGATGAGGAGGGTCCAGCGGTCGCCGACGACGTCGGTGGTGGCGGCGATCGAGCAGTTGACGGTTGCGGTGGCCATGACCCGCAGCACCGTAGCCCGAGTGGGTTTCAATTTGCAACTCAGTACCCGCTCAGGCCCACCCGTCCCCATTCCGGCGGCCGTAGACCCCCCAAAAAGTCGCGCCAGGGCCGCCGGATGGGATGGGGTGGGTGCGGTCGACCTTCTGGCCGCCGGTTCGAAGCGGGGGTCAGGTGGTGGGGCGGGGGGAGGAGGTGAGCTGGATTCCGCCGCGACGGGCCGGCCGCCGGTCGAACTCGGCCTTGTCCTCACAATCGGCGGCCCAGGCGCACTCGACGCAGGTGAAGCTCGACGGCGTTCGGGAGAGTGCCGGCGGTGGAGCGATCGCGCCGGGGGAGCGCGACGTGACCGCATCAGCGGCCCGACCCGCGGCGTCGATGCCCCGATCGAACAGCTCGTCGGTGGCCAGGCGATGCAGCGACGCGGTCGGCAGCTCGACCACCAGCACCTCGTCGGGGGCCTTGCGCTGGTTGATCGTCCAGAGGCAGATGTTGAACGCAGCCTGATCGAGCACCGCAGGGTGAAGGGTCGAAAGTACGAACACCGGCGTGTGGTTGCCGACGACGGGCAGGGACAGATCGACCCTCCCGTCGAGGGCCAGGCCCCGTCCCGGATACCGCCAGCGGGGCCGGATGTCGTAGCGCCAGCCCTGGGTCCGCCTCGGGTCCTCGACCCCGAGTACGTCGAGTGTCGTGGTGAGCCACGTGGTGGCCCGGGCAGCGATGCGGATTCTGACATCGAGCGGGGCCAGGACCGGGTCGGCCAGGTATTCGCCGAGCCAGTCGACGTCGGGCGTCGAACCGTCGGCGTTCGTGGAGCCCGGAGCTCGGCGGGCGTGGCGCATCGTGTGGCCTACCGCGTCGATGACCGAGCCCGCGCGCCGCAGCCACCGCATCGACCGCAAGGCCACCGCACGGTTGGTGGTGAAGATGCTGGGCTCGAACTGAAGCGGCATGCCCGCCGCCTTGGCCGGACACCGGGCGGCGGTGCCGACGTCGTAGTCGGAGACCCTCACCACCTGGTTGCGATCGAGATCGCGGACCTCGCCCTCCTCACATCGCAAGGCGGCCTCGGTCAGGCGGTCGCTCAACTCCATCGTGAGGCGCTGGTGAAGCCGGGGGGCGGAGGGGTCGGCGGAGGTCACGTCACACCATCCCGTCTTCGCCGGATTCGTTGCCGGCGGCACCGCTGAAGGCGTCGTCGAAGACGGTGTTGTCGAAATCGGGGTCGAGCCGCAGCGGTTCGAGCGGGCGGAGCGACTCGTTGATCTCGGCCAGGACCAGATCCGGCGCGTCGCCGCACTCGGACACCCGGCGACACCAGCGACAGTGGTCGCCCGGGTTGGTGGGTGGGCGTCCCCCGGTCCTCATCGTCTCGTCGATGGCCAACAGACCTCTGGTGGTGTCGAGGAGCCGGCGGGCCGATGTCTGCAGCATCTCGATGTCCAGCGGAACGGGCACCACGGCCAGATCGCCGAGGCTGATGGAACAACCGAGGATCAGACGCGGCGGCTTGTCGGCTACTCCGGGCTCGTCGGCCTCGCCGTCGCCATCGGGCCGCTCGGGCAGTTGCCGCAGCGTCGTGATCAGCGCGTAGTGGGCCAGCTCGTCGGTGATGCGGGGATTGAACCGCCCACTCTTGACCTCGGCGAGAAGCCGGCCCCGGACCACCCCGTCGATCGAGACGTCACACGAGATGTCGATCTCCCCGGTGATTTGCACGCCGGGAACCGGCACGTGGGCGATCCGGTGATGCACGGTGGGTCGGTGAGGGCGCAGATCGCCGAGTAGGTCGGGCAACACGCCGCTCAGATCGTCGACCACATGGTCGAAGTCGGCACGGTCGCTGCCTCCCAAGCCGTCGACGAACTCGACGAGATGGGGATGCTCCTGCTCGAGGCTCGGTCGCAGGCTTTCATACCAGCCGCCGCCCGTCGGACGGAAGCCGGGATGCAGCACCAGCACACCGGCGGCCGCGTCGCAGACGATGCCGACCGCCATAGTGAAGTTGACGCCGAACGGGTTGACCTCGGCCAGCACCTGAGCCGGACAGATCGCCGCTGTGCGAACCCGGCCCTTGGTCAGACGCAGGGGAGCGACGGCGGCGGGCTCCGACCCGGGTTCTCGCTCGGCCACGAGATCGGCGAGGCCCAGTCGCAGGTATCGGGCCAGCTCCCGCAACTCGGCCCACGAGACACCGACCGATCCGGCTCCTTCGGCGTCGAGGTAAAGGCCGGCGTCGGCCGCCAGCTCGGCCAGGGAGAGAGTCACCGTGCTCACCATAGCCAGCCGCGCTGACGCCCTTCGTCGCTCCGACGAGCCAGCGTCCCACGGCCACACGTCCTACTCTTGCCCGATGGCGGCCGTTGCTTTTCCCTCCCCGATGCCCACCGAGTTGGTTGCGCTACCCCGGCAGCCACCCGATGTCGAGTTCCCGACCCACGGCTGGCCGGTCGGATCTCCCACCGGCGTCGACGACGACCGGCTCAACGCCGAGATCGACCGAGCCTTCGCCGAACCGAACGAGCCGAGCGGGCCGACGGCGCTCGGTCAGTCGCTGGCCCTGGTCGTGGTGCAGGGCGGCCGGATCGTGGCCGAGCGCTACCACCCCGACGTCGGGCCGGCCGAGCCCCTGATCTCGTGGTCGATGGCGAAGTCGGTCACCCACGCCCTGCTTGGGATCCTGGTCGACCGGGGCCGGGTTCCGCCCGACCTCGGCCCGGCAACGGTTGCCGCCTGGGCCGCCGACGACCGCTCGGCGATCACGCTGGCCCACCTTCTGGAGATGCGCTCGGGCCTGGCGTGGGTCGAGGAATACGAGGAGGACGACGACGGCCGTCTGACCGACGTGCTGGAGATGCTGTTCGGCGCCGGGTCCGATGACATGGCCGCCTTCGCCGCCGACCAGCCTCTGGCTCACCGCCCCGGCGAGCACTACTACTATTCGAGCGGCACGACCAACATCGTCTCCCGGATCATCACCGAGGCGGTGGCCGAGCCGGCTACGTCACCCGGCGAGCAGGAGGCGGCGGTGCGCCGGTTCATGGCCGATGAGCTGTTCGAGCCGCTGGGCATGACGTCGGCCGATCCCCGTTTCGACAACACCGGAACGTTCGTGGGCTCGAGCTTCCTCTACGCCACGGCCCGTGACTTCGCCCGATTCGGGCTCCTCCACCTGCGGGACGGTGTGTGGGACGGCCGCCGCATCCTGCCCGAGGGCTGGGTCGACGACGCCCGCCGCCCACTGTCGATCGAACCGGACTCGCTCAACTGGTACAGCCGGCACTGGTGGGTGTACCCGTGCTCGCACGGGTCGTTCAGGGCCAGTGGTTATGAGGGTCAGGCGATCGTGGTGGTACCGGGGCTCGACTTGGTGATCGTGCGCCTGGGCAAGACCCCGTTCGAGAACGGCGCCGATCCGCTGTTCAGCCATATCGCCGAACTCATCTCCTGCTTCGAGTAGCGGCTCGCGGATGAAGCCGATCCCCGGGTCGGTGACCGATAGCAGTTGGACGTCGACGGTGGTTGAATCGGATGATGCCTCTCAACGTGCTCGGCGAAGATCTGCAGGTCTGCTCGATGAACCCCCGGACCGGCTGGTTCCGCGACGGTTGTTGTAACACCGACGGCAACGATCACGGCGTTCATACCGTGTGCGCCATCATGACCGACGAGTTCCTCGAGTTCTCCGCCGGCAAGGGCAACGACCTGTCGACGCCTCGCCCCGAGTTCGGCTTCGTCGGGTTGACCGACGGTGACCAGTGGTGTCTCTGCGCGCCCCGTTGGGCCGAAGCGCTGGAGGCGGGCATGGCACCCAAGGTGGTGCTGGCCGCAACCCACGCCCGCACGCTCGACTGGTGTGAGTTGGCGGATCTCAAGGCCTACGCCGTCGACAACCCCGACACCGACTGAGCCACGACCAGGCGCGCCAGTCTGCGGAATGGGCTCGGACGCGACGATGCCGGACCGATCCGACCCGGGAAGGGAAGGACCGGCCCGGCGACAACCGGCGGCTCGTTTGCGGCTAACCGCCGGAGGGCCCGTGTCGGGGGAGGGAATCCCGGACGGGCGACCCGTGTCGAGGGAGGGGGAGGACTCGACTCGGGTTTGATCAGCGTCGAATCCGGTGATCAGGCGGGGTTGGCCGTCATGGCGGCCTTACCCTCCTCGGGGATGATGATCCAGGCGACGATGTAGGCCAGCGGGATGGCGGGCATCGTCAGTATGGTCAGGCCCAGGAGCACGAGCCGGATGATGGTGGCGTCGACGCCGAAGTAGTCGGCCAGGCCGCCGGCGACGCCGGCGATCATGCCGTTCTTCCGTTCGAGCACCTTGACGGAGGGGTTGGAAGGTCCGACGGGGGGAACCTCGTTGCCCTGGAGTGAGGTTGTGGTGTTGATCTCGTTCATGTGTTCCATGATGAGGCCAACGGCGTCGATTCGGTATCAGGTCTCACCCTGATTCGACCCTGATCCGTCCCTGAGCATTCGGCCGAACGCCCGATCAGTCGACTGGCCGATCAGTCGACTGCCCGATCAGTCGGCCTGCGGATCAGTCGGCCTGCGGATCGATGGTGTGGACCGGCCAGCCGCGGTCGACGGCCTTGGCCGCGAAGTCGGCGGTTCCGCTCGACGGCGGGCAGCGGACGTGCTTCACCGCCACGGCCACGATCGGCTCCGGTTCGCCGCCGTTGACTCGTCGCCGTGCCTCCACCGCCCGGTCCTGTAGGAGGTCGTTGCCTCGTCGGGGCCAGTCCTCGTGCTCGGACAGGTCGGTGGCGATCACCGTGTCGGCACACGCCATCGAATGCTCGAACGCCTCGACCCAACGGTCACCTTGATCGGCCACCGACCGTCGCACGAACTCTTCCCTTGGCAGCGGCAGCACCACGAGCCTCGGGATGAACAGATCCTCGGCCACCCGCAGCATCAGGAGATCGGCGCCGCCGGCGGGGGCCGTGATCACCAGGCGGGGACGCAGATCCATCATCAGCAGGTAGAGACGGCGATACACGCTGCCGTCGCGCTGTGGCGGGAACAGCTCCCTCGACCGTCCCGGTCGGTCGACGCGGTGGCCGGCGTGGACGACGATCACCGCAGCGTCGATCTCACGAGAAGAACACCGCGGCCAGGATGATCACCACGAGCAGCGCCACGGCGATGATGATGACGATCGGGCTCACACCTTCCCGGCTGAAGGCCGGCGTCGGCCGGCGGCCGCCACCACCCCCGTACCCGTTGTCGGTGAGCCTCCGCCGATTCCGTCTGAGTCGTCGCACACTCTCGGGATGGTCGCTCCCGAACGGGTCGCTCCCGAATGGGTCGCTCCGGAACGGGTCGTCCCCGAACGGACCGTCCCGCGCCGGGTCGTGGCCGAACATGTCGACGCCGAAGTCACCGTAGCCCTCGGTGACGGCCTCGATGTCGGTGATCGTGATGCCGGTCGGTGGGGTCGGAGGGAGGGTGACCGGAGCAACCGCGCTGGTTGCGGCCGGTGTGTCGTCAACCAGATCGTTGTTCGGCTGATCGTCCGGCGCCGGCTCGGGCAGATGATGGTCGATCCACGGCCGGTCGGGGACCTCGTCGGTGATGACCCGCGGGAACTCGCCGGTCGTCAGCTTGCTTTCGTGTTGGGGCGGGGGAGGCGGTGAGGCGGTCGGGGCGGGCTCGTTGAGATCGATGACCGCCGGCAGCTGCACCACCGCCTCGACGCCACCGAACTGGATGACGTCACCGTCGGTCAACGTCGTCCAACCAACGACCGGGATGCCGTTGACCATCGTGCCGTTGGTGGAGTTGAGATCGAGCACCTTCAGCTGCCCCCGCTGCCAGTTGAGGCGGGCGTGGTATGTACTGATAAAGGTCTCCGACACGCAAAGGTCAGCGTCGGCGGCTCGACCCAGAACCTGCTCGCCCTCGCGAACCGACAGCTCGGTCGGTGTCGACGACGCATTGCCAAACCAAAGAGTAGGCAGCACCGACACGCTTCCAGTCAAGCACTACTCCTGTTGTCCGTCGAGCCCGTAGAAAACGCTGAGCCGGTGGATGAGCTGCAGGATCGAGACCCAGACGGTCAGTTCGACCGTCTCGGCCGACGACAGGAACTTGTCGGCGAGCGCGATCGTCTCCTCGTCGACGCGGGCGGGGCTCGGAGAGATTCGGTGAGCGGTGGTCAGCGCCGCCCGGGTACGGTCGTCGACATCGGCGGCGGCGATCCAGGCGGCGGGGTCCGGCATGTCCTGACTGAAGCCGGCCGTCGCGTCGACGATCGACTGCGGTACGCCGTGGCGAGCCGCCAGACGTTCCGACTGGGTGATCAGGTGGTTGTTCCGAGCGTGATGGGCGAACACCAATCCGACCAGGGATTTGGTGTCGATTCCGAGTTCGGACTGGTCGCCGTCGAGGTTGTGGTGGAGCACGGCGCCGAGGGCCCGCCGAACCCTCGTATGGCTCACGGTAGTCAGGAGCGGTTCGTCGAAGCCGTGGGTTTCGGCGACGTGCCGTCGGAGCGCCTCGGCGTCCTTGGGCAGGCCGGCCATCCATCGCCGTTCGAGACGGACGGCCCCGGGCGCGTTGCGGAAGACCTTCAACATCGTCGTCAGCGAGTCGGTGGGCGGCAACTCCCCATCAGAGGCAGCGCTGGAGTCACTGCCCGAGTCACCACCGGACGCGACTCCGTCCCAGCCGTGCTGGCCGATCGCCCAGCCGGTCGGGCCGATCAGCTCCGACACGTCGCTCACCGCCCCGGGCTCCAACTCCACGCCGATGGCGTCCATGAACTTGTTGAGGAAACCCATCATCGCCACACCCATGACGATCCACTCGGTGTCGGCGGGCGAGTAGTGCCGCTGCAGTTCCCGGCCCAGCTCTGGGGTGTAGTGGTGGGGCATCGTCGACAGCGCCTCGGCCACCGCCACCGCCGCCGACTCTCCGGCGCTGCGGGACTCGCCGGTCACCGCTTCGGCGCTCGACCCCCGGCGGAGGGCGAACGAACAGGTGTGGGCCGAGCAGTACATGCAATCGGCGGCCCGGGACGAGGTGTACATGCCGAGGCCGACAACATCTTTGGGGGCGCTTCGGCCGAGCAGCGACTGAGGCAGGTCGAGGAAGTTCGGCACGATCAGGTTGTAGGTGCGAAACCCCGGGGGCCAGATCTCCAGGTACGGGTCGCAATTCGGTATGAGGCCGATCAGGACATCGACCAGGTTCAGAACCGGGCTGTACTCCTCTTTGAGCTCGCTGAACTCAATACGGTCCTCGGCCAGGACCTCCGCCAGTGTGGTGGGCACCGCTACTCCTCTTGGACTGTTCCCCCGGACTGCGACCCATTCCCCTGGATCGTTCCCCCCCAGGACACCAGACAAGGTAGTACCAAGTTGAAACACCCACCAAAAGCACGGGTCGAGAGTCCGGCAGCCGCTGCATCACCTCCTCCCGCAGCTCCGTTGGTGCGGGAGGAGGTGATGCATCGTTCAGGAGCCTGCCTGCTCCCGAATGTTCTCCGCCGCGGTCGCGCTGTGGTCCTTGAGTTCGGCGGCCGCCTGTCGACCGGTCGCCTTGACCTCGTCGACCGCACGCTGGGCCGGTTCCTCGAGCTCGTCGGCCAGCTGGCGACCCTCCTGCTTGACGGTCGAAGCGGCGTCGCTCAGCTGGGGTTCCACCCGGCGCACGGCTTGACGTTCGGGACGGCTCTCGGGCAGCAGACTGCCGATCAGCCATCCCGCCCCGAGAGCCACGGCTCCCGCCGCCATCGGGTTGCCCCTGGTCCGTCGCCGTACCACGGCCGGGGCTTCCTGGACGGCGTCGCTTGCATCGGCCGCCGTACTCTCGACCCTCTGCCGGAGGTTCTCACCGATATCCGAGAGCTGCTCCGAAGCCGATGTGTCCTCCGAGCCCGCCGTGCCGTGCGACGAGGAGGAGTAGGTGAGTTCGGGCGATGGTGCACGACGACGATTTCGCGGCGGTGGATAGTCGGGCTCGTCGTTGCCCAGAATGGTGTCCTTCCAGTCGGTGAGGCGCCGGGCGATCTTGTCGCGACGCCGACCGATGACGTGGGTGGGGCTCACCCGATTCTCGATCTGGTCGACGGTGTCGGAGATCTCCGCCCGCTGCCGGTCCAGTTGAGCTCTCAGTTGGTCTGTGTCTTGAGCCACTGCTTGTCCTTTCGTATCTCTTGCGCGGTTTGTTGTGGGCCGGGATCCATGGCGTCGGCCTGCTGCTTGCCGAGTAGGGAACCCGCAGCGGCGATCACGATCCAGACCGCCCCGACGATCAGAAACGCCCACCCCAGGGCTATGACCTCGGCCAAAGCCAGCGCCGCGGCGGCCGAGATCATGATCAGGGCGAGCAGCCCGGCGATGGCCGCCACGCCGAACATGGCACCAATCTTGGTGCCGTCGCGGACGTCCTGCCGGATCTCCGCCTTGGCCAGGTCCATGTGGGTGGAAACCAGGTCCGAGAACTCCGAGGTGAGATCACCGACGAGATCGCCGAGTGACTTCTCCGGTTGACGGATCGCGTAGGTCTCTTCGCTCTGGTCGGTCATGGCGTCGTGACGACGGGCGTCGGTTCCCCCGCAATGGGCTCTGTCGAGCGGGACGTCGCCGGTGAGATGTATCCGGAGCGGCCAAGCCGGGCGGAGTGGTCGAGCTCGGCGGACCGGCCGGCGTAGCCGCTGGGCTCCTCGTCGTCATCCGACATGACCTCTTCGAGGTCGGCGTTGCGGGTGACTCTGCCCAGCAGCAGACCGGTCCCGAACGCGGCCGTCAGGAAGGCCACGGGTCGACGGCGGGCGAACCGACTGAGATCGTCGATCGCGCCGTCGAGTCCCCGGTGCTGGAGACGCTGTGACAGGTCGTGGGCGGTCGACGACCCGTCTCGGACCAGGGCGTTCAGCGTGTCGAATTCGGAACCGGCATCGGCCATCCGGTTCAGCTCGTTCGACACCCGATCGAGCATTCCTGCGAGCTGCGATACCTGACCGTCGGCCCGGTCCCGGGCCTGTGAACGGGCGTCCTCGATGAGCTGCCGGGTCTGGGTCTTCGCCTCGGCGGCGACTTCTCCCGCCTGTTGTCGGCCCGTTTCGGCGACTTGCTTGGCCTGTTCCTTGGCGTGCTCGGCCGTTCCCGCGTCATCGGGCGGCGAGTCCGTTGGTGTTGATGAAGCGTTGGTCATGAAGAACCTCCTGGTTGGCGGGCTGGCCTGAATCGCATGAGGAATCGAGGTGGAGCGGCGTGGGTTCGACGTCCACGAACACCGGCGACCGTTTCATGCGGGTGCGACCACTGCTTGTTGTACGAGTACCCGCCGAGGGCCTGAACGACCCGCGGCCGCTCGATCGCCGGTCAGGTCCAGCGCAGGGTCACACTGGGATTTGTGCCGTACTCGGCCCGGTAGAATTCGGCGAATCGGCTCAGACTGGAGAACCCCCATCGGTATGCGACCGACGTGACCGTGGTGCCGTCTCCCGGCCGGGCGTTGCGAAGTTCCTCGTGAGCGCAGGCCAGCCTCACGAGACGCAGGTAGGTGATGGGGGTGGTGTCGAGATGTCGTCGAAAGGCGAGTTGCACGGCACGACCGGTGACCGATGCGGCTCGAGCGATGTCGGCCAATCCGATGTTCTTGTCCGGGTTCGCCTCGATGAACGCCACGGCGCGACGCAGCGTCTCGGGGTGGGCGTCCAGGCCGTCCCGGGATCGCACCGGCTCGCTCCCCGCCGTGTTGGCGAACGTCGCCAGGGCGCATGCCGCCAGGAGACGACCGGCCGCGCCGATGACCAACGGGGAGCCGTCGGCGTGGGGGTCGTCGAACAGTTTGGCCACCAGTCGGTTGACGCTTCGCCAGCGCTGCTCGGTTCCGGGATTTGGCCTGGTGGACAGGAACTCGAGCGGACGCGGCGAGACATCGGCCGCAGCCGACAGGTCGGCGGCGGCGTTGGCGAGCAATGCCGCCGGCAGGGTTGTGGTCAGCACCAGGACGTCGTGGGTGGTCGCCCGGAAGGTGGCACCGGGATGATTGGCGATGAAGAGGTCTCCCGGTCCGTAGCAATGGGTGCCGTGGCGGTCCTCGATCTGAAACGTTCCGGCCAGCAACGTGTCGATGACCACGTAGTCCTTGCCCGACACCCGGTACGAGACCTCACCGGCCGACTCCGCTCGGGCCAGGGCGACACCGCCGGCCTGGGTCATCGAGATCGCGATCGCATGGCGGAGCACACCGGCCCGATCGACCGCAACCCGCCAGCCGTAGGCGTGATCGAGGAACTCGCGCGCCTCGAACATGTCGTTTGCCGCGAACTCGAATCGCTCGATGGGCGTCACGAGTCTCGTGGTGCCCCTCGCCAGTTGTGACGGTCCAGGACGAACTCGAGGTCGCACAGCACCATGACCCGGCGAACAATGGGTGAGACGATGACTCTCACCGGCGGATGTTCGCACCAGCCGGCGGCCACGAGTGCGCCGACGCCGGCTGCCGAGAAGAAGCGCACCGCCGACAGGTCGAGCCATCGCACGGTCGGATCCAGGTCGCACCGTCGGAGGACGTCCCGAAAGAACTGCACCGTGGCGCTGTCGACCTCGCCCGAGACGTGGACGACACCCGACTCGCGCCGCACGGTCAGCGGTGCGCCTTCAGTCACCCGTCCGCCGGCGATGGGAATCACGCCGACAGGTCGGCACGACCGAGGTTCTTCCGGTCGCGCCCGAGGCATGCAACGGTCATGGTCCCCTCTCCGCGTCCACATCCTCATCCTT
Source organism: Acidimicrobiales bacterium (assembly GCA_965216675.1). Classification (GTDB taxonomy): domain Bacteria; phylum Actinomycetota; class Acidimicrobiia; order Acidimicrobiales; family SZUA-35; genus JAHELU01. The sequence continues at coordinate 2,451,548 of CBDCGK010000004.1, read as the reverse complement.
CTGAATCTCGAACAACCAAGACAACGACGGATACGAAGCTCTCGCCGGTCTTGCGCACGGAAAACGAAGTCAGCGGTGTCTTCCCCCATCGCTACCCGCACCGCGCGCTCCGCCCTTGATCTCATGGAGCGTCGGCGTCGACGGTCGTCGCGCCGACGGTGTCGGCCATCACGGCGTCACGGCGACCCATCGGTTGGTCGGGCCCCTCGGTGGTGTCGACCGTGGTCTGATGTTCCATTTCGGAGTTGATCTGGGCGCCCAGCAGGATCACGAAGGAGGTGATGAAGAGAAAGAGCAGGAGCACGACGACGGCAGCCAGCGAACCGTAGGTCTCGCTGTACGAGCCGAACGTCGCGGTGTAGAGGCGGAATCCGATGGTGGCGAGGATCCAGATCAGCACTGCGATCACCGAACCCCACGAGACCCAACGCCACTCCGGTGACGATCGATCGGGCCCGAACCGGTACAGCACTGCGGCTCCGGTGGCGAAGCCGATGGTCAGAATCGGCCAGAACATCATCTCGACCGCGATTCGTGCCCCCGATGGAAGCCCGGCCCTGTCGACCAGCGTCGGAAGGGCGGCAAGCCCGATGACCGCCGCAACGAGGAACAGGATGGCGCCGATCGTCAGGACCAGTGACAGCGCCTTTCGATGGAAGAAGTTCCGTTCGTCACGTTCGTCGTACGCAATGTTGATTCCCTCGATGAGATGACCCATGCCCCCTGACGCCGACCAAAGCGAGAGGGCCACGGCGACGATCAGGCCGGTCGACAACGAACCGAGCTCCTGCCCGGCCATGGATTCCAATTGGCCGGCGAGAAGATCCTTGGCCTCCTGCGGCAGGCCACCGAGCAGACTTTCGATTCGTTCCGCGGCCTCCGCCGGTGACGTGACGAGGCCGGCGATCGAGACGAGGGCGGCCAGCGCCGGTATGACCGCCAGGAAGGCAAAGAAGGCAACACCGGCCGCGGTCAGCACGGTGTGGTCGTCGCCGATCTCGTCCTTGACCCGAACGGCGATGTCCTTCCAGCCTCGAACCGGGATATCGGCGGGAACCTCGGCGTCTCGACCGCGATGCGCCTCGCCTCGTGAGGCAGCATCGTTTCGTTGGATCATTGGCCCACCCTCCATGTTCCGGTGAGATCTTTCACTCGATCAGGTGAAATCGTCGAGAGATGGCCGACACCTGTGCAACACTCGTGTCATGGCGGCGCAGCCTTCGTTTGTTGACGTACTTGTCGAGTTGGTACCCAGCGGGCTTCGCAGCGACCCGCAGACCGGCGAGGCCCGTCGATGACGGTGACGGTGGCGGTCGTGAACGATTACGCCGTGGTCGTGGCCGGTGTGGCCAGGTTGCTGGAACCCTTTACCGAGCGGATAGCGGTGGTCGAGATCGACGCCAACGCCCATCCGGTGGAGCCCGTCGATGTGGCCCTGTACGACGGTTTCAGCCGGGTCAGAGCCGACGACGACGATGTGGAACAGCTTCTCGCCGACGACGCGATCGAGCGCGTGGTCATGTACACGTGGAACTTCGCTCCCGAACTCTTGGAGTTGGCCCGCCGGAAGGGGGTGGCCGGATATCTGTCGAAGGCGATGACCGGTACCCAACTGGTTTCGGCACTGGAGGACGTGATGCGGGGTGTCTTCGTGGTGTCGGCGACGCCGCAGGGTCCGGCTCGACCGGAGGCTCGAGGCGATTGGCCCGGCCGCAGCCACGGTCTCACCGAGCGGGAAAGTGAAGTGCTGGCCCTCTACACCCAGGGTCTGAGTACCCGCAGGGTGGCCGAGCAGCTGCATCTGAGCGTCAACTCGATCAAGACCTACTCGACGTCGCTCTATCGAAAACTCGATGTGCACACTCGGAGCGAGGCCGTTCTGTGGGGGGTCGATCACGGATTTCGACCGGATCACTTCCGCAGTCGGTGACGCCGGCTCATAGGCCGCAGCCGTCAGCCGTCTCGTCGCCACACGGCGAGCTCGAAGTCCTGGTCGAGGTGGTGCACACGGCGGTTCAGGAACGGTAGACCGTCAAGCCATTCGACGACCGCCCATCCGGGACGCGGATAGTCGGTGGCTCCGGTGTAGTGAACCGCAATCACGTCACCGAGTGGTTCGAGCCAGCTTCGGATACCTTCGCCGGCAGCGAAAACGCCTCGGTCGGTGAGGTAGTAGGCGACCTCGGAGAGCACCAGCAGATCACCGCCGCCGGGAGGCCAGTACTCCGGGAAGGCGTCGGTTGCGATGTCGACGTTGGCGTGGGGTTTCAGCCGGCGGCGGGCTCGATCGGCGACCTTCTCGACCAGTTCCGATGCCACCAGTCGGTCGCAACGGGGGGCGAGGAGCTCGGTCAGGGCTCCGTTGGCGCAGCCGGGTTCGTAGGCACGCCGGTATCGGTGGCGAGGGAGTGACGCCAACGTCACCGCGTACTTTCGGCGCTCGTACCATCGTTCGTCGAACCCCCACGGATCGTCCGTGGAGCTGTACCGTGCCGTGAAGTAGCCGACGGGGTGATGGAGGTCGCTCATCGACTAGTGTTCCTCGGCCCGATCGTTGTCCGTCACCGCCTTTGCCAAGGCGACGAGATCGGCGTCGGCGTGGAACTGCCGAAGATAGAGGATCGTGTCGGCATAGCGTTGGGCGATCTGCGGTTCGATCAGCGGTCGGGGTCCGTTGGCCCTGCCGAAGTGGTCGAGAACGCGGGTCGCGCTTTCGTGCACGGCGTACCGAGTGGCAAGAGCGACGACCCGGGCCTCAGCACGATCGGTCGGCGCGGCGTCGATGCGCCCGCCGGCGGTTTGCAGGCACGCCCGCAGCAGCTCGGCTTCCGCCGCCATGGCGCCGTACCGGGCAAGTCCGTGATCGCTGTCCCGAGGACCCACTCGGTCGAGGAGCCCGACCGCGCCGCCGGCCCAACAGGCTGCGGGTCCGCAGGCGCCGTGCCAGAAACCGACCCGGTCGAGGTACCAGCCGGCAGGTCCTACTGTGCGTTCGATCGGATGCCGTCGAAACCACGTCGTGCCGGTAAACGTGGCGGCGAGCGCCGGCGTCGTCCAGATCCCCGAATGGCGAACGGTGGTGGCCGACCGGATGTCCACCTCGACCAGCCTCCGAACATCGCCGTCGTGGGTCTCGACGAGCGCTCGGTCGACGACACCGATGCCCGAGCAGAACGGTTTGTCCCCGGTGACGACCGCTGACGAACCGTCGAGCGCCACGTCCCGACCGCCGGGCCCGACCGAGGCCCACACGCCATAGAGCATGTGCGGGGCCGGTTCGAGTCCGGCTTCGTGGAGGATGCCGACCGCGTCGACGTGGGCTTCAGCCAGTCGAGCGAGCGACAGTTCGAGTTGTCGGGCCAGCTCGAACAGGCCCATCCATCGGTCGGAGGTCGACCCGCTGCCGGGATCGACCAGGTCGAGCCGCCCGGAATCGAGCAGGTGACGGAGACGACGGCGGACGTTGTCCGGCGTCGCGGCCGGGCGGGCGGTCACGACGGTCGGCCCAGGTACATCTCGTAGGGTCGCATGGCCAGCGCCAGTTCGACGTCGCCGAGGACCGGCTCGGAGGCGGGAGAACCCGACAGTTGGGAGCGGTGGCGGAGTATGGCGGCCCGTTTACGACGTCGGTCGCGCCTCGCCAGTGGCAGTCGGTAGACGCGATGGCAGCCGGCGGTAGGGGCGGGAGCGTGGAACCAGCCCCAGAACACCGTGGCGAGGAGTTCGACACCGCGGCTCCCGGCAGCGGCGAGCGCGGCTCGTCCGGTGGCCTCGTGATCGCCGTGATGGTCGAGGTGCCAGGGCGCCACGACTCGGCCAATATCGAGCCGCTCGATGAGCCTTCCGATCAACTGCGTCAGCAGGTCTTCGTGCGATTCGACGTTGCCGTCGGGTAGGCCTGCCCGCCAGATGCACGGTTCCGGGACGCCCAGGTCGTTGAGCGCCAGGAGCTGCTCGGTTCGCCGACGGTCGCCGAGCGTCGCCCGATCGTCGAGACCGTAGGCCGCCTCGCCGTCGGTCACGGCGAGAACCGTCACCGCCGCGTGCTGATCCCGCAGCAGACCGATGAGGCCGGCGCAGCTCAGGCTCTCGTCATCCGGGTGGGGGGCCACCACCAGGGTGGAACGGGCCGTCGGATACCAGAGGTCGGCCGAGTCGATCAGCTGCTCCCATCCATCGCCGTGTACGGCGAGTCGACGACGTTGCACGATCATGTCGTACCCCGCTCCGTCGCCCGTGACGCGGCGGAACCATCAACCTCGACCCCGCGCTGCCGTCCGACATCGCCGCGGGTCGCCCGGCCAGCACGCGGGTATCGGTGATTCGTGCGGAACTCAACCAGACGATTCCTTGACATCGCTGTCGTGGCCGGCGTTCGCTTCGACACGACGGAGCCTCACGCCGGGGGCCTGGAACGGCATACCGATGTGCTCGCTCGTGTGCTCCACCGCCGAGGCCATCGGGTGACCGTCTTCGCCGGAGCCGGCTCGACGGGACGAAGAACCGGTCGAGGATACGCGCTCGAGCCTCTCGTCGACCGTCCGATCGTCATCAGCGACGCCGCCCGTCGGGACGTCTCCATGCCTCCCGACCAGTTCATGATCGAACACGATGCCTACCTCGGTCTCGGCCAGCGACTCAAGGAAGAGGCGTTCGACATCGTCCACAACAACTCGCTCCACTACCTCCCGGTGCTCTGTGACGATCACCATCCGATCGTCCACACCCTCCATACGCCGCCGACGCCGTGGCTCGAGAGTGCCCACCGAATAGGACGAACCCGGCGACGACATCACACCCGAATCACCTCGGTGTCGTACGACAACGCAACCCGTTGGGGTGATCTGGTGGATCGGGTGGTCCACAACGGGGTCGACACCGCTGCGTGGCCGCTCGGAGCCGGAACCGGTGGCTATGCGTTCTGGTCGGGCCGGCTGGTGCCGGAGAAGGGCGCACACCTGGCGATCGAAGCCGCCCGGCGAGCCGGTATCAGACTGGTGGTGGCCGGCCCGGCCCATGACCCGGCCTACTTCGACGACGTGCTGGCCCCTGAGCTCGGTCGTGGATGCGACTACGTCGGCCACTGCCACAGCAGCGATGTGGCGCGCTACCTGGCCGACGCCTCGGTGGCGCTGGTCACCCCGATGTGGGACGAGCCGTTCGGCCTCGTCGTGGCCGAGGCGCTTGCCTGCGGAACGCCGGTTGCGGCGTTCAACCGGGGGGGGGGCCGATCAGCGAACTGATCGACGCCACGACGGGGGTCTGCGTTCCACCAGGCGATATCGACGCGCTTGCCCGGGCCATCGTCACCGCGGGAGAACTCGATCGGAGAGCCTGTCGCCGCTCGGCCGATGATCGATACTCCGCCGACGCGATGGCGACGCGATATGAGGCGGTCTACCGGGATCTGGTCGAGCCATGACGGAGCGACCGGCGGCCCCGGCGGTTGGCGTGGTGGTGCCGGCTCGAAACGAGGCCTGCCGGGTCGGGGCCGCGATCGCCGCAATCGTCGAGGCCGCCGCCTCGGCCGATCGTCGATGCGACATCGTGGTGGTGGATGACGGGAGTCGTGACGGCACGGTCGCCGCAGCCCGCAAGGCGCTCACCGGTCACCGCGGCGGCTCGGCCGTGGTCAGTGTCCAGGTCGGTCAAGCGGCTCGTGCCCGATCTCGGGGCGTCGAGGTGTGCCGACGCGGACTGGGCGAGCCACGGCATGCCTGGATTCTGTCGACCGACGCCGACTCGATCGTGCCGCCCGACTGGATCGAGCGGTATCTCGTGCACGCCGCCGACGGCGCGGTCGCCGTTGCGGGCGTGGTGTCGCTCATCGACGACGAGGACGGTCGACGGATACTCCGGCCGTGGCAGCGTGACTATGGCGCAACGCTGGCGGCCGACGGCACCCACCCTCACGTCCACGCCGCCAATCTGGGTGTCCGTCTGGATGCCTACGACGCCGTCGGCGGGTTCCGAGATGTCGACCGGATCGAGGACATCGACCTGTGGCGCCGCCTACGGGCCGCCGGCTACGAACCGGTGGCCGACTCTCGCCTGGTGGTCGCCACCAGCGGTCGGCTCGAGGGGCGGGTGCGAGCCGGGTTCGCCGCCGCCCTCTGTGAGCGATACGGGTCCGAGGTCGTTCCCTCAGCAGGGGGTCAGCGTGACCCGCAGCGACTCGAGAATCTTCGCCAGCCGCCGTTGAACCTGGCTCTGCGACATCCCGTACCGGCGTCCGATCTCCCGCTGGGACAGCCCGTGCTCGTAGACCTCGACGATCAGGCGGCGATCGAGGTCCGGGAGGTCGGCGACCGCACGCCGGACGATGAGCCGGTCCTCGAACCCAACTCGATCGCTGTCGGCGGTGGGCCGGTCGAGCGGCATGAGTCCGGTGGCGTGGCGGGCGGTGTGGGCGAGTAGCGCCCGCCGAACGCGTTCCGCCGGGAGCCCGGCCGCCTCGCCCACCTCCGAGATCCGGGGCGACCGACCGAGGTCGACCGTGAGCCGGTCGATGGTGGCCTGCACCGTCAATGCGTCCTCTTGGGCCTGGCGAGGTACGTGCACGCTCCAACCATGGTTCCGCAGGTGCTTTTTCAGCTCGCCGATGATGGTGACGACGGCGTATCGCTCGAAGGGACCGGTGGCCGGGTCGTAGCGTCGAGCGGCCAACAGAAGGGCGATGTGTGCGACCTGACGAAGATCTGCGGGGTCGGCCGACCGGTGGTAGCGGCGGGCGAGTCGATCGGCCAGGTCGGTGTGAGTGTGAACCAGCTCGACGATCTCCGCGCTGTCACCGGACGGCCGTGGGTCGCGAGGCGACGATGGCGGGAGCCGGGTAGCCGGTGGACGGTGGCGGGTCACGCGAGTCGACTACCCCCCACCGACCCCGAGGATGCGTCGACCGGGGAATTTCACCCGATCGGGTGAACTGGCAGCCGAGTCGGCCCGTCGTGAACCCGGTCAGGGCCGCTGTAGTGCGGCGAGAACCTCGGTCAGCCCGGTTATCTCGAGCAATTCGGCCTGGTAGGACCGTGCGATAAGCGTTCGGGGCTCGACGCCGGATGCCCGCAACCGGTCCACCAGCCGTATGAGTGCTCCCAGCGCCGCCGAGTCGAGGATCGTGGTGTCGCGGATGTCGATATCGACGGTCGGAAGATCGAGTGGGAGACTGTCGACGCGCCGTTCGAACTGCTCGACCCTCGACGCGTCGAAGTCTCCGGCGACGACGATTGTGACGGTCGAAAGGCGGTCATCCACCACGACGGTCATGATGAAGTCGGTGGTCATGCGGCGGCCTCGCCGAGCACCAGACGGACGCGGGTCCCGGATCCGGCGCGATGGATCATGAGCTCGTCGACGAGATTTCGGGCGATGGTGAGCCCGGCGCCCAAGTGACCGGTGTCGGTTGTGCCAGGTCCAGACCCTCCTGCTGTGTCGCACACGTCGACATGGCGGATCGGCGGTGGGGGTATCTCGATGACCACCGATCCGGCCGAGCCGCGTTGCCCGCCCGCCGCCCGCCGGGTTGCTTCAACCGCGTTCACGACGATCTCGGTCGTGGCGACGAGGAACCGACTCTCACTTTCCTCGTCACGAAAAGTGATCAGCGCTCGGAGGAGCGATCGCACCAGTCTCGTGTGCTCGATGTCGGGCGGCACGAACAGCCGAAGTCCGGCCGGGTCGAAGGACCACTCGTCTCCCGGTTCGGAGATCGTGTCCAGCGGGGTGTCGGTCGTCATCAGGTCGTGCTCCCGAAGCGGTGACGAACACGAACGATGTCGGTGTCGGGGCCGTCGACGATCTCGTCGACGGTGGCCGCCGCGATCGTGCCGGCGTCGAAGGACCACTTGTCGCCGGTGGGAGCGCCCTCAGGTTTCAGCTCGATGTCGAGACCGTCGAAGTCGAGGTGGAGTGCCAGTTCGCCGATCGGTCCTCGCTCCGCCTGGAGATCTTCGACCACCTCGGCCATCGCCTCGGCCACGATGTCCATCCGTGTGACGTCGACGTCGGCCATCTCACAGCGATGATGGACGATGGCGTGAATCATCGCCGGAACCGCGTCACGGTAGGAGGAGCCGATTTGACAGCGGATCACATTGCTGGACGCAGGCCCGGTCGGCTGTGAGGTTCGTCGGTCCGGTTCAGGCATCGGATTCGACCCGTCGAAGCGCGAGCATGGTGACGTCATCGCCGATGTCGCCGGTGATCTCGGCCAACATGCCGTCAAGGGTGTCGTGCACGGTGAGCAGAGGAACGTCGGACCATGCCCGTTCGAGCATGGCGTCCAGGCGATCCCGGCCGATGACGGCTCCGCCCGAGCGACGAGCGTTTGCCGCTCCGTCGGAGAACATCACGAGCCCGTCGTTCTCGGCCAGCGTCGGGCCCGTTTGGCGGCGATAGTGGTCGTGCCACGTGACACCCAACGGGGGGTCGGCCGCAAACGACATCCGTTCGACCCGCCGACCGGCGACGATTCGCAACGGTTCATGTCCGGCGTTGACGACCTCGAACGGTTCATCCGGCCGGAGCCGGCAGCCGACCGCGGTCACGAAGGCACGCTCGCCACTGAACCGCCGTACCGCGTCGCCGGCGGCATCGAACTGCACCTTCAGTTCGTGACCTTGTCGGCGGGCGTTCCGTATCGCGGCCAGGGCGATGGTGCCGCACGCAGTGGCGTCGACCCCATGGCCCATGGCATCGAGCGAGTACACCCACAGGCCGTCGTCGAAGGCGTAGTCGAACAGGTCGCCGGCCACATCGTAGGCGGGTTCGAGCAGCGCCGCCACCTCGTGGCCCTCGCCGTGATCGGCTCGAAGGGGCAACAGATCCCACTGGAGTTCCGCGGCGACCGACATCTGCGAGCGTCGTCGACTCCGCTCCAGGAGCTCGAAACGTGTTCGCAGGACCGACATCACCATCGCCACCACCGGCTGGGCGATCATGTCGGGCCCGGGGTCGTCGCTCGACACGATGACGAACAACGGTTGCTGGCGCTCACACAGAGGCGTGAACCATCGGTCCCCTCGCCGGTGGCTACGACGGGCGAGCAGATCGATGCGCAGATCACCCTCGAGATCGATCGACGTGTCGTCGTCGATTGCAACCGAAACCAGCTCCCGGTAGGCGTGATCGATTGCATAGAGCTCGGCGTCGGCCCCGAACTGGTGGCGGACGACGTCGAGCACGGCCTCCGCGGTATCGGCGGTGGCCAACTCGACCACAGGGGGTCGATTCGTCGATGGCACGCTCAGACGGTACCCGCGATCCTGGGGTGTGACCCGATCCCGAGGCGGGGCGAATCGGCAACGTCACCGACGGGTAGGAGCGGGCATGGCCACGATCGGCTACTACGTCCATCATCACGGAACCGGTCATGAGCACCGGTTCCGCGCCATCGCCGCCTGTATGCCCGACGGTGTCGAGCTCGTGCCCCTGAGCGAGCGCCCGATCCTCGGCGGGGTCCATCTCCCGAGCGATGTGTCATCAGGTCCGGCGCTTGATCCGACGGCAGGTGCCATGCTCCATTGGGCGCCGATCGGGGCACCGGAGGCGGTCGAACGCCTTCGGGACGTCGTCGATTGGATCGACCGGGTTCGGCCGGTCGGCGTCGTGGTCGATGTGTCGGTCGAGATGCTGCTCCTCTGTCGCCTGGCCGGGGTTCGGACCATTGCGGTCCGCCAGCATGGGGATCGCGGCGATCCGGGCCACCGCCTCGGCTACGCCTGCGCGTCCCGACTACTTGCTCCGTACCCGGCCGAACTCGAGACCGGCGCCCGGTCGGAACGACAGGCGAAGACGGACTATGCCGGCTTCATCACCTTCGGCGGCGGTCGCCGAGTCACAACCGGTCGGGCTCGGATCGAACGGGATGACGCCGTCGTGCTGTGGGGATCCGGTGGCGGTCATCTGTCGGGATCCAGCATCGATGCCTTGGCCTCGGTGATCCCCGGGCGAGTGTTCTGCGCCGGACGCGCGGTGTTTGCTCCCGGAGATCGTTCCGCGGCGGCCAACGTCATCGAACTGGGCTGGGTCGAGGATCCTGCCGCTCTCCTCTCGGAGCGGCCGCTGGTGGTCGGCTCGTCGGGTAACAACGTGGTGGCGCTGGTGGCCGAAAACGAGTGCCCCTTCGTTGCGGCTCCTCAGCCCCGGCCCTTCGACGAGCAGGTGCGGCTGGCCGAGGCGCTGGTGACAGCGGGAGCGGCGGTCCTGGCGCCGGAGCGCGCCGACCGGGCTGGTTGGGCGGCGGCGATCGCGGTCGCCCGCCGACGCTGCGACACGTGGCGGACGCTGACCGGTGAACCGGGGGCCGCGGTCGCAGCACAACACATCGTTCGGTGCCTCACATGACGGGGCGGTCTTCCAGCGTGGCCGTGGTGACGATCGCCGCTGGTCGCCGGGAGCACCTGCGCCTCCAGGCCCGGTCGTTGACGAAGCAGGTCGGGGCTCCCAACCTCGTGCCCCTCGATGGAGGTGTCGACGCGCAGGCGATCACCTACGTCGTCGTCGACATGGGCGGCCCCGACCCCCGACTCGTCGTGCCCGACATCCTGGACCCGGTCGTCGTCGACCTGCCGGCCCGGGGGCCGCTGCCGCTGGCCGCCGCTCGAAACGCCGGATGGGCCGCTGCCGAGGCCGACATCACCATCTTCCTCGACGTGGACTGCATCGCCCACCCAACCCTGGTGTCGTCGTACCGGCGGCTGGTCGACGACCGGGTCGGGGTTCACGCCGGGCCCGTCGGGTACCTCGGTCCGGAAGCCCCCCGGTGCATCGATACCCATCGTTTGGCCCGATATGCCCGCTACCAGCCCGGGCGGCCGACGCCCACAACGGAACTGCACCGCGCGAACAGACCGGAGCTGTTCTGGTCGTTGTCGTTCGCCGTCGACCGCCGTTCCTGGTGCCGAATCGGAGGGTTCGACGAGGAGTACGTCGGCTACGGCGGCGAAGACACCGATTTCTCCCGGCGGGCCGGAGTCCACGGAATCGACATCTGGTTCTCCGGCTCCGCTCGAGCCTTCCACCAATATCACCCCGTCAGCAACCCGCCCGTCGAGCACGTGCGGGCGATCTGCATCAACGCCACGAGGTTTCGCCGTATCTGGGGTGCGTGGCCGATGACGGGATGGCTGGCTGAGTTCGCCGCACTCGGCCTCATCGATTGGGAGCCCGATGGCGAGCGCTGCACGCCGACAGCCGCGGCGTCGGCGGCCGAGCAGCCGGCCGGCGGGTCACGGGACTCGAGACGGGGTACCACCCCCAGTCCGCTTTCCAACAACAAGAGGTCCAGCGATGGCAGCGAAGAAGTCGAAGGCTAGGAGTTCCAAGAAGAATTCGAAGAAGAAGGATTCGACGAAGCGGTCGAGGAGGCACCTCGACTCGTCGTCGGGCGGCGAGACGCACCAGCAGGCCACCGACGGCGAAGCCACGCTGACCACCCAGCAGGGCATCCCGGTCGCCGACAACCAGAACACCCTCACCGCCGGACCCCGAGGGCCGCAACTCCTCGAGGATTTCGTGGCCCGGGAGAAGCTGTTCCACTTCGACCACGAGCGCATCCCCGAGCGGGTGGTCCACGCTCGGGGCTACGGGATGCGAGGCTACTTCGAAACCTACGAGTCGCTGGCCGACGTCACGTCCGCCGATCTGTTCCAGCGGGCCGGCGAACGGACCGAGGTGTTCGCCCGGTTCTCGACCGTGGCCGGGAGCAAGGGTTCCCCCGACCTGGCCCGCGACGTCCGCGGCTTCGCCGTCAAGTTCTACACCAACGAGGGCAACTGGGATCTGGTCGGCAACAACATCCCGGTGTTCTTCATCCAGGACGCCATCAAGTTTCCCGACCTGGTCCACGCCGCCAAACCCGAACCCGATCGCGGCTTCCCCCAGGCGCAGACGGCCCATGACAACTTCTGGGATTTCATGTCGCTCATGCCCGAGGCGATGCACATGGTCATGTGGATCATGTCGGACCGGGCCATCCCGCGCTCGCTCCGGTTCATGGAGGGCTTCGGGGTCCACACCTTCCGCTTCCTGAACGGCGATGGGGATCACACCTTCGTCAAGTTCCACTGGAAACCGGTGCTCGGCATGCAGTCGGTGGTGTGGGACGAGGCGGTCAAGATCAACGGCGCCGATCCCGACTTCCACCGTCGCGACGTGTGGAACACGATCGATCAGGGCCATCCGATCGAGTGGGAGCTGGGCGTGCAGCTCTTCGACGACGACTTCGCCGACTCGTTCGACTTCGACGTGCTCGACGCCACCAAGCTGATTCCCGAGGAACTGGTGCCCATCCGGATGGTCGGCCGAATGGTGCTCGACACCAACGTCGACAACTTCTTCGCCGAGACCGAGCAGGTGGCGTTCTGCACGGCGAACGTCGTGCCCGGCATCGACTTCACCAACGACCCGCTGCTGCAGGGCCGCAACTTCTCCTACCTCGACACCCAGCTGAAGCGGCTCGGTTCCCCCAACTTCGCCCAGATCCCGGTCAACGCACCCCGCTGCCCGGTGCAGCACTTCCAGCGTGACGGTCACATGACGACCTCGCAGCCGATCGGACGGGTCAACTACGAGCCGAACTCCTGGGGTGACGGCGGTCCCCGTGAGAACCCGGAGATCGGCTTCCGGTCCCACCCCGAACCTCTGGCGGGGGAGACGCGACGGATCCGCCCCGAGTCCTTCGCCGACCACTTCAGTCAGGCCCGCATGTTCTACGCCAGCCAGCAACCGGTCGAGCAGACCCACATCGTCGAGGCGCTCGTGTTCGAGCTGTCGAAGGTCCAGACCCGGGCCATTCAGGAGCGGATGGTGGGCCAGCTCCGCAACATCGACGACGACCTGGCCCGCCGCGTGTCCGATGGCCTCGGCTTCGGCCGGCTTCCCGATCGCATCGACACCGCCGCCCCGGTGATCGACGTCGACCCGTCGCCTGCCCTCAGCATCATCGGCAACGCCCCCGACACCTTCGCCGGTCGTCGGCTTGGCGTGCTGGTCAGCGACGGCGTCGACGCCAAGACGCTGCGGTCACTACGGGCGGCGGTCAAGTCCGAGGATGCGGTGATGGCGCTGGTCGCCCCGTCGCGCCACGGCATCCATGACAGCGACGGCGACGAGCTGGAGATCGCCGAAGCGGTCGACGGCGGCCCATCCGTCCTGTTCGATGCGGTGGCGATCGTCCTGAGCGAGGCGGGCGCCGAACAACTCGCCGGCGAGCCGGCGGCCCGCGCCTTCGTGACCGATGCCCACAATCATGCCAAGTTCATCGGCGTGGGTCCGAACGCCGGCGTGCTGCTGGACCGGGCGGGTCTCGACACCGATCGGCGCGACGACGGCTACGTCGACTTCGACGACACCAGGAAGAGCGCTGCGGGCTTCCTGGAGGCGTGCCGGTCGCTGCGGTGGTGGGAGCGGGTGTCGTGAGCCGATGATCGCCGAGCGGCTCGGAACCTCGTGGGCCGAGGCCGGCCTCGTCGTCGCGTCGAGTCTTCTCGTGCTGGTGGCGGCGGTGGTGGTGATCCGGGTGATCGGTCTGCGGTCGTTCTCGAAGATGTCCAGTACCGACTTTGCCGTGACCATCGCCATCGGCTCGATCATCGGCGGTGTCGCCGCCCTGTCGATCCCGCTGGCTGGCGGTGCGCTGGCCATCGCCACGCTGCTTGCCGCCCAGGCCGTGATCGCCCGCTACCGAGTCGGGACGGACCACGGCGCCGTTGTCGACAATGAGCCGGTCGTGCTGATGACGAAGGGGCGAATGCACGCCGAGCAGCTTCGACGATCGCGGGTCACCGAGCACGATGTCATCGCCAAGCTCCGGGAAGCGAACGTGATCAACCTCGACGAGGTGCTTGTTGTCGTGCTCGAGACAACCGGTGATGTGAGCGTGCTCCACGGAGACCACGAGCTCGACGACCGGCTGCTCGCTGGCGTGCGCCGACCTGTCGACACCTGACCAGGCGCGACTGGCTACCTTGGTGACGGTGATCGATGCGTGGAAGGGCAGGGCCGCCAGCCCGCAGGCCCGGGGAGCCGGTGCATGGTCGGTCTGATTCTGACCGGGGTCGTTGCAGTCGCCCTGTGGTTCGGCCGGTATCGACTCGAACTCACACCGCTCGGCAGCTCGTTTCCCGGGCGTGTCCTGCCGGCCTTTCTCGGCCTGCTGGCCGTGGCCGCCCTGACTGCGTTCTGGCAGCCACTGCCGGGGCTCCTCGTCGGCGTGTTCGTGGTGGCCGGCCTGGCGGTGTTCGCCAAGCCCATGTTGACGACGGGTCCGTTCGCGGCCGTCCTCGGCGCCTTCGCGCTACCGGTGGTGGTCTGGCTCGCCGCGGCCCTCGGTTGGTGGCCTGCCGGCGACGAGGCCGCTGATCCGGGTGGTGGCGCCACCGTCGTCGCGCTCGCCGGTGCCGGGCTGGCGGCGCTCGGTGGGTTCGCCCTCGGCCGCTACGTTTTCGGCAGGATCTGGGGTCCGACCCATCCGGCCAGCGCGGTCGTGCTGGACGCCTCGTCGATCACCGAGTGGATCTGGTGTGGCGCGGTGACCCGGTCGTCGTGTGTGATCAAGGCCCGCCCCGTCGGCCGGCCCGGCACCGTCGAGTTGCTGGTCGGAACCGATGCGGCATTCGCCGACGCCCGGCCGTACGCGGTAACCGAGACATTCGATCGGGTGCGGACCTTTCGTATCGGCGGGCTGGCGCCCGCCACCCGCTATCACTATGCGCTCCGGGTCGACGGCACACTTGACGCCACGAGGGCGGGCCGCTTCGAGACCTTCCCCGAACCCGGTCAGCCGGTGCGCCTCGCCTTCGGGGCGTGCGCCCGCATCGGCTCCAACGGGGCCGTGTTCGACGCCATCCGCCGACAGGAGCCGACCCTCTACACCTGTCTCGGCGACTTCCACTACGGCGACGTGTTCGTCGACAAGGTCTCCGACTACCGCCGGGTCTACGACATCCAACTCGGTCAACCGGGACAGTCGGAGCTGTATCGCTGCGTGCCCATCGCCTACGTCTGGGACGACCACGATTACGGCCCCAATGACTCGAACCGCCAAGCGGTGGGACGTCCGTCGGCCATGGTCGCCTTCCGGGAGTACGTACCCCACTACGACCTGGCCGGCGACGACTCGGCTGTGTTCCAGGCGTTCTCCGTCGGTTCGGTCCGTCTCGTCCTCACCGACGCCCGGTCGGCCCGCGATCCCCACCGCGAGACCGACCAGGGCACCAAGTCGATGTTGGGCGACCAGCAACGGGAGTGGCTTCTGGCCGAACTCGTCGACGCCGCGGCGTCACACGACGTGGTGATCTGGGTGAACCCGGTCCCGTGGGTCGAGGAGGCTCACCCCACGGCCGATTCGTGGGCCGGGTACAGCCGGGAACGGGCGGTCATCGCCGACCACGTCGCCGAATCGGGCATCACCAACCTCGTCATGGTCGCCGGCGACGCCCACATGGTGGCCATCGACGACGGCGCCAACACCAACTACGCGTCGACACCCGGCCCGGCCTTCCCGCTACTCCACGCCGCCGCGCTCGACCGCCCGGCCAGTAGGAAAGGCGGACCGTACACCCACGGGCTGGTGGCCGGTGGCGGGCAGTTCGGTCTGGTGGACGTCGAACCCGGCGGCGACGGCTCGACCGTGGTGACCCTGACCGCCATGAACTGGCAGGAGGAACGGCTGCTGCAGCACCAGGTCACGCTCACCAGGATGGAGGAGCGCTGACCCCGGCTGACCGGCGCCGATTGATCACTCAGGGTTCGCCGTCGAGCAGCTGCTTGAGGCGCTGGTAGTCCTGACCGATACTGCGGGCGACCATGCGCCTGGTCAGGGGATCGAGTAGGCGCATCACACCCTCGGGCCCGCCTCGGATCGTGGCGGTGAGGATCGTCCCACCGTTGGGGCGGGGCGAGACCCGGCGGGTGATGTCGAGCGGGAAGGTGCCCTTCGTGGTCTTGATGCGGACCATCGTGTCGGGCTCGTACTCGACAACCTCGAATGAGGACACGACGGGCCGGCCGAGGAACGACGCCCGCTGGTCGTAGGTCGAACCCAATCGGAGAGGGGGTTCGCTCGTCCAGGTACAGCTCTCCATGCCGGTCTGCCAGGTCGGGTTGTTGGACCAGTCCGACCAGAACGCGAACACCTCGGCGGGTGGCTTGTCGACCTCGATGGATTCGTTGACCTCTATCACTTCACGTTCCTTCCGCTGTTCGTGACCCCGTTTGGATCTCCTGTCGATGGTGCCGACAGGGCACCGGTCGTCACCGCCAGCATCCGGCCGAGTTCGGCCTCCATGTTGTCGCAGTTGATCGCCGTGTCCTCGTCGGAGAACAAGGCGCCCAGCACACCGAAGACCGCCCAGCGGACTCGCCAGGCGATCTCGGGCGGATCGAGTTCCGGTAGGGCGGCCGTCAGGTGAGGGAGGAATCGAGCGGCGACGGGGGCAAAGCTCGCCTCCACCAGTGACTTGACGAAGGCCGACGGCCGGGCGTACACGGCCCCGATGATCCGGGAGGCGGTCGGGCTGCGTTCGCGGGCGGCCACGGCCATCTCGAAGTCGGGACGGACCAATGCGTCCATCAGTGCCGTGATCGGCGGCGCCCCATCGGTGTGCTCCGCAACGGCCGCTTCGAGCAACTCGAGCCGTCGGGCCTGCAGCGGGGCCAGCACCCGGTCGAGCACGGCTGCGGCCAGTTGCTCGCGGGACCCATAGTGATAGTGCACCGCCGCGGCGTTCGCCCCGGCATCGCGCATGATGGATCGCAGCGAGGCGCCGTCGACACCATGCTCGGCGAACGCAACCTCGGCCGCATCCAACAACGCATCAGCCGTTCGAGCGGTTTCAGTCATATGATTCAATCATATGACTGAAACCCTGCCGACCGCAAGACGTTGATCGAGAGCCGGTGATTTTGTTCGCGTCGGCACCCGCGACCTACGATCGGACCGTTGCCATCCGACAAGGATGCATCCAGTCCAAGAAGGGGTACCTGATGAGAACTCGAGCCGCTGTATTGCGGGAAATCAACCAGCCGTGGAGTGTCGAGGAGATCGAACTCGATCCACCCAAACACAAAGAGGTGCTGGTGAAGATGGTGGCGTCGGGCATGTGCCACTCCGATGAGCACGCCATGGACGGCCACATCGCCGGGCTCGTTCCCGGACCGCCGATGATCGGCGGCCACGAGGGTGCCGGCATCGTGCAGGAGGTCGGCGAGGGTGTCGACTGGCTCGAACCGGGTGACCACGTCGTGTTCGGCTTCATCCCGGCTTGTGGCCGCTGCCCGTCGTGCGCGGATGGCCACTCCAACCTGTGTGACCTGCTCGCCACGTTCGCGGAAGGTACCCAGGCCCTCGACGGGACCAGCCGCCATCACACCCTCGACGGTGAGGACCTCGGTTTGATGTGCCTCATCGGTACCTTCGCCGAGCACACCGTGGTCAACGAGGCCAGCTGCATCAAGGTCGACAAGGACTGGCCCCTCGACAAGGGTTGCCTGCTCGGCTGCGGTGTGGTCACCGGCTGGGGTTCGGCCGTCTACTCGGCCGGCGTCGAGCCGGGCGACTACGTGGCCGTCGTCGGCTGCGGCGGCATCGGGGCCAACGCGGTGCAGGGTGCGGCCATGGCCGGCGCCCGCGTTGTCGCCGCCATCGATCCGGTCGCCTTCAAACGTGAGCAGGCCATGGAGTTCGGAGCCACCCACACCTTCTCCTCCATGCAGGAGGCCATGGAGAAGATGGGCGAGACGACCTGGGACCGGGGTTACGACAAGGTGATCATGACGATGGGAACCGGCGACGCCGACGCCCTCGGTCAGGGTTTCAACCTCGGCGGCAAGCGGGCCAAGATCGTCGTCACCAACCTGCACTCCACCGCCGAGGGCACGATCAACGTGCCGGGCATCATGTTGACCATGATGGAGAAACAGCTCATCGGTTCGCTGTTCGGTTCGGCCAACATCCGCAAGGACATTCCGCGGCTGTTCGAGCTCTACCTCGACGGCAAGCTCAAGCTCGACGAGCTGATCACCAAGACCTACACCCTCGACCAGATCAACGAGGGCTACGACGCCATGCGCAGCGGTGAGAACATCCGTGGCGTGATCCTGTACGACCAGTAGATCGTTCCGGGGTTCCCGGTCCCACTCCCGGGGGCCGGGAACCGCCAGAACGAGTTGTTGCCATCGATCAGCCGTGATCGCTCAAGCGGGCGTGATGAGGCGACGACAATGATGCCGTGGATGCGGAAACCAGAGCGCCCAAGGTGTCAGTGGTCCCGGCGGCTGTACTCCTCGCCCTTGTCGTCTCCTTCGGGATGGGAATTGTCGTGTCAGCGCTCGATGGATCGGACGTGGTCGAAGACGCGACGGCCGCCGACCCGGCGATGGTCGAGCGGATCACCTCCGTCGGTGGGATCGAACTCGAGACCGAGCCCGAGCTGAGCCCCGACTGGTGTGATCAGCCACGGCCGTGGCCTTCGGCCCCCGCCCCGTCGGAGGACGGCAATGTCATCCTCACGTTCGAGCGCCAGGACGCAGGCCCGTTCGGCCAGGCACGGATTGCGCCGTTCTCCCACCGCTTCTACGGCGACGAACTCGACCGCTACGCCCTCCCCGAGCCTGCGGTCCAAGCCTCGGACGCCCCGCACTACGTGTTGTGTCTCTCGGTGGAGCGGTCGACCTACATTCCGCCGCTCGAATGTGTCGACGACGATGATGGGACGGTGCGAACCCTGTGGCCGACCGACACGATGGCGACCCTCTACGAACTGGCCGGCGGACAGCCGGTGGCCGAGTACATTTTCGATCACGAGGAGCTGAGCTGCCCGACGGTGCGGCCGGCGGTCGGCACCGACATGCTCGCTCCCACCAGTGAGCGGGAGGCGGCGGTCATGTTGAGTGAGTTCGCCGCCCCGTCGACCTTCACGTTGCTCGATCTCGAGCGGGCGATCAACGGCATCGGTAGCGACCCGAGGGACTGGTGCGCACTGCCCCAGCCAATCGAAGGTCTTGTCGCTCCGGTTGGTGTCGAGCCGCCCCCGGCCCGTATCCACCCGACGTCCGGCGATTGGCCCGAGGAAGTGCTCGCTCGATTCGGGGCGCCGACGCCGGCCGACATCACCCACATCGCCTGCGTTGCCTTCAACGAGCAGTTCGAACCCCGGATCACCTGCGAGTATCCAGGGGGGATCAGCTTCGACGTCGTCGCCCGCTCGTTCTCGGTAACGCTGATCCCGGTGTTCGACCCCGATCCGATCTTCAACACGTCGGTCGAGGGTTCGATGGTCTGCCCGGCGACGGCCGGCGCGGACGACGACGGCGTGGACAGGCCTGCGACCATTCCGCCCGAGATAGCGGCCTGGCTCGATGAGATCCTGACTCCCTTCAGCCTGTAGAACCGCCCTCGTTCATGCGCTAGCGTGTTGCTCGTGCCGAAGACCGGCATCGACGGGAGGCGGTCGTGGTCGACATCATCAGCAGGCAGGAATGGGGCGCCCGACCGCCGCGTCGACGTTCGTCGATTCCGATCCCGACCGCGGAGCTGTGGCTTCACCACACCGCCGGCAACCATTCGGGGGCCTCGGGGGTCCGGTCCATTCAGGACTTCCACATGGACATCCGCGGGTGGTCCGACATCGCCTACTCGTTCCTGATCGACCGCGACACGCTCGAGGTCTATCAGGGCCGAGGTGCCGGTGTGTTGGGGGGCCATACGTTCGGACGTAACTCGATCTCGCATGCCATCTGCGTGATGGGCAACTTCGACGTGACGTCGGTGTCGGATGACCTGATCGACAAAGTGGCCGAGGTGGTGGCCCACGGCCATCAGCTGGGGTGGTGGCCGTCGATGTTCACTGGTGGGCATCGCGACGTTCGAGCCACGTCGTGCCCGGGCGACAACCTGTACGCACAGATCGACGAGATCAACCGCCGGGCCGTGGATCCCGGCGACGAGGAGGACAACGTGGCGTTGAAGAACGGTGATCGAGGAGAGGCCGTGCGCCGATTCCAGACGGCGCTCAAGGGCTGGAACGCCAGATCGCTGCCCCGGTTCGGAGCCGACGGCGACTATGGCGGCGAGACCGAGGAGTGGGTGCGGAACTTCCAGTCGGCCCACGATTTGAACGTCAGCGGACAGATCGACGGCGTCACTGGTGCCCTGCTTCTCGAGTACCGGGCCGACGACGTCGACGACTCGGCCTGAACGAGATCACCTGACGGGCGGAGCCGTCGCCCGCGGGGCGCATGGGCGTACCATGCCCCTATGACCACATCACGCACCGAAACCGTCAGCGTCGGCGACCAGAGCTACGAGGCCCACGTCGTCGTCCCCGATTCGGGGTCCGGTCCGGGCCTGGTGGTGTTGCAGGAGATCTTCGGGGTCAACGACTACATCAAGTCGGTGTGCGAGCGGCTGGCCGGGATGGGCTACGTGGCGCTGGCCCCCGACATGTTCTGGCGCCAGGAACCCGGATTCACCGTGGAGCCCGCCGAGGGTGAGGAGGGCATGCAGAAGGCGTTCGCCATGGTCGGTGGGTTCGACTGGTCGACGGTCGGCTCCGACGTCGGCGCCGCGCTCGACCATCTCCGGGGTCTACCCGAGTGCACCGGTGATGCCGGTCTCATCGGGTTCTGCTTCGGCGGTACGCTCACCTTCCTCGGTGCCGCTGCGCTCGACCCGACGTGCGCGGTGAGCTACTACGGCAGCGGTGTGGCCGGCAACCTCGATCAGGCCGACGACGTGACCTGTCCGATCCTGTTCCACTTCGGTGGCTCCGACCCGTACCTGCCCAGCGAGGACTCTGCGGCGGTGGCCGAGCGCTTCGCCTCGGTCGACGACGCCGACGTCGTCATCCAGCTGGACGCCGGCCATGCCTTCGACAACCACCTCAACCCGATGTTCTCGAATCCCGAGGCGGCCGCTGTGGCCTGGGAGGCCACGTCGGCCTTCCTGGCCCGCCATCTCCCGGTCGGCTGAGCCCGACCGACCCGATCAGGCGCGGCCGTCGCGGATGGCCCGGACGGTGCGCTCGGCCTGATCCCGAACCTCGTCCACGTCGGACAGACGGTCGAGGTTGGCGAGCGGGCGGGCCATGCGGTGGTTGTCGGCCAGGCGGTCACGGTGGCGGGCCATGAAGTCCCAGTAGAGGGTGGTGAAGGGGCAGGCGTCGTCGCCGGTTCGTTTGCGGGGGTTGTAGCGACACGACGGGCAGTAGTCGCTCATCCGGTTGATGTAGGCCCCGCCCGACACGTAGGGTTTGGTGGCCATTCGCCCGCCGTCGGCCCACAACGCCATGCCCATCACGTTCGGCACCATGACCCACTCGGCGGCGTCGATGTAACGGTCCGACATCCACTCCATCACCCGCCGGGGATGGATGCCGTAGAGGTTGGCCATGTTCGACAGCAGCATCAGCCGGGGGATGTGGTGGACCCAGGCCCGCTCGTCGAGCCCGGCGAAGGTGTCGGCCAGGCAGGCCATGTCGGTGCCGGCCTCGCCGGTGAACATCGGCGGCAGCTCCCGCCGGTGGTTCAGCGTGTTCGAGTCGGCGTGGTCGGGCCACAGCCAGTAGAGGCCCCACACGTACTCCCGCCAGCCGATGATCTGGCGGACGATGCCCTCGGCCGAGTTGATCGGAACCCGGCCGTCGCGGTAGCGCTCCTCGACGGCGTCGCACACCTCGTCGGGCATGAGGAGCCCGATGTTGAGTGCCGGGCTGAGCAGCGAGTGGGCCAGGTGCCATGACTGCGAGGTCATGGCGTCCTCGTAGCGGCCGAAGTTCTCGAGGTTGTGGTCGAGGAAGTGGTTGAGGCGGGCCAGCGCCGCTCGACGGGACGTCGGCCAGATACCGACGGGGGCGGCGCCGTGGGTATCGGGTAGTGACTCGAGCACCCCGTCGTCGATCTCGTCGAGGCGGGAGGTGGGCGGCGAGGCGAAGATCGAGGCGTCGTCGGGTGGCGGTTCCCGGTTGTCGTGGTCGAAGTTCCAGCGGCCTCCGGCTGGTTCGGCCCCACCATCTCCGCCGCCATCCATCAGGTAGCCGAGGCGGGAGCGGTTCCACCGGTAGAAGTCCTTCAGCTTCATGCCCGACTGACCGTCGGCCCACGAGGCGAAGTCATCGTGGTGGCAGAGGAACTGGTTGCTCGGCACCTGCTCGATGCCGAGGTCCGCGCACAAGGTCCGGGCCCGGCGGGAGTTCGGTTCGGTGGCCACCACCTCGTCCGGCTCGAACTCGGTGCGGTGCTCCTCGATTCCGACCCGCATCGTCGCCGAACGGCGCCGGTCGACCTCGAACCCGGCGGTGGTCAGCTCGTCGGCGAACCGCCGCATCGCCGTGACCACGAGGTGGTTGCGCTGCCGGTGCCGCCCCGCGGCCAGGAGCTGCTCGCTTTCGACCAACAGGATCCTGGTGTCGTCGGGGTCGGCGTCGGCCAGGGCGCCGATGCGGCGGTTCAGTTGGTCACCGAAGACGAGGATCGACCGCCGCCCTGTCGTCATCAGCCGGCCCGGTCGGCCGGGTCCACACCGCTGCGCTCGACCACCCACTCCCACAGCTGCCGCCGCCGATCCGGTGTGTCGGTCTTTCGGGTCGAACCGAGTTTGTGGATCGGGCGGATGCGGCGGTCGAGCCAGAACGAGCCGTTCGAGTTGAGCGCCTGATCGTCGGCGGCGAGCCACACGAGCGTGTCGGCACCCTGATCCGGCGTGCGGAGCAACGGACCGACCACCTTGGAGAAGGTGGGCAGCGATCGGTCGACACCGGGCGTGTCGGCCCAGCCCGGATGGAGAGCGTGGAAGTGCACACCCCGGCCGCCGAACCGCTCGGCCCACATCTCGTTGAGGGTGACCTGAGCCCGTTTGGCCCGGGCGTACTGCTCGGTCCCGGAGTAGTCCTCGGCCGGCATCTCCAGCTTGTTCACGGTCAGGCCCGACGAGTACATGCCGCCCGACGACATCGTCAGCACCCGAGCCGGCGCCGAGTCGGCCAGGCGGTCCAACAGGAGCGTGGTCAGCAGGAACGGCCCGACGACCTGGGCGGCAACCGTCGATTCCGTGCCGTCGGGGGCGTTCTCCCGCTCGTTGGTCAGTGCTCCCGCGTTGTGAATGAGCACGTCGAGACGTTCGTGGTCGCTCAAGATGCAATCGGCCAGCGCCCGTACCTCGTCATGGCGGGCCATGTCGGCGGCCACCTGGGAGATGTCGGGGTGGCCCGTTTCAGCGATCAGTTCGTCGACCACGCCCTGATTACGATCGGCGCTCCGGCCGACGATGACCACGGTCGCCCCGCCGCGAGCAAGCTGTTCGGCGGCCGCCCGACCGAGGCCCGACGTGGCGCCGGTGACGACCATCGTGCGCCCGGTCAGGTCGTAGTCGTTCAGTTCGGTCCACCCATCGAGCCGTTTGCGTGCCTCGTAGCCGATCCGGGTGAAGCTCGGCACGATCGGGGCCTCGAGCAGGGTGTCAACTGCGTCTCCAACGTTCATGTGGTGACACTACCCGCCGGTCCACGGGTCAAACAGCCGGCCGTCTCCACCGTGCTCGGCATCGGGCCGGGTGTGACCGATCCCATGGCGGCATTTTGGTTGGCCGCAGGAGCAACGGGGTATGGCAAGCTCCATGTCTACCGCAGAACGTTCCTCACCCTGTTTGCCGCCTGATCAGATCCGCAACCTGGTCGTGGAGCTGGAGCAGATGGGAATCGAAAGCAGTCGCATCGACGTCGTTGCCGACCCCGCCACGTCTGTCGAAGCCACGAGCAAAGTCGACCGCGAGACCATGGCCCGACCGGCAGGGCGGGCCGCCAAGGGTGCCGTAATCGGACTGGTCGTCGGCCTCGTCATCGGCGCTCTCCTGGTGACGCTGGCCGACGGGCTACCGAACGCCATCCTCCTCGCCACCGCCATCGCCGGCGTTGCGCTCGGCGCTTTGTTCGGCTTGTACAGTCGCCTTCCGGTGACCACCGATGTGGTCGATGTCGAGACCGGGCAGGACAGTTACGTCCGGGTCGACGTGTCCGGGATGGACGATGACACCATCGCCGACGTCGAACGGTTGGTCACCTCGAGCTGACAGGCGGCCCGGACCGCTACCGGTCCCACTCCACTTCTTGACCGTCGAGTGCCTCGACGAGGCCGGCGGCGGCCTTGTCTCCGACGTTCTGGAACCCGAGCGCCAAGAGCGGGTCGGCCAGCTTGAGTGGACCGGACAGCGTCAGGTCGGCGTCGTAGGTCACAACGGCGCCACCGCTCTCGTGCTCCGCCACGGTGATCGTGTCGACGGAGGTCAGGAACCGGCCGTCGGAGCGGGCGACGATCAGACGGTACGGGTCGAACGCCGTGGTGCGGTAGCGCATGGTCATCGTCGTCGGGCCGGTCTTGACGTCGAGATCGTATTCCGAGCCGACGCCGGCACCTTGGCCTGCAACCTGGACCGCCCGGGTTATTCCGGGGTCCCACTCGCTGAAGTTGGTGAGGTCGGCCATGTAGTCGAAAGCTTCGGCCTGGCTTCGGGGGGTTTGAACGTGAACGACATATCGAGCCATGGCCGAACCATACCCGGGTGCCGTCGCCCGTAACCGGCCAAACGTCACGTCGTCATCGGTAGCTTCTCAATCGGCTCCCGGATCGAAACTGTGGCGACGGGGAGCGCGGGCGATGAGGTCGGCGAGGCGCTCCTGCGTGCTGACGCCGTCGGGGTCGACGGCCACGACCAGCAACTCGGGACCGGCCAGCTCGAGCGCCACCTGGAGACAGGCGCCGCAGGGGAAGGTCAGCTCGTCGCCGGTGCGCCGTGACGCCAGTGCGAGCACGGTTGGCTTCACCCGTTCGTTGACGGCGGAGAACATGGTCACCCGCTCGGCGCACATGGCCAGCCCGAGCGACACGTTCTCCACCAGCGCGCCGGTCACCGAGCGGCCGCTGTCGTCGACCGCGGCGGCCCCCATCGGAAAGTCGGAGTACGGGGAGTAGGCCCGATCCCGAGCCGCAAGCGCCAGCTCGACGGCCTCCGCCACGCGCTTCTCCATTCCCTGCTTCTCTGCCGATTCGTCAGCCATCCGTGTCGTCCCTTCGTCGTCACCAAAGGAGATGGTGATCGCTCAACGTTACCTTTGTCGCTCTGGTGCCGCTCAGCTCAACTGTGCCGTTTCGGGTCCCCATTCCCGGGGGCCCGGGGCGGCACAGTTCGCATTCGGGCACTCGACCACCCAGGTCGGGTCGGGCACAATGGACCATGGCTCTCAGCGCCTTTGACCTGTATTCGATCGGCATCGGGCCGTCGTCGTCGCACACCGTCGGACCGATGCGGGCCGCCAACACATTCGCCTCGGGTCTGGCCGAGGGCGGGTTGCTGACCGAGGTGGCCCGGGTCGAGGTCAACCTCTACGGCTCACTCGGCGCCACCGGGAAGGGGCACGGAACACCGAAGGCCGTGGTGCTGGGTCTGGAGGGTGAGGACCCGGCCACCGTCGACACCACCACCGGCGACACCCGGGCCGAGGCGATGGCCGTCGAGGGTCGACTCCGACTGCTGGGCCGTCACGAGATCACCTACAGCCCCGGCGATGTGATCTTGCACCTCCGGACCGCTCTTCCGGGCCACCCCAACGGCATGACGTTCGCCGCGTTCGGGGCGGACGGAACGCTCATCCGGCAGCGCACCTATTATTCGGTTGGCGGTGGGTTCATTCTCGACGGCACCGTGGACGACGGAGCGGAGGCACTGGACCAGATCGTCGCCGACAACACGCCCGTACCGTATCCCTTCTCCAGCGGCGAGGATCTTCTGGGGATCTGTGCCGAGCACGGCCTTTCGATCAGTGATGTGATGCTGGCCAACGAGCAGGTGTGGCGCTCCCAGGCCGAGGTTCGCGACGGCATGTTGGAGCGGTGGCGGGTGATGGCCTCCTGTGTGGAGGCCGGTTGCACCACCGAGGGGATCTTGCCGGGCGGGCTCCGGGTGCCCCGGCGGGCTCCGGCCCTGCACCGTCGACTGACCGAGCCGCCGTCCGGCCACGGTTCGCGTCACGACGATCCACTGCACATCATGGACTTCGTCAACCTCTACGCGCTCGCCGTCAACGAGGAGAACGCCGCCGGCGGCCGGGTCGTGACCGCACCCACCAACGGGGCAGCCGGCATCATCCCGGCGGTCCTCCACTACTACGTGAACTTCGTGCCCGGCGCCGATGACGACGGCATCGTCCGCTTCCTCCTCACCGCCGCGGCCATCGGCATCCTGTTCAAGACCAACGCCTCGATCTCGGGGGCCGAGGTCGGCTGCCAGGGGGAGGTCGGCTCGGCCTGCTCCATGGCCGCCGGAGCGCTGTGCGAACGACTCGGCGGCACCCCGGCCCAGGTCGAGAACGCGGCCGAGGTCGGCATCGAACACAACCTCGGCCTCACCTGCGACCCGGTCGGCGGCCTGGTGCAGATCCCCTGCATCGAGCGCAACGCCATGGCGTCGGTCAAGGCGGTCAACGCAGCCCGCCTCGCCATGCACGGCGACGGCAGCCACAAGGTCAGCCTCGACAAGGCGATCAAGACCATGCGCGACACCGGCCGCGACATGAAGAAGAAGTACAAGGAGACCTCACGGGGCGGCCTGGCCGTCAACGTGATCGAGTGCTGAGTCACCGATTGCTGAGTCACCAGGGGCTGAGTCACCAAGTGCTGGGGAACCAGCAGCCCGGACGTTTCGTCCAAACGTTCATGAGAAGTTCGGGCGCCGCATTCGTGGCCGGGATCGCCGCCGTGGGGCTGGCCTGCTCACCGGCCGCCGACGTCGAGACGGTGACCGTCGACTCGACGGATCCACCCGCACCGGCGATTGCGCCCGATCACGAGGTCCAGACCCCCCTACCCTCCACCGCTCTCGGGCTCGACGCCGACCTGGCCGTTGTTGCCCTGTCGGAAGCACCGTTGTCTGCTCGAGCCAACGCGCTGGGGGTGTGGACCGGTGCCGAGGTGCTGATCATCGGCGGCGACCCGGAGGCGTGGTGCCCACCCAACGCTGATTGTGCCGCCCCGAGTTTCGAGTCGCTCTCCGACGGCGTGGCGATCGATCCGGAAACGGCCACCTGGCGTCAGCTCACCGAGGCGCCGGTACCGATCACCCGACACGCCGAGTCCGTCGTCGTCGACGGACACGTCCACGTCCTGACCCGTCCGTTGTTCACCGAGGCGGGCCGCATCGAGCCGGCGTTCCTCCGATACGACCTGGAGGCCGACTCCTGGACCGTGCTGCCGCTTCCACCCGTCGCCGATCCGTGGTTCGCGCTCGCTGCAGCCGACGAATCGGTGGTCGCCTACCCCGGGTCCGATGAGACCGGCGAGCAGCCGGACTGGCGATTCGATCCCGAGTCCGAGACCTGGGAGGAGTTGCCGGCCGACCCGCTCTCGCCCTCCTACGACCGTTTCTATGCGGTTGTCGACGATGACCTCGTCCTGCTGGCCAAGGATCTCGTCGACAACCCCGGTTCCGACGGTCCATCGTTGGCGGGCATTGCCCGTCTCGACCTCGACACGGGAATCTGGGTGTCCGACGCCGATCGAGCCGAGTTCCTGTGGACCGAGGCGGGCGTCGTCGTCGGCCATCGCGTCGTGTTCCCCTTTGGCGGTTCATCCGACGGTGGACAGGTCAACGGCTGGGGGAGAAGCGTGCCTCACGGCGGCGTGTGGGACACGACGGCCGACACGTGGGCGCCTCTTTCGGCTCCGGCGGTCGACGGGTCGCCGCGCATCGCCGGCGTGCTCAGCGCCGACGGCAATCACATCGATTCGGTCGAGGGCTGGGTGCTCGATCTCGACACCGGATCGTGGCTCGGACTGCGGACGGGATCGGAGCTCGACGAGGTGGCGGGCCGCACGGTTGTCGCCACCGACTCGAAGCTCGTGGTGTTCGGCGGTGAGTCATGGGCCGGCGGCGAGGGTCGAGTCCTCGACGATCTGTATCTCGTCGACCTTCCCTGAACACCCCCTTCAGTCGGGTAGAGCGTCGGGCGTGGCCCGACCGTCCGACGGTGTGACCGGCACGCCGAACTCGATGGTCGGCGGCGGTACGTCCTGATACTCCAGCCCGCCGGTCCGGCGCGACCAATCGGGAACGAGCAGGCGGCGTGGGAACAGATTGTCGATCGACCGGCCCGTCTCATCGACGGCAGGCTCGGCTTCGTAGTCGGAGTCGAGACCCGGGCTGTAGCCGGTATCGGGCAAGGTGATCGGTTCGCCGGACTCGTCGTAGAGCAGAACCTGGTCAATCGGCGTGCCGTCCGGGAGCACGGCGTAGATGTTGGCCGGTAGCAGCTCGCCGAAGAACGGCCCGTCGACGACCATCACCGGTTCCGCGTAGGTGTCGTAACGGGATGTGGCACCGCTGACCTCGTCGAACAGGACCACGGCGACCCACCCCGCGAGCACCGCGGTGATCACGGCGAGCCAGCGGGCCCAGCGCGCTTCATGGTTTCGGCGACCGAACCGGATCGACGCCACAACGAGGGCAACCATTAGGGCGAACCCGGCGATCGTGCTGCCGGCGATCGACGGCACGAACAGGAAGGTGGCCAGTTCGCCCCCCGACACCAGGGCCACCAGGCCCGTCAGCAGGTAGCCACGGGCGACCCACCAGGCCGGACGCAGCTCGGGTCCGAAGTCGAGCGTGGCCGCCGTCCAGCGGTGGTTGAGCACCGGGGCGAACCAGCGTCGACCGGTTCGACCGATGCGCTCCACCGCTCGGGAAAGCCTTCCCCGACCCGCACCTTCGGCCGACATCTGGCCCAAACCGGCGGACTGCCGCAGCTCGCTGGCGAACTGTTCGGGGGTGCCGATGATCTCGTCGAACGGCTCGTCGGACTCCGCTCGGATCTCGGTCAGGTGGGAGGCGAGGTCGTCGGTGAGTTCGTCGATCTCGTCGGAATCGAGGTCGGCCAGCCGGGTCCGCACGGCGGCCACGTAGTCGACGATCTCACCCCGCACGCCCTCGCCCTCGGGGTCGGGTGCGCTGTGTTCGGAATCAACGGTTGCGGTCACGATGCTGCCCCCTCCAGGAGAGTGTCGAGTGTTTCGGTGAACGACCGCCACGTCTTGGTTCCCTCTTCGAGGTGGTCGCGGCCGTCGTCATTCAAGCCGTAGTACTTGCGGTGCGGCCCCTCGTCGGAGGGCTTGACGTACGACGTCAGCTTTCCGCTCCGGTAGAGCCGGCGCAGGGTGCCGTAGACCGAGGCATCGCCGACATCCTCGAGACCGGCCTCCCGCAGGGTGCGGACGATGTGGTAGCCGTAGGCGTCGTCGGTGGCCAGCACCGAGAGCACGGCCAGGTCGAGAACTCCTTTGAGGAGTTGGGAAGGGTCCATTCGTGTGTCCTCCAGCGATGCGACGCCATCTAAAGTGTTCGTAGCGCAGTAGTTCGTATTGCAGAGTACCACGTTTTCCGCAATGAGGATACCAGGGGCAACCATGTTGGTGGACGGTCGCTACCGGGTACACGATGAAACCATGACCTTCTGTATTGCCCTCCGGGTCGCCGACGGCGTGGTCGCGCTGGCCGACACTCAGATCGTGCGCGGCTCGTCGGTATCGAAGAAGTTCAAGATCTCGGATGTGCCTGTCCGCGACGGAGCGGCTGTGGTGATGACCTCCGGCCTCCGCTCGGTGCGGGACAAGGCCATCAGCCGACTGGAGGACGGCATCGAGGAGGGGAGGGTCAAGGTGGATCGGCTGCACGAGCTGGCCTCCGCCCTTGGTGACGAGCTCAAGCAGGTTCGAGCCGAGGACGGCGACAGCCTCGCCGAGAGCGGGCTGTCGTTCAACGTCAACGCCATCCTCACCGGTCGGCTCGAAAACGACGACGAGCCTCAGGTGATTCATCTCTATCCCGAGGGAAACTGGGTGAGCGTCGCTCCTGAGGCCCCCTACGTCATCATCGGCCGATCGTACTACGGGAAACCGATCCTCGATCGACTCCTGCACGCCGATACGCCCCTTGGCGACGCCATGTCGCTCGCCTACCTCGCCTTCGATGCCACGAGGGCCAGCGTCACCGATGTCGACTTTCCCATCGACGTAGCGGTGATGGGCGCCGACGATGCCGACTTCCGTCGCGCCCGGTTCGACGGCGAGGACCTCGCCGCCGCCCACTCCTGGTGGACCCACCAACTCGCCACCGCCGTGCGCTCCCTGCCCTCGGAGTGGGCCGACGAGCTGTGGTCGACATCATGATCGAAACCGCCACGCTCGAGGTCCACGCTCGGCTCGACTACGACGTCGAGGCCGACGCATCCTTCGCCTTCGCCGTCACGGCGGCCCGAACCGGCCGCCAGCGTCTGGTCGACGAAACGATCAGCATCGAGCCGTCGCTCGACCACCGTCTCGAAGCCTACGGCGAGGGCGAGTCCCATCAGCTGATCCGGCTCGACGTGCCGCCGGGGTCTTTCACGCTGTCCTACGACGCCACCGTCGAGGTCAGCCCCCGTAGCGATGATCCGGCCGATCTCGACGAGACTTCGTTCGGCGACATCCCGGCCGGCGTGCTGCCGTACCTCAACCCGAGTCGCTACTGCGAGTCCGACGCGCTGGCCGGCCTGGCCGGCCGCCTGTTCGGCTCCAAGGCCCCCGGCTACGCCCGGGTCGACGCCATCAACGAGTGGGTCCGCGACGAACTCGTCTACGTGCCGGGCACGACCGACGCCACCACCTCGGCGGCCGACGTCCTGGTGCAGCGGGCCGGCGTCTGCCGTGACTTCGCCCATGTGGCGATCACTTTGTGCCGCGCCATCGGCATTCCCGCCCGCTACGTCGCCGGGTACGGGATCGGTGTCGAGCCACAGGATTTTCACGGCTTCTTCGAGGCCTACCTCAGCGGCGACTGGTGGCTCTTCGACCCGACCGGCATGGCGGCGGTCGACCGCCTGGTGCGGATCGGCTACGGGCGAGACGCGGCCGACGCCTCGTTCGCCACCTTCGTCGGTCAGGCGTCGCTGACGTCGAAGGTGGTGGAGGTGGCAGAACGCGGTGGCGAGGACGGCAGCTCGCCCGATCCCGACGGGGCAACGTCAACCGCCTGACTGATCCTCAACGGAGTGGACGTCGGAACCGAACAGCTCGGCGGCGAGTTGGTGGACGATCTCGGCGTCGCGAGGGTCGGGGTCGCTTCGCTCGAACGTGGCGAGGACCCGGTCGATCGTCTCGTCGATCGGGCCGGTCGGCCCGGGCAGGTTGCGACGTCGGGTCTCGGACCGCAAGGTGGCCAGTGTCGTGAGCATGGTGGTCACCACCGAGGCATTGTCGGCGCCGTGCCGCCGGATCGGATCGAAAGCCCGTTCCAGGAACTCGCCGTGGGTGACGAGCCGGCGGACCAGCGTGCGATCGTTGCTCTCCACGATGGTCGAGGCGACCGGATACTCCCAGATGGTCAGCATCACCACGCCGAGATTGACGACGATGTCGTTGGCCGTGTTGGGGTCGTTGATGCCGGGGGAGAGGGCCCGTAGTGCCACGTCGGTGAGCTGCAGGATGCCGTAGCCGATGTCGTGCTGCAGGGTGCGCTCGTCGCCGATGGCGACCGCACCGGTCGCCGCCTCGAGGCAGTCCTCACGACTGGCCTGCTTGTCGGGCACCGGCGACACCCAGGCCAACGGCGCGTCCTTCATCACGAAGGTGCCGACCGGTGTGACCAACCGAAGGACCGATCCGTTCGGAGCGGCCGCCATCAGTCGCTCCTCGTCGATCTGTTGCACCCAACCCGATCGTTGGGCGGGGATCGCCAACTCGTCGCCCGAGCGTCGGTCCTCCGGCGGGTCCGCAGTATCGGACACGGCGGGCACGGCCACCTGCTGATCCGGCCTTTGCAGCAGTAGGCGGTCGGCCCGGCGGTGGATGACCTCGACCGTTTCGTCGGTGATCGACTGGGCGACCGAGCCGACTCGCAGGCTGTTCGTGAGCTTGTCAACCGACAGCAGCACGGCGATCAGCGAGAACACGCCGAGTGTCACGGCCAGCAGCACGGAGAGATGCGGAGCCAGCGCTCGCTGATCGCTCAACATGCGGGTCTCCCGCAACACCAGCAGGCAGTAGACGGCCGTTCCGAGCACGAGGCCGATGGCGATCTGCTGGGTGCGGTTGCTGGTCCACCCCTTCAACGTGCGGGGGGAGAACTGCGACGAAGCGAGCTGCACCGCCACCAGCACCAGCGACAGCAGGAGCGTCACCGATGAGATGAGCCCGCCGGCGATGGCGCTCAGGATGGATCGGCCGCCGTCAACGCTGGTGGTCAGACTGGTGGGGATGACGGCATCCTCGAGCCGGCCGTCGAGTGAGGTCATCACCTGGGCCAGGATCACCGCCCCGACCACGAACGCCAGCGGGATGAACAGCAGTCCGGTGGCGAGGTTGTAGACGATCTGACGCAGACGAACCATCGGAGAACCGTACCTCGCCGAGTCGATGGGCAAACGACCGACCGATGGTTGCTCGCCGGCCGACGGCGTCTGGCGTTGGCTAAGCCATATGGCTAAAATGGCGTGCACGGCCGTCGTCGGCTGTGTCGGGATCGTGTGTCGGCCGAAGGGGGTTCCATGGCCTACGGGGTTGAACAGCAGCCGGATCTGCCGCCGGTGACCGATTGGGTCAACGACTGGGACTGGCTGGACGACCAGTGGGGATCCAACGCCATCGACATCTGGAACGAGGTCCGGGAACAGTGTCCGATGGCCTCGACCGAGCGGTACGGCCGGGCCTACATGCCGGTCACGATGGAGGCGGTCACCCAGGTGTCGCACGACACCGAACACTTCTCGTCGATCTGGGTCAACGTCGGTCGCCCCGACGCCCCCCGATCGCCGGCCCCTCCCATCACCTCGGATCCTCCTGACCATCACGGACACCGCCGGTTGCTGCTCCCGGCGTTCAACCCGAAGAACATCGCCACCATGGAGGACGACCTACGCTCGTTCTGCCGGACACTGATCGCGCAGATCGGTGACAGCGACACGGCCGACGCCGCCGAGCAGTATTCGCAACACATCCCGGTCCACGGCATCTGCCGGCTCACCGGCCTCCCGGAGGAAGACGCGGATCTGTTCCGCGACTGGATCTACCGCAACTTCCAGCTCGCGCCACGCGACAACCGGGTCCGGCTCGAGGTCATGACCGAGATGGGGGCCTACGTCGACCGGATGCTGCAGGACCGTCTGGCCGACCCGGCCGACGACATGCTGACGATGATCGCCAACGCGGAGATCGACGGCGAGCCGGTCGACTGGAGCCTGAAGGTCGGCTATGTCCGTCTGTTGATCGTGGCCGGGATCGACACCACCTGGAGTGCGATCGGATCCGGCCTGTGGCACTTCGCCCAGCATCCCGACCAGGTGGCAAGCCTGGTGGCCGTCGACAACGACGACATGCTGTGGCAGACCGCCAGCGAGGAGGTGCTGCGTTACTACGCGCCGGTCACCATGGCCCGCAAGATCATCGCCGATACCGAGGTTGCCGGCTGCCCGGTCCGCTCCGGTGAGCAGATGCTTTTGCCGTTCCCGGCGGCCAACCATGACCCGGCCGCGTTCGAGAACGCGGGGGAGTTCCAGCTCGACCGGGCTCGAAACCGTCATGTCGCCTTCGGGTTGGGGATACACCGCTGCGTCGGATCGAACCTGGCCCGCCTCGAACTGCTGGTGGCGCTGCAGGAGTGGCTGCGGGCGTTCCCGAATTACCGTCTCGACACCTCGAAGCCGACGACGTGGGCCAACGGCCAGGTACGGGGCCCGAGGAACATCCCGGTTCTGCTCTCTTGACGGAACCAGGCTGACCAGAGAGGGCTGACGGAAGCGGGTCGCCGGCGCATCCAGGATGGTGCCCCATCCGTATTGTTGGGTGGTGTCTTCATCTCCTCACCTCCCTGATCCTGACGTTCCCGATTTTGAAACCTCCGCTCGACCGGACCGTGCCACCCTCGCACTGCCGGAGCGGGTCGAGGTGGTGGTCGTCGGTGCGGGTCTCGCCGGGCTCGCCGCGGCCCGTGCCCTGCATCGGGCGGGTCGGGACGTGCTGGTGCTCGAGGCGTCCGACGGCGTCGGCGGACGGGTGCGCACCGACGAGGTCGACGGCCACAAACTCGACCGCGGGTTCCAGGTGCTCCTGACCGCCTACCCCGAACTCGACCGCCAGTTCGATGTCGACGCGCTCCGGCTCCGTCGATTCGAACCCGGTGGGCTTGTCTGGCTCGGCGACCGCTTTCATCTTCTCGGCGATCCGCTGCGCCGGCCCCGCACGCTGGCGTCGTCGGCCACCGCGCCAATCGGCTCGCTCCTCGACAAGGCCCGCATCCTGCGGCAGCGGGTGCGGTTGACGTCGACCTCGGCGCCCGACCTGCTACGCGGGAATGACATTCCGACCATCGACGCCCTGCACGGCGAAGGTTTCAGCGACGAGATGATCGAGACGTTCTTCCGTCCCCTCGTCGGCGGTATTCAGCTCGATCCGTCACTGTCGACCAGCCGGCGGATGTTCGACGTCGTGCTCAAGAGCCTGCTGACCGGTGACGCCGCCGTTCCGGCAAACGGGATGGGGGCCATCCCGGCCCAGCTGGCCGAAGGCCTTCCCCCTGACGCCATCCGGCTGCACAGTCGCGTGACCCACGTCGAACCCGGTGCGGTGTCGGTGGCCGGGAACCGGAGAGTGGAGGCCGAACGGGTGGTGGTCGCCACGGAGGGACCGGCGGCGGCCAAGCTCCTGAACATTGGACCGGTCGAATCCAACCCGGCGACCTGCGTCTGGTTCGCGGCCCAGGCACCCCCGACGTGCAACCGCTTCATCGTGCTCGACGGAACCGGTCGTGGGCCGGCGCTGAACGTCGCCGTCATGAGTGAGGTCGCTCCGAGCTATGCCCCCGAGGGTTCCTCGGTTATCGCAGCCGCATGCCCCGGGGTCTACGATCCCGACGCCGAGCCGGCCGTGCGGCGTCAGCTGCGTGGCATCTGGGGGTCCGACGTCGACCGCTGGCGCCACCTCCGCACCGATACCATCGCCCACGGCCAGCCCGACCAGCGGCCGCCGTTTTCGCCCAAGCAGCGCATCGCGCTCGGGGACGGTCTGTTCGTGTGCGGCGATCACCGGGACACGGGCTCGATTCAGGGTGCCCTCTACTCGGGCCGGCGCTGCGGCGAGGCCGTGGCCGCCGGACTCACATGACCGTGGCCGGCGACCCGCTCGACGTCGAACCGGTGACGGCCGATCCTCCTCCGATCGATCGCAACCCGGTCTTGCGGCAACGATGGTGTGAGCTCGCCTACTTCCACTGGCGCTACGACCCGGTCGATGTCCAGCGCCTGCTGCCGCCCGGTGTCACGGTCGACACTTTCGACGGCAGCGCATGGGTCGGCCTGATCCCGTTCACGATGCGCGACGTCGCCATCGGGCCGACGCCGCCGGTCCCGTGGCTCGGGACGTTCATCGAGATCAACGTTCGAACCTATGTCATCGACCCGTCGGGCCGTCGAGCCGTGTGGTTCCTCTCACTGGACGTGCCCCGACTTGCCATCGTCGGTGTCGCCCGCACGGTGTTCGCCCTCCCGTACTGCTGGTCGGCCGCCGACCACTACGTCGACCATCGAGCCGACGGCCCGCGCCACCGGTACTCGATGCGCCGCCGTTGGCCGGGCGCCCGGCCCGGTCGTCGCCCGTCGGCCGACATGCGCTTCACCGTCGGCGACCCGATCCAGCCGGGGGACGTGAGCGATCTCGACCACTTCCTCAGCGCTCGTTGGGCGTTGGTGACCGCGCGCCGGGAACGGCTGCTCTACGGCCGGGTCCATCACGAGCGCTGGCCGCTGTATCGGGTCGAGCGTCCCGACATTGCGCAGGATGTCATCGAGGCGGCCGGACTTCCGTCGCCCACGGGCCCGATTCACGCGCTCTACGCCCCCGAGGTCACGGTGAACATCCCGTGGATCGAACGCATCGATGCGGCCACGCCGACCGGAAGGACCAATCATGAATGAACGAGCAGGTGACCTGGAAGGTCGGTCGGTTCTGATCGCCGGGGCGACCGGTGGGCTGGGTTCGGCCATCGCCGCCGATCTCGCCGGTCGGGGCGCGACGCTGACGTTGGTGGCCCGGCGGCCCGATCGTCTGGCCGAACTCGATTCCCACGGCCGCACCGTCGCTCTCGATCTGCGGACGGCCACCGCCTGCCAGGCCGCGGTCGACGCCGCCGTCGATCATGGTGGCGGACGCCTCGACGTGGTCGTCAACGCCGTCGGTGTCGTTGCCTTCGGTCCTGTCGACGAACTCTCGGTCGACGCCATGGAGGAGCTGTTCCTGACCAACACGTTCGTGCCGATCATGCTGGCTCGGGCCGCGCTGGGGGTCATGGAGGAGGGCGGCGTCATGGTGAACATCTCCGGTGTCATCGCCGAGAAGAACCTTCCCGGCATGGCCGCCTACGGAGCCTCGAAGGCCGCGGTGCGGTCGTTCGACGAGGCGCTGACCCGCGAGGCCCGCCGCCGCAAGATCCGGGTGGTCGACGCCCGGCCGGGGCACACCGAAACCGGTCTGGCCGGGCGGGCTATCGAAGGGGAGGCCCCGTCGTTCCCGGAGGGGCTCGCCCCGACGACGGTGGCAGCCCGGATCTGCGAGGCGATCGTCACCGACGGCGTCACCGAGCTTCCCAGCGACGCCTTTGCCGAATGACGGTCCTGGTCGTCGGGGCCGCGGCCACGTGGGCCATGGTCGGGCTCATCTGGCTCGTCCAGCTCGTGCACTACCCGATGCTCGTGGGCTGGACCCGGACTTCGCCGGTGGAGGCCGCGGCGTTTCACCAACGCAGAATCTCATTCGTCGTCGGGCCGCTGATGGCGGTGGAGGCCGTCACCGCGCTCGTGTTGCTGGTCGACCGCCCGGAGACGATGAGCGCTCTGGCCGCCTGGGTGAGCGCCGCCCTGCTCGGGGTGGCGCTGGCGTCGACGGTGCTCGTCCAGGTTCCACTTCACACCAGGTTGGCCGCCGGTGTCGACGACGAAGCCGCCAACCGGCTTTGTTCCACGAACTGGGTCCGCACCGTCGCCTGGACCCTTCGGGGCCTGGTCCTCGGCGCCGTACTGATCGCCTGAATACTGATCGCCTGAACGGAGAGGCGACGACCGACGACGAATTCGGCGGTTACGCGAACCGTTCGGCCCGCTCACGGCGTACTCGGTTCGGGATTGTCACAACCTGAGGGATCCTGAACGGATCAAGGAGAGAGCCATGAGTAACCGAGTGACTTTGGGACGACTGTTCGCGTTGATGGTCGCACTTGCCGTGTTCGCCGCAGCGTGCGGTGACGACGACAACGCCGACGGTGGATCAGCAACCGACGAATCGGCTGACAGTGATTCAGCAACCGACGAATCGGCCGACCTGACGTTGGCATCGACAGATCTCGGTGAGGTCCTTGTCGATGCCCAGGGCAACACGATCTATCTGTTCGTGCCCGACGCCCAGGGCGAGAGCACGTGTTATGACCAGTGCGAGGCCAACTGGCCGATCGTGAGCGAGCTGTCGACCGTCGGTGACGGGCTCGACGCCTCCCTGCTGGGTACCACTGAGCGGACCACCGGTGATGTCCAGGCCACCTACAACGGCTGGCCGTTGTACTACTTCGCCAACGACGCCGGACCGGGTGACACCAACGGTCAAGGTGTGAACGACGTGTGGTTCCTGGTGGACGCCGCCGGTAGTGCCATCGGCGGCTGAGCCGGCACGCAATCAGCGACTGAGCCGGCACGCCCTCCTGGCCCCAACCCCTCCTACCGCTCCAGGCGAATGAAGGGGTTGGGGTCGAAGTCGTACTCGAAGGCGGTGTCCCGGTCCTGGCCGGCAAGGGCCGGATCGAACACCCAGGCGTCGAACGCCTGCACCTTGGTGTTGTTGCCGTACAGGTCGTACAGGTAGGCGTACCAGAAGCCGGTTATCGGGCTGGCCTTGGTGCCGCTGTCGGGCCAGTCCTCGATGATGGGGATGGTGGCGAACCGGACGTCGGTCACCATGTCGAGTTCGAAGATCGGCTCGATGAGCGGATCGGTCGACGGTGACGCCAGGCTGTAGGTGTCGATCGTCAGATTGGAACCCGCCAATTGCCCCTGCGTGCCGCTCATGTCCTGGGTGCGGAGGTAGCGAAGGTACACCGCCGGTGCACCACCGGTTCCGATGATGACGTTGTGGACCTTCGGGGTGGTGGTCTCGATGGCGGCGACGGTGTCCCACGTGACGTTGTCGAGCGAGTACTCCAACGCGAAGTAGTTGGCACTGTTCTGAGAAAGAGTGCCCTTCACCCGGATGACGTCGGTGCCGGCCGGCAGGTTGACCTTCCGCTGTACGCTCTGCGCCGGGTCGGCGGACTTGTAGACGGTGATCGCTCCGGCAGTCGAGTCCAGCTGGAAGTCGCCCGCCGTCTCCCCGCCGTCGCCGGCCGGCTCCGTCCAGGCTTCACCCCAGGCCGGACTGCCGGCGTCGGCGTAGGAGGTGTACCCGGCGGTCCAGGTGCTCTGGTACACCATCCCCGGTGGACTGGGAAGAGTCAGGCCGGCCGAGCTGCAGTCGGGAATCGTCTCCTGTCCGGTGTCCGGGTCCAGGCGGTAGCCCTCGAGGAAACACTGGAGCCGTGTGTCGCCGGCATGGTAGATGCTGTCGGTGAGGGCCGGCTCCAGCGTTCCGCTCGGCACGTTGACCTCGGGGTAGAAGAGCGACTGGGCCGACGGGGTCAGCCAGCGGAACAGGTGCCGGCCGTTGATCGTGTAGCCGATGTGGTCGATGGTCGGTTCGGCGGGGTTGGCGCACCCTTCCGGCAGGGGGTCGAGCGTGTTGTCGACGTTGAAGTCGGGCCGGGTCAACCGCCCGCAGAACGTGATGTTGCCGAAGTCCTCGGTGTTGGTGGTCCCGCCGGTCACGAGGCCTTCGGTCACCGGCGGCACGTCGTTACCGGTGCTGATCACCAGATGGTTCGGCGTCGGGTTGCCGGGGTGGGTGCTGCTCTCGGTGCACGGCGACCAGACCGTGCCGTCGCAGACGGCCACGTCGCCGGTGTCGAACCGAGCGACCCGATGGTCGAGGTTGAGGGCGAAGTTGAGCGCCTGGGCGGTGCCGTCGAGGTTGCCGGTGGCCGGTTTGAAGTGGTAGATGCGGGGGCTGAGGATCGTGCCGAAGAAGCCGTCGACGTGGGTTGGGCAGCCGGTGTTGGCCCCGCTGGTCTCCACGCAGCGGAGGCCGGGGTCGACGGCGGCGCTGACGGTGGCCGGGATGATCGTGCCGGAGCGGGCGACGACCGCAGATGCCTCGGCCGATGTCGTCACGGTCAGCTCGTCGATCCCGATGACACCCCCGAAGAACGTACGAATCGCCTGTTCAGGGAGGGTGACCCGGATGATCGACAGTTCGGCGTTGAACGAGATGCAGTTCGATCCGACGACGTCGGGGTGGTTGGCGACGACGGCCAGCGCGTTCGGATCGGTGCAGCCGTTCCAGGCGGCACGGGGCAATCCGATGTTCAGCTCGACCGAATCGAGCGCGGCGGTGGCGGCGTCGAGTTGGGTCGGCAGGTCCTGGGCCCCGGCCAGCGCGGCGAGGTCGACGGCTCCCTGCAGGTCGACCTGGTGCTGCCGGACGTTGCCCAGGTCGATGGCGAACGCGGCCACGGTGAGCAGGAAGACCATGAGCATGCCGGCCATCAGGAGGATGACCCCCCGTTCGCCGAGCCGGTCATCGTCCCGTTGCGATGCCCCGTTCTCGGCGGTCCCACCGTCGGACGGGCGGTATCGGCGAAGAAGAATGCTTAAGTGCACCAGGTCCAATCCGTTCCGGCGGGCAACGAGTCGGAATGCGAGACGACGTCGACTTCGTCGGACTCGATGCGAACGTAGCGGGCGCTCTTGAGCCAGATCTGGCCCGACAGTGGTTCGGCGATGCCGGTGATGCTGCGGGAACGGGTGGTGAGGCAGACCAGAACCTGCTCGCCGCTGGTCATCGCGGCCGGGGGCACGACCCGCACGTAGGTTTCGGCCACGGGGCGTCCCGAGTAGTTGCGCACCATGCACACGAGCTTCTCGGTGTCGAGCGCCGTGGCCGGGTCGGCAACACAGCCGGTGGCGCCGCTGTACTCGTCGACCGCCAGCTCCCGCACGGCCCGGAAGGTGGCGTTGTTGACCTGCTGGAGGTCGTTGAGGATGAAGCCGAAGTCCACGATCGCGGCGAAGAACATCACCAGAAACGGCAGCACGAAGGCCGCCTCGACGACGGCCGCTCCGCGCTCATTGTGTCGACTGCGGTCTGACATGCACCTTACATCGGCCACATGGGTGGATTTCCTTTAGCTTCCTGAGTCGATCGGCACGCAGCGATTCGGGTAGTGCTGCCCAGGTGCCGGGCCCGGTGTATCCAGGACGACCCCGACCGGTCGCGGCTAGCGGAGTTGCCGTCGGGTCGTGACCACCTCGCCGGTCGTGACGTGGTGGTCGAGTCCATGCAGGACGCGGCCAAGAACCCGCTTCATTGCGGCAACTCCCATCGTCGCCATGGCCTTCTGGAGCGGTCCTCGGCCGTTCAACGTCGCGGCCATGGTGACGGTGGTGGTTTCGGGTGTCGTCGCCACGGCCTTGATGTCCACGAGCACCTCCTCGATCGGAGGCTTCGACGGGCCCCCGATCAGCTGCACGGTATAACGATGCCCGGGCTCGTCGAAGGCGACGATCTCCTCGGTGATCCACTTCGATCCGGTGTCGTCGAATTCGCAGGAACGTTGGGCGCCCAGTCCGGTTGCCAGATCGCCGACCGAAGCGCTGTGCGCCACCTCGGGGTTCCAGCGGTGGGTCTGACCGAAGTCGGCCAGTATCGGCCAGACGGTTTCGATGGGGGCGTGGATGGTTCGTGAAATCTCGGTTGTTGCCATGTTGTTCGGGTCTCCTGTGTCGGCATCTTCATGGAGCCGTCGAACGGCGACGTCGATTCTGGACAGATCCGCCCGGTGGAAAGGCGGGGTCGTCAGCCTTCCGGAACGTCGGTGATCTCGGCCCGACCGGCGCTGGCTCCGGCGATGGCCGTGAGTATCTCGTCGAGACGTCCGACCGGGCTCGTCAATGTGAGCGTGACCCGCGATCCGTAGTCGGTGCCGGTCACGGTCGCGCCGAGATCGGTGACGGCACGCTGGACCCGTTCGGCGTCGTCGTAGCCGGCGACGGCGATGATGGTCACGGTTGGCGAGTACTCGATCAGGTCGGCCCGGTCGAGAACCGCCGCTGCGGCCGCCCCGTAGGCCCGGACCAGACCTCCGACGCCGAGTTTGGTCCCGCCGAAATGCCGGATGACGACGACGGCCACATTGACCAGGTCTCGACCCGTGAGTTGGGACAGGATCGGCCGGCCGGCTGATCCGCTTGGCTCGCCGTCGTCGCTGCACCGGTCGATGGCCGGGCTGGCGATGCGCCAGGCCGAGCAGTGGTGCGAGGCGGCGGGGAACTCGGCGCGGAGTTCGTCGACGAACGCTCGGGCCTCGGCCTCGGTGTCGACCGGGGTCACGCAGGCAACGAACCGTGATCCTTTGATCGGGTCGATCTGGTGACGAACCCGTCCGGTCACCGAGAACACGTCACCGGCACCGCGGTGGCATGTCGATGGTGCCGAGCCGTCGGTCGATGAGCGCGTGGAGAGCAGGGTCGGCGGCCCGTAGTTCGGCCTCGGTGTCGATGGGGCCGTGCACACCGTCGGCCGGGTCGGCGGTGAGGTTCCGGTCGAGGTAGCTCTGGACGCCCTCGGCCCAGTACTCGAAGTGGTTGGTGGCGGCGTAGGTGTCGGCCCAGGTCCCGTCGGCCGACGCCTGCTGAAAGGCGGCGAAGAGGTCGTTGTCGAACCCGGGATCGAGGGCGGCATACCCGAACTCGTGCAGGACATGGGAGAATTCGTGGAGCAGAATGTCCTCGCCCTCATATCGGTCGCCGGGAAGACACAGCACGTTCTCCTCCCCGGCCGAGACCAGTGGACGTTCGAGTGTCGCCCCGAGGCCTCGAGCCCGGGTGTCCCAGTCGGTCTCCGGGAAGGCTTCGTTGAGGTCGCGGTATTCGGGCATCTCGGTGGTCCGTTGGTCGCGACCGATGATGCCGAGCCGGATGCCGGTTGCGGTCAGCGTGGAGGCCAGGCGTTCGTCGGTGGCGAAAACGGCTTCGACGGTTTCGGATGCCCGGAGCAGGGCCTCGGGATCGACCACGTCGTTGGCCACGATCCAGAATCCGTCGACCTGACAGCCCTGGGTGTAGAACGGATCCAGTCCGGCCGCTGCCGGCACCGGCCCGATGGCACAACCGTCGACGGCTGCGGTGGTCGGACTCGCTTCGGTGGATGTTGTTGTCGTCGTCGTTGTTTGTGTTGTCGTCGTTGTTGTCGTCGTCGCTGGCGTAGTGGTCGTCGTACTTGTCGCTGTGCCGGCCGTGGACTCCTCGTCGGCTGGAGAACAGGCCGACCACAACACCATTGCGCCGACGAGGCCGGCCACCGCCACGGCTCGCAACTCAGCCATCGGCGGCATCGTCGGGGCCTCGACCGGTGTCGTCGGCCAACTGGCGGATGCCGGTCGCCAGCTGCCGGGTCAGGCCGTTGGGCGGAACCCGCCATCGCCAGTTGATGTCCTCGGTTGAGGGTGTGTTCATACGGGCTTCGCTGCCGAGAGCGAGCAGATCCTGGACCGGGACGACGGCGACCGCCGCCCTGGTTCTGAAGGCGACGCCGATGAGCCAGCGGACCGCTCGCCCGGTTCGTATGCGGGGCGGCATGCCGGTCTCTCGCCGGACCCTCGTGCGGCGCCGCCGGGTCAGGCCGTTCCACCACCCGGCCAGGGTGTCGTTGTCGTGGGTGCCGGTGTAGACGATGGACCGCTCGACGACCTCGTCGGGGTGGTGGATGCTCGGCTCGTCGGGATCCGCCGGCGGGTCGAAGCCGAACTGGAGCACCCGCATGCCGATGAGGTCGTTGTGGTCGCGCAGCTTGACGACGTCGTCGTCGAGATCTCCCAGGTCCTCGGCCACGATGGGCAGGTCGGGAAACGCTTCGCTCACTGCGTCGATGAAGGCCTGGCCGGGGCCCGGCACCCACTGTCCGCCGATGGCGGTGTCGGCGTCGGCCGGGACCGACCAGTATGCGGAAAGGGCTCGGAAATGATCGATCCGGACGACGTCGACCTGCTCCAGCGTGCGTCGCAGCCGGTTGACCCACCACGAGAACCCGTTGGCCTCCATGGCCTGCCACCGGTACAGCGGGTTCTTCCACAGTTGGCCGGTTTCGCTGAAGTAGTCCGGCGGGACGCCGGCCTGGGTGAGCTGGTGGCCGTCGTCGTCGAGTTGGAACAGATGTTGGTTGGCCCACACGTCGACCGAGTCGGGGGAGACGTAGATCGGTATGTCGCCGAGGATGGTGATGCCGTTGCCGGCCGCCCGGCGACGGATGGTCTGCCACTGCCGTTCGACGAAGAACTGGAGCGCTTGTTCCCGGGCGATGTCGTCGGCCAGCGCCGCGACGGACGCTTCCATCGCCTGCGGTTCTCGCCGGCGGATCGGCCGATCCCACTCCCACCAGGGCAGGTCTTGACCGGTCGCCTGCTTCAGGGCGAAGAAGTGGCAGGCGTCCTGGAGCCAATCGGCGTCGGCCACGAACCGGTCGTAGTCCGGCCGCCACGGATGATCCGCCTGGGCCAGGAACCGCTCGGCCGCGGCGTCGAGGTGTGGACGCTTCCACGCCCGCATGGCTTCGAAGTCGATCGGCTCGGCAACGGCCGACTCGGCCGACTCGGGCAGATCAAGCTCGTCGCCGTCGAGCAGCCCCGCAGCCGACAGGCCACGGAGATCGATCAGCCAGGTGTTGGCGGCGAACGCGGACGGACTGAAGTACGGCGAGTCCTCCTCACCCAGGTAGGTGAGGGGCAGGATCTGCCAGACGCCGGTCCCGGCATCGGCCAGCCAGTCGACCCAGGCCTCGGCCTCGGCCCCCAAGGTCCCGATCGGCTCCGGCCCGGCGATCGACGTCGGGTGCAACAGCACCCCGAAGGTTCGGGCGGGAAACGGGTGGGTCGGCCGACGTTGCACCCGATGATGTTCTCACTCCTTCGACGCCACTGCCAGCACAGTCCCCGAGGTCGTGCGCGATCGCCACAACTTGTCAGCCTCCCCACACCGTCGAACTTTTCGCGCTCGACACCCCCCAAGGGGGGCGTAGACCTACCGAAGTTCGAGCCTGCTGGGGCGTCAGCCGCGAAAAGTTCGATGAGGTTGCCGACTCGAACCTGTGAAGCGAGTCCACCGCTACATTTCAGATGTGCGATCAGCCGTGATCCTGGGAGGGACGGGTGTCATCGGGTGGGCGACGGCTCGACGACTGGTCCGACGGGGCTGGACGGTGACCGTGACCGGACGCAACTCGCAGCGGAT
Source organism: Acidimicrobiales bacterium (assembly GCA_965216675.1). Taxonomy (GTDB): domain Bacteria; phylum Actinomycetota; class Acidimicrobiia; order Acidimicrobiales; family SZUA-35; genus JAHELU01. Next base: position 2,407,125 of record CBDCGK010000004.1, on the reverse strand, counting down.
GCCCGCTGAACTCGCCGAACTCGGCGTTCGGTTCGTCGGGTGTGACCGAGCCGACATGGTCGGTCTACGGCCGATCCTCGGGCGCGACGGCTGCGATCTGTTGGTCGACTGCCTCTGTTTCACGGCCCACGACGCCGAGAGTCTTGTGGAGCTGGCTGCCGGCGCCGGGTCGACGGTCATGATCTCGACCAAGGCGGTCTACGTCGACGACGCGGGCAACAACGTCAACTCACCGACGCCGCCGAGATTCCCGAATCCGCTCGCCGAGAGCCAGCCCGTCATGAGTCCCGGTATCGGCGATCCGATGATCGGTGAGGGGTATGGCTCTCACAAGGTGGCTGCGGAACAGACGGTCCTCGACGGAGGTCCCGCCGTCACCGTGATCCGACCCTCGAAGATCCACGGGAAAGGCGGCACGCAACCCCGGGAGTGGGTGTTCGTCAAGCGGTGCCTCGACCGGCGGCCCGCTGTCGTACTGGCCGACGGCGGGCAAAGCGTCGACCACACCACCGCCGCCGCCAACCTCGCGGCGCTGGTGGAGACCGTCGCCGACAATCCGGGCAACCGGATCCTCAACAGCGCCGACCCCGATGCACCGACCGTCCTCGACATCTCGCGAGCCGTCGCCGGCCATCTCGGCCACCGGTTCGAGGAGTACCTGCTCGATACCACCGACGAAGCCGACGCCGATCCACCCCTGGGACTCCATCCGTGGATGGCGGCCAACCCGATCGTCCTCGACACCGGCGCCGCCACCGCGCTCGGCTACAAGCCGGTCGGTGACTACACCGAGACGGTGGCCGAGGCCGTCGAGTGGCTGGTCGAGCAGGCGGTCCGATCGCCCGGCGGCGCTTCGCTACCCGTCATCGACGACGAATGGTACGCCGACATGTTCGACTACGACCGGGAGGACCGTCACATCGCTTCGACGGACTCCTGACCGCAGCATCAGGTTCCGTGCGAGATGAGCCAGCCGGCCAGATTGTCGGCCCAGCTCTGGTCGCTCTCACCGTCGGTCCGACGCAGGTCGCCGTCGACGACACCGTCACGGAGCACCACGACCCGGCGGCACGAGGCGGCGACCACCGGGTCATGGGTCACCAGGACCACGGTCCGACCCTCGGCGTTCACCTCGCTCAGCAGCTCCATGATCTCGGCCGCCGTCGCTGCATTGAGCGCGCCGGTCGGTTCATCGCCGAAGACCAGTTCCGGTTCGTTGATCAGCGCCCGGGCGATAGCCGCCCGCTGCAGCTGGCCGCCCGACACCTGCGTGATGTCACGCTCGGCGAGATCGCCGATGCCGACCCGATCGAGCAGTGCCCGGGCCCGGGTCACCACCTCGTCCCGACGGTCCGGCGTGGCGGTGACCCCGGGCAGCACCACGTTGTCGAGGATCGTCAGGTTGCGAAGCAGGTGAACCTGCTGGAAGACGAATCCCATCCTGGTGAGCCGCAGCTCGGCCAGATCCTTCTGCGGCAGCGCGGTGATCTCGACCGAATCCGGTCGGGGGTCCGGATCGGTCACGTGAGGGAAGCCGTTGGCCCGAAGGGTCACGGTTCCGTCGGACACATCGTCCATGCCGCTCAGGCAGTAGAGGAGCGTGGACTTCCCCGACCCGGACGGGCCCATGATGGCCACGAAATCGCCGTGGTCGATGGTGAGGTCGATGCCGTGAAGCACCTGGGTGTGAGCCTCGTCGGTACCGAACGACTTGCAGACGTTGGTTGCGAGTACGTGTTGGGTGGACATGTCATTCCTCCGTGAGATGGGCGAGTCCGAAGCGGTCAAAGGATCCGGTGGCCACGAGAGCGGCGACGACGACGGTTGCCGTCAGGGCACCGGGAACAGCGAGGTAGGCGAGAGCCGGCACGACGTCGAACTGGAGCGCCGGAGCGCCCAGCTGACCCATCGCCCCGGCCACCAGCCACCGGCCGGCGGTGGCCACGAGCACGGTTCCCGCTGCGATGCCGGCAACCAGCACGGCCAGGAACCTGGTCATGTACTGCATCCGAAGTGAGGTGTCGGACACGCCGAGGCTGCGCTGGATGGCGATCTGGGAACCGTCGCGGGCGATCACCATCTGGGCGAACATCGTGGCGATGAGGGCGGCCAGGGCGATGGCGCAGACGGCGGCGGCGATGGCCAGCATGGCGGTCTGGCTGGTCAGCTCACCCAAGGTCTGGTCGGCGAACTCCGCCATTTCGATGGTCTGCACCTCGGGGTGGGCGGCGGTGAGTCGCTGTGCGACCTCGGCGACACCGGCACCGTCGGTCACATCGACCAGTACGGTCCGCCAGACGATCGGTTCGCCGTCGATCGATACGATGCCCTTGGCGGTGCGACCGCCGTTGGTCATGTCCTGATAGACGCCCACCAGGGTGACCTCCCGTGGGCCCGTGGCGCCCTCCAGTTCGATGGTGTCGCCGATGTCGGCGCCGATGGTGTCGGCGGCCAGCGACGACACCGACACCTCACCGGGCTGTTCGGGATGGGTTCCGTCGAGATAGGCCAGCGGGAAGATGCCGTGGTCACCGACCTCGACGGTGAGGTGCTCCCGCTCACCCTCGGTGTCGAACACCTCGAAGCGGGCGGTGACGAACGGCGCCACCCGGGCGATGTCGGCATCTTGTTCGAGCTCGGCGATCAGGTCGGCGGCACCCTCGACCGCTTCCGGTGTGCGGAGCTCGAGCCGCAGGTCGGCGGACCCGGTGCCGAGGTAGGTGACGAACGACGGTGAGCTGACCGTGGTCCACAGGTTCAGCGGTACGAGGATGAGGAACGTGCACAAGGTGAGCACCGCCAGCAGCATCCGGTGGGTTCGCATACTCCGGGCGATGGCGTTGAGGCCCATCCACGGAGCCGACGGGAGCCGGCTTCGCCACAGGCGGGGACTGACCCGGGGCAGCAGTCGGCCGAGCCAACGCCGCCGGTGCGGGGGAGTGGTGCCGGCGCGCAGCGCGTCCATCGTCGAGATCCGACCGAGGCGGCGCAGCATCAGTGCACACCAGACGACGACGGCCAGCACCACGGCCGCAGCACTCACCAGCGGACCGGCGATCAGCAGCCACGATCCCTCCGGTTCGCCGAGCTGGAGCCGGAGAGACCTCGTCAGAAGCCGGGTGGCCGGCACGCTCAAGACGGCGCCGACGATCCCACCGGCCAGCGCCAACGCCACGTACTTGCTCAGGTAGAGCCGGCGGATCCGTTTCTCCGGCAGTCCGATGGCCTTCATCACGCCGATCTCGTGCAGGTCCCGTTCGACCGCGGTGAGGAACGCAAACCGGAGGGCGATGGCGGCCACGGCCACCATCAGCAGCGCCAGGAGGGTGAGCACCGCGATCCCGATGCCGTGGGAGACGACGTTCAGGAGGAAGAACGTGCCCCGGTCGAGCCGGGGCCCGTTGGCCGCCAGCTCGGCCTCGCCGTAGGCGTCGGACAGGGCCTTGGTCTGGCTGCGGTCGGAGAGGACGAACTCGACGAGATGCTCGGGTTCGTCGATGTGGGCTGCGATCGTGTCGTGGTCGTCGGCGGAGATCAGCAGTCGTTTCGAGGTGGCCAGGGTCGGGTTCATCATCGAGTCCCGCAGGAAGGAGACGACCGTGAAGTCGAATCGCTGGTCGCCGGGGCGGAACGACACGGTGTCACCGACCTCCAAGTCCCGCTCGGTGTGATAGTAGAGAGGCATGGCGATCTCGCCGGGGCCGATGTCGAGCACCTCGTTGTCGAGGTCGAGCAGCAGATCGAACGCCGGGTTCTGGCTGACCAGCGCCGGTTGCAGCACGCTCCGGGCCTCCGACTCCTCGCCCAGGTAGAGCTGATCGGTGGGCACCGGAAGGGTGGTGCTGATCTGCCAGTCGGTGATCTCGGGCCGGGTGTCGACCCAGGCCGCGACGGTGGCCTCGTCGATGGTGCCGGCGTGCATCTGCACGACGTCGGGGGTGTGGGCCTCGTCGAACAGGCGCCCGGCGGCACCGGTCAACTGGGTCAACACGCCGCCGCCGACGGCGGCCAGCAGCGAGGCCATCGCAATCAGCCCGGCCAGCACGAGGCTCGTCACCCGGGTTCGACGGATGTCGGCCCGCAGCATGCGGGTCATCAGACCACCTCGGCCTTCGCCGACCGACCGGCCGTCGTTGCCCGGTTGTCCTTCGCCGGCCGGGTCGTCGACGGTCTCGGGTTCGAGCGCGGCGATGGACGGGGACCGGTTGGCCGCCGCCCCGGCGAGGACGATCATGATGCCGGCCAAGGCGAAGATCATGGAGATGCCCCGACCCGGTCCGACGCCGACGACGGCACCGAGCGTCGAGGCGAGCGGGCCGTCGGCGGCAAGCAGCGGCTCGAAGACCAGATCGGCCAGCGGCCCTGCGATCACGAAGGCCATGGGAAACCCGAACTGGGACAGGAATCCGATCAGACCCCAGGCTCGCCCCTGTGTGCCGTTCGGCAGCGAGGAGCGGACCAGGACATCGGCTCCGGTGTTGATGAGGGCCAGCGAAGCGAAGAAGCAGAATCCGCTCACCGCCACCCACCAGATGCCGCCGAATGGGAGCAGGCCCAGGAACGCGCCGGCGGCGAACAGGCCGGTGACCAGGGTCCGGTGGCTCCGCCAGCGTCCGGCGAACAGACCGATGGCGATGCTGCCGACGATCATCCCCGACGCCGACACCGATTCGAGGGCCCCTTGGGCGGAGACCGAGATGCGGGGCAGCATGAGTGGCTTGAACAGGACTTGGGCCAGGCCGGCGGCGAAGGTCGTCAAGACGAACACCGCGAGCAGCACCATCACCCCGCGCACCGCGGCCAGCGTCCGCACCCCTTCCCCGAGATCGGCGATCAGCCCGGCGGTTCTCGGGCGAGGTGTGGCGCGCTCATCGGAAGAGCCGAGGGCCTGGCGAACGGCGAGGGTGCAGGCCACGGTGATCACGACGGTGGCGGCGTCGGCGGCCAGGATCCACTTGATCGAGGCCACGGCCAGGACCAGACCGGCGAGGGCCGGGGCGACGAGCAGGCGGCCGGCGCCGATGAGCTGCATGAGTGCCGAGCTGCGCTGGTAGTCGTCGGGGTCGACCAGATCGGTGACCGACGCCTTGAAGGCCGGTTCCGCCAAGGCGGTGAACAGGCCGGTGAGCAGCATGCCGATCGAGATGATGGCGATCGATGGCTCCGGCTGGGACACCGCCCACCAGGTCAGGCCGATTCCCAGCACCCCGCCACCGTCGCCGAGCGCCATGAGCAGGCGCCGGTCGTAGCGGTCGGCAAACACCCCGGTGACGGGGCCCAGCAGGATCGGTGGGATGACGGCGGAGGCCAGGACCGCCGAGACCGCCGAGGCGCTGCCCGTGAGTTGGAAGGCGAAGGCCGCGGTGGCGAACGCGGTCATGCCGCTGCCGAGGCTGTTGACCATCGCCCCGAACCACAGGACGAGGAACCGTCGGTCGATCGCCCGCCGGGCGGTTGGAGTCGGTTGGGTTGCCGGTCGCCGGGCGGATCCGTGCGGTCGGTTGTGCCGTGTCGGCGAATGTAGTGCGGTGGCCATGTCAGTTGCCCTCCAGTTGTGCGGCCCGGTTCAGGAATGTTCCATCCGCCGCGCCGAAAAGGCGCTCGGCGGCGATCAAGAGGGCCGGTAGGAGCCGGTCCATGTTCGGGGTGTGCCCCTCGAAGCCCTCGTCGGTGAGGAAGAAGGCTGCGGTCAAGAGAATGGCGACGGTCTCCTCGGGGTATTCGACGTCGAAGACGCCTTCGTCGACCCCCTGACGTACCACCCTGCCGATGATCGGCGTGAGCCGGGTGATCGCCCCGATGTGGCTCAGCAGGTGGAACTCGGCGTTGCCGGCCTCGTGTAGTGCTGAGATCATGGAGGCATCGTCGCCCTGGATCTGCTGTGAGGCGAGGATGGCGAGGACCCGGTCGACGACGGGGATCGACTCGTCGCCGGCGACGGCCTCGGCCCGCTCCGTGCTCCGGTCGACGATCTGCAGCACGACGGCCCGCATCACCTCCTCCTTGGAGGTGAAGTGGTGATAGAAGGTGCCCTTGGCGATGCCGACGGCCTCGAGGATGTCGTTGACCGTCGTCGCCGAATATCCCTTGGTGGCGAAGAGTCGGAGGGCGGCGTCGACGATCTCACGGCGTCGGACCTCAGGGGCTTTGTTGATGCGAACCATGGCTTCCTCTCGTCCATTCATCGCTTCAGGATGGTCTCGAAGTAATAGACCGACCGTCGGTCTGTATTGTAGACCGACCGTCGGTCGGTCGTCAAGAGGAAACGAGCTGGGCCGAACGCAGTGCTCGATTCGGAGCGCACGGATCGGCGCGATAGAGTCGTCTCGGCCCCTCGACGTGCCAACAGCCACCCGCCGCGACAACGTCGACACGCCTCAGTCCTGCCGTCCGCCGCCGAAGGTCGAGAGTCGATGGAACAGATCCATGTCCCCTTACGAGGTCGCGAGCTTGCGCTCGTCCACCCGTTCCGTTTCGAGGGCTACACGGGCCAGTGCCACGTGACCGTGCCCATCGAGGAAACCGGTTCTCCGGTCATGTTTCTCACCGGAGCGTTCCAAGGTCCCCGCTCGATGCGATCGGCGGTGGAGTACTTCGGCCGCTATTGCGTGACCCTCACCGTGGAACCTCCGGGCTCGGCCGGCGACGAGGTGCTGCCCGCCCGATACGGATTCGAGTGGCTGTCCCGATCGGTGGTGGCGCTTCTGGACCAGCTCCGTCTCGACTCGGTTGACATCGTCGCCGCCTCCTATGCCACGCCGCTGGCGTACTGCTTTGCTTCGATGCACCCGCAGCGGGTCAGACGGCTCGTACTCGCCGGCGCGACCACGGGTTTCGAGGGTGACGTCCGCACCCGGGTCGCCCGAACCGTCGACCTGCTCGAGGCCGGTGAGACCGACCGATTCGCCGAGCTGGTGTGCGACCTCGTCATCAACACCGACCCCGACGTCGACGTCATCCGCCGCCGCCAGGTTCTCGGCTTGATGCGTCGACAGCTCCGCAAGCTGACCGACGTCGAAGCCGCCCGGTACGTCGAGAACACCAGGAGGGTGCTCGACGCCCCGGCGCAGCTGACCGATGTCGACCCGCCGACGATCCCGGTGCTGGTCTATACCGGCGAGCACGATCGCTTGACGCCCCCTGAGGCCGGTCGCCGGCTCACACGTCGGCTGCCTCAGGGGCGGTTCACCACGATCCACGACACCGACCACCTCTTCTTCCTCGAGAGCCCGCAGACCGCGATCGAGCTCGCGGCGCGTTTCTTCGCCGACTCCCTCGACGGACCCCTGGAGACGACGACGGCTCTGGAGCTCACCTCGACGGACGAATCGGTCGTCGTGCTCTCCTGATCGGGAGAGGAGAGGCTAACAACGTTTCGTCTCAGAGGAAGCCGGAGGGTGCCGATAGGTCAGGGTGGGAGCCGAGAACCTCTGGCATCGCCCCAATATTCGAGACTCGACGCCGCCGATCGCCGGGCGGGTCGTCGGCACGCTCGCCGCCGTCCCCTTCGCCGCATTCTACGGCGGACCGGTGGCGGGGCCGATCGTCGCCGTCGGTCTTGTCCTGATCGCCATTGCGCTGGTGGTGGCAACGAAGAGCGTGCCGCCCCGCCGGATCACCAACGTTCACCTGTGGTACGGGCTGATGGTCGAGATCTTCTGTGTCATCGGCCTCCCGAACCTGTGGGCCGCCTTCTGCCTGGCCGGAGCCTCGACCATCACCGCCGGCGTGTTCGGCACCCGATCGCGCTCCGGCCTCCTGGTGGGCTTCGGCGGAGGGGTCGTGATGAGCGCCGTCGGCTGGTATCACCAGGTCGACCACTGGTTCGAGGTGAGTTTCGCGCTACTGCTCGTACCGCTGATCGCCTACACCACCAGTCAGATCCTGGATGTGCTGAAGGGTTATGAGGACACGGCGCTCGAGGAGCTGACCCGATCGTCGCAGGCGATCATCTGGGAGGCCGATGCCGAGACCGGTGAGATGCGGACGGTGGCCGGCTCGGTCCAGACGCTGACCGGGTATGTTCCGGCCGACTGGGCTCGGCTGAGCTGGGACGAACTGGTGCACCCCCATGACCGGGAGGGGTTCCGGTCGTTTCTCCTCGACGTCTCCGACGGTTCCGACGGTTCTTCCGAATCCAACGCCTCCGCCGCCTTCAACGCCTCCAACGGCTTCGGCGCCTCAGACGGCACGGGTGGCTCCGACGACGGTGTCGACGTGCCTGGCGAGTCATCGACACCCGGTCGGTGGGAGGGCCGTATCGGTACCGCCGACGGCGCGTGGATCTTCGTGCGGGAGACCTTCCAGATCCACACCGCCGACGACGGTCGACCGGTGGCCCGGGGCATCACGCTCGACATCGACGAACTGCACGCCGCCAACCAGCTGGCCATCCACAAGGCCACGCACGACGAGCTGACCGGCCTGCCCAACCGGGTGCTGCTGACCGAGCTCGCCACCGAGATGCTGGCCAACCGCTCGGGCGACGAAGTGGCGCTGATCCTCGTCGACGTCAACCGGTTTACCGAGGTCAACGAGACGCTCGGTCACGCCGTCGGCGACCGGTATCTGATCGCCTTGGCGAAGCGGTTCGTTGCGTTGCGGGAGGAGCGGATCGAGGTGGGTCGGGTCGGAAGCGACGAGTTCGCCTTCGTGGCCGCCGGCTGCCGGTCCGAGGACGACGCCGTGGCGTTGACCGAACGTATTCTGGCGCTGTGCAGCGAGGAGGTGGCGCTGGCCGACACGTCGTTGCGCCTCGGCGCCACCGCCGGGATATCGATCTCCAAGCCGTCCGAAACCGACTTCGTCGACATGAATCGCCGCGTCGACAGCGCCATCAACACGGCGAAGCGGTTCAAGCGGCCATGGCACGTGTCCGGTGGCGAGGACCTCGAGAAGGCTCGCCGACGACTCTCGCTGGCGGCCCAGGTGCCGGAAGCGATCCGGGGCGGACAGCTGGAGCTGTGGTACCAGCCCAAGCACAACCTGACCTCGATGGCGGTCGTCGGTTTCGAGGGACTCATCCGTTGGCGCCACCCCGAACACGGCATCCTCTCGCCCTACGAGTTCCTCGACGTGATCGAGCTCTCCGGTCAGTCGAAGGCGTTCGATCGACATGTCGTGGAATCGGCCATCCACTTCGCGGCCAACTGCCATCGGGTCGCACCCAAGGGTCGGATCGCGGTGAACGTGCCCGGACGGGCATTGCGGTCGGAGGGCATCGTCGACGTCGTTGTGGAGAACCTGGAGACATGGGGCCTGCCGGCGGCGAACCTGGTGGTCGAACTCACCGAGGACGCCATCGCCGAGGATCTCGACACGGTCGTTCCCGCCCTCGAACGTCTCGCCGAGCTCGGCTGCCGTATCTCCATCGACGACTTCGGAACCGGCGACTCGTCGCTGCTCCGGCTGCGGAGCTTTCCCGTGGGTGAGCTGAAGATCGACCGTTCCTTCGTGTCGGGCATCACCTCCGATCCCGGTGCCGCGGCCATCGTCGAGTGGACGCTGGAACTGGCGCATGCCATGAACCTGAACTGTGTGGCCGAGGGCATCGAGAAGCCCGAGGAGCTGGCCTACCTGATCGATCACGGCTGTCCGGAGGGCCAGGGCTACCTGTTCAGCAGGCCGGTCCCGCCCGACGAGGCGTTCGAGTACCTCGTGGCGTCACTCAACGTGAGCGTCAACGGTGATGGCAACGACAACGGCGATGGCTCAGGTGTCAGGCCTCGGCCCGATGCCCGGCTTTCGGCCGGCGACTAGGCGGTACGCACTCCGGGCCGCAGCCTACATGGGTTCGGTGTTCTAGGATCGCCGTGAACCCTGAACGAGGAACTGCCGTGTCTGCCCAGCCTCCGCTCTTCGCGAATCCCGACATCGAGCGCGTCGATCGTGACGATGGTTCGGTGTTGCTTCGATCACGCACGCCGCTTGGGGAGGTGGTGCCGACGGTCGGCTCCTGGCTGGTGGCTCGGGCCGCCGAGACACCGGAGCGGATCTTCCTGGCCGAACGACCCGGCGGTGACCCCGGTCAACCGTGGTCGACCGCAACCTACGACGAGTGTCACCGGATGGCCCGGGGCCTCGGCCAGGCGCTGCTCGACCGGGGCCTCGGCCCGGACCGCCCACTCGCCGTGCTCTCCGGACCGTCGATCCGCCACGGTCAGCTCATGCTGGCCTGCCATCTGGTCGGTGTCCCCATCGTCCCGATTTCGGTCGCGTACTCGCTGCTCGCCACCGATCTCGCCAAGGTCCACCACATTCTCGGCCAGACTCGACCCGGCGCGGTGTACGCCGAGACCAGCGACGGCTTCGGGCGGGTGCTGACCACGGTCGAGTGCGAGGTCGTCACCGCCGACGGCGGAATCGGCTCGCCGTTCGACGACCTTGCGGCGACGGCGGCGACCGGCGACGTCGATGAGGCGTCGGCCGGCCTCGGACCCGATGACGTGGCCAAGATCCTGTACACGTCCGGCTCGACCGGGCTTCCGAAAGGCGTGATCACCACCCACCGGATGTTGTGTGCCAACCAGGCGGCCATCTCCCTCGTCTGGCCGTTTCTGACCGAGACCCCGCCCGTCGTCTGCGACTGGCTGCCGTGGAGCCACACCTTCGGGTCGAGCCACAACGTCAACATGGTTCTGGCCAACGGGGGGACGCTGTACCTCGATGCCGGCAAGCCTGCTCCGGGCCTTTTCGACACGACCGTCGCCAATCTTGTCGACGTGCGTCCGACGATCTCGTTCAACGTCCCCGCCGGGTACGCCCGCCTGGTCGAACACCTCGAGTCCGACGCCGACGCCGCGGCCGCGTTCTTCGACCGGCTGCAGTTGATCTTCTACGCCGCGGCCGCACTACCGCAGGACGTCTGGCGGCGGTTGGAGGCCCTGAGCCTGGCCGCGACCGGGAGGACCTTGCCGATGACCTCGAGCTGGGGTCTGACCGAGACGGCGCCGGCCTGCTCGTCCGCCCACTTCCCGCTGGAGCGGGCCGGCAACATCGGTACGCCACTGCCCGGGGTCACGTTCAAGCTCGTGCCCTCGGGCGACAAGACCGAGATCCGGGTCGCCGGCCCCAACGTCACGCCCGGCTATCTCGACGATCCCCGGCGAACGTCGGCGGCGTTCGACGACGAGGGCTTCCTCATCACCGGCGATGCAGTGGTTCCGGCCGACCCCGACGACCCGAACGCCGGGATCGTCTTCGACGGTCGGGTGGCCGAAGACTTCAAGTTGACGACCGGAACCTGGGTCAGCGTCGGCACGCTCCGCCCGTCGATCCTGACCGCGACCTCGCCGCTGCTGACCGACTGTGTCGTGACCGGGCACGACCGTGACTTCCTGGGCCTCCTGGTGTGGCTGGCTCCCGACCAACACGACACACCCGAGCTGAGGCGGGCCCTCGCCGATCGGATTCGAGCCCACAACGAGGTCAACGGCAACTCGTCATCGACCCGGATCCGGCGGGTGTTGATCCTCACCGATCCGCCGTCGATCGATCTGGGTGAAACGACCGACAAGGGGTACATCAACCAGCGAGCGGTTCTCGACGCCCGCCGCGACCGGGTCGAGGAGCTCCATGGCGACATCGCCCCGCCCGACGTCGTCGAGATCCCGTGACTCGCGCCCCCGGTCTCGGTGCAGGCGGCGTTCAGCGGATTTCGTCGTCGGGTTCCGGGGCGCCGTCGAGGGGCAAGGCCAGCTTGAACGTGGTGCCCTCGCCCGGCGTTGTCTCGAAATCCAGCGTGCCACCATGGTTCTCGGCGAACCGGCGGGAGATTGCAAGTCCCTGTCCGGTTCCCTCGCCGACCTGCTTGGTGGTGAAGAACGGGTCGAAGATCCGCGACTGGATGTCGGCGGGGATGCCGCCGCCGTTGTCGGTCACCGAGATGTGGGCCCACTCGTCGTCGAATCCGGTGGCAATGGTCACCAGACCCATGTCTGAGCGGTTCGCGGCGATCGCGTCGGCCGCGTTGACGATCAGGTTCATGACCAGCTGATTGACCTCACCAAGTCGACACGGCACCTCGGGAAGATTCGGATCCAGGTCCATCTCGAGGCGCGCATGTTGCTTCCACCGGCTGTGGCAGACAACCGATGTGCTCTCGATCGCCTCGTTCAGGTTGGCCGGAGAGATCTCCTGCGTTCCGGGGTGTGAGTATTCGCGCAGTGATCGCACGATCCGCCTGATCTGCTCGATCCCGTCCACCGACTGCTTGATGGCGGTCGGCGTTTCGTCGCGGATGAATTCGAAGTCCACCTTGTCGAGGGCGTCGAGGAACTCGGCCAGCGCCGGGCCGGTGTCGTTGGTGGTCTGCTCGCCAACGGAGGACATCAGCATGCCGACCGTGTCGAACAGAGGCTCGATGCTCTCACGGAGGAACGTCAGGTTGTCGCCCACGAACTGGCTCGGTGTGTTGATCTCGTGGGCCACGCCTGCGGTCAGCGATCCCAGCGCCTCCATCTTCGACGCCTCCAACAGCTCCCGCTGTATCCGGCGGAGGTCCTCCATGGCTTCCTCGAGCTCCCTGGATCGTTGCTCGAGCCGTACGTTGTCGAGTTCGGTCTGCATGACGTGGGAGGCGATGGCGGCCAGCCCCACCAGCAGCTCCCGGCTGTGCTGTCCGAACGCGTGGGGCTCGGTGTCGCGCACACACAGGGCGCCGACGTTCTGCCCCTCCGGGCCGGTCAGGGGAGCGCCGGCGTAGAACCGGATGCCGTCGGTGACCACCTTCGGATGGTCCTTGAACACCTGGTCGGTTGTTGCGTCCTCGAGCACGAACGGGTCGGTTCCGGCCACGGTGTGGGAACAGAACGCTTCGGTCCGTGATCCTGTGCCTGACGCGTCGACGGTGTTGGCCAGAAAATACTCGTGATCACGATCGACCATCGATATCCCGCTGTTCTGCACCCCCAAGGCATCGCTGAGCAGGGCCACGATTCGATCGAGCACCGGCCGCCCTTTCAGGTCACCCGGGTTCAATCGGTGAAGGTCGGCGACCCGATCGTCCTCGTCGTCGTGAATCACCGGGTGCCATTCAGGCTGGCTGATACCCATATCGTCGGCCATCGGATCGGTTCCCATGACCTCTTCTCGGCTGAAACCGCCCGTTCATTGAGCGGTGCGAGGTCGGATGCCGGGCGTGGGCGTGAGGGCTACGGCGAGACGACGAACCGCTGGTGGGTTCCCTCCGAGACCAAGGTCTCACCGGATTGAACGGTGGTGTTGAACACCAGCCGCCGGCGATCGCGCTCGGTCAGTTCCCAGTTGATCCGAACCGTCTCCCCGGCCGCGACCGATGCGGCGTGACTGAAACAGACATGGACCCCGACCGTCGTCTCGCCGTCGTCGAGGTGGGATTGGACGCCCAACAGGCAGGTCTGCTCGATGAGGCGAACCATGTCGGGTGTCGACAGCACCTTCACGGGCAGGTGCGGCGGCGACATGTCGTCGGTGACCAGGTGTTCCTCCGACCCTTCGAGACCGGCAGTCAGGGAGTCTTTCATGCCAGCAGTCTGTCACGGATCGACGGTGGCTGGAAGCTCGGGTCGAACGCCAGATGCTCGATCCGCCACCTCGTCACCCGGGGCGCCGTGCCTCTGCACATCAGACGGCGACCTTCGATGTAGGTGTGCTTCGCCCGCCACCGCTCGACCAGCACGAGCGCGAACGGAAAGGAGATGCCGAGGGTGACGATGGTGACCAGCGCGGCGAGCATTCCGGTGCCGATGTAGGTGGCTGCACCTCCGTCGAAACGAAATGCGGGCACGGGGCGGAACTGGGCAGCGGATGGGTCTGATCCGACCAGGCGTGTCCGTCCCACCATCGCATCCGCCCCGACTGACGGGGATCCTGTCTCCAGCCGGCTTCGAACTGTGCGGTCATGACGTCTCCTCCTCGATAGTCGACCCTAGGAGACTGCTGAGCAATCGGCATTGCGGCCGGGTAGGGCCGGTGTGTTCGGGCGGGCGGAGCCCGTTTGGACAGCGAGGGTTTCTCTGGTGGGGTGGGCGATAGCGGACCGAGGGCGTGGGGTTGTCAGCTGGCGAGTGTCCAGGTGGCGCCGTTGTGGCCGAGGCCGAGGTTGATGAGGCGTCGGAGGTTGAGGGCTGCGGCTCGCAGTGTGAGGCCGAGCCGGTTGGCGTCGACACCGATGAACCGCACGCGGCGGCAGCTGTTCGCGACGAGCCAAGCGATGGTGCGCTCAACCAAGGGTCGGTGTTGGCGGTAGCGGTCGGTGAGGTCGTTGTCGCTGCGCCAACGGGCCCGGTTTGCGGCGAGAAGCTCGTCGTGACCAGTAACTGTGAAGACCTTCCCAGACGCTCGTGTCGTGCAACGCTGGCGAAGCGGGCAGCCTCGACACTTCGCTCCAAAGGTTGCGGTGCCGCCGGCGGTGATGTGGGTGCTGGCCCCGTTGGGGCAGGTCACGGTTCGGGCCTGATAGTCGATGGCGAAGTCATCTCGGCTGAACTGATCGGCGCCCAGATTCGGGTTGGTGTGCAGCGGCCAGGGTTTGATCACTGGGATGTGTCCGGCGGCGTCGATCGCTGCGAGCGACCCGCCCGAGCCGTATGCGGAGTCGGCGAGGATCTCGGTCCCGGCGGGCTCGCCGGCAACCAGGGCCATCCCGGTGGGGCCGTCGCCTTCGTTGGCCGGGGTCAGGTCACAGTTGGTGATGATGCCGGTGTCGGGCTCGACGGCGACGTGGGCCTTGTAACCGTCGCGGTAAGAGGAGCGGGACTTGTGCATGTGACGGGACTCGGGATCAACCACCGAGATGACCCGATGCTTGGCGACACCCCGCTCGATCCGCCAGCTGCCTTCCTCATCGCCGGGTTCGACATCTTGGCCAGCAACCAACGCCAACAGGCCAACGAGCTGTGCCTGAGCGTCGTCGAGCTCGATGTCATCGACAGCGGTCAGCACGGCGAGGGCGTCGTTGACGAGCCTCGACACCAACTCGTTGCGGGCGTCGGGGTCGTCCCACGCGCACGCCGGCTTGCCGCCGCTGTCGTAGTCATCACCCTCGAGCACTGCAGCGGCTGCGGCGGGGATGGCTTTGCGGACCCGGCGGATCATCGAGCACAACTGGGTGACCGTGTCCTGGGTCGCGACCGCGTCATCGAGCAAGGTCGAGTCAAGCGCCCGGCGGGTCTTGCCGGCCAGCACCCCGGTCTCAGCGACGACCTCACGGACCGCGTCGAACACCCGCTCAGGGTTCTGCGAGCCCCGCAGCTTGTTGCGCCACAACGTCAACACCGTGGGATGGAACCCCTCGTCATCGAGACTGAGACCTGCGGCGACTTTCCAACGCAGATCGGTGACCAGCGCCCGCAGCGCGTCACGATCCGACAGGCCCTCCAGGGCCTGCAACACCAGCACTGTCGCGACCACATCAGCGGGCACCGACGGGCGACCCCGACCCGACCCGAACAGATCAGCGAACAACTCGTCGGGAAACAGACGCCGTCGATGCTGGGCCAAAAACCCGTGCACCGTGTCGACCGGCACAAGATGACCCACCAACGCTTGCGCGTCCAACAACTCCCGACCCGAATCCGACCGACCCTGCATACCCACCAGTATTTTCCACCCAGCCCAAAAACGCGAGCCTTTCACCCAGAATTGCTCAGCAGTCTCCTAGGTCTTTCTGTCCGGGGTTTGAGGTTGCAGGTCCCTCAGTCGAGGGGCCTGGTGATGGACCCTGTGGTTCCTTCCACAGATCCAAAGGAACCCATCACCATGACCACCTCTGCAGAGATCATCTATCACCGGCGCGTCCGATTGCTGAATCTCGCTGAAGAACTTGGCAACATCTCCGCTGCGTGCCGCCAGATCGGCGTGTCACGCACCCGCTACTACGAATGGAAGAACACCGCCGAACTCTACGGGATCGAGGCGCTGTGGCCCAAGGACCGGCGACGCCCGGCCCAGCCCAACGAGACCCCGACCCACGTGGTCGCCGATCTGTTGGCCGTCGCAGTCGTCGAGCCCACCCTGGGATGCCGCCAGCTCGCCGATCGGCTCCACGAGCTGGGCTATGAAATCGGTAAGACCACCGTGCAGCGGATCCTGGTCGACCACGGTCTAGGTCGGCGCCGCCAGCGGATTGCCCGTGCCGCTGCGATCGCCTCGCTGGCCGGGATCATCACCGAGCCGGTCACCGAGGAACTGGGCGAACCGTTCGGGTTCTGCCATTGGGCCGGTCGTCCAGGCGATCTCGTCGCCTTGGACAGCTTCTACATCGGGAACCTCAAAGGCGTCGGCAAGGTGTACCAACTCACCGCCGTCGACACCTACACACGATGGGCAATCGTGAAACTGATCATCGGGCCTGTCAGCACTGCCGACACGATCCGGTTCATTGACCACCTCACCAAAACTATGCGTCGGCTCGGGATCCCAGTCCAACGAGTGCTCACCGACAACGGGCCCGAATACAAGGGCCTGGAGTTCCGGCATCACCTGGCCGAGGTCGGCATCGACCACGTGCGGATCCCGCCACGGTCACCGAACCACAACGCCGTGTGCGAACGCTTCCAGGGCACAATGCTCCAAGAGTGCTGGCGGCCAGCGTTCCACCGACGTCACTTCAACTCGGTCCGTCAGCTCCAAGCCGAGGCCAACGCCTGGCTGACCCGCTACAACACCCGGCGCCGCAACCACGGCGACTACATGGCCGGTCGACGGCCCATCGACCTCCTCAACACCCACCACACCAACCAAGCAACATGACCATCAACCACACGGCCCATCTGTCACCTCGAACCCCGGCCCGGAAGCCCTAGGTCACATCCTCTTCGCTGGAATCCCCCAGCTTGGGTAGATGGCGGCTAGGAACGGTGCAGGTCGGCGATGCGCCGGCCAACCGTCGCCATCGACGCTCGCAGCTCGACCGGCAGCAGGACCTCGACGTCCGGTCCGAGCGCTATCAGCTCACGCACCGCGGCGTCGTAGGAGTCGAACCGGAACGAGCCTTCGATCCAGTCCGGACGGTCGTCGATGGGGTCGGGGTTCGGCCGGGGTCGCCACCCTTCGGGCCGTCCGGTCACCAGCGCCCGCTGCAGGGCGGCGGGAGCCACTCGGACCCGCACCCGCCGCAGGCGGCCGGTGGTGGCCGACAGCCCCGGCACCAGTGGCGGGACCGACTGCTCGAACGTGTCGAGAAGCGCGAAGCCGCCACCCGGCCCCCGGACGCCGTAGACGGGAACCCCGGCTCCGGAGAGGACCTCGATGTCGCGCAGCACCGTCCGCTCCGAGACCTGCAGCCGATCGGCCAGCTCACGGGCGGTCATCGTCCCGCCGTTCTGGAGCAGCAGCAACAGGCTCAGCAGGCGGCCGGCTCGCACGGGGTCACCTCCTCACATCTCCTGATCACTCCTTCGTGTCAACTTCTGTCTCGTTCGTGTCCTCGAAGATTTCCGCTATTCATGACATATGGTGTCATGAACAGCGGTTCATCATCGACTCCGGGCTGACCGGTGTCGCCCCGTCGTTGAACAGCGTTGGTGGATCGGAGAGGTGAACATGAAGGACCACATCGAAGGAGAAGGGACGCCTGAGGATCCCTGGATTCTCACGACCCCGCCCGGCCGTTCGGAGTTCGACGCCTGGCGTGACGAGTCGGCCGAACCACCGGCGTTGATGATCCGGGTGGGCTCGACCACGTTGGGCTACCGGTTGCGGTGCATCGAGGATCTGCACGACATGTTGGTCGAGCACGGAGACTGGATGCTCCTGGGCAACGCCGACGAGGGCAAGGAGGTGAAGCCGGACACGGTCGAGGCCTGGGCCCGATCCGCCGACAATCCAGTCGGGGGCTGGTACGGGCTGCGTAAGGGTTACCGGGGCCGGTTCGGCAACTATGTGCCACCGGTGCTTGAACACCTCGGCCTGGCCGAAGTCGAGCACAACAACCGCAACAACCGGATGCGGGCGCTGTGATGGCCGCTCGCTCCTACCGGGTTTCCCGGACCATCACCGCCCCGGCCGCCGTGGTGTGGGATCTGTTGACCGACGCCTCGTCGTACGCCGAGTGGAACGAAGCCGTCGTCTCGGTGGAGGGCGTGATCGCCGAGGGTCAGACGATCGAACTGGTGTCGATCGCCAGCCCGAAGCGGACGTTCAAGCTCGAGGTCTCCGAGATGCGGCCGCCGACCCGAATGGTGTGGTCGGACGGCATGCCGCTGGGTCTGTTCACCGGTGAGCGGACCTACGACATCGTCGACCTCGGCGACGACCGCACCGAGTTCACGATGACCGAGGCGTTCACCGGCCCGCTGGCTGTCCTCATCACCAGGGCCATCCCGGATCTCACCGACTCGTTTGCGCTTTTCGCCGACGGTCTGAAACGGGCCGCCGAGCGTCGGGCCGCCGCGACCTGAGCTGTGACCTGATCGATCGCGCCCGGCCCGGCCCGGTGTCGGTATCGGTCAACCGCCGGAGCCTCCGACCGGATTGTCTCGGTGTTCGAACACCACGGAGGTCTCGAAGCGGGCGACCTCGTCCCAGGTGGTGATGACCTCGGTGGTGACCCGCCTCAGCGCCTGGGCGTCGGCCAGTAGGAGGTGCACGAGGAAGTCGTCGCGGCCGGTGAGGTGGAAGACGCGGGTGGCTTCGGGTAGCTCGCTCGTGTGTTCCCAGAACGCGTCGATGGCGGTCGGGTCGTGGCGCACGAGCTGGACCGCAACGACGGCCTCCAAACCGATCCCCAGCGCCGCCGGGTCGACGATCGCCTGGTAGCCGGTCAGGACTCCCGCGTCTTCGAGCCGGCGAATACGGGCCGAGCAGGTGGAGTCCGCGATCCCGAGACGCATTGCGACCTCCCGGTTCGAGCGCCGCGCATTTTGCTGCAGGAGGGCCACGATGTCGCGATCCATGCGGTCGAGACCGCCTGACGGATAGCCCTGCCGAAAATACTGCGGCTGACTGTTCACCTGATGAAAGATAGCCCATACTCACGAGCATCGAGACACGATGATCCCCAATCTGAGAAGGGTCTTGCTGTGAAACGTGCGTCCGGAGTCATGCGCCACCCTGCGAGCGAGATGATGGGTTTCAGCTATCAGCCCGAGTGGTCGGAGGGTTCGCTGAAGCCCCCGATCTTCCGGACCTCGACGTTCGTGTTCGAGTCGGCGGCAGCCGGCAAACGATTCTTCGAGGTGGCCTACGGTTTGCGTGAACCCGATGCCGGCGAACAAGTTGGTCTGATCTACAGCAGGATCAACAACCCCAACATCGAGATTCTCGAGGACCGGCTCTGTCGCTGGGAGTCCGCCGAACGCGCCCTGAGCTTCGCCTCGGGCATGGCGGCGATCACCACGACCATGCTGGCCCACCTGCGTCCCGGGGACGTGTTGCTGTATTCCGAGCCGCTCTATGGCGGCACCGACCACGTCGTCAGGTCGATGCTGCCAGAGTTCGGTATCGAGACGATCGGCTACCGGCCCGACGCGACCGACGACGAGATCGTCCGGCGACTGGCCGACGCCAACAGCCCGCTCGGGATGGTGTTCGTCGAGACCCCTGCCAACCCCACCAACTCGCTGGCCGACATCGCCCAGGCCCGCCGCATCGCCGACCAACACACCACCGACCTGCGACGGCCGGTGGTGGCGGTCGACAACACGTTCCTCGGTCCGATCTGGCAACTCCCGCTCGCCCACGGGGCCGACATCTCCATCTACTCGGCCACCAAACACCTCGGGGGCCACAGCGATCTGATCGCCGGGGCCATCGTCGGCAACTCGGCGGCGCTCGAACCGATCGCAGCGATGCGGACGTTCCTCGGCACGATGCTCGATCCGGCGACCGCGTGGCTGTTGTGTCGCAGCCTCGAAACGCTCGACCTGCGCATGCGTCAGGCGACCGAGAACGCCACGGCGCTGGCCGGTTTTCTCGCTCGACAGCGTGCGGTGGGGACCGTCAATCATCTCAGCCTGCTACCCGAGGGCTCACCGCAGCACTGCCTCTATCGGCGTCAGTGCCTCGGGCCGGGTTCGATGATCGCCGTCGACCTGGGATCGGAGGCGGCGGCGTTCTCCTTCATCGACGGCCTCGACATGATCAAGCTCGCCGTGTCGCTCGGCGGCACCGAGTCGCTGGTCGAACACCCGGCATCGATGACCCACGCCGGCGTGCCGCCCGACCAGCGGGCCGCGCACGGTGTCACCGACGGCCTCGTACGCATCTCGGTCGGGGTCGAACGGATCGACGACCTGGTCGACGACGTCACCACCGGACTCGCCGCGGTGCCGATGCCATGACCGGCACTGGAACACGGGGTGCTGGGGGACAGCGCACTGGGGCCCCCGGCCCGGCGAGCGGCGGGCCCGACCTCGAAACGCTGGCCTCGATCGAACAGCGGGTGTTGTGGCTGTCGACCCGCATGATTCATGCCGCCAACCGACGGGGCGGCGAGGTCAAGACCGGCGGACATCAGGCGTCGTGCGCGTCGATGACGTCCATCATGACCGCGCTCTGGTTCGCTCACCTCGAACAGGGCGACAAGGTGGCCATCAAACCGCACGCCGCCCCCGTCTACCACGCCATCAAGTACCTCACCGGCGAGCTCGACGCCTCCTATCTCACCACCCTGCGACAATTCGGTGGCCTCCAGGCCTACCCGTCACGAACCAAGGACCCCGACGTCGAGGACTTCTCGACCGGCTCGGTCGGCCTCGGCGCCGTCGCCCCACTGTTCGCCGCGCTCACCCGCCGGTACACCGACGCCCACTTCGGCCCCCAGCCCCGGGCACGGTTCATCGCAACCGTCGGTGACGCCGAACTCGACGAGGGCAACGTCTGGGAGGCCATCGCCGACCCGGCCACCGCCGGCCTCGGCAACTTCCTGATGATCGTCGACCTCAATCGCCAGAGTCTCGACCGGGTCATCCCGGACATCGCCGCCACCCGCCTGCAACGGTTCTTTGCCGACGCCGGCTGGCACGTCGCCGAGGCGAAGTACGGCCACAAACTCCGCGACGCCTTCGCCAGACGGGGAGGGGAGTTGCTGCAACGGCGGCTCGACGCCATGTCCAACGAGGCCTACCAGCAGCTCTTCAGCTTGTCCGGCCCCGACGTCAGAGCGGCCGTCGTCCGAGATGCCGACCCCGGGCTCGACGACCACCTCCGCAACTACAGCGATCAGGAGGTCCAGACCCTCGTCCACGATCTCGGCGGCCACGACCTGGAGCTGCTGGTCGACACCTTCCGCTCCTGCGACGGTGTCACCGACCAGCCGAGCGTCGTGTTCGCCTACACCATCAAAGGCCACCGCCTCCCCATCGCCGGCGACGCCCTCAACCACGCCGCACTCCTCACCGACGACCACATCGACGAACTCCGCCGTCGCAGTGGCCTCACCCCCGGGAACGAGTGGGACCGGTTCGACCCGCAGAGCCCCGAAGGGCGACTCTGCGCATCGGTTGGCGCCGCCATCAACAATCCCACGCCGGCGAAACCCCCGGTCCTCGCCGCTCCGAGCCATGCCAACCCGGCCGTCGGTGAGGGCACCACCTCCACCCAGGACGCCTTCGGGAGGACTCTCACCGCACTGGCCACCCACCCCGGGATCGGTGAACGAATCGTCACCACCGCACCCGACGTGTCGATCTCGACCAGCCTCGGCGGGTGGATCAACAAGACGGGCGTCTTCGACCCCCGGGTGCGGGAGCCCCACGGCGGCCAACACCGGCTCCTCAAATGGGCACCGTCGCCGTCGGGTCGACACATCGAACTCGGCATCTCCGAGATGAACCTGTTCACCCTGCTGGGACAGCTCGGGCTCAGTCACGACCATCACGGCCAACAGCTCATCCCCATCGGCACCGTCTACGACCCGTTCGTGTTGCGTGGCCTCGACGCCCTGATCTATGCCCTCTACAACGGCTCGCGCTTCATCATCGTCGGTACCCCGTCGGGGGTGACGCTCGCCCCCGAAGGTGGGGCTCACCAGTCGACGATCACGCCGTCGATCGGCACCGAACTTCCGGGCCTGACCTACTACGAACCGGCCTACGCCTCCGAGGTCGACTGGATCCTGTGCCACGCCATCACCCAACTCACCGCTCCCGACGGCACCGCCAGTTATCTTCGGCTGTCCACCCGCCCGATCGATCAGGAACCGTTCGCCCGCGCCCTCCGGGCCCACGGGGAGATGACCTTACGAGGGCATGTGCTCAGCGGCGGCTACCGGCTCCACGAGCCTGAACCAGCTGTTGATCGGGAAGCGGTCACCCTCATCACCACCGGAGCCCTGGCCCCGGAAGCTCTCGCCGCCGCCGACGAACTCCACGCCGAAGGCGTTGCCGCCTCCGTCATCCACCTCACCAGCCCCGACCTCGTGCACCGATCCTGGCAACACCGATACCGTCTCGCGACAACCCGGGGCGTCGGTGTGCGTCAACCGAGCCCCCTCCACCGTCTCGTTCCCCCCGTGCAACGCCGCCACCCCATCGTCACCGTCCAGGACGCGGCCAGCCACAGCCTGGCGTGGATCGGATCCGCGCTCGGCACCCACCAGATCGCTCTCGGCGTCGACCAGTTCGGCGAATCGGGCACCATCGCCGACCTCCACCACGCCACCGGCATCTCCACCGGCCATATCGTCAACGCGGCGCTCATTGCGCTGCACGAGCGCGACCGCGGCTAGCCGGCCGGGCCGTGCCGACCACGCGTCGTCGGTCGAGCCGGCCCCGTTTGCGATCCGGTCAGACCTCGGTGATGCCGGCTCGGATCGCGGCGACCACCTCGGTCGGGACCTCGGCCATACCGTGCACGTCCGCGGCGTGGGCGGCCGCCGCGGCCAGCACCTCGTCCTCGGTTTCCCCGGTCACGACGCCGTCGCAGCCGTCGACCACGGTTCCACAGGCGAATTGCTTCATGATTCCTCCGTCGATTTCGTCGACCCGGTGACTCCGGGTCGTCTACGGTGAGGATCAGCTCGGGCGAGCCATCGAACGAGCCTGCTCGTCGTCGAGCTCCATGTCGTGCACCGTTCGGGCGTGTTCCTGGGCTTCGGCCACGACGGCCTCCAGGCCGTCGCCACGCAGCACGGTTCCACAGGGGCATTCGATGAGTTGGGCAGTCACGTTCGTTTCCTCCTGAGCGACTCTGACTGGATCGTATTGCAGAAAGGTTGTCGAATTCTTGCCCTCCGATGATCTCCGAATCCACCTCACCGGACGGATGGTGATCGAGGGGCCCGACGGGTCGTTCGACGAGTCGGCCCTTCCCGGCAACCAGGGCCGGGTCGTGCTGGCCGCGCTGATCGTCGAGCGGGTTCCGGTCGGACGCGATCGCCTGGCCGAGATCGTCTGGAGCGACGAGATCAGCGACAGTTGGGGGGCGTCGCTCAATTCGCTGGTCAGCCGGATCCGCTCCCTGCTCAGTCGGGTCGGGCTCGACGGCAAGGCGATGTTGCAGTCGACCGGTGGTTCGTACGCCATGGTGTTGCCGCCGGGTGCGTGGGTGGATCTCGAGGTGGCCCGGCGGCGGCTCGACCGGGCCACGGGCGCGATGCGGCGGGGCGCTGTCGCGGAAGCCCTACCGGACGCCACCGTCGCCTCCAGCATCCTGCGGCGGCCGTTTCTCAGCGGCTCGGAGGGCGAGTGGATCGAGCAGATCAGACGGTCGATGCGGGCTGGGCTGTATCGAAGCTACGAGTTGTTGGCCGACGGCTGGATCGAGCGAGGCGATCCGTGGCTGGCCGCCACGGTGGCCGAGCTGGCCATCGAACTCGACCCGCTCCGGGAGGCCGGGTACCAGCGGTTGATGGCGGCCGAGCTCGGTCGTGGTGACTCGAGCGCCGCGCTGAAGGCGTTCGACCGCTGCGAACAGGTGATGCGCCAGGAGTTCGGCTGTTCGCCGTCGGCGGCGACGCTGCGCATACTCGAACAGAGCCGTAACCAGCGCTGAACGCCCACCCGTCGTTCGTGGGTCGCATGGCGTCGTGTCGTACCCTGTTTGTTGCGGTACAAGGCGTATGGTACGGTCCCGCCATGAAGCGCGGGAACAGGCTGGCCGTCGGTGTATTCGTGATCCTCCTGGGGGCAACGCTGGGCGTTACGTCCTCGGCGTCGGCTCAACACGAAGACTCCGTCTGCATCAGGATCAGCGGCGCCATCACCACCGATCTCGTCGGTGGTGCCCTGGGCGGCACGCTCGGAACCAGGCGCACACCGTACACCGTCACCGGCACATCGACGGCGAACGGTGATGGGACGTTCGAGCAGCGGTACACGCTCGACCTCGGCCCGTTCCTCACCGTTCGGGAGACGCCGCTCGTCTCGCGGCCTCGCTCCGATGGCTCGCGGTTCTTCGTTTCCCGGGCCGATGTGACGGCCGGTGGAACCGGTCAGCTCGTCTACATCGGCACCGAGAACGGCATCACGGCTCGCTACGACGTGTTCGGGCGGGTCTGTGACTGGGGCCCGGACCTCGTCATCACCAACGGCGCGGTCCATACGGTGAGCGGTGGCGTCGAGGAGGCGGTGGCGATCCAGGACGACCGGATCATCGCCGTCGGTTCGGAGGTCGAGATCCTCGACGTCTTCATCGCCGGGTCGAGTGTCGAGGTCATCGACGTGGGTGGACGGGCCGTGACACCGGCGTTCGTGGACGCCCACAGTCACGTCTGGGAGGACGCGGCGGGTGGTTCGACCCAGGCCCTGGAAGACGAGCGGTTCGCCCAGGGGGTGACGACCGTCGGCGAACCAACCGCGAACGACGCCGACATCACCCGCCTCCAGGGTCTCGCCGCCACCGGCGACCTTCGGCTGCGGACTCGAAGCTGGTCGGCCTACAACACGTTCTGCGGCGACCGGCGCCCCGGCAACCCCCATCTCAGCTGGCCGGTGTCCCGGGATCCCGGCGCCATGTTCGCCGTGCTCGGCACCAAGATCTTCGCCGACGGCGGTGCCTGCAATGCTCCGGCGATCAGCTTTCCGTACCAGCCCGGGCTCGATCCGCTTCCGCCGTCACCTCAGGGCGACCTGTACCTGACGGTCGAAGAAATGAGTGCCGTGGTGGCCCAGGCCGAGGCCGCCGGTCACCAGGTGATCATCCACGCCATCGGTGACGTCGGTGTGGAGACGGCGGCCATGGCGTTGAGTGAGGTGATCGCCGGCGACGGCAACCCCGACCGCCACCGCATCGACCACAACGTGCTCGTTCGCCCCGATGTGCTCGAGCTGTACGTCGCCAACGACATCGGTGCCGTGATCTTCGGCGAGTACAACTCGTGTCAGCACAATCGAGGTGGTTGGTGGGGCCAGCATCTCCAGGCCGACCAGATCGAGTGGCTCCATCCCTGGCGGGTGATGGCCGACGCCGGGGTGTCGCTCGGTTGGCAGGCCGACCTGCCCTACTACAGCCGGGAGTCGATGGCGCACTGGTACTCGCTGACGACGTTCGGTCAGGCCGATGCCCCACCGGCTTTCGGTGGTCCAGGGCCCTGCGCGGCGCCTCCCGAACTCACCTCCCATGCGTTGACGACCACCGAAGCGCTCGAGGCCATGACGCTCGGCAGTGCCACCCTGCTGCATCTCGACCGCGAGGTCGGCAGCATCGAGGTCGGCAAAGCGGCGGATCTCGTGATACTCAGCGGCGATCCACTCCGTTCCACGATGCCGACGAGCCTGCTCGACACCACCGTCGTGTGGACGATGACCCGCGGCGCCGTCGTGTACTGCGACCCGGCGGGACCGATCGAGTGCCCGCCATCTGGCTGACGATCGCCTGGTAGGTCGGTCTCGTCACGCGTCCGCGGACGCGTGACGACGACAGACGGCCAACGGGCGGCGTCGTTCTGTGCTCCTAAGTGTCACACCACTCGTTTACGCTTGGTCGTGCGAGCTCGACCAAGCCCCTCGCTTCATTCACCGGGCGGTCCGACAAGTCTTCTCTCCGATCGGATCGATCATGCCCACCGTCCGTCGCTCGCCGCTGTCTTCTTCGTCTGACCCTCTTGTCCAATCCGCTGCGCGTCCGCGGACGCGTGCACTGCTGATCACGATTCGACGGCTCAGCCGAGACCAGCGGGAGATCGTGCATGTCGCCGCCGAGTTCGCCGACTCCGACGAGTGGATCGCCGCAGGCTCGCCGACTGCCGCGCACTGGATCGCTCAGGCGGCCGACATCGAGGTCAGCACCGCCCGGGAGTGGATTCGCGTCGGGCGAAGTCTCCGCAGTCTCCCCGCGTCCGCGGGCGCGTTCGCACGAGGTGTCGTGAGCTACAGCAAGGTCCGAACGCTCACCCGATTCGCAACGTCCGACAACGAGGACGAGCTTCTCGCTCTGGCCGAGCGAACCCCGGCCGGTCACCTCGGCCGAGCCATCGCCGCCTGGCTGGAACGAACCAGCAACAGCGAGGAACTCGCACGCCATCAGCAGAACCGGCGGTCGTGTTCGTGGCGGACCGAACCTGACGGCATGGTCATGTTCACCGCCCGTCTACCGCCACTGCCGGCCGGCGTTCTCATCGCCAGACTGGAACACCACGTGATGTCGTCGGCCGCACGAGCTGATGACACTGGATGCTGGCCCACGTTGGCCCAACAATACGCCGACGGGTTGGCGGCGGTGGGCGGGGCGGGAGCTCGTCGCCGAGACGGCCGGTCGTCGGGCGGCTTCGAGGTGGTCGTTCATGTGCGGGCGGATGGCTGCACGCTCGATGACGGCAGCCCGATTCCCGGCTCGGTCGTCGAGCGGATCGCACCATCGGCATTCCTTCGAGCGTTGATTCATGATGCCGATGGGCGACCGATCAACGCATCATCGAAGCGAAGGCATCCGACGGTTCGGCAGCGGCGGGTGGTGAAGGAACATGATCAGCGCTGCGTCGACTGTGGCGCATCGTCACTTCTCGAGTACGACCATGTCCCGGACTTTGCAGCCAGCGGGAGGACCGTTGTGGAGGAGCTACAGCTTCGATGCGCTCCCTGCCACGCCAAGCGGCACGATAGTCGTGGGCCGCACTCAGACGGAACGACGTCAGCGCGCTTGTAGGGACTCGAACCCCAAACCTTCTGATCCGTAGTTCTCATGATGCTTGATTCCGGGGGTGGCCGATATTGGCCGTGGTTGCCCGGAAGTCGCTGTTGTTCTCAGCTGGTGCTGGTGCCGGTAGCGGGGTTTCGATGCGATTCAACTGTGCGCCATGCTGTGGTGTCCGCTGCAAACTGGCAAAAGCCGCTTCGGGCAGGATTCCGAGAGTTTGTTCTCACGTTGTTCTCAGGCCGAGTTGGACAAGGCAATGCTCAAGGAGATCGCGGAGGGAAACTGCTGTCGCCGCAGCGCCGTTTCGCCAGCACCGGTTCGGGGTCTCCCAACGGCGGGCGTAAGGTGGTCGGCCAGCACCGCTTCACACGCCGCCGGCGCCGCCTCCCGACGAGGACAAGATCCGAGAAGATCTCCGCAAGTTCTCCAAGAAGCGGCCCCGGTGGGGATGGCCGCGCCATCCACCTCTCGCTGAGCCTAAAATCGGAAGGCGGAGGTTTCGCCAAACGGTTCCACGCGGCCCCGACCTGCATGTCCTGGACATGGTGACGCCAGGGCTGCGAACCAGGTGCCGGACTTTCTCCGACAAATCCTTGGCCGCCTCTCCGGTGGCACCACCTCGGCCCGAACTCTTAGCCTCCGTGAGCGTCAGTACGAGCCTGCCGCTCGGCCTGTCAACCGACAGGACTACGCCATCGATCTCCAGGGAGTGTTTGCCATCACGGTCAACTGCTCGGACTCCGGAAACTGACGCGACCATCGGCATTGTGCTCCGACGCGATCGTGCCGCAGCGAGCGTAGCCACAACCTCGTACTTATCAGCCCTCGACATCCGGCTCTCGGAAACAATCTGATCGAGTACCGTGCCGACGAGACCGGCGCGACCGCTCACGCACCGGAGACCTTCAACCTGTCGAGTCCATTCCCAGCGATAGTTGTGTAGAAAGAACACATCGAGAGCTGCCAAGATGAGCTGCTCACCGAGTACTCCGAGGTATCGCTGCTGGTCGTATATGCGTAGATCAATCCCCAGACTTTCTAGATTGTCTGTCTCCTCTAGACGCGTGACGTACGACACTAGATAGCTAAGAGCGCTGGCCTTCATTACCGCTGAGTCAGATCGAGCGTGAGCTTGGACGACAAGAATATCATTTCGAACATCTGTCTCGTAGCAGATAAAGACATCCTTGCCCATGGATCTTGAGAAGGAGGCTGCTTCTTCCACATTCTTGCTAGCGTCGAGAACGGCGGATGTCGTGGAGGGCAGATTGAAGAATCTTGTTTCGATTTCAATTCGTGCAACTTTGGACAGGCGTTCGTCGCGCAACGCCTTCGCTGGGCTGAAGTCGCTCTTGGCAAGATCCTCTATCGCTTCCGCCAGGCTGGGCCGTCTGAAGTTCGATCGAACTCTGTCTCTGATGGGAAAATAGAACTGAGCCGTAGCCTCCAGCACCTCCGGTCCAAGATAGATACGCCTCGCCAGGAATCGCTCGAGTCCCATCATCTCGTCCTGCGACTCGACAGTGTTCGAACTAACAATCCTGGATAGGTCTTCAGGCGTCGTTAGCAATCTCGATATTCTAAGTGACAATGCGGTCGGCGAGTGCTCGGCGTCGAGATATAGGAAGGCTAGTCTACGGATGCGACGAAAAAGCTCTTTACATCGCCGCAATGAACTTGATTCTGACTCAGTGCGCGCAAAGTAGGAGGCGAGAAGCCGACGCGCCTCTCTGCGCATTTCTTCGTCCCTGAAGACCTTCTTAGCTCGATAGAAGGCAAGTATCTGATGAAAAGAGTAGTAGTGGCCTCGCTCTAGCGCGAATTCAGCGCGTGTTCGTGCGTCACCTTCAGGGACACTTAAGATTAGGTTTCGTCGATGGTTGGAGCCTCGGGTGCCGCCCAGGCGACTCAGTTCTTGGAGAAGGATGCGTTCGGCTGTGAATCCCCAGGCGAGGTGACCAGTCTGAAGAAGTATCGCCCAGCTCTGCACCAACTCTTGGCCGGATGAGACAACCGTGCCGTCGTCGAGCTTTACCGTTGAGCTGAGGCTTAGACGGGTATCGCGCTCGACCAGTCGTGTCAGATGGAGAATCAGCGAGATGTAATCCCACCTCGTGTGGCGAGCCGTTTCCCAGGCCTGTGGGACGATTCCAAGCTGTGCGCACTGCTTCAGCCGGTGGATCTCGCTTTCGGCCATCGCCTCATAGATCCTTCTGCTTTCCTCCCTCAGATGGCCGACGGTGGTACCAAGCGTTGGGATGAAGTATTCGACCTGTCTCATGGCGCCAGAGTTGGTAGCTAGGAGCCGAGCTCACGTTCGAGGTA
Source organism: Acidimicrobiales bacterium (assembly GCA_965216675.1). Taxonomy (GTDB): domain Bacteria; phylum Actinomycetota; class Acidimicrobiia; order Acidimicrobiales; family SZUA-35; genus JAHELU01. The sequence continues at coordinate 2,377,806 of CBDCGK010000004.1, read as the reverse complement.
TCGGCTCCGTGATCGACGAACACTTGACTCCGCTCGGTCGATTGCTCTTGCGATTTCCCACCACGTGAGCCCTTCCTCGCGTGCTTCGCCGACACACTCCCAGAGGGCGGAGTCGGCCTGTTCGGCGACGGCGGCTAGGTAAGCCAGCGCCTGATGGCGATCCTTTGGCACGCCACGTTCCACCGACTCTGCAGCCTTAGCGGCAATGAGATCACGGTCGAACGAAACCATCACTGGCAAGTCTAGATGTGTCGACGGTGCGGCTTAGGTCTGCGCAGGAGTGATGCACTACTTGACACGTACCGCTGGTACTTCTACTATTGCGTACAGGATCGCTCTTGTCCGAGCGGTCACGACGTTTTCTGGAGGTCATGATGCGTTTGATTCCTGTCGATGCTGAGGCGTTCGCTTCGAAGGTGTTGTCGGTGGTGGAGGTGGTGCCGGATGCCGACTTCACGACCGGTGAGCAGAAGCGCTCTGCTGATGGCATGCCGGTGTGGAAGGTCCGGCTGCTGACGCGTGATGGCGACGATCCGGCTCGCCGTCCGGAGTTGACGGAGGTGAAGTTGCCTGCTGTTCGGGCGCCGGAGGTCGAGGCGGGGGTGATTCCTCGATTCGGTGGTCTGGTCGGGATTGTGTGGTCGGGCGAGAACGGTGGCGGTGTTTCGTTGCGGGCGGAGTCGATTTCGACGTCGAATGCTCCGTCGGTGGCTCGGGCGGCGAAGTCTGACAAGCCGGCTGCCTAACCGGATCGGCGAGGTGGTGCGGTTGTTGCTTCGGGAGTTGATGGCTGATCGGCCGTGGTTGGTGCGGTCGGCATTGGCGGTGCGGTGGTTGTGGTGGCTGGCGGCCGGCTGTCCGCTGGCCGCTGTCGGATGGTTCTTGGTCATCGGGCTTGGCGGTTCGCTAATGGCGGCGATGATCGTTGGCGTCGTTATCGCCGGTGCGCACCTGGCGTTCGAGCGGGTAGTTCCACGAGTTCGCACGTGGCGGCTGGGGTGCCGGTTTCGTCGGCGGTGGCCGTCGGTGTGGTTGGCGACGATCGCCGGCCGTTGGAGTGCGAAGCCGGCGGGTCGTGAACTGCTGGCGGCTCCGGGTTTGGGTTGGTTTCCGAGTGCCGGTTCGACGTGGGTGTCGTGGTCGGTGCGGCTTCGGGCCGGCTCGTCGATGCAGGATCTTGTCGAGGTCGCTGATCGCTTGGCGGCCGCTGATCGGCGGGTTGAGCGGGTCGAGGTGGAGTGGCGACGCCCGACGGATTCGGTTGGCTGGCTCACCGTCAGTTTCGTTGACGGCCTGGAGCAGGTGGAGGCGCCTCAGTGGGCGTGACCACCTCGTGCGCCCCGGCAACGGTGCGACTCGGTCGTCGGGCCGATGGTCGACCGGTTGGATTCCGCTGGCCTGACGACATGGGCCGGTTCCTGATCTCCGGTGTGACCGGTTCGGGTAAGTCGGGGTGGGTGTCGAATCTTCTCGGGGGCCTCGCCGGGTTCGAGTCGGCGTCGATCATCGGCATCGACATGAAAGGCGGCCTCGAGCTCGGCCCGTGGCGTGATCGCCTCACCCACCTGGCGTGTTCGCCCGCCGAGGCGACGGTCGCGTTCGATCGGATTCGTTCGCTGATCGAGGATCGTTCCCGCCGACTGTCGACAGCGGGGGAGCGGGTGTGGCGGGCGGAGCTTGGCTCGTTCGTTGTCTTGGTGATCGACGAGTTGGCCGAGCTGGCCGCTATCGATCTCGTCATCGATCACGACGCCGAGCCGCCGGGAGTCACCGACGAGGCCGTGCCCCTGGTCGATGCCAAGGTGTTGCGGCAGGCCAAGGTCGATACCGAGGCCCGGGTCGGGTTGTTGTCATCGATCGCTCGTCTCGGTCGGGCGCTCGGTGTGTTCGTGGTGTGTGCGACGCAGTATCCGTTGGCGCAGGTGGTGCCGTCGGAGTTGCGGGCTCAGCTCGATGTTCGGATCGCCGGGCGGTTGTTGGGGTCGGAGCAGTTGAAGGTGGCGCTGGGTGACGGCGCCGCCTCTCTGGCTTCGGTCGAGGCGATCCCGCCGCAGATGCCGGGTGTGGCGTGGGTGTACGGGCTGGCCGGCTTCGACGTGCCCGCCCTGGCTCGAGCTGCCCTCGTGACCGATTCGGCCATCGCCACTCGGGTGGCGGCCACCGCCCATCTCACGCCGAGGTGGGCCGACTTGTAACCACGGACCATCAATCGAATTAGCTCGGGTGAGCGGCCAGGGACGCTAATCACGGACCGCTCACCCTCACTAACCCCAAGGGGGCTGATCATGCAATCTACATCGTCTGTACCGGATGGCGACGGCGTCGTCATCGACGTCTCGACCCGGCTGACGTCACTTTCACACACTGGCGGAGCTCTGGTCGCCGGTTCCCCACCGGGAGTCATCGAAGCCGACCGTCAGGACGGCGAAGATGGGGTGCCTCTCACGCATACATCGCTCGCTGCCGGCCCCGCCCTGATGTGGCCCACCGGCCTCGGTCGTCGAGCACCTCTACCCTTCACCGCGTCATTGCCGGCGTGGTTGGGTTCGATCCGATTCGGCTGGTCGATCATCATCGGCGTCGCGGCCGAGCTGGTGATGGCGACGGTGGCGTTGGCTGCCGGTCGTTCGTTGGCGGGTTCGGTGGCGTGCGCAGTCGTGGCGGTGATGGCGTTGACGTTGACGGCGGCCGAGGTGCTCACGGCGAAGGATCGCCGCCATGGTTGACACTCGACATCACCCAAACAGCACCAGTGCTTCGCTCGGCTTGACCGGAGGCCCGGAGGCGGGAGCGTCAGCGGGAGCCGCAGGGCCGCAGGCCCCCACCCATCCTCCTTCACCCCATCCTTTCCCTGCCCGCCCGACACCTACCGACTCCGCCCTTCGACACACCGCCACGAAACCTGGTTGGCCTTTGGGCTTGTCTCTGTGCCATACCGGGCCGCAACTCCCATCGCCGACGCCCGCCTGGCCGGAACTGTCCGACTACGCCGGCGGCTTCCGAGGCCGAGACGCCGTGGAGATCGCTGCCGCATTCCTGCCCTCGGTGCCGGTCACCCGAGGAGCGCCGATCGATCGTGCCCTCCAGGTGGCGCCGGGCATGATCCGCATTCGTGTGACTGACCCCCGCTCCAAAGACCCGGAAGGAGCCGACGCCATGCTTGGCCGCCCCGACGATGCCGACGCCCAGCTCTCGCTCCTCGACTTGCTCAACATCGGCCCCGATGCCGAGACCGACGACGCCGAACCCGAGCCCGACATCGCTGGGATCGTCCGCACGTTCTCGCCTTCGTCGAAACGCCGCCTTGGTCGCGCCATTGCTTCGGTCGACTGGGCCGACGTGATCCACCCCGGCGACCGTCTGGCCCTCGTCACGCTCACCTACCCGTCGACTTGGCAGTCGTGTTGCCAGACTCCCGACGCCGCCTACGCCCACCTTCGAGCGTTGGCCAAGCGCTTCGCTCGGGCGGCGGGACGGCCGCTGTCGTGCGTCTGGAAGCGCGAGTTTCAACGCCGTGGAGCCCCGCACTTCCACTTGCTCGCCCCGCTTCCGGCGACGATCCTCGACGAGCCCGTGCATCGGTGGCTCTCCCGGAGCTGGTATGAGATCGTCCGTTCTGGTGACGACCGCCACCTGGTGGCCGGCACCGGCATCGACTGGTCCGAGGGCCTGCGCATGGTCGACGCCAACCGGGCCGCTGCGTACTTCACCGGCTACTCCGCTGGGAAGGCCGACGCCAAGGCCTACCAGGACGAAGCCCCCGAGGGCTGGTGCAACGACAACGGTTCGATCGGCCGCTGGTGGGGGACCATGGCGCTGGAGGCCGTGCGGGCCGAGGTGCGCATCACACCTGACAACGTGGTGGAGGCTAAGCGCCTCCTGCGAGGTGTCCTCGGCGCTCAGAAGCGCACCAGGACCGTCCGGACCCGCCGCATCGACCGATCGACCGGCGAAGTCTCGTATCGCCGTTCACGGCGCCGCTACCGGCTGTCGTCGCTGCGGGGCGGTGCGACCGCCGGCTGCACGTTCCTGACCAACGACGGCCCGGCCCTGGCGATCGCCTTGGCCCGGGCGCTGCAACTCGACCAGACCGAACCATGGCCGAAAGGTCAAAGGAGGCCCCTGCCATGACCGCTCCAATCTCAGCCGAACTGCTCGACGTGGCCGGCGCCGCCGACCGTCTGTCGGTCACCCCACGCTTCATCCGCCGCCTCGTGCACGAGCGCCGCCTGGCCTACATCAAGGTCGGCAAGTACATCCGCTTCGACCCCGCCGATCTCGAAGCCTGGCTCGCCGACCGCCGCGTCGAGGCGTTGAAGTAGTGCCGCGCAAGGGGAGTGGCGTCTACAAGGCGAAGAACGGCACGTGGTTCTTCAAGGCATGGATCTTCGTCCCCGGCACCAGTGGCGACAGTGACTGGAAAGCGACGACTCGGCGAGGCTTTCATACCTCGACGGAGGCCCGTCGTGCTCGCCGGCAGTTCATCGAGAAGGCGGAAGCAGAGCGCGAGGCGCACCGGCAGCCTCGATCTCGTGTGAGCGTCACCGTCGCCGAGCTGATCGATCGCTTTTTGGCTGAGGCGTCTTCGATGGGTCGACTCTCGGCCAAGACGCTGTTCGACTACCGGAACTACGCCGACAGCTACATCGTTCCGCACCTCGGGACCTCGGCCGTCGCCGAGCTGACCCACAACGACATCGCCTCCTGGCAGCTGACGCTTTCAGAGCGTGGCTCGGTGAAGACCGGCGGGCAGCTGTCGGCAAACACGATCCGTCTCGCCCGGGCTCCTCTGAACGGTGCTCTCAAGTACGCCATCCGCCAGAACCTGATTGACGCCAACCCGATGGCCGGTGTGTCGCCGCCCCGGAAGCCTCGGAAGATTCCGGCGCACTGGACGCCGGAGCAGGCCCGCCATTTCTTGGCGATGCACGAGGGCGATCGCTTGTACCCGGTGTGGGCGTTCCTGATGGGCACGGGTGTGCGCATCGGGGAGCTGGTCTGGTTGACCTGGCCAAATGTTGACCTCGAGGATCGCCGGGTCCGGATCAACGAGTTCGCCAGCACTCTTGGCTACGACGTCGTTCCGTCCTCCGGTAAGAGTCGAGACGCCATTCGCACGATCGACATCGACGACCACCTGGTGGCCGTCCTCGATCAGCAGCGCAAACGGCAGGCGGCCGAGTCGAGAGCTGCCGGCTACATGTCGAGCGAGTACGTCTTCACCAAGTCAGCGGGCGGCGCCTATCACCCGCAATACCTCTCCAGGCTTCTCGGCAAGATCTCGACCGAGATCGGCCTACCTCGTCTCACCGCTCACGGCCTCCGCCACACGAGCGCCACCCTCATGCTCGCCAGCGGCGTCCCACCGAAGGTCGCCGCAGAGCGCCTCGGCCACGCCGACGCCACGCTGTTCACAAATCTCTACAGTCATGTGACGCCGACGATGCAACGAACGGCCGCTAAACAGATCGGAGAGGCCCTGTTTGAATAGGCGACTCTGCTGCTAGCTCATGCTCGATTGGATGCCAAGTGCAGAGTGGAAGGCTCGATGAATCTCGAATCGACCTGACTGGTCAACCTTGTGTCGACTGACAAGGTAGTCTGGTTCGTCGAAGGAAAACACGTAGCCGGGGGAGTTCGCGTCCAGATTTACGCCCAGAAATCCTACCTCGAACAAGACAGCGGCGAGACTCCTGAATGGCCCATCCCACGCCCCTGAGGGGCTCACTTCAACCAAATCTTCTGTGAATTCGTCTACAGGCTTTAGACGTTGGCCGTTCGCCTCGATCGCAATTCCGAAGAATATCTCGTCAACCTGCTCCCGACTGAGCCGGGCGGGGGCATCCCAAAACTGCTCCAGAGTCCATCGAAGGTCAGGATAGACCAGCTTCCATTCGTCGACTACGGCATCGAGTCTTGATGCGGAGTATCCCCTTATCGCTTGCTTGAGGCTGTCCCACTTGATATACATGTCGTTGGATCCAGGCTCCAGCGCCCTGTTAATAAGATCGATTGCGTCCCTCGGTCTCATCAGTGTGTGGTTAATGATAAATTCTGTTGGTTTGTACCCTCCCTGGGAGCTCTTCGGAAGAAGGTCGACCAGGCCGGTCACTGCCTTAATATTGGTCTCCTGGGCGAGCCTCTTCGCGCGCAGATCAAGCATTTCCATTAGCTCACCTGACGTCCATCTCAGGTTAATCAGAAGGGTTTCGTACTTCTCGCGCTGTCCGGTTCCAGCCTCCTCAAAGTCCAAGTAGCGAAGTATGTTGTTGCGGACTGCCACCACCACCTTGATTCCCTCGAATCTACCAAGCTCACGAACTGTGCGGAACAGAGCCATAACGAGCTGGCGGTACATTGAGTGATCTACCCAGTCATCATCCAAGTCATCAATAACTACGAACATCTGACTGGTTGAAGCCCTGATCTCATCAGCGAGAAGTCCCAAAATCTGATCAAGATTCGATAGTTGGTGTTCTCCAACTATGCGTTTGAATCGCTCCGTCCTCTCCAGCCGGATCTGTTCGTGCTGGTGGGACTCAGTACCGACATTGCCTTTGACATTAATACCTGGGTAGGTTGTAGATCCTTCCATTTCCTGCTGAATGCGCCTGTCGGTCTCGTTTATTTTTTCTTTGACGACGTCTTCGGTGCTAATCCAAAAGGTGTCTCCATAGTTCTCAATATACTGTAGGGCTGACTTCTTTGCCTTGTCCTTTCGCAGGCCATCTAAGAACCCGCGCCATCGGATTGATCGGTCGGGTTCCGATCCGTATCGGAACTTGATGATCTCCGTGACGATCACGTGCTTCCAAAGTTCGGTGTACAGTGGCTCAATGTTTACGCCAAACTCGTCGGCGAGTTTCGATACCTGGCTGTCGGTGATGAATTGCAGTGAGAGGTGACGCGGATCAACCCTTACGGTCCTGTCTTTCATGGTTGACTCGAGTCTGCGGATCATTGCGGACTTGCCAGAACCCGTTCGGCCTATCACTAGACATCTAGGGTCATCGGGATCGGACAGCGTGTAGAAGTCTTCAGTTGCTAGAAACTCGGCGTCGAATCTGCGATCTTGTTCCGCTGCTAGATCGCCGATTCGAAGATTCTTCCTAAGGCCTTCGCTACGTCTAGCGGTTTTCGCCACAGTTGAGTCCAATCTCTTGTCCGGTGGTGGAGCGATTGTAGTCCCACGTGGAAACGAGGTGGGCGGGGCGCTGCCGGTGCACATCGCAAGTTCGGCCCTGAGTTCGCGGCCTGCCAAGCTGGTTCAGTTCAACGTGACTAGACAGCCAGTGGTGCGTGCGTTTGTGGTCAAGTTTGTGGTCAGTCGCGGACCTGGACGATCTTGCGTGCAGCACCACGAACGCAAAAACCCCGCTGCTGGAGCGGGGTTTCAGGCCATCTGAGGCTAGCGCGCTTGTAGGGACTCGAACCCCAAACCTTCTGATCCGTAGTCAGATGCTCTATCCAATTGAGCTACAAGCGCAGATTGCAATGCGGTGCTCGAGACGGCGGCCCGTGCTCAAGCCCAGACGACGAGTCTAGTCCCGTTGGCGGCCAAGCTCCACCAATTTCGAGCCCCGACGGGCGTTTCGCACGGTACGTAGATGACCGGAGGCGTTGGAGGTGAGGGGGTCCCCAGCTGTCACCATTCGATGGCCACCAGGATGGTGCCCGACTTGGTGCCGATGGCCAGTTCAGACCCCCGGGCACTCAGAGCGAGGACGTTCGACCGAGTTGGAATCCGGTGAACGGATCGGCCGGTCGCCGACTCGATGACCTCCACACCTTCCAACTGCCCGCCGACGGCGAAGTACTGCCCGTCACCCCTCTTCAGGCTGCAGATGGCGCTGAGGGTGGACCCGAACGATCGTCGGGGAAGGACATCTTTGCGGCTGACCGGATCCCAGAAGCAGACTCGCCCAGCCCCATCGACACTGGCCACCGCCGTTGAACCGACGTCGAACGTGCACAGGTCCCTGACCTCGCCGAGGTGATTCTGATAGGGCGGCATGATCACATCGTCCGCCGGATCCCAGAGCTGGAGGCTCGGAAGGCCGACGGCTACGAGTGAGCGGTCGCCGAGATCGATCGGCCACAGCAGACTCGGGGATTGGTACGTCGGCCAGTGTTTGAAGTCATCGGACGGGCGCATCGACACGATCCGATCCTCGACGAGATCCCACACGGCCACACCGTCCTCGGCGGCCATGACCACACACGGGCGGTCTCCGAGCGTGACCGCACACAGCGTTGGCCAAAACACATCCTCGAATCGGTGTGTGACCCGACCGTCACCGGGGTCCCAGACCACAACCGACCGGCCGTTGTCAGCGAGGGAGACGAGTGACCACCTCCGGTCGTGGTACAGCCCACACAGCCAACTGGTGCGGAGATCTCCGAATGGCGACACCTCCCTTGGATCGCTGTTGGAGGAGATCATGCTGTTCGACGCCGGGTCCCAGACCTCGACGGTGCCGTCGGCCCGACCCACAGCCAGGCAAGGGCGATCTCCGACGAAGAGGTCAACCAGCCCGTGCCGGGGCGCCCAGCGGTCATGCCGGTAGCCGTCATCGTGTACCGCCTCAGGGTCCCAGACCATGATCCGGCCTCCGGCGTCGGCCGTTGCCGTGAGTTGACGCTGATCGACAGCGAGGGCGGTGATCGTCTGGACCTGTTCCGCGTGGCCGGTCAGCCACCGCACCGTGATTTCCTCCTGCAAATCCCAGACGGGAATCAAGTGGTGATCCTGCACGACGGCCACGTGGCAGCGAACCCCCGATCTCACGGCGGCGATCCTCCTGGCTCCGATTGACAACGCCGTGTGAGACAACAGCCGACCCGTGCCGGCTTCCAGAGCCAGAAGCCGACCTCCTCGGGAGGTGATCAACAGCGGCGGCGTGTCGGCACCAAGCCATCCGGCTTCCGTGGCGATGACCGACTCGACCCAGCCCTCGCCGCTGATCTCGAATCGGGTCAGCTCCTCCCCGGTTGCCGGATCCCAGATGTGAACCGTCCCTTCGTCCCGGACCAGCGCCAACCACTGCCGACCGTCGATCTCGACCGGACTGGCCAGACGGCCCTCGGCCTGAGCCAGGGTCTGCATTGTCGTCGGATCGACCACCGAGACGGGCCACGGGCCGACATGCCTGGTCGGTCCACCGCTCACGACGAGACGGTCCCGACCATCCAACGGGATCCGATCCACCTCGGTACCAAGCTCGATGAACAGCGCCACGGTCTGCTGGAGATCGGCGCTCAGCACATTCACCTCACCCCCCTGGCCGGCGACCGCCAGCATCGGGCGCCCGTCAATGACGATGGTCGCCAGCGACGTTATCCCGCGGTCATTCGATCTGATCACGCGTTGGATAGGCCCGGAGCGGTGCATGGCATCGCCGTTCCGGGCGTCCCAGATCGTGACCGTGCCCCTGTCGTCACCGGTGACCAGCATCGGGCGCCCGTCGAGCTCGACGGAGCAGATCGCTCTGATCATCTCTCCGCCACCGAAGATCTGGATCAGCTCATCCTGGGGCTCCCCCAGCGACCACACGGTCGTCGTTGTCGGTCCCTCCATCGGTTCCACGATACCCATGGCGACCTAGGGGGTGGGTCGTCGTCGGTATCGACGGTCGCGTCCGCCGGCCGCGACCACGCCCGACCCACGGACCAACGGGAAGTTCCCCACAGGCCTTGCCATCGACCGGCATCATCCTGGTACCTTGTGGAACAACTGCGATGGAGGGAGAGACAAGGTGGAGGAAATGGGTACACATCGAACCGACTCGGCCGGGCGCCCCCGGTCCGGGTCCCGAAGGAGTCTCCGGCTGGGCGCCGTCGCCCTGCTGGCGGCATCGCTGCTGGTGGCGCTCGTCGCCCCGGTCTCGGCCGCACGCGGCGGACAGCCAGGACCGCCCGAAGGAAAGGGCCGTCCCGCCGACCCGCCGGGAGCGCTCATCGACCTGCAACTCCTGGCCTTTAACGACTACCACGGCCACGTCGAAGCCGACGACGCCGGCACCGTCAACGGCCAGCCGGCCGGCGGCGGACAGTACCTCGCCACCAAGCTCAACGAGCTGCGGGCCGGTCACGACAACTCACTCACCGTCGCCGCCGGCGACCTGATCGGCGGTTCGCCCTTCTTCTCCGGTCTCTTCCACGACGAGCCCTCCGTCGAATCGCTCAACGCCATGCAGCTCGACGTGTCCAGCGTCGGCAACCACGAGTTCGACGAAGGCGTCACCGAACTGCTGCGAATGCAGTACGGCGGCTGCCACCCGATCGACGGCTGCTACTTCGACGAGCCCTACGCCGGCGCCGACTTCCAGTGGCTGTCGGCCAACGTCGTCGACCAGACCGGCAACACCCCGCTGCCCGAGTACTGGGTCAAGCGAGTCGGCAGCGTCAAGGTCGGCTTCATCGGCATGACCCTCGAGGCGACCGACACGCTCGTCGCCGCCGTCGGCATCCAGGGCTACGACTTCCTCGACGAGGTCGAAACCGCCAACGCACTGGTGCCCGAGCTGCAGAGCCAGGGTGTCGAGGCCATCGTCGTGCTGCTGCACGAGGGCGGCTTCCCCAACCCGATCGAAGTCGACGGCTGCTTCGGCATCTCCGGCCCGATCGTCGCCATCAACGACGGACTGGACCCGGCCATCGACGCCGTCATCACCGGCCACACGCACCTGCCCTACAACTGCGTGCTCTCCGACCCCGCCGGCGCCGACCGCATGGTCTCGAGCGCCTTCTCGTTCGGTCGGGTCGTCACCGAGATGAACCTGGTGCTCGACCGTCGCACCAAGGATGTGCGCCGTGACCTGTCGACGGCCACCAACCACGCCGTGATCCGGGCCGATCTCGCTCCGGACCCCGCCGTGACCGCCGTTATCGACAAGTGGGCCCCGCTGGCCGCCGAGGCCGACAACCTCGCCGTCGGCACCATCACCGCCGACATCAACCGCGGCGGCGACCCGACCGGTAGCGACCGCGGTGTCGAATCACCGGCCGGCAACCTCGTGGCCGACGCCCAGAACTGGTCGGCATCGGCCGCCGGTTCCCAGGTGGCGTTCATGAACCCCGGTGGTGTCCGCTCCGACCTGACCTTCGCCGCCTCGGGTGCCGAAGGCGACGGCGTCGTCACCTTCGGTGAGGCGTTCACGTTCCAGCCGTTTGGCAACACGATCTACACGTTCCCGATGACCGGCGACCAGATCGTGCGAGTGCTCGAACAGCAGTGCCAGCCTCCGGGCGGCCGCCCGGTGCTGCACCTCGGCGTGTCGGAAGGGTTCACCTACGATCTGGCGATCACGACCGAGGTCGATGCCGCCGGCGATGCGGTCTGCACCTCGATCGACGTGAGCAACGTGCAACTCGACGGCGTCGACCTCGACCTCGCCGGCAGCTACATGGTGACGGCCAACAACTTCCTGGCCGACGGCGGTGACAACTTCACCGTGTTCGCCGAGGTCGACGAGGGTATGCGGATCGACGGCGGCAACGACCTGCAGGCCCTGATCAACTACCTGGGAACCTTCAGCCCGGTCGACCCGCCCTCCACCGACCGGGTCAACGAGATCGGCTGATCCCGAGATCTGCTTACTGATCGTTCTGCGGTTCCTCAGCCCACGTTTTGTTGGGCTGGGGAGCCGCAGAACCGCGTCCGGCGTGGCCTGGTCCGGGCCTAGTCCTTGTCGGTCAAGAACTCGTAGACGGCCGCTTCACCGATGGCTTCGGTCCCGTCGACGTCGAATACGGGGAAGGGCCGTCGTTCGTAGCCCTCGCCTTCGAACTCGTCGATCTTGGTCACGTGGCGGTCCCACTCGTCCGACACCAACACCGACACCGGGACCCGGTGACCGTCGGGATCGGGCACGAAGCCGGGATACCCGTCGTAGCCGCTCCAGGTCACCTCGAACACGTAACCCCGGATAACGCCCTCGACCCAGGTGCCGGGGATGTCACGAACCAGCCAGTGGTTCGACTCCCCGGGTCGCAGCGTCCCGTAGAAGGCGAGGGCGGTGTCGAACCGCATATCGATCTGCATTCGGCCAAACTAGCCAGAATCGCCTAGCGGAAGGCGCAGACCTCCCCGGCCCACAGTCGGTCGATGAGCGCATCGTCGCCGGTGCCTGCCGCCAATCCCCGGAGCCCGCCGATCTCGAATTCGTCGCCGAGCGTCGAGCCGTCGACGAACGAGACCTCACCGAGATCCGACACCGGCGACCCGACGCCGACGTCACCGGTCGTCGTCAGATCCGACTCGGGCGGCACCGACCATGACAGGAACTCCTCATCGGCCGAGAAATCGACCATCAACGTGCCGTCCCATGTGGCCACGGTCGCCTGTCCATTGGGGCACTCCGAGCTGCCCTCACCGATCTCGTCGGCCGAGCCGAGCACCGCCTCCAACCCCGCGATCACACCACCCTGATCATCACCGAACGCCAAGAGCTCGGTGGTCGTCGCAACCGGGTCGAGGATCGTCAACCCCGCCGGGTCCAGCGCCAGCCCGGGGGCCTGCGTGGTGGCCTCGTCATCGGCCGGCTCCGCCGCCTCGGCCGGCTCCGCGGTGTCCAGCGTCTGGACGGTCGGCTCCGATTCCGATTCGGTCTGAGTTGCCTCGGTCGAGTCATCCCCGGTGCACGACACGGCCAGCAGGCCCATGGCGACGAGCGCCAGGAAGGCGGAGACGACGGGTGTTCGTTGAGTGTTCATGAGAAAGGTATGCCCCGCACCCCCGGTCACTATGCACGCTCTTCCGAGCCGCCTCGGCCGACGGCGCAGCGCAGCCCTCTGGCATCTACCCTTCGTGGAATGGATCGCAGTCTCGCCGAAGGCGTGCTCTACACCGACCAGTACCAGCTGACCATGGCTCAGCTCTACCACCAACACGGCCTGGCCGAGCGACCCGCCCGGTTCGAGCACTTCTTCCGCCGCTACCCCGACTACGGCCGCCATCAGGCCGGCTACTGCATCAACGCCGGCGCCGCCTGGCTGGCCGACTGGATCCGCACCGTCCGCTTCGACGACGCCTCCCTCGACCAGCTCCGCTCCCACCGCAACCGCAACGGCGAGCCGATCTTCGGCGACGGGTTCCTCGGCTGGCTGTCCGACGTCGGTGACTTCTCATCGCTGCGGATCGAGGCCATTCCCGAGGGGCGGGTCGTGCACGCCAACGTGCCCATCACCGTGGTCGAAGGCCCGCTGGCGCTGGCTCAGCTGCTCGAGACGTCGCTGCTCAACCACCTCAACTTCCAGACCCTCATCGCCACCAAGGCGTCGCGGGTCGTTGAGGCGGCCAACGGCGGCAGCGTGCTCGAGTTCGGGATGCGCCGGGCCCCCGAACGGGGAGCGCTGGCCGCCAGCCGGGCCTCACTCATCGGCGGCGCCGTCGGCTCCTCCAACGTCGGCCTCTCCCACGCCCTCGGATTCACGCCGGTCGGCACCCACGCCCACTCCCTCGTCCAGGTTTTCATGGCGCTGGGGGATGGGGAGTTGGGCGCATTCCGGGCCTACGCGGAGCTCTACCCCGACGACTGCCTGTTGCTCGTCGACACCATCAACACCATCGGCTCCGGTCTGCCCAACGCGATCACCGTGTTCGACGAACTCCGTGCCGGTGGCCACGAACCGGTCGGCATCCGCCTCGACTCGGGCGACCTGGCCCACCTCGCCGTGCGGGCTTCGGCCATGCTCGACGACGCCGGATTCACCGAGCCGAGCATCGTGCTGTCATCCAGCCTGGACGAACTCACGATCTGGCAGATCCTCAACCAGATCACCATCGAAGCCCCGCAGTACGACCAGGACCCCGACCGGGTCATCGGCCGCCTCGTCTACGGGGCCGGCACCCGTATGGCGACCAGTGAAGGGGCGCCGAGCCTCGACGGTGTCTACAAGCTCGTCGCCATAGACAAGGCAGTCGATGACAAGGCAGTCGATGACAAGGCAGTCGATGACAAGGCAGTGGATGACAGGGCCGACGGGCAGGACGACAACCCCGAGTGGGAGCCGGCCATCAAACTCAGCGACACCCCGGCCAAGGTCGTCAACCCCGGACGCAAGAAGGTGTGGCGCATCCACAGCGCCCGGGGCACCGCAACCGCCGATCTGCTGGCCCTGGCCGACGAAACGCTCGACAACCCGCTCGTGCTCCATCACCCCAGTACGCCCGGCGTCATCCGCACCCTCCAAGGCGACCAGATCGGCAGCCGGGAGGAGTTGCTGCAGCCGTTCGACCCGTGGACCGTCGTCGACGAGCACGAAGCGGTCGAGGCTGCGAGCCGCCGGCGTGTCGACGACCTCGAACGGCTCGACGTCGGCGTACGCCGCATCGTCAACCCCCACGTCTATCACGTGTCGTTGAGCGAGGGAGCCTGGCGGCTCAAGCACGAGGTCATGGCCCGCATGGACCGGGCCTGACCGACCGGGTCAATACTGCGCACGCCAGATCTGATTGTCGACCAGCTCCTCGATCGCGTCGTCGGACAGCCCGGCGGCCGCCGGCGATACCAACCCGTCGGCCACCGCCTGACGGGCCACCGCCGACGCCACCACACGAGCCGCCTCCGGCGCCTCCTCGATTGGCGGCAGCAGTCGATCGGCGTTGCCGATCACCGCTAGGACGGCCACCGCCCCGGACGCCGCGGTGATCATTGCGTCGGTGATGCTCGTCGCCCCGACAGCCAGTGCCCCCAACCCCACACCGGGGAAGATGTAGACGTTGTTGACCTGGGCGATCTCGTGGCTGCGTTCACCTCGCCGGACCGGATCGAAGGGGCTGCCCGTGCCGATCAGCGCCCGGCCGTCGGTCCACGACAAAACGTCGGCCGGGATCGCCTCGGCCCGCGGCGTGGGATTCGACAGCGGCATGATGATCGGCCGTTCCACGCCGGCCGCCATCGCCTCCACCACCTCGGTGGTGAACAGACCCGGCTGTCCCGACACACCGATCAGCACCTGCGGCTTCACCCCGGCCACCACGTCGACCAACGACCCCGAGCCCGGCACCTCGCCGCTCGACCGCAGATAGCGGCGCTGGAACGGGTGCAGGTCGTCGGCATCGGGCACGCCGGGGTGCAGCACGCCGTGACGATCGACGAGCCAGCACCGGGCCACCGCCTCGTTTTCGGTCAATCCGGCCGATTGCAGGAAGCGCACCAACTCGTCGGCCACGCCGGTACCGGCCGATCCGGCGCCCACGATCACGACCTGCAGATCACGGGCCGCGACTCCCGTGCGGCCCAGTCCGGCCCGCACTGCGGCCGCCGTCACCGCCGCGGTGCCCTGAATGTCGTCGTTGAACGACGCGATCCGATCCCGGTGTCGGTCGAGAAGCCTCCGGGCGTTGGTCTGGGCGAAATCCTCCCACTGGACGATGGCGTTCGGGAGCCGCTCGGCCACCGCGTCGACGAAGGCGTCGACCAACTCGTCGTAGGCGGCCCCCCGAACCCGACGATTGCGCCAGCCCAGGTAGATCGGGTCCGACAGCAGCGACTCGTTGTCGGTCCCGGCATCGAGCAGCACCGGCAACGAGCGGCTCGGATTCACGCCACCGACCCCGGTGTACAGCGCCAGCTTGCCGATCGGGATGCCCATACCGCCGGCTCCGAGGTCGCCGAGCCCGAGGATGCGCTCCCCGTCGCTGACGACGATCACGTCGATGTTGTCGGCCGCGCCCGGCCCGCCGACCGGGGTGGCGATGGCGTTGTCGAGCAGCTGCCCGATCCGGTGACGGTCGGGCCACGACAGATACAGGCCGTGCTCCTGGCGGTAGATGCGCGACCACTCCTGGCAGGCCAAGCCGACGGTCGGCGTGTAGACGATCGGCAACATCTCGGCCAGGTGACGCTGTAGGAAGGCGTAGAACAGCACCGAGTTGCGGGCCTGCAACAGCCGCAGAAAGATGTGGCGACCGAGATCGGTGCCCTTGGTGTCGAACTCGATGCGGGTTCGCTCGAGCTGCTGATCGAGGGTCTCGACCACCGGTGGCAGCAGGCCGTTGAGCCGGTACCGGTCCCGCTCGGCTGCGGTGAAAGCGGTGCCCTTGTTGAGGAATCGGTTGCGGAGGCGGTCCCAGCCCGTCAGCTCGTTCTGGTCGCTCGGTTCAGGCACGACCACAGACTAATCGACACGCCTGAATCCGACATGGGACAGGGCCGGTCAGTCCAGCGGATAGAACGAGATGTAGCCGCCCCGGTTTCCCTGCCGGAACGCCAGGGGATCACCGTGGGCCTCGACCTCGAGGCGGGCCGGATCGACACCGGCGGCGGCGAGTGCGTCCACCACTGCGTCGCCCTGGACATGGCTGAGTGCGTGGTTCGCCGCGGACGTGGATTCGGTGAATGTGTGGGCGGATATCTCGATCCGCTGGGGCGGGTCGAGAGCCAGCGCGTTGGCCACCTCGATCAGGGTCGCCGCCCCGTCGGGCGTCACGTTGCCGGTTCCGGGCTCGAACTGGATGCGGGACACATCGATCGCCCGGAGAGCCAGTGTGAGCGCAGCAGGCAGGCCGACTTCGAGCTCCACGTCGGTTTCGCCCACGACCTGCGTCGGCGTGTCACCGAGTCCGAGGACGTCGATCCGGTCCCGGTCGAGACCACCGGCCACCAGCCGTTCGATCACCGCGTCGACGATCGTGTGGGAGCGGTCGTGGCTCGTGTCGGAATCGCCGAGATAGGCGTAGCCGACCAGGTCGAGGGTGGCCGACGGGTTGGTGGCCATCGTGTCGACCACCTGTCCGAGTACCTCACCGCTGCCGGTGGACAGCGCGCCGCTTCCGTCGAAGGTGACGGCCAGGAAGTCGACGGCGTCCAGCCGGCGGTCGATCACCGAGTCGTTGGACGCGAACCGCACGAGCTGATCGATGCCCTCCGGCCTGTCGTAGGATCCGCCGAGCCCGACTGCGGTGAGCCGGGCGGGGTCGACACCGTTTGCCGCGAGGGCGGCGACCACCGCCTCGGCCTGGAGAACGCTGAGCCCGTGATTCTCGCCCGGCGTCGCCTCTGTGTAGGTGTGGATCTCGACCTCCACCGGGATGAACGGATTGGCCACCAGCACTGCCGCCAGTTCGGCGGCGACCGCGACACCGTCGGGCGTCAGCGCCGCGGTGCCTCGCTCGAACCGGAGGCGTTCGTGGTCGACGGTGGCCAGCGCGCCCTCGAGCGCCTCGATGGTCACGCTCGAGTTCCCGTCGCTCGACGGGGGATCGGTCACACCGGTTTCATCGGCGCCGGTTGCACCGACACCGGACCCGCCGGCACCGGCATCGGCGGCCAACGCGTTGGCACCGTCGTCACCGGCGGGAGACAACGGAGCCGTACCCGACGTACTGCCGATCGCCGGAGCTCCGCCGTTACCGACTCGACCGACCGCGAACCCCGCGCCGAACAGCACACCACCGAGGGCGAGCGCGGCGAGAAGCCACCACGGTGAACCATGGACCCTGACCGGAGTCGGCGCCGCGCCATCCATCGCGTCACTGTAGCGGCGTCGATGGCGGCGATGCCGCGCCGATCAACGACGGACTCTAGAGCAGGTTCCCGTAGCGATGGAGCGTGCGCGACACCGCCTGTTCCCGGAGGTAGTGCAACAGTTCGACACGGCCGTTGGCGGTCACCGGATCGTCGGCGATATGAATCCCCGCAACGCCCGCGGTCTTCCGGAGGCCATCATCGGGTGAGCCGATCGTGCGGATCCGGGTGACACCCTGGGCGGCCAGCGCGTCGAGGCGGGCGGCGAATTCGGCCGCCAATTCGGTGTCGCTGTCGGACACGACGGTGGGAACGCCGCATCGTCGGGCGGCGGCGCGGACACGCTCCAGCTCGGCATCGGCCGTGGCATCGGCAGCGGCGGACCGTTCCACCCGCACCGCCACCCGCTCGAGCGGCCGGTACCGGAAGACGTTCGACTCGCAGAACAGGCCCGTCGGGTCGTGCTCGACGGCGAATTCGGTGGCCCACCAGTGGGCGTCGCTCTCGGCTGCGGCGGCCAGCCACGGTCCCGGGTCCGCCGGGTCGAGAACCCCGCGGCCGTCGGGCGTCCAGCGGCCGAGCTGAGCCACATAGTTCGGGCCGCCGGCTTTGGCCCCCGGTCCGATCGACGAGCGCTTCCACCCGCCGAAGGGTTGGCGCTGGACGATGGCGCCGGTGATCGACCGGTTGATGTAGGCGTTGCCGATCTCGATCCGTTCGGTCCAGGCGTCGACCTCGTTGGGGTCGAGCGAATGGATGCCACCGGTCAGCCCGAAGGTGGTGCCGTTCTGGATGGCGAGTGCCTCGTCGAGATCGGTTGCCGCCATGAGCCCCAGCACCGGTCCGAAACACTCGGTCTGGTGGAACCACGAACCGGGCTTGACCCCGATGCGGATCCCCGGAGTCCAGGTGCCGTCGTCGACACGCCGGGGCTCGACCAGCCACTCCTCGCCGTCGTCGAGCACGGTCAGGCCTCGCAGCAGCTTGCCCGCCGGCGCTTCGATGGTCGGGGTCATGTCGGTTGACAGATCGGTTGCCGGGCCGACGGTCAGTGAGGCCACGGCGTCGACCAGCTGACGGCGGAACCGCTGCGAGTGATAGACGTCGCCAACCAGGATGCCGAGGCTGGCGGCCGAACACTTCTGGCCGGCATGCCCGAACGCCGAGTAGGCGAGGTCGGCGACCGCCAGATCGAGATCGGCGTGAGGGGTGACGACGATGGCGTTCTTGCCCGATGTCTCGGCCAGGATCCGCAGGCTCGGCTTCCACGATCGGAACAACTCGGCCGTCTCGTAGGCGCCGGTGAGGATGATGGTTTCGGAGGCCTCGATGAGATGGCGGCCGAGGCCGTCGTCGGGCACCCGGATGAACTGGAGCGCATCGTCGGGCACCCCGGCGGCCCAGCAGCATTCGGTCACGATCTCGGCACAGCGGGGGGTCTGGGGGGCCGGTTTGAAGGCCACGGTGTTGCCGGCGGCCAGCGCCGCCAGTACTCCGCCAGCCGGGATGGCGACCGGGAAGTTCCACGGCGGCACGACCGTCACCACGCCGAACGGCTCGAAGGTCAGGCCGGCGCTTCGTTCATGGGACGGCTCCAACTCGTCGATGCGCTCTGCGTAATAGCGGGCGAAGTCGATGGCCTCCGAGACCTCCGGGTCGGCCTGAGCCAGCGTCTTGTTGGCCTCATGGATCATGGCGTTGACGAGGTCGCCCCGGCGTCGGCTCAGCTCGTCGGCGACAGCGTGCAGGATGGCCCGCCGCTCGGCCGCCGGCCGGCCCGACCACTTGGCCGCTCCCTGGGCCAGGTCGGCCATGACCTGGTCGATGCCGGCCCGCTGGTCCGGTGAGTCGGGGCGCAGGGGGGTCTTGACCGGCTCGTACCGGTCGGCCCGCACCATGTCGGCCGCCCACTGTCGGTTGGCGAGGAGCGCCGGGTCGGTGTCGGGTTCGTTGGTGAACGTGTTCGGAATCTGGCCCGAGGGCTGATCGGTGAGCCGGTTCTGGTTGCGGTTCGGTCCGACGGCCGCGGCATGACGGTCGGCCACCGCCCGCCTGAACTTGGCCGCCTCCGACTCGAACTCGGGGCTGCCCGGTCGGAGCGTGAACAGGTGGCGGATGAAGTTGGCGTCCGACGCGTTCTCCTCCAACCGGCGGAACAGGTAGCTGATGGCCACGTCGAACTCCGAGGCCGCCACCACCGGGGTGTAGAGCAGCAGGTCGCCGGCGGTCTCCCGCGCGGCCTTGGCCTGGGGAACGGCCATGCCCTGCAGCATCTCCAGTTCGAGTCGGTCGGCCACCCCCCGTTCCGTGGCCAGCAGGTGACCCCAGGCGGTGTCGAAGAGGTTGTGACTGGCCAGTCCGATCCGGACCGAGCGGGTGCGCTCGGGGGTCAGCACCCAGTCGAGGCAGCGTTTGTAGTTGGCGTCGACCTCGGCCTTGGTGAGATACGGGGCCTGGGGCCAGTCGTGCATCGCCGCCTCGACGTGCTCCATGGCCAGGTTGGCCCCTTTGACCAGACGAATCTTGATCGTGCCGGGGCGTCCGTCGGCCCACGCCACCAGCTCCTGCAGTACGGGAAACGAGTCGGGCAGGTAGGCCTGGAGCACGATGCCGGCGTCGACGCCGGCCAGCTCCGGTTCGTCCAGCAGCGTCTGGAAGGCCGCCACGGTCAACTCGAGGTCGTGGTACTCCTCCATGTCGAGGTTGACGAAGGTGCCTCGATCGCGGGCTTTGAGGAACAGCGGGCGGAGCTGGTCGACCACCCTGCTCAGGCTGTCGTCCCACGCCCAGTAGTTGAGTTGCGACACGATCGACGAGGTCTTGACCGACACGTAGTGGACGTCGGGATTGTCGAGGAGTCGATCGGCTTTGTCGAACCGCCGCTGGGCTTCACCGTCGCCCAGCACGGCCTCACCGAGTTGGTTGACGTTGAGCCGGAAGCCCTCGGCTCGGCGGGAGCTGAGGTGCGACGCCATCCTCTTGGGTTCCGCGTCGACGACCAGGTGACCAACGATCTGGCGCATCCGGCGAATGGCCAGGGGCATCACGACCTGGGGAAGCACGGTCGCCAGTCGGGCCCCGGCTCGGAGCAGAACCTTGTCGACCGACGACAGGAAGCCGGGGAGCGGCTCGCCGTCACGATCGAGGACCAGCGCCACCAGCTCCTCGGCGGCCACCCGATGGTCCTCCGGACGGATGACCCGGTCGACGAACCGCATGGCGAACCGCACCCCGGCTTCGTCGGAGACCACGCCGTCGAGTTGGGCCGCCTGGGATCGTTCACGTTTGGTCTCCAACTCCTCGGCTCGTCGGAGCCACTGCCCGACCAGCTCGATGGCCGGTTGCGCGAGGTCGTCGCCGATGGGATCGACGGGTTCCTCCGGGGCGGGTTGCGGGGCCGGGGCGTTGCTGTCCATGTCTCCAGTATCCAATGGTCGCGGACGGTCGGTCTTGTACGTTCTGGCCGCTCCGGGCGCGTGGTTCCGACAACGGAACCGGCGGGCGGTGCCGACTCGTCGGATCGTGCGGACCTTACGCCTGTACCAACCCGAACGATCAAATCGCCTGGTGTGGGCAAGAACGCGCTACTGGACTAGTGTATTGCAGAACATTTGACCCTATCCGTCGGCGCAACGACCAAAACCAACGACGAAAGTTGACCAAGCGTGGATGATCTCGATCGGAAAATCGTCGAACTGCTCCAGGATGACGCCACGCTGTCGGTCCGGGAGATCGGCGAGGCGGTCGGCCTGAGCGCCACTCCGTGTTGGCGCCGCATCCGCAACCTGGAGGAGCGAGGGGTCCTGACCAAGCGGGTGACGCTGGTCGATCCGGCCAAGATCAACCTCGGCGTTTCGGCGCTGGTGTTCATCCGCACCAACGAGCACAACAAGGTGTGGCTGCAGAAGTTCGTCGACGGAGTCTCCGACATCCCCGAGATCATCGAGGCCTACCGAACCAGCGGTGAGGTCGACTACGTGCTGAAAGTCCTGGTTCCAGATCTCGCCGCGTTCGACGACTTCTACAAGCGACTCATCGACAAGGTCGAACTCTACGACGTGCGCTCCACCTTCATCCTCGAAGCGGTGAAGCACTCCACGTCGCTCCCACTCGACTACGTCTGATCGCCCGGACGACTGGTAGCAAAAGGCGAGGCTGGACCTCGCCTTTTGCTACCAGTCCTTTCCTGCCGTCCTCTTGACACCTAGTAAAACAAAGTATAGCGTTTCTAGGCATGAAGGATCAGGCACTCAAAGGGCACCTCGACCTGCTGCTCCTGGCGGTACTGGCCGACGGTCCGGCCCACGGCTACGCCGTGCTGTCGGGCCTGCGAGATCGAAGCGGCGGTGTGTTCGACCTCCCCGAAGGCACGATCTACCCCGCCCTGCATCGCTTGGAGAAGGCGGGACTTCTCACCTCGGAGTGGTCGAGCGAGAGCGGGCGCCGACGCCGCACCTACAGCATCAGCGGCAAGGGCCGTCGAGCCATCCGCGACAAACGGCAAGGGTGGGAGGAGTTCAGCGGCGCCGTCGCCCGAGTACTGGAGGGGACACCGTGGCCGGCCACGAACTGATCGACCGGTACCTCGACGACGTCGCCCGTCGCCTCGCGTGGCGGCCCGACGTCGGGGCCGTCACCGACGAACTCCGCGACCACCTCTACTGCGCCGTCGAACGTCGAACCGCCGCCGGCATTCCGGAGGCCACTGCCCAGACCGAGACCATCGCCCACTTCGGACCTCCAGGAGACATCGCCATGGACTTCGCAACCACGGGAACCAAGGGGCTCGCCGTCCCGACCTCGTTCACGGTGAGCGCCGGTCGCCTCGCCATCGCCGCCGCACTCGGCTGGGTGTTGGTGCCGGCCCTGATGATCGCCAGCGAGCTCACCGACCGGGCCACCGGATCCTGGGAGGGTACGCCCCAGTTGCTGTTCATGGTCGGCATGAGCATCTTGATGCTGTCGGCCGTGTTCACCGCCGTGTTGGTGGTGGCTCTCGTGCAACGTCACGGTGGGCTGGGTGTCGTCGGCGCCATCGGCATCGGGCTCGCCATGCTCGGTTCATTGGCCACGTTCACCGCCTGGTTCTACCTGGGATGGGGAAGCCTCATCGGGTTGGGCAGTGTGATCATCGCCGTCGTCATGCGGCGGCGGTCGATCGTCCCCCGGGGGGCAACGATCGCCTTCGGCCTCGCCTGGCCGGTCGGTGGACTGGTGCTCGCTCTCCTCGACCTGCTCCAGGTCGGTCCGGTCGACGATTGGGGCGACCGCCCGGCCGCGTTGCTCGGTGGCCTGTCGGTGGGAAGCGTCGCCTTCGCCGTGGCCCTCGTCGGCCTCGGACGCTGGTTGGCCACCGAGGAGGCCGTCACCGACGACGCCATCCGGGCCGCTGTTCTTGCCGACGACGTGGCATAGGGGCCGCCCACCAACCCAGCAGATGGGCGGTGGGGAATTGGTTCTGCGTGTTAATGAAATGGGGTCGAAGGCGCCCTGTACCATTGCATGCGAGTCCTGGCCATGGATCCGATCGAAGAGGCGTACCGCACCCACCATGAGCGGCTGTGGAGGTCACTGCTCGCCTACACCGGCGATGCCGAGGTGGCCACCGACGCCGCGGCCGAAACCTACAGTCAGGCGCTCGGCCGGGGGGACGAACTCGTCGACCCCGCCGCCTGGATCTGGCGTACCGCCTTCCGGGTGGCAGGCGGGTTGCTGGCGGAGCGAAGCCGCCGCTGGCGCAGCCTCGAATCGGCCGACGTCGACGCCCGGACCGAGACGCTGGCCGATCCGTGGGGCGATCCGGAAGTCGTCGAGTTCCTCGATCAGCTGAAAACGCTGTCGGAGCAACAACGGGCGATCGTGGTGCTGCGCTACAGCGGCGGCCTCACTCCGTCGGAGATCGCCACGATTCTCGACACCACCCCCAATTCGGTTCGCGTGCAACTCCATCGAGCCCATGCTCACCTGCGGGAAAGGATCGACCGGCAATGACCGATCGTGCCGACCACAACGAACAGCGCGACGCCGCGCGATCTCACGACGGCGACTTCGACCCGATGATCGCCGACCGCTTCCGGGTTCTCGATCGGATCACGCCGCCCGACGTCACCCGACATCCGCTGGCGATGGCCGCGCCCGGCCGGCCGGTCGATTCGGAGCCACGGGGCCGCCGATCCGGGTTTCTCCTGGCCGTCGCCGCCTGCCTCGGCGCGTTGGTGCTCGGCATCGGCGCCCTGGTGGCGGTGAACGACGGTGACGGAACCGATCTCGTCGAGCAGGCGGATGAAGTCGGTGACAATCCGATCGTCGCCGACGACGCCGACGACACGTCGGACGCCACGGTGCCGTTGGTGGTCGACGGAGAGGTGGCATCGACAACCCGCTCGGAATCCGATGACGACGAAACCGGGCCGGCTGAAAGCGGCGCCGATGGCGTCGAATCCGGCTCCGCGTCGGAGGGTTCGTCCGGTGACGATGGGTCCGGCGATCAGGCCCCCACCACGGCCGCCGGCCCCGACGTGGTCGCTCCAGCCGCCGACGGTGATCGTCCCGTCGCCACGTTCTCCACGGCAACCACCGACGTACTGCCGACCAGCGGCGGCGATGGCGGCGGGGAGGCCGCCGGCACGGTGTCGCTCCGAGGCACCGTGACCGAGGTGTTCACCGACTGCGTGAGCCGCTTCGTGCTCACCGAAGCCGGCGAGGTGGTCGCAAGCGGGCCGATCTCCTGCGATGGCGGTTCCTACATCATCGTCGACGGCACCCGGGTCTTCACCTCCTCCGGGTTCACCAGTGCCGATCTCGCCTTCGACAAGCACCCGTCGACCCTCAAGCCGGGCCAGCAGGTTTCGGTCACCGCAACCCGAACCGGCGGAGCCGGCGGACCGTTGACCCTGGACTGCGACAGCTGCGCGGTGCGTATCATCTGACGGTCACGACCATCGGTCACGACCTCTCCTGAACTGGTTAAAGATTGCGTTAGCGACCGCCCGGCCCGCCGGCCGCCCGTAGTAGGTTCACGTCTGGTTGACAAAAGGGGGCCGGCGGGTGATCCAGGCGAGGAAAAGACGATCGTTGACGATGCTCGTCGTGGCGTCGATCGCGTTCGCGCTGACCGCCTGTTCCGGACCGGACCGTGATCCCGTGGGCGATCTCGCAGCGGTGACCGTCGTTGCCGACGACTCGGGGGCCACGACCGCTCCGGTCACCGAACCCGATGCCGGGGCGGCGCTTCGGGTGACCGTCGCCGGCGCCTCCACACCCGACGCCCTGGCCTCAACATCGTCGTCAACCAGCTCCTCCACGTCCTCGAGCTCGACGACCACCGCTTCGAGCACGACCACGGTCACCACCGTCACGGCGCCATCGTCATCGACCACGACCCAGACGACGCCGACCTCCAACTCATCGACCACGACACAGCAGACGACGACCTCATCGACCTCATCAACCGTGACGACCTCGACCGAGCCGCCGCCACCGGCCGTCGCCTTTCCCGCCGTCAACGTCACCAGGTACTCGAACGACCAGGTCGTGTCGTTCGCCGATCAGGTGGCCGGCAGCCGCCCGGTACTGGTGTGGTTCTGGTTACCGAATTGAGGCATCTGTCGGGCCGAAGGGACCGACGTCGAGCAGTTCGCTCGACAGTACTCGGGGCAACTTCTCACGGTGGGCCTCGGCATCACCGGCAGCAAGACCCAGGCCGACAGCTTCCTGTCGGCCACCGGTATCGCCACACCCCTGACGCTTCTCGACCACGACTTCCGGGTCATCGGCCACTACGGCGTGACCGGCACACCGACGTGGATACTGTTCGACGGCAACGGCAACCAGCTGGCCCGCGGCAGCCGCATCAACCAGTCACTGCACGACGCCGTCGCCTCCGCCACCGGCGGTTGATCACATCAACCACACCCGGTGCCCGAGGGTGCGGGCTCAGAAGCTGCCCTCCGAGATGCGGTCGATGCGTTGCAGCACGATCAGGTCCTCGTGCAGTTCCATCCAGATGTCGTGATACGACTCACACATCACCCCGGTGAACTGCTTGATCTCGCCTCCGTCGACGTTGGCGGCCGCGGTATCGAGCCGGTCGAGGTAGCGGGCCAGCCGGGGGAGTGACCCCGCCATCGACTCGATCACCGGGCGAACCCGCCGGTTCAAGTCGATGAGCTTCCCCACACAATCGCGATCGTAGCCGGCGTCGCTGTGGTCGTTCGGCTCGCCATTCCGCAGCTGCCACATCGTGCACAGTTCCTTGAATTCGGTGTTGAGTTCGAGAAACGGCTCGTAGTGCGGCGCCAGCGACTTCGACAGGGCGTCGGTTGCGTCGTCGGCCATCAACGTCGTCTGATGTTCCCGCCCCGACGGGGTGAGGCTGTACATGTCACTGGCCTCGACGTGTTTGACGTGGCCGGCGTCGACGAGGGCGGCGAGAACATCGGCCGGGTGGGCGCCGAGGCTGGCCTCGAAGGCGTCGGGAGTGAGGAAGCCGCGCACCCTCAGCACGTGCAGCACGAGCGCCTCGTCGATCTCGAGTGCAGCTCTGCCGTCGTCCACCGTCTGTGTCTCCTCACTGCGGGTCGACTCGGCCACGGTCGTGTCGGTCACGGGCGACTCGTCGCGATCGGACTCCGCCGGAGGTCCGAGGCGATAGTCGAACTCCACGTCGTCGACGTCGACCCGACCGCAGTCGAGCAACGCCTGGGCCACGGCAAGGCGGGTCATTGGAATCCGCAGGGGTGCGCACGATACCGAGTCGACTCCGAGGCGCACCAGATGGCCGGTGGATGCCGGGTGGCCGGCATGCTCGCCGCACACCCCGAGCTTGATGCCGGGCCTGTTCGCCCGGGCCTGCTCGCAGGCGATCCGAACCAGTTCACCGACCCCGTCGTGGTCGAGTGCGACGAACGGGCTCTCGGCCAGGATGCCGCGATCGAGATAGACCGGCAGGAGATTCGACTCGACGTCGTCGCGACTGAACCCGAAGGTCAGTTGGGTCAGGTCGTTGGTGCCGAACGAGAAGAAGTCGGCGTGGTGGGCCAGCGCGGCGGCCGTCAGCGCGGCCCGGGGCGTCTCGATCATCGCACCGACGGTGACGGTCGACGCCGAGAGCTCCGGGTGGCCGATCTCGTCGAGGACCGCTCGCACCCGGGCCCGGGCCCGCCGCAGCTCCTCGGCGTCGGCCACGAGCGGGATCATGATCTCGACGTGCGGCCGCCGGCCGTGCTCGATCAGGTTGGCGGCGGCACGACACAGGGCCCGGACCTGCATGTCGTAGAGACCGGTTCGCAGGATGCCGAGCCTGACCCCGCGGGTGCCGATCATCGGGTTGGTTTCATGTAGGCGTCGGGCGGCGGTCAGCTCGGTGCGTTCGAAGTCGCTCAGTTCACCCAGGGCGTCCCGCACGCTCAAGTCGGTGAGATCGGGCAGAAACTCATGCAGCGGAGGGTCGAGGAGACGCACCGTGACGGGCAACCCGTCCATTGCTTCGAGGAGCCATTGGAAGTCGTGGGTCTGGGCTTCCTCGAGCTCGGTCAGAGCTTCGGCCTCGGTGGCGGGGTCGTCGGTGAGGATGAAGCGTCGAACGACCGGGAGCCGTTGCGGTGACAGGAACATGTGCTCGGTCCGGCACAGGCCGATGCCCTGGGCGCCGAGGGTGCGGGCCTGGGCGGCCTCCGCTGCGGAGTCGGCGTTGGCCCGCACTTCGACGTGGCCGGCGGCGATGGCGTCGGCCCAGGCCAGCAGCGTGTCCAGTTCCGGTGGGGCCTCGGTGGCGGACACGGCCAGCACGCCGGGATAGATGTGGCCGGTCGACCCGTCGATCGTGATCTCGTCACCGGCCCGAAGGCGAGTGTCCCCGATGGTCACGGCTTCGGGATCATCGGGGTCGCCACTGATGGTGACGTCGGCCGCTCCGACCACCGCGGGGATCCCCCAGCCGCGGGCGACGACGGCGGCGTGACTCGACAGACCGCCCCTGACGGTGAGGATGCCGTTGGCCGCCTGCATGCCGAGCACGTCGTCGGGCGAGGTCTCGGAGCGGACAAGGATCACAGCATCGCCGGCCTCGGCCGCGGCGACCGCCTCGGCGGCGCTCAACACGATTCGTCCGCAGGCCGCGCCCGGTGAGGCGCCCAGACCCTGCGCCGCCGGATCGGCGCTGCCCGCATCGAGCCCGGCGTGGAAGAAGGCAACGAGGTCGGCGGGATCGATACTCGCGAGAGCGTCGGCCACCGCTCGACCGGTCGCCCTTCCGGCCGCCGTTCGCGCCGCTCCGATGATTCTCGACTGGAGCTCGGTCGACACGAGAGAAGTGGTTGACGAGCTCATGAACCGAACTGTAGATCATCGGACGCAGAGGAGCCCCCGCCACGGCAACGAAGGAAACCATGACGGGGGCTCCCGGGAGCGAGGGGGAGACGCTCCCGCTACCGGGTCGAGACCCGGAGAACCGCTACCTCGGGTGGTCCGAGGATCAGGTGATCAACGGCCACCTCCCGGCCGGCCGGGGACCCTGAGCTGTCCGGTGCTCAGCCCGAAGGCGGAACGGCCGGCGGTGTCCTCGACCCCGTCGAAGCCCTCGAACAGGTTGAAGACGTCCTCGACGAAATCGGGATCGGTGTCATCGGCGTTACCGAAGATGCCGTCGTCTCCGACGCCGGCGATGGCGGGGAAGTCGCCGCCGGCATCCATGATCGCCTCCACCTCGTTGAACGTCTCCTGGTGCCAGTTGCCGATGTAGTGGCCGATCTCGTGGGCGGTGATGTGGCCGACCACGAAGCCGACGAACGACGCCTTCGACACCCCGTCGGCCAGGCCGTAGGAGTTGATGCTGGCGTCGCTGGAACCGGCGGGTTGGCTCATCACGTCGAGCAGCACGACGGCCGTCTCCTCGGTCTCGGTGTTGCCCGGGTCGATCGACTGGGCGATGCCGATGGTGGGGATGAGCAGCTCGTCGATGGTCCCGCCGATCACGACCCGGCTCACGTTGGGGTCACCCCAGCGGTCGCCGTGGTCCCGGCTGTTCAGGATCTCCAGGTCGAACTGGGTGCCCCGCCTCGTTGCGTCGCGATCGCCGTTGCGGCCGTCGCGCACTCGAAGATCGTGATCGAGTGTCTCGACGACCGCGTCGATCGTGGCGTCGATCACCGCGTCCTCGTCGGCCGGGCCGAGGCCCCAGTCGGCCAGGAAGTCCGACAGCGGCGAGAGGTCGGCGTCGACGCCGGTTCCCCACGTGTCGCCGCTCACCGTGGCGCCGTCGAAGTCGAGGAAGATGATCTGCTGGTCACGATCCCGATCGGGAGCCAGCCCGGAACGGACGACCCGCAGCTCACCTTCGTAGGCGGCGATCCCGTCGGTCACGAACACAGCGTGGACGCCGTCGACGGTGGCGACGTGATCGAATCCGTTGCGCCGATCATGCCGCAGCGGTGAATCGAGCGGATAGATGAAGCTCGGATTGAACGGTGACGACGACCGCAGCACCCCCTCGGGGTCGAAGATGCCGACGGAGCGGGCATTGTCGAACCCGCCGGCGATGGCATCACCCTTGCGGAGGTGGACCAGGTAGTAGTCGGTGTCCACAGCCTCCTCGGCTGTGTCTTCGGCTGTGTCCTCGTCGGTCGCGTCCTCGGCAGCGGCGTTGGCCTGGGCTTTGCGAGCATCGATCGCACCGCGAAGTTCGGCCAACGGGCCTCGGGCCCGGAACCGCTCCGACATCGAAGCGATGTCGCCAGGCTGACGAGCTGACCAGTCGGAGAAGCCACCGCCGAAGAACTCCTGATTGGCGTCGACGATGTACATCGTCGCGTAGTCGCTCAGAATGTCGGTGTTGGTCCCGGTCGTCGGGTCGAACGGGTCGGTCGGCAACGCTCCGCCGACGGCGACGTGGTAGATCCCCTCGGCCGGTGTGGTGATCGAGAAGAACTCCGATTCGGGTCCACACTGGGTGGGGTCGTCCTGGCCGCTGTCGAGCAGGTTGCCGTCGCCGTCGTAGATGCCGACGGTCAACGTCGCGGCCTCGGTCGGCCCGAAGAAGTCGCAGAAGTCGACGAGCAGGACCTGGTCGGCCGGAAGTGGGCGGGTGGTGTAGAAGTCGACGTCGCCGTTGGCCTCGGCCTGCGGTCCGTCGCCGACGGTCCCGTAGCACTCGGCCACGAAGAGGAAGTCGTCGCCGAACCCGGTCACCGGGTTGGCGATCGGAATGGCGCCGTCGTCCTCGGCCGACTCACAGGGTGGGATCGGGACGAACACGTCCATGAGGATCTCGTAGGCCCCGGACTCGTCCGACGGGGTTCCGCTGGCCGGATCGTTGGGATCGGTCGGGAGGTCGCAGCAGCCGGATATTGCCAGGAAGTAGTCGTCGGTTTCGGTGAACTCGAACTCCAGGAACTCCTCGCTGGTCTCGGGGTCACCGACGTCCTCGTAGGAGGCAAGCAGCTCACCGGCACTGTTGTAGAGGCCGACGACCGAGCGCATGGGCTCGGAGAAGGCGAACACGTCGAAGAAGCCGAATGCTCCCGCCTCGACGGTGCCGAGCGAGTAGAAGTCGGTGTCGCTGTCGCCCCACGGGCCGTCACCGATGACGCCCGAACAGAAGTCGAAGCCGTTGCCGCCGACGTTGGTGTCGTTGGCCAGCCCGATGCTGCCGTCGTCCTCGGAGGACATACACGGCGGGGGAAGGGCGACGACGAACAGCTCGTAGGTGCCGGTGTCGCCGACACCGGGGCCGCTGGCCGAGTCGTTGGGATCCGCCGACAGTTCGCAGCACCCGGCGATGGCGGCGAAGTATTCGCCGGTGGCCGGTGCCACGAGGTCGAGGATTGGGTCGTCGCCCGGAAGGCCGCCGTCTTCGATCGATGCCAGCAGGTTGCCGTCGGCATCGTAGATGCCGATGATCGAGCGGACCGGGTCGAGCGAGTTCGAGATGTGCCATGTGTCGAGGATCAGGATCGATCCCTCCTCGACCACGCCGTAGCTGTAGAAGTCGATGTCGCCGGATGTCTCACCGAAGGGCCCGTCGCCGATCACCCCGACACACAGCGCCACTTCGATCTCGGCCGCCGGGGTGGCGTTGGCCAGGGGAACGGAGCCGTCGTCCTCGTTGTAGTCGCAGTCGCTGGGAATGGGGTCCCGGATCACGCCTCCCGACAGTGAGCCGTTGATCGTGACCACTCCCTTTTCGCCGGGGCGGGTGCCGAACCTACGGATCACCTCCCCGGTCTCGGGGGTGTCGTTGACGCCGACCTCGCCGACAGCCTCCGACTCCGAGACCACCAGCGGCTTGCCGCCGATGTTCTTCTTGCCCTTCGGAATCTGCACATGGTCGGGCAGCTGGGCCGCGACCTGGGTCCAGGCCTTCACCGCCTCCGGGTCACGTTTGTCGGTCAGCGACAGCCAGGGATTGGGGCCCAGGTCGTCGAGTCGGGTGATGTCATCCGGGCTGAGCGCATCGTCGGCCTGGTCGATCTGTTCCAACACTTCTTCGGCCGCCTCGCGTTGGGTGGCCAGGTCGTCGTCGGCCTGCGCCTGGACCGGTGTGACACCGGCGGCCAGGGTCAGCAGAGCAGCCGAAAGAATCAGCAAGACTCGTTGCATATGAAAGGTTCTCCTCCGTGGTGGATTCGCCCGCACCACACCTGTTTGAGCGCCCTCCAGCGCCCGATCGGATCAGACTGTAGTGGAGGTTCGAGCCGAAAAGTTGTCACCCCGGTCCGGCCGGTTCGCGAGTCGTGTCAACCACCGATCATGTATCTGCCGGACAGGTCGTCCGTCTGCCTGGTATGGAATCCTCCCGAACCGTCTCGACCACCAGGCAAGGTCGTGGCCTCGCTGTGGCGGTCATCGTTTGGCTGGCTGTGGGTGCGGGTTGTTCGTTCGGCGAACCGGCGACGGATGGCGGCGGCTCGGCTCCGCGACCGGTCACCGCAAACGTGTCCGACGTTCTCGCCGAGGTCGATGCACGACAGGCCGAGCGAGTCGAGGAGATCGCCTTCCGATTCGTCGTGCTCAACGAGGAGCTGCAGCTTCTCGAGACTCAGCAGCTCAATATAGAGGCGGAGGTTGAGGCTCGGGCTCAGGTCGTCCAGCGGGCGCGGGCCATCGTGGCGGAGCTCGCTGCCCAACTCGACGAGGCGGAACGGTCCAACCTGGCTTCGGCGGATCTGGGAACGCTCCGCGAGGCTCTGGTCAATGCCGAACTCGAGCAGGAGGCGGCCGAGCAGATGCTGGCTGCGGCCGTCGAGGCTCTGAACGACGTCCAAGAGGATCGAGCGCAGACAGCGGCGCAGCTGAATGCAGCTGCCGAAACGGTCAGTGAGACCGTTGACGAGTCGGAGGACAACGAGAACAGGAACGAGAACAAGAGCGAGAACGGCTGCCCGACGTCAGACGACGAACCAACCGCGGAATCCGACAAGGCCGACGACGATCACGATGACTGCGACGAATCCGATCCGTCCCGCAGTGAGGGTCACCGCTCTCGCGACCGACGTCTCCAGAACCCGAAACCGGTCGTGGTCATCGGTAGGGGCGGCTGCCCTCGCGGTGGAGGGATCACGCCGCCCGGCCCGATCCCGGGCCCACCGACGGAGCCGGCGCCCGAGGCCAACGACATCGCCTTCTTGTACCCCGATGAGGATCTCGGATATGCGGACCGCTTCACGGGACTCGTCTTCGGATGTGTCGGGCCATCCTCGATGGATTTGCTGGTGCGGTTGCTGGAGCTCGGAGGCACGATTCGTCCGATTCACGACGACGGCGACCTGCCGGGGCCGTGGCCGCCTGCCGATCCCGCCGATGCTCTCGATCCCGAGGCCGACGGCCACGTCTTCGTGTTCCCGGTCGAGCAGTCCGAACCGGTCATTCGATTCATCGAGCAGACCGGTCTCACCTATGTCGTGCGATCCGACCTGCCGGAGATCGACCGCCATCTCGGGGTCGAGGTGTTGTTGGCCGTCAACGGTGAGCTCGTCGCGCCGCGTCTGCAGGAAATCGGAGAGCCCGTCGTGCGGGAAGCGATCATGCGACTCGACGCTCAGGTCAGAATGACGCTGCCGGTTCGTGTCGTCGCCCAGATACCGAACGAGGTGTTCGCCGGCGTCGAGACGACTGACCTCGAAGGTGTGCCTCTCTCGATCCGACATCAGGTTCCCGCCATGTTTCTGGGCGACCCACTCGCCACGAGCGCTGCCTCGGACTCCTGGCTTCTGTCCAATGACCAGCTTCGTTTGATGCACGACGACTTGGCCACGGCTCTGTCCGTGCCGCACGCGAAGCTCGGAATCGACACCTTTGTAGCGCTGACTGCGCCAACGGCGTCAGAGGTCATGGCCGATTTCGGTCTCGAACTGCTACCGGTCCTCCGGTTCGATCCGTCGACCACCTCCGTCCCGACCACCTCCGTCCCGACCATCACCGGATCGACCGCCTCGACATCCTCGACGACATCGACATCGACCGCTTCAGCATCGACGGCTTCGTCCTCGACATCGTCGTCTTCCACCAGCTCGACAACGTCATCGTCTACCAGTTCGCCGAGGTCTTTATCGACGACGAGTACAACGACCGAAACCTCATCGACGTCGGAGATCCTGCTACCGACGGTCATCCCGATACCGCCGACCGTTCCGGTGGTGCCGACGGTTCCCACCGTGACATTCGACATGCCATCGTTCCCGACAACGGCTTCGCCCTGAACGATGGAGCGGACACCCCTCGAACGAGTCCTTTCGGGTCTTGTGGCCCCAGCCGCCGGTGGCTCGGCGGTGATGATCTACTTCGGCTGGCTTCGTTCACAGGCGATCGCCGAGACATTGGGCTACGACGAAAGTCTGCTCGAACTCGGAGCCCAGGACTACCTGCTCCGGTCGGTTCAGCCCGTTTCCACGATGATCCTGATTGCCGTGGCCGCTCTGTGGCCGATGATCCTGGGCCACAACTGGCTCAAGGATGCCCTCGCCCGAGGGAGATTTACCAGACTCGTCGACCCCGCCGTCGGTCAGGCTCTCCAACTGAGCGCCATACCGGTGTCGATCGGGTCGGCCGTCGCGATGTGGACGGATGTGGCTCACGTTCCATATGTCATCCCCGGCCTGTTCCTGCTCTGCGCCTGGGCGATCGGTTATGGTACCTGGCTGCCGACCGCGGGACGAAAGGATGCAGTCGGCTTCTACGTCGCCCCCCGAGCCGCCCGCACGGACGTAAGGTGGGCGGTCACAGTCCTGCTCCTCATGTCGGTGTTCCTGATCACAACCCAAACCGCGCGTCGAAGTGGAGCGGCTCAGGCCGAGGCCAACATCGAGCGATTGGCGACGGCGGCGGTTGTCACCGTGGTCTCCGACACCGCTCTCCATCTTCCCGGCGAACGTCGCGTCGGAGACGACCACGTGTCGGATGGGCTAGCGCTGATGTTCACGGCCGGAGGTCGACACTTCCTGTTGCCCACCGACTACGACCGAGCGAGCAACGCCAAGGTCCACACCGTCGACGCCGCCGGTGTCCGGCTCGACTTCGACAACAGTCGGAGCGTCCCATGCAGCTTCGATGGCCTGAAGGTTGGCGATCAGTTTGAGCCCGGAGCGAGATTTCGAAGCGCCGGCGTCGACTACGAGGTCTCACAGTTCGAACCGCCGACGGCCGACGATCACGTCTCGGTCGGACCACCGCGTGCCACGGTTGAAACGCTGGCGGACGGCGAAACCGTGATTCGATTGACGAGCGTCGTTTTGTCGCTACCCGCCGGCTCCCGCTATGACGAATGGTGGATCGGCTACTCGCAGTACGCCGCCGGGGTCGGCTGGTCGGTCGGTGATGACCAGGTCGTTGCGAGCGTGATGCCCGAGTTGGCGACCGACGTCACGGACGACGGATCCGCCGGATTGGTCGTCGACGGTCGAGCCGACGGTGTGGTCGGCATCACGGGGATCGGCGACGGTCTCGCCAATGCGGCGGTCGGCGGCGTCGACCTCCTGGTTGCCTGCCAACCATTGCACCATGGGTGATCAGGCCCCGGCGGCGGCCTGCATCCGGGCCAGACGAGCTGGTTTGTCGGTGATGAGGAGTGCGGCGAATCCGGCGGCGATGGCGATGGCCCCGGCCGCGTTGAAAGCCCAGTCGTAGCTGCCGGCCGAGTCCCGCACGAGGCCGGCCAACCAGGCCGCGGCCGCGGCGCCGATCTGGTGGGCGCCGAACACCCAGGCGTAGACGACCCCGGCGTTGTGACGGCCGAACAGCTTGGCCCCCAACATGATGGTGGGCGGAACGGTGGCGATGTAGTCGAGCCCGAACAACACGGCGAACGCGCCGATCGACAGGTTGTCGTGGACGAACGGCAACATCAGCAGCGACACACCCCGGAAGCCGTAGTAGACCATCAGCAGCCGGCGGGGGTCGAAACGGTCGGTCAGCGCCCCGGACACCACCGTGCCGATGAAGTTGAACACGCCCATCACCGCCAGCCAGTTGGCGGCGGTGACCTCGTCGAAGCCGTGATCCTGGGCGTGGGCGATGAAGTGCTGGCCGACGAGGCCGTTGCTGGTTGCGCCGCAGACCAGAAACGTCGACGCGAGCAGCCAGAACTCGGGGCGGCGGACCATACGGCGGCCGATGTCGGCATCGGGCGGTGTGGGTGGCTCCGGCCGGCCACCCAGTGGTGCCGCGCCGACGTCGGCCGGTGCGTTGCGAAACAGCAGGAACGTGACCGGGATGAGCGCGGCGGCGGCCAGCGAACCCCACACCAGCGCCTGGCGCCAACCCGACGCGGCGGCCGAGGCGGCGAAGAACGGCACGAAGATCAACAGCCCGGCGCTCTGGGAGGCGCCGAAGATACCGGTCACCAGGCCTCGTTTGTCGACGAACCAGCCGTTGGCCACCGCCGCCCCGAGGAACGATGCGACCAGCCCGGCGGCGATCCCCGACACCAGTCCGAACCAGATCGTCAGCGTCCACAGGTTCTGCACCAGGCTCGACAGGTAGAGCGACCCGGCGGTGGCCACCAGCGAGCCGAGCGCCAGGTTGCGCATGCCGATGCGGCGGGCGACGATTCCCGCTGCGGGTCCACCGGCTCCGTAGGCGAGGAGGCCGAGCGCCGCGGCCAGCGACAGTTGCGCCGTCGACCATTCGGTGCTGCGCTCCATGTCGACCAGGAGCGCGCCGGGGGCCGACCGGGTACCGGCGGTCACCAGAAGAATCAGCGCCGTCAGCGCCACCATGATCCACCCGTAGAAGACCGGGCGCCTCCCTGTTCTCACCGTGACCACGCTAGGCGTTGTCGCCACACCAGGTGTAGCCCGGTGTCGCCAGGCGCTGTGTACCGTTGGACCATGCACCGGAGGGGATCGACAGCCACCGTGATCGTGCTCGTGGTTCTTGCGGTGCTTGCCGAGCTTGTGGCCGGCTGCTCCCTCGGCGCCCCGGACGAGGACCAACTGCTCGGCCGCTGGCGGGTCGTGTCCGTTGCCGATGAGAACGGACGATCGGAACCGGTCGCGGTCGGTGTGAACACCACCCGGCACCCGTCGTTCACGTTCGAACGCCGCGACGGCGAGTACTTGGTCGGCGGCAGTCTCGGCTGCAACACGCTTGAGTCCGGCGTCTACACACTCGACGGTGACGAGCTGAGCACGATTGGTGGGCTGATCACCGAGATGGGTTGTGAGATCGAGCGAGACGGTGTTCCGGATGAGGCCGCAGCGATGTGGGCCGAGGAACGGATCCTTGCCGTTCTGGGTGCCGGTGGCCGAACCGTCGAACTCGAAGGCGATGACCGGGCCACGATGAAAATCCGATCCGCCGGTGGCGAGATCGTGTTGGAGCGGGTCGGTGCCGCCCCCGGCACTGAGGCGCCACCGGTCGGTCCGCTCGAGTGCTCCGACGGGGTCAAGGCCTCCGAGCATCTTGTCGGCTCCGGATTGTCGCAGGCCGAGGCGGCCCGAGCGGCCGAGCCGGCGGTCGTCCGCACCGACAACAACCTCTACACCACCTACGGCTTCGCTGCCGATGGCACCATGATCGTCGAGGTTCAGAACACCGACAGTGGGATCGGCGACTATCTCGTCTACACCTGTTCGGACGAGTGACTCTCCGCCGCCCGACAGCCCGCCCTCAAAGGACTTGACCATGCGGCTCGGCATCAGCATCAGCAGCACGCATCCGAACCTGGCCCCCGAGGTCGCCGTGGGCAACGTGGCGGAGCGGGCCCGAGTCGCAGCGGCCGCCGGGCTCGATCACCTGACGCTCGGCGATCATCATTCGGCCGGCCCGACGTCCAACTACGTGCAGAACGTGCCGATGATCGGGCGGATCCTGGCCGACTGGCCGCCGGACCGGTCGATCGGCCTGCTGTTCGTCCTGCCGTTGTGGCATCCGGTGCTGGCCGCCGAGCAGGTCGGCACCCTGGCCGCGTTGCTCGGGCCCGGCGCACCGTTCATCGTGCAGACCGGTGTCGGTGGGCGGCCGGGAGAGTTCGCGGCCATGGGTGCCGAGTTGTCGACCAGGGGTCGGCGTACCGACGAGGCGATCCGGGTGATGAAAGCGTTGCTGGCGGGGGAGCGGGTCGACAGCGAGGGCTATGCGATCGCCGGCGCTGCGATCGCCCCCCGGCCCCCGGTTCCCGTTCAATGGTGGATCGGATCCGGCGTCGGTGACCGTCCGTTGGACCGGGCGGCCCGCGAGGGTGACGCCTGGTATGTGGCCCCGGGGGCGACGCCGTCTGCGCTGGCGGCGGCGATGCCCCGCTACGTCGAACGCTGCGCCCACCACGGCACGGCACCCCGGATCGCTGTGCGCCGTGATGTCCTCGTCACCGACAGCGACGCCGACGGCGTGGCCCGGGGACGGGAACTGGTTGCCGCCGGCTACCGGGGACTGACCGAGGAGGAACTGATCTTCGGTGGCGTCGACCGGGTGGCCGACGCCATGGCCATGCTGGCCGAGATCGGCGCCGCCCACGGTGCCGAGGTCGACATCGTGGTGCGGACCATGGCCGTCGACCAGGCGACAGCCCTGCGCTCCATCGAACTCCTTGCCGACGTCAGATCGACGCTCCGCCCGAACCCGTGACGTCTGGTAGCAAAACCCGAGGCCTGACCTCGGGTTTTGCTACCAGACGTGGGCGGTCAGGCCGACAGTTCGTCGATGGCGGCGAGGAGCAGCGCCACGTTGCGTTCCCGGGCGGTGTGCCCCATGCAGCCGATGCGCCAGATCCTGCCGGCGAAATCGCCGAGTCCGCCACCGACCTCGACGCCGTAGCGGTCGAGGAGCGTGCGTCGCACCTCGCCTTCATCGAGGGCGCCGAATCGGCCCTCCGGTATGACAACCGACGTCAGCTGGGCCAGCCGGTGGCCCTCGGTTGCGAACAGCTCGAACCCCCGCTTCTCCAAGCCGTCCTGCAGCATGCGACCGCATCGTTCGTGGCGGCCGATGGCGTTGTCGAGCCCTTCGTCGAGCACGGCCCCCAACCCGGCGTGGATGCTGAAGATCATGCTAATCGGGGCCGTGTGGTGGTAGGCCCGGGCGCCGGAACCGGTGACGTAGTCGGCGATCATGTTGAGATCGAGATACCACGATT
This sequence comes from Acidimicrobiales bacterium, assembly GCA_965216675.1. GTDB lineage: Bacteria > Actinomycetota > Acidimicrobiia > Acidimicrobiales > SZUA-35 > JAHELU01. The sequence goes on along the minus strand of CBDCGK010000004.1, from coordinate 2,339,769 downwards.
GGGGCTTCGGCTTGATCCGCTCGATGGCCCGATCCGACACGCTCAACGGGGCCAAACCCGGTGCCACGCCCAGACATTTCTGGGTGCCCGAGTAGGCGATGTCGACACCGTTGGCGTCGAGCTCGACCGGCGTGCCGCCGAGCGAGGTCACACAATCGACGATGAACAGCGCGTCACCCTTGTTGGCGCCGATATCGGCCAGCGGCGAGAGCGCTCCGGTCGAGGTTTCGGCGTGGACCATGGCAATGGCCGTGGGGTCGGGGTGGGCGGCCAGCAGTCGTTCGGCGTCGACCGGCGTGCCCCAGTCGAAGTCGACGCGCACAACCTCGGCGCCGGCCCGGCCGGCAACGTCGCACATGCGGTTGCCGAACACGCCGTTGACGCCGACGACGACCACGTCGCCGGGCCCCAACACGTTGACCAGCGCCGCCTCCATACCCGACGAGCCGGTGCCCGACACCGGGAACGTCAGCCGATTGGCCGTGCCGAACACCGTGCGGAGCCGCTCGTTCGTCTCGTCGAGCAGAGCGATGAACTCGGGATCGAGATGCCCCAGCATGGGCCGACCGAGCGCGGCGACCGCTTCCGGGTAGGGGTTGCAGGGGCCGGGCCCCATGAGGATTCGATCGCTCAGCACAGTCATGGGCCCGACTCTATCCCAGGGGTGGATCAGCAGCCGAGGCCGAGCCAGACCGGGATGTCGCGGCTCGTGCCCGCCACCTTCGCCTGACCGCCGACGTTGAATTCGACCGAACCACCGGCGTCGAACTTGATCAGGTCCTCATAGCCGTTGGCCGCCGCCCATTCGACCAGCGGCGGTACGTTGGCCCCGCTGGTCGACCCGAACACGAGGCGGTCGGTGTCCTGGTCGACGGCGACGAACGGGTGGTAGTAGGTGCTGGTGTAGGTGTAGGGGTCGCGGGCGTAGTCGGCGCTCAGATCCTCGTCGTTCTGCCCGTCGACGCGCAACGGGATGCCGGCCGCGGCCCAGATCCACTCGTCGGGACCGACCTTCTGCGCCGGTTCGATCTGGTCGAGATAGATCGACGTCTCCGCCGACGCATGCCACTGCTCGAGCACCAGGCTTCCGTCGGTGTGGATCACGCTGTTGAGTTTCGTGTCGGACGGGCTGGGGCTCGGCCACGGTTCACCGGTGACCGGCCAATCCTCGGCCACGGCCTTGGGTGCCGAGTCGATCCGGACGCCGAACACGCCACGATCGGTTCGGTCCGACGAGTTCTTCACGTGGACCCCGTCGACCACGCCGATCCCGAGCGCCCCCGGATCGGGTCCGTCCTTCTGCGACGGCACCAGCCAGTTGGCGTTGATCGAGGCGATCGAACAGCGGTTGCGTCCGGTGGAGAAGCGACCGTCGGCGAGGACCCGATTGAGATCGACCTTCACCCCCTGGAAGATCGACGTGTTGTAGGCCTGGTAGCCATTGGCGCTCCAGGTGGCCTGGCCGATCGGCACCAGGCCTTCGGCTGCGCAATGGCCGGCCGCGGATGACTCGGCGTCGTAGATCGAATGGCAGGTCTCGGTGAATCGCAGGTACTCCCGCAACTCGGTGAAGTTGACCACCATGTCGGAGCGGTTCAGAGAGCCTGATCCCAACTGGTTGACCCAGTAGTTCTCACCGCTGCCGTCGGGGTTGCGGCACAGCACGTTGCCGTAGACGAGCCGGACGAACTCGGCGTTCGACACGTTGCCGTAGCGGTTCTTGAACTCGGTCCCGTCGGTGAAGTAGGAGGCGATCTCGTCGATGCCCATGCCGTTCTGGGCGGCCTCGACCCAGTGGGCCAGCCCCTCGGCGTCAGGCTGTCGGAGGAACGTGGCCTGGTACAGGCGCCACACCTGCGCGTGATCGGGCGACAGCCCGACCACCGAATGGAACTCCGACGTCGGCGTCGAGATCTTGCAGTCGTCGCCGGTGGTGGCGGACACGGTGGCGGCGGGTGCGGTCACCGTCAACGTGGCGACGAGAGCGAGAACGATGAACATCACACCGAGTCGGCGGGTCCCGGGGCGGCATGGCGTGGGTCGAGTGGGCATCACCGCAGTAACGGCCGAACCGGCACCGATCCTGAGTGCTTTGGGTCGAGGGGCCCCCGCGGGCTTCGTACGGTACCTCGTACGGTGCTCAGCGCGTTTCCGTTGCTCCGCATCGTTTGACCAGCCCCCGCAGCTGGCGGCGAACCATCATCCCGTCGCCGAACCCGAGCGCGGTGGCGAGCACCCGCCCGGCCGGGCCGTCGATCCGGATGCGGGCCCGGGTGTCGAGCTGGGTGGCGCCTCCGTCTATCGGCTGCAGCCGGTAGGCGAGGGTGAACCACAACCGGTGGCCGAGTGCTCGTCGATCGAGCACGGCCAGCACGAGGTGGTTGGGCCGTTGCAGGGCGGGTACGTCGAACTCGATCGGCCCGCCGGGCATCTGCTCGCCGGCCTCCGTCACCTGCCATTCGGGATGGAGGCACTCGGCCGAGCGGCGCCCGAGGTTGTCGATCCAGTCGTACGAATACCATCCGGCCCTCCCGAACCCCATCTGCGCCAACCAGGCGAACACCTCGCCGGGCGGGGCGGCGAGGGTGACGGATCGATCGTTCGACACCTGCGGCTCGGCGATCAGGTCGTCACCCGGCATGACCGTCGGACGGCCGGTCACCCGACCTCGGTGAGGAGCTTGGCCAGGCGGATCCGATCGACGGCGGCCGGTGCGGTCACGGCGGCCAGCGCCGAGGACCAGTCGGGGAGGGTGTGGACGAAGCCGTCGTGGCCGACCATCCAGAACCGGTCGAAGTTCGACAGGAACGCACGGTCGTGGGAGACGGCGATGACAGTGCCCTCGAAGGTGTTGAGCGCCGATTCGAGCGCCTCGGCCGAGTCGATGTCGAGGTTGTCGGTTGGCTCGTCGAGCAGCAGGAGGTTGTGGCCGTCGAGTTCGAGACACAGGATCTCGAGCCGGGCCTTCTGGCCGCCCGACAGCGTCTCGTAGGTCTGGGCCGATGTGCCGGCGACCGCCGAGGCCAGGCCGTAGCGGGCCAGCGCCCCCATCGCCCGCTCGTGGTTGCCGAGCCGGGCCATCACCGGATCGAGCACCGTGCCGCCGGTCAGCTCCGGGTTGTCGTTGACCTGGGTGAACAGCCCGGCCTCGACCCGGGCGCCGAGCTTGACCGTGCCCGAGTGGGCGATCCGGTGTCCGGCCAGCAGCCGGAGCAGGTGCGTCTTGCCCGAGCCGTTGGGTCCGACGAGGCCGAGGCGCTCACCGAAGTACACCTCGTCGGAGAAGGGGAAGACGAGGTCGGGGAGCTCGACCCCGTCGAGGGCGACCACCCGTCGACCCGAGTCGCCGCCCCGCAGGCGGACCTGCACGTTCTGTTCCGGTGCCGGCGGTGGCGGCGGACCGGCGGCCACGAACCGTTCCCAGCGGCTCTCGGCCGCGTTGGCCCGCCCGGCCATGTCGGCGTTGTAGGAGGCCTTGAACTTCATCTCCTTGTAGAAGTGGTAGAGACGCCGCTCCTCGTTCTTCCAACGCTGGAGGGCGTCGCCGAGCTGTTGCTGGCGGGCCTCCCGCGCCTCGGGGTAGGTGGCGTAGGACCGGCCGTGAACCCAGGCCCCGAACGCCTCCAGGGTGACGATGCGGTTCGTGCAGTCCCTCAGCAGCTGCCGGTCGTGCGACACCATCAGCACGGTCTTGCGGGTGGTGCGAATCAGATCCTCCAGCCATTGTTTGGCCGGGACATCGAGGTAGTTGTCGGGCTCGTCGAGGAGGAGCACCTCGGCATCGGACGCGAACAGCAGGTCGAGCACGATCTGTTTGCGTTCGCCGCCCGAGAGCTGGGTGGTGAGTCGACCCCCGGCCTCATCGAGGCTGGAGCGTACGACCCGGCTGAGTGTGGCGTCCCACTCGGCCTCGGCCAGGTACCCGCCACAGTCGGACCACTCCCCGATGATCTCGGCCAGGCGCATCGCTGCGTCCTGGTCGCCACTGTTGCCGGAGCCATCAGCCGCTTCGGCCGTCGCCGCTTCGGCGGCCAGCAGCCGCCGACCGATCGACCGCAGTGGCTCCGGGGAGCAGTCGATCAGCATCTCCCGAACGGTTGTGGTGGATGCGCCCACGCCGACGTCCTGGGCCATGTAGCGGACACGGCCGCCGAGGTTGGCATCGCCGTCGGTCGGTTCCAGCTCGCCGGCCAGGATGCGCATGAGCGTGGTTTTGCCGACGCCGTTGTTGCCGATCAACCCGGCATGGGCGCCGGGACTCAGGGTGAACGACACATCGGTGAACAGCATCGAGCCGCCCGGGTGGGCATAGCCGAGGTCGCTCACCGCGATGTGTGCCATTGTTCCAGCCTACGAGCGACAGGAGAACGGCGCCTGGATTAACCGCCTACATGTAGCGGCTCGGCAGGTCCCGGTCCCACTCCTGGAAGTGTCTCGCCGGGTCGGTGTGGAGAAGGTCCGGCCCGGGGGAGCGATCCAGGCCCAGCCAATCCCCGAGGCGGCGCCAGAGGCGTCGTAGGGACGACGTGTTCGCAGTCGGCGTGCGCTCCATGCCGATCATGGTACCGGCCACCGTCCCGACGGTCGAGAGGCAGGGGCTTGTTGTGCAACAATTTGTTGCACAAGTGCGGCGCTGGAGGCTACTGTGCAACACCATGTCCGATAAGTATGACGGGGCCGGTGTGGCCTCACCAACAGAATCCATCACCGAGTCGTTCCACGATGTTCGTGATCTGGCCTTCGACCCGGCCGTCGGCCACCCGAGACGCAAACTGATCCTGGCCATCATGTGCGGCGCGCTGATCCTCGTCGTCGCCTCGGTCAGCTCACTCAACGTGGCCATCCCCACCATCGTGCGAGCCCTGGACGCCACCCAATCCGAACAGCTGTGGATCATCGACGCCTACGCCCTGGTCTTCGCCGGGCTCCTCCTGCCGGCCGGTGCCCTTGGCGACCGGTACGGCCGGAAGAAGGCACTCCTCCTCGGCCTGGTCATCTTCGGCGTTGCCGCCCTCATCGCCACGATGGCCACCAGCCCCCAACAACTCATCGCCCTCCGGGCCGTGGCCGGCATCGGGGCGGCGTTCATCATGCCGGCCACCCTGTCGATCATCACGGTGGTCTTCCCGCCTCACGAGCGGGGCAAAGCCATCGCCGCCTGGGCCGGATTCGCCGGCGCCGGGGGTGCCCTCGGGCCCCTCGCCAGCGGAGCGCTGCTCGAATACTTCTGGTGGGGTTCGGTGTTCTTCATCAACGTCCCGATCGTCATCATCATGCTGATCGGCGTGGCCGTCGTGGTGCCCCGGTCCCGGGAGGGCGACGGCGTGGCCCTTGATCCGGTCGGTGCCGTCCTGTCGATTCTGGCTCTCGGCTCGCTCGTGTTCGGGATCATCGAGGGCGGCGAATGGGGGTGGACAGACGGCCGTACCCTCGCAGTGTTCGCCGTCGCCGCCGTGGCCGGTGCCGCCTTCGTGGCCTATGAGCTGCGGTCCGACAACCCGATGCTCGATCCGCGCCTGTTCAGAATCCGTCCGTTCACCATCGGCGCCCTCACCATCACCAGTGCCTTCATGTTGCTGTTCGGCATGTTCTACGTCGTCACGCTGTACCTGCAGTTCGTGCAGGGCCACAGCGCCCTCGGGGCGGCGGTCCGGCAGTTGCCGGCCGCGGTCACGATGATCGCCGTCGCCCCCCGATCGCCGTTGCTGGTCGAACGGTTCGGAGCCCACCGGATCGTGCCCGCGGGGTTTGTCTTCCAGGCCGTCGGCTTCGGCCTGATGGCGACCTTCGCACCCGACACCGCCTACATCATGCTGGCCCTCGCCCTTGTGCTGCTCGCCGGTGGGATGGCCATGATGATGCCTCCCACCACCGAGGCCATCGTCTCCAGCCTGCCCCGGGAGAAGGCCGGGGTCGGCTCGGCGGTCAACGACACCGTGCGCGAGGTCGGAGGCTCGATCGGCATCGCCCTCATCGGGGCGTTGCTCGCCACCGGCTACCGGAATGGCATCGCCGATGTGATCGATCGGGTCCCCGAACAGGCCCGGGCCGCGGTCGAGGACTCGATCGGTGGCGCCTACTTCGTCGCCTCGGAGGCTCCGGGCGACGTCGGCCGACAACTGCTCGCCGCCGCCGGCTCCGCCTACACCGACGGGATGCAACTGGCCTTCTCGGTGGCCGCCGGCATTGCTCTGCTGACCGCGGTGGTCGTGGCGTTCGCCCATCCCGGCCGGAAGGCCGGCCAATGACGCCGATCGCTCGACCCGGGTCTCCGGTCGACCCCCGGATCGCCCGGACCCGGGCCACCGTGTTGGCCGCGGCAACCGAACTGTTGGCCACCGACGGAATCGGGCGCCTCACCATCGACGCCATCGCCCAGCGTTCCGGCGTCGCCCGGTCCACGATCTACCGCAACTGGCCGGACCGCGCCGACCTGTTGCTCGCCGCCTTCGAGTCCGTGGCCAGCCTCGACTGCCCGCTTGTGGCGTTGGGATGCAGCGGCGACCATCTGGTCGGAGAGGAGTGCGGGGCCCCGCCGCCCCGGACGGTCGACGAGTTCCGTCGCATCGTCCACGAGCACGCCGGTCGGATCATGTTCCTTCGGCAATCGACGCTCGGCGGAGCGCTGGCCTCGATCGTGGCCGAAGCGTCTCATGACGAGGCGATCTCCCAGGCGCTCCACCGATTCGGGCAGGCCCGCCGGATCCCGCTGGCCGACGCCGCCCGAGCGGTGATCGCCGCCGTCGGAGCCGAGCCGATCGTCGAGCCGGGACGCGCCATCGAACGATTCATCTCGCCGTTCTTCTACCGGCACCTGGTGTCCGGGGAGCCGATCGACGCGGCACTTGTCGAGCAGCAGACCGAGATGCTGCTGGTCGACCTGGGCTTGGCGGTGAGACCCGCGGGGTGAGCACGAACCGTCCGGTCGGGTTCGGTCGTGACTATGGTTCGGAACCATGGTCTCCGCCGCCGCCCGGGACAAGGAACTTCACTGGTTCGATCGCCGGTCGGCCACCGAACCGATCGAACGGTACTGGGCCGACTTTCCCTCAGAATCAACGAGAAGACGGCTGAGCGCCGAGCGGCGTCGAACCGTGGTCACAGGTGAGGCGACGCCCCTCTACCTGTTCCATCCGCTCGTCCCCGCGTCCGCCCACCGCCGATTGCCGGACGCGAAGCTCATCGTCCTGCTCCGGGATCCCGTCGAACGGGCGATCTCGCACTACTGGATGGAATTCAACCGCGACAACGAGACGCTCTCGCTGGAGGACGCGCTGACGGCCGAGGCCGAGCGGACCGCCGCCGACTGGGAAGGGATCGCAGACGGCCAACAGCCGGGTCGATTCTCCCGGATCGCGACCTACGCCGCCCGAGGCGACTACGCCGACCAGTTGGAGCGCTGGTTGCGGTTCTACGCCCGCCGTCAGCTCCTGATCTTGACCTTCGAGGACCTGGTCGCCGACCCCGAAGGGGTCTACCGCCGAGCCCTCGAGTTGCTCGACGTCGATTCTGCTGCCGGCCCGCTGCTGGCTTTCACCCCGGAGCGGGTCGGATCGAAGCAGCCCACCCGTCCTGAGACGGTGGCGTGGCTACAGCAGCGTTTCCGGCTCGCAAACGCTCGTCTCGCCGAGCTGACGGGGATCGACTACCCATGCGGACCGCGCAGTGGCCCGCCCATGCTCTAACCTGGTCGCGGTGAGCCACAACGACGACTTCTGGTCCGGTTCGCAGCAGGATCAAGGTGAACCGACGGAGCAGTCGCCCTACTTCGGCGACTCGGTGTTCGACCAACCTCGGCAACCCGCAGCCCATGATCCCTACGGTGGGGGTTCCCATGGCGGCGACCCCTACGGCGGCGATCCCTACGGACAACCCCAGGGTGGCGACCCCTACGGACAACCTCAGGGCGGCGATCCCTACGGACAGCCCCAGGGTGGCGACCCCTTCGCCGGCTATGGCGACCCCTATGGTGGGCCGCAGAGCGAGGAGGCCCGCCGCAGGGTGCTGGCCACCGGCCCCCATCAGCTCGGTGACCAGTGGGGCGACCCCCACGACCCCTTCCAGGATCCCTTCGACCCGAACCGGGGCCGCGAAGACGAGTTCTCCGCCCGACGGGGCCGAGGTGGGTTCATGGTCGCGTTCATCGGCGCCGCGATTCTCGTGGCGCTCGCCGCTGGCGCCTATGCCGTCTACACGGTGCTCCAGGACACCAACGATGTCGGCGACACGGCGGCAATCGACGATTCGACCACCACGACCACCCTGCTGACCACGACCACGGAGAGCACGACCACCACCACGCTTCCGGTCGGTATGCAGATTCAGCTCGTGTCCGATCAGTTCATCTGCAACGGCGCGGTCCAGGAGTTCGGGCTGATCACCGGTGCGACGCCCAACGAGGAGGTGGCGTTCACCTCCCCGCAGTCGCCGAATCTGCGGGCCGGGCAGGCCGACGAGAACGGCCGGCTGCCGATCCGATGGTCATGCACCGCCGACCAGGTCGGCACCGTCTGGGAGTTGACGGCGACGGGTTCGGAGTCGGCCCTGTCGGCCACCACCTCGTTCACCGGGGTTCCGGAGGGAACCGAGATCATCGAGCAGGCGACGACGACCACGGTGGCCACCACCACGACGATCGAGCTCGGCGAGTTCACCGTGGTGCTGACCGAGAACCCGTTCACCTGCGACGGCGGGGCCCGGGTGTTCGGCACCCTCACAGGGGCGACGCCCAACGGTCAGATCTCGTTCAGCTCTCCCCAGACCAGCGGTATCAGTCCCGGTACCGCGGATGAGACCGGCAGTCGATCGATGCGATGGACATGCTCACCCGACCAGGCCGACACGGTCTGGGAGCTCACCGCCACCGACGACGCAACCGGCCGCTCGGTCACGTTCAAACTGTCGGGTCAACCCTGATCGGAGCCCTCCCGGCCGTCTACTGACTCTTCCGGAGATTCTGACCGGCCAAACTCGAGCGAAGAACATTGAGGTTGACATCGAGTTCACCATCGGGGTCCACGGGCCCGCCTCGGAGGACGGCCGACCGTTCCGGTGACGGATTCGGGTCGGCGCCGATCGCACAGGCGACACCGATGTGGACGATGACGGCGACGGTGGCGTCGTCCGGTGGCGGCTCACAGCCCGGCGGAAGGTCGATCGCCGCCAGCACCGCCAGTCCCCGGACGATGGCCGAACGTGGCCATCCGGCCGTATCCCCGGGCAGGGCCGCGGCGATGTCGACACCGGTGGTGCCGGCGATCACCGTGACCGGTCGGCCGTCCGGGCTGGAGTCGGAGGCGTCGGTGGCGTCGATGATCGAGCTCAGCTCCTGATACCAACACCGGGCGTCGGCAACGACATCGTCGGCGGCCGCAGCTGGTTCTCCGCGTTCGCAGGCGCTCAGGTGGGCGAAGACGAAATCCGGTGAATCGTTGCCGGTGGCTTCGGTGATCGCCGCGACCAGATCGCCGGTGGTCGACGACACGCTGCCCCGTCGAAGGCCGCCGAACCAGACCGCGGTGGCCGATGGGGTTCCGAGATGGGTCGTGGCGTAGCCGTTGGCCGTCAGCAGGTCGGCGACGGGGTTGTCGCCGTCGAGCATGGTGGTGAGTCGACGCCGATCGAGTTCACCGCCCGGTGTGCCCGGGTACACCCCGGCCAGCGCGGCGGTGGCCGCAAGCGTGCCGTCGGAGGAGTTGGACCAGGCCTCGGGAACGAGGTGGAAACCGTGCTCGGACAACTCGAATCGGAATTCGGCGTCGTCGTAGCCGTGCTCGGCGAGCAGGATGTCGGACCGGGGAAAGCCGTCGAGCAGAACGACCACGAGATCACGGTGGTCGGTGGCGGGGTCAAGTGTGAGCGGGGTCGTCTGGATCGACGCCTCCGTGATCCAGTCGGGCCAGGTCAGGGTCGGGCCCGACAGCCAGAACAGAGCGGCCAGTCCGACGCCGACCGCCCTCGACCCGACGCCGAGTCGCCGGATGATGAGGCCCACCCCGACCAGGAGCGCCGAGGTGGCGACCGCCAGCAGTCCCAACCTGGCCGTCTCGGTCGTCATCGCCGCGACCGCGGCGAATCGATGGAACACGACCAGGGCGATCGGGGTGACGAGCCAGGCCGCGTTCGCCATGGTTGCAGGTTAGGCCAACTCGGCGGACCCGAACCCGACGCCGAAGCGGACGCACCAGATGACGACGGTGTCGTAGACACTGAGGTCGACATCGGTGGGAATCTCGTAGTTCTGCGAGCCGATGTTGCCTTTGAGGTCGCCGAGGTCGATGTACTCGTCGCCGAATCCGTCGGCCGACGAGGCGAGATACACGTTGAGGTCCGGTCCGTTGTCGGTGGCGAAGTCCTCTTCCAGGCGCAGAACCCGCTGGGTTCCGCCGTCGGTCAACACGACCGCGGAGCCGGCGGTCGGGTGGGCACCGTCGACGAATGATCCGGTTGCTGCGGTGCCCGGTACCGCCGCGGGCTCGTCGGCCGGGTCCTCATCTGTTTCGGGGGTGTCCGGTGTCGCCTCGTCGGTCGATTCACCGTCGGTCGACACACTGTCATTCGAGACGGTGTCGGTTGTGGCGTCGGAGTCCTGAGTGGCAAACACCGGGGCGGCCTCGGAGACCTCGTCGTCGATGAACAGTGTGTGTACGCCGAAGACCCCGAACGCGAGGTAGGCGATGACGGCGGCCCCGACGGCGAGAGCGGGCACCAGCCATTTCCGATCGGTGAACAGTGACATCGAGATGTTCCTTGTCTTGTAAACGTGGTTCCAAGCGATCCCAACCGGGTCCCAACCGAGGCCCATTCCCGGGCCTGTCGGCGTTTCGCGAATGTTTCGGGATGTCGGCTGCCCGCCGAGGTCCAGCGAATCGGCATCTGCCATCATGTGTTGGGTCCGTCGAGCCTCATCGGCGGTTCGACACCGAGGAGCCTATCGACATGACCGAACTCGGCCCCCGCACCGCGGAGCTGTTGCCAACGCTGAGCATCGAGGAGAAGGCGGCACTGACCGCCGGGTCCGGGTTTTTCCACATGGCCGGTGTCCCGCGACTCGGATTGCCGAACTGGCTGACCACCGACGGCCCCAACGGTGCCCGGGGAACGTCGCTCCTCGGTTCAGGTGAAGCCAAGGCGACGTGTGTGCCCTGCGGATCTGCGCTCGGTGCAACCTGGGATCCCGACCTGGTTGCCGAGGTCGGCGGACTCCTCGGGCGGGAGACCCGCTTCAAGGCGGCCCGAGTTCTGCTGGCCCCGACCGTGAACCTGCACCGGTCACCGTTGGCCGGCCGCAATTTCGAGTGCTTCTCCGAGGACCCGCTGCTCAGCGGGGTGCTGGCCGCGGCCTACATCCGCGGCGCTCAATCGGAGCAGGTGGTCACGACCGTCAAACACCTTGTCGGCAACGAGTGCGAGACCGATCGGGCCACCAGCAACTCGATCATCGATGAGCGGGCGCTTCGCGAGCTCTACCTCGTGCCGTTCGAGTACGCGGTGACCAAAGGGGGAACGCTCGGGGTCATGTCGGCTTACAACCGGCTCAACGGGCGCTACTGCAACGAACTGCGGTGGCTGCTGACCGACGTGTTGCGCGACGAATGGGGATTCGAGGGCTTCGTGACGACCGACTGGCTGGCCGGGGCCTACACCGAGTCGGCGGCTGACGCCGGTCTCGATGTCGAGATGCCCGCCGGTGATCGCATCTACGGTTCGGTGCTGGCCGAGGCGGTACGGGCCGGTCGGGTGCCCGAAACCTTGCTCGACCGCATCGCCGGTCGCCTCCTCTCGGTGTTCGAGCGCATCGGCGCGTTCCACGACGAACCGATGATCGAGCAGTCGATCGACCTGCCCGAGCATCGTGACCTGGCCCGCCGGGCGTCGGTCGAGTCGATGGTGCTGCTTCGCAACGAGCCGGTGGACGGAGCGCCCGTTTTGCCACTGAACGTGGATCGCCTGTCGTCGATCGCGGTGATCGGGCCAAACGCGTCGAGAGCTCAGATCATGGGCGGCGGCTCGGCCAACCTCCGACCGTTCCATCGAACCAGTCCGCTCGATGCGCTTCAGGCTCGGTTGGGTGACTCGCTTTCGATCACCCACGCCGAGGGCTGCAACATCGACAAGGTCGCGCCCCTCCTGGCCGGTCGTGAGATCCGGACGATCACCGGCGAGCAGGGCTTCGCGCTGGAGGTGTTCGACAACACGGACCTCGAGGGGGAACCGGTCGGTCGGGCCACCCGGGATACCAGTCGCATCACTCTGGGCGACGAGCCCGCTGCCGGACTCAAGCTGACGACGTTCTCGGTGCGGGCCCGGACGTTGTACACGCCGAGCGTCTCGGGGCGGTTCGAGGTCGAGTTCATCCAGGCGACACCGAGTCGGGTGTTTCTCGACGGCGAGCTGGTGTTCGACGGGGTGACGGACCGGCCACCGGTCGGTACGTCGTTCTTCGGGACCGGCTCCGTGCCGGTGATCCACGCCGTCGAATTGTCTGCTGGGGTCGACTACGAGCTGGTGATAGAGACCGCCACCGACAAGGGCTCGCAGATCACGGGCCTCGATGTTCGGGTCCGCGCACCGGAGCCGGACGATCCGCTGGGCGAAGCGGTGGCAGTCGCAGCTGCGGCCGATGTGGCGATCGTGGTCGTCGGCACGAACGACGATTGGGAGACCGAGGGTGAGGACAGGGTCTCGCTTGGCCTGCCGGGCCGTCAGGACGCACTGGTCGAGGCGATCGTGGCCGCCAACCCCCGCGCCGTGGTCGTGGTCAACACCGGGGCCCCGGTGTCGATGCCGTGGGCTGATTCGGCGCCGGCCATCCTCCAATCCTGGCTGGGGGGCCAGGAAATGGGCGACGCCCTGGTCGACGTGTTGACCGGCGCCGCCGATCCCGGTGGCCGCCTGCCCACCTCGTTCCCCATGCGCATCGAGCACACGCCGAGCTACGGCAGCTTTCCCGGCGACAACGGTCAGGTGCTCTACGGCGAGAGCATCTTCGTCGGGTACCGGTGGTATGACAGCCGCCGCCTCCCCACCCTCTTCCCGTTCGGCCATGGCCTCTCCTACACCGAGTTCGATATCGGCGAGCCCGTCGTGACCGTCGACAGCGCGTCGGCCGGGGGCAACATCGCCATCACCGTGGAGGTGCCGGTCGCCAACATCGGGGACCGGCGGGGGAGCCATGTGGTCCAGTGTTATGTGCGACCGCACCAATCACGTCTCGTCCGGCCCGACCAGGAGCTGAAGGCCTTCGCCAAAGTGTCGTTGGAGTCGGGCGAGTCGACGACGGTGGCTCTTGCCCTCGACGAGCGGAGCTTCGCCTACTGGGACCCGGCCCAGCCCGAGTGGCCGGAACTCCAGGCCGCGACCGCAGTGACACTACCGCACCTCCAGGGCCAGGAACGACGCACCGAACCGGGGTGGACGGTCGACCCGGGCCGCTACGACATCGTGGTCGCCACCAGCGTCGCCGCTCCGGTGGCAACGACAACGGTGGACATCGCGGACATCGCGGACTGACCGGGGGCGTCGGCCGGTCGGATCGACCGTCCGGATCGCGGCCGAGGTGTCGCAGTAGGATCGAGGGCTCGTGCAGGTCCCCGTTCGTCTCGTCACCGTTCTCCGCCCGCATGTCCATGGGGCGGTCCTGGCCGCAGTCGGTGTCGCCACCGTCGTCTTCTCCGCCTCACCGTTCCTCATCGACGAGGTCGCCGATCACTACCGGCTCGGTCTCAGCTCGGCCGCCCTCATCAGCACCGCCCAGCTGGGCGGCTTTGGGTTGGCCTCCTTCGGTGCGGGTCGGATACTGGCTGGAAGACGCCATGTCTTCCTGTTGGCGGCGCTCGTGCTGGTGGCGGCAAACCTGGTGTCGGCACTGGTTCCTCCCTTTCCGGTCCTGATCGGCCTTCGGGTGTCGGCCGGGCTGGCGATGGGTGTGACGAGTTGGATGGCGTGGGCGTTGGTGTTCGGCGACGAGGCTGAGACCAGCGAGGTCTCCATGGTCGGTCCGATGGTGGGCATTGTGGCCGCCCCGATCATTGCGCCGGTGGTGGAGTTGGGGGGGATCAGCGCCACTTACCTCATGCTGTCCGGGTGGGCGGTGTTGCCCCTGGCGGCGGCGTGGTTGCTGTCGATGCCCGAGGCGCCTTCGGCCCGGGTCGCCGCATCCACCGCAGATGGCGACGGCTCCTCGGTGCGTGCTGACAAGGTACGTCACCGCCCGGTGCCGGCGGCGTTCATGATCCTCGTGGGCCTGGCGTTGTTCTCGGCCGGTGGCTCCTCGGTTTGGATGTTCACCGCGGTGTTCGGGGAGGAGCGTGGGATATCGGTGAATGTGTTGGCGTGGGCGTACAGCGCAAACGCGGTGGCCGGGGTGGTCAGCGCTCGGTGGCCCCGCGACCGGGGGCCGGCGGGGGTGTGGTTCGGCGGCACCGGCGCGCTGGCACTGCTGGTCTGTGGCTACCCGAATCCAACAGCACAACTCGTGGCGATGACCCTCTGGGGATTCTTCTTCTGGATGGGGCTGCCCGCCGCCTTCTCGCTGCTGGCCGCCCGGTCGCGCTATCCCGAGGAGCGGGCCGGTGACGCGCAGGCCTACCTGGCCGCCGGTCGGGTTCTCGGGCCCACCATCGGCGGTTTGACACTCGACTACGGCGGTGCCACCGTGCTCGGGTTCGTGGCCGCTGCGCTCATGATCAGCGCCGGTCTGATGCTGGTTGTGACTGCTCAGGCCGGGAACAAACATACCGAAATAGGTGTTTTGTAGTACTTGCCGAGCAATTCGGCCGACTTTCGGCCGATACTGGATACAACATTCGGCACGGAGGTAACAGCCAGACATGGCAACCTATTCATCCACAATCCCGGTCATTCAGACGGACGAGGCGACTCGGACGCAGTTCCTGGTGCGGGTGTACCAGCATCTGGCGCTCGCCATCGTGGCCTTCATCGGCTTCGAGGCCCTTCTCTTCACCTCAGGGCTGGCCGAGCGCTTCGCCCGATTCCTGTTCGAAACCGGCGGTTTCGCCTGGTTGTTGATCCTTGGCGGCTTCGCCATCGTCAGCGCCATCACCTCCCGAGCGGCGTACGATCTCGGCAACCCGAGCGCCCAGTACGTCGGCCTTTTCGGTCTGTCGGCGGCCGAGGCGGTCATCTTCGCCCCGTTCCTGTGGTTCGTGTTCAACACCGAGTCCGGCACCACGGACGTCACCCTGGCTGCGATCACCACGCTGATCGGCTTCGCCGCCCTCACCGTGGTGGCGATGGTGACCCGGCGGGACCTGTCGGTGCTTCGCCCGATGCTCATCTGGGGTGGCGTGGCTGCCATCGGTCTGATCATCGCTGCGGTCGTCTTCGGTTTCACACTTGGTCCCATCTTCTCGGTCGCCATGATCGCCCTCGCCGGGGCGTCGATCCTCTATCAGACCCAGCGCATCGTTCGCGAATACCCTGCCGGGGCCTACGTCGGTGCCGCGGTCAGCCTCTTCGGTTCGCTCATGATGATGTTCTGGTACGTCCTTCGACTCTTCGTCGGTCGCGACTGACTCCAATCGCTGCCGCGGCGCGGCGGCTCCGAACCTTCCTCTGCGAGGGCGCGGCTTCCCACCGGGGACCGCGCCCTCGTCGCGTCCGTACCGAGTCCGCCTCCCGTGGACGATCACGGTCCTTCCGCCTCGACCGGATCGTCGACCTGCGGACCGGTTCGCACCCGATCGGGTCGGGCGGCGGCGTGGAACGCACCGTCGGGACGGTGGATGTCGAGCCGCCGGTCTTCGGCCAGCTTCACCGACCAGCCACCCTCATGAACCGCATAATGATGCCGCCCGCACAGCGGAACCAGATTGCACAGATCGGTCGCTCCGCCGTCCTCCCACTCGTGAATGTGGTGGGCCTGGCACCATGCGAGTGGACGATCACACCCCTGCCACGCACAGGTGCGATACACGGACCGGATCGCCTGCCACTGGGCATCGGTGGCGGTGCGGTACTTCCGCCCCACATCGATCGGCACACCGCCGGCGTCGAGCCGGACCCGTTGGATCGCGGCATCGCATGCCAGGCGAGAGATCGATTCGGGGGGTAGTCGGTGCCCGGCGCAGGTCTCCCTCAGGGAGCTGTCATGCGCTCCCGATGTAAACGTCTCCCAGTCGACCACGACGTTGATGTTCGGCCGCCCGCCGCCTCGCGCCGCGACCCCGGTCAACAGTTCGAATGCGGCCGTGGCGGCCAGGCTCGGGGTTTTGTTGGCGCCACCCTGATTGGCGAGGCGGGTGAGATGCCCCTCCACCGAGTTGACGATCGCCTCATAGCGTTCAGGGTCGAACTCGGCGTGGATCTTCCCGAGCCCGGATCGTTCGTCGAACCAGTGCCGCCAGGTGCTGGCGGCCTGCTTCTTCCTGGTATCGGCCAAACCGTGATCGCCTTTGATCCGTTCGGCTTCTCGCCGAACCTTGGCGGCGAACACGTCGGCGGGGTCACGGCGGGCGGAATCGAGCAGCGCATCGCTGTTGAGCTGCCCCCGCTGCTCGGAATCGAGATCTCGTGCGGCTCTTGTGATCGCGTCGATCTGTTCGCCACCGAGTTCTCCACGGTCGACGGCAGCGCCGACCTTGCTGAACTCGGCAGCCGTGCGTGAACGAGCCGCCTCCCGGCGGGCTGTGGAACCACGAACTCGGCGACCGTCGCCAAGCAAGGTGCCGTGAGCATCCGAACAGGATCCTCCGCTGTCGGCCGACAGTCGATCGGCCCTCATACCCACTCGCATCAGGAGCGTCTCGATCGCCTGCTGGCCGTCACGGGCGCCACCGGTCAGCCGGCGCAGAT
Source organism: Acidimicrobiales bacterium (assembly GCA_965216675.1). GTDB lineage: Bacteria > Actinomycetota > Acidimicrobiia > Acidimicrobiales > SZUA-35 > JAHELU01. Next base: position 2,322,954 of record CBDCGK010000004.1, on the reverse strand, counting down.
CATCCGCCGAGCACGTGGCGACATCGACGCCGCCGATCAAGGCCGAAAGCGATGACAGAACACCGACCGCCTCGGCGACCGTCACCGAACCGTCAGTCAACTCGAACGCCGAGATCGAACCCGTACGCACCACAATCCCACCTTCGCGAACAATCACAAGACGAACGACAGAGGGCTGCTGAAAGTGGGGAAGAAACGGCGAAGCAACCGAGCCGCCGTGAAAGCCACTCTACTGCACGAACCCCCGTCTGTCAAACATATGTTCGAATAGTCCTCCTCGTCGGGCGGGCACGATCGCTACATTGTGTCCATGGTGGATGATCCGTTGAGGGGAAGTGGGTTCTACGACGATGCCCGTTTGCTGAGTACCTGGCTCACCGCCATACCCCGATCTGGTCGCCGAATGTCGTCATGGAGGAGCCGGCGTTCGATCGCGAAGCCGGTGATCTCAACGGCCTGTCGATCCTCGACCTCGGATGCGGTGATGGAAGGTTCGGGCTCGCAGCCTTCGAACGGGGGTGCCGCTCGTACACCGGAATCGACGGGTCGGCGCTGATGCTTGACCGGGCTCGAACTCTGCTGGCCGGAACTCCGGCAGAGCTGCTTCACGTCGACCTCGAGGATCTTCCGACGCTTGAACTTCACGGGTCGTTCGGACTTGTCGCCTCACGCATGACCCTTCACTACGTCGCGGACCTAGCTCCCGTGCTGCGGAAGGTGTGCACGGTGTTGACGCAACGCGGACGGTTGATCATGAGTGTGGTCCACCCCGTCATCACCTCGCACGAGAACGAGATCGACGGCCCTCGAACCGCATGGACCGTCGACGACTACTTCAGAACCGGGACCCGGGAACGCCAATGGTTTGGCGCCACCGTCACCTGGTATCACCGCACGATCGAAGACTACCTCGATGTGCTGTCAGAAGCCGGGTTTGAGCTCGTGGCGCTGCGTGAGGCGGAGCCGGTTGCGTCGTTGTTTGGGGGCGCCACCGACGAGCTGGAGCGCCGGCGCCGGGTTCCACTGTTTCTCGTGCTGCACGCTCGTCGTCGCTAGAGATCAGAGGGTGGCACCAGCGTCTCGGTGGATCGGTTCGCACCGAGGCCGAACAACGAGTGGGTCACCGGTGACGCGTCGACGAGCAGCCCGTCCAACGCAGACTCCAGGTCGGCGTCGGTGATGATCACAGAATCATCAGCCGACGAGTCGTCAGCTGGCAACACATCGACCGGCAACGCATCGACCGGCAATGCGGCGACCGGCAACGCATCGGGCGACGGCAAGCGGTCGAGCACCACCAGAACCGCCCGCCGCACCAGCTCCTTCATGAACGACGCCGTCACCCCCTCGGTCCGCTCCACCACCGAGTCCAACACCGACAGCTCGTGCTCCACACCACCCAGATACAGCTCGAGCAGCCGCCGCCGCTCCCGGGAGGCGGGCAGGGCTATCTCGACCGAGTGATCGATCCGCCCCGGCCGGGCGACGAGCGCCGGTTCCAGCACCTCGGGTTGGTTCGTGGTCAACACGAACAGGACGTCGTCGGTGGCGGCCAAGCCGTCCATCTCGTTCAGCAGGCTGAACAGCAGCGGGTGGCCGGGCTCGCCGTAGTGGCCGCGGGCGGTGGCGATGATGTCGACGTCCTCGATGATCAGCATCGCCGGAGTGAGGCTGCGCACGATGGCGGCCGCATAACCGAGCGCGCCGACGCTGAACCCCTCCAGCACGACCGTCGTCCGCTCCGGCATGGCGTTCATCATGTAGCCGATGGTGTGGGTCTTCCCGGTTCCCGGCGGCCCGTGGAGGAGCAGGCCCCGCTTGAGATGCTGACCGGCGGCCAGCAGGCGAGGGCCTCGACGCCCGATCTCGATGGCGTGCCGCTCGATCGACTCGAGCACGCCGTCGGCCAGGATCACATCGTCGGCCGTTGTCGTCGGACGCTCCCAGAACGTGACCGCCGGCTGACCGTACTCGTCGACCCGGAACGCCAACACCTGCCCCCGGTAGACGTTGAACCGGCGTCGCAGCTCACGGATCTCCTCGAGCACGGCGGTCGCCGTCTCGGAATCGCCGGCGAACACCTCGATGCGAGGATGTTTCTCCTCGTGGCGGAGCTGGGGCTCGATGCAGACGGCGGCGGGACGCCCGTCGTGGTGGATCAGCCAGATGCCCATGGTCACGCACCGCAGCGCGCGATCACGACCGATCGGGTACTCCTGGTACGACGGCGGGATGACGTCGCTCGGTCCCCGGAAACGGCCGGCCAACAGGGCCGAGAACGAGAACGCCGGGTAGTGGTTCAACTCCGGACTGAGGCCCAGGCAGTCGGCATCGGGATCGCCGGCCATCAGGTTGTCCATCGCCAACTGCACGTTCGGCCGGTCGACGGGCGGCAGCTCCTGACCGACCGGCGCCACGTCGGCCGGGTCGTGGCCGAGGTGGGCCATCACCCGTTCGCGCACCTCCCCCTCGACCGCCGGCCGGAGCAAATGAAGCTCCTCCATGAACCGGGTGAACGTGGCCGCGAACCGGGCCACCTCGGCGTCGGAGACGGGTTCGGTCATGGCGACCAATACTAGGAGCGATCCGGCGACGTTTCGCCGCAGGCGAAACTCGAGGCGAGCTGCTCTGCAGCTCGCGCTTAGATCGTGACCAGGTCGGGATTGTGGCCGGCGTCGCGCATGCCTCGGCGCACGTCGACGGTCACCAGCACCGCGATGCCGATCACGAAGAACAGGATCAGCGAGATGATGGCCTGCCGCTGTGAGCCGGTGATCTGGTTGACGATTCCGAACAGCAGCGGCCCGATCCAGGTGGTGCCTCGGGACGCGATCTCGTAAAAGCCGAAGTACTCGCCCTCTGCGTCGGCGGGGATCATCTGCGAGAACAGCGACCGGGCGATGGCCTGCGACCCGCCCAGCACCAGCGCCAGCACCGCCCCCATGATCCACAGCTGGTTGATCGAATTCAGGAACCCGTAGGCGTAGATGACGAGTGCGGCCCAGATGACGAGGTTGATGATCAGTGCCTTCTTGGCCCCGATGCGTTCGGCCCACCGGCCGAAACCCATGGCGCCGGGGGTGGCCACGAACTGGATCATGAGCACCAGCAGCAACAGGGTTTCGGCCTCGGCGTCGAGTTCGTCGGCGGCGAACGAGGTCGACACCGCGATCACCGTCTGGATGCCGTCGTTGAAGATGATGTAGGCGATCAGATAGCGGAACGTGACCGGGTAGCGGGTCCACAGCTCCCTGCCCGTCGACACCACGCCCCGCAGCGAGAACCCGATCCAACCCTGCCCCGCCGGCTTGGTGCGGGCCGGCAGCCTGCTCTTCAGCCGGCGGTGGGTGAACAGGGCGATGAACACCGCCGCCCACACCCCGGCCCCGCCGAGGCTGATGCGCACGGCCAGTCCGGTGTCGTCCATCAGGGCGATGAGGGCGAAGTTGAGCGCCAGGTAGATGCCGCCGCCGACATAGCCGAAGGCGTACCCGTCCGACGACACGCGGTCGCGCAGATGGGGTGGTGCGATCTCGGGCAGGTAGGAGTTGTAGACGACGCCGGCCGCCGCGAATCCGATGGCCCCCAGCACGAACAGGGCCCCGCCCAGCAGGATGGTGGAGTCGGTGACGAAGAACAGTGCGGCGGTGAGCAGGCTGGCCCCGTAGGCCAGGGTGACCAGCAGCTGCTTCTTGTGGGGGGTGTGGTCGGCGACCGTGCCGATGAGCGGCAACAGGATCACCTGCACCACAGCGGAGAGGGCGACGGCGAACGGGAAGAACGACGCCGGGTCGATGGTCCAGCCCAGAAGGTCGACGCCGCCTGCGTCGTCGGCCAACTCGAACAGGTAGGGTCCGAGCAGCGCGGTGAGCACCGTGGTGGTGTGAGCCGACCACCCCCAGTCGTACATCTTCCACCCGAAGACCTCGCTCTTGTCATAGGACGCTTCGAGATCGGCCACCGGTGCGCTGGTCATCGCCGATCAGGGTAACGCACCGTCACGTAACGCAGTGCACGTAACGCAGTGACGAGACCGGTGGTCCTACTCAATACCGAGCCCCTCCTTGACGAATTGAGGATCGTGAAGCCGACCGAACACCACAGCCAGTTCCTCGCCGCCGGGCGCTGGAGTGAACGCCTGATTACGCCCGTGGCCCGGCTGGACGTGCCCGACTCGATCCGGCTGGTCCGAAGCCGTCCGATCCTGTTCGCCGGGAACCACCGCAGCCTGTTCGACGTCTTCGCCACCCTGGCCGTGCTCGGCCGCTTCCAGGTGTCGAGCCGCATCCTGATTCGAGCCGATCTCGTCGACAGCGGCGCCACCGGCGTCTTCCTCCGTCGGCTCGGTTCGATCGCCACCTCCCGCACCAACCGCCAGGAGGCGGAGGACTCGGCGGTCGAGGCACTCGAGTCGGGCCAGACGGTGTCGCTGATGCCCGAAGGCCGCCTGGTTCCGCCGGCCGAGCGGTCGGCCACCGGTGTCGGTCCGGGGCGACCGGGTCTATCCCGCATCGCCCGCCGCTCGGGTGCGGCGGTGATTCCGGTGGCCTTCGTCGGCACCGACCGGGTCTGGCCCCGCGGCGGTCTGCCCCGGCTGGGCCTTCCCCGCCCGGAGGTCAAGATCCGCTTCGGTCAGCCTATGGAGATGACCGGCGACGACGACCAGGCCAACGTCGACGCCTTCATGGCCGAACTCGGCCGGTTGGTCCGCCACCACGAGTCCGCCAACTCGGCAGCCTGACCGCGATCCGGCAAATCCTCCGCGCACGGTAGGCGCGGAGTTCCCGCCAGTTCCGGCGGGGCGTGAGTGCGCCGGGAGAGAGAGCGGGCAGGTCAGGGATGGGCCTGGCGGTAGGCGTCCCAGATCTCCGGCCGCAGCCGACCGCGGTCGGGGACGTCGAGACCGGCCAGCCGAGCCCAGGCTCGAACCTCGGCGGTCGTCGGCTCCGGCTTCGGGAGCGGATGCGCCGTCGTCGGAAGGTCGGCCATGAGCTGCTCGGATCCGAGCGTGCGCCGGTGCTCGGTAACGGCGGCACCCAGGAACCGGTAGGTCCACTCCTGGGCCAGCGGGCGGGTTTCGGCGAAATGGATCGGCACCGACGGATAACGCACAGCAGCCTCCGCCAGTCCCTCGGCGACAACGGCGGGCCGGACCCGGTCGAGCTTGAACACCTGGGAGTAGCGGTCCTCGACCACGACGGCCGCCCGCTCGACGGTCGCCAACCCGGCCAGCAGGTACCACAGCTTGCCCCCGGTCATCGTGGCCACGAGGTCGGCCAGTGACTTGCGTTCGACCGCGGCCACGATGGTGTCGTCGACCTCGACCGCGTAGTCGCCGGCCGGGAGCTTGCGACGGAGGGTCTCGGTCTGCTGTGCGGCGAACTTCCACGGATAGCGCTCGTTGGAGTCGACGAGAATCGTCATCGACGCCAGGCCGGACGCCCGAGCCTTCGGTACCGTCACGTTCGGTCGGGCCTGTTTGCGGGTTCGGGCCGACTGCCAGAAGATCATGTCCCGACCGCGGGCTTTGGTGAACACGAACTGGGAGCGGTTCTCCCGGCTGCGGTCGAGCACCAGGTCGATCGCAGCGCCCCGTCGACGACAAGAGCGCACCCCGACCCGCTCCACGATCTCCGGATCGGGTGGCCAGTCGTCGGATTGGTGGCAGTAGACCTTCGCCGTGCGGGGCCAGGTGTCGCGCACCTTGAGGATTACCGGGCCGGCCGGGAGCGGCAGTCGTATCAGGTAGGGGAGCGTCGAGGACTCGTCGGGGTTTCGGGCGACGACGAACTCATCGAAGGCGTCCGATGTGCTCACTCGATCAGCTTATTGCATGAGGGTCATGCCAGCGACAGCACGAGAAGCGCGAGCGCCAGGTGGTAGGTGACCATCACCGCCACCGGTGACCAACGGCGCTCGGCCACGAATCTGTTGTCGGCCAGCGTCAAGTCGGACACGGCGAATGTGGCCGCGCCGAGTGGAGCGGCCCAGTGCCCTCCCCACCACGAGGTGACCGCCATGACGGCGATCACCGTCACGTAGGCCAGGACCGGGCCGAACAACGCCGGGGCTCGCTGCTTGACCGCGGGGAGGAGGTGGCGCACGCCGATTCCGAGGCAGGTGATGAGAACGAGCGCACCGGCGATGACCGACCACGTCGGAGCCACCTCGCCTCGGGCTGCGAACCCGGCCACGAACGCGGTGTGCCCGGCGAGGAACGACACCAGGCCCGAGCGAAACAGCTCGGGCTGCCACATCAACGCCAGGTCGCCGAACAGGCAGAACGCCAGGCCGATGAGAAACCAGCGTTGTTGGGCGGGATCGGCGGCGTCGACCACATCGGCGGCGAAGATCAAGCCGACCGTGACGACCGGTTTCGTCATCCATTCGAGCCATGGACTGTTGTCGCCCTTGGGACCGGGTCGCCGGCTGAACCAGTTGGCCACGGCGGCGACTCCGCTGACGACGGTGATGGCAGTGATCGGGCTGATCCCCGGAGTCTAGGCCTTCACGCCCGGCCCGAGCTTCGAGCTCCAGCCCGGTCGACCTCGGACGGCAGTGGCCCCGCCCCGAGATGGGGCGGGCCCACTGTTCCCTCCGGTCATCGCGACTCAGCCGAACCGCAGATGACCCCGATAGTCGAACGACAGGCTGATGAGGTTGCCATCGTCGTCGCGTTCGAGGATGTCGACGAAATCGAGGCGCCCCTCCACCCCGGCGAAATCACCGGTACCGGAGCCGGAGACGATCTTGTGCTGACAGCGCCCGTTGATCTGATCACCGACACCAGGCAGCCCGTCCCACCGGGACGTGATGTGAGCCTCCAGCGCAAACGAGCCACATCGGTCGCCGAGGCAGCCGACGAATACCTCGTCGGCCCGCATCGAGACTTGTCCCCCAGGGGTCACGGCCCCGTCGCCGCGTACGCCGTACAGGCATCCGGACAGATCCCCTGATCCGTCGGCGAAGGCGAGGATGTAGTCAACCGTCCCGGTCGCCGCCGGGTCGCAGGTCTCGGGAGCAACAGGCCAGGGGACCGCCTGACCGCCGACGATCTGCGCCCCTTCATCGGCTGCGGCCGGGCTGGCCGGCAGGAAGATGATCAGGCCGAGTACGAACGTCAGGGCGGCGAGCACCGGCCGACGGCGTCGGGCCGATAACTGAACGGGTTTGGTGATGTGCTTCACGTCATGTCCTCTTTCTCAATTTGGGGCGGGTAACGCACGTGTTCCCGGTGATCAACGTGATCGCAGGTTGTTGCGATTGGCGCCAGTGTTGTCCCTGGAGGTTTCAGACCCGTTGCGGAGTCGACGGCACCTTGTCGTCTGACCTACGTTTTGCCTGGTAGGAGCGTTGCGCGCCTGAAACATCGGTAGGAGATACTCGGAGGGATGGTCGACGGAGGGAACAGTGGCCATAGCCCGGCACCGGATTTGCGGCTGCTCGGTGACCTGGTCCTGACCGGTCCGACGGGACAGGTCGCCCTGGGCGGTGAGCGCCAGAAGCGTCTGCTTGTGGCGCTGCTGATCGACAGGCCGCGTTCGGTGTCCAGAGATCGTCTCGCCGAGCGGGTCTGGTCGGACTCGACCAGGCCAACGAACCCGTCCGCCGCGTTGAGAACCTACGTGTCGCGTGTCCGCCTGGAGTTCTCCCGGGCCGGGATATCCGAGCACGCCTTGGAGACCACTCCGGGCGGGTACCGCCTGAGCGGCCATGGGTGGGACGTCGACCTCGACCGATTCGCGGCGCTCGCCCACGACTCCAGGTTGAGCACGACCGATGTCGCCCTCAAACAGATCGACGAGGCCCTCGACCTGTGGCTCGGTCGACCGTTCGGCGACCTCCACGACGAGCCCTGGCTGGCGGCCGAGGTCGCGGCGTTCGACGAACTCGCGCTCTCATGTCGGGCCCGCCGTGTCCGTCTGCTCAGCGATCTCGGTCGCAACGACGAGGCGATCGTCGATGCCCGGCACCTGATCGACCAACACCCGTGGCGGGAATCCGCAGTGGCCGGGCTGATGGTTGCGCTCTACCGATCCGGCCGGGCCGCCGACTCCGTTCAGGCCTACCAGCACTACCGGGAGCGCCTCGATGAAGCGCTCGGTCTGGAGCCCGGTCCTGAGTTGCGGAGCCTCGAACAGCAGGTGCTGGCCAACGATCCTGGTCTGTATTCGGTGGACCACAGCGCCGAGATCGCAGGGTATGCCCTGCTGGTCAAGGAGGAGCTGGACGGGAACGAAACCCGCTGGAAGGCCGAGCACCGCTCGCTCGGTCGGGACGTGACCGTCCGCCGAATCGGTCCTGATCTGGCCGATGACCCCGACTTCGTTCGCGGGTTCTCGGCCCGGGTTCGCGGATTGGCCCGGGTCCGTCACCCGAACCTCGTGCCGATCCATGATTCCTGGCGCGAGCCCGGTGCGGCCTGGATCGTCGGCGGCTGGATCGACGGTGACCGCCTCGATCGATGGCTGGTCGATGCGGCCGTCACCATCCTCGACGTCGCTCGGCTGTGCCGCCAGATCGGCGGCGCACTCACAGCGATGCATGCGGCATCGATCGTCCACGGCGACGTCTCGGGCCGAGCTGTGATCGTCGATGAGGGTCGCGACTTCCATCTCACCGATTTTCGAGCGTCGCCGATGGCTGATGGTCAACCAGCCGACGTCGTGGCGTTCGCCCACGTGATGAGGTCGGCGGTGGATCAGATCGAGGAGGACCTACTTCCGCCCGTCCTCAGAGAAGATGTGTCGGCCCTCCTTGGTCAGGCTATCGACGCCCCGCCCGCGGCCGCCACGGTGACAGCTCGACTTCTCGATGTTCTCGACCAGGAGTCCGATTCGTCGAGGAGCGTTCGCTCGTTCCGCTCACCACGCTCCGACTCGCAGAATCGCCACGTCGAAAATCCCTACCGGGGCCTTCGACCCTTCGACGAGGTCGACAAACACGTGTTTCACGGTCGGGAGAACTTCGTTGAATCCGTACTGAGGCGGTTGACGACACATCGTCTGGTCGCCGTCGTCGGAGCGTCCGGTTCGGGCAAGTCGAGTGTGGTGCGGGCCGGCGTGATTCCATCGCTCCGCCAGCGGGCCGTCGGCACTGATCGCGTGACCGGCTCGTTCATCACCACCATGACGCCAGGCGCCTCTCCGGTTCGTCGGCTTCTGTCAGCCGTCGACGAGATAGCGCTCCGCCGCCAACCGGGCCTCGACACCGAAGATCAACGGGACCGCCCCGGTGCTCAACGGAGCCGGTCCGAGCTACCCGTCGATGAACTGGTCGATCTCATCCGAACCCTGCTGCCCGTCGGGCCCTCCGTGATCGTGGTCGATCAGTTCGAAGAGGCGTTCGTCTTGGCGCCGGACGAGGAACGGAATCGATTCCTCGAACTCATAGACCTGTTGACGGGCCCCCAACGCGACGACCTCGACGTGCGAGTCTTGGCGACCATACGGGCCGATCATTGGGATCGACCCCTGGGTCTCTCCGGTCTCGGATCCCGGTTGGCCGAGGGCGCTCTGCACCTCAGCGCCATGGCACCCGACGAGATCGAGGCGGCCATCACCAAGCCAGCTGCCTGGGTCGGTTGCCGGCTCGAAGGCGGCCTGGTGTCGCGGCTGATCAGCGATGCCGACACGCCCGGCGCCCTGCCACTGCTTCAATACGCACTGACCGAACTCCACGATCGCCGCGACGGTGACCTGCTCACCCACCGGGCCTACGACGACTTCGGTGGCATCGCCGGGTCCGTCGCGGCCGCGACCGAGTCGATCCACCGCTCGCTCGATGAAGACGGGCAGCTGACGATGCGCCGCCTCATGGGCCGACTGGCCTTCGTCGACGGGGCCGTCGACACCAGACGCCGAGTGGAACGGGCGGATCTTGCGGGTGAAGGACTTGACGACATTCTGAACCGGCTCGGACGGGCTCGGCTCGTGACGTTCGATGCCGATCCTGTGTCACGAGCTCCGACCGTCGAATTCGCACATGAGTCGTTGTTGAGGTCTTGGGCGCGGCTGCGAACCTGGTTGAACGAGGATCGCCTGGTCCGCCAGCGGCAACAGGACCTCGAGGTGGCGGCCCGGCGGTGGGAGCAGGGTGGGCACCTCCATGCGGATCTCCTCCGTGGGGCCCGTCTCGAGGAGGCGCTCGACTTGGTGGCGGCGCGAGACACCCACGACGAACCCTCTCTGAACCCGGCCGCTCGGCGCCTTCTCGACGCTTCGGTCGCTGTTCGAGATGCCGAGAAGCGGCGCGAGTTCCGACGGGCCCGCCGCCTTCGATCCATCCTCGCCGTGACCGTGGTCTTGCTCGGTTTCGCGCTGATCGCCGGCGGTGTGGCGTTAGGTCAGCGAGGTCGGGCGATTTCCGCATCCGATGAAGCGACGGCAGCGAGAGCGTCGGCCGAGACCCGGCGAATGGTGGCAAGTGTCGGCGCTGCGACCGAGACCAGCAGTGAGCTGGGGCTTCTGATTGCTGCAGCCGCCTACCGGCGCGATCCGGGCCCCGAGACGCTCGGCGGACTCCAACAGGCGTTCCTGCGGACCGGTCCATTTCTCGGCCTATTCGGATCGGGAACAGATTATCTGAAGGTGGAGTGGGCGCCGCCTACCACCGACATCGACACAGCGGATGAGACGGACGGTCCGGCGGTGGGCCCGGGTGACGGACGGATCTTCGCCCTCCGAGCCAACGGCCTCGATGTGCTCGATGTTGCCTCGGGTCGGGTGACCGCTCTCGTCGATGTCAACACCACGGGGGGAATGGCCGTGCATCCGGACGGGACGATGGTGGCGATCTCGACCGGCAACGGTGTGCTTCTTGTTGATCCCGCGACCGGATCGACGCTCGATCGTCTTGACACCCAAGGTTTCGTGGCCACCATGGACTTCGATGCTGAGGGGGACAGGATCGTCACCGGTGGCCGCGACGGCTGGATCCGGGTCTGGTCGGTTGACGATGCCGTACCGTCAACCGAACGTGTCCACGCCCATCCGGAACGCCACGGTTCGGACCTGCCGCCCGAGGTGGCGTTTCCCGAGGGTGCCCGTCACGAGCCGCTGACGATGCCGGTCGGTGTCACCCGGGTCCGGTTCAGTCCCGATGGAGGAACCGTCGTCACGACCGGTGGCATCTTCGTTCGCTCCTTCGACTCGACCACGCTGGCACCGACCGGTTCGGTGGCACTCGACCGGGAGGCGATAACCGCCGAGGGGCGGGTCCCCGCCGTGCCGACCGACATCGCCTTCGGAGGCGACGGATCGGTGTTCGTCGCCACCGGCCAGGCGGTGCAGCTTCTCAATCTCGAGGCCGGCCGCCGCGTCGACGAATACCTGGCCGGCTCCGTACCGGGCACATTGCCCAACGAGTTCGATCTCGACATCGTGCCCGGCAGCGGTGAGCTGGTGACCTTGCTGAGGTCCGGGGAGCTCAATGTGCTCGATCCCTCGACCGGCGACTCACTCGTCCGGCTTGACACCGGCCTGGCCGGGCGGCCCATTCTGAGTCCCGACGTTGCGGTCGATACCGCTGGTCGTCGGGCGGCGGTCGTCGGTGGCGACGGGGTCCGATTGATTGCCCTCGATGGATCGGGCCTGATCAACCTCTCGCTTCCGCAGCCGGAATGGGCGCGGTTCGTGCAGATCTCCGATGACGGACGCTGGCTGATGTGGGCTGCACTCGACCGCCCCCCGGCCTTTGTCGACCTCGCCACAGGCGATCGATCCACCGTCGCGATGGACGACCTGTTCCTCGGGTCGATGACCGCCCTGGGTAGTCCGTTCGTGTTCGAACGTGGTCCGAACGAGCTGACCGTGCTGCACGAACTCGACCCGGCGTCGATGACCCCGACCGGCGTGGTCAGCAGACCCCTGTCCGTTTGGGGTTCCGACCCGTCGCCCGATGGTCGCTGGGTCGCCGTCGGCTCGATCGCACCCGAAGAGACGACGATTCGAATCCTGGACCGCACCAACCTGGAGGAGGTGCGGCGTCTCTCGGTGCCCGACGTCGAAGCGGCGGGGGTGATCCACGTCGGATGGTCACCGGAGTCCGATCGGCTGGCGGCCTCGTTCGTCGGACGGAATACCACTCCCTTCGTGATCGTGTTCGATGTGAACTCCGGGGAGCCGGTCAGTCCACAGCTGACTCAGGCCGGCTTCATCCACACGGTCGGCTTCAGTCCTGACGGTCGGCATCTACTGACCGGTGATCTGGCGGCCCGGGTGGTGGTGCGCGACGCTGACACCTTTCAACCGACCGGGCATGAGTTCCAGGTCGGAACCGGGAGCGTCGAGTCCGAGTACGGCCGCCCGTTCGACTTCAGCGACGACGGCCGGTACCTCCTGTCGACCATCGGGGAGCCGCGCCTGGTCGAGACCGGGACCTGGGAGGTGTTCGGCGAGCCGTTCCCGAGCGACGAGGGTTTCCGCTTGTCGGCAGCCCGGGGTGGGCGATTCCTGCCGACATCGATCGATGGCCGCTCGGTGATCTGGTGGATCGAACCGGATCGTTGGGCGGACGTGGCCTGTCAAGCCGCGGGTCGCAACCTGACCACTGCCGAGTGGACCCGGTTCGGTCCTGCAGGTGAACCTTACGGTCCGCCGTGCCCGGTGAACGAGTGACGCCCGATCGAGACGAAGAACAATGATCTCAACCATGATCTCAACCATGATCTCAACCATGAGGAGGAGCGGAATATGAGCGAGCAGCAGGCGAACGACGCCGACGATGTCGAGGCCGGCCACCGGCCGCCGTCGGCCGGGCGGCGAGCGTTGTTGACCGGCGGAGCTGCGCTGGTGACGGGCGGTGTGCTCGGGGCCGGAGCGTCGGCCGCCACCGCCGATGGCGGTTACAAGGGAGAGCCGCTGGTGATCGAGTGTGCCGCCCTGGGTCCGTCCTTTCGGGACTTCCCGATCTTTCTCATGCGGCCCGAACTCGAACTCGACGAGGGTGACGTCACCGGGTCCCCCTTCTTCGCCCAGGGCCTGCTGTACCCCGAGGGCACGATCAAGGGTGACGGGTTCGTTCCGTCCGAGGAGGGGTCCATCGGATCGTTCTTCTGTCGAGGTCACCTCCTCATCTCACCCCAGTGGCCCGCCCCCCACCTCATGTCCCATCACGAGTACTACTTGGGTGATCCGACTCGGTTTCCGCTCGACGCCGACATGCTCACCAGCATCGGGCCGGAGGGGGCGAACGAGTATCCGTGGACCGCCAAGCGGGCGATCACGGGCGGCACGGGAACCTATCGGGGTGTGCGGGGCGAGATGACCCAGACCCAGTTCGCAACGAACACCACCCTGGACGGCTTCGGGACTCCGGCGCCGTGCTTTCGATTCGAGTTCGATATCGACCTACCCTCGTAGCACGCTGTGGACACGGTGGGTGGAAGGCCCACTATTCCCGACTAGTCTGATCGGGAATTCGGTCAAAGGCGATCAAAAGTACGTTCCCAATCAAGCATCTCCGAGGAGTCCCCGTGTCCGATACCCCCGATTCCAGCCCCGCCTCCTGGGGCTTCGAGACCCGCCAGATCCACGCCGGTCAGGAGCCCGACTCCGCCACCGGCGCCCGGGCGGTCCCGATCTACCAGACGACCGCCTACCAGTTCCGCAACGCCGAGCACGCCGCCAACCTGTTCGCCCTGGCCGAGCCGGGCAACATCTACACCCGCATCATGAACCCGACCCAAGGTGTGGCCGAGGTGCGGCTCGCCGCGCTGGAGAACGGGCTCGCCTCCACGGCGGCCGGGGTGCCCGGCGGGCTCGTCGTCGCCTCGGGGCAGGCGGCCGAAACCATGACCATCATGAACATCGCCGAGGCCGGCGACCATCTCGTCGCCTCCGCCGCGTTGTACGGCGGAACCTACAACCTGCTCCACTACACGCTGCCGAAGTTCGGGATCGAGACCACGTTCGTGGAGGACCCCGACGACCTCGACCAGTGGCGGGCCGCCGTCCGCCCCAACACCAAGCTCTTCTACGGCGAGTCGATCGGCAACCCCAAGAACAACATCCTCGACATCGAGGGTGTGGCCTCGGTGGCCCACGACGCCGGGGTGCCTCTGGTCGTCGACAACACGGTCGCCACCCCTTACCTCATCCGCCCGCTCGACTGGGGAGCCGACATCGTCGTGCACTCCGCCACCAAGTTCCTCGGCGGTCACGGCAACTCGATCGTGGGCGCCATCATCGACGGTGGGTCGTTCGAGTTCTCCGACGGCGAGCGCTATCCCAACTACAACACTCCCGACCCGAGCTACCACGGTCTCAACTACTGGCCGATGCTCGGCGCCGGCTCGTTCATCGCCAAGGCCCGCATCCAGTTGTTGCGCGACATCGGCGCCGCCGTCAGTCCGTTCAACGCCTTCCTCCTCCTGCAGGGTCTGGAGACGCTGTCGTTGCGGATGGAGCGCCATGTCGACAACGCCCAGGGGGTGGCCGAGTGGTTGGAGGGTCGCGACGAGGTCGAGTCGGTGAACTACGCCGGCCTGCCGTCGTCGCCCTGGCACGCCGCGGCCGAGAAATACGCCCAGGGCCGGGGTGCCGGCTCGGTGCCGTCGTTCATCATCAAGGGTGGACGGGACGCCGGGCAGGCATTCGTCGACGCGCTGGAGCTGCACAGCCATGTGGCCAACATCGGTGACGTCCGCTCGCTGGTCATCCACCCGGCGTCGACGACGCATTCGCAGCTGACCCCGGAGGAGCAGGCGTCGACGGGCACCCACCCGGGCCTGGTCCGGCTGTCGGTCGGCCTCGAGTCCATCGACGACATCCTCGCCGATCTCGACAACGGCTTCCGCGCCGCCAAGAGCGCCTTGTAGCGGCCCCACGCCCGCTACCTCTTCCAGCGCCTCCCACCCCGGGCCCGCCCCGGGCCCACCCCGCCCAGCCCGCCCAGCCCTCTACCCCCCTGCGCGTTCGCGGGCGAAAACGAACGAAAGTGACCGTTATCGCCCGCGAACGCGCACCAGATGAGCCTGTTTGCGCTGACTGTCACTTCTCTTTACTAGAGTGCTCAACATGCATTTCGATGACGCTTCCAAGGCGCTCGTCGAGCTTGCAGCCTCTCGACACAACGCCTTTCACACCTCCGAGGCTGCCGAGATCGTCTCCACCCGCCGGCTCCGGCGGGCCGAAAAACGGGGCGAGCTGACCCGCCTGCACTCCCGGGTGTGGTCGGTCACCGCGCTCGGCCGTCCACCCGGTCAGGCCACACGAGCGGCGGCGCTCGCCGTCGCAGGTGCCGCGGCGGCCCACCTCAGTGCCACCTGGCTGCACCAATGGCTCGACCGACCCGCCGGGCCACCGGCGATCTGGGTGCCAGGTTCGGCCCGGACCCCGGCGCCGTCGGCTCACCGATTCTGGTGCGCACGCATCGATCCGAACCTCGATGTCGTGACGATCGACCACATCCCCACACTGAGCGCGGCGGCGACGTTGTGTCTGTTGGGCCGGGTCGCACCGATCCACACGGTGGAGCGGTGTCTCGACGAGTTCACCCGGTCGCACTCGATGACCTGGCTGGCCGACACGTTCGATCGGCTCCATGCCGCCAACTGCGGTGGCACGACCACCCTGGCCAAGGTTCTCGATGACCCGAAGCGGGTCGAAGGTGTCACCGATTCGTGGTTCGAACGGGTCATCGCCGACTTGCTCGCTCGATCGGATCTTCCTCCGCTCGAGCTCCAGCATGCGGTGGAGGTCGACGGCGTCGGGTATCGGCTGGACTTGGCGTTCCCGGCGCTCCGTCTCGGTGTCGAGGCTCACAGTCGGAGTTTCCACTGGGGTCCCGACAAGGTCGATGCCGACAATCGACGGGACCTGGCGCTGAGCGCCGCCGGGTGGCAGATTCTGTACGTCACCTGGTCACAGCTCCGAGATCCGCGGGGTTTCGTCAAGGAGGTTGCGCGGGTGGTGACCGCCCGCCGGGCCGCGTTCGCGGGCGCAAACGGCCACTATTGACCGCTTTCGCCCGCGAACGCGCAGGGGGTGCAGACGGGGTGGGGTGGGGCCGGTCGGCGGTGAGGGTGTCGGTCGGGGTCCTAGCGGCGGACGGCGATCAGCGACTTGGCGGGGAGGAAGGGGGCGACCGACTCGTCCTCGATCACCGACGACGGGAACAGCTCGACCATCTCCTTTCGGCCGATCAGCTCGGTCTTGTCGACCTCGGCCAGCGCCTCGGCCATGGTCGACCAGTTGGTGTGGACCAGCGGCCAGTAGCGTTCGACGAGCGCCCGCCCGTATCGGGGCAGAAACTGCTGACCGGGGAACAGCACATGAGGCTCCAGCGGAAACGCCCGGTTCGGAGTCTGGATCCAATGACGGTCGGCCAGTTTGTGGACGACGTCGGCGAAACGACGACGGCGCGAGCGGTCACCGACATGTTCGATGGTGGAGTTGGAGAACACCAGATCGTACGAGCCGTTCAGGACGTCGTCCGGCGGATCGCAGGCGTCGCCGAAACGATCCTTGTGCCACTCGACGTCCGGCGACGAGGCGTTGGCGTCCTCCCACAGGTTCAGCGTTGTCAACCGATGCGGGCGGTGGGGTAGGCGTTGCCAGAAGTCCAGGGTGCCGCCGAGGTCGATGACGTGCATGTCTCCGAGGTCGGGGAAGGTGGTGATGAGCCGCTCCGCCCGCCGGGCGCGAGCTCTGGCTCCGAGCGATGTCGGAGAGTCAACGAGTAAATGTCGCAAGCCGCCCATTACACAGTGCTCCGGTCATCTCCGGTCGAGAGGTGGATGGCAACCCAGCCTAGTCAAGAGGATTGCACTTGTGTATCGGTGTCGTCTCGGTGTCGTCGCGGCGGAACCAGGGCGCCACTAGTGTCGTCCGAGAGGTTGACCATGATCTCAACCCGGGGAGGGCTCGCCATGAGGCACCGATTTCGTTCGACACTGACCGTGTTCGCGGTCGTCGTGGCCGTGATGCTCATGGCCGCTTCGTGCGGCAGCGACGACGCGGACGACGCCACCGAGGCAGCCGAGGAAAGCAGCGGCTTCGATACTGCCGGATCAAGCGACGAGTCCGCCGACTTCGATCTCGAGGCCGACGACGCAGACGCCATGGCGGAGGAGGCTCCAGCCGACGAGGGCGAGGACGGAGGAGGCGGCGAAGCGGACGACGCGGATGTCGTGGACGCCGAAGGTGATGGTGACTCCGAACTCGGCGCCGCCGGCGGGGCGGCCACCCCGCTGACCGCCGCCGACTTCGGCCGCAAGATCATCTTCACCGCCGACATCACCGTCGAGGTCGACGACGTGGCCGCCGCCGGCGACCAGGCAACCGACATCATCGCCTCGGTCGGTGGCTTCGTGTTCGGCCAGCAGACCCAGGGCGGGAGCCGCCCCGAATCCGTGCTGGTGTTCAAGGTGCTGCCCGAGGACTTCGACCGGGCGGTCGAGGCACTCGGCGGGGTGGGCGAGCTGCGTAACCAGGTGATCTCGGCCGACGACGTGACCGAGCGGGTGGTCGACCTCGAAACCAGGATCGAGGTCGCCGAACTCGGCGTCACCCGACTGCGGACCACCCTCGAAAGCACCCAGGATCTCGAGGACTACGCCGAGTTGGAGCGTCTGCTGCTCGAGCGGGAGAGCGAACTCGAACTGATGCGAGGTCAGCTCCGCACCTTGCAGGACCGCATCGACCTGGCCACCATCACGCTGCGTCTCGTGCAGGACGCCGTCAACCACTCGATGGCACTCAGCACGACCCTCTATCACGCCCAGGACGACGGGGCGTCGTGCCCCGGCAACGACGGCGCTGCGGTCGAGTCGGGCACCGACATCACCGTGTGCTTCGAGGTGATCAACACCGGCGAGGAGCCGATCGCCGATCTCGTGTTCATCGACACCGCCCTCGGCATCGACTCGACCGACGATTTGACTCTCGTCTACGGCGATCTCGAACGGCTCGACGGTGGCCAGAGTCTGATGCTGGCCTACGAGATGACCGCCGACCGTCGCACTCAGCTTCGGCCGAAGGCCACCGGCACCCCGATCACCGACGAGGGTGAGCCGGCGGGGCCGTCGGTCGATGCCCGGGGCGAGGGCTTCATCGACGCCTTCGAATCCGAGGGTGATCCCGGATTCGGCGACGGGTTCGGAGCGGGCGTGGACGTGCTGAAGGCAGTGTGGACCGCGGTCACCGTGCTGGTCGGATTCGCCCTGCCGATGCTGGTGCTGCTGGCTGTCTTCGGTCCACTCGTCTGGTTCGGCCGGCGTTGGCTACGGGATCGCCGTGGGCGAAAGGCTGGTGGCTCCGCCCCGCAGCCCCCACCCCCGACCGGCGATCCGATCGAGACCGGTCCGACTGCGGACTGACAACCGGCCGACCGCTCGCCGTCGCCCCGAGCGCCCTCTCGAATCTCAGGTGGCGGCGAGCGCGAAGTCGCCGTATTCGTCGTCGCTCGACTCGAGGTGCTCGAACTCGATCACGCCGATCTCCGTGAATTTGGTCCGGAGCCAGCCTTCGCCGGCGTCGAGCAGGCCGAGTTTGCGGCAGTTCGGCACGATCTTGGAGAACAGGAGCCGCTGGAACTCCTTCTCCTCGGGCGGCGCGTTGAGTTGGCAGGCGATGATGGGCCGGGCGTCGTCGATACCCATGCGATGCCAGACCTCCTGACGGAGGAACCGGTCTCGCATCCGCAGGGCCGCCTCGAACGCGAACTCCTGCCGTTCCTGGATCTCGGCCAGGGTCAGGTTCTGGTAGTGCTCCTGGAGGCTCAGCACGCCGAAGGCCACGTGACGGGCCTCGTCGCTCATCACATACCGCAGCAGTTTCTTGAGCAGCGGCTCGTCGGTGATCTGATGGAGGAAGCCGAAGGCGGCCAGCGCGAGGCCCTCGATCATGATCTGCATGCCGAGGTAGGTCATGTCCCAGCGGCTGTCGTTGATGACGTCGTCGAGCAGGTCCCGTAGGTGGATGTTGATCGGATAGCCGTCGCCGAGCTTGGTGTCGAGGTACTTTGCGAAGACCTCGACGTGACGGGCCTCGTCCATCACCTGGGTTGCGGCGTAGTACTTGGCGTCGATCCACGGCACGGTCTCGACGATCTTGGCCGTCGCCACCAGCGCCCCCTGCTCGCCGTGGAGGAACTGGCTCATCTGCCAGACCAGTGACTCGCGGGCCAGCTCGTTCCACTCGTCCTCGCCGAAGTTCGACAAGGGACTGCCCGGCGTCTCGGCCAGTTTGAACAGCGACTGGTTCTGTACATACGTCACCGCTCGCATGTGCTCGACGACCTCGTCCAGGTCGACGTCGATCGACCAGTCGAGGTCCTTCTCGCCATCCCACATGGCGTGCTTGGCCTTCTCGTACAGCTTGTTCAGCCGAGGCCGGGCACCTTTTTCGTAGTCCCAGGTGAACAATGTGTCGGCGTTGTTCTCGACGTGGCGGATGACTTCGTCGCGATCGGTGTTGGTCACCTCGAAGATGGCGTCCACGTCGTTGACGTCATCCCGCCCGATGATGTCGGCGTTGCTCCGTGCCGGGTCATTGCCGGTGACGGTCATGGTGATCCTCCGGATCTGCCCGCTCTTGTTAGCTTGCTACCTCGCTACCTTGCAGTGTAAGGCTGGCGGCCCGCACCGGTCAATGAGAGACGTCCCTCCGTCAGCTGTGGCAGACTCGGAGGAATGAGTAGTAGTGCGAACGATCTGAGCGCCGTGGCCCCGGCCTTCGTCGACATGGCCCACCGCATCGTCTGGTGTTCGGTGGCCACCGTCGATGCCGAGAACCGTCCCCGCTCACGGGTTCTCCACCCGATCTGGGAGTGGGACGGCACCGACCTGGTCGGGTGGATCGCCACGATGCCGACCCCTCTGAAGCAGGCCCACCTCGAACACAGCCCGTACGCCTCACTCTCCTACTGGTCGGAGAGCCAGGACACGTGCCAGGCCGAATGCAGGGTGGAGTGGGCGTTCGACGACGAGACCTGCGCCCGGGTGTGGGATCTGTTCGCCAACGGCCCGGAGCCCGTCGGCTACGATCCGACGCTGATTCCGGCCTGGACCTCACCCGACGTCGAGGAGTTCGCGGTGATGCGGCTCGAACCGTGGCGGCTCCGGGTGTTCCCCGGCACCCTCATCTTCGCCAGCCAAGGGGAGCTCCTCACTTGGCGAAGGTAGACGAACACGGTGAACCGGTCGTCCGTGAGATCGCCGGCCATGAGCTCAAGATCTCCAGCCCCTACAAGGTGTTCTTCTCCAAGCGGGGTGAGACCAAGCTCGACCTGATCGACTACTACCTGGCCGTCGCCGAGCCGATCATGGCCACGATGGGCGGACGGCCGACCCTCATGCAGCGTTTCCCCGACGGTGCATCGGGCAAGTCGTTCTTCCAGAAGCGGGTGCCGAAGGGCGCACCGGCCTGGCTCCAGACCACCACGATGTCCACGCCGAATGGGACGACCTCGAACGCAATGGTCGCCGCGGATGTGGCCCATCTGGCCTGGGCCGCCCACATGGGCTGCCTCGGCTTCCACGTCTGGCCGCTGCGAGCCGACGCGCCCGAACACACCGATGAGCTTCGTATCGATCTCGACCCTTCTCCCGGCATCGGCTTCGACGACATCCGGTGGGCCGCCCTGCGTGTCCGTGAACTGTTCACCGAACTCGGGATCACGGCGTTTCCGAAGACGACCGGGAGCCGGGGCCTGCACATCTTCGTGCGGTTGCAGCCGGGTTGGGACAGTTACCAGGTGCGGGCTGCCGCCGTGGCGCTGGCCCGGGAGCTCGAACGCCGCCACCCGGATCGTCTGACGGCGGCATGGTGGAAGGAGGAGCGGGGGCAGCGGGTGTTCATCGACTTCAATCAGAACGCACCGCACAAGACCGTGTTCGGAGCCTGGAGTGTGCGGTCGAGGGTGGGGGCCCAGGTGTCGACCCCGTTCGGCTGGGACGACGTCGACGGCATCGATCCCGACAAACTGACGATGGACGTCGTGCCCGACCGCCTGGCCTCCGACGGCGATCCGTGGGCCGACATGTACGACCACCCCAACACGATCGAACCGCTGCTCGCCATGTATGCAGAGGATCTCGAGGCCGGGCTGGGCGACGCCCCGTGGCCGCCTGTGTACCCGAAGATGCCCCACGAGCCGCCGCGGGTGGCTCCGTCGAGAGCAAAGACGACCGATGACTGAGATCTCAACGCCCGAGGTCGGGCCAAAACCCGAGCGAAACCTGGGCGCCAATTACTACAAGCTGATGGCCGCATCGGCCATTTCCAACCTGGGTGACGGCATCGGTGTGATCGCCTACCCGTGGCTGGCCTCGGCCGTCACCCGTAACCCGATCCTGATCGCCGGGGTGGCCGCAGCGCAGCGACTGCCGTGGCTGCTGTTCACCCTGCCGGCGGGGGTCATCACCGACCGGGGCGACCGGCGCCGCTTGATGGTCGGCGCCAACGTCGTGCGGGCGGTGCTCACCTTCGGGGTGGCCGCCGCGGTGATGCTCCGCCAGGGGTCGTTGCCGTCTCCCGACGAGGCGGCCGCCGGTGAGGTGGTCGGCACCGATGTCGGTCTCTACCTGGTGATCGTGGCCGCCACCATGCTGCTGGGTATGGCCGAGGTGCTCTACGACAACTCGGCGCAAACGTTCATGCCGGCCATCGTCTCCCAACCGAATCTCGAGAAGGCCAACGGCCGTCTTTGGAGCGTCGAGATGGTGGCCAATCAGTTCCTCGGGCCGCCGCTGGCCGGGCTGTTGCTGCTCGTCGCCTTCTCGCTGCCGTTCTACGTCGACGCCGCGACCTTCGCCGTCTCCGCGGCGCTGATCGCGGTGATCGCCACGCCTCGACGAGTCAGGAGCCGGTCGACTGGCCAAGTCGAAACCGGTTGGGTCGAGGAGGCGAAGGAGGGTTTCGTCTGGTTGTGGCGACATCCGTTGCTACGCCCCCTGGCGATCTCGCTCGGCGTGTTCAACCTCCTGGGCAACGGGATCTTCGCCGTGATGGTGCTGTTCGCCCAGGAGGTGTTGGAGACCAGCTCGACCGAGTTCGCCCTGCTGATGACGGCCGGTGCCTTCGGCGGTGTGATCGGTGGTTGGGCTGCGGCCCGGCTGGCCCGGCTGTTCGGCGACGGACCGTCGCTGTGGATCAGCGTGTTGGTCAACGGATCGATGACCACGGTGGCCGGCCTGGTCAGCCAGTGGCCGATCGTGTGGGTGACGTTCGCCATCTCGACCGTGTTCGCCGTGTTGTGGAACGTGATCACCGTCAGCTTCCGTCAAACCGTCATACCCGATGAGCTGCTCGGCCGGGTGAACAGCGTCTACCGCCTGTTCGGGTGGGGCATGATTCCGATCGGCGCCCTGATCGGCGGGCTCATCGTGACCATTGGCGAATCGATGGGTGGTAGTCGGGAATTGTCGCTGCGGCTGCCGTTTCTGGTGCTCGGGTTCAGCCACCTGCTGTTGTTGGCCTACGCCGCCCCTCGTCTGACCAGCGCCAAGTTCGCCGCCGCTCGAATCGAAGCTGGCGCCGAAGCTACGTAGACTTCACTCATGGCGATGATTGCTGCCAACGGCATCGAGATCTGTTATGAGGACAGCGGTGGTTCGGGTGAACCGCTGCTGCTGGTCATGGGCTTGGGCGGTCAGCTGGTCGACTGGCCGCAGGGTTTCGTCGATGCGCTTGCCGGGCGCGGCTTTCGGATCATCCGGTTCGACAACCGCGACATCGGCCTGAGCACCGAGTTCGACTGGCCCGTGCCGCCGACGCGTCAGCTGATCGCCGGTTTCCTGGCCAAGCGTCCGCTGGAGGTCGGCTACCGCATCCCCGACATGGCGGCCGATGCCGCCGCCCTGCTCGACGCCCTGTCGATCGAGTCCGCCCACCTCGTCGGCGTGTCGATGGGTGGCATGATCTCCCAGACGATGGCGTTCGAGCACCGGTCCAAAGTTCGTTCGCTCACCTCGATCATGTCGAACACCGGTGACCGTCGAACCGGTCGCGCCGACGGTCGCATCATGGTCCGCATGGCCCGCGCCCCTCGGGTGTCGCGCCAGGAAGCGCCTGCGATCAGCACCGAGATGTATTCACTGTGGGCCGGCTCATCGTGGGATCGGGCCGAACATCTGGCCCGGGCCGAGCGGGCGGTGGCCCGCAGCTGGCGGCCTGACGGGGTCGAGCGGCAGACCGCCGCCATCGCCGCCAGTCCCGATCGCACTCCCGGTCTCTCGACGGTCACCGCGCCGACGCTGGTGATCCACGGCCTCGAGGACCGTCTGGTGCAGCCGTCCGGCGGCATCGCCACCTCCCGGGCCGTACCGGGTTCACGGCTGGTGATGTACCCCGACATGGGTCACGATCTTCCTCGCACCCGATGGGAGGAGATGGCCGACGAGATCGCCGCCAACACCCGGCGTGCCTCGGACGGTCAGCCGACCGACTTGGCCAGCATCACAACCCGGTAGTCGGGTGAGCCGGTCGGCTCGAATTCGTCGAGCCGCTCGAAGCCGTATCGTTCGTGGAATCGAACCGAGCGGGGGTTCGGTGGGACGACGTTGACCTCCGCACACAGCTGTGGGAGCCGGGTCGCGGCCGCCCACTGCTCGAAGTCCCGATAGAGGGCGAGGCCCCAACCCTGACCACGCTGCGACTCGTCGATGGCGATGCGGTCGATGTAGGCAAACTGATCGAGGTGCTCGACGAACCAACCGTAGTTCGGACTGCCATAGGGCGCCTCGTGATCGAGCCCGATGAGGAGGCCGACGATGCGCTCCGCGACATCGACGACGCGAAAGTACGGCGCCCACTCCGCGAAGGCCTCCAGCTTGACGTGGTCCATGGGACCGACCTCGGGCTGACAGGCTTCGTTCAAGGCCAGGACCTGATCGGCATCGTCGTGGAAGTAGTCGCGAATCATCGGCTATGACCGTAGCGGCGGTGCCGGGTCTCCGGGCTTGTTCGGTTGGGGGTGTGGGTGGGGCGCCGATGTCCCGGGCGCGTTCAACGTCTTAGCGAATAGCGAATTCGGCGGCGGTCGGTGTCACACCGTCGATTCAGACTGGGGTCATGGCTCGAAGTCGTATGCCCCATATCCCCGGCACCGCAGGGTTCCACGCGCTGGCGTGGCCCTCGGCGTTGACGCCGCTGTTCGTTGGGTCGCGGGAGATCCGGTATCTTGCGGTCGCCGAGCTGATCGAGACCGGTCGACCGATGACGGCGATGGAGCTGGCGGCGGCCATCCAAGACCGCGGCCTCACCATCGGGGCGGCCAAGCCCAACAAGGCGGTGTCCGACGCACTGCGGTGGGAGGTGGCCAAGGGGCGGGTCGTCAAGCCGGGGCGAGGGGTGTTCGTCGCCGGCCGGATGCCGAGGTCGACCAAGTCGTGGATCCGCGGTCGGGCTCGTCACCATTATCATCTGGCCGCCGATCAGCGTCGGGGCTCCCCGGCCGCCTGATCGGGCCGCCGGCTCGCCCCATTCGGCACCGGGGGTTCACCCATCCCGCCGGCGGGAGCGTTCACCCAATTCGCAATTCGCTAAGACGTTGAACGTTTGGGGGTTGCGATCCGCTCGGCCGCTGCGCTTACCCGCGGCGGGTCTCGGCCAGCTTCGCGGTGCGCCGTACCAGGTCGGGGGCGTCGAGCCAGTCGGCCATGTCGGCCACGTTGTCGGCCGGACCGGTCCACCGCAGCTCGTCAACGGAGTCGGCGGTCGGGGCGTCGGACTCGAGCGTCGCAATCCGCCTGAACAGCAGGGCCTCGTCGAACATGTCGGCCAGTGTCTTCGCCAGCTTGGCTCCACCTCGGACGGTGATGTCCCACTGCCCGGCGGCCAGCGGGATCTTGTCGATGTGCTTGTAACGCATGAGCACCGTGGCCGCTGACTTGGCCCCCCAACCCGGGAGGCCCGGGAACCCGTCGGCCGAATCGCCGACCAAACCCAGGTAGTCGGGGATCGACTCCGGTTCGACACCGTACTTCTCGATCACGTCGGCCACGTCGAGGATCCGGTTGTTGCGCCGATCGAACTGGAGCACCCGGCCGGCCTGCACGCACTGGGCCAGGTCCTTGTCCGGTGTGCAGATCAACACCTTGTCGACCCGTTCGTCGGCCGCGGCCACCGCCACGAGCGAGGCCATGCCGTCGTCGGCCTCGTACTCGACCATCGGGTAGGTGGCGATGCCGCACGCCATGAGCGCGTCCTCGAGCGGACCGAATTGATCGGTGATGGCGGGGTCGAGACCGGACCCGTCCTTGTAGCCGGCATACAGGTCGTTGCGGAACGACTCGATCACGTGGTCGGTCGCCACCCCGAGGTGGGTCACCCCCTCCTCGAGCATCGTCACCATGTTACGGACGACGGCCCGTGCGGCACCGACGTCCAACCCCGCCTCGTTCACATGAGCCGGTCGACCGGGGGCGAAAAACTGCCGGAACAGCTCATAGGTCCCATCGACGACGTGGACCGTGAACCGCTGCTCGGAGGATCGTTCAGACGTTCGGCCGGCCATCCAGCCACTATACGGTCGCCGGATCGACGAACTCGTGGGGCAGCAGGCCGAAGGTGTGCTGGTCGTTGCGGTCCGCTCCGAGTCCGCAGTGACCGGCGGCCAGGCTGCGTCGGGTGCCCTCCAGCTTGAACCCGACCGACTCCAGCGTTCGGCACGAGCCGGTGTTGCCCACGAGCACCTCGGCCGCGACACGTTGGAAGCCGAGATCGATGAGCCATCGGCAGATGCCACCGAGCGCAGCCCGGGCCACCCCGTGGCGGCGGGCATCGACATGTATCCAGTACCCGGCTGACGCCTGCTCGCCGGTCCAGTCGATGTCGGCCCCGCAGGCTCCGAGGAGCGGGAGGTGCGACAGCGGGTGATCGTCGCCGGGGGTTATCAGCAGGTGGATGCCCCGGCGTTCACCCCAGCACGTCAAGCTGAACTCGACGAATCCCCGCCCTTGTTCCTCACCGTAGGGGGAGGGCACGGTGGTCCAGCGGGGGATGTCCGGGTCCTGGCAGGCCTCCACCACCGCAGGGATGTCGTCGAGCCTGGGGAGACGGCAGACCAAGGTGGCGTTGCCGTGGGGAACGACGAGGCGGGTGGGCAGCGGCTGGGACTCCATAATCAAGAATCTAGCCGCAGGTCGGTCTGCCGTCGGATAACGCCGTTAGGCATATCGCGCCACAATCAACATCTATCGGCGCGATACCGGGTAATCTTTCTTTACGATTTCGGGTCAAGAATCTCCGAGATCGTGCCGAGAGCCTGCGAATGCGTCAAACCAAGTCCGCGCTCATCGGCCCCCCGCCGCCTGTTGAACTGAACCCGCACGTTCAGCTTCGCCTGCTGCTGGTTGTGGCCGCACTGGTCGGTTCGCTGACCGTCGGAGTTCAGCGCGCCGACGGGGCCGTGTACACCATCACCCACCCCGTACATCGCGATCATCTGGATCAGGTCTACTGGTCCGACACCTGGGGTGCGCCCCGTAGCGGTGGCCGTTCCCACATCGGCGTCGACATCATGGGCGCCCGCATGATTCCACTCGTGGCCGCCAACAACGCTGTCGTCACCTGGGGTGAGTTCGACAACGCCGGTGGCAACATCGTGCGCATCCGCGACGACAACGGGTGGGAGTACCAGTACATCCACATCAACAACGACACCCCCGGCACCGACGACGGCAGTGCCAGTTGCCTGCAAGCCTTCGCGCCGAAAATCTGCAACAACCTGGAGGGCAACCGAATCAAACGAGGTCTCGAATTCAAGGCCGGCGAGCTGATCGCCTACCTCGGCGACAGCGGCAACGCCGAATGGACCGCCCCCCACCTCCACTTCGAGATCTACGCCCCCAACGGCGACGGTGGCGTCAGCCCGGTCAATCCCACACCGTACGTCGACGCGGCGGCGGCCAACCCACCCCCGCCGCTACCGGACACACCGCTGCCCGCCGGGTCGCCGTGGCCTGACGTCGGCACCGCGATCACCGAGATCTACGGCGCCGTCGAGGGCAGGTACCCGTCACCCGCCGAGGTGGCCGAACTCCAGCAGCGGCTCGAGGACAAGACGGTGGCCCAAGCCCTGGCCGACGTGGTCGCCGACAACAGCTCGGCGGCGATGGTCGACCGGCTCTACCTGATCTTCTTCGGCCGGACCCCCGATGCCGGCGGCTACGAGTACTGGATCGGCCAGCGAGGTGGCGGCGAATCGCTGGAGGACATCGCCGAGTGGTTCGCCGAGTCCGAGGAGTTCCAGCGACGCTACGGCGGCGGAACGTTCGAGGACTTCCTCAACCGCCTCTACACGAACGTGCTGGACCGCGAACCCGATGTCACCGGCAACCGCTACTGGCAGGACCTGCTCGAACGGGGTGAGGTCACCAGAGGCACCATCGTCGTCTATTTCAGCGAGGGCAATGAAGCCGTCGGGCTGTCGCAACTGCGAACCGAGCGGACGGTGCTCGAACGGATCCTGACCGGCGAACGTCCGACGGAATCCGAGATTTCGCAGTGGTCCGAGCTTCGTCGGGCCAACGGCCTGGCCGCCTCGATCAACGTTCTGCTCGACTGAACGGCCGGCTGACGCGCTTGAAGGCGCACAGCGAGGCCGATTACGATCGTGGTGGCTTGAGCGACCATATTCGCTCAGAGGGGGGCACCGTTGGTCATCATCAGTTCGTTCGCCGATCTGCTCGACGACCCCGAACTGGGCCGAACGATCGGCCGGTTGCCGCCCAAGGCCAAACTCAAACCGGGTCAGCGGTCCCCGAAGCAGCTGACGGTGCCCGTCAAGAGCATCGGGCCGCTGATCAAAGCCGTCGGTCGGGAGGTCTCGAACCTGCCCGCCGGCGCGGGACCGGACGTGGTGTGGAGCGACGGGTCGAACGAACTACTCGTGCGCACCGAGTCGCTGCGGCTCAAGGTCACCACCGGTCTGATCAGGGTTTCGGTCACGGTTGACTGCGAACAGGTCCCGAAGCCGATCGCGATCACCGTCCCGTTGGCGGTCGGCACGAAGCAGAAGGTGACGGGCCTGGTCATGACCACCTTCGACGTCGTCGAGGGTCCGGGTGAGATCGTCGGGCTCTGGGCCGACGCCCTCACCGCATTCTGCTGGGAGTGCGTGCTGGAACTGGTCAGGGCCATCACGGCCAAGGTCGGCAACGACGGATCCGGTCGAGCACTGATCCCCGGGGCGCTGGCCGCCGCCCCCGGCACCCTGATCATCCAACCCATGGCCCGACACAAACTTCCGTTCACGGCGCAGGGTTGAGACGGTCATGGCGCTCGACACCGACCTTGGACCACTCACCGACCTGGCGGAGTCGCTGGGCATCCTCATCGATGGGACCTTCAACCCGTCATGGTTCGAGAACCCGTTGGGCAACGCGGGCAGCGACACCGCTGACGGCAGCGATGGAGCCGCCGAACCCGGTCTGACCACCACCCTCTACGACGACCGGCAACGGGAGGCTTTGATCGCCTTCGCCGACGAGGCCCTGGGCTCGCCCGACCGGCAGCAGGTGGGCGACGCCGTCTGGCTACCGCTCGTCTCCGACACCGGACTCACACTCCACGCCGTCATCGAGGAACCGCCCGACCGGCCCCTGCACGTCGGCATCGGGGCGGAGTACTCCGTGGCGGCCGGTGGCGTCGAGCTGTCGGTGACCGCCCATGTCCGGGCCTTCCAGATCGAACGGCAGGGTCACGGATTCACGGGGGGCGGCGGCCCGGTGCCGTGGCTTCTCCTCGGCCAACCCGACGGCACCATCGATCTGCGGGTCGAGCTGACCAACACCACCGCCTCCACCCCCGGTGAGTTCCACCTCGGCGGCGCGTCGATCAGTGGAACCATCCCGACCTCGGCGTCCGGCGACCTGTCGGTCGACGTAACCCTCACCCGGCTCCAGCTACCCGGAGCCGACGGCCCCCGGGACCACCGTCTCGAACTCGACTCGCTCGACACCGCAGCGGCCGACGTGCTCGGTTTCATCGTCGGCCTGGTCAAGGCACAGGCCGACGCCATCGACGAAACCGACCCTGCGACCCGCCCCTTCGCTGCACTCGCCTCGCTGATCGGCCTGCGGACCACTGCCGGCATCGACGACTTCCCGGTGGCCGATCTGATCGAACGTGGTGTCGATCCACTTGTCGAGTGGGTCGAGACGACCCTGCTCACCATCACGAGCCGAAACGCTTGGCTGGCCGAGCTCGCCGAACTCCTCGGCGGTACCGCCGAACCCGACCGGGGCTCGGTCCGGTTCAACGCAGGCCCGGTTTCGGTCCGGGTCGGCGTGGCCACCGCCACCGGTGCCAGCGGTTCGGCGATCGTGACGCCGTGGACCGAATTGTCGTTGTCGGCCCGCGACGGCGGCGACGTCCGCATTCGTGCCGACCTGTTCTCGGTCGACACGACGACCGGCGCCGCATCGGCCTTCCCCGTGATCGACGCGGCGGCGGTGTTCGGTGCGCTGGCCACCAACGGCAGCGTACTGCTCGACGACGGGGTCGAGATCGGCACGGTCGAGATCGGTCTGCGGGTGGCCGACGGCAGTCCCGCCTTTGCGCTCGTGGCCCGCGACGTCGAGCTGCCGAGCGGCGTCGGCCACGAGGTGGTCGACCTGTCCTCCCCTGAGGCCGTCCGTGACGTGGCCGAATCGGTGGTCGGATCCGAACTGACCGACCTGATCGAGACGTTGGGCGACGCCGGCACGGTGATCAACCGGGTGCTCGGGCTCGCTCCTCCCGCAGGGGTGACCGGAGTGGGTCCGGTGGCTCTGCTGACCCAGCCGTTGCCTACGATCGCCGGCTACTGGGACCGCCTGGTGGCAGCACCGGCGGCCCTGGCGTCGGTGATCGAGGAACTGGCCCGGCTCATCATCTCGCCGTCGGTGTCGCTGGCCGGTGCCGGCACGCCAACCGACCCGTGGACGGTGCCGCTCGGGGAGGCTGCGCCGTCTTCGACCGGCACGACGTCGGCCGTATTGATGGTGTGGCTGGACGGTTCGACGGTGGCCGTCGATGTTGTCATCGGCCGGACGACAGCCGTGCTCGACATCGGCCAGGTGCGGCTCGACGGTCGGGCGGCGCTGGCCAGGATCGATGTGTCGACCCCGACGGTGGATCTCCTCACCGCAATCACGGGCCGGCTCGAACTGGCCACGGCCGATGGTTCACCGCTCGCCATCGATCTGAACCCCGCATCGGTTGCGGTCGACGCCCTGGCCGTGAACGTCGGCTGGCGGTCCCGGGCCGACCGTTCCGGAGGTGGGCACACGGCAACCGGACTCGCCGTGACCTTCGAGGCCCCCGGGCTGGCCGTCGACCTGCGTCCACTCGGCGGCGGCCGCCACGACATCCCGCTGCCCCGCTTCGAAGCCGACGGTTCACTGAGCTGGGACCCCGATTGGAGCAACGTCGAGGATCTGCTGGTCAGCCTGCTCGATCAGGCCAATGATCCGACCTTGACGGGTGTTCTCGAACTCATCGGCTGGCTCGGCGACGGCGCCTACCTGCCGCTCGCCGAACTGATCGTCGAACCGATGGCGGCACTCAAACGGTGGCTCGCCGATCTGGTGCTCGATTGCGACAACACCGTGACCGCCCTCATCCCGTTGACGGAACTCTTGAGCGGGTTCACGGTTCACCGGCCGCTCGGTTTCGGTAGCCGTCAGCGGCCGTACCGGGCCCCGATCGCCGGCGAGCACGGCGCTCCCGGCGTCTCGGTCTGGCTCGATCCGCCGTGCCCACTTCCCGATTCGGAGGCCGAGTCCGAGAGCCGCCCCGGCACGTTCGACGCACCGGGTGATGACCCGGGCCCCGGCATCGTCGCCGCTCTCCACCATGCCGCCGACGCGCTAACCGGAATCGGCGACCTCCTCGTCGGTCGCCCCGGTCTGGCCGACGGACTGGGCCAACTGGTCGAACGCCTGACCGGCACCGACGGTGTGATCGGCCGACCCGAGACGTTGCCGGTCGGCGTCACCGGCCACGACGCGGCCGGGTACGGATACCGCTCCCTGGTCGCCCTCGGAGCGATCGATCGGCTCGGGCCGCTCCTGCTCGGTGACCAGCCCACCAACCGTCTGTACGTCGGCATCGAACCGGAGTGGGAGTCCGCGTTCGACGCCAGCGTCGATCGCTCGACGATCGAAGCCGTCGAGGCCGCAGCCGGCTTCGTCCCGCCGGCGGGACCGGAGTCGTGGTCGGCCCGCCTGCCGTCATCGGCGGCTGCCCGCCGTCAACGGCCCGATCGTGACGCCGTCGACGAGCAGGCCCAACGGATCGTCGACCTGGTGGCCGGACGGACCACGCCGGTCACGGTGATCGCCTACGGCCAGGCCGGTGCCGCCGCCGTGCGGGCCGCCGGTATCACCGGTGCCATCACCCGGATCGTCACCGTCGGCTGCCCGTGGTCGGAGCCCGCCACCGACGCGTTCGCGCTGGGCCCGGCCGGCGACGCCATCCGGTTCCTGAACCGCCTCGCCGCCCCGCCCCCCGACCTGCCCGAGACCGCGATGGCGTTGGAGGCCTCGCCGCTGGCCACCCTCGAAAACATCCTCGAACGGCTCAGCCCGACCGGGGCGCCCCCGGTCTCACCCGCCGTCACCGATCTGGTCGACGCCTCGATCGTGCCCGCCCCGACCGGCATCCCGATCGACGCGGTGTTCGGCCGCCTGGACGGCGACGACCTGTGGTCGGCCATCTCGTCACTCGTCGAACTCGGGATCGAGGACCGCTACGAGGTCGAGTACGGCGACGAGTTCGACGTCGGCGACCCTGAAGACGACAACGCCGAAGACGGCGGCCCGGCCCCGGACGAACTCCATCTCGGGCTCGATCTTCCAGCTCTCGACCTCGACCTCGGTGGACTGACGGTCGGCGCCGGTGCCCGCCTCGAGGCCTACCGTTTCGACCGCGACGGCGAAACCGGCGAGCTACGGGTCCACGACGAACAGGATCTGATCCTCACGTTCCATTTCGGGCTGACCGACCGGTGGCTGGTGGGCGGACCGACGTCGGCGTCGACCGACATCGAGGTGCGCTGGGTCGAACTCCGCACCACCCTCCCGCTCGACGATCGCCCATCACACACGGCGGTCGTGTTGCACGAGGCCCGGTGCTTCGATGTGTTCCGCGAGCGGTGGGAGATCGACGCCGAACAACTGCGGGCCACCACCGACGCCACCACATCGCTCCCGGAGGTCCACCTGATCCTGGGTGAGGTTGTCCGTCGGCTGGGTTCGGCCCTGCCCGAGGTGGCGACCGGCGACGAGGACCCCACCAACGCCGTCATCGACCTGCTGACCGCCCTTGGTATCACCCGAAACCGGGGCTACGACCCGGCCGGATTCGAGCGGTTCCTGTTCTCGCCCGCCGAGTCGGTCGCCATCCTGCTCGACGACCCGGTCGCCGCGGCGGGATTGATCCGTGAACTCGGCTCCCATGCCCCGACCGGATCCGGACCGTCGGGCACGGGATCGTCGCTCGAGTGGACGATCGAGTCGGACGGGTCCCGGTTCACGGTCACCACCGACCTGGCCTCGCGGTCACTGGCTGCCGGACTCACCCGCACGGTCGTTGGACTGGCGCCCGTCGAGCTGCTCCTCGCGCTCGACGCTACCGGTCTGGGCGTCTCGCTGGGGATCGGATCGGTCGAACCGGAGGTCGGCGGCCTCGAGGTTCGAGCCTCGGTCACCAGCGCCGACCTCGCCGCTGACCGAGGGCCACAGCTCCTGGTCCGCTGGGCCGCTCCGGCGGCATCAACCGTCACCGAGGTCGACCTTGTCCGGGGACCCGGCCTCACCACCACCGAACGGGACCGGCTGATCCGTCTGGTGGCGGCAACAGTACCTGCGGCGCTGGCCCGGGTTGCCCTGGAGCTCCTCCGTCGCCGCGTCGGTACCGCCGAACTCGCCTCGATCGACGCCGTCCTCCGTGGGCTGAACCTACTCGACGCCGACGCGGTGGCCGGCGAACTGGACGAGCTCGACGAGCTCGACCCGACGGAGGTGATCCTCCCGGTCCGGTTGCCGATCGGGCTGTTCCTGGATCCGCTCGGTTGGCTCCGGACCGGTGCCGACCGCTGGCGGAGCGAACCGTTACGCGAGGCCGTCGGCCTGCTCGATGCCCTGGCCCCGCTGGCCGGTGTCACCACACCGGCGCCCACCGACGTGTCGGGCGAGCGCCGCTGGTCCATCGGCGATACCGTCTCCGTCCGCTACGCCCTCATCGGTGATCGCCTCGGGGTCGGGATCGCCGTGGAGACCGATCATGTCGTCGACGGTAGAACGGTCACCACCGCGATCGACGGCGGGATCGCCCTGTCGTCGTCGGGTGCCGGCGCGATCACCGTGGCCCCGGCGGTCACCGCCCGGTTCGACGTCGACGGCCGCGGCCTGCGCCTACTCGTCGACCCGGCCGTCTCACTCGCCGTGCTGCGAACACCCCCTGCGCCGCCTCTCACCCTCTACCCGTGGGCCGGTGACGTCGGGGGGTTGGTGGCCTCGACGGCGACCATGGTCGTGCCCCAGGTGCTCAACGCCCTGATCGCCCGCCGCAGTGACGCCACCGCCTCACTCACCCGCTCCGTCGCCCAGGTGGTTTTCGATCTCGGCGGCGCGCTCGCCCTGCTGGAGAGCGGCCAGTTCACCGAGGACCGCATCATCGACTTCGCCGACGACCCGGTCGGGGCACTCACCGACCATGTCGCGGCCGTCGGACAGGTGGCCGTCAACAGCTTGGTCGACGCCCTCGACGACGGTGGTGGAGGCGGGCTGGTGCGACGCGACGGCGATCGGCTCGTCATCGGCCCCACCGGCCCCGATCGAGGCCACCTCGGCTTCACGTTCGACGACTCCCAGGCGTCACCGGCCGTGGTCGTCGACGGCCGCCTCGCCGTCGACGATGTCGGCGCCTTCACCATCGACGAGCTGCGCCTCCGCCCCGACGGGCTGCAGGTGACGGCAACCTACATCGGTGACTTCGAGGTCGGCGACGGTCTGACGCTCCGCCCCGTGATCTCGGCGTCGGCCGGCGTCACGTCCACCTCGTTCACCCGCTCGCTCACCGGGGCGCTGGCCCTCGACGGAGCCGGTGATCGGACCGTCGGGTTCCGCTGGGGACTCGATGGCACGCCTCCGGTTCTCGTCGGGACCGCCCCCGTCGGGCAACCGTCCGATCCGGCGCTCAATCTCGGCCTGTTCGCCCTGTCGCTGGCCACCTCGATCGCCGTCGACCTGGCTTCACCCATCCTCGGCCCCCGGGCCCGTCCGGCGCTGCGGGGAGTCCTGCTCGACCCGGACGGCACCGGAACCGACGCCACGATCGACCCCGCGTTCTTCGTCGACCTGTTCGACGTCGACGCCGTCGTCCGGCGGCTGTTCCGGTTGCTGGCCAACCTCGGTGACGCCGGTTTGTCGGTGACGATCGGATCCAACCCGGCACTGGAGATCGGCTACTTCGCCGACTCCGACAGCGGTTTCAACCAGTACGGACTCAGCCTCTCGCTCGGCGGCACCGGCCGGTTCAAGCTCACCGACGACCCGGTGATCGAACTCGAGGTCGACGGCGAGTGGATCGACGGCACCGAACCGGCCGGGCTCACCCTCGTCGGTGTCCGCCAGTCGATCGCCGACCCGACCGACTTCGACTTCGCCCCCCGTATCATCGCCCGCGGTCTCGGCATCCGGGTCGGCCAGCAGAGCGGACCGCTGCTCGAGCTGGGCAGCCTCGGCCTCGATGCGATCGCCCTCCATCTCTACGGTGAGTCGAACCCGTCCGGCGCCGGACTTGGCTTCCAGCTCCGCCTCGACGGGATCGCCTTCGCCCCCACCGGCGGCGGCGACAATCAGGTCGCCTCCGGCATCATGGACGACGCAGCCGAGGCCGGCGGGACCGACGCCCGACCCAGCTTCAGCCCCGGCCTCGCCGTCCAACGACCGCCGGGTGCCGACGGCGAGGTCTTCGTCAGCCTTTCGGCCGGCCGACCGCCGGGACCGTGTGGCTGGTCATCCAACGCGAACTCGGTCCGCTGTATCTGGAGCGGTTCGGGTTCGACAGCGTCACGACCGCCGGTCGGGTCACCGAGATATCGCTACTGTTCGACGGCCGCGTGTCGCTGTTCGGTCTGACGGCCCAGGTCGACGAGCTCGCCATCCGCTGGCTCGGCGGCCCGGTCACCGAAGGCGACAGTTGGAAGGTCGACATCCGGGGTTTCGCCATTACGGCCGACCTGTCCGGGATCTTCATCTCCGGAGGCCTGCTCAAGACCGAACTAAACGGGCAACCCGGCTACCTCGGCATGCTCATGGGCCGGTTCAGCGCCTACGGCATGTCGCTGTTCGGTGGTTACACCCAGGTCGGCGACACACCGTCGTTTTTCATCTTCGGTGCGGTCAACGGGCCGATCGGCGGTCCACCGGCGTTCTTCGTCACCGGGCTCGGCGGTGGGCTCGGCATCAACCGCGGTCTCCGGGTTCCCGACGACATCGCCCGCATGGGCGACTACCCGTTCATCCGTGCCCTCGACACCGGATCGACATCGGACACCCCGCCACTGGACCAGATCCGGGAGCTCGACGAGTACTTCCCGGTCGAGATGGGGAACATCTGGTTCGCCGCCGGCCTCAGCTTCACCAGCTTCAGCCTCGTCGACGGGATCGCCGTCGTCTCGGTGTCGTTCGGGTCGGGCCTCGACATCAACCTCATGGGGCTGGCCCGCATGGCGCTGCCCCGACCCGAGGCCGCCCTCGTCTCGATCGAGCTCGGCCTGCTGGCCCGGTTCTCCACCGAGGAAGGGCTCTTCCTCATCCAGGCCCAACTGACCGACAACTCGTGGCTCCTGTATCCCGAGGTGCGCCTGACCGGGGGCTTCGCGTTCGCCACCTGGTGGAAGGGGCCGAACGCCGGCCAATTCGTGCTCACGCTCGGCGGCTACCACCCGACGTTCTCCCGGGCCGGATATCCGGAGGTTCCCCGGCTCGGTCTGGTGTGGCAGGTGTCCGACGAGATCGTGATCAAGGGCGGCACCTACTTCGCCCTCACCTCCGAGGCGCTCATGGCCGGCCTCGACGTCGAGGTCAGCGCCGATTTCGGTTTCGCCTGGGCCCGCCTGGCGTTCGGGGCCCACGGCATCGTCTACTTCGACCCGTTCTGGTTCCAGGTCCACGCCTACGTGGCCATCTCGGCCGGCATCAAGATCAAGACCTTCCTCGGCACCATCCGCATCAGCATCTCGTTGTCCGCGTCGGTGCTCGTCGAGGGTCCCGACGTCAGTGGCGTGGCCACCATCGAGGTGGGCCCGGCCGAGTTCGACGTCCCGTTCGGATCCCGGCGCAAGGACAAACGACCGGCGATCTCGTGGTCGGACTTCGTGTCGAAGTACCTGGAGGAGGCCGCGCCCGGTCTGGCCTCGGCCCTCTCGGCGGTGGCCGGCGTCGGCGCGGTCCCGGCCGCAACCGGCGACGGCGACAACGCCCCGTCGCCCGACGGCAGCACGGACAAGCCCTTCCAGGTGTTCGCCGAGTTCGAGTTGACGGTGGTGACCACCATCCCGTTCACCGCCATCGAGATCCATGACGGCGGGCCCGAGGAGACGACGCCGGTGCCGGTGCCGCCAACCCGCGGCGACGGATCGGCTTCGGCGCTCGGCCTGTCACCGATGCAGGCCCGCAGCCTCGAATCCGAGCTTCACCTCTCGCTCTCCTACGAGGTGGCGGACGGTGTCTACCAGGCCCGGGCGTCGAAGATGGGCGATCTGGTCGACGGGCTGACCGTCGAACCCGCCGGCGGACGCGCGTCGGATGCCGGATCGACCTTCGGCTACAACGGCTTTCCGCTCGGTGTGTGGGGCCGACCGAACGACGCCGAGGCCGAGGTCAAACCCCTGCCCTCCCCGGAGGTGGTGTTCGCCGGTAACCGGGTGACGCTCGTGTCGGCCGCCCGGCTGATCGGGTTGACCGGGCCGCAGATCGTGTATCGCCAGGTCGATCACGGCCGCCGTCCGTTGCCGCTCTCCGCATCCGGGTCCTCCCGATCCAACATGTTGGGGCTGGCCGCCGCCCTCGACGATGTCGACGTCGTCACCGCCGAGCAGGCGGTGGCCACGGCCCGACAGGTGCTGTTCGGAACCGTCGACTCGGCGGGAACAAACGGCTTGTCGAACGGGACCGGCCGCAGCCGGCTTGCTCGGGCCGCCTACCGCGGGTCGAGAACGGCGCCGCCCATGTTCGGCACCTTGACCGAGGGCTTCGACCTGTCGAACCCCGAGGGTGCCGGGTCGGCCACGATCGACCCGACCCCGATCGTCGACAGGCGTCCCGTCCGTTCACCCCGAATCATCGGCTACGTCGGCGCCGGCTCCGGGCGTAGCCCGAAGAATCCGACGACCACGGTGGCCGACCGCAAGATTGCTCGCAGACCGGCCCCGTCGACCGCGTCGGTGAAACGCCGCTTCGGTAAGACTCTGGCGGTCGACCTCAACCGCACACCGGTGATCCCGTCGGTCACCGATGCGACGGTGACCGTACGCAGCGCCACCCCCCACACCGGCGACGTGTCGCCCTGGGTCGAAACCGACCGCCGGCTGCTCGAAGCCATGACCGAGACCCTTCAGGTGGGGACCCGCCGATTCGATGCCGATGCCACCGCCGACGCCGGGGCCGCGGCTTCGGGCGATGTCGGCCTCCGTCTGGTGGCCGGGGAGGCGGTCGTACTCGACCTGCCCGACGACGACGTCGATCTCGACGGCGACCGCCGGCCGACACTGGCCGTCGACGGTTCGGCCCGGGTCGTCGCCATCGGAGCGGACGGCACCGTTCTGGCCGACGAGATCCACCGCGGCCGCAACGGCAACGGCGCCAGATCGTGGCCCGCCCCGGTCGGTACCAGCCGGGTGGTGGCACTGGCCGGGCCCGGACCCGACCGGGCGGCGACGGCGGGATGGATCGACGGCTCCCGCCTCCTCTGGACCGGTCAGGGAGCGGCCGTCGGTCTTGGGTGCGTCGTACGGTTCGGTGGGGGAGGGCGACCGCTCCGGGTCGGCTGGCAGCGGGCCGGGGCGCTCGCGATGTCGGCCGACACCGTCACCACCACCTTCGCCCGGGCTCCGGCCACTGTGGCCATCGTGCTGTCCGACGACCGCCCGGTCGATCCGGCGGCAGGAGGTCTACTGGCCGGGGTCGCCGTCGCCTTTGACGGGCTCCGACCCCGCCGCCCCGACACCGACACCGACACCGACGGAGGCGCCGACGGAGACACCCTGTACGACCGGAGGCGATGATCCAGGCCGGCGCCTGTTCGGTCGTGGTCGTACCGGTCGAGGTTGATCCCGACCACCCAGGCCGGCCACCACGGGTGCGTACCGACCTCGGCCGGCGGCGGGTGGTCGGCGTGCTCGGTTCGGATCTCACCCCCGAGGCCCTGGCCGACGCCGTCGTGGCCGACGGTCCTCAGGCTCTGGTGGCCGATCCAACGGCCCGTCCCGACACGGCGGTCACGGAGGTGTCGACGGTGGCCTGGATACCGGCACCGACCGATCAGGCGGCGGCCTCCGTCCACCAGTACGACGAGAAGGAGGCTGAATGACCCTCGAGGAAGGCACCTTTCAGCTCTACAACCGGATCGACGCCCCTCTCGACGCCGGCAACTGGAGACTTCGAGTCGACCAGGCGCTGTCGGCAACCAGGGACGGAACCGAGCTCGACGCCGACGATCTGCGCGTCGCCACCGGCGACACCCACTTCACCGTTCGCTCCCCCCGGTTCGTGTTGCCGCCCGACCAGGTGCTGTCGACGTTCCCACCCGCCAACTCCGAGGGCAGCTACGGGAGCCGCTTGCCTCAGGTGGTGATCAAACGGCGGACGTTGCCCTGGGAGCGGACCGTCGGTGACCCCGGGGACGAGGTCACCGACCCGCCGTGGCTCGCCCTCGTGTTGATCGCGGAAGGCGAAGCCGAGTTCGTGCCCAATGCTCCGACCTCGGACTGTTTCACCCCAGGGATGGAGCTGCCCAACGGCGACGCCGAACCGCCCGAGGTTCCGGTGGGCAACCACCTCCGGATCCGCCAGTCGATGGTCAATCGCATCTTCCCGACCCAACAGGACGTCGAGCTGTTGGCCCACGCCCGTGCCGTCGACATCAACGACACGGAATTGATGATGGGCGACGACGACGGCTACCTGTCGGTCGTGATCTCCAACCGCCTGCCGATGAGCGGCCGCGATGCCGACGGCGACGTGGTGCCGGTCCGCTACCTCGCCTGTCTGATCAACCTGGAGGGCCAGTACACCCGGCTGCTGCGCCGGTCGCCCGATCCGGTCGAGGTCACCAACCCGATGTTGGTGACCTACCAGGCCTATCCCTACATGGCGATGGCCGACCACGCCCGCATGGGAACCTCCGACGGTGAGTCCGACTCCGACGTCACCACCGACGACGGCCCCGCGCTGGTGGCCGGGGCGACGGCGGTCGTCACCAACTTCCCGCTGGCCGAGGCCGTCACCACGTCGGAGTCGGCCGACCTCGACGAGTGGAACCTGACCAACGCCGGTGAGCTGTCAGGCGCGAAGGTCTACGAACGCATGGCCGGACCGTGGTCCCACCACACCCGGTTCGACGACGTGATCGACACCGCCGAGTTGATCGATCCGACCCTGCACTTTCCGGTCCTGTTGCACTGGTCGTTCACCAGCCACGGGGACACGACCTTCAAGTCGCTCATGAAGGGCCTGAGCTCCGAACTCATCGGCAGCGTCGACGATCGGCGACCGGCACCCGACGGCCGTCTGCCACTCGACGTCGTCGAAACCGGCCACGTCGGCCTGCCCCACCGCACCCGCGAGGGCGATGTCACCACCAGCTGGTACCGCGGTCCGCTGTTGCCCCACCCCCCGCCACCGGCGACCGCGGTCAACCGACTGCCACTCGCCCACAGTTCGGATCAGCTGCGGATCGTCGTGCCCGACCGTCGCGAAGACGTCTCCCTGGCCACCGGCTTCGAGATCGGCCGGCTCCTGGCGCTGTCCCGCCCGTCGATCGTGGCCGCCCTGATGCGATGGCGAGCCGACCGCTTCGCCGTCGCCCGCCGTCGCAACCTCCTCGACGAGATCAACGTGTGGGTCGAGGCGGAACTCGGTCGTCCGATCGACGTCGATCCGGACGTCCTCCTCGACACCGAGTTCGGCTACGACGTGGTCTTCGAGCTCATCCGGCACGCCACCGCCAAACCCGAGACCGTCTTCGGTCAGCCGCTGCCCCTGCATCGTCCGGGCCGCCCGCTCGAACTCGACCGCCAACCGGCCGAGGTGCTCGCTGTCGGCCTCGGCATCGAGGAGGATCTGAGTGATGTCGACGACGGAGGGCTGGTGGAGATCCTGGCCCGGCAGAAGACTCCCGAGGGCGGGTTCAAGCTGTCCGATCTCGACACGGCGGTCATACGTGACGTGCTCCACCGGCGCCTCGACGAACGGGTACTCGACCTGACGGCCGAGGTCAACGGTGTTGACCGACTGAGGAGGGGGCCACGATGAGAAGCGAGATCAACGCCAACATCGAGGTGATGGCCGACGCTCATGAGGCCGTCGGCGACTGGGTCATCGACCATGTCATAGAGGGCTTTGGTGCCGACGACGACACGTCCATTCCAGCCGAGCTGCGCAACTGGCTCGTTCGGCTCCGCCTCCTGGAGGGCGTGCCCTTCGCCAACCTGGTGGCCGACTCCGAACTCCTGCCCCCCGAGTCGATCCGCTGGTTCTACCTCGATCGACGCTGGACCGACGCCATCGTGCAGGGGGCGCTCAGCGTCGGCACGATCAACACCGACGACCGCACCATCCTGACCGCCAACTACCCGGCAATTCGGATCGAGCTCGACCACGAGGAACGCAACGTGCGGGTCGGCGGCGACGTCGAACGACGCCAGGGAGGGCCCGGCCCGATCAGTGGGTTCCTGCTTCGCTCCGAGGCGGTGTCGGGTTGGCCCGGACTGCATGTGCGGGCGTTCAACGTCGACCCTCCCGACGGTGACGCCGCCCCCTACGCCGAGGCCCCCGAAGGCGATCCCCGCCGGGTGCGCCTGCTGCGGCTCGAACGGCTGGCGCCGGCGGTGCTGCTCTGCCTGTTCGACGGTGTGCCCAAGGTGGTCCACGTCGAGGAACCCCGCCAGGGCATCCAGTTCGGGTTCGACGCGACGACCGACGCCCAGGGCCGAGTGTCGTCGGAGCTGAAACCACGCCGGGTGTCGGACTTCACCGAACTCGACGTCGAGCCGGTTTCCGTACCGTTCCGGGCCGGTCCGTCCGGGGTGGTCGACATCCGCCGTCTCGAGGAACGGCTCAAGGCGGTCAGTGGAACCGGCATCGGCGCCGAACTCGACAGTGCCGAATACGCCCTGCAGGCTGTGCGGTTCCCGTACCGGCAGGTGTTCGGTGATCCAGAGGAGGTCGAGGTCGACCAGGTGTTCAAACCGACGGTGGCCTACGAGGCCAAGGTGGCCGAGTTCACCGCGGTCGAGGTCGTCGACCCGGTCGTGTTCGACCCTCCCGACCTCGACGGACCGGGGGAGCCTCGATGAGCGACCCGAGAGACATGTTCGACCCCGACGTCCCCTTCCGGCCGGGCGAGCCCATCGACCTACCCGATCTCGTCGAGAAGTCGGTGTTCCACCGCAACTGGGCCATGATCTCCCGGATCGATCTCGACCGCACATCGGTCGAGACCTGGGATCGCTATCTCGACCGCAACCGCCGAATCTTCGTCCCGGTCGACGTGCAGGCGTTCGTGGTCACCGACTCCGCACCGGAGAAGACGGTCCCGGTCACCGGCGGACCCGGCGATCCCGCCCCCTTCGCCGACGGCACGGTACGCAAGTCCGGTGTGCATCTGCACTGGGCACTGCCCGACGCCCTGCTCCGCGGCTCGGCCGATCCCGAGGCCACCGATCTTGACTTTCCCGAGCTGCCCGACCGCTGGGTGGTGGTGCGGGTCCTGTATCCGGATCGGGGGCTGCCGCCGGTCCTGCGAGGCTGGGTGATCGATTCGGTCGAAGGTTCGGTCACCCCACTGGCTTCGTTCTCGGGGACCCCGGACACCACCGACGACCGTGACACCCTCGACCGGCTCGACGGTGCGGCCGGTGGATCGTTGCACTGGACGGCCGTCTACGAGGCCGGCATCAACCGTTTCGGCTTCCACGATCCGCTCGATGACGATCAGCCTCGTGAACACGCCGCCGATCGGGCCACCTACGTGGTCGCCGGGTGGGCCTCCTCGATCGATCGGGACCCGCTCGGACCGACCCGAACCGACAAGCTCGATCTGTTCGAGTTGCTCGACCAGTTGGGTTGGTCGGCCACGGAGATGCCGGCCGGTGAGTACCGCACAGGGTTGACCGACCTGCAGCGACTGCAGGGTGTCGAGCTGAACACCGTCTCGCAGCCGACGAGCGAGGTCGAGGTTCGCTTCGGCGGCGCCGGCCAGACGTTCGAGGGTTTCCAGATCCAAGGCATGACCCGGGCCGTCGACGTCGGCTCCGACAAGGTCGTCGTCACCGGTGATCCGCCGTCGTACACGTCGCTGCTCCACGGTTTCGTCGCCGGCGTCCCGGTGGACGGCAACCTCATATCCGGGGCCGACGACCGGCCCCCGGCGGAGAATCTCGACCTGGCCATGGGCCTCGACCTCAACGATCTGGTGGCGGGCTGGTTCGCCGACTCGTGGGCGCTCACCGGCACCCGTCGCCGCTCCGTGGAGGTGTTGACCTCGGCCTTCACCACCAACCTGTTGAGCCGTCTGACCGGACCCGACGGCTTGCGGGAGATCGAGGAGCACGACCACGCCGGATCCTTCTGGTCGTTCGCCGGTCCGCCGCAGCCGACCAGCCGCAACGACCGCCTGGCCAACACCGACGCCTCACCGGCCAACCCGCTGGTGATGGGACGCAAAGGCAGGAGCCGGCGGCGCCGACTGGACGGGAAACCTCCGACCTCGGCGACGGGAATCGAGCCCGCCACCACGCTCATCTGGTCGGAGACCGCGGGTCTGGGTGTGTTCGACGTCCGAGCCGAGGAGCGAAACAGACAGGTGGCGGCCGCCGTGGCCGCCGTCGAGGAGGCAAAGGCGGCCGACTCCAGGGTCGTGCCGAAGCCCGGCCCCCGCTACCATCGGCCGACCGCCCCCGTGCTCGCGGTGCGGGGTTGTCGGCCGTCGCTGCGGTACCTCGGGGACGGCATGTACACCGACGACGGCAGCCTCAAGGTCCGCTACCCGTCGCAGATCCGGAACAAACTCGGCGACGTGCTCACCGGAGACGACGTGATCCCGACCCTCGGCTCGGGGGCGGTGCCACCCGACGTGGTGAAGGTGGTTCGGGAGGCGGTGCTGCTCGACCCCTACGCCGCCCAGTGGCGAGGCGAGTTCGCCGCCCGGCGCGAGGGCTCGTCCGACGGGTTCGGCAAGGCGGTGCTGAACCGCCTGGAAGCCGAGTCGCTGCTGCTGTTCGCCCCCGACGGCACCTACACCGCCGACGCATCCGGGGCCCTGTCGGCCATCCGTGACACGGACTCGGCCGCCGCCTCCGGCTCGGGCTGGAGCCTCACCGCCGCCGATAGGCGGGAACGGATTCGCGAAGCGGCTGAATTGACGAGGATCTCGTTGGGCGACGGCCAGCCGCCGAGCCCGGTCGGGGTGACGACCTGGCGGCAGCCCTGGGTACCGCTGTGGATCGAGTGGAAGGTGGAGGTCCGGGGCTCGACATCGCTGGGGGCCTGGGAGCTCGTCGACCTCGACTTCGAACGGACCGACGACAGGGCCTCCCATGACGGTACCTCCCACGACAGTACCTCCGATGATCCTGCGTCCGACGAAACGCTGACGGCAACCTACGTCGGTCGCAGCCCGCTGGGCCGAGGTGCGCTGCGGTCACTCCATGCCGCCATCGAGCAATGGGAGACCGAGCAGCGTCGCCGCCGCGACTCGCTCGGCTATCGGCACCGACGGGACCTGGCCGACGTCGAGACGTTCCTGTCGCCTCT
Source organism: Acidimicrobiales bacterium (assembly GCA_965216675.1). Taxonomy (GTDB): domain Bacteria; phylum Actinomycetota; class Acidimicrobiia; order Acidimicrobiales; family SZUA-35; genus JAHELU01. Next base: position 2,278,985 of record CBDCGK010000004.1, on the reverse strand, counting down.
CGACATGGCCTCGGCGTCACTCGACGGAATTCGCGAGCAGCTTCTCGGTATCGACTATGTCGGAGGCCTGTCCTCGGGCCCGGACGACGACGACCGGCCCCGGGCCGCCGGTGAGGCCCACCCTCTCTTCGGTGGCCGGATCGCCCTGCGGCGCCTGCGGTTGGTCGATGCGTTCGGCCGTACGCTCGACGTGCCGGTCGAGCGGGTCGACACCACCACCCGGCTGACGGTGGACGACGACCCGGCCGCCATCGCAATCCGGCCCCGGCTCCAACACGGCTCCCGGCTGCTGCTGCGCCTCGTCGATCCGTCCCACCGGGGCGACGGCGCCAGTGCCCCGGAGGCCTTCGTCGATCAGATCGATCCGGTGGCGGCCGTCAACCCGGTGGTCGGCTACTTGCTGCCGGACCACATCGACGAGGCGCTGGAGTTCTTCGATGTCGCCGGCAACCCGCTCGGTCAACTCGGCCATCACGAGCTCACCGGCGCCGTTCGCTGGGAGCCCGCTCCGGGTCGCCCGCTTCCACCGGGGTCGGGTCCGCTGGCCGGTCTCGACGGCCACACCGCCATCGCCGGGCAGATCGCGGCCGGGGTCGTGCGGTCCGACGTCAACACCCGGTCGAACGTCGAGGACGACCCTGACGGCGGTACCACCGACCCGACCGTCGACAGTTCGCTCACCGCACTGCTGCGGGCGGTCGACACCACCATGTGGACCGTCGACACGCTCACCACCTCAGGCACCTCCGCCGTGGCCGGGCTGGTCGGTCGCCCCATCGCCGTAGTGCGGGCGGTCCTCCGTCTCGAGACCCCCGACGACCTCGACGAGGTCATCGTCGCCTCACCGGAGGAGGCGGACAAACGCCGGGCCGCCTTCGACGCCCTGACCGAACTGCGGTTCCCGGTGCGTCTCGGTGACCTGCAGCGTTCCGACGACTCCCTGCTCGGCTACTTCGTCGACGACGACTACAGCCGGTTCCACCTGGTCGACGGTCGACTGGTGGCCGACGCCCGTGACAGTGGCCGCCATCGCGGTCAGCTCGGCCTGCTGGGCAGCGTGGCGGCGCCCCCGGCCCAGGCCCTGGATCACGACTACGTGTCGGCGGACGACGTGCTGCTGGTGCGGCCCGGCCAGACGTACCGGTTGACGTTGCTGATGATGCCGGCCGGCAAGGTGCACGTCACCAGCGGCATTCTGCCCCGCAAGTCGATCGAGCTTCACAACGACTGGATCGAGCGGGGACTCAAGCGGCTGGTGCCGTCGGTTCGGGTCGGTCCGGTCCTGGTCGACGGTTCCGAGATCCGACTGCCGAAGATCAATCTGCTGGGTGAGAACCAGCAGTTCATCCGGCGGACCGGGCCGTTGACGTGGCGGGAGGATCCTATCGTGGCCGCCTCCCAGGCCGCTCTCCTGCCCCGACTGCCGCATGAGTTGCAGGAAGGTTGGGTCCGGGTGGTGGAGGAGCAGAGCAGTGAGTGAGCACAGCAGTGAGTGAGCACAGCAGTGAGTGAGCACAGCAGTGAGTGAGCAGAGCAGTGAGTGATCCGGAGGCCCGTCGAGCCGTTCGCAACCGGAGCCTGCCCGAACCCTGGCAGCGGCTGGAGCACGGCCGGCGGATGCGGCTCGCAAACGTCGACGGGACGGCACTGGCCGTGCCCGACGATCGACAGTGGGTGCCGATCGGCCCGTCGATCAGCATCGACCCGCAGTCGGCGAGGGAACGACGGATGCCGGTCACCGGACGGGTCCGCGACCTGCAGATCGACCCCACCGGAACCAGGGCTTACGCCGGCGCGGCCAAAGGCGGGGTGTGGTACACGGGCGACGAGGGCCGCACGTGGCGTCCGGTCGGCGGTTGGGTCCGGCGTATCGGCACCGCCGGTGGTCCCAACAGCGTGCTGTCGGTGGGGTCGCTGCTCGTGGACTTCGGCGACAACACGTCGGAGGACTTCGTCATGGTCGGCACCGGCGAAACGACGCCGGACGGGAACCGGTCCGATGAGGCGGTCGACCTCGGTGGAGTTGGAGTCCTGGCCGCTCGAGCCCCGGCCAACGACCGTCTTGACGAAGATCCCTGGGAAGCGGCCGACGGTCTGGCCCAGCTCGAGGGCCTGGGGATCTATCGCCTGGCCCGACGGCCCAGCGGCACAGCAGGATCCGACGGTGACATCGTATTGGCCGGCACGAGTGCCGGGCTGTTCCGAGGTACCCGATCGAGTGGACGGTTCACCTGGGTGAAGCTCTCACCGACCTTCAACCCCGAATTCGGTGATTCCTATCAGTTCATCAACAGCAGTGGTGGGCCCGGTGACCCGAAGGTCACGGACTTGCTCTGGCTCCCCGTCGACGGCAGCGCCAATGGCCGGTTGTACGCCACGTTGGTGGCCCGCTACGAAGAGGGTCTCGACTTCGTCGGCCCTCCGACGCCGGTCTACAGCGACGATGGAGGGCAGACGTTCCATCAAGCCACCGGCAGTGTGCTCACGCCCGACGCCGACCGAATGGGACGGCCATATGGCCGAGCCAGTCTCGCCGCCGCCGGCACCGGATCTACCGTGAGCGTCTATGTCATGGGTGGTTGGCACGACAAGAGCTTCAAGACCCAGGTCGAGATCTGCGCCATCGACAATCCGTTCGCCGCCTCCACCGCCTCATCACCGCCGACGCTGCGGCGGCTGGACGTGCCCCGCCGAACCCGCCGCCACTGGGAAACGCGAACCGACAACCGGTTCTGGGGCGAACAGGGTGACTACAGTCAGGCTTTCGCCGCCAGCCGGATCGGCACCGGGGCGAGTGCCCGCGATCGGCTGTTCCTCGGCGGCGCCGGCCTGTACGTGAACTCACTGTGGATGGGCTCGCTGTGGTGTTTCGACGTCGACGGCGACGATCTGGTGGCGGCGCCGGGAATCTCCGAGAGCGGAGGGGCCAACCGTTCGTTCCGTCCGGGACACATCGGCACCGGCACCCACGCCGACGTGCACGCCATCCGGATCGCCTCGGGCGACGGTCGAAAGGTCTGGGTCGGCAACGACGGGGGTGTGGCGGTCTCGGTGGAGAGCGGCCGCGACAAGACCTTCGTCACCCGCAGCGACGGGATCGCCGCCCTCGAGACCCAATACGGGGCATCCCATCCGACGTCGTCGTCGTTCGCGCTCTTCGGCTGTCAGGACAACGGCGGCATTGCTCGAACCGGCGACGTCGTGTGGGACGAGGTCGCCGGGGGCGACGGCGGCGGGGTCGCGTTCGACATCGCACGGCCCGAGAACGTGCTGATCCAGACCCACAACAGCTACTGGGTCGGGAAACCCGGTGGGTGGTTCGCGACACCGGCGATCTGGTCCCGCAAGAAACGACCGGACCACAAGAACGCCCAGTTCTACAGCAACGCGTCCGTGGCCAGGATGGATCCGGCCTCCGACACCACCCGGATCGCCATCGGAACCGACCGGGTCTGGGTGATCGATCAGTCAGGACGAGCCCGGGCGAACCGCTGGCGGGTTCTTCCCGGTCACAACTTCGTGAATGGCAGGGTCAGCCTGATCAGAACCAGTCCGGTACGCCGCTCCCGGTCTGTCGGCAACCTGCCCGCCCGGGGACGGCGTCAGTTGACGTTCGGCATCCTCCGCATCAACGAGGGTTCCGGAAACAGACCGGACGAACGCTCCGGTGTGTCGTCCGTCCGCTGGGTGCGCAACGCCGCCGGCGCCGCCCGTGCGCTCCTCGTACTGATCGACGACAACGTGTATCGCTACGATCAGGTCGGAGATCCGGCGGATCATCGGTGGCGAGCCCATCTGGTGGCGGCGATCTGGCTCGATGTCGGGTTCGACCTTCCCAACCATGGTAGGTATCTGACGACCGAGATCGCGCCCGTTCACGGCACCGACCAGTTCTATGTCACCACCACCAGCGAATCGCACGACGCCGTCGACACCGCCTACTTCTACGACGGCACCACGCTCCGCCCCACCGGTTTGAAAGACGAGATCACGCAGCGTGATCCGGCCTACTCGGTGACGGTCGACGACGACACCGGGGAGGTCTACGTCGGCACGGCGCTCGGGGTGTGGCACGGTGTGCGGGATCCCGCCGACAACACCTTCGACTGGGAGCTCATCGGACGGCGGCTGCCACCGGCCATCATTCAGGACCTACACGTCCACAAGGCGTCAGCGGAGGCGCCGAAGACACTGGTCGCCTCGTTGGCCTCACGGGGAATGTGGCAGCTCAACCTGGACCGGTCCGATCACACCGAGACCTGGATCCGCTCGCATGCCCACGATGACCGGCGGACGTTCCCCACGCCACTGGCCAACCCCCGAGCCCGTTCGTCGGCGGATCCACTGCCGGTCGATCAGAGCCCCGACATCGTCGTCCGTCCCCGGTGGCCCCGAACCGACCCGCCGCCCGCCTTCCCTGGGCGTCCGCTCACCCGGCGCAATCACACCACCTACCAGATCTGGACGTTCCAAACCGCCTTTCGTCGCTTCCAGCCCGGCATCGCCGTCGACGGCCGCTGGACCCGACCGTTCGAAACCGCCATCCAGCGGTTCCGAGACGAGCGATCCGATCTGTCGGCGATCGCCCGGCCGACCATCGATCGGCAACTGTGGGATCTGGTGGTCGTCGACGACCCGACCGCCGTCTACGAGCCGCCGTGGCGGCCCCGACTGGCCATTCCCATGGCGGCCAACGAAGCCGACCTCCGACGGGTCGTGCCCCAGCGAACCGGCAACGGCCGGTGGCACGTTCCCGGCGAGCAATGCACGGTCGAGGTGCTGATCCACCATCGTGACACCAACTTCCTCGGCGCCAACCAGGCCTTCGCCGCACTGTTCTGGCAGTGGGGCGACCTGGCCTCGGTCCGCTGCGACGGAATCGCCACCTTCGCTCGTGGTCTCGACGTCGACACCGGCGTCCCGGCGTCGTCAGTCGCCGGTTGGACGGCCCCGACCGATTCCAATCCGAACGGACGGTTCGGTGACTGGCATGTGGCCATGACCGGCCCGTCGGTGCTTCACCGGCTGCCTGTGCAGCTCGATGCCAGGATGCCCCGGGCCGTGCCGATCGACATCGACCTCGGCCGCAATCCGGGATCGTCAAACCCTCAGGATGTGGCCGGGCCCGTGGTGCTGCTGGCGGTCGTCGGGTCGACGGCGGATCGGTTCAGCCACAGCCCACCGACGATCGGTCAGCCCGACCCGTTCATCCGTCGTTGGCGCCACGCGGCCATGCGCACGGTGGTCTGCACCGGGCCCCGATGACGGCCGGTTGAGGGGCGGCGGCTGCTACCAGGAGATCTCGAACTCGATCTTGCCGCCGTCGGCGTCGACCTCGATCTCGTATTCGACGGTGACCGGACTCGGCACCCGAACCGTGTGTTTGAGGTTGCCTTTGACGAACTGCACCTGGTTGTTCCGGGCCAGGGCGTCGGCCAGCTTCCGCAGTTCGGCGGCCGCCTCCTCCCGGGTCATCGACTGCTCGGTTTCGAATTCGACGAGGTCCATGCCCCGACTCTAGCCACCGGCCAGGTTGACCCGGACGGCGGCCGCTCGTAGGGTTCGGACATGGCCCGTCTCGACGCCCGCCACCCCGCCGGCGCACCCGGCCCATGGTATGTCGACGACCGTTGCATCGACTGTGACGCGGCCCGCCATGTCGCTCCCGGTCTGATCGCCCGCAACCCGGGCGACGGCGTCTCGTACTTCCTGCGCCAACCGGAAACCGAGGCCGAAATCGACATGGCCTGGCGGGCGGTGCTCGTCTGCCCGACCCGGTCGGTCGGTCACGAAACCGAACGCCGCCCACCCCGTGCCGTGTTTCCCCAACCGCTGGGTGACGGCGTGTACCGCCTCGGCCACAACTCCCGCGACTCGTTCGGCGCCCACTCCTATCTCGCCGTCCGGCCGGCGGAGCGGGGCGGCAACCTGATGATCGACGCTCCGCGCTGGACCCGGGAGGTGGCCGCTCCGGTGGCTGACCTGGGTGGTGTCGACCACATTCTGCTGTCGCACCGCGACGACGTGGCCGACGCCGAGCGCTACGCCGAGGCCTTCGACGCCCGAGTGTGGATCCACACCGACGACTCCTCGGCCGCCCCCTACGCCACCGACCTAATCACCGGAACCGATCAGGTCGAGATCGTGCCCGGCGTCGTCGGGTTTCCGGTGCCGGGACACACCAAGGGCAGTGTGCTGTTCCACGTCGACGGGCATCTGCTGTTCTCCGGTGACTCGCTGGCCTGGAATCCCCGAGCCGGCGAACTGATGGCGTTCCGGCGGGCCTGCTGGTATTCGTGGGAGGCCCAGACGGCCTCGCTCGGCCGGTTCGCGGCGTCGGGCTTGAGCTTCGACCGGCTGTTCTGCGGCCACGGATGGAGCCATGACGCGGCCGAGCTCTCACCCGCGCAGCCCAACTTCGACGACCACCTCGCCGCCCTCGTGGCCCGCATGCCCGACCAGTAGCAGGCTGCGGAAATTGACCCCAGGGCCAATTGGTCGTCCGAGGGGCGGCCAACTAGCGTTGGTCAGATCACCACAAACGGCATCAGAGGGGCCATCATGAGGAACACCGGTCGGAAGTCGGGTGTCGTCGCAGCCGCCACGTTCGCCGCGTTCGCACTCGTGCTGTCACTCGCCGCGCCGGTCGTCGCCGCGCCGTCGGCAGCCTCTGCGCCGGCAAAACCCTCCGCGCCGACAGCGACCGCCGGACCGACCGATCCGGCCGACGCCTGCGACGGGTTGCTGCGCGGTCGCAGCGGTCGGGTGGCCGAGACCGGGATCGTGGCCGCCTCCGAAGCCCTGCCCGAATACTGCCGGATCGTCGGCACCCTGTCGACGGCCACCAACTACGAGGTCCGCCTGCCCACCACCACCTGGAACGGCAAGTTCTACATGACCGGCTGCGGAGGCTTCTGCGGCAACGTCAACGCGGACGCCTGCAACGGTGCGCTCGCCCGGGGCTACGCGATCGCCGCCACCGACGGCGGCCATACGGGCAGCGCCATCGACGGCTCGTGGGGCCTCGACAACCGCAAGGCCGAAATCGATTGGGCGTTCCAGGCCGTTCATCAGGTGGCCGGCCACAGTAAAAGGCTTGTCCACCAGTACTACGGAGAGCCGCCGGCCTACTCCTACTTCTCCGGTTGTTCGGGCGGCGGCCGCGAGGCGCTGATGTCGGCCCAGATGTTCCCCAACGACTTCGACGGCATCATCGCCGGCGCCCCCGCCAACTACCAGGCCTACCTGGCCGGCGTCTCCCAGACCTGGACCGAGCTGGTCCAGTTCGACGAGACCGGGAGCCGGATCTTCGGCGTCGACAAACTCGGCCTCATCGGAACGGCGGTTTACGACGCCTGCGACGGCAACGACGGCCTGGTCGATGGACAGATCGATGACCCCTGGGACTGCGATGTGGTCGCCGTCATCACCGGCCTGGCCTGCGCGCCAGGAACCGACGGCCCGGACTGCCTCAACCCGGCCGAGTCCGACGCCGTGTTGAAGATCTACGACGGCCCCCGGAACTCGAGCGGCGAGGCGCTCTACCCCGGCGGACTGCCGGCCGGATCGGAACAGCTGTGGGCCTTCCTGTCGGTCGGGTTCGGCGACAACCTGTCGATCGGCGGAGGCTTTGCCCAGGAGTACCACCGCTACCTGGCCTACCCCAAGGATCCGGGCGAGAGCTTCTCGCTGTTCGACTTCGACTTCGACACCAATGTCGCCGACCTCGACCCCCTGGCCAACGTCTACAACGCCACCGATCCCAACCTCGACGGGTTCCGGGCCTCGGGCGGCAAGTTGTTGCTGTACCACGGCTACGCCGATCCGCTCATCACGCCGTATGGCACCATCGCCTACTACGACAGCGTCGTGGCTGCGATGGGGGGAGCGGAGGCGACCTCCGAGTTCGCCCGCCTGTTCCTGCTGCCGGGAATGGGTCATTGCGGTGGCGGCCCCGGACCCTCGGTCGTCGACTATCTGAGTGCCATGGAGAACTGGGTCGAGAACGGCGACGCCCCCGATGAGCTGATCGCCTCCCGGGTGGCGTCTGACGGCTCCGTCGACCGGCAACGGCCCATCTACCCCTACCCGCAGGTGGCCCGCTACGACGGCACCGGCAGTATCGACGACGCCTCCAACTTCGGACCGCTGAACCCGTGACACCAAGGGGACAACCGGCCAGCCTCAGCTCAGGGTGAGCGCCGCGGCGAGACGGCGGTAGGCGGCGACCTCGTCGTCGGGCTCGTCGGTCACGATCTGCAGGCAGACGTGATCCGCGCCGGCATCGAGGTGGGCCTGGACCTGCCGTTCGACCGCGTCCTCGTCGCCGATGGCGAAGACGGCGTCGACCAGACGATCGCTGCCACCGTCGGCGAACTCCGATTCGTCGAATCCCAGGCGCCGGAAGTGGCGCCGGTAGTTGGGCCAGGCCAGGAACCGTTCGAGGTTGGCCCTGGCCCGGCGTCGCCCCTCGGCTCGGTCGGCTCCGTCGGCGCGGTCGGTCAGGACGACGCCTTGCTCGACCGCCAGAAGTTTGCCGGGTCCCAGCGCCGCTCTGGCCCGGGCGGTGTGCTCGGGCGGGGCGACGAACGGATGGGCGCCGTCGGCCGACCGGGCGGCCACCTCCAGCATGCGGGGGCCGAGGGCGGCGATCACCACCGGCGGCTGCCACGTCGGGCCGTGGCCGTCGAAGCCGGCGTCGGCCATTGTTTCGAGGTAGTCGGACATGGCCTGCACCGGGTGCTCGTAGACGTGGCCTCGGGCCCGGGCGGTGCTCTCGTGGCTGATGCCGATGCCGAGCAGGAAGCGCTCGGGGTGGGCGTCGCCGATCGTGCGGGCGGCGTTCATCATCGCCACCGGGTCTCGAACCCAGGTGATGGCGATACCGGTGGCCACCGTGATCGGTGGCGCTGCTTCCGTGGTGGCTCCGAGCAGCACGGCCGAGAAGGTCAGCACGTCCTTGCCGAACGGCGACTCGGGGATCCACACCGAGCGGTAGCCGAGTTCGGCCAGCTCGGTCACCACCTCGACCGCCTCCGCGGTAGGTCGGCGTTGGAGGCGCCCGGTCCACGCCCCGACCCGGCCGAGCGCCGGAACGCTGGAGCCCAGAACCAGCTCGGGCGTAGGGGCATCGGCGGCCGCCGGATTGTCCTCGGCCATGGGGTCAGCCCCCGGTGATGGCGTTGGCGGCCAGGAAGCCGAGGCCGAGGGCCGAGAGCAGGCCGTTGCCCGACATGTAGCCGGTGGCGCCGTGGCCGGAGATCCCGGCCGCCGCCCCGCCGGCCGCATACAGCCCGGGTATCGGTTGCCCGTCACGCAACACGTTGGCGTTGCCGTCGACGGCCAAGCCGCCCTGGGTGTGGAACAGAGCTCCCGACACCCGCACCGCGGCGTACGGGGCCTCCAGGGTGTGAGGCCACAAGGTCCGACCGAAGGCGTCGTCGGTCTCCCCGGCGGCACAGCGGGCGGCCGAGGCCAGGGTGTCGGCCAGCACCGACGGGTCGCAGCCGATGAGCTCGGCCAGCGCATCACGGTCGTCGACCCAGCGGATGCCGTCGGCCTCGATGAGCTGCTGGTAGTCGGCGAAAGGCAGCGCAGCGTCGTGGATGGCCCGGTCGTAGATCACCCAGGCCGTCGCGTCGGGCTGGGCGATCACCTGCACCGCATACTCGGAGTAGCCGGTGCTCTCGTCGCCGAACCGTTCACCCTTGACGTTGACCAGGAACGCTCCGTTCATCACGGTCGTCCAGGTCAACAGGACACCGTGGGGGGTGGCCACCGACCCGTGACCCTGATAGGAGTCGAGGAACGCGGTGTCGGCCCCTAGGGTTTCGCCCAGCCGGATGGCGTCGCCCGTGCTGTGGTCGCCGCCGAAGTATAGGCCGTCGACCACCTCGGGGATGTAGCGGGCCACCATCTCGGGGTTGGCCCCGAAGCCGTTGGTGGCCAGCACGACGGCACCGGCCACGATCTCCTGCGTGCCGCCATCGGGTGATTCGGCGGTTACCGCCCAACCGCTCCGGCCCGACCCGGGATCGTCCGACTCGACCTCGACCGGGGTGAGCCCGGTGACCCGCCACGGCATGACCATCGTGATCCGGTCGCGTTCGTCGGCCGCCTCCAGCAGGTGACGGTGCAGGGTGCGGCCGGCCCGGTCCGGCACACAGAGGTGGCGTTTGCGGGAGTGGCCGGGGAAGGTGACGTCGTCGGCCAGCTCCAGCGGGATGTTGCAGTCGTCGGCCAGGAAGTCGGCGAGGGCCGAGCCGACCTCCACCAGGGCCCGAGCCACCGTCGGGTCGGCCTGGCCCTTGGACTTGACCATGATGTCGTCGTAGAGGACCTCGTTGGAGTCGTCGTCGATGCCCTTGTCACGCTGCCAGCGGGTGCCGGCCACCGGGATCATCGAGGTGCTCATCGACGTGTTCGAGCCCTGGCGAAAGGTGGCACTGGCCTCGAGCAGGGCCACGCCGACCCCCCGGTCGGCCGCTCGTATGGCGGCCGCCAAGCCGGCCGCGCCCGCCCCTGCTACCACCACATCCGTGTCGAGTTGCCGTGCCGTCATGCCCCGACGGTAGTTCACCGGGCCGACCCACCGGCAATGCGACAGGGCCGAGTGCGTCCGTTACTGTCGGGTGAATGACCAGGATCCTGGTACTCGTCCCGTTCCCCCTCGACGACGAGCAGCTGGCGCTGCGACGTAAGCAACTCGACGCCGCGCCCCTCCCCGACGGGGTGGACGTCGACTTCAAACCGACCAGGGCCGCACCGGCCAACTACGTGTCGCACCACGACTACGTCCTGGCCGATCTGTCGCTGTTCGAGTCGGGGCTCCAGGCCCAGGCCGACGGCTACGACGCCGTCTGCATCGACACGGTCAGCGACTCGGGAGTCAACGCCCTGCGGTCGATGCTCGACATCCCGGTCGTCGGGCCGGGGTGCAGCCAGTACGTGATGGCCGCCATGTTGGGCCGGCGATTCGGCATCGTCACGATGTGGAAGCAGTGGTTCCCCCTCTACCACAAGGTGCTCGGCGAGATCGGCCTGGCCGACCGTTGCGCCGGGATCCGATCGATCGACGTCACCCCCGACAATCGCACGCTCATGGCCGGCAAGGATCACGCCCTGCCGCTGCTGTTGGACGCGGCCAACGCCTTGGTCGATGGGGACGGGGCCGACGTGATCTGCCTCGGCTCGACCACGATGCACGAGGCCCACCGGTTCCTGCAGGAGAACCTGGATGTGCCGGTGATCAACCCCGGCCCGCTCTCCTATTTCATCGCCGAGGCGCTGGCCGACCTGGGACTGACGCAGAGCCGGTCCGCCTATCCACCACCCCAGGTGCCGAAACCGGACATGGTCCACGCCATGCTCGACGGAGCCGCCGCGGCTGACGCTGCCGCCCCCGAGGACGGCCGGCGATGACCCGGATACTGGTGCTCGTCCCCTTCGCCCTCGACGACACCCAGATCGCCAACCGCTCGGCCCAGACCCGGGAGATCACGATGGCTCCCGACGTCAGCTTCCACTACCGGGCGGTCAAGGCCGGACCCACCAGCTTCACCAGCCCCCACGACTGGCTGCTGCTCGACATAGCGCTGTTCGAGGCGGGGCTCAGCGCCGAGTCCGACGGGTTCGACGCCGTGGTCATCGACACGGTGTCCGACAGCGGGGCCGACGCCCTACGGTCGGTGCTCGACATCCCGGTGTTGGCCCCGGGCCGGGCGTCGCTGCTGTTCTCCCTCAGCCTCGGCCGCCGGTTCGGAGTGCTGGCCCAGTGGGAACCGGCGCTGGCCCGCTACGAGAAGGTGCTCGACGAGTGGGGTCTGCGGTCGCGCTGTGCCGCCGTCGACCATTTCGATACGCCACCCGATTTCGCCAACCTGATCACCGGCAAGGAGGACCTGGTGTTGCCGCGGATGGAGGCGGCGTGCCGTCGCCTGGTCGAGAGCGGGGCCGACGTGATCTGCCTCGGGTCCACCACGATGCATCAGGCGCACGGGCATTTGTCGGCGGCGCTCGATGTTCCCGTCGTCAACCCGGGGCCGCTGTCGTACAAGCTGGTGCAGATGATGCTGTCGCTCGGTCTGACGCAGAGCCGATCGGCCTACCCTCGCCCGCAGGTCCCCAAGCCGGAGATGATCCACGCCATGCTCGACGGCGCGGCGGCAACCGAGGAGAACACGGCGGTGGGTGATGGGTGAACCAACCGGGGCGGAGGATCTCACCGCGCTCGTGTCGGACTTCCTCCGCTTGATGGAGGCCCGGAACCTCGAAGCGGCCGGACGGTATCTGGCCGATGACGTGACCATCACCTTTCCCGGTGGCCGCCGGTTCGGGAGCCTGGCCGAGCAGGTGGAATCCTCGGCCGGCCGGTTCCGAGGGGTGACCAAGACCTTCGACCGGTTCGACGTGATCGACGGCTCGTCAGGCGAGGCAGCCGAGTCGGTCGTCTACGTGTTCGGCACGTTGAGCGGCGAGGCCCTGGACGGCACCCCGTTCGACGGCATCCGCTACATCGACCGGTTCGTCATCCGCGACGGTCTGATCGTCGACCAGAAGGTGTGGAACGACATGGCCGAATCCGGAGTCCTGACCGACGATCGGTGACCTCGGTCCATTGTTCGATCGGGTCCGTCGACTCCGCCGCGCCGATCAGGTCAGGTCAGGTCAGGTAGTCGACCCCGGTCAGTTCCACGGACTGCTCCCACAGGCGACGACCGATCTCCTCATCGGAGGCCTGCCGAAGCAGCGGGACCTTCACCGGCTTGCCTCGCATTTGGCGTAGGCCGTCGGGACCGAAGTAATCGTCGGCCGCCACATCGGGGTCGGTGGCGGCTCGCAGGGTCGGCAACGCTCCGGCGTCGGCCCCCTGCAACACCACCTTGCCCACCAGCCTCAACGCCGCGCTTAGCGGGCCGGGCAGGCCGAAGCTGTTCGTCAGGTTGGTGGACGAGACGCCCGGGTGGGCGGCCACCGCAATCGGATCGGCACCGCTGTCACCGGCCTGGGCGCTGCACCGCCGGTTGAACTCCACCGTGAACACCTGGTTGGCCAGCTTCGAGTTGGCGTAGTAGGCCGATCGGTTGTAGCCGTCGATCGACGTTGGATCGAACGTTGTCAGATCCCCGTCGTTGGCGGCGATACTCGACACGTTCACCACCCGGCTGCCGCCGGTCGAGGCCAGCTTCGGCAGCAGCAAACCGGTCAGGGCGAAATGCCCGAGATGATTGGACGTCCACTGCAGTTCTGCCCCCATCTCGGTCATGGAGGCCGGTGGCATCATGACGCCGGCGTTGTTGATCAGGAGATCGAGCCGGTCGTAGGTCTCGTCGAACCACGATGCGAACGACCGTACCGAGTTCATCGAGGTCAGATCGAGTTCGGCGACCACCGCGTCACCCGACAGTGACGCCGCCGCCTCACGGCCCTTGTCGAGTGAACGGCAGGCCATCACCACGGTGATGCCCTCGGCCAACAGGCCACGGGTCGTCTCCAGACCGAGACCGCTGTTGGCCCCCGTCACCACTGCCACCTGCTCGCTCATGTCGTCATATCCAGTCGATCGCCGGGTCGGTCTCCGATCGTCGGCTTCCGGCCGGGCCGGCCTGTCCTCCGACGGTCACATGGACAGCCTAGGCGGGTTTGCCCGGGCCCATCGGATGTAGGCGTCGTATGCCTCCCCGGTGGCGGTCCAGGGCGATTCTCCCTCCGTCCGGTCCAACTCATGGGTCAGGCGGCGGGCCGACACCGGGGCCCGGGGCCGGCGGGGGTCGGCGTCGACCGAGATGGTGGCCTGCTCGGGGTCGTCGACAATCCGGTGGTCGAGTTCGGGGTGGTGGCGAACGAGACGATCGAGGAAGGCGGTGGCGGTCGACGTGGTCTCGGGACACACGTTGTAACAGCGGTGCTGCGGGTCGGCGATGTCGGCCAGGGCCACGAGCGCCCGGGCCGCGTCGGGAGCGTAGGCCCAGTTGCGGGGTTGGTCGGCCACCACGCGGACCGGACGGCCGTCGCGGGCGGCCGTCACCATCTGCAGCATCGGGCTCATGAAGTCCCGGACCCCGGTCGGGTACTCCCAGGGTCCGAACACGGCCGACAACCGAGCCACCACCAGGTCGAGATCGTGGAGCCGGCCGTGGCGAAGCGCCACCTGTTCGGCCGCCAGTTTGGTGATGCCGTAGTACGACGGCGGCGGGAAGGTCGGGGCGACGAGCGTCGACTCGTCGAGCGGTACCAGGCCGAAGGTGGCCGGCCCGTACACCGCGCCGCTCGACAGGTGGACGAGTCGCCGTACGTTCGCCTCGGTGCAGGCGTCGAGCACCGACTGGGTGCCGCCGACGTTCACGTCGATCACGGTGCGGGCATCGGTCTGTTCCCGGTCCGGGCCGGCGGTCACCGCCGCGGCGTGGATGACGACCTGCGGTCGCCGCCGGAGGACGATCCCGGCCACGGCGTCGGCGTCACGAACATCGGCGATCTCGACGTCGGGTACCGACCCGATCCGGTCCAACGACACCACCGCCGGCTCGGGCAGCGGCCGGTCGGCCAGTCCGACCACCGGCTGGCCACGCTCGACCAACACGTGGAGCAGGTTGATCCCGATGAAGCCGCTGGCCCCGGTCACGAGCACCGGTGGCCGATCAGAGTTCACGAGCCACCCGGTGACCCTCGAAGACGGCCTCCAACGCCGAGCGGGGTGCCAGGCAGTCGCCGATGACGCTCACCGTGATCCCGACCGAGCCGTCCCCGCCGATCGTCTCGCTCATCGAATGTCCGTCGGGGTCGGCGGCCGGCGTGCCGGCGGCCACCACCGCGTCGACCGTCAACGATTCGTGGTCGCCGGTCGATGTGTCCTCCACCGTGAACACGCCGTCGGTGAACGACACCGCGGATCGCAGCGGCCGTACCGCCACCCGGGCGTCCCGGAGACGGGCGACGAGCGCCGTGCGGCTGTAGACCGTGATTTTCCAGGCGTAGCCGGCCACCGGGGTGAAGTAGGTGACGTCGACCCCGCAGTCGGCCAGGTGTTCGACGACGCCGAGTGCCGACCAGTCGCCCATCAGGTCATAGAACGCGACCCGCTGTCCCGGCTGCCACCGCCGGGCCAACGCATCGACCAGGGTCAAGCCGGCGCCCCCACCGGGGAAGCTCAGCGGCTGCGGACGGGAACCGGTGGCGGCGATGACGTGGTCGGTCGAACCCGCCCACCGGCCAGCGAACACAGCCCGATCGAAGTCGGTGCCGAGGTGTACCGTCACCCCGTGGCGCTCGCAGGCCGCAATCTGGTTGTCGACCAGGGCCAGGAAGTCGTGGCGTTTCGGCAGATGCTCCAGGAACCGCAGCCGGCCGCCGAGGCGATCACCACGCTCCAGCAGGTCGACGTGGTGACCGCGGGCCGCCGCCACCCACGCCGCCTCCAACCCGGCCGGCCCGCCGCCGACGACCAGGACCCGCTTCGGTGTGGCCGCCCGATCGTGCGAGGGGTCGGGCGACCAGCTTCGTTCCCGCCCTGCCGTCGGGTTGACGACGCAGGTTATCGGCAGCCCCTTCTGCAGGAACCCGGCACACCCCTGGTTGCAGCCGATGCAGGTCCGGGTCTCGTCGGCCCGGCCGGATCGGGCCTTGGCCACCAGGTCGGGATCGGCGATGTGGGCTCGGGCCATGCCCACCAGATCGACGTCACCCTCGTCAAGTGTCGCCTCGGCCTCGGCCACCGACCGGTATTTGCACACCGCCATGATCGCCATGGTGTGACCGGCCGCCTTGAGGCACCGGCTGATGGCCGGCGCCAGGTGGCGGAACATGGCGCTCGGAAAGGCCATATCGGCCATCTGGGTCGAGAGGGCGTAGCTGCCGTGGTACGCCGAGTGCGAGACGTTGACGAAATCGAGGTCGACCCGATCGGCCAGCGCCGGAACGATGCGTTCCATGTCGGCCAGGGTCAGCCCCCCGTCGGCGTATTCGTCGGCGCTGATACGGATGCCGAGGCAGACGTCGGGTCCGACGGCGGCCCGGACCGCCCGGAGCACCTCGACGGCGAACCGCGTCCGCCCGGCCTCGTCGCCGCCGTAGCCGTCGGCGCGGGTGTTGGTGGCCGGCGACAGGAACTGCTGCAGCAGGTGACCGTGGCCGACGTGGACTTCGAGGCCGTCGAACCCGGCGGCCAGCACATGGTGGGCGCTGACCACATGCCCGTCGATCACCTCGGCGATGTCGCCCTCGGTCATCACGTGGGGCGCGGCGACCGCCGCATCCCAGGCGATGGGGGAGGGGCCCCACGGCGGCAGCCGGAGTGCGTCACCGTCGATCTGGCGGCCCAGGTGGATGATCTGCCCGAAGATCTTCGTCTCGTGCCGGTGGACGGCGTCGGCCACCTTCCGAAGCGGTTCCACACAGCGGGGGTCGAACGCGGCCAGGCCCTGCGGTTTGCCCAGGCTTGTGGGGTGCACCCGCAGCGACTCCATGATGATGAGGCCGACACCGCCGCGGGCCCGGGCCTCGTGGTAGGCGACGTGACGGTCGGTTGGCAGGTTGTCGACCCCGAAATTGGTGGTGTGGGACGGGACGAAGATGCGATTTCGCACCTCAACCGGGCCGATCCGGATCGGCGCGAAGGCGCTGCTCGGGCCCGAAGTTGACGATTCGGGCGAGGAGTTGACCGCCATGGCCGCCGAGTCTACGGTACGGTCCACCATGCGGACAAGATTCCGCATCCCGGACAACACATCCCGGATAACGGATCCAGGACAACACCGACGGCAAATGGGGAGGCGTCGAGAGGGTGAACGCAGCGGCAGCACTCGAAGGCGGACTCGTGCAGTCGGTGACCCGCGCCTTCGATGTGCTCTTCGCCGTCGCCGAGGTGGATCAGCCGCCATCGGCCCGAACGCTGGCCGAAAGACTCGACCTGCCCCGCTCCACCGTCCACCGCCTGCTCAACACGCTGGAGGCGTCGGGGGTGGTGAGCCGGATCGGCGCCGACCGCGGCTACGCGGTGACCCCGAAGCTGGCCATGGCCGCGGCCGTGAGCGGTGGAGGCGCAACACTCGGTGCCGTCGCCGAGCCCTACCTTCACCGGCTCGTCGCCGCCAGTGAGGAAACGGCCGCAGTGCACGTGCGCACCGGCGATCACCGAACGTGTGTGGCCGAGGTCCAGGGACTGCGGGGCATCCGCTGGGTTCGGGGTCGAGGCTGGAGCGCGCCCGTGTGGTCCGGGGCGGTCGGGCGGGTCCTCATGGCCGGTCTGCCCGACGATGAACTCGATGCACTGCTGCAGCGAAGTGACCTCCAACCGCTGGGTCGGAACTCGGTGGTCGACGGCGTCGATGTGCGCCGGTTGGTGGCCGACACCCGCAACCGGGGCTGGAGCTCGAGCGAGAGTGAAACGGTCGACGGGGCGGCGGCCGTCGCCGTGCCCATCATCGGCACCGACGGAGCGACCATCGGAGCTCTCAGCCTCTACGCCCCCGACGATCGGTTGGGACACATGCTGACACTCATCGACGCCGTACAGGACGCGGCCCACGAGCTGGGCCGGTATTGGATCGCCATCTCGACCGTGAAACCGGGAGCGACCGTCGCCCCCGCCGTTTTCCATGGTCGTCAACCGGCGAACTAGGGTGGCGAGCGCCACCGGAAAGATAAGGGGAAGAACCATGAAATCAGGGAGAGTGCAGTCACCGAATCCGGTTCTCTGGCGCCTGTTGGCCTTGCTGGCCGCCTTCTCGATCATCGTTGCGGCCTGCGGCTCCGACGATGACGGCGACGACACGGCGGCCGAGTCGGATGACGCGGCGGAATCAACCGACGACGCCGACGACGAAGCCGAGGAACCGGCTGACGACGGCGACGCGGAGGAGCCTGCGGATGACGCCGCCGACGACGAGGCCGAGGAGCCGGCCGACGAGGGCGACGCCGCCGGCGTGCCGGGTTTGGTCGAGGAGGGGAAGCTGATCGTGGTCACCACCGGCAACTTCCCGCCCTTCACCGCCATCAACCCCGACACCGGTGAGAACGAGGGCTACACGATCGACATCGCCAAGGAGATCGCCGATCGTCTGGGCCTCGAACTCGAACTGCCGACCGTCGACTTCGTGGCCGAACTCGAGGGTCTGTCGCAGGGACTCTACGACATCGCCGACTCGGGCATCTGGCCCACCCCCGAGCGCCAGGAGAGCTTCGCCTTCTCCCGGCCGATGACCTCCACCGGCATCATCGCCCAGGTCCGGGCCGAAGACGCCGACTCGGCCGGCCTCGATGATCTGACCGGCCTCAACGCCGGCGGTATTCAGGGCAGCTCCCAGGAGGCGTACCTGCTGGAGAACGAAGAGGCGTTGGGCTACGCCGCCTACTCCGGGTTCGCCGGAGCCGGTGAGGCGCTCACCGCCCTCAAGCAGGGCCGGGTCGACGCTCTCAGCCAGGATTCGCTGGTGGCCGCCTTCGCCGCCGCCAACGATCCCGAGCTGGGCATCGCCGGTCCCACCGTGGCCGCCCACCCGCTGTCGCTGGCCTTCCAGCTCGGCATGGAGGACAAGCGGGACGCGGTCGACGTCGTGTTGAACGAGATGATCGCCGACGGCACGTTGGCCGAGATCCAGAAGGAATGGTTCGGTCAGTGCATCCCGGTTCCCGACGACATCAACGCCGTCGAGCCGTACACCGAGCTGCCGGCCGGTGACTGCTGATCGTCGTCGATCGTGGTCTCCCACGTACCTCCGGTGGGCGCCCCTCGCGCCCGCCGGAGGTAGCGGGGACGGTTCGATGACGGGAGCATTCTCATGAGCTGGGACATCGTCTGGCGATCGCGGGTCATCTTCTGGGAGGCGACCTGGATCTCTATCCAGTTGTTCGTCATCTCGCTGGTGCTGGCCACCGTGCTCGGGCTGATCCTCGCCCTGATGCGTATGTCCCGATTCCGGACACTGCGCTGGTTCTCGGCCGCCTACGTGTGGATTTTCCGTGGCCTCCCGGCGCTGGTCATCCTCTTCTTTGCCTTCTTCTGGCTGGGCAACAGTCTCGGCTGGAGTCCGTTCCAGTCGGCGATCCTGGGTCTGGCCGCCTCGTCGGGAGCCTACAAGGCCGAGATCATCCGCGCCGGTTTGCTGGCCGTCGACCCCGGCCAATACGAGGCATCCGAAGCCCTGGGGTTCACCCGGGCCCACTACATGCGGCGGATCGTCATCCCCCAGGGAATCCGGGTCATGATCCCCAACTACGTCAGCAACTCGACGTTGCTGTTCAAATCCACATCGCTGGCCGCCGTGATCGGGTTGACCGAACTGACGGGCCGCTCCCGCCAACTGGCCAACTCGACGTTCCAGCCGATCGAGATCCTGACCGCCGCCGGTGTCGTCTACCTGCTGGTGACCTCGCTCATGACCCTGTCACAGGGCTGGTTCGAGCGTCGCTATGCGGTGAAGGTGTAGCCGACCATGGACTTCGCCTACATCGTCGACATCCTTCCGTCCATTCTCGAGGGGCTGGGCACCACGGTCGGCCTGTTCGCCTGGTCGATCGTGATCTCGACCGTGCTCGGGCTGGCCCTCGCGCTGCTGCGCCTGTCGCCGCTGGCGCCGCTGCGTTGGTTCGCCGGATTCTACGGTTGGCTGGTGCGGGGGGTGCCGCTCCTGCTGATCATGTTCTACGTGTTCTTCGCCTTTCCCGAGCTGGGGGAGAGCCTGCTGTTCTCGCCGTTCTGGGCCGCGGTGGTGTCTCTGTCGCTGTGGACGGCCAGCTACCAGGCCGAGTCGATCCGCTCCGGCATCCTGGCCGTCGACCAGGGTCAGTTCGAGGCGGCCGAGGCGCTGGGCATGACGAGGGCTCACGCCATGCGACGGATCGTGTTGCCCCAGAGCGTGCGGATCATCGTCCCGCCGTTCATCGGCAACGCCATCAACACGATGAAACAGACGTCGCTGGCCACGGTCATCACCGTGCCGGAGATGGCGCTGCTTACCACCCGCATCATCAGCCGCGATTTCAAGGCGCTCGAACCGCTGCTGGCGTTGGCCCTGATTTATCTTGCTCTCACGACCGTTCTCGTGTTCGCCCAGCAGGGACTCGAGCGGTCGTTCCGACTGAAGGTGTAACCATGGCTCCACTGGTACGAGTCGAAGGTCTGGAAAAGTCGTTCGGCGATCTGAAGATCCTCGACGGCATCGATCTCGACGTCGAAGCCGGAGAGGTTGTGTCGATCATCGGCCCGTCCGGGTCGGGCAAGACCACGATCCTGCGGTGCTTGAACCTGTTGGAGCGTCCGGATGCCGGCCGGATCGAGATCGACGGCGACACCCTGTGCGAGGACGGCCCCGACGGCCGCATCAAGTTCGCGTCGAAAGGCAAGATCCGCGGGGTGCGGGAACACGTCGGCATGGTGTTCCAGCGGTTCAACCTGTTCCCCCACATGACGGCACTGGAGAACGTGATCGAGGCTCCCATGGCCGTGAAGGGCGTGGACAAGGCCGCTGCGGTGGAGCGGGCTCGTGAGCTGCTCGACTCGGTGGGTTTGTCGCATCGGGCCGATCACTACCCGCTGCAGATGTCGGGTGGGCAGCAGCAGCGGGTGGCCATCGCCCGCGCACTGGCCATGGAACCCCGGGTCATGCTGTTCGACGAGGTGACCTCGGCGGTCGACCCCGAACTGGCGGGGGAGATCCTGCTGGTCATGAAGCGGCTGGCCACCGACGGTATGACCATGATCGTGGTGACCCACGAGATGGGCTTCGCCGCCGATGTCTCCGACCGGGTCCTCTTCATCGACCACGGTCGGGTGGTGGAGGAGGGCAAGGCCCGGCAGGTACTCGGCAATCCCCGGCAGGAGCGGACCCGTGCCTTCCTGCGCGCCGTGCTGGAACGGGCACCGATGGCGGCCGAGGACGAGAGCGACGACATGGCCGCCGAGGACGATGACGATCATGCCTCCTGGGGCGCCGACCCGTTGCTCGACGATCAGCCGTCGGAGGCGGCCACCATCGCCCGTCTGCAGGCCGAGGTCGACGAACTCCGGCAGCGTCTCGCCCGCACCGAAGGTGCCTCGGAGGCATGATCCGATGACGCCGCCGATGACGCTGGCCCAGAAGATCATTGCCCGGGCCGCCGGGCGGGAACACGTCAACCCCGACGAGGTGTTGTGGGTCGACGTCGATCTGGCCATGATGCACGACTCCAGCGGGCCCCGGCGGATCTGGCCGGCCATGGAGCGGTTCGGCGTCGGCGTGTGGGACCCGGATCGCATCGTGCTGGTGTGTGACCACTACGTCCCGGCCAACAACGTGGCGGCCGCCGAGATCCTCCAGACCACCCGCGACTTCGCCGCCGCCTACGGCATCGATCGCTTCCACGAAGCCCAGGGCATCGCCCACACCCTGATGGTGGAGAAGGGCTACGCCCGTCCCGGCATGCTCTACACCGGTTCCGACTCCCACACCTGCACCGCCGGGGTCATGGGTTGTCTGGCTCTGGGCGTCGGTTCGACCGACATCCTCGGCGTGGTCACCACCGGCCGAACCTGGCTGCGGGTGCCCCACACGATCAAGGTCACGATTGACGGCCGCCTGCCCGCCGGGGTCACGGCCAAGGATCTGATCCTCACCATCATCGGCGACCGCGGGATGGACGGTGCCCTGTACCAGGTGCTCGAATTCGGCGGCCCGGCCATCGACGCAATGACCGTTCAGGAACGCAGCGTGCTCACCAACATGTGCGCCGAGATCGGGGCCAAGACCGGTGTGGTGCCGGCCGACGTGGTGACCGTCGACCATCTGGCCGAACTGGGGATCGAGGCCGACGAGGGCCCCTTCAGCGACCCCGACGCCACCTTCGCCGAGGAGTGGCACTACGACGCGTCGGCCGTCGAACCGGTCGTGGCCCGACCGAACCGCCATGACGACGTGGTCCCCGTCGGGGGTCTCGGGGAGCCGGCGGTCGGGCGGGCCTACATCGGATCGTGCACCGGGGCCAAATACGAGGACCTGGCCATGGCCGCCGAGGTCCTCGACGGCCGGAAGGTGGCCGACGGGGTGGTGTTGCAGGTGGCGCCGGCGTCGCGGGCCGCCCTGCAGGAGGCCATGGCCGACGGAACGGCGCAGACCCTGATGGAAGCCGGTGCCCACATCCTGTCCACCGGCTGTGGGGCCTGCCCCGGCATCGGGGCCGGCATCCTGGCCGCCGGGGAAGTGGCGATCTCCACCACCAACCGCAACTTCCGGGGCCGAATGGGCAGCCCCGACTCCAGCCTGTATCTGGCGTCGCCCTACGCGGTGGCCGCGGCGGCGGTCGCCGGCCGCATCGTCGATCCCCGGGAGTACCTCGGAGCGGAGGTGGCCCGATGAGCGAGTCGATCGAGGGGCGAGCGTGGGTCTTCGGCGACAACATCGACACCGACGTGATCGTGCCCGGCAAGTACCTGGTTCACGACCTTCCCGAGATCGCCAAACACGTGATGGACGGCATCCGGCCCGGCTTCGCCCAGGAGATCACGGCGGGCGACATCGTCGTCGGAGGCCGGAACTTCGGCAACGGCTCGAGTCGGGAGATGGCACCCAGGGGGCTCCAGGCGGCCGGCGTCGGCGCCGTCGTGGCCCGGAGTTTCGCCCGGATCTTCTTCCGCAACTGCGTCAACGTCGGTTTGGCTCCCGTCGAATGTGCCGCCGCTGATCGCATCGTCGAGGGCCAGCACCTGTCGATCGATCTTGCCGCCGGCCGCATCACGGTGGTCGAGACCGGTGAGGTGCTGGAGGCGGTGGCCTTGCCCGAAGAGATCGGCGCCATCCTGGCCGTCGGCGGTATGGAGAACCACCTCGCGTCGCTGTTTGCCGGCGGCGGAGGTGCACGATGATCGGACATCAGCGATGACCACCCCGGCCGCCCGGCTGCGGTCGCTGCTCGACGACGCCCCGCCGGTCGTCGCCCCCGGGGCCTTCAACGCGCTGTTCGCCCGCCTCATCGAGGCCGAGGGGTTCCCGGCCGTGTATCTCAGCGGGGCGGGTGTGGCCAACTCGGTGCTGGGTCAACCCGACCTCGGCATGGTGACCCAAACCGAGATGGCGGCTGTGGCCGAACACGTCTGCGCCGCCGTCGACGTGCCGGTGATCTGCGACGGCGACACCGGCTACGGCGGCGTGCACAACGTTGCCCGAACCATCAGGCTCTACGAGCGGGCCGGCGTGGCCGCCATCCAACTCGAGGATCAGGCCTTCCCCAAGAAATGCGGTCACTTCGAGGGCAAGACGGTGGTCGGCCCCGACGAGATGGTGCAGCGGATCATCGCCGCGGTCGACGCCCGGTCCGGTGACGACGGCATACTCGTCATCGCCCGCACCGACGCCCGGGCCCCGCTCGGGTTCGACGAGGCACTCGACCGAGCGGCCCGCTACGCCCAGGCGGGTGCCGACATCCTGTTCGTCGAAGCACCGCAGGACGAGGGCGAGTTGGAGCGGGTGGGCCGGGAGCTGGCCGGCAACCGGCTGATGGCCAACATGGTCGAGTTCGGCAAGACTCCGCTCGTGCCGGCCGACCGGCTGGCCGAGCTCGGCTTCCACCTCGTCATCTACCCCGGTGCGCTGACCCGGGCGCTGGTGCCCGTGGCCCGACAGGTTCTCGCCGACCTTCGCCGCGAGGGCTCGACGCTGTCGTGGCTGGACCGTATGGCCACCTTCGCCGAGGTGAACGACGTGGTCGGCCTCGGCCCGGCCAACGAGTGGGAGGCCGGCATCGCCGGCCGGGCGGCCGAACAAGGGGAGAGGTGACCGGATGGGCGAACGCATCAGCGAGCCGGCGGTGAAGGCCATCCTGGGCTACGACATCGTGGAGGGTGTATCGGTTGAGGAATACGAGCGCTGGCTGGCCGACATCCATTTCCCCGACCTGCTGGCCAACCCGCACCTCGACCGCCTGGTGGCCAATGACATCGTGCGGCCCATCATCGCCACCAGCGCCGGAACGACCACGGGCACCGAACCCACGACCTTCTACCGGATCGTCGAGCTCCACTTCGCCGACCACGACGCCTACCGCCACTACCTGGAGTGGTTCGAGCAGAACCCCATCGACCCGGCCCGGGGCCCGGCCGGTCGTACCGAGTTCAAGTTCTACCTCCTGACCGACTCGGTCGTGATCGACCGGGACCGTCCCTACCAGCCCCCGCAGGCCCCTCCCGGCCGCCCGTCCAGCAACCAGCCCAACCGCCAGTCCATCGGCGAGTCCAACAGCCCGTCCAGCGAAGGAGCGTGATATGGAGTCCTCCGACCTCACCGCCCGCCAGTACTACGAGCAGATCAAGGCCAACCCGACCCGGGCCAGATTCGGGTTCGGTGAGAAGGCGGCCCTGGTGAACGTCGACCTGCAGAACGCCTACACCCGGGTCGACGAGTTCCCCACCGCCTATCAGACCGATCCCAATCAGCTCGACTACGTGAACCAACTGGCGGCGGCTGCTCGGACCAGGGGTTGGCCGGTGGTCTGGACGTATGTGGCTTACATGGAATCGGGGGAGGACTGCGGGATCTGGGGGACCAGAACCGACACGGAGAACTCGCTGCAGAACATCAAGCGGGGATCGCGGCGCTCCGAACTCGACGACCGGCTCGACGTCGACCGGGTCCGGGATGTCATCTACGAGAAGAAGATGCCGTCGCCGTTCTTCGAAACCCAGCTGTCGAGCCTGCTGGTCTGGCACAAGGTCGACACCGTGATCATCACCGGCGGGTCGACGTCGGGATGTGTGCGGGCGGCCGTGGTCGACAGCCTGTCGCGCGGGTACCGCACGATCGTGCCCGAGGAGTGCGTGGCCGACAAACACGAGATCCCCCACTTCGCCAACCTGTGCGACATCTCCCTCAAATACGGCGACGTCGTCTCGTTCGCCGAAGCGCTGGACTATCTAAAGTCGGGCGGCCGTGATGACTGACGGACCGGCCGGCGGCGTCGCTCCGGCGAACCCGATGCGCGAGCCCTTCTCCGATCCGTCCGACCCCTGCCTCTACGAGTACTGGCCCTGGGAAGGGCGGCCGAAGCTGACTTGGCCCAACGGCGCCCGGGTGGCGTTCTGGGTGGCCCCCAACATCGAGTTCTACGAGTTGCATCCCCAGCCCAACCCCACCCGCAAAGCCTGGGCCCGCCCCGAACCCGACGTGTTGAACTACTCGCTACGGGACTACGGCAACCGGGTGGGCACGATGCGGATGATGGAGGCGATGGACCGCCACGGTGTGCGAGGCAGCGTGTCGCTCAACGTCGCCGTCTGCGAACACCACCCCGAGCTCATCGAGGCGTGCCTGGAACGCGACTGGGAGATCTTCTCCCACGGGATCTACAACACCCACTACTCCTACGGGATGACCGAGGCCCAGGAGCGGGCGGTGATCGAGGACTCGCTCGAAACCGTCGAGCGGGCCACGGGCCAGCGCATCGCCGGCTACCTTGCACCCGCCCTCACCCACACGGAGCGGACGATGGATCTGCTGGCCGAATACGGGATCCTCTACACCTGCGATCTGTTCTGTGACGATCAGCCCCAGCCGGTCAACGTGCGGTCCGGTCGGCTGATCTCGATCCCGTACTCGCTGGAGATGAACGACATCATCGTCTACAACGTCAACCAGCAGTCGCCCCGCCGCTACGCCGAGATGCTGAAGGCGAACTTCGATCAGCTCTACGAGGACGGGGCCGAGAACGGAACCGTGATGTGTATCCCGCTGCATCCCTACGCCGTCGGCCGACCCCACCGGATCGACGCCTTCGAGGAGGCCATCGAGTACATCACCGGCCACGACGACGTGTGGGTCACCACCGGCCGTGAGATCGCCGAGTACTACTACGCCAACCACTACGACAAGGCAGTGGCCGCCGTCACCGAGCTCGGCGCCGAAGCCGGGGAAGGAGGCCGGTGAACATGGCTGAACCTCATCCCGGCCTGCCCGATTCGTACATGGAGTTCGCCCACCGGGGCTACGGCATGGATCACAGCCGGTACGAGTGGTCGATGATGCATCGCCGGGAGCCGGTCGCCTGGCCCGGCGGAGCCCGGGTTGCGGTGTGGGTCAACGTGGCCCTCGAGTTCTTCCCGCTCGATCAGCCGGCCCAGCCGTTCAAGGCGCCGGGTGGGATGGTGACCCCCTATCCCGACCTCCGGCACTACACGCTGCGCGACTACGGCAACCGGGTCGGCGTGTTCCGGGTGTTCAAACTGCTCGACCGTCTGGGCCTGCGTCCGTCGGTCAGCTTCAACTCCAACGTCGCCCGGCGCTATCCCCGGCTGATGGCCGAGGTGGTCGACCGGGGCTGGGAGGTGGTGGCCAACGGGGTCGACATGGGATCGCTGCACCACGGCGGTCTCGGCGTCGACGTCGAAACGGCGCTTGTCGACGAGGCGCTCGACGTGTTGCGTTCGGCATCGGGCCAACCGGTCACCGGCTGGCTCTCCCCGGCCCGTTCCGAGTCGGCCAACACGCTTGATCTGCTGGCGGCTCGAGGTATCGAGTACGTGTGTGACTGGTACAACGACGACATGCCGTACCCGGTGACCACGGCCAACGGTGTCATCCACGCCATGCCGTTGAGCCACGAGCTCGACGATCAGACGGTTCAGCTTCAGTACCAGCAGTCGGAGCAGTCGTTCGCCGACCAGGTGGCTGACGCAGTGACCGTCGTTCACCGGGAGAGCTCCGCTGCCGACGGCCGCATCCTGTCGGTGACCATCCACCCGTGGATGTCGGGTCAGCCGCACCGGATCCAGGCGCTCGGCCGGGCACTCGAAAGCCTGGTTGGTCACGACGATGTGTGGTCGGCTTCCGGATCCGAGATTCTCGATGCCTTCCGTTCCCAACAGTGAGCGAGGAGGACACTCATGACACCGGCAACCACAGACATTCCACCGGCCATTCCTGACGGGCCGGCAGCCTGGATGGGTTCGGACCTCGCCCGGACCCCGCAGCGTTGGGTCCGCCATTGGACCGACGAGCAACTCGATGCTCTCCTGGCCCTGGCCCGCCGGCATCTGGACGACGATCTGACGACGCTTGACCTCGGCGCCGATGTGCCGGAGTCGCTGCGGCGGCTGGCGGCCGACATTCGCAATGATCTCATCAACGGTCTCGGCTTCACCCTCATCAAGGGCTACCCGGTCGGGCGGATCGCACGTCGGGAGGAAGCGGTCGGGTTCATCGTCGTCGGCCGGCTCCTCGGCACACTGCGGTCCCAGAACGCCGCCGGTCATCTGCTCGGCCACGTGAAAGACGTCGGAGGCGATCTCGCCGATCCGGGTACTCGTATCTATCAGACGAACGAGCGGCAGAGCTTCCACACCGACTCGACCGATTGTGTGGTGTTGCTGTGCCGGGCCACCGCCCAATCGGGTGGACGATCGCTTCTGGTCAGCGCCGAGACCGCCTACCGGATCATGGTCGCCGAACGGCCCGATCTCGCGCCGATCCTCTTCGAACCGATCGCCACCGATCGGCGGGGCGAGGTGCCGGTGGGCGCCGACCCGTGGTTCGAGATCCCGGTCCTGTCCTGGCATCACGGGAAACTGACCGTGCTCTACCAGCGGACCTACATCGAGTCGGCGTCGCGGTTCGACGCCGCCCCGGCGTTGCGGCCCGACCAGGTCGAGGCCCTCGACGTCTGGGACGAGATCTGCAACCGGCCGGAGGTGCATCTGGCCATGGACCTCGAACCGGGCGACATGCAGTTCGTCTACAACCACTCGCTGCTCCATGACCGTACGGCGTTTGTCGACCACGCTGACCCGGCCAAGCGCCGCCATCTCCTCCGCATGTGGCTGTCGCTTCCCGGTGATCGGGCGCTGCCTCCGGTGTTCGCTCAGCGCTACGGTTCGGTCGAGGTCGGTGACAGGGGTGGCATTCTGCTGGAGGACACCACCCTCACCGCCCCCCTCGATGTCGCCGGTTCCGTCGGTTGAACAGTCTGTTCAATCAGATGCCGGTGCGTGCGAAAGAAGATTGCAGAGTGCGGAGTCGATGCTTGTCTTGTGGGCAATGTTACTGACACCATTTGGTCGGTAAACCGTAATCAACTAAGTTCACATCC
Organism: Acidimicrobiales bacterium; assembly: GCA_965216675.1. Taxonomy (GTDB): domain Bacteria; phylum Actinomycetota; class Acidimicrobiia; order Acidimicrobiales; family SZUA-35; genus JAHELU01. The sequence goes on along the minus strand of CBDCGK010000004.1, from coordinate 2,250,941 downwards.
TGCGCCCAGATGGTGGCGCATGCCGCACCACACACTTCCTCCAGGGGGAAAGAAGGATTCAGATGCTTAAACGACTGCTGGCCGTTCTCGCGGCCGTGGCGATGCTCGCCGTGGTTCCCGCCACGGCGTCAGCCGACCCGCCCGAAGGGTCACCGGGTGAAATGAACGGCCAAGGCCGCCTCGATCTCTATGAGATCGAGGTCTCAGCCGACGTGGCCGCCGCCATGAGGGCCGCCGGCTACGACATCGTGTCGGAGACCCTCGAAGGCGAGACCTACATCCTCGAGGTGATCATGTCGCCGGGTGAGGCCAACAAGGCCCGCCGGGCCTACGACCTCGATATCTCGCTGATGCGAAACAAGAAGGGTCAGACCACCGCCCAGGCCGCGTTCGAGGCGGCCGAGAACGGCTTCGAGGTCTGGCGCCAATGGGCCGAGCCCGGCGGCCACAAAGACGAGATGGAGTTCCTGGCCGAGCAGTACGACGACATCACCGAGCTGATCACGATCGGTCAGTCGCTCAACGGTGAGGACATCTACGCCATGCGTATCACCGAGAAGGCCGACACCAAGCGTCGTGGCTCTCGTCCGGCCATCCTCAACATCTCGGCTCAGCACGCCCGTGAGTGGATCTCGCCCGAGGTCAACACCCGGCTGATGCGCCACTATCTCGAGAACTACGGCACGGACGCTCGAATAACCGAGATCCTCGACACCACCGAGGTCTGGTTCATCATCGTGGCCAATCCTGACGGCTACGACTGGACCTTCACCGAGGGCAACCGCCTCTGGCGCAAGAACCTGGCCGACAACAACGGTGACGGTGCCATCACCGGCATCGACGGTGTCGACCTCAACCGGAACTTCGCCACCAACTGGGGTCAGGACAACGAGGGCTCGACCGACAATCCCACCGGGCAGACCTATCGGGGTACGGCCCCGAGCTCGGAGCCCGAGACCCAGGCGCTCGACGCCCTGATGGACCAATACGACTTCTCGTTCCTGGTCAACTACCACTCGGCGGCCGAGCTGCTGCTCTACGGGACGGGCAACCAGGTCGACAGCCCGACACCGGATGACCTGCTCAACATCGCCATCAACGGCACCGACGCCAACCCCGGCGTCGAGGGTTACGATCCCGACCTGTCGGCCGAGCTGTACATCACCAACGGTACGACCACCGGTCACGCCGTCGGAGCGCATGGCATCATGGCCTACACGCCCGAGCTGGCCACCTGTAACACGGCCACGACCTACTTCGACGACGATGAGTTCGGCCCGACCTACTGCGTCGACAACGGCCGTTCCGGTTTCGAGTTCCCCGACGACGAGGAGCTGGTGCAGTTCGAGTTCCAGAAGAACCTCGAGTATCAGCTCTCGATCGCCGAGTCGGCCGGCGATCCGGCCAATCCCGCCCCGTCGGCCGTGCTCAGCCCTGCTCCCGACTTCGAGGTGAAGACCTTCACCGAGAGCTGGGGCGCCGACCAGGAGGTCGCCGTTTGGACCCGCCGCGAGGTCAAGCAGCTCCGCATGAACTACTCGATCAACGGTGGCAAGACGGTCTCGAAGGCCGTGCCCGAGTGGGGCGGCGGTGAGCGCTACGGCGACCGCGGCAACGTCTGGTACGCCGAGTACCGGGCGACCGTGACCGGCCAGAGTGAAGGCGATTCGGTCGAGGTCTGGTTCACCGCCGTCGACACCCCCTCCGGCGGTGGCGATCAGGCGGCGGCGAAGATCGAGTCCGAGCACTTCACCTACGACGTGGTCAACACCTCGGGAGCCGACGTGCTCATCGTGGTCGACAACAGCCCGGGCACCCCGCTCGGTGGTCTCGCTTCGCTCGAGTACATCGACTACTACACCGATGCTCTCGACGCCAACGGTGTCAGCCACGAGGTGTTCGACGTCGGAACCGACAACGTGCCCCATCACATGGGCGTGTTGAACCACTTCGACGGCGTCATCTGGTACACCGGCGAGAAGCTGGTCACCGACTACCAGGGCGGCCTGAACACCACCCTGCCCGCCCACGAGATGAACATGACCATCCGTGATTACATCAACGAGGGCGGCAAGGTCCTGGCCACCGGCAAGAACCACGGCTTCGAGGAGTTCTTCCCGCTCAACTACGGCCAGAACGGCTTCCCGAACCAGACCTGTACCGACAACTGTCTCATCCTCACCGATGACGTCTACCAGTACTGGTTCGGCGCCTTCAGCCGCTCCCGCCGTGGCGGCCTCGCCCCCGATGGCACCTCGAACGACGTCGCCGGCCTGGCCGGTGTGTTCGAGGGGGTCAACTTCTCCCTCGACGGTGGCGATTCGGCCAACAACCAGGGTGCGACCGATGCCGGCCTCGGCACCGGAACCGCCTCCTTCGTGTTGACCGACAGCGTGCTCCCCAACGAGGACTTCCCGCTCATCGCGGCCTCGGAGCGTCTGGCCCGCTGGGACTCCGGTGGAACGGGTGCCCCGTTCGAGCCGGTGACCGGTGACTGGCAGATGGCGACCGGCCACGATGACGTGTCCTACAAGCGGCTGACCACGACAATCGACGTTCCGGCCGGTGCCACCACGGCATCGCTCGACTTCGCCACGTCGTACGCCATCGAGACCGACTGGGACTACCTGTTCGTCGAAGCCCACACCGTGGGCGCCGACGACTGGACGACCCTGCCGGACGCCAACGGTCACACGGGCACCGACACCGGTCAATCCTGTCTGAGTGGCTGGGCCGACCAGCTGCATCCGTGGCTGTACCGCTACCAGGATGCGGCCTGTAACCCGACGGGAACCACCGGTTCGTGGAATGCCGCAACCGGTCCGTCGGCCGGCATCGAGGACTGGTCCATCGACCTGTCGGCCTACGCCGGCAGCTCGGTCGAGGTGTCGATCGCCTACGCGACCGACTGGGCCACCGGTGACCTCGGCGTGTTCATCGACGACGTGTCGGTGAACATCGACGGTGTCGAAACCCAGGCCACCTCGTTCGAGGCCGGTCTCGACTTCTTCACCGTTCCGGGCTCGCCCGAAGGCAGTGTCCCCAACCCCAATGACTGGGAGCGGGTCGGCATCGTCTTCGAGATCGCCAGCATCGTCGCCACCGACGACACGCTGTACTTCGGTTTCGGCTTCGAGGGCATCTCGACCGAGGCGGAGCGCAACGATGTCATGGCCCGTTCGCTGGAGCACCTGGGTATCGGCTAGTTCCGGACCTTCCAGGAGAACCGCTGTCAAAACCGTTCCGCGGTTCCGGCCCCTTCACCGGGTGGTCGGGGCCGCGGAACGGCCGCGTCTCGGGGCGCTCAGCCGGTCAGGGTGAACGGTGCGGTCGCCGTTCGAACACTGGATTGACCGGTGGCGATAATTGAGAACTGCTGCGGTGCGAAGTCCGAGAATGATCCGGGAATCGTGGCCGCCACATTCGAGAACGATCCGGCATCGTTGGTCTGGGTCGTGCCGATCTGCTCGGTGTGGAATCGCAGCACAACCCGCTCGTTGGCCTGGAAGCCTTCACCGCTGACGTTGACCGTGGTGCCAGCCGGTCCGTTGTCAACGCTCAGGTAGACAGCCGTCGCCGTCGTGATGTCAGGCGCCTCGAACCCACCGGGATTCTCGAAGCCGCCCCCGGGGTCCGTCGGTCGATCATCGGAGTTTGCGAGGAGGAGAAAGAAGCCGCCGATGAGGGCCGCGGCGATTGTGGCGAACGCTCCGATGGCGGCTGCAGCTGTGCCGCTGCCGCGTTCGCACATTGCGTCCCGGGATCGTGCCTGAGGGAACGTGAGAGTTTGCTCCATGACCATAGGACGCACCGATCGAGTTCGTGATACAGCGACGTCAAATGATGGTGAGACGTCGAGTCGGTACTCTGGACCGATGCCGGCCATCGATCATCTCGTCTACGCCGTTCCCGATCTCGACGAGGGGGTGGTGGCCGTGGCCGGCCTCACCGGTGTCGAGGCTGTTCCCGGCGGCTCCCACCCGGGGGCCGGAACCCGAAACGCGCTCCTCTCGTTCGGTCACGATGCCTACCTCGAGATCATCTCCGTCGACCCCGGTCAGCCGGATCATGCCGGGGCGCGTCCGTTCGGGGTCGACGGCACGACGCCGGCCAGGATGGCGTCGTTCGCCGTTCGCCCCACTGATGACGAAACCATCGACTCGGTCGCCGACCGGATGCGCGACGTGGGGTTCGATCCCGGCCCGGTTGCCGCCATGTCCCGGCAACGACCGGACGGAACCGAGATAGCCTGGCGGCTCACCCGGGCCGCCCAAAAACCGCTCGGTCGGGCCAACCCGGCGAGCGACGGCGTGATCCCCTTCGTCATCGACTGGGGCGACACACCGAACCCGGCACGCACCGTGCCCCGGGTCGGCCGCCTGGCCGAGCTGCGCATCTCGCATCCCGCCCCGACCGTGGTCGCCGCGGTGGCCGCGCTCGACCTCGAGCTGTCGGACGGCATCGTTCAGGTCGCCACCGGTGACCGTTCGTTGGTCGCAACAATCGAACTGGCCGATGGCCGAACCGTGGAGCTGAGCTGAAGTCAGAAAACGGCCACGAGGACCACGGGCGCGAGCAGCGCCAGGTAGATCGACAGGAACGTCTGCCCGGTGATGGCGGCCCGCCGCCACGCCTCGGCGTCGAACCGGAGCAGGCGGATCACGTGCCGCACATGGCGTTGCAGCCAGGTGATGGCCGCGCTGGCGGCGGCGAGCAGCAGCAGACCGGCCACGATCCCGATGCGGCGGACGACGTCGAGCGGCCCGTCGATCAGTCGGGCCAGCCCGGGAACGGTGAGTGCGTCACCGACGACCGGTTCATCGTCGCCGAGTCCGAGAGCGTCGGCCACCGAGTCGACCGCTCCGGCGACACCGGTCGCTCCGCCGATGTCGGCGCCGTCGCACATGAACTGCGGCGCGTCGACCCCGTCGACGATCAGGTAGTCGCATCGGAACTGGTCGTCGAACGCGGAGGAATAGAGCCAGGCCGACAGGGCGAAGGCGACGATCGCCAGCCCGGCGGTGATCAACAGGGGATTGGCGGCGGTGGGCACGGTCGTCTCGGAGCGGGTGGCCATCTCTGCATCTGAACACACTCGGCCATTCGCCGCCCAAATGAGCACGATTTTGACAGCCGCCGTCACCGCCGTCGATTCATGATGGGACCATGTCTGACCATCAACTTCGACGTCAACTTCGACGCTGGCCCACCGCTCTCATCGTGGGCGCCTTCGCGATCCTGGTCGCGCCGACGATCGCCTACGCCATGGGATTCGTCGAGGCCGACGTCAACGTGGTCCGCACCCACGCCGGCGTAGCCGGGGACAACTTCGGGTGGGTCGGAGCCGATCTGGGTGACCTGAATGGCGACGGGGTCGATGACTACGGCGTCACCGCCATCACCGACTCGACCGGCGGCCCACTGGCCGGCCGGGCCTACGTGTTCTCGGGGGCCGACGGCTCGACCCTCAACACGATCGACGGTGTGGCCGGGGAACTGATGGGCTACTCGATGGCATCGGCCGGCGACGTCGACGCCGACGGCACACCGGACTACATCGTCGGAGCCCCCGGCTTCTCCGCCATCACCCCGACACCGCTCGGTCGGGCACTCGTGCTCTCCGGTGCCGACCACTCGCTCATCCACGAGTTCGCGCCCGCCGTTCTCACCAGGATGGGCACGGCGGTGTCGGGGGCCGGTGACGTCGACGGCGACGGCCACGATGATCTCATCGTCGGAGCGGAGAACGCGAGTGACTCGAAGGAGCTGGCCGGACGGGTGACCGTGTTCTCCGGTGCCGACGGATCGGAACTCTGGAGCCGCGACGGCAAACACGCCTGGGATCTTCTCGGCTCGGCGGTCGACGTGATCGGCGACGTGACCGGCGACGGAGTGCCCGACCAGGTCGCCGGTGCCTGGGGAGCCACAGGACGCGACGGCGGTGCCGCCCCCGGATCGGGTCGAGGTGAGGCCTATGTTCTCTCGGGTGCCGACGGCTCTGTCGTCCACACCTTGAAGCCGACCGGGGACGCCGAGAACTTCGCCCGGTTCTTCGCCCGTCGAGCCGGTGACGTCGACGGTGACGGCACGCCCGACGTCTTCGTGGCCGACTACGCCGCAGGCCGCGGTGGGCCCGGCGGTTCGAGCGCCACACCCGGTGGCGGCACGCCGGTCAACGGCACCGGTGCCTTCTACGTGTTCTCCGGCGACACCGGCAAACGCATCCTGGTCGAAAAGGGGGTCGTGGCCGGCGAGGGCCTCGGCCCGGGCCGAGCCATCGGCGATGTGAGCGGTGATGGCACCCCGGATCTGCTCGTAGCGGCCTGGGGATCCTCAGAGGGCGCCCCGTCGGCCGGTACCGTCCGAATCTACTCCGGGGTTGACGGTGAGGTGCTGCGCACGATCACCAGCACGACCCCAGGCGAGTTCCTCGGCGTCGACGCCCTGGCGGTCGGCGACATCGACGGTGACGGCCAATCCGACTACCTCCTCACCGGCGTCGGTGTGGCCTACGTTGTATCTGGCTAGGTATCCGGCCAGGTATCCGGTTCGGTAAACGGGCTCAGGTACCGGCAAACGGCTGATCCCGGTACCGGCTCGGCGTCACCTGGAACGCCCGCCGGAACGCCTGGGTCAGGTGACTGTGGCTCGAGAAGCCGACGGCCGCCGCGATGTCGGCCAGGTGGTCGTCGGTGTCGGCCAGCCGGTTGAGGGCCGCCCGCAACCGAAGCGATGTCAGGTACTGATGGAGCGACGAGCCGGTCGCTCGTCGGAAGACCCGGGCCAGGTGGTACCGCGATGATCCGACGGCTGCGCCGATGTCGTGCAGTGAGAGGCGGCGATCGAAGTTGGTGGCCATGAACGCCTTGGTGTCGTTGACGAGATCGAGATGGGCACCCTTGATCGGTTCGGCGGGAGCCCGATCGTAGGCCGATGGAATGACCAGCTCGACGAGGCGGAGCAGGGCTTCCTCGATCACCAGGCGATCCGGTTCGAAACCGGTTCGGTCGAGGCGGGTCAGCGACTGCTGCAGCGACCGCTGCAGGGCGTAGGCCTCCGGGCGGGCCGGGGCGTGGGTGTGGCGAACCGGAGGTGCGTCCGGTGCCGTCAGCTCCGGATCGAACGGCGCCGCGGCCTCCCGCAACCAACTGGGGTCGACCTCGAACCACTCGCAGTAGTCGCCGGTCGCGTCGACCGCGGATCGGGAGTACTCCTGATGGCCCCGGTAGAGAACGACGGTGTTGGGGTCGGCCACCACCGTGTCCGCTCCCTGTTGGGTGATCCGGACGCAGGTCCGGGGGAAGACGATGGTCGGTTGGTCCATCCAGCCGCCGTCGAAGGCCCGGTCGCCGGGGCGGCACCGGAACGTGCCGATAGCAAGCGGGCCGGCACGGTACAACTCCCGGGACGGACCAGCCATGGCGTGATCCATGGTGCGATCGTACCACGGCCGTCCCGGGGCTCAAGTTGTGGGGGTTTTGGCCGACCAGACAGGCATGGGTCCGCCGAACGAGCGGGGTCCGACGGCAGACGCGCCTGGGCTCGAGGACCGTCCGGACTCCGAGAGCACTGGGGCTCCGGACTCCGAGAGCGCCGGGACTCGGGACCCCGAGAACGCCGGGACTCCGGTCGGGCGACCGGCGCCGGGGTCTGCTGATCTCGATCGTCGCCCGCTGGCCCGGGAGTGGGCGTTCGCCCACCTGTTCATGGTCGTCGGAATGGGGGCCACGCTGCTCTACGCCGCGTTCCGGGTCAGCACCTTCGGCGACGAAGGTTCGTTCTGGCCGATCAACCTCGTGCTCATCACCGGTGAGATTCTGGCCATGTTGGCGCAGTTGGCTCTGCTGTTCGACGGATGGCGCCTGCCGCCGTTCGATCCGCCGACCGAGCACTCCGGTCCTGCGGTCGACGTGCTCATCCCGGTGTACAACGAACCGATCGAGGTGGTCCGTCCGACTCTGGCCGGCTGCCTGGGACAAGACTACGACGGTCCCTTCGAGGTGTGGCTTCTCGACGACGGTCGGCGTGACGAGTTGGCGGAACTGGCCGAGCAGTTGGGCATCACCTACCTGACCCGATCCGACAATCGCGGCGCCAAGGCCGGCAACATCAACAACGCGTTGACGAAGCTGAGCGGCGATCTGGTCACGGTCCTCGACTGCGACATGGTGCCCCAACCCGACTATGTGTCGGCACTGGTCCCGTACTTCGAGGACGAGCAGGTTGCGCTGGTGCAGACGCCCCACGGTTTCTACAACACCGACAGCTTCCAGCACCTGTCGGAGTCGCGTCACGATCAGTCGCTGTTCTACGACATCCTCCAGTGGGGCAAGGATCGTCACAACGCCGCCTACTGGTGCGGCACCGGTGGCATGTTGCGAACGTCGGTCCTCCTGGAGGTGGGTGGGGTGGCCGAGGCAACGATCACCGAAGACTTCCACACGTCGGTGCTCATCCACGCCGCCGGGTGGCGCAGCCGCTATCACCCGGTTCCGCTCTCGTTCGGTCTCGGTGCCACCGATCACAGCACCTACGTCAGCCAGCGGGACCGGTGGGGCTCGGGCAACATCTCGCTGTTGCACACCGACGACAACCCGCTGACCATTCCGGGCCTGACCCTACGGCAGCGGCTGTCCTATGTCGCCACGCTGATCGCCGTGCTGGCCGGACTGCGACGCATCCTCCTCATTCTCGGCGTGGCCTTGATCCTGGGATCGGGTCGTATCCCCTTCGAGGCCGATCCGGTGGTGATGGTCACGGTGCTCGGCGGCGCTGTTTTCGGTGGCGGCATCGGCATGCTGGCTCTGGCCCGAGGACGGGTGGCGCTGGGCGACCTCAGCCGGGCCGAGATCCTGTCGCTGCCCGCCCAGCTCTCGGCGCTTCGAACCCTCGTCTCGGGTCCGGGCCACAACAGCCAGTTCAAGGTCACGGTCAAGGACAGCACGGTCGACCACTGGAGCGTCTTTCTTCGTTCCAACCGATCGCTGGTGCTGTTGACGCTCATCCTGGTCGTCGGCGTCGTGATCGGCATTGCCCGCCAGATCGCCGGTCATGGGCTGACGACGTTCGCCGCCACCCTCACCTTCATTCTCGCCGCGTGGGAGGGGACCCAGCTTTTGCTGGCCTGGCGTTACGGCCTCGAGTATCAGCAGCGTCGCCGCATCTACCGGGTGCCGATCGAGGGGCGTCGGGCGGTGATCGAGGTCGAGGATCGGACGTTGTACGGGCGGCTAATCGACCTGTCGCCTTCGGGTGCGGCGGTGGAGATCTACGACGATCTCGACGTGAAGTCGGGTGATCCGATCCTGTTCTCGACCGATGGCATGCCGGTTCCGATCGAGTGTGTCGTGCGCCGACCCGGCGACATGCTCGGGCTTCAGTTCGAGCACGTACCGATCGAGGCCGGAATCGTCATCGACCGGTTGTGTTACGTCGACGGTATCAGCGAGGACGCGTCGGGTCTCCCGACGAGGACGTCAGCCGAGACCTCAGCCGGCGACCTGGTTGACCCGGGTGCAGAGGGCGGCGATGGCCGGGACCCCGGCCCGGATGAACGCCCGGGTGTGGATCAACGTCGGTCTCGTCGGGACAAGTTCGAAGATCGTAAGGTTGGCCGACTGTGACGGGTAGGCCCTCAGCGTGGCAGGACGTGTTCGCCTGCGGAGTCGCCCCCAGCTGACGGTGGCGGCCCACGAGGATCCGTCAGCGCCGACCTCGAGGCTCTCCACATCGACGCTCAGACCCGGAAGCGGATCGGAGAAGAGCTCGCCGCTGTGCAGGGCTCGGCTGGCCCGACCCGGCAGCACCGGCACCGGCGCCACCACGTCCTCCCGGCCGCCGCCTCGGGACGGACGGTCGTCGTAGCCGCCCGGCAGGTTGGCCTTCCTCGTCTGACAGTCGACGCTGTCGGCGGCGCTTGCCCGCTGCCCCTTTGCCCCACCGTGGACCGGGCCGAGTATCCACACTCGGTCCGAATCGACCCGGATTGGCGCGGCAGACGTTTCATCGGGTTGGGGTCGTCCCGGGCGGATCGGTATCAGCTCACCGTCTGAGCGGACTCCGAAGACCTCGACCGGGGTTGTGACCGGGTTTGGTTCTGCGGCCATGGCAACCTCCGCCGGATGGTGTACTCCAGCGTAGTTTCGGCACCACGCCCGCGTCGAGGTCTCCGCCTCCCTCTATCGTGGACAAGTCATGTCAAACCTCGCCTCCAAACGCCGATCCGACCTGAGGAACGTGGCCATTGTGGCCCACGTCGATCACGGCAAGACCACCCTGGTCGACGCCATGCTGCGCCAAACCGGCGTGTTCCGTGCCAACGAGAACGTGGCCGATCGGGTCATGGACTCGGGCGACCTGGAGCGCGAGAAGGGGATCACGATCCTGGCCAAGAACACATCGGTCCGGCTCGGGGATCTGACGCTCAACATCGTCGACACCCCCGGTCACGCCGACTTCGGCGGCGAGGTTGAGCGGGCCTTGACCATGGTCGACGGCATCGTGTTGTTGGTCGACGCCGCCGAGGGTCCACTGCCCCAGACCCGGTTCGTGCTGCGCAAGGCCCTCGAACGGGATCTGCCGGTGATCCTCGTCATCAACAAGGTCGACCGGGCCGACGCCCGGATCAAGGAGGTGGTCGACGATGTGTATGAACTGTTCCTCGACATCGACGCCCGCGACGACCAGATCGACTTCCCGATCCTCTACTGCGCGGCCCGAGACGGATGGGCGTCGAGCGACGCGGAACTCATCGGCACCGATCTGACCCCCCTGTTCGATGCCATCACGACCGTGGTACCCCCACCCGTCTACACCGAGAACCACCCGCTGCAGGCCTGGGTCACCAACCTCGACGTCAGCCCCTACCTCGGCCGCCTCGCGCTGTGTCGCATCATCAACGGCACGTTGCGCAAGGGATCGACGGTCGGTCTGAGCCGTATCGACGGCACCGTCGATCGGGTCAAGATCTCCGAGCTGTACCTGACCGAGGCGCTCGACCGGGTCTCGGCCGACCAGGCCGGTCCCGGCGATCTCGTGGCTGTGGCGGGAATAGACAACATCCTGATTGGCGAGACCCTGGTCGATCCGGAGGATCCACGCCCGATGCCGGTGATCGAGGTCGATGAACCGTCGCTGTCGATGACGATCGGCGTGAACTCCTCGCCACTGGCCGGGCAGTCCGGTTCAAAGCTGACCGCCCGCCTGGTCAAGGCCCGGCTCGACGCCGAGCTCGTCGGCAACATGAGCCTCCGAGTGCTCACCACCGACAAGCCCGACGTGTGGGAGGTCCAGGCTCGAGGTGAACTGCAGCTTGCGGTGCTGGTCGAGACGATGCGGCGGGAGGGATTCGAACTCACCGTCGGGAAACCCCAGGTCGTGACCCGGGAGGTCGACGGCGCCGTTCACGAGCCGGTCGAGCGGGTGATCATCGATGTGCCCGAGGAACACATGGGGGCGGTGACCCAGCTGTTGGCCGCCCGCAAGGGTCGGATGGACCAGATGGTCAACCACGGGACCGGCTGGGTCCGTTTCGACTACCTCGTGCCGGCCCGTGGTCTCATCGGGTTCCGCACCGAGTTCATGACCGAGACCCGGGGAACCGGTGTCGTCAACCAGTCGATGGAGGGCTTCGAGCCCTGGTTCGGTGAGATCCGGACCCGGCGCTCCGGCTCGCTGGTGGCCGACCGGAAGGGCCCGGCCACGCCCTATGCCATGTTGAGCCTTCAGGAACGGGCTCAGATGCTCATCCCGCCGGGCACCGAGGTCTACACGGGCATGATCGTCGGTGAGAACAGCCGGTCCGAGGACATGGACGTGAACATCTGCAAGGAGAAGCAGCTCACCAACCACCGGGCTGCCGCCGCCGACGCCACGGTGAAGCTGTCGCCGGCCCGACAGCTGTCGCTGGAGCAGGCGCTCGAATTCATCGCCGACGATGAGTGCGTCGAGGTCACCCCCGATGAGATTCGACTCCGCAAGGTCGAACTCGATCCGATCGTCCGGGCTCGGGCGGCCAAGGCCCGAAAGGCCGCAACCTCCTCGGTGGGCTGAGTTTCGGGTTCGTCGGGTTCGGGTACGGGTCGCATCGACAGCTACCAACCATCGTTCGAGGATGAGGAGTTGACGTGCGCACACGAACAGCGAGCTATTTGACCGCGGCCATCATGACGGTCGGTATGGGCGGGCTTGCCGCCTGCACCGACGAGGACGGCGACGGCGCCGGGCTCGATGAGGAGATCGGCGAACTCGACGAAAGCATCGAGGACGGAGTCGACCAGATCGAGGAGGAGATCAACGAGGCCGAGGAGGAGCTCGACGACTGAAACGCGAGGTTTGGGCCTCGACCAAGGGGGTAGTCCCCGCGACGTCATCACGGTCCAATCAAAGGAGAGTTCAGACATGGGCCAATCGAAGAAGTTTGCCGGATTGGCGACTGCGGCCATCATGGCGGTCGGTATGGGCGGGCTTGCCGCCTGCTCCGATGAGGACGCCGATGGTGCGGTCACCGATGAAGAGGTCGACGAGATCGACGAGAGCGTCGAGGACGCCGATGAAGAGCTCGACGACGCCGAGGCCGAGGTCGAGGACGAAATCGAGGAAGGCGAGGCCGAAGTCGAAGACTGACAGCTGCCGGTGACGCCTACATTGGCGGGATGGCTGATCTTCTGTCGTCGCCCGCTCCCGCCGGCCGTCTCCGATCGCTCATCGATGCCGACACCGGGCCGGTGCTGCTACCCGGATGCTACGACGCCCTCGGAGCCCGCCTGATCGAACAGGCCGGCTTCGAGGGCGTCTACATGACCGGCTTCGGCACGGCGGCCGCGCTGTTGGGTCGCCCCGACGTGGGCCTTCTCGGTCTGGCCGAAATGGTCGACAACGCCCGCCGCATTGCGGCGGGCGTTGCTGTGCCGGTCGTGGCCGACGCCGACACGGGCTACGGCAATGCGGTCAATGTCGTCCACACGGTGCGGAGCTACGAGCGGGCCGGCGTGGCCGCCATCCACCTCGAGGACCAGGTGATGCCGAAACGGTGCGGGCACATGGACGGCAAGGAGGTCGTGCCGGCGGCCGAGTTCGCGGCCAAGATTCGGGCCGCGGTCGCCGCCCGGGAGTCCGACGACTTCCTCATCATCGCCCGTACCGACGCTCGGGGCCCGCTTGGTTTGGACGAGGCCCGTCGCCGGGCCGACGCCGCCGTCGAGGCCGGGGCCGACGTGTTGTTCGTCGAAGCGCTGCGGACCCGGGACGAGATCGAAGCGGTCACCGTCGAGTACCGCGAGATCCCCCTGCTCCACAACTGGGTCGAGGGTGGCAAGTCGCCGTCGCTCTCGCATTCGGACCTGGTCGAGCTGGGATTCTCCCTGGTCATCATGCCGATCACCGTGCTGCTGGCTGCGGTCGGCGCGGTTCGCGGCACTCTGGAGGCGGTGAAGGCTGCCGGGACCCCGATCGAGATGGAGTCGATCCTCCCGTCGTTCGATGACTTCACCGACCTCATAGGCTTGGCGGAGATCACGGAACTGGAGACCCGGTATGTCTGACCGGTTCTCAACCTTTGGTTGAGCCCAAGGTCAGACCGGCGATGAAGTGTTTCTGGAGGGCGAAGTACACGATCATGACCGGGATGATCACGAAGATCGACGCCGCGGCGACCACGTTGGTATCGGTCACGAACTCGCCGCCCAGGTTGGCCAGCGCGGAGGTGATCGGCCGGTCGTCGCCTCGCTGCTCGAAGATGACGGCCCAGAAGAAGTCGTTGTAGATCCAGGCGAACTCGAGCGTGGCCAGCGCGGCGAGCGCCGGCCGGGTCAGCGGCATGACGACCTTGGAATAGATGGTCCACAGGCTGGCCCCGTCGACCATCGCCGCCTCGTTCAACTCCTTCGGCAACAGCTTCATGTAATTGCTCAACACGAAGGTGCAGAAGCCCATCTGGAAGCCGACATGCAACAGGATGATGGCCCAGTTCGAGCCGTTGAGATTGCCCGAGTTCGACATGAAGTCGGGCAGTGGGATCCGGCGGAAGGCCTGGAACAGGGGAGCGACCATGATCTGCTGCGGCAACAGATTGCCCGCGGTGAACAGCACCAGGAAGAAGATGTTGAACCGCCAGGTGTAGCGGCTGGCCACGAACGCGATCATCGATGCCAGGAACAGGGTGAGGATCAGCGACGGGAACAGGATCAGCGCGGTGTTCCAGTACTTGTCGAGAAAGCCTCCCTGGTCCAGCGCGGCGGAGTAGTTGTCGAGGCTCAACGATTTCGGCAGCGACAGGAAGCCGTCGGCCTGGGTTTCGCTGAACGGCCGGAACGACGCATAGAGCGAGACCACGAGGGGCGTGAGCCAGAGAATGCCCATCACGATCAGGAACACGTGCAGGACGATCCGGGCCGGCCGCACCGACGTCTTGTTCGTCGTGTCGACGATCTTCTCGGCTTCCGCCTTGCTCAGCGTCATACCGCCGCTCATACCGACGCCTCCTGGTTGCGATAGTGATTGGTGACGTACCACAGCACGAAGCCGATGCAGAGCAGGAACAGCATCGTGGCGTAGGCCGATCCTCGACCGATGTTGTCGGCCCCCTCACCGATGAGGTTGTCGGTGGTGAGGATCGACAGCAGCTCGGTGTTTCTGGGGGTGTTGAGCACATACACGATGTCGAAGGCCCGCAGTGCCTCGATGACGGTGATGACGACCACGATGACGTTGATCGGTTTCAGGGTGGGGAACAGGACGTGGCGGAAGGTCTGCCACTCGTTGCAGCCGTCGAGGGAGGCCGACTCCTTGAGTGAGGCGTCGACGCTTTTCAATCCGGCCAGGTACAGCACCATGATGTAGCCGGTGTGTCGCCAGGCCATGGCGGCCAGGATGGCGACGAAGTTCTTCGACAGCCCGTAGCCGCCGAACTCGATGATGAAGTCCTGGTTGCCGAGCCAGTCGACGGTGCCGCCGCCGCCGAATGCCCAGGTGGCCAGCCCGAACTCCTGGTCGTACATGATGTTCTGCCAGATGAAGCCGACAACGGCCAGCGACAGCACGACGGGGGTGTAGAACACACTCTGATAGATCCTGCTGCCCCGGATGCTCTTGTCGAGCAGGTAGGCCAGGAACATGCCGAGCAGTGTGGGCCCGAGGAACAGGAAGACGAGGAGCCAGACGTTGTTGAGGATGGC
Organism: Acidimicrobiales bacterium; assembly: GCA_965216675.1. Lineage (GTDB taxonomy): Bacteria > Actinomycetota > Acidimicrobiia > Acidimicrobiales > SZUA-35 > JAHELU01. Next base: position 2,235,768 of record CBDCGK010000004.1, on the reverse strand, counting down.
CTGGAAGAAATCCTGTTGGAATGCCCCGAGGATGATCTGGTCGTAGTTCTCGAACGAGACCCATTCGAGGTCCGACATCCGGATGCCGTTCCATTTGGTGAGTGACAGTGCGATGGAGAGGATCGTCGGGATCCAGACGATCAGAACGTGGATCGCGGTCGGGATCAACAACATGGCCAGGAAGACACGACGGTCCGCCCCGACGAATTGCGATCGGCCGCCCTGGGCTGCCTTGGTCTCGTCGGCCGACGAAGTTTCGGTTCCCTCGTCGGTCGATGACGGTTCAGTAGCCGTCGTCACATGTCCCCCTTCGTTTGGCCGAGGTGCTCGACCACCGCATGCGGTCGAGCACCTCGGATCAGTCAGTGCTGACTACGCTCCTACCCGGAGCGCTGCTGATGCCGCTCCTCTTACAGGAGGGCTTCGGCCTTGCTCTGCAGGTCCTCGAGGATTCCGTCGATGGCCGTCGGGTCGTTGAGGAAGTCGGCGAAGGCCTGCCCGGCCTCGTTGGCGAACGCCGGGAGCGTGTCGCGGTCGAGGAACTGGGTGACGTTCTTGGCGTTCTGCACCAAGGCGGCCGACTTCTCCTGGAGGGCGTTGTAGGCCGCGGTGTCGACCCCTTCGGCCGGAGCCTGGACGCCGGGAGCGATGGACAGGTAGGTGTTCTGGGCGTCGGCCGTTCCCATGTAGGCAACGACCTCCTTGGCCGCAGCCTCGTTCTCGGGCTCGGCCACCACGACCCACCCATCGATCGGGGCTTCGACCGTGTCCTGGCCGTGCTCGTCGTTCAGCGTCGGGAAGGGGAAGAAGTCGAGGTCGTCGAGTTCCTCGGCCGGGAACAGGTCACCGACGAAGTTGCCGATGGTCATCATCGCCACCTCGCCGTCGACCAGGGCCTGACCGGCGTCCTGCCACTCCCGACCGTTGGGGTTCTCCTGGTGGAACGGAAGCAGCTCGGCCCAACGGGCGAACACGTCCTTGGTGCGGTCATCGGTCCAGCTCTCCTTGCCGGCCATCAGGTCGACGTGATACTGGTAGCCGTTGAGCCGGAAGTTGATCTGATCGAACGTACCCATGGCCGGCCAACGGCCGTCGTTGCCGAGGGAGAACGGGGTGATGCCCTGGCCCTGCAGCTCGTTGCAGAGGGCCAGCAGGCCGTCCCAGTCCTCGGGCGGGGTGGCGCCGACCGACTCCCACACGCTCTTGCGATAGTGGATGCCCCAGGAGTAGAAGGTCCACGGCACGAGGTACTGCTTGCCGTCGTAGGTGGATGCCTGCTTGAAGCCTTCCGAGAGGATGCCGTCGAGCGAGTTGGTCCACACGTCGCTGATGTCGAGGAGCAGCCCGGCCGAGGCCAGCGGTACGAGCCGGTAGGCGGCGAACCAGGGGGCGACGTCGTCCGGCGGATCCTGCATGTAGGCGACGATTTGCTCCTGGTAGGTGTTGTGATCGACCTCGTTCAGTTCGATCGTGACGTCTTCGTTGGGAAACGAATCGAGGACGGCCTTGAGCGCTTCGTTGGGTTTGGCGTCGGAGTAGTTGGAGCCGACTCGCACGGTGCCGGATGCGGCGGCGGCCTCGCCACCGCCCTCTCCTGAGTCGTCGGTGGCTTCTGTGGCGTCGTCGCCGCCACAGGCGGCGAGGACGGCTGCGGCACCGACGGCCGAAGCGCCGCCGGCGAGGAACTTCCGCCGGGTCAGCGGAAAGCCGACCTGGCTGGGATTCGGTGAGCGTTGTACGCGTCCGGACATGGTTCTCCCTTGATCTGAAAACGTGAACGGGGAGCGGATGTCGAATCACCCCCCGCTGTTCGTGATACTAGTCGAATGTGGCACTGTCGAGACCGGGTTGTCAAGCAATTTCGTTCGAACCGCCGATGATCTGAACACCAAAGACGCCAAAAGTTCGTAATTCGGTGCATTTATGTTGGAATTTGTTTGACAACCCAAGAATAGGCCCGATACTGGGCGCATGGCGAAACGAGGACGACCATCGCTGGCCCGCCAGCGTCACGCACTGATTGTAAGCCACGTTCGACGCCACGGATCTGCTCGCGTCGCCGAGCTGGCCGAACGACTCGACGTGTCGGAGATGACGATCCGCCGAGACCTCGACATTTTGGCCGAGAACGGGCTGATCGAGAAGGTTCACGGCGGCGCGACCGTTCGCTACGAGCGGGCGGCCGACGAACCGGGATTCGAGACAAAGGCGTCCCAGAACATCGAGGAGAAGCGGGCCATAGCCGCTGCGGCCGCCGTGTTGACCGGAGTGGGTGCCGCCATCGGCTTGACCGCGGGGACCACTACCGCCCACCTGGCCGCCGAGCTGGTGACCGTGCCCGATCTCACCGTCGTCACCAACAGCGTTCGGGTGGCCGATGTCTTCCATGCCCACCAGCGACCGGACCGTAAGGTGATACTCATCGGAGGGGAACGCACTCCCAGCGATGCGCTGGTCGGCCCGATCGCAGTCCGGTCGCTGAGCGGGTTCCATCTGGACAGCGTGTTCATGGGCGTCCACGGAATGGACGAACGTGCCGGCTTCACCACACCGAACCTCCTCGAGGCCGAGACCAATCAGGCGTTCGTCGCATCGACCGAGGAGCTCGTGGTTCTCGCCGATCACACGAAGTGGGGGGTGACAGGGTTGGCGACGATCGCCGACCTCGAGGAGGCGTCGGTATGTGTGACCGACGGGGGAGTGACCGAGGAGGCCCGCGGGATCCTGTCCGACCGGGTCGGGCGTTTGGTGATAGGTTCTCCAGGTGGTTGACGTCCTCGGCGAACTCCAATCCTGGTCGGACCCGACCCTGCTGCAGCTCGGCCGCCTGCCGATGCACGTTCCGCTCAACGGATTCCGGCGACGCTCCCTCGATGGATCGTGGGCCCTCGAGTTGTTCGACAACCCGGCCGATCTCGGGTCCGGGGCCGCCCCGGTGGTGGCCGACGACGTCGACGCGCCCGGGAACTGGACCATGCAGTTCCCCACCATCGACCCTCCCCACTACACCAATATCCAGATGCCGTTCGCCGGACCGCCACCCCGCCTGCCGGAGCGAAACCCGGTCGGCGTCTTCCGTCGCTCGTTCGAGGTGCCGAAGTCCTGGTTGCGTGGCGGTCGACGGGTCGTGCTTCACGTGGCCGGCGCCGAGAGTGTGCACGCCGTCGACGTCAACGGCGTGTTCGCCGGCTATGGCACCGACAGCAGGCTGCCCAGCGAATACGACATCACCTCCCACCTTCGGCCCGGTGCGAACGACGTGGCGATCACGGTGGTCCGCTACAGCGCCCACAGCTATATCGAGGATCAGGACCAGTGGTGGATGGCCGGTCTGCATCGATCGCTGTGGATCGAGTCGCGCCCGCCGGTCCACATCGCCGACCTGCCGATCGACACCGACTTCGACCCCGAGACCGGAAGCGGAACGATCGAGGTTCGGACGACAATCGCCCCGGGCGTCGACAACGATGGTTGGACCGTTCGCGCATCGGTCACCGGTCCGAACGGGCGCCGGGTCGGTCGGGTGCTCGACGAAACCGTCCCTCATGAGCACGCCCGGCCCTATCAGTTCACCGGCTTCGAAACCCACCACACGTTCACCGTGGCGAGGGCCAAGCCCTGGAGCGCCGAACGGCCTGACCGTTATGAGGTGACTGTTGAGCTGCTCAATCCGGCGGGGAAGGTGGTGCAGACCGAACGCCACCTCGTGGGCCTGCGTCGGGTGGAGGTTCGCGATCGGCAGTTCCTCGTCAACGGCGAGCCGATCTGGATCTTCGGGGTGAACCGCCACGATCATCATCCGGATCGAGGCAAGGCGGTCACCGTCGACGACATGCGAGCCGACCTCGTGGCCATGCGGGCCCACAACATCAACGCGATCCGCACCTCGCACTATCCGAACGATGACGCTTTCTACGACCTGTGCGACGAACTCGGCTTCTACGTGATCGACGAGGCCAACATCGAGAGCCACGGTTACAACTTCGCCGTGTGCCGCGACCCCCGCTACCGGTCGGCGTGGGTCGACCGGGGCGCCCGTATGGTTCAGCGTGACCGCAACCATCCGTGTGTTGTCGCCTGGAGCCTCGGCAACGAAAGCGGCTACGGGGAGAACCACGATGCGCTTGCCGGTTGGATCCGCAACGCCGATCCGTCGCGACCGCTGCATTATGAGGACGCCATACGCATCGAGGGTTGGGTCGACGGCGGCCGCCCGGCCACCGACGTCGTCTGCCCGATGTATCCGGAGATCGCCGACATCGAGGCCTACGGCAACGGGCCCGGCGACCGGCCGCTGATCATGTGCGAATACAGCCACGCCATGGGCAACAGCAACGGATCGCTGGCCGACTACTGGGATGTCATCACCTCGACGCCGGGGCTCCAGGGCGGATTCCTGTGGGAGTGGAAGGACCACGGACTCCGTCAACACCTGCCCGACGGCACCGTCCGCCTCGCCTACGGAGGCCAGTTCGGCGACGTGCCCCACGACTGCAACTTCGTGGCCGACGGCCTGATGTCGGCCGACCTCGAACCTCATCCGGCGATGGCCGAGGTGGCATGGGTGCACCGCCCGGTGGTCGTCAGCCGGGTGCGGGCGGGGCTCCGGATCGAGAACCGTCGATCGTTCACCGACCTCGGTGACATGCAGGCGACGTGGCAGCTGCTCGATGAGACCGGAGTGATCGCCGAGGGTCGCCTTCGGGTGCCGAAGGTGGCGGCCGGACGGGCCGTGGTCGTGCCGTGGCCCAGGCGGATGACGTCGAACCGGCCACAATGGCTCACCGTTCGGTGGTCGACGAAGGCCGACACCTGGTACGCCCCCGCCGGCCACGTCGTGGCGTGGGACCAGGTGAAGGTGCCGGGTTCCGGACGCCGTCGCCGGCCCGTCGACACCGGGATCGGTGAGGTTCACGGTGGCATCGATCCGGAGTTGCAGCTGTGGCGAGCCCCGATCGACAACGACGGGTTCAAGCTGATGCCCGATCTCGCCATTCGCCTCCGGGTGGGCGGGCAGGCGCTGAGAAACTGGCAGGAGCAGGGCATCGACCGGCGTCCGGCTGAGGAGCTCGTGGGCCACCGGGTCAAGGTGGTCGATGACAAGACCGGCACGGTGTACCGGCATCACATCGAGGTGCCGGACGAGCTGTCCGATCTGCCGCGGATCGGTGTCGTGTTCACACTGCCGGTGTCGTATGACCGGTTCCGGTGGTTCGGGCGCGGGCCCCATGAGAACTACCCCGACCGCAATCGGGCGGCAACTCTCGGTGTGTGGGAGAGCGAGCCCGATGTCTCGCCCTACCTTGTTCCGCAGGAGCACGGTCTGCGCACCGACTGCACGTGGCTCGAGGTGATCGACTCGGAGAGCGGCCGGATCATCCGCATCGACCTGCTCAAACCGGAGGCGATGCACGTATCGGTGCGGCGGCACACCGCCGACGAGCTGTTCGCCGCGGTAACCGACACCGATCTTCCACCGTCGGACAAGGTGGTCGTCAACCTTGATGTGGCGCACCGCGGTCTCGGTACGGCGAGCTGCGGACCTGATGTGCTCGAACGCTATAAGTTGGGTACGGGAATGTTCGAGCTGGCGTACCGGGTTGAGGTTCGGTAACTCGAACCAACCACAACTCGAACATGACCATGGGGGACCTGACATGAACGCAATCGCCTGGGTGACAGCCATCGCCCTGCTGATCGGTTTCGGTATGGCCGGATTGGCCAAGATCACCAAACAGCAGATGCTCATGGACTCTGCTGCACACCTCGGATTCTCGCCGAGCCAGTACCAGCTCATCGGCGTGGCGGAAGCGGTCGGGGCCATCGGCGTGTTGTTCGGGCGACTGGTCGACGACCTGAGTGGGCTGGGGCTCTTGGCCGCGATCGGGTTGACGCTGGTGGGTCTCGGCGCCCTCTTCTTCCATGTTCGGGCGAAGGACACCCCCAAGGACATGGTGCCGGCCGGAGCACTCACCGGCCTGGCCATCTTCCACATCATCGCCATCGCCTGACAAAGCACCCGAGACGTTCGCGTCAGCATGCGTCGCGCTTCCACTTGTTATGGGGATCGCACAATATCTGCCCGTTTGAAAGTTTGGTTGGCCCGCCGCGTGAGTGTGGCGTGACGTGGTCGGCTTGGAGCCACGCGAACGGGGCGTCGCATCCGGGGATTTGGCATCTCCCTCTGGCCCTGACGAGAAGCGCCTGTTTCATCCACGGTGGGAATGACCGAGTGCTGGCAGCGATGTCGACCGGCCGTGACGTTGGGTCGAACACGATGCGGCGGAACCGGCCCACGGCGAGCGCGGTGGCGGCGAAAGGAGGGTGGAGGGGTGTGCCGTCGTCGAGTTCGCAGCGTCGGTTCACGTCCTCATGGTCGAGATCGACCGATACATCATCACCAGCGGCGAGTTGGGTCAGAATATCCTCGGCGAGTTGTTGGCCCATCACGAGACTGATCAGCGGGGTGATGCTCGAGTCGCCACCGCCTTCACTGCCGCGAACCATCAACTGAATCAGGGCAGCTCCCTGCCGCTGGGATGGTGTCCGGGTGACACCGCTTTCGGTGTCGGTCCGGAACAACCGCTGGGATTCCACATCGAGGAGCCGGCGGAACGCCTGCCCCGTCAACGCGTCGAAAGAGAACCGCCCCGTGACCGTGCCGTCGGAGTGTTTGCGGTAGCTGCACATGGTCTTGGCCGCTTGCTCCGTTGGTTCGCAGCCATCAGGATCGCTGGCGTTGAGCCAGTAGATCAGGACGTTGACGAAGTCGGTGAAGTCGCAGTCTCGGGCGGCGGCGACCAGTATCTGCTGTGAGTCGACGAGTTGGTGGTGGACCCGATGGTTGTCGAGTTTGTGGAGTTCCCGCATATGGCGTTCACTCAGATCCCCGGCCGCGAACGCCTCTGCGAACACGGGAAAGTCGATCAACCACGACCCGAGTTTCGACAGGCGTCGCAGTACACGCGGGTCGACCTTGACCGAATCGGCGACGAAGTCGATGGCATGCCGGTACCCAAGGGCTTTGAGCGCGCCCGGCCCTTCGACTGCGGTCGAGGCCGCAGCCAACGTGGAGCAGCGCAACGCCTCGAATCGGCCGGCCAGTCGTTCCAGGTGGCTGGCTCGTTCGGCCAGCTCGACCGCGGACAGACACGACAGAGGAACCGCGAGGGATTGCTCGAGCATCGTCTCCAACGAGGCCAAATCGTCAATCGATGGAGTGGGTCCGCCTTCCAACACGTACACCATTGTACCGAACATATGTTCGTGTAGTCAAGAGTAAATGGAGGATATTTCAGGAAATATGCGGTCTTCTCATTCGTCCACTGATGGCGGTGACGGGTGGCAGAATGGGGCGATGGAAGATGTCGTTCGCGACGCCTACGATGCCGTGGCATCGTTGTACGCCGAGTTGTTTCTAGGCGACCTCGATCGAGATCCCGGCGCCCGCCGATGGCTGGCGAGGTTCGCCGACCTCGCGGCTCGGCAGGACGGAGCGGTAGCTGACCTAGGGTGTGGGCCGGGCCACGTCGTCAACCACCTGACGGAGATCGGCCTGACGGCGATTGGCTACGACATCTCTTCCGGTCAGATCGCTCAAGCTCGAACCGAGTTTCCGGCGCTCGACTTTCGTGAGGGCGACTTTGCGGTACTCGATGTCGTGTCCGAGGCGCACGGTCTGGCGTTCGATCACAAAGTCGCCACGGCTTACGCGCTCTTCCCGGCGAGGATCGAGCAGCAGCTTCGGAGCACCGGATTCGTCGACATCGAGGTCGGCATCGAGCCGCCGCCGGCGGGCGCCCGACCGTTCAGTCAAGCCACGGTCCTGGCCCGCAAGGCCGAGCGACCTTGACCTCGGGGGTGACCGGGAACCCGGAGGGCATGCGGCGTCCGGCTACTCGTCCTCCGATTCCGGGACCACGTCGAGCTCCGGGGCCTTGAATCCGGGGGTCGCGCGGAGCTGTTCCCGGTGGTCGATGATGGCGTCGACGAGGCCGTAGTCGATGGCCTCGTCGCCCCGCACGATGTAGTCCCGTTCGATGTCGGCGGCGATGCGTTCGATCGGTTGGCCCGTGTGGTGGGCGAGGAGTTCCTCGATGCGCTTGCGGGCGTGCTGGATCTCGGCCACCTGGATCTCCAGGTCGGTCGTCTGGCCCTGGGCGCCGCCGTGGGGTTGGTGGATGAGGACGCGCGAGTTGGGGAGGGCGTGACGTTTGCCCGGCGCTCCGCCGGCCAGTAACACGGCGGCCCACGAGGCGGCCTGGCCGACGCAGATGGTGGCGACATCGGGACCGATGTACTGCATCGTGTCGTAGATCGCGAAGCCCGCCGTCACCACGCCACCCGGACTGTTGATATAGAGCGAGATGTCGCGCTCCGAATCCTGGGCCTCGAGGTGGAGGAGCTGGCCGATCACGAGGTTTGCGCTGGCGTCGTCTATCTGGGTGCCGAGGAAGACCACCCGGTCGGCGAGCAGCCGCGAGTAGAGGTCGAAGGCTCGTTCGCCGTTGGCGGTCTTCTCGATCACGGTTGGAACCAGGTATCCGGACATTCCACACTCCTAAACTATGCGCAACTGAATGATTGCGTGTGTTGATCAGCTCAGTGTGGCACGGCGCCTCGATTTGTGCAACTTCAGAGTTGCGCGTACGCTTGGCGGTATGTCACAACCGATCGCCGATGATCCGACCGTCAGCCGTGTACTCGAACGCCCGCCCGCGGAGGTGTGGAAGCAGCTCACCAGCCCCGACGGCTTCGAGCATTGGATGGGCCCCGGGAGCACCATCGAACCGGAACCCGACGGTCAGCTGATCGCCGCCGACCCCGAGAGCGGCGAGCCGAAGACGGGGCGGGTACTCGAGATCGAGCCCGACCACGTCCTTCGTTGGGTGTGGCGGCCGCTCGGTGACGACCCGAAGACGAGCAAAACGACCGAGGTCCTGGTCGAGCTCGAGCCGACCGAGAACCCGATGCCCGGAACCGCTACACCCGGCACCGTCATCACCGTCACCGAACGTCCTTCGACGCTCGTGGTCAGCCCGGTGGGCGTGTTGGCGTCGACCGCGGTCGGCTGCGGTCGCTAGGCCGTGGCGGTAACCCCGGCGATCGCCGAGGTCGAGGCGGTGCTGGCCGCCCTCGGTGACCCGACCCGCCGTCGAACCTTCGAACTGCTGGCCGAACACGGTCCCACGACCGCCACCGCGCTGGCTCCGATACTCGACATCAGCCGGCAGGCAGTGGCCAAACACCTGGCCCTGCTGGCCGACGGCGGTCTGGCGGTGAGCGAGCGAGTCGGTCGCGAAACCCGTTATCGGGCGCTGCCGGAACGACTCGACCTTCTGACCGCATGGTCGGATCGAACCCGAGCTCTGTGGACCCGCCGCCTCGATCGTCTCGACTGATCATCTCGACTGATCATCTCGACTGATCGTCTCGACTGATCGCCAAGGGATCGATCGGCATCCGGCCGGCCGTGACCGAGCGGGTTTAGGGCCAGGCGGGCACGGGTAGGCGACCTCAGCACAGATCCCCATCACGCTCGATGGGACAGAACTGAGGTGACCCAGTCATGACTTCACACGTATTCGTTTCACGCGCCGTTGCGCCCTTCCGCCGCTTCGCGGTCGCAATCCTGATCGCAGGCCTTGTCGCTGCAGGCTGCTCGTCCGACGCCACCGACGACGTCGACGCCACGCTCGACGATGCCGCGGAGGAAGCCGCCGAGACGGTCGACACCGTCGACGAGGTGACCGAGGAGGACGCCGAGGAGTTGGTCGATGATGCGGCCGAGGAGGTCGACGCTGCGGCCGAGGACGCCGCTGGTGAGTTCGACGAACGGTCGGCCGCCATCGCTCAGGTCCTGCGCGACAACGACATGGAGAGTCTGGCCTCGGCCGTCGAGGCGGTCGACGCCACCGCACTCCTCGGCGACGGCGCCTTCACCTTCTTCGCGCCCAACGACGACGCCTTCCGTGAACTCGACGCCGATGCCCTCGCCGACCTGCTCAGCGACCCCGCCGAGCTGGGCAACGTACTCCAGAACCATGTTGTGACCGAGCGGATCGACTCGGCAGCGTTGGTCGGCATGACCAGCGTCCAGACGCGGGCCGGCTCGTCGCTGTCCGTGTCGGTCGACGGCGACACCGTCACCGTTGGCGACGCCACGGTTGTCAACCCCGACATCGACGCCGCCGACGGTGTCATCCACATGATCGACAGCGTGCTCATTCCGTGACCGAGGTCGCCACTGGCGTTCGTCCGGCATCGCAGCCGGCCGCCGTGGTCTTCGAGAACGCCGGCAAACAATTCGGAGGGGTCTGGGCGGTCCACGGCCTCGACCTCTCCATTCCCGACGGCTCGATCGTCGGGCTGATCGGCCCATCGGGATGCGGCAAAACGACGACCGTGCGCATGGCGACGGGGATGTACCGCCCCGACGAGGGCACGGTCACGTTGCACGGCCGGGCACCGGAGGCGCTGCGTGGCGCCGAGCGGATGCTGGTCGGCTACCTCCCGCAGGAGCCGGTGCTCTCCGAGGACCTGTCGATGTGGGAGAACCTGAACTTTCTCGCCTCCCTCAACGGCGTTCGGTTGCGCCGGCGCCGTCGTCTGCGCGAGCTGTTGACGCTCGTCGAACTCGACGACGACCGCCGCAAGCTGGTCCGGGAGGCGTCGGGCGGCATGAAGCGCCGGCTGGCGCTGGCGGCCACCCTCACCCACCGGGCTCCCATCCTGATTCTCGACGAGCCGACCGCCGGCATCGACCCCATACTCCGTCGGCGATTCTGGGATCACTTCCGGAAACTACGCGACGAGGGCCGAACGCTGATCGTGACGACCCAGTACGTCGGCGAGGCCGTCGACTGCGATCAGGTCGTATTGCTGGCCAATGGGGCGGTCGTGGCCGTCGGCGATCCGGAGAGTCTCCGTCGCCAGGCCTACGGCGGTGATGTGATCGAGATCGCCACCGAAACCGGCGTCAGCCCGATCGTGCTGTCCGAACTCGAAGCCCTCGAGTCGACCCGGTCGGTCAACGTCACGGGTCCTCGACGGATTCGCATGATCGTCGACGACGGCGGAGCCGCCATGCCCCAGGCACTTGGTGTCGTGGAGCGGGCCGGGTTGACCGTCGTCGACTCCGAGGAGGTGATCGGCGACTACGACGACGTGTTCGTTCGGCTCGTCGACGCCGCCCGGGATCCGTCAGGGACCGGCGACGAGGATCGCAACGAGCCTGCCGGCACCGTCGACGGCACCGGAGGCCGGACATGAGCAGCAGCGTCCGGGCCGGATCCTTCCGCCCGCTCATACAGATCCTCGCCTTCGTACGCAAGGAGATGGTCTCGGTCATCCGTCAGCCGCGCCTGTTGCTCGTGCTGGTGGTCGGCCCGTTCCTCATCCTCCTGGCGTTCGGTGCCGGCTATGACCAAGAGTCGACCGTGCTTCGCACGCTGTTCATCGGTCCCGAGGGCAGCGTCTACGACGACGCCACCGACGAGTTCGCCGAGGAACTGGAGCGGTATGTCACCGTCGAGGGTTTCAGCGAGGATCTGGTCGGCGCCGAACGCCTGCTGGCTGACGACGAGATCGACCTGATCGTTGTGTTCCCGTCGGAGCCGGCCGCCACCGTTCTCGAAGGTGAGCAGGCGGTGATCACGGTTCTCCACAACAAGCTCGACCCCATTCAGCAGACCGCGGTCGAGGTTTCGGCCCAAGTAGCGGTCCAGGAACTGAACTCCATGGTCCTCGAGCGGGTTGTCGGCGACGTCCAGTCGGAGATCGAACCAACTGAGGGTCGCCTCTCGAACTCGACGTTGATCGTGCGTCAGCTCGAGACCGTCGCCGGAGTCGAGGTCGAGGACGACCGCGAGGCCGCAGCGGAGGCGGAGGAGTTGGGCGAGACGGTGGCCGAGCTCGACCCGGCGACGATCGTGCGACCGTTCCGATCCGACACCGAGAACCTCCTCCGCGACCCGGTGACGCCCAACGACTACTTCGCCCCGGCGGCCATCGCCCTCCTCCTCCAGCACATGGCGTTGACGTTCGCCGCGCTCGGTCTCGTGCGTGATCGTGGGCTCGGCCTGTTCGAGCTCTTCCGGGTGGGGCCGATCGGGGCCTCGTCGATCCTCGTCGGCAAGTCGCTCGCGTACCTCCTGCTCTCGACCGCCGTCGGCGCCGCCTTGTTGGCCTCTGTGGTGTGGATCATCCAGGTCCCGTTCCGGGGTGAGGTGCTGTGGGTGGCCGTCGGGCTCGCCGGACTGGTGACCGCGTCGATCGCCTGGGGCACCGTGCTGTCGCTCCTGGCCCGCAGCGACACGCAGGCCGTCCAGTTCGCCATGCTGGCGTTGCTCGCCGGCCTCTTCTTCGGCGGGTTTCTCCTCGACCTGGACGCCATCCGCTATCCGGTGCGTCTCCTGTCGTTCGTCTTGCCGGTCACATTCAGCACCCGGGTGTTTCGCGATGTCATGTTGCGAGGAGTTGAGCCGGCATCGATGGACCTGATCGGGCTGGCTGCCATTACCGTGGTGGCGGCCGTCGTTGCGTGGGTACTGATGCGACTTCGATTGAGGCTGGAGTAGACGATGGACGACAACAACAGATCGCGCCCGTGGGCGGATCGGGTGACCGCCCCCGAGGCGGAGCGTCGGGTCGGCATGATCCTCATCACCGTGGCCATCGTCGGCATCGTGGCCGCGCTGGTGGGAGCGGTCGTCGGATGGCGGCTGGTCGGCAGCGTCGACACCGCAACCACCGACACCCTTGATGTCACCGTCGACGCCCTCGGCTCGGTTTCGGACACGATCGACGTGGCGGACGGCACCGTGGAGTCGACCTCGGAGGCGCTGACCGACCTCGAGGCGACGATGTTGACACTCTCCGACGCCCTCAGCTCCGGCGCAACGGTGATCGACGACACCGGACGCCTGACCGAGACGTCCGGCCCGGCGCTCACCGATGCGGCCTTGACGCTGCGTCAGCTCGAATCGGTCGGTGGTCAGATCGACGGCTTTCTGGCCACGCTCTCCGGCATACCGCTGACTCCGGACTTCGATCCCGACGCCGGGCTCGGCGCCACCTTCGGTCGTCTCGCGGCCGACATCGAGCCGCTCGACGCCGAGTTCGCGGCAACGGCGGCCAGCCTGGAGGAGTTCGAGGGATCGTTGACCGACCTGCAGTCCGACGTCGACGGCCTCGCCGTAACCGTCGGACGGGTCAACGACGAACTCATCGCCAGCAAGGCCCTCCTCGACCAGTATCGCGACAACGTTTCGGAGGCGCTGGTCGTGGCGGAGCGATCGCAGGGCGACCTCGGCACCGATCAGACCATGCTTCGTCTGTTCATCGTCGTGGCGGGCCTCAGCCTCGCGCTGGCCCAGTTGGCACCGTTGTGGATGGGGCTCAGCCTGCTGTCGGGCGCCGTCGACTACATTCCCGATGAGGTCGACGACACGATCTGAGTTCGTCCCTCGCCCTGCTCGACGTCGGACGGCTCGACACCGAGCACTCTCGCCGTGAGGCGCACCGCGAGGCCAGCGGGCACCATGGCAATCGCTCCGATCAGTCCGGCCGGGGGAGCCAGCAGCTGATGCCCGATTGTCGAGATCAGGAGTATCCCGGCTGTTCCGTTGATCATGCCGTGGAAGACGGCCGGCCCGACCGCCCCGCCGGTGGCCCGGCGGATCTCATCGAGTGGCCACGAGGCCGCTGTCGTGAACACGACCATCATGAGTACTCCGGCGAGCCGGTGGTCGGGATAGTTGAGCCCCACCAGGAGGATGAGGGGCGCATGCCACAATCCCCACAGAACGCCGAGTGCGCCGATGGTGCCGACGCGGCCCCAGCGCTCGACGCGGTCCCAGAGGTACGACCGCCAGCCGTACTCCTCGCCGAAGGCGAAGAGCCCGTTGATCGTCAACCCGGCGACAATGCCTCCCCCGATTCCCAACGCGATCAGTGCCGGGAACGGAGGAAGGCTATCGGGAGGTGCTTCGCCCTCCGGTAGTTGAGCGGCGATCGAGTCGGCCAGGGCCTCCGGCGTCGTCGCCAGTCCGTCGACTCCGACACCGGCCGCGCTGAGCGCGATCACCGTCGCCACGAAACTGGTGATGGCCGCGATCGGGAGGACGATGACGGGGAGCGGGCGCCGGAGTTCGGCCCGGACTCTCCGACCGAGGCGACGCAGGCCGTCCGCCTCCAGCAGGACCGCGGCGGCCATTATGGTTGATATGGTGCTAATGTCAATAGCATCATGTTGTTGCGACCCGTCGATCTCCTGTCGAAGCAGCCGCTGCACGAACAGGTGGCAGGGTCGATTCGGCGAGCCATTCTCGACGACGGTCGGCCCGGGGAGCGGCTCCCCACGGCCGCCGACATAGCGGCCGCCCTCGGCGTCAACAGCAATACCGCACTGCGAGCCCTCCGATCGTTGCGGGACGAGGGAATCGTCGAGTTCCGCCGCGGCCGGGGGGTCACGATCACCGACAACGCCGACCGCCGTGGTCCGCTCGGTGCACTGATCGAGCAGGTGATCGACGAGGCACGACGGGCCGGCTTCACCGCGGAGGAGGTCGTCGACATGCTGGAGAAACGATGGCAGAGATGAGATCGGAATGAGATCACGATGAGTGACGATGGGATACAGGACCACCGAACCGACACGTCGACAGACGTCGATGCCGGCGAGCGCCTCGTCGCCGTGTCGCGGGTGTCGAACCGGTGGGTGGTCGGCGGGCTGGCCGCCTTGGCCGCCGTCCGCCTGATCCGGGGTCGTGACCTCGCAGAGGCGTTGATGATCCTCGTTGCCGCGTTCGGTCTCGGCACCGTGCGGGTCGTGGCGAATCGTGAGGGGCTCGCCGTCGGCTTCGGCCCGTGGGGGTGGCCCGCCCGCCGGATCCCGCGGGCTCGCATCCAACACGTTCGGATCGAGGAAGTGAGCCCGATGCAGTGGGGCGGATGGGGTTATCGGATTCGCGGCTCCGCCAGCCGGGTGGTCGTGTGTGGTGGGCCGGCGGTCGTCGTCGAGCTGACAGGCGGCTGGAGTTTCGGCGTGACGGTTCCCGACGCAGAGAGCTTCGCCAGGGTGCTGTCGGCGCCGACCCCGGCCCTCGTGGGCCCCGCACCCTCGGACAGACCACTACCCTGAGGGCCATGGCTCGAACCGTGGCAACCGAGAAGATCGTCGATTCCCAGGGGCTCTTGGACTTCGTCCGGCCTCGCCACCAGTGGATCCTGGCCACGGTCCGGTCCGACGGGCGCCCTCAAATGTCGCCGGTCACGGGTGGGGTCAACAGCGAGGGCCGGTTGGCCGTCTCCACCTATCCGAGCCGTGACAAGGTGCACAATCTTCGCCGCAACCCTCAGGTCACCGTGTGCGTCATGAGCGACCATTTCGGCGGCGCGTGGGTGCAGGTCGACGGCTCGGCCACCGTGATCGACCTGCCCGATGCCATGGACGGCCTCGTCGACTACTTCCGCTCGATCTCGGGTGAGCACTCGGACTGGGACGAGTACCGGGCGGCGATGGAGCGTCAGGGCAAGTGTCTGATCGTGATCGACCCGCAGCGCTGGGGCCCTGTCGCCACCGGTGGTTTCCCGGCACCGGTGGTGAAGTTGCTCGATGAACTCGACGACGAGGGTGAGCAGGTCGAGTCATCGAATGACGACTCCTCGGATGACGAATCCTCGGATGACGATCCCGACGGTGGCTCATCGATGGAGATAGCCGGTTTCGCCGACTGATCCGGACCGGGTTCGGCGGCCCCGACCACCCGACGAGCACGAGTGATGAACGTTGTGCAAGATCGACACATTGAACGACGTTCGTTCTATCGAATTATGAATTCGTAGAACAAGAACCGCAGGATCAACCCATTCCGCGTACGCTGTTCTCAGCGCGGAGGGTCTTCTTTCCCCGATCGTGAAAAGCGGCAATACTGGGATTTGTGACCGATGCCGACGTCCGACTTCACGTCCCTGAACCGGCTGCCCGACCGGGTGAGGACCCGGACTTTTCGCACCTCGACATTCCCGACGTCGGATCGGCTCGACGACCCGGAATCGATGTCGCCGCCAGCGACACCTACGATCTCGCCACCTCGATGGTCCGGGTGCTCGGCGACGACGGACTGGCCGCCGGGCCGTGGGCTCCCGACCTGACCGACGACGTCAAGATCCAGGGCCTCCGCCACATGGTGGTCACCCGCCTCATCGAGGAGCAGTTCGAACTCCTGCAGCGCCAGGGCAAGGCGGCCTTCGCCATGCGTTCGCTCGGCGAGGAGGCCATCGCCGTCTCGGCGGCGATGGCCGTCGACGCCACCTCACCCGGCTACGGCCGCGGCCTCGACATGCACTTCCCCACCTACCGTCAGGCCGGACTCCTGGTGGCCAACCGCCATTCACTGTTCGAGATGACCTGCCAGGTCCTGTCCAACGAGGGTGACCGGCTGAAGGGGGCGCAACTTCCCGTTCTCCACTCCGTGCCCGAGTGCGGCTTCTTCTCGGTGTCGGGCAACCTCGGCACCCAGATGATCCAGGCTGTCGGCTGGGCGATGGCCGGAGCCATCGAAGGCAAACGCATCGTGGCCTCGGCCTGGACCGGCGAGGGGGCGACCGCTGAGAACGACTTCCACTCCGCCCTGGTGTTCGCCTCGGTCTATCAGCCCGCGGTCATCCTCAACGTCGTCAACAACCAGTGGGCCATCTCCAGCTTCCAGGGCATCGCCGGTGGGGCCAACGCCCCGTTCGCCCAGCGGGGGATCGGCTACGGGATCGCCACCCTCCGGGTCGACGGCAACGACTTTCTCGCCGGCTACGCCGCCACCCAGTGGGCCACCGCCCGGGCTCGGGCCGCTCATGGACCGACGATGATCGAGTGGGTCACGTACCGGGCGGCGTCGCACTCGACGTCCGACGACCCCAGCCGCTACCGACCCAAAGACGCGGCGAAGGCATGGCCACTGGGCGATCCGGTCGAGCGGCTGACCCATCATCTGTTCGCCACCGGGGCCGCCACTAAAGCCGACATCGACCGCATCCACGAGGAGTCGGCGACTACCGTGACCGAGGCGGTTGACAAGGCGGAGAAGCTCGGCACGCTCAACTCCGGCCCGAAACCGTCGCCGGCCGAGATGTTCCGACACGTCTACGCCGACATGCCGCCGCACCTCGTCGAGCAGCGGCAGGAGTTGGGGTTCTGAGCCATGGCTGTATCCGACACCGAAACCAACTCAATGACGATGATTCAGGCGATCCGGGATGCGCTGGCCGTGATGATGGCCCGCGACGATCGGGTGGTGTCGTTCGGTGAGGACGCCGGCTACTTCGGCGGGGTGTTCCGCTGTACCGAAGGTTTGCAACAGCAGTTCGGCAAACACCGGTCGTTCGACACGCCGATCTCCGAGAGCGGCATCGTCGGCTCCGCGATCGGCATGGCCGCCTACGGGTTGCGTCCGGTGGCCGAGATCCAGTTCGCCGACTACGTGTATCCCGGCTACGACCAGATCGTGTCGGAGGCGGCCCGGCTCCGGTCGCGATCGGCCGGTGGGTTCACCGCCCCGCTCGTGATCCGCATGCCGGTCGGCGGCGGCATCCGGGGTGGCCAGACCCACTCCCAGAGTCCCGAGGCGCTGTTCACCCATGTGGCCGGGCTGAAGACGGTGATCCCGTCGAACCCGGTCGACGCCAAGGGTCTGCTTATCGCCTCGATCGAGAGCGCCGACCCGATCATCTTTCTCGAACCCAAGCGCCTCTACAACGGACCTTTCGACGGTCATCACGACCGCCCGGTGCAACCGTGGAACCGTCACCCCATGGGTGAGGTTCCGGTCGGCTATTACCGTACGGAGTTGGGCACGGCGAAGATCACCCGGCCCGGCAACGACGTGACCGTGCTGACCTACGGCACCCTGGTGCACGTGAGCGAGGCGGCGGCCGCCGAGTCCGACATCGACGCCGAGGTCATCGACCTCCGGACGCTGCTACCGCTCGACACCGACACCATCGTCGAGTCGGTCCAGAAGACCGGGCGGTGTGTGATCGTGCACGAGGCCACCCGTACCAGCGGGTTCGGAGCCGAGCTGTCGGCCCAGGTCCAGGAGCGCTGCTTCGACTATCTGGAGGCCCCGATCACCCGGGTCACCGGCTTCGACACGCCCTACCCGGTCGGACTGGAGTGGGTCTACTTCCCGGGGCCGGACCGGGTGGTCGAGGCCATGCAACGGGTCCTGAAGTACTGAGCGCCATGACTGCGCCGTTGGTTGATTGTCGAGGATGGCCGAGATGAGTGAAACGCAGACAGCACCCGGCACGGGCACCTTCGTGGTCAAGGTCCCCGATGTGGGGGAGGGTGTGGCCGAGGTCGAGATCGTGTCCTGGTCGGTTGCGGTCGGTGACACGGTGGCCCGGCTGCAGACCGTGGCCGAGGTGATGACCGACAAGGCCACGGTCGAGGTGCCATCACCGGTCGACGGGGTCGTCGCCGAACTCGGTGGCGCCGTCGGCGATGTCCTGCTGGTCGGCTCACCGCTCATCCATCTCGGTCTCGGCGGTTCGGAGTCGACGACAAGACCACCACCACCCGAGCGGCCACGTCGTGCCCCGGTCGACGCGGACCGAGCGGACGAACCCGCCGTCGAGGACGGGGCCGGGGCTGAGGAGAAGTCGGACCCGCACGACGGCATCGTCTCATCGGATGACGAGCCGGTTCGGTCGGCGTCGCCGCCTCCCGGTGTGGAGTCCCGTCCGCATGCCACCGGGGCGCCGCTGTCGAGCGACGAACCGCGCCCGACGCCGTCGGCGCCGTCGTCGTCGGCCCGAGGTCGAGTCATGGTGCCGTCGCGCACCCATGACGGCAAGGTGCTGGCCACCCCGGCCGTGCGCCGGCGGGCGCGCGACAGCGGGGTCGACCTGCGGAGGGTGGGAGCTTCCGGACCGGCCGGCCGGGTCACCCACGATGATCTCGACGCCTATCTGGCCGCCCAGGCCGACGCCGGTCTCTCCGCCGGCGGCTCGGCTCCGGGGGCCCCGATCGCGCGGGTCGCCCGCACCGGAGTCAGCGAACGGCCGATCGTCGGGCTGCGACGCCGGATCGCACGGCAGATGGTGGCATCCACCTCCACCATTCCCCACATCACCTACGTGGAGGAGATCGACATGACCGCGCTGGAGGAGCTGCGGGCCACCCTCAACCAGCAGGTCGACAGCGGCGGATCCCAGGTCCGGCTCACCCTGTTGCCGTTCCTCGTCCGAGCACTGACCAACGTTCTGGTCGACTTCCCCCAGTGCAACGCCCATCTCGACGATTCGGCGTCCACCTCAGGAGAAGGCGGCGGCGGTTCCGATGTGCTCACCGTGCACGAGGGCGTGCACGTTGGCATCGCCACCCAGACCGACAACGGGCTGATCGTGCCCGTGCTGCGTCACGCCGAAGCCCACACCGTGTGGTCGGCGGCAACGGCGATCGCCGAGCTGAGCGAGGCCACCCGCAGCGGCCGGGCGTCGGTCGAGGACCTCAGCGGATCGACGATCACGATCACGAGCCTGGGGGCTCTGGGCGGCATCGTGTCGACGCCGGTCATCAACAAACCCGAGGTGGCCATCGTCGGGGTCAACAAGATGGCGGTGCGTCCGGTGTGGGACGAGTCGGCCGGCGAGTTCAGGCCCCGCAAGATGATGAATCTGTCGTCGTCGTTCGATCATCGGGTGATCGACGGTTGGGATGCCGCCAACTTCGTGCAGGCGCTCCGAGCCCAACTCGAACAACCGGCGTTGCTGTTCGTGGACCCGATCCCCGGAGGTGTGTGATGGCGCAGGCTGAAGATACGGCGGGGGCCGAGCCCTCGTCCACGCAGGTGTTGATCATCGGCGGTGGGCCGGGCGGCTATGTCGCCGGTATCCGAGCCGGGCAACTCGGCCTCGACGTGACGGTGGTCGACGACCAGCCCATGGGTGGCACCTGTTTGAACGTCGGTTGCATCCCGTCGAAGGCCGTCATCCATGCCGCCGACGAGTTCGCCGCGGCTCGGGCCAAGACCGACAAACCGGAGATGGGCATCTCGGTGGCCGGGGTGTCGATCGATCTGGCGGCCACGATGGCGTGGAAGAACGAGATCGTCCACAAACTCAACGGGGGCGTGGCCGGACTGCTTCAGCGGGCGGGCGCGACGGTCATCGCCGGCCGGGCCGAGTTGATCGACGGCAAGACCGCTCGCGTCACCACCAACGACGGCGAGGCCCTGACGATTGTCGCCGAGCACGTGGTCATCGCCACCGGCTCGGCCCCCATCGAATTGCGCCACCTTCCGTTCGGCGAGACGTCGTTCGGCGCGGTGATTTCTTCCACCGAGGCGCTGGCTCTCCAGGAGGTGCCGGAACGGCTGGTCGTGGTCGGCGGCGGCTACATCGGTTTGGAGTTGGGGGAGGCGTTCGCCAAGCTCGGCTCGACGGTGACCGTGGTCGAGGCCGAGAAGCAGATTCTGCCGCTCTACGATCGCCGTCTCACCATGCCGTTGGGCCGCAAGCTCAAGAGCCTCGGCGTCGAGGTGCTGACCGGCGCCCGGGCGATCGGGCTCGACCCCGACGGCCTGCTGGTCCAGGTCGGTGGTGACGGAGATGCCGAGGGTGATGGCGAGCGGCGCACGTTGCCCGCCGACAGGGTGTTGGTCACCGTCGGCCGCCGCCCCGTGACCGACGGCTGGGGCCTCGAAAACCTGGGCCTCACGATGAACGGACGGTTCCTGGCGATCGACGAGCGCTGTCATACGTCGATGAAGAATGTGTGGGCCATCGGCGACGTGACCGGCGAGCCGATGCTGGCCCACCGGGCCATGAAGCAGGGTGAGGTGGTGGCCGAGGCCATCGCCGGCGAGACGACGGTGTTCGATGCCCGGGCCATCCCGGCCATCGTGTTCACCGACCCGGAGATCGTGTCGGTCGGCCTCGGTCCCGACGAGGCGGCTGCAGAGCTTGGCACCGCCGGGGTCGAGGTGACCGAGGGTCGGTTCTCCCTGGCCGCCAACGGGCGGTCGATGACCCTGCGCCCCGAGCAGAACGTGTCGGGTGCCGACGCCGGGTTCTTCCGCATTCTGGCCCGAGCCGACAACCACCTGGTCATCGGCATCCAGGCCGTCGGCGCCGGCGTGGCCGAAATGGCGGCCGCGTTCGGTCTGGCCATCGAGATGGGCGCTCGCCTCGAAGACATCGCCGACACCATCCACGCCCACCCCACCTTGGGCGAGGGCCTGGCCGAAGCCTCGGCCGCCGCCCTGGGACACGCCATCCACGGCTGAGTCGTTTGAGCCGTTTGAGCCGGTTGACGGGGCGCCGGGCCCTTCTCGGGTCGCGCGGTCTTCGGTGATGGGTGAGGGGTGGGGGAGTGCTCGTGTTCAACGTCGTAGCGAATTCGTCAGGTATTGTCCGACGTCAAGCCCGGATGTGATCTCGGGTGAGGTGGTGGTGGAGTTAGCCGGGTCGGGTTGGGTTGAGTCGGTGGGGTGGTCGCCGGATGGTGCTGCGCTTGCCGTTGGTGACTTGGGCGGCAGCCCACTGAATTCGCTATGACGTTGAACACCGGGGGTCCCGGGGAGCCGCTCCCGGCCCGTGCAATCGTCGCCGAACGGCCACGACGATTCGACCCTCGCCGTCCTGGGTAGGGTGTCACGAGTCGTCGACATTCCCATCCCTGCCGACAAGGAGTCACCCATGACCGACATGACCTACCGCCACCTCGGACGATCCGGTTTGAAAGTGAGCGTGCTGTCGTTCGGCTCGTGGGTGTCGTTCGGCAACCAGCTCGACATCGAGCGGGCCGAGGCGTGCATGGTCGAGGCCTACGAGGCCGGGGTCAACTTCTTCGACAACGCCGAGGCCTATGCGGCCGGCAAGTCCGAGGAGATCATGGGTGAGGTCATCAAACGTCAGGGTTGGCCCCGCCACAGCTACGTGATCTCGTCCAAGTACTTCTGGGGTATGCACGGGCCCGACGCCATCAACGCCCACCACACCCTCAACCGCAAGTACCTGATGGAGGCCATCGACCCGTCGCTGGAACGCCTCGGTCTCGACCATCTCGACCTCATCTACTGCCACCGGGCCGACCCAGACACCCCGATCGAGGAGACGGTGTTCGCCATGAGCGAGATCGTGTCGTCCGGCCGGGCCCACTACTGGGGCACCTCCGAGTGGACCGCCGATGAGATCCGGGCCGCGTATGAGATCGCCGAGCGCCACAGCCTGCACAAGCCCGTGATGGAACAGCCGCAGTACAACATGTTCGAGCGTGACAAGGTGGAGGACGAGTTCGCCCGCCTCTACGACGACATCGGCCTTGGGTTGACCACGTTCTCGCCGCTGGCCAGCGGGCTGCTCACCGGCAAGTATCTCGACGGTATCCCCGAGGACAGTCGGGCCGCCCTCGACGGCTACGAGTGGCTGCGCGACCAGCTCACCGACCCCGACCGCAACAGTGTGGTGAAGAACCTGGCCGACCTGGCCGACGAACTCGGCTGCACCCTGGCCCAGCTTGCCCTGGCCTGGTGCGCGTCCAACCCCAACGTCTCGTCGGTCATCACCGGCGCCAGCCGCCCGGAGCAGGTCACGGAGAACATGAAGGCGTTGGCCGTACTGGAGCAACTGGAGAACGACGACGACCTGCTGTCCCGCATCGAGGACATCCTCTCGGGCGGCGACTGACCGGGGCTCTCGAGAACGAACTGGCTGTGTGAAACTCAAAGAAACAGCCAAATCTTGGTCTCAGAAATATAAAGGATTCATTACGAATCCGTAGCGTTTCAGCCCACGATCGTGAGTGGCCGCCCGACTATCCTCTGGGGAGGCGAGTCAACTCACCGTCTCCTCGCCGGAGGCGACATATCGATGCAGGTGGGCAAATAAATGAGATCTCCAAGCTTTCGGCTGGCAGTCGTTGCATTCGTTTTCGTGGTTGCGGTGGCGCTGCCGACCGTGACGGGCGCCGGGGCCGCAACGCCTGTCGTGGAAGCCGGCCACATCACCATGTGGTCCGAGACCAACGGCGGTAACAGCTCCGATCAGGAGTACACGCGAGCCGAGGCGGTCAAAGTAGCTGAGCGATACGACATGATCTCGGCCCTTCGCTGGACGTTCCGTGATCACACCGACGCCATGCGCGCCGCCAATCCCGATTTCGTGCTGATGACCTATCAGAACGGCGGCTTCGCCCGCTCGAACGAAGGCTCGGCCTTCCCCAGCTCCTGGTATCTCCGAGACGCCAAAGGGCGTAAGGTCACGTCGGTCAAGTGGGGCAACTACCTCATGAACCCGGCGATTCAGGGATGGCAGGACCAGGTCATCGCCGAATGTCGTGAATACGTTGCCTTCGCGAAGTCCGACGGCTGCCACCTGGACGACCTGGGCTGGGGCAACCACATCAGCGCCAACCTCAGCGCCCCCGCCATCAATCCGGCCACCGGCCGGCCCTACACCGAGGCCGAGTGGTTCGCCGCCGTCGAGTCGCTCCTTCGACGGGTCGACAACAAGCTCTCCGGGGAGATGCTGATCGGCGGCAACGGGATCAACCACGGCTCCCGGTATTTCGGCACCGGAGGCGGCTCGAAGAAGCTTCTGGCTCAGATGGACTACGGCGTGGCCGAAGGCTTCATGCGGGGCGAGGTCACGGGTATCAACGATTTCCGCCGCGAGGACCGGTGGAAGAAGGACGTCGACATGTTGGTCGACGCCGGGAACTCCGGCATGTCGGTGGCGACCATGACCAAGATCTGGATCGGCGCATCCTCGTCCCAGATCAACCAGTGGCGCAACTACGCGACCGCTTCGTTCCTGCTCGGAACCGACGGCAGCCACACGTTCTTCTTCAATGCTGAGGGGCCCGGCAAGCCCCCGGCGCCGCATCCTCTCGACAACATCGATCTCGGTCAGCCGGACGGACCCTACGCCAAGATCGACGGCGTTTACCAGCGGAGTTTCAGCAAGGGTCGCGTCCTGGTCAACCCCACTGGTTCCGGTCGCACCGTTGACCTGGGTGGAACCTACACCACGATCTACGGCAAGTCGAAGACGAGTGTCTACCTGGGCCCGAACACCGGCATCATCCTGCTCTCATCGTCGACTCGGAGCGCAACCACCACGACGGCTCCCTCCACCACGACCTCGACCGCCGCCGCTCCTTCCACCACGACCTCGACCTCCGCTCCTTCCACCACCACGGTCGCCGAGTCCACGTCGACCACCGCTCTCAAGGTCACCGCTTCTGCGCCACGGGAGTGCATGGGTGAGCCGGCCACGATCATCGGTACGACCGGCGACGATGTTCTCCGCGGAACATCCGGTCGCGATGTGATCTCCGCCGGTCCCGGCAACGACATCATCTTCGGCTACAACGGCGACGACTTGATCTGTGGCCACCGAGGCAACGATCACATCGAAGGCGGCGCGGGTCGCGACGACATCAGGGGCGGACGCGGCCACGACACCCTGCTCGGCGGCTACGGCCACGACAAGATCTTCGGCGACGACGGCGACGACCTACTCCGAGCTCAGCATGGTGCCGACCGCCTCTTCGGCGGCGCAGGTTCGGACCGCTGCGGCCTGGGCAGCAACGCCGACGACACCATCATGTCGAGCTGCACCAACATCTACGGCTGACGCGTTCGGCTCGTCGAGAGAATCAGTCGGTTTGGAACAGGAAGCCGGAACGGTCGATCTCGACGTTGCCGGCCACGTCGACCGTTCGGCCTTCGATCCACCAGTTGCCGGCAGCCGGAAGTTCCACGTCGAGCTGCCAGGGGGTCGACACCGCACCCGGTGAGTCCAGCGTGGCGTGTATCCACTGGAAGTTCCCGAACGTGCCGTCCCGACGCAGCCACTGGCCGGTATCGGTATTGCGGATGGCGACCGAGGTCCGCTCAACCCCGCTGCTGTCGTCGGTGGCCACACCGGACACCGACACCGTTCCGCCGGCAACGCTGGAGTTCGCCTCCGGCGCCTCGATGACCGTGACGCCAGGGGTGGAATCGTTGCTGACCACGGCCGTGGTGAACCGCATGAAGCTCGTCGATGATTCGACGGCGCCATCGGTGCTGATGGCCCGGGTGGTCACCGACCACTCGCCAGGTCCCAAGTTGACCGGCAGCTGCCAGGTCACGGTGGGGGCGCCGAGCTCATCGAGCTGTGCCGTCACCCGGTCGAACGGGGCAGCGAAGGTCCCGTCGGACTGCAGCCAGTCGCCGGTGGCGCGATCCCGGACGGTGACGCCGACCTCGGCCACGCCGGAAAGTCGGGCTTCGGCCGTGCCCGTGAGAATGACGGTGCCTTCATCGATCGTCGACCGGTTGACCGGATCGGTGACCACCGAGTCGGGCTCTCCGGTCACGACATCGAAGCTGCGATCGACCGGCGTGCTGTCGTTGCCGCCGGCATCGGTGGCGGTGGCCGTCACCGTGTAGCCGTCGCCGAGCGGTAGCGAGACCGGCAGCGACCAGACGTCATCCTGACCGGACACCGTGAGGTCGAACGTGTAGGGGGTGCCGGTCAGTGTTCCGTCGGCCTGGAGGTATTGGCCGGCGCCGTCGACGACCGAGACCGACACACCGGACAGGGCCCGATCGTCGCTCGCCGTGCCGGCGAGCACGGTGTCGACGGCCACGGCGTCGTTGTCGGAGGCCGGGTCGGTCACGGTGACCGTCGGCGCCACGGCGTCGCTGCCGAGGATGGTGAACAGGCCTCGGACGTCGGCCCAGTCGCTCCCGGTGTCGACCGTTGTGTGGGTGGCGTCGTCGACCGCCACGCCCGTGTGGTCGGCGATCAGCGCCGCCGATCGGAGGCTCGAGTCCACGACGTAGTACACGGTGCCGTCGATGATGGTCATCGCATCAACCGATCCCCAGCTGACCGCGGTGTCGACCTCGAACTCCTGGGTGCCGATGATGCCGCTCTCCAGTGAGTACCACCGCCACCAGAGCCGGGTGTCGCCGGCGCGGGTGTAGATGATCCGGCCGTCAAGGAAGCCGGCGGCGACCGTGATATCGACGTTGTAGGGCTGGTCGTAGGGGGTGAAATCGGCGTCGGCGTCGATGTAGCCGACCGTGGCCGAGAGGTTGGTGTCGGCCTGCCACGCACCCTGGACCAGGGCCCGTCGGTAGTAGGCGTCGTCGATACCGAAGTAGGTGAGCTGTGAGTGCTGCAGGAACCCGTCACCCACGATCGACCAGCTGGTGCCGTCGATCCCGGGACCCGAAACCGGCGTTGCAGCCCCCACTTGCGTGCCGTCGAACGAGGCCTGGGTGAGCGTGCCGTTGTCGTGTACCGCCAGGAGGTCGACGGGAAGGGTGGCTCGCACCGGGGCCGGATTGACTGGACCGCCGGCCGTTGAATAGGCGGCCACCCGCTGTCGTATCTCGCCGCCGATCACCGTGCTGTCGCTGCCCAGCAGCAGGAGGTCGCCGTCGGCGATGATCTCCTCGAAGCCCCGCTGAGGACGAGTGCCGTCGTCGTTCGGGTTCCAGCTCAGCGGAACGCCGCTCACCGGATCGAGGGCGACGAGTCCTCCACGGAGCACGGTGCCGACCCCGTCCCGATCACCGCGTCGGGTGCCGTTGGCGGTGGTGGGGTAGGGGTTGTTGGCCCATCGCTGGTGCCCGCCGGCGTACACGGCGGCATCGGTGACCTGAACCCGGAAGATCGAGTCACCGCCGGTGTAGTCGGCCCACGTCGGACGGACGGCGCCCGTCGCAACCGGAGGCAGTTCGAAACGGGCGACGGTGTCACACAGGGCGTCGCTCTCCGGGGTGCGGTAGGCGCCCATGGAGCCGGTCACGAGGTAGGACGAGTCCGGTGAGAACTCGGCGGTCAAGACGTAGGTCAGCTTGTTGCCGCCGGTGCTGCACGGCCACTGGTCGAACTGGGGAACCGACCAGTCGGCCAGCGTGTAGTCGTTCAGATCGATCAAGGCCAACTGGCCACGGGGCTGACCGTTGATTTGGGACTGGTTGCCCAGCACGCTGAGCCAGCGGCCGTCATCGGAAACGTCGAGCTCGATGACCTGGGTGCTCTGGACGTCCTGAGCTGTCGGGTTCACGATTCCGGTCACCGCGAAATCGAACGCCGAGATGCCCCGCCCGGTGTCGATCTCGAGGGCGGCCAGCTTCGGTCGCCGCTGGTTGCCGGCCCATTCGAACCGCCCACCGACGTAGATGACGTCTCCGGACACCGCCATGTCGAGAACCGCCGATGATGTTTGACCGAAGAACGATGAATCGATCGACCCGTCGGCCAAGGACAACTTGGCCACACCCCGCTGGCGAATCCCGTTGATGTCCTTGAACTCGCCGGCCACGAGGACGTGTTGATCGTCGAGGATGTGGACGGCATGGACGACATCGTCCATGTCGGGCACGAAGAACGGCGACACCTCACCGGTGCTCAGATCGAACGAGAAGAGGTAGTTCCGGGTCTGGTCGGGTGAACCCGGGGCGTAATCGCGGACGGTGTGGAAGTCGCCTCCGACGACCACCGTGTCGCCCAAACGGTCGATGGCATAGACGTAGCCGTCCATGACCCGGGCGGTGTTGTCGATCGGCTGCTCGGAGTTCGGAAGCCTCGACTGGGCGTCCGCCACCGTCGGGGCGACCATCATGGCTACCGCCAGAAGACTTCCTACGATCAGACGTAGGCGGGTCACAGAATCGCCCATTCCACCAAGACCTTCTTTCAAACCGAGAATCAGGAAGTCCCGATTCCCGTACGCCACCATCTACGTTTTAAAAGGGTAGTTGTTGAAGGTAGGCCCAACATGGTTGTTGCGGTGGAAACGCCGCAACTAGGTGGTATTGCCCCTGTCGCCACTGCGTCGGCTGACCGTATTGCCGGGCAAAATTCCCCGGTCTGGAACAGGCGACAGATCCGCCTGGTCCGCATGGAGGACACTGGTCCCCATCTCGGGCATGCCGACGCGGTTCGACCGTCGCCGGAGCATGACCGCGACGGCGGTGGCGGCCAGGACGAACGAGATGATCATGGCAACGACCACCGCTCGAATCAGGGGTTGCAGCGAGCGAATCGGCACAGCCGACTGCTGAATGGCGACGGCCGGGCCGGCACCCATGGTTCGGAGTTCGAAGTCGGCCTCCGCCACCTTCTGCTGGGCGTCGCGTGCCAGGGTCGCGGCCGTGTCCTGCTCGCGCACGAGCTCGTCGAACTCTCGAGCGGCATCGGCCGCCTCCGGCAGGAGAGCCTGCAGCTCGGTGATCGAATCACGGATCTGAGTGGCGGTCGTCGAGTCGTCCGGGTCGACGCTGAGCAGCTGAATCCGGAGATCGCTGATCGCGTCCTGCAACGTCCGGAGCTGGACGTCGGGAGCGATGTTGCCGTTGGCCGCAACCGCGACGTCCACGGCGTCGCTGGCTTCCAGCCACTCGATGTTCCGTTCGAGCAGCAGCCGTTCAGCGGCGTCCAGCCGATTGGAGAGCTCCGCCATCTGGCTGTCACCGATGAGGTTGGCGGCCTCTTCGGGAATCCTGGTTACGACAAGTTCGGCCCTGCTCGGATCACTGATGTTGTCGTCGAATCGGACCTGGGTCAGGTTCGAGTCGGCGATGCGGGCCACCGAGAGTCTGTCGGCCAGGAACGTCGGATCGAGCCCGACTTCGCCGGCCACGGCGTCGATCACCGAAGGCGAATGGGCCGCGACGGCCATGTTCTGGATGAAGTCGACGCGGTCGTTTGCGTTCGCCGCTTCCGGATCGACACCGATGATCGCCGTCGTCCGGTAGGCCGGATCGGGTACATCGGCCAGGAAGGCCGCACCGGCGGCGGCCAGCAGAACAGCAAGCAGCACAAAGAGCCAGCGCTGGCGGACGGCTTGCTTAATCTCATCGAATATCTCGTACATCAGCTGCTTCTCGTACGTTGCCTGTCTCGTACGTTGTCTGTCTCGTGCGCTGTCTGTCTCCTGACGACCTCGAACGAGCTCGACCTTGAACGATATCGTTGTCGACCGGCGGCACCGATGGTGAAACCATCCTGGCCAACGCGGGCATGGCGCACCACGACCGGTGGCCGCGGCCGCCGGCGACGGGCTGCACCGAGGCGACGAGATCGATCGGCCCACGGTCGATGGGTGATGTGGCAACGTTCGTTGCGAATCACGGGACGCCCCGGTTCAATGAAGCACGACAAGGGTTTCTGATATGACCGAGAATGCAACCAGAGTCATTCTTCT
Organism: Acidimicrobiales bacterium; assembly: GCA_965216675.1. GTDB lineage: Bacteria > Actinomycetota > Acidimicrobiia > Acidimicrobiales > SZUA-35 > JAHELU01. The sequence goes on along the minus strand of CBDCGK010000004.1, from coordinate 2,206,559 downwards.
TGGAGGGACCGGGCGAAGCGGGTCGACGTTGGTGGCCAACGCTCTTGGGTCGGCCGCCTGCGCATTCAGCGCGGGCGAGGTTCGATTCGCCTGGCAACGGGGCCTCGCCGAACCTGGCCTCTGTGGTTGCGGCGAGACCGTCCGCCAGTGCGGTGTCTGGCAGGAGATCCTGGTCGCCGCGTTTGGTTCCGTCCCATCCGAGACCGAGGCGTTGGCATTTCACCGGCGGCTCACGTCGGCTACCCGGTTGCGTCGTCTCCCGTCGATGCTGCAGAAAAGGAACGACCCCGAACTGATCGATCTGGCCATAACGGTCGGACGATTACATGCGGCAATTGCTCAAGTGAGCGGCGCGTCGGTTGTCATCGATTCTTCAAAGCTCCCGACCTACGCCGCGCTCCTTACCCGCGCCCCAAATCTTGATCTGCGCCTCGTTCACCTGGTTCGAGATCCCCGAGCCACCGCCTGGTCATGGCAGCGAACATCGGCCACCGGAGCGGTGGAAGGCAAAGATGAGGAGATGGATCAGTTCAGCGCCTGGAAATCGGCGGGCCTCTGGACCGTCTGGAACTGGGCGCTCCCGCGCCTTGTGGCCGATCGAGCCGCCTACCGGGTCCTTCGATACGAGGACCTGATGACCGATCCAGCGGAGGCATTTCGTGACATCCTCGACTTCGCCGGAATGCCGCATGAAGCGCTGTCCGTTGCCGCCGACCACTCGATGGTGATCGCCCCCGCCCACACCGTGGCCGGCAACCCCAACCGCCACCGGTCGGGAGACGTCGCCTTCCGATCCGACGACGAATGGGCAGACCGGTTGTCCGGATCGGATCGAGTGACGGTCGACGTCATCTCCCGGCCCATTCGAGCGAGGTTTGGTTACGGATGAGCGCAACCAGTGGAACCCCCCACTTTGTCATCGGAACGGGACGGTGCGGGTCGACGCTCCTGCACGAGATGCTGTGCCGGCATCGCGATGTCGGGTTCATGTCCAACCTCGACGACCGCCTGCCGATCGGTGGGGCCTTCAACCGGTGGAGCGGCGACCTGTATCGTGCGTTGCCGAACGGATTCACGGCAAAGGGGCGTCTGCGCTTCGCGCCGTCCGAGGGCTATCTGGCGTTGGAACGCGAAATCGGGGGTGCCCTGGTCTGGGCTCGCCGGGATCTGGTTGCCGCCGACGCCACGCCGTGGTTGGCCGACCGCTTCCGTTCCTTCATGGCGAAGCGTCAGTCTCCACAGGCCGAACAGGTTTTCGTCCACAAATTCACCGGTTGGCCCCGATCGGGCTTTCTTCAAGCCGTGTTCCCCGAAGCCCGATTTGTGCATGTCGTCAGGGACGGTCGGGCTGTGGCGAACTCGTGGCTGCAGATGCCGTGGTGGATGGGTTACCGCGGTCCGGGGGCCTGGCAGTGGGGAGAGCTCTCCGCTGAACACCAACAGATCTGGTCCGCATCCGGTGAGAGTTTCCCGGTTCTCGCCGGACTGGGCTGGTCGATATTGATCGAAGCGTGGCTCGAGGCCCGAGACGAACTGGCCCCGGGGTCATGGCTCGACGTCCGCTACGAAGACCTGCTCGACCGACCGCACGATGTCATGAACGAGGTCACCCGCTTCTTTGGTTTGGGCCACGATCCCGAGTTCGCCTCCGCTGTCGACGACTACCAGCTCGATCGTTCGCGGGCCGAAGCCTACGCCGATGATCTCGGCGGCACGACCACGGGCCTGTTGACCTCGATCATGGGTCCCCAGCTCGCCGTGTACGGCTACGAGACAAGCGCGGCACCGAATTGACCGACGGGGCGCCGGGTCTGCGGGTGCCGGTCAGCCGGCCGGCCGATGTCCAACCACCGAGCCGGAAAGGCGGTTGGTTGACGGCTTTGATGGTTGCCGAGATCGCCGCGGCAGGTGCTCTCCTCGGTGCTTCCCCACCCTACGTCATCATCGCCCTCGTCGCTCTTGTCGGCTTCGGTGTGCTGAGCTATTTCGCCGTTTTTCGCTTCGAGCTGTTCACGCTCATGTTGCTGTTTGTTCGACCCTTGCTCGATCTCGGTAAGGGCCGGGTGGGCACGGCGTTGGCCGAGCCGACATTGGTCACGGGATTCATGCTTTTGGCCGGTGGCAGTATCTGGCTGTACGCCAACCGAGACTCGATCGGCCGGTATGTGCAACCGAGATCACCGCTGATCCCCGCCGGTGCCGCCTTTCTGATCATCGCGCTGCTGGCATCGATCGGATCAGCGCAGCCTCTCGTGTCATTGGAGTGGGCGATCCGTGTTGCCGGCGGCCTCATGGTGTTCTTCGTGGTCTTCCGGCTTCTGTCGTCGGGGCTCTCCTCCGGTCGGGTCATCTCGGTGATGTTCGCCTCTGCCGTCGGACCGATGGTGCTCGCCGTCATCGGTCCGTCCATCGGTATTCAGGCCTACCACTTCAAGGACGGCATCCGTGCGCTGCGGTCAACCTTCTTTCTGTCGAACAACTTCGCTCACTTCCTTGCTCCCCTGATCATCCTGGCCATCGCGTTCGCCATCCGATCGACGGGTCGGAGACAGGTTCTGGCCATCGTGGGCGCGGCCTCGATGTTGGTCGCCTTGGTGGCAACCGTCACCCGGGGAGCCTGGGTCGCGGTCATCGTCGGCGTCGTCGTGCTCGGCGTGATGGTCAGTCGTCGTCTTGTCGCGGCCACGTTGGCCCTCTCGGTGTTGTCCGTCATCTTCATCCCACCCGTGACAGCCAGATTCGTCGATCTCCTACCCGATCCGAGTGCTCCGCGAGCCCAGAGCTCCCTCGGTTGGCGCATCGACCATTGGCAGGAGCTCATCGGGCTGGCCGGCGAATCACCCATCCTCGGTCTCGGCCCCGGCATGTCCGTCGTACTCTCGACCAGCGAGAAGGCCCCCCACAACGACTTCGTGCGGGCCTACGTCGAAATGGGTCTGATCGGACTGATCGTGTACGTGGTGCTGGTGGCGACCGTGCTCTACGTCGTGTTCCGAGCCATCAGGTTCAGCTTGACCCCGTTCGAGAAGACGGTGACGCTCGGTATCGCCGCCTACTCGGTCGGATTCGTCGTCGCAAGCTTGGCCGAGAACCTCATGGGCCTGTTGTCGTTTCTCTGGGTCTACATGCCACTGCTGGCCATATCCGCTCGGATAGCCCACCGGTCGTCGGGACCCGCCCCGAAAAGGCGATCGGAACGAAGTTCGCATGTCCCGTCCACTTGAGGTAGGCAGGCAGCGACGACTGGCCCATGCCGCCCGCCGAGCTCTGCTCCGTCCCGTGCCGGGCGGTCGTGAGCTTCCGTCGTACCTGATCATCGGAGCGAAGCGCGCCGGTACGACCTCCCTGAACGAGTACCTGGTGCAACACCCACACGTCGTTCGAGGACTCGTCGAGAAGGGATCCCGCTACTTCGATGTCAACTATGATCGGGGGTGGCGCTGGTTCGAGAGCAACCTTCCTTTGAGTCGCTCGGTTGACACACTCGAACGTCGGCTCGCACCAGGCCGATCGTGGGGGAGTCGAGCCCGTTCTATTCGGTGCATCCCGAAGCGGTCGCTCGAATCGCCCGGCACCTGCCGGAGTCCCGGTTGATCATGCTGGTGCGGGATCCGGTGGAGCGTGCGTGGTCGCAGTTCCGGTACGAGACGAAACGCGGTTTCGAGGATCTCCCCATCCATGCCGCGCTCGACGCGGAGGTCGGCCGATTGGCCGATCCCGACCCGGAGCAGCGGTTGTTCGCTCTACGGCATCACAGCTACGTCACCCGGTCGCTCTATGCCGACCAGATCGAACGTCTTCAGTACTGGAGCGATGCCGATCGACTACTCGTCATGGACTCGGAGCGGCTGTTCTCGGACCCGGCGACCGCCATGGACGGCGTCCATTCCTTCCTTGGGCTCGCTCCGTATCACGGTGAGTACTCGGTCGCCCACAAGGCGAACGAAAGCTCCCCGGTGCCCGACGATGTGCGGTCGAGGCTCGAACCGTTCTTCGTGGATGCGAATCGACGGTTGGCGTCGATCATGGCCGATCGGGCGCCCGACTGGTCCCGCCGGTAACCGTCAAGTCGACGTCGACCAGTCCGGCAACGGTATGGGCCAGTGCATCGGACCGTTCGGAGGCCGCCGCGATCAGTTCCTCCACCGTTTCGGCGCCGTCGATGTTGAAGCCAAGGCCGACGAAGGACGTATAGGACGCCTCGTCGACACCAAGCTCACGAACCAGCACGGTGGTGCTGCTCAACAACGGGCCTGATGGATCGATCCTGTACTGCTCGGGGCGAAGGTACTTCTGGTTGTCGAGGTAGAGCAGGGCCAATCGGTGGCAGCCGTTGACCGGAAGCCACTGGTCGTACGGCAACGTCTTTCCCTGCAGCGGCGTGCCGGCCGGGAGACGGTTCACGGTCACCGGGTAGCGGGGGTCGAACCCGCCGTAGGACTCATAGCGGTTCATCAGGTCGATGCTGGTTCGTACCCGTCGGGCAAAGGCCTGGTCGATTCGGTCGGGATTGGCTGGTCCGATCTGGGCCGCTTGGGCCGCGATTTCCTCGAACCAGACCCGATACGACGTTCTCGATGCCAGATCGATGAAGGCGTCGAGATCGGTTTCGATGAGGCTCCGGTTGGCCCGAGCGAGACGGAAGAACTCGACACGGACGAGGACGTCGTAGCGGAACGGGCTGATCAGTGCTCCGATCTCGAGGCGGGCATCATTGGTGGGCAGTCGCTTCAGCTGGGTTCGGAGCCTCCACCGTTGAAGCGCGGCCGACCGCTTCAAGACGTCGGCCAACGTCCGGCGAGCCCATTCCTTCTCCCGGGGGGACAAGCCGCCGTACCAGAGCACGACACCGTACGTCACGCCGATCGTCACCAAGACCACGAGGAGCCCCAGCATCGCCGGGAGATCGAACAGGGAGCGCCCCGCCCATGCCATGGCGCCGGCGACAACGACCGCCAGGGTGGCTCGCGTGTGCAGCCGGCTCCACGGCCCGACGGCCGCCACCTTCCGCCGTAGTGCGATCACCCGCAGTATCCCCGGTATGACCAGTGCCAAGGTCCATGCCAAGGCTGCGCCGGGGAGGCCGATGATCGGGACGAGGACCAGGTTGGCGGCCAGATTGAGAACCAGCGCGAAGACGTTGATGTACATCGAGAGGCGATTGAGCCCGACCTGGTTCAGTACGACCGCCGCCGGAACCGACAGGGCTTCGCCGCAGGCGCCGACGACCAGGATCAGCGAAATCGTGCGGCCCTCGGCAAAGCTTTCGCCGAACAGGCGCAGAACCAGGTCGGGTGCGACGGCGAGGATCGCCAGGAGGGGTGCGGTGAGCCGCCAACACCAGAGGCTGGTCGACACGTACATCTCCATCATGTCCGGGATGTCGTCGGTCTCCCAGCGATCGGCGACCCGGGGAGCGAGAGCCGATGTCAGCGGAGCGATCGCGAACGTGGCCATCAGAACGGCCCGGGTGGCGACCTGATACAGGCCGACATCGGACGACGACACCAGCGCTCCGAGGACCACGATGTCGGCCCAGAGCAGGCCCTGGGTCGCCATCGAGGCCACCCAGCTGTAGCCGGCGAACGAGGCCAGCTCCCGGCGCTCGTAGCGCGGTCGTTGGGTCGGGAACGGTGCGAGGTGTTTCCGGAGGGCCCACAGCGCCAGTGCACCGGCTGCGAAACTCGACGCGGCGACAGCCGACATGGATCCCATCACACCGAAGCCGGCCGCCAGGGCGACCGCCGTGAGGCCGAATCGCAGCGACGGCTCGAAGATCAAGCCGATGCCGGCGAACGCCCGCATCGACTGAAATCCCTGCGTGGCGGCCAGGGCGACCGTCATGACCACGATCGGCAGCAGACTGATACTCACCACTCGGATCGGTCCGGCCACATCGGGGTTCCCGTAGAAGTCGGTGGCCAGTCCGTCCGCTCCGAGATACAGCAGGACGCTGCTGGCCAGGGCGGCCGCGACGGTCACGCCCAGGCCCAGTCGCACGCTCCCGTGAAGCATCGCCGTGTCCGACCGGGCAAGAGCGGCGGCCACGAACTTCGTCATCGCGGTGCGCATGCCCAAGGCACAGATCAGGAGGAGCAGCGCCCGTAACGCATAGGCCTCCGAGTAAACGCCGACCCCGTCCTGACCCAACGTGCGGGCGAGCAGGAACACGATGGCGAACATCGCAACCCGGCTCACGGCGGCGCCGCCGACGTTCAGCGAACCATCGCGTAGGAACCGGGTCGTTCCCTCATTGCGCCGTTCCACGGTGGTCGGTGGCCCGGCGTTCAGCGAGGGCGAGCTTCCGGTGTCGACCGGTTGGGAGGCAAGCTGTCCGTATTGCCTGTCAGGTTGATTGGGGTACAAGGGGATCGGTCTCGTGGGCGACAACCCTGGTGATCGTATCCATATCGGTCGTTCGGCAGGAGTAGTAGACCTGTTCCAGCGAGTCGACGACTCGATCCCAGTTGTAGATCGGCAGGAGCGCTCGCCGGTTGTCCTCCGCGGCCCGACGCTCGTCGTCCAGGTTGTCGAGTATCGCCTGGATCGCGTGGGCCAACGCCTGTTCATCTCCGACCGGCACCACTCGGGCACCCGGGCGGTCGGATTCGATGACCTCCATGTGAGGTGGGATGTCGCTGGCGACGATGGGCAGTGCCGACTCGGTCGCCTCGAGGAGGGTCAACGGCAAACCCTCGAGGGCTGAGGGTATGGCGAACGCCGCGGCGTTGCCGAAGAACTCGTCGAGCGCCGGCCCGTACTGGTAACCGGTCAGAACGACGCGGTCGTCGAGGTCGGCGAGGCGGCGGAGCTCTCGTGAGTAGTCGTCGGTGTAGCTCGACCCACCGACGATCACGAGCCTCTTGTCGGTGGCGACGTTGGCATAGGCCCTCAACAGAAGGTCCACGTTCTTCTCCGGCACGAGGCGACCGACGAACAGGACGTAGTCCTGGCCGGTGAGACCGAACTCGGCGGTGATGAGATCGGGGCTGCGCCGTTGCCGCGTCTCGGTGCCGTTGGTGATGTAGGTGCAGGCCCGCCCGTATCGCTGTTGGTAGTGCTGTTGCAGCGCTTTGGACACGACGATGGTCCGATCGGGAACCCGCGCGCTCAACCAGGTGGCGCCTCGAAGGAACAACCGGGCTTGCGGGCTCCACTTCGCCCGGTTGGCGTCGAGCCCGTGGATGGTCTGCACGACCGAGGCATCCGACAGCAGACGGGGAACGGGGGTCATGTAACCGGGGCCGACGGCGTGGTAGTGCAGGATGTCGTATCCCTTGCCCATGGCATCCAGCGTTGACCGCAGCGAATGAGCCATCGCCTCGAGGTGCATCGAGTTGACCGACGGGACGCGGACGACCCGTACGCCGTTCTGAAAGGCCCGTTGATCGTCACCCATGTACGCGGACTGGGAATACACGGTGACATCGTGGCCTCGCTCGACCAGCCTCCTGCTGATCGCCGCAACGTGGTGCTCGACACCTCCATAGGTGGCCGGAAGGCCACGAGAGCCCAACATCGCTATTCGTAAACGCATGAGGTCAGAACTCCTAACCGGTGACTTGCCGGGTGACGTGCTCGTAGGTCTCGTCGAGAGCGTTCAGGTGGGTCGTCGTGTCGAATCGGTCGATGACGTGATCCCGAGCCTGCGCACCAAGCGCATGGGCCTTGGCGGTGTCGGCGACCAGATTTCGGATGACCTGTGCGAGGGCTCCCGGATTGTTGTGTGGAACCAGCTGACCGTTCACGCCCGTGTCGATCAGTTCGGAAATGCCACCGAGGTCGGTTCCGACGACGGGCCTGGCGCAACCCATCGCCTCGATGATGATCATCGGCTGGTTCTCGTACCAGCGCGACGGCACCGCGACGACCGCCGAGTCCCGGATGTGTCGGTACACCTCGGACGCGGGCAGCCGGCCGAGGAACCGGATCCGGTCGGCGGCGGGGGAAAGCGAGGCTTGGAACTTCAGGGCCTCGGCCGTCGGCCCGTCGCCTGCGATGTCGAGCGTGACGTCGTCGGGGAGTCCGGCCATGGCGTCGATCAGGGTGTCGACCCCTTTTTCGTCGGAGAGCCGCCCGGCGAAGAACACCCCGGCTCCTGGTTCCGTCGCCGGCGTGATGTTGTCGAAGTCGCAGAAGTGGGGGATGTGAACGAGGCGGTCAGGGTAGACACCGGCCTGGTTCATCTTGTTCAACATGAACATGCTGGGACAGATGAAGGCGCCGATCGGGTCGTAGGCTTTGGTCGACCGGTGTATCGAGGACTCGACCGCCGTCAGAAGGCTGCCGGTCAGCGAGCCGTTGTTGCAGCGTCGTTGCACGGCGTTGACGAAGCTGCCGTCGATGCAGGCTTCACACAGTTGGCCGTTGGCCAGAAACCGATACGTCGGACACGCCAGCTTGTAGTCGTGCAGGGTCATGACGGCCGGGATCCGAGCGGCCCGCAGCGGTCGGAGGACTGAAGGCGACAGCTGATGGTAGATGTTGTGCAGGTGGGCCACGTCGGGCCGGAAACGCTCGATGGCCTCCTCCATGCCACGCGCCGCCGACGTTCGCCAGACGAATCCGGCCGAGGTGCGGATGCGGCCCATCACATCGCTCGGAGGCGGGTCGAGCTCCATCCTCGTGGGGAACAGATCCGACAGGGGCGATGCGTCGTTCTCCGGGTGATCCATCGAGAAGAACTCGACGTCGTGGCCGGCTTCGGCCTGCAGTCGCGCCACGTCAAGCATGTAGCTCTCGGCGCCGCCGCGCCGATACAAGAATTTGTTGACATGCAAAATGCGCATGACGATTGTTCGCCTTTCAGCCGCTGCCGTCCTCAGGGCCTTCTGTTCCCGTCAGGGCGCTGTCACCCGGATCACCGCCGAAGGATCGACAACGATCTAGTAGATTGTAGCAACACGGCCCTGGAGTCCAATAAGGCAGACTTACCAGGGGTAACCGGCCCGCCTCGTGCCCGTCTGAGGCGAACGGCAGGGGCCGGAACGCCCACTCGGGAAAGGACAAGAATCTCCCAACAGTTGCCGGTGGGCACGCGTGCACTTGAGCTCCGGCTAGCCTGACGTGCTGGCGGAACCTTCGACGGTCGACGGACCCGCTGTTGAGCTTGAAGGACTTGGACATGCCCAACCTGCATCCACTTGCACCACGCATCGCGTTCGTGCTGGTCATGATGCCTGCTGTCCTGGTACTCAGCGTGATCTCGGGCAACGGCACATCGGGGCAGGACGTCGTCACCGACGACAACGACGGCGTCGAGGCTCCCGTCGACGCGGGCGCGGATGACGAATCGCCGACCACACCCGGTCTCAGTATCAATGTCGACGAGTTCGCTCAATCCGGCGGGGATATTGCTGCGTTGGGTGCAGAAGCGACGGCCGACTCGACCACCGCCGATTCCGCGGCCACAGGCGATGCCGCCGTCGCGGAGGGCGATGGCTCGGGATCGACAACGACCGTCGACCCGGCATCGAACTCGGGGTCCGACGGCGGCTCATCCGGGAGCGATCCGGGCCCCGACGACGGAGGTGAGGGTTCCGAGGGGGAGAATCCTCGTCCCGGCAATTCCACAGGGCCGACCGCCGGTTCCTCCGCCGGAACCGGCTCGACCGGGGGTACCGCCGCCGGCACCAGCTCCACCGTGCCGAGAACCACCACCACCAGCCCCAGCACGACGGCCAACGACACGGTCCGGGACGGAACGCGATCGCCGTTACGTTGGCCCTATCCGGCTGATTCGATCTGGAACCACCCACTCGGCGCCGGCGCCGACCTGGTCCCGCTCAATATGGTGATTCCGCGGGAGAAGACCCTCAACGTGGAAGAAGACATCCTCGTCTTCTCGCCGAAAGCCACCAAACGTTCGATCTACAAGACCACAGCCGCATGGCAGGACGGTGTGTCCCGTTGTGGTGCCAGGACATCGGAAGTCCTCGTGTCCAACGTTCCGATTCCGGGCGGCTTCATCACCGATCCCGATTTCCACGGTCGGAAACCCAACCATTCGGCCGCGATCGTCATGCCCGACTACACGCTGTTCGAGACACAACCGTTGCACGTCTGTACCGACGGGACGGTGGTCTCCCAGTTCGCGGCCAAAGCCTGGCGGGGCGATTCGATCCTCACCGGAGGCCAGGGAGGTTCCAGTGGGGGCGCCCACGGTGGTTCCGGAATGTCGGCGTTCGGGGGAACCATTCGGTTGGGAGAGTGGGTTCCGGGTGGAACCATCCCCCACGCAGTGAAGATCGAGATCAACGCGGCGGAGAACCTGTCGCGGTCCAACGGTGGCTACCGCTGGCCGGCGCTCAACGCCGACAAGTACGCGCAGAGCCGCTACGGCGGGAGCGTCGGCGCCGCCCGGATGGGTGCCTTGTTGGCATTACCCCAGAGCTTCGACGTCAACCAGCTCTCCTCCGAGCCGGCCCGCATCCTGGCCAGGACGCTCAAGGGATACGGCGCCTACGTTGTCGATGACACGGCGTGGAGCGCGGCCGCCATTGCCGTGGAATGGAGCCCGGAGGGCCGAGTGAGCGACGAGTTCGCCCGGGTCTGGGGCTTTCGCCTTGACGGGCACCGGTCCAAGAGCAACGGTTCCCAGGCGGCTTTCCTGGGCGACATGGAGACCATTTACCGCAACCTGCACGTGGTCAACGACAATCGGCCCGGCAATATCGGCGGAGCCGGCAGCCGGGTGGCGCCCTGGGCGCCTCCGTTCTCCGACGGAACCGGCGGTCGCTGAGGCGTCACGCTCGTCGTCCGGGCACTCAACCCGGTCGGCACCGCAATCTTGCCCAATCGGTGAGGTTTCCCCGGTCGTCGTCGCCGTCAACCGGTACAGTTTGGCGCGGTAGCGGAGTTCTGACGCGGGTCATCCGCTCGAGAGGGTTCAGGAGTCTTTGGTGGCAGGTGAGGTGGTCAGGCGTTCGGTGGCACGCCGTGTGATGGCAGCGGTGGTCTGCTTCGGCACGATTGCGGCGTTGGTCTCCGCTGCCTCGGCCGCTGCGCCTCCCGACACCACGGTGGGTTCACCGAGCCAGTTCGAGGTGATAGCCTCCCCGGCGACTCTGACCGGAGTGGCCACCGACGATCTCGGTGTATCCGATGTCGGGGTTGCGATTCGTGACATCGACAGCGGTCTGTGGTTGCAGGACGACGCCGTCACCTTCGCCGCCGGGTTCAACCGATTGTCGGCCACGCTCGACCAGCCGGGCCAAACCAGCACCGGTTGGTCCCTGGTTCTGAACCTGCCGGACGGAAACTACGGGGCGTCGGCGGCTGCCGTCGACGGCGAAGGCCAACAGGATCCGAGTCCCGTGTGGCGGCGGTTCATCGTTTCCAGCACCCCTCTCGTCCCGCCCGATGGCGTCGTGACCAGTCCTGCACACAATGACACGGTGGCGCCCCCGGTCTCCCTCGTCGGTTCGGCAACCGACGACTCCGGTGTCGCCGACGTGATGGTCGCCGTCCGCGACGTGAACCAAGGACTCTGGCTGCAAGCCGACGAAACAACCTTCGGCCCGGCCTTCCACCGGTTCTCCACCGTGCTGGATGCTCCGTTGGCCACATCCACAGGATGGACACGCCAGTTCGCCCTGCCCGACGGCAGCTACGGGTTCTCGATCACCGCCGTCGACGTCGACGGCCTCGAGGATGACACCAAGCCGTGGCTGCGAGTCGATGTCGATCAGACGTTGGCGCTCACACCACCGGACGTGACGATCGCCGACCCGCTGGGCGATCACCTGGTCCTCGGCGCCGCCGGCAACCCGGTGGAGGCGAGCGGCACCGCTACCGACGATGTCGACGTGGTGTCGGTTGGCGTAGCGGTGAACGACCTGGCCAGCGGCCAGTGGCTCCAGACCGACGGCACGCTGGGCGCCGCCCGGGTGGAGTTACCGGCCACCATCACCCCCGCAGCGGCCGGCACGGTCGACTGGAGCCTCTTCTGGACGCCGCCGGCGGACGGCTCGTATCGGTTGGAGGTCACCGCCGTCGATGACGAGGCGACACCGTCGCCGGTCGAGTCGGTGATCACCCACCAGGGTTTCCGGACGTTCAGCGGAACCGGCGACGCCGCCTCGGCGTCGTGGATCGTCCACCAGGTCGCGTCGGCCGACGACGGTCGCCTGCTCATCACCCTCGATCAGGACGATCCCAACGCCGAGCTGAGACTCCTGCTCCGCCAGGGGACGAGCACCGTGCTCTATGCCACCAAGGCCGGGGTGACGCCCAAGGTCCTGTCGAAAACGGTCGCGGCCGGTTCGAGCTACACCGTGGCCGTCAGCACGGCATCCGGTGCCAGCGACTACGACCTGACCGTACAACTGGTCGACAGCGCACCGGATCCCGACGAGACGTTCGGGGGTACCGTCACCGCCGGCGGAATGTCCGACCATGCTCTTGGCGTGTTCGGCCCCGGTCTCGTGGTCGCCCAGCTCGACTGGGCCCAACCCGGTGCCGACCTCGACCTCATTCTCATCGACGAGAGCGGCTCCTACCTGAACGTGTCCGACACCGGTGACCAACCGGAGACGGTCGCCTTTGTCGTGCCGTCGGCGGGAGCCTACACCTTGCGAGCCCGCTCGAGCGGTGGAGGGGCCGACTACACGATCGTGGCCCAAACCCCTGCTTTCAATGATCTGGTTCCGGATCCCCCGACGATCGCGGCCCCCGTCGCCGACGAGGTGCTCACCTCACCCTCGCTGTCGGCATCCGGCACCGCCGTTGATGACGTCGCAGTGGCCGAGGTCCGTGTCGCCGTCCAGGACACCGCTTCCGGTGACTGGCTTCAGGCCGACGGAAGCCTGGCCGCGACCCGCCACGAGCACGCCGCCATCCTCAGCGATCCCTTGGCCACGTCGTCCGACTGGACGATTCAACTGGGGCTTCCTGCTGATGGCGCGTACCTTCTGGAGGCCGTCACCGTTGACGTTTCCGACCAGTCGTCGGCCGCCGGCTCGGTCGCCTTCTCGGTGACCAACGACGGGCTTCCGGGAACCATCCCGAACAGCACCTGGGGCGCCAACGGTCCCGTCTACGACCTCGAGGTCGTCGGGTCGACGGTGTACCTGGGCGGTCTGTTCGATCAGGTCGGCCCGGCGCTCGGCAGCGCCGTCGCGCTCGACGCCGCCACCGGAACGGTGCTGACCTCCAGTGCAGCCGCATTCGACGGTCCGGTCCACGTTGTTGTTCCCGACGGCCAAGGCGGCTTCTACGTCGGTGGAAACTTCACCTACGTCGGATCGGCGTTCCGCCGGGGCGGGGCCCGCATCGACGCCGCCGGCAATCTGACCAATTGGGCGCCCCGCACCAACGGCCCCGTCTACGACCTCGTTCCCGATCCGGCCAACGGGAGGGTGATCGTGGTCGGCGAGTTCTCGACCATCCGGGGCACGTCGGTCGGTCGGGTCGCGAGCGTGGACGCGGAGAGCGGCAGCCTGCTGTCCGACCCGTGGCCGACCCCCAACGACGACGTCTTCGCCGCCGCCCTGTCGGCCGACGGTTCGACCCTCTACCTCGGCGGGCGGTTCAACGCCGCCTCGGGTCAGGCTCGGGCGCATCTCGCCGCGGCCGATACCGCCTCCGGGGCGTTGTTGCCGTGGGACCCGGATGCCGACGGATTCGTGACCGACATCGCGATCGACGGCCCGGACGTCGTGGTTGCCGGTGAGTTCTCGACCGTCGGTTCCGTCGCCAGCCCGTACTTGGCCCGTGTGGTGGCCGGGGCCGCCGACAGCGCGTTCCTGCCCCTGGCCGACGGTCCCGTCGCCGGCGTCGTCGTCGACGGCGGGCGGTATGTCGTCGGCGGTGAGTTCTCCACGATCGGTGGGGCAGCCCGAAGCGGCCTGGCCGCCATCGATCGGGTGACCGCGGCGGCCGACGCCTGGGACCCGGCTCCGAACGGAGCGGTTTCGTCCGTGGCCATGACGCCAGCGGGGGAGGTCGCCGTTGGGGGCTCCTTCACCGCCGTCGGTGGCGAGCAGAAGCGGTATGCCGCGCTGGTCGACTCCACCACCGGCGACGCTCTTGCCTCCGGTTTCGATCCCGGAGGTCCGGTGCTGGCCATCGGCGTCTCCTCGTCGACGGTGCTCGTGGCCGGCGACTTCTACGTGTACGGCGGCGTCCATCGCCAGAACCTGGCGGCCGTCGATCTGCTGTCGGGCGCGGCGATCAGCGGGTTCGCGGCCGACACCGACGATGCGGTGCGTCGAGTGGTCATCGACTCGACCAACAACCGACTTCTCGTCGGCGGTTCGTTCTCGACCGTCGGCGGCGTGGCCAAAGCCCATTTCGCTGCCGTCGATCCGGTCGACGGCAGCATCGACGCCAACCCGGTGCCGGCCTTCGACGACACCGTGTACGCCATCGCAGTGCACGGTACCGACGTGTACGTCGGTGGTGACTTCACCGAGTCGGATGGTGTGGTCCGGGGCCGGTTGATCCGCTTCGACGCCACCACCGGCGTGGTGGACGGCTCGTTCACCCCGCGACCTGACGGGCAGGTGCGTGATATCGCACCGATGACCAACGGCGTGATGTTCGCCGGGGTCTTCGGGGTCGTCGACACCGTCAACCGGGCCAGGGTCGCCGCGGTCGATTTCACCGGCGCCCTGCTCCCGTTCGACGTCGGCAGTGTCTACACCAGCCATTCACCGGCCTTTTCCGTCGATCTGTCGGCCGACGAGTCGATGGTCTACGTGGCGACAGGCGGCTGGAAGAGCCATGGCGGCAACCGGGTCCGTGCCTTCGACGCCACCTCCGGTGCGCTGCTGTGGGACCACGCCGGAGATGGTGACGCCCAGGCGGTGTTCGTCAACCAGGGCCGGGTGTTCGTCGGCAGCCATTGGGATCTCGTGACCGACACCGGCAACGCCTGCCGTCGACTCTGTGTCTTCGACGCGGTGACCGGCGACCAGGATCTGTCCTGGACGGCCAAGGCCAACAGCCAGCTCGGCGTCTGGGTGATCGACGCCGCGGCCAACGGTCTGGTGATCGGCGGCGAGTTCTGGCAGGTGGGCAACGTCGTTCAACCCTCGGTGGCGTTCCTGCCGTACTAGCCGGCGCCGGAATCTCGAGTCCCCGAGGGCCTGTTTGGCCGATCGCAACGCAGGGTACTTCTGGTCCTGTGAGCGCGCTTCGAATGACGAAACCGATGATGCCATGGCAAACCGATGAGCCGGGGCTCGACTCCCCGACCGAGGAGGTGACCGACTCGGCCCGCTCGATCGTCGAGAGCTTTCTCGAAACGCTGCCCCGCCTGGGGATCGCGCTGATCGTCCTCTTCGTGTTCTGGATCATCGCCCGGATCGTGCGCATGGTGTTGCGCCGCCTGCTCGCCGGGCACCAGACCCCGAGCTTCGAACGGGTGATGAGCAAGCTCGGCGGTTGGATCGTGCTCGGACTGGGCTTCCTGGTGGCCATGGCCGTGGCCTTTCCGTCGGTCCAGCCCGTCGACCTGCTGGCCGGCCTTGGCATCTTCTCGGTGGCCGTCGGTTTCGCGTTCCAGGACATCCTGGAGAACACGTTGGCCGGGGTGCTCCTGCTGTTCCGCCAGCCGTTCGAGTCGGGCGACCAGATCGATGTGCAGGGCCAGACCGGCACCGTCGAGGCGATCACCATTCGGGAGACCCGGATGAAGACGTTCGACGGGCGGATGGTCATCATCCCGAACCGTGACGTGTACAAGAGTGTGATCGTCGTCCAGACACATTATGAAGTCCGGCGACTCAACTTCGTGGTCGGCGTCGCCTACGAGAACGACGCCGCCGAGGCCCGCCAGGTCGTGGTCGACGCGCTGGCGTCCGTCGAAGGCATCCGCTCCGACCCGGCGCCGGAAGCGCTGATCAACCAGCTCAACGTGTCGACCGTCGACATCGACGCGCAGTTCTGGACCGAATCACCCCAACACAACGCCCGGGTCGTGCTTGACGAGGCGATCCGTGCCGTCAAAGCGGCGCTCGACTCGAAGGGCATCGAAATGCCGGCTGACATCGTCGCCCTGCAAGCCACCCCCAGCTTCAAGGCGGCGCTGCAGAACGAGGCCGAGGTGACACCGGCCGGTAGTGTCGTCGCCAACCAGAGCTGAGTCGGAAGGAGGCGCTGGATTGGACCTGGCGGAGGAACGCACGCGCATCGTCGAACGAGTTGACCCTCACCAGGTTGACCCTGAACCCGTCGAGGTCGACGTGCGGTGGGTCGTGAGAGCCGAGGACGGCGGCGTGCCTCTGGCGGGCTTCCGCACCAAGAGGGAGGCCGTTGGGGAGGCCAGATCGCAGCTGGCGATCACCGGCGGGATGCTCCGTGTGCACTACGGCGACGGCCGAATCGAGTACGAGCGACGGATCCAGGGCAGTGTGCCTCGGCCGGCCGGTGCGTCCTCGTCGGCCGCCGTGATCAGGCAGATCAGGAGCGAGGGCGAACAAATCGACCGCTGGCTCGAGTCGGCGGACAACGCCGTGCCCGCGGCGGGCGCCCTCCTGGGTGCCCCGTTCGTGGCGGCGATGATGTCACCGGAAGTCCAAGGCGCATTGGGTCGGGGATGGTTGGCGGTCTTCGTGGCCACGTTGGCCTGGTCGTTGGGCGTCGCGCTCAACACGGCACTCGTGCGAAAGTCCGGTGGTATGTCGACGCCCGTTGCGGCGACGATGGTCGTGGTCTTCGCGGCTACACAGGTCATCGCGCTCATCCTCGGGATCGGAGCACTCGACCTCGAATTCTCGGCCGGCAACCCCTGGACCGTGCTTCTGAGGATCACACAGGCCGCCTTCGAGACCTACGGACCCGTTGGCGCGCTGCTCGGAGCGGGGCTGGGTTACTGGCTCGGGTATCGGGCGACGGATCTGATTCCCGAGGACTGGGTCTGAGCGATGCCGTGGCGGCTGCTACCACCAGCCGGGGTCAGCGGCTGACGGCGCCCACACCGAGATCGAATCGTGCCGCTGCGCCTTTGGGAACAACCACGATGTTGGTTCCGAGCCGGTGGGCCATCAGCAGGGCGGCGTCGGCGATCGGCACGGTGACCGCGTGCTCGGTGTCCCACTCCTGGGAGCCGCCGAGATAGGCGGGGATGGTCAGGTCGAACTCGGCGGTGGCCCGGTCCGGGTCACGGTGATCGTTGCCGATGATCACCTCGTCGGCCAGGCCCTGGGTGATGAGTTGGAGGGCGGCGTCGCCGTCGGCACCGTTGCCGGTGGCAACGGCCTCGGTCACCCGGTCCATGGCTTCGGTCTGCCGCTCGGCGGCCCTGGTGCGGAGCACCCGGTCGGCGTTGTCGAGGAACGCGTCGTGGTCGGCCGACCGGGCACCGTCGACCTCGACGACCGTCGGTCCGTTGGGGACGTGCTCGGTGAAGAACCCGACGGCCCGCACGTCGCCGCCGACGACAATCAGCTCCACGTCGGGATGCTCGGCCAGGATCTCCTCGACGGTCTGCTTGGCGTTCTGCTCCCAGAGGTTCTCGGCCCGGGTTTGGAACCGTTTCTGCGACCAGCCGCCGGGCTGAGATCGCTGGACGTGCAACTCCTCGCCCTCGATGACGTCGACATCGACAGGGTCGGCCACCCCCGATCGCTCGTAGACGTGGGCACCGGTCCGGTCGAGCAGCACAGCCAGGTGGGGTACGTCGATACGCGAGATCTCCAGCATCGGCAGGATCGCCGGCAGTCGCCCGAGGGTGATGTCGGTCTCGTCGACCGGACGAACAAGGTCCCGGTCGAGGACCACCCGCTCGTCGGTCACGACGAGAAACCGTCCGGCGGCGTCGGAGTGGTCCGCCCGCCCGAGCGCCTCGTCGACCAGGGCAACCATCGACTCGGGGGCGTCGGCCTGTTCGAGATGCTGCCGGACGTTCTTGGTTCGGATGGCGAACCGCTGCTCCGCATCCTCGACTGCGCTCGGCGACGGAAGATAGATCGTGGCGACGGGCAACGGCGGCTCGTCGAGCACGGCAAGGAGTTCGGAGCGACCGGTGGGCTGTGAAGAATCCATGATATCCACGTACCCGGCCATGTCGGAGCCAAACGTTTGTCGACGAGCGAGGACGGGTAACGCGGCGATCATGAGCGACAAGCCCGACAGCCTCATCCTGCAAGCGCTACACCGCCGGGTCGTGTTCGCGTTCGACTTCGACGAGACGCTCGCCCCCAACACGACCAATGCGCTGCTCGAACACCTCGGCGAGGACCCCGCCGGCTTCCGGTCCGAGCACGTTCAGCCCCTGGTGGCCGACGGCTGGGAGCAGCGGCTGGCCGAAGCGCAGGCCATGGTCGAACTGTCGAATCGGCGAATCGCGGACGGTGAGGATGGCATCACGGCCGACACGTTCGCCGCGGTCGCCGCCAGTCTTCCCCTCTACGACGGGGTCGAGGACATGTTCGATGCCGTCAGGTCCGCCGTCCAGGAGGTCGACGCCGATATCGAGATCGGGTTCTACCTGATCACCGCCGGATTCGTCGACGTACCGAAGAACACGTCGATCGCCGATCGGTTCGACCGACTCATCGGCGGGCACTGGGCGTTCGGTGACGACGGCTCCATCCTCGGTCCCCGAAACACCGTCGGACACTACGCCAAGGTCCGCCATCTGAAGGCTCTGGCCAAGGGGCTGTCATCGATCGAGTCCGACCGTGACTCCGACGTCGACGCCCACGTCCCGGCGGCCGACTGGCACGTACCGTTCGAGCAGATGGTGTTCGTCGGCGACGGTGACAGCGACCTCCCGGCGTTCGACTTCATGAACGATCGGGGAGGCACGGCGATCGCCGTCCACCAGTCGGCCGACGAAACGGATTGGGAATCGAGAGGCGACATGCGCGACGGCCGGCAGGTCATGGCGCTGGCCCGATCCGATTTCTCCCCCGACTCCCGGCTGCTCGACGTGCTGTGCGCCGCCGGCCGACTGGCCGCCTGGCGGATTCGACTGCTCGAACTCGGTCGTTCCGGCTGATCCCGAGGTCCGGGCTGGGCCGTTTCCGGCGCCCGATGTAGGGTCGTGGTATGCAGCCGAGTCATGGACCCGAAGCCGAAACCTACCGCGAACACATCAACGGCTTCCTCGACCGGAACCTCCCCGACGACTGGAAGGGCATCGGCACGCTCGTCGGTCAGGAACGCATCGACTTCTACACCAGCTGGCGGGAGGTGCTGGCCGCCAACAAGCTGCTCGCCCCCAACTGGCCGGCCGAATACGGTGGCGCCGGGCTTTCCCACATCGAACACGTCGTGCTCAACGAGGAGTTCGCCAAGCGAGGTGTACCGACGGCGGGGCTCAACGACGGGTTCAGCATCAGCATGGTCGGCAACACGATCCTCCAGATGGGCACGGATGAGCAGAAGGCCCACTACATCCCCCGGATCCTGTCGGGGGAGGATCTCTGGTGCCAGGGCTACTCCGAGCCCGACGCCGGGTCGGACCTGGCCAACCTCGGATGCCGGGCCGAACTCGACGGCGACCAGTGGGTGATCAACGGCCAGAAGATCTGGACCTCCGCCGCCCGCACGGCCAACATGATCTTCGTCCTCGCCCGCACCGACCCCGACGCGCCGAAACACAAAGGCATCAGCTTCCTTCTCGTGCCCATGGACCAGCCCGGCATCGAGATCCGGCCGATCACCAACATCGCCGGGCAGGATCACTTCAACGAGGTCTTCTTCAGCGACGTCACCTGCCCGAAGGAGAACGTGCTCGGCGGGGTCAACAACGGCTGGGTGGTGGCCAACACCCTGCTCGGCTACGAGCGGGGCATCGGCGCCACCACCACCCACCTCAAGTTCCGGGCCGAACTCGACGCCTTTCTCGAACTGGCCCGCCGGCTCGGCAAAGCGGACGACCCGATCGTGCGGCAGCGGGCCGCCCGGTTCCACTCGGTCGTCGAGATCATGCGCTACCAGGGCATGCAGGCGCTCACCCGATTCCTGGCCGGCAAGCCGCCGGGCCCGGAGTCGTCGCTGGGCAAACTCCGGTGGAGCCACTACCACCGGGAGATCACCGAGGCCGCGCTCGATCTGTTGGGTCCGGCGGCGACCGTGGCCAGGGGCCAGGAGACGAGGGGCGGCCTGGGAGCACCCGACATCGGCACCGCCAACACCGCCGGCAACTGGTTGGCCTCCTTCCACATCGCCCGCTCCGGCACCATCTACGCCGGCACCTCCGAGGTGCAACGCAATATCGTCGGCGACCGCATCCTCGGTCTACCCCGCGAGCCGCGGGCCGACACCGGCTCCTGGAAGGAGAGCCAGCGGCCGCGGGCCGGCGCCGACGCGTGAGCGGCGGCCGACGCGACGCCCGGCGGCACCGGTCCACCCCTAGGCTGGATGGGTACTGATCATGCGCTCGCCGTCACCCGATTCACCACCTCCACCTCCTCCGCCTCGGCCTTCGCCCGGTCGGTCCAGTCCGGCGGCCGGTGTCCGATTCGACCGGGACCAGGTGTCGGTGATCCTGCGGCGAGCAACCGAGGTGGCCCACGAACGTCATCCGACCGACGAACACCTCGCGGTCGAGGATCTGGTGGCGGTGGCCGACGAGGTCGGGATCTCCCCGTCGGCCGTTGTCACGGCCGTGGCGGAGGTGCGAGCCGGGGTCGATCACGGGGTCGGTCTGCTCGACCGGGTCGTCGGTCCGAGACAGGTGTGGGCCATCAGCCAGCTCCCGTCGGACGAGGCGACGGCGGCGGTCATCGTGCAACGATGGTTGGAGGTCGATCACGGTCTCCGCACCCAGATGACCGGTGACGGTGTGATCGTGGCCGAGCCTCGCTCCGGTCTGGTTGCGGCGTTCGGGCGCGGGTTGCGCAGCGTCGGTGGCACGGGAGGGCTCGACCGGGTTCGCCGTGTGCAGGCGGCCACGGCGGGTAGCGATCAGGACCGGTCGGTCTGTCTCGTGGCCGACGTGTCGAACAAGCGGGCCGAAGCCATCGTCGGCGGCACGGTGGTGGCCGGCGGATCGGCCGTGGCGGCCGGAGTGATCGGCCTGTTGATCACCCCGGTGGCGCTCGCCGCGCTACCCGTCGGAGCCGCCGTCGGCGTGATCGCGGCTCGGGTCGTGCACCGCTACAACGTCACGCAGATCACCGGTCGGATCGAGATGACGACCGAAGCGGTCGTGCGGGGTCAGCACCCCGAGCATCCGGTCGAGCGGTTCATCCGCACCCGGATCATCCGCCGGGGCCGTCAGTAGGGAGACGCCCGGTCTGCGGTATGGCGGTCGGCGATCGACGCCGCCGGATCAGTACGAACCGGAAGGCATCACCGGCGCCGCTACCAGCCCCGGAAGTCCGGGGTGCG
The DNA here is from genome assembly GCA_965216675.1 of Acidimicrobiales bacterium. Lineage (GTDB taxonomy): Bacteria > Actinomycetota > Acidimicrobiia > Acidimicrobiales > SZUA-35 > JAHELU01. Next base: position 2,185,274 of record CBDCGK010000004.1, on the reverse strand, counting down.
TCGCTCGACCATGGCTCTGGTTCCCTCGGCGAAGTCGTCGGTGGCCCGGAGGCGGTTCTGTTCCTCGAGTTCGTGGGCGGTCGCCGCCGCGACCCGGTCGGCCAGGTCACCGCGCAGTGTCGCCCGGATCGAACGGACGGCCAGTGGAGCCGACGCCGCGATGTCGCGAGCGAGATCGTGGGCTGCGGCGCGCACCTCGTCGACCGGGGCCAGCCGGTCGGCCAGCCCGATCGCCACCGCCTCGTCGCCCTTGACCCGCCGACCTGTGTAGAGGAGTTCGGCGGCGGTCTGCACCCCGACCAGCCGGGGCAGTGTCACGCTCAGACCGAAGCCCTGGTGGAAGCCGAGCCGGGCGAAATTGGCGCTGAAGCGGGCTTCGGGGGCGGCGATCCGGAAGTCGGCGGCGAGCGCCAGACCGAGCCCACCGCCGATCGCCGCGCCCTGTACGGCGGCCACGATCGGTGTTCCGGTGCGGAAGATGCGAACGGCGGCGGCGTAGACGTCCTCGGTTCGGCCCGTACCGTCGCCGGCCTCGTCCCCGTCTCCGGAGAAGTCGGCGCCGGCGCAGAAGTGTTTGCCCTGCGAGCAGAGGACCACCGCCCGACACGACAGGTCGCCGTCGAGCGACTCGAGTGCCTCCGCGACCCCGGTCAGCATCGTCAGGGAGAAGAAGTTGTTGGGCGGTCGCCTGATCTCGACGGTGGCGACGTGGTCGTCGCCGACGGCTACGGCCACCGGTGTATCGGTCACGGTGCTCCCACCTCTCGGAACGGCTTGTTGCGATCGACCGCCGGCTCCCGGGGCAGACCGAGGATGTTCTCGCCCACAATGTTGCGCTGGATTTCGTCGGTGCCGCCTGCGATCGACTGGGCCGGGGTCGACACGAGCACCTCGGCCACCACGGCGTCGAGCGGATCGGGCCCGTCGGTCAGCATGGCCCGGGCGCCGGCGATCAGCGAATGGACCCGGTGGCAGCGGCGGGCCACCTCCGAGAGCGCGAGCTTGCCGATCGACCCTTCCGGACCGGGCGGACGGCCGAGTGCCCGAGCAGCCTTGGCCCGCTCGGCGGTGAGCTCGGCCACCCGGTTGAAGGCCAGGAGCTTCATCATCTCCTGGCGGACGACGGGGTCGTCGGCCACACCACCGGCGCGGGCCCGCTCCACCACCAGATCGACCCGACCGGCCCGCTGCGGGTACCACTCGTAGGTCTCGAGATAGTCGGCCGCCTCGGTTCGGGCCTCGTCGACCGCCCGACCGGTGGCATCGGCTTCGAGATGGGCTCGGCGCAGCACCGAGAACGTGCGCTCGTGGGCCAGCGTGCCGCGAGCCACCGCCCAGCCGCTGCCGACCTCACCGACCACCTGGTCATGCGGGACTCGGGCGTCGGTGAGGAACACCTCGTTGAAGGAACGATGGTCGTTCATCTGCCGGATCGGCCGCACCTCGACCCCCGGTTGATCCATGTCGAGCACGAAGTACGTCAGCCCCCCGTGCTTGACGGCACCCCAGTCGGTTCGGGCCACCAGCAGGCCGGCATCGGCGTGGTCGGCGGACGTGTTCCACACCTTCTGCCCGTTGACGATCCAGGTGTCGCCGTCCCGCTCCGCCGTCGTCGTCAGCCCGGCCAGGTCCGACCCGGCACCGGGTTCACTGAACAGCTGGCACCACACCAGCTCCCCGGTCAGCGTCCGGCGCAGGAAGCGCCGCTTGAGGTCATCCGAGGCGTGGTCGTAGAGCGTGGGGGCGGCCAGGAACATGGCGACACCGACCGGGGTGGCGACGCCCCCGGCGTGGCGGATCGTCTGGTGGGCCACCCGGTCGGCCCAGCTCGGCAGCCCCCGGCCGAACCACTCCGGCGACCACGACGGTACCGCCCACCCCGAGTCGATCAGGATCTCCCGCCACTCGACCAGCGACAGGTCGGGGTTCCACGCGTCGGTGAACCAGGCCAGGACCTCGTCGTGAACCTGGGCCTCGGTTGGCGCCGACGAATGCTCGGTGGCGGTCACGGACGCCAGCGTAATCGAGCCGGGCCTGGGAGGCCCCGCCCGGAACCCTGCCGCCGCAGGGCATACGATGGCAGGGTGATCTGGTTGTTCGTGGCCTTCATCGTCCTTCCGGTTCTGGAGATCTACCTGATCACCCAGGTGGCCGGACAGGTGGGCTGGCCCTTGGCGATCGTGCTCGTCATCGCCATCAGCGCCGCCGGGGCATGGCTGGTTCGCCGCGAAGGCCTCGGCGTGATCGGCCGGGTGCGGGAGAGCCTCCGGGCCGGTCGCATGCCCGCCAACGATCTGGCCGACGGGGCCATGATCTTCTTCGCCTCGGCGCTGATGCTGACACCCGGTTTCCTCACCGACGCGTTGGGCCTGGCTCTGCTCATACCCCCGATTCGAGCGGTGCTCCGACCGCCGGTGATCGCCTTCTTCCGCCGTCGAATCGACGTTCGGGTCGCCAACGCCACCGGGGGGCTCGGCGGCTTCGGGAGCTTCGGCACCGGACCCTCCGGTCCTTCGGCACGTCGGTCCCGCCCTGACGACGTGCTCGACGTCGATGTGGTCGGCGAGGACGACGATGACGCCGGCTGACGTGAGGTCAACGGTGGTCGGCGTGCTGGTAGCGTGCGCCGTCATGGCGCCGCTCGTCGGTTGCGGGCAGGGTGAACCGACCGCCGCCGGGTCCGGTGGCGATTCCGCCGAGATGGTGGGATGCGACGAGGGTGTGGCGCCGATCGTCGATCTGCTGACCGAAGGGACCCCCACCTACGACTACGACCCCTACGTCGATCTTCCCGAGCTGATCGATGCCTCGGACGAGATCGTTACCGGCACCATGCTCAGTGCTCAGCGGGTCATCGCTCCCGAACCGGAGGACCCCGAGGATCGACCGATGCTCGACGTGCAGGTGGGGGAAACCCTGGCGCTCAAACCGACCGGCGACTCCACCCCGGCGTCGTTCGCCTACGATGCCGTCTGGGCGTTCCGGAACGAGCCCGATCCGCTGGCCGAGCCGGTGACGTTCGACCCGGCCCGCCTCCGCTTCCTCGCTTTTCTCGTCGAGCACCAGGGCCGGTTCACCCCTCACGTGCAGGGCCTCGTCGTCGCCTGCGACCCCGAACAGCCGGCGGTCCCGATCTTCGATCCTCCGCCCGGCACCGACGGCATGACGATCGACGAGATCGAGGCCGCGGTCGTCGCCGTCACCGATCCGCCGCCGCCAACGGAAAACGTGGTCACCGTGCCCCACCGGGTGCTGGCCGAGGATCTCGATTACGGCGACGCCTACACCACCACACAGCTCACGGCGCAGCAGGTGTGGGCCGTCGCTCCCGACGCCGAGGTCGACATCGACAACGAGGTGTTCCTCGAGTTCAACGTCGCCGAGCCGGGGAACTGCCCCAACGGCCCGCTCGACCGGATCGAGTACAACCCCGACACCGGGCGTCTCTACCCGGTGCTCGAGCCGCATGGCTTCGACGCATGCCATGACGACGACAACCCCCACGTCATCATCGTCGCCATCACCCGCCAGGATCTGCCCGCCGACGCGTTCACCGCCACCACCGGACCGGACGACAACGTGGGCGGCCTCGATGACGGCTACGCGTCGTTCGAACCGGGTGAGCTGCGAGCGCCCGCCCCGGAGGTGCTGGAACACCCGGTGCTGAGAGAGTCGTCGCCGCTCGCCGTCGGTGATACCGGCATCATCCTCGACGTCTCGACCCACTGCGGGCTGGAGCGCCTTTTCCACCCGGTCGACGGGCGACAATGGGTGCTGACCGACGAGTCGGCGGCCGAGGGCTTGCCCGCCGCGTGGGATGACGTGACCCGGGTCGACGTCATCGATCTGATCGTCGAGCGAGCGGCCGAGGACCGCCTGGTCGTCACCGCCCGGGGTACCGCGGATTCGATGGAATATCGCCCGGCCGATGACGAGGAGGGCTGCGCCTGACGGTTGTCGCGCCTGACGGCGACGACGGCCCGCTCAGATCGCAGAGTCGGTGGCGGGCGCGGCCAGCGCTCCGGCGTCGGCGGCCTCGTCGATGATCCGCTGGGCCAGATCCCACAGCAGATCCGAGGCGTCGCCGATCGGGCTGTTGACCGAGCGGACCTGATCGGCCCGGATCCCGTGACGGGTCCAGCTCACCCCGCCACTGGCCACGTTCAACAGGAGCGGTTGGAGCCGGTCGACGGCGTAGGCGAAACGCCCGGTCGGGGTGTCCCGGCGCTCATAGAGATCCCACAGCCGCCGGATTTCCGCCTCCTGGTCGGCGGGCAGGAGGCCGAACAGCCGCTCGGCGGCCGCCTCCTCGACGGCGGCCTTGTCGCCGTTCGCGGAGGTGTCGTAGATGTAGGTGTCGCCGGCGTCGATCTCCACGATGTCGTGGATGAGAGCCGCCTTCGTCGCCTCGATCACGTCCACCTCTGGTCCGGCCCATTCGCCCAGCAGCAGCGCCATCATCGCCAGATGCCACGAGTGCTCCGCTGTGTTTTCGTAGCGGGACCCGTCGACGAGGAGGGAACGCCGGATCACGGTCTTCAGCCGGTCGAGTTCGAGGATGAACTCGATCTGTTGCCCGAGGCGCCGGTCGAGGTTGTTGGCGGCATCGATGACGTGTCTGGCGTCGAGTGTCATCTGGGCAGCTCAGGTGGCGGCGAGGATGCGTTCGATCCAGGTCTGGTAGGCGTCGACCTCCTGCGCGCCCGGGACCGGCATCATGTTGTTGATGACGACGGTGGGCACGGCGGTCACACCGTTCTCGATGGCACCGTTGTGATCCTCGATGACCGCTCGGGTCAGCGCCTGGTTGTGCTGCTCGAACGCCGTGACGAACCCGGCCCGCTCGACCCCGGTCTCGGCGGCGACGTCGGCCAGCACCTCCAGGTCGGAGATGTCACGGTTGTCGGTGAAATAGGCCGTGAGCAGCGCTCGGTGGTAGCCGAACACGGCGTCGGGTTCGTGGAGCTCCATGGTCTTGGCCGCCACCTGCGCCGGCAGCGACGACGTCGGGGGAGGGGCATCCGAGGCCCAGACCGTGAAGGCGGCCCGAGGTTCCATCGCCGCGGGCCGCAACCACGACTGCGTGTACTCGATGAAGGACTCGCGGCTCGTCGTCTTCGGTTCGACCCGCAGCAGGAACGATCGCCATTCGATCGTGATGCGGTCGCCCATGCGTTCGGCCAGTTCGTCGAGACGGACCGTCCCGACATAACACCAGGGTCAGAGAAAGTCCGACCAAACGGTCAATGGAACAGATTTTTCGCCTTCCGCAGTCATCACGAAGAAATGTACCAAGAGCGTGAAATTCTGTCGATTTCCGGTCCAACGGGGCCGTACTTCTCGCGATCAACGCGCGCGCGACACCGGAACGAGATAGTCTCGTCATACTCGACGACTATGATTTGGGGGTCCGCGGTTCACGTTCGGGCGGCACGTCGCCGTTTCGAGTCCGCCGCGGGTACCCGTCAAGATCCGCCATTCCGGCGGAGAGTCTCAATGGGGAGAGGAGCTCCTACACACATGACGCTTTCAAAATTGCTTCGTCTGCTGTCGCTTCTTCTCGCTCTCACCCTGGTCGCTTCGGCCTGCGGTAGTGATAGCGATGATGATGACAGCGGCACCGAAGACAGCACAGAAGAGGACGGGTCGGGCGACGCCGACTCGGAGGACGCCGATGGTGACGAGGTCGAACTGACCCAGGGTGGCAGCACTCTCGATGCCGTCAAGGAACGGGGAACCGTCGTCTGCGGTGCCAACGAGTCACTTCCGGGCTTCGGCATCGTCGACTCGGCCGGTGAGTACAGCGGCTTCGACATCGACTTCTGTCGTGCCGTGGCCGCCGGTGTTCTCGGTGACGCCAACGCCGTCGAGTACCGGCCGTTGTCGGCCGAGGCTCGGTTCACCGCACTCCAGTCCGGTGAGATCGACGTGCTGATCCGTAACACCACCTGGACCGCCACCCGCGACGGCGGCGAGGGTGCCACCTTCCTGTTCACCACGTTCTACGACGGTCAGGGCATGATGGTCCCCGCTTCCAGCGGCTTCACCACGTTCGAGGATCTGGCCGACGCCAGCATCTGCGTCCAGTCGGGCACGACCACCGAGCTGAACCTCACCTCGGTGTTCAACGCCCGAGGCATCCCCTTCACCCCGGTGGTGTTCGCCGAGAACACCGAACTGCAGCCGGCCTACGTCGAGGGCCAGTGTGAGGCCTGGACCTCCGATGCCAGCCAGCTGGCCGCCTTCAAGTCCTCCATCGAGGGCGAGGGTGGCGATGAGCAGTTCATCATGGCCGAGGTCATGTCGAAGGAGCCGCTCGGTCCGGTTGTGGCCGACGGTGACAGCGCCTGGGCCCAGGCCGTCGAGTGGTCGGTCATGGCCACCGTGCAGGCGTGGGAGTTCGGCCTCGACTCGTCGAACATCGGCTCCTACTCCGGCGACAACCCTGAGATCCAGCGCTTCGTCGGTCAGGCGACCGACTTCGACGCCGGCCTCGGACTCCCGTCCGACTTCGCGGTTCAGGTCGTCTCCCAGGTGGGCAACTACAAGGAGATCTACGACCGGAACATCGTGCCGATCGGCCTCACACTCGAGGGTTCACCGAACGACATCTGGACCAACGGTGGTCTGATGTACGTCCCGCCGTATCGCTAAGCGACGACGGGAATACGGGTCGGTGATCGACCACGTGCGATAATTGGAGGGGTCGACGGCAGGACCGTCGGCCCCTCTGTTCATTTCCAGGGGTGGGAACACAACAAAGGGGGATAGCCGACAAGTGGCTGCAACGACAACGACATCAGGCGGTGCTGCGCAACAGCGGCCGCCGTTCTGGCGCGACGAACGCATACTGAAAATACTGGGTCAGGTGGTGGCGGTTCTCGTCGTCGTCCTGGCCCTTCGCTGGTTGTTCGGCAACCTGATCGACAACCTCAACCGGCTCGGCATCGACACCGGCTTCGGCGTGCTCCGCTCGCCCGCCGGGTTCCAGGTTCGCGATGCCTTCGGGTTCGACCAGAACCAGCCGATCTTCCCCGACCTGCTGTGGCTCGGCATCCGCAACACCGCCATCTCGGCCGTCGTCGGTATCGCCATCGCCATGATCCTGGGCACCTTCATCGGCATCGGCCGGCTGTCGACCAACTGGCTGGTGCAGAAGATGGCGATGATCTACGTCGAGGTGTTCCGAAACATCCCGCCGCTCGTCATCCTCATCTTCATCTACGCCGCCGCATTCGTCAGCGGACCGCTGCCGGCGATGAACCCCAACAGCGCGCCGATTCAGCTGAAGCTCCCGGGCAGCGACAACAACTTTGCAATGCTGTCGAACGACCGCTGGGGCATTCCATCGTTCGCCACCACCGACGGAACACCCTCGCTGTTCTGGATCGGCCTGCTGGTCGGCCTCGTCGCCGCAGTCGCCGTGTGGCGGTGGCGCACGAAGGTCAACATCGAGACAGGAGAACCTCACCGGCGGGTGCTGTTCTCGTTTCTCACGCTGCTGGTCATCGCCATCGTCTTCTTCCTGATCGCCGGCAACCCCTACCGGATGTCATGGCCGGCCGTGTCGGAGAACGGACGGCGGATCGAAGGTGGCTTCGCCACCAACTCCGCCTACATCTCGCTCACCGTCGGTCTCGGCCTCTACACCGCCAGCCACGTGGCCGAGATCATCCGGGGTTCGATTCTGGCCATCCACCGAGGTCAGACCGAGGCCGCCAACGCGCTGGCGTTGAGCGGCTTCCAGCGTTACCGGTTCGTGATCCTGCCCCAGGCCATGCGGATCGCCATTCCGGCGCTGATCAACCAGTTCCTGAACCTGACCAAGAACACCTCGCTCGGAACCGCCGTGGCCTACGCCGATGTCACGGCGCTCACCGCAACGGCCATCGGCAACGGGAAACCGGCGGTCCAGATGCTCCTGGTGTTGATGGTGATCTACCTGATGTTCTCCTTCGGGTGGTCGCTGATGCTCAACGTTGTCAATCGTCGATTCCAGTTCGCCTCGAGGTAGTCCGATGACCGATCAAGCATCAGTAGTCCCAACAGCCGACGAGGTCGAACACCAGCTGATGGCGGCCGCAGCCGAAGCTGACGCCGCCCCCCACGACAAACTCCCTCCGGGCGAGTGGATCCGCAAGAACCTGTTCAACAACGCGCTCAACACGGTCATCACGTTGTTGATGCTGCCGATCGCGCTGTACCTCCTGTACCGGACCTTCCGCTACGTCTTCATCACCGGTCAGTGGGAACCGGTTCGAGCCAACCTCGAGCTGTTCATGATCGGCACCTTCTCCCGCGAAGAGCGGTGGCGGGTGGTGGCCCAACTCCTGCTCATGGCGTTGAGCGGCGGCCTGGTGGCCGGCCTGCTCACGGCCGGGGCCAGGGACCGGGCCGAGGAGTCGGGGGAGCCGGTGGCCTCCACCGGCTGGCGCACCTACTTCTCCAGCTACTGGTCGATCGGCCTGCTGGTCGTGGTGACGCTCATTGCGTTCGTCCGCACACCCGGCCCGTATCTGATCGCCGTCGGAGCGGTTGCCCTGGCCGCTGCCGGGTGGTTCGTCACCTCACGGTTCGGTCGATCGATCCAGCCCTACGGCTGGACGTTGGCCGCCCTCGTCGGAGTGGCCAGCTTCCAGGTGCTGTCGGGAACGGGTGGTTACGCCTGGTTCTTCGTGACGCTGGCCCTCTACCCGGCACTGTCGGCGGCGGTGCGACTGATTCCTCCGGGCATGCTCATGGGGGTCGCCGGCCTCGGTGCCGTCGTCGGGCTGGCGAACCTGGCCATCCGGCCGGGCCTGCTGGCCGCCATCTTCCTGCTCGTCGGGTTGTACGGGGCCTTTGCGGCCTACCGCGGTGATCGCCTCGACGGGGCCCGCATCGGCCTTGTCATGATCGTCGGGTTCGTGGCCTACTACGTGCTCCAGGCCATCGGGTTCGAAGGCATCGACTGGTCGGCGTGGAGCGGCTTCCACATCAACCTGATCGTGGCCGGTGCCGCGATCGTGCTGGCGTTTCCGCTCGGCATCATGCTGGCACTCGGTCGGCGGTCGAAGCTCCCGGCCATCCGCCTCATGTCGGTGGTCTACATCGAGTTCTTCCGGGGAGCGCCGCTCATCACCTTCCTCCTGGCCGGTCAGTTCTTCCTCGGGTTCTTCCTGAACACCGACGAAGTGCCGTCGTCGATCACCCGGGCCATCGCCGCCATCACCCTGTTCTCCGGTGCCTACGTGGCCGAGATCATTCGTGGTGGTCTGCAGGCGGTGCCGGCCGGCCAGACCGAGGCCGGTCAGGCGCTCGGTATGTCCGCACCGTCGATCATGCGGCTGCTGGTTCTACCACAGGCGCTGCGGGCGGTCATTCCGGCGATGGTCGGTCAGTTCATCTCGCTGTTCAAGGACACCACACTGCTGTTCATCATCGGCATCACGGAGTTCCTCGGGGTGCGAGCGCTGATCCACGGGCAGGCCGACTTCCGCAGCCTCGGCATTGCCGAGACCATGGCCTATGTGGCCTTCGTCTTCTGGGCCTTCGCCTTCGCCATGTCCCGAGAGAGCCAGCGCCTCGAGCGGCGACTGGCCGTCGGGGATCGATGAGAGGGGCGCAATGACCATCATCACAACAACGACACGATCAACGACGCAACCAACAACACGCGCAACTACACGGCAACTCGAAGGGGGACAGTCATGACCGACCAGACCATTCACGTCGACAGCGACGCAACGAACATCGGTGACAAGGAGGTCATGATCGAGGTCGACGGAATCGACAAGTACTTCGGAGACTTCCAAGCCCTCAAGGGCATCAACATGTTGGTGGGCAAGCAGGAGGTGGTGGTCGTCATCGGGCCGTCGGGCTCCGGCAAGTCGACCCTCATCCGGTGCATCAACCGGCTGGAGAAACACGACCGCGGCCGGATCATCGTCGACGGCGTCGAGCTGTCCGACGACGTGCGCAACATCCAGGAGATCCGCCGGGAGACCGGCATGGTGTTCCAGAGCTTCAACCTGTTCCCCCACCTGACGGTGTTGGAGAACATCACGCTGGCACCCCGTCAGGTTCGCCGGATCCCGAAGGCCGAGGCGGAGGCCACGGCCATGGAGCTGTTGGAGCGGGTGAAGATCCCGCAGCAGGCCAGCAAGTATCCGGGCCAGTTGTCCGGTGGTCAGCAGCAGCGGGTGGCGATCGCCCGGTCGCTGGCGATGAACCCGAAGGTCATGCTGTTCGACGAGCCCACGTCGGCCCTCGACCCGGAAATGATCAAAGAGGTGCTCGACACCATGAAGGACCTGGCCCAGGAGGGCATGACCATGATCTGCGTCACCCACGAAATGGGCTTCGCCCGTGAGGTGGCCGACCGGGTCGTGTTCATGGCCGACGGCGAGGTGGTGGAGGTCGGTACTCCCGAGCACTTCTTCACCAACCCGCAGGAGGACCGCACCAAGCTGTTCCTCTCGCAGATCCTGTAGGGGGTCGGCCAACCCCGGCAAAGTGAAGCAGAACCGGTCAGTATCGTCCGGTTCTGCTTCATCTTGGCGCCGGTGACGGGAGGCGCAGGGGCGGATGCGGTCTGCCGGCTGGTCCGGGCCGCGGTCACCGATCAGCCCCGGGGGTCTAGGATCGCAACATGGGGATCCGGGGTCGCCTCCTGGCCGGTTCGCTGGCGGTTGTCATCACCCTCGGCGGCTGTTCGAGCACCGAGACGGTGGACACTGCCAGGGAACCCGAACCGGTCGAAGGTGCCGCTGCGTCCACGACGTCGACGGATGCCTCGACGTCGACGCCCGACGAAACCGAGCCGTTCGTCGATGATCCGGCCACCGACGTCGACGAGGCCAACGCCTACGAAACCCTCGTGGCTCTGATGGACTCATTGGCTGCCGGCGACTACGAGGCGGCGGTCGATCTGGTGATGGAGGACGGAATTTCGGAGGCGATCGTCGAGCAGGTGGGCCTCACCGAGGACCAGGCGTTCACCCCGGGACGTATGGAGGCGGCGCTGGCCCGGTACTGCCAGGCCACCGACTGTACGGCCGGGTACCGGATCGTGCGTTTGGTTGAGTCCGAGTTCCTGACGGCCGTGTTCGAGGTGGAGGTCGACCTGCCCGGCGACGACGGTGAACCGCTGACGACGGCAGTTTCGGTCGGTGCCTTCGAAGGGCAATACCACGTGAACAACCTGCCCTTCGGGTCGCCGGTGCTTCCGCCTGGCGGCGACGAGATGTCCGGCACCGCCGACGGGGTGCCGTTCTACACCGGGTTCGACTCCCCCGAGGGTTGGCGCCTGGCCCCGGTCACCGAGACCGGGATGCTGGTCACCTACTGGAATCGTGACGGGTATCGGGTGACCGGCCACAGCGGACTGGCCAGTCTTGATCCGTTGTCGTCGAACGGAATCGGTGCGATCTCGACGTTGGAGGCCGGATACGGGTCGGTTTACCTGCAACGTGAAGGCGACGAGCAGACCATCTGGCGTGACGACGGCGACGGCGACCTCACCCCCGTGGTCACCGTGCCCGAACCGCAGCGGATCACCTTGGAGGGTGCTCACCCGCGTGATCTCGACGACGTCGACCTGTTCTATCAGATCCATTTCCCCGGCTCGCCGTCCGACGACGTCGACAAACTCTTCCGTCACAACCCGGAATCGGGTGCTGTCACCGAGATCGTGGAAACGGGAGGTTGGGAGTCGGGCACCGAGTTCTTCGACCTGGAAGGCGCCTATCCACTGGCGCTCGCCATCCGATACGCCGAGGCGAGCACCTGGTTCGAAGTGCTGGATCTCGACACCGGCGCCAGCCACTCCATAGGCTCGGACGATGGTGACGTCTGCACCGACGGTGAGGCGGGCTGTGTCGTGTATGAGGTGGCTATTCTCTCTGACGGCGACATCGTCGGGATGCGGGGTGACGCCGGTGCCGACTCGTCGGTCGTCGGCTCGATGGTCCTGGCTCGGTTCGATCCTGCGACCGGTGAGGAGCAGGTGATCGCCCGTTTCGAATGGGACAACGGCCTGTGGTATCCACACGGGATCATGATCGGAGGGGCGGGGGTCATCGTTTCGGTGGGCGACTTCGAGGCGAATACCGCCTATCCGGCGGTCACGATCGACCTCACCACCGGTCACGCCGAGACGCTGAAGATTGCCGGATTCGCGCGACCTGCCTACCTTTCGTAGGCGTGGTCGTAGTCCTGGTCGGCACCGGCCAAGATTTTTTGGAAACTTTCGTCACGCCGTTCCCTACGGGACGTTGGAGTCGGTGAATGCTCGAAACCGACGAGCCGACCGAAGGGTAATCATATGGCAGCACCGAAGATCGCCGGCAACATGGCCCAGATGGACAACCTGGCCACCCAATTCTCCCGAGCCGGGGAGAACGTGCAGACGTTGATGTCGACGCTGAGCGGCATCACCACCGACACGATCGGTCCCGGCTGGGAGGGAGCGTCGGCCCAGCGGTTCCTGGCGGCGTGGACCAACGAGTTCAAGCCTGCGCTCGACCGCCTCAACCTGGCGCTCATCGAGGCGTCGTCCGAGGTCACCCGACGCAAGGAAGCGCTGACGCTGGCTGACAGCTGACGGCCGGCGCAGCAGATCGAGAGTAGATCATGGCGAATCCCATCGGTGACCCGGAGGCGGTCGAGCGGTTGGCCGACCTCTACCATCGCGAGGCTCGGCGGATCGACGAGGTGTCGGCCTCGGCGGTCAACGCGATCGCCGAACTCGAGTGGGTTGGTCGACGGGCGACCGCGACTCGGGAACGGGTTCGGTCCCGGCACACGGAGATCACAGCGCAGGTGGCCGAACTCCGTTCGCTCGCCCGATCGCTGGAAGGCCATGCCCAGTGGATGCGGGCCACGATTCGTGAGCTGCGAGATCTCGAGCAGCGGATACGTCAGTGGGCCACGAGCCATCCACCATCACCGGAACGGGTGGGCCCCGACTCCTCCCTCATCGGGGCCTACCCACCGGACTGCAGTCTGGAGTGGCGCAACGTGGCGTCGAGGCTGCGGGCCGCCGGAGCCGTGTTCTGAATCGCGGGGTGTCGTTGGTTGGACACCTGTTGCGGGTCGTCTGATCGGGGCGACGCCAGACGGAGGCGGTTGTCACCGGGCTGCGGCGGTACCCGGTGAATCCTGCGGCTGCATGCCCTCCGGCTGCAGGACGGCGACCCGGTTCTGGTCACTGACCAGGGCCGGGTCTTCGCCGCGTCGGATGTGGGTTCCTACAGCAGAAGCTCGGGCAGTTGGCGTTTGAGGATCTTGCCCGATGCGTTGCGGGGGAGTTGCTCGTCGACGACGATGATCCGGGTCGGCACCTTGAACGCGGCGAGATGGGAACGGAGGAATGCCGTCATCTCATCGACATCGAGATCCGAGTCGGGTTTGGCCATCACCGCGGCCGCCACCTCCTCCCCCAACCGTTCGTGGGGAACCCCGAACACGGCCGCCTCGTAGATTCCCGGGTACCGGTAGATGACGGCCTCGACCTCGGCGCAGTACACGTTCTCGCCGGCCCGGAGCACCATGTCCTTCGCCCGGTCGCTCACGTGGACGAAGCCGTCCTCATCGAGCCATCCCAGATCGCCGGAGCGGAGCCAGCCGTCGACGATCGTGGCCGCGGTGGCCTCCGGTCGATTCCAGTACCCTCGGATCAGGTTGGCGCCCTTGAACCAGATCTCGCCGACGGTGCCGGCAGGAACGACGTTTCCGTCGGGATCGGTCACCCTCATCTCCATCGTGGGGATGACCCGCCCCGTCGACTGCGGTCGGGCCATGAATTCCGCGCCGGAGATCGACGGTCCGTAGGCGTTGGTCTCGGTCATCCCGTAGCCGAGCTGGGGTTTGCCGTTCGGGAAACGCTCGGCAATGCGGTTCACCAGTTCCGGCGGCATGGGCGAACCGCCGCCGCCGACCCCTTGAAGGCTGGACACGTCACGGGTGGCGAACGATTCGGCTTCGAGCAGATCCCAGCTCATGGTGGGAACACCGATGAAGGACGTCACCCGCTCCCGCTCGATGAGCTCCAGTGCCCGATCGGCGTCCCAGCGGTAGGTCATGACCAGCTTGGCCCCCGACACGAACGTTCCCATCATGATCGGAATCAAGCCCGTCACGTGAAAGAGCGGCACCGGCAACATGATGACCGGCGGGGCCTTCGGCGTGCCGTCGTCGTTGAGGCTGTCGGGTGGCGGCGGGTCCATCAGATCGGCGATCGCCTTTCGGGCGGCGAACGACATCAACGAGGTGAGAACCGCCCGGTGGGTGCTGACAGCCCCCTTCGGGAACCCGGTTGTGCCCGACGTGTAGAGAATCGTGATGTCGTCGTTGGGGTCGATGTCGACGGCGGGCATCGTGGCCCCGTCGACGAGATCGTCGTCGAGCACCCGGACCTGTCTGGTGGCCCGATCGGCCACGCTGTCCAGGTCGTCGGTGCCGTCGAGGTCGTCGGCGCCGTCGGCCGACGGGGCTCCGACCTGTTCGGCGTGCGACAGCACCACGACGGGTTCCTCGTCGAGGACGATCCCGTCAAGCCTCTCCAGGCGGGATCGGTCGGCCAGCACCACCCGAGGTCGACAGTCGTTGATGGCGAACGCCATCTCCTCGCCGGTCCACCAGGCATTGAGTGGAACCGCGATACCGCCCACCGAGGTTATGGCCACGAACGAGGCCACCCACTGCGGGCAGTTGCGCATGGCGATCGCCACCCGATCTCCGGGCGCCACGCCGTAGCGGTTGACCAGGGCGTCACCGATACGGCCTGCCAACTCGAGCACATCGGGCATCGTCCAGCGCTCGTCTTCGTAGATGATGAACTCGTCGGTTCGGGCCGCCGCCATGTCGTAGAGCGTGCGAACGTTGGGCGGGGTGGCCGCGAACACCTTCGTCGGTCGCCCGTCGAGCTCGGTCTCGGTCACCTCGAGCAGGCTGCCGGGGCCGCAGACCAGTTCAGCAGCCCGTTCGAAGGTCATGACCGGCTGATCGAGTGGGGATTCGGAATTGGGTTCTGTCACAGTAAGCAGCATTTGTAGCAGCTGGGTATCGCCGGGTCCAAGCCTCGCGGTCGGCGGGCGCGACGATGTCGAGCGCGTCAGGAGCCGGGCAGGGAGATGTCGACCGCCAGCATCGATTCGGGCGGCGTGTCCGACCAGCCGTCGAACGAGGCGAGCACATCGTCGACCGCGGCCGCGTCGGCTGCCGAGAGACCGGCGTGGTCGGTGAAGACCGACCGGTACACCTCGACCGAATGTCCGAGCCCGCCGGTGCCGCCGTCGAATTCGATGGCGACCGTCCTGCCGCCGGTCTCCTCCTCGGCGCGGTCGCAGGCCAGCACACCTTGCTCAACCGACGGCATCTCCGCCCCCAGCTTTGCCACCAGGTCGCGTCGGTTCTGCACGACGAGCACGGCGGACTGGAGCGGAATCGAGGACGGCGCGGGCCGGGCGAAGTGCCCGGTCGCCACCACACGGCGTACCCGGTAGCGCTCCGAGAACGCCGGGTCGGCGGCGAGGTCGAGAGCGGTGTCGGCCCCGAAGCTGTGCCCGACGATCATGAGTTCGGCGCCCGCCGGCACACCGACCGCGATCAGGGCATCGGCTACGGCGAGACCGTAGCGGTTGTCGTCGAGCGACGAGGACCGTGCCGATGCGAGCGCAGCCATGTCGAGATCACGGGGTGAGCGGTGGACGGGATTCCAGCCGCGGCCCGGTCGGGTCAGATCCGTGACCCCCGGAAGCACGACCGTGTACCGGTCGTCGCCGAGGTCGACGAGGCCGAACTCGTCGTGGGCCAAGACCGCCGTGTCGGCCGTTGCATCGAGCGCGCCCGCGATCAGGCCCGCCGCATCGGAGTGGTCGCTGGACGCCACGGCGAACGGCACCCGGCGGGTCGAGAATGTGCCACCGGCATCGCCCGACACCGGATCGTCGTCGAACGAAGCCACGAGTTCGGCCAGCCGAATCGCCCCGGTGGCGACACCGGTCAGCCCGGCACCCAACCGATCGGTCAGCCACCGGTCGAGCTCGGATCGTTTCCGATCGGGGAGCCGGCACAACAACGGTTCCCAGGTCGGGCCCGACGGCCGCTCATCGGCTCGAACAGCGGCGACAGCAGCCGACATCAGCTCCTCCGCGGTGGCGTCGAGCGCGGCCGGCGGACGCCCAAGTCGGCTCAACACCGTCGCCCGACGTCGGAGGAACCGGGCGCCGAGTGCCGGGTCGGCCGGATGCAACGACACGGCGGCCGTGGCGTCCCTCACCTGACGTAGACCCCGGCGAACATCGACGACATCGCGGGCCAGCGCCCGGGCCACGGCCTGCAGATCGAACGGTGGAACCTCCACGGCCAACTCCTCTCGCTTCGACAGTGAGGCCGCCCCGGCGGCGAGTCGTCAGCAAGACGAGAACGAACCTAGTATGCCCAGATGTCCTCTACTCCCAACGTCATCGTCGTCGGGGCCGGAGTCATCGGCTGCTCCGTTGCCCTGGAGCTGTGCCGTCGAGGCCACCAGGTGACCGTGATCGACGCCCTCCCGGCCGCAGGCTACGGGTCGACCAGCAGCTCGAGCGGCATCATTCGATTCCACTACTCGACCGAGGCCGGAGTGGCCATGGCCTGGGAGGGTAGGCACTACTGGGAACAGTGGGCCTCGCACGTGCGGGCCGAACCCGGACCGAGCGGTGAACCGGCGATCGCCCACGACGCGGTGGCCACCATCGTCGAGGTACCCATGTACATGTTCCTCGCCCCTGGTGCCGAACGTCCGGTCTTCCTCGACCACTTCGACAAGTTCGGCGTTCCCTACGAGGTCCGGCCTCGAGCAAGCCTCGAGTCCGGTCCGGTGGAGGTCGACTTCGGACTGTTCGGCCCGCCGGCCCGTCTCGAGGACGACACCAACCCGTTCTGGGGTGATCCCACTGACCGCTTCGACGAGGTGCTCTGGCTCGGTGGCGCCGGGTACGTTCCCGACCCCCAGCTGGCGGCGCAGAACCTCTGCACCGTGGCCGCCGCCGAAGGGGTCGAGTTCCTGTTCAACACCAAGGTCGTCGCCGTCGAACGTTCTGCGGACGGCGGCCGGGTAGCCGGCGTCACGGTGGCCTCGGGACCGGCTGAAGGGCGCACCATCGCCGCACCGATAGTGGTCAACGTCGCCGGTCCGCACTCGTCGGTCATCAACGAGCTGGCCGGTGTCACCGGCGACATGGCCCGATCCGGGCGGGCCCTCCGGCGGGAGGTCTACATCGCCCCCGCCCCCGCCGGCTACGACGAGCAGAACGGCTTCCAGGCCGCCGACCTCGACGTGGGCGTGTATTTCCGCCCCGAGTCGGGCGGCAACATCATGGTCGGCAGCGTCGAGCCCGAGTGCGACGAACTCGAATGGGTCGACCCCGACGACTTCGATGAAACGGTCACCGAGGACGAGTTCCAGCTGGCCATGATGCGAACCGCCCGCCGGATGCCGGAGTTGGGCATCCCCCACTCGAAGCGGGGACTCGTCGCTCTCTACGACGCCACCGAGGACTGGACACCGATCTATGACCGCTCCAGCCTCGACGGCTTCTACATGGCCTGCGGGTCGAGCGGCAACCAGTTCAAGAACGCCGGTGTCGCCGGCCACCTGATGGCCGAGCTGATCACCGCGGTCGAGGCGGGCCATGACCACGACGCCGACCCGATCGTCGTCACCGGCCGTCACACCGGGTTCGCGATCGACACGGCCACGTTCAGTCGTCGCCGCGAGGTCGACGCCAACGCGGCCAACACCGTCCTCGGCTAGCGGCGCCGGCGGTCGGGTAGGGCCCGGCCGGGCCCGGCCCGGCCCGGCCGAACTTTGTGCTCTCAGCGACCCGTCGGTGGGTCGTTGAGCGACCAAAGTTGGCGGTTGGAGGGTCGTTGGCGGCTCAAAGTTCTGTGGGGGTGTGGGACCGGAAATCCTGCGTCTAGCGGCGTCGGCGGGACGACCGGTAGCCGTAGATCTCGGGATCGGTGCGGACCGGTGCCCGGTGGGCCGCATCCTGGGCGGCTTCCAGATCAGTGATCGGAGGCCCGGGGGGAAGATCATCGGACCATGTCATCGGCATCCCGCTGCAGTGGCGAACCCGGACTCCGAGCGTGAACTGATCGACGACGAGGTCGCGAGGACCGGCGCCGGTGTCCTCGACGTCATACAGCAGGGCCCCTCGAAACGACACCACCTTCTCCCAGAAACAGCCGTTCGGAACCTTCCAGATTCCCTGCGCCAGGTCCCCGATCCAGTAGTCGCCGGTTCCGGCGACGGTCAGGGGTTCGACCAGAGGAGACCACGGTGACCAGTCGCCGCACGACCTGGTGGCCACGAACCAATCCGGTTCGACCTCGTTGATCGAGACGAGCATCCTCCCGCCCTCGATCCGGTCGTGGCCGATGACGTGATCCCGGTTGTCGTCCATGACCCGCCGCAGCTCGTACTCACAGTCGACGACCCCGAACTCGGTGGCGTAGAGACCGGGCACGATCGACGGAAGCGAGTCCCGGGGTTCGTCGCGGTCGTTGTCGTCCTCATCATCGTCGGAGTCTGGGTCTGATTCGGATTCGGGTGGTGACACGTACTCACTGTCGACCACGACGAGCTCGGTCGCGACCGGGTTGCCGGGGGTGATGTGCGACTCCTCCGGCTCGCGGCCGCCGCGTTCCCCGTAGTCCCAGTCACGGCTGTCGGGGACATCCGCGACGCTGTACCGACCCGATGGAATTCCGCCGGCGAAGGCCAGGTATTCAGGTGCCGACCCGTCCTCACTGGTGGCGACGACCTCATCGTCGGTCACCCGCTCGACCCCGGTGGCGGTCTCGGCGTCGCGTGCAGACGATGGCCGATCCAAGCTGTTCGATGAATACTGCAGGGACAAGCCGATCAGTCCGAGGATGATGCCGAGCCCGAAGAGGCGAGGTAGCCAACGCATGGCGAACCTGTCGGCAGGCCGGCGTCCGGTTCAAGTCTTCCGGTGGGTCGGACGGCCCGGGGCGATCGACCCAGCGTCGACGGGCGGTGGCAACCCGAGCCGCTATCGTCGACTCGTGGACGAAGAAGGTCAGCGAGGGCCTCACCCGCCGGTCGGTGTCGGGCCCCACCCGCAACCGTGGCCCGATGGCGACCACTACGACGCCACGCTCCTGGCCGAGGGCGACCGCCGAAACGTGATCGACCGCTATCGCTACTGGACGGTCGAAGCCATCAAAGCCGACCTCGATCCCCGCCGTCATCCGTTCCACGTCGCCATCGAGAACTGGCAACACGACCTGAACATCGGCACCGTCGTACGAACGGCCAATGCCTTCCTCGCCGCCGAGGTGCACATCGTCGGTCGCAAGCGGTGGAACCGACGCGGGGCGATGGTCACCGATCGCTACCAACATGTCCGCCACCACCCCACGGCCGAGCATCTCGCCACCTGGGCGGCCGACCGCGGCTTGGCGGTCATCGGCGTCGACAACCTCCCCGGCTCGATACCGCTTGACGCCGAACCCCTACCGGAACACTGTGTACTGGTGTTCGGGCAGGAGGGACCCGGCCTTTCCGACGCAATGCGACCCGTGCTGGATCAATGTCGATCGATCCCGCAGTTCGGTTCCACCCGCTCGATCAACGCCGGTGTCGCCGCCGGGATCGCCATGTACAGCTGGATCCGCCGGCACCGTCTCGGCGGTGACGACCTCCCCGCCGGTCACCGGTAACGCACGCCCCGGCGTGCGACCGGCTTCCAGCGGGCAACTTCGTTTCAGTCGGCCCTGGGAGCGCCTACAGGAGGCGGAACTCGATGCGCCGGTTCTCCTGCTGGGCCTCCGGGGTGTCGTCGGGGTCGACACGGAGTCGACGCTCGCCGAAGCCGACGGCGTTGAGTTCGTTGGTCACGCCTCGTTCCTCCAGGGCGGCTTTGACCGCATCGGCCCGAGCCTGGCTGAGAGCCTGGTTCGACTCCTCGGAGCCCCGAGAGTCGGTGTGGCCCCCGATCTCCACCGAGACGTCGGAGTTGTCGAGCAGGAACGCGGCGGCCTCGTCGAGGATGACCTCCGACTCGGGTTCGATGATGGCGCTTCCCGAGGCGAACTGGATCGGCTCCAACGTGTTGAGCGAACTCTCCAGCTCACTCGACTCCTCCAACGCAATCGAACGGGTGGAGACCTCGACGCCTTCCAGGTCGTCGAAGGCGCTGGAGATCTGATCGAACAGAACCGGATCCGTCATCGCACCGGCGATCGTGATCTGGGTGGGAACGGAGCGGGCCTCGTCGACCACCAGCTGGTTGTCGACCTGCTCCTCGGAGTACACGGCCACGGCCCGCTCGAAAATGGCGTCCGCGGTGGCCTGGTCGGGCACGGTACCCGTGAGGACAACCGAAGCCTGGGCCGCCTCGACGGTGGCCTCGCCCGGGCCGGCGTCGGCGTCGGCGTCGGCGATGGTGAGCTGATCGATGACCGACTCGACGCCCGGCTGACCGGCGATGAAGTCGAGCACCTGGCTGCGGGCCGCCTCATCGGCGATCTCTCCCGTGGCCGTCACGACGTTGCCGTCGGCGCTCAGGTCGATGTCGCCGAAGCCGAGGTCGGCGAGGCCGGCGGTGATGGCCGGCAGGTCGAGGCCGGCATCGGCCTCGTCGGTGTCGTCGGACCCGTCAGCGTCATCGGTGTCATCCGATGCCGCATCCGTGTCGTCGTGCGCCTCCTCGACCTCACCCGCGGCGGCCGCCTCGGCATGGTCGTCATTGTTGAGCGGATCAATCGTGGGCCACACGATCGCGATGGCGAGGATGGCCACGCCGACGGCGATCGCGAGAAGGGCGGGAAGTTCGTCCGGGGACTCGTCGGCCAGAGCCACCGCCCCCTTGGGTCGTTCGGGTTCCCGCCTGCGCTGGTCGTCCTGAGTATTCTCATCAGCCATGGCTGGAAGTCTGCCAGCAAACGCCGCGGAAACCTCGATGCCTGAGGGCGTTGGACGGCCAAATCGGATCGAGTTTTGAACGTCTTCAGACCGTGGCTCGGGACCGTGCCTGATGGTCGGTCCGTTTGCGCCGGTTGGCGGTTATGGCCTGCTCGATGGCTACGATTCCACCGATGGCCAGACCGAAAAGGAGAAGGGCCGTCAGGAGGCGGCCGACGAGTTCCGGTCGGCCCGCCACCCGCTCCGACGTCAGTTCATCGGCGAACGCCAGCGTGGCCCGCGCCGGATCGGCGATGGCCTGGGCCTTCTCGGTGGCGCGGATGCGGGCCGGGGCCAACTCGTCGACGACGTAGGTCTCGACGGAACCGTCGGGCATGAAGATGATGGCGGCGTCGGATTCGACCGCCTCCTGGACGCGACGGGCGAACGCTTCACCGTCGGGCTGCGGATCGATCGGGGCCACCACCACCAGCAGCAGCCCCTCGGACCGAATCTGTTGGACCGCCGCCTCGAGGGCTGCTTCATCGACCTCGGTCCGGACCCGCGACACGTATACGCCGTCCGATGCCAACTCCTCGCTGAGAGCCGTGGGTGACTCGGCGGCAGCCGGGACCGGGGTGATCGCCGGAATGAGAACGGCGAGCAGTCCGACGACGACAGCTGCGACCCGACGAATCGAGCTCGGGTGCCGACGCGGCGCTGATGTGAACTGGTAGCGAGATCCGGATTCGCCCACCCTCCGATGCTACTGCCCGACCGCGCCGATCGGATCGCGACGGCGTTTGTCAGCCGAGCAGGAAACGCCGGATCTTGTCGAGTTGCGGATCGGGGGCGTTGAAGAACTGGTCGAACGCAGTGGCCGACTCGTCGTCGGCCGCGAACTCGCACGACGTCTCCGAACCCGACTCCGGAGTGACCGTGACCCGGGGGGCACCGGGTTCGGGCGGTGCGGAGCGGCCACCGTCGGCGACGGCGGGAGGAATGAACCGACCGTCGGGCAGGAGCCGGCCGCCGGGGTCCAGCGCCGGGGGAGGGTTGGTGAGCGACGACAGCACGGTCTTAATGTCGAGCGAGACGGAGCGGTCGAGCCGCTCGCTGCGCAGTTCGGCGTTGAGACGATCGACCTCACATCTCAGCCGATCGATTTCGGCCAGCAGCTCCCGTTCACAGCCGTCGACGTCGACGTCCGACACGACAACGGGCATCACCGTCCCGACGGTGCCCGACCCGATCTGACGAGTATCCGATTCGATAGCCACATAGGTCTTTCGGAACCTCGCTGCGGTCCTTTAGGGGGTGGCCGCGATTCCGGGATCAGTCGGTCGGATCGAGAACCGTGTGAAGGCCGACCGGAATCGGTTCGTCGAGCTGGCTGAAGTCGCACTCGGCCGGCGTCTTTTCGGGACGCCATCGCAGCACCTTCGTGACCTCCCGGAAGCGTCCGTTCAACGTGCTCCCGTATTTCACCTCGACGACTTTCTCGATCCGGAGCGGCACCCAGGAGTGATCCTTCTTTCCGCTCCATCGGTGTGGCGCCCCCGGCATTCGGCCATGCTCCGCAGCGTGGGCCTCGGCGTCGGCCCAGGCCTTCCATGGATGGGCCTCGAGCGCGCCCTCGGTCAGCGGGGCCAGTTCCTCAACGAGTTCGCTGCGTCGCTTCGCGGTGAACGACGCGGCGACACCGACGTGATGAAGATCCCCGTCGTCGTCGAAGAGGCCGAGCAGGAGCGACCCGACCCCCTTGCCGTCCTTGTGCCAGCGATATCCGGCAACCACTGCATCAGCCGATCGAACGTGCTTGATCTTGAGTTGGGTCCGTTTGTTCTCGACGTAGACGTCGCCGGCCGGCTTGGCGATCAGACCGTCGAGCCCTGCCCCCTCGAACACGGTGAACCAGCGGGCGGCCCGGTCATGGTCGGTTGTGGTGGGGGTCAGGTGGATCGGAGGCTCGGCGCCGGCGAGCGCCTCCTCCAGCCGGGAGCGACGAAGGTGGAACGGCTGGTCCCGCAGGTCCTCGTCGTCGATGGCGAGAAGGTCGAAGGCGATGAACGCCGCGGGCGTCTTCTCGGCCAGCATGTTCACCCTCGACTCGGCCGGGTGGATGCGCTGTTGCAGTCCTTCGAAGTCGAGCCGGTCGTCGGTGGCCACGATGAGCTCGCCGTCGACGACGCAGCGGTCGGGTAGGTGGCGGCGAACGGGTTCGATCATCTCGGGGAAATACCGGGTCAGTGGTCGCTCGTTGCGGGAGCCGAGTTCGACGTCGTCGCCGTCTCGAAAGACGATGCAGCGGAAGCCGTCCCATTTGGGTTCGAAGATCAGATCGTCGCGGTCCGGGAGGCCGGCCACCGCTTTGGCCAGCATGGGTTTGACGGGAGGATTCACCGGGAGGTCCACACCGGCCATCGTACGCGGTTCTGCCGTTCTGCGGCGTCGCCCAGCGCCGCCGTAGAACGGCAGAACGGGATTACTAGAGCGAGATGCTGTAGCGGACCTCGATGATCGTGCGGTTGCCGAACGAGTCCTCCTTCCGCTCGGGATCCTCGCTCCACCCCTCGCGCTCGTAGAACCGCCGGGCCCTGGGGTTCTGCTCGGCCACCCACAGCGCCGCTCGATGATGGCCGTCGCGTCGGAGTTCATCGAGTGCCCGGCGGTGCAGGGCGGTTCCGATGCCGGTGCCGAAGGCGTCGGGGTGGGCGTTGATCATCCAGAGCTCTCCGGAGGGGTCGTCCGGCGATTGGTGGTCGCGAAAGGGTCCGACCGTTGAGATCGCCTGGATCGTCGCGTCGATCTCGCCGACCAGGTGGGTCACACGATCGGGCGGGGCGTCGATGTCGGCGGCCCATCGGCCCGTCACCCGTTCGTGGTCGAGCCCGGCCAGAAACTCGGGCGGCATGATGCCGTCGTAGGCGGTCCGCCAGGCCGCGATGTGAACCTCCGCCATTCGGGCCGCGTCCCCGGTCGTCGGCGGTCGAACGGTGAGTTCCATGGTCCAGTCTCTCATCATCCCGCACCATCCTCAACAGGTTTGAATCCAGCTTGACTTCAAGTGCACTTGAGCTTCTACGGTGTGGGCATGGACAGGAACATCAGCGATGACGACGGCACCTCGACCACCGAGGTCGTGGCCAGACTCGACGACCTCGAACCCGGCACGATGAAGATGGCGAAGGTCGGCGACACCGCGGTGGCCGTCATCCGGTCCGAAGCCGGGGTGCACGCGATCGACAACGCCTGCCCCCATCAGGGTTACGGGCTGGTCACCGGGGCCCTCGACGACGGAATCGTGACCTGCCAGTGGCACAACTGGAAGTTCGACGCCGCCACCGGCCATTGCCTGATCGGCGAGGAGGATGTGGCCTGCCACCAGGTCGATATCACCGACGGTGAGGTCGCCGTCACCGTCGTCAAACCGTCGGCCGCTCAGCGGCGGAAACAGCTGTGGCCGAGCCTGCGGCGGGGAATCGAGAACGACTATGTCGGGCAGATGGCCCGCGATTCGGCCCGCCTCATCGAGGCCGGTGCCACACCGGTGCAGATCATGGCCGAGGCGTTGAAGGTGGCGGCCCCCAGAGCCGACGAAGGTGTCGGCCACGAGATGGCGATGGCGGCCGACGCCCTGGCCATCGCCGAGATCCGCTCCGGCGACGACGCGGCATCGGCTGATGCGGTGCTCCTCTCGCTGGTGCAGGGCCTCTCCGGTCTGTCGGAGGGGACCCGGGGCTACCCGGTCAACCCGGTACCGTCCGGTGACCCGTCGATCGACGTCGTGGCCGCCGTCGAGGCCGAGGATCTCAACGGCGCCCAGGCCGGCCTGCTCGGCCGCATCGAACGCGGTGACGACCCGGCCGTCATCCGGTCGATGGTGATCGACGCCGTCTCACTCCACCACCTCGGCTACGGCCATGGCATCATCTACACCCAGAAGTCGTTCGAGTTGATCGACCGGGCCGGCTGGGATCTGGCCCCCCACCTGCTGCCCCACCTGCTCACCCGGATCGTGTACCACACCCGGGAGGACACCTTGCCGTACATGCGCCGGGCCATGGGAGAGCTGACCGCCCTCGATCTCGGCGCACTGGCCGCCGCCGCGGCCGAAGGTACGGTGGTCGATCCCGACTGGGACCCGAAGCCGTTCGCCGACCTTCTCCTCGGTGCCACCGAAGCCCCGATCACCGCCGCGGCCGACGCGATCCGCGCCGGTGCCGGGGTCGACGGCCTGCTCGACTCGGTGGTGCTGGCGGTGTCGGAACGGCTGCTCCGCCACGACCTCGAGGTCGAATTCGACAACAGCGAGCCGTTCGGCTGGCTCGACATCACCCACGGGCTCACGACCGCCAGGGCCGCCCGCTGGGCCTGGCATCGCCACCCCGGCCCGTCCGCCCTCCGTCTGGCCCTGTTCGCCGTGTGGCTGGCGTTCGACACCGGCCGCAGCGAGCGGCGCCACGGGCGGGCCGGGGCCCGGCGGCCGTCGGACGACTGGGTCGGAGCCTCACCCCAGGTCGGATCCATCGGTGACGCCGTTCTGTGGCGCCGCCCCGACGATGCCGTGACCCTCTCGCTGAGCGAACCGCACCACGTCGTCGCCGACCAGCTGCTCGACGCCTCCCTCGCCGATCGAGCTGGATCCTTCATCGTGGTGGCCCATCTGGTGAAGACGGCCCAGGCCGCGGTGGAGGAGTCGAACCGTTCCGGCTCGCCGCTGCCCATGGCGGCCGCGGCTCGTTTCCTGGCCGCCCCGCGCCTGGAACGGTTCGTGGCCCGATCGGTGGCCGAGTCGGCCGATTTCGTGCGGACGGGCCGCCCACCCAAACGGTAGCTTCGGGTCAGGGGATCACGAGCCACCGTACGTCGACCGCCGTCGGGGGAGCCTTGCCGGTTGGGGGCCGACGCACCCCCTCGATCGAGAGCATCGTGGTGCCCCCGACACGGGAGACGCGAGCGGTGAGCAACGGCTGGGTTTGGTCCTCGGCGCCGGCCCCTACGACGGCGTTGGCACCGGTTCCAGCGACGGAGGCGAGGGCGAAGACCCGGTCGGGGACATAGCGGAAGCCGTCAGGAAGCTCGATCTCGGTCCGGGCCCGGGTCGCCCCCTCCTCCCAGACCATCGTCTCGATCCCCGAGATCGGCTCCCGGTCGGACAGGGCTGCCAGATCGTCTTCGATGGTGTCGAGTTGCTCGAACCGCTGCGACCAGTTGTCGATCCGCTGGTAGGCCCGGAGGCTCGGTACCGCCGCCAGCGCCA
Source organism: Acidimicrobiales bacterium (assembly GCA_965216675.1). Lineage (GTDB taxonomy): Bacteria > Actinomycetota > Acidimicrobiia > Acidimicrobiales > SZUA-35 > JAHELU01. Next base: position 2,159,115 of record CBDCGK010000004.1, on the reverse strand, counting down.
ACAGACCGATCACGGTGTAGCCGACGTTGCGTTTGGCCAGCGCGTTGAGCTGACCGGCCCGGCGCAGCCACGAACGGGACGCCTCAATTGTCGCCCGCTCCGGAAACGGGTCGATGCCGTCGTCGAGGATTCGCTTCCAGCTGTGGCCGTAGTGCAGGCCCTGGTGGGCCACGGCCAGTGGATCGGGGGTGGAGTCGGCGGTGGGGAACAGGAACATGCGACCGACCTCGCTGCCGAGCCGCAGCGCCACCGGTCGGTGGGCGGTGTTGTGAACGTGGAGGCGGACCACACCGCTCCAGGTGGGATCCAGGTACGAGCCGTTGACCACCAGTCCGTCGATGTGGGAGGACACTCGCCCAAGCACCAGCGCCCCGATCCGATGGGACAGGTCGATCTGCTCGTTGGTGAGCACGAGAGCGGCGGCTCCCGGCCGGAGCTGATAGCCGCCGCTCGTCCGACGAAGGTCGACGACGGCCTCGTGACCCTCGAACCGGAGGTGTCGAGGCACCCGAACGGTGTGGTCGAGCGGCTTGACCAGCGGGCCGATCGTGAGCGCAATCCGGCTCTTGACCGACAGGTTGTCGAACAGGGTGCGGCCGTCGCGGTCGCCCCGGGCTCCGACCGCGGGCTCCTGATAGATCCATGCGCCCTCGGCGTTGGGTACGAACGAGTAGCCGATCGACAGGTCGCCGGCGTCGAGCGCCTCGGCGATCGCAACGTCAGACAGCATGATCGCTGTCGGGATCGCCTTGACCGCCACCGCTGTCGTCGTGGAGCGGGTCGACCGGGGGGACGGGTGGGTGGGTACGGCCGGGGAGGTGGTGGCCGCGGGCGGCCTTCGCGGCCAGATGTCGGAGCGAACGCCTCGGTGGATCGGCGTCGACGCAATCCAGCCGTTCAACCACCACCACACCGGCCTCGGCCACAGCCCCGACCTTGGCGGGGTTGTTGGTGAGCAGCCGCACCGACGGCACCCGGAGCGCCGCGAGGATGCGGGCCACATCGGCATAGTCGCGGTTGTCGGCCGGGAGACCGAGCGCCTCGATGGCGCTGAAGGTGTCGAGCCCCCGTTCCTTCCCGTTCAGCGCCTGGATCTTGGCCACCAGGCCGTTGCCTCGACCCTCCTGATCGAGATGGATCAGCACCCCGGTTCCCTCCGTGTCGATCAGGTCGAGGGCCGCACGATTCTGGCCGGCGCAGTCGCAGTCATCCGCGTCGAGTGCGGTCGACGTGATGCAGGCCGAGGCGACACGGCACAGCACGCCGGGCCGATCCGTCACCCGCCCCTTGACCAGCACGAGGTGTTGCCCCCTGGTGACCTGGTCGTCGGTCACCAGAATGCGGAATCGCCCGTGGTGCACGGTTCGGAACGGTGCGGACGCTGCAAAAACGGTGGTGGCAGTCGTCATCGATACATGTGTGTCCTGACACCATTGTCCCAGCGAGCTGTGACAGTCAGCCCCGAAAGGTCAGGAGCCGTCGCCCACCGGGTCGACCGGTGATGCCGTCGACCGGCTGCCGACGAGGGCGGAGCCGGTCGCACCGAAGGCCGCCTCGACGGCGGCGAAGATCCGCTCGAGATAAGCCTCGGTCGAGAACCGGGACCGTACCCAGGTCCGGGCGGCTTCAGCCCGAATTCGGGCAGCCGCTGGATCGGCCAGCGTTCGCTCGATCGCCGCTCGCAGCCCGCCGAGATCACCGATCTCGTAGGTTTCGACCAGGTCCCGGTCGATGAGCTCCTGTACGACGCCGGGGGACCGGGCCACCACCACCGGTCGCCCGCAGGCCAGCGCTTCCAACACCGTCGTCAGGCCGGCGGCGTAACGGTTGGGCAACAGGGGTACGACCACCACGTCGGCCTGCTGGTAGAGCTCCCGCAGTTCGACGAAGCTGAAGTAGCGGATCTCCATGTGGTCGGGTAGCGGGTCGGGAACCGTGTAGCGGGTCTTGGCCGTGAGATTCGGTGAGGCGAAACACACCTTGACCGCAACACCGTCTTCGGCCGCCACGGTGTCGTCGAGTGATGCCGTTGCCCGAGCCAGGAGCTCGTAGTCGCGGGCCTCGGTACCACAGCTGGCGATCAACGTCGTCGGCCGGTCTCCGGCGCCTGATTCGGCGGTGTCGGCGGGCCGGAAGAACTCAAAATCGGTGAGGCCGTTGATCGCCATCACCCCCTCGGCGAACCGCCCGAATCCACGGGCGGCGGTTCGGGCCATCTCGTCGTGGGGAACGATCATCACCCACCGCGCCCGCAACAGGACCAAGAGCCACCCCATGACCTGCGTCCTCGGCCGCTGCACGTCGGTGACCGAGATGGCGAACCTCACCCGCCGGGGCCCGAAGACCGAACACAGCAGGGCCAGAGGCATTCCGGCGGCCGAACCGGCGGTGTAGACGGCATCGCCCTCGGTCAACTCCCGGCGAACCCGCCGGGCCAGAGCCCATTGAGCCGGCTCACCGAACACGGTGGCGGCCAGACGGTCGATCACGGTCGCGGTGGACGGCCCGTCCGGATGGTCCGGTTGTTGGATCGACCCGTTGAGCTCCTGCGCCAGGCGACGCAGGAAGTGGCGCGGAACGCGGTCGGCGGCCGCGTCACGTTCGATCGCATCAAAATCGAAGTAGCTGCCGGCAAGAATGTGCCACGCCAAAGTTATGTATCCCTCTACGCCGTATCGGGGGCCCTCTTACTTCCCGATGATCCAACCTATCCCCCGACCGGGTCCGAGTCCAGAGATCCGCCGGATTCCGGCGCCACGCGGGTGACCGTTTACCCTTGCGGTATGGGATCGGCGTTACCCGAATCGAACTACGAAGTCCTCGACGACTTCGAACGGTTCAGTCAGGTCGACGATGTCTTCTCCCGGTCGTTCTGGGACGAAACGATCCGCAACGACAAGTCGGATCGGTTCTACGCCACCTACCGGCGGCCGCTCGACCGTTGGCGCAAGGCCAATGGATTCACCCAGCGCGACTACGCCCTCCGCAACGCGGCATGGCACGTGAGCGATGTGTTCACCGAGATGTATGAGGAGAGCGACGGCCGGCGCGACGGGTTCATCGATCCGCTGTCGATGCTGCGGGACGGCGCCGAGGAGCAGCTGCCGCCGGAGTCGCCGGAAGCCGGCGCCGACGATGTCAAGATGGTGGCCAAGACGTTCGGGGCCGACCTCGTCGGCATCTGCGCCCACGACGAACGCTGGGTCTACACCGAGCGCTACGACCACCGCACCGGCGGTTCGAAGCCGAACGATCTGGGTGAGGGTCTGACGTCGGTGATCGTCATCGGTCAGGCCATGGACCACGACCTGATCAGAACGGCACCCTCGGCGCTGGCCGGCACCGCCACCGGGCTCGGCTACTCCCAGGACGCGGCGGTGCTCCTCGCGATCGCCCAGTACATCCGGAACCTGGGCTATCAGGCGGTGCCGTCGATGAACGACTCGGCGCTGGCCATTCCGCTGGCGCTGGCCGCCGGTCTCGGCGAGTACGGCCGCCACGGCATGGTCATCACCCCCGAGTTCGGGCCTCGCCTGCGGTTCGGGAAGATCTTCACCGACATGCCGCTGGCCCACGACCGGCCGGTCGGCTTCGGGGTCAAGGAATTCTGCGAGCAGTGCGATCGCTGCGCCGGTGCCTGCCCGTCCCGGGCCATTCCCCACGGCGAGCCGGTGCCGGTAGCCCTCAACCGGTCGGGGCTCAAGGGTGTTCGGAAGTGGTCGGTCGACGGTGAGGCCTGCTTCGGGTACTGGTCGAAGATCAACACCGACTGCGCCATCTGCGTGCGGGTCTGCCCCTGGACCCGCGACTATTCGAAGCCGTGGAACCGCTGGTGGCGGCGTCTGGCCGGCACTCGCCTGCGGGGCCTGATGTTGCGCCTCGACGACCGAATCGGCGGCGGCCGCCGACTGAAACCGAACGACTGGTGGAAATCGGCGGCAGGCGTGGTGGCTCGCCGTTAGCCTTCAATGGTGGCCATGATCGAAGCCGAAGGACTGGAAAAGCGGTTCGGTGAGACCGAGGCGCTCGCCGGGCTCGGCCTCTCCGTGCCCGAAGGGCAGGTTCTCGGGCTGCTCGGACCGAACGGAGCGGGCAAGACCACCGCGGTCCGGGTGTTGACGACCCTGTTGAAACCCGACGCCGGTCGGGCCACGATCGACGGGGTCGACGTGCTGGCCGAACCGGCCCGGGTCCGGGCCCGCATCGGCGTCACCGGCCAATACGCCGCCGTCGACGAGGGACTGACCGCTCGCGAAAACCTCGATATCGTCGGCCGGTTCAACCATCTCAGCCGCGCCGACTCGGCCCGGCGGGCCGATGAACTCCTGGAGCGCTTCGCGCTGACCGAGGCCGCCGATCGGGTGGTCAAGGGCTTTTCCGGCGGTATGCGGCGTCGCATCGACATCGCCATGAGCCTCGTGGCCCGACCGAGGATCCTGTTCCTGGACGAGCCCACGACCGGGCTCGACCCCCGAAGCCGCCTGGCGATGTGGGATCTGATCGGCGAGCTGAAGAGTGAAGGTATGACCACCTTGTTGACCACCCAGTACCTGGACGAGGCCGACCATCTGTCCGACGACATCGTCGTCATCGACCACGGTCGGGCGATCGCTCAGGGCACTGCGGCCGAGCTGAAGGAACAGGTGGGCGGCGCGCGGGCCGTCGTCACCCTGCCGGAATCCTCGACCAACGGCACCGCCGATGAGCACCACGAGACGGCCGTCGTCGCCGCCATCGGTGATCTGGCCAAGGTGTCGGCCACGCCCTATCGCGAGGGTTCGACCGTGTCGATCGCCGTGCACGCCACGGTCACCACACCGGACGTCGTACGCCGACTCGACGGAGCCGGCGTTGCGGTCAATGATGTGGCGGTCACCCGTCCAACACTCGACGACGTCTTCCTGACCCTCACCGGACACTCCGCCGAGCACGAAACCGGCAACGGGTCGGCCAACGACATGGGAGGTGTGAACTGATGACGATCGATCCGACCGTCGACTCCGCCCTCAACGCCGGCCACGATGCCGCCGGTGGTGCCCCATCGGTGACGGCCCGTTCGGTCGATCCGGCCGATCACGAGCCCAAGACCGGTCTGGTCTGGGCGCTGCGCGACTCGTGGACCGAGGCGGTCCGCCACCTCCGCATCATCCCCCGCAACATGGAACTGATGATGTTCGCCACCCTGCAGCCGATCATGTTCGTGCTGCTGTTCAACTACGTGTTCGGCGGGGCGATCGCCGCCCCCGGGTTCGAGGGAAACTACACCCAGTTCCTCCTCCCAGGAGTGTTCGCCCAGACCGTGGTGTTCGGCTCGGCGTTCACCGGCATCGGGCTGGCCACCGACATGGAGAAGGGCTACGTCGACCGGCTCCGTACGCTGCCGATCTCCCAGTCGGCGGTGCTGGCCGGCCGCACCATCTCCGATTTCGTCCGCAACGCGATCACCTTCACCGTCATGTTGATCGTCGGTTTCCTCATCGGGTTCCGGTTCGACGGCGGCTGGCTGCGGGGCCTGCTGGCCTGCGGCCTCCTGTTGCTGTTCAGCTACGCATTCAGCTGGATTCAGGCGCTGATCGGTCTGTCGGTGAAGTCGGTCGAGGCCGCCAACTCGGCCGGGTTCATCTGGATGTTCCCGATGACGTTCGTGTCCTCGGCGTTCGTGCCCACCGAATCGATGCCGGACTGGTTGAAGGCCGTCGCCGACTGGAACCCGTTCACGATCGTGACCGACGCGTCGCGGGCGCTCTACAACGGGCTGCCGGTCGAGAACAACGTGTGGATCTCGCTGGCCTGGGCCTTCGGGTTGACGGTTGTCTTCGCCACCCTGTCGATCCGCAAGTTCACCCGCACTCTTGGCTAAAACGTGACTGACGTAATCATCGTCGGTGCGGGCTTCGGAGGGTTGGAGGCGGCCAAGGCGCTGGCCGGCGCGCCCCCGCCGGTGAACGTGACCGTCGTCGACAAACGGAATCACCACACCTTCCAGCCGTTGCTCTACCAGGTGGCCACTGCGGGCCTCAACCCGTCCGACATCGCCCAGCCGATCCGCCAGATCATCGGTGATCAGGCGAACTGCCGGGTGCTGCTGGCCGAGGCCAGCGGCGTCGATGTCGAGGCCCAGACGTTGACCACGTCGCTCGGTCCGATCGACTACGACTACCTGATCGTGGCCACCGGGGCCACCCACGCCTATTTCGGGAACGACGAGTGGGAGCCGCTCGCCCCTGGCCTCAAGACGGTGGAGGATGCGCTCGACATCCGTCGCCGGATCCTGCTGGCGTTCGAGCGGGCCGAGGCGTCGTCGGACCCGGCCGAGCAGGAGCGGCACATGACGTTCGTGGTGGTCGGCGCCGGCCCGACCGGAGTGGAGCTGGCCGGGGCCATCGCCGAGATCGCCACTCACACGTTGCGGGGCCAGTACCGCTCCATCGACACCACCCGCAGCCGGATCGTTTTACTCGAGGCCGGGCCCCGGGTGTTGCCGGCGTTCGTCGAGAAACTGTCGGCGGCCGCCGAACAGCAGCTGACGAGCCTCGGCGTCGAGGTGTTCACCTCCCGGGCGGTGACCGGCATCGATGACGAGGGCGTGGACACCGGCAACAGCCGTATCGAAGCCTCGACCGTCTTGTGGGCAGCCGGGGTCGCCGCCTCGCCGTTGGGGAAGGCGTTGGCCGACGCCACCGGCGTCGAGTTGGACCGATCCGGTCGGGTGAAGGTGACGTCGTCGCTCACGGTGCCGGGATTCGACAACGTGTTCGTGATCGGTGATCTGGCGGCGGCCACCGACGCCGAAGGGGAGACGGTGCCGGGGGTGGCCCCGGGCGCCCAGCAGGGCGGAAAGCACGCGGTGGCCTGCATCGAGGCCGATCTCGCCGATGAGCCCCGGCCCGACTTCGTCTACTTCGACAAGGGTTCGATGGCGACCGTCGGCCGGTCCCGGGCCGTGGTCGAGATCCGTCGACTGCGGTTCTCGGGATTCCCGGCGTGGGTGGCGTGGTGGCTGGTGCACATCTGGTCCCTCGTCGGATTCCGGTCCCGGGCCACGGTCATGGCGAGTTGGGCCTGGCAGTATCTGACGAGGCGCCGCGACGCCCGCCTCATCACCAACACCCCACCGCTGGACCGGTGACAACCAATGGCCGGAGCCGCTGTCGGCTGACCTTTGGTCGAGTTCCGGTCACTCTGACACCGTACCGACCAAAGGTCCGGCGAGCGTGGGCGGGTGTGTCGGGTGTCAGGACGCGTCGAGGACCGAGAAGGTCAGACCGGCATGGGTTCGCAAACGGTCGACGAGGGAATCGCCGAACGCCGTCGCCGGGGTGAGGAACCCCGCCTGTGGCACCGACTCGACGCCGTTCGTCGCGTCCGGGTCGAGGAACGCCAGCGCCGTCTCACTCAACATCTTGGCCGTCGACCCGTAGCCGGGATCCCGGTCACCGGTGACCTTCGTGGTGATCGTCCGGCCGTCGCTCGTTCGTCCATAGAACCGGATGTTGAAGAACCCGGCCTCCCGAGCGGCCTCATCGGGACCGGTGCCCGGTTTCGGCAGCACCCGCTGCTGGAGTTGGCGGCGGAGCGGACCGATGGCACTGACTCCGGCCACGCCGGCGGTACCGGCGGCCACCGCCGACGCCTTGGCCAAACCCACCGGCCCACCGCCGGTCATGATGGCCTCGTCGTAGCGGAAGTCGTCGCCCCAAGGTCGGCCCAGCAACGCGTGGGTACGGTGCACGACCTTGGTGTTCACCGAGGCCATGAAGAACGGAGCAGCCCAGTCCCCGGACAGCTCGTCACGGGTGGGAACCACCACGTTGGGCTGGCGGACGCCGTGGCGCTCCCCGTCGGGGGCGAGGGCGTAGGGGTTGCCGAGCACCTTGCGCAGCGACGGGTCCTTCGTCAGCTCCTCGATGGCGTTCATGCCGCTGGCGACCGTGCCGCCGCTGACGCCGCCGCTCGCACCCTTGACCCGCATCCCGATGCGGTCGCAGGAGGCGCCGAAGCGGCGCTGCGCCTCCTGTTGGGTGTACCAGACGCCCAAATCGGACGGGATCGAGTCGAAGCCGCAGCTCGGCACGATCCGGGCGCCGGTTTCGACGGCTTGGTCGTGATGGGCGTCGATCATGGCCTGCACCCATTGAGGTTCGCCGGTCAGATCGCAGTAGTCGATCCCGGCCGCGGCCACGGCGGCGATCAGGTTCGATCCGTACAGGGCGTACGGCCCGACGGTCGAGATCACGACCCGGGTGTCGGCGACCATCGCGTCGAGCGCCTCCCGGTCCTCGGCGTCGGCCACGATCACCGGAAGGTCGACGCCTCGCTCGGTCAGCAGCGCATCGAGCTTCTGCCGGCTCCGGCCGGCAACGGCCCACCGGACGCCGTCGCCGTCGGTGCCGAGACGGGTGATCAGATGATCGACCACCAGCTGACCGACGAAGCTGGTGGCGCCGTACACGACCAGGTCGAAGCGCCGGCTGTTGTCATCGCCGCTGTTGCTGCCGGTCGCTTCGTCGCCGCCGTTGTTGTGCTCTGCCATCACTCGAGCCTACTGCGGTTGGGTGGACGGCCACGCTTGCACACCGGGACCGAAGCCTCTGTTTACTGGGACCGTGCCGTCCTATTCTGTGATCATCGATCAACCGACACCCACGGCGAGGGGGCACCATGGCAACCGCACGACACGCCGACTATCCGGCTCGTCTCGACATCGACTACCCGGAGGAGCTGGATCGACTGTCCACCTTCCTTCGACTCATCTACATCATTCCGATCGCCATCGTTCTCGCCGTGCTGTCGTCGGAGACCACCGTCAACTACGTCTCCGAAGCCGGTGAGGAGGTCAGCCGGACATCGGGTGGAATCGCCGCCGGGCTCGCCTTGGCCACCGCCATGATGATCGTGGTCCGCCAGCGGTACCCGCGATGGTGGTTCGACTTCGCCCTGGAATTCAATCGGTTCGCGACCCGGGTCGGTGCCTACGCCGCACTGTTGACCGACAGGTACCCGTCGACCGTCGAGGAGCAGAGCGTTCACCTCGATCTCGACTACCCGGATGTGGAACGCGATCTGAACCGGTGGCTACCGTTGGTGAAGTGGATCCTGGCCATCCCGCACTACATCGTGCTCATCGTGTTGTTCATCGGCGCGGTCCTGGCGGTCATCGTGGCCTGGTTCGCCATCCTGATCACCGGCCGGTACCCGAGAGCGCTCTTCGACTACGTGGTCGGCGTCGGTCGTTGGGCGTTGAGGGTGCAGGCCTATGTGAGCCTGCTTCTCACCGACCGCTATCCTCCCTTCTCGCTGGCCTGACTCTCCAGGCGGTCGGCCGGTGGTGATCCTCCGGGTTGGCGCGCCCATGTGGTCGCTGCCGGAGTGGTCGGGCCGCTTCCTCCCGGCCGACGGCACCGACACGCTGACCGCCTACGCAACGTGGTGCAACGCGGTCGAGGGCAACACCACCTTCTACGCCGTACCGTCGGCGACGACGGTGGCCGCCTGGTCCGAACAGGCGCCGCCCGACTTCCGGTTCTGTTTCAAGCTGCCCCGCTCGATCACCCATGATCGCCGGCTCCGCCACGTCGAGGAGGAGCTCAATGTGTTCCTGACCGCGATGAGCCCGTTGGCCGACCGGTGCGGTCCCGTGCTCATCCAGCTTCCGCCGACGTTTGGACCCGACGACCTGCCGGTGCTGATCGACTTCGTCGACTCGGTACCACGCGTCGGCTGGGACTGGGCCGTCGAGGTCCGCCATCACGGGTTCTTTCCCGGCGGTCGGTTCGAGCGTCCGCTCAACGATGCGCTCGCTCGTCACGGCGTGAACCGGGTACTGCTCGACAGCCGCCCGCTGTTCGCCGGGCCCTGCCGTACCCCGGCCGAGATCGACGCGTTCGCCCGCAAGCCGAGGGTGCCGGTACGGCCGGTGGCGACCGCCACCGAGCCTGTCGTCCGCCTGATCGGACGTACCGATCCCTATGCCACTCGGGCTGCGTGGCAGCAATGGGTGCCGAAGGTGGCGGAGTGGCTGACCGCCGGTCTGCAGCCTTTCGTGTTCGTGCACACGCCGGACAACGTCGATTCGCTGTGGCTCAATCGTGCGTTCCACGCCGAGGTCGCCGCAGCGCTGGCCGGATCGACCGCCGACGCAGGAGTGGAGACTCTGGAAACCCTGGAACCCCTCCCGGATCCGATCGAACCCGACCGCCAACTCGACCTGTTCTGACCGCCGATCCCCTCGGGTCGGATGGGTCGCTGGGCGCGCAAAGTTCGGAGGGGTGTTCCTGGGTCGGGGCCTAGGGGCGGCGGCGACGGCGGGGGTGCTGATGCCACCAGCGGCCGCTGAACCGCCACCGGGGCGACGTCGACGGTGGCTCCGAAGCGGCTGCAGGTTGAGGCCAGGCCAGCATGACTGCGGCGGCGATGGCGGCGGCCTCTTCCTCGTTCGGTGTCGGACGGATCTGCGTGCTGTCGATGTCCATGGCGCTCCGAGGCAGACTATACGGCCGCATCGCCGGTCGGGGCCACTCCGAGTTCGACCTTGCCGTCGGCCATCGACACGATCCGATCCGGTCGCAGGGCTGCTCGGAACCGTTCGTCGTGGGTGACGACGAGGAGGGTGCCACCGAAGTCGGCCAGCGCCTGCTCGAGCTGTTCGATGGCTTCCATGTCGAGATGGTTGGTCGGTTCGTCGAGCACGATCAGGTTCACGCCCCGGGCCTGGAACACGGCCAGTTCGGCCCGGGTCTGCTGGCCGGGGGAGAGGGTGTCGGCGGACCGGGCGACGGTATCGGCGTCGAGCCCGAACTTGGCCAGCAGCGATCGTGACTCGGTGGGATCGAGATCGGCGTGGCGGCCGAACACGGCGATCAGCGGATCAGCGGTGGCGAAGGCCTGACGGAGCTGACCGACCGTCCCGACGACCGTCGACGGGCCCAGCACCACCGATCCGCCGGCTGGTTCCAGCCGCCCCAGCAGCCCGTCGACCAACGTGGTCTTGCCCGACCCGTTGGGCCCGTCGATGAGTACCCGCTCCCCCCAGTTGACCGTGAGCGACACCGGGCCGAGCCGGAACGTACCGCGCTCGATCGTGAGGTCGCGGGCCACGATCACATCGGAGGATCCCCGTTCGGCTTCATTGATCGTGAACTGCAGCCGCCATGGCTGCCACGGCTTGTCGACCACCTCGAGGCGCTCCAGCCGTTTCGACACCGCCTTGGCCGCACCGATCTGTTGGTCAGCCGACGCCAGCTCCTTCATGCGCCGGTTGCGGTCGTTGTCGGCCGGACGCTTCTTCACCCGGCTGGCCCCGCGGTCGGCCCACTCCCGCTTCCGCTGAGCCAGCGACGCCAGCCGATCCCGCTCGGTGGTGTAGCGCTCGAATCGTTCCTGGGCATGGCGGCGGGCGAGGGCGATCTGGTCCTCGTAGTCGCGCCAGCCTCCGGTGAACACCTCGACGTTGCCGACCGCCGGGTCGAAGCCGTTCGCCTCGATGCGGGCCACCGAGGTGATCGTGCGCTCGAGGAACGTGCGGTCATGGGACACCATCACGATCCCACCGTCGTGGCGCCTCACCCACCGTTCGAGCACGGCCAGGCCGTGTCGATCGAGGTTGTTCGTCGGTTCATCGAGCAGGGTGACATCGAACCGGCTGATCATGATCGACGCCAGCCCCAGCTTGGCCAGCTGGCCGCCGGACAGAGTGGCCGTCGGCTGTTCCAGGTGAGCGGGATCGAGGCCGAGCTCCAGACAGGCGGCCTCCAGACGATGGTCGAAGTCGAAGCCGCCGACGGCCTCCCAGGCGGTCAGTGCGGCGTCGTAGCGGTCGGCCACGGTGTTGGACATCCCGCCGTCGCCATCGCTCGCCGGCAGCTCGGCCAGCGCTCGGGTGGCATCGTCGAACTCCGATCGGGCACCGGCCACGCCGATGCGGTCCGCCACCAGCTCGCGGCCGGTCACGGTGTCGGACCGGTCGAGCACCTGGTCGAGCAGACCGACCCGACCTGAGTTCGGGTGACAGGTGACGGTGCCCGATCTGATCGGAGTGCGACCGGCCAGGGCGAGAAGCAGCGTCGACTTGCCGACGCCGTTCGGTCCGACCACGGCCATGCGGGCGTCCGGGGTGATCGTGATGGCGGCGTTGTGGAGGACGTTGTGTCCGCCGCGATCGACCGACAATCCTCGGGCCACCAGGGTGACGGGTACGGGTTGAGCCATGACGTGCCTTCCAGGAGTGGGTCCCGGAGAGGGGGACCCGAACGGACCAGGGCTGCAGGCAGGGGGCTGAACCGGATTCCACCTTCGGCCGGCAAGTTCGGCGAAGCCGAGCTTGGGGAGGCTGCCCCTGCAGCGAACACGTCTACTTCACACGTTCAGCCTAACGGAGACGCCAGGTACTCGTCGAGCAGCCGGTTGAATCGGTCCGGCGCCTCCAGGGAGGGAAGATGGGCGGCGTCGGAGATGACGTGACGGCCGGCGCCGGGAATCGCGTCGACGATGGTCTGAGCGATCCGGTGGAGGTCGTCGGCATCGTGTTCCCCGACCACGACCGTGGTCGGCACCCGGATCGAACCCAGTCGGGACGCCAGATCGGGTACCGGCTGCTCGCCGTCGTCTTCGCCGAGGTGGGGGAGCAGGTGTTCGCAGGCCGTCCGCTGCATGTCGGCCACGAGAGCGCGAGTGTTGTCGTCGACGTTGGCTCGTTCCCGACTCGGGCCGTCCAGCCACAGGTTCAGGTTCAACTCCACCACCCGGTCGATATCAGCCGCCTCCAGCGCCTCGTCCTCCGCCGCGCCGAATTCTCGCACGGCGGGCGACCAGTCGTGCCCCGGCAACGGCGGCGCGGCGAGGAAGAGTCCGTCGACCCGGTCCGGGGCGACGATGGCGACCTCCAGCGCCACCTTCCCCCCGAAGGAGGAACCGACGAGGACCGCCGACTCGATCTCGAAGCGATCCATGGCCGACAACACATCGTCGACGTGGCGGAATGGGCCGGGCCGGTGGCCGGTGCGACCGAAACCTCGCAGATCGACCCGCATCACGGTGTGATCGGAGGCGAAATGGTCCCGTTGGGGGTACCACATCCGAGCGTCGCAGACCGCCGAGTGGAGCAGGACCACGGCGGGACCGGCACCGATGGTGTCGGCCCACAGTCCAGGGTCGGTAGACCGGGCGGTCACGGCTTCGGATCCAGGGCAAGCCGGAGAATCAGTTCGCCGTCGTCACTGCGTTCGTTTCCGGCGAAACCGGCGTCCAGGTAGAGGCGGTGGGCTCCATCGTTGCCGTCCATAACGTGGAGCGCCACCGATCGGTGGTCGTGATCCCGGGCCCAGTCGATTGCCGCGTCGAGGAGCCGTTGGGCCACCCCTTGGCGACGGTGGGCCGGATCGACCCACATCCCCCAGATGATGGCCTCGTCGTCGGTTTCGAACCGACCGACACCGACGGTGCCGGTCACGCCACCGTCGTCGAGTTCGTCGACCATCACCACCCCCGGTCGGCCGGCGAACCCCCGCAGCCGTGACCGCCAGGTCTCCTCGTCGAACGCCGCCTCGCGCCCGTAGTTCGAGCCGAACGCCTCCGGGTTCGTCGCCAGGGCTCGCAGCCGAGTCGTCCTGTAGAGCTTGGTTTCGTGCTCACCGAGCGTGCGAACGGCCATGTCAGGACAGTACCTTCCCGACCGCCGACCGTCGCCTGAATTGCGGGTGTGGCAGATGCCTCGTCGAGTCGACTCAACGGTGCGGCCGGTTGGGCCGATGGGACCAGGTGCTGAGAGATGACCTTCGTACCCGAGCGCTGACGGCCTGCGCTGCAGCGGCCACCCTCCTCGCCCTGCTGACCGCCGTCCCCACCCCGGCGGCCGCCGAAACCGAGCCCGTCGCCGACTTCACGATGGTCGCCGAACTCGACGAGTTGACCGGCGATCACGCCACCCTGTTCCGCCTCTACTGGGCGTTCTTCCTCCGCAACCCCGATGGACCCGGCGCCCTGTACTGGATCGAGCGTCAGGAGCGGTGCCAGTCGCTCGAATCCATCGTCGACGAGTTCGCCGAGGGCGAGGAGTTCGCCAACCGCTACGGGCCGCTGTCCGACGAGGCGTTCGTCGAACGTATCTACCACAACGTGCTCGGCCGGGGCGGCGATCAGGCCGGGCTCCGTTACTGGACCGGCCTTGTCGACGACGGCGAGCTGAGTCGAGGCGAGATGGTGCTGTACGTGTCGATGTCGGATGAGTTCCGGGCCAAGCACCCGTATCCGTCCGACGGTGTGCCCGGACGGGGTTGCCGGCTGCCCGCCGGATCGGCGCCGACTCCCCGGGGTATCACGTCGATCGACGTGGCCGAAGGGCTTCCGCTGACCGAGCTCAGCGGTGTGTCGGGCTTCGGTCCCTACGAGTTGGCGCTGGCCGCACCGGCGCCGATCATCGAGCTGGCCGGCTTCCATCAGTCGACCCACCCGGGAGCGCTGCCGATGCAGCCTCTGGCCGATCCGGCCGCCCCGACGTTCACGATGCCGAGCCGCAACCGGGGAACCGACCGGCGCGGTGCCGTCGACATCGCCGTCCACCCGCTGGTGCCGATCTCGGCCCCGATCGAGGGACGTGTGGCCCGAGCCGGCAACTACGTGCTCTACTGCCGGTACCGCGACGGCTACGTCGTCATCAACCCGGTCGGCCGGCCCGAGTTGGAGGTCAAGATCCTCCACATCACCGACGTGTCGGTGTCGGCCGGTGACTACGTGCGGGTCGGCGACAAGATCGCCGCCCGGGCCACCCTGTTCCCGTTCCGATCACAACTCGACGGCTGGACCTCGGAGCCGTCGTGGCCCCATGTCCACATCGAGACGGTCGACCCGTCGGTGCCCCGCAAACCGTCCTCCGGCGGCTCCTGCTGATCGGTCAAAACAGATTCTGGTAGCAAAAAGCGAGGCGTCGCCTCGCTTTTTGCTACCAGACGTCGGTTAGAGCGGGACGTTGCCGTGCTTGCGCTGCGGGAGCTCCTCCCGCTTGGTTCGCAGCATCTCCAGACCGGCGATGACCTTGACCCTGGTCTCGGCCGGGTCGATCACGTCGTCGACATAACCTCGTTCGGCCGCGATCCACGGGTTGGCGAACTGCTCCTTGTAGTCGTCGATCAGCTCGGCCCGTCGGGTCTCGGGATCGGCCGCCGCCTGGATTTCGCGACGGTGCACGATCTCGGCCGCTCCCTCGGGGCCCATGACCGCCAGCTCGGCTGAGGGCCAGGCCAAGCTCAGATCCGAGCCGATGCCCTTGGAGTCCATGACGACGTAGGCCCCGCCGTAGGCCTTGCGGGTGATGATCTGGATCCGGGGCACGGTGGCCTCGCAGTAGGCGTAGAGCAGCTTGGCCCCGTGGCGGATGATGCCGCCGTACTCCTGATCGACGCCGGGCAGGAACCCGGGCACATCGACGAAGGTGAGGATCGGGATGTTGAACGCATCACAGGTCCGGACGAACCGGGCGCCCTTCGACGCCGACTCGATGTCGAGCACCCCGGCCAGCACCATCGGCTGGTTGGCCACGACACCAACGGTGTGCCCGTTCATGCGGGCGAAACCACACACGATCGAGCGGGCCCAGTTGGCGTGGTACTCCATGAACTCGCCGTCGTCGACGACTTCGGTGATGACGGCCGTCATGTCGTAGGGCATGTTCGACGAGTCGGGCATGATGTCGATCAGCGCCGGGCAGGGCCGGTGCGGGTCGTCGTCGGTCTCGACGACCGGGGCCTCGTCCATGTTGTTCGAGGGCAGGAACGACAGCAGGTGGCGCACGTCGTCGAGCACGGCCTTCTCGTCGGGGGCGACGAAGTTGGCGACACCCGAGCGGGACGAGTGCGACCCGGCCCCGCCGAGTTCCTCGAGGGTGACCTCCTCCCCGGTCACGGTCTTCACCACATCAGGCCCGGTGATGAACATGTGCGACGTCTCGCGGACCATGAAGATGAAGTCGGTCATGGCCGGGCTGTAGACGGCGCCGCCGGCACACGGACCCATGATCACGCTGATCTGAGGTATGACACCCGAGGCCTGCACGTTGCGGTAGAAGATGCCGCCGTAGCCGTCGAGGCTGACCACACCCTCCGGGATGCGGGCGCCGGCCCCATCATTGAGACCGACAAAGGGAGCCCCGGTGGCCAGCGCCAGATCCATCGTCTTGTGGACCTTCTCGGCAAACACCTCGCCCAGCGAGCCGCCCATGATGGTGAAGTCCTGGCTGAAGACGAACACCTTGCGGCCGTCGACCGTGCCCCAGCCGGTGACCACCCCGTCGGTGTAGGGGCGCTCGGTGGCGTCGGGGTGACGGGTGCGGGCCAGCATGTCGAGTTCGTGGAACGACCCTTCGTCGAGGAAGTAGTCGATCCGCTCGCGGGCCAGCATCTTGCCCTTGTCGTGCTGACGCTGGACGGCCCGCTCGGAGCCGCCCCGGCGTGCCTCCTCCTTGCGTTGCTCGAGATCAGCCAGCTTCTCACTCAGCGGATGTTCCACGGATGCAGACTACCTGGCCGGCCGTGGCCATGGCCATCCGTCGTGCCGTGATCCCACCCGCGAGCTGCGCACTCCACCTACCCGCTGAACTCCCTAGTCGAAGGCGATCTCTTTGATCTGGAAGCGGTTGCGGGTTGTGCCGTCGGTGCCGACCGTGGTGCCGGTGTCGGTGATCCAGACCATGACGCCTCGACCGGTTGCGTTGTCGAGGTTGACATCGGTGTTACCGGACTCGTTGGTGACCTCGCCGATCAGCGTGCCGACCTCGGAGGGATCCGACCAGCCGGTCGACGGCGGCACCTCGTCGAGGATGTAGAACTCGGCCGACCAGTTCTCGCTGCTCGACTCGATGGACGTGCTGTCGACCTGGCGGCGGCCGTCGAAAGCGAACGCCACCCCGACCCCGTCCTTGACTGCGGGAAGGCCCTGCCGGTAGGTCTCGGTCACCCAGCTCGTCACCGGGTCGCCGTCGATGGCCCGATCCACCCGATCCTCCCGTTCGGTACCGTTGTCGCCCAGAGGGTCGAGGGTGGTGGCGTTGACGATCACCAGCGATTCGCCAGACAGGTTGAGCGCACCGAGGTCGAATCCCCCGGTCATGGCCAACAGCCCGGCGACGGTCAACGCCGCCACGAACAGCAGGGCGACGAAGGTCCGTCCGAACCAGCGCCGCCTGCGCTTCGCCGGAGCGGCCGGCTGCGGCGCCGGGGCCGAGCCGGCGGCGGTGCCCGGGTTCGGATGGATCATGTCGGGGGTCATCAACGAGGTGCCGTCGACCGGGATGGGAGGCGGCGCGGACGGCACCGGCCCCGGTACCGGCCCCGCAGCCGGCGCGGGAAGCGGCGCCGGAACACCGCTGGCCTGGCCGGTGGCGTCCAACCTGGTCTCGGCCCGCGGCGGTGGACCGTACATCGACTCGTCGATCGCCGAAGCCGTCAGGTCCGCGGCGCCCAGCGCCTCCTTCATGACAACGGCCCGCTCGAAGCGATCGTCGGGATCGGTGGCCATGGCTCGGGCGATGATCGCGTCGAGTGCGGCCGGAACCGACGGCATGCGGTCCCGACAGCGGGGCACGGGCCCCTGGATTCGGGCGAGCGCGGTGGCGGCATCGGTCTCGGCGTTGAACGGGGGTTCGCCGACCAGCGTCTCGAACAACACGACACCGAGTGCATAGAGGTCGGCCCGGGGGTCGATCGGATCGCCGGTGACCTGCTCCGGTGCCAGGTACTTGGCTGTGCCCAGAAGCGTCCCGGTGCTGGTGAGATCGACGTCCTTCGTCGCCTTGGCGATACCGAAGTCGGTGACGACGACCCGCATCTCGTTGTCGATCATGATGTTGGCGGGCTTGATGTCGCGATGGACCACACCGTGGGAGTGGGCCACGCTCAATGCGTCGGCGATCTGCATGCCGATCTGCACGGTGGTGCTCGGTGGCAGCGAGCGGGCGTGATCCAGGATCGTTCGGAGGGTTCGCCCTTCGATCAGCTCCATGACGATCGCTTCGATGCCGTTGTCGCTGACGGTGTCGTAGACCGCCACGATCGAGCTGTGCTGCAACCGGGCTGATGCGATCGCCTCACGCCGGAACCGGGCCACGAATCCGTCGTCGGTGGCCAGGTGGGCGTGGAGGATCTTGATGGCAACCGGCCGGTTGAGGACCTTGTCATGGGCTCGCCAAACCTGGGCCATCCCGCCCGACGCCATGGCCGCGGTCAACTCATAGCGACTGGCCAGCACCGCGCCAACCGACACGTGGTTGGTGTTCACGGGTCCAAGCCTACTCACACGGCACCTACTCTCGACAGCCGCGGTGCCGACCGACACCTCCACACCGCAGACACCCTCACACGACCAACACCTTGACACGACCGACCACCCCTCGGTTCAATCTGAACGTGGCCTACGATCCCGACGCCCGACCTGTTTCCGACTTGGTGGCCGACGCCCTGCGACTGACGCCGACCATCAGTGCCCGGTCGGCCGAGATCGAGGAGCGCGGCTCACTGCCGCCCGATCTCGTCGAGCTCATCAAGCCGACGGGGGCGTTCCGCCAATGGGTGCCGGCTGAGCTTGACGGGCCGGCCGTGCCGGCCTGGGAGTCGCTGGAGGTGATCGAGCAGTTCGGCTACGCCGACGGCTCCGTCGGCTGGTGCGTGGCGATCGCCACAACGAGTTCGTTGATGTCGGCCTTCCTTCCGGTCGAGTGGGGCAAGACCATCTACGCCGACCCCGGCGCCATCACCGGCGGGTTCGCCATGCCGAAGGGTCGGGCCCGTCCCCTTCCCGACGGAGGTCTGGAGGTCACCGGGCGATGGCAGTGGGGTTCGGGCACGTCGCACTGCACCTGGATCGGGGGTGGATGCCTGGTCGTCGACGAAAGCGGCAAACCGGCGGCGAGGCCCGCCGACGGTTTACGGGTGCCCTTCGTCTTCTTCGAGCCCGACACCGTCGAGATCATCCCGACCTGGGAGGTGTCCGGTCTGGCCGGAACCGGGTCGAATGACTATGCGGTGGACGGCGTGATCGTGCCCGAGGGTCGATGGGTCGAGATCGGAAGGACCGAGGCGGCGTTTCCCCATCCCCTGACCGACTTCTCGTTCTACGGTCTTCTCGCCCTGGCGGTGGCGGCAACGACCGTGGGCATCGCCCGCCGTTCGATCGATGAGCTGATCACTCTTGCTCAGGACAAGCGACCGCAAGGCAGCTCCCGCAGCCTGCGCGAACGTACCTCCACCCAATACGATGTGGCCGCCGCCGAGGCCAAACTCCAGGCCGCGTGGGCGCTCATGGAGTCGGCCGTCGGTCGGAGCTGGACCCGTGCCTCCGCGGGCGCACCCGCCTCCGAGGTCGAGCGGCGGCAGCTCCGTACGGCGGCCACGCACGCAACCCAGACGGCGGCGGATGTGGCGGAAGCCATGTACAAGGCGGGCGGGGGCGCCGCCGTCTATCGGTCGAGCCCGCTACAGCGCTGCCTTCGGGACTCCCTGGTCGCCACCCAGCACGCCATGGTCGCACCTCGGACCTTCGAAGTCGTCGGGAGGCACCGGCTCGGGCTCGAAACGGATCTCAGTCTCTTCTGAAACCTCGGACTCCTCATCCTCGGAGTCGGATGTGCCGATGGTAACGGCGATGAACGCCACCCAAACTCCCAGCGCAGCCGCGCCCGGTCCACGGTCGGGCCGCAAGCCGGCCCCGGCGATCGACGACGTCGTCGGCTCCATGACCGATCTCCCGACGCTCGCCCCCATCGCAGTGCGGGTGATCGAGTTGGCCGACGACGAGAACGTCTCGATCGAACAACTGACCGATGTGATCGCCACCGATCCCGGTCTGGCGACCCGGCTGCTCAGGCTGGCCAACAGCGCGGCGTACAGCACCGGACGGTCGGTGACGAGCTTGAACCGGGCGGCCATGTTGTTGGGCCTCCGGACCCTGAAGATGGTCACGCTGGGTTTCAGCCTGGTCAGCGGCCTGACCCCCGACAGCGTCGACTGCGACGCCATCTGGCGTCAGAGCCTGGCCTCCGCGGTACTGGCCCGTCGGATGGCGGCTTCGCTCGGTCAGGATGCCGCCGACGACGCCTTCGTGGCCGGCCTGCTGTCGAACATCGGCAAACTGGGGCTGGCTCGTGCCGCGGCCGAGACCGAGGACGCCTGGTTCGCCGATCCGTGGCTCAGCTCGTCGGAGCAGCTGGATCAGCTGGGCTACACGAGTGATGAGATCACGGCCCGTCTGCTCGCCGACTGGGGCCTGCCGGTGCACTTGGCCGACGCCGTGGGAACCCGGAGCGGTCTGCAGCCTGGCGCGCAGACGCCGCTCGGTGAGGTTCTGCAGGTGGCGGAGGCGGCGGCCGTGATGTTGTTGACCCGCGACGACGAACGCCAGGCCTACGCGTACGACACGCTGGCCTCAACCGCGGCCTCCCATCTCGGTCTGGGTGTCGGCGAGCTGGAGCCACTGATCGAGCAGGTTCGCCCGGAGCTCGACGCGATCTTCGGCTCATTCGAACTGCGGGCGATGGCGCCGGCGTCGGCGGACGAGATTCTGCGTTCCGCCCAGGCCAAGCTGGTGGCGATGAGCCTTGACATGGCGAGCCAGTTGTCGGAGCAGCAGCAGCGGAACGAGGCGCTGTCCGAGCACAACGAACGACTCGAGGCGGCAGCGTCCACCGATGCGTTGACCGGCCTGGCCAACCGTCGATCATTCGACTCCTATCTCGCCGATCAGATCGCCGGGCGGATGCGCAATCCCCGATCAACCATGCTCGGGTTGCTGCTTTTGGACCTGGATCATTTCAAGGCGGTGAACGACACCTATGGGCACCGGGTCGGCGACGAGGTGCTCCAGGAGGTCGGACGACGTCTACGCAGTGGCACACGACGTGGTGAACACGGCGCCCGCGTCGGTGGGGAGGAGTTCGCAATCATCCTTCCCGACGTCAATGATGGAGAGCTGGCCGGCGCGGCGGAACGTATGCGTCTCGTGGTCGGTGGTGAGCCGTTCGACACCGCCGCCGGACCGATCTTGGTCACCGTCAGCATCGGGGGTGCCTGCACCGCGGTGATGGGTCCCGACGTGGACAAAGCACTCTACGACGCTGCCGACTCCGCTCTCTACACGTCGAAGCAGCGGGGTCGGGATCAGGTCGCCATCGCCTCGATCGACTAGCCCCTCCGGTCCACCTCTCCCACCACTTTCTCAGGTCCGGAGAAGAGCGTGCCGATGCACGGGTCGTGAGTCATCATGCCCCCCGACAGATCGAAAAGCCGATCGACCACATTCGGCTACCACTCGAGCGGATCATCCATCTGGAGAACCTCTCCGGTCTCGCCCTGATCGCCGGTGCCGTCGCCGCGCTGATTCTGGCCAACACCGGTGCCGCCGAGACCATGGACCACTTCTGGCACCACCATCTGGAGGTGACCGTCGGACCCATCCATCTCGACGAGTCGTTGCTCCACTGGGTCAACGATGGTCTCATGACCATCTTCTTCTTCGTGGCCGGTCTCGAAATCAAACGCGAGTTGGTCGTCGGCGATCTGCGCGAACCACGCAAGGCCGCCCTCCCGGCGATCGCCGCGTTCGGCGGCATGGTCGTCCCCGCCCTCCTCTACGTGGCCCTGAGCGGGGCCGAGACGAGGAACGGCTGGGGTATCCCGATGGCCACCGACATCGCCTTCGCGGTCGGCATCCTCACCCTGCTCGGAAACCGGGTGCCGAGCCGGCTCAAGGTCTTTCTGCTCACCCTGGCCATCGTCGATGACCTCGGTGCCATCCTCGTCATCGCCGTGTTCTACACGACGTCGCTGAACACCACCGCACTGGCCGTCGCCTTCGGCCTCCTCGGGGCCATGATCCTGTTGCGAGTGCTTGGCGTCTGGTGGATGCCCGTGTACGCGCTGGTGGGATTCGGGCTGTGGCTCGCGGTCTTCGAGTCGGGTGTACACGCAACCCTCGCCGGTGTGGTCTGCGGTCTGCTGGCACCGGCCAAACCACGGCGTCCACAGACGACCGAAGTCGTTGCCGGAGTCCACACGACGATCGACGAACTGAAGGCCATCGTGTTCGACACCCGCGAGTCGCGGTCGGTGGTCGACCGTCTCATCCATGGTCTCCACCCGGTCACGGCCTTCTTTATCGTTCCGGTCTTCGCGCTGGCCAACACCGGGGTCGGTGTGTCTCCGGCGGCCCTGTGGGCCGGCGTCTCGTCGTCGACGGGCCTCGCCGTTGTGATCGGCCTCACGGTGGGCAAGCCGCTCGGTATCGGCGTGGCGTCCTGGCTGGCGGTTCGATCGGGCATAGCCGCCCTGCCCAGCAAGACCGGGTGGAGCCACGTCATCGGCGTCGGCTTTCTCGCCGGCATCGGGTTCACCGTTTCACTGTTCATCACCGAGTTGGCGTTCGAGGGCAACGAGGTCGCGGTCGATCAATCCAAGATTGCGGTGCTGACCGCCTCGATCGTGGCTTCGGTGCTGGGGTCGGTGCTCCTCGTCCGGGCGAAGTCTCCGGTCGAGCCCGAGTCCAACGGCGACCTGGGTCCGATCACCTTCGACGAGTTCGACGCCACCAGCCCCGATTCGCTCATCGCTGCCGCCCGGGACCAGGAGTCCATGGCCAACTGACCGCAGCGGGCCCGACCGCCCGATCGCCGGTGGGTTAGCCTGGGTCGGTGCCGACGAGCGACCACGACCTGTACGAGATGATGAGCACCCTGCGTGCGGTACGTCGATTGCGGCCCGATCCCATCGCCGACGATGTGCTGGAGCGGGTGCTCCAGGCCGCCTGCTGGGCGCCGACAGGTGGGAACATGCAGCCGTGGCGGGTGATCGTCGTCACCGACCCTGAGCTGAAGCGGGGTGTGGCCGACCTCTACCGGCCGGAGTGGGAACGCTACGTCGACTTCGCCCGGAAGCGGTCGGCCGCGGCCGGGCTCGACGCCACTGCGATCGCTGCTCAGGAACGGACGATTGCGGCCGGCGATCATCTGGCGGCCCACATGGGCGAGGCGCCGGTGCTGCTGCTGTTCGTGGCCGACCCGGCCCGCATGGCGATCACCGACGCCAAGCTCGACCGCATCTCCATGGTGGGCGGGGCTTCGGTCTACACCGCCGTCCAGAACACGATGCTGGCGTGCCGGGCCGAAGGTCTCGGGTGCACGCTGACCACGCTGCACTGCCACCGGGAGGACGACATCAAGGCGCTCCTCGACATCCCGGACTCGTGGGCGACGGTGGCGCTGGTGCCGATCGGCTATCCGGTGGGTCGGGGGCACGGCCCCATCAGCCGACAGGGCCCAACGGCGATGGCGTTCGCCGACCGGTTCGGCCGGTCGTGGCCGGGTTCTTGATTCGGCCGGCCCGACCACGCCGGTGATCGACGTACCACCACACGACGAGGAACAGCACCGCAGTGGCCGAGATCAACAGCCCGAGACCCGGAACCGCGGTGGACCGTACCTGGAACTGACTGGTGGCCAGGACCCGGGCGCCGTCGGGTGTCCACACCGACACCTCCAATTGTGACGCTCCCAGCGACAACGCCTCCACCTCGACGTCGATCGAGCTGGTGCCGGGCTCGACGATGAGGAGCTGGGAGTCCTGCTCGACGACGACCTTGTCGCTGCGGAAGTGCAACATGATCAGCCGGGGCCCGGCCGCCCGGCTCTCCACGATCAACGGGATCGCCCCTTCGCGGGCCGCCATTGTCACCGGCTGCGCATCCGGAAGCGAAATCACCTCGAGCTCGCGCCCGAGTTCGTCGGCGAACAGCACCAGGGCCCGCTGCCGGTCCTGAGGATTTCGGGCCAGTGACAGCGCCGACTGGAGGCGGGTGCGATAGTCGTCGGGGCTCACCCCTCCTCCGGAGTACATGGCCTCATAGCTGGCCATCAGGGCCTGACTGTCGTCGATCAGGTCCGACACCGATTCGAGATCCTGACGGGGGTGCTCGGCCGGCTGGCGTTCAAAGCTGCTGGCGACGGCGTCCTCCAGGTACACGGGCTGGGGAGCACCGGCCCGGGCCAGCGCCTTGAAGAAGACGTTCAACCCGCGGGCCGGGCGGGAACCGAGCGTCGGTCCGCCGATGACAACCGGTGACCGGTTCGATTGACCTCTGACCGTCAACCGGGCGAGGGCCTCGTTGGCCTGACTGACCGCCGACGACGGTTCTCCGAAGACGCCGCTGACCGGTCCGTCGTAGCGAAGCATGTGGAGTCGCCGGCCGTCCACGGTCAGGTAGCCGTTCGGAGCCGGGCTCGAACCGGTGTCGA
Source organism: Acidimicrobiales bacterium (assembly GCA_965216675.1). Lineage (GTDB taxonomy): Bacteria > Actinomycetota > Acidimicrobiia > Acidimicrobiales > SZUA-35 > JAHELU01. The sequence continues at coordinate 2,134,850 of CBDCGK010000004.1, read as the reverse complement.
TCACCACCTCCACCCCTGATTCGAGCAGAGCGGCAGCACCGGGCACGGTCAGCTGCTCGGTTATCACCGCGATGTTGCCGGCCGGGGTCAGACCGAGTTCGGTCAGCTGGTCGACGGTGTCGGCCAGAGCCTGGTTGTAGAGGTCGATGTGGCCGACGGCGGCCAACGCCGAGGGATCGAGCTCGATCTCCGGCGTCGCCACCAGTGGACGGTCACCGAGCGCTTCGGCGAAACCCGCGGTGAGCGTCGGATCGCCGACCAACTGGGAGACGACGCCGCTGCCGAGAACCACCGTCACGGGAACATCGGGATGGTTGGCCAGCAACTGCTGGGCGTCGACCACGGTGATCCCCTCGGCCGGTACGACCGGCAGCACGGTCGCCACGTTCAGCGGCACCGATTCCTCGGTGGCGTTCGCCGGGACGCGAACGAGGTTGGTCCGCGTCGCCGCCAGGACACCGTCGCTGTTCCGCAGCTCCACCGTCACCGGGTAGACGCCTGCCTCGGGAAGCTGCAGGCGAGGGAGGTTGTCGATCGGTTCCTCGGACCGCACGGGGATCTCGAGCCGGTACCGGTTCGGTCCACTCGACGTCAGGTCGGAAAGGGCGACGGGCTCCAGCCGGCTGGCCGCCCGGCTCGGTGGCTCCGACACCTCCGACTCCGACAGGATGCGGTCGAAGACGGTGACCGCCACCTCCAGTGGGTCACCGCCGGCACCGGTCTCGCCCTCGGCCCCAGTCGTCGCGCCGGGCCCGACCGGATCGCCGTCGATGACGATCTCGATCACGAAGCTCCCGTTGGGGGCCACGAACGCCGACTGGGCGGTGATCCGGATGCCGCTCACCTCGGCCGCCGCCAATGGTGCCGGCGCGGCCAGGATCAGGCCGACCAGCGACGCGACGAAAGCCGCACAGGCGACTGCTGTGGAGTTGGGCTTCGTCCGCCGACGAAGGCCCTTCACGTACTCCAACGCAACACGATCAGCCCTTCGGACTGGCGGACGAAACCGTGACGTTGGTAGAGGTCGAAGGCGCGCTCGTTGATCTCCTGGGTGTTGACCAGGGCGAGGGAGGCGCGGCGGTGGCGAAGCCAGGCGATTGCGTCGTTCACCAGTGTCGACCCTACACCGTTCCCCTGCGCTTCGGGCACCACGGCCAGGCGTTGTAGATAGCCTCGATCGCCGGCCCGGCCGGTGATGGCGTAGCCGACCGTCCGGCCGTCGAGTTCGGCCAGGCGGGCCCAAGCCTGCGGCGTCGCGTTCAGGGCCTCGCCGAGCGAGACGGCGTCGAACTGCCAGAATCCCTGGAAGGCCCGTCGGTCCACGTCGAGCATTCGCCGTCGGTGCCAGAACCGGGCGGTCGAGATGTCGAGTTCGACAGGTCGTGATCGGAGTGCGGCCGTGTCCGGATGCGGATCCGGTTCCGACAGGTTCTTGGCCAGCAGGTACAGCCGTTCGTGCAAGGTGAAGCCCGCCTGGAAGAAGGGCTCCGCCTCATAGTGGCTGAGCGCCGGCGTGACGACGGCGGTCACCCCCTTGCTGCGAAGTCGACCAAGTTCCCGATGGATGGCCTCGACATCGGGCCCGCGCCGACCCCGTGCCGGACCCATCAGGGCTGTTTGCGGATCGCCCTGCCACGGGGCGACTCGAAGTTGGCGATAGCTCATGGGTGTGGAGAGACAGGCGGACCTGGCCATCACGGTACCGGAACCGGTGGCGTTCGTCAGCCGGACCGCACACCAGGAGGAGCCGACCGGTCGAGCCAGGCGAGGACCGCCAGCACTCGTCGGTGTTGGCTCGCATCCGATTCCAGACCCAGTTTGGTGAAGATGGCCGTGCTGTGTTTTTCGACCGCGCCGATGCCGACCGACATGCGGTCGGCGATCGCTCCGTTGGTGAGGCCCTGGGCCATGAGCCCGAGCGTTTCCTGCTCTCTGGCGGTCAGCGTCTCGATGGGATCACGCCGCCGGGCGAAGAGCTGGGAGACCACGGCGGGGTCGAGCGCCGTCCCTCCGGCCGCCACCCGGTACACGGCTTCGACGAACTCCTCGACATCGGCCACCCGGTCCTTCAGCAGATAGCCGATACCGCCGCGGCCGTCGGCCAGCAGTTCGCTGGCGTAGCGTTCCTCGACGTACTGCGACAACACCAGAATGCGGGCGTCGGGGTGCTGGGATCGGAGCTCGATCGATGCTCGGATTCCCTCGTCGGTGTGGGTCGGAGGCATGCGAACATCGACGATGCTGACATCCGGCTCGGTTTGTTCCCACACGGCGATGAACTCGTCGCCAGTGGCCGCCTGGCCGACGACCTCGATGCTCTCATCGGCCAGCAGCCGCCCGATGCCCTCCCGCAACAGCACCGAATCCTCGGCGACCACAACCCGTAGCGCGGAGGTCGATGTTGATGACGCTGTTGATGTCACTGCTGGTGTTCCACGCCGCTGACCATGGGTAGTTCGATCGTAGCCGTCGTTCCCGATCCGAGCGGACTGTCGATGGTCAGCGTGCCGCCCAGGCTCTCGATGCGTTGCCGCAGACCGGCGATGCCGGTGCCGAGCCCGGTGTCGACCCCGCCGACGCCGTCGTCGCCGACATCGGTGAGCAACGTGTCGCCCCGGGCCGCCACGGTGATCCACGCCCGCCGGGCCGAGGCGTGGCGGTTGATGTTGTTCAACAGCTCGGACACGGCGAAGTAGGCCGCGCTCTCGGTGGTGGCCGACGGTCGGGCCGGCAGGTCGACAGTGAGGCTGACCGGCACGGTGCTGCGGGCCACGACGTCCGACAGGGCGGCGTCGAGCCCCCGGTCGGTGAGCACGGCGGGATGGATGCCTCGAGCCAGGTTGCGGAGTTCGACGATGGCGGCCTTGGCGTCGGCATGGGCACTGTCGATGACGGCAGCGACCTCTTCGGGGTCGGCTCCCTGCTGCAGTTTGCGTTTCGCTCGACCGAGATCCATGGCGACCGTCGACAGACGAGCCTGAGCGCCGTCATGGAGGTCCCGTTCGATACGTTGGCGTTCGGCCTCGGCCGCCGTCACCGACTGGTCCCGACGTGACTCGGCTTCGGTCACCCGTTGGGTCAGAGCGGTCGTCGAGGGGCCCAGGAGGTAGTGGGCGATCAGCCCGTGAAGTTGGGCGTAGGCCCACACGATCGTCGGACCGAGGGCGAAGATCGCAATGGTGCCGAGAACACCACCGATGGTGCCGAGTCCCGACCAGCTGACCCCGAGGACCTCCGTACCGGTGAGGAACACGATGACGGCCGTGACCGCGGCGACCGGAAGTGAACCGAGCAGGACCACCAGGATGAAGCCGCCGAGGCCGAGCGGAAAGCGCAGGAACAGGAACACCAGCTCACGCCAATACGATCCATCGGCGATCGGATCGAGGAGGCGTAGCATCAGGCGATTGGTGGCGACCGCAGGTTTGCGTTCCGGCGGTTCGATCGTCCACCCGAGCAGGTCCGCGGCCAGGCGGCGCTCCCACGACGCACAACCACCGGCGAGACGCAGGGTGCCGACCAACACGGCCAAGCCGACGAGGATCGGCATGAGCCCCATCGCCGTCGCCAGCAAGGTCACGAACACGCAGAACCACGCCAACCCCAACGGAAATCCGAGGGCGACATAGAGCGTCTCCGGACCGACCTCGGTTGCCTTGCGGAGCCGTGGTGACGGCTCGTCCCCCGATTGCGTCCTCATGCAATCAAGTATTGATGATCCCGGTGGTGTGATCCATGGGGCCGCCCCACGAATCCATGGTGGGGATACCCCTACTGTTGTCGGCCGGAAGCCGACCCGCACCCGCATCACGTCATGCCGTAGAACAGACGCTTGGCCTCGTCGGACAGGCCGATGCCAGGCTCGGTGTTGTAGGCAAAGACGACCAGGATCCGGGTGGTGTCGCCTTCGACCGGCGTCACCCGGTGGAGGGACTCGCGCCCTCGGAACAGGACGAGGTCTCCCGGGTCGAAGTCGAGTTGATGTGGCGCGACGTCTCCGTCGAGAACGGCGGTCACACCGCTGAAGTTGTCGTCGCCGTCGCCGGATCGTCGCAACGCGGGTACGAACTCGAACCGGCCGCCGGCCTCGGGAGCCTGAATGAGCATGGTGACGGCGAACGACGAGTTGTCGAAGTGCCAGCCGAGCTCCCGGCCCGCATCGGCGAAGTGCACGTTGATCGACGAGACGTCGTCGGCGTAGGGGAAGATGCCCTCGACGCCGACGACCTGTGCCACGAACGCCCGAAACCGGGGTGAGTCGTAGACGGTCCGCAGGGGCGAGTCGAGCGACACCTGGCGGTCGGTGATGCATCCCTTGGTGCTCACGACCTGCCGATTGCGGGGATGGTCGCTCGCCCGGTCGGGATCGGACGGCGTGAGGTAGACGTTGTGGATGGCATCGCTGAAGTAGGCGTCGCTCTGCGCAGGGATCGAGGCCACCCGCACCGCCTCGACCGCTTCCGGAAGGAAGAAGCCGCGCAGGACGAGTGATCCTTCGGCATCGAGTTGTCTGCGGCACGCTTCGGTGAACACCCCGACCTCGATCGGGTGTCGATCGAGGTCGACGACGGATGCGAGGTCGCCGGAGCCCATTGGACCAGGTTAGAGCAACGGCTCGGAGGCTCCGAAATGCGCCTCTGTTCGATCGCGACCGGAGAGGTCTCAGCCGGCTTCGCAGCCGACACCGTCGTTGTCGCCGTCGAGGCCGTATGGGTCCCAACTCGGATCCCGAACGCGGACGGGTTTGACCGACGCGCTCAGATCTCCGCAGTTCAGCGCGTCACCGGGGTAGTTCGGGATGCACTCGACGTAGGCCGGATGACAGTCGACGGAGGTTGTCGTCGGGGCCTCGGTTGTCGTGACTACGGCTGTAGTCGGCGGAGCGGTCGACGTGGCCGGTCGGGTGGTGACCGTGGTCGGCGTCGCAGTCGTCGGCGCGCCGGTCGTTGGTGCGGCAGTCGTTGGCGCGACAGTTGTCGTTGCGGTTGAGGGCACAGCGGTCGTGGATGTGGTTGTCGTCGGCGAAGTGCTGGACGTCGTGGTCTCGTCGGTCGCACCCATGAGTCCCTGGCCGTTCGCCTCCGCCTGGTCGTCGATCGCGGGAAGAGCGGCGGACTCGATCCGGCTCGAGGCGGTTTCCGTCCCAGACTCATCCTGGTTGCCGGCCGTCGCCGATGCGATGACGACGATGGCGACGATCGCCGCCGCCACGTACCACCTCTTCCGATCCGACGACGGTGGGCGCACCGGATCGGCCTGATTCACCCACTGAACCGGCAGTGGTGGCGGCGGTGGCTGACCTCCGACCGTCGGGGGCGGGGGCTGGACGTGGTCCCTCACCGAGCCGACACTAGCAAGCAGCGAAAAGCAGTGAATGAGGAGATCTGCCGGGTCGGAAGGGCGGGTCGCAACTGTTTCGTGTCCCCAACATCTGCTGTCCCAACAGTTAGAGACCTCAATAGTTCCCGCGTCGTGACAACCGTCCGGCGATAGCCAAAACAGATCCTCCGTTTACAGTTCATCGCCGGCGTGTCACCATCAACCTCAGCTAACAAGATCCACGAGGCACACTCGGAGGCGCAGACCCAGGGCCCGCTTCAAAGCGGAGATCATGGCCACTCGCCTCAAGACTTTCCGGGTCAATCGGAGAAGCCTCGTGGATCTTGCGCGTCGGCCCACAAGTCCGGCCGATGCCGCCCCCGAGCGTGCCGACGGTCACCACACGCCAGTAGCGTGGAGAGATGGCAACAACGGGGCTTTTGGTGGCAACCCATGACTTGTGCTGGCTGCATGATCCGGGCCCCGGGCATCCCGAGAACCAGCACCGGCTGACCGCGGTGAAACGCGGGCTGAGCGCGGCCGGGCTCGACGAGGCGATCGGCTGGATCGAAGCACCGCCGGCCGACCGTTCCGCCATCGACGCCGTGCACGATCGCTACCTCCACGACCGACTCCACCAACTGGCCGAGGCCGGGGGAGGGGCCATCGACCCCGACACCACCGTGTCGGCCGACTCCGCGGCCGCCGCCCACCGCGCCGCCGGTGCGGGGCTGGCGCTCATCGAACGGCTGCAGGCGGGCGAGGCCGCCGCCGGCTGGTCGGTCGTCCGCCCGCCCGGCCATCACGCCACCGCCGACCGTCAGATGGGCTTCTGCCTGTTCAACAACATCGCCGTCGCGGCCCGCCACCTGGCCGATCAGGGTGAACGGGTGATGATCGTCGACGTCGACGCCCACCACGGCAACGGCACCCAGGACATCTTCTATGCCGACCCCGACGTGCTGTTCGTGAGCTTCCACCAGTTCCCCTGGTACCCGTTCACCGGGCGCCCGGACGAGACCGGCGAGGGTCCGGGGCGGGGCAGGACGGTCAACATCGCGATGCCGGCAGGGGCAACCGGCGACAGCTACCGGCTGGCGTTCACCACCGTCGTCGAACCCGTCGCCCGGCGGTTCGATCCGACCTGGATTCTGGTGTCGGCCGGATTCGACGGCCACCGCCGCGACCCGCTCACCAACCTCGGGCTCACCTCAGGCGACTACACCGACATCATCCAGGAGATCTGCGATCTCGTCCCCGCCGGCCGGCGGTTGCTGTTTCTGGAGGGGGGCTACGACTACGAGGCCCTCGCCAACACCGCCGGAGCGGTCGCAGCCCGGATGCTGGATGTCGACTACCGGCCCGAGGACTCGACGAGCGGCGGACCGGGCGCCGATCATGTCGAGGTGGCACGAGCAATCCATGAGCAGGCGGAGTCCGGGAGTTCCTGACCGGTGGGAGCCCAGATCGGCATCGATCCGGAGGCGTTGGCCGAGCTGGCGCCCGTCGTCAACCCGGTGGCCGAGCGGTTCGTGGCCGCCGGACATCGCCTCTATCTCGTCGGCGGCATCGTCCGGGATCTCTCGCTCGGCCGGCTGTCCGGGTTCGACATCGACTTCACCACCGACGCCGATCCTCGCACCATCAAGGGTCTCGTGGGTCCGCTGGCCGAGCACGTCTGGACCCAGGGTGAACGATTCGGCACCATAGGGGCCGAGATCGACGGGCACGCCCTGGAGATCACGACCCACCGGGCCGAGCGTTACGACCCCGAGTCCCGCAAGCCGATCGTGACCTTCGGCGATGAACTCGACGAGGACCTGTCTCGACGCGACTTCACCATCAACGCCATGGCCATCGAGGTTCCTGACGCGACGTTGCACGACCCGTTCGGCGGAGCGGCCGACCTGGAGGCCGGCGTGCTGCGGACTCCGCTGTCGCCCGAGGTGTCGTTCGGCGATGATCCGCTGCGCATGCTGCGGGCCGCACGGTTCATCGCCCGCTTCGACCTGACCGTTGCGGAGGAGACGGCTGCTGCCGCCACCGACCTGGCCGACCGTCTGGCCATCGTGTCGGTCGAGCGGATCAACGACGAGCTGGAGCGGCTGCTGGCCGTCGACGATCCGTCGTCCGGGCTCGCCTTCATCGCGGGGACGGGACTGCTGGATCACGCGGTTGCGCCGATGTCGCCGGATGATGCCGTCCTGTCGATCACGTTGGCCACGGCCCCCGGACCGGCACTGGTCCGTCGAGCCGGACTGTTCTGGCCGACCGATGTGGCCGAGGTGGTGAGCCGGCTCCGGTACTCCAACCGTGACCGAGCCGAAACGACGTCGCTGGTCGGGGCCGTGCGGGACTGGATGGACAACAACCGCTCATCGCCGGCCGAGTGCCGTCGACTGGTTGCCGCCGCCGGCGTCGACGCACCGCGGGCACTGGCGCGGAATCTGGCCGAAACCCCGTTGTTGGATTCGACGCGGCGGTCGGCTGCCGCATGTCTCGTCGAGCGGCTCGACGACCTGGAGTCGGCAGGCGACGTCGGCCCTTACGAGTCACCGCTGTCGGGATCCGACATCATGGCCGTGCTCGACATCGAACCCGGACCGGTCATCGGGCGAGCCCAGAAGATGCTGCGGCAGCACCGTCTCGATCACGGACCGATCGATGCCGCCGAGGCCGCGAATCTGGTCCGCCACTGGCACACGACCCACTGATTTGCGGTCGTTCGCGGGTGAAAGCGGTCAAAACTGGTCGTTATCACCCGCGAACGCGCACGGGGTAGAGGGGGGTTAGCGCTTGAACTTGCCCTTCTTGGCCAGTTGGGCTTCCATGATCTCGACCTCGTCCGCACCGTCGATGACGATGTCGGGATCCGGCTTGAAGTCGACCTTCGGATCGCGGTCGGCGTAGTCAATGGCGTTCAGGATCACCTTCATGGCGTTGAGCCGAGCCTGCTGTTTGTCCTCGGAGCGGATGATCGTCCAGGGCGCCATGCTGGTATGAGTTCGCTTGAGCATCTCGTACTTGCGCTCGGTGAAGTCGTCCCACAGGTCTTGGGCCTGCATGTCGACCTCGCTCAGCTTCCAGCTGCGCAACGGATCATCGCGGCGCCGCTCGAATCGACGCAGCTGTTCCTTCTTCGTGACCGAGAAGTAGAGCTTGAGGAAGATGGTGCCCTGGCGGACGAGGTCCTTTTCGAAGCCGACGACCCCGCGCATGAAGTTGTCGTACTCCTCCTCGGTGCAGAACCCGAAGACCGGCTCGACCATGGCCCGGTTGTACCAACTGCGATCGAACAGAACCATTTCGCCGCCCACGGGAAACTGCGACACATAACGCTGGAAGTACCATTGCGACCGCTGGTCGAACGTGGGCTTGCCGAGCGCCACCACCCGGTAGCGCTTCTCGTTCATGTAGCGGGTGACCCGCCGGATCGTGCCGCCCTTACCGGCTGCGTCGCGTCCCTCGAACAGCACGATGAACCGCTCGTTGGTTCGTTCGATGTGACGCTGTAGCTTCAGCAGCTCGATCTGGTAGGGCACCAGTTGGAGGTCGTTGTCCTCGCGTTTGATCAGGCGGCGGTACCGATCCTCGTCAAACGTCTCATCGTTTTCGTCGCCTGCCATCGGTTGTGCTCCCACTCGTCGGTTGGTCGCAGCGGTCAGTCCTGGTACGGATCGTCGTTTCCATTCTGCCAGGAATCCCTGTCGGCGCCAGTTCGGGCCAACCACGTGATGGGCGTACCTTGGCGTCGGCCGCCAACGTCTTGGATACATGTACCGGGTGATCCGCCGGATCGTTCCACTCATACCTGCTTCATCGCGCCCGCCGAGCACGACGATGGATCGGTCGTTGGTGCGTTCGATGTGACGGTGTGACTTCAGCAGGTCGACTTGGGACGACACCGGTTGGAGGTCACCGACCTCGTGCGTGCGCAGGCGGCGGTATCGGTTCTCACCGATTGTCTCGTCATATTCGTCGCCTGCCATCGGCGGTGCTCCCAATCACTGGTTGGTCGCAGCGGTCAGTCCTGTACGGATCGTTCATTCCATTCTGCCAGGAATCCCTGTCGGCGCCAGATCGGATCGACCAAGTAATGGGCAATTTTTTGTTTGTCGGCGCCCAAGGGTGTCGCAGGCCCGTGAATTCCTCGGTCAGCTGCAACAATGGACGTCATGTCAGCGCGTCTTCTCGCCCACGAGCCGGGCACGAACATGATGGTGCCGGCCGATGTCGAGGACTGCGAGCAGCTCATGAACGCCGGAATCGTGTTCTGGCTCGATGTCATCACGACCGACGCCGATGAGCTCGACCGGCTGGGGGAGCGCTTCAACTTCGATCCGGCGGCCATCGAGGACATTCTCGACATCGAGCAGCTCCCGAAGTTCGAGAACTACGACGATCACCTCTTCGTCGTCCTCCACGCGCTGACGTCCGAGGGGGAACGCATCGACACCGTCGAGGTCGATTGCTTCGTCGCCTCCAACCTCATGGTGACGGTCAGCTCGAAGCCGGTGACCGGGATCAACTGGCTCTGGCGGTCCGTGCAGACCCATGCCCAGATGGGCAGCCTCGCTGCCGACGAGCTGTTCGCCCAGCTGGCCGAGGTGATCGGTCGGCGGTACCTCGAGGTCATCGCCGAGTTCGAGGCCCGCATCGACGACATTGCCGACGACGCCCTCGAGGCCGATCCCGATGTCCTGGGAGACATCCAGGTTCTGCGCCGCGAGGAGACGACCGTCCGCAAGGTGCTTCGCCCCCAACGCCTGGTCCTGGCCAACCTCCGTCGGGGCACAATCGCCGTACTCGGACCGGAGTCACTGGTCATGCTCGGCGATGCCTACGACGTGCACAACCAGGTGGTCGAGTCGCTCAGTTCGGCGCGGGCGCTCCTGAGCGATGCCCTCGACACGTATCGTGGTGCGGCCGCCGACCGGCAGGCGACCGCCACGACGATCCTCGCCGTTTATTCGGCCATCCTGTTGCCGCTCACCCTCATCACCGGCTGGTACGGGATGAACATCGCCATCCCCGGCGACCAATACCGGTATGGCTGGGAGATCGTGATCGCCATCATGGGGGTGCTCGCTCTGCTGTCGTTCGCGGCCTTCGTCAAGGCCGGTTTCATCCGGCCGCCGGAATTGAGGCGGGAGACCGTGCTGCGGGGCTTGGCCGGAGCGGCCAAGGCTCCCGTCAAGCCGTTCACGATGTTGCGCAACCCTCGGGTCCGCCGCAGCAGCGGTTCGAAGGTCTCGCCAGCCCGGCGCGGTCAGCCCAGGAACGGTTGATCTACGACCGGAGCCAGGTGGAGATCGTTCGCTGAAGAGCCACGAAGGCACCAAGGCATATGACCAGGGCCAGCGGAAGTTTCAATCCGCCGAGCACCGTGCCGATCCAGCTGTTGCCGGCCAGTAGCTGAAGTTCGCCCAAGGTCAACACGGAGGCGACCGCCAGCAGCGTGCTGACCGTCATGATCGCGATTGTGATGGCCGCCCGGAGGTAGGCGAACGGGGAGTGGTGGGCACGCTGGAGCGCGATCAGGTCGGCATCGAACGGCTCTCGGTCGCGGCGTCGACTCCGATTGCGGTAGACATCGAGCAAGTCGACCGACAGCCGCCGTGTCGCCGACGTCGTTCCGAACAACAGCGCGGTGAGAAGCGATCTGGCCCACGGGTGAGCGACAGCAGGACGGGTGACGGGAACGGGCCGGTTGTGCTGATCGCTCCGTGATGGGTCCTCGACACGTCGCAGGGGAGCCGGCTGTCGACGTGCACGTCGAGCCTTGTGTCGGGCGACTTCTTGGACATCCTGGTCAATCATCGAATTCATCGGTTGTTGTTCATATCGGCAGCGGGGCCCGGCGTGATGAGGTCATGGAGGCGGGACCGCCACTTTTGAGACAAGAAGCCGAATCGAGCTGCGGTGATCATCAGGCTTTTCAACATCCTGAGTACAGCATACCCAACGGTGCTGACAGCGAAGATCGTTTCAAGGATGACAATGCTTGTATCGAGCTGTCCATCACTGGTGGTAAAGGTCGCCCAAACATAGTTATCCATGAGGTAGTTCAACCCGCCGACACCAGCCAGGAACGCAAAGTCGATGGCAATAGATATGAGTCCGAGGGCCGCCTCCCAGGCGTACTCGCCGGAGCCCCTCAACCTGGCACTGATCTTGGACCCTGTAACCGGCGGCGCGACGACGATGCCGGGATTTCTGGTGAAGTGACCCGCTGTCGCGTTGCCTGGAATCGCGTCCCCGTTGCCGGGGTTCGCCCTCAGGTCAATGTCTTGTGAAGTGCTTTTTCCAGGGGGAAGATCGCTCACGGCCGTGACAAGAGTAACGTCTTGGATCGACGATTACGGGACGTAATAGAAACGAAATATCCTTCTGATTGCTATCAGCATTTATGTCTATGGCTGTTGAATCAATAGATATCAAACCATCAATTGAACAAGCTATATGTCGGATCAACACCAGGAGCTCCGGCCGTCTGCTCAGCCTGGTTCGGTTGATGCTGTGACGCTGACCAGGCCGCTCTGATTGGGGCCCTCGACGCGGCGGATTCCGATTTCGTAGGTGGTGTCGGGTTCGAGGTCGACGAATGTGAACTCGTTTTCGTCGCCGATGGCCGACGACCCGCCGACGTCACCGAACTGGATATAGGTGCCGTTCAGGTAGAGGTTGTGCAGATCGGCCCCGAGACGCAGATCCCAGCCGACGGTGATCGATGTTGCGGACGTGTCGACAACCTCGAGCCCGGTTGGTGCGGTCACCCCTATCAACACCTCGCTACCGGGCACGGGGTTGGACAGGGTGGTGGCGCATGCCGTGCTGGCATCACCGGACTGGGGTTCGACGGCCACGGTGTAGTCGGTGTCGGCGAGGAGCGGATCCGATGACAGCGGAAGCTGCTCGATCACGTAGCGGAACGCCTCCGGTGGAACGGTGTCGACGAATGCCCCGTCGAGCAGGATGTTGACCGCCTCGGTGCTGGGCGCCCAGGCGACCACGATCGCATGCTCGCCGACCTGGTCGATCGTGATCGGCCCGAGCGGGCCGGTCAATGCGCACTCGTCGCCGTCGTCGAGGGATCCGGAGCCTGATCCGTCCTCGGTGTCGGCGCCGGTGCCCGTCGCGGTATCCGACCGGTCGTCGTTCGAGGTCGAGGCGCCGGAGGTCGTGGCCGTCGAGTCGACTGCGGCGACCTCGGACTCGTCGGTCCCCGTGGAGTCGTCGCCGAAGAGGACGAAGGCGCCGACCGCCACCAGCGCCAACACCGCGGCGGCGACGACCGCGATCAACGCGGTCCGGCGCCGGGGGTCGTCGGGGTCGTCGAGCATCGCCGCGGTTGCGGCATCCGATCGAAGTGCGGCGTCGACCGATCGCCTCCACTGCCCTACGGTCGGATAGCGGGCCTCCGGCTCCGTGGCGAGCCCGACCCACAGCGCCGACGCCAACGACGGCCGGTCGTCGGACTCCAGCTGCTGGATGACGTCGTCCCAACTCTCGTCGTCGGTACGAATTCGTCCGACCGCCACCTGGGCCATAGCCGCGCTGGCGGCGAATACCCCGTCCCGCTCATCGTGGGGGGTGTCGGACCCCTCGTCGTCGGACCCTTCGTCGTTGGCAGCATCGGCGTCGCCGGAGGTCGCCTCCGGTGCCGACAACCGGTCGCCGGAGTCGAGCAGGGCCGGTCCGGGCTCGACGGCCGGGGCCCGGCGGGGAGTGATCTCGATGTCGGCCGGGTCGACGGGGGGCGGCGAGCCGTCGGGCCTCAACTCGTACCAGCGGCCGAGTGTCTCGTAGAGAAAGATGCTCACCAGCTCGAGGTCGCGTGCCGTCACGGCTCGCGTCTCATCGGACAGTCTGGCTGCCAGGGTGGTCGGCTGGTCGCTGGTCGACTTGCCGTCGCTCGGCTGGTCGCTGGTCGACTGGTCGTCGGTTTCGTCGGTTTCGTCACTCATCGGTTCCGCCTCGGACCTTCGTGCGCCTAGAGGTTCGTCGTGAACCACTGGTGCAAAGCGGCACAGGCCGCGAGCCTTCTCGTGCACCAGTCCACGAACGAGGCCTTCGTAATCGACGCGGGCGCCGGCTCCGGCCACCGGGCCTGGAGCGCGTGCTTGTGGCGCAGCAGGTCGGCTCGGGGATGATCCTCGTCGTAGGGATTCGGGACCTTCTTGTAGTCCTGTCCGGCGACGTCGAGCCGACGGCCCCGCCCCAACTCGGTGAGGATGGCGGCGAGCTCACCGCCGGTCTCCTTGTCGGCCACCAGCTCCCGCCACCGCTCGACCGACGGAAACGGCGCCCCCGACGCAAATCCGACATCGTCTTCGCTGATCCGCACCCACAGAGTCGGCGCCGTCTTCTTGTTGTCGCCCTCCCAGAATCTGAGCAGAAGATGATCCTTGTACGGGGCACGATCGGGAGAGAAGCGAAGGTCGTTGTTGATCGGGGCAATCGACCCGTTGGTCTTTGGTTGAGCGACGATGCCGGGAGCGATCTCATCCGCCAGTCGCTCGCCCAGGGCGGCTACGAACGCCTTCGTCGGAGCCACGACCGCCTGCTCGTAGGTGGCCCGGTTGTCGTCGAACCAGGCCTTGTCGCTCGTTCCCAGCGTGGTGAGAAACTGCAGGCCCTCGCGAGGAAAGCCGGAAAAGGTGTCAGCATCGGCCATACCTCATGCTAGGCCGGTTGGCGGATGGGCGACGGGGAGTCGAGACTCAGGGCTCGGGGATGATGACCGTGGTGGTGCGACGAGCCTGCTGTCCGCCCGCCGACCGGGACCGGACGACGATGTCGTAGCTGCCGGGCGCCACCGCGGTGAAGTTCTGGCTGTGGTTCTCCCAGCACGGCCCCACGACTTCCGGCCAGCCCGGGGTGATGTAACTCTGACCGGCCCCCTGGTAGTTGGCGATCGTACAGAGGTTGGTGGAGAACGTGACTTTGAAGCCGCCGTCGTCGTTGACCTTGACCCCGAGGGCACTCATCGTCAGCGGAGGCTCGGCGACCGTGGTGCTCGTGGTCGACGACGTCGTCGAGGCCGTGGTCGATGTCGTCGACGCCGTGGTGGCGGTGGTGGACGCCGTCGGCGCAGTGGTCGTGGTGATGGACGACGTGGTCGAACCGGTCGTCGAGGTGGTGGACGCCGTGGTCGACGTCGACGAGACCGAGGTCGACGGCCTGGACGTCGTCGTGGTGTCGGTGGCAACCTCCGACGGCAGCACGGTCAGACTCAGCGTGGCCTCGATCTCGCCAACCGAAACCGTGACCGTTGTCGTGCCGACCCGCAGTGCGCGAATCGAGTTGGTGAGGGTGATCTCGGCGATGAGCGGGTCCTCGACCACCCAGACCGCCGATGCCAGCGCCGCCGGGTCGACCGACGTTCCATCGGACAGCGTGCCGATCAGACCGGCGGTCGCGACGTCGCCGACGCCGACCTCGATCCGGCTCGGCGACAACGTCAACGAGGCGAGCTCGCCGTCGGTCTGCATCGCCTCCTGCGCGGCCTGGGCGGGAAGCGACTCCAGGAACTCGGCCTCGACGTCGAGCTGTGACTCGGCCAACGCCTGCAGCTCCTCCACCGAGGTGATGTTGTCGGGGGCGAGCATGTCGTACACGAGCACGAAGCGGGCCGCCGGTGCCAGCTCGCCGATCTCGAAGATGGCGACGCCGGGGTCGTCTCGGATCTCATCGGGTTCGGGTCGGAACGTCGACACGAGGTGATCGGTGTCGATCACGCCGGGGAACGCCTCGTAGTGCGTCGCCTCCACCGGCTCGTCGCCGCTGTTGGCCACAATGACCTCGGCGTCGATGATCCGCCGGCCCTGGTCGTCGATCCCGAGCTCCCAGCGCCGGGTCGTGATGAGTCCGTTGGCCCCGAGGTGAGGCATGAACGAGAAGGCCGCTTCGGTGGTTCCCGCCCCGACGTCGGCCGAACCGGAGTCGGAGCGACCGAAGAGGAACCACGCGGCCGGGAGGAGAATGAGCAACGCCAGCGCCGCCAGTGCGATGGGCAGGCGGCTGCGGTCGACCGTCGCCGCAGTCGTCGGTGCCAGATCCCGGTGGGGACGCCCGGACGGGCCGGTGGTACCTCCCCAGCCGGTGTCGGCCGTCGGCGCGGCGCCACCGTGATCGGTGCCGGGCCGCTCGGGTGGTCCGTAGCCGAGGATGGACCTCGGCCGTTGTTCGCCGCCGTTGCCCGATGGGTAGCCGAATGATCCGTGTCCCCCGCCCGGTTCGGTTCGAGTTGCCGCCCCGTCGGTCTCGAACGGCGCCACCGGCCCGGGATTCGAGACAACAATGGTGGCTGAGGATCGGACCGCCGGCGGGCCTCCGTGGCCGAACACGGTCTCGTTTCCGGTGGAACCTTCACCGGTGGATTGCCGGTCGGTGGGTCCGGTGGGATCTCGAAGATCGATGACCGGCTCGTTGAGCACCGTCGGCTCGAGGTCGGGCGGCGTGATCGGCGCCAGATTCTCGAGGGCGGACGCAACGGTGGCGGCGTCGGGGCGGTCGGCGGCCTCTTTCGCCAGCATCGACTGCAACAACTCCGAGAGCTGATCGGGCACACCACCCAGTACCGGAATCGGACTCTTCACGTGGGCCACGGCAACGGCGATCGGCTCCTCGGCCTGATACGGGGGATGGCCGGTCAACATCTCGAACAGGATCACGCCCAGTGAGTAGATGTCGGAAGGGCGGCCGATGGGTGTCGAACCTCCGGTGGCCTCGGGCGACATGTAGAGCGGCGTGCCGAGCGTGGTCGTCGACGAACTGACGATCGACTGGCCGATGAGCCGCGACACACCGAAGTCGGCGATCTTCGGAACCTCGCAGATCCGGCCGTCGTCGCCGACGACCTCGGTCACGATCACGTTGGCCGGTTTGAGGTCGCGGTGGGCGACCTGGGCATCGTGAATGGCCGAGACCCCGGATGCGATCCCGGCGGCCAGATTGACTGCTCGGCGAGCGTCGATCCCGGTGGAGATCACCCGACCCAGGTCGGGGTGCCGCAGGTACTCCATGATGATGCCGAGGCGAGGGTCGTCGACGACGAGCTCGATCACCCGCACCACGTTGGGATGATCGATCCGGCTGAGGGCCTGGTGTTCCCGCACGAAACGTCCGACCACGGCGAGATCCGAGGTGAGGTGTGGATGGAGGACCTTGACGGCGACGTCGGTGCCGTCGAGAACAGCCTTGTAGACGACCCCCATCGCTCCGCGACCGAGTTCCTCGCCCAATGCTACTCGTCCGCCAAACAGTCCCTCCGCCAAATTGTCCTCCCGGTTCGCAATCCTTCATTCTACGGCCCCACAAGCTTCTTTTTCCGTCGCGATGAAGGTCGGCTGTTCCGTGCTACTCTGCCGGTAGGTTCACCCCTAAGCAGCAACAAGCAGAGCACCACGCAACGTGGGGCGAGTGTTGCGCTCCGATCTTGTTCTGCGGGGGTCCACGACAAAGAGGTATGGGATGCGTGTACGCCAGATGGCCGCCCTCGGCGCGGTTGCAGTGACTTTCTCGATGTTCGGAACGGCCGTCTCGGCCGAAGACCCGGAGACCGTCATCGAGATTCCGATTCAAGAGGTCTACGCCACAGGAGAGGTTGGTTCGAGCGTGGCTATGGGCTCGGCCGACGTGGCCGACGAACTGGCCGGACGGGCCTGCACCGTGGAGGCCGTCGTCACCAACGGCGAGTCGGTCCACCCGGGCAACACGCTGGTCGTGACCAGTGGTGATTCGTCGGTTTCGATCGACGGCATCGAGGACACCGCCGATGCCGTCACGACCGAGGGTGGAACCCTCACCCTTGGCGACACGATCTCGGCCGCCGTCGTGCTGGGTGACGACGGTGCCACCAGCCTGGGCTCACGCCTCACCGTCACCTGTGAGGCCCTCACCGACGCCGAACCGGCGACCCCGACTCCAGCCGACCCGACCTACACCGGCTGATCCCTTCCCGGTTCCAGACTCCGGTCTTCGCTCGACCGCCGACACCGATGACACGTGTCGCCAGGCATCTCCTGCCCGTGTTGTCGGTGCTGGCGGCCGTCGGGTGTGCGACCGACCCCGGCCCAACGCCGGCCGACTCGGCCGGCGATCGGCTGGTCAGTGAGAGCGTGCAGGACTCCGACGGTGAATCCGGCGCCAGCGAAGACCTGGCCGGCGCGGCCGATACCGACCTCGCGGAGGGTCCGCCGCCATTCACCGTCGTGGCCTCGGCAACGTCGCCGACGGTCGTCGCCCGAATCGACGCCGACGAGTCGTCGCCGGCGGTGGCCGAGTTCGCCAATCCGACCGCCGTCGGCTCGCCGTTGGTGTTTCGGGCCGTCGACGGGGGAGCCGGCGACGGCCAGTGGGTCCACGTCCACCTCCCGGTGCAGCCGAACGGCACCACCGGCTGGGTTCGTCGAGCCGATGTCGCCCTGAGCAACAACCCGTTTCGGATCGAGATCGATCGTTCCGCCTACTCGCTCAGAGTGTTCAACCAGAACTCCCTCTGGCTCGAGACAGAGGTGGCGATCGGCACGGGCGACACGCCGACACCGGTGGGTGACTTCTACCTTCTCGAGTTGCTCGCACCCCCGGACCCGACCGGTCCCTATGGTCCGTACGCGTTCGGGCTGTCGGGGTTCAGCGAGGTGCTGGAGTCGTTCGGCGGGGCCGACACCGCAATCATCGGGTTGCACGGCACCAACGACCCGTCGTCGTTGGGCACCGACGTGAGCCACGGCTGCATCCGAATCGAGAACTCGGTCATCGAACAGCTGGCCGTAAGCGTTCCTCTCGGCACTCCCGTCCTCATAACCTGACGATCCCCAACGTCTCGTAGCAAAAAGCGAGGCTGCGCCTCGCGTTCCGCTACGAAAGCTGCTGGGCTACCGTTGCCCCATGTCCGGCCATCACCATCATCACGACCACACGCAGCGCGGCCTCGTCATCCGGCCGCTACCCAGGCTCCGCACCCGGCGGGCCTTCCTCGGCGACATCGGAGGCGGAGCGCTGGCCTTGGCCGTCCTGACTCCGGTGGCGATCGCGGCCTGCTCCGACGGCGACTCCTCGGAGGACGGGGGCGGCACGACCGCGGCCACGTCGAGTCCCGACGAGGGCACCACCTCGACCACGGCGCTCGCCGGCGACCCCGGTGATGGGCAGGACAGCGCGCCGGCCGACGGTGACGCCACCGACCCCGCCGGCGACCTGCGTTGGTCGAGAGCCAACCTCGGGTTCGTCTCGGCCTACGTGGTGGCCCGCGGCAACCGGGCCGCCATCGTCGACACCGGTGGATCCGGGAGCTCCGACACGATCGGCGAGTCGTTGGCCGAGCTGGGCCTGAACTACAACGACGTCGAGAGCGTGATCCTGACCCACAACCACGATGATCACGTCGGCTCGATCGGTGACGTGCTGGCGATGGCGGTCAACGCCACCGCCTATGCCGGTGAGGCCGACCTCGGCGGGATCGACGCGGACGTCACGGGCCTCGTGGGCGGCGAGGATGTGTTCGGGATGGAGGTGTTGGCCACCCCCGGGCACACCCCGGGATCGATGTCGGTCATCGACCGGGGCACCGGGTTGCTCATCGCCGGCGATGCGTTGACCATCGACGCCGGCCAGGCGGCCGAGCCGCCCGCTCGATTCACCGCCGACGTCACCTTGGCCCGCGACAGCATCACGACCCTGGCGGCCATGACCTTCAACACCCTGCTCGTCGGCCATGGCGATCCCATCGAGAGTGGTGCCGACGCATCAGTCGCCGCCCTCGCCGCCTCCTTCTGACGTCTTCTGATCGGCGTCCGCCGACGGATCGGTCAGCGTTTTCGGCCGAACCGGTCGAACGGCGTGTCGAGATCGACGCCCTCTCGCCGAGCCGTGGCGACGATGTCGTCGACCGGGAGCGGTCGTGGCTCCGCCCGGATGTCGAGGTTCGGACGGGCCAGCACGGTATCGACGTCGGCGAGGGTCCACTGATCGGGCGTCACGTCGGCAACCTCGTCCCAGTCGACCGGTACCGCCACCGAGGCCGTCGTCGTGGCCCGCAGCGAGAACGGGGCCACCACGGTGGCGCCTCGATTGGCCCGCAGCCAGTCGACGAACACCCGCCCCTTCCGATCCTTCTTCAGGAACTCGGTGGTTGCCGTCGTCGGATGGCGGGCCGCGACCAGACCGGCCAGGGCCCGGTTGGCGATGGCGACCTGGCGCTGATCCCGGTCGCCGGCAAGGCGAATCCAGAGGTGGAACCCCTTGGATCCGGTGACCACCGGTACGGCATGGAGATCGAACTCGGCAAGGACGTCGCGCACCAGGAGCACCACCTGGTGCACGTCGGCGGCGTCTTTGGCGGTCGACGGGTCGAGATCGAGCACCATCCAGTCCGGTGACTCATCGCCGATCCTCGACGTCCAGATGTGGAACGTGATCGTGCCCTGGTTGGCCAGCCACGGAATGTGCTCGGCCTCGGTCACCACCGGGTAGACGGTGGTGCCGCCCTCCTGCTTTGGAACCTCGAACCGGCCGATGGAGTCGGGGAAGTGTTTGGCCACGTTCTTCTGCATGAAACCCTTGGCCCCGACACCGTTGGGGAACCGGTGCAGGGTCAGCGGCCGTTCGAGGAGCATCGGCAGCATGTGTTCGGCGACCTTGTCGTAGTAGCCGACGAGGTCCGCCTTCGTGTACCCGGGTTTCGGGAAGATGATCTTGTCGGGATTCGAGGCCTCCACCTGACCAACCTTACGCGGCGACCGTCATGATCAGCCGCCGCCGTGGAGGCGGCGCAGCTCGCGCTTCAGCACTTTGCCGGTGGCGTTGTGGGGGATTTCGTCGAGGAAGACCACCGACTGGGGCACCTTGAACCGGGCCAGGTTGGCCCGGCAGTGGGTGATGATCGCCTGGGCGCTCAGCTCGGCCCCCTCCTTCAGCACCACACAGGCCCGGCCGACCTCGACCCAGCGCTCGTCGGGCACACCGATGACCGACACCTCGGCGATCTCGGGAAGCTGGTACAGCACCGACTCGACCTCCGCGGGGTACACGTTCTCACCGCCCGAGATGTACATGTCCTTCCAGCGGTCGATGATGTAGTAGTACCCGTCGTCGTCACGGCGGGCGGCGTCGCCGGTGTGGAGCCAACCGTCGGTGATGGCCCCGGCGGTGGCGTCCGGGCGGTTCCAGTAGCCGGGGGTCACGTTCGGTCCCCGCACCCACAGCTCACCGGTCACGCCCGGCTCGTGAATCTCGACACCGTCCTCGTCGACGAGGCGTACCTCGGTGTGCATGCCCGGTTTGCCGGCCGCCCCGATCTTGGTGGTCGCCGACTCGGGCGTCAACGACAGCACCATCGGCGAGGTCTCGGTCATGCCGAACGCCTGCTGGAGCGGCAGGCCCTTGGCCGCCCACGTCTCGATCAGTGGCTCGGGTGTTGGCGAGCCGCCGACGCTGCAGATGTCGACCGTCGGGAACGTGGCCGTCTCGAATGCCGGATCCTGGCTCATGAACAGGAAGTTGGCCGGCACGCCGAGCAGGTGGGTCACGCCGTGGTCGGCATTGGTCATGTAGTCCAGCGCCAGCGACGGTTCGAAGTCGCGCATGATGATGTTCCGTCCGCCGTAGTGGAATGCCGGGTTGGCGAAGCAGTTGAGGCCGCCGGTGTGGAACAGCGGCAGGAACGCCAGGTTGGTCATATCGGTGCCCAGCCGGAAGAACTCGGTGCAGTTGACCGCGTTCCACAGCACCATCCCCTGGGTGATGATGGCCCCCTTCGGCCGGCCCGTGGTGCCCGACGTGTACATGATCGTGACCGGCTGATCGTGGAACCACGGACCGAGCGGGTCGTCCATCGGTTCGATCGAGACGATCAGGTCCTCGTAGTCGGCGACGCGGGCCGCCTCGTCCGATGACGGTCCGTCCCAGTTGACGAGACGATCGACGCCGCAGGTCTTGGCCACCTGCTGTGCGACCCCGGCCTGCGAGTCGTCGTGAATCATCACGATCGGAGCGGCGTCACCGACGATGAACTCCAGCTCGGGTACCGCCAGGCGCCAGTTCAGCGGGACCATGATGGCGCCGAGCTTCCAACAGGCGAACTGCACCTCGAACAGATTGGAGTTGTTGTGGGCCAGCACCGCGACCCGGTCACCGTCGCCGACCCCGAACTCGGTGGTCAGCGCGGCGGCCAGGCGGGAGGTTCGGTCGTTGATCTCGGACCAGGTGAACCGCCGTTTGGTGCCGAGATCGATCACGGCCTCTTTGTCGGGACGGACGTTGGCGTGGTGGGCCAGCCAGTCGAAACTCTGTGGGCTCATCGCCCCAGTTCACCATTGAAGGTTCCAGCTGTCGAACACACGCCCGACCAGGGCGGCACACTGGTGGCCATGACCGCCGACGATCTCGGGACATGGGAGCCGCTCGATCTCACCGAGGTGGTGGCGCTGTTCGACGGCGCGGACTTCCGCTGGTGGATCTCCGGGGGCCACGCCCTCGAGCTTCATCTCGGCCGACGATGGCGGGACCACGACGACATCGACGTCGGCGTTGTCCGCTCCGACGCGGTCGTCGTCCACCGGTGGTTGTCCACCGCGGGATGGGATCTGTGGCTCGCCGCCGCCGGACGACTCACCCCGTGGCACGGGTCGGCGCTCGACGCCGGTCGGTCTCACAACAACGTCTGGGTTCGCCGCCCGGGCGGCGGCCCGTGGAACCTCGACCTCACCATCGGCGAGGGTGACCGGAGAATGTGGCGCTACCGCCGTGATCCGACGGTGGCGTGGCCGTGGGATCGAGCCGTCCTGGAGGCACCCGGCGGCCGGCCCTACCTTGCGCCCGAGCTGCAGCTGTTGTTCAAGTCGACGTCGGTACGACCCAAGGACCGCCTGGACGCGGAGCAGGTGATTCCGGAACTCACCGATGACGGCCGGGCGTTCCTCGTCGACGCGCTACCGCCGGATCACGAGTGGCAGGAGTTACTCCGGCGGCAACGGTGAGCGACGCCGGGCTGAGACCGCTCAGCCGATGGCGGCGAGATGCTGATCGATCTTGTGGCGCATCGCCGGTTCGGGATGGGCGCCGATGACCGTTTCCAGCGTCTCGCCCTTGTGGATGAACACCATCATCGGGATGCTCTGGGCCCGGTAGTCCATCGACGTCTGCGGGTTCACGTCGACGTTGACCTTGACCACCTTCAGCCGGTCGCTGTAGTCGACCGACAGCTTCTTCAGGATCGGGGCTATCATCTGGCACGGTCCGCACCACGGCGCCCACAGGTCGACGAGCACGAGGCGGTTGGTGCGGATGGCGTCGCTGAACGTGGCATCGGTGGCGTCGACCAGCCACGGTAGATCGGCGTGGCATTTGGCGCAGCGGGGGCGTCCGCTGACCGCCACCGGCGTCCGATTCTTCGTGCCACACGACGGGCAGGCCACCACCGACGACTCGACATTCGAAGCCATGACCCGATTTTACCCGGTGTCCGGCGACCCCTTCACCTACGGTGAGTGTCATGACCGGTGACCTGACGGCCGGCGAGGAATTCGACGACTTCGCTGCTCCCGATGCCTGCTTCGCCCATCCCCGTCTGGCCGCCGTCTACGACCTGGTCGACGGCGCCCGCGACGATCTCGACCTCTACATCGCCGCCGCCACCGAGTTCGGGGCCCACAGCGTTCTCGACGTCGGCTGCGGCACCGGGTCGCTGGCCACCCTCCTGGCCTCGCTGGGTCACCAGGTCGTCGGCGTTGATCCGGCCGCCGCCTCGCTGGCCGTGGCCCGCACCAAGTCCCATGCCGACAAGGTGACCTGGGTTCTCGGCACGGTGACCGATCTCCCATCGGCGCTCCAGGTCGACCTGGCCGTCATGACCGGGAACGTGGCCCAGGTGTTCGTCACCGACCAGCAGTGGGCGGCCATCCTCGCCGGCATCCACGGTGCGCTCGCTCCCGGCGGTCGGTTGGTCTTCGAGACCCGGGTTCCGGCGGTCCGGGCCTGGGAGGGATGGACGAGGGAGTTCACGCATCGCCGCCATCGGCTACCCGGAGGCGGATCGGTCGACTACTGGATCGACGTGACCGCCGTGGCGCCACCGCTGGTGACGTTCCGCTCCAGCTACCACTTCGACGACGATGAACTCCTGGTCTCCGACTCGACGCTTCGATTCCGCGGCGAGGCGGAGATCCGGGCCGATCTTGCCGCCGCCGGTTTCGAGGTCGACGACGTTCGCGACGCCCCGGACCGGCCGGGTCGGGAGATGGTGTTCGTGGCCCGCAGCGTGTGAAGGTGTGATGGGCGCTCGGCCGCGATCACTCGGCTGCCGTTCCTCGGTCTCGACTACTCGGCCTCGACTACTCGACTGCAGTCACTCGTCGTCGACGAGATCGAGCACGAACACGTCGGCTCGGCCCTCAGGGTCCATCAGCGCCAGGGTGCGGTCTTCGTCGACCACTCGTTTGCGGGACGACTGATCGGGTCGGCCCGCCAGTGACGAGGCGATCCGACGCCACCACCGCCGGGAGTCGCGGCGGTAGCGGGGATCGGCGTCGGATGGCGGCGGGACGAACACCGAGCGCACCCGGGTCTCGGCCTTGTGCCCGAGAAGCGCCCCGACCAACCGGAACGACAGATCGGCGGTGCCGACGATGCCCGAGGCGGTGAGCAGCCGACCCCACTCGACCAGTGGTTCCTCCGACAGCTCCAGTCCCCGGTCGGTGATGAGGTCGCCGGCCAGCCAATGCGTCGTGACCCGGGCCCCGTCGATGATGCCGGCAGCGGCCAACAGGACCGACCCGGTCGACGTCGCCCCGAGCCACCGGGCCTTCGTCGACAGCTCGGCGATCGCTCGAAGCACCGCCGGGTTCTCGGCGGTGGTGCGCACCCCGAGGCCGCCGGGGACGAGGAGCGCGCTGCAGCGCTCGATCGATCCCGCCGGGCGGGCCACGACCACCCTCCCGTTGTAGGACGTGACCGGCTCGGCCAGGACGCTGGCGATGGTGACGTCGAGGTCGGCGGTCGAGAGGATCTCGACCAGGACGGCCGCCTCGTCGGCGGCCAGACCGTCGTAGGCGAGGATCACCACCGGACCGGGGTCGTCGGTCGCGTCGGCCGGTGTTTCGGAGATCGCATCGTCGAGATGCGGCGAGTGTTCCGACTCGACCATGGTTCAGTATCTCACCGAACGGGCCGGTGCCGTCGACCTGATGTCAGTATCCGCCGGTGCCGGACCCGTCGTCGGTGGCGGGAGTGAGCTCACTGCAGGCCTCGGCCGGGATCGCCATCGGCGGAAAGGCGTTTGCGCCCTCATCGTCGAGTTTGTCGGCCGGCAGGGACGTCTCGGCCAGAATCCGACCGTCGACCGTGAGGGCGATGTACTCGGTCTCCACTGCGTCGCTGTAGACGTGTTCGCCGGCTTCGATCACGTAGTCCTCGGTGACCACATCGCTCCCGCCCTGCGACCGGTACAGCCAGTCGACCAACACGTCGGTGTCACACGGCGACGTGATCGTGACCGGGCGCGATTGTGAGCAGGCGGCGAGCAGCACGGTGGCAAGTGCAAGCGCGGCGGCAGTGCGTCCAAGGGTGTCGACGGATGTGCGGGGCACGTCGCCGAGCGTACCACCGGCCCGGTCGGCGGCTGGATCGCCCATCAGTCGAACCAGTTGCGGGGATCGAACCGGCCGAAGTCGAGATCGGAGGGCGGATTGCCGTCCTGCGTGGCGTGGGCCCGCTGCTCCCACCAGATGTTCTCGTAGGCTTCGCCGCCGATGCTCGGATCCTGACCGCCGATGATGTTGCCGATCCAGTTGCCGAGGTAGCTCGAATAGAAGCCGACCCCGCCAACCGCCTCGACGTCGTCGACGTGCTGTAGCTCGTGCTCAAGGAGACCACCGCTTGGTCGAGGATCGTCGATCAGCACGGAATGGCCGAGCGTGATCGCGTCGTTGAAACGGATCGGCAGGCCGGTGATGAACTCGGCGTCACCGTTGCCCAGGTTCTCCTGGTATTCGCCGCCGAGAAACAGAATCGAGCCCGCTCCGACGAGTCGCTCGAATTGTCCGGTGAACGTGAGTTCGTCGAACACCGATTGGATCGGGTTGTCGAGCCATCGCTCCGTGTAGGCCAGGCCGTACTGTCCGAACTCGGAGAGTCGGTGGCCGGTTTCGTCGACAGCCGCCCCGGCAGCCGACGTCAGCCCACCCCAGACCGTGCCGGCGGTGCCGGTGATGCCTCCCCACACGGTTCCGGCGGTGTCGGTGAGACCGTCCCAGGTGTCGACCGCCACGTCGGTTGCCCCGTCCCAGACGGTGCCGGCCGTGTCGGTGATGCCGTCCCAGGTGTCGGTGGCGAACTCGCTGACCAGGTTCCAGCCGTCACCGAGTATCGGCAGGCCGAAACCGCCACCCCAGCCGCCTCCTCCTCCGCCGCCGCCGGCGCCGCGGTCGAAGCGGCCGCCACCCGTCGTGGCTCCGCCGCCGACACTGCTGGTCAGGTGCTGCTCGTCGGCGTTGCCGCTCAGCAGCTGGGACACGTCGACAAGACCGGCCGCCACGGCAAGGAGCCTCGGACGATGGTTCGACTGCCACCGGCCGACGAAGTCGGCTGCATCGGCGCCGTGCCAGAACCGGTGAAGCTCCCCGCAGGCCGCCGTGACCTGTCGCTCCATCGAGGTGATGGCCTCGGCCCGGTGCTCGAACGACGATGCCATCGCCCGCAGCCGCTCGATGTCTGCGCCAACCAGTTCAGGCATCGTTTGTGGCCCTGTCATTGGCTAAGGCCGTGTCACTGGCCGGGGTCCTGCCATCGGTGGGAGGTACGGGTGCTGCGATCCGCAGTGACCCGAACGCGGCCTCGATGGCGGCCAGACCGAGCTCGTCGGCCGGGCTCGCCGAGGCCTGGGTGATGACCAGGTACCGGATCGGATCGCTCGACACGACGATGGCGCAGGTCAGTCGCAGGACCTCGACACCCGACGGCAGCTCCCGGTGCCGGCTGACCCCATAGGGTTGGGGCCCGTCGTCGTGGATCCGGAACTCGAAGTCGAGGACGCCCCGCTCGTCGGCCTGACGGTCGAAGAGCCTGGCCAAAAGGGTCCTCGCCTCCGGCGGGTGCCCGCCTTCGGTGCCCGGCACCCGACTCGTCTTGACCATCAGGTTCGGACGTACGCCATCGACCACGTCCGGCCCGGCAACGGCGATGTCGGGCTGCGTCCGCATCTCGTTGAGGACGGCAACCCCGATCGGTCGCCACGTCTCCGGGATCACGAGCTCCACCACCGGTGCCGGCGGGAAGTCGACCGACGGATGGCGCACGGTGCGTCCCGTTCCACTCCCGTCGGGCCGCGGGTGGGCTCCGGTCTCGGTGACGGGTTCGTCCAACGTGGTATCCATGACCTGATCGTAGAAACCGGCCCGCGATGACGAAATCGGGATCGATCCCCGGCTGTCCGGCTGCGTCCGGCGTTGACTACGGTTGAGGCGCTATGAGCGCTGCCGACACCGACGCCGATCCCTACACCGACGAGGACCACGATCTCATCCGATCCGAGATCCGCCGATTGTGCGACGACTACGGCAACGACTACTGGCGCTCCCTCGAACCCGACCGCTACCCGGAGGAGTTCGTCTCCGAACTCACCGATCAGGGCTGGCTCGGTTCGCTCATCCCGACCGAGTACGGCGGCGGGGGTCTGAGCCTCGGCGGGGCGTCGGTGATCCTGGAGGAGATCGCCGCCTCGGGTGGCAACCCGTCGGCCTGCCACGCCCAGATGTACATCATGGGCACACTGTTACGCCACGGCTCCGACGAGCAGAAGCAGCGCTACCTGCCCCAGATCGCCGATGGACGAAAGCGGCTCCAGGCCTTCGGGGTGACCGAACCGACCGCCGGATCCGAGACCACCGCCATCCGCACCCGAGCCGTTCGAGACGGTGATGTCTGGAAGGTCAGCGGCCAGAAGATCTGGACCTCACGGGCCCTGTACTCCGACATGATGTTGCTCCTGGCCCGCACCACTGCGCCCTCGGATGATCCAGCCGAGCGGCTGGCCGGCATGTCGACGTTCCTGTTCGATCTCCGAGGTGACGACGGCGAGCTGCTGCCCGGGCTCACCATCAACCCCATCGAGACGATGATGAACCACAACTCGACCGAGGTGTTCTTCGACGACGTCGAGATCCCCGCCGACTCGCTGGTCGGGGTCGAGGGCAACGGCTTCCGTCAGATCCTCGACGGCATGAACGCCGAACGCATCCTCATCGCCTCCGAGTGCATCGGTGACGGCACGTTCTTCCTCGATCGGGCGTCGGCGTACGCGAAGGAGCGTGTCGTCTTCGGGCGGCCCATCGGCATGAACCAGGGCGTGGCCTTTCCCCTGGCCAAGGCGTACGCCCACCTCGAGGCGGCCAACCTGATGCGGTGGAAGGCCGCCGAGCTGTTCGACACCGGCCGATCGTGTGGAGCCGAGGCCAACATGGCGAAGATGCTCGCCTCGGAGGCGTCGTGGGAGGCGGGCAACGCCGCGGTCAACACCCACGGCGGCTTCGGATTCGCCACCGAGTATGACATCGAACGCAAACTCCGGGAGACCCGCCTCTACCAGGTGGCCCCGATCAACAACAACCTGGTCCTGGCCTTCGTCGCCCAGAAGTGCCTGGGGCTCCCCAAGAGCTACTGAACCCGGCGGACTCCGCAGGTCCGTCCGTTCGCATCCGTGCCGAGCCGGGACCCCGTTTGCGGGGGCTCGGCCCGGCGCGGTTCGATCCGGTCGGCGCTGTTAGTGTGACCGGATGAACGGTGAAGCCGGGACGGGACCGAAAGCCGACGCCGAGTACGAGTGGCTCGAGGAGGTCGAGGGCACCGAAGCCCTCGAGTGGGTCGAGGCCGTCAGCGCCGAGACGCTGGCCGAGTTCGAGGCGTCTCCGCTGTTCGACGAGTACCAGTCCGCCGCACTCGAGATCCTGGAGGCCGATGATCGCATCGCCTTCGGCGTGATCCGCGGCGACGTGGTCTACAACTTCTGGCAGGACGCCAACAACGTTCGAGGTCTGTGGCGGCGGGTTGATCGGGCCGGCTACGAGGCCGACGAGCCGGACTGGGAGATCGTGCTCGACCTCGACGCCCTGGCCGAGGCCGAGGACGCCAACCACGTCTGGAAGGGCGCGGCGGTGAACGCCGACTATTCGCGGGCCATGGTGATGCTGTCGGACGGGGGCAAGGACGCCGTCACCGTGCGGGAGTTCGACCTCGTCGACCGCCGCTTCATCGACGGCGGGTTCGATGTGGTCGAGGCCAAGACGTTCGTGGCCTATGTCGACGATGACACGGTGCTCATCGGCACCGACTTCGGCGAGGGCTCGCTCACCGAGTCCGGCTACCCGGCGGTCATCAAACGGTGGCGGCGAGGTCAGCCCCTGGCGGCGGCGGAGACCGTGCAGGAGATCGACCGCTCCTGGATTTTGATCTCGCCGTCGGTCCAACATCGAAACGAGGGCACCTACGTGTCGGTGGTGGCGATGCCCGACTTCTTCACCAGCGAGATCCACCTCGCAGGCGACGACATGACCCTCACCCCCGTCGACCTTCCCCCCGACGCCCAGTTCCAGGGCTTCTTCGACGGTCGGGCACTCGCCATCCTCCGCTCCGACTGGCGTGGCCTCAGCCAGGGCAGCCTCATCGCCCTCGATCTCGACACCGACGCCGTCAGCTGTCTCTACCAGCCCGACGAGCGGTCGTCGGTGGCCGGAGCGGCGACAACCCGGGACGCCGTCGTGTACGCCGTCATCGAGGACGTGATCGGCGGACTGTATGTGGCCAGGCCCGACGGCAGCGGGGACTGGTCGAGCGAAGAGGTGCCGATCGACGGTCTCGGCACCGTCAACCTGTTGTCGGCATCCGATGACAACACCGAGTGCTTCGTCTCCTACAACGATCATCTCACGCCCCCGTCGCTGATGGCCGTCGACGTGGGCGCCGCCGGGGATCTCGAGCCCCGCCTGCTGCGCAGCCAGCCGGCCCGGTTCGACGCCGGTGGCCTGGTCGCCGAGCAGCGTTTCGCCACCTCGGCCGACGGCACCCGGGTGCCGTACTTCGTGGTCGGTGATCCGCAAACCCAAGGCCCAACCAGAACGCTGCTCTACGGGTACGGGGGCTTCGAGATCCCGCTGACTCCCGGCTACAGCGCGGTCACCGGGAAGCTGTGGCTCGAGCGGGGCAACACCTTCGTCGTGGCCAACATCCGGGGCGGTGGCGAATACGGACCGTCGTGGCACCAGTCCGCCCTCAAGGCCAACCGGCACAAGGCGTTCGAGGACTTCGAGGCCGTCGCCGCCGAGCTCATCGCCACCGGCGTCACCGACCATGATCACCTCGCCATCTCCGGTGGAAGCAACGGAGGTCTGCTCGTCGGCTCGGTCTTCACCCGCAGTCCCGATCTGTGCGCCGGGGTGATCTGCGCCGTGCCGCTGCTTGACATGTTGCGGTACCACCTGCTGCTGGCCGGCGCGAGCTGGGTGGGGGAGTACGGTGATCCCACCGACCCCGAGATGGCCGACTACCTCACCTCGTACTCGCCGTTCCACACCGTGGCGCCCGACGTCGACTATCCGACGGTCTTCTTCGTCACCTCGACCCGCGATGACCGGGTCCACCCCGGACACGCCCGCAAGATGGTGGCCCGCATGACCGACCAGGGCCACGACGTCTACTACTACGAGAACACCGAGGGCGGCCACAGCGCGGGAGCCAATCTCAAACAGCAGGCCCGCTTGAGCGCATTGGAGTACGTCTACCTCGACACGGTCCTCGCCTCCTGAAATGGCTGGGACCACCGGGACGGCGCAGGTCAGACGGCGATGGTGAGCGAGTAGCCGTCGGGGTCGTGTCCGTCGCCGAGGACATCGGCCTCGCCCCGCGACAGTCGGAGGGCCGTCCACGCCGCGGCGTAGGCGTCGAGCGCGTCGACCGGTGAGACACCGGATGTCGCGACGCGGTCGGCGGCATCGGCGGCGATCAGGCTGGTGACGAGACCGAGCCGTTGGGACCGACCCTCATCGGTGTGCTTCGACGGCAGGGGCTCACCGTCGTTCATGGCGGTGAACGACGACTCGGGGTGGACCTCGCTGCACCATGGCTGCTCCGACGGCGACAGGGCGGCCCGGACCTCCCGGCTCCCGGCGAGGAGACCGAACGCCTGCTTGCTGAAGCCCTTGCCGGCGATCCGGCGGTTGAGATCCAACGCCCTCGACCAGTCGTCGACGTCGAGCGCGGCGTGCGCCGGCATGGCGAACAAGGTGGAGGCCCGCCGTCCGAGCCGGGCCCGGGCCAGGCGCTCGGCGTCTCGGTGGCCGTCGGCAGCGAACCCGATCGGGATGTCGACGCCGACCGCCGCCAGACGGGACACCCGGCACCGCTCGAGCAGGACCGTGAACTCGGCGCCGAACGTCAGCTCACTGTCGTGAGTCGGGTCGGGGCCGATCGTCGCCATCACCCACCCACGGCGGGCTCCGTCGACACCGGCGACCCGGGGAGTGACCGATGGTGGGTTCAATCGACGATGGCCTGGTACACCAGCGAGCGGAAGTCCCGGTCGGGGAGCAGCGGCCCGGTCATGTACTGCGACATGAACACGCCAACCACCTCCTCCACCGGATCGACCCAGTAGTAGGTCTTGGCCGCACCGGCCCACCCGAACTCCCCGTCGGTGCCCGTGCCCGCGAACCGGCCGCCGTCGAGCAGCACCCGGGAGCCCAGGCCGAATCCCATGCCGGGATTGGCGATGCCCATGATCTCGTAGGGGAGCAGGTCGGGTGTCACATGGTTGCGATGCATGAGTTCGAGCGTCTTGCGGCCGATCAGCTGCCGCCCGTCGGGGCTCCGGCCGTTGTCGGCCAGCATCCGAGCGAACCGGTGGTAGTCGTCGACGGTGGAGAACAACCCGAGGCCACCCCGCTGGAACACGTCCGGCGTGTCGGTCGGGTAGGTCTCGGACACGTCGATCCGTTCGTTGAACTCGTCGAGGGCGGCCGCCACCAGGTCGTCGGCGGTGTAATCCCGACCGACGAGATCGGGAAGTCCGTACATGGCCGACAACCGACCGAGCTCCTCGTCGGGCACACCGAACGCCGTGTCGACCATTCCGAGCGGTCCGAAGATCCGCTCCTGCAGGAAGTCGCCCAGCGGCTGATCGGCCAGCACCTCGATCAACCGGGCGGCCACGTCAATGCCGACGCTGTAGTGCCACCGCTCGCCGGGTTGGAACGCCAGGGGGAACCCGGCGAGCGTGGTCATGACCTCGTCGAGGGTTCGGGTGGCGTCGTTCATCAGGCGGGCCTCCCGGTACAACGCGGCGACCGGGTTGTCGATCATGAAGTCGTAGGTCAGACCGCTGGTGTGGGTGAGAACGTCTCGGATGTCCATCGGCCGGCTCTGTTTGGCCAGGCTGCCGTCGCCGTTCAGGACCTTCGTCTGCTTGAACGCCGGCAGATACTTCATCACCGGTTGTTCGAGTTGGAACGCCGCCTCCTCGTGGAGCATCATCAGCGCCGTCGACACCACCGGCTTGGTCATCGAGTAGATCCGAAAGATCGTGTCGACCGCCATCGGCACACCGGCTTCCCGGTCCTGGTGACCGAACCGCTCGGCGTACACGACCTCGCCCCGACGGCTGAGGGCCGTCGAGATGCCGACCACCCCCCGCTCGGTCACGTACGAGTCCATCACCGGAGCGATACGGCCCAACCGTTCCGAGCTCATCCCAACCGACTCGGGTTCGGCGCTGATCGTCACCATCGTCTGCCTCCTGGGGGTGAACCAGCAGAACGGTACCGCATGACGCCGGCCTGCTGCCAGGCCAGTTCAGGTCAGCACTCGACGGAGCGGATCACCTCGTCGACCACGGCACGGCTTTCGTCGCTTGACGGGGCGTAGGTGCCGGTGGCGGCCAGGACATGGGCCACGTGTGAGCCGGCGATGTAGCGCAGGTTCAGCGACTGCGCAATGTCGACCGCATCGGTCGGGACCGCGGCGGCGTCGCCGGGCGCGGCCTCAGCGGTGCCGCGGCGGGTGAGACGCACGCGGCACGATAGACCGTCGTCGGACACCGCCGGGTCACCGTCGAGCTGAACGTTGTCGCGCCGGACCTGTTGATCGATCATGGTCCGGAGCAGCGATGCCGGATCGTCGGTGGGCGGTACCTTGTGGTTGGCGACCACCACGTTCGGGTGCACCCCGTCGTGGGCCTCCGGTCCGACGACGACAGCGTCGGCTTGGACCGACGGCATCGCCCGCCAGTCCTGCGGGAGCTCGAATCGGAACGGTGGGGGGCCGGGGAAGTCGGGGGTGGGAAAGCCCATGGTGCGGGTCATGATCGTCCTTTCGGTTGTCGGTTCACTCGGTTCGCTCGGTTCACCACCATGGGCTGATCCAACCGGTGGTGTCCTTGCCGAAGTCGACGGCGGCCCCGCCGGCATCGACCAATCCGCTGCCGACGCCGACAGGGTCGAATGACAGGTCGATGGAGGCGTCGAAGCCGAGGCCGAGGGCCAGACCCAGATCCAGTTCGACGCCGACCTCGTCGAGCCCGAAGGCGAAGCCACCGTCGATGCCGCCGCCGATACCGGTCGACACACCGACACCGCCTCCGACCGAGACGTCGTCGCCGAACAGCGTGACATCGCCTTCCACCCCGGCCTTGGCCCCCAGGAACGCCTCGGCCCCGAGGTCGGTTCGGACGTTGCGGCCGTCGAATTCGTTCAGGTAGTTGGCCCCGGCGGTGGCGCCGACCATGGCCACCGCGGCGCCGCCGGCCCCAAGCGCCCCGTAGTCGACGTTGCCGTTGGCATAGGCCTCGGCTCCGAGAAACGCCTCGGCTTCGAGGTCGATGAGATAGCCATCGTCGGTCCAGGCCAGCGCGGTCGACCCCTCGCCTCGTCCGCCGAGGAAGACGCCGAGCTCGCCCTGGGCCAGAAGATCGTGCCCGAGGTGATTGTTCGTGTAGGTGCCGCCGACCTGGGCCTGGAAGCCGGAGCGACCCTCGATCCAGGCGTCGAACTCGAAGCCGCCCGGGACCTCCTGGTAGGAGGCGGAACCGGCGGCGGCCGCCGACAGCGCCCAACCCGTTTCGTACTCACCGATCAGGCGCCCGTCGGTCCGGTCGCCCACGTCGAACGCGCCGGTCCAGACCCGACCGTCGGGGTCGACGGTGATCGTCGGCCCGGCGCCTCCGGCGCCACCAGCCCCACCCGGGCCACCGGGCCAACCTGGCTGGCCGGGGAACCCACCCGGACCGCCGCTGATCGTCCCGGCGTCGCTGGCGACGATCTGCTCGTCCCGGTTGCGCCGGATGACCTCGGCCATCGCCCGCAGTTCGGCTCCCGCCCGCCGCACCGCCGGATCGTGGGTGGCCGACCACGTACTGCGGAAGTCGTCCGCATCGGCTCCAACCCAGATCCGCACCGATTCGGCCGCACCGACCGAAGCCGCCCCGGCGACGACGTCGCATCCGTCGGCCGCCCGGTCGATCTCGCCGGCGAGCCGGGTCATCTCGTCAATGTCCAACCCATGGAGGTCTGCCACCGGCCGATCCCTTCCATCGTCCTACTACCGCTGTCGTCGGCGATGGTAGAAAATCAGGTCGGGACCGAAAATCGGGATCGATCCCCGATCGGCGGGATCGCTGTCAGGAACCGGCGCCGTGATGTCGCCGGACCGTCCGGGCATAGCGGGGACCGCCGAAGAAGATCAGCAGTCCGAGTGCGACCAGCACCAGCCCGACGACGGCGAGGACGAGGCCCCCGTCGTCGGCGCCCGCGATACCCGCCACGACGAGCAGCAGACCGACTCCGGAGATGAGCACGCCCATGAGGCGGCTGACCACGACGAAGAAAGGCGACAGCGCGATGATGCCTTGACGCATGGCGGTCTCGGCCGGACCACCCGAGCGCGGCTCGGACATCCGATGATCCCGGCGGTCCACCCGGTGATCGTCGGTATTCCTGTCCTTGTTTTTCCTGTCGTTGTCCGCGTTCATGTTCTTGTCCATTCTTCGATCCGCAACGGTAGCGGCTCCGGGCCACCAACGGTTGTCGTTCACGCTCCGAGCTGGATCATCTCGATCGCCTGGTCGTCAACGATGTAGCCGCGGCCGACAGGCCAGAGGTGACTGGCCACCCGGGGTAGTGGTAGGCCGTAGATCTCCTTGTCCTCCAACGGGCTCGGCCGCAGCAGAAGGCCGAGACGTGACGCCCGCACCGAACGGGAGAAGGCGTCGAAGTTGGATCGCGCCTTCGTGTCGTCCATCACGACGATCACACGGAGCCGTTCGCCGTCGGCGGCCTCGACGAGTGGTCCCAACGGAACGCCCATGTCGACCAGCGCCGTGGCGTCGTCGACCAGGACGACGGTTCGCCGGCCTCCCGCCGACGTCGTCGCCGGAGCGGAGAGCTCGTCGACGACGGGCCGCACCTCCGTGTCGCCGACAGCCGTCCGCCAGTCGGCTGGGATCGGCGCAGCCGGAGGGCGTGCCGACAACAGGATCACGTCGGCTCGGCCGTTCGCCGAGGCGTCGGTCGCCTCGGTCGCCGCTGCACCGAGCGTGAACAGTGCGGTCGTTCGACCGCTGGAGCGGGGCCCGGTGACGAGGAACACCCGGAACCGTTCGGGCAGGGTCCATTCGCTGAAGTCGCGGTCAAGCAGGCCGACGGCCCGCGGCTCGACGAGGTCGCTCCGGTCGACCTCGGTGGGAAGCAACCGGATCGGGGGAGCGGACGGGAATCCCCGCCGTGTCATCTCGGCGCCCAACCTCGACACCGCCTGGACCTGGGATTCGGTGTCGGGGCGTCCGCCGAGCACGGCCACTTGGGCCATGCGGCGATTGTGGATCGCCCGTCCAGGCGGTGGTTCCTCTCCCAGCAGGTCGGGCGGCAGTTCGAGGCTCCGATAGTCGTCGCTCGACGTCTGGCGGAGCACGAGCCACCGTCCGATGGAGCGGGCGACGGTGGAGTAGACGGTGTCGCGCCGGGGAGCGGTCAGCACCACGTGCAGTCCGAACTGGCGGCCCTCGACGATGAGGCGCCGAACCAGGTTGATCCATCGGTCCCGTTCCACGCCGGAGTACAGCTCGTGGAACGACGGGTAGCCGTCGATGAGGAGCAGATGCCGCACCATCGATCCGCCCGACGCCCGCCGGTATTCGGGGAACGACGAGGCCCTCGCCTCGGAGAACAGACGGGTGCGTTCGACGAGTTCGGTCTCCATGGTGGCCAGCACCCGCTGGATCCGCTCGGGCTCGTCGTCGGCCACGATGCCCGCCACATGGGGCAGGGTTTCGAGCATCTGCAGGCCGCGCCCGGCGAAGTCGAGCCCGTAGACGATCGGGGCGTCGGAGGGATCGTCGACCGAGAGGGCGGCGGCCACGGCGATGGTCCGCAGCGCCACCGTCTTGCCGGCGCCGCCCGCTCCGACCACACCCAGGCTGCCGTCGGTGTCGAGCCGGAACGTGAACGGAACCTGGGTCTGGTCATCAGGGAGGTCGACCAGACCGATCGGTAGGGAACCGCCGGAATCGACGACGGTTGCCGGGTCCACGTCGGTGCCGGCGACGGCGTCGAACAGGTTCTCCAGGTCGTAGGCCGGGCGCAGCGGATCGAGCCACGGGCGTCGGGGCATCGGTCGGTTCGACCGGCGGTGGGCTGCTTCGATGTTGTCGACCAGCCGCTCCAGGTCGGTGGCCCCGGTCCGCTCGTCCTGTCGCCTGTCGCCGGGGATATCGATCGGCTCGATGCCGTCGAAGGAGAACCTGTCGATGCCGACCTCCGGGCCCGACATCGCATCGGTTTCGGTCACGCCGCCGACGTAGGCCGACTGGAATTGGGTGCGTTGACGGCCGATGCGGGAGATCGCCCGCCCCGGGGTTCGCCGATCGATGTCGGCGGCGTCGGGTGTCTCGATCACGTCGACCGAGTCTTCCTTGTCGGAGGTGCGCAGCGCGATACGGAGGTCGGTGTTGGCCTTGATCTGCCCGGTGATCACTCCGGCCGGCCGCTGAGTGGCCAGCACAAGATGCACGCCGAGGCTGCGACCCCGCTGGGCGATGTCGACCATGCCCTCGATGAACTCCGGTACCTCCTGCACCAGGGCGGCGAACTCGTCGACGATGATGAGCAGACTCGGTGGCGCCTCGTCGATGCCCTTGTCGATCATGTCGAGCAGGCTGGTGCAGTTGTGCTCGTCCTGGATGAGTTCCCGGCGGCGGACCTCGGCTCCGAGCGACACCAGCGCCCGGCGGATTCCGGCCGGATCGAGGTCGGTGACCATGCCGACCGAGTGAGGCAGACGGCTGCAGTCCTTGAACGCCGCACCGCCCTTGTAGTCGACCAGGAGGAAGTTGACCGTCTCCGGACTGAACGACGCCGCCATCGCCATGATCCAGGTCTGCAGGAACTCGCTCTTGCCTGCGCCGGTGGTCCCGCCGACGAGGCCGTGGGGTCCGTCGCGGCGGATGTCGAGGGTGAAGACCCCGTCGGCGGTCCGGCCGACCGGTGCCTCCAGGTGTTTGGGCCGACCGGCCCACCGGCCGAGGAGCCGGTCGGGGGTGTCGAGAACGTCGGGGCCGCCGAGCAGATCGACGAGGCTCACCATGTCGGGAATCGCGGAGGTCCGGGTGAAGCGGGCGCTGACGTCCTCGACCGGCGCCAGGCGGCGGGCCAGCTCGGTCACCGCATCCTCGCCGAGGGTTTCGATCGCGATGTCGGTGACGGCCGGGGCCGGGTTTGCGGTGGCGTTGGAGCCCGGGCCGGGGTTGGGGTTGGCTCCGCCCCCGGCGAACGCCAGCGTGGCGGTCGAGCCGTCGGGGGCGATGTCGATGACATTGCCGATCGGGCGGGGGACCCGACGGGAGGCCCCGGAGATCCACAGCGGAAACACCCCGGCGCTCGGGCCGTCCTCGAGAAGACGGGTGAGTTCGTGCTGCACGACGGGCACGCCCTCGGCGATGACCACGAACACACATGGCGTGGCTCCGGCTCCGTTCGGCTCCCGGCCGTGGTGCCGTCCGCCTCCACGCTGATCGACGAGCTCCAGCAGCCGGCCGAGCAGGTTGCGGCATGCCAGCTCGTCGGCGGCCAGGTGTGGTCCCCCGAGCGGGGAGTCCTCGGGCGGACAGTGGGGCAGCCACTTCATCCACTCCCAGTCCCGTTTGGCGTCGGGCGGAACCATGGCTGCCACCAGCACCTCGGCCGGACTGTGCAGGATCGCGGTCTGAGCGACCAGCGAATAGCAGAGCGGCGTGACGTACTCCCGCGTTCCCGACACCCCGATCCCGCCGTGTACCCGCATGTCGGCCAACGCCGGAACCCCCGGCACCGTTGCATAGCGGTTCGGCAGCTCGTCGACCTCGTGGCGGAGATCGGCCGGGCCCCGTCCTGAGTCGATGATCTCGACCATCGACGGCTGGTCGGCCAGACCGACCCGAAGGGAGAACGTGTCGGTGTCGCCGACGGCTCGCTCCCACAGGCGAGGTGACAGCGCATCGACCGCCTCGGCCAGTTCCGTGATCGACGGCGCCGCCCGCAACCGGCCCCGCTGCTCGTGAACCTGGGCCGCCGACAGTTCGGACTCGGCGACCGACAGCTCGGCTCGGAACGTCCTCAGAGCCTGTTTGAAGTCGGCGCGACCGCTGCGCTTGCGTTCCCAGAACGAGCCCATGATCATCAGCGGCGAGAACAGCATGAACAGGCCGTACCGGTAGTTGGGTTCACCCCCGAACATCACCGGCGAATACACCAACACCCCGGCCATCAGAAGCGGGACCAGGGCGGTGATCATCGGGAGGCGGGTTCGTCCGGGATGGTCGGGCGGTTCGGGCAGCGTGATGGAGTGCGCCTCGAAGGGGGTCACGAGCCGGGGTGGCCGGTTGAACTCGACCGTCGGGCCGTCGACGTCGGCCAGTCCTCTCGTCCGGTGGCAGTGCTCGATCTCGATCCACGTCGTCCCGAGCAGCACCCGGCGTCCGGGGAGCAGGGTCGTCGAGCGGGTGAGGGCGTCGTTGCCGGCGGCTCGGTCGGTCACCACCCCGTTGGTGGAGGCCAGGTCGGTCACGGTGATCGAATGGTCGTCGACGGTGGCGACCGCATGGTGCGACGACATGGCGTCGTCGTCGATCACGATGTCGTTGTCCCGGCCCCGCCCGATCGTGCTGTCACCGAAGGAGACTTCGAAGACGGTATTGGCCATCGGGCCGGTCAGTAGCTTGACCCACGCCGCCGGTCGGTCGGCCACCGGCCCGGACGGGTCGAGCAGCGAGCGGCCGAGCCGCACCGCTTCCCCGTGGTCGACGAGCCGGACCCGGTCTCCGGATCGG
The DNA here is from genome assembly GCA_965216675.1 of Acidimicrobiales bacterium. Classification (GTDB taxonomy): domain Bacteria; phylum Actinomycetota; class Acidimicrobiia; order Acidimicrobiales; family SZUA-35; genus JAHELU01. The sequence continues at coordinate 2,096,191 of CBDCGK010000004.1, read as the reverse complement.
ATGTTGGCCTTGGCGGTCGGGGTCTCCGGCGTGACCACCTGACCGGTTCGCTCGACCACGAACCCGTGGGCAACCGCCACCGGCCGGGAGTGGTCGTCCGAAACCCGGTCGGTCACGACCAGCGTGTCCAGAAGATCGCCGACGGTGGCGTCGTCGGACACCTCGATCGATCGATCGCCGATTCCCTCGATCGTCAGCAGCAACCTCATCGGTCACTCCCGACGAGACCTGAACCCGCCGGACAAGCTTCGACAACGCCGGGTCCGATGCCACTATCTTGGTCAGGGCCATGGACGACATCGACGACCTTCCCGACGGCTATGCGGAGGCGGTCGGCGAAGGCTGTCTGCTGGTCGACTATTGCGGCGAGTTGACCCTGCTGGAGGTGGACCAGTCGCTCACGTTCGGCCGGGGAGCCGAACTCGACATCGACGACAACGCCTTTCTGCATCGTCAACTCGGCCGGTTCGAGCATCGCGACGGCCGCTGGTGGCTGGTCAACACCGGGTCCCGCATCGAGCTGGAGATGTTCGACCGCGACACCAAGGCCAGCGCCCGGCTCACGTCCGGCACCGGCCAAATGCTCCCCGGTGAGAACCTTCTCGTGCACTTCGTGGCCGGCTCCACCCGCTATGAGCTGTTGCTCAGCGGGCCGCCGATCGAGCGCGTCGAACCGGCGGAACCCAGCGACACCGTCGGACTGCACCTCATTCCGTGGACTCATGAACAACGCCTCCTGATGACCGTGCTGGCCGAGTCGCTCCTGCGCAACCCGCACCAGCCTCTCCAACTCCCGACCAACGACGACGCTCAAACCCGGCTGGGTTGGAGCAAAACCAAGTTCAACCGCAAACTCGACAACCTCTGCGGGCGGCTCACCAACCTCGGTGTGCGGGGCCTCGACAAGGGGGTCGGTGGCCGCAACAACGACCGGCGGCGGATCCTGGCCGAGGTGGCCATCGAGCGGGGGATCCTCACCGAGACCGATCTCGAGGCCCTCGAGGATCACGAGGCCGACTAAACGGACCTCCAGATCGCAGGACCGGTCCGAACCACCTCACACCTGGCCGCCGCCTCACTGCGAAGGGGAGCGGACCGTGGCCCACTCCCCTTCAGCATCGCCCGTCGTGAACCCGCCCGGCACACGAGGTGCCGCAGTCACGAGAGGAGCGATCAGCGGACGGCGCTCGTCTGCTCCTGCTGGTCGGCCTGAGCCCGAGCGAGGGTGCCCGCTTGAATCAGGGCCTCCCGCGCCGCCTGCATCGCAGCCTTGTGCTGGGGCCAGGTGGTGCCCCGGAAGTTGTTGGCGTCGGGACCGACCCAAATGGCCTCCGATGCCGCCACCTCGGAATCGATGGTGCCGATCAGGCCCTCGAGTTCGCCCGCCCAGTTGGTGTCGAACTTGGATCCAAGGCCACGCAGTTGTTCGATATCTGCACCGAAGAGTGCCATTGTCATTTCCTCCTGATTTGATAGTTCTTGTTCGTGTCGCCAACGTTAAGCGGGGTGCCCGGATCCGACAATGGGGATCGATCCCGTGCGATCACCGGTTGTGAGGTGGCCGGGCGATGTGGTCCGGCCGCAATCCGCCAATACTCTGAGCTGTGATGAGCGGCGACGGCGATCGGGAAGGGAAGTCGACCAACGAACTCGGCATCCCGGGATTGGCCGATTTGGGGCAGTTCGCCGTGGGAAGCTCCGGTGTCGTGTACCGGGCGAGGGATGTTCGCCACGGTCGAACCGTTGCGGTCAAGGTGCTTCACCGGGGCCGCGTCGATGCTGCGACGGAGCTTGCCCTCGAGCGCGAGCTGGCGGCGATGGGTCGGCTGTCGACGCATCCGAACATCATCGATCTGTACGGCAGTGGTACGACGGCGGACCGGCACCCGTACATCGTCATGCCCTACTACCCTCGTGGCAACTATGCCGACCTGGTCGATGATTCTGGTCCATTGGCATGGCCGGAAGTGGTCGATTTCGGTATAAAGATCGCCGGTGCGTTGCACACCGCACACGCAAGAGGTTTCGTGCATCGTGACGTCAAACCTGCAAATATCTTCCGTGGCGAGTTCGATCGGCAGCCTATTCTGGCCGACTTCGGCATCGCGTCGTTCGCCGCTCCCGGTGTCGGTGGGTCGTTCACGGTCAAGGTCTCCACCACGCCGCTGTACGGTGCCCCCGAGGTACTGGAGGGTGAGCGGCCCACGGCGCGCAGCGACATCTACTCCCTCGGTGCCAGCCTCTTCGCCCTGACGGAGGGAACGCCGGCGTTCACCGACCCGTCGACCGAGGTCGTGGTGCACCGGGTGACCGCGGCGAAGACGCCACCCCGGCTGACGGCATCGGCGCCAATGGCACTCGCCGACCTGCTCACCGACATGATGGCCCGAGACCCGGACCGTCGACCGCCGACCTGTCTGGCGGTCGCCCGCCGGCTCGTCGAGATCCAGAAGGCCAACGGCATCGACCCGACCCCGATCGTGAGCGACGAGGTCGAAGCCGAGACCGAGGTCGGCGGCGATCGCAATCCCATCCAACCGACCCCGCCACCGAACCCGGCCCCGGAGCCGGAGTCCGAACCTCGGGCTCGGCTCCGCATCGAGCCGATCGGTGATGTCGGCGCGGCCGTCGAGCCGTCGTCGACGCGGCCGGTCGGATCGATGGACCGTCCCACGGAACCGACCGTCGACAAGCCTGCGCGTCGGCGGTCCGGCTCGGTCATCACCGGTCGAGCGAGGCCGAGCTGGCACTGGGCGATGCTCGCCGCCGGCGGGTTTCTGGTCGCCGCGGTCGCCTATGCGGGGCTGACCGGATCCGGTTCCAAACCGGGCGAGTTCATCGAGCGCAGCACCGACGACCGGTCGGCCGCCGCCGCTCGTGCCGCTTGGGCTGATGTCGGCGAGCCGACACGGGAGTGGGAAGCGCACCCGTCGTCCTGGGTGACCGTCGTGGCCTTCGCCCCGGCCGGTCCGGAGTTGGCCACCGCCGGCACCGACGGTGCGGTTCGAATCTGGCCCCTGTCGGGATCCAACGGTCCGGCTTCGGAGTTCGACGCCGGCGATTGGGTCGTCGACGCCGCCTGGTCGCCCGACGGAACACAGATGGCTGTGGCCGTCACCGACGGGACCGTTGCCGTGGCGTCAGTGGACGGCGGCGGGCCGACCCGTGTCGGCTCCGGCGCCTCATCGGCCGAGGCGGTCGCCTGGGATCCGGGCGGCACCCGACTCCTCGAGGGCTACGCCGGCGGACGGATCGTGGTCCGGGATCTGGGCGGTTCCGAGCCGGCAGTGCTCGACGGACACGACGGTGACGTGCTCGACCTCGCCTGGGACCCGAGCGGCGGGAGGGCGGTGTCAAGCGGCAAGGACGGTCGGGTCATCGTATGGGACATCGAGACCCCCGCACCGATCGCCGTCGTCGAGAATCCGGACCGGCGTTGGACCCGGTCGGTGCAGTGGGTGGCTGCCACCCTCGTCCTCACCACCGACGATGACGGCACCGTCACCCTCCGATCGGTCGATGCCGACGGGACCGTCGAGGATCTGTCGAGCATCGACGTCGGCAACAGCGTGCTGGCATCCGATCTCCGGCTCGACGACGGCGTGCTCCTGGCCGTCGGATACGCGGACGGCGTCGTTCGGATCCGGGATCTCGTCACCGGTGACGAGGTCGTCGAACTGACCCCCTCGGGGAACGGAGACGCCACCGCGGTCAGCTGGTCGAGCACCGGCCGGGCGCTGGCCGTCGGTCGCCTCGACGGCACCGTCCAGATCTGGTCGCTCGACTGAGACGCAGCCTGGCTCCTCTGACAGCGGCGTTCGGATTCACGACCCGAACCAGGGTGGGGGAGCGGCGAGGAGAGCCGGGATGACGCCGAGCCCCAGCACCGGGGCCAGGGGAAGCGACCGATCCCGGCGGTCGCCCGCCACCAGGACCAGCACCGCGGTGACGATGAACACGCCGAGGTAGAGCAGCCAGGCGGTGGACCCGAGGCGGGTCATGATCAGCGCGACCGGCGCCAGCAGTTTCACGTCACCGGCGCCGACCAGACCAACCGTCCAGGCGGTGAGGCCGGCCAGGAACGCCACGGCTGCGGCGGCCGCCGCCCACCACCGCGATGTCACGACGGCGTCGGTGTCACCGGCGGCCACGAACACGACCGCCAGCGCGGTCAGCGGCACCACCAGGCTGTTCGCCACCCTGCGGCGACGCCAGTCGGTCACGGACAGGGTCACGACGATGGCGGCGACAGCGGCGAACCAGATCCAGCCGAGCGCCGTCATCCGGATACCGTCATCAACCGCCCGACCGCTCGAACGATTCGACCTGCGGCTCGACCGACTCCGATTCGCCGGCGGCAGTTGGTTCGGATGAGCGGAACAGGTCCTCGATCGCCAGGGCGGTGGAGGGGCCCAACCCGTGAACCCGAACCCGCTGTTCGAGGCCGTGGAACTCGCCGGTGCCGTCATCGGCGAGCACGAACCGGGAGCCCAGCCGGCTCGAACGGACGTCGCCGATGAGGATCAGCGCCACCCCGGTCTCGGGTTTGGCCAGCTCGAACCAGCGGTCGAGTTGAGCGCCGATGGCCTGAACGACGAAGACGCGCAATGTCGATCCGGTGTCGGCCGGGGCGGCGGCGGCCTCGAAGGCCTCCTCCTCGCGGGCGGCGGCGATGGCGGGCAGGACCTCGGCGCCTTCGACCTCGAAGTCGACGGTCGTCACGTGGGTCCGGCAAACCTGACCTCCGACCGCGAGTTCGAAGATCATCGCCCGAATCGCCGGGAAGACGTGCGCCGTCGACCCGCAGACGGCGATCGAGCCGAAGTGTTCGACGTTGACCAGCAGCTCGGTGTCGTCAGGTGGCTCATCGGCGGGGCCGGCCGATCCGGGAACGTCGAGCACCCGTCCGAGACTGAGCATGGCGGGGAGCGCAGCAGTGGTCGTCGAGCCCGGGCTTGTCGGAGTGTCGGCCGGGGCCGAGGCGTCGTCGGGATCATAGGCGCACGCCCACCGTCGACCTTCGCCGTCGACCATGCCCCACTTCGGTGCCGTCAGCACCACCGGATTCGGCCATTGCATCTCCAGCCGCTGCCCCGGCGTGACCAGCATGGCCGTCGGGAATGCGGCGGTGGTGCCGTGGCCTGCGAGCGTGTCGTCGAGACGACGGGCGATCCAGGTCATGAACCGCGGGTCGGCGGTGCGGGCGATGGCCTGGAGGAGCGGCGGGGTCTCCTCGTCGCCGTCGTCGGGCTTTCGGGAGTATCCGACCGTGAACCCGTTCGTCTGCCGCCGCCCGGCCAGGTACAGGCCGAGCAGTGCCGACGACAGTGCGGCGCCGCCGACCAGCCACGGTACGGCCGACGGTGAACCGGTCACCGGAGCGATCTCCGGATCGTCCAGAGGGTCCGCCGTGGTTGACGATCCGTCGCCGGGGTCGACCGGGATGGAATCGATGGTTGTGCCGTCCCCGACCGAGGGCTGGGCGGAGCCCTCCTCGGCGGTGCCTTCGTCGACGGCCGTGCCTTCGTCGGCCGTGCCTTCGTCTTCGGCGGCATTTTCTTCGGCGGCACCTTCGTGGACCGGGTCCTCGTCGGTGGCGTCGCCCTCGTTTCGCCCGGCATCGGTTGCCTCGACCGCGTCCTCAACCGAACGAAGTGACAACAGCTCACCGGGGTAGATCAGATCCGGGTCCTCGATGACATCGGGATTCCGCTCGACGACGTCGGTCACCTCCTCCAGGATCTCCCGGTTCGACGGTCTCTCGCCGTCGGCCTCGCTCAAGCGGGTCTTGGAGATGTTCCAGAGGTTGTCACCCTCGACCACCTCATAGACGACGTTGCCGTTCGCCTCGCCGGCGGCGGTGTCACCGTCGGTCGTATGGAGCTCGGCCTCGTCGGCCACCGCGTCGGGCAGGTTGAGGCTGGCCGGAACCCGAATGGTCATACCCGGTCGGAAGTCGATCGGTGAGCGCACCTGGTCGGCGTTCATCTCGAGAATGCGCTGCAGCACGGCGTCGTTCTGCCCGGCCAGATCCCACATGCGGTCGTGATCGGTGATGCGGTAGAACTGCATCGCCATCGTTCCGGCGGCCTGGGTGTCGGCGTCGACGACGTCACCCTGCACGAGCTCGGTCGCCAACACCGGAGCGCTGGCCACCAGGTCGGGAAGCAACGACCCCGCCGACGAGGCGCTGGCCACAACGCTGGCCGACAGCAGGCCCGAGGTCACGGCCGAGACGATCGAGCGGATGAACCGGGGAACGCCCGGCGCCTCACGGGCGACCTCACCCCTCCCGGCCTTGGGGCCGACGACGAACAGCTCCCACAACGTGGCCCACACAAACTGAAACCACAGCACCCACATGATGCAGGTCAGTACCGCGAGCAGGACATCAGCGGTGAGGTTGCGCTGGTCGACCATTCGCCGGGCCTCCTCCCACGATTGGGGGAGGAGATCGAGTGGGTTGCCGACGAACCGCCACAGAGCCAGGGGCACACCGACGAGCACGACCAGGCCGAACAGCCCGGCGAGAAGAGTCTGAGCGACTCGCAGCAGGCGACGGGCCGTGCCGGCCATCATCCCCCCTCCTGAACGACACCGGCCCGAAGGGTCGTTTCGGCCCGGCCGGTGATCGTTGTGCTCAGCACCGTCGGGAACACGTAGTCGATGGTTCCCGAGATCTCGACGGTCACGGTGTTGCCGGTCAGGTCGAACACGTCGAGCTGGTACCCGTTGTCGGTGACGTAGCGGTTCACGGCGGCCCGGGCTTTGGCCGCGTCGATGGTCGGTTCGTTGGTCTGGCGGACGAGTAAGGGGTCGGCCTGCGCCCCGACCCTGCTGGCGGATGCGGCCACGGCCCAGGCCTCCCGGCGCTCGTAGAGCTGCTGGCTGGCGGTGATGAGGTGAACGGCGACGAACAGCAACGCAGGAATGATCAGAATGAACGCCACGCCGGCATCGCCCCGATCCTCGTCTGCTCGTGCCGTCCGCCGCCTCATACGATCACCCGCCGTAGTAACAGTTGTCGGCCAGGTCCAGCGCGTTGGAGCCGCCGCCCCGCAAGCAGTCGATCGGCTCCACCGCCGACACCGAGACGGCCCGCGAGGACCCCATGAACGGCACCCACAGGCCCTGGTACGAAACCGTGCAGGTCATGTCGATCCGAACCGAGCCACCCGGCTCGAACCCGCCGCCACCCGGTGACACCTGGATGGTCGGACTCTCACACGCCTCGTCGGCCCGGGCCAATTCGGCCATCGCCACGGTTTGCGCGGCCGCTTGGGCATCTCCCAGGTCGTGCTCGAGGGCCGCCGCCCGAGCCGCCGACTGGGCCGCCGAATGGAGATCGCCGGCTCCGGTGAAGACCCGCATGCCCGCCACCCCCAATCCGAGCACGGCAAAGAAGGTGAGTACGACCACGAGGGTCGAGTAGCCGGCCGACCCCTCTTCATCGAGCGCGACGATGAGGGCCGGGGACGTTTTTGGGCTCCGTGGCTGCACGGTCATGGCCCCTGGGGTTGGAATCGTTCGACAGGGGCCGATGCGTCGACACCGAGACCGACGCTCCACAGGAGGTTGGTGTCGCCGTTGATCGAGACATTGGTGAACTCCGCACCCTTGGAAGCAGTGACCGTCAGGTTCGACACCAGTCCACCCGATTGATCGGCGATGAAGTCTCGGGCGTAGGCCTCCGCCTGACCGCTCGTCACCCCGTCCTGGGCGAGGAACGATGCTGCGTCGGTGGCGGCGGCGGACGCCACCGAGCGGACATAGAAACCCATGAGGATCTGAATCAGCATGAAGAGACCGAACAGCAGAAGCGGAACCAGGATCGTCGAAGCGACCGCGGTCTCGCCCTCCTCGGCTCGAAGTCTGCCGACGGCCAATGGACTGCGCTAGTTGTTGTTGCCGCTGAAGTCGACACCACCGACGGACTGTCCGGCAGTGTTGATCTGGCCGGCCACGATGGCACCGAAGGCGGCGATGGCGATGACGAGGATGGCGATGAGCAGCACGGTGGAGATCGACGCCCCTCGCTGATCCCGCCAGAACCGGCCGACCGCGTTCCGGGCGGGAACGTAGGTTGCGATGGTCAGATCATGCATTTTCTTCATGGTTTGCTCCATTTGGGTTTGTGTGGTGGTTTGCAGAGGGTCGTTCGTGGTCACTCGACGTCAGCCGACTCCGACGAGGCTGGCGGTCGCTGCGTACATGAGCCAGAAGATGAAACCACCGGCCATGCCGACGACGGGAATCGACATCCAGACGTTTCGGGAGTTGGCCGCGGCCCGGCGCCGCTCGTGATCCTGCAGCACGATCAGTCCGGCTTTGTCATTGAGGGCCTGACGGATCGTGGCCGAGTTCTCGCTGCTCAGGATCATCACGTTGCCGAAATCCACCAGTTCGTTGACGTTGATCCGCATACCGAGATCTCGCAGCGCGACAAACGCATTGAGCCTCGGGTCCTCCTTGGCCCGGACGATCTCCCGGGCGAACATGGTGAACCCCCGGCCGTAGCCGTTGAGCGACGCCCGTTCCAGCGCCGTCTCTGCACCGGCCCCACCGGCCAGCATGATCGAGGTCAGTTCGAGGAACTGGGTGAGCGCGGCCCTGATCTCGCTCCGGGCGGCGGTGGCCTTGGTCGTCCGGTCGGATTCGACCAGGGCCAGGCCGAGCGCCCCGAAGATCGCCATGATGAGCGGTAGAGCCAGCAGCACCGGGAACTCCACGTAGAGCCGAGCGACCACCGTGGCCAGCGCCCCGAAGACGGCCGAGCCGAGCACGAAATAGAGCCGCCGGCGATGCCACTCGTACTCGGTCCAGTTGAGCACCTCGAGGTCGGCTGCTGGCACCGTCGTGCCGATGGCCTCGACCTGGCGGACGATCCGATCGAACAGCGACTCGGGCGCGTCCTGCCAGGTGTGTCGGGACCGCTCGAGGGCGGTGTCGAGCGAGGTCGCCGGCAGGGTGAACGACCGGTAGGCCAGCAGCAGTCCGGTACCCAGAGCCGCCGAGACGAAGAGGACTGCGAAGAGGATCACGGCCGACCTCCTCGCCGGAGTTGGTCGGGTGTGGCGAGCAGCCGGAGCTCCCGTTGCGGCCGCCCGGCGTGGATCAACGACGCAATCGAACCGACGACGACCGCCATCAGCCCGGTCAGGACCAGCTGCCCCAGCGGTGTGTCGTAGGGGGTGAAGAAGTCGCGGGCGACGAGAGTGATGACGACGCCGAGCAGCGAGATGGCCAGCACCATGATCCAGGCCTCGGTGTAGAGCTGGGCTCGTTCCGACTCGGTCTGCAGGACCGAGGCGTTGCGGGCCCGGGCCTGCTCGGAGGTCTTGGCCAACAGCTTCGGCAGGTCGCGACCCTGGTGTTCGCTGGCGGTGATCAGCGCTTGCACCACCAGGTCCGAGGTGGGGTGGGCCAGACCGTCGGCGAACTGGCGCAATGCCACCGACTGGCTCGACGTCCGCTGCGATCCGGCCAGCCGGGCGACGTGGGGCCGCACGATGTCGGGGGCAACCGGAACGGTGGCCTCGATGGCTTGGCTCAGACCGGCGCCGCCGGCGAGGGAGTCCTTCACCATGTCCACCCAGGTCGAGATGGCCTCGGTGGTCTTGAAGTAGACGGCCCGCTCCCGATTGGCCCGTAACCAGAACTTGAACACCCACACCAACCCGGCTGCCCCCAAACCGACGGCGGGCCAGCCCGATCCGAACCAGGCGACCAGACCGGCGACGACGCTCAACGCCACCCAGACCAGGATCGCGCCGCTGACCTCCCTGCCCAGCCACGGCGGCTTCGCCTCCTTGGGTGGCGGCTCGGTGAACGAGTAGGCGAAGACGACCAGACCGGTGGCCAACAGGCCGGCAACCACAGCCGCCGCGAGCGCTCCGGGGGCCATTACGACACCGCCTTCGTCGCCGACCGATCGCACTGCTGGTAGAAGCGGGGCAGGTTGAGACCGACGCCGCCGAGCCGTTCCTCGAGGTTCGGGCTGAAGGTCGACGTCGTCACGTAGCCGAACGGCGACTGCTCGGCCCGGTAGATCTGGTTGATCGACGCCTGCTCGCCGTCGAAGCCCGCCACCTCCACCACCTCGGTGATGTAGCGGTGGCCCTTGCGGGGATCGCGGGCGACGTGGATGATCAGATCGACACCCTGCGAGATCAGATTGTGGGCCACCGGCAGCGAGAGCCGGCCCTCGGACAGGGCGAGCATCAGGGCCATCTTGGCGATCCCGCCCTTGGCCGACTCGGCGTGCACCGTCGTCAACGACGAGTGGCCCGAGGTCATGGCCTTCAACATCTCGGCCGCCGTGTCGCCGTCGCGGCACTCGCCCACCGAGAACCAGTCGGGGCGGTGCCGAAGTGTCTGTTTGACGAGTTGGGCCATCGGCACCGCGCCCTCGCCCTCGGCGTTCGGCTCCCGGACCTCGAAGGAGTGGAACAGCGGATGGCGCTCCCGGTGCCACATGTCGATCTCGGCGGTGTCCTCGACGATGACCACGTTCTTCTGTGGATCCAGCTCGTCGAGACAAGCCCGGGCGAGTGTGGTCTTGCCGGCTCCGGTCGCTCCGACGAACACGATCCGCATCAGCTCACACGCCATGGCCGCGTGGAGCAGCTCGCCGACATGAGACGGCATCATGCCCTTGCCGACCAGCATCGGAATGTTGACGTAGGAGAGGGTGTTGCGCCGCAGGTTGAACATCGCCCGCTGCGACACGTCGCGAACCGCGCTCAGCCGCATCCCGGCCCGCAGCCGCAACACCAGCAACGGCGAACCGGCGTTGAACTGCCGCTCGGTGAGGCCCCGGTTGCGAGCCAGATCGGACAGCCACTGCACCATCGCCTGCTCGGAGGGCCACAGGTCGCGGACGACGGCGACCGGCTGGCCGCCCTTGTCGATCTGCACGTAGTCGTAGTGGCCGTAGATCTCCTCGACGGCATCGTCGGCCAGCAGTTCCTCGACCGGTCCGAGGCCGGTGACGAACCGCACCACCCGCCGCAGCATCGCCTGCTCCTGGGAGTCCGACATCGTACGTCGGCCGAGTCGCACCTGCTCGTTGGCGTACCGGCTGATGCCCTCGCGGACGGCGTCGACCACGACGGCTTCCATGGCGTCATAGGACAGCCGGGGTTTGCCGTTGTCGACGGCTCGGGCCTGCGCCTCCTGTACGGCGGTTCGAGCCGTTTCCACCAGCGCGTCGAAGACCCGGTCGCTCATCGATCGACCTCCCGCTCACCGGCGATCACGACGCCACTCCGGAGTCCTCGGTCTGCTCGTCGTGCGGACCGGCCCCAGCCGGCGGCCCGTCGGTATCGTCGGATGTTTCCGGTGTCGAACCGTTGACCTCGGGCGGGGCGTCCGGCTGCTCGCGATCCTGTTGGTGGATCTCCCGGTGGCTGGGGGCGATCCGTCCAGCCGGTTGCAGACCGGTCGCCAGGGTCTGGGTGATCCCGAGTGCGGTCCGCCACGTTCGGGACCGGCGAGCCCGTCCGCTGGTGGCGAATTCGGCCGCCAGCGAATCGAGCCGGCGAACGAAGGGCACATTCCACACGTAGTCGGCACCGGTGAAGTCGATCAGATCGTCGGTCGTGTACTGCATGTCGCCGACAACGATGATCGCGGTCTGGTGCGGGAGCGACTCGATACGCGCTTTCAAGACCAGGAGCGACGGCATCGTATGATCGCTGACCACGATGCTCAGTGGTGCGATGGCCAGCAGCGCCTCGACGGGTGACCGGTGCCAGACCCGCCCGCAGTCGGCCAGCCACAACCGATCGTCGTGGGCCATGGCCTCCGCCGTCGGAGCGGCCATGGCCCGCCACACGTCGAGCGACTCGTGGCTCGACAACGGGCTCGGCACGACCCAGAGTTCGCTGTCGCGGCTCTCCGAGGTGCGGACGTGGCGCGCAAACCGGGTCAGATCGAGGTCGGAATCGAACCGGCCACGGCGGGCCTGGGAGACGAGCTCGGCCGATCCGGGTTCGACGGCCACGTCGTAGCGACCGCCGAACACACCGCCCGAACAGTCGGCTTCCACCAGCACCCGATCATGTGAGTGCGGCCAGGCTGTCGCCAGTGTCAGCGCCCAGCTCGAGACACCGGGCGCCCCGCGGCACGAGGAAAGGCTGACCAGCACCGGTCAGGAACCCCCGTCGACCAGAGTCAGGCGGAGAAGGTCATTGCGGTGGGCCTGCACCACGGCGTTCTGGTTCTCGAGATCCACGATCAGATCGGCCCTCAGCTTGCCGTTGGTGGGATCGACGACGGCGCTCCAAACCTCGGCCCGGCCCAGCGAAATCGAGGTGAGCTGCTCGTCGTCGTCGGAGGTGGCCTGCAGATCGACTGTGTGACCGTCGCGGATCAGGTTGGGGTAGGAGCCCACCTCGAGGTCGACGCCGACGATTGCCTTCCCCGTGGGGATGAGGTTCTCGTCGGTGACCAGATAGGCGCGCACCAGCGGTGACCCGGCTGGAATCGCTCGACCCACGGTGAGGCCGAGCGTCTCGCCGTAGAAGCCGCTGGACGTCGCCTGCTCCTCGGTGAAGAGGGCCTGCAGGAAATCCGGTTCGGCGGCGACGAACTGCACCCGGGTGTCGGCGACGGTCAGCCTGTCGCCGGCCTCCAGGTCGGTGGCGGCCACGAGAATGCCGACCCTCGACGTGGTCGACTGGTAGAGCCACAGTCCGGCCAACATGGAGCCGACGATCAAGAACAGGCTCAGGGCCAGCAGGCCCGGTCGCCACGATCGGCGACGCTTGATGGTCGTTGGCCGCCCGGTCGCCGGAGTGGTTCCACCGTTGCTGCCACTCCGGGTCGCCCCTTGTAACGTCGACGTCATCCGACGCCCTCCTCCGCCACCTCACATCGAGGTGAGGTCATCGTCACCACTGACTGTTCAACCCGGCCGGCCATCGACACTGCGTGATCGATGCTTGTTCGATCAAACGGTGGCTCCGTCAACAGGATTGGACAAATTCCTCCAGGGAGCTGAGTTTATCGGGCAGCTCGGTCAGGTGAAAGCGGGATCGATCCCCTCCCGTCGGCGCATCGGGGCCGCTTGACGTAGAATCACCGCCATGACAGCACGTGCACCCATCCCGTACGAGTTTCTACCCGAGGTCGGATCGTTCACGGTCACGAGTGCCGACGTCGCCGACGGTGAGATGCTGCCCATGCCCCAGGTCAGCGGCATCTTCGGCGCCGGAGGCGAAGATGTCTCACCCCAGCTCTCCTGGTCGGGGTTCCCCGACGAGACCAAGAGTTTCGTGGTCACCTGCTTCGATCCCGACGCTCCGACCGGCAGCGGATTCTGGCACTGGGCCGTCTACAACATCCCGGCGTCGGTCACGGAACTGGCGACCGGGGCCGGGGCCCAGGACGGCTCGGGTCTACCGGAGGGCGCCGGCCATCTGCGCAACGACGCCGGTCTGCCCGGCTACCTCGGCTCGGCGCCGCCGGCCGGTCACGGGCCACACCGCTACATCTTCGCCGTGCACGCGCTCGGCGTCGAGTCGCTGCCGATCGATGACGGTGTGACCCCGGCGATCTGCGGCTTCAACATGTTCGGCAACACGCTGGCCCGGGCCATGATCACACCGATCTACGAGCAGAGCGAGTAGCCCGAGGCACCGTCAGGTTTGGCCGAGGTCCCAGTAGAGGCCGGTCATGGCCAGGAGCGCATCCCGAAAGACCGATGAGAGGCCGTGCTCGTCGGGCGCGTGCTGGCTGCAGCCCGGATAGGAGTGCGGCACCCAGATCGTCTTCAGGCCGAGTATGTCGGCGAACGCGTCGTTGGGTAGCGAGCCGCCGACGTTGGGCAGCAGGGCGACCGGCGAACCCGTCGTCGACTCGATCGACGTGACGGCCCTGCGGACCCACGGGTCGTCGGGATCGGTGCGGGTCGCTCGGAACTTCACATCACTGGCCTGGGTCTCGATGGCCACGAAGCCGAAACCGTTGCGGTCGAGGTGGCGACGGAGTGCCGGAAGGATGTCGTCGGCATCGGGCCCCACGACGAAACGGAGCTGGCAGTGGGCCCGGGCCCGCGGCGGGATGGCGTTCACCGGTTTGGCCGGCGTGCCCGCCTCGAAGGCCAGTATCTCGAACGAGCACCAGGCAAAGACCCGCTCAGCCGGGGTCAGGCCGGGTTGACCCCAATCGGGTTCGACGACCGGGCCGTGCTCCCCGCCGTCGACGGTCAGTCCTTCGAGGGCCCGACGAACAGATGCCGGGATCTCGTCGGGCACCCACTCGGGAATGTGGATCTCACCCCGCTCCGACGCGATCGACGACAGCGCGTGGGCGAGCTGCAGCGCCGGATTGGAGATCAGCCCACCCCAGTTGCCCGAGTGGTGGCCGCCGGCGCGGGCGTCGACGACCAGATCGAAGTTGACGGCACCCCTGGCGCCGAGGAACACGGTCGGCTGTCCGGCCCGAAGCCGTGGACCGTCCGAGGCGATGAGAACGTCGGCCGCCAGGCCGTCTGCGTGATCCCGGCAGAAGGCGTGGAAACCCGGCGACCCGGTCTCCTCACCCATCTCGATGATGTACTTGGCGTTGAAACCGAGCTCGCCACGGGTTTCGACAACCGTTTCGAGGGCGGCCATGTTGATCGTGTGCTGACCCTTGTTGTCGGCCACACCTCGGCCGTACCACCGGTCGCCTCGCTCGGTCAGCCGCCACGGATCGAGCCCGTCGGCCCAACGGTCGTCCTGCCCCCGGACGACGTCTCCGTGGCCGTAACCCAGGACCGTCGGCCGGTCGTCACCCTCGTGCCGTTCGGCCAGCAGGAACGGGGCGAGCGCCTCGGGATGGTCGACGAGACGGCACTCGAAGCCCATCGCCTCGAACGCCGGGACCATCTCGTCGGTCAGATAGGCGACGAGGGCGTCGGCCCGATCCGGATTCTGGCTCTCGGTCGGAACCGCCACCCGTCGGGCCAGCACGTCGAAGAGGGTGCCGCTGTCGAAGTAGTCGGCGGCACGATCGATCGCCGTGTTTCGGGTTCCAGCTCCGGTCATGGGCCCGCATGATAGCTGGCGTCACGGAGCCGCATGGCAGCGCGGTTCAGGCCCCCGGAGCCTGCTTGATCCCCTCGACCAGTCGGTCGATGTCGCCGGTGTCGTTGTAGATGTGGGTACAGATCCGAACCACGAGGCCTGCTTCGGCGCCGGCACCGTACGAGTCGGGCTCGTCACCGTCGCCTCCGACGGCGAAGACCGGCACCTCGATCCGGTGGACGTCGCTGAGATGGGCTCGCAGCCGTTCCGCATCGGCGGTCGTGGACCCGAGCCGTGGCGGCAGGCCGATCACGGCCATGGCCCCGATCATCGACTCCGGGGTGTCGAACGGGATGTCGAACTCTGCCGCCAGATGGCGGGCCCCGGTCCAGCAGGTGTCGTGCATGTAGGAGCGGATGGCGTCCTCACCGAAGCTCGCCCGATAGTCGATCACCTCGGGGATGACCAGGAAGGGCGTGGGATCGCGGGTGCCCAGCAGGTCGAACTCGGCGGCCAGACCCCGGCCCAGGCCCCAGGAGATGACCGTCGGGTGGATGCGGTCCCGATGCTCGGGCGCCACCCAGAGAAACCCGCTGCTGCGAGGAGTCCAGCCCCACTTGTGAAGGTTGGCCGTGTAGAAATCGGCACCCAGATCGGCCAGCCGGGAGACGTCGAGATCCAGCTGGCCAGGCACGTGAGCAGCGTCGATCAGGACCATCGTGCCGTTGGCCCGACACGATTCGATGAACCGCTCCACCGGCAGGATGAGCGCCGAGAACGCGGACAGATGGTCGACCACGGCCAGCTTCGTGCCCGGGCGGAGGGCTTCGTCGAACGCCGAGGCGAACTCGTCGGCCGACGCCCCCGGGGCCGGCAGATCGATGAACTGGAGCGAGGCTCCGGACCGCTCCGCCACGAATCGGGCGGCGTTGGTGACGCCTCCGTAGCCCAGGTTCGTGACGGCGACGGTGTCGCCCGGCTCCAGACCGAGGGAACGGAGCACCGCGTTGGCTCCGGTCGTGATGTTGTCGACCAGGACGAGTCCGTCGGGGTCGGCGCCGACGAACCGGGCCGTGGCGGCGGCCGCCTCCCGCATCGCCGGTGGTCTGTCCGCTGTCCACTCGCCGGCCATCGGGTTGGCCAGTTGACGGAGCATGAACTCCGCCGGGTGGCGCTCGATTCGCTCGCTCCAGGTCCGCTGGGCGGCCAGAACCTGCTTCGGGGTCGCTCCGACGGTGCCGTGATTCAGGTAGGCGTAGGACGGATCGAGATGCCAGAGGTCGAGAATCGACCGGCCGAACTCACTCATGGTGCGACGCTAGCGCACCGGGCCCGATCCAATCGGGTCGAATTGGACTCGATTGCCGGGATTCGTCAACCGAGTCGATCGACGGTCTGAGGGTGGCTCGCCCAGGCGTTCACGCCGAGCGCGGCAACCTGTTCGAACCAGTCTCGTGACTCCACCAGCCCGTCCTTCAGGTCGACCGACGGCAGATACCCGAGCAGCGCCGAACTCTTCTCGATCGAACCCCAGGTTTGGGGAACGTCGCCCCGGAAGCCGTCGGCGTAGACGATCTTGGCTTCGACGTCGAGCACCTTCTCCAGGAGATGAATGACGGCGGACAGCTCGACCTGTACACCGCGGGCGAGATTGAAGGGCTCGAACGTCGAGTCGGTGTAGTCGATGCAACCCCGGATCCCGCTGACGATGTCGGTGACGTAGGTGAAGTCACGCAGTGCCGTACCGTCGCCGAAGACCCTGATCTCCTCGCCGTTGAGCATCTTGGCCGCGAAGTTGGTGATGGCCAGATCCGGACGCTGACCGGGCCCGTAGACGGTGAACAAGCGGGCCGCGGTGGCGGTGAAGCCGTGGAGTGCGGCGGCTCGGGCCACCAGACGCTCCCCGGCCAGTTTGCTGTTGGCGTAGTTGCTGATGGGCTGTGGCAGGTGATCCTCGGTCCAGGGAACGTCGGGGTTGATCCCGTAGATACTGCTCGACGAGGCGAACACCAGGTGAGGGACCTCGTTTTGCACCACGAAGTCCAGCACCGCCGCGGTTCCTCCGACGTTGACGTCGTAGTAGTCGAGCGGCCGTTCCGACGACGGTCGAACGCCGGCCAGAGCCGCAAGGTGAACCATCACATCGACCGATCCGGTGCAGTCGAGCAGCGCCTTGGTGTCGCGGATGTCGACCTCTTGGAAGTCGAAGGCCGGATGGTCCTCGAACTTCTCGAGGTTCCAGCGCTTGAGCGAAACCGGGTAGAAGTCGTCGAGCACGTCGATCCCGACAACGGTGTGTCCGGCGTCCAGGAGTTGGGTGACCAACGTCGAGCCGATGAAGCCCGCCGCGCCGGTGACTGCAATTTTGGTCGCCACGGTATTCGCCTTTCCGCCGGCCGCAAATCGCCTTCGCCTACGTCGGCACGACCCAGCCTACCGTCACCCCTTGGGGGGCTAAGAACAGGGAAACTCGCCTATGAGGCCCCCGACGATGAGGCAGACGACCCGGGCCTTTGGTCCAGGAACGGTGCTGGTCAGCGGCGAGGAGTGCCGGGCTCGTCCGGTCGCTCCGGGTCCCAGACGGAGAACTCGCGGGACCGGATCACGTTGAGCAGCGCGTGGGCGGCGGCGGTGTTCACCACGATGAAGTGGGACAGTAGACGGATGGGCTTGAACCGGGCCGGCGCCGACTCCGGGTGGCGAACGGCAAGCCCGGCCAGTCCGGTCGCAGCGACCCCGGCCCACGTCGCCGCCCGTACCAGCGGATGGACGTTTCGGAGCAGGAACATCCCGACGGCCCCGACGGAAAGTGGGATGAACATCAGTCGACGAAGGACCTTGTGTACCAAGAGCACGAGGGCGTAGTGGCCGTGCTCGGCGGGGTTGAGCAGGCTCCGGCGCCGTCTCACACCGGTCAGGCCTCGGGTGATGATGCGGACCTTGCGTCGATACTCCGACGCCGGAGATCCTGACGGGTCCTCCCAAGCCACCGCCAGCGGTTCGTAGACGAGTCGCTGCCCGGCGGCCACCACCCCGGTCGAGATGAAGAAGTCGTCGGTGACGTCGGGCGGGACCTCGTCGACCAGATCGCGTTTGATCGCGTAGAGGGCGCCGGTGGCCGACACGACACTGCCGATGCTCGACTCGAGGACTTTCAGCCGATCCTCGTAGGCCCAGTACTCCGACTCGCCGGTGATGGCCTGCGACGGGTCGCCGTACCGTTGGCGGCCGGCGACGCCGCCGACCTCGGGATCGGCGAAGGGGGCCAGCAGCACACCGAGCGTCTCGGGGCCGAGCCGCGAGTTGGCGTCGGAGAAGACGATGATGTCTCCTTTGGCCAGCGCCAGGGCGGCATTGAGCGCCTTGGCCTTGCCTCCCCTTGGCAGATCCAGCACCACCGGGTCGAGCGGGTGGGCGGAGGCGAGGGGAACCGTCTCGTCGCTGGACCCGTCCGAGGCCACGATGACCTGCATCTCCACCCCGGCGGGTAGGTCTTGATTCTGGAGGTCGTCGAGTTTCGCCGGGAGGTCGGCCTGCTCGTTGTGGGCTGCGATGACGACGGTGACGGTCGGCGGAAGCGGTTCGGCGCCGCTGATGGGGCGGGCCCGACGACGTTGTGCGATCGCCAACGCGGCGGGCAGGCCGACGTAGCAGACCCCGGCGGTAGCCAGAGCGAAGAGCACCGACGCCACACCCAGACGTTGTGAACCGCCGATGCCGTTTCTCGTGCTCCACATGGGGGGCATGGTACCGCGCCCGAGCCTTCGACGGGATTGTCGACCTATCAGCACCGTCGGCTGCCGGGCTGTAGACTTCGCGATGTCTTCGGGGTGGACGGGGTGCTCCTGCACGCTACCGATCACCCACAGGTCCCGACCGGGGCCGAAGCGTTCGCCAGACTCGGCCTACTTCATGAAGCGGATCACACACTACGGCGTCACCGACCTTGCCTACTGCGGGTTTCTACTGGCCGGCTTCCACGATGAGGCGAGCGCCGGACGAATCGTCCTCGACGTTTCCCGTCGCCTCCCCGATGATCTGAGGGCGGCCGCAGGTGGCGACGAGAACATGCAGATGATCCCGTTGTTCGAGGCCTCCGACGGTGCCCAACGCATCCGGTTCTGCGTCGACAATCACGACAAGCCCGCCTTCGTTCATCGCGAGCTCATCAAGCTCGTCGACTTCTATTTCAAGGGCAATCACAACCCCGAAGCCGTGGCCGGGTTGGACCTCGATCCGTCACTCCACGACAAGATTCGGCCGCTGGGTGCGCCGTTCGCTCCGGTCCTGGTCCCGTGGTGGGAACATCGACCACTGCTTCGAGAGCTGCCCGAGGTCGGGTGGGACCGCCGGGCGATGGTCCGCCGTGTGCGTCAGTTGCGGCGGCTCCCGACCGTCGATTACCTGCGGTCGTTGCGGTCGGCGGAGAAGACCCACGACGTGTCCTTCGTCGTTCGCCTCTACCGTCAGCAACACCACTCGCCCATCAACGACTTTCGCACCGAGGTCGGTCGCCGGCTGGTGGCCAGTACCGACATCGATGCGCGGGTGACGTTCATCAGCGCCTCGTCGTCGATATGGCGGAGAATGCGGCCGACGGCCGTGCGACCCCGCGAGCATCTCTCCCGGATGTCGAACTCACGACTCGGAATCTATGTTTGGGGAGCCCACCGGTGCCTCTCATTCAAGCTGTTCGAGCAGTTGGCCGTCGGGCTCCCGATCGTGGGCCAGACGATTCCTCAGGATCGTGCCAACCTCGCTGGCTTCAAAGGTTTCGACGACCAATTTCGCTACGACGAGCCGGCGGACCTTGTGGAGTCCGTGGCCGAGGCCGTCAACGACCCGGACTGGCTCGCGGCGCGGGCCGAGAGCAACGCCGCGGTGTTCGACGAGTTCCTGGCCCCCGACGTGGTTGCCGGCAACCTGATCGATGTTGTGTTCGGCGCCGCCCGGACGGCCTGATCCCGGCGTTCGAGTCGCCTCCCGGGCGAGGAATACCCGAATTTTTGAGTCGGGCATCTTCACTCAGCCGGTTCGCCGGGCAGTCGGTCTAAGGTGGGCTGGAAGTTACCGGCTGAGCACGCGGCGACGCGGCCGAAAGCTACATAAAGGGCGAAACTCATATGGTATCTGGAGGCGGAACCACCATGGCTTGCGGCGTACGACACAGCGCTCGTTGCCGCGCCGATGAACCGGCAGGCGTGGTTCCGCGGCGAGAACGACCGTGACTCCGGCCGGAACGACCTCGCCGGTCGAAACCCGATCAAAGGTGTCGGTTGAGGATGTCGGGAAACCCGCTGTGAGGGTGGGGTATGTGGTTTCGCGCTTCCCCAAGACGACCGAGACCTTCATCGCCCGCGAAGCCTTGGCCGTGGCCGATCTCGGACACGACGTCACGATGATCGCGATCACCAGGGAGGCCGAGGAGATCATCCAGCCCGGAGTGGGACGCCTGCTCCCGGATCTGGTTGCCGGCAACGACGCCGGAATCGGCGAACTACTGGCCACGCAGCTGCGCTGGTTCCGCCGCCGCCCGGGTCGAATGGCCCGCATGTGGTGGCGCGCCTTGGCCGGCAACGTGCGGTCACCGAAGTTCCTGATCCGGGCCATCGCGGTGTCGGCGGTTGCGCCGTGGGTCGCTGACCGCGTTGTTCGTCGCAAGATCGATCATCTGCACGCCCACTGGGGTAGCCACTCGGCGTTGCTCGCCCATCAGATCGGGTTGCTGACCGAGCTCCCGTTCTCGGTGACCTTGCACGCCCACGACCTCCACATCAATCGAAGCATGCTGGGTGAGAAGCTGGCTGCCGCCAGCGGGGTGGTGACCATCTCGGATCACAACCGCGAACTGCTGCGGGAGCTGTACCCCGATCTGCCACCGGCCGAGATCGTTCACTGCGGTGTCGATGTGGCCGCTATCACCGCTCGTGCCGTCGAGCCCGACAACCACCCGGCGCGGCTGGTCATGGTTGCCGGTCTGCGGAACTTCAAGGGCCACACTCACTTGTTCGACGCCCTGCGCCTCCTTGAGCTGCGGGGACGCAAGGTGATCCTCGACGTCGTGGGTGACGGTCCTCTTCGCGCCGAGTTGGAGGCCGAGGCCGACGACAACGTTGTCTTCCACGGAGCGCTCGACATCGACCGGGTCTTCGACATCATCGCTTCCGCCGATATGGCGGTCATGCCGTCGGTGGTCATGCCCGATGGTCGACGCGACGGCATCCCGGTGGCCCTCATCGAGGCCATGGCCCTCGGGGTTCCGGTCATCAGCACGCGGGTGTCGGGCATACCCGAATTGGTCGAGCACGAGGTGACCGGTCTGCTCGTCGAACAACGCGACCCCGAGCAGCTGGCCGATGCCATCGAACGCCTCCTCGATGACGCCGCGCTTCGGCGCTCACTGGGCAGGCGGGGCCGTGAACGGGTGGAACAGGACTTCGATCTGGCGGCTACGGCCAACCGTATGGTCGACTGCTTCCTGCCCGACGGCGGCTGAGAAGACCGCAGCGATGGTCGACTCGTCCGATCACATGGTGGCGATGCCGTCGTCGGCCCCGTCGACCCATGAGGTGGAGCCGGGTAACGCCTTCGACGCCGCCCCGGGCGTCGAGCAGCAGGCGGGGGGCCGGGGGCCGATTCGCGCCGCCATGGTCATCCAGAACTACCT
Source organism: Acidimicrobiales bacterium (assembly GCA_965216675.1). Lineage (GTDB taxonomy): Bacteria > Actinomycetota > Acidimicrobiia > Acidimicrobiales > SZUA-35 > JAHELU01. The sequence goes on along the minus strand of CBDCGK010000004.1, from coordinate 2,074,513 downwards.
TCCAACCGTCGGGGGAGCTGAGCGTCAACTCGCCAGTCTCATCCCCCTGCTGTCGACGCACGGAATCGAATCGGTCGTGCTCACCCGATCCCGGCCCGGGCAACCGCCTCGTGAGTACCTGCGCGGCGCCGAGGTCCGACGGATCCGGTGCATGGGCCCCAAGCCGGTCGAGGCCATCATGTTCGTGGTCGGCGCGTTGTGGAATCTCGCCCGGCTGCGTCCCGATGTCGTACACACTTACGACACGCTGACCCCGTCGCTGATCGCCGGGCTGTACAAGACGGTGACCGGCACCCCGTACCTCACGAAGCTACTGCGATCCGGCGAACTCGGCGATCTCCGCCGGCTCGAGGCCCGGCCCCTCGGTCGGCTGCGGCTCCGGCTGCTGACCTGGACTGTCGACCGTTTCGTGGTTATCAGCAGGGACCTGGAGTCCGAACTCGAGCGGCGAGGGGTCGGCCACGATCAGCGGGTGTTCATCCCCAACGGTGTCGACACCGACCGTTTCCGTCCGCTCGACGACGACGAGGTCGAGGGAAGCCTCGTCGACCCCCATGCCCGACACCGGTCCCGCCGAGAGGTGTTGCCGGACTGGACGAACGGTCCGGTGGTACTGATGGTGGGCCGCATCTCCCCCGAGAAGCGGGTGATCGATCTGGCCCGGCGGTGGTCCGAGGTCCGCGCCGAACACCCTGACGCCTGGCTGTACGTGGTCGGTGAGGGACCACTTGAAGGCGAACTGGACGGGCTGGACGGGGTGCGTCACCTCGGCAAGCGGGAGGATATGCCGCTGCTACTGCGGTGGGCCGATCTCTACGTCTCGGCCTCGGAGGCTGAGGGCCTGTCCAACGCCCTGCTCGAGGCCATGGCCAGCGGCCTGGCCTGTGTCGTGACCGATGTCGGCGGTGTCGGCGACGTGATGACCGACCGCGTCGACGGGCGCATCGTGTCGAGCGGTTCAACCGACCGAACGATCGACGACATCGTCTCGGACACCGTGACACTTCTGAGCGACCCCGATGATCGCTACGCTCTGGGAACGGCGGCTCGGGCCACGGTTCAGCATCGGTATTCGATCGAATCCACCGTGAACGCCCTGGCCGACCAGTATCGGGGGATGGCCGGGAGCCGCGAATGAGTCAGCGCACGACGATCGAGGACACGATCAGCTCAGCCGCACGGGTCGCACGGGCCGGACGGCGCTACGGCGCGGACCTGATCAAGGTCGGCTCCCTCTGGGCCCGTCAGGGGGGACGTGTCGACACGAGGACGCTGCTCATCTTCGGCTGCCAGCGCTCCGGGACCACCGCCCTGCAACACGTTTTCGCCGCCGATCCCAACGTGGTGTCGTTCGGGGAGCTGGGCCTGGCCTTCGAGCGCTGGCCCTACAACCACCGGCTGCGGAGCGAGCAGTTCATCCGGCGCATGACCGATCTCACGGCGGCGTCGATGGTGGTGATCAAGCCGCTGGTGGAGTCACATCGGGTGGGCCAACTCCTCGACGATCTGCCCCGTTCCCGGGCCGTGTGGATGTACCGCCACTATGCCGACGTGGCGGCCAGCAACCTGAAACGCTTCGGTGACGACAACGGGCGTTCCAACGTGACCAGGGCGCTGGCGGGCGACCCCCGCGACTGGAGGGCGCAGGGCCTCGGTGATCAAGAGGTCGAGATCCTGGCCGGATTCGACTTCGATGCACTGGACAATCACGACTTTGCCGCGCTGTTCTGGTGGCTTCGCAATCAGCTGTTCTTCGACCAGAACCTGGTGGCGGAGGACCGGCTTCGGATGTGCAGCTACCGGGATCTGGTGCTCGAGCCCCAGGAGACCATCGACGCCATGTACGAGCTGGCCGGCGTCGAACCGCTCCGACCGGGTGCCGGCGGCGGGATCCACCGCACCTCGGTGGACAAGGGCAAGCACACTCCCCTCGACCCGCAGGTGCGAGAGTTGTGCGAGGCCATGTGGGAACTCCTGGAGAAGTCCCATCAGGAGTACGGCCTGCGCCGCCGCTGACCCGTTCTGGGCCGGTTGGTTCGGGCCCTACTCCCGTCGATCCACGGCGTAGGGGGCGGCCACGGCGAAGGCCAGTGCCACCATGAAGTAGCGCGGTATCGACAGGTGGCGGAGCAGGCTGAAGGTGAAGAACAGCGTGAACGCCATCTGGTATGCCGCCATCTGATGCGAGGTGGCGACCATCCCGGCCGCCGCCAGTCGTTTCCTCGTACCGTTGAGCCGACGGAACAGCACGAGCAGGATCGTGGCGAGCCAGAGGATGCCCATGATCCCGAGCTCCGCGGCGAACTGCAGGTACAGCGAATGCGCGCCCCGGTCCTCGCGGCGATCGTCGAGGCCCAGTGCGGTGGAGTAGCTGAGATAGTGGTGGGGGTAGTTGCCGACGCCGACACCGGTCACCGGGTGATCGGCGAACATCTGCAGGGCGACGATGTACTCGCTCTGCCGCCCGCTCGACAAGGAGTCGTCCTGCTCGGCGTCGCTGTCGACGAACTCGGTCAGCGTGGCGATCCGGTCGATGAAGGCGTCGGGTGAGGCGACCGCGATCACCGAGGCGAAGGCCAGCATGCCGATCAAGGCGTACAGCAGGTTGATCCGGTAGAAGTAGACCACCATCAGGCCCAGAAGGACCAGGTTGAGAAAGCCGTTGCGACTGTAGGTGAACAGCATCGCGGCCACGATCGACAGCGTCGACAACGCGGCGACGGCCCGGAGCCCGCGTCGCTGCTCGTGGAGCGCACGGTCGATGGCCAGGGGGAGCGCGAAGATCAGCATCAGCGCGAAGCCGTTCGGTCCCAGCGACGGTCCGGCCGAGCGATAGTCGAGCGTGGAGCTGGTGATGGCCTCGGCCTCGGAGGTGGCCAGCTGCCAGTAGTCGGTGCCGAACGTGTGGGTCAGCTGCTGGAAGATGTTGATGAGGCTGACAAAGGCTGTTGCGGCGACGACGGCCCAGGTGGCCAGTCGCAGCTGGGAGGCGTTGGTCACGCCGGCGACGATGATTGCGAAGACCAGGGTCGACTTGGCCAGATCGCCGGCGTCGTCGATGGCGTAGCTGTGATTCTCGGCGTAGAGCACCGAGGTCACGATGATGCAGAAGAACGATCCGATGACCGCCAGCGCCAGCCGCCAGGGGCCGGGATCGGCGTTGTTGGCGACGATGCGCCAGAAGATGGCGACCCCGACCGCCACCGAGAGGACCTGGGCGATCGTCCCCTCGCCGCCGAGCAGCGGGCTGGCGTCACCGATCCGACCGTAGACGGCGGTGAGGACGACGGCCACCGCAACGCCGAGGGCGTCGACCGCCGGTCGCGCCGTTCCGCCCGGTCCGCCGGTGAGCCGGTGGGCGCCACCGTCTGGATCGTCGACGGCGGATCGTCCCGGTGGCACGAGGTCGGTCATCGATCGACGTGTGCCCGGTTCGTTCCACTGGGAGACGACATCGGCCCGACCGTGGTCGTGCAGCCAGGCACTACCAGTTGCCGGAGGATTCCGGACGGACGTCGGCGGTGGTGAACTCGTCGAGGTTGATCGCGGCCGACGGGTCGGGCAGGTGCCGCTGCCGTGCGCCTCCGTTCCCCATCGCGCCATTCACAGGGTGCTCGAACTGTCGGGCCTGCCCGGGTCCGCCCCCGTCGACGCGTTGGCCGACGGCATTGGGATGCAGCTTGAGTCGGGACCGGGCAGGGTTGCGTCTCGAGCGGCCGAGAAGGGCGGCGTCACGGAGGCGAATCCACATGGACCGGCGAAGCCCGGTCTCGTCCTGTGGGGAGGTGACCAGGCGGATCATCGACAATGCGATGATCGTGAGCACGCCGGCGAACACGCCATCACGCAGTGGCTGTGGACTGATCGGTGACGTCGGGTCGGTGGGTTGGTTGAGCGGTTGGATCTCGTAGGCGCCGATCAGGTCCCGGAGCAGGGCGTTGGCCTCGGCGCCGATCCCCTCGGAGACCAGCCGCGTGCCATCGGGGGACGGCCCCTTGACGTAGACTTCGACGGCCAGCGACGAGGGAACCCTCGCTGCCGACGTCGAGTACTCGGAGACGTCGGTGACGTTGAGTGATTCGGCCGCTCGCTGCAACATGACGTCGCTACCCAGCACCTCGGCGACCGAGATCGTCATGACCTCGCGGTCGAGCGTGTTGAGCGCGTCGACCAGGTCGCCGACGTCGCCTCCCTGGATCTCGGTCACAGGGCTCACGAAGTACCGGGACGTGCTCTCATAGACCTTCGGCGCGCCCCGCCGGACGAGGAGGACGGCCGTGCCGACGATCAGTGCGGCCAGCAGAATGAGCGGCATCATGCGCATCAGGCTCCGAACGGCTGCCCGTAGTTCGCTCATGTCAAACACCTTCTCTGGAAGATCATGGGATCCCTGGCCACCCGCCGACTGGTACTGCCGCCGTTTGGGTCCTCCGATGGGACCGGATCGCCCACCGGCAAGTTTACCGTTGTCGATGCCCGTCAACCAGGGTGGTTGTCACTGCCGCCATGGGCAATTCTGGGTATGTTGACCGGTTCGGAACGGGCCTGAATCGCCCCCAACCGTCGATTGCGGCTCGATAGAGTGGCTGGGTCGTCTGTTCGCGGCACACAGATTGGGCGATGTGTCGGCGTGGAGGCTGCGAAGCAGGTGGAAGGTCGATCAAACGACAACTCGACGGCCAAGGCGATCCGTGGGTCGTCTCTCCTGCTCATCGGCCGGCTGATCTCCATCGCCTCCAACGTGGTCGTGAGGGTCGTGCTGGCCCAGCATTTCCTCAAGACCGAGCTCGGCGTGCTGCTCTTCGCACTGTCCGTTTCGGACATGGTCCGGGCGGTGGTCGCGTTGGGTCAGGACCGGGCGATGTCGCATCACCTGGTCATCTACGGCGAAGACCGCGAAGAAGACCACTACGTCTTCGGCACGGTCGTGCTCTACAGCGTGACGGTGATAACGGTCTGGCTGGTCGCCGCCTCCGGCGTCTTCCTGTTCCGGGAACGGTTGGCCGGCCAGCTCGGCGAGCCCGGGGCAGAACTGCTGATCATGTTGGCCCTGTTGATCACACCGCTCGACTCCTTCGACCGGATGATGACGTCGTTCTTCGCCGTGTTCGCCCGTCCGATTTCGCTGTTCGTCCGCAACCACATCCTGAATCCGGCGTTCAAACTGGCCACGGTCGGGCTGGTCGTGTACTTCGATCTGCCGGCCGTGTGGGTGATCGTCGGTCTGGTCGCCGCCGGGGTCGCCGGGCTCGGGCTCTACCTCGTCCAGATCCCGGGGCTGGTGAGGCAGGGTCGTGTTCGGTTCGTGACCTCCAACCTGCGGGACACGCCCGTGCGCGACATCCTGTCGTTCTCGGTTCCGCTGCTGTCGAGCGAGGTCGTGCTACTCACGATCGCGTCGATCAGTACCGGCATGATCGGCTGGCTGCTGGGTAGCGGCTCCGTGGCCACCTACCAGGTGATCTGGCCGGCTGCCCGACTCAATTTCGTGGTCATGTTCGCGTTCGGTTCGTTGGTGAATCCGATGATCTCCCGGTTGTATCGCCGGGAGGCCGGGGCCGAACTCAACCGGTTCTACTGGGATGTCAGCGGCTGGATGATGGTGTTGAGCCTGCCGGTCTTCCTGATGACCACCATTTTCGCCGAGCGGACCACCGTGTTGCTGTTCGGGGAGCAGTATCGCGACAGTGCCCCCATCCTCGCCCTGCTGTCGGTGGCGTCCTTCTTCGACGTGGCGTTCGGCTTCAACCAGCAGGCACTCCAGATCCATCGCCGGGTCAACTGGGTGCTGGTCGTCAACGTGACCACGGGCCTGTTCATCGTCGCCGCCAATCTGGTTCTGGTTCCGGCCATGGGACCCGTCGGCGCGGCGGTGGCCGCTCTGGTCGGCATGGTGCTCCGCAACATCGCCAACCACTGGAGACTGCTGGGAACGACGGCCGTGGCGAACCCAATCCCGTCGGCGCGTCGGGTCTACGGGCGCACCGGCCTGCTGATCGCCGCCGCGCTTGCCGTGCAGTGCGCCCTCGATCCCGGCATTGCACTGTCGATCGTGGTGGCGGGCGTACTGGCCCTCGTCGGGTTTACCTCGAATGTGACCGACCTTCGTCTGGTCGAGACCTTTCCTCAGGCGGCGAGGCTGCGTCGGTTCCCGGTGCTCGAACGCTGGCTGTGACCGCTGGCTGTGAACGTGGTGGCCAGCCCGTGAAGTCGGCGAGTCCGGTCAGGGGAAGGGTCGCCCGCCGAAGGTTCAGAATGGGTAATGAAACGGATCTGCCCCGTGGCGGTCACGGTATCGTTGCCTCAATGCGGCGACTGGAACCGAGGCGGCGGAGCCTGGCAGGCGGTGATGACCGTCGGCGAGGCGCTCTGGTCGCGCTGGCCGTGTTCGCGATGCTCGCCGCTGGTTGCTCGGGAACGAGCTCGTCCGGTGGCTCCTTTGAGTTGGCCAGCGACACTCCGTCACCGGAGGCCACTGTCGCCATCGGCGTCGGCGACGAGGGCGATGCGGAGTCGCTCCGAGTGCTGGCGGACGACGACGGTCAGGGTGTCGATCTCGACGTCACCGACACGAACCCGACTACCACCGCGTCCGATACGTCATCGAGTACCTCGCCCGATCCAACGACCTCCACGGCCTCCTCCAACACGGCATCGAGTTCCACGGCGTCTCCCAACACGGCATCCACCTCCACGGCACCGACCAGCTCGTCCACCGTGTCGACGTTGCGAGCCACGACGTCCAGCACGGGAGCGGCCACGACGGTTCAGCAGACCACGACGACTCGACAGACCATGACAACCTCGGAGCTGCCACCACCGAGTGGCGACGTGATCTACGTCGACAGCAGCGCGTCGTCGGGTGGAAACGGGTCACAGGGGGCGCCCTACAACACGCTCACCAAAGGCCTCGACGAGGTGAAGGCCGGTCAGACGCTGATCGTCAAGGGCGGCGAGTACCGGGAGCGGATCCAGCTCGGGGTCGGCGGCAAGAACACCTCGTCCAGCCGCCGGATCCTCGTTCAGGCGGCCCCCGGCGAGCGGGTCGTGGTGAAGGGCCTGCTCAACCTCTACAACATCGACTACTGGACGATCCGGGGCATCAACGTGACCTGGGACGACCGCAACAGCTCGTCCGAGCACATGGTGCTGCTGAAGAACGGTCGCGACTGGGTGTTCGAGCAGGCCGAGGTGTGGGGGGCGCGGGGCTACAGCGGTCTGCTGATCGTCGGGTCGCCGGTCAACTTCACCGTCCGGGACGTGCATGTTCACGACACCTACCGATCCAACGGCACCCACCAGGACCACCTGATCTACTGCAACTGCGGGAGCGGTGGCGGCGTCATCGAGCGCAACCTGCTGGTCGGCTCGTCCAACGGGCGGGGCATCAAGGTCGGGACGCCGAACGACAGCTATCCGAGCATCGCCAACGTGAAGATCCGCTACAACACCATCGTCGACAACACCGGACCGTCGAACATCCAGCTGAGTTACAAGACGTCGAACATCACCATCGAGCGGAACCTCCTGGTGTCCCCGAAGGACGGGTTGTCGAACGTCACCGGCCGCCATCTCAGCGGTGGGGGAAACAACATCGTGCGCAACAACATCGGCTGGGACTCCGCCGGCGTGGTCGAGAACGCCGACAAGTTGACCGATGGCGGCGGCAACCGTCAAATCGACCCCCGGCTCGACGGCAACTACGTCCCCACCAATCCCGACGCCACGAGCTACGGTCACCGCGCCCCGTAGCGCCGCCGGCCTCCGGTTCGGGCCCCGGCAGCCCGACCATGAAGCAGAACCGGCCGATATCGACCGATTCTGCTTCACCTTGTCATGTGCAGTGTCATGCGCAGTGTCATGCGCAGTCCGCGCCGTCTGGCCGGAATCGAACCGGACAGCTAACCTCGTTGCTTGCCGCTTCAAGCATCTGCGGGCGGTGCTCGACGACGAGAAGGGGACAACCGAATATGCAGGTACCGGCACCGTTCGTGTACGAGCGGGCTTCCAGCGTGACCCATGCGTTGGAGTTGCTCGCCGAACACGGCTCCGAGGCAAGGCTGGTGGCGGGGGGCCACAGTCTGTTGCCGATGATGAAGCTCCGCTTCGCCGCTCCGACGGCGCTGATCGACATCAACGACGTCGAGGGACTGTCCGACATCAGCCTGGAATCGGGAGATGCCGGCGACGTGATCAGGATCGGGGCAATGGTCCGCCACGCCCAGCTCCTCGATTCCGCTGTCGTGGCCGAGCACTATCCGATCTTCGCCGAGGCGGAGCGGGTTATCGCCGACCCGGTGGTGCGCAACCGGGGCACGGTCGGTGGATCACTGTGTCAGGCCGATCCGGCCGAGGATCTGTCGGCGGCGTTCGCCGCCGTCCGGGCCACCGTGCACATCATCGGTCCCGACGGAGCTCGCACCGTGCCGGTGCGGGAGTTCCACGACGGCCCCTACCAGACCGTGGTCGGTGAGAACGAGATGGTCACCGAGGTCACCGTTCCCGTCCGGCCGGGCGGCTGCTCGGCCTATGAGAAGGTGGAGCGCCGGGTCGGCGACTGGGCCATCGCCGCCGCCGGTGTGGCGCTGTGGCTCGACGGCGACACCATCGCCGAGATCGGCATCGGCCTCACCGCGGTCGAGGCTCCCCACTTCGTGGCCGCCGCTGCCGAGGATGCCGCCCGGGGTCAGGTGGCCAACGAGACCCTGGTCGAACACGTCGGTGAACTGGCGGCCCAGGCCACCAACCCCAACACCGACCAGCGGGGTCCGGCCGACTACAAACGCCACCTGGCCGGTGAGTTGACCAAGCGGGCGATGCGTCGGGCCCTCGTCGGCGCCGGTGCTTATGATGACGACAGGAGCGCCGACTGATGACCGCCGCAACGCCGGAGCCGTTGCTAACCGAGTTTCGCCTGTCGGCGAAACGTCGCTGGCTGGAATCTGCCGTGTGGGGCAGGAAGGGAGCCCAATGACCGACATCTCCGAGATGCTGGAAACACCGACGATGGAGGTGACGGTCAACGTCAACGGCACCGACGTCACCAAGACCATCGAGCCCCGCCTCCTGCTCGTGCACTTCCTGCGAGACCACCTCGACCTGACCGGCACGCACTGGGGCTGCGACACCTCCAACTGCGGGGCCTGTGTGGTCTGGGTCGACAAAGAGCCGGTCAAGTCGTGCACGATGCTGGCCGCCATGGCCGGTGGGCACGAGGTCCGCACCGTCGAGGACCTGGAGACCGAGGACGGTCTCGACCCGGTGCAGGAGGGCTTCATGAAGTGTCACGGCCTGCAGTGCGGGTTCTGCACGCCGGGGATGATGATGACCGGCCGGGCGCTGCTCGATGCCAACCCCGATCCGTCCGAAGCCGAGATCCGGGAGGCCATCTCCGGCAACCTGTGCCGCTGCACCGGCTACGAGAACATCATCCGATCGATTCGTTGGGCGGCTGAACACAGCGCCAACGGGGAAGGTGCCTGAACATGTCCGTCACCGAGAACCCACCAACCACGTCCTCGGACACGTTCACCGAGGAGGCCACAGTCGGCTTCGGTCGAACACCTCGCAAAGAGGACGTGCGCTTCGTTCGGGGTAAGGGCAACTACCTCGACGACATCAAACTGCCCGGCATGTTGCACGGCGCCGTGCTGCGCAGCCCGGTGGCCCACGCCAACATCGTCAACATCGACACCTCCGCGGCCGAAGCCCACCCCAAGGTGGTGGCCGTCATCACCGGTGCCGTGTTGGAGACGCTGAACCTGGCCTGGGCCCCGTCCCTCAGCCATGATGTGATCGCCATCCTGGCCACCGACAAGGTCCGCTACCAGGGTCAGGAGGTGGCGTTCGTCATCGCCGAAGACCACTACGCGGCCCGTGACGCCCTGGAGTTGATCGACGTCGAATACGAGGAGCTCGATCCCGTCGTCGACGCCCGCACCGCGCTCGACGACGGCGCGCCGGTGATCCGCACCGACATCGAGGGCAAGACCGACAACCACATCTTCGACTGGGAGTCGGGCGACGCCGCCGCCACCCAGGCCCAGTTCGACAAAGCCGACGTGGTCGTCACCGAGGACATCCTCTACCCCCGGGTCCATCCGGCGCCGCTGGAGACCTGCGGGTCGGTGGCCAACATGGACCCGGTCGAGGGCAAACTCACGCTGTGGTGCACCACTCAGGCCCCGCACGCCCACCGCACGGTCTACGCGTTGGTGGCCGGGTTGCCGGAGCACAAGATCCGGGTCATCTCGCCCGACATCGGCGGCGGGTTCGGCGGCAAGGTCGGCATCTATCCGGGCTACGTGCTGTCGGTGGTCGGCTCGATCGTGACCAAGAAGCCGGTCAAGTGGATGGAGGATCGGTCGGAGAACCTGATCTCCACCGCGTTCGCCCGTGACTACCACATGCACGGCGAGATCGCCGCCACGTCCGAGGGCAAGATCCTGGGCGTGAAGGTCGACGTGCTGGCCGACCACGGGGCGTTCAACAACACCGCTCAGCCCACCAAGTTTCCGGCCGGCTTCTTCCACGTCTTCACCGGGTCCTACGACTACCCGGCCGCCCACTGCAAGGTCACCGGCGTCTACACCAACAAGGCGCCCGGCGGCGTGGCCTACGCCTGCTCGTTCCGGGTGACCGAGGCGGTGTACCTGATCGAGCGGATGATCAAGCGTCTGGCTGACGACCTCGGGATCGACGAGGCCGAGCTGCGGATGAAGAACTTCATCCAGCCCGACCAGTTCCCGTATCACTCGCCGACCGGTTGGGAGTACGACTCGGGTAACTATCCGGCCGCCTTGCAGAAGGCGATGGAGATCGCCGGCTATGACGAGCTCCGGGCCGAGCAGGCGGCCAAGCGTGAGCGCGGCGAACTGATGGGCATCGGGGTCTCGTTCTTCACCGAGACCGTCGGCGCCGGCCCCCGCAAACACATGGACATCCTCGGGCTCGGCATGGCCGACGGCTGCGAGGTGCGGGTCCATCCGACCGGCAAGGCCGTCGTCCGCCTCTCGGTCCAGACCCAGGGGCAAGGCCACGAGACCACGTTCGCCCAGATCGTGTCGCACGTGACCGGCATCCCGACCGCCGACATCGACGTGGTCCACGGCGACACCGACAACACCCCCTTTGGTCTGGGAACCTACGGCTCCCGCTCGACCCCGGTCTCCGGGGCGGCGGCGGCCGTGGCTTCCCGACGGGTGGTCGACAAGGCCAAGATCATCGCGGCCACCATGATGGAGGCCAACCCCGACGACCTCGAGTTCGACACCGGGGTGTTCACGGTGAAGGGCTCGCCCGACAAGTCGGTCACGATCCAGGAGGTGGCGCTCGGTGCCCACGGTCCGCTGGAGCTGCCGGAAGGGGTGGAGGGTCAGCTCGACGCCCAATGCGTCTACGACCCGCCCAACCTCACCTACCCGTTCGGCTGCTACATCTGCGTGGTCGACATCGACCGGGGAACGGGCGAGGTCAAGGTCCGCCGGTTCATCGCCGTCGACGACTGCGGCCCCCGGATCAACCCGATGATCGTCGAGGGCCAGGTCCACGGCGGTTTGGCCGACGGTGTGGGCATGGCCCTCATGGAGGTCATCGCCTTCGACCCCGGCGGCAACTGTCTCGGCACCTCGTTCATGGACTACCTGTTGCCGACCTCGATGGAGTGTCCGTCGTGGGAGACGGGGGAGACGGTCACCCCGTCGCCCCATCACCCGCTCGGAGTGAAGGGGGTGGGGGAGTCGGCCACAGTCGGTTCGCCGCCGGCCGTGATCAACGCCATCGTCGATGCGCTGGCCCCGTTCAATGTCAAAGACATCGACATGCCCTGCACCCCGGCCCAGGTGTGGCGGGCCATGCAGGGTCGGAGCTTCCGCACCGACCTGGCCATCACCGATGACTGACCCCCGGCAAACCTGTTCTGCCGCCGTCCCGCGTCGCTCAGCGACGTCGGTCAACGGCAGAACGGTGGGGGTGGTCGGGTCGTGAGCATCACGCGCGGTCTGGCCGACGGGCGGGCCATCGAGTTGCGGGCGACGCGGGTGCCGTTCGTGTCGGCCACGGTGGTCCGAGCCGAGCGGCCGACCTCGGCCAAGGCCGGCGACACCGCGATCGTCCTGCCAAACGGCGACATCGAGGGGTTCGTCGGCGGGGCCTGCGCCGAGAGCTCGGTGCGGGTCGAGGCCCTCGGCTGCCTCGAGCGGGGGGCGTCGCTGCTTCTGCGTATCGTCGGTGAGTCCGGCGGCGGTGAGCCGCCGGACGACCCGGTCGGACAGCGGACCGTGGCCAATCCGTGCCTGTCGGGCGGGACACTGGAGATCTTCCTCGAACCCATCGTCCCGCCGGCACTGGTGTACACGATCGGCACCAGCCCGATCGCGCTGGCTCTCAACCGGGGGGCCGGGCTCTTCGGCTTCGATCTACGTCTGGTCGACGACCTGCCGGAGCCGCTGCCCAGCGACGTGTCGGCGGTCGTGGTGGCCTCGCACGGGCGGGGTGAGGAGGCGGCGCTGACCGTGGCGCTGGACGCCGGCGTGGACTACATCGGGCTCGTCGCAAGCCGACGTCGGGGTGATGCCGTACTGGGATCGCTCGGCTTGTCCGACGAGCACCGGCTGCGGGTCCACACGCCCGCAGGACTCGACATCGGGGCCCAGACTCCCGAGGAGATCGCACTGTCGATTCTGGCCGAGGTCATCGCGGTACGTCCTCGACCCGTGACCGATGTCGACGCCGGTGACCTGGAACATCACGACCATCGGGCACCATCCAACGAACCCGTGGTCGAGACATCGGTCGATCCGGTGTGCGGTATGACGGTCGCGGCAGTGCCGGCGTCGCTGCACGTCGAGCACAAGGGGGCCACCGTGTACTTCTGCGGCCCCGGCTGCATGCAGGCGTTCACGGCACTACCCGACGACTACACGTAGTAGCCGGTTTCCGGACCGTTCATCGGACGACAGACCCTGGATCAGGCGGTGATTGGCCGCCCGGCGTTCCGCGTCGTTGCGGAACTGCCGGGCGAGATCGAGTGCGAGTTGATCGGAACCGAACATGGCTGACTCCCTTTCGTTTGAGCCTCGTTCAACGGTTACGACCGTAAGGCTTCAAGTGAGGTTGAAGTCAAGGATGTCCGACCATGACGTCGGTCACAGATCGCGTCGTCAGCAGGTGTCGGCCCGTGCCCCACCGGTCATGGCGCACATGTTGTCGTCGTCGCCGCCGTCGAGACGGTTGGCTCCGGCGCCGCCGTCGAGGAAGTCGTCGCCGTCCTCGCCGTTCATGACGTCGTCGCCGTCGCCGCCCATGACGATGTCGTGACCGGATCCGGCGTGGATCTCGTCGTCACCTCCGCCACCGACGATGGTGTCGCGAGCGGACCCGCCGTCGAGCGTGTCGTCGCCGGCGCCGCCGTCGATGTAGTCGTTGCTGCGACCGCCGTCGATGAAATCGTTGCCGTCCTCGCCATTGAGGATGTCGCGGCCGCGATCGCCGTAGACGGTGTCGTCACCCGGACCTGCGAACACGATGTCGTTACCTCGGCCGGCGTTGATCGTGTCGTCACCGCCGAGTCCGCAGATGACGTCGTCGCCGTCGGTGCCGTTGATCACATCCGGTCCGTCGGTGCCGGTGATCGTGCACGCTGATGTCCGATCATCGGTGTCGGGCGTGTCGGCGGCGTTCGTGGTCGTCGTCGCCGTGGTCGACACCCGGAGCGCCGTGGTCTCGGTGGCCGGCGGTTCGGTCGGATCCGGTGCTGCGGTGGTTGTCGTCGCCGGCACGGTCGTGGTCACGACGGGCGTCCGGCTGCCGCTCCCGCTGTGCGTCCAGTCGGTGAAGCCGACGTGCTTGCCCGACCGAACCGGGGTCGAGACCGGGAATGAGGTGCCGTAGGCGGCGTTGAGGAGCGGGGCGATCCACTCGTCGTCACCCTCGAACTCACAGCCCGCGGTGCCGGTCAGCCATTTGGCGGCCCGCAGCAAGGCACGGTCGGACCACCCGAAGGCATCCTGGCCCTGTCTACGTAGGATCTCGGCCTGGACGACCATGCCCTGCATCGCCTCACGCACGTAGTTCTCGCACGGCGGCGGCCAGGCGAAGTCACCGCCGCGACGCTGGTCGTCGGGTAGGACACCGTCGACGCTGTGGCCGTTGATGGTTGCGCCGGCGGGATTGATGCCCACCGGTCGGCTCCGGTCGGCCTGCCAGTCGAGGTCTCCATACCGGAAATCGGAGTAGGCGGAGCGGTCGCCGAGCAACCCCTTGAAAGTGCGGGTCGCGTTGGCGAAGTCGGTGGCGTCACCGAGGTAGAGCGCGGCCGCCATCCGGGATGCGCCGGCGTGGGTGCCCCAGTTGTTGGGCCGATCATCGTGGGTGGAGATCAGTGTGCGACCGTCGAGATCCCTCCGTCGCACCGTGTTCAGCCACTCCCGGAACCTGGCGTCGACGTTCGGCGACGCCGACGGCAGATCGATGAGGTCGGCGGCCAGCACGTAGCCGACGAGGTTGCGGCTCAGCGCGAGCGTATTGCCGCCGCTCTCGGTGCCGATGGCCGAGCTGATGGCCTCGACCGTCTTCTGGCGCATCGCGGAGTCGCCGGTCCTGGCGGCCACGAGAGCAGCAGCGAACGTCTGGGTGTCGTGGTCCGACGAGTTGTCGGAAATGTCGGGGGACTCGAATCGACCTTCTGCCTCGGCCACGACGGCGTTCCACGCCGGACCACTCATGGGCAGTGACTCCAACTCCGCCTGCGTGAGCCAAATGCTCCGATACGGGTTGATGGCCCCGGCCGATTCCGGCTGGGCCACCATGATCGTGACTCCGATCATGGCGACGACAAGCAACGGAATGACTCCGCGGATACTCATACACACCTCTGCAACTACTAATGCCCGCTGTCGGCCTGGTTGCACCAGTCGTCGCAAACCGGCCTAGCACCGTTGTTTTATGTCATTTCGTTCGCCAACAGCAACGGATTGTCCATGTCTTTGTAAACTTCGGTCCGGATCTATCCCGATCGCGATCGGTCTCTTTAGGAAACGTTGCCCAACCCCTTTCCTTCGCTCGTCGGCGGTGATCGGGACCTCGGGCACGATGACCTCACTCAGCGGGCCCTCCGGCCGTCAATCCGCCCTTTACTTGCTGATAAAGTTGGGGACTGGTAAGAACTGGGGAGGCCTCGAGCGTGACGATGGGCCACATGGACGAGACGACAGAACAAGCCGGAGCTCTGAGCTGTCGGCTTGTCGCGTCCAATCTGGCTCTGAACCGGTTCCGACGAGAGCCCGGAGGCTGATCGTGGTCGGTCTCTCCACAGTCGGACGTCGGTTGCTCAAGGCGCGGGGCACGTCACTGGTTCTCGACGGCATCGAACGCCTCGGAACATGGCCGCCGGGGAGGTTGTGCACGCTCACCTACCATCGCGTCACCGAGGTCACCGACGACGGCCGCCATCCCGGCCTCATCAGCGCCACCCCCTCCGAATTCGACCGTCACCTCGACATCCTGCAGTCCCACTTCAACGTCGTGTCGCTCGACACGGTGATGGCCGCCCGTGCTGATCGAGACCTGCTGCCGCCCGGGGCCGTCCTCCTCACCTTCGACGACGCGGTCGACGATTTCGTCGACCATGCGCTCCCCGCTCTGGTCGCTCACGGCCTGCCCGCCGTCCTCTTCGTTCCGACCGGTTATGTCGACCGTTCCGACACGTGGTTTTGGTGGGACGCGGTGCACGCAGCGGTGATGAAGACCGACCAGTCCTCGACCCCGGTCGAGCCGATCGGGCGACACCCTCTCCACACCGAGGCCGATCGGACTGCCGCGTTCGGTGAGCTTCGTGAGCACTTCAAACGGATCCCATGGGCCGACGCGATGGCGGCGGTCGGCGAGCTCACGGCCGCCCTCGGTGTCAGCCCTCCACCGGCCGACGTGATGAGTTGGGCCGACGTCCGGAAGGCGGCGGAGGCCGGGATTTCGGTCTGTCCCCACACCCGGAGCCATCCCCACCTCGACCAGCTCGACCCGGCCGATGTCCGCGCCGAGATCGCCGGTTCGCTCGAAGACCTTCGGGAGCAGTTGGGCACGGTACCGCCCGTCTTCGCCTATCCGAGCGGTCAGTGGACGCCGGAGGTCCGGGCCGTGGTCGAGGATCTCGATTTCGAGTTGGCCTTCACCACGCGCCGGGCCGCGCACCGGATCGACAGCGACGATCCACTTCTGATCGGCCGTTTCAACGTGAGCAGGCGGACGGGGATGAACGCGCTGCGAATCCAGATGCTGCCCTGGTCCGATCGCGTCCAGCGTCCCGATCGCAGCGGGCGATCGCCGGAAGGCGGCGAGGAAAGCAACGCGTCATGATCAGAGCAGGAGGGATGAGAAGGGACGAGCCGGGGGCAAGAGCCCGTCTCGTCCGACGTGCCGTCTTCGTTCTCTTCGGGGTCCTCGTCGGTCTTGCGGCCGGCGTCGCCATCAGCTCCGCGCAGCAGCAACGTTACGAGTCGACCATGCAGTTGCTCGTCGGTCCTGTCGGCGCCGACCGTTCGACACTCGACGCCGCCGGTCTGCTGTCGCGCACCTACGCCGACCTGCTCAGCAGTCGCAACGCCGTGAACCGGGCGGCCGACTCACTCGGGGTGACCGTCGAGGACGGTGATGTCAGAGCGATCGCCGACGACAAGTCACGGGTGATCCTGCTCGTCGTCACCGGTGACGACCCGACCAACCCTCCTCGCCTCGCAACCACGTTGGCCGCCGATCTCATCGTTCTGGTCGAAGGATCACAACAGCAGTCCGACAACCTTGCGGTGACCGGGCCGGCTCCAGGTCAGGTCCGCGTGCTCGACGACGCCACCGACCCGGCCCAACCGGTGAGCAGCCGGTCGATTCTGACGTTGCTCGGAACCTCCATTCTGGGCGGGGGTGTCGGGCTGGCCCTTGGCGGTCTGGCCCCTCGAAGCCGCCGCCGGCCGGTCGATCGGCAGTACCTGGAGCTGCTCGGGCTCGACGTCTTCTCGCTTCAGCACGTGACCAGCAGGCGCCGCCGGCTGTTCCGCCGGAAGCCGGCGAAACAGGTGGCCAACAAGCTCGACGAATACGAGTTGATCTTCCAGCAGCTCGTCATCAAGGGAATCCAGCTCGGTCAGTTCCGATCCATGCTGTTCGTGCCGGTCACCGAGGATCTCGAAGACGATGTTGCCCGACTGGTGGCGGTTCTTGCTCTGGCCGGGCATCGCCTGAGCTGTTCGGTCGTGTTGTCCGACCTTGACCCCGACCGGCGGCTGCTGACGGCCATCGATCCAGCCCTCGGTCTCGAGATCATCGATCCGCTCGATCTCAACACCGAATCCGGCGTCAAACGAATCGCCCGGGTCGCTGAGAGCTCCGACAGCAAGCTTCTCTTCCTGGTCGCGCCGGCGGTCGGGAAGTCGGTCCGGGCTCTCACGGCGGTCCCGGCGGTCGACCGCATCGTGCCGGTCGTGCGCTCGGGCCGGACCGAACGTCGCGATGTTCGCACGCTGCTTGATGACCTGGACCGTTTGAACTCCAAGCCGACAGCAGTGTTGGAACTCGACGGCGGTGAGCTGATCATGGCCACGTCGCTGTCGACGGCGAGGCCGCGACTGGACGCCGATATCGCTGTGATCGGAGACGTGGTCGACCCGGCTTCGAACGAAGATGTCCGCGCCGAGACGGTCTCGAGCGACGTCGAGTCGACCGACGACGAGAACGTCTCGGCGTACGACGAGTTCGACGACGACCTCGACGGTCTGTTCGACGACGACGGTGACGATGAGCTCGATGACGACGATGACGACGATGACGACGAGCTGGGCGATGACATCGACGACGAGCTCGACTACCTGGCCTTCGACGATCTCTACGACGTCCTCGACGACTCCGCGCTCGACGACTCCGATCTTCATGCCTCCGCTCTCGCCGAGGACGAAGACGAGGACGACGTCGATGACGGTGACGATCTCGACGATTCCGACCTCGACGCGACCGATCTCGACGTCGACGATGACACCGACGTCGATGATCACACCGACACCGACGCCACCGATCTCGATGATGATGACGCCGTCGACGACGATCCGTCGAGCGATGATGGCGGGCACGGCCAGAACGGCGACTCGGCCCTCACGGCGGACGACGACCGTCGGGCGTCGAAGCTATGACGGCCGCGCCCCCCATGGAGATCGCCGTCGTCATGTCGCGATTTCCCAAGTTCACCGAGACCTTCGTCGTCAACGAGATTCTCGGTCTGGAAGGCCAGGGCCTCACGGTCCACATTCATCCCCTCCTCACCGAACAGCCGGGACCCCATCAATCGAAGGCCGCGACCCTCGTCGAACGGGCCAACTACGGCCGCCCGTGGGGGACGCGGGCCGTTGGGGCGATCCTGAACCTCGTCGCCACCCGACCCCGGGCGATCGGGTCCATCATCGGCCGCCTCCTCGCCGACACCTGGCGTTCTCCCCACATGTTGCTCAAGGATCTGTATCTGCTGCCACGGACGTGTTCGATCGCAGATGATCTTCGGGCCTCCAACGTCTCACACGTTCACGCCCACTTCCTGACCCACGGCGGCTTCGCCGCGTGGGTCATCGGCCGGCTGACCGGTTTGCCCTACAGCGTTGTCGCCCACGGTTCCGATGTACACCGGCATCGGGCGATGATGAAGACGAAGGTCGCCGAGGCCGCCTTCATCGCCGCCATCTCCGAGTACAACCGATCGGCCATCATCGCCGAGTGCGGGAACGTCGGGCGGGTCGAGGTCGTCCACTGCGGCATCGACGTCTCCCACATCAGGCCGGGCGCCGCCTCCGATCGGGCCTCGTCCCCGGTGGTGGTCTGTGTCGGCACCCTGCACGAGGTCAAGGGTCAGCGCCACCTGATCGAGGCCGCCGCGGAACTCAAGCGGCGAGGTCGGCGGATCGAGGTTCAGCTCATCGGTGACGGGCCCGACGGTCCGATGCTGTCGGACCTGGCCGTGCGCCTGGGGGTCGACGATCGGGTCGATCTCGTCGGGCCGCTCGATCACGACGAGGTGATCGAGCGCTACCGGCAAGCCCACGTCACGGTCGCGCCGAGCGTCGCCAGTCGTGACGGACGACGTGAAGGCATCCCCACGGTTCTCATGGAGGCGATGGCGGCCGGCACCCCCGTTGTCGCCAGCGATCTCAGTGGCATTCCCGAACTGGTGGTCGACGAGGTCTCGGGTCTGCTCACGCCGACCGGTGACGCCGTCGCCATCGCCGATGCCATCGAACGGCTGTTGACCGAGCCGGATCTCGCCGCCCGCCTGGCGGAGAACGCCGACCGAGTGGTGCGGGAGCACTTCGACCTCGGTTCCACGACGGCCCGACTGGCGGAGTTGATGGGGGAGACGGCGATGCGCCGGGCCGTCGAGCTGCCCTCGTCGTCAGAGGCGGCTCATCAGCACACTCACTGATGGGTCCAATCGGTGTAGCCAAGGTTCTTTCCCGGTCGTGTCGGTAGACGGGCCGGGAACACGGTGCCGTAGGCGTTGTTGATCAACCAGATCTGCCAGGTGTCGTCGCCCTCGGCCGGGAACTCATTGATCTGGTGCAGCCACGTGACGGCCCGGAGCAGTGCCCGATCCTGCCACTCCCAGGCGGGGTAGCCGGACTTGTCCAGCATCTCCGCTGTGGCCACCGCACCCTGGAGGGCCTCCCACACGTACCCCTCCTGAGGCGCCGGGTCGTTGAATCCACCGCTGCGGCGCTGTTCCTCAGGCAGCACGCCGTCGACGGAGAGTTCGCCGATGAACGATCCGGTGGGGTTGATGGCCCGAGGGTTCGAGGGGTCCGATTGCCAGTCCCGTTCCTTCCACACGAAGCCGTCGCCGGAACGGCCGAGCCAGTCATGGAAGCGTTCCGCCATCGTGTTCGTCAGCTCCTCGTCGCCGACGAAGAGCGCCACCGCCAGTACCGAGGCCCTGGCGTGAGTGCCGTGGTTGGACGGGTCGGACAGCGCCGACTCCCGAAGCGAGTTCCGTCCGGCCCGACCGTCGGCTCTGGCGTCGATCAGATCCTGCAGCCAGCGCGTGAATTCGGGTGGACGGTGGTCGATGAGGTCGGCGGCGATCACATAGGCGAGCAGGTTGCGGGCCAGGGGCAGAACCTCATCGACGGATTCGCCGGTCACGTCGGCCAGACCGCGCTCCACTTTGCGCCGCATGGCCTGGTCGCCGGTGCGCGCGGCGAACAACGCTCCGGCCAACAGGTCGACGTCGTGATCGTTGCCGGCATCGCCCAGGTCCGGCCGCTCCCAGTCGGCCTCGGCCGCGCTGCGTACCGCCTCCCATGCCGGTCCTGAAGTCGGCAGCGCGACGACGGTGGCCGGGTCCAGCCAGATGCCGTTCCGGTCCGGCACCTCGAACGTGACGGTCGTGGTCAGCTCAGCCGTCGTCGAGGCGGCGGCCCCCGCCGACGTGGTGGTGATGCGCAGCGCCGAAGGCGGGGGCGGGGCGGCCGGTTCCTCGCCCACGACGACGGCATCGCCATCGCCACCGGTGACGGTGTCGCCGTGGGCGGCCGCCGGGGTGTCGACGGTGGCCGTCGGCGTCGCCGTCTCACCGGCAACGGCCGAATCCCCGCATCCCGACGCGGCCAGCACCAGCAGTGATCCGACGAGCACCCGTCCGGTCGTCCCGGGACGGAGGGGTTCCATCGGGAGAATCCGCGACAACACCGACCGACAAAGCAAGATCTTCAGCCTACGTGGGCCGGGACGGTGGTGCGCCTCGTTGGACGGGTCGGCCGGACCCGTAGGCTGGGCCGATCGTGACCACCGACGATAATCCCGAACGCGAACAGCGAATGGCGGCGACGGCCGAGAAGGCTGCCCGGCTCCTTCACGGCGAACGGTCGAGTGTCGAGCTCGACCACGTGTGGCGCAAGCGCTTCTCGGCGGTTCACCGCTATTCGGTGTCGACGACGAGCGGCGTCGACCAGTTGTATGTGAAGGCGCCGATCGAACGCGGTGACCGGAGCGGACCGTCGTGGCCGCGGGTCATCTCGGCCGAGATGACGGGCAGCCAGGCCAAACTGCAGGCGGCGGCGCTGTCGGATCTGGCCGCAGCGGTCGACGAACGGAACCTTCCGTACCTGCGTGCGGTTCGTGTCATCGAGAGCGACGACGACGATCTGGTGGTCATGACGCCGGCTCGCGGCCGGCCGCTGCGGGAGTTCGCACTGGCCCACGTCCGCTGGTATCGGGGCTCCGACAAGCGTGATCTCGATGAGGTCATGAACCGGGTCGGCACGCTCCTTCGGCTCTTTCACGATCGCGTGGCGCGGCCGGAGAGCCCGGCCGTGCTCGGCCACCGATCCGATCTTGTCGACGGTGTCGATCGGGTGACCGCCCACCTCGGCGAGGTCAGCCGTTCCTCTGCCATCCCGAGGCTGCGGGATCGTCTGACCGATCAGATCGAGGTCCACCTGCCCCCGAAGCTGAGCCTGGCTACGAGGTTCGGCGACTTCGGACTCACCAACCTTCTGGTCGATTCCGACGGTTCGGTCACCGCGATCGACACCCTGGGCGCCCTGCGGGCTCCGCCCCTCCACGATGCCACCTACTTCACGACCGCGCTCGTCGCCATCAGGCCTCAGCTTTCGACTCGCAACCTGGCAATACCCGCCTCGACGATGGACGGCTGGCTTCAAGCGTTCTGGTCGGGCTATCTCGAAGACCGGCCTCGCCCCGAGGGCGCGGTGGCCACGTGGTCGGCGGTACGGCTGCTGGAGCGGTGGGCGGCCAAGTCGAGTCGGAGCCGGCGCTTCGGTGCCGGTCTGCTGGGCGACCTCGTCGTCGACAATGGGATGGCACGGCTCATCGACGACATGGTGACCACCGCGGAGCGAGCCACACCGACACCCGAGGCGGTCAACGAACTCGTCGTGAGCTGACGTGCCCACGGCGACCGAGGGTGAGTTTCCCACAATCTCCGGCAGGGCTATCCTGGAACTCGGTTCCGTGTCACGCCGGGCTCTCTTGCGGTGTGAGCGGAGGCAGGCCCGGAGAGTGATCACGATGGCGAGACAACCGGGGGTGTACCGGACAAGCCATGATCGGGGGTGCCGGCCATGGTGAGCCCCGCGTCCACCGATCTCGTCGATCCTGCCACCCTGATCCGCCGGTGGGCGTTGATCATCATTGCCGCCGCGCTGGCCGGAGGGGCACTGAGCGCCGTCGTCGCCGGACAAGGCTCCGGGGTCTACGAGACGTCGGTGGTCGTGCTCGTCGGTCCGGTCGTCCCCGACAGTGATCTGCTGGAGGGCACCACCGACCTGGCCAGGACCTACGGCGAGATCGTGGAGAGCAAAGGCGTGATCCGCGAGGCCGCCGAAGGGTCCGGTGTCCGTGCCGGCCAGGTACAGGTCTCGGCATCGGCCGGACGCGACAGCGCCACCCTCCGTGTCCGCATCCGCACGCCGTCGAGGGAGGCGACGAAAACGGTCGCGGTCAATCTGATCTCGATTCTTCGCGAACTGGTTGCCGACAACCGCGCCGACCTCGTCAACCCCGCCTTCGGCACCCTCGACGACGTCGCCCTCGGGGAAGAGGTGGCGGAGGAGATCGTCGAGGGTTCACGTGTCACCTTCCCGATCGGTTCCGCCATCACCTTGATCGACGACGGGGTGGACAGCGTGACCGACAGCTCGCTCGGTGTGGCCGAGGGAGCCGTTCTCGGCGCGCTGGTCGCCGCCCTGCTCGCCTCCGCGGCGGCCCTGACGGTCGAGACGAGACGGACCGACGACCCGATCTCCCGGTTGGTCGAGGAACGGTTCGGTGCCGATCTCGGTCGGTTGGGACGACTCCCGATCCTCCGGTTGTCGTCGATACGTCGTCCCCGCCGGGTCGTCCCCCTCTCCAAATCCCGTCCCCGCGATCTCCGCTACACGGCCGAGGCGCTGGCGGTCGGCGAACGGTCGGGGCCGGCAACCGTTGTCTTTCTCGCCGCGCCATCGGCTCACCCGTCCTATCTACGGGCCGCCATCCAGCTGTGCGGCGGCTTTGCCCAACCCCCGGTGGTGATCGACCCGATGGGGGTGCTGCGTGATTTCTTCGCCCCGCCGACGTTCCGCCGGTTGAAGTCCGAGCGCTTTTCGGTGGCCGTCGACGGTGTCGCGGTCGTCGAACTCGTCGTACCCGACGGTGGCCGGGCTCCGGTCGACACCGAGTCGGCTCGGTCCGCCGTCGAGACGCTGTCGGCCGGGCTCCCGTTGGTCTTCGTCTTCGTGCCGGTCGACAGCTCGATTTCGGCGTGGCTGTGGTGGGCTTCGGTGGCCGACCGCAGTGTGGCGCTTGTTCGCCCTCGTGACCTCGGTGAGAGTGCCGCTTCGGCGTTCCGATCCCGCATCGAGCTGACCGAGGTGCCGATCGACGGTGCCATCGCGCTGCGACGGCGACTGGTGGCCGGGCGTGTCGGTACGGTTGCCGTGGTGGAGATCCGGGAGTCGTACGGTTCGGTCGAACCCTTCGAATTCGTCAATCAGCTGACCGGGACGCGCTGATGGCGGTCGGTGTGCCCGCCGTCGCCGACGACGACGTCGGATCCCGCCAACCGATCGGCTGGCTTCTGTACACCGGTATCGCCGCGACCGGGTTCGGCCTCGTCCTCGGTGTCCTTCCCGTCGCCGCGGTCGGCGTCCTGATCATCATCTCCGCGTTCGGTCGAGGTGTGCCCCGAGGCGCGGTCGTCGCCGCGGTGGCGGCGGCCATGCTCTGGTCGAACGCCGCGGTCGTGCTGCCGGGCCGGTTCGGCCTACCGGCGATCGTCGGCCTTGCGCCTCAGGTACTCCTGCTCGGCGTCGTTTTCGGGCGGGTCGTCGCCCGCCGGCTGCCCATGGTGACCACCACGCCCTTTCACCTTCTGCTGCTGCACGGGGCCGCGCTGGGGACCGCCGCCATCCTGGCCCTCGACCACGTCCCGGTCATGGCCTCCATCGTGTCGTTCATCGCCGAGGGGGTGATCCTCTGGTTCGTCGTCATCAACGCCATCAACTCCGAGTCGGAGATGGAACGGGTCACCACTGCGGTGGTGGCGGTCTGCGCCGTCATCGGCCTGCTGTCCATCACCCAATTCGCCACCGGCTCCTACGACAACGACTACCTGGGATTCGCCCAGATCGACGAATCCCGGGCGGAGTTGCTCGACGAGGCGGCCACAACCGGCGATCAGGTTCTCCTCCGGTTGTCGGGCCCGATCGGTGAGCAGAATCGCTACGCCCAGTCGATGCTGGTCATCGTCCCCCTGGCGCTGGCCCTGGCGCGGGTACGGGTCTCGGGTCGGATGTGGCCCCTGCTCGCCGTACTGCCGATCGTGGCCGCGGTCGCGCTGACCGGTTCCCGTGGCGCGGTGCTCGGTCTGGTGGCGACGCTCGCGGTCATGGCGTATCTGCGGTTGGTCTCCATGCGATCGGTCGTCGTCGTGGTGATGGCCGGCATGCTCGCCATCTCGATCCTGCCCGGCTATCGCGACCGTGTCGCCTCGGCGTTCACCTCCGTCGAAGGTGTGAGCGACGAGTCGGCAGAGGTCGACGGCTCGACGCTGAGCCGCGTCACCTCGAACCTGGCCGCGGTCGACATGTTCGCCGATCACCCTGTCTTCGGTGTCGGACCGGCCGGCTATCCGGGTTTGTACGAACGGTACGCGGAGCGGGTCGGGCTCCTGGTGAAGGATCAGGCTCGACAGCCCCACAACCTGTATCTGGGCAAAGCGGCCGAGACCGGGTTGGTCGGCCTGGTGACGTTCATGGCCATTCCCGCCGTCGTGCTCCTACGGCTGTGGCGGGTCTGGCGGACGGCCCGGAGTTCGAACCCGCGCCGGGCGGCTCTGGCCGCCGGATACATCTCCGCCATCGCGGCGTACCTGGTGACCGGGATCTTCCTCCATCTGGCCTTCGAACGGTACTACTGGATGCTGCTGGCATTGGCCGATGCGGCGGCCACGGTCGCCCTCCGAGCCATGGCCACGGAGGGTGAAACTGAGGGTGAAACGGAGGGTGAAACTGAGGGAGAGACAGCGGGAGACGGAGAGGGGGCGGAGCTCTCCGCCGACACCTCGTTGATCGCCGCATCGACATGACGCAGATGGATTCGCACGACGAGACGTCCGGTCGCGGCCCGGGCGATCCTCCTTCCTCGACCGGGCCGTCTTCGGCCGCCTCGGCGGGCTCCCACATGTCGGCCGCGGACGCCCAACGAGACCACGTACGAGGCTCGAGTCTCATGGTCGTCGGCCGCATGATCTCGATGTTCATCAATCTGGCGGTCCACGTCGCCACCGTCCAGTATCTCGGTGAGACCGACTACGGCGTGTTCGCCTACGCGCTGGCGATCAGCAGCCTGGCCGCCAGCGCCTCCCTGTTCGGACAGGACCGGGCCCTCGGCCGGTTCCTTCCGCTCTACGACGAGAGCGGCTCGCACGGGAAGGGTCAGGGCGCGATCGCCGTCGCCTTCGCCACCGTGTTCATCCTGGGCTCGGCCATCGTGGCCGTGATCATCGGCCTGCACGCCGTTGGCATCGATCTCACGAGCGACGAACGGGCGATAACAACACTGCTGATCCTGCTCGCCCTCGCTCCCTTCACCGCCATCGACACACTGTTCGTCAGCCTGTTCGCCGTCGTGGCCAAACCGAGCGCAATCTTCTGGCGCCGTCACGTGCTCACCCCTCTCCTGCGGTTGGCGTCGGTGCTTGGCGTCATCGTCACCGCCGGATCGGTCGAACAACTGGCCGTCTTCTACCTGATCGCCGGCGTCATCGGGGTCGCCCTCTACGTGATGATGGCCGTTCGGGCGATCCGCCCGCTGCCCCTCGGCGCCTCCCACGAGCGGACCTATCCGTTCGGCGAGCTCTACCGGTTCGGTGGTCCGATGGTGTCGAGCGACGTGGCCCAGGCTCTGCGGGCCACGCTGGTCGTCATCTTTCTCGAGGCGCTCAGGTCGGTCGACGAGGTCGGTGCCTTCCGGGCCGTGCTGCCACTGGCCCAGCTGAACATGGTGGCGATGCAGAGCTTCAAGCTGTTGTACCTCCCCGTGTCGGCCCGCATGTTCGGCCGGGGTGACAACAAGGCGGTCGTCGATCTCTACTGGCAGTCGGCGGCCTGGCTGGCGGTCGGCACCTTCCCGATCTTCGTTGCCACATTCTCGTTCGCCGAGCCGCTGGCCCGCTACGTGCTGGGCACCGAGTTCGCCGATTCGGCCACGGCACTCGCCGTTCTCTCCTTCGGCTACTACGTGAGCGCCGCGCTCGGACTCAACGCCCTGACGCTGAAGGCCTCCGGGCGGGTCAAGCTCGTGGTCGCCGTCGACACCGGCACCGCCATTCTGGCGTTGGGCCTCAATTTGGTCCTGATCAGCCGCTATGGTGCTCTGGGAGCGGCACTGGCCACCACGGGGATCCTGCTTGTCCAGAACCTTCTGGTACACCTCGGCCTTCGGCGGATACTCGACGGTCTCCCGTTCCCGTCGACCCACCGCAAGGCCTACCTCTGGGTTACCGGTGGCGCCGGCCTCCTCCTCGG
This sequence comes from Acidimicrobiales bacterium, assembly GCA_965216675.1. Classification (GTDB taxonomy): domain Bacteria; phylum Actinomycetota; class Acidimicrobiia; order Acidimicrobiales; family SZUA-35; genus JAHELU01. The sequence continues at coordinate 2,047,961 of CBDCGK010000004.1, read as the reverse complement.
GGTCCAGAGCCTGCTCAATCCTCCGCTCATTGTGTCCGTTGTCATCGGAGTGGCAACAAGTTTGGTGGTCCTCATGCGAAATCGAGATGTGCTGATGATCGGCGACACGTTCCCCGAACTGGCCAAAATCCCGTTCCTGGGCAAAGTGCTTGGAGCACCGTCATGACGAACACCCTCCCGAACTTGATCATCGCCGGCATCCGCAAGGGCGGCACCACGTCGCTGTCCCACTACCTCGGCCAGCACCCGGACATCTGCTCGTCGGAACTGAAGAAGGTGGGTCACTTCCTGCCGTTGAAATACGGCGAGCCCACCGAGTCCCTCGACTCCTACGCCGCCCATTTCGAGCATTGCAGCTCGGCCCGCTATCGCATGGAGGCCACCACGGGCTACTTCCTCGGTGGCGCCTCGATCGCACAGCCGATGGCCGAACTGCTCCCCGACGCCCGGGTCCTGATCGTTCTCCGGGAGCCGGTCGACGCCCTGTGGTCCCACTACCGGTTCGTGCGCTCCCATCTGCGCATTCCCGATGACATGGACTTTCCGGCCTATGTCGAAGAGTCCCGCCGGCTGATGACGGCGGGCGAGGACGGTCTTCGGGAGAACAACGCCTATGTCGCCTACAGCGGCGGCTTCTACGAAGAGCCGCTGACCGAATGGGCCGATGCCCTCGGTGACCGACTGCGGGTGCTGTTCTTCGACGACCTTCACCGAGATGTCGTGGCGATGCTCACCGATCTGCTCGAGTGGTTGGACCTTGACACCGCGCCGGTGGCCGACTTCGACTTCGACGTGCTCAACAAGTCCGTCCAGATCCGGAACCGGCAGCTGCAATGGGTCGCGCTCCGGGTCAACGAAGTGGCAAAGAGTTTCTTCAGACGGCACCACACCTTCAAGCGGGTGCTCCGCAGCGGGTACTATGCCGTGAACCGTGATCGATCACCGTCGCCACGACTGGACCCGGAGATGCGAGCCCAGCTCCGAACGACCTACGCCGCCTCCAACGCAGCCACTGCGAAACTGATCCGAGAGAGGGGGTTGGCTGCAGGCCCGTTTCCGGCGTGGCTCGGTGACTTGGAGGGACCGTGACGACCAAGAGCAACGTACAACCTGCGGACCGGGAGGCCATCGACAGGATGGCCAAGGCCATGAACGGGTCCGATTCGCACCCGGTGAGCTACGACATCGTCGGCCGCCGCCAGCATCGAGGATCGATCAACCTGCTGATCGACCTGACCGACGGCGGCGACCGGAAGGAGCTCTTCGTCAAACGGCTCCGCAGTCATGCCGTGGCCCGGTTCGAGCAGTCCCGTCAGGGCCACGACCGGCCCCGGCTCAAGTGCATACCCGATCCGGCGACCCGTCTGGCCGACGAGGCCGTGGCGCTGGAATCCATTGAGCGGATGGTCGAGGATTCGGGTCGTGACGACTGGTTCTCGGTCGGGGTGGTGCCGGTGTCGGACTGCCCGGACGTGTTGGTGCTCGAACGAATCGACGCGCCGACGATGGCTCAGCGAATCGAGGCGGCGGGCGCCTCGCCCGGAGTCGAGAAGGGTGTGCGCTCACTCGGCGAGTGGCTGCACACATTGCATCACCATCTGCCGCCGGTGGCGCACGCCCGCCCCCATCTGACCGAGTCGACCGATGTCGTCCGCATCATCACCGACATGGTCGACCACATCGGCGATAGGCGGCTGACCCGCCGTCGGGCCGAGATCGTCGCGGCTCTGGCGGTGCTTCCCCCGGGCTTCGATGTCGTTCCCAGCCACGGTGATCTCGCCCCCCAGAACGTGTTCCTCACCCACGACAACTCGATCGGGGTGTTCGACACCTCCGTCGAGTTGTTGATGCCGCCCCATTTCGATCTCGCCTACTTCGCGGTCATGCTCGAGTTCGCCGGCTTCAAGACGCCGTTGGCCCGCACGTTGGCCCGGTCGCAGCAGCTGGCCGAACAGCTTCGTGTCGGCTACGGAGCCGATCTACCGCCGCGCTCGGAGCTTCTGGCGTTCGAACTCGCCCTGCTCCTCGACCGCTGGTGCTCGCTGGCCGAGCGGCGAGGCCCGTCATCGCCCATCCCGACCATGGCCCGCTGGGCGCGCCGACAGTTACTGGCGGCCCGACTCCACGGGGGAATCAACCGACGGCTCGACGAGCTCGGCGCGGTCTGAGGGGGGTACCGGATCGTGACGGCTGATCCGGCTGAGGCCGGGACCAAGCAGGTGCCGTTCGACGAGTCCGCCGTCGCCACGGCTCTGTCCGACCGGGCGGCCGAATGGCTCGGCTCGGAGGCGCCCGGCTCGGCGACGATCGACCGGGTCGAACGGCGGGCACAGTCGACGCTGGTCCGGGCCACGATCGCCGCCGGCGGTGACGAACGCCCGATCGTGGTGAAGATCCCGCTGCCGCCCCGTCCTGGGACCATCGGCGGGTACCGCCTGTTCGACCCGGTCGCCGACCCCGTCGAGAAATCCCGTTTTGAGTACGCCACGTTGGCTGCCGTCGACCGGATCGTGACGTCACGTGACGATGACCGGTTCGGTCGTATCCGGGCCTACGGCCACCTCCCGGAACTGGCCGCCGTCGTGGTCGGGGTCGTGTCCGGCCGCACGCTCGATCAGGAGCTGCGGCGGGGGCGACGATCACGACCGAACGACGGTCGGCAACTGGAGTTGTTGGGACGAACCGGTGCTCTGCTCGAGCTGGTTCACTCGGCGTCCACCGATCACATGGTCGCCCGGAGCTCCACGGTCGACCAGATCCTCTCCGAGATCGACAACCTGTTCCGCCACGTTTCGGTGTCGGGCCGGGGTCGGCGGGTGGCGCGGCGAGTCGAGGCGATCGTCGAACGCTTCGCCCGGCCGGCCAACTGGCCGTCTCGAGTGGTGATGGGCCATGGGGACTTCGCACCCCGCAACATCTTCGTCGACGACGACCTTCGGGTGACCACGATCGACTCGCTGGGTCGCTTTCAGATCCCTCCTCAGGAGGACGTGGCCTACCTCCTCGTCGAACTGTCGACCGGATCGACCCGCTTCTCGTCACCGGGCCTCCCGTGGTCGGCCGAGTGGGTGGGCCGGCTCCGGGAAGCGTTTCTGACCGGCTACCCGATGGCCGACGATCCCGTGCTCTGGTTGTTCGAGCTTCGGGCCCTGCTCGACAAGTGGCGGTCCCTGGTCGACCGTTCCGCCTCCCGGTCCTCCCGGGTCGTCGTGGTGCGCGACGGGATCCGTCAGGCCTTGCTGGAGCGTGAGGTCGGCCGGGTCGCCGTCCGCCTGGAGGGTGCACGGTGAGCCGAGACGCCCGGTTGCGCTCCCGCCGAGTGGGCGCCCCGCCTGATCACGCCCGGCCACCGGCGGTGATCATCGGCCTCGACAGTGCCACCGGGCTCCAGGTGGCGCGAATCCTCGCCGACCGGGGGGTGACCGTGGTCGGGCTGACCGACCGGGCCTCCCACTGGGCCTGTCGGACCCGGCTGGTCTCCCGGGTCGTCGAGGTCGGTTCGACCGATGACGAGCTGCTGGCCGTGCTCGGCGACCCGACCCTGATCGAGCCCGGCAGCGTGCTCATTCCCTGTACCGACCAGAGCGTGCTCTCGATCCTGGCCGTCGCCGAACAGTTGCGACCCCTCCATCGGTTCTCCGACCCGCCGGCCGAGGCGGTCGAACGTCTGCTCGACAAGGCCCGGTTCGGCGAGTTGGCCGAGGCCAACGGTGTGAGGACGCCGAGAACGGTAACGGTCGACGTTTCCTCCGACTGGCAACACTCGGTGAAGATGCTGGCCGCCCTGCGGGCGCCGTGGGTGGTGAAACCCGCGGTCAAGGACGAGCGATGGCTCACCGGCGCGCCGAACAAGGCACTCCGGCTCGAGGGCCCCGAACGGTTCGAGGCGGTGCGCCAGGCGCTCGGCTGGGCCGACTCGCTCCTCGTCCAGGAGTGGATCGACGGCCCGGACTCGGCGCTCGTGACCTGCAACTGCTACATCGACCCGGGCGGGGTGCCGGAGGCGGCGGTCGTCTCGGCCAAACTGCGGCAATGGCCGCCCGACGTCGGCACGGCGTCGGCGGCGGTGACCGTGACCGACGACGCCGTGGTCGAGACCACCGAACGGTTGCTGACCGCCGCCGGGTTCACCGGGTTCGGCTACGTCGAGTACAAGCGGGCCGGCGACGAGTTGGTGGCCATCGAGGCCAACGTCGGCCGCCCGACCGGCCGCTCGGCCATGGCCGAGGCCGCCGGCGTCGAGCTGCACTACGCGCTCTACGCCGACCTTGCCGGCATCGAGCGGGATCCACTGGGTTCGGCCCGACCCGGCGTGACCTGGCTCCACCTGCGCCGCGACCTCCAGGCTGCCGTCAGGAGCTGGCGCCGAGGCGGGGAATCCCCGTGGTCGTGGTTCCGGAGCCTGAGGCGTCCGAGGGTGGAGGCGGTGGCCCGACTGAGCGATCCCGCACCCTTCCTGCTCGACCTCTGGTCGACAGCGGCCAAACAGCTACCGGGCGGTTCACCGACCCGCTTGATCCCGAAGCTCGTGCCCCAACCCAGCTCACGATCGGAGACGCCAACGTGACCGGAACCGACATCGAATCAACGAACGGCGACGACGGTCGTCGCGTCGACCGCGGAACCGGTGCCGCCGACTTCGATCTCGGCGGCATGGTCCGGGTGCGGGTCGTCGGCGACGACGACCAGATCGCCGTGGTCGGCCGCCAACTCGGATTGCCCCGGGCCGAACCCGCGGGCGAGCCCGACCTGACGGTCCGATTCACCGACGACGTGGCGCAGGGGGAGGCACTCCGTTACCTGGGTCTCGACGAGGCGGGCTTCACCGACACCCGCTTCCTGCAGATGCGGGCCAAGGCCAAGGCCCGGGCGATGGTGCACCTCCCGTTCGACGAGATCGGCAAGGGCATGGTCATCTCCTGCGAACCGAATCTGCCGGCCGTGCCCCTGCTCATCCCGCTACTGGCCGTCACAGCACTCGACCGGGGTCTGGTACCCCTTCACGCCGGGGCCATCCAGTGGCGGGGGGCCGGGATCGTCTTCACCGGCTGGTCGAAGAGCGGCAAGACCGAGAGCTTGATCGCCACGACCGCAGCCGGTGCCGACTATGTCGGCGACGAGTGGTGCTACCTCGATCCCGCCCGGTCGGTGGTGGTCGGGATCCCCGAACCGGTGACGCTGTGGAGCTGGCATCTGCGCCGGTTCCCGTCACTGCGGGACCAGGTTCCCGCCCTCACCCGGCAGCGCATGCGGCTGCTCGAAACCCCGGACCGGCTGGAACGATCGCTACCCGATGCGGTCCAACACAGTGGAGCCGGGCGTCTCCTGCGCCGTGTCGCCTACCAGACCCGGTCGCGGGCCAACGCCTGGATTCCGCCCGAGGAGCTGTTCGGGGTGACCGACGCCAGAGCCGTCGGATTCGAACATGTGGTGTGGACCGTCAGCACCGAGAGCCCCGAGGTGAGGCTGACGTCCATACCGGGGTCCGAGATCGCGGACCGTATGATCCACTCCGTGTACTACGAGCTCACGCCACTACTCGACGCCTATCGCATGTTCCGGTTCGCCTTTCCCGATCGCCGCTCCGATCTGCTCGACAACCTGGAGGATCGCCTCGCCGCCGCCTTGCACGATGCATTGGACACCGTCCGGGGCTGGAAGCTCGAACATCCCTACGAACTCGATCTCGAACGGCTGGCCGAGGCACTGTCTCCGGTTGCCGGTGGTCCCGACATGAACGAGGAGGGGTCGAGATGACCGCCACCGGAATCGATCTGAAGCGAGGATTCTCGGTGGCGTTCGTCGGACCGGACGGTGCCGGCAAGACAACGGTGGCCCGCCGTCTCGAACGTGAACTTCCGCTGCCGGTCTCGTACCTCTACATGGGGGTCAGCGCCGAGTCGAGCAACCGCCTCCTGCCCACGACCCGCCTGATCCGATCCATCCGACGGCGCAAGGGCGTCGTGGAGCGGGGTCCCAAGGCCCGGTCGGCGGAGCCGTCCGGACGGCCGACGTTGCGCCGCCGGGTGAGGGCCGCGGCCCGGCTGGCCAACCGCATCGCCGAGGAGAGCTACCGCCAGGCGATCGCCTCCCGTCAGATGCGACAGGGCAGGGTTGTGTTGTTCGATCGCCACTTCTTCGCCGACTACCACATGCACGACGTCGACACCGATGGTCGCCTCCCGCTCAGCCGGCGGCTCCACGGGCTGTTCATCTCCCGGGTCTTGCCGAGGCCGGACCTGCTGGTGTTTCTGGACGTCCCGGCCGAGGTCCTGTTCGCCCGAAAGGGGGAGGGGACCGTGGAGCTGCTCGACGAGATGCGCGACGGCTACCGCGGTCTGGCGTCGGCCGGTCCGGCCTTTGTCACGCTCGACGCCAACCGACCGCTCGACGACGTGGTCGCCGACGCCGTCGCCGTGGTGCTCGACCACGCCGAATCCACGACCAGCCGCTGATCGCTGTGAAGCTCCGGTCGTCGCCGCAGCGGCCCGAGCCTGTACTGAGCAAAATTGCTTGGTATCCCGCCCTGTAGCCCCGCCGGATTACCTCCTAACCTGGATAGGTAGCAAGGAGGGGTCTGTTGAGAGCCGGAGTTCCGTCGTATCGCCCTGAGCTCTTCGCAAGCCGATTCGTATGATTCGACGATTGGTGTGAAACCGATGACGGTGATGGCTGGGAAAAGTGGTCGGGCGCAGGCGTTTTTGAGGGCGCGCTTCGGTGTGCTCGGAGCGGTGGTGGTCCTCGGGACGGTGACGGCGGTTACCCCCGTGGACGCCCAGGCCGAGCGTGTGCCGGTGGTCGCGGTGGAAGAGGTGCGAACCCTCGAACTCGACGACGTCGGAATCGTCGACCCGGTCGGAGTGGCCGTCACCGCCGACGGGCAGTCGATCTATGTGGTCGACGCCGCTGATCAGCAGGTGGTGGTCGAGGTCGACTACGCCGAGCAGAAGATCGGCGAATCGCCACTCGCGGCCGAGCTGAACGCGGGCGACACCTTGACCCTGGCCCCCGAGGGTGACGCCCCGGTCGACGTCGCCCCCAAGGGCGACCCCCCGGAGGGTGCGCCCAACGCCCGATCGCTCGGTATCGAGTCCTTCCAGGGCGCATCGACCGATCCGGCGACCGGTGAACAGTATCTCGGCGATGCCGACAACAACCAGGTCCTCGTGCTCGACAGTTCCGGTGAGCTGAACCGTGTTCTCGATCTGTCATCGGCCGGCGTCGGTCGGCTACAGGATCTGGCCGTCGCCCCCAGCGGCGACCAGACCGACGATCCCGACACGCTGAGCCTCTACGTGGTCGACGACGGGTCGGACCCGGCGACCGTCAAGGAGATCACCACCATGGCCGTCGCCGAGGTGGCCGCTCTTGCCGCGACCGACGTCGCCAGCCTCGTCCAGACCATCAACACCGGGACCGGGATCAACCCCAACAGCCCCGACTCGTCGGGCATCTCGTGGCTGACCAGCTCGAACCAGCTGGTGCTGTCGGATTCCGAGGTCAACGAGTACTCGTATTTCGAAGACGTCAACGTCTGGCACATGAGCACCTCGGGCACGGTGAACAGCACCGGTGTGACCACCGACTGGTCCAACGAGCCGACCGGTCTCACGGTCGACAACGCCGGCAACCGGAGCTTCACCACCGACGACAACGACAAGACCATCACCGAGGTCCTGATGGGGCCCGACCAGCTGCCGGGAACCGCCGATGACACGATCGTGCGGGAGTTCTCGACGCTGGGCTACGGCAACAGCGACCCCGAGGACGTCACCTATGACACCACCCGGGGTTGGCTGCACATTGCCGACGGTTCCAACAAAGAGGTCTTCACCATCGACCCCGGACCGAACGGCCAGTTCGAGGGCGGCAACGACGACGTCATCACCCAGTGGGACACCGAGGTGTTCGGTGTGCGCGACCCCGAAGGGATCACCTACGACCCGGTCAACGACTCGCTGACCCTGGTCGACTACCGCGACCTCATGGCCGCGGAGTTCACGGTGTTCGGAGCGGAGATCCGCCAGATCGACATCTCGGCCTCGAACCTCGCCCACCCGGCCGGCGCCACCTGGGCGCCCAGTAGCGACGGGCTCTCGACGAACCTGTGGGTGGTCGACCGCGGCACCGACGGCTCGTCACCGCGCGACGGTCAACTGGTCGAGCTCTCCGTCCCGACGATCGGTGGTCCGGCCGAGCCGGAGATCTCCGTCGCGCCGACTTCGGTCTCGTTCGGTTCGGTCGTACTCGGCACCTCCGGACTCGCCACCGTCACGGTCACCAACGTCGGCTCGGCTCCGCTGTCGGTCACTGCAACCACGCTGGGCGGTGCCGACGCCTCGTCGTTCGCCATCGATTCCGGTGGTGGGGCGACCACCGTCGGTCCGGGCACGTCACACAACATCGGTTTGTCGTTCTCCCCGACCGAACTGAGGTCGTACTCGGCGACGTTGACCATCGATTCCGACGACACCGATGAACCGTCGGTCGTCGTGCCGCTGAGCGGTGACGGCGTGGATGTGCCCCCTCCCTCGGAGGAGGTGACGGTCGAGGCCGTCTACCAGGGTGGTTCGATCTCATCGGCGTTCGTGTCCAGCGGGTCGGTGTCGGTCACGCCCCAGAACCTGTATCTGGCCGTCGTCACGACCAAGAGCCACCAGGATGTGGTCGGGGTCACGGGTCTCGGCGGGACCTGGACGCTGCTTGACACCCAGTGCGCGGGCCGGAGCCAAACCGGTATCACCGTCTACTCCACCAGCGATGCCGTGTCGTCGGGCGTGGTGACCGCCACCCTCGGCGGCTCTCCGTCGAACGCGGCGATTGCGGTGGTCGAGTACGCCGGTGCCGATCAGACCACCCCGTTCGGCACGCCCCAGTCGGCCAACACCAACGGTTCCAACGGAGCCTGCGCCGGTGGCACCGACAGCAACACCTACTCCGTTCCGGTCACGACGGTCGGCGCCGACTCCATGGTGTCCAGCTTCGTGGCCATCCGAAACCGAACTCACAGCCCCGGACTTGGATTCACCGAGCTCGTCGAGTTCGCCCAGGGATCCGGCGGCAGCGCCGCCGGTATGGCGATCCAAACCCAGTCGGTCCCATCGCCGACGACCGTTGATGTCTCCGGTCTGATCAGCAGCAGCGTCGACTGGGCGGTTGTCGCGGTCGAGGTCCGCGGGGGCCCGACCGGTCCACCGGTCCCCGACATCGCGGCCAATCCCGGTTCGTTGTCGTTCGGCCCGGTCGTGACCGGCGAATCGGGTTCGGCGTCGGTGACGGTCTCCAACGACGGCACCGGTCCGCTGTCGGTGTCGGCCACCACGCTGGGCGGGGCCGATGCGTCGCTGTTCTCGATCGATGCCGGTGGCGGTGCCTTCGTGCTGACCCCCGGTTCGTCCCAGGACATCGACCTGTCGTTCTCGCCATCCGCGCTCGGTTCGTTCTCGGCCACGTTGACGATCGACTCCGATGACCCCGACGAGCCGTCGCTGGTCGTGCCTCTGAGCGGCGACGGGGTCAGCGCCCCGCCTCCCGACATCACGGTCAACCCGACGTCGGTGGCGTTCGGCTCGGTGGTGACCGGATCGTCCGGTTCGGCGTCGGTCCTGGTCAGCAACGACGGCACCGGCGACCTGTCGGTCACGGCGACAACGTTGGGTGGAACCGACCCCTCGTTGTTCTCCATCGATGCCGGTGGTGGAGCCTTCACGCTCGCCCCGGGCGCCAACCGGCTGATCGACCTGTCCTTCTCCCCGACGGCGCTCGGCTCGTTCTCGGCGACGCTGACGATCGATTCCGATGATCCCGATGAGCCGTCGGTGGTCGTTCCGCTGAATGGCGACGGTGTCGACGTGCCGCCTCCGGCCGAAGAGGTGACGGTCGAGGCCGTGTACCAGGGTGGTTCGTCCGGATCGGCATTCGTCGCCAGCCCGTCGGTGACCGTCACGCCAGGCAACCTCTATCTGGCCGTTGTTTCGAGTAAGCGCCACGAGGACGTCATCGGCGTGTCCGGGCTCGGCGGAACCTGGACACTGGTCGACTCCCAGTGCGGGGGCCGGAGCCAGACCGGCGTCACCGTCTATTCGACCACCTCGGCATCGAGCACCGGTACGGTGACGGCAACGCTCGGCGGAGCGCCGACCAACACGGCCATCGCGGTGATCGAGTACGCCGGAGCTGATCAGGCTTCGCCGCTGGGCACGCCGCAGTCGGCCAACACCAACGGCTCCAACGGGGCCTGCGCCGGTGGATCCGACTCGAGTTCCTACTCGCTGCCACTCACGACCACGACGAACGATTCGATGGTGACCGGCTTCGTCGGCATCCGCAACAAGAGTCATACCCCCGGTGCCGGGTTCACTGAGCTCGTCGAGTTCACGCAGGGCAACGGCGGCGGTTCGGCCGGTCTGGCGATCCAGACGCAGTCGGTCCCGTCGCCGACCACCGTCGATGTGGCCGGCACGACCAACAGCAACGTCGACTGGGCGGTCATCGCCGTCGAGGTCAAGGGCGGCCCCGCCGGCCCGCCGATCCCCGACATCGCCGTCAATCCGACATCGGTGGCGTTCGCCCCGGTGGTGACCGGCTCGTCGGGTTCGGCCACCGTCACCGTCACCAACGAGGGAACCGGCTCGCTGTCGATTTCATCGACCTCGCTCGGTGGGGCCGATGCGTCGCTGTTCTCGATCGATTCCGGAGGCGGCTCCGTGATCCTCGGTCCCGGCACGTCGCGCGACATCGACCTGTCCTTCTCGCCGACGGCGCTCGGTTCGTTCTCGGCCACGCTGACGATCGACTCCGACGATCCTGATGAGCCGTCGGTGGTGGTGCCGCTCAGCGGTGACGGTGTTGCCGCACCGCCCCCCGACATCGCGGTCAGCCCCGGGTCGGTGTCGTTCGGGTCGGTCGTGACCGGCTCGTCCGGTTCGAGCTCGGTCCTGGTCTCCAACGATGGCTCCGGCTCGCTGTCGGTGTCGGCCACCACGCTCGGCGGGACCGATGCGTCGCTGTTCTCGATCGATGGCGGTGGCGGTGCCTTCGTGCTCGCCCCAAGCGAATCCCGGGTCATCGACCTGTCCTTCTCACCGACGGCGCTCGGTTCGTTCTCGGCCACGCTGACGATCGATTCCGATGATCCCGATGAGCCGTCGGTGGTCGTTCCGCTCAGTGGTGACGGTGTCGATGTGCCGCCTCCGGCCGATGAGGTGACGGTCGAGGCCGTGTACCAGGGCGGTTCATCCGCCGTCGACACCGTGTCGTCGGCGCCGGTGACCGCAACCTTCGGCCGCTTGTACCTGGCGGCGATCTCGACCAAGAGCGACAAGGACGTCGTCGCCATCGACGGTCTGGGCGCCACCTGGCAGCTGATCGATGCCCAGTGCGCCGGGCGGAGCCAGACCGGCATGACGCTCTATGCCACAACCGACGCCGGCAGCTCGGGAGTGGTCACGGCGACGCTGAGCAGCGCCCCGACCAACGCGGTCATCGCCGTGATCGAGTACGGCGGTGCTGACACCGTCACCCCGCTCGGGTCCCCGGTGTCGGCCAACACCAACGGCCTCGACGGAGCCTGTGGCGGGGGCGTCGACGCCAGCTCCTACTCGGTTCCGATTTCCACCCAGACCTCCAACTCGATGGTCACCAGCTTCGTGGCGATCAGGAACCGCAGCCATACCGAGGGCGCGGGCTTCACCGAGCTCCTCGACTTCACCCAGGGTTCGGGTGGCGGTACCGCCGGTATGGCCGTCCAGACCCAGCTGGTGCCGACTCCGACGTCGTTGAACGCATCGGGAACGACCAGCTCGACTGTCGACTTCGCGGTCATCGCCGTCGAAATACGTACCGGGTAGCCCATGACGAACCGCTGGGCGATCCCGACGGCGGTCGGAGCGGTGGTGGTTCTTGGAGTACTCGTAATCATGTCGTTCGCATGGTCCCAGGACCGTCGGACGACGTCGGTCCCGGTCCTCATTGCGTCGGGAGTCGATGCCGTGGACGTCGAGAGTCTCGTGCCGGTCGCGACGGTGACGGTCAGCGGCACGACGGATCCGGTGGCGCTGGCGATCTCGGCGGACGGGCGGAACCTGTACCTGCCCGATGCCGCCGATCCCGGTGTCGTGCGGGCCTACACCGCCGACGGCGCGCCGGAGCCATCGGGCCGCCTACCGGACGCAGCCTCACGGCCCCGGGCCGTCGCTGTGGATCCGGTGACCCATGAGCTGGTGGTGGCGCTGGCCGAACCACCGGCCCTTCAGTGGCTGGAGGTCGGCCGCGAATCCGATTTGCCACGTCGAGACGAGTCCGGGTTGGCATCGGCGTTCGTGGACGGTCTCGCCTTCGACCACAAACGAGGGCTCATCCACGGCCTGAGCCGGGGCATCATCTCGTCCTTCCTCTACGACGACGAGTCGAGCGAGATCGGCGCCATGAGGCAACAGATAGATGTGACGAGCCTGGTGCCGGACGGGGCGGTCGAGGGCCTCAGCGCCGATCCCGTCACCGGATCGTTGTACCTGGGCTGGTTGGAGCAGTCGACGGTCTTCGAGATCGATCGGGGCGGCGAGCTCGTGCGTCTCCTGGATCTCAGCCGGTCCGGTGCGGATCCGACGGCCTTCACCGTCGCTGCGAGTTCGGATACCACCGACCGATCGGGGTCGACGAGTGTGTTCATCGTCGGCGCGGATGGCCGTGACGGTGGTACGACGGTTGTCGAGCTGGGATCGGCCATGGTGGAGGCGGTTGGTCCGGGTGTCGTCGTCACCGCCCAACTGGTGCAGACGGTTTCGATGTCGGACATCCCGCTGCCGGCACCGGACAGCTCCGCCATCTCCTGGCTGCCGGACCAGGGCAGGTTGATCGTCGCCGACTCGGAGGTCGATGAGTACGACATCTTTGCCGGAATCAACACCTGGACCATCGATCCCACCGTCGGGCCCGCTGTGGTCGAGGTCACCGGAATCCTCCCGTCGGAGGAGCCGACCGGACTGGCCGTGCGCGACAATCTCCTCTTCGTCACCGACGACGTGGCCAGGGAGATCCACGTCGTCGACCTCGGAGCCGACGGTGTCGTCAGTGGCGACGACCGCGTCGTGTCGCGTCTCGACACCGTGGTGTTCGGCAGCAGCGACCCTGAGGACGTGGTGTTCGACGGTCGGCGCGGTCGGCTCTATGTGGTCGATGGCAGCACCCGGGAGGTGTTCGTCATCGATCCCGGACCCAACGGTGTGTTCGAAGGCGACGGCGACGATGTGGTGACACAGTTCGACGTGGCCGCCGCTGGGCTGGCCGATCCGGAAGGCATCGCCTACGACGCCGAGAGCGACACCTTCCTCATCGTCGATCGTGAGGATTCGATCGCCGTGGAGTTCGGCCCCGACGGTGGCGTGCTCAGACGAATCGATCTCTCGGCGGCCGACGCGGTCCACCTGGCCGGTGTGGTGTGGGCGCCCGGCAGTTCCGGTGGGACGAGCCTCTGGGCGGTCGACCGAGGTCTCGACGGCCCCTTCACCGTGGACGGGCGGGTCTACGAGCTCATGGTTCCTGCTCTGGCCGACGGTAGGCCGGAGCCGAGCATCAGCGTTCCCCGTTCGCTCGTCGGGCAACGGTCGGTCGATGACGAGTCGACCCGGTTGACGGTGAAGGTCGAGAACCGGGGCGCCGGGCCGCTTCGAGTCGAGGACGTTCGCATCCACGGGGCGGACGACGGGGCGATCGAGGTGGTGCCCGAGTCCGTTCCGGACGAGATCGTGGCCGCAGGACGGTCCGAGATCGACGTCATCGTGGCACCGGGGGCGGATGTTCCCCCCGGAAGCAAACTCGTTATCGAGTCATCGGATCCGAACCGTCCTCGAACGACGGTGGAGCTGGTCGTTCACGGCTGATGCGCCCCGGTCCGGTTGGGGCCGCAACTCGGATCTGTTGCTATGCCCCGCGAGCGGTGACGACGCTGGCGACGGTGCGCCAGAGGATGGCGAGGTCGGTTCGCAACGACATGGTGTGCATGTACTCGTCGTCGATCCGTACCCGCTCGTCGAATCCCGAATCATGGCGGGCGCCGAGTTGCCAGAGGCCGGTGAGGCCGGGTGGTACCTCGAGCCGCCGGCCGTGCCAGATGTCGTAGGTGGAGGCCGCAAACGACGTTGGTCGCGGCCCGACGAGACTCATCTCGCCCTTGGCGATATTGAGAAGCTGTGGCAACTCGTCGAGACTCGTCTTGCGCAGGAACCGCCCGACCCTGGTGATCCGGGGATCATCGGGAATCTTGAAATCCGGGGGCTCCAACACGTTGAGGTGGGCCAGCTGGGCCTTGAGTTCCTCAGCGTTCACCAACATGGTGCGGAACTTGTAGATCTCGAACCGCCGTCCGAACTGGCCGGTCCGGCTCTGCTTGAACACGATCGGACCGGGCGAGTCGAGCCGGATGAGAAGGGCGATGATGAGGCAGGCGGTAGCCACGAAGGGTAGCGCGATGAGCAGCAGCACCATGTCGAGCACGCGCTTGAGGAAAAGGTACCGCCGGGTTACTCGCGCCATGGCACTACTTCACCGGCGTCCGCTCGTTGAATCCCGACGGTGAGCCATTGGAACCGGCCGCACCCGGGGAGTGACCGTTGCGGGAGTACGACGGTTCTCCGACCTTGAGCATCAGCTCTCCGATCGTCAGGGCGTCGGCGGGGAAGTTCGCGCACGACCAGGTGGCGATGGTGTTGGAGTCGGTTGGAATCCGTTCGAGGAAGGCCTTCACCTCGGTGCATCCGGGCATCAACAGGTAGGCCACGTCGTCGTTGATGACGACGGTGTCGATGCTGCGGGTGGCGGCGTGGAGCGTACGGGCCGACGCCCCCGGTCGGAGGATCATCCGGACAACGGTGAGCGGATACGACAGCCGACGAGCCCGTTCGACCTCGTCGAAGAGGTGGGCCATGAGATCCGAGGTCTCGGGCTTCACGGTCGGCGTGTCGACGTAGGAGGTCCGAGCGGCGAAGACGGCAAGCGCCGCCAGCCCGAAGGCGCCGAGCAGAAAATACGGGTTCAGTAAAACAGTCAACATGCCGTGGCCCCTCCGATCGCCTGGTCTGAAATCATGGCCGAACCTTGAACTCGAACTCTCCACCGGGTTCAGCCGAAGCCCGCAGACCCATATTGTACCCTTGGCCAAGACCCGGATAACAGCCGGTTAGTGGCAGGTTAAGGGAGCAAAACTACCTGGTTACCAGGTGTGGGCCGGTCGCTCAGAGTTCGTTGGCGGTCTTTGCCAGCTCCAGCGCTCGAATGAGTTCGTCGCTCTGGCGGCACCGGATCAGCCACCAGGGTCTCTTCAGGCCGGGGTCGAGCTGTTCGATGAGTACCGCGTCCACGGTTTCCTTGTTGACCGTCGTTCGAGTCCACCCGAGTCGCCGGCCCTCGTAGCGCAACGCCATCGACTTGCGCCATATCTTCTTTCGGCCGTCCTCGGAAACCGCTTCGACGGTGCCGATCTGCGATGCCGGAAGGTGCCGGGGAACCAGGAGTTCGATGCGGGTGCCGGTCGGCCACAACGTCCAACCGTCGTGACGGATCCAGAGTCCGGATTGATCGACCGAGACCCGGGACCCGACGGATCCGAACGGGCCGTACCACGACACCATCGCGATGCCGACCAGGACGATGGCGAACAATGCGCTGCCGAGATGGGCACCCGATTGGCCCCGCGCCGCGTTGAAGAATCCGACAACCGCCAGGACGAGCAGGACGGCGATGGTGCCCGAGGTGAGGGCGTCCTTCCACTCCCGCTCTCCTGATTCGGACCAGGGAAGGGTGACCACCTCGACGTCTCCGCCGGTTCGGGCACCCTGCACTTCCTCGGGTCCGGCCTCGCGTTCTTGTCCGTCGCCGTCCATCCGCCCTCACCCTACTCGACCCGGTTGACGTGGACGAGCGGCTCGCCGTTGCCAACCGACTCTGGCTAATGGTGATAGCCGAGTCGACGGTGAATATCTTGTGAATAGCCACCGGTGTCGCTGAACAAAATTAATCAATGATCGGGTGTCGAATACCGCGGATTGGGTATTGAGCGATCCCGCGGCACCGGCAAGAATCGGCTGGTAAGACAACAAACGACACGTAAAAGTCTGGATGTTCAGCGGGCCCGCGTCGGCCTCGTCGACCGCTCGGTCGGCGTTCGAGGAACCAGAACTCTAAGTGGTGGGAGAGGTTTGAGTGGCCATTGGCGGGTCCCGTGCCGCGTGCGGGAAGCGAAGAGGATGTCATCGTGGGTGACGTCATTGTCCTGATTCCGCTGGGCGTAATCGGCCTCATTCGCTGGCTGTCGTGGCTCGTGCGCCGTATTCCGGCGGTGCTCTACCGCAGCTACGAGTCGGCCCACATCGAACCCATGAGCATCGTCACGCCGGTGTATCAGGAGGATCCCGAGCTGTTCCGCCAGGCGATCGAGTCGTGGCTGGCCAACGACGTGGCGGAGGTCATCTGCGTCATCGACCACACCGACAAGGCGTCGATCGAGGTCGCCCGGCAGTACCCGGTCCAGATCATCGTGACCGACGTTCCGGGCAAACGGGATGCTCTGCGTAAGGGATGGGAGGCCGCGACCTCACCGATCGTGGCTCTCGTCGACTCCGACACGCTCTGGGCCCGTGACGCCAGGGAACAGATTCTCAAGCCGTTCGAGGATCCCAAGATCGGTGGAGTCGGGACCCGGCAGAACGTCTACAACCCCGAGAACATCTGGCAGAACATCAACGACATGTACCTCGACTACCGGTACTTCGACGAGATCGCGTCGCAGACACGGGTCAGTCGGGCCGTGTCGTGCCTGTCCGGCCGGACGGCGGCGTACCGGCGAGACCTGCTGCTCGAGGTGAGCGACGACTTCATGGGCGAGATGTTCCTCGGCGTACCCTGCAACTCGGGGGAGGACAAGCGGCTCACGTCGCTGATCCTGGAACGCGGCCACCAGACCTACATGCAGCGCAACGCCCGGGTCTGGTCGACGTTCCCGCCCGATCCGTCGACGTTCTTCAAGCAACGCCTCCGGTGGTCGCGTAACACGTGGCGCTCCGATCTTCGGGCCCTCAAACGGCGGTGGATCTTCCGCCACAAGTTCCTGGCCTTCACCACGATCGACAAGGCCGTGGCGTCGTTCACTCTGATGGTGGCGCCGGCCTACATGACCTGGGGCCTCATCAATCTGAACTGGGGGCTCGTCACGGCTCTCTCGGTGTGGTGGATCATCAGCCGGGCGGCCAAACATCTGCCTCACCTGCACCGGAAGCCGTCCCACTTCCTCATCATCCCGATCTTCGTGTTGGTCTCGTTCGCCGTGGCGCTGGTGAAGATCTACGCCCTCCTGACCGTACGCAAACAGCGGTGGCTGACCCGACAGGTCGAGGTCATCGACGGCGAGATCGTACGGACCGGCGACGACTCCTCCGCCGAAGAGCCTGCCATCGAGGAGGCCGAACAGGTGGAGGAGACGCGGACTCCGGTCTACGCCGCCGTCGGCGGGACAGCGCGAGTCGAATCGGTGGCACCGGCCCCGATCCCAACGGTGGTTCAGGCCCCGATAGTCGAGGCCCCGACGGTCGAGGACGTGGAGCCGGCGGCTGAGGCCCCGATGGTCGAGGACGTGGCGCCGGCGGCTGAGGCTCCGATGGTCGTCGAGGACGTGGCGCCGGTGGATGAGGCTCCGATGACCGAGGACGTGGAGCCGGTGGCTGAGGCTCCAATGGTCGAGGCGGCGATGGCTGAGGCTCCGATGACCGAGGACTTGGAGCCGGTGGCTTCGGTCGGGTCCGACCCCTCCGGTCAGCCGATTGCCCCGACCGTCGATAGCGGCCCGGTCGACGCACCGCCCCCGACCGGAAGTCCGGTCAGGGGCTTGGCCCCTCCCACCGGTCGGCCGGTGCCGGGGCTCGCACCCCCCATGGCAGCCATTACACCGGTCGAGGCCATGGCCGCCGTGACCCAGCCGGTCCCGCAAAGCGGCGGCGATCCGGCCGACTTCCAGAACAAGGAGGAGATGGTCGACGCCCTCCTGGCCGAACTCGTCGATCTCCCGTTACGCGGACGGCGTCGGACCCAACGGCTCGATCAGGAAGAAGGCGCATGATGCGAGTAGGAGAACTCGGTCGATGAGCGACGACCAGGACCTCGGAGGCGACGAGGGCGAAGACGCCTCGAACGAGGCCGGCGGGAAGTCGGCCGAAAACAAGTGGTCGTCGGACCACGTCGCCGACGACGATCGACGTCGCCTCGCTCAACAGCAGGCCAACCGACCGCTTCAGCGGCTCCGTCGACTCTTCCGCCCGGCTCCGATGGTCGAGGCCGGCGCCATGACGCCGGATCCAAACACCGCCGTCCGTACGGTCGCTCCCGTGGCCGACCGAGGCGGTGTCGGTATTCCCACCGTGATCGGACTCGTGCTCGCGGCGGTGGCGACCGGTGCGATCGTCGTCGGTCAGACCCGAGGCGGTGGGCCTGCCGTCGACGATCCCGGTGGCACCGGGCAGCAGGCGGCAATCGGCTCCCAGACGGTGACCGGAGCCGCTGTTCCCGGGGCCGACGGCGCCGGCTCGTCGAACGGTTCGGCGGCCGCCCCGGCTGCCGTCGATCCGCTGGCGCCCCGAATCTGCACCTTGCCCGGTGAGCGGACCGGTGAGACCGACGAGCTGTACAACGGCACCGATCCGAACCGGAAGTTGCTTCCCTACAGCCCGTTCCGCATCATCAACTTCCCCTGTGCCAACTTCCCGTCCAGTCTGCGGGCCACGCTCGTCTACCTCGACGCCGTGGTCCTGTTGCAAGGGGGTGCGATCTACAAGAGCGTGCCGTTCGACGCCTCCGGCACCGTCACCCTGGCCGAGGTCGTCGAGGCCGTCGACGACCCGGACTGGATGGCCGAGGTGGCCGAAGGCGTCTTCATGCTCGACACCGCGCTGGTGCAGCTCGGCGGCACCTCACTCGAGGTCTCCTCACCCGAGGTCAGCGAGGTGCGGTTCTCGACTCGGCCCGATGTGTTCCTCGGCGGTCGAGGGGCGACGGCGTTGATCCAGGACGTGCGGATCACCTCCTGGGACCCGAACCGAGGCGGCATCGACACCAACACCGACGACGGGCGGGCGTTCATCCTCTACGAACGGGGCTCGCGGCTCGACATCCTCGACTCGGAGATCATCGGTCTCGGCAGCGACCGCTCCGGTGCCTACGGGACCTCGTGGCGCACCGGCGGCACGACCGGTTCGACGATCAACACCCTGTACGACCAGAACTGGTTTGGCGTCTACACCTTCGAGGCCCGGGACATCGTCTTCGAGGGCAACACCTTCTCCAACAACGTCTACTACGGCCTCGACCCGCACGACTACAGCATTGGCCTGATCGTCGAGAACAACGTGGCGTTCGGCAACGGCAGCCACGGGCTCATCTTCTCCCGAGGCGTCAGCGACAGCGTGATGCGGAACAACCACTCCTACAACAACGGCGGCAACGGGATCGTCGTCGACCTGGCCTCGGACCGGGTGATCATCGAGAACAACATCGTCGAGAACAACAAGAAGGACGGCATCGTCTATCTCGCATCCGGTGAGGGCCAGGTTCTCAACAACACCGTCCGGGGCAACCGGACCGGCATCCGGCTCAGCCACGTCGGCACCACCGACATCCATGTCGAGGGTAACTACCTGGAAGCCAACGCCAGTGGGATTCACGCCTATGGCGGCGCCTCCGACGTCACCATCGTCAACAACGTCATCACCAACACGACCCGACCCGCCATCATCGCCGATGCCGCTCCGGTGTCGATCAGCAACGTCGAGATCAGCTCGGCGCCGGTGGGAATCGAGGCTCGGACCGCCGTTGAGATCGTCGGGGCCCGTATCTCCGACGTCGACGTCGGGGTCGTGGCGTCCAACTCGGGCATCGTCGAGATCAAAGAGTCGGAGATCGAGGCCGCCGACACCGGGCTCCGGCTGAAGCGGGGCGGGTTCGGATCGATCGACGAGGCCAGCGCCATCACGGCCGATCAGCTGGTGCACACCCCGGTCGACCGTCCGTTCTGGCGGCGGTACATGCCGTACGTGGGGGTGGCCGTCGTGCTGATCGCCATCCTGCTCGAGATCCTACGTGGCGCCCGGACCGCGGGCGAGGGTCTCCGATTGGCCCCGCCCGGCGTGGTGAACGTTCGATGAGGGCACTGCGATGAGGTCACCGCAATGAGAGCAGAGCAACGGGCCAAGAAAGCCGCCCGCAAAGCGGAGAAGGCAGCCCGCAAGGCCGAAGAACTCAAGGCGGCGGCCGCCCAGGCTCCGACGCGGACTCGCCGCTCCCCCCGCCGTCTGGCCGGTGTCGCCCTGGCCACACTGGCCGTGGTCGGCGCCGCCGGAGCAGGCATCTGGTACTACCAGCAGCAGCGCAACGACGAGGTCGACCGCCGGCCCGCCGACGTCACGGTCGAAGCCTTCGGCGACTTCGGTACGGCAATCATCGTTCGCAACGGTGCGGCCTCGATCCGTGAGATCGCCGCCACCCCGGCCGTGATCGACCAGGGCCTCGCCTCGTTCGACGGTGACACCATCACGTTCACCCGCCCGGTTATCGTCACCGACGCGGCGCACGTGTCGATCGTCGACATGAACGTCCGGCTCCGGAGCGACCCCGAGGCGATCGTACCCTTCATCGCCCAGGGCGCCGACATCGAGATTCGGAACGCCTCCATCAGCTCGTGGGACGGAACCGGAATCGACACCGAGGCGGCCGACGGCAGAGCCTATGTGCATCTCGAGAATTCGACTCTCGACGTCGACGGGCTCGCGGTCAACGGTCTGGGTGGCCCCGACCGGGGTCGTTTCGGCTTCGCGGTGGCCGGCGGGTCCACCGGATCGATCAGCGACGTGACGGTCAGGAACGGCCATGTGGGGCTCGATCTTCAGGGTGATCTCCCGCTGCTGGTCATCGATGACGTCGACGTGAGCGGTACGACGCTGGCCGGCATACGCATGTCGTCGGTCTCCGGCGTCACGCTCACCGGAGCATCGACGGTCGAGAGCGTGGGCGACGGTCTGCTGATCGAGGGAAGCACCAGCGACACCAGCGTGAGCGAGGTCGACGCCGGAGCCAACGACGGCCACGGGGTGAGCATCACCGGTGCCGCCGGAAACGTCGTGGTCAGCGACAGTCGGATGTTCCGCAACGGCGGGCGGGGAATCTCGGTCGCCAACACCCGTGGAGTCGTCCTGACCGCCAACACCGTGTGGGCCAACAACGGGGGCATCGGGTTCACGGGGGCCAACGCCTCCTCCGAGGTACGCGATTCGGCGGTCACCGGCAACCGAGGTGGCGGCATCGAGCTGGCCTCCGCGGGATCGTCGGTGACGGTGACCGGAAACACGCTCGACCACAACGAGTTCGGGTTGCGCATCGCCGATGGTTCGGCCGACGTTCAGCTCAACGACATCACCGAGAACGGCGTCGGGGTGCTGCTGGAGGACACCAGTCCCCAGGTGAGCTTCAAGCTCAACGACATCACCGGAAACTTCGACACCGGGTTCCAGCTGGCCGAGGCCGACGGTCTCGACATCGAAGCCAACAAGATCGTTCGCAACGCCCACGCTGCATTCACCGTGCAGGTGGCGTCGGCCTCGGAACCGTTCTGGCAGAACAACGAGGTCGACGGCGGACGCTACGGAGTGGAGCGAATCTACAAGCCTCTGCGGGAGGACCGGCCGCTGGCCGACCTCATCCCCGTCCCCGCCTATTTCTTCGCTGAGGAAGGCCGGGCGTTCGCCGACCTCGAGCAGCAGGCGCAACAGGACTCGACCGCCGGCGGGCAGCCGTGAATCGCCGGTCGAGCGTGCTTGGCCTGCTCACCGCGGCTGGCGTCGTCGTGGCCGTTGGTCTGCTGTCGGGCTGCGGCGGCGCACCGGCGGCGGTGGTCCGGACGGCGCCGGCCGAGTCGATCGAGGATGCCGCCGACGGCAGCGACCCGTCGATCGGCGCCGATCTCGATCCGGCATCGGGTCTGGTGGGTGTCAACGTCGAGGAGCTGAGCGAGGTGCCCGGGCTGGACGGTCCGCTGAGCCAGGCGTCGAGCGAGGCGGTGGCCGCCGCCGGGGCGCTGCTCGACGGTTTCGTCGCCGCCATGGCCGACAACAACTTCGATCGAGCGGCAACGCTGACCACCGACGAGGCCAAGGCCTTTCTCTTCCACCTGGCCGAGGCCGGTCGCTGCGGGTTCTCGCTGGCCGGCGCCGAACTGTCGTCGGTGTCGTCGACCGCCGAGCTGGCCGGCGCCGGTCAGCTCGCCATCCCGGTGTCGGCCACCTTCACCCTCGACAGTGGCCTGACCCGAAACCTCACCGCCATCGGTGTGCGCCGTGAAGCCGAGGGTGTGTGGCTGATCTCCGATCTCCTGATCGACGGCTCGACCGCCGATGAGATGTCCATCGACCTCGACAGCACCATCCGTGCCGACCTGCGCCTCACCCCGATCGAGCAGTGTGCCGGGCCGAACCAGGTCCAGGCCTCCTTCGAGGTCTTCAACGAGGGCCGCGACCCGATCGTGTTCACGGAGCTGTTCTTCCTCGACAACAAAGGCAACCGGTATCCGGTCTCCGGCACCGATCCCATGGCCGCCGGGCCGATCCCCGGCCGCACCGACGAGCCGCTGATCTGGGAGTGGACGGTCGAAGTCGAGAACGGCTACGACGGGGGCCAGTTCGTGCTGGTGGCCGCCGATCTCGACGAGTCCCGCCAGGAGAACACCGAGGTCCTGGTGTCCCGCGAGTACCCGGTGTCACCGTCGCCGTTCTTCAGCGACATCGACGTCGACGCCGCGGCCATCGCCAAGGCGCTCGGCGGTGTCGTCACAACCACGACGGTCGCCGAAACGGGTGCCGCCCGCGATCCGAATGCGACACCGCCGTCGAGCCTGGCCTCAACGTCCGGCACGGAAACGACGTCGACCACAACCGCCACGTCGACCACGCCGGCTCCGACGACGGCGTCCACCACGTCTTCGAGCAGCCCATGACCGTCAAACCGCCCGATCAGGAACAACCACAACCCGGCGACGACGCCGTGCCGCCGCTCCCGCGACCGGTCACCGCGATCGCCGCCGCCGTGGCGCTGCTGGCGCTGGCCGTCCTGCTGATGACCGTCACCGGCGACGACGGCGACGGTCAGAACATCGCGGTCGACGACACCACCGCCCAGACGTCGACCCCGACCGGTGAGCTCGCCGTGGACATCGGCGACGGCGACCAGTCGTCGGACGGCGCCGATTCGGAATCCGGCGGTGACGACGATGCCGACGACCCGGACCACTCCGACTCGGACTCCGGTTCCGAACGCACCGACGTCGGGGCCAGCCGACCCGACGTGATCGGGCCGTTCCGTTGCGCCGACGAGCCCGACCGCTGCCTCGACCGCTTCGACGTCGACGACTTCGACGGTCTCTGGAACGTCGGCGGTGGCGACTTCACTGATGACGAGGGAAATCGGTGGGGTGCCGCCGCCTGCGTCGGGGGGAACACCTACGAGTCGCCGAACGGCATCGACGGCACCGACGACGACAAGCTGTTCCAGGCTCGCCGCTTCGAACCCAGCTGCTCGTTCCCGGTCTCCCCGGGGCTGTATCAGGTACTGGTCGGCTGGGCCGAGACCTACGACGCCACCCCCGGCTACCGGGTCTTTCCGCTGGTCATGGAGGGGAGCGACCGGGCCATCATCGACGTCGGGCAAGCGGTGGGCATGAACCGCCCCTTCATCCAGAGCTACGAGGTCAACGTCGTCGACGAGCGTCTCGATGTGGCCGCCCCACCTCAGGAGAACCGATCGATGCTGGCGGCGGTCGCCTACAAGCGGATCGGTGATCCGCTGCCGGTTTCGGAGGCCGAACTGGCCGCTTCACGGGCCGTTCCTCTCGAACGGCCGACCGGCCGGTCGAGCGACATCGCCGACATCACCGATGGCGAGACCGTCACCGTCGGTCCAGGTCAGGATCACCCGGTCCTCCAGGACGCACTCGACGACGTCCAACCCGGCCAGATCATCAAGCTGATCGGCGCCGGCCCCCATCCGGGTCCCGTCCGTTCGGTGCGATCCGGGACCACCTCGAACCCGATCGTGATAACGGCCGAGCCGGGCGCCTATCTCGAATGTCCATCGCCGAACGACGGTGAAGTGGCTCGATGCTTCCAGCTCGGTCACTCCTCGTACCGGATCGTCGACTTCGCGATCGTCGGCGGCTCGTCGAACCTCTACATGGTCGGCGACGGCCCGGGTCAGCACGTCACCGACGTCAAGGTTCTCAACTCCGTGTTCCGCGGTTCACCGGCCGGCGGCACCGGCGAATGCATCCGGGTCAAATATCAAGCCTCGGCCATCGAGATCGCCGGCAACGACATCGCCGATTGCGGTCTCGGCAAGTGCTGCAACGGCTCGAAGAACGGCGAAGGCATCTACATCGGAACCGCACCGGAACAGTTGAAGGAGAAGAACCCGACACCGGAGCGGGACGAGACCACCGACGTCTGGGTCCACCACAACACGATCCGGAGCCTGAACGAGTGCGTGGAGGCCAAGGAGGCGGTCCACTCGATCCTGGTCGAATACAACTCGTGCAGTGGGCAGGCCGACCCCGAGAGCGGGGCCTTCGGCAGCCGCGGCGGCCTGGTCGGGCGGGGCAACGTGTTCCGGTTCAACCTCGTCGAAGGGGCCGACGGGGCCTGTATCCGCTTCGGCGGCGACGACGAGCCGGACGGCACCGGGAACGACTTCTACGGCAACGTCTGCCAGGACATCAGCGGTGAGTACGGCGTCAAGCAGCAACGCGACCCGCAGGGCCTGGTCTGCGGCAACACGTTCGGCGGCTCGCCGCCGTCGACCCGGCTGTCCAGGAACAAAGGCGTCGACCCGACGGCTCGCTGCCCGGCCGGAACCCCGGCCGTCGAGGGAGAGGTCGGTGCCGGCCGGCCCAACAAGGGATGAACGGTCGCCGATTCGCAAGTGAACGAGCGTTCTCGAACGCTCCTGAGGGAGGAAGTATGGAAATGATCCAGAACAACGGCGGCGACGGTGACGGACTGACGATCGGCGTGTTCGGTCTCGGATATGTCGGCGCGGTCACCGTGGCCGGGTTGGCCAAGCTGGGGCACACCGTCATCGGCGTCGACATCGCATCCCGCAAGGTCGACGATCTGAATCAGGGCAAGGCGCCGGTGGTCGAGCCGGGTCTGAATGAGATCCTGTCCGAGTACACGAAGCGGGGGACGATTTCCGCCACCGTCGATGCGACCGCCGTAGCCCGACGCGTCGACATGGTGATGATCGCCGTCGGCACGCCCTCGACGGCGTCGGGCGGGGTCGATGACCGGCACCTGCTGGCGGCGGCGGCCGAGATCGGCGAGGGCCTACGGGCCAACCCTCGCCCGTTCGTTCCCGTGATCAGCCGGTCGACGTCGCTGCCGGAGATCCACCATCGGGTCCGGGTTCGGCTCGAGACCACGTCGAGGCGGGTCCTCGGCCCCAATCTCGGGTATGCCTGCCATCCCGAGTTCCTGCGTGAGGCTTCCGCGCTCGACGACTTCTTCGATCCGCCGGCGATCGTCGTCGGATCCGACGAGCCGCTCACCTTCGAGTTCACCAGGCGGCTGTATCCCGGCATCGACGCACCGATGATCGAGGTCGGCGTCGGTGAGGCGGCAATGGTCAAGTACGCCGCCAACTGTTACCACGCGGCCAAGGTCACGTTCGCCAACGAGATCGGCCGCCTCTGCGCCGAACTTGACATCAACTCGATCGACGTCATGGACATCTTCTGCCGTGACGACAAACTGAACATCTCCACCAAATACCTCCGGCCCGGCAGCCCGTTCGGTGGGTCCTGCCTACCGAAGGACCTGCGAGCCGTCATCGACGTCGCCCGCCAGCGGGCAGTACCGCTACCGATGCTGTCGGGCATTCTGCTGTCGAATCGCGACCAGGTCGACCTCGTCTGTGATCGCATCCTCGGTGAGCTGCCCAGCCGCGTCGCCGTCATCGGGATGGCGTTCAAGGAAGGAACCGACGACCTGCGGGAGGCCCCGATGGTGTCGGTGGTGGAGCGGCTCAAAGGCAAGGGGATCGACGTTGCCGTGTACGACGGTGAGCTCGCCGTCGACCGGCTGCACGGCGCCAACCGCGTCTTCGCGCTCTCGGCGTTGCCTCATCTGGTCGATCTGGTGCACGACGATCTGGAGGCGGTCGTCGCCGGAGCCGACGTGGTGGTCGTCAGCCACAGCCTCAGCGACGAGATCTGGTCGTCTATCGACCTGGACCCCGACACCGTGATTCTCGATCTCTGCAACGTGACGTCGTTGACCCGGCACCCCGGCTACGTCGGCCTGTACTGGCCCGGCCCCCGAACGGCGGTGGCGGTTGGCTGATCGAAATCTCTGCCGGTCGTCGCTGCGGGCCGGGCGAACCTCGCCCGTGTTGCTCGTCGTGCCCGCACTCGTGCTCGCCACTCTGGCCGGCTGCGGGGGCGAGGCACCCCGTCAACGGGCGTCCGGCTCATCGGGCTCGGAATCCACACCGGTGACGACCGGCCCGACCACCTCCGCGGGGGAGGCCAGCCCTGCATCGACCGCTGCAGTGGACGCCGGTTCCGGGGTCGACGACGCCATTAACGCATCTGGTGGTGTCGTTGACCTCGGCGGTGTCCAGATCCGCCACCCCTCGGGGGTGGTGGTCACGCTCGAGCGGTTGCTCGTCGAACCGTCGTACGTCGTGCTGTCGTTCAGCGCGGCCAACGGTTCACCCGACGAGGTCGCGCTGGCCGGCGACTCGTCGACGGGGATCACACTGGAGGTCGACGATCCGAACGTGGTCATGACCTACCAGGCCCCGAGCGTCAACGAGACCCTGGAGTTCTCCTCGGGCGAGGTCATCGAGGCCGAGATCGTCTTTCTCGGAGTCCTGCCGGGCGACACCGAGACCATCGATGTCACGTTCAATCCGGAGCCGGACCCGGACGGAGACGTGGTCGAACCGACCATCCAGGCGGTCGCCATCCCGACCGTGATCGCAGGCGGTTGAAACCCGGTAGGCGGACGGTCCGCTGGGTGGCTGCGGTCGTCGTCACGATGGCCACCGCCGCCGGCTGCCGTTTCGAGGCCGACGGTGGTGACGGCCGTGCCGATAACGCTGCAGCCGATCCGGTCGAGGCGTCTGAGACAGTCGGGGCGGCTGAGACGGCTGTGGCCGAGGCCGGCGGCGCCGGGTTGTCGGTGCCGGAATCCGATGCCCGCATCGTGGGCTCGCTGCCGGAGTCGTCGGTCGTGGTGGTCGCTCCGGATGCCGGATCGAGATCGGAACGGATCGAGGACCTGGCCGAGTCCGTCGGGGCGTCGCTCGAAGACGACACGGCCCGCATCGTGGTGGAGGAGTCGGTGCTGTTCGAGTTCGGTTCGGCCGAGCTGTTGGAGTCGGCGTCGGAGGTCCTCGACGACATCGCCGACTTACTGACGGAGCTGGCGGCCGAACGAACGGTCATCGTCGGCCACACCGACTCCGTCGGATCCGACGCCTCCAACCTGGAGCTGTCGAACCGGCGGGCGCGGGCCGTCGAGGAGGGTCTTGTCGACCGTGGTGTGGACCCAGGCACGCTGGAGGCGCAGGGGGTCGGGGAGTCCGAGCCGGTCGCTCCCAACGAGAACGCCGACGGTAGCGACAACCCGGAGGGCCGGGCCCGCAACCGTCGGGTCGAGATCACCGCCACCGGGATCTCGGACTGAACCGGTCGGCTTCAGGCCGGTTCGGTGGTCGCCGGGGGCGGTTCGTCGTTGAGGGGAGCGAGCACGAAGTGCCCGTGGCTGTTCGCCACCACCCGGTCACGCTCGTTCTGCCAGAGCTCGCACCGGACGTTGGCGACCCGACGACCCTGGCGGGTCACGGTGGCCCGCCCGTAGGTGATGGTGTCGGAGCGAACCGGTCGGAGATAGTTGAACGACACGTCGACGGTCTTCGGTAACCGCTCGCAGTCGGTGTCGTGGATGAGCTGGAGAATCGCCGTCATCTCGAGGACGGCTCCGACGACGCCACCGTGGACGGCGGGCAGGTTGGGGTTGCCGGTCAGGTGATCCTGCGGCGGGAGTTCGGTGATCACCTCGTCACCGAGGCGGTGGACCTTCAATCCGATGAAACGGGCGTAGGGGATGTGGTCGACGAGGGCATCGAGGTCGTTCACCCGGCCCTCGGAGCGGAGCTGACTGAGGAACTTCATCGGGTTCCCCCGCCGGCCCGGCCCGGGCCCGACCCGGAGAGTGGGCGGGTGGAGTTGGGTGTGCCGGTCATGAACGTGGCGGTGCAGGTTGCGATCGGGTCGTCGGGTGAGTCGTGGTAGGCCACCGCCCGGACGAACGTGATCGTGCGGGTCCGCTTGAACGCCGTGGCCCGGGCGATGACCGCCCGGCCCGGAGTCGCCGGACCCATGTAGTCGATCCGCAGATCGAGGGTGGCGATGGCCACCGGCTCGGCCTCGACGCCCGGCACACGGACGGCGAAACCGGCCGCGTTGTCGAGCAGCGCGGTGATGGCACCGCCGTGGATAACCCCGGTGTCGGGGTCGCCGACGAGTCGTTCGTCGTAGGGGAGCACGATCTCGACCGCGTCGTCGGAGACGTGGTGGAACCGAAGCCCCAGGGCCGTGGCGTGGGGGATGTTGGCGAGGTGGTCGGTGATGGCCTGCCCGGTCACGATCCGACCCTACCGTTGTTCGAGTCGGGTGAGGAGATCGACGAGGTCGTCGAGGTCGGAGCGGCTGATGGTGGGCCCGCCCGTCGTCCGCCACAGGAAGTCGCCGATCATGGCCCGATAGAGATGCCGGGCCCGGCGGCGGGCCGTCGCCGGAGTGTGCCCGGACCGGCGGAGGAGGCGTGCCACGTAGTCGAGTCTGCGGGCGTCGATGCGTTCGACGGCTTGTCCCGCCGTCTCGTCGACGGCAGCCCAGGCCCGAAGGGCCGTCTCCACCCGGGCGCCGGTCGGGTCGGCGAGGAAGACGAGATGGGCGAGCGTCCTGAAGGGCTGTTGCGGGTCGTCGGTGTCATTGGCCGCGCTGTCGGCGGCCTCGATGATCCGGGTTGTGGCCCGCTCTTCCCAGCGATCGAGAATGGCGGTCAGGAGGTCCTGCCGGTCGGCGAAGTGCCAGTAGAAGCTGCCCTTGGTCACCGCCAGCGACGAGGCAAGCGTCTCGACTTTCACCGCGTCGATGCCTCCGTCGGCCAGGGCGGTCAGAGCGGCGTCGGTCCACGCCTCGCGGGACAACGCCCTGTCTCCGGTCTTTTTCCTGGCCATGGTGCCAACCATACGGTAAGGTATGGTCACGAGTCTCCATACGGTCCCGTATGGCGATGAACCCCTACTCGTCAGTGAGGTCAATCACAATGATCAGTTCGATTCTGGCGGCCGGTGGTCTCGTGACCCTGGCGATGATGCACTCGTTTCTCGGTGAGCGCATGATTCTCGTGCCGCTGCTGGCCGAGCCGTGGTCGATCACCCTTCCCCGGCCGGCCGCTGAACGCATTCTGCGCTTCGCCTGGCACCTGACGTCGCTGGCCTGGCTTGGTCTGGCCGCTGCGGTTGCCGGCGCTGAGGCAGCCGTGACGGTCGGAGTGGTCTGTCTCGTGTCGGCGGTCATCGTGGTCGCGGCATCCCGCACCCACCCGGCCTGGCCGGTGTTCCTCATCGCCGGCCTTGCCGCCCTCGACCGCGGCGGGGTCCTTCCATCGGGGTTCGGGACCGCCGCCGGGTTGGGTGCGGCCACGGTGTTGGTGGCGGCATCGGGTCTCCACTGGTACTGGGTGCTCGGCGGTCGGTGGCTGCTGGATCGGGCCGTTCCGGCTCGGCCGGTCGAGGCCGGTGACGAACCCGTCGACGAATCGTCGCCGTTGCGGCCCGGCCGGCTGATGACGGCGGCCGTTGCCGTGATGCTGCTCGTGCTGGCCGGCGCCGTCGGCGCGGCGACCATCGGGGTCGGCGGGACGGTCGTTCATCTCATGGGATGGAGCGGCGTGGTGGCGTTCGGGCTCCGCGCGGTCGGCGACGGTCGACTCGTGGGTTTCACCAAGTCGGTCCGATCCACCCGGTTCGCCCGCGCCGACGATGCCGTGTTCACGCCGATGGTCGTCGTCATCGCGCTGGCGGCGGCCGGGGGACTTCTCGCCGGGTAGCGACCCGACGACGTCTAGACTCACGGTCCTTGGAACCTGGAGTCGCCCTGGGCCTGGCGGCCTTCGCCATGATCATCGCGGCCTACGGCGCAATCATCGGCGCCGGAGGCGGCTTCCTCCTGATCCCCGGTCTCGCCCTGTTGTTCGGCCTCGAGGGTGCGCAGGCCGTCGGCACCGGTGTCGTCACGCTGGCCTTCCTCCATCTGTCCGGGGCGCTGACCTATGACCGCCAGGGTCTGGTCGTGCGACCGGTGGCGGCCTGGTGGTCATGTGCGGCCGCCCCGGTGGCATTGACGACGGGCTGGCTGTTGACCAACCGTCTCGATTCCGATCTGCTGCTCACCATCATCGGACTGCTGATGATCGCGCTGGCCGTGTTCGTCGTGGTCGGGTCACTCCGCCGAGGACTGGTAGCAAAGGGCGAGGTGACACCTCGCCCTTTGCTACCAGAGTTGGCTGAACCCCGTGTCGGGGCGCTCCTGGCCGGTGCCTCGGGCGTCGGATTTCTCAACGGGGCCTTCGCCGTCGGCGGCGGTTTGGTCACCGTTCCGTTCCTGGTTCGGATCCAGCGCCTGTCGGTACACCGGGCCGCCGCCACCACGGCCGCGGCGGGGGCCGTGGCCAGCTCGGCGGCTGCGATCGGCCATACCCTCGCCGGCAACATTGTCTGGGCCTATGCGCCACCGCTCGTCGCCGGTGCGGTGATCGGTTCGAGTGCCGGGGCCAGGGTCGGCCCGCGGCTCGACCCGACCGTGGTGATGGTGCTTCTCGCCGGTGGCCTCGTGATGGCCGGAGCCCCTCTCATCGGCGTGTCCCAGCTGGGCTGACGGGCCGATTGACGGGCCGAATGCCCGTTAGCCGCTCCGGGGATGGGGGCGATGGCATGTATCTGCGATTGGTATTCGACACGACTCGGTGACCGGCCATTCGCTACCCTGGTCGAGGTGAGCACGTCCCGATCCGCTCAGGGTCGCCAGCAGGCGTCGACCCCGGCCCCCAAGACGTCGGCCGTGGTGAGCTACCGCCTGGCCCGCCAGCGGGTGGTTGATTCGGTGCTCCGGGGCGATCGGCCCACCGAGACGGCTTGTGATGCCCAAGTCGAGCTGAGGCGGGTGGCCCATAACTGTGGAACATTGTTGCCGGAACCTTGCCCGTTGTGTGACGGTTCGGATCTGGTGGCGGTAACGTTTGCCTTTGGCGCATCCCTTCCCAAGTCGGGTCGGGTCGTTGCCGACCTGGGTGAAGCCCGCAAGCTGAGAAACCGTGGTAGACCGTCTACGTGGTATGTCATCGAGGTGTGCCGCCAGTGTTGGTGGAACCACCTGCGGGAGTCGTTCGAAGTCTCGGGCTGACCCGGCCCGGGCGTGAACCGCACAGCCGGTTGACAGTTTGTGATCGACAGTTGGTGAAGCTGTAATGACTGAGACACTATGACGGGGTATGTCCCCGGACCCCTGTCCGGCCCCGCTCCGCCCCGTAACCGGAGTCGAAATCCGTTCTGGCGTTTCCGCCGGTTCTTCTTCGTGCTGTTCGTGATCGCCGGTGCGGCGGTCGCCGTGGCCTGGAACTTCGCCAGCCAGGTGGAACGCACGAGCGACGACGACTTCGAGAACCTCAACGAGACGACCTACCTGTGCACCTCCGAGATCGGCTTCGAGTGCGGTCCCGACACCGCCGCCTATCAGATCGCCCAGGACGCGGAGGATCGGATCGTCGTGCCCTACGACGAGATCCCCGACGTCGTGATCCAGGCCGTGATCGCCACCGAGGACAAGAGCTACTTCGAGCACTCCGGTGTCGACCCGATCGGTCTGAGCCGGGCCGCGTATCAGGTGGCGAAGCGGAAGGTCACCGGTGAGGGGAGCCTCCAGGGTGGCTCCACGATCACCCAGCAGTACATCAAGCTCATCTCCGGCGACTCGTCCGACAGCGTGTCCCGCAAGGCCCGTGAGGTGGTGCGGGCCATCAAGTTCGAACAGGAACTGGCTGACGAGCTCGGCTCGAAGGAGGCGGCCAAGCAGCAGATCCTGGAGCGCTACCTGAACCGGATCTGGTTCGGTCGCCGCTCCTACGGTGTGGCCGCCGCGGCCCGCAACTACTTCGACAAGGATCTCGCCGACCTGACCCTGCCCGAGGCGGCCTATCTAGCCGGTCTGATCCGGAACCCCTCCGCTGCCGATCCGTTGAAGTTCCCCGATGAGGCGGGCCGGCGCCGGGCCGTGACCCTCGGCCTCATGGAGGAGCAGGAGTACATCACCGCCGACCAGCGGGTACTGGCCGAACAGGACAACTGGGCCTCGCTGGTTCGGGAAGAGGCCAATGTCGAGGGCCTCGGCGACGTCAAGTGGTCCGAGGTCGGCTCCGAGTACTTCATCTGGGCTGCCCGCAAGCAACTCGAACAGGTCTTCCCGCAGGCCGAGTACTACCAGAAGAGCCTGCGGGTGTACACCACGTTGGATCCCGACCTGCAGCGCGCCGCCTATCAGACGGTCGTGTCCACGCTCGACCCCAACAATCCCGACATGCCGCAGGGCGCGATCGTCAGCGTCGACGACCAGGGCCGAGTGGTGGCGATGATGGCGGGAACCGATTGGGAGGCGAGCCAGGTCAACCTGGTCACCGGCATCGACGGACAGGCGTTCGCCGAACCCGGCTCAACGATGAAGCCGGTCGTGCTGGCCGAGTTCGTCGAGCAGGGATTCTCACTCGAGTCCCTGTTCGACAATGCGCCGTGTGTCTGGCCCGAGTACAACTGGAAGCCGAGCGGCGGGACCAACAATCCCGTGGGCCGGGCCAAGTCGGCGGCCGACGGCATGCGCTTGTCCCGCAACTCGATCTTCTGCCAGATGATCCAGCAGGTCGGTATCGAGCCGGTGGTCGACATGGCCCAGCGGCTGGGTATCGAGTCCGAGGTGCCGCCGATCCCGGCCATCGCCCTGGGCGGGTTCTCGGTGACACCACTCGACATGGTCACCGTGTACTCGACGCTCAAGAACGAGGGCGTGCGCCACGATCCGATCTACATCGACCGGATCGAGGACGCGGACGGCAACGTCTTGTGCTGGTATCCGACCCAGCCGGGCGACTGCGACGGCCTGGCCTCTCCGGCCGACGGGGTGCGCCAGGGTGAGCAGGCGATCGACGGTTCCGTGGCCCGGCAGGTGAACCTCACGCTGGTCGACGTTGCCGTCAACGGCACCGGCAAGAACGCCTTGCTGGTCAACGAGGACGGCACCGTTCGGGCCACGGCCGGCAAGACCGGTACCACCAATAACGCCCAGCACGCCTGGTTCGCCGGCTTCTCCTGCAATCTGAGCACCAGCGTGTGGATGGGTTATCAGGGCGTCGCCGGACAGGTTGGAGCCCCTCGAACCATGAAGGACGAGACGCTGGCCAAATCCAACGCCGAGCGGGAGGAAGCCGGCGAGCCGCTCTGGCCCCTCATCAGCGAGCTGTTCCCTGACTACAACCAGATCCACGGCGGCGACCTGCCCGCCATCATGTGGCACGACTACATGATGGCAGCGACGGCCAACGACGAGCCGTGCGAGATCGCCACCGAGCAGTCCGGCCCGGACCAGCACGTCCTCGGACTCGAGCTGATGACCACGCTGGTGCCCTGTGCGGAGCCCGACCCGGCGTTGGTCGCGGCCGCCCAGGCCCAGTCGACGTCGACCTCGGAGCCTGAAGGCGGCGGCGATGATGGCGGAGGTGGTGACGATGAGGGCGCTCTCGGCGTGCTCGGCGGTGGCACGGGGACAGGTACCGGGTTCGGCTACCTCCGGTTGCCGACGTTTGCGTTCCGTGCCCCTGTTCCGGCCCAGGACGGTGATGACGTCATCGTGCCGACCACCGAGCCGTGTCTCCCGATCGATCTCGACGGCAATGTGATCGAGGACGCCACCACCACAACCGATCCGGCTGGACCCTCCACGGTCGACCCGAATTCTTCGACCTCCGAACCCGACGACTCCACGTCCAGCAGCGCCACGAGCGAGACGACGGCGACGACTGCGCAGAACACCACGACCGAGACGACGGCAACCCAGTCGACCGACACCCAGTCGACGTCGAGTACCTCCTCCGGCAACGGCAACGGGAACGGCAATGGGAACGGCAACGGCAACGGTGGCGGAGGCGGAGGCGGGGAAGCCCCACTGGACGGCGGCTGACCCAGCCGTCCAACCCACCCCGACCGCATCCCGCCCCGGCCCCGTGCGCGTTCGCGGGTGAAAACGAACGAAAGTGACCGCTTTCGCCCGTAAACGACCGGTGGAGTGGGCGGCCAGGCTCGGGGTCAGACCGGGGGGTCGAGGCGTTCGGACGGCTCGTCGGAGGTCAGGCGGCGGCGTCGGCGTCGGGAGCGGCGGCGAGCAGCCGGGCGCAGACGTCGACGGCGATGTCGACAAAGCGCTCCGCCAGCGGTGACAGCGAGCGCTCGGCCAGCCACACGAGATTCAGCTGCCGCGGTTCGAGCTCCGGAACGGTGGACCGCACGGAGATCGTCGGGTCGGTGACGTCGATGGTGAGCAGGGGAACCACGGCGACCCCCACCCCGGCGCTCACCATGCCCTGGATGGCACCGTTGTCGTGTGATCGGAAGGCGTACTTCGGCGTGACGCCCAGGCGTTCGAGACCCCGATCGACTTCGAGACCACAGGTGTCGTCGGGAGGCTGGCCGATGGCGGGCTTGCCCGACAGCGACGCCAGCTCCACCGGCCCGGGCGGATGATCGGCCGGAACCATGGCAACATGGGGATCGGCCCCCAGGTACCGGGCGTGGCAGTCGGGGTGAGGGTCGCCCACGATGAACGCGAGATCGATGTCGCCCCGCCGTAGCGAGCCGATGCGGATGTCCTGATCGGCGTCCTCCTCGACGACGGTCACCTCGATATCGGGGGCCTCCTGATGTAACCGGCGGAAGATGACCGGCAGGACACGGGCCGAGATCGACTGGAAGGTGCCGACGGCCAACCTGCCCGACACGCCCCGGGAGAAACGATCGAGGTCGTGCTCGGCCCGCTCGACGGCCTCGATGAGGGCGTTGGCGTGCTCCAGCATCAGCTCGCCGGCCGCTGTGAGCTGCGGCCGGCGGGGGCCCGAGGGGCGATCGAAAAGGGGGAGGCCCACCATCTGCTCCAGGGCCGCGACCTGCTGTGACACGGCCGACTGGGTGAAGCCGAGGCGGGTGGCCGCCCGGCCGAAGGTGCCTTCCTCGGCCACGGCTCGGAGGGCGAGAAGGTGACGCGTGCTCAGCTCGTTCCACATGATTCCTAATCATAAGATGTTCTGATCAATACTGCAAATAATCATCGCTTTTGATTGACACTAAGGAGCCGTAGTGTAGAAGTATGCAGAAGATTCCAAGCACCGAAGACCTTGCCCGACTTGGAACCTCGATCCACGATCATGGGTTCCAACCCAACGAAACCAAACTCACCGACATCGTCCTCCTGGCCCGTCAGGTCCGCCCCGAGTGGCCTGTGCTCGACGTGCTGGCCGACCGGGCCTACCCGGAGATCGTCCGGGCCCGAGCCCTCAGCCGGCTCTGCGCCGAATGGGAGACGATCCGTCTCGAACTCGAGGACTTCCGGTCCCGCTTCGAGGCCGATCTCGAAGAACTGCTGGCCCAGTGGAACGCCCACGAGGACCTCCGCCGAGCCGGCGCCCCCGTGGCCGAGCTGGTCGAGTCCCGGAGCCGGCTCGATGCCATCCGCCACGGAATAGGCCACCTCCACCAGGCTGTGTCACGATAAGGGGCCTGGTGCGTCGGCGCTACGCTCTTGACGCTTTGGCCTGGAGTTCGTCGTGATTTGGAGCTACGCACATCGTCTACCCGCTGAACTCCTATGCGGATGACGACCTTCCCCCGCACGGCGCTGGACCGGTTGGTCGAGGACGCACACTCGGCCTACCGGTCCGCCCGCCCCGTCAGCGCCCGGTGGCACGCCGATGCCTGCCAAGTACTGCCAGGGGGCAACACCCGGTCGGTCCTGCACTTCGAGCCGTTTCCGTTCCGGGTGGCGTCGGCCCGAGATCAAGTGCTGATCGACGTCGACGGCCATCGCTACGTCGATTTCTGCGGCAATTACACCGCCGGTCTCCTCGGGCACTCTCCGGCCACCGTCGGGCAGGCGGTGGCCGAGGTGCTCGGCGAGGGATGGGCGCTCGGCGCCACCCACCCCCGGGAGGTCGAGCT
Source organism: Acidimicrobiales bacterium (assembly GCA_965216675.1). Taxonomy (GTDB): domain Bacteria; phylum Actinomycetota; class Acidimicrobiia; order Acidimicrobiales; family SZUA-35; genus JAHELU01. The sequence continues at coordinate 2,011,562 of CBDCGK010000004.1, read as the reverse complement.
GGCCCAACTGGTCTGCGACCGCTTCCCGTCGATCGACCAGGTGCGGTTCACCAACTCGGGCACCGAGGCCAACTTGATGGCCATCGGCGCCGCGCTCCACCACGTCGCCGCCACCGACGCCGCCGGCAACCCCGACGGTGGGAACCGGCGCACGGTCGGGGTGTTCGACCGTGCCTACCACGGCGGGGTCCTGTCCTTCGGGCCATTCGAGGGGCCCCACAACCCGATGAACGTACCCCACCGGTTCCGGGTCGCCCGATTCGACGACGTCGCCGGGCTCGACGAGCTGTTCCAGCCGGATCTGGCCTGCGTGCTGGTCGAACCGGTGCAAGGCTCCGGCGGTTGCCGCCCCGCGTCGACTGCTTTTCTGCATGAGTTGCGACGCCGCTGCGACGAGACCGGCACGGTGCTGATCTTCGACGAGGTCATGACATCACGCCTGGCGCCGGGGGGAGCCCAACAACGGTTCGACGTCGTGGGCGACATGACCACCCTCGGCAAGTATCTGGCCGGGGGGATGACCTTCGGCGCCTTCGGCGGACGGCGCGACATCATGGCCGCGTTCGAACCGTCGTCGGCCCGGTCGCTCACCCAGGCCGGAACGTTCAACAACAACATCGTGTCGATGACCGCCGCCATCACCACCCTGCGGCACGAGCTCGACGCCGACACCCTCGGCGAGGTGAACGACCGGGGCGATCGTCTCCGCTCCGACCTCGACGCGGTGTTCACCGATTCCGGTCTCGGCATGTGGGTCACCGGTCTTGGATCGATGCTGTGCGTGCACACCGACGACGACCGTCTGCTGGAGCTGTACTTCCACGCCATGCTGGCCGACGGCCTGTACCCGGCCCGGCGGGGCTTCATGGCGTTGTCGAAGGTCGTGACCGACCAGGACTGCCGCCGCCTCGTCGATGCCACCGCCGGTTGGGTGGCCGAGATGACAGGAAACGGCAGCTAGGTTGGCCGATACCGCGCCCCCAGCCGCGGCTGTCGGGGGAGACGCCGGAGATGTCGATGGGAGCACCGGGACGTCGACGCTGACCGGTCTCCTCGGCGCCGCCCTGGCGGTCACCGCCTGGGGCTCGGCCTCCGTGCTGGTCAAAGCGGTCGACATGGGCGGCCTGGCCGTCGCCGTCTACCGGTTCCTGCTGCACTTCGTGGCAATCGCCGTCTGGATGTCGTTCCGCGGCACACCGTTCTCGTTGCGGGTGTTTCGCCGCTCGGCCTTCGGCGGCATCGCCCTGGCCCTCGACGTCGCCTTCTTCTTCACGGCCGTCAAGGAGACCTCGGTGATCAACGCCACGCTGATCGGAGCGTTACAACCGATTCTCGTCGGCGTCGTGGCCGCCCGGTTCTTCGGTGAAAGGATCCGCTCACGTGACGCCATGTGGTCGATCGTGGCCCTGGCCGGAGTGTTCGCCGTGGTGGTGGCGGCTGCCGACAGCACCGTGTCGAGCCTCCAGGGCGACCTTCTGGCCGTCGGCGCTCTGCTGTCGTGGAGCGCCTACTTCGTCGCGTCGAAGCAGTCCAAGTCGAGACTGACCGCGACCGAGTTCACGGCGGGGGCAGCGCTGTGGACCGGCCTGCTGAACCTGCCACTCGCCGTGGCCTTCGGCCAGGACCTGTCGGTGCCGACCGGCCGGGATCTGCTGCTGATCCTCGTCATCACCTTCGTGGCCGGCGTCTTCGGTCACAATCTTATGAACTGGTCACTCGTGCAGATCCCTCTGTGGGTCGGCTCGACGTTCACACTCATGATTCCCGTCGCCGCCTCGATCATCGCCTGGGCTGTGCTCGGCGAGCCGCTCACCCTGGCTCAGATGATGGGAACCGCGGTGGTGCTCGGTGCGCTGGCCGCCATCGTCGTCGGCCAGTCGAGGTCGGCCGTCAAGCGGTGACCGTGACCATATGAGCCACGGTCACACCCTGTCCCGACAGCAGCGGTACCGACACCAGATCGTGCCCGGCGGCGAAGTCCGGCATCCGGTGTTGCTCGTGCACGACGAGGCGACTGCCGGGCCTGGCCCGGGCCAACACCCGGTCGGCCATGGCCGGCACCGAGTAGGCCGGCACGAAGCCGAAGAACACCGATCCCCGTTCCGCTTCCGGTCCGAGACGTTCGGCGAGGACGTCGCCTTCGATGATGGTGATCCGATCGCCCGATCCGGACTCGTCGACCAGCCGTCGCGCCTCGGCGACGAGCGACGGGTTGGACTCGACGCCCACCCCCCGACACCCTCGCTCGGTCACGGCGTGGCGTAGGACCCGGGCGTCACCACATCCGAGATCGACGAGCGTGTCGTCGGGTCCGACACCGGCCAGATCCAGCAGGGGGGTGATCAGATCGATTGGCGTGCTGAGAAACGGGCCGAGACCGTGGCCCGAGGAGCGGCGTAGACCCAGTCGCTCGGCCACGAGACGGGCCGGTCGCACGATCATATGAAGCGGCCACAGGGATGAGGGCAGATCAACGGCCTCGAAGTCGTTTTCGTTGGGGATCATGACCGACGGTAGGCGTCCCCCGAGTCGTGGGGCGGGCCACGACAGCGTCAACACCGTGGTCACATCGTCGGTGCGGGCCACCGTCAGCGAGTGATGCATCCTGCGCAATACCTGCCGGGCCGCTCCTTCGATCGGATGCCACGGTCGGTAGCCGGCCGGCTGCAGCAGGCCGGCTGCGGTGATGGCGTCATCGGGCCCGGCCAGCTGCAGCGTGGCGACGTGGCGTTGAGACGGCGTTCCCGGATCGCGATCGACGGCGACGCGCAATCCGGCCCCGTCGAGAATAGCGACGGCGGCGGCGACCTCCTCGGCCGTACGTCGCCCGATGGCCGAACAGACGGCCCGGGCCTCGGGGTCGTCGAGCTCGGCCAGCCGATCGTCGTGGATGGCGGCGATCAGTGCCGCCGCAGAGGCGGGCTGGATCGTGGGTGAAGATGAATCCGCCATCGCCGCTGATGCTAGTGGCAGGAGTGGCGGGATCGCTCGGTACTCGATGGATTGCAGTAGAGCGAAGGTGCTCGCCGGAATCGGCTCGTACCATCGTTGGGGTGACGGCCGATCGCTACCGCTACCAGAACCCGTCGGTCTTGGGAACGGTCGTCGAGTTCTCCTTCCGGGTGTCCCGCAGTGAGTCACCGGTCGATCCCGACGAGCTGGCCGATCGGGCCGCCGGGTCGCTGTTCGACGAGATCGATCGGCTCCAGGCCGTGTTCAGCGCCTTCGACCCGGACAGTGAACTCAGCCGGTGGCGCCGGGGTGATACCGACCCGGCCGACACCAGCGACGAGTTCGCCGGCCTGATGGGAGAGGCGCTGTGGTGGCAGCGGCGGACGAACGGCTTGTTCAATCCGTTGGCCGGTGTACTCACCGCCCGCTGGGTCGAGGCGGCGTCGGAGGGCCGCCGGCCCGACCCGGATGAGATGGCGGCCTTGGCCGATACGATCGCCGAGCCGCGATTCGAGATCGTCGACGGGCGCCCGATCCCTTGCGGCGACTGCTCCCAGCTCAACCTGAACGCCATGGCCAAGGGCCACATCGTCGACCGGTCGTTGACCCTTGTCGCCGACCGGTTTCCCCCGCTCGATGATTTGTTGGTGAATGCCGGCGGCGACCTCTGTCATCGCGGCCGGGGCCGGATGAAGGTCGGCATCGAAAACCCGCTACGTCCCTACGACAACGAGCCGCCGCTGGTGGTGATCGAGATCGCCAACGAAGCGGTGGCGACCAGTGGCGCCGGCCGACGAGGCTTCGATGTCGGTCCGCACCGCGTCAGCCATGTGCTTGATCCCCGCACCGGTATGGCGGCCGACGCGTCGGCGTCGGCCACGGTCGTGGCCCCGTCGGCCGGTGTGGCCGACGTGGTTGCCACACCGCTGGCCATCCTGGAGCCGGCCGAGGCGATCTCGGTGCTCGACGAACTAGCGGAATCGATCCCGCTGGCGGCCCTGATCGTCGGCCACGACGGTGATCGTCATGCGTCGAGGGGGTGGCGGGGCCGATTCGGCACGACTCCATGATCGTCCGGTCGAGGCCGGTAGGGTCGGCCGGGTGAACAGGCGGACCGGGTTCCCCATGGCCCGAGCGGTGAGGGTGTCGACGCTGGTCGTGTCGATCCTGACGGTGGCGTTGCCGGTGCTGGTGTTGCTGTCGCTGACCCTCGTCGACGCCCCGGCCGCAGCCCACGCCGACGACGAGACGGACGGACCCCAGGTATTCCTGATCCACGGGATGCCCGACGCCGTCTTCGAGGTGCAGGTCGGCCCCGATCGCCGGCTCAAGGGTCTCCGATTCGGCCAGTTCTACAACCTGAGGGCCTTCGCCGGCACCACCTTGTCGTTCGGCTTCAAGCTGCTCGAAACGGGCGAACCGGTGGCGGCCACGGAAGGGTACCTGGTGCCCGACGATCGGAGCTCGTCGCTCGTGGTTCACCACGCCGCGGACGGGTCCGGTGCGCTGACCGCGTTCGAGAACCGACTCGATCCGTTGGAACCGGGGATGAGTCGACTGGTCGTCCGCCATCTGGCGGCTGCGGAACCGTTCGATGTGCTCATCGACGGGGAGCAGGCCCTCACCGGCATCGAGCACGGCTGGGAGGAGTCGATCGAGCTTCCGGAGGGTGATGTGTCGGTGTCGCTCGTGACCGCGGGAGGTGACGACGCTGTGGTGGACCCGGTCGAGATCTCACTCACCGCCGGCGATCGCATCGTCGTCTACGGCTTCGGTTCCGTCGACGATGAGACGCTGGCCATCGTGACCGACGTCGTGCACGGCGTCGAGGGCGACCCCGACGACGGTCCACCGCTACGAGCGCTGGCGGCTTCCACCGCACTGGCCGTTGTCATCGGAGCCGTCGGCTTCGGTCGCCTCCACCGTCGCTCCCGAAGCATGCGAGGCGGACCGCGGAAGTCCTAGGCTTTGGCGATGGCTACCGTTCCCCTGCTCGAAGACGACGACATGACGCCCGAGGCCAGGGCCGTGATCGACGACATCAAGGCCACCCGGGAGGTCGACGACGTCAACAACTTCTGGAAGGCCCTCGCCCACCAGCCCGAGAACCTGCGCCGGGTCTGGCAGGGGCTCAAGGAGGTCATGGCGCCGGGAGCGCTCGATCCGCTCACCAAGGAGATGATCTACCTGGCGGTCTCGGTCGCCAACAATTGCGAGTACTGCGCCCACTCCCACACCGCCTCGGCCCGGACCAAGGGGATGACCGACGAACAGTACGGGGAACTGCTGGCCGTCGTCGCCATGGCGTCGCAGACCAACGCCCTGGCCAACGCACTCAAGGTCCCGGTCGACCCTGCATTCTCGCGGTGAACGGCGGGCGGCAATGAGCGCTGTTGGCCGCCGGCGAGCTGTTCAGCGATGAAGCCACCGCCCGGTGCCGTAGTAGGCTTGCGAGTGCAGGTGCTGGTCAAAGGAGGGAAACGTGGCGTTCAATCCCCAGCGGGTGATCGTGCCGGTCCTGCGGCAGGTCATCAGCCGGCCCCGCCTCGCTGAGCTGCTACTCGGTCGTGATCGGTGGGGCAACCCACTCGGTGACCATCGTTTCTCCGACCCGTTCCCGCTGATGGAACGCATCCGGGCCGACGGGGTCGTGGTGAACCGGCCGTCGTACCAGTCGTGGTTCGTGGTCGGCTACGACGAGATCCAGACCATCGTCGGACACCGCCACGTGAGCGCCCGCCGGCTGATCGACGAGATGATGGAGGTCCGGCCCTACAGCAGGCTGGACGCCCGCACCCAGGCGTTCTTTCGGAACTGGATGTTGGTCGACGACGAACCCGATCACGGTCGCCTGCGGCGTCTGGTGAGCCGGGCATTCACCCCCAAACGAGTCGCCGATCTGGAACCGTTGGTGTCCGAGTCGGCGGAACGGCTGCTGGTGCCGTTGGCCCGGCGTGATAGGGTCGACATCGCCACCGAGTTCAACGCCCGCCTGCCGGTCAACGTCATCCTCGGCATGCTCGGCATCCCACTCGAACGAGAGCAGTGGCTGACCGACCTGGCGGCCGACATCGGCCTGTTCTTCAATCCGTTCGACATTTGGGACCCGGAACGCCTCGACCGGGCCGTGGCCGAGCTCGATGCCTACATCGGCGACCTGGCCGACGAGCGCCGCCAAAACCCGCAGGGCGATCTCCTGTCGGCGCTCGCTCGAGCGGAGGACGACGAGTCCGCCGACGGTGAGCGCCGGCTCAGTCGCGACGAACTCGTGGCCAACGTCGGGCTCCTGGCGTTCGCCGGTTTCGACACGACCGCCAGCGCGCTCGGCAACTCGATGCTGGCGTTGTACCGCAACCCCGACCAGCGGCAGCTCGTCATGGACGATCCGCAGCTGTGGCCGAACGCCGTTGAGGAACTGTTGCGCTACGACGGACCGACGGCGCTCAATCAGCGGCTCCTCACCGCCGACATGGACGTGGGCGGCGAGACGATTCCCGCCGGTTCCGCCGTGATGCTGATGATGCAGGCCGGCAACCGAGATCCGCGCCGTTACGACCAGCCCGGACGGCTGCTGCTGGATCGACCCGATCCGAGCCCGCTCTCGTTTGGCCATGGGATCCACTACTGCCTCGGGGCCCACCTGGCCCGCCTGGAGCTACGGGTCGCACTGCGGGTCTTCCTCGACCATTTCGGTGCCTATGAGGTCGACGAATCGTCGATCACCTGGCGTCGTTCGCTGGCTATTCGCGGCCCGTTGACCCTGGCGCTCACGCCGGCCCGTTGACGCTGCACTTCGTGCGTTGTGGCACTGCTGAGTCCCATTCCTGGTCCATCGACGCTCGAGCGATTGCGCGCTTCGGGCGACTTGGCCCCTGCGACCACTGATGAGTTCCCCGAGCCGGTCGATCCCCAGCCCGGAGCCGAAGTGCCATCGTCGGTGCTGGCACGACTGCGTGATGATGAGCACTGACGATGAGCGCTGACGATGAGCACTGACGATGAGCACTGAAGATGAGCACTGAAAAGGTCGTCTACCTCGACTCGTCGGCAATCGTGAAGCTCGTGGTCAGAGAGCCGGAGACAGCCGGCCTGCGTCGTCACCTCCGCCGACGACGCACGCTCGTGTCAAGTGCACTCGCTCGGGCCGAGGTAATGCGTACGGTCATGGGACAGGGCGAAACCGCACAGAAGACGGCCGAGTCGGTGCTTGCTCGGCTGGAGCTGCTCCGCGTCAACGACCGTATTCTCCGAGCGGCCGGTCTGCTGCCCCCGGCGGGCCTGCGCACGCTCGGTGCCATACATCTCGCGAGCGCGTTGACGCTCAGCGACAACCTCACTCACATCCTCTGCTACGACGCCCGACTCACAGACGCCGCCACCGAGTGTGGACTCACAACGGCTGCGCCGGACTGAATCAACACCACGTACTGCGGCACGACTTGCGTCCGCAGGAACACCGGTCGCCGCACAGGGGCTGGTCACCGAGGGTGACGACACGATGTTCGCAGTGCCTACCTGGGCTGCTGGCGATGCGGCACTCCTGCGGGGCAGATCGACGTATCGCATATTGTGATACATAGGTGTCATGGCTCAAGCGATCTCCGTTCGACTCGATGATGAGGCCGAGCAAGCCCTCCGGGTACTGGAAGCTTCAGGTCTCAGCCGTTCCGAAGCGATCCGTGTTGCGCTCGTCGATTCGGCCCGCCGGCTTCGGCGCGGCGCTGAACTTGCGGCTGAGGTCGCCCAACTCGAAGCCGACGACGTTGATCGTGCCGAGATGACTGCGGTGGCTCAGTTGATGGAGTCGCTGCGTGCAGCGGGGTGACGTCTATCGTTTCAAGTTGCCGAAGGGCATCGGGCACGAACAGCATGGAGATCGATTCGGTGTGGTCGTTCAGGCCAACGAGCTTTTGCCGCGTTCTGTCGTGCTTGTCGCTCCGACGTCGCGTTCGGCTCGATCGGCCTCGTTCCGTCCCGAGATCGACGTGGCCGGAAATCGGACCCGGGTGCTGGTGGAACGGCTCGGCGCGGTCGACGCCTCCCGGCTTGGTGATCTCGCCGGCCATCTCAGCTCGGAAGAGTTGTGGGGCATCGACGAAGCACTCGTGACCGTGCTCGGCCTTCGGTGATTCATACTCAGGCGTCGACGATCGCTCAAGCGCTCACAGTCGGGTTCGACCGAATCGAGTCTCACGTCCCCTTCGCCACGGGTACCGTTTTCTCGCGCCAACCGTGGGCAGGGCCGTGGCTCAGGACCGATCCTCGACCAGCGGTGAACCGTGGCGGGGATCGAACAGCGCGTGATAACCGCCGGTGTGCCAGAACACGATCGGGCCGTTGGCGGCGTCTCCCGACCGCACCAGAGCGATCAGCCCGGCCAGACCCTTGGCCGAGTAGACGGGATCGACGATGACGGCCTCGGTTCGGGCCAACAGTTCGATGGCCTCGGTGCCCGCTGCGGTGTGGGCGCCGTAGGCCTCGCCGACCTGATCGCCGATGATGGTGACGTCGTCGCGCGCCAGTTCGGCCTCCAGGTCGAGTTCGATGATCGACGCCGCGTCGACCGCCAACCCATGATGCTGGACGGCCACGTCGTCGTAGAGGCGCCCGGCGTCGACGCCGATGATCGGCACGCGGTGCAGCGTCGACTCGGTGGCGGTCAGCGCTCGACCGACCAGCAACCCGGCATGGGTGCCGCCGGAGGTGGTCGTGTGGATGATGGCCGAGGGTTTGATCCCGGCCGCGTCGATCTGCGCCTCCAGCTCCAGCAACGCCAGCGCGAAGCCGAGCGAGCCCAGCGGTGACGAGCATCCGACAGGCGCGGCGAAGGCCCGTCGACCGGAGGCGTTGAGTTCGGCGACGAGGTCGTCGACCTGTTGGTTCAGCTCGACCCACGACGCTTCTCCGGCATGGTGCACGGTGGCACCGACGAGGCGGTCGAGCAACAGGTTGGCCGTCGGCGCCTCCTCGGGGGCGGGCGCTTCGCCGCTCAGGACCAGGTGACAATCCATGCCGACCGCGGCTGCCACCGCCGCCCCGGTCCGTGCCGAGTTCGACTGGGTGGCGCCGGTTGTGACCAGCGTGTCGCAACCGTCGGCCAAAGCCTGACCGGCGACCAGCTTGAACTTGCGGATCTTGTTGCCGGCCAGGGCGACGCCCTGCACGTCGTCGCGTTTGATCCAGACCTCGGCTCCGATGGCGGCACCGAACCGATCGAGGCGATGGAGTGGGGTCGGCCAGGTGCCGAGCCTGGTCGACGGCAACGCAGCGAGGCGCTGCCGGGCGGGCTCCCGGTGCAGCGGCATCAAACCGTCAGTGACGGGTCGGCCCAGTAGAAGTCGGGGTCCAGCTGCTTGGTCTCCAGCAGTTGCTGCAGGCGCTTCAGCCGGGTGAACGGCGGGGCCAGAAACAGCGCTTCGTCCATGTCGATCGCCTCGAACACCTGCCGGAGTTGGCGGGCACCACGTTCGGCATCCCACTCACAGGAGAAACCGGGGAGTTGCGTCGAGATCTTCTCGAAGTTGACCCGGTAGGAGCGGTTGTCGGACGCCGGACCGAAGGTGAGTTCGCACCCGGGGAACACGTCGGCCACGATCTCGGCCACTTCCCGGACCCGGTAGTTCTGCTCCGTCGCCCCGACGTTGAACACCTCGTTGTGGATCGCATCGCGGGGCGCGGTCAACGCGCACTCGATGGCCTTGGCGATGTCGAGGGCGTGCACGAGCGGGCGCCACGGTGAGCCGTCGGAGATCATGGCGATCTCGTTGGTCGTCCAGGCCAGGCCCGACAGGTTGTTCAACACGATGTCGAAGCGCATCCGGGGCGACGCACCGAACGCCGTGGCGTTGCGGAGGAACGTCGGAGAGAAGTCGTCGTCGGCCATGGGGGCAAGGTCGCGCTCGACGAGGGTCTTGCACTCGGCGTAGGCGGTTTGGGGGTTGACGGGCGAGGTCTCGTCGAGTTCCCCCTCGGCGATGCCGTACACCGAGCACGACGACATGTAGACGAACCGCTCGACACCGGCCGCCTTGGCCAGCTGGGCCAGCTTGACCGAACCCTGGTGGTTGATCTCATGGGTGATACCGGGCCGGAGTTCGCCGGTGGGATCGTTCGACAGCTCGGCCATGTGGACCACGGCGTCGACTCCCTCGATGTCGGCCGCCTCGACGTGGCGGAGATCCTTGATGAGGGTGTGAGCGGTTCGCTCGACCCCCTGGTAGAGCCAGCCGGTCATGTAGTAGCCCGTGTCGAGCCCGACGACATCGTGACCTCCCGCCATCAGACGGGGCGCCAGCAGCGACCCCAGATAGCCCTCGGTGCCGGTAACCAGGATCCGCACGTGATCTCCTCCGTCTCGAAAGGTGTTGGCCCTGCCCCGTGGGTCAGCCGGGTCAGCCGGTCGGCCCCTCCGCGACGCCCGCTTGGGTCAGCGCCGGTGACGCTCGATCGACAATGGTACCGGCGATCTCGAGGGAGGCCGTCGCCGCGGGGGATGGGGCATTGCACACATGCAGGGCCCGGGGACGGTCGACCAGGAGGAAGTCGTCGACGAGAGAACCGTCGGGGCGCAGCGCCTGAGCCCGGATACCGGCGGGTGAGGGGACGAGATCCTCGGAGCGGACCTCGGGGATGAGTTCCTGGAGCGACGCGGTGAACCGCTTGCGGCTGAACGACCGCAGCACCTCGTCGATCCCGGTGCGCCAGTGTTTGGCGGCAAGACGCCGGAAACCCGGGTAGGCCAGCACCTCGGCCAGCTCCCGCAGGTTCACGTCGGTCTTCTCGTAGCCCTCCCGGGCCAGGGCCAGCACCGCATTGGGTCCGGCGTGCACGCCGCCGCCGATCATCTTGGTGAAGTGCACCCCGAGGAACGGAAACGCCGGATCGGGAACCGGATAGATGAGGGTGCGGACGAGGTGCTCCCGCTCGGGCACCAGCTCGTAGTACTCACCCCGGAACGGCACGATCCGGGCATTGGGATCGCCACCCTCGGCCCGGGCCAGCTTGTCGGAGTACTGGCCGCCGCAGGTGATGACGAACCGGGTGCGGATGTCGCCCTGTTCGGTGATCACCCGATGGGAGGCGGTGTCGGCCGCAATGCCGGTGACCTTCTCACCGAGCCGGATCGTGACCCCCCGGTCGCGGGCCTGGTCGGCCAGGGCATGACACACGCCGACGTAGTCGATGATGCCGGTGCTGGGCACTCGGATCGCCCCGACGCAGCGGACGTGGGGTTCGATCTCAGCCACCTCGGCCGGGGAGATCAGTGAGACATCGAGCCCGTTTTCCCGACCCCGGTCGTGGAGCGCCCTCATCCGATCGAGCTGGTCGGGCCGGGTGGCCACGATCAGTTTGCCGCACAGCTCGTGGGCGATGTCGTGCTCGGCGGCGAAGCGAACCATGGAATCCCGTCCGCCCCGGCACAGTTCGGCCTTCAGGCTGCCCGGTGTGTAGTAGATGCCGGAATGGATGACCCCGGAGTTCCGCCCCGTCTGATGGCGGGCCAGTTCCGTCTCCTTCTCGACCAGCGTGATGACCGCATCCGGTCGCCGTTTCGCCAGCTCGGCCGCCACCGCCAGGCCCAGGATGCCGCCGCCGACGATCACGCAGTCATCCATGCCGGACAATCCCGTGTTCGTCGCGGAGGGTCACGATGGCCACGACGGTCACGATACAACCAGCGCGGTGGATTCGCCGCGTCCCGGTCGGCTCAGGCCGTGCTCAGGCCTGGTCCGGGATCGGGGTCGAGTCGATGGTGGCCGGTGTCAGGTCGCCAGGCCGAACCTTGAGGCGAACAGCCGCCGCCACCTCGACGACCGCCATCACGAGAATCCACAGGAGATAGACGTTCAGGCCGGCGAACGTGAACGGTGCCACAACCCCGGTCGCGGCGATGAGGAAGCCGGCCACGAACATGTTCAACTGGGCGGTGGTCGACCCGATCACGTCGAGCATGGTCATGACCCGCACGGAGTTGGTGGTGTCGATACGACGGTGCACGAGTTCGAAGGAGGCCGTCATGGCTGCGCTCCGGGAGGCGGAACCGACCACGGTCAAGGCAAACAACACAGCGGTGCCGCTGAAGGTCGAGATCGGGCCGTCCAGCAAGGCGATGCCGATGGTGCAGGCGGCCGCGCCGGCCGCCCCGGCCCGGATCACGGTGAGCACATGGCGACCCGGGTCGCGCCACAGCATCGAAGCGACGATTCTCCCGGCGGCCAGCGCCGCCCCCAGCAAACCGAGGTTGCCGTCGGGCCACAACGTGACCGCGGCGTAGGTCACGAGCAACGGCCACCGAGCGAGGGCCAGTGCCGCCGTCATGACGTAGAGGTTGCCGATCCCGGCCGGAAGGCGACCTGACGGCGCGGCGGGTGTCGCAGGCTCCGGGTCGGGGTCGGTCGACTCGAGTTCGGAGTCCGGGGGAGGGGGTATCCGACGGAGGGTTTCGGCCACCACCAGCACGGTCACGCCGATCACGATCAGGAACAGCGTTCGACCGGTCCGGTCGAGCACTCCGATGAGCACGGTCGAGCCGAGGATGATCATGCCCTGGATCGCCGACGCCGGTCCGAGCATGAACGCCCGTTGCACCGGTGTCAGGCTGTAGGCGATGAGCGGCTGCCAGGCCGTGGCCATGAGTACCGACACCGAGATCTCGGCCACGACGGCCACAACCAGGGCCAGCGCGGCGACCTTCGACCCGGGTTCGGCGAACGCCACCAGCGCCGCCGTGATCAGCACCATGATCCCCATGGTCCACAGGAACAGCCGCACGTTGTGGCGGGCCCGGTGGAGAGGTATGCGGGCCGCCCAGATCTGGACCGGAATCGACAGTGTTCCCAGGCCGAGGGCGATCCCGATGGCCTGCGGACCGAGCCCCAGACTCTCGATGGCCAGGATCTGGAAGATGGGGTGCCCGTCGACGCCGATCGACAGCGCGCTGAGGAAGCCGACGATTCCGACGGCGAACAGCCGCTGTTTGATCTTGTCCGATCCGATCGGCAGCGTCGTGGACACCGCCTCACGGTAGTGGGCGGTCGAGGCGGTCCGCCCGGTTTTTGCGGCTGGCGACGCGAGCCGATGTCGGGGGCTCGCTGCACCATGGCCGCTACGCTCGGCCGTGATGTCCAGCTGCTTTCTCCTCGGAGCGTGACGATGCCGGGTGCGTTGTCGGGTGCGTTGTCGGGGCTGCTGGTGGTGGCCGTCGAACAGGCGGTGGCGGCGCCCGTCTGCACCGCTCGGCTGCGTGACGCCGGAGCCCGGGTCATCAAGATCGAACGGTCCGAAGGCGACTTCGCTCGAGGCTACGACACGGCCGCCGGCGGCGACAGCTCGTACTTCGCCTGGGCCAATCACGGCAAGGAGTCGGTGGTGCTCGACATCAAGCACCCCGACGACGCCGGGCTGCTCCATCGACTGATCGCCGCTGCCGACGTGTTCATCCAGAACCTGGCCCCCGGTTCCCTCGAACGGGCCGGTTTCGGCTCCGACCGGCTGCGGGCCGAGCACCCGTCGCTCATCACGGTGGACATCAGCGGCTACGGCGAGGCTCCGGAACTGGCGGGCAAGAAGGCCTACGATCTCCTCGTCCAGGCCGAGAGTGGGCTGATCGCCGTTTCCGGCGGACCGAACGAGCTCGGTCGGGTCGGGGTCTCGGTGTGCGACATCGGTACCGGCGTGACCGCCTACGGTGCTGTCCTGGAGGCCCTCATCGCCCGGGGCCGAACGGGCCGCGGAAGCGGGATACGGCTGTCGCTGTTCGACATGATGGCCGAGTGGATGTCGGTGCCGCTGGTCCAACACGAGTACGGCTCCGGTGGACCGGAGAGGGTGGGACTCCGCCACCCGACGATCGCCCCCTACGGGGCGTATGCCACCTCCGACGATGCTCTGACGCTCATCTCGATTCAAAACGAGCGGGAGTGGGTTCGGTTCTGTGCCGAGGTGCTCGGCGATTCCGATCTGGCCTCCGATCCCCGATTCGTCTCGAACAATGATCGAGTGGCGAACCGCGACGCCCTGGAGGCGGAGTTGGGCCGCCGCATCGGGATCATGGATCGGGCGGGGTTCCATCGTCGCCTTGGGGCGGCCGCCATCGCCTATGGTTCGGTCAACTCGCTCGACGACCTGGCGGCCCATCCGGCCCTGCGCCGCCGCATCGTTCGCAGCACGATCGGCGAAACGGTGCGCCTGGCCGCCCATCCGGTGCGGTGGGCCGATGCTCCAGTGGACCCGACCGGTCCGGCGCCGGAGTCACCCGAGTCGGCGCCCGATGTTCCGACCCTCGGAGCCCATACGGACGCCGTTCGAGCGGAATTCGCCTGATCCCGATCCCCGATTCGACGTCGGGCCTCAGCCCTTTCGGTACTCCCGCACGCTCAGGAAACCGAACACGATCATGATGCCGGCGCACCACAGCAGCGAACGGATCAGCGGCCCGGCGATCTCGCCACCGTGCATCATCGCCCGGGTGGCGTCGACCACCTGGGTCACCGGCTGGTGAGCGGAGAAGACCTGCAGCCACCCCGGCATGTTCTCGACCGGGGCGAACGTCGAAGCAGCGAAGGTCAGAGGGAATGCGGGGAGGAACGTTGCCGCCTGGACCGCCTCGACACTGCGCAACGTCAACCCCATCCAGGCGAAGAACCAGGTGACGGCATAGCCGAACAGCAGCACCAGGAAGAAGGCGGCCAGCGCCCAGGCCAGGCCGTTCTGGAACCGGAAGCCGATGATGATTCCCATGACGATGATCACCGTGTTGGTGATGATGCCCCGCATGGCGTCGGCCACGGTTCGGCCGCTCAGCACCGCCAGGCGCGACATCGGGAGCGACCGGAACCGGTCGATCACCCCTCGGGTCATGTCTTCGGCCAGCCCGATTGCCGTGTTACCGCCACCGAACAGCACGGTCTGCACCATGACGCCGGGGATCAGATAGTTGGCGTAGTTCATGCCGGGCACGTCGAGTGATCCACCGAACACGAAGTTGAACAGCGCCACGAACATGACCGGTGAAACGAGGGCGAACACGATCACCTGAGGCCGGCGAACCAGATACAACACGTTGCGTCGGGTCATGGTCAGCGTGTCGCTGATGAACCGGCCGAGGGCGGTCCGCCGGCGCGGCCCGGTTTCCGGAGGCGTCAGCGGCCGTCGGCCGTCGGTCGCCGCTGGTGCCCGGTTCGCGTCGGTCGTCATCGTCGGCGCCCTCTCGGTGGAGCGGTGTCGCCGTTGGTTGCCGAATCGTCCTGGTCCGCCCGGTGCCCGGTGATGGCCAGAAAGACGTCGTCGAGCGACGGCCGCGTCACGCCGAGGTCCCGCAGGGGAATGCCCTCCGCCTCGAAACGCTGCCCGGCGGCCAACAGGGCGTCGATCCTGTCGGTCACGGGAATCGACGCCTGCTGGCGACGGTCGTCGACGAACGGTGCCGTCCCGCCGACCTCTTCGAGAACCGCGATCACCCGACCCATGTCGCCCGGCTCGGCGGGGCTGGCCATCAGTCGATCGCCGCCAAGCCGTTCCTTCAGTTCGTCGGGCGTGCCTTCGGCGATGATGTGACCGTGATCGATCACGGCGAGGCGGTCGGCCAGTTCGTCGGCCTCCTCCAGGTACTGGGTGGTCAGCAACAGCGTGGCGCCGTCGGTGACGAGGTCGTGGATGATCTGCCACAGCTCGTTGCGGGTGCGGGGGTCGAGGCCGGTGGTCGGCTCGTCGAGAATGAGGATGCGGGGACGGCCGACGAGGCTGGCACCCAGATCGATGCGGCGGCGCATCCCGCCCGAGTAGGTGCGAACCTGCCGGTCGGCTGCGTCGGTCAACGACAACCGTTCCAGGATGTCGTCGGCTCGGCGGAGGGCCTCGGCCCGAGAAAGCTGATAGAGACGGCCGACGATCTCGAGGTTCTCCCGACCGGTGAGCAGGTCGTCGACCGCCGCGTTCTGCCCGGCGAGGCCGATCAAGGCCCGCACGGCCATCGGGTCGCGATGAGCGTCGATGCCGCCGAGGCGACAGTGCCCCGACGTCGGCTTCAGCAGGGTGGCCAGGATGCGGACCAGCGTGGTCTTGCCAGCGCCGTTGGGCCCGAGCAGCCCGAAGATCTCCCCCTCGTCGACCGTGAGCGTGATTCCTTCGAGCGCATGGACGTCGCCGAAGTGTTTGACAACCTGGTCGACCTCGATCATCGTTCGCTCACGATACCGGCGGGCGGATGTCGACCATCCGTTCGGGGCGAATAGACGTCCCCGAAAATTCTTTTGAATCCGGGAACTTTTCCTCTCCCGCTCGCGACTCAATCCTTGAACGGACAGCACAACGTCACTTGCGGGTGAGATCGCTTTCGAGTGCGACAGAGATGTCCGTTCCACATAGTTCTGACATCTGGCAGCCGGAGTTCCTCTATCCGATGAGTCGGCCTTGGACCACGCGGCGGACCCAAGGCGGGCTTACCGGCCTAACGCAAACCGCTGGACAACGGCTGCCAGATGTCACTCTCTCTCCGACGGCATTCCTCCCCGGGCCGTACGCCGGCCCTTCCTCTCGCCGTCGGAGAGCTGTGTAAACGAACAACCATCAAACGGCTCCGGCCGAGGCACTGTGTGTGGTGCATCGAATAAACGTCCTGGCGCGGGACGTTTGTTCGCGTTTTGGTCCCGACCGGGGGCGTGGCGCGCCGCCGATGAAGATATCGGAAATCCTGGTCCCCGCCTAGCGGCCCTCGCGCCTCATCCAATATCGTGGAGGAGCAAGCGTGTAGGCGGTTAGCGTAGGGAAACTCACCATTAGCAATGACGCCGCGATAGTCGATGAACTCGTAGCCGACCTCCGTTCAGGCTCACCCCTTGTCGACGCGCGCCTGGCCACCATCTACGCCGGTGCCGATTCCCAGCTCGCGGACCGTCTCCTCGACGGCGTGGCCGTGCAGGCGGCGGCCGGGTCGCCCTACGCGCTGCAGCTCCTGCTGAACCTCATCTCCGATCATCGGTTGGCCCGCTCGGCGATCAGCCGTCACGTCCTGTCACGCTCGGTTCAAGAGGACGTGGAGCAGGAGGTGCTGATTGCGGTGTCCCGTTCCATCCATCGTTACCGGGGTGAATCGAAGTTCAGGACGTGGCTCTTCACGGTCGCCCGCAACACGGCGGTGGCCGAGGTGCGTCGCAGCCGTTCGGCGGTCTCCTTCGACGATGAATCGAGTAACGAACAGGATGCGCTGCGGTTCAGCTCACGGGCCACCGACCGCCAGATCATCCAAGCCGCCATCGTGCAGTTGCCCGCGATATTCCGGGAGGTCGTCTACCTGCGCGACGTCGAGCGGATGAGCTACGAGGACATCGCCAGCCGGGAGGGTATCGCCCTCAACACGGTGCGATCGAGACTGTCCCGTGGTCGGGCGCTGCTGGCCACGGAGCTCGCGGCGTTCCGAGGCCTATGACCGATCTGCCGACCGCTCGATCGAAGCGAATCGGCACCTACAGAGTCATCGCGCCGATCGGCGTCGGCTCGTCGGCCACGGTCTACCGGGCAGTCGATGAGACCAGCGGTTACGAGGTGGCGATCAAGGTGCTGGCTGAGAACCTCAGCCTTCTGCCCGAGCCTCGTCAACGCTTCTACGACGAGGCTGACATTCTGCGATCGATTGACAGTCCGGCCGTCGCCCGTATCTATCACGTGGGTGAGACCGATACCGGGCAACCGTTCATGGTTCTCGAGCTGGCCGACCGCGGTGACCTCCGCCGTCGGGTCGACGAGCTCCGAGCTCGGGGTGAATCGATCGATTGGACCGATCTGTGGGCCCTGGGTCGGCACCTGCACGAGTCGCTCAGCTCCCTGCATGAGCGGGGCATCATCCACCGGGATGTGTCGCCGGGCAACATCCTCATCCAGCACCGAAGCGAGCTGACCGGCCTTTCGGCGGCAAACCTGCTCGAGCCCGGTGAGCGGTTCATCCTGTCCGATCTCGGCTTTGCCAAGGATCTGGAGTGGGCCTCGGGCTTCACTGCCGGTGGAGGTACGAGGGGGTTCGCGTCACCGGAGCAGCTGAACGAGGTGACCGTCGTCGACCATCGCACCGACATCTTCAGCGCGTCGGCGGTGATCGACTGGACCGTCTACGACGGGCCCTTCGCCAAGGCGCTCGAACCGTTTCTGCTGACGGGCCTGGCCGACAACCCCGACGATCGATTCGAGACCATCGACGACTGGTATGACGCCTTCGTGAGCACCATGGAAGACATGGAGTCATGGGACGACCCACCCCGCCAGGGTGGTTGGTTGCCGGCAGCCTTGGTCTTCATCATCGGTACGGCGCTGATCGTGCTCGTCCTGTGGCTCACCGACTCTCTGGGCGAGTTGTTCGACGCCCTCTGATCGGTCTGATCGGTCTGATCCGTCTGATGGGCTTCGCTGTGCCGATGAGAGCGAAGGTCGCCGAAAAGCCCGTGTGCCCGGACCGTACGGCCCGGGCACACGTCCAACTTCGGAAGCTCACACGGCTTTTTTCCTGAACGCCTCGAGGGCGTTTCCTGCTGAGAAAATCGGGGAGTTCCGAGGTTGGATATCGACTAACGATCGCTGCTCAGCTAACTGTCACAACGTTCGAAGAAGAACCAACTCCTGAGTCCTGGTTTGCGGCGGATCACCTACAGAGATACCTGTTGTCTCATCGAGTGAGACTCGGTCTCCCTTGCGGGAGAAACGAGTGTGCGGCAGATCATCCACGTAGAGGTCGGGAGGCGGCTCTCCTTGTCGGCGGGTGAGGTGTGTCGCTCTGTCTTGCGACAACGCATAGATTAGCGTCTTATCGTCATCTGTCAACCTGTAGCGACGAGCAGCCCCAAACTTCGATGCCTAACGATGTTGTCATCGCGATGAAATATTGTGTGTCCTGGCATGCCCCGCTCGGCCCGTTTGCTGTGTCATGATGTCCAGGTCGCGAGCGGTCCAAGTCGTAGGGGCTTCCTGCAGCGCCATCAAATCCTACGATTCGACTACAACATCCAAGCACTGGGCGCTAGGCTCATGGCAGGTGTTCGGTGAAGGCCGGTCGCGGCCGACCCGGACCGACTAATCGCAACTGCAAGCAGAGGAGCTAGGAAGTCGACTCGAAGAACGGTTCGCGGCGGGGAGGTCGCAGGGTCGAAATGGGTCGAATGAACACACAACGGTCCAACCGTGATCGTCGATGATGGGGGCTCGTCGTGGAGTCGGGTGTTGGCGGAGGGTCGATACGTTCAGGAGTTAATGAATGGTGGAGCTGAACGAGGAAGCGAGGGGCTATCTCACGGGTGAGGAGGCGACTGCTGCGCTGATGTCGCAGTATGGGTCGCCGACGATGGCGTCCACGTCATCCGCAATCGACTACGGGCTTCCTCTTGTGGTGGCCGGCTTGAAGCGCCGTGCCGAGGATTCGGCCGGCATCGTCAATCTCTTGAACCTGGTGCGTTCGCTCGACACCAGCCAGCTCGGCACCCCGGCGATGTGGAGTCGCACGTCGCACCGGACCGTCATGGGTCCCGACCTCACCGAGATCCTCTTCCGTGATCCGAGCGGTCTCGGAACCCACGAGACCGTCATCGCCAAGCTCGCCGAACGCGCCCGCGTGGAGCACGAAACGGCGCGAGGGATTCTCGGGTCGTGCGGTTGGATGCTGCTGGCGGTGCTCGTGAACCGATACAGCCGTTCCCTCGACCGTCAGACGCTGCTTCGTGTGGCCGACCAAGAGCGGCGGCTGCTGTCGGAGCAAGGCTGGGATCCCTGGATCCGCTCCGTTGAGTGGGAGACCAGTGCAGTAGGCGGCAACGAAACCCTCTACGCGGAGCCGATGCCCGTTCCCCCGACGAGCGCCAGCGCGAGCGCCGGCGACCGATCCGGTCGCTACCCGCCGCCGGTGAGCCGTGGTGATCGGGGCGACGGTCCCGGTCAGGTGTACTCCCCGGATCACGGGGGCCAAGGTCGCCGGCCGGAGGGCTACGAGCCTCCGGCGCCGGGAGGCGGTGGTCTCGGAGGCTACGCACCGCCGGAACGCCCAGGACGGGCTCCGGTTCCGCTCGACTACGGCGCCGGACGTGGTGATCTTCCCGATCCGCGCCTCGCTTCGGGCCGTCGGCGTCCGATGAACGCCCCGCAGCCCGCCCAACGCCATACCCGGCCTCGGATGCCGGCACCCGAACCCGAGCCCCGCCGCTGGCCGATCGCCGTTGCGTTGGCCGCAGTACTGCTGCTGGCAGGAGGAGCGTGGTGGCTCATCGGCCGCGATGACGCCGCCGATGTCGACTCGGCCCAAGGTGAATCGCTGGGAGCCGACGTCGACGCGACCGACGACACGGCTGCCGACGTCGGCGAAGGCGGCGACTCCACCGACACCGAAACCGAAGCCGCGCCGGTGGCACCAAGTGCCTACACCGGGATGGTGACGATGGAGGTGCCGATGCGCGACATCTTCACCGGCGACTCGACCAACGCCTCCGGCACCGTGACCTTCACCATCGACGCCAACACCGGTGAAGCGTGTGCGCTTGTCTCGACCGACGGTGTCGCCGGGCCGTACGCGTCCCACATCCACCTCGGCGCTTTTCGGGAGCGCGGCCCGGTGGTGGTCAACTTCGGTGACATGAACGACAACGTGGAGAACTGCGTCAGCAACGACATCGACGACATCAACGAGATTCTTGCCGACCGGTCCGAGTACTACGGCGAAATGCACGATGCCGCCGGGGAGTTCACCGTTCGCGGTCAGCTGTCCGAGGCCGATCCCTTCGACGATCAGCGTGATCCGGCGCTGATTCCCGACATCGACAGCGGCACCGCCGCCTTCGACACCGATCCCGATCCGTTGTTGAACGGCGCCCGGGTCCGTTTCGAGGGTTCAACCCTGGTGGCCACCGGCGAGGTCGACAGCCAAGAGGTTCTCGACGCCCTGATCAGCGCGCTCGAGGCTTCAGGCGTGCCGGTTGTCAACGAGCTTCTGGTCGTGCCGGGATCGCCGCCGCCATCGGGTCGGTTCATCGCCACCGACGGTCTCACCTTCGGGATCGGCAGTGATCAGCTCGACGGTGACAACAGCGCCGTTCTGGACACAATAGCCAAGGTGCTCGCAGCGAACCCCGGGTGGAAGTTGACCGTTGCCGGTCACACCGACAACACCGGAACAAGAGTCGACAATCTGGAACTCTCCCAGGCCCGGGCGATCACCGTCCGCACCGCTCTCGAGGAACTCGGTGTTCCGACCGACGTGCTCAAGATCGCGGGCTACGGACCGGAGCAGCCGATCGCCGACAACGAGACCGCCGAAGGTCGTCGCCGCAACCGCCGAATCGAGTTCGTGATCGACCCGACCTGATCGAATCGGTCGACGGATCCGCCTCGATCACCACGCCAACGCGTCACGAATCATGCTTCGTAGCGGATTTCTTTGGCCTTGGGCTCGCTTTTCGTGCCGTTTCTGACCACAATCAAAAGTGACGCTCCACCTAACCGCCTGGGGCGTCGCCCCGATCAGAGGTGGAGGCACCGATCCGCCGCTACGTGCCTCCACCTCGACCCGGGCCGTCGACCTGCTGTCCGGCGGGCTTCGACACGATCTCAGTGGTCGGGTTGATCTCCAGCCCTGCGAGGATGTCGTCGAACAGCGTGAGCACCGACTCGACGTCGTCGCCGAGAAAGCGGGTGAAGTACCGTTCGACGCCGCCCAGGTGAGTGGGACTGGCCGACTTGAGCATCTCGAAACCCTCGCTGGTGAGAACAGCGTGTTTGACCCGACCGTCCTCGGCATCAGCCTCCCGGCGGACCAGACCTTCAGCGGCCAAGCGATCGACGAGACGGCTGCAGTTCGACGGTGAGATCAACAGTGCCGACGCCAGGTTGCCCATCGTGCGTCGTCCACCGGCCTCGACCAGCTGAACCAGGACGTCGTACCACTCGATGGACAGTTGGTGGTTGGCCTGCAGATCCTCATCCATCTGCCGGACGATCCGGGTGTGGGCTTCAAGAAAGAGCCGCCATACCCGGAGTCGGTCGTCGTCCGGCCACCGGGCGCCCACCCCCTCAACCGTTGTCACGATTCGTCGCCTCCTCTGCGCATGCCAAGCGCGTGCCTCCGGGCGGAGCGGGCACCAAGCACGACACCGGCACTGCGGTCAACCTGCGGTCAAACCGTGCCTGCTCGCGCCGTGTGCCACCTCGTCGCTGGTACCGGTGCCTCGCCGGAACCGTGCCACATCCGCTGAGGATTCAGTCTGGAGGATTGTCGAGTCGCTGTCAACAAGCTGCGAGCCGAGTGGCGGGCTAGTTGGGCTGGTCTCGAGTGGCGACCATGGTCAACACGTCATAGGCGGCCGCCACCTCGCCATCCTGATTGACAACCTGGGTGTCCCAGGCCACCTCGCCGTAGCCGGCGCCGGCCCGCAACGTCTTCCGTTTGCAGGTCAGCGTCACGGTGAGGGTGTCGCCGGGGTAGGTCGGCTTGGCGAAGCGGAGCCTGTCGAGGCCGTAGTTGGCGAGCACGGGGCCCGGATCGGGATCGACGAACAAGCCGGCGGCGGCGGAGAGAACGAAATAGCCGTGCGCCACCCGGCCCTCGAAGATCGGTGAGGCTTTGGCCGCCTCGTCGTCCATATGGGCGTAGAACGTGTCGCCGGTCAGATCGGCAAACCGTTCGATGTCATCGAGCGTGACGGTGCGGCTCCCGGTGACGATCGAGTCGCCGACCTCGAGGTCCTCGAAGTAGAGGCGGAACGGATGGCCTTTGGTCTCGTTGCGAGGACCACCGGCCTGGTACTCCCCGGTGATGGCCGTCATGGCCGCCGGCGAGGCCTGCACCGCCGTGATCTGCAGATGGTGTTTCACCGCCCGCATACCGCCGAGCTCCTCGCCGCCGCCGGCCCGGCCGGGTCCGCCGTGAACGAGGTTGGGCAGTGGTGCGCCGTGGCCCGTGTGGGTTCGCAGGCTGTGTCCGTCGACCACCTGGACCCGCCCGTGGTGGGCGCCGATGGCAGTGGTCAGCGCCGCGGCCTCGGCCGGATCGTCGGTGAACACCGAAGCGACGAGGCTGCCCCGACCCAGCGCCGCCAGCTCGATCGCCTCGGCGGTCGAACCGTAGCCGATGACGGTCGAGACCGGGCCGAATGCTTCGACCTGGTGGATGGCATCGGCCCTGGCGTCGGTGGCCTGGAGCAGCGTCGGGGCCATGAACGCTCCGCGCTCGGGATCCACACCCACGAAGTCGCAGTGATCGGTGACGACGGTCGCGCCCGACTTGAGCCGCTCCACGGCCTCTCGGACCTCGGCCCGCTGGTCGGTGCCGGCCAGTGCTCCCATCTTGGTCGCCTTGTCGGCCGGGTCGCCCACGACGACGTCGGCCAAGGCCGCCTGGAGGGCATCGATCGTGGCCTCGCGCTGGTCGTCGGGAACGAGGATTCGACGTATGGCCGTGCACTTCTGACCGGCCTTGGTGGTCATCTCGGTCACGATCTCGTCGACGAACCCGGTGAAGGTGTCGGAGCCCGATGGTGCGCCGGCACCGAGGATGGCGCAGTTGAGTGAGTCGGCTTCGGCGGTGAACCGGACGGCACGGTCGATGATGGTTGGATGGCTGCGAAGCAGTGCCGCCGTCGCCGCCGACCCGGTGAAGGCCACGCTGTCCTGCCCATCGAGATGGTCGAGTAGATCCCCGGTTCCTCCGCAGATCACCTGGAGGGACCCGTCGGGCAGCAGGTCGGATTCGACGATGAGACGCATGACCGCCTCGGTCAGATAGGCCGTGGGTGACGCCGGCTTGGCGATGGTCGGCACGCCGGCCAGGAATGCCGGGGCGAACTTCTCGAGCATCCCCCAGCAGGGGAAGTTGAAGGCGTTGATCTGCACGGCGACCCCGGTCCGTGATGTTCCGATGTGGGCGCCGAGAAACGATCCGTCACGGGCGAGGGACTCGACGTCGCCGTCGACCAGGACCTTCGAGTCGGGCAGCTCACGCCGGCCCCGGGATGCGTAGCTCAACAGAACGCTGATCCCGCCGTCGATGTCGAACCACGAATCCGACCGGGTGGCACCGGTGGCGGTCGAGATGGGGTAGAGCTCCTCCTTGCGGTCCATGAGGTATTTGCCGAGCGACCGCAGGATGAGCGCCCGCTCATGGAACGTCATGGCCCTCAGTTCCGGACCGGCCGTGTCGATCGCGTACCGGCGTAGCGCGGCCATGTCGAGCCCGTGGTCGGCGAGGGTGGCCACCGGCTCACCGGAAACCGCGCTTGTCAGCACCCGTCCACCGGCCCCGTCCGAGGAGGGTCGGTGCCAGCCGCCGAGTACGTGGCTTTCCAGAACGCGGTTTTCGAGAACGGGAGTCGAGCTGCTCATGATTGCCAACGTAGCCTCGCCGAACCGGGTTGGGCGAGCCCCGCCGGAAGGGCTCGGACGGAACCCCGTCGTGGGTGGAACCCGTCAGCCCTCGGGAACCGGCTCCACGTCCTGGTCGGCTGCGTTCGACACCTCGCGCCACAAGTCTGCGGTGGTACCGGTTGCGGGGATACCGTCGTTGCCCTTGAGCAGGGCGGCCAGGTGCATGAGGTTCCAGGCCATGACCGTGGCGTTCTGATTCGTGAACTCGGTGTCGAAGCCGACCGGTGTCTCGTCGTCCTCGGTGACGTCGCCATAACTCGGTCCCGGTCCAATCGCCCCGATCCAGCCACAATCGGCCTGCGGGGGGATGGTGAAGCCGATGTGCTGCAAGGCGTAGAGTGTCTCCGCGGACACAGCCTTGACGCCGTCCTCGTTGCCGGTCACGACACAGCCGCCCACCTTGCCGTAGTAGAGGTACTGTCCCTTGTCGTTGGTGTCGGCGCTGTGGGCGTAGAGGCGTTCGACGACCAGCGTGGCCACGCTCGATTTCACGCCGAGCCAGATCGGTGTGCCGAGCACGACGATGTCGGCCGCCATCACCCGTTGCTGCAGCGACGGCCAGTCATCGGCCTCCCCGTCGGAGAGGTCCTTGGCCATGCCGAACGCCACGGCGTGTTCTCTGACATGGATGATGTCGGTCGAGACTCCCTCTTGGGCCATCACCCCGGCCACCCGCTGGAGCAGGCGCATGGTGTGGGAGCCCTCGGGGTCGGGCTTCAGCGAGCAGTTGAGGAAAGTTGCGTTGAGATCGTCGAAACCGGCCATGTAGCAGTCGTTCCCATCGGTGCTGATTCCAAAACCTCTGCAAAGCGGGCCGGTCAGCCGGTGAAGCGGAGCCGGAGGCGGTCATCCGCGTCGTCGACCGTCAGGTCGGTGTTCTCGTCCACCGCCGTCCAGGCCTGTTCATCGACCGCCCGGTAGAGACGGCCCGCCAGTTCGAAGGCCTCGGTGCCCACCCAGGCCTCGGGCAGCAGGACGGCCGGCAGATCCGGATCACTGAGTCGGGCTCGGCGGAGGTCGTGCACGATCATCGTGCGGAGAGCGAACGCCTCGATCGGGGAGAGGGTGGCGGCTTCGAGGTCGCGATGATGAACATACCGGTCGATGAAGGACTGATACGCCTTCTCGGTTTCGGCCAGGTCGAATGACGAGCGGAACAGCCCGGCCCGGACCAGTTCGTCGAGTCGATCGAATCGGGCCTGGGCGACCGGCGGCCGCAGGTCGAGACCCAGCCGGTCGAGGAGTTCGCCGGTGGACGCCGGGTTCGACTCGGGGGTGGCCCACACTCCTCGGGCGATCTCCACGAAGCCGTGCCAGCGTAGGTGTCGAGCCAGCCGCTGACCGTCGTCGACGCCGGCCGACAGGAGGGTGTCGGTGAACACCAGCGACCACATCTCGTTCCACGCCGGGTGGTGCTGTTGGTAGATTCGCCGATCGGCATCGGCGGTCTCGAGCGTGGCATAGGGCGTGAGTCGGTACCGGCTACGCCTACCGACCCGCTCGTTGACGACCCAGTTCTCGTTGACGAGGCGATACATCGAGGTTCGGACGAGCCGCTGGCTGAACCCGAAAGGCTCGGTGAGCGAGAACAGGTCACCCAACCATATTTCGCCGCCCAGCGGCGCGACACTGTCACCCAGGATCGTGACCAGGACCGACCGGGCCGACGTGTCGGCCAGGCCGCCCCATTTCTTGGCTTCGGCCGAGATATTGGACATCAAACCATGTTGGATCGTCGGCGCCGACCAGTCGCCCGGCACCGCGTCCACCCCTCGTTCAACACTAGCCGACGGGTATCTTCTCCGGTGGGCTGCCGGCTGCTTCGTCGGCCCCCTCGGCGTCATGGCCGGGTGATGGTCCCTCGACGCTGATGGAGGGCAGGAAGCGGTCCAACCAGCGGGGAAGCCACCAGTTCCGCGCCCCCAGCAGTTCCATGGTTGCCGGCACCAGCAGCATGCGGATCAGCGTGGCGTCGAGCAGGACCGCGGTGGCCAGCCCGATGCCGAAGATCTTGATGACCCGCATGTCCTCGAGCAGGAAGGCGCCGAAGACGACGACCATGATGGCCGCCGCGGCGGAGATGACCCGGGCGGTGGCGGCGAGGCCGTCGGCAACCGAGTTCACCGGATCGCCGCTGACGTCGAACTCCTCCTTGACCCGCGACAGGAGGAACACCTCGTAGTCCATGGACAGACCGAACACGATGGCGAACAGCATCATCGGGATGAACGGCTCGATCGGGGCCGGCTCGATGCCGAGCAGCTCCCCGCCCCAGCCCCACTGGAAGATGGCGACGACGATGCCGTAGGCGGCGCCGATCGACAACATGTTCATGATCACCGCCTTGAGCGGCACCAGCAGCGATCGGAACACCATCATCAACAGCAGGAAGCTGAGCCCCAGCACCGCACCGAAGAAGATGACGATGCGTTGGGCCAGGTAGT
This sequence comes from Acidimicrobiales bacterium, assembly GCA_965216675.1. Taxonomy (GTDB): domain Bacteria; phylum Actinomycetota; class Acidimicrobiia; order Acidimicrobiales; family SZUA-35; genus JAHELU01. Next base: position 1,984,782 of record CBDCGK010000004.1, on the reverse strand, counting down.
CGGTGAAGTCGATGTTGGCCGGCACCCCGCCGGTCACGTTGACGGTCAGACCGTCGGTGTCGGCCGCGGGGATGATCTCGGTTCGGAGCCGTTCGACGAGTTCCTCGGTGGCGGCGTCCTGGGGTGACGTCGTCGGGACGATCTGAATGATGGCCGCTTCGGGGGGCTCGGTCGGGTTGGCGAAGTTGTTGGGGATCGGGCCGGTCGCGGCCTGCACCCCCGGGTCGGCATCGATGGCCTGGGTGAGACCGGCCAACCTGGCCATGGCCGACGGGTCGGTCGGGTCGTCGATCTCGACCGCGGCCAGGAACGGCCCGTTGAATCCCGGCCCGAAACCCTCGGCCAGCAGATCGTAGGCCTGCCTGGTCGTGGTCTCTTCCGGGAAGTTGCCTTCATCGCTGAAGCCCAGGCGGAGATCCAACATCGGGTAGGCCAGGGTCAACAGCAACGCCGTGCCGCCGATGGCGAACAGCCAAGGCCGAGCCTGGATCAGGCGACTCCACCGGTAGGGCAGCGTGTCCCGGATGGGTTTGGGGGTGCGCTCGGGCAGGAACCGATTGAGCGGGGGGACGAAGAACGAAATGGCGAACACGGCGAGGGCGGCGATCGCGATGGCCCCGATCACGGGCCCGTCGGCGAGGCTGAGTCCGGCGATCAGCAGGGTCAGCGACAGCAGACCGGCGGCCACGAGCTGGCCGAGCCTGGTGCGTTCGATCTTCTCCCCGGCGAACCCCAGGAAGGCGGGAAGGAGGGTGATGGAGGCGATCATCGTGATCAGGACGGTGACCGAGGCCCCGATGCCGAGTCCGGCGATGAAGGGCAGACCCATGAGCACCATGCCGAGCAGTGAGATCACAACCGTGATGCCGGCGAACAGCACCGCCCGCCCGGCGGTGTCGATGGCTTCGGTGGCGGCGACGATCGGAGGGTTGTTCCGGTGCAGGCTCTCCCGATATCGGGTGACGATGAACAGCGCGTAGTCGATTCCCACCCCGAGGCCGATCATTGCTCCGAGCTGGATCGAGAAGTCGGGCATGTCGATGAGCCGGCTCAGCAGGGTGATGAGCCCGATGCCGATGCCGACGCCGAAGACGGCGGTGCCGATCGGCAGACCCATGGCCATGACCGAGCCGAACGAGATGATCAGGATGACAACGGCGAAGGACAGGCCGATCAGCTCAGACTCCGGCGGTTCGAACTCGGCCAGCATGGCCCCGCCGATCTCGATCTGGGTGTCGGCCAGTTCCTCTGGAAGGAGGGCCTCGATCTCCTGGCCGATCTCGACTGCTTCCGTCTGGCCGACAGACTCGGCCAGGCTGAGTTGGGCGAAGGCGATGGTGCCGTCGGGGGAGATCTGGTTCTGTCCGGTCGGCCCGTAGGGGCTGATCACCGTCACGCCCTCGATCTGCTGCACATCGGCGAACACCGTCGACATGGCGGCCTGCACCTCGGGGTCGTCGACACCGCGCTCGGTCTTGAACACGATCGAGCCCGGCGCGCCCGCCCCGAGGCCGTCGAAGTAGGTGTCGAGAGTGTCGAACCCGGCCGACGTCTCGGACTCGGGCACCTCGAACGTGGCGTTGAAGGCGGGGCCGAGGGATCCGGCCAGGCCGAGCACGGCGGCGAACGCGGCAATCCACGCGGCGAGGGCGGCCTTCGGGTGGCTGAACGACCACCGTCCGATCGAGGCGAGCATGTGTTTCTCCGTTCTTCGTCCGCTCGTCCTCCATCGGCAGGTGCGACTGGGGGTGAAGGACAAGTTACGCTACGATGTCGTAGCGTAACTTACTCTACTGTCCGCCCGGTCGAACCGGCCACCGAATCTTTGTGAGACGTCGGGCACAGCACCCACCGGGACCGCAACGACAACAGGATCTGGGAGATCATGGCACGACCGAGAAGCGCGGAGGCCAGACGGAACGCCCTCGAGGCCGCGGTTGGCGTGCTGGCCGACGATGGGGTCGCCGGGTTCACCGTCGAGGCTGTCGCCCGCCGCTCCGGAGTCGCCAAAACCACCATCTACCGCAACTGGCCTTCAGCCGACGACCTGCTCTTCGATGCGCTGAACGCGATGATCGAGCCCGATCCTGAGCCCGACACCGGCTCACTGCGCGGCGATCTTCTCAACCTCGCCGATCACCTGATATCGGTGCCGGAGTCCGAACGGTGCGCAAGACGGCACCTCTTCTCGGGTTTGTTCGCGGCCTCGGTTGGGGACCGCAGGCTGGCGGAGGTGTTCGACCGGTTGGTCACCAGTCGATGCGCTCCCGTCGAGGCGATGGTGGAGCGGGCGAAGGCCCGGGGCGAGCTGGCCGCCGACGCCGACCTCCAGCTCGTCACCGAACTGCTTATCGGCCCGGTGCTGTTCCGACTTCTGTTCCGCGACGAGACGTTCAGCCGAGGCGAGTTGGAACGGCTGGTCGACTACGGGCTTGGAGGTCTGTTGCAGCCGAGCTCATGAGGACGGTGCCGGGCCGATCGGTCAGAGCTTGGTGATGACGTCGCCGACGGAGCACGTTCCCGCGGTCACCACCATGGCATTGATCCCCCGCAACCGCAGCTCCGGATCGGAGTTGATCCACTTGGCTGCGTCGAGGCCGTAGCGTTGGGCGAACTTGGCGCATCCTGTGTGCGGTTTGGCCGACACCTCGAGCACCGCGGTGCCCAGCGACAGCCGGGTTCCGGTTGGAAGGTTGGTCGTGCTCAGGTCCATGTCGACCAGGATCTGATCACCGGCGAGCGGCCAGCGGGTCCGGTCGCCGCCGGAGACGAGGTTGACGACGCGGGTGTTCATGATGGTGACCTGGGCCTCGGGGTGGGCCCGGCCGTCTTCTGTTCTGGCGTTTCCCCGGGCCACGTAGTTGTCTCCGACGAGACCGGACCCCACCACGAACTCGGCCTGATCGACCACTCGCCGATCGTCCTCCTCCGGGCGTAGGACGAGCATCTCGATCAAACCGGCGTTGGTCGGCGAGTCCTGGATGTGGTCGAGACCGTCGACGAGCTGTTGGTGGCTGAGGTTCCCCATCAGTCTTGAAGCTACTACAGCCGCCGGGTGACTGTGGACCCAAAAACGTGAAGCCGGTCACACGACGGTGACCGGCTTCGACGCTGCTCCAGCCGGAAACGAGCTCCGGCTGGTTTGAGACGTATGACTAGTTGCTGTTGTTGGTGATGGAGTTGCCGACCTCGCTGAAGTTGTCGGCGGCCTCCCGGCCAAGGAAGGTCACCGCGCCGATACAGACGACGGCGATGAGGGCGACCAGGAGGGCGTACTCGACGAGCGAGGCGCCTCGTTCGGTCTTGGTGTGGGCCTTGAGCCAGGCGGTGATGAATTCGTAGTGGATCATGTGACGTTCCTTTGATGCTGGGTTTGTTCTGTCCCGCGATGGGCTTACATGGAAGTGATCGTCGGGTTCGTCCAAAATCTGGATAGGTCGACCCGCACAAGATTCGAGAGGACTGTTGCCTATCGACAGCGCGCCGAGGGCGAGGCTCAAGACCCCGCCCTCGGTCAACCAACGCAGTTACTAGGAGAATCGATCTCCAGCGGATCACTGCAAAGCAGAAAGTTTGCGGAGCAAACTTGTGAAGTCGATTCTCCGGATCGACGACTAGTTACTAGTTGCTGTTGTTGGTGATGGAGTTGCCGACCTCGCTGAAGTTGTCGGCGGCCTCGTTGCCCAGGAAGGTGATGGCGCCGATACAGACGACGGCGATCAAGGCGACCAGGAGGGCGTACTCGACGAGCGAGGCGCCTCGTTCGGTCTTGGTCTGAGCCTTCAGCCAGGCGGTGATGAATTCATAATGGATCATGGACGTGTCCTGTGTTCTCTGTTGCGCGATCCCCCGGAGGGGGCTTACAGAGAGCTACATCGACACGTTCGGTCCGAACTGGATAGGCGTGTTGGCCGGAAACCCCGGAAACGGCGCGAATCGGGCCGAACGGCCTAAGTCGTTCGAATCAGACCGGACACGATTGCGCCGACGCGTCGATCGTCAGACGCGACCACTGCCCGTCGGTATCCGCTGCGAACTCGTGATCAGCAGCACGTCATCGGCGACATCGCGCTTGTCGATGAGCTCGACGTCGGTGTGATATCGCTGGGTGTTGAGCCACGGTTCCCGATCGCCTTGTCGGGGAAGCATCGGCATCATGCGTTGCATGTAGCCCGATGAGAAGTCGTCGATCCACGGACGCGGCGTCATGTCGTGGTCCGACGGCCGTAGCCGGGGAACCACCGTGTCGGTGCCGGTCTTCGTCATGTGATTGAGGAGCCGGCAGACGTAGCGGGAGATCATGTCGGAGCGGAGTGTCCACGACTGGTTGATGTAGCCGAAGACCGACACCATGTTCGGGATGTCGGAGTAGGCGAGGCCCTTGTAGGTCCAGGTCTTGGAGAAGTCGACCTGGTTGCCGTCGACGAAGAAGTCGGCTTCGCCGAGGGTCACGAGCTGTAGACCGGTGGCGGTGATGATGATGTCGGCCTCGACGATGTCGCCGGAGGCCATCCGAACGCCCTCCGGTACGAAACGGTCGATGTGGTCGGTGACCACCGACGCCTGCCCGGAGTTCAGAGCGTCGAACAGGTCACCGTCGGGGATCAGGCACAGGCGTTGATCCCACGGGTTGTAGCGGGGAGTGAAGTGGGTGTCGACGTCGATGTCGGGGTTGAGACCCTTGCGGACCCCGTTGATGAGGAAGGCCCGGACCTTGTCGGGTTCGGTGCGGGTGCGGTTGTAGAGCATGGTGCCCAGACGGATGTTCTTCCGTCGGACGAGGCGGTGGGCCCAGGCGTCGGGGAGGAATCGTTTCAGCTGCCGGGCGATCGGGTCGGAGGATGGTCGGGACAGCAGGTAGCTCGGTGATCGCTGGATCATCGTGACGTGCTCGGCATCGGGGGCCATCGCCGGCAGCAGGGTCACCGCGGTCGCCCCGGACCCGATGATCGCCACCTTCTTGCCCGAGTAGTCGAGATCATCCGGCCAGTCCTGGGGGTGGATGATGGGTCCGTCGAAGTCGTCCTCACCCTCAAACGTCGGCCGGTAGCCGGCCTTGTAGCTGTAGTAGCCGGAACACATGAGCAGGAAGTTGGCGGTGTGCTGCTCCAGATGGTTCGCGACCTCGCCGGCTTCGCCGTCGTGATCAGTGACCTCGACGGTCACCGTCCAGGTGGCCGTCTCGGTCGACCAGTGGGCCTCGGTCACCCGCCGGTTGAAGCGGATGTGGTCGGTGATTCCGTACTCGTCGGCGGTCTCTTGGAGGTAGGCGAGAATACTCGGCCCGTCCGAGATCGACTTCGGGGCGTTCCACGGCTTGAAGCTGTAGCCGAGAGTGTGCATGTCACTGTCGGAGCGGATCCCCGGATACCGGAACTTGTCCCAGGTGCCGCCGAGGGCCGACCGGCCCTCCAGGATCAGATACGTCCGGTCGGGACAGTGCTTCTGCAGGTGATAGCCGGCGCCGATGCCCGAAAGCCCGGCTCCGACGATGATGACGTCGGTGTGCGACACGACAGTGAAAATACCGCTTGGAGCCCGAACGCGCCAAAGGGCGGGACCGAAGCCCCGCCCCTTGGCCACCTGGGTCCGGCTGCTCAGTTGTTGTTGGTGATGGAGTTGCCGACCTCGCTGAAGTTGTCGGCGGCCTCCTGGCCGAGGAAGGTGATGGCGCCGATGCAGACGACGGCGATCAGGGCCACGAGGAGGGCGTACTCGACGAGTGAGGCGCCTCGTTCGGTCTTGGTGTGGGCCTTGAGCCAGGCGGTGATGAATTCGTAGTGGATCATGTGACGTTCCTTGATCTGTGCAGTGTTCGGTCCCGTGGTGGGCTTGCACAGAGGTGATCGTCGACCCGTGGTTGTTTCTGGATGGGCCGGGGCACACAAACGACCCGGGAACTCCTACCCGGGGTCGTTCGGCCCAGCCGTGTCGGTGATGGGCCGGGTCAGCCGGCCACCGACGCGTGTCCGGCCGCCCGGAGCGCGTCGCGGAGCTCGACCGCCATGGCGTCGAGCGCGTCCCCCGAGGCGTTGGTGTCGGCGTTGCGGAAGTCGAGGTGGGCCATCGACGAGATGGGCACCACGTGGACATGGGCGTGGGGCACCTCGAAACCGGCGATCATGAGACCGATCCGCTCGCACTCGACGGTCGCCTTCTGGGCGGCGCCGATGTGGTGGGCCACTGCCATGAGATGCTGGGCCGTGTCGGCGTCGAGGTCGATCCACTGGTCGATCTCGGCCCGGGGAATGACCAGGCAGTGACCGGGATGGAGGGGACGAATGTCGACCATCGCCACACACACCTCGTCGGCCCAGATGATGCGACCGGGGATGTCACCGGCGATGATCTTGGTGAAGATGGAAGCCATGGCTGCCCCTAGTCGCCGGCTGCTTCGCCGGTTCCGTCGTGGTCGCGGGCGACGCAGAACTCGTTGCCCTCCGGGTCCGCCATGACGGTCCAGGTGACGCCCATCTCGGTCCGGGTCTCGATCTTGGTTCCCCCGGCTTCGATCAGCCGGGTCACATGGTCCTCCGGGTCGGGCACGAGCACATCGAGGTGCATCCGGTTCTTCGCCGTCTTGCCCTCCGGGACCTTCAAGAACAGGATCCTTGGGCCCTCACCGGCCGGGTCGACGGCCGAACCATAGTTGCCGATCTGTTCGGCCGGAATGTCGTTGGCCGCGGCGAACTCCACCCAGGTGGCGAAGCCCGGCGGCGGCGGCTCGGCGACGTAGCCCATGACGAGCTGCCAGAAGGCGGCCAGTGCCGGAGGATCGTCGGCGTCGAAGGTTATCTGGAAGTCGGAGGCCATGACCAGACTCTAGCCCGGCGCCCGGACCGACGATCCGTCTGGGCCGAAAGGCCTGGTCCCCTCCGCGCTTTCACTCTGTCGGCGGTTCGGGCCCATCGGTACGTTCGGGTTGATGGACCACCAGGCGGATCGGGTGCATTCGGCCACAGGCCGTCACGACTATGCCTGGCTCGTGGCGGTGACGGTGGTCGTCTCGGCGGTGCTGACGTTCGTCTGCATGGAGATCGTTTCCGTGTACCGGGAGCAGGGATCGTCGATGGCGCTGGTCAGCTCCGGGGGGCCGACGACCGTCGAACCGGAGCGGTCGCAGCCGGCGGCGCACGACGGGGCATCCCCGGCGGCGGACGATCGGGCATCCCCCGCGACGGGCGATGCCGCGACGACGACCACCGATTCGGCAACGTCGTCGGGAATGAAGGCGTCGAGAATGGCGGCGGCGGCCCCGATGTCGGTTGCCCCGTCAGCGTCGCCGGTGGTGGGGGAGCGCGGTCGGTGGGCGTTGGCCCAGATCAGCTATCCCTGGCAGGAGATGTTGCCGGGATGGACGATCGAGTTCGACGAGGAGCGCGACGGCCTGTTCGGGCTGACCCTCGTCGACGATCAACGCATCGAGATCTATGTTCGCGACGATCAGTCCGACGAACTGCTCGTGCACATCGTGGCCCACGAGCTGGGCCACGCCGTCGACGTCACGCTGAACAACGGCCCCGACCGTCGGGCGTGGCAGGCGGCCCGAGGTATCGAGGACGAGCCGTGGTGGCCCAACTCAGGGGCATCCGACTTCCACACCGGTGCCGGGGACTTCGCCGAGAGCTTCGCCTACTGGCAGGCCGAATCCGACAGCTTCCGGTCGAAGCTCGGCTCGGCCCCGAGCCCCGAGCAGCTCGAGTTGGTGGCCCGGCTGGCCGGCGGCTGATTCGAAATCCGATCAACGCCGTGGACTAGGTTGTCGCCATGTCCGATGCCTCGTCTCCGTCCTCGTCACCCGTCACACTCGACACGGTGGCCCGATTGCACGGGATCACCACCTGGTTCCACGTCTTCATCTATTCGGCTTCCGAGGCCGCCGAGGAATACGAGGCCATCGGCCTCGACGGCCGCAGTGGCTACTTCGCCTCCCGGGCGGCGCCTATGGGGCCGGTACCGCCGGAGGTCATCACCGCCACTTTCTACAACTTCCCCCACGGCCTCGTCGAGCGTTGGATGAGGGGACGGTGGGAGACGGTGTCGCCGGCGGAAGCGTCCGCCGCCCGCTGGCAGGCCGTCGGCCGGGTGCTCGACGCCCACGTGCGGCCGGTCATGTCGGCGGAGGCCGTCGCCGAGGCGACCGCCATCGTCGAACGTGCCGTCGACGGTCTCACCTGGCCCGGTCGCCCGTTGGCCGCAGGTCATGCCGCCGTGCTCGATCAGTGTCCCGACGACGACCTGGTGAGGCTCTGGCATCTGACCACGGTGTTGCGGGAGTGGCGGGGCGACGGACACGTTGCGTTGTTGACCACCGAACCCTTGAGCGGCGTCGAGTGCACCGTGATCTCCCATGCCTTGGCCAAAGGGCGGAGCTTTCTCAAGGCGTCACGAAGCTGGCGTGACGACGAGTGGGCGGCCGCCGTCGAGCGCCTGGTCGCAACCGGCTGGATCAGCGCCGAGGACACCATGTCCGACGAGGGCAAGGTCCGGCGTCGTGCGCTCGAAACCCGAACCAACGAGCTGGCGGCCGAGATGTGGGACGGTTTTGACGACGCCACCGTCAACCGGCTCGGTGATGTTCTCGAACCGGCCGTCGAAGCGCTGACCGCGGCCGACTACTTCGCCATGTTCGGCCGCCCGGCTCCGAAGACGGATGGTTGAGAGAGAGCCGGACCCTTCACTGTTTGCGCGGTAGGGGGTCGCCAGGACGCAAAATCGCGCAGACCTTCGGCCAATCCGTTCGGATCGGCGACTTGGGAGTTCAGCGGGTAGGCGGAGCGCGAAGCTCCGAACTGCGATGAACTCAAGGCCCAGGGTAGGTGCCGTGCGCCTACCCGCTGGGGCCCTTAGATGGCGTCGACGTTGCGTTCGCCGGTGCGGATCCGGACGAGGGTCGACAGCTCGCTCACCCAGATCTTGCCGTCGCCGATCTTGCCCGACTTGGCGCCGGCGATGATGGCGTCGACCGCCTCGTCGACCTGACTCGACTCGACCACGATCTCGAGCTTCACCTTCGGTACGAACTCGACGCGGTACTCGGCACCCCGGTAGGTCTCGGTGTGACCGCCCTGGCGTCCGAACCCCTTGACCTCGGAGGACGTCATTCCCTGAATGCCGACCTTGGCCAACTCGTTCTTCACATCGTCGAGCTTGTGAGGCTTGATTACTGCCGTGACCAAATGCATTCGGTCACGTTAGCGGACGGCTCGTTTGAACGCTCGGGTCAGGTGTCGAACTCGACCGGTGGAACGGCGTCGGGCCGCGGTGGTGTGGCGAAGTAGGCGTTCAGGTCGCCGGTGAGTGTGACCGGTCCGGCCCCGTGGGGCACGACGTAGGCCTGGCCGCGATCGATGGTGGTCGCCGCCCCGGATTCGCCCCAAGCCATCGTGCCGGAACCGTCGGTGACCAGCAGAACACCGAACGAGGCCGGCAGCGACACCGAGGCGGTGTGAGCGGGGTTGGAGTCGGTGGGTTCGGAGTTGCCGGGGTTGGAGTTGCCCGTGCAGCGGTGAAGTTCGAAGTAGGGGTCGGCGGCGGCGGGAAGAGCCCGGCCGAGCGATGACGGACCGCCGGCAGTCGGGGCTCGCAGGATCAACTCGTCGAGGTGGGCGGCATCGAACGGTGACGGGTTGATCGCTCCGAGTGCGGTGTCGAACCCGAGGTTCAAGTGGCCGTCGTTCGGGCCGTCGAACTCGAAACCGTCCCACTCCAGCAGGATGGAGAAATCGGTCGGCTCCTGGAGCTCCATGATCAGCAGGCCCTCACCGATGGCGTGCGGTGATCCGGCGGGAACGAAGACACCGTCGCCCGGCTCCACGCTGATCGGGTTGAGCAGTTCGAGCATGGCATCGGAGTCCTGGGCCGCCATCAGCTCCTCCCACCGGGCCCGTTCCACCGGCCGGTTGGTGCCGACGTAGACCGTGGTGTCGCTGCGGTCCCGATCGAGCACGAGCCAGGCCTCCGACTTGCCGAACGGGCAGTCGAGATGGCGGGCGGCGAAGCCGCGGGTCGGGTGAAGGTGGACGGGCAGTCGCTGCCCGGCGTGCAGCAGCTTGACCAGGAGGGCGGGCGAGGTGCCGTACCGTTCGATGTGGGGGGCGCCGAGCCAACCCTCGGGGTCGGCCTCGATGAGGTCCCGCAGGGGCACCCCGTCGAGGCGGGTCAGTCCGCTGTTGGCGCCGTCGGGATCGGCCCCGAAGCGGGTCGTGGCCGAGCCGAGCCACTCCTCCGGCCGGTTCGGGCCGCCGGGGCCGCCGCGCAGCCCGGCGATCAGGTCGCCGCCGAGGTACTGGTGCTCGATCGAGTTCGGCGGGAGCAGCACCGGTGCTGTGGCCGCGGCGGTTGGGTCGGTCACGGATCAAGCCTCCTTGGGGACGGTGTCGGTCGTGAGACTAGGCGGGGTGATGCTACCGAGTGGACTCGGTCAGCGACCACGCAGGAGGCGTTCGGCCTCGGGGTGAAGCTCTGTCGGCCACATCAAGCTGTGGGCCATCGGGCTGTTGCGGCAGTGGGGGCACGCGACCGGAAGCGGTTCCGACAGCGGTGCGTCGACGTCAACGGCATCCTGCATCGCCGCCAAATCGACCGGGACGCCGGCGTGGCATCGATAACACAGCGCGAACAGGGTGCGGATGTGGTTGTCGTCGCGTCCGAACCACTGGATCATGCTCTGGCGCCCGACGGCCTGGTATCCGTGCAGTCGTTCCAACGACTCGTCGATCGGCGGTACCGGTTCCGATTCACCCGACTCGGCCTCCTCGATGCGACGTGTCCACACAGATCGACGCAGCCAGTTGAGGAGGTGGTAGCCCTCGGACACATAGGGCATCAGCTCCTCCACCTGGTCCGCGCCGGCGATGGGCCAGTGCAGCCTCCCCGTCTCCGCGAACAGCTCGAACTCAGCGGTGAACCGCTCGGTATCACCGATTCCCCACTCGGCCGGTTGGCTGAGCACCACGTCGGGTTCGCGCCGGCTGTCGTCGATCTTGGCCTTCAGCGGCACGGTCTCCGGTGTCCACCGATGATCCTCCGGGCAGGGATAGTGGAGACAGAGGAACCGGACGTAGTGGCGGCGCATGACGGCGACGTCGATGACCTCGTCGAGGTCGCCGGACAGCCGACTCAGCCGGTCTTCGAAGATCCGTCCGGTTTCGGTGCCGAAGACGGCTTGTGTCAGTTCGGTGTGTTCGAGCAGACGGACCAGCTGTTGTTGCCGCACCGAGTGAGCATCGAACAGAAGAGGTCGAAAACGTTTCCGTCCCGAGCCGAGCTGTGGGACCTCGGCCGTGGCATCGGCGAGCAGCTGATTGTGTGAGAGTTGGCGAACGACGAGCGCGACGAGATCGTCGGGTTCGAGTTCGGCGAAGGCCGGGGAGGTGAGCAGCAACGTCGTGGCGAACCAGTCGCAGAACAGCTCCTCGGTCAGGTGTTCCCGCAGGAGGCCGTTGACATCGTCGCGCTCGTCGTCGGCGACTCGAAGCGGCCCATACCGGGGGTTCGCATCGTGGGTCGACGGGTCACTCCAGTGGATCGACCAGTAGTCGCGCAGCTTGCCGCTTCCGTGCCGGTCGCCGATGGACCGGGCGATCAGCTCGCGGCACGGCCCGGCGACATCGGGACGTTCGAGCGAGAGAAGGTGTCCGATCTCGTGGAACAGCGGGTAGAGATAGGCGGCCCGTTCGAGGAGGACATCGGTGGGCGCCGGACCCTCGGTGGCCAGCTTGATCGTTCTCATCAGCAGGGGGGACCGCTCGATGAAGCCCAGATCGTTCAGATGGGGCCCGGCGCCGGTGTCGACCACGTCGGTCAGCGTCTCGACCATCATGTCGGAGCGGGTGGCGCCACTGGCCGCGGTCAGCTCCCCGAACACCAGGGCCAGGTACATCCAGGGAATCAGCGGTCGGTCGCGGGTGTGGACGAACTCCTCGATGACCTGGAAGGTCCGGCGACGTAGCTCATCATCGACGACGACCAGTTCGGTCGGCGGTTTCCGGAGAAACGAACGGCGTCGATACGACGAGACCCCGACGACCGGTACGTCCAGGTCCAGCGCGGTGTCGGGCAATGTTGACGATGCCTCATGCAGCCAGTGCCGGTGGGCGTCGGGGTCGACGAGGCTCAGGGTTGGGTCGAATCGGGCTCGCTCGCCGAGGGCGGTCACCGCCGCTTCGCCGGCGGGTCGCAGCCTGATCGTCACCGGCCGCTCACGGGTCGGTCGAGTCGGTCTCGTCGGCCGCCGCTGCCCTGAGCGCGGCCAGAATGCGTTCGATCTCTTCGATGCTGTCGGCCTTGAAGACCCCGTTGGGGGTGTAGATCTCGAACGGCCGACGCTTGTCGAGAAAGCGGCGAAGGACGAACTCGAGGAGGCTGATCGTGGACGGGAGGACGGCCAGGGTGAACGCGACCAACGTTGCGCCGTCGAGACCCACTGACTCGCCTCGCTCCTGAACATCGAGCCCGGCCTCGGCGACGAGCTCGTTCCAGACGTCGAGATCGACCTGGTGGATTTCGATCAGAGCCTCATCGGCCACGACAGGACCTCCCTGGGCGCAAGGTTAGTTGACCGACCGCCGTCGATCAGCTCGACGTCCAAATCGATCGGCGGTGATCGTCGACAACGTTTCAAAGAAGTCCCTCGCCGAGCAGCCGATCGACTCCGATTTCCACTACCGTTTGGGCCGTGAGTGGATCAGTGATGCAAGCCGAAGCCGACGCGCAGGAGTCTCACGACCAGGCCGGATCGGCGTCAGGGGGGAATGCAAGATCCGGCATGACGGCCAGCAGGCTCTGGCTCGGTGTCGGGCTGATGGTCGCGGTCGTGACGGTGCTGTCGGGAATCGCAGCCACGGTCTTCCAGTTCCACGACGACGCCGAGATTCAACGCGAGGTGTTCGTCAACATCCCCGATTCGTTCAAGCTGGCCTTCTACACGGTGATCCCCGTGCTGCTGGTTTGGGGATCGCTGCAGCTCTCCTACCGGGTCCGTAACTGGGAGCGGGGCGCCCCGGATCGGCGTTCGACAAACGGCCGCAACATCAAGAAACGCCTGGCCGACTTCCGGTCGGGCGTCTACATGCAGACCCTGATGCGGGAACCGGGCGCCGGCATCATGCACTCGCTCATCTACTTCAGCTTCGTCATCCTGCTGGCGGTCACCACGGTGCTGGAGATCAACCACCAGGTCCCCGAAGGCCTCAAGTTCCTGAACGGCAACGTCTACAAGGCCTACTCGCTCGTCGGTGACGTCGCCGGACTCGGCTTCCTGGCCGGCATGGCGATCGCCATCGTCCGCCGCTACGGGCCCCGCCGGTGGCGGCCCTACCGGATCGCCATCAAGTCCCGGCCCGAGCACGCCGTCATACTCGGCGTCCTCACCGCCATCGGCGTCACCGGATTCGGCGCCGAGGCCTACCGCATCGCCCTCCAGGGTTCACCCGAGTTCGAGCAGTGGTCCATCATCGGCTACCCGCTGGCCCAGCTCGTCGACGGTTCCGGCAACCTGGCCGGTTGGCATCAGGCCTGGTGGATCGCCCACGTGGTCAGCTTCTGCGCCTTCCTGGCCATCATCCCCGGCACGATGCTGCGCCACATGTTCACCTCGCCGCTGAACATGTACCTGTCGGACCGCGACCGGCCAAAGGGGGCGATGAAGCCGCTGCCCGATCTTGAGTCGACCGAGCTGGAGACATTCGGCGCCTCGACGGTCGAGTCGTTCACGTGGAAACAGCTGATGGACACCGACGCCTGCACCATGTGCGGACGCTGCACGTCGGTCTGCCCGGCCCACGCCACCGGCAAACCGCTCGATCCCCGCGAGATCGTGCTCAAGACCGGTGAGGTCATGGCCCGAACCGGTTCGCCGGCGGTGTCGCCCCCGATCGGCGTCGACCCGGAGATCACGGTGGAGGCCAACTGGGTGTTCGACCGCATCACCACCGACGAGGTCTGGGCCTGCACCTCCTGTAAGGCGTGCGACGAGATCTGCCCGGTCAACATCGAGATCCTCGACAAGATCCTCGACATGCGTCGCTACCTCACGTTGATGGAGTCGAACTTCCCCGGCGAGTTGGGCTCCGCCTTCCGGGCGATGGAGAACTCGTCGAACCCGTGGGCCATGAGCCAGACCCAACGGCTCGACTGGGTCAAGGACCTGGCGATCGAGGTCATCGAACCCGACGACGCCCGCGCCGCCATCGAAGCCGGCGGCGTGTTCGAGCACGAGTACCTGTACTGGGTTGGTTGTGCCGGGTCGTTCGACGACAAGAACCAGAAGGTCAGCCAGGCCATGGCCAAGCTCATGCAGAGGGCCGGCGTCGACTTCGCCATCCTCGGCCCGGCCGAGCTGTGCACCGGCGATCCGGCCCGGCGTTCGGGCAACGAGTACATCTTCCAGATGCTGGCCAAACAGAACGTCGACACGTTGAACGGCATCGGTGTGCGCAAGATCGTCACCCAGTGCCCCCACTGCTTCAACACCCTGAAGAACGAGTACCCCCAGCTCGGGGGCAACTACGAGGTCGTCCACCACAGCCAGTTCCTCGAATGGTTGATCGACCAGGGCAAACTCGACGTCGACGAAGCCACCCTCGAGGAGCGGGTCGTCTACCACGACTCCTGCTACCTCGGACGCCACAACGACGTCTACCTGTCACCCCGTAACGTGATCGGTTCGCTGAAAGGCATCCAGATCGTGGAGGCCGGTCGCAACGGCACCAAGGGCATGTGCTGCGGTGCCGGTGGTGCCCGCATGTGGATGGAGGAGGACATCGGCACCAAGGTCAACGACGAACGCTCTCTCGAGCTGGTCGAGACCGGGGCCAAGCGGATCGCGACCGCCTGCCCGTTCTGCTACGTGATGATGGACGATGGCGTGAAGGGACACGGCTACGAGGAGTCCGACGTGCGCGTCGCCGACATCTCCATGCACCTGTTGGAGGCGATCGAGGCCGCTGAATCTTAGCCATGGTGGCCACATGGCCTTGAACCAGAACCAGTCCTGACCAGGGGCCGTTATCCGACGACGGTCTCGGTGTGGTTGTTGTCGTTGGCGTTCACAGAGGCAACCCAGGTGTACATCACCGGCGTCGTGTAGATGGGTGTGGCCGAGTAGTCCGTCAGACCAGCGTCACCTTCGCCAGCCGGCGCCACCATACAGTGTTAGTTGAGTTCCGAAGTGTTTATCGCCGAATACTGTCGAGAGACATCTCCATATACAACGAATTGGTTTGGATGCGTTGTTGAAAATGGAAAGTCCTTCCCAGTGGTCCTTTTAACAAAGATTTTTTATGTTAGGGCTTGTCCGCCGCCCAGATCTCATGTTACGTTGTCCTGCGGAGGCCCAAAGACCGAATTTTGAGAAACGAAATTTCGATCCGAGGCGAGAACTCTGCGGGTTTCGTCCAGCGGTGGTTCCCCAATCTTCACTAGCCAAGTTGCTCGAGGCAACGCGAATCGGAGGATCTGAACGATGGAGATAAGGCCACTGAATCAGAGGGATCTTGATGTGGCGGAGCTGGAGAGTCGAATCGAGCTCATGGTCGTTGTGCCCGAGGAAGACGTTTGTTGGAGCCATTCCTGCGATTGCAATAGCGACTGCTGGGCTCACGGCTGCGCCGGCTTGGCATAGCGGGAGTCACATCGCCACGTAGCGAGTCGTAGGAGCGACTAGATGGAGATTAGACCGCTCAACCAAGGGGATTTGGACGTGGCCGAGCTGGAGAGCCGTATCGAACTGATGGTCATCGTTCCAAATGAAGATGGGTGCTGGCGTCACAGTTGTGGGTGCAATTGCGACTGCACCATGGTGGGTTGCTCAGACGTTACCTGCAGTCCGCTTGCTTGCTAGTACCTGGCTGAGGGTTAATGATTCCTGCCTGGCACGTGTCTTTCCAATGAGTCCACCGCCATCATGCACGGCGGAAGAACACAGCAAGAACAGATCGTCGGTCAACAAACTCTCTGAGTTGGAGGTGAAATCATGGAAATCAGGCCACTGAACCAGGAAGACCTGGACGTAGCCGAACTGGAGAGCCGCATTGAGCTCATGGTCGTCGTTCCCGAGGAAGACATCTGTTGGAGTCACAAGTGCACCTGCAACAGCGATTGCAACGGGTACGGATGTGTGGCTCTCGCGTAGTGCGACTCCACCGGTGGTTGGTGGACGGAGATGATGAGTTGGGAGGTTGAAGATGAAGATTCGTGCCCTGAATCAGAGCGACCTTGACGTTGAAGAGTTGGAGAGCCGGATCGAACTCTTGGTCGTGGTACCGAACGAGGACATCTGCTGGAGCCATGGCTGCAGTTGCAACAGCGTCTGTAGCGCACACGTCGATGTGCCCGGCTGTACCCGTGTCGAGTAGCTGAGTCGTTGCCGAGGCCGGTGGCCGGCGCCGTCCGGCGCTCGGGGCTTGGCGGGTCAGCCGTTCTCGCAAGCGAGAAGGAGAAATGACATGGAGATTCGTCCTTTGAATCAGGATGAACTTGACGTTCAGGAGCTGGAGAGTCGTATTGAGCTCATGGTGGCGGTGCCAAACGAGGATGGTTGTTGGACCTACCACTGCGACTGCGACACGGTCTGTCGAACCAACGGTTGCAGCCCACTGGTATAGTCGGGATCGTTTCCCGAGTCGTGCTGGTCTGCAGGCTGCCGCCACGCCCGGTTGCTGATTCCGGTGACGAGCATGACCACAACCGTTGACGAGCCGCACGACGTGATTGCCGAGTTGGATCGGCGAATCGCAGAAGTTGTGGCACCAGCTTGTGAGACCTTCGGAGACTGGGTCGTCGATCTTGCGGCCGCCGGCAAGCGACTGCGAGCGCGTTTCGTCTGGAGCGGCGCACATCACCCGGGGTTCAGTGGCTGTCAGTATGCACTTGTTGACGCCATGGTCGCTGTTGAGCTCTTTCATCTCGCCACGCTCGTTCACGACGATGTCATTGACCGTGACCTGGAACGGCGAGGTTGCAAGTCGGCCTACGCCCAGCTGGGTGCTGATGGAGCGATTGTTCTGGGCGACTGGCTGTTCGGGGAGTCCTTCGCCCGACTCGGGCAGGTTGGAGGTCGAGTCGATATCCTCGGCGCCTGCCTGCGATCGCTGTCGGTCGGACAGCAATCGGAGTTGATGGCCAAGGGAACAGTGCCCACCGACGAAAACGACCTGTGGACAGTCATCGATGGCAAGACAGCTTCGTTGTTCGTTACGGCGGCCGCTCTCGGTGCCACCCTGGAACCGGGCGCCTGCGATGCGGCTGACCTCGACGCGATGCGGGCCCTGGCGGCAAAGTTCGGTCGGGCGTTTCAGCTTCTGGACGACCTCGACGATCTTCTCATCGGCCGAGACGTAGCCGAAGGAGTCTGCACCCTGCCCCTGTGGCGCTCGATCATGGCCGCCGGTCGGGCTGACGACTTCGAGTTCCCGCCGACCCGCAGCACGCTCGTCTCCGTGCTCGGCCCATCACGCGAGCCGGTCGACGTTGCTCGACAGTCCCTCCAGATTCTGGAGGAAGCTGCCGAGGAGGCCGCCGCGATGGGATCTGCCGGGGGGCGGGAGATCGAGAGAGTCTGTCGCCTCTATGTGACGCAGGCCAGGAAACGTATCCGTTCGTGGTCCCACATCGAGACTGTTGATCGACGTCGAACGTCGCTGGTGCGTGCCATCGCTCACTTCGAGCCCGGTGTCACACACAAGGCGATGTCTTTGCAGATCATCGACTCTGAGGGTCGGTGGCTCCTGCAGCGTCGGGCCGCCGGCAAGGCGCTCTTCGCTGGTCGCTGGTCAAACTCGTGCTGTACCCATTTGCCTCCCGGTGCCAGCCCCGCGGACACAATCCGACACCGGGCCTTCGAGGAACTCGGTGTTGTCGTCGACGACGTCCACGCACTCGACAGTTTTGCCTACCGCGCAGTCGACACCGACACGGGTTACGTGGAGGACGAGGTCGACCAGGTGTACACAGCCATCGTGTCGTCGGCGACCGTGGTCAGTCCCGATCTCGAGGAGGTCGACGAGTTTCAATGGCTCGACGAACCCGAGGCCCGAAAGTTGCTTGCGTCGAGCGACGCTGCTCCCTGGGCCGGTGAAGTCGGACGGATCGTGGCGCGTTGGGTGGCAGAACGATCGACTGAGTTGGGGCAATGAGCGCCGCCGACGTGACGAACATCTACACCGATCGTTATGCCGAGCCCTATGCAGCGACATTCATCGATCACGAGTTCTGGCAACCGAAGCATCGGGTGAACCTACGAGTGCTGTCCGAACTTCTGACGGACCAGGCGACCTGGCTTGACACCTGTTGCGGGCAGGGTTGGCATCTGGCCCAGTTCCCGAGTGTGACGAGAGTCGGGCTCGACATCAGCTCGGCGCAATTGTCCGTAGCCGCTGAGCGTGACACCGGTATCGAACTCATCCAGGACGATCTGACCGTCTTTGATTTCGACCCGCCTCGTCGCTTCGACGTCGTCTCGAACTTCTGGGGGTCGCTGTCGTATCTCGCCGATGCCGAGACGATCGCAGATGTCGTCACTCGCATGATTCGCTGGGTCGGCCCTGGTGGGGCGCTCTACCTCGAACTCATCGAACCCGACAAACTCGCCGCCTACAACGAGATCTCGTTCTCGTATGAGTCGAACAGCCGCGTCGAGGTAACCGCGGCCGACTCGATCCGTTGGAGTTTCATTGACGTTGGCGGGGTTCACAACATGTGCAGCCCCAACGTTGACTTCTACTTCGAACTCTGCGCCCCTCACTTTGCCGAAATCGTCTCCAACCGTTCGATGTCGTCGATGAGACAGTTCGTCGCCACAGGAAGAAGGTAGGGGTGGAGGTCGTCGATCGGACTCAAGACGTCGGCGCATGGGGCATCGACATGCCTCGTGACGAAGACTATGTGGAGTCACTCTGGGAGCGAGGGGTGCGGCTGCTGTGGCCTGCGTTCCCGGACGTAGACGGCAACGACATCGAGCTGCTCACCACCGCCGCCCGATGGTTCGTGCGATACATCGTCTCCTATGACCACCTCATCGACCACGACGACGACGAACTGGATGACTCGGCCCGACTCCCGGCCTACGCCTTCGAGTCGATGCGGGCGTACCAGGCCATGTTCGAACTCGATCATCCGTTCTGGTTCGACTTCCAGATGTGCGTCGGCCGGTTCATGCGGCAAACTCGCAACGAACTCGGCTGGCGAACCAATCGGCGTCTACCGACGATCGAGGAAGCGGTGGCGTGGGCGGAGGCTCGAGGTGGTCTGGCCAAGATCAGCGTCGCCGGTCTCTACCATCTCGATGGGCACGGCCACTTGGAGAGTCGGCATCAGGCGGAACGATTGACCGACAGTTTTGCCGTCGTCACCCAAGTCATCGACGACGTGTTCGACTGGAACGACGACTGGAGGCGACACGCACCGTCGGTCCTTCTGGCGGCCGCCTTCAGCGGCGATAAGGGAGACGACGATCAGCGAGACAACGTGTTCGATCGAGCCGACCCGACTCCGGCCGTCTATCGACGAGGATTGCCTGCGGTCCTCGACATCGCCGACGAACACGTGATCATCGGTCGACGTGCGGCAAGAGAGCTGCATTGCGAGGGATGGTCCGACGCCTTCGATCGGCTGGAGTCGAGAGTCCGGATGCTGCGCCGGGAGCTGTTGACCGGTCGTGCCATCCGATCGGCCCGGGCCGCAATCGACCTGGAGGCCAGCCGCTCCTACCTCAGCCGAGTCCAACCGGAGCCGATCCGAACGGCCTTGCTGCGGCTGCATGATGACATCGCCGCCCGCTCACAGGGGTTGAAGCAAGTCGTTGTCTCCGAGGACTCCGACACCTACGTCTGTGATCTCTATCTTCGGGCGATGGCCGCGAACACGGTCGCCGACGCCATCGGACCGGACAGTCGCACCTGGCCCTTGCTCGAGAGCGAGGCCAGCTATTTCGAAGGTAGTGCTCGTCCTGAGCCAGGGGCCTGGTCATACTCACCCGACGACTCGTCGATGCCCTGCGACGTCGATACGTTCGCCGAGGTGGCGCTGTTCCTCACCTTCATGGGTCGAACCGACAAGGTCGTTCAGTGGCTCTCGGAACTGGAGAAGGGTTGGCTTGGCGAGTTTGGCGTCGGTGCGCCCAACATCTGGGTCGCTGGTGACCCGTCGGGAACCGCTCGGCGCTCCTGGGCCGACAGGCACGGGCCGGCGTCGGGTGAGGAGTCGGGGTTCTCCAATCTTCTTCGATTGATCACGCGCCGCTTTCCTGATCGCTTTGCGTCAATGGCTGAGGAACTCGCCTCGGTTCTGGTGTCGATCCAGCGGCCGGCCGGGGAGTGGCGGAGCCGTCGGTTCGCGACGTCCTACTATCCGACACTCGTTGCGGTTTCGGCGCTGCGACACTGGTCTGATGGCGGATCAGACGTCGTTGCCCGGCCGCTCGCGGCGGCCGACAACCGGGTCAGGTATCGACCGCAGCCACTCGAGCCGTGTGTCGTCGACGCGGCGCTGAAGGTGACGATCGCGGCGATGAACAACCGCCTCGACGGAGTGGAGGACGACGTCGATGTCGTCCGGGACTACGCACTTACGGGATGCGGCCGAGCTGACACACTGCTACTCGTCGAAGGCTCCCGCCCGAGTGGCGACATCCCGTACTCGGGCTTCGAGTGGGGATCAAAGGCCGTTACCAACATGTTGTGCGTTCGGGCCCTCAGTGAACTGACATCCATGTGACCACCTCAAACCGGAAGGGATGACATCGTGCCAGCCGATCAAAACGGAAACAAGCACCGATCGTCGAGCTACAACATCTATATCGAGGATCCATCGAGACCCGATGACATTCTCCTGATACACGGTCTGTCAGGGGCGGCCGATCTCGTGTCCCGCGACCTGGCCGACTATCTCGTCGCCCGGGCCGACAAGAAGCCGCCGAATCCTCTGTACGGACATTGGGAGCGCTCATCGCTGTATGGAAGCCTCGAAGGCGACGAGTCCGTCGAGCCCGACCCATCGACGATCGAGCAGCTTACGCGTCGTGGGTACCTCACGACCGATGCGGCCGAGGATGAGTATGCGCGAGCCGCCCGGGTGGTCTCGACCCTTCACGAGGCCCGAGCCAACGCGCTCAGCTTTACCATCGTCCCGACGTACAACTGCAACCTTCGTTGCCCGTACTGTTTCCAGAACGATCTACGGACCGAGCTGATGAGCACCAAGAACGATGCCGGCGTGACGTCCGGCAATGGGCTCTCGCTTCGTCTGTTGAACGACGAGCCGGTGCTCAAGGTCATGAGCTTCGACATGGCTGATCGGATACTCGCCGGGATCGAGAAATTGCAGGACGACCTGGATGAGGCACCGCCGCCTGAGATCGGTTTCTTCGGTGGGGAGCCGCTGCTGCCCGAGACCTACGACGTCGTCAAACACATCATGGACGAGTCGAGAGCCCGGTTCGGGTCCACCGACTTCAGCGCGGTGACCAACGCCACTCACCTCCGGCACTTCGATGAGCTTCTTGGTCCGGTCAACAGCGGGCTGATCAGCAGCATCCAGATTACCCTGGATGGTCCGCGGCGTGCGCACGACACGCGAAGGGTCGGTGACAACAACAGCCCGACGTTCGATGTGATCATCGATTCGATCAAGTTCGCGGCGGACAAGGATGTGACGGTCGCCATCAGGGTCAATGTCGACCGCGACAACATCGAGGAGCTACCAGAGTTGGCCGACGACCTGATCGCCGAGGGCTTGGCCGATGCTCCGAAGGTCCGGCCCTACGTGGCGGCTATCGCCGACTCGAAGGCGGCGACGAGGGCCCTGAATCTGTTCTCCACGCCACAGCTGATAAAGGCACTCGAAGCAATCCATGAGGCACATCCGCAGTCACGAATGTTCAAGGCAAAGGCCGACAGCATGAGGCTCGACATCGAGCGATTGTTTGAACGGCAGAATACCTGGATCCCCAACCGGTTCGAGTTCTGCGGCGCGCACACCGGAATGTACGTCGTCGATGCGATGGGCGACGCCTATGCGTGTTGGGAGAACGCCGGCGAGACCGAGCGCAAGATTGGAAGCTTTGCCGAGGACGGGACGTATCACGCCGAGGACGCCGACGAATACTGGCGCTCACGTACGGTTTCCAGCAATCCGACGTGCGCCAAATGTCGGTTTGCGATGTTCTGCGGTGGAGGCTGCGCCGAGATCGCATTCGGACGAAGTGGCACTATTCACCACAGCTACTGCGACGGTTTCGCATCCCGTTTCACTAACAGTGCCATCGATGCGCTGGAATCGGTGGGAGGCTAGCGCCCTGATCGGGGAGCACGGTCTGTCGGATCGGTTCGGAATTCCCGTTCGCGCCGCGAACGCGGGCGGCGGATCGGGAGATGGTCAAGTCGTACGCTCAGGCTGGGCGACCACGGCCTGTGGTGCTCTCGTGCTGGCATTGTCAGGCATCTTGCCACAGCACGGAACGGACGTCGCAGGTCTGGCGCTGTTGGCGACCGGTGCGGCCGTCTCGCTCGCTTGCTGGTTCTTCCTCACCCGCCCGCCGACGATGGTCAATGAGGGGTCAGGCGACGCCGGCACCGTGATGCCTCGGGCCCTCGTTGCTCTTGCGGTCGGCTTCGGGCTCCTCCGTGGCGGCACCATCATCTGGGCACGGGGCGGCTTCGACATGGCGCCACTCACCGCTCTTCTGATCTCATCGAGCGCCATGGCAACCGCCGCTGTCATCGAAGAGGTGTTCTTCCGAGGCATCCTCATGCACTGGCTTCAACGAGTCGGCGTGGTTTTTGCTACTCTGTTTCAGGGTGCCGTGTTTGGCTTAATCCATCTGCCCAGCACCGCGTGGGTCTACATCGTCGTTGTTGCGGCCGATGGTGTCTTTTTTGGCATACTTGCCGCTAAGGCCGGGCTTCGTCTCAGCATACTTGCACACGGGACGTTGAACGCATTTGTGAACACAAGTGTTGCCAGTCGCGTGGTGACAACCAATCTTGTTGCCGCTCAGTACATTGCAATTAGTCTCACGATCAACATCGTATTCCTTCTGTTGGCGATCGTCATCGATCGATCGTCCGATCCGCGTCTCCCGCTGGTCGCAGGTCTGTGATACTCTACGATTTCGCCTTACAAGCTGAGGTGATTTGATGGACTCCGTATTGGGAGAGATCGATCCGCATCGAGCAAAGCGCCTCGATGTTTCGGGCCCCGAGCGCTACGCGGTTCCCTGTGGATCTGAAGGGCACCTGCTCGACATGTCGCCGGTCGCGCTGAAGATCGTGGCGTTGCTCAATGACGGTCACGACAACGACCACGTGGCTGCGACACTGCGGCAACAGTGCGGGGTGGCCGTCGAGGCCGCCCAGCTCGATGAACTAGTGGCCCGCATCGAAGGTCAGGTCCAAGACGTCCTCAAGCGCGATCGGTTTCCGGGAACGAGATGGCTCCGTCGCCAGATCCTCGACTCGGATCAGGCCCAGTCAGCCGGTTCGTGGAGTGCCGTGATCATGAGACACGGAGCGTGGTCTTGGGTGCTCGGCGGGGCTGGCTTTCTCGCCATGGTGCTGCTGATGGTGCTCGAATCGTATCGTCGCGACTCGGTCTGGGCGCTGGTGGTCACCTATGGGTTGTTTGCAGCATCCGTGTTGGTTCACGAGCTCGGTCATCTCGGTGCCTCCGTGGCGCGCGGGGCCAAGCCTGGCGGTGCCGGCGTCCTCCTTTTCTTCATTTGGCCGGCATGCTACTCGGACGTCTCGAGCAGTTGGTATCTCGATCGTTCCAGTCGGTTGTACGTCGACGCCGGTGGTGCCATCCTGCAGAGTATGTTCGGTGGTCTCTTGGCGGTTCTTGCCTTCGTGACGCCGTATCCCGCATTCGACGGCGCCGTGGCCATGATTCTCATCTCCCTACTGTTCAACCTCAATCCTTTCTTCCGATTCGATGGGTATTGGATAATGGCCGACTGGCTCGGAGTGCAGAATGTTGCCAAGGCTGGGCGGAAGACATGGGGCACTCTGATCAAGCGCGAGTCGCTGCCGTACGATGGATGGCGCAGGTACGTCTTGCTGTTTTACTCGGCAATTCGAATAATTGCCATCGCGATCGTGGTGGTGATTGTTTTCCCTCGAATCCTTCGATTGGGCGGGGCGGCAACACAGCTGCTTGTTGATATTGTCCGGCTCGCTCGGGGGGATTCATCGGTGGGTGTGCTATCGGTCGCATCTCGTCTCATGGTCGCCTTGTTTATCGGGCGATTTCTATATGGTGGAGTGAAATTCATACGCCGCCGCTTCCAGAAACCGGAAGCGTGAGGGTAGTGGGAGGACTGAAATTGGGACGTCGTAGGAAGTCGGGAGTAAGGTTCAAACCCGTCTGTTCTCGAATCGAAGTACCGCCTGCCCTTCGTCGCTTCACGAGATTGGCTGTCGTAGTCGCTGCCGTGATGGTCGTAGCGAGCGGTTGTGGGGATGATCCGGAGCCGTGGACCTACGAGTCGAATTCAACCTCGATTCTTAGTTTCGACCTCCACCAACAGTTTGGTGAGTGCGCTCGGGCCAACGGCATCGACCAGTGGCCGGAGTTGACCGTGTCGGAACGAGGCACCCCGGTCTATCCGGACGAGTTGCGACGACTGGCCAACGTTGCCGCCGGCGAGGACAACCAGCTCCGAATGATCGCCGTTTGCGAGCCGATGATGGACGAAGCGGAGGCCCTGTTCTTCGATGAGCATGGCGACGAGTACAACGACCGTTTTGAGGACGTCGCCGCCTGCATGTCCGATCGAGGCTACGACGCCGAGGTTGACGAGCTGACATCGTTCAGCCAGAATCCTTTCCTAATCGGTGACGACGTGACGGCTGACACTGTTGCTGACTTCAACGCCTGCTCCGGCGACCTCTATAAGGGTTGGTTGGACGAACCACCGCCCGATCTTAATTGATGTCTCCCGAGCCGGAACAGGGACCGATGGTGAACGATTGTGTACCGCAGACATCTTCGCCGGAGCCGTGATGGCCGACATCGTCGTGTTGGAGGATGTGGTCAAGCAGTATCGAGGTGTCGACCGGGTGGTCATCAACGATCTGACCCTTTGCGTGCCCCAAGGGTCGTTGGTGGCCCTGCAAGGACCATCGGGGACCGGCAAGTCGACGCTGCTCAGGCTGATCGCGGGCGTCATCACGCCGGACTCCGGCACAGTGAAGGTCTTCGGCCAGGATCTGTCCGAGCTGAGTGAGGGCGGCCGAGCCGGATTGCGCCTCAGGCGGATGGGATTCATCTTCCAGGATTTCAAGCTCCTTGACGAACTGACGGTCCTCGACAACGTCGTCATGCCGGCGATGCTCGCCGGGGTCAAGAAAGCGGAGGCGGAGGACCGGGCTCAGGTATTGTTGAGACAGGTCGGCCTCGACGACATGGCAAAGCGGATGCCTGATGGGCTTTCAGGTGGCGAGCAGCAACGTGTGGCTGTCGCCCGTTCGCTGATCTTGGAGCCCGAACTGATACTCGCCGACGAGCCCACCGGCAACCTCGACACCCGGTCGGGCCTCATGATCATGCGTTTGCTGCGGTCCGTCCATCAACGAGGAACGACCATCATCGTAGTGACGCATGATCATGAGCTGGCCTCCCGATGCCAGCAGCGGTTGGCAATGGTCGACGGCCGGTTACCGGCGGAATCTGAGTTCGGGGCCAGCTAGCGGATGTCAATGAAGTACCCGCTTCTCGTCCAGATGGCTTGGGCCGTCGTCCGACGGCGATGGGTCGACTTCATAGTCTTCGGCGCTACCGTGATGCTCGTCACCGCGTTGTCGGCGGCCTCCGCCGCAGCATGGGGGTCGGGAGAGCGGGCTTGGGATGCGGCCGGGCAGGTCGTGTCGGCGCCGCAGATCTGGATTGACGGCGGCCCGACCCAGCTTCGAGAGATCGAGGCGCTGACCGCCGCCGCCGGAGCGACCCCATCCGTCGCGTCCACGTCCGTTCCGGGCGTGGTGTCGACGTCATCGATCGAACAGGTTCCGGTCCATGTGACCCACAACTCCGACGGCGGGGTGTGTGCAACCGTCGCCGGTTCGTTTCCGCTGCAGGGATCGGTCGATCAGATGGCGGTCGAATCCGGTTTGGCGGCAGAGTTGGATGTAGCCGTCGGCGACAGCGTCCGCTACTGGTACGCGAACCCTGATGACCCGACCGGACCGGTGGTGTTCCGGGAGGCAGCCGTTGTCGGGATTTGCTCGATCCAGGTTTCCATCGCCTATCCCTTCGTCTCAAGCGGAAACGTATTCGTCGGCACACGGCCTGATGGCCCACCCGGGCAAGCTCTCCTCGGGTGGGATGCCGAGGACGAGTCCCAGGTCTTCGCCGCGCTGAAGGAGATCGAGGGAGGCCTCGGCTCGGTCGAGTATCACCGTCGTGCTGACGTGCGGCGCGACCTGCGATTGATCCAGAGCGCTCCCGGACTTCTGACCGCGGCCAGCGCTGCTCTCACCCTGGTGTTTGCCTTCCTCTACGCCCTCTGGGCGCTCCGCCAGATCGTCGAAAGCGAACGGCCGCTGATCGCTGACCTGCGAGTTCTCGGGTGGGGCCCGGCTGATCTCGTGAGCCTGATCGGAATGGCTGTGCTGTTCGTGTTGGTGCCGGCGAGTGTTGCAGGGGGCGGGCTCGGTCTGTTGTTGGCAAACCGATTGACCGAATCGAGTTCCGCCATCTATGGGGTAGCCGAGAGCTCGCTCGACCTGGCCCCGTTCGCCGGCGCTGCTGTCATGATCATCATCGTCGTCGCCACAGTGTCGGCGGGATTGGCGCTCCAGAGGATCATACAAAGGGAGTCGCTGGAAGGAGGAACGACGGGCCAGGGGGTTGTGACAAGCTGGTGTCCAGCTCGGGCGGCCGGTTCGATCGCACTGGCCACTGCGTACCTCACCGCTCGCCGTCGGTCGCTCGTGCCAATGTTGTTCATCGTCGCTGCGGCGGCCACGGTGATGGGGAGCTCGATCAAGCTCGTTCAAATCATTGAGCGTTACACCACCGATCCATCGGCATGGGGAATCTTGTATGACTATCGCCTCTCCGGCGAAGCGATCGGCGATCAACAGTCCGACCGGGCAGGTCCGTCGGCTGTCGGCATGTCCCGTTCCACCACGTTCGATGCCCTCCTCGTGGATCGCAGTGCCTCGGTCGAGGTTGAGCTGTTCGTCCTGGAGCGGCCGGGATTCTACGAACTCGAGTTGCTGGCCGGGGGGCGGGCCGCGTCACCCGGCGAGATCACCGTGTCCAACTTGGCTGCTCGGAGTCTGGCGCTCTCCGTCGGCGATGAGCTCACGATGGTCGTGGGATCGGGCACGTTGCCGGTGAAGGTTGTCGGCTTGACCCGATCGCTTGATTCGCTGTACTCGGCATCCACCTATGAGTCACTGGTCGATGTCAACGCCGACTCGGGGCGGGATCACAGCACGCTCCTGCGGCTGGGCGAAGACGGAAATGACCACGGGGCTCTGGCCGAAGCCACCGCTTCCGGACTGAGCGTGATGTCCGCACAGCAGCTGATAAGCATCCCGTTCGCCGGCGGCCTCGTTCGCAACCTCACCTTGCTGGCAATCGCATCGGCGACATTGTCGGTGATCGTCCTGTGTGAGACGGGGCTGACAATCGGTCGACGAATGCGGCGGTCGCGAGCAATCATCACGTTGATCGGAGGACGACGGCGGTTCGTTCCGTCGTGGCTGTTCTGGGTCTGTTTCCCCGTCATTCCCTTCGTTGCCCTTGTCGGTTGTCTCATCGGGTTTCGCGTTATCGATTTCTATCAGCAGTACTTCGGTGACGATTTCGGGGACTTCGCCGTCGACATCGCCGTCACGACCGAGCTGGTCATTGTGATGGTTGTTGTGGCCGTTGCTTTTCTCGCCGCCTTCGGCGCTGGTGCCATCGGCTTGGGTCGAGCTGATGGCGAGGATTTGGCCACATGAGAGTGCTGATCGTCTCGCTCGACTCGTACGGCTACATCTACCCGCTGCGATGCCTGCATGGTCAGTTGGCCGACGCCGGCCACATCACTGGTCTGGTTGGTTCCTGTTCGGCCGTCCGGGAGTTCGATCGGGAGTGTTCCTGGAAGTCGCTGGTCGATGACCCGTCGGTGTTCCACGTTCGATACTGGGGCAAGCCCGAAACCGTTTCCGCCCAGTTTGACCTGGTTGTGAAGGCCTGTGGTGAGTTCCGGCCGGATGTCGTGCTGGCATCAGATCTTGCGTTCGGCGTTCGTCTGGCATCGATGCATCTGGATATTCCACACGTCACTATGGGATCGGCCGCCTGGCTCTACTCCGAAGTCGGACCGGTCGATGGCGTCCCCGCAGGGCTGGTCGATCAGCTCCGCCGGACCCAGGACTTCCTTCGCCGCGCCTCTCTGGAGATCCTTGTGTCGGGAGCGTCGGCGGTCGGTGTCTCGGTGAAGGATCAGAGCTGGCCCTTTGTGGGCGAGCGGGTCCTTATCCGGTCGGTGCCGTCGCTGTGCGCTGACACCTTACCGGCCGACGACCCGCCCGTTCTGGTGGGAGCGCTGATGCCGGAGTTCTCGGGGGTCCGACGACAGGACGATCGGATCATCGTCGCATTGAGCCGATCGTTCGGGAACTCTCGACTGCTCCTCGACCTGATCGGCGAGTTGGTGGCCTCCGGAGCATTCCAGGTCGACATCGTCCCCGGCCGCTGGGAAGGCGACGCGGGCCGTCTGCTGGGCCTTCCCGCGAACGTTCAGGTCGTTCAACGGCCTTCTCCCGATGTCTTTGCCAACTACACGTGTGCCGTCTTGGCCGGCAACAGCTGGCAAACGCTCTGTGCGCTCCGCGCTGGCCTTCCACTTGTGATCAGGCCGTTCGGCGGAGAACAGCCCGTCAACGCCATACGCCTCGCGATTGCGGGCCGGGCTGTGGCTGTCATGGAGGGACGGGTCACTGTCGACGACGTCACGCGGGCAACGTCGGGCGATACAGCACTCCGGGAGCGCGTCGTCGCCGAACTTCGCAAGCTGGCTCGCACCCATTTCGTCGATGCCATCACCAGCGGTTGGTGATTATCGATCACTGCCGCGTCGGTGACCGTCTAATTTGAAACGTGTCGAGCGAGGGCCAATTCGTCGGCGTACCGGATCGTGATGGCGTCGATCAGAAGATCGAGCGCCAGGTCGAACTCGGCGTCGCGGTCGGCGACCGAGGTGCCCAGCGTGGCCAGCGTCAGCGGGTAGAGGCTCGGATTCAGCGTGGCCCGGATCTCGGCCAGACGCGCCTCCGCGTCCGCCGTGCCCGGTTCGGGGTCGGCTACCTCGGCCAGCACGTGCCCGACGACGAAGCCGGCGATGATGTTGAGCAGCCGACGTCCGGTTTCGGCGTCGACGCCACCCCGGATGAACTCGGCCAGCGACGCCTCGACCAGCAGCATCGAACCCTCGGTCGCCACCGGGCGAACGGCGAGGATGGGGGCGACGTTGCGGTTGTTCAAGAGGGCCCGGCGGTAGGCGCCGGCGTAGGCCTTCAACCGGTCCCGCCAGTCGTCGCCGACATCGCCGACGGTCACCTGGCCGTAGACAAGTTCACACAGGCCGTCGAGGATTTCGTCCTTGTTGGTGATGTGTTTGTAGAGCGACGGCGCCTCGATGTCGAGTTCGGTGGCCAGAGCGCGCATCGTGAGTGCAGCCGCTCCCCGCTGATTGACAAGCTCCAGCGCCGCGTCGAGAACGCGGGCGCGGGTAATCGGGATTTTGGGTGGCATAAAAAGTTCCTCAGTGTTTGAAGCAAAACTACCCTGTCCGTCGCCGGTTCGTCCATATGTTCGCCCAGATGAATGTCACTGGAGGGAGCCGCGGCACCCGATTGAGGGACACGGTCCTGGAATCCGGCGGGGCGGCTCAACTACGATCCGCACATGTCGCCGCACATGTCAGGGTCACCCGCCACTCAGTCATCCACCCACCGGTGGTCCCACCACGTCGCCGGGCGCTCGCTGGGACTGACCGTCCTGGTCGTGCTCGTCTCGCTGGTGCTCGTGGCCAGTCCGGCTGCGGCGGCCAAGGGAGGCAATGGGAACGGTGGCGGCGGCGGAGGCGGAGGCGGCGGTGGCGGCAAGGGGGGCAAGAACCTGCCGACGGCCGTCGTCTCACTGGGTGACTCCTACATCTCCGGCGAAGCGGGCCGGTGGAACGGCAACTCCAACGACGGTCTCGACCCCGACCGCGACGGCACCGACCGGGCCTATCGAGCCGGGTGGCTCGGCACCTGGTACTACGACTACGACGCCGTCTATCCCGGAAGTTACGACAACGGCTGCCACCGCAGCGACGTGGCCGAGATCCGCTCCGCCGCAATCGGCGTCGATGCGGCGTTCAACCTGTCGTGCTCAGGCGCTGAGACGGTGAACATCTTCCGGTCGGGAAACGGGGGAGCGTCCTACAAAGGGGAGGCACCACAGGCCGATCAGCTGGCCGCGCTGGCCGGCACCCACGACATCGAGCTGGTGGTGCTGTCGATCGGTGGCAACGATCTCGGTTTCACCGACATCATCTTGGCCTGCGTGTCGTCGTTCTCACTCGGGGGTGCGCCGTGCAACGGTTCCCAGCAGGCGGCCGTCGACGCCCGGATGGCCACGGTGATGGCCGATGTGACCAAAGCGATCGAGGAGATCCGGGCCGCCCTCGACTCGGCCCGCCAGAAACCGGACAGCTATCGCATCGTCCTCCAGTCGTATCCGTCTCCGACGCCGAGGGCATCGGAGATGCGGTATTCCGAGAGTGGTTGGGATCGGCTGACGATCGGCGGCTGCCCCCTGTGGGACGCCGACGCCGACTGGGCCCGCGACTCCCTCGTCCCCCAGATCGACGCCAACCTTCAGGCCGTCGCTTCGGCCACCGGTGTCGAGTTTCTCTCACTGGCCGACTCGTTCCAGGGCCGCGAGGTCTGCAGCACGTCGTCATCGCTGGTGAACGGCGACGGTGACACGCCCCGCAGTGACCGACACGAGTGGATGCGGTTCCTCGTGTCGGGCGCGGTGCAGGGCGACGCCGAGGAGTCGCTGCATCCCAATGCGTTCGGTCAGCAGGCGCTCGGTCGCTGTCTCGCCCTGGCCTGGGCGGCCGGAGGCCACAACCGCTGCGACAACGTTCCCGGCACCACCGCCGATCAGATGACGTTGACCGGGCTGTAGCCGAACTGAATCAGCGGTCGAAGTTCTCCCAGTAGCGTGACGGCCGGGGGCCGACCTGGCCCTGGTACTTCGAGCCGAGTTCGCCGGAGCCGTAGGGGTTGTCGGCGTCGGTGGTCATGCGGATGAAGCTGATCTGGCCGATCTTCATGCCCGGGTAGAGCGTGATCGGCAGGCTGGCGACGTTCGAGAACTCGAGGGTGAGCTGGCCGTCCCAGCCGGCGTCGACGAATCCGGCGGTGGTGTGGATCAGCAGACCGAGCCGGCCGAGGCTCGACTTGCCCTCGATCCGCCCGACGAGGTCGGCGGGGATGGCCACCCTTTCGGCCGTCGAGCCGAGCACGAACTCGCCGGGGTGGAGGATGAAGGGATCGCCGTCGGCGGCTTCGACGGTGTCGGTCAACGCTTCGAGGTTGGCCTTGACGTCGATGTGGCCCATGGTGTGATTGCGGAACACGATGAATCGGTGATCGAGCGTGAGGTCGACCGACGACGGTTGCACCGCCCGTTCGTCGAACGGCTCGATGATGATGCGGCCGTCCGCGATCTCCTGCTTGATGGTTCGGTCCGAAAGAATCACAACGGCACCCTAGCGCTACCCCCACAACTTTCGTAGCAAAAAGCGAGGTCCTGGCTCGCGTACTGCTACCAGACGTGGGTTCGCTCAGAGTTCGAGGAGGATGGCCTTGCGGACCGCTTCGATGGCCCGCAGCGAGTCGACGATGCCGGGCTCGGGGGTGGTGTCGAGGTTGATGAACGACAGTGCCTCGTGCTTGTCGACGTTGCGGCCGAGGCGCCACTCGCCGATGTTGATGCCGTACTCGCCGAACACGTTGCCGACGGCACCGACGACCCCGGGAACATCGGCGTTAAGTAGGAGCAGGATGGTGCCGTTGGGTTCGGCCTCGAGGTGGTAGCCGGAGATCTGCACGATGCGGCCCCGGTCGTCGCCGAAGATGGCGCCGGACACCGTCCGGAGGCCACCGTCCCAGTGGATCCGGCAGGTGATCTGATTGAGGTGATCGGCGGTACCCAGCCCGACCGAGCGGGAGATCTTCAAGCCGCGGTCGCGGGCCAGCATCGGCGCGTTGATGAAGTTGACCGTGCCCGGCATCACCGACTCCAACATGCCTTTGAGGAGACCGGCGGCCACCGGTCGCATGAGGTCCTCGGCGTCGTCGGTGTAGAGCTCCAGCTCGACGCTCTGGATCGGGTGGTCGCACATTGCCGCCTGGAGCCGTCCCATCTTCGATGCCAGGGTGATGAAGGCGTTGACCCGCTCGAAGTCGAGACCGGGGGCGAACGCCAGGTTCACGCAGTTGGCGATCCGGGTTCCCCGCAGGGCGTCGATCACCTGCTCGGCGATCTCGATGGCCACACTCTGCTGCGCCTCGGTGGTGGAGGCACCAAGATGGGGGGTGTGGACGACCTTCGGGTGGTTGACGAGCGGATGGTCTGCTTCCGGCGGCTCGGTGGCGAACACGTCGAGGGCGACGGCGTGCAGTCGGTCGGCGTCGAGAGCTTCGGCCACCGCCTCGGGGTCGACGAGCCCGCCCCGCGCCGCGTTGATGATCGTCGCCGTCGGTTTCATCAAGGCCAGCCGCTCGGCGTTGATGAGGTTGCGGGTGTCGTCGGTCAGCGAGGTGTGGAGGGTGACGAAGTCCGATGCCGACAGCAGTTCCTCCAGGTCGACCAGCTCGACCCGGGCCGACTTCGCCACCCGCTCGCTGACAAACGGGTCATAGGCCAGGATCGACATACCGAAGGCCTGGGCCCGGGAGGCGACCGCCCGGCCGACCCGGCCGAATCCGATCACGCCCAGGGTCTTGCCGCTCAGCTCCGTGCCGGTGAACGCCGATCGTTCCCATCGGCCCTCGGCGAGGGAGTTGTGGGCGGCCACCACGTTGCGGGCGGTGGCCATCAGAAGGGCCATGGCGTGTTCCGCGGTGGCGGTCGTGTTGGCCTCGGGGGTGTTCATCACCAGGATGCCCCGCCGGGTGGCCTGGTCGACGGCGACGTTGTCGATGCCGACGCCAGCCCGGCCGACCACCTTGAGGCGGCCGGCGTGTTCCATCACCTTGGCCGTCACCTGGGTGCCGGACCGGATGATCAGGGCGTCGTAGTCGCCGATGATCTCGCACAGCTCATCCTCGGAGAGACCGGTGTTGACGTCGAGATCGATGTCGTCGGCACCGTCGAGGACGGCCAGACCGTCCTGGCCGAGTTTGTCGGAGACGAGGACGCGGAACGTCTTGTCGGGCATGTCAGCAGCTTCCTTGCCAGAAGGGGGGAGTCAGAACGGGGGATTCAGAACGTCGAGTCGAACCTGGCGGCCAACGCCTTGTCGTTGAAGCGGAGGGCACCGTCGTCGATGGCGTCCCAGCAGGCCCGGGCCACGCCGTCGTGGGGGCCGCCGATCATGTCCTTGACCTCATGGGGGCCGAGGGCGAGGGCGAGAATCGGGGAGATGGTCGCCGAGGTGATGACCACCGGCGCCGACTCGGTGACGGTCGGGCGGTCGACCACCCCGGCATAGGCCACGAACAGGTCGACCGCATCGGCGGCCGCCAGGTCGCTGACCCCGTCGCCGACGAACAGCTTGCGGCCACCGCCGGCGATGGTGTTGCGGATCACGTCGGCTTTGCCGTGGGTGTTCGTGAGGTGGCCCTTGTTGTAGTCGGCGTAGCGGGCGTTGCCCTTGCGCTGAGGGTCGGACCCCTCCCACCAGTCGCCTTCGAACGGGTCGAACTCGGCCTCGACGGCCTTCACCCGTTCCGGGTCGACACCGAGCCAGGTGGCGAACTCGACCACCGGCGCGGCCAGGCCGCCACTCACCACCCAGGTCTCGTTCTCGGCGTCGGCCAGGGCGGCGATCACCGCTTTGGCGTCGGGGACGACATTGGCCTTGTAGCGGTCACGGACCGAGACGACGTCGGCCTGGGTCGGCTGAATGAGCGACAGGCGTTCCCCGTAGACGTCCTCCAGGGGAACGTTGCCGGTCATCGCCGAGTCGGTGAGCTCGGCGATCGCCTCCCGCTCGTCGGGTTCGGACGCCAATTCGTCGATCCCCTCCACGGCGGACAGGGTCGAGTCGCAATCGAATATGGTCACCGAGAACGGTCGCCAGGGCACTCACCCAAGGTTAGATGGTTCCGCGACGAGCGCGTCGATGGTTTTGTCGACTTCGGCAACGGTGTTATAGAGATGAAACGAGAACCGACTACGGCCGTCACGGGACGCGAAGTTGACGCCGAGATCGTGCAGGGCCGCCACCTGGCCGGGGGAGAGGTCGGTGCTGACGATGGCGCTGTTTCCCGGCGGCAGACCGAGTCCGGACCGGAACCGGTTGGCGAGGCCGATGTTGTGGTCCCCGATGGTGGCGGGGTCGAGCGAGGCCAGGAGTTCGAGTGCCGGCGCCGCCCCCTCCCAGCACAGCCAGGCCGGCGACACGTCGTAGCGGCGGGCGTCGTCGGCGTGACGGAACGGGGCGCGATAGGTGGAGGTCCACGGGTCCTGCCCGGCGTACCAGCCCGGGGCGAGGGCGGCCATGCGGTCCCACAGGTGGGGGGCGACGGAGAAGAAGCCCGAGCCTCGGGGTGAGCAGAGCCACTTGTAGAGGCCGGCGGAGGTCATGTCGAACCGGGAGGCGTCGATCGTCGTCCATCCGGCGGCCTGGGTGATGTCGACGTAGGTGAGGGCGTTCGCATCGGCGGCTTCGGCGGCGAGGGCGTCGAGGTCGATCCGGTACCCGTCGGCCGACTGGACGGCGCTGACCGCCACCATCTCGACCGACGGGTCGATGTGATCGATCAGCTCGGTGACGGGCACCTGGCGGACCACGATCCCGTCGCCCTCGCGGGCCAGGAACGGGAACAGCACCGAGGTGAACTCCTCCTCGGCGACGAGCACGGTTTCACCCGGTTGGAGGAGCGCGGCGGCGTGCCCGGTGGCGACCGACACCGGCGTCGTGATGGCCAGCCAATCGACCGGACAGCCGACGATCGAGGCGTAGGCCTCCCGGGCCCGGCCGATGGCGATGTCGTAGTCCTGCGCCGCAACCCGCCCCTCGGCCCACGCCGCGATCGCGCTGGTCAGCGCCGCGGTGGCGGTCGATGGTGCCAGCCCGAGCGAGGCCGAGTCGAAGTGGATGCGGCTCGGCGAGAAGTGGTCTCGGATGGAGGCGGGGATCGTCATCGCCCCATCCTAGGAGGTCGGTCCCGCGGCATGATTTCGATCGGATTCGGTCGTCGCGCGAGGGGCGGGTGCTAATCTGTCGGTGGTCAGGTGTGGGGCTATCGATGGAGATCGACGAGGGTGTGGGTGTGGGGATGCGACCGGAGCACCACGTGTCGGTCTTTGGGCTCCCTCGCCGGGTACATGTCTCTGCGCTGAGTAGGGATCGCTGAGAAAGGGAACCAATGCAATTCGAGTACTACCTGGAAGTTCTGAAGAAGTACACGGTGTTCAGCGGGCGTGCCCGTCGGGCCGAGTTCTGGTGGTTCACGCTCATCAGCTGGGTCATCTCGCTGGTGCTGCAGGCCATCGACAACGCCGTCGGCACCGGAGGGGGCCTGAGCGGTCTCTACAGCCTCGGTGTGCTGCTTCCCAGCATCGGCGTGGCCATCCGCCGGCTGCATGACACCGACCGTTCCGGCTGGTGGCTGCTGCTGGTCCTGATCCCGATCCTCGGCTGGATCGC
The DNA here is from genome assembly GCA_965216675.1 of Acidimicrobiales bacterium. GTDB lineage: Bacteria > Actinomycetota > Acidimicrobiia > Acidimicrobiales > SZUA-35 > JAHELU01. The sequence continues at coordinate 1,948,910 of CBDCGK010000004.1, read as the reverse complement.
CCTGCTGGTGTTCTACTTCCAGGACGGCGACCCGCAACCGAACCAGTACGGTCCGTCGCCGAAGTACCAGCTCATGGCCCCGCCTCCCATGTGATCGCTGGCTGCGGGCTTGGGCTGACGGACGGCTGATTCGCTGATTCGTCCGGCTCGCTTGGTGTTTGATTGCATGATCGTCTGAACGTGGCACCGCCCTCGGGTGCGAAGGCTCCGAGGGCGGTAGACTACGTTCACTTGCGGATGTAGTTCAATGGTAGAACATCAGCTTCCCAAGCTGAATACGGGGGTTCGATTCCCCTCATCCGCTCAACGCTCTGATCAGGGGAAACGTGGCGGTGGTGGCCCTCCGTCCGGTGTGGTGAAACGCCTCGTCGTGCCTATCGGGCGAGCGATGGACCAACGAGCGGTCAATCGGGACGGGGTCCGGCCGTCTCTCGAAGTTTAACCATGTCGAGCTCTCGGGTTCCACGACGGCTGGCTGTACCGCTCCACCCGCTGTGCGATCGTGGAGTACGGCATGTCAGCCGACTACGATGGGACCGATGGAGACAACGACTCAGGCTGACCAGATCACCGCCCTTCGCGTGGCCTTGGGGGCTGGTCGGCACCCAGATGCTCCGTTGCCGGCCGACCTGGACCCCTACGGCCCCGACGACCACCTCCCTGAAGGGGCCGTTCAGGCGCTGGAGGCCCGAGCCCCGGAGCTGGCTGAACGGGCCCGTCGCCTAGGCCTAGCCTGACAGCGTGAGCGATGTTCCGTCGGTCGAAGTGACCGACGAAGCCTTGGGCGATGTCGCTCGCCAACTCGACCCCGATGCGGCGTGGTCGTTCACGCGGTTGGACATGCTGCCGGCGCTGGAAGCCATGGGGGCCCGTTGGCCCGACCTCCCTGAGGTCCAAGGTGCCCCAGGGCGCCGATACACCGCCGATGGGCTGACCGTTCCGCTGTTCCACCTGTTGGCTGTTGGCCCGGACGACGGACCGATCGTCGTTTACGCGGTCGACATCTGGGCTCCCGGATTCCACACCGACCACTGAACACGTCCATCACGGGATCAGCACCGCTTGGCAGGTCGGCTCAACCTGTCTATTCGTCCCGAGAATGTTCGAGTTGGGCCGCAACCCTGGCGGGGATTGTTGCCAGGAAGTCGAGCGCCTCTACTGCTCGGGAACGCTCACCGGGGTCCGTGCGGCAACGACGGCGAAGTGAGTGATATTGAGTGCGCGGCTCGTGCCGATGCCGGGTGGGGTCGAGCCGGTCGGCCGGACCGGCTATCCAAACTCAGCGTCGACGACGATGTCGTCTTCAACCACGAGGACGAGTCGGTGCGGATCGAACTCCGAGGTCGTAGAGACCTCGTCTGCGCTGTCGAAGATGTCCACGTTGGTCAATCCGGAGGCCTCGGCCCAGACAAGTACCTCGTCAACGGGAAACCCTGCGAGCACGGGAGCGTCGAAGGTGTCCGCCTCACCTTCGCGGGGGAGCGCCGCCAGTGCCGGCGGCAGCACTCGGATCGGTCGAAGCTCCGCCCCAGTCACTTCGTCAACGATTCGCCTCGCTCCAAGCGGCTCGTCGAGCGACACGATGAGCTCGTCAGCACAGCCATCCTGCTCGTCACCAGGGGGAACGTAGGACTCAACGGCAATCCTGATCGCGTCGGTCCCCTGATCGACTTCGGCGGACGGGTCTCCGTTGCAGCTGCTGACTCCGACGAACAGCGTCAGCCCGTCGCTGCTGACGTCGACGGTCCTCGCCAGCCCAACCGGTTGTCGTCCGCCCTCGTCTACTGCGATCGAGGTCGACGGGGTTTCCTTGGTGGCGTCATCAGCTGGGTCGGCGACCGGCGAGCCACAGGCCGCCAGTGCGAGACATGCGGGAGCTAGGAAGTGGGTAACGGGTCGCATGGTGACTTCGACGCTAGATGCTCTTCGTCTGGTTCCCGAGGATGAGACCGATGATCCGTTTGGCCCACTCGCGGACGTGTCGCTTGGTGCCCCAATATCGGCGTTCCGGCCCACCTCGGGCATGCGAGAACGCGACGACCGAGGGTGCCATGCAAAGCTACCAGCACGACGACCACTTGGTCGCCACCGTCGGTGGCGAGGCGATGGCGGTCGCCGGTGATACCGGACGGGCCATTGGTGCCGGACTGCGTGGACAACCCGAATGGCGCCGGGTGTGTGCGGGCCAACATCTCATGGGTGGAGGACGACTACCCATGGGACGCGGGGCGAACTGACCAGGAGCGGCGCTTCCTCGCGCGTCTTCGAGAACTGGTAGACGGGCGAGCGCTCTTCGACGCATGGGACTTCTATCCGCAACTCGTCGTCACACTGACGGTCGTTGATCCGGAAGAGAACGGGGTTGTCCGGACCCTCCGTGTGGACTTCGATGGCGATGCGTTGCGGGGCGGCGAAGACCCGAGCAGTCAGATCGACCCTGAGCTGGACAGCTCGGACCCGGACTACTTCGAGCTGAGTGGCTCCAGCTCACCTGAAGCGCTGGCTAGCCATGCGTTCGACTGGTTCAGTCGTCAGGGCCGCCGGCCGATCGACCGACGCGAGTGGTTTGGCCCGGACCACACCTGGGTGGAGTGGGTGATGGTCGAGCCAGTGGAGAAGCCCCTCGTTGCGCGTTACTTCGGCCGCCCCGACCGACCTCCAGATCGTGTTGTACGCCTGGATCCTCCACAGGTCTAGAGCGAGCAGATGGATACCTACGATCCCACGAGGCGAGCAGGTACCGGCCGATATCGATCGCCTCGAACGCTGGATAAACCCCGGCCTCGGTCGTGCCTACTGGCGTGCCTAGAAGAGGTGCGGATCGGTGGCAGCGTATGCGTCGAGGTGCTGAACGATGCCGCCCTTATAGCGCAATCTCGATGTACATCGGCGCCATTGAGCGGGTCTCATCTCGCTTCCCAAGCTGAATACGGGAGTTCGATTCTCCTCATCCGCTCCAGACGCTCAAGATGCTGTAGCGCTTCGGCTTTTCACTCTTCGGGCGGCTCCCCGGCAGCCTGCGCCGAACGCAGATCCCCGAACGTGAGCGGCCTGTCGCCGGGCTTGGTCACCGAACGCCTCAGCTGGGCCAACACGCCGACGGCGATCACGATGACGAAGACACGGATCGCACCCGCTGCAGTCCGGGCCAGTGGGTCGGACAATGTCGCCGGTCGGTCCCATTCGAGCGCGCCGGTGAGGTCGAGCGCGGGTATGACATCGGCCGAGTGCCACGCCAGCAACTCCACGAGATCATACGGGCTGGCGCGGGTGGCCGGCTCATCGGACCCTCCGCACGGATCGCCCCTACATGCATACACCTCGGCGCGTACACCACTGAGGAGGAGCGCGAGCAGACCGATGAAGAACGCTATCGACACCAGAATTCGAGACATGCTCTGCCAGAACGGCGTGCAGACCAGCCCGCGTGTGATCTCGAGCGCCAGGAAGACCAGGCCGATGAGCCCCAGCATCCCGACCAGTGCGAGTCCGCCCCACGCGGGATCGTCATCAGCGATCGGGGCGCGATCCACTTCATCGACCTCACCCCTCCCGGTTGCGAACCGCTCCCGCCGATCCTGCGCTCGTGACCGGTGACTCGTATCACCAACGATCAACCGGCGTCTTGTTCAGAGAACCACCTGATCAAGGAGCACCTATGCCCACCATACAAGAACAGTTCGAGAGCATGCATCTGCTCCCGCGCAGCGAGCGGCAGGCGCTGAGCAAGGCCATTCGACGGGAGCGGCCCGAGGCCCTTCGACCGTATCTGCCCAAGTGGTGGTGGTGGCGTCGGTGTCGACGCAACGTCCTGGTTGTGACCGACAACCTGAGCTTCGGCACCGGCGATTTCGGCTTGTCGGAGTTCCTGACCACCTTCAACGAGCTGGAGGCCCAGTCCTGGGTCGACTATCGCGTCACCACCGCCTATCACCGGGACAGCGGCGTCCAGTCGGCCAACCCGGTGGTCGTGAACCACATCGACGACTTCGAATTCACCGCCGTCGACCTCGGTGACTTCGACCAGATCTGGTTGTTCGGCATCTCCGGTGTCGGCCTCGACGGCGACGAGGTCGCCGCGGTGGCCGATTATATGGATAACGGCGGAGGTCTGTTCGCCACCGGCGACCATGGCACGCTGGGCAACTCGCTCTGTGGGGCACTACCGAGGGTCCAGGACATGCGGTACTGGAGCGACTTCGGCAATGGTGAGGTGAGTATGACCGGCGCCCGTCGGAACGACACCAATCAGCCAACAGGCGGCGCCGCCTCCTCGACGAGCTTCGACGATCAGTCGGATGCGACGCCGCAGCCCATCGCCGTCCGCACGTTCGGGCTGGGAAATCCGCATCCGCTTCTGTCCATTTCGCCCAGCATTCGGCCCTCAGGAATCATCGACATCATGCCCGATCACCCTCACGAGGGTGAGTGCCGGCCCGAGACCACGTTCGAGGTCAACGGCGTGAAGATCCCAACGCAGATCATTGCCACCTCGTTCGTCACCGGCGGCAACACGGCGGGCGGCAAGCAAGCGACGGAACCCCACTGCTTTCCATCGATCGCGGTCTGGGACGGTCGGCGGGCCAGCGCAGGCCGCATCGTCGTCGACTCGACTTGGCACCATTTCGTCAACATCAATCTGACAGCGACCGCCAACGGGCCCGGTTTGAACGCCGCCGACTGGGAGGTTGTCCGTCATTACTACATGAACATCGCATTGTGGATGTCTCGTCGCCGTATCTGGTGGTGCTGGTGGTATCGCCTGATCCATGAACTCGTCGCCGACAGCCGGATCGTTGAGGCGAGCATCGAGGTTGCCCTCCAGGATCCGGCCGAGGCTTCGCTCTCCGAGCTGCAGAGTATCGGCGCGTTGGCCGAGGATGTCCTGTCGACCCGGTTCAATCCCGGGTTCGCCAGAAGTTTCATGCTCGATCTCCTTGCCGACGTCAATCCGGATCTCGCGGAGGTGCTGGACGACTGGACGCCGTCGACTTCACGGCGGCGGCAGCAGCTCCATCATCCGTGGGTGGACCTTCCCGGCCTGATGCGTATCGCGGTCGGGGCCGGTGTCGCCGCAGTCCGAGTCGACGAGCGCTTCGCCAACCCGCAGTCTGCCGACGAGGAGAGCCTCGAAGCCATCCAGGGTCTGTTCAACGAGGGAGCATCGGTCGGGTTCAACCGTGGCCTGGCCGACCTGGAGTCCGAGGTGCGTCGATCCTTGCGGGCGATACGGCCCAAGCGGCCGAAGACGAGCGACTGAACGTCGGCTTCGAAGCGTTTGTCGATCTCCACTCATGACATGATCCTGTATGGATACTTCAGTTTGACGTAGCTCAGGGTCGGCTGCGGGCGACAGTGGAGAAAGCAGCGCGGATTCGCCGAGAACCGCCTCGTGAAAGCGGAAAGGCTGGTTGCCGCCCGCATCGCCAATCCGTCACGGCAGCTACCCAAACCGAATGCGGGGCTTCGCTATCCCCTCATCCGCTCAAGGCCGGTGATGGGCCCTGCCCCAGATCGACATCGACATCGACATCGGCATCGTCATCGCCTGCGGTCGCCGCCATCGCCGACGACTTGGCCGTGATCTCGTAGGCGCAGGTGTGGGCGCCGGCCGTCTTGTGGGTGACGCGTTGGACGGTGGCGTCGAACAGGATGTCCTGGAGGAAGCCGAGTTCGGCGGCGCACGCCTGGTTGTAGCGGGTGGCCACCGCCCACATTGCGCAGCCGTGGAGGTTGATCAGATAGTGTCCATCGCCGGCATCGTGGAAGTCGGCCAGGTAACCGCGGGCGTCGAGTTCATCGGCCAAGGCCGCGACCCGCTCGGTGAGCGAGAGGCCGTCGAGATCGGCCTTGGCCGCCTCGACGAGCTTGCGTCGGCGGCGGTCGAAGAGGCGATCGACGAGCGTCGGATCCTCCTCGTCGAGGTGGTCGAGGAGTTCGACGGCCAGCTCGCCGGCCGGGGCGAAGAGTCGTTCCGTCACGGCGGTTGCGCTGTAGCGGTCGGCGGGCCGGCCGGCCTGACCACGCTCTTGTCGAGCGGTGATGAAGCCGGCCGATCGCAGGGCGGACAGGTGTTGCCGGACCGCGCTGGACGAGATCTCGAGGGTTTCGGCCAGTTCCTCCGCTGTCGCGTCACCGTGACGCTTCAGCGTTTCGAGGACGTGGCGTTGGGTGGGGGACAGGGCCGCGTCGTCGAAGTCCATAGAGTAGATGCTAGCACGAATTCCACCTTTAAGACGGATTCGCAAGTTGCAACTTGCTTAATAGTCGATAGAATGGATGATCATCGACGAAAGGAGCGCCGTGAAGGTTTGGATTGACCAGGACCTGTGCACGGGCGACGGCCTGTGTGCCGAGATTGCCCCGGATGTGTTCTTTGGAATGGACGACGGCCTGTACTACGTCAAGGAGGCTGCCGAGAACTTCGGAGAGGAGAAGCTCTTCGACGGCCAGGCCAACCCGGCCGGCGCCGAAGGTATGGCCCGTATCCCCGATGGCGGTCTCGAGCGGGTCATCGAGTCCGCCGAGGAATGCCCGGGTGAGTGTATCTTCATCGACGTCGATGAGTGAGACCAACCGAGGAGGACTGCGATGACCGTGATGGGCAGTGAGACCGATAATGAGATGACCTCTCCGATCACCTTGACCGAACCGGCCCTGGCCAAGGTGGCCGAGTTACTGGCCGAAGAGGGCGACGAGGATCTCGGCCTCCGGATCGCTGTGCGACCGGGTGGCTGCTCCGGCTTCTCCTACGAGATGTTCTTCGACGGCGAGACCGCACCCGACGACCAGGTCGCCACCTTCGGTTCGGTCACGGTCAAAATCGATCCGGCCAGCGCCACGCTACTCTCGGGCGCGACCCTGCAATACAAGGACGGGCTCCAAGAAGCCGGCTTCAGCATCGACAACCCCAACGCCCAGCGAAGCTGTGGCTGCGGCCAGTCGTTCAGTTGACCGGCCCCGGCAACGACGAACGGACGGCCGACACCATGACCGATGAACGCCTGCAGCTCGAGCAGCTGGCCGAGGCCGGCTACGAGTACGGGTTCAGCACCGACCTCGACACCGACATCGCCCCGCCGGGGCTCGACGAGGACACGATTCGGCTCATCTCGTCGAAGAAGAACGAGCCCGACTGGCTCCTCGAGTGGCGGCTCAAGGCCCTCGAAGCGTGGCAGTCGATGACCGAGCCCGACTGGGCCAAGCTCAACATTGCGCCGATCGACTACCAGTCGATCAGCTACTGGGCTGCGCCGAAGCCGAAGCCCCAGCTCGAGAGCATGGACGAGGTCGACCCGGAGATCCGGGAGATGTTCGACAAGCTCGGCATCCCCCTGCACGAGCAGAAGCTGCTCAGCAACGTGGCCGTCGACGCCATCGTCGACTCCGTGTCGGTTACCACCACCTTCAAGAAGACGCTGGCCGAGGCCGGCGTGATCTTCTGTTCGTTCTCCGAGGCCGTCCAGGACCACCCCGACCTGGTGCGCGAGCACCTGGGCTCGGTCGTCCCGGTGCGCGACAATTACTTCGCCGCCCTCAACTCGGCGGTGTTCTCCGACGGCTCGTTCTGCTACATCCCGGCCGGTGTCCGCTGCCCGATGGAGCTCTCGACCTACTTCCGGATCAACTCCCAGAACACGGGCCAGTTCGAACGGACCCTGATCGTGGCCGAGGACGACTCCCACGTCTCCTATCTGGAGGGCTGCACTGCCCCGATGCGGGACGAGAACCAGCTCCACGCCGCCGTGGTCGAACTGGTGGCCAAGGACCGGGCCGAGATCAAGTACTCGACGGTCCAGAACTGGTACCCGGGCGACGAGAACGGTGTCGGCGGAATCTACAACTTCGTCACCAAGCGGGGTCGGGCCCACACCGACGCCAAGATCTCCTGGACTCAGGTCGAAACCGGCTCGGCCATCACCTGGAAGTACCCGAGCGTGATCCTCCAGGGCGATCGCTCCGTCGGCGAGTTCTATTCGGTTGCCCTGTCGAGCAAACGTCAACAGGCCGACACCGGCACCAAAATGGTCCACATCGGCGCCGACACCACCAGCACCATCATCTCCAAGGGGATCTCGGCCGGCAAAGGCCAGAACACCTACCGGGGTCTGGTCAAGGCGTTGCGGTCCGCCGAGAACGCCCGCAACTACACCCAGTGCGATTCGCTGCTGTTGGGCAAGGACTGCGGCGCCCACACCATCCCCTACATCGAAGTCAAGAACCCGACGGCCCAGGTCGAGCATGAGGCGTCGACGTCGACCGTCGGCGAGGACCAGCTCTACTACTGCCGCCAGCGGGGAATGAGCGAGGAAGATGCCATGTCGATGATCGTCAACGGGTTCTGTCGGGAAGTGTTCGACGAGCTTCCGATGGAGTTCGCCGTGGAGGCTCAGCGGCTGCTGAGCGTGAGTCTGGAAGGAAGTGTCGGCTGATGTTGCAAGTGGAGAAGCTCACGGCCTCGATCGGTGGCGCCCAGATCCTGAAGGGTCTCGACCTCACGGTCGGCGAAGGGGAGGTCCACGCCGTCATGGGCCCGAACGGCTCGGGTAAGAGCACCCTGGCCCATGCGCTCGCAGGCCGAGACGGCTACGAGATCGGCGGTCGGGTCACCCTCGACGGTGCCGATCTCCTCGACATGGAACCCGAGGAGCGGGCCGCCGCCGGCCTGTTCATGGGCTTCCAGTACCCGGTCGAGATCCCCGGGGTCAACAACATGTACTTCCTCCGGACCGCCCTCAACTCGGTCCGTCGGGCCCGAGGCGAGGACGAGGTCAGCGCCCGCGACTTCCTGGGTCTGGCCCGGGAGGCGTTGGAGCTGGTGGAGATGAAACAGGACTTCCTCAACCGGTCCGTCAACACCGGATTCAGCGGCGGCGAGAAGAAACGCAACGAGATCCTGCAGCTGGCGATCATGCAGCCCCGTCTCGCCGTGCTCGACGAAACCGACTCCGGGCTCGACATCGACGCCCTGCGGATCATCGCGTCGAGCATCAACTCGCTGCGGAGCCCCGACCGGTCGATGATCGTCATCACCCACTACCAGCGACTCCTCGACTACCTCCGACCGGACTTCGTCCACGTGCTGGTCGACGGTCGTATCGTCGAGTCCGGGGACCACAGCCTGGCCACACACCTCGAGGACCACGGCTACGCCGACTTCGTCAACCACGACCTCGACGACGCCCCCGAGCCCAGCCTTTCGGGGACGCCGTCGTGACCGTCGAGACGACGGCAACGGCCACCGCGACCAGGCCGGCGGACCGACCCGAGCCCGGCACCGACATCGTCTATCCGACGAAGCGGGACGAGGCCTGGCGTTACGCCCCCCATCGCGACCTCGAGCGCCTCGCCTTCGGCCCGACACCGGCCTCGACGGACGGCATCGCCGAGGGCATCGAGACCGGCGCCCCGGCGATCGACGGGCCCCGGATCGTGGTCGTCAACGGCCGGTTCGATCCGGTTCGCTCCGATCTCGATGGGCTCCCCGACGGGGTCAGCGTCTCGTCGCTGGCCGCGGCCAGCGAGGAGCGTCCCGCCGAGGTGGCAGCCCACTTCACTGCGTCTCCCGACGACGATGCCTTCGTCATGCTCAACCGGGCTCACGGCCGTGACGGAGCCTCCATTCACGTCGATGCCGGCTGCCGGCTCGACGAGCCGATCCATCTGATCGAAATCTCCGAACCGCGGGCCGAAGGCGACGCCACGAGCACGGGTGTGGTGATCCACGTCGGGGCCGGTGCATCAGCCGCGGTGGTGGAAACGCAGCTTGGCGCCGGCGCGTCGTTCGGTGGCTCGAACCGCCGGTCGACGATCTCCCTGGGAGCCGAGGCCTCGCTGGACCACGTCGTGCTCCAGGACCTCCCCGACCCGCAGATCCAGTTGACCCGGATCGAGGTTCGACAACTCGAGGGCAGCCGGTTCCGGACACGGGCCTTCAACCTCGGCGCCGGCTACGGTCGCATCGACTACCAGGTCGAGCTTGCCGGTGAGGGCGCGCTGGCCGATCTCGGTGGACTCTATGTCGGCCGGGGGGAACAGACCCTCGACCAGCAGATCACGGTGTTCCACCACGCCGCCGACTGCACGAGCCGCCAGGGCTTCCGGGGCATCCTCGACGACCGGAGCACCGGGGTGTTCAACGGTGGAATCAACGTCAGCCCGGGGGCCGACGGCACCGACGCCGAGCAGGCCAACGACAACCTGTTGCTGTCGAGACGAGCCGAGGCGAACACCCAGCCCCGTCTCGAAATCCTCGCCGACGAGGTGGCCTGCAAACACGGCGCCACCGTCGGTCAGCTCGACGACAACGCCCTGTACTACCTGCGGTCCCGGGGAATCGGTGCCGACGAGGCCCGGCGGCTGCTGATCGCCGGCTTCGCCGACCAAATCGTCGACGAGGTCGAGATCCTGGCCGTCCGCCAGTGGGTCTCCGAACGGCTGGGTCATGGCACCCGCGATGCCGATGCGTGACCAACACGTCAGCATCGGGTCGAGCGCCGGCTTCAAGCTGCCGCACGACTGTGTCGCCACCGTCGTCCCCGCCGGCCACCGGATCGTGCTGCCCGCCGGTCAACGGGTCACGCTGCTCCAGGCGCTCGGCGGGACCGCCACCGTCACCACCGCCGACGGCGAGATGGTCCGGCTCAGCCCCGAGGACTCGGTCGAGTTCGGATTCGTACGGCCGACCACCTCGACCGACGGCGAGGCCCGAGGCGAGTTCAGCCTCGACCAGGTGTGGGAGGCGGCGACCACGGTCTACGACCCGGAGATCCCGGTCAACATCGTCGAGCTCGGGCTCGTCTACCGGGTCGACGGCGAGGAGCTCCCCAGCGGGGGCTGGCGGATCGACATCGACATGTCGGTGACCGCCCCGTTCTGCGGGATGGGCGACATCATCCGCCAGGACCTCCACGATGCCGTTGCCGCCCTGCCCGCCGTGGAGACCGTGACCGTCCAACTCGTCTTCGATCCGCCGTGGGATGCCTCGAGGCTGTCGGACGTGGCCCGCCTCGAGTTGGGGATGATGTGACGAGGCCGTTCGTCAAACGTCTGCTGTGCGAGGCGTGAAGAGCAGATCGAGCGTTGCCAGCGCCGCAGCGGCAGGCAGAGGCCAATCGTCGATGTCGCCGGAGCTGTCGGCTCGGGGCAGGGCCACGACACGGCCGGCCGGGAGCGCGCCGCCTCCGATATCGAAGTCGGCGCCGGCACAGAGGGTGGCACAGATCACGGCGAAGAGGTGATAGGCCTGGTCCTCGCTCATCTCGAGCTCGGGATTGACATCGAGGTTGACCAGGGGAAGAACCGATCGGTAGGTGTCGATCACGGTGTGGATCATCTCCCCGTACCCGTCACGAACCGCCTGCCGTACGCGGTCGATTCCCTCGCTCGGTTCCGCCGAGAGGGTGAACGCCTTGGTCAACTGCCATCTTCTGAAGGTCGGCGAGGTCGCCGCGACCGTCATCTGGGCGGTCATCATCGCCCGTGAGTTGTCGAGGATGAGCTGACGAAGATTGACAGAGTGATCGGGGTTCCGGGTGACGGTCTGTGCGGCCATTGCCTGGCGCATCGTGGACAGCGATTCGCACGTGTCGTAGCGGGCCGCCTCTGCCAGAACGTCGCCCCGAAACTCCGACTGGCTGGTCCAGATGTGCGGATGAACGGTGCTGCGGTTGACCGTGATGCCCCTGGTGTGTTTGATGTGATCGAACACCCGGGCGTAGGTGATCGACTCGGCCCGTAGGGCGACGCCGTCCCGAAGCAGAAGTTCGACACCGGCGGCCACCACCAACTTGCGAAGGTCGTGGCGTCGGCGTCGCGGCCGACTGCCGATCAGCGACGACAGGTCAGGAGGGTCTTCGTTCGACGCGGCCTCGTTCGATACCGGGATCGCGGCGAAGTCGACGGCGGCACCGCTCGCAACATCGGCAGCCGGGTCCGGTTCGAAAACGAAATCCATGAACGCCAGGAACCCGACCGAGAAGTACGTCCACGGATGCTCCTCGTCGGCCGCCATCGCCGTCTCGACCTTCGACGCTGTCGCGGCGAATCCGGCATGGTTGTCGAGGTGGGCGCCGGTGATCAGGGTCTGGACCATCGTCACGAACAGGTCGATGGCCTGGCCGTCGTCAAGCCCGAGGGCCGGGCGGGGTCGAAGGCCAAGAGCGTCGACGATGAACCGAAGGCCCTCCATTCGTTCCGAACCCGTACCCTGGGCGCTGTTCCGCACGGCAGCCTGCAGGACTACGTTTGCCTTCTCACCGGTGGCGTCGGGGTCGCCGTTCCGGCCGGCGCCTCGGGCGACCGCCTTGATGGCCTGGGATCGTCGAAACACATCCGAGTCCAGCGTCGACTGAAGAAGCGCGCGGGCTGTGACACGGCAGAAGGCCAACACACGTTCGCGTGGGTGTGAGTATGGGTTCCGTTGCGCGGCAAAGGCTTCGAGGGCCGCTCGCTGCAGCGTTCGATCGTTCAGGGACGAGTACTGCGCCGTAGCGGCCAGCACCTCCAGCCGATACTCCTCCTGGCTACCCCAGATACGGCCATGAACCGAACCGCGACCGATGCGGACTCCATAGTTCTCGTGCAGGTGTGCGAACACCCTCGCGTACGCGACGGCGTCGGGTTGGAGATCCAAGCCCCGCCGGTCGAGCACCTCCAGGGCGGCCTCCAGGATCAAATCACGCAGCAGGTCGTGGCGGTCGGCCTGCTCTGCTTTGCTCTGGGGCGGCGTGTGTTCCATGTCGATGAGGCCCACCGGCCTGCTTCAGCCGACGGGCCTTTCCGCGACGGCTGGGAGATGATCCGTTGCGGACTCGCCTACACAGTAGCTGTGCGGCGAAGTCCGCACCAATGGTCGGCGAGGTGAGATCGGCGAGTCAGCAGGCGCGGTATCTTGTGTCGAGCTGGCCGAGCTGGCGGTCGATTTCGATGACAAGTCGATGCACGTCGTACCTGGTTCCGGCGAGTGTCACCTGGTTCGATCCGTCTCCCAATCGGACAACCACCATGTCATCGGGCTCGGTCAGGACGGTGACCGGTAGCTGTTGTCCGTTGACCTGCACGGTCCGTGGATCGTTCATCAAACCAGTCTCCACAATGGGCTGACACAAGCAAGATACGTAGAGACGCAATTCCTAGGCAACTGATACGCAATCCGCTAACCCCGTTATCTGAAGCCTAGTACGCGCAGTCGCAATGCCTGGGCTTTTCCTAGTCAAACTGATCTAGGATGCAGCCATGCCAGCTAGAGTCCAGCTCGCGGCACGGCGGAAGGTGTTTGGTTACAGCCAGGAGGCACTGGCCCAGGAACTGCAGGTGACGACGTCTGCCGTCTCCCGCTGGGAGCAGGGTACGAGTACGCCCAAGGCCATCTACCGTCAGCCGCTGGCCCGCGCCCTCCAATTGTCGCCGGTCGAACTCGAGCGTCTCTTGGACGTCGACGGTCGGACGATACCCGGTGTCAACGGCCAGCACCTTCCCCATTGGCTCGGACACTATGCCTCCCTGGAACAGAGTGCATCGGAGCTGCGCACGTTCGAGCCGCTCGTTGTCCCGGCGCTGCTCCAAACCGCCGACTACGCCACGGCGGTCGAGCGCTGCAATCACCAGCCCGTGTCGGCCGATGGCATCGCCAGCCGTGTCGAAGCGCGCCTCGCCAGGCAGGCCGTGCTCGAACGCATTCCGGTACCGCTCATGCTCATGACCGTTGTCGACGAGGCGGTACTGCACCGCAACTACGGCTCCGCCCAGATGATGACGGACCAGTTGAACCACCTTCTCGCGCTGGCCGAGCGTCCGAACGTCGACATCCGGATCATGCCGTTGTCGGCCGGCGGGTACGGGGCGGCGTTCGGTGCCTTCCAGCTTCTGACCTCGAGCGGATCGGCCCGGCCGTTCCTGGCCTGCTCGGAGGATCTCACGGGAAAGCACTACCACGATGGCGACGACGCCGTGTCCGCCCACCATCAGCTGTTCGACGACCTGCTCCATCGGTCATATGACAGCGAAAGATCCATTGAGACCATCAAACAACGAAGGGACATCGAACGACGATGACCGAACCACGTGGGGCGTCTCCGACGCGCCAACTGCCCCTCACGTCCCTCTGGCGGAAATCCAGCTTCAGCGGTGCCGGCGGCGATTGCGTCGAAGTGGCGGCCGTGGGACCGCAAATCGCAGTTCGGCACAGCAAACGGCCTGACGAGGAAGTACTTCTCTACAGTCGATCGGAGCTGGCCGCCTTCATCGCCGGCTGCAAAGCCGGCGAGTTCGACGATCTCGTGAGCTAGCACCCAACAACGAGCACAGCGGGCGGAGGATCGGGAGATGAAGACATGGCGGACTATCGCGACCGGCGTCGGGGGGTTGTACCCCCGCCAGTGGCACGAGGGTCGAGGCTGGTCTCGGCGCCAAACGCGCCGAGCCGACGACCGGTAGGAGATCCCTACGGCGGTCGGCGGCCGGCTCCAGGTCGTCGGCGGAAACGAAGGCCCTGGTCGACCGCGCTCATTGTCGGTGCCGTTGCGCTGTCAACCGGAGTCATCGCCGCCGCGGTCATCGTCGGACTTTCGGGGCTCGGTGACGATCCCGGAGGTGGCGAGCCTGCCGCCCCGGTTCTCGAACCAACCACGACGGTCGCAGAGGGTGGCGAGGAGGTGGCATCGACCGAGCTCACTGCGCCTCAGACGCCCCTCGCGCCGGTTCCGCCGTATGTCGAAGCCGGCTTCGACGGGAAGAACCTGGTTCTGACCGGTGTCGTCGGCGACAGCGGACTCGTCGAGCAGCTCGAGGCGACGTCCCAGCTGATCTACGCCCCCTTCACGAGCAACGATGTCCAGGTTGATCCGCAGCTCGAAAGTCCTGACTGGCTGGCGGTTTCCCCGCAGGCCATCGCGCTCCTGCAAACGATCAGCAGCGGTTCGCTGGTTCTGTCGGAGGGACAGCTGACCGTATCCGGCCAGGCGGCATCGCCCGGCGACGCGGCCGAGCTCGAGACCTACCTCCAGGCCACCGGTCTCCCGGTGGAGATCGCCGCCATGGAGATCACCAACCTGCGGGAAGCGGTCTACGTGATTGCTGCGTCGGAGGGCAGCGTCGCCCTCAGCGGCGCCCTCCCCACCGAGGAGATCCGAACCGGTTTGGCCAACGCGGCGGCTGCGATCTATGGGCCTGACAATGTCTTCGACGCCTCGACCGTCGATCCGACCGTGGCGTCCGCTCTCTGGATGTTCACACCGGAGGCACTCATCGCGACCCTTTCGGCCTTCGCGACGTTCGAGGTTCGGTTGGACGGCGGTGACTTCTCCGCCTCGCTGAGCGGCGGATCGGTGTTCGATTCGAACTCGGTTGCCATCACGCCTGAGTTCGCCCAGGTGCTCAACTTCGGCATCGTCGTGCTGTCCCGCGATCCGTCCATGACGATCGGCATCGAGGGCCACACCGATTCGGAAGGCGCCGCCGACTACAACCTCGAGCTGAGTCAGGAACGGGCTGACGCCGTCGCAGCGTATTTCATCCAGGCGGGCATCGACCCTGCTCGTGTCTCCGCGGTCGGCATGGGGGAGCAGTCGCCGGCCGCCCCGAACGACACGCCGGAGGGTCGGGCGAGGAACCGACGAGTCGAGTTCTCGCTGCAGTCCGGAGCATGACCGGCTCAGCCGCTCACGCCGCGGCGGGACTGAACGCGTCTGCGGGGCCTGAGCTGCATCAGGACGGTGCGTAGCGGGCGAGGCCGTCGACCGACGTGCGGACGAAATCGCCGATGGCCCTCAGGTGCTCGAGGTGGGCGTAGGTCTCGCTCTCGGCCATGTCACCCCAGGACCGCTCCCGGAACAACACCTTCATGTAGTCGTTGACGGTGCCCTCACCCACGGTGCCGTCGCTCAGATCCCTTCCGGCCTGGCGGATGATGTCCAGCCGGTCCTCGTGGTGATCGATGATGTGCTCCGACCGACCGCTCAGATCGGTGAACGGATGACCATGCGCCGGCAGCGCGATCGTCACCCCTTCGATGCCGGCCATGCGGTGGAGCGAATCGAAGAAGAGGGCCAACGGGTCGGCGTGCAGCGTCAACCCACTGATGTGTGGCGTGATCGTTGGAAGCACGTGATCACCGGTGAGCACCACCCCGTGTTCCGGGTCGTAGAGGCACAGGTGATCGTGGGTGTGCCCAGGCGTGTGCATGGCCAGCCATTCCCGGCGGGCCAGGCGGATCGTCTGACCGTCAATGAGCGGCATGGTCGGCAGCAGCGGCCCGCCGAGTCCCGACGACGTCGGATCGTCGGCCCACAACTTCTCCAGGAACTCCCGGGGTGGTCCGGTGCGGGCGCCACCCCACGGAGTCGGTCGGCTCAGATAGCGTTCGATGGCGTCGATACGCTCCTCGGCGGTGTTGAAGGCCAGGTCGGCCGAGTCCTCCGACGGGTTGCCGTCGGCGTCGACGGTGGCCTCGCCGGAACCGTCGAACAAGGCGGCGAACGACTTGTGGGTGACCACGTCGGCACCGGTTTCGTGACACAAACGGTAGGCCCCGCCGAAGTGGTCGGGATGGGAGTGGGTGACGACCACGGTGTGTACGTCGCGCACCCGATAACCGGCCCGTGTCAGGCGATCGACCAGATGGCCCCACGACTCGGAGCCGGGTAGACCGGGATCGACGACGGCGATGCCCCGCTCGTCTTCCAACATGTAGCAGTTCACGTGTCCGAGGCCGGGCATGGCGATCGGCAGTTCGGTTCGCAGAACGCCGGGCGCCACCTCGGTCACGTCGGTGGTGGCCTGCTCCTGCTCTTGTTTGCGGGGTCGGTCCAAGCAGTCAACGTTATTGCGTCCGCCGCGACAACGTGACATTGGCCCCTGGTCGGTTCGACGCGCCCCGATGCACGCTCGATGTGTGAAGCCATCGTCCACTCGTCTGTTTCTCGGGCTGTTCGTCTCCTCGATCGTGGCCAACGCCGTGCTGGGGATTTGGGCGTTGCTGTCCGGCGACTTCGGTGAGACCCAGGGCAAGATCCTGGCAACGAGCTTCCTCGTATCGGCCGCCATGCTCAGCATCCTCGTCAACATCCCCGCTCTGCGGCGGCGGTCGTTGTGGCCGGCGCCGGTGGTGGGAGGGGCCACGGGTGCGCTGGGATTCGCGCTGTTCATCGCCCTGGTGTGGGCCGAGGCCGACGGCGACGACTGGTTCAAGTTCGCCGGCTCGCTGCTGGTCGTGGCCGCCGCGGCGACGCTGGCCTCCAGCTTGGCGCTGATCGCCACCCCGGGCCGGCTTCGGTTGATACAGACCGCGGTCTACGTGCTGGTCGCCGCCCTCGCCGCCACGATCATCTACGGGCTGTGGTTCGAGCCCGACACAGCGTGGTACGCCCGCCTCGTCGGCGTCGAAGGCGTACTCGTGGCGGCCGCCACGCTCCTGGTTCCGGTGCTGTCGCGCTTCGCCGCCCGACACGAGCCGCAGCGATCACCGGTGCTGCCGATCGGAGGGGCGCAAGCCCGCTTCTGCCCGTCGTGTGGAAACCCGGTCGAGCCTCAACCTCTCGGATCGGCGACGGTGTCGGTCTGCGGCACCTGTGGGCTCGGGTTCACGGTGACCAGGCAGAACACGTCGTCGAATTCCTCCAGCACGTCGAGCAGCTCCTGAACATCGCCGCTCTCCCGAGCTTCGTGAAGGGCGAGAAAGAATTCCCCCGTCCGCAGTGCGGGACGGGTTGACCATCGCACGGTGGCAGGCGTGCTGCCGGGATTGCGCAGTTGATGAACTTCGCCTGCGGCCACCTCGACCGTCGCCGTCGCACGGTGCTCGCTTCGCACGCCGTCGATCACGAACTCGACCCGGCCCTCGAGGATCTCGAACGTCTCGGCCTGCGCCGGATGGAAGTGCAGCGGCGGCGGATCGGAGCCGGGCTGGTAGGTCACGATCATCCGGTGGAGCTCGCCATCGGACTCCGTGGCCGTGACCTCGAATTCCATCCGCATCTGATCCTGTTCGAGGACGATGCCGGCTCGAAGGTCGCTCATGGGACGTGAAGCGTAGCGGCCAGGTGCCGGGGAATCGACGGTAGATCCAGGTACCTCGTCAAGTGCTGACGTAGTCTGCAGGGACCGCCTGAGGTTTTTTCGGGAATCTGCAAACCGTTTTCGCCCCTCGTTACGTACCAGCCGTAACACTCAGTCCCGTCGCGTCCGTGTCGACCGGACCAATCGATCAAGGAATCTCCTATGTCTCAGCCTCTTTCCGACTCGCCCGCACCGAACCGCCCCGGCGGTCGGATCCCCCTCTACCTCGGACTCGGGCTCGTGGCGGTTCTGGTGATCGGCGTGATCGCTTGGACCCAACTCCGCACCGACGCCCCGACTGCGGCCAGCCTCGACGCCGCCACCGACGAATTGGCCACCGACGAAGGTCAAGACGATGACGCAGGAGCCGACGCCGAGGAATCCGGCGACACCGGTGACAGCGCCGCCTCCGATGACAGTGATTCCGGTGACAGTGATTCCGGTGACAGTGATTCCGGTGACAGTGATTCCGGTGACAGTGATTCCGGTGACAGTGATTCCGGTGACAGTGATTCCGATGACAGTGATTCCGGTGATGCGGCCGCCGATGCCGGCGACAGCGACACCGGGGAGAATACCGCCACGGTCGACGATGTGACCGGTGACTGGACCGTCGACACCTCGATCGGCGAGTTCAGCTTCGAGAACTCGACGGGCACCTACGTCGGCTTCCGCATCGGAGAGGAACTGGCCACGGTCGGACAGACCGAGGCCGTAGGCCGTACGCCGAACGTCACCGGCACCGTGACGATCGACGGACAGACGGTGACGGCCACGTCCATCGAAGCCGACATGGCCGCCATCACCACCGACATCAGCCGGCGTGACAGCGCCGCCCGCCGCGCCCTCGACACCACCAACTTCCCGACCGCCACCTTCGTGCTCACCGAACCCATCGACCTCGGTGCCGACCCCGCCTCGGGAGAGCCGGTGAGCGCCACCGCCGTCGGTGATCTGACGATCCATGGTGTCACCAACCCGGTCGAGGTGGCGCTCGACGCCCAACTCGTCGGCGACACGATCGCCATCGTCGGTTCCACCGATGTGGTCTTCGCCGACTACGGCGTCACCGCTCCGTCGGCACCGGTTGTCGTCAGCCTCGACGACTTCGGGATCATCGAGTTCCAGCTGTTCCTGACCCGGCCGTAGCGGACGGTCCAGGGTCCGGGCCGGCTCGGACCGCCCGGCCGGTTTGTGAGCGGCCGACGACGGCTGCCGCCAGGAGCAGCATCCCGGCCGAAGCCGTGAGGGCCACGGTGATCGACGCCGCCTGGGCGACGATCGCCATCACCACACCGCCGGTGATCTCACCGATCGATTCCGTCTGACCGAGGAACGACTGCACGGTGGCCCGCACATCGCTGGTGGTTCGCCGGTTGACCCAGATCGAGCTGACCGCCCGGATCACGGTCCAGGCCACACCTCCGACGAGGACGGTGCCGGCGATACCGGCGACCTCGTTGGGGGCGTGGGCCAGCGTCGCCATACCGATGGCGCCGGCCAGACAGGCCACGAGCAGCGCCAGACGGGGAGCGCCCTCGCGGTTGATGCGGGCCTCGACGATCCGCAGCGCCATCGCCCCGACCAGCAGCATGGCGACGCCGAGCACGGTGAACCAGACGATCGGGTCGGGTTGCTCGGGGAAGCCGAGGTCGATGAGGCGCTTGGGATGCAGGCGGTCGAAGGCCTCGGCTCCGCTGTTGACCAGCAGCGTCACGGCCAGCACCAGCAGGATCTGTTGGTCGGTTCGTCCCAGGGCGACGCCCCGGCGGAAGATGGCCAGCGACTCCTGCCACCGGTTCTCCCTGGTCGGGGTGAAGTTGTGCTCGGTGAACCGCAGCGCCACCAGGAGGCCGAGCGCCAGCATGACCACACCGGAGGCGACGATGGCCGCGGCCATCCCGGCGATCCACGCCAGCACCCCCAGACCGACCATGCCGGCGATGGCACCGTACTGGCGGCGCCGGGCGTCGATGGTGAGCACCCGGTCGATGCGGGCGGCGTCGTCGAGTTCGTCGGTGATCCACGCGATGTCCGCACCGCTGGCGAACGTGTAGCCGAATCCCCAGATCATCTGCGTGGCGACCAGTGCGGCGAAGTCGGTGACCAGCCCGGTCGCCACCATGCCGATGCCCATGAGCAGGTGGGACACGACGATCGAGGAGCGGCGGCTGACCGTGTCGGCCATCACCCCGGTCGGCACCTCGCTGACCAGGACCGTCAGCTCCATCGCCGTGCCCATGATGACCAGCTGGAACGGAGACAGGTCGGCGACGATCACCAGGTAGACACTCGTTACCAGCCAGTAACCCCGGAACGCGAACGCCCGCAACAGCTGCCAGTTGAGGTAGAGGCGGGCGATGGGCGGCACCAGCCCACAGTACTGTGCCCGCTACGCCGACCTCGGTGGATTTCGGCCCGGTGATCGGCCGGTGTGATCAGCGGTGCTCAGGCAGTGTGCAGGTGGGCCCGTTCGCCGTGGCGGTCGAAGATCATGATCGTCTCCGCCGGCTCGTCGATGGCGACCACGGCGTGTGGGGTCATCGTGGAGAACTCGGCCGCCTCGCCGGTCTCGAGCACAATGCGTCGTTCACCCAGCAACAACAGGACCCGACCCTCGATCACGAACATCCAGTCGTAGCCGGGGTGAACCTGCAGCTCCGGAAGACCCTCGCTCGGATCTTGGGGCTGGAACCGGAACTTGAAGGCCGTGGTCGAACCGTCCGGCCGGGACAGCGGCCAGACCATCGTGTCGCCATGGGCACTGGGGGAGGGGCGGATGACGACGTCTTCGTCGTCGTCCGGGGCGATCAGCACGTCGACTCCGATGCCGAGCGCTCGGGCAAGCGGCACGAGCACGTCGAGGCTCAGCGCCCGATTCCCGGTTTCGAGGCGGCTGATGGTCGACGGTCCGACGTTGGCCCGCTCGGCCAGGTCGTCGAGCGACCAGCCGAGACTCCGGCGGATCGCTCGGAGGCGGGCTCGGGCGGTGGCGTCGACGTCGGGTGGGGCTTTGCCGCTGGACACCCGTTCAGTTTGTCGCTATCTTGCGGATTCTGCAAGCTTTGTTGACGTATCAGAAAGAGTCGGTACCGTCGGTTCCATGCACGAACACCACGACCCGCACCACCATCACGGCGGCCGGCCCGACCACCCCGATCATGAACTCGCCCGCAGCGACCCCGCCGAGTTCTGGGATCAGCTCTACGCCGAGGCGGGCGAGGTGATGTGGAGCGGCAAGCCGAACGGGACGGTCGAGGTCGAACTGGCCGACCTGGCACCGGGGCGGGCGCTCGATGTCGGTTGTGGCGAGGGGGCCGACGCCCTGTGGCTGGCCCGTCGGGGATGGGACGTCACCGCCGTCGACGTGTCGGCCGTGGCCATCGAGCGGGCAAAGACGGCTGCGGAAGCGGCCGGTCTCGCCGGAGCCGTGACCTGGAAGGCGACCAACCTGTTGATCGATCCGCCGCCACCCGCGTCCTACGACCTGGTGGTGATGATGTACCCCGCCTTCCACCACCCGGTCGACGCCGACACCATCCGCGCCGTGACCGATGCGGTGGCGGTCGGTGGCACGCTCCTCGTCGTGCACCACGTCGTCGACCCGGAACCGGCGGCCGACCACGGATTCGATCCGAGCGAGTACGTGTCGGTGACCGAGATCGCCGTGGCCCTGGCTGAAGGCGGCGACTTCACCGTCGAGGTCCATGAGGTCCGGCCGCGCCCGAACCCGCCGCCCGGCTCACATCACACCGACGACGAGGTGCTGCGACTTACCCGCCGGGCATCGACGACCTCGGGTTGATTTCCGGTCTCTGTGACGGAGGATCGACCAACGTTTCGTTGTCAGGCCAGGTCGATCGTGACGGGCACGGCCCGGGACAGCGTGTGTCCCACCGGTGAGGTGCCGACCACCTTCTCATGCAGCGCCTGCAGTTGCTCGGACGTTGCGTTGCTGTCGATCTTGACTCGGACGGAGATGTTCTCGTAGCCGGCATTTCCGTCGGTGAGACCCAGGAACGTGTGCAGGTCGAGGTCGCCGTCGAGTTCGATGGCCAGGTCGTTCAATTCGATGCCCGCTGCTGTGGCATTGGCCGCGTAGCCGACGGCCAGGCAGTTGCCGAGCGCGGCCAGCACCTGCTCCACCGGGTTCGGCCCGGTGTCGGTGCCGCCGAGTGCGGCCGGTTCGTCGGACACCGACGGTTCGAACTCGCGGATCGTCGCCTCCGATCGGAAACCGCCCTTCCAGTTGACGGTGGCGCTCCATCGGGTGGCGGCAACCTCTGGTTGCTCCTGGATCTTGCCGGCCAGGCCGGCGACGGACTCGATGTCGACGTCGTTCAACGACGAGGTCATAGGCTGCTCCTGGTGGTTGTGGGGACGGCGCCGTTGCCGGTCGAACCAATCCTAATTTGGTGCTGTCGGTGCCGGAAATCGACAATGGCTCCATGAAGACGACGGGAGCGGTGTTGCGTCAAGCGCCGGGGGAGTGGGAGCTCGTCGAGCTCGAGGTCGAGGAGCCTCGCCAGGGCGAGCTGCTGATCGAGATGCGGGCCGCCGGGCTGTGCCACTCCGACGACCACTACGCCAAGGGCGATACCCCGGTGGCGTCGTTTCCCTTCGTGGGCGGACACGAGGGAGCGGGCGTCGTCATCGGCATCGGACCGGCCACGCCGGGGTGGGAGATCGGCGACCACGTGGTGCTGTCGTTCCTGCCGGTGTGCGGTCGGTGTCGGTGGTGTTCGACCGGCCACCAGAACCTGTGCGACATGGGTCGCTTCCTCCGGGACGGCACCCGGTCCGACGGCTCCTACCGGATGTGGCTCGACGGCGAACCGGCCGCCCAGATGTGCGGGCTCGCCACCTTCAGCCGCCACACCCTGGTCGACGTGGCCGCCGCCGTCAAGGTCAGTCCTGATCTCAATCTGGAGGCGGTCTGCCTGACCGGCTGCGGTGTCGGCACCGGGTGGGGCTCGGCGGTCAACTCGGCGGAGGTTCAGCCCGGCCACACGGTCATCGTGATGGGGGTCGGCGGCATCGGCGTCAATGCCGTGCAGGGCGCCCGCCATGCCGGGGCCTCGCACATCGTGGCCGTCGATCCGGTGGCCCGCAAACGGGAGGTGGCCTCGCTCGTCGGGGCCACCGAGACCTTCGCCTCGATGGACGAGGCGATCGCATTCGCCCAGTCGGTCACCAACGGGCAGGGAGCCGACGCCGCCATCGTCTGCACCGGCGTGCTGACGACCGACGACGTGCGTCGGGCCTTCGCCTCGATCCGGAAAGCGGGCATCGTGGTGGTCACGGCGTTGGGTCATGCCGACATCGACGTGGCCGTCAACGCCCGCGAACTGACCCTCTATCAGAAGCGCATCCAGGGCTCGGTGTTCGGCGAGTCGAACCCCTTGACCGACATCCCGCTGATGCTCGACCTGTACCGCTCGGGGCGACTACTGCTCGACGAGTTGATCACGGCCCGCTACCCGCTGGCCGACATCAACCGGGGCTACGCCGACCTTCACGCCGGCAACAACGTGCGTGGCATCATCACCTTCGACTGACCACCCCAGCCCGAACTTTGAGCCGCCGGCGACCCCCTAGGGGGTCGCCCGGGGCTCAAAGTTCGGGCGGAGGTCACCGGGCGAGGCGGGTGAGGGCGTCGTCGGCCTGGCTGACCAGACGGTCGACGACGTCGGCCACCGGCTCGATCCGGGTCGACCAGCCCACGCCCTGCCCGGCCGGAGAACCGAGCAGCGGTTCGACCTCGTGCTCGGAGATCGCCGTCATCAGATCACCGACCAGGGCGTGCTGATAGGGCATGGGCAGCGGCGACGGGGCCTCGGGTGCGGCCCACTCATCGGTCCAGCCCGACCGCACCTGGCGCTGCGGTTTCCCGCTGCTGCCACGGGTGATGGCAGTGTCGCCACTTCCGGCCGCCAGTAACTTCTCCCGCAGGCGGGGACCGGTGGCGTGGTCGCCCCGGCTGTGCTCCTCGGTGGTCAGCCACGCCGTGCCCAGCCACACCCCCTGGGCCCCCATGGCCAGGGCCGCTGCGATCTGTGAGCCGTGACCGATGCCGCCGGCGGCCAGCACCGGGATGTCGCCGGCCCGCTGCACGATCTCCGGGACGAGCACCATCGTGCCGATCGTTCCGGTGTGGGCACCGGCCTCCGAACCCTGGGCGACGAGGAAGTCGAGCTCGATGTCGAGGTAGCGCTCGACGTGACGGGGATGACCGACCAGCGCGCCGACCAGCTTGCCGGCATCCCGCAGGCGGGTGACGGCATCGGCCGTCAACCCGACCCCGAAGGCCACCAGCGCCACGTCGGAGGCGACCAGGCCCTCCAGTTGACCCTCGAAGTAGTCAGGCGTCCGTAGCACCGAGTTGAAGAACGTGCGCTGTGACGATTCAGGCACCTGATGGCGGCGCCGCAGATCATCCACGAACCGTTTGTGCTCGTCGGGCAGTCGAGCCTGCACCGACTCCAACGTCTCGCCCTCGGGCATCCCGGCCGGGATCATCATGTCGGCCGCCGTCGGGCCGCGTCCGGTTCGCTCCCGCAGTTCGGTCAGCTTCACCGGGACCTGATCGGGTTCGTCGTGGGCGATGCCGTACACGCCCAACCCGCCGGCCCGGGTGATGGCGGCCGCCACCTCGGGGCTGTGGGTGAAACCGAGGATCGGCACGTCGATGCCGAGCGTTCGGGTGAAATCGGTCCGGAGCGCAGGGTGCATCAGCTCGGCGCCGCGGTGTCGTCGGTCATCGGATCAGCCTCTCTGCTCGGCGGCGACGGCCTCGGCCAGACCGCGCAGGATCAGGTCGAGGCCGACGTCGAACTCGGCGGCAAAATCGTAACCCGGGGCCAGCACGTGGTCGAATGTGAAGGCGGCGAGGTTGGGGTAGGCGTCGGCGGGGAAGTGCTGGACCATGACCGAGGCCATCTGCGCCGCCTCCTCCGGGGTGTCGAACGGCAGGCCCGCCTCCTGGAGGGCGAAGCCGTAGATGTAGGCGTCGATCAAGGCGTAGGCGGTGGCCACCAGCGGCCACGACATCCCGGCCCGGCGCAGGCACCCGAGCACCGCGTCGTGGTGGCCGAGGGTGGCCGGGCCCGGGTCGGTCCTCGATTCCATGAGTGGCGCGGCCCACGGGTGGCGGGCGAGGACCTCGCGGGCCGATCGGGCCCGAACCGCCATGGCGTCGGTCCACTCCCGGTCGTCCGGGGGGAGTTCGACCTCGGAGAAGACCGTGTCCACCATGCCGTCGAGGATGTCCTCCTTGTTGGCGACGTGATGGTAGATGGTCATGGGGCCGACGCCGAGCTCGTCGGCCAGTTTGCGGATGGTCAGCGGCTCGATGCCGCTCCGGTCGGCCAGCGTGACCGCGGCCTCGATCACCCGGTCACGGGATAGCGGTGTCCTGGTCATGATCTCGACACTAGCCGAAACTTTCGTACAAAGTACGTTGACGATCGTACTTTGTACGATTACTCTGGTGAGAGGTAGTCGTACAAAGTACGAAACGATCGAGATTGCGACGCACGTCGAAGGAGCCCGAGATGGCGAGCCACCCCACCCGAACCAAGTCAGACCCGATACCGCCGACGATGGCGGCCATCACGCAGGACCGCTACGGCGATTCATCCGTGCTGCGGCCGGCCACCGTCGCCGTCCCCACACCCGCCGCCGATCAGGTTCTCGTGGAGGTACACGCCGCCGGCATCGATCGGGGCACCGCCCACCTCGTCTCCGGAACTCCGTATCTCGTCCGAGCGATGTTCGGGGTGCGGCGCCCCCGCCAGCTGATACCCGGCATGGACGTCGCAGGCACCGTCGCCAAAGTCGGCGACGAGGTCACCAGGTTTCGCCCCGGCGACGAGGTGATGGGCGTGGCGTCCGGCTCGTTTGCCGAGTACGCCGTCGCCGAGGAGTCGAAGCTGACGCTCCGCACGGCGGGCCTGTCCCCGGTCGAGGCGGCGGCCCTGCCGATCTCCGGTTCGACCGCCTATCAGGCCGTCGTCGTCCACGGCCGTCTCGGTGCCGGTGACCGGGTGCTGATCCTCGGCGCCTCGGGCGGCGTCGGCTCCTACGCCGTCCAGATCGCCAAGGCGCAAGGCGCCACTGTGACCGGCGTGGCCAGCGGCCCGAAGCTCGACATGGTGCGAGCGCTTGGCGCCGACCAGGTCATCGACTACCGGGCCGCCGACCCGGTCGACGGCTCCGCTCGCTACGACGTCATCGTCGACATCGGAGGTCGCAACCCCATCGGGAAGCTGCGCAGGGCGCTGACCGACGACGGCACGTTGGTCATCGTCGGTGGCGAGGGCGGGGATCGTCTCACCGGCGGCATCGGCCGCCAGCTCCGCGCCGCTGCTCTGAACCCATTCGTGTCCCAGCGGCTCTTGTTCTTCATCGCCTCGGAGGAGCACTCCCATCTGGATGAGCTGCTCGGCCTGGTGGCCGACGGTGCCGTGCGCCCACGCCTCGACCGGACCTACCGCCTCTCGCAGGTCGCCGACGCCCTCGACGACCTGGTGGCCGGACGAATCAGCGGCAAGGCCGTCATCGACGTCGAGGCCGCCAACACCTCACCGCAGCGCTCACCGGAGCGCTCACGACAACTACCGCGACAAGGAGCAGTGGCATGACCCTCACTCTCGAGAATCGAACCCCCGACCGCAGAGGTCCCACCAACCCCGGTGAGCGAGACGCACACCCTGATCCCCGAACCATGGCGCTGCTGGCCGGCTGGTCCTATGTGGCCCTGTTCGTGCTGGCCGTGTTCGCCAACTTCTTCGTGCGGGAGCAACTCGTCGACACCACCGATGCGGCCGCCACCTTCACCAACCTCGCCGACAACCAGGGTCTGGTTCGAGCCGCCATCGCCGCCTTCATCGCCGTGTTCGTCATCGACGTCGTCGTGGCATGGGCGTTGTATCACCTGTTCCGCCCGGCCGGGGAAGCCCTCTCCGCACTGTCGGCCTGGTTCCGGATCGTGTACACCGTGTTCCTCGGCGTCGCCGTGGTCTTCCTGTATCAGGTGCTCCGCCTCGTCGACACGTCGGCAGCCGCCACCGACGGCATCATCGCCCTGGACGACACCACCCGCCACGCCGAGACGATGCTGGCGCTCGACGCCTTCAACGTGACCTGGCTCGTTGGACTCGTCGCCTTCGGTGTGCACCTCATCCTGCTGGCGGTGATGATCCTTCGCTCGGGGCTGGCCCACCGGGCGTTGGGTGTGGTGCTCGCCCTCGCCGGCGCCGCCTACATCTTCGACACGAGCGCGTACACGCTCTACCCGGACTACGCCGCCGATGCCGAGTTGTTCACCGCCATCGTGGCCGTGCCGGCGGTGGTGGCCGAAGCGGCGTTCACGTTGTGGTTGCTGCTCAAAGCCGGACGGGACGGCCGATGAAGCGGGTGGTACGCTCGACCCACGACGACCCAGCCCCCTGATCCGCAGCGGTTCCGAGCCGACGTCCAAGCCTTCTATCGGGTGTTGCCGGAGCGGCTGGCACCGATCGACGATCGGGTCGAACGGCTGCGGACCTACCGTCGACTGCTCCACGAGGCCGGGCTGTCGGGCGTCAACTACCCGGTCGCCTACGGCGGACGGGGCTACCCGGACCTCTACGAGCGGCTGTTCGTCGAGGTTCGCAACGAGTTCCAGCCACCCGAGGAGTCCGGCCTGGCCATCGGCATCGGCATGTGCCTGCCCACCATCCGCGACCACGGATCGGACGAGCTTCGCCACCGGTTCATCGCCCCGGGCCTGCGCGGCGAGGAGCTGTGGTGCCAGCTCTACTCGGAGCCGTCGGCCGGATCCGACCTGGCATCGCTCTCGACCCGGGCCGAACTCGACGGCGACGAGTGGCGGGTGACCGGCCAGAAGGTGTGGACGTCCGGAGCCGAGATCGCCGACGTCGCCATCCTTTTGGCCCGCACCGATTTCGACGCCCCGAAACACGCCGGCATCACGATGTTCGTGCTCGACATGCGCCAGCCCGGCGTCGAGGTTCGCCCGCTGGTGCAGATGACCGGCGTCGCCGAGTTCAACGAGGTCTTCCTCGACGGGGCCTGTATCCCCCGCGGGCACGTCGTCGGGGACGTCAACGGCGGTTGGCGTCTGGCCGTCGCCCTCATGGCCCACGAGCGGGCCGCCATCGGTAGCGGCATCAAGTCGACGGCCGGACGTCGCTCCGGGCGGTACCCGCTGTCGCTCGACGATCTCGTCGACCGGGCCCGCCGACAGGACCGCCTCAGCGATCCGATGATCCGCCAGGACCTGGCCCTGGTCCACAGCGGCGAACGCATCATCGGCTGGCTCAACCGCCGCTCGGCCCATCCGTCGATCACGAAGCTGTGGCGATCGCGCCAGGGCCGCCTGGCCGCTCAGACCGCGCATTCGCTCGGCGGTCCTCGGGCCCAAGCGTGGAGGACGGGGGCAGACCTCGACGACTGGTTCGCCTATCACGTGCTCAACTGCCGGGGCATGTCGATCGGCGGCGGCACGGATGAGATCCAGCGCAACACGCTGGGGGAGCGGGTGCTCGGCCTGCCTCGCGAACCGGGTCCCGCTCGGGACACACCATTCCGGGACCTGCCCCGGAGCTGACCGCCGATGACCCGCCAACGGAGGACAAACCGATGACCGTCGACGACACCAGCCAGATCCGGACCGACAGTCACGGACCCCACGTCCGTCGGATCACCCTGAACCGGCCCGACAAGCTGAACGCCATGACCCTCACCCTGGCCCGGGAATTGGTGGCCGGGCTGCGGGCCGCCGATGCCGATCCCGACGTGCGGGCGGTTGTCGTCACCGGTGCCGGTCGGGCGTTCTGCGCCGGCATCGACCTGACCGCCAGCGGACGCGACGAGTACCTCGCCGACAAGGATCCGATCGCCGGACATTTTGACTGGCTCGACATCGAGCTGGGCGCCATCATCCGGACCGTCCACCAGATGCGTACACCGGTGATCGCCGCCGTGAACGGGATCGCCGTCGGCCTCGGGTTCTCTCTTGCGCTGGTGGCCGACATCCGGGTGCTCGCCCGATCGGCCACCATGGCCGACGGCTACATCGGCATCGGGGTCACCGGCTGCGAGCTCGGCACGTCATGGTTGTTGCCCCGGCTGGTCGGCCGCGACGCCGCAGCCGAACTGCTGCTCACCGGTCGGCGCATCCATGCCGACGAGGCCCGGGAGATCGGTTTGTGCCGTCACGTCGTCGACGACGCCGACGTGGTCGACCGGGCCGTCGAGGTGGCGACCATGATCGCCGGCCACCACACCTATGCCGTCGAGATGACCAAGCAGGTGCTGCGGATGAACGAGGGAGCAGCCACCCTCGATGCGGCCATGGCGCTCGAACATCGGACCCAGATCCTGACCGGGCGAACCACGGCGGCGCAGGAGGCCCGAGCCGCCATGGTCGACCGCCTCCGCTGAGCCGGCTCTGCCGTCCCACGACGTCGCTCAGCGACGCGGAGCGACGGCAGAACGGGCTTCGGAGGACAGTTCCGCGCGATCGAGAACCAACCCTGAGCCGTTCTCGTCAAACGGCGGCTCTGATCGCCTCCCATACTCGCAGTGGGGTGACCGGCAGATCGAGGTGGCGGATGCCGAGATGGGACAAGGCGTCGATCACCGCGTTCTGGACGGCCGGGACCCCACCGATCGCCGCCGACTCACCGATGCCCTTGACGCCGAGCGGATTGGTCTCGGTCGGGATCTGGATCAGATGCGACTCGAACGACGGAAGGTCCGCGGCCGCCGGGATGCCGTAGTCGAGGAACGTCGAAGTGAGCGGGTTCCCGTCGGTGTCGTAGACGAACTCCTCGTACAGGGCCTGGCCGACGGCCTGACCGAGCCCACCGTGGACCTGACCGACGGCGAGCATCGGGTTGAGGATGGCGCCGGCGTCGTCGACGGTGATCATGCGGATCAGCTCGATCGCCCCGGTTTCGACGTCGACCTCCACGACCGCCCCGTAGGCGCCATAGGGCACCGAGGCCGCAGCGACATCGAAGTCGGCGACGCACTGGTGGCGGAAGCCGTCGCCCTCCGAACGACCGTCGGAGCCGTTCGCGTCCTCCACTGCAGCCAGGTGGTCACCGACCTCGACCCAGCCAACGGTCGCGGCCGCCGGCGACCCGGCGACATGGAACACGCCGCCCCGCTCACCCGAGACGTCGAGCACGATGTCGCCGACCGCCGCCTCCAACAGCTCGGCGGCCGCGGCCCGGCCGACCTCCACCATCTCCTCGGCGGCCATCGCAACCGCATTGCCCGCCTTCTGGGCTGCTTTGGAACCGCCCGTCATGCCTCCCCGGGGCACGACGTCGGTGTCACCGTGGGTCACCTCGATGCGCTCGATGGGCACACCGGTGCGTTCCGCCACCAGCATGGCCCACGCCGTGTAATGACCTTGACCGTGGGGTGAGGAGCCGGTCAACACTCGGAACGAACCGTCGGCCTGCAACTGTACGGCCCCGAACTCGGTGCCCGGGTAGGCGGCGGTCCGGTCGATGAAGGTCGACAGCCCGATGCCGAGCTGGCGGTCCGCCTGTGATGCCCGCCGGGCCGCCTGCTCCGCCCGCAAACCGTCGTAGTCGAGTTCGGCCTCCAGCTTGTTGAGCGCCCGGGGGTAGTCGCCCGACTCGTAGACGAGTCCGGTCGGGTTCGTCCACGGCAACTCGTCGGCCGTCAACATGTTGCGCCCCCGCACCTCCAGCGGATCGACGCCGACCTCGGCCGCGAACCGGTCGACGGCCCGGTCGACCGCCGCGCCCCCCTCGGGTCGTCCGGCGCCCCGGTAGGCCGCCTGCGGAGTTGTGTTGGTGGCGACGACGTCGTAGGTCCAACGGGACCGGGGCACCCGGAACGGGCCGGGCATCACCATGCCGGCGTTGCGGGCGTGGGCCGGAGCGATCGAGGAGTAGGCGCCGTTGTTGACGACGACGTGCAGCTCCATCGCCTTGATCGTGCCGTCGTGATCGCCCCCGATGGTGACCCGTTGATACTGGTCACGGGAGTGGCCGAGCCCGGTCATGTCGGCCGAGCGGGCGGGCGTCCACCGCACCGGACGCCCGGCCCGGTGGGCCAGGAACGGCAACAGCATGTCCTCGGGGTAGTTCTCAGCCTTGGCCCCGAAGCTGCCTCCGACGTCGCCGGTCACCACCCGCACCTGATCGAGCTCGAGACCGTAGTAGGCAGCCATCGCCTTCTTGATGGGGTGGGCGCCCTGGTTGGCCATGTAGTGCACGAGCCGACCGTCGTCGGTCCACATCGATGCGGCCGAGCGGGTCTCGAGCGGGCAGGGCGCGATGCGCTGATTGTGGAACGTCTCGGTCACCACGACCTCGCAGTCGGAGAAGTCGATCGGGTCATCGTGAAGCGCGGCCGAGATCAACACGTTGGAGTCGAGATGATCGAACACGAGTGGCGCGTCGGGTTCGGTCGCGGCCCGGGGGTCGACGACCGCCGGTAGGGGTCGGTAGTCGACGATCACGGACTCGGCGGCATCGGCGGCCATCGCCGTGGTCTCCGCCACCACGACCGCCACCGGCTGGCCGACAAAACGGACCCGGTCGCCGGCCAGCGCCGGACGGTGCGTGCCGTCTGGGTACCCGGGCATGGGGGAGCGAAGCGGACCGAGCGGTGCGCCACTCCAGACCAGGTCGGCGGCGGTGACCACATCGACCACACCGGGCATCGTCCAAGCCTCGGTGACGTCGATATCGACGATCTCGGCGTGGGCGTGGATCGACGTGACGTAGTGGGCGACGAGCGCGCCGTCGAGGGCTGCGTTTGCCACGAACGTTCCCCGACCCCGCAACAGGTCGGGGTCCTCGATCCGCAGTGTTTCGGTGCCGAACAGGGAGTTGGCCATTCCGAGACCCTATCCCTGAAGGAACGTTGGTCGATCCCGTGTCATCATGACGGCGGAGCGACCAAAGGTCCGAACAAGTCGGCCTGACGATCGAGCGGGCTACCCGGCTCCGTCGAGCAGCTCGACGAGCAGTGCGGCCAAGCCGTCATAGCCGGGGCCGGTCCAGGTCGGTTCATGGTCCGGATCGTCGGCCGCGAACAGGTATCGCCGCTCGGGAAAGAACCGCTGGCGGACCCATTCGTTCGACTCGGCGAACGCCTCGCGGTATCGTTCGGCCAGCTTTGGCGGAAGGCGATAGCTCGGACCGGCGCTGAGGCGCTCCATCGCCGCCACCAGCTCGACGTGACGCTTGTTCGGCCCACCGTCGACGAGGGCCGGTAGCTGTTCGTTGACGCGGCTCAACACCTCGACCTCGGCGGTCGACAAGCTGCGGTTCAGGTGCTGACCGTCGGTATCCGAGCTGATCGACGGTGTCGTGACACCGACGGCCTCGGCGAAGTCCTCCAGGATCGAGCCGTTGATCAGCATGTCGGATTCGAACAGCCGCGGTCTCACCTTGTCGAACACGGCCGACCACCGTTCGATTGTGCTGCGATGATCACAGAGGAGGTGGTAGTAGGTGCCGGGCTCCGGTGGTGGCGGGTTGCGGCGGACCGATCCGTGTTTGACGACGGTCGAGTGCAGCGACGCGGCCAACGAAACCGGTTCTCGGAGGTAGACGACGACGGTGACGTCATCGAGGCCGAGATCTCGCAGCAGGCCGGCCAGACGTTCGATCTCCGACCGTCGGGTGAGGCGGGACTGAAAGTGTTCCGACGAGAACAGAACCGTCTCGATCCGGCGAGCGGCGCCGAGCGTGGAGAGCTCTTCGGCCAGTTGCCGCATCTGTTCGGCTTGGAACCTGCGTCGGGATCCTGCGTCGTGGGCTCCGGCGTCGGCACTGCGATCGTCGACCCGGTCCTCGCCATAGGCGGCCACGACCAGCTGCCAGTTGTTGCCGACCCCGGCTGAACGGGTGAAAGCCACACCCTGGTCGGCAAGCGCGCCGCGGCTCCGATCGAGGTGCTGTTGGACGGTGGTGGTGGCGGTTTTTTCGGTCCCGATGTGCAGAAAACAGCGCATCGGTGCTGATGGTAGTTGCCTGCAAGCCGCCCGACGGGACGTTGACAGGCCGGTGTGACGGGTTGCACACGATGGGGCAAGAACACCCGAACAATCCGGTTTGACCGCTTACAACGGCTACCATTGCCTCATGCTGTTGGTAATGCGGCATGCCAAATCCGACTGGTCCACAGATACCACCGACCACCAGCGCCCGCTCAACAAGCGAGGTGTCAGGGCAGCCGGACGGATGGGCAAGCTGATCACCGAAATCGGGCTCACGCCTGACCTCGTCATCACCTCCACGGCGATTCGAGCTGCCACCACCGCCAAACTGGCGGCGGAGAGTGGTGGTTGGGAATGCCCGATTCGGGAGACCGATGACTTCTACGAAACGTCGGTCGGCGTCGTGTTGAACGAGCTGCGATCACTCGAAGACACGGTCGGCACCTGCCTGATCGTCGGCCACGACACCACGTGGAGCCGAACCGTCGAAGTGCTCACTGGCGCCAACGCCGCGATGCGCACGGCCACCGTCGCCGTGATCGACAAGGGCGAGACCTGGGCGCGGATCGGCAACTATTCCTGCGAGCTGGTCGCCCTCCTCCAGCCCCGCCATTTCGTCTGATCACCGCCGCTGAGTCGGGTGCGGTGCCCCGGGCGGCGCAGTGGCGTTCAGCGCGGCGCTTGTGACAGGCGACCTAGAGGGTGAAGGCCATCTCCTCGACCAGCGCTCCCGGCAGGCGGGCACTGTCGGTGGAGCGGGCCTGGTAGGTGCCGGCATCGAGCAGCGTCTCGGTTGAATCGGTGAGCCCGACCAGCTTCTCGCCCAGCAGGTTGTAGATCGTGTCGTCGAAGCGCATGACGTTGGCCGGGGCCACGACTTCGCCGCCGTCGACCCAGAACGTGGCGAAGCGGGTCATGCCGGTCGTGCGGCAGGCGGTCCGATCCGAGAAGTTCAGGTACCAGAGATTGCCGACCAGAAGCCCGGTGCCGAGCTCGTCGAGGATCCCGGCGGTGTCGATCGACCCGGGAGCCATCGCCAGTGCCCCCGGTTGTTCGAAGCTCGACGCACCGTTGGTGGCGACCCCGTACTCCCTCGCCGAGCGAGGTGACACCAGTTGGTCGGCGAGGCGGCCGTCGTCGATCAGCACGACCTCGTCGGGCCGGACGAAACCCTGCTCCTGAAAGTTTGGGCCGGTACCACCGGCCGTGTGTTCGGCCACCCTCACGGCCGGATCGAGGCGGGTGTCGCCGGTGGCCATCCGTAGTAGCGGGGTCTGCTTGGTGCGGTGGGCCTTCAGGCCGAAGCCGCCCCATGACACGATCCGCAGGAGCTGTTGCAGCGCAGTGGGGCTCAGATAGGTGCGGTAGGCCCCCGGCTCGAGCTCGAGCGCGGGGCGGGCCAGCGATTCGAGCTGGTGGGAGGCGGCGTCGACCTTTGCCGAGAACGCCGCGGAGTTCCACGCCTGGCCTCCATAGCTGTTCTTGACCGCCTTGTCGCCATGGAGATAGAAGCTCCAGTCGAAGTTGAAGGTGTCGGACTGGTACCAGTTGTGCTGGCCGAGCGAACTGGCGAACCCGTGGTTGACGGTTCCGTCGGCATAGATGCCGACGAGATCGCGTCCACCGGCGACCGTCTGGATCTCGTCGATGACCGACGCCTGATCACGTCCGCCGTCGGTCGA
Source organism: Acidimicrobiales bacterium (assembly GCA_965216675.1). Classification (GTDB taxonomy): domain Bacteria; phylum Actinomycetota; class Acidimicrobiia; order Acidimicrobiales; family SZUA-35; genus JAHELU01. The sequence continues at coordinate 1,914,176 of CBDCGK010000004.1, read as the reverse complement.
TACCGCCTCGGTCGACGGACCGTCGGCCGAGATCGCCAGATATGGATCGTCGGGCATGACCCGGCGCTGCTCGCGGAGGCTGTCGATCATCGACGCCACGGCGGCCCGGTCCATGGCCTGATCCTGCGACAGCTGGATCGAGCCTGCGGCGTGGCGGGTGCCGGCGATCAGATCGAGGGTCAGGCGACGCTGTGACACCGAGCCGGCCTGGCGGATCAGGTTGCGGTTGAAGCGCACGAAGTTGGAATCCTCGGCGGCCAAATAGAAGGTGAGGATCTCCTCGCCGCTGAGTTGCCCGTTCGCCCACCTCACCAGCTCGGAGAAGTAGGTTCGGACGTTGCTGGACGGCCCCGCGACAGTCATGTGGCACCCCCGAACACGTCGATCGACGAGAACCGGCAAACCGGTGAGGCATGCCCGGTACTGATGACCTGGTTGGGCTCCCCCTTTCCGCAGTTCGGGGTGCCGAGCGCCTGCGACGTCGACAGATCACCGACTCCGCTGAGGCTGCGCCAGAACGTGGCCGAGACGCCCCGATAACTCGGGTTGCGGACGACCCGACCGAGCTCACCGTCGGTGATGAGCCGGCCGTATTCGCAGCTGAACTGGAATTTGTTGCGGCTGTCGTCGATCGACCAGGAGTTGTTGGTCTCGAGCAGTATCCCGTGTTCGACCCCGCCGATCAGATCCTCCAGCGAGTCGGTACCGGGCTCGACGTTGATGTTGGCCATCCGGTCGATCGGCGGACGGTTCCAACCGCAGGCCCGGGAGTTGGCCACCCCGTCCAGGTCGAAGCCCTCGGCCGCGGCCCGGGCCTGGGAGATCGCGCCGCCCAGCGGTCGTTCGAGAATGCCATTGCGGATCAGATACTGCTTCGTGGCCTCGGCCCCCTCGTCGTCGAACCCGTAGGAGGCGAGCTGGCCCTCGATGGTCGGATCGAAGGTGACGTTGAGCAGATCGGAGCCGTAGCGGTAGCCGCCGAACATGTCGAGCGTGACAAAGCTGGTGCCGGCATAGTTGCGTTCGTCGCCGAGGATCCGGTCGAGTTCGAGCGGATGCCCGATCGACTCGTGGATCTGCAGGATCATCTGGTCGGGGGCCAGGATCACATCCATCGTGCCGGTGGGGCAGTTGGCGGCTTCCAGTAGCTCGATCGCCTCGTGACCGATTTCGGCTGCCCGATCATTGAAGCCGAACCGGTCGAGCACCTCCCGGCCGCCTTGACCGACCATGGAGCTGCGACCGTAGGTGCGGGTCTGGGTGAGCGGGCCTTCGTTGGCCGTGGCGTACATGGTGGGGAAGGTGTTGCGGGTGAGCTGCTCGACCCGGCCGCCGCCGGTGGTCAGGATGAGCGAGTCGATGTCGGTGCGGTGCAACGAGGCCGCCCGGTCGACGATCCGATCGTCGACGTCGAGGGCCGCGTCGGCCGCCACCAGCAGTTCGAGCCGGTCGGCCAGCGACGTCTCCTCCCACGATTCGGTGACCGGTGAGCGGTAGGTGCCAACCGGGTCCACGGACGGGGGATTGGCGGCAATGGCCCGCCCGGCGGTGGTGCGGGCCCAGTCGGTGGCCTTCGCCGCCGCGCTGCGCAGTCCGGACTCGGTGAGGTCCGACGTGGCGGCGTAGCCGACGCCACCGCCGGCCCACACCGTGATCATGGCTCCGGCGTCGACCGAGGTGGACACAGGCTGAGCCACCCCCTGACGCACGGTCAGGGTTTCGGCCCGAGTCTCGCTGAACCGGACCGTTGCGTAGTCGACACCGGCGGGCAGCGCAGTCTGGAGGCGAGGTTCGAGTTGCTGGACGGCGGTCATTGGGGAAACTGTAGGCGGATTCTGTGACAACGAGGAATGTGGGACGGGCCCGCCGTTCACGACGCGATACTCTTCGGTTGTGGCCAACACGATTCTGGTGCTGAACGGACCGAACCTCAACCTCCTCGGGTCCCGGGAACCGGAGGTCTACGGCACCGCCACACTCGACGAGATCATGGCCGGCCTCCGGGCCGAATGGGCGGGGCGGGGCGTCGAGATCGTCGATCACCAGTCGAACGTCGAGGGTGAGTTGATCGATCGCCTTCACCGGGCGCAGGACGAGGTGGTCGGGGTGGTGTTCAATCCCGGTGCCTTCACCCACTACAGCATTGCGTTACGCGACGCCGTCGCCGGCAGCGGGCTGGCGGTCGTGGAAACCCACCTGTCGAACATCCACGCCCGCGAGGAGTTCCGGCACAAGTCGGTGCTGGCCGCCGTCTGCGTCGGCGTGGTTGCCGGGTTCGGCCGTCACAGCTATTCCGTTGCGGTCGATGCCCTCGTCCGCCATCTCGGCCTCGATCCCGAACGGGGCGGTGGCGGCTGATGATGGTCGAGGCGGTCAGGATCGGGGTGGTGCTGATGCCGACCGACCCATGGTCCGAGTCGGTCTCGTTGGCCCGGCGACTCGAGGCGCTCGGCTACCACCACCTCTGGGTCTACGACCACCTCACGTGGCGGCGGTATCGAGATCGCCCGTGGCACGGCATCTATCCATGGCTGACCGGTATCGCAGCGTCGACGGAGCGAATTCGGGTCGGCACGATGGTGGCCAACCCCAACATCCGCCACCCGGTGATCCTGGCCAAGGACGCCATGACGATCGACCACATCTCCGGCGGCCGGCTCACGCTTGGGGTTGGTGCCGGCGGGATCGGGTTCGACGCCTCGGCGTTCGGCCAGCACGCCCTGACCCCGCCGCAGCGGATCGAGCGTTTCACCGAGTTCGCCATCGTCCTGCGCGGATTGTTGAGCGGTGAGGTGACGAACCACGAGGGACGGTGGTACACGGTTCACGAGGCCCGGATGAATCCCGGCTGCGTGCAGCAGCCCCGGGTACCGCTGGCACTCGCCGGTCGAGGACCTCGTGGTGTACGGGTCGCCGCCCGCCACGGCGACGCATGGATAACCAACGGTGGCCCAGACACCGACGTCACCTCTGCCGAACACCGGGCCGCCATCGAAGGTCAGGTCCGGCTGTTCGAGCGAACCTGCGTCGAGGCCGGTCGGGACCCCGCGGCCATCGACCGCTACGTGATGGTCTCCGGTCTCGACGGCGACCCACTGGGGTCGATCGAGAACTTCGACGAGACGCTGCAGTACTACCGCAGCCTGGGGTTCACCGACATCGTCCTCCATCATCCCCGGGCCGACGACCCGCACTGGAACCAGTCGCCCGAGATCATCGACGCCATCGCCGACCGTTACCTGCGGTAGGCCCGCCGGGTCGTCCGGCGCCCGACACCGGTGCAGGATCAGCCGAGCGTCAGGTCGAAGCCGGCGAGGCCCATCGAGTGGCCGGCGACCTGCAGTTCGACGGGGTGGTGTCCGGGTTGATAGTTGCGGGTGCTGATGGCCTTGATCGCCCGGCGATGTTCGAGCGTCACCGTCTCGCCGGCGTCGAGGCGGAGGTTCGTCCACTTGAAGACCTTCGTCGAGGTGGTGCCGACCGCTGTCGGATGATGGATGGCGTAGTCGACGACAACACGCTGGCTCCGATCCGACGTGGAGCGGATCGTGGCCTTCAGCTCGATTGTGTCGCCAAGGGTGATGGCCGTGGGGTGGCAGGTGAAGGCATCGACGGTGAGGTCGGGTTCGGTGTCGAAACCGAGAAGCGCCATGGCCGCCGGATCGCCCCGCTTGATCAGCGTGCGGAGGCTGTGGCGCACGAGTTGCTCACTGGGCGGATCGTCGCCCGTGGTCCAATCGGTGAGGGTCGACGTCACCAGCTCGGGATTCGCCTTGGCCACATCGTTGAGGTGGTTGGCCACCGACCGGCGCACCGTTTCCGAGGGGTCGGTCCGCAGCGGCGCGATCAGATCGAGGCCTCGTTCGGGCCGATCGATCAGCGCCGCCACCCTCGGCGCCCACGGCAGGAGCGGGCGGGTCCCCTCCGACACCAGGCGGCGCACGGCTTCGTCCTCGTCGTCTCGCCATTCGAGGAGATGACGCCAGGTCTGCTCCAGATGGCGGTCGAGAAACGGGCGGATGGCGAACTCGCAGCTCCACCGTTTGGTGAGGGCCGGCATGGCGGCCAGCGATTCGGTCGGGTGGTCGACGCCGTGGCGTTCCACGAACGAGCACAGCGGCCAGGCGGCGAACATCCCGGCCGCCCAGCGGTCGACCGGCTCGGTGTCGGCCAGGCGTACGACCGAGTCGAGGGCCGCGGGATAGTTGTTGGAGGCGTCGAGGCCGTCGGCCAGTCCGTCGGCGAGCAGGTTGATGCGGTCCTTGAGTTCGAGCTGCTCCAGGTGGGGCCTCGTCGTTGCGAGGAACGTGTCGGCATCGAACCGTCGGTCGATCTCGGCCAGCCCGGCCGCCAGCCGTTCTGCGGTTTCGACGGTGATGTGATCCTTGAGCGGCTGGGCCATGGCGATCAGCGTACGGCGGATGACAGCGGAGTTCGGCGGGCCCGTCAATCGTCGGGCTGGTGATGCGAACCCTGGATTTCTCTACGGGTCTTGATCGTTGTCGGACTTGTCGGACTTGTCGGCCGTCGAGCGTCTCAGCAATCCGCCCGCCCAACCAAAGACGAGACCGACACCGATCCCGACAGCCGGATTGCCGAGCGCTACACCTACGCCGACGCCGATGGCAAGGCCTGCAGCGAGGCCACGCCCGACATCAAACGTCTCCTGGTCATCATCACCGGCCGACATACCCACACGGTACAACCGTCGTTGGCGACGCCTCGATCCCGGCGGGTGCGACCGGCGTTCTATGGTAGGGCCATGTCCGACGTGATTGGAGGCGTCAGAGACAGACGGCGTCCTCGTGCTGCCGCCGCAGTGGTTTCGGTTGCACTCTTGGTGCTGGCTGGTTGCAGCGGCGCGTCCCAGGAGACTGCGGCCGTTTCCGGGGCAGGAAGATCTGACGCAGCCGATGGCGTCGGTCCATGGGAGACGTTCCACGAGTTCGGTCGTTGGGCTTTGGCCGCTGACCGCGAGACGATCCAGATCGAGAGGTCGAACATCCGCGGTAGCTGCGCGGATCACAGGGTCGTTGTCGACGACGACTCCGCCGGCCGATGGCTTCTGAGGTTCGAGACACGCATCACGGCAGAGGTGTGCCCGGCTATCGGCTGTATCGACTGTCCACTCGAGTTGAGTCTGGTTCGAGCGGTACCTGCCGAGGTCGATGTCCTGGCGGTGTGTGATCCAGCCTCGTCGATTCTTGCCACGACCGTTCCCGGCGGGGCGCAGGCCACACTCCGCCAGCCGCCGGACGGTACCGAGCCCGTTGTCTGCTCATCGGTGCCTGAGCCCGCCGAAGGGTTGGCATCGATGACGGAAGAGCCGCCGCGTGAACACACAGCGGACGAGTTGTGCAGCGACCCGCCACGCGACGCCGTCGCTGCGTCCGGGTGTTGACCGTCGAGCCTGGGGCGGTTTCATCAGGATTGGTGCGCGTAGAGATCGCGGAGGAGCGCGACCTCGGCGAGGTGGTGGATGGTCTCGCTGTTCTGCCATCGCAGGATCGCGATGAACGGGAGGCGGGAGTCGAGGCCAAGCGGGTAGCTACTACGGCCAATGGCGTCGAGTTCGTCGTCGGCGAGATCTTCGACGTTGTCGGTCCATCGCTGGATCTCGAACCACAGCCGGTCCAGCATGGTTGACGCGTCCACGTCGAACTCGACGAGGTCGAGCGGGTCGCCGCTGGCGTTGCCGAATGTGTACTCCCAGCGGCCGGCGTAGAGGCTGCAGAGGTGCCCGATTCGCCACGCCATGGTGGTGAGCGGCGCCGGCGCGAAGACCGGGATCGACCGGTCGAGGTCGAGAACGTAGTCGCCTGGCCCGAACGCATCAGCAGTTGTTGCCTCGTTTCTCGGTCGAATGGACCAGTTGGAACCGGTGGCTTCCCACACGAATTCTTCGTCGCTGACGCCGTCGAGGCGTCGACATCCAGCGTCGACCGCGTCGGCGAGCTGGTCGACAAGGAGGCCACGACGATCGGTGCCGACGACGGGTTCGGGCGTTTTCTTCGTGGTGTGGGGGTCGGTCATGAGTGCATCATCGAACACATTCCCGACACAGCTAGGTCGGGATATTGTGGATTCGTGACTCAACGACTCGTCGGCTCAGCCCGCATCGCGGGAATGGTCCAACTCCACCAGGCCGCGCCCCTGGTCGAACGCCAACACGCATTGATCGAAGAAATGCAATTGAACTGGCCGAGCTACACCAGCGCCGCCCGACTCGCCGAACGAACCGGCGTCAGCAGCCGCACCATCGAACGAGATATCGACCGACTCCAAAACGCCCTCCTGCCGATCGAACGCCGACGCGGACGCCACGGTGGCTATCGCCTACGCAGCCGTCGACCTGTCGACCCGATCCGGCTCAATTCCAGTGAAATCGCCGCTATCGTCGCATCTCTCGTCAGCCTCGGACCGTTCAGTTCCGCATCCACCGCCAGCGCACTCGACAAACTCGCCGACGCCCTCTGCGGCCAGTAGCGGTCATCGAAGACGATCAGCCCTGAGCGATCAATCGGGGTGAGATCGGACACGGCGGTGGTGCTGTTTGTCGGTGTCGGCTCGGTGGCAGTATTGATTGCGTGAAACAAGCCTGGTTGCTCGCCGGAGCGTACCTTTTCGTGGCCTGTGGCGGATCGACGATCGGTGGCATCGGCGGAGGCTCGGTCGGCAACAACGAGTGGCTGCTCGAGGGTGTCAGCCCGGATGGTCAACACCTCCTCGTCTCGACCCTCTTCGGCGGTGTTGCATCGGGCTGTGCTCGGTTCGAGGGCTGGGAAGTTGCCGAGTCTGCGGACCAGGTTGAGATCAACGCTCGTCTTTGGCGCCAGCGTGCTCCATCCGACTGCACGGACGAGGGCGTCGTCGAGCTGTTGCAGGTCGATCTCGAGCGCCCTCTCGGTGTTCGACGGCTTGTGGGCTGCGGTCCTGACGACTGCCGAGCGACGGTGGGTGATGGCCACCATACGTCCGTCGGCCAGGTGGTGGCGGCGAGCAACGGGGTGGCTGTGGCCGACGAATCGGGCGTGGACACCTATCGGATTGATGGCGAGTTGGAGGCTGAGGTCGCCGGAGCGAGCTCCGGGGAGATGCTGGCCGTTGGCGATGGGGTGGTCGTGCGCAACGATCGTGGCGGCGATGCAATCGCATTCGACCTCTCGTCAGGGGAGGAGCTTTGGCGGACCCCGGGTTGGATCGCGGCGGCCAGAGACGGTGTTGTCTACCTCTGTCGAGGCCAGGACTCTGATGGGCTTACGGCCGTCGATTCGATGGGCGGCGAGGACTTCTGGGCGACCGACCTACCTTGCGAGTTCCTCGTCTCACACGGTGATCTGTTGACCGTCGTCGGTCACGACCCGAACGTCGACGGCGGGCACCGGCTGATCGTCATCGACGCGACAACCGGGAAGCAGCTGTCCAACGAGGCGTTCTCGGATGGATACGACGATCAAGTCGGCGGGTTCGAAGGCGCTCTCGCTGTCGGTTCGGACACGATCGCCACCGGGATCCAGGCGAACCTCGTCGTGTTGGCTGCCGACGGCACGGAGCTGGCCCGTCAGGCGAGAGGGCTCGGCTACCCAATGGGTGAGGCGGAGGGCATCGTCATCCTCGGAGCCCACGATCGGGCGATTGGGTACGACCCTGCCGAGCGATCCGAGGTCTGGTCGGTCGACGTCGAAGCGTTCTCAACGGTTTCGGTGGCGGATGGATCCGTCTGGTTGCTTGACCAGTCGAGCGGGGCGGTGTCAAGACTCGACCCGCGCTCCGGTCAGAGGATGTGGACCTCGAACATCGGTTTGACCAGCAGCATCGATGTCGCCGGGAACGCCCACACGGCGTATGTGCTCACAACCCAGGCGCTGATCGCCGTCGACAACGCAAGCGGTGAAATCCGCTGGTCCGAACACAGGCTTTACGACCGTGCGGACTGACCGCACAACGGTCGTGCCCGGGCTCGTGGTTGTCTTGGCGTTGGCGGCGTGCTCCGGTGGTGTCGAGACGGATGAACCCGCAGTGATCAGTCGGTCGGGATCGATCTCTCGGGCTGCAACGCGGCCGAGCTGGCGTGGGGACCGGATCCGCACAGCGGATCGAGCTGGCGTCGACCGGGTGACGAATGGGGAACGGGTTGGACGCTCGACACTCCTGGGTGCTGGACGCTCGAAGCGATCAGAGGCGGCGACACCTTTTTCGCAACCGTCTACGTCACCAAGTGAATCCTTGGCCAAGAGCAGGGGCTGTCAGAACTTTTCTGAATTATTCTTCAGATCTCAGAGGTTGGTCGCCGTTGAGTGTCACAGGGGCTGATTAGTGTTGTTGGTGTGAAAGTGTTGGATACGGCGGGCGGTGCGCACGACAGTGCCCGCGGCGGAGTTGCCGAGAGCGAAGAGGCGGTCGATCGGCTGATCGGTCGGTTCGATGCGTTGCTGGCCGACCTGTCGACGGTGGGGGATCGGCGGTTCGTGGCGCTGGCGGCTCGGTTCGAGCAGCGGCTGGAGACGGCCCGGTTGCTGGCGGTGTCCCGGCTGGCCGGCTCCGACGGTGATGGGCGTTCCCAGCGGCGTCGGGCTCGGGCCCATCTCTCGAGCAATCGCGGCGGCCGTTCGAACCGGTCGGTCAACCGTGACGCCCGCCGTGCCTCGGCGCTGGCGGCCAACCCGGGGCTCGGTGAGCAGGCCCGGCAGGGTTCGCTGACCGGCGACGGGATCGACGCACTGTCGAAGGCGGCCGATGAGACGACGGGCGAAATCGCGCCGGAGCTGTTGAGCCTCACCCGAGGGCTTGACCCCGACCAGGCGACCCGGGTCGTCGAAAGGTATCTGCACGAACAGACCTCCGCCGCCGATGCCAACGCCAAATACCGGCGGCAGATGACGGCCCGCCGGGTCCGCCGCTATACGGTTCCGGCCAGTGGCGCCGACCCCGGTCTGGCCGGTCTCGGTATCGAGGGACCCGATGCGGTCATCGATCAGATCTGGGCCTTGTTGAACAGCGATGCCGATGCCGCCTACCAGGCCGGTGGTGGACGCGACCGCTCCGCTGAGTCTCACGATCCCCTCGACCATCGTCGCTTCGACGCCGCACTCCGGCGCCTGCGGGGTGACCATGGATCGACTGATCGGGCCACCCGACCGTCGGTGGTGATCACGATCGGGTTGAGCGACCTGACCGGCGATGATGAGAACCGGAGGTCGGCCACCCAGATCGGCTGTGGTCCGCTGAGCGACGAATTGGCCGCCGAACTTGCGGCCGGAGCGGACCTCGCGGCGATGATCGTCGGGCTCGATGGCCGACCGCTCTGGCTGGGACGAACCCGCCGGCACGCAGCCGCCGCCCAATTCCTGGCGTTGGTGGTTCGCGACCGAGGCTGTGTGCTGTGCGGGGCCGCATTCCAACGCTGCCAGGCCCACCACGTCATCCCCTGGCACGCACCGGCCAAGGGCGGCACCGACCTCGACAACCTCGCCCTGCTCTGCGGAGGATGCCATCGACGAGTTCACGATCGACGTCAGACGCTGGTGCGACGTCGATCGGCCGCCGGTGACGTGGTGTGGGCAACCCGCCCCGCACTCGAAGCGGAGATCCCGCCACCGAAGCCGGTGCAGCGGGAATAGAAGGCCCGGTCGAAGGGTGCGAGACTACGATTGACCGATGGAGCTGCGCTGGCCCAACCACGAGCTACTGGAACACTATCTGGCCGCCCTCGAGCGAGGTTGGTCGCCGTCGTCGAGCAGACCGGACGAACGGCACAAGCAGATCCAGGCGATCAAGTCCGACCCGCACGGGTTTCTGGCCAACGACATCAACCTCGACGGCACCGCTCCGCCCATCGAGCTGCCCGATGGCACGACGGTCCCGCGAATCCCGGGCTACCGGAAATGGATATGGGACGGCGAGTTCTGCGGTGGGATCAGCCTCCGCTGGGTCGCTGACGGTGATGAGACACTCCCATCCCATGTGCTCGGCCACATCGGCTACGGCGTCGTCGACTGGAAACGCCGGCGCGGCTATGCCACCCAGGCGTTGCGCATGATCCTGCCTGAGGCCAAGGCCCGCGGACTCAGCTACGTCGAACTCACCGTCAACGAGGAGAACATTGCGTCCCGCAAGGTGATGGAGGCCGCCGGCGCGGAGCTCTACGAGCGGTTCACGATGCCCGCTCACCAAGGAGGCGGACCGGGCCGGCGATACCGCATCGACCTTGCAGCCATCGAGCCTGCGGCCAGCTCACCCGGTGACCCGGGCTAGGCTGACATCATGATTCGAATCGCCCTCCGAGTCGTCATCAACGCAGCCGCTCTCTGGGTCGCCGCCCGCTTCATCGACGGCATCATCTTGAGCGAAGACGTCGGATCGATCCTCTTCGTGGCCATCGTCTTCGGGTTGATCAACGCGTTCATCCGCCCGGTGGTGATGGTGCTGGCCTTCCCGGCCCTCATCCTCACCCTCGGGCTGTTCACGCTGGTGATCAATGCCGCGATGCTCGGCGCCACCGCCTGGCTCACCGACAGCCTCGCTGTCGACGGCTTCGTTCCCGCCTTCCTCGGAGCCCTGGTCATCACCGTGGTCAGCTGGGCACTCTCCAGCATCCTCATCAACGAGAACGAGCGATAGCGGCCCGAGCAACGAGCAGGGCAACCGGTGGGGTCAGCCGATGATCGCCGCCGTGTCGTCAGCCGGGCCGGTATCGCCCGTCGACGGGATGATGTAGACGTCGACCCCCTGGAGCACGGCGCTTCGGATGATGGCGTCGTTGAGTCGGGCCTGAACGAAATCGCCGACCTGCGTCAACGACAGGTCGGCCGGGCCGGGCCCTACCCACATCCGCCGCTGATCGGCGGGGTCGTCGTGAATGAGGATCCGCTCGGCGGTTCCCGTCACCAGCGCCGAGATGGTGTCGGCCACGCCGTCGACCGCGGCCTCGTGGGTGCGGAGGAAACGGTGGTCCCGCAGGTGCTCCACGGTGGTCCGGGCCACGGTGTCGGCCACATGGCGGACGACCAGATCGACCAACTCGTCGACGTCGGTCACCGACTCCGAAACCACCCGGCAGGTGACGGGGAGTCGGGAAACCAGCGCCTCGGCCACCGGTCCGATGGCGGCCTGATCACCGGCCACGACCACAAGGCGGGCCGAGATGGTGTCGCAGACCCGGGCGACCGCATCGGCCAGGCCATGGGCCGGTCCCGGTCCGGCCGGCTCGTCGGAGTGCTCGGTGGTGCGGGTGCGATGGTTGACGTCGAATGACGTGATGTCGGCGCCGTTCTCGTCCACGGTGACAACGACGTGGGCCACCCGCCGCTGATCCCATTCGAGCAGCGGCCCGGCGTAGGGGAGGGTGTCGACGAACGCCAGATCGTAGTGGGGAGGCTCGGCGGCGTGATCGACGATCGTGGTGCCGTCGGCCGCGGCGATCACACAGTGGCCGGCGGTGTGCTCCGGCGACGGCAGTCCGAGGCGGGCCTCGATCGCCTTGATGGCCTGATCGCTCGCCCCCTGCTCGACCAGATCGGGCTGGACACCGATCCAGGCGTCGTGGGGCGATTCGTTGGCGGCCAGGTAGACCGTGGTGAACGGGCCGTCACTCCGATAGATGGATCGCAGCCGGTCAACCGCGCGTATCGGGGTTGAACCGTCACTGGATGACGGCCGATCGTCGCCTGTGCCCTGGTTGGTTTGTGGTGACTGAGCCATCGGTCCTCCGTGGATTGGAGTCCGGATCCTCCTGATCGCGGACAACGTGGTTCAAACCCTCCGTCTACCCTAGTCAGCGGGCCTGAAACCTCGTGCTATGACCCGTGGACGGAGGTACCCCGGTCACGACCCGTCGGCGGCGTCGGCGCCGGTCAGCTCGGTCAATTCGGTCACGAACGATCGGAACGACTGGTTGGAGTCGGCGAATTCACCCACCACCTTGACCTTGTCGGTCGCCCCCTCCAGCGAGTTCCGCAGCACCGCCAGCGGATCCTGCTGATCGCCGACATAGCCGAGAGCGAATGCGCCCTGCTGGTAGCCCATCAACCGCAACAGGTCGTCGTCGAGCGTGCGGGCGATCTCGGGCGGGCAGGCCAGAAACTGGTTCTCCTCCTGGCGGACCCAGCCGACCGCGTACGTGATGTTCACACCCTGACGGGAGCCCTCGGAGCGGTTGGCACCGCCGGCATGGATCACCTTGCCGTCGTAGAACAGCACCGAGCCCCGCGGCATCTCGGCCTGGACAACCTCCACCGCCGTGGCGGCGTCGTCGGTCATCGCCGAGGTACCCGGCCGGATGCGGGTGGCGCCGTTCTCGGCGGTGAAGTCGGTGAGCGCCCACATCGTGTTGCACTGCACGTGATAGTCGTCGGGAAACGGGAAGAAATCGAACGCCATCTGATCACGGTGAAGCTGCTGATCGGTCTCACCCGGTTCGATCGAGATGATCTGGGTCAGGTGGAGCTGGAATGTGGTGGCATGGCCGAGGAAGTCGTCGACCGTGCCCAGCACCGTCGGGTGCATGATCAGACTGCGGGCGGTGGGGCAGCGGGCAACCAGCGCCCCGGTCCGCCGGGTGTGGAGGCCGTCGTAGTGGTCACGGCCGCGCGCGGATCGCTCGACGTGGGGCGCGACCTCGGCGGCGAGGGCGTCCATGACATCATCGCCGACCACGCGTTCGACGATGGCGTACCCACGATCGCGGATGTGGGCGCTGATGACGGAGGGATCGGTGTCCGGACTGAAACGTGATACGACCACGCGACCAGAATGACACTTCCCTCAGGGGCGAACCTAACCTTGACCTCATGGAGCCACCGTGGGAGCGACGTCTGGCCGTACGGGTCACCAAGGACGCCGAACGCCACATCCGGGCCGGGCACCCGTGGGTGTTCGACCGTTCGGTGGAGTCGGCCAAGCCGGGCCGACCCGGCGATCTGGCCGTCGTGTTCGATCACCAGCGGCGCTTCCTGGCCATCGGCCTCTACGATCCGACCTCGCCGCTCCGAGTGCGGATCCTGCACGCCGACAAGCCGACCACGATCGACGACACATGGCTGACCGGGGCCATCGGCCGTTCCATCGAAAACCGAGGCCCGCTGCTCGACCGGGCCGCCCGTGGTGAGACCACGGCCTTTCGGCTTGTGCATGGCGAGAACGACGGGCTCGGTGGTCTGGTCATCGACCGGTACGGGGCGAACCTCGTCATGAAGCTCTACACCGTGGCCTGGCTGCCCTGGGTCGACCATCTGGTCGACGCGGCCGTGGCGGCCGCCAAGGAGGTCGGGGGCGAGTCGGTCGAGCGGATCGTGCTCCGGTTGAGCCGTCAGGTCGCAGCCGACGGGAGCCGGCGGGACGGAGAGGTCCTCATCGGGCCGCAGCTCGACGGGCCCGTCACGTTCGCCGAGAACGGGCTGCGGTTTCAGGCCGACCTGATTCGCGGCCACAAAACCGGGCACTTCCTCGATCAGCGGGACAACCGCCGGCTGATCCAATCCGTGGCCTCCGGTCGCGATGTGCTGGACGTGTTCGCCTGCACCGGTGGGTTCTCGGTGCACGCCGCCGCCGGCGGTGCCGCCTCCGTGACGTCGGTCGATGTGAGCCGACCGGCTATCGACGTTGCCCGAGCCAACATGGCCCTCAACCCGAACACCGCCGACGCCCCGCACCGGCTACGGGTCGGCGACGCCTTCGATGTGATGGCCGAACTGGTCGACGACGGTGCGGGCTTTGACCTGATTGTCGTCGATCCACCGGCGTTCGCCCAGCGACGATCGCAGATCAGCGGGGCCGTTGCGGCCTACGAACGGCTTGCCTCGCTCGCGGGACGCCTCACCCGCCCGAACGGTCTGATTCTTCACGCCTCGTGCTCGAGTCGCGTCGGCGAGGATCAGTTCGTCGACGCGGTTGCCGCCGGCCTCGATCGAACCGGGCGCCGCTGGCACGAACGCCAGCGCACCGGCCAACCGGTCGATCATCCGGTCGGGTTCACCGAGGGCCGCTACCTGAAGGCGGTGCTGGTCGAGACGGGCTGACGACGCTCCGATATCGTTGCCTCGAAACAGGAAGGTGATCCAATGGTCGCTCCGACTGCCGGCTATTCGGGCACACCGCTGGCAAAGAAGCTCGGCATCAAACCCGGACACACCGTCGCCGTTCTCGACGAGCCCGACGGCTTCCGAAGCTGGCTGGAGCCCCACGAGGCAAAACTGCGAAAGTCGTTGGGTCGAGACCCCGACATCGTCATGGCCTTCGCCACCCGCCGCGTCATCCTCGAACGGCGGATCGACAGCGGATCGAAAGCGATCTTTCCCGACGCCGCCCTGTGGGTGGCCTGGCCCAAGAAGGCGTCCAAGGTACCGACTGACATCACCGAAGACGTCGTCCGCGAGATCGCCCTTCCACTGGGTCTGGTCGACGTGAAGGTGTGCGCCGTCAGCGACGTCTGGTCCGGGTTGAAGCTGGTGTGGCGCCGCTCGGAACGGCCCCAGTCCAGCTGAATCACACCCTCGTGGACTCGCACATGTGACGAAACGGTGAAAACGACGTATCGTTTCATCTCAGGATGTGACCGAATCATGATCCATGGCGACGGTTCGGCAGCAGGCAGTAACGGCACTGGCGAATGACACCGTTGATCGGCACTGTGGACAAGGCGTGCGGGATGGACATCGGAGCTACTGACATCGACGTTTCACATCGGGGCATGTTCCTGACCGTGGCCGGAAAAGGTGACCGCGTGGTGTTCGCCGACCCACGGGCGACGGTGAGCGATCTCGTCCGAGGGCTCGGCGGAACAGGGCGCCATGTACTCGTCGTGCACCGGACGGGCGCCGCTCTGCCGTCCGCCGCCGTGCTCGGCGTGTCAGACCTCCGCTCCGGCGATGTCGTCGCCCTGGACGCCACCCTCGAAGCCGACAAGCTCGAAGCCGCCATCGGCGCGGTTACGGTGTCCTTTCTCAGCGGCCCGAACCGTGGCCGCCGCATGACGCTCACCAGGGGCGAAAACCGGATCGGGAGGGCGGCCGACAACGACATCATCATCGTCGATCCCGGGGTTTCGCGTTATCACGCATCGATCAATGTCGACACCGCGTCGGTGCGTGTCACCGACACCGGTTCGACCAACGGCGTTCTCGTCGGCGACAAGGTGGTCGACGGTCCGACGAAGCTCACATCCGGGGATCGTCTGCTCGTCGGCCAGACCTGGTTCGCCGTCGAGTTCGACAACGCGACCCGTTTGGAGCGAGGCGACGGCGAGATCGACCCGCGCCGAGTGCTGGTCACGCCCGGGTCGGGTCCCTACCGGGCCTACCAGGGCGAACGCGTGATCTTCCCGACACCACCGGAACGCCAGCGGGGATGGCGCCGAAGCTCCAACGAAGGGTTCGAAGCAGCCGCCAACCTGTACGAACGGTCGCTGCAGTCCACCACCGCCACGCTGGTCAAGGAGCTGGACGCGGAGTGGACGGCTCGGTTGGCCGAGGCGCCCTCCATCGACGAACTCGTCGAGGTCATGGACGACGACATCGCGAGGGTCTGGCCCCGATCGGTCAACGACCCCCTCATCACCCGGATCGGTCTGGCGGCGTTGCCCAGCCGGATCCGCTGCGCCGTGCCCGAAGGCGGTGATCCCGACCTGCAGAGCCGGGCCCAGGAGATCGTTTCCCGGTACAGCACGGTCGATGGTGTTCCGGTCAACGTCGACTTCTCCTCGTCGAGTTCGGTGCTCGTGGCCGGCCACGAACGGGAGAGCCGTGAACTGGCCTACTCACTCCTCGCCCAGCTGGTGCTACAACACCAACCGAATCGACTGCGAATCTGGTCGCTGATCAGCCCGGCGCGAGCCGAACAGTGGGACTGGCTCAAGTGGCTGCCCCACTGCGACGGGTTCGCCGATGACGGCTCGTTCACCCAGCTGACGGCCGACCCGGCTCAGTACGAGGCTGTTGTCGAACGGCTGGCCGCGTCGGTCAACGGCGGTACCAACCGGGGCCAATCGGTTCCGCCGATACACGACCGGCCGATCTCGGCCGTCCTGCTCGTCGACGGCGATGCCCAGGTCCCCAATGCAGTGCAGGCGACGATCGAGTCGCTCGTCGGCGGAGACTCCCGCTCGAGCGTGACCGCGCTGGTCGTCGGTCAATCCGATCCAACCCACCAACTCGAGCTGCCATTCGGTCGGAGGGGCGCCGTCGTCATCGTCGATCGAGATCACGCATCGGCGGAAACGGTCGTCGACCGTGACGACATCCACAACCGGCCTGCGGTACTCGGTATCGGCTACGAGCTGTACACGGCGGAACAGGTCGGTGAGCTGGCCCGCCGCCTGACCTGCGTCGAACCGCTGGCAGCCGACGCATCGGCCGAGATGCGTACCGCCACTCCATCGATGTTCTGGACCGACTCCGTGACCCCGATCGCCGACTCCGGTCGCGAGGACCTCTTGGGTGGAACGGACCCGTCCGCGGTGCTCGAACACTGGAACGCCGATCAGCCTGCAGGGGGACTTGTGGCCCGCATCGGCCGCAACAAGATGGGTCCCGTCCACGTCGACATCAGGGAACTCGGGCCCCACGCGCTCGTCTCCGGTGACCTCGAAGGGTTCCTTCCCGCCTGGATCTCGTCGCTGGCGACCCGGTACCGCCCGAGCCGGTTGAACTTCTACCTGATCGATTCGACCGGTGGTTCCGTGTTCCGAGGTTGCCGCCAGTTGCCCCACACGATCGGCAACCTCTCCGACACCTCGACGCTGGAGATCAAGCCGGCGCTGGCGATGCTCTCGGCCGAGTTGGACCGCCGTGAGGCGTTGTTGACGACACTCGGCTGCAACTCGATCGAGGAGTTGGAGCGCCAGGGCGGCTCCGACGCCGTTCCCTATCTGGTGGTCTGCATCGATCGGATCGAGGCTCTGGGAAGCCGAAGCGACGACGAGGTCGTCACCCTCGACCCGGCGGCCGAGTTGTTGAGTTTGGCCGAGCGGGGACAGCAGCTGGGCATGCACCTGATGCTCGGTGCGGCCGGCTCGATCGATCCTCGGCTGGCGGAACGGATCGCGCTTCGCATCAACGCGGCCCGGCACGGCCCGTCGCATCTGGTCGTCGGTCAGGCACCGGCCGTTTCGTTCACGGCGACACTGACGGCGCTGCCGGCGGAGATCGTCGTGCGCTCCTTCCGGATCGACGACACGTCGGAGTTGAGCCGGGAGCTGTTGCCGCTGGTCGAACAGGACGACCTGGAGGAGCTCACCACGCTCATCCGCAACGCCCATCAGTTCTCCGGCGATCCGCTGCCGTCGGGCCTGGGCTAGGCTCCCCTCGACGCCGGCTCGGTCGAAGCCGACAACGCCTCGGCCACCAGCTCCATCGGGTGAACGGTGGCCACGCCGGCGGCCGCCAGGTGCATCGAACAACCGGGATTGGCCGACGCCACCACGTCGGCCCTGGCTCGCCCGATCGACCCGAGCTTGCGATCGCGGATCATACCCGCCAGCTCCGGTTCGGCGACCGAATAGGCTCCACCGGCACCACAACACAGGCCTTCGTCGTCGAGCTCGACCAACTCCCGGACGAAGGGCCGGAGAACCACCCGGGTCGCCTCGTGGACCCGCTGCACGTGACGCAAGTGGCAAGGGTCCTGGACGGCGACCTTCAGGTCGAGCGGCTCGACGTCAGGGAGGCGGTCCACATGGTCGGCCAGCCATTCGCTGATGTCGAACACGCGGGACACGAACCTGCCGGCCTCGGCTGTGCCCAGCAGATGGCCGTAGTCCTTCATCGTCGCACCACATCCGGCCGAGTCGACCAGAATCGGTCGATCGGTTCCGAGCGCGTCGATCGTTTGCTGGGCGAGGGCTCGGGCGTCGGACCCCAGCCCGGCATGGGTGTGCAGTGCACCACAGCATGGCGCCAGATCGTTCGTGGGGGTCACTCCGAAGCCGGCCGCCTCCACGACCTGTTGACCGGCTCGATGAACGTCCCGTTGCCAGGCGTCCATGACACATCCGGTGAACAGGTAGACGTCGGTCCCTGACGGTTTCAGGGGCTCCTGGTGGGTCGGCAGCTCACTCAGGCCGAGTCGTGACGGCACGAGTCCGGCCCGCTGGGCGAGGGCCAGGGCCCTTGTGCCGAGTTGGAGCAGCTTCGGATTCGACAGCGGCTTGAACGCCAGACGCTGCCACGCCGGGGTGATCTTGCGTTGATCGGCCAGGGTCTCCCTGGCCTGCTCCATCAGATGCCCGTAGGGCACACTGGACGGACACGCCGGCTCGCAGCCCCGGCACTGCACACACGACGAGAACGACTCGATGACCTCGTCGGTGACCGGTGCGCCGTTGAGCTGCACCTCGCGCATGAGCGCGATGCGGCCCCGAGGCGACTTCGATTCCTCGCCAGTGACCCTGAAGGTCGGGCAGAACGGCAGGCACAGGCCGCACTGCACACAGATGTTCAGGTCGTCTTCGTCGAGCTTGAGGTCCATGATCAGCCGGCCTGCTCACGGTCGTGGTCGAGGCGGCCCGGGTTGAGCCGGTCGGTTGGATCGAACTGGGCTTTGACCCGACCGGCAATCTCCCGGGCGGCCGGATCGATGCTACGGGCCGGTTGGGGTTCGGTGCGGAAGACGGTGCCGACACCGATCGACGCGACCGAACCGTCGTGGTTCTGCTGGTCGAGCTGCAGTGTCCGCAGCTCGCCGGGGCTGAGCGACCACCGATGCGGTGGCAGCGGCGGTGGCCCGTCGGTCTCGGTGAAGGATCCGGTGCCGTTCAGTACGGCGGCCTCAGCGGCCACGTCGACGCCATGGCCTTCCAGCAGAACCCAGGTGGTCGAGCCGTTCCAGAAAACGGCGGACGGGCGGAGCAGGGCGTCGTAGGTTTCGAACGGGTCGGCGTCGTCGGATCGGAACCAGGTTGCGGCCGCGGGGGTCGGGTTGGTTCGCAGGATGATCTCGGCCAGAAACCCCAGCGTGCCGAGTGCGCCGGTCATCAGCCGGGGAAGGTCGAATCCCGTCACGTTCTTGACGGTCGGGCCGCCACCGGTGATGAGGCGTCCGTCGGCTGACACATAGCGGACCTGGAGCACACTCGTGCGCAGCCGACCCTTGCCCAGCACCAGCGGGTCGTTCTCACCGACGGCGACGGCGCCTCCCACGGTGCCGCCCCGGTCGGGGAGTGCGGTCCGCTGTCTGGAATCGGCCAGGGCGGCGTCGAGCTCGGCCACCGGTGTTCCCGCTCGCACGGTGACCGTCATTTCCTCCGGGGCGTAGGCCACGATGCCCGACGGGGCCCGCACCTCACGAGGAGTGCCGGTGAGGGTTCCGCCTCGATCCCACGCCGTGCGGGCACCGACGACGGTGACCGGGTCCGAGCCCTCGATCTCGGCTGCGAACGTTTCGAGGACGGGGTCGTCGATGGCGAGGCTGGCCGTCATCCCCAAACCCCGGCCGGGATGCGCTTGAGCTGTTGGATGTCGGCACAGGAGTGGCCGGTCGGCAGGACCTTCCCCGGGTTGGTGCGGCACATCGGGTCAAACGCCTGCCGTAGACGATTCTGGTGGTCCAGGTCGTCGTCGGTGTAGAGGCGGTCCATGAACTTCTGCTTCTCGATGCCAATGCCGTGTTCGCCCGACAGCACCCCGCCGGCGTCGAGAGAGGCGGTGATGATCTCGGCCCCGGCGGCGTGCACCCGGTCGAGCACCCCCGGTTGGCGGGCGTCGAACAGGAGCAGTGGATGGAGGTTGCCGTCACCGGCGTGGAAGACGTTCATCACGGTCAGGTCGTGGCGTTCGGCGATCTCGTAGACCTGATCGAGCACCTCGGCCAGTTTGGCCCGCGGTACGACGGTGTCGTGGAGGTAGTAGTCGGGGGCGATCTGGGCGATGGCCCCGAAAGCGGTCTTTCGCCCTTTCCAGAGGAGCATGCGCTCCTGTTCCGATTGGGCGATCTTCACGCCGGTCGCGCTGTTGGCCCTCCCGATCTCGGCGATGCGCTCGGCGTCGGCCTCGATTCCCCCGGGCAGCCCGTCGACCTCGGCCAGCAGCACGGCGGCGGCGTCGGTCGGGTATCCGGCTCCGACGAAGTTCTCGACGGCCCGGGTGATCCGTTGGTCCATGACCTCCATCGCCGCGGGGACGATGCCGGCGGCCACGACATCGCTGACGGTCTGCGCGGCGTCGTGGACGTCGGAGAACGAGAGGAGCAGCGTGCGCACCGCCGGCGGGTTCTTGGTGATGGCGACGGCGATCTTGGTGGCGATGCCGATCGTGCCCTCGCTTCCGACGAACACGCCCCGCAGGTCGAGGCCGGCCGGCTCGGCGTCGAGCCCGCCCAGCATCGCGACCTGACCCGAGGGGAGGACGACCTCCATTGCCTCGATGTGGGCGTTGGTAACCCCGTAGGCGAGGCAGTGCGGGCCCCCCGAGTTGTTGGCGACGTTGCCGCCGATGGTGCACACCTGCTGGGAGGAGGGATCGGGGGCGAAGTGGTAACCGAGGGGGAGGAGGTGTTTGGTGAGGTCGAGGTTGATGACTCCCGACTCGACCCAGGCGATACGGTTGTCGAGGTCGACCGACAGGATCTCGTTCATCTTGGTCAGGGCGACCACGATGGGGGCGCCCATCGGGATGGCGCCGCCGGACAGACCCGTTCCGGCCCCTCGGGGCACGACGGCCCGGTCGTGACGGGCCGCGATCGACATGATGGCGACGACCTCATCGGTCGACGTGGGATAGCACACCGGACCGGCGCCGCCGCCGTCGATGACCGACGCGTCGCGACTGAGCAGTGACCGTTCGGCCCCGTCGAGGTGCACCCGGTCGGGGGCGAGCGCCTCGTTCAGCTCCGCGATCATCGGGTCGGACGCACCGCCCCGCATTCGTCGGGTCGCGGTTCCGAGAGCCCTGTCAGCCACCTGCCCGGCCACGTCACGAACCCGATCCAGCATGACCTCCAGTCTTCACGAAATCGATGGTCGACACCACACCGAGGCCGTCGGCGTCGACGACGCGGTCGCCTCCGTCGACCGGCCGATGGTTAACAGTCGGCAAGCTGAGGTTGAAAACGGTGTCTAGGTGACCTTGCCCACCGGATGTGCCGACTACGGTTCGCGCTGAGACACCTGGCGGGTGGTTCACGGTCGGTGCGGGAACCTACGTTGTCGCCGTCGAAGGGGTCGTCCCGTCGACGGCGACAACGGTGGACGGTGAACGTCGGGTAGCGGGCGGTGGTGAACCGTGCCGGCACCGACAGGGCGTCAGGGGGCGGTGGTCGACGTTGTCGCAGGCAGCGTCGTCGGTGGCGCGGACTGACCCGTCGACGTCACCGCCGATGTCACAGTCGATGACACCGCCGATGTCGCCGTCGTCGGCGGGAGCGTGGTGGTCGTGACCTCGACGCGCTGGATGAAGTACACCTGGAGATCGACGCCGTCGGTGTCGATCTCATCGATGAGCTGCTCGAGTCGGCTGATGGCCGCCGTCGTCGGCTGCTGCGGGCCCGCCACCTCGATGGTGAGGCTGTCGCCGTCGTAGTCGATCGTCCGCGTGGTCAGCCGGCGCACGTCGGCCCACCGGCGAACCTCGGCCTCGACGGCCTCGGCCACCAGCTCGAACGGCGACGCCACCTCGTCGCCGGGCTCGATGGTCTCCAGGCTGGTCCAGTTGAGGCGGGGCGTCAGCCCGTCGGTCAGCCCGACCAGTCGGTTGCTGAGCGCCAGGATCGACGGCCGGTCACCGGCGCCGGCAGCGTCGATCCGCACCGCCCCGTCGATCACGATCACGTTGTCGAGCTGATAGTCGATGCCCGACTCATCGAGCCAGGCCCTGACCTCGGACTCGATTTCGGCCCGCAGCGTCTCGTCGGGATTCGGCCCGGCAGTTGTGGTGGTGGTGGCCCGATCGGTGCGGATCCAGTAGACGAGCGGCGCCCGATCGAGCTCAGGGAACCGTTCGGCCAGCGCCGCCTCCACCTCACCTTGATTGACCGGCGCCTCGAACCCCTGCAGTTCGACCGACAGCAGACCGTTCTCGAAACGCACGGTCCGCTGGAGATCGACGTCGCCGAGCCAGTTGTCCACGATGGCCTCGGCGTCGGCCAGGTCATCGTTGGCCTTGATGGTCGATCGCGCCGCACCGTAGAGCGGGTAGGCGATGGCAACGACCACCGCGGTGATCGCCACCGAGGCGACGGCGAGACGGGGCAGCGTGGTCACCAGACGACGGGGCGGCACGAATCCGGTGACGACGAACACCACGATCGACACGAGGATGATTGCCGCCAGGTTGGTGGTGTACAGCAGGAGTGCGCCCTGCGCCCGGTCGCTGTCCCCGGCCGCCATCGTGATGCCGATCGCGCCCAGGGGTGGGACGAGGGCGACCGCAACCGCCACCCCCGGCAGCGAGGCCGAGGCATCCTCCCGCACTGTCGCGTAGGCCCCACCGGCACCGGCGGCCAGGGCCACCACGAGATCGCGGATATCAGGTTTGGTGCGGGAGAGCACCTCGGCGGTGAACTCCCGGTCCGGCAGGAACCGGGCGATCACGTAGGCCAGGAAGATGAC
This sequence comes from Acidimicrobiales bacterium, assembly GCA_965216675.1. Lineage (GTDB taxonomy): Bacteria > Actinomycetota > Acidimicrobiia > Acidimicrobiales > SZUA-35 > JAHELU01. The sequence continues at coordinate 1,891,642 of CBDCGK010000004.1, read as the reverse complement.
CCAGGCGGTGGCCAGGACCACCTTTGTCATGGCCCCGAGGGCCTTTCCGAACAACGCCATTGAGAGGCAGGCCCCGGTGGCCAGCACCGGCTGCATCAGGGGTGCCAGCAGCATGGCGCCGATCACCACCGCCGCCGAGTTCAACTCCAAACCCATGACGGCGACCACCGCCGAGAGGGTCAGCATCATCGAGAACCGGTAGACCCAATGCTCGACCGGGCGGATGGCCAGATCGTCCATGACCCGGCGTCGATCCTCCGGTGAGCATGTGCGATGCCACCAGGGGCGCCTCGGCAGCGGACCGGGTATCGACCCCGGTCCGGCGGCGGACGCCGGGGTCGTCTGTGCTGCCGGAGCCTTCGACGGGTCTGCCTCGTTGGGCGGTTTGGCTGCATCGGCAACGGCCACGAGCATCGATTCTAGCCCCCGGCACCGGCACCGACCGGCTGGTCATCGGTCCCAAACGGCGGCGGGCCGATGGGCCGGACCGATCGCCGGCCGCTACCATGGTCGATCGGTGGACGAAGACGGTAGACACGGGTGACCATGGAACTCCGCCTCGGCAATCAACAACGACACTCGATAACGGCGGTCCTGCTCAGCGCGGTCGTCGTCATCTTCGGACTGGTGTTGGCCGACACCTTCTCCGACTCCGAGCCCGAACCGCTCGGCGCACAGATCGGGCAGATCGTCACGTCGTCGACCAGCCGCGATCTCAGCGGGGACGACTCGGAGGCCAGCGGGTCGGTGATCGATGGCGTGGCTCGAAGCAACGCCGCCTTCACGTTGAATCCGGATGTCACGCTGAACCCCGACGGGACCCTCGCCGTCCCCGATGCGTCGACCACCACATCGATCGTGAGGCGTGTCGCGACGACCGCCGCCGTCGCCACCACGACGGCATCGACTGCGACAACGGCAACGACCACAACCACCGAACCGTCCTCCACCTCCGTCTCCTCCACCACCGAGACCACGTTGCTGACGACCACGATCACCGAAGTGGATCCGCCGGGCCGACCGTCCACTACGGTTGACATCGGTGAGACGACGACGACGAAGAAGTGTCGGGGCAACCGGCCCGGTTGCCGCAAACCCTGATCCGACAACCCTTGATCCGAGAGTTGCTGATGCGGCAACCCCGGCATCAACCCCGCTGATCGAACGCCCGGGTCTCGTTGACCACTGACGGCGAGGTGCTCGCCCCGGCCGACCGGCCGCCGTTGCCGTTCGGGATCAAGATCCTGCTTGCGGCCCTGTTCGCCAGCTCGATGGCCAACCGGTCCCAGCTGGTGGCGCTTGGACTGCTGGTGTTCGACGTGACCGGACGCGAGATCGACCTCGGATTTCTGGGGTTGGCCGAGTTCGTACCGCTGTTCGTGATGGCTCCGTTCAGCGGAACGGCATCGGACCGCTTCGACCGGCGTGTCGTGTACCGGTTCGGCCTACTGGTCGAGGTCGCCGTCGCGGTCGCCCTGTTCCTCTACGCCCGGACTGCCTCGGCATCCATCGGGCCCATCCTGGCGCTGGTCGTCGTGTTCGGCTTTGCCCGCTCGTTCGTCGCGCCGGCCAGCCGGGCCCTGCCGATCGACCTCGCACCGGCCGGCACCGTCGAGCGGGTTGTGGCGCTGCGATCGGTGTCGTTCCAGGTGGCCGGCATCGTCGGACCGATCCTCGTCGGACAGCTGTTCCGGTTCGGTCGCTGGTGGCCGTTTCTCGTTTCGATCGTCGGGTTCGCCGTAGCCGCACTGCTGCTCCAACTCGTACCTCAGTCGGAGGTGCGCCGGCTGACGACCCCCAAAGGCCCTCGCCAGGCGATCAGCGACGCCATCGACGGACTGCGGTTCATGCGCCGCTCGCCGGTTGTGTTCGGGGCCATCAGCCTCGACCTGTTCGCCGTGTTGTTCGGCGGGGCGGTCGTGCTGCTGCCGGCCATCGGCGAGAAGCGGCTCGGTGTCGACGAGGCGGCGGTCGGCATGCTCTACTCGGCGGTCGGCATCGGGGCGTTGATCACGGCGTCGATCCTGTCGGTGCGACCGGTCCGGCGCCGGGTGGGCCCGGTGCTGTTCGGCTCGATCACCGTGTTCGGTCTGGCCACGATCGTGCTCGGGCTCACCACGAGCTACGCCGTTGCGCTGGCGGCCATCATGGTCCTCGGCTCGGCCGACGCCATCAGCGTCTTCGTGCGGGCCACCATCGTCCCCCTGGCAACACCGGAGGACATGCGGGGACGGGTGCTGGCGGTCGAGAACATCTTCATCGGTGGCTCCAACGAACTCGGCAGCCTGGAGTCGGGGCTGACCGCGGCCTGGTTCGGCCTGGCCCCGGCGGTGGTTGTCGGCGGCCTCGGCACGCTCGCCGTGGTCGGCCTGTGGATGTACTGGTTCCCCGAACTGCGTCTGGTCGATCGCTTCGAGGAGATCAGGGCCGGTCCGGCGTGACGGACCCACCCGACGGGACACTAGGCTCGGGCGGGTGAATGACAGCGCTGAACCCGCAGGACCGGCCCCATCGAAAAAGGTCACGTTCATGGTCGATGAGCTCGAGGGGGTCGACGGCTACAAGCTGATGACAGGTCTTGTTGTGCCGAGACCGATCGGCTGGATCGGATCGACCTCGGCCGACGGGGTCAACAACCTCGCCCCCTACTCGTTCTTCAACGCCGTGTCGGGCGACCCGCCGACGGTGGTGTTCTCGCCCGGAGCCGGTTCGGGGACCAGGAAGGACACGGCCGACAACGTCGCGGCGACCGGCGAGTTCACGGTCAACATCGTGACCGAGGAGGTGGCCGAGGCGATGAACGCCACCTCGGCCGGACTGCCTGCGGACGCCGATGAATTCGTGCACGCCGGCTTGACGGCGGTCCCCGGCGTCGTCGTCGATGCTCCGCTGGTGGCGGAGGCCAAGGCGCAGATGGAATGTCGGATGACGCACCGGCTCCACGTGGGCCGTGAGGGAGGGGGGAACTGGTTGTTCGTCGGGGAGGTCGTGGCCTTCCACATCAACGGTGATCTGCTCGACGGCACCAGGATCGACCAGGCCGCGTTGGCGGCGATCGGTCGCCATGCCGGCAGCTTCTACAGCACGACCCGTGACCTGTTCTCGATGATTCGACCGGATTGAACGGTCAGAGGTCGAACACACCCCGCAGCACGCTCCGACCCGAGTGGGCGGGATCGCCGTCGATCGGTTCGACCGACACGTCGACGATCGGGAAATCGGCCGGGTCGAGGTTGGGCGGCAGCGCATAGCGTCCATCACCGGTGACGACGCCGAGCGACACCATGCCGTCGATCTCCGTGTTGACGATCCACAGTTCGAGGTACCCGTCGATGGACGCCGGGTCCCCCACGTCGAGGTCGATGTCGAGGTGGTACCGGCCGTCCACAGTGACGAGTCTGGCCTCCCCACTGTCGCCGATGTCGTTCAGCGTCTCCTCCCGACCGTCACCGGTGATGGAGACGACCGCCACCACATCGCCGTCGGGTTCGACGACCCCCGCCGTCGCCTCGTCGTCGGAACCGGCCAGCTCATCGGAGAACGCCCACGTGACGAGACCGCCGACGACGGCCACCGCCACCGCGGCCGCCACCGGCAGCCACTGCCGCCGCCAGGCGCTCATCTCCGGCGGAAGCGACGGCCGGTCGGTGGCCCGCCTGCCGGCGGCAAGGGTGATCGTGGTCGAAGCCTGCTGCTCGATGGGCGAGATATCGGCCACAACCGAGCCGTTGCCGTCATCGGTCAAGGTCAACGTGCGGTCCGGGCGACCGTTCCGATCGGCCGACACGGTGTCGACGATGGCGTTCCAGATCGAGGGTGGTGGTTCGAGCCGGCGCCGGTCGTCGTCGGTGATCTCGGCCAGAATGGCGGTGATCCGCTCGCGTTCGTCCGAGGAAAGGTCCTCGTCCGGCTGACCGTCGTCCGGTGTTCCACTCACTGGCGGCTCACTCATCGTCACCCCCCAACTCCTTCCTCATGGCGGCCAGGGCCCGGCGGATGTCGCTCTTCACGGTGCCGAGCGGGCTGCCGGTCGTCGCCGCGATCTCGGGGTGGGTGAGTTGTTCGTAGAAGGCCAGCTCGACGGCTCGACGGGCCCGACCGGGTAGCCCGGCGATGACTTCGTCGAGCAGCATCCGATCGGCGATGCGGTCGAGGGCGACGACGTCGGACACCACCGGTTCGGCGCCTGGATCGGTGGTGTCGGTGGCGAGCTCGGGCCGCCGGCCGGAACGACGCAGGGCATCGACACATCGCCGTTTGGCGATCGTCATCAGCCAGGCGGCGAAGCTGCCGCGCTTCGAGTCGTAGTTCTCGCGGGAGCGCCAGGCGGAGATGAAGACCTCCTGGGTGACGTCGGCCGCCAGGTTGGGTCCGACCACACGATGGCAGTAGCTGTAGATCAGCGCACCGTGTTCCTCATAGAGAACGCGTAGGGCTTCGTCGTCGCCGAATCGAAAGCTCGACACCTCGTCGATCACGCCACTCCTTGCATCGCCGGAGCCCACTCTAGGATCCTCGGTGAGCGATTCGACGTCAGATCCCGAACGACGATGAGCGCTCGACGGTGCAGATCTTGATGTCATAGAACTGGTAGAAACGGTCTCGCCCCTTCTGCATTGCCTCCCGGTGTTCGGGGTGGCGGGCCCACCCCTTGTGCGACTCCTCGTCGGCGAACTCGACGATCGTGACCCGTTCACCATCATCGGCGGTGAAGGTCTTGTGAGATACGTAACCCGGCATGTCGACGGCCAGCGCGGCGATGCGGGGGATGAGGTCGTGGTATTCGGCGCTGTGGTCCGGGTTGAGCCGGTTACGGAACACGGTGACGATCATGGCTTCACGATAGCGAGCGGCAGACGGCCGGATCGCACGAATTTTCCCCGTCTGACCGGTGTGACACAATCTGGCATGCCCGAACCAACGGATGCTCCGCTCGACAGCCTGACCGGGATGGCGCTGGCCCAGCCGGACAAGACGGCCATCATCGACGACCGGCCGGGCGGCTCCGTGCGGTCGCTGACCTACGGGGAGTTCAACGCCTACGTCAACCGGTTGGCCAACGGCTTGTTGAGCCTCGGTGTCGAACCGGGCGACCGCATCATGTGGTTGGGGCAGAACTCGATCGAGGTGTCGGCCTTCAGCCATGCCGCCCGCAAGATCGGCACGGTGTCGGTGCCTCTCAACTACCGGCTCACCGACGACGAGTCCACCTACGTCATCACCAATTCGGACTCGGTGCTGGTGTTCGCGGATGCGCCTTACGCCGACATGCTCGACCGGATACGGGCCCGCATACCGTCGGTCGACAACATCGTCGTCTTCTCCGGCGTCGGCCCGACCGGTGGCGCTCCCATACACGACCATAGGCTGCATCCGGGCCAGATCGCCGAGGCCGACTTCCTGGGCGCCGCGGATGAGCCGCCTCCGGCGCCGAGTGCCGGCAAGGTGATGATCTACACGTCGGGAACGACCGGCAACCCGAAGGGTGCGGTTCGTGACGCCACCGTCGGCTCCGAGCAGATCGCTGCGCTGGTCCAGATGCTCGCCTACCGGCCCGACGACGTCTACCTCACCTGCGGTCCGCTGTACCACTCGGGCCCCTCCGCGTTCGCCTCGCTCGGCTACCTGATGGGTAACACCGTGGTCGTGCAACACAAGTTCGATCCGGAGGACTGGCTTCGTCTCGTCGACACCTACCGCTGCTCGTCGAGCTTCTCGGCCCCGACCCCGATCAGGATGATCGTGAATCTGCCGGCCGAGGTGAAGGATCGCTACGACACGTCGTCGATGCGGGTCATGGTGGCCAATGCTGCGCCGTGGCCGTTCGCCCTGAAGGAGGCCTACGTCAAGGACTTCCCGCCCGAGTCGCTGTGGGAGGTCTACGGCTCGACCGAACTCGGGATCAACACGGTGTTGGCCCCGGCCGATCAGCTCCGCAAGCCGGGTTCGTGCGGACAGCCGGCGCCGCTGGTGGAGATCGCCCTGCTCGACGACGACCGCAACCGCATCACCGAACCCCACGTTCCGGGCGAGGTGTTCATCCGCGCCAGCTCGGTGTTCCACACCTACCACAAGGCCCACGACCGCTTTCAGGCCGATGATCACGACGGCTGGCACACCGTCGGCGACATGGCCTATGTCGACGAGGAGGGCTTCTATTTCATCTGCGACCGCAAGAAGGACATGATCATCTCCGGTGGCATGAACATCTATCCGGCGGAGATCGAAGCAGCGTTGGAACGCCACCCCCTGATCTACGAGGTCGCCGTGATCGGGGTGCCGTCGGACGACTGGGGCGAATCGGTGATGGCGATCGTCGTGCCGAAAGCCGAGGACGAGGCCACGCTGACCGCTGATGACGTCATGGACTTCGCCCGGACCACCCTGGCGGGCTACAAGGTCCCCAGATTGATCGAGTTCATCGACGAGATTCCCAAGACCGGCTCGAACAAGATCCTCAAACGGGAGCTGAGGAAGCGGTTCGCCGCCGCCGGGTGACAGTCGCCTCCTGGCGCCCGTCAGTCGAGCTGGTCGGCCTCGACGGCCTCGCTGGTGATCTGTGGAACGGCTCCGTCGGCCGAGTTGCCGTCGCCGTTGACCACGATCGACGCGAGACCGCCGACCGCTCCGGCGATGACGAGCACGGCGACCCCCGTCAGCACGCGGCCGCCCGGGAAGCGACCCGAGGCACCAACCGAGGCCGGGGTGTCGGGAGACGGGGCTGACGAGATCGGGCGGGGCGTCGGATCGGGCGGTGGCAGGCCCTCGAACCGTTCCACCGGCGGCGGGGCCGAGAACCGGGGTTCGGGCGATCGCCGCAGATCGATCGCGTCGGATCGACCGTCGGCCAGCACGACGTCGTCGACGTTGGCCGTCGGATCGCTGGTCAGCACCGGTGCCACCGAAGCGATGTTCAGAGCCAGCCGGCGGGTGATGGCCACCTCGATCGGTCGTCGTTCGTCGAGCCAGAGGATCAGCGTTGCGTGGTGGCTGTGGTGGTGGAGGTGGTCGTGGAGCGAGAAGTTCGTCCACGGCACTCCGTGGAAGTCACCCGAGACGTGATCGCGCAGGACCAGCCCCCTGGTGGTCACCAGCAGGGTGTCGTAACGCGGTGACACCAACCGGGGTTCCACGTCGATGACGCGTCCGGTCCCCGGCGGGAGCGCGGCGGTGAGGTTCGGTTCAGGTGGGTGCGGCGGTTCCAGCACCGTGAGTACGATGCCCATTGGTCGTCCAAGCTAGACAACGGTTGGATCGGCCACCATGTGTAAAATCGCCCGGGCGGGATGGCGTGTCGTAGTTCGACGGACGTCGACGGTCAGTCGACCGGTCGTCCCGGGTCGAGCGTCGGGCCCTCGACACGGAGACGGACCACGTGGCAGTCGGCCACACCGGTGGCCTCGGTGGTTGCGGTCCAGCTACCGCCGATGAAACGTCGGGCCGCCGATCGGGCCCACTCGCCGGCCGCTGTCGCCGTCTCGGCGGTCGGGGCCAAGGCGACCACGAGGCCCTCCCGGCCGTCGGTCGAGCGCCGCCGGGCCGCCCGCCGCTTCGAGCGCCGACGAGTTTTCCGGTCCGGCTTGGAGGGCACCAGATGACGGAGCGAACGCCAGAGGGGAGGGGCATCGAGCAGGCCGAACTCGGAGGGCCAGTCGAGCTCCGGCAGGTGATTTCCCCGCCGGCCGTTGCATCGCCGGTGGGCGAGCCGAAGGTTGGTGCCGTCGTTGGATCCACCCCGGCTGCGCGGCACCACGTGGTCCACGGTCGGCGCCGACGGCGAGCCCGCCGGGGCATGGGGGTCGACTCGGTGGCCGCACAGCCAGCACGTCCAGCCGTCCCGTTCACCGATCTGTTCTGCCTTCATGGTGCGGTCACGATCCTCTTCAGCGTAGGGGAATCGCCGGCCGTCGGCTTCACTGGGTCCATGTCGAGTGCACACCTCAAGCCGTTCAGCCTGCCCACCGAGATGGCCGCCTATCTCGCCGACCGCAACACCGCCCCCGACGCCCAACGCCGGTCGCTGATCGACATCGCGGCGGGCATGGAACATGGTGGAATGCGACTGGGGACCGAGGCCGGGACCCTGCTGACGATCCTGACCCGGGCCATCCAGCCGTCGTTCGTGGTCGAGGTCGGCACGTTCATCGGCTACTCGTCGCTGTCGATGGCCTTGGGGCTCACCGGCGACGCCCGCATGGTGTGTTGCGATGTGAGCGAGGAGTGGACATCGATCGCCCGATCCCACTGGGAGGCCGCCGGTGTGTCCGACCGCATCGAACTGGTCGTCGGCCCGGCGCTCGACACGCTCCGGTCGTTGCCCGCCGATCCGCCGATCGATCTGGCGTTCGTCGACGCCGACAAGGACAACTACATCAACTACTACGAGGAACTGAAGGCTCGCCTCAGTCCGGGCGGGCTGATGATCGTCGACAACACCATGTGGAGCGCCCAGGTGCTCGACGAGTCCGACACGTCCGACAACACGATGGCCATCCGGGCCTTCAACGACCACGTCGCCGCCGACGCCGGCACCGTGAACGTGACCGTTCCCATCGGTGACGGCCTGACCTTCATCTCCCTCTCCGGGTGAGCTGTACGGTACTGGCCGACCAGGGTTGCGCCGGCGGTCCGGCAGCCGGCTACGTGCAGAGTTCCCCGTCGGAACCCCGGCTGCAGAACACCGTGCGCTCGATCGACTTGAGCGAGAAGGTTTCACCGTTGTCGTCCGGCGTGGCGAAGATGTGCAACCGGAATCCGGCCACGGAGTCGTCGCCGAGGCCGATCACGTCGTAGGTGATCTCGCCGAGGTCACCGACGGTGGGGGCGACCGACTGCACGATTCTGGACTCCGGTTCGGTGGAGGCGAACGCCGCCGACACGGCGCGGGCCAGGTCGACCATCGTCTCGGCTCCGCCCTGACTGCCGTCGGCCAGGTACTCCGCCGTGGCGTCGTCGGTCCCGCCCATGAATCCGACGAAGGCGGCGTTGACCCAACCCACATCACCGTCGACGTCGATCTCGTACCAGATCGACTGGGGAAGAAGGCGGGCCCGACCGGTGGCGACCAGTCCGGTGTCGGTGGGTCCAACCGACGTGACGATGGTCGACGAGGCATCCGGCAACTCCCGGACGTTCAATTCGTCGTCGTGGGCGACCCCCATGACCGCGAACTCGTCACCGGCCGCCGCGAAGCCGTCCCACTCCTCACCCGGCAGATCACTGTCGTCGACCGGCCCGCCGGCGGAACCGTCGTCGCTGTCGTCGGAACCGCTGTCGTCGGAACCCGACGTGGAGTCGTCGGAGTCGTCGTCGGTGGCGGTGGTGGCGGTTGTGTCGGTGCTGTCAGTGGTGTCCGTAGCGGTGGTGTCGGTCGACCCGGTGGTCGAGGCGTCATCGGCCGTATCGTCGCTTCCGCAGGCTGACACGAGGGTGATCGCGGTGAGGCAGGCGACGAGCAGACGGACGAATGGATGATTGCGTCGAGTAGTCACGCCCCACATTGTTGCGCTTGGTGCAGCTCAATGTTCGTCACCCCCCGTCCGCCATCGGTCACATCGTCACGTCGTCACGGCGTCACGGCGCGACGGTCAGTGGTGGACGGCGGAGGAGGAACGGCGCCCGGACTTGAGGACCGGCGCCGTGGGTGCCCGCCGGGCCGGGGGAGGAGCCTGCACTTTGATGACGACCTCGTCGGCTTCGAGATAGCCGGCCTCCATCGGTTCGGCACCAGCGAGGATCGGCTCGTCGTCGACCGCCGCCGACGCCGCTTCGAGGGGCGATGACCTGGCCGTCCCGGGTGGTGCAGTCGTTTCCGGCGCGCTGTCCGCGGCCGGCGTGAACAGCCAGGTTCGCCGGTCCTCCAACGCCCGGATCATCGATTCGCGCCCGAGGATCGCCAGGTTGGAGAATTCGGCCTCGCTCAGGAACTGGTTGGCGGTCGAGTAGTTGGGGAAATCCGGATCCTCCTTCGAGTACCGCAGCACGTCGAGTGGCATGGCCTCCGAGGCCTGGGCCTTGACGAACAGCAACCGGCCCGCCGACCCGTCGGCGTACGCGATGTCGGCGGTGCACCAGTTCTTCGGAGGTCGGGGAGCGCCGCCCGGACGCATGGCGTCGAACTCGCCGTCTCTGAACGTGATCGTGGCCCCGCACTCGAGGAGGCTCAGCTCCACCGCCTCCATCAGCGCGTTGAAGCTGTGGGGCTCGTCGGCCGATGCGTCGACCGAGATGATGATCCGTGTCTTTCGGCGGATCAGTTCGACCAGACCGAGGTTCTCCCAGTGGCCGCCGTCGGTCACGTAGACGTTCGGGTCGTCGAGATCGAAGTAGCCGAGGATCTCCTTGAACATCGAGTACATGTGGGTGCCGGCCCGCCTACCTCGGTCGTACATCGGGTTCGGCATCCACACACCGAGCCGCAGGTTGAGGGCGGCGATGAGGGCGTTTGTCGACCCCATGCTCATCCGGCCGAGCGACGGCGCCATGGCCGCCGCGGACATGGCGGCGAGTCCCATCACGCTCTGCAGCCAGCGAGCCCGGACCCGCCCGCCGAACACCCGCTCGTATGCTTCGGTCGGGATGGCGATCGAGGTGGTGTTCGGGCCGGGGTGCACGGTGACGTGGTCGGGTTCGAAGGTCATCGAGACCACAGGCACCCCGGTGTTGGAACGGTCCATGCGGGCCGCCACCGTGCAGATGATCGGCTTGGGACCGGGGGCATCGGCGTAGGCCGACAGCGGCAGGTGATCCCGGCGGGACCCGAGGCTCATCCATCCCTTGGGCCCGAGACGGTTGGCGAACGTCGACGCCAGCCGCCGGCGGTAGACGGGGTGGAGCGACCACAGGTCGGGATTGACGACGCTCATGATCGCGGTGAACACGCCGACGGCGATGATCCAGGTGGTCCACGATCCCGAGAACAACCGGTTGTCCATCGACGCGTGCAGCGAGACCAGCCCACCGAACAGGATCAGGCCGACCACCAGCAGCACCCCGCCGAGGTAGGCGGCGTAGGTCTTGAGCGGGGCCTGGATGACGCGCCACACGGTGGCCACGACGCCGCCGGTCAGCACGGTGGCGATCGTCGACTGGGCCCTGTCGCCGCCGGGCAGCAGCCCCGAAAGCTCCGGGATGAACCAGTCGACGAGCCACGGCAGCAAAACCAGCAGCGTCAACAGACCGAATCCGAGCGCGGTCAGTGCCACGGCGGCGTAGTTGCTGATCGTCCGCAGCCGGCCTTGTTCGGTGAACGACCGCAGCACCAGTATCAGCGCCACCACGGCCAGCACGAGCAGGCCCGGCGTGGCCAGCCGGTTGTAGGCGATGGTGTCGTCGGCCGAGGTGATGATCGGGGAGCGGATCATCCGGCCGATCGGCCACGCCAGCAGGCCGATCACCGTCATCAGCAGACCGAGGTGCCACAGCAGCTGGAGCACGGTCCACACCGCGGTCACCAGCAGCCCGCCTCGGCCGCTGGCCAGGTACTTGCGGCGGGCCAGGAGCCGGGGAAACAGCAGGTCGGTCGGGGTGTCGGGTGGGCTGACGAGTTGGAAGCGTTGACGGCGGTGGGTGACCGAACAGTAGTTGGGGTCGCCCAGGATCGGTTTCGTCGATGTCGGGCCGGGTTCGGGGCCGACGGCGATCCGCCAGGCCGACGCGGCGTAGCCGCCGCCGGAGACGCTGGAGATCACATCGGCCTGCCCGAGAAGACCGACGGAGCCGTCGGGCCGAGGATCGTCGACCGGTGTCTCCTCGAGGGCCGACAGCGCACCCAGGCTGAACGCCGCCGACCTGATGCCTCCGCCCGACAGGCAGATCCCGAAACCAGGAGGGACGTGGTCGGGCGGCGGCCACGCGGTCGCCTTTGGCACATAGGATTCCGGGTCGGTGCTGTCGAACAGGGCCCGGAACACATGCGAGACGCCACGGATGAACCACGAGATCAGGGTCGTGACGAATCCGGCGACCAGGATGCCGGTGAGCAGCCACCGGATCCAGCTGAGTGTGGCGATGGTCGTCGCCAGTTCCAGTTGGTAGTTCCCCCGGAACAGTTCGATGCTGGCGCTGGTGAGGGTGTTGGCGATCGCGGTGATGGCCAGTGCGGTGACGGCCACGGCGGCCAGTGCGGGACCGGCGTTGCGGCTTCGCTCCCGATTGGTGTCCCAGGACTCGACCCACCAGATGGCGAGAAACACACCGAGGCCGAGCAGGTAGACGGTGGCCAGCACCAGATCCCGGCCCATCGAACTACGGAACATGTCGACGTTGCAGACCTGGGTGAACTGATCGCCGGGTGCCTCCTCGAGCGCCGACAGCTGGAGCTGCAAGGCTTCACCCAGACAGGTGTTCTCCCCGCTGAACAGGGCCTGGAAGGCCAGTAACACCAGGCCGATGAGACCGACCACCCAGGCGAAGTACAGCGCCAGGGCTCGGCCGCCGTGCTTGCTGTAATCGGCTGACAGCCGACCGAGCCGCTGAAGTCCGTTCACGGTTGATTGCCCACTTTCCCGCCCGGATCACTGTGCCCAGACTGTAGTGGACCGGCGTCCCGCTCTCGGGCTTCAGACCCGGTCTCGCTCCACCCCGGCGGTGCGCGTTCGCGGGCGAAAACGAACGAGGTTGACCGTTTTCGCCCGCGAACGCGCAGGGAGGATCGAGGTCGGGCTGTATCCGCGGTGCCGGTTCGGGGTTCGGTCGAGTCGCCCCGCTCAGGCGCGGTCGGTGAGCGTAGCCGTGGCCCAGGTGCCGACCTCGGTGCCGGCGGAGGCGACGAGGCTCCCGTCCGGCGCCCAGATGGTCGAGCCGCCCGCCGCTCTGTCATAACCCTCACCGGTTGTCCCGGCGAACGACGCGATCGCGGTCCAGACCCGGTGGCGGTCGACGACGACACGGGCCCGCTCGGGTTGGACCTGGGCGTCGTCGATCGATTCGAGGACTCCTGCGGCGTAGACGTCGATGCCGAGTTCGGCGGTGAGGTCGGCGTGGGCGGTGACCCCGGTGTCCTTGCAGATGGCGAGCCCCAGCCGCCACCCGTCGGCCCGATACACCGCCGGCTCGCCACCGGGAGTGAACACGGCCTGCTCGGCCGCACCGAGGAACATCTTGCGATAGGCCACCGACACGCCTTCGCCGTCGACGGCCAGCATGGCGATGTGACGGCGCTCACCCGATCCGTCGGGGGCACCGGCCAGCGCCGTCGCCCGGTGCCGCCCGCACGCCTCGATCAGCGGCGCGAGTCGAGGATCGTCGGCCGGCACCGGCTCGGCATCGACGTGGTAGCCGGTCAACGACAGCTCGGGGAACACCACGATCCGGGCGCCGGTCCGTGCCACCATCGCTGCATGCTCGACGGCGTTGGCCTCGACGTCGTGGGGGTGACAGCGGGGCTGGGCCACGGCCAGTGTGAGCGGCGAACGCATGTCGCCCAGTGTGCCGCTCCTTCGACGTCACCGGACGGACGCCGAGCCGGCGCCGGCCGCCGCAGTGTCGCCGCAACGGCTCCTCAGTCGTCGGATGAGGTCGACATCGCGGTGCGGCGTTGATCAACGGCGATGCGGAGTTGGCGGCCGAGCCGGTGATCGTTGAGAGCCCGCTGACCGGCCTGCAGGACCGGGGAGATGGTCAGCACGAACACGATCGTCGCCGGTCCGAAGTCGCCACCGAGTGCGAGGCCGGCCCCCACGATCAGGACCTCGAGCGTGGTCCGCATCCGGAACGGGTCGACACCGCGGGCCTCGGCCGCCTTCATCAGGAGTTCGAGGGAGCCGCCGTTGAATCCGGCGTGGAGCACAAGGGCGATCGCGGCGGCGATGATCCCGATTCCGAGCGCGACGAAGGTGAACCGCACAGCGAGAACGTCGGGTTCGCGGATCAACCGCATGAACGTGTCCACGGCAATGCCGTTGCTGACCGTGTAGAACAGCGCCGAGGGTCGGGGCCGTTGACCGAGCAGCGAGGCGACGACGAACAGGAAACCGGTGAACAGCCAGCCGGCCTGCCCGAGACTCAGACCGGCGCGGTCGCGGATGGCGGTCAGCATCACGTCGTAGGCGGGAACGCCGAGGTCGGCCCGCACGAAAAGCGTCACGCCGAGCCCGATCATCGTCGAGGCCAGGAGCAGGCTGGTGATCTGCGAAAAGCCGCTCCGGGTGGCCGGGGTCGAAACCCGCTCGCCGGCCGCCATGATGCCGGCCCGGGTGAAGCCGACGAACCACCGGGCACCGGCCCGAGTCGATTCGACGGTCGTCTCGGCGGTCGTTTGGACGCCACTGACCATGGCGTCGGACACCGGATTTCGGACCATCGTCGTGGTCAGCCTGGTCAGGGTGGACTTCGACTTCACCCTTGTAGTCAACGGCAGGATTCGGCGCGACACGAGCGTTTTCGACGTCGCAGGTGTCACACCTCAACACGGGTCGATCAGCCGGTGATCAGCGCCCCGGTTCGAGCTCCGGATCGGCCGCCACCAGACGGCGGGTGTAGGGGTGGGTCGGCCGCCGGAGCACCGATTCGGCTTCACCGGATTCGACGATGCGGCCGGAACTCAACACGGCGACATCGTCGGCCATGTGCAGCGCCACCGACAACTCGTGGGTGATGAGCAGGTAGCTGAGCCCCCGCTTTCGTTGGATGTCGACGAGGAGGTTCAGTACGTGAGCTTGGGCCGACATGTCGACCGACGCCGTCGGCTCGTCCAGGATCAGCACCTCGGGTTCGAGGGCCAACGCCCGAGCGATGGCGATGCGCTGGAGTTGCCCGGTCGAGAAACTCGAGGGGAAGCGATGGAGATCCTGATCGCCGAGTCCCACCTGTTTCAGCGCGGCGACGATCTGTTCCTCCACCGGCCGGTCGAGCTTCTTGCCGTAGGCTTTGAGGGCTCGTCCGATCAGATCCCGCACATTGCGTTTGGGGTTCAGCGCCGTCGCCGAGTGCTGGGTCACGAGCTGGCACCGCCGGTGGAACCGTTGGGAGGCCACACGGTCCAGCCGGTGCACCGGCACCTCCGCGGTCGGGTCGCCGTCGGTGTCCAGGCTGCGCAGGTAGACGCCACCACCGGTGGGTTGTTCCAGGCCGGCCACACAGCGGCACAGGGTTGTCTTGCCGCCTCCGGATTCGCCGACCACGGCCAGCGTCGTGCCCCGACGGATATCGAACGACACGCCGTCCAACGCCCTGGTTCTCGATCCCACCGTCTGGAGCAGACCGCGCCGGACCAGGAACTCCTTGGTCAATTGCCGGACCGAGAGCACCACATCGTCGCCGGCCGAATCCCGGAGATCGATGATGTCGTGTCGTCCCTGCTCACTCATGTGTTCACCTCGCCGCCGGGCAGCGATGCCGAAACCCAATGGTACATCCCACCCCTGGGGCGGTGCCAGGGCTCTCCGCTTGCCAACGAGCGCTCTGCAGGCGACCATGGGTTCCGGCGGGCCTGCGAAGGGGGAAGTGACATGGTCCTACGTCGAAGTGTGTTCGTTCTGGCCGCGGTGATGGCACTCATCGTGCCGACGGCCACCGCGGTGGATGCCGCTCCGGGCGCGGTGCTGGGTATCGATGTGTTGTCGAGTCCGGCCGATCAGGTGTCGGGTGACGACGCCCGATTGTTGGTCACCACACCACCGGGGCTGGTCGACAAGGTCGGCGTGTTCGTCGACGGGGTCGACCAGACCGACAACTTCAGCGTCGTCGGGTCCGGTCGCCTGGAAGGCGTCGTCGACGACCTGGCGCTCGGCGACAACGAGGTCACGGTCGTGGCCAACCGCCAGGGCCGGCGGTCCGCCGCTCGCACGTCGATCACTCTGACCAACCACCCGATCACCGGTCCGATCTTCTCGGGCCCTCAGCAGGATCCCTTCTTCTGCGCCACCCCCGGCGACTACGGCGGGGCGGAACTCGACGGTCCGATCGACGACGACTGCTCGATGGAGACGAAGGTGTCCTTCAAGTACCGGACGACCGCCGGCGGATGGGCCGACTACGACCCGGCCGGCTCCCGCCCGGCCGACATGGCCACCACGACCACGATGGACGGCGACACGGTCGACTACATCGTGCGCTGGGAGCGGGGCACCATCAACCGGTTCATCTATTCGATCGCCGTACTGTCACCCGACGGCCACGACGTCGACGAGCCCGACCTGTCGGCATGGAACGACCGGCTCATCTACTACTTCCAGGGCGGCGTGGCGGTCGGCCACTACCAGGGCGACCCGAGCCGCAGCCGGATGCTGTACGACCACGGGCTCGGCCTGGGTTATGCCGTTGCCTATTCGACCGGGACCAAGACCGGCACCCACTACAACCTGGTCGTCGGCGGCGAAACCGCGGTGATGGTGAAGGACCGCTTCGTCAGCGCCTACGGCGACCCCGACTACACTGTCGGCGTCGGCGGCTCGGGCGGCGGCATCCAGCAGTATGTGTACGCCCAGAACCACCCCGGACTCATCGACGCCGGTGTGCCCCAGTACTCCTACCCCGACATGATCACCCAGGCCATCCACGTCGGCGACTGTGAACTGCTGGAGCGCTGGATGGACTTCCGTCTCTTCAACGGCGACACCATGTGGGCCGACTGGACGAACCGTACCCTGCTCGAGGGCATGAACGCCTCCAACACGGTGGCCAACAACTTCGCCGCCGTGATGCCGCCGGGCTACCCGTCGGGAACCTCGGAGTGCATCAACGCCTGGCGGGGGCTCTCGCCGCTGGTGTTGAACCCCCACTTCGGCACCGCCCCCGGTATCACACCGGCGGAGCAGGCGGCGGTGGAGTGGACCCACTTCGCCGACGCCGTCAACGAATACGGTGTCAACGCGGATGGCTTCGCCAACTCGATCTGGGACAACGTCGGTGTCCAGTACGGGCTCGGTGCGCTGGTCGACGGGGCCATCACCACCGAACAGTTCCTGGACCTGAACGCCAACGCCGGATCGTGGAAGAACGAACCCGACATGGTGCAGGAGGGCTGCCCGTTCCTGTCGTTCCTCTGCCCCGACCCGGCGTCGCTGGCCGGGCTCGATCCGTTCCCCGACATCTGGCCGAACCTGGTCGACCCGTGGAGCGCCCGCAACATGGCGCTGTCACCCGACGGTGGCGCCACTCCCGCACCCCGGCGGACCGCGGACGACGGGGCGATCGACGCCGTGCTGGCGTCGGGCCTGGTCAACCAGGGCGACATAGAGATCCCGATGATCGACTGGCGTCACTACCTGGAGCGGGAGCTCGACATGCACAACTCGCACCAGTCGTTCGCCGCCCGTCAGCGCCTGCTGAACCACGATGGTGACGCGTCGAACCAGATCATCTGGTTCACCGACGCCGTCGAGGGTTCACCACGGTTCGACCAGACCCCGATGGCGTTCGAGGTGATCGACGAGTGGATGGCCAACATCGCCGCCGACCCTAATGGGGGAGTGGCCGCCAACAAACCGAGCCGAGCCGTCGACACCTGTTTCGATGTCACCGGCGAGGTGATAGCAGCCGGCGACGACGTGTGGTCGGGCAACCTCGATGACGGCCCGCTCGGTCCGTGTGCCGAGCAGTTCCCGATCTTCTCCAACTCCCGCATCGTGGCCGGAGGACCGATCACCGGCGATGTGTTCAAGTGCGACCTGAAGCCGGTGGCCGATGCCATCGCCGACGGCACCTACGGGGCGTGGACCCCGTCGCCGGCCGAACAGGTCCGCCTGGAAGCCATCTTCCCGACCGGCGTCTGCGACTACTGAGCCTCACCCCGAACCGGCGGTTGTGACCCCCCGAAACGGGGGGTCTACAACCGCCGGAAACGGTCTGGACCGTGTTGGTGGAACGATCTCAGGGGAGCAGCACGACCTTGCCGGTCGTCTCACGGCCCTCGAGCATCTCGTGGGCCCGCCGGGCCTCCGCCATCGGAATGCGCTCGCCGATCCGCACATCGATGCGACCTCCCTCCATCCAGGAGAACAGGTCGCCCGTGCGGCCCAGTAGTTCCGGGCGGGTGGCGATGTAATGGAACAGGCTCGGACGAGTGAGGAACAGCGACGGGGCCAGTTCGAGGGGGCTGATCGGCTCGGCCGGGCCGGAGGCGTTCCCGAAGTTCACCATCATGCCCCGTGGTTTCAGCAGATCGAGGCTGCGGCGGAACACCGACTGTCCGACGCCGTCGTACACCACATCGAGCGCCCGCTCCCCGGCGATCTCCTCGACCCCGTCTCCGAAGTCGACGTCGCGATACAGGATGACATGGTCGGCACCGGCGCCGGCCGCCAGCTCGGCCTTGGCCGGCGTGCCGACGGTGGTGAACACCTCCGCCCCGATCGTCTTGGCCATCTGGATCAGGAGCAGCCCCACACCACCGGCTCCGGCGTGGATCAGGCACCGGTGGCCCTCGGCCAGAGCAAACGTGTCGGTGACGAGGTAGTGGGCGGTCATGCCCTGGAGCATCACGGCGGCCGCCTCGTCGAGCGCCACGCCGTCGGGCACGGGCACCGTCGACGCCGCGGGGAGGGCGACCCGTTCGGCGTAGGTGCCGATGTCGGCCGACCAGGCAACGGTGTCACCGACGGCGACGTCGGCCACCTCGGCCCCGATCTCGACGACGGTTCCCGCCCCCTCGAGGCCGGGCACGAACGGGAGCTCCATGGGGTAGAGCCCGGAGCGGTGATAGGTGTCGATGTAGTTCAACCCGGCGGCGGCGACCTCGACAACCACCTGGTCGGGCCCGGGCGCCGGATCGGCCACATCGGTCCATTCCAGCACCTCGGGACCACCGGTCTGCGTTATCCGAATCGCCTTCATGGAGGCGATGCTAGTCCTACACTGGCGCCGTGGTCCGCTTCGAGGCAGTACACCCGGTTCTCTCGGTTCGAGATGTGCGAGCCACCGCACGGTGGTTCACCCAATTCGGATTCGAGCCGCTGTTCGCCGACAACGACGAAGCCCCGACCTACGCCGGCATCGGGCGCGACGACGTGGAGATCCACCTCCAGTGGCACAGTGCCTCGGAATGGACCGACGGTCTCGACGGTGCCGCCTACCGGTTCGTCGTCGACGATCCCGATGCGTTGTTCGCCGAGGTGTCGAGCCGGTCCGACGTGCTCGCCGGGCGGGAGGTCACCGACACCGCATGGGGTACCCGTGAGTTCGGCGTCTACGACCCCGACGGCAACGCGCTGTTCTTCTATCGAGACCGCTGAGAGCCCCGGTTACCGGCTCGCAGCGGATCGGAACTGATCGATCACGGCGCCGAACGCCTCGACCGGCGCCGGGCCGGTCAGACCGTTGAGGGCCACGCAGAAACGGTCGACACCGAGATCGTGCAGCAGGCGGAACCGATCGACGTGCTCGGCTGTGGTGGCCGCGTGGTTGGCTGCGGCGAAGGCCTCGGCCGACTGATTGGCGGGCCGCATCGCCTCGATCATGGTGTCCAGTTCGCGGCCGCTCGTGGCGTGTATCAGTGGGTTGAGCGTCGTGACCGTCAACGAGTCGGGATCTCGGTCGAGGTCCTCGCAGTGGCGGCGGACCACGGCGATCTTGTGGGCGACCGTGTCGGGGTCGGTGCCCAACACGTTGCAGGCGTCGGCGTAGCGGGCGGCCAGCCGCAACGTGCGCCGTTCACCGCCACCGCCGACCAGGATCGGCACCGGATCCTGGATCGGCCGCGGGTAGGCCATCGCCTCCGGAATCGACATGGTCCGGCCCTCGAACGATTTCGAGCCCGGTCCCCACAACACCGGAAGGGCGGCGAGTGCGTCCTCCAGGGCGTCGAGGCGGACCCGGTCGGGGTTCACCGGGTAGCCGAACGCCTTCAGTTCGGCCGCAAACCAGCCCGCCCCCAATCCGCATTCGGCCCGCCCGCCGGACAGGACGTCGAGCGTGCCGATGATCTTGGCCAGCAGCCCGATGTTCCGGTGCTCGACGTTGGTCACCAACGTGCCCAGCCGGAGCCGGTCGGTGACGGCGGCCAGGAACGCCAGCGTGGTGTAGGCCTCCAGCATCGGGTCCCACGGGCGGCCGACCTGGGGGATCTGGCGGAAGTGGTCCATCACCCACAGCGCGCGAAATCCCGCCGCCTCGGCCGCCGTCGCGATCGCCGTCAGCGTCTCCGCGGTGTCGGCGTCGCCGAAGTCGTAGGCCGACAGGGCCAGATCAAAGGCCGGTCCGGGCCCTGACCGGGCCGGCTCAGGGGCAAGGTGGGCTGTTGGTTCTCGCACGGTCAGCGCCGATGGAACCCGGCGGGCAGGTGCCGGATTCAGCACGACCAGATCGAACCCCTCGTCGGCCAGCTGCGGCTTGACCGATCTCCACTGTCTGGCCTGACGGTCGATCACCGACCGGGCCAGCGGACGTTGGCGGCGTTGGTTGCGTCGGTGGCATTCGGCGGTGGTGGTGTCGAATCCAACGGCGACGCACGGCATTCCCGCAGCGTGGGCTGCTGCCCGGTACGCCGCCCTCTTGTCGGGATCGAGACCGAGCGAGTCGACCACCGTCGTCAATCCCTTGGCCAGACGGGCGGCGATGAGTTGGTCGAGGAGGGCGAAAGCGTCCGTTCCGGCGGTCTGGTCGTCGGGCCCGGCGCCGAGGTAGGCCCGGAACGTGTCGGTCGACAGCACCTGCCCCAGCCTGAAGTTTGCGTCGGCCCAGGTCGACTTACCCGCCGACGACGGTCCGATGAGCACCACCAGTGACGGTGTGGGGATGACGGTCTCGGGTCCGCCGACCGGGTCCTTCGAGGCCATGAGGATCGATGGTAGTGAACCATCTCGCCGTTCCGATCGTGTATCAGAGCCCGTCGTCGCGTCGTCGTAGACAACGACGGCACACATGCCGACTCCGCGCCGGAACGGAGCACGCCGCCACCGAGGAGGACCGATGGACGATTCAGTCGGGCTCACAGATCGCCGACCGCCCGTCGCGATCGGGGTGCTCGCGGTTGTCGTTGCGCTCATGGTCGTGGCCGGAGGATGTGGATGGTTTGGCGGCGGCGGTCCAACCGAAGCCGGCGCCGACCCGGAAACCGGCGCCGACACCGACAGCGACGCAGATGGTGACACCGAATCCGGTGGCGGTGACGGTGACGGTGGCGGCGGTGATGAATCGGCCGATCCGGCCACTCAGATCGCGCTCGGGGAGATCACCGACCCGGACGAATCGGCCGACCCGGGATCCTCGACACCCGACACAACGCCACCGAGCGAAGCCCGGCGACTGCGGGCGGAGATCCAGGCGCCCCTCTCGGAGGGCGAGTGGCGGATCGCCGACGAGCGCGCCACCGAGGCATTGGAACGCACCGATCTCGACCCGAGGTTCCGCATCGAACTCGAGGCCTACCGGGACCTGGCCCGGGCGGCCGACGCCGGCGACGAGATGGCGGCCGACGACGCCATCGACCGCTTGCGGCCGATCGAACCAGGATTCGTCGAAAACCTGGCAGTCCGTCAGGTGCTGCCCGATGGCGTGATGGTCGACCTCGAAATGGATCCGATGGCCGCTGCCAACCGGGCCACCGACCCGGGATCGCCAGAACAAGGAACCGGCGTCGAGGCACCGGGGGATCCGGCCGGTGCGGAGGTCGCGCTCGACGCCGCGGCCGAAGCCCTGGCCGCGGAGGACTGGAAGGAGGCCGACCGCCTGCTCGCCGGGCTGCTCGTCGACGGCTCGCTCGCCGCGGCCGACATGCGGCGGGCCGAAGCCTACGCCGACCTGGCCGAGGCCCAACTGGACGGCGACACCGCCGCGGTGGCCCGGGCGACCGACTTGCTGGCCGGGCTCGATCCCGACCTCGCCACCCGACTCGAACCGTTGACCCTCGACCGCGACGGTCGGTGATGGCCGGCGACGACATCGTTCGATCGGTCCGGGAACGGATCCTCCAACTCGCCGTCCCCGCCGGCCTGATCACCGGCGGTCTGTACTACCTGGGATGGGTTCACACCCGTGCGGTGTTTCGCGAACTCGGTGTGAACCCGAGCCAGCTCGGCCTCGGCACCACCGACTATGTCCTGACCAGCATGACCGTCCTGGTGCTGGCGGCGGAGCGTCTCGTGATACTGGGGCTGGTGCTCACGGCCGCCCTGTACTGCTTGCGGTTGTTCCGTCGACGGCGCGACGACCATCGGTTCTACCGGCTCTCCGCCTGGTCGGTGATGCTGGCCGGGATAACCGTCGGTGTCGGAGAGCCACTGGTCCGGACGATCGACGACCCGGTGCGTTCGACCTTCGTGGCCTTCGTCGCCTCGTTGGTCGCCGTCGGTGGCCTGGCCGGTCTCGCACCGGGCCGCCCCGACGATCGGCCGTGGCGTCGCAAGGGTCTGCCACCGACCAGGGCCGAGTCCGAGGCTCGGCGACTACGAGGATGGTTCACCATCATCCTGGCCCTCCTCGTGGTGAGTTCGCTGTTCAACCTGACCCGGGAATGGGCCGACGACCAGGGTGTACGCACCGCTCTGAACCACGAGCGTAATCCCGAGCGGTTCCCTGAGGCGGCGGTCACGACCGTCACGCCGCTCGGACTCGAGAGGTTCGGAATCGGACTCGACACCGCAGCCCTCGGTTCAACCGGTCAGTACCGCTACAGCGGCCTACGGGTCTTCACCGAGGCCAACGGTCGGGTATACCTGTGGCCATGTCAGCAGATGTTGCGTGACGGCGTGGTCGTGGTCAACACCGCGGACATCACCCGATACGAGCAGCGATCCTGGCGGTCGCGCCGCAACGAGCGTTCGCCGCTCATACCCGGGCAGGACGCCGGTTGCCCGACCGGCGCCGACCTCGCCGCCCGCCACTGGCTGGCCGACTTCGTCCGCCTCCAGCGGGAGCCGGACGTCTCCTACGGAGCGCTCGGCATCACCGACGGTTCACCGGTGGACGGGGCCGACGTCTGGCTGCGTCGAGACGGACGGATCGTGCTCGCCGTCGTCATCGGCGACACCGATTCTTTCGTCGATCGCGAACCGACCCTGGCCCGGTTCGCCGCGGATGGGGTGGAGGAGGTGTGGTTCTTGACCACCCGGCGTCACCTGCTCGACCTCTACCGCGACCTCGACACCGAGACCGGTGACTACCGGGTGTCGGGCCGCTACCTGTCGGACGAGCCGATCGCGGTCGAGGGGCTGGCCTGTGGCATCGATCCGGCGGATCTGTTCAGCCAACCCCGGCCCATCGCCGATCTCTGTCTGCCCGACCGCGGTTGAGGTTCACCCGTCGACAGGCGGCGGGGTCTCTCCTCGCAGCTCGGCCACCAAGACCACGAGCACACCCATCACCTCATCGGCCAGCTCGCGGATCTGCGCCGGCGTCGGCTCATCGGTTCCGGCCAGCAACCCTACGTCGATCGGGTCGCCGACCTCGACCAACACGTTGGGCCGAAGGATCAGGTTCTTGACCAGGGCGACCACCGGACGTTTCCTCGGAAGCACCCGATGTGTCCCCACCATGGCGATCGGCACGATCGGAACCCCGGTCTCGAGCGCCAGGCGGACCGCACCGGTTTTAGATCGCTCCGGCCACAGGTTCGGGTCCCTGGTGGTGCGCCCTTCGGGAAAGATGCCGACCGCCTCACCGGCCCGAAGCGCGTCGGCGGCCGGCTTCAACGCGTCGGCGGCCGACGCTGTACCCCGCTCGACCGGTATGAACCCGAGACGTCGGGCCAGGGTGCCGATCAGCGGAGCGCGAAAGACCCCGGAGGTCGCGAGCAGGCGGATCGATCGGCCCATGCGGCGACAGGTCAACGCCAGCAGGACACCATCGGCGTAGCTGGCATGGTTGGAGATGACGATCACCGGGCCGGCCGGCAGTCGGGCCACCGCGGTTCGTCGCCCCCGTCGGCGGGCGATCGTGAGTCGGGTCATCGCAGAGGTCAAGGCACCGACGACGACCGCGGCCAGGGCGTAGAGGAGGGCACCGACCCAACCCGGGTTCTTCCAGTTCACGGCTACGTTCCTACCACAGATCCAGCGTCATCGACGCGTGGTCTACGTCCGGCCGGCCCGATCGCCATTGCCGGCCACGTCGGCGAAGAGGTCGGGAAACACCTTGGACACCTTGTCGACCAGATACTCGCCGTAGGGGCCGTCCCAGGTCGTCACGTCGGTGCCGTCCCATCGACGGTCGACGTCGGAGGCCGGTGGAGCACCGTCGAGTGGCAGAGTGGGAACGGTGGCGGCCCAGGCCGGGTCGAGGAACAGAGGGAACGACAGGCGGCTCCGGCCCGAGGTATTGCGCACGCGGTGCAGGGTCGACCGGTAGCGGCCCTCGGTGAGGCGTTCCAACATGTCGCCCAGGTTGCAGACGATCAGTGACGGGTCACCGGGTACCTCGAGCCACGAGTCGCCGTCGGGACGACGCACCTGAAGCCCACCGCAGTCGTCCTGGGCCAGCAGGGTGAGCAGCCCGTAGTCGGTGTGGGCGCCGACTCCCCAGCCGTCGTCGTGGCCGGCCGGGTAGTGGAAGATCCTGAACAGCACGGTCGGTTCGGTCACCAGGTGCCGGTCGAACCAGTGGGCGTCGAGGCCGAGCCCTCGGGCCAGGCCCCGCATCACGGCCAACGCGACCTGGGTGGCCCGCTCCATCCAGTCGTCGATCGCGGCTCGGAAACCGGGCAGTCCGCTCGGGTAGAGGTTGGCCCCGTGGAGCGGGACTCCGGCTTGCACCCGGGGGTCACCGGGATCGTGGTCGACCCCGAAGTAGACACCCTCCTTGTGGTCGGGTCGCCCGGAGGTGAGTTCGCCGTCGACCGGGAACCAGCCTCGCCAGGCCGGCCCGGCCTTCGCCATGGCGATCTCGGATTTGGCCGCCTCGGTCCGTTCGAAGAACCGGCGGGACTCGCGGTCGAGGCGCGGGAGAAGTGCGCCGGTCAGGGTTGGTTCGACGATCGTGAAGAATCCGAGTTCCCGGCAGGCCCGGTCGAGTTCGGCTGCGACCGACCCCGATTCGTCGGACGAGGGATCCGCCAGCAGGGGTGCGACATCGATACGGGGCAACTCCATGGACGAACCGTACCGACAACGGGGCGAGCCGACCAAGGCGCCCGGTCGAAGGGGGTCGGCACAGCCGGCGGTGATACTGTCGGGCCATGACGGGGGACGCAGACGTCGACGGGCAGAGCACGCTCGACGGTGACGCGGTTGACGGCACCGTCACGCTCGACGACGGCGCCACGCTCGATGACATGCTGGTGGCGGCCGTCGCCGCCCGGCCGGACGCCCCGGCCCTGTTGGATGCGCCGAACCGTGCCGGGTTCGCCGGCGGAGAGCCGAGACGGCTGACCTGGGCTCAGCTCGACGACGTCGTCGACTCGACGGCTGCGTCGCTTCGTGAGTTGGGGGCGACGCCCGGTTCGAAGGTGGCCCTTCAGCTCCCCAACGTCGTCGAACTACCCGTCTTGCTGTTGGCCTGCTTCCGGCTGGGTGCAGTGGCGGTTCCGTTTCCCGTTCAGCATCGGGCCCATGAACTCCGCATCGGCTTCGACTTGGCGGCCGTCACGCTGGCGGTCACCGCCGACCGACCTGATCGACCCGACAACGTCGCCACCGTGGCTGCGGTGGCGGCGGAGCACGAAGCGACCGCCGTTGCCCTTGACGCCGTCGGACTCGACGGTGGGTCCGCCACCGGCTCCTCCGACTCCTCCGCTTCCTTCGACGTCGGCATCGACGTCGGGACTCGCCCCGTCGCCACCGACGTGGCCACGATCTGCTGGACGTCGGGCACCACCGGCACCCCGAAGGGCGTCCCCCGTACCCACGCCATGTGGGGCGAGACCGGCCGCTTCCAGGTGGCCGCTCTCGGCCTCACCGCCGACGATCGTCTCCTGTGCCCGTTCCCGCTGGTCAACATGGCCGGCATCGGCGGCATGCTGGTGCCGTGGCTGCTCAGCCGGTCGATGCTCGTGCTCCACCAGCCGCTCGATCTGCCGGTGTTCCTCGGCCAACTGCAGTCGGAACGCATCACCTACACGGTCGCCCCGCCCGCCCTGCTGAACATGTTGCTGGCCGATGACTCGATACTCGACGGGGTCGACCTCGGGGCGTTGCGGATCATCACGTCGGGCTCCGCGCCGCTCGATCCGTGGATGATCGAGGGCTGGGAGGCCCGGGGCGTGGAGATCTGCAACGCCTTCGGCTCCAACGAAGGGGTCTCGATGCTGTCCACCCGATCGTCGGTGCCGGATCCGGTGCAGCGGGCCCGGTTGTTCCCCGCACCCGACCGGGCCGGGGTCGAGGCCCGCCTCGTCGATCTGGGGACCGGCGAGGAGATCACGGAGCCCGGACGGCCGGGCGAGTTGTTGTTCGGCGGCCCGACCGTCTTCGACGGTTACCTGGGTTCCGACGGGTCGGAGTTCGTGGGCGGCATGTTCCGCAGCGGCGACATTTTCGAGTGGGCCGAGCCACCGTCTGGTGATCGGGAGCACGGCGATGACGGGCCCCGGCTGCTCCGTTTCGTCGACCGGGCCAAGGACATCATCATCCGCGGAGGCATGAACGTCTCGGCCGCCGAGGTCGAAGCGCTGATCTCCGCCCATCCCGGCATCACCGAGTGCGCGGTCGTCGGCTATCCCGACCCGGTGTTGGGTGAGCGGGTCGGAGTCTTCGTGGTACCGAACCAGATGAACGGCGACGCCAAACCGGACCTCGAGTCGGTGATCGCCGTGATGCGATCGGCCGACGTGGCCAGCTACAAGATCCCCGAACGATTGGAAGTAGTCGACACCCTGCCCCGGAACCCGGTCGGCAAGGTGGTCAAACCCGAACTCCGGGCGAGGTGGACATGAAGAAACCGATGACAGGGACGAAGAACATGAATCACATGACCGAGACGATGAAGCGGCAGGGGATGGGGTCATGAGCACAGGCGTCTCGATACTCGGCGGACACCAGACCGACTTCGCCCGGGCGATCGTCAAGGAGGGCATGGATGTGTCCGACCTCGTGGCCGAGGCGGTCCGGGAGACGCTGGCCGATGCCCGTATCGACGCGTCCGAGGTCCAGTCGATCCACGTCGGCAACGCCTTTGGCCAGCTCTACAACGGGCAGGGGCATCTCGGCGCCATGCCGGCGACGGTCGTTCCCGACCTGTGGGGGATCCCCTCGATGCGCCACGAGGCGGCGTGTGCGTCGTCGTCGATGGCCACGTTGTCGGCCATGGCCGAGATCGAATCGGGACGCTACGACTGTGTGCTGGTACTGGGCGTGGAGCAGGAGAAGACGATGCCGAGCGGGCAGGCCGCCGCCGTACAGCAGGCCGCGGCGTGGGTCGGCCACGAGACCGACGGCGTCGAGTTCTTCTGGCCCCACGCGTTCAACGAGGTGGCCGAGGCCTACGACCGCCGGTTCGGGATCGACGATCAGCATCTGCGGGCGATCGGCGAACTCAACTACCGCAACGCCAAGGCCAACCCCAACGCCCAGACGCGGTCGTGGGACATGTCGAGCGACAGCTTCTCCGACGACGACCGGGTCAATCCCGTGGTCGTCGGCCGCCTTCGCCGCAACGACGTCACCCACATCACCGACGGAGCCGTCGGCTTGGTGCTGGTGTCGGATCGATGGCTGGCCGAACACGGCGATGCCCGACCCAAGTCCAGGATCGCCGGCTGGGGCCACGCAACGGTCGGCCTCGGACTGACTCAGAAGCTCGACGGGACGGCCCCCGGCGGCGACTCCCCGTACGTGATGCCCCATGTGCGCCACGCCATCACCGACGCATTCGCCCGAGCCGGGATCAGCGGTCCGGACGACCTCGATCTCATCGAAACCCACGACTGCATGACGCCCTCGGAGTACATGGCCATCGACCATTTCGGCATCACGGCTCCCGGGGAGAGCTGGAAGGCGATCGAGGATGGTGCGCTCGAACGGGGCGGGTCGATGCCCGTCAACCCGAGCGGTGGACTCATCGGCGGGGGACATCCCGTTGGAGCGACCGGGGCCCGGATGCTGCTGGACGCGACCCGGCAGGTGGCGGACGAGGCCGGCGATTACCAGGTCGACGGGGCTCGACGGGCGGCCACGCTCAATATCGGTGGCAGCACCGCGACGATCGCCTCGTTCATCGTCGAGTCGACCTGACCCGACGCCCGATCAGTCCACCCCGCCCTCGACCCCTCGACCCCCGCCTCTCGATCCCCGCCCTCGACCGCTCGACCCCTCGCCTCTCCACCCCTTCGCGTTCGCGGGCGAAAACGAACGAAAGTGACCGCTTTCGCCCGCGAACGCGCACCCGGCTGAGGGTGTGACCTGGTGGCGGACGGATCAGCGTGTGACCGCGGCGTCGGCGCTCGGGCGGTTGCCACCGCCGGCCGTCACGATCCGGTTGCGACCTTCCTGCTTCGCCCGGAACAACGCCGTGTCGGCCAGGCGGCAGATGTCGGCGAGCGTCGAGCCGTCGTCGGAATGGGCGACGCCGAAGCTGACCGTGAAGTCGGGAACGGTGGCCTCGCCGAGCGCCGTGACCAACGCCTGCTGGATTCGCTCGAGACCATCGACGGCCTGCTCGACACTGCAACCGGGAAACACCACGACGAACTCCTCACCTCCGTAGCGGCTCGTCAGATCCTCGGCCCGAAGGCTCCCCCTCATCGTGCGGGCGAACAGTCGCAACGCCCGATCCCCGACCTCGTGGCCATGGGTGTCGTTGACGTTCTTGAAGTGATCGAGATCTCCCATGGCCAGGACGAACGGCTGATGCCGGCTGATCATCTGATGCACCTGGTCCTCGAAGGAGCGTCGGTTCAGCAGACCCGTCAGCGGGTCCGTGGCCGCCTGCAGTGTGGTCGACGCCATGACCCGCAGCAGCCCGATGCGGGATCCGGCTTGGAGCGCAACAGCTTCGAGCTTCTGCAGTGCGTCTCCCGCCGGTGGCTGACGGTGCTCACCGACGGCGTGCAGCACACCGATCGAGCGACCGCCGATGCTGAGCGGGATGCAGGTCGCCGAGCAGGCCCCGATTGCTCGACCGTCGAGCTGGGGGCACGAGTCGAGTTCGGCGTTCGAGTTGAACACCAGCGTCTGCGACTGGCGGACCGCCGGACAGTCCTGCGGCATCTCGACCGGGCAATGGGATCCGGCGGTATCGGCGGTCGAAAGCGCCTGTTTGAGGTGGGCTTTGCTCGAGTCGGCCATGAGCAGTTCGACGGTCACGTCGGGCGCCGCCTTCAAGGCCGCCTTTCGTAGCGTGTCGTAGACCATCGGTTCGGTCGACGCCATCTCGAGACCCCGGTGGAGTTGGCCCTCGAACTGCTGCAGGGACGCGGCGTTCAGCAGCGCCTGATGTTGCGCCTCGGCCCGGTCGGCCTCGGCCTGCACCTTTGCGTGGAGCGGCCGCAACACGCCCCACCACAGGATCATGCTGGTGACGAGCGCCATCACCACCACTTCGAGCAGCTCGCCCCACCACGTCTCGATCTCGAGGACATCCTCGATGAGCCGGTCGGCCACGACGTACATCAGGCCCACGGCGAACCCCGTCGACCCCACCGTCGCCAGGGCGGAGGTCGTCGAGAGGGATGACACCCGTCTGCCGTCCGACCGGTCGAAGCTCATCCGCTGCCTATCGGCTTTGTCGAGCCGATCATGAAGGTGACGAGACCGTCGGCCATCGGTTGAGTCGTTCGACCCATTTCGTCCAACGAGATTTACCGCCGGAGCGAAAAGGACCGAGAATCGATTGTGGCCTCTGAACGTCTGAGATCCATGGCGAGCCGTCGTGTGTGCGGTGCCGTACTTGGACTCGTTCTCGTGATGTCGCTGTCGACGGCGGGTTACTTCACGGTCGAAGCGGTTGAGGAGCGGCAGGCGGCCGGCGCTGCGCTCGAGCTGCGGGTGGCCGTCACCGAAATCGTTCATGCGGACACGGTCCAGTCGCTTGGGGGCAGTCCCGATCTGGCATCGGTGACGAACTCCGTCCTCGTATTGGACGACGCAACGGCGGTCTCCCTGCACGCGCTCGACCGGGAGCAGGCAGCCCGTCTCGATGAGCTGTCTCAGGAGATACGGCTTGATGCCGCCCGTCTGCTCGGTGACCCCGACGCCCCGCCGGCCGGGAACCACGATCACGGGAACCACGATCACACGGAGTTGAGCCGGCTGATCGGGCTCGCAGCCGAATCGGCCGCCGACAAGGCGGCCCGGTCCGAACGAAACTCGATGATCGCGATCGGTGTGGCGACCCTGGCGCTGATCGTCGCCGCTCGCATCGTCACTCGATCCCGCCGCCGGACGTTGGCGGAACGATCGCAGGCCGAACTCGAGATACGGGAAGGGCAGCGGTTGCAGCGCCTCCTCGACGATTCACCCGACGTGCTGTTCGTGGTCAATCAGGAAGGTTCGATCACCTTTCGGTCCCAGTCGGCCGGTGTGTTGCTCCGCCCCGGTGACGACTTGCTGGCCCACGTGGTCGGTCTGGCCGATCCCGGCGATCGGCCGACGCTGCTCGACCATCTGTCCGACGTGGGACCCGATCGGGTGTCCGAGGTGTTCCAGCTCACGACCCGTCGAGGCGAAACGGGTTGGTTCGATGTGCGGGTGTCTGATCTGACCGGCGACGACCTGGTCGACGGTCTGCTGGTGACGGCCCGTGAGATCACCACCGAGGTGGAGCTTCGACGGGAACTGGAACGGCAGGCGGCGACTGATGCACTGACGGGTCTGCCGAACCGGCGAGGTCTAGATCCCGCCATCGAGGCCGCCCGGGAGATGATGATCGACTCCGGCCGGCCGATGGCTCTACTGGCGCTCGATGTCGACGGCTTCAAGGAGATCAACGACACCCTCGGTCATCCGATCGGCGATCAACTGCTCGTCTCGCTGGCCGCTCGGCTGAGCAATGTCGTGCGGAGCGACGTCACCTTGTTGCGTATGGGTGGCGACGAGTTCGCGGTGGTGATGCCGACCGTGAGCGGTGTCGAGGAGGCGCTGGCCGTGGCCAACCGCCTTGTGAACGTGCTCCAGAAGCCGTTCCAATTGGGCGATCGTGTCGAGTCGGTCCACAGCAGCGCGGGTCTGGCCCTCGCCGAGAACGACGCCGAGGCCGACGATCTCGTCATCCGGGCCGACATCGCCCTCTATGAGGCCAAGCGCCGCAACGGCACCGCGGTGGAGGTCTACGACGTTGCGCTCGAGGCGACGATCACCCGGGCCAATCAGCTGGCCCGAGCGGTACGGGAGGCCGACCACGACGAGGAGTTCTCGCTCGTCTATCAGCCCATCGTCGCGGTCGGGACCCAGGAGATCGTGGGGGTGGAGGCTCTGTTGCGGTGGACAAGCCCCTCGGTCGGTACCGTTCGCCCCGACGAGTTCATTCCGATCGCCGAGTCGACCGGGCAGATCTGCGCCATCGGCCGCTGGGTGCTCGAGAACGCGTGCCGGCAACTGGCGGTGTGGATGGAGGCGGGCCTGGCCCCCGGCGTCACCCTGTCGGTGAACGTCTCGGCCGCCCAGCTCGCCGAGCCGACGTTCGTGGAGTCGGTGCTGGAGGTCGCAGCCGGCTGGAATGTGCCGACCGAGCGGTTGGTGATCGAGGTGACTGAGACAGCGGCGCTCGACAACACCGGGCTGGCCCGCCAGCGGCTCCAGGAGCTGAAGGATGCCGGTCTGATGATCTCGATCGACGACTTCGGCTCGGGCTATTCGAATCTCGGCCAGCTGATCTCGGTTCCCTTCGACATCATCAAGATCGATCGCTCGTTGTTGATCACGTTGTCGGCGATGCGGGAGCAGGCCGGGGGCGACCCGACCGACGCCTGCGCCATCATGCAGGCCATCGTCTCGATCGCCAGCATTCTCCACGCACCGGTCGTGTGCGAGGGGGTGGAGACCGAACAACAGCTGGCTTCGCTGGAGGCGTCGGGTATCACCCACCTGCAGGGCTATCTGACCGGCCGGCCTTCCCCGCCCGAAGCCCTCACCGGGACACTGGTCGGGTCCCGCCGGGCCGTGGCCGGCTCGATCAACTGATCACCGGCTCGGAACGAAACGCGCTTCGAAGCCGGACAGCAGGTCGAGATGATCCTCCAGGAGCCGGGTGATGAGGAACCGGTCGCGGACCTTCCGACGTCCGGCCCGACCCATCTCGGCTGCGTGGTCGGGGTCGGCGACCAGCTCCACGATCCGTTGTGCCGCCTCATCGACGCTGTCGACGAGATAGCCGTTCGTCCCGTGGTCGATCTGCTGGGGGATGCCGCCGGCGTTGCCGCCGATGACCGGCGTACCCATCCACAACGCTTCGGAGACGGTCAGTCCGAACCCTTCCCGCAGGGACTTCTGGAGCACCACGGCTGCGTGCTGTTGCAGGGCCGCCACCAGCAGCTGGTCGGTCCCGTCGACGACCATCATCCGATCATGCTGCCGCTCGATCAGGTCGTCGTAGATCTCGTTCTTCTCCGGATCGTCCGCCGGCCGGTTGCCCAGCATGACGAGCGTGCAGTCGACCTCCCGGCGAGCCAGTTCGAAGGCGTCGACGACGCCGTGAGGGTCCTTCCACCGGTCGAAACGTGAGATCTGGGTCACGATGGGAAGGTCGGTCGGAATCCCGTAGGAGCCGAGCCGTTCCTCGATCTCGGCAGCCGAGAGCTCCCGACTCTTCGGCTTGAGCGGGTCGATCGCCGGGAGAATCGAGAACTGGGGGGTGTCGAACGAGGGCTGCTTGTACTGCTCGAGGATGACGACCGTCGCGTCGAACCGGTCGGCGAACTTCTTCAGATAGGCGATGAGATCCGGGTTGGGTGCCGTCAGATCAAGGTGGCAGCGCCAGATCCAAGGACCCCTTTTCCTGGCGTGTGCAACCAGGCCCATCGTGTGATGGTCGTGGAGGTAGACGGCATCGTGATCGAAGTTGTTGCGCATCGCGTTCTCGGCCATCACCTCCTCGTAGATCCGCTTCTTGTCGTCGGTCAGGTCGAGGTCGCCGGCCTGGATGGCGTCGTGCATCT
Source organism: Acidimicrobiales bacterium (assembly GCA_965216675.1). Lineage (GTDB taxonomy): Bacteria > Actinomycetota > Acidimicrobiia > Acidimicrobiales > SZUA-35 > JAHELU01. Next base: position 1,858,743 of record CBDCGK010000004.1, on the reverse strand, counting down.
CCCTGGTGACTCCGAAGAACTGCTCGGTGCCCCGCAGGAGCCGCCACTCGGTGTTGATACCCAGCTCGTTCTGCAGGGCGGTGAGGGAGAGTAGGATCTCGACGACCCCGCCGGCGTGGTAGGTCGAGTTCATGTGGGCCACCCGCATACCCCGCAGGGGCTCGGCCTTGGCTCGGATGCGATCGATCGTGTCGTCGCCCACGATCGGCCGGTAGTCCTCCAGGCTGGTGAGATGATCGGGGATCATGTGCTCCTCCTCGGGGCTGGATCACCGTGTCGCCAACCCGGCGCGGCACGGTCGAAGGGAACCGTCAGGGCTCAGTTTCGGGCGGTCTTGGCGATCGTCTCGTAGATCCGATCCACCGACGGGATGGTGGCGTCCTCGAGGGAGTCGGCCGCCGGGAGCGGAATGTGGGGGGTGGTGATACGGACGACCGGCCCGTCGAGGTCCCAGAAGGCCTCCTCGGCCACGATCGAGGAGATCTCAGCCCCCCAGCCGCACAACCGCGGGTTCTCCTCGACGGTGTAGAGGCGGCTGGTCTTGGCCACCGAGTCGAGGATCGTGGCGGTGTCGAGCGGCACGAGCGAACGCACGTCGATGACCTCGGCGCTGATGCCTTCGCCGGCCAGACGCTCGGCGGCGTCGAGTGCCCGGTGCACCATAAGGGCGAGGGCCACGATCGTCACGTCGCTGCCTTCCCGCACCACCTTGGCCGTGCCGAGTTCGTCAACGATCTCACCGTCGCCGTCGGGAACCTCGAACTTCATCGGGTAACACGACTTGTGTTCGAAGAACATGACCGGGTCGGGGTCGCGCACCGCGGCGGCCAGCAGCCCGATCGTGTCGACGGCGGTCGACGGCGCGACCACCTTGAGCCCGGGAATGGCCATCGCCCAGTTCTCCACACTCTGGGAGTGTTGGGCCCCGAATCGCGATCCGCCGCCGTTGGCGGTGCGGACCACGAGCGGGAACGACATCTGGCCGTCGGTCATGTAGCGGCTCTTGGCGATCTCGTTGGCGATGATGTCCCAGCACACGGCGAGGAAGTCGGAGAACATGATCTCGGCGATCGGTCGGAGTCCGGTCATGGCCGCCCCCATCGCCGCGCCGAGAATGGCCTGCTCGGAGATCGGGGCGTCGCGGACGCGCTTGGGTCCGAAGGCCTCCAGCAGTCCGGTGGTGGCCTTGAACACGCCACCGGCGCCGGCGACGTCCTCGCCGAGGAAGACGACGTTCGGATCGTTGGCCATCTCCTGGGCGATACCCCGGCTGACCGCGTCCCGATAGGTCAGTTCCGCCATTGCCAGCCTCCATCGGCCCAGACGTCGGTGTAGATCGAGGCGAGGTCGGGAAGCGGGCCGTCGATTGCCTCCTGGGTCGCCGTCTCGACGGCCGCCGCGGTCTCGGTGGAGATGGTCGACAGGCGACCCTCGTCGATGCCGAGGCTCAGCAGCCGCTGGTGGTACATGGGAATGGGATCACGATCGAGCCACGCCTGCACCTCGTCGTCCGGTCGGTACTTGCCGGGGTCGGCTCGGCTGTGGCCGCCGTGGCGGTAGGTCTTGGCCTCGATCAGTGACGGACCTCCGCCCGATCGGGCCTTGGCGAGAGCGGTCGATGCCACGTCGTACACGGCATCGGCGTCGTTGCCGTCGACCACGATCGATTCGAGGCCGTAGGCCGACGCCCGGTCGGCCGCCGGATTGGCGACCGGTGAGACGTGACCGATCGAGGTGTACTCCATGTAGAGGTTGTTCTCGCAGACGAACACCGTGGGCAGGTTCCAGACCTTGGCGAAGTTGACGGCTTCGTGGAAGGCCCCGATGTTGGTGGTGCCGTCACCGAAGAAGGCGACCGCCACCTGGCCCGTTTCGTTGTATTGGGCGGTCCACGCCGCCCCATTGGCCACGCACAGGTGGGCACCGATGATGGCGTAGCTGCCCATCACCCCGTGTTCGACGCTGGTGAGGTGCATCGAGCCGCCCTTGCCGCCAAGCAATCCGTTGGCCCGGCCCAGCAGTTCCGCCAGTACCGGCGTCATCGGCACACCGCGGGCCAGGGTGTGGGCATGGCCTCGGTAGGTGGCGAAGGTCCAGTCGTCGGGGCGCATGGCGGCGCCGAAACCGGCGGCGATCGCCTCCTGGCCGAGCGACAGGTGGCTCGTGCCTTTCACGAGGCCCCGGAGGAACAGGTCGTAGGCCCGCTTCTCGAAGAGGCGGATCTCCTGTTGCAGGCGATAGAGCCGGAGGCGGGTCTCGTCGTCGATCGGCAGCTCGGCGTTGGCCTGGTCGACCGGTTCGGGGAGTACGGCATCGTGGTTCCCGTACTCGTCATAGGACGGCATGGTTGTCATCGAAGGGGCTCCCCGATCAGTATTGGTTGGCCACGAAGAGCTCTTCGGCGGGGAAGAGGGTGATCACGTCGCAGCCGTCTTCGGTGACGACGACCTCCTCCTCGATCCGGGCCGCCGACACGCCATCGGTGGCGGGGCAGTAGGTCTCGAGGGCGAACACCATGCCCTGCTTGATCTCCATTGGGTGGTCGAGCGAGTTGACCCGGCTGATGATCGGCCGTTCGTGCAGGCCGAGCCCGAGCCCGTGGCCGAACTGGAGGCCGAACGCCTCGAACTCGGAGCTGAACCCGAACTCCTCACAGGCCGGGAACCCCTCGGCCACGTCTTTGGTGCTGACGCCGGGTTTGATCATGTCGATGGCAGCGTCGATCCACTCCCGGGCCTTGGTGTAGGCGTCGTGCTGGGCGGTGGTGGCCCGGCCGACGTTGAGGGTGCGGTAGTAGCAGGTCCGGTAACCGTTGAACGACTGGATGATGTCGAAGAAGGCCTGGTCGCCGGGGCGGAGCAGGCGGTCGGAGAAGTTGTGGGGATGGGGGCTGCACCGTTCACCGGAGACGGCGTTGATGGCCTCCACGTCGTCGGAGCCGAGGTCGTAGAGTTTCTTGTTGGCCAGGGCGACGATCTCGTTCTCCCGGATGCCGGGCTTCAGCACCTCGGCGATCATCTGGTAGGCACCGTCGACCATGGCCGCCGCGGTGGTGAGGAGCATGATCTCGTCGTCGGACTTGATCTCGCGGGCGTCGAGCATGATCTGTTGACCGTCGATCACGTTGATCCCCTCGGCCTGAAGGGCGAACAGCATGGGCGGCTCGACGATGTCGACGCCGAGGGGCATGTCAGCCACGCCGGCTTCCCGCAGCAGGCTCGCGACCTCGGCGGCGGTACGTTCGAACAGACCGTTGTCCGGCGGGATGGCTCCTCGCAGCCCGTTGAGTCCGGCCCGGCAGTTCTCCGGCTTCAGCCACGGGGCATAGAGTCGATGGTGGGCGGCGGCGGAGCCAAAGTCCCAGACCATGGGGTCGCCGCCCTCGCGGGTGAGGAGCGAGTAGCGGGTCATCTTGTCTCGCGCCCACTCCCCGATCTGGGTGCTGGTGGTGTAGCGGATGTTGTTGGTGTCGAAGCACAACAGCGCGCCGGCGGGCGAGGCGTCGAGTGCAGCCCGGACCCGTCCGAGTCGGTACTGGCGGAGTCGGTCGAAGTTGACCCGCTCCTCGAAGTCGACGGCCATCGACCCGGGTGAGGGGGTCACTGCGATTGCGAATTCGGCCATGTGTCTGTCGCTCCTCCGATTGTGGTAGCCACGGCATCAGGTCGGGAGACAGCCGCCGCGACAAGGTTGCGTGCCGTTGTGTTCGTGCTCTGCATCGTAATTCGATCTGCAATCGATTGCAAGACAGTCGGCGGTCTGAACCTGGCTATCGATGTTCGCTTTTGATCCAATATCCAGTAGTGCGGGAATCCTTCTTGCAATCGATTGCAAACCGGGCTATGGTCAGGATCACCGACATCAGCCGACACCCAGGGGGAGGTGGCATGAGCGAGAGTGGAGCCACAGGCCGGACGGCCGAGACCAACCCGATCGTCCAAGCGACCAACATCTCGAAACACTTCGGCGGCGTTTTTGCCGTCAACGACGTGAGCCTTTCGGTTTCTCGTGGCGAGATCCACGGGCTCGTCGGCGAGAACGGGGCCGGCAAGTCCACCCTCATGCGAGTGCTTTCCGGCATCCTCAAACCCGACAACGGGACCGTCCTTATCGACGGTGTGGCCCTCGAGGGTGGCGACACCCGGGCCGCACTCGATGCCGGCGTGGCGCTCGTCCACCAGGAGCTCAGCCTCATTCCCGAGATGACCGTGGCCGAGAACATCCTGCTCGGCTCGACCCCGACCCAGGCCGGGTTCATCAAATCCGGGGAGCAGCGTCAGGTCGCGGCCGAAGCGCTGGAGGAGATCGGCGTGACCGTCGATCTCGACGAGCCGGTCTCCCGATTGTCGGTGGCACTCCGCCAGTTCGTGGAGATCGCCCGCGCCGTCGCCCGGAAACCCCGAGTTCTGATCCTCGACGAGCCGACCGCCACATTGACTCCGGCCGAGACCGACTACCTGCTCGACATGCTCGAGCGTCTGGCCGCCAACGGACTGGCGATCATCTACATCTCGCATCGGATCCCCGAGATCTTCCGCATCTGCAATCGGGTCACGGTGCTGCGAGACGGCCGCCACGTCGACACCGTCGACATCGCGGAGATCAAGCCCGACCAGTTGGTCGACATGATGGTCGGTCGGGAACTCAAACGTGAACTGGAGGAGACGGGCCCGGCACGCGATCCGGGCGAGGTCGTGTTGAAAGCGACCGGCATCCGAGCCGTCGGCGTCAACGACGTCGACCTCGAGGTTCGGGCCGGGGAGATCGTCGGACTCGGCGGACTCGTCGGCGCCGGCCGAACCGAGCTGGTGCGGGCCATCATCGGTGCCGACCTCCGCTCGGCCGGCGAGGTCACCATCGCCGCCGGTGGCCGTACGACCAACATCATCTCCTACGGGTCCGCGGTGAAGAGTGGCCTGGCGTATGTGCCCGAGGAGCGACGCACCGATGGCCTGGCCCTCACGATGACCGTGGCCGACAACATCGGTTTGCCCAACCGGCATCAGTTGTCGAAGGGCAGTGTGCTGTCGCTCAGCGGTATCACCGAACTCGCCCGCAAGCTGGCCGACATCGTCGGCCTCCGCCCGCCCGAAGTGCAACGGGATGCGGGCGACTTCAGCGGCGGCAACCAGCAGAAGGTTGTGCTGGCCAAGTGGCTGGCCCGGGAGCCCGATGTCATCGTGCTCGACGAGCCGACCCGCGGGGTCGACGTCGGAGCCAAGGCCGAGATCCATCGCCTCGTCCGGGAGCTCGCCGAGGAGGGTGCGGCCGTGCTGGTCGTCAGTTCCGACCTTCCCGAGCTGCTCGACCTGGCCGACATCATCCACGTCATGCGCGACGGGCGGATCGTCGGCACGCTGCCGGCCGGGGTGGCCGACGAGAAGTCGGTCATGTCGCTCGCCGCCGGCGAGACCGGAACGCTGATCGGAGTCTGAGGGGAACGCCATGAGCCAAACGGCAAGCCAACGCAAGGAAGTCATCAGCGAATACTTCCGCCGCCAATACGAAACCCACGAACGCAGTACCGAGGAGAACGTCAACGAGCTGTTCGCCGAAGACCTGGTGTTCCACCTGACCGGCGGCCGCACGATGGGACGGGATCATCTCGTGACCCTCTGCGATCTGCTTCGTCGTACCCGCCATGATCGCAAGACGCTCGTGTCGGACTTCACCTCCGACGGCGACGATGTGACCTTCGTGCTCTACATCGTGGGAACCGATCCGGTCACCCGTCACGAGGTATCCGTCAGCACCAAAACCCAGTATCGATTCCGGGGTGATCAAGTGGTGGAGATCTGGCAGGAGAATGCCGCCGGCGTCGAGAACGCCGTGCGGGCCGCCGGGGTGCGGCTGGACCCACCGGGAGGATCCAAATGACTGACCACGGGACAGGCGGGACCGCCGGCGCGGCGGCAATGGTCGACACGGCCGTCGACGAGCCGGTGGCGGCACCGCCGGGCGTCGCAGCCGACGAGGACGACGCCGGAACCGGCAGCGCCGACATCCTGACCTGGTTGGCCGACCGGGGCATCTTCGTGTTCACCGCGGTCCTGGTCCTGGCCGCCGCCGTCCTCGTCGACGGCTTCGCGTCGCTCGACAACATCACCGACGTCTTCAACCGGGCCGCTCCGATCGGCATCGTCGCCGTCGGCATGACCTTCGTGGTGATCAGCGCCAACTACCTCGACCTGTCGGTCGTGGCCCAGGTCGCCACCGCAGCGGTTGTGCTCATCGGCGTCGGCAACGAGGCCGGTGTGGTGGCGGCCATGCTGTTGGCCCTCCTCATCGCATTGATCTATGGGCTGGTCAACGGCGTCGCCGTCGGTGTCTTCAAGGCCAACGCCGTCATCGTCACCCTCGCCACCACCTTCATCGGGCTGGGGCTGCTGCGGTGGGCCAGCGGTGGCAGCATCTATTTCGGCCCCGAAGACAGCCTCGTCCGACGATTCGGCACCACCGAGATCGGACCGTTCCCGCTGTCGATGATCGCCCTCATCGTGATCGCCTTGATCCTGCAGTTCGTGCTCAACCGCACCACCTTCGGATTCACGGTCAAGGCCTACGGCTCCAATCCGGAAGCCACCCGTCTCGCCGGCATCAACACCGCCTGGGTGGTCATCGGGGCCTTCACCCTGTCGGCGATCGGGGCCATGATAGGCGGCTTCGTGCTGGCGGCATTCTCCAACACGGCGGTGTCGGCCATGTCGACCGGTTTCGACTTCGAGGCGCTGGCCGCCATCATCGTCGGCGGGACCAGCGTCTTCGGCGGCCGGGGCAGCATCCTGCGGACCCTGCTCGGTGTCGTGTTCGTCAGCGTGTTGACGAACATCATGGTGCTCTCCGGCCTTGGATTCGGCTACCAGCAGATGGCGATCGGCGCTCTGATCGTGCTCGCCGTCTCCGTTGACGCACTCGCTCGAAAGGCGGTCGGCTCATGACCGGAACATCCACGCTCTCGACAGCCGGCGGCGACGTCGACCTGATCACCAGGCTGCGCACCATCCTGGCCCGCCGAACCGAGGGTCGGGCACTGGCGCTGCTTCTTGTCGTCGCCGTCGGCACGATCATTCTCGAACCGGTGGCGTTCACCTCCTACGAGGTGACGTTGGGTCGCATCGCCCTGATCGGTCTCGTCGCCCTCGGGTTGACCGCCGTCATCCTCATGGGCGAACTCGATCTCAGTGTGGCCAGCACGCTGGCCTTGACCGGCGTGGTGATGGCCAGCATCGACAGTCTCGTGCTCGGCATTCTGGCCGCGCTGGTCGTCGGCGTCATCATCGGCATCGCCAACGCCTTCTTCGTGGTGGTGGTCGGCATCAACTCCTTCATCGCCACCCTCGGCATGCTGTTCTTCCTTCGCGGGCTCGGCTTCGTGGTGTCCGACGAGCAGCCGGTGCGGATCGCCGACGTCGATGCCGGCATCGCCTTCGGCAAGCCACTCTTTGCCGGGCTGACACCCCGCATGCTGATCTTCGTCGCCGTCTTCATTCTCATGCAGATCTTCACCACCCGGGTTCGGGTCGGTCGGGAGTTCTACGCGGTGGGCGGCAATCGCCAGGCGGCCCAGGACGCCGGCATACCCGTACGTCAGCGAATCTTCACCGGCTTCATGATCTCCGGCTTCGTCGCCGCCCTGGCCGGCGTGATCAACACGCTCGAACGAACCGCAGCCGATCCGACGGCCGGTTCCACGGTGCTGCTCTCGAGCTTCGCCGCCGCCATCATCGGCGGCATCCTCCTCACCGGTGGTCGGGGATCGGTGTTCGGCACCCTTCTCGGCGCGACGTCGCTCGGCATCCTCCAGGTGGCGCTGACACTCTCGGCCGTCCAGGTCGACGTCCAGAACATCATCATCGGCGCCGTGCTGCTCATCGCCGTCATCACCGACCCGAACAGCCTGCGGGCCGTCATCGGTGCCGCCCGGTCACGGCTACGCAGCACGGCAGCGGCCTGAGCCCGACGCCTTCGAACGACCCGTATCTCACGAGAGGTTCTCACATGTCAACAACCGACACATACAAGGGAGAAATCATGCAGGATCAACCCACAAGGAGCCGATGGTGGCTTCTCGCACTGGGGCTGTTCGTGGCGGGCGCACTGTTCGCTGCGTGCGGCGATGACGACGACGACTCGACGGCGGCCGACGACGGCGCAGCCGAGGAAGCCGACAGCGGCGACGGCGACGGCGACAGCGGTGACGCCGCCGGCGGCGACGGTGAATTCGAGGTGTTCGCACTGTTGCCGCAGGGCAACGACCAGCCCTACGGCACCACCTACCTGCCGCCCATGGAGGCCAAGGCCGACGAGCTCGGCATCAACCTGACCATCACCAACTCGCAGTACGACGCCGACAAGCAGGCCAGCGAGTGTGAGACGGCAGTGGCCGCCTCACCCGACCTCATCATCCTGTGGCCGGCCGTGGCCGACACGGTTCGGCCCTGTCTGGAGGCGGCCAACGACGCCGGCATCCCGGTGACGGTAACCAACTCCGACGTCAACGACGAGGACGAGGGTCTCACCGCGGGCTACTCGGGTCCGGACACCTACGGTCAGGGCGCCGCATCGGCCGAGCTGATGTGTGAGTTCGCCGGTGGTGAGGACATCGGGATCATCATGATCAACGGCTTGACCGGCAACACCACGGCCATCGACCGTGAAGCCGGTTTCGAGGAGACCGTCAACGAGCAGTGCCCCAACGTCGAGATCCTGGCTCGCCAGCCGGGCAACTGGAACAAGGACGAGTCGCAGATCGCGGCCTCCGAGATGATCACTGCTGTGGGCGCCGAGAACATCGACGGGGTCTACGCCGCCGACGACACCATGGTCGCCGGTGCCATCGATGCCCTCAAGGCCCGGGACATCGATCCCGCTTCGCTCATCATCACCTCGATCGGTAACACGTTCCTCGGCAACCCGCTGGTGTCGTCCGGCGAACTGGATGGAACCGTCTTCCAGTCGTCATCGTGGGACGGTGAGCATGCCATCACGGTCGCCCACGAGATCCTGACCGGCGGTGGCGGTGACCGCATCGTCGAGTTCATGCCGTCGGTCAAGGTGACCTCGGAGAACGCCGACGCCCCCGAGGTCGCTCCGGAGTGGTAGACCGCTCGGCTTGAAGGTGAACGTACGGGGGCCCGGGACTAGGAGCCGGGCCCCCGTCCTCACTTCCGACAGATCTTCAACAGCGAGCCTTGCGAACCAACGACCATGAACACCGTGGCCCATTCCGCCATCCCGGAGGATTCTCTGGTAACAACATTTGCTGTGGCAACCGTAACCCTTAAAGACGTGGCCGAACGGGCCGGCGTCGACGTCTCAACCGCATCGAGAGCGCTCAGCGCCGACAAGAGTTCGCTGGTCAAAGCGGCCACGCGTAACCGGGTGCTGGCCGCCGCCGAGGAACTCGGGTACCGGGGCAATCTGCAGGCCTCGGCGTTACGTCGGGGTCGTACCGGAACGATCGGCGTGATCGTGGCCGACCTGGGCAACCCCTTCATCGGCCCGGTGTTGAGGGGGATTGCCGGCACCCTGGGCAACCGGGATCTGCTGCCGATCATGACCGAGACCCGGGACGAGTCGGCGGCGCTGGCCAAGGTCTGCGACAAGTTGCTGGCCCAGCGGGTCGACGGCATCGTCATCACCGCCGGCCGCTACGGCGACAGAGCGCTGCTCAAGCGGGTGGCCCGGGAGGTCCCGGTCGTGCTGGCTGTGCGTGATCTGCCGGGCAGTGGCATCCCGGCCATCTCCCACGACGACGTCACCGGGGGACGGCTCGCCGCCCGACATCTGCTCGATCTGGGGCACACCCGACTCGCTCAGCTGGAGGGACCGGAGGACATCTGGTCCTTCGAAGGGCGAGCCCAGGGCTTCCGCGACACGGTGCACGCTGCCGGGGCGAGCTGTGACGACATCCGCCGGTCGATCCGGCTGCCGACCATCGAAGCCGGGCGGCAGCTGGCCACAGAACTGCTCGATCGCAGTGGAACGCTGCCGACGGCGGTGTTCGCCCACAACGACACGATGGCCATCGGGGCCATCGCCACCTTCCGGGAGCGAAGCATCCGGGTGCCGGACGACATCTCCGTCATCGGCTACAACGACAGCCCCCTCACCGACCAGATAAACCCGCCGTTGACCACAGTGCGGCTGCCGGGCTACGAGCTGGGACGGCTGGCGGCCGAGCTGGTCCTGACCTACATCGACGGGGCCGAGTCGACGACCGAACGGGTCGTTCTGGCCCCGGAGTTAACCGTCCGTCAATCGACGGCGGCACCCTCCGGCTGAGGCCCGCAACCAACTGCACACGATACGAGGAGTACCGACAATGGGAAGCATGACCGGACGCAGCACGATTGTGACCGGTGCGGCGCAAGGCATCGGCCGGGCCATCGGTGAGGCACTGCTCGATGAGGGCGGTGACGTCTGTTTCGCCGATCTCAACGGTGACAAAGCGGCCGAGGTGGCCGCCGCCAACGAGCAGCGGGCCGCCGCCAACGGGGCCAAGATCATGGCCGCCACGGTCGATGTGACAGAGCGTGATCAGGTTCAGGCCATGATCGCCAAGACCGTCGAGACGTTCGGCAAACTCGACGTGAAGTTCAACAACGCCGGAGTCAACAAGCCAATGAACTTCCTCGACGTCACCGAGGAGAACTGGGACTTCATCATGCGCATCAACGGCCTCGGGGTGCTGATCGGGATGCAGGAGGCGGCCAAGCAGATGATCGCCCAGGGGGGCGGCGGCAAGATCATCAACACCGCGTCGATCGCCAGCCGTTCCGGCTACGACAACGTGGTGCCCTACTGCGCCTCAAAGTTCGCCGTGCTGTCGATGACCCAGTCGGCCGCCCGGGACCTGGCCAAGCACAACATCACGGTGACCGGGTTCGCTCCCGGCGTCGTGCACACCGAAATGTGGGAGACGCTCGACCAGGACCTGATGGACATCGGCGCATCGGAACGGCCGGGCCAGGCAATGGACGAGTTCTCGGCCAACATCCTCAAGGGTCGGGTGGCGACCCCGGCCGACATCACGGGAACCACGACGTTCCTGGCCTCGCCGGCCAGTGACTACATGACCGGCCAGATCGTGATGATCGACGGCGGAATGGAACTTGTGTGAGCGGGACCGGCGTATCGAGCGGACCGATCGGGGCGGCGCCGACGGTCGGCTTCATCGGACTTGGCCGCATGGGGGAACCGATGGCCGCCAATGTGGCCCAGGCCGGATTCCCGCTCGTCGTCTGGAACCGCACGGTGGCTCGAGCCGAGACGATCGCCTCGAGAGTCGACGCCACCGTAGCCTCGACACCGCTGGAGCTGGCTCAGCGTTGCGAGGTTGTCGTCACGATGCTTGCCGACGACGAGTCCTCTCGGTCGGTGTTTCTCAGCGCCGACGGGGTCTTCGCAGCCGCCGCCGGCGCCTCAGCGGTGGTGGCGATGGGAACGCACAGCCCCGCCCACATCGATGAACTCGCGGCGGCTGCCGGCGGCCGGGCCGTGGTCGACGCGCCGGTTTCCGGCTCGATCGACGCCGCGCGCGACGCCACGTTGCTGGTGATGGCCGGTGCCCGCGATGACGAGGTCGAGCCGATCCAGCCGGTCCTGAAGGCGATGAGCCGTGAGGTGGTGTGCATGGGGCGGCGAGGATCAGGCACCGCCATGAAGCTGGCGGTCAACATGTTGATCCACGGGCTGAACCAGACCGTGGCGGAGGCGATTGATCTGGCCGACGCGGCCGGTATCGATCCTCGTGACGCCTACCGGGTGATCGAGCGGTCAGCGGCCGCCGCTCCCATGCTCGGTTACCGCAAAGCCCAGTATCTCGACGAGCCGGCGAGTCCGGTGTCGTTCGCGCTGTCGCTGGCCGGCAAGGACGTCGGTCTCGCGCTCGACTTGGCCGCCTCTGTCGGTGTGCGGATGCCCCAAGCCGAACTCAACCGATCGCAGCTGCTCGCCGCCGAGTCGGCCGGCTACGGCGAACGCGACATGGCGGCACTCCTTACCTACCGGAGGTCGCAGCGATGATGGTTCGGAAACCGAAGGCCGCGCTCTTCGTCGGGGGCTGGGAGGGCCATCGCCCCGAGGACTTCTGCGACTGGGCAACCGAGCTGCTTCGCAGCGACGGGTTCGAGGTGGACACCTTCGACACGCTCGCCCCGCTGGCAACGCCCGGGGAGTTGGCCGGCGTCGATCTGATCGTGCCGATCTGGTCCAGTGCCCGATCCTCCCACCAACCCGAGTTCGGCACCATGACCAAGGCCGAGGAGGACGGACTCCTCGAACTCATCGGCGGCGGCTGTGGGATCGCCGGCTGGCACGGTCACATGGGCGATGCGTTCCGGGACCGTCCGACCTACCATTTCCTCATCGGCGGTCAGTTCGTGGCCCACCCGCCGGGCTGGCCGGACAACCCGGTCCCGTCCGACGATTTCGTCGACTATGACGTCACCATCACGAGACCGCACGATCCGATTGTCAGAGGTGTGAACAGCTTCCGCCTCACGTCCGAGCAGTACTACATGCTGGTCGACCCCTCAAACGAGGTGCTGGCCACCACCACCTTCACCGGCGACCACCTGTGGTGGATCGAGGGTACGACCATCCCCGTGGTGTGGAAACGTCGGTGGGATCAGGGTCGGGTCTTCTACTGCTCGATCGGTCACACCGTCGACGATCTACGCGTCCCCCAGGTCACCGAGATCATGCGCCGGGGCATGGCGTGGGCCGCCGGCCGAGAACCGTCCGCCTAATCGACAAGCAGCAGATCTGCTACCTACCAAAGGAGAACCAATGGATTCCCAGCGCCTCTCTGGCAAGAACATCCTCATCACCGGCGCCGCTCGCGGCATGGGCGCCACCAACGCCGAGCATTTCGCGGAGCAGGGCGCCAACGTCTGCCTTGGTGACATCGACGTCGACGAGGCCGCCAACGTGGCCGCGCGGATCAACGAGCGGGGCAACGGCAAGGCCATCGCGGTGAAGATGGACGTCACCAAACGGGAGGACAACGCCGCGGCGGTGGCGGCAACCGTCGACGCCTTCGGCATGATCAACGTCGGTCTGTTCAACGCCGGCCTGAACAAACCCCGGTTCTTCATGGACATCGACGAGGAGAACTGGGACTTCATCATGGACGTGAACACCAAGGGCATGTGGTTGGGCATGCAGGAGACGGCCCGGCAGATGATCGAACAGGGTCCGCAGGAGCACGTCTACAAGTTGATCTGCGTCGGTTCGGTGGCATCACGCAAGCCGCTGGTCGACGTAACGGTCTACTGCACGTCGAAGTACGGTTGCCTGGCGCTGACCCACTGCGGTGCGGTTGCACTGGCCGAACACAACATCACCGTCAACGGTTACGCCCCCGGCGTGGTGAAGACACCGCTGTGGGAGCAGCTCGACAAGGATCTGGTGGAGATCGGCTTCAAGGAGCGGGAGGGTCAGGCCTTCGACGACCTGGCGGAGATCCTGGCGTTGAAGAAGGTGTCGGTGCCCGATGACGTGAAGGGAACGGCGGCCTTCCTCGTCAGCCACGACAGCGACTACATGACCGGTCAGATGATCCATATCGACGGAGGCTGGGTCATCCAGTAGCGCATGTTCGGGTTCGTGGTCGGTCGGTCCGACCCCCCGGGATCGAGAACTCGGGTGGGATCCGACCCGCTCGGGTCGAATCCCACCTCCGTCCCCGATTCGGTTACCGGATCAGTTACAGAGCAACCCGTTGTTGTAGGCGTCGAGTATGGCTGCCAATTCGTTGGCCTCACCCGCCCGCTTGCCTTTCAGGTAGCCACCGGTGCCGTCGAAGTCGATGTCGGCCAGAAGCGTTTGGGCTGCGTTCACGGCATCCACGACCTCTTGACAGGTTTCGGCTCCGGCCGACAGGTTCAACTGGGCCGCCAGCAGTTGTGACGCAAGGTTGTAGGCTCCGTCGCTGGCCCGCTTCTTACCGTCGTCGATGGAGCGCTTGTCGAGGATGTTCACCGCGTCCTCACAGTCGGATCCGTCGAGCTGAAGGACACCGATGGTGTAGCCCGGGTTGTTGAGCAAGTCGTTGAGGATGAACCAGCCTGCGCCGGGACCGCCGTTGCCGGCGGCGGTGGTGGCCTGGTTGCCCCCGGTGCACGTGTTCCAGTTCTTCCAGTAGCCGATCGTCCGGGGTTCACCGCCGGGGAACGAGTTGTTGATCTGGAAGGCCAATGTCTCGCCGACGCCGACCACGAAGTTCACACAGCGGGTGTCGTTGGTGAACTCATCGGGCGGCGGGACGTAGTTCGGGTCGTACACCTGGCTGTAGCCGTCGGGTCCGACCGGACTGTTGTTGGTGCCGGACACCTGCGGGATGATCGTGTCCGGGATGCCGTCACCGTCGGTGTCGACCTTCCACTCGAGTGTCCAGCCGGAGGGGATGCCCGTCTCGCAGAGCGTGTACTCCTCGCCGGGAACGAGCTTGACCCCGCCGAAGTCGACCGTGGTCGGCGGTGACGAGTCGCTCTCGTCGACGCCCGGACCGGACAGGGTGAAGTTCCAGGCCATGGTCTGGCTTTCCTGACCGTCGGTCAGCTTGAGCAGCGTCGTCATGCCCATAGCCGTGTTGGTGATGGTGCAGGTGACATCCTCACCCAACCCGACCGAGACGGTATCGCCATCGGTCTGACTGCCACCGACACAATCCCAGTCGCTCGCCAGGTAGCCGGCCGGGCCGGCCTCGGACAAGTCATAGGTTCCGGCGTCGAAGCTGGCTCCGTTGCTCACCGAGGGGCCTGGTCCGTCGAACCCGGTCGGGCCGGTGGCGCTCAGCGTGAAGTCGGCCTCCGTCGCCGTACCGCCGGGGTTGGCGCCGTTGTCGACGACCTTGACCAGTGTCAGCGACGGCTCGTCGTCATCGTTGACGAAGGTGCAGGTGACGTCTTCGCCGAGTCCGAGTGTGACTTCGGTGACTTCGACGCCGGGATTGTCATCGCAGGTGAGCGAGGTCAACGTGTAGCCGGTGGGTCCGGTTTCGGATAGTGCGTAGGTTCCGGCTTGGTTGGTGGCTTCAGCGCCGGCGGGTGAGCCGGTGACGTCGTTGCCTCCGGCTGAGAGGGTCCAGTCGGACTCCACTGCGGTGCCGCCGTTGTCGTTGATCACGGTTTTGGCCAGGATCAGCGACGGGGCGTCGTCGTCGTTGACGAAGGTGCAGGTGACGGTTTGGCCGAGTCCGACGGTGACTTCGCTGACTTCGACTCCGGGGTCGTCATCACAGGTCAGTGAGGTGAGGGTGTAGCCGGTGGGGCCGGTTTCGGACAGGGCGTACGTTCCTGCTTGATCGGTGGCTTGGTTGCCGGCGGGTGAGCCGGTGACGTTGTTGCCGCCGGCCGACAGCGTCCAGTCGCCTGGTTCTGCGGTGCCGCCGTTGTCGTTGATCACGGTCTTGGCCAGGATCAGCGACGGGGCGTCGTCGTCGTTGACGAAGGTGCAGGTGACGGTTTGGCCGAGTCCGATGGTGACTTCGCTGACTTCGACGCCTGGGTCGTCGTCGCAGGTGAGCGAGGTGAGGGTGTAGCCGGTGGGTCCGGTTTCGGATAGTGCGTAGATGACGGTGGCTTCGGCAGCCGGTGACGTCGTTGCCTCCGGCCGAGAGGGTCCAGTCGGCGGCCACTTGGCCGCCGTTGTCGTTGATCACGGTCTTGGCCAGGATCAGTCGTCGTCGTTGACGAAGGTGCAGGTGACGGTTTGGCCGAGTCCGATGGTGACTTCGGTGACTTCGACGCCAGGGTGTCGTCGTGAGCGAGGTGAGGGTGTAGCCGGTGGGTCCGGTTTCGGATAGTGCGTAGATGCCTGCTTGTGGTGGCTTGGTTGCCGGCGGGTGAGCCGGTGACGTTGTTGCCGCCGGCCGACAGCGTCCAGTCGGCGGCGACGGCGGTGCCGCCGTTGTCGTTGATCACGGTCTTTGGCCAGGATCAGGGACGGGGCGTCGTCGTCGTTGACGAAGGTGCAGGTGACGTCTTCGCCGAGTCCCAGGGTGACTTCGCTGACTTCGACTCCGGGATTGTCATCGCAGGTGAGTGATGTGAGGGTGTAGCCGGTGGGGCCGGTTTCGGATAGTGCGTAGGTGCCTGCTTGGTTGGTGGCTTCGGCGCCGGCGGGTGAGCCGGTGACGTCGTTGCCGCCGGCTGAGAGGGTCCAGTCGGACTCCACTGCGGTGCCGCCGTTGTCGTTGATCACCTCTTTGATGAGGGTGAGTGACGGGGCGTCGTCGTCGTTGCTGATGGTGCAGGTGATGTCATCTCCGTTGGCCACGTTCACGGAGTCGGCGTCGACCTGGCCACTCGTGCAGGACCAGTCGGAGGCCGTGTATCCCGCGGGACCGGACTCGGACAGATCGTAGGTGCCGGCCGCAACCGATGCACTGACGCCGCTCTGTCCGAAGAAGCCACTCGGACCATCAGCCGTAAGCGTCCAATCGGAGGCCACGGCGGTGCCGCCGTTGTCGTTGGTGACCTCTTTAACCAGCGTGAGTTTGCCCGGCTTCGAGTTGGTGAACGTACACGTCGTCTCCCGGCCGACCTGGATCTCGAAGTCGGTGATCGTGTTACCGCTGAAGGCACCGGTAGCCGTGCCGTTGCTCAGTTCGCACGACGCGGAGTCGAGTTGCCAATCGAGCGGCACCATCTCGGTCAGGTCGTAGTCGATCCCGGCGGCGAATCCGATGAGGCTGATCGTCCCACTCCCGTCGATCGAGAAGCTGTTGTCGCCGCTGTTGGCGGCCTGGCCGGCACCGAGATCGAAGGTGAAGGTGGTGCCGTCGTTGGGATCGGCCACCTTGACCAACGTCAGGAATCCGCTGTTCGGTGCGATCACACAGTCTGAGGGATCGGATCCGGGCACTTGGGAGGGGTAGCTGCAGACGTTGAGGAGGAACGCATCCATGCCGCCGAAGTCATCGAGCTCGATGACACACGACGCTTGGGTGTCGAAATCGGTGCTGGCTTGCGGTGAGCCGCCTCGTGGTCCGAATGTGTCTGGAACGGTGGTCAGCGAACAGGTCGAACCATAGGGTCCGCCGATCAATGCCTCACCGGCATCGGCCAGGTCGCCGTCACCGTTCAGGTCTTCGGCCAGCAGGTCGCGCGGCTGGTCGCACTTGTCGGCCGCACCGTCGCCACATTCGTAGAGCCGTGTCGTCTGGTACGTCGCTCCATTTTCCCAGATCACGCACAGCGAGTAGTTGGCGTTGCCGTCGTCGTCGGTATCGAACAGTGCACAGGCGTCGCCCGTATTGTTCCCGCTGACCGAGATCACGTCCCAGTTCCACGTGACCTCGAGATCGGTTCCGGCGGGAGCGAAGTCGACCGTGAGCTCGTTCAGGTCCTTCTGGCCCGGCTCGTCGTCCGGTCCGGCGTCGTCCACGATCGTGATGGGTATTGCACTGGCGAGCGTGGCGCCGGCGACAACCAACCCCAATCCCAGGAGAATCGACAGCGTCAAGCCGCCGAGAACTCGAGCGCGGCCAAGCCGCAACTTCGATGACCAAAAGGCTCCCATCCTGAGCCCCCCTATCTGACTAGCTGGCGTCCCGCCGTTAACTGCCCGCTCGCGCCGTCAGTACCGGCTTCACCCTGGTCCCCCAGCCGGTTCGCGAACAACGATAGCCGAATCGACAACATTGTTCAATGGATGCTGCTCGACGTGGTCGTTTCCGGTCAGGGAACGTACTGCTCCTCGATCTTGACGACGTGGCTGTCGTCCGTTGTCGTGATCCAGACGCCCGGCTGAAAGGCGCGTGTGAGGCGCTCCGTCACCCAGACCTCGTAGTCGACCGCCGTCGTGGTCGCCGGGTCGCCCGGCTCCGGTAGCCACACGACCTCGGTGTCGGACTCGACCACGTGCACCCGGATCCGATCGCTCTCGTTGCGGATGTAGTAGTCGTTTGGCGGCGGGCTCTCCTCACCATCCTCGGCCGCCGCGGCCACGGCCGCTGCACCGTCGAACCAGCAGGCCAGATCGAAGCTCAGCTGTTCCGGATCGGCGTCGACGACGAAACCGAACCAACGACCGGGTGGGAGGGTGTCGGCCGTCGGCGGCGTGCACCCGGCGCCCGACGCCCGTTCGTTGGTGGTGACGTCGACCTGCCGGCCTGATCGATCGGTGTCGAAACACTCGCGTTGCAGCCAATTGGCGAAGTCCTGGCAGCTGCCGTCGAGGAGATAGCGGGTGCGTTCGACCTCGGCGAACTGGAAGGCGGTGCCGTTCAGCTGGGCCAGCAGCGCTTCACTTCCGCAGCTGGCAGAGGCATTCGGAATCAACGGCCGCAGATCGGCGAAGTCGACGGTCAGAAGGCCGTCGGTCAGGATGGCCGACTTGACGACGTCGGCTGTTGCCCCCGAGAACATCGAGGTGGCACCGTCGGCTGTCTCCGAGGCCGACGGTCCGGCGGCGAGCTGCTGGAAGGTCTGGCGGTACACCTCGAAGTCGTCGACGAGGCGGCGGGAGTACGCACGCACCTCACCGCAGTCCGAGCTGCCGTCGACACCGAAGTAGACGTCGACCTCCGGGCCGGTCGCGCTACCACCGGTTCCGGTTGCGGTGCCGGTGGCGCCGGGCTCCGCCGTGGTCGGCTCCGTGACCTCCGTGCCCGACGTCTGCCCGGGGTCGGTCGAGGACGTGCCGGTTGACGACGTGGTCGACCCTGCGGCGTCATCGGTGGTTCCCGTCTCGGTCGCCCCGTCGTCATCGCCGCCACAGGCGGAGAGGGCCAGCGACCCGACAACCGCCATGACGAACAGCAGGGCGCTCAACAACGGGCGTCGGGAAAGGTCCTTGCGTGCATCAGTCATCGCCTTGATTCCACCTCCGGGTACGCCGGGCGGGAAGAGTCGAAGGTCACAGCCGTGGGCTGTATCAGGACATCACCCTGGACACTCTCGATGGTCATCGGGAGTTCATTCCGGATGTCGGTGAATCATTGGAGGGAAACCGATGAAGATCGTGCTGTACTGTTCGGCGTTCAATGGATTGAGTCAGCGGGCGTGGCTCGAACTCAACGCTTCGGGTCATGACGTCACCGTTCATCTGGCTTCCGACGATCGGCCGCTCGAGGGCATCTGTCGAGCCCTCGAGCCGGATCTTGTCATCTGCCCGTTCTTGAAGGACCGGGTGCCGTCCGACGTGTGGCGCCGGTACCGGACCGTTGTCATTCACCCGGGTCCGGTGGGCGATCGCGGGCCGTCGTCACTCGACTGGGCGATCGCCGACGGCGCGTCGATGTGGGGTGTCACGGCGTTGCAGGCGGTCGAGGAAATGGACGCCGGGCCGATTTGGGCGGCCCGTTCGTTTCCGATGCCCGAACCGCCGGTCGACGGGTCGATCGGCGCGCCGTTGCGAAAGAGCGCGCTCTACAACGGCCCAGTGACCGATGTGGCGATCGAACTGATCCACGAGGTCGTCATGCTGGCCGCTGATTCATCGTTCGAGCCGCAGCCGCTCGACTACGCCCGGCCGGACGTAACGGGCCGACTGCGGCCGATGATGACCCAGAGCGATCGGGCGTTCTCATGGGAGGAGCCGAGCGAGCGGATCGTCCGATCGATTCGGGCCGCCGACGGTTCACCCGGGGTCAGGACGACGCTGGCCGGACGGGCGGTATCGGTGTTCGATGCCTGGCCCGGGAGTCGGCAACACCCCCCGGGTCCGCCGGGGACGATCGTGGCGATGCGCAACGGGGCCGTGCAGGTGGCGACCGGTGACGGCACGTTGTGGATAGGTCGTGCGCTCGACCGGAGCGGCGATGTCGGGCGAGCGCTCAAGCTGCCGGCGGCCGTGGTGCTGCGCGACCGATGTCAGGACGTCCCGGTTCTGCTTCCCGACTTCGAGGGACGGTTGGGTGGTGGCAACGACATCGTCTACCGGCGTGAAGGTGCCGTCGGTGTCCTCCGGTTCGATTTCTACAACGGCGCGATGTCGACCGCTCACTGCCGGCGCCTGCGATCGGCTTTCCGTCGGGCCGCCGGCCAGGACACCAAGGTCCTGGTCCTCCGGGCGGGGGAAGTGTTTTCCAACGGCATCGACCTGAACACCATCGAAGCGTCCCGCAACCCTGCAGCCGAAGCGTGGCGGAACATTCACGCCATCGACGACCTCTGTCGCGAGATCATCACCTGTTCCGACCAACTAGTGGTCACGTCGGTGGGAGGCAACGCGGGAGCCGGCGGGGTGATGCTCGCGCTGGGGGCCGATCAGGTCGCGGTGCGGCAGCCGGTCGTGTTGAACCCCCACTACGCCACGATGGGTCTGTACGGTTCCGAATACTGGACGTATTTGTTGCCGCAGAGGATCGGCTTCGAGATGGCCGAGCACCTCACCTCAGCCTGCCTGCCGATCAGCGCCCGTCAGGCCGACGGAATCGGACTGGCCGACGTGGTGATCGCGGGTGGACGCGACGAGTTCGAGGCAGTCGTGCTCGACCGGGCACGATCACTGGCCGCAAGCTCCCGATACCGGGGCCTGCTCGAACAGAAACGCCGGCGCCGGGAAGGCGATGAACGGCGCAAACCGCTTGACGCCTACCGAACCGAGGAACTGGCCGAGATGAGCCGTGACCTGTTCGACGACCGCTCCGGGTTCACCCAGGCCCGCCGGGCCTTCGTTCACAAACAGCGGCCGGTGGCAACCCCGACGTACTTGGCCGCAGGGTGATGGAGGGTTTCCGCGCCGCGCCAAAGCGTTCCTTTCAGGCCTTCGGTGAGCCGCTGGCCATTGGCACCACCAACAATTTCTGCGGCGGATGTCAGGGGGGTCCTGATCTCCAGTGGCGCCGTCATCCTGCCCCCGTTCGGCAACGACCGCTGATCGAAAGGGGCCTACTGGCCGGCCTCGGAGTGAGTGGACCGCAGCGCCCGGTCGACGACGTTCAGGTGTCGCTTCGGAGCCAGTTGCTGTAGTACTCGGCGAAGCGGCTCGGCCGGCCATCGATTCCGATGGCCGGCCGCAGTCCGTCGCCATCCACCAGCCGGTCGTGCCAGATCTGGCCGGCCGCGTCGCCGGTCACGACGAGCAGATCCCATAAGGCGCAGCCGTGGTCGAACAGGTAGAGAGCGCCGGCCGTTGTCTGTAGATCGCCGTCGGCGGGATCGATGTCGGTGGCTTCGACATGGGCGAACGGTTGCGCGAGGAGGCCGTTCGGTTCGTCAGACCCGGAGGCGATGTCGCCCTGGGTCCAAGGTGCGCTGTCGTCGACCGGCGCACCGAGCGGCCGCATGTAGAGGCCTGGGCCATCGCCGCCGTCGCCGACCTGAATCAGGAACGACCGATAGTCGGACGGTAGGACCACGCCGTGAAATCTTTCGAACTTCTCGACGAAAACGGGATCGAGAGGGTCGGAGAGGAGGTTCCGGTGCGAGACGGGCCGGCCGAGCCGCTCGGAGTTGGCGATCGCTCGAGCACGCTGGGCCGCGACCACCGCAGGCCGATTCCATTGCTCACCGTCGAAGAATGGCTCGGGCTGGATCGCCATGAGGGTCACCATGGTACGGGCTGGTTGGCCTCACTCGACATTCTCGACCGGCATCACAAGGCCGTTGGCTCGGCGCTCGTAGCCCGAGGCGCACGCCTCCACCGCCTCGGCCCGAGTTTCGGCCACCGCCTCGATCCTGGCTCGGGGCACGCCGCTGGCTTTGATCACGATCGCGAACGACATGCCGTGGGACACGGCCGCGGCCGCCAGCACCTCGAGGCGGACCAGCACATCGTCGGTTCTGTTGCTGGCACCGACGAACTCGTTTCGTAGCCGGGCGAGATCCCCGATGATGTCATGCCGACCGGCGAGCATTCCATAGTATCGAACAGTTGTTCGATTGCTGTCAATTTTCGTGGTGTCGCTCGGCGGCAACCAGGTCGTGGCGTTGTGAGTCCGAGAGGCGGGTCGCAGCGACCGCTGTGTCCAGTCGCCCGGTGATGACGGTGCCGTCGTCGGCCCTTCGCTGTAGCTCGGCGTCGAAGGAGCGCAACACGCCGAGCATGGCCTCGTTGGTCGCCAACACCTCGGCCACCAATGTGCTGAATCCTCGCTCGGAGGCCACCGCAGCGACCGCTGCAGTCAGCAACGTGCCGAGGCCGCGCCCCTGGTAGGCGTCGATCACGGTGATCGCCAACTCGGCCGTTCCGGGCTCGTCGGTCAGCCCGATGGCCCGGACACCTCCGGCCGGGATCCAGCCGTCGCCGCCGTCGTCACGGACGAGCGCCACGAGCACCACATGGTCGGTGCCGACGTCGAGAAGCCGATCGATCGTCGAAGGGTGAAGCTCGGGCATGGCGGTGAAGAAGCGTTGGTATCGCGACTGGTCCGAGAGCTGCTCGAACCCGTCGAGGAGCAGCCCCTCGTCGTCGGAGGTTCCCAGTCGAACCCGGACCTCCAGCCCGTCCGACGTCTGCAGAACAGCGAAGCGCGAATCGTGCTCGGCCCGATCGGATTCCGTTCCCATGGTCACTGAGTATGCTCCACGCTGGTTCGAAAACGGCGAGCGCCGAGGTCGAGGTGCTCGGCGAGTGTGGCCTGGGCAAAGGTACACAGCCTCGACCGGGCATGCCGCCGCGAAGTATCGTTGGCCGGTATCGGCGCCCGTGATCCGTTCGGCTCGTCGACCTATCAGGAAGGTGGGAGCCCATGGCTGCTTCTGTTGTTTCGTCGTCGCGGCGCATGCTCGTCGCATTTCTCTCGGTGATCGCCGTGGTCGCGGCCCTCTCGGCGGCTCCGGTCGCCGCCAGGCACGATCGGTCGGGCCCTCCGCCGGTCGAGCTCCAGATCCTGGCCATCAACGACTTCCACGGCAACATCGCCACGTCGTCGGGTTCTTTCGGCGGGGTCGGGCGCGCCGACTACCTGGCGGCCAACATCGCAGCAGCCGAAGCCGAGGTCAAGAACTCGATCTTCGTCTCCGCCGGCGACCTGATCGGAGCGTCCCCCCTCATCTCGGCCCTGTTCCACGACGAGCCGACCATCGAGGCCATGAACCTGCTCGGACTCGACCTCAACGCCGTGGGCAACCACGAGTTCGACGAGGGACCGGCCGAGCTGATCCGCATGCAGGAAGGCGGCTCGCACCCGGTCGACGGTGACCTCGACGGCACGCCCTTCGACGGGGCCGACTTCCAGTTCCTGGCCGCCAACGTCGTCGTCGACGCCACCGGCGACACCATCTTCCCGCCCTACTCGATTCGCAACTATCAGGGTGTGCGGGTGGCCTTCATCGGCATGACGCTCGAAGGTACGCCCACCATCGTCACCCCGTCGGGTGTCGCCGGTCTCACCTTCCTCGATGAGGCCGACACCGCCAATGCCCTCGTGGCGGAGCTACAGCGTAAGGGCATCGAATCCTTCGTCGTGCTCCTGCACGAGGGCGGTCTGTCCGACGGCGGGCAGAACGACTGCGGCAGCGGCCTGACCGGTCCGATCGCCGAGATCACCGAACGGCTCGACGACGCCGTCGATCTCGTCATCGCCGGGCACACCAATGACGAGTTCATCTGCGAAATCGATGGCAAGTGGGTCACGATGGCCGACAATCGGGGCCGTTTGTTCACCGACATCGACGTCACCCTCGACCGGCGGACCAAGGACATGACCGTCGTCGCCATCAACAACGTGCCGAACCTGCAGGACGGCGTCACCCCCGATCCCGAAGTCACCGCGTTGATCGACCGCTACGACGCCCTGTCGGCGCCGCTGGCCAACCAGGTCATCGGCACCACCACGACGGATATTCTGCGGGCCGGCAACGCGGCCGGCGAGTCGGCGCTCGGTGATGTGATCGCCGACGCCCAACTGGCCGCCACCTCCAGTGCCGAAACCGGGGCCGCCGTCGTGGCCTTCATGAACCCCGGCGGCATCCGCAACGACATCCTGTTCGCCTCGAGCGGCCCGGAGGCCGACGGGGAGTTCACCTACGGAGAGGCGTTCGGCGTGCAGCCGTTCGGCAACAGCCTGGTCACCATGACGCTGACCGGGGCCCAGATCGATGCGCTGCTCGAGCAGCAGTTCGACAACCCCGCGCCCGGCAGCAACCGCATTCTGCAGGTGTCCAACGGTTTCACCTACACCTGGGATGCAGCGGCGCCGACCGGGTCGAAGGTCGATCCGACGTCGATCATGATCGACGGTGTCACCGTTGACCCGGCTGCCGGGTACCGGGTGACCGTCAACAGCTTCCTGGCCGACGGCGGCGACAACTTCTCGGTGCTGGTCGACGGAACGGATCGCCTCGGTGGCGAGGTCGACCTCGATGCCCTGATCTCCTACTTCGGCGCCAACTCCCCGGTCGCCCCCGGCCCCCAGGACCGCATCTCCCGCGTCAACTAGCTCCACAACGAACCCGACCCCATCCGAACTTTGAGCCTCGGACGACCCCTTGGCGGGTCGTCCGAGGCCTAAAGTTCCGCGGGTCTGGATTTGCGGGACCTTCTTACCTAGTGAATGCTGCTCCAGAGCCGCAATAATGGCCGGATGGAAACTCCCGCTGCTGTCCGTCACGAAGGTCTCACGTCATGGGTGACGGAGATGGCCGAACTCTGCAAACCCGACAACGTGGTGTGGTGCGATGGCACCGACGAAGAGTACGACCGTCTCTGTCAGGAGTTGGTGGACGCCGGAACGTTCATCCGACTCAACGACGAATTGAGGCCGAACAGCTTCCTGGCCCGCACCGATCCCAGCGACGTGGCCCGGGTCGAGGGGCGGACCTTCATCTGCAGCCGCACCGAGCAGGACGCCGGCCCCACCAACAACTGGATGGACCCGGACGAGATGAAGGCGTTGCTGATGGACCGCTTCAGCGGTTCGATGCAAGGCCGGACCATGTACGTCATCCCGTTCAGCATGGGCCCGCTTGGCTCCGACATCGCCCAGCTGGGCGTGGAGATCACCGATTCGCCCTACGTCGTCGTCAACATGAAGCTGATGACCCGCATGGGCACCGAGGTCTACGACGTCCTCGGCACCGACGGCTCGTTCGTCCCCTGTATGCACACCGTCGGCGCTCCGCTGGCCGAAGGCGAAGAAGATGTCGTCTGGCCGTGCAATCCCGATGACAAGTACATCGTGCACTTCCCCGAGGAGCGCTCGATCTGGAGCTACGGCAGCGGCTACGGCGGCAACGCCCTGCTCGGCAAGAAATGCCTGGCGCTCCGGATCGCATCGACGATGGCCCGCGACGAGGGATGGCTGGCCGAACACATGCTGATCATGGGCGTTACCCAGCCCGACGGCCAGAAGACCTACGTCGGCGCCGCCTTCCCCAGTGCCTGCGGCAAGACCAACTTCGCCATGATCGTGCCCCCTCAGGCGTTCGCCGATGAGGGCTGGAAGGTCAGCACCGTCGGTGACGACATCGCCTGGATCAAGCCGGCGGCCGACGGCAAGCTGTATGCCATCAATCCCGAGGCCGGCTACTTCGGTGTGGCTCCCGGTACCTCCTATGAGACCAACCCCTCGGCCATGGAAACCATCAAGGCCAACTGCATCTTCACCAACGTGGCGCTCACCGACGAGGGTGACGTGTGGTGGGAGGGAATGGACGGCGATCCGCCGGCGCACGCCATCGACTGGCAGGGCAACGACTGGACGCCCGACTCCGACGTCAAGGCCGCCCACCCCAACGCCCGCTTCACCGCACCGGCCCATCAGAACCCCGTGATCGATCCGCTGTGGGACGACCCGAAGGGCGTCCCGATCAGCGCCTTCATCTTCGGCGGTCGGCGCTCGGGCACCATGCCGCTGGTGGTCCAGGCCTTCAACTGGGCCTACGGGGTGTACTTGGCGGCCACCATGGGTTCGGAGACCACCGCGGCCGCATTCGGTCAGCAGGGTGTCGTCCGCCGGGACCCGTTCGCCATGTTGCCGTTTGCCGGCTACCACATGGGCTCGTACTTCAACCATTGGCTGGAGTTCGGCCGGCGGATCCCCAACCCGCCCCGGATCTTCGGTGTCAACTGGTTCCGCCGCGACGCCGAGGGCAACTTCGTGTGGCCCGGCTTCGGTGAGAACATGCGGGTCCTGCAGTGGATCGTCGAACGGTCCCAGGGTCAAGCGGTGTCGATCGAGAGCCCGCTCGGCTGGATGCCCCGCCATCAGGACATCAACTGGAAGGGCCTCGAGGACTTCAGCGAAGCCGACTTCCTGAAGGCCATGTCGGTCGACCAGGAGGAGTGGAACCGGGAGCTGCTCGATCACGAGGAGCTGTTCATCAAACTCCACGACCGCCTGCCCGGCGAACTCCGGTCGATACGCGATCTGACCTCGTCGGCGCTGTGGCGTTCGCCCGATCATTGGGAGATGAACCCCGACCCCACATGACGGCTACCTGAAGTCGACGAGCCGCTCCCGTCAGCGGTCTGTCAGCGCTCATCAGCGCGCTGACAGCGAGGGCGAAGACCCGAAACAGACAATGACGGCAACCGGTCGCCGCGTGCGACCCCGTTGTCATCAAAGGAGTTGTCATGTTTCGGAGTCTGGGATCGTTCATCTACCGGCGGCGGTGGCTCGTCGTCGTCGGGTGGCTGGCGGCGGTGGTGATTGGCCTCGTCGCCTCCGGTCCGCTGTCGGAGCGGGTCACGGCTGAGTTCGTCGGTAGCGAACGGATCGAATCGGCCCGCGTCTACAACCGGCTGCAGAGTGAGGCCCCGACCGGTGGCGACATTGCCATCGTCGTCGATGGCATCGACGTCGCCTCCGGTCCGGAACCGTCGATCGAGGAGTGGCTCGCCGACCTGGCCGCCGTGCCGGAGGTCGTGTCGGTGCTCGACCCGTGGTCGACCGGCGCACCGGCACTGGCCGCCACCGACGGTCAGGGGGCGCTGGTCGTCGTGTCCTACGCCAACGGTCTCGACGCCGAGGTCGAACACGAGGTGGTCGATTCGTTGTTGGAGGTGGCTCATGAGCTGCCCGAGCGGATCGACGGAGCAGCAGAGCCGACGGTCACCGTCGGCGGCGAGCCGGTGGTGCTGCGAGAGTTCGAGACCCAGGCCGAGGAAGACCTGCTGAAGGGGGAGGCCATCGCCATCCCCATCGCCCTGGTTGCCATGCTGTTCATCTTCGGCGGGGTGCGGGCCGCCGGCATGCCACTGGCGGTGGCCGCGGCCGGCTTCCTGACCGCCGGGATCGGGCTGCTGGCCGCCACGTTCGTGCTCGACACGGTGTCGGTCTTCGCCATCAACGTGGTGTCGATGCTGGGCTTGGGACTCGGGATCGACTACGGCCTGCTGCTGGTGTCCCGGTTCCGGGAGGAACGGGGCCGAGGCGCCGACATGGCGGCCGCGGTCGAAACCACGGTGGCCACCGCCGGGGTGACCGTGTTGTTCAGCGCCCTGACCGTGGCCGTCGCGGTGAGCGGCATGTTCTTCTTCGTCGACCCGACGATGACCAGCTTCGCCGTCGGCGGGCTGGCGGCCGTCGTGTTCTCCATGCTGGCCGCCGTCACTCTGCTCCCGGCGCTGCTGGCGCTGGTCGGCCGAAAGATCAAACCGACGGTGCCGACGCCCGAGGGTGAGGGCCGCTTCTTCCGGCTGTCCAAGCTGGTGCAGCGTTTCGCCCTGCCCATCGTGATCGTGGTCGGCGGCACCCTGGCCCTGCTGGCCACCCCCTTCCTCGACGCCGAGCTGAAAAACGGCGACGCCACCGCCCTGCCCCGCTCGTCGGAGGCCCGGGCCGCGGCCCTCATCCTGGCCGACCGGTTCCCGGCCCGAGGCGCCGACCCGATCGTGGCCATGGCCGACGCCGAACCCGACTCGCCCGACGCCACCGCCTGGTTGGAGACCGTCGGCTCGCTCGACGGTGTTGCCGGCATGCAGGTTCGCCAGGGATTCGCCGAGGACCTGCTGGTCGTCGACGTTGTGCCCGCCGGCGACAGCCAGGGCGACGTCGCCTTCGGGCTCGTGGAAGACATCCGCGACGTGCCGACGGCGTTCACCGTCGAAGTCGGTGGCGTGGCGGCCAACACCCTCGACACCCGGGCCATGCTGGCCGAACGGGCGCCCATCGCCATCGGCGTGGTGATCCTCGCCACCTTCGTGCTGCTGTTCCTGATGACCGGTTCGGTGGCCATCCCG
Source organism: Acidimicrobiales bacterium (assembly GCA_965216675.1). Lineage (GTDB taxonomy): Bacteria > Actinomycetota > Acidimicrobiia > Acidimicrobiales > SZUA-35 > JAHELU01. Next base: position 1,830,663 of record CBDCGK010000004.1, on the reverse strand, counting down.
ATCAAGGCCGTGGTCATGAACATCTTGAGCCTCGGCGCCAGCTTCGGGGCGCTGGTGTGGGTGTTCCAGGACGGCAACCTGTCGGGTCTGCTGCAGTTCGACTCGGTCGGCTCGGTCGATCTGTGGATGCCCATCCTCATCTTCCTGTTCGCCTTCGGCCTGTCGATGGACTACGAAGTGTTCCTGCTCAGCCGGGTCAAGGAGTACCATGACCGCCTCGGCGACAACGACCTGTCGGTGTCGAAGGGACTGCAGAGCACCGGCCGGATCATCACGTCGGCCGCCTTCCTGATCGTGGTGGTGTTCGCCGGGTTCGCCGCCGGCGAGACGTTGACCATCAAGCAGCTCGGTGTCGGCCTGGCCCTGGCCGTGGTGGTCGACGCCGCCATCGTCCGCACCCTGCTGGTGCCGGCGACCATGAAGCTGCTGGGGGAGTGGAACTGGTGGGCGCCTCGACCGCTGCGCCGGATCCACAACCGGTTCGGGCTGGCCGAACCGGCCCATACTTCCGGGCCGGTCGTCGCCGACCTCGTTGCCGACGGTGTGGACGAGACCGATGACGGGGGAGGTCGTCGCGAGGAACTCGTGACCTTGTAGCTCCGCCTTGCCGGTGGCGGCGAGCCGATCGAGGGCTCGCCGCCACTCGTCGCGCCGGGACGACGCGGCGCGCCGATACTCCCAGCCGGCTCCGATCGGGCCACCTACGCTGGTCCCATGACCGATCCTCCGGACTACGTGCTGAACAACCGGGCCCACTGGGACCGCTGGGCGCCCGACTGGGTCGAGATGGGCGAACGGGCGTGGAAGGGCGAGCCGTCGTGGGGCATATGGGGTGTGCCCGACCACGAGGTGGATCTGTTCCCGGCCGACATGAGCGGCATGGACGCCATCGAATTGGGATGCGGTACGGCGTACGTCTCGGGTTGGATGATCCGTCGTGGCGCCCGGGTGGTGGGAATCGACAACTCCGCCCGTCAGCTCGAAACCGCCCGGCGCCTTGCCGCCGAGCACGGTGCCGAACTGGAACTCGTCCATGGCAATGCCGAGACGGTCCCGTACCCGGATGAGTCCTTCGACTTCGCCGTGTCCGAGTACGGCGCGGCAATCTGGGCCGACCCTCACAAGTGGATCCCCGAGGCGCACCGCCTGCTTCGACGGGGAGGTGAGCTGTCGTTCCTCGGCAATCACCCCATGGTGATGTGCGTCCAGCCTCGCGACGAGGACGTTCCGGCCACCCGGACCCTGCACGAACCCTACTTCGGGATGCACCGGATCGACTGGGCCATTGACGGCGACAAGACGACCGAGTTCAACCTTCCGATCTCCGAGTGGATGCGCTTGTTCGATGCGACCGGGTTCGACGTCGTGGCGTTCCACGAGCTCCGGTGCCCGGACCCGGATCCGGATGACACGCGGTTCTTCGTGTCGGCCGAGTGGGCCCACCACTGGCCATCGGAACAGGCGTGGCGCCTCCGCAAACGCTGACGGGGTCGCGGCCCGGGCCCACTTCCGGATCCCGCCAAGTCAGGCGTCGGTGGCGGTGAGCCGATCGAGGGCTCGCCGCCACTCGTCCGCCCCGGTTTCGATCAGCGACTCCAGATCCATGAGGTCGAGGGCCCGGGTGTAGTGCTCGATGGCCGCCACTCGGTCGCCCCGGGCCTCGGCCGCGTCGGCCTTGCCGGCCAGCACCATGGCCATGCAGCCCGGGTTGCCGTCGCCGGCAGCGATCTCCTCGGCCCGGTCGTGCAGTTCGACGGCCCGTTCGTGTTCACCACGGGCCGATGCCAGGCGTCCGAGTTCGGTGAACACGTAGTGCCGTCCGTGGTAGTCGTGTTCGTCGGACAGTTGCTCGAGCCCCTGTAGGAAGCGGGCTTCGGCCTCTTCGATGTCGCCCAGACGTTGGTAGACCCGGCCGAGTTCGGTGAGGGTGACGCCGAGCGCCCACTGTTCCTCCATGGCGGCGAAGACGGCGGCGGCCCGTTCCCCCTTGGCCAGCAGCGAGTCGGTGTCGATCGTTCCCCGACCGAGGTTGTGCAGCAGGGATTCCACCGCCATGACCACGAGGTCGACCACCGCCGTTGCCCACTGGTCGTCGGAGGACACGAGGCGTTCGGCCTCGGCCAGCAACCGCACCGGCACCTCGATGTCGGAGAACTCGGTCTGGGCCAGCGCGGCGGCGACCCGGCACACGCCGGCGTCGGGATGGCCATGACGGTCGAGGATGGTGATGGCGTCGAGCGATGGAGCGGCGACCTCGGAGCGGGGGTCGGTGGCGGTGGCCACCGCCAGGCCCATCACCGTCAGGGCCCAGGCCAACTCATCGTGGCGATCCCGGTCGAGGCGGGCCAGCAACCGGCCGAGCAGGCGGCCGCCCTGGCGGACGTCGTGGCTCAGATACCACCAGCCGGCGGGTAGGGCCAGGTCGGTGATACGAGCTCGATCTCGTCGGCGGTCTCGGCCAGCCAGCCCACGGCGGCGTTCAGATGGTCGGTCTCGAGTCCGGCCCATGGCCTCGCCCCGGGTGTGATCACGGCGGCTGTGGGCGTCGGCCAGCAGGTCGGCCGACCAGCGGGCGTGGGCCCGTCGGGTCTGGCCCTCGAGTCCTTGCTCCGACAGCCGGGCCAGCGCGGCCTGCCGGATCGGTTCCAGCATGCGCAGGCGCCCTCCCCGGCCCTCGGCCACCAGCAGCGAGGCCCGCACGAGTTCGTCGAGCCCGTCGAGCACCGTGTCCGGCTCCAGTCCGCAGTTGGCGGCGACCGCTTCGGCCCCGGTCGACCGAGAACGTCGCCGGCCATGACGGCCAGGCGCTCGAACAGCCGGCGGGCCGGTCGGGGAGAGCAGATCGACGCTCCAGGTCACAACGGCTTCCAGGCTCTCGTGCCGGGGTTCCCCCGTCGACAGCGGCTGGCGGAGCAGGCGGAGTTGATCGTCGAGCCGGGCGGCGATGTCGTCGATCGACAGGACAGTGGCCCGCCCGGCGGCCAACTCGATGGCCAGCGGGATGCCGTCGAGGCGGTCGCAGATCGCCGCCGCCACGGCCCGTTGAGCGTCGTCGATCTCCAGGTTGGGTTGCACGGCCTTGACCCGGTCACAGAAGAGTTGGACGGCGCCGTTGTCGGCCACGAGCGGCGGGACGGCGATGACGGTCTCGCCCGGCACCTGCAACGGTCGGCGGGAGGTGATCAGGAACGAGCCGCTGACGTCGTGGTGACGCAGGATGCCGTCGACCAGGTCGGCGACCCCGGTGACGACGTGTTCGGCGTTGTCGATCAGCACCACGTGGGGGTTGGCGACGAGATGGGTGCCGACCCAGGCGGCCGGCGGTTCGGTGGCGGCGCCATCGGGCATCCCGAGTTGTTCGGCCACCCGGGAGGCCACCTGGTCGGGATCGGTGATCGAGGCGAGATCGACGAAGTGCACCGGGCGTTGGTTGACGAGACGCCAGGCCGCGGCGACGGCCAGGGTCGTCTTGCCGATACCGCCCGGTCCGAGCAGCGTGACCAGCGGTCGACGCCCCACCTCGGCTTCCACGTCGGCGACGAGGCCGCCGCGGCCGAACAGGTTCGAACGAAGTCGGGGGAGCAGCAGGGCGGGGCTCGACGCCGGCCGCAGCGGCCGAGTCCGAGTCGCCGGCTCGCCGCCGCCGGTCGTCGACAACAGCTCGGGGTCGTGGGCCAGGATGCGTTGTTCCAGCTCGGTGAGGGTCGGGCCCGGCTCCAGGCCCAACTCGTCCACCATGATGGACCGGGCCCGCTGGAAGGCTCGCAGCGCGGCGGCCGGCTGACCGTCGCGATAGAGGGCCAGCATGAGCAGCCGCCAGCGGTTTTCCCGCAGCGGGTGACTGCCGACCGCGGTTTCGAGGTCGTCGAGCAGGAGTTGGTCGATTCCACGGGCCGGTTGGCCGCTCAGGCGGCGTTCGAGGATCAGCTCCTCGGCCTTGAGTCGTTGGTTCTCGATGCGGTTTCGTTGGGCGTCGATGAGTTCGCCGTCGAGGCCTTCGTAGGGCCGGCCTCGCCAGCGTGACATGATGTGGTCGAGGGCCGCTTGGGCCTCGACGGGATCCGACGCGTCGGCGGCGCGGCGCAGGTCGGTGAGCACCGGTTCGACGTCGGTGACCGCGCCGACTAGACGGTATCCGGTGCCGGTGGTCTCGATGGCCTCGGCGTGAGCGCCGAGGGATCGGCGCAGCCGTGAGATGACGGCCTGGATGGCGTTGCGGGGTTCGTTGGGGCTGCGATCGCCGTAGAGCTCGCGGGTCAGCCGATCCATCGACACGCCCTCCGCGCCGACGGTGGCAAGGACCGCCAGACACTGACGCTCCCGCCCACCGGCCGGGGTGAGATCGACACCGTCGTCCCCCAGCACCTGAAGCGGGCCCAGGAGCAGCACCTCCAACATGGTTCAAACGTACGGGCTTTGCCCTCCGTTTGCCTACCCTGGGCGATCCGAGTGGTCGGCGAGTGGTCGGCGAGTGGTCGAAAACGGCCGACGAATCGTCGACGAACAGCAGGAAAGTGAGCGGAAGCGATGACGGTCAACCGGGAGCAGCTACAGGCGTTCGTCAAGAACACCGAGAAGAAGGTGCTGCCGGGCACCGTCGGTCCGTTGCACAATCGGGCCGAGATGCTGGCCAAGCTGCCGCTGCGGGTCCAGAAGTTCATCATCGAGCAGGGATCGAAGCGGGATCCATCGATCGGGTTCATCGTCGAGCCCTACAGCTTCTTTCTGGCCTACGAAATCGACGACGAGGCGGCGGCCCGCGGCCTGCTGCCGCCTGGCTATGAGCTGACCCCCACGTCGATGTTCGACGGGACCGAACCCCGCCACGCGGCCATCCTGGGCATGTTCAACGTGCACACCAGCGTGTTCTGGGGGAGTCGGGTGGAGCTGTACGTGATCGCCGAGAACACCCGGACGGGGATGTTGTCGTGGATCATCTGCGGGTACGAGTCGAACACCATCAGCTACGACCCCGGCACCGGATTTTCGGGTCCCAGCACCAGCCATTCGGTGGTCACCACCTCCCATCTCGGCGAGGTCGTGATCGACGTCGAGTCGGCCGAATCGGCCAACCGGATCGCGCTCACCGCCGACATCACCGCCGGTGCGACAACGCCGCTCGACCAGCGGTTGTGGGTCGAGGGCAACCTGTCGGTCGGCTACGGCAGCGACCTCGAGGACGCCGACGCGGACATTCCGTTCGCGCTGGTCTTCGATCCGGCCGAGATGCGCGAGGCGCTCGAGATCCCGCTCGACAACGTGGCGATCGAACACAACACGTTCGGGTCGTCGATGGTGGCCCCCGAACCGTTCGAGGCCTGCTGCTTCCCCTATGCCCAGCATTTCCTGACCACCAGTTTCCCGAAGGAGAGCGCACTGGCGAATCGGGCCGACCTGGAGGCTGCGGTGGCCGCGTTCAACCGCGACCCGACCGCGGCGTTCAAGACGGACTGAGGGAACTGTGGGTGACGCCAGAAGCGCGCTCGGTCATGAATGGCCGCAATCGGCCTGACCGGCTACGTGCTGGCCGGCCCCCGGCTCACCTCCGATTCGCTTCGGGGCCGAATGGCGCTACCCGGTGGTCAGTTGCGGATGTCGTGGCTGATGATCAGCACGTCACCTTCGGTCGTGAACTCGAGGACGTTGGTGAATGTCTCGTTTACTCCCGAGGTGTGGAAGTTGAAAACCCGGTTGCCGTCGACGAGATTCGGCTCGAGAACATCGAGCGTCGGCGCAGGATTGGCCGTCACATAGTCGGCCAGCACACCGTTCTCGACGGGTAGCTCGACCCCGAGCATCGTCACCATGCCGTTTTCGGTGAACATGGCGGCCACCGCCTCGCCATCGCCGTTCTGCCAGGCCTCTTCATAGGCCTCGAGAAGATCCATCATCTGCTCCTGGCGGGTGGTGATTTCGATGCCGCCGGTGGCGACGGCGTCAGAGGTCGCCTGGTCGGTGTTGTCGGTTCCCCAAAGCAGGTAGCCGGCGAGGACTCCGACCAACAGGGAGGCGATCAGCGCGATCGCGGTCATTGTCGGTCGGCGCTTCGATGCCGGTGCAACGGGGCGTTCGACTCGTGGTCGTTCAATGGTGCCTCTTGTCTGAGTCATGGTCCTTCCTCTCTTTCCGTGCGCTTTCCGCGCAGTGGTTGGTTGCCCTAGACTCATGTCGACTATCGACCCTGGGCGCGTGGGTAGCGCGTGGAGCCCGGTGTGCCGAAAGGGGCTATCGATGACCGACGTTTCGATACGACTCCTGGGCCGATTCGAGGTCGTCGTCGACGGCCGCCTGGTGACCCGTTTCGAATCGGGATCGGCCCGGGCCCTGCTGGCCCGCCTGGCCTCAGAGCAAGGGCGTCCGCTGCCTCGAACCATGCTCGCCGAACTTCTGTGGCCCGACCGGCCCGCCGGTGCCGGAGCCGCGAACCTCCGGCACTGCCTGTCGTCGCTGCGGCAGGTCATCGGCGACGTCGGCGCTGAGCCGCCCATACTCGTCGCGTCGCGGACCGACATCGCGCTCGGCGCCGACGCGGAGGTCGACATCGACCTGGTCGACTTCGAGCGACTGGTCTCGACAACGCCGAGTGAGCCGGGTGCGGTGGCGTCATGGGAGGCCGCCCTCGAACTGCGGCAAGGCCCGTTCCTCGCCGGCTTCGATGCCAGCCTGAGTGAGGATTGGGACACGTGGCTGCTCACCACGAGGCGGGCGGTGGACGAAGCGACCATCACGACGTTGCGCCGCTTGGCCGAACTACGGGAGCGCACGGGTGAGCACCGACAGGCCCTCGACCATCTACGCCGCTGGATCGACCTCGACCCGTGGAACGAGCACGCCCATCGCATGCTCGTACGCCTTCTGGCCCTCGAGGATCAGCGGGGGGCGGCCGTGGTCCATGCCGAGGAGTTCGCCGCGGCCCTCAGGGCGGAACTCGGGGTCGAGCCCAGCCCCGAGACCCAGGCCCTCATCGGCGATGTCCGTGCTGGACGGTTTCCGCCCCGAGTCCCCGGCGCCCCCCAGCTTCCGCCTCGCCCGTTCGACGACACGGTGCGGGAGCCGTGTGTCGGCCGGACCGAGGAGCTGAAGTGGCTGTGGGCCCGTCTCAACGACACCCAGTTGGGGTCCGGCCAGGTCGCCTTTGTCATCGGTCAGGCCGGCTCGGGCAAAACCGTGCTGCTTCGGACGTTCGAGCGGGATGCCCTCGAAACCATCCCGAACCTCACGGTGGTCCGCGGCGGCTGCAACGCGCACCGCGGGGCCGGTGACCCGTTCCTGCCGTTCCGCCAGATTCTCGGCCAGCTGCTCGGCGACCTCGACCTCGACTGGGCGAAGGGTCAGTTGACCCCGGCCGAGGTGACGCACCTGTGGCAGGGTGTACCGGACGCGGTGGAGGCCCTTCTCGACCATGGCCCCTACCTGCTCGGTACCATCGTCGACGCCGAAGCCGTCCTGGCCCGGTTCGAACGAGGCTTTCCCGATCACCCGATCATCCCTCGCCTGCGAGCCGCCACGTCGGAGGCGCCGGGGCGACGTGGCGATCCGAACCGGACCCGGCGGCCGCTCGTCGAGCAGTGCGCCCGTGTGCTCGCCGGCTTGGCGGTACACCACCCGATGCTGATCACCCTCGACGACCTGCAATGGGCCGACACCGGCACGCTCGACGTCCTGTCGAACCTGGCGGCGAAAGCCTCCGGGGTCCCGGTGCTCGTGGTGGGCGCTCTCCGACCGGGCGAAATGGAGAGCGACGGCCCCCGGCCGGTGCAGGACACGGTCAACGAGATCGCCAGCCGTGCCAGCCGGCCCTGCCGGCTCGAACTCACCGGCAGCCGGGAGTTCGTCGATCTGTGGTTGGACACCGAACCCAATGTGTACGACGCGGCGTTTCGGGACCGTCTCCACCGGACCACCTACGGGAACGCCCTGTTCACGGTTGAGGTCGTCCGAGCGTTGAAGGAACACGGACAGCTGGTCAAAGACAGCCAGGGTCGTTGGTTCGCCCGATCGCACGACCGGGAAGCGCTGCCCCCTCGGGTCGAAGCCGCCATCGCCACCCGTCTCTCCACGTTGCCCGGCGAATTCCGGCGCGATCTCGAGGTCGCCAGCCTGCAAGGTTTGGAGTTCTCGGCCGAAGTCGTGGCCCGGGCGCGGTCCGTGCCGACACACGACGTCGTCCTGCGATTCGCCGAGCTGTGTACGGCGCCGAGTTCACTGCTCCGGGAAGGGGGATCGGAGATCGTGGGCGGTGCGCGTCTCAACCACTTCCGATTCCGCCATGCCCTGTTCCAGCAGCATCTGTTCGATCATCTCGCCCCAACGGTGCGACGCGAGCTGCATGAATCGACCGGCCGTGCCATGGAGGAGATCTACGCCGGGATTCCCCAACGTGTCGCCGGTGACCTTGCCGCCCACTTCGATGCCGCCGGCATGGCCGACAAAGCCGTCGAGTATCGCATCATGGCCGGTCGGGAGTCGTCGCTGCTGTCCGCCTACGACGATGCGGTCCACCATTTCGAGCGGGCGATGTCGCTGTTGGCGACACTCGAGCCGACACCCGATCTCGAGAACCAGGAGCTGGTTCTGTTGACCTTGCTCGGGGCCTGCCATCAGGCCCGGTTCGGTTACAACGCGCCGGAGACGACCGCCGTGTACGAGCGGCTTCGAGAACGCACCCGGAACGTGCCGCCCAGCCTCGAATCGTCCGGTGCCATCGGCGCACTGCTGACCGTGGACGGCCTCCGGGCCAACTATCTCGATGCGCTGGCCGAGGCCGAGCAGCTGCTCGACTTGGCCAGGGCGCTGGAAGCCGAGCCGATCGAAGCGGTCGCCCGCGCCCAACTCGGCTGGATGCTGCTCATGGTCGGCAGGATCGTCGAGGCCGACGAGCAGCTGGCCATGGTGATCGATGGCTACGATCCGGATTGGGACGCACGGTTGACGCCCCTGGTGGGGCTGCACGTTCTGAGCACGGCCCTGGCGTGGCGATCGATCACCGCCTGGCACCTCGGCCGGTTCGAGCAGGCCCGAGAGGCCGGCGATCGGGCCATCGTGTTGGCTCGTCGTTCCGGCTATCCGTTCGGCATCGCCTTCGCCCTGTCGGTCGGCGGCTGTCTGCTCGGCGAGTTGTTCGAGGAAGCGTCCAGGATCAGCACCTCGGCCGACGAAGTGGCCGCCATCGCCGACGAGGAGGGCTTCGCCTTCTATGAAGCCGCGGCCGAGCTCCACGGCTCCAGCGCCCGGATTCTCTCGGCCGATCCGCTGTCGGGGGTCGAAGGGTTGCGGTCGGCCCTGCAGCGATGGGCTGATCTCGGCACCGACGCTTTTGTCACCTGGAGCCTCACGTGGTTGGCCGAGGCACTGATCCGAGGGGGCGAACTCGACGAAGCGCGTCGGGAACTCGACAGGGTCGGCGAGCGGCTGGAGCACGGGGAGGAGCGGCTGGCCGAACTCCGGCGTGGCTACATTGAAGGCATGTACCACCAAGCCGCGGGCGACCTCCAACGAGCCGCCGCGGAATACCGCGCTGTCATCGCCTTGGCTCGAGCGGCTCGGGCTCGAGGCCCGGAACTCCAAGCCCAGGCCGCACTGGATGCGCTCACGATAGGCAGTGCCGGTTGAACGGTGGGCCTTGGCTTGGGCCTCTTGGTCTCCGGTGCCGGCACGTCTCGTCGACCTGGGGTCCCCCTGGCCGTCACCGAGGGGTGAGTCAATGAACTGGCAACAGCTCGAACCATCCACCAAGGCGGCTGTTGTCGCAACTGTGGCCGCTGTCGTCACCGCCTTGGTCCCGCCGATCAGCATGGCGATCGCCGTCCTCGCGATTGTCATCTCGGGTACGGCAGTCATCCGACACCGCGGAGACCAGGTTCAACAGCGCGTCGCTCGAACCTGCCTGGTAGCTTCAACCACCCTGGTCGCTCTCGTCGTCATCGGCAGCGCAATCTACGCCGCAGGCAACTAGCCCAGGCCGCCGCCATAGCGGGAACGACTGGAAGCTGAAGCGGAACAGGAATCCGCTCCAGTGGCGGCGGTCCTTTTGCGACAAAGTTCGAACCCCATTGACCCATCGACTCCTACCCAGGTAGGATGAAAGTATGACCACGACAAAACGAAAGGTCTCCGTTTCGCTCGATGCCGACCTGGTGGACGAACTGGAAGCGAGCGAGGAAGCCTTATCGGCTCAAGTCAACGAGGCCATCCGGAACGAACTTGTTCGGCGCCGCCGACAACGAGCCCTGGGTGAAATGCTAGACGAGTTGAACGAACTGCACGGCCCTGTCGACCAAGATCTGGTCGACCACTACTCCCACTTGCTCCAGTGAACCCACGACTAGTCCTTGACGCAGAGGCCGTAGCAGCGCTTGGAGATGCTAGCTCGGAAGGCTTCAATCGGGTTCGTGCCGCCCTGACGGCGGCTGACAGGCTTGGCCGCGACGTTGTGGTTACCTGCGTGACGTTGGCCGAGTTGTACAGAGGCAGAAATCGAAGCCAGATTGTCGACTCAATGCTGAGCCGTGAATCCGGCGTGGCACTACGAGATACCGATCGATCCTTCGCTCGGCTGGTTGGTGGAGTGTTGTTCGCAGCGGGTGCTGGGTCTGATTTGCTCGCTGACGCCCATGCCGTTGCTGCCGCTGTGGAGACAGGGGGCGGGCTGGTTCTGACGTCGGATGTTGAGGACCTTGAACGCCTCGCTGCCGCCTATCCAAACATTCAGATCAGCAAGATTTAGATCCAACGGGTCACTTTGTTTGAACCTCTGTAATTAGGGGGACCTCAGGCCCGGTTACCCTCGTGTGGGCAGCCCGCAGAGGCGCCCGTCGTCGGGTCGTGGCGGCGAGCAGATCTTTGGGCCGCAGAGATCGTACACGAATCCTTCAATCGAGCGCTCAGTCCGACAACCGTTCAAAGCGCGCCTGCTCCGCAAACTCAAATCCGTTCAGATCTGCCATGGCATCTTGAGCCGACAACCGTTCGAAACGAGTCCGTTCGACAACATCGAAACCGTCGGCGCGGTCTTGGACGATGGAGAGGTGACGGCGATGTTCGGCTTGCTCAAAACTGGTATCGGCACCTGCATCGTCGAGAACCGCTTCAGATCCGGCGCTCCTCTCAGAGGCTGCCGCAACCTGAGCCACGAGGGCCCCGGTTGCACCCGCTAGAACCGATGCGACCACCAGGGCAAATCCAGCGGAACGGCCCAGGTGAGAGCCGACAGTCGTTGCCGTATCAATGGTGGTGACGGACGTCGTGGTCTTCAAGTTGTCGGTCATGGGAATCTCCTTGTCACCCGACCCCGGATGGATCGGCTAACACAAACCCTGGTATGAGTCCCTTGGCGTGGTGGGATTTTGGGGTGGGTCCACCACGAGGTGAGCCACCGGCGTGATGCTCGGTGTGTACGACCAAGTGCACACCAAGGAGATCACACCGATGGCTCTGTCCGAGTCTGCCATAAACGAACTACTTCAAGCGGTCGATGCCGGTGACGGCACCGACCTGATCCGAGATCTGGTCCGCTGGCTGGTCCAGGAACTCATTGAAGCCGAAGCGGCCGCAGCGATCGGCGCGGACCGCTACGAACGCACTGGGGAGCGGTTGACACACCGCAACGGGCACCGGCCAAGGGTCTGGTCGACCAAAGCCGGCGACCTGCAGCTCGGCATCCCGAAGTTCCGGAAAGGATCGTTCTTCCCCGAGATCCTCGAACCTCGCCGCCGGATCGACCAAGCCCTGTATGCGGTGGTGATGGAGGCTTACGTCAACGGCGTCTCGACCCGATCCGTCGACGACCTCGTCGTAGCACTCGGGATCGACACCGGCATCTCCAAATCGGAAGTATCGAGGATCTGTGCTGGGCTCGATGAGCGGGTCGAGGCGTTCCGTAACCGGACCTTGGGCCACGTCGAGTTCCCCTATGTCTACCTCGACGCCACCTACCTGAACGTCCGTGACGATCAGCTCGGCCAGGTCGTGTCCCGGGCCGTCGTGATCGCCACCGGCATCACCGCTGACGGCCATCGGGAGGTGCTCGGTGTCGATATCGGCGACTCTGAAGACGAAACGTTCTGGACCCGGTTCTGTCGCTCGCTCAAGAAGCGAGGCCTGTCCGGCGTGCGCCTGATCATCTCCGATGCCCACGAAGGACTCAAGGCCGCCATCCGACGATGCCTGCAAGGATCGAGCTGGCAGCGGTGCCGGGTCCACTACATCCGCAACCTGCTGGCCACCATCCCCAAGGCCCACACCGAAATGGTCGCAGCGGTGTTCCGGTCGATCTTCACCCAAGCCACCGCAGCCGAGGTCGAGGCCCGCTGGGACGAAGTCACCGACACCCTCGACGGCCACGGCTTCACCAAGGCCGCCGATTCCATGCGATCAGCGAAACACGATGTGTTGGCCTTCACCGCGTTCCCGAAAGCGCATTGGCGCAAGATCTGGTCGAACAACCCGCTCGAACGGTTGAACAAAGAGATCAAACGCCGGACCAACGTCGTTGGGATCTTCCCCAACGACGCCGCCGTCATCCGCCTCGTCGGCGCCGTCCTGGCCGACCAACACGACGAATGGGCCATCGCCCGCCGCTATGTCTCCGAAGCATCCCTCGCCGAACTCAACGACACCGGCCATACTGACATTCAAGCCTCACTCGAGGCCTGACACCGAGCATCAGCCGCTCACCAAATCCCCACCACTCCACGGGACGCAATCCAAACCCTGGTGTGGACCACTGTCCGACTGGCTTCCGGACGCGTCAGTCACGCGTCATGCGAATCCTGAGGTTCGCCGGGCCTTCAGCGGTTTCGCGTGTAAAGATGACGTAATACAGCATGTTTTGGGCGACTTGACGCGAATCTGAAACAGGCATCGGCCAGGGTGGTGATCGTCTGGCGACACGTCGAGAGTTGTCCGCCCATCACGTTTGTCTTGGGGCGGCATGAACCACTGAGGAGGGACCGTGAAATTTGTTGTATTCGGAGACATTCAGCTCCAAATGGAGGGTCGCAACGTTGATCTCGGCGGACCCCGGCAACGAACTCTCCTCGCCCTTCTCCTGGCCCGACGGAATCAACCGACGACCATCGGTTCGATCGTCGAGGCGCTCTGGGATGATGACAACGAGCCGGCCAACCCACCGCGAGCCGCCCAAACCTACGTCTCTCGGCTCCGTCGACTTGTTGGCGATGACCGGCTCACGTCGACGACGGGCGGCTACACCCTCGTCGTGGAACCGGGCGAGCTCGACGCCGACCGCTTCGCCGACCAAATCGAACGGGCCCGCGAGCAGCAGACAGCCGGCGACCCGGTAGCGGCGGCCGGTCACTACCGGGCCGCGGACGGCCTTTGGGTTACGAGCCCCTGGGCAGAGTTCGCCGATCGCTTCTGGGCCGTGACCGAGGTGGAACGGCTCACGACGTTGCGGCTCACCGGGTCACAAGAACATGCGTCCAGCCTGCTCGATGCCGGCGACCCGGCGGCCGCCCTGGAGCGGGTCAGGCCGCTGCTACGAGAACAGCCGTTGTGGGACAGTCTGCGGGAGATCGAGATGCTCGCCCTCCATCGGCTTGGGCGCTCGGTCGAAGCATCACGGGTGTACCACCAACATCGCAGCGCCATGGTCGACCAGCTCGGCTTGGAACCGTCGGCCGAATTGGCCGACCTGGACGCTCGCATTCTGCGGGACGACTCGACCCTCTCCATTTCCGGGCCGACGGTGCGGGGCTTCGAGTTGATCACCGAGATCGACCAGAACTCAATGGGAACAGTCTGGAGGGCCCGCCAATCGGGCCTCGAACGTGAAGTTCGGCTCACTGTGGTCCATCCAGACCTGGCCAACGATCCGGAGTTCATTCGCAATTTCGAAGCCCAGACCCGCGTGCTTTCCCAAATCGATCACCCGTCGGTGGGCCCGCTTCTCGATGCCTGGAGGGACTTTCGAGGAGCGTTCATCGTGTCACCCATGCCATTGTCGGTGGCCGAATCTCCACCCACCGACGGGTGGTCTTCGGCATCGGTTAGGGGCGTTCTGGCCGATGTGGCCGACGCCTTCACCGAACTTCACGACCGGGGTCTGGCGTTGGGCGGCGTGCGGCGAGGCGACATCGGGCTCGATGCGTTCGGCCGCGCCCTGCTACTAGCCGGCGGCGCCAAGCAAGGCGATCCGACCGGACGTCAGTCCGATCTCCGATCGTTGGCTGAGGTCGGTTTGGAGTTGCTGGCGGAGTCCGGCGATGTCGATTCTGCTCTTCAGCACCTACTCGAAACCGTCGCCTTCGGAGAGGACGCAGATCTCACCTTGGCCGCCTTCGCTGATCGACTGCGACCGATCGGCGAAGACGGTGCCCCTGGTCCGGGCCCGGATCAGGGCCAGAGCTTCACCCGCGATGCCACAGTGCGCAATCCTTATAAAGGTCTGCTGCCCTTCGATCTGGGTGACGCCGATGACTTCTTCGGCCGCAAGGATGTCATCGCCGAGCTGGTCACGCGAATTGGAGTCAATCGTTTTGTCACCGTGGTCGGCCCGTCGGGAAGCGGCAAGTCGAGCGTGATTCGCGCCGGTGTGCTTCCAGCCCTCATGGCCAACGCCGAGCTGGGCGGACGTCCGTGGTTTGGCGTCACGATCACTCCCGGGGTTGACCCGTTCGAGGCGGTGGAAGCCGCACTGCTGCGGATCGCCGTCAACCCTCCATCGACTCTCTTGGAGCAGTTGACCGCCGATACAAGTGGGCTGAGGCGAGCCGTCGATCGTGCCCTGCCCGATGACCGATCCGATTTGCTGCTGCTAATCGACCAATTGGAGGAGTTGTGGACGGTCACCCCGGCCGACGTCAGAGAACGGTTTGTCTCCGCCCTGGTCGAAGCAGTGACGTCACCGCAGAGTCGGCTGAAGGTTGTGGCCACGCTCCGAGCCGACTTCTATGATCGACCACTGGCTGACCCGGAGCTTGGCTCGCTGCTGGCCGAAGGTACGATTCCACTTCCGGCGCCTACTCCAGCCGAACTCGAAGACGTCGTGCTGGGCCCGGCTCGCCGTGTTGGGCTTCACATCGAACCAACGGTGGTGGCCGAGTTTGTTCAGGCCGGGACCGCCGATGCGGCCTCACTGCCACTGATTCAGTTTGCCCTTACCGAGTTGGTGGAACAGCGTCAGACTGACGTGATCAGCGGCGATGATCTTCGCCGCCTGGGCGGCATCAGCGGATCGGTCGCTCGCCGGGCCGAGGAGACCTACCAGCGTCTGGGATCTGAGACTCAAAACGTGGCCCGGTTGGTGTTCGGCCGGTTGGTGACGCTCACATCGGGCGGCGCCACCCGAAGGCGAGCCGCTCAGGCCGAGCTGTCCGGCGCCGACGCAGTCGACGTTGTTGAGGCATTTGCCCAAAACCGTCTGCTGGCCTTTGACCGGGATCAGGAGACCCGGGAACCAACGGTGGAAGTCGCACACGAGGCATTGCTGACCGCTTGGCCACGGCTTGGCGAGTGGATCGCTGAGGACGGAGACGAGCTCCGGGTGGTCGGACGGCTGGTCGCCGGGTCGGCTCAATGGGAGGTATCGGGTGATGACGGCGAGCTGTTGCGGGGTGCTCCGCTGGCCGCAGCCGAGGCGCTCGTCGACCAGAACCCTCAGCGGCTGTCCGAGGCCGAACATCGATATGTTGTCGCCAGTTCCGAACGACTGTCAGCGGAGCAGGATCGGGATCAACGCCGGACCCGACGCCTGCGGCAATCGCTGGTGGCGGTGGCGGCGTTGCTGGCCGTTGCCTTGATCGCCGGGTCGGTGGCGGTCGCCCAGCGCAACACGGCCCGACAAGCCGCCTTCGACGCCGAGTCGTTCAGGCTGCTTCAGCCGGCCGACAATCTGGCGAACTCCGATCCGTCGACCGCGCTGCTGTTGGCCGCCGAGGCATACCGTCGCAGCCCGTCGCCGGAAACCCTGGGGGTGATGCAGCGGGTGATGCTCGAAGTGGGCCCGTTTCTCGGTCATCGGCTCAGCGGCGTTGACGTTCGGGCCGCCCAGTGGCTTGACGATAATCGCATTGTTGCCATTTCCCCTGGTTCGGTGATCCTCCTGGAGGCCGACTCCGGCCTGATTCTCGACCAGACCGACGTTGCTTACCCCAGTGATGATCCGTTGGTGGCGGTCGAGTTCCACCAGCAAAGGTTGGCTCTGCATCGTGGCTCGAACCGTGTGGCCGTCACCGCAGCCGAAGGTTCCGTGGCCTTGTTTGACGTGGTGGGTGACCACCTGTCCTCGGTTGGTTCGGTGAAGATCGGCGCTCCGGCTCGATCGGTGACCTTCAGCCCCGATGGTCTGTTTGTGTACGCCGGAGACGCTGCCGGCGACGCCCACGAGATCGACACGGAAGAGTTGGCAGTCACCGAAAGCTGGCCGGTGTTCGATGCCCCAGAACCCGGCGAGAAGTGGGAGTTCCCTGACGGCTTCTCCGCTGGCGAGCCTGGCGAGATCATCGGCCAATGGAACAACCAGGACGGGGTTGCCGCCGTGTATGCGACCGATCAGTGGGTCGCCACAGCCGGTGGATCCCGGATAGTGATCTGGGACCGCGACACCCGAATGTCGATCGTCGACACCTACGCCACTCACGATGGCCAGACCGGCGCCGATGGTGAGCCGGTCCTGATGTACCCGCACCTTCTGGGCACGGCAGGAGACACATCGAATCAGCTGCTCCTACTTGACAAGGGCAACAGGATTGGTCGGCTCGATACCGCATCCGGGCGGCAAACGTGGGTGACGGCTGAAGGCCTTCGCCGTAATGCAGGCGGCACGTTCGCCTTCGATGCCGAATTCACTCCGGAGTCGATCGTTGCCCTCTATGGTGACGGCGCCATACGAACGCTAGATTCCGAAACCGGCATTCTCCTCGGAGAGGTCTTACCGGTATTGACCGGCCAGGTAGTGGCGATGGGAGTGGATCCGGACGGGCGCACGGCGACGGTGGCGACCAGCACTGGTGTGTCGCTGGTGGCCGTGGACGGATCGGGCCTGTTGAACGAAGCCTTTCCCATCGATGTTCGGCCCGATGGACTGACAATCTCAGCCGGCGGCCGTGTTGCTGGGACCGTGTCGTTTGACCAGAAGGCCACAGCCGTCTTCGACTTTGTCGGCAATGGATACGAACGTCGCCAGCTCCACCCTGACCGCGAGCCCAGCATGCTAAGCCTCTACAATGGCATGACGCTGGACCCGTCGATTGGTGTCGAGTGGCGGCTGGTTGGACCTCAGTCGGAAATACATAGCCGCCCAATCGATGGTGAGACGCTGGAGCCACTCAGCGATTGGATCCCTGACGCCCGTGACCGTGCGGTTGATGTGAAAAACGGTCTTCAGTACATCCGCCACGAAATCGAGAACTTCTTCCGGCCCAACGGCGAGCACCTGTTCCGGGTTCACAGCTGGCCTGATGGTGCTGAGGTGGGGCCCCCGATGGTGGTCCCCACTGGAGAGGTGGGGGCGTACCCCAACATTGTGTTGGACGGCGGGCGGTTGGTCGTCGGTATCAACCCGTTTCCCGGAACGTTCTTCGCCTATGACACTGAAGCCAATGGATTGGTGGATCCTCCGTTCACGGCCAATGGGGCCGCCCACACCATCCGATTCAGCCCCAACCTCGATACATTCTTCATTGGTCGAGACGACGGTGGTATTGAGGAACGCGACGCAACCGACTACACCCTCATACGCGAGGTGGTAGGACCCGAGGCACCTTCAGACGCTGTGGGGGAGCCGGTCCTCGCCGACCAAGAGCGCGATTTGTGGATGACAATATACAGCGGACACCCTCGCCTCCTCGACCCAAGCACCGGAAGTCAGATTGGCACGACGTTTCCTCACGACGACCTGGAAGTTCTGATCGGCTTCGCCGACGGGCACGATGGTGCACCGATACAACTGGCCACCATGGTTGAGGGAACAGCCCGGGTTTGGAATCTGGCGACCGAAACCTGGTACGACCTCGCATGTGGTGCAGTCGGTCGCAATCTGACTGCTCAGGAGTGGGACCTGGTGGGCCCTCAAGACACTGGCTACCAGATCACCTGTCCTCAATGGCCTAGCGGCCGCGAGTAGTAGGGCACGGGTTTTGTCTGCAACGCCACGAACCGCTAAGAATGCTGACAATCATCAGCGACGTTCTGCCCGAATCCGCGTCAGTCTTTCCCGGAAGAGCTGGGTTCGAACAAGAAACATTCTCTTTCAGATTGCGGAGCTGACGGGATTCGAACCCTGACCCCCTGCTTGCAAAGCGGAACGGGGGTGGTTCGGGTGGTGTTCTGTGGGGGTGGAGGCCGCTAGAGGAGTGGTGTTTCGGGTCGGGCGGTATTGGAGCCGTTCGGCTGCCGTGGCTACCGGTATGGCTCCCGTAAGATCCGCAGCTTTAGTCAAAGGCGCCACCGATACCACCCAGTGAACATCATCCTCCCCTCAACGCCCCTCGCGGTCTGGGCCCGTAGGTTGCTTCTACTGGTTCTGCACCCGCATACGGGTCCCTAACGGCGCAACATGTGGCGACGGCATCTAGGTCTGTTACACGACGTTGTGCGACTAGTAAGGCGAGGAGGCGTGGAGCCGGCGTTGTTGAATTTGAGACCCTCAATCATGCTGTCGTTCGGCATCCAGTACTCCATCAGGTTTCGGACACGGGTGAGATCTGCAGCTGGCGGCCAGCTCGGTCGGCGCTCCTCGAATGTGTGGATGAGGTCTTCACACAGTCGGTTGAGATAGGACGAACTGGTCGCAGTTCACGGCACGAGATGAGGATCATTGCCGCTTCGGCCTCGGGCTGCCGGACACAAGCGCAACAACTTCGGACGGTCGATCGGGGCGCTTTGTGCGCAGGTGGGCATCGACCCGCCGATTGCCCCGTACAAGCTCCGGCACATCGCAATCAGCTGCAGGCCGAGGCTTGGCAGGTCGCTGATTGGGCCGAGACCTCAGAGCAGATGATCACTGAGATGTATCGTCATCGGCTTCATGCGATTGCTCCGCTTGGACCGGTCCGATCGCCCGACTGACTTGAGTGGGTTGGTACGCTTCAGGGAGCCCACGCATCAGATGGCCATGGTTCTCCGGGAAGAGCCGCTCGCGAAGCCACGCTCGCAATCCGGGCTTCTCGGGGGCGTCGCGCCACAGTCGAGCGTGACTCGACATTAACTCGAAGTCGTTCCAGTACTCATTGCCGCGTGTCTTGCGGTACTTGAGTACGAGCGGTTGAAGTGTCTCCCAGCACTCGATGTAGGACCGACCCCAGCTGTCAGCTAACACGACGATCGGTAGCATCTCATGGTCACACATGATCGCGGCGGCGTCGTAGCTGGCGCAGACCTGCTCTGCCTTCTCAATGTCGAAATCATCCCAGTCTTCAAAGGCCTTCTTCGATTCGCGCAGGGGCCCGAGAACGTGGCCGCGAGCGGCCCGGACATCCTGCGTCTGCAGCAGTCCGTACACGACCTCGAAGCTTTGCGCATACGCCGCCCGACGAGCCTCGCCAGCTTGACGCGAGAGAATGAGCACCGTGATCAGCAAGATGACGGTAGACATGGCTTGGATTGAGAGCGCTACTACTTGCAACGGATCCTCCTTGAACCTATCAGGCAGCCGCAGGCGGTCCGGCAGGTTCCCGGCGTAGTGTACAACACGCCAAGCCGCCCGCTCGGACCACCAGCTTTGGCCACTGCCCAGCGGCGGTAGGGTACGAAACTCTTGTGGAGCTGATGGGATCGAACTCCTGACCCCTGCTCGCAAAGCGGAACGGGGGTGGTTCGGACGGTCTCGGCAGGGTGCGGAGGCCGCTGGGGGAGTGGTGTTTGCGGATGGGTGGTGTCGCTGGCGTTCGGCTGCCGTGGCTACCGGCTTGGCTCCTTAGGCATCTGGTGTCGTCGGTCAGCTATCGCTGGCTGGCCAACGCTCGCCGAATCGGCGACGGTTGTCCTCTATCCACCTCGCCACCTCTGTATGGGCGAACCTGATCCTAGAGTCCCAGGACAAGTCTGCTTTTTCCTCAGCGTGGTGCTCCAAGTCGGTTCGGACTAAGTCAACTATGGTCGCTACGTCCAGGCAGTTCATGAGCGTCACATGGTCAACTCCACCAAGATGTGCCACCGAATCCGGTGCAACTATCCGCGACTCGGTAGTCAACAACGGAAGGAAGTCCTCATTAGCCCAAGGTCCCTTTGATACCGTTACCTCAGTCCAAGACCGCAGATCAGCTTCGTTATCGAGATGGAGCCAGTAGGTCAGAAGAGCCTGAACTTGATGTGTACTACTGGCCGGCCTGGACGCCTCGACGTCCAAGCGGCCAACAACCTTCTCAATCAGAGCACTGATGAACCTGGGCTCTAACTCCGAGCCAGCGGCGTCGACTAGTCCCCTAGCCGAGTATACGAGTCGGCACGTCGGTACGACTCCCATAGCTTCTACGAGCCTTTCGACCAGGGCCGCAGGGTTTTGGATACGCCTGAGAGCCAGTACCTCAGCGGCGTAGGACCAGATTGGATTGTCGATGACGTACCAACCTTCGTCCAGATCATCAACTAGATCGACGACATTCATGAGTAGGTCATCGGCAGTAGTCTCAACATCCCGTAGAAGGCTGCGCATCTTTGACGCAACTAGGTGGGGTATCGAACTTGCCGATGTTCTTAGAATCTGATGGGCCTCGCCTTCAACCTCGGCAAGAATTTCTTCGATGGCTCGCATGATGACTTGATCCGAAATATCATCTGGTCCCACTCCGAGGTGGATATATCGATCGAAGTATGCCAGGTTGTCGATACCACGATACCGATCGCTCTTGGATCTGGCGGCGGCGTATCCAAGAGGTAGTCGGTCTGCCAGCCGGCGAAACATCAAAGCGAGAAGATCTTTTACATGATCACCGATGTCAACTGTCTCTGTACCCTCGACCAGTTCGCGAGCAGCTTCGTCTGCTGCCTTGTCTCCGCTTCCAACTAAGAGCCCTTTGTTGACCGAAATAAACTCGACGACTTTCGGGTAGAAAAGTCGAAGATATTCGGTGATTGCAAAGTCAACGAACTCCACCTCGCCTGTCAGCAAGGGAAAGTGGAGGTCGATCTGGGTGCACAGCCTCTTGATTGCACGTGGCTCAGTGAGATCTCGATGAAGGCAGAGTTGGTACGAAGCTCCAAGCCTGACCGCATCGTGACTCGATATCTCTACATCGTTCCGGCTTGCTATCTGCCCAAGGAGACTGTCAAACAACCTCAGAGAGTCACCGGAGTGGAGTTGCGGCACCGTGAAGCGGGCCTGAACCATTTTTTCGATGTACGCCCTCGCTCGGTCCGGTCTCGACGCTGCAAGCGTCGAGTGAGTCAGGACATCAATTATTGAGTTTTCATCGTATGCCAAGAGATAATGAACGTTTGGCAGTCGGCCCAGAAGCCGAATTAGTTTGAAGACCAGAAGAAGCTCGTCAGATTGAAGGCGATCGAGGTCGTCTACGATGATCAAGAACTTCTTATCCTGACTTCCTAGTCGCTCTTTAAGATCTTCGTGTAGATTCTCTATGGACTGGGAAGGGTCGAGAACGTCACCGATTTGGTTTAGTACATCTCCTGCGTTGGCTAGGTTTCCGATTGGGGCGAGATTGCGCGCGATGGCGGCCCACTTAACACGGACCCCCGCGCGTTGATCTTTTGGGAGCATCTCCGTCAGGGTTGTCAAAAACTCGACCGTCAGGGATCTAATGTCCGTAACCATCCAAGGATTGAAGGTCCGTATCTCGATACTTGAATCCTGCAGCTTCGCTGAAATCATGTTTAGTATTGAGGTCTTCCCGGATCCCCAGGCGCCAACAAGGGCCATAACACCTGAGGGGCTATCAGTC
The DNA here is from genome assembly GCA_965216675.1 of Acidimicrobiales bacterium. Lineage (GTDB taxonomy): Bacteria > Actinomycetota > Acidimicrobiia > Acidimicrobiales > SZUA-35 > JAHELU01. The sequence goes on along the minus strand of CBDCGK010000004.1, from coordinate 1,808,803 downwards.
GACATTCGGACAATAGCGTTGGCGGTCTGGGTCACAAACGGTGCTCGTCGGAATTGGTCTTCGTTGGGCGAGACGATGGGTTCGTCCTCGATAGGGTGGCTTTTCATCTTTCTATGCCGTATTCATGGATCGGATCATGCTCCGAATTTCTTGGCGATAGGCAGTTGGTGGATGTCGACTTGGAGCGTTACTGGGAGTGCCGACGGTTTCAATTGTCGCGTTGCGATTGCCGAGAACTTGGACAGCATCTAAGTGTTGATAGGGTAGATAGATTGGAGATGTTACCAATAGGAGGCTCAGGCCCGGTTCAAGAACGCAGTGTGAGGCGAAGAGCTCGTAGGTCTCGATGGTATTGGCGGGCCGGTCGTGGGGACGTTGGTTTGCCGCGGCGTAGGCGGCCACCCCGTATAGAGAAGGTCCTGGCAACCCGAGTTCCAAAACACTAGGCACGCGGGTTTCATGAGCAGTCAACTGCAACTTCGTAGGAGCGAGGTAGCTTGACATCATCTCAGCGAGGTGATCGATCTCGTACTTGCCCTCGGGTGCGTAACGACGGGAGATCTCCAGCTCTCGTTCGTGGAGGGGGCGGTAGGAACCAAGGCCGGCGATCTGCTTCTTAATCTTTAGGCCGTCGTTGATGAGCTTGGCGGCGTACTTGACTCGGGGTTCGACGCCCGTGGCGAGACCGCCGAGGATGAGCAAGTAGTCGTACTCGGTGTCTGATGGTGGGACTGGGTTCATCAAGCCGAGTTCGGCGGCGGCTCGGTAGGTCAGCTCGGCGTGAGGGTCGTCGGCTCCGTCATCGTCGTGGAACATCAGGCGGGACTTGCCAGAGCGGTAGTCCCACACCTCGGAGAACTCGGCCAGGGCGGCGACCTGCTCTTCAAGCGTGCCTGTCGGCCAGGTGCCGCCGAAAGCCTCCACCAGCTCGCGCAACGTCGGGCGGTTGATCCAGTCTTCGATGAGCGCCCGGGCCCCTCCTGGTTCGGTGCGGAACACTAGACGGTGGCCGCCACGAGTCGTCGACGGCGGGGTTGGGCTACTGGCGCCGAGGCCGAGCGGACCCAGATGGCATCTCGCTCCGCCACCGGGAGAAAGCCGTACTTCTCGAGCCAGCGTTCACCATCGGTGGTGGATCGCTTGGCGAAGATCTGGGAGTCTGGGTGCATGGACGCCCAGGTAGTCCAGCGGGTGATGCAGCGATCCATGACCGAAGCCCGGGCCGGGAGGTCGCATCCCAGGACCATGCCGATGTAGAGCGCCGCCTCGTCGGCCACACGCTGGGCGATGCCGTTCGGCATGAAGTCGACGGCGCTCGTCATCGCTCCACTTCGCAAGCCGGTGGCGGCTTCAGCGTCAACGGGATAGGCAAGCATGTAGCCGACCAACGTATCGGAACCACCGTCGATCTCGTTTCGGATGCACAGCTCAATGGCGTCAGGGCGTCGATTCACCTGCTCACGAAGCGGGGCGATATCGGAGGCAGTCGGCGCATCGCCGTTGTCGGTCTTGAAGCCTGCGTGACCGCCGATCACTCGTCGGCTCAGCTGAACGACGGCCCGGAGATCGTCGTCGGTTTGGGCGACATCCCACGTGTGGAACGACGGGCCCATGTGCGCCGTACCGGTGGCCGTGGGGGAGCGGAACGCCGATCGCAACTCGTCGAGCTCCTGGCCGCCGATGTCGAAAGCAGAAACCAGGTCGGTGAGGATTCGGGAACGGGTGAGCCTGCTCAATGGCATTTCGTCCGTCGCCCCCGGTACCGCCCGAGCACCCTGGCGGAACAAGCGTTGCACCGCCGATCGACTCGACGGGCTGGAGTTCGGTTCCTTCCACAGATCCTTAGCGTCGTCGTAGCGGTAGTTGTCGACCACCCAGGCGATGCACGTCTGCGCGCCATCGTCGTCATTGCCGCGCAAACCGGGCCGGCTCCACGCCTCCCATCGAGCTCGATGATGCGGCCGCATGAGGATGTCCCACACAACCTGAGAGACCGAATTCGTGTCGAGCATGGCCATGGTGGTTCGCCTCCTCGTGCCCATCACAATCGTAGTTGAGGCCGCAGACAGGCGCGATTCGGTTGCCTGCCAACCTGCCAACTTCAAACCAAGTGCACGTACTAACACCCCGGTGACCTGCCTCAGACTCGGGCACATGGATACGTCACGCATCAACCTCCATCCCGCAGCGGTGGACCTCCCGGTGGCACGGCCATGAGCACCATCTACCGAATCTGGTGGCGCTGCCTCATGGACCTACGCCCTCTCGTCCGCTACCTGGCCGAGCGATTCCCACACCTGGCGGCGCCGGCGGTCCGGACTCGAACCGTCGCCCACTTCATCGTTGGCAACCCGCTCCAGGCGATGGCCTCGATCTACGGACTCGTCGTCTGGTCGACGGCCGGCTTCGGCTGGGGATTCGTCGCCTGGCTGACTGCTGCTGTCGCCATCGAGGCCGTGCTCCAGGTGGTGCGGGCCCGAGGTGGCCACGCTGTGCTTGTCTGGATCGTCGGTTGGCGGGAGGCGTGGCGGGTTCGTCGTCGCTGGCCTTCCGACTGGGCGGCCGTGGCGGCCAAGACTTCGAGGGTCCAGGCTGAGGTCGGCACCTCTCGTGAACCGGTGGCGTCGGCCCGGCTCCGACCGATCGCCGACCATCCCAAGATGTCGTGGTGGCCGAGGGTCGAGTGGCCGGTCGTCTCGTGGTGGGTCGGACCGCCGCCCGGCCGATCGTTCATCTCGCTCGAGGAGGTCGTCGGCCAGCTGGCGGCCAACATCTCGCACTGCATCGACGTCGCCGTCGACTTCAACCGGGAGTCCGACTCCTACGCCCGACTGGTCGTCACCTTCGCCGATCCGCTGAGTCAGATCACCGAGCCGGCACCACAGCCGGTCGACGACGACCTGCCGCCGTTGCCGCCGCTCGCCGTCGTCGAGCCGGTCGGCCCCGCCCTGGTCGCCGTTCCCGACGACGCTGACGAGTGGGAGGGATTCTGATGGCCATCGAGATCGGACGGCGCTTCGACACCCGGCCGCTCGTCCTGCCGTGGGCATCCTGCCCGCACATCCTCGTCGGTGGTCAGACCGGCGCTGGCAAGTCCGGCGTGGCCAATGCCGTCATCGCCCAGGTCGCCGCCCGAGCGGACACCGCCATCTGCGGCATCGACCTCAAGCTCGTCGAGCAGTGGCCCTGGCGCCGACGCATGACAACCTGCGCAACCTCGACCGCCGAGGCCGACATGCTCCTGGCCGATCTCCGGGCCCTCATTCAACACCGAGCCACGCTGCTCCAATCGCTCGGCCGGCGGATGTGGTCGAGCGAACTCGGCCCCTGGGTACTGGTGGTGGTCGACGAGCTGGCTGAACTCACCGGCTTCGATCCTGACGCCCTGGTCGAGGCCGTCAACACCGGCGACAACAAGGACGTCATCCGCAGCGGCCGCAACTCGGCCCAGGTGCGGGTCGCCCTGCTCGGGTCCCTCGCCCGCCTCGCCCGGTTCTGCGGCATCACCATCCTGGCGGCCACGCAGTACCCGTCCTACGAGGTCGTCGACCAGCAGATCCGAACGCAGATGACGATCCGCATCATGCTCCGGGTCACGTCCGGTGAGCAGATCGACGTGTGCCTCGGGCGTGGCTACGGCAATCGCCTCGGTGTCCGCTCCATCCCCGCCGACCAACCGGGTGGCCTGTGGCTCGTCGGCCTACCCGGCAGTCCCGAACCGGTCCGGGGTCGAGCCCACTTCCTCAGCGACGACTACATCGCCGCCCACGCCTCCCGAACCGCTCACCTGGCCTGGCCCTACGAAACCGTCTTCGGCCCCGGCCACGAACTCGAAAGGGCCTCGTAGCCATGACCACAAACCACACACCGACGGACGAGATCGTCGTTCTCGGGCTTCTTCCAGGCACTCGCAGCCCGCTGGTCGCCCACCATGACCGGGATTCATCGCTACGGGTGCTCTCAGCACCCGTCGATGCGCTGCCCATTCACGACACATCACCTGAGCCGGCACCCCGCCGGAAGGTGGCAACACCCGCTGCCTTCGGCCCAGCTCACTCATCCGTCACCGCGAACATTCACAAGGCCAAACCGCCCGGATCAGTCCTAAGCCCGTTGGCGACCGTCGTCGTGTCGGTGACTGGCGCCGTCGTCCTGGCGGCTGGAGCTGTGCTGCTTATGCGAATGGTCACCTCGATGGCGTCGACGTCGACAGCGATCACGGCCGTCTCGGTGGGCGCTACCGCCTTCTGCGGACTGCTCGTGATCACAGCGTCGATCGTCGGACAGGGAGGACGGCGATGAGCGCGCACAGCAAGCAGCCCGAGAACAGGAACGGGAGGGCCGAAGCCCGTGATGGGGAGGCCGCCGCCCGGCAGCGGCAAGCGAGAGGGCGAGCGGCCGACCGCGCCGCCGGAGGCGGCGCCGAGGCCCGACGCCAACCCTTGGTATTTAAGGGCATACGCTCTGCGAGCTGTGACCGGCACCATCACCCGGACGGCCCTGAACAGTTATCGGCGCCGGTCATCGAGCCGTCCAGGAAGCGGCTGTTGTCCGATCGAGCCCGGGCCCTGATCGCCGAGACGTGCGGCGACATCGCCGAGGCTGCCAAACTCATCGGCTGTGGCACACGAGTCCGACGGAACCTGGTCGATGTCGCCGTCGAGCACCACGCCGACGGCTACGCCTTCACCACGGGTCTCCAGACGTGCGGCTCGGTGTGGTCCTGCCCGATCTGTTCCTACAAGATCCGGGTCAAGAGAGCGGCCGAGATCGCAACGGCGATTGCCCGCCATCGGGCAACCGGCGGCACCGTCCTGTTGCTGACTTTGACGACCCAGCACAGCGCCGGCGAGGCGCTCGACACGGTCTGGTCGTCGGTGCAGGACGCATGGCAGTACATCACCGCTCACTACCGCTACCGGAAGCTGCGGGATGGGCTGGGTATTGGGTTCGTGCGGACCGTGGAGGTTATGCACGGCGTCAACGGCTGGCACCCGCACCTGCATGTGCTGTTGTTCGTCGACACCCCGGTCGACCCGTTCGACACGCCCGACGAGTACCGCAGCATCGCTCAGGTCTTCCATGACCTCTGGGTCCGGCGTATGGAAACCAAGCACGCCCGGGACGTCCGCTCATCGGTCGGTGTTGACGTCCGCCCGGTCAAGGACGACGGCGCCGATGGCGTTGGCATGTACTGCACGAAGGCCGGCTACGAGGTGGCTCTGGCCGACGGCAAGGTCGGCCGCACCTCGACCAGTCGTCACCCGTTCACGATTGCCTACGACGCCGTCGAAACCGGCGACATGGCCGACGTTCGGTTGTTCCGGGAGTGGGTCCGCTCGTCCCACGGTCGCCGCATGTGGACCTGGTCCCAGGGCCTACGTGAGAAGCTCCGCCTGGGCGCCGAGAAGGACGACGCGGAACTGGCCGCCGAAGCCGAGGTGTCGGTCGAGCGGATCTGCACCATCTCCCCGACGTTGTGGCGGGCCATCATCGCCACCCGCATCGGGCTCCGCTCCCGGTTCCTCGCCGTGCTCGACGGCGGCCCCGCTTGCCTCATGGTCGGCGTCAAGCTTCTCGCCTCCTACGGAATCGGCGTGGTGATCGAGACCAGATCTGACGGCGCCCCGAGATTGCGGGCGCTCGACGAACCAAGCAAACCAACCAAACGAGAAGGAGAAATGTGATGTTGTTCAAGAACCTGGTCGTCAGTGAGACGGCCTACGAGCTGCTGTTCCAGGAGTCCGAGCCGGTCTACGTCTACGAAGAGGGCGTGTTCGGCAACGACCGCACCCAGGACCGGGACCCCAACACCGGCTATCCGCTGTGGACGGTTCGGGTCACGGCGTCCGATGCCCGCAACCGTGAGCAGCAGACGCTCGAGGTTCGGGTGGCGGCCAAGGATCGGCCCGAGGCCAACTTCCAGGAGCGGGTGATGCTGCCGAACCTCCGGGTGCAGGCCTACAGCCGACGCAACGAGCGAGGCATCAGCACCATGTGGTTCGCCGATGCATTCGCCATCGCCGGTCAGTCCAAGCCGACCTCGGCGGCTCCGCCGGCGAAGGCCGCTTGATCGGGGGGTTGGGACGTGCTCGACACCACCGACACCCCGAAGCTCGTCTACTCCGTCGACGAGTGCGCCGATCTGCTGGGCATCGGCCGTTCGCTGGCGTGGCAGATGGTCCGGCAGGGTCAGCTCGGCAGCTTCAAGATCGGCCATCGCCGCCTGGTCGCTCGTCAGGACCTGGAGGCGTTCATTGCCAACCGTCGAGAGATCGCTCAAGGCGACGTGGCCTGATGGCTCGGCGGAGTGCGGGCGAGGGCTCGGTCTATCAGTCCGAGGGATTCTGGGTGGCGGTCTTGGAGCTGCCATCCGGTCCCTCGGGCAAGCGTGTTCGCCGCAAGCGCAAGGCGAAGACGAAGACCGAAGCCCTCGCCAAGCTCCGCACCATGCGCCGGGAGGTCGAGGCGACCGGCAGCACCGGCGACTCGAGCCGACTCGTAAACGACACGCTCGACGACTATCTCGCCGTTCGTCGAGCCGAAGACATCGCACCTCGAACCCTGGCCGGCGACGAGTGGATGATCAGCGTAATTCGCTCCGGCCTCGGCCGTCGCCGGCTGACGGCGCTGAAGGTGATCGACGTCGACCGTTTCCTGGCTCAGGCTCGCGACGGCCTTCCGCGCCCTGGTGGTGCCACTGGCCGACCGATCGGCCGCTCGGCGCTTCGCCGCATTCGCTCAACTCTGATTCGGGCGATCAAGAACGACATGCGCCTCGGTTGCGTACCCAACAACGTGGCCGAGCTGTCGGTGATGCCTGGCGACTTGGCCGGCCCTTCTGAGCGCCGGTCGCTCACGCACGAAGAACTCGACCGCCTGTGCTCGGCCGCACACGGTCCAACGGGCATCCTGATCGACCTCATCGGCCGTAACGGCCTCCGCCCGTCGGAGGCCCGGGCGATGCGCTGGTCAAACATCGACCTTGAGGCGATGACGATGACCATCAACTGCCAGCTCGACGACAAGGACCAGTTCGCCGAGGCCAAGACCCGCAAGGCCTATCGAACCATCGCCCTCGACGATGTGACCTCTGCAAGGCTCAGCCGATGGCAGCCGGCACAGGCGGCTGCTCGTGAGAACGCCCGATCGCTTTGGAGCGACCTGGATCTCGTCGCCACCACCGCCACCGGCCGCCCGATCCAGCGCAACAATCTCGGCCGCTCAATTCGGCAGATCTGCAAGCGGCTCGCCATCGATCCACCGATCACGCCATACGAGCTCCGGCACACCGCCATCAGCCTCCAGGCCGACGCCGGCCACGCTGCGTTCTTGATTGCCGACTGGGCCGGGACGTCTGAGCGCATGGTCTCCGACGTATACCGTCACAGACTGTCGGTAGTATCACAGCTTCGGGCCGTCGGGCCCCAAAATGAGCTGACTGTGGAAGGATGAGAAAGTGGTCAGCGAATACAACCGAGACGTGACTGCTCCACTACCGTGGACCGATATGGGGAAGTTCAACGTCGTCAAGGAGCCTGCGGGTGACGAGCTAGGCGAGGTGTCGGACTCTCTTCTGATCTGCGGCGACGCAATCGCAACCCTCGAACTTCTGCCTTCGGACAGTGTTCAGACCGTAGTGACATCGCCGCCGTACTGGTCGCTTCGAGACTACGAAGTGGACGGCCAGATCGGCCGCAACGACAGCCTCCTCGAGTACATCAAGTACATCACGAGGGTGTTCGATCGAGTGAGAGATGTTCTGTCAGATGACGGAACTGTATGGCTGAACATCGGTGATAGTTACACCTCGGGTAACCGGGGCTACCGTGCTCCCGACAAGAAGAACCCGGCACGGGCGATGTCGGTTCGTCCGCCGACTCCGGAGGGGCTAAAGCCCAAGGACCTGATCGGCGTTCCCTGGCGCCTGGCGTTCGCACTTCAAGATGCCGGTTGGTACGTGCGGAGTGAAGTCGTCTGGAACAAGCCAAACTGTCAGCCCGAATCAGTCAAGGATCGTCCAACGCGGTCTCACGAGCACGTGTTCCTACTTTCCAAGAGTGAACGCTACCTCTACAACGTCAACGCGAAGAAGGGGCCAAACGGGAGACGAATCCGCACCGTCTGGGACATCAACACGAAAGGATTCAAAGGAGCCCACTTCGCCGTGATGCCGCTGGAGCTGGCTGATCAATGCATCGCTTTCACCACGGAGCCGGATGATTTCGTTCTGGATCCCTTTGCTGGATCGGGAACGAGCCTGGTTGCTGCAGCGTTGAGTGGTCGGAACTTCATAGGCATCGAAGTCAGTGAGCAGTTCGTTGACATTGCCACCAACCGCATTCTGTCGGAGACGAACCTGAGAACCGGCTAGTCTCGTCGTCGTGGATGATCGAGCCAGCCTTCACCGCCGCATCGATGCGCTTTCGCCCATCCAGGTTAAGTTCGTCGGTCGATTCCTCGACTCCCTAGGTCGGCAAACCGATGTTGAAACGACGGAGTCGTGGTTGACGGTCCCGAGCTGGGTCGAATACTTCTCGCTCGAGTTGGCTGCGCACCACGGGACGACAGACTACCCCCTGAAACAAGAGGCGTTTGAAGCGGCGTTTCGGAACTCCTGTGACGCAGCTGGATGGCCGCTGTCTGAGCCTGGACCGATGACTCAGCGGTTTGTGGACCTCAGCGTCACTCCGGACGATGGTCGCCAGCGAAATCTGTCCCTCAAGTCGACGTCCGCGAAGAACCTTTCGGAGCGCACTATTCACATCTCCAAGTTGACTGAGGCCGCATGGATCCAGGATCTCCGGTCAGCAAGTGATCGACGCGACAGAATGGTGGGGCTAATCGACGAGTACTGCGACGCGGTCGATTCAATTGTGATGCTTCGTCACTGGCGCCGGCCGACCGAGGGTCTCGAACATCGATATCAGCTCGTCGAGATCGATGCCTCCAAGTTCCGCGGAATCAACGACTTGCCCCTCGACGACTTCAGGGCTGATGGCCCGTCGTTGGCGATCCCGGTCGGCGTCCAGCCGCCAGATCTCAAGATCCGGGTTGATCGGTCGGATGCCAAGATCACGATTGCCTCAATCCTTGTGGAGCGATGCATCGTTCACGGCGAGTGGCGATTGGAGTCGCACGTTGATGCCTGATGCTCCCGCTGTGGCTCTCGCCAGCGATGATCGATGAGGTCAGTCTGACCTGCTACGCAGCACTTTGGAGCTGTAGATGCGCGAATGTCGTCGAGTTCGGCCTCGGCGGCGCTAGACATCTGGCGCGGAATCGTCTCTTTCCATCAGGACAATGATCGACCGGTCTGCGGGATCCAAGGTGCAGCTGATGGCCCGCCACCCGTCGTTTGCAAAGTCATTGAGCAGCGGCGAACCTTGGTACGCGCCGTTGTGGGCATGGTCGTTTGGAACGCGAACAAGGCGGTAGAGCATGGCGACGGCCTCTCGACAGGGGAGCTATGGCCCTGGCCTATCGGCGGCAGCCTTTCGATAGTTGAGCGTCGTTGACTGGGTTCGGGTCGTCGTCAGGCACTCACGCGCTCGCGATCGCACTCATCCCGAAATGAATCTGCGAGCAGGCGGCCCGCTCGTTCAGATGGATGACATGTGTATTCCAGAGCCGCCAACGCTCCTGTGACCGTGAAATGCATCATGTCTAGTTTCTCAGCGAATGGCATTCCAGATGCCCACACACCTGCGTCGCCCCACTCCTGAATGTGCAGATCGATGCCAGCTTGAGGGTTTGCGTCGAGCTCGCAGTCGCTCGTCCATTCGTCCACCACGATACGCGCAAGTTCGTCGTTGCCAGCGCCGATGACACGGTTGGTGACCTCGACTCGCACGGACAGATCGCTCGGCGAGGTACGTGTGAGGATGTCCGACTCGGCGATCAGTGCGGCCGCCAGCGTCAAGTGCCGATGTCTGTCTACGCGGGCCAAATGATTGATCCAGTACAACGTGACGATTTTCGGATCTGGACGTTGGAACGGTTGGCCAGATCTGATCGCGCCGAGCTGGAAGTCTCGTAGAGGTCTGATTCTGCTGATGGCTCCGTCCCACTGGGACGCCTGCGAGCAGACTGGATATTGGATCTGGACCTCGTTGGGGGGAGGATATTCCCCTGACTCGTGGACGCAGGCAGCGTACGCCGATGCGTCAAGAACGGAGCGTAGTTGGTAGAGGTACTCGCCGAGATGGATCGAGACCCGTATCGGGATTGCGCGGTTTAGGCCAATACGCATCGAATGCTCGCCATCGCCAGATGGGCTAGCTCGACGCTGAACGGATCGTCGTCGATATAGCTATTCCCGGTTTGTCCGGCAAGCTTGCGGAGTTCGAGCGCCCGATCCAGTCTGTCCCAGCACGCCGAGAAGAGCTCAGTCGAAGTTGGCATAGGGCTCCCGCTGTGGCTCCCTTGTAGGAGCCAATGGTAATACGGGCCCGCCAAATCCCGCTGTTTCAGAGTGGAGCTGAGGGGATTCGAACCCCTGACCCCCTGCTTGCAAAGCAGGTGCTCTAGCCAACTGAGCTACAGCCCCGTGTCGGATCGACAGCATCCCAGGTTATCGCCGCCCGCTTCCCCTCAGGCCCGAATTCCTCGTCCAACGGAACCGGGCCCCGGCATAGCCTACGCTCGACAGGAGGACGCCGACCGAGCACGGAGGAGAGCAGTCCGATGGGGGAGTACGACCACATCATCCAAGCCCAGCGACAGATGCTGCTGGAGGACCTGAAGACGTTCAGCGAGGAGGATTGGTCGGCGCCGACGGTGTGTGATCCGTGGACGCCGCGGCAGCTCGTCGCCCACCTCACATCGCTCAATCAGCAGACCCGATGGAACTTCATCAAAGGCCTGGTCACCAACCGGTTCGACTTCGACGCCTTCCTCGCCGCCGACATGCACCGCCTCGATGTCGGGTCGAACGCCGACATCCTCGCCGCCTTCGAGCGGACCGTCGACGAGGCCCGGCCGATCCCGCTGCCCAAGATGGTGCCCCCGACCGAGACGATGATCCACGCCGACGACATCCGTCGAGCCACCGGGCGGCCTCGACGAGTCGACCCCGAACACGTCCGCCCCTTCCTCAAGCCCTACATGAAGTCGGGCGTGCCGGTGCGAGGCAAGTCTCGAGCCGAAGGGCTCAGTTTCCGAGCAACCGACATCGACTGGTCGGCCGGCACCGGACCCGAGGTTGCCGGCCCCGCCTTCGACCTTCTCCTCGCGATCGGCGGACGAGCCGACGCGCTCGCCAACTGTGAGGGCGACGGCGTCGACATCCTCCGCAGCCGCTGCAGCTGAGCGCGCCAACAACAGCGCGCACACACCCGCAGAGGCGCCAAATTCGCTAAGACGCTGAACAGGATTCGCCGGACGTCTCGAGACGGTCCTACGCTGAACAGCCTTGACCTCGGTGAATGCACGGGCGTCGGGTACGCCGGGCGAGGGTCCCGAGCACAACCACACGTCCGCCGACCGCAGAACCCCCGGCCGACCTGGATCCCGACCCTTCTACGGCTGGGTGATCGTCGGGGCGGTCTTCGTGATCCTGATGGTCGCCTCGGGCGTCGGGTTCTACAACGCCTCGGTCATCCTGGCCGCCGCCACCGACGAACTCGACGCCTCGGTCGGAGCGGTCTCGGGTGCCACCGGACTGTTCTTCGCCATCGGCGGCCTCACCGGTTTCGCTCTGGCCCGGCGCATGGAGATCATCGACCTGCGCTGGTTCTTTCTCGGCGGCGGCATCGTCGGCGCCACGGCCCTCTACGGCCTCCGCTGGGTCGACAGCGTGCCGGCCCTCTACCTCTTCTTCGCCCTCTTCGGCATCGGCTTCGGATCGGCCGGCCTCGTCCCGGCCACGACACTCGTCACCCGCTGGTTCGATCGCCGCCGGCCGATCGCCATCTCGATCGCCTCGACCGGGCTTTCCGTCGGCGGGATCGTGCTCACACCGATCGTGGCCTGGCTCATCAACCGCGACGGCCTGGCCAATGCCGGGACGTGGCTGGCGGTGATGTGGCTCGTCGGGATCGTGCCGATCGCCGTTCTACTGGTACGGCCGTTCCCCTCATCGATGGGTCTGCGGGCCGACGGGGAACCGAAGCCCGAACGCCCGGTCCCCAAGCCCGACAGCAGCAACGACGACGACAGCAACAACGACGACGACAACAACAACGACCCGCCATCCGGCGCCTCCTACGCCCAGGCCCGGGCCACCCGATTTTTCCTCGGGCTCTGCGCCGCCTACCTCTTCATCTTCTTCGGTCAGGTCGGCGGCCTCGCCCAGCTCTACAACATGGTGCTCGAGCGTACCGACACCGCCACCGCCAGCACGTCGCTGTCCGCCATCGCGCTGGCCAGCGTCGTGGCCCGACTCGTCGGTGGGCTGGTGGTGATCCGAGTCGACACCCGGCTGTTCACCTTCGCCGTCGCCCTCATTCAGGTTGTGGCCCTTGCGCTCCTCGGGTTCGGCGCCACCCCGTTTTCGCTCGTCGGGTCGTCGGTGGTCTTCGGCATGTCGATCGGCAACCTGCTGATGCTCCAACCGTTGCTGCTGGCCGAAGCGTTCGGGGTGGCCGAGTACAGCCGCATCTACAGCTTCAGTCAGCTCATCGGCACCGTCGGCGTGGCGGCCGGACCGTTCGCGCTCGGGCTGGTTCGGGACCAGGCCGACTACCGTTTGGCCTTCATCGTGGCTGCGGCCGCCACGCTGGGCGGGGCGATGGCGCTCGTCGTGGGTGGCCCGACGGTCAACGCCCAACGGTTGTGGCGACCCGACAGCACCTGAAACAAGCCGACTGCCACTCGCCGCAGCGGGTCGTCCGGCTTGCGAAGGCCATACCAAAATGAGGGTAATCTCCGAAGGTGTTGGGTGTCGATGGGCGTAGATGCGATAGCTTGATTGCGTGGCGTTGGATGCCCGGGAGTCGAGTGCGAGCCCTTCGGAAGGCCCGATTCAACTCATCGACCTGACGGAGGAGGAGCAGGAAGCCCCCTTCGCCGTGCGGGAGGCCGATGAGTACGTCGACGCGGTTCCAGGCCGGATCCCCGACAAGGCCGAGGTCCTGGCCTGGCTCGAACAGCACCCTGTCGTCGTCGGTATCGCCACCGGTGTGCTGTGTTTCTCCATCATCGCCGGGGCGATGACCGCTGTCCTCGGACCTGAATCCGACGATGATGATCCCGTGGCCGGGGCCGCACTGTCCGAAACCGACGGGAGCCAGGGTTCCTTCAGCTCGAGCGGTTCGGGCGCAGCGAACTTCACCTCCGACGAGTCGAAACTGTCGCGCTCGGGTGCCGGCAAGGTGCTCGACGATCCGGGCGACGGCGAATCGGCGGCCGGTCCCACCAACAGTGCCGGCAATCCCAACAGTCCGACGGCTCGCGGCACCCAGTCGTCCAACCCGACCACCGACGCCACACCGAACCTCGACCAGAGCGCCACGGTCAACGGGCCCAATCGAGCACCCCAAGCCGGCGGCGACGGCTCCAGCAACCCCGCCGGTCCGGCCGCAACGGGCAGCACTGTCACGACGCTCAACCCCGGCCCCAACGTGAGCGGTACGATCCCGACCACCCCCACCACCACTCGGGTTTCCACCTCCACGCCGGTCTCCAACCCGACGACGACGCCCACATCGGGGCAGACGGCGTCCACGGCGACCGCGCCGACTACGGTCCCCACCACACCGTCGACCGCGCCGACCACCGCCACCACACCGACCACATCGAGCACGTCCACGACAACGCCCCCGGTCAGCATTTCGATCGCCGCCCCCGGCAGCGGCACGAGCCACTCCTTCGAAACGCCGACCAACTTCGCCGCCAACTTCGTTTCCGGCGCCACCGAGTACTGCTGGGCATTCATCCAGGGCGGATCCACCGCTCTCACGGCCTGCTCCGGTTCGACAACCTACCAGCTCCCGGCCCGACCATCGCAGCTCAATCCGGGGCTGGTCACGGTGCGGGTCACCGCCACCGGCCCGTTCGGGTCCGTCGCCGACACCATCCAGATCTCGCTCTATCGCACCAAGGTCATCAACAATCCGACCGGCGACGTGACCATCGGTAGGGGGGCGCTCCGGGTCGGCGTCGTCAACCTCGTGGGCGCCACGCAATACTGTTTCCGCCTCACCCAGACCGGCTACGATTCAGGCTCGCTCTGCTACAGCACGCCGGGCAAGACGTTCAACAAGAACGACCCGATCTGGGATTCACTGTCGCCGGGCCCGCTGACGGTGTCGGCCAGCGTCTACGGCGGCGGCACCCTGCTGGCCGCCGACATGGTCACCATCCAGCTTCTCTAGCGGTTCATCCCGCATCGCCGATGCTGTAGAAGTTGCCCGATCGGGTGCCGACGAAGATCCGCCCGTCCCAGACCGCCGGGGTCGACTCGATGCATCCCTCGAGAGTCAGGGTCCACAGCGGCTCGGGAATCACCGACGTGTCGCTGATGTCGAATGCGTGCAGGTCGCCGAGGCAATCACCCTGGATCAAGGTGTCATCGACAACCACGGGTGACGACCACAGCGGACCAGGCAGATCGAGCGTCCAGCGCGTTGTCCCGTCGGCTCGATCGAGGCCCAGCACCCGTCCGTCGTCGGTGGCGACCAACACCAGGTCCCCGTAGAGCGCGGGAGTGGCCCACACGCCGGTATCGAGTCCGCTGTTGGCCTCGACACTCCACACAACCGGATCGTCGCCATTCGACGGATCCAGCCGAAAGACCTGCCCGAGCTCCCGAGCGCGGGCCGATCCCCGTTCATACTCGGCGCCGACGTACAGCTGACCGTCACCGTCGACCACCACTGACGCGTCGATGTCATCACCGGCCCAGAATCGGAACACCCGCTCCGGTGCGTCGCCGTCGGCCACCGGCGCCAGATCCCACCCCTGCACCAGGCCACCGGAATTGGCGAAGTAGACGACGGAGCCGCTGACCGCCACCGAGTTCTCGATCGACACCTGCACGTCACCGAGGTCGTTGAGAAGCTGATCATCCCACCCCTCGACCGACGACAGCAGCTCGGGTTCGATCGTCACCAACCCGTCGGCGTCGTAGGCGCGGTTCAACTTCACGACGTAGAACCGGGAGTTCTCCCCACCGACAACCAGCAGATCGTCGATGATCATCGACGATCCGTCCCAGTCGTTGTTCCACAGCGTGCGGCCGCCGACATCGGCCGCCAGCGACCACAGTTCGGTCGGCTCGGCCCGGTCGAGCGCCACGACATGGAGCGAGTCGTCTCGGCTACCGGTGTAGAGCAGCGGATAACCATCAGGGTCGATGGTGGCCGTGCCTTTGATGATGTCACCGGTGAAGAACGGCGGGTAGACGGTGCCACCGTCTGCCGGGTCGAAGAAGTTGACGGCACGGTTGTAGCCTCCGACGGCCACCCACCAGTCCTCGCCCGAGGTGGCGTCCGGGGTGTCGCCCGGTGGACGAAACACGAGTGGCTGGCCGGTCCAACCCGTTCCGCACCACTCCTTCGGTTCGCCGCCCACATAGGAGGTCGAACAGCCGATCTCCACCTGCCAGTCGATCACCGGGTCGGTTGGCACCGGGCCCCGCCCGTGGAACGATCGGGTCGGGTTGCCCCGGAAGGTGAGGAGCCCCTCGACCGATCCGAGCGCGCTCCACGGCTCACCTGATGAGGCGGGGTCGACCCAGAATCCGTCGCGTCGGTCGAGCGTGGGTTCCTCCGGGATGGGCTCCGGCTCGGTGCCCGCCGTCGCCGTTTCATCCGCTGCATCCTCGACGGTCGTGTCGGTTCCGGGTTCCGGCTGGTCGGCATCGGTGGAGTCGCCGTCGTCGGCGAGATCCTCGTTCCCGAGTGTCGTCGTAGCGGCCTCGACATCGTCGCCGGTTGCGGTCACCGCCGCACCGTCGTCGTCGCCGACGAGGTCCAACCCGACGCCAACACCGGCGGCCGCGACAACCAGCGCAATGAGCGGCACCAGCCACCGGGGTGGGGGAGGAGGAACGTAGTGGGGCCTTGCGTCCACCGCCGCCGCCTTGGTCACTAGCCGAGCCCGCCCTCGGCCACCATTCGTTGCAGCGTCAGTTCGGGGTGATCCGACACGACCCGCTCCATCCAGTAACGGCTCTCGAACAGCGCCAGCATCGTGCCGTCGTCGCGGCTCATGACCGTCACCCCCTGCATAGCGTTGAGGGCGGGCGCACTCTCGGCGTCGGTACGACGGGCGATCGTGTAGGGCGTCGCGGTCAGCTCGACAGCGGCCCCGAACTCGTTCTCCAGACGGTGGCTCGCCACCTCGAACTGCAGCATGCCGACCGCGGCGAAGATCGGGGCCTGGTCGCCGAGGTCGGGGTCGCGCAGTACCTGGATGGCGCCCTCCTCGTCGAGTTGGACGATCCCCTTGCGGAACTGCTTGAACTTCGAGGTGTCCTTGACCCGGGCTCGCATGAAGTGCTCGGGGGCGAACGCCGGCAGAGGGGGAAACGATGCCGGCTTCGAGACGTAGACGGCGTCGCCGACCCGAAGGTCGTTGGCGTTGACCAAGCCCAGCACATCGCCGGGGTAGGCCTCGTCGGCGGTGTCGCGGTCCTGACCGAACATCGTCTGGGCGAACTTGGTGGAGAACTGTTTCTCGGTGCGTTCGGCGATGGCAGTGATACCCCGCTCGAACCGGCCCGAACACACCCGCACGAACGCAATGCGGTCGCGATGGGCCTTGTCCATACCGGCCTGGACCTTGAACACCATCCCGCAGAACGGGTCGTCCAACGCCCGCCGCGTGCCGTCGGCCAGCAGCCGGGGAGCGGGGGAGGGCACGAGATCGACGACGCCGTCGAGCAGGAACCGCACCCCGAAGTTGGTGAGCGCCGAACCGAAGAACACCGGTGTCGACTCCCCGGCCAGGAAGGTCTTGAGGTCGACGTCGCGGCCGATCTCATCCAGCAGCCCGACCTCCTCGGCCGCCTGGGTCCACCACTCACCGTCGGTCGCTTCGGCCTCGGCGGCGTCGACCTCGATCTCCGGCGCAATGGTCGAACCCCGGGCGGTGCGCTCGAAGCGGGTGTAAATGCCCGACTCCCGGTGAATCACACCCCGGAAGTCGCCGGGGATGCCGACCGGCCACGTCATCGGCGTCGGCTCGACGACGAGGGTCTCCTCGATCTCGTCCAACAGCACCAACGGATCCTTGCCCGGCCGGTCCCACTTGTTGATGAACGTCAGGAACGGGATCTCCCGCTCCCGGCACACCTCGAACAACTTGAGCGTCTGCGGTTCGATGCCCTTGGCCGCGTCGAGCACCATGACTGCGGCGTCGGCCGCGGCCAGCACCCGGTAGGTGTCCTCGGAGAAGTCGCGGTGACCCGGAGTGTCGAGCAGGTTGATCACTCGATCCCGGTAGTCGAACTGGAGCGCGGTCGAGGTGATCGAGATACCCCGCTGCTGTTCCAGGTCCATCCAGTCCGATGTCGCCGACCGGCGACCCTCCCGGGCCTTGACCGACCCGGCCTCCTTCCCGAGCGCCCCGCCGTAGAGCAGGAACTTCTCGGTCAACGTCGTCTTCCCAGCATCGGGGTGGGAGATGATGGCGAACGTCCGCCGCCGCTTTGCTTCTTCTTTCGCCTCGCTCACTGCGATCACACTACCTCTGGTCGTTCTTCTTCTCGTGGCGCGGACTCGCGCCGGATCTGCGAACCTCGAGCCGCCGACGACCCGGAAACGGGTCGCCCGACGCTCAACGTTCTGCGGTGGTGGGAAGAGGCGGAGGCTAGTGCGTCATGATCAGTTGAGCGTGTCGTCGTTGTCGACGTTGTTCAGGTCGATGATGCCGAGACGAACCGCGCTGAGCACCGCATGGGTCAGCGACTGGGCGTCGAGCTTGCGGTAGATGGCGTTCAGATGGTTGTGCACCGTCTTGATGGTGATGCCGAGATGACGCCCAGCCTGCTTGGTGCTCATGCCATCAGCGATGGCCTGCAGGATCTCCACCTGGCGATCCGACAGAAGGTCCTGGCCGGCCTCGGCCTGCCGGGCCGAGTTGAGCATCGCACCGGCCAGAGCCGGCGACAGCACCGTGTCACCCTCGGCCACCCGATGCACGGTCTCCCGTACCTCGGTGAACGACGTGCCCTTGCTGAGATAGGCACTGGCCCCGGCGGCGATGGCGTCGCGGGTCTTGTCGATGTCGTCGTGCATGGTCAGCACCGCAACCCGGATCCCGTTGGCCTCCTCCCGGATCTGGCGGGTGGCCTCGATGCCGTCCATCACCGGCATCGACAGGTCCATCAACACCACGTTGGGCTGGAGGGCCCGAGCCAGAGCGACCGCTTCCTCACCGGTCGACGCCTCACCGACCACGGTGTCACCCGCAGCTTCGAAGGACTTCCGCAAACCCTCGCGCAGAAGGGCGTGGTCGTCGGCCAGCAGAATCTTGATCATCGGATTTTCCTATTCGGCGGTATGTGGATTAGACGCTTTGACTCGATTGGACGGTGATAACCGTACCTTCTTCGGGCTTGGAAGAGATGGTAAGCATGGCTCCGACCGAAGTGGCTCGTTCCCTCATCCCCACGAGTCCGTAGGCGTTGCCACGGATTCCCTGGGTGGGATCGAAGCCCCGACCGTCGTCGGAGACGGCGAGCACACCCTTCCCATCGGCTATCGACCAGGCTACGTGAACCTTCGATGCCTTCGCATGCTTCTCGATGTTAGTCAAAGCTTCCTGAGCAATGCGCAGAAGCTCGTTTTCGACACGAGCCGGCAATCGATCGGCGAGGGTCTCCGGCCTGCTGTACTTCACCTCCAACTCGCTGCGAGCTCGGAATCGCTCGACGACCTCGCCCAACACCACCGTCAGCGGACGCTCCTCCGACACCGCGGCCCGCAGCTCGAGCAACGTCGAGCGGAACTCGGTGATCGCCTCCTGCACGTCCTCGTGCAGTTCCTTCAGCTCCGACGACGACTCGTTGCGGTTGATCCGCTCCAACTCCATGGCGATGTAGGTCAGATACTGGCCCAGCCGGTCGTGCAGGTCGCGGGCGATCCGGTTGCGCTCCTCGGCGGCGGCCAGTGACCGGAGCCGGTTGAACGACCGGGCATTGGCCAGCGTCAGCGCCAGCACACTCGACATGCCGGTCAGCAGTTGGGCGTCGCGCTCGTCGTAGCGTCCGGCCTCGTCGTTCTCGATGGCGAGGAGGCCGGTGTCGGCGTTGCGGATGACGAGCCTGATATAGAGGCCGGACCCGTCACGGGTCGAGACGGCACCCAGGTCGGGGATGCGCACGATTGTCGGCGAGTTGAGTGCCCGCTGCAGAATGTTGGGCAACTGCTCGGTCGGCAGCTCCGGGGGCAGGCCGAAACCGTCCTGGATGACCGGCGACCAGGTGCCGTCCTCGAAGCTGAGCAGGGCGATACGTCTGGCGTCGAAGGTCTCGATCAGTTCCCGACGGGTGTTCTGCACCACGTCGGGCAGGTCGAGCGACGAGGGCAGGGTGCGGGCCAGATCGTTGAGCGCGGCCAGGAGTTCGTTGGTCTGGGCCAGGCGATCGTTGCGGTCGAGGAGGAGCTTGCGCCTGCCCTCGTATTCGAGCAGCCGGTTCAAGGCGACGCCGGGCATGATGGCCACGCCGGCCAGCGCCGTCATGGCCGCCGTGTTGGGCATGAGTGCCTCGAGGAGGTCGAGGTTCATCGGCTCCATGATCATCTTCTCGGGACCGAAGAGTTGGCCGACGGTCACCGTGATCAGGGCCAGAGCGGTCGCCGCCAAGCCCATCTGGAGTCCCCAGCCGAACCCGGCAACCGCAATGGCGATCAGGAGCGTGCCGGTCATCGGGTTGGAGAAGCCGCCGACGAGGCTGACAGCCAGCGACAGGATGACGACGTCGGCCAGCGCCAAGCCGATGTTGTAGGCGCCGAGGTGGCCGAGCCGTAGTGGGCTGATGGTGCGCCACGGTGTGACGAACAGGGCGATGGCCACCGAGATGACCGGCAGGAGACTGCCCTGGGGGGTTCTCGTGATCGTGATCAGCAGACCGAGGAGCACCGCGCCCCATCGGAGCGCGGCGATCACCGCGTTGATCGACGCGGAGATGCGGGGGCTGATGTACAGCTCCTCGGGCGTCAACGTCGCCGGCAGTTCCTGGGTGTGGAAGTCCTGGGTGTGAAACTCGCCACGATAGAAGTTCTGCCGGGACCCACCGAGCCGCCGCAAGAGTTCACTTGCCTTGGTTGTGAATGGTCCGGACACTACTCTCCCCATCGGCAGAAATTCGACGAGGTTTCAGCTACAGCCTACTGTCGTGCCGTCGGGGCCAAGGATTCGTCGTCGACGATTTTCAACGGTCCCGTTTGGCGACGTAGTCGGCCAACGCGGCCAGCGCATCGGAGCTCGTGTCGTCGAAGGGCAGCCGGCGGCGGGCGACGTGAGCCTGGTCGAGGAGCCTGGTGATCTCCCGCTCGTTGTGGTCGAGGGCGCCGGTCTCGGCCAGCACGGCGACAATCGACGCGACCTCCTCGCCCGACAGGTCCCGGCGTCCGATGCCGTCGAGCACCGAGCGCTGCGATGCCGAGGCCACGCCAAGGGCGTAGGACACGATCTCGGTCGGCTTGCCCTCCCGCAGGTCGTCGCCGACCGGTTTGCCCAGCCACTGTTCGTCGCCGGTCAGCCCGAGAGCGTCGTCTCGCAGTTGGAACGCCTGACCCAGGGGTCGACCGAACCGGTCGAGCCCGTCCAACAGGTCGGGGGCGACGGCGTCGAGCCCGGGATGCAGTGCCGCTCCCAGCTGCAACGGCCGAACGATCGTGTAGAGCGCCGTCTTGAACGTGGCCACCTCCCGGGCCGTCTCCCGGTCGAGTTCGCCGGCCGCGGCGGCCCGCATGTCAAGGTACTGACCGAGGTTCAGCTCGATCCGCAGCTCATCCCAGATGCGGCGGGCCCCGGGGTCGACGCCGCCGGTGAGCTGGTCGGCGTACACGTGGCCGAGGTCGCCGACGAGGATGGCGACCCCTTCGCCGTAGCGGCGAGGTTCGCCGTGCCAGCCGTTGTCGACGAGCCGCTGGGCGTTGGCCACATGGACCGTGGTCGACCCCCGGCGGGTGGCCGAGTTGTCCATGATGTCGTCGTGGATGAGGGCGAACACCTGGAGGAATTCGAAGGCGGCCCCGACGTCGACCACCAACTCGTCGCGGTTCTCCTCGGCGGGCATGTCGACCAGTCCCGCCGCGCCCCGCCACGACCAGTAGCAGAATCCGGCCCGCAGCCGTTTGCCGCCGCTCATCGTCATGCGGCGCAGTTCATCGACCGCTTCACAGACGCGCGGGTCGACGTTCGACCAGTGTCGGTACTGGGCGTCGAGCACCGACTCGAGTTTGGCGTCGACCTTCTTGGCGACCGCCAGCAGTTGGTGGGGTACGCGGTCGTCGGTCACGGCGTCGGGCCGCCGTCGACGGCCTCGTCGCTGTCGGCAGCCTCACGACCCGAGTCGTCGTTGTCGCCGCTGGGGCCGTCGGTTTCCTGCCCGTCGGTCACGAGCAGCTCGGCCACCACCTGGTCGACGTCGGTGGTCACAACGGCCAGACGATCCCGGCAGAACCGCACCAGCTCAACGCCGCGGGCCACCCGCTCGGCCAGCCGGTCGACATCGATGTCGGCGTCCTCGAGGTCGTCGAGCAGCTCTTCCAGTTCCTCCAACGCCTCGCCATAACGAAGACCGGACACGTCGGTCGATGAGGTCGATGAGGTCGATGAGTCAGCGGATTGCGTTGGATCGCCAGGCATGATCTCAGTCTCCAACCTCTCGGTCGAGTCGGTCCCCGTCGGTCGGGGTGACGGCGTCGACGGTGCTCGTCACCGTTCCGTCGGCGGTCACCGTGCGGATGCTGTCCCCCACCGTAACCTGAGCGGCACTGCGAACGAGCGCCCCGCCGTCGCGGTCGAGATAGGTGATCGTCCACCCCCGCCGCAGCGCGGTCTTGGGATCCCCGGCCTTGAGTCTCACCTCGGCCAGCTCCAGCTCGGCGTCGGCTCGTTCCAGCACCCGGACCGGCGCTCGTTGCAGGCGATAGCTCGACCGTTCCAGCGCGACCCGCTGTTGTTCGACGGAACGCTGGGCCGACGACACGAGCCGGCCGGCACCGGCCACCAACCGCTGGTTGGCCCGGTCGAGGTGCAGGTGCGTCAGTGATCGGATGCGCTGTCCGGCGTCGGTGAGGCGGGCGTCGAAGTCGGCAACGGCCTCGATCATCGCTCGGGCCGCCGCGGTCGGGGTCTTGACCGACAGGTGGGCCACCTCGTCGGCCACGGACCGGTCGGTCTCATGTCCCACCCCGACGATGACCGGAACCGGGCACCGGGCGATGGCCCGGGCCACCACCTCGTGATCGAACACCGCCAGATCGGTACGAGCGCCGCCGCCCCGAACCACCACCATCACGTCGACGTCGAGACCGGAACCGGCGTCGCCGCCGTCGACCGGGCTGACCGCGCCGATGGCGGCGGCCAGGCCGGGCACGGCGTCGACCCCTTGGACCCGACTGTCGATGAGGGTGATGCGGAACGGATAGCGGCTGGAGGTCAACTCGTCGACGAAATCGTGGTAGGCCGCACTGCGGTCGCTGGTTACGAGCCCGATGCGCAGCGGCAGTGCCGGGAACGGTCGCTCGGCGTTGCGGTCGAGCAGGCCTTCGTCGCTGAGCCGGTCGAGCAGCTCCTGGCGGGCCGCCGCCATCTGTCCAAGCGTGAACTGGGGGTCGATCAACGACATCACGAGTTGGACGCGGCCCTGAGGCGGGTAGTAGGTCAGCTCACCCCGGATCCTGATCTCGACCCCGTCGTGCATGCGGATGCCGCCCGACCGGCGCATGATCCGGTTGACCAGCTGCTTGCTCGACGAGAACAACGCCACCGGAAGCACCGCCTGGGCCGAACGGCCGACGGTGGCGTCGGGGTCGACGAGATCGAAGTAGACGTGCCCGTTGTTGGAGCGGGTCAGTCCGGAGATGGCGCCCTGCACCCACACCTGGTCGGGGAAGGCGTCGCCGAGAGCGCGACCGACCCGGGAGCACAGCTCGGTGACGGTGAAGGTGCCGTCGGTCCTGGTCCGATCGTCCGGATCGGAGAACGGATTGGGATTGACGCCAGACACTACCGTCCACGCTAACTGCGACGCCTGTGGTCACCCTCCTAAGGGACTCGTTTTCCAAACCCGGGAGACGCTAGAGTGGGCTCACACCCTTCGGGTTCTCGCGGTTTCCCTCGGCGTCGGATTGCGACTTGCGTCACCGGGCGACATCGATGGAGACTTGAGATCTCGCCTCCAACGAGGCACCGGAGGTCGGCGGACCACTCAGATCGAACAAGATGCTTGTTGAAGCAACTCGGCCGAATCGGGTGGTTGACTTTCTCGCGGCGGAACCGACAGCAGAACTCCCGACCACCCAAGAGATACCGCCGTGACCCTCTCACCAACCGACATCACCGGTTCCGACACCAGCGCCGATGAACCGGTGCCCGACCCCGACATTCTGCTCATAGGGCCCGAGTCGTACCGGGAGCCGTCGCTCGACGCCGACGAACCGGTCGACGGGGTCGCCGTGATGCTCGTCGGCCCGGCCGTCCGCAACCCGCATCTCCTCTACGTGAGCGAAGGTCTGTGCCATCTCATCGGTTGGCGCTCCGATCAGCTCATCGGACAGTCACCGGCCTTCCTCTTCTCCGGCGACGAGGGCCCACGCCAGCTCGAGGCCATGCGTCGGGCCGTTCTCTCGGCCGATCCCGATGACGGCGGCGACCTGGGCAGCGCCCCCGATCTGCTCGATCTGTTACACGACCCCCGGATCATGAACGGACACGGACCGGACGGCGAAGCGGGCGACCGTGGTGAAACCAGGGAACCCAACGGCTTCCACGGCATCGCCCCCGACACGGTCATCATCGGTACCGGCGATGGCAGGGTCATCGAAGGTGGGGTCATCGAAGGAAGGGTCATCGAAGACGCTGCCATCGAAGGAGACACCATCGAGCTCGACTCGGCCGATGTGACGACCCCCGACCCGGCTCCTCTGCGGCCGGGGTCGCGCTACGAAGCGTCGACCGTGCTGGTCGATCAGGCCCACCAGAAGATACCCGTCCTCTTCACCGCCCAGGCCATTCCGAGTCCGGAGGCCGGCGGCTCCTACGTCGTGGCCCAGTTCCGTGATCTGCGCAAGTCGGCGGCCGAGCGTCTCCTGGCCGACCAGGAGGCGGTGATTGCTTCGCTGAAGCGGGGCCATCATCTCGGGCAGCTCTGTCATCAGATCGCGGTGATGATCGAACGTTCACTCGGTGTGTCCGCGACATGTTGGCTGTCGATCGTGAGTCCTGACGACGATCTCGAACCGGTGATAACCGGTGGTTTCCCTACCGAGATCGTGGCCGAGACGACCAGCGCGGTGGCCACCTCCAGCTCCAAACAGACAAAACGCATCGCCTCGGTCGGCGGTCTCCGGGGCGGTCTGGCCGACCGTCTTCGCCACGACGGTGTGCGCAACCTCTGGTATGTGCCGGTCCTGAGTGACTCCGAAGGCGAGGAGGCCGACGCCGGCGACGCGCCCGACGAGTTGTCGCTCCGGGGTGCGATCATGGTGGCCACCGGTGACGTCACCCCCGACGCCGAGGCCACCAAACTGCTCGATCATCTGGCTCAGGTTCTGGCCGTCGGCATCGAGCACGCCACCGTCGAATCCGACAACGCCTATCAGGCCCTGCACGATCCGCTGACCAAGCTGCCGAACCGGGCACTGATCATGGATCGGCTCAGCCAGGCCATGGCCCGACTCGAACGCGACGGCAGCTCCATCTCGGTGCTGCTGGTCGACATCGACCGGTTCAAGGCGGTCAATGACATGCGCGGCATCGAGGTCGGTGACCGGGTGTTGGTCGAGGTGGCGAACCGGCTCCTGGCCGCGGTCCGCCTCGGTGACACGGTCGGTCGGATCTCGAGCGACCAGTATCTGGTGATGTGTGTCGCCACCAGCGGCGAACTCGACGCGGCGGCCGTCGCCCGCCGGGTGTTGCGGTCGCTGGCGGAACCGATCGAGGTCAGCGGCGAGCAGACCCTGCACATCACCGCCTCGATCGGCGCCGTGGTGGTCACGGCGGCCGAGGCCGAGCTGGCACCGGCTGAGATCATCTCGAACGCCGAGTCCGCGCTGGCCAACGCCACCAGCGTCGGCCGGGGGCAGTTCGCCATGTTCGAAGCCGAACACCAGCACGACGTGGTTCGTCGCCACGAGACTGAGCAGGCGCTCCGCCTGGGCATCGCCAACGACGAACTGGTGTTGCACTATCAGCCGATCGTGGAGATCAAATCCGGTTTCATGATCGGTGCCGAGGCGCTGGTGCGCTGGCAGCGGCCGGGATATGGTCTCCTGCCGCCCGGTCAGTTCATCGACGTGGCCGAGGACGCCGACCTGATGGTGCCCCTCGGTGAGTGGGTCATCAACCGGGCCTGTGAGGATCTCGCCAACTGGCCGAGGGTCAAGGGTCGGTCGCCGCTGGTGTCGATCAATCTCGCCGCCCGTCACCTCGAGGTCGACACGCTCGTGCCGACGGTCATCCGGGCGTTGCAGCGCAACGGGCTCAAACCCAATCGTCTGGGGTTCGAGATCACCGAGTCGATGGCCGTGCTCGACACCGACGCGGCGTTGGCCAACCTCGACAAGCTGGCCAGCCTCGGGTGTCGGATCGCCATCGACGACTTCGGCATCGGGCACGCCAGCCTCGACTATCTTCGCCGATTCTCGATGGCCAGCGCGTTGAAGATCGACCGGTCGTTCATCGCCGGCATCACCGAATCGCCGGAGAACCAGGCGATCGTGAAGGCGTCGGTGAGTATGGCCGATGCTCTCGACCTGCAGGTCGTGGCCGAAGGGGTCGAGACCGTGGAGCAGCTGCTTCGGCTTCGGGCGTTGGGCTGTCACTACGCCCAGGGTTTCGTGCTCTCCAAACCAATGCCGATCGAGATCGCGCTCGAGGTGTGGGCCCGCTCCCGCCTCTACGGCGGAACTGCGTAATCACGGGCCAACACTGACGACCATCATGCTCGCACGGTGTGACAGTCGGTTCCCGAACGCGTACTGGGGTGCCTGCTGATCGATAGCGATCACTGGACACCCCAGAACGGAAGGGCGGGGCGGGCAGGGCACCCCTGTCAAGCCGGCGAGTTTGCGAAGCAAACTCGGGGATGTGATCCTCCGGATCACATCACGGCCATCCCGGCACGCCGTCGTCGAGTGGGACCTCCATGGTGTTGAGGAAACCCGACACCATCCGGTAGAAGCCGGCGCAGAGAACGAGTTCCACGAGTTGGGCTTCGTCCCAGTGGTGGGCGAGGCGGGCGAACGTGATCTGGCTGACGCAGTCGTCGGCGCACAGCTCGTCGGCCATACAGATCAGGTCGCGGTCGGGGTCGGCCCACGGGTGGTCATCGAGGCATGACGGTGAGGCGAGGGCTGCGATCTCCTCGCCGGTCAGACCGGCGTCGGCGCCGATGATCGTGTGCTGTCCGAACTCGTACACCGAGCCGGCGTTCGATCCGATGCGCAGGATCACGATCTCCCGTTCCCGGTCGGGCACGACCCCCTTGTTGAGGAGGAAGCCGCCGAACAGGTTGAAGCGCTTCAGCAGCTTCGGGTGGTGGGCCAGCACGGCGAAGATGTTGAGCGGGCGGCCGTCGTGGCTCAAAGCTGCCGACAGCATCTGCTCCAGCTCCGACCCCGGTTCCAGCGACGTCAGGTCAACCAGCGGGAGTCGGGGCGGGGATTCGAGATGGTGGGCCGACCGGGTCGATTTGGTCATGGGTCATTGTTGCATGCGGCCGCGGGTCGGTTCATGTCGACCGGTGATCGGTCAAGCATCGACCTCAAGCGGAATCGACGTCGGAGCCGTACTGGTCGATGCAGGCGAGGATGGCGTCGACGTCGTCGGTGGTGACCCGTGGATTCATGAACAACATGCGAAAGGTGTTGAGACCGTGGACCGGCTGATAGCCGACCATGGCCGTGCCTTCAGCCTGCATGCGGGCCTTGATGGCGGGCGGGAGGCCGTGGAGTCGGTGGCGTGTGTCGTCACCCAGTTCGGCGACGCCACCGTAGGAGAGGAGGAGCGGGCGCAGGTCGGGTGGGATCCAGGCGAACACGACGTTGGTGAAGTCCCCGCCCACGACCGGCACGAACCGTCCGTCGGACGCCGCGATCGCCGATCGGGTGTGATCGGCCATGGCCACAGCGTGGTCGATCCGGTCGGCGAAACCCTGGTCGCCGCGGGCCTGCCAGGTGAGCCACAGTTTGAGCGAGTCGACGCGGCGGGCGCACTGGAAGGTGCGGTCGCCGTTGTCGTAGTCGGCGTGGAGCTTGTCGGGTTGGAACAGGTAGTCGGCTCCGGAGGCGAAACACGGCTCGAGCCGGGTCGGATCCTCTACCAGGAGTGCCGTGCACTGCTGGGTGACGCCCATCATCTTATGCAGGTTCCACACGAAGGAGTCGGACCGCTCCACCCCGGCGAGCCGGTGGCGTTGGCGCTCGGAGAACAGCGCGGAGCCGCCGTAGCAGCCGTCGACGTGGAGCCAGAGACCATGCTCGGCGCAGACGTCGGCCACCGCGTGGAGGTCGTCGAAGGCCGAGGTGACCGTGGTGCCGGCGGTGGCGATGACGGCCAGGGGAGTGGTGCCCTCGGCTCTGGCCGACTCGACCGCGGCGGCCAGCCGGTCGACCGCGATCATGCCGTCGGGAGCGGTGTCGACCTTGATCACCGCGTCGGAACCGAGGCCGAGCAGGGCCGCCGACTTGGTGGCGGCGTAGTGGCCTGCGGCCGAGACGAACACCCGCAGGCGATCGGGGCCGGCCCCGGCGGTGATGACATCGGGTTGATGACGGTGGCGGGCCAGCTGCAGCGCGTAGAGGGTGGCGGTTGATCCGCCGGGGCAGAACAGTCCGGGTGGCAGGGTCGGTACGGGGTCGGTGTGGTCGACGGGATAGCCGGCGAGGCGGGCCAGCTTGTGGAGCAGGGCGTTCTCCATCAGCGTGAACACCGGCGCGGCCTCGAACGTTGCGGCCGTGGTGTTGAGGGCCGCACCCAACCAGTCGCCGGCCACGGCGACCGGGTCGGGGCCGGCGAAGTTCTGGTTCAGGAACCGGGGGTGGCTGGTGTGCACGGAGTGGCGCACGACGAGATCGACAGCTGCGGCCACGTCTGAGTCGGGGGCGGCCTCGACCCGTTCGCCGAGCCCGATAGGTAGCACGTCGTCGAAGCGGGCGAGGAGGTCGCCGGGGCCGGTGAAGTCGACGACCTTGTCGTCGCCCGAGGGCGGTTCGAGAACATAGCCGACGGCCCGCTCGATGATCGACGATTCGATGTCACGGCCCATCGCACCAGCGTACCCACCTCGCGATCCAGCAGATTTCGTGCACGCCGGGGCGCGTCGACTCTGCCGAACACAGCGGCGGATGGGCGGATGACGGTGTGCTGTCGAGCGTCGGAGCCCGCTGGAGAGTTAGTTGGGGGAGATGTTCTTCATTGCGTGGCGGTGGAACATCGTGAGGCGATCCTCTCCCACCCGCTCCCGCTTCTCCGGATCGGTCACACCGAGGCCCTCCTCGGGCGACAGGCACAGCACGGCCAGCTTTCCTTCGTGCTGGTTCCGGTGGACCTTCCAGGCGGCAAGACCGACGTCGTCGAGCGAGTAGACATGCGACATGATCGGCACGATGGCACCCGAGTCGATCAGGCGGTTCATCTCCCACGCCTCGTAGTAATTGGCGAAATGGCTGGACACGATCTGCTTCAGCTTCATCCACAGATGACGGTTGTCGTATTCGATCATGTAGCCCGACGTGGCGGCACAGGTGACGATCCGACCGCCCCGCTTGGCCACGAACACGGAGGCTCCCATGGTCTGGCGGCCGGGGTGTTCGAACACGATCTCGGGGTCGTCACCGCCCACCTCCCGGATCTTCTTGCCGAATCGACGCCATTCCGACTCGTCCTGCACCCCGTTGTCGTCCCAGAACCGGTAGCCCTCGGCTTTGCGGTCGATCACGGCCTCGCAGCCCATCTCCCGCAGCAGCTCGGCCTTCTCCGGGCTCGACACGACACCGATGGGAATCCCGCCTCCGTTGAGCACGAGTTGGGTGGCGTAGCCTCCGAGTCCGCCGGTGGCGCCCCAGATGAGCACCCGCTCGCCCTGCTTCATCGACGATGCGTTGTTGGACACCAGCATCCGGTAGCTGGTCGAGGCGCAGAGCGCATTGACTGCTGCCTCCTCCCAGGTGAGATGCGCCGGCTTCGGCATCAGCTGGTTGGCCCGAACCACCGTCAGGTCGGCCAGGCCACCGAAGTTGGTCTCGAACCCCCAGATCCGCTGGTTGGCGGCCTTCATCGAGTCGTTGTGGGCCGACGGGTCCTGATCGTCGACGTGGTTGCAGTGAATCGTGACGTGATCGCCGGGTTTGAAGTTGCGGACCGACGACCCGACCTTGAGCACCACGCCCGAGGCGTCGGAGCCGATGACGTGATGGTCGAGCGCATGGCGGGCGCCGAGGCTGCTCTCCCGGCCGAGCCGGTCGAGGAAGCCGAAGGTGGGGAGCGGCTCGAAGATCGAGGTCCACACCGTGTTGAAGTTGATGGAGCTGGCCATGACGGCCACGTAGGCCTCGAACGGGCCCAGCTCAGGGGTCGGTACCTCGTCGACGTGGATCGACTTGCGAGGATCCTTGTCGGCGGAGGCCATGCCGTTGAACATGTCGACCTCGTCACGTCGGACGTAGGCCGCCCGATACGACTCGGGTATTCCCAGAGCGGCGATGTCCTCGCCGCTGGCACCGGAGTTGATGGCGTCAAGGATGTCCTTCATGCTTCGCGAACGTACCAGTCGGTAACCTGGCGCGTTAAAGCGGGTGCTCAAATTCTCCGGTCATACCGCTGGGGGCGATGGACTCGATCGCCGGTGGGCATGGACGGCCCATTGTCGGGCCCCTGGGCCCTCCATTTTGCCCACTCCACGGACTCGCCCAATGTCTAGTGCATTTGACCCGGATTCGCTAGTGTGGTGAATGCCTCTTGCCAGGGGATGTGGAGATTTCCAAACTTGAAGACGGGTGGTAGGAACTCGATTCGATGAGTTCGACGAATTCACCAGTGGGTTCGGCGGGCAGAATCAAGGACCGGATTCAGGAACCTAGGCGCGCGGATACAACTAGGAGATGTTGGTGGGAATGACGCCAGAAGACATTGAGGTTCAGGACTTCGAGCGAGCCCGGAAAGGCTATGAGCCGACCGCTGTTCGAAACTACCTCCAGCAGGTCGGACGGGTCGTTCGCGATCTGCAGAACGAGCTGGCCGAAGCGAAGCGCCGCGCCGCCGCCGCCGAAGCTCAGGCCGCCAACGCCCCTGAACCGGCGGACGAAGCCGACCAGTTCGGCGCACTCGGCGACCGGGTGGCGCAGATGCTGCGATTGGCCCAGGAATCCGGAGCGGAGATCCGCACCGCGGCCGAGGCCAAGGCCGAGGAGCTGCTCAGCCGGGCCCGGGGCGACGCCGACTCGATGACCACCGAAGCCCACGCCCTTCTCGAATCGTCGCGCAGCGAAGCCGAATCGGTTTTGGGCGATGCCAAGGCCGCGGCCGACACGCTCAAGGTCGAGTCCCGTCTCGAGTCCGAGGCGATGCTGACCAAGGCCGAAGCCGACGCCGAGGAGATGGTGTCGACCGCCACCACCGAGGCCGAAGCCCTGCGCCGGGCGGCGGCCGAGGAAGCCGAGCGTCTGCAGTCGAGCGCCAAGTCCGAAGCCGAGAGCATGGTGGAGGCCGCTGAGGCCGAGGCCAACGAGCTGCGTCTACGGGCCAACAACATCCTCGCCGACTCCAAGGCCCGAGCCGACGACATGTGGAACTCGGCCGAGGCCGAGGCCTTCAAGCTGCGGGAGGAGGGCCGTCAGGAGGCCGAGCAGATCCGGCAGAACGCCTCGACGCAGGCCGCCGAATACAAGGACACCGTCGAGCGGGAGGCTGCCGAGCATCGGCAGGCCGTCGAAGACGAGGTCGCCCGCCTACTCGAGACCACCAAAGCCGACGTCGAGCAGCAACTGGCCGACGCCCGCAGCGAGTCCGAACGGCTCCGCGAGGAGGCCGACAGCACCCTGGCCGAACACCAGCGGCTGGCCGAGGAAGCATTGGCGGAGGCCAACGTCGAAGCTGAACGGATCCAGACCGAGGCCGCGGCCGAAGCCGACCGCATCCGAGCCGCCGGCGAGTCCGATGCCGAGAAGCTCCGCCTCGACGCCGAGGCCGAGAACGAGGCTCGACGCCGCGATGCCGACAGCTACGTCGACTCCCGCCGAGCCGAGGGCGACGACTACTACGCCACGAAGTCGACCGAGGCCGACGCCTATGTGATGCTCAAGCACAAGGAGGCCGACGACTACGTCGCAGCCCGCCAGGGTGAGGTCTACAAGAACGCCGAGGAAGCCGAGCGCGAGCGTGACAAGGCGCTGGCCCAGATCAGCGAGGCCCGGGCTCAGGTGGCCGATCTGCTGCAGCAGGCCCAGGCCCAGAGCGAGTTCATCCGCCTCGAGGCCGAGGAGAAGATCCGGGAGAAGGTGCGGGCCCACATCGATCAGGCCGAGCGCCGGATCGCCCGCCTGCGGATCACCGAGCAGGCGTCGCGGGAACGGATCATCGCCGCCCAGAGCGAGCTCAATTCGGCCATCTCCCGCCTCGACTCCGAGCCGGTGCAGGAACTCGGCGAAGGAACGCCCGATCAGGTGCTCGACGAGGCCCGTCAGCACGTGCTGACCAAAGCCACCGAGGCGAGGGCGTTGGAGGAGGCTCGGGCGCTGGCCGACGACAACGGCGAGACGATCACCGAGGAGACCATCATCGATCTCGACGCCCAGGCGCCGATGAGCGGCGAAGCTCGGGAGACGACCGAGATCGAGGAATCGGTTCCGGAGGTCGACGAGGTGCTGGCCGAGCCGGAGATCGAACTGCAGAACGAGGATGCCCTGTCCCGCCTGGTGCGGGAGGCCATGCAGCGGGCTGTGGAAAGCGCTCGTTCGAGCGAATCCTGAGTGGGGCTGGTCGTCGACGGCACGACGGTCGACCTGCCGTTCAAACCCTGATCACGACCGTCGGCCCGGTGCGGTCTGGTGTTGTCCGGGGCTTCGTGGCATCGTTGGGGCAAGATGGAAACCGCCCGGTCAGCCGATTTCGGCGACCCCGGCTGTGTGTACAGCCGGTCCATGGGCCGCGGCGTCCCTGATCGGAGGATTCAATGAGCAACCCATCCAGTAGTTCCTACATCGTGGCCGGGGCCCGAACCCCGATCGGAAAGCTGTCCGGGGCGCTGGCGAGCATGAGTGCCGCGGAACTCGGCGGCAAGGCAATCGCCGCTGCGCTCGACAAGGCCGGTGTCTCGCCCGACCAGGTCGACTACGTCTACATGGGCCACGTGTTGCAGGCCGGGGCCGGTCAGATCACGGCCCGTCAGGCTGCGGTGAACGCCGCGATCCCGATGACCGTGCCGTCGACCACGATCAACAAGGTCTGTCTGTCGGGCCTGAACGCCATCCACCTGGCCGACCTGTTGATCTCGGCCGGCATGGCCGACATCGTGGTCGCCGGTGGCATGGAGTCGATGACCAACGCCCCCTATCTGCTTCCTGGGGCGAGGGCCGGGTACCGCGCCGGCGACAAGACCGTCGTCGACTCGATGATGTACGACGGCCTGTTCTGCGCCTTCGATGCGTGCGCCATGGGCGCCGGCACCGAGAAGTACGCGGCCTCGGCCGGACTGGCCCGCGAACCACAGGATGAGCTGGCTGCTTTGTCGCACGAGCGGGCCGCCGCCGCCCACAAGGAGGGCCGGTTCGACGACGAGATGATCTCGCTCGACATCCCCCAGCGCAGGGGTGACCCGGTGGTGGTCGACGCCGATGAGGGCGTGCGCCCCGGTACCACGGCCGAGGGCCTGGCCGGTCTCCGGCCGGCCTTCGACTCGGCGGGGAACATCACGGCCGGCAACGCCTCGCAGATATCCGACGGGGCATCGGCCATGGTGGTGATGAGCAAGGCCAAGGTCGAGGAGCTCGGTCTCAGTCCGCTCGGCGAGGTGGTGGCCTACGGGCAGGTCGCCGGTCCCGACACGTCGCTTCTGACCCAGCCGTCACGGGCGATCTTCGACGCCCTGGAGGGATCCGATCTCGCGCAATCAGACATCGACCTCTACGAACTCAACGAGGCGTTCGCCGCCGTCGCCGTGGCCAGCATGGACGACCTCGGTGTCGACGAGTCTGTCGTCAATGTCAACGGTGGTGCCATCGCTCTCGGCCACCCGATCGGTGCATCGGGTAACCGTTTGGCGCTCACCCTGCTGCACGAGTTGAAGCGTCGGGGTGGTGGCGTGGGCGCAGCGGCCTTGTGCGGTGGTGGCGGCCAGGGTGACGCCTTGATCGTCCGCACCGTTTGATCGGTGACACCTGGGAAATTCCGAGGAAATCCGAAAAACCCCTTGTCATCGTACTGTCAATTGTTGTAACCTAATGGAAACATCGTTACGACGTCTCAGTGGCCGGTTTACCCATACCGCCCGCGCCACGGTCACTGGGGCGTCGTAGCGAAGCAGCGTCCGGGTCGGTGCACCCTCTCCCCGCCGGCCCGGTCGTCGCGTTCGGGGGCGTGCGGCAACATTGTTCAGGCCGCTTCCAATGGGATGATTTCGGTTTGAACGGCCGCTGTCGGGCCATCCGCGTGGGCCACCCGCCAGTCAGGCGGGAAACTCCGATCCGTGGGTTTGGTCGGATCCAACTCCGGTGGACACGGTTCCGTAACTGGTCCGTAATCTGACACCACGTGTCGCTCCGTTCTTCGGCCGGGCGATCAGCGGGGGTCAGAAGGATTCGGGTTTGTTGATGCCTTGACGGCCCTCCAACGCCCGGCCGAGCGTCAACTCATCCGCGTATTCGAGGTCGCCGCCGACCGGCAGTCCGGACGCCAACCGCGTCACCGTGACATCGGCGAACGGGGCCAGGATCTTGTTGGCGATGAAGTTTGCCGTCGTCTCACCCTCGAGGTTGGGGTTGGTGCACAGGATCACCTCTTTGATGTCCTCGCTGGCCACCCGGAGGGCCAGCTCCCGCACCTTGAGGCTGTCGGGGCCGATGCCCTCCAGCGGGTTGATCGCTCCCAACAGCACGTGGTAGAGCCCGTCGAACGCGCCGGTCTTTTCGATGGCGGCGATGTCCTTCGGCTCCTCGACGACGCACAACACGTTGGGGTTGCGGTTCGGGTTGGTGCACACTGCGCACTCGGGGCCTTCGGCCACGTTGAAGCAGCGTTCGCAGAACGCGACGTGTTCCTTGAGCGAGATGATGGCGTCGGCCAGACGGTTGGCGTCGACCTTGTCGGCCTTCAGGAGGAAGAAGGCGATGCGCTGGGCCGATTTGGGCCCGATGCCGGGCAGGCGACCGAGTTCGTCGATCAGGATCTCGACCGGTCGGGCGTAGACACTCACTGGCGGTGGGCCGGGCTCAACCGAGCAGGCCGCCGAGCCCGTCGATGTCGGGGAGGCCGATATCTCCCATGGCCGACTCCTGCAGCTCGGCTATCTGGGCGCCGGCGTCGCGGAGCGCGGCCAGGACCAGTTCTTCGAGGAGTTCGACGTCCTCGGGGTCGACGGCCTTGGGGTCGATCGTCACGTTGCGGTACTCGCCGGTGCCGCTCATCTCGACCGTGACCATCCCACCGCCGGCCGACCCGCTGATCACCTGGGCCGCCTGTGACTCCTGGGCGGCCTGCATCTGCTCCTGCATGGCCTGAGCCTGTTCGAGGATGGCCCCGAAGTCGAGTCCGCCACCGGCCCCGCCCCCGCCGAGCATGCCGGCCAGGTCGCCCAGGTCGGGTTGTTCGTTCATCTCGGAATCGCTCACAATGGCTCCTCTTCGGGGATCCGCAGTTGTGTCTGCTACTCGGGTTTCGGTTCGATGATCCTCGAACCGGGAAACGCTTTGGTCAGCCGGTCGACACCGTCGGTCGACTGGTCGGTGGCATCGACGAGGTCCTCGACCGGGCCGACGTCGTCCATTGAATCATCGGTTGGTCGAGGACGGGGTGACTCGAGCTTGGCCGGGTCCAGCGACTCGGTCGGGGTGGTGGCGTCGACGACCACCTCGACCGTCAACGGCTGATTGAAGTGGCGGCTCAGCGCCTGCTCGACCTCTGCCTTGACCTCCTGGCAGCGGCCGACGTAATGGCTGTTGGGGACGGCCACGACAACGGTCGAGCCGTTGACCGCCGACACCGTGCCGACCTGGAACCGGACCCGGGCTCGTTGGCTCACCTCGTCGAGCTGGGTCTCGAACGCCCGGGTCATCTCGCCGGTGGTGAGGGTCCGGCCACCCGACTCGGCGGGTGCGGCTGCGGCCTCGGCCGACAGCGTCTGCTCCACCGGCTGCTCCGGCGGCGCGTCGTCCGCCGGGGCATCGAGAGCCTGGGCTGCGGATGTCGGGGCCTCCGGCGCCGAGGCCTCGGGTGGCTGGGCATGGGCCGGTGATGGTGTCTGCGTCTGGGTCTCGGCCGGTGCCGAGGACCGGTTCGAACGAGGGGAGCGGGGTGGCTTGGCGCCGGCCACCTGAGCGAGGCGGTTACGGGCCGCGGCCGCCGGGCCGTTGGCCTCGGCGGCAGGTTCGTCCGACGGGGCCGGCGGAGCCGTGCTCGGTTCGGCCGTCGCCGGCCCGGACGAGGCCGGTGCGGCACGGTTCGCCGAGAGCTGGTCCTGCAGCATGCCAACCTGTTGTTCGAGAATCGAGATCCGGTTGACGAGATCGCTGACCAGCGTCCTGGTGGCGTCGTCGGCGCCGCCTCCCGACCTGGGCGCCTCGGAGGAACCGTCGACCACAGCAGTGCCTGCCTCGGCGGCGGCCCGCTGGTCGCGGCAGAGGCGGAGCAGTGTCACCTCCAGCGGCACCCTCGGATCGGGGGCCTGCCTCATGTCGACCAGGGCTGTACCGATCGCCTCGAGAGCCCGGGTCAACGTGGCCGGACCGATCCTGGCGGCCAGATCGCGGGCCTGGGCTTGGGCTGTGTCATTGAGATGATCGAGCGACGCCCCCATGGCGGCAAGGAAGGCACCCCGGAGCACCTCGATCACGGCCTCGCCGATGACCCGGGACTCCTGGCCACTGCTCAGGCCTTCCTGGAGCGCAGCGATTGCGGCCTGCGGGTCGCCGTCGCCGATGGCGGTGGCCAGCACCAAGCCGATGTCGGATCCGGCGGGTACCCCACCGGCTGCGGCCACGAGGTCGAGGGCCGACAGGGTGTCACGGGCGGAGCCGCCTCCCTGGCGCAGCACGTAGTCGACCGCTTCGTCGATCTTGTCGGGGTCGATGTCGAGCCCGGCGTCTTCGATCACCCAGCGGACGTGGTCCTCGAGCTCATCGGCGGGAAGGAGGTGGAACTCGAACGGCTGGGTCCGACTCCGGATCGTCTGGACGACCTTGTGGGGTTCGGTGGTCGCCAGCACGAACACGACGTGATCCGGCGGTTCCTCCAGCGTCTTGAGCAGGGCGTTCTCGGCCCCTGCGCTCAGCATGTGGACCTCGTCGAGGATGTAGACCTTGGTGTTGCCCGGCGACCCGAGGTTCACCCGGGAGATGAGGTCGCGGATGTCGTCGACCTTGTTGTTGCTGGCGGCGTCGAGTTCGTGGACGTCGAACGAGCGGCCGCTCTCGATCGCCAGGCAACTCTCGCATTCGCCGCAGGGCTCGCCGTCGTCGCCGAGGTTGGCGCAGTTGAGGGCCTTGGCCAGGATGCGGGCCGTCGAGGTCTTGCCGGTGCCCCTGGGGCCGCTGAACAGGTAGGCGTGGCCGACCCGGTTGTTGGCCACCGCCGATTTGAGTGCCGTGGTGACGTGGCTCTGGCCGCGCAGCTCGGAGAACCGTTGCGATCGGTAGCGTCGGTACAGGGACTGGTAGGCCACGATTCCGAGCCTACCAGGATGGGGAAAGTTGGATCTCCGAGGTCGGCCCGGTGGATTCCGTCACGGTGACACGGGAGGCGGCCCCCCGTCTGGTAGAAAAGGGTTCCGGGTTCGGCCTTCGTACCGACTGCAGCGTAGTGACCGCTGTGGCGCAACCACCGGCGGCCGATCCGGGGAGAGACGACTGGGGATGAGGCGCCCATGAATCGATGGTTTTTGGCGAGCGGGCCGCGGGGCCGCGGTGCATCAGCGTGGATGTGGTCTGTCCGGTCGACGGGCGGCCGATGAGTCGCAGCACCGAGCGGACGATCCTGGGTCTGCTGGGTTTCCTTGCCGCGGTCCTGGGGCTGATCATCGGCGTTCAGCTGCTGACCGGCGATGGTGCGGTCGACGTAGCCGCCAGCTCGATCGGTGCCGGTGACGGTGAGGGCGGCGCCTCGGTTCCTTCGCTGGCGGATGGTGAGGCCGACAGCGGTGTGGGCCCTGCACCCGATTCGTTGGTGGTGAGCACGACGGCCGGGTCGTCCTCGGTGTCGCCGTCGTCGATAACGGCGGCACCGGGTGACACCACGTCGTCGACGAGTTCGTCATCCGACTCCGTGGCGTCGACAACACCATCGACGTCATCACTGTCGACGTCAGGAGCCGGCGTGTCGACGACCGTGATCTCATCCGACACGACGATCCCGCCGGGTGGCGACGACACGGTGACCTCGTCGACCTCCGGTTCCTCGTCCTCGTCGGAGCCGCAGGTCAGCACGTCGACCACGGTCGCCGGTGGAGAACTCACCGACATCGAGCTGGAGATCATCCGTCTCACCAACGAACTTCGGGCCGATCCGTCAGGCCCGCAGAGGCGGCAGAAGCCGATGCCGGAATGCGTGAACGATGACGACCAGATCGAGATCGACCCGGCAACCGGGCATCCCAAGCCCGTTCGACGGCTGACACCAGGGGTTGCGGTGTCGATCAGCATGTCACGGGACTGGTCGCAGCAGATGGCCGACGCCGACGCCATGTCGCACCGAAGCGCCGAGTCCCAGAGCGCGATCTACGCCGATCTGGGTATCGACTGGGCGGCCCGCGGCGAGAACGTGGCCTGGGCCGTCGGCTACGACATGTCGGAAGTGGCCCAGCTGTTCTTCCGCGGCTGGCGGGAGTCCGACGGGCACTACTGCAACATGATGTCCGGCGCGTTCTCCGAGATCGGTGTCGGTCACGTGCGCACCGCGGCGGGCAAGGACTTCGCCACCCAGAACTTCTACCGCCCTCGCTGAGCGGGCTGGGCGTTGGGCGGTCGGCGGGCTTCGGGGCTCCCGCCGCTTTCGGCGTGGCACCGGTCGGCCGCTGCGATCGCAGCGGCGGGTCGAGGCATCTGTTCTCGCAAGTGACGGCCAGGCGATCTGCGGCACACGATGGGTTCCGCTGAGAGCTGCTGCCTTCCGGCCCTGACTCGGTTCACGGGCCAAGGTTGCACAGGACCCGACCGTCACCTGCCAGAACAGATACGTTCGATTTCGTCGACCGGGTTTCGACGTGGGTTCCAAAACTACCCGCCGAAGACCCGTCGGCGGTCGCTATCCTACCGATTCTTGCTTCGGTTCCGATGGTCGTCTCCGGGTTGCCGTCGGGGCTTCGGAGCCACATCAGGAGGAGTGCGAGAGCGGCCGAATCGGCACGCTTGGAAAGCGTGTGTGGGGCAACCCACCGTGGGTTCGAATCCCACCTCCTCCGCAGAGTTTCGCCTGGTCAGAGCGTTGCGGCGGTCTCGGGGCCGCTGAGCGCTTGAAGCGGCTGATAGCCATTCTGATAGCCAAAGGTCCTTGGGCGACCAGCCTCAGTCGCTGTGTTTATCGATGAACTCGCTGACCGGTGGCCCAAAGCCCCACCAGCCGTCAAAGCGGAAGCTCTCGCTCGTGGCCATCTCATTGATCTTTCGCAGGGCTGTGGCAAGCAATTGGTCACTACCGCGGAAGATGATCTCGCGCATCTCATGGTCTGCCAAGAGGCGTTGGACCACCGGTTCACTTCTGGTCGAGTGGAACCTTGCAAAGTTCGTGTACCAGTTTCCGGTGCTCAAGGATCCGGTCTCGTCAATGATCACCAACGCGGCAAGCATGTCAAACTGACAGAGGCTAGTCAGAATTGCGTCATCAGCCGCCCCCGCTGCTAGCGCCGGAAGTCCGGCCGCCCGTTCAGTCGCCATCACCAACAGCGACTTTGAACCACCACCAGGCACTTCGAACCGATTTGCGCGTGAGGCCATCGTTAGGCCGTGACGGAGCCATGTTGCGTAGAAGGGCTCGACCGGCTCCGGTGGGCGTGTCACCAGGCTGCGAACCGCTGCCCAGTCTGCACGCCTAACAGCGAGGCCACCCAGCGCAAGTACGTGCTCAATCACGACAAGCCACAGATTGATCGCCCCTGCGCTGTCCCTCGTATTTGTACTCTCCGGCTCAAAGCCGAGCTGGTAGACGTTCAGGAGCGCTCCAACTGCGGAATCAAACCACATTGGTCGCTCGTGCCGAAGCGCCAGGGCGGCAACTGTCGTCGTTCGGCCGACAAGCGTTGCTAGCTCATCCCAATCGTCTTCTTCGATGAGGCGGCGGGCATCGAGAACGACCCGGTCGAGCAGGCTCCGAATGGGTATGTCGTCGTCACGTCTGAACAGCTCGAGCGTCACGTCGTGAAATGAATCCTGATCAAGCCGCCAGGTGTAGTTTCCTAGCGGCCCGTCAGTCAGTTGTTGCGCTTCCCGTCCCGCTTGTAGCTCAAGCAGCTCGCTCCTCAGTTCGGTTCGCCATTCCTCCTTGCGGGTCGCAATGACGCGATCCCAGATCTTCCGTATGTCGGACTGATTCCACCGTTCACTGGACGTACCGTGCCTCGAAAAGACCTCACCCTGGCGGAAGATGAGTTTCTTAGTGCCTCCGTCATCGAACGCACCCTCAGCCTTCGTGATGCAGAAACCGTCAGTGTTCGGTGCGACGTAGATTACGACGAAGCGATATTTGTCGATGACGTGGGCTGCCGTCATTAGCTGCAGCGGCTCTGGAAGCCACCTCAACAGCTTTGGGCGTAACCGCGCCTCGTCAAACAGCGTGGCCGACTCTTCAGACACGCCGGACTCGACCGGATTGCCGTTGTCGTCCGCGCCGATGACGATGTAGCCGCCCAGAACCTGCATGGCAGCGACATCCTTTGCCAACTCGATGCACGCTCTCTTGTCATTTAGGTCACATTGCGACTTGTAGTCGAGCGTCTCTGACTCGCCTTGGAGTCCTAACAGATGCTGAAGCTGCTCGGCCGAGACGATCGGTTCAGGCTTTGGAGTGACCATATGCCCAGACTTGCATCTCGGGCATGTGCGCTAGGGCATGCCACTCAGAAATCGGGTGGAACCGGCTGCTGGCTCGGTTCTACCCCTTACCCACCCGTGCTCTCACTGCGCGGGGGTAAAAGCCTTGAGATGCGCCGGAGGCGGTGGCGGTAGCGAGAGCTGATCATCGCCTCGCTGGTACCGGCCCAATCGGCGATCTCCCAGCTAGTGTGGCCGGCGTCGGCCTGGAGACTGATAGCGGTGTGGCGAAGTTCGTAGGGCGTGACGTGCGGGACGATGTAGGCGTCGGCGCAGAGGCGCCGCATCGCGATGGCGAACTGTTCTCGGCCGATAGGTTGGCCGACACCGCCAGCAGCGACGAAGTCTTGCTCGCTCCAGGCGGAACGGGCTTCGGCCCGAAGGGCTGAACGATCGTCGGCCCACTGGTTGAGCCTGGAAATCGTGGCCTGGTCGATGGCAATGGCGCGGGCGGCGTTGGCGGCTCGCTTGACTGGGCCCCTCGTGTTGGTGCGGTCCATCTGGCCGGTGACTTCGAGGAGGCCCTGGTCGAGGTCGAGGTCCTGCCACCGGAGTGCCCTTGCCTCGGCTGGTCGAAGGCCGTTGCGGCCGCAGAGATCGACCAGCACACCGATTGCTCCGTCAGTGATGGCGAGCAGGCGGTGTAGCTCGTCGATTGTCAGCGATCGTCGGTCCTTCGGCTCGACGACAGTGGCCGGGAGCTTGGCCACGTTTGCAACGTTGGTCATGACCATGCCGAGGCGGACCTCGTTCTTGAGTACCGCCGTCAGGCGTTGCTTCACCCGCCGAAGATGGTTGGTGCCGATCGGGCGGTTGCCGTAGGTGCCGGCGGCGCACTCGGCGAGGAAACGGTCGCAGTCGGCAACGGTCAGGCGCTTGACCTTATGGCCGCCGAGCCCGGACTCGATGAGGCCAAGGAGCCAGTCGTCATTTGGCGAGGGCGGTCGGCCCGAGCGGAACGTCTCGATGGCTTCGGAGATCGTGCGGTTGGCGTCGGCGACGGTGCCGGTCTGGCGCAGCTCGTCACGTAGCTCGTCCAACTTGGCTTTGGCTTCGGCCTTGGTGCGGGATCGTCGCAACCGGCGGCGGCGCTTGCCGTTGGGGCCACGGGGTAGCTCGATCATGGCGACCCATTGGCCCTTGCTGTTCTGAAAGACCGTGCCCTCACCGGCCGAGCGCTTCGGCATCAGGCGGCTTGCTGGCGGGCCTTGACGTAGGCCACGAGATCTTCGCCAGCAACGAGCCGGCGGCTGCCGTCCTTGAACGACCGCAGCTCGCCAGAAGCGATGCGCTCTCGGACCGTGCTGTAGCCGAGGCACAGCACGTCGGCCGCCTCTCGCACGGTGTAGACGAGCTTCAGGTCGGCCTGTGCGTCCGGTATCGAGACGGCGGCATTCACGGGATCGGTCGGGGTTGTCCTGGTGGCCATGGTGTTTCCTCCTGTTGGTGGTTGATTGCTCGGGCGAGGGCAACGGCAAGAGCCGGCCCGTCATTGGTGAGAAAGGTGAAGCCGGTGTCGAGGCCGATGAGCGAGCTGAGCTTCCAGCATCGGTTGACTGCTCGGGGTCGGTCGCCGGTTCGGCCCCGGGTGCGCATGGTGCGTTTCTGGGATGCGACGTAACGGCGAAGGAAACGTTGGGCTTCGATCATTTGCTCCCGGGTGAGAGCTACTTCGGAGCGGGTCAGTTCTACGCCTCGATAGCCCCAGTGGCGGCCGGCCGAGCCGTTGTCGTTGTGCCACCCCTCGGGCGGGTGATGCTGGTACTCCTTGCCGCCCTCGCCGGTGGTGTAGGCCGAGAAGTAGGCGGCGAGGCGGTTGGGGTCGGATGCTTCGAGACCCTTGGCCCAGTCGATGCGGGTACCGGCGTCGAGGTGTCGCCGGTCGCCGGAGCCGACGATCTCGAACCAGGTGCGGGACAACCAGATTCGCAACGGCAGTCCTTCGATGGTGGTTGGCCAGGCTCCGGCGAGGTGGAAGTGGGGTGCGCCTCGACGTTGGAACTCTCGAACCCAGAAGAAGCCGGGCAGATAGCCAAGCGCTCGTGTAAGGCGTTTCTCGAGGGCGTGACGGTGGGCGGTGATGGCGGCGGGGTTGGCGGCGTAGCGTTCCCAGTCGTCGGGATACGTGAGCGTGATCATCCCGATTCGGACCCCCGGCTGTTGGAGGGCGGAGTACCAGTCGGCTTCGGCCACTCGCTGGCGGAGGCGTTGCCGGGACTTGCGCGAGAACTCCCAAATCACTCGGCCGTAGCCGTCTTCGTCTTCCTCGGTGTCGGTCATGTTCCCTCCGGTGCGACATGCAGTGGTTGGTGCAGCGTCCCAGTCGCCGCCGATCTCGTCGAGCAGGGCGTCCAGGGCAAGCGCTGCTTCGATGGCTTCCAGGCGCTTCTCTGTTCGGTCCAGGTGGTCGCACTCGATCGCGATCTTGCCGCCGGCGATCACGAACCGGCGGCGGATCTTCCGCTCATGGATGGCACGCATCGGATGCGATTCGATCGTCGGCACCAGGTGGACGAGCTCGCCGGTTGTGATGTCGACGGTTCGACCGTCGGGTAGCGGCACGTACTGGCAGCGGTCGGTGGGTGCTTCGACTTCGGCCAGGCCATCGCTGGTGGGGAACCAGGCGGCTGCAAGCGCTACGGCTTCGGCGGGGCGGAATCCGATGACCTCGCCGCTCAGCTCCGGCCAGTTCGGAACCGGTGCCGGGAGCCCGTAGTCGAGCACTTCAACCTGCTGCGGCATGTTGTGGCCTAAGAACAAGCCCGTGCGGTTGTCCGTGTCGGTCGCGGTCGCTGCGAGCGTTGGGATGGCGGAACGAGGAGGTGCGAGTGAGGAAGGAAGTGAGGGAAGAGATGGGGGAGGGGTGGTGGTGTTGGTCGGGCCGGGCTCTGGGCTTCGCCCCCGCCCGGCCCACCTCCGGGATGTTTGGGATTCAACATCGAAGCGTCGATCGCTCAACGAGTCGCTCCCGTCTCCGTCTGGTCGAGGGCACGGTCGGTCATGAGCCGCCGCAGCGAGCCGGCGCTCGGAGCGGCAAGGCCCATCACGGCGAACACGACGACCACTGCGACCAT
The DNA here is from genome assembly GCA_965216675.1 of Acidimicrobiales bacterium. GTDB lineage: Bacteria > Actinomycetota > Acidimicrobiia > Acidimicrobiales > SZUA-35 > JAHELU01. Next base: position 1,765,380 of record CBDCGK010000004.1, on the reverse strand, counting down.
GAGCCAGTCGATGGAGCCGGTGGTCACGCCGTTGACGCAGATGATGGCGAGCGAGATGACGGTGCTGGTCATGACGATCACAGCGGCGATGGCGGTGCGGTTGCTCGCGGCGAAGGTGTGAGGTGTGGGCTGGTGCCGGGCGGTGGTGGAGGCGGTCGAGCGGCCGTCGGCAACGAGCGCACGGTTCGTGATGGGCGGCGCATCGCCGCCGGCTGTCGCCGTCGGAGCGATGAATCCCGGTTCGGGGCCGGCGACCCAAGCGTCGGGAGTGTGTGACGGGGCGAGTTCGCCGAGGATGGCGATGTCGTCGGCCGGGGTCTCGGTGGTGTCGAAGGGGGAGTCGTCGGGCGCGACGACGAAGGTAGGTTGGTGGTGCATGTGATGATCCGTTCGTTGCGTGTGCCGGTGTGAGGGGCCGGGGCCGGTCGGGGGCTGCTACCAACAACTGTCCGACCGAACGCCTTTCGGCCCCTTCACCACCGTTGGGTCATGCCGCTTCCCGGTTCGAGGGGCGGCCGGTTGCGGGTTTGAAGGCGATCGAGTCGGCGGACAGGGCGACACCGGAGCTGGTGCCGTAGTCGTTGGTGTTCTCCCAGTGCCGCCCGACCAGGCCCTGCACGATGAGCTCGGCGCCCGGGGTGGCTTCGGGTGGGGTGGTGGCGGCGAAGGCGATTTCGACGAGTTCCTTCTTGCGGCCGGGTTCCTGGTAGAGGACGGTGAGGCGCCATCGGAGCAGGCCGTCGTTGTTGCGGCGCTGTTCGCCGGTTTCGTAGTTGACGACGGGGTCGAACCCGACGGGGGAGACGACGTTGGCGAGGAAGGCGGCGATATCGATGGGGATGGAGCGCATGATGGGTTGTCACTTTCTGGTTGGTGGGTTGGTGGCAAGAGGTCCGTTGCCGTTGGCCGGTATCGGCGAACGATCTCCGAGTGGTGGGACGAACAGTGAGATGCCCGGGTCGACCCGTTCGGCGGCGGAGGTCTGGTCGGCGGCTGCGTCGTCTGGCGGGTTGGGGTCGGCGGTGACGAGTGCGATCGAGGCGACGACGGCCAGACCGTCGACCGAGAACGGGAACAGCCACGCCACCAACGGTGACTCGCCGACCGACAGGGCGACCGAGTGCATGTGATGAAACGACGCCACCGCAGCGACCACGGCGACCGACCCGGCACCGACCGCAGCAACCCAGCGGAGTCGGCCGGCGGGAAGCGGGGATCGAGCCAGCACCTCGACGACCAGGAGCAGCGCGACCGGCGGCCAGGCGGCGACTGCTCGCCCGACCGGGGTTGGTTCGGCCGACAGCGCGTTGCAGGTAACCGAGACGCCGCCGGTGATCCACAACACAACGAGGAGCCGGTTCCGGATCGTCACTGGATCACCTCCGGCAGGAGCGAGATCGATCGATGCGCAGTTGGCGCCTCGTCTGCCTTGGCGGTTGCATCAGTCTCAGGCTGAGCTTCGTCCGAGGCCGGCTTGAGTGGTGATTGGCCGGGGAAGACTAGTTCGAGTGGCCAGCGGAGGTGGGCAGTTTCGAGTGCTCGGATTCGGCCCTCTTCGGGGGAGACCCAATAGCCGCGGGCGCGGATCGGGCGGCCTTCGATTCCGCCGACCCAGCAGCCTCCCCGCTCGTTGTAAGAGATGGAGTTGGCGGTGATGTCGTCGGTGCGGCCGGCACCCAAGATGACCTTGACCATTTCGTCGGACGCGACCCGGAGCATGACCCGGATGCTCATGTTCGACCGAAACTGCGGGTCGAGCACCGAGGACTCCGGGTACTGCGTCGCCGCGATCAACTGCACACCCGACGATCGACAGATCCGAGCCAGCGAGGTGAGGAACACGCCCTGGGTCTCCTTGCCGGTCTTGGCCGCGGTCATCGCTTCACGAAGCGCTCGGGAGTTGTCCCGGAACTGCTTCGACGCCGGATCGGGGGCTTCGGTGCTCGTGAGCAGCTGGGAGACCTTGGCCCCGTCGGGGGCGACCACCTCGGTCAGTTCGTCGATGTGGACGACAATGAACGGCCCGCCCAAGATGGGATGCCACTCGTCGACGCCCGCCTGTTCCATAACGACGAGCCGACGGTGAACCTCCCGCCACAACATCACCAGAACCGTGGTGCAATCGGCGATCGAGCGCGCATTGAGCGTTGCCCGTGGTGACCACATGCCCAGCGCTGTCCGCTTCGGATCAAGGCACACGAGGGCGACGTCACCGAGGCCGGCCTGGGCCCCGATCAGAGCTCGCATCAGCACCGACTTGCCCGCCCCGGTCTGACCGCCGATCAACATGTGCAGCGGGTCACCGGACGGTGGCGGGAAGATCAGCGCTCGACCCGACTGGCGGATCCCGACCGGCAACCCGTCAACAGCTTGATCTCGCCGCCCGAACCGGAGTGCCACGGCTGCCAGCGCCAGGGCGAGCGGCACACACGACGCAACGACGACGATCGTCATGCTGCGTCGTTGCCTTCCGCGGATCGGCTGTCGTGGACGAGCTGCAACGCAGGGCGTTCGGCGGGCAGACTCCGCTGGCGAATCCAAGCAGGCCGCCCGGGTGCGATGAGCACGTCGGTGAGCGCAACGTGGAGAAGGGCGAAGGAGTCTCGGTCGGTTCTGTACTCGAGTTCGAGCGCGTGGACCCAAGTCATGTTGGCGGCCATCGCCGCAATGACCCTGTCGAACTGGGCGAAGGTCCGGCCCGGGGCGACACCGACCCGGAACGTGATGACGGGCCAGCGGAACCAGAAACGCCACGGCATCCGAGGATGATCCACTACGGGTCGAACAGCGCCAGCCCGGGACTCACCACGCCGAGACCCATCGAAGCCCTGCACCTCCCGAGACTTTCCGGCGCAGTCGGCCCACACCCTCGGCCACTGCCGATGAAACCGCCACGCCGACCGCCACAACGTCAGCGCAGCCGGTCGACGGCCTCGGAGCCGGCCGAAGGCAAGGCCAACCTCGATCGCCCACAATGCGGCGAGGATTAGGCCGAGGAAGAGCCGCGACGGCCCAATCCAGAGCCAGATAATGAACCCGGCCACCCACCAGGCGCTGCCCATGGCGACGTGAGCGGCGAGTCGGAGGGATGAGGCGAGAAGATGCCATCCGCTACCGCGCAGCCACCGCTCCGACACCAGCCGGATCAAGAGACGGAACGGCTCTGACCAGATCCACCAGTACCGACATGCGGATCCCGGTCGAATTGTCGGACCCGACGATGACTTCTGGGTGCTCGACCTCGCGATCGGACCGAGTCTCTTCAGGTCCTGGTTGTCGGCGGGGTGCAGAGGTCTCATGTTCCACCTGGAGCCACAGATTGTCGTTAGAAGCTAGAACGAGCTTCTAACACTCATCTGTGCTTGTCAAGCAAAACCTTGTTCTAGAGGCGAGAATGGCGCCGATCTACACTCAGAAGCGATGGAGAGCGACCTCGCGCAGCAAGACAACAGCCGGTACCGGACCGTCGTGAGCGACGTTGTTGCGGCTGCACGAAAGAAGGTCGGTGGGTCCGAAGCGCTGTCTGTTCGATTGCTCGAGCTTGGCGTCAAGAGCGAGCGCGGTGACCGCTACTCGGTTTCGGCTGTGAGCAACTGGGTGCAGGGAAGAACAATGCCACCGGCCGACGTGTTTCTCGCCGTCGCCGACGTCGGCGAACAGTCAATCGACTCAGCCGTCGGCGCGGTCGATCAGGATCTCGTGGTGGATGAGCTTCGCTCGACAGTCGCCAGACTTCAGGCTGAGATGGCGAACCTGCACACCCAACTCGACATTCCCTACGGCGGTGATCGGACGAACGTCAATGACTAACCGCACGCCGATCCGCAAATCCTGATCAGGTTCGACAGGCGAGGAGTCGATAGATGACCATCGCCAGTTCGACACCGAAACACCCTCTCGAGGATCTGCGGATCACTCAGCCCCGTCTTCACGTGGCCGGTATTTTCCTCATAGCAATAGTTTTCCTCGTCATCGGTGTGGGGATGATCAGGAATGGTTCAGCATTCGGCTGGCTCATCGCCGTCATCTTCGGGCCAGCCTCAGCGGTTTTCCCCGTCATGATCTGGAGGCCAAACGCTGTTGAATTCACCCAGCATCAGCTCATAATTCACACCGCGTTCCACTCCCACTCCTACGGCTGGCAGAACATCACCGACATCCGTATCTGGGAACACAATTATCGCGGTTTCACGACGAATCGGTTTGTGACCGTCGATCTAGCGCTCCCGTCGAAAACGGAGGCCGCGGTGGCGGGACATACTGCATCGGGCCACGCTACTCTCCCCCAAGTTGGAGTAGCGGCAAACGAGTTGCTTCCGATCGCGAGACGGTATTGGCGGCACACTCGGTGCTCGCCCTCGAACGCCGATGGGGCGGCGTGCCCCGATGATCGCCGATGACTCACTTCGGGCGATAGTCGACCGTGCGTAGAAGTCTGGCCTCACTGATGCTCGCCGTAGTTATGACGAACGCTGCGTGCGGTCCATCGCAAACAGTCGACACCGCTGATACCTCAGCGACCACGCCAACACGACAGGACGCCACCATGCCTGATCACGCAGTACTCGTTCACATCACGAGCCTTCCCGAGGATGCCGGGCTGGACGAGATCGAAGACCCGCTGATCGAAGCTATCGAGACGGCTGGCGTTGGCGAGTTTGATGGCAACACCATCGGGCCCCAGGAAGCGATTCTCTACATGTACGGCCCAGATGGAGACGCCTTGTGGAAGGCTGTCGAACCGATCCTCAGAGAAGCATCCCTCGGCGACGGCGCCTACGCAGTAGTTCGGTACGGCGATCCGGGTGCCGAAAAGAAGCGAATAGAACTCGGGTAGTGCGCATGTCAGGTGTAACGAACGCACTCGCGCACTGGCGTTGCATTCGGAGACCCGTTCCCAGCGCTCTCAAATCTTGTTGTTGTTCGAAACCGTCAAGCCGGGCAAGGTGAACTAGTGGCTGACGACTCGAAATCGGTTGTCGCCGCCAGGCGATTCCTCGAACCTGACGAAACGCTGATTGGGGCGTTCTTCGGCGCGATTGGCCCGAGGGCCGGAGTGGAGGTCGTGAGTCTCTTCGCCTTCGTCTTTACGCTGTTTCTCACTTTCAGCCATCTGGCGGCGTGGGTGATGGGTGATCTTCATTGCAGTGCGCCGTTCCTGGGTGTTGCCGTTTTCCCGCAGGTTCCGCAGACGGTTCGTCATGGTTGGCTGGTTGCGCTGACCAGCAAAGGAATCATTCAGTCGTTCTGACGAGGGTCGAATCCGGGGTTTGAAACCCGAAGGATTGCGCCGTGTGCCTCGAGACGATGCGCCCGGTAGTCTGACTCGTCAGTTGGAGATCACCGAGTCGACCTGCAGAAAGCAGCCGATGCGAAGCGGCTTCGAGCCTGAGCTCGACAAGGAGATGTTGAAGTACTTGGCCGAGGGAAAATGGTAGACCCGGACCGTATGTCGGGTGGTGGGCCAGCACCGGTCCACCCAACGCCGCCAGAAGCATGGACGCCGGCCGTGAAGGCTTGATCCTCCAGCGGCCGCCAGGACGGCGACGCAAACGCCGTCGATGTCACGAGCCTCTCACCGGTTGGCCCTCGACTTCCAATACGACAAACCGCCCGAAAGAACATCGTGTGGGTGCCTCGCTATCGACGGGCCTACTCGCGGACCAAGACGAAGCTCGGCGGCTGAACTCGTGGCCGCTGGGTTACGTGACTGGTGCCGGATCTGGGGAACTGAACCCGCAGCGGAGCATCCTGGAAGTCGAGGACATCGAGCGACTGAGGTCGCTGACTCAGCTAGCTAGCCAAACAACCCAACCCCACCCATAAGAGCGGAGTCGTTCGAACCGAGACCGGCGAACCGATCGACGAATGCCGTAGTGCGGACCCACCGATCCCGTCGACAGAGATCGGCAGTCCACCTGGCATCTCGACCGACGCCGCTCGACAGCAGCGATGGAGCTACTGTCGAGATAAGCGCTAGCGTTACGAGGTGCCTTCGATAGTGGGAGCGGCGGTTCAGTGATTTGCCTCCCTGGTCCACGAGTGAAGATTCAACGATCCCTGCGCCATCGTCGGCTGCGACGCGGCTTGACGCCGCGGATTGTGTTGATTCGTGCACTCAATCTCCCGATGCGGTTGATAGCGCTGGAGAGCGGCGCAACCGAAGGCATCACAACAGACCGGAAGGCCGTCGCTGTGCACACCCGCGACGGCTCTTGGCGCCAGCTTGTTGGTCGAGGCACCACCATCCGGCGGACATCTGTACTGGAACCGGAGGAGGTGTTCGCTCCGCTGAACTTCGTTGGCGGCCGGGAAGAAGGCGTGCGCCGCCGAAACGTCCTCAGCATCACCAAGCATCTGCTTGGCGTGGTGATTGATTTCAGGTTGGACGACGGCCATGAAGGCTACCTGGTGGTTCCACGTCGAATAGTGAGGTCGCACGAACTGTGGACGCTCGATCCCTCTACATCACCTCAGAGTTCAGCCGGTTGACGATTCGTCCGCTATCCAGGGGATCCCGCAGCTGTCGAGGTGGCGAGCGAAGTCCCTCAATCGGCGTGATCGACCAAGCTTCGCTTGTGTGAGCAATGTGCATGCGACTCGGCGAGTGGCCGACTCCAGGTGCACGTATCGCGGCCCTGGCCGCTGAGGAATCGCAAATCTTGCCTCGGAGAAGGGTACATCGATCTTCTTCCCCGCCGTGACAACGCTCACGATCTGCGTTCCTGGATCAACGACCACGTAATTGCGATGAAGAGTACGTCGGGCGCCGAGAATCAGGCTGGCGCTCAGAATGCAGACGAGAACTGCGGCGAACCCGGGGTCCACATCGTCCTGTGCCAAACCCTCCACAACAAGACCGACGGAGACGGCCATTCCAACTACGCCCTGCGCGAACAGATAGTTCACGAACCCGAGGCTCCAGCCGGAACGCCACCGGCGTTGTGGGTGGAAACTCATTGGACTTCGATCGGGCGAGATATCAGACATTCCATCGCTCGACGCAGCAAACGCAAGGGCACGCGAACCCTATCCCTGCTGATCGGCGTCGGATGGTCTTGACCGGCATCCGGTCAGATGACCCACTGGGCCAGCGGATTGTCGTCGATGTTGATCATCATCGTCTCGTAGGAGTCGCTGTCGTCCTCGAGGTGCATCTCGAGACCGTTTTTCGAACAGGCTAGCGGCCCGTGAAAGATCCAGATGGCTGGGAATTCGGTACATCGCTCGGTTCTTGATGGCACGTCGACGGCAGTTGGACATTCAACGCCTGCGAATCCCAACGCGCCACGAGGAGCGGATCGGGTTTAGATTGTTCAGAAGTTCAACCTCAATCTGTTCCGCATACAGCCCGTCGCAGCTGATGCCTTACCCGGTCGCACCCTGATCGTTGGTGGTGCTGAAACCACGCCCGGTACCCTTACCGCCAGATGGGTGGCGATGGTCTCGAAGTTCCTCAGCTGATCAACTCCCTGGTCGCCACTGGACGGTGGCCGGCAACAGCTCAAGATGAGCTTCGCCAGAACCTGCGCCAGCTGGTGGCTCCTGAACAGATCACCAAGGTCGTAGCCGATGAGGAATACTTGTATCTCTACGCTCCACCATTCAGCTCTGTGGCCGACGACTACGCAGCCCATCAAATGCAAGACTGGAACTTCTGGACCGAATACGGCGCGATCCACGAGATCGACCCCAACAAGGCACTGCTGATCGGCGACTTCGGTCCAGGAAGCGACGCCCCAATACTGCTCGACTACCGGACAGGACCTGAGCCGTCGGTCATCAAACTCGCATGGCACTCGCACCCGGATGGATCCGGTTCCTACACGCCAACGACGACATGGGTGAAAATCGCTGACTCCATCCAGGAGTTCGCCGAACTCCTCGGGCTCAACTGAGACTACAGCGCACGGGCCCAACACGAACCGTGATAGCTTCAGCGTGTTGCACCGACAACCTGAGACCACCTGACTTCTTCTGCTATTCGCTGGGAGCGGCCAAAGATCGAGCAATTGTTGCTGCGCTCGACCCGTGATCGAGCTGTCTCGCTAGGAATCAGCATTTCGATCGACCACTATGAAGAGAGCGGTGATGACTCTCACGCCGGATAGTGCGATTGCGTCCGAAGCGGCTGATAGCCATTCTGATAGCCATCAGCGCCAGTTCCGCCTATCACCGCATGGCACGGTATAGCGTCGGACCCGCTCGATTCGGCGCCTTACAGCACGCCACACCCACGAGATCCAGGCTTGGAAAGCGTGTGACCTGCAAGGGTCCGTGGGTTCGAATCCCACCTCCTCCGCAAAATTGGGAGAGTATGTTCCTTGTTCGAGCCCAGAACTACGTTGGGTCTAGATCTGGCTGATCTGAATGTTTGGATAGGTGCCAGCGAGGCGTTCAAGGTCGTCAACATCCGACGTCAGAACCACGCCGCCCCCTGTTTCGACGGCAGCAGCCACGGCGTGTGCGTCAGCGAGCAGATCCGATCCTGCATCCGCTGCGACCAACACTCCGCCAACCAGTCGAGCGAATGATCCATCCGTATCGCGGAGCAACATGCCTGATTCGCGGCTTAAAACTGAGTCGACAATCTGGCTTCGATTTCTGCCTCTGTACAACTCGGCCAACGTCACACAGGTAACGACAACATCGCGGCCAAGCCTGTCCGCCGCGGTCAGGGCGGCACGGACCTGGTGAAAGCCTTCCGAGCTGGCGTCGCCAAGCGCTGCTACAGCCTCTGCGTCAAGGACTAGTCGGGGGCTCACTGGAGCAAACGAGAGTAGTGGTCCACCAGATCTTCGTCGACGGGGCCGTGCAGATCATTCAACTCGTCGAGCATTTCATGCAGTACTCGTTGTCGTCGGCGTCGAACAAGCTCCTTGCGGATGGCCTCGTTGACTTGAGCCGACAAAGCTTCCTCGCTCGCTTCCAGTTCGTCCACGAGGTCGGCATCAAGCGAGACGGAGACCTTTCGTTTGGTCGTAGTCATACTTCCATCCTACCTGGGTAGGATCAGATGGGTCCAATGGGGATTCGAGCTCTGCCGTCGAAGGACCGCAGATCCGAGAAGGAGCGACAGCGTTCATGTGCCCGAGGATCTTGTGGTTGGCAACTGCAGCCGTCCTCAGCCTCGACGGCCAGAGGGTTCAGTGGCCCCCGACGAAGTCGGCACCCTCGTTCAAGGGCACGACCTTCGTGCGGACCGTCAATCCCCAGAGGAACACCAGCGCGGCAAAGGCGCTGAACAACACGAACGGTCCCTGCGGTCGCCAGTTGTCGAAGAGTTGACCGCCGATGCCGGTGGCGGTCATCACACCCACCGCTCCGCAGAAGCTGAACACACCGATGACGCTTCCCCGGATGTCGCGCGGTGCCTGCTGGGCGATCAGGACGCCGCTGGCGATCAGGCCGCTGATCTCCCCGAGGCCGATCAACGTCGCGCTGAGGTAGATCATTCCGCCGAGCGGATCGTCGACCAGGATGGTCGAGCCGTAGCCGACCGACGAGATGGCCAGCGCGATGAGCACGTTTGTGACCCGGTCGAGGCGGTCGGCCAGCACGCCGAACAGCGGCGCCGCCAACAGCACCACTCCCTGGGAGATGCCGATGACGATGCCGCCCGCGGCCAACGCCTCGGCGGTTGTGAGGCCGGCCTCGGTCGTGCCGTAGGTCGTGACCCACAGCGTGAAGAACGTCCCGACCACGGCGAAGTCCCCCCGGGACACGAAGGCCGCGGCGTAGGCGAGAGCGACACCCGGGTCCCGGGCCGCGGCGAAGCCCTCGCGGGTCCGCACCGGCCAGGGCTTCTTCTGCTCCCGCTGCTGATCGGTTCTCGGTTTCAGGCCGAGCCACAGAATCACGGCGGTGACGAACCCGACGGCGGCGGCGATGAGGTAGGTGCGCCGCGCCGCCTCGATGGCGGTGGCGCCTCCGTCGGTGAAGATCTCGGGCAGTTGCAGGAGCACGAAAACCGTGATGAGGGCGCCCAGTCCGTTGCCGATCCCCCCGAATCCAGAGCCCTTGCCCCGGTCCTCGTCGACGACGTAGTCAGCGATGACCGTCGCCAACATGGTGGTCACGGCGGCCGCACCGAGGGCGAAGACCCCTCGGTAGAGGTAGAGGGTCAGGACCGAGTCGACCGAAGCGGTCAGGAACGCGCCGACACCCATCAACAGGAACCCGGCGCCGTAGACGACTCGACGTCCGAGACGGTCGGAGATGACGCCCCAAGCCCCGATGGAGAACAGGATGATGACTTCGGCGAACAGCGAGACGTTGCCGCTGATCACACCCTGTTCCGACTCGGCGATTCCCAGCAGCTCGGTGAGCACGAACGGTTGGGCCTGGGGGGCGAAGGTGAAAAGCACCAGCGCCGAAACCGACGAGATGTAGTAGACGAGCAGGTGCCGCCTCGACGTGCCGCTCGTCAGCCGAAGCGGTCCCAGCGTGCGTGCGGCCGGGGCTGTCTCGTCTTGCACTCGTACCTCCCACCCCTCTCCAGGGTCATCCTGTTGGCGGATGGACCGTTGAAGCCTAGGCCGCAGCCGAGCGCCATCCGGCAACGAGATCGGAAACGAGCTTCTCCACCAGATGGTCGGTTTCGGGTTTGGAGGCGTGGCCGGCCCGTTCGAGGGTGATGAGTCCGTGCACGGCCGACCAGTAGACGCGTGCTCGATCCAGCATCGCCCGCTTGTCGGTGTCGATCTCGTTGGCGGCGAACCACTCCTCGATCAAACCCACGATCTGGACCCGAAAGACCGATCGGAGCGCAGCCGTGGTCTCGGCGCTGGGGATGTAGCCGGGAACCGGTCGGCCGAAGGTCAGCTCGAACATCGCCGGTCGTCGTCGGGCGTTCGACACATAGGCTTGCGCTGCGGACAGGAGCCGGTCGTCGGAGCCGGCCGGAGCCTGCAGCCGGTGAACTGCGTCCGCAAGGTGGCGACCGGAACGGAGGTGGAGCTGCTCCAGCAGATCGTGCATGCCGGCGAAGTGCGTGTACACAACCTGGCGCGACACGCCCAGTTCAGTGGCGAGCCGCCGCACCGACAGGGCGTCAAGACCCTCGTCGTCGAGGAGCTGTTCGGCGCAGTCCACAACGTCGTCGGCCATGATCCGTGTACGAGTCATCAGAAGCATCCTAGATGGAGGGTTGCGGAATATGACGCTGTCATGTTCACTGGAGGTATCGGACATGACAGTGTCATGCAACCAGTGTCATGCAACCAGTGTCATGCAACCAGTGTCATCCATCCAATGTCATGCACTTCGACCTGATGAGAGGACGACTTCCGCCATGAAGGCCACCGTCATTCCCGCCGAGCAACTCGCCGATCTCGCCGCCCCGACCGGCCCCCCGGCCCGCAGCCGGCTGCTCGGCGAGCTCGCCACCGTCATCCAACCGGCGCGACTCCTGCTGCGTTCACCTCGACTCCTCCGGGCACCGCGGGGCGACGGACGCTGCACCGTACTCGTTCCCGGCTGGCGGTCGCCCGAGGCCTCGATGGCGCCGATCGGCGGCTATCTCCGACGTCTCGGCCACGACACCCGCCCCTGGGGACTTGGCGTGAACGACGGTGACGTGGAACAGACCCGGGACCGCCTGATCGCGATGATCGACCGCCTGGCGAGCGAGCAGGGGCGGCCGGTGAACCTCGTCGGCTGGAGCCTCGGCGGGGTCATCGCCCGCGAAGTCGCCCGGAGTACGCCCGAAGCTGTCAACCGTGTCGTCACCTACGGAACACCCGTCGTCGGCGGCCCGACTCACACGGTCGGGGCCGCTGCGGCCGGGGCGGCGGAATGCGCACGGATCACTGCGCTGCAGGAACACCTCGACGCAACCGATCCAATCCGGGTGCCGATCACGGCGATCTTCACCCGCAACGACGGCGCCGTCGACTGGCGGGCCTGCATCGACCGTAGCTCGGTCGACGTCACGATGGTGGAGGTCGCCGCCACTCACGTCGGAATGGGCGTCGATCCGGATGTCTGGGTCACCGCCGCCCGGGCACTCGCCGCCTGAGAGACAGCCGCCGGAACTTTGTGCTTCCACCGACCCATCGAGGGGTCGTTGAACGACCAAAGTTGGGGGTTGGAGGGTCGTTGGCGGCTCAAAGTTCTGTGGGGCATCGGCACCGGCGCTGGTGCCGGCTCCGGGGCGGTCGACGTTCGGCACCGGACCTGCGACAGTGGGTCGATGAGTACCCGACCCCGATTCCGTTTCAGCGGACCGACGATCGACGCCGCAGATCCGCTACGCCTGGCCCGGTTCTACGAGCAACTGCTCGGCTGGTCGATCGTCGAACAGGAAGGAACGCTGGACGACGACGGGGCAACAGGCAACGCCGACGAACCGGGGTGGGCGAAGCTCCGTTCCGCCGATGGGTTTGTCAAGATCGAGATCCAACACGAACCGGCCTATACCAAACCGGTCTGGCCACCGAAGTCGGGTGACCCGCTCATGATGATGCACCTCGACATCGGTGTGTCCGATCTCGAAGCCGGTGTGGCGTGGGCCGAGAAATGCGGGGCAACCCAGGCCGAGCACCAGCCCCAAGACGATGTGCGGGTCATGATCGACCCCGAAGGTCACCCGTTCTGCCTGTTCCCCGATCCCAGGGCCTGACCTGGTCGGCGATACGGGCTCAGCCCGTCAGATTGTCGAAGAACGCGACACCCTCGCCGATGGTGCCGAACTTCGGTACGACGATGGAGCCCATCGTGACCGCACGCTCCAGATCCTCCACCCGGTCGGTGTTCGACATGAACACGACCCTCGGCGTCGACTTGAATGTCGGCAGCGAGCGAAGCGAACGAAGAACCTCGAAGCCATCCATGCCGGGCATGTTGATGTCGAGCAGCACGATGATCGGGTTCGGTTCGATGCCCTTCTCGACCTGGCCCATGTGGTCGAGGAAGGCGGACCCCGTCTCGAATGGGCGGATCTCGAAGTCGGTGGCCAGGTCGGATCGCTGGAAGCACCGGGTGATGATCTCGACGTCATCGGCGCTGTCGTCGACGACGGCGATCGGGCGGCTCGACACGGTCGATCTCACGACGACTCGCCCAGCGAAAACGCCACCTTGAACCAGCCCGATTCGGGCTCGAGCACGATGCGGCCCCGGTGATGGTCAACGACGCGTTTGCAGATGCTCAACCCCAATCCCGAGCCGGCGTTCTCACCGGCGGCGATGAACGGCTTGAACATCTCGTTGGTAACGGTCGCCGGATCGCCGTCCCACGAATTCGCGAAAACGAACCACCGGACACCTTGCCGCCACTCGTCGTGACACGAGACGGTCAGCGGTCGCGTTCCATGACGGATGGCATTCTTGAGCAGGTTCCGCGCCATGATGTCGAAGAGGCTGGGGTAGCACACCACCGGCTCCGGCACGTTCACGGTGCAGGTGATCTCATAGTCATCATCCGACGCGATCTCGGCCACCAGCCCCTCCATCACGGCACTCAGGTCGATCGGCTCCGTGACCACCGCCGCCCCTCGAAAGCCGGTGAGTGCTCGGAACCCGGTGATCATGGCCAGCATGGCGTCGCTCTGATTCCGAATCCGCTCGAGGTCACCTTTCAGTTCGGGGGGAATGGAGTCAGCGTGGTCCTCGAGGGCGAAGTTGATGAGCATCCGTTGCCGCCGAGCCGGTTCGCGCAGGTCGTGGGCGGCGATGTGGGCAAACTGTTCGAGGTCCTCGTTGGCCCGTTCCAACAACTTGTTCGTCACGATCCGACTGTCGATGTCCTGGATGGATCCGACCATCCTCGTCGTCTTTCCCCTCGCGTCCCTCGCCGCCATACCGGTACCCCGAAACCACCGGTAGTCTCCCGGCTTGGTGCGTAGCCGGTACTCGATGTCGAACGGTTCACCGTGCTCGATGTGGCGTTCGACGGCGGCGAACGTACGCTCCCGATCGTCGGGGTGCAGGTGCTGCTCGAACGCCGACAAGGACGCGGTGAACTCACCGTCCTCGTAGCCGAGCAGCTCATAGAACCGGCTGCTCCAGTACTCCTCGTCGCTCGTCACGTCGATCCAGTCCCAGATCCCGACGCTCGCACCCGACAGAGCCAGATCGAAACGTCGGTTCGCTTCATCGAGACGGGCCACGAGCTTCTTGGATTCCCGGAGCTGCAGACCGAGCCGCTCATTGGCCTCGGCCAGCGCCTCCTCAGCCCGCTTCAGCGGGGTCAGGTCGCTGTGGACGCCGAGCATTCGAATCGGTTTCCCCTTCTCGCCCCGTATGGCGAGGCCGCGACATCGCACCCAGACCGTCGAGCCGTCGGCGTGCCGGTACCGCACGACCTGGTCGTAGGGGTGGTTGGGGTCGGCGCAGTGCTTCTCGAAGTTGGCGAGCGCCAGATCCCGGTCCTCCGGGAAGATGATGTCCTGCCACTCCTTGGGGTCGTGATCCTTGGTTGACGGATCGATCCCCAGCAACTCCCAGAACTCGGGACTCATCCACTCCTCGTCAGGCTTCTCCAGATCCCAGTACCAGAATCCGTCGACCGTGCCACGGGTCAGCCAACAGAAGAGACGGTCATCGCCGCCGAAGAGCTGCTCGAGCTCGATCTCCAGTCGGTGTTTCTTCCTGTTCACGTACGGGCTCACCTGCTTCAACGGGACACGAGATCTGCGCTCCCGCAGGAGCGCGACATCGTTGTTTCCGCTATCGACGCAAACGGTCGTCAGACTGAGCAAATAGTCGGGCTCTCTCGCCTCAGACCATCGGCACGTTCACACCAAGCGCGGCCGCCGCGTCGGTGATCGACGCCCACGTTCCTCGGGAGAGGCTGATTCCCCGGGCCTCTCGTTCCACCCGGCGGCGACGCTCAGGTTCTCCCGGCAGCAGTACTTCTCCGTCGGACGGTGTCGGCCGAGCGCTCACGAACCAGTCGACGAAGGCCATCATCTCCGCCGCCGCTCCATCACCGGGCGCGACCTGTTCGACATCGAGATAGATCGACAGCATGCCGTTGCCGTGCCGTTTCGGTGGAGGCCCGGCCGTATCGGATCCGGTGAGAGCACCGGCCAGCAGCTCGCACATCAGCGCCAGCCCCGAGCCTTTGTGATCACCCATGGCCCGCAGTGCCCCCGACCCGAGGCGAGGGTTGGGGGCACTGCCCGGTGTCGGGGGTCCGTAGAGGGCCACAGGGTCGCCGCTGAGCTCCCCGTCGGCGGTCACGAGAGCGTCGGCCGGAATCGGCTTGCCTCCGTTGAGCGCCACCAGCGCCTTACCCTCGGCCACGACCGACGTGGCGAAATCGAGGATCAGAGGATCGCGATCGCCCAACGGCACGCCGATGCTCACCGGGTTCGTGCCCATCCGCCGATCGATGGCGCCGAACGGTGCCACGAGGGTGCTCGACGCCACGTTGACGAAATGGATCGAAACCTGGCCGGCCGCGGCGGCCGTCTCGGCATAACGTCCGATCCGGCCGAGGTGTCCGGAGCGACGGAGCCCCACAACGGCCACCCCGTGGTGAGCGGCTCGTTCGATCCCGAGACGGCATGCCAGCGGTCCGATCGTCTGCCCGAATCCGTGGTTGCCGTCGACCACCACGAACGGGCCCCCGTCGATGACGGTCTCCGGCGAGGCGTCGGCGACGACCGACCCGGTTCGTAGCGCCTCCACGTAGCGCTGGGTGCGCACCACCCCGTGGCTGTCGTGGCCGACGAGGTTGGCCAACACCAGATCCTCCGCGATCCGGCGGGCCTCGTCGGTCGAGCATCCTGCGGCACCGAAGATGTCGGCCACCAGTCGCCGCAGCGAATCGGCCTGGATCATCACTGGCTGTTCCTCCACACGTTGACTCCCTGGTGGCGGGTCCACCTTGGGCCCATGATGGCCCATCGGTTCGCACCCGGTCGACTACCGTCTCAGGCGTGGAGCCGATCCCGGAGCAGCAGTTCGAGGCCATGGTCGCCGACGCCCTCGATCGTCTACCCGACGAGATCCTGGATTGGATGGACAATGTGGTCGTTCTCGTCGAGGACGATCACCCGGAGGATCTTCTCGGGCTCTACGAGGGCATTCCCCACACCGACCGGATGGACTACGGCGACATGGTCCTGCCCGATCGCATCACGCTCTACCGTCTCGCGTTGTGCCGGTTCGTCGACGATGTCGAGCAGCTGGCCGACGAGATCCACGTCACGATCGTCCACGAAATCGCGCACCACATGGGCATCGACGACGACCGGCTCCACGAGCTGGGTTGGGACTGACCGGCCCCGCAACAGCCCGGGATTGCCCAGGTTTCGTAAAGATTGCCGGCGTTGTTCTCACCGGCCGGGCGTCGGCGGCTAACATCGTAGGACCTTTGGTGGTCCACAGGGTCATCGGGATGCCATCCGCCGCACAGCAAACCCAGGAGCAGGCATAAGTAATGACCGTCGTACCCACCACGACAGTTGCCGACCACTTCGTGGTCCACGGCTGCCCGAACTGGGTCGACCTGCACACTCCCGACCTGGAAAAGTCAAAGGCCTTCTACGGCGCCGTTCTGGGCTGGTCGTACAGCTCCCGATTCAGCCTCGATCCCGACATGACCGGTATCGACGACGAAGGCGAACCGTGGGAGGGTGTTCGGGTCACGACGCTGGCCCGCTGTCAAGGTCGACCGACTGCCGAGCTGTTCGAGACCACGGAGCCGTTCGTCGACGTGACGCTCTCGTCACAGTGGTTCACCCATCTGTGCGTGGTCGACATCATGGCCGCGCTGCGTCGGGTCGAGGCCGCCGGCGGCACCGTGCTCCGCAGCCCTCGAGAGCGGGGCTCGATGGCCACCGTCGCCACCATCCTCGATCCCAACGACGCCCTCATCGGCCTCTGGCAGCCCCGTGATCAGGCCGGCAACCCGTTCGCCCGGACCTCGGGATCGCTGGCCTGGATCGAGCTGGAGTCCCCGGATCTCGATGCGGCCCAATCGTTCTACGGCCAGGTGTTCGACTGGGTGCCCGCTCCACTCGCCGCCGAACCGGCCGGAGATGTGGCAGACGCCGCACACGCCGATGCGACCGGAACGGCCGGCTCCGAAGCCGCCACCGGCGACGGCGAGTACCGAGTCTTCACCACGTCCGTCGGCCCCGTCGCCGGTGCCATCAAACCGACCGTCGACGAGATCCCGGCATCGTGGTGTCCGCTGTTCTCCGTCGACGATGTCGCCGAGGCCACCAGAAAGGCCACCGAGCTCGGGGCCGTCGTGATGACCGAACCCTACGACGTCCCGATCGGCCGTCAGAGCGTCGTCATCGACCCCGAGGGCGCGGTGTTCGCGCTCGTCGGACCTCGCCCGGAGCCGTCGCACCCTCATCTCCAGCTCGACTGGTAGATCCCTGTCCGCCGCCGGCGAAATCCCTCCGTCATCTCCAAGCGACGGAGGGATCGCCGGGGACAGCTGCCGTGACCGGATCGCAGTCGTAGCTGTCGGAGGCCGGTCGTCGACCGTGTCGGTCAGACGGAGGCAGGGATATCGTGGCAGGCATGGGTGAGTTGGCCGATCGTCGCCGCCAGGCACGGAGAAGAAGTGACCAGGCCGAACACGGCGATGGCCATGACCACGACCATGACCACGGCCACGGCGAACCGCATCATCACCACATGGTCCACGACCATCGCGATGTCCAGGGCGGAGCCGCCCGCGCCGCGGTGTTCGGCGTGTCGGATGGCCTGGTATCCAACGTTGCCCTGATTCTCGGTGTTGCGGCGGCCGGTACTGAGGCCAGCACGATTCTCATCACCGGCGCGTCGGGTCTTCTCGCCGGAGCCGCCTCGATGGCCGCCGGCGAGTACGTCTCCATGAAGGCTCAGAACGAACTCGTCGAACGGGAACTGGAGATCGAACGGCGCTCGCTCCAGACGAACCCGCAGCGGGAGATCAAGGAACTCACCTACATCTATATGAGCCGCGGCATCGAGGAGGCCGACGCCTCCGCCCTGGCCGAGGCCATCATGGACGATCCCGAGGTGGCACTCGAGGTTCACGCTCGGGAAGAGCTCGGCGTCGATCCGGAGTCGGTCGGCAGACCGGTGGCGGCCGCGATCAGTTCCTTCATCGCCTTCGCCATCGGTGCCTTTCTGCCGCTGATTCCCTGGTTGCTGAGCGAGGGCTCGACGGCCCGCAACGGCTCCATCGTCGTCGGCTTGATCGCGGCGGCCGCGGTCGGGGCGCTGCTCGCCTGGTTCACTGAGCGCTCCGTGGTGCGAACGATCGTCCGTCAGGTCGGATGGGCGGTGGCGGCCTGCGGTCTGACGTGGGCCATCGGCGCCTGGCTGGGCACGGCGATCCTGTAGTCGTCGCCGGCGGCGACAAGCGATCTCGACGATCGAAGGGGAAGGAAGATCATGGTCAGCAGCAACGCCGAGACGGTCGAGGAGTACCTCGCCGGCCTGCCCGACGGCCGTCGCGATGCGATCGCCGAGGTGCGCGATGTCATCCTCGAGAACCTGCCCGACGGCTATGTCGAGGCAATGAACTGGGGCATGATCAGCTACGAGGTGCCACTCGAACGCCACCCCGACACCTACAACGGCCAACCGCTGATGTATGCCGCGTTGGCGTCGCAGAAACGTCACATGGCGGTGTACCTCACATCGGTCTACGCCGACGACGACACCGAGGATTGGTTCCGAGCCGAATACGAGGCCACCGGCAAGAAGCTCGACATGGGGAAGTCGTGTGTGCGCTTCCGGTCGATCGACCAGCTCCCGGTCGATCTGATCGGCAAAGTCATCGCCGGAACGTCGGTCGACGAGCTGATCGAGATCTACCAGCGGAGTCGCTCGTGACAGCACCGGATCAGGTCGACGTCGACGTGATGCGTCTCGCACTGGCCGAAGCCCGCCAGGCCGAGTCTCACGGCGATGTGCCGGTCGGTGCTGTCGTCGTCGACGCCGGTGGCACCGTCATCGCCAGCCGCCACAACGAGCGGGAACTGTCAGGTGATCCGACCGCCCACGCCGAGATTCTGGCGCTTCGGGACGCCGCGGCGTCGATCGGGTCCTGGCATCTGACCGGGTGCACGCTCTATGTGACGTTGGAGCCTTGTGTGATGTGCGGCGGCGCACTGGTCAACGCCCGGGTGAAACGCCTCGTCTACGGTGCGGCCGACCTGTCGGCGGGCGCCTGCCTCAGCCTCTACAACGTGTGCGACGACCCTCGACTCAACCACCGGGTCGAGGTCGTGGCCGGAGTCCTGGCCGACGAATGCGCCGCTCCCTTGACGGCGTTCTTCGCCGCCCGTCGGTGACGGCGTTCGTCGTCTGATCCGTCGACGACGCGGATGCGGCGAAAAGCCGTGGGAAGGTCGCTGTTCGGGCGCTAGTCTCGTCTACGGAAGGTTGCCAGAGCGGACGAATGGGGCGGCCTCGAAAGCCGTTGTGGCCTTAGGGTCACCAAGGGTTCGAATCCCTTACCTTCCGCCAAAATGGTCAACTTCGAACCCATGGGCAGTAGGCCACGGGGTTGTTGGTGTCCACGGGTCGTGGCCCGCATGGTCGTTCCCTGCAGTGCCACTCGACTGTCGACACGAGTTTGGCGAGCCCTGGTCGGTCATGAGTGCCGGTTGGTCTTTGGCTCATTCGCAGCGCACCGGGTTGGTTGGTGTTTCCGTGAAGAAGTTGTTCGGCTGGACGTGATTGGTCGTGTTTGATGGCCTGATCGCAGCAATGGTAATCGACCGCTTTCTCGATCGGGCCTCCACGCTGATAGCCAATCCCACCAAAAAACAAGAAACCGACTCCCCATTTTGAGTCCTTCAGGAGGGAGTCGGTTCTAAAGATAGTGGGAAGTGAGTATCTATTGTCGGGAGGATGATCCTCTGGCAAGCAGCCAGATGATATCCAGTACACCAAGGGCCACGAAGAAGAACCAACCCGAATGAGCGTTCAGTAACCAACCTAGCAAGCCGACCAACAACAGGCCCAGAGCAACACCTAGTCTTGGTTTAGGAATCGGATCGACTAGACGTTGTAAGGACAATGGTTATTTACTCTCATGTGTGTGAGTCGTGTCCCACTAGTATAGCAAGGCTTGCGGCCGTTTCTATTGATACTGTCTGAAGGTTGAACAGCGGTACGAATAGGACGGATGTCCCAGGCGATGAGGATACGAGAGGTCCGACTTGATTTCGTACAGACCTGAGCCATTGTGCCGAGGCAAGTTTGATGAACGGCCGACGCAGTTGTCCTCAAACGATGGCGGCGCGGCAGACAATACGGGATGGTACGAGGCCTCGGACTTTCAAGCCCTCGTTGCGGCGGTCGGTGGCGCTACAACCCAACTGCTCAACATGATCCACGGAATCCTGCCCGGTTCTGAATCAGATGAGGTTCTGATCTCGGTCAAATCCGCTGATGTGGACGTGCTGAGCCGGATCGTCGACGAGCTGGAGTTGCTGATCCCCGACTCGGCAGCCATCAACGTGGTTGTTCGCCCAACGTGTGTGAACCCGGAGTTGGCGGAGTCTCTGAAGGTCTACCTGAGCGACATCGCCGTCGGCACGCCGAATGTTCGATTGGTGGATCCTCTCACGGGCCAGCTCGTGATTAGAGGGCCGGTTGAAGCGCACCAACGAATAGCTGAGGCGCTTGGATCGTATGAAGACTTCGCCGAACTGGAGCCTGAACTCCAGTCAAAGGTGGTTCGGTACGTCGAAGGCCCTCGTCCCCGCCGCCTGTAGGCAGCCTTGGTGCTGTCCGGGGCCGGCAGCAATCTCGTCGGACTGGCGGAGATCACCTGGTTCCGGCCCACGCTCCGCCGGCTATTGGTTGCTTGTCAGCACATACTGGATCCGCCGGTTGCGGGCCTGTCCCTCCGGGGTGTCGTTGGCCACGACCGGCTCTGTCTCGCCCTTGCCGACAGCGGTGAGCCTTTCCGCCGCAATCCCGTTTTCGATGAAGTAGTTCATCACGGCCTCCGCCCGCCGCTGGCTCAGCTCGAGGTTGACGTCGTCGGGTCCGATGGAATCGGTATGACCCTCGATCACCAGCTGCAACGACTGATCCCGGGTCAAAACCGCGACACCGACGTCCAGAACCTCGGCATAATTGCCGCTGAACACATCGGAGCCGGTCTCGAATGTCACGCCCCCATTGATGAAGCCCGAGAACGCCGTGCCGTCGACGCGGAGTTCGTAGTCGGGAAACGCCGACATCGCCTGCATGAGCTGGCCACCGCTGTACATCCACAACGACTCGAACACTGCGGGATCCACGACAATCTGGTCCTCGACATTGCCGTCTCCATAGGCGGAGACAGCCCCAGCGACAACAACCTGCTTGAGTTCCTCGGTGGGCAGGCGCCCACTCAAGACGACCTGCCCGCCTTCTGCCGCCAACACGAGTTCGGGAGGAGCGAGATCGGTGATCTCCATCGGACCCACCTCAACCGACAGCCCGGTCGCCTCGGTCAACGCGCCTTGCAGGAGAGCAACACGATCTGAACTCGGCGAGCGACCTGAGATCACGATGCGGCCGTCAGAAATCAGCATCGAGCCGTCCGTGATGATCGGCAGGAAGACAATCGCGGTGGGACTCGTCGACAGCCAATCGGTTTCATCGAGTTGCTCATCGACGGACAGTTCGGACCGGACGAAGGGCGAGTACGCCACTTCAGCCGACTGCAGCAGGCTGCTGGCCAGCGACGCGCTCGGGACCACTCCTTCGAGCAGGAAATCAGGGCTGTCGAGCGTGGCGAGCACATAGGCACCTTCGACCGGTTGGGCCGTTGGCCCGCCTACGGCATCGGCCTCGACATCTTGGCCCTCCTCCGTGGTCGTCTCCGCGGTCTGGCGGTCGAAGGCACCGAGTGCCGTCGTGTCCTCGCGAGAAGCCTCGTCTTCGCGGAGAATCAACAGGAGAACGACGGTTGAGATCGCCAGCGCCGCCAATGCGAGCAGCACCGACACGACCGGCGTGTATCGGAGTATTCCACTCCGTTCCCAGCCGGGCCCCGATTGACGCGGAGGGGGTAGCTCCCGGCTGAGCCTCAGCTCCCCTGAAGGGGGTGGCCGGCGGCCCACAGGTGGATCCTGGGCTGACTGGTGATCCCGCTCTCTCACATCCCACCTCCGGCAACACGGTATCAGAGTGATTCTGTCACGGCTGGTTGCGATTATCGAGGGCAAGACGGCCGCTGTCGTGTGGTGTTGTGCTCCCCGCCTGGGCACGCCAGTAGAATTGGTGGTTGTGGGTGCAGACTCGAACACCGGTATGACGATTCCCCGGTTCTTCCTGGTCGGTGCGGCCGCCGCCGCGCTGGGTTATGGAGGAACCAAGGCCATGATCTGGCGGTGGCGGAAGAACCCGAGTCCGCTGGCCGGTGAGCCGTTGACCTTCCCGGCGGGCGTCACCGACACCGTCACGACCGACGACGGTGCCCGCCTCGCTATACGTCGCACGGGAACCGGTCCGCCGATCGTTCTCGTCCACGGCCTGACCGGCAATCGCGACGACTGGGGCCCGGTGGCCCGCAGGCTCGTCACCGACGGGTTCGAGGTGATCGCCGTCGAGTTGAGGGGTCACGGTGATTCGTCCCGAGGTCGAGACGGGTACGGCCCTCGACGGCTGGCCGCCGACCTCGCGCAGGCACTGAGCGCCCTCGACCTGCGCGATGTGATCCTGGTCGGCCACTCGATGGGAGGCATGGCGGCCATGACCCTGATGCTCGAACATCCTGAACTGGCGGGGGAGCGGGTACGCAAGTTGGGGGTCGTGGCCAGCACCGCCACCCTCCAGCAGCCCCAGACCCGTTTCGGGCTGCGGTTCCTGTCGCTCGAGTTGCTTGATCGGTTCACCCGATTCGATGAACGGCTCCGGCTCGGCACCGGGCTGATCGCGTTCGGACGTCACCCGAGCCTGGAGCTCGTGGACCACCTGATCGAATCGACGGCCCGCTGCCCCCACGATGTGCGACGGGAGGCCACGGCGGCACTCGTCGACTACGACATCACCGACCAGCTCCACCACATCGACCGCGACACGATCGTCATCGGTGGCACCAGCGACTGGTTGACGCCACTGCGCTACAGCCGACAGATCGCCAACGGCATCCCTCGAGGCCGACTCCGGATCATCAACGGAGGCGGACACATGATCATGCTCGAAGCCGCCGACCGGATCGCTTTCTTCCTGGCCGAGTTCGCCCGGCTCAGCGTCCGGGCCCCCAGCCGGCGCTGACGCCCGAGGCCCGCTACAGGCCGATGTCGCTGTCGATGAACTCGTTCGTCACCAGCTCGTCGGCCGACAGGCCGACCGGTCCGGCCATCGATGGCATCTCGTCGCGGATGACGGCGATCACCTCGTCGATCCGGTCGAAGTCGAAGTTGCCGACGGTCGTGTCGCCGCCGTTGCCGACGATTCCGAGCGCCCCCATCTGAACCACCGATTCGAGGGCCCCCTCGTCGCTCAAGGTCCACGGCCCGTCGAGTGTGTCGGCGGCATCGAGGATCGTGTCGTTGGTGGCCGTCGGGTTCTGCTGGAAGTCGACGATCGACTGCTGGATGAGCGGCACCAACGCCGAGAGGCACCAGCGGGCCTCCTGGTCGAAGTGCTCGTCGAGGATGGTCAACGCCCCCTGATACAGCTCGAGGCCGGCGTCATGAACCAACAGGTAGTCGACCGGGCGGCCCCACTCCTTGAACGAGTTCTCGTAGAGGTAGGGCTCCTGGGTCGCGAAGCCCTGCTGCAGGATTGCGCCGTCGGCGGCGATGAATCGATCCGGGGACCCGTTGTAGCCTCCGTTGAGCTGATCGGCCGAGACGAGTCCGGTGGCGACGAGGTATTCGGTGTAGGACGCTCCGGCGAAGTGGTTGAGCGTCGCATCTGTGGCCTTCACGTCGCGCCACGACTCGATCGTGTAGGTCTCGGGATCCCACATGATCATCTGCGGGTTGATTTCGAGCGGGGCCACGACGGCGGTCGAAGGATGGTCGACGTATCCGGCGACGGCCTCGTCGGTGTTGACGAAACCGAGGAAGATGCCGTCGTCGTCGGCCATCACCTCGAGGGTCGACTGTTCGCCGATGAACGGTCCGCCGGCCCGGATCTCCACCGTGACCGAGGGATCGGCGGCCAGAGGCCCGCTGAAACGTCCGGTCGCCGGATCGAAGCGTGCCCCGTCACCGATCAGGTTGTAAATCGCACCGTGCTCGGGTTCGGGGAACCAGTCGGTCTGGATCACCAGCGGATCCGGGCACTGGGCCAACTGCAGTTTGATCTCCTCGGGGGCCGCCAGTTCGCCAGTGGTCGTGTCACCACCGCCGCACGCCGCGGCCATCACGCTCAGCGTTGCGGCGAGCGCGGCGACAACCGACCATGAGTTGCGCGGCGACCGGACGCGACTGTTGACGATGGGTCGTGTCCTCACCATCGCGTCCAGGTTCGAAGTATCGATTTCATGTGGCGCCGCATCGCCCTCCAAGCGTTCACCCCGTTGAAGCTGAATCCATTGTGCACCACCGATAGAGCCTGTCCAAGTCGCCCCAAACATCTGGTCCTGTGGCGACGAATCGACATGAAACCGTGCTGTCCGAACGTCGTGGCACAATGACACGATGGAGTCGACCGAAAGCGCCGCCACCGAGCTGTTCTGGGAGCTGGCGGCGGAGATGCAGGCCGCCGACGATCGGGTCGTCGAGGGCACGATCATGGGCTCGCCGTGCTTGAGGCTGGGCAAGGAGTTCCTGGCCATGCCCCACCACAAGACCGAGGGCATGGTGGTCAAGCTTCCGGCGGAGCGGGTCGCGGCCGCCATCGAGGCCGGCGAAGGTGAGCCGTTCGCCCCGGCCGGCAAGGTGTTCAAGGAGTGGCTGGCCGTCACTGCGGTCGATGAGAAGCGCTGGCGCGAGCTGCTCGCCGAGGGCGTCGACTTCGTGAGCTGAATCCGAGCACACGGCCGGGTTCACGGCCGCGCCCGATCGGTGTTTCAGAACCGGTTGCGGACCGACAGTGCCAGCGTCGACCCGATGAGGATCATCACGACCACCAGACTCCACATCGCCGGGTAGCCGAAACGCTCGATGACCCGTCCGGTCACCAGCGGGGCGAGGAACACGCCGACGTACACACCCATCTGGGTTACACCGGTGGCGGCGCCGGCCGCGGCCGCGTTGGTGCGGACGATGCCGTAGTTGGTGAACACCGGCCAGACCCAGCCACCGGCGAAGGCGATGAGCGTGGCCACCATGTGCACGCCGGGTGAGCGCACGGTGAGCAGCCCGACCCCGGCCGCGCCGGCAAGCACCATGAACCCGGCCACCAGGAACGGGCGCAGCCGCATGACGTCGAGTCTGGTTCCGGCGATGACCCGCAGCGCGATACCCGATCCTGCGCCGACGCTGAGCATCAACCCGGCCGTTCCCTCGCCGAGCCCCGCGTCGACACCGGAGCTCACGATCCAGGCATTCAGTGAGCCGGCCGCAAACGAAAGGCAGCCGCCCAGCACGGCGGCGACCAGCAGATCGGGACGCCTCGACACCGGGCGGACCGTGACCCGTTGTCGGTTGGAGGGCCGGGTGTCGTCGACGAAACGGTTCACGCCGACGATGCCGGCCACCGTGATGGCGGCCCCGAGCGCGTACGCCCATCGCCAGCCCACGGTCAGGGCGATGGCCGGGACCATCAGCCCGCTGATCATCGACGCCGCCGGCATACCGGACTGCTTCAAGGCGATGGCCAGCCCGAGTCGTGGAATCTCGGCCTGGGTGAGCGCCAGGTTGACGGCCGTCTGGTTGCTGGCGTTCACGAACCCGGCCACCGTCAACGCCCCGACGAGCTGCCACCAGCCGTCGGCCACCAGCGCGATGTAGAGGTTGGTGGCCAGCGTCACGGTCAACCCGGAGAGGATCTGCCGGCGAGGTCCGATGTGCTGTACCAACCGCCCGAACAATGCCGATCCTGCGGTGGCGGCCAGGAAGAAACCGCCCAGCCCCCACCCGTAGGTTCCCTCCGAAACCGAGAACTCGGCGCCGACCTGTACGGTCAACGCCCCGATCAGAAACCCGGGGTAGACCGTGGCTACGGTGGCGACCATGATGGCCGCCACGATCCTGTGATGTTGCGCCACCGGGCCACCGTATCGCCGGGTCCGTACCGGGGTTGTACCCGAGGTGGGGAACCAGCGGGCCTGCGGCGTCGTCCAAGGAACCATGAGGCTTCAATCCGTGCTCACCCGTTCCCTCGTGCTGGCCGCTGTGTTGTTGCTGTCGGCCTGCGGCGGCGGCAGCGACGACGATGGCACGGTCACCGAAGTGGTCGGAGCCGATGATGATGTGGCCTCGTCGTCCGGCGACGGTCTCCGGGTCACGCTCACCGGTGTCGTCAATGGTGACACGCTGTGTCCCGGCAACACCCGGCCGTGTGCCACCCTCGACGGCGATGTGTCGATCGACGGGCAGCCGGCGCCGGCCGACGAGCCGGTGCGGGTGACCGGCACCCTGCGTGATGGTGTGCTGGCGGTCGATGATGTGGAACCGGTGACCGACATCCTCGATTGGCTGGCCGACCATTGTGTCGACGACGGCAAGCGGACCGAGTCGGCGTTCCTGGCCGCGGAGAGCCTGTCGATGGAGGAGATGGCCGAGGCCGTCGGAACCGACGACGAGGAGGTTCTGGGTGAGCTGGGCAACGATCCGCTCGGCCTCTACATCGGCTCGATCCCCGACGTCTACGCCATCCGTTGGATCTCCCCTCGCCAGATCGTTCACCTCGGCGTCGTCGGTGACCCCGAACCTCACCGACAGGCGCTCGATGAGATGGGGGTCGGCGACTACGTGTGTGTGGTCGGCGACTTCAAACGCTCCGACGCCGAACTGGCCCGCATCCAGGACGAGGTGGTCACGGCGCTTCAAGGCCGTGACGGTCTCGACAGCTGGGGGGCGGGCCGGAGTCCGGAGTTGGGGGCGGTCACCGTCGACCTGCCCCAGGCCGACGAGGCGCTGATCGCCGACGTCGAGAATCAGTTCGGCGATGGCGTGATCCTCAACGCCTCGATTCTCGTTCACAACGGCACCATGGCCGACTACGAGACCGCCATGGAAGGTTCTGGAGATGCGGCCGAAGCCGGAGGGTCGGACGTCGACGCGATCGGTCTGTCCGCCTCGTGTGGGCGGGTCCGTTTCCCGACGATGCCGCCCGACCCCGACGGGTTCCCACCGATCGACGGTGAGGTCGAAGCGATCTTCGATGAGCTGGCCGATCACCCGGTGATGGTCGAGATGGGCTTCTTCCTCGAGTCCTACGACTGGTTCGTGGCCGAGCGGACCGACGAGCGGATCTCGCTGTTCGGCCGTCAGGCCGAGGATGTTGCCGAGGATATCGGCCCGCCGTACGCGTCGATGGAGCTCGAGAACCGCGATGGGCTGTGGCTGCCCGGCGGGTTCGGTCAGTGCCGCATCGAGCTGGAGGCGCCGGGCTTCGGGTCGGCCGACACCGTGCTGGCACCCGATCGGGAGCCCGACCCCGACTCGACCGAGCTGCACCTGTGGATCAACGAGAACAACTGCGCCAGCGGTCAGGCCCCGGTCGACCGGGATGTGCTGCCGGTCGTCACCGAGACCGACACCGCCATCGAGATCGTGACGTTGGTGGAGCCGGTCAGCGGTGGGGCCGACTGCCAAGGCAATCCCTGGTTCCCGGTCACCGTCACGCTCGACGAACCACTCGGCAATCGCACGGTCTATGACGGCCACGAGTCGCCCCGGATCGAGTTGTCCTGGCCGCCCGACAACGTCGACGGCCTGGAGAACTGACCCGCTCAGCGTTGGGGGAGTAGCGGAGCGAGCGGCAGCGACAGGGTGACCAGCGCGCCGCCGTTCTCCCCGGAGCCGATCTCCAGGTGACCGCCGGCTTCGTCGGTCAGCTGGCGGGCGATGTCGAGTCCGAGTCCGGTGGAGCCTCCGCCCGATCGACCCCGCCGGGTCACATCGAAGCCGGCCGGGAACCCCACCCCGTTGTCGGCCACCCAGATCCGGGCGTTGCCGTCCGACTGGTCGAAGCCGATGACCAACTCGCATCCCTCGTCGGTGTGGACGAAGACGTTGTCGACGAGGTTGTCGATGACGGCGCTCAGCTCGGTCGGGTCGACAGCGACCGGAAGCGGTGAAGCCCCCTCGATGAGCCGCAGCGGGCGCCGCTGGTCCTCGGCCAGCGCGGCCCAGAACCGCGCCCGCTCGGTGACAATGTCGGCGGCATTGCAGCGCCGGTTGCGGTTGATCGCGCCCCGAGCCTCCCGGATGACGTTGGTGACCACCGTGGTGATGTCGTCGACGTCGGACTTGAGCCCGGCGGCCACCTCCCGGTCGTCCACGTGGTCGATCCGGAGGCGTAGCTTGGTGAGGGGAGTCCGCAGTCGATGTGACAGATCGGCCACCATCTCCCGCTCCCGGGCCAGCATCGTCGACACCTGGCCACCGAGATTGTTGAACGAATCGGCCAATTCCCGCAGCTCGTCGGGTCCGCTCGGCTCGACGCGGGTGTCGAGGTCGCCGAGGCCGAGTCGGTGGGCGGCGGCGGCCAGATCCTGGGTCGGTCTGACCACCGAGCGGGCCAGAAGATCGGCGACCATCACCGAGATGGCGACGAGCAGGACACCGATCGCGGCCAGGATCGCCCACGCCCGCACCACGCCGTCCCACATCATCGAGCGGGGCACCAGGACCCGGATCACCGACAGTTCCTCCGGCCCCGACGCCACCGCGGAGACCACCTCCATACCCTCACCGGTCTCGCCGATGTCGGACACGCCGAGCGCCAGCGCCTCCTCGACCCGGGCCGAAGGTTCGATCTCGGGTCCGATCTGCCAGCCCTGCGACGTGAGGATCGACATTCGACCCTCGCGACCCGAGGCGGTCAGGATCATGGCCGCCTCGATCTCGGTGCGGGTGTTGTCCGACACCAGTGATGGGACCACCGCGGAGGTGTCGACCCGGGCTGCGTCGATGGCCCGGTCGGCCACGGTGCGCTGGACGAGCGCGGCCAGGGGCACGACGAATGCCAGCGTCACCAGGCTGGAGGTGGCCAGGAAGACCAGGATCAGCCGCCGCCGCATCATCGGCTCATTCCGTCGGGTCGACCAGCTTCACCCCGACCCCCCGCACCGTGTGCAGGTAGCGGGGTTCGGCCGCCGTTTCCCCCAACTTGCGCCGCAGCCAGGAGAGGTGCACGTCAATCGTCTTGTCGGCTCCGCCGTAGGGCTCGCGCCAAACCTGGGCGTAGAGCTCGGCCCGCTCGATCACGATGCCCGGGCTGCCGGCGAGATGGGCGAGGAGGTCGAACTCCTTGCGATTGCAGGCGACCTCCTCACCGTCGAGTACGACGGTGCGCGACCGCAGGTCGATGCGCAGCCCACCGACGGAGAGGACGCGGGCCTGGCCACCCATCTCGATGCGACGCAGAAGCGCTCGGACGCGGGCTTCGAGCTCGGGGCCGGAATAGGGCTTGATGACGTACTCGTCGGCACCCGCGTTGAGGAGGCGGACAACGTCGGCCTCGTCGTCGCGGGCCGTGGCCACGATGATCGGCACGTCAGAGACCGCACGGATCATCCGCATCAGGTCCTCGCCGTCGACATCGGGCAGACCGAGGTCGAGTACGACCAGATCCGGAGTGTCGTCGATGACCGACTGCAGGCCCGGCATCGCCATCGCCTCCGATCGCACCACATGACCGGCCGACGACAGTGCCCGGACCGCGAGGTCGCGGATCTGGTGGTCGTCCTCGACCATCAAGACGGATGCCATGGTTAGCAACCCTAAGGCACCAGATGACGCCAGGGGAACAACCCCCGAGATCATTTAGGCCTCATTTAGGGTTCAGTTCAGCCGCGTCGACGGTGTTCTGGTTCACACTGGACGTCATGAAAGCGGTCACGCTCGTGCTTCTCTGGCTTCTGGCCAGCGCCGCGGCCATCGGAGTCGCCTGGAGCGGCGTCGGCGTGCTCGACGATGATCTGGTGGCGCCGGCCCCCGCGGTCGTCATCGCGGAGGGCGAGGTCGGGCTGATCTCGGAATCGCTCGACGACGCCGATCTCGCAGCCTCGGGCGGGCGGTCGACCTTGGAGGCCACCGGGCAGTCGATGTCGACCACCACCTCGACCTCGACGACGGCGACCACCGCCGAAACCGCTGCGACACCGTCCATCGCGACGACGGCAACCACGCCCGGCACCACCAACTCGGCGACAACGCGGGCTTCAGCATCCAGCTCGGCGTCCACGTCGGCGACGTCCATGCCGGCGACGACCACCGCGACGACACCGCAACCGGAGCAGTTCGAGACCAAGACCTTTCCGCTCGTCGGGGGTGTGACGTCGATTCGGTTCTCACCGTCGGAGACCAAGGTGCTGTGGGCCACGCCGAATCCGGGCTTCGAGGTGCGGATCGAGCCCGAGTCCGACGGAGTCAAGGTGGAGTTTCGTTCCGACGATCATCGATCACGCCTCGACGCCTGGTGGGAGAACGGTCCGCGTCACGAAATCCAGGAGAGCGGCTGAGACCGCCACCGGCCACAACCCGACCGAACTTTGTGCGCCTGACGACCCTCTGCTGGGTCGTGATCGGCTCAAAGTTCGGCAGAGCTCGTTCGGTGACGAGGTAAGTTGAACGGCTATGACCAGCCAACCTCGAAATGCCAGGCTCGAAGCCCAGCGACTCCTCGCCCCCGAGGAAGGCACGGCCCGGGTGTTGGAACCATCGCCGCCCGCTGTCGACACCGAGCCCTATCGAGCCGACGATCCCGCCGACCGGGCTACGACCGCCGGTGACCGGTTCGTGATGCCCACCGGTCTCATCGACCACGATCACCCTCCGGCCGCTGTCACCGACTGGCAGACATGGCTCCAGCGACGCCCCGAGCACGCCGACCGGGCTGATCTCGCCGACTGGCTGGCCGAACGATGGCTGGCCGGGAACCGTCGGCTGCCGACTCCGCCACCGACCGAAACCCTGGTCGAGACCAGGCTTGCGCTGCATCGTCTCGCCGCCTACGTGATCGCCCCCGCCCGTCACCAGGCCAACGGCAAGTTCGGGCTGCGCTGGACGCTCGGCGGATTCGGAACACCGTTCTTCGGTTCCGACCGCCAGATCAGGGTCGAGGGCACGACGCTGATCGACCAACAGGGTGACGACGTCCGAACCACGGCACTCGGATCGCTGCAGGGGGCGGCCGAGTTCCTCGACACCGAAATCGACACCGAGACCGCGGCCGAACACGACAGTCCCGACGTCGGCGACATCGACGAGCCGCTCGCCGTCGATCCCGCTGCCGCCGCCTTTCTCGGTAGCTGGTTCGGGATGGCGTTTGCCGGCCTGGAGATGGTTCGGGCGGACACCGAGTCGATCGACCCCAGCCGTCCGCAACTCTGGCCGGGCCACTTCGACCCGGCGATCGAGGTCGGCACCGACGACACCCGGGGGAGCTACGGCGCATCACCCGGCGACCACGGCAGCGATCAACCGTATCTCTACGTGAGCCTGTGGTGGCCCGATCGTCTCGACATCGACCCCGCCGACCCGTTCTGGAATGCCTCCGGCTTCACCGGTCGCATCCTGCCGCTCGGCGACTTTCCAGCCGGCGACGATCCGGCCGTCGTCGCCGCCGACTTCTGGCGGGAGACCCGCGGGCACATCGATCGAAAGGTCGACCAGTGACCATCGAGGTTGCAGGGCTGACCAAACGCTACGGCGACCGGGTCGCCGTCGACGGTATCGATCTCCACGTCGCCGACGGGGAGATCGTCGCCTTTCTCGGACCGAACGGAGCGGGCAAGACAACCACCATCGAGATCCTCGAAGGCTTCCGCAAGCGCGATGACGGCTCGGTGCGCGTGCTCGGCGCCGACCCCGACACGGCACCGCTCGAATGGCGAGAACGGATCGGGATCGTGCTGCAGGAGTCGGAGCCCATACCCGAGCTGACCGCCCGCGAGGCGGTGGCCCAGCAGGCGGCCTACTACCGGGACTCCCGCGACGTCGACGAGGTGCTGGCCATCGTCGGCTTGGTCGACAGCGCCGACCAGCGGACCCGTAAGCTCTCGGGCGGGCAGAAGCGCCGACTCGATCTGGCGCAGGCGATCGTCGGCAATCCCGACCTCGTCTTTCTCGACGAGCCCACCACCGGCTTCGATCCGTCGGCCCGTCGCGAGTCGTGGGACATGATCGAGGCGCTCCGAGGTCTCGGTAAGACGGTGCTGCTCACCACCCACTACATGGACGAGGCCGAGCGCCTGGCCGACCGCATCGTGGTCATCAACGGGGGCGTGATCGTGGCCCGGGGAACCGCCGCCGAGCTGGCGACACAGGTCAACGCCACCACCCGCATCTCCTGGCGGGTCGACCCGGCCAACGCGATGGGGTCGACGGCGGGAACGCCGCCGGATCTCGACGTGGCGATCGACGAGCGTTCGTTGGCGTCGGTCAGCACCGATGAGGTGACCCGGACACTGCACCGACTCACCGGGTGGGCGCTCGAGACGGGGGTCGAACTCGTTGACCTGCAGGTCAGACGCCCGACTCTCGAGGACGTCTATCTCACCCTCACCGATCAAGCCGCACTCGACCGCGAGGGGGAACGATGACGGGCATCATCGGTCGCCTGCGACAGCAGGTGCTGTTCGATCTGCTGGTCTTTCGCCGCAACCCGGCATCGACGTTCTTCACCGTCATCCTTCCGTTGATCTTCCTTGTGATCTTCACGTCGATCTTCGGTAACGACACGCTGGCCAACGGGGCCAAAGTCGCCACCCTCTACGTGCCGGGCATCCTGGCACTGGCCATTATCTCGGCCACGACGGTCAACCTGGCGATCACGATGACCACCCGCCGTGAACGGGGGATACTGAAGCGGGTGCGGGGAACCCCGATGCCCCCGTGGGTGTTCGTCGCCTCCCAGGCGATCGCTGGATTCGTGCTCTCCGTGCTCATGACCGTGTTGATCACGGTCGTCGGTTGGCTGTTGTTCGGCGTGACGCTGAACGGCCCGGGCGTTCCGTCGCTGATCATCACCGTGTTGATCGGTGCGATGTGCTTTTCGGTCATGGGCCTCGCCCTCACTGCGATCATCCCGTCGGAGGACGCCGCCCCGGCGGTCACCAACGCGCTGATGCTGCCGCTCTACTTCATCAGCGACGTCTTCATCCCCGGCGATCAGATCCCGGACTGGGTCCAGCGGGTGGCCGACCTGTTCCCGATCAAACACCTGAGTGTCGCCTTGCAGGAGAGTTTCGATCCCTTCGCCGAGGTCGCTCCGTGGCCGTGGCGGAACTGGCTGGTGATCGTGGCCTGGGGCCTCGTCGCCGCGGTCGTGGCCATACGTGGCTTCCGCTGGATCCCTCGCCGCTAGCTGGGGTAGCCCCGACCGCCCGCCCGAAGTTTGGTCACCTGGCGATCCGGTAACGGGTCGGCCGGAGCACAAAGTTCCGGGGCAGGAAATCAGTAGGCCGTTTGACTCAACCCTGACCCGGTTCGGCCGACGGGGCCATCATCATGAAAGCAAGCGTGTGTATCCGCCGTACACGGCTTGGCGTGATCGTGCTCGCCGCCGTACTCGTCCTGCTGTCGACCACCGTTTCGGTGTCGGCCTATTCCGGACCGGTCGAATCGGCCAACGCCCGGTATGTCGTCGCCACGTACCAGCAGTTCCTGCACCGGGACCCGGCCGACGCCGGCCTCGACTTCCACCTCGACCGCGTGGTGTCGGGTGGGGACCTCAGCCGGGAACAGGTCGCCCGGTCGCTGCTCATGGGCCCCGAGGGCTCGGCCATCGAGGTGACCCGGGCCTACCAGAGCATTCTCGGCCGCGACGCCGACGGGCCGGGCAGCGCCTACTGGACCCAACACCTCCAGCGGCATGACGTCCTCGACCTCCGGGTCCTGCTCCTGTCGAGCAACGAGTACCGCCGCCGCAACGGGGGAACCGACGCCGGCTGGATCACCGCCCTCTACCGGGACATCCTCGGCCGGGACCCCGAGCCGGGTGGTCTGAGCTACTGGACCCGGGAGGCCGCCCGCGGCGTACCCCGCCCGCTCATCGTGGCCGGCTTCTACATGGGACGGGAGTCGCTCGGACGGCGCGCCGTTGCCTACTACCGTCTGGCACTCGATCGGGCCCCGACGGCGGCCGAACGATCGGCCGGCGCCACCATCATCGCCGCCCAGGGCGAACGTGAGCTCTACGCCCGGCTCTGGGCGTCGGATGAGGCGTTCGAAACCTACTTCGACGAGGGGTGGCAGTCGTGAACGCCGCTCTCATCGAAACCATCCTCGACGCCATGGCCGCCCTGGCCGTCGTGACGCTGGCCACGGTTCTCACCGTTTCCGGGTTGATCAAGTTCCGATCGCTGCGGTCCACTGCGAACGAGTTCGCCGAGCTGGGACTGGGTCGATCTCCGGTGTTACCCGCCATCGTTGCCGTCGCCGAAATCGGCGCGGCAACGGCTCTGATCGTGCGCCCACCCCTGGGCGCGGCGCTGGCCGCCGGCCTGCTGGTGGCGTTCACCGGTGTCGTCACCTTGGCTCTGGCCGGCGGCAAACAGGTCAGCTGCGGCTGCTTCGGGCCGCTCAGCCGGGAGCCCGTCTCGTCGGCCACCGTCGTTCGCAACATCGCCCTCCTGGCGCTTGCTGTGGCGGCCGGGAGCCGTTCGACCCTGATCATCCCCGACCTGGCGTCGGTGGTCCTGGTCTCGGTGGCGGGCCTGACCGCCGTGGTGATGGTGCAGGCGGCCATGACCGCCCACAAACTCGGCCGACTCTGGTCGGTCGAGCTGGCCGGAGAGATACCACGAGAGGCGCCGTCTCGTGAAGCACTGCCACGTGAAGCGCCGTCTCGAGAAGTTGCTGTCCAAAACGGGAGAAACGAACAATGACCGGAAGCGTGTGGATTGTGTCCTACGTCATGATGTGGGCCGCTGTGCTGGTGCTCGGCGTGACCGTTGTGGCGCTACTGCGCCAGATCGGGGTGCTGCATCTGCGGGTGGCCCCGATGGGTGTGCACTTCGCCGGTGAGGGACCGGAGCTGGACGAGCCGGCCCCCGTCATCGACCTCGACGTCGACTACGCCGAGGCGGACCTGACCCTGCTGGCGTTCACCAGCCCGACGTGTGAGATCTGCGCCTCGCTGAAGCCCGATCTCGAGCGGCTGGAGCGTCACTACGACGAGCTGCGGCTGCGGTTCATCGGCCACGAGGACGACCCCCGCTCGTTCGCCGACTTCAACGTGCGCTCGACCCCCTACCTCGTGGCCATCGACGGCGACGGCGTCGTGCGTTCACGGGGAGTCGCCAACACCATCGACCAGGTCGAGGAGATGCTGGCCGAGGTGATCGCCGGGGTCACCGTCGCCGAGGCCCGGGCCGAGGTGCGCTCGTGAGCACCCTCGATCGTTCCGTCGAGAGCCTCGGCCGGTGGACCGCCCGGCGGACGTCTCGCCGCTCGTTCCTCCACCGGGTCGGACAACTGGCGGTCGTCGTGGCAGCCGGCCCGTCGATCGCCACCCTTCTGACCCGCCGGGCCGACGCTCGGGTCTGCGGGCAGAGCGGCGTGACCCCGAAGTGCGACACCTTCGACTGTGTCGGGCCGGGCGACGTGTGGGGCTGGTGCTGGTACGCCAGCGACGGCTGCTGTCGCAACGGCGGACTGAAGAAGATCTGCGACTGTTGCACGGTCGACTATCCGAACGTGCACGGCTACTGCCCGAGCGGCACCAACGTCCGCTGCATCGTCGAGAGCTGCGGCACCGACCCCCGCCTGCAGACCGTGACGCTGAGCGCCGTGGCTTGGCGCGGCGGTGACGTCGGCTATTACCAGTCGGCGGTCGCCTTCGGTCACCTGGCGAGCGGACGGCCCGCGACGAGGGCGGTGCTGGCACCAGCGTCCAACGCGTGGCTCCAGTACATCGCCGCACCGCTGGCCGGCAGTCTCGGCGCTCCGTTCTTCGCCGTCGGAGCCAACGGGCCGGATGCCCCGATGTTGGGGACGTTGGCCGATCTGGGTGTCGAGGAGGTGTTGACCGTCGGCCCGATTCCCGGCATCGGTCGTATCACCGGCACCGGCGTGACCGTCGAGGCCGCCACTCTCAGCTCCGATCCCGTCGTCGCCAGCATCGAGGTGGCCGACCGCATCCGGTCGGTCAACGACATCAACCGCACGGTCACCGTGGCCCGCTCCGGACTGTCGGCCGACGCTGCGCCCTACGCCGCCGCCTTCGCCGCGCTCGGCGGTTTCCCACTGATGGTCACCGTGGCCGCCGCCACCACGGTCGGGCGGCCAACGCTGTTTGTGGCCATCAACCCGACCGGTGCCGCCGCCGATCTCGTGCACGACAAGACGGCGTCGACGTCGTTGGAGGCGCTGTCGGCGGAGCTGGGGGCTCTGGCCGCCGCCCTGCCGACGGTGAACGCCGGATCCGGCGGCCACCGTGTCGCCATCGCACCGGCCGGCAGTTCCGACGTGATCGGTCTCGCCAACCTCGGTGTTCCCGTCGTGGCCCATCCGCCCGACCGACTCGGACATCTGGAGCAGTGGCTGCAGGCCTACTCGCTGCGCTGGGGTGAGCTGGACGAGGTCTACTTCGTCGACGGTCCGGGAGAGCTGATCACGTCCGAGTATTGGAAACTCCAGGCCGCCGTCAACGGCTATCGGGTCGACCAGCTCCAAGGTGTCGCCGGCGAGGGCCTGCCCGTCATCCGCCAGCCGATGGCCGAACGGCCGATCGGTCTGGCCCGAACCGACGGCGCCTTCGACTGGGGCAGTCAGAGCCCACCCGCCTACTGGACCCGCTTGGGCCAGACCCTGCGCAACTAGACACTGCGTATTTAGACACTGCGCTGATCAGACACTGCGCTGATCAGACACTGCGCTGATCAGACACTGCGCTGAACTTCCACACCTGTAACCGGAGATGCGTGATCGGTTGGACATGACATGAACCCTGAACTCGTCCTGCTGTTCGGCGTGGCCGGCTTGGCCGCCGCCCATACGTTCTGGTCCCCCTGAGGACTTTCCGTGGCCGAGACGGTCACGCCCTCGGTCCGAGGGCGCCAACGATTCGCCGCCGAGGCGGCACTGCTCGCCGGAGCCGCAACCACCGCGGCGATCACCGGCTTCGTGTTCGGCCTGATCGGGCTGACCGTCGGGTCGGCGGTCGGCGGGAGCGCCCCCGTGCTCATCGTCGGGATCGTCGCCGCCGGCGTCGTGCTCGATGCGACCAGACTGGTGACCGGGCGACCTCGTCCGGTCACCCTCGGACGACAGGTTCCCCGCGAATGGGGTCGGCTGCTCCCGCTGCCCGTCACCTCGTTTCTCTACGGCGGTCGGCTCGGCGTCGGTCCGCTCACGATCCTCTCGACCTGGATGTGGTGGGTCGCGCTCATCGGCGCGGCGCTGGCCGGGGTGTGGATCGCCGTGGCCGTCTCCGTCTGGTTCGCCGTCGGTCGAGTGGTCATCAACGGGATCGTCGGCCGGCGCCTCGCCCGCCGACCGCGGTCGAACCTGGCCGCGGTGCGATTGTTCGAACGACGGGGCTGGTCGGGGCTGACCGGGCTGGCCGCCGTTCTGACCGTGACCGCGGCCCTCGTCGCCGGATGCGGCGTTCTCGAACCGGCGGCCCGGCCGGTGCTCGGAGACTCCCCACCATCGCATCGAGGGGCCAGTGGAGTCATCAGCTCCGAACATGTCCCGGAACACATGGTCGAGCTCGCATCACCACCCCCGACCTCACCCGCCCAACTGGAGGATTTCGTGCGCACATCACCGGCACTCACCCCGATCTCGCCCTCGACAGCCACATCGACAGCCACATCGACGGTGACACCGCCGTCGACCGGGGCCTACGACGGGACGCCGGGCGGTGACGAGGACCCGTCGGTCGTCCAACCCGTCGATGCCGGTGGAGCGAGCTCATTGGCCGACCTGGCGCCGTCGGCGCTGTCGGGCATGGTCGTCATCGACGACCCCTCGGTCGATCGGTTTCTCACCATCGACGAGGCCGCCGCCATCCAACCCGATCCCACCGAGGAGATCGCGCTGCTCGAAACCCGGGGTTACCGGGGCGGCTGGATCCGGGCGTTCCGGTCACCGGCTGCCGACGTCGCCGTCGCCGCCGTCTACGAGTTCGCCGACTCGACCGAAGCCGAGTTCTACCTCGAGGACGGACTGATCACGATCGGCGGCTACGGCGGTCAGTTCTTCGACGTGGCCGAGTTGCCCGACATCCGCGGCTTTCAGCAGGACGTGACCGACGACGGGGAAACGGTGCGCACACTGGGCGGCGCCTTTCACCGCGACAACCGCTGGTTCCTCCTCTATGTCGTCGGGTCACCCGAAACGGTGACCCCGGACGTGTTGATCCCAGCCCTGCGGTCGTGGCGGAACGACCTCGGCCTCTAGCGGCAACGCGATTCTTGTAGCAAAAGGCGAGGCGACGCCTCGCCTTTTGCTACAGGTCTTCGTCCTACGCGGCCGGGGCCGGTTGCATCACCGAGAACGATCCGCCGGCGGGATCGTGGGCAGTGGCCATCACGCCGATGCCCGGAACGTCGAACGGCTCCTGCACCACCTGTCCGCCGGCCGCTTTGACGGCCTCCATGGTGGCGTTGGCATCGGCGACCGTGAAGTACACCATCCAGTGGTTCGGCACCTGCTCGGGCATTCCCTCCGGCATGGCCATGAGGCCGCCGAGGCCGTTGTTCTCACCGCCTTTGATGACGTTGTAGATGCCGCCCGGACCCATGTCCATCTCGTCGTACTCCCAGCCGAACACCTGGCTGTAGAAGGCCTTGGCCGACGCGATGTCGCGGCTGACGAGCTCGTTCCACGACCACGTGTTGGCCTCGTTGGCGATGCCGGCACCTTTGTGCTCACCCGCCTGCCACACCGAGAAGGCGGCCCCGGTCGGATCGGTGAAGATGGCCATGTGGCCGGCGGCCAAGACCTGCATCGGCGGCATCATGACGGCGCCACCGGCCTCACCGACGGCCGCGGCGGTGGCGGCGACGTCGTCGGTGGCGATATAGCTGTTCCAGATGGCGGGCATGCCGTCCATGTCGGGGGGCTGGCCCCCGAGGCCGGCGACGATGTTGTCACCCTGCTTGAACTGGGTGTAGATGCGGTTGCCGTCGTCGTCGAACTCGTCCTGGGCCTCCCAGCCGAACACCTGGCTGTAGAAGGCCTTGGATGCGTCGACGTCGGGTGACATGAGGTCGATCCAGCACGGGGTGCCGGCGGGATAGGAATCGAACAATGGCATGACTGAACCCCTTCTGTCGTCTTCCGACCGCGGGGACCTTCCCGCGGAGCGGGATGTCAGCCTAGTGTGTGCGGCCGCTCCAGGTGGTCGCACCGCCGATCGCCTTGGTTTGCTCGACGACTCAAGCCCGGTTGTTCGTCCGGGCTGGACTCTGCCACCGCAGTGCGAGAGCACCGGCTATCACGAGCGCCAGCCCGGTCAGCATCAGCATCCAGGTCGAGGAGCCGCTCCTGGCCAGGGCCCCGAAGGTGACGGTGATCTCAGAGTCGGTGCAGGCCGGGGGTGTCTGGTTGTCACAGGCCCGGACGGTGAACGTGTAGGTGCCGGATGCGGGCGCCGTTCCACTCCACGTGCCGTCAGCGTCGAGGGTCAGCCCGGGCGGGAGCGACCCGTCCACGAG
Organism: Acidimicrobiales bacterium; assembly: GCA_965216675.1. Lineage (GTDB taxonomy): Bacteria > Actinomycetota > Acidimicrobiia > Acidimicrobiales > SZUA-35 > JAHELU01. Next base: position 1,725,741 of record CBDCGK010000004.1, on the reverse strand, counting down.
CGTCACGGTGTAGGGGTGACCGTTCTGGTCGGTGAACGTGAGGTCGGGGACCTTCCCGCCGACCGGCACGGCGAGCGACGTCTTCCCCGTGTAGGTCGGAGCGTCATTGGCCTGGGCCACGGTGACGGTCACGGTTGCGGTGTCGCACCGCTGTTCCCCGTCGCACACCTTGTAGGTGAAGGTGTCGGTTCCCGTGAAGTCGCCCTCCGGCGTGTAGACGATCCTTCCGTCGCTCCCGACCGTGGCCGTACCATGCTCCGGGGAAGAACTGACGGAAACGTCCGACGGGTCGAGGTCGCCGTCGTCGGTGTCGTTGGCCAGCACGTCGATGGTGACGGGCTTGCCCTTCGTGGTGGTGGCGCTGTCGTCGACGGCCGTCGGCGCGGCATTTACGGGGTCGGATGTTTCGGGGTCGGAGGTCGGTGACGCCGAGACCGTCACCGTCACCTCTGCGGTGTCACACAGCGCGGCGCCGTCGCACACCTCGTAGGTGAAGGTGTCGTCGCCGCTGAAGCCGGTGTCGGGTGAGTAGGTGATGGTGCCGTCGCCGTTGACCGTGGCGGTGCCGTCGGACGGGGCGACCGAGACGGCCACCGAACCGATGTCGAGATCACCATCGGGGTCGGTGTCGTTCGAGGTGACGTCGATGTCGACCGGATCGCCGGCGTCGGTTTCGGCCGAGTCGTCGTTGGCGACGGGGGGATCATCGGGATCGCCGACGACGACCGTGACCGCAGCCGCCGAGGAGTCGGACAGCGCCAGGCTGGCGTCGATCTCGGTCGAGGTCACGTGCCCGACGACGCTGTTGATGTAGTTCCCGACGACACCAGGAACAGCGGCGTCGTAGGTCAACGACGCCGATGACCCGGCTGCCACATCGAATGTGTCGATGAAGGTGAGGGTCTGGCCCGAGATCACGGGATCGTCGATGAGCGTGCCGTCATAGCGGGCCGAACTCGCGACATAGGTGACGCCGGTCGGCAGATCGTCGACGAAGTCGTCGAGGCGGCCGTCGACCGTTCCGCTGTTCTGTACGGTGACCGTGTAGGTCACCGTGCCACCCGACTCGCCGAGGTTCGTCGGCGAAGCCGACTTGGTCAGCAGGAGGTTGTTGACCGGCGGCTGGATCGGTGGGAGCGAGGCGAACCCGCTCGTATCGGTGTGTTTGATCTGGGTTCCGCTGGCAATGAAGTTGACCGGCGACACCGATGTGGGTCCGGTGGTGGCGCCGACGGCGCGGAACGTGAAGGTGGCCGTGTAGTCCTCGTTGGCGCCGAGTCCGGTCACAATGAGGGTGTCGTCGAAGGTGCCGCTGCTGGCGAAGTCGATGCTGGCATCGATGAGCTGGTAGGCGTCGGCGGGCCAATCGGCGCTGGTCGCCGGGTTGGCTTTGAAGCTGCCCGATCCGTCGGGGTGCCCGGGAGGGCCGGTGCCGACGGTTCCCGTCGAGCCCGACACCGCCATGGTGACGATGCCGCCCAGCTCGGCGGGGTTCGGGCCGGAGGTGACGGTGTTGACCTTGTTGGCGGCGGCCTTGATGGTCTCCACCACCTGGAGCGAGTAGCTCTCGCTGCAGAGCTGGGTCCCCCCGAACGACGGATGGCCGTCGTAGAGCTCGACGTCATGGGTTTGGGCGGTTCCGGCCCCGGAGGCCGTCAGGTAGATGTAGGCGAACGTCGTCGCCGACGTGGCGAGCGGGCCCGGGTGCACCAGCCCGTCCTCCTTCGGAGCGAGGCTCACCACCCCGCCGCTGAAGTTGCCGGCCTTCACCCACAGGTCGTCGATGGCCGCACCCGTGTTGTCGATCCGGTAGCCGGCGTAGCTGCCGACGAGCTGAGGGCTGATTCCGGTGTCGATGTCGAGCTCGCCGCCGGATATGCGTGTCACCGTCAGCGCGCCCGAACAGGCTGCTGCCGCCGCCGTTCCGCCCGCCACCACCGGCAGGGTGACGGCCACGGTGACAACCGCGAGGAGTCGGCGGAGATGGCGTCCGATGGGGATGACGCCGAGTCGGGAAACGCTGTTAGCGGGATCCATGATGGATCTGATCGGCCTGTACCGGCACACATTGAGACAGCTGCGCCAGCCCGTCGGGGTCGGAGGGTCGGATCTATGCCTGCAACCGGGCCAGCCAGCCGGCGAGAAGGTCGATCAGTGCCGGTGAGCCGGACTGTCCCGGAATGAGCTGATAGGCGTTGCCGGGGTTGTGGACTTCGGGGCCCACCGACACGAGGGTGCCGCTGTCGAGCAGAGGATCGATCAGTCCCCGCCAGGCCAACGCTACGCCGCGCCCGGCGACCACGTCGTTCACGACCAGCGCGTAGTTGTTGTACGACAGGCGGGCCTCGGCCGGGGACCAGGCAACGCCGTGAGCGGCGAACCAACCGGCCCAGTCCATCCACTGCCGATCCCGTCGGTCGAGGTGGAGTTTGGTGACACCGAGCACCGCGGCGGGACTGGTGTCGCCGTGCAGGCCGGCCGCGGCGGCGAAGTCAGGTGAGGCCACGGGCAGGACCACCTCGTCGAACAGTATTCGGCTGCCGGCGGGGACCAGCTTCACCGATGTCAGATGGATGGCGGCGTCGTAGGTCTCGTCGGTGAGCTCGCCGTCTCGATCGAACAGCTTGAGGTGGAGGTCGGTTTCGTCGAGTACCGCTCGCAGATCGTCGAGGTAGGGGAGCAGCCACTGTTGAGCGAACCCCGGGTTGGCGGCGAGGACGAAGGCGGGGTCGGCTGGGAGCAGCGATTCGATGGTGGCGTCGATCGTGTCGAAGCCGGCCCCGATGGCCGTGAGCAGGGATTCGCCGTTGGCGTTGAGCCGAACCCGGTTGGCGCTTCGGTGGAACAGCTCGAGTCCGATGTCGCGTTCGAGCCGGGCGATGTGCCTCGAAACGCCCGGTTGGGTGATGCCCAGTTCCCGGCCGGCGTCGGTGAACGATCCGAGTCGGGCCGCAGCCTCGAACACGGCCAGCGACTGAAGGCCGGGGACCCGTCGGACCAGCGGATGCACGGGTCTGAGTATGACACCAGCGCATGCTGAGGCCAAGCAGGAAGTGGCTGTTCAGGAGCCGACGGGCAACCCATAATCACCGTATGCCCGCTGCGAAGTCCGGTGGAGGGATGACCCGGAAACGGCGTCGAGGTGGTCGTGCGTCACGGTCCGCGCCAAACCTCGTTTCGGCCGGCCACACGCCGCTACGGAACCGGCTGCCCGTCTACGAGCCCTACTCCGACGAACAGATCATCGCCATCGCCGGGCACGCAGACCGGATCCTCGACGAGGTGGGGGTCGAGTTCCGCGGTGACGAGGAGGCGTTGGAGCTGTTTCGGGCGGCGGGGGCCCGGATCGACGGTGAGCGGGTGAGGTTCGACCCGGGGTTGGCCGAGAGTTTGTGCTCGACGGCACCCTCCCGTTTCGACATGTACGGACGCGATGGCCGCGCCCTGCCGATCGGCGGGGACCACGTCGTGTTCCTGCCAGCGTATGGTCCTCCGTTCGTCACCGATCTCGACCGGGGCCGACGCTACGCCACCATCGACGACTTCCGCAACATCGTCAAGCTCACCTACCGGACACCGTGGCTACACCACTCGGGCGGCACCGTCTGCGAGCCGGTCGATGTGCCGGTCAACAAGCGGCACCTCGACATGGTCTACGCCCACCTGCGCTGGTCGACCAAACCGTTCATGGGTGCCGTGACCTCTCCGGACCGGGCCGAGGATTCGATCGCCATGGCCCGCATCGTGTTCGGTGCCGAGTTCATGGAGGAGCACTGTGTCATCCAGGGCAACATCAACGTGAACAGCCCGCTGGTATGGGACGACGTCATGAGCGGTGCGCTCAAGGCCTACGCCCGGGCCAACCAGGGCTGCGTGATCTCACCGTTCATCATCGGCGGGGCGATGGGGCCGGTCACCATCCCGGCGCTGGTGGCCCAGGCCCACGCCGAAGCGATGACCGGCATCGCGTTGAGTCAGTTGGTGCGACCCGGTTCGCCGATGGTCTACGGCAACTTCCTCACCACCATGAACCTCCGCTCCGGAGCCCCGACCTTCGGTACGGCCGAGTCGACGCTGGCCACCTACGCCGTCGGCCAGCTGGCCCGACGGCTCGGCCTACCCCTGCGCTGTGGAGCCCACTACACGGCATCGAAGGTGGCCGACGGCCAGGCGATGACCGAATCGGTCGACTCCATGGCGGCCGGCATCCTGGCCGGGACCAACTACGTCATCCACGCCGCCGGTTGGCTGGAGGGCGGGCTGTCGTTCGGCTACGAGAAGTTCGCCATGGACCTCGACCGCTGCGCCATGTTGCACAGACAACTCGGAGGCATCACGGTCGACGGCGAGCAACTGGCCATGGACGCCTACCTCGAAGCCGGGCCCGGGGGCAACTACCTCGCCTGTGGTCACACCATGCGTCACTACGCAACCGCCAACCACGAGTCGACACTGGCCGACACCAACTCGTTCGAGCAGTGGACCGACGCCGGTGCACTCGACGCAGCCCAACGGGCCAACCGGCAGTGGAAGCAGATGCTGGAGGCATACGAGCCCCCACCGATCGCCGATGCCGTCGACCGTGAGCTTCAGGCGTTTGTCGACGACCGGCGCAACGCCGTTCCCGACGCCTGGTATTGACCGGTCGGCGACTGGCGACGTCAGGCCGTGGAACCGTCGGCGGGTGCGGACTCGGCCCCGGGGTCGGCCGTCGCCAGCAAGGTTCCGTTCCTCGACGACAGGGCGAAAGCACTCGCGCCGACGACGAGCAGGATGGCACTCAGCCAGTAGCCCCGCGGTGTCGCGGCGAACGTGTCGACGAGAGCGTCGGTGCCGAGGTCGATCTCGGCCAGGCGTTCGATGGTCCACGACAGCGCGACCGCGGCCAGGGCCAGCGATGCCATGGTCATGAAAGGCTGATAGAACGGCGTGCGCCGAAGCAGGTACAAGCCGGGAAACAACAACAGGATGACGGCGACCTGCCCGATTTCGATTCCGACGTTTCGTCCCAGTAGCGAAATGAGCTGACTGGAGCGGGAAACGTCGAGTTCGGAGACCAGCGAGGCGAACCCCATGCCGTGAAAGAGACCGAACACGAACGACAACGCCCACTCCCGGTTCGGGAAGATCGGGCGGAGGTTGTGCAGCGCGGCGGCCGCGATCGAGACGGCGATCGTGGCCTCCACCAGCTTGGATGGCGGAGTTGGAAGCCAACCCATGCCGGCCAGGGTGAAGGTGATCGAGTGGGCGATCGTGAAGAACGTGGCGATCTTCAGGACCCTCCACAGCCCGGATCGAAAGCCGGCCACCGGCTCCCAGCGGTTGGTGTAGACCAGCACCGACGGAACCAGCAGGGCCAGCACGAACAGAATGTGGTCCGGCCCGGTCTCGATGTGGTTGATGCCGAGCGAAATACTGTTGCGGAAGTTGTCCCAGCGGCCGCTGGCGCCGAGGTCGATGTCGGCCCGGCGATTCTCGGCACCGACGGTGACGAGCGCCTCCTTGTCCGGCGCGAACTCGCCGAGTTCGAATCCACCGTTGACGAGAAGCAGTCCGTCCCGCCCGGGGATCTCGTCGAAGAACGGGTCGAACTCGATGTCGAGTGCGGCCGGAGTGGACTCATGGGATCCGGCTGTGTACTGGATCACGGCGAAGGCGAGGTTGGCGGAACCCTCCCGGAACAGGTCCACCGATCCGAACTCGAGCGGTCGTTCGACGCCGTCCACCGAGATGGCGAGATGGTCTTCGAGGTAGCGACGTAGGAGGTCCGCGTTGTCGCGCAGCGTCGCCTCGATGGCGGCGTCGTCGCCCGTCAGGTCGAGGTCGAGCACCGTGGCGATGTCGTCGATGGCGAGTTCGGCTCGCCCGTCGATCCCGGATTCGGTCACGAACACGTAGAGATACGGCTGCTCGGTGGTGTGGGCCGCGGCCGGTGTGGCACCGATCAGCGTCATCACTGCCGCCAGCGAGACGGCGGCTATGGCGAAGATCCGGTGCCGCCGGGTTCGAGTTCGGCCGGGGCCGTCAGGCATCGTGAGGCTCCGTGATCGGAGCGGTGTCGTTGCGGCGCCGTGCAAGTAGCCAGCCGCCGCCGAGCGCGACCGCCACTGCGGCGGCCGCGGGAGCGACCCATCCGAGCCCGCCATCGGACTCGGCGGACTCGTCGACGAGGGCCTCCTCGGGCGCCGCGGTGGCGATCCCTTCCTCCATGGCATCCTCGATCAGATCCATCTGCACCTCACCTTCACCTTCGGCCAGGTCAACCGAGGTCTCGGCCCCCGGGGGCGTGGAGTACCAGGCCTGCAGGGGAGCAGCGATGCCGGGGAACGTCGAGGGCCGGTCGCCGGTGCGTTCGGCCGGGGTGAAGAATTCCTCCCGCTCACCGATGGCGACGGTGAAGCGGGCCGGAGCCGAGCCGATCACGACCCCCCGGTAGCGACCGGCTTGGGCCGGTTCACGAACTTCGGACAGGGTGAGATAGGAGGTGTTGCTGAACGCTTCGTCGAACGGCTCTCTCATGTCGTTGCCGATGGTCCGGGTCGTCCCGTCGGGGGCCTCGAGCTCGATCACCGGCAGTTCATCGTCGCCAAGACTCGTCTCCGGCTCCAGATTCGGGATGAGCAACGAGATGTACAGCTCCTCCCCGTCTCGCAGGTCGAACTCGAAGCCTCGGGTTTCGCCCGGTGCGAGGACCGAGCCGTAGAGCGCCCAGGAGATCGCGCCGTCCGGTAGGTAGGGTCCGGTGTCGGGCGTGGTCTGATCGGCTTCCACGAAGATGGGGTCGTGGGCCGCAGCCGGACCGGCGCCGACCAGGGTCGACGCAACGGACAACGTCATGGCCATCACGATCAGCCTGAGTCGCAGCGATGATTTGTTGTTCTTCATAGCCTGGGAGACTTCGTGAGAACCGGGCGGTTTGGATGCAGTGAGGCCGATTTTTCGTCGGCAAAGCGCATCCGACCGATGCTCATCGTCCGAAACAGTGGTTGGGCCGCATACTGGGCACTCGGCAGGCGGAGCGAGATATCGAGAGGGTTGATATGACGAATTTGGGGTCGCGCCTGTTCCGGGCCACGGGCTTCCTCGGTGGTCGGATGATGCTGCGCAGGTTCGAACGCACCTCACATCGCGCCGTGGACGCCAATCGCCAGACGTTGACGGGAATCCTGAAGGCCAACGCCGGCGTCGATTTCGGACGCCGGTACCGGTTCGACGATCTGGCCGACGATCCGACCGGCGACCGTTATCGGCGCACCGTGCCGCTCAGCACCTACGTCGACTACGCCGATGCCATCGCCCGCATGGAGCGCGGTGAGGAAGACGTGCTCACCGCTGATGATCTGCTGTTTTTCGCCGTCTCCTCGGGCACCACCGGGGCCACGAAGCTCGTGCCCACCACAAAACGTCACCACGGATTCACCTTCAAATACATGGGCACGGTGGTGCAGGGAGTGATCAGCAAGGAACTGCACCGGCCCGGTCCCTCCGAACGTGGTGTGGACCTGATGTCGTTCTCCGGTCAACAGACGCTGTCTTCGGGCGGGGTTCCGATCGGCAGTGCGACGGCCGAAGCGGTCCGTCGTATGGCCCGCATCGTGCCCCACCTGTGGAACTCACCGATCGAGGCCTACACGGTCGCCCACTTACCCAGCGCCCGCTATCTGCACGCCCTCTACGGCCTCCGCAACCGCGACAATCAGTTCGTGGAAGCGGTCTTCGCCCCGCGTCTGCTCGAGTGGCTCCGGGATCTGGAGGAACGGTGGGATGAGCTTGTGGCCGACATCGCCGACGGCACGCTCACCGATGATCTCGACATCGAGGCCGATCTGCGCCATCAGGTTCTCGCCGACAATCAGGCCGATCCGGAGCGGGCGGCTGAGCTGGCGGCGGCCGCCTCGAACGGATTCTACGGGATATTGCCGCGTATCTGGCCGTCGATGACCCACATGATGACGATCACGTCAGGTTCCTTCGCCGTCTACGTTCCGGCACTCCGACGGTACAGCGGGGACCTTCCCATCTACAGCCCGAGCTACGGCGCCACCGAGTCGTTCATCGGCGTCGGGCTCTGGCCCGACCGTCCGGGCCACTACGTGATGGCCACCGACCCGGCGTATTTCGAGTTCATACCGATCGCCGAGGCGGAGTCCGATCAGCCCGACACGGTCGACATGGAGGGTGTCGTCGTCGGTGAGGACTACGAACTGGTCATCACCAACCACGCCGGCCTCTACCGCTATCGGTTGGGTGACGTCGTTCGTGTGGTCGGGCTCCACGGGGAGGCGCCGGTCATCGAGTTCCTCCACCGGCGGGGAACCCAGTTCGACGTGACCGGCGAGAAGACCAACGAGGACCAGGTCGCCGCCGCGGTGGCCGGCCTCCGGCAGCGGCACCCGGGTCTGGCCGTCGACGACTACACGTCGACCGCCGACACCGCTTCGTCGCCACCCCGTTATGTGATGTATGTCGAGCTCGAACCGGGCCGTGGGATCAAGCCGCTGAACCAGGCCGAACTCGACGGGTGGGCGGCGGACTTCGACGAGTTGCTGTCGCAGGCCAATCCGGCGATGGTCGAATACCGGGAGGGAGGGTTCCTGGGTAGACCGGTGCTGGCCGTGGTGAAACCGGGCACCATCACCGATCTGGTGGAGCTCGTCGTCACCGGCGACCGAGCACCGTCGCGGACCCAGCTCAAGACACCTCGGCGGGTTGACCGCCCGGAGCAGGTCGAGCTGCTCGAATCACGGGTGATCGCCCGAGCCTGACGAGCAAGGGAACTTTGAGCCGCCGGCGACCCGTTTGGGGGTCGTCCGGGGCTCAAAGTTCGATCGGCTCGGGCCTCGATCACATGTCGATCGACTGGGAGATCTGCACGGTATGCCCGTTCTTGAGCACCGGGCATCCCTTGGCAATGGCCGTCGCAGCCGAAAGGTCGTCGGCGGTGATGATGGTGTAGCCGGAGAGCGACGCCGGGTTGGCGGTGCTCGAACCGTCGGGTCCGATCGATGCGCTCTCGCCGAAGGGGGCGCCGCCGTCGACGAGTGCATCACCCATCGATCCGTACCAGGCGCCCCATTCCTCCATCACCGCTTCGACGGCCGCCGGATCCTCCGGCATCCCGCCCATCTCACCGTGGTAGGTCAATACGTAGTTGGGCATGTCTGTAACCTTCTTTTCTCGTCGACGTGGGCCGGTCTCGGCCCGTCCTTGCCATAACGACGAACGGGATTGGACGAGATGGACAGGTCCGGACGGATTTTCGGATTTCCTGCGCACAGGGCCCGATGACCCGTTCCGGGGTGTCCACGCGCCGATATCGATGTCTGGACACCCCAGAACGGGTGGAAGAAGGTCCAGAAGGGCGGCGGCGGTGCAGCGCCGGAGGTGTGCGCGAGGAGGGACTTGAACCCTCACGTCCTTTCGGACACAGGAACCTGAATCCTGCGCGTCTGCCAATTCCGCCACTCGCGCGAGTGACCTCAGCATGATGCTGTGAGTATCGGAGCATCGTAGCGCGGTTTCCGTCGGTAGCGATCACATATTTCCGCCGACGCGACTACCGTAGAGAGTCATGGTTCTGAAAAGTTTCGAGGACCGTCTCGAGCGGATTGTGGAGGGCGTCTTCTCCCGTTCGTTCAAGAGCGGGCTTCAGCCGGTGGAGATCGGTAGGCGGCTCATCAGAGAGATGGATGCGAGCCGTACCGTCGATGTCAGCGGCCGCGCCCTGGCCCCGAACCGGTTTGTGATCCGAATGTCCGAGGAGGACTACGAGCGCTTCCTGGAAGTGCAACGCTCGCTGATCGCCGAGCTCGCCGCCACCGTGCGAGGCTACGCCGCCCAGGAGAATCTGGGTTTCCTCGGCCGGGTATCGGTCGAGCTGCAAGCCGATCCCACCCTCCGGATCGGCATGTTCGGTCTTCATCCCTCCTACGACGAGCGGCTCCCGGAGGTGGAGCCCGATGGCTGGCTCGAAGGTCCCGTCGGGATGCGTTACCAGCTCAAGAACGGGGTGATGACCATCGGGCGGTTGTCGACCGCCGACATCGTCCTCGACGATCAAAATGTCTCGCGCCGCCACGCTGAACTGCACCCGGTCGGCGACACGTATCAACTGGTCGATCTCGGGTCGACCAACGGGTGCAAAGTCAACGGGCAGCGGATCGAGCGTCAGGTCCTCGTCGATGGCGATGAGATCACGCTCGGACCGATCAAACTGCGGTTCCGCCGCCCGTAACGTGTCGCTGAATCCTCTGTAGTCTCAAGCCTGTGTCTGACGCTCTCCTCACGCTCCTGAAGTGGTGCCTGCTAGCATTGGTCTACCTCTTCTTCTTTCGGGTGCTGCAGGCCACCTGGTTCGGTTCCACCACGAACGTCACCGTTCGGACCGAGGCCAAACCGCGGTCGGGCCGCCGCCAACGAAAGCAGGAAGTGGCGCCACCGGCGGTCAGTCACCTTGTGGTGCTCGAGCCGGCCGATCTAGCGGGAAGACAGTATTCGATTTCGGGGGACACGACCATTGGACGAGCGGCGGGCTGCCAGATCAGCCTCGACGACACCTATATATCGCAGCTGCACGCCCGGATTTCGCCCAGCGACGCCGGCATGCTCATCGAGGATCTCGGTTCCACCAACGGAACCTACGTCAACCGTGAACGGGTCACGGCACCGGTGATCGGCGGAGCCGGTGATCTCGTGCAGCTCGGTGGGATTGTCTTGGAGATCCGTTGATGAGGGTCCGCCGATGTCGTCGGGCCCGAGACCGTGTCGGAGCCGCCGCATGAGATTGTGGGGTGGAACGGCGACCCACGTCGGCAACGTCCGGGAGGTCAACCAGGACCGCGTGTATTTCCGTGGTTCGGTGGCTGCGCTCGCCGACGGGATGGGGGGCCACCAAGGTGGCGAGCGGGCGGCCGAACTGGCGATCGGGGAGTTCCGTATCGTCCGGGCCCAGCTGACCCAGGCCGAACTGGTCGACGTGGTCGAAGAGGCCAATCGTCAGGTCCACCACCAGGCCGTCGATCCGAGTCTGCGAGGCATGGGGACCACCATGGTCGCACTCGGCCTCCACCGCGACGACACGATCACCGTCGCCAACGTCGGCGACAGCCGGGCCTACTGGCTGCGGGGCGACTATCTGGCCCAGATAACCGAGGACCACAGTTTCGTCGAGGACCTGGTCCGCCAGGGTCGGCTTTCGCCCGAGGAAGCCACGGTGCACCCCCAGCGCAACATCCTCACCCGGGCCCTCGGCATCGCAGATGAGGTGCTCGTCGATCGGTTCGACATCAATCCCGAGGTCGGCGACCGGTTCCTGCTCTGTTCCGACGGTCTGTTCAACGAGGTGTCGGTTGAAGAGATCACCAAGATACTGCTCGACGTCGAGGACCCTTCGGACGCCGCCGCCGCCCTGGTCGCAGCCGCGCTCGAGACCCCTTGTCGCGACAATGTGACCGTCGCCGTGGTCGATGTGGTCGAGGACGACCACCCCGCGGTGGCCGACATGACCGACATGGGCATCGACCTCACTCCTCCCGAGAAGATCACCGACCAGTTGCCCATCGTCGCCCGCTCCGTCGTCCAGATCACCGACCGTCCCGACGACGGGCCGATCGAGAACGGCAACAGTCCCCATCCGCCGTCGCTGGCCGACGATCCGGTCGAGTCGCTCGACGACGAGTCGTCCGAGCCGGACTCAGTCGACCACACCGTCGAGCCGCAGGGACTGGCCGACACCGCGACGGCCGAGAAGCCTGCCGAATCGGCTCCGTCGACCAAGGAACCGGTCATCGACAATCCGGTCCGGTTGCGCAACCGCAGCCGCATCCTCTACCGGGTGCTCGGCCTGGTGACCGCAGTGGCCATGCTGGTCGGCGGCTACATCGGCCTCACCCGCTACAACGACTCGGTGTTCCACGTCGTTGTCGACTCCGAGACCGGGGAGCTCGTCATCAATCAAGGTCGGGCCGGTGGTCTGCTGTGGTTGGAGGCCACCGAGGCCGAGCGGTCGGAGCGTTTCTTCGATGATCTGACCGACGCCTCGCAGACCACGGTCGAGTCGTGGGGCACCTTCTCCTCGCTGAAGGAGGCTCAGCTCGCCGTCGACAACCTCGACACCCTGGAGGGCGAAGGCGGTACCCCGGCCGAGGGCACCGATCCGGCCGGCGGATCCGGCTCCACGGAGGGCGTGACCACGGGCCAAGACGGCTAGGCATGAAGGCGAGAAGCTTGGAGCTGGGTCTGCTGATCCTGGCCACGTTGATCACCGGTGTCGGTTACGTGACCGTGTTCACCAGCCAGGCCACCGAGGAGGTCTTGAGCGATGTCACGTTCGATCTCCAAGGCCCCGTGGCCATCTTCCTGGCAGTTGTGCTGACGCTGTTGATCGGCACACACATCGTGATCCGGCTCGTCACGCCGCTCGCCGACGGCATGCTGTTTCCAGCCGCGGCCATGCTCAACGGGCTGGGTTTTGTGATGATCACCCGGCTTGACGAGGGGCTGGCCGACAGCCAGTCGGCGTGGATCTTCCTCGGGCTGGGGGCGTTCTGCTTCGTGCTCATCGTCCTACGTGACCCGCGACGACTGGAACGCTACCGCTACTCGCTGGCCGTGCTCGGCGTCGGTCTGTTGCTGTTGCCGCTCGTGCCGGGGCTGGGGGCGACGATCAACGGGGCCCGCATCTGGTTGCGGGTCGGCCCGTTCTCGATCCAGCCCGGCGAGTTCGCCAAGATCGTGCTCGCCGCGTTCCTGGCCGGCTACCTGGTCGACAAGCGGGAGCTGCTGACCCTCACCGGCAATCGCATCGGTCCGCTCCACGTTCCGGCAGTGCGCCACTTCGGCCCTCTCCTGTTGGCGTGGGGTGTCGCCCTCATGGTGATGATCGCACAGCGCGACCTCGGGTCCTCCCTCCTCTTCTTCACCCTCTTCCTGGTGATGATCTACGTCGCCACGGCCCGCGCCGCCTACGTCTTCCTGGGGTTGTTCATGTTCTCCATCGGGGCGGTGGCGGCGTGGCGTCTGTTCGGCCACGTTCAGACCCGGGTCGACATCTGGCTCGATCCATTCGCCACCGCGAAGGGCAGCGGATTTCAGATCGCCGAGGCCGCATTCGCGTTGGCCGACGGTGGAGTCACCGGGACCGGTCTCGGGCAGGGCACCCCGAAGAAGATTCCCTACGCTCCGACCGACATGATCTTCGCCGCCTTCGGTGAGGAACTCGGCTTGTTGGGGGCGACGGCCATCTTGGTGACGTTCATGTTCTTCGTGGCCTCCGGGTTCCGGGTGGCGACGAACGCCCGCTCGCCGTTCGAGAAGCTGCTGGCCGCCGGTCTCACGTCGCTGCTCGGCTTCCAGGCGTTCATCATCATCGGCGGCATCCTGCGGGTCCTTCCGCTGACCGGTGTGACCCTGCCCTTCGTGTCCTACGGAGGGTCGTCGCTGATCTCCAACTACATCATTCTCGGAATCCTGGTGCGGATCTCGCACAACTCGGTGGCCGAGGCTGTGGCCGAACAGGAGGCGAACGCCCGCAGCGCGGACGGCATCCGTGTCGGCAGCGAAGCGAGAGCTGACTGGCAGGTCTTGGGCGGTCGCACATGATCCCACCGAACCGCTTGTCAGCACGATGTTTCGGCGAACGCCGAAACTCGAGGTCGGCGGAGCCGACACAGAGACTCGGGGTCGGCGGAGCCGACACATGAACAGGCCGCTCAAGCATGTGATCGCCGTGTTGCTCGGGTGCTTCACGATCCTGTTCGTGCAGCTCAACCGGGTGCAGATCTTCGACGCCGCCGCGCTCGAGGTCAACCCGGCCAACACCCGCACGATCCAGCGGGATTTCAACCGGCCTCGGGGCATCATCTCCACCCAGGACGGGGTCGTCGTCGCCGAATCGCAGGACACACCCGGTGGGCTTTTCGACCGTCAGCGCGTCTACCCCCACGACGATCTCTACGCCCATGTCGTCGGCTACCACTCGTTCACGTTCGGGGCCGATGGAGTTGAGCGAACCTACAACGACGCCCTCGTCGGTCGCACCGCCTCGCAGGAACTGTCCGGGTTGACCGATCTTCTGGAGGGACGGAACCCGGTCGGCAACGTGGTGTTGACCATCGACGATGATCTTCAGCGGATCGCCCGCAGTCAGCTGGGCGAGCGGGAGGGGTCGGTCGTCGCGCTGGATCCTCGATCGGGCGCGGTGCTGGCGATGTGGAGCTGGCCGTCCTACGATCCGAACCTGGTGGCCGCCAACAGCGGTACGGCGGCCAACGAGGCGTGGACACAACTGGCCGAGGCCGACGGCAACCCGCTGCGCCCCCGGGCCTACCAGGACATCGAGTTCCCCGGCTCCACCTTCAAGCTGATCACGGCCGCTGCGGCGCTCGAAACGGGGGCAGCGTCGATGACCGAACCGGAGTTCGAGACCACCGACGCCTACACGCCGCCCCTCACCGAGCGGGCTTTGACCAACTTCGGGGGCGGTACCTGCGGTGGCAACCTCACCGAGCTCGTCGTCGTTTCCTGCAACACGGGATTCGGTCAGCTGGCGGCTGAGCTCATCGGACCGGGCCCGATGGTCGACCAGGCCCAACGCTTCGGCTTCAACTCGGCACCTCCGTTCGATCTGCCCAACGCCGTGGAGAGTGTCTTTCCGACCGACTACGGGTCCCTGGTGTCGAATCCGTCCGACCTGATCCCGGCCGGCGTCTACGAGAACACGCCGGCATTGGCCCAGGCCGCAATCGGCCAGTTCGAGGTGCAGGCCTCACCGTTGCAGATGGCGCTGGTTGCCGCCGCGGTCGCCAACGGCGGCCAGGTGCCAACCCCCCACGTCGTCGACCGGATCGAGGATTCGGTGACGCTGAACGTCGTCACCGACGTCAATCCTGGATCCTGGCAGCGGGCCATGTCGGAGTCGAACGCGGCGGAGCTGGCCGGTGCCATGGTGCAGGTCGTCGAGCGGGGTACGGCCCAGTCGGTCGCGGTGCCCGGTGTGGTGGTCGGGGCCAAGACCGGCACCGCCCAGTTGGGCACCGATCCGCCCGCCTCCCACGCCTGGATCGTGGCCTTCGCTGGTCGTCCCGAGGGTCCGCCCGAGATCGCCGTGGCGGTCCTGGTCGAGGGGCAGCCCGGCAATCCGGACCAGACGGGCGGCGGTGTGGCCGGTCCGATCGCTCGTTCGATGCTCGAACAATTTTTTGGCTAGCGGGACCGATGAACACCGCTTGAGCCCCCGACTCGTTACCATTGAGATGCTGTGACTAGTACTTCAGCCGCCCGTCCCGTCCTCAACGGACGTTACGAATTGCACCGCCGGATCGCGCGGGGTGGCATGGCCGACGTTTTCCTGGCCAAGGACCAGCTGCTCGACCGGCCGGTCGCCGTCAAGGTGCTGTTCCCGCAATACGCTTCCGAGCCGACCTTCGTCGCCCGGTTCCGGCGTGAGGCCCAGGCGGCCGCCAACCTCAACCATCCGAGCATCGTGTCGGTCTACGACTGGGGCGAGCACGAGGGCACCTACTTCATCGTCATGGAGTACGTGGAGGGACGCACCCTGGCCGACATCATCGCGTCGGAGGGTCCCCTGAACCCCCAGCGGGCGTCTGGTATCGCCATCGACGTGGCCGTTGCTCTCGGGTTCGCCCACCGCAACGGCACCGTCCACCGCGACGTGAAGCCGGGCAACATCATGATCACCCAGGGTGGGCAGGTGAAGGTCGCCGACTTCGGCATCGCCCGGGCGTTCGGCGGTGGCGACGACGAGCTGACCCAGACCGGTTCGGTGATGGGAACGGCCACCTACTTCTCGCCCGAACAGGCTCAGGGCAAGACGGTCGACCCTCGCAGCGACCTCTATTCGCTCGGCGTGGTCCTGTTCGAGATGTCGGTCGGTGAACCGCCGTTCGTCGGCAACACACCGGTGGCCATCGCCTACAAACACGTGCAGGAGCCGGCCCCTCGGGCCATCTCCCGCAACCCGAACGTCCCTCGTGATCTCGACGCCGTCATCGGTCGTCTCCTGCAGAAGAACCCGGCCGACCGCTACCCGGCGGCCGAGGAGTTGCGGGCCGATCTGCGCCGCTTCCAGGAGGGCCAGCCGCTGGCCGGGCACGCGGTGAACGCCCCGATGACCGCTCCCACCCAGGCGATCGATCCGATGGCCGCCGACGCCACCATGGCCATGCCGATGGGGGCCAACACGGCGGCCATGTCGGTTCGCAACTCCGACACCGGCTCGTCGCGAGCGGTGATCGACACCACCCGCGCCGTCCCCGCTTCGGCGGCCCGAGCCCAGGACGAGCCGGTCGAGGAGTATTACGAGCCCCCGAGCCGCACCGGTGTCTTCGTCGTGATGCTGGCCGTCCTGATGGTCGGTCTGGTCGGGCTGATCTGGTACATCACCAACCAGATCGGTGCCGACGACGGCGAGGAGGTGGCCGAGGATGTGGTGCTCGCAGCGGTCCCGTTCGTCGAGGGTGACAGTGAGAACGCGGCCAAGAACACGCTCCAGGAAGCCGGTTTCCGCAACGTCGAGGTCACCTACGAGCTCAACGAGGACGTCGAGCCCGGGTTCGTGATCAGTCAGGACCCCGCCGGAGGCACCGACTACGACGTGACCCAGCCGGTGACCTTGGCCGTCAGCCAGACTCCCGAGCAGGTTCAGGTACCAACGCTGATCGGGCTCGACTTCAACGATGCCCAGCAGCTGCTGACCGAGATGGGGCTCACCTTCGATCTCGAACGCGAGCCGAGCGACGAGTTCGAACTCGACCAAGTCATACGTACCGATCCCGAAGCAGGGGAGCGGGTGAACACCAGCTCGCAGGTCAAACTCATCGTGTCCCAGGGCCCGGCCCAGATCGCGATGCCCGATCTCAGGAACATGACCGAGCCGCAGGCCAGCAGTGTCCTGGCCGCCGAGGGTTTCACAAACTTCACGTTCGAGCCGAGGGGTTCGGCCACCGTGGAACCGGGGCAGGTCATGTCGACCGAACCGCCGGCCGGTCAGCCCACCTCGCCCGATCAGGCGATCAGGATCATCGTGTCGGCCGGGCCCCAGCAGGTCCAGATCCCGAACTTGACCGGTAGGGATCAGGCAACAGCCGAGAGGGCGTTGAAGGATGTCGAGTTGGTCCCCGAATTCCAGCAGGTCGACCTGCCGGCCGGCGACCCCAACATCGGTCTGGTGGTCGACACCGACCCGGCGGCCGGCCAGCTCGCCCAGCAAGGTCAGACCGTGATCGTACGGATTGGTCGGGAGTCGCAGGAGACGACGACCACGACGTCGACCACCACGACCACCCAGTCGACAACGACCACGACAGAGCCGACATCGTCCAGTACCTCCGAGGCCGCCGCCGACGGCTGACGGCCATCGGTTGGGTTGGTGGCCCGTCGGATAGAGAGGTAGGTCTGCCATGTCCGAACCGATCAAGCTCGGCCTCTTGGCCGCGTCCAGAATCGCCGACCAGGCCGTCGTGAGGCCCGCCGCCATGGTCGACGGGGTGGAGATCACGGCCGTGGCGGCCCGGTCGGCCGATCGGGCGGCCGAAGCCGCCGCCCGCTGGGGGTTGGAGCGGTCCTTCGGCTCCTATCGGGAACTGATCGAGTCCGACGTCGACGCCGTGTACATCGCCACCCCGGCCGCCCTGCATCGCCAGTGGGCGGTGGCCGCCCTCGAGGCCGGCAAACACGTCCTGTGTGAAAAGCCGCTGGCATCCAACGCCGCCGATGCCGCCGTCATCGCCGATGCGGCCGAAAAGGCGGCCACCGACGGGGTGGTGGCCATGGAGGCCTTCCACTGGCGCTATCACCCGTTCGTCCACCAGATCAAGGCCGCGCTGGTGTCGGGCGAGTTGGGCAACGTGACCCGTTTGCTCACCCGGTTCGACATCGAGGAGGGCCGTATCCCGTCGGATGACATTCGCTGGGACCTGTCGATCGGCGGCGGCGCGCTGATGGATCTCGGTTGTTACAACGTGCAGTGGTTGCGGTTCGCCGGGGAGATGTTGGGTCTCGGGGAACCGGAGGTGACGTCCGCGACCGCCGAGTGCCCGGTGGATGGGGTCGACGGTGCAATGCAGGCCGAGGTTGCCTGGTCCGGTGGTACCGTGACCGGTCACCTCGCCACGTCGATGATCGCCGATTTCTCGAAGGAGGACCCGGAGGACGTGATCGGCGGACACATCACACACCTCGTTGTTCACGGCGATCGAGGAACGCTCAAGGCCACCAATCCGCTGGCTCCGCATCACGGGGCGGCACTGGTGGTGGCCACCGACGACGGTCAGCGGTTCGAGGAGGTGCCGTCGTCGTCCACCTACTACCACCAGATGGTGGCGTTCCGGGATGCAATTGTCGACGGCAAGCCGTTCCCGACGACGATCGCCGATGGGGTGCGCAACATGGCGGTGATCGACGCCTGCTACCGGGCTGCCGGTCTCGACGCTCGCCCGGTCGTCGCCGACTCCTGACCCCGTCACCCACCCATTCCGGCGGTTGTGGCCCCCCGTTTTGGGTGGTCTACGGCCGCCGGTTCGGGGGTTAGCCGGCGATGACGGCCGATGGCGAGACGCCGGCCGGAAGGTCCACACCGAGCCAGTTGGCGATCATCTGCTTGCCCCCGACGGTCAGTACCGATTCGGGGTGGAACTGCACGCCCTGGACGTTGTGGGTTCGGTGACGCAGCCCCATGATGAGCCCGGTCTCGGTCTCGGCGGTGACCTCCAGTTCGGAGGGAAACCCGTCGGCTTCGACGATGAGCGAGTGATACCGGGTGGCCTCCAACGGTGAGGGGAGACCCTCGAAGACCCCGGAGTCGGTGTGGCGGATGAACGACGTCTTGCCGTGCATCAGCTCCGGTGCCCGTTCGACCGAGCCGCCGTAGACCTGCCCGATGCACTGATGGCCGAGGCAGACCCCGAGTACCGGACGGTTGGTCGGGGCGAAGTGGCGGATCGTGTCGTTGGAAACGCCGGCGTCCTCGGGGCGGCCGGGTCCGGGGGAGATGAGCACGGCGTCGGGATCGAGATCGGCCAGCTCCTCGACCGTGGCCGCGTTGTTGCGGACCACGATCGGCTCGGCTCCGAGTTCACCGATGTACTGAACCAGGATGTACACGAAGGAATCGAAGTTGTCGATGACGAGAACGCGCTTTGACACCGCGCTCAGGTTACCAACGGGCCGATCCGCAAGGCGGGGATATCGAGTTTGCGTTCGCAGACTCTTGTTTGGCGGCTTCTTTGACGTCTTGTTTGACGGGGGCTGTGCCGGAGGTCGAGTTTTGCTCACCCTGGTAGCCTTGGAGTCGTGGTTCGTCAAGACAAGTCCAAGACCGGTCGCATCACCCCGAAGGGCACGGTGCCGCAGGGCGCCAAGCCGGGTCCGACAGCAACCAACGTTCCTCGCGCCGCGGTCGACGTCGACAAGCCGTCGCCGATCATCGTGCCGATCGTCATGTTCGGTTCCTTCATCGCCGGCATCGGCATCATCCTGTTCAACTACCTGCCGCACGGGCTGTTCGGCATGCCCAGCAACTGGTATCTCCTCGGCGGCCTCGGTTTGATCCTCGTCGGCATCGTCACCGCCACCCAGTACCGCTGACGCGGACCCCGGGCCACCGGTCGCCACGGGGCCAAAAGTTATCCACAACATGTTGATAGTTCAACATGGAGCTCGTTTGCCCTACGAATTCAGCGGGTCTTGTTCTCAACGACGCTGTGGACAACGAGCAGAGGCCGCGGTGTTTACCCACAGTCTGTGGATCTGATGCCACAGGCAGATGGACGCAGGCGGCCCGCTTCAACCATGTCGTCGTCGATGCCCGACGGTTGGCGACTCTCTGACGTCTAGGACGGCAGCACCCCGAGCAGTCGCAGGGAATATCCGGCGATGATCAGCCAGAACCATGCGGCGTAGCCCTTGTCGCCGAGGCGGCCGTTGAACCGGTAACCCGCCATGGTGCCGCCGATCATGAGCGGAATCATGGCTGCGGCCAGTCCGAGCTGACGGGCCCCGAGCAGGCCCTCACCGGCAAAAGTCAGCGTCTTGGTCACGTCGCCGGCAAGTGAGGCCAGCGTGGCCGCCCCGACCGTGAAGCGCCGGTCGAGCCCGAGACCGCGCACGGCGACCCCCTTGAGCGGTCCGCTCGTACCCGAGAAACCGGAGGTGATGCCGGCCGCACCGGCCAGCAGCGGCGAGCCGACCGGCCGTTCCGAGGATCCGGAGAACGCCTCGGCGACGAGGCTGGCGGCGAGCGATGCCAGAACCGCGGTCACCACCCATGATTCGGGGGCCCGGGCCAGGAGCGTCGCTCCGACGTAGGCGCCGATCATCGTCGGCACGACCACGATCAGCGACTTGCGGATCGGCAAGGTGTGGCGGTAGGCGACGACCTTGGCCACGTTGTTGGCGGCCAGCAACAGCGCGGCCATCACCACGCCCTCTTTCGGGCCGAGGAGCACCATCAGCGAGGGGACCAGGAGGAGGGAACCGCCGAGACCGGCGCTGGCCGAAATGGCGAACGAACCGGTGGCGGCGGCGATGAGGAGAAGCATCTCGGACAGAACCATCCGACAAGGATTGCCGACGGCGGCGAGCCATGCCAAGTCGTTCCGGCGAGTCGTACGATCGAGCGGTTGCGACCCGCAGGGCTACAGCATGTCGTCGGCGGTGGCGGTGAGCTCCATCTCCTCGGTGCAGTGCCGTGGCGGGTCGGGGATCTCGTCGTTGGCCAGTGTCATGCGGATCTCTGTTCCGCACACACTGCAGCGGTACTTGAGACGGACCCTCCGCAGTTCGCCCTCCGGTGGCGCCTCGGGGATCGGCCGGGCGAACGCACCGAGGACGGCGAAGCCGACACGGAGCATCGCGTACATCGCGAGCGCGGCGATGGCCACGCGAAGCGGGGAGAAGCCGGTCAGCAACAGACCGGCGGCGATCACCACGATGGCGCCGATCAGGATGCGATGACGCCGCTGCTGGACGTGTTCGTCGCGGGAGCGGGCGGTGGAGGCCACCGGCGTGTCGTCGGCGTCGATGCGGTCGGGCACATCGGTCACCGGTTCGAAATCGGTCACGACTCCAGCTTACCGACTCGGCCGGGTGCTGATCTAGAGTGGCGCCCTGGAGGAGGTTCACCCATGTCCCAGTCAGCCGCAACCGAAGAGCCGTCACACGGGGGCCGGTTGGCCGCTCGAGCGCTGAAGGCGGCCGGTGTCGAGTGTGTGTTCACATTGTCCGGCGGCCATGTGATGGGCATCTACGACGGCTGCCTCGACGAGGGCATCAAGGTCGTCGACGTCCGCCATGAGCAGGCCGCCGTGCACGCCGCCGACGCCTGGGCCCGCCTCAACCCCGGTCGGGTCGGTGTGGCCGTCCTCACCGCCGGGCCGGGTGTCACCGACGGGGTGACCGGTGTGGCCAACGCCTGGCGGGCCAACTCGCCGATCCTGGTGATCGGCGGACAGGGCCCGTTCAACAACCTCCGACGCGGTTCGCTCCAGGAGATGGACCATGTGTCGGTGATGAAGCCAATCACCAAGTGGGCCGACGCCTGCTACCAGACCGATCGGATCGCCGAATACATCGAGTTGGCGGTGCGGCATGCCCTGAGCGGTGTGCCCGGCCCGTCGTTCCTCGAGATCCCGATGGACACGCTGCACGCCCCGGTCGACCTGGCTGCGGTCTCGATCCCACGGTTCCGCGACTACCGGGTCGCGGCGGCGGCGCCGGCGGCCCAACTCGACGAGGCGGCCGGGATCATCGCGGGGGCCGGGAAGCCGATGATGATGGCGGGAACGGCGTTGAAGTGGTCCGAGGGCGGTCCCGCTCTGCTCGCGTTCGTGGAGGGCACGGGAATCCCGTGCTACACCAACGGCATGGGCCGGGGCATGCTGCCGATGAGTCATCCCCAGTTCCACAACCGGAGCCGGAAGCAGGCGCTGGGGGAGGCCGACGTCGTCATCCTGGCCGGCACGCCGCTCGACTTCCGTATGCGGTTCGGCGGGTCCATCGGAACCGACACCAAGATCGTGCAGTTGGATCTCGACGAGACGTTGATCGGGCAGAACCGATCGGCCGACGTGGGCCTCGTCGGCAACCTGGGCGCGAACCTCGACGCACTCACCTCGCTGCTGGCCGAACGGGACTACCGGGCGCCTGAACCGTGGACCGTTGGGCTGCGGGCGGCCGAAACCGAGGCCGAGAACACGCTGGCCTCACAGCTCGGCTCGGACGATGTGCCGATCGACCCGCTCCGCCTGTGCGCCGAGATCGCCGAGTTCGTCGCCGGCGACCCGTCGATGATCGTGATCGGTGACGGCGGCGACATCGTGGCCCAGGCTTCCAAGGTGCTGAAGGTGCCCGAGGAGGGGGCGTGGATGGACCCCGGGCCGCTCGGCACGCTCGGTGTCGGCATGCCGTTCGCGCTGGCCGCCCAGCTCAGCCACCCCGAACAGCGGGTGCTGATCATCTACGGCGACGGCTCGTTCGGGCTCAACGGGTTCGAGTTCGACACCGCCGTCCGCTTCGGGCTGCCGATCGTGGGTGTCGTCGGCAACGACGGGGCGTGGGGGCAGATGATGCGTCCGCAAGCCATGATCTACGGCTCCGACCGCCTGGTGGCCACCGAGCTGGCCTACACCCGCTACGACCAGGTCGTCGAGGCGCTTGGCGGCCACGGCGAGCATGTCACCCGACCCGACGACATCGGCCCCGCGCTGCGGCGGGCCTTCGACTCGGGCAAGCCGGCGCTGGTCAACGTCGAGATGCGCCGCGACGTCGACGGGATGAAGGGCTCGACGTACGTGTAAACCCAGCTCTGGTAGCAAAAGGCGAGGCGTGGCCTCGCCTTTTGCTACCAGAGTTTGAGAAGAGTTTGGGAAGAGGTGTCAGATCCGCTGGTAGCGGCCCGGTTCGACCTCGGTCGCCTCACCCCGATCGATCATGCGGGCCACGTGGAGCTCGGCCGTTCGGTGCTCCACCGACTCGAGGAACACGTGCTCGACATGGGGGCGGTAGACGAAGCGATGCTCGACCATCTCGGAGAGGGAATGGGGCTCGGCCAGGAACTCGAGCATGCGGGCGTGACGACTGTCGATCACGGCATGGAAGTTGTCGACCATGTCGACGAACGTCTCCCGACCCTCGATGATGCCCTTGTGGTGGAAGGTCACGTACCAGTCGGCCTCCACCTCCCGGACCCGGCGCAGCGACTCGTCGAACTGGTCGAGATCCGACCAGGCGTCGCCGTAGTAGGGTCCGAAGCCGGTCAGATCGATGTCGGACAGGAAGAACACCGAACCGATCTGGAAGCCGCTGTGGCCCCGGGTGTGGCCGGGGAGATGCATCGCCTCCAGCGACACACCTCCCAGATCGAACACGTGGCCGTCGCCGAATCCCTGGGCGTCGGGGCGGGGGGCGTAGAAGAATTCCTCCTCGACCTGAGCCGTGTAGTCGGCCCGAGCCTGTCCGGTCAGCCCGTACACGTCCATGAGGCCCTCGATCGACTGGGCGGCCGGCAGGTCGTCGTGGTGGATGTGGAGTCGGGATCCGGCGTACAGGCCGTTGCCCGGCATGTGGTCCTCGTGACCGTGGGAGTTGACGACGGCGTCGACCGCCACCGGTGCGCCGCCGCGGTTCACGACGGTGACCGACGGGTCGATCAACGCCACCTCGGCCGATCCCTCGACGAGCACCGAGTTGCCCGACGGATAGGCGCCGTTGTCGGCTCCGCGCAGCACGCTGACGGTCGGCGTAAGCCGAATCTGATCGTCTCCCCAGGGAACAGTTGTGGCCGTCTTCACCCGTCCAACCGTAGCGCCGAGTGGTGTCGGTCACGGAACCGGCTCACCTTCGGCGTCGGTGCCTGCTGGGCCGACGGGTCGTCCCTGATACGGTTGGGAGAGCAACCACCGGGGCCGTCGCCGATCCCGGTCGATCGCGTTTCCGACACCTTGTTCACCAGCTGAAAAGGACCCGATGACCCAAGACAACGGCGGGCGATCCGAACTGACCTGGTACGACATGCCGGATCTCCGCCGGCCCCTGCTGCTGATCGCCTTCGAGGGTCTGTTCGACGCCGCTTCGGCCGCCTCCTCGGCGCTCGAGTGGATCCGGGAACGGGGCGACTCCACCGAGATCGCCATGATCGATCCTGAGAACTTCTTCAACTTCACCGAGGCCCGGCCCTCGGTCCGATTCGACCCGTCGGGGGAGCGGGTCATCGATTGGCCGATCAACGAGGTCTACTCGGTCGGCACCGAATCCGGGCGTGATCTGGTGGTGCTCACCGGTGTCGAACCGCATCTCCGTTGGTCCTCGTTCGCCCGCCACGTGGTGGAGGTCGCCCGCCGGACCAGGGCGGAGATGGTGGTCACCGTCGGAGCCTTCGTCGGCATGGTTCCCCACACCAGGCCGTTCGCCGTCACCGGCAGCGCCGCTCATCCGGAGCTGGCCCGTCGACTCAACCTGACCCCACCCACCTATCAGGGGCCGACCGGGCTCATCGGCGTGATCGTCGAGCAGATGGAGCGGGCCAATATTCCGGCCATTTCACTGCGGGTCGAGGTTCCCCACTACGTGCCGGGAGCCCCGAACCCGAAGGCGACCCGGGCGTTACTGCGCCGCCTGCAGCAGACAACCGGAGTCAGCACCGGCTACGAGGACCTCGACAGCGACGTCACCGAGTGGCTACAGCGGGTTGACCAGGCGGTGGCGGCCGACGACGAGAGCCGCGACTACGTCGAGCGCCTGGAGGAGCAGGCCGACTCCAACGAGGAGTTGCTCCCCTCCGGCGACGACCTGGCCGGCGAACTCGAGGCCTTCCTCCGGGAGCAGCAGGGCTCCGAGGGAGACGAAGGTCGGGCCGGCTGACGGCCGGACGTCGAGTGGTCTCCAGGCGGTGCGCGCCTGGCTGCTGCGCTACTTGGGTTTGATGGCCTTCGGGCCTCTCAGCACTCGGGCCGGCAGCCTAATGATGGCTCGCACGAGGTCCAGCACAGCGCCCACCGAGATACCGATCAGGCGGAATGGCAGGCTGAGAAGCCAGACGATCGGATAGAGGATCAGCGCCAGCAGTGCCAGCGGCCAGGCTACTACGAGGAGTATCAGCCAGAGCAGGAACGTGAACACCGGTCTCCTCCTGGCGCCCTTGAACGGGCATCGTCGGAAGGCCCGTCGGTGCGGTCTCGCACCCGGCCGGGCGATAGCGCGCGTCAGTCTAGAAACCCCTGGTAGGAGTGCGTAGGGTCCGAAGTCCTCCGACAGCCTGCGGGGGCCACGAGCCGTGAGCGTGGATCCGTTCGGTTTGAGGAGGCTCGACGATCGGACCCGGTAGGATCGCCTGGGTGAGAGCGGGTCTCCGAATCGACGACGTGGCCAAACGCTACGGCGACGTGGTGGCCATCGACGGGTTGACCATCGACGTCGGGCCCGGCTCGATGATCGGATTTCTCGGGCCCAACGGGTCGGGTAAGACCACCACGATGCGGGCCGTGATGGGAATGGTCCGTCTCGACCGGGGCGCCATCACCTGGAACGGAGAGCCCGTTGACGACGCCGCCCGATCTCGAATCGGGTACATGCCCCAGGATCGTGGCCTGTACGCCCGGATGAAGGTCCGTGAGCAGGTTGCGTACTTCGCCCGGCTCGCCGGGCTGTCCAAGTCGGTTGCCGCCGAGCGGGCCGATCACTGGCTCGAACGGGTTGGGCTGGCGGATCGGGGCGAATCGTTGACCCAGGAGCTGTCGGGTGGCAACCAGCAGCGGGTTCAGTTGGCCGTCGCCCTGGCTCATGATCCTGATCTGCTGATTCTCGACGAACCTTTCTCCGGGCTCGATCCGGTGGCCGTCGAGGCGTTGCGATCCATCATCTCCGAGCGAGCCGACACGGGCGCCGGGGTGCTGTTCTCGTCCCACCAGCTCGATCTGGTCGAAGGTCTGTGCGACGAGGTCGTCGTGATCGCCCAGGGACGGCAGGTGGCGGCCGGACTGATCCGTGAGCTGCGGGCGGCCTCGCCGACCCGCCGCCTGCAGGTCCAATGGCGCCAGCCGGTGGGCGAGTGGCGGCCGGCCGTCGGATCGCTCGTCGACTTCGACGGCGTGCGGGCCGTCGTCGATCTTGGTGCCGACGACGACTTCGAGGCGGCGATGGCGCACGCCATGGCCGCCGGACCCGTCAGCGAGATCGGCATCGAGCCTCCCGGACTCGACGAGCTGTTCTCCCACTGGGTCGCTGCGTCGCCGGTGCACTCGAACTCGGCGGATTCGAGCGGCGCGCCGTGATCTGGACCATTGCCCAGCGGGAGCTGGTCACCCGGCTTCGATCCCGGGCGCTGCAGGCCATCACCGGAGCCATGTTGCTCGGCATCATCGCGCTGGTCGTCGCCCTGTCGTTCTTCAACCCGTCCGACGACGTCGAAGAGGTCACCGTCGGCGTGACCGGTGCCGGTGCCGACCTGGTGGCGGCGCTGGAGGTCGGCGACGACCGGCTGGACGTCGCCACCGTGCCGATCGAACTCAGCGGCACGACCGGCCCCGGCGGTGCCGATGAGGCCGTCGAGACCGCCCTCACCGACGGTGTCGTCGACGCGGTCTTCGACGGCGAATCGCTCATCTGGGAGGGCGAGCCCAACCGGCGCCTCGACGGCTATGTCCGCGACACCGTGCAACAGGAGGCGGTGGCGGCCCGGGCCGCCGAGCGGGGCCTCACCGGGGACGACCTGGCCCGGGTGTTCGCCCCGGTCGAGGTCGACGAAATCCGTCTCGACGGTGGCGACGACCAACAGGAGATCCGGCTGATTGCCGCCGGTGCCTCGGCGTTCGCCACGTTCATGCTGTTGCAGATCTGGGGCTCGTTTCTCATGATGGGTGTGATCGAGGAGAAGTCCTCGAAGGTGGTGGAAATCCTGCTGTCCCACGTTCGTCCCTCCACCCTCCTGGCCGGCAAGGTGCTGGGTCTCGGCATCTTGGCCGTCGGTCAGATGCTGATCGTGGTGGCGGCGATGATCATCGGCTTCACCCTTGTTCGCGACGTCGACATCCCCTCGGCGGTCTGGGGAACCATTCCGCTGTTCGTCGTGACCTTCCTGGTCGGCTTCGCGTTCTACGCCGTTGCGTTCGCCACGGTCGGGTCGATGGTGTCACGGCAGGAGGACGCCCAGAGCGCCCAGATCCCGGCCATGCTGCCCCTCCTCAGCGGCTACTTCATCGCCGCCTTCAGCCTGACCAGCCCCGGGAATCCGGCGGTCACCATCGGCTCGTTCGTGCCGTTCACCTCGCCGGTTTTGCTGCCGTTCCGCACGGCCACGACCGACATGCCACTGTGGCAGATCGCTCTTGCCCTGGTCATCCTGGCCGTCTCGAGCGTGGTGATGCTCCAGCTCGCAGGCCAGATCTACCGCTATTCGATCCTCCGCAGCGGCAGCCGGGTGTCGTTCATCGAGGCGTGGCGGAATCGCTCGGAGGACGTCCTCTAGGTACGAGCTGCGAAATCGGGAGAAACGGCGGAATCAGAAGCGGCCACTCGTGGTTGCTTGTCGAACGGTATTCATCCCTTCCGCTGCACGCCTACGGGCTGGCTACCACCGAACACCGCCAACCAGGAGGAATTGACCATGAAAACGTTCAACCGCGCCCTCGGGCGCCTGGGATCCTACGGTCCACTGATCATCCGTTTGATCCTGGGTGTGCTGTTCGTGCTTCACGGATGGGACAAGTTCGATGTCGGGCTGAGCAACGTCGAGGGGTTCTTTGATTCCGAGGGTGTCCCCGCGGCAGCATTGGCCGCGCCGCTGGTGGCTGTCGCCGAGATCGTCCTGGGCCTGGCCCTCATCGCCGGCCTCGCCACCCGGATTGCCGCGCTGCTTCTCGCCGGAATCATCGTTGGAGCCATCATCTGGGTCAAGAACGACACGATCCTCGGCGGTGCCGAACAGGAACTGGCCTATCTGGCCGGACTGATCGGTCTGATCTTTCTCGGCCCGGGCCGCCTGTCGGCCGATGAGGTGATGGGCAACGACGTGCCGCTGATCGACATCGGCCGGGAACAGGCTCTCGACACAGTCAGCTGACCGCTCGGTAGCGCGCCCACACTGACCCCAGTTCGGTGTCGTTCGCGGGCGAAAACGAACGAAAGTGACCGTTTTCGCCCGCGAACGACCGCCGGTATTGGGATCGGCGCGGGCCGGGACGTCAGCCGGGGCGTCCTGGCTAGAGCGAACGAAGGGCCTGCTGGCGCAGCCAGTGGTCGGCCAGGACCAGAAGGGTCATGGCCTCGACCAGCGGTACGGCCCGAGGCAGGACACACGGATCGTGACGACCCCTGGCCGCCAGAACCGTCGGTTCGCCGGAGGTGGTGACCGTCTTCTGCTCCGACGAAATGGTGGCGGTCGGTTTGAACGCCACCCGCAGAACGATGTCGGCGCCGTTGCTGATGCCGCCCTGAACACCGCCCGAGTGGTTGGTGGTGGTGACCGGACCGTCGGCGCCGGGTGCGAAGGGGTCGTTGTGCTCCCGCCCGGACATCAAGGTGCCGGCGAAGCCGCTGCCGATCTCGAATCCCTTGGTGGCCGGCAGCGAGAGCATTCCCTTGGCCAGGTCGGCTTCCAGGCGGTCGAACACCGGCTCGCCGAGACCGGCGGGAACCCGTCTCGCCACCGCGGTGACCACACCGCCGAGTGAGTCACCGTCGCTGCGGGCCGCTTCGATCGCCCTGGTCATGGCGGCGGCCGCCTCGGGGTCGGGGCAGCGGGTGGGGTCGGCCTCCACGTCGCCCAGTGTGACGGCCGCCGCGTCGACCGAAGCCTCGATGGTGTGGATGCGGCTGACCCAGGCCAGCACCTCGATGCCGGCCGCCTCGGAGAGGAGCCGCCGGGCCACTGCGGCGGCGGCCACCCGACCCACCGTCTCGCGGGCCGACGACCGTCCGCCCCCGCGATGGTCGCGGAGGCCGTACTTGGCCTCGTAGGTGAAGTCGGCGTGGCTCGGGCGGTAGACGTCGCGCAGGTGATCGTAGGCTCCGGGCCGTTGATCGCCGTTGTCGACCACCATGGCCAGTGGCGTTCCGGTGGTTCGGCCTTCGAAGAGCCCGGACAGGACTCGAACCTGATCGGCTTCCTGGCGCTGGGTGACCAGTTTGCTCTGACCGGGCCGCCGTCGGTCCAGATCCCGCTGGATGTCCGCGACGTCGATGGCGAGGCCGGGCGGGCAGCCGTCGACGACGACACCGACCGCCTCACCGTGCGACTCGCCGAACGTGGTCGTTCGGAAGAGCTGTCCGAAGCTGCTGCTCACCACTCCAATGCTAGGGGAGGGTCGGACGGCAAACGCGAGTACCGTTGGGTGGGTGACGGCTTCGGACCGATACGGCCCAGCGCTGACCGCGGAACTGAGGGTTTGGATCGATCAGGATCTCTGCACCGGTGACGGTCTCTGCACCGATCACGCTCCGTCGGTGTTCACGATTCTCGAGGACGGCATCGCCTACTGCACCGAAGGCGACCGGGTCTTCAACGACCCCGGCGGCTCGGCGGAATTGGCCGCCGTGCCCCGCCACCTCGAAGAAGACGTCATCCACGCCGCCCACGACTGTCCCGGTGAGTGCATCTTCATCGAATTCGCCGAGTTGCCGTCCGACTACGATGAGCTACCGCCGTCGCCCGCCAACGCGAGATCGTCCCCCTCATGACCGATTCCAAAGTCGAGCCTTCAGGCCCAGCCCAGGAGCAGGCCCGTTTCCAGGACCGTTACCCGGGCTATGACTTCGATCCGACCTACTACGACCCCGGCGCGGTCGACGACGACCTCGAACGAGTTCGTCCCGGCGACCCCGACGAACGCACCAGCTGGGGCTATCTCGGTGTCCTGTGTGCCGTCTTCCTCGGGCTCGTCGGCTTCGCCTACGGCTGTGAGGCGTTGGAGGACGACAACGCACCGACCGAGGTCATCAGCGACGAGACCGGCGTCTCCGTGGCTGCCACCCCGGCCCGGCTCAACATCGAGGTCGAGGGCGACATCGTCATCCTCCGGGGCACCGTGCCCGACGAAGCGGCCCGAGCCCAGCTTCTGGCCACGGTGGAAACGATCTACAACTCCGCCAACGTCATCGACGAACTGACCGTCGACCCCGAAACCGTGCTCGAAGGCGGCAGCGTCGCCATCACCGGTTTGGCCCAGGTCGACGATGAGCGGCCCACCGAACTCCGCGACGCGGTGATCGACGCGTTCGGGCTCGACGACGGCGGTGTCACCGTCGAGCGGAGCGAGGAGGACGCGCTGATCTCGGTCAGCGTCGACGGGATCGTTGATCAGAATGCGATCCGGTTCAGCGGTGCGCTTCCCGATCAGGCTTCCATCGACGATCTGGCCGCCGCCGGACAGGCCGCGTTCGGCTCGGTCGACGTGACCGGGGTGGTCGTCGACGAGCGCACCTGGACCGACGCCCAGCTCCGGGTGACCGGCTCGGTTTCCCCCGGTGACACCAGCCACGAGCAGCTGGTCACCGAGATCGAGAGCCGGTTCGGAACCCTCCTCCCGGTCGACGTCTCGGCGGTCACGATCGACGTGAGCGCCGACACGTTGTCGGTCCTCGAGGCCGAGATCCAAGAGGCCGTCACGGCCAACCCGATCCTGTTCGCCCCGCAGAGCTCCGAGATCGATCCGTCCAGTGACGCCGTACTGGCCGACATCGCCGAGCGGCTGGCCGGGCTGCCCGATGTCGGGGTGGAGATCGTCGGCCACACCGACGACCAGGGCCCCGACGACGAGAATCAGGTTCTGTCCGAACAGCGGGCGGAAGCGGTGAAGGCCAGGCTCATCGAACTCGGCATCGACGAGGCCAGGCTCAACGCACGGGGTGAGGGCGAGCAGTTCCCGCTGGTCGACAACGACACACCGGAGAACCGGGAGCTGAACCGGCGTATCGAATTCAATCTGGTCAGCGGCGAGTAGACGGCAGGCTCGAGCGCAAGCCGGGTGGTCGCTGCGTGCTCAGGCGGTGTTGACGATCCGGAACCGCTCGGCCAGGCGTCCCTCAGGAAGACCGGCCGCCTCGGCGGAGTTTCGCCCCCATTCACGGATTCGGTCCGGCATGCCGTCAGGGTCCTGCATCTGACTTTCGTGGCACAGCAGGGCCTCGATCTTGCGGTCGATGGTGTCGGTGATGTCGATGTGGGCGTCGGCCTTCGGTCCGCCCATGATCCACACCTCGGGCACCGTATGTGGTTGAAGGCCCTCCTCGGCCAACAGCTCCGGGAAGGCGAACGGGTTTCGGGCGTCCGGATAGACGGCACACAGCGTGGCCTCACCGACGGCCAAATGGTCGGGATGGCTCGGGTAGATGCGATTCAGGTCTCGTTGGGCTGACTGCGTGACGACCCGGTCGGGGGCCGTCTGACGGATCGTCCGGCTGATGGCCTTGCGGAGATCCAGGGTGGCTTCGACCCGGCCGTCAGCGAACTCGAGGAAATGCAGCTCGCTCACTCCGACCACAGCGGCCGCCGCCGTCTGCTCCTTGCGGCGAATCCGGGCCATCTCGTCGCGGTCGATCGACTCGTCGAACCCACCGGCCTGCCCGTCGGTGACCAGGCAGTAGATCACCTCATGACCCTCGTCGGTCCATGTGGCTGTCGACCCGGCGCAGCCGAAGTCGAGGTCGTCGGGGTGGGCAACCACAATCAGAATACGCATAGGGGTCCAAACCTACCTGGGCAGGCTCTTGTAGCAAAAGGCGAGGCTCAGCCTCGCCTTTTGCTACGAAACCTCGAACTCGACGGGAGGCTCAGGTCGGGGCCGGTCGGTAGAGCTCGTCGTAGGTCCGCCGCAACGCGTTCTTCTGGACTTTGCCCATCGTGTTGCGGGGGAGGGCGTCGAGGTAGATGTAGCGCTTCGGTTGCTTGAAGTTGGCCAGCCTACCGTCGAGCGACGCCTGCAGGACCTCGTCGTTGACGTTGGCGTCGGCCACCACGAACGCGGTGACCGCCTCACCGAAATCATCGTGGGGCAGTCCGACGACCGCCGACTCGACGACGCCAGGGGTTTCGTCGAGCTTCAGCTCGATCTCCTTGGGATACACGTTGTAGCCGCCCGAGATGATCATGTCGCTGCCCCGCCCGGCGAGGGTGAGGCGTCCGTCGCTCGCCAACCAGCCGATGTCACCGGTGCGGAAGAACCCGTCGGCGGTGAACGCCTCGTCGGTCTTCTCGGGCAGGAGCCAGTAGCCCTTGAACAGGTGTGGACCTCGCACCTGGACCTGGCCGACGTCGCCGTCGTCGACGAGCCGATCCGACTCGTCGGCCACTCGCAACTCCATGTCCGGCAGGGCGTAGCCGACCGTACCGGCGACTCGCTGCCCCTCCGGCGGATTGGAGGTGATGATGCCGCACTCGGTCATCCCGTAGCGTTCGCAGATCACGTGACCGGTCCGCTCGGTGAACTGGTTGAACACCACCTCGGTCATCGGCGCCGAACCGCTGGTGAACATCCGGATCGTCGCACAGTCCTGAGGTCCGAACTCCGGATCGTTGAGCAGGCGGACGTAGTGCGTCGGCACCCCCATGTAGACGGTCGCGTCGTGCAGGTGTCGCCGCACGACCTCGACGTCGAACCGCTCGCAGAAGATCACCTCGGACGCGTTGAGAATGGCGCAGTGGAGGGCCACGAACAAGCCGTGGACGTGGAAGATCGGCAGGGTGTGCAACAGCACGTCACCCAGGCGGAACCGCCAGATGTGGTGGAGAGCGAGGCCGTTGGCTGCCATGCCGCCATGGGTCAGCATGGCTCCCTTGGGGCGCCCGGTCGTTCCCGACGTGTACAGCATCGCGGCCACGTCGTTGGCGTCGCGCTCCACGACCCCACCGAGGGCGGTGACCTGCGATGCGGTCTCGGCCAGGGTGCCCCCACCGTCGTGGCTCAGGGTGAAGGTGCGTTTGACATCCGCGATGTCGGCCACCGGCTTCAACTTGCCGGCCAGGTCCGGGGGGTACACGAAGACCGCGGGCTCCGCGTCACCCAGGAAGAAGCCGATCTCGTCGGGGGTGTAGGCGGTATTCAGCGGCACGTATACGAACCCGCCTCGTAGGCAGGCGAAGTAGAGGGCGACGGCGTCGATCGACTTGTCGACCTGCACCACCACCCGGTCGCCCGGTTGGGCGCCGCCGTCGGCCAGCACCGCTGCCATCGCGGCACTCCGCCGGTCGAGCTGGCCGTAGCTGTGGGATTCGCCGCCGGGCAGGGTCAGGAACGGGTCGTCCCGGTTCTCCCCGAATTTGGTCGCGAAGAGCTCGTAGATGTTGTGACTCACCGTTCGTGCACCATGTCGCTGTTCCCGGGGCCTAGCGGCCCCCGTCGCTCCACAGTACTGCACGACCTTATCGACGGCGGTGATCGGACCGCCGCCGTCGATCTCAGCCGGCCGCCCTTGTTCGGCGCAGCACGGGGTCGGCCGCGGCCAGCGCCTTGTCGGCGACGGTGAGGACCCGCCCGGCAGCACCCGGCGTGTCGGAGTCGATGAGGTTGCCCATGACGCCGAGGGTGATCCGGGCGATGGCGTCGGTGCCGACGGCCAACCGGAGGCCGTTGCGCAGAATCCACGGGTGGCCGATGAGGAACGAGAAGCGGCGCCCTGTCCGAAGGAAGCTGTCGAACCGCTCACCGACCGCGAGGTGGTACTTGATCGGTGCGGTCGCCGGGTCGGCGATGAACAGTTCGGCGGCCAGCATGCCGGACTCGAGCCCGTAGTCGATGCCCTCACCGTTCATGGGGTTGATCAGGCCGGCAGCGTCGCCGACGGCCATCCATCCCGGGCCGTGCCGGCGTTGCGCGGTCATCGGGAGCCGCCAGGCCCGCGGCCGCTCCAGGTTGGGACCGATTTGCCACGTCTCCTCCACCAGCGCCCGATAGGAGTCGAGCAGGTGATTGAGATTGAGCTGCTTGAAGTTCTTCATCGTCGACAGGGCACCGACGCCGATGTTCACCGTGCCGTCGCCGGCCGGGAACATCCAGCCGTAACCCGGCACCGCCGTGCCGTGTTCGTCGGTGAGCGTCAGGCATGCTTCGAGGTGGCGGTCGGCGTGACGGGGCGACTCGACGTAGGTCCGGATGGCCAGTCCGAACGGTTCCCCCTCGACGCGTTCGGCCCCGAGCATTCGGGCCACCTGGCCGGGAGCACCGGTGGCGACGACCACCATGTCGGCCGAGTAGGTCGAGCCGTTGGCCTTGACCCCCACGACCCGGTCGCCTTCGAGCACCGGTGTGGCCTCGGCCTCCCAGAACAGTTCGGCGCCGGCATCGGTGGCGGCGTCGACCAGGGCGGCGTCGAGGCGTCGACGGGGCCAGACCGCACCGTAGGCCGGGAACCGGCTGGTCTCGGGCCAGGCCAGCTCCCGCACCTTGGCGCCGGCGATCATGCGCAGACCGTCGATGCGGTGTGCACCGTCGAGGTCGATGCCGAGCTGCTGCAGTGCGCCGACGGCCCGCGGGGTCAAGCCGTCGCCGCAGACCTTGTCGCGGCCGTATCCCCGTTTCTCGAACACCGCGACCGACATGCCGCCCCGGGCGGCCACGATGGCTGCGGCCGCCCCGGCCGGGCCTGCTCCGATGACGATGAGATCGTACGCTGTCACATCCCCATGGTGCCCGATTACGGCACCACCTACGCCTCGTTCGGGGGTGATGTGACTTCTACGACGTTTCTCAGCCGATGATCTCGGCCATCTGCCGGTTGGCCTGCAGCTCGAGCTGCAGCTTGGCCAGCGCGTGATCGTCGATGTCGGAGATCTCGGTGGTGAGATCACCGAGCGTCACGACCATCGGATCGCCACCCACGGTCCGGCGTTCGGCTCGTTCGAGACGTTGCTGGTGCAGGACGACGGTGCCGATGGAGAACAAGATCACCGTGGCCACAGCGAGAAGGCTGATGACGAATGGGAACAACATGACGGTCACCTTCTGT
The DNA here is from genome assembly GCA_965216675.1 of Acidimicrobiales bacterium. Classification (GTDB taxonomy): domain Bacteria; phylum Actinomycetota; class Acidimicrobiia; order Acidimicrobiales; family SZUA-35; genus JAHELU01. The sequence continues at coordinate 1,690,794 of CBDCGK010000004.1, read as the reverse complement.
CCGAGCGGTTTGCGGTTCACAGACACTGTCCCGATGCCTTTCCGGGTGTGTCTGGGAACGTAATAGTAGGACGGTTTTTGGCGCTGTAAAGTACATATTTCCGCTCCCTGAGCGGGTTTTCGGAATTCCTGAAACGCTCCGTCGAGGCCGAGAAATCAGGGGTCTCGGCGACGGCTGTGAATACTTGTCCGGTCCCGGACCGGCAGGTTATTCCGAGCGTCCGGCAAGCCCCAGGGTCGCCCGTAGCGCCAGGGTTCTGGCATCATTGACCTGATGGCGGATGTCGCCCACCCGAATAGTCGACCGACCGATGTGCTGGCGCCGATTCTCGGCACCCATTTGGTGAGCGTCTTTCACAGTCAGCTGCGACTTCTGGCTGAAAACCTGGAAAAAAAACGCGGCCAACCCCCCAAAACCTCGTTGGCGGCGGCGAAACTGCTTCACCAGAGGTCGAACGTCGAGCTCGGTGGCGACCCTCCGACCGACGACGAACGCTCCGAACAGAGGATCGCCACCCAACTGGAGGAGCTCGAGAGTTGGCTCGGTGATGGATCCTGGCTGGAGCCGCCGTACACGGCATCGCCGATACTGGAGGTGATCGAGCGAACCGTCGTCGAACTCACCGACGACGGAGCCGGAGGTGGCACCCGGTCCCAGTCGATGGCCGCGCTCATCGACGGCTACCGGGCCATGGTCGACTGGGCCGAGGCCTTCCTCCTGCAGCGGCCCGAGGACCAGGCGGTCCGCGACGAGGTCGTCCTGTTGACCGTGGCCAGGCTCAACATCCTCGACAAGCCGCAGACCGGCCACGATCCGGTCCAAGCCCACACGATCCTCAACCGGGCCTACGATCGACTCCCGGCCGATTGGGGTGACGAGACCGCCGTCGGTGTGAGCACCTACAGCAAGGGACACTTCGGCAACGACCAGGCGACCTTCAACGATGTCTGTCGGGCCTTCGTGGTCGACCTGCTCCACCGGGCCTTGCGGCACCGATCGCCCCGGACGATCTACCTGTCGACCACGATCTTCGATCAGTCGACGGGCTGGGTTCGGGCCGAGCTCGACCAGAAGATCATCGATTGCCTGGCCGCCGGGTGGCGGATCGTCCATGTGCTGAACCGTGGCGGTGACGAGTCGGAGTCCGCGGCTGCTCGGGTGCAGGCCGACTTCGCCACCCACATGCTGGCTCACATGCAGACCGACGGGGTGTACGTCCCGGTGCCGTCGGTTGCCCCCGATTCGTCCGACATGGCCCTGGTCGACGGTGTCGGTGCGGTCGTCTTTCCCAGCATCGGTTACGGATCGGGCGGGGTGCGAACCGATGGTCCTCCGAGCCCGGCGATGGCCGTGCGCTGTGTGACCGGGAGGGGCCGCGACGGCCCGGCGGCGACACCCATCGTCGCCGAGCTGCGGGCCGAGGCCCGCGCCGTCTTCGCCGAGCAGGCGGAGATCGAAGACGCCTACCTCGATCGCCGCCGGCTGCGGTTCGGTTATCGGGTCCCGACCGAGAACCTCTTGTGGTTCGATCGCCAGTTGACGGCCAGCGAGCTGCTCGAAGGCGAGCGCTACGCCCTGAAGGCCACGGTCACCATGTCGACCCTCCCGGACCGGATCAGCGCCGCCCAGTTCGATGCCTGGTTGCGACAGCTGCAACGTCTCGCCGACGGCGACCCCGACCGCGACGGACTGGTCAGGGGATGGTCCGACGAACTGGTCGAGCAGGCTGTGCAACACATCGCCGAAGCAGGGATCGAGACGATCGTCGAGTTGCTGCGCCGACTGCGACACAAACGCTCCGTTCGCCACTTCAGCCTCGAGACGAACACCATGAGCTTCCGCTATCGGGACTGTGTCCTGCAGCGGGACATGGTCCGCTATCTCACCGACGAGGACCCGTGGTACTCGCCGAATCCGGCCTACGGACCCGGTGGTCTGACGTTGGCGCTTCGCCACGAGCACGCCCTGTACCTGGCCCGGCAGTTGGAGATGACCCGGGTGAACCTGGAGGTCGGCGTTCGCAACGGCTACACCCTCGGCCTCATCGGCGACGAGTTCAGCCAACCCTACGACATCGGCCGCACATGGTGGCTGGCCACCGAATCACGCGACCGGCGAGCCGACCAGGTCCACTACCTCCACCAGCTCGACGACACGTCCACGGCCTACGTCGCCACCCTCAAGGCCGAGTCGGTCGTCGACTTCAACGCCGTGCAGACCTTCGTGTCGCTGTTCGACGCCGTCTGGTACACGGTCGAGATCAAGGATCGCTTCCCGGCCACCGTGATCGACTTCATCCTCGAACACCTGCCGTCATCGGTACGGCGCGAGTTCACCAGGGCGGATCGGAACGGCTTGGCGCGGTGACCGCATCGGGTTCGTCAAAAAGATTCGTGTGATTGTCGAATCGGGGCGCGCTTGTTCGTCATGAGGGTGAGGTCGACCCGGCCTCGCTCCGCAACGGAAGGAGACACCTCATGCCGAACACAACCGCGCCCGCGGCATCGCCGCATGACCGTATGGAGGTCACCGGCCTCGACGACTACCTGGAGGCCATGACGAAGATGGTGTTCCAGTCGGGCATGGGTGCCGCCGTGGTCAAGGCGAAATGGGACGGCTTCATCGAGGCGTTCTCGGCCTTCGACTGCGAAACGGTTGCCACCCTGGCACCCGACGATGTCGATCGGCTCTGTCAGGACGAGCGGATCATCCGGAACCGGCGCAAGATCGAGGCCACCGTCCACAACGCCCAACGGTTGATCGAGCTGGAAGCCGGAGGCGGCTTTGCGGCCTGGCTTCAGGCCCATCCGGCGCCGGCCGAGCGTGACAAGGCCTTGCGCCGGGAGTTCAAGTTCCTCGGTCCGGCCGGGATCGAGGCCTTTCTCTGGATGGTCGGCGTCGAAGACGGCTCCGCCGATGCGGTGTGCGACCGCTGATGGTCGCCGCCAGCCGCTACGTTCGAGAACGGGCATCGTCGACGGTCGACCGAGATGACGATCGAGGGATCCCGGAGGAGACGTGGTGAAGTACGTGCTGTTCGTTCGTGAGGGGGGATCCCCGGTCGAGGAGACGGACGTCGAATCGACCGTCGAGCCCGACCAGTCGCTGAGGGAGGAGTACGTCGCGCTCAAAGCCGACCTGATCGAGCGCGGCCTGTGGCTCGGCGGTCAAGCGCTCCACGACCAGTCGACGACCACCCGGGTCGAGGTGCGTCGCGGTGACCGGCTGGTCGTCGACGGTCCGCTGGTCGAGTCGGCGGAGCAGATCATCGGCTACTACCTCCTCGACTGCAGCGACCTCGACGAGGCCCTGGCGGTGGCGGCCAGGATTCCAGGAGCCCGCAGCGGCCACGTCGAGGTGCGGCCGGTGTGGGACTACGAGGCCGAGTTCGAAACCGGCGACCGCGGGCCCACACCGCCCGGCGGATAGTCGATGGACGATCGTGCCCGGAGATCGGGTTCGGAGGCCGAAGCCGATGAGGGCGTTCGATCGATCGTCGAGCGGGCGTTCCGGGTCGACCACGGGCGGATCATGGCGACGTTGACCCGTGATCTCGGCGACCTCGGTCTGGCCGAGGACGCGCTGCAGGATGCCTTCGTCGAGGCGCTGCGATCCTGGCCCGCCCGGGGCGCTCCGTCGGTCCCGACGGCCTGGATCATCACCACCGCCCGCCGGCGGGCCATCGATCGGTTGCGCCGATCCGCCGTCGGTGACTCCAAGGTACGGGAGCTGTCGGTCGCCGGAGTCGGCGACGGCGTCGACGATCCGGTGTTCGACGAGCTGATGGTCGACGCCGACATCGCCGATGACCGGCTGGCGCTGATCTTCACCTGCTGCCACCCGGCGCTCGCCCGTTCCGATGCGGTGGCGTTGACGCTTCGGACGGTTGTCGGGCTGTCGACGGCCGACCTGGGGGTCGCCTTCCTGGTGAAGGAGTCGACGATGGCGGCCCGACTGACCCGGGCCAAGGCGAAGGTGGCGAGGGCCGGTATCCCGTACCGCGTCCCCGAACACCATGAGCTTCCCGAGCGGCTCGGCACGGTGATCGACGTGATCACCCTGATCTACAACCACGGCTACACCCCACCGGCGTCCGAGGCCTTGATCGACGTGGTGCGGGTCGAGGCCATCGGCCTGGCCGCAATCGTCGCCGAGCACCTCCCGGATGAACCGGAGGCACTGGCGCTCCACGCCCTTCTGTTGCTTCACGAGGTACGGCAGCCGGCCCGGCTCGACGCCGACGGGGAACTGGTGCGCCTCGACGAACAGGACCGCACCCGGTGGAACACCGAGCTGCTCGCCCCTGCCATTGCCCTGTTGCGGCGGGCGTCGAAGCTGGGTCCGATCGGGCGGTGCCAGGCCCAGGCCCTGATCAGCGCCGCCCACAGCACCGCCTCCAGCACGGATACGACCGATTGGGCCCACATCGTCGACTGCTACAACCACCTGCTCGCCCTCGATCCGGCACCTACCACCGAGATCGCCCGGGCTGTCGCGATCGGAATGGCCGCCGGACCCGATGCCGGTCTGCGGTCACTGCCGCCACCACTTCCGCCGCTCGACACCTTCCACCGCTGGCACGCCGCCCGGGCCGACCTGCTTGCCCGGGGCGGTGACACCGGGGCCGCGGCCGGCGCCTATCGTCGGGCCGCGGAGCTGGCATCGAACCCGGCGGAACGTCGATGGCTCGAGCGGGCGGCGCGAACCGTCTTCGTCACCAACGAGCCGAGTTGACGAATAAGCCGGCGATCGGGGCACCATGATGGTCTATGACCTCAGCGCCCCTCACCCCGGAAGCACTGCGTCGCCACGTGGAGGCCGGCGAGATCGACACCGTTCTCGTGGGCTTCACCGATCACTACGGCCGGCTCATGGGCAAACGGTTCGACGCCGACTTCTTCGTGGCCGACGCCCTCGAGCACGGCACCCACGGCTGCAACTACCTGCTGACCGTCGACATGGAGATGGAGCCGGTTTCCGGGTTCGCGTTCGCCAATTGGGAGTCGGGCTACGGCGACTTTCATCTCGTACCGGACCTCTCGACGCTGGCCGTGGCCGGTTGGACCGACCGGACCGCGCTGGTCCTGTGCGATCTGGTACATGACGACCACGACCCCGACGATCACGTCCACGACGAACACGGCCACGGGTCGGCGCGACCGGTGGCGCCGGGACCCCGCTCGATGCTCCGCTCCCAAATCGAGCGACTCCACGGCCACGGCCTCTCCGCCATGGCGGCATCGGAACTCGAGTTCTTCCTCTACGACGACTCCTACCGCGACGTTCACGACAAGAGCTACATCAACCTCGAACCGGCCGGCTACTACATCGAGGACTACCACCTTCTGCAGGGCGGTCGGGTCGAACCCTACGTCGGAGCGGCCCGGCGGGCTCTGCGGCGGACCGGCATTCCGGTCGAGAACTCGAAGGGGGAGTGGGGAAGAGGTCAACACGAGCTCAATATCCGCTACGCCGAGGTGCTGAGCATGGCTGATCGCCACACGGTGATGAAGCACGCCATGAAGGAACTGGCCGACGGCATGGGTGTTGCCGTCACCTTCATGGCCAAACCGCACACCACCGAGGCCGGCAACAGCTGCCATATCCATCTGAGTCTGTGGTCGGAGTCCGACGGCGGGTCGGCCAACGCGTTCGCCTCCGACCCCTCCGACGACGGCCGGTCGGACCTGTTCCGGTGGTTTCTCGGCGGCTGGATGGCGGGCGTCGGTGACTTCATGCCGTTCTACGCTCCGACGGTCAACGCCTACAAGCGCTATGCCGACGGCTCGTGGGCCCCGACCCGGATCGCCTGGTCACAGGACAACCGAACGGCCGGGTTCCGGGTGGTCGGACGAGGGTCGAGTCTCCGGATCGAGTGTCGAATTCCGGGCGCCGACTGCAATCCCTACCTGGCCTACGCGGCGGCGTTGGCCTCCGGGCTCCACGGGATCGAGCACCGCATCGAACCGCCACCGGTGTTCGTGGGTGATGTCTACCAGGCGGCCGACCTGCCCCGGGTGCCACACACGTTGGAGCAGGCGGTGGCTCGTTTCCGGTCGAGCGAGCTGGCTCGGGCCACGTTCGGCGATGACGTCGTCGACCACTACAGCCACTTCTACGAGGTCGAGGTGGCGGCATGGCATGAATCGGTCACCGACTGGGAGCGCCGTCGTTACTTCGAACGGATCTGAACAGGCACCGGCCGGTCGAGGTTTGTTCCGGCCAGGGAATGGACGGGGCCGACAAGCGGGTTGACTGGGACCATGAACGCTCCTGCCAAGCACATCACCTTCCGCGGCAGCCTCGGCGCCGACCTGTCGGCTCGGCTCGATCTGCCGGCCGGGCCACCGAAGGCGTACGCCTTGTTCGCCCACTGCTTCACCTGCGGCAAGGATCTGTTCGCGGCCAGCCGGATCGCCGCGGAACTGAACAACCACGGCATCGCGGTACTCCGGTTCGACTTCACCGGTCTGGGACACAGCGACGGCGAGTTCGCCAACACCGACTTCTCGTCCAACCTCGACGATTTGAGCCTCGCCACCGACTGGCTGGCCGCCAATGCGTCGGCGCCCCAGCTGCTGATCGGGCACTCGCTCGGTGGGGCGGCCGTGCTTGCCGCGGCGCCACACCTGCCGTCGGTCACCGCCGTCGCCACCATCGGCGCCCCGGCCGATCCGACACATGTCCGTCACCTCTTCACCGATGCGGTGGCCGACATCGAAGCCGACGGAGAGGCGGAGGTGTCGATCGGTGGTCGGCCGTTCACCATCGCCCGCGACTTCCTTGACGACCTCGAGGCCAACCGGTTCGACGAGATCGGTCTGGGTGACGGTCAGGCCCTGCTGATCCTCCACGCCCCCGGCGACACGATCGTCGGCTTCGAGAATGCCGAATCGATCTACCAGGCCGCCTCCCATCCCAAGTCGCTGGTGGCGATCGATGGTGCCGGCCACCTGCTCGGCTCCCATCGCGACGCCACCTTCGCGGCCGAGACCATCGCCCACTGGGCCGACCGGTACATCGTCGACGAGAACCCGGCTCAACAGCCCCCTGATCCCACCGCTCCGGTGGTGGTGGCCGAGACCGGGCAGGGGAAGTTCCTCAGCCACGTGGTGGTCGGCAACCATCAGTTCCTGGCCGACGAGCCCGAATCGGTCGGCGGGTTCGACGCCGGTCCAACCCCCTACGATCTGGTGGCAGCCGGCCTCGGGGCCTGCACGTCCATGACGCTTCGCCTGTACGCCGACCGGAAGGGCATGGCACTGGATCGGGTCTCGGTCGAGGTGACCCACGGCCGGGTTCACGCCGATGACTGCGAGGTCTGCGACGAAGCCACACCGGCGTCGGGCAACCACATCGATCACTTCGAGCGGGTGGTCCATGCCGAAGGCGATCTCTCCGATGACGACCGGGCCTCCCTGCTCCGGATTGCCGATCGCTGCCCGGTTCATCGCAGCCTGGAGGCGAAGTCGCACATCACGACCTCACTGGCCTGAACTCACTGGCCTGAACCCACCGGTCGAAAGCAACGTGTTTGGTATGAACTCCCTCGGGTAGGTGCACAGTCGGGCCCCGACCGGGGTCGACGCCCCACAGAGGAGAAGCCAACCATGTCCGTTCGTTCCGTCCTGGCCGACCATCCAAAGCTCGACACCTTCGACCTCGACCAGCTCGTCGCCTGCCTGGAGGCATGCCTTCGCTGTGTGGGAACCTGCTCGGCCTGCGCCGACGCCTGCCTGTGGGAGGAGAACATTGATCATCATCGGACCTGCGTGCAGACGTGCCTGACCACGGCCGACATCTGCGCCGCCACCGCCAAGGTGATCGGCCGGGCCGGTCCCGACAACGACGTCTGGGCCGCCCTCGTACGGGTGTGTCGCGACGCCTGCGCCGCGTGTGCCGAGGAATGCGAGCGTCACGACAACGACCACTGCCGGTCCTGCGCCGCCGCCTGTCGTGAGTGCGTGGCAGCCTGTGACGCCCTGCTCGCAGTGGCCGACTGAGCGCCGACCAACCGCCGATCACGGCATCGATCGCGGCACCCCGTCTGCTCGGCTCGCCTCCTGATCGCCGGAACCCGGTGCTGTCATCGGTCGTCCTATCATCAGGACCCGAACAGACACCAAACGGATCGGATCATGACGACTCGCCGAGCGCTACCCCTTGCCCTTCTTGTCGCCGCACTACTGGTTGCGGGCTGCGCGTCGGGCACCGAATCGACCGAGGAGCCGGTGGCCGATTCGGCCGCTGTCTCCTCGGCCTCCGACACGGTGATCACCTCGCCCAGTCAACCGTCGGTTCCTCCACCGTTGACGAGCCTGCCCCGGGAGGGTGAAGCCGACACGTTCCCCGCTCCCGACCTGAGGGGCCTGCCGGTCGATGACGTTGTCGAATGGGCGGGTGCGTCGGGCCTCACGACGGTCGACGTGTTCGACGATCCGGACGAGGTCGGATCAACGTCGGAGTTCGACCCGCATCGGCTGATCCTTCTCGTCGAGGATGGGATCGTCGTCGATGCCTGGTTCGGCTGAGGGTAACCCGCTGGCGCGGGTCCTCTGGATCGGCGGAGGGAGCTGTGCGGGCAAGTCGACGCTGGCCGAACGGTTGGCGACCGACCACGGATTCGAGGTCTGCAACACCGACCGAGAAGCCTCCTCCCTCGCCCGGCGGCTGTCGACCGACGAGGCGCCGTTGCTCCACCGCTTCCTGGCCATGGATCTCGACGAGCGCTGGGTCAATCGTCCACCGGAGGTCATGCTCGAGACCTTCCACTGGTTTCAGGGCGAGGGATTCGACGCGCTGATCGACGTTGTCCGGTCGAAGGTCACCGATCGACCGCTGGTGGTCGAGGGGTTCCATCTCCTGCCCCGGCTCGTCGCTCCGTTGCTCGCCGATCGTCGTCGGGCAGTCTGGCTTCTACCGGCACCGACGTTTCGGGCGACGGTTCTGCAGGAGCGCCGAGCATCCGGCGATCACTTCGTCGACCGAACCCGTGACCCCGACCGGGCGATGGCCAATCTGTTGGTCCGCGACCATCTCTTCACCGAACGGCTTCGGGCCGAGACCTCCGAGTTGGGGCTCGCCTCAACCGACGTCGACGGCACCACCTCGGTCGGGGGGCTTGCGGCCGATTTGGTGGTCCGCTTCGGTTTGGTCTGAGGGGGCGGGACCGCTCGACGCAGGCTTTTCGTCCGCCGAGCGGCGCGACACGAACCAGAACGGGAGCGCCACCAGGAACAACGCGCCGAGCACGTTGCCGACTGCGGCGGGAGCGATGCCCCAGGCGAGAGCAGGTCCCCAGCCGGGACCGATGTCGGCCGGGGTCGCGATGGAGAAGAACGCCATGTTGGCCGGACTGTGCATGAACCCTGCGGCGACGAACGCCGAGACGGTGAGGAGAACGGGAATGTACTTGCCGATGATGGTCCGTCCCATCACGGCCAGGAAGGCCGCCATGCCGACCAACCAGTTGCCGAGAACGCCCGACAGCACCGCCCGGGCCCAGCCGTCGAGCCCGCCCACATCCTGGAACTGCATTTTGGCCTCGACGATCTCGGTCAAGAGGGCGTTGAATTCCGGGGAGTACGAATGCGAGATGTTGATGGCCAGCCCGGTCACGAAGGCGCCGGCCAGGTTGCCGACCGCGGCCAGGATCCACAGCCGTCCGACCCTCCCGGCGATCAACCGGGTGTCGCCGTGGAACAGGGTTGCCGGCATCTCGACGTTGACCTCGGTGAACAGAAGCGCACCGGAGAGCACGACCATGAAGAAGCCGACGGAGAAGCCGACACCCTCCAGCAGACGTTTTGCTCCCTCGTTCGGCGCCCCGGTGGCGATGAGGGTGCTGAACAACGCCCCGATCGTGATGAAGCCTCCAGCCATGGTGCTCAATACGATGACCTCACCCACGGAGCGTCGAGCGGCCCGGGCTGCCCCGACCTCGGCCATTTCCAGAATGACCAGGTCCGACCCCAGGAACTGATTCGGCGGGACGGGTCCGAACTCGTAGGCTGATGCCATAGCGGTGGAACCAGCCTCGGCCAGGACCCATTCCGTCCTCGGCGACGGTTAGTCGGCGCAGCGGAAGATCTGGTAGTCCGCCCCGTCGGCGTCGCCGAGCAGGATCTCGGCCAGCAGGGCGCCGTTCTCGTCGACCACCCACCAGCTCAAGGGGTCCTCCTGCTCGACGGCCACGGCGCCTGGAACCTCCGCGGTCGCGAGGTCCATGACCCCTTGACCCGTGTCGGGATGCCGGGTTTCGATCAGGTCGGACGGAGGATGATCGCAGTCGAGGCGGCCGGTGTCGGTGTCAGGTGGGTTCTCGTTGAACTCCCAGTAGGTGCATGAGCTTTCCGTGGCCCCGCTCGACAGCCGCAGCGTCGTCCCGTCCTCGGCGGTGAACGTTGCCAGCTCCCCCTCGATGGTGGCCGTGCCGTCGACCTCGACCCGGCCGATCCACGCCTCGGGAAGCGGGTCGATCAGCATGAACACGAGGCCACCAACGGAAATGGCGCTCTGCTCGAAGCACTCGAACCCCAACCGCAACACCACATCGTGGACGACCGGGTCGCCGTTTGCATCCGATTCGACGTTCGGCCGGCTGCAGCCGGACAGCACGATGATGGCGGCGAGCACAGCCGCACACACCCCCACATACGCTCCCGCTGACGACGTGTGGCGATTCTTGTGGCGATCTCCGGACACTGACCCCGGATCCTACGACAAGAACGCGTTGTGTTGGGTTCGGGCCGGCAGCCGAGTTGTCAGGTTGGGGCCACGTAGGAACCCTGGCTGATCGACACGGGCTTCGAACGGTCGTCGGTCCAGATCACCACCGAACCCGACAGCTGGCGGCGGCCGACGCTGTGCAGCTCCGCCCGTGCCGTCACCAGATCGCCTTTGGCCGGACGCAGGAACCGGATCGACAGTTCGCTGGTCACCGCCATCGCCTCGAGGCCGATGGCCCCGAAGCATGCGAACCACAGGGCCAGATCAGCGGCTGCGAACTGAGTCGGTCCGGAGATGTAGCCACCGGGTCTGATCTGCTCGGGTCGAACCGGAACCTCGACCAGGGCGTGGCGTCCCGACACCTCGAGGCAGCGGCTGGACGTGGGGTTCCCCGGCCACTGCTCGGCCACGAAGGCGGCGATGGTCTCGGGGTCGACCCCGTCGAACGGGGGAACCGATGCGTCGATCATGCCCGACGACGGTAGCGCCTGACGAACTAGTGGTGGCCGGTCGGGGGGCGGAGCCGGTCGGCGATGCTCTGTGTCGAGCGGTCGAGGATGATGGCCATGATCACGATGGCCAGGCCGACGGCGATTCCGTGACCGACCTCGGAGTTCTTGACCGCGCTGATCACCTGGAACCCCAGCCCACCGCCGCCGACGAGGCCGGCGATGATGACCATGGCCAGCACCATCATGATGACCTGGTTGATGGCGGCCATGATGGTCGTGGCGGCCAGCGGGATCCTCACGCCGAGCAACGTCTGCAGGGGAGTGGCGCCGAACGTCTGCGACGCTTCGATGCTCTCGGTCGGAACCTGCCGGATCCCGAGAGCGGTGATACGGACGCCGGGGACCATGGCGTAGAGCACCGAGGCGATGATGCCCGGAACGACGCCGAGCGTGAAGATGGTGACCGCCGGGATGATGTACACCAGCGACGGGATCGTCTGCAACGCATCGAGGATGGGGGAGAGGAACGCCTCGACCCGCTTGTTGCGTCCCGACCAGATACCGAGCGGGATGGCCACCGCCAGGGAGACCACGACCGCCGCAACCACCTGGGTGAAGGTGTCGAGCGAGTCCTCCCACACCCCGATGAGCCCGATGAAGCTGATGGCCAGAGCGCTGAACAGGGCCAGTTTCCATCCGCCGAGCCGCCAGGTGGCCCAGGTGGCGGCGAACACGACAACCGGCCAGGCCGTCGAATCCGTGAGCAGATCACGGATCGGCACGTAGAACCAGGACACCACGATGTTGGTGACGCCGCGGGTCAGCCAGCTCATGTTGTCCCGAACCCAGGTGACCACGTTGTCGATCGGATCGAAGATCTTCGTGTCCCACAGTTCGGGGAAGCCGGAGATGCCGGCCAGCTTGCCGATCACCGTCAACGCCACGACACCGGCGATGGCGATGATCACGGTCCGGCGGGATGGAGCGGTGGCCTTGTCGGCCGACGCCGCGGCCCGGCCGAGCCGGTCGAGCACCAGGGCGATGGCGACGATGGCCAACCCGGCGGCGATACCCCGCCCCATGCGCCGCTGGAGCAGGGTGTCCATGATCTCCTGCCCCAGACCGCCGGCCGCCAGCAGGGTGGCCAGGACCACGATGCCGAGCGCCATCATGATCGTCTGGGTCACCCCGGTGAGGATCGTGGGCATCGCCATCGGCAACTGCACCTTGAACAGCGTCTGCCGGCTCGACGCCCCGAACATCTCCGAGGCGTCGACCGAAGCGGTCGGCACCTGGCGGATCCCGACGGTGGTCAGTCGGACCAGCGGGGGGAGGGCGTAGATGACCGTGGCCAGTGTCGCCGGGACCGCCCCGATCCCGAAGAACATCACCATCGGCACGAAGTAGACGGGAGCCGGGATCGTCTGCATGGCGTCGAGGACCGGTTTGATCGCCGACTCGAAGCGGGGTCGGAACGCCGAGGCCACACCGAGGGGGATGCCGATGGCGACCGAAATGAGCACGGCCATCAGCATCAGTGACAACGTCTCGACCGTCACCTCCCACAGCCCGACGACCCCCGGATAGATCAACGCCGCGGCGGCGACACCGGCATCGAGCCACCGCCGGGCCCGGGCGATGAACAGGAACGCCATGACCGGCAACACGAACCACGGGAACCACAGCAGCACCGCCTCGAGCGAGTCGAGGCCCCACCGGACGGCGTCGGAAATCGGGTTGAAGAACAGCGTGAACAGGGCATGGGGGTCGCCGGAGCGGCGGTTCTGCAGCGCCCAACCGGCGAACCGGTCGAACGGCGAGCTGAAAGCCTCCTGCCACCGGGCCGGGAACACGACCTGGGAGGAGAACAGCAACTGGAGTACCAGTACACCGGCGGCCATGATCGCCCACCACACGGCGGTCGGGATGGTGCGGGGCCAGTCGAGGGCCCGTTGCCACTCGAGGCCCGGGCCCGACTCCGCCGCCCCCACCTCAAGCATCGAGCACGGCCCTCACCTGGTCGCGGTCGACTCGGCCGATACGCGAGCCCGACCCATCGACCACACTGATCGCCAGATCGGTGGACACCAACAGCCCGAGTACATCCTCCAGCAGAGCGTCGGCCGGTACGGTCGGGCCGTCGGCCGATGTGCCCGTCTCCGGGTCCGTGCCGGCCATCACCCGGTCGACGGTGACCACCTTGGCCCGCGACACGTTCTTGGTGAACTCACGGACGTAGTCGGTGGCCGGCGAGGCCAACAGCTCGGCCGCGGTGCCGACCTGATCGAACTCGCCGTCCTTCATGATGGCGATGCGGTCGCCGAGCTTGATGGCCTCGTCGAAGTCGTGGGTGACGAACACGATGGTGCGGTTCATCTCACCCTGGAGACGCAACAGCTCCTCCTGCATGTCTCGACGGATCAGCGGATCGAGGGCCGAAAACGGCTCGTCGAAGAACAACACCTCGGGATCAACCGCCAGCGCTCGGGCCAGCCCGACCCGCTGCTGCATGCCGCCGGACAGCTGCTGGGGGTAATGATCGCCCCAGCCTCCGAGACCGACCACCTCCAACACCTCGTTGGCCCGGGCATGGCGTTTGTCGCGGTCCCAGCCCTGCACTTCGAGTCCGTAGGCGGCGTTGTCGATGACCCGGCGGTGGGGGAAGAGGCCGAAGTGCTGGAACACCATCGACAGCTTCTCACGCCGGACGGCGCGTAGACGGTCGGCGCTCATGCCGGTGAGCTCGTCGCCGTCGAGTACGACCGATCCCCGGGTCACGTCGGTCAGGCAGGCCACACAGCGCAGCAGCGTCGACTTGCCGGACCCGGAGAGGCCCATGATCACGAACGTCTCACCGGGAGCCACGGCGAACGACGCGTTGCGAACGCCGATCGTGGCCCCCGTCTCCTCGAGAATGTCAGCCCGGCTGGCACCGGCATCGGCGAGCGTCAGGGCCTTGGCCGCCGCCGATCGACCTCCGAACACCTTCCAGACACCATCGGCCGAGAGCTTGGCGGTGCCAGTGGAACCCGCCGACGGGACCGAGGCGGCCCCGTCGGCGGAAGCGTCCGGTGCGGCTAGCCCAGCCACGCCGACCAGGTGTCGCCGTTGTCGGCAACCCACTTGGCTGCGACGTCTTCGGGGTCCTCACCGTCGATCTCGACGGCGGGCAGCATCGACAGCTGGTCCTCGTTGGTGATGGTGAAGTTCTGGAGGAACGAGTAGACGTCGGGGGCCTTCTCGGCCAGCTGACCGGAGACGGCCTTGATGATGACGTCCTCCGGATAGTCGCAGTCGACGCCACCGTCTCCGGAGGCCATGCTCTCACCGCAGGTGTCGTTGTAGGCCGGCAGGTCGACCTTGACCAGGTCGTACTTCGACACCGCCGCGGTCGGGGTCCACCAGTACATGAGCACTGGTTCGGAGGCCGCCACCCGGGCGTCGAGTTCGGCCACGGTGGCGGCCTCGGAACCCGAGTAGAAGACCTCGAACGGTAGACCGAGGTTGGCGATGATCTGTTCGTCGAAGGTGGAGTAGGAGGGATCGGTGCCGAGGAAGCGTCCGTTGTCGCCGGTCTCCGGGGTGGCGAACTCGGCGGCCACCGCCGGATCGTTGTAACCCTCCCAGCTGGACAGCGCCGGATTCTCGTCGATCACGTACGAGGGGACGAACCAGCCGATCCGGCCGACCGCGCCGAGTTCGCCCACGTTCTCGACGGTGCCGTCGTCGAAGAACGCCTGCTCGCTCTCGGTGATGCCGGAGGGCCAGATCTCGAGCACGGCGTCGGCGGTGCCGTCGGCCAGGCCGGTGAACATGGCCTCGTTCTCATCGATGTTGACGACTTCGGTCGGGTAGCCGAGCTCAGACTCGATGATGGCCCGGGCCACCTCGACGTTGAGCGCGGATGCGGTCCACGGATTGACGACGAAGTTGATCGTCGGCTTGTCCTCGTCGACCTCACCGCCGGAAGCTTCCGTGTCGCCGTCGGATCCGCAGGCCGCGGCCACCAGGACGAGGCCGAGGAACAGCGCGATCAGCGTTCGAATTGTCGCCGTCGAGGGTGTGGACAGTGAACGTTCCATCGTTGATTCTCCCCATTGGAACGGGTCGCTCGGTTGAGCAATCAGTGCCGCGGATACTATCACCGGACTCCCTGTCATGGCCCGTCGTTGCCGTTTCCGGGCCGCTACGATCGCCCGGATGGACACCACGGCCGGTCAGTCATCGGACGGTTCCGTCAGACGGGGCCTGGCCGCCGCGGTGCCGCTGGCGATCCCGGCGCTGCCGATCGGCGTGCTCCTCGGGGTGGCCATCCGTGACTCGGACATCGTCGGCAACTGGGCCGGTTGGGCCTCCTCGTGGCTGATCTTCGCCGGTGCCGCCCAGTTCGCCGCGGTGGAACTGCTCGACCAGGGCGCCGGGGTGGCGGCAGTGGTTGCCGCCGTGTTCATGATCAACGCCCGCCATCTCATGTACTCGGCGGCCATCGGCGGGCGGTTCCTACGGGCGCCGACCTGGTTCAAGTGGGTCGGCTCGTACTTCCTGATCGATCAGGTGTTCGCGCTGAACAACGAGCATGCAGCCGACGGTCCGGGTGACCGATCGCTGGCCTACCGCATGCGCTACTACCTCGCCTGCGCGGCCCCGATGGCCGTTGTCTGGTACATCGGCGTCGGTGCCGGCATTCTTCTCGGCCAGTTCATACCGGAGTCGTGGGAGATCGAGTTCGCCATCCCCCTCATGTTCCTCGGCCTGCTGGTGATGTCGACCTTCAACATTCCCGGCGTCGTCGCCGCGCTCATCGGCGGGACGGTGGCGGTGGCCGGCCGGGGTTGGCCGTCGGGTTCCGGTCTGTTGCTCGGTGCCGTGCTGGGGGTGGCCGTGGCCGGCATGCTCGACGGGTACCTCGACGATTCCGCCGACGAAACCGGTCAACGAACCATGCCGGGAACCACCGACGGGGCCGCCGATCATGCCGACGGAGCCGGGACATGAGCTCCGACGCAACCGTGCTGATCGCCTTCGTGCTCGGTGGTCTCGTCACCTATGCCCAGCGGGCGTCGTTCCTGCTGATCCTCGGTGACCGATCACTGCCCGCTCCGATCCAGCGGGCCCTGCGTTACGTCGCTCCAGCGGCCTTCGCGGCCATCGTCGCCCCCCGGATCTTCGATTCGGTGTCGCTGTCGGAGGTCACCGCTCCCGACGCCCGCCTTCTCGCCGCCGTAGCCGGTGGCGTGTTGATGTGGAAGGTGCGGAACCTGCCGGTACTGCTGGTGGCCGGGATGGCGATGTTCTGGCTTCTGCGCTGGCTCGGCCTCTGACGATCGGGACGCCCAAGCGACGCCGGTCAGCCGCCCGAGCGACGCGTGCCGAGCATGCGGGCCACGATGTTGCGCTGGATGTCGGAGGTGCCGCCGTAGACGATCCCGCCGGCTGCGTTCCGCAGGTCCCGCTCCACGCCGAACTCGCTGATGTAGCCTCGTGCCCCATGGGTCAGGATGGCGTCGACCGACGATGCCACTGCCGCCTCCGACGCCTGGATCTTGGCCAGCGCCGCAGCCTCCATCGACGGGCGACCCTGAGCGAACAATGCCGCCGCCCGATAGAGCTGGAGCCGGGAGTTGTCGTGGCGCAGCTTCATGTCGGCCAGACGGTGGCTCACCGCCTGGAAGTCACCGATCGGCTGATCGAACTGGCGCCGGCTGCGGCTGTAGGCCACGGCGTCGTCGAGCTGGCGTTCCATGGCGCCGATCTGGGCCGCCAGCACGAAGGCCCGCTCGGCCTCCATCGCCGCCGAGAAAACCGCCGCGCCGGAGCCGACCGAGCCCAGCACGGTGTCGGGGCCGAGCTCGACATTGTCGAACGTCACGTCGGCGAACGGGGTGGTTCGCAGGCCCATCTTCGGGCGGTTCGGGCCGACGGTCACGCCGGCCAGCGTGGCGTCGACCACGAAGGTCGTCACCCCCCACTTGCCGAGCTTGACATCCGACGTGGCGAAGACGAGGAACACATCGGCCTCGGGAGCCATGGTGACGTAGGCCTTGTGCCCGTTCAACACGAACCCTCCGCCGTCCTCATCGCCGATCCTGGTGAACGTCGAACCCATGGCGAAGGTGTCGGAACCGGAGTCGGTCTCGGTGATGCAGAACGCGCCCTTGATCGACCCGTCGGCCAGACCGGGCAGATACCGCCGTTGCTGTGCCTCGGTGCCGAACCGGGCCAGGAGCGGTTGCATCGTCCACACCTGGGTACTGATGGCGAACACCAGACCGGCGTCAGCGCAGCCGTAACCAAGGCCCTCGAACTGCAGAAGCGCCGTGACGGCGTCGTTGCCCGATCCCCCGAAAGCGGGATCGATCATCGTGCCCTGAACGCCGTGCCCGGCGGCCAGCTCCCAACCCTCCGGCCAGAACCGGCAGGCCTCATCACGTTCGGGTAGGTTCGGATCGACGAGCTTGGCCGCCGCCCACTCGGCCATTTCGACTTTGACCGGGTGGTTCAGATCACAAAGGGCCGCCAGCGCCGCCGAAGCCGAGGCATCGGAATGTGTCGTCCGTGCGTCGCTCATCGGTATCACTCATCCGTAGGGGGTTTGTGGGCGAACTATTAGCGTAGTGTACGGAAGTCAATCGTTGCCGGGGGGTCCACCGGATGCATCGCCACCTGCTCTCATCACTTGTGCCCGACGCGGCGTCCGATCGGCCGGCGGCCACCGCGGTGGTGTGCGGCGACGATGAGTTGACGTGGGCCGAGTTCGACCGGCGAATCGGCAAGCTCGCGGCAACCCTCGTCGAAAACGGGGTTCACCGCGGCGACCGGGTCGGCATCTATCTGCACAAGACGATCGAGTCCATGGTCGCCGTCCACGGCATCCTCCGGGCCGGCGCAGCGTATGTCCCGATCGATCCGCTGGCCCCGATCGATCTCGTCGAGACGATCATCGCCGACTGCGGTATCGAGGCGATGGTGACCCATGGGCTCCGCCGTCCCGGACTGTCCAAGCTCCTGCCCAAGCTGGCGTCCATGACCGTCGTCGGTGTCGACGACGACGGGTTCGACGCGGCGCCGTGCCGGTTCGTCACCTGGGCCGACGTCGCCACCGCCGACCCGATCGCCCCGGCCCCCGGAGTCGCCGATGATCTGGCCTACGTCATGTACACATCAGGCTCGACGGGGCGGCCGAAAGGCATCATGCACACCCACGCCAGCGGTCTGGCCTACGCCCGGATGGCCGCTGCCGTGTACGAACTCGGCCCCGACGACCGCCTCGCCAACTTCTCGCCCCTCCACTTCGACATGTCCACCTTCGAGGTCTTCGCAGGGGTGTCCGCCGGAGCCTGCGCCGTACTGGTGCCCGAGCCCCACCTCCGGATGCCCGCCAGCCTGACCGAGTACCTGTCGACACAGCGGGTCACGACCCTCTACACCGTGCCGTCGCTCCTGATCCAGATGATGACCAGGGGAGCGTTCGACCAGCGGGACTGGTCGTCACTGCGGTGGATCATGCCGGCCGGTGAGGTCTTTCCCCCCGAGCCGCTCCGGGAGCTGCGATCCATGGTCCCCGAACAGGTCGTCTTCAGCAACGTCTACGGTCCGGCCGAGGTCAACCAGATAACCCACCATCATCTGGCCGGTGACGACCACCTCGACGGAGCGATGCCCATCGGCCACGCCAGCCCCGGCGTGGAGTTGGCCCTGATCGACAACGACGGCGCCGTCATCGACGGATCGAGCCCCGACGCACCGGCCACCGGCGAGCTGATCGCCCGGACCGCCACGATGATGGCCGGCTACTGGGGCCGCCCCGATCTCGACGACGCCGGCTTCCTCCACCTGGACGGACCCGGCGGCCTCCGACAGCGCTGGTACCGCACCGGCGACCTCTGCCGACGCGACGATCAGGGCCTGCTGCACTATCTGGGTCGGCGCGACAATCAGGTCAAGGTGCGGGGATACCGGGTGGAGCTCGAGGTGGTGGAAGCGGCGGTCGGGAGCCTGCCCGGCGTGGAGCAGGCCGTGGTCGGCCTTCGACCGAGCGCTGACGGCGACGGAACGCTCGTCGCCCGCTACGTTCCCACGGAAAAAGCCGAGAACGCAGCCGCCGAATGGCGGGCCGCGCTCTCGGCGACACTACCGGGCTACGCCATACCCGGCGATTTCGAACCGGTCGAGGTGTTCCCCCTCACCCCAAGCGGAAAAATCGACCGCCGGACGGTGCGCCGAGCCCTGGCACACCGTCCGGACGGTCGATCCGAGCGAGACGTCTGACCGCTACGTCTGAACGAGATCTCGCTCGGGGACCTGCTCGACCATGACCTTCGATCCGTTCATGATCATCTCCGGCTCACGGCTCAGCCAGAACATCCCCAGACCGGTCAGCAGCGACAGCAGACCGAGGGTGGCCAGCACACCGGAGAGGGCGTAGCCGACCTGGATCGAGGTGTGGGTCACCACACCGACGCCCAGCTCACCGACCAGACCGTGCACGGTGCCCGACCAGGCCTGGGCCCGAGCCGGACCTTCGAGCGGGTGCATCCGATCGAAGTCGGTCCAGTAGCGGCCGTCGACCTCGAACTCGTACGTGCCGGCGGCAAAGGTCTCACCGTTGTACTCGACATCGGAGTCGAGGACGACGGTCTGGGTGCCGTGTAGCACGTGGTAGGCGATCGTGGCCATCTGGAACATGTACTCCGACGCCGTGTTGACCACCGGATCGTCGGGATCGAGCTCACTTTCGAGAACCGGATACCCCCAATCGTCGGTCAGCAAGGTCATGATGGCGTCCGCTTCCTCCGTCGTTCCCCGATCGGTGAGGTTGCCGTCGTCGTCATAGCTCAGCGTGACGTTCTGGGCCTCGCTGAATTGCTTGAGGGCGTTCATGCCCTGCTGAGTGCGATAGAGGGCGACACCGGATGCAATGAGGCAGACCGCGCCGATGACGGCGAGCACGGTACCGAGGCCCCTGAGTTTCCTGGACATGTCAACCTCCGAACTGGAAGCTCCAACTTGGTACTTCCAGTTCTTAGTCTCCAATTGTTCGGACGATTCCGATACGGACAAAGGTCCTGACTTACGGGGAAATCGTTGGTCGGCCTGTCGACGGCGGCCGCGTCTCGGGTGTTCGTCGGGACGGTCCGGTCAACCGGGTCGATGATCGTGCGTCGCCGTCGCCGCCGACTACCATCGAGGATCGTGACCGACGCTGGTGTGAGTTGACGAGCCGAACCACCGCAGAACCACGCCCGTGACCTCCGTCCGGAACTCGACCACCGAACCCGCGGGCACGCTGGGAACGTTCGGGGGCGTCTTCACGCCCAGCGTGCTCACGATTCTCGGGCTTGTCCTGTTCCTCCGCGTCGCCTACGTGGTGGGGTCGGTCGGGCTCATCCGGGCGCTCGTGATCCTGGCCCTCTCGACCCTCGTCTCGGTGCTCACCAGCATCTCGCTGGCGGTTGTGGCCACGAACCTGAAGGTGCGGGGAGGCGGCGAGTACTTCCTCATCTCCCGGACCCTCGGCATCGAGTTCGGTGGCGCGGTCGGCGTGATCCTGTATCTGGCGATCTCGGTGTCGATCGCGTTCTACGCCATCGGCTTCTCCGAAGCAGTGGTCGACGCACTCGGCCGCGATGATCCCCGCCTGATTCAGCTCATCGCCGCGGCGCTGGTTGTGCTGCTCACCGGCGTGAGCTATGTGGGGGCCGACCTGGCGACGAGGCTGCAGTACGTGGTCATGGGGTTGCTGGCCGTCGCCCTGGTCTCGTTCTTCGTCGGTGCGATCGGCCACTTCACGACCGACCAGTTCGTCGACAACCTCCAGCCCTCCGAATCCGGCGTCGGGTTCTGGGAGGCATTCGCCATCTTCTTCCCGGCCGTGACCGGCTTCAGCCAGGGGGTGGCGATGAGCGGCGATCTCAAGTCGCCGAGCCGTTCGATCGCCCGGGGCACATTCGCCGCCGTCGGATTCTCCACCGTGGTCTACCTGGCCGCCGTCTTCGTGCTGGCCGGCAGCGCCGACGCGTCGACGCTGGTGGAGAACACCACGTCGATCATGGGTGAGCTCTCGCTGGCGGCGTGGACCATTCTGGCCGGTGTGCTGGCGGCCACCCTGTCGTCGGCCCTGGCCTCGACGCTCGGCGGGCCGAGAGTGCTCCAGCGGCTTGGCGAGGACCGGGTGCTCCCGCGACTCCAGCTCTTCGCCGTCGGCGCCGGGGCCGACAACAATCCGAGGCGAGCGCTGGGTCTGTGCACGGTGATCGCCCTGATCACCATCGCCGCCGGTGACCTCAATGCCGTCGCCCCGGTGATCTCGATGTTCTTCCTGGCCAGCTACGGGATGATCAACTACGCCACCTACTACGAATTCCGGGCGGGCAGCACCTCGTTCCGACCGCGATTCCGTTGGGGCGACCACCGGGCCAGCCTGGCCGGCACCATTGCCTGCGGCGGCGCCATCGTCGCCATCAACCCGCTGGCCGGCACGTTCGCTGCGCTGGTCCTGCTCGGCCTCTACAGCTATCTGCGTCACCGCGATGTCCCCGACCGTTGGGTCGACAGCGCCGGATCGCACCACTACACCCGGGCTCGCGAGCACCTCCACTCGCTGTCCGATGAGCCGTTGGGATCTCTCGACTGGCGGCCCTGCATTCTGGCCTTCGTGCCCCGCGACCCGACGAACCGTCTACGGATGCTGCTCATGGCGTCCTGGCTCGAAGGCGACTCCGGATTCCTGACCGCGGTGAGGATGCTGGAGGGATCGGGACCGGTCGGGCGCCGCCAGGCTCGGGAGATCGAGGAGGACCTGACGGCCGAGGTCGAAACGATCGTCGACGACGCCTTCGCTCGTGTCGTGCTGGTTGCCGACCCCGAGGTCGGCGTGCAAACCCTGGTGCAGGCGCACGGGATCGGCAACGTTCGAGCGAACCTCACCATGTTCGGCGTTCGTGACCTGCGGGGAAGCGAGGACGACCGCCGGGCCTACGGTTCGATGCTGCAGAACTGCGTGCGGTTCGACACCAACGTGGCGGTCATCAACGTCCGCGACGACGCCTGGGAGCGTTTCGAGGCGACCCCCAAAGCGGAGCGGTCGATTGCGCTGTGGTGGTCCGACGACCAGGTGGGTCAACTCATCACCTTGCTCGGTTGGCTGTGCCGGCGGCACCCGGACTGGGACGAGGCGTCCATCGTCGTCTACGTTCCGGCCAGCGACGATCCGGCGGAGTCGGCCCGGGTGGCCCAGCTGCTGGAGGACGCCCGCATCGAGGCCGAGGTGATCGGGGTCGACCCGACACCGGCGGCGTTCTCGACGGCGCTCGGTGGGGCCACGCTGGCGCTGGCACCGCTCCGAGTGCGGCGGGGAAACGCCATCGGCCCGTTCGAGACACCACTCGGCATGCTGGCCGAGGGCCTCCCGCTTGCGGTGATGATTCTGGCCACCGAAAGCCTGGATCTCGACGCCCAGCCGGATGAGACCAAGCTGGCCGAGCTGGCCCGCGCCGTTGACCGGGCGCGCGAATCGGCGCAGTGGGTGGCCCAGCTCGACCGGGAGGCGGCCCACCTTCTGGTGGAGGAGGAGGCACTGCGGCTTCGCCTCGCCGACGACTCACTCGATCCGGCGGCCCGGACCGAGCTGGAACAACAGTTGAGCGACATCACCGACGCCGCGGCCAAGGCCTATCGGACCTACGTCAACGCCAGGGCTCGAAGCGCAGTGTTGGAGGAGAAGGTGGCCGAGCTGGACTCGGCCCGGGGCGCCGTCTCAGCCGACCCCGACATCTGGCGCAGCTCCACCCAGGTCCGCGACTGAACCTCCAGAAGAGCGCGCCCACCACCCGGCCCCCGGCAGAACTTTGAGCCGCCAACGACCCTCCAGCCCCGAACTTTGTGCGTCCAACGACCCGCCAGCGGGTCGCTGAACGCACAAAGTTCCGCCGAGATGGGGTGTCGCCACCGGGGTGGTCAGGGCTGGGCTCGACCCCGGTCGGTCCTCGATCGCTGGAGGATCAGGTCGGCAACCAGACCGGTCCAGCCGGTCTGGTGCGAGGCACCGAGCCCGGTGCCGTCGTCTCCGTGAAAGTACTCGTGGAACAGCAGGTCGTCATCGGAACCGGGGAGTCGACGGCGCCGAACGGCGGCCGCGTCGGAGGCCAGGAGCGCGACCAGGCGATCCGACAGATCGTCGGCCACCTGGGCCAGCGTGCGCGACACACCGGACCCGGTTGGGTGCTCAACGGTGAAGTCGTCACCGAGGAACCGGTGATATCGGCGAAGGGCCTCGACGGCGAGAAAGTTGAGCGGAAACCAGATCGGTCCCCGCCAGTTCGAGTTGCCTCCGAACGTCGGAGTCTGAGACTCCGCCGGTTCGTAGCCGAGACGGTGGGTCCGACCGGCCAGTTCGACCACCACCGGGTTCGATCGGTGTTCCTTCGACAGCGAACGCAGTCCGTGGGGTGACAGCATCCGCTCCTCGTCGAGCACCACCCCCAGCACGTCGTGCAGCCGGTCGGGATCGACCACGGCGAGCAGGAGGTCACCGGTCGAGGCCACGGCCGTCCCGGCCACACCGAGGGCCCGACGAAACCGGGGTTTGTTGGTCAGGAACCAACGGACCCGGGCGGCGAAGTCCGCGTGCCGGTCGAACGCCTCGGCCTCCAGGGTGGTGACCGCGAACAGCGGCAACAGGCCCACCATCGAGACCGCCGGGATTCCGACGGTGCGCCCGTCGCCGGTGATGAACTGATCTCGGTAGAACCCGAGATCGGGGTCCCACAGGCCGTTGGTGTGAACGGCGTCCACGATGTAGGCGAAGTGCTCGAAGAACTTGGTGGCCACATCCTGGTAGGCGGCGTTGCGGGCGGCCAGCACGAGAGCGATGTCCAACATGTTCAAGCAGTACATCGCCATCCACGCGGTGGCGTCGGACTGCTCCAGGCGCCCACCGGCGGGCACGTCGTTGGACCGGTCGAACGGGCCGATGTTGTCGAGGCCGAGAAAGCCGCCCTCGAACACGTTGTTCCCGTTGGCGTCCTTGCGGTTGACCCACCACGTGAAGTTGATCAGCAGCTTGTGGAACAGCGACTCGAGGAACTCGTGGTCAGTGCCGCCGTCGAGTTCGAACACCCGCAGGGCGGCCCAGGCGTGAACCGGCGGGTTGACGTCGCCGAACGACCACTCGTAGGCCGGGAGCTGTCCGTCGGGGTGCATGTACCACTCCCGCCCCAGCAGCGTCAGTTGATGTTTGGCGAAGTCGGGATCGAGCCGGGCCAGGGTCACGCAGTGAAAGGCCAGATCCCAGGCGGCGTACCAGGGGTACTCCCACTTGTCGGGCATGGAGATGATGTCGTGGTTGTTCAGGTGCCGCCAGTGGGCGTTGCGCCCTCGAAGACGGTCGGGGGGCGGGGGCGGACCGATCGGATCGCCGTCGAGCCAGCGTTGGACATCGAAATGGTAGAACTGCTTGGTCCACAGCATTCCGGCGAAGGCCCGGCGGGCCACCAGCTGCTCCCGTTCGTCGACGGCTCCGCCGTCGATGCCGCCGTCCGCGGTCAGCAGGTCGCGGTAGAAGTCGTCGGCCTCGTTGCTGCGGACGGCCATCGTCTCCTCGAACGTTCCGGCAAACGGATCCGGTTGACCGCCTCCGTCGTGATCGCTGTCGTTGCGATCGCTGTCGTTGCGATGGCGGAGGCGCATCCGAAGCCGTACCCGTTCACCACCGGCCAGCGAGAGGTGGTATCGGGCCGCGGCTTTGGTGCCCGTCTGATCGGGGTTGACCGTGTCGGCCCCGTTGACCACGTGATCGCCGATACCGTCCTTGGGGAAGCGGACCTCGCCTGGGGTGCCGAACACCCGCTCGGTGTTGGTGTCGTTGTCACAGAACAGCAGATCGGCCTGGCCGCCGGGCCCGGCCTCGAGATCCAGCCGGTAGCGGCCGAGCGTGGTGTGCTCGGCAACGATGGCCGATCCGTCTCCCTCGCCGACGCCTTCGTCGGCCGAATGGAGCTCGGGCCGCCGTTCGTCCAAACCCCACGCCCACGTGTTGCGAAACCACAGGGTCGGCAGCACGTCGATCGACGCCCGGTCGGGTCCGGCATTGTGGACCTCGACGACGATGCACAGATCATCGGGTCCGGCTTTGGCGTAGTCGACGGTGATGAGCCAGTACCGGTCATCGTCGAACACGCCGGTGTCGATCAGCTCGTATTCCGGATCCCGGCGGGATCGGGCGGCGTTCGTCTCCACCAGGTCGGCATAGGGAAAGGCCCGTTGTGGGTAGGCGTACCGCCACCGCATCCAGGAATGGGTCGGGGTCGAGTCGACATACCACCAGTACTCCTTGGCGTCTTCGCCATGGTTGCCCTCCCGGCCCGACAGGCCGAACAGCCGCTCCTTGAGAATCGGGTCCCGACCGTTCCACAGGGCCAGTCCGAAGCAGAGGCGCTGGTCGATGTCGCAGATGCCGGCGAGCCCGTCCTCGCTCCATCGGTAGGCACGGGACCGGGCGTGGTCATGGGGGAAGTACTCCCAGGGTCGTCCATCCGCGCTGTAGTCTTCGCGGACGGTTCCCCACGCCCGTTCGCTGACGTAGGGCCCCCACTGCTTCCACCCGCCGGCCACCCGCCGGGTCCCGGTCGCCAACCGCTCCCGTTCCGCACCGCCGGGGGAGGGTTCAGCCGGGTCGCGACGATGGTCGGTCGGGGGCACGGTTCGCCATGCTACCGGCCACCCGCCGGCTCGAATCGATTGGACGACAGGTGATCGGCGACCAGGTTGGCCAGTTCGACGACGGCCGGACTCTCGCGCCGGGGCATGCGGGTCACGAATTCGACACGCCGCTCCATCGGAATGTCGATCGGTGGCAGGGTCAAGCCGGCGGGGAGATCGCCGAGGGCCAGCTCCGGAAGAAGCGTCACCGCTCCCTCGGCCTGGACCAGTTCGAAGGCCACGTGGTGATCGTCGGTCTCGGCGATGATGTCGGGCCTGAAACCGGCCTCCGCGCACACCTGACGGGCGCCCGCGCCGAGCCGGCCGTCCGATCGCCCCAGAACCCAGGGGTGGTCGGCGAAGTCGGGCAACCGCTGTCCGGTCCGGTCCGATCTCGTCACCAGTCGTACGGGTTCGGTGCGGAGCACGATCCTGTGCAGGTCGTCGGAGGCCCGCGGCTGATCGTGGGCGTGGCCGTCGGTTATGGCGATGTCGACGGAACGGGACCGCAGGGCCAACAGGGCCTCCTCGGCCTCGGCGTCGATGATCCGGACGTGGGTGGTCGGCCTGAGTCGGGCCCGGACCGGGATAAGGATCGTGGTGATGGCGCTGGGAAAGGCCGCGATGGTGAGCGACGACGACGGATCGCCGGCCGCAGCTCGGGTCTCCTCCAACGAGTTGGCCACCAGGTCCAGGACTTCCGATGCCCTGCCCGCCAGCTTCCGGCCCGCCTCGGTCAGCTCGACGCCGCGGTTCGAGCGCTCCACGAGCGCAACCCCGACCTCCCGCTCCAACGCAGCCAGATGCTGCGAGACGGCCGACGGCGTGTAGTCGAGCCGGCGGGCCGCTCCGGCAACCGACCCGACTCGTGAGATGGCGTGGAAGACACGAAGGCGCTCCAAGGTTGTGTCGGGCTGTGACGACTCGGATCGCACGCTGTCTGCCATCAGTACAGCTTATGGCAACCATCGTTGATCATCGCTTCTCCTAACGAGCCGGTTCTGTCAGGATTAAAAAGTGACCAGCAGCACGAAACAACTGTCGACCACGTCACCCCAGCGACCGTGGCTCAACGCCGCCGCCCTCAACCGGGAGGCCGAGATCATCGCCGGACTCGCCGGGGCCGACACTGAGGCCATCGACGACCGTCTTCGGAGCCTCATCGCCCTCAACCGGCGCATCCACGACCACGAGTGCATCAACCTCAACCCCGCGTCCAACGTGATGAACCACCGGGCTGAAGCCGTGTTGGCCTCGGGAATGACGACAAGGGCCTCGCTCGGACATCCGGGCGACAAGTACGAGATGGGGCTCGAAGCCATCGAGGAGATCGAGGTGATAGCCGCCGAGCTGGCCCGAACCGTCTTCGCGGCCACCTACGCCGAGATCCGGGTCGGCTCCGGAGCGCTGGCCAACCTCTACGCCTTCATGGCCACCTGCGAACCCGGCGACACGATCATCGTCCCTCCGGCCGACATCGGTGGTCACGTCACCCACCGGCGAACCGGTGCCGCCGGATGGTACGGGCTGGACATCGTCGAGTGCCCGGCCGATCCGGACACGTTCTCCGTCGATCTCGACGCTCTCGCCCGGTTGGCCGCAAAGCACCGGCCCCGGCTGATCACGATCGGCACGAGCCTCAATCTGCTGCCGCACCCGGTCGCCGAAATCCGGACCATCGCGGACGGCGTCGGTGCGAGAGTGCTCTTCGATGCCGCCCACGCCTGCGGCATGATCGCCGGGGGCGTCTGGCCGAACCCGCTCGACGAGGGGGCCCACCTGCTCACGATGAGCACCTACAAGAGCCTCGGCGGTCCGGCCGGCGGACTCGCCCTCACCAACGACCCGGAACTGGCGGCCCGCCTCGACGCCATCGCCTACCCGGGCCTGACCGCTAACTTCGACGTGGCCAAGACCGCGGCCCTGGCCATCTCCCTCCTGGACTGGATGAGCTTCGGCCCCGCCTACGCCTCGGCCATGGTCGACAACGCGACAACGCTGAGTGCCGAACTGGAACGGCTCGGCCTGCCGGTGTATCGAACCCGCTCCGGCCCGACGACCTCACATCAGCTGGCGATCGACGCCTCCCAATGGGACGGGGGCCACGAGGCGGCCAAACAGCTGCGAACGGCCAACCTGTTGGCCTCGGCGATCGGTCTGCCGGGCCGGGGCGAGATGGCCGGGTTACGCCTCGGCACCCCGGAGATCACCAGGATCGGGATGGAGCCGGAGCACATGCCCCACCTGGGCGAGCTGATCGCGGCCGGGTTGCAGGATCCGGACGGTGCGGCCGACGTCGCCGTGCTCACCACCCGGTTGCGGGCCCGGTTCGACACGACTGTGTTCGTCAGGAGCAGCTGAAAGGATCAGACATGGGATCGGCAACCGAACCGAACGACGGTGGTCCGGGGCTGACGCCGGCTCAGCTCGACGCGTTCCGCCATGATGGCGTCGTCGTGCTGCCCGGGCGGTTCGACGCGGCCGAGGTCGACGAGATGAACCGTGCGCTGGCCGAGTTGATGGAGGCCGACGTCGCCGCCAACATCCGGGAGCGCTCGAGCGGCGCGGTGCGCACCGCAATGGGCCTGCACCGGCGCCACCCGGTGTTCGACCACCTCGTCAACGACCAACGGTTCCTCGAGCCGGCGCGCCAGATCCTGGGCGACGTGCCGGTCTACGCCCAGCAGGTGAAGGTCAACGTCAAGGAGGCGTTCGTCGGTGAGCAGTGGCAGTGGCACCACGACTTCGCCACCCACCATCACGAGGACGGCGTACCCGAACCCCGTGCCCTGAACATGCACATCTTTCTCGACGACGTCACCGAGTTCAACGGTCCGCTCATGTTCGTTCGCGGATCCCATCTGGCGGGGCCTGCGCCGGCGTCACTCGACACGACGACGACCAGCTATGACCTGTGGACGGTCGGGCCCGAGGTCGTGGGACCGCTGGCGGAACAGGGCGGCCTTGTCTGCCCGAAGGGGGCGGCCGGCACGATGCTGGTCTTCGGCGACTCGATCGTGCACGGCTCACCACCCAACATGTCACCCTGGCCCCGCCGCATCTTCTCGTTGATCGTGAACCCGGTCGACAACCGGCAGACCACGATGAGGCGGGCCGACCACTACCACCACCGGGATTTCACCCCGCTCGGCTGAACACTGCTCACTCACCAATTCTCGTAGCAAAAACCGAGGTGGGACCGCGCGTTTCGCTACCAAAGTTGGGGTGGGGTGGGTCAGGAGAGCTTGGATTCGCAGTAGCGCAGTGTCCGCTCGACGGTCTGAAAGTTGTCGAGGGTGATCTCGGTGGCGTCGACCTCGATGCCGAGTTCGTCCTCGATCCAGCCGGTGATGCTCATGACACCGAGTGAGTCGACGGCACCGGTCAACAGCAGATCGGTGCCGGCGTCGATCGGATCGGCGATGAGCGACACCTCGCTGTTGACGAACTTCAGCAGGCGCTCCTCGAAGTCTCCTGCGATCGGGTGCGTGCTCATCATCGGCTTCTTGTGTCGACCGTTTCGCGGGAGTCGGGCGCACCTGGCTCGGTGCGGGACGGCCGGTCCAACGTCGGCAGCAATCGGCCCGATCCTGATTCGACCTGGTATGCGCCGGCCGTGAGGAGGGTCAGCGCCGCCACGAAGACGAGGATGCGGGGCCAGACGAACACCGGGTCGATGATGGCGCTGATGCCGAGGTCGGTCTCGGCCAAGCGCTCGACCATCCACACCAGGGCGATGACCGACATGACGATCGACGCCGCGACGAAGAACGGACGGTAGAACCGGGTGCGCCGGAGAAGGAACAGGGCCGGGAACAGCAGCAGTACTACCACGGCCTGCCCTATCTCGATACCGATGTTGCGGCCGAGCAGGGAGATGAGCTGGGTGCTGCGGGAGACGTCGAGACCCTCGACCAGCGAAGCGAACCCCATGCCGTGGAACAGGCCGAACACGAACGACAACGCCCACTCCCGGTTGGGAAAGAGGGGGCGGATGTTGTGGAGGGCGGCGGCCGCGATCGACAGGGCGATGATGAACTCGACCAGTTTTGAAGGAGGCAGCGGCAGGATGTCGAGACCGGCCAGGGTGAAGGTGATCGAGTGGGCGACGGTGAACATGGTGACGATCTTCAGGACTCGCCAGAGTGCCGCGCCGAAGCTGGTCGTTGGCCACCACCGGGAGTCGAACACCAGCACGGCCGGTAGGAGCAGCACGAGCACGAAGAGGATGTGGTCGGGGCCGGTCTGGATGTGATTGATACCCTGCTTGACACTGGCGGTCAGGTTCTTGAACCAGCTCGGCTGGCCCAGGTCGATGGCCTGTTCGCGGGAGCCGGCGTCGAAGGTGGCCAACGACTCCCAGCCGTTCTCGATCACACCGCCGGCCCAGTCGTTGGCGATCAGCAGCAGCGAACTGCGGCCGTCGATCTCGTCGACGAACGGGTCGAAGCGCAGATCGAAGCTGCGAGGCACCGAGTCGGTCACGGCGACGGTGAAAGGAGCCACCAGGTAGTTGTCGTCGAGTTCGTCCTCCTCGGAGAAGAAGACCGACAGCTCGTCGAACCTGGGCTCCCAGGTCTGGCCATCGGCGCCAAACGACATGTGCTCGGTCAGGTAGGCGGTGATCTCGTCGGCGTAGCCGTCGACGACGGCTTGATTGCCGACGTCGTCGGGAATGCCGAGCACGGTTCGCACGTCGGGAATCGGCGCCTCGATCCGGCCGGCGAGGCTGGACGACGTCACGTCGAGGTACATGTAGGTCTGGTCGCCGCTGTGTGCGGCCACCGGCGTTGTCACGCCCAACAACAGGGCGACGGTCATGGCCAGCGCGGTCACGCCCGCCCCGATCCGTGCGGCAATTCTGCGGTTCACGTTCATCTCCCACCGTTCGTGCATCCGAACGAACGGGATCCACGATAGAAGGTTGGGGCTCCAACCGGAGCACGGAAAACGGAAAGAACCACAAGGATTTCGGGGCCATCAGGGTTCCGAAGTCGGCGCGTCTTCCTACAGTTGTCGTAGGGAAAATGGGAGTTCACGTGAGGTCGGCACGGCTTGTCGGTTCACAACACGGTGGCGACAGTCGGCGATGAGTAGCGTCGCGGTCTCACTCGCGGCCACGGCCTCCGGTGGTCCGATGCTGTCACCGATGCAGCGGTCGCTGTGGACCTCGCAGCGGCTCAATGACGGTGAACCGGTTCAGAACATGGCGCTGGTGTCACACATCGCCGGACCTGTCGACGCCGAACGGTTGGCTCGAGCCTTCGCATCGGTGGTGGCGACCAGCGACATCCTCCGCACCACCATCCGGCGAGGCCCCAACGGTGATCGAGTCGAGCTGCTCACGATCGACCCCGACCTCGACTGGACGGATCTCACCGAGATCGTGGATCTGCCGGCCGACGAGGTGGACGAGCTGGTGACTCTGCGCTGCCGGACGCCGCTCGACATGACCCGGCGAGGTTTCGACAGCCTGGTCATGGTCCACGCCGACGGCACCTGCTCGTGGTACCTGAACCTGCACCACGTGGTCACCGACGCCACCTCCTCGGCCCTGGTCTTCGCAGCCACGGCCGACGCCTACACGGCCGACGCCGACACGGCCGACGCCGACACGGCCGACGCCGCCCCCGCCTCCTACTACCGGTGGGTGGCCAACGAATTCGGTGCCGGTTCCGAGATCAGCCGGACCAGGCGACGGGCCATCGATCACTGGTCGGCACGAACAGAGGCGATCGAACTCGACCGTCTCTACCGTCCCGTGGATCGCCGGTCATCCGATACCGATGGCACCGGAGCGGCAACACGGCTGCCGGTCACCATCGACGACGAACTCCTCGCACGGATGACCGAACGCCTCGATGGGGACTTCAAGCTCCTGAGCCCCGACCTCTCCTGGACCGTGCTGCTGATGACGGCTCTCGCCGTCCACCTCCACCGGGTCTCCGGGGCCGACCGGTTCGCCATCGGCATGCCGGTTCATCATCGGGGCCGCCCCGACACCAAGCACCTCATCGGGCTCACGATGGAGATGTTTCCGGTCGACATCGAGATCGGGGCCGACGACACGTTCGCCGATCTTCACGGCCGGATCGGCCGTGCCGTCATCGACACCATCCGCCACGCCGTGCCCGGCACCAGCCCGGCCGCCGACGTCAGCGCCGTCGTCAACATCATCCCCCGGGCTCAGCAGAGGAGGTTCGGCCCCCACGCGGCCACCACCCGCTGGATCCACCCGGGGGCCATCGATCAGAGCCACCTGGTCCGCCTCCAGATGACCCGCTACGCCGCGGGCGTCGACACCGACTCCACCACGGCCACCTCGGCCGACACTGCTGCCGCCGCCGACACGTTCAGCTTCGCCCTCGACCTCGCGCACCGGGCGGCCGACCCGTTCCATCGAGGTCACGCCGTCGAACACTTCCGGTCCTCCCTTCGCCAGCTGGTCACCGAACCCGAGACGCCCATCGGAACGGTTGCGCTGCCGACCGCGGTCGAACGTGATGTGCTGGCCGAATGGGGGAGTGGGCCCCCGCTGGCCGACCCGGTCGACACCGGTCCCTCGCTGATCGAGCGCCTCCTCACCTCACTCGACGATCGCGGCGACACGGCACTGGTCGACGGCGACCGCCACGTCGCCGGCCGCGATCTGGCCGGCTGGATCCGCCGCACGGCCGAGTGGCTCGCCGAGCATGGTGCGGTACCCGGAACCAGGGTCGCCATCGACCTGCCCCGATCGGCCGAGGCGGTCGTGGCCGTCATGGCCACCCTGACCGCAGGCTGCTCGTTCGTCCCGCTCGATCCGTCGCAGCCGCCCGAACGTCGGGCCCGGTTGTTGGAGCGGGCCGGTTGCGCGGCGGTGGTTTCGACCGCCGACGTGGCGACCATCGCCGGCCTGGCCGACGGACCCGGCGGCGGCCTGGAGCCGGTTCCAGCCGCACTCCGAGACGAGGCCTACCTGCTCTTCACCTCCGGGTCGACCGGCGAGCCGAAGGGGGTGCCCATCGCGCAGCAGGGTCTGGTCGACTACCTCGCCTTCGCCGTCGACGCCTACGTCGAGCCCGGTCAGCCGCCCGTGGCGCCCCTGTTCAGCGCGCTCACCTTCGACCTCACCATCACCACCCTGTTCGTGCCCCTGCTCACCGGTGGCCGACTGATCGTGGTCGACGACGACGGGGTGACCGGCCTCGCTGCGGTGGCCGCCGCGACCGACATCACCTGGGCCAAGGCCACACCCTCGCACCTCGAGATCCTGATACGGCTCCTGCCGCCCGACCATCGGTTACACACGCTGATCGTCGGAGGGGAGGCCTTCGGTTCGGCGCTGGCCCGCCAGATCCTGGCCTTCGACCCCGACGCCCGGGTCTTCAACGAGTACGGGCCGACCGAGGCGGTCGTCGGTTGCATGATCCATCAGGTCGACCCGGCCACGGTCGCCGAACTACCCGAGGTGCCGATCGGGCGCCCGGCCCCTGGGGTCACGCTGGTCGTCGTCGACCGCTACCTTCAGCCCGTGCCACCCGGTGTGGCCGGTGAGTTGCTGATCCATCACCGAGGCCTGACGGCCGGCTACCTCGGCGCGGAACCGGACGGGTCCTCGCCGTTCGTCGATGTCGGTGGACGCCGCTTCTACCGGTCCGGTGACCTGGTTCGCCTTCACGACACCGACCAGCTCATCTATCTCGGTCGCATCGATGAGCAGGTCAAGGTCGGCGGTCGCCGCCTGGAACCCATCGAGGTGGAACAGGCTCTCGCCGAACACCCGGCGATCGGGCGGGCTGCGGTGCGGCTCTGGTCGCCGTCGGCAGTCGAACCGGGCCGGCACTGCCGGCGCTGCGGGCTGCCCGACAACGTTCCCGGCGTCGGATTCGACGAGGCCGGTGTCTGCGACACGTGCCACGCCTACGAGGCCGTGGCGCCGGTGGCCGGAAGCTGGTTCAAGACGCCGGAGGATCTCGGCACCGAGCTGGACAAGGCCCGCTCCAACCGCAGCGGCGACCACGACGTGCTTCACCTGCTCAGCGGGGGCAAGGACTCGACCTACGCCCTCTACCGTCTGGTGGAGATGGGGGTTCGACCCTATGCGGTCACCCTCGACAACGGCTACATCTCGGAGGGGGCCAAAGACAACATCAGGCGTTCGGTCGCCGACCTCGGTGTCGATCACGAGTTCGTGACCACCGACGCCATGAACGCCATCTTCGCCGACTCGCTCGCCGTTCACTCCAACGTCTGCAACGGCTGCTACAAGACCATCTACATCCTGGCCACCAACCGGGCGGCCGAACTGGGGATACCGGTCATCGTGACCGGCCTCTCCCGCGGCCAGCTCTTCGAGACCCGGCTCATTCCCCAGCAGTTCGACCTCGACCGTTTCGATCCCGACGCCATCGACCGGGCCGTCCTCGAAGCCCGCAAGATCTACCACCGGGCCGACGACGCGGCCAACCGGCTTCTCGACACCGCCATCTTTGCCACCGACGATGTCTTCTCCCGAATCAGCTACATCGACTTCTACCGCTACGTCGACGTCGAGCTGTCGGAGATGCTCGACTTCCTCACCAACCGGGCTCCCTGGGTTCGCCCGTCCGACACCGGCCGCTCCACCAACTGCCTCATCAACGCCGCCGGCATCCACACCCATCTGACCGAACAGGGGTACCACAACTACGCCGTCCCCTACGCGTGGGACGTCCGGCTCGGTCACAAGACCCGGCAGGAGGCCATCGAGGAGCTCGACGATCAGCTCGATCTCGACGAGGTCGGCGCAATGCTCGCCGACGTCGGTTATCAGCCCCGGCGCCGTGAGATTCTGACCGCCTGGTTCGAACCGGCCCCGTCGAGCAGCGGGTCGACAACGCCGCCCGACGGCGCCGAGCTGCGCTCGTTCCTCAGCCGCCGACTTCCCGACTACGCCGTCCCGGCCGCCTTCGTTCCGATCGACCAGGTGCCGCTGACCACCAACGGCAAGGTCGACGGCGCCGCCCTGCCCCCACCGGAGCGGGTCCACCGCCCGTCGGCCGGACTTCACGTGCCCCCGTCGTCGGAGACCGAACGTCGCATCGTGCAGGTCTGGGAGAAGGTTCTCGGTATCGAACCGATCGGCGTCGACGACGACTTCTTCGCTCTCGGCGGCGACTCTCTGGCCGCGCTCGAGTCGATCGTGGCACTGGCCGAGGCGTTGGCGGTCGACGCCCCCGAGGATCTGGCGTTCCGGCACACCACACCCCGCTCGCTGGCCACCGTGCTCGACGCGCTGGTCGAGGATGCAGCGCCCTTGGCGCCATCGTCGGCAGCGGAGGGTTCGTCGAGGGGCGATGCAGCCGAGCCCCCTTCGCCGTCGCCGATCGAGGTGGTCCCGGAGCTGTCACCGGGTCAGCAGGCCATCCTGTTCGACCAGGCCTCCCGCCCCGACGACATCATGTACAACATCGGTCGGGTCTACCGGGTCGAGCCGACCGCCGACGTGTTGGGCGATCCGGACGCCCTCCGGGCCGCGCTGATTCAGGTGGTCGAACGTCACCAACCCCTGTCGTGGACCTACGGTGCCAAGCGGCGTCGACTGTCCGGTGCCGAGGCGTTGTCGTTCCGAACCGCTGGTCCGGTCGCTGAATCGGATCTGACCGACACGTTGGCGACCGTGCATCGAGAACCGTTCGATCTCGAGGGCGGGCCGCTGCTCCGCTGCCTGGTCCAACCGGTGGACGATGGCCCGACCGCCATCCTGCTGGTCGTCCACCACGCATCGGCCGACGCCGAGAGCTTCGATCTGATCTGGCGGGAGGTCAACGTGGTGCTGACGGGCGGCGAACTCGAGCCGCTGAGCACCGACTACGCCCAGTACTGCGGCTGGCAACAGCGCCGACGCTCCGAACGGGATCGGCGCTACTGGCTCGACGCCGCCGTCGGACGAGGCAACCGGCCTGGGTTCGTCGTGTTCGATCCGGAGCCGGACGGCTTCCTGATCCGACCGGCCTCGATCCCACCCGAGGCGTTGGACCGGATCGACGGGGCGTCGGCGTTCGCCGTCGCCCTGTGCGCCATCGGTGACGCGCTGCGACCCTTCGGCACTGAACCGGAGGCCGAAGTCGGGCTGATCACCTCCACCCGCACCGATGTTGCCGCCGAACCGCTTGTCGGCTACTTCCTCAACACGGTTCCCATGGTCATCGGCGGCGATCCGGTGGTCGTTGCCCGGCACCTCGGCGAGACGCTCGCCCATCGGACCTTCCCGCTGGCCCGAATCCTGGCCGACCGTCGGGAGGCCGGGCTCCCATCCGCCGCTCCATCGTTCTATGTGGCCTTCGACGATCTCCGGCCCGGGATGATCGGATCGACGACTGCCGAACAGCGGGTGCTGTCCAACGGCTCCGCCGTGGCCGACGCCACGATCTTCGTCGAGCGTCGAGCCGATCGACTCGACCTCAGCCTCGAATACCGGGGCTCGGCGATGACAGGAGATCAGGCAGAGCGCCTGCTCATCGCCATCGACGACGCTCTGCAAGCCGTGACCGGGGCCGGGGTGATCGGACAGTCGGGCCCCATCACGGGCACCGATCACACGAGCCGCCTCGACGGACCGCCACTTCCGGAGGCCGCCGCCGAGCCGCTCCTCGTCCGGATCACCGAGCTGCTCGAAAGTGGTGGTGAATCGCCGGCCGTCGTTTGTGGTGGGGAGTCGCTCAGCTGGGCCGAGCTCGGTCGACGCTCGGCAACGCTCGCCGGTCACCTGATCGACAGCGGCGTCGAGCGGCGGGAGTCGGTTGCGATCAACCTCGACCGTTCCGTGGACCTCGTCGTCGCCATCGTCGGGGTGTTGCGAGCCGGGGCGGCCTACGTGCCCATCGACCCCACCTATCCCCGGCCGCGTCAGGATCTGCTCCTGGACCGGTCCGGTGCCCGGGTCGTGGTCGCCGCCGAGCTGATCGACGATTTGGTGCGACCCGACGACGAGGCCCAGGAGCGTGACAGCCGTCCGGCAACGGCCCTGCCGGCCGTCACCGCGGAGGATCCGGCCTACCTCATCTTCACCTCCGGATCGACCGGCGAGCCGAAGCCGGTCCGGATCTCGCACGGCCGGCTTACCGCCAGCACCCTGGCCCGACCGCCGTTCTATGGAGTCGACGCCACCGGTTCACCGATCGAAGCATCGAACGATGTCGAGGACTTCCGCTACCTGATGGTGTCGAGCCCATCATTCGATTCGAGCGTTGCCGGGATTTTCTGGGCGCTGGCCGAGGGCGGCACCCTCGTGCTGCCCACGCCCGATGAGGTCCACGATGTCGACGCCCTCGCCGACCTTCTCGTCGACAGGCGGATCAGCCACACGTTGATGGTGCCGACGCTCTATCAGGCGGTGATCGATTCGATGGAGCGGCGGGGTCGCCTGCGACCGGTGGGGGAGCGACAGCAGTGGCCGGGCCAGGTGATCGTGGCCGGCGAGGCCTGCCCGTCGTCGTTGGTCGAACGCCACTACCGTCGATTCCCGCTGTCGAGGTTGACCAACGAGTACGGGCCGACTGAGGCCACGGTCTGGGCCACCGCACACCACGTCCGGTTCGGCGACGACCCGGTTCCCATCGGGGTTCCCATCGCCGGTGCCTGGCTGGAGGTCCGCGGCCCAGATGGCACGATCCGTCCGGCGGAGGTCGCCGGTGAACTGATACTTGGTGGTGCCGGCGTGGCCGATCAGTTCGGCGCCACCTACGCCACCGGGGACCGGGTCGCGATCGTTGACGGCATCGTGCACTACCTGGGGCGGGTCGACAACCAGTTGAACGTCGGCGGTATACGGGTCGAGCCCGAGGAGATCGAGCGTGTGCTGGCCACTGTAGGAGAGGTGCGGGCCGCGGTGGTGACGGCGTCGGGCGGGTACCGTCTTGCCGCCTGGATCGCCACCGATCGATCCTCCGACCAGACTCCGTCGATCGAGGCGGCCCTCCGGTCGGCGGCGGGCGACGCCCTGCCTCCGCTCTGGCGGCCCGCGGCCTACCGATTCCACGCCGACCTGCCGCTGACGGCCAACGGGAAGGTCGACCGCCAGGCCGTAGCCGCGATGGAGTCGTCTCTCGGGGCCGCCGGCGATCCGATGTCTGCTCGGCCGAGTGGCGGAGCAGCCGATCGACCTGCGGCGTCGGATCGGGAAGAGACAATGGCCGGGCTGTTCGCCGAGGCACTGGGCCGACCGTCGGTCACCGTCGACGACTCATTCTTCGACGAGGGCGGCCACTCCTTGACCGCGATCGAACTGCTGCTGGCCGTCGAAGAGGAATTTGGCGTTCGGGTCTCGGTGTCGACGTTGTATCGTGCGCAGACTCCCCGGGCCCTGGTCGCCGCGATCGACGATTCCGGGATCGGCGACCCGAGAGCCGCCGCGGGACACGACGAGGACGAGGGCGCCTATTTGGTGCCGATACAGCCGCTGGGGACCCGGCCGCCGATGTTCGCCATCCACGTTCTGGGTGTCGACTGCGCGTTCTTCCGCCCGCTGTCGGCTCGCCTCGGCGACGACCAACCCATGTACGGACTTGGTCAACCGACCCATGACGCCGATCTTCGTACCGACGGGCCCACGTCCGTGGCCGGTATCGCCGCCACCTATGTGGCCGAGATCAACCGGGTCCATCCCGACGGCCCGCTCGTCCTCGTTGCCATCTCGCTTGGCGGTGTCGTGGCGTTCGAGACGGCGCAACAGCTGGTGGCATCCGGTCGAGACGTCGAGCTGCTGGCGTTGTTCGACGCCGCCGGACCGGCCGCTGCGGCGCTTCAGGAGGAGCTCGGTATTCGAGGCCGGCTCGCCACCCACCTCCGGGCGCTCCGGGAGGAGCCTTTGGAGTATGTGGTCGGCCGTAGCGCCTTCCAGATGAAGAAGCTGCGTCGGATCACCGAGCTGGGCGAGACCCGGCTGCGTCATCGCCTCGGACTCGAGCCGAACCATCGGCTCGAGGTGCGACGCTTCATCGAGGAGAACATCCAGAGCCAGGTGCACTATCACTTTGAGCCGTACCCGGCGCCGATGGCCGTCTACAAGGCGGCCGGAGATCCCTTTACCGGACACTTCCTCGACATCGACCTCGGCTGGCGACCGGTTGCCAAGGGCGGCCTCACCATCCGCGTGGTCGAGGGAGACCACCTGACGATGGTCGCCGAGCCTCACGTCGAGCGGCTGGCCGAGCTACTCCTAATCGACGTCGGGGCTGAGCGCCGTCACTGAACAGATCGGGCACCCTCAGCGAATTCGACGTCGAAGACGTCTGGACGGCCACGCACCGTCGACATCGGGGTAACGTCGTGAAGGTCCCGGCTGGCTGGAGACCGGCCTCCAAAGGAGCATGAATTCGATGACCGATGTTCAAACCGCGGAAACGCAGGCGGCCGCCACACCGGCATCGGTGCTCGACTGGCTCCGCGCCGGAAACAAGCGTTTCGTCTCGGGCGTCACCACTCGGCGTGACTGGTCGGCTCAAATCGAGGCCACAGCCGCCGGCCAGTACCCGTTGGCCGCCTTCGTATCATGCGTCGACAGTCGGGTGCCACCCGAGATCGTCTTCGATCTCGGGATCGGCGACGTGTTCGCAGCCCGCACGGCCGGGAACGTGGTGGACAATGACGTTCTCGGCAGTCTCGAGTTCGCCTCGAAGGTTACGGGGGTCAAGCTCATCGTCGTGCTCGGACACTCGAGCTGTGGCGCGGTCGAAGGTGCCTGCGATGGGGTCGAGTTGGGGCACCTGACCGGACTGCTGGCCAAGATCACCCCGGCCGTCGAGGAGGCTTCAGGTGGGTCGTCCGCTCCGGGGAGCGGCGACGAGGCACTGGTGCAACGGGCTGTGGAAGCCAATGTGCGCAACGTCGTGGCCGCCATCACCGGTTCGAGCGAGGTGATCGCCGACATGGTCGACGCGGGCGAGGTTGCGGTCGTCGGGGCGGTCTATGACCTGGAGTCCGGGCGCGTCGACTGGATGTAGCCCGAAACAGCCGATCACCGGCTAACAGTGTTGAGCGGTGTGACGCAGGCGATTTTCGAACTATGAACTGAGTTCGACCATACAAGTATCGAGAAATATCTGGCGCGGTCTACCGGGTATCGGGTGCCATCCGGTCAGAGGCTTTCCTTTTTGAGGGAAAGGAACAGCCGTGTCATGTTCGGTCTGACCGATGCGTGGGTCGCCGAGCGGGGGATGACAGCGAGGTTGTTCGAATAGCACGCTCTTTGTGGTTGATGCCGTTTTCGTGCATCCCATGTACAAGGCCGTCCAACGAGAACAGTTATAGCGATACTCCGAAGGGGGAATCAGGATGATCCGATGGTTTGTCGGGGTTGGTTTGCGCGCTCGCGTTGCAGTTCTTGCCCTCGCATTTGTGGCAATTCTCGCCGGGGTCTTTCAGTTCAGATCGTCGACTGTCGACGTCTTCCCGGAGTTCGATCCGCCGCTGGTGGAGGTTCAGACCGAGGCACACGGCTTGTCCGCCGCCGAGGTCGAATCGTTGATCACCGTGCCGTTGGAGGCGGATCTCCTCAACGGTGTGGCCTGGCTGGAGGACATTCGGTCCGAGTCGGTCGCCGGACTGTCGTCGATCGTGATGCAGTTCGAACCGGGCACGGACCCGATTCGGGCCCGCCAGATGGTGCAGGAGCGGCTCACCCAGGCCCACGCCCTTCCCAACGTGTCCAAGCCGCCGGTGATGCTCCAACCGCTGTCGTCCAACAGCCGGGTCATGATGGTCGGTCTTTCGTCATCGGATATGTCGATGGTCGAGCTCGGCGTGCTGGCCCGCTGGAACATCAAGCCCCGGCTCCTCGGTGTGCCCGGCGTGGCCAACGTGGCGGTGTGGGGCCATCGGGACAGACAGCTGCAGGTGCTGGTCGACCCGGCCGCCCTGAACGACGCCGGCGTGACGCTCGACGAGGTGATCGAGACCACCGGTGAGGCGTTGTGGGTCTCCCCATTGACCTTCCTCGAATCGTCGAAGCCGGGCACCGGAGGGTGGATCGACACGCCGAACCAGCGTCTCGGCATCCGTCATCTGCTCCCCATTGCGTCCCCGGAGGATCTCGGAAAGGTGCCGGTCGTCAACCACCCGGATCTGGTGATCGACGACATCGCCGAGGTAACCGAGAGCCACCAGCAGCTGATCGGCGATGCGCTGGTCGACGGCGAACCGGGCATGATTCTCGTCATCGAACGATTCCCGGGTGCGGATCCGGTGGCCGTCAGCACCGATGTCGAATCGACGCTCGGGCTCATGCGGGCCGGTCTCCCCGGGGTCGACATCGACACGGACCTGTTCCGACCGTCCGGTTATGTGGAGTCGATGACCACCAATCTGACCGTCGCGCTCGGCATCGGTCTGCTGTTGGCGCTGGTGGCGCTGGCCCTGTTCGTGCGGAGCTGGCGGACGGCCGTGATCAGCCTGGTGTCGATCCTGACCAGCCTGAGTGTGGCCCTTCTGGTGCTCGAGTACAGAGGGGCGACACTGAATGTGATGACGATCGGTGGCCTGCTCATTGCTCTGGCGGTGATCGTCGATGAGGTCGTCGTCGACACCCACAGCATCGCCAGGAGGCTGCAGGCGGCCCGCGACGCCGGCGACGTTGGTTCGAGCCGTTCGGCCATCTTCTTTGCGATGGTCGAGACCAGACGGGCCGTCGTCACCGCCGCCGCTGTACTCGTTCTCCTGATCGTGCCCGTGCTGTTCCTGCCCGGACTGACCGGTGACCTTCTGTCCCCGCTGGCCACGTCCTACATCATCGCCGTGGTGGCCGCCTTCGCCGTCGCCGTGCTGGTGACACCGGCGATGGCATCGCTCCTGATCAACGACATCGCCGCCGCTCCCCAGGCCCCCTCGCTGCCCGACCGGGTCGGCTCGGTTCTCGATCGGATCATCGGATCCGCCCGGAACATCAGCGTCACCGCGCTGCTGGGTATCGCCGTCGTGCTGGCGGTTGTCTCGGTGGCCTCGATTCTGTTGATGAGTCGGTCCTGGACTCCGACCTTCCAGCAGGACTCCGCCCTGATCCAGTGGGAGGCCGAGCCCGGCACGTCCCCCGCCGTCATGCTCGACACCATCGGATCGGCCACCGACGAACTGGACGCCATCGACGGTGTGCTCTCGGTGAGCGCCCACATCGGTCGGGCTGAGACGGGTGATCGGGCGGTCAACGTGAACACCGCCGACATCTGGGTCCGGATCGACGACGACGACCGTGAGGCCACCCTCGACGCAATCGAGGAGGTCGGCGACGGGCTCCCGGGGTCGGCCACGATGGCCCAGACGTTCATTCCGGAACGGCTCGACGAGGCTCTGAACGGTCCCGATTCCGATCTCACCGTCCGGGTGTACGGCGTCGACCTCGACGAAACCGACGCCAAGGCCCGTGAGGTCGCCGAACTGGTCGACGTCGTCGACGGCGTGTCCGCGGCCACGGTCGCGGACCGGGTGCTCGAGCCCCAGCTCAACGTGTCGGTTCGACTGGACCAAGCCGAGCAGTACGGCATCCTTCCCGGTGACGTGCGGCGGCAGGCGACCACGCTGATCTCCGGGCTGCAGGTCGGCAGCCTGTTCGAGGAACAGAAGGTGTTCGACGTGGTGGTCTGGGCGGAACCGGAGTTGAGGGACGAGACCGATGATTTCGAGGCGATGTTGATCGACCTGCCCGACGGGTCCCAGGTGGCTCTGAGCGAACTGGCGACCATCGAAACGGTGGATGCCCCATTGAACATCACGCGCGACGCCGTCTCGCGGTATGCCGACGTTGCAGTACAGATCAGTGGCCGCAGTTCCGCGTCCGTGGCCGGCGACATCGAATCGGCGCTCCAGGAGGTGACCTTTGCCCAGGAGTACCGGGCCGAGGTCGTCGGCGAGTCGACCGGCACCGAGGCCGGTCCGTGGCGCCTCCTCTT
The DNA here is from genome assembly GCA_965216675.1 of Acidimicrobiales bacterium. Classification (GTDB taxonomy): domain Bacteria; phylum Actinomycetota; class Acidimicrobiia; order Acidimicrobiales; family SZUA-35; genus JAHELU01. The sequence goes on along the minus strand of CBDCGK010000004.1, from coordinate 1,648,016 downwards.
GATCATCGCCGCGGCGGCGATCGGTGTCTACCTGTTGATCCAGGCGGCATTCGGTGGCTGGAGGCTGGCTGCCGGCGTGATGATCGCCGTGCTCGCCGCTCTGATCGGCGGGCTGATCGGAGCCCTGGTTGTCGGTGGCGAGCTGACCCTGGCCGTGGCGTTCGGACTCCTGGCCGTCACCGGCATCACGGTTCGCCACGCTCTGCTGGTCATCGATCGAGCCCGAAGTTTCGAGCTCGACGCCGTCGACATCGGACCCGAACAGATGCGCCAGGCGGTGGCCGAGCGCCTGCCCGCTGTGGTCGCGTCGGTGGTGGTCACGGCTCTCCTCATGGTCCCGGCGCTGGTTCTCGGCAATGGGCCCGGTCTGGAGATCCTGCGTCCGATGGCCGTTGTGATCCTCTTCGGACTCGTCACCTCGCTGGCCTCGACCCTGGTCGTGGTCCCGGCCGTCTACGACCGCTTTCGAGTGGAGGCCGACACCGACGACCCCATCGACCTGCGAACACCCGATGATCTGATCGATGTGTCGTCGACCAACGGCGACGTCGACCCGTCGGCCGGGAGCGAGCCGGTCACAGCGGGAGGAGGTGTCACCGATGGCGACTAGGCACAGGCTGCTGATGCTTCCGACCTTCTTGGTCGCCTCGGTCAGCGCAATCACCCTGGTCGGCTGTGGTGAGCAGTCGGCGTATGAGAAGGTCGAACCCTACGAGCTGACGGCAACCGACGAGGGAATCAACCGAGTCGCCCTCACCGAGCGGGCCTCGGAGCGGCTGCAGCTCGAGACGGCTCCGGTCGAAACCGCCGAGGTCGATGGCCGGGATCTGTTCTCCGTTCCCTACGCCGCCCTCATCTACGACACCGAAGGCGGCAACTGGGTCTACCTGCAGACCGACTCGCTCACCTACACCCGGGTTCAGGTGACGGTCGACCACATCGAGGGCGACACGGTCTACCTCACCGAGGCCCCCGAGGTCGGAGCGGAGATCGCCGTCACCTCGGTGGCCGAACTGTACGGAGCGGACACGGGAGTGGGCAAATGAGTGAACTCCACGCACTGGTCCGGGTCAGCCTTCGCTATCGCTACGTGGTGGCCTTCGCCGCCTTCCTCGTTCTCGTGCTCGGTGTGTTGCAGGTGCAGCGGATGCCGATCGACGTGTTCCCCGAGTTCGCTCCGCCGCAGGTCGAGATCCAGACCCCGGCTCTGGGTCTGTCGGCCGAAGAGGTTGAGCTGCTCATCACCGCGCCGCTGGAGGAGTCCTTCGCCGGACTCCCGGGCCTCGAGATCATGCGGTCGAAATCGGTTGAGCAGTTGTCGTCGATCAAGCTGATCTTCGAGCGGGGAACCGACCTGATGGAAGCTCGACAGGCGGTACAGGAGCGGCTGTCGCTCGTCGTACCGACGCTGCCGACGTGGGCCGCACCGCCCAACATGATGCCGCCGCTGTCGTCCACCGCCCGAACGGTGAAGATCGGCATCCGCAGCGACACCCTGTCCACCGTGGACCTGTCGATGATCACCTACTGGACCATTCGGGAACGCCTGCTGCGTGTTCCGGGCGTGGCCAACGTCGCCATCTGGGGTGAACGGATCGACATCCCCACCATGCAGGTCGACCCCCAGCTCCTGGCCGAGAACAACGTGACCTCGACCGAAGTGATGCAGGTCATGTCCGACACCCTCGACTCGGGCATGGTCCAGTACTCCGAGGGTTCCGTCGTCGGAACGGGAGGCTTCCTCGACACGGCCGCCACCCGGCTGCCCGTTCACTACGAGGCACCGGTTACCGACGCCGAAACGCTCGGTCTCGTCCCGATCAACGACCGCACTGACGCAAACGGCGAGCAGCTTCGACTCCAAGACGTCGGGCTGGTCGTTCACGACACCTGGCCGATGATCGGTGACGCGGTCGTCAACGATGGTGAGGGCCTGTTGCTCATCGTCGAGAAGTTCCCCTGGGCCAACACCGTGGAGGTGACCGAAGGGGTCGAGGACGCCATGGCCGACATGGCACCCGGTCTGCCGGAACTCGAATACGACACCACCATCTTCCGGCCGGCGACCTTCGTCGAGATCTCGATCGAGAACCTGACCCGGGCCATCCTGATCGGCGCCGCGCTGGTCGTGCTGATCCTGTTGCTGTTCCTGTTCGAGTGGCGGACGGCGCTGATCAGCGCCACGATCATCCCGCTGTCGCTGATGGCCACGCTGCTGGTCATGCCGTTCTTCGGGGCCAGTGTCTCGACCATCAACGTGATGGTGCTCGCCGGTCTGGTGATCGCCGTCGGCGCGGTGGTCGACGACGCCATCGTCGACGTCGAGAACATCGTCAGGCGATTGCGGGAGCAGCGGGCCAGCGGTGTGCACGTGCCCACCTCGAAGATCGTGATCGACGCGTCGGTCGAGGTCCGCAATGCCATCGTGTATGCATCGCTGATCGAGGCCGTGGCGTTGGCGCCGGTGTTCTTCCTGGAAGGACTGTCGGGTGCGTTCTTCCAGCCGCTGGCCCGGGCCTACGTGATCGCCGTTCTGGTGTCCGGATTCATCGCCATGACCGTCACGCCCGCTTTGAGCTACATCCTCCTGCGCAAGGCCCCGCTCGATGGCCGGCAGTCGCCGATCGTGGCTCCGCTGCACCGGGGCTACACCAAGGTGCTGAAGCCCATGCTGGCCCGGCCGATGATGGCGGTCGGCGCGTTCGCCATCCTCGCCGCGTCCGGGATCGGCATCTACCCGCAACTCGGGCAGGAACTCCTTCCCGACTTCAAGGAACGCGACTTCCTGATGCACTGGCTGGGCAAACCGGGGACCTCACATCCCGAGATGGTCCGCATCTCGCAGCTGGCCTGTCAGGAGCTCATGACCATCGAAGGGGTCAACAACTGCGGCTCCCATATCGGTCAAGCCCTGCTGATGGACGAGGTCTACGGCGTCTACTTCGGTGAGAACTGGATCAGCGTCGACCCGTCGGTCGATTACGACGACACGCTCAACGAGGTGCAGACGCTGGTCGACGGCTACCCCGGCCTCTACCGCGACGTCCAGACCTACCTGAAGGAACGGATTCGTGAGGTGCTGACCGGGTCCAGCCATCCGATCGTGGTCCGGATCTACGGCGAGGACCTGGACATACTCAGGGAGAAGGCGGCCGAGGTCGAGGAGGCGATGCTGGCCAATGACGGCCTGACCGACGTGCACGTCGAGCTGCTGGTCGACGTGCCGCAGGTCGACGTCACCGTCGACCTCGACCGGGCTCGGGAGTACGGGGTCAAACCGGGTGATGTGCGGCGCCAGGCCGGGTATCTGCTGGCCGGTGAGGAGGCCGGCGACATCCACCAGGCCAACCGCACCTTCGATGTCAACATCTGGAGCGCACCCCAGTACCGCGACAGCATGACCGACATCTACAACCTGCCGATCGAAACACCCGACGGCGGCCGGGTCGCGCTCGACGAGATCGCCGACATCAGCATCGTGCCGACGGCCAATGCGGTCAACCGTGAGACCCTGGCCCGGCGGATCCATGTCGAGGCCGAGTTGAACGGCATCGACCTGGCTTCAGCGGTCGACGACGTGGAGGACGTCCTGGATGAGATCTCGTTTCCGACCGGCTACTACCCCGAGCTGCTCGGCGAGTTCGCCGAACGGCAACAGGCGTCGAGAAACCTGTTCCGGGTATCCCTGCTGGCCGGTCTGCTGATCTTCGCCCTTCTCTACATCTCCTACAACAGCGTGCGGTTGGCGGCACTGTCGTTCTTCGCCCTGTCGACCGCCCTTGTCGGGGGTGTGCTGGCGGCGGCCCTGTTCGGCGGTGTGCTGTCGCTCGGGTCGCTGGTCGGGTTCCTGACGATCCTCGGCATCGCGGCCAGGAACGGCATCATGTTGATCAACCACTACCAGCATCTCGAACGGCACGAGGGCATGGCGTTCGGGACCGAGCTCGTGCTGCGGGGAGCGCGGGAGCGGGTGGCACCGATCCTGATGACCGCGTTGACGACCGGTCTGGCGCTGGTTCCCCTTGTGGCGGCCGGGAACCTTCCCGGTCACGAGATCGAGTACCCGATGGCCATCGTCATCCTCGGCGGTCTGCTGACCTCGACGCTCGTGAACCTGTTCATCGTCCCGTCGCTCTACCTGCTGGTGGCGAAGCCGATGTCGGAGAGCGGCGAACCGGACGCCACGGAGCTGGCTGTGGTCTGAGGGCCCACATCCGGCTCGGCTCCAAGGGGTGTGGCATGGGGATCGGCCCGTTTGTGGCCGGCTCCATGCCCACTCCCTTTCCCACCCCGACTCTCAGTCGACTCGATCAGTCAGACTCGATCAGTCGATTCGATCCGGCGGCTCCACGGTCGGGATGAGGCGGGAGTCCTCGAGCGCCGCCGTCCGGTGACCGATGCCCCGGAGATACTCCGGGTTGGCGGCGAACGCGAAGAAGTCGTCGACCGACCGTTGACGCACGGCGAGGACGAGGTCCCAGCGCTCGTCGTCGGGCCCGATGAACGCCTGGCCGCCCTCGGCCTCGAACACCACCTCACCGCCGGAGGCGAGCAGGTGGGGGAGTGTGTGATCGGCGTAGAGGCGGTAGGCCTCGGCGCCGGATATCGGCTCGTTCGGGGCCAGGTCGGGATGGTCCGAATAGTCGGCAACGGCTCGGAAGCGGAGCAGATTCAGCATCGTCACCGGGCCGGAGATGTTGCGGTCGACGAGAGCCATTGCGTTCGCTTCAGAGGGTTCGAGATGGGGCATCGGACCATCTTCGCGTCCAATCGGGAATGAGGCGCCGAGTATCGGGAATCCGGTCGTGCGGCAGCGCGGCCTTGCCGTCGTCGAGCGGCCAGGTTCTATCCTGGAAGCCATGGCCTCCACCGATTCCGACACCCGATCCGACGCCCGGTCCGATGCTGCCTCCCCGGATCTGTCCCTGCGCCCGCTCGCCGATTTCAGTGGTCGTCCAGGGCCGCTGCTGATCATCATCGCCGATGGGGTGGGGGTCGCTCCGCCGGTCGACTCAAATGCCGTGCACCGGGCCCACACCCCGACACTCGATGCGCTCGCCGACTCCCCGCTCTACACGGAACTGGCTGCTCACGGCGAGGCCGTCGGCCTCCCCACCGACGACGACATGGGCAACTCCGAGGTCGGCCACAACGCACTCGGTGCCGGCCGCATCTTCGACCAGGGGGCGAAGCTCGTCAACAAGGCGCTGGCCGACGGCTCGCTCTTCGAGTCCGATCACTGGAAGACAGCGATCGGTCGAGCTCTCGACGGCGGCACCCTGCACTTCCTGGGCCTGCACTCCGACGGCAACGTGCATTCCCACACCGAGCACCTCTATTCGATGTTGCGCCGGGCCGCCGACGAAGGCGTGCGCCGGGCGCGGGTTCACATCCTCCACGACGGCCGCGACGTCCCCTCCCGGTCCGCCCTCGACTACATCGAGGCCACTGAAGCCGTGCTGTCGGAGATAAGCGGCGCGTCTGACGACGCCGATTTTCGAATCGGCTCGGGTGGCGGCCGTATGTACATCACGATGGATCGCTACGAGGCGGACTGGGACATGGTCGAGCGCGGCTACCGGTGTCACACCCACGGCGCCGGGCGACCATTCCGGTCGGCCGCCGAGGCGGTCGAGACGATGTATGACGAGACCGACCGGGGCGACCAGTATCTCGAGGAGTTCGTGATCGTCGACGACGATGGCGATCCCATCGGCACGATGGCCGACGGCGATTCCGTCATCCTCTTCAACTTCCGGGGCGACCGGGCCATCGAGATCTCACGGGCCTACGAGGAAGCCGACTTCACGCCATTCGACCGAACCGCAGGCGGAAACGTGACCCACCCCGACGTGTTCTTCGCCGGCATGCTCGAGTACGACGGCGACACCAACGTGCCGAAGAACTACCTCGTCGCCCCGCCGTCGATCTCCCGCACGGTGAGCCAGTTCCTGTGCGCCGAGGGCCTGCCCAGTTTCGCCATCAGCGAGACCCAGAAGTACGGGCACGTCACCTACTTCTGGAACGGCAACCGGTCGGGCTACATCGACGCCGACCTGGAGACCTACATCGAGATCCCGTCCGACAACGTCGAGTTCAACAAGACGCCGGGGATGAAGGTGCGGGAGATCACCGCGGAGACGATCAGGCTGTTGGAGACCGGCGACTACCGGTGGGGTCGGATCAACTTCCCCAACGGCGACATGGTGGGCCACACCGGCGACCTCGACGCCACGATCGAGGCCATGGAGGTGGTGGAGGAGTGCGTCGAGCGGCTGATGAGGGTGATCGACGAACTCGACGGCATCCTCATCTACACCGCCGATCACGGCAACGCCGACATCATGTACACCGAGAAAGACGGCGTGCGGTCGCCCAAGACGTCCCACACCCTCAGCCCGGTTCCGTTCGCCGTCTACGATCCCCGCCACGACGGCGAGTATCACCTGGAACCGATCGACGGGGCGGGACTCAGCCATGTGGCGGCCACGGTCCTGAACCTGCTTGGCTACCAGGCTCCCGACGACTACAACCCCAGCCTCATCACCTTCGACTGACCCCTTCGGCCGTCGCCCACCCCCCACCTACTCCACACCCTCGCCACTCCACCCACGCCCACCCCCCGCCACTCCACCCACTCCCACCCCCGAGGTTTTCGAAGCTCGCGTCCCAGTCGACCCCAGGTTTTGGAGGCCAACGTCCCGTTCGGGGGACGTGTGGTTCCAAATGTTTGAGGGTTGGGGTGCGACCACCAACGAGGACGGTCGTTGTTCGATCACTCCGAGCGTCGGGGTCACCTCACGGTCACCGCTGCCGCCGGCTCGACCTCACCGTCGGTCATCTACGAACCGCTCGACTAGCGAGTGTTCACCGGCGTGAGACCGAGCCAAGTCGGACTGAATCGTCGCCAGCACCCACCGTCGTCGGTTGTGCCATTGATCCCAGGTGAAACGGCGCACGGTCCAGCCGTGCTGGGCCAGTGTGCCGTCCCGCTCCCGGTCACGCTCGAATGCCTCGGGGGACAGATGAAACGCTTTGCTGTCGAGTTCGATCGCGTACCGGAGATCAGGGTATGCGGCGTCGACTTGAGCGACGAGGCGGCCTCTGGGATCGATCACCCGGTGCTCCATACGGGGGCGCGGGAGCCCGGCGTCGACAAGGCCGACGACGAACCAGCGTCCCCAGTCGGAGAGCGGAAGAGCGGGATCGACGGCGTGGTCGGTCAGCACTTGGCGCATACGCGTCGAACCACCCCGACCCCGCCGGGGAAAGAATCGGAGGATCTCCTCGACCTCGAGCCAGGTGGTAGCTCCTTGCCGGATGGCCCGGTCGATGAGGACGGCAAGATCGGTGTCCGAGCGCAACCACCGGGCGGCGGCCACGACGGCAACCGCGGCGGTGACCGTGTCGATCCCGAGGATCGTCGTGCGGGGCAGCTCGCGCAGCCGGGTGACGTGGACGCGGGTGACACCAGGACCTCGATAGCAGCGCGCTGCGGCGATCATCGGCAGGTCCGGGTGCGAGCCCAGTTCGTGCAGTGCGAGCGCGGAGGATGCCCAGGCCGGACCTTCGAGTGCCCGTGTCCCCGCCACGAGTCGGGGCAGCGGATTGCCGGCCTGAGACGCCAGTAGATACCAGCCTTGTGGGCCGGCCGGGATCCACTGCCGGCGACGAACCCTGCGATCGATCTGGAGAACCGTCATGCCGCCAGCGAGAGCTTCAGCCCGCGCGATCGCGCCATGCTGATGTTGGAGCGCTCGAAGCTCCACCTCATCTCGAACGGAACTCGAGCCGTCCAAGGGGACCTCCCGTTGCGTGTCCTGCATCGGGAGCCGACCTCCGAGTACCGACCATGTCGGTGTGCTGAGCCTACCTCGGCTGCCGACACGCCCCCTCCCACCACCGAACTTTCAGAACCTCACGTCCCCTCCGCCCCTTGTTTTCGAAGCTAGCGTCCCCCTCGAGGGACGTCAGCTTCCAAAAGTTCGGGGGAGAGGCGGGGAGAGGGGGGAGGGGAGGGGGGAGGGGAGAGGGGAGAGGTGGGGAGAGGGGAGAGGGGGATGAGGGGAGGGGTGGTGGGCGGGAGTCCGGAGGGTGGTGGCGCAGGTCAGTAGAGGAACATCGGTTTGCCGCCGACGTGGCGGACCTTGGGACGGTAGTTGGCGGCGTCGTAGAGCTCGCCGACGTCGACCCGCTTCACGCCCTCACCGGTCACGCTGATCGGCACGTTCGTGTAGGTGCCGGATCGCAACGCCACCATCCGCCCCGACGAGCCTTCCAGCGCCAGGTCGGCGGCCATGACCGCATAGTTGGTGGCCACCATCAGATCGAGGCTGTCGGGCCGGCCCGATCGCATGAGGTAAGCCACCTCCTGGAGGATGATGCCCTCGCCCGTCTTCTCCTTGAGCAGTTCGCCGACGGTGCGGCCGATGCCGCCGAGCTTGCGGTGGCCGTAGGCGTCGGCCTCTCCCGAAAGGTGGACCTCCCCACCCTTCACCGTCGCCCCCTCCGACACCGTGATCATGGCGTAGTGCGACGGGTTGGCCGCCTTGTCGGCCATCACCATCTCGGCCAGGAGGTCGATGTCGAACGGCACCTCGGAGATGAGGGCCCGATCGACACCCGACAGATACGCCGTGATCAGCGACGTCTCCCCGGAGTAGCGTCCGAACAGCTCGACGATTGCGATGCGCTCGTGGGACCCGGTCGAGGTGCGCAGATTGTGGATGAACTCGACCCCCCGGGTCACGGCGGTCGAGAAGCCGATGCAGTAGTCGGTGCCGTGCACGTCGTTGTCCATCGTCTTGGGGATGGCGATGACCGGCACGCCCTCGTTGTGCATGCGCAGCCCGTAGGACAGGGTGTCGTCGCCGCCGATCGGCAGCAGAGCGTCGACGCCCAGCGCCTCGAGCACCGAGAGTACGTGCTCGGTCAGGTCATGGGGCCCGTCGCCGGTGAATTGATCGGCCAGGAAGTCGGGCACCTCGGAGCCCTTGACCCGCCCGGGATTGGTTCGGGACGTGTGCAGGAACGTGCCGCCGGTCCGGTCGACGGTGCGAACCCGGGCCGCGTCGAGGGGGATCGTGTTGGCGGCCAGCGTGTCGGGATCGGCCGGGTTGCAGGCCACCAGTCCGCCCCAACCGCGGCGAACACCGATGATCTCCGATCCGGCGTCGACGACCCGGTTGACCGCGGCCTTGATGCAGGGGTTGAGGCCGGGGACGTCTCCGCCGCCGGTGAGGATGGCGACCTTCATATCCGCTCCTTGTAGCGTTCGATTACACGATCAAGCCGACAGGCTACTCGATTCGCTCAGGGGAGGCAGCCGGCGTGGGCCAATGCCACGCGGAGCAGTCGGTCTTGGCCCGAGGTCATCTCGGCCCGGACCTCCGGGCTGTCGGCCTCGTCGGGGGTCAGCCACGCGATGTCGAGGGTGACTTGGGACGGCTCGCAGATGCCCTCGACCGGTACGACGTACACCAGGCTGACGGCGTGTTGCCGGGGATCGGTGTAGCCCGAGACGTCGGAATCGGGGAAGTACTCCACGACGGTGCACGGTGACGGGTCGACCGGAATCTTGGGCAGGGCCAGCGAGCCGAGGTCCTTTTCGATGTTGCGGATCAGGGCGTCGCGCAGCCGCTCGCCGAACATCACCCGCCCGCTCACCACGCTTCGGCTGATGGTGCCGTCGGCCATCGCCCGGAGCAGGAGGCCGATGCGGGTCACCTCTCCGTGGTCGTCGACCCTCACGGGCACGGCCTCGACGTAGACGATGGGTACCCGGCCGCGAACGGTCGCGATGTCCTCCTCGGTCAGCCACCCGTGTTGGGTTTCGGTTTGGTCGGGCACAACCGTCTCCTGCCTTCTCGACGACCCTGGTGGGGCGAGTCCTCGCACTTCGAGGCCCAGGCCGTGTACAAGACTAGGCGACCAGCACCCCGGTGTTGCCAGTCGTCGACTCCCGCGCCCCCGAACGGAGAGTAGTACCGGGTCAGGTCGCGCCGAGGCGGAGCACGAACCGGGCCCCACCGAGCGGGCTGTCGTCGCAACGGACCGATCCGCTGTGCGCGGCGGCGATGGAGGCCACGAGGGCCAGGCCCAATCCGCTGCCGCCCTCGTCACGGCTACGAGCGTCGTCGAGACGCACGAACCGCTCGAAGACGACTTCCCGACGATCGGGTGGTACCCCGGGTCCGTCGTCATCGACGACGATCTCCACTGTCTCCGTGCCGTCGGTGCTGGTGCGAGTATGGACACCGATCGAGACCCGGTGTTCGGCGTGGCCGACGGCGTTGTCGAGAAGGTTGGCCACTGCTCGACCGAGCTGCACCGGACTGGCCGTGATCTCCAGTGCCTGGACCTTCGACGTGTCGATGATCACCGCTGATCCGCGGGCGGTCGCCGTTGCCACCTCGGCCAGGATCAGATCGGCCAGGTCGACGGGGGCGTGCTCGGTGGAATCGTCTCCCGATGCCAGCGCCGTCAGGTCGTCGAGGACCGATTCGAGCCGCTGGGCGCCGCGGGCCACGAGTCCGATGTTGCGGGCGACATCGTCGTCGAGTCCGGGCCTGTTCGTCAGGATGCCTGCTGCTCCCGTCACGGCCGTGAGCGGCGACCGGAGTTCGTGCGAGGCGTCCGACACGAACTGGCGCTGGCGGGTGAGCCCGTCGTCGAGTCGATCCAGCATTTCATTCAGGGTGGCGGCGAGCGTGGAGATCTCGTCGTTGGAGTCCGGGACCGGGAGCCGATTTCCGGAGTTCGACGGTGCGATGCGGTTGGCCTCATCGGTGATACGGCGTACGGGCGAGAGCGCCTCGCCGGCTGCCCACCAGGCACCGGCTGCACCGAGCACGGTGAGCAGCGGGACGAGGCCGATCATGACCCAGGCCAGCCGATCGATGTTGCGCTCGGCGATCCGGATCGGGGAGAGCCCGACGAGCGTCAGCGGCTCACCGGCCGCGTTGGTGACGGAGCGCCGGGTCTCCAGCCAGTCGTCGCGTTCGATGAGGATCACACCTCCACCGGCGACCAGGACCGATCCCTCCAACCCGGGCGGGAGCACATCGACTGTCGCCGCCCCGACGTTCGTCCCGCTGACGACCGGCTCCCCGACAATCGGTTCCCCGAGAATCGGTCCCGCCGCCAGGATCTCGGCCAGCTGCGCTGCCTCCTCGTCGGTGAGATCGTTCTGGAGCAATGTGTCGAGCTGTTGGAGCTCACTCTCCGTCAGGGCGACCGAGGAACCCTGCACAAAGCCGACGGCCCCGACCTCACCTTCGACCACGATGGGAGGTCCGACCCCCATCGGAGAACCCAGGAAGCTGCTGTTGAGCAACTGTTGATCGGCGTCGAGCACGAGGAACTCGGTGCCGTCGGATCCGAACGGGATCCCTAGGGTTCGGGGATTGGCACCGGACTCGATCTGGGCCGCCAGCTCGTCGAGAACCTCCTCGTTCTCCGCCGAGATGTCGCTTCTCAGTGATCGTTGGAGGCCTCGAACCGTGATCCAGGACCCGACACCGAACACCACGGCCACCGTGACCGCGGCGATGACCGTGGCCCGACCACGGACCGACCGGATCCTCATGCCCGCACCCGGTAGCCCGAGCCCCGAAGGTTCTCGATCGACTCGCGTCCCAGCTTGGCGCGGAGGTAGCCGAGGTAGACATCGACGACGTTCGGGTCGCCTTCGTAGTCGATGCCCCACACGGCGTCGAGGAGTTGCAGGCGGGACTGGGGTACATCGCCGGCCCGGAGCAGCACTTCGAGCAGCTGAGCCTGGCGGCGGCTCAGCGCCACCGATCGGCCTTCGGCGGTGCACGTTCGGGTCGCCGGATCCAAGGTCACCGTGCCCCGCTCCAGCGTGGCGTCGGCTGTTGTGCGATCGACCCGCCGGAGCAACGCCCGCACCCTGGCCTGGAGCACTTCGGGCGAGAACGGCTTGCGGAGATAGTCGTCGGCGCCGAGGTCGAGCCCGTCGGTTTCGTCGAGGTGCCCGACCTTGGCGGTCAGCATGAGGATCGGCGTCGTGACCCCTTCGGAGCGCAACGTGGAGCACACCTTGTACCCGTTCATCTCGGGGAGCAGGATGTCGAGCACGATGGCCCCGTAGCGTCCCTCGCGGGCCCGCCACAGGCCGTCGGGTCCCGTCGCCGCCCGATCGACCGAGTAGTCGATGGCCTCCAGTGTCTGCTCGATGACCGCGGCGATGTCGTCATCGTCCTCAACGACGAGAATGCGCATGGCCCCAACCTAACCCGGCGGTCACGCGGCCGGTCGGACGGCCTCGGCCGGATCGAGCCGGGCGGCCCGGATGGCCGGGTAGAGGCCGGCGAGCGCCCCGATGAGCAGCGCAGCGGCGATACCGGCCAGGAGCCCGCCAACCGGGAGGTCGAGCTGCCAGCCCTGCCGGTCGGCGTAGAGTGCGGTGACCATGGATCCGGCTGCCACGCCACCGATGCCACCGATGGCCGACAGCAGGGAGGCTTCGATCACGAACTGGTGGCGGATGTGGCGCCGGGTGGCCCCCAGCGCCCGCCGCAGCCCGATTTCCGATCGACGCTCCAGCACCGAGATCACCATCACGTTGGCGATGCCGATACCGCCGACGAGCAGGGCCACCCCGCCCAGGCCGAGCAGGAGCGTCTGCAGATTCTCGTCGACCTTGGCCCGGGCCTCGAGCGCGTCGGACGGGCGGGAAACCTGGACCTCGTTGGGTGAGCCGGGGGAGGCGGTGCGGGCGAGCACGGCCCGAACGGCCTCGACCTGGGACTGTGTGGTGCGAAGAAGGATGCGCGACGGCAGCCCCTTCGAACCGAAGGCATCGGCTGCGGCCGGGATGCCGATGAAGGCGGCCCGGTCGAGGTCGGGGTGCAGCGGCATGGGGTCGAGGATGCCGATCACGGCGAACCACTGATCACCGAGTCGGATGCGGATGCCGGGGTCGACGGTGCGGATCCCCAAGCGATCGGCGGCCACGGAACCGAGCACCACGGTCCGCAGTTCGAGGCTGGCCCGGTCGTGGGCCCTCCCGGCTGCCACCGTGGCCCCGACCGTCTCCATGAGATGGTCGTCGGTGGCCTGGATCGACAGGCCGTTCCTGTGCGACGATCTCACCCGATCGTTGCGATGGACCGCTCCTTCGACCTCGGACAGGGTCGTGGCCTCGATGACCGGGGCGATGCGGCGGACCATCGCCGGCGCGTCGGCCGACATGGTTGCGCTCCGCCCGAACAGGTCTGAACCCGGTTGAACGGCGAGCAGGTTGGTGCCGAGCCGGTCGATCTGGGCCAGCAGGTCGGCCCGGCTGGAGGCGGAGATTCCGACCACGGCCACCATGGAGGCGATCCCGATGGCAATCCCGAGCGCGGTCAGGAGCGCCCGCATCGGGCGGGTGCGCATACCGATCGTCCCGGTGCCGATCAGGTCGACCGGACGGAGTCGTGATCGCCAAGGTGTCGGGCCGGTGCGGCGGCGGATCATGCCGTCGCCTCTGCGGCCGTCCGACCGCCGGTTGCAGCAACCAGCGGAGGATCGGCGGCACCGGCCACATCCGACTCGACATAGCCGTCACGGAGGCTGATTCGTCGGGGCATGGCGTCCGCGATCTCGTTGTCGTGGGTGATGACGACGATCGTCGATCCCTCGTCGTGCAGCCGGTGAAGCAGATCGACGATCCCGGCCGAGGCGGCCGAGTCGAGGTTGCCGGTCGGTTCGTCGGCCAGCACGATGGCCGGATCCCCCACGAGCGCACGGGCTATGGCCACCCGTTGGCGTTCGCCGCCGGAGAGCTGATCGGGTCGGTGGTCGAGGCGATGACCGAGCCCGACCCGCTCGAGCGCCTCGGCGGCCCGGCGCCGTCGCCGACGGCCGGATTCGCCCCGGTACAGGAGGCCCGCCCCGACGTTGTCGAGCGCTGACATGCCGCCGAGCAGATGGAATTGTTGGAACACGAACCCGATGCGAGCCGAGCGCAGTCCGGCCAGAGCCCGATCGCTCAATTTGCCAGTGTCGACCCCGTCGACCAGGAGTGCTCCCGAGCTGGGCCGATCGAGGGTGCCGATGAGGTTCATGAGGGTCGACTTGCCGGACCCCGAGGGCCCGACGATCGCGGCGAGTTCCCCGTGGCCGAGGCGGAGCGAGACGCCGTCGACGGCGTTCACCGGGGGTGATCCGTCGTAGGTTCGGGTCACGTTCCGCAGTTCGAGGATGGCGTCGGTCACGATCCCTCTCCGCTCTGCTCGTCGGTGTCCCCGTCGATTTGGTCGTCGTTGTTACTGCTCCCGCCGATTTCGGTCGGAACAACCAACTCGTCGCCGGGGTCGACATCGCCGGTGACGGCGGCGAGGTCGTCGACCACATCGACGAGTTCGATCGGCCGGAGTTCGGTCGTCCCGGTGGTGCCGTCGGTGACGACCTCGACGCCGTAGCCGCCGCCGCTGAGGGCAAGAACGGCCAGCACCGGGATGATGGTGGCGTCGGTGGCCACGGTTCGGGTCACGGTCACCGTGACCCGCTCGATCTCGGGGTCGAGTGGCGTGTCCGGTGCGATGCGCACCCTGACCTCGCGGCTGCCGCTGTCACCGACCACCGTCTCGATCTCGGTGATCCGGCCGGTGATCGTGGTACCGGATCCAGGGTCGAGATCGACCGTGTCGGCGACCTCGACAAAGTTGCGCTGTTCCGGCTCGAGCGCGGTGGTCACGGTCCGTTCCGGTGCGCCGACGGTGAGTTCGCTGAACGGTGATCCGATCCTCGGCTCGTCGGCCAGACGCAGCGCCGTCGGCCCGAAGACGAGCTGGGTCCGGTCGACCGATCCGGTCCGTTCCAACCCGGTCGCCTTCTGCCAGTCGAGCACGGCTCGGCGGGTGGAGACACCGAACTCGCCGTCGGCTTCGAGGCGGCCCTTGTCGTCGAATCCGGCGGCGATGAGAAACTGCTGGAGCTGGGTGACGTCTTCGCCCTGCAGTCGCTTGTTGTCGCGGTCGCGGGTGAGGGACAGTACCCGGTACATCGGCGTGTCGCCCCGGGCCAGGGTCACCGGCCGGCCGTCGATCCAGATGAGCGTCTCGCCGGGCTCCACCACCGTTCCTTTCTCGTGCCGGTCCGTGACGATGCCCTGAGCGTCGATCGGCGCCGGCCAGGTGTCTCCGCCGCTGATCGTTCCGATCTCCTCGACCGACTCGGTGAGGTCGCCGGTGATGGCAGCGACGGTTGCCAGGTCCGTCGGCGTCGTGTCGCTGTTCGGTACCCCATCGTCCTGTTCGGCCGCGGCGTCGAGGCTTCGGGTTGCGGCGATGACCCCGAAGGCCACGACGACCAGACCGGTGGCGGTGATCAGGGCGACCAGGCGCCGAGTCATGAGTCATCACCATCTTCGTCGTCGGTGCTGCCGCCGGGTATGCCGAACTCCACACCCTGATCCGCCAGCACCTTCTCCATGATGCTGCTGCACTCCGTCATGGCCGACTCCATCGCTTCGATGTCGTCGCCGCTGGTCTCGAATCCGAAGACCATGCTTCCGTCGTCTCCCGTGTCGATGTCGAAGCCGGCGTCGGCCATACATTCGCTGAACGCAGCCTGTGCGTCGGCGAAGGCGGACTCGTCCTCGGGGCTCAGTTCGAACGAGCCGAAGACCTCCTCGAGGATCGGCTGGCAGATTCGATTGGCCTCATCGAGCTTCGCCATCATCGCCTCGAAATCGGCGTCCTCGTCGACCTCGATCTCGACGGCGTCTCCGTCGCCGGAGTCGGGTCCCTCTCCGAACATCTCGTCGATGTCGATGCCCTGATCGGCCATGCATTGGTCGAAACGCAGTTGAGCCGCCTCGACTTCCTCGGCGGATGGCGGATCGTCGGGGTTCGTGTCGGCTGGTTCCTCTGTGCCGTCCGGCGCGCTCGGTTCATCGATGGCGGCCACGGTCGGTTCGTCGGTGGCTGCCGAGGTCGGTCCGCATGCCGCACCGAGCATCCCGAGTGCAGCGATGAGTCCGATTGCGGCTCGAAGTCGGTGGCTGTACGTGTTGATCATCGAGTTGTCCTCGTCATCTGTCACGGTCTCTGTTCGTGGCGATTTGCCGTGCTCACACCATGAAGCACGGGTTCTGAGAAGGGTCTAAGAGCCCGAACGAACGCCTTGAACGGGATCTGGGTGATAATCGATCACAAAAGTTGATAACTATGTACTCAACTTTGTAGGATGAAAGCCGAACTCCGCTGCATACTGATGTCATCCCCAAAAGCAGCGGACCGGCAGCGGGCGGCGAACCCCCTCGTCGAACCGGTCCGATCACTCCCCAAATCATCAACAGGAGCTTGAATCAACATGGCAAAAGCCGTTGGAATTGACCTCGGAACCACGAACTCGGTGGTATCGGTCCTGGAGGCCGGCGACCCGGTCGTGATTCCCAACGCCGAGGGATCGCGAACCACCCCCTCCGTCGTCGCCTTCTCCAAGGACGGCGGCGAGGTCCTCGTCGGCGAAGTGGCCAAACGCCAGGCCATCACCAACCCCGATCGCACCATCCGCTCGGTCAAGCGCCACATGGGCACCAAGTGGAGCACCGAGATCGACGGAAAGTCCTACACCTCCCAGGAGATCAGCGCCCGCACGCTCATGAAGCTGAAGCGCGACGCCGAGGCCTACCTGGGCGACACGGTGACCGACGCCGTCATCACCGTGCCGGCCTACTTCGACGACGCCCAGCGCACCGCCACCAAAGAAGCCGGCCAGATCGCCGGTCTCAACGTGTTGCGCATCATCAACGAGCCGACTGCGGCCGCGCTGGCCTACGGCCTCGACAAGGGCAACGACGACGACCAGACCATTCTGGTGTTCGACCTCGGCGGCGGCACCTTCGACGTCTCGATCCTCGAGATCGGCGACGGCGTGTTCGAGGTGAAATCGACCTCCGGTGACACCGAACTCGGTGGCGACGACTGGGACCAGGCCATCATCGACTGGATGGTGACGGAGTTCAAGAACTCCAACGGCGTCGACCTCGGCTCAGACAAGATGGCGGCCCAGCGGCTCAAGGAAGCGGCTGAGAAGGCCAAGATCGAACTGTCGCAGGTCATGTCCACCAACATCAACCTGCCGTTCGTGACCGCAACCGCCGATGGTCCTCTCCACCTCGAGCTGAGCCTGTCGCGGGCCAAGTTCGAGGAGCTCACCGCCGACCTGCTGAAGCGGGTCAAAGCCCCGGTGGAGCAGGCGCTGGCCGACGCCGGCAAGAAGCAGGCCGAGATCGACCACGTCATCCTGGTCGGCGGCTCCACCCGGATGCCGGCCGTCACCGAGTTGGTCGAGTCGATGACCGGCAAGGAGGCCAACAAGACCGTCAACCCCGACGAGGTGGTCGCCATCGGCGCCGCCATCCAGGCCGGTGTGTTGAAGGGCGACGTCAAGGACGTCCTGCTGCTCGACGTGACCCCGCTGTCGCTCGGCATCGAGACCAAGGGTGGCGTGATGCACAAGCTCATCGAGCGCAACACCACCATCCCCACCCGCAAGAGCGAGGTGTTCTCCACCGCTGATGACAACCAGCCCTCGGTGCAGATCCACGTGCTCCAGGGTGAGCGCGACATGGCGATGTACAACAAGACCCTCGGCAAGTTCGAGCTCGTCGACCTGCCGCCCGCCCCGCGGGGTGTGCCCCAGATCGAGGTCACGTTCGACATCGACGCCAACGGCATCGTGCACGTGTCGGCCCTCGACCGGGCGACACAGAAGGAACAGTCGATCACGATCACCGGCCAGTCGAACCTGTCCGATGACGAGATCACCCAGATGGTGAAGGACGCCGAGGCCCACGCCGAGGACGACCGCAAGCGCCGTGAGGAGGCGGAGATCCGCAACAACGCCGACTCGCTTGTCTACCAGACCGAGAAGCTGATCGCCGACCAGGGTGACAAGATCCCAGACGACGAGAAGAAGTCGGTCGAAGAGGCGCTCGACGAGGTCAAGAAGGCGCTGGACGGCGACGATATCGAGGCCATCAAGGACTCCACCGAGAAGCTGGTCACCGCCAGCCAGACCGTTTCGACCAAGCTCTACGAGCAGGCGTCGGCCGCCGCCAACGCCGAGAGCGGAGCGGCCGGCGATGACTCGATGCCCGACGACGACGAGGTCGTCGACGCCGAGATCGTCGACGAGGACGAAGCCGAGGGCGACGCGTGAGCGACCTCAACGCCGAACATGGCTCGGTGACAGGTCCTGAGACGGCGCCGGGCGAACCCGCCTCCCGGGCGGTGCCCGGCCCGGCTCCGGAACCGCCGGGTGCCGACGGCAACGGTTCCAACGGTGAGGCCGGCACCACTGGTGCCGGCCAGGCCGGGGGACCTCAGACCGTCGACGCCGCCGAGCACGAATCACCGGCCGGTGAACCCGCTGGGGAACCGGCCGACGAGCTGTCGGTCGAGGGTCTGGTCACCGACCTCGAGCGGGTCACCGCCGAGCGCGACCAGTACCTGGAGACCTCCCGGCGGATCCAGGCCGAGTTCGAGAACTACCGCAAGCAGGTGACCAAGCGCGAGACCGAAGCCCGGGAACGGGCCAACGAGGGTCTCGTCGGTGAGATGCTGCCGGTGCTCGACGCGTTCGACGGTGCGCTGTCGAGCGGCGTCGACGACGTGGCCCCCATGCGGACCACGTTGCTCGAAGCACTGGCCAAGCAGGGCCTCGAACGAATCGACCCGACCGAAGCTCCATTCGACCCGAACCTCCACGAGGCTGTGATGCACGAGGCGGGTGAGGGAGCCGAAGACGGCCCGGTCGTGGCCGAGGTCATGCGCGCCGGATATTCATGGAAAGGTCGGGTCGTTCGACCGGCCATGGTCAAAGTCCGTGGTTGACCGAGCGAAGCTCGGTCAACATGAGTTTCGGCCTCCGGCCGAAACATCAGGCGGGCACGAGTTTGGGCCTCCGGCCAAAACTCGGGCACTCCGGCTACCGGTTTCATCTAGGAGAAACACGTTACGTCATGTCGCAACATGATTGGCTCGAAAAGGATTTCTACAAGATATTGGGCGTCTCGAGCGACGTTTCCGAGAAGGAGCTGACGAAGGCCTACCGCAAGCTGGCCCGTCAGTATCATCCCGACGCCAATCCCGACGACAAGACCGCCGAGGACAGGTTCAAGGAGGTGTCCGAGGCCTACGACGTGCTCAGCGACGCCAAGACGCGGGAGGAGTACGACCAGATTCGCCGCTATGGCCCGGCTGCCGGCATGTTCGGCGGCGGTGCCGGTGGCGGCAATCCGTTCGGCAACGCCGGGGGAGGAGCCGGCGGGGCCGGTTTCGACTTCGACACCGGCAACCTGTCCGACATCCTCGGCGGCCTGTTCGGCGCCGGCCGAGCGGCCCGCAACGGCCCCGGCCCCGGTACCGGTCCCCGCAAGGGCGACGATCTGGAAGCCGACCTCACCCTCAGCTTCGACGACGCCGTCAAGGGTGTGACCACGTCGGTACACCTGACCTCGGACGCGGCTTGCGACACGTGCCACGGCTCCGGTGCCGCGCCGGGGACATCGCCCGAGATCTGCGGCCAGTGTCATGGTCGTGGGGTGCTCGACGACGACCAGGGTTTCTTTTCTCTCAGCCAACCGTGCCCTCGTTGCGGCGGTCGAGGGCGGGTCGTCACCAACCCCTGCTCGACATGTCGGGGGAGTGGTATCGAACGTAAGCCCCGACAGGTGAAGGTCCGCATCCCGCCCGGTGTGAAGACCGGCCAGCGGATCCGCTTGAAGGGCCGCGGTGCACCGGGTCGCAACGGCGGGCCAGCCGGTGATCTGTATGTGGTCGTCCGCGTCGGCAATCACGACCTGTTTGGCCGTAAGGGTGACAACCTCACGATCGACGTTCCGATCACCTTCGCCGAGCCACCCTCGGCGGGAAGATCACCGTGCCCACCATGGACGGTGCCACCGTCACGCTCAAGGTTCCTCCGGCGACACCGTCGGGCAAGACCTTCCGGGTCAAGGGACGCGGGGTCGCAACCAAGAAGTCCACCGGTGACCTGCTCGTCACCGTGAGGGTCGATGTTCCGTCCGAGCTTTCCGATGAGCAGCGTGCCGCAGTCGAAGCGTTCGAGGCCGCCACCACCGACTCACCCCGAGATCACCTGAGCAAGACCTGAACGTGCCCAAAGCCGCCTGACGCCGCAACAAGCCGAAAGGAGATGAGAACATGGCCCCCGACGAAGAGGCAGCGGAGTTCTCGACCCGTGCGGTCTACGTGATCTCCGTTGCCGCGGAACTCGCCGGATGTCATCCTCAGACGCTGCGGATCTATGAGCGCAAGGGTCTGGTGGAACCGGCCCGCACCGGTGGCGGCAGTCGTCGCTACAGCGACCAGGACATCGCCGATCTCCAGCGCATCCAAGACCTGACCGAGCAGGGGCTCAACCTGGCCGGCGTCAAACGGGTGCTCGAACTCGAGGCTGAAGTCGCGGCCCTGAACGCCAAGATCGATCACCTGAGGGCCGAGGCCGACCAGGCGGTGGCCGACACCCACCGGCAGTATCGCCGCGACATCGTTCCGGTGTCGCAGAGCCTCACCGTCTACCAGCGCCGCCGTCGAGGCTGAGAGCCGGGCGGAAGGACTGGCCGTTCTGCCCTACCCCATCCTAATCTGACCCTATGAGCGCGGCGAAGGGTAGGTCGGCAGTCATGCGTCAAGATCAGGCGGAGTTCACCATCGGGGTCGAGGAGGAGTACCTCCTCGTCGACCCGGCGACCGGCGAGCTTGTATCGGAAACCGGTGCCCAGGCCGCCGTCATCGAGTCGGTGAAGGGTTGCATCGGCGCCGAGATCGGATTCGCCACGCCTGAGTTCCTCAGGGCTCAGGTCGAGGTCGGAACCGGTGTGTGCTCGTCCATGGCCCAGCTCAAAGATTGTCTACGCCAGCTGCGAACCGCGGTCGGGGAGGCGGCCGACGCCCAGGGTCTGGCCTTCATCGCCGCCTCGACCCATCCGACGGCCATCGCCAGGAAACTCAAGCACACCGACGCCGAACGCTACTCGACGCTGGCCAACGACCTCCAAGAGGTCGCCCGACGAATGGTCATCTGCGGCATGCATGTGCACGTCGGGGTCGACGATCGGGAACACCGCATCGACATGTTGGGCCAGCTCGCCTACTTCCTGCCCCACATCCTGGTTCTCTCCACCTCTTCGCCGTTCTGGGAGGGCCACGACACCGGGTTGAAGTGCTACCGCCTCTCGATCTTCGACGAGCTTCCTCGCACCGGTCTGCCGGAACGTTTCGATTCCTGGAGCGAATACGAACGCCATCTCAACGCCCTGACCAGCGCCGGCGTGATCGAGGACTCGTCGAAGATCTGGTGGGACATCCGGCCCCACGGCACGTTTCCCACGCTGGAAATGCGGGTGGCCGACGTCTGCACCTATCTCAACGACGGCATGGCGGTCGCCGCCCTGTACCTGTGCCTGACCGGTATGTTGCAGCGGCTTCGCCGGTCGAACCAGCGGTGGCGGACCTACGCCAACATGTTGATCGACGAGAACCGCTGGCGGGCCCAGCGTTACGGGGCCGATGAAGGGCTGATCGATTTCGGTATCGGTGCCAACGTGCCGTACTCGGCGCTACTCGAGGAGCTGATCGAGATGGTGATGCCCGAGGCGGAGGCATTCGATTGCGTCGACGAGCTGCTTCACGGTCGCACGATCCTGCAGCGGGGGACCAGCGCCGATCATCAGCGATCGGTCTACAGCGCCTCGATCGAGGCCGGGTCGAGTCGGAAAGAGGCGCTCAAAGCGGTGGTCGACTGGCTCGTCGAAGCCACCGTGGCCGATCTGTAGGGACGGCGGGGAAAGCATGGTCGACGATCCTGTCGTTCGTCGCGCCGAGATTCCGAAATCAGAAAGACTCAGGAAACTTGATAGCGTCTATGTCAAGTTTGGATCAGCCCGGTAGAATGGGTCACTATGGCAGTTGACCCCAAGAAGTGGACCATCAAGACCAACGAAGCGGTCGCCGCAGCCATCGAACGAGCCGGCGCCGCGTCGAATCCCGAAGTCACCCCCGATCACGTGCTCTCGGCCCTGCTGGGCCAGGCCGAGGGCGTTGTGTTGCCCCTGCTCACCAAGGTCGAGCGGCCGGTTGCGGCGCTACGCACCGAGACCGAGGAGGCACTGGCCAAGTTGCCCAAGGCCTACGGCACCGAGCCCCGCCTGTCGCGCCAGACCAATCGGGTCCTCGCCGAAGCCGACTCGGTCCGCGCCGAGCTCGGCGACGACTTCGTCTCCACCGAGCACCTCCTGCTCGCTCTGGCCAATCCCGACATGGGTGGCGCCACCGCCGCTCGCATCAACCTGAGCCGCGACGAACTGCTGGCCGCTCTCCAGGAGGTGCGGGGCTCGCACCGGGTCACCAGCCAGAACCCCGAGGACCAGTTCCAGGCGCTGGAGAAATACGGGCGGGATCTGACCGAGGCGGCCCGATCGGGCAAGCTCGACCCGGTCATCGGGCGCGACGACGAGATCCGTCGCGTCATTCAGGTGCTCAGCCGTCGTACCAAGAACAACCCGGTGCTGATCGGCGAGCCCGGCGTCGGCAAGACCGCCATCGTCGAGGGCCTGGCCCAGCGGGTGGTGGAGGGCGATGTACCCGAGTCGCTGCGCAACCGCCGGGTGATCGCGCTCGACATCTCGGCCATGCTGGCCGGCGCCAAGTTCCGGGGTGAGTTCGAGGAGCGGCTCAAGGCCGTGCTCAAGGAGATCACCGACGCCGAGGGTGAGGTCATCACCTTCATCGACGAGATGCACACCATCGTCGGCACCGGGGCCGGCGGCGACTCCGCCATGGACGCCTCCAACATGATCAAGCCGATGCTGGCCCGGGGTGAACTGCGCATGGTCGGGGCCACCACACTCGATGAGTTCCGCCAGTACGTCGAGAAGGACCCGGCCCTCGAGCGTCGTTTCCAGCAGGTGTTCGTCGGCGAGCCCTCGGTCGAGGATTCGATCGCCATCCTCCGTGGCTTGAAAGAGCGCTACGAGGTCCACCACGGGGTGCGCATCCAGGACTCGGCCATCGTCGCCGCGGCCACGCTGTCGGACCGCTATGTGACCGGACGCTTCCTGCCCGACAAGGCCATCGACCTGATGGACGAGGCCGCCTCCAAGCTGCGGATCGAGATTGACTCGCTGCCCACCGAGATCGATGTGGTGGAACGCCGCATCGGCCAGCTGGAGATGGAGAAGATGGCGCTGGCCAAGGAGTCCGACACATCCTCCAAGGAGCGAGTGGCCGAACTCGAAGCCGAGCTGGCCGACCTCTCCGAGCAGTCGGCGGCGATGAAGGCCCACTGGCAGAACGAGAAGGACGCCATCGAGCGAATCCGCACCCTCAAGGAGCGGGCCGATAACCTGCATCGGCAGGCCGAACGGGAGGACGACCTGGGTCGCCGATCCGAGATCGTCTACGGCGAGCTGCCGGCCGTCGAGCACGAGATCGAGGAGGCTTCGGCCGCCCTGGCCGAGCTGCAGGCCGACCAGACGATGCTGAAGGAGGAGGTCGACGAGTCCGACATCGCCGAGGTGGTGTCGCGCTGGACCGGCGTTCCCGTCAGCCGCCTGATGGAGGGCGAGGCCCGCAAACTGCTGCGACTCGAGGACGAGCTGCACAAGCGGGTCATCGGCCAGGACGACGCCGTGTCGGCTGTGGCCGCGGCCATCCGCCGCAGCCGAGCCGGGCTGTCCGACGCCAACCGCCCCATCGGCACGTTCCTGTTCCTCGGCCCGACCGGTGTCGGCAAGACCGAGCTGGCCCGCACCTTGGCCGACTTCTTGTTCGACGACGAGCGGGCCATGATCCGCATCGACATGTCGGAGTACATGGAGAAGCACACGGTCAGCCGTCTGATCGGTGCCCCTCCGGGGTATGTCGGCTACGACCAGGGTGGTCAGCTGACCGAGGCGGTGCGCCGTCGGCCCTATGCGGTCGTGCTGCTCGACGAGGTCGAGAAGGCCCACCCCGACGTGTTCAACGTGCTGTTGCAGCTGATGGACGACGGTCGGCTCACCGACGGTCAGGGTCGAACGGTCGACTTCACCAACGTGGTGTTGATCATGACCTCGAACCTGCCCGGTGATCCGAAGGACTTCTTCCGTCCCGAGTTCATCAACCGGGTCGACGACATCGTGCGCTTCACCGAGCTCAGCGAGGATGATCTGGTCAAGATCGTCGACATCCAACTGGAGCTTCTGGCCGGCCGCCTGGCCGACCGCCGGATCGCCGTCGACGTGAGTGATCAGGCCCGCAAGCTACTCGCTCGCCTGGGCTACGATCCGGCCTTCGGCGCCCGGCCGCTCAAGCGGACGGTGCAGTCCGAGATCGCCGATCAGCTTGCCGTGATGATCCTCGAAGGAGATCTCGGCGACGGTGACAAGGTCTTGATCGACGTCGGTGGCGACGGCGAGAGCGACGGATCCCTCGCCTTCACCCTCGCCTGACGTTTGTTGCCTGCCCGAACCGTGCCGATCCGGACCCCCGTTTGTGGGGCCCCGGATCGGCACGGTTCGGTAGTGTCGGGTCCGGGTGGTCTCAGGGCAGCATCGGGGACATCCCCGATTCACGGCCCGCCTCCCCCGGGGGACCATGAGTTCGTGAGGAAGAACCCTGAGCGAGAACCCCATGAGCAAGAACCCATGAGACGGTCAGGCCCTTCGATTGGTCTGTTCACCGCCGGCCTGGCCACCACGATCCTTCTGGCTGCCGGCTGCGGTGTCGAGATCGACATCGGTCCCGATGAAGACGCTGGGCCCACCGTCACCGAGTCCTACGACATCGACGACTTCGACCACCTCGTGATCGAGGACTCCTGGACCGTCTTCGTCACGGTCGGTCCGGAGCCGAGCCTCGAAGTCGAGGTGGCCGAGGATCTCCTCGACGACGTCGAGTACGACCAGAGCGGCGATCGTCTCACCCTGTCGATGGACGATCCGCTTTGGTTCTCCTCGCACCGAGGGACCCGCGAAGCCCACATCACCACACCGAGTCTCGACAAGCTGGACGTCAGCGGGGCCGTCACCGTCGAGGTGGCCGGGCTCACCGGCGAGGTCGTCGACGTCGATGTGGCCGGTGCTGTGACGGTGGACCTGGGCGACGTCGACCTCGACGGTCTCGACATCGAGCTGGATGGAGCCTCGACGATCGAGGGCGACGGATCGGTCGACAACCTCACGGTGAAGGTTCGAGGTGCGTCGTCGGTGGAGTTCGCGTCGATGACCATCGAAAATGCCGAGATCGACGTCTCGGGCGCCTCCTCGCTCGACCTCGACGGTGCTGCGGCCGTCAGCGGTCGACTGGACGGAGCGTCGTCGGTTGACGTGGCCGACGACGCTTCGGTGTCGCTGCGGACATCCGGTCTCTCGTCGATCGACTGATGGCGCTCCTCGCCGCTCCGGTAGCCCGATCGGAGCCGTGTTAGGGTTCCGTTCATGTTCAACGATCTGTTCTCGGTTGCAGGCAAGGTGGTCATCGTCACCGGTGGATCTCGGGGCATCGGTGAGATGATCGCCGCCGGCTTCCTGGCCAATGGCGCCACCGTCTACATAAGCTCACGAAAGGCTGAGGTCTGCGACGCCACTGCGGCCCGGCTCGGAGACGAGTACGGCGGGACCTGCGTGTCGCTGCCGGCCGATCTGGCCACACTCGACGGGATCGCCGGGTTTGTGGAGGCCTTCTCCGAACACCAGGACCGAGTCGACGTGCTGGTCAACAACGCCGGCGTCGGCTGGGGTGCGCCCCTCGAGGAGTTCCCCGAGATCGGCTGGGACAAGGTCATGGACACCAACGTCAAGGGCCCGTTCTTCCTCACCCAGCAGCTCCTCCCGCTGCTGGAGGCCGGGGCCTCGGCCGACAACCCGGCCCGGATCATCAACATCGGCTCGATCGACGGCATTCAAACGCCCATCTTCGAGAACTTCTCGTACGGCCCGTCCAAAGCCGCCATCCACCATCTGACCCGAGTGCTGGCCGCCCACCTGATCAAACGGCACATCATCGTGAACGGGATCGCCCCCGGCCCGTTCCCGACATCGATGCTGAGCAAGGGTATCGGTGCCGGCGGCGACCCCGCGGCCACCGATTGGGAACCGTTGGGTGGGTCCGTTCCCCGGGGCCGGGTGGGTACTCCGTCCGACATCGCCGGCCTGGCCATCTTCCTCAGCTCACGGGCCGGCGAGTTCACCGTCGGTGACGTCATCACCTGCGACGGCGGGCTGGTCGCAAGCTAGCTCGCGGTTCACACTCCGGTGCCGGAGAGGACCGTCGAACCGGCCAGGTGGCGGACGAGGTGGTCGGCCAAGTCGGCGGCGTCGGGGCCGACACCGTCGAGGAAGCTCGACTTGCGACGACGCAGGAACGGCAGCCCGAGGATGTACATGCCGGGCAGGTTCATGACGCCGCCGTCGTGGACGACGGCGCCCTTGGCGTCGAGCACGGTCTCGGGCAGCCAGGGATAGTTCGGTCGGAAGCCGGTCGCCCAGATCACCGCACCGACGTCGGCGACCGACGCCATGAGGGGTCCGTTGGGGATGTCGGTGGGCGTCGGGCGATCGGCGGCCTCGACCTCGGACGACAGGCCACGCTCGTCGATGAAGAGGTCGATCTGGTCGAGCAGCCGGCCCATCTTCAGATCGGCCGACGTGATGGCGTTGGCCAGCGAGCCGGAGAACTGGATGTGTGAGTCGGTGATCCCGGCCAGACGCCCGGCGAGCAACACGCCGTTGGCGACGAGGCCGTTCAGGTCGAGGTTGCGCTGCTCGGGTGTCCCGACCAGCTGCAGCGACGGCACCCGGCGGGCCCGGGCGATGTCATCGACCTCGGTGTAGCTCTCGTCGAGGAGGCCGAGGGTGTCCATCCACCAGTGGATGTTCATACCCCGGTAGGTGCGTGGGAGGCGAACGTGGTGTCCGACGGCGATTGTGACATCGCGCCCGGCTCGGCCGAGCTCGTCGGCGATCTGGGCGCCGCTGGCTGACGGGCCGACCACGAGGATCCGGCCGGATTCGATCTGGTCGGGGTTGCGGTAGTGGATCGGGGCGATCTGTTGCACGCCGGCCGGCAGGTTGGCGGCCAGGGCGGGTATGTGGGGGTTGCTGCAGGCGCCGGTGGCCACGATGACCGAACGGCAGCGCCAGGTGCCGGCCGTGGTGATGACGTCGTAGCGTTGGCCGTGGTGCCGGCCGCCGTCGGAGACCACGGGGCGGACGGCCGTGACCGTGACCCCCTCGACGATCGGAGCGTCGATCGAGTGGCGGTAGTGATCGAGGAAGGATGCGGTCTCGGCGGCGGTCATGTAGCCGTCGGGATCGTCGCCGTCGTAGGCGAACCCGGGGAGGCGGGTCATCCAGTTGGGGGTCAGCAGCCGGAGTGAGTCCCATCGTTCGGTCTTCCACGAATGGCCGACCTCACCTCGTTCGAGGACCACGTGGTCGATCGAACGCTCGGTCAGGCTCTGGCTCATGGCCAGTCCGGCCTGCCCTCCGCCGATGACGACGGCGGTGACGGTTTCGGTGTTGTGGGGGTTGAACGTTGGCATGGGACTCACTCCGTGATGCTGCTGCTGCATGTGTTGCTTGCTGTGGTTGTGGGCTGTGATGGTGTTTGTGTAGCTGCTCAGGCCGACACCACGACGGTGGTGGGGTTGGTGACGATGTCGAAGACGGCGGAGCGCTTCTGGGACTGGGCGACCAGTGCCTTGATCTCGTCGTCGGTTGCGTCGGCGTCGATGTCGAAGCTGACCCGGATGGCGCTGAAGCCGTTGCGGACGTCGGCGTCGATGCCGAGGATGCCCTGCATGTCCATGTCACCTTCGACGGTGGCGCTGACGGAGCGAAGCTGGATGCCCCGGTTGGTGGCCACGGAGGCGACACCGGCGGTCAGGCAGCCGGCCAGTCCCCCGAGGACGGCCTCGATGGGGGTCATGCCGTTGTCTTCGGAGGCGAAGATCTCGGGATGATCGGTGTCGAGGCTGTGGCTGCGAGCCGGGTGCTCCTCGCCGAGGCCGAAGAAGCCCTCGACCTTGGTGCTGGCGTGGGTGCCGTACTTCCAGTCGCAACGGGCCCGCCAGGTGAAGGCGGCGGCCGGGGGAGCCTGGGTCAGTGCCTCGCGGGCACCGAGCAGGGCCTCGACGTTCACGCCGTTGTCCACGGGGTTGCTGTCGACGGTGGGGTTCTCGATGATGGTCATGGTTTCTCTTTCTCTATTGGTTGTTGGTTGGTTGGTTGTTGTTTGGTTGTGTGCTTGTCTTGGGTTACTTGCTTCTTGTGTGGGGGAAGGGGCCAAGCGGCTGTGCTCAGCGGGCCACGGCGACGACGCAGGTCAGCTCGTTGACGATCCGGTAGGATCCGTCGTCGGCCCGGCAGTGCTCGATGGTGGGGAGGAGGCGGTTGCGGAGTTTGTCCTCGCCGACCGCCTCGAGGGCGGGAACGAGGAGGCCCGGAGACCGCATGGCCTTCCAGGTGTCGTCGGCGTCGGTGAACTCGACGATCGACGGGACGTCCCATCGCTCGATGCGGTCGAAGCCGGCCGTCGTCAGCATCTCCTCGACCACTCCCGGCGTTCCGATGGAGGCCAGCGAGATCATCTCGTCGCCGACCTGCGGTGTCGACGATCCGAGGGCGATGAACCAGTCCCGCATGTCGAGCCGATCACCGCGACCCCAGAAGGTCAGGCCGATACCTCCTCCGGGTTGGAGGACCCGGCGAGCCTCGCAGAGGGCGTCGACGCAGCCGCCCCAGATTCCGTTGAACGAGGTGACGGTGTCGAAGGTGCCGTCGGCCCAGGGCAGGTCGAACATGTCACCGGCGACCAGCTCGGCCGACGGGGCTCGGCGTCGAGCGATGTCGATCAGGGCGGCGCTGGCGTCGAGGCCGGCGACGGTCACTCCCAGTCGTTCGGCCCGCCCGGCGGCGAAGCCGGATCCGCAGGCGAGGTCGAGCAGGTTGGTTCCTCGACCGACACCGAGCCGACCGAAGATCGACTCGATCGCATCGGCACCGTAGGGTTCGAACTTGTAGGCCCAATCGATGGCCGCATGACCCCAGGCCCGTCCCGCTTGGACCCAGACCGGCTCGGTTTCGGTGACCGGGGTGGCACCGCCGGCCGTTGCGGCAGCGCTGCCGACGGTGTTCTCGTCGGTCTTCTCGGCGAGTGTGGTGGATGAGGTCATCGGTATCTCCTGGATCGTTGGGCCTGTCGTCGTTCGGGCTGTTCGTTCTGTGCTGTGATCCACAATGAACGAGCGGGGCCTCCAGAACTTGAAGAAGATGTGGAGAGGTTCTGGAGATGACGCACAACGCGAAAAACCCCGCTGAATCAGCGGGGTTTCGGGGTCGACCCTCGAGCAGATGGCCCGGATTGTCGGTCGATCAGTCCAGGATTGTGGCTGCCCTGGCGCGCAAGACGTCGGCCAGCAGCGGTGCGTCGAGACCCTCGTAGACGGCCAACGCCCGAGCCAGGCAGTCTCTCGCCAGGGTGTCATCGCCGGTCATGAGGCTGAGCACGCACGACAGGTCCGGGACGGCCCGTCCCGGCGCCCACGGATGGCCGAACATGACGTCATCGATAGGCTCCAGGACTTCGAGGAGGGCGGCGGCCAAATCGCTGCGTTCGAGGGCGATGATCGTCTCGGCCGCAGCCACGAGACCGTGACCGCCCATGAAGTTCTCCGCCATCCGGTCGAAATGGGGCACGATGGATTCGATGATGTGGGTGGCCACCGCCGGGTCACCGGCCAGCGCCTCGGTCCAGCTCCAGGTGGCCCGCATGCTGTCACTCGGCACCGAGGCGGCGATTCGTTGCCAGCGGGGCAGCGACCGCTCGGCCTGGTCGCTGGTCGCGTCGATCATCAGGTGCACGAAGCCGTGGACCACCTGCCCTGACTCGCCCCACGGCTCACGACCGAGCGGCAGGGCCTTGTCGGCCAGGCGTCGCGCCTCCTCGAGATCGCCGGCCAGGAACGCGAACGTACTGCCGAGCGCGCTCATACGCCACTGATCGACGTCGCGCCGGTATCGGGGGTCGTCGGCGATGTCGGCGGCCAGCTGTCGAAGCTCCTCGCCCTCGGCTCGTACGTACATGCCGATCTCCGGCGCACAGGCGTCGCTCGTCAACGCACCCAGCTCCTTGCGGAGCACCGCCAGCTCCTCGTCGAGGCTCGACATCGTGGCCGCCATTATCGGGCAGCTGACGGCCATCCAGCGGGCCTCGACCACCTCGAGCCGCTCATGGGTGATCTCCCCGCCGACGAGTTGCATCGCCTCGGCGCTGAGCCGATCCCGCTCGACGAGATCGCCCGAGAACAGGATGAACGCCGCCTTCTTGGCCAGCAGACGGGCGGTGGTGACGTTGTCCGGGGCCCGACCCGCCGAGGCGTCGGCCATCAGGGCCAACGCCTCGTCGATCAGCGGAACAACGGTGCGATCCTGGCTGGCCCGGAAGGGGCTGACGCCCCACCGTCCGAGGGCGGCAGCGGCGAGGAGATCGGGCCAGCCGTTCGATCGGGCCAGCTGCGCCGTTCGGTCGAACGGCTCGAGGGCCTGGGGCTGACGTCCGGCGGCGTTGTAGGCGGCTCCCAGTTCGGCGAACACCTCGGCTCGCTGGCGCGTATCCATCGGCAGCTCGACACAACGGGCCAGCAGCCCGGCCGCCGAGTCGTAGTCGAATTCGGCGATGGCGGCGGCGGCCGTGCGACGGACCCGCCCCACCACCTCGACCGCATCCAGAATGGGACAGGCCTCGATGAGGTGATGAGCCACGGCCATCGCGGACCCGCCGTGCTGTTCCATCACCTCGGCCAGGCGGGCGTGAATGCGCACCCGGCGAGCGCTGGTCATCGACTCGAGCACCGCGGCCGGCATGAGCTGATGAGAGAATCGGAACCGGTCGGCGGTTCCCTCGACCTCGTGAACGAGCTCGGCGCCGAGTGCGACGTCGATGGCATCCAGCGCATCGGCGCTCGACAGCTCGGTGGCGGCGATCACGGGAGCCAGGCGAAACTCCTGGCCAATGGCGGCTGCGGCGCTGACCAGCCGATTGACCTCCCTCGGCAGACCATCGAATCGGACCCGCACCAGCTCGGTGACCGAACGGGGCAGCCGATCGACGCCGACGCCGCCGCGGAGGTCGCGGAGGAGTTCGGTGGCGAACAGGGCGTGACCGGCCGACATGGTGAAGATCTGCGAGCCGATGTCGGATCCCATCGCCTTGCTGTCGGCGGTGTCGCCGATGGTGTCGTCGGTTCTGACATCGACGTGATCGCCCACCGCGGACTGCACCATCTCGATCACATCGGCCGACGACAGTCCGGCAAGATCGACCCGCTTCACGTTGGTGTGCCCACTCAGCTCATGCAGCCAGTCCCGAGTCGCCTGATCGAGATCATCGATCGTCGTGCGAACGGTCAGGAGCAACAGGGCGGGAGCGGTGCCCCGTCTCAGAAGCAGCGACGTCAACGCTCTGGTGGCGCCGCCGGCCCACTGCACATCGTCGAGCACGACAACCATCGGCCGGCGATGCCCGGCCCGTTCCATCAGCACCGCGAGCGCATCGATGACGGCGTACTCGTCGGGCTTGCCTGCCGACACGCCGCCCAGAGGTCCCAGGCGGGCGTCGATCGACGGGGCGACCGCCCGGAGATGCTGATCGATTCCGGCGAGATCCTCTTTGAGCTGTGTTGTATCGGCGGTGTCGACGTAGATGGCGAGGGCCTCGAGCCACGGCTGAAGACCGGTCGCGAGATAGCGATCGCAGCGGCCGCCCAGGGGGAGGAGCCCACGCCCGGCGGCCCGGCGGGCGATCTCGGTGACGAGGCGCGTCTTGCCGATTCCCGGTTCGCCGCCCACCAGCAGCACGGCCGTCTGCCCGGCCGCCGCCAGCTCCTCGAGGCGACGGGCGTCGTCGAGCACATCGTCACGGCCGACGAAGGCGAACTCCTCGTCGACCGACAGCGCCAGCAGTTCGGCGCGTTCGGCGGCGGTGATCGTCGGGGCGGCACGTCCGGTCGCCGCGCTCTCGTCGGCCTCGACCGAGGACGATGACGGCGGGGTGCGGTCGTCATCGCTGGGCGCGGTGGTGGGGTCGGTGGCGGTGACGTCACCGACGAACTGGTACCCCCGCCCGTGCACGGTGGCGATCAGACGTTGGGCCCGACCATCGTCACCGACGGCCCGGCGGGCCGACTTGATGCGGCTGGTCAACGCCGACTCCGATACGAACCGGTCGCCCCAGACGTTGTCGAGCAGCTCCTCCTTGGTCACCATCCGGTCACGGTGGGTGAGGAGGTACACGAGCACGTCGAAGACTTGGGGCTCGATGGCGACGACGTCCCCACTCGCGGTCAGCCGGAATGTTGCGTCGTCGAGCTCGAAATCGTCGAACACGAAGCGCATCGGCGAAGTATAGACCCCGGTCGGTCGGTGGTTCAGATTGACACGACTGTCAAACCAGCCGATTCAGCCGGATCAGCCGGGCCAGCCGGCCACGACCACGACCACGCAGACCGCAGCGCCGACGAGGCCGAGCCATCGCCACCGTCGGGTGGGCTCGTCGTCGACCCGTGAACCGAGCCGGAACAACGACAGGTTGACCATGGCGAACACCGACAGGATGACCACGCTCGTGAACTCGGCGAGATCGAGCAGCGGCACGAACAGTGCGAGGAGGACCACGGCCACCGTCACCAGGGCCGTGGCTCTGAACGGGGTGTGCCGCCGGGACCCGGCAACGCCAAGCCAGCGCGGCGCCAGGCCTTCCCGGCCCATCCCGTAGAGCACCCGGGCCGCCATCATGATCTGGACGAGGATGCCGTTGACCATGGCCACCGAGGCCATGACCGAGACGGCGTCACCCGACCGGCCGCTCACCTGCTCGAACAGCTGGGCCAACGGGGCGTCGGA
Organism: Acidimicrobiales bacterium; assembly: GCA_965216675.1. GTDB lineage: Bacteria > Actinomycetota > Acidimicrobiia > Acidimicrobiales > SZUA-35 > JAHELU01. The sequence continues at coordinate 1,615,093 of CBDCGK010000004.1, read as the reverse complement.
GCCGGTGATGGCGGCCCGATTGGGGGCGGCGACGGCGATCAGCGAGATCGACAGGTAGCAGACGACGGTGATGGCCAGCGTCCACAGGATCGCCTTCGGAGCGGTACGGGTCGGATCGACGGTTTCCTCGGCCATGTTCTCGATGTCCTCGAAGCCGACGAAGGCGAAGAAGGCCACGACGGCACCGGACAGCACGGCCGACGCCGCGACCGACGAGTCCGGAGGCGCCCAGCTTCTTCGCCACACCTCCGTGTCGGCCAGCTCGGGCGCTCCGACGATCAGCACGGTCACCAGCGTCCCGACCTCCAGAAGGGTGATGATCGCCGCCAGGTACACGCTTTCCCGGACGCCCCACACGGCCACCCCGGACAACACCACGACCACCCCGACGGCCACCAGCGGACCCGGAACGTCGACCAGCTCCCGGACATAGCCGGCGAAGGCGAGGGCCACCACGGCGCTCGACACCACGCCGGTGACCAACACTCCGTATCCGGTCGCCCGCCCAAATGCGCGACCGAGTCCGTGTTGCACAAAGATCGCCTCACCGCCGGCCCGGGGGTACACCCTGACGAGCAGGGCGTACGACGTACCGGTGACCGCCGCGATCACGCCGGCCAGGAGAAACGACTGCGGGGCCCGATCACCAGCCACGGCCAGGATCTCGCCGACGAGGGCGAAGATGCCGGCCCCCACCGTCACCCCCACCCCGTAGAACACGAGAAGCGGCAGCGTGAGCGTTCGGCTCAGCCCGGTTGCGGTCGGCTCATCGATCATGTCGAGGCGAGCCTGATCATCCATCGGCCTCACCACCATCCCGGCCGGTCGAGGCAACCGGCCTCACCCTCAAGCTACGCCGATCGGCCCGGCCCGACCAGGGTCCGAGGTCCTCCGGAGGGTCCTCACGGTTCAGCCAGGTTTCTTCAGAACTTCTCCACCCGACCTTCAAGACGCAGCTCCCGCCCTCGTTCAGGCTGACAACAGAACAGACAGACAGTCACTTCAGACAGTCACTTCAGACAGTCACCTCAGCCAAGGAGCATCCCGATGGATATCACCCTCGACCCCCAACCGACCAGGATCCCGCGACGACTCCTCGGTATCTGGGCTCATCCCGACGACGAGGCCTACCTCTCGGCCGATCTGATGGCCCGCACCGTCGAAGCCGGCGGATCGGTCACGGTCGTTACCCTCACCGACGGTGAGGGAGGTTTCGACGACGACGATCAACGAAGCGACGCCGTGAAGGCCGCTCATCGACGGTCCGAGCTCGCCTCGGCCATGGCCAGGATCGGGGTTCGGGACGTCCGTTTCCTCGGTGTGGCCGACGGCGGGGTCGCCGACCATCGCCCGACACCGCTGATCGAACGTATGGCCCGGATCATGAGGCGGGTTCAACCCGACGTCACCGTGACCTTCGGGCCCGACGGCATCACCCGCCACCCCGATCACGTGGCGTGCAGCAGCCTGGTCACCAGGGCCTGGTCCGAGACCCGTATCGGCGAGCTGTGGTACGCCACCAAGTCAGATGACTGGCTGAGCCGGTGGAGCGAGCTGCACAGCCGTCTCGGTGTGATCATGGGCGAACGCGACGCCGACAACGGTGGTGCCACGAGCCCCGCCGTCGCCGATCACCGCTTCACCATCGCCGACGACCGCCTGGCCGGTAAACGCCATGTACTCGCCGCCCATCGCAGTCAGACCGCGAACATTGCGGCCTACATGGGCGAGGAGACCTACCTGGAGTGGATCGCCGAGGAGTGCTTCAGGGCTCCGACCGAGGCCGAACTCTTCGACGCCGACCCCTTCCTGGCGATTGCCGATTGGTGTCACCGACAGCCGGTGAGGTCGTCATGACCACGTCGATCCATCCCGCCGTCCGGTCGGTTGCACCGACGCTCCCGGCTCCGGTCGCCACCGGAGTCTCCGACATCGCTCCCATGATCGTCGGCATCGTCCCTTACGCATTGGCCATCGGGGCGTCGGCCGCTGCCGCCGATCTGTCGCTGGTCGAGACGGTGGCCGGAGCCTGGCTGCTGATGGCCGGTGCGGCCCAGCTGGCCGCCATCAACCTGATCAGCACCGACGCCGATGTCTGGCTCTCGGTGTCCACCACCGTCATCATCAACCTTCGGTTCGTGCTCTACGGCGCCGGCGTCGCCCGCTGGTTCGTCGACTCGTCCCGGCTACGACGGATGCTGCTGGCGATCCCGGTGGTCGATCAGAGCTTCCTGCTGTGCGAGCAGCGATTCACCGAGATCGTCGATCCCCGTTGGCGGACCCGCTACTACTTGACGCTCTCGTTCTCGCTCCTCGCGGCGTTCACCACCGGTCAGGTCATCGGCTACGGGCTCGGCGCCGGACTGCCCCCGGGTCTGGGTCTCCATATGGCGGCGCCGCTGGTGTTCGTCGGCATGTTGGGCAAGTCGCTGGCCAGTCGGGCGAACCGCCGGGCCGCAGTGGCCGCGGCCGTGACCGTCGTGGCCGTGACCGGCCTGCCGGTCGCCTGGATGTCGTCGGTGGCGCTACCCATCGCCATTGCCGCCGGCATCGTCGCTGCTGGAGGTGAGGACCGATGAACCCGATCTTGATCTTCGCCATCGCCGGACTGGCCACCTACGCACTCCGGTCGGCTCTCATCGTCGGTGACGGTCTCGTCGCACCGGACGGCTGGGTCGGACAGCGGATCGCCTTCGTGGGCCCCGCCGTGTTGTCGGCGCTCGTGGCCGCCTCGCTGTTCATCGACCACGACGGCCCCACGATTGGACACCCCGCCGAGATCCTCGCCGTCGCCGCGGCCTTCGGGGTCGTGGTCAAGACCGACAACGTGGGCCTCGCCCTGGTGATCGGGCTACCGGTCTACTGGCTCGCCTCGGCCCTCGGACTCGGTTGAAACCCCGGACCCCCGCCGGAACTTTGAGCCTCCCACGACTCGGAAACGGGTCGCCGGCGGCTCAAAGTTCCAGTGGGGTCGGGGCTGTTGAGACGGCCGATGGCTCGTGGAACAATCGATTCATGTCGAAGTCGACCTCCGCACCGCCCGAAGGTGTGTCGCCGGTGATCCGGTTCGGCGGCGTCGAACTCGACCGGTCGACGAGGAGACTGACGGTCGACGGCGAGAACCGCCATGTCGAGCCCCAGGTGTTCGACGTCCTCGTCTACCTCGCTGAGAACCATCACCGGGTGGTACCGAAGACCGAGCTGTTCGACGAGATCTGGGGGAGCCGGTTCGTGTCCGAGTCGGCACTCACCTCCAGAATCCGTTCCGCCCGCTCGGCGGTCGGGGACGACGGACGCCGACAGGAGGTGATCCGGACGGCCCACGGCACCGGCTACCAGTTCGTGGCCGAACTCGTCGCCGACGGGACCAGCGCGTCGAGCGAGCCTCGACGTCGCTCCTTCGCCCACTTCGTTCGCCCCGCCAATCCGTTCCGAGGGCGTCGGAACGATCGTGAAGCTGTTTCCGATCTGATGGCCCGCTGCCGGCTCGTCACGATCATCGGTCCCGGCGGCACGGGGAAGACCCGGCTCGGCGCGGAAATACTCGCCGACCAGGCAGGGGAGTGGGCGTTCGTGGATCTGGCTACGGTGCGCGACGGTTCTGAACTCGGGCAAACGCTGCTGGCCGCGCTCGGGGTCGAACTCGGCAGCGCCGATGACGAGATCGAGGCGGCCGGTGCCTTCCTCCGCACCGAGCCGGTCGATCTTCTCGTCGACAACTGCGAGCACGTCGCGGTTGACGCAGCCGACATGATCAGTCGCCTTTTGGCCATCACCGAGACGACAACAGTTCTGGCCACCAGCCGGGTCCCACTCAACTTGCGGGATGAGCACCTCTACCGACTCGCCCCCCTTCCCGTGCTCGGCCACGACGGCGCCATCACCCCGAGGGTGGCGATGACCAGTCCCGCGGTCGCCCTGTTCTGCGACCGAATTTCCCAGGTCGCTCATGACTTCGAGCTGGACAAGGAGTCGGCCCGTCATGTCGTCGCCCTCTGCCGGGCGCTCGATGGCCTGCCGCTGGCGCTGGAACTGGCGGCGGCCCGGGCCGGAACGTTCGGGTTGGAGGACCTTCTCCACCGGCTGGACGACCGGCTTGATCTCCTCGACGATGACCGTCACGACACCATGGACCGCCACCGGTCGTTGCGGGCCACGCTCAACTGGTCGTTCGACCTCCTCGACGACGACTGTCGCGAGCTGTTCGTTCACCTGTCGGTGTTTCCGGCCGGTCTGACACTTGACGGTCTGGAATGGCTGGTAAGCCACCTCGGGCTTTCCGGCACGGTGTCCACGATGCTCGACCGACTGGTCAAGGTCTCGCTGTTGGAACGTATCGACCATCGGTCCCGGACCCGCTACGGTCAGCTCGAGACGATGCGAACCTTCGGGGTCGATCGCCTGGCCGACGACGGTCGGCTCGGAGCCGCTCGTGATCTGCAGGTGGCATGGGCCCAGACGTTGCTGGCCCAGCTCGACGAGGCGCTGAACACTCCGTGGCAGGTTGACTGGGATGACAGGATCCGGCAGGAGCTGCCTAATATCCGTCACGCCCGCCGTCACCTGTCGGCCGGCGGCCGCCATGGCGAGGTCGTCGACATATCGGTCGCTCTCCACGAGTGGGGTTGGTGTCGCGATGTGTCGGAGTTGTGGGTGTGGTGTGATGAGCTGGCCGCCCTCGATGCCTCCGGCGTCGAGCTGTCCGACGGCGATCGCTGCCGCATCCACTCCCTGGTCGCCCAGGCGGCGTGGCGCCGGGGCCAGGTCGATCAAGCGGAAAGGTCGGCCGTGGCGGCTCAGCGTCCTGAGTGCGACGCCTGGGCCACGGCGACCGCCTACACGTCGCTGGGAACGGCGAAGCTGTTCCGAGGCGACTTCGCGGCGGCTCGTGACGCCTGGCTGTCCAGGTTCGAACTCGACGGATTCACGCTCGATCTGTCGAACGCCGCCCTCGCCTCGGCCTACCTCGGCGACATCGACACGGCTCGTCGCGACAGTGCCGTAGCCTACCGTCGTGCCGAGGAGGAGGGCTCGATTGGTCACCTCGCCTGGGCATGCTATGTGTGTGGCGAGGTCCAGGCGACGGCGGGGGATCGGTCGGCGACGGTGATGCTGGAGGCGGCCGTCGAGCGATCCCAAGCGATCGGGGCGACGTTCATCTACGGTGTCGCCACGGTGACCCTCTGCACGCTCATGATGGCCGAGGGTCGGACCGTCGAGGTCGCTGGACGGTACCGAGACCTGATCACCCACTGGCTGCGATCGGGTACCTGGACACAGCTTTGGACCACGCTCCGCCACGCCGCATCGGTACTCGTCGAGCACGACCCGGCGACGTGCGTGTTGGCGATCGACGCCGCTGCGTCAGACCGGTTCGCAGCCGCCATGGACGATGAGGCCGCGGCTCGTGTGGGCGAGATCCGGGATCGAGCCGAGGCGCTCCTGGATGAGGAACGGTTGGCCGAGATCGAGACGATTCGACTGACCTTGGGTCGGGGCGAGTTGGCGGCTACGGTGCGTCATAGCCTTGATTCGTTCCAGGCCGCCGCCACCAACACTTTCCGGCGGCTGTAGACCCCCTTTTGTGGACGTGCACGACCGCCGGTTTGCTGACTGGTTGGGCGGAGTCGGAGTGCGCCTCAGGCTTCGGTGGTGCGCAGATAGGGCACACCGAGCGCCGAGGGGGCATTGACCCGTCGACTGCCGACGGCGAGCGCCACCAGCGTGACCAGGTACGGCAGGGCCAGGAAGAACTCGTAGGGAACCGACGAGTCGAGGCTCTGGAACCGGAACTGCAGGGCGTCGAGCGCACCGAAGAACACGGCACCGGCCACGATCCAGCCCGGCCGCCAGCGACCGAAGATCACCAGTGCCAGGGCGATCCAGCCCCGACCGGCGGTGATGTTGGAGTTGAAGAAGCCGAGCTGGCCGACGACGAGAAGCGCGCCACCCAACCCGGCGAGGCCCGACCCGACGATCGTGGCCCGGTAGCGCACCGCGCTGATGGAGTGACCGGCCGCGTCGGCGGCCTCCGGTGTCTCCCCGGCCGCGTCGAGCACGATCGTCTGGTACGAGCGCTTCAGCCACAGCGCCAGCGCCGCCACGAGCGCCCCCGCGGCGTAGGCCACCCACGTCTGGCGGAACAGACCCTCCCCGATCAGCGGCAGATCCTCGAGCAGCGGAATACCGATCGGCTCGGGCAGCGGTGATCGGGGCGGGATCGGCTGATCCCGGAACAGCTCGGTGTTGAGGAACGACGTGAGTGCCAGACCGACGAGGGTGAACGACAACCCGGCCACGACCTGGTCGACCCGCAATCCGACGACCAGCGCGGCGAACGCCCCTCCGACCACGCAGCCGGCGACGAACCCGGCCACCAGCCCGACCGGCACCGAGCCGGTCCGCCACGCCGCGGCGAACCCGAAGAACGCCCCGATGATCATGGTGCCTTCGAGGCCGAGGTTGAGCACACCGGCCCGTTCGGTGATCATCTCACCGACGGCGGCCATGGCCACCGAAAGGGCGAGACGAACACCCGAGGCGATGATCGCCGTCCAGAACGCCAGCTCGGCCAGTTCACCCACCGTGTCGATCCCCCTGTTCAGCCATCGTCGGTCTCCCTGCCGTGCCGGGCCAGCCGGTCACTGCGTTCCACCAGCGCTCGGGCGGTGATCACACAGACGACGATCAGACCCTGCACCGTCTGCATCAACGTGACCGGTACGCCGGTGCGCCGTTGGGCGGCCTCGGCCCCCACCAGGAGGGCGGCCAGACCGACTGCGGCGGCCAGCACACCGTAGGGTTTGTTGCGGCCGAGGATGGCGACGATGATGGCGGTGAATCCGAACCCGGCCGCCGTGCCCGACGCCACCCGGATCTGATCCGAGGCCAACACGACGTAGCCGGCCATACCGGCGAACGCCCCGCCGAGCATCAGGAGCAACAGCGGAACCAGGGTGCGGCGTTCCTCGTTGGCGTAGACGGCGCTGGCGTTGTCGCCGTGGGCCCGGACGATGAACCCGAACCGGGTCGAGTTGAGAAACCAGTGGAACAGCGGGACCGCGGCCAGGGCCAGCAGGACCCCGGCGCCGGTGTCGAGCCACGGCAGATCGGGGATGGCCCCGGTGCCGACCACCCTCGATTGGGGCAGGCGGCTGTCGGGGTCCTTCAGCACGGTGCGGGTGGCCCACACGAGTAACGAGGTGGCCACGAACACCAACAGCAGGGTGGCGATCACGGTGTTCACACCGAAGCGGGTGTGGAGTATCCCGGCGATGGCGGCCCACGCCATCCCGCCGATGGCGCCCAGGACCAAACCGAGGGGGACGGCGATGAGACCGGGAAGCGAGCTTGTTCCCAGCACGGCGATGGAGGCCAGTGCCCCCAGCACCATCTGACCCTCGGCGCCGATGTTCCAGACCCCGGCCCGGAAGCCAACCGCCAGACCCAACCCGATGAGGATCAGGGGGGTGGCCTGGGTGAGGGTGTCCCGCCAGCCGGTGCGGGCGAAAACGGATTCGGTGATGGTCAGTCGGTAGACCTCGAGCGGGTTGCCGCCCGCCCACAGGATGAGCAGCCCGCCGATCACGAGGGCGACCAGGATCGCTGCCGCGGTGGTGAGCGCTCCGGCCGACACGGCGTTGCGGGCCCGGGCACCGGCTCCGACGGTGGCGGTGGTGGTCACGCGTCGGCCAACCCGGCCATGATGCGGCCGATGCGGGGCCTGTCGAACGGGCGGTTGAACGGGCCGTGAAAGTGTCCGTCGGAGGCGACGTAGAGACGGTCGGCGGTTTCGAGCACCTCGTCGAGGTCGGCCGACACGAACAGCACGGCGCCGCCGTCGCGGGCGAAGTCGATGGAGGCCTGACGGACCATGCCGGCCGCCCCCGGGTCGAGCCCCCGGGTCGGTTGGCAGGCCACGAGCAGCTTGGTGTCCTGTCCGAACTCGCGGGCCGCCACCAGTTTCTGGGCGTTGCCCCCGGAGAGCGAGCCGGCCGAATGACTGCGCTCACCCTTCACCGTCCACTGGGTCAGCAGCGACGTGGCGCCGTCGGGATCGGGGCTCAGCCGCCACCGGGTGCGGCCGAGGCGCAGGTTCTCCTCGCAGCTCATGGGTCCGACGAGTGCCCGGGCGTAGCGGTCGGACGGCAGGTAGGCCACCCCCATCCTGATCCGCTTCCGGGGATGCGCACCGAGCATGTCGTCGCCGTCGAGGGTCACCGTGCCGGCCTCGGCCTCGAGCAGCCCGCAGATTGCGAGCTCCAGTTCGACCTGGCCGTTGCCGTCGACGCCGGCGATGCCGACGACCTCGCCCCGTCGAACCTCGAGCGAGGCGTCGCGGACCTTCCCCGCGCTCAGGTTCCGCACGTCGAGCATGACCTCGCCCGGCGTCGGATCGTCACGGTGTATCGCCGCCACCTCCGAGCCGACCATTTCGGCTGCGAGGTCGGCCGGGCTGCGGTCGCCGACCGCCGCCTCCGGGCTGACCACCTTCCCGGTGCGAAGTACCACGACCCGGTCGGCGGCGGCGATGACCTCCCGCAATCGGTGGGTGATCAGGATGACCGCCTTGTTCTGTTCGACGGCAAGGCGGCGGACCACCTCGAGCAGGGCTGCAGCCTCGGAGTCGGTCAGCACCGCCGTCGGCTCGTCGAGCAACAGCACGTCGGGGGCGGCGTCGAGCGCTCGTAGCAGTTCGAGGCGTTGCTGCTCACCGACCGACAGCTGGCCCACGATCGCGTTCGGATCGACGGAGAAGCCAAGATCGGTCGCCTCGGCCGCCAGCTGCCGGGCGGCCTCGGCCCGACTGCATCGTCGCTCGGGATCCGAGCGGAACAACAGAATGTTCTCCGCCGCCGTCATTGTTGGAACGAGGGCGAAGTGCTGGTGCACCAGCGCGATACCGGCCTGCACGGCGTCCTTGGGCGATCGGGGTTCGTAGGGTTCGCCCCGCAGCAACACCCGCCCTCCGGTCGGCGAATCGAGCCCGCCGAGAATACGCATCAGCGTGGTCTTGCCGGCCCCGTTCTCACCGAGAACGGCCAGTACCTCGCCTTGACGCACGTCGAGGCTGACACCGGCCAGCGCCGCCACATCCCCGAACCGGCGCGACACGTTTTCGACGCTGATGATCGGTGCCTCAGCGTTGTCGATAGGCGTGTCGTCGCTGGTTCGGGTCACGGATGGGGCTCGTTCGACTCGGTGTGTGACGCTGTCCCGACTACTCGGGGATGAACGGAACGGTGAACTCGCCGGCCTTGATCTCGGCCAGACGCTCCTCGTAGAGGGTCATGGCCTCATCGGAGATCCGGTCGGCCAGGCCGTCGTTGATGGCGACGACGAGGCCGTCGTCGGCCACACCGACTTCGTAGTAGTCGGCGGTTCCGCCCTCGGCGAAGGTGCCGTCCTGGATGTCGGCCACCATCTGACCCAGCAGGGCCTCGGTCTCCCAGACCATGGAGGCCAGGATGTGGTCGGGGGCCAGGCTGCTCATGTCACCGACGTAGCCGGTCGCGAGCAGCCCCCGCTCCTGGGCCAACTCGATCTGGCCGAGCACGGGACCCTCGCCGCAGGCGCCGTACACGTCGGCTCCCTGGTCGGCGGCGGCCACGGCGGCCTCCTTGGCCTTGGCCACATCGATCCAGTCACCGACATAGGTGGTCACACCGGTGGCGTCGGGCTGCACCTCCTGGGCGCCGAGATAGAACGCCTCGATCAACGAGTGACAGGCCGGGATGTCGAAACCGCCGGCTCCGCCGAGCACACCGGTCTCACTGGCGCCGCCGGCCAGGATGCCCATGAGGTAGTAGGCCTCGTGGAACGGTTGGGCGTAGTCGGCCACGTTGCCCTCGGAGGCGTCGATGCCGCCGCCCCAGGCGAACGCGGTGTCGGGGAAGTCGGCCGACACCATCTTGGCGGTGTCGCCGTAGCCGAACGAGTGGGCCACCACCAGATCGATACCGTCCTCGGCGTAGCCGCGGATCGCCCGCTCCGAGTCACCCTCGGGTACCAGTTCGGTGTAGAGGACCTCGGAGACGAGGCCCTGATCCTGGAGCGCCGTCGCCCCCTCGTACATCTGCTGGTTCCACGACAGATCGTTGATCTCGCCGGGAAGGACGAGGGCGATCGACACGGCGTCGCCGTCGCCACCCTCGGCCGACTCGTCGTCGGAATCGGATCCGCAAGCGGTGGCCACGAGGGCCAACGCCGCGAACAGAACCACTAGTCGCTTGATGGACTGAACCATGATCTCTCCCTGTTGTGCATCCGGTCCGGCTTCCGCGGATCCGAACAGTCTGGATCTTGTCCGATCCGAAGACTACTTTACTTTTTGTAAGGCGTACAGAGCCGGGATCGATTCGGTCTCCACGTGCTCCGACCGCTCAATGCTACTTGTCGCCATGTCATGTCACTGACGAGGGGCGATCGGCCTCGTGGAGGACCGTGGGTTCATGCCATCATGAGCCGAGGGGCGCTATCCCGAGGGACGCCGAACCGAGAGACCGAGAGATGGTATACCGGGGGACGGTATGACGATGCAGATGAACACCTCCAATGACGGAGCTGTGGACGATCCGGTCGCTCGCAACCTCTGGTACGCGATCGTGGCGTCGGCCGAGATGGGGCCGGGCCGGCTGCTCGCGACCCGACTGCTGGGCGAGCCGATCGAGTTGGCCGCAGAGGTCGACGGAGGATTCTCGGCCACCGCCGACGCCCGGTCCCTACCCGTCACCGAGCGGTACGGGTACGTGTGGACGAGCCTCGGCGATCCCGTGCCGCTGTTCGAGATCCCGGAGTTCGACGAACCCGACCGCCGCATCCTCAACGCCGGCACGCTGCAGGTGGCCACCTCGGCGCCCCGCTGCGTCGAGAACTTCCTCGACATGGGCCACTTCCCCTACGTGCACACCGACCTGCTCGGCGCCGAGCCCTACACCGAGGTTCGTGACTATCAGGTCGAGATCGACAACGGGGAGATCTGGGCCACCGAATGCGTGTTCTACCAGCCGAAGGCCGCGGCCAACGCCACCAGCGGCCAGCTCACCGAGTACACCTACCGGGTCCCCCATCCCTACGTGGCGATCCTCTACAAGTCGTGCGCCGAGGACCCGTCGCGCCGTGACGTGATCGCCCTGTTCCTCCATCCCGTCGACGCCGAGACGAGCCGGGCCCACAACTTCCTGTGCATGGTCGACTCGGTCAACACCGAAGCGGGCATGCGGCACTTCCAGCAGCTCATCTTCGGTCAGGACAAATCGATTCTCGAGAACCAGCTGCCGAAACGGCTGCCCCTCGACCCTCGGGCGGAAACGCCGATTCGGGCCGACAAGTCGTCGATCGTCTACCGCCGCCACCTCACCGACCTGGGGTTGCGCTACGGGGTGATCCGCCCCGACGAGTCGTTGGTGTCTCGATGACCGAGGTGTCGGTCCCGCCGGTCGACCTGACGGCCAACCGCGGCTGGTATCCGGTGGCCGCCTCGGCCGACGCGGTGCCGGGCCATGTCGCCGCGGGCAGGCTGTGGGGCTCGGACCTGGTGATCTGGCGGGACGACAACGGAACGGTCAACGTCTGGCCCGACCGCTGCCTGCACCGGGGGGTGCGGCTGTCGCTCGGAAGCAACACCGGTACCGAGCTGGTGTGCCGGTATCACGGGTGGCGCTACGCATCGGTCGCCGGCAGCTGCACCTATATTCCCGCCCATCCCGACAACGCCCCGGCCCAATCGATGTGTACGGCGACGCTACCGGCCCACGAGCACGCCGGCCTGGTTTGGACCACGCTCGACGGCGCGCCGGGATCGGCCGCGCTCGAAGGGGACCGGCGGCCTTTCCCAGTCCCGCAATCGGCTGACGGGTCGCCGTCGGCGGCACTGCCGCTCTGGGCGCCGACGGTGAACGCGTCGGCGACCGAGCTGGCGGCGGAGGTCGAGGACCTGCGGTCCGAACTGGCGGCGGTGTTCGGTGAGGGAGCGACGGTCGACGTGGTGCTCCAGCCGGTCGACCCGACCGTGACGGTTGTTCGTCCGGTGGTCGTGGGTGCCGGCGCCACCGGCTCCGAGGGCGAGATGGCTGGGGACACGTCGAGCAACCGAGCGCTGTCGGCCGCGGTCGTGGTGCTGGCGGCCTTCGTCCGGCGCGTCGAGGCGCTCGAGGTCGGTACCCGACCCGCGGCCCAACCGGGTGTCGCCACCGATGTCGACGCAGGGTTCGGTCAGGTTCTGGCCCAGGGGCGGGTCGCGCCCTTCGGCCTCCTCGAGGTCGAGGTCGCGGCCAAGTGGCCGACGGCGGAGGGGATCATGGCGTTCGAGTTGGCGGCGGTCGACGGTGATCAACCGCTGCCGGTCCCACAGCCCGGCGCCCACATCGACGTGCACATGGCCGACGGGTTGCTTCGGCCCTACTCGTTGACCAACGGCCCGGGCGACACCACCTATCGGATCGGGGTCAAACGCGAACCCGACTCGAGAGGCGGCTCGGTGGCGATGCACGATTCGGTGAACGTGGGCGACCGACTCATGATCTCCCGGCCTCGCAACACCTTCCCGTTGCGGCGCGACGCCGATCACACGATCCTCGTGGCCGGTGGGATCGGGGTGACCCCGCTGCTGGCCATGGCCCAGACCCTCGCCGCCGTCGACGCCGGTTTCGAGCTCCACTACTTCGTGCGCGGCCCCGAACATGTCGCGTTCGCCGATGTCGTCGAGGCACTCGGCCGACATGGCGTGGTCCACCACGGCCTCGACCCTGCGGCCACCGGCAACGTGCTGGCCTCGCTGCTGGCCGACGCCGGATTCGGGCGCCAGGTGTACGCCTGTGGACCGGGCCCGATGCTCGACGCCATCCGCGCCACGGCCACCGCTGCCGGCTGGTCGGACGACACGGTGCACTTCGAGTACTTCCAGAACCCCAACGACCTCGATCTCGACTCGACCTTCGAGATCGCCTTGAGCCGGTCGGCCCGCACCCTCACCGTCGCGGCCGGGCAGACCATCCTCGACGTGCTCCGGGCCAACGACGTCGCGGTCGAGGCCTCGTGCGAGCAGGGGGCGTGCGGAACGTGTGTGATCCCGCTGCTCGACGGACGCGCCGACCATCAGGACGTCTACCTGTCGCCGACGCAGAAGGCCACGCACGATCGCATCGCCGTTTGCGTGTCGCGAGCCGAAACCGACCGCCTGGTTCTGGAGCTCTGAGTTGATGGCCCGGATCAAGCTGTACGACTATGAGCTGTCGGTCAACTGCTACAAGCAGCGGCTCCTGTTGTCGATCCTCGGGCTCGACTACGAGCGGGTACCGGTCGACTTCCATCCGGGCAAGGAGCATCAAGGCGAGGACTTCCGCCGGATCAACCCGCTCGGCCACATCCCCGTGCTGGATGACAACGGCTATCTCGTGTGGGATGCCACCGCCATCTCCATCTACCTGGCCGCCCGCTACGACGACACCGGCCGCTGGTACCCGGTGGCCGACCCCGAGCGTCTGGGTCGGGTTGCGTCGTGGATGGCGTTCGCGGAGGGAACGACCAACACCGCGTCGGCGGCTCGCCTGCACGACACGCTCGGCTACGACTTCGACATCGACGCCTGCCGTCGCGGCGCGCAGGATCTCTTCCGGCACCTCGACCGTCATCTGTGGCAGGGGGAGCAGGAGGGTCGGCTGTGGCTGGTCGAGGGGGAGCATCCGACGATCGCCGACCTGGCGGTGTTTCCCGATGCGATGCTTGCTCCCCAGGGAGGTATCGCCCTCACCCCGTATCCGGCCATCCGTCGCTGGACCGATCGGGTCAAGGCCATCGAGGGCTTTGCCGTGATGGCGGGCGTCTATCCCCGCTGATCGGGCCGCCTCAACTCGCCGGTCGTTGACGCCGATAGATCCGTATCACCATTCTCCGCCCGTCGGGCGACCGTCACGGTCATGAGCCGGTTGCCGGAGTTCGTGTCGACGCCGGCGGTGTCGACCTCGGGCAACTGGAGAACGATCTCCTCGACGCGCAGCACTCCCGGGTCGGGACGATCGACACGTGCGGCATTCTGGCCGTCGCCGTGCTCGTTCCGCTCGCGCTACGAGGAGCCGTCGACCCTCGGATTCTGATCTTGTGGTCGATCCTGGTGGCGCTGACCACGCTCGGATGGTTCAACCGGATCTGGGGTGGCGGTGACTCGTCGCAGGCTGCCGGGGTGTGGCTGTCGGGAGTGGTCTGGGCCGCTCTCCCGCTGTTCTGTTGGGCGAACCTCGACGACCCGCTCGTGGCCTGGGTTCTGATCTTCGTGCTCGGATACGGTCTGGCCACCGATGCCATACTGCTGCCCCAGAGCTTCAAGGTCTCGGCCCAGCCGCTGATGTTCGCCTATGCGGTGCCCTACCTGGCCGCCTACCTGCTCCACGGCCTGTTTCTCGAAACCCTTGCCGTTTTGACCCTCTCGGCGCCGCTGGCGGCCGGTATTCACGGCTTCGAGCACATCAAGTCGCGACTGCTCGAGGAGCAGGCCCACACGGCAGCCCTGGCTCTGGTCGACCCGCTGACCGGGTTGCCGTCGCGACTCGGGGCAACCGTCGAACTCGAACGACGGGCCAAGGCGGGGGAGGAGACCCACGTCGTCATCTGCGACCTCGATGACTTCAAGTGGATCAATACCCACCTTGGCCATCACCACGGGGACGAGGCGCTGCGGCAGCTGGCGCGGGCAATGACCGACCGTTTGGATGGTTGGTTTGTCGCCCGGCTCGGTGGTGACGAGTTCCTGGCCATCAACAACCGGGCTCTCACGCTGGCCGAGCAGGACCGGGTCACCTCGATCGTGCTCGACGACGCCGGACCGCTGGAGCGGCGGATGGCGATGAGTCTGGGCTCGGCCTCCAGGCCGGCCGATGAGGTCGATCCGGAGGCGTTGCTGGCCGAGGCCAGCCTGGCGCTGCAGGAGGCCAAGACGATGGGGAAGGCGCAGATGGTGACGGCGACCCCGGAATTGGTGGCGGACGAGATGGCCCGTCATCTGCTCGCCGACCAGGTCGAGGCGGCGCTTGAACGCAACGAGATCGTGGCCTGGGCTCAGCCGATCGTGGACATGGACGCCGGTCGTCCGGCCGGAGCCGAGCTGCTGGCCCGGTGGCCGCAACCGGATGGCGGGATCGTCATGCCGGACGAGTTCATACCGGTCATCGAGGCCCACGGGTTGAGTCATCTGCTCGGGTGTTCGATGATCCACCAGGCGCTTCAGCTCCTGGAGATTCTCCGCCGGGACGGCGAGGATCGCTTGTTCGTGACGGTCAACATCTCGGCGTCCCACATGGTCGATCCGCAACTGGTGGACTTTCTCACCGAGGAGCTCGGCCGCTACCAGGTTGCGCCTTCCCGTCTGATTCTCGAGCTGACCGAAACCGAGCGGCCGGCCGACGCCGCAGTCCGGCTCCAGGCGTTCGAACGGCTCCGATCACTGGGGGTCGGCGTCGCCACCGACGACCTCGGGTCGGGCTGGTCGTCGATCAACCAGATGATCGAGTCACCCTTCACCCATGTGAAGATCGACCGCTTGCTGGTGAAGGCCATGGACCGCCAGGGCGGCAGCGAACTCGTCGCCTCGATCTGCAATCTGGCCCGAGGAACCATGCAGCAGCCGATTGCCGAGGGCATCGAAACGCCGGAGCAGGTCGAACAGCTGCTGGCCGCCGGATTCCGACTCGGTCAGGGATATCTGTTCGCACGGCCGATGCCGCTGACCGACCTCCTGGCGTACCTGAGGTCGGGTGTCGACGGGCCGGTCCTCCGATCCACCGACCAGCTCGACGGTCGCAGCCGATCGATCCCCCGGCCGGGGGATCGGGGGCGGAGAGACCTCGACCACCGACCGGACCCCGACCGTCCCCCTGACCGTCACCGGGAGCGTCCGCCATCCATCGCCGCCGAACTTTGATCCTCCGGCGCTCGGGGCAGGGGCGGTTGGTCAGGCGGTCGGCAGCCAGTCGGCGATCGCGGCTCCGATCTCGTGGGGGCTGTCTTCCTGGACAAAGTGGTTGCCCTTGACCGTGACCTCGGTCAGGTTTGGCCACGACCGGCAGAACTCCCTCTGGGCACCGGTGAGTATGGCGCCCGGCTCGGCGTTGACGAAGAGCTTGGGAACCTCCGACGACGACAGCCACTCCGCGTAGTCGGAGACGATGGCGGCGACATCGGCCGGTTCGCCATCGATCGGGATCTCCCTGGGCCAGGTCAGCGTCGGTCGACGGTGCTCGGGTTCCAGGAACGGGCGGCGGTACTCGTCGTGCTCGGCCGGTGTGAGGTCCCGGAGGATCGACCCTGGGAGCACGGCCTCGACGAACAGGTTCTTGTCGATGATCATCGTTTCGCCGGCAGGGGAGCGGAAGCCTTCGAAGATGCCCCGGGCCGCCTCCGGCCACTCGTCCCAGCCGACCGGACGCACGATCGCCTCCATGAAGGCGATACCGGCCACCCGGTCTCGATGCCGGTTGGCCCAGTCGAACCCCAGCGCCGAGCCCCAGTCGTGGATGACGAAGGTGATCTCGTCGCCAAGATCGAGTTGATCGAGGAGCCCGTCGAGGTATCGACGGTGCTCGACGAACCGATACGAACCGGGGCCGGTGTCGTCGAGTTTGTCGGAGTCGCCGTGACCGATCAGGTCCGGGACGACGCAGCGTGCCCGGCCGGCCAGATGGGGCACCACGTTGCGCCACAGGTACGACGACGTCGGATTGCCGTGCAGGAACACCACCGCGGGCCCGGCACCGGACTCGTGGTAGGCCATCTTCTTGCCCTCGACAGTGGCGTGGGACTTGGTGAGCGGTTCGGACGAGAGGTCGGACATGTGTCGATGATCCCTCGTGTCCGTCCGCTCGGCAAGGAACCCTCCCGGGACCCATTGTTTACCGACGGTCGCATGCGGGCAGATCATCTTGGCGGCGGCACCCCCTATGAAGGAGACCCGAGCAATGACAGGACACGACACGTCGATACAGGTCGGCGACAAGGTCGAATGGGAATGGGGCTCCGGAACGGGCACCGGCACGGTCACGGAACGGTTCACCGAGAAGGTCACACGCACCATCGAGGGCACCGAGGTGACCCGCAACGCCTCGGACGATGATCCGGCGTTTCTGGTCGAGCAGGACGACGGCGACGAGGTCCTCAAGTCGGCGTCGGAACTCTCCCGGGCGTCGTAGGGCCCCGTGGGTAACATCGAACGGCTTCCAGGAGTCCTCGTCGTCGGCGCCGGATACGCCGGAATGCACGCGGCCGTCGCCGCGGCGTCCGAGGGCGTTCCCGTGACCATCGTCGACCCGGCCGGTGTGCACGGCTTCACGACGCGCCTGGCGGCGGTGGCCGGCGGCACCGCACCGATCGGAGATGCGTTTGCGCCCCTGAGTGCGTTCGGGCATTCGACCCGAATCGCACGCGTCGCCGCGATCGACGACGGCGTCGTCGAAACGGCGGACGGCGAGACCTTGGCGGCCGAGGCCGTGATCGTCACCGCAGGAGCCAAGCCGACCGATCCCGGCATTCCCGGGCTCGAACGAGCCTTTCCGCTCCGGACGCCGGGCGATGCCATCCGCCTTCGGCGGCACCTCGAGTCACTCGGGACCACACCGGAAGGATCGAGCGGGGAGCTGGCCGTCATCGGAGGTGGAGCGACCGGCGTCCAGCTTGCCGGAGCGCTGGCCGTCACCCGACCCGATGTCCGTATCCGAATCATCGATCGGGAACCACAGCTCTTGACCGGCCTCGGCGATGCCCTGTCGAGCCACGCCGCGACGATCATGCGCCGCCGAGGCGTCGAGCTGCTGCTGGAACGGGAGTTGGAGGCGATCACCGAGTCCGGTGTGGCCCTGGCCGACGGCACCTCGATCGAGGGCATGGTGGTCTGGGCCGGCGGCTTCGAGTCGATCGTCGACGAACTTGGAGCCGACCTCCCGGTCGAGGACGGTCGCCTGGAGGTCGACGACGAACTCCGGGTCGCCGGGTGGTCGCGGACCTTTGCCGCGGGCGACGTTGCCCGGCACCGGAACCGCGACGGTGAGATCGCACCGATGGCGGCCCAGATCGCCGTCCAGGCGGGCGCAACCGCCGGCGCCAATGCCGCCCGCGCCATCAACGGCCGCCCACTGAAGCAGGCCGACCTGACGCACCGAGGATGGGTCATCGATCTCGGTGGGCACCGAGGCGTGGCCCAGGTCGGGCCGGTGGCGCTCGCCGCCGACGTTATCGACCTCGTCCCGCCCCTGCTGCACTACGCCATCGACGTGAAGCACCTCCTGGAAATCGGCGGCCTGCACGGCCTGGCGTTCGCTCCCGGTCGGCACCACCCGGACACCTCGATGATCGAACGGCTGCTCGAGCGCGAACCGATTCGGTTCTAGCGGCCGGCCGTGTTCGATCTCGTCACCGAGTCGCTGCCGGGAGCCGTTGTCGTCCTCCTCGTCGGAGCCGCTGTCCTCATCACCGCCGGTGTCAAGTTCACCAAGGTCGTGGACGAACTGGCCGACCGGACGAGTCTGGGCGAGGCCATGGCGGGAGCGGTGCTGTTGGGTGCCGCCACCTCCATGCCGGGCATCATCACGACCGTCGTTGGAGCATCCAGCGGCGAGGCCGGCTTCGCGGTGAGCAACGCCGTCGGCGGCATCGCCGCGCAGACCACCTTTCTGGTGATCGCCGACTTCGTCTACCGGCGGGTCAACCTGGAGCATGCGGCGGCATCGCTTCCCAACATCATCCAGACGATGGTGCTGCTGGCCCTCATCGGCATCGCCCTCAGTGCGGCGGCCGGTCCGGAGCTGGCGGTCGGCTGGATACACCCGGCGAGCCTCGTGCTCGTGGTGGTGTACGGCTACGGTCTGGTGCTGGCCCGGCGGGCTCGCTCCCAGCCGATGTGGGATCCGAAGGACACCTCCGACACCGTGGTCGACGCCGGCGCCCCCGACGCGACCGCAACCCCGCTCCCGACGCTGTGGATGCAGTTCGCCGGACTGGCCGCCGTCGTCGCCGCGGTCGGCTTTCTCATCGGAACCGCCGGCATCACGGTCAGCAGGGAAACCGCGCTGTCGGGCTCGCTGGTGGCGATTCTGTTCACCAGCGTCATCACGTCGCTGCCCGAGCTGGTGACCGTGCTGACGGCCGTTCGTATCGGTGCCCTCACCCTGGCGATCTCGAACATCGTCGGCGGGAACAGTTTCGATGTGCTCTTCGTGGTCGCCGCCGATGTGTCGTTCACCGCTGGATCCGTCTACCACCGGGTGGACGGCGACGCCATCTTCATCCTGTCGCTCACCGTCATCCTCACCTCACTTCTGGCCGCCGGAATGTTGGCGCGGGAGCGACGACACGTCGGTTTCGAGGGCATCGCCATCCTGGTCTTCTACGTGGCCGGGATCACGGCCCTCGTGTGGTAGGACTGCCGTGGCTGATCCGATGTCGTCACTCCTGCCGAATCCGCCGTATGACCGCAGCGGCGTGGTGGCCTGGGTCACCGAACATCTCGGTCATCTCTGCTGCGATGTGCCCTACGCATCACCTGCGTTCGCCGGCGGTCAGCAGGCTGCCGACGGAGCGCTCGCCTCGCTCGATGTGACCGGCTACGCCCGGTCTCGGAGCATGGTCGACCCACCGGAGCGACGCGGTGCGTCGAAACTCTCGCCCTACATACGTCACGGCCTGCTGACGTTGAGCGAGGTCTGGCGCGCCACTGCGGATGCGCCGTCCCGTGACCGCTTCCGCTATCACAGCGAGCTGCTCTGGCAGGACTATGCACGGCACTGGTACGCGAACCATGGCCGTGACACCGCCCGCCCGATCGCCTACGAACCGGCGCGCGCCAGCACCGAGTGGCCCGCCGAGCCGTGGCCGGCCGACATGAACTGCGTTGCCAGAACGCTCGCGGAACTCCGGTCCGACGGATGGTGCGTCAACCAGACGCGGATGTGGCTGGCCAGCCAATACAGCTTCCGGGCGGGCGGAGACACCTTCGCCGGCGAACAGCTCATGTTCCGCCACCTGCTCGACGGGTCGAGGGCCGCCAACCGCCTCGGCTGGCAGTGGGTGGCGGGCACGACCCGTTCGCGGGTCTACGGCTTCGCCCGCCAGCAGGTACGGAAACGGGCGTCGCGCTACTGCGACGAGTGCGTGCTGAACGAGTCGTGTCCGATTTCGGGTTATGCCCCGACAGAATCCCGGTCGTCGGTGGCTCGTCCGGCACTGCGACCGTTCTCGGAGGCCTACGGCTCACCTGACGTCGTGCCGGCCTCGTCGGAACCGAGCGCGGTCTGGCTGACCGCCGAGTCACTCGGCACCCGAGACCCGGCGTTGGCCGCCCACCGCGATCTGCCGGCGATCTTCGTCTTCGACGAGCCGTTGCTGAACCGACTTCGCCTGTCAGGAAAGCGGCTGGTCTTCCTGACCGAGACGCTGGCCGAACTCAGCCGGAGGCGGTCGCTGGAGATCCACCTGGGACGGCCGACCGACGTCCTGGCTTCCCAGGTGGCCGCCGTCACGGCCGCGCCGGTACCGGGTTTCAGTCGACTGTCCCGCCAACTGGACCTCGAACGCCACCCGTGGCCCTGGTTGCGTCCACCGACGACCGCCCTCCACGACTATCTCGAGCAGAAGGGGAGGGTTCCTTCGTTTCGGGAGTTCTGCGACCTGACCCGGCCCCAGACACAAGACGGCAGCGGGGCCGGCTGACCGTCACGTCGAGCGGACCGTGCGGTACGACGAAGGTCCATCACGCTCGGCCGGTCGCCGAGCTGGCCTGAGGCCGGACGACGATCTTGGCTCTGGCATGGGCCGAGCCGATCTCGGCCAGACCGGCAGCGACGCCGTCGAGTCCGACGATACGGTCGATCTGCGGCACGATGCGGCCGTCGGCCAGCATCGCAGCCAGAAGATCGAGGTCCTCGGTGTTCGGTGTGGCCGTGAACTGATGGAACGAGTGGTCGGTCCGGCGGAAGGCGAGCGCTCGGCGAGCGACAATGGGAATGGGCCCCAGCCAGCGGTTCTCCTTCGGCCCGCTGACGACGACGTAGCGAGCGGACGGAGCAAGGACCGCCATGCATTCGGCGGTGGTTCGGTTGCCGACGTTGTCCATCATCACGTCGTGGCGTTCACCACTGGCCACGAAATCCTCGGCGGTGTAGTCGATCACGCGGTCGGCGCCGATGGCCCGGACCATGTCGACGTTTCGTCCGCTGCACACCGCGGTGACCTTGGCCCCCAATGCCTTGGCGATCTGGACGGCGAAGGTCCCGACGCCGCCGGCCGCCCCGTTGATGAGTACCGAGTCGCCGGCCTGTACGTCGGCGTGGGTGCGGAGGGCCTGGATCGCCGTGAGCCCGGCGACCGGAGTGGCGGCGCCGTCATCGAAACCGACACCGTCCGGAAGGTGGGTGATGGTCGATCCCTTGGCTGCCAGGTACTGACCGCAGCCTCCGCCGTCGCCGGTTTCGCCGTAGACCCGGTCGCCCACCGACAGGTTGTGGACCGACGATCCGACGGCGACGACGGTGCCGGCCACATCGGCACCGGGCACGATCCGCTTGGGTCGCCTGAGCCCGGCCATGAGTCGGAGGAGATACGGCGTGCCGGTGACGAAGTGCCAGTCGAGGGCGTTGAGCGAGGAGGCGGCCACCTGGATCAGAACCTCATCGTCGCCGGGTGTCGGCACCGGGATCTGCTCCACGGCGAGCACCTCCTCGGTTCCATAGGTGCGGGCGGTCACCGCCGTCATCGTCGTCGGAATCCCGGGTCGTTCGCTGGTCCGGTCGGGTTCGGTGACATCGAGTTCGGCGTTCATGGGGCTTGCTCCTCGGCTGTTCGGTCGGTGCGACGTAGACTTGATGCCGCGCTAGGTGCGTACACTGTACGTCGATTGATGTACAGTGTACGTTGTAGCACGTACACTGTATGTCGTCAACCGGTCGTCAACCCGGCTCCAAGAAAGCGGAGAGCAGCTCACGGTGTCGAAACAAGCCAGCGAACGGACAGCCCTCACCCCGGACTCCATCGTCGCCGCCGCAGTGGCGCTGGCCGACGTCGGCGGTTTGCGAGCCCTCAGCATGCGCAAGCTGGCCAAGGAGTTGGGCTACGAGGTCATGTCGCTCTACAACCACGTCGCCAACAAGAACGAACTCCTGGCGCTGATGGTCGACGAGGTCGCCGGTGAAATCGACGAGCCCCCCGTCCAAGCCCCGCCGGAACCCGCCGAGTCGCTGGCGATGATCCGCTCGGTAGCCGTGTCGGCTCGCCGAGCCCTCGCCGCCCACCCCTGGGCCGCGCCGCTGTGGCAACGGGTGATGCCCGGTCCCGCCCGAATCCAGTTCATGGAAGTCCTGCTGCGCCTCTTCGACCAAGCCGGTTTGCCGCCCGACGTCGCACACCATGGCTTCCATGCCGTCACCAACCATGTCGTCGGCTACACCCTCCAGGAGCAGGAAATGATGTCGAACTTCGACGAATCGGATGATCTCGACGAGCTGGCCCGGGACTTCCTGGCCGGCGTCGACGCTCAGCGCTTTCCCTACACCATCGCCCACGTCGAACAGCACCTGGCCGGTGACACCGGTTCGAGTTTCGAGCTGGTGCTCGATCTGATTCTCGACGGCTTGACCCGCCTCGACGGCAGCGAACCGACTCGGCGCTGAGCGCCACCTAGGTCATACTGGATCCATGACCTTGGCCGAACGAATCCCGGCGACGGCATCGGCAGACCCCAAAGAAGCGGCCCCGGACGCGACCCGCAGCGAGCACCTGGTGTACGTGTTCTTCGGCTTGTGGTTGCTCGTCGGATTGAGCCTGGATGGGTGGGCCCATCGCAACCAGCCCGAACTGGAGTCGTTCTTCACCCCGTGGCACGCCGTGTTCTACAGCGGGTTCACCGGTGGCGCGGCGTGGCTGGCGTGGATGGTGTACCGGCGGCGGCCCGCTGTTGTCTCGCTGCTCGACGCCATCCCATCCGGCTATGAACTCGCTGTTGTCGGCCTGGCGATGTTCGCGGTGGGTGGGATCGGTGATGGAATCTGGCACACGGTCTTCGGTATCGAGTCGAGCATCGACGCCCTGCTGTCACCCACCCACCTGCTCATGCTGAGCGGCATTCTACTCTCCGCCACAGCCCCGGTGCGGGCGTACTGGCGGACCCCGGGCGCCGATGTCGCCACCCGATTCGGAGCCTTTCTGCCGGTCGCCCTCTCGACCGCCCTCGTCGTCACCGGCATCGCCTTCTTCTTCATGTACGCCAACGGCTTGACGAACTGGCCGATGTCGCGGTCCTACGTGCCCTATGCGAACGAGCTCGAAGCCGCCCACGGTGTGCTGGGCACCCTCATCACAACCGTCATCGTCGTCGTCCCCATGTTGGTTCTCCTTCGTCGCTGGAGACCGCCGTTCGCCACCTTCACGGTGATCGGCGCCATACACGGGCTTGCCATGGCCGGACTGGATGCCTTCGAGCTGTGGTGGCAGGTCATCGCCGTCGTCGCCGCCGGTCTGGCCGCCGATCTTGTGATCCGGACGGCAAGCGACGACGACCATGGCATCGCCCGCCGGATCGGATTCGTCGTGCCGCTGGTGTTGTGGACGACCTCGACGCTGGTCATCCACCTGGCCTGGACCGTCCGGTGGCCACCCGAGCTGTGGATCGGACAGATCGTGCTGGCCGTCATGCTCGGTGTCGGCCTCTCACTGCTGGCCGCACCACCGCGCCTGCCGGACACCTCGGCCTAGCCCCAGCGAACCGGCACCGATAGCGGACCCCGGAACGCCCACCCGCCGAACCGGACCACCCCGGTCCCGGGATCGAGCACCGGCACGCCCAGCCGCTCGAAGAAGCGGGGGAGCGCGTGGTCGCCGACCAGACAGCGGGAGGCGGCCGCCCCGGCGCAGAAGTGGGGACCGGCTCCGAACGTGAGCGATGGGCCGGTGTCGCGGGTGACGTCGAACCGGTCGGCGTTGTCGAAGTGGCGCTCATCGCGGTTGGCCGAGCCGAACATCAGGAACACCCGTTCCTCGGCGTCGAACCGCACCGGCGGTCCGTCCTCCGGCTCGAACTCGAAGTCGGCGGCGACACGGCGGGGCGACATGCCGATCGGCGCGATCCACCGGCAATACTCCTCGAAGACCTGGAGCCACAACACCCGTCCATCAAGGGCCATGGCCAGCTGGTCGGGGTGGGTCAGGAGCGCCCAGATCGCTCCGGCGATGGCGTCGCGAGGCTCGTTCTGACCGCCCGAGATCGTCAGCTTGATGTTGGCCCGAACCTGGTCGAGCGGCATGTCGGACGCCACCATGACCGACAGCAGGCTCGGGTCAGGTGCGGCTTCGACGGCCGGCAGCCGCTCGTCGATGGCCTCGTCGATGGCGGCCGTGGCCGCATGGCAGCGGGCTTCGACCGCTGGGTCGCCGACGTAGTTGGCGATGCCGTCGATCATGGCCTGGCTCCAGGCGTCCATGTCGGTGTGGGCGACCGTGGTGAGTCCGGTGAGGATCTTCAAGGCCTCGCCCGACACCGCCGTGGCGTAGTCCTGCACCAGATCGACCGTGCCCCCGCCGGCGACCGAGTCGCTCAGGTGGTCGATCACCTGGTCGGTGATCTTCGCGAACTCGGCCGACCAGTACGCCTTGACCTTCGACGGCGAGATGGCCGGGTAGTACACGAAGCGTTCACGGCGGTGTTCGTCGCCGTCCTTACGCATCATGTTCTGGCCCATGAGGACATTCATCAGACCGCCCGGCTGATCTGAGGAGAACACCGCGACGTTCTTCTCGCAGGTGTGGATGTCGTTGCGCCGGGTGATCAACGTGGCCCCCAACTCCGGAACCACGCAGATCGGCGCCTCCGCCCTCATCCGGGTGAGCACCGGGTAGGGATCATCCCAGAACGTCGGTGGATCGATCGGGAACACCGGGGCGTCGGACATGAACTCAGTATGGTCCGCCCACCTCAACGGGTTGAATTCGACCCTTCAGGTCCTCGGCTGTTCGGGGTACCATCGAACGGTGCCAGCAACGATCGTGGTCGGAACCCAGTGGGGCGACGAGGGTAAGGGCAAGTTCACCGATCTCCTGTCCAAGGAGATGTCGATGGTGGTGCGCTATCAGGGCGGACACAACGCCGGACACACACTCGTCGTCGACGATGAGACCTTCGCCCTTCAGCTCGTGCCGAGCGGCGTGCTCTACGACCACATCGTGCCCGTCATCGGCAACGGCGTCGTGGTCGATCCGTTCGTGTTGCTGGCCGAGATCGACATGCTCAGTCGCCGCGGCGTCGACTGCTCCCGCCTCCGGGTGTCGGGCAACGCCCACTTGATCCTTCCCTACCACCAGCAGCTCGATGCCCTTCACGAACGGCATCTGGGCAAGGCGAAGCTGGGCACCACGAAGCGGGGCATCGGTCCGGCCTATGCCGACAAGGCGATGCGGCTGGGCCTGCGGGTGCAGGATCTCCTCGACGAGATGATCTTTCGGGAGAAGCTACGGGCTGCCCTGATCCACACCAACAAGGTGTTGACCAAGGTGTTCAACCGCCTGCCCGTCGATCCCGATGCCCTGGCCGACAAGGTCCTGTCGGAGTGTCTCGACCCCCTGAAGCCGTATATCGCCGATGCCACCGGCCTCATCCATGAGGGCCTGGAAGCCGGTCAGGAGATTCTGTTCGAAGGAGCCCAGGCCACGTTCCTCGATCTGGACCACGGCACCTATCCCTTCGTGACGTCGTCGAATCCGACCGCCGGCGGCGCCTGCACCGGAGCCGGTGTCGGGCCCCGCCACATCAACCGGGTGCTCGGAGTGGCCAAAGCCTATGTCACCCGGGTCGGTGCCGGTCCGTTCCCCACCGAGCTCTTCGATGACGACGGCAACCGGATGGTCGACATCGGTCGCGAGTTCGGCACCAACACCGGTCGTCGTCGCCGTCCCGGCTGGTTCGACGCGGTGATGTTGCGTCATGCCGTAAGGCTCAACAGCCTCACCGACCTCGCCATCACGAAGATCGACGTGCTCGACACCTTCGACGTGGTCAAGGTCTGCGTCGGCTACGAGATCGACGGTCAGCTCCTCGACAAGCTGCCCTACCATCAATCGGAGCTCCACCGGGCCGTTCCCGTCTACGAGGAGCTGCCGGGGTGGAAGACGGACCTGTCGATGATCCGACGGCGTGAGGACCTACCGCCGGAGGCGGCCGACTATCTCCAGTTCATCGCCGATCAGGTCGGCATACCGGTGTCGCTCGTCTCGACCGGACCGGGCCGCGACCAATATTTGCACCTGAGCTCCTGAACCCCGGTTGTCACAGCTCGTAGCGACCGACGCCGGTTAGCCCGTTGGAAGAGCGATCCTGCTCGCTCCCTCCTGTGCTCAGCGGCGGCGTCGGGGGAGGTTCTGACCGGCCTCGTGGGCGTCCGGCGCAATGCCGCGCAGGGCTGGTGGAATCCAGGAGCCACGGGCGTCGGTATCGGCCCGCTGCTTGGGCGTGCTGCCGTCGAGGTCCGGCACGTCATCGACGACGGTCCATTCCGCCGACTCGTCATCGACGGTCGGTAGCACCGTTGATCCTGGTGGCGGGGAGTCGATGGGCTCGCCGTTCAAGGCTCCGACGGGAACGAACTCATCGGACTCCGAAGGTTCCCAGGGTTCCCAGGCGTCGGTGGGTTGGGTCGGCTCTGGTTCTGGTTCTGGGGGTGGTTCCCAGGGTTCCCAGCCGTCGGTGGGTTGGGTTGGCTCTGGTTCTGGTTCTGGGGGTGGTTCCCAGGCGTCGGTGGGTTGGGTTGGCTCTGGTTCTGGTGGTTCCCAGGGTTCCCAGGCGTCGTCCGGCTGCGACGGCTCGGACTCTGTCGAGTGCTCGGGCCCGCTCCCATGATCGATCGGCTCGAGAAGCGGCGGCAGCATCGTCGTTTCTCCGGGCTCGGCTGAATCGATCGTGGAGGGTTCCTCGTCTGGCACCATCTCCGGCGGCAGCAGGTCGTCGATCGACGGGATGTCGGCAAAGGACTGGGACTGGTCGGGGACCTTGGGGAGGTCTGTCTCCGGGTCGGGGGGAAAGACGTCGTCGATCGGCGGCAGCTCCGGTTCCACCTCGTCTGCCTCGAGCACCTCGGGCGTCGATTGACTCGGAGCCGCTTCGGTCGACGGGGCGAACGCGGCCAGCGGGTGTCGATCGGCTTCGGCGAATGCCGCCAGCGGATGGGTGTCGGCTCCGCTGAACAAGGCGGTCCGGTGCGAGCCCGGTCCAGGTGTCGCGCGGTCCGGGCCCGATTCGACTTCCACGTACTCGCCGGTCTCGGCGTCGATTGCCGACGACGGTTCCGCCGAGCTGGAGGTTGCCAACCCCACCGTGTCGTCGATTGCGGTCGACGGCTCGGGTTCGGGTAGGGGCGGTGTGAGCGCGACCGGTTGGGGTTCGGGTAGGGGCGGTGTGAGCGCGACCGGTTGGGGTTCGGGTTGGGGCTCCGGTTGGGGCGGTGTGAACGCGACCGGTTGGGGTTCGGGTTGGGGCTCCGGTTGGGGCGGTGTGAGCGCCACCGGCTCGGTTGGACTGGTCGGTTGAGCGGGCGGTGACGGGCGAGAAACCGGTGCGGGAACCTCGAGCTGAGACGGCTGTTGGCTTGTTGGCGCCGTGGGCTCGGGCCGGCCCGGGGTCGAGAACGGATCGGTTGAGAAGTCGGGGGCGGCTGCAGGCTCGCTGACCACACGGCTTCGTTTCAAGAAAGGGTTCTCGGCCGGGCCGGTTGACGGATCGGGATCCGGACTGGCGACGAGATCGCGCAGACGAGGCGAAACATCCGGCATCTGCTCGAACTGGCCGATCGGGCGGAGTTCCGGTTCGTCGCCCGGGTTCAGGTCGTTCGGCGGCCGTTGGTGATCGGCTGGAGGTGGTTCGACGTCCTCACCGATCGGTTGCAGTGTCCGTCGACGTTCCTCGAGGTGGTGCAATCGGTCACCGGGCTCGGAGTCCGCGTGCCGCTGACCGTCCGGCACCGCACCATGGTGGTCGTCCAACGGGTCCGTGGATCCCGGCTGGGTCCGTCCCGCCTCGGTCGATGTCGCCGCGTCGTCGGTATGATCGTCGCCGAACCCGTGCAGCAGTGTCGACGGGATCCCGATCGGGCCCTCGATGGGGAGGTCCGGTGGGCCCGGATCCGGATCGGATTCGGCGCCCTGCTCGACGGCGGGCCCTGACGCCGCCCTGCCTTCGGCGTCGTCGTCGGACGAGGGCCCCATCATCGATGCGGCGCGCCGCCGGCGTCTGATGTCGGCCAGCTGGCTCACGGCGTCCGCGTCCTTGCCGGCCCCTTGGTCGCCGTCGGATGCTTCGTCGCCGAGCATCTCGTCGATGGCCACGAACTCGCTGTCGTCGGTCTCGGGCTCGGTCGACTTGAGCCGACCGAGGAACCGCTTGATGCCGGTGCCCTCATCCGAGGGCGATTGGTCCACTTGGGCCGCCGATCGTTCGCGCTCGCTCTTCGAGGCTGGTGGCGGGGGAAGCTCGGCCGTCAGCGCCTCGGCCGGAAGGTGGGCGTCGAAGAACTGGAAGAAGTCCTCCGGCTCGGCATCGGAAGCGTAGGCCTTGCGTCGGGCTTTCACCGTGCGCCGGTCGCCGCGGACCTCCGGTTTCCCGTTTCCTCTGACGCCGGACACCGTGAGGGCGCAGTCCTTGCACACCCGATCGCGTCGGCCCTTCATCGGGATCGCGCACGACCGGCACAGGTCTGCGTAACAGATGTCACAGACGTCAACGGCCCTCTCAAATGTATGAAAGTCACAGTGACCGTTCATTGCTACTTTCCAGCACCCGTCGATGTACCCTGTTCCATCGACCGCCCGAAGATCATGCTTAAGAAAAGCTGAGCGGAGGTTTCCCCGATGAATGTGCCGAACATCCTGGCCGAGAGGTACGCCAGCACGGAGATGGTCGGCATTTTCGAGCAGGCGAACCGGGTTCGGCTGGAACGCCATTTCTGGTTGGCGGTCCTGCGGGCTCAGGCCGAGCTGGGGGTCGAGATCCCCCATGAGGCAATAGCCGCCTACGAGGCGGTCGTCGACAACGTGGATCTCGAGTCGATCAACCGCCGAGACCGGGTGCTCAAGCACGATGTCAAAGCCCGGATCGAAGAGTTCAACGAACTGGCCGGGCATCAGGAGATCCACAAAGGCCTGACCAGCCGAGACGTCACGGAGAACGTCGAACAGTTGATGACGTGGCGGGCCCTCCAGTTGCTCGATCACCGCACCGTCTCACTGCTGCGGCTGTTGGCGGAGCGTGCGTCGGAGTTCGCGTCGCTGGCCGTGGTCGGACGCACCCACAATGTGGCCGCCCAGCCAACGACTCTGGGCAAGCGTTTCGCCCAGATCGGTGAGGAACTGCTGCTCGCGCATGGCGAGTTGCGGCACCTGCTGGAGTCCTATCCGATCCGGGGAATCAAAGGCCCGGTCGGATCACAACAAGATCAGCTCGATCTACTCGGATCGGTCGAGAAGGTGGAAGAACTCGAGAACCTCGTGGCCCGTCACCTCGGCATGGACCGGCGGTTCAACGCGGTGGGCCAGGTCTATCCCCGTTCGCTTGACTTCGCCGTCGTGTCGATGTTGTTGCGCCTGGCAGCAGCCCCATCCTCTATGGCCGTGACGATTCGCCTGATGGCCGGACACAATCTCGTGACCGAGGGGTTTCGTGAGGGCCAGGTCGGGTCCTCCGCCATGCCGCACAAGATGAATGCGCGGTCATGTGAGCGGATCAACGGGTTGTACACGGTGCTTCAGGGCTATGTGACGATGGCGTCGGGTCTAGCCGGCAATCAATGGAACGAGGGCGACGTTTCCTGCTCGGTCGTGAGACGGGTCGTCATGCCGAACAGCTTTTTTGCGTTGGACGGACTGTTCGAGACCACATTCGACGTCGTTCGCCATAGCGGGGCCTTTCCGGAGGTCATCGACAACGAGCTCCGGCACTATCTTCCATTCCTGGCGTCGACAAAGCTGTTGGTGCACGCCGTTCGGCGCGGCATGGGTCGTGAGGACGCACACGAGGTCATCAAGGAACACGCGGTCGCCGCTGCGCTGTCGATGCGGGAAGGTAAGGGTGATGGGGCTCAGATGATCGAACGTTTGGCTGCCGATGAGCGGTTCCCGGGCACCGAAGCGGATCTCTGGGCCATGATCGACAAACCGTCCGAGCTGCTCGGAACCATCGAAAAACAAGTCGGCGTATTCTGCGACCAGATCGAAATCCTGTCGTCAGAATACGCCGAACCTTGGTATCAAGGAGCTGACATCCTCTAACCCGGAGCCGTTGCGCAACCCCGGCGATGCCACATCGACTCCGATGGTGCCGTAATCAGGCGGCTCGGGAAATACCTGCCCGCTTCAAGACTGCGGCCGGGACCCCGATCTGGCGGAACGCCTGATAGGTGATTCCCTTTCGCTCGGCGTAACCCTGGGCGACCCGGACGAAGTCATTCTCCAAATCGGTTATGTCGACGCCCGAATCCATGGCTTCGAGCTCCTCGGTGAGGTCGAGTTGCTCCTGAGTCAGCTGAAGCCGCTTCAGCGGATCGGCTGCCTCGAGTTCACCTTCGATTCGCTCCAAGCGGCGGCCGATCGATTCCTTCGTGCGCTTGCGGCCACGCTTCGGTCGGCTCGACTCCAACGCTTCGAGGTACGCCCGCACCATGCGGCCTTCGGCCCGGCCAACTGCCAGAGCCTGCTTATGTTCTTCTGTCATCTGAGATTTCTTGGCCGCCATAGCCTGTGTCCTATCCTATCCCTACCACATCACCGTGGTAGCTTGTTGCTTTATCGTAACCCGCCTGAACTTGAACGCATTTCATGGCCCCGGTACATCCCTCTAAAGCCATAGTACTGGATTCTTCGTACAGCGATTGATGTCGGCTATATAAGATATTTCTTAAGTTAATGGCAACTACTAAGACAGGGTTAAAATTTGAATCGGTCGTGCCTCGTGTCGCAGGCCACCGGCGACTTTGAAAAACACCCTCTGGAATTGCCGCAACGTTGTTATCGGTGCGGCTCGATGGATGCGTCCCGAGGACTCCGTCGGGAAGGTCAAGGAACATGACCCCGATCCGTATGAGTCGATCATGAAACTGAATTGCAATGGTCGGATGCCTGCCAAAACGCCGAAGAGGGCCGGAATCGATGATTCACGACCCTCTCCTGGTCACGTGGTCGGGACCGGCGTCGATCCGGTGACCTACCGCTTTTCAGGCGGTCGCTCTCCCAACTGAGCTACCCGACCAGGGTTGCTGCCATTTTGGCAGATTGCGAGCGGTCCCGACGAGATTTGAACTCGCGACCTCCGCCTTGACAGGGCGGCGTGCACTCCAGACTGCACTACGGGACCAGATCAACTCTTCAGTTGTTTGCACCCCCAACGGGATTTGAACCCGTGTTACCTGCGTGAAAGGCAGGCGTCCTAGGCCGCTGAACGATGGGGGCTCGTGCTGTTCGCCGATACCACGTCGCCGATCCGGCCGGGGCCGGATCAATGTAGCAGCAGCCGACGAAGGCCGCACAGAAAATCTTGAGCTTCCTTCGCAAAGGCGGCCCGAGACCTTCCAGGGTCCAAGAGTATCCGCTTACCTCGCCGGTCGGGCAGAATTCGACCCGGGTAATTCAGAGATCGCCGTGCGCATCGTCCGGGTCGTCCGGCAGCGCCCCCTCCTCGTCGGCGCCGCCGTCTTTGTCGCCGTCTTCCGGCAGCGCCCCGACCATCACTTTCACAATGCTGTCGAGCAGATAGCCGAGGTCCTCGTAAATCAGATGGAGGCCGATGTTCGGATCGTCGAAATCGATCTCGTCGTCCTCCGACACGTCCAGCCGGGTGCCGAGCACCAACCGGGCGTCGTTGATGACCGACATCCATTGGGCCAGTTCATCCTCGGTGAGTACCTCGTTGTCGGCGGTGGACCGCAAGGTGTCGGCCGCGGTCCTTCGTCGGTCGACGAGGCCGTCGCGGGCGAGCACCTGGTAGCCGGCGTCCTTCTCCGGATCGTCGGGGTAGGCGGTCGGAAAGAGCCGCTTCGTCTCGGGAATGTCGAGGGTGACTACTTCGTCGATCTCGTCGGCCAGGCGAGCGAGGAAGCTGCGAACCTCAGGGGCGAGGTTGACGGCAAAGGTGCCGTCGGCGAGCGCTTTGAACGGTTTGGGCCGGCGAAGTTTGACCATCTATCTCTACTCGTCGATCTCTACTCGTCGTGTTCCATCGTCGCCCACAGGCCGTGGCCGTGAAGCCGATTCACATCACGCTCGGCCTCGGTGCGGGTGCCACTCGACACAACAGCTCGACCCTTGTGGTGCACGTCCATCATCAACTTGTTGGCCTTCTCCTTCGAGTAGCCGAACACCTTCTGGAACACATAGGCCACGTAGCTCATCAGGTTTATCGGGTCGTTCCAGACGATCACCACCCAGGGGCGGTCCTCATCGACCACCTCGTCGGTGGTCAGCTCCGGATCCTGGAGTTCCAGCGGTGCGCCCATTTCGTTCCGGTCCTTGATGATCGAAGGTCTCGAGGTTGCGACACGAGCGGAAGGACGGGTCCTCGCCGGCCGAAACCTGCGGCGACCGACGAATCCGTCACATTCCGGTGTGTACAGGTTCAGTGTGTCAGGTTCAGTGTGTCAGGTTCAGTGTGTCAGGTTTCAGTGTGTCAGGTTTCAGTGTGAACTGGTCGTTGTCCGGGCTTGTTATGGCAGACTCAAAGGAGACCAATGGCCAAGGCGTGCTAGGAGCCGGACGGGATCACGTGAGACGATGACAGCGACCACACTCGCGCAGAGGATCGAGCCCGCGTCGGTGGGGTTCGATGAACTGGAGAAAGAGTATCGACCGCTGTTGAAGCTGGTCGAGCAGCTCATCGGTGTCGTGCCCAACTGTGATCCTGTGCTGGAGATCTGGCCGACCGGGTTTCGGAGCTACAACCTCCTGGTCCCGAACCTGCTCAACCTTCCTGTGTCGCTGGTCGGGCAGGGCGCTCCCAAGGATCTGGTCGGTCTCGCCATGTACACCTCCAGCCGAGCGGCGGAGTGCATGTACTGCTCGGCTCACACCTGCTCGTTCGCACTGCGGAGGGGCACCTCCCCCGAGGCGTTGGTGGGTGACTACTCGCCGATCGAGGCCGCCGTGGCCAGGGTGGCCGAGGGGATTTCCCGGGTTCCGGCCGACCTGACCAAGGCCGACGTTGCCGAGATCGAGTCGCATCTCTCGGCGAGCGACATCGAGTGGATCGTCCTCAGTGTGGCGATGATGGGCTTTCTCAACAAGTTCATGGACACGATGGGCATCGAACTCGAGGACGCCGCCGTCGCCGACGTCGAGGAGCTGATCGGACCGACCGGTTGGAAGGTCGGAAAACACGGCTGGAACTCCGAGGACCTGGTCGACTTCGACATGTCCGGCGGCCGTCCGCTCCGTCCCCGTTCCTCGGCGACCGGCAACGGATCCGGTGAACACGGCAGCAACCGGCCCTCCTATCTCGACGTGCCACAAGATTCGCTCGGAACCTACTGGAAGGTGATTCGGCAGGCGCCGGGAGCCATCCGCAGGGAACGGCAGTGGACCAAGGGCATGTCGAGCCGGATCGCGCCGGCGCTGTTGACGCTCGAAGCCGATGTCGGTCACTCGTTCCCGATTCTGGCCAGCCTCCGCCACAGTCGTGGGGTCCGGGCGATCGCCACCGTCCTACGTGACAACCTCGACCCGGAGCTCTCGGTGCTCGGACTCCGGGCCAAGTGCCTGGTCGGACTCGTCTACGCCCGAGTCGTCGGCAACGAGGTCTTGACCTCCGAAGCCATCCAGCTGGCCCTGACACTGGTCCCCGACATCGATCACCCGTTGCTGACCGCAGTCGGGCGCTTCGCCACCGCACCGCCCGAGACCGCCACAATGCCTTCCCATCTCACCAGCGTGGAGGCTGCCGCCATCATGTTGGCCAAGGTCGGCGCTCCGAGCCCGTCCCAGGTCAACGAGATCAGCATCGACGCCGCTGCAGCGTCATTGTCGCCGGCCCAGATCGTGGAAACCGTCGTCTGGCTGTCGGTTCAGCAGGCGCTACACCGGCTCTACGTCTATTACGACGTCAGTCGCGACATCTACTGACAGCGATTCGGCCGAGCCGCCGGCTCGATCCTCGTGAGCAGCGGCTGGACGTCGCGCGAACAGGCTGAGGTGCACGAGAAGGGCGAGAGCCCAGACGGTGACCGAGCCGAGGATGTGGAACCAGACGATCGTGGGGGGAACCCCGGTCAGGTACTGCCAGTAGCCCACGGCCCCCTGGAGGACGATCGCCACCAGGAGCCACGACATCAGTCGGCCCGGGTCGAGGTTGGGGCGGGGCAGACGCTCGATCGTCGTACCCCTCAGCCGCGCCGCAAGCCAGACCGCCGTCAACAGGAAGCACCAGACCGTGAGGCTGTGCGATCGGGCAACGGCGACGAAGTCGAGCCCGAGCCGGTCGGCCCGGCTGTCGCCACTGTTCGGGCCTGTGCCGGTCACCAGCGTGCCCAGCACGAGCACCGCGCAGGCCAGACCGACCATAACCCGGCTGTGGTTCACGATCGACGCTACGACCCGAGGCGAGGCAGGCCCCCGCTGCGAGCCGGCCTTCAACCACAGCACGATGGCATTCCAGACCATGACCGCCGACAGCAGGTAGTGTCCGGCGACGGCGATCGGATCGAGTTCCAGCACCACGACCGCCCGGCCGAGCAGGATCTGGGCCACCGAACCGGCGATCAACCCCAGCGCCCACGGCAGGAGATCCGGTCGGGGATCGCCGAGGCGACGACGGAGCCGCCACGCTCCGATCGCGACGGCAAGGGTGAACAGGCCGATGATGCCGGAGAACACCCGGTTGCCGTACTCGATCTTGCCCAGCAGATCCTCGTCGGACGGAAGGAGCTGACCATCGTGACATTCGGGCCATTCGGTGCAGCCGAGTCCTGCCTTGGTCAGTCGGACCGTGGCGCCGCTGACGACGATGAGGCCCAAGAGCACGGTGGTGACGGCCACCAACTGTCGGTATCGGCGCAGAGTCACGGTCCCACGCTACGTTCTCGGTGGCGCAGACACTTGACTTTGTGACAAGTTTCAGGAGTTTCGGCTAGGCACCGCTACCACTCCGTTACGATTCGCCGATCCGGCGAAATCAGTTCGTACTCCGCCGCCGGGCCTGGTCGTTTCACAGTACCCTTGTGGCTGGTGCTGACAGCTGCTCCTGCACGTTCCCGGGTTCGGGCCTTCATTGCCCTGACGAAGCCTCGAATCATCGAGCTCCTCTTGGTGACCACCGTGCCGACGATGATCGTCGCCGAACGGGGTCTGCCCTCGATCTGGCTCGTCATCAACACCGTGATCGGCGGAACGCTGGCGGCCGGCGGGGCCAATGCCTTCAACATGTACATCGACCGCGACATCGATGCGGTCATGAACCGCACCAAGGGTCGCCCCCTCGTCACCGGCGAGATCGAACCAAACGAGGCCCTGGCCTTCGCGGCGGCCATCGAGGTGCTTGCCTTCGTCTGGTTGACCGTGTTCGTCAACCTGCTCTCCGCGGTGCTCGCCGTGGGCGCCTGCGCCTTCTACGTGTTCATCTACACCTTGTGGCTGAAGCGGACGTCCACCCAGAACATCGTCATCGGCGGTGCGGCCGGTGCGGTTCCGGTCCTGATCGGCTGGTCATCGGTCACCAACTCGGTCGGTTGGGCGGCGATCATCCTGTTCGGCGTGATCTTCTTCTGGACCCCGCCACACTTCTGGGCGCTCGCCATCAAATACGAAGACGACTACTCGGCGGCGTCGGTACCGATGATGCCGGTCGTGGAGGGCCACCGTTCGACCGCCACCCAGATGGTCATCTACTCGGCCGTCGTGTGGGCCCTCACGATCGCCTTCTGGTGGGTGGCCGACATGGGCTGGCTGTATCTCGCCGTGGCCATGGTCCTGGGTGTGGCCTTCACCGGTGGTGCGGTTCGCCTCCTCAACGAGACCGACCCCCAGGCCCAGAAGCAGCAGTCGCTGCGGTACTTCACATTCTCGATCACCCACCTGACGGTGCTGTTCGCCGCTCTCGCCGTCGACCAGTTGGTCGGGTGGGGCACATGATGGCCGGAGCCGGCAGGGCCGGTGGGGCCGACCCGCTCGGCGACATCGATCAAATCGGGATTGTGACGGTTTCATCATCAGGCGTTCGACGCGGTTACAGTACGTGGCCGCAAGGGTGCAAAAGTGGCGCGCTCGCCAACGTCGCTCTCCGGCCGAGTCGGAGCGACGGCGGGAGGGCCCGAATCACCGACAAGCCGCAGGCCGGCCACCGGCCCGCCGGCAATCCGCAAGCAACCGATGAAGCAACCTCCTCGGAAGTTCCGTTGGAGGTGGTAACACCTTGGCTCGAGATGAACTCATGGCTTTAACAGAAACCCGCCCAGCTGAAACCGGGTCCGGCACCGGCGTCACGGCCGTGCCGTCCTTCACCCCCGACGGATTTCTGGGGGCCGTCGACCACAAGCCCGTCGGCCGCATGTTCATCGGCGGGGGTCTGCTCTTCCTGCTCGCCGGCCTGATCACGGGCATCGTGGCGGCCTTCGAGTCGGCGGACGGCTCGGCGTTCACCGTGGCCCGTGATGCCGACGAGTTCGCTCAGATCTGGTCGATCAGCCGGGATCTCACCGTGTTCGGCGGCCTGGTCCCGCTGTTGATCGGCATCGGCCTCTACATCGTGCCGCTGCAGATCGGAGCTCCGAGCCTGGCGTTCGCCCGCGGTGCCTCCGGTGCCTTCTGGACCTGGTTGCTCGGAACCGGCCTGCTGATCGTCGCCTACCTGCTCAACGGGGGACCGGGCGGCGGCCGTCGCGATTTCGTGGTGCTGTGGGCCTGCTCGCTGGCGATGATGATCGGTGCCGCGGTCTGGGCGTTGATCGTTCTTGCGTCCACCATCCTCGGCGCCCGGACGGTCGGCATGACGATGGATCGTATGCCGTTCACGTCGTGGGCCTACTTCATGTTCTCGCTCCACGCGATCTTCAGCCTGCCGATCGTGATGGCCGAGTTGCTGCTCGTGCTGCTGCGAGTGCGTTACGGGCACCTCGACGTCGCCGACACCGCTTCGTTGACCGGCGTGCTCGACGGTGTCAGCCTGGCCCCATCGGTCTACTGGCTCGCTCTGCCCGCCCTCGGTGTCGCCGCCGACGTGATCGGAGCCCACACCGGGTTTCCGATCCTGCAACGCCGGCTTGTCATGGTCGCCATCACGGCCTTCCAGCTGCTGGCCTTCGGTCAGGACCTGGTGGGTATGGCAACCGAACGGGCTGTCGACTTCGACAACGCCCTGCTCGTCCTCGGGCTGCTGGCCGCTCCGCTGCCCGTGGTGGTCGTGCTCGGCCTTGGGGCCAACAGCCTTCGCCGGGGCACGGTTCGGCTGAAGGCCGCGCTGGCCGCGGTCCTGCTGTCCGGCCTGCTGCTGCTGGCGGCGACGCTCACCTCACTGCTCGGGCTCGTCGAGCCGGTCATGGGCTATCTCGACGAGCTGTTCCCGGACTCGGTCGACATGACCAACTCGCTAGTTCTCAACGGTACGACCTTCCACGAGGGGATCCGTGCTCTGGTGACGGCGGCGGCGGTGCTGGCCGTCATCGGGGCGGTCCACCACTGGGCCCCCAAGATCTGGGGACGCACACTGGCCGAGCCCCTCGGCATGCTGAGTGCGCTGCTGGCCGCCGGTGGTGGCCTGGTCTGGGCGCTCGGTGACGTCGGCGCAGGATTCGCCGACCAGGCCTGGTACCCGGTTTCGGTCGAAACGACCAGCGGCCAGCAGGTGTTCGGCTACATCGCGCTGGTCGGCGTGATACTTCTGACCGGGTCGGCTCTCTTGCTCGGTGGCAGCGTGCTCTCGGTGATTGCCGGTTCCAAGCCTGTGGGAACGAGCGCCGTCGACTGGTCGGGAACCACGCTCGAGTGGGCGACGGCATCACCGCCACCGCCGGGGAACTTCCCCGCCCCGCCGATCGTGTCGTCGGCAACGCCGTTGGCCGACGGCGAACTCGCCTACGACGGCATCGCCTCCGAATCCAGTGGCGGTGATGCGAGCGAAGACCCTGACGCCGACGATGGAGAAGGAGCGGAGTCGTAATGGCGACCACCACGACATCACATGATCTGATCCCGTCCTCCTACGCCGAGGCTCCTCCGGTCCGCCCCCGCCTCCTGGTTCTGGCCACATCTCTGGTGTCGGCCGCCATGGCGATGGGCTTCGTCGGCCTGCACTCGGTCTACATCGCCGCACGGGCCGACGTGCTGGCCACCGGTGAGCGCTGGCTGCCAGACGGCGTCGACATCCCGCTGACCCAGCCCAACTTCATGGGCCTCACCCTGGCGTTCTCGGTCGTGACCATCTGGTGGGCCGTGTCGGCCACTCGATCCGACGACCGGGCCAACTCGGTTCTGGCGTTCGCCATTTCGCTGCTCTTCGCCTTCGCCTACCTGGCCCAGACGGCGTATCTGTTCACGATCATGGAGATCGAGATCCTGGCCGACGAACGGGCGGTGCTGCTCTACGGCATCATCGGCACCCACATCGTCATGGCGGTTGCGGCCGTCGTGTTCGCCGTGGTGATGGCGTTACGGACGATCGGCGGTGACTACAACAGCCGGGACTACGAAGGGGTGCTGAGCGCCGCAATCTTTTGGACAATGATGGTCGCGATGTATGGCGTCATGTGGTACGTCATCTACATCACCAAGTAGGGAGAGCGAAGCAAGGTGTTTACCTGGGGATCACGAAATCTGTTCGGGGTTGCACTGCTGGCCTACCTCGGAGCCATCGTGTACGGCCTTTCGACCGGCGGCCACCTGATCGGCACCCTGAGCATGGGGTACAAGAACGGTGTCGGCGATCATGTGGGTTACACGATCCTGATGGGGGCGATGTTCGTCGCCCTTCTCCTCGGGATCGTCTCGGTTGCCACCCGTGAGGGCAACTCCGAGGACATGTCGGAGCTGATCGGCGTCGATCATGCTCTTGCCGTTCGGCCTCCTTCCCGTCCGGCCTTCTGGGGCCCGCTGGCGGCCTTCGGGCTGGCCTGCATCGCCGTCGGTGTGGCCACGAGCCAGGCGTTCCTGTACCTCGGTCTGGTCGTGTTGGCCGTGACCGCACTCGAGTGGACGGTGCTGGCCTGGTCCGACCGGGCCACCGGCGACGCCGAGGTCAACTCCGTGATCCGCAGTCGGTTCCTGTCGCCGTTCGAGGTGCCGATCCTCGCCCTGCTCGGTATCGCAGTTGTGGTCCTCGGTCTGTCCCGGGTGATGTTGGCCGTGTCGAAGACCGGCTCGGTTGTCGTGGCCTCGGTCGCCGCCGTGATCGTGTTCGGTGCGGCGATCTTCATCGCCAAGTCCCGAGCTGCCCGGCCGATCATCTCGGCCATCGTCGCCTTCGGAGCCGTGGCCGTCCTGGCCGGTGGCATCGTCGGCGCCGCAGTCGGCGAACGCGATTTCCACCATGGGGAGGATCACGCCGACGAGGGTGATCATGCCGAGGAGGGCGAGGGCTAGATGGCGTCGACCGGCAAGAGTTCGCAGCGTTCAGGAGAGGACAAGTCTGCAGTGATCAGCCTGGTTCGTAGGCAGAAGACATGGTGGGCGTTGGCGGCCTTCACGCTGTTGGTGGCAGGATGTGCCGACGACAAACCGCTGAACACCTTCGAGCCCCGAGGTCCGGCGGCCCGCAGGATCGACGACCTCATGATGGACTGGGGCATCTGGTACATCATGGGCGTCGTGTTCGTTGTCGTGGTCGGCGGCGGCATCTGGCTCTCGTGGCGCAACCGGGTCGATCCGGAGACCTACGACCCCAACGACCTCCCCGAGCAGATCCACGGCAACACGAAGGTCGAGCTGGGTTGGACCATCGCGCCGGCGGTCATTCTGGCGTTCGTCTTCATCCCGGTGGCGAACACGATCTGGTTCCTCGAGGAGAAGAACGATCCTGAGGACATCTGCGCGGTTGGCGACTTCTCCGATGAGTGCACGGGGCTCGACGTCATGGTCCTCGGCCAGCAGTGGTGGTGGGAATACCGCTACGACACCGACGGTGACGGCTTCTTCATCGACGGCAACGGCGACGGCGTCGTCGACGATCTCGATCAGGAACTGCCGATCGAGATGATCCTCGACCCCGATGACGTGGTGACCGCCAACGAGTTGGTCATCCCGGTGGGGGAGCAGGTCGACCTCCTCCTGAGCTCCCGAGACGTCATCCACTCATACTGGATCCCCCGACTCAACGGGAAACGCGACACGGTACCCGGACGGTGGCACACCTGGTCGGTCGAGGCCGACGAGCCGGGCAAGTTCACCGGCTGGTGCACCGAGTTCTGCGGTCTGTCCCACGCCCGGATGAGGATGTCGACGTTCGCGCTCGAACCCGCGGACTTCGAGGCCTGGTTCGAGAACCAGAAACAGCCGGCCGAAGTGCCGACCGATCCCGATGCGGTGGCCGGCCGCGAACTGTTCAAGAATCAATGTATGAGCTGCCACGTGATCGACGACGGCGACCTGGAGTACGCCGACGACTTCGCCTCCACGGTGCCGCTGGTTTCGAGGGCTGCTCCCGACCTCACCCACTTCGCCACCCGCACCACCTTCGCCGGCGGCATCTACAGCACCTACGAGGGGCCCGGTACGGCGGCCAACGACGATGCATTCGATCCGGCCGACTACCTCAACATCGCCGAGTTGGCCGAGAATCCGACCACCGCCGACGACTACCGGTGGAACACCGCCGAACTGAAACGGTGGGTGGCCAACGCCCCGGAGCGAAAGGCCATGGCCTCGGATGTGAACCCGGAGACCGGATTGGGTCGCGGCATGCTGGCCTTCCCCCAGTTGTCCGACGAAGAACTCGACCAGATCGTCGCCTACCTGGCGACGCTCGACTAGCCGACGGACCAGGAGCACCTGACTCATGGCAGACCTCGAACCACGCCTAGCCCTCCCGAGCGGCTCGACCAACGGCCACGTTTCCCGCCCGCTGGGTGCCTTCACCAGGCCCCGCAACCCGACAGGCCTCGTCAACTGGTTGACGACGGTCGATCACAAGAAGATCGGCATCATGTACGGCTCGGCCGCGCTGTTCTTCCTGATCATCGGCGGTGTGGCCGCCCTGCTGATCCGCCTCCAGCTCGCCGTACCCAACAACGAGTTGTTGTCGGCCGACTTCTACAACCAGGTCTACACCATGCACGGCACGGTGATGATCTTCCTCGTGGTGATGCCGATCGGTGCGGCTTTCGCCAACTACCTCCTGCCCCTCCAGGTCGGGGCGCGCGACGTCGCCTTCCCCCGAATCAACGCCTTCAGTTTCTGGATCTTCTTCTTCGGTGGCCTGCTGCTGAACACCAGTTGGTTCCTCGGCGGTGGGGCCGACGGCGGCTGGTTCAACTATGCGCCGAACAACGGCATCGCCTTCTCACCGTCGCACGGCATCGACTTCTGGAACATGGGTCTGCTGATCGCCGGTATCGGCTCCTTGACCGGCTCGATCAACCTGATCACCACCGTGCTGAACATGCGGGCCCCCGGCATGTCGATGATGAAGACACCGATCTTCACGTGGATGACCCTCGTCACCCAGTTCCTGTTGCTGCTGGCCATCCCGGTTCTGACCGTGGCCCAGGTCCTCCTGGCTTCCGACCGCCTGTTCGGCGCCAACTTCTTCAACGTCGCCCAAGGTGCCGATCCGCTGCTGTGGCAGCACCTCTTCTGGATCTTTGGACACCCCGAGGTGTACCTGATGATCCTCCCGGCGTTCGGCATCGTGTCGGAGATCATCCCGACCTTCGCCCGTAAGCCGATCTTCGGCTACCCGTTCATGGTTTTCTCCGGCGTCGCCATCGGGTTCATGGGCTTCGGTGTGTGGGCCCACCACATGTTCGTGTCCGGCATCGGCCCGCTCTCCGTGGTCGGCTTCACGTTCGCCACGATGTTCATCGCGGTCCCGACGGGCGTGAAGATCCTCAACTGGCTGGCCACGATGTGGGGTGGCAGGATCATGCTCACCGTGCCGATGCTGTTCGCCATTGCGCTGGTCACCCAGTTCACGGTGGGCGGGCTGTCGGGTGTATCCCACGCCCTCGCCGCCCACGACACCCAGCAGACCGACACCTACTACATCGTGGCCCACTTCCACTACGTGCTCTTCGGTGGTGCGTTCTTCGGCTTCGTCGGCGGCATGTACTTCTGGTGGCCGAAAGCCTTCGGCTATCTGCTGAGCGAGCGGATCGGCAAGTGGCAGTTCTGGACGATGGTCGTGGGCTTCAACCTCACGTTCGGGCCGATGCACATCCTCGGTCTCCAGGGCATGCCGCGCCGTATGCACACCTACGACGTCGTGCAGGGCTTCAACACCTGGAACATGGTGGCCACGGTCGGCTCGTTCATCCTCGGCATCGGCACGCTGATGGTCCTCTACAACGCGCTTGTTTCGTACCGGGCCTGGGTGCGCGACGGTCGACCCGACGTCGGCCCCGATCCCTGGGATGCCCGAGCGCTCGAGTGGTCGATCCAGTCGCCGACCCCGGAGCACAACTTCGACTACGACCCGGTCGTCACCCAGCTCGACGACTGGTGGCACCGCAAGTACCAGAAAGACGAGAACGGCGTGTTGCGTCAGGTCCACACCGGAGCGGAGATCGCCCAGCCCGGCAACGGTGAGGGCGTGCACCTCCCGGCCCCGTCGTATTGGCCGATCGTGGTGGCCTTCGGCATACCGATCGTGGCTTACGGGCTGATCTTCAACCTCTGGCTGATCGTTCCCGGTGCCATCATCACCCTGGCCGGCCTCTACGGCTGGGCGCTCGAGCCGGCCGACGATCTCGACATCGACGATCACCACGGCCATGATGACCCCGGCCACGACGACGGTGACGACACCGCCGCCGAAGTCGACAAAGAACTGGAAAAGGTCTGACATGACTGCAGTAGCGCCTGCCGAAACCCACGACGCCGACTCGCACGGCGACCACGACGGTCACCGGACCAGCCTCGGCCTGTCCAACATGAAGTTGGCCATGTGGCTTTTTCTCGCTTCCGAGTGTCTGCTGTTCGGTGCCCTGATCTCCACCTACCTGCTGTCGAAGGCCAACTTCGTGGCCGAGGTGCTGGCCGGCAATCCCAACGTCATCTCCACCATGCCGGCGGAGTTGATCGAGGAGTTCCGGGAGGCCGGTTCGGTCGAGCCGATGTGGGACATCCCGTTCACCTCGGCATCGTCGTTCATCCTGCTCATGAGCTCGCTCACCATGGTGCTGGCCCACAAGGCCGTGTCGGAGGACGACGACCTTCAGACCAAGGTCTGGCTGGCCGCAACTGCGCTGCTGGGCTCGACGTTCATCGCCGGTCAG
Source organism: Acidimicrobiales bacterium (assembly GCA_965216675.1). GTDB lineage: Bacteria > Actinomycetota > Acidimicrobiia > Acidimicrobiales > SZUA-35 > JAHELU01. The sequence continues at coordinate 1,571,687 of CBDCGK010000004.1, read as the reverse complement.
GTCTATGAGTTCACGGCTTTCTTCCGGGAGGGCCTCACCTACGACGGCAACCTGTTCGGCTCCTCGTTCTACACCCTCACCGGTTTCCACGGCGTCCACGTCACCGGCGGCATTCTCATGCTGATGTCGCTGCTGTTCATGGCCTTCCGGGGCAAGCTCAAGTCGGATCGGGCGGAAACCGTCGAGCTGGTTGGTTTGTATTGGCACTTCGTCGACATCGTGTGGGTGCTCATCTTCACGATCGTCTACCTGATCCCGTAAAGGCTGGTTCGTTGATGGCTGAAAGCACTGCTACCACCGAGGCCGGCCACGGCTCACACGCCGACGCACACGGTGACCACGCCCACCACCCGACCGAGCGCCAGTACTGGATCGTGTTCGTGATCCTGGCGGTGCTCACCGCCATCGAGGTCGCCTGGTCCTACATCGGTCTCGAGGGTGCGGCGCTGGTCTTGCCGCTGCTGGCCATGATGGCCGTGAAGTTCCTGTTGGTGGCCGGTGCTTTCATGCACCTGTACTTCGATTTGAAGATCATCAACGGCCGGGTCTTCACCTGGGCCTTCGGTTTCTCCATTCTCCTGGCCGTGATCGTCTACTTCGTCGTGTTCATGGCCTTCGATCTGTTGACGTGGTGGCCCTTCTGACATCCTGAGCACCGCCGCCACGGCGGTTGGCTCGGAGCGGAGATGACTATGCTCGCCATTTCGGTGCCCTATGAGGCTCACGCCGAGGTTTGGACCCTCATCGCGGGCACGGTCGGGCTGGGGTGGTACGGATGGCGGGTGCTGCAACCGAAGGCCCTGGCCGCCGGCTATGACCCGATCTCGCGCCGCCAGGCGGCCTGGTTCGTAGCCGCCGTGGCGTCGATGTGGATCTTCTCCGACTGGCCGGTCCACGAGATCGCGGAGCAGTATCTCTACGCGGTCCATATGGTCCAGCACTTCTTCCTGTCGATGCTCATCCCGGGAATGTTCCTGCTGGCCACCCCTCGATGGATCGTGGAGTTGATCGCCCGCCCGGGGTCGCGGGCGTGGCGATGGCTGGAGACCGGATCTCGGCCCGTCGTGGCCGGGGTGGTGTTCAACGCCCTCACGGTGATTCTCCACTGGTCGGTCACGGTGCGTCTGTCGTTCGAAAGCGGCGCCATCCACTTCCTGTTCCATCTGATGATCTTCGCGTCCGGCCTGCTCATGTGGATGCCGATCATCTCCCCAGTCGCCGAGTGGCGGATCGCTCCGGTGGCCAAATGCATCTACCTGTTCGTGATGTCGATCATCCCGACCGTGCCGAGCGGCTGGCTGATCTTCGCCGAGGATGTGGTCTACCGCCACTACGACACGCCGGAACGGTTGTGGGGTATCGGCGTGATGGACGACCAGACCGCGGCCGGCCTGGTCATGAAGTTACTCACCGGGTTCTTCCTGTGGGGCACGATCTTCATCATCTTCATCCGCTGGGCCAACGAGGAGATGCAGGCCGACGAGGACCGCCGCAACGAGCCGCTGACCGTCGACCGGATCTCGGATCAGTTCGCCCTGTCGGACCCGGTTTCGGAGACGGTGCCCCCGGAGCCGACCGCCGCCGGCACCGGATCGGAGTCCGCCGAGGCGTGACCGATTATCCGACGGCTGACGGCTTGGCCACGACCGGCCTCGACGTCGCCCGGATGCGGGCCGAATACGAGACGACCGGAATCGACGTCGACGATCTCGACGACGATCCCGTCGCTCAGTTCCGCCAATGGTTGTCGGTCGCAGTCGACGCCGGGGTGACCGAGGCCAACGCGATGATCTTGTCGACCGTGGATGCCGGTGGTCAACCGTGGAGTCGCTATGTCCTGCTCAAGGACGTCGACGACCGAGGGTTCACGTTCTACACCAACTACCGGAGCAACAAGTCCCGGGAACTGGCCGGTCAGGGCCGGGCGTCGCTGACCTTCGGGTGGCTCGAGTTGCGCCGCCAGGTCAACATCGCCGGCATGGTGGCCAAGGTCGATGACGGCGAGTCCGACGCCTACTGGGCGGTTCGGCCACGCGGGTCGCAGCTCGGCAGCGCCGCGTCGCGACAGAGCGAACCGGTCGCCGAGCGGGCGGTGATCGACCGATGGTATGACGAGGCGGAGGCCCGGTGGTCCGGAGTCGACGCCGTGCCGCGACCGCCCTATTGGGGCGGCTGGCGGCTCGAACCTCACACCATCGAATTCTGGCAGGGCCGCCTCAACCGTCTCCACGACCGGATTCGCTACCGGCGCGATGGGGAGACCGCAAACGGTTGGGCTCGGCAGCGTCTCTCACCCTGACGTTCGCCCCGCACCCGTCACGTCGTCAGCGGGCCCGGTAGAGATCGCGGAGCAAGGCGATCTCCGCTCCGTGGTGGGCGACCTCGGCGATGGCGTGGAGCATCAGATGGCAGGCCGAGTGGTCGGCATAGGGGCCGAAGTCGGGTCCGATCGGCGCCCACCAGGCGTCGGTGCCGAGCCCACCCATCGCACTGCGGAAGTTGGCCCAGGCCGCATCGAGATCGGCCAGGCCGTCGGCGGCCGTCAGGTGCCAGGCGTCGCCGACAACCCGGGCCCCGGTGGTACCGAGGAGCCGTGCGGCATAGCCATCGAGGCAGTCGACGGCGATGTGCCACATTCGCCAGGCGATCGTCGTAACGGGCGCCGGATCGAGGTCGCGCTGTCCGAACCCGTCGACCGAAACCGTCCCGTCGCCGTGCCGACGGACCGTCCAGACATCGTCGACCGGGTGCCACAGAAACTCGTCGTCACCGAGACCCGTCAGTCGATCCCGGAGCTGTTGCCAGACTGCATCGCCGTGACCGAGGACGGCGCCTTGTGGGTCTGGTCTCATCCGTCGGGCAGAGCCGGGATGAGATCGACGCCGGCCTGGGTGACGTGATCGAGGTCGCCCAGGTCGAGTACCTGAAGGTAGACCCGCTGGATGCCGGCCTCTCGATACCGTCCGAGTTTGTCGAGGACTTCCTCGGTGGTACCGGCGGCTCCGGCCGCCCGCAGTTCGTCGGGTTGACGGCCGATGGCCTTGGCCCTCCGCTTGACCTCGGTTTCGCTGGCACCGAGACACATCACCATCGTCGTCGACTTGATGATCTCGGAGGGGTTGCGGCCGATGTCGGCGCACATCGAGTCGACCCGTTCGATGGCGGGAGCCACCTCGTCGATCGGGGTGAACGGCAGGTTGAAATCCGATGCGTAGCGGGCCACGAGCGCCGGGGTCCGTTTGGCGCCACGACCGCCGATGATCATGGGCGGGTGGGGGCGCTGCGCCGGCTTGGGTAGCGCCGGTGAGTCGACGAAGACATGGAAGCGACCGTCGTGTGAGAATGTCGACCCCTCCGGTGTGGTCCAGAGCCCGTGTATCTGCTCCACCGCCTCCTCGAGACGGTCGAAGCGGGCGCCGAGTGGTGGGAACTCGAGGCCGTAGGCGCTGTGTTCGACCTCGAACCAGCCTGCGCCGATCCCGAAGTCGATCCGTCCGCCACTCATGGCATCGACCTGGGCCACGGCGATGGCCAGGGGACCGGGCCGGTAGAACGTGATCGGGCTCACGAGTGTGCCCAGCCGGATCGAGCTGGTCTCGCGGGCCAGACCGGCGAGGGTCACCCAGGCATGGGTCGGGCCCGGTTGACCGTCGACGTTGCCCATCTTGACGTAGTGGTCGGAGCGGAAGAATCCGGCGAAGCCGGCCTGTTCGGTCGCCTGAGCAACCGCCAACAGGTCCTCGTAGCGGGCACCCTGCTGCGGTTCGGTGAAGATTCGTAGTTCCACCGTGGCAACCCTAGCCCACCCGGTCGGGCCCCAACCGCATCGGTTGTGGCCTGACCGGGGTCCGCTCGAAGGCCGTGGAGAAACCGATCAGGCGGTTGGGACCGGACCGCCTTCGGTGGTGCCTTCCCAGGACTCGGCCGCCCGGGCCAGGGCTTCGATGAGATCGTCGAGCAGGGGAAATCGCTGACCCTCGGTCGCCCGATACCAGTGGAGGGCCGCCGGTGTGATGCCGCGGATGCGAGGCGGCACCTCGAGCTGCATGCCGCCGTCCACCGTCATGTTGCACGGGTTTCGTGGGTGGGTGCCTCGCAGACCCTTCGGGATCTCGTCGAGATCGTCGATGGCCCGGTGATGGGGCAGCGACGCCCGGAGGTGACCGGCGACGTGCGATGCCAGCCGCCGGTTACGTCCGCCGCACAGAAGGCTGGTGAAGTGGCCGCGCCGCCCGAAGCCGTGAACCGTGACCACCACCGAACAATGGTCGATGAACGAGCGGAATTGCTCGGAGGCGTTGGGGTCGACCCGAGTCGAGGGAATGTGGTGAACCCGTTCGGGCGGCTGGATCACCGCATAGTACGACGAACCGGACCGGGCTGCGGCCTCTCGGGCGATGACGTGGGTCTGACGTTCCAGGTGACCGCCGTGGTAGGCACAGAATCCGAAGCGGTTGCGGAGTGTCAGCTCCTCGACGACACCAGGCCGTCGCACCAGTTCGCCGAAGTCCGACGGGACGTGCTCAGGTTCCGACATGCTCGGCTTGGGTCGTACCGGTTTCGTCGCCGTCGAGGACGTCGGGGCCGCCGGACTGTGACGCCGAGCCGCTTCGGCGGGCCACCAGGCCGGCGACCGCCACGGCCACGTTGATGATCAGGAACGACCATCCCATGATCGTGGTGCGAGCCTTCGGCTCATCGAACAGGCCGAGCGGGTTCACCTGGCCCGACATCCAGCCGGTCAGCGCACCCTGCCATCCTTCGACGGTGAGCACGATGGAGTCGATCCAAGGAGTCACGTTGGTCGGATCGCTGAACACCTGCTGCGACCAGATCCCGTAGAGGGCGACGTAGATACCCACGATCACGAGGACGATCGCCGAGAACAGATTGATCTTCGGTAGCAGCCGCCGGAAGTTGTTGACGAGGCCCTTCTTCCCGAATCCGACGGCGAGGGTGATGACCGTGGCCAGGAGGCCCATGCCGACGGCGTAGGAGAGGAACGACCCGAGCCGCTCGCCGAATCCATCGCTCCGCGTGGTGTTCGCCACGATGGTTATGAAGATCCCGATGGTGCAACTCAGTGAGGCGATGGCGTAGGAGACGCCGAACACGAACATCGAGACGATCGACTGGTCGTTGCCACCCTTGTTGAGCTTGGGCAGGCTGAGTGCCGGTTGGAAACCCCGCAGCATGGCGATGCCGAGCACGACCAGGCCGACGCCGATGACGATCGTGAGCCGGGGCAGCCACCCGGACTGGCCGATCGCGGTCAGCGAGCCGGCGAGGAACAGACCCAGGACGCCGAAGACGGCGAGGAAGCCGGCCGACATCGACAATCCGACGATCTGGCCCCGGTTCAGAGCGACCAGGGTCGAGCCGGCACCGGATCGCTCGTCGTCGAGTCCGAGGAAGTAGCCCAGATAGGCGGGCAGCAGGGCGAACCCGCACGGATTGAGCAGTGCGACCATGCCGAGGGCGAAGGCACTCGGGTCGAAGAGGGCGTCGAGCGACATCAGCGGGCGACCTCTCCGAGGTGTTCGTCGATCAGTTCGATCAGTTTGTCGTCGGTCAGAAGGCCGGCCCAAAGATGCACGACGCTGCCCTCGGAGGAGATGAAGGCGGTGGTCGGCATGGCACCGGTACCGAGTTCGTTCCAGATCTCCGAGTTCGGTTGGAAGACGGTGTCGTAGCTCACGTCGGATTCGGCGACGAAGGCGCGCCACGTCTCTTCGGTGAAGTCCTGGTTGACGCCGACGAAGGTCACGCTGTCTCCGAGTTCTTGATGGACGGCTTCGAAATCGGGCAGTTCGGCCCGGCACGGCGGGCACCACGAGGCGAAGAAGTTCACGACCAGCGGTTCGCCCCGGTAGTCGGCCAGGGAACCGGTTGACCCGTCGCTCACCGTGAACGCCAGATCGAAGATCCCTCCGGCATCGGCGGCCTCGGCCGCTTCGTCGACCGTATCGGCGGTTCCGGAGAAGAGAGCGAGTAGCCCGAGGGTGGCCATGGCGACGACGATGGCGATGGTGGTCATCACCGCCGATGTCGGACGGAGGGGTCCGACCCGGGGTGACTCGCCCGGACTGCCGGAGTTCGAATCGCCGGCGTGGGGGGGATCTGACGGAGGGGAGTTGGGGGGTGCTGTCGTCATGGGAGGCTGAGGGAACCGCTCGGTTTCCAGTAGGAGGAACAGTACGAAGGGTAACCGCAACCATCCGCGGGCCATTCCCACCGCATCGAAGTTGAGCTGTTGTTTAGCCGGCTGTGGATGAGTCGTGCCGGTGCCACAGCCCGACGCCGGACGGGATGCCGCTCGTCGGCGGCTCCCGTCCGGCGTAGATGACGGGGACCGCGCCGATCAAAGCCTCGCCGGCTCGCTTGTACGTCACCGTCGATGTGATCCGGGTACCCCGATCGTGGCCGAGCCGGTGCCGGCACCATCGGCACGGGCTCGGCGCCGACCGGACCCGGGACTTGTGGGTAAGGGGAGGAAGTCCCGGGTCCGGTCACGATTTGGCCGGTTGGGCGACGATCCGTGCGGACCGCCACCCAACCGGGTGTTGTTCGCCTGTCAGGCGATCAGCTTCTGCAGGTGGGCCGGAATCGGCACCTCGAGCAGCTGATCCTCCGGCCGGGCCACCTTGGGCGGCCGACCCCGACGACGCTTCCGGTGGATGATCTGCCCGTTGTCGAACAGCTGACCACCCCAGACGCCGCACGGCTCACGCCGCTCGATGGCCGCCTCGAGGCACGGTGCGATGACCGGGCACTCGGCGCAGATGCGCTTGGCGGCGATGATGTCGGGAACCTCTTCGGAGAAGAAGAGGTCGGAAGCACCGGGAACGGTCCGGCAGGCCGCAGCCTCCGTCCAGTCACCCGAGATCGGGGCGCCGATGAACTCGTTGTCGACTTCGGCGACGAACGGTGCCTGATCCTGATGTCCTATCTCAACTTCGGTGATGGTCATGTCTGTTTCCTTCGGGTGTGCCCCTCGTGTCCGGGGCGGTGACACAGCGCTTGTGTCGGTAACAGCGTCTGTGTCGGGATCTGTGGTCGGTCAACGTTTCATGTCTTTGCGGATCTCCTTCCGGTGTTCAGTGGGTGAAAACACGAAGAAGCCGCTGGGTTTGCTCCCAGCGGCTCGGTGGTCGGTGTGCGATTGTGCTTTGTCAGCTAGGTCGCAAACCTCGAGGGCTGGGAGTGGCCGGGGTTGCCGGTCTGGGTCTTGCCAAAGTCGGGCGAACGCCATCCTTGGGTGACCGGGTCGGCATGCATACGCACGGCAGCATTGGCGGCAATGCCGGCAAATGCCCCATAGCCACGGTCACAGGAGACGGAACTCACCTGTCGGCTCCGGGCGATGACAGGCACCGGGACCTTGACCAGAGCGGGCTGAGCCGCCGGCATGAGTATTGCCTGGATGAGCCGCACGGCCGAACGCGCAAAAGCGAGAACGTCGGTGAGCTGGTTGTGATTGGTGTTCATCATCATCGACCGTTCTCCTTTCCGGCTGTGGCTGCAGGGGCGAACTTCGCCCACATCGGCTTGAAACCAAGCAACTACGTATCGGACGGTTTGTCAACCGAATAAATACACATTTCCGGCCCAACTCGCGAAATTGCCCGGCGGGTTCTCGGTGCCGGCCCTGTCGGTGGCTACCGTCGTTGCCTGTGACCGGCCCGAGAAACCCCCAAAACAAGGCCTTCCCGTTCGCTGACGATGTCGAGCCGCTGCTGGCGAGATTGTCCGAGGGGCGGGTGTTCGAGGGGAGGCGAAAAGTCCGACTCGGCGACGTCGACCCGGACGGTCGCCTTCGTTTCGACGGGTTGACCCGCTACACACAGGACGTCTCCAACGACGACACCACCGATGCCCGCCTGCCCGACGTGCCCGGCTGGGTGGTGCGGTCGACGGTCGTCGACGAGCTGGTGCCCGGGTTCCTGGGCGAAACCCTCACGTTCCGCACGTTCTGCTCGTCGCTGGGCAAGCGGTGGGCTGAGCGACGGTTGACCGTGCACGGCAACCAGGGGGCGCGCTATGAGGTCGCAACCCTCTGGGTCTGTATCGACATCGAGGCCGGTCAGCCTGCGCTGCTCACCGAGCAGTTTCTCGACATCTACGGCTCGGCCACCGGTGGGCGCAAAGCTTCGGCCCGGCAGCGCAATCCCAAGATCGAATCGTTGGGCGGCCGGGCCCGTGACGTGGTGGCGGAAACGTGGCAGCTGCGGCGAGCCGATCTCGACACGCTGGGCCACGTCAACAACGCTGCGTACTGGGCGGCGGTCGAGGAGTGGATGGCGCCGTTCGGGCGAGCTCGGCGAGCCCGGGTGGAATACGGCCGGGGACTGTCACCCGCCCCGCACGTCGGCATCGCCCGCTATGAGTTGGACGACGTGCTGCTGCTGTGGTGGTTGGAGGACGGGCAGGCGACACCGTCGGCTACGGCGGCGGTCGTCGACCTGCCGTCAGGGTTCTACCGGGACTGAGGAGTTCGACGCCTTGTGCGGAGCGCTCACGTCCGGATCGTCGTCGGTCACCGGCTTCAGGAACAGGGCCTCCCGGTAGTAGCGCAGCTCGTTGATGCTTTCGGTGATGTCGTCGAGAGCGCGGTGGCCGACCTCCTTGCGGGGTGCGGCGTCAAGGGCGACCGGATTCCAGCGTCGGGCCAGCTCCTTGATCGTGGTGACGTCGATGGAACGATAGTGAAGGTATTCCTCCACCTCGTTCATGTAGACGGCGAGGAACCGGCGGTCCATACCGATCGAGTTCCCGCACAGCGGTACCGACCGTGGTTCGGGGATGTGGGTCTGGAGGAACTCGAGTGTCTGGCGGGTGGCCTCGGCGAGGGTGACGGTGGAGGCCCGGATCTGTTCGAGGAGCCCGGACTTCGTGTGCATCTCGACGACGACGTCGTCCATCAGCGCCAGCTCGTCCTCGGAGGCGGTGATGACGAGTTCGGGTCCGGTCTCGATGATGTTGAGGTCGTCGTCGGTCAGCAGTGTCGCGATTTCGACGATGACGTGTTTCGCCGGGTCGAGCCCGGTCATTTCCAGATCCATCCATGCCAGCAAGCCACTCACCCTAGCGAGTTTTGACGTCGACATCAGCGGTCCCAGGCGATGTCGGACCGTCGCCACCGACCGTGGCGTGAACGGGCCCGCTACGATCTGATCCGTGCTTTCGGTTCCGTTGCTTCAGCTCGATGAGGGGTTGACGCCGCCATCGCGCATCCGCGGTGGCGATGCCGCCGCCGACCTGCCGTCGCGGGTCGACGTCGTGGTCGAGCCCGGCTCGCGGTGTCTGGTGCCGACCGGCTTCGCCGTCGCCATTCCCGAGGGCTATTGCGGACTGATTCTGCCCCGCTCCGGTCTTGCTCTGAAGCACGGTGTGACGGTGCTCAACTCTCCCGGCCTGATCGATTCCGGGTATCGGGGTGAGTTGCAGGTGATCCTGTACAACACCGGCGACGAGCCGGTGTTTCTCGAGCGGGGCCAACGGATAGCGCAACTCCTGGTCCTCGCCGTTCCCGACCTGGCTTCGGTCCTGGTCGATGAACTGCCGCCGTCGGTCGACGACCGCGGCAGCGCCGGTTTCGGCAGCTCCGGCTGACAAGCCTCGCCGAGCCGAAGCTCCATTCCGGCGGTTGTGGCGCGCGGTTCTGGGGGGTCTACAGCCGCCGGTATGGGTTTTGGGTGGTTGCGGAAACATAAGGATATGTCTATATTTGCGTTCTGTGATTGCAGAGACAGGTAGCCGGACGTTGATCGGGAGTGAGCAGCTGGTGGCCGGGCTGCGGGCCGTCGGCGAGCCGACGCGTCTTCGGATCGCCGCCCTGGTCAACGAGGGCGAACTCACTGTGACCGAGCTGTGCCGGATCCTCGGGCAATCGCAACCCAGGGTGAGTCGCCACCTGAAACTCCTGTGCGAAGCCGGTTTGCTGCAACGCCACAGCGAGGGCACCAGCGCCTTCTTCAGTCCGGCCCTCGACCCCGACGGACGACGGCTGCTCCAGGACGTGGTCGGTTTCGTCGACCCGGACGACGCCGTCATCGCCGCTGATCGCCAACGGCTCGACGCCATCCGAGCGGACCGAGCGGCGCAGGCCGAGGACTACTTTGACCAGATCGCCGAGCAGTGGGAATCGATGCGGGGCCGGCATGTGGCCGATGCCGAGGTCGAAGCCAAGCTGGTGGCGCTGATCGACAATCACCTCTCCCGACCGGCCGCGTCCGGCCTTCGAGGCGACCGACCTGGGCCCCGCCTCCTTCTCGACATCGGGACGGGTACGGGGCGCATCCTGGAGCTGTTGGCCGACCGGTTCGACCAGGCCATCGGTGTCGACCTGAGCACCAACATGTTGAATCTGGCCCGGTCGAGGCTCGTTGAGCGGGAACTCACCAACTGCACGGTGCGCCAGGCCAACATCTACGCTCTCGACATCGGCGACGACGGCCGGCAGAGCCATCGGGCCGATGTCGCCGTCCTCCACCACGTGCTCCACTTCCTCGACGACCCGGCGGCCGCCATCAGGCAGACCGCCTTCACGCTCGCGCCGGGCGGTCTCGTCGTCATCGTCGACTTCGCTCCCCACCGCGTCGACGAACTGCTCACCGATCACCAACACCGCTGGCCCGGCTTCGCCACGGCGCAGATCGAGGCGTGGTGCTCCGACGCATGGCTCGAGGTGATCGAGAGCCACCATCTCACCCCCGAGACATCGTCGTCGATCGAAACCCTGACGGTTTCCGTCTGGATTGCCGCCCGCACCGACTGATCGCCGCTGCGGCTCGAAAGGCCAAGCACCACATGACCAGCAACTACATCGATCCGGCCCTCGCCGACGTCGCGTCGGCACAGACTCCCCCCGATGCCGCCGGTTACGCCCAGGGCCTCGACGAAACAGCCCGCCGGCTCGCTCGTCGCCCCTGGCCCGCCGAACCGCGGCGGCGGGACGTGTCGGTGTCGTTCGAGTACTTCCCGACCAACAGCGATCGGGCCGCCGCCGCCCTCGACGACTGCGCCCGGCGGCTCGACGAGATGAAGCCCGCGTTCGTCTCGGTCACCTACGGGGCCGGTGGTTCCAGCCGGGACCGGACCTTCGCCACCATCGACAGGTTGCAGTCGACGCTCTCCTCGCCGGTCGCCGGGCACCTGACCACCGTGAGCGCGACCGAGGCCGAGACCCTTGCGGTGGTCGACCGCTACCTCGACCTGGGGGTACGGCACATCGTGGCCCTCCGGGGCGACCCGCCGGCCGGTTCGGAGTCGACCGACACCGCGCCCGTCGGCTACGAGACCGCCGCCGATCTGGTGGCGGCCGTTCGGGCCCGGGCTCACGAACGCACCGACGAGCACGTCATGATCTCCGTCGCCGCCTACCCCGAGGTCCACCCCAAGGCCGCCTCGGCCGAGGCCGATCTGGCCAGTCTCGTCGAGAAGATCGATGCCGGGGCCGACCAGGCGATCACCCAGTTCTTCTACGACAACGACGCCTACCTCGACTTCCTCGCCCGGTGCCGCGACGCCGACATCTCGGTGCCCATCGTGGCGGGCATCATGCCGGTGACCTCGTTCAAGCGGGTGTCGAACTTCGCCGAGCGTTGCGGTACCCGGATCCCGGCGTGGATGTCGGATCTGTACCGCGGGCTCGACGACGCCCCGGATGTGCACCAGCTGGTGTCGGCGACGCTGGCCGCCGAACAGTGCCGCGAGTTGGTGGAGCACGGGGTCGACCGCTTCCACTTCTACACGATGAACCGCCCTGAGCTGACCTTGTCGATCTGCCGACTCCTCGGGATCGGCGATCGGGTCGGCTGTTCCGCCGGGCCAAGTCCGAGCGTGCGGGTGTCTTGAGCCCCTGGGCTCAACCCTCGTGATTCAGGGCAAGGACGTCGCCGCCGGTCCCGCCGACACCGCCGGCTGTATCCGAACCCTCGGCCGCGGCGGCGACAGGGACGTCGGTGGAGCGACGGCGGGTGTGGGGAAGCGGCCGGCCGACGTAGGACGACATTCGCTCGACCGGCATCGGACGGCAGAAGTAGTAACCCTGCCCGAACTGGAAGCCCATCGTGTGGAAGAGCTGCGCGTGCTCGCCGGTCTCCACACCTTCGGCGACCACCGGCAGGTCGAGCATCCGACAGATGTGCAGGGTGGCTCTGACCAGTTCGAGGGTCTTCCGGGACGAACTGCTGGTACCGGTGAACGCCCCGTCCATCTTCACCACGCCGATCGGGAGCTGGCTCAGGTTCTTGAGTGACGCCTGGCCCGTGCCGAAGTCGTCGAGGGCGATCGTGACCCCGATCCCGACCAGATCCGACAGGATGGGTACGACCCGTTGCAGGTCCTCGTCACGGCCGAACTCGGTGATCTCGAGGGTGAGCAGCTCAGGAGGGAACCCGGTCATGCCGAGCACCTGGTCGACGTCGGCCGGGAGGGAGTCGACGATTGACAGGCGGGACAGGTTCACGCTGAGCGCCATCGGACCGAGATCGGTCTGGAAGTGGGCGAGGGTGTCCCTGGTCGCCTGGCGAAGTACGTACCGGGTCAGCTCCTGGATCATCTGGCACCGTTCGACCTCGTTGATGAACAGCCGGGTATCGAGCATGCCGAATCCCGGGTGATCCCATCGCACGAAGGCTTCGAGTTTCGTCGGAAGGCCCGTGGCCAGGTCGACCTCGGGCTGGTAGACGATCCGGACCGTGTGATCGGCCAGCGCCGCCGGCAGGTCACGTCGGATCGCCCGCCGGATCTCGAGGTTGCGGCGGGCCGACGGATTGAAGATGCAGATCGGCTGGTGGTGGGTGCGGCGGGCTTCGTACATGGCGATGTCGGCGTGACGCAGAAGCTCGTTCCCCGTGGCCTCGTCACGGCGAATCACGACACCGACGGTGATCTCGACCGGGATGATGGCGCCGTCGACTTCGATGTGTCGTCCCCGTATCGAGACGATGTCGTCGATCGTCCGTCGAAGCCGTTCGTCATCCGAGACGACCGGCAGGAGAACGCCGAACTCGTCGCCGCCGAGGCGGGCGACCAACCCCTGGTCTCCAACGGCCTCCGAGAGGTGCCCTGCGACGACCCGCAACGTCTCGTCACCAGCGAGGTGGCCGTGGAGGTCGTTGATCGACTTGAAGTGGTCGATGTCGACGATCATCACGACCAGATTGGCGTCCCGGTTCGACTCGTTTCCGGAGCGAACGGCTTTGGTCAACGCCTCCACGAACGCCGAGCGGTTGCCGACCCCGGTCAGCTGGTCGGTGTGGGCCTTGTGATGCAGGATCTGCTTGAGAACCCTGGATTCCTCGAGCTCGGCCATCACCTCGCGGTTCTGCATGCTCCGACGGTGGTTGCTGTCGAGAATCCGGCGGTGGTGTGGTGTCAGGTCGTGGGGAGCGAAGTCGGTCTCGGTCAGCCCGAGATCGGCGAGTCGGCTCAATTCTTCGACGTCGAGCGATCCGGCAAAGGCAACGCCACCGTCGTCGAGGTGGAGAAAGCTCCCGGCCATGACCACCGACGGGTCCCGCAGGGACAGTTCCACGGGGCCGTCGCACCAGCGGTCGACCGACTGGCCGGGGTCGAAGCCCGACGTCGAGCCGGGGTCGACGACGGCGGTCAACGGGCGGCCGATCAGATGACGATCCACCATCCTGCCGAGCGCCGGGCCGATGTGGGTGAGGGTCTTGTCGGCGGCCACCACGAACCCGAACGGAAAGGCTTGGTCGTAGAAATTGTCATCCACGGGCAGGAAGCCTCGCATCGGTCGCGGTCGTAGGGTGGCCCGGCGGTGTTCGACGGGTCGTAGTCTCTAGATCGGGCGACCGAGGCTAGGTCTTGAGTTCGAGCACGATGGCCGATTCCGACACCGATGCGTGACCGATCAGGGCCTGCAGCTCGGCGGCCAGGTCCCCGTTGGCGCGGATGTGGGCGTCGGGGTTGCTGAGCGACACGCTGAGCAGATCGGGCCGCCACGAGGCCAACATGTCGATGCGGCCCGACCCGAGGAGTGCGTTGACCGACGCGTCGACCGCGGAGCGCAACCGCTCGACGGTGGCTATGTCGACCCCGAGGCGCAGCGCGAGGCCGGCCACCGCGACCCGACCGATACGGGTGAAAGTCGGGGAGGCCGGAAACGACACCTTGATCTCGTCGGCGGTGCCATCGTTCATCGCGTCGGGTTCCGTGTCGTTGACCTCGTTGTCATGGAAGCAGGTGCCGCCGATCCGGCGTGACCGTGGGGTGAACGCCGTTTCCGGTCGTATCGGTGATACTACTGCCTCGGATGCCTCGTCCAAGCACTCGTGCGACGAGGCGACGTTCCTATTCGCGGATTACCTCGGCAGGGTCGCGATCGGTGCGCAGACCCCGGTAGACGGGGTGTCGAAGCTGGCCGTCGACCGGCCATTCCCCGTACTCGATCTCGACGACGACGGTCGGCTCGACCCAGACCGGACGTCGGTCGAGAGGGGGTACCGCGGTGAACGGGGGCTCATCGGTGACCACGAGCAGCTTCTCGAGGCGAGTCCGTTCCAGTTCGGTCAACCCGGACCCCACCCGGCCGGCCATGACGAGGCGGCCGTCGTCCCAGACCCCGACCATCAGCGAACCCAACTGGTTTTCCAGTGATCGTTGTCCTTCGAGCCAGCCGCCGACGACGAACTCCTGCCGCCGGCGGATCTTGATCTTTCGCCAGGCGGAGCTGCGGGCGCCCGGCTCGTAGAGGCTGTCGAGGCGCTTGACGATGATGCCCTCCAGCTCCCGATCGGCCGCCAGTTGCAGGAGGCGCTGCGGGTCGTCGTCGACGAAGGGTGGGGTATGCCAGTTGGTTCCGTCGGGCAGGAGTTCGTTCAACAGGCGGCGGCGGGTCCGGTAGGGGAGCCCGACGACGGAGTTGCCGTCGAGCTCGAGGAGGTCGAACACGATGTAGACGACGGGGTGGCTCTCGACCAGGCTCTGACGGGGTCGGTCGATGTGGATGCGCTGTTGGAGCCGGCCGAACGACGGTCGATCGCCGTCGAAGACGACAACCTCACCGTCGAGCACGGCATCGGCGGCCAGTGCGTCCATCAGCCCGGCCAGCTCCGGGAACGATCCGGTGACATCGCGCCCGTTTGACGACCAGAGAACCATCGTCGGCGACTCGTCGGGTCCGGCCGCCCCGGTGATCACCGCTTCGATTCGCATACCGTCCCACTTGATCTCGGCCGCCCAGCCCGGTCCGGTGGGAACGGTGTCGGTCGACACGGCCTTCATCGGCGGAATCCATCGGTCGGAGGCACCCGATCGCGCAGGGTCGGTCACGCAGTCGAGAGTACCGCGCCGCTCGTTGCCGCGAGTTGTGGTGAGGTCTTGTCCGCCTACCTACTGGTCGGTAGGCTGGCACCATGGTCCGTGACGCTGACGTTGATCTCCTCCACGAGCTCGAAGGCGAGGCCGAACGTCTTCTCGAACGCCACTACAGCGCCACCAAGATGTGGCACCCTCACAAGCTGGTGCCCTGGAGTCGGGGCGAGGACTTCGACGACGACTACGAGTGGTCGCCCGAGGAGGCCAACGTGCCGGAGGAGGTCCGCAGCGCGCTGTTCGTCAACCTGTTGACCGAGGACAACCTGCCCTACTACTTCCGTGACATCGAGCGCATGTTCGGCGCCGACGGCCCATGGGGTGAGTGGACTCGGCGGTGGACGGCCGAGGAAGCCCGCCATGCCGCCGTGATCCGCGACTACCTCACGGTGACCCGGGCGATCGACCCGGTCGAACTGGAGGAGGGTCGCATGGTCCAGATGTGCGGTGGGCAGGTGCCGCAGCCGCCGTCGGCCATCGACGGCCTCGTCTATGTGACGCTGCAGGAGCTGGCCACTCGTATCTCCCATCGCAACACCGGTGCCCTGCTCGAAGACCGGGCCGGCTACGACATCATGCGGCGGGTCGCCATCGACGAGAACCACCACTTCCTCTTCTATCGGGACGCTGCCGCCGCGGCCATGGCGATCGATCCCAGTCAGGCGGTCGAAGCGATGGAGCGTCAGATCGTCGGTTTCGCCATGCCCGGTGAGGGCATCCCCGCGTTCACCGCTCACGCCCGCATCATCGCCTCGGCCGGGATCTACAACCTTGCCGTCCACCACGAGCAGATTCTCGAGCCGATCGTCGTCAAGTTCTGGAACCTGCCTGGCCTGGAGGGTCTGAGCGCCGAGGCCGAGCAGGCCCGAGAACGGGTGATGGCCTACATCGACAAGTCGGCTCGGGTCGCGGCCCGGCTCCGGGAGCGCCAGGAAGCGCGTGAGGCGGCGACGAACCAGGACGGTCCCGAGACCGTGTCGGCCTAAGCCCCGGCTACAGGTCGCGCAGCGAGCGCGCCTTGCGCCGCCGCCGTTGCCCGGCTGTGGGTGCTTCCGCCGGCTCGTCGTCGGCCCGTGCCGCCGCTCGGGCTCGCTCGCATCGTTCGACCTGCTGGAGGTACTCGCCGGTGATGTCGCCGTTGAACCGGAAACAGGCGCTGAAGTCGTCGTCGTCGAGTTCGAGGAAGTATTCGAGCCGGTGTCGGGCCTCGTTGAGAACCTCGACCCGGGCCAGGGCGCGACCCTCCACCGATGAGGTGTGCGGCCCGGCGGGCTCCCACTCGACGTCGCGCAGGTTGCGGGTCACGTACTCGGTGGCAAACCCGGCGGTCGTGAGGTAGAGCTTGCCGGCCGATCCGGCGAGCGGCCGGCCGGCCGCGATCCGACGGAAGCCGCTTCGGGCGGCCAGTACGTGGTCCGGGGTGACGATCCGTCCGACGGACGTGTCGTCGTCGAGGCCCCAGCCGCCACCGTCCCCATCGACGGTGGAGGGATCCCGATCCTCTCGGGCCCGCTCGGTCAGGTCGATCACGATCTGGCCGGTCGCAGTCAGATCGATGACCGTCGGCCGGACGTCCACGCCGAGGGGAAGCTCCCGATCGGTCAACACCTCAGCCAGAAACCCAACGTCCGGCTCGTCGGCCGTCGGTATCGGATCCGGCTGAGTTTGTGGTGGCTGGTGCATGGTTCCTCGGGGGGGTAGGGGGCGGGCGGTCCGTCAGCGGTCGGCGAGGCGTCGGCCGAAGCTGACGAAGAATCCGCCGACCGCAACCAGCAGTGCGCCGAGCGTCGTCAACAGCGTGCTCGATGCGCCGGTTACCGGTAATGATTCGGACATGGTTGATCTCCTTTCCGTGGTGTGGGGCTTTCAGGAGGCAACCCGGGCCGGAGAGTCCCACTTGCAGGCGCTCACGGTGGGTTGGCGAATGGTCTTGATAACGGCGTGGATCCAGATCACGCGGAACAGAAGATCGAGGGCGATCATGGCCGGGGCGAAGAGCACGAGGTGGAGGTGGCGAAGCTGGATCGAGGCCACGACGAGGAGCGCGTAGAACACCAGCCAGCGTCCGAAGACGAGGGCCACCACCACCATTGGACCCTGGACGACGGCCAGCGCCACAAGAAGCGGAAGGGCAAGCAGGTAGGCGACCCAGTGGGTGATCAGCAGCGCGTAGAGGGCTTCGAACACCGATGTCTCGCGGCGCAGCAGGCCGGCGCCGATCCGATGGCCGACGATTCCCTGGTTGGTCCCCCACAGCCAACGCAGGTTCTGTTTGTAGAAGTCTCGCAGCGTGGTCGGATCCTGGATCCAGGCCCAGGCCCGCTTCCCGTAGCGGATTCGACCGAGGCCGAGCCGGTGGGTCTCCAGCACCCAGTAGGTGTCGTCGACGATGTAGGGGGTGGTCTCGACGAGCACCTGCCGCAGGACGTCGGTGCGGTAGGTCGAGTTCGAACCGGAGATGCAGTTGAGGGCGTTGACCCACGACTGCGGCGTGCGGATCGACAGTTGGTAGAACCAGTACGCGAAGGCCCGATAGGCCACCAGCGGATTCCAGCGCAGCGACCTCGGCCACAGGGTGCAGGTGCGGCCCACGACGATGGCGGTCTCGTCGTCGAAGTACTCGAGGGAGCGTTCGACGAAGTCGGGCTCGAGGTGGGTGTCGTCGTCGATGATGGTGAGGAAGCGGTAGTGGTCGAGGAGGTCGAGATCTCCGCACCCGGCGTGGAGGGTGGCGGGCTTGCCCCGGTTGGTGGCGTACTCGACGACCTCGGCTCCGGCCGCTCGGGCCAGCGCCACCGTGTCGTCGTCACTGCCGTCGCTCAAGACGTAGACCGGAACCCCGTTTGCGGCGGCGTGGTCGATGGTGGAGACGAGCGTCCGCGCTCCGTTCTTGGTGGCGATGAGAATGGCGCAGTCGAGCAGAGTCGGCCGGCCGGCTGGCCCATCCGGGTCGGCTCGGCCGGTCGTCGAGCGGGCCCGGGACGGTGTCGCCAGGCCGTAGACGAAGCCGCCGACGGCGACCAGCCCGAACGCGACAACCAGCGCGACTCCAAGCCAGATCGCCGTCGTTCCCGCTACTTCGACTACTCGTTGACCCATGCACCTTCCGCCAGACGTGGTCCACTGAAAGCGATTCCACTGAAAGCGAAGAGTACGGGTCGGTTGGCGGCCTGGACAGGGCGTTTCCGTGACTGCCTATAAAGCGTGGGTCAGGCGGCCTGTGACCCCTGCGGGAGGCCGGGAACTTCGCCCCGAAACCCCAGGGTCGGGCGATGGATCAGGCCGAAACGGGTGAGAGTTCGGCCAGCTCCGACTTGAGTCGCTGTTCGTCGTAGCGGAGGAACAGCAGCGCGGCGAAGATGTACAGGCCCATGCCGACGACGCCGGTCAGGCGGATGCCGAGGTCGTCGCCGACGTCACGACCGAGGGCGGTGAACAGAGCGAACACGATCACGGCGAACGTCTGGCTGATCTTCTGGAGGAAGGTCCGGGCGGCGAAGAAACTGGCGGCGGTGGCCGTGCCCTCGGTGAGCGTCGAGTGTTCGGCGATATCGGACAGGATCCACTGAGGCAGGATGCTGAGCGCCGCGAACGCGAAGGCGAACACGACCACGACGATGACCGCCTGGGCGAGGTTGGGCAGCGGCACCTTCCCGAGCAGTGTGATCATGAAGAAGTCGAACGCCGAGATGGCGAAGGCGCCGATGACCATGCGTTTTCCGCTGTGGCGCTTGGCCTGGGAGTTCACGAACGGGTACAGCCCGGTGGCGACCACGATCATGATGAGGGTGAGCGGGGCGGCCAGCGCCTGGTCGAGTTCGAGCAGCACCGTGACGTAGAACAACATGCCGGTCTGGATGATCATGAGACCGCCGAAGTAGGCGAAGTCGGCGGCGGCGTAGTAGCGGAAGAAGTGATTGTTGGCGATGATCGACAACACCTTGCGGGGCGGGACCCCGGCCGGCTGCGATCGCACCCAGCGGGGCTCGTCGACGGTGAACACCGGCACGTACATGGCGATGACACCGACGATGACGACGATGCCGGCCGCGGCCTGCCACGAGCGCAGCACGTCGAACCCGGCACCCTCGAGCAGCCCGGCCAGGAATGGCGTGGTGGCGGCCACGACGATGCCGACGGCCCAGGCCACCGAGGTCCAGGTGGCGAGGTCGAGGCGTTCCTCGGCGGTGTAGCCGAGGTCGGCGACGAGGGAGAAGGCCGGTGTGACGTAGGCGGTGAGAGCGACGTAGAGCAGGGCCTGTGCTCCGACCAGCCAGACGATGTTCCACCCGCTCGTGTTCTCGATCGGCGGAACGAAGAGGGCGAAGGTGGCCAGGCCGGCCGGCAGCGCTCCCCAGGCCATGAAGGGGATGCGGCGGCCCTTGCGATGGGTGGACCGGTCCGACAGCACGGCGATGGCGGGGTCCGTGATGGCGTCGGCCAGGCGGCCCATGGCCGCCAGAAGCACCACGGCGTTGAGCACGAACAGGAACGTCTGATCGGAGACGAGCTGGGGAAGTCCGGCGTTGTCGGGCGGCAGGTAGAAGAAGACGAGGATCAGCCCGAGCAGGTTGATGAGGACCGACATGCCGCCCTGTCCGACCGACACGGCGGCGATCACCGATTTGGGCAGCGGCTCGTCGACGGCTCGGACGACGGGTGCGGACGCCTCGCCGATCTGGTTCATGACCTGCTCCGTGTCGTCCACTGGCCCTGAGTGTACCGGCGGGTCCCAGCCTCGAAGAAATCTCTGGGCCGGCTCATGACGAACCGGTTGCGGTGGTTCTACAGCAGCCGCTGCATCAGGGCCACGTCGTGCCAGCGACCGAACTTGCGGGCCACCTCCCGTTCGATGCCGACGAGCTCGAAGCCATGGCGGCGATGGAGGGCGATGCTGGCCTCCTGGGGTCCGACGATGCGGGCGAACATGGCGTGGAACCCGCGGGTGGTGGCGGCGTCGACCAGAGCCCCCAGGAGCGCGGCACCGACTCCTTCGCCCTGGTGACCTTCGGCCACGTAGACCGAGTCTTCGACCGAGGTCCGATACCCGGGTCGATCCCGGTAGAAGCTGAGGCTGCCGAAGCCGATGACCTCTCCGCTGTCGGGATTCTCCGCGACCAGCACGGCCAGACCACCGGAGCGAGCATGGATCCAGGCTCGCTGCTCGTCGACGCTGCGGGCCACCAGGTCGAGCGTGCGGGTGGACTCGAGCACCTGGGGGTTGTAGATGTCGACGAGGGCTCGGGCGTCGTCGAGAGTGGCCAGCCGGATCAGCATGGCCGACCAGGATAGTCCCGCTCCTCGAGCGGAGATCACCGATTTGTTCCCGGTTTCGCCCAGTCCCCGCCGACCTGCGACGATAAAGGGCATCGGTTGTCGGAACGCCAGGGGATTCGCCGTCGGCCGGGGTCGGGTCAGAACAAAGGAGTAGGGGTCATGTACACCGCCGATGCGGACAAGTTTCGGTTCGATGCCGAGTTCGGCACGGGGTTCGAGGGGCAGCGGGTGTTCATCACCGGTGCCGGCAAGGACGGAGGCATCGGGCAGTCGTTCGCCCTGGCCGCGGCGCTCAACGGTGCCGAGTCGGTCGGCGTGCACTTCCACCGCAGCTTCCAGGATGCGTTCGACCTGGTGGCCGAATTGGAGAAGCACGGGGTGAACGCCTTCCCCGTGCAGGCCGATGTCACCAATCCCCGGGATCTGTGGGCATCACGGACCTATGTGATCGAGCAGATGGGCGGCCGGCCGCCGAGTCTTGTGATCTGCAACTCCGGATTGACCGAGAGCGGCTACTCCTTTGGGCGGGCCTTGAAGCCCAAGGACGAGGAGTCGATGGCGATGCGGCGGGCCCGCGTCCGTCAGCACTTCATCGACTCGCTCGACGAGTCCCGAATGGTGCTCGACACCAAGATCGACGGCTTCCTCGGGTCCACCCACCTGTGGGCCGGTGAGGCGGTGTACCACGAGGAGCCGATGCGGATCGTCTACGTGTCGTCTCGCCAGGCCATCGATCCCGGCCCGGCGGTACCCGGCTATGCCATCTCCAACTGGGCGGTGCTGCTGTTGCCACGTGTGTTGGAGGTGAACCTGGGGCGCTCGGCGGAGTACGTGTCGGCCTGTTCGGTGATGTTCCCGTTCGTGCGGACCGACATGACCGACGAATACGCGTCGAACGAGCGGGTGTTCGGACGGTGGCAGCCCCGCATGCTCGAGACCCACGAATGTGCCGAGGCGTTCGCCCAGCTGATGGCCCGCTCCAACGACGAGATCGACAAGGGCATGTTCGAGCTGTTGGTCGACGAGGGCGATTCCGACGACGAGATCAAGGTGACGTGGCGCCAGGTGCATTTCAACGTCGACGAGGCCGATCTCGGCTGGAGCAGCGGCTCGCCGCTCACCTATTAGCGTTGGCAGCGGTCTCGCCGTCGCTTGCCCCAGTCTTCGGCGAGCGGTCGATCGTGCCACCGCGGCCTGTCGGCCGACCGATCCGCTTACAGTGGTAGCCGCGCTGATGGTGGATAGCCAAGGTAGGCAAGATTGTTTACTATGAGAGGTCGACAGTGTGTGCGCTCACTTGGAGCGGCACCGAGAGGAACCAGGTGATCGGGTCAGAGGGCAGCAGCCCTGACATTCTCGGAATTGAGATGACCCCGACGGTCGTGCGGGCCGTTCGTCTGAACCGTGATGCTCGCACTGTGCTCGGTGCCGCCGAGTGCCCGGTGATGGCCGTCGGTGACGCGGTCACCCTCGATCCTTCCGCGATCGGGCCTGCGCTCGACGAGGTTCTCTACCAACTCGAGATCGATGATCGGACTGAACATCTGGCCGGCGTGTCGATCGGACCAACTCGGGCCGGGGTGGGCAGCGGTCCCGCCCTTCCGGCCTGGCTCGAACACCGGGCCCGGCAGCTGGGCGAGAACATGGTGTGCGCCGGAAAGCTCGGTATCTCGTTCTGTCCGCAGCGTGCCCTCGACACGGCGATCATGGTCTGCGAGCAGGCCAACATCACTGTGAGTCGTATCGATTTCGCTCCCGTGGCCGCCGCACGGACCCTGCAGCCGGGCACCGACACGATGACCGTCGGCTCGGGCCGGGGTTGGCGGGCCCGTCTCCGCGATGATGAGGTCCTGGAGGCGTTGGAGAACGCCGAGATCGCGACCGACGACCCGCTGCGCGTGATCACACCCGACGGGGTCGGTGTGTCGATCGACGAGTTCTACGGTGTGGCCCTCGAATCGGGGGTCGCCATCGGCACCGATGATGACATCGGCCACCTGGCCGCAGCCGTCGGTTGCGCGATCGGGGTGGTCGACGGGAGCTCCGGCAACCTACTCGACGGCGACACGGTCCGTGGCCGCTCGGTGGTTTCGGGCTTCGGCGAATCGGCCGGAGTGTTCGGTGCCGGCTCCGACGCCTTTGGCAGCCGCACCACCGTCGATCTGGTGCGCTCACAGGGTGAGCCGGCCAGCCGATCGGTGATCCGCCGGGTCGGTACGGTCGACCCGCCGGGATCAGGGTCGGGCTCGGACCTGCTCGTCGACGCCGACGATCCACTCGACGATTCGACGCTCAGCTTGCGAGATGCGGGCTCGACTGTGGGTTCGGGCTCGGGTCTGGATGCGATGGGTGTGGGTGATCCTGAAGGCGGTGCCGGTCAAGCCGTGTCGGACGCCGGCCGCCAGACGGGTCTCGAGATTCATCCCGACGACCCGATCCAGAACTTCAGCCCGGAACCGGGAGCCGAGCACTCGCTCGAGGGGCGGGGCCGGAACATGGCGCTGATCGTCGCCGCGCTCGTGCTCTTCTCGGTTGCCGTGGCCATCGGCATTCTCGTCACGCAGGGCTGACGCCGACAGATCAGTCGAGGTCGACTGCTTTGGATTCGTCGACGTACGCGTCTCGGGGCGGGTTCTCGCGCAGGAGTTGGGCCACCTCGCGAACCTTCCGATCGTTTGACGGCTTGGCGATGATGTCGACATCCCATCCGGGGACACCGGCGATGGGGAGGGTGACCAGACCTTTGAAGTCGGCGAACGACTTCGCCAGCCGAGGTGTCGTGGCAACCACGATTTCGTGAGCACGAGTCGACTCCATCCAATCGCGGATGGCCAGGAGATCTGCCACCGCCGCTCCCTGCCTCGGCGGGGGGCCGGGACGAATGTCGGCACAGATCCAAGGGGCCAGGTAGAGGTGGTCGGCGTCGGCCGGGAGCGCGGGCCAGATGAGTCGATCCAGGAACTCGAGTGGAACCTCTTCGGTATAGGGGTGGACAAGATGGCTCGAGAACAGAGCAACGCGGGGCTCGGTGAACACGTAGAACCGTTTCAACTGCTGATCGTGGCGGGTCGGGCCCATGACCAGTCCGGCATCGACCTTCTCATCGATCAACGCTTTGGCCGGGTCGTCGATGGAAATGGAGACGCCGCGTAGGCTGATGTCGAACCGCTCCGACAAGTGGGCCAAGTGCGAATTGTGGGCACCGAAGGTGGACCCGACCCTGAACGGCTTTCCGGTCGTTTGGTTGATCGTGTCGAGGTGGCGGTCGGCCTCGCCGATCAGGGCGTAGGCGGAGTGGAGCACCTCGGCGCCGCGGTCGGTCGGATGGCAGCCCGACGGGGTGCGGACCAGCAGGTCGTCACCGACGAGGCCTTCCAACTTTGCGATCGACTCGCTGACGGTAGGGGTGGCCATGTGCTTTGCCTTGGCCGCCGCCGACATCGATCCACCCTCGACGACCGCCACGAACAGTTCGAGAAGCCAGGCATCACGCAGTTCGAGCATTCCCAGGTTCTCCTGCGTCGCGTCGAGGGTTCGTTGCACCCGAACGGGGGGTTCGCACGTCCCGAACCGGATGGAACAGGTACTACAACCTACAGTAGATTTCTACTGCATCACCCCTCTTCGTCGGTTGTGTGTAACTCGGTTGTATCTGACCGATACCAGCCGTCGACCGAATCCGGGGTGAATCGCCGGCCATGGAGGGAGTCCGGTGATCTGCTTCGCTCGCCTCCCGGACCAACAACCCGGGGAGCGGGCGAAGCTTGGTCGTGGATGTGCCGCTGGCCGATGGCGGTTCGCCAATCGGCTGGAGGGTGATGATCGGTTCAACGTCGTAGCGAAAGTTGGCAAAAGTGGTTGGTCGCCTCGCCCAGCCGTGGCAGACTTTGATCCTGCCTTCGTGCCCGACGCTCACGTCAGCCGACGGCACGTGCCTCCTTAGCTCAGTCGGCAGAGCGTTTCCATGGTAAGGAAAAGGTCGAGAGTTCGATTCTCTCAGGAGGCTCTGAAACCCCGCTACTTAGGCGGGGTTTTGCGCCTCTGGAAGACGGCTCGATCGGTGCCGAAAGCGAGCTGATAGCCAAGCTGGCTAGCAGCCAGCCCTCTCCCGGGACGAACCTGGCTCGGTGGAACAATGCGCCTACGGTCGATGGACATCGATGACGACCACCCAGCGTTCCTCGTCGTCGAGCGCAACAGCTCGAAATGCCAGAACGACTATCTCACCGGTCTCGGTGACGACGCTTCGATACTGCCAGCGGTGACCATTGGCATCCCGATGGAGCGATCCCCATGCGCCGGCGAACGTGGCCAGAATCTCCAGTGCCGCCGTCGTGTCGAACGCTTCAATCGCCCCGACAGGCCCGCTTGACAGAGCTTCTTTCAGGCGACCCGGAAACGTCTCCGAGTAGATCGCTGAGCGGCGCTCACCTTCGACAACGAGGACTCGCCAATCGAGCTCTGTCACTTCGTGCGAGCGGCAACCCGAGCTTCGGCTTCCTCGAGGTCTGGAACAGGACGATCGTCAAGAGAACGAAGGTGCTCAGCCTTGTCGGCCTCACTCCACCCGAGTAGGTCTGCGACCTCATCGATGCTCATCGACTTTCCGAGTCGGGGCTTCGGCTCCATGGGAAAGATGATAGCGCACGACCCTGCTGGGTGTCCTGACCCGACGACGGCGTATGAGACCGTTCGGTGTGTAGCTGATAGCCCGATTGCTAGCCAGGATCACCCGATCGGTACCTGTCGGTTGCCGTCGGTATGGTCGATCGAACCGCTGAA
This sequence comes from Acidimicrobiales bacterium, assembly GCA_965216675.1. Classification (GTDB taxonomy): domain Bacteria; phylum Actinomycetota; class Acidimicrobiia; order Acidimicrobiales; family SZUA-35; genus JAHELU01. Next base: position 1,546,286 of record CBDCGK010000004.1, on the reverse strand, counting down.
ACAGCCGTCTGCCGACGGCCGGCGACACCCACCGACGCCGCTGTTGGCCATGGTAAGGAAAAGGTCGAGAGTTCGATTCTCTCAGGAGGCTCCACCCAAACCCGCTCCAGCAGCGGGTTTTGCGGCTTGTTGGGGCGGACTCGACCGGTGCCGAAGGTGATCTGCTAGCCCAAGCTGGCTATCAGCCAACGCTCGTTCCGGAAGAATCGGCTTCGTCAGATCGGGTCCACTTCTATTGTCGCCACGACGATTTGCTGGTCGCTGAGTTCGACGGACACGAAGGTTGCCACCACCAGCGGATCCCGAGCGGGGTACACGCGAAGGTAGTAGCGGACAGATTCGTCGTCCCGGTCGCGGGCAAGTGTCGGCCATGCGCCGGCTACAGCAAGAAGGACATCGACAGCGGCATCCTGATCGAAAGCTTCAAGCGCTTCTGGGTATGCGGCCAATGCGGCTTCGAGCTGGGCTGGGAAGGTCTCGTTGTAGATCGCCCATCGTGTTGGAGGACACGCGAAGTGCGCGCCAGTTGATCGGTGGCATCCTGTGGGCCGACTACTGGTCGTCGTCTGTCGAGCGGAGTTTTGCTGCGGCCGCTCGCCCAGCGCTGACGATTCTCTCCCGATATCGCTCCAACCGACTGGGGTCGCTGACAATGGCGTCGAGATCTTCGAACGCGACTTCGGCACCCCATCGCTTGTTGGGTCGGTCGCCATCGACGTGAGGAACGGCCATGTATCTACCGTACACCCGATCGTGCCGCTGGAGGGATTGACCTGGTGGCGCTGATAGCCCAACTGCTAGCCACCGTCACCCGATCGGTACGTGTCGGTTGCCGTCGGCAGCGCTGATTGAGCCGCTGATTCAGCCACCTGCCGACGCCCTCCGACACCGCAGTTGGCCATGGTAAGGAAAAGGTCGAGAGTTCGATTCTCTCAGGAGGCTCTGAAATCCCGCTTCTTAAGCGGGGTTTTGCGGTTTTGGGACGGCCTTGATCGGCGCTGAGAGCGATCTGCCAACCAAGCGGGTTGGCAGCGAGAGCCGGTGAGATGCCTGCTGGTCGGGTGACGGGATCCCGACTGCGTTCAGCTCTGGTCGTCGGCTGGGTGGTCAGGCTCCCACAGCCAAATCGATACCAGCACGGGAACGACGAGTGTCGGGTCGTCGGCATCTGAGCGGGCGATGAGATCGAATGACTCGACCGTCACTGCGTTGTCCACCCGGAGTCGGCGGTGGCCGATCTCGATAATCTCGAGGACGTCGAAGGCTGCCGTCAAGTACTCCATCAGTTGGTCCGTGAGGTCGTAGCGAAGGAAGTCGTCGGCAGAGTAAAGACCTCGCTCGAGGTCTCGCACCGCGGGGAGCTGCCGGCGGACTTGTGCCTCGAGCCTGGGGCGCCAGCCGGGGTCGAGGCGCATGCGTTGTCTCAGGCTTGGGTGGTGATCGTGGTGTTGATCTCCGCGAGCTGCTGAGCCAGGCGGGCTTCGCGCTCCGGAGTTGTCATGGGATTGGCGGTGATGTACCGATGGCCGCGATCGTACGATTTCTGCTCGTCGTCGCTGAGGCTGTCCAGGTAGGCCATCTCCGCCCGTCGCCCATCCACAGATGAGCGGTCGAAGGAACGTTCGGAATCCGTGCCGCGATTCGCCATGACTTCAAACTAGTCGAACCGTCGGACATCGAACGACGCGCTGGCCAGATTGCTAGCCACGATCACCCGATCGGTACCTGTCGTTTACTGTCGGCCTGGTCGATCGACTCGCCGAAACAGGCACCTGTCGGCACCTGCCGACGCCGAGCGACACCCGAGTTGGCCATGGTAAGGAAAAGGTCGAGAGTTCGATTCTCTCAGGAGGCTCTGTTTCCCCTGGTCAGCGCCCTGGCTCGGGTGAGGTCGGCAGAGGCCGTCGGGGTCCCGGGACCCCACACCGATCGATGTGCGGTTCGTCGGCCGGCTAGCAGCGCACTTGGGTGTCTGGCCGTCCGGCGGGTGATGGCGATGACGGCTCGAGGTTGCCTGGGCGGAGGGAGATCCGGCGTCGGCGCTGACAGCAATCTCAGGCGAGTCGAGGGTCGTGCCGTGGGAGACGGCTCAAGACCGCCCCGCCGATGGGTTGGCTACACCTCATCGGCGATCCATGCCGGCGGATCGGGGTAGGTCCCGGTTGGCCACACGTCGAGTCTGACCACTACGACCAGGCCGGGGCCCACGAGGTTGGCCCACAGTTGGATCAGATCGGCCGACGCGGGGCGTTTCGGCGGCGAACCGTTCCGGTGTCGCCAACGGCATTGAGAGGCCGTCAAACGTGACGCGGACAACTGCCAAAAGCTGATCGATGTCGGCCAACGCGAGGTTGGGGTCTGGCGGATTGTGCTCGCCGGGCAACGGTGCGAGCCAGTGGCGCAGCGACGCCCACGGCTCGGGGTCCCATCGGATGTCGATCATCGGCAGCGGTGGCTAGGCCACCGATTGACGCGCAGCCCGGACACCCTCGACGAACGCTCGAACCTCAGCCTCAGAGTGGGTAGGGAGCGGGCCGCCGGCCGCATGCGATGCGATGTGAGCGTCGCTCAACTCCTGGGCCCGCTCAGCTGCCGCGTCGAGCGCCGCTCGATACTGCGGTGACACGTCGTCACCGACCTTTACGCTGGCGTCGTGCGCCGGGCCCGATGTGATCATGACGACAGTCTAGTGTCGACCGTGCTACCCGTCCCGTCTTGCAATCATCGTTCCGCACGGTCAAGGCGACCAGAAGTTGCCTGCTCATGTTGATCGGAACCTGCGGACTGGCCCTCCTCGACCGCCCCGGAACACGACCATGGACGGGTAGCGAGCGTTGCCAGCTCGACGACTGCGTGGTCGTCACCGTCGGTGGCAAGGTGACGCTGGCCACCGGTGTTCCCCAGCGCTCGCAAAGTGCCGATCCCGAGCGGCGCGCTGATGAGGCGTCCGTGTGCCATCCCGGGCCCGAAGGACGCGCCGATGCACAATGAACGGTGATGGATCGGACAAGGCCACATCGACGATGGCGTTCCGGCTGGGCCTTTGGTCTGGCCAACTTCTGGCTTGTGTTTGCTGCCATCGGCCTCGTCGTCGCTGGGTCCTTCGTCCTTGTTGGACTGTCACAGCGGAACGCCGGCGCCGTTGTCGCCGGCGCTCTATCCGCTCTCGCGGCCGTCGTGATCGCCTCGGTGGTTCGCCGGGTTCTTAACCGCAACTACGTGGTAGTCGACCCCGTGACCAGGCAGATACGCGTCGTGACGTCTGGAAATGTGATCGAGGCGCCGTTCGACGATGCAGTCTTCGCTATCCCAGCTCGGCGAGGCCCGCGCTACGTGTTCCTCGAGCTTGCCCATGGTCGAATCACGTGCACGATGCTGACTCAGGCGAAGTTTTGGCGGTCGCCGATCCTAGAGTCCTTCGCCGAGCACGTTCGTCGTTCTGGCGTCTCGTCATACCGCTTCGAGGATCATCCGGCCTGACCTTGGCCGACGCACCTCGGGTCTTCCACCCGGGTAGCCCAGAAACGCCAATCGAGCGGTGCCAACGCCTCGTCGCCACGTCGGGTGCCTACGGTCAAGCGGGCAGCCGTCGCTCCTCAGCGCAGCACCTGGGCCGTCCTCGTGGGCTCTCGTTCAAAGCCTGATAGTGCCGTCCAGCCAGCCGATGAGGTACCTCTCCAGGGTCGGTGCGATCCATCGACGACTGTCGTCTTCATGATCCCAGGCGTACAGCTCGCAGCTGCTGGTGGTCCAGCTGTAGCCGAACTGGTCGCCGTTCCCGGCGTCTCCGAAGAAGAGCAACGGTTCGAACGACATGTACAGCCCGACGAACTTGTCGGTGTGTCGAAAGAGCAGGTTGTCCTCGACGATCCGAGCGAGCGGCCAAACGAGACCAAGCCCGAACTCGCCGGACACACCGTTTGTCTCGGACAACAGCCCGACGAGGTCTGCTGGGAGCGGGGCGCCCAGGGCCGCAGCGGCAGCATCGAGATCTGACTGATCGACCGCGTCAGCGAAAGTCACGTCATGACCGAGTCCTCGGATTCTCTCTCGCCACATCCCAGAACAGTCTGCCAGCCAACCGATAGCCTGACCACTGCCCGTGACGAGTTGGAGCTGGCGACCGGTGATGCCGAGCGGTCCACTCCTGCCTGATTGGATGTTCTTGACGCAACGGGCCGACTAGGGAAACCTGAACTCGTGACTGAATCCGCTGACTCGATCCGGGCCCGAGCGCTGCTCCTGCAGGTCACCGAACTGGTCGTTCTCGGCGGCTACGCCAGTTACAACCCGCGTCGACGGAGAGACAACGACGTGCTGACCCGATCTCGCTCACCAGAGATCCTCGATGTGGCGGTGTCAGCAATCACCTTCACCAATGGCGAACGCATGGACTGGATGACCCCCGGTTCACCCGCCTTGATCTACCTCCAGGACCGCGAGGTCCTTGCCGAGGTACGCTGCATTCTCCCTGGATACCTCCGGAGTGGGCTCTGGGAAGGCGATGTACCGGTGCACGATGAATCGGCGTTGCTCGACCTTCTCCGTGGGTTGGCGGCCGATGCAGCCAAGGAGCGCATCGATGACGGTCAGCCTCTGGGTGATGTGGCGCGGTGGATCCGCCAGGGTTTCGCGCTGCGACCCATGGAGACGTATCGAGTTCTGCGACAGGCTGGTGTCCCCTACGTTCCAAGCAAGGAGGCCGCTCACGAAAACCCTCACCGAAGCTGAGGCTCGTTCGACCGGTGCTGCGCGTCGGGCGGCCTTCGAGGCGATAGAACTTCCACACTGGCAACCGGTGGCAACGGCGGGAACGGGCCCTCCGCTAGGTCCACCAGACCGCCCGAAGGACAGACGCGCTACCAATCCTCCACCGAGACACGTTGGTCGCCGTCGACCGAATGGGCTGAGAGCGCGTAGCCGGCGTTCTGGCTCGGGCCAAGCGCGCGATAATGCGAACACTGAATGTGGCGGCGAACAGCGCGGTAAGGCACGGGGCGGGACCCGTCCTGGGACCAACAGGAGCGCACTGTAGGGCACGTCGGCGACCGCCTCTGCGAGAAATTCCCGTCGCAGCGCGGAGGGACGAACCACTGTGCATGCGTCGAGCAGCATGGTAAGGAAAAGGTCGAGAGTTCGATTCTCGCAGGAGGCTCTGAGAAGGGCGAGATCGCCGCCGAAGGCGAGCTGATAGATTGCCCACCGCGTGTTGGAGGACACGCGAAGAACTCGCCAGTTGATCAGAGGCATCTCTTAGTCGGCTACTGGTCGTCTCCCGATGAGCGAAGCCTTGCCGCGGCCACTCGCCCGGTGCTGACGATTCTCTCCCGATATCGTTCCAAACGACTGGGCTCGGTGACGATGGCGTCGAGGTCATCGAACGGAACCGTCAGATCGCCGAGCGCCTGTTCATCAGTCCCAACACCGCGGCCAACCACGTTCGGGCCACTGGGCCAGCCTGCGCAAGACGGGCTCGGCCTTTGAGCTGACGTCGATTGGTTGGCTGGCAGGATCTCACTGGACGAACGATCGATAGGTAGATCAACACAGGTGTCGATCTACAGTCGACGCCTCAAGGTTCGTACACTCGACCATGTGGCGACACAGAGCACAGGCGTCGGGGGAACGACGACTGCGACCTCCAGGGTGACACTCGCAGGTGTGTCGATTCTCGCCGCGCTTCCGTATGGACTGCTTGTGGTCTTGCCCGACGGCATCGGCCGAGCCCTGCTCAGCGAGGACTCGCTCGTCGAGTGGACCGGCGCTCTGGCGTGGTTGGCAGCGTCGGTCTTGTTCGGAGTGATGGTCGTCGTCCGCCGGCGGCGGGGGTCGTCGACCCTGCCCACCACGTTCTGGCTTGTCGGACTCGCCCTCATGTGCTTTCTGGCCGCCGGTGAGGAGATCAGTTGGGGGCAGCGCCTCTTCGGCTACGACACGCCAACCGTCGTCGCACAGTCGAACCTGCAGGGCGAGATGAACCTCCACAATCTCGGCATCCTCGACGTCCGGGAGTCCGTCGACGGGGACAAGAAGGTCGGCTTGGCCAGGTGGTTGACCTTCAATCGTGCCAGCTCCCTGATCTGGCTGGGCTATCTGGTCGCCCTACCACTTCTGGTGCACGTCGTACCGAGAGCCCGCTCGCTGGCGACCCGGTGGGGACCTCCGATCCCACCGTTGGGTGTCGCGTTCGCCGCGGCGGTGAACTACATCACCTTCTTCCTGTTGTCGGCCTCGCTCACGGCCCCCGAGACCAGCCAGAAGCTGTTGAACTTCGGTGCCAACGAGATCAAGGAATCCGTCATCGCCGTCCTGTTCGCGGCGACGGCCTACGTGGGGCTTCGACAGGTCATCGAGGGCCCGGACCCGGCTCGTGGTGCCGGACACGAGCGTCGGACGGTGCTCAGCTCGAGCTGAGTCGCCGGGGAACCGGATCCGCCCGCTGTCTCACGACTCGACGGCGGCGGCCGATGTGGTACCAACCTGCGAGCGTGAACTCGCATGAGAGCCCCAACGAAAGGCACAGGTCCACATGACCCTGTCCGAGTCGATCGACCGCACACTGCCAGACTTCGCCACGCTTCCCATCGAACGTGACCGCGACCAGTTCACCCGCGAGCTACTGAGGGAGCTGGCCGGCATCCTCGAAGAGACGGTGGGTATCGAGAAGGCATCGGGCTTCATCGCCATGGTCGGTGGGCGCCTCGGGTTGCAGATGGACCGGGAGTACAGAGCGGCCACGGGGGTCGAGCAGTTGACCTTGGAACAGGTCGCAGCCGTGCTGGTGGATCTGAAAGCCAGGATCAACGGAGGCTTCTCGGTGGAGCGTCTCGATGAGGACACCATCGTCCTGGTCAACGACGCCTGCCCCTTCGGCTCCTACGTGGAGGGTCACGAGTCGTTGTGCATGATGACGTCGAACGTCTTCGGCCGGATAGCCGCCGACAACCTCGGCTACGCCCGAGTCGAAATCGGGCAGTCGATCGCGGCCGGGCACGATCGATGCCACGTGTTGGTGCACCTCGGAGGCGACGGACCCGGTCGTGAGTATTTCGGGGACTGACGTCGCCCGCCCACCGCAGTCCACCGAGGCCACGCCGTTGGGAGCCGGGAAGCTTTTCGACCACGTGCCGGACCCGGTGGTCGTCGCCGATCGCGCTCATCTGCACATCGTGGCGGTCAACCGGGCGGCGAGGCGCCGCTTCGGGATCGGCCCCGACGACTCGGGCGACCTCATCGGGCTGCCGCTGACCGATCTACTCGTCGACGCGCCGGATCCCCTGGGCGACGCGATCAAGATCGCTGTGGGCGACGTCGGGCTGTCGCTCACCGTTCGAAACGGCCCCGATCGCAACCCGACAAGGGTCCACGCCACCGTCTCCGCCGGCCCGACCGACGCCAGATCGAGCTGGCTGCTGTCCTTTCGGAGCCAAGCCGGAACCGGTGACGACTTCGCGAAACTCAACGAAGAACTTCGAGTCGAAACCGAGCGGGCACTACGCCGGCAACGGGAGCGTCTCGCACTGTCCAACCGCGAGTTGCGGGCGGCCCAAGAGGAGCTACGTAGCCTGAACCTCGATCTCGAGCACTTCGCCCACGTCGCCGCACATGATCTCCGCGAGCCCTGCCGGCGACAGGTCGGCCTCGTCAACTCGCTTCGGGCCGACCTGGGTGACGACGTCGACCCCGAGATCGGTCGACAGCTCGACATGATCTGGCGCCAGGGCACCGAGATGCTGACACTCATCGACGGATTCCGGGCCCTGGCCGATCTGACCGGCCCCGAGATCGAGCAGACGGACGTCCCGCTGGCCGCCGTCGTGGACGAGATCATCGCCACCCAGATCCCCGAGGCCGAACGGGTCGGCGTTCTGGTCGATCTCCCGGACTCAGTGCGCGGCTACGAGCCGTTGATCCGGATCCTGTTCGAGAACCTGATCGCCAACGTCGTTCACCACGGCCGGCGCCCGCTACGGGTCGAGATCTCAGCCGACCGCCGTGACGACGCACTGGTCTACCGTCTCGAGAACGATGCCGACCACGAACTCGATCACGCCGCGGATCCACTTCGGCCACTCGTCCGGGGCAGCAGTCGATCGGCCGGCACCGGCCTCGGACTCAGCGTCTGCACCCGATCCGTCCAACGCCACGGCGGCCGGATCTGGGTCCAACGATCCGATGAGACCTTCTCCGTGAACTTCACACTTGCAAGGGAGCACACATGACCACGACCACATCACTCCGCCTGGTCGGAGACGGCCCTGTCGTCCTGGTTGATGACAGCGAAGTCGACACCTATCTGTTGGAACGCATCTACCGCAATTCAGGTTTGCCAAACGAGTTTCGGGCCTTCGGCGGCGGCCAGGAGTTCCTCGACTACATCACCGCGCTGGAGGTCGGCGGCAAGCTTCCGGCCATCGTCTTCCTCGACATCAACATGCCGGGAATGAGCGGCTTCGAAGTGCTCGAAAAGGTCAGGCGGCACGATCACATGAAGAACGTGCCGATCACCATCTTCTACACCAACTCCGACAGTCCGGCTGATCGTGAGCGGGCCCGCCAACTCGGCTCCGACGTTGTCGAGAAGTTCGCCGACCCTGTCGAGGGAGCGGCGTATTTCCGGAGCCTCGTCCCGTCCGACGCCGACACCTCCGCCGACGCCGACTCGGCCGGAGAGGACAGGCAGCCACCGGCCTAGACACCCCAGGGTCGTATCTTGTCAAGCGGCGATGCCGGAGTGTGGTTGGCGGTGGGCTCAGGCGGTGTGTTCGTTGTAGAGAGTTCGGGTTTGGAGACATCCATGCAGGTAGGCGACGAGCCGGTTGGCGAGTGCTCGCAGCGCTTGATGGTGGAGATCGCCGGCGGCTCGCCGGTGGTCGTAGAAGTCCCGGCAGCCGGGGCTGGCCTGCAGGCTGCAGAACGCCCACTGGTCGCAGGCATCGTAGAGACGGCGGTTGCGGACATGACGGGCGAGCACGGCGTGTTTGCGGCCGGAGGCCACGGTGAGGGGTGACGTGCCGGCGTAGTTTCTGCGAGACTTGGCGTTGTTGTAGCGTTCGGGGTCGTCCCCGAATTCTGCGAGCACCCGGGCGCCGAGGATGACACCAAGTCCTGGCAGGGAACGGTAGATGTCGGCGTCCGGGTGTGCACTAAAAGACGAATTCAACTCGGCCTCGATTTCAGCAATGGCACCATTGAGCCCGGCGATCACCTCAACCAGGGCTTTGGTCGACGCCGCGAACGCTGTCGTGACCGCTTCGGGGGCGGTGAGCTGGGGGCTCCGGAGCGCAGCTTGGATCTCGACAGCTCGGTCATCAAGGTTTCGTTGACGGCCGCCTCGTCGCAAGGCGGAGCGGATCTGAGCCACCGATAGCCGGGCGGCCTCAGCCGGGTTCGGTGCCTTGGCCAATACCGCAACCGCATCAGGGTGGGCCAGATCATTGAAGGCCACCAGCGCGGCGGGGAAGTACTCCCGCAGGTCGTTCCGCAACCGGTTGGTGTGCCGGGTTCGATCCCAGATCAGGTTCTGGTGGGCTCTGGCCAACACCTTGAGCCCACCGGCTTCGGCGCTGTCACCGGCAACCCGCCGGTGGTTGTGCCGATCAGTGCGGACCAGATCGGCCAACACCTTGGCATCGGCGGCATCGGATTTGGCGCCGCCGACATTGTGGCGATCCCGATACCGGCTCACCGACAACGGGTTGATGGCATACACCTGATAGCCGGCAGCGATCAAGGCCTGAACCCACAAGCCCCGCTCGGTTTCGATCCCGATGACCACCTCGGCCGGATCGGCGGCGTGCTCAGCGACCATCTGATGGAACCCGGCGATCCCATCAAGACCTTCCGGTAGCCGTCTGGCCCCCAGCCGCTGCCCGGACTCGTCCAACAGATGGACATCATGATGGGCTTCGGCCCAGTCATCGCCCACAAACACGATCATGACCTGCTCCTCCTTCTTCGAGCTATCTCCGATTTGAACCAGCGGGCTTCCCAGGCGGCAACCTAATGGATCAGTGCTCGAACGGCACGACACCCCATGAGCGCTCAACAGGCAACCCGAACCAGCCAGCCGGGGCACGATCTAGGCCTAGAAATCCGAAGTCGATTTCAGGGGTCAGTAGTGCTCACCGGCCAGCGGCCCAGCACCAGTCTCCCGGAACACTCCGAAAGACCGGTCGATACCCATTAGGGGCCGAGCTGGGCGATGCGCAGACGGCGAAACGGCATCCAATGGCACACTGGTCACGTGCCGGTGACCTTTCCCGCCCACCAAGGCCTGATCGTCGCCGCCAAGTTGCGGTGGCCGCACCGGATCGACGGGACCGCACTGTGCATCGGTGCGGCCGCTCCGGACTTCGCCTATCCGTTGGGGCCATGGCTGAACGGGCAGAGCCACACGCTGCTCGGCCTCCTGGTGTGGTCGCTTCCGGTGACCTTCGTGCTGACCGAGGCCGTCCGCCGTGGAGCGGCCGAAGGGGTTTTCGCGAACCTTCCGGACCTCGGTCCTCTGCGTTTGCGGTCCTACCGGGTGCTCGGTCAACGCCGACACTCCTTTGCCGCTACGGCGACGGGTGCCGGCCTCGGCGCCGGCAGTCACGTCTTGATCGACGCGTTCACCCACGCCGGCCGATGGGGCGCCGATGCGCTCGACCTCAACGACGTCGTCGCCACCGTGCCGATCCGCGGGGAGATGACCGAGGCCCGGGTGTTGCAGTACCTCGGACATGTCGGCGGCACGTTCCTCTTTCTCGCCGCGCTGTTGATGATCGCCTCGACCCGTCGTCTCGAACGATGGTACGGCCAAGTGGCAGTGGCCGAGGCTCGCCGGAGGGCACCGACGCTCGGCGGTCCGTTCCTGTTCTGGGGTCTGGTACTGCTTTGTGTCATCGTGGCGATCGGGCTCGCCCACTCGACCGGCCGGTCGGCGCTGTTCGCGGGTGTCACGGCGACGGCCTTCTCGATCGTGGTAGTCGGCGCGTTGGTGGCCCGTCCGGGATCTCGCGCCGAGCTGAGCGTGGATGTCGACGAGGATGGCGGTGCCGAGGTCAGATCAACGGGGACCGGTTGACGTCAGAGTTGTTTCACGGCGTGGGTCTCACCGTGCTCGATCCGGCCTGAGGGTTCGTAACCCCGGGCTCGATACATGGGGGCCGGTGACCCCGGTCCTTCCACCCACGACACCTCGATGGCGGTTGAACCTTGGGCGCGGCATCGGTCCTCGAACAGATCGAGGGCAGCCGATCCCACACCCCGCCGTTGGTGCATACGGTCGATGAGGAGGCGCCACAGATACGGACTGGGATGAGTGTCGGTGATCTCGGTGGCCATGATGAAACCGGCGAGTTCGCCGTCGGCTTCGATGGCCCGATACCACGGCACCAGGGTGGCTCCGTCGAGCGACGGGGGAGTGAGAGCGTCGCGAAAGTTGCCAAGCATCGGGGCAACGAACCGCTCCTGCGACTTGTGGGTCGCCAGTTCGGCCACCGCCCGATGGTTCTCCGAGGTCACAGGGACAAGCTCCACCCGCTCGGGCCGGTGGCGGGCCCGAGTGTTCCACGCCTCCCAATCGGAGCGGAGCAGGCCGTAGAACCCCGCATCGGAACACTCGTCGCCAACCCAGTGGGACTGCCGGCTCCGGCCCTCGAAAACGAATCCGCAGGCCTCGAGCACCCGAGCCGACGGGTGGTTGTCGGGATGCAGCGACGCCTCGACACGACCCACGCCGAATTCGGTGAACAGCCACCGGATGAGCGCCTCGACGCCCTCGGTCGCATACCCGCGCCCCCAGTGGTCGGGGTGGAAGGTGTACCCGATCTCGGCACTGCGCCCACCCCACCTGATACCGACATAGAGGTCGCCGAGGATCTGATCGGGTTCGTCGGCGCCGACGACGGTCAGCGACCAGTCCTGCCCGTCGGCCGGTCCGGCCATGGCCACGATCGCCGCTATCATCTGCTCCGCCCGCTCCCTGGTGTAGGGCATCTCCCAGTCCTGGTAGCGGGCCACCTCGGGGAGCCGTCGCCGCTGATACGCCGCCTCGGCGTCGGCCAGGACGGAAGGCCGGAGGATCAGCCGGTCGGTGCGAATCGGCTCGAAAACCACTGCGGTCACCGGCTCTTCTTCACGTCCCGTCTCCACGTGACCACGGTATCGCAGCGTCCGGTGCCGTACCGGCCGATTATCGGGCAGCTGGAGGCCGCCGATCGACACCGGGATCAGCAGTCGAACACCGACCAGCAGATGTCATTCTGTGTCGACTCGAAGAGCGGTAGCAGGTGTTCGGCGCAGACGGCGGCCCAAAGGGCCAGCCGTCGATGGTCGGCGTCGGTCAGGGTGCCGCCCCGACGAAGGGTGATGAAGCGTGGATCGCGTTCGGTCGGGAGGATCATCGAATCCGGTATACCTCGAGGCTGGCCACCTCAGGCGGCTAGGAGCCCGCGAGATCGGGTCGATGCCTCCTGGCGGACCGCTCGGGTACCGACGATGGATCCCGAATCGAATCGCATCGCAAAGCCGAGTGAACGGAAGAGCGCGGTGGCGACACGGTTGGACGGCAGCACGTCGATCTCGAACTCCTCGACGCCGCGAGCCAGGGCAAGCTCGGTCAACGACTCCATCAGGCGACGCGCGATGCCGAGTCCGCGATGCTCGCCGGAAACGGTGACGGCGACCTCGGCGGTCGAGGGCCGGCGCGATGACCGCACATAGCGGATCACGCCGACGCAGGCGCCGTCCCGGAACGCTCCCACGGCAACGTGGCCGTCGCCGTCGGCACCGGTCAGGAAGGTCAGGATCGACGACGGGTACGTTGGCATTGGCCGAAAGAAGCGCAGATAGCGGTCGAAGTCCGACAACTTCTCGAACAGGTCGATGACCTGGGTGTCGTCGTCGGCGGACAACTCCCGAACGGTGATCGGGGAAGGGTCGACGGGATCGGAGAGCCAGTCGAAGGTCTGCATAGGGTTGGGGGTCATGGTTTGCATGGGTGTCATCGTCGATCAGTTCGTGATCGGCTGCTTGGAGGCACCGTGGAGAAGATCTGAAGAACCTCTGCCGTGCTGTGTTGACAACTCGGAGTCGAGCGTCGTGACGACACGGTTGACGGCGGCGACGCAATCCGCGACAGACTGGACTCGATGAGAGCGTTCCACGACCCGATTCAGGCCGCCCATGAGCCGGACTTCTTTCTGGTTCGCGGCATGCCGACCCCGAGCGCCGACCAGCCGGAGCGGGTGGATCGCCTACTGGCCGGTCTCGACCGGCTCGGCGTCACCACCGACCAGCCGGCCGACTTCGGGCTCGACCCGGTCGAAGCGGTTCACACCGACCGCTACCTTCGGTTCCTACGCGACGCCCATCGCGAATGGATGGCCTTGCCGGGCCCGAAGTCGGCCGAGGTGGTGGCCAACATCCACCCGAGGAGCGACCCGGTCGGGTATCCGACCGGCATCGTCGCCCGGGCCGGATGGCACATGGCCGACACCGCCTGTCCGATCGGGCCAACCACCTATCGGGCCGCGCTGGCGTCGGCCAACTCGGCCCTGTCCGCCGCGGCCTCGGTCGCCGACGGCGACCGGGTCGCCTATGCCCTCTGCCGGCCATCGGGCCATCACGCCTTCGCCGACATGGCCGGCGGATTCTGCTTCCTCAACAACTCGGCCATCGCCGCCCAGTGGCTACGAAAACACCATGATCGCGTCGCCGTGTTCGATATCGACGTTCACCACGGCAACGGCACACAGGACATCTTCTATCAGCGGGCCGATGTGCTGACCGTCTCCATCCACCGGGACCCAACCGACTACTACCCCTTCTTCTGGGGCTACGCCGATCAGGTCGGATCCGGTGCCGGCCACACCCACAACCTCAACCTTCCGCTGCCGGAGGGCTCCGGCGATTCGGTGTTCCTCGGTGCGGTCGAGACGGCCGTCAAGCGCATCGAGTCGTTCGACCCCGGAGCGATCGTCATCGCCCTCGGACTCGACGCCGCCGTCGACGATCCGCTCCGGGGATTGCGGGTCACGACGCCCGGTTTCGCCCGGATCGGGCAGGCGATCGCCGAGCTGGGACGTCCCACGGTGCTGGTTCAGGAAGGCGGGTACCTGTGTGACGCCCTCACCGACAACCTCGCCTCCTTCCTCACCGGCTTCCTGCAAACGGCCTCCGATGGAGCCATCCCATGACCGGCATCGGCCACCCGGTCACCGGGCCCGGTGGCGTGCTCGCACTGCCGCCCGACCAGCGCCGAGCGCGAAGGGCACGGGGGTCCGGCGATGACCGAGTGGCTCATGTCGATCACCGACCGCCTTGTGGCCGGTGGGTCGGCGTAAGATCAGCGGAGGACGCGCCCCGACATCGACGTCGGCTCGATGCGGACCCAGATGGGACGCCACTCGGCTTTGGCCCACGGGACGAGGCCGATCTCGTCGAGGAGCGCCTCCTCGGCCCAGTTCTCCACCTCCCGGGCCACTCCGTGGACCACCACACTCCACCCGGATCGGGCGCGGGCGTCCCACTCGTCGATCTCGAAGCACACCTTCTGATGATTGGCGGCAGCCGCCAGCTTCAGCCCTTCGAGGGTGCGGAACACGATCCCGTCCTCATGCCACCGGTAGTTGACGGGCAGGACGAGGATCTCGTCGTCGACGGTGAAGGCAATACGGCCGATGGGGGTCGCCTCCAACAGCTCGATGCACTCGTCATCATCGATCACGCCCATTTTGGAGGTGATGTCGATCGCGATCGGTTCCGGGTTGCTGGAAGGTGCCACGAGCTCGTCCTTTCTGGTCTCGCCTGTCATTGAAGTCCCGACGGGCGGGAGTCTACCAGGGGCCTTTGGCCCTAGGCCCTTGACCCGATCGGCCGGTAGTGTCCGCATCGGTGGGACAGGCAAAAACACCCTCGCCTGCCCACACGAGGAGACCACAGGGAATCTCCGCAGCAACAAGGAGTGGAATGCAAGACGCGACCGAGGCAACAACGCCGACCGGCACCGGCCCGACCAAGGCGACCGACTTCATCACCGTCGACGGCAACGAGGCCGCGGCCCGCATCGCCCACCGGGTTTCCGAAGTGATCGCCATCTACCCGATCACGCCGGCGTCACCGATGGGAGAGCTGGCCGACACCTGGACCCAGGCCGGCCAACAGAACCTGTGGGGCTCGGTGCCCGAGGTGGTCGAGATGCAGAGCGAGGCCGGAGCGGCCGGGGCCCTGCACGGAGCGCTGCAGGCCGGGGCGATGACCACCACGTTCACGGCGTCCCAAGGACTGCTGTTGATGATTCCGAACCTCTACAAGCTGGCCGGTGAGCTGCTGCCGTCGGTGGTACACGTGGCCGCGCGCTCGCTGGCGACCCACGCCCTCAGCATCTTCGGCGATCACAGCGATGTGATGTCGGCCCGCCAAACCGGTATGGCGCTGCTGGCCTCCGGCTCGGTACAGGAGGCCCATGACCTGGCCCTGGTGGCCCACGCGTCGACCCTGCGGTCCCGGGTGCCCTTCCTGCACTTCTTCGACGGATTTCGCACCAGCCATGAGGTGGCGACGATCGAGGCGGTCGACGACACCGTCATCCGGTCGATGATCGACGACGAGCTTGTGACCGCCCACCGTCTGCGGGCACTCGACCCGGACACGCCCGTGGTCCGGGGTACGGCCCAGAACCCCGACGTGTTCTTCCAGGCCCGAGAGGCGGCCAACCCCTACCACCTGGCCGTTCCCGAACTGGTGGCCGCCGAGTTCGACCGGCTCGCCGGGCTGACCGGGCGGCGCTACCAGCTCTTCGACTATCACGGCCACCCCGAGGCGACCGACGTGGCGGTGGTGATGGGATCGGCGGCCGGTACCACGGTCGAGGCCGTGGATGCGCTCGTGGCCGCCGGCCGGAAGGTCGGTGTGGTCACGGTCCGTCTCTACCGCCCCTTCGCCGTCGAGTCGTTCATCGCGGCCCTACCGCCGACGACCAGCCGGATCGCCGTCCTCGACCGGACCAAGGAACCGGGCTCGGTCGGCGAACCGCTCTACCTCGACGTCGTGGCCGCGCTGGCCCGGGGCTGGGCGGCGACAGGAGCCGGGCCCCAACCCATCGTCACCGGCGGCCGCTACGGACTGTCGTCGAAGGAGTTCACCCCGTCGATGGCCGTCTCGGTCTTCGACGACTTGGCGTCCGACGACCGTAAGACGGAGTTCACCGTCGGCATCGTCGACGACCTGACCCACCTCAGCCTCCCGGCGGCCGAGCCGTGGCGTGAGTCGCCCGAGGTGCGGAGGGCAGTGTTCTACGGGCTCGGATCCGACGGGACGGTCGGCGCCAACAAGAACACGGTCAAGATCGTGGGGGAGCGGACCGGGCTCCGGGCCCAGGGCTACTTCGTCTACGACTCGAAGAAGTCGGGTTCGACGACCATCTCCCACCTTCGGTTCAGTCCCGCACCAATCGGCTCGGCCTACCTGATCAACGAGGCCGACTTCGTGGGCGTGCACTACTTCGGGGCGTTCGAGCGTTACGCCGTGCTCGACGTCGCCGCCGAAGGGGCAACCGTCCTGATCAACTCGCCGTTCTCGGCGAGCGATACCTGGGAACGCCTCAACCGCGACACCCAACAGGCGATCATCGACAAGGGCCTGGCCGTCTACGTGGTCAACGCGTCGAAGGTCGCGGCCGATCACGGGCTCGGCCGACGGGTCAACACCGTGCTGCAGACCTGCCACTTCCACCTGTCCGGGCTGTTGCCGCCGGACGAGGCGGTCGAAGCGATCAAGACGTCGATCGCGAAGACCTACGGCAAGCGGGGCCGGCTGATCCTCGATCGCAACAACGCCGCCGTCGACGCCGCCGTCGCCTCACTCGAACAGGTGGCGGTACCCGCCACGGTGACCGCCGAGCGGGGCCGGCCGCCGATCCTGCCGGACGAGGCCCCCGACTTCGTGCGGCGGGTGACCGGGGCGATGATGGCCGGTGAAGGCGACCTGCTGCCGGTCAGCGCCCTTCCCGTCGACGGCTCGTTCCCGCTCGGAACCACCCGGTGGGAGAAACGGGCGATCGCTCCGACCATCCCGATCTGGGATCCCGAGATCTGCATCGACTGCGCCCGCTGCGCCCTGGTCTGCCCGCATGCGGCGATCCGCCTCAAGGTCGTCGATGCCAAGGAGCTTGCCGACGCACCGTCGACGTTCGCAACGAAAGCGTGGAAGGACAAGGCGGCGGCCGCGGCCGGGATCGAAACCAGGGCCATCATCCAGGTCGCCCCCGACGATTGCACCGGCTGCGGTGTCTGTGTCAACATCTGCCCGGCCAAGAGCAAGGAGCAGGTGAAACACAAGGCGATCAACATGGAGCCCTACGGCGACCACGTCGAACCGGAGCGGGCCAACTTCGAGTACTTCCTGTCGTTGCCCGAACACGACCGGACCAAGCTCCGGCTCGACACGGTGAAGGGATCGCAGCTCGCCCAGCCGCTGTTCGAGTTCTCCGGAGCGTGCTCGGGTTGCGGGGAGACCCCGTATGTGAAGCTGCTCAGCCAGCTCCTCGGCGACCGGATGGTGGTGGCCAACGCCACCGGCTGTTCGTCGATCTACGGCGGCAACCTCCCGACCACACCGTGGACCACCAACGACGACGGGCAAGGTCCGGCGTGGGCCAACTCGCTGTTCGAGGACAACGCCGAGTTCGGACTCGGCCTTCGACTCGGCATCGACAGCCACGAGGCGGCCGCCCGACGCCTGCTCGAGGAGCTGGCCGACGACATCGACGCCGACGACGGCTCCGACACCACCGGTTTGGTCCCCGACCTGTTGTCCAACCCCCAGCTCAGCGAGTCCGACGTGGCCCGTCAACGTCACAACATGGGCCGCCTCGAATCCTGGCTCGCCGCCAACCCGGGTCCGGTCGCTGATCGGCTGGCGTCGCTGCTGCGATACCTCGTCCGTCGCTCGGTGTGGCTGGTCGGCGGCGACGGCTGGGCCTACGACATTGGCTTCGGCGGCGTCGATCACGTCCTGGCCTCCGGTCGTGACGTCAACATCCTGGTGCTCGACACCGAGGTGTACTCCAACACCGGCGGCCAGACCTCGAAGTCGACACCGCGAGGAGCGATCGCCAAGTTCTCGGCCGGCGGGAAGACGACGGCCAAGAAGGATATCGGCATGATCGCGATGGCCTACGGGGACGTGTACGTCGCTCACGTCGCCATGGGGGCGAACATGACCCAGACGGTCAAGGCGTTCAACGAGGCGGCCGCCCACCCCGGCCCGTCGATCATCATCGCCTACAGCCCCTGCATCGCCCACGGCATCGACATGGCCGACATGATGGGCCACCAGAAGATGGCGGCGGACAGCGGCTACTGGCCCCTCTACCGTTTCGATCCCAACCGGGAGACGATGGGCGATCACGCCCTCCTCCTCGACAGCCGGAAACCGACGATCCCGTTCAAGGAGTTCGCCATGACCGAAGCCCGGTTCTCCATGCTGGCCCGGGTGAACCCGGAGGTGGCCGACGACCTCCTCGAGGCCGCCCAGCGTGACATCGACGACCGTTGGCATCTCTACGAGCAGATGGTCGAGGTGGAGCGCACCGCCCGCTTCGGGATCGTCGACGACACCGACGACACCGACGACACCGACGAGCCCGATGATCCCGACGACCCGGATCCGCCGACCGGTTCGGTGGCCACGGCAGCGGCGTCGCCGCGGACGGAGGCCCGGCCATGAACCCGATCGACACGATTCTGACCACCGACTACCTCGGGCTGGAGCTCCGCAATCCTCTGGTGGCGTCCGCGTCGCCGGTCACCGGTTCGGTCGAATCCCTCGAACAGCTCGAGGAGGCCGGAGTCGGCGCCGTCGTGCTGCCGTCGTTGTTCGAGGAGCAGGTTGTCCACGAGTCGATGATCTTCGGGTACCACCAGGCCGATGACGCCGCGTTCAACGCCGAGGCCCACGGCGGCTACTTCCCCGAAATGGACGACTACAACACCGGAGCCGACCGATACCTCGATCTGCTGGTCACGGCCAAGCGGGAGCTGTCGGTGCCGGTCATCGCCAGCCTCAACGGCACCTCCGACGGCGGCTGGACCCACTACGCCAGTGCCCTGGAAGGGGAGGGGGCCGACGCCATCGAGCTGAACATCTACCACCTGGCCGCCGATCCCGATCAGACGGCGGCCGAGGTGGAGGACCGCTACCTTCGCCTCGTCGAAAAGGTTCGCTCCGAGATCGAGATACCGCTGGCGGTCAAGGTCGGTCCGTTCTTCAGCTCACCCGGCAACATGGCTCGCCGCCTGGCCGCCGCCGGCGCCGACGGTCTCGTGCTGTTCAACCGCTTCTATCAGCCCGACATCGATCTCGAGACCTTCGACGTGGCCCCCGACATCGAGTTGAGCAGACCGAGCGACATGCGCCTCGTGTTGCGGTGGATCGCCATCCTCCGGGGCCGGGTCGACGCCTACCTGGCCGCCACCAGCGGGGTTCACGACGGTGTCGCCGCGGTCAAGATGCTCCTGGCCGGAGCCGACGTGGTGATGATGGCGTCGGCGCTCCTCCACCACGGGCCGGCCCATGTGGCCACGGTGCTGGCGGACCTCGGTCGATGGTTCGACGAGCGTGGTTATGAGTCGGTGCGTCAGGCCCGGGGCAGCATGAGCCAGGCCTCGGTTCCGGACCCGACGGCGTTCGAACGGGCCAACTACGTGCGGACGATCTCGTCGTATCACCCGGATGTGTGATGAGGATGTGTGATGAGGATGGGTGAGGGCCGGTAGGCGGTAGGCGGTAGGCGGTCCGACCGGGGTCAGTCCGAGGTGATGGGCTCCACCTCGACCGCAGTGTCGGAGAATGTCGGCGCCCGGCCGATGTCGGCGTAGCGGTCCGAGTTGAGGGCGTTCACGGTCGCCTCGCCGTATTCCGCCGACGACCAGTGGCCCATGGGCATCGACACCACGCCGGGCATCACCGAATCGGTGACCCGGGCCATTGCCCGGAGTTCCGACCGGTCGTTGAACACCCGTACCTGGGAACGGTCGGTGATGCCACGGGCCTCGGCGTCGGCCGGATTCATCCGGCAGGCCTGCGGACCCTGTTGGCCGAGTTGCTTGTCCATGTTCCCGTACTGGGAGTTCATGAACGCATGCGCCTTCGGCGAGATGAGCGACAGGGGAAAGTCGCCCGGGCCGTCTCCGTTGGCGTCACCGGTCTCCGCCGGTGAGGTGTAGGTGGGGAGCGCGGCGACCTCCCCACCGTCCTGGTTGCCCGGAATGCCCTGCCGGAACAGGGGGGCGACGAAGTTGCCGCCGGCGGCCATCGACGCCGACAGCTCGACCTTGCCCGACGGAGTCGGGAAGGCGCCGTCGACGTGCGGGGCGTACACGTCGGCCGCCGGCAGGTTCAATCGGGCGTAGCCATCGGTCCGCAGCCGGTCGACGGTGATGCCCTCCATCTGCGGGGCCGTCCAGTCGAGTGCCCGATCGAGTTGCTCCTCGTCGGTCAGATCGAACCACGGATCGTCGAGGCCCATGGTGGCGGCCAGGCGCCGGAACAGTTCGGTGTTGGGCACACAGTCGCCGGGAGGGTCGATCATCTTCGGGGCGTGGGTGAGGTACAGATGGCCCCAGGAGAACATGAGGTCGGCGTGTTCGGTCGCCATGGCCGCCGGCAACACGATGTCGGCGTAGCGGGCGGTGTCGGTCATGAAATGCTCGGAGACGACCGTGAACAGATCGTCACGGGCCAGCCCCTTGCGCAGGCGGTCCTGGTCGCCGGCCACCACCGCGGGATTGGAGTTGTAGACGAACAGGCTTTTGATCTCCTGCCCGCCGTGCTCGCCGGCCAGCGCCTCGCCGAGACGCCACTGGTTGATGATCTGCACGGTGTCGGCGTTGGGGTGCGGCCCATGCAGTTCGTCCCAGTTCACGGGAAAGGCCCAGATCGGCATCTGCAGCACGCCGCCGCCGACGTGCCGCCAGGCGCCGGTCAACGACGGCAACGAGAAGACGGCTCGGGCCGCGTTGCCCCCGCTGGTCGAACGCTCGAGCGCCACGCCGACGCGGATCATCGATGGTGACGCCGCCGCGTACTCCCGGGCCAGGGTGCGAATGTCGTCGGCTGGGATGCCGGTCTCAGCCTCGGCCCACTCGGGCGTGCAGTCCGCGACGTGCGCGACCAGATCGTCGTAGCCGACGGTGTGATCGGCCACGTAGTCGGCGTCGACGAGGCCTTCGGTGATGATGACGTGCATCATGGCCAGCGCCAGGGCGGCGTCGGTGCCCGGCCTGATCGGGATGTGCCAGTCGGCCTTCTCGGCGGTTCGGTGGCGGACCGGGTCGATGCAGACCACCTTGGCCCCGTTGCGTTGGGCCTCCTCGATGAAGGGCCACAGATGCAGGTTGTTCGACAGGACATTGCAGGCCCAGATGATGATGTAGCGGGAATGGACCAGCGACTCGGGGTCGACGGCGGCGGTCGGGCCGACGGTCATGAGGTAGGCGGTGATGCCGCCACCGTCGCAGAACGTCCGTTCCGACACGGCGGTACCGAGGCCGTTGAAGAACCGGTCGCCGACGGTGAGGCCGTTGAGGATGCCCATGTTGCCGAGATAGCTGTAGGGGAGGATCGCTTCCGGGCCGTGTTCGTCGATGATGGCCCGCAGGCGGGTTCCGATCTCCTCCAGTGCCTCATCCCAGGTGATCTCGGTGAACTGGCCGAGACCCTTCGGTCCGACCCGCCTCAGGGGGTGGAGCAGCCGGTCGGGGGAATAGAGGTGGTTCGGGAAGTCGGTCACCTTGACACAGAGGCCACCCCGGGTGAACGGGTGGTCGGGGTTACCCCGGACCTTGTCGACCTTGCCGTCGGTCACGGTTACGACCATTGAGCAAGTGTCGGGACAGTCGTGGGGACACGCCCCGAGGAACTGCTGTGAATCGGTTGCGGTCATGGCGGATCCCCTTCGTCAGGCCAAGATTGCGCGCTGTCATCAACTGTAGGAAGCCGTGACGATCCAGGCCATTGCAGGATTCTGCTACGCGGCCCGACTCGAAGGCAGCAGTCGGCGGATCAGGACGCGGTGACGGCCAGTGAGATCAGCTCTGCGGTGTTGCGGGCCCCGACCTTGAGGCGGGCGGCTCGCAACTGCTGGCTGACCGTGTTGACCGACGTGCCCCGCTCCCGGGCGATCTCGCCGTAGGTCAATCCCTGCGCCGCCAGGGCCACCACCTCGTGTTCCGCCGCGGTCAGCGTCTCCAGCTGTGAGTTCTCCCGGTGATACTGCTCACTCTCGTGGAGACGCAGGATGGGTGCCCAGATGCGGGTCACGAAGTGGTCGATCAGCTCCAAAAGGTCGACGTCCACGTCGGGGGCGTGGCGGTCGACCCAGTCGAGGCAGACGATGCCGAAGGCGTCCGCCTCATCGTCGATGCGGCGGACGATCATCGAGGTGGTCTTGTTTGCGGTCAACAGCGTGCGCACCGGTCCGACCGGAATCTGTTCGGCGGTGTCGGCGACGAAGACGGGTGCCTCCCCGGCCAACACGCCGTACACCACCGGGTCGTTGACCGGTACCCGGAAACCGTCGGTGTCGACGTCGGTGCGGGCCACGATCGCCGTCGGCTGGTACCAGGGGTTGACGGCGAGACGTATCCGGCGTCGGCTCGATCGGCCTCGATGAGGTCGAGGAGACCCCGCAGGCCCACTTCGAGCGGCGAACGTGACGTCGCCGAGGCCTCGAGCACGGTTGCGGTCAGCTCGAGCAGCGCCCGTGGTTTGTCGTCGAGCCGCATGGATCAACAGTAACCGTCGCCCCGATCGGCCGCCATTGTGGGTGGATCCAGCCGGTATCCTCCGTCGTGGTGACTGAGGAAATCACAGATCTATCGGCCGTCGCGTCCGATGTCGGCATCGCCGCGCTGCGCATCGGGCTCATCGTCGTGGCCACGTTCATCGTGGTCCGGATTCTTCGGCGGTGGGTGCCCCGTTCGGTCGATCGGATCATCGAGGAGCGGGAGCGGGACGAGGCCAACCTCGACAGGGTCCGAGGTTCGGAAACCAACTATCTCCAACGGGAGCAGAAGCGGGAGCGGGCCCGGCAGCGAGCCAGGACGCTGGCCACCGTTGTGGTGTCGCTCATCACCGGTGTGCTGTGGTTCGTCGGGTTTCTGCTGGTTCTGGGTGAGATCGACGTCGACCTGGCCCCGCTCCTGGCCGGTGCCGGCGTCGCCGGCATCGCCATCGGTTTTGGGGCGCAGACCCTCATCCGGGATCTCCTGGCCGGGTTCTTCATCGTGTTGGAGGACCAGTACGCGGTCGGTGACATCGTCGATCTCGAACACGCCATCGGTGAGGTGGAGCGGATCAACCTGCGGTTCACCCGCCTCCGCGACTTCGAGGGCGTCGTGTGGTTCATCCCGAACGGTGAGGTGCGGCGGGTCGGCAACCTGTCGAAGCTCTGGTCGAAGGCGGTGCTCGACGTCGGCATCGCGTATGAGGACGACATCGAGCGGGCCCAGACGGCCATGATCGCCGCGGCCAACGACGTCCGGGAGATGAACCTGGAGCACGCCACGATCATCGACGAACCCCAGGTGCTCGGCGTCGAGCAGCTCGGTGCCAACTCGGTTGTACTGCGGATGGTCCTGCGCACCGAGCCGGGCGAGCAGTGGTCGGTGTCCCGTGCCGTTCGCGCCAGGATCAAGACCCACTTCGACGCCGAGGGGATCGAGATCCCCTTCGCCCAGAGTGTGGTGCGGTTCCGGTCCGAGGGCCAGACGGGGACTCCGATCGGGTCCGGCGGCGATCAGGAGAACGGCGACGACGGGGAGACGGCACCGCCGGCGGACAGTCACAGCGACAACTGAACGGTGCCCTGCTACGGGTCGTTCAGTTCCAGGTTGCTCGACGGCGGATTGGTCAGCCCTCGCAGGTCAGTGCAGGCGGTGCGCCGGGTTCGAGCAGCTCTTCCGGATCGGTACACGGTGACTCGACGTCGACCGGTTCGTCGAAGTTCCCGATCTGGAGCTGAACCACCATGCCCGCCGGAGCCTCGCCCGACCCCACGGTCTGCTCGACAGTGGCCTGCCACCAATCGTCGAGATCGGCGATGAGACCCACGACCATGCCCTCGGGATCGACGGCCAGCGAGACGGTGGATTCGAGACCGGTGGGCTCGAGCCCCGCCGCCGTCAAGCGCTGCTGCACACCGGTCGTCACAACCAGCGGTAGTAGTTCGTCGGCTGCAACCCGCAAGGTCCAGCCTTTCGAGCCGTCGTCGAAATCGACCACATCGGTGACCGCGGTGGCGGCATCGCTCACGGCGAGGAGATATCGGTCCCCGTCGACCGCCAGGGTGGGGTCACCCTCGACGAGTTCAGCCGCCGACTCGAGGTCGTAGCCGATCCAGCTCGGCGGATCCGAGGTCGGGTTCAGCAGCCAGTAGGTGTCGTCGACGATGCGTTGCTCGAAGGCGTCCCCGGACGCCGCCGAGTCCGCTGCTGCGCCGTCACCGCTGAACTGCAGGGTGCCGCTGCCGGCCAGCCGTTCGTCGTCGAACGAACCACTGCGACGCATCGCCGCCTGGTTTTGCCCGGCAACCGGCAGCGTCTGGACAACCTCGAGTGAGAAGGTGGCCGACGTTCGGGCGACGGTCTCGTCGATGATGGCGCGGAGCTGTTCGAGTTGAGCCGGGTCGACGGTGGCATCGTCGGGGTCGGTATCGGTCGCGTCGTCCGATTCGCCGGCCGTCGCCTCGGGGTCATCGGACTCGGTGGAGTCGGCGGCCGTCGTATCGGTCGGCTCCGATGCCTCCGACGCGGTCGTCGACGTCTCGGTGCCGGAGTCGGTCTCCTCTGCCGAGTCGGTGTCCGAGTCGCCACACCCGGCGATGAACGTCAAGGCCAGGATGAGCACAACGGCGAGGCGCGGCCGGCGGCCGGATCGTGGCGGGGACGCATGCAGGTCCATGGGCGTGCAGGGTACCCCTGTGCGCAGTTACCGCCACGGCCGCTGCCGATCCGCTCCGCTTGTGGACCGCTATACGCTGAGTGCCATGCTGACCGGGCGTTCGAACTCCGATTCCACCTGCCGAACCGTTGCGACCTCCGATGGGTGGAACCGCTGATGGCCGGCGGGTTGGCGGCACTGCTCGACGATGTCGCCACGCTGGCCAAGGTGGCGGCGGCCTCGCTCGACGATGTCGGCGCCGCAGCAGGTCGGGCCGGTACGAAGGCGGCAGGTGTCGTGGTCGACGACGCCGCGGTGACCCCCCGCTACGTGCACAACTTCACCGCCGATCGTGAACTGCCCATGATCCGGCGGATCGCCACCGGGTCGCTGCGGAACAAGATCTTCTTCATCCTGCCGGCCGCCCTGCTGATGAGCGAGTTCCTGCCGTGGCTCCTCACCCCGCTTTTGATGCTCGGCGGGACGTTCCTGTGCTACGAGGGAGCGGAGAAGATCTGGGAGAAGCTGGGCGGAGGTCACGGGCACGGGCACGGTGCCGGTGACGGGCACGGGGTCGACGCCTCGACCGCCGAGGTCGAAGCCTCCAAACTGGCGGCCGGCGATCGGGAGGACGAGATGGTGTCGGGCGCCATCCGCACCGACTTCATCCTGTCGTCGGAGATCATGGTCATCGCCCTGAACGAGGTGACCGAAGAACCGATCGTCAGCAGGGCCGTCATCCTGTTCGTGGTGGCCATCGGCATCACGCTGCTGGTCTACGGGGCGGTTGCGTTGATCGTGAAGACCGACGACATCGGTCTGCACCTGGCCGAGCAGGAGTCCGGCGTGGCTCAATCGGTCGGTCAGGCCCTGGTGAAGGGCATGCCGGCGTTCATGGCCTTCCTCTCGACGGTCGGGATGATCGCCATGTTGTGGGTCGGTGGCCACATCCTGCTCGTCGGCTTCGATGAACTCGGATGGCACTGGCCCTACGACCAGGTCCATCACCTCGAGGAGGTGGTGGGCGACGCGCTGACGTCGATCTCGGGATTCGCCACCTGGGCCACCAACACCGTCGCCTCGGCGATCCTCGGGGTCGTCGTCGGCGCCATTGTGGTCGCCGTGATGCACGTGGTCCCTCGTGGGGATGACGCCGCCGCTCACTGACACGGTGTTCGCCGCTCACCGTCGACTTTCGGTCGCTCCGGTGTCATCCCGACACTGTTGCGGCGACACCACAGCGACCAAAGGTTCGGAACGGATGAGGCCGACGGTGAAGATCGTCGGAGAACGCCCGAAACGTCGAGTCCAACGCCCGGGGTGGTTGATACACTGGCCCACGCCTGAAATCCGAGGCGACGTAGCTCAGTTGGTAAGAGTGCTCGACTCATAATCGAGAGGTCGTGGGTTCGAGTCCCACCGTCGCTACTGCCGGTCCCGCGGTGCGGGACCTAACCGAGTTTGCCTTTTGGCAAACGTCGCCGGCTGCGGGCGTCGTGGGGGTTTGAAAAGCACTCGGCTAGGACTACTGGAGTCAGCCACAGGGCGGCTGACGTCGAGTTTCGGCGCAGCCGAAACGTCGCCGGCTCGGGCGTCGTGGGGGCTTGAAAAGCACGCAGCTCGGCTACGGGTGTCAGCCGCAGGGCGGCTGACTACTGAGCCGACTCGATCTCGGCCGGAACAACGACCTCGACTCGGTTTCGCCCCGCTTGCTTGGCGACCCGCTTGCTTGGCGTCGTACATCGCGACATCGGCCCGGCGAAGAAGTTCCGGCACAGCGTCGTCGGCACGAGCCGAGGTCAAGCCGACGCTGACCGTGACCGAGTCTCCGGCCACCCCGTGAAGGCTCCACTGGTGTTGCTTTATGGCGCTTCGGAGGCGCTGACAGGCCTCCGTCGCCCGTTGCAGTGAACAGTCCTGCATGGCGATGATGAACTCCTCGCCACCCGATCGGGCCACAAGATCGCCAACGCGGGTGGACTGCGCCAGAAGACGCGAGACCTCGCACAGGACGGCGTCGCCGACATCATGGCCATAGTTGTCGTTGAAACGCTTGAAGTGATCGATGTCGACGATCGCAACACACAGATCGGGCCTGACTTCCGCCTGTGTCCACACCTCGAAGTAGCGTTGGGCCGCCCTCCGGTTGGCCAGGCCGGTCAGCGGGTCGACGAGCGCCTCCTGCATTGCCGTGGCAGCCTGGCGCTCCAGCGTCGCCGCTTTCTCGCGCGCCCGGTCGGCCTCCAGCCGGGCGTGTTGTATTTCGGCGTCCCGAAGGAGGGAACGAAGCTGGAGTTCGACGCGATCCCGCATGATGCGCCGCTCTCGACGTCGCAACTGCTCCGACAGTCGACAAGCCTGTTCGAAGTCGCCCATGGCCATCAGGAGCATGATTCGGGACTCCATGATGTAGCCGTCGTGCAGCGACTGGCCCGCCGATTCGTGTCCGGCAGCCGACGTTTCGGCGTGGCGCGCTTCGTCCACCAACCCGAGGGCGAGCAGAGCCCGTACCTCGAACATCGTGGTAAGCGCCTCGTCGTGTCCGACCTCATGCACTTGGACCAGGTGGCGTAGCCGGGCCGTCGCCGCCAGCGCCGCTAGCGGTCGACCGGCGACGAGGTTGGTTCCGGCGTAATGGCGGAGACATTTGGCGGTGAGGTCGCCGCGATTGGAGCAGAGGTCCAGTGCCTTCTCGAGGTTCGCCAGGGAGTGACCGGCGAGGTCGCCGGATCGTCTGCTGTCCTCGTGCTGGAGTCGTTCGGCTTCGTTCCGATAGAGGATCCCGAGGTTCATCAGCGCCGCCCAGCGGGCCTCCACCTCCGCGTCGTTCCAGTCGCCTTGGTCGGGCAACACGTTGGTTGCCTGCTCCATGATCTCGATTGCCCTGGGGGTGTCGCCCAGCTCCTCCATGACCACCGAGAGACGATTGAGGCTCCAGCTGATCGGTACGCGCCCCAACGTGGCCACGTTGTCTCTGGCGATTTTGAGTGCTCCGTTGGCGAACGGCAGGCCGTCGGCCGCAGCTGAGAGGGCGCACATGGCCAGCGAGATCGTCAGGCGGGTGTCGATACGCCAAAGCGGATCGCCGAGCTCGTCGATGGTGGGTAGAACGGCCACCGCCAGGTCACGAGCGAGATCGTCCTCCTCCAACCGCATGTATCCGTACGCCCGCTGAGCATCGGCCACCGCGGCGCCCAACCGGTCGTCGGACTGACGGGCCGTCCGGCCGGCCTGCTCTGCCAATTCGACGACGCGCCTGTTCTCCCCCGCAGCCCGAGCGTCGGCGCACTGCTGGAGCAGATCGCTCAACGACGGATCGGAGGAAGCCACCATTCTCTCATCGGTCGCATGGGCAGCAGCCTGAACTCGGTGAGCCGGCCGGTGTGGCGGCTCAAGGGGCTGGATCAGTCCCAGGCCAGATGGAGAGCTTCCGGGCCCCGGAAGGTGATGTTCGCGAAGTACTCCCGTTCGGCGGCCTCGTCGGCCAGGCGGAGCGAAGGCAGCTTGCGGGTCAACAGTTCGAGGGCGATGCGCGCCTCCATGCGGGCCAGCGGTGCCCCCAAACAGAAATGGATGCCCTTGCCGAAGCTGATGTGGCGGTTCGAGTCGGAGCGGTGGATGTCGAACACCTTTGGCTCGTTGAACACGTCGGCCTGATGGTTGGCGGCGGCGAAGTTCAGGAACAGCCTCGTCCCGGCCGGCACGTCGACCCCGCCGAGCACGGTGTCGGTGGTGGCGACGCGCCGCCACGAGATCTGGCTCGACTCGTAGCGAAGCGTCTCCTCCACCGCGGCGGCGGCCAGGGAAGCATCGTCGATGATGGCCTGCCACTGGTCGCGGCGCGGGAGCAGGCAGAGCAGCGTGTTGCACAGCAGGGCGGTGACCGGGTCGTGGCCGGCGAAGCTGATGCCGTACACCACCGACTCGACCTCCCGGTAGGAGATGCCGGTCGTGGCGTCGGGGTCACGGTCGGGGCCGGGATCGTCCTCCCACGCGTCGAGGAGTTCCGAGGTGAAGTCGTCGGCCCGACGCTCCCGCCGCTCGGCCACGAAATCGCGGCAGTACCGCCAGTAGTCGAGCATGCCTTCGGCGATCTCGACCTGCTCGTCCTCGGTCGGCTTACCCCAGGAAAAGGCCCGACGGTTCACACACCAGCGTTTGATCATCGCATCATCGGAGGGCGGGAAGCCGATGAACCGGAACACGATCTCCGCCGGCAACGGAAACGCCAGCGCCGATACGTACTCGGCGGGCGACCCCGAGGCGATCATCTCATCGAGCAGCTCATCGGCTCTCGACCGCATGTAGTCCTCCAGCGCCTTCACCCGCCGGACTCCCAGTCCCTTCCGGGTGTAGACCCGAATGCGGCCATGGTCGGGTTCCGGTCGGTTCGACATCACCGCCACCGGATCGAAGTCCGGCGATCCGAGGATCTCGGTCGCGGCGGGACACAGCGGGTAGATGGGATCCTGCACGTTGGTCGAGGCGAACACGTCGGGGTCGAGGAACACCTGCTCGATGTCCTCCATGCGGGTGACCACCAGGTGCCCGAGCTGCTCGGACCAGAAGACCGGATGCTCGGCCTGGAGTGACGTGGCGATGGGATACGGATCGGTCAGGTACGCCTCGCTCAGCGGCGACCATGACGCCTCGACCGGGCAACCCGGGGGAGCGTGGGGGACATCGGCGGGAGGGCGATGGTAGGTGTTCGACATAGCTGACCCCTTGTGAGCCGGTGAAGAAAATCGGCGGCCTTGGTACCAGCATCGCATCTTGCCGCCGGGCCGGTCGAGCCGCCGCCGATGGTTGCCGGGCGACTGCAGGTGCTGTTTGTCAGGCTGCCAGGTCGTAGCTGGCGATCGTGCAACCGACGGCGAAGATGGGAATCGGTGCGTAGAAGTGCACCGTCCCGGTGACCCCGCCCGCAGCGCCGCTGACGGCGATGAAGGTGCGGATCTCGAAGCCGCCCTGCCCGGCATCCGCGTAGACGGACAGGTCGTCGTAGTCGACGAGGGCGTCGCGATCGCTGCGACACCAGCGGTCGAGGAAGTCCCGGTCCCAGGCCTCGTTGATCTTGCCGGAGTCGGGCGTCGCCGGCCAGTGCGAGATCCCTCCGGTGCCGACGAGGGCGATCCGTTCGGGCACCGAGTCGGCGGCCTGTCGTAACGCCTCGCCGAAGGCCCACGCCCGATGCAACGGTGTCAGGGGCGGTCCCTGGCAGTTGATGTTCACGGGAATGATGGGAAGGTCGAAGTTCGGGGTGAGGAAATGCAGCGGCACGGCGATGCCGTGATCGAACTTCCACTCCTCGGCGTAGGAAACGTCGACGGTCTGCATCACCTCGGTGATGAGCCTTCGGGAGAGATCCTTCGCTCCCGGTGCCCGGAAGCGGGGGATCCGCAACCAGTCCGGGTCCTCGATCGGGCCCTCGTAGTGCTCGGCCATGCCGATCGCGAAGCTCGGCATGTTGTTCATGAAGAAGTTGGCGAAGTGTTCAGCGGCGACGACGATCAATGCATCGGGTCGTGTCGCCTCGATGTCGTCGCGCATGCGATGGAACGAGGCGTAGAACTCGTCGCGGACGACGGGATCGGCCCGCTCGGATCTGCCCGTGATCCCGGGGGCGTGGCTACAGGCTCCGGCATAGACGAGTGGCATCGGATTCTCCTGTCGGATTGGTTGAGCTGCAGGATTCCGGCGGTTGTGGGTCCCCGTTTTGGGTGGTCTACAACCGCCGGTTTGGTTGGTGGTCGTTTCCGGCGGTCGTGGGTCCCCGTTTTGGGTGGTCTACAACCGCCGGTTTGGTTGCTGAGGGGTCAGTCGGGTGCGTCGGTGGTGACCCCGCCGGTCGATTGCTGGCCGAGTTCGGCCGAGTGGGCCTCCACGCCCTGGTAGCCGGTCATCGCGTACACGCCCTCACGAACCGGGCCGTGGGTGGCGATGCCGTCGCGCATCCGCTGCAGGTAGTCGGTCCATTCGATCTGATGGAATGCGGCGAAATGCATGAGGATCTGGCCGTTGACGCCGAGGTGGAAGAGCAGCCCGATGTCGGGCTCGACAAGGGCGTGGATCTCGTCGTCGGTCAGGTCGTAGCCGTCGAGCGTCGCCCGGCGGTCGTCGGTGTAGCGGCGCTGCATCTCGGTCGACCGGTTCAGCTCATAGAGGAACTTCTGCACGTAGTAGAGGCTCATTTGGTGGGACTTCTTCCGATCAATCGCCGAGTCGGGGGATGGTGTGGGTGTCGAAGGCGATGCTGATGTTCTTGGTCTCCATGTAGAAGTCGAAGCTCCAGTCGCCGCCGTCGCGGCCTATGCCGGAGGCCTTCATGCCGCCGAACGGGGTGGGGAGGTGGCGGACGTTCTGTGAGTTGACCCAGATCATCCCGGCGTCGAGGGCATGGGCCACCCGGTGGGCCCGCCCGACGTCGCCGGTCCACAGGTAGCCGGCCAAGCCGTAGTCGGTGTCGTTGGCGATGCGGATGGCGTCGGCCTCGTCGTCGAACACGATGGCGGTGAGCACCGGCCCGAAGATCTCCTCCCGGGCCACCCGCATGTCGGGCTTCGCCTCGGTGATGAGCATCGGGGTCGTCCAGTTTCCGCTCTCGGGGGCATCGGCCCAGGGCGTGCCGACGTGCACCGTCGCCCCCTCGGCGACCGCGAGGTCGCGGTAGCCCGAGACCTTCTGGTGATGGCGAGGATGGATCAGTGGTCCGATCACGGCGGTCGGGTCGAGTGGGTGGCCGACCGGGATGGTGGCGATCCGCTCGGCGATTCGAGCCGTGAACTCATCGTGGATGGACGACTGCACCAGCACCCGCGACGAGCTGGTGCACCGTTCGCCGTTGAGGCTGTAGATCATGAACACGACCGCGTCGAGCGCCCGTTCGAGGTCGGCGTCGTCGAACACGATCACCGGGTTCTTGCCACCGAGCTCGAAATGGACCCGTTTGAGGGTCGGCGCACCCTGAGCCTGGATCAGCGACCCGGTGCTCGATTCGCCGACGAAGGCGATGGCCTTGATCAGCGGGTGTTCGGTGAGCGACCTCCCCGCGGTTTCACCCATCCCGTGGACGACGTTCAGCACGCCGGGCGGCAGGCCGGCCTCGAGCGCCGTTTCGGCAAGTAGTTGTGCGGTGAGCGGGCTCAACTCGGCCGGCTTGTGCACGACGGTGCATCCGGAGGCCAGCGCCGGGGCGATCTTCCAGGTCGACAGCATGAATGGCGTGTTCCACGGCGTGATGACGCCGACCGGGCCGATTGGCTGGCGAGTGGTGTAGTTGACGTGGTCGGCGGTCGGCAGTGACAGCCCGTCGGCTGCGCCGGGCGCCTGGTCGGCGAAGAAGCGGAAGTTGGCGGCGCCCCGCAGCGCGGCCTGTGACATGAACCGCATCGTCTGGCCGGTGTCGACGCACTCGGTGACGGCGATCTGGTGGGCTCGTTCCGTGATGAGGTCGGCGACGGCGTGGAGGATCCGTCGCCGGTCGGTGCCGGGCGTGTTGGCCCACGCCTCGAAGGCATCCGCCGCGGCCCGGGCGGCGGCGTCGATGTCGTCGGCGTCGCCGGCCGCCACCTCGCCGAGGAGGGTGCCGTCGATCGGGGAGTGGTTCTCGAACGTGGCTCCTGACACCGAGGCGCGGGCTTCGCCGTCGATCAGGTGGCCGAGTGGTGCGGTCTTGAATCGGGCGAGGTGTTCGACCGCCGCCGCCACGTTCTCCTCGGCGGTGTGGGTGGGTGAAGCCATGGGTTTGCGCCTCCGGACGCTCACGATGCCGCTTGACCGGATCATAATTAACATGCTAATTAAACGCAAGCGGGGCAATAATCTAACCTACCCCTGCGCCCCTGAGCATCTCGATCGGAGCCGAATGGCCAACCTTCTCTCCTACAGTGTCGTCACCGACGGTGGTCGGCTCCCGGGATACGGGATCGCAGTCTCCGACGGCGTCATCGATCTCGGGCGTCGCCTTCCCGACGTCGCCGACCTCCGTGACCTGCTCAGCCGGCAACGCCTGACCGACGCCGCAACTCACGCCGAGGCGGAACCGGATCATCCTTGGGCCGACATCACCTTCGAACCCGTCGTACCCAATCCCGGCCGGATCCTCTGCATCGGCGTCAACTACGGCGGCCGGGCCGCCGAGTACGCCGACTCGACCGACGCCTCGTATCCGTCGGTGTTTCCCCGGTTCGTCGATTCGTTCACCGGCCACCAACAGAACCTGATCCGGCCGCCGGAAAGCCCCCAACTCGACTACGAGGGCGAGATCGTGGTCATCATCGGCAGATCCGGACGTCGCATACCGATCGAAGCGGCACGCGACCACATCGCCGGTCTCACCCTTGGCAACGAGGGCACGATCCGCGACTGGGTGCGTCACGCCAAGTTCAACGTCACCCAGGGCAAGAACTGGCCGTCGACCGGAGCATACGGGCCGTGGCTCGTTCCGATCGACGAGATCGCGGACCTGGACGACCTGCATCTCACCACGACCGTCAACGGTGAACTGCGCCAGGACGACACCCCGGCGTCGATGAAGTATTCGATTCCGTACCAGATCCACTACCTTTCGACCTTCACCACCCTCCACCCGGGCGACGTGATCTTCACCGGCACACCGACCGGGGCCGGGGCCCGGCTCGATCCTCCGGTCTGGCTGGAACCCGGTGATGTCGTCGAGGTCACCGTGCCCGAACTGGGGACCCTGCGCAACACCGTGGCCGACGAGTTCGAGCCGGGCACGGTTGCCGCCTCGGCGTCGCCGCCGAAGCCCCGATGACGACGACCGCCACCTTGACCGACGAACAGGTCCGAATCGAAGCCGACCTGCTCGACGAGGCCGAACGCAGCGCCGTCCAGATTCGCCCGGTCACCGAGGTCCATCCCGACGCCACGATCGATGACGCCTACCGGATCCAGGCCGCCTGGCTCGACCGCAAGACGGGACGGGGTGAGGAGGTGATCGGCCACAAGATCGGCCTGACCTCGCGGGCCATGCAGTCGGCCATGAACATTGACACCCCGGACTCGGGCTTCCTCACGACGGCAATGGTGTTCGAGCCGGGCGCCGCGCTCGAGTCGAGCCGGTTCTGCGACCCCAAAGTCGAGATCGAGCTTGCGTTCGTGCTGGCCCGGGACCTGGGTGGCCCCGGCCATTCGGCCCCCGACCCTTCGGTCGACACCCGCTCGGCCCGCGATCTGTCGATCGACGACGTGTTGGACGCCACCGAGTATGTCGTGCCGGCCGTCGAGCTGATCGACGCCCGTTCCTGGCGGCGTCACCCCGAGACCGGCCGGACGCGAACGGTGCGCGACACTATCGCCGACAACGCCGCCGACGCCGGGATCGTGTGTGGTGGACGACGGGTGGGACCTCGGGACATCGACCTGCGGTGGGTCGGCGCCATCGGCTACCGCAACGGCGTCGTCGAGGAGACGGGGCTGGCCGCCGGCGTGCTCGACCACCCGGCCACCGGGATCGTTTGGCTGGCTCGACGCTACGCCGAGCAGGGTCTTTCCCTGTTGGCAGGGCAGACGATCCTCGCCGGCTCGTTCACCCGGCCCATCGATGTTCGAGCCGCCGACGAGTTCCGGTTCGACTACGGCGAGCTTGGTTCGTTCGAACTGGGCTTCGACTGACCGGGCGCGGCATCGCCGACCTCCGGCGAGTCGTCCGACACGCCAGTCGACAGCAGGTGCCTCGTCGCCACGACGAGGCCCGTCGCCATGACGCCCACCGTCACCGCCAGCACGACGAGGGTCCGGGGAGGCGCCGCGTCGACCAGGGCGGCCGCCACGACGGTCACCACCAGCGTGGCGACGATAACCGTGGCCAGCTCACGGACCCGTTCGAGATCGACCGCAACGGAGCGCTGTCGGCCGTCGCGTCGCTCCATCGAGTCCCAGGCCAGCTCGGCGGCCAGATACCACAGGCAGGCGATGGCCAGCGACCGCTCCCACCGCTGGACAGGCACCGTGCCGATCTCGATGACCGCCCCGACGAGGGCGACCAGCACCGCGCCACCGATCGCGAATCGTGATCCGAGAATCAGAGCCAGGGCGAAGATGACGAGACCGAACCCGACGAACCTCGTTGTGGAGTCGGTGAATTGGGTCGTGGTCGCCACCGTGACCCAGCCGGCCAGCACGGCGGTGGCGATGGCAGCGAGCGCCTGCGGTCGACCGAGCGCCGTCAGCGCCCCGAGTTCGAGATTCATGTGCGCACCAGCGGCCCGAGCCGCTGCCGCTTCCGGGCCAGCGACCGTAGCGTCACCTCGAGTGGCAGGTCACGTTCCCAGCGGGCCACAGCGATTCCGGAATGGGCGAGACGATCACGAAGCATGGCTCGTTCGACCGACCAGATCCGGCGGGCGACCTCGGCGGCAGTCGGAGCGGGCGCGGCCCCCGGCACGGTCGGTCCTGAACCGGTCGACGGCGACCTGGTCGGTGTCGATTCGGTCGATGCGGCCTCCGTCACCGGATCACATTCGACGACGGCGACGTCGTGACCTCTGCCGGTGAGCTCGTAGAGCGCTTCAATGAAGCGGTCGTCGAGCAGTGGCGAGAGAGCCAGGACGAAGGATCGGGGCGGCATCGCCCTCGGCCCGATCAGCGCCAGGTCGCGTTCGGCGGCATTGGCGTACAGCGCCGTGGCCAGCAACGCGTCGACGAGGCGTTGGAGCTGATGCCGGCCCGTGCCGGGCACCACCCAACGCACCAGCCCGCCGAATTCGACCAGCCCGACCCGGTCGGTCACCGCCAGGTGGCTTTCGGCCAACGCGAACGCCGCTTCGATCGCCAGTCCGAACAAGGTGTGGACGTCGTGACCGGACTCGACGAATGAGTCGAGGAGGAGCACGACATCGGTCGCCCGATCGGGATGGCGCTGGGACGTCCACAGGCGGTCGCTTCGCGCGCTCACCCGCCAGTTGATGTCGCGAAGCGAGTCGCCGGGGCCGTAGGGGCGAAGATCGGCGTATTCGACGCCCCGTCCGATCGCCCGCGATTGGTGGGCACCGGTGGTACGTCGTACAAACCAAGGCGCGACCATCGTTCGGATCTGCTGGGACGTGGGGTGCACCCGGATGGGAGCCGGGTCGTGCAGCACCCCCGTCCAGCGGGTCAGGCCGAACGGCTCGACGATCTCGACCCGCATTCGTCCGACGTCGAAGGTTCCCCACTGATCGGTCGGCAACAGGAACGTCGCCTCGGCGGGCGGTGAGGTGGTCGAGGGGCCGGCCACGATCTCGGTCGGTGGCACCGGTTCGGCGCTCAGCGGGCCGACCGGTGACCATGGTGACGGGGCGGCCTTGATGCGTCCGGCCACACCGGCGATGGCGGCCGTGACCTCAATGGTGTCGCCGACGAGGGGCCGCGTCTCGTCGACCGTCACCGTCATCGCCGGTTGCGGGCGCCCGGTCCGCGCCAGCCCGGCCACCAACAGCACGAACCACGGCGTCACCAGCATGGCGACCGATGGACGGCCCAGAGCCACCGAGGCGACCATGCCCGTCAGGCTGAGCGTCAGGGCGACGAGCAGACGCTCGGTCGACCGTCTCGTCATGACAAGCCGGGCGTTGTGGAGTCGATTGGTGGGGCGAAGGTCGCCGCCGGCAGGGTCGTCGGGGTCGGCACCGTCTCCAGACATTCGCCCACCACCGAGGATGGGTTGACGCCCCGCACCCACAACTCGGGTCGGAGTACGATGCGGTGGGCCAGCGCCGGCACGGCCACCGCCTTCACGTCGTCGGGGGTCACGTAGCCCCTGTGGTCGAGCACGGCTCGGGCCCGGGCCACCTTCACCAGTGCTTCCACACCCCGGGGGCTCGAACCGGCGTGGACCTTCGAGTTGACCCGGGTGGCCCGGACCAGTTCGACACAGTATTCGATCACCGCTTCGGACACCGTGACATCCTCCAGGGCCGCCTGCATCGCCGGCACCGTTGCGGCGTCGACGACCGGGGTCAGCTCGACATTGTCGGTTCGGCGGGCCAAACGGCGACGGATGATCTCGGCTTCGTCGGACGCTGTCGGGTACCCGATCGACGTCCGGAGCAGGAACCGGTCGATCTGAGCCTCGGGTAGCGGATAGGTGCCCTCGAACTCGATCGGGTTCTGGGTTGCGAGCACCAGAAACGGTGTGGGCAGGCCGTGTGAAACCCCGTCGACGGTGACCTGCCGCTCCTGCATGGCTTCGAGCAGCGCAGCCTGGGTCTTCGGCGGTGACCGATTGATCTCGTCGGCCAGCACCACGTTGTGGAACACGGGTCCGGGGCGGAACACGAACTCCGAACGACGCTGATCGAAGAGCAGGGAACCGGTGACGTCGGCCGGCATCAGGTCGGGAGTGAACTGGATCCGGCCGACGGTGAGCCCGGTGACCTGCGCGATCGACCGGGCGATCAGCGTCTTGCCGAGGCCGGGCAGGTCTTCGAGCAGCACGTGGCCGTTGGCCAGCAGTCCGCTGACGATGAGCTCCAGTTCGGCGCGCTTGCCGACAACCACGGTCTCCAGCGCATCGAGGATCCGCTCCCCCGCGACGGCGGCCTCCTCGATGGTGAGGGTGGTCGCCTGGCTCATGGTCCGGTTCCGACTGTCGTGTTGATCATGGTCCTCCCCCTCGCAACCCTACTCGTGCCCTACTGGTGATTGTCGTCCGCGTCCAGCAGCCGGAGAAATCTGTCGAGTTCGGCAACGGTTGGTGTCCGGTCGGTGACGGTCGGGTCGAGGAGCCAGGCCGTGTCGCCGAACAGCCGCCGCTGCACCGCCAGCGCCTGTTGTGGCTGGGTTGCCGGGTCGATGCCATGCCGGAGGAACAGCTGATAGTCGACGATCGCCTGCAACCGGGGGCGGAGGCGCCGAGCGTGCGAACGGTCGTTGTTGACGGCCCGCTTGACCAACGCCTCCAGGTAGCGGTGATCCTTGAGGACGGTGGCCTCCGAACCGGTTCGGGAGCCGAGTCGGGCCAGCCAGCGGGTGACTGCCGGGAAGAGCCCGGCCCGGCGATCGCCGTGGGGCGGGGCGGCCCGGACGAGTGCGGCGGCCAGACCGATCAGGAGCCAGATCGCGAGGGCCACGAACCACAGCTCCACGGAGATGCGTTGCTGCCCACCTATCGGAAGAGCGACGACCAGACCGAGCGCAAGCGCCCAGAGGGCGATGCGTCCCAACCGTCGACCGTTCATCGGGCGGCGTGCCGGTTGAGGTCGTCGCGGGCTCGGGCCAGGTCGGACGCGGCGCGGTCGCGGTCGGCCTCGGTGATCGGCTCGTTGGAGAATCGGGCCAGCTCGTAGCGACGGGCGAGGTCGAGGAAGGGGGTGTGGTCGATCGAGAGCCGATCGAGGAGTCGGTCGAGGTGCTCGGTTGGTGTCTCGGCCGATCGTCTCGGGTGGCCTTGTTCGGCGAGGGCCTGTTCCAGGCGGTGGTAGGCGGTCATGACCGCCGAGCGCGGATCCGAACCGACGTCGAGATCGGCGACCATGCCCTGGATGACGCGACCGAGGTTGTGCTCGTCGACGGTCTCGTCGATCTCATCGTCAACGCCTGATTCCAGTTCGTCACGGCGGCGTGACAGGACGGTGACGGCCATCCAGGCGCCTAAGGCGGCCAGCGCGACGTAGACCTGGGTTGCCGTGATCTCGAAGTCCACTGGAGCCGGCGTCTCGTCCTCGATCACCGGCTCGGCGTCGATCTCCGGTGGCTCGGTGGGTGCGAGGTCGCGGAGCCGTTCGACGATCTGCGGGTTGGCCATCATCACGGCGAGGGCGACGGCCAGTCCGAGCCACAGAGTGATCAGGTTGGCCGGCCGCTCCTGTTTGCCTCCTGCCCTCACCCTCAGGAAGCGGGCCGTCCAAACGGCGGCCCAGACGATGAGGGCGACGAAAGTGATCACCACGAGATCGTCGAGGTCGGGCAGCCCGATCCAGGTACGGTCCGTCGGCCGGGGCCCGGCGGCAACGATCATGATCCCGATCCAGCCGACGACGGTCGCGGCGACGATCAAGGCTCGACGGCCGATTCCCGTTGTTGGTCCGTTGGCGCCCACAATCCCAACGTTAGTGGGCCTGCGGAAAACGGGGAACCCCCGGCCGGGACACGAGGTCCGACCGGGGGTTCTGAACCAACTGGTTTGGTCGAGCTGGTTGAACTTATTTGATGATTTTGGTGTACTCGGGTGCCGGGTGACGATCCTACTTCAGGATCTTCGTCACCCGTCCTGCGCCGACGGTGCGGCCACCCTCACGAATAGCGAACCGTAGACCCTCATCCATCGCGATCGGGTTGATCAACTCAACCGTCATCTCGGTGTTATCACCCGGCATACACATCTCGGTACCCTCCGGCAACTGCACCGTCCCCGTAATATCAGTGGTCCGAAAATAGAACTGCGGCCGATAATTCGCGAAGAACGGCTTATGACGACCACCCTCCTCCTTGGTCAACACATACACCTGCGCCTCAAAATCAGTGTGCGGCGTAATCGACCCCGGCTTCGCCAACACCTGACCCCGCTGCACCTCATCTTTCTCGATACCACGAAGAAGCGCACCGATGTTGTCACCAGCCTGACCCTGATCAAGGAGCTTGCGGAACATCTCCACACCAGTACAGGTCGTCTTCTGCGTCGGACGAATACCAATGATCTCCAACTCATCACCAGTGTTCACGATGCCCTGCTCAACCTTGCCGGTCACCACCGTGCCCCGACCAGTAATCGAGAACACATCCTCAATCGGCATCAAGAACGGCTTATCCAAATCCCGCTCCGGCTCCGGAATATAGGTATCCACCGCCTCCATCAACTCCATGATCTTGTCACCGGCATCAGAATCACCCTCCAACGCCTTCAACGCGCTCACATGGACCACCGGCACATCATCACCAGGAAACTCGTACTCGGTCAACAACTCACGAGCCTCCAACTCAACGAGTTCCAACAGCTCCTCATCATCAACCATGTCGGCCTTGTTGAGCGCAACCACAATCGCCGGCACACCAACCTGACGAGCCAACAACACATGCTCCCGAGTCTGAGGCATCGGACCATCAGCCGCCGACACAACCAGAATCGCACCATCGACCTGAGCCGCACCAGTGATCATGTTCTTGATGTAATCAGCGTGACCCGGCATATCAACATGGGCGTAATGCCGCGCCTCGGTCTCATACTCAACATGAGACACATTGATCGTGATCCCACGCTCCCGCTCCTCAGGCGCCTTATCAATATTGTCAAACGCCGTCGCCTCATTACCCGACACCCGATCCGCCAACACCTTCGTAATCGCCGCCGTCAACGTCGTCTTACCATGGTCAATATGACCCATCGTCCCAACGTTCACATGAGGCTTGGTGCGCTCAAACTTTGCCTTGGCCATGACGACCCGTTCCTTCCTTGGATTCCTGTTACCAGTTGGTTTGTGCGGAGGCGGCGACAGGTGTCGCGGCGCCCGAGGGGTATCCACCGGTTCGCGAAGTGTTGACCTGGCGAGCGGTGGCGGCCCGGTTGTCCGGGAGCAGGTGGCGGATCCCCGATGGGCGATTCCAACACCAGCCTTTTCCGAACGCCCAGGTTACCGGCTTCGGTAGCACCTGCGGTGCCGTGCACCTCGCTTCGAGATTTCGGAGCCCCACGAGATTCTGGTAGCAAAAGGCGAGGTCAGACCTCGCCTTTTGCTACCAGTCCTGTCTCGAGGTCGGTCGGGCGAGTTGCCGCATCCGAGCCAGCACGTCGACCCCCAACTGACTCCAAACATGGAGTAGGTCGACGAGAACCCAGTTCTCCCGGATCTTGGGGCCGTCCGGTGTGCGTTCGATGCGCCAGAAGTCGAGGCTGCGCATCGTGATCGGGGCTCCGAGGGGCACGATTCCGAGGAAGCCGTCACCGCTGACCGTCATGCGCATCCCGGGCCAGGCGGTGACCCCCACGTAGTCTCCGTCGCCGAAGAAGTGGGCGTCACCCTTGTAGCCGCCCTGCCGGTCGGGCATTGCGGCGAGGAAGGGGATCTGGTGGAACCGCCGGAACTGATCGACGCCACGGGACGAGCCGATCCCGTGAGGTCCGTACCAGCTGAACCGGGGGTGCCACCAGTGGTCGAGCCGCATGGCCTCGACCGGTTCGGCCGGGTGTCGGCCCATGTCGCCGAGCATGGCGACGACATGAGCCCGCGATTCATCGGACCGAGCGCCATCCCACTCACCGGTGACGAGGCCGTCCTGGGTCGCCGGCCCCGGGGCGCGCCACGCCCGTCCCAAGCTCGGGCCCATCGGCCAGACGCCGGACTGAACCATCAACTCGGGAATGTCCCACAGCGCCTGCATCTCCACGATCCGACCGTCGACGACCCGGAAGAACTCGTGGAACCGCATCGACGCCGGCCGACCGGTCGGGGGGATGTCGAGAAACGCATTCTGGAACGTGCCCATGTAGTCGCCACCGCATCCGACCCAGGCGGAACCGTCAGGATCCGGCCCGGCCATCACGATGTAGTCTCGCCGTTCCAGATCGGGCATGGCCACGTGGAGCGGCTCCAACGCATCGCTGAACCAGCCGCGACCCCCGTCAAGGTCCTCGAACGGATGGGCCAGGTGAATCTCGACGTCGGGAGCGAATACGGCGTCGATCTCGGCGAGGACCGATCGAGGCTCGAAGTCGTACATGGCGTGACGCAGCGGCTCGAGCAGGCGCCGGTTCGCCGCGTGGTCGTGCTGGTGGTCGTTATCGGCCATCACCACAGGCGTTCGCTGGCGATCGCCGCGCCCTCGGCCATCGCCGCCATCTTGGTATAGGCGATGTCGGTGTCGAGCCCGGCGTAGCCGGCGAAGGTCGAGAACCCGCAGTCGGTGCCGGCCATGACCCGTTCCCGCCCGACGATCGAGGCGAACCGTTCGATGCGCTGGGCCACCAGCTCCGGGTGTTCGACGAAATGGGTCGTCGTGTCGAGCACCCCCGGTATGAGGATCTTGTCGTCGGGGATGTCGGCCTCGGTGAAGGCGGTCCATTCGTGGGCGTGGCGGGGGTTGGCGGCCTCGAACAGCAGGGCCTGGGGTTTGGCTCGCAGCGCGATCGGAAGCACCTGGGACATGGGGGCGTCGTGGGTGTGTGGGCCCTCGTAGTTGCCCCAGCAGATGTGCAGGCGCATCCGGTCGGCGTCGATGTTGCGGACCGCCTCGTTGAGTGCGTCGACGTGGAGGTTGGCCAGACGTTCGTACTCGGCGTCGGGTTCGCCTTTGAACATCATGTGCCGGCCCAGTCCGAGGTCGGGGGAGTCGAGCTGGAGCACGAATCCGGCGTCGACGATCGCCTCGTATTCGTGGCGCATGGCCTCGGCCACTGCAGCCAGGTACGAACCGTGGTCGGGGTAGTGCTGGTTGGGTTGGAACAGGGCGATGACCCCGGGGCTGGCCGCGTTCATGAACGCGTCGGTCGGGGAGTGGGCGTCGACGGCGGCTCGGAGGTTGGCCAGGTCCCGTGCACACGGCTCGGTGTCGGTGACGGTGATCGGGCCGACACACTGGGGCCGCTTGTAGGTCGGCGTTCCACCGAGGCGAGCCTGTCGCTCGAGGAACGAGGGGTGCTCCTCGAGGTCGGCGGGGGCCCGACGGGGACTGTCACCCTCGAAGCCGCTGATCCGGTCCTTGATGTAGGTGGCGTAGCTGAGCTTGCTCATCTCACCGTCGCTCACCACATCAACGCCGACCTCGACCTGGCGGGCCACCACCTCCGCGACCGCCTCGGCCACATGCCGGTGGTGTTCGTCGAGGTCGACGTCTTCCTCGTTCTCCAGAGCGAAGATGCCCCGGGTGACGGCCTCGTTGCGGGGGAGGCTGCCCACATGGGTGGTCAGAACGCGGTCGGTGCTGTGTTTCATGGCTTCTCCTGATCAAATCGTTCCCAACCGTGGCCGTCGAACACGTCGACCCCGAGCTGGGCCAGGACGTGCGGGAAGTCGACCATCACCCAATTGTCGACGATCTTGCCGTCGACGACCCTCCAGAAGTCCATGTAGCGGATCTCCACCCGCATGCCGGTGGGGGCCACTCCCATGAACTCACCGTGGTGGGTGGCTTCCTGGCGGCCGAAAGCGGCGGCCCATTCGCCCATGAACAGCCGGGCCTCGTCGATGCAGACCTTGTCGCCGAATGCGGCCTGGAAGGGGCGCTGCCAGTTGTCCTGGAAAGCTCGAAGCCCGTTCTTGGTTCCGCACCCCTGGTTGCCCATCCAGCGGAAATCGGCGGCGAAGAACTCGCCGATGTCGTCGATTCGGTGATCGTTGAGACCGTCGACCATGGCTTCGATGACCGCCCTGGTCTCCTCGGTTTTGGACATGTCGACATTCGCTGTGAGCGCGGCCTGGTCGGGTCGGGGGGCGCTCACAGCTGGTCGATTCCCTGAAGTTG
Organism: Acidimicrobiales bacterium; assembly: GCA_965216675.1. Classification (GTDB taxonomy): domain Bacteria; phylum Actinomycetota; class Acidimicrobiia; order Acidimicrobiales; family SZUA-35; genus JAHELU01. The sequence continues at coordinate 1,502,963 of CBDCGK010000004.1, read as the reverse complement.
CCGCATGCGGGCCAGGACGTCGAGCCCCTGCATCGACAGCCAGTGCAACAGATCGATGAACACCCAGTTTTCCGCCAGCTTGTCGCCGTCGCGGCGGTAGACGTCGACCACTCGCATGTCGGCCGGGGTGTCCGAGCCGGGCAGACCGAGGAAGCCGCCGGTCGGCCGGTTGGTCAGGTTGGCCCATCCGAAGAAGCAGGCGTAGTGGCCCTCGGCGAAACGGGCGACGTGCCCGTTGAACGTCTTGTCGGCCAGCCCGAATCGAAAGGGATACTGATGCTGTTCCTGGTAGCGGTCGATGGTGTAGGTGGCCCCGATGCCGGCCGGGCCGGACCAGATCATGTCGGTGTGCCAGCAGCGGCGGAGCACGTCCGCAGGCACCCGGTCGTTCCCGGTTCGGGCCGCGATCTCGTTCGCTTCGGTCAGGTCGTCGATCATCCGGTTCACGAGGTCCATGGTCCGTACACTCTCCGCGGGGTCCTGGTCGCCCAGGAGCAGGCCGTCGTGGGTCGCCGGTCCGGGGTGAAGGTGGTCCGCTCCGGTCTGGGGCGGGAGGGGATACACGCCGGCCTGGGCCATCACGCTGATGACATCGATGAACAGGGACGACTCGGCGATCGAACCGCTCCCAGGCTCACCGGTATCGGCTTCGGGCAGCACCCGGTGGAACTCGGCGTAGCGGAGGAAACACATTTTTCTGGTCGGCGGGATGTCGAGCCAGGGGCGGTCGAAGAGCCCGAGCAGGTGGCCCATCTGACAGACCCAGACCGACTCGTCTTCTCCGCCGTCGCCGTCATGGTCGAGGGCGCCGTGATCGATGGCTCTGTGGTCTACGGCAGTGTGATCGACGTCGTTGTGTCCGGCCAGAAACACGTCGGGTCGTCGCTGCAACGGATGGAACGCCTCCACCAGCGGACGGTAGAAGGAGTCGGCCACCTCGTCCGCTCCGGTGAGGTCACCGAAGGGATGCATGCCTCGCCACCGGTAGCGATCGCCGACGGTGTGCGTGGCCAGGACGCGTTCGACCTCGTCAACCTTTCCGTCGGCAAGAGCGCGGTCCAGCGCCGCGTTGGAGGCGAGCACGATCTGTTTGGCCCGGGACAACGTATGCGCCCTCGTCCCGGCTGTCGACACGACATCGTCTTCGGTCATCTACCCCTTACCTTCGTTGCCGCCGGCCACAGGTGGCCTTGCGCAATGACTACGTAAACATTATGCTCTACAAATCCACCTGGCACGAGCTTCCAACCTCTGGCCGCTCGGGCAAGGCCATCAGGAGTGATCTTTGGGGGGACCAGGGGTTGCCGGCAGGCGGCGCTAGGACCTGTCACCCCCCATGTCACCGATGGATATCGAGTATCGACAAGGGAGAGTATTGATGAAACTTCTTGAGACGAGGTGGCTCCGCCTTCTCGCTTCCCTGATGGCGGTGGCGATGTTGGCCGCGGCCTGCGGAAGCGACGACGGAGAATCGACCGCCGCCGAGGACTCCGACGAGGCCGCCGAGTCCGATGAGGGCGCCGGCGACGACTCCGAGGACGCAGGGGAAGATGATGGTTCGTCCGACGACGGCGCGTCCGACGGTGGCGAGGCCATGGGCGATGTGATCTCCGAAGACTGCGCCATTCCCAATCCGGCCGAGACCGTCGAGATCGACATCATCGGCTGGCAGTTCCCGGTGATCGACGCGTATGTGGAGGAGTTCGAGGAGTGTGAGGAGGGCAACTACGAGATCAACATGCAGTTCCTCGGCTCGACCGACGCCCAGGAACGCACGCTGGAGGACATCGCCACGGGCAATCCGAGCTTCGAGATCTACCAGGGGTCGAACTCGGCCCTCGTGCGCTACGCCAACGCCAACGGCCTTCTGCCGCTCAACGATCTGATCGACAAATACGGCGATCAGTACGCCCTCGACGAGATCGACCAGGCCTTCTGGGATCTGGTCACCATCGACGGCAACATCTACGGCATCCCCACGGTGTCGAACACCATGCACGTGTTCTACAACCGGCCGAAGATGGAGGAGCTGGGACTCGAGGTGCCCACCACCTTCGAAGAGGCCATCGCGCTGTGTGAGCCGCTGCAAGCTGCCGGTGAGAAGGGCTTCGTGCTCATGTACCAGGCTCCCTGGGCCTGGCAGATCGAGTTCGACAACGTGCTCGGATCCCTGGGCGAGACGAACATCGATCCGGAGACCGGCCAGCCCAACTTCACCTCCGATGCGGCCGTCGAAGCGGCAAACGTCCTGAAGGACGTGTACGACAATTGCGCCGACACCGACGCACCGGAGTTCGGTACCACCGAGATCGCCGGTGGCTTCCAGAGCGGCCAGTACATCGTCGGCCAGACCTGGGCCTCCCGAGCCATCGAGATGGACGACGAGAACGTCGCCATCGAAGTGGGCAACATCGAGTTCGCCCCGGCGCTCAGCACCGGTGGGGCCACGCTCGCCGCTCCGGCCTACATCGACGGCTACGCCATCCCGGCTGACACCGATGCCGACGTCGACGCCCTGTTCCTGGCCATCATGGCCGCCGCCGACCGTGAGAGTCAGGAAGCGGCAGCCGAGTTCAACACCGTGACCCGGAACGGAGTGTCCAACCCCGACGGTCCGCGAAATACCGACGCGGTGGCCACCAGTTACATCGATGGGCGTGGCGCCGACCTGACCCATCCCGCCGCCGGTCTGGCTCGCACCATCCTGGGTGATGCTCTTCAGAAGATCGCCACCGAGGGAGCCGACCCGGCCACCGCGCTGGCCGAAGCCGAGGAGCAGTACCTGACCGAGGCCCAGGACCAGGGTCTCCTGTAGTTCCGGTCGTACATCAGTTGGGAGCGGGCCAGGGGGCCCGCTCCCAGAACCGGTCGTCGTTGGATCGGCGCCGCGAGAGTAGGGGGTTCTCATGCGAAGAAGGACGTTCTGGGCGTTCACGCTGCCCAGCGTGATCGTCATGACCGTGCTCATGGTGTTCCCGCTGGCCACCACGGTATGGCTCAGCTTCTACCGGGTACTGGCCCGCAACCGATTCCAGTTGGACGCCTGTGAGGACCTGGGGGGAAGCTGTTTCGTCGGCTGGAAGAACTACTCCGACGTGCTCGCCGATTCCGAGTTCTGGAGTGCCTTCTGGTTCACGATGAAGTTCCTGATCGTCACAGTCCCCATCCAGACGGCCTTCGGTTTGGCCGTGGCGCTTCTTCTCGACCGGGTGCGACGAGGTCGGGCGGTCTACATGGCCGCCCTGCTCCTGCCGTTCATCGTCACCCCGGTGGTCGGCAGCGTGATCGTCAAGGATCTGTTTGAGAACAACGGCTTGATCAGCTGGGCGTTCGAGTCGATGACCGGAGAGTCGTTCCAGCTCAATGCCGGCAACGTCGACTGGGCCATCTTCATCCAGGCGATCTGGCATGTGATGCCGTTTGCCATGATCTCACTGTTCGCCGGGCTGCAGTCGCTACCCCAGGAGCGGATCGAAGCCTCCGCCATCGACGGCGCCGGCTTCTGGCGCACCCTGTGGCACGTCAAGATCCCTCATCTGCGCAGCATCTTCATGTTCATCACGATGATCTCGCTCATGGACGCCTACCGGGTGTACGACAGCGTGTTCATCTTCTCCAACGACCGGTTCGACAACTCACGGTCGTTGCAGATGTACGCCATCGAGGTGGCCAAGGACGTCGGCCGGGTGGGCAAGGGCAACGCCCTGTCGGTTCTCACCGTGATCGGGGTCATGGTGATCCTCCTGCCCTTCCTGTGGATCAGCTACAAAGACCAGATCGCGGAGCGAACATGACCACGAGCCAAGCACCGATACCCGAGGTGACCACGCCGCCGACGAAGGTCAAGGAGGCGAAGCCAAAACGCGGCGGTGGCTTTGGTCGCGAGCGTTGGTATGACCGGGTCGGCCTCCACCTCATCATGCTGATGCTCGTCGTCTGGAGCATCATCCCGTTCACCTGGGCATTTCAGAACTCGATCAAGTTCGTCCGCGACATCATCGGTGAATCGCCGAAACTCTGGGGCTACGAGCCAACGGCCATCGCCTACAACGGCTTCTGGTTCGACGACGAGGACATCAACATGTGGATTCCACTGTTGTACATCCTGGCCTTCGCCACCGTTGCGGTCATCCTGGGACAGCTCGGCAAGCGGGCCAAGCAGGGTGCCCCCTGGTACATGGGCGTCGTTGCCGTGCTGGCTTTCGGGGTGTGGTGGTTCCCTCGCCTGTTCGAAACGAGTCGCTCCTACGACTTCTTCGTCAACAGCCTGATCGTGACCGTACTCACGGTGGTGATCTCCATCACCATCGGGTGTTTCGCCGGATACGGCCTGGCCCGCTACACCGGCATCTCGGGTGCGGTCATCCTGATCGTGGCCCTCGGGTTCCGCGCGCTTCCGCGTAGCGCCTTCGTGCTGCCCTACTTCTTCGCCGCCAACCGGCTCGGCATCCTCGACTCCCGTCTCGTGCTGGTGCTGGCACTCGTCGCCGTGAACCAGCCGTTCACGATCTGGATGCTGCGAAGCTTCTTCATGGATGTGCCGAAGAGCCTGGAGGAGGCCGCCATCATCGACGGGGCAACCCGGTTCGGCGCCTTCCGTCGGGTCATCGTTCCCATCATGTGGCCCGGCATCATCGCCACGGCGCTGTTCACCTTGTTGTTGGCCTACAACGAGTTCCTGTTCGTTCGGGTGTTGGCCGTCACGAACTTCACCCTCCCGGTGGGGATCGAGGCGGCGCTGGCCGCCGAGGGGCCACAGCTGTTCAATGAGATCCCGGCGGCATCGGTGTCGATCACGTTGCCGATCATCATCGTGATCATCCTCTTCCAGAAGCACCTGGTGAAGGGTTTGGGCGCCGGGGCGGTCAAGGGCTGAGCGTGTCGCGCCACCACATCGAGTTCCGGCGACGTTTGCGCAGAACGCGCGGGCTTGGTCGATGACTACGTATGCAGTAGACTGGCGCGGCAACGGACCGGACCGCTGGGCGAGACGAACCGCCGGCGGCACTGATCCGTGTTCGACCGAGTTGCGGAGGAAGCGTGACAGCAAGGAACGATGATCGACCGACACGTTCCGTCACCTCCGTGGACGTGGCCCGTGAGGCCGGCGTTTCGCAGGCCACGGTGGCCCGAACATATTCGTCACCTCATCGAGTCTCGCCGGCGACCCGGGCGCGTGTTGAGGAGGCCGCCAACCGCATCGGGTATGTTCCCAACGCCATCGCCAGAAGCCTGAAATCACAGCGCACCGACATCATCGGCGCTGTCGTGCCCGCTCACGGCGAGTACTGGCAGAGTGTGCTCACCGAGCTCTCCCAGAACCTCTCGCAACGGAACCGGCAGTTGCTGCTGTTCAGCTTCACCGACGTCGATCAGGTCGATCGGGTGCTCGATTCGGTCCGGCAGTACCGGCTCGACGGGCTGGTCCTGGCCTCGAGCACGATCGGCCCCACCCAGTTGGCGGCGATGACCGCATCCACCGTTCCCGTCGTGGCCTTCAACCAGCCGGCCGCCGCCGGGGTCATCAACTCGGTGTCGGTCGACAACGAGGAGGGGATGGCCATCGTGGCCGAACACCTGGTGGCGACCGGTGTCGGGTCCGTCGTGTTCGTCGGCGGTGTGTCCGACACCTCCACCGACCGGCTCCGTTATCAGGGGGCGGCCCGCACCCTCGGCGGCCGCAACATCGCCTGTCCGTACCTGGCCGCGGGCGCCTATACCTACGAGGCCGGTTACAAGGTGGTGTCCGAGCTGCTCGATCACCATGAACTGCCCGACGCCATCATGGTCGCCAGCGACGAGATCGCCCTCGGTGTGCTCGACGGTCTCGACAACGCCGGGGTCCACGTTCCCGGCGACGTGCTGGTGACCGGCTTCGACGGCCTGCCCCAGGCGGCGTGGGCCGGCTTCGACCTGACCACTCTGGTTCAGCCGATCTCCGAACTCGTGACGAAGGCGATCGACCTGCTCTTGGATCCTCAGGACGAGCAACCGGTTGACGTCGTCGCTCACGGCACGCTGCGGATCGGTGCGACGACGACCAGAAGCTGAACGACCGGACAGTCCGACCAGGGCTGGCCACCCACGACCCGAAACCCTCGAAAAGGAATTCCCATGGCCGAGATTCTGAAAGACGCCACCGCCAAGTCCGCTCACGGCGCCGACACGTCGCTGACCGACAAGGTGGCGGGCATCATCGTCGACATCGAACGGCGGGGCGAGACCGCCGTGCGCGAACTGTCGGAGCAGTTCGACAACTGGACGCCCGAATCGTTCCGTCTCTCCGACGGCCAGATCGCCGACATCGTCGCCTCGGTCGACCCCGGCACCCTCGATGACATCCGGTTCGCCCAGACCCAGATCCGGCGGTTCGCCGAGGCCCAGCTGGCCTCGCTTCAGGATGTGGAGATCGAGACATTGCCCGGGGTGGTGCTCGGCCACAAGAACATTCCCGTGCAGGCCGTCGGCGCCTATGTGCCCGGCGGACGCTACCCGATGGTGGCATCGGCCCACATGAGCGTGTTGACCGCCAAGGTCGCCGGCGTGCCCCGGGTCGCCGCCTGCACGCCGCCCATCAACGGCGAGATCCCGGCCGAGACGGTGGCCGCCATGCACCTGGCCGGAGCCGATGAGATCTATCTCCTCGGTGGCATCCAGGCGGTTGCCTCGATGGCCGTCGGCACCGAGTTCGTCGAACCGGTCGACGTGCTGGTCGGGCCCGGCAACGCCTTCGTGGCTGAGGCCAAACGCCTCCTGTACGGGCGGGTCGGCATCGACCTGCTGGCCGGTCCAACCGAGACGCTGATCGTCGCCGACGAAACCATCGACGCCGAGATGTGCGCCACCGACCTGCTCGGCCAGGCCGAACACGGACCGACCTCACCGGCGGTCATGCTCACGACGTCTCGCGAATTGGGGCTGGCCACCATCGCCGAGGTAGACCGCCAGCTCGAGACACTGCCCACCGCCGACGTGGCGTCGGTGGCCTGGGCCGACTACGGCCGGGTCATCCTCTGCGCCGACAACGCCGAGATGCTCGACGTCGCCAACGATCTGGCCTTCGAACACGTTCAGATCATGACGAACGACGACGACTTCTTCTTCGAGAACATGGTCAACTACGGCGCCCTGTTCCTCGGGCCGATGACCAACGTCTCCTACGGCGACAAAGTCATCGGCACCAACCACACCCTGCCGACGCAGAAGGCCGCCCGGTACACCGGCGGCCTCTGGGTCGGCAAGTTCCTCAAGACCTGCACCTACCAGCGGATCACCAATCCGGAGTCGAGTGCCATCATCGGCGAGTACTGCTCCCGTTTGTGCGCCATCGAGAACTTCGCCGGTCATCAGGCCCAGGCCGACATCCGGGTTCGACGCTACGCCGACGCCGTGTCGCAGGCCGGCTCGTGACCCAACCGGCCGTCGTCATCACCGGAGCGACCGGGGGCATCGGATCGGCCATCTGTCGCCGGATGGCAACCGAAGGCCACGCCGTCGTCGTCGGCTACAACTCCTCGGCCGACGACGCGGCTCGGCTGGCCACAGAACTGCCGGGAGGCGGGCACCGGGCGGTCCGTCTCCCGGTTCTCGACTCCGAGGCGCTGGCCGACGCCGCCGGCATGCTCGCGGCGGAGTTCGACGCGATCGACGCGCTCGTGAACTGCGCCGGACACACCGTCCCGGTGGCCCACGACGATCTCGCCGGCCTGACCGACGACGTCATCGACCGGATCTTCGCCATCAACTGGCGAGGCCCGTTCGCCACGATCCGCGCCTTCGAGGCACTGCTGATGGAAGCGGAGGCGCCGGTGGTGGTCAACATCTCATCGGTGGCCGGTGTCACCGGCCAGGGCTCGAATGTGGCCTATTGTGCGTCGAAAGCCGCGTTGGACTCGATGACCCGATCCCTGGCTCGGGCCTTCGGTCCAAGGCTGCGTTTCGTGTCGGTATCGCCGGGATGGGTGCGCGGTGCCTACGCCGATCGCATGCCGGGAGACGTCATCAAGAAACAGGAGGCCGCCACACCGCAAGGACGGCTCGCCACCCCTGACGATGTCGCCGCCGCCGTGCGGGCCTGCATCTCGGATCTGGTCCTGACCACCGGCTCGATCATCCCGGTCGACGGTGGTCGGCCTTTGGGAGTGACATGAAGACGATGTTGGCTGAATGTGGGAGTGACCATGACCCATACCAATGACCGGGCGAACGGCTCGGTTCGACCGGCAAACGGACCCGACGGCGACACGATCGACGAGACGTCGCTCCTGTCGCGTATTGTGGCACCTTCCGCGTTCGCCGCCGACACGGCGGCCTTCGTCGACGTCCGCCTTCCCCGCTCGGCCGGAAAGGCGAGCTACTCCTTCATCGGCCCCGGTGTCTCGCAGAATCCCGATCAGACGGTGAACATCACCGAGCCACACGGATTCAACATCGGGGCGGCGTCGATGCCGCACGGTGTGATCAACAACCCCCATCTCCACTTCACGGCCGAGGTGTTCGTCTGCACGGCCGGGCGGTGGCGGTTCGACATCGGCGCCGAGGGTGAGCAGTCGTTGGAGGTCGGGCCGGGTTCGGTGCTTTCGGTGCCGACATGGGTGTTCCGCGGTTTCGAGAACATCGGCTCCGACGACGGGTGGCTGTTCACCGTCCTGGGCCGAGATGAGACCGGCGGCATCCTGTGGGCGCCGAAGGTTCTCGAGCAGGCGGCGGCGACCGGGCTGTACCTCGGCCCCGATCTGACCGTACGCGACGCCGAACGGGGCGACACCATCGACGATGTGTTGTCGCCGCTGTCCGAGGCCGATCTCACCCACGTCGATCACTACAGCGACGAGGAACTGGCCGAACGACTCATCGTTCGTGACCTGCTTCGATGGAGCGATTGCGCGCTGCTCAGCTCGGTGCTCGACGGCCATCGGTGTTCCGTGGCCCCGGTGATCGGGTTTGGATTGAGTGAGGATCGCAGGAGCCGGCCACCGATCGTGGGCCGGCACGGCTTCGCGGTCGAGTGGCTTCGGATCCCCGCCGGGTCCAGTACCGGCCTGCATCGCCACCACGACAGCCAGGTGTTGTTCGTGGTCGGGGAGGGTTGCGAGGTGGAGATGAGAGGCGACCGCGACGGCCTCGCGTCCGGTGTCGCCGACGGATCGGTGGTTTCGGTTCCCGGCGGTGTCTGGCGCAACATCGTCAACGCCGGTGACGACGAACTCATGCTGACCGTCGTCACCGGAGGGGACGGGCCGACGACATTGGAGTGGGATCCGGAGCTCGTAGACGCCGCCCAGGTCGCCGGTTGGACCCGCGACGCAAACGGATGCATCGCCCCGGTCTCCCTGGTCGGTTGACGCGGTGACCGGAATCGACAGCGAACCGACACTGGTCTTCCTACCCGGGTCGCTGTGCGACCAGCGATTGTTCCGACATCAGATCGACCATCTCTCCCGATCCCACCCGGTCGCCGTGGCTGACTTCTCCGGGTTGAATTCGATCGAGGACATGGCGGGCCGCGTGCTCGACGAGATCGCCGGTGCGTTTGTTCCCGTCGGTCTGTCCCTGGGCGGGATCGTGGCCGCCGAGCTACTCCGACGCGATCCTGGTCGGATACCGGCCGCCGTGATCCTCGACACCAACCTCGATGTGCCCGGCCAGGCCCAGCTCGACGCCCGACATCGCTGGGCCAACCAGACCCGCGCCGGTCAGTTCGCCGACGTGGTGCAGGAGATCGTCCCGTCGTTGACCGCCGAGTTGTCGAGAGTCGGTCGGCTTGCCGCCGAGATGGCGCTCGACGCCGGTCCGATCCGCTTCCTCGCCGAAAATGCGGCGCTGGTCAAACGCGACCGTGATCGGCGGCCGGATGTCGTGGACTTCGACGGTCCGGTGTTGGTGGTCGTCGGTGAGGACGACCGGCTCTGTCCACCGGCCATCCACCGGGCACTTGCCGATGACACCGCCGACGCGTCGCTGGTGGTCGTTCCTGGTGCCGGCCACCTGTCATCCCTCGATCGGCCGGAGCGGGTCACCACGGCCATCGCCTCGTGGCTGGCGACGCTCCGCTGATGACAACGTAGTCAGCTTCAACCCGGGAAGCGGTCGATCCGGCCGACCGTCAACCCTGGTGGAGAATGATCTGCTTCCAGATGGCCGTCTCGTCGAAGATGACCCACTCTCGACGAAGACCCCAGGGGCCGAACTCGGCGTGGCTCAGGCCCATCACCGTCACGTCGGCCCCCGACGGTTGCCCGAAGCGACCCCACCCCGAGTGTGTGCCTCGCAGCGTCCAGCGCAGCGCCGCCCTCGGCGATTGACCGGCATCGGACCGACCGATCTGGTGGTGGATCTCGAAGCGGGCGTCGGGAAAGGAACTCCGCAGCCCGAGCCAGAAGGCCTCGACGTCGGGCCATCCGTACACGGTGACGCCGCCGGGGAGTTCGGCCTGGACGGCCCGGTCGTAGTTGGCCTCGATGGCGGCGAAATCCGCAGCCATGATCGACGACAACAGCTGTCCGTACTGCTTGCCGGCATCGTGGTCGTTGCCTCGCGCCTGGTAGCGACTCGACGGTTCGAACCACCCGTCCTGGGGTGCGGACGCTTTTTCGTAGCCGCCCTCGTCCTCGATCTGGCGGCGGGCGTGGTCGGCCGGGTCGAGGCCGAGCTGGCGGACGATGGCACCTTGATCCCGGATGATCCATTCGTCGTAGATCTGGTTGTTGCGAGTGGCGCAATCGCCGATGATCCGGTAGCGGAAGCGGGTGCCGGTGGCCGGGCCGTAGACGCCGTCGCCGGTGTGGGTCCCCGTCGAGATGATTCGGTGGGAGGACAGGAATCCGCCTTGGCCGTCATCGGACCAGATCACGTCCTCACCCAGGAGCTGGCGATCCGGTATCTCGGCCAGGGTGGCCATGGTCGCAGCGATCACCGCCTGGTTGCCCTCGACGTTTCCCGCCGGTGAACGCACGATCACATCGGGGGCGTAGTAGCGGTGCAGGGTGGCAATGCCGCGGTCCTCCCAGATCTCTTTCGTGATCCCGAGGATGTACTCCTCCGGTGTGGTGAATGAAGGATCGAAGCCTTCCACTGATCTGTTTCTCCCGTGTCGCGTCGTGCTCTGATTGCGGACGCGGCCAGCATATGCGTACGTAGTCATCCAGTCAACGGGTTGAGCCCGAGGGCCTTGGTAAGTCGAGCGCTCGGCGCCTGAACCCGCCGGTGGCGGATCAGGCGAGAGAGGCTGTGTCGTGAGGAAGCGATCCGCGAGCCGCCCGTAGATACCCGTACGGGGTCTCGTACCGCAGGTTCGAGACCCGCGAGGTGTAGACATCGGCGTAGCGCTCGACCTGGCGGGCGAACAGGCTCTTGTCGTTGCCGGCCCGCATCAACGGACCCCAGTTCGGATTGCCGAGCACCGACGCCGCAGCGGCCAGCGGAGCGATGCGCTCGTCGAGCGCCAACGCCCGCCGGCTGACGTCGTCGAGTTTGCGTCGGAGCGACCGCGCCTCCTGCGAACCGTTCGCCTCGCTGCTCACCGCCAACCGAAGATGGGCCTGTTGGCGGTCGAGCACGACCTTGTCGGCCATCAGGGTCTCCAGCTCGTGCTGCTCGGCGGCGAAACCCATGGCGGCCCGGACCTCGGCTTCCAACTCCCGGGCGATGAGCGCCGTCCGCCATCGCAACACGTCCTTGGTCACGAGCACGTCGCCGAACAGGTGGTCGCCGACATAGAGCGGCTGGCCGCCCGATAGGCCGAGGCTCTCCTCGACAATGTGGGCGTTGCCCCCGAAATAGACCGAGCCCGGTTCGAGGAGACCGCGGTGGGGCGCCAGTAGCGATCGCTCCTCGTCGACCACCTTGTAGATCGGGTTTGTGCCCTGGAAGAACCGGGGTTTGTTGGCCGACACGATCACGATGTCGAACAGGTCCCGCCACGATGAGCCTCCGCGGCAGTAGGGATCGACCGTGTGGGCCATCATCTGCTGGGTGTAGGCCCAGTCGGAGTTGGTGATGAGGAGCAGGTTCTTGCCGGCGGACCGCTGGTCGATCAGGGTCTGGACCACGTCGGGGTCGGGGTCGATGAAGCCGTCGGGGTCGGCCAGGATCTCGGCTTTCAGGGCTCCGTCGAGGTGGCTGTCGGCCAGGGCGCGGTCGACAAGCCGGTACAGGTCGCCATAACCGGAGACGCCGGGGATCGGTGCCTTGTCGTGGGAGTCGACGAGTTGGCACCACAGCGACGCCCGGGACAGCTCGAACAGGGTGTTCATGAACTCGAAACGAGGTTCGGACAGTTCCACGATCGTGTCGGTGTACTGGCGGCGCTGTTCCTCGAACGCCAGCATCCTGGTGCCGTGGCTGGACCGTACGACGTAGCCGAAACGCGTAGCCTTCAGCAGGTTGCCGGCCTCGAGATCGAAGGTCAGGCCGATGGTGAAGGCATCCGGATCGAACCGGAACGACTCAACCGGAAGACCGGCCGCCGCCAGATTGGCGCGGGCGTGACGGAAGGCCGCCTCCTCCCAGGCCTCCACCTGATAGTGGATCAGCGTGTAGTCCATGTCGTAGCCCACGGCCTGAATCGGGCGAAGGTTCAGCGTGCGGTTGGCGAAGACCCGCCGCTCGGGTGGGGCGACGGGGAAGTCGACGTCGTCGACCGCCTCACCACCGGTGTTGTCCGAGCCGTTCGACATGCCGCCCAACCGTAGCGACCCGCACCCGTGATCCGCGCCCACGGCGAAGACCCATCCGCTGTCCGCAGGATCGGACGCGGTGCTGCTTTGTTACGACTTGATCGAGGAGCGGCCCCGCGATCGGGTGAGATGCGAAGGCTGCGCGATACTGGAGGAGTGGCCGTCGAACGGTCATGGAGGAACATGAGAGGGTTGAGGTGGACGATGGGGCGGACCGGTCTGACGGCGACGAGTGGTGTTCTGCTGTTTCTCCTCGCTTCCTGCATCGGTGGAGCGTCCGGCGACTCCGGCCCGGCGGCCGCAACGGCCGGCGACGAATCGGCCATCGAGTCGGTCGCCGCCGATGCTGGCGCCGACACCGGCGACACACCGACGACCACAACCACCACCGCGCCCGAGACGACCACAACCACCGAACCGGATCCCGCCGAAGTGCTCGGCCTGGCCCTGGCTCCAGCCGAGCGGGGTGACAACGGGGATCACGTCGCCGACCTGCAGACGAGGCTCAACGACATCGGCTTCACCGCCGGCAAACCCGACGGCGACTACGGCCGCCGGACCGAGCGGGCCGTCACCGCGTTCCAGAAGGTCACCGGTCTGGTCCAGACCGGCACCGCCAACCAAGCGACGATCGACGCTCTCTACCGCTACGACTACGACGGGCTCCTGGTCACCGTCGACGATGACGGCGCCGCGGTCGAGGAGCTTCAGGAGCTGCTGGCCACGGGTCCGTTCGACCCCGGGGCGGCCGACGGCGAGTACGGCACGAAGACGATCCAGGCCGTCTGGGCGTTGGAGAAGCTGGCCGGCATCCCCGTCGACGGCAACTGGGGACCTGCCGACGACTGGGCCTTCACCCGGCTGCTCGACGGACGCCTCGGCGCACCCGTCCATGCCCACGACAGCCGGTGGGTCGAGGTCGACCTCTCACAGCAGCTCATGAAGGTCTACGACCCGGGACAGAATACGCCGGTGTTGGTCAGCCACATCTCGAGCGGCAGCGGCATCCCGTGGGAGAACGAGGACCACAGCGGCTCGTCGATCACGCCCAAAGGCGACTTCCACATCCAGCGCCGGATCAGCGGATGGCGCGAGTCGAGCCTCGATATCGGCCGTCTCTACAATCCGCTCTACTTCACCGGTGGCATCGCCTTTCACGGGGCGCTGTCGGTCCCGAACTATCCGGCCAGCCACGGTTGTGTCCGGGTGCCGATGCACATCGCCGAGTACCTGCCCGCCGAGTTGCCAAACGGCACGGCCGTTCACGTCATGGCATGATCGTGACCCGCCGGTTTCGGGCCCGGCCCGGAGGGCGGGGCCTGCCTTTCTTCAGGCTGCGGCTCATCACGATGGCCGGCCGCTCAACGGCTCGGTAGAAGACTTCGGACGCCACCAGCACGACGACTGTGGTCAACGCCACTCCCACCAGTTGTTTGGTCAGCGTCGGCTCGCCCAGCAGCTTTGCCGTCACGACCAACGCCGCCCCCATGAGCGGCGTGTGGATCAGATAGAGCGAGTACGACACCCGCCCGAGGAACTGCGACGCCGGGTCGGCCAGCCACCGGGCGAGACGGTCGCGCTCGATGGCCGCCCACAACACGGCGGAGGTGGCCACCGCCACCCAAACGAACTCGCCGCCCCGGCCGGCCACGATCGGGGCAACCGTCAAGAGCGTCATGTAGAGCGCCAGCGGCCATGCCGGGATCTGTCGCCGCCAGCGGGCGAAGACGAGTACCCCGAGCATGAACGAGTACCACACCGGCATGAACCAGATGGCTCGACGGTCGGTGCCGACCACACCGAACGGCCACAGGAGCGACACGGCGGAGGACACGGCATAGAGCGAGCGGAGGGTGGCGGCCGCCGGACGTATCCGCCCCAGGCGATCCTGGGCCAGAACGAGCACGGCGAACGCCACATAGAACTGCAGCTCTATCGACAGGGTCCAGAACACGTCGTTGAAGTTGACGAAGCCGACCAGTTCCTGCACGTAGAAGAGGTGGGCGATCAAGCGGACGAGGCCGAACGGCTCGCCACCGGGCAGATAGTCATGTCCTCCCTCGAACGCCGCCCCGAGCGCGAACAGCAGCGCGACGATGATGGCGGCGTGGTAGGGCGGGGTGAGGCGAACGAGGCGGCGGATCACGAAGTTGACGAAGTCGAAACGTCCTTCCGTCCCTGACGGCGTTCCGGTGTCGACAACAGGTTCAGGGTCCGCCGTCGCGGTTTCGGGGGCCGGAAGCTCGAGATGTGATCGGAGCGAGTAGGCGATGACCAGACCGCTCAACACGAAGAACACGGCCACTCCTCGCTGGCCCTGCTCCAGGGTGTCGAGCGACCACTGCGGCAGTCGGGCCAGCACCAGGTCGGTCTCGGCCCGATCGATCTTCAGGTGAAACAGGAACACGGCGAACGCGGCCCAGCCCCGGATGCCGTCCAGGAAGGCGAAGTGCCGAGTGGGTGCTGCCATGGGGTCCCTCCCTCGCGGGCGCCCTCCGCCCGCGTCGGCTAACCGATCAACGACCAATCCTACGTGACGCGATGCTTGTTGTGGGTCTCACCGGTTTCGCCGTCTCGACGAGATCGGCGGGCGCCGGGCCTCTTCGCCCGCCCACTACGATGAGTCGGGATGAGGACACTGTCGGGCACGAGGCCTCGCAACGCCGATGGGTGACTTCTCCCAACTCGGCCCCATCCCGACACTCCACCGTCTGGGAGACCGGCCGGTGGCCGAACTCGAGGCCGAGCTCACCACCTGGTCGGCGTCGACCCCGATGGCCCTGGTGATCCCGGCTCTGGTGTCGGAACTGGACGGCCCGGCCATCGCCCGGATCGTCGACGAGCTGCGGTCGGTCGACTACCTGAGCGAGATCATCATCGGGATCGACCGGGCCGATCGGGCCGACTTCGACCGGGCCCGGGACTTCTTCTCGGCGTTACCCCAGCGGCATCGTCTGCTGTGGAATCACGGGCCCCGCCTCCAGGCGCTCGACGCCGAGCTCCGCAAGCTGGGCGTTGCCCCGACCGACGAGGGCAAAGGGCGGAACGTCTGGTTCTGCCTCGGCTACTTTCTGGCTTCCGGTCGCGCGTCGGTCGTGGCCCTCCACGACGCCGACGTGCTCACCTACGACCGTCGCATGCCGGCTCGTCTCCTCTACCCGGTCGTCCACCCGACGTTCGGCTACGCCTTCGCCAAGGGTTACTACTACCGGACCGACGGGCGTCGGTTGACCGGGCGCGTGGTCAGACTGTTCCTGCAGCCGTTGCTGCGGGCCTTCACCACCGTGCTCGGACCGAACGACTACGTCGACTACCTGTCCGGGTTCCGCTACCCGCTGGCCGGCGAAGCGGCCATGCACGCGGATGTCGTCCGCAACATGCGCATACCCAACGACTGGGGACTCGAGGTCGGCCTCTTGGCGGAGGTCTACCGGCGGTACACGCCACGTCGTATCTGCCAGGTCCAGATTGCCGACGCCTATGACCACAAACACCAGCGCCTCTCCGGCGACGACCCCACCGCAGGCATCCACAAGATGGCGATCGACATCGGCAAGGCCATGTTCCGGAAGCTGGCGATCGACGGCGCCGTGTTCACCCCGGCCACCTTCCGATCGCTCAAGGCGGCCTACTACCGGGAGGCGCTCGATCTGGTGGAGGTCCACCACCACAACGCCGTCATCAACGGGCTCCACACCGACCGTCATCTCGAGGAGCGCACCGTGGAGGTGTTCGCCGAGGCCCTCGTCGCCGCCGGCGAGGCGTATGTCAACAACCCGATGGACACGCCGTTCATCGCCAGCTGGGCCCGGGTCCAGAGCGCCATGCCCGACGTGTTCGAACGCTTGGCCGACGCTGTCGAGGCCGACACCGGTCTCTGAGGTGACGGCACGTCTGCCTCACACCCCCCGTTCCGGGGTGTGGGCTGATCGCTAGCGATCACGGGGCACCCCAGAACCGGTGATTCTGTCGATCAGGCGATGAAGGCGGCGTGGTAGTCGTCGATGGCAGCCTGGACGACCGACTCGGCGTGCTCCGAACCGTAGGTGCCGAGCACCTCGATCATGTTCTTGCGCTTGCCGGTCACGTCCATCTTGTAGGTTCCGAAGTAGTGGACGATCCGGCTGACCATTGCGTCGGGGAGGTCCTCGATGTCGGTCACCCCGGTGTAGACGGTGTCGCTTTGCAGCACGGCGATGATCTTGTCGTCGGCCTCGCCGCCGTCGAGCACCTGCACGCCTCCGAGCACCCGGGCCGACACCAGGATCTCCGCCTTGTTGATGCGCTGTTCGCTGAGCACGCAGATGTCGAGCGGATCATGGTCGCCCCGCTCGGCGTTGGGCGTCAGGGCCGCCACCCGCTCACCGCAATAGGTCTGGGGAATGAACCCGTAGAGGGTGGGCGGGAGCGCGGAGGACCCCTGAGGCCGATCGACCCGCAGGTATCCGGTCAGCTTGTCGATCTCGTACTTCACGGCGTCATAGGGCGTGATCTCGATGTAGACGTCGACGGTCGACGGCGCGTCGGGACCCACGTCGAGGCCGTGCCACGGGTGGGGACGGAACTGGTCGAATCTGCGGGACACCATCGTCGATCTCCGCTGGACACTACCCGCTCGGCGGCGCTTCAGCGAGTCGCATACTCCACGGCGATCTCGACCCAGCGAGCGAGCTCCTCGTCGGCGTCGTAGCGGCCGGGGCCCACTCGGAGCCAACCCTTGCTCATCCGCCGGTTGCGCATCTCGGCCCACCGGACGTGCGGCTCCGCCACCAACTCGTCGACGTCGCCAGGATCGCAGCGGAGCAGAAGGTCGCCCTGGTTGGACGCGCTGAGAGCCAGCTTGTCGTCGACCATGAACGACAGGCCGCCGAACATCGCCACCTCCCGGTGTTCGACGTCGGCGAGCGCCTGTCGGAGTCGCTCGGCCAGAACCGGGTCGTAGGCCATGACCTCAGTCTGCCCGGCCGTCGATGCGGACACGCACGGCCTGCTGCGACTGATAGGGCAACTCGCCCTGCCCGAAGCAGCATTCGACATCCCACACCAACAACTCGGACCCGGTCCAGACCTTGGCGCCGGCCGCCAGTGAGCCACCGGCCAGCACGCCGGTCGACGGCACGACGCTCCAGCCGTCCGAGGCCGGGTCGAACACCGCGCCGTCGATCTCGCCGATGGCCAGCACCCGGCCATCGTCGAGCAGGAGTGGTGGCCAATAGCCTTCGGTCGGTGTCAGGGGGACCGGCGCCTCGTCCGCCCAGGTCTCGGAGCCCGGTTTCCACGATCTCGTGGCACCCGCCGGACCCGACCGGGTCCAGGTGAGGAGACGGTCGCCGGCCCAGGCCGTCAGCACCGGGTTGGCCCCTTCGGACAGGCGGTCGGTCGACAGCGACACCGACGGCACCGGCACCCACGGGTCCCCGGGCGAATCGTCGAGTGGCTTGAATCCGGTTCGCAGGTTGGCCCCCGGCTCGAGTCGCCCGACACCGGTGGCCATCACCGCATTGTCGGCCTCGCTCCAATGCAGGGTGCCGAGACCGACGCCGAGGCCCGGCGGGGCGAACTCATCCCAGCGGTCGGTGTCCGGGTCGTAGCGCACGACCCGATCGCCCAACGTGTCCCACAGGATCAAACCCGAGCTTGTCCACACCGAGGCGATGGTGCGGGGATCAAGGGGGAACGTCGGCGCCGGGTCAAGGGGTCCGACGGTCATGAGGCGCCAACGATCGGAAACCGGATCGTAGAGGGCGCCCCGAGGTTCGCTTTCAGGCCGGTCGACACCGGGTGCCTCATAACCGCCCCAGACCAGCATCTCCGAGCCCATCCATACGGCCACGGCGTCGCGGCGTCCGGTGAGTGGCGAGGGGGCGATCGGTCGCCAGGTTTCCGTGGCGGGGTCGAAGGCGGCGCCGTCGGCGAACGCCGTGGCTCCCGCCACGTCGGCCCAGCCGCCCCAGGCGATCATCTCGGTTCCGGTCCAGACCAGGGCGTGGCCGTGGCGCGGAGCCAGCGGTCCGACCGGCATCGGCGCGACCATGGCCGCCTCCTCCTCGGTGATGGCGAGGGGGGTCAACTCATCGAGGGTCACGCCGCCGGCGAGCACCTCGTTCCAGCCGGGGGCGGTCGGTTCGGCCAGGACCGGGACGGCCGGGCCCGGACCGCTGTCGTCGGAGTGGTTGGCGCACGCCACCCACAGGCCGTCGAGGCGCACAGCGGCGGCGTCGATGGCCGGAATCTCCCGATCGATGAAGGCGACGACGTCAAGCCCACCGGGAGGACCGGAGGTCGCGTCGAAAACGACCGCATCGGCGGATGGAAACCACAGTTCGGTGATGGTTCGGCGCTCGTCGCTTCCGATCCACCAGGTGCCTCCCGACACCACCAGGCGTGTTCCCTCGACTCGGTCGCGGACCTCCGGCTCGGTCCACAGCACCCGTGCCCGGACGACGGCCACGCTCCGCTGGTAGAGATCCTCGAGCGACGTGCTGGCCTCGGCCCCGGGCAGGGTCAGCTGGTTGGTGCCGGCCCGAAGCCGTTCCGCCACGTCTTCCGCATCGCAGGTGGTCGACCACGCCACGCTGTCATCTGCGGTCGTGTCGCCGTCGGCGGTTGCGCCGTCGTCCGGGTCGGCACCGTCTTCAGTGCTGTCGGCGCTGTCGGCGCTGTCGGCGCTGTCGGGACTGTCGGGACCGGCCTCCGTCGCCACCTCCGCAGTGAGCGGGTCGTCCTCGGAGGTACTCCACCACCAGGCCAGGCCCCCGCCGACCAGGGCCACAGCCGCGGCGACCGCGGCCAGCGCGCCGATTCGGAAGCCTCGGCTTGCGCTGCCGTCGACCACGACCCTGCCGGCTGAGCGGCTCGGGTCATGGCTTGGCTGCCGAGGGGCGTGATCGGCCATCGCCTGCAGCCGGTCGGTGAGCTGCCGCTCGAACTCCGATCGATTCGACGGCTGATTCGAGGAAGGATCCGTCATCCCAGCTCCTTTCGCAATCGCTCCAGTGCCCGGTGGACGAGGCTGCGCACGGTGGCCGGTCGGCAACCGAGGATTGCGGCGATGTCGTCGTCGGGCAAGTCGACGAAGTAGCGGAGCACCACCGCCGCCCGCTGGCGGTCGGTGAGTACCGACAACGCCTCCCGGGTCTCCAGGACCTCATGGGGCAGATCGACGTCGCCCGCTTCGACGGGCAACGAACGCCGCTGGTGCCGCTCGAACCGCTCGCTCCGGCGATGCCGGCTCCGGCACTCGTTCACCACCGCGGTCCGCAGATAGGGGCCGGGATGGTCGATATCGGCAAGCCGGTCCAGGCACCGCAGAAACACCTCGTGGACGGCATCCTCTGCGGCCGCCGCCGACCCGGTGAGCAGGTACGCGACCTTGACCAGGTCGGCGAAATGCGCCTGGTACAGATCGTCCAGCCCGGTTGGCGTATCGGCGAGTCCCGTGCCCACACAACCTAACAGTCACAGCGGAGCCGGTTTGTTGCAGGCCCCCTCGATTTGTGGCGCCAACGGCTCCGGCGCCTCATCTAAGCTTGACCAAGGAGCCAACGATGTTCATTGAACCGACCTCGATCGACGGCCTGTACACCATCGACCCCGAACGCCACGCCGATGACCGCGGCTGGTTCACCCGGGCCTGGTGTGTCAACGAGTTCTCCGAGGAGGGTTTGACCGCCGGTTTCGTGCAGGGCAGCGTCTCCTACAACGCGAAGGCCGGGACCCTACGGGGCATGCACTTCCAGACCGAGCCCTACGGCGAGACGAAACTCATCCGCTGCGAGAGCGGTGCGATCTACGACGTGATTCTCGACATGCGGCCCGACTCCGACACCTACCTCCAGTGGGAGGCGTTCGAGCTGACCCCGGGCACGGGTCGGGAGCTCTACGTGGCCCCCGGGTTGGCCCACGGGTTCCAGACGCTGAACGACGAGACCGTCGTCGGCTACCAGATCGACACCTTCTACCAGCCCGATCACGCGGCCGGTGTGCGCTGGGACGATCCCGCGTTCGGCATCGAGTGGCCCGACACGGCCGACGGCGAGCGCATCATGTCGGACAAGGACAGGTCCTGGCCCGACCACGTCGCCTGACGGACTACACGTCTGGTAGTAAAAAGCGAGGCCTCGCCTCGCTTTTTACTACCAGACCTGGTCAAGTCGGTCTGAGGAGCTCCGCATCGAGCAGTGCGTCGGCCGCCGTCTCCAACGCCTCCATGGGCAGCTTGGACAACCGGGCGATGTCGTTGAGCGAGTGCTCACCGTCGGAGTACGACAGCAGCCACAGCAGCCCCATCTCGGTCGACTTGGAGTTCACCGCCCCGCCCACCGCGGTGTAGAGGCCTCGGCGCCCGAGTTGGGGTTCCCCGTGCGGCTTGGCGTTGACGAACCGGGGCTCGGAGTCGACCGCATCGATGGCGGCCATCACCAACTCGACCGTGTCGACCAGCGTCGCGTCGTCGACGAAGTCGAGGTCGTCGGCCGAGGTGTGGTACTCGGGATAGGTGCCGTGCATCGAACGGCTCAGCCGGCCCACCGGGAGGTCGAAGCCGGGGGAGCAGAACTGACGCTCGTCGTAGCCGTACGGGTAGTAGTCGATGACCGAGCCGTCGCGATCCTCGACGAGCCGGGCCATCACCAGATCCATGCGGGTCGAGCCCCGTCGCGACCGCTTGTAGGTGGCGGGGGCACGGTCGCCGGCCCCGGCCAGAACGAGCCCGGCCTTGATGCGCTCGGCGGTGCGGCGGTTTCGCTCCAGCCACGTGATCGAGCCGATCGTGCCGGGAACGAACAGCAGCCGGACCGTGTGGCGAAGCGGGACTGCCCGGTCGGCCAATCGGCGGGCCACCTCGGTCAGGGCGGCGATGCCCGACAGGTTGTCGTTGGCCAGCGACGGGTGGCAGATGTGGGTCGACAGCAGGATCTCGTCGTCGGTCAGCCCGCTGATGACCGCCTCGCCATAGCTCAGGTGGCCCGGTTCGAGGGTGGCGTCGATCGACACCCGGTAGCGGCCCTCAGGCAGCGATTCGTACTGCCGGTGGGTCATACACAGCCCCCACGCCTCCCGGTAGTAGGTGGTGCGGTAGGGGATGGCGTCGGGCTGGTCGGGCAGGGTGAACAGGTGAGGCCGGAGCTCGTCGAGATCCAACTCGACCTCGGTTGGCATCGAGTAGGACACGACATGGAGGTTCGAGTCGTCGGTGGTCAACACCCGCCCGAGCGGCCCATCCAGTGTGGCCCGCACGAGGTTCCACTCGTTGGGCACCGCCCAGTCGAGCACCGGTGTCCCCGTCGGGACTTCGTGACGGTACAACGACGGCCCGTCGGCCGCCGCCTGCAACTCGGCGTCGATCAAATCGAGGGTGGCCCGAACACCGTCGCCGGTGATCGAGCGGCACAGCGGAAACGCGTCCTCCATGAACGCTCGCATGCGTTTGCGGCCATCGGCGCCGGATGAAACCATCACACTCCTCCGTACCAGTCCAGTGTTGCCGCCAAGCCTGTCGCCAAGTCTACGGCCGGGGCCCAGCCGAGAAGTTGCCGTGTGATGTCGATGTCGGCCACCTTCTCCACCTCCCGGCTGCGGTCGGCCACGGAGCCGAACCGCGGTTCGACGTCGACGTCCGCCAGTTCGACCAGCGTTTCGACGACATCGCGGACCGTGGCCAGGGATCCGGTGCCGAGTGGGACGGGACGCGCTGCCGCGTCGCCCACACAGGCCCGGGCGATGCCTTCGGCCACGTCTCCGACGTACACCCAGTCGACGAGTCGGGTACCACTCGACAGCGAAGGCGCTTCACCGGCCTGCAGCGACCGGATCACGTAGGGGATGAGTTTGGCCTCGTCGAGTTGGGCCGGACCATAGACCATGAAGATCTGGAGGTTCACCACCTCCAGCGACGTGGTCATCCGGTAGTAGTCCCCGTAGAGATGGGCGGCCGCCTTGCTCAGGGCGTACGGCGAGGCGGCCGGTTCGCCCGGTCGATCCGGCTCCTCCAGCGAACCGGCCAGCAACACCCGGCCGACGCCGTGGCGGTCGGCCGCGTCGAGCAGATGCACCGCCGATGCGGTGTTGGCCGCGAACATCGGCAGGATCAACTCGGGGTCCCGAGCCCCTTTGACCAGGCTGGCCAGGTGCACGATCACCTCGGGTCGCGCCGCCTCGACGGCAGCGGCGCTGGCGGCGGCGTCGGTGAGGTCGGCTCGATGCCAGCTCACCGGTGTGTCGAACGAAACGCTCGGCTCCGGGCGGCGAGCCACGGCGTGCACGTCACAGCCGAGGTGGTGCAACAGTTCGACGACGTGCCCGCCGATGAATCCGGTCGCCCCGGTCACGAGGATCCGGGTGCCTGACAGCTTCCCGGCAACGTCGCCCAGAACGTCGGCCGCACCGCTATAGCCGTCCCCGAAGACTCCCATCGAGGGAGAACTCTACCCGGATCCCCCTCGCTCAGAGGTGGGCGTTGACCACGGTGCCCATGGCTGGGAGTCGGAAGAGGTGTGGATCATCGACCACCTTGAACACAGCCTCGCTGAGGCGTGCTCTCATCTTCTTCGCCGCCTCCGTGTCTCCAGCGGCTTGACTCTCGTCGTCCACGTCATCGAGCGCAGCGTCGCCCGGCAGCGAACACATCATCACCTCTCGGGCTATGACTCCGGCAACGATCGGCGCCGCGAAGGAGGTGCCGCTCCAGCTGGCCCATCCGTTGGAGTTGGCGATGATGTCGTCAGTACTGGTGAAGAAGCCCAGCTCCCCGGCCTCGTCATCGGCTCGGTCGGTGTCCTCGTCTAGGTGCCGTTTTGGCGCAATGGCGGCCAGTTGCTCGAAGAACCCGCTGCCTTCGTCGGTTCCTGGAACGAAGCTGTACCACCAACTGACGACATCGACGCCGGGGGCACTGGCTTGAACCCAAGGACCGTAGTTCGAGAACGCCGCCGGTCCACCGGCACTCAACGCCCCAACCGCGATAACGCCCGGCTGCGCTGCCGGCCAGGCCTTGCGGCAGGTACTGTCGTTGCCGGCGGAGGCGACCACGACCCATCCGGCGTCGAGCAGTTTCTCGATGGCGGCGGCCAAGAGCGGGGGAGGTTTGTCATCGTCGGTGTAGCCACACATCGAAAGGTTCAGGATGGCCGGCCCGACCGTGCCTTCATCGTCTGCCAAGTCCATGATGGCTGTCGCCAGCGCGACGTCGTCGGTGTCGCCGTAGCTCGACAGAACAGACCGGACCGTCACCTGAGCGTCTGACAGGCGACGAATCAGACCGGCGATGAACGTTCCGTGGCCGGCCTGGGCATCGAGGAGACCGTCGGGATCGACATCGAAGAAGTCGTAGTCACGCCACGCTTCATCGGTGGTGAACCTGGTCGGCGTGACGCCTCGGTTGTTGGCGCCGAACGTGGAGGCATCGCCGGCATAGCCGGTGTCGAGTACATAGACACGGCATGGTGCTCCGGGCCTCAGGACTCGCCGGCCTTGCCGGGGATCTTCGGCCGGGAGTGCCGAATGCTGACGACGGGCGTTCTTCTCCCATGGTTGACGCCGGTTGACGGGGGAGCAGCAGCCACAGCAGTCGTTGACCACGGCCCAACCCCACTGGCCCCACCAGGCGGGGTTGCCGGTCATGCCGGGGTTGCCGGTCATGCCGGGGTTGCCGGTCATGCCGGGGTTGCCGGTCATGCCGGGGTTGCCGGTCATGTCATGCCGGGGTTGCCGGTCATGCCGGGGTTGCCGGTCATGCCTGGTGCACCCCGAATCGATCGGGCGGCGCGACGTTGCGATCGCCGATACTCGGCCTCCAGCCGCCGACTGGCAGCGAAGAACACGGTGTTCGGCACCGCCTGTATTCCTGCGTTCCGCAGGGTTCGCACCGCCGACAAGACGTTGCCCGGGCTCAATATCAACCGCTGGAACGGTAGCCCGGATACGATTTCGGTCTCGTCGGTGCCAACGAGCCGATCGCCGAGGATCGCCTGGATCTCCGCGTCGTCCTGTGGAGTTCGAACAAGGATTTCTCGGGGTCGATAGGCGGCCGGACCGCCATCGCCGGCGCCGAACTCGACCCGATCGTCCCAAACTCCTTTCTCGGGGTCCACACGTTGGTCATCGCGTGCCCGCTTCAACTCCCGGTAAGGGTCGCCGCCTGCTGGTTTTACGGCCATCTCCATCAATCCCTTCGTCAGGCCACGTATGGCACTTCCAGTAAATGAAGCGCTCATTCGGCTCCTGATACATCATTGTCGAATGGCCTTTACGCCGCTCGACGAAGCAGAAGGACTGCTCGGTGTCATCAACGACCGTCCCCGCTGGGTTGCGGAGAGAGCCGCTGCGCTCCTGGCTGATTCCGCAATAGGGGGCGAGGCCCGGATCGTAGCAACCTACGCTTTGGGTCGAGCCCACCACGAAGTCGGCGCGATCGGTGACGCCTGCAGGGTCTTGACGGCCGCGGTGGCCGCGGCCGAGCAAGCGGGGTTGGTCATCCGGGCTGCCCACATCCGCGGCAGCCTTGCGCTCTCGCTGTTGATTCATGGGGAGACAGAGGGAGCCTGGCTCGAGCTGCGTCGCGCCGAGCGAGCGTTGACCGGTGCGGCAAGGGCCCGGATGACAATGCAGAAGGCCATCATGTCAGTCCATCAGGGCGATCTCGACCACGGACTGCTGTCGTTCAACGAGGCGCTTCCCGTTCTGGAACAGGCCGGTGACGACCTGGCCGTCGCCCGCCTGCTCGTCAGTCGTGGTGTGGTGCATTCGCTGCGCGGTTCTCCGGACGACGCCGAAGCCGACTACCTGGCCGGCGGGGAGATTGCAGACAAGATAGGGCAGGCCGCCTTGGTGGCCAGCGCCCAGAGCAACATCGCCTTTTCGCAAGGGGTACGCGGCAATATCCCCGCATCGCTTCGATGGTTCGATCGAGCGCGCGGCGCCCTGGCCGAAACTGGCAATCCAGGCCGATATCTCGCAATTCTCGAGTCGGATCTCTGCGAAGTCCTACTTCAGGCAGGCCTGGACGACGAAGCTCGCCAGGCGGCCGAACGGTCTCTCGACCTGGCCCGATCCGGAGAGAATCGCGTACGAGAGGCTGAGGCGAGTCTGTTGCACGCCCGTGCATTGCTGGCCGGCGGCCGGACCGAGGCCGCCTCGTGGCAGGCTGAAGCCGCCATCAACTTGTTCACTGCAGCGGGCCGGCGAAGCTGGGCCGCTCAAGCTCGGTACATCGCAGCGATGGCCCGTTCTGAACGACTGGCGATCGACGATATTCCGGAACTTGCAGTCATCGTGGCTGAGCTCGAGGAGGCGGGGTGGCGACACGAGGCGCTCCAGGTCCGGACAATGCTTGGTACGATCGCGATTCGAGAGGGTCACCTCGAACGAGGTCTTGCCGAGCTCGAATACGCGGCAACGCTTCGGGGAACCGGACCAGCGGCCCAGCGAACCAGCGCCTGGCTCGCCACCGCTGTCGCCCGGTTGGCGACAGGAGACCGAACTGGTGCAAGGCGTGCCGTCAACGCTGGCCTACGGATCGCCGACGACCACCGGGCGCTCCTCGGTTCGACGGAGTTGAGGGTCCTCGCGTCCAAGCGGCGCCGCGACCTCGTAGATCTCGGTTTGCAGCTCGCGCTCGAGGGGGGTCGGCTGGCCCAGATTGTTGCTTGGGCGGAGCGCGCCCGTGAGGGTGCGCTGTCCCTTCCGCCGGCGCTGCCACCGGGAGACGCGGACTTGGCAGAGCACCTGGTGGTCTATCGAAGACTTACCGCCGAGCACTTCAGAACAACCGCCGACGGGGTCGAACGCGCACCCGACAAGATGTTGATTGCTGCAGAGCATCGAGTCCGCGAGGCGATGCGGCGGATTGACGGTACTACTCCCGAACGGCGGTCTCCGCTGAGAATCCACGAGGTTCGATCACGGGTCGGGTCCCGGGTGTTGCTCCAGTTCTACGAGAGCGACGGAATCGTCGGGGTCGTCACGTTTGGGTTCGGTCGAAGCCGTCGACGCACGCTCGGGTCGACAGCGGAGATTCGGGAGCGGGTCGAGTCGCTCTTCTTTGCTCTGCGTCGGCTTACCTCTCGATTCGGTTCGGCGGCTGGACTGGCGGCGGCAGCGGCTTCGGCCGCGGAGGATGCGCTCGGGCTGCAGGACGTGTTGCTTCGGCCGGCCCTCACCGATGTCGGTGGGAGTCCGCCGTCCATCATTGTCGTTCCATCGGACAGCCTCGCCGACCTACCGTGGAACGCTCTGCCTCTGGCGAAGGGACACCCGATCGTTGTGGCACCGTCGATCCGAATCTGGAGCCGCGACCCGCAGCCGCCCCGGGGATCGGCGACCCTCGCCGTCGCAGGCCCCGCCGTGGCTGCCGCCGGCACCGAGTTCGAAACGATATTCGAGGCCGCAGAGGTCGACCGGGTTTTGGTGGGGGTCGATGCCACCGTCGATGCGGTGACGGAAGCAATGTCGACGGCCTCTCTGGTCCACATCGCGGCTCACGGAACATTCCGGCGCGATTCGCCTCTATTCTCGTCCCTGCGGATGGCCGATGGACCGTTGACGGTATTCGACATCGAGCGGTTGGCAGCGGCTCCTGATTGCGTCATACTCTCGGCCTGTCACGCGGCGCGCAGCGACTTTGGTACCGCAGGAGAGGTCATGGGAACGTCCCATGCGCTGGTCCGAGCGGGGTCCCGGGCCGTGGTGGCGCCCCTGCTCGCCGTCGCTGACGAGGTCTCGGCGGCGCTCATGGCTGAGATGCACCGAGCCGTTGCTGCCGGACTGGCCCCCGCCGCTGCACTCAGCAAGTTACTGGCTTCGACCAACGGCTCCGCTGATCCTGAGAGATACTGGACGGCCCGATCCTTCATCGTCGTCGGTTGCGACGACAAAGCCGACGATGATCTGATCAGAGGTCAAACCGACAGATGACGTCTCCGTCGTCCAGACGTACGCGAAGAGCCACCGTTGTCGATTCTTCGGGGACGCCGGATAGCAGGAATCTACCCAAATCGTCCGAGACGACGGTATCGACTGGCAGGTCGTCGACTTCGAGCGTGAGCGACGTCGACACCGGCGGCGCAAGCTGACCCCGGATAAGCCGACGCTCCGGGTCGATCTCGAGTTCGACGGAGCGTCGGTCGGTCTCGAACGACAGCGAACGACGGGCGAGACCGCGCATGGCAAGCACCGGTTCGTCGCGCGCTGAGTCCATGATCAGTTTGGCAAGCTCAGCGTCGAGATCTCGAGCAACGAACACTGCCTTGGCGGCAGCAACCGCCTCCGGAGGGACGCCATCGATGGCTGCCAGAGCTTCACGAATGGTTCTGACGAGGTCTCTGTCTTGATCAGTCATGGTTGTGCCCCTGTCGATCGATTGCCGCACGCAGCTTGGCCAGGCACCGCGAGCGAGTGGGGCCGATGCTGCCGATTGGGATCCGCATGACTGCGGAGATCTCTTCGTACGACACTTTGGGTTCGGCCGTCACCAGCCGGAGCAGGAGCTGACAGCGTTCGTCGAGCTCCTCCAACGCCTTGGCGACGACGACATGCTCCTCCGCCCGCACGAGATTAGAGGAGAAGTCGTCGATCACGGCCGCTCGGATCTCGTGACCACCGTCGGTAACGCTTGAGTCAGGTCGTTCCCGCTTCGTTGAGCGGAGGACCCCTATGGCTTCGTTGCGGGCCGTCGTGGAGAGCCAACCTGCTATCCGGCGTGGATCGTGAATCTTGTCCAACGAAGTGTGGAGGCGGACCCAGACCTCCTGGAACACGTCGCATGACGTGTCATGGTCGAGTCTGAATGCCCGGGTTACGGACCAAACCAGCGGCGAGAATCGATCCACCAGTTGCTCCCAGGCAGCCTCGTCGCCTCCGGCGGCCGCTGCGACCAGGTCTTCATTGGAAAGCGACCCCACGGCTCGCAGTCTAGACGTGTCGTCGAGATCGGTCCGCAGCGTGTTCACACTTACAGAGAAGGCCGAGTTCGGCTGTTGATACATCGAACCCGAACACAATGTGGAAGAGCGATCGACAGACCCGTCCGCACCTTGCTGAATCTGCTCAAAGGGCCGTCCGACCTCCATTACGGATTTGTTTCGGCTTGGCCTACCATGGACTTCGAATACGTAACCGGATGGGCGTCGCTGGGGTCTTACTAGGTGGATTCGAACAGAACGAACGAACTCGTAGCAGCCGCGAAGGAAGGCGACCACCGCGCCTTCGAGGAGTTGGTACGACAAACCTATGCCGACACCTACACGCTGGCCTACCGGCTTGTGGGTAATGAGGAGGACGCTCGGGACGTGGTCCAGGAGACGTATCTGCGGGCCCACAAGGGTCTGAAAAAGTTTCGAGGCGATGCCCAGCTCTCGACGTGGCTGCATCGCATCACGGCCAACTGCGCCAGCACCTTCCTCGGCCGTCGCGGGCGGCACCGTCACGACCAGCTGTCGGAGGACTTCGACCTGGCCGACGACGTCCCCGACCGGGATCCGGTGTTCCAGGCCGATCTCGGCGACCTACGTTCGAGTCTGGTCTCGGCCTTGATGGAACTACCGCCGAAACTCCGCACCGTTGTGGTTCTCCGCGACATCTACGATCTCTCCCACGACGCCATCGCCACCGAACTCGACATCTCCGAGTCCGCCGCCAAGGTCCGATTGCACCGGGCCCGAAAGCGGTTGAGGGAGACGCTCTATCCAATGGGGGAGGAGCAGGCCCATGCCGTCTGAAGGTCCAACCGCCCGGGTCACCGCCCCGCTCCAGACCGACTGTGACACGTTCAGTCTGCAGCTCGCCGGCGCCGTCGACGGCGAGGAACTCGACACCGGGGCCAAGTCGCACTTCGAGTCCTGCCTTCGCTGCCAGGCCGAGCTGGCCCAATACAAGAAGCTCCTGCGAGCTCTGGCAACGCTACGGGATCAGCCGATGGCGGTCGACGAGAACCTCCTCAACGAGATCCTGCTGGCGCTACAACCGGGAGGCACGGTCCATCGCCTGCAGCGACTGGGTTCGGCGACACGCTCGCGCAAGGCGGCCTACATCGGCGGCATCGCTGCGGCGGCCACAGCCGGTGCAGCCGGGGCGCTGGTCATAGCGTCCCGCCTCGCCGCCCGACAGCGTCTGGCCAGCTAGGGTTCGACCATGCCGGCCGGCCGTCCATGGTCGGTCGCGACCGCGCTAGTGTCGCGGGTGCAGACACACACGCACACCTACCCGTACTCAATCGGAACCGAGGAGACATGATGGTCAGTGACGGCAAGGCCGATCGGCTGCGAAATCTGCCGATGTTCAAGGGGGCCGACAACGAGGCGATCGAGCACCTTGCCTCGGCGGCCGACGAGGTGACCGTCCAACCCGGACACACGCTGATCTCGCAGGGCCGGCACCATCAGGAGATGTACGTGCTGGAGAAGGGCACGGCCGGCGTCGAGATCAACGGCGACCAGGTCGCCGAGATCCCGGCCGGAGAGTTCGTCGGCGAGTTGGGCTACTTCACCAAAGCCCCGGCCACCGCGACGGTCAAGACGCTCACCGAGTGCACCCTGCTCGTGATTCCCTACAACCGGTTCGAGCAGATACTCGAGGACAACCCGGCGATGGTGCGGGCCATCGCCGCGGAGTTGGCCGAGCGCCTCCAGGCCACCGACCACAAACTCAAATCGATGGGCGCCTGACACCGTCGCCTCGTTGGGGTCGATGACGCCCGACGGATTTCCTGCGGTTCCGTACGGTCGGGCTGGTACCGTGTAGTACCTGTTCGGGGTGCCCGCGCCTTCGATCAGACCCAAGGGCAGTAGCTCAATTGGCAGAGCACCGGTCTCCAAAACCGACGGTTGGGGGTTCAAATCCCTCCTGCCCTGCGTAGGTCTTCTCGGACCGAGGCAATAGTCTGTAATGAAGTGGGTGGTCACCGTGACCACCATTCGATGGCCTCTGGGCCGGACCTGATCTGGAAAACCTCTCGGTCCACGGTCCGCTCCGGGCGTCGGTCTGTCCGCCCACCGGCTCGACCGGCTTTTGGAGACGTACGCCGCAGAGACGCTCGACAAGGATCAATGACATGGCGATGAATCGCGAACAGCGCCGCTATCTGCAGAAGCAAGGCCAGATGGATAGCGAAGGCAATCCCATTGCGACCAAGCGGGACAACCGCCCGGTCCCGACCGAGCGCGTCACTCCTCGTGAATACGTCGGTGAGGTGCGGTCCGAGCTCAACCGCGTCATCTGGCCAACCCGCAGTGAGGTGATCAACTACACGATCGTCGTGGTCATCACCTTCACGTTCGTCACCTTGTTGGTGGCTGCGCTCGACTACTTGTTCGCTGAAGGATTCATCAGCCTGTTGAGGGCTGGAACCGAGGGTAATTGATGAGCGATATCACTGAAACCACGCCGGATGTCGATGCTGTCGACGTCGCCGCCGACGGTGCCGCTGCCGATGTCGCTGCTGCCGATGTCGACCTGCCGGTCGGAGAGCCCGTGGCCGAACCGGCGGTGTCGGTCACCGACATCACCGCCGGCTCCGCCGACGAGGAGGCCAACCAGGTCGAGGACCTCGATTCCGGTTCCCCGGCCGACGCCGCCGAAGAGGAAGCCGCCGAAACCGAAGGCGAAGCCGCCGGAGCCGCGACAGACGGAGACGCCGACGGCGAGACCGGCGACGCCGGTGCAGACGAAGCCGGTGAATCCACCGAGGCCGAGGCCGCCGAGACCGGTCGTAGGCGCCGTCGCGACTCACCGTATGATCGTCCGGGACGCTGGTACGTGATCCATACCCAGTCGGGCTATGAGAACAAGGTCCGCAGCAACCTGCTGGCCCGAACCCAGTCGATGAACATGGAGGAGCGGATCTTCGAGGTCGTCATCCCGATGGAGGACGTCGTCGAATTCAAGAACGGCAAGAAGGTCATCGTCCAGAAGAAGGTCTTCCCCGGCTACCTCCTGACCCGTATGCACCTCGACGACGATTCGTGGTTCGTGGTCCGCAACACCCCCGGTGTGACCGGGTTCATCGGAGCGGGCAACAAGCCGTCGCCACTGCCCCGAAAGGACGTGGAGAACTTCCTCGCCGTCAAAGAGGACGGCGACGACACCGCCCGCAAGGGCCGTCCCCGTCTCGAGTACACGATGGGCGAGACCGTCCGGGTCAAGGAAGGTCCGTTCGCCGACTTCCAAGGCGAGATCGTCGAGATCAACGAGGATCAGCTCCGACTCAAGGTGCTCGTCAACATCTTCGGCCGGGAGACACCCGTCGAGTTGCAGTTCGCCGAGGTGGCGAAGATCTAGAAACCGAAGACCTCGATACCGAAGATCGAGAAACGGTGTGAGTTGCCGTCGGCGGAGAAGCTCGGCACACTTGCACGTTGGTCTTTTCAGCCCCACCAGTGACGATGGTCGTTCGCTGGACAACCGTTTGAAAGAAAGCCGATGGCCAAGAAGCAAGTACTAGCGGTCGTAAAAATCCAGATCCCGGCCGGGCAGGCCTCGCCCGCGCCTCCCGTGGGTACCGCCCTCGGTCCGTACGGTCTGCAGATCATGGACTTCTGCAAGGAGTACAACGCCCGCACCGAGTCCCAGCGGGGGCAGATCGTTCCGGTCGAGATCACCGTCTTCGAGGACCGCACCTTCAGCTTCGTGCTGAAGACGCCGCCGACGGCCGAGCTGATCAAGAAGGCGGCCCGCATCAACAAGGGCGCCAGCGATCCGCTTCGGGAGAGGGCCGGCACCATCACCGACGCCCAGGTGGCGGAGATCGCCGAGATCAAAATGCCCGACCTGAACGCCAACGACCTCGATGCGGCCAAGAAGCAGGTCGCCGGCACCGCCCGCCAGATGGGCGTCCACATTCGGGGCTGACAAACCCGAGTTTCTTCAAGTCCGACTGGGAGGACCTAACCCACCGGCACGAGTTCGACGTCGTCGAACTCGGTAAGTGCAGCCGCCCGCCGAGGGTGGCCAACGACAACGACAGGGAGCCGACATGGCGCAAGGAAAACGATACAGCGACGCAACCAAGCGGTTCGATCGGGCCCACCTCCACGGGCCCAGTGAGGCCCTCGACCTGGTGAAGAGCCTCGCCACCGCGAAATTCGACGAGTCGATCGACATCTCGATCCTGCTCGGTGTCGACCCCCGCAAAGCGGATCAGATCGTTCGTGGCACGGTGGCACTGCCGGCCGGTACCGGCAAGGACGTCCGGGTCGCCGTGTTCGCGACCGGCGAGGCGGCCACCGCGGCCGAAGCGGCGGGCGCCGACGTCGTCGGTGGTGAGGATCTGGTGGCCGAGGTCGAGGGCGGCATGCTCGACTTTGATCTGGCCATCGCCACGCCGGAACTGATGCCCCAGGTCGGCAAGCTCGGTCGTGTCCTCGGACCTCGTGGCCTCATGCCCAACCCGAAGACCGGTACCGTCACTCCCGATCCGGCGAAGGCCGTCGAGCAGTTCAAGGGCGGTACCGTCGAGTACCGCACCGACCGCAACGGCAACGTCCACGTGTCGATCGGCAAGGCCAGCTTCGAACCCGAGGGCCTTCGGACCAACTTCGCCACCTTGATCGAGGAGATCAACCGGGCCAAGCCGGCGTCGGCCAAGGGACGCTACATCAAGAAGGTCACCCTCTCGTCCACGATGGGCCCCGGCGTCAAGGTCGATCCCAGCCGTGTCGACGAGGTCGCCACCGTCGGCTGACAGCGTTGACCGCGCCACTCGTCGTCAACGTCACCCGCGGCCCGGAAGTCGAGAGCCGCCACGAGGTCGACGCCGTCATCGTCGACGGGGACGGCAACGTGGTCGAGTCGTGGGGCGACGCCGACCGGTCGGTCATGCCCCGTTCCTCGGCCAAGCCGATCCAGGCGGTTCCGCTGATCACAACCGGGGCGGCCGCCGCGTTCGATGTCGACGAGGTCGAGTTGGCACTGGCCTGCGCCTCTCACAACGGCGAGTCCGGTCACGTCGAGCGGGTACTGGCCTGGCTCGAACGGCTGTCGTTCGGCCCGGAGGTGCTCGAATGCGGGTCGCAGAACCCCGTCTTCGAGCCGGCCCTGATCGAACTCGTGTCGTCCGGTGGAGACGCAGGGGCCGAACACAACAACTGTTCCGGCAAACACACCGGCTTCCTGACGGTTTGCCGGCATATCGACCTGCCGGCCGAGGGTTATCTCCAGCCTGACCACCCACTCCAGCGGGATCACATCACGCCCGCCCTGGAGCACTACTGCCGCTTCGATTCCAGCGCACAGGTTCCGTCGATCGACGGTTGCGGCATCCCGGTGTGGCAGGTTCCGCTCGTCGACCTGGCTCGGGGGTGGTCGCGTCTGGCGGCATCGGATCCCGGTGCCACGCTGCTGAGCGCGATGAGGTCGGAGCCGTGGTACGTCGCCGGCACCGACCGTAGCTCGACCCGGTTCATGACGGACCCGCTGAAGCCGGTGGCGGTCAAGGCCGGCGCCGAAGGTGTGTACTGCGGGGTGCTGCCGGAGGAGGGCGTGGCGTTGGCGGTCAAAGTGCGGGACGGCGCGTTCCGGGCCGCCGACGTGGCCATGGAACACCTGCTGGTGGGTCTCGGTGTCGTCGCATCGACCGAGCACACGCTCTCGAACTGGGCGGGTACCTCCGTCGGCACCGTCGAGGTGGCCATTTGATGAGCCGATGGACCCCACGCCAGTGGTTTGGGGCCCTCGCCGGCGCGATGGCGGTGGCGCTCATGGTCGGGCTGCCGACCGATGTCATCCCCAATCCGGTCTTCGGCCGACCGATCGCCGTGACCTGGTGGTCGTACCCCGTGCTTGCCGCCACCGCCGTGCTCGGTGGATTGTTGATCGGTAGTTATGTTCGGCCAGTCGCCCTGGCCTCGGACGTCGATGTCGGCGGCGAGCCGCTCGACCCCGACGCCGAACGACAGGCCAAGACGGGAGGAGCGGCCGGCTTGCTGTCGTTCTTCGCCGTCGGCTGCCCGGTGTGCAACAAGATCGTGTTGCTGGCCGTCGGCACCACCGGTGCCCAGCAGTGGTTCGAACCGCTGCAGCCGGTGTTGGCGGTGCTGTCGCTCGGGTTGTTGGCCTACGCGCTCCGGGCCCGTCTGTCGTCGATGGACCGCTGCCCGGTCGCCTGATCCGCTCCCCACCGGAGCGCGTTCGCGGGTGATATCGACCAATTTTGACCGCTTTGACCCGCGAACGCGCCCGGGATGTATCAAGCGACATCCCCAGGCGTCCATCTGTTGACGCTCGGCTTCACGGCGAGCCGTGGACCAGTGTTCGACACCGGCACCCAGTCGGTGCTCGACGCAGCGCGGGTACGGACCAGGAGGGATGATGCAGTTTCTGGTGATCGGAATCGGGATCGTGATGATTGTGGCCGGGCTCTACTTCGCTTTCGGCGGCGAGGCCCTGGCCCACAGCGGTGGCAGATATCGCAACATTGCCATCGAGGGCCCAGCGTGGCTGGTGCTGGTCGTCTTCGGTGCCGGGGTCGTGATCTTCGGTGCGACACATGACTGGGTCAAGGGAGTTGAACTGGTGGCGGCGGACCCCGGTACGACCGGTGTTTCGTCGGAGGGTTCGGTCGATGCGACGAATACGTCGAACATCGAGTCGGACACGAC
This sequence comes from Acidimicrobiales bacterium, assembly GCA_965216675.1. GTDB lineage: Bacteria > Actinomycetota > Acidimicrobiia > Acidimicrobiales > SZUA-35 > JAHELU01. The sequence goes on along the minus strand of CBDCGK010000004.1, from coordinate 1,467,700 downwards.
AGACACGACACGTACCACCCGAACAACAGCAACGACGGCCGGCCCGTCGTCTTCGGCAACAGACTCGCCGCCTCCCACGCCCCGCCACGACGAGCCCGCCTTGCTGCCGGACCTGCTGGTCGCCTTTCCGCCACAGGACGTGCCGTACAACTGTCCCGGTTCCACACCGTCGTGCACGATCACGGTTCTGGTCGACGTCCAGAATCGAGGCGAGGCGACCTCCAAACCATCGGTGTTGACGGTGGAGGCCGGGGCCGAACGAGCCACCTTCGATGTGGACGGGGTCGCGCCCGGCGTCACCCGGACGGTCGAAGCCCTCCTGTCGACGTCCTGTTACAACCCTGACTGTCGGATCGTGGCATCGGTCGAAAGTGAAGGGGAGGCCCACGTCGACAACAACACCGATGTCATGGAAGCGACGCTGACCTACGGCATCGATCACTGTATGAGGCCCTACCTCTGGCGAGCAGCGTTCGAGGGTGATCGGACCTGCGTGCCCGCAGCGTCGCGGGATCAGGCACTCGCAGACAACGCCCGAGCTGCTGAGCGAGTATCCACCACGGATACGACCTACGGCCCGGACACCTGTGTCCAGGGCTACGTCTGGAGGGAGGCGACGCCGACGGACCATGTCTGTGTCACACCCGATGTTCGGCAGGCAACAAAGGACGAGAACCTGCTTGCCCCCTGCCGGCGGGTTGTGCCGACGATCGGCAGTGAGACCTGCGCCTGAGTCGGGAGCGTGGGTTTGGCGACCTCCCTGCGGTGGTCGGCTTGTCAGCCGGTCAGTCGATCCAGCCGGGCCATGGCGAGGGCGCCCAGCGCCGGACCGGGGGCAAGCAGAAGCATGGCGAAACCCCATCCGGCGGTATCGCGAACGAGTGGCACGAGGAAGATCGTGAACACCGTCAGCACGAAGCCGAGCGACAGCTGGAGCGTCAACGCCGTTCCCATCACCCGCGGTTCGACGACCTCGGTGACGATTGTCGAGAACTGGGCACTGTCGGCCACCACCCAGAACCCCCAGAACAGGGCGAGGGGAACGACCACGTACCAGGGGGCGCCGGCGACGAAGCCGATGGCCGCAGCGGTCAGCCCCGACCAGCGTAGGGCGAGACCGGCTGCCCGGGGCCTGCTGACGGCGTCGCTCAGCCGACCGACATGCACCGACCCGGCCGCCCCGATCGCAATCGCGGCGAAGGCGGCGAACGAGGCCGCCCGAGCGGTCATCGACTCGGAGAAGAACGCGGCGATCCACGCCCACATCGCATAGAGCTCCCACATGTGGCCGAAGTAGCCGGTCGAGGCGAGCAGGAAGCGGCGATTGGACACGATGTCTCGCAGGTGGACGAACGAGACACGGGTCGGTGCCGATCCGTGTGGCCCGTCACCGGCGACGAACTCGGCGATGAGCCCGCCGACGACGGTCAAACCCGAGGCGATGCCGAGCGTCGCCTTCCAGTGCAGCCCACCGAGGCCGTTGATCAGATGGGGGAGTGCCGAGCCGACGGTCAACGCTCCGATCATCACGCCGAGCGCAAGACCCCGCCCGACCCGGAACCACGACGACATCGTCTTCAGCGCCGGCGGGTAGACGGCGGCGAGAGCCGCTCCGGTGGCAAACCGGGCGACCAGCGCTGGTCCGTAACCTGAGGCGACGATGATCGATGCGTTGGCGGTGGCCGCCAGGACCGCACCGACGAGGACCAGCCGGCGGGGGCCGAACCGGTCGGCCAGACCGGCCAAGGTGATGCCGAACGCACCGGCCACGAACCCGAGCTGAACGGCGATCACGAGCCATGCCAGGGCGGACGATGAGAGATCCCACTCCTCTGCCAGCTGTCCCGCAACCGCGGACGTCGAGAACCATGGGCTCATCGCCAACACCAGGGCCAGGGCCAGGATCAGAAGCTGTCTCCTGGCCTCGGCCGAGGTGTCGTCCGCCGGATCGACGGTGTCGGTGGGAGCCCCGGTTACCATCGCCTGTTCTCAACCGATGAGACCTCGAGGATCATTCCAAGGGGGATGGTCGGCGCGCTCGGCCCATTACTTGAACGACGCGACGCGCACGACGCGAGGTGAGGCGCACCGCCCCGAAGCCGGTAGTCTTGAACGGTTGTTATCGCCACCTGGACACGCTCCCGTTTCGGGAACGTGCCCATGGTGGATCGAAATCGAATCCCTTCGCCAGAGACCTCAGGTTCCGGTGGGTTCGCGATCGGCAGGTTGATCCTGTCGAACCGGCCGCCGGGGAAATCCTGGAATAGGCGATCGAACTTCTCCAACTCCTCTCGTTCATCGGGTGGCCCGTTGGTTGCGGTTGATCGGCGATCGGGCGTCGTTCACCGGTACCAACATGTCATGTCCAACCGAGAAGACCCTCGATCGCGAGGGTCCCGAGTAGACCCTCGATCGCGAGGGTCCCGAGTAACTGAGAGGAGGTGTGATGGATAACCCACGTCCGGAGAAGGTAGCGATCGTTACCGAGGTCAAGGAACGTTTGGAGAACGCCACGTCGGTGGTGGTCACCGAGTACCGAGGCCTCACCGTCAGCGAGCTACAGGAGCTTCGGGGTCAGCTGCGTCCGAGCGGAGCGAAGTACAAGGTGTACAAGAACACCCTGGTTCGCCGAGCCGCCGACGAGGCGGGTCTCGAACTCGAAGACCACCTTGTCGGCCCGACGGCCCTGGCTTTCGCCGAACCGGCCGAAGGCGAGGAGCGAGGCGATGTGGTGAGCATGGCCAAGGCGCTCCGCGACTTCGCCAAGACCCACCCGAACCTCGTCATCAAAGGCGGTCTGTTCGACGGTGCCCCCATCGACGCCGACGGCATCAAGGCACTGGCCGACATCGAACCCCGCGAGGTTCTGCTGGCCAAGCTGGCCGGGCTCATGGCTGCTCCCATGCAGCAGTTCGCCAGTCTGCTTCAAGCAGTGCCGCGCGAGTTCGCCGGTCTGCTCCAGGCCCTCATCGATGAGGGGGGAGCACCCGGTGCACCAGCCGCTGCTCCCGCTGCGGCCGACGAGGCCGCCGAAGCCGATGCTCCTGCAGAAGCCGAAGCCGAAGCCGAGGCCCCTGCTACCGAAACCGAGGATGCGGCCCCGGCCGCGTCCGAGTCAGACGAATCCAACACCCCCGAATCCGACGGTGACGGCGAAGACGCCACCACCGATTCCGACCAAGCCGGAGAAGAAGAATAATGTCCAAAGAAGAAATTCTCGATGCCATCGCTCAGATGAGCGTTCTCGAACTGTCCGAACTCCTGTCCGACTTCGAAGAGAAGTTCGGTGTCACGGCAGCCGCCCCGGTTGCCGTGGCCGCCGCCGGTGGCGCCGTCGCCGCTGGTGAGGAGGAAGAGGAGAAGACCTCCTTCGACGTCGTGCTCACCGGAGCCGGCGACAAGAAGATCCAGGTCATCAAGGCCGTGCGCGAGATCACCGGTCTCGGCCTGAAGGAAGCCAAGGACCTCGTCGAGGGTGCCCCCAACAACGTGCTCGAAGGCGCCAACAAGGACGACGCCGAAGCCGCCAAGGGCAAGATCGAAGACGCCGGCGGCTCCGCCGACCTCAAGTAGGTCTTTGGCCCATGGGCCTTGTTTGGGTGGATGAGTTGGCGTAGCCAACTCGGGGTGTCGGGCTCCGTCCCGGCACACGCGGACCTCAAGTAGGTTCTAGGCCCAAAGCGCTTTCCGTCGGGCCCCCGGATCGATCCGGGGGCCCGCTCGCGTCCGTCCAGCCGAACTGTGCCCGGTTCGGGCCCCGGAAGTGGGGGCCGGATCCGGCACGGTTGCGCCGCAGCTCGTGCTAGCATCGTCGGCACGGCAAGGCGGCTCGCCGCCAAGGGAACAGGATCTGAGGAGTGAGGCCTGAAAACAGGGCCTGTTTCGACAAGAACCTTGACCTCGGGCACAAATACTCGTAGTATTCGCGCAAAATCCGGTTGTCGGTTGCGTTCGCGCGGATATCCTTGTAAAGCCGTGCTTGCTCGTCTGTTCTCCATCACCGACAAAAATCGGTCTCCGGTTCAGCGCGTCCAGGCTCGGTCTTCCGCAGCGGGTGGCCCTCCGGGTGCCCGCTCTCGTGCTCAACATGTTGGTGGTGCCCCTTGCCTGCACGTACAGTCGCCCGCGACCGATACTCCTTCGGTAATCTCGATGAGGCTCTCGAACTCCCCGAGCTGATTGCCGTCCAAAAGGAATCCTTCAAGTGGTTCCTCGAAAAAGGTCTCGCGGATGCCTTCCGCGACATCAGCCCGATCAAGGACTTCACCGAGACCCTGCAGCTCGAGTTGGAGTTCGATCCTCACGATGAAGACCTCGAGCCGTACCCCAAGTTCACGGTCGAGGAGTGCAAAGAGAAGGACATGACCTACGCGGCCCCGATCTTCGTTCGGGCCCGCTTCATCAACGCGCAGACCGGCGAGATCAAGGAACAGACGGTCTTCCTCGGCGACTTCCCGATGATGACCGACAAGGGCACGTTCGTGATCAACGGCACCGAGCGCGTCGTGGTGTCCCAGCTCGTTCGGTCGCCCGGCGTCATCTTCCAGCCCGGTGAGCGGTTCCGCCTGCGTAACCTGGCCAAGCACCAGATGGTCACCGGCACCATCCACCCCTACCGCGGCGAGTGGATCGAGTTCGACGTCGAGCAGAAGCCGGGCAAGGACCCCACCGCCGGTGTCCGTGTCGCCCGCAAGCGTCGCCTGTCGCTGTTCACCATGCTGCGGGCCCTCGGCTACGACGAGGAGAACGCCCCGGGCTTCCTCGAAGCCTTCGTCCGCCACTTCGAGTTCCTCGAGGGCCAGTGGGAGAAGGACCGCGAGATCGCGCCCACCCAGGATGAGGCCCTCATCGAGATCTACAAGCGGGCCCGGCCCGGCGAGCCGCCGACGCTCGAAGCCGCTCGCACCTACCTGCGCAACGCATTCTTCGAGAACCGCCGCTACGACCTCAGCCGGGTCGGCCGCTACAAGCTGAACCGCAAGCTCGGCCCGGAGATCGACAAGCTGGAGAAGCTGTTCCCCATGCTCGATCTCGATCGGCCCGAGATCGACCAGCCGGTGCTCAGCCGCTGCGAGGTTCTCGCCTCGGCCACCTACCTGCTGCACCTCATGATCGCCGAGCCCGGTTACCGGCTCGACGACCAGGACCACTTCGCCAACCGCCGGGTCCGGTCGGTCGGCGAGCTCATCCAGAACCAGGTCCGCATCGGTCTGTCCCGGATGGAGCGGGTTGTCCGTGAGCGTATGACCACGCAGGACGTCGAGGCCATCACCCCTCAGACGCTCATCAACATCCGGCCCGTTGTGGCCGCCATCAAGGAGTTCTTCGGAACCTCGCAGCTTTCGCAGTTCATGGATCAGGTGAACCCCCTGTCGGGCCTGACCCACCGTCGCCGCCTCTCGGCCCTCGGCCCCGGCGGTCTGAGCCGTGAGCGCGCCGGGTTCGAAGTGCGAGACGTCCACTTCTCCCATTACGGCCGCATGTGCCCGATCGAGACCCCGGAGGGTCCCAACATCGGCCTCATCGGCTACCTGTCGAGCTACGCCCGGGTCAACGAGTTCGGCTTCCTCGAGACGCCGTACCGCAAGGTCGTCGACGGCAAGGTCACCGACGAGATCCAGTACCTCACCGCCGATGAGGAGGAGGAGTACGTCGTCGCCCAGGCCAACGCCAAGCTCAACGCCGACGGCACCTTCAAAGAGGATCGGGTGCTGGCCCGGCGTTCGCCGCAGGCCGCGTCGCTGCGCGACCTGAAGCTCCAGCTGGAGCGGGACGTCTTCTTCGGTGCCACCACCGAGATCAGCCAGGTCCCGGCCGACGAGGTCCAGATGATGGACGTGTCGCCCAAGCAGATCGTGTCGATCGGCACCGGACTGATCCCGTTCCTCGAGCACGACGACGCCAACCGGGCCCTGATGGGCGCCAACATGCAGCGTCAGGCCGTGCCCCTGCTCACCGCCGAAGCGCCCTATATCGGTACCGGCATCGAGCGTCGGGCCGCTTCCGACGCCGCCGACACCCTGGTGGCCGAAGAGGACGGCACGGTTCTCGAAGCCGACGGCAAGACCATCACGGTCGAGTACAAGCGCTCGGGCAAGAAGATCTACCGGCTGCTCAAGTTCGCCCGGTCGAACCAGGACACATGCATCAACCAGAAGCCCCGGGTTTCGGCCGGCGACAAGTTCTCCGCCGGCGACCTGCTGGCCGACGGACCGTCGACCGACAATGGTGAACTGGCGCTGGGCAAGAACCTGGTCGTCGCCTTCATGCCCTGGGAGGGCTACAACTTCGAGGACGCGATCATCCTGTCGGAGCGTCTCCAGAAGGACGACGTGTTGACGTCGATCCACATCAAGGAGCACGAGATCGACGCCCGCGACACCAAGTTGGGTCCCGAGGAGATCACCCGTGACATCCCGAACCTGGCCGAGGACATCCTGGCCGATCTGGATGAGCGGGGGATCGTGCGGGTCGGCGCCGATGTCGGTCCCGGCGACGTGCTCGTCGGCAAGGTCACCCCGAAGGGTGAGACCGAGCTGACCCCCGAAGAGCGCCTCCTGCGGGCCATCTTCGGCGAGAAGGCCCGCGAGGTCCGAGACACGTCGCTCAAGGTCCCGCACGGCGAGGTCGGCAAAGTCATCGACGTCAAGGTCTTCAACCGCGACGACAGCCACGAGCTGCCCCCCGGCGTCAACCAGCTGGTCCGGGTCTACGTGGCCCAGAAGCGGAAGATCTCGGTCGGCGACAAGCTGGCCGGCCGCCACGGCAACAAGGGTGTGATCTCCAAGATCCTCCCGGTCGAGGACATGCCCTATCTGGCCGACGGCACTCCCGTCGACATCATCTTGAACCCGCTCGGCGTTCCGTCCCGTATGAACGTGGGCCAGGTGCTCGAGTCGCACCTCGGCTACGCCGCCCGTTGGGGCTGGCAGGTCGACGGCGAGCAGGTCGGTGAGCTGCCGGTGCAGGGCACCGAGACCAAGACCCGGCCGTTCACCACCCCGGCCACCCTGGTTTCCACCCCGGTGTTCGACGGCGCGAAGTGGGATGAAGAGGAGCTGGCTGGCAACAAGCCGACCATCCAGTCGATCTTCGAGAACCTGAACGCCGAGTCGGTCGACGGTGAACGCCTGATCCAGCCCGACGGCAAGGCCGTGCTCTACGACGGCCGCACCGGTCAGCCGTTCGACAACCCGATCATGGTCGGGATCATGTACATCCTGAAGCTGTCGCACCTCGTGGACGACAAGATCCACGCCCGGTCGACCGGCCCCTACTCGATGATCACCCAGCAGCCGCTTGGCGGTAAGGCCCAGTTCGGCGGTCAGCGCTTCGGTGAGATGGAGGTGTGGGCGCTCGAAGCCTACGGCGCCGCCTACTGCCTCCAGGAGCTCCTGACCATCAAGTCCGACGACGTGTTGGGCCGGGTCAAGGTCTACGAGGCCATCGTCAAGGGCGAGAACATTCCCGAGCCCGGCATCCCGGAGAGCTTCAAGGTGCTCATCAAGGAGATGCAGGCGCTGTGTTTGAACGTCGAGGTGTTGGCCTCCGACGGCAAGGAAATCGAGATGCGGGAGCTGGACGACGAACTGTTCCGCACCGCCGAAGAACTCGGGATCGACCTGTCTCGACCCGAGAGAGGATCCGATGAAGACGACGCTGCCCGTGCCGCCGGCACGCGCCGCTAAGAGGGAGACGACATGCTAGACGTCAACGATTTCGATCAGCTGAAGATCTCCCTGGCCACGGCGGGTTCCATCCGGATGTGGTCCAACGGCGAGGTCAAGAAGCCGGAGACCATCAACTACCGAACGCTGAAGCCGGAGAAGGACGGCCTGTTCTGCGAGAAGATCTTCGGCCCGCAGAAAGACTGGGAGTGCGCGTGCGGCAAGTACAAGCGCGTCCGGTTCAAGGGCATCATCTGTGAGCGCTGCGGTGTCGAGGTGACCCGCTCGAAGGTCCGGCGTGAGCGTATGGGCCACATCGAGCTCGCCGCCCCGTGTGTGCACATCTGGTACCTGCGTGGTACCCGCTCGTGGCTGGCCTACCTGCTCATGGGCACCGAGGCTCGTGAGGAGCTGAAGGCCAAGCAGCTGGAGAAGGTCATCTACTTCGCCGCCAACCTGGTCACCTGGGTCGACGAGGAGAAGCGCGATGCCGATCTGGCCAACCTCGAAGCCGAACTGCTGGAGGAGAAGGAGGCCATCAACAAGGAGATGGAGCTCCGCCTCGCCGAGCAGCACGAGGATCTCGAGGAGGAGTTGAAGCAGATGGAGGCCGACGGTGCGAAAGACACCGAGATCAAGGCCCGTCAGCGCTCCTTCGACAAAGAGCTGGCCATGACCCGCGAGCAGTACGAGATGGAGATCGACGTACTCGACCGGGCCTTCGAGGAGTTCAAGGATCTCTTCGCCCGCAAGATCATCGAGGATGAGCTGCTGTGGCGTGAGATGGCCGACCGGTTCGGCGACTACTTCGAGGGCGGCATGGGCGCGGATGCCATCGCCCAGCTCATCGAGCGCATCGATTTCGATTCCGAGGAGGAGAAGCTCCGCCTCGCCATCGACGCTCCCGGCGACATGAAGCCGCTGTCGGCCCAGCGCAAGCAGAAGGCCATCAAGCGGCTGAAGATCGTCGCCGCGTTCAACAAGCGCGACGACAACGGTAACCGCCAGAACGATCCCCGGGCCATGATCCTCGACGTCGTTCCGGTGATCCCGCCGGAGCTGCGGCCGATGGTCCAGCTCGACGGTGGCCGGTTCGCCACCTCCGACCTGAACGACCTCTACCGACGGGTCATCAACCGCAACAACCGTCTCAAGCGGCTGCTCGATCTCGGCGCCCCCGAGATCATCGTCAACAACGAAAAGCGTATGTTGCAGGAGGCGGTCGACGCCCTGTTCGACAACGGTCGTCGCGGCCGTCCTGTCACCGGGCCGGGCTCCCGTCCCCTCAAGTCGCTGTCCGACATGTTGAAGGGCAAACAGGGCCGGTTCCGGCAGAACCTGCTGGGCAAGCGCGTCGACTACTCCGGCCGTTCGGTCATCGTGGTCGGCCCAACCCTCAAGTTCCACCAGTGCGGTCTTCCGAAGATCATGGCGCTCGAGCTGTTCAAGCCGTTCGTGATGAAGCGCCTGGTCGACCAGGGGCTGGCCCAGAACATCAAGTCGGCCAAGCGTATGGTCGAGCGGCGCCGCCCGCAGGTGTGGGAGGTGCTCGAGGACGTGATCCAGGAGCACCCGGTGATGCTGAACCGTGCTCCCACGCTGCACCGTCTGGGCATCCAGGCCTTCGAGCCGGTGCTGGTCGAGGGCAAGGCGATCCAGATCCACCCGCTGGTCTGCACCGCCTTCAACGCCGACTTCGACGGCGACCAGATGGCCGTTCACCTGCCCCTGTCGGCCGAAGCCCAGGCCGAGGCCCGGGTGCTGATGCTGTCGGCCAACAACGTGTTGTCGCCGGCTCATGGCCGTCCGCTGGTCACCCCGACCCAGGACATGGTCATCGGCTGTTTCTACCTCACCGAGTTCGTCGAGGACGAGAAGGGTGGCGGTGTCTACCGCAACATCGACGATGTCGAGCGGGCGTACGAGTCCGGGGAGATCCACCTCCACGGTCCGATCACGTTCCGCCACCCGGATCTGCTGCTGACGCCGGCCAACGGTCAGGCCGCCGAATACGAGCCGACGACCGCCGGTCGTGTGCTGTTCAACGAGGCGCTGCCCGAGGGCTTCCCGTATGTGAACAAGGTGGTGAAGAAGCGCGACATCGGCGAGATCGTCGACCGTCTGGCGTCGGGCTACCCGAAGGCGGAGGTGTCGGCCAGCCTCGACCGCATCAAGGCCGTCGCCTTCCATTACGCCGCCAAGTCCGGTCTCACCGTCTCGATCGACGATGTGACGACGCCTCCGGAAAAGAAGGAGATCCTGGATCGTCACGAGACCGAGGCGGAGAAGATCGAGGGCCAGTTCCGCAAGGGCATCATCACCGACGGTGAGCGACGCCAGAAGGAAGTGGAGATCTGGACCTCGGCCACCGACGAGGTGCGTGAGGCCATGGAGGTCAGCCTCCGGTCGAAGCAGTTCAACCCGATCGACATGATGGTCGGCTCGGGCGCTCGAGGAAACATGATGCAGGTCCGTCAGATCGCCGGTATGCGCGGTCTGGTGGCCAACCCCCGTGGTGACATGATTCCCCGCCCGATCAAGTCGAACTTCCGTGAGGGTCTGTCGATGTTGGAGTACTTCATTGCTACTCCGGGTGCCCGCAAGGGTCTGGTCGACACGGCGCTCCGTACCGCCGACTCGGGCTACCTGACCCGTCGCCTGGTCGACGTGGCCCAGGAGGTCATCATCAACGATCGTGACCCCTTCGAGCCCGGTCGCCCGGTTCGTGGTCTGTGGCTGGAGGACGTCAAGCCCGACGGCTACTACAACCGTGACACCGGTGAGGCCTCCGACGCCTCTGATCCCGATGCCCGCCTGATCCGTACCTACCTGGAAACCCGTCTCTACAGCCGGGTGCTGGCCGACAACGTCGAGCTGGCCGACGGCACGGTGATGGAGCGGGGGACCATGGTCATGGAGCCGGAGATGGAGACGCTCCGGGACGACCCGAAGGTCACCAGGGTCCGGGTGCTGTCACCGTTGACCGACGATTCCCCGGTCGGCATCACCGCCGCCAGCTACGGCATGTCGCTGGCCACCGGTGAGACGATCGAGGTCGGTGAGGCGGTCGGTGTCATCGCCGCCCAGTCGATCGGTGAGCCCGGCACCCAGCTGACCATGCGCACCTTCCACACCGGTGGTGTGGCCGGCGGCGCCGACATCGCCGGTGGTCTGCCTCGTGTGGTCGAGCTGTTCGAGGCTCGCAGCCCGAAGGGCAAGGCCACACTGGCCCGCATCTCCGGCACGGTTCGCGTGGCCGAGGACGAGGGCAAGGGCAAGGTCATCACCGTCATCGGCGACGACGACACGGAAGACGACTACATCGTTCCGCTGGCCGCCCGTCTCGAGGTGGTCGACGGTCAGGAGATCAACGCCGGCGACGCCATCGTCGACGGTCCTCGTGACCCGAAGGAGCTGCTGGAGATCCGGGGTATCCGGGAGACCCAGCAGTACCTGGTGGAGGAGGTCCAGAAGGTCTACCGGGATCAGGGTGTGTCGATCCACGACAAGCACATCGAGCTGATCGTTCGGCAGATGACCCGACGGGTCGCCATCTCCGAGCCCGGTGACTCCGACTTCCTGCCCGGCGAACGCTGCGATCAGTGGCAGTTCGCCGACGCCAACAAGCGTCTGGTCACCGACGGCAAGCGCCCCGCCGAGGGTCGTCCCGAGATCATGGGTATCACCAAGGCGTCGCTGGCCACCGACTCGTGGCTGTCGGCCGCTTCGTTCCAGGAGACGACCCGGGTGCTCACCGAGGCCGCCATCGAGGGCAAGTCCGACTCGATGATCGGTCTCAAGGAGAACATCATCATCGGCAAGCTGATCCCGGCCGGCACCGGCCTTCCCCGTCATCGGGAGATGACGGTCGATGCGCCGGACTACCAGCCGATGTCGTTCTACTCCTCCGACGGTGAGGAGCAGGACCCGGCGGCCTGGTTGGCCTCCATCGGTGCCGAACAGGCTGCTGCGGTCACGCAGTTGCCGACGGTGCCGGCTCCGGGCGAAATCGGCTAGCGCTCAGTTTGTTAGAGGCCCCGGCCCAAGGCCGGGGCCTCTGTCATTTTCCCTCGCTACAGCACTCACACAGCACTCACACAGCACTCCTACCAAAGCCCGAACTTTTGGAACCTGGCGTCCCTCTTCGGTGTTCTTTTGTCGGCTGACGTCCCACGGTGGGGGGCGTCAGCTTCCAAAAGTATGAGAGGGTGAGAGGGTGAGAGGGTGAGAGGGTGAGAGGGCGAGGGTCGGGAGGTGGCCGGGCGGGGCCCGGTGGCCGGGCGGGGGAGCCCGGTGGCCGCAGGTTGGATCAGAGCCGGGTGGCGATGTCCTCGGGGGTGACCGGGGGAGCGAAGCGGTGGGTGACGTTGCCGTCGCCATCGACCAGGAACTTCTCGAAGTTCCAGGTGATGTCGGGTGAGTCGCCGTCGCCCGGCTGGGCCGCCTTCAACAGCGTGTACAGCGGGGCCTCGTCGTCGCCGTTCACGTCGATCTTGGCGAACATCGGAAAGTTGACGTCGTAGGTCGAGGTGGCGAACTCGAGGATCTCGGCGTTGGTACCCGGCTCCTGATTGGCGAACTGATTGCAGGGAAAGGCCAGGACCGCCACGTCGTTTGCATCGTCATTGTGAAGCGCACGCAGACCTGCGTACTGGGGGGTGAGGCCTCAACGACTGGCGACGTTCACGACCAGACACCGCCGGCCCCGGAATTGCCCGAACGACACGGGTTCGCCGGTGATCGATGGCATGGTGATCGAATGGAAGGCGATCGAAGGAATCGACAGGTCATGATTGCTCGGCATCCCGACGACGATAGCTGTTGCCATGGTCGATGAACCGACCGAGGCGTTGCAGGAGCGACGAGACGAGCTTCGCCGCCGGTGCCGACCATTGAGCGGCGGAGAGCCGGAGCCCCCGGCGGCCGAACTCGAACGGGTGGCAGGCTGGTGTCGAAGCCAAGGCATAGCCGCCGACTCCTACGGCGAGGGTTCGGATCTTCAAGCCTTCGAAGCCAGGCTCGCCGACATGTTGGGTTTCGAGTCGGCTCGCTTCATGCCGTCGGGCACGATGGCTCAGCAGATCGTCGCTCGCGTCTGGTCGGAGCGGAGCCACGGCCGGCGGGTGATCGGCATGCATCCGACCTGCCATCTCGAGCTTCACGAGGCGCGGGGCTACGAGCGGCTTCACCGGCTGAACGCCGTGTTGGTCGGCGAAGCCCACCGACCGATGACCGCGGAGGATCTGGCCGCCGTTGCCGGCCCGATGGCCACCGTGATCGTGGAGCTGCCGACGCGGGAGAACGGCGGTCAACTTCCGTCGTGGGAGGAGCTGGTCGACCTGTGCGGCTCGGCCCGGGAGCGGGGAATCGCCATCCACCTCGATGGCGCCCGACTCTGGGAGGCGGCGGCCGGCTACCAGCGCTCACCCCGCGACGTGGCCACCCTGTTCGACTCCGCCTACGTCTCGTTCTACAAGGGCATCGGCGCGCTGCCCGGGGCCATGTTGCTCGGACCGGCCGATCTCATCGGCGAGGCGAAGGTCTGGCAACGCCGCAGCGGAGGCAATCTCCACACGATGACGCCAAATTGGGCCTCGGCGGCCATGCGCCTCGACGATCGGCGGGAACAGATGCCCGTCTATCGGGAACGGGCCCTTGAGGTGGCCGATGTGCTCAGCCGAATCGACGGCGTCACCGTCAACCCCGACCCTCCTCAGGTCAACATGTTCCACGTGTTCATCCCCGGCGACGCCGAGTCCCTCCTCGCCGCCCGCGACGTCATCGCCGAGGAGCGCGGCCTGTGGCTCCACGGTTCGCTCCAACCGACCGATGTGCCCGGTATCCAACGTTTCGAAGTGACGATCGGCGAGGGGGCGGTCGGCGTCGATCTCGACGAGATCGACGTGGCGTTCCGACGGCTGTTGAGTTTGGCCGGCGGCGATCCGACCGAGCCCGGCCGGGCACAGTAGCATTCAGTCGTGCCCTCTCGAATTCCCAACCCCGAAATCGATGCCACCCTCGACGTCATCGGCGACTGGGTGCGGTCCGGTGGAAAGCTGAAGGCCCACTACGAGTTCGACTCGTTCACCACTGCGATCGCCTTCATGAACGATGTTGCGGTCGCGGCCGAACGGCTCAACCACCACCCCGAATGGTCGAACGTCTACAACAAGGTCGACATCGAATTGACCACACATGATCTCGGTGGCATCACCGATCTCGACCTCGAATTCGCTCGACTTATCACGGAGATGGCGAACCGGCACGGCGGCACCGTCTGAGCCCGTCGGGCGGCCGGATTCGTCACACATCGACCGATACACTTGGTCCTCATGTCGTACTCGACGGCCAACGCCATCACGTTCTTCTTCGCCATGCTGGCGGTGGCCGCGGCCGGTGTCGCCGTCGCCGTGCTGATCTCCGCCTTCACCGGAGATCGCTTCCGGGTGATCGCCACCCTCCGACCTGTCGCCATGGAGCTGGCAGCCGGGGTGGCCACCACCGCCACGATCGGCTCGCTGATCCTGTCGGAGGCCATCGGCTACGTCCCGTGCCTCAACTGCTGGATCCAGCGGGGTTTCATGTACCCGTCGTCGCTTCTGCTGATCGGATCGGTGATCACCAAGCGCTCAGGCCCGGCCCGTATCGCCGGAATCCTGTCCGTGCTCGGCCTCTGCGTCTCGATCTTCCACCGCTACGAGCAGGCGGTCGGTGCTGAGATCGGCGGTCTCTGCGACGCATCGGCCCCGTGTTCGACGAAGTTCGTCAACCACTTCGGCTTCATGACCATCCCCACCATGGCCGGTTGCGGATTCGCCGCCATCATCGCCCTGACCGCCATCTCGGTGTGGCGTCGCTCCGAGAGCGACGATCGCCGGGCGCCGGCACCGTTCGACGCCGGCGAGGACGTTCAGGCTGTCATGGGTCGCTGATCGCCCATCCCGGGTTCGTATCCGGGCGATAGGAACAGAACACGCCCGTCTGAATCGATCGATCGAGATGCCGCCCGAGTGCCTCGTGCTCGTCAGCGATACGGCGGATCGTGTCACGGATTCGACGGGTGACGGCCGACCGGGCCCGTTCCGCGTCGCCACCCGTCGTTCGCAGCCGGCCCCCGAGCCCGAGGCCGGTGGTCAGCTCGTCGACCACGGCGTCGAGTTCGGTCCGAAGCTGCTCGATTCGGCCGATGTCGTGGTCGTCCTCGGCCGCCTCGATCTCGGCCTGGAGGTCCCGAACCCGTTCCTCGTAGGACCGACGGGCCTGCTCGTCGAGAACGGACATCGAGGACTGACCGCTGCCCGCGGTTCCGGCCAGGTCGAGGACGTGCAGCTCCCGATCGGGTTCGGCGAGCAGCCGGGCCAGGTCCGCCAGACCCTTGGACCGTCGAAGGCGGACCGTTCGGCCCCGGTAGGTGAGCCGCCAGACGTCGCCCTCGGCGATCCAGCTCGGCCGGCTCTCACCGCGCTCGGGATCCGGCTCGGTCGCCGACTCGGTGGTCGGAGGTGGGGCAGGGGGACCGACGAGCGCCTCCAGCTCCCGCCGGGCGACGATGAACGCCTCCCGCCGGCTCATGGCCTGACCGGAGGAACCGACCCGTTCGAGGACCCCGATCTCCATCGGCGTGGCGACGTTGGTGATCGGCAGGTCGGCCGCCGTGGTCGCCAGATCGACCCACGACGAGCCGGGAACCGACTCCAACACGAGGGCCGCGCCGTCGAGCACCATCCGCATTTCGGTGAGGTTGCCGTTGGTCTGCAACGCGCTCAGCACATCGAGCAGGGCCGACGCCGCGCCGGCTCGATTTCCGTTGGTCATGTGAACGGCGGCCAGGCCCCGTAGGCCGCAGGCGATGCCCGCCGGGTAGTGAATCCGCCTCGACAGATCGATCGCCGCCTCCAATGAGTCTTGCGCCTCCTCGGTAAGGCCGGCGGCGGCCAGCGCGCTGCCTCGGGCGGCGAGACACCAGGCCACGTTGACCTGGGCGTCGGCACCCTTGGCTCGTTCAAGCGCCGTGTCGATCAACGCCACGGCCCGGTCGAGGTCACCCAGTTCGGCGACGATCGCCCCGTGGTCAGTCCAGAGCTCCATGGCCAGCCCGTGCATACCGGCCTTCTCGGCCGCCTCCGCGCCCTGCCGGAAGTACTGACTGGCGGTATGGTTGTCGAATCGAGCCCGGTGGGCCTGGGCCAGGACCCGCTGGAGCGTTGCCGGAGCATACGGGGAGTCGTGCGCCGCGTCGAGCGTTGCCTGGGCGAGTTCGATGGCGCCGTCGTGGTCTCCGAGCAGGTTGCGGCAGGTGGCGACGGTCGCTGCCGCATCGGCCCGGCTCGGCCCCCGGCTGTCGGGCCAGCGGGCCAGCACCGCCTCACCGAGCCGGGCCACCTCGGGGGCGTGGGCCTGGTGCACGACGCCCCACAGCACGGCAACGAGCAGCTCGGCCCGTTCCGGGTTCTCGTCGTGGTCGAGGGTCCACCTCAGCGCGGCCGACAGGTTGTCGAACAGTGCGAGCAGATCGGTGACGATGGTGGCATCCCAGCCGGTACTGCTTCGGGTGATGATCGTGACGGCCACCTCGACGATGTGATCGACGTACCGGCTGGAGACCTTGCGCTCGCGCCCGTCGTCGGCGAGACGCCGGCGGGCCACGGCTCGCACCGGGTACAGGAGGCGGAACCAACCGCCGTCGACGGTGCGGATCCGATCGATCAGCGAGGCGTTGACGAGCTCGTCGAGTCGCCCTCGCACCTCGATCTCGGACGCGTCCGGAGCCGCCACCGCACCCGCCATCGAGACGGTGAACGGACCAGCGAACACGGCCAGGTCGTCGAGGAGCCGGGCCAGGTCGGGGGACAGCAGGCCATATGACCAGTCGATCAGTTCGGCCACACTCCGATGCCGGGGTCGGCCCCGGAAGCGGGGCCGGGCCAGCGCGTGAGTACGGGTTTCGAGATCGGCCGCGATTTCGGTGACGGTCATCGAGCGGAGCTGGGCGGCCGCCAGTTCGATGGCGAGCGGAACACCGTCGAGGCGGCGGACAATCTCGGCCGCAAACCCTCCGTGAACCGCCGGGTCCAGGTGGACACCATGGTCGGCGGCCCGCTCGACCAGGAGTGCAAGGGCTGGAGCGTCGAGATCGATGGCCTCGGGACCGGGGGTGGCCAGTGGCCCGAGCACGACCAGCGACTCGGCCGGCACGTCGAGTGGCGATCGGCTCGTGGTCAACACGGTCGCCGCCGGCCAGCTGTCGACGAGGGCGACGAGCGCGTCGGCCGCCTGATCGAGCACGTGCTCGCAGTTGTCGACGAGCACCAGGATCGAACGATCGTCGGGGGTGTTGATGAGGGCGTCGAAGTCGGGGTAACCGAGCTGAGCGGCGATGGAGCCGGCGACCGCGCCGCTGTGGTCGATCCGGGTCAGATCGACCTCCACGCTGCCCCGATCGAAGTCGGCTTCGAGTAGGCGCAGCACCGACCGGGCCAGCGTCGACTTGCCGATACCGCCCGGACCGGTCAGTGTGACCAGTCGGCGAGTCCGCAGCCGGGCGATCAGCCGTTCACGGTCGTCGTCTCGCCCGTGCAGCTCCACGAGTCTCCACCTCCTCCCTTTCGCGGCCGTTCGGACGACGCCCGGACCCGCCAACCATCGTGGGCGCTCCCCGCTATCGCGTCAACCGCCACCGACCTGCGGTGTCCGTCCCGCCTCGGCACGGTGCGATCTCACGATGTTCCATCCGACCTCACGCCCTCCGGGTGAAAGAACCGACAAATCCACGGAGATGGAATCATGACGACCAACACCAAGACCAAGACATCCCACAACGATCTGTTCCCAGCCGACGGCGAGATTCTGATGGCCGACGGCGGACTCGAAACGACGCTGGTATTCGACCAACAGGTCGATCTGCCCGACTTCGCGGCGTTTCCGCTGTTGGCGATCGACTCGGGCCGAGCCCTGCTCCGCTCCTACTACCGACCCTACATCGAGGCCGCCCGTCGACATGGTGTGGGCATGGTCATCGACACGCCGACCTGGCGGGCCAACCTCGATTGGGGGATCCGCCAGGGGCTCACCAGTGACGAGCTGGCCGACGTCAACATCGGAGCCGTCGACTTCGTCCGCTCGCTGCAGGACGCACCCGACAACCCGATCCGACTGGTCAACGGGGTGATCGGCCCTCGGGGCGACGGCTACGCCGTTGGCCAGACGATGAGGCCGGGTGAGGCTGCTCGCTATCACGCGATCCAGGCCCGGGCCTTTGCCTCGGCCGGTGTCGACCTGATCACCGCAGTGACCATGACCTATTCCGACGAGGCCGTCGGCATCGTCGGTGCGGCGGCTGACGTCGGCCTGCCCGTGATCGTCTCGTTCACGGTCGAGACCGACGGTCGACTACCGTCCGGGGAGCCGCTTGCCGGCGCCGTGACGGCGGTCGACGAAGCCGCCGACCGGGCCGGTGTCGCCCGACCGGTGTTTCACATGATCAACTGCGCCCATCCGTCGCATTTCGCCGACGTGCTCGAACCGGGAGCCGGTTGGGTTGCTCGAATCGGCGCCATTCGGGCTAACGCGTCGCGCATGAGCCACGAGGAACTGGACAACGCGCCGGAGTTGGACCGAGGCGACGCCGTCGAGCTGGCCGACGACTATCGACGTCTTCGGTCGGTCTTGCCGAACCTGCGTCTGGTCGGCGGCTGCTGCGGTACCGACCACGAACACGTGGAGACGATCGTGGCGAATCTGGTGCTGTGACGTCTCGAAAAAGCTCCGAAACCGATGAGCGAGCCGGGTTACCGGCCAATGAAGAAGTGGCCGGGACCGGTCGGCCTGCGGCCGGTCCCGGCT
Organism: Acidimicrobiales bacterium; assembly: GCA_965216675.1. GTDB lineage: Bacteria > Actinomycetota > Acidimicrobiia > Acidimicrobiales > SZUA-35 > JAHELU01. The sequence continues at coordinate 1,449,191 of CBDCGK010000004.1, read as the reverse complement.
CCGGCGCGGCTACCCTTTGAGGTTGGGCACTCACCATCTCCGGATGCGTTCCGTCCCCAAACCTCACCTTGATTCGAGAGTAACGACATGGCTCAAACCAAAACCCCGTCCGCCAAGAACGCCACGATCAATCCCGACGGCGGCTCGAACAGAATGTTCACCCTGGCCATCATCGGTATCCTCGTGCTCGGTCTCGCCGGCGTCGCAATCGTCGCCACCCAGCGCGATGCCGTCAACTTCGACGGTGAGCAGACCGCCGATGTGGAACTCGACGGCAACATCCTGTTGCCGATGTCGGGTTCCGGCGTGAGTGCCGACCCCAACACCGATGCCGCCATCGGTCAGCCGCTGCCCTCGGTCTCGGGCACCGATTTCGATGATACGGAGGTCGTCATCACCGACGACGGCCGGGCCAAGGTCATCTACTTCCTGGCCCACTGGTGCCCTCACTGCCAGGCCGAGGTGCCCCGGATCGTCGACCTGATCGACTCCGGAGCGCAGCCCGAGGGTCTCGACATCTACGGCATTTCGACATCGGTCGACGCATCCCGTGGCGGTGCCTATCCGCCGGCGGCGTGGTTCGATCGTGAGGGTTTCGACGTGCCGGTCATCCGTGACAGCGCCGACAACGATGCGTTCAACTTCTACGGCGGTGGCGGCTTCCCCTATGCCATCTACGTGGACGCCGACAACAACATCGTGGCCCGAAGCTCGGGCGAACTCGAACCGTCGACCATCCAGGCCATCTGGGAATCCACGGCCGGCGGCGCCACCGGCTCCGAGTAGCCCGCACCGACCCCCGGTTCAGCACGAACCATCCCAATGTGGATGGCGCACTGTGCATCTTCGGTGAAGATGTGCAAAGCTCTAGGCGTCCCCTCGTACGGGCGCGGCGCGGCTGCCCACGCTGACGTTCGGGGACCCGAGCCTCGCCACCTTCGCGGTGGCGACCGCATCGAGCCATGAGCTAGCCAGAGACCGCATCAAACCGAAGGGGGTCACATGCAGGTCGAAATGACCGTGAACGGTCGAGCAATGTCGGCTGACGTCGAGCCACGCACCCTGCTCGTCCACTATCTCCGAGACCATCTCGGGCTCACCGGAACCAACGTCGGCTGCGACACAAGTTCCTGTGGGGCCTGCACGATCCATATCGACGGTGAGTCCGTCAAGGCGTGCACCATGTTGGCCGTTCAGGCCCGGGGCGCCGAGGTGACCACCATCGAGGGCATGGCTTCGAACGGCGAGCTGCATCCGATGCAGCAGGCGTTCATGGAGTGCCACGGTCTGCAGTGCGGCTACTGCACACCCGGCATGGTGATGGCGGCCACATCGCTGCTCAACGAGAACCCGAGGCCGAGTGAGGACGAGGTCCGGGAGGGTCTCGAAGGCAACCTCTGTCGCTGCACCGGCTACCACAACATCGTCAAGGCCGTCCTCTCGGCCTCCGGCCAGGGAGGTGCCTGAGATGACTGCGACTGAAGCGAACATCGGCTCACGCAAGCTCCGCAAGGAAGACCCGAAGCTGCTCACCGGCGAGGGCAAGTACGTCGACGACATCCACGCCCCCGGTGAGCTCTGGATGGGCATGGTGCGCTCCACCATGGCCCATGCCCGTATCACCGGCATCGACACCTCGGCCGCCGCCGAGGCCGACGGGGTCCACGCCGTCTACACCGGTGCCGACCTGGCCGACATGGGCCTGTGGGCGGCGCCGCTGCCCTGCGCCTGGCCGGTGACGCCGGACATGGTCAACCCGCCCCATTACCCGGTGGCCAACGGCGAGGTCCATCACGTCGGCGAGATCATCGCCGTGGTGTTGGCCGACTCCCGGTACGGCGCGGCCGACGCGGCTGAGCAGGTCGTCGTCGACTACGAGCCGCTGCCGGTCGTCTGCTCGATCGCCGAGGCCCGCGACGGCGACGCCACCGCCCACTCCGACCTCGATTCGAACAAGGCCTACCACTGGCCGCTCGTCCCGGACCCAGACGCCCTGGAGGCGGCGTTTGCCAACGCCACCCACGTGGTGAAGGCGGAGTTCGAGCAGCAACGGCTGATCCCGGCCGCCATGGAGCCCCGTGGTGTGCTGGCGGTGCCGGCACCGCACGGCGGCGACGTCACCCTCTACAGCGCCACCCAGGTGCCCCACATCCTGAAGGTGATGGCGGCTGCCACCACCGGCATCCCGGAGATGAAGATCCGAGTGGTGGCCCCTGCGGTGGGCGGTGGCTTCGGCGCCAAACTCAACATCAACCCCGACGAGATCCTGGCCCTGACACTGGCCAACAAGCTGAGCCGTCCGGTTCGCTGGACCGAGACCCGGTCCGAGGCCGCGTTCTCGACCCACCAGGGTCGAGGCCAGCTGCAGACCATCGAGGTGGCGGCCGACGACAACGGCAAGATCGCCGGTGTCCGGGTGCACGTCGACGCCGACATGGGCGCCTACATGATGCTCATCACCCCCGGCGTGCCGCTGCTCGGTAGCTTCCTCTACACCGGCGTGTACGACGTGCCGGCGTTCGGGTTCACCTGCGACGGCTACTTCACCAACCTGACCCCGACCGACGCCTACCGTGGCGCCGGTCGCCCGGAGGCGAGCTACGCCATCGAGCGGGCCATGGACCTCCTGGCCGCCAAGGTCGGTGTCGGTCCCGACGAGATCCGGCGCCGCAACTACCTCAACGGCGGTGAGGCGTTCGAGAACCTGGAGACGGCGTCGACGCTGGTGTTCGACTCAGGCAACTACGCGCCCAACCTCGACGCCGCCCTGGAGATGGCCGGCTATGCCGATCTGCGGGCCGAGCAGCAGCGCCGCCGCGACGCCGGCGACTCCAAGCAGCTCGGTATCGGCCTGTGCACCTACGTCGAGATCTGCGGTCTGGCCCCCAGCCGGGCCCTCGGTGGGCTCAACTACGGGGCCGGCGGCTGGGAGCACGCCACCGTGCGATTCCTCCCGACCGGCAAGGTCGAAGTGGTGTCCGGTTCCACGCCGCACGGTCAGGGCCATGAGACAACATGGTCCCAGATCGTCGGCGATAAGCTGGGCATCGACCCCGACGACGTCACCGTCCTGCACTCCGACACCGCGATCAGCCCGCTCGGCATGGACACCTACGGGTCCCGCTCGCTGGCCGTCGGCGGTGTGGCCATCGCCATGGCCTGCGACAAGGTGGTGGAGAAGGCCAAGTTGATCGCCGCCCACCAGTTGGAGGCCAACCCCGACGACCTCGAGTTCGAGGGTGGGGCGTTCACGGTGAAGGGATCACCCGACAAGACCATGCCCATCCAGGGTGTGGCCTTCGGTGCGTTCACGGCCCACAACCTGCCCGACGGCATGGAGCCGAACCTGCAGGAGCAGGTCACGTTCGACCCGCCCAACTTCGCCTTCCCGTTCGGCACCCACGTGTGTGTCGTCGAGGTCGACGAGGAGACAGGCGGTGTGACGCTGCTCGACTACACCGCGATCGACGACTGCGGTAACCAGGTCAATCCGCTGATCGTCGAGGGTCAGGTGCACGGCGGCATCGTCCAGGGCGTCGCCCAGGCGCTGTGGGAGGGTGCGAGCTACGACCACGACGGCAACTGCCGCAACCCGTCGTTCCTCGACTACCTGGTTCCCTCGGCGGCCGAGGTGCCCAGCATGAAACTGGGGTCGACCACCACCCCGTCCACCTCGAACCCGCTCGGCGTGAAAGGTGTCGGCGAGGCCGGCACGATCGGTTCGGCTGCGGCGGTGATCAACGCCATCTGCGATGCACTGAGTCCCTATGGCATCGACGACATGGCGATGCCGGCGACACCGGCTCGGGTTTGGAAAGCGATTCAGAACGCCAAGGGAGGCCAGTCATGATTCCGGCACCATTCGACTATGTGGAAGCCGACTCGGCCGATGCCGCCATCGCCGCGCTCACCGAGCACGGCGACGAGGCCAAATTGCTGGCCGGCGGCCACAGCTTGATCCCGCTGATGCGGTTCCGGCTGGCCACCCCGTCGGTGTTGGTCGACATCGGCCGGCTCGGCGATCTCAGCTACATCCGGGAGGAGGGCGGTCACGTCGCCATCGGTGCGCTGACCACCCACCGGCAGTTGGAGACGAGCCAGCTCTTGAAGGCCCAAGCGCCGATACTGGCCCATGTGGCCTCCAAGGTCGGCGACCCGGCGGTTCGCCACAAGGGCACCCTCGGTGGCTCGATCGCCCACGGCGATCCGGCGTCGGATCTTCCGGCGGCGCTGTTGGCGCTCGGTGGCTCGGTGATTGCCAAAGGTCCGAACGGCGAACGGGAGATCGCGGCGAGCGACCTGTTCACCGGGTTCCTCGAGACGGCGCTGGCGCCCGACGAGCTGATGACCGAGATTCGGATCCCCAACGCCGCCAACGCCGGGTGGTCGTATCAGAAGTTCAACCGTCGCGCCCAGGACTGGGCCATCGTCGGGGTCGCCGCCGTCGTGCCGAAGAACAACGATCCGGCTCGGGTCGCGCTGGTCAACATGGGTCCCACGCCGATGACCTCGGCTGCGGTCGAACAGGCGTTGGCCGGTGGGGCGAGCGTCGACGACGCGGCGGCGGTGGCCGCCGACGGCACCTCCCCACCGGAGGACCTCAACGGTGACGCCGAGTATCGCACGCACCTGGCCAAGGTGCTGGTGAAGCGGGCGCTGACCGAGGCCGGCTGACCGATCAGCCACCCGATTCCAGCCGAACTTTGAGCCCGCCACGACCCGCAAACGGGTCGTAGGCGGCTCAAGGTTCGGTGGGGCCGTCATCGATCTGAGCGAAAGCTGCAATCTACCGTCCGGTAGGTTGCAGCTTTCATTTTTTTCGTCGGTTTTGAGCGGCGGTGGTAGAATCTCAAGCGGTCGTTCGTGGACCCATCTCCGGGGAGAGGAATGGGGTGTGCCCACGAACGGCCGTCTTTTTTGCCCCGGTCGGGCCGGTGGATCGGCCCCTGACCACACACCGGGATTCCTGTGACCGCAGGCGCAGCCAGTAGCCTTAACGGTTGTGAGCAACGAATCCGTGGCCCCGTCCGATGTCGTGAAGCCCAAGTCGGTCGACGAGGTGATGGCCGGTCTGGCCGAGAACGATTACCTGGCCGACGAAGGCCTCGCCACGTCGATCTTCCTGTCGCTCACCCTGGGCCGTCCGCTTTTCCTCGAGGGTGAAGCGGGAGTCGGCAAAACCGAGGTGGCCCGGGTGCTGTCCCGGTGGCTCAACGGCCGTCTGATCCGCCTCCAATGCTACGAGGGGATCGACTCGGCCCAGGCCGTCTACGAGTGGGACTACGCCCGTCAGCTCCTGCATCTGCGAACCGCCGAGGCCACGTCCGACAACCTCGACGCCGCCCAGCTCGAAGCCGAACTCTACGACGAACGGTTCCTGATCCGCCGGGCTCTGCTCGAGGCCGTCGACGCTCCACCCGGACCCCCGCCCATCCTCCTCATCGACGAGATCGACCGGGCCGACGACGAGTTCGAAGCCTTTCTCCTGGAGGCCCTGTCCGACTACAGCATCACCGTTCCCGAGCTGGGCACGTTCACCGCCTCCCAGCCGCCGCGGGTCGTACTCACCTCCAACCGCACCCGCGACGTGCACGACGCCCTCAAACGCCGTTGTCTCTACCACTGGGTCGAGCACCCCGATTTCGATCGGGAGGTCGAGATCGTCAAGCTCCGGGCCCCCGGAGTGGCCGACTCGCTGGCCCGCCAGGTGGCGGCAGCCACCGAGGCCATGCGGGGCTTCGGCCTTTATAAGCCGCCCGGTGTTGCCGAAAGTATTGACTGGGCGCTCTCACTGGCGGCCCTGGGGCGGGAAACGATCGACGAGGCATCGGTGACGGCAACATTGGGCACGGTACTGAAATATCGCGAAGACCAGGACAGGGTGGCCAACCACGGCATTCCCGATCTGGTTCGCAACGCTTTGCTGCGAAGCGGCTGACGTGGAAGCGGTCGACGCAGGAGCGGTTGAAACCGGCGAGGAGGTGACCCTTCCCGCCGACCACGGTGAACGACTGGCGGTGGGGTTCTGCCGGGTGCTGCGCCGGGCCGGGGTGCGGCTGCCGCCGTCGGCGACCATCAACTACGTCGAGGCACTCGGACTGGTGGGAGCCGAAACCCGGGAGGCGCTGTACTGGGCCGGACGGGCCACGCTCATCCATCGCCCCGAGGACATCGCCCTGTATGACCGGGTGTTCGCCGTCTACTGGCAGAAGCGGATGGGGGAGACGGTGAGCTTCGAAGGCACCCCGCAGCCGGTGGTGCTGGCCCTGGACCTCGGCGAAGACGACGATGCGGACGACGGAGGCGAGGACGTCGACGAGAGCGACGGCGAGATCCAACCGGTTCGGTTCAGCCGCACCGAGATCCTGACCGACAAGGACTTCGCCGAGTGCACCCGACAAGAGCTCGACGAACTGGGCCGGCTCATGTCGCGTCTTGCGTTCACGACCAGCCAACGACGAAGCCGGCGTCTGACCCCGGCCGGGCGCCGGGGCGACCGTCCCGATCTCCGGCGCACGGTTCGGTGGGCGCTCCGCCACCACGGCGAGCCGATGCACCGGGCCTACCTGGAGAAGGCCACCCGGCCCCGGCGGCTGGTGCTGGTCCTCGACGTGTCGGGTTCGATGGAGCCGTACGCCCGAGCGCTGATCCGGTTCGCTCACGCCGCCGTCGTCTCCCGAGGTCGGGTCGAGGTGTTCGCGCTCGGCACCCGCCTCACCCGCCTCACCCGTCATCTGACCAGCCGCGATCCCGACATCGCCCTTCGGGCCGCGCTGCCCGAGGTGAAGGATTGGGCCGGGGGTACCCGTCTCGGTGAGGGCATCCGGGAGTTCAACGACGAGTGGGGAATCCGGGGAATGGCCCGGGGGAGCATCGTCGTGATCCTCAGCGACGGGTGGGACCGAGGCGACCCGACGCAGCTGGGGGAGGAGATGGCCCGGCTCCATCGGGTGACCCGGGAGCTGATCTGGGTCAACCCGTTGAAGGCCACGCCCGGCTACGCCCCGCTGGCGGCGGGAATGGCGGCCGCCCTCCCACATGTTGACCGTTTCATCGAAGGCCATTCCTATTCGTCGCTCGAGCAGCTGGCGATCATCCTGGCCGGTGTGGGCTCCGACCGAGTCACCGAATTGAGAGTGTCATGACCACACAACCACCGACGCAGCCACCGCCCGGGCCTCCGCCGCCCGGACCCCCGCCGTCGGTCGCCAAACCCGACCCGGCTCCGCCGATCGGATCGACGGCGCCACCGAGTGGTCCGCCGGCCGATGTCACGAACCCGCACGTGGGGTACGCATCGGTGCCGAGCCCACCTCCGCCGTCGGGTCCTCCGGCCCGCTATCGTCGCGACCGCCCGTGGTGGGGGTTCGGCGACGTGATCCTCGGTGTGCCGTTCTTCCTGGCCTTGTCGATCGTCGGTTTCGTGGTCGGGGTGGCGGTGACCGGGCTCGACGGACTGCTCGACATGGCCCAATCGGGCGATGTCACAACGCTCCCGCTCGGCATCCTTGCCTTCTCCCTGCTGTTCCAACAGCTCGGCCAGGGGATATGGCCTCTCATCGTCTCCCGGTGGAAGGGTCTGGGTCCGGTGGCCGACTGGCGACTCACGGTCAAGCCACGAGACATCGGAATCGGGCTGGGTGTCGCCGTGCTCGGCCTCGCTGGTGCCGGGTTGGCCGGCATGATCGTCACCAATCTCGTCGGCCTCACCGACGAGGCGGCCGCCGACAACACCCAGTTCCTGAAGGAGGCGTCCGGAACACCATGGCTCGGGGCAATCCTGTTCGCCGCCGTGGTCGGGGCGCCGATAACCGAGGAGCTGTTCTTCCGCGGTCTGACTCTTCGAGCCCTCGAGAAACGTCTGGGGTCGGTGTGGGCCATCGTCGGCTCCGCGGTGATCTTCACCCTGCCCCACTTCACCTCACCCGACCTGCGAGGCACCGCCGTGTTGTTCTCGTCGATCTTCGTCGTCGGACTGATTCTCGGCTGGATCACCGTGAAGACCGACCGCCTGGCCGCCGCGATCATCGCCCACATGATCTTCAATGCCGTCGGGGCCGCAGCCGCCCTCGGCTGGTTCGACCAGTTCGGCCTGTAGGACGAGGGCGAGGTCGAGGCTCACACCGGTACGATCCCCAGGCCGTCGATCACCTGGCACAACCGGCCGGCGGCCACCGAGTAGGGTTGGCGACTGATGACACGCACAACCGGGGTCCTGAACGCTGACGTCGAACCGGCGATGTCGTGGTTCAACTACGCGGTCAAGGCCGCCCTGTTCGCGGCATTCGCCGTTGCCATCGTGATCCCGCCCGATGCGGTGGCCGGCAAGGCGATGGGGTTCCGAGCCCCGCTGTTCCTGGCCCCTGCGGTGCTCGTACCGGTACTCGCCCGGTGGCGGGAGTGGGATCCCTATCCCCACACTGCGGATGCCCTCGTCTCGCTGCCGTTCCTGATCGACACCCTCGGCAACCTGTTCGGCTTCTACGACCGCTACGCCGTCACCGACGACGTACTGCACACCCTCAACTGGATTCCGCTGGTCGCCGCCTTCCACGCCTTCCGGTTCCGCAACGTGTTCGACCGCCGCGACGCGCTGCTGTTGGGTTACGGCTTCGGGGCGCTGGCCATCGTCTGGTGGGAGATCATGGAGTGGGCGGTGTCCGAGGACGGCTTCGGCGGGGCGGGTGGTCTGGCTCTCACCTACGGCGACACGGTCGGCGATCTACTCCTGTCGAGCACGGGCGGATTGATCGGCTCGATCCTGGGTGTGCGCCTTCTCGGCCCCGTCGGTCGCGACGACGGGCGTGACGGGCGTTAGGACTCGAGCCGTTCGGCGATGCGGAGTCGGTTGCCGTCCGGATCCGTCAGCTTGATCTCCCGACCCCAGGGTTGGTCGTGAATCTCGGCCCCGAACTCGGCCGCGATCTCGTCGACGTCGTCGACCCAGAAGTACACCAGCGTTCCCGGTCGGGCGTCGCCGGTGTGCTCCGAGAGGTGCAGGGCGATCCCGTTTCGCTCGAGAAAGAGGTAGAGCGGCAGGTCAGGAGCGAACCGGTGCTCACCGACGACACCGAATCCCAAGCGGGCATACCATGCCGCGGTCGCCTCACCATCGGCGACCCGGAAGATCGGTATCAGCTGCTCGGCCATCGGCCCATCGTAGCGATCGGCCGCCCACGAGGTGAGCAGTGACTACCCTGGGCGCCATGGCAGACGACTCGCTGGAGCCCGTACCGGAGGACTGGACCCGAGGGCTGGCCGTTGTGGCCCACCCCGACGACATGGAATATGGAGCGGCGTCGGCTGTGGCCCGCTGGACCGGCCAGGGCAAGGAGATCTCCTATCTGCTCGTGACGCGGGGTGAGGCGGGGATCGATTCGATGCGTCCCGCTGACTCGCTGGCGGCCCGGGCGGGGGAGCAGGAGGCATCGTGCCGGGTGGTCGGCGTCGACCGGCTCGAATACCTGGATCATGTCGATGGGCTCGTTGTCGCCGACCTCGCGCTTCGCCGTGACCTTGCGGGGGCGATACGCCGGCACCAACCGGACGTCGTGATCGGGATCAACTTCCGGGAGTCCTGGGGTGGACCGTCGTGGAATCACGCCGACCACCGCGCCGTGGGGATTGCCCTGCTCGATGCGGTACGTGATGCCGGGAACCGCTGGATCTTCCCCGAGGCCGGTGAGCCGTGGTCCGGCGTCCGGTTCGCGCTGTTCTCCCACGGGCTCGCCGCCACCCACGGAGTCGACGTCACCGACTCGCTCGATGCGGGAATCGAGTCGCTGCGCTGTCACCAGGTCTATCTCGACAACCTGGGTCCGGACGCCCCCGATCCCGACGAGATGCTGCGGAGTTCGGCGGCCGCCACCGGGCCCCTCCTGGGGGCCACCTACGCCGTGCCGTTCGAGTTCTTTACGTTCTGAGGCGGATCAGAGCCCCGGGTGGCGACCGGAGCGAACAGGCGCTCGACGAAGGGGTTCACGAAGAGGCCGTTCGGATCGGCCTCGGCTTGGAGGCGTCGGAACTTCTTGAACCGCTCGCCGTGCATACGGGCGATGTCGTTGACGTCGATCGACTCGCACCACTTGCCGAGGTGGACCCTGGCGTCGTTGCCTCGGATCCAATCCTCGACCGCGGCGAAGTATCGGCCGACCGCCCCCGACTGGTTGCAGCACAGGCAGAGCCAGGCCGTGTCCCGCTCGACGCCGGCACCGAGCAGGGTGCCGTCGTGCCAGGCCGGGCTGAAGCGGACCTCGACGAGAAGGAACGGGAGTCGTGTGGCCGTCCGGAACCGACCGCTGCGGTACAGGTTCTCGTAGAGCTCGATCAACTCGGCGAGCCGGTCCCACACCTCGTCACGGCGAACCGCCACCTCGAGCTCCTGATGAAGATGGTATTGGGTGCGGTTGAACGCGTCGTGGGCTCGATGGACCAGGTCGATCGGGGCCTGGAGCCGCATCGCCACCGGGGCGGTCCAAGGGAGGATGCCGAGGTGGGCCGCGCCGTCGCCGGCCACGGCCGCTCCGATTGCGGCCTTGGCCTCGTTGAGTGCCTCCCGGAGACGGCCGGCGAAGCTCGGCGCCTCATCGGTGTGGTTCCACGTGTGCACGTGCACCTGATCGGTGAACGGGTAGGCGTAGAAGCTGACATGGTCGTTGTGCTCCAGCAGGCGGTCGAGGTTCTTCCGGGCCCAGTCGAGCGAGCGCACCTTCGTGGTCTGGGTGAGATTGAAGGCGTCTACGCACTGGACGGTCACCTCGGTGATGATGCCGACCGCCCCGAGACCGCCGACCGCGGCCCGAAACAGGTCGTCGTCGGGGCCCAGGGTGTGTACTGCACCCGTTCCGTCGACGAGGCGCAGCGAGACCACCTGGTCGCTGAGATGGGCCGGGCCACAACCGGTGCCGTGCACGTCGGTGGCCAGGATGCCACCGACGCTCTGGGCGTCGTGGGATGCGAGCGATCGCAGGGCCAGACCCCGATCGAACAACTCGCCGGTCAGGTCCCGTAGACGGGTTCCGGCCCGCACCGTGGCCCGTTTGGTCGCCGGGTCGACGTCGACGATGCCGCTGAGCCGATCGAGCGACACGGTCAGACCGTCGGAGGCCAGGGCGTCGTTGAACGAGTGGCCGGACCCGACGATCCTGATCGAGTCCGCCGACCGGACCAATTCGATCAGCTCATCTTCGCTCTTCGGCTCAGCCCAGCGGACCCGATGGCGTCGGTCCCCCGACCAGTTGTGGTACTGGTCGCCCCTGCGGCGTCCCTCGAGCAGCAGGGGTTTTCGTCGCAAGCCGCTCAAGTACAGCGCGGAGTTGGCGATCGTTCGCGCCGCGGAGGCGAGAAACGACGGGTAGCGGATGAGATCGCCGGCCCGGCGCCGAGGGCCGGCCGATTTCGTTGCGGTTCCCAGCATGTTCTGTAGACGTCGCCGCGGGGTCGCGAGATACATCCTGTGGGGTTGCGGGACCTTCGACCCTAGTCTGTCCGACCCGGAGACTCATAGTTTCTAAGACCAGAACTTAATATTTATATGACTAGTCCGGACAGGGTCTGGGGGAAGGTCGATCACAGCGCCATGACCACGGCTGATCTCGCACGCATCGAGGAGGACGAACCGCGCCTGCTGAACTTCGCTGAAGAGCGGATCAGGGTCCTGCACTTCACGTGGATCGCCTTCTTCATGACGTTCTATGTGTGGTTCAACCTCGCCCCGCTGGCCACCACCATCACCGGGAACCTCGACTGGCTGACACAGGAACACATCAAGGTTCTGCTGATCTGCAACGTCGCCCTCACCATCCCGGCCCGCATCGTGGTCGGCGCGCTGATCGACCGGTTCGGAGCCCGTGTCGTCTTCAGCGGCTTGATGGTGGTCATGGCCGCGCCGGCCATCTGGTTCGCATTCGCCGACTCGTTCACCCAGCTGATGATCTCCCGACTGGCGCTCGGCAGCGTCGGCGCCGGCTTCGTGGTCGGCATCAAGATGGTGGCCCAATGGTTCCCGCCCCGCTACGTCGGGCGGGCCGAGGGGTTCTACGCCGGGTGGGGGAACTTCGGCTCGGCCTTCGCCGCCATGACCCTGCCGTGGTTCGCCATCACCTTCCTCGGCCGCTGGCTCGACCTCGGGCCCGATGCCTGGCGGTGGGCCATGGCCATCAACGGCATCGTGCTCGGCCTCTACGGCGTCCTCTACCTGTTCCTGGTCCGAGATGTACCCGACGGGCGCGAGCTGATCCGGTCGAAGAAGGCCGAGCCGATGCTGGTCGGTTCCTACGGGGATCTCGTCCAGTACCTGATCTGGTCGATCCCGCTCGTCGGCGCACTCGGTGTGCTGGCCTGGCGGATCAGCAACGCCACCATCGACGGCGAGCCCATCCTGTCCCAGCGCAACCTCTACCTGATCTACGGCGCACTGACGCTGGTCTACCTGTTCCACGCGGGAAAGACGCTGCAGGTCAACCTCCCGGCGATCAAGAACCCCGACGGGAGCCGTGAACCATTCCACTTCGGCAGCGTCGCCGCCCTCAACTCGACCTACTTCGCCAACTTCGGGGCCGAGCTGGCCGTGGTGTCGATGCTGCCGGCCTTCTTCGAGACGGCGTTCTCGGGCCTCACCCGATCCGGCGGCGGACCGCTCGTCACGGCCACCGTGGCCGGACTCGTCGCCTCGTCGTTCGCCTTCGTCAACCTGGTGGCCCGACCGCTCGGCGGCTACCTGTCGGACCGCCTGGCCAACCGGAAGCGGACCATGTTGATCTACATCGCCGGCATCGTCGTCGGCTTCCTCCTCATGGCCTACATCACGAAGTGGGCTCCGGGGGTCGACGCAGACGGATTCCGCAACATCACGCCGACCTTCGACGGCGTCTGGTGGCTGGTGGTCGCCGTCGGGATCACGATCTTCGCCTCGATCTTCGTCCAGGGGGCGGAGGGGGCGACCTTCGCCATCATCCCGATGGTCAACCGGCGGATGACCGGCCAGATCGCCGGCATGGCCGGCGCCTACGGCAACGTCGGGGCCGTCATCTACCTCGTGCTCTTCTCGCTGGTCGACGCCCGCACCTTCTTCTTCATCCTGGCCGCCGGCGCCGCCGTCAGTTTCGTCATGACCTGGCTGCTGCTGGAGGAACCCAAGGACGCGTTCTCGGCCAGCTTCGACGACGAACCGCAGACCGATCCGGTCGGGGAAGGAGTCTGACCATGGCCGACATCCAGGAATGGGACGTCGAGGACGAGACCTTCTGGTCCTCAACCGGTCACCGAATCGCCAACCGCAACCTATGGATTTCCATACCGAGCCTGTTGTGCGGTTTCGCGGTCTGGTTGTACTGGAGCATCGTCACGGTCCAGATGCTCAACCTGGGCTTCCCGTTCAGCCAGGCCGAGCTGTTCACCTTGACCGCCATCGCCGGTCTGACCGGGGCCAGCTTCCGCATACCCAGCAGCTTCTTCATCCGCATCGCCGGTGGGCGCAACACCATCTTCTTCACCACCGCCCTGCTGATGATTCCCGCCGTCGGCACCGGCTTGGCGTTGCTCGACCAGGACACGCCGCTGTGGGTCTTCCAGCTGTTGGCCTTCCTGTCAGGGCTCGGCGGCGGCAACTTCGCATCGTCGATGTCGAACATCAGCTTCTTCTTCCCGAAACGGATGCAGGGCCTCAGCCTCGGCCTCAACGCCGGCCTGGGAAATGCCGGCGTGACGACGATGCAGGTGCTGATCCCCTTCGTGATGACCCGGGCGTTCTTCGGCGGCGGCTCGATGATTCTCGAGAGCGACTCCGGAACCCTCATCGGAAAGATCTCGGCCGGGACCGAAACCTGGATCCACAACGCCGGCTTCGTCTGGCTCGTCTTCCTGATACCGCTGGCGTTCGCCGGCTGGTTCGGCCTCAACAACATCCGGGCCGAGCACGTGTCGCCCAACATCGGATCGCCGCTCTCGTCGTTCGTCAAGATCGTCATGATGCTGTCGATGGCCGCGATCGCCTCGGCAATCGGGCTGTTCCTGATCCTGCCCGATCCGACCGGTCTCGGTGCACCGGCGCTGGCCAAGTATCCGATCATCGCCGGCGTCATCTACCTCACGGTGCTACTGCTGAAGTGGCTGCCCGGTGAGATCAAACCGATTCTCGAACGCCAGTACCGGATCTTCTCCCACAAACACACCTGGATCATGAGCGTCATCTACACGATGACGTTCGGGAGTTTCATCGGGTACTCCGCCGGGTTCGCGCTGGCCATCAAGGTGGTGTTCGGTTTCAAACACATCGACGTCGACGGGGTGCTCACCCACGACACCCCCAATCCCGACGGGCCCTCGGCGCTGACCTACGCCTGGATGGGCCCGTTCATCGGTGCGTTCATCCGGCCGATCGGTGGCTGGATCTCCGATCGGGTCGGGGGTGCCCGGGTGACCCACTACGTCTCGATCGTCATGACGCTCAGCGCCCTCGGCCTGGCGTACTTCCTGCGGGAGGCCTATCGGTCGGAAACCCCCGAGGAGTTCTTCCCGGCGTTCTTCGGCCTGTTCCTCGTGCTGTTCGCCGCCTCCGGCATCGGCAACGGTTCGACGTTCCGCACGATCGCCATGGTTTTCGACTCCGAGCAGGCCGGGCCGGTTCTCGGCTGGACCTCGGCGGTCGCGGCCTACGGCGCATTCGTCGTGCCCCAGGAGTTCGGGGAGCAGATCAACGGCGGGACACCGGAGTACGCGCTGTTCGGGTTCGGCCTGTTCTACCTCGTCTGTCTCGCCCTGAACTGGTGGTACTACCTGGGTCCCCGAAAGGAATACGACAATCCATGAGCCGTCGATCGATCACCCGACCCGTACCGGGCGCCATCATCGCCCCGATCGTGTTTGCCGTGGCGATGGCACTCGCCTTCTCCGCCGCCGGGCCGGCGCAGGCCGAGCCGGTGCTGGCCGCCCAGGGCGACGGTGCCGCACTGTATGACCAATACTGCGGGGCGTGCCACCAGCCTGGCGGCGTGGGTGTCAGCGGCAGCTTCCCTCCGCTCGCCGGCAACCCATCCGCCGCCGACGCCGCCGCCGTCGACGACGTGATCCGCAACGGCAAGAGCGGCCCCATCGAGGTCGACGGCGTGTCCTACGACACCGTGATGCCGCCGGTCGCCATGTCCGACGACGAGCGGGCGGCTGTCGTCGAGTACGTGGTCGGTCTGGCCTCCTCGGCTGTCGAGGAGACCGCCACCCCGGAGGTGATCGACTCGGCCGACGCCGCCCCGGTGACCGGCGACGTCGACCGTGGACGCCGCCTGTTCATCGGTGCCGATCGGTTCGAGAACGGTGGGGGCGCCTGCGGCTCATGCCACCAGGCGGCCGACGTCGGTCATCGGGGAGGACCCGGCCTGGGGCCGGACCTCGACGCCAGCTTCGACAACCTCGGCGGTGACGCCGGCCTGTCGGCGTGGCTCGCCTCTCCCCCCTCGGCGACCATGCAGCCGATCTTCGCCGACGATCCGCTGACCGAGAACGAGATCGCCGATCTCGTCGCCTTCCTGGCTCCTGATCCCGATCGTTCCGACCGCGGATCCTCCGGCGACACCCTGCTGCTGGGGGGTGTCATCGGTCTGGCGGTGCTCCTCGGCGCCATGGCGCTCATCGGCCGATCGATGAGTTCCAGCTACACCCAGCGACTGAGAGGTACGAGATGACGAGGCAGTGGATCGAAGAGACGGTCGCCCCGGCTGAACGGAAGTGGGAGGAGTTCTACCGAAACCGGTTCCAGCACGACAAGCGGGTCCGCTCCACCCACGGGGTCAACTGCACCGGAAGCTGCTCCTGGGAGGTGTTCGTCAAGAACGGCATCGTCACCTGGGAGTTGCAGGCCACCGACTACCCGCAACTCGAGGAGGGCCTGCCGCCCTATGAGCCCCGTGGCTGCCAGCGTGGCATCTCGTACTCGTGGTATCTCTACTCGCCGATCCGGATCAAGTACCCCTATGTCCGAGGCGCACTCCTCGATCTCTACCGAAAGGCGAAACGGGAGGCGCTCGACGATCCGGTAAACGCCTGGGCCATCATCCAGGACACGCCGGAGTGGCGTCGGAGCTATCAGCAGGCCCGGGGTAAGGGCGGATTCCGTCGCATCTCGTGGGACGAGGCGCTCGAGATCGCCGCCGCGTCGACCATCCACACCATCAAGACCCACGGGCCGGACCGGGTGGCCGGGTTCTCCCCGATTCCGGCCATGTCCCAGGTCAGCTACGCCGCCGGCAGCCGGTTCATGGCGCTCATCGGTGGTGTGATCATGAGCTTCTACGACTGGTACTGCGACCTGCCTCCGGCGTCTCCCGAGATCTGGGGCGAGCAGACCGACGTGCACGAATCGGCCGACTGGTATCACGCCCGGTTCATTGCGGTCATGGGCGCCAACCTGAACATGACCCGCACGCCCGACACCCACTTCATCTCCGAGGTCCGACACGCCGGGGCCAAGCTGGCCGTGTTCAGCCCCGACTTCTCCCAGGTGGCCAAGTACGCGGACTGGTGGATTCCGGCCAACGCCGGTCAGGACACCGCGTTCTGGCTCGCCGTCAACCACGTGCTGCTCACCGAGTTCTTCCACGATCGTTCGGTTCCCTATTTCGAGAACTACGCCCGCAACTACACCGACCTGCCGTTTCTGGTCGAGATCGTCGACGGGAAACCCGGCCGGTACCTCCGAGCCGATCGCCTGCACCGCTACGCCGAGGTCGAGAACGGCGACTGGAAGTTGTTGGTGTGGGACGAGACCCACGACGGACCTCGAATGCCGAACGGCAGCATCGGCGACCGCTGGGCCGTCGAGGACAAGGGGCACTGGAATCTCCGGATGGAGGATGCCACCACCGGCCAGACCATCAAGCCGAGGCTGAGCCTCCTCGACGAGGACGGTCACGGCTCGGCCGCCGCCTACACCGAGACCGAACTCGAGCTGGAGTTCTACGGGGGCGACGGCACATTCCGCCGGTCGGTGCCCACCCGTACGGTCCAGACGGTCGACGGACCGGTCACCGTCACCACCGTGTTCGACCTGCTCAACGCCCAGTTCGGCGTCGATCGAGGTCTCCGGGGATACAACGCCTCGGGCTACGACGACGAGCAGCCCTACACGCCGGCCTGGCAGGAACGCTACACCGGGATCCACCGTGACACCGTCGTCAAGTTCGCCCGGGAGTGGGGACGCAACGGTGAACTGACCGAGGGGCGCAACCTGATCATCATCGGTGCCGGCGCCAACCACTGGTACCACAACAACCTCCTGTACCGGGCCGGCATCGTCGCGTTGATGCTGACCGGGTCGGTCGGCGTCAACGGCGGCGGCCTCGGCCACTACGTGGGCCAGGAGAAGGTGGTCAACCAGGCTTCATGGGGTTCGATCGCCTTCGGGCTCGACTGGGGTATGGCCCCCCGCCACCAGAACACGCCGTCGTTCCACTACGTGCACTCCGATCAGTGGCGTTACGAGCGCGGCTACCGAGACTACGACTCGCTGCCCACCGACCACCCCGAACAGCACGACCACACCATCGACCATCAGGCCCGTGCCGTTCGTCAGGGCTGGCTGCCGTTCTTCCCCCAGTTCACGGAGAATCCGCTCGATGTCGTGCGAGAAGCCCGACGCCAGGGGGCGGCGACCGACGACGAGGTCCGCCGTCACGTCGTCGACGGTCTGACCTCCGACAAGCTGACCTTCGCCATCGACGATCCCGACGCGCCGGAGTCCTGGCCTCGAACCTGGTTCATCTGGCGGGGAAACGCCATCGGCACGTCGGCCAAGGGCCACGAGTTCTTCATGCGCCACTATCTGGGCACCGACTCCAACGCCATCGCCTCCGAACCCGACGATCACGGTGTGACCGAGGTGGCGGTCCGGCCCGACGCCCCCATCGGCAAGATGGATCTGGTCGTCGATCTGAACTTCCGGATGGACACCAGCGCCCTGTACTCCGACCTCGTGCTGCCGGCTGCGACCTGGTACGAGAAGGACGACCTCAACACGACCGACATGCACTCGTTCATCAACCCGATGCAGGCGGCCGTGCCACCGGCCTGGGAGTCACGTTCGGACTGGCAGATCTTCTCCGCACTGGCGGCCAAGGTGTCCGAACTCGCTCCTCGCCATCTGCCGACCGAGGTCGAGGACGTCGTGATGCAGCCGCTGGTTCACGACTCACCCGATGAGCTGGCCCAGACCCGGCCGGGTGATTGGCGGACCGGCGAGGTCGAGGCCGTGCCGGGCAAGACCATGCCGAAGTTCGCCATCGTCAAACGCAACTACAGCGAGCTCTACGAGCGGATGACATCACTCGGTCCCGGTGTGCGGGCCAACGGCGTTGCCGCCCACGGCCTCAGGGTGTCGGTCGAGGAGTTCTACGACGAACTGGCCCGCCGACAGCCCGACCATCGCAGCTCGGGCAACGGGAGCCGCAACGGTGATGCGCCCCGTCCCTCGCTGGTCCTGGACCGCGAGGTGTGCGAGGCCATTTTGGCCCTCGACCCGGCGTCGAACGGGGAATTGGCCCACCGGGCCTTCGAGGCCGAGGAGGCCAAGACCGGCCTCAACCTCTCCCACATCGGGGCCGGCCAGCGGGACGTCCGTATCGACTTCAGCCAGCTGATCGCCCAACCCCGACGGGTGCTGACAACACCCACCTGGAGCGGTCTCGTGTCCAAGGGACGTTCCTACAGCCCCTTCACCCTCAACGTCGAACACCTCGTCCCGTGGCGGACCTTGACCGGTCGACAGCACTTCTACCTCGACCACGAGCAGTACCTGCAGTGGGGTGAACAGCTGCCGACCTACAAACCCCGCCCCGACCACCTCATGCTGTCCGAAACCGAACAGTCCCTCCGCGAGGGCCAGGACGGCACGATGTTCAACTACATCACGCCCCACGGCAAATGGTCGATCCACTCCACCTATTCGGAGAACGACCGCATGATGACGCTGTCACGGGGCGGGTATCCGGTGTGGCTGAACAACAAGGACGCCGCCCGCCTCGGAATCGTCGACAACGACTGGGTCGAGGTCTACAACGACAACGGGGTCTTCGTCCAGCGGTGCACCACCTCGTCCCGGATCCCCAGTGGCACCGTGTTCGTGTACCACGCCACCGAACGGACCGTCGGCATCCCGATCTCGCCCCGCCGGAAGAACCGGGCCGGAATGAACAACTCGCTGACCAGGACCCGGTTGAAACCGGTGCTGATGAGCGGCGGCTACGCCCAGTTCACCTACGCCTTCAACTACTGGGGGCCGACCGGGGTGAACCGGGACACGTTCGTCTACGTCCGCCGGATCGACCGGCCCGACTATTAGGAAGGGGGGTGACACCATGAGAGTACGAGCCCAGATGAGCATGTTGTTCCACCTGGACAAGTGCATCGGCTGCCACACCTGCTCGGTCGCCTGCAAGAACCTGTGGACCGACCGCGACGGCGCGGAGTACATGTGGTGGAACAACGTCGAGACGAGGCCGGGCACCGGGTATCCGACCGGTTGGGAGGATCAGACCCACTACAAGGGAGGCTGGTACCGCGACTCGTCCGGTCGGTTGAAGTTGAAGCTCCAGTCGCGGGCCGGCGGGCTCGGCAAGCTGTTCTTCAACCCTGCACTGCCGACCCTCGAGGACTACTACGACCCGTTCACCTTCAAATACGGCGACCTGATCACCGGTCCCCAGCAGGACCAGCAGCCTACCGCCGTCCCGATCTCGCGGATCACCGGCGACGAGATGGAGATCAGCACCGGGCCCAACTGGGACGACGACCTCGGCGGCTCCGACATCTACGCCAGCAACGATCCGTCGCTCGAGGGTGTCGACGACGCTGTTCGAGCCCAGTTGGACGAGATCGAGCGGGTCGTGTTCAACTACCTGCCCCGGATCTGCAACCACTGCCTGAATCCCTCGTGCGCCGCCGCCTGTCCCAGCGGGGCCATCTACAAGCGGGCAGAAGACGGTGTGGTGCTGGTCAACGAGGACAAATGCCGCGGCTGGCGGATGTGTGTCGCCGGGTGCCCCTACAAGAAGGTCTACTACAACTGGTCAACCGGCAAGTCGGAGAAGTGCATCCTGTGCTTTCCCCGCATGGAGACCGGTCAGGCACCGGCCTGCGCCCACTCCTGCGTCGGTCGGATCCGTTACATGGGGGTCGTGCTCTATGACGCCGACCGCATCGACTCGGTGAACCGCCTGCCCGACGACGAGTTGCTCGACGCCCAACTCGACCTCATCCTCGACCCGAGCGACCAACGCGTGATCACCGCGGCCCGGGCGGCCGGCATCGACGAGGGGTGGCTCGACTCGGCCCGGCGCTCACCCATCTACCGATTCGTGAAGGAATGGGGTATGGCGTTGCCGCTGCATCCCGAGTACCGGACCTCGGCCATGATGTTCTACGTTCCGCCCCTGTCGCCGGTGATCTCCCACCTCGAACGCAGCCTCTCCAAACTCGACATCCCCGACGACCGCGTCGACTTCGAACTGTTCGACCGCCTCGACAGTGCCCGGATGCCGGTTCAGTACCTGGCGAACCTGTTCTCGATCGGCGACGAGGAACCGATCCGGCGAATCCTGCGGACCATGCTGGCGGTCAGGACGTTCAAACGACGCCAGAGTGTCGACTGGAAACACTCGGGTGCCGACGGCATCGACGAGGCGACCCAGGCCATGCTCGACTCGGTCGGGATTTCGGAGCAGCGGGCCGAGGACATCTACCGCCTCACGACCCTGCCGACTCTGGACGAACGATTCGTGCTTCCGCCCTACCGGCGGGAGATGGCGATCGAGGAGTTGAATGATCCGTTGTCGGCCAAGGGAGCGGGCGGATTCGGGTACCTCCAACAACCCCATCGGGGTCCGTGATGCGCCCGGGCGAGGTGGTGGCCCTTGGCTACCGATACCCGGACGCCGAACGTCTCAGTGAGCTTCGCTCCGCGGTGGAGCGTGACCTGTCGGGCCCCGCGCAGCGGCGGATGCGCCGCTTCGCTGCCGCCATCGACAAGCTCAGTCTGACCGAGTGGGAGGAGCTGCACACCCGCACCCTGGATCTGTCGCCGCTGTTCGTCCCCTACATCGGTCATCTCACCTGGGGAGAGAACTACCGCCGCGGCGAGTTCATGGCCGACCTCAAGCGCCACATGGAGAACAACGACGTGGAGTTGGGCGGCGAGCTACCCGACCACATCGAGCCGGTCCTCCGGTACCTGGCGGTCACCGCCGATCCGTTTTCCGATCTGGTGCAGGTGATCGGGGACGCCGTCAGGCAGATGCGTACGGCCATCCGCGTCGCCGATCCGGACAACCCGTATCGGCATCTGATCGCGGCGACCGAGGCCGTGATCCAAGGCGAGACGCCGGTGACGATAGGAGTTTCACCATGAGATTCGAGACCTTTCTGTTCGCTGTCGTGCCCTACATGGCGATTGCTCTGCTGGTCGTTGTGACGGCGTGGCGGTGGCGCCGGCATCCGTTCTCGGTGTCGTCGTTGTCGTCACAACTGTTGGAGAGTCGGCGTCTGTACTGGGGATCGGTGTCGTTTCACTGGGGGCTGTCGCTGATCCTGCTCGGGCACCTCGCCGCGTTGCTCGTCCCTCGGGGCTTCGAGATCTGGAACGGCGCACCGGTGCGTCTGTACCTCCTGGAGGCGACGGGACTCGCCCTTGGTCTGTGGGCCGCGTTCGGCTTGATCGTGCTGCTGTGGAGGCGGTTGGGCAATGCCCGCATCCGGTCGGTCACAAGCCCGACCGACGTTGTGGTGCTGCTCGTCCTGAGCGTCCAGATCGCCACCGGGCTCTGGACGGCGATCGCCTACCGGTGGGGGTCATTTTGGGGAACCGCCACGCTCGTCCCCTACATGCGGTCCGTGTTGACCCTGTCGCCCGACACGAGCTACGTCGAGCCGCTGCCGCTGGTGGTACAGCTCCATGTACTGTCGTTCTGGGTGTTCGTCGCCGTCTTCGGATTCAGCAGGCTCGTCCACATCATCACGCTTCCGCTAGGCTACGTGACCCGCCCGTGGCAGCGGGTGGTTCGCAACAGCGACGAGCCGTTCGTGTTCCACCCGGCTTCGGACAGAGTCCTCGAGAAGCGGGGGTAGCTCGGCGGAGAGACATGCAGGAGTACCGGCTTGCGGCTCGACATCACCCGAAAATCCGATCTGGCCGTTCGAGCGATGTGCGCGCTCGGTTCGAATCCGGACCGGCTGAAGGGGTCCGACCTGGCCGAACTGATCGGCACCACCAACGGATTTCTCCCTCAGGTGCTGGCCCCGTTGGTCCGGCGACGGTGGATCGACTCTGCACCCGGACCGACCGGCGGCTATCGCCTCGACGTTGATCTCGACGACATCTCACTCTTCGATGTCATCGAGGCGGTCGAGGGACCACTCGACGAGGAGATCTGCGTGCTCGACGCCGGCCACTGCGATGAATCCAACCAATGCGCGATCCACGAGGCCTGGATGGCGGCCCGCGACAAGCTCTACGGCGATCTGGCCGCGACGCCGGTGAGTCGGTCCCGTCCCCGAGCTGCCGACTGATCCCGACGGTCGTAGGAAATACGGGGAACTGGCCTGAGGAGGGTGCGAGACGCTACCGTCGGTCCGTTATGAGCAGCACCCCCGATCCCTCTCTCGACCGTTACGCCGCCTTCGACAGCCTCACCGTCGATCGCCTGGAACCGGGCATCCTGCGGATCGTCATCGACACCCCGGGTCGCCTGAACGCGGTCGACGGCGTCAAACACGCCCACCTCGCCGACATCTGGACGGCCGTGAACCGAGACCCCGACACCAACGTCGTCGTCGTGCACGGCGCCGGCGGCGCGTTCTCCGCCGGCGGCGACCTGGGCATGATCGATGAGATCATCGCCGACCCGGCCTACCGGGCCGAGGTGTTCCGGGAGGCGAGGGACCTCGTCTACAACATCATCAACTGTTCCAAGCCGGTGGTTTCGGCCATCGAGAAGGTGGCGGTCGGTGCCGGGCTGGCGACGGCGCTGATGGCCGACATCTCCGTGGTCGGTCGGTCGGCCCGCATCATCGACGGCCACACGAAGATCGGGGTGGCCGCCGGGGATCATGCGGCGATCATCTGGCCCTTGCTGTGCGGCATGGCCAAGGCCAAGTACTACCTGATGACCTGCGAACCGCTGACGGGGGAGGAGGCGGAGCGCATCGGGCTCGTCTCGCTGGCGGTCGACGACGACACCGTGCTCGACCGGGCCTACGACGTCGCCCGCACCCTCAACGCCGGCTCGAACCAGGCGATCCAATGGACCAAGCTCTCGCTGAACAACTGGCTGCGGACGGCCGGCCCGGCATTCGACGCCTCCGTGGCGTTGGAGATGCTGGGTTTCGGCGGCCCCGACGCGGCGGAAGGTGTGGCCGCGGTGAAGGAGAAGCGTTCCCCGGACTTCGGCTGATCGGCGCCGGGTCCAAGAGTTGAGGTCCAAAAGTTCGTAGTCTGAGGGTGCGTCGCTGCCGTCGCCGAGCCTGCCGGCGGTATGCTGGAAACCTGGCGCGCGAGCCGACCGGTCCAGGTGACCGGGTTTACCACGTCCACAGGCCGAATCGAGAAGTCCACCCCCGTTGTGAACACCTCGAACCGGCCGTAGCCTTACTAGCTGGCGTGCAAACGCACCAAGGTGTGTCGCGCCTCAGCCTCATACGACCCGTCCCGTCTTCTTCAGTCAGGCCGACGGCTCGAGGCCGCATGATTTGAAGTACTGATTGATCGCCATGATCGCCGACACACGAAGGCGATCGCAAACCGAGTGTCCGAACCACGCCGAGCGTGATTGCCCCGAGAGGTCCCTGGTGCCCACCATACAACAACTGGTCCGCAAGGGCCGTCAGAGCAAAACCAAGAAGGGTACGACCCCGGCTCTCATGGGGTCCCCCCAGCGTCGTGGGGTGTGCACCCGCGTCTACACGGCCACGCCGAAGAAGCCGAACTCGGCGCTGCGCAAGGTGGCCCGCGTTCGTTTGACCAGTGGTATCGAGGTCACCGCCTACATTCCCGGCGAGGGCCACAACCTCCAGGAACACTCCATGGTGCTCGTCCGAGGCGGTCGTGTGAAAGACCTGCCCGGAGTTCGCTACAAGATCGTCCGGGGCACCCTCGACACCTCCGGCGTCCGTGATCGCAAGCAGGCTCGTAGTCGCTACGGGGCCAAGAAGGATTAAGGAACCCAGATATGCCTCGCAAGGGACCAGCCCCCCGTCGTGAACTCCAGCCCGACCCGGTCTACCGGTCGGTGCTCGTCACCCAGCTCATCAACAAGGTGCTCCTCTCCGGAAAGAAGACCACCGCCGAGCGGATCGTCTACAGCGCATTCGACACCGTTGCCGAGAAGACCGGCGGTGATCCCGTCGCCGCCTTCAAGCGGGCCGTCGACAACGTCCGGCCCCAGCTCGAGGTGAAGAGCCGTCGAGTCGGTGGCGCCACCTACCAGGTTCCGGTCGAGGTTCGTCCCCGCCGGGCCACCACCCTGGCCATTCGCTGGCTGGTCGGCTACGCCCGTGATCGCCGCGAGCGCACCATGGCCGAGCGGCTGGCCAACGAGATTCTCGACGCCTCCAACGGAATCGGCGCTGCTGTGAAGCGCCGTGAGGACGTCCACAAGATGGCCGAATCCAACAAGGCCTTCGCCCACTACCGCTGGTAGTCACTCGCGGCGGCGGAGCCGCCGCTCCTTTAACGAGTTTTCGGCTTCGCCGAAAACGTCGAGGCTCCCAACACTGCAGAAATCGCAATTCACTTCGTAACTAGGATCCCCTCTCATGGCAGACCGCCCATCCCCACTCGATCGATATCGCAACATCGGCATCATGGCCCATATTGATGCCGGCAAGACAACGACCACCGAGCGCATCCTGTTCTACACCGGTAAGAACTACAAGATCGGTGAGGTCCACGACGGTGGCGCCACGATGGACTGGATGGAGCAGGAGCAGGAGCGCGGCATCACGATCACGTCCGCCGCCACCACCTGCTTCTGGAAGGATCACCGGATCAACATCATCGACACGCCGGGTCACGTCGACTTCACCGTCGAGGTCGAACGTTCCCTCCGCGTGCTCGACGGTGCCGTTGCCGTGTTCGACGGTGTGGCCGGTGTCGAGCCCCAGTCGGAGACCGTGTGGCGGCAAGCCGACCGCTACAAGGTCCCGCGGATGTGCTTCGTCAACAAGCTCGACCGGACCGGCGCCGACTTCTACTTCTGTGTCGACACGATCAAGGACCGTCTGACCGCCGACATCGCGGTCATCCAGCTTCCGATCGGCATTGAAGCCGACTTCATCGGAGTCGTCGACCTGGTGAAGATGAAGGCCCTCGTCTGGCCGAAGGCCACCGATGAGAAGGACCTCGGCGCCACCTACGAGGAGCAGGACATCCCGGCCCACATGGCCGATCAGGCCGCCGAATACCGGGCCGAGCTGCTCGAGGCCGTGGCCGGCGTCGACGAGGAGGCCATGGAGTCCTACCTCGAGAACGAGGACCTCACCGAGGACGAACTCCGGGCCGCGCTGCGTCGTACCACCATCGCCAACGAACTCGTCCCGATTCTCTGCGGCACCGCGTTCAAGAACAAGGGTGTCCAGCCCCTGCTCGACGCCGTGATCGACTACCTCCCGTCGCCAACCGATCTTCCCCCGGTGGAGGGCACCGAACTGAAGGGTGGCGAGGAAGCCACCCGCAAGCCGTCCGACGACGAGCCGTTCTCCGCCCTGGCGTTCAAGATCATGACCGCCCCTCAGGTCGGCAAGCTGACCTATTTCCGGGTCTACTCCGGCAAGCTCGAGAAGGGCAGCCAGATCCTGAACACCCGCACGGGGAACAAGGAGCGCATGGGTCGTCTCCTCGAGATGCACGCCAACAAGCAGGAGGACCGTGACTTTGCCATGACCGGCGACATCATGGCCGCCATCGGCATCAAGGACGTGCGCACCGGTGACACCCTCACCGACGCCTCGAACGCCATCGTCCTGGAGTCGCTCGACTTCCCCGATCCCGTGATCCATGTGGCCGTCGAGCCGAAGACCAAGAGTGATCAGGACAAGCTGGCCAAGGCCCTCACCTCGCTGTCGGCCGAAGATCCGACCTTCACGGTTCGCACCGATGAGGAGACCGGTCAGACCATCATCGCCGGCATGGGCGAGCTGCACCTCGAGGTGCTCGTCGACCGCATGATGCGTGAGTTCAAGGTCGACGCCACCGTCGGCAAGCCGCAGGTCGCCTACCGGGAGACGATCACCTCGACCGTCGAGAAGGACACCTACACCCACAAGAAGCAGACGGGTGGTTCCGGTCAGTTCGCCGAGGTCACCATCATGATGGAGCCCAACGAGGCCGGTGGTGGTTATGAGTTCATCGACAAGATCACCGGTGGCCGTATCCCGAAGGAATACATTCCGTCGGTGAGCCACGGCATCGAAGAGGCGATGACCACCGGCGTGCTCGCCGGGTTCCCCACCGTCGACATCCGGGTGACCTTGCTCGACGGCAAGTTCCACGACGTCGACTCCTCCGAGATGGCGTTCAAGATCGCCGGCAACATGGCGTTCAAGCAGGTGGCCCGCAAGGCGAAGCCCGTGCTCCTCGAACCGATCATGTCGGTCGAGGTGGTGACCCCCGAAGACTACATGGGCGATGTCATCGGCGACCTCAACTCACGTCGTGGCAAGGTCGGCCAGATGGAGGCCCGTGGTTTGAACCAGGTGGTGACGGCCGAGGTGCCGCTCTCCGAGATGTTCGCCTACTCGAACGACCTGCGGTCGAAGACCCAGGGTCGGGCCACCTACACCATGCAGTTCCACAACTACCAGCAGACCCCCGCCAGCGTGCAGGAAGAGATCGTCCAGCGTATCCGCGGTGAATAAGCCCTCGAGTTTCGCCGGCCGGCGAAACTCGCACAACCAGTTCTAGACAGAAGAGAGAAGTAACCAATCATGGCCAAGGCAAAGTTTGAGCGCACCAAGCCTCATGTGAACGTTGGGACGATGGGTCATATTGACCATGGTAAGACGACGTTGACGGCGGCGATTACGAAGGTGTTGGCGGATCGGGTGTCGGGTAATGAGGCGACGGCGTTTGACAATATTGATAAGGCGCCTGAGGAGCGGGAGCGTGGGATCACGATCAATGTGTCTCATGTTGAGTATGAGACCGAGGCGCGGCATTACGCCCATGTTGATATGCCGGGTCACGCTGATTACATCAAGAACATGATCACTGGTGCGGCTCAGGTCGATGGTGCGATTCTGGTTGTGTCGGCGGCTGATGGTCCGATGCCTCAGACTCGGGAGCATGTGTTGTTGGCTCGTCAGGTTGGTGTGCCGGCGATTGTGGTTGCGCTCAACAAGGCCGACATGGTTGATGATGAGGAGCTGTTGGAACTCGTTGAGTTGGAGGCTCGTGAGTTGTTGACCGAGTACGAGTTTCCTGGTGATGATGTGCCGGTGGTCCATGTGAGCGCGTTGAAGGCGTTGGAGGGTGATTCTGATGCCGGTGACAAGATCATGGAGTTGATGGAGGCGGTGGATACCTATATTCCGGAGCCGGAGCGGGATTTGGATAAGCCGTTCTTGATGCCGATTGAGGATGTGTTCTCGATTACTGGTCGGGGCACGGTGGTGACCGGCAAGGTTGAGCAGGGCATCGTGAACACTGGTGATGAGTTGGAGATCATTGGTATTCGTCCGACGCAGAAGACGACCTGTACTGGTGTGGAGATGTTCCGCAAGCTCCTTGATCAGGGTCAGGCTGGTGACAACATCGGTGCGCTTCTTCGTGGTATCGAGAAAGATGAGGTGCAGCGGGGTCAGGTGTTGGCGAAGCCGGGGTCGATTACGCCGCACACTGATTTTGAGGCGCAGGTGTATGTGTTGACCAAGGAGGAGGGTGGTCGTCATAAGCCGTTCTTCGCGAATTATCGGCCGCAGTTCTATTTTCGGACCACTGATATTACGGGGACGGTGCAGTTGCCGGAGGGTACCGAGATGTGTATGCCGGGTGATAACACCGAGATGACGGTTGAGTTGATCAACCCGATCGCGATGGATGAGGGTCTACGGTTCGCTATTCGTGAGGGTGGCCGCACCGTCGGCGCAGGACGGGTGACGAAGATCCTGAAGTAGGATCGTCACCCGGCACCCGAGTACACCAAAATCATCAAATAAGTTCGACTGACTGAGATTCGAGACAGAAGATGGCCAAGCAGAAGATCCGCATCCGCCTCAAGGCCTACGATCACGAGATCGTCGATCAGTCGACGAAGAAGATCGTGGAGACCGTGGCCCGCACCAACGCCGAGTTCCGCGGTCCGATTCCACTGCCGACAGAAAAGCATCGGTTCTGTGTGATCCGGTCACCGCACAAGGACAAGGACAGCCGCGAGCATTTCGAGATGCGCATCCACAAGCGGTTGATCGACATCCTCGAGCCCAACGCCAAGACGGTCGACTCGCTGCAGCGTCTCGAGTTGCCGGCCGGTGTCGACATCGAGCTGAAGATCCAAGAGCTGTAGCCGGAGATCCGGCGAAGCCCGCTTGCGGCCACCGCCCTGGTAGGAGACTGTCAGGACCGGTGGTCGCTTCGCGTTCCGCGGGCCGGGTCCGCTTCAGCGTCGTCTCGCTCTCGCCCTCGCCCTCGCACCGCAGGTCGGGACAGCTGGTAGTGGTAGCTCATCTGGGCCTCGCTGTAGCGATGCGTCGGACCGACCGGACAGGCCCGACGGGCATGGCAGGTCTCAGCGCAGCTGCTGGCCGGTTCGGCCCGGTGGTCGAAGCATGCGCCGATGTCGAATCGCCGGCCGATCGCCACGGCGTGAGCCGGGCACGCCCTCACACAGTCATGGGTTGGGCAGGTGGCGCAGACGTCGGCGACGGCCGCGAGGTCCGAAGCGGCGTCGGGTTCGTCCTCCTCGATCCCCGCCGACAGTAGCCAAAGAGCCCGGAAAGCCGACCACAGACCCCACTCCGGATGAATTCCCAGACCGAGCGGTGAGGGCGTCTGCCATCCGATGACCTGGCCCAGAGCGACGAGATCGACCGGACAGCCGGGGTGAGGATACAGCAGACGGCGAGCCACCCCCGGTAGATGCCCCGCCAGGGCAGCCTGGCTTGTTTCGATGCTGAAGGTGTCGATCGGGTCACCGGCCGCATCCAAGGTCCGGCCTTGCTTTCCTCCGGTCAGATGACTCCACAGGCTCGTCCCGGCGTGTCCGACGACCAGGAGGGTCGATGTTGACGCCGGTGGCCAAGCCGATCCCGGCAGCGCGATGTCCGACGGGAGCATCTCGACCGCAACCAGTCGACAGCGGTTCAGGCCGACGGCCGCCAGCTCCGCACCGATGGCATCAACCACGCTCGAGCCGATCATCGCCTCCTCCACGCCGCCACGCTAGTGGCCACGTAGCGCCCTCCCGCTCGGGTCCCTCCGACGGTCATCCAGTCGCGGTGGCGCCGACCCTATAGTGATTTTCGCGTCGCCATGCCGACCGACCACCACCGTCGACCGAACGACCGGATGACCATCAACGAGCAGGCTGCTCCCGCCGAACAACCACTACCCGACGAGGCCGAACTCCGACATCGGCTCCACGATGTCGCGCACGACGTGCGCTCGATGTTGGGGCCGATCGTCGGATTCGCCGATCTGATCACAACCTCCAGTGACATCGAACAGTGCCGGGCCCACGCGGAACGGATCGGCAAGGCCGCCCTGCGACTCGAACAGCTGGCCGACGATCTGGTGGATCGCGTGCTGGAGAAGCCCGCCTGATTGGGAGCGCACCGGGCGGTGTGCGACCGCCCGGAAGCGATCAGGTTGGACGGCGCCGGTTCAGACTGGTGGCCGTGCGGATCAGCCACTCGTCGTCGAGCAACGACTCATCGTGTCGCAGCACCCTCATCTCGAGCGACGCAAGGCCCGGACCCGGATCGAGACCGAGATCTTGACGAAGTTGCACCACGGCGGCGCGGTGGGCGGACAGCGCATCGTTTTGTCGACCCGACCGGTACAGGGCCACGATGAGCAGCGACCACGCCGACTCTCGCCACGGTTCGTCGAGAACGAGCTCGCGGCACAACTGATCGGCCTCACCCGCACGACCTCCGATGATGAGGCGCACGGCGAGTAGCTCATGAGCCTGGGCTCGGAGCCCACGGACCCGGTGGCGCCAGTTGACCAGCAACTCGTTGTTGGTCGTGGTGAACGGGTCGGCAACCCATCGACCAACGAGGTCGGCAAGCTCGTCGGTCGAGGCGTGCTCCTTCTTCTCGACGACCTCCTGTGCCCGGCGTTCGAAGGCCACCAGATCGATCGAGTCGGGGTCGACGTCGAGCCGATAGCCGGACCCGTCGGTGACCACGGCATCGGCGAGATGGCTGTCCTCCAGATGGCGCCGGAGTCGGCTGACGGCGGTATACACCGCGTTGGCCGAGACCGTGAGGTTGCGGTCCCAGACGAGCTTGCTCAGCCGTTCGGCCGGGACCGACTGGGGGCATGCAGCGGCCAGGGTGGCGAGGATGTCGGCACTTCGGCCGGCGGGAAGATCCTTCCACCCCTCATCCGACCAGACCCCCGCCCTTCCGAAGAGCCGAAGAACGGGCTGTTTGTCGCTGACGTCGGTGGGACGGCCGACCGGGACCATGATGGGCGGCCCGTCGGCCGCCAAGGCGGCGGCAACGGTCTGGGCCAGCTCATCGGGGCGAACCGGATTCACGATGAAACCGGACGCACCGACCGAGGTGACGCGCGACGGGTCGAGCGACGTCGGGTCGGCACTCATCAGCAGACGCGGCAGGATCCGATCGGAACCGGTCGAGCCGAGTAGACGGCAGAGCTCGTAGCCGTTGGCGTCCGGGAGGCGGACATCGATGAGCGCGAGGTCGAAGGCCTGACCGGCAGCCGACTCGAGAGCCGCCGAGGCGGTGGGGGAGACGACGACCTCGGCCCCGGCACCGGTCAGAACCTCCCGGATGTACTCACCGTTGATCTCGTTGTCCTCGACGACGAGGATGCGGGCGCCCGGCGTCATCGGGAGGTCGCGGATCAGCAGCCAGAATCGATCCCGATCGTGATCGCCGTCAGGATCGCGTCCGGGGTCGAGGGATGCCGGTTGCTCGAGGGCGACGATCTGGTCCCGTTCGGTGATGGTGCGGTCGATTTCGATTCGCCTGTGATCGTCGAGCCCCAGTTCACATGTCGCCGTGACTCCGACGAGCGTGCCGCGGTGAGCGGTTGCCCCCGGAGGTGGTGGGTCGCCCCGGTACAGCGCCATCACCCGGCGCCCGGTCTCGGAACGCGTGCGGACGAGACCTGCAT
Source organism: Acidimicrobiales bacterium (assembly GCA_965216675.1). GTDB lineage: Bacteria > Actinomycetota > Acidimicrobiia > Acidimicrobiales > SZUA-35 > JAHELU01. Next base: position 1,417,852 of record CBDCGK010000004.1, on the reverse strand, counting down.
CGAGGTCGGCGTCGAGGGCACCAGAAATCATGGCATACCTGTCGGCCACCGGCGGGCAATCGGTAAGCATCTGAGGGGTTGAAAGGCCGGTACGGTTGAACCGGTTCGAGGTCGAGAGATGGGTGCCGATGCGGTTTACGAAACCATTCTGGAGCGGAATAGCCGACGGGTCCGTCACCGTGGCGTACCGCCTGTGGAAGCGGCCGTCGGTGGTGGTGGGACGGCCGTACCGCACCGGCGGAGGGCGGGTCGAGGTCACCGCGGTCCACAAGACCGGCGCCGCCGACATCTCCGAGGCCGATGCTCGTGCCGCCGGCTACGAGACAACCGCCGAACTGATCGACTTTCTGAACCGCTACGACGACGTCGAGCAGCGCGATCTGTACCGGATCGAGTTCCGACTGCTCGATGAGCCCGATCCTCGCCAGCTCCTGGCTGATGACGACGATCTCGACGCCACGCAGATCGCCGAGATATCGGCTCGTCTCGACCGACTCGATCGCGCCGCCTCCGGCGGTTCCTGGACCCGCCAATCACTCCGGCTGATCGCGGAGCATCCTGCGGTTCGGGCTCCCGATCTGGCGGCCATGGCCGGACGCGAGACGAAGTCGTTCAAACTCGACGTCCGCAAGCTCAAGAACCTCGGTCTGACCGAGAGCCTCAGGGTCGGCTACCGCCTGTCGGCTCGGGGTCGGGCCTATATGGCGGGGATCAGCTGAGCGTCGTCTCCAAGCGGCTGGGGGTCGGATCAGCGTCGAAGCCGACGTGAATCGATTCCGTCCCCGCCGTCACGAGGCGCACCACCAGCGAATCGCCGGAGTCGAAGCCGTGGGTCGGCGAGCCGAAGTCGAACGTGACCGCTTCGAACCCGTCCGCAACCCCGGTCGTGATCTGTGCGCTGGCGGCGGCGATACCGGTACACAGCAGGAAGCCGGTCCGGCAGAGCGCTATCTGGGCATCGACGGTTGCCGTGGCCCCGCCGTCGGTCGCCAGCCAGACCGTCATCGTGGTCGGGCCCGACAGGGTCGCGGTTCCGGGCGTGAAACGGAACGCCTCGATTCTCGTCGTGGAGGTTTCGTTGAAGCCCCAGATGGTCGGCAGGAAACGCGAGCCTGGCCGGCTGTCCTCGTCGGTGTTGTAGTTCGGTAGCGACGAATTGTCCGGCCCGTCGGTGGCGAGGGTCTTGTCCCACCGGGCTTCGGTGTCGCCGGTCCCGGGGTTCTTCAGGTAGAGGACGACCCCGGTCGGGGCCGTCGTGCTGGTCGTCGGCGCCGTGGTGATGGTCGTGGGTGCAGCCGTCGTGGTTGGTTGTGCGGTCGTCGTCGACGCCGTGGTCGGAGTTGTCGTCGATGTCGCTGCCGCAGTGGTTGGTGGAGCCGTCGGTGCCGTGGTGGGTGGGGGAGCCGTCGGCGGGGCAGCCGTTGCGGGTGCAGCGGCGGTGGACGGCGGCATGGTGGTCGTCTCCGACGTCGGCGGCGCGGTCGAGGTCGTCGGGATCGTGGTCGTCTCCGATGTCAGCGGCGCGGTCGAGGTCGGTCCCGGTCCGGTCCCCGGTCGGGTGGTTTCGACGGGCTCGATCATCGTCTCGGCCGAAATGGAAGCTGGAAGAGAGGTGGTGGGGATCGTGGTCGTCGGCGCCGGCTCCTCGTCAACCACCTCGACGAAGGCCAAGGTCTCCGGCAGGTCGGGCACGGGGGCGGCAGCGACCAGGGTGGCGGCCGATGCGGCGATTCCGGCGGTGATCACCGCCGGGGCCGAGGTGAGATTGGCCAGCGGGAGGTTCGACAGCGTGGCGAGCACTCCGGCGGTCCATCGCCGACCCAGCGACACGTTGAGTAGAGCCCGGACGACGGCCGGATCGAACTGGGTGCCGGCGCAGGCCACCATCTCGCGACGGGCTGCATCGACCGACATGGCCTTCTTGTAGGAGCGGTGGGAGGTGATGACGTCGTAGGCATCGGCGACAGCGGTGATCCTCCCGGCCAGCGAGATCTCATCACCGGCCAGGCCAAGCGGGTAGCCACCGCCATCCCATCGCTCGTGATGTTCGGCCGCGGCGCGAGCCCACGGTCCCAACCATTCGGCGAGAGGGGCGAGCAGCCGCCCGCCGGCGGCCGGGTGGGTCTTGAGCACCGCCCACTCGGTGTCGGTGAGCGGCTCGGTCTTGTTGAGCACCTCGGCCGGCACGGTCACCTTGCCGATGTCGTGCAGCATCACCCCCCACGCCAGCTTGGCCCGTTCGGTGTCCGACAGTCCCATCTCGGCCGCGATGATGTCGGCGTGGGCCCGGACCCGCTCGGTGTGGCCCCGGGTCAGCCGATCGTGTTCGCTGAGCACCGAGATCAGCTCGATGGCGGTGACCGCGGCCTGTGAGGCCTCCTCACCCAGACCGTTGCGGTTGACGTCGGCCACCCGCTTCTCGATACGACGAAACGAGCCGGAGCGCAGGGCCACGGCGAAGCGCGACGGCGCCTCGTCGGGGAAGACCATCGACATGCGCAGGAGCGCCACCAGCGGCAACAGACGCCGGGCCCAGCGGTCGAGGATCATCGAGATCGCGGTACCGACCAGAACGCCCTGTGCGAGCCAGACGACGAGTCCGACCGTGCCGGGAGGCCGGTAGAGGAGATCGATGACCAGATGAAGGCCGCCGAAGGCCCCGGCCGCGGGGAGAAGCAAGACCGTGACGCGGACCAGCATCGCCAGCCGGGGGTTGGACTCCCACCGCGAACCCGACTTGGCGTCCGAGGCGCCCCGGGTTGGGCCGTCGACGGTCATTGCCGGTGGATCGGCCCCGTCGTCTCCTGTCTTGATGACGACAGGAGACGTTGCCCTGCCCCGTGATCCAATCGGCCCGGGTTGGATCGTGGAGGCACAAGGCGGCCCGGTGGGCCTCGGCGCGGCCGGGCGTAGCCTTGTGGCACACGAGCGACGAGAAGCCCCGGAGTCGGAACACGTGGAACGCCGATCAACCGTTGATCATGCTGGAGAACGGCTGCAGCTGGATCAGAACCCGTCGATGGTCGTGGTCGACGTCGGTTGCGGCTCCGGCGGGTTCGTGCGGTGGATGCGTCAGCGGGGTGCCGAGCCGCTGGGCGTCGAATGCGAACCGAAGCTACTCCAGGAGGCGATCCGCCTCGATCCCGCTCACGCGGAGGACTATCTCGACGGTGTCGGCCAGGATCTGCCGGTTGACGACAACCGCGTCGACGCGGTCACGTTCCTCTCGTCGTTGCATCATGTCCCGGTCGAGCACATGCTCGGTTCGCTACGCGAAGCGGCCCGGGTCGCACGCCCCGGCGGGCTGGTGTACGTGTGTGAACCAGTGCCCGAAGGCCCGGCCTTCGAGGTTGGCCGCTTCATCGATGACGAGACCGAGGTACGGGGGCGGGCCAAGGAGGCTCTGGGTGCCGCCGCCGACAGCGGCGTGCTCCGGCTGATCGAGTCCGGGCGCTTCCTCGACCAGGCCGTCTATGCCGATGCCGAGCGATTCGGGCGTATGGCCGTCGGCATCGATCCATCCCGGGCCGAGCACTATGAGCAGGTTCGGGGCCTCGTCGAGGAGGCCTTTGCCCGGCATGGCCGGCCCCATGCGCTCGGGTTCGCCTTCGATCAGCCCAAGGAGTTCCATCTGTTTCAGGTGCCGGAGGTCTGACCGAAACCCGGTTCGTCATCACGATTGCTGCGCATCCGAACGCCGCGTTTCCACCCCCGATTCCGGTGGAACCCTGGGGCGGGGCCGGTAGAGTCAACTGGTCTGGGATTTGGGTTGCGGCTCGCGAGGTCGCCCCAACATCAATCGACGTCCGTCAAGGCCTCCGACTCCTGGAGCCGAGGAACCCGACGGCACAACCTACAACCGCTCCGCATGTCTGCTCAGCTGGCAAACAGGCGGAGCGTTCGCGTGAACGGCTGAGACTTGCCGTCGCCTTCCGGGCGACGGGTGGTGCTGGGCCCGCTGACGGGAAAGAGATGAAGATGACACAGAAAGCCATCGTCGGCAAAAAAGTCGGCATGACTCAGGTGTGGAACGAGGACAACAAAATAGTTCCGGTCACCATCGTCGAGGTGACGCCCTGCCGGGTCGTGCAGATCAAGACGCCCGACACCGACGGCTACTCCGCCATCCAGGTCACGATCGGCGAGAAGACAGCCTCCAAGCTGACCGCCCCCGAAGCCGGACACTTCGCCAAAGCCGGCGTCGCCCCCGGTTCGGAACTCGTCGAGCTTCGCCTCGACGACGTCTCGGAGTTCACGATCGGCCACGAATTCGGGGCCGAGACGTTCGAAGCCGGAGAGAGGGTCGACGCGATCGGCACCAGCAAGGGCAAAGGTTTCGCCGGTGTGATGAAGCGCCACAACTTCGCCGGCCAGCGGGCCAGCCACGGCGCCCACCTCGTGCACCGCATGCCCGGTTCGATCGGCCAGTGCGCCACCCCGTCCCGGGTGTTCAAAGGCACCAAGATGGCCGGCCGGATGGGCCACGATCGGGTGACCGTCCAGGGCCTCCGCATCGTCCAGTCCGACCCCGACAACCACCTGGTCCTCGTCAAGGGATCGGTTCCCGGACCCAAAGGTGGAACCGTCGTCATTCGCAGTGCCGTCAAAGGCGGCTCGAGCAACGGGAGTGCAGCCTGATGCCCACCGTTTCCATCAAGACGCCGGCCGGCAAGGCCGCAGGCTCCGTCGACCTCGACGCCGACATCTTCGGCATCGAGCCCAACGTCGCCGTGATGCACCAGGTGGTCAACGCCCAGTTGGCCGCTCGTCGCGCCGGCACCCACAGCACCAAGACCCGCTCGGAGGTCCGAGGCGGCGGCTCGAAGCCGTGGCGCCAGAAGGGCACCGGTCGGGCCCGGGCCGGTTCCATCCGGTCGCCGATCTGGATCGGTGGCGGCATCGCCCACGGTCCCAAGCCCCGCAACTACGCGGAGCGCACCAACAAGAAGATGATCAACCTGGCCCTACGTTCGGCTCTGTCGGACCGGGCCGCCGACGACAAGGTCGTCGTTGTCGACGCCTGGGGCTTCGACAAGCCCAGCACCAAAGCGGCAAAGGCCGCATTGGCCGCCCTTGGTGTCGAGGGTCGGGCGCTGGTGGTGGTCGGCCGTGACGACGACTCCGATGTCGTCACCCGCAGCTTCCGCAACCTCCCCGAGGTCCATCTTCTGGCCGCCGATCAGCTGAACTGCTACGACGTGCTGGTCAGCGACTACGTGATCTTCGCCAAAGACACTGTTCCTGGCGCCGCTCCCGGCGCCGCCCCGGCGGCCTCCACCGTCGAAGAAGGGGGAGAAGAAGAATGAGAGCTCCTGAAGATGTCGTGATCCGCCCGGTGGTGTCGGAGAAGTCCTACATCGTCGCCGAAGACCACAACGCCTACACCTTCATCGTTGCCCCCGATGCCTCCAAGCCCGAGATCAGCGATGCCATCGAGAAGCTGTTCGAAGGGGTGAAGGTGGCGAAGGTCAACACCCTGAACCGCAAGGGCAAGCAGGTCCGCAACCGTCGCAACAACACGGTCAGCACCCGCCCATCCACCAAACGAGCCGTCGTCACCCTCGCCGAGGGTGAGATAGACCTCTACGGAAACTGAGGCCGTCATGGGTATCCGCAAACGTAAGCCAACCAGCCCCGGTCGCCGTTTCCAGACGAGCTCCGACTTCTCGGACATCACGACCGACACGCCGGAGAAGTCGCTGCTGGCCAAGCAGCACTCCACCGGCGGCCGCAACAACCACGGCCGCAAGACGGCCCGTCACCGGGGTGGCGGCCACAAACGTCGCTACCGCGTCGTCGACTTCCGTCGCGACAAGGACGGCGTTCCGGCCACCGTGGCATCGGTCGAATACGATCCGAACCGCAACGCCCGAATCGCCCTGCTCCACTACCACGACGGGGCCAAGAGCTACATTCTCGCCCCTCGTGATCTGAGCGTCGGCGATCTGGTCGAGTCCGGCCAGCATGCGGACATCAAGCCGGGCAACGCCCTACCGATCCGTTACATCCCGGTCGGTACCACCATTCATGCCGTGGAGCTCCAGCCCGGCGCGGGGGCCAAGCTCGGCCGCTCGGCGGGCACGTCGGTGCAGCTGGTGGCCAAGGAGGGAACGACCGCCACGCTGCGGTTGCCCTCCACCGAAATGCGTCGGGTGTCGATCGACTGCCGGGCCACCGTTGGTGAGGTCGGCAACGCCGAGGCCGAGCTGGTCAAGGTCGGCAAGGCCGGCCGTTCCCGCTGGAAGGGTAAGCGCCCCCAGACCCGTGGTGTGGCCATGAACCCCGTCGACCACCCCCATGGCGGTGGCGAGGGCAAGACCTCGGGTGGCCGCCACCCGGTCTCACCCTGGGGTAAGCCGGAGGGCCGGACCCGCAAGAAGGGCAAGAAGTCGGACGATCTGATCGTACGTCGTCGTCGTACGCGTGGAGGACGGAGGTAGTCATGCCACGGAGTCTGAAGAAAGGTGCGTTCGTCGACGATCATCTGCTGAAGAAGGTCGACGAACTCAACGAGAAGAACGAAAAGCGCGTGATCAAGACCTGGTCCCGTCGCTCCACCATCATCCCCGACATGGTCGGCCACACCATTGCCGTCCATGACGGACGCAAGCACGTGCCGGTGTACATCACCGAGTCGATGGTCGGTCACAAGCTCGGCGAGTTCTCGCCGACACGGACCTTCAAGTTCCACGCCGGCCAGGAACGGGGAGGTCGTCGCTGATGGCAACCGCTTCCGTTACCGACCGACCGGGAACCAAGGCCAAGGTCCGCTACGTGCGGATGTCGGCCTCGAAGGTCCGGGTTGTGCTCAACCTGATCCGGGGCAAGCGGGTCACCGAGGCCATCGAGATCCTCGAGTTCTCGGAGCGCCTCGCCGCCCAGGAGATTCTGAAGTGCCTGCGTTCGGCCGTCGCCAACGCCGAGCACAACGAAGACATCCCGGTCGAGGAACTGTTCGTCTCGGCCTGCTTCGCCGACCAGGGGCCGACCCTGCGGCGCTTCCGTCCCCGTGCCCGGGGCCGCGCCGGCCGTATTCAGAAGCAGACCAGCCACATCACCATCGAGGTCAGCCGCCTGAGCGCGGACGAGCTCGATGAGATCCGTGAGCGCGGCGAGCTGAAGGCCGCCGGCAAGAGCTCGTCGAAGAAGTCGTCCGGTGGCGATCGTGCCGCCCGGGTCGCCAAGTCGCGGGCAGCCGAGGCCGACGAAGCCGACGAGGAAGCGACAGCTTCCGACGACGCCGTCGAGGAGACCGCGGAAGCGTCCACCGAGGCCGTCGAAGAAGTGGTCGAGGACGAGGCTTCCGACGAAGTCGAGGATTCCGAAGACACCGACACCTCCGACGACGAAGCAGCCGGAGAGGAAGAGTAATGGGACAAAAAGTTCATCCCTACGGCTACCGCCTGGGAATCACCACCGACTGGAAGTCGCGCTGGATCGCAGACCGGCAGGAGTACCGCGACTACCTGTTGGAGGACCACCACATCCGCAAGTACCTGATGGACGAGCTGCCGAACGCCGCCATCAGCCGGATCGAGGTGGAACGTACCCGTGACAAGTTGCAGGTCGACGTGCACACCGCCCGTCCCGGCATCGTCATCGGTCGCAAGGGTTCCGAGGCCGACCGCCTCCGTGCCGGTCTGACCAAGCTCACCGGCAACCCCCGCATCAAGCTCAACATCGTGGAGATCAAGCAGCCCGAGCTCGACGCCGCCCTGATCGCTCAGGGTGTTGCCGATCAGCTCATGGGCCGCATGGCCTTCCGTCGGGCCATGAAGCGGGCCATGCAGAACGCCATGAAGGCCGGGGCCAAGGGTGTGCGCATCCAGTCGTCCGGTCGTCTGGGCGGTGCTGAAATGGGCCGTACCGAGTGGTACCGCGAGGGTCGGGTTCCGCTGCACACGCTGCGAGCCGACATCGACTACGGCCTCCGTGAGGCCCACACCACCTACGGTCGTATCGGCGTGAAGGTGTGGCTCTACAAGGGCGACATCCTCCCCTACAAGTCGACCACCGACAAAGCGGCCAAAGAGGCGGCGATGGCCGTCGGCGAAGCCGCCGGCACGGTCGACGCCCCCCGGCCGGTCGTGTCGTCGTCGCGCCGCCCCAAGGGCGGTGCTGCCGGCCAGGCTGCGCCGCAGGTACCTGATCCCGAAGCGTCGGCCAGTTCTGCGCCACCGGCCGACGAGCCCGCACCGCTGGTCAAGGAGGCCGATCCCGAGTTCGAGCGTCTGCTCGCCGAGGAGGAGGCCATCGAGGAGACCCTCAACAAGCAGCCCGGAGCCGAAGACCTGAGCTTCCGCCCGAGTGATGGCGAATAGGTGACATCATGTTGATGCCGAAGAAAGTCAAGCACCGCAAACACCATCGGGGCCGGATGACCGGTCAGGCCAAAGGCGCCACCAAGGTCGCCTACGGCGATTACGGCATTCAGGTCCTCGAGCCGGGTTGGATCACCTCCCGCCAGATCGAGGCCGCCCGTATCGCCATGACCCGCCACGTCCGCCGTGGCGGCAAGGTGTGGATCAACGTCTTCCCCGACAAGCCCGTCACGGCCAAGCCGGCCGAGACCCGCATGGGTTCGGGCAAGGGCAACCCCGAACACTGGGTGGCCGTGGTCAAGCCCGGCCGGGTCGTGTTCGAACTGTCCTACCCCGACGAAGCAGTCGCCAAAGCGGCCATGAACCGGGCCATCCAGAAGCTCCCGGTCAAGGCCCGCGTGATTTCCCGGGAGAGTGGTTTCGATGGCTGATGCCGCAATCACCGATATTTCCGACGCCGAGCTGGTGTCGATGCTGAACGACGCCAAGAAGGAACTGTTCAACCTGCGGTTCCAGCTGGCCACCGGGCAGCTCGACAACACCGCTCGCATCTCAGTGGTCAAGCGCGAGGTTGCTCGGGCCAAGACCGAAATGCGCAGCCGAGAGATCGCCGCTGCCGAGAATCTTGCACAGGCTTCCGCTGGAGACCAATCATGAGCACCGAAACCGAGAATCAGTCCGGTACCGAAGCCGGTAACCCGCCGAAGGACCGCTCGCAGAACCGCAAGGTCCGTGAGGGTCTGGTGGTGTCGACGAAGATGGACAAGACCGCTGTGGTCGAGGTCATCCGTCGCTCCCGCCATCCCCAGTACGGCAAGACGGTCCAGAACTCAAAGAAGTATTTCGCCCACGATGAGGAGAACGACCTCAACGAGGGCGACCGGGTCCGGATCGTCGAAACCCGGCCGCTGTCGGCTAAGAAGCGCTGGCGGGTCCTGGAAGTCCTGGAGCGTGCCCGATGATCCAGCAGGAATCACGCCTTCGGGTGGCCGACAACTCCGGCGCCCGCGAGGTTCTGTGCATAAAGGTGCTCGGCGGCTCGCGCCGCCGCTACGCCGGCATCGGCGACATCTTCGTCGCCACCGTCAAGGACGCCATGCCCGGTGCCGCGGTCAAGAAGGGTGACGTCGTCAAGTGCGTCGTCGTCCGGACGGCCAAGGAACGGCGTCGGGCCGACGGCTCCTACATCCGATTCGACGAGAACGCCGCCGTGCTGATCAACGAGAACCGGGAGCCCCGAGGCACCCGTATCTTCGGCCCGGTCGGACGAGAGCTGCGGGAGAAGCGTTTCATGCGCATCGTCTCTCTAGCACCCGAGGTCTTGTGATGCTGAGTTATCTACGAGAAGAATCGCCGCGAGTTTGGCGCAGCCAAACTCGGTCAGTGAGCGAAGCGAACGGCGAGGTGTTGTGACCATGGGAATGCGCGTAAGAAAAGGTGACAAGGTGAAGGTCTTGTCCGGCAAGGATCGTGGTGCCGAGGGCACCGTCATTGCCGCCTTCCCCGATCGCAGCAAGGTGATCGTCGAGGGTGTCAACACCGCTCGCCGTCACACCAAGCCCCGCTCCCAGGAGGAGCCCGGCGGCATCATCGACAAGGACATGCCGATCCACGTCTCGAACGTGGCCGTCATCAGCCCGTCCGACGGTAAGCCGACCCGGGTGGGCTACAAGGTGGAGGACGGCAAGAAGATCCGTATCTGCAAGCGCACCGGCGTGGAGATCCCGGAGGTGACCCTCTAATGAGCGTCGTTCGTCCGGAGGCCGAACTAACCGAGTTTCGCCTGTTCGGCGAAACATCGTCGGCTGGAACTCTACCTATGGGACATGAAGAGGTGGCTACATGAGCACCGCAACCGCTGAAACACCCCGCCTGAAGGCCCTCTACCAGGGCGAGATTCGGGACCAGCTCAAGGCCGACCTCGACCTCGACAACATCATGGAAGTGCCACGGCTCGAAAAGATCGTGGTCAACATGGGTGTCGGTGAGGCGCTGGCCAACTCGAAGAACCTCGAATCGGCCATGAACGACCTGGCGTTGATCGCCGGTCAGAAGCCGGTAGCCACCAAGGCGAAGAAGTCGCTCGCCAGCTTCAAGCTGCGGCAGGGCAACGCCATCGGCGCCAAGGTCACCCTTCGAGGAAACCAGATGTGGTACTTCTTCGACCGACTGGTCACCCTGGCCATCCCCCGGATCCGAGACTTCCGTGGTCTCAACCCCCGGTCCTTCGATGGCAACGGCAACTACACCTTCGGTCTCACCGAGCAGCTCGTGTTCCTCGAGATCGACTACGACACAGTGGACGCCCCCCGGGGCATGGACATCACGATCGTGACCACAGCACGTTCCGACGCCGAAGGCAAGGCGCTACTCGACGCCTTCGGCTTCCCGTTCCGGCGCGAAGGACAGGCCCAGTAATGGCAAAGAAAGCACTGAAGAACAAGCAACGCAAGACGCCGAAGTTCAAGGTCCGGGCCTACACCCGGTGCCAGGTTTGCGGCCGGCCCCGCGCCGTCTACCGCAAGTTCGACCTTTGCCGTGTCTGTTTCCGTGAGATGGCCCACGCCGGTGAGATCCCGGGCGTGACCAAGGCCAGCTGGTGATCGGGAGGGAGTGAAACAATGTCAATGACCGATCCGATCGCCGACATGTTGACCCGTATCCGCAATGCCAACATTGCGATGCACGACGAGGTCTCCATGCCGTCGTCCAAGCTCAAGGTGGCCCTGGCCGAGGTACTCAAGGCCGAGGGTTACATCACGAGCTTCGAGGCACGCGAGAACACCGACGGTCCGGGCTCGACCCTGACCATCAACATGAAGTATTCACCGGAGCGTCAGCGGGTGATCAACGGCCTGAAGCGGGTGTCGAAACCCGGCCTTCGGGTCTACACCAAGACCGACCAGATCCCCCGGGTTCTGGGTGGTCTCGGCGTTGCCGTTCTCTCGACCAGCAAGGGTCTTCTCACCGATCGGGCCGCCCGCAAGGCCAAGATCGGTGGCGAAGTGCTCTGTTACGTCTGGTAGTCGTGTGCGTTCCGCACCCCGAGTTTGGCCGTTGGCCAAACATCGAAGGAGTTAGTTAATGTCACGCATTGGAAAAGCCCCCATCACCGTCCCATCCGGCGTCGAGGTGTCGGTCTCCGGACCCGACGTCAAGGTCAAAGGCCCCAAGGGGACGCTGGAGCACACGGTCCCCGAGGCCATCTCGGTGAGCGTCGATGACGGCGAGATCACGATCGACCGGGCCAACGAGGCCCGTCAGACCAAGGCCTTGCACGGCCTCACCCGTTCCCTGGTCAACAACATGGTCGTCGGCGTCAGCCAGGGGTTCCGCAAGGACCTCGAGATCATCGGCGTCGGCTACCGGGCTCAGGCCAAGGGCAAGGACAAACTCGAACTGGCGCTCGGTTTCAGCCATCCGGTCGAGGTCCAAGCCCCCGACGGCATCGAGTTCGACGTCCCCGAGCCGACCAAGATCGGTGTGATCGGCATCGACAAGCAGGTCGTCGGCCAGGTCGCCGCCGAGATTCGCTCCTACCGCAAGCCCGAACCCTACAAGGGCAAGGGTGTCCGCTACGTCGGCGAACGCGTCGTCAGAAAAGCCGGAAAGGCTGGTAAGTAAATGGCCTCCAAGACCGCAGCCCGCCACGCGCTGCGAGCCCGTCGCCAGCGCCGGGTCCGCAAGAAGGTCACCGGTACCGGCGAACGCCCTCGCCTCGCCGTCTACCGGTCCAACAAGCACATCAGCGCCCAGCTGATCGACGACACCAAGGGCCAGACCCTGGCCGCCGCCTCCACCTACGAGGACGACGTCCGTTCGGATGGTGCCACAGGATCCGTGGCCGCCGCGTCCAAGGTCGGCCAACTGATCGGCGAGCGAGCCAAGGCCGCCGGATTTGAAGCCGTCGTGTTCGATCGGGGCGGTAACCGTTACCACGGACGGGTGGCCGCTCTGGCCGACGCCGCCCGCGAAGCCGGACTGAAATTCTAAGGAACGAACCATGGCAAACGAACGAGACAATCGAAACGATCGTGGCGATGGTCGCGAGTCCAGGGTCATCACCATCAACCGGGTGGCCAAGGTCGTCCGGGGTGGTCGCCGCTTCGCTTTCACCGCCCTGGTGGTGCTTGGCGACGGCAACGGCCGGGTCGGACTCGGCTACGGCAAGGCCAAAGAGGTGCCTCTCGCCATCCAGAAGGGCACCGAGGAAGCCCGCAAGCTCATGTTCGACGTCCCCATGGCCGGGGGCACGGTGACCCACGAGGTCATCGGCGAACAGGGTGCCGGTCGGGTCATGTTGAAGCCGGCCGCTCCCGGTACCGGTGTGATCGCCGGTGGTGCCGCCCGCGCCATCCTGGAGGAAGCCGGTATCCGCGACGTACTGTGTAAGTCGCTGGGTTCGGCCAACCAGATCAACGTCGCCCGCGCCACCATCGACGCCCTCCGGAGCCTCAAGCGGCCCGATGAGGTCGCTCGACTGCGTGGCCTCGACGCCTCCGAGTTCACCCCCAAGGGCATGCTCGAGGCCTACACCGAACGCGAGCGCGAACTGAAGTCGTCCAGGGCCTCGGCGTCCGAAACCGCCGACGTCTAGGTCGGAAGGCAGACACCATGAGCGAAATCAAGATAACGCAGACCCGATCGGCGATCGGATCGAAGCCCAAGCAGCGGGGAACGCTGCGGGCACTCGGTCTCGGCCGGATCGGCAAGTCCAATGTTCTCACCGACGGCCCAGTGGTACGGGGCATGATCGCCCGCGTCCCCCATCTCGTCGAAGTGGAGGAGAGCTGATCATGAAGATCCACGATCTCAAGCCGGCCGAAGGCTCGCGCACTCGGCGCAAGCGTGTCGGCCGTGGTATCGCCGGCAAGGGCGGCAAGACCGCCGGCCGCGGCACCAAAGGTCAGAAGGCCCGCAACACCGTTCCCGTCGGCTTCGAGGGTGGTCAGCTGCCGCTGCAGCAGCGCCTGCCGAAGCTGAGGGGCTTCACCAACCCGTTCCGGGTCGAGTACCAGGCCATCAACCTCGACACGATCGCCGAGAGCGGTCTGTCCGAGGTCACGCCCGAGACGCTGCTCGACAAGGGCCTCGTGTCCAAGGGCGCCCTGGTCAAGATTCTCGGCCGGGGAGAGCTGTCGGGCGCCGTCACGGTGAAGGCGCATGCGTTCTCCAAGAGTGCCGAAGCCGCCATCACGGCCGCCGGGGGTAGTGTTGAGACGTTGCCCCTGCCCTTCAAGGTCCGACCGGCGGCCCAGGGCAATCAGCACATGAACCGATAGAAGGGTTACAGCATGTCGACCCTGATGAACGTCATCCGCACCACGGAGCTGCGGAACAAGATTCTGTTCACGATCTTCATCCTCGTGGTGTACCGGCTCGGTGTGCAGATTCCGGCACCGGGTGTGAGCCTCACGGGTATCGAGAACCTCCGTCGTCAGATCGACGACTCGGAGGGTGGCATCTTCGGGTACCTCACGTTGTTCACCGGCAACGGTGGTGTGTTGAACCTGTTCGGCCTCGGCATCCTGCCCTACATCACGGCCTCGATCGTCATCCAGATCCTGACGGTGGCGGTTCCGAAGCTGGAGGAGTGGCAGTCCCAGGGTGCTGTCGGCCAGCGAAAGATCACCCAGTGGACCCGCTACCTGACGGTCATCCTGGCCCTCATCCAGAGCGCCGGATTCGTGTTCCTGATCAGCCGCAGCCCCGAGCAGATCTACGGTTTCGACCCCGGGCTGTTCCCGGAGGACAACAGCATCTGGATGATGCTGCTGGCCGTGCTCTGCATCACCACCGGCGTCGCCCTGCTGATGTGGATGGGGGAGATGATCACCCAGCGGGGGATCGGCAACGGCATGTCGGTGCTGATCTTCGCCTCCGTGGTCGCCGGCCTCCCGGCACTCGGCATCAACATCTGGCGGGTCCGTGGTGTGATCTGGTTCATCGTGTCGATGATCGTGCTGCTGTTGCTGTGTCTCGGGATCGTGTTCATCGAGCAGGGTCAGCGACGTATCCCGATCAACTTCCCGAAGCGGGTTGTCGGCCGGCGTCAGTACGGCGGCAACAAGACCTACATCCCGTTGAAGGTCAACCAGGCCGGTGTGATCCCGGTGATCTTCGCCAGCTCGCTGTTGCAGCTGCCGTCGCTGATCGCCAACGTCCTGCCCACCAACGCCACCCAGGACTCCTGGGGCGACGTGGTCCGGACGTTCATCCAGAACCGCCTGTTCCGACCCACCGACCCGGCGTACATTCTGATCTTCGGCCTGTTGATCATCGGCTTCGCCTACTTCTACAACTCGATCGCCTTCGACCCTGCTCGCCGGGCCGACGAGCTGCGCAAGTCCGGTGGCTTCATCACCGGCATTCGACCGGGTCCCCAGACCGAGCGTTACCTGTCGAAGGTCCTCAACCGGATCACGCTGCCGGGCTCGATCTTCCTGGCGGTCATCGCGTTGATTCCGTCGGCCCTGCTGTTCCAGCTGGTCGGCAACAACACCAGCCTCGGGCTGCTCGGCTTCTCCGGTGTCTCGATCCTGATCGGTGTCGGGGTATCGCTGGAATTGATGAAGCAAATCGATTCTCAGCTCTTGGCCCAGAACTACGACGGCTTCTTGAAATAGGATGGCGAGCCATGAGTGACGTGACTCGACTGGTCATCTTCGGCCGACAAGGTGCCGGCAAGGGCACACAGTGTGATCGCATCGTCGAACACTACGGGGTGATCCACCTCAGCACCGGCGACATGTTCCGCAAGGCCGTGGCCGACGAGACGGAGCTCGGGAAGCAGGTCGGGCCGATCATGGCGTCGGGCGGTCTTGTGCCCGACGAGATGACGATCGGCATCGTGCGTGAGCGACTGGCTCAGGCCGATGTCGAGTCGAAGGGTTTCGTGCTCGACGGATTTCCTCGCACCCCCGCCCAGGCGGAGGCGCTGGTGGAGATGCTGGGTGATGACAGCCTGACGACGGTCATCAACCTCGATGTTCCCCTCGACGAGGTCAAGGCCCGCATGAAGAGCCGGGCCCGGGAGGACGACACCGACGAAAGCATCGAGAAGCGACTCGCCCTCTACGAGGAGGAGACGGTGCCGACGATCGACTGGTTCGCCGAGCGCGGCATGGTCGAGAACGTCGACGGCCTCGGCAGCGAGGACGAAGTGGCGGAACGGGTTTTCGCCGCCATCGATTCCTCCGACTAGCGATTGTCACCGCCCCGTGACCGGCTCGGATCAGCGGCCTCTCGTGGGCCGAGTAGCCCTGGTCACCGGCGCAAACCACGGCATCGGTGCGGCCACGGCGGTAGCGCTGGCTCGAAAGGGAGCCGATGTGGCCGTCACCTACCTTCGCACCGGAGGCGGTGGCGGTGACGGCGATGGTGGCGAGTCGGACGACTACGAGCGGGCTCGTCAGTCCGACGGCGGCGAAGTCGCCGCGGCGATCGAGGCGCAAGGCCGGAAGGCAGCCGTCATCGAGTCGGACCTGACCGACGTCGAGGCTCCCGCCCGCCTGTTCGACGAGGTCGAATCGGCGCTGGGCCCGGTGTCGGTACTGGTGCACAACGCCAGCGGCTGGCAGAAGGACAGTTTCGCTCCCGACGCCGATGATGCCGTCGGCCGGCCGGGCAACCCGGTCACGGCCGAAACGATTGACCGGCAGTATCAGGTCGACGCCCGCGCCGGTGCGCTTCTGATGCAGGAGTTCATCAGCCGGCATCGGCTGCGGGGAGCCGATTGGGGTCGTATCGTCACGCTCACCTCGGGAGAGGGTCGGGCCTTCCCGGGAGAGGTGTCCTACGGGGCGGCCAAGGGGGCGCTGATCAGCTACACGCTTTCGGCTGCCGCTGAGATGGCGGCCGACGGGGTGACCGCCAATGTCGTGTACCCGCCGGTCACCGACACCGGTTGGATCACCGACGCCGTCTGGGACTTCGTGGCCGGCGACCATGAGCACCACCATGTGGCGGAGCCGGCCGAGGTGGCCGATGTCATCGCCTGGCTCTGCGCCGACGCGGGCCGTATCGTCACCGGCAACATCATCCGCCTCCGCTGACGTAGCCGGTGCGGAGCACCGACACTGCGAGTTTGCTGCGCAAACTCTCTGGCTGTGGCGGGGTTCGCTGGAGATCGGTGTTGTTCCGGCGGTTGTGGTGTGCCCTTTTGGGTGGTCTACGGCCGCCGGAATGGGTTGGGGTGGGCGTCGGTCAGAGGAGCCAGACGGCGTAGTCCGGCTCGAGGACCGTATCGTTCTGGTCCGGATTGCTGGCGATGACCATCGTGGCGTACTCGGGCAGGTTGACCGGGTTCGAGCCGAAGTTGACCAGGCAGCGAAGCCCGGTTCCTCGACAGTAGGCCAGCACGTCGTCTCCGAGGTCGAGCATCGTGATGTGCTCATCGGCGGTGCAGTGCTCCCGGCGGGCGACGATCGCACGTCGGTAGAGCTCCAGCGTGGACGTCGCCACCCCCGATTGTGCTTCGACGGAGTAGCCGGCGAAGTCGGGAGGCTGAGGAAGCCATCCGGCGACCTCACCGAAGCCGAACGACGGTCCGTCGATCGTCCACGGAATCGGAACGCGGCAGCCGTCGCGGCCCCGCTGGGTGTGGCCCGATCGTTCCCACACCGGATCGTCGAGCACGTCGGGGGGTAGGTCCCAGACTTCCGGAAGACCGAGTTCCTCACCCTGGTAGACGTAGGCCGAACCGGGTAGCGACAGGATGATGAGCGCACCGGCCCGGGCCCGTCGGAGGCCGATCTCCGGGTCGAGCACGTCGTGAGGACCAGTCACCGGCCAGCTTCGCCAGTCGGTTCCGTTCGGTAGCCCGTAGCGGGTGGCCTCCCGCATCACGTCGTGGTTCGACAGCACCCACGTCGGGGTCGATCCGACATCGGCCGCCTTGGCGACCGACTCGGCGATGATGGAGGCCATCTCGTCCCGGTCCCAGCCGGCCAGCAGCAGATCGAAGTTGAACACCTGGTGGTACTCGTCGGGGCGAAGGTACAGCGGGTAGCTCTCCGCCGACACCCACGCCTCGGCCACCATCATGCGGTCGCCCTCGTAGGTGTCGAGCAGGCTGCGCCAACGGCGGATGATGGGGTGGACATCGTCGCGATCCCAGTGGGGATGGTTGGCGATCCGGTTGCTCGATAGGACCTCCTGGGCGTCGGTGGCGACGTCGGGGTAGGTCATGTCCTTTGTCAGGCTGTTGGCGACGTCGACCCGGAAGCCGTCGACACCCCGGTCGAGCCAGAAGCGAAGTACGGCGTCGTACTCGTCGGCCACCTCCGGGTTGCCCCAGTTGACATCGGGCTGCTCCGGGGCGAACAGGTGGAGGTACCACTCCCCGTCGTCCAGCCGGTGCCAGGCCGGTCCGCCGAACACACTCTTCCAGTTGTTGGGCGGCTCGCTCCCATCCTCGCCCCGTCCCGGCAGGATGTGGTACCGACTCCGCGCCGGATCACCCGGCCCGGCCTTGATCGCCTCGAGAAACCACGGGTGTTGATCGGAGGTGTGGTTGGGCACGATGTCGGCGATGACCTTGATCCCGTGCTCGTGCGCCTCGGCGATCAGCTCCTCGGCCTCGGTGACCGTCCCGAACCGTGGGTCGATCTGGCGGTAGTCGGTCACGTCGTAGCCGCCGTCGGCAAGCGGCGACAGATACCACGGATTGAACCAGATGGCGTCGACGCCGAGATCCCGTAGATGGCCGAGCCGGGATCGGACGCCGGCGAGGTCGCCGGTGCCGTCACCGTTGCCGTCGGCGAAGGAACGAGGATAGATCTGGTAGACGACGGCTCGCCGCCACCATGGGACGTCCGGCTGTGCTGTGTCCTGCTGCGACATCCGGCAGATGCTAGCAGCGTGTGGAGGTTCCGGGCCCAGGGGTTCCCCGGTGGGTGACAGGAGTTTGCGGTACGCAAACTCGAAGCGAGGCGCTCCGTCGCCGAAGCCGCTAGCAGCGTGTGGAGGTTCCGGGCCCAGGGGCGCTCCGTCGCCGAAGCCGTCACGTACCCATTGCCCGCCTATGCATCCTCGACGGGTTCGAATGACAGGAACGGCTCCGGGATCCAGGCCGGGGCCTGGTCGGGCAGGTCGACGAGGTAGTAGTCGAGGACCGGGTTGGCCTGGTGGAGGATGACCGTCACCTCGGTGCCGTGTGGGGCCGACGCGGTGATGTCAAGCCGGAGATGACTGTTGTAGAGCAGCACCTCGGGCTGGATGAGCTCGTCGTCGTAGATACCGGTGAGCCAGGCCTGCTCCTGCCCGTTCCAGGGCAGCGGGATGCCGCAGAGGCTCGGGTCCGGGTTATCGGGGAACGGCAGGTCGGGGACGTCGGGACTGCGACCCGCCGGCACCGCTCCCTCGACGGGCTCGGCGTGTTCGACGGGGGGCAGCGTGGTGGCCGCGGTTTCGGTGGCGTCGACCGAATCGGTGTCACGGTCGAACACCGTCGCGTAGGCCACCAGTCCGAGGGCGATTCCGGCCAGCGCCGCCAACGCCACGAACACCGGCGTGGATCTCGACGACGGGGACCGCCGGTCGTGGGTGTCTGTGGTCGGCGTCGCCATGAACGGGTAACCCGGTGGGGCCCTGATCGATTCCGGTCAGGCGCCGGTATCGCCGAACCAGTGGACGGCCCACGGCTCGAGGACCTCGACGTCGATGTCGATGTCGATGTCGAGGTCGATGTCGAGATCGCCGATCACGTCTGGCAGGGTGAGCCGCCGCTCGGAGAAGTTGATGACACAGCCCGCCCGGTGGCCGCCATAGTCGCGCTTGATCACCAAGTCCGAGCCGGTGATGCTTCGGGCCCGACACCCGCCCTCAGGGTGGAAGGCCGGTCGTCGCCGCCGTTCGTCGACCATGGCCGCCATGGCATCGAGGATTCGGGCGGCTCGGGGACGGCCGGTGTGGTGCGTGCCGGTGTTGCCCGGTGATCGGAGCGAGGCGAAGTAGCCGTCTGCGTCACCGAATCGGGCTCGGTTGAGTGATCGGTTGTGACCGGTGGCGGCGAACCCGTCGTGATCGTTCGACGAACCGAACAGCGAGTGGACATAGATCGCAGCGATGCCCGGTAGTGCCAGGAGCGCGGCATGGGTGGCCAGGTGCCGGGCGATGGCGGTCTCCTCGTCGACTCCGTGGGTCAGGAGGTCGAACCAGGTCGTGTTGAGTTCGTAGGGCTGCTGTCCTCCGTCGGCCGTCGACCGGTAGGAGATGCGGCCGCCGACCGACTCGGTCGCCTCGACGAGCAGATCAACCGCGGCCGTGTCGAGGATCCCCTCGATCGGACGCAAGCCGATCCCGTCATGGCTGGCGAGGAAGTTCAGGAACGACCGTTGCGGTCCGACAACCTCGTCGATCCCGTCGGCCCAGGCCGCCAGCGTCGTCGCATCACCGGTCAGGGCGGCGTGCGCGGCCAGCGGGGGCAGGGCGAACTGGTACACCGCGTGGACCTCGGGGGGCGAGCTGTTCAGGTAGGAGATGTTCTCGACATGGGGGACGTTGGTCTCGCTGATGAGGATCGTGCCCGGTGCCAGCTCGTCGAGACACGACCGGAACAACTGAATGATGGCGTGGGTCTCGGGTTCGTGTATCGACGGGCGGAGGGGGTCCTTCCACAGGAAGCCGACCGCATCGAGTCGGATCGCCGCCGCGCCCCGCTCGACGTAGTTGAGCAGCACCTGCAGCATCGCAACGATGACCTCGGGGTTGCGGTAGTCGAGATCGATTTGATCGGCCGAGAACGTGGTCCAGACCCAGCGCTCGCCGCCGGCGGTGTCGTAGCAGGTGAGCAGCGGGTGGGTGCGAGGTCGGACGACCCGGCTCACGTCGGTGCCGGCGTCGAGAACCGGAAAGAACCGCTTGTAGGGCTCCTCGTCAGCCAGGAACCGGCTGAACCAGTCGCTCTCGGCCGACATGTGGTTGATGACCGCGTCGACCATCAGGCGCCGGGATCCGCCGATGGCGGTGATGTCGGTCCAGTCGCCATAGCGGTCGTCGATCCGCCCGTAGTCGATGACCGAGAATCCGTCGTCGCTGCTCCAAGGGTGGAACGGGAGGATGTGGACGCCGTCGACGACGGCGTCGAGTTCGTCGTCGAGCACCCGCTCGAGCGTGGCCAGCGGCGCTTCACCTTCGGCCTGGAACTGGTCGGCGTAGGTGATCAGCCAGACGTCGTGGTGAGACCACTCGCGGGTCCGACCGTGGTCCGCAGTTCCGCCCTGCCCGATGCCCCGATGGCGTTCGACAACCCGTTCCACCGCTTCCGCCGCGTCAGCGCCCGCCTCGTCACCCAGCACGAACCGAAGCAGCTCCAGCCGCAGTTCCCTCCCGTTGCTCCCCAAGTCCCTCTCATTGCCCCCCAAGTCATCGTGTTCCACTGGTACCCCCGGTGTTGCCGTGGTCTGAAGATCCGCTGCTCAGATTACAGACTTGCGACGAACCGGTCACGGAACTGCCTCCAGCGACGCCACGTCAAGCGAAATCCATGAGAAAGTGCGACACACGTCGGCCGTGGTGATTGGCCGTGGTTAAACTCGGTTCGTTAAGGCCGCTCAACGGCGTGCAGCCGAGACCGTCCGTACCAAAGGGAGAATGTTCACATATGAAGAAACTACTGGCACTACTGCTTGTGCTGGGGCTGATTGCCGCCAGCTGCGGTGACTCGGATGATTCCGAGACATCGACTGACGAGTCGACCGACGAGAGCGCCGAGGAGTCAACCGACGACGCCGACGCCGACGCCGAGGCCGACGCTGAAGACGACGGCGAAGAGGCCATGGAGGACAGCGGTGACAAGACCGTCGTCCGCTGGATCTTCGGTGGCTCGGCTTCCGACAGCGCCACCGAGCTGGAGTCGACCTTCGAGGCCGCCAACCCCGACATCGATGTCGAGATCATCCAGGGTCCTGAGTCGGCGACCGACCTGCTCGGCACCTACCTGCAGACCTTCGAGGCCCAGTCCGACGAGATCGATGTTCTCAACATCGACGTCATCTGGCCCGGCGACCTCGCCGAGCACCTGCTCGACATGAACGAGTACGGCGCCGCCGAGGTGACCGACGCCCACTTCCCGGCCATCGTGGAGAACAACACCCGCGACGGTCGCCTGGTCGGTATTCCGTTCTACACCGATGCCGGTCTGCTCTACTACCGCACCGATCTGCTGGAGAAGTACGGCTACGACGGTCCGCCCGCCACCTGGGACGAGCTCGAGGAAATGGCTCAGACGATCCAGGACGGCGAGCAGGCCGACGGCAATCAGGACTTCACCGGCTTCGTGTGGCAGGGCAACGCCTACGAGGGTCTGACCTGTGACGCGCTGGAGTGGATCAAGTCCTACGGCGGCGGCGAGATCGTCAGCCCCGAGGGTGAGATCACCATCAACAACGAGAATGCCGTGGCCGCGCTCGACAAGGCCGCCGGCTGGGTCGGCACCATCAGCCCGGAGGGCGTGACCGCCTTCCAGGAGGAAGAGGCCCGAGCCATCTGGCACGCCGGCAACGCCGCCTTCATGCGTAACTGGCCGTACGCCTACAGCCGCAGCCAGAGCGTGGAAGACGACTCGCAGGTTGTCGACCTCTTCGGCATCGGCCCGCTTCCCGCAGGCCCGAACGGCAGCCCGGCCGCCACCCTCGGTGGTTGGCAGATCGCCGTGTCGAAGTACTCGGCTCATCCGGAAGAGGCCGCTCGGTTTGCGCTGTTCCTCACCTCCGAGGAGGGTCAGAAGATCAACGCGCTGAACGACTCCCTGCTGCCGACCATCGAGTCGCTGTATCAGGACGAGGACATCCTCGCCAACACGCCGTTCTTCGCCGATCTGTTCGACGTGTTCACCAACGCAGTGGCCCGTCCCTCGACGGTCACGGCTCCCAACTACAACCAGACCTCGGTTGCGTTCTTCAACGCCGTCCACGGTGTTCTCACCGGCGAGACCGACGCCCAGACCGCAGTCGAGGAACTGGAGCTGGACATCGAGGAGATCACCGGCCTGCCGATCGCCTCATAGTGATCGGCTCGGGTCGAGCCATGCATAGCAACGTGTAAGTGATTGAGCGGGCCCGAGGCAGCGTCCTCGGGCCCGCTTGTCAGTTTGGGTCTGATGCGCCATGCTTGGGCCGGATCTGAGATCGCCCCGGGCGATCATGTAAGGTGAGTTCGACGAGTAAGGGGGAAATCTTGCAAACCGTGGACGAGGAGTCGGTACCGGAGATCGAGGTCACCGACGGCAAACCTGTGAAACGTCTCCGCAAGGACGACGACCTGCTGGGGGCCGAACGGCGCCTAGCCTACATGCTGGTGGCGCCGACGTTCATCCTGATGTTGGCCATCATGATCTATCCCTTCGGTCAGGTCTTCTACGCGTCGATGACGAACCGTGTGTTCGCCAGCGCACAGCCGACCGAGTTCGTTGGCCTCGACAATTATCGTGAGCTCCTGAGCGTCACCGTGAGGACCCTCGGCGACGAGGTCGACGAGGACGGCAACCCCGTCATCGATGAGGAGACCGGAGAGGTCGTGAAGCAACGGCCCATCGATGTCCTGCCTCGTGAGCCTCGCTATCGGGAGGCATTCAGCTTCGGCTTCTTCGGAAACGATGTGGTCATCGGGGCCACCGACCGCGACTTCATACGATCCGTGTGGGACACGTCGTTGTTCACGGTCGCCGCGGTCGTTCTCGAAACCTTGCTCGGGTTGGGCATCGCGTTGCTCTTGAACGCAGCGTTCGTCGGACGGGGGGCCATGCGGGCACTGATGCTTGTCCCCTGGGCGGTGCCCACAGCGGTTTCGTCGCGAATGTGGGAGTACATGTTCTCATCGACGAGATCGGGCTTGTTCAACGTGTTGGGCCAGAACTTCTTCGGCACCGACGGGCAGACCGCCTGGCTGGCCAATCCGAGTCTCCAGTTGCCGGCGGCCATCGCCATCGACGTCTGGAAGACCACCCCGTTCATGGCCCTGTTGATGCTGGCCGGGCTGCAGCTCATACCCGACGAGCTCTACGAGGCGGCTCG
Source organism: Acidimicrobiales bacterium (assembly GCA_965216675.1). Classification (GTDB taxonomy): domain Bacteria; phylum Actinomycetota; class Acidimicrobiia; order Acidimicrobiales; family SZUA-35; genus JAHELU01. The sequence continues at coordinate 1,394,517 of CBDCGK010000004.1, read as the reverse complement.
CGTCGACGGTGCCAGTCGCTGGAAACAGCTCACCAATGTGACGCTGCCGTTGTTGAAGCCGACGATCGCCGTCGCCCTGGTCTTCCGCACACTCGACTCGTTGCGGGTCTTCGACCTGTTCCAGATCGTGTTCGGACAGAATCGTTTCACCATGGCGTCGAAGACCTACTACGACCTGATCGACAACCAGCTGATGGGCTACTCGTCCGCTTCCTCGGTTGTGATCTTCCTGCTTCTCACCGTCTTCGCCATCATCTACATCCGCACCCTGGGGGTCAGCACCGATGAGTGACACCGCAACCGCAGCTCCTCCAACCAAGAAGGCCCCGATTCGGGTGAAGCCGCCCATGACGCCGCAGAAGCTCCTGCGCAAGACCGGCTTCTACGCCATGGTCTTCGTCGTCGCCGTCTACCTGGTCTTCCCCTTCTACTGGGCGGTGAACTCGTCGCTCAAGTCCGAGGGACAGTTGGCCATGACACCGGCCACATTCATTCCCCGCAGCCCGACCGACGGAAGCATCAGCTTCTTCACCCGCAACTACGAGGATGTCTTCGCCGACACCCAGTTCCAGCGGGCGATCCTCAACAGCATCATCGTGGCGGTAACGGTGACGTTGCTGGCGTTGGCCATCGGCTCGTTCGCCGCCTTCGCCCTCGGCAAGCTGCGTTTCCCGGGCAAGACGGTGGCCCTGTACACGATCCTGTCGATGACGATGTTTCCCCAGATCGCCATCCTGACGGGCCTGTACGCCATCATCAGATCCGTCGGCTTGACCCCGAGACCGTCGATGATCCTGACGTATCTGATCTTCTCGTTGCCGTTCACCGTCTGGGTGTTGACGTCGTTCTTCCGAACATTACCCGGCGACCTGTTACAGGCAGCTCAGGTCGACGGGGCCACGTCGTTCCAGGCCTTCCGGATGATCTTGTTACCCCTGACTGCCCCGGCACTGGTCACCACCGGCCTGCTGGCCTTCATCGGGGCGTGGAACGAATACCTCTTCGCCCTGACCTTCACCACGATCAATCCCGACGACCGGACCATTCCGGTGGCCATCGCCCTGTTCACCGGTCAGCAGACCATGCAGGATCCGTTCGGGCAGATCATGGCGGCCGCCGTGCTCGTGACGATTCCGCTCCTGGTACTCGTGCTGATCTTCCAGCGCCGTATCATCGGCGGTCTCGCCGGTGCGGTGAAGGGCTGACCCGGAACCAATCCGGCCCGCTCAGCGGGAAAATCTATTGAACAGCTCGGCCCGGTCGTCGCTCAACGCGATGGCCGGGCCGGCTGCGATCAGGGGCCCGAACAGCGCCGCCGGGGGTGCCAGCACCAGGAGGATCAGCGTCAGCACGACCACCATGGCCACGACGACGAGGCGTGAGGACCAGCGGGCGGTCGGGTGGTGGAGTGCGGTGGTCAGTCCGAGGCTGTAGGCCGCGGTCAGCCCGAGGATGATGTCGATGATCAGCAGCGGTGTGGCGAGTAGCCACAGCCCAACCGACTTCGCCACTGCGAGCAGCAGTCTCGGGTGGCCGGTGGTCACGGCCGCCAGTGCATACACGAACGGCATCAGTCCAAGCCCGACGCCGAGCAGCGATCCCGCGCTCTGCGACGTGCCCTCGGCCAGACCCTGGTTCAACCCGACCAGGATCGTGGTGTAGGAGATCACGACGGCGATGACGGTGGCGGTGATCGCCAGGCCACGTTTCAGGTGTACCGCGGATCGGAACCGGTCGAGGGTGGTGCCATCTGCCACCCAATCACGTTATCGGCCGCTGTCGCTCGGTGTTGTCGGTCGCTATCGCTCGGTGTTGTCGGTCGCTATCGCTCGGTGTGGCCTGCGGCCAGCCATTGGAACAGCCGCCAGCCGGCGTGGGGATCGCCGAGGGTGGCGGCTGCCACCGCTGCCGCGGCGTCGGAGATCGGCTTGGCGTTCGGCGCCTTCACATGGACCTCGGCCACTCGTTCGGCCATCGCGAACCAGCCGACGGCCTCCTCGACGGTGTGCCCGACGGTCAGGAGGCCGTGGTTGCGGAGAATGCACAGCTTTGCCGAACCGAGTGCGGCGGCGATGCGTTTGCCGCCGTCGACGGAAAGCACCTCGACCTCCTCGTCGTCGAACAAGCCCTGATCGAAGACGAACGCGCAGGATTCCTGGCTGATGGCGGCGAACGGGCTGACATTGGCCGACCACGGCGTGCCGTAGGGGGTGTGGGTGTGGGCGGCCGAGACGACGTCGGGGCGGGCCTCCAGCAGAGGGGCGTGGATGTTGTAGCCGGCGGTGTTCACTGCTCCGGTGTAGTCACCCGAACGGTCGCGCACCCGGCCGCCGGGACCGACCAGCACGAGGCGGTCGGGTGTGGCCTCGAAGAACGGAATGCCCCAATCGAGCAGCCAGAAATGGTCGGTCCATTCCGGGTCGCGTGCGCTGATGTGGCCGTCACCCAGTTGGCCCCAACGCATCGACCCGAAGATCCGATAGCCCAGCGCGCTGACTCGCAGGCGGTGCTCCCGCTCGTCGGCGACCGTGCGAACGGAGTCGTAGGGTTCGACACCGGGAAACGGGGGATAGGGGCTCTCGCCGGACGCCGACTGGATGTGAGGGGCGGGTGCCGTCGGGTTTTCCGAGGGTTGGTCCATGCCCGAATGGTAAACCTATTCCGGCGTCGTGGACAGATGCTGGAGGATGAGACGGCTGTCGGTCTGGCGGACACCGCCTTCGTTCTTCATGGTGATCAGCAGGTCGTTGAGGTCCTCGGCCGAGGCGAGGCGAGCCCGGAGCCGGAAGTCGAGCGGACCGGTGAGGAAGAAGCACTCCACGATTCGGTCGTCGCTACGCACCAGTTCCTCGAACGCCGGTCGGGCGGCCCGCTCGGTCTGCCACACGTCGATCGAGGCCTCGAGAGGTCGGCCGAGGGCTGCGTGGTTCACGTAGGCCCCGAATCCGGTGATCACGCCGGTCGAAACCAGTCGCTGGACCCGTGCCCCCGCAGCGTTCGGGCTGAGCCCCACCGCTCGGCCCAGCTCCCGCTGGGTGAGACGTGAGTTCCCTACGAGGAGTCGGATGATATCTCTGTCAATGTCGTCAATCACAGTGGGCTACACTGTAAGGCACAGCGTTTGGCAGTGCAAACAGGGGCGAAATCGGTCGATCTCAGGTCATACTGGAGAGAGGTAAACGATCCACCACATGAAGGCGCAGTTCAATGACCGACATTCAGAACCTCAGTTTCCAGTCACTTCTCCACGCTTGGCGAAACCACGAGGAGCTCCGTCGCTCCGGTGCAACCATCTCCGAACTCTCAGCCTCGCGATTCAGGCTCGACGAGGCTCGCGAGGTCGCTTCGATGGCGATGCGCTGACGTGGCTTCTACCGTGGAGGTGAGGCGGTCCTGTGAGACCCCCGCCTCGCCCGGTAGATGACACGTTCTCGACGATCAGCCAACAGCCACGGAGCCGGTGCCGACGACCGCTCCGCTGAGCGCCACCGTTTCGTGGTCTCACAGATTCGAGACCGCGGTGTCACCGCCCCCGCCGTGCTCGACGCGATGGAGGCGGTGCCCCGGCACATGTTCGTCGGTTCCGAGCTGGCCGACGTCGCCTATGACGATCGGCCGCTGCCCATCGGTTTCGGGCAGACCATCAGCCAGCCCTACATGGTGGCGATGATGGCCGACGCGGCCGCGCTCCATCCCGACGATCGGGTACTCGAGATCGGGACCGGTTCCGGGTACGGTTCGGCCGTGCTGAGCCGCCTCGCCCGCTCGGTCGTCACGGTGGAACGTCACGAGCCGCTGGCCCGACGGGCGGCGGCAAGGTTGGCCGACCTCGGTTTCTCGAACGTCGAGGTGCTGGTCGGAGACGGCTCACTCGGTCACGCCGGACGGGCGCCCTACGACGCGATCGTCGTCACCGCGGCAGGGCCGTTGGTTCCGTCCGCGCTGTTGGCCCAGCTGGCCGACGGCGGCCGGCTGATCATGCCCGTCGGCCGTCAGCGGGGCGAACAGCGGCTGCTCCGGGTCGTCCGTTCCGGGGATCGGTTCGAATCCACCGATCTCGGCGGGGTGCGGTTCGTCCCTCTCATCGGCGAACAGGGCGTTGCCGACCACAGGGCTGCACACAACGCCGGAGGCCCGACCGAACACCGCCCCGACGACGAGGGGTCCACCTGACGGCGACGGCGTTTCGGGCGCAGTTGACACCGTCGTCGTCGAACGTGCTATAACGGGACTTGCGGGCGCCCGATCAGGCCGCTCGCCTGGCGCGGAAGTTGACGATCCGCGCGTTGTGGCCGCTATTCGGGGCCACTAGCATGGTTTGTTGGTCTGTTGCGGTGCTTCTGGAGCCTGCGTTTTGCACTCCGCCTGCACCGTCGACGCCCCGGCGTATTCCGTCGAGGCACCCGCAACATCGAACGAAAGGTCTCGTCCTGCCCAAGCACAAAGAAGATACGATCGTCCTCGAAGGAACCATTACCGAGTCGCTCCCGAACGCCATGTTCCGGGTCGAACTCGAGAATGGTCATACCGTTTTGGGCCACATCTCCGGAAAGATGCGGCGCCACTACATCCGTATTCTTCCGGGTGACAAAGTCCAGGTTGAGCTCACTCCCTACGATCTCACCCGCGGACGCATCACCTACCGCTACAAGTAGGTCGACCCTCCAGGTCGAACCCGGGTAACGGAGACACGGCCGCCGGCAGTGTCTCCCGTGCCCTTCAACCGACACGCTCCCGCCACCAGGCACCATTGGGGCCCACCAAGGCTGTGAGCGGCGTCCACCCGTAATCTCCGAACCCCACACCATTAGGACTCAGCGATGAAGGTTCGCCCCAGCGTCAAACCCATGTGTGAAAAGTGCAAGGTGATCCGGCGAAATCGCACGATCCGGGTTATCTGCGAGAACCCGCGACACAAGCAGAGGCAAGGTTGATATGGCCCGCATAGCCGGCGTTGACATCCCCCGCGACAAGCGCACCGAGGTGGCTCTCACCTACGTCTTCGGCGTCGGCCGCTCGACGTCCCAGCAGATCACCGAGGCCACCGGCGTGGATCCCAACACCCGGGTCAAGGATCTGACCGAGGAAGAGGTCATGCGGATCCGGGCGTGGATCGACTCCAACCTGAAGACCGAAGGTGACCTCCGCCGTGAGGTGTCCCAGGACATCAAGCGGAAAATGGAGATCGGTTGCCATCAGGGCATCCGTCATCGCAAGGGTCTACCGGTCCGCGGCCAGCGCACCCAGACCAACGCCCGTACCCGCAAAGGCCCGAAGAAGACGGTGGCCGGCAAGAAGAAAGCAACCAAGTAATGGCCAAACCAAGTGCAGGCGGTCGTCGCCCCCGTCGTCGGGAACGCAAGAACGTCACCCACGGAATCGCTCACATCAAGTCGAGCTTCAACAACACCATCATCGCCATCTCCGACCGCGAGGGTCACATCCTCTCGTGGTCGTCCGCCGGCAACGTCGGTTTCAAGGGATCGCGCAAGTCCACGCCGTACGCGGCCCAGATGGCCGCCGAATCCGCGGCCCGGCGGGCCATGGAGCACGGCGTGCGCAAGGTCGACGTGCAGGTCAAGGGTCCCGGCTCCGGTCGTGAGACCGCCATCCGGTCGATTCAGAACGCCGGCATCGAGGTCACCGGTATCAAAGACGTGACCCCGGTTCCCCACAACGGCTGCCGTCCCCCCAAGCGTCGGAGGGTTTAACGATGTCACGCTACACCGGCCCACGGGCCCGAGTCTCCCGCCGTCTCGGCACCAACATCTTCGGCACCAAGGGCGAGGAGATCGCCCTCGACAAGCGTCCGTACCCTCCCGGCATCCACGGCCGCACCCGCCGCCGTGGCAACCAGAGCGAATACCTGATCCAGCTCCAGGAGAAGCAGAAGGCCCGTTTCACCTACGGCTTGACCGAGCGTCAGTTCCGTCGGATCTACGCCGAGGCCTCCCGCCGTCAGGGCGTCACCGGTGAGAACATGCTCCGGTTCCTCGAGCTCCGGCTCGACAACGTGGTCTATCGGGCCGGTTGGGGTTCGACCCGGCCGCAGGCCCGTCAGTTCGTCTCCCACGGCCACGTCCTGGTCAACGGTTCCCGGGTCAACGTGCCCTCCTACCGTGTCCGCAAGGGCGACGTCATCGAGATCAAGGAAAAGACCCGCACCAACCCGATCGTGGTCTGGAACAAGGACGTCCTCGACCGCACGCCGCCGGCCTGGCTGGAGCGCGACGGCGAGTTCGCCATCAAGGTCTACTCCGAGCCCCTCCGCGAGCAGATCGACGTTCCGCTGCGCGAGCAGCTCATCGTCGAGCTCTACTCCAAGTAGCAGTGTGATCGCCGACGGCGGCGTGCCGCCGGTCGGTATCACCTCGAGTTGCGGCCTGCGGCCAAAACTCGGTTGGCCCAAGAAACTTCGCCCCCAAGCCCCAAGCCCTAAGCACCAAAGGAATCACCCTGATGCTGGTTATTCAGCGACCCACTGTCGAACAGCTCGATGACGGCGAATCCAACCGCGGCAAGTTCGCGGTCAGCCCGCTCGAGCCCGGCTTCGGTCACACGCTCGGCACGTCGCTACGGCGCGCGCTGCTGTCGTCGGTTCCCGGTGCCGCCGTCACGAGCGTGCGGTTCGACGACGCCCTCCACGAGTTCGACACCATCAAGGGTGTCATCGAGGACGTCACCGACATCATCCTGAACGTCAAGGACATCGTCCTCACGAGCGAGAGCGAGGAGCCGGTGGTGCTCCGCCTCGACGCCCGCGGCCCGGGTTCGGTCACGGCCGGCGACATCGCCTGCCCGCCGGAGGTCGAGATCCTCAATCGTGACACGCTGATCGCCACGCTGACCGACCAGGGTCGCCTGGCCATCGACCTGACCGTCGAGCGCGGTCGGGCCTGGCTGCCCTCCAGCCGGGCCAGCGAGTCGAACACGATCGGGGTCATCCCGATCGACGCCGTCTTCAGCCCGGTTCGCCGGGTGTCGATCTCGGTCGAGCCGACCCGTGTCGACCAGTCGACCGATTTCGACAAGCTCATCCTCGACATCGAGACCGACGGCTCGTTGCCTCCCCGCGACGCCCTGGCCTCGGCCGGCGCCACCGTGCGTTCACTGTTCCAGCTCATCGAGGAGATGAGCGAAGAGCCCGAGGGTCTGACCCTGGGTGAGGCCCCGGCCGCCGCCTCCGGTTCCCCGGATCTCGATCTCCCGATCGAGGATCTCGACCTGTCGGAGCGGCCCCGCAACTGCCTGAAGCGGGCCCAGGTCAACACCATTGGCGAGCTGCTGACCAAGAACGAAGACGACCTCCTGGCCATCACCAACTTCGGTCAGAAGTCGCTCGACGAGGTCATCGCCAAACTGGACGAGCGGGGTCTCACCCTGCGCGGCTCGCGGTGACAGTGTGACGGGCTTCGCCCGTCACCACGAGTTTCGGCCTGCGGCCAAAACGTCGCACTCCTACTTGCACGAAAGATAGATCAAATGCCTGGAACCCCTCGCAAAGCCCGTCGGTTCGGCGGAAGCTCATCACATCAGAAGCTGATGATGGCCAACCTCGTCGCCTCCCTGGTGGCGGCGGAGGGCATCGAGACCACCGAGGCCAAGGCCAAGGCCATGCGCCCGGTGGCGGAGCGGCTCATCACGAAGGCCAAGAAGGGCGGTCTGCACAACTTCCGTCAGGTGCTGGCCTACCTGGGTGACGTCGAGATGACCACCAAGCTCTTCGACGAGGTCGGCCCGCGCTACGCCAGTCGCCCCGGCGGCTACACCCGGATCCTGAAGATGGGTCCCCGTCAGGGCGACAACGCCCCGATGGCCCGCATCGAACTCGTCTGACAATCACGGGTTCTGCGGTGCTCAGGTGACACTGGGTGTCACCTCACCACCGAAGATCTGGGCAGACCATGAACGCTGACAGCGAGCCGACGAAAAACGTCCGGCTCGTTGTCGCGTACCGGGGCACCAACTTCCGTGGGCTCGCTCCGAACCCCGGGGTGCGGACCGTGGTCGGGGAGTTGGAGCGGGTCATCGAGCCGCTGATCGGTGCGAAGCCCGACATCGTCATGTCGGGCCGAACCGACGCCGGGGTGCACGCTCAGGGGCAGGTGTTGTCGTTCGTCATGCCCGATGGCGCCGCCGATCTCGAGCGGATCCAGCGCTCGGTGAACAGCCGCCTCGGCCCGGAGATCGTCGTCCGGGAGATCGCGGTCGTTCCCGATGACTTCAGCGCTCGGTTCTCGGCGATCGGCCGCCGCTACCGGTACCTCATCGTCAATCGTCCAGTCGACGATCCGTTCCTCGCCCCGACCGCCTGGTGGGTCGACTCGACCCGCCACGGCACGCTCGATCTCGGAGCCATGAATCAGGCTTGCCCGCACCTGATCGGCGAGCACGACTTCTCGTCGTTCTGTCGGCGTCCTCGCCTCCGACCCGACGATGCAGGGGAGGTGCCCGAAGCATCGCTGGTGCGGCGGATCGATGATGCCCGCTGGCTGGAGTTGTGGGACGGCGTCGTACGGTTCGACATCCGGGGCTCGGCCTTCTGCCATCAGATGGTGCGCAGCATCGTCGGCTTCCTGGTCGCCGTCGGGACCGGCAAACGTCACGGCGACGACCTGCCGGCGGTTCTCGCCGCCCGCGATCGTTCGCAGGCGGAGAATCCGGCGCCGCCGCACGGTCTCACGTTGTGGCAGGTCGACTATCCAGCTACCTATCAGGAACTTTCGTAGCAAAAAGCGAGGCGATGCCTCGCTTTTTGCTACAAGACGTGTGGGTTTCGGGCGGCAAGGAGCCGTGCTCGGCTGACGGTGACGTCGATACGGGCGATCGTCCCGGTCCGCGCGAAGACGGCCCGGCTGGTGTCGAGATCCAGCTCTGTGGCGAACGATGAGGTGTGGCCGTCGGCCGACGTGACCTCGACCGGCGCCGAGTCCGGCACCGAATCCGGACCGGCGTCGGCGGCGGCGTCGGTGAGCCGGTACACCACCGGAACCGTGCAATAGGTGAAGCCCAGCGACCCCGGCTCCAGGTGACCATCGGGTCCCAGGGCCTCCCACGGCTTCGCCTCGGTCAAGAACTCGTCGGGATCGAGAAGCACCGGGTCGAAGCCGAGCCGGCCCCCGGCCACCCGGACACCGAGTTCGGCCCACCGGATCAGCACACCTTCCTTGACCTGGCCGGTCATGCCGGGTTGCTGAGCCCCCATCCCGGCCGGTGTGTGCGAGTGCGGATCGGTCGGGAACGTGCCCTGCAATGCCACCGATTTGCGGTAGCCGAGCCCTGACCGCAGGCGACCGTAGTGACCGAACAGTTCATCGACGATCTCGGGGGATGCGTCGGCCTCGATGGCCGCCAGTACTCGTTCCTCCAGGGCGAACAGCAGTTTCGACACCATGTGCCAGTAGATCGAACCCAGCCCCTCATAGCGATACATCGACTGCGACCGCCCGGTGAACGACCGATGGTCGAACACCTCCTCGTAGGTGGCGAGCAGCGTGGCCCCATGCTCCTCGACGAGCCCGCTCATAGCCGGATCACCGGCGAGATCATCGAGCGCCGCCTCCAGCTCTCGCGCCGAACCGAAGTGGTCGGCGAAGTGGAGGTCGCCGTTGACGTCGCGGGTCAACAGCCCGACCGACGGATCCGTCAGCTCGGCCAGAGTAGCATCGGCCACCGATTCCGGGAGACGGTTCTTGTCGAGAAACGGCGGTACTCGACGATCGGGATAGAGCACGAACGAACCTTGGTCGGCCCGATGCAACGCACCGTCCCACAGGGCTGTCATCGTCGCGGCAACGTCTTCGGGACGGGCGGTCGGTGATGACACGGCGGCGACCTGGCCCTCCAACATCTCGTACAGGGGATGCAGCGATGCGGTCCCGTCGCCCAGCTCCATCAGCCAGTAGGTGTGGACGAGACCGTCCGGTCGACGGGCCAGCCGGGCGGTGGTGTCGACGTGGGCCCGGGCGGTGTTCAGCAGACGGCGCAGCTCGTTCAAGGTGACCGCCTGTGGGTCGCCGGGGCCGCGGTCGTAGGCCTCGGTTCGGTACCGCTCATAGGCTGCTCCCAGATCGTCGAGCAGGTGCCGGCGGGCCTCGACGACCGTCTGGTCGTTCATCGAGGCCGCTTCGACGGTCAGCAGCGATTCGTGAGTCGAGAACGCGGCTGCGATGTCACCAAGCCAGGCGACGACGAGGTTGCCGATTTCCACCTCGTCGGCAGCGGCCCGATCGAGGAGATCGTCGATGAAGCTCAGGTAGTCGCGCAGATGCAGGAGGGTGACCACCGAGACTCCGTTGCCGACCAGCGCATTGTTGGCGTCGTTCCACTCGGGTCGCTGGGTGTTCAGCCAGATGCCGCCACCGGCCACGAGATTCGACAGTTTGGCCAGCGCCGGGACGAGAAGCTTCTCGGCCATGGTGGCCAGATGGACACCGGAGCCGTCTTCGGTCGGCACGAGGCGACCGTCGGCGCCGATCGCGTCGACCCGTTTGTCGACCAAGCGCTGGCGGTGTTCGTCGAAGTCCAACGTCTGCTTCGGGTCGGCGATCAGCTCTTCGTGGCTGCGGAGCCGGTAGGGGACGTCGGCGTAGGAGAACGAGCGCTGCTCCAGCATCGTTTCCAGGAGACCGGGATCGAACCGGGCGGCGGCATCGAGCAGACGGTGCAGGTACACGATCTGGTGGTCGCCCCAGTACCCGAAGTTTCCCCAGCTTCCGTCCTCGGGAACCTCCCAGTCGATGCCTTCATCGGTGATCCGGTACGGGTTGTGACCGTCGACCGTCGATGCACTCAAGAACTTGGCGATGACCGATTCCAGGTAGCGGGGGTAGCTGTGAAGTAGCGCCTCCCAGTTCTGGAAGATGTCACGCCAGTTGCCCTGGTAGCCGAAGGCCAGGGATCCGTCCGGTAGCCGTTCGGGGATGCTGAACGTGTTCCAGGGCCGGCTCGGATCGCCGTGGCGGCGGCTGAAAATGAGGGGCAGATACTCGTTGACCAGGCGCCGAACGTCGGGGTCGGCTGCGACCGCCTGACGCAGTGTGTCGATCTCCACAACCGGATCAAGGTCGGCCGTCAATTGGACAAAACGGTCGCGCCGCCGCCGGTCCCTCTCGGTGACGAACTCGGCAACCCGGTCCACGTTCACCCGATGATCGTCGGGGAAGACGCCGCCGCGCATGCAGTTGAACAACACGTTGGCGAAGTGGTGCACGGTGGACCGCTCGTCGGCGGTCACCTGCCGGCCGTCGGCGTCGGCGACGAGGTCCCCGATGCGCTCATGGGCCCGTTCGATCTCGGCGTTCACCGCAGCGACGAGGAGCGACGGCTCATCGGCATGCCGGCGCCGGAGTTCCAGCAGCTCGACGGCCGCCGGGTGATCGAGGTCGACGTCGGCCACCACCATCCAGGTCAGCTCCTCACCGGGAGCCAAGCGGGCCGTCGCCGCCTGCAGGAAGGCCCCCTTGGTGCCGGTGATCAACCGCTCCGGGACGATATCGAGACCGGAACGGAACCGTCGAACCTGTCGTTCGGACAGCAGGACCGTCGAGTCCGTCGCCGATGGCGTGAGGCCGGTGTTCCAGACGGCGTTGGCCGTGAGTGCTTCCGCCGGATCGGACCTGTCGGAGATGAGCGCTTCGAGCGTGAACAGGGCCAGGCCGCCGTCGTCGGTCAGCTCCGTTCGCCGGTAGGCGTCGACCAGCGTGCTCGACGCCTGCTGAAGCTCGAGTTCGACTCCGGCGGGAAGCACGTCGACCAGCCCGTCGAGCACCGATACCTCGACCGGGTCACGGTCGGCGTCGAGCGTCAGGCGGCAGTGGCGGACCAGGCCGAAGCGTGCGGCGGTGGCCCATGTGTACTCGAAGGTCAGGCCGAGTTCGTGATGACGTTCGGTGAACCGGAGTCGGTCGCCGAAGGCGGTCTTGGCCAGCGACCGTTGCGTCCGGCCGATGGGCGTGTCGGGATCGAAGGGTTGCCACACGTCGGAATGCCCCTGGGTCCGGATGAGGGTCAGGGGTCCGGTTCGCCCTCCGCTGCGGTGGAGGCGGTCGTCGGTCTCGTAGGGGAACAGCGAGGACTCGGCGCTGCGCCGTCCCGCGGTGAGGGCTCCACTGGAGGAGATGAACGCCCACAGATCGTCGGGGGTGACGAGGTTGACCAGGAAGGGTTCGAGGAGATCGACGTTGTCGATGCGGTACCACGTCACGCCGTCGGCGTCGATGAACTCGCCGTCCGGTTGCAGCGCATCGCCCAGTACGTAGGCACCGCCCGTCACGTGGCCATCCCGTGTCCTCGGTTCCACTGCTGTCGTCCTCCTGGATTCGTAGTGTCGGCCGGTCCCGTGATCCCGGGCCAGTTTCGAGGGAGCCGTCCCGTGAAGGGGGCGGCTCCGGTGAGTACATCGGCGATTCCGTCGCCCTCACTTCCGGGCAGCCAGGCGGCGACGACGGCATCGCAGTGATCGATCACCGTATCGAGGAGGAGGGGACGACCGCTGAGCACGACCAGCACGAGCCGGTCGACGTGGCGGCGCACCCGGTCGATCAACTCACGGTCCTCCGGCGGCAACCCAAGGTCGGATCGATCGCCGGAGCCCTCCGAGTACGGCGGTTCGGCGACCACGACCACGCCGTGCCGGGCACGGGTCGATTGCTCGAACCGGCCGTTCGTGTCGAACAGGACCTCGAGGCGGGGGTCGTGTCGTCGCAGGCCGTCGACGATGGTGGTGCCCTCGGTGATCGGACCTCGTCCGCCCTGCCATTCGATCGTCCAGCCGCCGCACTGCAGGCCGATGTCGTCGGCTCCCTCACCCGCGACCAGCACCGAGCCCGACCGGAATGGGAGCACCCCCTCCGGATCGGTAAGCCGGACCGCTGAGGCGGCGGCGGCTCGGCGGGCCAACCGCCGGTGGGTGTCGGATCCGACCGTGTCGATCGCCGGCAGGGGAGGGGGCTGGGGGTCGGTGAGGCCCATGGCGTGTTTGACCGACAGGATTCTCGTCACCGCGTCGTCGACCCGTTCCAGCGGCAGGTCGCCGGACTCGACGGCCCGGATGACGTTGTCGATGAACCGGCCGAACTCGAACGGAACCATCACCATGTCGATTCCGGCGGCGATGGCGGTCACCGCACAGCGGTAGGGGTCGGGATCGAGTTGGTCGATGCCGAGCCAGTCCGAGACGACGAAGCCGCCGAAACCCAGTTCGTCCTTCAACACGTCGGTGAGCAGGTAACGGTGGCCGTGGAGCTTCTCGCCGTTCCACGAGTTGTAGGAGGCCATCACGGTGAGCGAGCCGGCGTCGAGACCACCCCGGTACGGGTCGAGATGGCCGGCTCGCAGCGTCGCTTCGTCGACGACGGTATCGCCCTGGTCGATCCGCCAGCCCGGTCCCCAGTCGTCCCACCAATCGATCCACGCCATCTCGCCCGAGCCGGCGGATCCCCACGTCGTTCCGCCGTCACCGACGTAGTGCTTGAGGCACGACATCACCGAGCCTGGATGGTCGAGTCCGTCACCGTGGAGGCCTCGAACCGCGGCCTCGCCCAGGTCGGCGACGAGGTCGGGGTCGTCGCCGAACGACTCATAGGTCCGGCCCCAGCGCGGGTCGAGCGCCACCGCCAGGGTCGGAGCGAAGGCCCAGCGGGCCCCGGTGGCCGCCGTCTCGACGGCGGTGGCCCGATACACGGCTTCCACCAGGTCCGGGTCGCCGGCGGCGCCGAGGCCGATGTTGTGGGGGAAGATGGTGGCCCCGTGCACGTTGCCGTGACCGTGGACCGAGTCGGTTCCGTACAGGAGGGGTATGCCGAGACGGGATCGGGTGGCGGCGTCGACGTAGGAGCCGACCATGGCCCGCCATGCGGCGGGTGTGTTCGGTTCCGGATTGCCGCCCGAACCGGAGAGCACCGAGCCGATGCCCAACTCGGCGACCTCGTCGGGTGTGATCGAGTTCTTCTCGACCTGGGTCATCTGGGCGGCCTTCTCGGCCAGGGTCATGGCCGCGGTCAGCTCGGTGGCGTAGGCCGCAGACCGGGGGAGATCGGCGTTCGGAACGCTCATCCGGTGGCCTCGGCGGAGCCGGACTGTTGGTAGACGCGGACATGGTCGACATAGAGGCGTACGGGGAACTCGAGGTTCAGGTCGATCGGTCCGGGGAACTGGCCGCCGACGGCGAGGTTGACGATCAGGAAGAACTCGTGGTCGAAGACCCACTCCCGGTCACCGACCAGTTCCCGGTCGACGGTGTGGTAGTGCTCGCCGTCGTAGTACCAGCGGATCTCGCCGGCCTCCCATTCGACGGCGTAGGTGTGGAAGTCGTCGGCGATCGGGTAGTCCTGCCGGTTCCATTTGGTCAGGCCCCCACCGGCGGAGTAGCCGGGGCCGTGGGCCGTACCGAAGATCAGGTCGGGCTCCCGGCCGAGGTACTCCATCACATCGATTTCGCCGACGTTGGGCCAGCGGTCGGCGGGGTCCTCGGCGTCTTCGGAGAAGTTGGCGCCCAGCATCCAGAAGGCCGGCCACAGACCCGCTCCTTCGGGGACCTTGAGCCGGGCCTCGATGCGACCGTACTGGAACTCCTGGAGGCCCTGGGTGCGGAGGCGGGCCGAGGTGTAGTACGAGCCGTCGTACTGCTCCTGGCGGGCTTCGATCACGAGAAGCCCGTTTTCGACCCGGCTGTTCTCCGGGCGGTCGGTGTAGTACTGGGCCTCGCCGTTGCCCCAGCCCCAACCGCCGATGTCGTAGGTCCAGTTGTCGAGGTCGATCTCGTCGCCGTCGAACTCGTCGGACCACACCAGCTCCCAGCCGTCGCTCTCATCGACCGGGACCGGTTCGGGGGCTTCGATGGTGGTGGCCGGCGGGGTTGCCTCGGTGGTGGAGGCGGGTGCGGCGGTGGTCGCCGTGGTTTCGGCGTCCGGGGCTTCGGTGGTCGACGAGTCCTCGGACACGGTTTCGGCGGTGTCATCGACGATGTCATCGACGGTGTTATCGACGGAGCCACCGTCGGAACACCCGAAGAGGGCGAGCAGGGCGATCGAACCCGCCACGACGAGGCGGGACCAGAACGGTACGGGGAAGTGGTGTTTCATGCGGTTCACGGTGTCAGACAGGTTCGGATCGGGGAGTGAGTTGGGCGGTGATGCCACCGTCGACGTAGAGCGTCTGCCCGGTTATGTAGGCGGCGTCGGTGGAGGCGAGGAAGGCGACGGCGGCGGCTATGTCGTCGACGGTGCCGTAGCGCAGGAGGGGGATGCGGGCCGAAACCTGCTGGCGCCGTTCGGGCTCGACGCTGTCGACCCGATGGGTGTGGATGGCGCCGGGCCCGATGGCGTTGACCCGGATGCCGAAACGGCCGAGGTCGATGGCCATCGCCATCGTCATGGCGTTGATCGCTCCCTTGGTCACGTCATAGGGCAGACCTCGGTGATGGGCCTGGGCGGCGCCGGCCGACGACAGGTTGACGATCGAACCGCCGCCGGTGTCACGCATCAGCCGGGCGGCGTGCTGGGAGCACAGGTACGGGCCGCGGAGGTTGACGGCCAACTGGTGGTCGAGCAGCTCCGGATGCTCGTCGAGTGCCTCCTGCCGGGCCAGATCGGCGGCGTTGTTGACGAGGAGGTCGACGGTGCCGTGGTCGGACACGACCGTCTCGAACAGCGTCGCGATGTCGGCCGGACGGCCCAGGTCCGCCACCAGCGGCGTCAGTTCGGCTGCGCTGTGACGGGCTGCAGTGGGTGTGAGCTCGACGATCGTCTGATCCAGTGCATCCCCGTCGATGTCGACCAGGACGACCGTCATGCCCTCGGCGATGAGCCGGGTGGCGATGCCGCGGCCGATCCCCTTGGCGGCGCCGGTGACCACTGCCACCCCGCCCCGGAGGTCGGGATGGCGCCCCGGACCGACGTCGGTCGGCGACGGGCCGTTCATGGTCGGGCCGGGCCGCCGTCGGGCAGCCGGGTCTGGGTCCATTCCTCGATCACCTCACCGCACGGGTGACGGGCGGCCAGCGCCTCGTCGATGTCGATGCCGAGACCCGGGCTGTCGTTGCCGTACAGGAAGCCGTTGCGCACCTCGGGAAGTCCGGGGAACATCTCGTACTCCAGCTCGGAGGGTCGGTACCACTCGTGGATGCCGAAGTTCGGGGACCAGAGTTCGAGGTGGAGGTTGGCCGCGTGCCCGACGGGCGAGGTGTCGCCGGGGCCGTGCCAGGCGGTGCGAACGCCGAACGTGTCGGCCAGGACGGCCAGGTTCCGGGCCGGGGTGATCCCGCCGATCTGGCTGATGTGGACCCGGATGAAGTCGATGAGGCGATCGGTGATGAGGCGCCGCCACTCGTGCGGGTTGTTGAACAGCTCACCCATGGCGAGCGGGGTGGCGGACTGCGAGCGGATCATGGCGAACCACTCGACGTCCTCGGGGGCCAGGGCGTCCTCGAGGAAGAACAGTCGGTACGGCTCGACGTCCTTGGCGAACCGGACCGCGTCGATGGGCGCGAGCCGTTCGTGGACGTCGTGGAGGAGTTCGACGGTCTGGCCGAGTTCGGAACGGACGTGATCGATCATGGCGAGCGCGGAGCGGGCATAGTCACCGGGGTCGAAGTACGCTCCGGGCCCGACGCCGGTCGGCTGATGGAGATCGCCGTCTCCGCCGCCGTAGCCACCCATCTGGACCCTCACACAGCGGTAGCCGTCGTCGATGAGACGTCGGGCGTTGTCCGTCACCTCCTCCGGGTTGCGTCCATCGGCATGGGCGTACACCCGGACCGCCTCCCGGTAGCGGCCGCCCAGCAGCTGGAAGACGGGCATGCCGGCTCGCTTGCCCTTGATGTCCCACAGTGCCTGGTCGACCCCGGAGATGGCGTTGTTGAGCACCGGGCCGTTCCGCCAGTAGCCGTGGACCGTCATGAGCCGCCACAGCTCCTCGATCCGGTCGACCTCACGTCCGATCAGCAAGGGGGCGATGTGGCGTTCGAGCGCGGTCTGCACGGCGAAGATGCGCTGGGTGAAGGTGGCGCAACCGATGCCGTACAGTCCGGGTTCGGAGGTGTCCACGCGCACGATGGCCAGGCGTGACCGGCCCGGTTGCGTGAGGATGATCCTCACGCCGGTGATCGTCACCACTGCCGGACCGGTCACGTCGCCCCCTGACCCCTAGCTCTAACCCTTGACGGCCCCGGAGGTGAGCCCGGAGATGATGTAGCGCTGGAGGAACATGTACAACACCAGCATCGGGACCATCAGCATCAGCACCGCGGCGGCCAGCTTCGGCCAGTCGCTGCCGTACACACCTTCGAACACGATGAGGCCGCGGGTGATCGGATACAGATCGGCGTTGGTCAGATACACGGTGGCCAGGATGAGTTCGTTCCAGATGCCGATGGCATGAATGACCGTGACCGTAGCGATCGCCGGTCGAATCAGCGGTATCAGGATGGACCAGATGAATCGGGCGTAGCCGCAGCCGTCAACCGCAGCCGACTCGTCGAGTTCGCGGGGAATCGACTTGATGTAGTTCACCAGGATGATCAAACCGATCGGGTTGATGAGGAACAACATGATGTAGCCGGTCCGGGTGTTGAACAGGCCCAGGTTCAAGATGAGCTGGAACTGGGGGATGAGCGCCGGAGGCAGGAACAGTGCGATCACGTACAACGTGAGCAGCGCGCCGGCGCCCTTGACATATCCCCGGGCCAGCGGGAAGGCGACGAAGATCGACATCAACACGAACAACGCCGTCGCCACCACGGTGTAGATCAGCGAGTTCAGCAGGTACTGCGGGAAGTTGGCGAGTTGCCATGCCTCGGTGTAGTTCTCGACATTGAGGCTTGGTGGAAGCCCCGTCGGGTCCTTGAAGAACTCGGGCAACGTCTTCAGCGATGCGCTGATGAGGATCAGGAGCGGCGCCACATAGATCACGGCGAACGCCAGGAGCAGCGCGTAGGACGCGATCTTGGTCCGGCGGTCCCGCTGGGTGGCCGTCATCGGCGGTGGTTCGGACAGGTCGACGTCGACCGTCGAACCTTCCTCGATCGGATCGATGGTGGAGGTCATCCCAGGTACTTCCTTTCCCGACGGGTGACGATGAAGTTGGCTGCCATCCCGACGATGAGCACCAGGATGAACAGCACGATGGAGGCGGCGGCCGCGTAGCCCTGGCGGAACGAGGCGCCGGCCTCGTCGGTCTGCCCGAAGCCTTCGGCGAATACGACGTAGCCCAGCACCTGGGTGCCGTTGCGGTAGCCGATCAACACGAGGAAGAGCATCCAGGCCTGCAGCGAGCCGACGATGTTGAGCAAGAAGTTGGTGTTGACCGCCGGAGTGAGCTGGGGCCAGGTGACGTTGCGGAACATGCTCCAGCCGTAGGCTCCGTCAACCGACGCCGCCTCGTAGAGATCGGCGGAAATGGTCTGCATACCGGCCAGGAAGATGACCATCGTGAAGCCTGCGTTGGCCCAGATCTGCACCACGATCACCCAGTAGAAGCCGCCGGTGCCGCCGAGGAACTCCGACTCGATGCCGAGCCAGCCGAAGACGGTGGCCACCGGTCCTCCGCCGGGTAGTAGGAAGAGCTTCCACATCAGACCCTGGACGACGACGCCGAGAATGACCGGGATGAAGAACAGGGTCCGGAACAACAGCCGGCCCCGCAGGTTCTGATGGACCAGGAGGGCCATGATCAGGCCAATGACGAACTGGATCGTGGTGACCAGGACCATGAAGATGATGGTGCGGCGCAGTGCGTCGAGGTTGTCGCGTGATGCGTTCCCCCTGAAGAGGAACTCGTCGTAGTTCTCGAACCCGATCCAGTTGATCGGAACCCCCCGGATGCCGGTGGCGTCGGTGAACGAGTAGATCGTCGTGGCCAGCGACGGGCCGACCCCGATCAGGAAGTAGAAGAACAGGCCGGGGAAGAGCAGCAGCCACGGTGTGGCATCTGCGAACCTCCCCCCGAACAGAGATCGTTGACTCGATTGTGTTGCCATGCATTTCCCCCTTGTAGAGGCCGGTCGATCGGTGACCGGGTGCGGCCCGCCCCGGACGTGCGGGCCGCACCCTGTCGCGTCGCGCTAGCAGGTGCCAGCCGACCCGATCAGCCGCCGAGACCGGCGTCGAGATCGGCCTGGGCCTGAGCGGCAAGAGCCGCCGCGTCGTCCCACTCGTTGAACGGGGCGAACCAGGAGGCGGCGTTGAGGCCGCCGTTGGCCCACTGACCGGCGCCGGCCGGGGTCTTCCAGTACTGCTCGAAGCCGACTCGGAAGTCGGCGACCAGCGGATCGAGGTCCTCACCGATCGTGCCGCCGAGGGTGGCTCCCGGCTGGGTCGGAAGGAAGCTCACGGCGTTGATGAAGTTGTTGTACGTCTCCGGTTCCGACAGGGCCGCCAGGTAGGCGACGGCCTCTTCGGGATGCTGCGTCTCCGCGGCGATGGACAGCGTCTGGTCGTACTTGCCGAACAGGAACTGGTTGTCGGCGGCGTCGTCGCTACCGGGGAACGGCACATAGGTCCACTCGAACCCAGGCTCGGCGTCCTCGAGAGCGGCGGCCTGCCACATACCGGTCGGGGCGAAGGCCACGTCGCCGGCCGCGTAGCGGGCGATGGCGGCGTCGTGGGCCAGACCGGTCACACCGGCTTCGAGCATGTCGGTGGCGTAGACCTGCATCTTCTCGAACATCGCGGTCGACGTCTCGTCATCCCAGGTGATGTCACCGGTCCACAGACCCTCGGTCAGGGCCGCCTGGTCGGGGTAGGTGGCACCAAGGAGGCCGTAGGAGCCGACGAAGATCGGCCAGGTGTCGGCACCGCCGGCGGTCATGCACTCGTTACCCGAATCCTTGACAGCCTCGCACGCGGCGACGAGTTCGGTCCACGTGGTCGGGACTCCGACGCCGACTTCGGCGAGAAGATCCTCGTTGACGAACATGCCGCTGTAGGTGACCCGGCCGAGAGGGATGCCGTACACCCGCCCGTCGGACGAACCGCCGGCTTCGAGAGCTGCCGGATCATAGTTCTTCACGAACTCCTCGTCGGTCAGGTCCATCAGCAGGCCGGCCTCGATGAGGGTCTGCCAGGCCGGCGGCTCCACGCCCTCCATGTAGGGCTGCGCCGGAGCGGAGAAGCCACTGTCGGAGATGGTGGTGACGTCGAGATCGTTGGCGGTCAGGCGGGTCTGGTTGGAGACGCCGAGGTCGGCCGCGTTCACCACGGTCATGTCGATGGAGATGTTCGGGTTGGCGGCCTCGAACTCGCTGTTGAAGTTCTCGAAGAACTCGACCATGGGCGGGTTCTGGTGCACCAGCACCTTGAGGGTCACGTCCTCGCCGGAGTCGGCGGCCTCTTCGCTGTCGCCGTCGGCGCCGGCGTCGGCGGATTCGTCATCGCCACCGCCGTCGTCAGCGCTTTCGCTGCTGTCGTCGGCGTCGGCGTCGGTGGCCGCGCTGTCGGAGTTGTCGTCGCCGCCGCAGGCGGCGGCGATCAGCCCCAGGGTCAGGAGGACGGCCAGTAGCCGCCCCAGTTTGAAGTTGGTCATTGTCTTACTCTCCTCATGTGATGGGGTAGTGCCTGTTTGAAGGTCTTGGGAGCGCTCCCAAACGGGGGCGTCGAAATGCGGGAAGTCAATCCTGGACCTGGGGTCAGGTCTCGACGGATGCCGGCGATCCGCAGGATTCGCGGATCACCAGACGGGTTGGATACACGATGTGCTCGGGGGTCGTGACCGTGCCGGCGACGACCGATTGGAGCAGGCGAGCGGCCCGTTCGCCGACCTCGGCGACAGGCTGGGCCACCGACGTGAGCCGGGGCACGGTCTGATCCGGTGACAGGATGCCGTCGAAGGAGATGATGGCCACATCGTCGGGGCATGTCAGTCCGGCGTCGCGGATCGCCCGCAGGGCACCCACCGCCATCCGGTCCGAGCCGACGAACACGGCATCGGGCCGCGTCGAGGACGAGGTCAAAATGGTTTGCATGGCCCGGCGACCCGACTCCTCGGTCCAGCTGCCTTCCGCGATCCGGCCGTTGACGTCGAGACCGGATTCGGCCAGACCCTCGAGAAAGCCGTTACGCCGGTCGAGCCCGGCCGTCGAGTTCGACGGGGGGCTGATCAGGCCGAATCGGGTGTGACCCAGGCCGACCAGATGGCGGGCGGCGAGACGGGCCCCGCCCCGGTTGTCGACGTCGACCGAGAACATCGACCGACCGTCGTCGGGTCGGCCGACGATCACAAAGGGGGTGTTGACCCGTTGGAGGTGGTCGACCAGTGGGTCGCCCATGTGGGTGGCGGTGACGATGACACCATCCACCAGGCCAGGGTTCACGACCCGGGGAATAATGGAGTTCTCATCCGACTCCTGATCGAACAGGAACAGCGCCAACGTGGCCCCCATGGCGTTGGTGGCCGACGTCACGCCGAGGATGAGCCGACCGAAGTACGGGTCGTCGAACAGCGTCTCGGCCGCACTGGGGATGACCAGGCCGAACACACCTGTCCGGTTGGAGGCCAAGGACCGGGCGGCGGCGTGGGGCTGATAGCCGGTCTCCGCGATCACCGCCTCCACCCGTTCCTTGACCGCCGGGCTCAC
The DNA here is from genome assembly GCA_965216675.1 of Acidimicrobiales bacterium. Taxonomy (GTDB): domain Bacteria; phylum Actinomycetota; class Acidimicrobiia; order Acidimicrobiales; family SZUA-35; genus JAHELU01. Next base: position 1,372,946 of record CBDCGK010000004.1, on the reverse strand, counting down.
ATTCGGACTGCCGTTGACGACCCGCGAGACCGTGGATCGTGACACGCCGGCAAGCCGACCGATCTCCTCCAGGTTCACTCTCGCCACGTCGGCCTCCTCACTACGCCTCGTCGGTCGCCGTCAACCAGTTTGTCACGGCGTGACCTCGTAGGATCCGATGTCACAGGCCGCGTCACGGGCCACACCCCGCTGATCGGTCGCCGGGCAGGCGGCCGAGTCGGCGGCGTCGATGGCGGCCGAGCCGGCGTTCAGCGCATGGGTCTGCGTCGGCCCGCCGTTGTCGGCCAGCGGGCCGAGGTCGGCCGCCGTGTTCGGCTGATCGCCGGTGGCGTTCAGGTTGCAGGTGCCGTCGGAGGCCAGGTTGTGACCAAGCGACGACAGCGTGACCGCCCCGCCGCCGAAGAACCCGGCGAAACAGTTGGCGCCGGTGTTGGCGGCCACGATCGAGTTGTGGAGCGTCAACGTGGCCGGGGCGTCCGTGAACGTGCCGACGAAGAAGCCGCCGGCAGTCCCGGCCGGAGCCGTGTTGTCGGTCACGGTCGTGTTGAGCAACGTCATCACCCCGTCGGTGTGGAACGCCGCGCCACCGTGCCAGGCGGTCGAGGTGTTGCCGCTGATCGTCGAGTTGACGATGTTGGCGTCACCCAGCATCCGCAGGCCGCCACCGACGTCGGCGGCAACGTTGCCGCTGATCGTCGACCGGGTCACGTTGGTGGTGGAGCCGAAGAAGCCGTAGAGGCCGCCGCCGGACCAGCCGCTCGAATTGTCGGCCACCGTGGAGTCGACGAGATTGGTCACACCGCCGGTGCCGGTGTAGACGGCACCGCCGCCCTGCCAGAAGTCACCGGCGTCGGTGGTCATCACACAGCCGCTCACCGTCGACCCTTCGAGGGTCAACGTGCCGTTGTTGAGCACGCAGCCGGCCAACTGGAAGCCGAACCCGTTGGCCAGGTCGACGCTGCGGAACGTCACATCGGCGCCGGCCTCGATGACGAGCACCCGATCGGCGGCGCCGCCGTCGAGGGTGAAGCCGGGGGCGCCGGTGCCGTCGACGGTGACCGCCTTGCCGATCACCAGGGGACCGGTGTTGAGGTTCACGCTCTGGCCGGCCAGTGCGGGGTCGATGGTGATGGTTCCACCGCCGGCGATGCGGTCGATGGCGTCGCGGAGTGAGCCCTCACCGCTGTTGGCGGCCGAGGTCACGGTCAGCTCGGTCGGCGGCGGGAACGGCGTCCGCACCACGTAGTCGACCGCAGCCTCCCCGTCGGCGTTGCCCTCGGGGTAGGCGAAGCCGTAGCCCCACACCTCGGTCAGCGTCAGACCGTCGTCGGGGGCGCCGTCGGGCTGATCGTCAGAGCGGGTGAAGTCGGTCAGCGGGATCGACAGCTGCTGCCAGCCGTCGGAGCTGTCGATGAAGCTGGTCTCGAACCGCTCGGCGGTGTCGGGACCCTGGTAGACCCGGACATAGTCGATCAGGTACTCCTGCGGGTAGGTGTTGGCGGGATCGACCGGTCCACCGAAGTTGCCGCCGATGGCGAAGTTCAACAGCAGGAAGAACGGCTTCTCGAACACCCACGGGTTGGGCGACACGTCGGCCGGGGTGGCCTGGTGGTACTGGATGCCGTCGACGTACCAGGTGATCAGGTTCGGCTCCCACTCGACCGTGAAGGTGTGGTAGTTCTGGTCGACCCGCTCACCGAAGTCGTAGATGCCGCCGAAGCTGGCCCCACCGGCGTAGCCGGGTCCGTGGATGGTGCCGAAGATCTCGTTCGGGAGACGGCTGACGTACTCCATGAAGTCGATCTCGCCGGCGCCGGGCCACGGGTTGTAGGTGATGTCGGTGCCGAGGCTCCAGAACGCCGGCCACAGGCCGTCGCCGCCGGTGGGTACGGCGAGCCGGGACTCGATGCGCCCGTAGGCGAACTCGGCCTTGTTCTGGGTGATCAGGCGGGCCGACTCGTACTCACACGGACCGTAGTAGCACTCCTGGCCACCGTCGGCCTCGGTGAGGGTGATCACCAGGTTGCCGTCGCCGTCGGTGGCGGCGTTGGCCGGGTCGTCGGTGTAGTACTGCAGTTCCTCGTTACCCCAGCCGTTCTTGCCGTCGGGAGTGGTGTCGCCGAGTTCGTAGGCCCAGTTGTCCTGGTTGGGCGGCGTTCCCGCCGGCTCGTCGAACTCGTCGGCCCACACGAGCTCCCAGCCGGCCGGGCCGGGGTCGGGAGCGCGGTTGTCCTTGAGGGTCACCACGACCTCGGAGCCGTCGCCTGCACCCTTGTACCAGAAGTCGAGGGTCTCGGTGTCGGTCCAGTTCTGGCCGATGGGGAAGTCGTGGACGAGGGCCGCATCGGAACCGCCGGAGGTGACGGCCTGACCGTCGAAGGTGGTGCCGTTGAGGGGCACCGACATGCCGTCACAGCTGTCGAGCTCTCCGATCTCGGACTGCCGGAAATGGAGCAGCAGATCGGTGTCGCCGTCGCCGTCGACGTCTTCGGGGTGGCCCTTGCCGTGGGTTTCGGCGGCATCACCGAGTGTCACGGTCGAGCCGTCGACGGTGGTGGCGTCGAAGTCATCGGTGGTGAGGATGCTGACGACCGCGAGGCCGTTGTTGTTCTTCTTGCCCTTGCCCTTGCCGGAGCCGTCGCCCGAGGTCGGGTCGAACCGGCACAGGTTGCCCGACACCATCACGTCGACGTTCACCGGCACGGTCATCACGCCGATGTTTTCGACCGCGTCCTGACCGGGGCGGGCGTGCGCATCGCCGGACTCGGTGCGGACCGCTTCGATGTCGGCCGGGCCCTCGGCGTCCCACAGGAAGGCGCCCTGCTCGAAGTCGTCGAGCACCAGGGGATCGAACGGGTCGTTGTCGTCGATCAGGATCGAGCCCTGGAACAGCGAGCCTCGCTCGGCACCGACCGGATTGGTCAAGCGGATGACGATCTGGAGATCGCCGGTGAACTTCGTGTCGTCGATGGTCTCGACGGAGAACGTGAGCTCCTGCGGACCGCCCTTGGTGAAGGTGAGCGTGCCTGAGGTGGGAATGTAGTCCTCGCCCGGCACGGCGTTTGACCGCTCGGTGGCATAGTCGACGGAGACTTGATCCGGATCCTCATCGCCCAGCGCCCGGTTGAGGCGCACCGTGATCTCACCGGTGGTTCCTTCCTCGACCAGATTGATCGAGCGGCCGAACTGCACGGCCAGCGGTGGGACTTCGCCGACGCCGTAGAGGGCGGCGTCGTCGAGATAGAAGGTGACGGCCCCGTCGGTGCCGAGGGTGCCGAACGCCCAGCCGTGGACCTCGGTCAGGGTGAAACCGTCGTTGGGGGCGCTGTTGCCGATCTCTTTGCGGCTGAAGGAGGAGAAGGGGATCTCGAAGTAGCGCCAGCCGGCGAAGTCGTCGACCAGCTCGACCGTCCACCGTTCGGCGTCGTCGCCGGTGGAGCCGGGGTTGCGGTTGTCGAGCACGTCGAGGAACATGTCGGTGCCGGAGGCCTGACCGTACAGCCAGAAGGCTATGCCTTCGCTACCCGACCAGTCCTGGGGAACCCAGGCGTTGGCCGCGTCATTGGTGAAGCCGTGGATGAACCCGGCGAAGGCGGTGACGTCGAGGTCGACCTGCAGCACGCTGTTGGTCGATGTCGAGCCGGGGACCGGGGCGGGTGGGATGTTGGTGGTCGAGAGAGCCACCGAGCTGACTGCGTCCTGGAAGGTGTAGAAGCCGACGGGAACGCCGTCGTCGTCGGCACCGGAGGGCAGACCGGACTCGAAGTCGTCGATGATCGGGTTGTCGACCCGCACGTCGTCGAAGTGGACGGTGTCGGCGCCGATGGGCAGGACGATGGCCCAGGCCCAGACCTCGGTGAGGGTCAGGCCATCGTCGGGGGCGCCGCCGGGCTGGAAGTCGGTGGCCCGGCTGAAGTCGGACCAGGGGATCGAGATGAGTCGCCAGCCGGCGGTGTCGTCGACGAAGGTGTAGTCGAACCGCTCGGAGGTGTCCGTCGCCGGGTTGGATCGGTTGTCGGAGATCTCGGCCTGGTAGGCCAGCCCGGAACCGGTGCCGTTGAACCAGAAGCTGAAGCCGGCGGTGCTGCTCCAGTCCTGCGGTCCGCCGGCGGCCAGATTGAGATCCTGGCCGAAGCCACCGAAGTCGGACACGTCGTAGGTGAGGGTCAGGAGCTCGTTGTCGCCGACCTGGCCGGGGCGGGCGAGGGCGTCGCCGTCGCCGACAACGGCGGTCGAGGTGGTCACGCTGGAGCCGCCGGCGAAGGTGAACCAGCCGGCAGGCACGCCGCCCTCGAAATCGGCCAGCGCATCGGGGCCGTCGGGCGGGGCGGCTGCGACCGGGCTCGGCCCGATCGGGACCGTGAGCATGGCGACCAGCAGTGCGACAACCGCTCCGATCGCCACTCGGCTCCTCGATACTCGACTACTCATCAGATCCCCCTCTGGGCTGAGTCTATGGGAGCGCTCCCATGAGAGCGCTCCCAATACCTTACGCCGAGCGTGGCGCCCCGTCAACCCTCGCCAGCATCACCACTCCGAACTTTTGGATGCCCGCGCCCCATCTGCGGCAAGTTTTGGAAGCTGACGTCCCGTCGTCGGGGCGTGAGCTTCCAAAGGTTCGGAGTGGTGGCAAAGTTCGAAGTGGTGGCAATGTTCGGAGTGGTGGCAAAGTTCGGAGTGGTGGCAAAGTTCGGAGTGGTGGCAAAGTTCGGAGTGGTGGTTTCAGACTAGGATCGGGCCGTGAGTGATCTTGGACCGGACACCTTCGATTTCTGGTTGGGGGAGTGGGACTGCGAGTTCGAAGGCGGCCACGCCCGCAACTCCGTGACCCGCGGGTTCGACGACAAGGTCATCCGCGAGAGCTTCACGGTCGACGAGCCCCGCGACTGGAGCGGTATGAGCGTGTCGGTGTTCAGCGACGTCGCCGGGTGGCGCCAGACATGGGTCGACGAGTCGGGCAACTACTGGGCCTTCGAGGGCGGATTGGTCGACGGTCACCCCTCATTCGGGACCCCGGTCCCCGTTGACGGTGGCATCGAGCTTCCCGACGGCTCCCGCAGCGATGCGCTGTACAAGAGGATGGTCTTCACCGACATCTCCACCGATGGATTCTCGTGGCGGTGGGAGTCGTCACCCGATCGTGGCGCCTGGACGGTGAACTGGGAGATCCGCTACAGCCGGCGAACCTGAGATCCTGAGCGGCCAGAAGCTTGGTCGGAGGTTGGAGGTGACCCTCCGGCGGCCATAAACTACCAAGTCGGCCCTGTTCCGCTGGGCGTCGTACGCGCTTGTTGTGCAGGCACTGCTGTACGCACCCGTTCGCATGCTCCTGTCGGCCGCCAACGTTTCAAGACCTGAAAGAGTGCTGTCGTGAAGACGTACACCCCGAAAGCTTCAGAGATTCAGCGAGACTGGTTCGTGGTCGACGCGGAGGGTATGACCCTCGGCCGCATGGCCACCGAAGTCGCCCGCATCCTGCGAGGCAAGCACAAGCCGACGTTCGCTCCGCACATGGACATGGGCGATCATGTGATCGTGGTAAACGCCGACAAGGTCGTGCTCACCTCGGGCAAGGCCGACCGCAAGATGGTGCATCGCCACTCCGGTTATCCCGGTGGCCTGCACTCCGAAACCTACGGGGAGCTGCTGAACCGTCGCCCGGCCGATGCCGTCCGTCGATCAATCGTCGGCATGCTGCCGAAGAATCGCCTGGGTCGCCAGCAGGCCCGCAAGTTGAAGATCTACGCCGGCGAGACCCATCCCCACGCCGCCCAGAAACCCCAGCCACTCGAGATCGCCGGCGCCAGCCGAGAAAGCTGAGAGAGTCGTGTCAACCATTCAAGCCACCGGCCGTCGTAAGCAAGCCGTCGCTCGGGTTCGTATGGCTCCGGGAACCGGTCAGATCACCGCCAACGGTCGTCCGTTCGACGACTACTTCCCGTCCGCCGTTCACCGCACGCTCATCACCGAGCCGTTGCGGGTCGCCTCGGCCGAGGAGTCCTATGACATCTCCGTCACCCTCCACGGCGGCGGCCTGTCGGGCCAGGCCGGAGCGTTCCGCCTCGGCATCAGCCGGGCGCTGGTGGCGGTCAACGAGGAAGATCGGCCCTCGCTGCGAGGCGCCGGGCTGTTGACCCGCGATCCCCGTAAGAAGGAATCGAAGAAGTACGGCCTCAAGAAGGCCCGCAAGGCGCCTCAGTACAGCAAGCGCTGAGCCGCCACCGAGCGCGAAGCAGCGTTCCGTGGCCCCATCCACGCCGATTCCCACATTCGGCACCGACGGTGTACGAGGCCGGGCCGGTCAGGAGCTGACCGCAACGGCAGCCGAGGCACTTGGCTTGGCCGCGGCCGAGTTTCTGCCCGGCTCCGAGTTCGTGATCGGCTCCGACACCCGCGAGTCGGGCCCGTGGCTGCAGGCCGCATTGAGTCGCGGCCTGCGCTCCGCTGGTTCGGAGGCCGTCGACCTCGGCGTGGTGCCGACCCCGGCGGTGGCCTGGGTGGCCGCTCAGCGGTCGGTTCCGGCCGCCATGATCTCGGCCTCCCACAACCCGTACCACGACAACGGCATCAAGCTGTTCGCCGCCGGCGGATTGAAGCTGCGTGACGACCTCGAGGCTCGAATCCAGGCCCGCTACGTCGAGGTGGCGGCCCGGTTGAGCGAGGCTGCAGCCGACGGCGGTGCGACCATCGCCTCCGATCTTCGCTTCGACCGTGGCCCCTCAACCCAGGTCGACGGCTGGATCTCCTCCGTCATCTCCTCCGTCGGCGACGACGCGCTGGCCGGATTGCGACTCGTCGTCGACTGCGCCAACGGCGCGGCCTACGGGGTCGCACCCGACATCTTCCGCCGCCTCGGAGCCGACGTCACGACCATCGGGGACGATCCGAACGGCACCAACATCAACGACGGCGTCGGTTCGACGGCGCCCCAGATGCTGGCATCGGCCGTCGTCGAAACAGGGGCCGACGCCGGTCTCGCCTTCGACGGTGACGCCGATCGGCTCATCGCCGTCGACGGCGCCGGTCGTGTTGTCGACGGTGACCGGGTCCTCGGGCTGCTGGCCACCGACTGGGCCGCCACCGATCGCCTGCGCGACAACACCGTCGTCGTCACCGTGATGACCAACCTCGGGTTCCACCGGGCCATGGCCGAGGCGGGCATCAAGGTGATCTCCACCGCCGTCGGCGATCGCTACGTGCTGGCCGCACTCGACGATCACCATTTGTCGCTCGGTGGCGAACAGTCCGGCCACGTGATCTGCCGCGATCTGGCCACGACCGGCGACGGCATCCTCGCCGGTGTGCAGCTCCTCGATGTGGTGGCCCGTCGGAACGAACCGCTGGCGCAGATGGCCGAGCAGATCATGACCACCGTTCCCCAGCTCCTGCGGAACGTGCGGCTCGCCGCCCGCAATCCCGACGCCGCCGCGGTGCTCGCTCCGCACGTTGCCGCGGTCGAGGCGCGCTTCGGCGACGACGGCCGCGTGGTCGTTCGTCCGTCGGGGACCGAACCGCTGCTGCGGATCATGGTCGAACACATCGACCAAGAGACAGCCGAGGCGGCCTGTTCCGAGCTGATCGACCACGCCACCCGCCTGCTCGGCCCAGCCGACTGACCGGCCACCACCGCCCGAACTTTGAGCCTCCCACGACCCTTTTGGGGGTCGCCGGCCGCTCAAAGTTCCGGCGACGGTGGGTGGTGACGGCCTGAAGACCGGCTGCGTCGCACCCAAAGTAGACTGAGCCGCCTATGTGTGGAATCGTTGCCATCGTCCGCCGTCGAACCCGGCGTCCGCAGCCGTCGGCCTCCGACCTGCTCGGCCGCCTCGACAAGGTGGTGGGCGCCTTTCCGGCTCCCGGCGACACCACGACGGCGACGGCCCTCGACTCCGCCGCCGCCGACCTGGCCTCGATCGACATCGAGCTGCGGGGCGAAGCCGGGCTGGCGGCGATGATCGGCCAACCCGAGCTGGTACCGGGGATCGAAGGCCGACTCGCCAACTTGGCCGAACTGGTACAACGACTCGAGTCCCACCTCGATGCCGAGGGTGACGCGGCGGGCGGCGCCACAGCCGGCCTCGAGGCGGTCAACGCGGCGATGGTCGAGGTCAAGGATGCGCTCTGGGCCATCGAGCGGGATCGGCTCCGGGCCGCCGCCGAGGTCGTCGCTCTCGCCGGCCCTGAGGTGAGCGGTGCCCGTCTCGCCGCCATGTTCTCGATCCAGCAGGCGCTGAGCAACATCGACCGGCTCGAGGTGCGAGGCCGGGACTCGGCCGGGATCCACATCGCCGTCCGCAACCACGGCCTCGACCTCGACGATCCGGCGGTGGCCGAGCTGCTGGCCGACCGGGTCGACAACAAGCTCTTCGTCGACCAATCGGTCGTCGAGTCGAACGGCGTGCTCGGCTTCGTCTACAAGGCGGCGGCCGAAATCGGTGAGCTGGGCGACAACACGGCATCGATGCGGGCCGCCATCGCCGCCGACGAGTTGCTACGGGTGGCGCTGGAAGCCGACACCGTCGAAGCGACCGTGCTGGCCCACACCCGCTGGGCGTCGGTGGGCATCATCTCCGAACCCAACGCCCACCCGGTCAACTCGGTCGAGGTCGGGGAGCGCTCAACCGGTCCGTACGTGACGGCCGCCCTCAACGGTGACGTCGACAACTTCTCCGACCTGATCGCTTCCGGCGGCTTGTCGTTCCCGGCCGAGATCACGACCGACGCCAAGGTGATCCCGTCGATGATCAGCCGGGCGCTGCTGGAGAGCGGCCCGCAGGTCGACGCCGCACTCGACGAGGCGGTCCGTTCGACGGTCGCCACCTTCGAGGGTTCGGTCGCCATCGGCGTCAGCACCGCGGTGGCCCCCGCCGATCTCCACCTGGCGTTGCGAGGCAGCGGTCAGGGTGTGTTCGTCGGCTTGGCGGAGGATGCCTTCGTCGTCGCCTCCGAACCCTACGGCGTGGTCGAGGACTCCGACGTCTACCTCCGGATGGACGGCGAGACCCCGGCCGATCCCGACAACCCCACCGCCAGCCAGGGCCAGATCATCCGCCTTTCGGCATCGCAGGCCGGTGAGCCGGGCGGTGTCTCCCGCTTCTCCTATGACGGATCCGAGCTGCCGATCGGCCGTGACGAGTGGAAGAAGCCGTCGGTCACCACCCGCGACATCGATCGGGGCGACGCCCCCCACTTCCTGCTGAAGGAGATCTCGGAATCGCCGACCTCGTTCCGCAAGACGTTGCGGGGCCGCCTGGTCGAGGTCGACGAGAACGCCGCCGGCGGCGCGCTCACCGTGCGGCTCGGTTCGGAGACCATCTCGGACCTCATGGCCAAACGTCTCCGCTCCGGCTCGATCGAGACCGTGCAGGTGATCGGCCAGGGGACGGCCGCCGTGGCCGGTCAGGCCATCGCCGCTGCGATCGTCGATGCTCTCGAAGGGTCGGGCGTGGTCGTCGAACCGATCACGGCCACCGAGCTGTCGGGATTCCACCTGACCGACGACATGTCCGACACCCTCGTCGTCGCCGTCAGCCAGTCGGGTACCACGACCGACACGAACCGCACCGTCGACCTGGCCCGGTCGCGAGGCGCCGGTGTCATCGCCATCGTCAACCGGCGAGGCAGCGATCTGGTCGACAAGTCCGACGGCGTGCTCTACACCTCCGACGGCCGTGACGTGGAGATGAGCGTGGCCTCCACCAAGGCCTTCTACTCCCAGATCGCCGCCGGTTTTCTGCTGGCCGACGCGCTGTCGCAGCTCATTCCCGGGGCCACGATCGATGCCGGTGAGCGGCAGGAGGTCCTGGCCGGGCTTCGCGACCTCCCCGACGCCATGACCGCCACCGTCGAGAAGCGGGCCGAGATCGGAGTGGCTGCCGCCCGTCACGCTCCAAGCCGCCGGTACTGGGCGATCGTCGGCAACGGCGCCAACTACATTGCGGCCAAGGAGCTGCGGATCAAACTGTCGGAGTTGTGCTACAAGTCGATCGCGTGTGACGTCACCGAGGACAAGAAGCACATCGACCTGTCGTCGGAACCGATGATCCTGGTCTGTGCTGCCGGCCTGACCGGATCCAACGCCGACGACGTGGCCAAGGAGGTGGCGATCTTCCGGGCCCACAAGGCGGCGCCGATCGTGGTCGCCACCGAAGGTGAGAACCGGTTCACCGCCGCCCTCGAGGTGATCTCGGTGCCCGACGTGCACCCGAAGCTGGCGTTTGTGTTGTCGACCGTGGTCGGCCACCTGTTCGGTTACGAAGCGGCCCTCGCCATCGACGCATCGGCCCGCCCGTTGCGGGAGGCCCGCGGCGCCATCGAGGGGTTCGTCGGCACCGCTGTGTCCGGGCCGGGTGGCGACGGGTGGTTCGAACGGTTCGGTCAGACGATCCTGCCCTTCGCGTCCCGGTTCTTCGACGGGCTGCGAGCCGGCCAGTACAACGGTCACCTGGAGGCGTCGACGGCGGTGAAGATGTCGGCCCTGCTGCGGTTCGCCACCGGGGCGGTGCCGATCGAGTCGTATCAGATGGAATTCGGCAAGGTGGGCACGCCCGGTGTGGTGGTCGAGGACCTAGCCGTCGCCCTCACAGCCGGTATCGAGGAGTTGACCCGGCCGGTCGACGCCATCAAACATCAGGCCAAGACCGTCACGGTCGGGATCAGCCGGGCCGACGAGAGCCTGCTCCAGGGCCACCTCATCCAGGAGCTGCTGGCCACCGGGTGCCCCCGCGACCGCCTGAGCTACTCGACGCTGCGGACCCTGGCCGCCATCACCCCCGCCATCTCCGACACCGTCGGCTACACCCGCTACCGGCTCGAGGGCGACGCCGACCACGGGGGCCAGCTCCACGTGATCGACAAGGGCGGCATCGCCACCGGCATCGCCTCCCGGGTGGAGCGGGATCCGACGTTGCGAGGTACCAAACACCGGGTGGCGGTGGAGCGCATCCCGTTCGTCACTGTGGGCACCGACGGCCGGGTCGTGCTGATCGTGCCCGAGGTGAAGGACGCCCAGACGACCGGTTTGACGTTGCTGCACGTGCGGCTGGCCGATGACCTGGGAGCGACGGTGGCCCGGTCGGTGTTGCAGGGCTACCGCAACCGCTACCGCCAGCTCGTCGATTTCGTGACCGAGCGCCAGCCCAGTTTCCGTGACGACATCCTGGCCGACGTGACGACCGTCGAGTTGCTGACCGCCCCGATTTCGGAGGTCGCCGCCCGCTGGTCGGCGGGGGCCTAAGGCTTCGGCGGCGGAGCGCCTCGCGTCGAGTTTGCGTTCCGCAAACTCCTGTGGGTTACCGGGGAGCCCCTGGGTTCGGATGTTGCTGTGCTCGGGAGCTTCGGCGGCGGAGCGCCTCGCGTCGAGTTTGCGTTCCGCAAACTCCTGTGGGTTACCGGGGAGCCCCTGGGTTCGGATGTTGCTGTGCTCGGGAGCTTCGGCGGCGGAGCGCCTCGCTCGGTTATGCGCTGTCGGGGAGGAGGCGATCGGTGAGCCAGGTAGCTACCGGCAAAGTAGAGCGCCCGAACCCTCGAGGAACGCTCACCAGACCCGATCGAGAACAGTGACCTGGTCATGGGCGGGCATTCACGAGCGCTCTGGTGGTGCCGGTGCGTTGCACTCGATCTAACCTCCGGGCGAGGGTCATCGGCCGGGTTCGCGATGTCAGTACTCAGAGGCCGTCTTGCCTCGACATACGTCAGCTTTCAGCATCTCTTCCGTTGCTCGCATCGAGGTAGTGGAGCATGGTCAGGAGGCCGACGGTCGAGCCGTCGGGGTCATTTGGACGCTGCGCGAACTCTTGGACGAGCGCCTGGAGTCGTTCGGTGAGTTCGGCGATGTCGTCGGGGCTGAGCCGGAGCCCGGCACGCGTGTTTGTGATGACGCTCCCTGGCCCTGCTGCAACGATCTCGTCGCGAGCGGCGTCCAAGCCGGCGAGAACGGCCGACAGGTGGTCGTCGGCGCGGGGAAACGACAGGGACCATGATTTGCCGGTGGCCCGGTAGGGCTTTTCGAGCGCTCCACGTTTACCCGTGCGCGGCGGCTGGCCTTCGAGGAACCCGTTCTGTGCGAGTTGTCGCACGTGGTACAGCGAGGTCGCGGGATCGAGGTCGAGCCGATCTGCGATCTCCTTGTTGGTGAGGGCGTCGTGCAGGCAGAGGCGGAGTATCCGCATCCGCAGCGGGTGGGCGAGCGCCTTGAGGTCAGCCGGTGTCGCTTCGTTCGACGCCGTCGGAGAAGTCATTGACAACATTATAACTGATTGAGAAACTTCAATCAGTTATGTCCCCCGTCCTTCGTCGCCTCATCGCCGCCTCGGGTGCCTCGAATCTCGCCGACGGGGCGTTCACCATCGCATTGCCCCTGGTGGCACTGACCATCACGAGATCCCCAGCCGCCTTTGCAGCCGTGACCCTGACCGGCCGGCTTCCGTGGTTGTTCTTCGCTCTCCCTGCAGGAGCCTTGGCCGACCGACTCGACCGGCGCACCACGATGATCTCGGTCAACTTGGCCCGCGCTGCAGTGATCGGCATGCTTGCCGTGATCGTGGGAACCGGCCTGACCGAACTCTGGATGCTGTATGTCCTCGCGTTCACGCTGGGAACCGGCGAGACCCTGTTCGACACCGCCGCCCAGTCCGTGATGCCGAACATCGTGGATCCCGATCAACTCGACCACGCCAACGGGCGGCTCTACGCAGTCGAACTCACCGCCAACCAATTCATCGGCCCACCGCTGGCAGCGGTGCTCGCTGGCGTAACGCTGGCCGGTGCGGTCGCGATGAGTTCAGGGCTCTACCTTGTCGCCGGCGTCGTTCTCGTGACCGTGTCCGGCTCCTTTCGAGCGCAGGGAACCTGTAGCGGGACAACCATCCGCCGCGACATCGCCGACGGCGTCCGCTACCTCGCCCAACACCGACTCCTACGAGTGCTCGCCGTGTGCGTCGGGATCTCCAACCTCGCCTCGACCGCAACGCTGGCGATCCTGCCCCTCCACGCCATTTCCCCCGGGACCCTCGGTCTGAACGAAACCGGCTACGGACTCCTCATCACGACCATCGCCATCGGATCAGTCCTCGGAACACTCATCGTCAACCGGCTCCGCGCCCGGCTCGGGGCGCGTCGACTTCTGATACTCGCAACGTTCAGCTTCCCGCTCTTCAGCCTCGCTCCAGTCGCCACCGACTCCGCCTGGCTGGTCGGAGTCGGTCTCTTCGTCGCCGGCACGATCTCGGTCGGTTGGAACATCGTGACCGTGTCGATCCGCCAGCGAATCGTCCCCGACCATCTCCTTGGGCGGGTGAACGCCGGGTACCGCCTCGTCGCATGGGGGACCATGCCACTCGGAGCCGCCCTCGGCGGAATCATCGCCAACACCTTCACCATTTCAACGGCGCTCATCACCGCGGCAGCCATCAGCGCCGTCTGCACTCCGATCGTCTACTGCGGCATCACGATCGATCTCCTCGAAACCCACTCACCGACAACCGGGGCTTCGACGACACCCGACCAAACCGCCACGCCGTCGAGGGACTGAAGCCTGCAGACGTCCAACCGGGGCTTCGGCGTCGGAGCGCCTCGCGTCGAGTTTGCGTTCCGCAAACTCCTGTTGTGTGCCGGGGAGCCCCTGGGTTCGTATGTTGCTGTGCTCGGGGGCTTCGGCGTCGGAGCGCCTCGCGTCGAGTTTGCGTTCCGCAAACTCCTGTTGTGTGCCGGGGAGCCCCTGGGTTCGTATGTTGCTGTGCTCGGGGGCTTCGGCGTCGGAGCGCCTCGCGTCGAGTTTGCGTTCCGCAAACTCCTGTTGTGTGCCGGGGAGCCCCTGGGTTCGTATGTTGCTGTGCTCGGGGGCTTCGGCGGCGGAGCGCCTCGCTTCGAGTTGGCGTTCCGTAAACCCCCTGTGGGATGCAGGGGAGCCCCTCGGCCTCAATTCTTCGCACCCCGTCGCCCCGCCGGTACCGTTGATCCGATGACGGTCGTTGGCATCGGAACCGATCTGGTCGACATCGAACGGATGCGGGCCATCATCGGCCGCCGTCCTCGTTTCGTGGAGCGGGTCTTCACCGCCGACGAGCGCCGCTATTGCCTGGCCACTCGCGACCCGTCGGAGCGGTTCGCCGCCCGTTTCGCGGCCAAGGAGGCGGTGTTGAAAACGCTCGGCGTGGGGCTCGGAGGCGCCGACTTCGGTGACATCGAGGTCGTCCGGCTGCCATCGGGCCAACCGGAGCTCCGGATAACCGGCCGGGCCGCCGATCTCGCCGCCGAGCGGGGGATCGAGCGCTGGCTCATCACGCTGTCGCATTCCGAGAACCTGGCCCAGGCCTTCGTCATCGGACTGGGCGGTGAAGCCTCGTGACCGAGCACAGCCCCCCTCTGAGGGCCTCGGTCGAACACCTCTGGGCCTCCACGGCCGACGATTACGAGCTGATTCGGGAGCTTGAGCTGTCGACGGTTCTGGCCCGGGCCCGTACCGGCGGCACCGAGGAGGCGAGCCGCTGTCTGCCCCGACTCCTCGAGGCCCTGGTCGACGGCGAACTGTCCCCGGTGGAGGGGATCGAGGTGATCGAACTCCTTCCCGGCGCGGTGGCCGGCTCTGTCGTCGCCGAGTTGTTGGACGCCTGGTGGCATGACGTTCTCCAGCGCGAACCGGGCGAGCATCGCCCCGGCATCGCCCCCGACGACGTGCTCGGTCTCCTGGCCCACGCCGAGCCGCCGATGGTGCGCTGGCTTCACCCCTGGTTGGACGCGCTCGACGGGCCGGCTGCCGTCCACCTCGCCGACGCCATCGTGGCCGGCTTCCCCGCCCCGACCTGGGCCGGACGCGAAGACCGGCGGCAACAGGTCATGGCCTGGACCCGCTCCGAGACGGTCATCAACGGTCTCGCGCTGATCGGTGCAACCCACATAGACGGTGACGTGATGAGCAAGGTGCTCGACGTCGTGATTCTCGGCGCCGAAACGGGCGGCGCACATGCGTGAGGTGGTCACACCGGCGGAGATGGCGGCCGTCGACGCCGAAGCACCGGAGCCCGTCGACGAACTGATCGAGCGGGCCGGCTGGGCCACCGCTCGGGCGGCGCTCGCGTTGTTCGACAAGATGGATCGCCGGGGCGCCTACGGGAAACGGGTGGCCGTGCTGGCCGGAAAGGGCAACAACGGTGCTGATGGCCGCAGCGCCGCTCTCCACCTGCAACGGCGAGGTGCGGTGTGCCGGGTCTTCACCGTGTCCGGCGACACGGTCCACCCCGAGCCGAGCGACGTGTCGGCCTACGATCTGATCGTCGATGCCTGCTATGGCACGGGTCTGCGCGGGCGCTTCGACCGGCGGTCGCTACCGATCGAGGTCGGCGACACGCCCGTCTTGGCGGTCGACATTCCGTCGGGCGTCAACGGACTGACCGGAGCAACCCAGGGTTCGCCTCTGCAGGCGACGGCCACGATCACGTTCGCCGCACTCAAGCCCGGTCTGCTGTTCGAGCCCGGTCGATCACTGGCCGGGAAGGTGACGGTGGCCGACATCGGGCTCGACTGCTCCCGAGCTCGCATCCGGCTCCTGGAGGAGTCGGACCTCTCGGCGTGGCCCCGGGGGCGGGCGACCGATCACAAATGGGCCCATGCCGTCGCCGTCGTCGGTGGGAGTCCGGGCATGGCCGGCGCCGCGGCCCTGAGTTCGACTGCTGCGATGCGGGCCGGTGCCGGCTACGTGGTGCAGGTACGGCCGGCACCGCTCAGCCCGGGGATGAGCACCCCGATTGAGGCGGTCACGGTTTCGATGCTCAACGAGTGGCACCGGATGGTCGAGCAGATGGACCGGTGCGGCGCGGTCGTGATCGGTCCCGGCCTGGAGATCGACGGGCCGCAGATGCTGGGGGAACTCCACCAGCTTCTTGCGATGACGGAATCACCGGTGGTGTTCGATGCCGGCGCGCTCCGGTCCGACCTGCTCGACGCCGTCGCCGGCTCGCGGGTCGCCGACGACCGGCTTCCGGTCGTCACCCCCCACGATGGGGAGTTCGAACGCCTGACGGGCCGGACCCCGGGGCCGGATCGAATCGACGATGCGCGTCGGGCGGCGGAAGAACTCGGCGCCGTCATCCTGCTGAAGGGACCAACGACGGCGGTTGCCCACCCCGACGGTCGAGCGCTCGTGTCGACGGCGGGTGACCAACGGCTGGCCACCGCGGGTACGGGCGATGTCCTGGCCGGCGTCATCGGGGCCGGTTTGGCCCTCGGGCTCGATCCGTTCCTGGCTGCCGGTCTCGGGGCCGAACTCCACGGCCGGGCCGCGGCTCGCGGGCGGGCCGTCGGTCTGACCGCCGGTGACCTCCCCGACCTGATCGCCGCGCTGCTCTCGTCGGGGCCGTCACGCTGAGCCTGGAGGCAGGCCACGCCGTCAGAGGCTGTGGCGGCCGATCGTGGTGCGGTGGAGCACCCGCTCATAGCCGTCGTAGCCGCCGGTGGCCCGGTGGAGCACCGATCGGTTGTCCCACATCACCAGCATGTCGGGTTCCCACCGGTGGCGGTAGATGAACTCGTCTCGGCCCTGCCACCGCAGCAGCTCGACGAGCAGCTCCCGGCTTTCGTCGTCGTCGAGCCCGTC
Organism: Acidimicrobiales bacterium; assembly: GCA_965216675.1. Taxonomy (GTDB): domain Bacteria; phylum Actinomycetota; class Acidimicrobiia; order Acidimicrobiales; family SZUA-35; genus JAHELU01. Next base: position 1,356,355 of record CBDCGK010000004.1, on the reverse strand, counting down.
GACGGCGATGATGTAGCCGGCGCAGCCGAACAGCCCGGGTCGGCCGGTCTCGGGGTGGGCCCGGATCAGCGGGTGAAGCTGGGTGGCCATGGCCTCGTCCGACGGGCGGATCGCCATCGACCGACCCTGGCGCTGGTCGTCGAGTCCGTAGAAGCCGTCCGGGGCGTACCCGCCTCGGGCCGAATGGACGGCGAGACGACCGTCGATCCTCGCTCGCAGAGCCGGTGGCATGGCGTCGAGCGCCAGATGTTGGTTGGCGAAGAGCGTGTCGCCGCCGTGAGGCGGGATCGTCACGCCGAACAGGCAGGTTCCGGACGGGGGAGTGGCCTGGAAGCTCCAGTCGGAGTGCCAGTTCTCGGCGAACAGCGGCGCAGTCTCATCGGCGTTGCGGCGGATCTCGATCACGTGGTCGCGGCCGGGAATCGGGGCGATGAAGGGGTCGTCGCCGAACGGTCCGAAAGCCAGCGTGAACCGTTCGAGGTCGTCGTCGGACATCGGCTGGTCGGGAAAGGCGAGCACGTGGTGTTCCAGCCAGGCGGCCCGGATGGCGGCCACCTCGTCGGCCGACAGCGCCCGGGTCAGGTCGACGCCCCGTACGGTGGCGCCGCAGGCCTGCCCGGACGGTTCGACGTTCACGACGGTGGATCGGTGACGAAGACCGGGATCTCCCGGTCGGTCGCCGCCTTGTACTCCTCGTATCTCGGGAACACGGCCACCGCTCGCTCCCACCACGTCTCGCGCTCGGGGCCGGTGACCAGGCGGGCCACGGTGTCGAAGGGCTCCGGGCCGTCCTGGATCATGACGTTCGGGTCGGCCACGAGGTTGTTGTACCAGCCCGGGTTGGTCGGCGCCCCGCCTTTGGACGCCACGAGGGCGTACCGGCCTTCGTGCTCGACCCGCATCAGGGCGAACTTGCGGACCTTGCCGCTGCGGTGCCCCACGGTGGTGACGATGATGATCGGGATTCCGGTGTCTCGGAGGGTGTTGGCCTCGGTGCCCCCTGAGGCCTCGTATTGGGCGACCTGATCGGCCACCCAGTCCCATGTGCTCGGTTCGTAGTCTCCGGTGATCGGCATGATGTCACCCTACTACTGTGGTGGATGGGGGAGTCAGCTCGCACGCCAGATGTGATACATGAACTTGCTGTGGGCTCAACTCATCTGTATCATATTTTCAAGGGTCACCTCCGGGGGTTTCATGACCGATTACAAGGGCTACGAGCCGATCGAGACCGCGTCGATCGATGAGCTGCGTTCGCTGCAGCTCGAACGATTGAAGTGGTCGCTGCGGCAGGCCTACGACAACATCGACCACTACAACCAGAGCTTCTTCGAGGCCGACGTCCACCCTGACGATCTGACGTCGCTCGATGACCTCGGTCGGTACCCGTTCCTCGTCAAGGACGACCTCCGGCGCAACTATCCCTTTGGGATGCTGGCCGTTCCGATGGAGCAGGTGTCGCGGCTTCACGCCTCGTCCGGTACCACCGGCAAGCCGACGGTTGTGCCCTATACCGCCCACGATGTGGACGTGTGGGCCACCGTCGTCGCCCGATCCTTGTACGCCGCCGGAACCCGGCCTGGCGACATGGTCCACGTCGCCTACGGCTACGGCCTGTTCACCGGCGGGCTCGGCGCCCACTACGGGGCGGAGAAGCTCGGCTGCACCGTCGTGCCGGTGTCGGGCGGCCAGACCGAGAAGCAGGTGTCGTTGATGATCGACCTGCGACCTCGGGTCCTGATGGTCACACCCTCCTACTGTCTCAATCTGGTCGACGAGTTCGAACGTCGCGGCTTGAACGCGACCGAGGCCTCCTCGGTGGAGATCGGGGTGTTCGGCGCCGAACCGTGGACCGACGAGATGCGCAAAGAGATCGAGTGGCGGATGGGGCTCGACGCCGTCGACATCTACGGCCTGTCCGAGGTCATCGGACCGGGCGTGGCCCAGGAGTGCATCGAGACCAAGGACGGACTCACCATCTGGGAGGACCACTTCTATCCCGAGATCATCGATCCCGAGACCGGCGAGGTTCTGCCCGACGGTGAAGAAGGCGAACTGGTGTTGACGTCGCTGACCAAGGAGGCGTTCCCCGTCATCCGCTATCGCACCCGGGATCTGGCCCGCCTGCTCCCCGGCTCGGCTCGCACCATGCGCCGCATCGGCCGCATCGCCGGCCGCAGCGACGACATGCTCATCATCCGCGGCGTCAACGTGTTCCCCAGCCAGGTCGAAGCCGAGATCCTAAAGGTGCAGGGTCTCAGCCCGCACTACCAGCTCGAGGTGAGCCAGGACGGCAACATGAAATCGTTGTCGGTCAAGGTCGAGCGTCTTCCCGGTTCGGCTTCTGATGGAACCTCGACGATGGCCGATCAACTACGAAAACACATCAAGGACAACGTCGGCATCAACGTCGATGTCGCCGTCACCGAACCCGACAGCATCCCCCGTTCGCAAGGCAAGGCCCAGCGGGTCATCAAGGAGCCAACATGACCGATGTCGTCAACCACGAAGACATGTTCCAGTCGTTACTCGACGACGAGACCAAGATCGAACCCCGCGACTGGATGCCCGACGACTATCGCAAGACGATGGTCCGCCAGATCGCCCAGCACGCACATTCCGAGGTCATCGGCCAACAGCCGGAGGGCAACTGGATCTCCCGGGCGCCGACGCTCAAACGTAAGGCGATTCTGATGGCCAAGGTGCAGGACGAGGCCGGCCACGGCCTCTATCTGTACTCCGCCGCCGAGACGCTCGGCGTGTCCCGGGACGAGTTGCAGGACATGTTGCACACCGGACGGCAGAAGTACTCGTCGATCTTCAACTACCCGACGTTGACCTGGGCCGACATCGGCGCCATCGGTTGGCTGGTCGACGGTGCCGCCATCACCAACCAGGTGATGCTGACCCGCACCTCCTACGGCCCCTACGCCCGGGCCATGATCCGCATCTGCAAGGAGGAGTCGTTCCACCAGCGGCAGGGCTACGAGATCATGATGGTGCTGTGCGACGGCTCAGATGAGCAGAAGGCGATGGCCCAGGACGCACTGGATCGATGGTGGTGGCCGTCGCTGGCGATGTTCGGTCCCCCTGACGCCGAGTCGACCCACACCGCACAGTCGGTTGCGTGGAAGATCAAACGGGAGACCAACGACGAGCTGCGGCAGAAGTTCGTCGACATGACCGTTCCCCAGGCCGAGTACCTCGGGTTGAAGGTTCCCGACCCCGATCTGGAGTGGGACGACGATGCCGGCCACTACCGCTTCGGCGAGATCGACTGGGACGACTTCTGGCAGGTCGTCAAGGGCAACGGCCCCTGCAACCGGGAACGGATCGCCAACAAGGTCGGCGCCTGGGACGAAGGCGCCTGGGTGAGAGAAGCTGCACTGGCGTACGCCAAGCGAAAGGATTCTGTCTAATGTCCTACGACGTCGTCGCTCACTTCGTTCGCTTACCGAGTTTCGCCGTTGGCGAAACTCGCCGTACCGACTCAACGAGAGGTGTCTAATGTCATACGACGTACCGCTGCAAGAAGGCGAGGAGATCGAAGCGGCGGCCGGGACGGCCGGTGGGTACCCGCTCTGGGAGGTGTTCGTGCGGGCTCAGCGTGGTCTCAACCATGTGCACTGCGGGAGCCTCCACGCCCCCGACGCCGAGACCGCCACCCGTCACGCCCGTGACGTCTACACCCGCCGGGGTGAGGGCGTGAGCCTGTGGGTCGTCCGATCGGCCGACATCCACGCCACCGATCCCGACGACAAGGACACCTGGTTCGATTCGACCAAGCCGTACCGTCACCCGACCTTCTACGACATTCCCGAAGAAGTGGGGCACATGTGATGTCCGAGAATCTGCTCACCTACGTGCTCCGTCTTGCCGACGACAACCTGATCCTCGGCCAGCGCCTCGGCGACCTGATCGCCAAGATGCCGGAGCTGGAGGAAGACATCGCAGTGGCCAACCTGGCCCTCGATCACGTCGGCCAGGCCCGCAACTTCTACCAGTACGCATCGGAGTTCGATCCAGATCGCCGCTCGGAAGATGACCTGGCCATGCTGAGGGACGAGCGGCAGTTCCTCAACGCCGTACTGGTCGAGCAACCCAACGGGGACTTCGCCCACACCATGGTGCGCCAGTTCTTCGTCGACGCCTACCAGGTTCCCCTCTACGCCGCCCTGAGCAACTCGACCGACGAACGGCTCGCCGGGATCGCGGCCAAGGCGGTCAAGGAGGCGAGTTATCACCGCGATCATTCGTCGTCGTGGATCATCACGCTCGGCAACGGAACCTCGGAGAGCCATCAGCGCACCCAGGCTGCGGTCGACGCCATGTGGCCGTTCACCGCCGACTTGTTCGCGGCCGATGACGTCGAGGAGGAGTTGGTGGCCGCCGGCATCGCCGTCGACCCGATGGTGATCCGGCCGGTGTTCGACACCACCGTGGCCGACGTGATGGCCGAGGCCAACATCACCATGCCCGCCGATCCCTACCAGCGGCTGGGCGGGCGCACCGGCTTCCACACCGAGCATCTCGGTCACGTCCTGGCCGAAATGCAGAGCTTGTACCGGTCCCACCCAGGGGTGAGTTGGTGATGCCCGTCCTTCGAGACACCGGCGACACCGACAACCCGTCGGGTCAGAACGCCAACGGCCACGAGCTGTGGCCGGTGGTCGCCGCCGTCCCCGACCCCGAGATGCCTCCGCTGACCATCGCCGATCTGGGAATCCTCCGATCGGTCGACGACACCGACGATCGGATCGTCGTCACCATCACCCCGACCTATTCGGGCTGTCCGGCCGTCGAATACATCGAGCAGCTGATCACCGACGCTCTGACCGAGACCGGTGTTTCGGCGGAGCGGGTCGAGATTCGCCGGGAGTTGTCGCCCGCCTGGTCATCCGACTGGATCACCGAGGCCGGGCGGGAGAAGCTGCAGATGAGTGGGATCTCGCCGCCTCGAACACTGCTCGACGGCACCCCGGTCCGTATCGGTCTCATCGCCTGTCCCCAGTGCGGTTCGACCAACACCGCCGAGATCAGCCGGTTCGGCTCGACGGCGTGCAAGGCCCTCTACCGCTGCAACGACTGCGCGGAGCCATTCGATCACGTGAAGGAGCTGTAGGTGTCCACCGTTGAATTCCACCCGTTGAAGGTTGCCGCGGTCGACAGCCAGACCGACGAATCGGTGGCCGTCACCTTCGAGGTCCCCGACGACCTGCAGCCGTTGTTCCGTCACACGCCGGGCCAGCACGTCGTTGTCCGGACCGAATTGGGCGGCGAGGACGTGCGTCGGACCTATTCGATCTGCAGCGCCCCTGGCGACGCGGTGAGGGTTGGTGTCAAACGAATCCCGAACGGCGTGTTCTCGACGTGGGCCACCACCGAACTCAAGGCCGGCGACACCCTGGACGTGATGGCGCCGATCGGCGAGTTTCTCCACGATCCAGCGAAGCCCGGCCACTACGTCGCCGTCGCCGCCGGCTCCGGGATCACCCCCATCCTCTCGATGATCACGACCGCCCTCGAATCCCAGGCGGCCACCGAGTTCACATTGATCTATGGGAATCGCACTTCGTTGTCGATCATGTTCCTCGAGGAGCTGGAGGATTTGAAGAACCGGTTTCCCCAGCGGTTCCAGGTCGTCCACATCCTCAGCCGGGAACCGCACCAGGTGCCGCTGTTCGAAGGCCGAATCGACGAGGACAAGCTTCGTTCTCTGACATCCAGCTTGATCGAACCCGATCAGATCGACGGCTGGTATCTGTGCGGGCCGCTCGACATGGTCGAAACCGCCCGCTCCACGTTGGCCTCGCTCGGCGTGCCCGAGGATGCCGTGCACTACGAGCTCTTCTTCGACCAGCGCATCGAGCCCGTCGTCGAAGTCGATGACGACGCCGAAGGCATGGCGACCGTGCACGTCACGATCGACGGGCGGACATCGGTCGTCAAGGCCGACCCCAACGGTCCACCGTTGCTCGACTACGCCCGGTCGGTCCGCTCGGAGGTCCCCTTCGCCTGCAAGGGCGGCATGTGTGCCACGTGCAAGGCCCAGGTGGTCTCGGGCGAGGTCACCATGGAGAAGAACTACGCGCTCACCGACGAGGAGCTGGCGGCCGGCTACGTCTTGACCTGCCAGTCCCACCCGGTGTCCGACGAGGTCACGCTGTCCTACGACGTCCACGGAGGCGTCGGCCGTTAGTCGGGCCGCTGCCGCAGCCTCGAATCGAGGTCGAAGAGTCCCTAAAAATGAAGCGGAGCCGGACGAAATCGTCCGACTCCGCTTCATTTTTGACCTAGCATCCCGCAATGGACGAGTCCGCGAACAAGCCTGCTCGACTCGACTGGCGTGGCCCGTTCACGAGCGCGGAGACCAACCGGCTCCACGCTGCGGCGTTCAACGCCCGACTCCGCACCGATGAGGAGTGGGACTGGGTCGCCCAGGTCGAAGGACACAGTTTCGGCTGGGTCACCGCACGGTCCGGTGTCGCCGACGAGCTGGTCGGCTTCTGCAACGTGATATCCGACGGCGTCGCCCATGTCTGGCTGCAGGACGTCATCGTCGATCCGGCCCGGCAACGAGGCGGGATCGGCAAGGCCATGATCGACATGGCGATCCTCCACTCGAAAGAAGCCGGTCACGAGTGGATGCACGTGGACTTCGACGACGATGTCGCCGACTTCTACTACCGAACCTGCGGCTTCACGAAGACCAGCGGCGGTCTTCGCTACCTGCCTGACGACAACTGACCGGCCGGTCGCTCCAGCCACTCGGTGAGCAGACGATCGAGTACGGCCGGCTTGCGACTGAACACGGCGACCAAGCGCTCCGATTGTGCGAGTTTCAACACCAGCATCGAGGTGCCTCGGCGCCGACCCCAAGAACCGCCTGCGATGCGAACGAACGCGTTCGGAGGCAGCGGCCAATCCTCCTCCACCCGTTCCTGCTCCTCGACCGAAAGGACCAACGGCGGTTGGACTCCGAAGGCGAAATCGAAGTCCGCCGGCACGAACGTATCGCCCCCAACCTGCAGCTGGGTCTCGGTCAACACGATGCGGTTCATCTGGTGGATGCCCCTTGCCATGGCGGAAGCCAGGATCACGAGCAGACCGATGAAGCCCGTCCAACTACGCCAACCGTCCATCGGCAGCCCGTCCGCCGCGGCGACGATCAGCATCGTCACTCCGGTGGCACCAGCGATCCAGACCGCTCGACCGAGCTGGTGGAACTCTCGATGGAGCACCATTTCAGTGGTCATGATCGCTCGACCTCACCCCGCTCCTCGACCATAGCGGAAGACGAAGACCCCCTTCCCGGCCGCCGATCCCGTCATCTACGATGGGGCCATGAGGATTCAGGCCGGGCTCGTCAGTCCATCGGATATCGGATGGCTGCTGGACACGGTTTCGAAGGGCCAACCGCTTGTTCTTGTGGCCGATTACACCTACAACCCTCGCCGGAACAGCCGGCAGGATGCGGTGATTGACGCGGCCCGAGCCGAAGCCACCTGGCGGGGCTGCGATGTGCATGGACCGTACAAGACCGCACGTTGCCGATTGCCGATCCAACGCCGATCAAGTCGAGTGCTGGTCGTCGAACCTCCTCACGAAGGCCCTGACGCGATTGGTGCGATGATTCCTCGAAGCCCGGCTCCCGACATGCCGAATCGACATCAACGGCTGCAAACACCCGACTGATTGGCCACCAACGAAAAATCCTACGAACCTCGTAGCGCGAATCGGCCGCAGGCACGTCTTGTACATGTGAGCGGTGAGGCTGACCCGATCGCGGCCCTGTTGGCCGAGGCCAGGCCACGTTTGTGGAGGGCATTCCTGGTCGTGCGAGGGATCGACGGTGCCGACGAGGCGACCGCCGAGGCCTTGGCCTGGGGCTGGGAGAACGCCGACCGGTTGACCACCATGGGAAACCCCATCGGCTACCTCTATCGGGTCGGCCTCACCCGCTCCGCCCCGCGCATGAAGCCCCGGCAACTACCCGACCCGGTCGAGATGCGGATCCCGGAGGTCGAGCCCAAGCTGATACCCGCGTTGCTCGAGCTGACCGAGAAGCAACGGGCCGCCGTCTGGTTGGTGCACGGCTGCCGCTGGTCCTACGAAGAGGTGGCCGAGGCGCTCGACATCAGTCGTTCGACCGTCGGCACGCACGTCAGTCGGGCGCTGGACGCGCTCCGGGTGAAACTGGAGGTGGCCCAGGATGCCTGACGCCAACCCGCTTTCGATCATCGACCAGCTCGCCCGCTACGGCGAGGCCGTCGAGGCGATCCACGGACCGGCACGCCATGACGATCGCCACAACGGCGGTCCGGTCGCCATCGTCGACCTCAGGGAGGGCGGCGAACGACATCTGAACGACGGGCCGGGCCTGTCGCCGGTCGATGGTGGGCTCGATGACGAGACGGGCGATGGTTCGTCGGGGCCGGCGGGCCGACGTGACCGGTTCCTGCTGGCGGCGGCCGTCTTGCTCATCGCGGCCGTGTCGGCGGCCGTTCTGATCGGATTGCTCGGCCAGCCCGACAATCTCATCACCGACGACACCGAATCGACTACCACCACCGTCGCCCAATCGACGACGTCCTCCGCCGTCGAACCCGAGCCCGAAGCTTTGATCGACGCCGATGCCGAAACGATTCCGGCCGGCCTCAGGGCGCTGAGCATGTCGTCGGACTGGGCGCCGATTTCGGTGAGCTTCGTCAATCTCAACGGCGTGACGGAGGACGAGGACGGAGAGGATCGGCACCGTACGACGGAGGCCGCAGCGTTCTACACCACCGATCCCGCCGTCCTGTACCTCTGGACCGTCGAACGCAATTCCCCGTTCGCTGAGGGGGAGGCCGGATCGATCGACGACGCGAATACCTGGGGCGACGATCTCCACTCCGGGTTGTCCTGGGTCGAAGGAGACGGTCGATACCGGTTCCAGGCGTCTGGTCTGGACGATCGACGCCAGGCCCCGACCGGATCGGCGTTGAAGGACGTCGCCCGGACGATGAGCCGCGGACCCGACGGATGGGACCTCCCTGGAGCGGACCTGGTCGCCCGCGACGTCGACGAGGGCACGGCACCAGCCGATGCCGAACACCAAGGCTACGCACAGATCACGTGGGCTCCGCGAACCAACGGCGGTTTCGATCTGAGCCGGCGGGTGACCCAGACGACCCGGCGAGGTGACCTCACCGACATGATCTCCGAGCTGGGGGAAGCCGGCTCACTCGGTCAGATCCGCCTTCTGACGGCCGGCGACGGGACAACACGGTTCATCATCGACGAGGGCGAGGCGCAGCGCTACGGACTCGCCTTGGTGGGAGCGACCGTCGTCAACTGGCAGGGACCGGGCGGTCCGGCCATGGACGAGCTGATCCTGCAGACCGAATTCGCAGACGGTGACGAATGGAATCGGGTCTGGGCCGACGCCGGCGAGGAACTCGCCGCCTGGCTCTCGGAGGAGGGCGATTCGACGCCCGCCGTACGCCTCGTGCCGGATCCGTCCTGGCAACCGATAGCCGCAGTCGACCCGTCGCTCTGGTCCCCGCTTGAGCAACTGGAGAATCGAAGCCAGGGTGCGGAACCCCCGGGCACGCGCCGGTGGCTCGGTGCGTTCCAAGCCGTCGACGAAACCACCTCGTTGCCCGACGTGGTTGTATCGGTCGAGACATCCGACGGTGCGGCGCCGCTCTACCTCTGCGATGGCGTCTGGGTGGCGACGACACTCGGGCCCGAGGCGTGCGCGTCCCGTGACCCCAGCGTTGAACGCGGCCCGGGATCATCGTTCCTGGTGTCCGGCGACCGGTGGTACGTGAACCTCGCCTCATCGGACCTCGAACTCGATGAATTGGCGGCGTTCTCCAACCAGCTCGAGCCTCGGGGCGACGTGGTCGATGGCTTCGACCACACCGGTGACGCCTACCGACTGACGTTCGAAACCGACGAGCCGGCGCAGTGGGGGCAGATGGTCAGCTCGGCCTGGCAGCGTGACGGGATCGAGTTGTGGCTGCGCATCTGGGAGACGGACCGCGGTCAGGTCCTCCAACGGCTGACCAATCTGGCCGGGTTCGGCGTCCTGGCGAGGTTGCAGGACGACCGCTATCTCATCCGCTGGCCGGACGACACCAGAATCTTCTGGTACGAGGAGAACGGGGGTTACGAGGTGACGGTCGGCTGGCGGGCCGACGATCCGGCGTCACCCGACGAAGAGACCATCATCGACACTGCGACCGAACTCATCGACGGCCTCACCGAGGTCGATCGTGACCGCTGGCGTGAGTTGATCGAGCCGGTCAACGAGCCCTATCTGGATCCCTTCTCGGTGTCGATCGAAGTCGGGGGTGATGAGGTGGACATCGATACCGACGGGTAGACCGGTCGGACATCGCAGCCGGTCAGCTTCGACGGGTCAACGCGGCCGCCAGTTGAGGGATCCTCCGTCGGGCTCGTCCGGCTTCGATGCCCAGCCGGCGTCTGGCCAGGAACCACGCGATCGGCAGGGTGACGATCGGGCACAGCATCGCCCACCACGGGCTGAACACCAGCGCGATCCCGACGGCCGGCAGGGCCAGGAGTACGGCCACCACGTCGGCCACGAAGAGGGCGCCGAGCTGGAACAGCGGTGCGATGCAGCCGGCATTCGTTCCGTTGAAGGCCCCGATCTTCTCCGGCAGCGGGATCGGCGATCGGATCGTCACGAACAGCCCGGCTGCCGCTCCCAGCATCAACGATTGGGCGATCAGGAGCAGGCTGACGGGCAGGTAGCGCCACCCGTTCATGATCCAGGCCAAAGCCACCGCCCCGGTCACGACGATGCCGGCCACCAGAATCATCCTCGGCAACAGCTTGCCCAACAGGACGGGCCTGAAGTCGTCGCCCGGTATCGCATCGGCGGTGAACCGGGGCCCGTCGCCGCCGAACAGGTTGGTCGAGGTCATCGTCGCTCCTGACACCGCGGCAAGGAACGGCATCAGCACCAACTGCGGGTTGCGAGACTGCAGCTCGGTGATCGTCGGCAGCGCGAAGGCGAGGATGAGCGGCAGGAAGGCGGCGATCTCGGTCCACTCCCGGACATCGCGACGGATGGCCCTCGCTGACTTGGCCCACACTGCCGCGGTCCGACGATCGACCAGGGCGTCCATCCACGGGGTGACGAGCGGCTTGGCCCGCTTCGTCTTCACCTGGGCCTCCCGGCCGTCCAGGGTCCGGTCGAGGGCGATGCGCCACAACATCAGGAGCGCCACCGGAACGGTCGCCCCCAACGCCAGGAACAGCAAGGCGGTTCCGACGTTACCCATCGAGGCCTGGCCGATGGCCTCGGGGGTCCAGCCGACCGGTAGGAAACGCACGACCCGGCGGGCCGAGGTGAACCAGGCCACGTCGAAGTCGTCGACGGCGAGGGCGATCAGCTGCGAGGTCACCCCCAGCGTGATCGCGGCCAGCACGGTCACGCTTCCCGCCACCGACCGGAACCTGGTCGACGCCAGCAGGCTGACGGCGGCGACCGTGAACCGCCCGGCCATCACCGCGGTCAACGTCAGCAGGAGCCCGGCGACGCCCAACACGACGGCGGCTGCAGCTCCCGTGGCGTGGCTCAACAACGAGGCCGAGACCAGCAGGGTCATGAACGTCGGCACACCGATGATCGCGGCCAGGAGAAGCCCGGCCATCAACGTGGAAACGTTCAGCGGGTACAGCGACAGGGATCGCAAGTCGAGGACGATCTCGCCGCCGCCGAGCACCAGCGGCGCCAGCAGCCACAGGGTCAGCAGGGCTGATGCGCCGATCATCACGATCGATCCCCGGACCGGGTGATCGTGGAGGCGAACGATCGTCGCGATGGTACCGAGGGCCAGGAAGCCGCCGAGGAACAGTCCGAGCAGCATGCCGACGATGATCTGCGGGGAGTGGCGGATGATCCGGAACTTGAGGCCTGCGATCGCCCGGGCCCGACGCCAGTCGAGGTCGGTCACCGCAGCCAATCGAGGCTCGGTGGCGCGACCTGATCCGTGCCGACCGCCCGGGCGAAGACGTCGTCGAGGCGGTGACCGTTCGTGACCTCGTTCATCGGGCCACTTCGGATGATGCGACCGTGATCCATGATGGCGATGTGGTCGCACAGCTCCTCGACCGTGCTCATCACGTGACTGGAGAAGACGACGGTCCGGCCCTGGGCGATCACATGATCGAGGATGTGACGGATCGAGCGTTGCGAAACCGGGTCGACCGACTCGAACGGTTCATCCAGGATCAGGAGGGGAGGGGAGTGGATCAGGGCGGCGGCCAGGCTGATCTTCTTGCGCATGCCCTGGCTGTAGTCGGCGATGAGCTTGCGATCGGCCGACTCGAGGTCCAGCACCCGAAGGAGATCGTCGGAGCGAAGCTCGATGTCACCATCGTCGAGGCGCCGGAACCGGCCGACATAGCTCAAGAACTCCCGGGCCGACAGCCGCTCGAACAACAGCAGATTCTCGGGAACCACACCGATTGTCGCCTTGACCTCGGTCGGGTCCGGCCACACGGGCAGCCCGTTGACCATCACGTTGCCGCCGTCCGGCCGCAACAGGCCCGTCGCCATGGCCAGCGTCGTACTCTTGCCCGCGCCATTGGGTCCGAGCAGACCGTAGAACGTGCCGGTGGGAACACGAAGGGTGATCTGATCGACCGCCCGGTGCTGTCCGAAGGTCTTGGTGAGGCTCACCGCCTGGATGGCGAAGTCTCCGGCCAGCCAGGGGTCGGAAGGCGGTGCCACATCGGGCGGTGGATGGTCGGCGGTCGGATCCGGCTCGGTCGGCGGTCTCAACGTCATGGTCGGCGGCCTGCCGGTACCGCATGGTTGGGCATCCCGACCAGTGTAGGGAGCCGGATCGGCCACCGAATCGGCCGGCGGATTCGGTGGCGGTTCGACCGCTTGGGCTGATCGTTCCCAGGTCGCCGCCGGTGGACTAGCATTCGATCCACGGTGGTTCACAACCGAGTCCCGGCGGACGATCATCAGGAGTTGCTGTGAGGATCTTGCTGGTTGAGCCGTGGGAAACCGGCTCCCATCTCGCTTGGGCCACCGGGTACCAGGCGGCCAGCCGCCATGAGGTCCGCATCGTCGGGCTGCCTGGCCGGCTGTGGCGATGGCGGCTTCGGGGCGGCGCCCTTCCGCTGGCCGACAAGGTGGCGGCATGGGTTGCGGCCCACGGCCAGCCCGACCTCCTTCTCGTTTCGGGCCTTGTGGATGTGGCCGAGCTGCTCGGATTGGTCCGTCGCCACATCGCCCCCGAGGTCGCCGTCGTGATCTACCAGCACGAGAGTCAGCTGGTCTATCCGATCGCCAACGGCAACTACGACCAGGGGGCGGCGCTACGCAACTGGATGTCGTGGTGCGCGGCCGATCTGGTGCTGTTCAACAGCTACTACCACCTGCGGGCGGTGGCCGACGCCCTCCCCGGCTTTGTGACCAACCTTCCCGACAAGTCCCATGTTCCCCGCCTCGACGAGGTCGTCGGACGATTCGAGGTGTTTCCCGTCGGCGTCGACTTGGCCGAGATCGCCGAGTCCGACCCATATTCGGTCGCCGTCCGTACCGGTCCGCCCGTGATTCTCTGGCCGCATCGCTGGGAACGGGACAAGGACCCGGCGGCCTTTCTGCGAGCACTCGACAGGGTGGTCGCGTCCGGACTGGAGTTTCGTCTCGTACTGGCCGGCCAGGATCCCCCCAGCGGATCGGCCCACGCCGCGGCCGAGCGGGCGGAGGCCGAGAAGCGCTTCGGCTCCTGGATCGTGGCGGCCGGTGAACTGGACCGAGCCGACTACCTGAGCGCCATCCGTCGCTGCGACCTGGTGGTGAGCTGCGCCCGCCACGAGTTCTTCGGCGTTGCGGTGGTCGAGGCGGTGGCCAGCGGGTGTGTGCCGCTGCTGCCAAACGATCTGAGTTATCCGGAGTTGATCCGGCCGCCGTGGCACCAGACCGCCCTCTATGAACCGGGGACGTTCGGCACGCGACTCGTCGATGCCGTCGCCCGCATCGATGAGCTCCGCTCGGCCACGCTCGGTCTCGCCCAGAGCATGCGCCGCTTCGACTGGTCGAACATCGCCGGCATCTACGACGAACGGTTCGACGCCGTCGTCGACCGCCTCCGAACGGCACCCACGCCGTCGGTGTTACCGGCTCGACCGGCCCGCAAGGCTCGGGCCGGGCGTTCCGTCTGAACCGCAATCGGCGGGCATACTTGAGGCGTGCAGCACAACACCACGGGCTCTGTCTCGGGCCGTATCTCGGGTCTCGGCGTCGGCCACTGGAGCGACCACCGGTCTCGGACCGGATGCACGGTCGTCGTGTTCCCCGAGGGGACGGTGGCGTCGGGCGAGGTGAGGGGAGGCGCGCCGGCGACGCGCGAGTTCGCTCTGCTCGATCCGATCCGCACGGTTGCGACCGTCGACGCGGTTGTCCTGTCCGGTGGGTCGGCCTTCGGGCTTGCGGCGGCCGACGGCGTCATGACCGAGCTGGAGCAGGCCGGTCGTGGGTTTCCGACCCACTTCGGGGCGGTGCCGATCGTGGTGGGATTGTCGTTGTTCGACCTCGGTGTCGGCGACCCGACGGTCCGGCCCGGCCCTGGCGAGGGTCGCCGGGCCTGCCAGGAGGCGCTTTCCGCCACCGACGGACCCGTGACCGGTGGTAGGATCGGAGCCGGTTGCGGCGCCACCGTGGGAAAGTGGGGCGGCGCTGCCGTCGACAGCGGCCTCGGTGTCGGGTCGGTGGTCGAGCCGCTCGGCGGTGAAGGACCGGGAGGGGGCGGATCCGCTGCGGACGTGCCCGCACTGGTGGTCACGGCCATCATCGCGGTCAATGCGTTCGGATTCGTCGACGACGGTTCTCTTGGTGACGATCCCGGCCCGCCCCGACCTCCGTCGTTCGCCGCCGACGATGCCGATGAGGATGCCGATCACGATGTCGGCGCCGGGTCGGACGGGCGGGACAACACCACGGTCGGGGTGATCGTGACCAACGCCCGGCTGTCGAAGTCCGACTGCCACCTCCTGGCCCAGAGCGGCCACGACGGGCTGGCCCGGTCCCTGCTTCCGGCTCACACCGCGGTGGACGGCGATGCGCTGGTGGCGGCGGCCACCGGTGAACTCGAGATCGACGTCGATGTGATGTGGTTGCGGGCGCTGGTCCAGGCTGCGGTCGTTCGGGCGGTCCGGTCGGTGGGCGCCATTACGCTGTAGGGGTGTCCCACGTCGATGTCACCGCGTCGATCGAGGTGTCGAGCGACGGCCCCGATCGAACCGCAGAGCTGGCGGCCATGCTGGCCGATCTGGTCGTCGTCGGCGACCTGTTGATCCTCACCGGCGATCTGGGGGCCGGGAAGACCCGGTTCACCCAGGGTCTCGGTCAGGGGCTCGGTGTGGAGCAGCGCATCACCAGCCCCACGTTCACGCTGGCCAACCGCTACGACGGACGGGTCCTGCTCCACCACCTCGACGTGTATCGTCTGGATTCGGTGGCCGAGACGCTGGACCTCGATCTGCCCGATCTGTTGGAGTCCGGGGTCACCGTGATCGAATGGGGCGATCAGATCAGCGAGGTCCTGCCTGCCGACCGGCTGGTGGTCACCCTTCGGTATCCGGAACCGGTCGACGATCACCTCGACACCGACCGGATCATCGAGTTCACCGCCCACGGTCGCTCCTGGGCCGACCGACTGGCCACGTTCGCCACCGAGGTCGACGCGTGACCTCCGGGGTCCAACCGCTGGCGCTGGCCTTGTCGTCGTCGACCGGTGTCATGAGCGCGGCAGTCGGCCGAGTCGGTACAACCGATCCGCTGGCCGCCACCACGTTGACGACCGACCGTCGTCACGCCGAAGAGATCAGCCCGATGATCCAGAAGCTGCTGGCCGACGGCGGCGTCGCCCTCGGTGACATCGAGGTATTCGTCGTCGACCGGGGACCCGGACGTTTCACCGGCTTGCGGGTGGGGCTGGCCACCGTCAAGACCCTGGCCTTCGCGACGGGTGCCGGGGTCGCCGCGTTGACGAGTCTCGAGATTCTGGCCGCCGTGGCCCGGAGCCGCTTCGACGATGACGTGCGGCACGGTGCCAACGAGACCAGCGGTTTCCCGGTCACCGCGGTCATCGACGCCCGACGGAACGAGGTCTTCCAGCAGCTTTTCGGCTCGGACGGCAAGCCGCTCGGCGACCCGCAGGTGGGTCCGGCGACGACATTGGCGGCCGAGGCGGTCGGCCTGGTGGTCGGTGACGGCCTCGACCGCTATCGAGCCGACTACGAAGCAGCGGCCGCTACCGCTCAGAGCCGCCTGATCGACGGTGTCGACGTCGACGCCTCGGTGATGCTGACGGTGGCCGCCGGTCGACCGGTGTCACCCGGATCGAGGGTCGAACCGCTCTACCTGCGGGACCCCGACGTCAATCCGAACGTCAAGACCAGGCCCCGAGCGTGACCGCCATGGCGACTGTTCCCGAATCGGCCGGCTCCGGACCGGCACCGGACCATCAGGGGCGCATCGTGTGCCGGCCGATGGTCGAAACCGATCTCGATCGGGTGGCGGCCATCGAGTCGTCATCCGGCCCGGAACCGTGGTCTCGGTCGCTGCTGGCCGGCGAACTCGAGCTGCCCACCGAAGCCAATCACTGGGTCGTGGCCGAACACGACGTCACGGGCACGGTTGTCGGGTTCGCCGGCACCATGGTCGTGGCCGACGAGGCCCACATCCTGAACATCGCCGTCGACCCCGACCACCGAGGTCGTGGGACCGGCACGATGCTGCTCGCCCACCTGCTCGATGCCGGTCGGCGCCGGGGGGCTGTGGCCACCACGCTCGAGGTCCGGCCGACGAATCATGCGGCCATCGCGCTGTACACGTCGTTTGGATTCCGCCGGGCCGGTCGGCGGGCCCGCTACTACCGGGACGGCAGCGACGCCCTGATCATGTGGCGCCGCCCATCGGCCAACAGCACGACCGAGGAGCCGTCATGACCACCCTGCTGGCCATCGAAACCAGCTGCGACGAGACGTCGGTGTCGGTGGTGCGCAGCCTCGATGCCGAGGAACGGCTCGACGGATCGCCGTTCCCGCCGGTGGAGGTGTTGTCCAACGTCGTGTCGAGCCAGATCGAGTTGCACGCCGGATTCGGTGGTGTGGTACCGGAAGTGGCCAGTCGAGCCCACC
The DNA here is from genome assembly GCA_965216675.1 of Acidimicrobiales bacterium. Classification (GTDB taxonomy): domain Bacteria; phylum Actinomycetota; class Acidimicrobiia; order Acidimicrobiales; family SZUA-35; genus JAHELU01. The sequence goes on along the minus strand of CBDCGK010000004.1, from coordinate 1,339,177 downwards.
TCGAGACCCTGGAGACGGTGACCGTTCGAGCGCTGACCGACGCCGGAGTCGACGGTTCCGACATCGATGCCGTCGCCGCCACCTGCGGTCCGGGTTTGATCGGCGCGCTCCTGATCGGTGTCAGCGCGGCCAAGGCGCTGGCGATGGCCTGGGACGTCCCCTACGTGGGTGTCAACCACATGGAAGGCCACCTGTTCGCCACGTTCCTGGAGGAGCCCGATCTCGAACTTCCGATGGTGGTGCTTCTCGTGTCGGGCGGGCACACGATGCTGGTCGAGGTGAGACGCCCGGGGATCTACCGGTACCTGGGTTCGACCATCGACGATGCAGCCGGTGAGGCGTTCGACAAGGTGGCCCGCTACCTGGGGCTCGGCTATCCGGGCGGCCCGATCATCGACCGTCTGGCCAACGAGGGTGACCGGGAGGCCATCGCCTTTCCCCGGGCATGCTCGACGAGGGCCTCGACTTCTCCTTCAGCGGGATGAAAACCGCGGTGGTCAACTACGTCCGCCGTCACCCTCAGGTCTCCGACGCCGATGTCGCGGCGTCGTTCCAGGAGGCGGTGGTCGACGTGTTGGTGACCAAGACGATTCGGGCCGGGCGGAAGGCCGGCGCCCGGACACTGTGCCTCGGTGGGGGCGTGGCCGCCAACTCCCGCCTCCGGGAGCGGTTCGCCGTCGAGGCGGCCGAAGCCGGGTTCGCCGCGCTCGTTCCCGACCGCGCTTTCTGCACCGACAACGCGGCCATGATCGGCGCCGCCGCTCTGTGGCGGTTGACCAACGACGGGCCGACCGGGCTGGACAGTGGCGCCGACCCGTCGTTGGTGCTTCCCGCCACCGGCTGAGGCCCCGGTGGCCGGCCGGTGAGCATGGCACTCACCAGCCGGCTCGCAGGATTCGCCGCAGCCGGTAGAGGCGGGTCGCCACCGTCTGGGGTGCAACCCCCAGATCGGAGGCGATGGTGGTCGTCGGCTCATCTTCGATCCAGGCCCGGTAGGCCATTGCCGCGGTGAGCCGTTTCGACGCCTCCGAGCCGGGCAGGTCGTTGACGCCGTGCTGGAGGTGCATCCACATCTCGACCCCGCCGACCCATGATGGCTCGCTGCTGATCCGATCCGGGCGGAGATGAGCCGACGGTGGGCCGCCGTCATCTGACGAGTCGGTGAACGCCACGGTCGGCGGACCGGCTCTGGGCACCCGCCGCCACAACTTCTGGCGGGTGTCGAGCAGAAGGTTGGCGGCGATGCGGGCGGGGCGGCGATCCAGGTCGTGACGGTAGAGCACCTCGAAGAACGTGGCTTGGACCTCGTCGGTGACGTCGTGGTCGAGGATCCACTCCCAGCCGCAGGCCGAGCGGGCCAACCTGACGAGCCCGGGCCGCAGTTGGGTGAGGAGGGTGATGCCGGACTCGGCCGAGCCGCTTTGGGCCAGCGAGACGAGGGTGGCCTGCATGGCGTCGGTGCGGGCGCCCGATGTTGGGGTGGCCAGGTCGTCGACCGTCCAGCCGGCCAGTTGGGGGTGGGTCCGGCGCCAGTCGGCGAGCAGCCGGAGTCCACCTGGCGAGCGGGCCCACTCCGACCATCGCTCGGCAAGGCGGTGGTCGAGTGGGGCGAGGTCGAGCCACCACCCGACGGCATTCGTCGCTGGGGGACTGTGGGTGAACGTCATGGGAGGCAGTGAAGACGGTGCCGTTCCCACCGTGATTCCCGAGTTGGCGAGAAGCCCGAAACTTTTCCCGGAATCGAAGACTCGGGAAGGTTCGGGAATCAGGTGGGAACCGAAACGGGAACCGCAGTGGGCCCCCAGTCAGCCCGATCGTTGTCAAAACGAAGTGGAATCGGACACCATCGTCCGATTCCGCTTCGTTTCGGAGGCTCGCAGGCGTTAGTGGACGACGACGTCGACCCACACCATGCGGTGATCCGATGTCGGGAAGCCCCTGCCGTCGAAGACCCCGGTGAGGCGGGACAGGTCGTCATCCGACGGGGGCCAGAAGACCGCGGTGTCGGCCACCTGCATCCGCTTCGACGGCAGCACGTAGTCGACCCGGAGGTTGCCGGGAGCGCTGTCGGCGAAGTCGGCGGTGTCGAGCGCCGGGTCGCCGAGGTGACTGTCGTTGGCCCCGCCCTGGGCGGCGGCCTCGACCCCTCCGAGGCTCGTCGGCTGCGGGTCGTTGATCTTCGGGTGGACGAGGAGCTGGTCGATCGCCGCGGCCACCGAGTCGCCGTCGAGAGGATCGGCGTTCTGGTCACCGGCTATCACGAACCGGGCGTTGCCGGGGAGTCCGCCGGTGCCGCCGCTGTCGTCGTAGATGTAGCCGCTGCGGGCCGGGTGGACATAGTCGGCCCAGAACCTGATCTCGTCGTGATTCCGTTTGCCGTTGCGGTCCTCGGGGCCGTCGAACACCGGCGGTGTCGGGTGGCTGGTCAGGAAGTGCACGGTGGTCGTGCGCGGCCCCGGTCCCGGAATCTCGATCGGTACGTCCCAGTGCGACTTCGACGAGAGCCGCAGCACCTCGATCGCCTCGGCGGAGTAGTAATCGGTCGGGATGAGGTTCCCCGGCATGTCGGACCACAGGAAGTTCTGGAACGTCCTGGCGTTGTCGTGGTCGACCGGATACATCGACAGGACGATCATGCCGAACTGCCCCGGAAAGAAGCCGAAGCCGAAGGCGTCGTTGGGTCCGCCGACCGAGCCGCTGTTGTCGAGATCGACCCCCGACGCGACACCGGTGTTCGACGGGGCGTTGAACACATACGGGTACGCGATGGGGTCGGCGCCGTTCTGGGAGACGCCGAGATAGTTCTCCTGGAAACCGCTGACGGCCGCGCCCGCGGCGTCGTAATCGAACTCGTTGATCAACAGCACATCAGGCCGGGTGCGCTGGATGACCTCGGCCACATTGGCCGCTTGCCAGCGATTCCGGGCCTCGTTCGACGAGGACGGATCCTCGCCTCCGTACGGGGCCGAGAGGTTGTCGGCCAACTCGCCCTCGGAGAATCGGTTGAGTGAGGCGTTGAACGTGGCGAACCGCACCGTCGAGGGTGCGGCGCTGTCGCCCGATCGGCCATTGGCCGTTGCCCCGCCGGCCGGTGAAACCATGGCCAACAGTAACACCGGGGCCATGATCAAGCCGACGATCCAGCGCAGTGCCAGTGCGGCCGACGGTTGCTGATGAGAGGTCATTGGGATCTCGCCTCCTGCTGACGATCCGACAGTTCGAACTCACACCCGCCGCCCAACAGTGTTGCCGATTCTCCGGGGATCGGCCACCCGACCGGCGAATCGCCGGTACCTACCCGACGCCGAGTGCGGCCTCCACTGCGGCGACGTCGGGAGCGCGGGAGTGATCGAAGTCGACGTGGTCATCGAACGGGTCGAGCTGGACGACCTGTATCCCGGCGGCCAGCGCACCGTCCACATCTGCGTAGACGGTGTCGCCGATGTAGAGGGCCCGTTCCGGTTCGACATCCAGCGCCTCCAGCGCGGGGGTGAAGATCGCCGGATCGGGCTTCAGGATGCCGACGATGGTGCTGTCGACGATGGCGGCCACCGACGGCAGGGGACCCGGTCCCACCTGGCACACGCCGACGTCGCGCATCTGGTCGGCGGCCGTACCGTCGTTGTTGCTGACCACCGCGGCCGGAAACCCCGACTCGACGAGGCGGGTGAACGCCTCCACGTTGGCGACATGGACCCAGTCCCAGTCGGTGCGGATCGCCGGTCGCAGTTGGGTCATCTTGTCGTCGCCAACACCGAGCGTCGCCCCGTAGGCGTGATCGTAGGTGTACCAGTAGTCCTCGGAGCTGCCGCTGACTCCTCGATCTCGCCGGGCCAGGGTGAGGGCGTGGACGCCTGCATGGTGGGCGCGGAGGAACGGCTCGTCGCCGTCGTGATCGATTCCCCACGCGCTCAGTTGCCGACGTACCGGACCGACGGTTGGATAGGTGAACACCCCTCCGATGTCGAAGATCACGGCGGACACGCGGCTGGGCTCGAAGGTGGTCATGAGGACGGGTTTAGATCACCCGACTCCGAATGGCAACTCTAGACCCTATTGGATGATGAACTCGATCCGACGGTTCCGAGCCTTGCCCGCCTCGGTCTCGTTGGAGGCCACCGGCTCGGTCTCCCCGTAGCCGACCGGCACGAGACGCGATCCGTCGATGCCCTGATCCTCGAGGTAGGCCTTCACCACATCGGCGCGGTCCTGGCTGAGGGTGATGTTCTCCGCAGACTCACCGTCGGAATCGGTGTGTCCCGCGATCTCGACGGTGACGTCGGGGTGCGACGCCAGATAGGCGGCCGCCTCGTCGAGCACGGCCCGGCCGGCATCGGTGATGGTGGCGGAGCGGACCTCGAAGGTGACCGGGTCGAGGTCGAGTTCTTCATTGATCGTCGCTGGCTCCTCCGTGTCATCCGACGGATCGGCGTCGACGGCATCGCCGGCCTGGTCATCGGCGGCCTGGCCGTCATCGGCCTCGTCGGGGTCTTCCGTCGCTCCGGCGCCTTCGGTGCCTTCGCCGACGGCGGCTTCTTCGTCGCCCGACGTGGCGGTGCCCGTGCTCCCCCCATCGGTGTCCTCGGCGTCGGTCGAATCCTCGATGACGGCGGGCAGGTCGACGTCGCCGGGTTCGTCGATCGACGAGCCGCCTCCTGCCAACAGGCTGAGGATCCAGGCAAGGAACAGGACCCCGATCAGTCCGGCGCCGAGAAGCCACAACCACGCCGACCCCGCACCGTCGACTTTCCCGGATGGGCGGTCCGAATTCGGGTCGGCGCTCGCCGGTGGCCGGTCGTCGGGTCCGACCGGCGCGCTCGTGGGTTGCTCGGGACTTGGGTCGCTCGTCGCCGTAGACGGAGCGCCGCCGCCTGTCGCGTCCACCGGGACAGCGGCGCGGGCAGCGGTGGGGGGAACGGTCGAGCCGGTGGCCGCCGTTGCCACCGGAGCGGCCATGGCCGGCACGTTGCGATGGTCGTCGGGATCGTCGAGCGCTGCGATCAGCGCCGATTTCTCGTCGGACAACAGCGCTGCGACGCCGGCGGCGTCGAGTCCGCTCACCGTCCGTCGCCGCTGGAGCACGCCCATGGCCAACACGAGCAGACCTGGCAGGAGGCGGGTGATGCTGTGCTCGCCCACCCCGGTCCGTTGGCCGAGCGCGTCGGTCAGGCCCGCAAGCCGGGTTCCGAGGACCTCCGCTGGCGAGCTGGTCGGCGAGAGGCGAGTGGGCCGGTTCGAGAAAGGCCAACCGGTGATCCACGATGGACTCGTCCACGGAGTCGAGAAGGCCGTTCACCATCTCGGCACCTCCCGGTTCAGCTGCCCGGTCGGCCAGCCCGGCGACCACCGGCGGCGTGGCCAGATCGACAAGCGCCGACATCCGGTTCGCGTCGGCGTCCAGCAGCTCGCCGAGCCGGCTCAGCGTGTCGCCCTGTTTCAGCAGGGATGTGACGGTTTCAACGAGAGAGGGCATGACGCGGCCGCCCAACCTTTCTTGACGAGTCGGCGAAGAGGGGGTTCATGGTCCAGGCGAAAGGGGCAACGGTGGCGAGTGGCGGGCGCATCATGCGAATTTGTGGCCTCAAGTAGGATGAACGGCTATGACGGAGGTCTTCTTTAACAGTCGGATCGAAGTGGCCGATCTTCCACAACTTCCTCAAGATTCGTTCGAACCGCTCGCGCCCGCCTACCTGCGCTCGAAGTACGTGACCGATGCCGTGGTCGGAGTGGTCGTCGTGGCCCTCGCCGTCGTGGCCACCGCCGCGATGCGGGCGGCCGAGGGTCCGATGTGGCTTCCGGCGGCCGCTGCGGCGATCGTGCTGATGTTGATCGGTGTGGCCGCGGTGCTGCAGACGATGTCGGTCCGGCATCTCGGCTATCTCGTACGGGATCACGATCTGTCGCTGCGGCGGGGGGTGATCGTGCGGGTGACGTCGACGATTCCCTACAACCGGGTCCAGCACGTCGGGGTCGACCGTGGTCCGATCGAGCGGTTCTACGGGTTGGCCACACTGCAGTTGCGGTCGGCGGGCGGCGTCATCGGGATCAGCGGCCTCACCAGCGAGGACGCCAATCGTCTCAGGGAACTGGTCACCACCCGGGCCGGTATGGACGACGGTGGTCGAAGGGGTGGAGAGCCCCGGGCAACGCCCGGTGACTGAGGCCGAGCGGCTACTGGCCGAACCGTCGCGTCAGTCACCACTGGCTGTGATCTTTCTCGCCTGGCGTCTGTTGCGCCAGATCAGCCTGGTCAATCTGGTTGTTCTCGGTGCGGTCGTCACGTCGGGTCGCCTCCCGGTGTCGGGTGGGGCCGTCGTTGTGCTGGGCGCGCTGGCGCTGGCGGTGATGGGCGGGCTGAGCTGGTGGCGGTTCGTCTTCGTCGTCGCCGACGGTGAGCTCCGGGTGTCCCGGGGTGTGTTGTCGGAGGAGAAGCTGTCCATCCCCTTGAATCGTGTGCAGACGGTCAGCCTGGAACAGGGCCTGCTTCACCAGATTCTGAACCTCACAAAGGTCGCGGTCGACACCGCCGGGTCGACCGAAACCGAATTCCGGTTCGACGCGCTCGAGCGGGTTCGGGCCGAGGCGCTCCGCCAGGTGGTCAGCGAGCATCGATCGAAGGAGGTGGTGTCGGTCGGCGAACCGGCTGGGCCGGCCGAAGCGTCCGGTCTCGTGGTGGCCCCGCCTCCGACCGGTCCCCGGGCCGACGGTCCCCCGCCTCCCGCCGTCGGTCCCGACGCCCGCACCGAGGTGATCGCTCGCCGCTCGGTCGGTGATCTGGTCAAGATCGGTCTGAGCAGCTGGCCGTGGGCCGGCCTTGTCTTCATCATCCCTCTCCTGGCGACACTCGACGAGATGAGCGATGTTGTCGACGTCCCGCTTCTCGATCAACTCGGCGATCGGGTCGAACAGGTCGGGCAGGAGGGCGGGCTGGACGTGCCGATCCCGGTGTTGGTGGCATCGGTCGCCTTCTTCCTGGTGATCGTGACGCTGGCCGGGTGGGCGCTGCAGGTGGTGCGGTCCGTGATCACCAACTGGGAATTCACCTTGACCCGGACCATCTCGTCAGCCGGAGACAGCCTCCGGCGCGACGCCGGCCTGTTCAACCGGACGAGTCTGGCCGCCAACCTCGCTCGGGTCCAGGGCATCCGCACCACGATGAGCCCGATGCAGCGATGGTTGGGGCTCCGCCGGCTCGTGCTGTCGATCACCGGTGAGGCCGACCTGGTCGTGCCGGGCTCGTCGGAGGCGGAGTCCGAGTACATCGAGTCATTGGTGTTCGACAGCCCCCGGCCCGACACCGACCGGATCGTTTCGCGGGCCTGGGTTTACCTGGAGATCCGCAATCGGGTTCTCAGTATGGTGGCCCCGACCATCGTGCTGGCCGTCCTGTTCGGCTGGTGGGCGGTGCTGGCGGCGCTTCCGGTGGCTGCCGGCGTGGTCACTTCGTATTGGAGTTGGCGGTATTACCGCTGGGGTTTCACCGACCGTCGACTGGCTGTCCGTCATGGTCCGTTCGTTCGTCGGACCCACGACGTCGAGTTCGTCAAAGCTCAGAGTGTCGACGTTCGGCGGTCGTTCTTTCAGCGTCGGCGAGGTCTGGCCACCTTCCGTCTCCAGACGGCCGAGGAGGGCTTCGAGATCCACATGATCAGCGAGGCTGAGGCGAATGCATTACGCGATCTGGTGCTGTATCACGTCGAGTCGTCTGACCGGTCGTGGATGTAGGCAGGAGGGCGAACGTCGCTCAGCGGCCTCGTAGACTCCAGGCCCGCCCCCACACGACCGCGGTGAACCCGATGGCGAACAGCCACAGTATGCCGGTGCTTCCGGGGTCGAAGCAGCGGGTGTTGCCGACGTCCTTGCACTGCTGGACGAGTTCGTTGGAGGTGTAGCGGGTCAGGCCCATCAGACCTCCGACCACGAGGGCGCTGATAGCCACGTTCCTGATCGTGGACGGCCGCTGTCGCCGTCTGGCCATGACGAACACCGGCACCGCCAGAGCCAGCAGAAGAACGAGGTAGATCGCCCAGAGGATCAGCATCGTCACTATTGTGCTCGAACGCCTTTGAGCCCGCGGCGAATATCCATCGCATCTCCTCTCCGATGAGGGGTATCGGGTGAGTGGCGTCGACTTTTTTCTCCGTAATCCAGGCGAAAGGTTGGCGAGCTGCGCCTCGTGCTCTAGCATTAGCACTCGACCGGTGAGAGTGCTAACGCTCTGCTGTGTCACCGTGAGTGCCGACATCACCTGGATAGTAAGCCGCCGCTGAAGCCTGAGTGCGGAAGCCGGTGGTCCTGTGTTGTCGCGTTCCGCCTTCCGTATTCGAGAGTGTCAACGCCCAACAGCAACATTCAACGGCAACATCCGATCAACATGGAGCTACTTGCATGAATCTGCAACCACTTGAGGACCGTATCGTCGTCCGGCCCAAAGATGCCGAGGCCACAACGGCCAGCGGTCTTGTCATCCCTGATACCGCCAAGGAGAAGCCCCAGCAGGGCGAGGTTCTGGCCGTCGGATCCGGCCGTCGCGCCGACAACGGCGAGCTCATCCCGATGGATGTGAGCGCCGGCGACACCGTCGTCTACTCGAAGTACGGCGGCACCGAGATCGCCATCGACGGTGAGGATCTCCTCATCCTGTCCGCCCGCGACGTACTGGCCATCGTCAAGTAGCGCCTGCCCGCCAGGCCCCAAGACGCCCCAGATACCCCGAGAAGCAAAGTGAAGTGATTGAATCATGGCAAAACTGTTGAAGTTCGACGAGGAAGCCCGGCGTTCGCTCGAAGCCGGTGTGAACAAGCTGGCCGATGCGGTCAAGGTCACGCTCGGCCCCAAGGGCCGCAACGTGGTGCTCGACAAGAAGTTCGGCGCCCCGACCATCACCAACGACGGTGTGTCGATCGCCCGTGAGATCGAGCTGGAGGACCCGTTCGAGAACATGGGCGCCCAGCTGGTCAAGGAAGTCGCCACCAAGACCAACGACGTCGCCGGTGACGGCACCACCACCGCCACCGTGCTGGCCCAGGCCCTCATCAAGGAAGGCCTCCGCAACGTCGCCGCCGGCGCCAACCCGATGGGCCTCAAGCGAGGCATCGAAGCCGCGGTCGACGTCGCCGTCAACGAGATCCACAAGCAGGCCAAGGAAATCGACACCAAGGACGAGATCGCCCACGTGGCCGCCATCTCGGCTGCCGACCAGAGCGTCGGTGAGGTGCTGGCCGAGGCGATCGACAAGGTCGGCAAGGACGGCGTGGTCACCATCGAGGAGTCGAACACCTTCGGACTCGATCTCGAGTTCACCGAGGGTATGCAGTTCGACAAGGGCTTCATCTCGCCCTACTTCGTCACCGACCCCGAGCGGCAGGAAGCCGTGATCGAGGACCCTTACATCCTGCTCAACCAGGGCAAGATCTCCTCGGTCCAGGATCTCCTCCCCGTGCTGGAGAAGGTGATGCAGTCGGGCAAGCAGCTCGTCATCATCGCCGAGGACATCGACGGCGAAGCACTCGCCACCCTCGTGGTCAACAAGATCCGCGGCACCTTCGCCTCGGCCGCCGTCAAAGCCCCCGGCTTCGGTGAGCGCCGCAAGGCGATGCTGCAGGACATGGCCATCCTCACCGGTGGTCAGGTCGTGGCCGAGGAGGTCGGCCTGAAGCTCGACGGTGTCACCCTCGACATGTTGGGCACCGCCCGCAAGGTCATCATCACCAAGGACAACACCACCATCGTGGAAGGTGCCGGCGAGAAGGCCGACGTCGACGGTCGTGTGGCCCAGATCAAGGCCGAGATCGACAACACCGACTCGGACTGGGATCGTGAGAAGCTGCAGGAGCGCCTGGCCAAGCTGGCCGGTGGCGTTGCCGTGGTCAAGGTCGGCGCCGCCACCGAGGTGGAGCTCAAGGAGAAGAAGCACCGCATCGAGGATGCGTTGTCCGCCACCCGGGCCGCCCTCGAGGAGGGTGTGGTCGCCGGCGGTGGTACCGCTCTGCTGCGGGCTCGTCCTGCGGTCGACGCCCTGCTCACCGAGCTGAACGGCGACGAGGAGACCGGCGCTCGTTCGGTGTCCCGTGCCCTCGAGGCCCCGTCCCGCCTGATCGCCGACAACGCCGGCCTCGAAGGCGCCATCTGGGTCAAGAAGGTCGAGGAGGCCTCGGGCTCCAATGGTCTCAACGCCGCCACCGGCGAGATCGTCGACCTGATGGCCGCCGGTGTCACCGACCCGGCGAAGGTGACGCGGGCCGCGCTGCAGAACGCGGCCTCGATTGCGGCGCTGGTGTTGACCACCGAGTCGCTGGTCGCCGACAAGCCCGAGCCCGAGCCGGCGATGCCCGGTGGCATGGACGGCATGGGTGGCATGGGCGGCATGATGTAAACGCCCTCGGCGTGATCGTTTGATCCGCAATGAAAGGGGCCCGGACCGCAGTAGCGGACCGGGCCCTTTTTGCGTTCTCCGGCCCGAGGTTCGGATTGGGGGGCGTGGTTGTGGACGGGGCCGGGTGGCTCGCATAGGGTTGAGGTGTCACGGCTCAGCCGTGGTCGACGAGGGGTTTTCGGAGGTAACGGTGAAGGTAAGCACACTGCTGTCGATGAAGGGTCGCAAAGTGGTGACCGTGCAACCCACCGAGACGGTGGGGGCCGCGGCCAAGATCCTCGGCGAGAATCGATTCGGGGTCGTCGTTGTTTCCACCGACGGAGAGACGATCGCCGGCATCGTTTCCGAGCGGGACATCGTTCGCGAACTGGGGGCCGTGGGGGCAGACCTCCTGAGCAAGCCGGTGTCGGAGATCATGACCCGCACGGTCCGCACCTGTAACGAGGGCGACACGGTGGAGCGGCTCATGGAGATCATGACCGAGCACAAGTTCCGCCATCTTCCGGTCACCGACGACGGCAAGCTCGTCGGGCTCATTTCGATCGGTGACATCGTCAAGGTGCGGGTGCGGCAGCTCGAACACGAGGCCGACCAGCTCGAACGCTACATCAGTAACACCTGGTAAGAGTGTCACGCCTTCGGCGTGACCACGAGTTTCGGCCTGCGGCCAAAACATCGGCGTCTCCCATATCGCCTGCGGCGTGACCACGAGTTTCGGCCTGCGGCCAAAACATCGGCGTCTCCCATATCGCCTGCGGCAGGCTGTTCGAAGTACCTTTGGTCGATTTCGGGTCACTGCGACACCGGAGCGACCAAAGGTCGAGTCCGAACCGGATATCAGTCGGAGCGGCGGAGCACCCGTCCCGGGCGAGCGCCGGTCGGTTCACTGTCGGCCACGACCTGCTTGCCGTTGACAAGGACGTGCACGATCCCGTCGGGGAACCGATTCGGATCGCTGAAGGTCCCCCGGTCGATGATGAGGGTCGGGTCGAACACCACGAGGTCGGCCGCCAGCCCGGGGCGGATGTAGCCGCGATCGGTGAGACCGAAGACGTCGGCCGATCGCCCGGTCATGCGGGCCACGGCCTCAGCCATCGGCAGCACATCGAGGTCGCGGGCGTAGTGGCCGAGCACCCGAGCGAAGGTGTTGTAGAGCCGGGGGTGGGGCTTGCCGTCGATCGTCGGGAGGCCGTCGGAGCCGATGATCGTGCTGGGGTGGGCGAGCACGGCCTGGACGTCGGCTTCGTCCATCATGTGGAGAATCGCAGTGGCTGTCGGCGCGGCGTCAAGCACTCGCCGGGCGGCTTCGGCGGCCGACGTCTCGAACCGGCGGGCCAGATCGGCCATCGAACGCCCCTCCCATTCAGGGTGGCCATCGCAGCTGGCCACGACGAGCGCCGACCCGGCGAGCGTGGCCCCGCCGGTGGAGGCCGGTTCGTCGCTGATCGCGTAGTTATGTCGATCGTCCACGATCGCGTAGTTATGTCGATCGTCCACGATCGCGTAGTTATACAGCACCGATTCGAGGGTCGTGCTGCCGGCGGTGTATGGATACTGGTCGGCGTGTACCGCCTGTCCCGATGCCTGAGCCGCTTCGATCAAAGCGAGCGACTCGCCGACCTTGCCCCAGTTGGCCGAGCCGGCGGCTTTGTGGTGGGAGATCTGCACGGCAACGCCCGCCCGCCGACCAATCTCGATGGCCTCGGCCACCGCGTCAACCAGATGGTCACCCTCATCGCGAATATGCGAGGCGTACAGGGCTCCGGAACCGGCCATGGCCGACGCCAGGGCCACCAGCTCGTCGGTCGAGGCGTACTTGCCCGGTTCGTAGACGAGGCCCGACGACAGGCCCAGCGCCCCGGCGTCGAGCGCTTCGGCCAGCACGGCTGCCATGTCCGCCATCTCGGCCGCGGAGGGCTGACGTTCCGGATCGTTTGCCTCCCGGCCGAGAACGGCCGCACGGATCGACCCGTGGCCGGCCAGGACACCGATGTTGACCCCCGGCGGATTGTCGTCCAGGTAGTCGACGTATCCGGCGAATCCGTCGAAGTCGGGAATGTCGTGGCCCGGATGCATGCTTGACGCAAAGGCCAGCCTCGGATCGCGAGGCGCCGCACTGAACCCGCAGTTGCCGACGATGCAGGTTGTGACCCCGCCGCGGTTCTTGAATGCCATGTCCGGGTGGACCATGGCGGCGAAGTCATCATGGGTGTGGACATCGATGAATCCGGGCGCGACGGCCAGGCCACTCCCGTCGATGACATGGTCGGCCGTCGACGAGCCCGCATCGGCGACGTGTGCGATCGTCGATCCGGCAATCACGACGTCACCGCGTACCCCCGGTTGTCCCGTGCCGTCGAATACGAGAACGTCGGTGATCGCCGTCGAGACCCGCGGGTCAGATCCACCGGCGGTGGTGGTCAACGCAGCGCGGCGATGTTGTCGGCGTAGTGCTCCGGACCGCCACGGAACACAGAGGAACCGGCGACCAGCACGTCGGCCCCGGCGGCGACGAGCTTGGGGGCGTTGTCGGGGTTGACGCCACCGTCGACTTCGATCCGGATCGGCCGCTCGCCGATCATGGTTCGAAGCTGCGCCACCTTGTCGAGGCTCGACGGTATGAACGACTGCCCGCCGAAACCGGGGTTGACCGACATGATCAGCACCAGGTCGATTCGGTCGAGTACCCAGCCGATCGCATCGAGGGGGGTGCCCGGGTTGAGTGACACCCCCACCTGGCAGCCAAGATCGCGGATGCATTGAAGGGAGCGATCGAGGTGGGGACCGGCCTCGGCGTGGATCGTGATCCCGTTGCAGCCGGCATCGGCGAACGCCTCGAGGTACGGATCGACCGGGGCGATCATGAGGTGAGCATCGAAGTACAGGTCGGTGTGAGGCCGCATGGCCTTGATCACCGGCGGCCCGAACGTGAGGTTGGGCACGTAGTGACCGTCCATGACGTCGAGGTGGATCCAATCGGCGCCGGCCGTCTCGATCCGATGCAGCTCGGTCGCCAGGTTGGCGAAGTCGGACGACAACATGGACGGGGCGATCAGGTGATCGGACACAGACATCATCCTACTGTTCGCTGCCTCTCCGGGCTGCACCACGTCCGCAGCCCCGCCGATCGCGTCGACCCCGCCGACCCGACCGTGGGGTCCGAGTTCGGTGGTTTGGAGCCGTCACATCCTCGAGCCGAGGTCGGGGTCGTTTCCGTGACGGAATCCATCGGCCGCCCTCCCGTCGGCTTTCTCGTCTATTCTTGGGGGCGGAATTGTCGGGCATCGTGGCCGCGGCAAAACGAATCACGGCAAAGGAACGATCATGAAACCAGGGAGAGGTTCAGTCTGGCTCGCGCTGCTGGCGGCGTTTGTGTTGGTGCTCGGCGCCTGTGGGAGCGACGACGACGCGTCCGACGACACCGCGGCCGACGCGGAAACCGAGGAGACGACCGACGAGGCGGAAGCCGACGAAGACGCCGACGCCGACGACGCCACCGACACCGAGGAATCCACCGACGACGCAGCCGACGAGTCGGAGGAAGCGTCGGGCGAGCCGATCAAGATCGGTCTGCTCACATCACTGACCGGTCCGTTCACCTCCTGGGGACTCCACGTCGAGGCCGGCATGCAGATGGCGGCCGATGACATCAACGCCGCCGGCGGCGTCGACGGGCGCATGATCGAGATCATCTCGGCCGACGACCAGTCCGACGCCGAAGAAGCCGTCGTCCAGTACGAGCGTCTCCTCGAGGAGGGCGTCGTCGCCGTGGCCGGCACGATCTCCAGCGGCGTCGGTGCCGCCACCGCAGGGCTGGCCGAGGAGAACCAGGTCCCGCTGTTCCTGTCGAAGGCCGGCTCCGATGCCCTGCTGACCACCGCCAGCCGCTACACGTTCCGAACCTGTCTCCCGGCCGGCCCGATGAACGCCGTCCCGTGGGGCCAGTACGCCCAGGACGAGGGCTTCACCAAGGTCGGCCAGATCATCGCCGACTATGCCTGGGGTCAGTCGTTCAAGACCGCATCCGAGGGTGTGTTCGGCGAAGCCGGGATCGAACTCCAGACCGAGATCGCCCCGGTGCCCGAACAGGACTTCACCACCTACCTGCGAAGCCTCGACGGGTTTGGTCCCGAGCTGCTGCTGGCGACCGGCCACCCGCCGGGCTCCGGTCCGATCCTGGCCCAGGCCGCCGACCTCGGACTCGACGTGAACGTCGCCGGTCCCGGCTCGTCGTTGACCGCAGTGCTCGAAGCCGCCGGTGACACCGCCATCGGGCGCTACGCCGACCACAGCTGCGCCGACTACTTCAGCGCCGACTACGCCGAGCTGGCCGCCCGCTACGTGGCCGACACCGGGCTCGGATTCATGGAGGACGACGCCGTCGCCATGTACGCCGTGGTCAACCTGCTCGCCGAGGCCGTGGCCTCCGGTGCCGACGATCCCGTCGCCATCGCCGACTACGTTCGTGGCGCCAACTACGTCTCCCCGGGCATGGCCTATCCGCTGTCGTGGACCGAGTGGGGGGAGCTGGCCGAGGCTCAGCTCGTTCTGGTGACCGTGTCCGAGGGGCCGGCCCCGGAGGGCTTGAACGAAGCCGGCGAATGGTGGGTCGAGGAGCTGTTCACCTCCGATCCGATCCCGCCCTACGAGCCGGCCTCGTAGGAACCACTCGACGTGACGGTCACGACCATGGACAGCGATGGCCCCGGTTCTTGAGCTGACCGGCGTCGAGAAACATTTTGGCGGACTCCCGGCGGTCGACGGTGTCGATCTGAGGGTCGACGAGGGTGAGATCGTGGCCCTCGTCGGCCCCAACGGGGCCGGCAAGAGCACACTGCTGAAGGCGATCAGCGGTCTCCAGCCCGCGACCCGGGGGAGCGTCCGGTTCGATGGGGAGGAGATCGCCAAGCTGTCGACCCATGTCCTCCGCCGTCGGGGCATCTCCATGGCCCTGCAGCACCCGAGGGTGTTCGAGTCGATGACCGTCCGTGACAACGTCATGGTGGGCGCGACGTTCGGGTCCGCAGATCGGCCGGCCGACGACGAGATCCGGGAGATGGCCGACGAGGCCCTCGGTTTCGTCGGGTTGGCCGCCTACGCCGACCAGCCGGTCGGAGGCCTCAACCTCCACCAGCAGCGATTTCTCGAACTGGCCCGGGCCCTGGCCGGTCGACCTCGGCTCCTGTTGCTCGACGAGGTCATGGCCGGCCTCAACGACACCGAACTCGAGGCCTCGATCGACATGGTGCGAACCGCCCGGGATCGTCGTGGTCTCACCGTGATCTGGGTCGAGCACGTGATGAAGGCGGTCATGAGCCTGGCCGAACGGGTGGTGGTGCTGAACTTCGGTCGTCTCCTCGCGGATGGCGCCCCGGCCGATGTCATGAGCAACCCCAAGGTCGTGGAGGCCTACCTGGGGAAGGCCATCGACCATGGCTGAACCCGGCACCGATCACAACACCGGCCAGGACGACACCCTTCTGCGTGTTTCCGGGCTCTGCGCCGGCTACCTGGGTGAGGACGTCATCCACGATGTCGACCTCACCGTCGGGCGGGGCGAGGTGGTGACCGTGATCGGATCCAACGGTGCCGGTAAGAGCACGATGCTCAAGTCCATCTGCCGTCTGCTGCCGTCGTCATCCGGCGAGGTTCGTTTCGACGGTACCGATCTGGTTGCAACGAAAGCGCACATGGTGGTCCGGGCCGGGCTGGTCTACGTGCCGGCGGAACGACACCTGTTCCCGCACATGGAGGTTCGGGAGAACCTCTATCTCGGCTCCTTTCCCCGCCGCCCCGACCCCGACCGGCTGGCCCTGGTCTACGACACCTTCCCTCGATTGAAGGAGCGGGCGGGTCAACACGCCGGCACCCTGAGCGGCGGTGAGCAGCAGATGCTGGCCGTCGGTCGGGCGTTGATGTCGTCCCCGTCGCTGCTGGTGCTCGACGAGCCGACCACCGGCCTCTCGCCGCTGCTGGCCAAAGAGGCCTACGCCGCCCTGGCCGCCCTCCGAGCCGACGGCTTGACCATTCTCGTGGCCGAGCAGCAGGTGCCGCTGGCCCTCGAGCTGGCCGACCGCGGCTACGTGCTCGACCACGGCCGCATCACGCTCACGGGAACATCGGAGGAACTGGCCGACGATCCCGGTGTGAGACAGGCCTACCTCGGTGTTTGACCGGCCGACCGTGCCCGGGCAGATGTCCAGGCAGATGTTGACGAGGAGTGATTCGATGGAAACCAGGAACCAGGGCGGGGTGGTTCGGTGACGGCGGTACTGGTCGACGGCGTCGTGCTCGGTCTGCAGTTCGCCATTCTCGGGGTCGGCCTCACGTTGGTCTACGGCCTGGGCGGGGTGGTGAACCTGGCGCACGGACAGATGGCGGTCCTTGCCGCGATCTTCACCGCTCGCCTGATCGACAACGGCATGCCGACCATGGCGGCCGTCGTCGTCGGTGTCATCGGCATCGGTCTGCTCGGCATCGTGCTGGACCGGACCCTGATGCAGCCCGTGTACCGGCAGCGGGGCGAGGCCCGCATCCTGCTGGGCCTGCTGCTCATGCTCGGTGTCGGGTTCATCATCGACGGCGTGCTCGAGTGGCGTTACCCGATCGAGGCGCTGAACCTGCGCATCGCCGGTGATCCGCTGACCGTCGGCGGTCTGAAGATCCGGCGGGGTTCGATCGTGGCCTCGGGTGTGGCGGTCACGGTCGGGCTGTTGCTGGTCGCCTTCTTCCGGTACACCACCTTCGGCCGGGCCACCCGGTCGGTCATCCAGGATGAGGAGGGCGCCCGCCTGTGCGGCATCAATCCATCGGTGGTGCGTACCGTCATTTTCGGGTTGAGCGGCGTGCTGGCCGGCATCGTGGCCATCACCCAGGCCATGACCAGCCCGGTCGTCTCGACAGCCGGGGTGAGCCTCACCATCTTCGCCCTCATCGTGGCCGTGGTGGGCGGTCTCGGGAGTGTGTCGGGGGCGTTCCTGGCCGGGATCCTGCTCGGCGTGGTCAACACGCTTTCCGCCTTCTACATCGGCACGTTCGTGAGCAGCATCATCCTGGTGGTGGCCGCCGCTGTCACTATTCTGTTCCGCCCGCAGGGCATTCTGGGGACGGGCTGATGGCCGCCATCGTCAAGCCGCAGGGCACCGTCGGAGACACGCTGCGGGCCTACTCGCCAATCGCCGTCGTCGTGGCCGTTCTGGCCGTCGTCCCGATTCCGTTTCTCGACTCCCGGTCGATGATGCTGGTGATCACCACCGGCCTTTTGTTCGCGGCCTACACGATCGCGTTCAACCTGATCTTCGGCAGCACCGGCCAACTCTTCCTGTGCACCGGCGCCCTGGCCGGTATCGGGGGTTTCGGCTCGGCGATCGTCAGTGACCGCTACGGCATACCCTTCGTGATCACCATGGTGGGTGCGGCCCTGCTGGCCGGAGTCTTCGGCGGGTTGTTGAGCTGGGTTGCGGTCAGCCGGTCCCTCGACACGATCTTCACCGGGATCGTCACGCTGGCGTTCTCGCTGTCGTACGAGAACTTCGTGCTCGGCAGCCGCGACCTGACCGGCGGTGAAAACGGGCTGCCGGTGTCGGCCGGCGGTGAGAGCATCATCGGCGGGCAGAAGGCCCCCTACTACGTGTTTCTCGTCCTGGTCGCCGTTTACCTGGTCATCTACCGATGGATCCAGCGGTCACACATCGGTCTGGCCTTCCGGGCCCTGCGGGACGACGAGGTGGCGGCTGAGCTGGCCGGCGTCGATGTGGCCCGCTACCGGATCCTCGCCGGCATCGTCGGTTCGATCATGCTCGGCCTGGCCGGCGCCTGCTTCGCCCACTACCGGGGCTTCATCGGCGACACCAGCTACGGCTTCGGCAGCGTCGACGCCAGAGTGCTCGTGATGCTGGCCTTCGGTGGCATCGGATCCCTCGTCGGACCCGTCGTCGGCGCCGCGGTGTTCACGGTGCTCGACGAGCTGCTGGTCGACTACGCCCAGCTCCGCGAGGTTCTCTACGGGACGGTCACCGTCATCTTGTTCCTCAGCTTCCGTCAGGGCCTCGTCGGTGCCATCACCAATCGCCTCAGTCGCCGACCGGTTGTGGACCCGGTGGTCGGTGGCGCGGTCGACGACGAGATTTCCGCAGGCGACGCCCACGAGCCGGTTCCCTGATCGGTCCCCGCCGGCCCGGGTGTCAGAACAGCTCGCCGTACTCCCGGTGTTCCCAGTCGGTGACCGTGGACCGGAAGCGGTTCCATTCGGCTCGTTTGATGCCGACGAGGTAGTCGACGAACCGCGAGCCGAGCGCGGTCCGGTACGCCTCGCTGCCGTCGAAGTGCTCGATCGCCTGGCCCAGATCGGTGGGTAGGAGCGGTCCGGCCTCATCGCCGTAGGGCGAGTCCGCCCCGGCCGGCGGTTCCTCCTTGGCTTCGAGGCCGAGGCGGCCGCTCACCATCTGGGAGACCAGGTACAGGTACGGGTTGGCGGCGGAGTCGCCGACCCGGTTCTCGATCCGGGTTCCGGGATCGCCGTGGGCTCCGATGATTCGGAGCATGGCGCCGCGATTCTGTGAACCCCACGAGGCCCGGAGCGGCGCCAACGATTCGGGTCGGTAGCGTTTGTAGCCGGTGACGGTCGGGGTGGTCAGCAGGCACGATTCGGCGGCGTGGGCCAACAAGCCGGCGGCATAGTGCCGGCCACAGTCGCTGAGAACCGCGTCGGATGCGGACGAGGTCGGGTCGCGGTCGGCCCGGGCGAACAGGTTGGTGTCGTCGTCGACGCCGACCAGCGACTGGTGGAGGTGCCAACCGGAACTGAACGATCCGGGAACATGGGGACGGCTCATGAACATGGCTGTGAGTCCGTTGCGTGCTGCGATCTGGTTGATCGCCGATCGGATCAGCACGGCCTGGTCGGCGGCGGCGAGCGCCCCGGCCGGTGAGAAGGTCATTTCGACCTGGCCGGGACCGAGTTCGATCTCGAGTGAGCGGGGCGGCAGACCGAGGGTGGTCAGGTCGGCCCGGAACCGTTCGAGTGTCGGCTCGATGGTGTCGAACCGGTTCTCGCCCAGGTACATCCAGCCGGGGTGAATCGGGGAGAGGTCCCGGTGGTCGTCGCTTCCGACATCCGCCTGCGGGCCCGCATCGGCGGCCGACCGGACCGGCCGTCGGAACAGGTGGAACTCGATCTCCAATCCGGCCACCAGTCGGTGTCCGGCCGCCTGCAACTCGGTGTCGATGCCGGCGCACAGGCTTCTCGTGCTGAACTCGATCGGCTCACCGGCCGGCGTGAACAGGTCGCACAACAGCCAGCCGGTGCCGGCCGCCCACGGCAGCACCCGAAACGTCGCCGGGTCCGGCACCATCATCATGTCGCCGGCACCGGTCAGCCACGGTTCGTCGAGGCCTCCGCCGGGGGCCCACACCGGGTAGACGTTGTTCTGGCCGGTGTCCTTCATCAGCAGCGCGCTGGTGATGCCGACGCCGTTGGCGAAGGCGTCGCTCAGCAGATCGGCCCGGATCGTCTTGCCCCTCAGCACACCGTGGACGTCGGCGAAGGCCAGCCGAACGCTGTGGAGCTTCTGTCCCTCCACCTCGGCGATCACGTCGGTGGCGTCGGTCATCGGACCGGCCCGGCGTCCCACGGAGCAGCCGCCCTCCGCTTCTGTTCGCGCTCCCGCCAGCAGGCGTCGAGTTCGTCGGCGGTGGGCCGTTGCGACGAGCCCCAGTAGGCGACGGCATCGACGGCGGCCGGCCCCGACAGCGTCTCCGGTTCAGCCGACCCGACGAGTGTCTCCGGCGACGGGTCGTTCATCGCAGCGAGCATCATCCGCCGTTGGGTTCGGATGCCTACGTCGGCGGGGCTCAGGTGTTCCTTGGTGCGGTCGTGGATCGAGCCGGGCGATTCGACCGCCCACTGGTCGTGCACGTTGATGTCGAGGCCCATTCCGGTGTAGGTGGTGGCCGCCTGCTCCACCGGGTCGTATCCCCAGTTGTCGGCCCGGCTGGTGCGGGGGCGGTAGTCGGGTAGGTCGACGGCGTCGATCCGCTGGGCCCGCATCCGTTCGGCGTCGACCGGATCGCCGTAGGAGACGAACATCGAGTACCAGTAGCAGGACTCGTCGTCGATCGGAACGTGCCACTGGGTGATGGCGATCTCGGCGCTCATCGGGATGGTGATCGCGTTGGGGAACAGGCAGTTGGTGATCCGGACGTGGGTGAAGGGTCGTGCGGAGTCGATGTGGTAGTCGCGCAGTGTCACCAGACGGAAGCCGTAGGCGGTTGGTTCGAGGCCGATGTCGGGATTGGCGACGTCACGCATGAGTACCGTGGTCGGCACACCGGTGTCGCCGATCGTGGCCCGGAACTGCAGGCCGTAGTCTTCCTCGACGTCGCCGAGGAACCGGTGGAGGAACGAGGCGTGGCTGGGATCGATGCCGACCTCGTGGGCCTGGAGCCAGTTGCAGTCCCACAGCCCTTTGAAGGCGAACACCTGCGCCGGCGGGGCGGTCAAGGCGTCCAAACCGCCGAGGGCCGGAGGGGTTCCGTCACCCATCCAGGCCCAGACGATGCCGTTGCGTTCGGCGACGGGATAGGCCACCTGGCGGACTCTGGTGCAGAAGGTGCTGCCCTCCGGTTCGGCCGGCGTCTCCAGGCACGCTCCCGTGTGATCGAACAGCCAGCCGTGAAACGGGCAGCGCAAACCACCGTCTTCGAGCCGGCCGAAGCTCAGATCGGCCCGTCGATGAGCGCAGGCCCGTCCGAGCAGTCCGTATTGGGGCGCCTCCTCGGGGTTGGAGGCCGGTCTACGGTAGAGCACGAGCTCCTCGTTGAGCAGTCGCACCGGCACGAGTGACCGTCCGGTTTCGGCCTCGGCCCGATCGACCTCCTCGGTGAGAGCCGCCGGCTGCCAGTACGAACGCAGCAACCGACCGCCGGGTGTTCCCGGCGCCGACTGGGTCAGGAGCCGATTCTCCTCCGCTGAGATCATGCCGGGTCACCTTTCCGGTCGTGGCAGGTCGGCTCGTCGAGCTCACCCGTACTGTACGACATCGCCGGTGGAGGCGAGGAGTCGGTAATGCGGCGCTTTGTCGTCGCCCTGTGGCCTCAGGATGTCAAGGTGGGCTTCTCCTCCGCCGATACTGTGCCCGTGGACGACTCATCGTCACATCTGTGGTTCGGCGATGTGTTCTGGGTCCGCCACATTCGGACCGGAGCGTGGGCCACCGGGGTAATCCTGCTCGGAGCGATCTGGTATGTGGCGTCGGGCGATGCCGAGGTGAACGCCGATCGAGCTCTACCCATCATCGGCATCACGGCGGTGATGTCGATCCTGGCGCCGCTGGCTCCGTGGCCCAGGTTCATCAACCGGCCCTGGTGGATGTTCGTCATGTACGGATGGAGCGCCGCTCAGCTCGCGCTCGTCGGGATCGCCGTCTACCTGGACGGCGGGTTGGAGAGCCCTGTCATTCTGGCTGCCGCCATAACGCTGACGTCGGGGGCGATGGCCTACCCTCCGGGGGCCGTCGCCGCGCTGACGGTGGCGACGACCGCTTTGCCGTTCGTTGTCGGGGTCGCTTCTGGGGATCCTCTGGGCGTGATCGTTCTGATCGCCACGATGCTGGGGTCGATCGGAGTACTGGCCCACGCCGTTGCGGCCAATCACCGGGACGCGTACGAGCGCCTGGTTCTGTTGAAGCAGCGGGTCGAGAATCTCGCCTTCGAGGATGCGCTGACCGGGTGTCACAACCACCGCAGCTTTCACGAACATCTCGAGGTCATGAGCCGTCAGAACGATCGTGCGGCGGACAAGCTTGCTCTCGCCCTGCTGGATCTCGACCATTTCAAGGCTGTCAACGACGTGCACGGCCATCCGGTCGGCGACCGTGTGCTCGCTGCTGTGGGGGAGACGCTGCGATCGGCGGTCCGAGACGGTGACATCGTGGCTCGAATTGGTGGGGAGGAGTTCGCCGTTCTCTCGATTGTCGAAGAGAACGACGGGGCCCGCCAGCTGGCGGAACGTCTTCAGACTGCGATCCGGACCGTGGATGACCCGCTACCGACGACTGCATCGTTGGGGGTTGCGGTGATGCCCGACGATGCCGTGACACCCGACGGCCTGATCGAAGTGGCCGACAGGTTGCTCTATGCCGCGAAACGTGCCGGTCGCGATTGCATCGTCGACTCCTCGTCATTCGCCGACGATGACGGCGTTCGCTGCGAGGATCCTCCTGGCGACGATTCGATGTCTCTGGTCGGTGGTGGATGACGTTTGTCTCACGATTCGTACGGCTCGCCGGCCCCCGCTGCTGCCCGTGACCGGCCGTCGATCGGCACTCGCATCCGATCATCGGTCGGACGACCCAATTGTCGCCTGCTGACCGAAAGTGGACGTCGACACCACCTAGGATCGTGACAATGGTGAGGGACCGTTTCACTCGTTCGACGGCGCGCTCGATGAATCGCGCAACGGTGCGATTTCTCGCCGCCGTGGTCGCCGGCCTCACGATGATGGCGTTGACCGCCGCCCCTGTGGCTGCCGACACGACGGTCGAGGTCACGACACCGGTCGGGTCGTTCTTCCGTCCCGGCACCGAGACGGTGTTGCTGGTCACCGTGGCCGCCGATCAGGCGGTGACCGGAACCATTCAGGTGTTGGTCGAGGGCGAGGGGCTCACCGTCGCCAACGTCGACATCGAGGTTCCCGGCGGCAGCACGAAGACCTTCGCCGTGCCCGTGACGGTGTCGCCGTGGGGCGGCCCGCCCTCGGTGCGGGTGGAGACCAGTGACGGGCAGACCCGCCGCCCGGTCGTCGGCCTCCAACAGGTCGGAGAGGTCGAGCCCGTGGCCGTGATGCCGTCGTTGATCGTTCCGGGGCTGCCCGAGCGGGCCGAGATGGTCGTCGGCCAGGGCCAGGCCCGTCTGGTGCCCTTCGACCCGGCGCTGCTCGACCACGGGTCGGCCACGCTCAACGCGGCCAGCGCCGTGGCCGCCAACCTGGCCGACATCGCCAACCTCAGCGAATCGCAGTGGGCCGCGCTGTTCGGGTGGGTGTCGTCGGGCGGAAACCTGTATGTCGACGGCTCGGTCGCCGATCTGGTCGAATCCGACATCGGAACCGTCCTCGATCGTGTCGGCACCGGCTTCGTCCCCGAATCCTCGTTCGATGGCGAGATCACGGGCCGGGCCTGGCTCGGGTCCGGCACCGTGTACGCCACCGGTGACACGCTGAGCGCCGGCCGGTTTGACGGTCTCATTCAGCCCCGATTCTCGAGCAACGTGGAACAGGAGGTCTTCGTCGATCCCGGCGAGGTGCTGACCGACCTGTCGGTCGACGCCGGGTTCAGCACCCGGCCGATCGGTCCCTTTGTCGCCGTTCTCCTGGCCTACATCGCCCTGGTCGGACCGCTGCTGTGGTTCTTCCTGTCCCGGTCCCGCCGTGAGCCGTTGATGTGGTTGGCCATCCCCGGTCTGGCGGCTCTGGTCAGTGTCGCCATCTGGGGGTCCGGGCAGTTCTTCCGGCAGGGCACCACCGGTTCGCATGTGACCGTGATCGGCAGCTCCGGCACCGCCACCCGAACCGTCAGTGACTATATGGTCTCATCGTCGCGAGGTGGTTTCACCGGTGTTGAGCTGGCCGGCGGGTGGGCGGCGTCGAGCAACGGGTTCAGCCCGTGGGACTGGCGATTCCAGCAGGCCGGGTTCGCGTCGCCGACGGTCCAGGGAACCAGGGTCGGAGCCGACGTCCCGCCGGCCGGCGTGGTGGTGCTCGGCGCAGCGTCCGAGGTCTTCGAACCGCCGGCCTGGGCCGTCGATCTCACCGTCGACGGTTCCAGCGTCGAGGGTACGGTCACAAACCTGACCGACTACGCACTGTCCAACGTGGCGGTGTTCTCCGGGAACCGACTGGCGACGATCGCCGACGTTCCGGCGGGCGGCTCGAACGAATTCCGTCTCGACGACATCTCCGCTCCGCCACTGTGGGAGAACCCGGTGCAGATGCAGCTGTCACGACAGGGCGGCCGGAACAGCGCGGCCAGCCCGGCTGCGCTGAGCCGCTGGATGGCCACCGCCGGTCTCGAGAGTCGGACCGGCCAGATCACCGTCGTCGGTTGGACCGCCGACGCTGAGGCACCACTGGTCACGCTCGGCGGTTCGGCGGTGACCCGCGGCCGAACCGGCTACGTCGCGTCCTACCCGATCGATCAGCTCGCCGGCGACGCGTCGGTGAGCCCGGCCACCGTTCGCAGCCGGATCATCGACTGGCGCTGGTCCGGCGACATCGGCGGCGGCATGGTGGCGGAGGGCCGGCGACTCCAGATGGACGGTGACGTGCAGACGATCTCCTACAGCCTGCCGCCGGGCGCCTCGCTCGACGGGCTGGTTCTGGAGGTGCCGGCCGACGTGTCGGCCGTCGACCTGTGGACCGGTGACGCCTGGATCGACTCCCAGGTCGGGTTCGCCGATCCCGGCGCGGTGCTCGTCGCCATCCCCGAGTCCGCCGTCGACGGTGGAACCGTGTATATCCGGGCCCTGGTCAACGGTCCTTTCAGTGCGCCGGCGATCCGCACCGCATCGGCCGACGAACTGTCCGGCGCCATCGCCCCCGCCGCTTCGGCCGGCGGAGAAGACGGGGTGGACGTAGGGGAACCGGACCCAGGTGAAGACGACGACGAGGGAGGGGCCTGACATGACCGACGTTCCCCCTCCGACGAACGGCGACCAGCCACCGCCGCCGACATACTCGCAGCCCCTGTCGCCGGCACCGCCGAACCTCCAGCCACCGCCGCCGCCACCGGATCCGGTCGATCTCGCGACACTGGCCCCACCCACTGCCGGGCAGGCGGTCGAGCTGATCGAACCAGGCTCGGGACGTGATGACCTCATCATCGAGGCCCGCGGCCTGACCAAGCACTACGGGACCCTCAAGGCCCTCGACAACGTCGATCTGGACATCCCCAAGGGGTCCATCTTCGGGATCATCGGCCCGAATGGGGCCGGGAAGTCCACCGCCTTCCTCATTCTCGCCACGCTGCTGACCCCGACCTCCGGCTGGGCCCGGGTCTGCGGCCACAGCCCCGTGGCCGAACCCGAGGAGGTCCGCCGCCGGATGGGGTACATGCCCGACGTGATGGGGGTCTACGAGAACCTCACGGTCAAGGAGTACCTGGAGTTCCACGCCGCCACCTATCACATCGAACGCTCCGAATGGTCGTCGCTGGTCGACGGGCTGCTGGAGCTGGTCGACCTCGACGTCAAGCGGGACACGATCGTCGACGACCTGTCCCGCGGCATGAAACAGCGGTTGTCACTGGCTCGGGCCCTGGTCCACGACCCGGAGCTCCTGATCCTCGACGAGCCGGCGTCCGGCCTCGACCCCCGGGCCCGGATCGAACTGCGGGAGCTGCTGCTGCAGTTGCAGGACATGGGCAAATCGATCGTGATCTCATCTCACATTCTGGCCGAGCTCCAGCAGATGTGTGACGCCATCGGTGTCATCGAGGCCGGGCAGCTGCTGGCGTCGGGACCGCCGGGGCGCATCCTGGACCAGCTCGGTGTCGGCCGTTCGGTACGGGTCCGGTTCGGCGACGGAACCGTCCAGGAGTTCCCGGTCGCCACCGACGACGAGCAGCAGGCGCTGCTGCGGAAGCTGATCGTCGACGACAACCGGGCGGTCCTCGAGTTCACGACCGTCGACAAGAACCTCGAGGACCTGTTCCTCCAGATCACCCAGGGGATTGTGCAGTGACCGTGCTGGA
The DNA here is from genome assembly GCA_965216675.1 of Acidimicrobiales bacterium. GTDB lineage: Bacteria > Actinomycetota > Acidimicrobiia > Acidimicrobiales > SZUA-35 > JAHELU01. Next base: position 1,313,056 of record CBDCGK010000004.1, on the reverse strand, counting down.
TGCGCTCACCGACGTGCGGCCGGTCCTCGACCGGGAGCTGCGCCAGCGGTCCCGCACCGCCCGCTCGATGGTGGTCATGACCATCTTCCTGCTCCTGGCCCTCGGCGTGGCCTTCATCACCTACACCGGTGAGACGCAGTCGTTCAACGGCGAGTTCGGTATCGCCCGCCAGAACGTCGGCCGTTCGGTGTTCGAGTGGGTCCTGATCCTCGAGCTGGTGCTGTTGCTGTTCGTCGTGCCCGGCATCAGTGCCGGGGCCATCACCGGTGAGCGGGACCGTCAGACCCTCATCCCCCTTCAGGTCACCCTGATCGGGCCCTTCGGCATCTTCTTCGGCAAGGTGCTGGCCTCCAGCGCATTCGTACTGTTGCTGGTCGCGGCGACCGCCCCGATCCTGGCGATGGCCTACCTGCTCGGCGGTGTGGCCTTCAGCCAGATCGTCAGCGGGCTCCTCGCCTTGATGCTGATCGGATTCCTGCTGGCGGTGCTCGGTGTGGCCTGCTCGGCCGTGCTCCGCCGCACCGCGGCGGCGACCCTCATCGCCTACGGCGTGATCCTGGCGCTGTGCGTTGGAACCGCCGTGCTGTTCGCCGTGTTGATGATCCTGTACGCGGTCAGCAACAACGGCGAGCCCGACAACATCTTGGCCTTCCTCACGCCGTTCTACTGGAACCCCTTCGTGCTGCTGGCCGGAGCCGCCGGGGAGGTCTCCGACGTCAACGGACCGTGGCCCCTGTCGGGCATCCGCACCGGCTTCGTCGAGGCCCAGGACGTCAACCGGCAGTTCGTCGATGACGTCATGATCGAGGAGCCCGGATTTCCCGGCGCCTTCAACGACCGGCCGGGTGAACTGTCGGTGATCCCACTGTGGCTCCGGTCGTCGCTGGCCCTGGTGTGGATCTCGATCATGGCCGCGATGATCGGCGTTCGGCGTCTCCGCACACCGAGCCGTTCGGTCACCCAATGAGCGATCAGGTCGAGCAGACCGGTTCCGCTACTGCTACCGGCGTCGGCGCCGAGGGAGCGGTCGAGCCCGCCCCCGAATCGGGTGGCGCGGTCGCCCGGCTCCTCTCGGCGATGCGCAGGCGGTTGCGTCTGGTCTGGGCCTGGGCGGTGGCCACGCTTGTCGCCCCGGCGCTGGCCGCGGTGGCACTGCTACTGGTCGTGATCGGTCGGTTCCGACCGTGGGCCTGGCCCGAACCCACGGCACTTGCGGTGGTTGTGGCCGGGGCACTGGCGCTGGGTCTGGCTGCGGTGGTTCAGCCGCTGTCGTGGCTGTCCTCGGCCCGGGCCGCCGACAAGGGCCTCGGAACCCGCGACATCTTCACCTCCGCGCTCCAATTCAGGAGTCTCGACGACGAGTTCGGGCACCGGATTCGCTATCGGGCCGAACGGGCGGCGACACACGACACGCCGTCGGCCCAAGCCCGAACCGCCGTACCGCTGCCTGGGGGCCGGCCCACCTGGATCCGCTGGGCGGTTGCGGCCGTCCTTGCCGTCGCCGCCGTGACCCTGGCCGTCATGACCAACCCACAGGACGCCGAACGCCGCCGGCTCGAGCTGGTCGAGGCCCAGACCGAGGAGCTGTCCGAACAGGTCGAGGAACTGGCCGACGACGTGCGCGATCGCCTGGACGAAGAGACGGGCGTCGACTCGACGCTGGCGGCCGAGTTGGAGGAGCTGGCCTCCGACCTTCGCCAGGTCGACAGCCTGGAGGAGGCGGCCGAACTGCTCGACTCCCAGGCTGTTGACCTGGCCGCCGACCGGTCGCCGGATTTCGCCTCCCAGCAGGCCGCAGCCCAGGGTCTGGAACGGAGCCTGGCCACCCGGCCCCTTCCCGGTGAGCCCGCCGGGTCGCCGGCCGATCAGCTGGCCGAGTTGGCCGAAGGGCTCGATGACATGAGCGAGGCGGACCAGGAGGAGCTGGCCGAACGTCTGGCCGAATTGGCCGAAGCCCAGGCGGCCGGCGATCCCGGTACGGCTGCGGCCTTGGCCGACGCGGCCCAGCAGCTGGCCGCCGGGAACGTGGCCGGCGCCCAGGCCGCGCTCGGTGAGGCGGCGCTGGCCCAGGGGGCGAATGCACAGGCCGTCGCCTCCCAGCAGGCCGCGGCGCAGACCGCCGGCCAACTGTCCGAGCTGGCGGCTGCTGCCCGAGAGGGACGGACCGGTTCCGGATCCGGTGAGGGAGAAGGACAGGGCGAGGGATCCGGTGAAGGTAGCGGTGAAGGCTCCGGCCAGGGCCAGGGCCAGGGCCAGGGATCGGGCCAGGGCCAGGGCCAGGGCTCGGGACAGGGTCAGGGTTCCGGTTCGGGGAGTGGCAGCGGATCGGGTCAGGGCGCAGGTGGGCAAGGAGGCAGCGGCGCCCAGGGCACCGTCGGCGGCGCAGCCGGCGGCTCCGGTCAGGGCCAGGGTGGCGTCGGCCGGCCGGGTGGCTTCGACCAACCCGACGTCGAGGGTGACAACTCCGGATTCACCATCGTCGACCCCGCGGCACTGGCGGAAGGCGATCCCCTCGAGCTGGGCGGGACCCTGACAGGCGACGGGCAGACCGAAACCGTTGGCCGGGGTGAGGGGCTGACCACCACCGGCCAGTCGAGGATCCCGGTTTCCGACGTCATCGGCGATTACAGCCGTCGAGCCTCCGACGCCCTGGACCGCAACCGGCTTTCACCGGGGCAACAGGAACTCGTCGGCAACTACTTCGATCTACTCACCACAGGAGGCCCCTGACCATGGATTCTGCTCGACAGGAACGCCCCGGAGCGTCACCTGAGGGTCGACGGCCGCCGGATGACCCGATGACGGCCCCGCCCGTGTCGGCGCAGCCCATGTCGAGCGAGCAGTGTCGCGACATTGCGCAGCGGATCCGAGCCGAGATCGGCAAGGTGATCGTCGGGCAACACGACCTGGTGCGAGACGTTCTGGTCTGCCTCCTCGCCGAGGGCCACGTTCTCCTGGAGGGCGTGCCCGGTCTCGGCAAGACGATGCTGTTGCGAACCCTGGCCGACGTGGTGTCGATGCCGTGGAGCCGGATCCAGTTCACACCCGACCTGATGCCGGCCGACATCGTCGGCACCCAGGTGTTGCACGAGTCGACCGACGGCACCCGGGAACTGCGGTTCCGGCCCGGCCCGATCACCGCCAACCTGATCCTGGCCGACGAGGTCAACCGGGCGACACCGAAGACCCAGGCCGCCATGCTGGAGGCCATGCAGGAGCGGGCGGTGACCGTGGGCGGTGAGACCCGCCCGCTACCCCGTCCGTTTCTCGTGATGGCAACGCAGAACCCGATCGAGATGGAGGGCACCTATCCGCTACCCGAGGCCCAGCTCGACCGGTTCATGTTCAAATCCAAGGTCCCGTTTCCCAGCGCGGACGAGCTGGTCACCGTGGCCGAACGCACGACAGGGGCGGCGACCCCGACCGCCGAAGCCGTGACCGACGGGTCGACGCTGCGGGCCATGATCGCCCTCACCCGTTCGGTGCCGGTTCCCGATCACTGTGTGCGCCATGCCGTCGACCTCGTGGTGGCCACCCACCCCGGCGGGGCGGAGGCACCCGAGCTCGTGTCGCGCTACGTGCGGTTCGGGGCCAGCCCTCGTGGTGTGCAGGCGTTGACGTTGGGCGCCAAGGCCACCGCCCTGCTGGACGGGCGGCCGAACGTGTCGACCGACGACATCCGGGCCGTGGCCGTGCCGGCGCTACGTCATCGGGTCAACGTCGGCTACGAGGCCACCGCCGATGGCGTCGATGCCGATGTTCTGATCCAGTCGGTGCTCGACGCCGTGCCGATCCCGGGGTCCGGCGTCCGGGGGGCGCCGTAGGTCCGGACCCGCTTCGACGGCCGACCCGACCGCTTCACGACCATGGCGTCCGACCTGCTCCCACCGGCTCTGCTGGCCCGTCTCGAACGGTTGCAGGTTTCGACGCGCCGCCCGCTCATCGGCGGCCTGATCGGCGACCACCGCAGCCCCCGGTTCGGGACGTCACTCGACTTCAGCGACTACCGCCACTACCACCCCGGCGACGATCTGCGACGGGTGGACGTCAACGCCTACGCCCGGTTCGACCGTCTGCTCCTCAAGCTGTTCGAAGCCGAGGACGACGTGGCGGTGCGGCTCCTCGTCGACACCTCCGGCTCGATGGCCGGGCCCAAGCTGGAACGAGCCAAGCAGTTCGCCGCCGCCATCGGATTCGTGGCCCTCGTCAACCGTGACATCGTGACGCTGCACACGTTCCCGGCGTCGCAGGAGGGACCCCGATTGCTGGGCCGGGCCGCGGTCGGGCAGCTCTTCTCCCGGTTGGAAGCCCTCGAGGCCGGCGGTGACACGCCGTTCGCCGCGGCGTCGATGGCCATGCTGTCCCGCCCCGGGCCGGCCGGCGTCACCGTCGTCATCTCCGACCTGTTGACCGAGGAGTGGGACGCCGGTCTGCGTCGCCTGCCGATGGGCCGATCCGATCTGGCCGTCGTCCAGGTGCTCGACCCGACCGACGTCAAACCCGACGTCACCGGCGACCTCCAGCTGGTCGACGCCGAGACCGGCGCCACGGTCGACGTGAGCGTCTCGCCGTCGGTCGCCGCCGACTACGCCGCGCTGGCCGAGTCGTGGTTGGACGAGGTGGCAGGGCGGGTTCGCCGCAGCGGCGCCGGCTACGCCCGGGTCTTCACCGACGACGATCTGGAGTCGTCGATCATGGCCACCTTCACCGGCTCCGGCCTGCTGCGATGATCCTCCGGACGAGGCCCGCGCTGTCGGCCGGGCTGACGGTCGGGTCGGTGGGCCGATGACGCTCGGCGGGTGGGCGTTGACCAACCCGGCCGGGTTGTTGTGGGGGCTGTTGGTGCTGCCCATCATCGTGCTGCACATCCTCAAGCCCCGGCGGATCCAGGAGACGGTGCCGGCCATCTTCCTGTGGCGGCAGGTGGCCAGGCCGGTCACGGCGGCGAAGCCGTGGCAGAACCTCACCCCGAGCTGGCTGCTCCTCGCCCAGATCCTGGCGGCCCTCCTGCTGGCCCTGTTGATGGCCGGTCCGGTCCGCTTGACCCCGCTGGCCCTGGCCGAGCACACGATCTTCGTGATCGACGGCTCCGCGTCGATGCAGTCGGCCGACGGGTCCCCAAACCGTCTGGCCGACGCCGTCGACCGGGCCTCGGACCTCCGCCGCCAGGTGCCCGACGGCGGGGAGGCCTCGCTGGTGGTGGCCGGGGCGAACGCCCGGGCGCTGCTCACCCACTCGGTCGATGTCGGGGCGTTCGACGACGCCCTCGACGGCATCGAACCCTACGACGGCCCCGCCGATTTCGACTCGGCCTTCGCCCTGGCCGCCGGCCTGAACACCGGCGACCGCCCGACCCGGGTGGTGTTCGTCTCCGACGGCGGTATCGCCACCGACGACCTCGGGCTCGCCCCCGTCGGCACCCGCTACGAGCGGATCGGTTCCTCGGCCACCAACCGGGGCATCAGCCGCCTCTCGGTGGAGCCGTCGGCCGACGGCCTGGTGGCCCGCATCGCCGTGCGCCACTACGGCGGACCGTCGGCCACCGAGACGATCCGGGTCGACGTCGACGGGGTGACCATCGAGCGCCTGACCGTCGAACTCGCCGACGAGTCCATCGAGAACCTGTCGGTGCGGCTCCCGCCGGGTGAGCTGGTCGAGGTGTTCCTCGAATCGGAGGACTCCTACCTGCTCGACAACCGGGCGGTCGGCACCGTGGCTCGCCGTCCCGAGATCTCCGTGTTGCGACTGGGGGGCGACAACACCTTCCTCGACGCCGTACTGGCGGTGATACCCGGCCTGACCGTCGAGAGCCGGGCGGCGCTGCCCGAGACCGACGACGGCTCGGTCGACGTCGATGCGCTCGGCGACATCGACGTCATCATCGCCGACCGGGTGTCGGTGCCCGACGATGTGTCGCTGCCGGTCTGGCTCATCGCGCCGCCGGCCGGCGGTCCGGCGGGAATCGAGGCGGTCGGTGAGATCGACCGACCGGCGCTGGTGTCAATCAGCCCCGACTCGTCGCTGGTCAGCGGTCTCGATCTCAGTGAGGTGCTGCTGGCCCGGTCCCAGGACGTCTCGATCACCGACTCCGGGCAGCCTGTCGAGGTGGTGCTTGGCGGCGACGAGGGTCCACTCCTGATGGTTGCCCGTCGACCGGGTGCCGACATGGTCTACCAGACGTTCGCCCTCGACGAGTCGACCCTGCCGCTCCAGGCCGCCTACCCGGTGCTGGTCGACCGGATCATCACCGAGTTGGCGCAGGCCGCCCTGCCGCCGGCCCGGTTGACGGTGGGGGAGCGGCTGCCGGTCGATCCCCGGTTGGCGGCCACCGTGACCGATCCGATGGGCTCGTCGGTGGAGGTCGCCGCCGGCGGGACCGTACCGGTGGCCGGCGCGATGGGGTTCTGGCGGATCACCCAGGACGGCCGGGTACCCGTGGTCGTCGCGGTGAATCCGCCGTCGGCCGAGTCGGCGATCACCCCGTCGATCGATCTGCCCTTTGCCCGTGGCTTCGCCGAAGCCGACGGGATCGGCGCCCAGGGCCAGGTTCCGCTGCGGCGCTGGGTCCTCGGCGCCCTGCTGGTGGTCCTGGCCGCCGAGTGGCTGCTGGCCCGCCGCCGGGTCGGCGTCAGCCCCCGCCAGTGGCAGGTGGCCCAGGTGATGCGGGCCGCTGTGGCGCTGGCGCTGTTGGCCGCCCTGTTCAACCCGGCCCTGACCCTGCCCACCGACCGGGTGGCCACCGTCTTCCTGGTCGACGCCAGCGACTCGATGGGAGTGGGGGGCGTGTCCGACGGCTCGACGTTCGTGCGGGACGCGCTGACCGCCAAGCGGGAGGCCGGCAACACCGACGACGTCGCCGGGGTCGTGGCCTTCGGCCGAAACGCCCGCCTGGAGAACGTCGTCGGCGATAATCCGACGTTCAACACGCTCAGCGTCGAGGTCGACCGGGCGGCCACCGATCTGTCGGCCGCGCTGCGGCTCGGGGCCGCCGCGTTGCCCAACGACGCCCGCCGGCGACTTGTCCTGCTGTCCGACGGTCGGGCCACCACCGGCGACGCCACGGCCGAGGCCGAACGGCTGGCGGAGCTGGGGGTGCCGGTCGACGTGGTGGTCATCGAACCACCGACCGGCGCCGATGCCGCCGTCGCCTCGATCGACGCTCCCTCCCTGGTCCAGGTCGACGAGGCACTGGCCGTCGCCACCACGATCACCTCCGAGATCGCCACCGATGCCGTCGTCACCCTGCGGCGCGACGGGGAACTGGTCCAACGCCGGACCGTCGCCTTGACCCCCGGCGACAACCGGGTGGTGTTCGACGACGTCGCCACCTCCACCGGCGTCATGCGCTACCAGGTCGACGTCGACGCCGCCGGCGACCCGGTCACCGTCAACAACCGGGCCTTCGCCGCCGTCCCGGTGAGCGGCGCCGAGACCATCCTCGTCGTCGACGGGGAACAAGCCACGTCAGGAGCCCCACCGGGTGCCGACGCCGAGCGTATGGTGGCTCAGCTGGAAGCGGCCGGGCTGCCGACCGAGACCGTTGCGGTGCGCAGCCTGCCCCCGCTCGACGAGCTGTCGCAGTACGCGTCGATCGTGTTGATGAACGTCAACCGGCTCGACCTGGCCGACGCCGAAGTGGCGAACCTGACCGCCGCCGTCAGAGATCTGGGACGGGGTCTCGTGACCGTCGGCGGTGATCACACCTACGCCCTCGGCGGCTATCGGGGGTCCGATCTCGAGGAGTTGCTGCCGGTCGACTCGGAGATCACCGACCCACTGCGCCGTCAGACCGTGGCCCAGGTTCTGGCCATCGACACGAGCGGCTCGATGGACGCCTGTCATTGCGACGAAGAGGGGCAGAACGGCCTCGGGAACGGCAACCGGATCGACGGTGGAGTGGTCAAGACCGCCATCGCCCAGGCCGCGGCGGCCAAAGCCATCGCCGCCATGGCCCCCTCCGACGAAATCGGTGTGCTGACGATGGACGCCTCCGACCAGTGGGCCATCGACCTCCAGGCCAACCCGTCGCAGGAGACGATCGACGACGGACTGTCGCAGCTGCGGCCCGACGGACCGACAACCCTGACCTCGACACTCGTCACCGCAGCCGCCGAGCTTCGTCAGTCGAACGCCTCACTCAAACACATCATTCTGTTCTCCGACGGGTTCACCGAACCCGGTGACCTGCAGGCGCTGGCCGTTCAGGCCGGAGAGCTGCTCGACGAGGGGATCACGGTGTCGGTGGTGGCGACCGGCGAGGGAGCAGCGGAGGATCTCCGACCCATCGCCGAAGCCGGCGGCGGTCGCTTCTACCCCGGCCGGAACCTGGATCAGATCCCGGACCTCATCGTGCAGGAGACGGTGGCCGCCTCCCGGTCGTTCGTCAACGAAGGCGAGTTCCTCCCGACCATCACCTCGAACTCGGCCGCCGTCGCCGGCTTCGACTCGGCTCCGATCATCGACGGCTACATCGCCACCAGCGCCAAGTCGCTGGCCCGGGTCGATCTTCGGATCGGCCCCGACAACGATCCGCTGCTGGCGTCATGGCAGACGGGGCTCGGTCGGGTCACGTCGTGGACCACCGACGGGGGCGAGCGGTGGACCCAGCGGTGGACCGGCTGGGAGGGCGCACCGAACTTCTGGGCCGCGGTGGTCAAGGAGACGTTCCCGTCGGCATCCGACGGCGCCGGTCTCGACGTGTCGATCCGCGGGGATGAGATGACGGTGCGTCTGGAGGCCGTCTCGTCCTGGGACGACGACGCGGTGGCCAAGGTGCGGGTGAACCATCCCGACGGGGAGGGTCAGGAGGTGGTGCTGGAACGGATCGACGGCACGACCTACGCCGCCACCGTGCCGGTCGACGACACCGGTGTCTACGCCATCGGCGGTTCGGTGGAGGTCGGGGGTGACGTGGCCTGGTCCGGCGTCGGTCTGAGCACCCGGTCCTACGCCGCCGAGTACGCGCCGACCGACGTCGATGTCGCCGGGTTGGAACGCATCGCCGAGCTCACCGGAGGGCGGGTCGAACCGGCGCCCGCCGCCGCTTTCGACGTCACCGGGACGGCCAGCGGTCAGCGCCGGTTCGATCTCGCCCGCTGGCTGATCTGGTTCGCGCTGCTGGCCTGGCCGCTGGCCGTGGCGGCGAGCCGGTTGTCGTGGCGACCCGGCGTGCTGGCCGTGCCCGCCGCCCGGGCCTCCGACACGGTCCGTCAGCTCCGGCGCAGCTTCCCGTCGGTTTCGGCGCCGACCATCCCGACCCGATCCGCGCCGGAGCCACCGCCGGAACCTGCGGCCAGACCGGAACCCGATATGCCGGTCACCATCAAGAGTCCGGTCTCGCCGCCGCCGGCTCCGCCGCCCGAACCTGTGGCACCGACTCGGCCGGCCGCCGGACCGCCGGCCGATGACACATCGACAGACGGAGGCACCGGGTCGTCGCTCGATCAGATGCTCGAACGAAAGCGAAACCGCCGCAGCGGCCGATGACGCCGACCCCGCCGGAACTTTGAGCTCCCAGCGACCCGTTTGTGGGTCGTTGGGAGCTCAAAGTTCGAGGGGGTGGTCGGGTTTTGTGTTTGTTTCGACGGCGGCGCGTCAGGCGTTAGACGGCTCGTCCAACCTGTGAGTCCGAGGGATGCCGCTGGGGCGTCCCCGGAAAGGACGAATCAATGCGTAAACGTCTGGTAGCCGCGCTCGCCGCTGTGGCCCTCCTGCTGTCGTTGACGGCGGCCGCGTCGGCGGATCCACCGGTGTCGACCTACGAGGTGACCATCACCAACCTCACCTCCGGCCAACCGTTCACCCCGCCGCTGGTGGCCACCCACCGCAAGTCGGTCGACCTGTTCGACGTCGGAGCGGCGGCCAGCACCGAGATCCAGCAGATCGCCGAGAACGGCAACCTCGATCCGGCCGTGGCGCTGGCCACCGGATCGAGCAAGGTGTTCGACGCCCAGGTTGCTCTCGGCGACCCGCCCCCGGTGTTGCCCGGCGCGAGCCGGACCTTCACCGTCTCGGCTGTGCCCGGTGCGGAGAACCTGTCCTGGGTGTCGATGCTGATCTGCACCAACGACGGGTTCACCGGGCTCGACACGATCCGCCTGCCCCGCAACGTCGGTGACAGCGCCGTCCACCACACCGCCGCCTACGATGCCGGGACCGAGGTCAACACCGAGAGCTGGGAGGACCTGGTTCCGCCGTGCGCCCCGCTCACCGGTTTCGGGCCCCAGGGTGGGACCGGCATGAGCAATCCCGATCTGGCCGAAGGTGGCGTGATCGCCATGCATCCGGGCATCGGCGGTGGCGCTGATCTCGACGCCGCCGTACACGGTTGGAGTGGCCCGGTGGCCATGGTCCAGATCACCCGCACCAGCTGACCGCCGCCCGAACTTTGAGCGCCGGACGACCCGCAAACGGGTCGCCGGAGGCTCAAAGTTCGACAGGGTGGAAGGCGCGACAAGGGCCCCGGACGGAGATTCGTCCGGGGCCCTTTGCCGGTACTACCTGGCGGCCGCGGCCGCCTCGGTCACGGCCTCACTGCGATGGCCGGACCTGAACCTGCATGAAGCCACCACCTTGCGGTGAGACCTGCACGACACGGATCTGGGTGCCCGTGTTCGGGTTGATCACACCGGCGGTCGGCGTCTCCGGGTTGTAGTACTGGTTGGTGTCGTCGAAGACAGGAACGGCAGGCTGGCTCGGATGGTAGGACGGCTGGCTCAGCCAGTGCAGCGTCAACGCCGCGGTCGGCTCGAGACCGAACGTGGAGTCGTAGCTCTGGATCCGGCTGCGCCACGGTTGACCGTCGGCCCGAACCATGGCCTCCGGGTGGGCGTCGATCGGCAGGACGAGGCCTTCACCCGGGTGGGCGCTGGTGCTGTTGTCGGTCTGGGACGAATCCCAGTAGCTGATCAACAGGCCGTCCTCGTAGCTGAACCGCTCGACCCAGTTGACCAGGGTCGGGTTGTCGAGGAAACCGAAGTTGTAGGGCCCGGTCCGCAACGCATCGTCGAAGCCGTAGTAGGCCCGGTTCTCGGCGATGTAGGCGTGGAAGTAGGCCGCCTCCTCGGTGCCGGTCGTGACCCGAAAGCCGTCCAGGGTGAACTCACCCTCGGCCTCGGCGCCGAAGGTCTCGCCCCCGACACTGATCTCGTCGACCATGAAGCCGGGGTTGACCACGGCCCCGTCGGTCCAGTAGCGGAAACCGACGAGCGTCGACCCGGTGTAGGCCGACAGGTCGGCGGTCAACGACACCCAGCCACCGGAGTTGCCGGTGATGCCGAAGCCGAAGTTCTGGCCGTTGGGATCGCTGGTGGTCGACACGTTGGTCTCGACCGAGGTCCAGGATGCGCCGCCATCGGTCGAGACCACGGCGTAGGCGTAGTCCCAGTCGACCTCGATGTCGTAGTTGACCTGGGCGGTGAGGGTCGAACCCGGGGCGAGGTCGAACTCGCGGTACATGGTGTTGTCGATATTGTTGCCCTGACCGGAGTAGTAGAAGTTGTCACCGGCATAGGGGCTGCCGATCTCCTCGGTCACCAGCTTGTCGGGCAGGACCGTGATCAGCGCCTGGGCTTGTTTGGTGTTGGCCGACGCCGGGCCGAGACGATGGCTCGACCGCTCGCCGGCATAGGCCACGTCGTAGTTCAGCCAGCCGAGCTGCAGCTTCTCCCAGGCCCCCATGTGGGTGGGCTTGGTGCCGATGTCGATCGTGCCGTCATTGCCGTAGGAACCGGACGACATCAGGGTCCACCAGGCGGTGGAGTTCTCACAGGCCGACCCGCAGGTGTTGCCGGAGGTGTCGTAGAGATCGGGGAGACCGAGGTCGTGGCCGAACTCGTGGGCGAACACGCCGACGCCGCCGTTCTCCGGCTCGATGGTGTAGTCGCCGATCCAGTACTTGGAGTCGCCGACCTGGGTGCCGCCGAAGGGCACCTGGGTGCCGTCGTCGAGGATCGGGCCGCCGGCGCCGATGCCGGTGAGCTGCACGTACCAGCGGTGCGACCAGATGGCGTCGGCCCCGAAGGCGCCGCCGCCGGTCTCCTGACCTTCACCGGCGTGCACCGACTGGAAGTGGTCGATGTAGCCGTCGGCCTCGTCGAAGTTGCCGTCGCCGTCATGGTCGTAACGGTCCCAGACGTCGAACTTCGACAGGTAGTCGTCGATCTCGGCGGCGGTCATGCCGGCGTCGATCTGGGACTGATACCAGTCGTTGACCGACTCCTGCACGAACCACCAGGTCGTCTGACCGCAGACGATGCTGCCGCACCAGTCACGACCGTAGTGGGCGGCCCGGTAGGTCACCTGGCCCCAGTCGGTCACGTCGCCGTCGACGCTGTAGCGACCCGAAGAGTTCTCCTCGTAGAAGTCACGCATCGACCCGTCGCCACCGAAGAGCAGCTCCTCGTAGTACCCGGTGTCGAAGTCGGGTTCCCAGATCGTCGAGTTGTCGACCGAACGGTCGGGCTCGGGGATCTCGTTGTGCTGAGGACCTTCGAGGCCGCCCTGCAGGATGCCGATCGGTGATTCGGTGTCGCCGAACTCGCCGAGCACGGTCCAGATCAGATCCTCGTCTTCTCTGGCCAATTCGACGTACTGGCCCTTGGCCACCTTGACGACGGGCCCTTCGGCCTTGCCGTTGACGACCATCTCGAGCGCCTTCTGTCGACGCTCGTTCTGCTCGGCACTCAGCGGAGTGGGAATGTTGTCGACGTTGGCCCCGATGGGGTTGTCGAGAACAAGTGGGGGATCGGCGGCGGATGCACCACTCAGTGGAAGCAGCGCGGCAACCATCGCCAGTAGCAGCCCTATGGCTACTGAGGACTTTCGCATCGTAAAACCTCGGTTTGCGTAGAGTTTCAGCGGACCGGCTCGCAACCGTGACGGCCACGAACCGTTGGTGGTCATCGTTCACCCAATCGCCCGCCCCGATGCCCGCCTAGAACAATAACACGTTTGTCGCTGGTTCGACAGAAGCAGTCGGTCGCGCCATGGCCGTTCAGGAGTAAGACGTGCTCGCTCCGGTCGGATTCCGATCAGATTCCGGTCAGTAGTTCGCGTTCGGACGCGATGTCGGCCCGCACCGCCTCCAGATACCAGCGGGCGTGAGCGAGTTGGACCACGGACTCGGGCGTCCGGGGTATCCGGTGATAGGAGGCGGAGGCCAGGAGAAGCTCGTCCAGGAGATCCTCGAAACGCGGCGAGAGCATCGAACTATGATACGGCCGGCGCCAGGTCGGTTCGGGGTCGGGTGTCCTTCCTGCGAGCGACGGCGGTGGTGCCCAGGCCCAGGGTTGTCAGTGCCGCTCCCGCCCAGACGAGGGAGATACGGGGATGGCGGGAGATGCGGTAGCTTGCGCGGTCGGCGTCGGCGTCGACGAGCACGACCTGGACATCGGCCGACCATCCCCGATCGGTGTCGACCTCGGTGCTCTGGCCCCCCGTCGTCACGTAGGAGACGAGTTTCGGGTGGAAGGTTCGGGCGTTGTCCTCGCTGGTGATGGTGACCGTGGCGACCGCCTCGGCCGTCCCGTCGCCGTCGACGATCTCCACACCGTGATGGGTGACCGTTCCGAGGGAGGTGACCGCCTCGGTGTCGGTGAACGTCACAACGGTCTCGACCACGGTGGCGGTCGTTCCGGCGACACCGATCATGAGAAGACCGACGCCGGCATGGGCCAGGCGGCTACGGCCACCGACGGGGATCGTGTCGGGCTCGACCAACGCCGTTCCGGCCACGGCCCCGCCCGCGGCGGCGAGGACGAGGCCGGTCGGGCCGGTGGCCGCGGTGACGATCACCATGGCCACCACCGCGGCGATGACCGCGGCGGCCAGGACCCGAACCGTGGCGTCCGAGGGCGAGCGCTGCACGACCGCCCTCACCCGAAGCACGGCACCCACGACGGCGACCGGCCACAGAAGCAAGGTGTAGAACCGTCCCGTTGTCACGAACGAATCGTCTCGGACGAGCCGCTCGACCGCCGGCTCGTAGGTGCCGACCGCCACGACGACAGCGGCCAGTCCGACGACGCCGAATCCGGCCCATGATCGAGCGGTCGGCCGGAGCCGGATCTCCCGAGCATCGGGTCGGCGACCGACGGCGAGCGCAACCATGGCCGCGGTGAAGAACACGGCGATCGAGACCAACATCATCCGCAGCGCCGGTCGGTCGGCGAAGGCGTGCACGCTGTTGAGCAGGCCGGTGCGGGTGATGGTCGTGGCCCAGACCACCGCGATACCGGGGACGACCGCCGTCAACGCGACCACCCGGCTCGATCGAGCGCCAGGCTCGGCGAGCCCGGCCGACCGGTCCGGGTCCAGGCGATGGAGGAGCGACGCCTCGCTCAGCCAGGCGACCAGCCCGGCGTTCTCGATCGGGTCCCAGGCCCAGTAGCCGCCCCACCCCAGCTCCACGTGGGCCCAGTTGGCGCCGGTGGCCAGACCGGCGGTCAGGAGGGCGAGCGCCAGGGGAAGGGTCCAGCCGATCGCATCTCGAGGACCCGAGGTGCGGCCGTCGATCGTTCGAGCGGCCGATGACCCCTCGGCAGCTCGAAGGTCGATGCTCAGCGCAGCCGGCACCAGCATCGCGATCAGGCCGAGGTAGAGCACGGGCGGATGCCACACCATCGCCGGGTGCTCGAGAACGGGTTGGAGGCCGTTGCCCGCCCCCGGCGGCGCGGCCAGTCGCTCGAACGGGTCGGCCTCGGTCAACACGACGACCCCGTAGGCCGCCGTCGTCGCCGCCAGGATCCGGCCGGGCAGGCTTGTCGAAGCCAGCCTTGTCACCAACAGTGCCGCGCCGGCCAGCATCGTCGTCCACAGCAGCAGCGAACCCTCCGGGCCGGCCCAGATCGCCGCGATCCGCAGGGCCCAGGCAACATCGGGCCGGGCATGGCCGACCACCGTGGCGAACCGCCAATCCTCGGCCAGGAACGCCAAGGCCAACACTCCCAACGCCGTCACCCCACCGGCCATCGACAGCGCCAGGGCCGCGGAGGTGGCTCGAGTAGGCCACGGCACCCGATCCCGACCCGTCGCCCGCCGACCGAGGTCCATCGGCAGAACGGCTGCGGCGCCGGCCGCCATCGTCAACAGCAACACGCCGAGACGGGCGACAACGAACATCACCTGATCCTACTGTCGGCCCCTCGGCCAGTCCGCTCGGGTCCCTCCCGACGCTGGGCTCGTCCCCGGCCGGTGCGGTAGGACAAATCGATGGCAGTCGGCATCGGGTCTACGGCACACTGGGCTCGTGGCGCTCACTTCACGACAACTCACCGGTCTTCTGGCCGACGACGATCGACGGCGCGTCGTGGCCGCCATGATCCTCGGTGCCGTCGAGCTGGGTGAGATCGCGGCGAACGCGGCCGTCGACGAGCGCGCCGCCTTGGTTGCGCTGGAACGGCTGACCAAGGTCGGCCTGGTCGAGGCCACCGAAGACGGCTACATCCTCCTGGAGCAGGCCTTTCAGGTCGCGGCTCGCGCCGAGGCCGATCCGACCCCGCCGACCGGGTTCCCGGGCCGGCCACCGAAGCAGCGCAAGGTCCTGGATCAGGCGTTCACCGAGGGCCGCCTGACTCGGCTCCCGGCCAAGCACTCCCACCGGCTGATTGTGCTCGACGAGCTCGTGCAGCGGTTCGAGCCCGGCGAGCGCTACAGCGAACGGCAGGTCAACGCACGGTTGACCGAGTCCGACATCGACGTGGCCACGTTGCGACGCAACCTGGTCGACTACGGTCTCCTGGATCGGGCCGACGGGTCCTACTGGCGGTCGGGCGGCACCGTCGACGTCGACTAGGCGCCCGTCTACAGCTCGACTTCCCGGTAGTACCGTTCGGCCCCTTTGGCCCGGATGTCGGTCAGCCAGTCGGATTCGTAGGGCCAGTCACGGCCGGCGACGGGGCCCTGCCAGAACCGGGCGAGCGGACCGTCCAGGTCGCCTTCGATGCTCCAGGCCTGACGCTTGTAGGTCCAGTTGCCCGGGGCCAACCGGTGGGACTGGCGGAAGTGCTCGATCGCCTTGGCGTGGTCGCCCGACCGTTCGAAGTGTTCGGCCAGCGCGAAATGGGCGGCTGCGGCCGAGGTGAACGAGTCGCGTGAGCCGGACCGGGCGATCACCTCGTCGGCCGGGAGCACGTAGTGGCTGTCGGCTCCATTGGCCGCCCAGTCGCGGACGGCGTCGCCGTATCGGTCAGCCGTCCACGCCTTGATCTTGGATGCTTCGGCCATGATGTCCCGCAACCGATCGGGGGTTTCGTCCGGGAGCGGCCCGCCGCCGGGCTTGCGGGGTGCCGGCCACGCCGGTTCGGCCGGGCGGACGATCGTGCCCTCCTCGTCGATCCAAACGGCGTTGGGGATGTTGACGATGCCGAACAGCTCGTCGACCACATGACCGGTGTCGAGCAGCGTCGGATGCTGCGGTGCTGCGGCCTCGACGTAGGGCAGCCCCGGTTCCGGCCCCAACGTCTCGAGGCAGACGGTGACGATCTCGACGCCTTGGGGGTGCACCTCGGTGCGCAAAGCCTGCCACCCGGGCAGGTCGCGGGCGCAACCTCAATAGGGGGCCCAGGCCACGAGCACGACCTTGGTGCCCCGTAGCGACTCGAGACGGAACGGATTGCCGTCGAAATCGGGCAGTTCGAGATCCGGCGCCTCGGTGGTGACGAGCACTCGACCGCCCGGAGAGGCGGGCCCGACGGCGGTCAAACCGGCTTCGGTGTCGGTCACCACGCCCATGCCGAGCCGCTCGGCCACCACCTCGACATCGACGACTCCGTCGACCGCTGCATCGGACGGAAGCGGCACGCACACGTCGCCGCGGCACGCCCCCTGGGGCTCCAGCGCCCAGCCCGTGGCCGCCGCGAACTCGTCGATCGTTGGTGAAGCGGAGGTGAGCAGCATCCTCGTACGCTAGCACGCAGCCGTTCGCCGCCCTTCGCCCGATCACCGGGCGCGGTACCCTGAGATCCTGACGAGAAATCGGACACGAGGGGGAGATGGCCATGGCCAAGCCGACCTACGAAGGGCCGTCTGAAGCGTTGGCACGATACGAGGAACTGGTCGCCACCAACGCCGAGGTCGACCGCAAGGGGGCGAAGAACCCCTACACGTCCCGCAACGGGCACATGTTCAGCTTCCTCGGCCCCGATGGCACGCTGGCCCTGAGGCTGCCGCCCGACCGATACGAGGAGTTCCTGGCCACCTTCGACTCGGGGCCGGTGGAATCCTACGGGGCGATCATGAAGGGTTATGTGTCGGTTCCCGATGACCTTCTGGTCGACACCGCCGCGCTGAAGCCCTGGTTCGATGCCAGCTGGGAGTGGATCGGCACCCTCAAACCCAAACCGACCAAGAAGCCTGCCAAGAAGCCGGCGAACAAACAGTAGGTTCGGAGGCGTCAACCTGGCAGCGTCAGGATGGCGCCGCCGTGGTTGACCCGCTTCACGTTGGTCCGCTGGACGAAGCCCGTGCCGTCGGGGGCGACCGAGGAGTCGGTGTTGGCGCAGCCGCCGTCGGCGAACGATTGGTAGTTCGTGCGTACGCTGAGCGCCCGGACCTCACCGCCACCGGCCAGGTCGGCCGCCAGGTTCGTCCACCGCACGGTCGACGACGGGTGATCGCAGTCGGCGAAGACCTCGCTCCACACCATCGGACGGATGAGGGCGTCGGCCTCGACGTGAAGGTCGCGGATCGTGGTCTCGGTGCCGGTGTCGAGATCGGTCACCGTTCCCCGCCAGTGGCCCGGGCCGGCGAGGAACACCCGGAGGCGATAGGTTGCGCCGGCCCGCCACGGGTAGTCGCGGGTGTTGACGTTGCCGAGTGTCGACGGGAGGACGGAGTCCGAACCGTCGAGTTCGCCTCCGCCGTGGGGGTGGTAGCCGCCCCAGTTGACGGCCCCTGCTCCCGGGTAGGCGGGGTGATGCTGAAGCCCGATGTGGGCGCCCCCACGGTCCGCCCTCCGCTGACGAAGTTGACCTGCAGCGCCCAGAAGTAGAGCCGATCGACCGCAGGTGGCTCGGTCACCGTGAGATCGGCCCGGACCTCGGAAAGCGCCTGGGGCGGCACCTCCCAGTACAGGTGCATGGAGGAGGCTCCGTTCCACGACGTCGGCGGCCCGGCGACCCGCTCGATGGCGGGGGCGACGGAGAGAAGTCGACGAAGGAAGGCGGCCACCATGGGACCCACACTAGACCCGACGTCGACCGGTCGGATCGTCGTTGGACGACGTCGTCGGTTCGGCGTCCACTACGGTGTGGCCATGCGCACACTTCTGCTCTCAGTTCACATCGTCTGCGTCGCCGCCTGGCTCGGGGGAAACTTCACCCAGATGTTCCTGATGCGAGGTTTCAGCGCCGGTGACTCGGCCCTGGCCGCGGCCTGGTTCCGGGGCTCGGCCGCCATGGCGAAGGTGTACTACAGCATCGCCGGGGTGCTGCTCATCGCCACCGGCGTCGGGCTGGTGCTCGACAACGACGCCTGGTCGTTCGGCTCCGGTTTCGTGACCGTCGGTTTCGTGGCCGTCATCATCGGGGCGGTCACCGGTGTCACCTTCTTCGGACCTCGGGCCGAACGGGCGGTCACCGAATTCGAGAGCGGTCGGATCGACGAGGGTCGAAAGTCGGCCTCGTCGATCGGCACCATGGCCCTCGTCGACACGGTGATCGTGTTGATCGCGCTGGTCGCCATGGTCAGCCACTGGCAGGCCTGACACCGATTTTCGCCGCTACGCTGCGTCGAATGGACCGACCCGCTCCCGACCCGGCAAAGCTCCTCTCCCACTGGATGGAATGGGAGCGCGGGAACACCACGCCCGGTGAGGTGATGAAGAACCTCAAGCACGGCGGTCTGCGGGAGATCCTCGAACAGCTCGTCGGCGGGCCGGCCTCCGGCTGACGTCGTGCCAGGCCCATCATCGGTGTGATCGACAACAGGGTTGGAACCTGATGGCAGGGATGAAGCGGGCCCAGGCGCGGCGCATCGCGCTCGCAGCCCAGGGTTTCACCGATCCCCGGCCCCGCTCGGCGCCGACCGTTCGCCAGTTCCGGCGGGTCATGGACCGGATGTCGGCCCTGCAGCTCGACTCGGTCAACGTGTTGTGCCGCAGCCACTACCTGCCGGTCCTGGCCCGCCTCGGGCCTTTCGACCGCACCAAGCTCGACGACTACCTGTATCGCTCGGGTGAGCACTTCGAGCTGTACACCCACGAAGCGGCGATCATCAGCCAGGACCTCCAACCGCACATGCGGTACCGGTTCCGTCATCCCCGCTGGAAGGCCGGTCTCGAGTTGGAGGAGGAGCTACCAGGTTATGTCGACGCCGTGTTCGACGAGGTCTCGGAGCGTGGGCCTCTGTCGATCAAGGACCTCAGCGACCCCGGTGACCGAACCGGACCGTGGTGGGGGCAGTCGAAGGGCAAGGTCGCGCTCGACTGGCTCTATCACACCGGTCGACTGTCGATCCGGGAGCGGACACCGATGTTCGTGACCGTGTACGACCGCCCCGAACACGTGATCCGTCCCGACGTTCTGGCCCGACCGGAGGTTGACGAGCGGGCGTCGATGAAACATCAGGTGGCACTCGGCGCCCGCAGCCACGGCATCGGCAGCGACAAGGACCTGGCCGACTACTTCCGGCTCAAGGTCACCGCCATCCGACCCCTACTGGCCGAGTTGGTGGCCGAGGGAACGCTGGAGCGGGTCGACGTCGACGGTTGGGGTGACGGCCTGTACCTGCACACCGAAGCCCGACGACCCCGTTCGATCTCCGGGCGGGCGTTGCTCACGCCGTTCGATCCGGTGGTGTGGTACCGGCCCCGGGCCGAGGCGCTGTTCGACTTCCACTACCGGATCGAGATCTACACGCCCGAACCGAAGCGGGTCTACGGCTACTACGTGCTGCCGTTCCTCGTCGACGACGAGCTGACGGGTCGGGTCGACCTGAAGGCCGATCGCAAGGGTGGTGTGTTGCTGGTCAAAGGGGCCTTTCTGGAGGACCGGGTCGTCGACGTCACCCGGCGGGATCGGGTTGCCGTCGAATTGCGGTCGGCTCTGGACGAGATGGCCGAATGGCTCGGTCTCGACGGCGTCAGCGTCGCCGACAACGGTGATCTGGCGTCGCTTCTGCGACGCTCCCGCCGAAGCTGAAACCGCCGGCTGCTACCGCATCACGACAACCGGGGTTCCGTTCGGCAACATGGCGGGCAGGTACTCGGCGATGTGCATCGGCACCCGGACACAACCGTGGCTGGCCGGATAGGACGGAACCGATCGTGACCCGTGGAGCGCGATGCCGCTCGAGGTGAAGTAGAGCGGGTTGTAGAGGCTGCCGATGCCGAGGCTCGACACCCGCCAGCCGCTGATCCGACGGAAGATGGTGAAGTTGCCGACCGGGGTGATCGAGCGTCCGCTGTAGCGGCCCTGGCGCCAGGGGATGCCGCTGCCGCTGGAGATGTGGCTGACCAGAACCGGCTGTGTGCGCCCCGGGTCGTACACCTTCATCAGTTGTTGCGACAGATCGACCTCGACCCAGCGGCGGCCATGGGTTGTCGCCGGGCCTCCGACCGAGCCGCTGAGCACCCGCCGGAGTGCTGCTTCGTCATCGGCGCCCCACTGTCCGTTCATGGTGATGCCGGCCAGTTTTTCCAGCGACCAGATGGCGTTCTTCGTCTTGGTGCCGTAGACGCCGTCGATGGGCCCGGGATCGAATGGGCCGTCGGCCAGCGCCCGCTGCGCACTGCGAAGCGAGCCGGACCCCTCGCTGTCGTCGGGTGGGGGAGGGGTGGTCGGACCGGTGCCGCCGTCGTAGTTCCGCAGGGCATCGCTGGTGGCGGCGTCGACCCGGCCGGTGACCGGCAGCCCGACGTGACGTTGGAAGGCCTCCAACCCGGCCCGGGTCCGTCGACCGTACAGTCCGTCGATCGGGCCCGGGTCGAACCCGGCGTCGGTCAGAAGCTGTTGGGCCTGTCGGGTTGACAGCAGCGAACCGGATGGGCTCGGGTCACTCGCGCCGCCGCCCGTGGTCGTCGGCGTGTAGGACGCCAGACGCTCGGCGGTTACCGAGTCGTACACACCGGTGGGGCTGAGGCCGACGGCCGACTGGAACGACGTCACCGCGCCCTGGGTAAGGCGGCCGAAGATGCCGTCGACCACGCCGGGCGAGAAGCCGGCGGCGGCCAGCCGGGTCTGCAGGGTTCTCACCGCCGAGCCTCGATCGCCCCGTTTGGCGATGGTGGTGACCGTCGTCCCGGCCGCGGTCTCATCGGCGGTGTCGTCGGTGGACTCCGATGACGCCTCGTCGTCGCCGGCCGCTCCGGTCGAGGTGTCGGACGACGTGTCCGACGCGTCGGCTGTCGTCGTGGTCGTCGTCTCGTCTTCCTGGGCGCTCGCCGGTGCCGGCAAGGCCAGGACACCGACCATCGCGAAGGTCGCCAAGGCTGCTGCAAGTCTGCGGCTCATCACTCCGCTCCTTCTGCTCATGGCGTCGCCGGTGACGGCGCCGATCTGCCCCGATCGCCTGTTGATGATTGTCGCGCCGTTTGCCCTGCTCGTCCAAGCACACATGTGTCACATGTGGGTGCACATGGGTGCCACATGTGTCGGAAGAACCACGGAGACGGGGGCCGGTCAGTTAGCCTGGAGTGTTCGGCTCGCGGAGGTTGCACATGGCAGACGTGGACATCGGAATGGGGAAATCGGGTCGCCGGGCCTACAGCCTCGACGACCTGGTGCTACTGCCGGGCCGCCGCACCCGAGATGCCGACGGGATCGATCTCTCCTGGCAGATCGACGCCTACAAACTCGATCTGCCGTTCATGGCGTCGGCCATGGATTCGGTCACCAGCCCGACGACGGCCATCACCATGGGGCGAATGGGTGGTATGGCCATCCTCGACCTCGAGGGCATCTGGACCCGCCATGACAACGCCGATGAGCTGCTGGGTGAACTGTCACGCCTCGACGGCACCGACGCGCTCAAACGGATGCGTGAGCTGTATTCCACTCCGATCCAGCCGGCGCTCATCACCAAGCGCATCGCCGAGATCCACGCCGGTGGCGTGCTGGCCGCCGGCGCCGTCTCCCCCAAACACGTTGCCGGCATGGCCCCCCTGCTGCTGAAAGCCGAGCTCGACCTCCTGGTGATCCGGGGCACCGTGATCTCGGCCGAGCACATCACCGACGGCGAGTCGCTCAACCTCAAGGAGTTCGTCCGTGAGTTGGAGACACCCGTGATTGTCGGTGGGTGCGCCGGCTACCAGTCGGCGCTGCACCTGATGCGCACCGGTGCCGCCGGCGTGCTGGTCGGAGTCGACAGCGGGTCGTCGGCCGCGGCCGGCGACGTCACCGGCGTCGGTTCCCGCATGGCCACCGCCATCGCCGACGTCCGGGCCGCCCGGATGCGCCACCTCGACGAGACCGGCGTCTACGTCCACGTCATTGCCGACGGCGGGATGCGCAGCGGTGGTCACATCGCCCGGGCCATGGCGTGCGGAGCCGACGGCGTCATCCTCGGCTCGGTCCTGGCCGCCGCCCACGAGGCCCCCGGTCGCGGGTGGCACTGGGGTGCCACCGCCGTCCATCCGACTCTCCCGCAGGGCCACCGGATTCAGGTCGAGCAGATCGGCACGCTCGAGGAACTGTTGCTCGGACCGGCGACCTCGGCCGACGGGCGGCTCAACATGTTCGGAGCGCTCCGCCAGGCGATGGCCACCCTCGGTTTCGCCAACGCCAAGGAGCTGCAGAAGGCCGAGGTGCTCGTGCGGTCGGGTGGCCAATGACCAGCCGCCCCCACGAAACAGTGGCCGCGGCCACGCCCGATCAGGTGGTGCTCGTCGTCGACTTCGGCGCCCAGTACGCCCAGCTGATCGCTCGCCGGGTCCGAGAGCTCAACGTCTACTCCGAGATCGTCCCCCACACCATCACCGCGGCCGAGGTTGCAGATCGAGCTCCGGCGGCCATCGTCTTGTCGGGTGGCCCCAAGAGCGTGCACGTCGCCGGCGCCCCGTTGCTCGACCCGGGGATCTACGACCTCGACATCCCGACCCTCGGCATCTGCTACGGGTCGCAGTTGATCGCCCATCAGCTCGGTGGCCGCGTCGGCCGCAACGATCAAGGCGAATACGGACGCACCACGCTGAGCGTGAACGACGGCATCAGCTCGTCGCTGCTCGGACCCGACCCCGAGCCCAGCCAGACGGTGTGGATGAGTCACTTCGACGCGATCACCGATGTGCCCGACGGGTTCGTGGCCTGCGCATCGAGCCCGAACGCCGCCGTTGCCGTTCTGGAGAGCGACAGCCGAAGGATCTGGGGGGTGCAGTACCACCCCGAGGTCCGTCACACGCCCGACGGGATGTCACTGCTCGGGCGCTTCCTCCACGATCTGGCGGGCTGTGAGCCGACCTGGACAATGGGTTCGATCATCGACACCTCCATCGAGGCCATTCGGGCCCAGGTCGGTGACGGGCGGGCCATCTGCGGTCTGTCCGGCGGTGTCGATTCCGCGGTCGCCGCCGCCCTGGTTCACGCCGCCATCGGCCACCGCCTCACCTGCGTCTACGTCGACACCGGTCTCATGCGCAAGGGCGAGTCCGACCAGGTCGTCGAAACCTTCCAACGCCACCAGGGGATCGAACTGATCCACGTCCGGGCCGGCGACCGGTTCCTCGACCGTCTCGCCGGGGTCGACGAACCCGAGGCCAAACGAAAGACGATCGGCGAGGTGTTCATCCGGGTGTTCGAGGAGGCCTCGGGTGGTATCACCGACGCCGACTTCCTGGTGCAGGGCACGCTCTATCCCGATGTGATCGAATCAGGGACGGCTCAGGCGGCCAAGATCAAGAGCCATCACAACGTCGGCGGTCTGCCCGACGACCTCGATTTCGAACTGGTGGAGCCGCTGCGGAACCTGTTCAAGGACGAAGTCCGCCAGGTCGGCACCAAGCTGGGGCTGCCCGATGAGATCGTGTGGCGTCAGCCGTTCCCCGGTCCCGGACTGGCGGTGCGGATCATCGGCGACATCACCGCCGAGAAGGTGGCCATTCTGCAGGAGGCCGACGCCATCGTGCGCTCCGAGATCGCCGAGGCGGGTTTGGAGCGGGAGATCTGGCAAGCCTTCGCTGTGCTGGCCGACATCAAGACCGTCGGCGTGATGGGCGATGAGCGGACCTACGCCCACCCGGTGATCATCCGGGCCGTCACGAGCGATGACGCCATGACCGCCGACTGGGCTCGACTTCCCTACGATCTCCTCGAGAAGATGTCGAACCGGATCATCAACGAGGTCGACGGTGTCAACCGCGTCGCCTACGACATCACGTCGAAACCACCGGGAACCATCGAATGGGAATGAGATGGTTTCCGGGAACCCGAGTTCGCTTGCGAACTCGTTGAGCGAGCAAAGCGAGCGGCAGGGACCATCGAATGGGAATGAGATGGTTTCCGGGAGTCCGCAGCGGAACTTTGAGCGTCTGACGACCCGGTAATGGGTCGTGGGCGGCTCAAAGTTCGGCTCACACGTCAGCCGCCGCTCGGGATGGGGATGTAGATCGGCCCCTCGTATTCCTCGAGTTTGGTGAGGCTGGCCAGCTGGCGGGGCGTACCCGTCTGGCCGTAGGTGCAGTTGCGGCGGGCCCGCAGGCAGTTGAACGTCCACAGTTCGATCGTCTCGTCGTTCCAGGCCCCCCACCAGTCGGCGTGCAGCGAGCCGCCGGGAACGGCCCCCGGCACGTCGAGCTTGTCGGACGACAGCTGCCAGCCGCTCACCGAGTCGACGCCCCGCCAGTAGATGAGGAACGAGATCTGCGGTAGTCGTTGCGGATGCGACGAGGGGCAGGCCTGGTTCTCGTTCACGTAGGTGAGGTGCGACGTGTAATCGGGCGCCGGCTTCGACAGGTTGACGCCGTCCCAGCAGTTGGGAAACTGCACCGAGGCGTTGATGACGTCGCCTCCGCAGTCGGGAATGCGGTTGGTCATGTTGTGCTTGTTGCCGCTACCGCCGCACGACCAGTGCAGTTCATCGCGGGTCTCGAACGAGTGGTGGAGATCGTTGCCGCCGATCATCTGAAGCCCCTGTGGCATCGGGATGACGCTGTCGGGCGACTTCGTCTTGTAGTAGATGATGATCTGGAACGGAACGACGGCGTTGCCCTTGCCGTCGAGCAGGGCCGGCACCCAGTAGGCCGATCGATTCAGCTCATAGCCCTGGCAGGTAGCTCCACCGGAGTTGATGAGGGTGTTTTCGGTGGTGTTGGCGTTGGTTTCGGTGTTGCCGAAAAACATGTGGAAATGGGACTTGCCGGGCTGCCCGGGATAAATGATCGGATCATCGTAACTGAAGTGCGAATACTCACAGGCCAGCCGGAACTGCCCCTCGGGCGAGCCGCCGTTGTCGGGTCGGGGCGCCGGCTCGGTCAGCGCTTCGATGCTCAGCTGGTCCGACGGCACCGAGATGTAGCGGGTGAACTTGTCCTGGTCGTTGCGCATCGACTCGAAGTCGCCGTCGCGGGGAGCGGGTTGAACGGAGGCCGTGGTCGACGACGCATCGGCGGTCGAGGCGAACCCTGACATGTCGATGGCACCCGACCCGTCGCCGCCGGCCATTCCAGCGGACGAGGATTCCTCCGCCGGGATCGTCGACGAACCGAACGCCTGCAGCGTCCGCCCACTGTCGAGATCGATCTGCCTGGTTTCATCGGTGGATTCGGCGGCCCCCGTGGTGTCGAGCACGTCGTCGCCGTTGGTCAGCAGGTCAAGACCGGTGATCGTCAAGAACGCCAGGAGGATTGTGGCTCCGGCTATGAATAGTCGGGTCGACCAACCTTTGGCGGACATGCACCGACAAGGCTAACACTCCGGCCGACCCGTCAGGCGGTCGCCTCCGCCGTCTCCGCCACCGGGTGCTCATTGGCCGGGGCGAGTCGGCCGAGCACGACGACCACGACGAAAGCGAACACCGCCAGGAGGGACGGCCAGAGCCAGGTTTCGGCCGACGGCAGGCCGAGCGCCGTACCGGAGATCGACTCGCCGGCCTCCTCGCTGATGATGCCGACGCCGTTGGGCCATGGCCACAACACGCGAATCGAACCGACCATCAATCCGATCAGCGCACCGATGACGAGATCGTGATGATGGTCGAGCAGATAACCGAGCGCGCTCGAGAACAATGCCAGCCCTACGGTCGCACCGAGTCCGAACACGGCGATGAGGGCCAGTTCGCGGTCGTGGACCGCGCCCAGGACCGCAGCGTACATACCCATCATCAGGAGCAGGAACGAGCCACTGATGCCGGGCAGGATCATGGCGCAGATGGCGATGGCCCCCGCGCCGAAATAGGCAGGAAGGGAAGGGTCTGCCACCGGGCCCGACTGGAAGCCGAGCAGCACGAAAGTGGCGAGAGCGACGGCGGCCATCATCGCCACATCGGCGATCGTCGTCTGGCCCAACAGGCGCCAGGCGACGACAACCGAGCCGAGCACCAGACCGAGGAAGAGACCGGCCATCTCCTCGGGGCGTTCCTGGAGGAGGCGCTCGATCAGGGCCGAGAGTGACACGAGGGCCAGCGCGATCCCGGTGAGCAGCGGGATGAGGAACGACCAGTCGACCGATCGCAGGTGGGCCACGAATCCCCCAACGTCGAACCGCACGATCGAGCCGAGCGCCCGCGCCCCGCGACGGACGTTGTCGAGAAGTTGCTCGTAGATGCCAAAGACCAGGGCCACCGTGCCGCCGGACACGCCGGGAACGATGTCGGCGGCTCCCATGCAGAAGCCACGGGCGACCGTTGATACCAGCTTGGAGATCACGGTGGCAGCCTAACCTGCACGATCGCGGGCCCGGTGGTGAGCGGCGACGTGCCCCGGAAAGCAATCTTCCCCTATCTTGCCTCCGGAGCCCGTCATCCGTTTGCGTTCTGGGTGCGGGCACCCTAGCGGAGGCCCGCACCCTGAGTGCCGGCGAACCGACACTCAACCCGTACAGGCGCGTTCGACCGTCGGTTCATCACCGAGAAATCCGACTGTCCTCGATTCCACCCGATATCGCCGGACATCGTCGGATGTCGCCGGATGTCGCCAGGAGGACTCAGCCGGCGGCGGCCGGCCGATCCATGGGCGTGTCGGAAGCCTGATCCGTCTCGAGCTCGTCGGCCGGTCGGTGAGACACCGGCGCCGGTGGTCGGTCGTCCTTGCGTCCGGGACGCAGATCGATCTGCCGGTCACCGAGCTGCCACAGCCGCCGACCGAGCGGTTCGTCTTCTTTGGACGTCTGGTCGCGTCCCTCGCCCGGGACCCGGGTGCGGCGGCGGGCGGGAAGGGGAAGGCGGTCGAGCGAAACGTCGTCCCATCGGATCCACTTGCCCCGCTGCGGTTCGGGGCTCGGTAGGAGCACGGCATCGGGACGGTACCAGCGGGCCACCAGCGAAGCCAGGGCGATCTGGGCCGGAATCTCGATCGATCGGTAGGTGGTCGTCGCCGCCGCCAGGGTGAGGGCGATCACCAGCGCGAACACCGACACGCCCTGCCACTCGAACGGGTCGGCTCCGGTGATGCCGTACGCAAACGGTATGTGCCACAGGTAGAGCCCGAAGCTGCGCGATCCCAGCCGGTGCCACCAGGCGTTGGTGAGTGTCGAGCTCAGCCACGCCGGTAGTCCCGAGATGGCCTCGGCGGCCAGGACCACCCCGGCGAGTGCGCTGCCCAATGCCATTCGCAGCCCGGTGTCGATCACCGGTGGCCCGCCCGCCGGCAGGATCAGCAGCAGGGCCAGACCGCAGACGGCCGGCGTCACGAGCCGGGTCGTCGGGTGACGATGGAGGTTGGCGAGGGGGAGCGTGCCGATCGCCAACCCCAGAAGCAGGGCGTCGAGAGATGTCCAGGCGGCGACGGCCCCGATGGGTGAGGGGTCGGGTGGCGTCAGCCAGGCCTCGGCTCCGGGTGTGTTCGATCCTCCGCCGTCGATCGCCAGGAACACCATGCGAGCGACCATCGTCAACCCGGCGGCACCGAGCAGCAGCAGCGCTCGCCGACGGGGACCGAGCTGTTGTCGGCGAGCGGTGAGGAGCCACGGTGCCGCAACGGCGACCTGAGCCACCAGTGCCACCGCCCACAGATGATCGACGGCGGCGAACCCGGCGCCGGTGGCGAACGGGATGATATCGGCGGTGAAGGTGGCCGCCCCGGCCAGCGCCGTCGCCGTTTCAGCGGACAGGCCGCGGCCGGTCACCAGCTGATGGGCGACCACCAGCGCGATCATCGACAGCACGGTCGGCATCGCCCGGGCCGCCAGTCCCAGCACCATCGGTACCCGCCAGTCGGTTTCGGAGCTGCATCGGTGGACGACCCTGGCCAATCGGAACCCGACGACGGTGAGAAGGATCTGGATGCTGGTGGAAGCGTCGATGCCGGGCAGGCCGAGCCCCGCCGCTACCGCCAGCGCGCAGGTGATGCCGATGAGGGCCTGCACCCGGTTGGGTGAGTTCGGTTTGGGTTCGTCGATCGACGGCTGGTCGACTGGATCGAGCACGTTTGGTTCCATTCTTGACCGCGAGGCACAGGGCCCGCCGCTACGTCCGTGGTCACAATCCGCGCTGGTTCGCTTCTGTTATGGGTGGTGTTGTGAGGTGGTGACGAGGGATGCCCTCGTTGGCGATTGTTCCTGGGTGGGAAACGATGTTATCCCCAGGCTCCGCAGGGCTGTGAGTCGAACGTCATCTGCGGATGATCCGTCCGGCCGTCATCGGTAACGGTGATAGCTTGTTGATGATTCATCATTCAACTCAATCGGCGAACCCCGCCAACCGGTCAGCGACGAGTTCGACCAACGTCGCCGGCCGCGGTGACGATCTGATCCTCGTCGAGCAGAACGAGTTCGGCCGCGGCACCCAGCGGGATGAACGAATCCCGGGCCGCCACTCGGCCGACGGCGCCCCTGAAACCACCCTCGACGAGCGCGGCCAGAACGGCCTCGCCCACCCCGCCGCTGTGCCGGGTCTCGTCGACGACGAGCACACGGCCTGTGGCCGTGGCCTCGGCCACCAGATCGTCGACGGGCAGTGGCGAGAGCCAGCGAAGATCCACGACCCGCCAATGCTCGCCGTGGTCGTCGCGCAGGCGACGTTGGGCTCGCAGGCTCAGATACAGGCCGTTGCCCCACGTCAAGATGGTGCCGTCGGTACCGCCGCCGTGAGTGCGAGCCCGGCCCACCGGTGCCGGGTCGGCGGTGAACGGCGCGGTCCAACCGCCGTCGCCGTCGTCGTGCAGGTCGGTGGTGTGGTAGCGGGCGATCGGCTCGAGATAGACGCACACGGTCCCGTTGATCGCCGCCTCGGCCACGCAGGTCACCAGCATCGCCGCCGCATCGGACGGATGGGAAGGCGAGGCGATGACGATGCCCGGTATGTCGCGCAGGACGGCGATCGAGTTGTCGTTGTGGAAATGCCCTCCGAAGCCCTTCTGGTAGGCGTAGGACGCGATCCGGACGACCATCGGATTGCGATACTGGTCGTTGGAGAAGAACCGCAGCGTGGCCGCCTCGCCGCGGAGCTGATCCTCGGCGTTGTGGAGATAGGCCAGGTACTGGATCTCCGGGATGGGCAGGTGCCCGTCGAGCCCGGCCCCCAAGGCCAGGCCCAGCACGGTCTGCTCGTCGAGGATGGTGTCGAAGACCCGGTCGGGGCCGAATCGGGTCTGCAGCCCTCTGGTGACCCCGTAGACCCCTCCCTTGCGGCCGACGTCCTCACCGAACACGATCGTCGTATCATCCGAGGCCAGGGTCAGGGCCAGCGCCTCGTTGATGGTGCGGGCCAGCGTCAGCAACTCGCTCTCGCCGCCACGATCCCGCCCCGGCGACAGCGACAGGGTCGGCCTGGCCCCGGCCAGGACGTCTGCTGCCCGGCGGTCGACGGTCGACCGATCGGCGACGACAAGGGGTCGCATCACCTCCTCGGCCGACTCTAAATGCGGCTCTTCCGCGATCTCGACGGCTCGGGACCGTATCTGGTCGCGTCGCTCCAGATACCAGGCCACCAGTTCCTCTGCGCTGCACACCCGACGGTCGACGACGACACGGGCGGTGCCCAGGATCGGATCGCGCCGCAGATCGAAACGCATCGAAGCGGGTGACCGGTACGCCGTCTCCACGTCGGTTCCGGCGTGTCCGAGGTAGCGGACGGTCGTCAGGTGCAGGAACGCGGGCCGCCGTCGGTCCCGGACGTGGGTCACGAGTTCGGACGCGGCCCGCACCACCTCCGTCGGGTCGTACCCGTCGGCGTCGGCCCACTCGAGACCGGGTCGGGCCCTGGTCGACGCCTCGACCCACCCCGGCGGCGTCGGCACACTGATGCCGAGGCCGTTGTCCTCGCACACGAACAGGATCGGCACCGGCAAACCCTGCTCTGCGGTGTGTGACGCCCAGTTCAATGCCCCCTGGGCCGTCGAGTGGTTGAGCGATGCGTCGCCCAGCGAACACACGACGATGGCGTCATCGGGCCAGGTGCGCGATCGACCCCAACCCAATGAGACCGCCAATCCGACGGCGCGGGGCAGGTGGGAGGCAATGGTCGAGGTCTGGGGAATGATGTTGAGTTCGGTGTTGCCCCACACCTTGTGCCGACCGCCGGAGATCTGGTCGGTGGTTCGGGCCAGCATCCCGCGCAACGTGTCGTCGACGGGGTCGCAACCGCCGACCTGGGCCGCCCGGGCGAAGTAGAAGCCGCCGGACCGGTAGTGGAGGAGGGCAGGGTCGGTGGGACGTAGGGCGAGGGCGACGGCCGCATTCGACTCGTGACCCGCCGAACCGATCGTGTAGTACCCGAGCCCGTGGCCGGCCCGAAGCCAGCGGGCGGTATGGTCGACGAGCCTCGACTCGACCTGTGCCTCGAAGAGCTCGGCCGCCAGTCCGGCGTCGAGTGGGGAACCGGCCCCGTCGCCGGTGGCCGGGTCCGCCGGCTCGCCACCGGGACGCAGTTCGGCAATGGCCTGCAGGAGCGCGAGCTCGAGGCGGTCGAGGTCGGCGGGCAGCCGGTCGGCGGTGAAAGTCATGTCGGGTTCCTCGATCGGGTGGCCGGTTCGAACACCTGGCTCTCGTTCCACAGGCGCTCGATGTGGTCGAGCCTGTCCGTGGCCTGCCGGCGAAGCAGGCGGGCCGTCTCGGCGATCAGCAGCTCGACGATCGCGACAACGGGCAACACGCTGTCGAACGGTCCAACGGCCTCGACGTCGACTCCGAGCCAGTGGTCGGCCAGCGAGGCGAGAGGGGAGAACGGTCCGTCGGTGATGGCGACGATGGTAACGCCGCTGCGGGACAGCTCGGTGGCGGCGCTCACGACCGCCGACTCGTAGCGGGGAAAGTCGACGACGATAGCCGCGTCGCCCACCGTCGCCGAGGCCAACTGGGAGGCAAGGACGGCCGGGCTGGCGTCGAGGCGTCGCACCCCGGGCCGCAGCAGTCGCAGGTTCCCGGCGAGGAGTGTTCCCGGCGTGGCCGAGGTCTCCGCGCACAGCACCCAGACCGTACCGTCGGTCTCGGCGACGACGGCGGCCAGTTCGGTCAGCCTGCCGTTGTCGACAGCGTCCACAGCTCGGGTGACCTGGCCGACGAGGTCGCTTGTGGGGTCGGGTTTGGTCGGGGTGCCTCGCGGCGTCGGGTCGGCGGCGAGTCGGATCCGGTCGGTCGGGCGTCGCAGCTGTTCGGTCAGTGAGGCGCGCACGTGGTCCTGGAGTCCGACATAGCCGTCGAAGTCGAGCTTCGCGGCGAAGCGTACAACGCTCGGTCCACTTGTCTCGGCCTCCCGGGCCAGGTCGGCCACCGTTCCGAAGGCCACGGCCGTGGGGTCGTCGAGTACGATCCGGGCCAGACGGCGCTCGGTCGGGGTCAGCGAGGACCCCGCGGCCGCAATGCGTCCGCTCAGGGACGGGTTGTCGGGTTCCGCCGGCGATTCGGGCATGAATCAGATGTTACATCTATTCTGTGATTGGTGTAACATTCAAAACATGCACGCACCAGAGACCGCTTCAACGGAAAACCCGCCCTCGGACAACGGCGCACCGGATACGGCACGATCAAACACCGCCGCCTCAGTCCTGAGCGCCGCCGGTCTGACCTCGGATCTGCTGAACGCCGGCGCCGGCAGCGCCGATGCGCTCCGAATTCACACCCCGATCGACGGTTCACAGCTCGCAACCCTCGCCACCCACACCGTCGAGGAGGCGGAGGCGATGGTCGATGCCGCCAACGGCGCCTTCGCCACGTGGCGGGCTGTTCCCGCTCCTCGACGAGGTGAACTCGTCCGCCTTATCGGCGACGAACTGCGGGCCTCGAAGCAACAGCTCGGCGAGCTGGTGTCGCTCGAATGCGGCAAGATCCTCCAGGAGGGTCTCGGCGAGGTGCAGGAGATGATCGACATCTGCGACTTCGCGGTCGGTGTGTCCCGTCAGCTGTACGGCCTGACCATCGCATCGGAACGCCCGGGTCACCACATGCGGGAGACGTGGCACCCCATGGGGGTGTGCGGCATCATCACCGCCTTCAACTTCCCGGTCGCTCCCTGGTGCTGGAACGCAGCACTGGCGCTGGTGTGCGGCGATCCGGTTTTGTGGAAGCCTTCGGAGAAGACACCGCTCACCGCGCTGGCCACCCAGGTCATCGTCGATCGGGCGATCGCCCGGTTCAACGCCGAAGGCGGCGGTGCTCCAGACGGCCTCTCCCAGGTGTTGGTCGGTGGCCCCGAACTCGGTCAGGTGCTGACCGGCAGCCCCGACGTCGCCATCGTCTCGGCCACCGGATCATGCGCCATGGGCCGGAAGGTCTCGGCCGCCATGGCCGAACGATTCGGCCGTACGATTCTCGAACTCGGCGGCAACAACGCCATGATCGTCGCCCCGTCCGCCGACCTCGACATGGCCCTTCGAGCCATCGTATTCTCCGCCGTCGGCACCGCCGGGCAGCGCTGCACCACCCTGCGCCGCCTCATCGTCCACCAGGATGTTCGAGCCGATCTGGTGGATCGGCTCAAGAAGGTCTACGCCGGGCTGCCGATTGGGAACCCCCTCGACACCCAGACCCTCGTCGGCCCTCTGATCGACGGTCGGGCCCATGCCGCCATGACCTCCGCACTCGAGCGGGCCCGCGCCGGTGGTGCCGAGGTGTTCGGCGGCGAACGGGTCCTGACCGACGACCATCCCGACGCCTACTACGTGACCCCGGCCATCGTCGAACTCGACGGTCCGACCGAGCTGACCCGCGAGGAGACCTTCGCCCCGATCCTCTACGTGATGCCGTATGCATCACTCGACGAGGCCATCGCCATCCAGAACGACGTCCCCCAGGGTCTGTCCTCGTGCATCTTCTCGACCGATGTGCGTGAGACCGAGCGGTTCCTGTCCTCCGTCGGATCCGACTGCGGCATCGCCAACGTCAACATCGGGCCGTCGGGAGCGGAGATCGGCGGGGCGTTCGGCGGGGAGAAGGAGACCGGCGGGGGCCGGGAGTCGGGTTCGGATGCCTGGAAGGGCTACATGCGACGTCAGACCCAGACCATCAACTACTCCCGCGAGCTGCCGTTGGCTCAGGGCATCCGATTCGAGGTCTGATGTGAGCGATTCCAATGAGCTTCAATCCGTGGCCGTGCTCGGTCTCGGCAAGGTCGGCCTGCTCGCGGCCCGCCTGTTGTCCGACGCCGGTTTCGACGTCGTCGGCCACGATGTGCGTGCTCGATCGGTTTCCGATCCGTTCCCGGTGAAGACGACCGACGTGTCCGACTCCGAAGCACTGGCCGCGGCGCTGGCCGACCGGCAGGCCGTGCTGTCGTGCCTGCCGTACTCACACAACATCGGCGTGGCCGACGTGGCCCACCGGCTCGGTATCCACTACTTCGATCTGACCGAGGACGTGGCCACCACCCAGCACATCCGATCCCTGGCCGAGACATCGGCCGGCGTCATGGCGCCACAGTGCGGTCTGGCGCCCGGATTCGTGGGTATCGTGGCCGCCTCCCAGGCCGAGTCGTTCGATCGTTGCCGCTCGATCCGGATGCGGGTCGGTGCCCTGCCCGAACACCCGACCGGGCTGCTCGGCTATGCCTTCAACTGGTCACCGGAAGGTGTGGTCAACGAGTACCTCAACGACTGCGAGGTCATCGAGGAAGGAGTCCACAAGTGGGTGTCGCCGATGGAGTGGAAGGAAACGATCTACGTGGCCGGAACCCGGCTCGAGGCGTTCACGACTTCCGGCGGTCTCGGCACCATGTGTGAGACCTACCTCGACCGGGTTGAGAACCTCGACTACAAGACGATGCGCTACCCCGGCCACATGGATTTGATGAACTTCTTCTTCCACGAGCTGCTGATGCGGGAGCGTCGGGAGCTGGCGGGCGAGATCCTCACCAACGCCAAACCGCCGGTCGCCGAGGACGCCGTGTATGTCCATGTGTCCTCCGAGGGTTGGATCGACGATCAACTGAAGCGGCTCGAGTACGTGCGCAAGTTCCGGCCGATCGCCATCGGTGGTGAGCGGGCGACCGCCATCGCCTGGACGACGGCCGGCTCCGTGTCGTCGGTGATTCAGATGGTGCGGGACGGGATGCTCCCGGGCAGCGGGTTCATCAAGCAGGAGGAGATCCCGTTCGACGCCTTCCTGGCCACCACCACCGGTCTCCTGTTCGCCGAGGCCGTATGACGGCCCCGCTGCGGGTTACCGCGGCGGCGGGTAGCATCGAGGTCGCAGCCGGTCAGTGGCACGGCGCGCGATTCGACGAGAGACGAGGGAGAGGCCATGAGTGACATGTCGGGTCAATCGACCGCCGGTGGCTATCGCCCGGCCGGGTGGTATTACGCCCAAGGCGATCCGCCGGGCACGCAACGATACTGGGACGGCGCGGCCTGGCAGGGTGACCCCCAACCAGTCAACCCGAGTTCGCCGTATGTCGCCCAGGAGCCCTCCACGGAGCAGCCGTCGACCGGCTATGGCTCGTACCACGAGCCGTCCGAGCCGACCGCCCCGGCCGAGTCGTACTACACCGATGACCGCGGTACCCCACCACCGGAGGTTCCCGGATCCGTCGCGCCCTCGGGCTCTTCAGATGTCGGCGGCTTCCTGTCGACGCTGTTCGATATGAAGTTCAACAGCTTCATCACCGGCCGCGCCATCTCCGTTGTCTACATCCTGGTTCTGATCGCCGTCGGCCTCATGACCCTGTTCTTCGTCTTGGCCGGGCTGGCCGGCGGCGGAACGAGCGCGCTGTTGGCGTTGATCCTCGGACCGTTGATCGGGCTGTTCTATCTGGTCATGATCCGGATGACCCTCGAGTTCTTCGTCAACCAGTTCCGGCAGACCGAGCTCCTCGAGTCGATTGCCGAGAAGCTCGACCGCGACACCGACTGATCACGAGCTGATCGGACCGGCTCCCGGACGCGGCTCTCCCGCCGCCCGGGGGGACGGCGGGAGAGGGGCGTCGACCGATTATCAGCCCTTGGCGTTTTCGAAGGCGTCGGAGTAGTTGATCTCGAAGTCGCCGGTGTCGGCGATCTCCTCCACGTTGCCCAGACCGCCCGGCAGCACGCTCGGGTCGGTGAGGAACAGGTTGAGGTCGTCGTCGAGTAGGTCAATGGCCGCCTTGTTGGGCGTGCCGTAGTAGTTCCAGTTCGACAGGGCCGCACCCTGGTCGGCATCCAACATCCAGTTGATGAAGGTATGGGCGGTACAGGGGTGCGGGGCGTCGAAGGGGATCACCATGTTGTCGATCCAGCGGGTGCCACCCTCTTCGGGCACGAAGAACACATACTGGCTCGGATCGTCCATCTCGAGGAACTGGGTGAACATGTCACCGGAATAGCCGTGGGCGATCGCCGACTCGCCGGAGGTCAACAGCTCGTCGGCCGAGTCGGTGTCGAACCGCAGGAGATTGCCCTTCGTGGACTCGATCAAGGCCTGAGCCTCATCCAGCTCATCCTGATCGGTGGTGTTGAGCGAATAGCCCAGTGACTTGAGCGCCGCGCCGAGTGTCTCCCGGGGGTCGTTCAACAGGGTGATCTTGCCGGCCGCCTCGGCGGGCACCGCGTCACCGAACACCAGATCCCAGCTGCGGGGAAAGTCGGTGCCGACCACCGAGGTGTCGACGGCCAGCCCGGTGTAACCCCACTGGTAGGGAACCGAGTACGCCTGATCGGGGTCGTAGCTCGGGTTGGCGAAGTCGTCGGAGATGTTGGACGCGTTTGGTATCAGGTCGAAGTTGAGAGGCTGTACGAACTCGCCGTCGATCATGATGCCGACCATGTAGTCGGACGGGACGACGACGTCGTAGCCCGAGTTGCCGGCCGAGACGACCGGCAGCATGGCCTCGTTGGAGTCGTACTCGGTCATGGTGGCTTCGATGCCGTACTCGGCGCCGAAGGCGTCGAGCTGATCGGGGTCGATGTACTCGGCCCAGTTGTAGAGGGCCAGAGGTCCATCGGTCTGGCCGAGCTCACATTCCCCGGCCGCCGATTCGGAGTCGGAACCCCCACAACCGGCCAGAATCATTGCGAAGGCGGCGATCACCGCCGTCCCCCGCACTCGTGATGAAATCATGTCTCTCCCTTTGTGATTTTCCTGTGTTGTACCGTCGGGCGTTGCCCGACGCCTAGCTCGGCTACGCCGTGTCGCCGCCCCGGAGCCGCTGTGTCAGCAGCGACAGGGCCACGAGCGCCATCGAGGCCACGAGCATCACGACCGATACCGCGTTGATCAGCGGTGTGACGCCCTTTCGAATCAGACTGAAAACATACACCGGAAGCGTGCTCCATCCGCCGCCGGTGACGAACTGGGTGATGACCACGTCGTCAAGCGACAGGGTCATGGCCAGCAGCCCGCCGCCCAGAATGCCGGGCATGATGAGGGGCAGCGTGACGTGGCGGAAGGCCTGCCAGCGGGAGGCGTAGAGGTCCATGGCCGCCTCTTCCAGCTTGTCGTCCATGCCCGAGAGGCGGGCCCGGACCACGATCGAGACGAAGCTGATGCAGAAGGCGATGTGGCTGAGGGCGATCGTGCCGAACCCCTTGGGGAAGCCGAACCACTTGGCGGCCTGGGCGAAGAACAGCAACAGCATCACGGCCATCGTCACGTCGGGGATGATCACCGGCAGGTAGAGGAGCGCGTCGAACACCCGCTGGCCCCGAAAGCGGAACCGTTCGAGAGCCAGCGCGCTCATCGTGCCGAGCACCACCGAGATCAGGGTGGCGACGATTGCGATGCGGACGGAGTTCCACAGGGCCCCGGTCAGCTCGCCGTCGGAGGCGAAGTCGGCGTACCACGCGGTGGTGAAGCCACCCCACACGCTTGCGTTGCGGCTGTCGGAGAACGAGAAAATGATGAGCACGGCGATCGGGGCGTAGAAGAAGAGGTAGACCAGCCACGACGTGGCGGTCAGGGCGTTCTTCGTCCAGCCTCGAGGCTCGGTGATCCCGCTCACGATCCGACCTCGGACCCGACATCGTTGGAAACGTGGATCACAGCGTCCTCCCTCCCTTGCGGAAGTAGATGATGGTGGCGGCCAGCATGAACACCATCAGCACCGTCGACATCGCCGCCCCGAACGGCAGGTTCCGGGCGGTCAGGAACTGGGTGACGATGTAGGAGCCGAGCATCGTGGTACCCGTGCCGCCCAACACCTGGGGGGTCACGTAGGCCCCGAGAGACGGGATGAACACCAGAATCGAACCGGCGATCACACCGGGCAGCGACAGCGGCCACAACACGTGACGGAACGACTGGAACCCGGTGGCGTAGAGGTCGCGGCTGGCTTCCAGCAGCCGGCCGTCGATCCGTTCGATGGCGGCGTAGAGGGGCAGGATCATGAACGGCAGGAACCCGTACACCAGGCCGAGCACCACCGCCGCCTGGGTGAACAGCACTCGCGTCGGTCCGAAGCCGAGGAGTTCGGCCACCCTGCTCAGCGGTCCGTCGGTGCCGAGTATCACGTACCAGGCGTAGTTCCGGACCAGGAAGTTGGTCCAGAACGGGATCATCACGAACACCAGCATCACGTTGCGCACCGTCTCGGACCGGGTGGCCATGTAGTAGGCGAACGGGTAGGAGATGACCAGGCAGATGACGGTGGTGAGGATGGCCAGTCCGGCCGAGCGGACGATGATGGTGCGGATCAGCTCGTCGTTCAGGTCCAGATAGGAGTCGAGGTTGAAGCTGGTGAGGTCGGCGCCGCCGAACCGGTCGCGGGTGGCGAACGAGTACACCACAACGGTCAGCAGCGGGATGGCGAAGAAGATGGTGAGGTAGAGGTAGGCGGGGAGCGCGATGAGCAGACCCCGGCGCCGGTCCTGGGCGATGTTGGCCGCCTCGAACTCCGGTGTGGCCTCCTCGCCCTCGACAAACGGGTCGATTGCGACGTCGTCTTGCTCGTGGACCGCCGTCACCTAGTGCTCGCCGACGGGGCGGCTCACCCCGAGTTCGTCCTTCGGCCGAACGTCGCTGCTTCTCGAATCCTGCGTGACCATACGGTTCTCCCCACTCACCTACTCCGCCACCACCCAGTTCGACGATCGGTCCCACCACACCGAGACCTCGTCGCCCGGTCGGTATCGCGCGGCGCTGGCGACGGCCGGCGCCCGCACTTCGAGGTCGATCCAGTCGACGCTCACGTGATAGTCGATGGCGTGGCCGAGGTAGACGGCCGTCGCGACCACGCCGTCGAGACTGTCGTCCTGGTGTTCGGCGGGCACCGAACCCCGGGCGCCGATCGAGATCGCCTCCGGACGCAACGACATGGCCACCTTGGTGCCGGCGGGGTAGTCGGTGGGGGCGAGCACCTTGGAGCCGTTGCCGAGCACGATCATGTCGCCGTCGCCCACGGTGGCGTCGACCAGGTTCGTCTGGCCGATGAAGTCGGCGACGAACCGGTTGGCCGGCCGTTCGTAGAGCTCTTCGGCCGAGCCGACCTGGAGCAACCGGCCGCTGTGCATGACCGCGATCCGATCGCTCATCGTGAGGGCCTCCTCCTGGTCGTGGGTGACGAAGACGAAGCTGACGCCGAGTTCGCGCTGCAGGCTCTTCAGCTCGAGCTGCATCTCCTGCCGGAGCTTGAGGTCGAGCGCACCGAGGGGCTCGTCGAGCAGCAGCACCTTTGGTTGATTGACCAGGGCCCGGGCCAGTGCCACCCGCTGCTGTTGGCCGCCGGAGAGCTGTGACGGTTTGCGGCTCTCCATGCCGTTCAGTTGGACCAGGTCGATGAGTTCGCCCGCCTTGGCCGATGCCGTGGCCTTGTCGACGCCCTGCATCCGGAGTCCGAAGCTCACGTTGTCGAGCACGGTCATGTGCGGGAACAGGGCGTAGTTCTGGAACACGGTGTTGACCGGGCGTTTGTTGGGCGGCAGCGTGCCGACCTCGTCGCCGAAGATCTTCAGAGATCCGGAGGTCGGGAACTCGAGGCCGGCGATCATTCGCAGCGTGGTGGTCTTGCCGCAGCCCGACGGTCCGAGCATGGCGAAGAATTCGCCGTCGGCGATCGAGAGGTCGACGTTGTCGACCGCCACCACTTCACCGTCGCCGCTGCCGAACCGCTTCGTGACGCCTCGAATCGACACGGCATCGATGGCGGTCACCACATCGTCGTCCTCGACTTGGGCCAAGCCGGCCTCTCCCATCGGAGTATCCCCTTTGTTTCGCTGTCGCCCGGTCGGACGCGCCGCCTACGTCGATGCCGACGGATTGTGCCAGACAATCAGGGCGGCATAGTTGTCGACGGCGGGGTCCGTGATGTAGTTGGCCAACGCCGGCCCCAGTTCGAATCCGTTTTCGGCCTGGAAGCTCAGGGTCGGGTCGTACAGTTCGCCGCGCCGTACCGCATCAATGTACTCATCGGCGGACATCGTGTCGATATGGGCGGAGTATCCCGGCATCACCCCGCCGGCGACGATCCCGAGCAGCCCCAGATCGTGGCAGACCTTCTTGCGCAGGGCGTACACCTCGCGTCCGATGCCGCGCCGCCGGTACTCGATTCTGGTGGAGATCCCGGTCCCGTAGTACCAGTTGCCGCCAGGTTGATCGCCACTGGCATCGGGTGTATCGCCCACGATGTCGTGAATGGTGTGCTGCGGGTTGTCGAGGTCGAACTCGGTTCGCAGCCCGAGACCCATGGCGACGAGCAGGGGACCGTCGGTGGCGTCGGGGTCGACATCGAAGCCGGCGAAACAGCCGTGACCGAAGTCCCTGGCCAACTTCCTCAGCTCGACCCGGTCGTAGAGGTCTTCGGGATCGGCGGTGGGGTAGGAGGCCAGCTCGAGTGCCTCCAGCTCCTCGGCCCAGCGGGGCACGATGTTGGCGTAGTGCAGACCACTTCGGGCACCGATGGCCACCACCGGTTCGCCGTCGACGGTCAGGCCGTCGACACGATCCGGATCGGTGAGCAGGGTCGGGTTGTCGATCTGGTCGGTCATCGTTAACTACCGGCTCGCCGTCCGCATGGGTATGTGCTGGTAGTCGTTGTCCGACGGGGGACCCCAACAGGCCCAGAAGTCGCCGGTGGCCGGCCGCATCACGGCCGCTCCCGATGATTCGATCCGATACGGATCGAACGGAACCTGGCAGATGGCTTCCGGGTCGCGGGTCAGCTCGAACAGCCGCTGTTCGTCGATCGGCCCCTCCGCCAACAACTCCGCGGCCCGGGCCAGCCTGGCCGCCGAACTGGCCATGAGTGCGTGGTCCCGTTTGCCCTCGACGGTCCTGGCCTCGTCGTCGAGGACGTGGTTGGTGTGGATCAACGGCTCGTCGTCGAGTTTGGCGAACGGCCGCACGGTCGGCATGGCCTCGACGCTGTAGCCGACGCCGTTTGCGTCGAAGATCAGGTAGTTGTGGGCGCCGGCCAGGTCGGCGGACAGCAGCACGTTGAGGGCGTCGTCGGCCGACTCCCGCTCCAGCATGGCCCGGACCACGCTGGGCCACGTGACCCCCGGTGCCCCGTCGGTGCAGATCAGGTTGTTGATCCCGACACACACCCCGAGTTCGTTCATACCGATCTGCCCGAGGCAACCGGTGGTGGTGAAGACCAGCGAGGCCGGCGCGTCATCGGGCGTGAGACGCAGCAGCAGCACGAAGTCGGTGGCGGTGTCGTGCATGTCCCAGGTCTGACCGTAGAGGCCGTGCGGGCCGTCGCCTGGCTCGGATTCGTCCCCCGCGGCGCCCCGGTTGCGGGGAACGATGACCGCCGTGCAATCGTCCTCGATGACGGTGGCCGGATGGTCGCCACCCACGACGGCGCGGACGGTGTCGACGAAGTCGGTGAACCCGCCGACGATGACGGCCTCGGCCGCCGTGATTCCGGCGGCGTCGGCCATGGCCAGCATCTCGGTATGCAGACCGGGGTGGAAGGTCTCGTGGGCTCCAAGAGTCGACTCGGCGATATCGAGGACATCGGCCGGCGAGATCGGACCGTCGGTCCAGCGGCCGCCGGCCACCAGTGCCACCCGATCGGCCGCGTACTCCCGGATCTCCGGGGCGTGGGCGAGGCCGTGCTCACGACCGATCTGCTCGGGAGACCCGGCGAGATCGAGAACTCGAATCGGTGGACGCTTCACCCTTTCCCCACTTCCTGTCAAGGACCCGAAACGGATCACCACATCTTACGCCGATGCGAGACCGGGAATGAATACTGCGACTGAATACGATGTGGCGATGGACCTCTCCTCGGCCACCACGACGGCGCTCTGGCTCGACCGTCTCGATCCTCCTCCCGGCCACCGTCCCGGTCTCGCCGCCCGCCCGGAGGCGGCCGACGCGGATGTGGCCATCATCGGCGGTGGGTTCAGCGGGCTGTGGACCGCCTACTACCTGATCCGGGCCGATCCGACACTGAGGGTCACCGTGATCGAACGGGAGTACTGCGGGTTCGGGGCGTCAGGCCGCAACGGCGGCTGGGCGATCGGCGAGTTGGCCGGATCGCTCGAATGGTACGCCCGCCGCTCCACCGAGGCGGAGGCCATGCGTCTGGCTCGCGCCGTGTTCGACGCGGTCGACGAGATCGGTCGGGTGTCCGACGCCGAGGGCATCGACTGCCACTTCGCCAAAGGCGGGACGATCCGGGTCGCCCGCAACAGCCCCCAGGCCAGGCGTCAGCGCGACGAGATCGAGCATCACCGCTCCTGGGGCTTCACGCCCGAGGAGATCCGGTTGCTGAGCGCCGGCGAGGCCACCGAGTACATCGGGGCCAGCCTTGTCCACTCCGGTATCTTCCTGACCCACTCCGCCGCGCTCGACCCGGCCCGCCTGGTCCGGGGGCTGGCCGACGTTGTCGAGCAGGCCGGGGTTCGGATCGTCGAGGAGACGGCGGTCACCGGCTTCGAGCCTGGACGGGTGACGACCGACCAGGGTGACGTGCGGGCCGAGACGATCGTGCGGGCGACCGAGGCCTACAGCCGCGACCTGAGGGGCCACCGGCGGGATCTCCTGCCCGTCTACTCGCTGATGGTGGCCACCGAACCGTTGAGCGCCGGGCAACTGGCCGAGGTTCGCCTCGCCGATCGACCGACGTTCACCGACGACCGGTTCATGGTGATCTACGGTCAGCGCACCGCCGACAACCGCATCGCCTTCGGCGGCCGGGGTGTGCCCTACCTGTTCGGATCCCGCATCAGCAGGGAGGCCGAGCTGCACACGCCGTCCCACGAACTCATCGCCGCAACACTGGTCGAACTGTTGCCGGCGCTGGAGGGAATCGGGTTCACCCACCGGTGGGGAGGGGTCCTCGGCATCCCCCGCAACTGGATTCCCGGCCTGACCTTCGACCGGCGGTCCGGCCTGGGCGTTCTCGGCGGCTACGTCGGGGAGGGCGTCGCCGCTTCGAACCTGGCCGGGCGGACGATGGCCGATCTCGTCATAGGCGCCGACACCGATCGAACCAGCCTGCCGTGGGTCGGCGCCACCGCCCGCCGCTGGGAACCGGAGCCGCTGCGGTGGCTCGGGGTACGGTCGAGCCGCCGGCTGCTCGGTGCCGCCGACGAGCGGGAGGACTCGACCGACCGCGAGGCCAAGGTGGCCTACAAGATCTCCCGGCTGCTTCGGGGCGCAGGCCGCTGACGCGGTGACCTCGGGCCGGCTGCTTCGGGGCGTCGACGGCTGATGGTG
The DNA here is from genome assembly GCA_965216675.1 of Acidimicrobiales bacterium. Taxonomy (GTDB): domain Bacteria; phylum Actinomycetota; class Acidimicrobiia; order Acidimicrobiales; family SZUA-35; genus JAHELU01. Next base: position 1,269,962 of record CBDCGK010000004.1, on the reverse strand, counting down.
CGCCGCTCGGGCCGGCCGGTTGTGACATCGGCTACAGCCGCGGGCGAACGGGCCATGGCTTTTTGATCGATCATGGGCAATACTTGGCCCAGCGGGCACCGATTGTCCGCCGGAACGGGTCGAGCGTTGGGCAGACGCCGCCGGGTCGACGAACAACAGGGCGCGGAATGGTGACCAACACGACGACGTCGGCCGGGTCGGGCCGAACTTCATCGGGGGCCGAGGGTCGGGCGAAGCTGAGCACATTCGGTGGCGTGTTCACACCGAGCGTCCTCACGATTCTTGGGCTCGTTCTCTTCCTGCGGTTGGGCTATGTGACCGGGGCCGTCGGGCTGGCCGAGATGCTCGTCATCCTCGGCCTGTCGACCCTCGTCTCGGTGCTCACCACCTTCTCGCTGGCCGCGCTGGCCACCAACCTCCGGGTCGGTGGCGGTGGTGTCTACTTCCTGATCTCGCGAACCTTGGGTCCGGCCTTCGGCGGAGCCATCGGGCTCGTCCTGTACGTGGCGATGTCGATCTCGGTGGCCTTCTACGCCATCGGCCTCGGCGAGGCGGTGGCCAGCATCGTCGCCGTCGACGACCCGTTCTTCCCCCGCATCGTCGCCGTGGCGACGATCGTGTTGCTGCTCGGCGTGGCCTGGCTCGGTGCCGACATCGCGACGAAACTCCAGTATGTGGTGATGGCCTGCCTGGTGGTGGCGATCGTCGGCTACCTGGTGGGGGTGGTCGACCATCTCCAGCCGTCGCTGCTGACCGAGAACTTCTGGCGACCGGCCGATGGCGACGGTGTCCCGATGTGGGTGGGGTTCGCCATCTTCTTCCCGGCGATCACCGGCTTCACCCAGGGTGTGGCCATGTCGGGCGACCTGAAGACGCCGTCGAGGTCGATCAGTTTCGGCACGTTCAGCGCCATCGGCGTCTCGACGGTCGTTTACCTCATCGTCATCCTCACGTTGGCGATGGTGGTACCGCTGGAGGAACTGCGTGACGACACTGCGATCATGCGTCGGCTGTCGCTGGCCCCGTGGCTGGTCGACGTCGGTGTGGTGTCGGCCACCCTGTCGTCCGCGGTGGCGTCGATCCTCGGTGCTCCCCGGGTGCTGCAGCGGCTGGCCGCCGACCGGTTGATCAAGCCGCTCGAGCCGTTCGCGGTCGGTGTCGGCCCGGCCGACAATCCACGACGCGGGGTGTTGTTGAGCGCCGCCATCGCGCTGGCCACCGTCGCCCTGGGCGATCTGAACCTGGTGGCGCCCGTCATCTCGATGTTCTTCCTTGTCACCTACGGGATGATCAACTACGCCACCTACTCCGAGGCTCGGGCCGCCAGCACGTCGTTCCGACCCCGGTTCCGGTACTTCGACTGGCGTTTGAGTCTCGCCGGAACCGCGGCGTGTCTCGGCACGATCGTGGCCATCAACCCGTTGGCCGGTCTCGTGGCCGGCGGCGCCCTGTTCTGGCTGTACCGCTACTTGTCGCGCACCGTGCAGCATGCTCGCTGGGCCGACAGCACGCGGGGGTTCCACGCCACGCAGCTGCGCACCAGCCTGGCCAACTTCAGCGATCAGACCGACACCACCCGGGAGTGGCGACCGTGCACGGTCGCCTTCGCCCCGCGTGATCCGACCCGTCGGCAGCGCTTGTGCGAGGTGGCCCGGTGGCTGGAGGGCGGCGCCGGGTTCACCACGGTGGCCCGGATCGTCGTCGGCAAGGGTCCGATGGCCCGCAAGATCGCCGGTCGCATCGACCTGGAGCTCCAGAAGGAGCTGAGCGACGCCGACGGCACCCTCTACGGCCGTGTCCTGGCGGCCGACACCCTCGACGGTGGGGTGAGCTCCATGCTCCAGGCCCACGGCATCGGTTCGGTGCGGGCCAATCTGGTGTTGACCAGCTGGTTCGAGGACGACTGTGACCGAGAGAAGGCCGTCGATCACGGGTCGATGATCCACATGGCCATCCGCCATGGCTGCAATGTCGGCATCGTCCACACCCCCGACTCGGGCTGGGCCCGGCTGTTCCACGCCGCCGGCAGTGCCAGCCGGTCGACGATCAGGGTGTGGTGGTCCGACGATCACACCGGTCAGCTGCTCACGATGCTGGCCTGGATGTGTACCCGCGGTGACCGTTGGGGCGACGCCGCAATCGAGGTGGTGGTCGAGAGTGACGACCCGGGTGATCGCCGGCGGGTGGCCGACCTGATCGACGACGCTCGATTGCCGGCCGAGGTGGTCGGCCTGGCCACCGCCAACGAGTTCAATCGGCTGAATCGGTCGGCCGCCCTCGTGTTCGCCCCGGTCCGGGTTCGCCACGGTCAGCCCCTCGGTCCGGGCGACCGCCCGTTGGAGACGCTGGTCGACGGTCTCGGCGTGGCGGTGTTCGCCCATGCCCCGTCGCCGTTCGAGCTGGATGTGCAGCCGGACGACACGGATCTGGCCGCCGTGGCCGAGGCCCATGACCGGGCCACGGCCTTGACGGCTCGAGCCGATCAGCTTTCGCAGGAGGCGGCGACGCTGCTGGTCACGGCCGAGCTGGCCCGCATGGACGCCGCAGCGGGCCGGGTGCCCGACCCCCAGGCCGTGGCGTCGGCCGAGTCGGCCGCCCGTCAGGCTCAGCGCACCTACGTCGATGCCCGGACCAGGGCTGATGAGGCGTGGCGTCTGCTCCGGGAGCTCGATCCGACGGCTGCCACCGACGCCCCGAAGCCCGACGACTGGATCGCCACCGCCGGCCGCCGCAACACAGGCTCCTGACCAACTCCCGCCCGCCTGAACTTTGAGCCGCCAACGACCCGTTTGGGGGTCGTCCGGGTCACAAAGTTCGGCCGGAGGGGGTCGTCGGGGTCACAAAGTTCGGGCGGAGGTTCGCTGGAGGGGTGGCACGTCGGTGATCTGGATCTCGGGGCCGAGGGCCGCGCCGACCAGTTGCAGGCGATCACCACTCCAGAACCGGCCGGGGTCGTACCAGTTGGGTGGGCGGTCGACGTCGAGCAGGCCCATGCGCTGGTAGGTGAGCGCCACCTGCTCGGCGCAGTACAGGTCCTCGAGCGACACCGACTGATTGAACCGGCCCTTGACCCAGCGAACGCCGAGCGACAGCGTGTTGGGAAACGGCCGCTCGACGAGCTCGTTGATCGACGCCAGCGCGGCATCCTCCATCTCCCTGGTCGCGTCGATGTCGATCTGCCGAAGCCAGGCCCGCTGCCCGTAGCGGTGGACCCAGTTCGACACCGCATCCTCGAGGCGATGGAGTTGAGGGCCCCGTTTGCGGGTACCGGTCCAGACGTCGGGCAGGGAACGTCCGAGCTCGCCGTGCCAGAGCAATGGCGGGAGGTCATCGATGGCGATCGCCATCCCAACGTGGTTCACCGGGCTGTTGGTGGCAACCCGGATGACACGATCGGCTGGGCTGTGTCCCCGGAACAGCCAGATGTCGCCAGTGCCGGTCGTGGCCGCTGCCTCCTCGAGGGAGAGTGTGGATGGGCGAGTCGGTGCCATTGCCCGCCTACCATAGGGCAGGTGAACGCCTGGAAGCTGCTTGGTCTGGCCGGATTGGCCGGCGTCGCCACGGTCGGCGGGGTCGTGGTGGCCCGGCGCCGCCGGACATGGAACGAGGTCGAACCCGACGAGTTGCGGGAGAAGCTGCACGAGCGCCTCCGCAACTCGACCTCCGACGCGACCACCGCAACCGGCGGCTGACGGCCACCGTGGCGGTGGTCCAGAGCCGCCGGTTGGTGTGGTCAGGACCGGTTGGCGCTCACACAGCGACGGAGCGGTCGCTGATCCAGTTGCCGTGGAAACCGAATGGGATTCGCTGGGGAAGGGGGACCTGTGCCACATAGCCCCGGCTGAAGTCCCGGGCATCCAGCACCACGAACTCCGCCGAGTTCTCGTTCTGGTCGTGGACGAACGTCAGCAGCCAGCCGTCGTCTTCCGCCTCGCCACCCTCCCGGGCCACGAACACCGCCTCGCCGGCGGCACGGCCGGGTCCGTGGTCGAATTCGGTTCGGGCTCCGGTTTCCAGGTCGTGTTTGATGGTCGTCCACCGGTCGCCGGGCTCGGTCGAGACGCCGACGCAATAGCCGTAGCGGTAGGGCTTGGTGGAGAGTGAACCTCGGGCTCGGGGGAACTCGTTGGGCGTCTCGTCGATGACGGTGACCGCCGAGGTTCGGCTCGCGGGGTTCAGCTCCCAACGCTCGAGCCGGGGCAGGTTCTCGAACGGGCCGAGCAGGTCCTCGTCGAACATCTTGTCGAAGACACACAGGTCGATGACCACGCCGCCGTCCGGCGTGTCGAACGCGTTCATCGGGTGGAACGAGTATCCCAGCGGTACGTCGATCCAGGCGATGGCATCGACATCATTGCCGGCGGCTCCCGAGCGGGGGAGCAGCCCAACCCGATTGCCGTAGTCCGGGGTCCAGCGGAACGGGAAGCGCCCGCTGAAGGCCAGGTCGAGATCGACGGTGCAGGGCTGATCGAACACGACGGCGTAGCGCTCGGTGAGGGCCATGTCGTGCAGCATCGTCATTCCCGGCAGGGGAATGTCGACGGTGCGGCTCACCCTGCCGTCGGGCCCGACGACGACGTACTGTACGTGGTCCATCCACTGGGCCCAGGCGTAGGTCATGGCGTGCATCTCGCCCGAGTCGGGGTCGAACTTCGGGTGGGCGGTGAATGCTCCGGGGAGTGTGCCGTCGAAGTCGTTGCGGGCGACCGTGTCGAGATCGTAGGTCAGCTCGACGGGGGTGGCGCCGGCCTCCATCATGGCCCAGGTGCGCCCGGCGAAGCCCCCGACGTTGGTGTTGGGCCCGATCGCCGTTCCGCTCCAGTTCGGGCCGTCGATGTCGGGCTTTCCCCGAAGGCGGCTGAGGTTCGACGAGCCGACGTAGCGGTTGCGGTACCACTCGGCCCGACCCTCCCGAAGCCGGATCCCGTGGACCATGCCGTCGCCCATGAACCAGTGATGGGTTGAGGGATCGACGTCGCCCGCCGGATTGGGGCCGTTGCGGAGGTAGCGGCCGTTGAGTTCGGGCGGGAGTTCTCCGATCACGGTCAGATCGAAGGCGGTGACCTCCTCGGTGACCGGGCCGTAGTTGCCGGTCAAGTAGGTGTTGACGTCGGTTGCGGTCATTGTGGGTCGACTCCCGTTGGCCGTCGGTTGTTGCTGTAACTTAGTTATACACGTAACTTAGTTACAGATGGTTTCCCCGTCAACCCCCACGACAACGTCACCTCCCGCCATGCGGCAGAAACTCCTCGACGCAGCACTCGACGTGCTGCAGGAGGAGGGCGCCGCCGCCCTCACGGTGCGCAACATCACCGAGCGGGCCGGGTGCTCGACCACCGGGATCTACACGTACTTCGGTGGGAAACACGGCCTCGTCGACGCGATCTTTCTCCAGGGATTCGAATCGTTCGACGACGCCCTCAACCCCTACTACCGCGCCGGTGATCTGATCGGTGCCGGGCGGGCCTATCGTCGCTGGGCGCTCGACAACCCGATGCACTATCTCGTGATGTTCGGGCGAGCCGTCCCCGACTACGTGCCCGGTGAGGAGGCGGCGCGACGGGGCGACGAATCGTTCGGCAACCTGGTCGAAGCGGTTGCCGCCGCCGGAGCCGACGAGCCCGATGAAGCCGCCTACCACCTCTACGCGTCGTCCCACGGCTACGTCATGTTGGAGCTGGTGGCCATGGGGCCGGCCGCTGATTCCACCCGGATCACCGAGCTCCACGAGAGGGGTCTGCGGCGGGCCCTGGAAGGCATCGGCCTGGGGTAGCGTTTGGGGTAGGGTTGATCAGGCCATGACAACCGTGACCCCCACGATCCTCGAAGGTCTCAACCCGGCCCAGCACGACGCGGTGACCCACAGCGGTGGACCGCTGCTGGTGGTGGCCGGCGCCGGCTCGGGCAAGACCAGGGTGCTGACCCGCCGTATCGCCTGGCTCATCGACGAGGGGGCGTCGCCGTTCGAAATCCTCGCCATCACCTTCACCAACAAGGCCGCCGATGAGATGAAGCACCGGGTGGCGGCGCTGGTCGGACCGGTGGCCGAGAAGATGTGGGTATCGACCTTCCACTCGGCCTGCGTCCGCATCCTGCGCCGGGAGGCCGACATCATCGGCTTCCCGTCGAACTTCACGATCTACGATCAGGCCGACGCCGTCCGCCTCACCGGCTACGTCGTCCGCGATCTCGGTCTCGACCCCAAGCGCTACCAGCCCCGGGCGGTGCACGCCATCATCTCGGGGGCCAAGAACGACGGCTTCGACGCCGCCGCGTTCGCCGCCCGGGCCGGTGACCATGGTATGGAGAAGCGGGCGGCCGACATCTACGTCGAATACCAGAAGCGACTGCAGCAGGCGTCGGCCATGGACTTCGACGACCTGCTGCTCAACACGGTCAAGCTGTTCCGACAGGCCCCCGAGACCCTGGCCTACTACCAGCGTCGGTTCAAACACATCCTCGTCGACGAGTACCAGGACACCAACGGCGTTCAGAACGAGCTGGTGGTGAAGCTGGCGTCTGCCCACGGCAACGTCACCGTGGTCGGCGACTCCGACCAGTCGGTCTACCGGTTTCGGGGCGCCGACATCCGCAACATCATCGAGTTCGAGCACGCCTTCCCCGACACCACCGTCGTGTTGCTGGAGCAGAACTACCGGTCGACCCAGACGATCCTCGACGCCGCCAACTCGGTGATCGCCAACAACTTCGGCCGCAAACCCAAGAACCTGTGGACCGACCAGTCCGGCGGCGATCGCATCATCCGCTATCACGCGGATGACGAGGTCGACGAGAGCCAGTTCGTGGCCGGTGAGCTGGCCCAACTGCACGACACCGGAGACTTCCGGTGGGGTGACATGGCCGTGTTCTACCGGACCAACGCCCAGTCCCGCGTGATCGAGGACTACTTCATGCGGGTCGGCATCCCCTACAAAGTGGTGGGCGGCACCCGGTTCTACGATCGCCGGGAGATCAAGGACGCCGTCGCCTACCTGAAGGCGGCCTCCAACCCGGCCGACGAGGTGTCGATCAAACGCATCATCAACGTGCCTAAGCGAGGCATCGGTGACACCACCGTGGCCAAGGTCGAGTCGTTCGCCCGCACCAACGCCATGACCTTCATCGACGCATTGCGGCGGGCCGACGAGGCCGGTGTCGGCGGTCGTTCCCTCAAAGGCGTCGCTGCGTTCCTCTCGCTCCTCGACTCGTTCACCTCCGAACTGGCCGACGGTCCGGCCGCCGCGCTGGAGGCCATCCTGCGCGACACCGGCTACGTCGCCGAGCTGGAGGACGACAACTCGATCGAGGCGGAGGGCCGACTCGAGAACCTCCAGGAACTGATCGGTACCGCCCAGCAGTTCGACGAGATCGACGAGTTCCTGGAGCAGGTCAGCCTGGTCACCGACTCCGACGAGATCTCCGACGACGAATCGTCGGTGGTGCTGATGACGTTGCACGCGGCCAAGGGCCTCGAATTCCCCGTCGTGGTCATCATCGGTCTGGAAGACGGCATCTTCCCCCACATGCGCTCGCTCACCGATCCCGACGAGATGGAGGAGGAGCGGCGTCTGGCCTACGTCGGCATCACCCGGGCCCAGAAGCGGTTGTACCTGACCAATGCCTGGTCCCGCCTGCTGTTCGGGCAGACCGGGTACAACCCGGCCAGCCGGTTCCTCGACGAGATCCCGTCCGAGTTGCTGAACGACGCCCCGGGCAGTCGTGACGCCCGCAGCCGAACCAAGTCGGTGTTCGGCCGAGGCGGGGGTCGGGCCGGAGGCGGCGGAACGGCCTCGTCGTCGTTCACCGGTCGCGACCGCATGGTCGACGCGGCGCTGAAGCCGCAGGGGCCGACCCGCTCCGGGGCCGGCGACGTCGACTTCAAGATCGGCGACGATGTGCTCCACAAGAAGTGGGGCGAGGGCGTCGTGCTCGGGGTCGACGGGGTCGGGGACAAGGCCGAGGTGGTCGTCAACTTCGCCTCGGTGGGCCAGAAAACTCTGTTGCTGGCCTGGGCCCCGCTCGAAAAGATCTGACCCGGCCTCCATGAACGAAATTCGGGCCTGAAGTGACACTGCGTGTCGCCTCAGGCCCGCAGAACGACCGACGTCGAGCGCGAGTACTGTTGAAGTACTGTGACCTCGTGCACCCGTTGCGGCCACGAGCTGTCGTCGACGGCTCGGTTCTGCCCCGACTGCGGGCTGCCACAGGCGGCGTCGGGCAGGCTGGGCGCCGAGGTGCTCACCGGATCCGACAAGTCCGACTGGCTGATCTCGACCGAGTCCGACACCGACGGAGCGGTCCGCAATCCCGGAGTCCAACGGGGCGTCAAACACCCACTCCTGCTTCTGGCGATCGCGCTGATCCTGGCCTTCGTCATCTGGAACCTCTTTCGAGCGCCGACAACCGAGGTCGACGGGGTGACCGACGGACTCTCACTCGGAGCGGCCGCCACTGAAACGACCGGCGGCTCGGCCGGCGAGACGGACGAGGCCGACAACGACGATGGCGCCGCCGAGGCATCCACCACCACGACGACCGAACCGGAGATCGAGGCCGACGTCGTCGACGTCGCCGACCTCGATCCCGGGCTGACCCGTTACGACCTGTTCGCCCAACATTCAGGATCTCTCACCCGGATCGACCTGGCCGGCGGGCAGCTGGTCAACCATCGGATCGCGGGCCGCCTCATCGGCGAGTTCGGCTACCGGTTGTACTTCCTCGACACCGACAACGCCATCTCCTCCCTCCCGGTTGACGACCTCGACGCCACGCCCACCCCGGAACCGTCTCCCGTGGAGTCGGATGATGACGTCATCAGCGTGTCGATCACCGGCGACGGAGCGATCCACCTCACCAGTGGCGAGTTCTCCTCACCACAACCCGATTGGGTGATGAGCCGCGTCGATCTGCAGAGCGGCTCGGTGCAGCGGGCGGAGGTGGACCGCTACGGCGAGTTCGGTCTCGTCGAGGTACCCGGCGCTGGATTGTTCGAGCTGACCGGCGACGGGTTCCAGCCGCTGATCGACGGTTCGGTCCGCCTCGCCGGCGAACGTCTGATCGTGATCGAGGTCTGCGACACACCCGATCGGTGTACTCGCTCCTGGCTCGACCGGGCAACGGGCGAGCTGGTCGACCGCCCCGTGCCGGACACCCAGGGCGGATGGCTTATCGGTGAGAGTGGACGGATCGCCGTCGTCTACGGAGGCAGTGGTCGGCAGTTCGTCGACACCGAAACCGGTGAATTCCTGCCCGATCTCATCGGCTACGACCGGGAGGGCTTCCTATCCTCGTATCCGGACGACCTGTCGCCCGACCAACGATTTCTTGCCGTCGTGCACCGGGACAGCAGCGGTGACGTGCAGATCCGTGATCTAACCCGCGGGGAGGTCTGGACCATCGATCTGCCGCGGTCGTTCGGGTTGACACGGGTCCTTTTCGTGCCGAAGGAGGTCGATGGCGAATGACCGCCGGCCGCTGTACCGGCTGCGGGCACGACGGCCGACCCGAGGCCCGGTACTGCGTCCGATGCGGTCTGCCTCACCTCGCCGCCGGATGGGATGGTTCCGGATCCGGCGGGTTGGAGGATGCCGCCGATGTCGTGGATCCGTTTGCGACCGGCCGGTCCCGAGATGCGACGTCGAGTCGACTGTGGACGTCCATCGCGACGGGGGTTCTGTTGCTGGCCGCCGGTTCGTTTCTCGGTTGGCGCCTTGTCGCTCCGGATCCAGAAGCTGAGCCGGGACCGGAAACGGAACCGTCGGCCGAGGTGGCGACGAAGCCTCCACCCGACGAGGTCACGCTGATCGACCTGCCCGCTGCCGATGTTCCCAGGCGGAAGGGACTCGCCGGACTGGCCGGGCATCAGGTGTTCGTCTCCCACAGCCTCGGTCTGCTCCGCCTGGACACCGATTCCGGTACCGTCACCAGGTACGACCGCTCGCAGGTGCCGGGGTCGCTGGTGGGCCGGTTCCGGGATCAGCTGATCATGGTCGAGGAGCCGAACCGGATCGTCGCCGTACCGGTGGCGGAACCAACCGCAACACCGACCGTTGTGCTCGAGTTCGAGCAATCCTCGATATCAGTGGCCCGGATGATCGACGACCATCGACTCGTGGTGCTGGCATGGCGATTTCGCCCCCAGCCGAGACCGGACAACGGTCGTTACCTCGTCGACCTGTTGACGGGTGAGGTGTCCGACATCGGGCCGGGTTGGGAGGCCCACGATCTGAACTGGGTGCCCGCCGGAGGCCTGTTCGAGGTCACCGCCGACGGGTACCGGCACGTGGCCGACGGTATCGCACTGGTCACCGCCGAGAACCGTCTGCTCGTGCGTGACTGCGACGGGCCCGACGACTGCACGAATCGGTGGATCGATCGTCGGACGGGGTCCACGGTCGACCAGCAGGTGCCGCCGGGCGACAGCTGGAGCATGGAGGCGATCGACGCCGACGGGCGTCTTCTGTTTCTCAACAGCGAGGACGGACACCGCTATTTCGACACTGAACACGGCTGGCTGCTGCCGGGTAACGTCATACGTGGCAGCGCCGGTTCCTACTTCCAGGACCAGGTCGAGGATGTGGTCGGCGACGGGCGCTACCTCCTCACGCCGACCGCCGCCGGCATCGTCGTCTACGACCTCACCACCCATGACGGTTACGTCCTCGATGTCGGTGACCCCGAGCCACGTGGCGTCACCCGGATCATCGCCGTACCCAAACCGAACCGTTGGGTCGACCGGTCATGAGTGTTTCCCCCGACTGCGTGGGATGTGGTCGCCAACCCGAAGCCGGTGATCGATTCTGTGCCGACTGCGGTCTTGCCCTCGGCGGCTCCAGCCAGGGTGGCGTTGGCGGCGATCGCACCGAGCCCGCCGGGCCGACGCCACTCCGCCCTCCGCCGCGATCGAGCACGAGTTCGGGCGGGTCGCAGCCTGCGCCGGCGATCGACGGTCTTCGCCGGATCGCGCTCGCCGTGGCGCTGGTTCTGGTCGCGGTGCTCGGGTGGCGGGTCTTCCAGCCGCCGACCGGTTCGCTCGACGGTGTGACGGTGGCGCTCGACGCTATCGACGCCCGGGTGCCCGCCGGCTGGAGCAACCGGTCGGTCCCGTCGCGAGCAGTCGACGGCGACGACGACGTCGACGTCGACGTCGATGTCGAACCGGGCGGAACGGGCAGCGGAGGCAATCCCGATGTGATGGTCGACTTGCTCGACGTTCTCGAGGTGATGGCTCCCGATGATCTCGTGGGGCTCGATGACCACTACGTCTTCGCCGCCAACTCGACTCACGCCGTCCGGCTCGATCCCGCCTCCGGCGCCGCGGAAACCTACGGCACGACCGCGCTGATCGTCGGCCACGACGGCGATCGTCTCGTGCTCGCCACCGGTGGGGGCGAAATTCGGCTCGCGTCGATCGCCAACCCCGCCGCCGATCAGCAGGTGGTGGTCTCCGCCGATGTGCCAACCCCGATCGCGGTGCTCGAGGTCCCGGGCGACGGAACCGTCACCGTTGGCACCTGGGAGGCCACCGGCGGAGACAACGACGAGGCGCGCCTTGAGCTGGTGACCGTCGACCTCGACTCGACCGAGTCGACCGATCGGCTCGCAACCGAACCCGACTTCGCCACCGAACCCCACCTCGACACATGGCACGGCCTCGGTTTCCAACCCGGCTACGGCACGTTCGACACCCGACCCGACGGCGAGCCTCGCTTGCTGAGCGATGGCGTGGTCGAGACCGCCGGACCGCAGCTCGTCCTGATCCGCCGGTGCAGCGATCCGGAGAACTGTGAGCGGTTCTGGTTAGACCGGGAGACCGGTGAGCAGGCCGACCGACACCTGCCCGATGATCGGGTGGCCGGATGGCGAACGGACCTGTTCGGACCCGATGACCGATTCCTCGTGCTGAACGACGAATTCGGACGAGGGCGGACCTATTTCGACACCGAGACGGGGCGCTATCTGTCCGGAGGGGACAGCGGCGCCGGCAGCGCGACGTTCGAGGTTGCCACCGAGGTCGTGTCACCCGATGGCCGGTACCTGCTCGCTCCCACCGACGACGGTGTGATCGTCCATGATCTGTCGTCCGGGACCAGCGGACTGATTCCGGTTGACATCCCCGGTTCGCCGCTGAGGATCGAGCTCGTTCCGAAACCGGTCGTTCGATGAACGCGACCGACGACCCCGAGGTCCGGACCTGTTCGGGTTGCGGAGCATCGCTCGTCACCAACGCCCGGTTCTGCGCCCACTGCGGACTACCGGCCGATGCGGTGGCCGGTGATCCGCTCGCACTGTTCGAGGAGGGTCGGGTTCGCAGCGACGGCGCAGGCCCCACCGATGCGACGGGGGCGAGCGTTCGTCGCGGCGGCGTGGGGGAGTGGCCGGCTGCAGCGCTGGGTGTTGCCGCCGTGTTTGTGGCCTGGTTCCTCATCAGCCGGCCGGGGGGCGAAACGGAGGCGACCACGGAGTCCGAGCGCTCGGTCGCTTCGATGTCCATCAACCGGATGACGACGTCTGCGCCCACCACGGCGCCATCGACCGGTCGGGCGCCGACATCGGCTGGGCCCACCTCGAATGCGTCGACGACGCCATCGGCACCAACCACGTCGACGGAACTCGACGAGATGCCGTCCTCTACCGCCGATTCCCCGGCTGTCGCAGTCGGTGAGCTCGACACTGCCGGGTGGCGACTCCTGGTCGGCGACGGTCAGACAGTGGTGGAGATCGATCTCGGTACCGGGTCCCAGAGCCGGCACGACGAGGTCGGCGCGCCACTCGCCGTGGTCGACGAGCGGCTCCTCGTGTACCGCGACCCTCATCTCGCCTGGGTGGATGTCGACGACCCGGTGAGCACGGCCGAGGAGATCACGGAGGTTCCGAACCTGCAGCGGATGTTGACCCGTGGTCGGTTGCCAGACCGGCCCGTGGTGGCCGTCGATCCGGAGCCCGTCATCTGGTGGCCCAACAACAACGCCGACCCCCAGACCTGGCTTCGATTGCGTCTCGCCGACGGGGCGGTGCTTGACACGATCGCGCTCACCGGTCGGGTGTTCGGGGGCCCCGACATCGTGGCCACGATCGGGTCGGGAACCTTCGAGCGGATCGACCGACGGTGGGAGCGCCTGGGCGACTTCTTCGCCTCATCGGCATCACGCGGGGCCGTCATCGGTCAGCGCTGTGACCGCCCCGACGCCTGCCATTGGGTCCTTCTGCGACGAACCGGTCCTGCCGCCACGCCGGAGCGTCTCCCGGTTGCTCTGGGCGGCCCGTTCGATCTTCGCCTGGTTTCCGACGCCGATCGGATCCTTCTCCTCCGAGGCGATGGCGTGACCGATCACGACGCCGGCCGCCTCCACCTCTTGACCGCGGCCAACGCCGACTCGATGACAGCGGTCAACCGCAGCCATCTCCTGGCGGTCGCCAACGGTTCGACGGTCGATCTCCGCTCCTCGGTCGTGACCGTCGTCGACCTCGACGGCCCGCCAGGGCGTTCGACCGCGACCCTGGAGATCGACGATCTCGTCCCCCGCTGGTTGGTGCTGGTGTCGCCGGGTTCGGCGCCCTGAGCTTCAGTGGCGGTTGGCGAAGAGCTTGTCGAGCGAGGCCTCGACCGCTTCGGTGGCCCGTACGGACCCCGGGTCGAGGGCGGTCATGGTGCTGATGTAGCTGACCGACACTTGCTCGGCCACTACGGCCACATCGGTGTTCGGTTCCGGGTGCTCCTCGGCCGGGCCGAATTCGAACTCGACGTTGTAGCTCCCGACGTGTCCGGGTTTGGGCGCCAGCGTGACCCGGCTCATCGTGCGCTGGGGGCCGGGGGCCACGTCGGTCCAGACCCATCCATCGATATCGGCGAGCGGTCGGTGGGGCACGTTGATGTTGATGACCGGTGCCGTGCCGGGGGAGTGGTTGGATGCGGCATCGGGCAGGATGGCCTCGACCACCCGCTGGGCAACGGTCGATGCCGCCACCCAGTCCAGCTGGGCCACGATCTCCCCCCAGGCCTGGCCCTCGACGGCGCCGCTGTTGACGGCCTGGCTCACTGCGACGCCGGGAATACCGTAGTTTCGAGCGGTGATCGCCGCGCCGAGGGTGCCCGAATAGTAGACGGATCGCCCGACGTTGGCGCCCGGATTGATGCCGCTGACCACGAGATCGGGCTGGAATCCGAAGGCTCCGAGGTGGGCGTACATCACACACAGCGCGGGTGGGCCGGACACGGCCCAGGCTGTGTCGATGCCGTCGATGAATGCCTCGTGCACCTCCCGGTCGTCCTCGTAGATCGAGCCGATGGAGGCCGCCGCCCCGGAGAACTCCGAATCGGGAGCGATCACAGTGACCTGCCCGAGCTCGGTCATCGAACGGGCGAGTTCGTGGAGGCCGATGGAATCGACGCCGTCGTCGTTGGTGACCAGGATCTGCAGCGGTTCGTGGGGCACCATCAGCACCCTAACGCGGTTGGGGCGGTTCCGACCATTGCCTGTCCACGATGTCGAGAGGTTCCCACTACTTTTCGGCGACTTCTACCTTTTTGTCTTGACTACTTAATAGCGAAATGTAATAATCGGTCGCATGGGGTTGAGTTCAAACGGACATCACGCTCAGATCATGCGCGGCGTCCTCGACATGTGTGTGCTGGGCTGTCTGGTCGATTCACCGTCCTACGGCTACGAGCTCCTGCAGAAGCTCGAGGAGGCCGGGATGCCGGCCGGCAGTGAGGCCAGCATCTATCTCGTGCTCAAACGGTTGAAGAAACACGACCTCGTTCGGGCTGAACTCGTCGCCTCGGCCAGCGGGCCGGCCCGAAAGGTGTACCGGCCAACCGATCTCGGACGCGAGGTTCTCTCCGAATGGATCGATGACTGGACAACCGTCAACCAAGGCGTCGAAACAATCCTCGCCGACCACCTGCCTTCGTGAAACTCCGGCCCCACCAGCCTCCCATCCCACGTCCGCACAGACACCCATAGCCACATCCACCCGATCGGAAAGGAACGGCCCGTGTTCTGGATCTATCTCGCATCCGCCATCTTCGGAGGCAGCTTTCTGATTCCCATGATCCTGGGCGGCCTGGGATCCGACATGGAGGTCGACACCGACCTCGATACCGATGTCGACTTCGACACCGACGTCGAGCTTGACGCCGATGTCGACTTCGATGCTGACGTCGACCTTGACTCCGGGGCCGACGCCCACTCCCCGGTGTCTAGCGGACTCGACGCCGGACAGGCCATCGTCGGCAGCCTGCTGTCGTTCCGCTCGCTCGTGTTCTTCGCCGCCTTCTTCGGCGCCGCCGGTCTCGTCTTCGGTGGCTTCGGCTACAACGTCGTCGTCACCTTGATCACCGCCCTGGTGCTCGGTGTTGTGGCCGCGTTCGCCAACTCCACGCTCTTCGGTCTCCTGAAGGCGTCGGAGGCAACGTCACGGGTGGGGGAGCGAAGCTTCGAAGGAAGGCCGGCCTCGGTCACGGTGCCGATCGATGCCGAACACCGCGGTCGTATCCGGATCGAGCTGGCCGGTCAGCCCCACTATCTGATCGCCGAATCATTTGACGGTGAGTCGTTCGCTCCCGGCCACGAGGTCGTCGTCGTCGAGCTGTCCGGCGGCATCGCCCGGGTGGCGTCGCTCATCGATCTCGAATAGGCCTGCGCCGTCCCCGTCATCGTCTTTCGCCTGCCACGTTCTCTTTGAAGGAGGAGCAACATGGAATACCTAGCAATCATCGCCGTCTTTGCGGTCGTCATCATCATGGCGGCGGCTCTGGCGGTTCGGAGCCTGATCATCATCTGTCCTCCCAACAAAGTCGCCGTGGTCTCCGGTCGGACTCGACAGCTTTCCGACGGTAGGGCCGTCGGCTACCGCGTCATCAAGGGCGGCCGAACCGTTCGCGTCCCGCTGATCGAGAAGGTCGACTACATGGACCTGAACACGATCCCCATCGAGGTCTCGGTCAGTAACGCCTACTCCAAGGGCGCCATCCCTCTCGACGTCCAGGGAGTGGCCAACATCAAGGTGTCGAGCCGGGAAGGTATTCTCGAGAACTCGGTCGAGCGTTTCCTCGGTCGACCTGCCGAGTACATCCAGCAGATCGCCAAGGAGAACCTCGAGGCCAATCTGCGCGGCGTGCTGGCCACGCTCACACCCGAGGAGGTCAACGAGGACCGCCTCAAGTTCGCCCAGACCCTCATCGACGAGGCCGACGACGACATCCGCACACTCGGACTCGAACTCGACGTCTTGAAGATCCAGAACGTGACCGACCAGGTCGGCTACCTCGAAGCCGTCGGTCGTCGTCGCACGGCCAACGTGATCCGGGAGGCCCGGGAGACCGAGGCCGATCAGACCGCCGAGGCCGAGGAGGCGGAGGCCTCCGGTCGGCAGCGGGCCCAATTGGCCCGGGTCCAGGCCGATCTCGTGATCGCCGAGGAGGAGAACAAGCTTCGGGTCCGGCGAGCCGAACTCGAAGCCGAGGCCCACTCGTCGGAGGAACGAGCCGAGGTCGCAGCCGACCTGGCCCGTGTCGAAGCCGAACAGCGGTTGGAGGAACAGCGCATCGAACTCCAGAAGCGCCGGTTGACCGCCGATGTCCTCGAGCCGGCCCGAGCCAAGCTGCAGGCCATGCAGTTGGAGGCCCAGGGTCGTGCCGCCCGGATCGTCGAGGACGGCAAGGCCGAAGTCGAGGTCTACAAGCGACTCCAGGAGGAGTACGCCGCGGCAGGGCCGGAGGCTCGCGACATCCTCATGCTCAAAATGCTGCCCGAGATCGTCGAGCTGATCACCGAGACGGTGAACGGCATCGACATCGAGAAGGTGACCGTCATCGACAACGGTGGCGCCGAGGGTGGCATCGGCGGCGTGGCCCGGCAGATGCCGGCTGCGGTCGTCTCCATCGCCGAACAGATCGAAACCGCCACCGGCGTCAACATCCTCGACGTCGTCGCCCGCGGTGCCGAGCAGCGGCGACCGAGTCTGTCGACCTCGAGTGTGCTCCCGGCCGAGGGCGACGAGTTGACCGGCAATGGTGAAGCGGTCGAGCCGGCCGCCGGCCATTCGTCGTGACACCGGCACGAGGCTGAACCGAAGACGAGCGACCCGGTTACCCACCGGGTCGCTCGTCCGTTTTGCCTCCTGTCGCCGCCAGGCTTGGTGTTCCTGCACCACTGATCGGCAATGTTGCATCTAGACTGACCGTCGGGGAATCGGAACCTCCGGCGCCCCCGACGTGATATCCCGACGTGACGACGTACCGGCGGAATGGGTCAGAAGGCGGTGACCGTCCTCCGGTTGAACACCAAGAGAGATCAACGGTGCGCAACCCACCCGACTCGCACGCCGAGTCCCACAACCGCCTTCTCGACGAACCGACGTCGCATCGGTCGTTGCACGCTCCGGAGGTGGTGCCCGTCGACCTCTCGTCGTCGCCGGCCCACCCCGATGAGCGACTACCGTTCGCCCCGGGCGGGGAGACGGTCGCCGTCGACAACGGTTCGGTGCGGACCCTGGCCGCCGCCTTGGCCGAGTCCCGCTGGCGCAGGCCCGTGATGATCGTGCTGGCCCTGGCCGTGGCAACCTCCGTGGGGCTCGCCGCCCGCCGCAGCGTGACGGTCGATGCCGAGGGTCGCACGTCGGGCGGGATCGGTGCTCCCCAGATCGTCGGCGATGGCGTCGGCACCGCCGATTCGAACGCGGGTGACGGGCTGGCGATGGCGGCGGAGGTCGTGGGCGGGGCGACCGACGAGAACGACCCGCCGGCTCAGAGCCCCTCGCCATTGAAGGTCACATCACCGTCGGTGCCGACCACCGACGACACAACGGTGACGACGGGAGGCTCGAGTACCGGCCGGTCGATCGAATCGACGTCTACAACCGCAGACTCGTCGTCGTCGACGACCGCCCGCCCCGTCACGTCACAGACACCTGCAACGACTGCGACCACCAAAACGACATCGCCGGCGACGACCCGGCGCACGACGACGACCCGGAGCGCGACGACAACCTCGCCCCCCACGACGTCACCGACAACGACAACAGCCCCGACGACCGCACCGCCGCCGCCGACGACGGTGGTCCTGGTTGGGAGATCCGCCGGAGGCTTCGAGAGCCCGTCGATCCGGCAGGACATGGTGTGGCTCGACAATGGCGAGGTCGATCGTTGGCGATCGACCAACGGGGACATCCAACTGATGCGGTCGGGTTTCGAGGGCATCTCGTCGATCGACGGCGGCCAGTTCGCCGAACTCAACTCCAGCTCGCAGGGTGGGCTGTACCGGAGTCTGACGGTGGAGTCGGGTGCCGTCGTCGAGTGGGAGTTCCTCCACCGGGCCCGCAGCGGCACGGAGACCATCGAGGTCAGAATCGGACCTCAGTCAGACGTCGACGTGGTCGACACCGTGACGGCCACAACCACTTGGGTCACACACAGCGGCCGGTGGCGTGTGCCCGATGGGATCACGTCGGTCCGGTTCATGCTCTGGTCGACCAGGTCCGGGCCCTACGGCAACCTCGTCGACGCCGTGCGTGTCGTGTCCGTCGAGGGGTAGCGGCCGCCGTGAGTGGCTGAGATCGAGCCGTCAGGCGCCTTCGTTGTCGACGGCGAACACCTGGCGGTCATCACTGAAGGCCTTGAACTCCAACGCATTGCCGGCGGGATCGAGCACGAAGCAGGTGTGCTGTTCGCCGGGCAAGCCGGCGAACCTAACCGTCGGCTCGATCAGAAAGCGGGTCTCCGCCTTCTTCAGCCGCTCGACCACGTCGATCCAGGCCGTCCGGTCCAGGAGCACTCCGAAGTGCTCGGCAGGAACCTCATGTCCGTCGACCGCGTTGGTGGTCGGACCGTTCATCACCGCGCTCAGGTGGGCCACGATCTGATGACCGCAGAGATCGAAATCGACCCAGGTGTCGGCCGATCGCCCCTCACGGCAGCCCAGGACCCCGGTGTAGAACCGGCGGGCGGCGTCAAGGTCGTCAACCGGAAAGGCCAGGTGGAAGCGGGGCCGAGCCATGTTCGGGGCGGGAACACCGGATGCCACCTGGTCGAGTGTCTCGGCGTCGAACCGACTGAGCGAGCCCATGACCAGGTCGGCGATTCCGTAGCCCGGTTGTCCCTGGGATTCGGGATCGGGCACGGCGACAACCGTCATGCCGGCGCTCTTGGCCGAGAGGCAACCGGTGACGGAATCCTCGAACGCCAGACAGTTCCGTGGAGCGACGCCCAGTTTGGCCGCCGTGCTCAGGTACGGCTGCGGATGAGGCTTGCCGTACTCGTCGTGTTCGGCTGAATGGCTCAGCTCGAAGTACGGCTCGAGTTCGAGTGTGGTCAACACCGTATCGATGAGGCGGCGGTCCGAGGACGAGCACAGCGCCAGGCGAAGGCCATGTGAGGCACACAGCTCCAGCGTGTCGACGACGCCGGGCAGCGGTTGGGCCTCGGCCACCAGCTCAACCACCCGATCGATCACCAGATCGGCCACCTCGTCGGGGCTCGGACCCTGCCAGGGGTGGCGGTCGAACCAGATGCGGGCCACATCACGCATACGAACGCCGGTCGTCTCCATGAAGTCGGCCTCGGTCAGCGGCAGACCCAGGCGGGTCGCCGCCTCCCCTTCGGCCCGGCGCCACAACGACTCGGACTCGAGCAGCAGCCCGTCCATGTCGAAGATGGCGGCTTCGAAAGATCCTGGACCGGGCTGCATCGTTCCATGCTAGAAGACCGGGACGAGGGTTCGATCCTCGGAGTGGATGAACGATCATCGCTCCGCGTCCGATGAGTTCGACCTGTGTCCTGTGGCACCGGGGTGACACATCCGCGATACTCGATCACGGGAGGCAAGGTTGCCCGACGGCTGCGCAGCCTCGCCGGGACGTCATGAGCGGCACGAACCAATGAGCCTTCGCTACTACCTTTACATATCGGACACCAAGGTCGACATGTTGTTGGCCCAGATCGACGAACGAGCTCGCAGGAAGATCGCGACGCAGGCGAAGATCGATCTCAAGGTGCTCAGCGCCGGTCGGACATCGGAGGTCCTCACCGGTGATGATCGGGTCGCCCGGCTGGAAGCGGTGACCCGATGGATGGAGACGAACGCCGATGTCGGCACGGTCGAAGAACCCGGGACCTATTTCCAAGGATGCATGATGATGTCGTGGGGGCCGCTGGGCCCCAATGACGGCCCCGTCTATTTCGGCGGCGTGACCGAGACGGCGTTCGTCGGCCTTGGCGGGTCCCGGCATCACATCATTGGCAACACCGATGGACGATCCCAGATCACGTCCCAGTCGGCGATGCCGTTTCTCCTGGCCGCGCTGGCCCCGGAGACAGACGACCCGACATCCCGAGCCACGACGGCCGGTGCCGCAAACGAGGCCGGGGCGCTGCAGGCTGTGCATCTGGCGACTCAGGCGATGAACGGTCCACCCCAGCTGGTGGAATTCGTCGCCAAGCGGCTTCTCGTCGGCCCAAGCCCCTATCCTCAGCGAGATCCGCAGCCCGGCATGTCGGTTCTCCTCGGCTCACCGCTGTATGTCGCCCAGGTCGACTGACGGTGGCCACGCTTGACGATTACTGCGGTCGGGAGTTCGGGTCGTTCCGGATCGGCGAGCACATCGGCAGCGGCCAGGAGGCCGACGTGTTCACCTGCTGGCATCAGCAGACCGGCCTGGTATTTGTGCTCCGCCTCGATGCTTCGGACCCCGATCTGTGGGCCGGCCCGGCGGTGCTGCCGCCGCACAACGCATCGGTGGAGACCGCCAATGCACAGGGAACGTTTGCCATCCGCTCCGCCGCCGCGAGCGCCATGCTCGGCCGTGGCCTTGGATCCAAACTGCTCCGACGGGTCTCCGGATCCCGGTCCTCGGATTGGGGGACGGTTCGCATGCCGGGAATCTACGGTGTTGTCGACAATCATCATCTGGTGCCGGTCGCCATGCCACTACGGGTTCCCGGGGCGCTCGACGTCGACGAGATCACCGGCGCCATCGGCCCCGACGACGTCGAGACATCCCTGATCTGGGTCAACACGGCCACCGCAGTCGCCGCGACCGCCGACCTCGGGATGCTCGAAGCCATGACCGGAACCCGGGATCTGGCTCAGAACCTGCTTCTTCGTCTCATCGTTGCCATGACCAAGGACCAGATCACGGTCGATCAGTTCCAGGCCACCTTGAACTGTCGGTTCTTCCGCTCCAATGTCACCCAGCAGGAGGCCGAGGAGCTGGCCAAGATCCACCAGCTGCTCCAACAGGCGCCGGCCGAGACCAGTGATGTTGTCGAGTTCGTGGTTGGACGGCTCAGCATCGCGCCCCCCAACGAGTGGTACGAACCGGAGCAGTTCGAGCTTCGACCCGCACAACGAGATCTGTCGGCTTTCACGCTCTTCTTGCAGGAGAACGCGGCTGAGATGCGCTATCCGGTCGTCGGCTACGACTTCTCGTCCGGGATGATCGAGCTGGCCCTGATCCGTTAGCCCGAGCCCGATGCGAAGACCTGCCGGAAATATGTATCAGGCGGGGATCGGGTGACGTCTTTCTGATACGGTCGCCAGTCCGCCGGAGGGAAGGACTGGCGACCGTGATCGTTTCGGACTCGTGTGGCCGCGGCCTGGGTCAGACGGCTGTCTCGCCGTTGGACTTCGTCAGCTTCACCGGCATCGGCATCTGGTCGACGGGCAGGTGGCACACGATGGTGTGCCGGTCGCCGACCTCCACCGCCGGCGGAACCTCGACGTCGCACTTGCCCGGCATGTGATACTGGCAGCGGGTGTGGAACACGCAGCCAGGAGGGGGATTGGCCGGGGTGGGAATGTCGCCGGTGAGCGGAATCCGTTCCTTGGCCACACCGTCCACGCTGGGCACGGCCGACAGCAGCGCCTCGGTGTAGGGATGCACCGGACCTCGGAAGAGGTCGTCGGTGGCGCCCTTCTCCATGATCCGGCCCACGTACATCACGGCGATACGGTCGGCGAGATACCTCACCACGTTGATGTCGTGGGTGATGAACAGGTAGCTGATCCGCTCATCGTGTTGCAGGTTGGCCA
Source organism: Acidimicrobiales bacterium (assembly GCA_965216675.1). Classification (GTDB taxonomy): domain Bacteria; phylum Actinomycetota; class Acidimicrobiia; order Acidimicrobiales; family SZUA-35; genus JAHELU01. The sequence goes on along the minus strand of CBDCGK010000004.1, from coordinate 1,247,931 downwards.
GCAGATTGAGGATCGCCGCCTGTACCGACACGTCGAGCGCCGAGGTGGGCTCGTCGCACACCACGAGACGGGGGTCCCCCGCGAAGGCTCGGGCGATCGCCACGCGTTGCTTGAGGCCGCCGGACAGCTGTCGTGGTCGCACGTCGAGGTGGTGGGACGAGAGACGCATCGCCTCGGCTATCTCCTCCACCCGCTTGTCGGCAGCGTCACCGGAGATCCCGGTGAGGGTTGTCACCGTGCGCTTCAGGATCCGGCGGACCGTCCAGGATCGGTTGAGCGCCGAATCCGGGTTCTGGAACACCATCTGCAGCGCTTTGATGGATTCCTGACGCCGCGCCGTGGCCTCGGCCTTCATCGGTTTGCCGTCGAGGATCATCTCGCTGCCGGGATCGGCGGCGTGAACACCCAACATGGCTTTGGCCAGTGTCGATTTGCCCGAGCCCGATTCGCCGACCAAGCCGAGCGTCTCCCCCTCGGCGAAACCAAGGTCGACCGACACCAGGGCCGGGATGTCCCGACCCTTCTGACGGAAGGTCTTGGACACACCGTTCAGCTCCAGGACCTTCTCGTCACTGGTCTCGTAGAGCGGGATCTTCTCCTCCGGAGCGGTGATCTCGGTAACTTGATCGCTGTGGTGGCAGCGGGTCCAGCGTCCGTCGTTCAACGCCACCAGCGGCGGCTTCTCGTTGCGGCACAGATCCGATGCCAGCGGGCACCGGTCGACATAGACGCAGGTCGGCAGGTTGCTGCCGATCGGCGGCATGTTGCCGGGAATGGTCGACAGGGCCCGATCGGTCTTGCGTAGACCGGCTCTGGGGATGGCATTCATCAGACCGATGGTGTACGGGTGGCGAGGCTGGTCGAACAGCTCGTCGGCCGGTGCCTCCTCCACCATCCGTCCGGCGTACATGACACCGACCCGGTCACACATGGTCCGGATCACGCCGAGGTTGTGGGCGATCAAGAGAACGGCGGCATCGGTCACGCTGCGCAGATCCCGCACGAGGTCGAGAACCTCGGCCTCGACTGTGGCGTCGAGACCGGTGGTCGGCTCGTCGAGCACGAGGAGCTTCGGGTCACCGGCCAGGCCCATGGCAATGACCACCCGCTGAAGCATCCCACCCGAGAGCTGGTGCGGATAGCGTTCGAGCACCGACTCGGGGTCGGCGATCCTCACCCGTTCCAGCGCCTTGAGCGCGCTCTCGGTGGCCTGCTCCTTGCTCTGGCCGATGATGCGGTAGCACTCGGCCACCTGCTTGCCGATCTTGAGGGCGGGATTCATAGCCTGCACCGGATCCTGGTAGACCATGGCGGCTTCGGTCGAGCGGAACTTGCGAAGCTCGGAGGCCGACATCGCGGTGATGTTGCGTCCGCCGGCCAGCACCCTCCCCCCGGTTATCTCGCCGTTGCCCGGTAGGTAGCGCAGCGCGGCGTAGGCGGTCGTCGACTTCCCGCATCCCGACTCACCGACGAGGCCGTACGCCTCACCGGGGCGGATCTGGAACGTGACACCGCGCAGCACCTCTCGGGCGTTGCCCCGAACGTGATAGACGAGCTTCAGATCCTGCACGGCCAATGCCGCTGTGTCCGGGTCGCCCCGATCGATTGGTATCTCCGAATCCATTACTGCGGTCATAAGGTTATGATCCCCCGTTTCGTAGGAGCTGCAAAATCAGCCCTTGTAAACTTTGTCCAGCGAGTCGGCAATGAGGTTGACGCCGATCACCAGAACAGCGATGGCGAGGGCAGGGAAGATGGACGGCCACCATTGGCCGGCCTTCACGAGTTCGTAGCTCTGGGAGATGTCGGTCCCCCAGTCGGCAACGGTGACGTCGTCAGCGCCGAGACCGAGGAAGGCCAGGGTGGCGACGGTGAAGATCGCGTAGCCGACACGCACCGTGAATTCCACCACCAACACGTTCGTGATGTTGGGCAGGATCTCCCGCAACATGATGAACAGACCCGACTCGCCGCGTAACTTGGCCGCGGCAACGTAGTCGAGCTGTGACTCCGACAGCACCGCCGCTCGGACCGTTCTGGTCACGACCGGGGTGAAAAGCCCCGCGATGGTGAGGATGATGGCGATTCGTGATGCACCGAACACCACAAGGACCATGATGGCCAGCAGGATCACAGGCAGCGACAGGACCGCCTCCATGATGCGGCTCAGGATCTCATCGACCCAGCCCCGGTAGTAGCCCATGATCAGCCCGAGCAGGGCGCCCAGCGCGACCGCCAACAAGGCGGCGGCCGGCGCGTTGATCAAGACGTTGTCGGCGCCGTAGACGACCCGGGAGAACACGTCCCGGCCGGTGCCGTCGGTCCCGAACCACGCATCGGCGCTTGGTGGGCTGCGAGGGATGACCGAACCGTCGACCCGGACCGGATCGAGTTCCGGATAGCGGGCAAAGAGACCAGGGGCGATACCGCAGGCCAGCCACAGCAGCACGATGAACAACCCGATGAGGAACGACGGGGTGCGGAACAGCTCCCGGCGCTGCTCAGCCCGAACCGACCTGCGGTCCAGAGCCGGGGCGGACGACGTGGCGGCCGCCCCCTGTTCCTCGATCTCGGTCTCTGTCTGCACGACGTTGCTTTCTTCCATCTCACATCCCCCTTACGAGTTGCGAGCCCGGGGGTTCATCCAGGCGATCAGTAGGTCGGCGGCCAGTGTCGACAACATGAAGATGATGGCCACGGCCACGACACCCGCTTGCAGGAGTGGGAAGTCGGGAGCAGTTGCTGCCTGAAAGATGAGACGGCCGAGTCCGGGATAGTTGAACACCAGCTCGAGGCCCACGAGGCCCCCGAACAGGTAACCCATCTGGGTACCGGTGACGGCGACCGTCGGCTGCAGGGCGTTCTTCATGATGTGCCGCCGGATCACTTTTCCGGGACTCAAACCCTTCATGAACGCCGTGCGGGTGTAGTCGGAATCGAAGGCCGTTATCGCACCGGCGCGGGTGATGCGGGCGATGTAGCCGAAGTAGACAAACAGGATGGACAGCGCCGGCAGCAGGATGTAGCGGAGTTCGGTGAAGATCCCGGCATTGTCGGGAGCGTTGGCGATCGCCGGGAGCCACCCCAGCTGCACACCGATCAGGAACTGGAGGAACACACCGGACACGAAGTCGGGGATTGATGCGCTGGCCAGACCGAACGACACGATGCTGCGATCGGTGAAGGTGTCTTTTCGGTAGGCGGCCCAGATTCCACCGAGGATCGAGATCGGAAGTGTCAACAACAGCGAGAGTCCGACCAGCTTGGCCGAGTTCCACAGAGCCGGACGTACCAGGTCGAGAACACGGACACCTGGTTGGGAGAACGACTCGCCGAAGTCGAGTGTGACAACCGACCAGAGCAACCGGCCGAACTGGGTCGGCAGGGGATCATCGAGCCCGAGGTTCTCCGTCAGCGACGCCACCCGTTCCTCGGACGCGAACGGTCCGGCCAGCTGCCGGGCCGGATCGGAAGGAAAGACTCTGGTCAGCGCGAATACGATGAGCAGAATCAGAAACAGCGTGATGAGGGCCAACCCGAGGCGACGAAGGATGAAACGGGTCATCGATCCGCCGGGGAGTTTACGACCACCAGGTCTGGAACCGTCTGATTCGGGTGCGGCTGTCTCAACTACAGGAGCGCCTAAGTCGCTCACATGATCCCCCTTGTTGTCGTCGATTGGTGTTGATGTACCGGTACGGAAGAGGCGGCGACGGAACTCCGTCGCCGCCTCAAATCCGTGCTAACTGAATTTGGTTGGCTTGTTGGGATTGATCAGGTGCTCTTCGACGCCCCACTCAGGATCACGTGACCCAGAGCGGTCGACTGCATGCCGGAGACGCTGTTGTCATGGCCCGACAGGTAGTTGTAGAAGTACGGATAGCAGGCGGGCGTCTCCTCGTGCATGAGCTTCTGGATCTCGCCGACAGCCGCTTTCTGATCGTCAACCGTGACCGACGTGCGGTACTGCGACAGCAGTGCGTCGAAGTCGGAGTTCTCCCACACCGACGAATTCCAGACGCCGCCCGAGGCGAGGGCCGAGCTGAAGTACACGTCGGGGGTAGGGCGATGGCCGTAGTCGACGATGCCGAACTCGGCTGCGCCCCAACACGGAACCGTGGAGTCGTCGCCGTCGTCGGGGCACCAGGCGTTGCCGTAGAAGGTCGAGTTCGACTGGGTGCTGACCTGGAGGTTGAACCCGGCCTCGGCGGCGTTGCGCTGGATGATCGCGGCGAGGTCGGGAATCTCCTGGATGTCGCCGGTCTCGATGGTGCCGCTGATCTCGGTGACACCGGCCTCGCTGAGCAGTGACTTCGCCATGTCGATGTCGCGGGTGCGCTGCTCGACCGCATCGGGATCGAAGAACGGCAGCGAGGACAGGACCGGGTGATCGTTGGCGATCTCGGCCCTTCCGTTGAACAGGGTGGTGACCATCTCGTCGCGATCGAGGCAGTAGGCCATGGCCCGCCGGACGAGCTTGTCGGTGTACTGGCCCTGCTGGGTGTTGAACCACACTTGACGGTGCGTGGCCGCCGGCGGAGTGAGGACGGTGAAGTTGTCGTCGGCCAGCAGACCCTCACCGCCGATGACGGTGAACTGCTGGATGGCGTCGATGTCACGCGAGGTCATTGCCGTGACGGCGGTGCCGAGGTCGGCGAAGCCGCGCAGCTCGATGGTGTCGAGCGGGGTGGAGCCACCCCACCAGTCGGGATTGCGCTCGAACTTCACCACGAAACTGGTGGGATCGAAGCTGACGAACTTCCAGGCGCCGGTGCCGGCGGGGCGCTCATCGAGCGTGGTGCCGTCGGTGTAGTCGGCCGGGGTGATGACCGACTGGGCGTTGAAGGTCGAGACCAGGACCGGGAAGTTCCCGTTCGGCTCGATCAAGGTGATGACGGCGACCCCGGGATCGGATGCGTCGACCGAACCCTCGCCGATCACTCCTGCGAGACCGGCGTTGCCTTGGGCCGCGAGGCGGTCCATTGTGGCGGCCACATCGGCCGAGGTGAAGTCGGATCCGTCCTGCCACTTGACGCCCTCACGCAGGGTGAAGGTCCACACTGAGCCGTCTTCGTTGGCCTCCCACGCCGTGGCCAGGCCGGTGTCACCGATGTTGCCGTCGGAACCCACACCGACCAGGTACTCGAAGCTCTGCGAGATCACGGCGTAGGTACCGAGGTCCAACATGTTGACGGGGTCGAGACCGGAGTTGGCATCGCCCTGTTGAATGGCGACGACCAGGTTGCCGCCTTCGCCGCCTCCGCCATTGCTGTCGCCTCCGCCGTCGCCACCGCCGGCGGTGTCGTCACCGCCGTCGTCGTCACCGCATGCGGCGATGATCGAGCCCATGACCGGCATCGACAGACCGACGATGGCACCTCGCTTGAGGAAATCGCGGCGTCCGATCCGTCCCTGGGCATACGACTCGATCAGATCGAGCTGCACCGGTCCGACGTTTCGACGGAACACGTCAAATCGTTTGAAGTCCATTGAAGTTTTCGCTCCCCTTCCGGTTCAGCGAACCGGGTTAGCAGATCGACCACGGGCAGCCCCTCTGCGGGCGCCGGAGAGACGCCATGTGCCGTGACCAACCTATTTTCAGCTGGTTGTATCTGGGATCACACCTTAGCGCACGACGGAACTGTTCCATAGTCGATCCAATGGGTGACGTCAGCTCGCCACATGATCGTTATGCGGGTGTTTCGGGCGTGATTCGTTACGCCCAACCGGGATCGATGACACCCCGACCGGTGTCGAAGTGCCTGGTATGAGTCACCCAGGTGCGCCCGTTGAATGTGTGAAGTTGGTAGCCCGGGGGATCGCACACGACCTGTGGCCGGGCATTGGGAGCCAAATTCAGCTCGACCTGGTGAATCGTGCTGAGGCCGGTGCTGCACAGGACCCCGGCCACCGTGGTGGTGATGGATCGGTGGAGGTGGCCGCACAGGATTCGGGTCACATGATGGTGTTCGCCGACGACCTCCGCGAAGTGACCGTCGCCCTCGAGGCCCGTCTTGTCCATCCAGCCGATGCCGGTGGTGAACGGAGGATGGTGCATGGCGATGACGGTCGGTCGGCCGGCCGTGGCGGTCAGCGCGTCGTCGAGCCAGCAGGCCCTGGCGTCGTCGAATCTTCCGCCGTGCCGGATCGCGCCGTCGTCGTCGACCTGTTCGGGGGAGAGGCTGTCGAGCCCGACGATGGTGATCGGACCGATATCGACGACCCAGCTCATGTTGTCATCCGACACCCATGGCATCGCGAAGGCGGTTCGCATCGACGACCGCAGATCGTGGTTGCCGGGAAGCACCAGGACCGGCATCGGAAGCGGGCTCAGCAGATCGGCGACGATGTTCATCTCCTCGGCGGTGCCGAGGTCGGTGAGATCGCCGGTCACCACCACGGCGTCGGGTCTCACGGTCTCGCCCAGCAACCGCTCGACGGCGAGGCGAAGGCGTTCGTTGTTGTCGACGTAGAGCTCGCCGTCATAGCCGGGAGCGACGATGTGGGTGTCGGTCACCTGAGCCAGCAGGAACGTCATGTCATCCTCCGTTCCCGTCGTCGCCGGTCCCACCGCCGACGACGTTGAGGTTGACGACGAGGTTGCCGTCGTTGTCGACGGAGGTGCCGTACTGCTCGAGTCCATCCCCGTCGGCCGGATACTCGACCCCGTCACAGGAATCGACGAAGACGGCCCGGTCGGCCTGCCACTCCACGAAGCAGTCACGGGGAGCGGTGAGGTCACGGGCCGCGAAGGCCACCCAGCCCTCCTCGGGTGAGGCGCCCAGATGGTTGATGACGATGTCGCGGTCGCCGCCGGATGCGTCGGAGAACAGGAGCGGTCCGTCATCGGCGATGACGGCGGCCAGGTCGCCGGCGTCACCCGGCTGGAACACCGGCTCACCGAGTTGGATGGGCACCTCGGTACCGCCGTTGCCGAGGGAGCCGAGGCGTGTGACGAGAAAGGCGATGGCGACGAAGGCGCCGATACCGCCCAGGGCCAGCAGTATCGCCTGACGGGCGTCGACTTGTGATCCTTGGGCAACGGGCATGAAAACCATCTATGGGTGCGAGGGCTACGAGTAGCGACGGATTTCGACCGACCGCCGGACCGGGGCCGCGGCCACCGTTCCACCCCACTAGTATCGCAGCAGTATTTGCCGTTCAGATCCAACCGGGCGGTCGTCGCCGCCCATACGGGAGAATCACGTGGACCTACTCGAATATCAAGGCAAGCAGTTCTTCGCCACTTACGGCATCCCGGTTTCGGCCGGCGAGGCCACCGGTGACGTCGACGAGGCCGTGGCCATCGCCGATCGCATCGGCTACCCGGTGGTGGTGAAGGCTCAGGTCCACACCGGCGGGCGGGGCAAGGCCGGCGGCGTGAAGCTGGCCGCCGACGCCGACGAATGTCGCACCCACGCCTCCAACATTCTCGGGCTCGACATCAAGGGCCACATCGTACGAACGATCTGGATCGAGAAGGCATCCGACATCGCCGAGGAGTACTACGCCAGCTTCACGCTCGACCGTTCGGCCAAGAAGCATCTCGGCATGCTGTCGGCCGAGGGCGGCGTGGAGATCGAAGCGGTGGCCGAGTCCAATCCCGACGCCATCGCCAAGATCTGGGTCGACCCGACGGTCGGCCTCACCGAGGATGCGTGTCGGGCGTGGGTGGCGGCCGCCAACCTGAACCCCGACGCCACCGAGGGTGCGGTCGACATTCTCCTGAAGCTCTACAACGCCTACGTCGAGGGCGACGCCGACCTGGTGGAGATCAACCCGCTGATCTTGAAACCGACCGGTGAGGTCCATGCCCTCGACGCCAAGGTGTCACTCGACGGCAACGCGGTCTACGAGCATCCGGACTACGAGCAGTACGACGCCACCCAGCCCCGCGACGAGCGGGAGGAGGCGGCGCACGAAAAGGGTCTGCAGTACGTCGGCCTGGAGGGCTCGGTCGGCGTGATCGCCAACGGCGCGGGTCTGGCCATGTCGACGGTCGACGTCGTCAACCAGGTCGGCGGGGCACCCGCGAACTTCCTCGACATCGGTGGTGGGGCCAACGCCGATGTGATGGCCGGAGCGCTCGAGGTCATCAACAACGATCCCGAGGTGAAGTCGATCTTCATCAACATCTTCGGCGGGATCACCCGGGGTGAGGAGGTGGCCAACGGCATCCTCGAAGCCATGAAGCGGGTGTCGATCGACGCCCCGATCGTGATCCGCCTCGACGGCACGAACGCCGATGAGGGTCGGGAGATCCTCAAACCCCATCTCAGTGACTCACTGATGATGGAGGACACCATGTTGAGCGCGGCCCGCCGTGCCGTCGAATTGGCCGAGCGTTAGGGAGAGGTTGAACCAATGAGCATTTTCGTCGACGAGAACACCAAGGTCGTCTATCAGGGCCTGACCGGCTCCCAGGGGAGCTACTACGGCGGCCTCAACAAGGCCTACGGCACCCAGGTGGTGGCCGGCACGCATCCGAAGAAGGCGGGCACCGATGTCGACGGTGTGCCGATCTTCGCTTCGGTGGCCGACGCCATGGAAGCCACCGGCGCCACCGCATCGTGCATCTTCATCCCCGCCCCGGGTGTCAAGGGGGCGGTGCTGGAGGCGGCCGAGGCCGGCATCGAGTTCATCGTGGCCATCACCGAGGGCGTCCCGGCCCACGACGAGGCCTACTTCTACAACAAGTTGAAGAACGACTATCCGAACACCCGCCTGCTCGGACCGAACTGCCCGGGCATCATCAGCCCCGGCAAGTGCAACATCGGTATCACGGCCGGCCACATCGCCAAACCCGGCGGCCCGGTTGGCATCGTCAGCCGCTCCGGCACCTTGACCTACCAGGCGTTGTATGAGCTCAAGCAGAAGGACATCGGGGTCACGACCTGCGTCGGCATCGGCGGCGACCCGGTCCCCGGCACCACGTTCATCGACTGCCTCAAGGCGTTCGAAGCCGACCCCGAGACCAAAGCCGTGATGATGATCGGCGAGATCGGCGGCTCAGCCGAGGAGGAGGCGGCCCACTACATCAAGTCGTCGATGACGAAGCCGGTCACCTCCTACATCGCCGGCGTCACCGCCCCTCCGGGCAAGAAGATGGGCCACGCCGGTGCCATCGTCTCCGGGGGCAAGGGGACCGCCCAGGCCAAGATGGAGGCCCTGGCCGACGCAGGCGTCAAGGTGGGCCAGAACCCCACCGAGGCCGGCGAACTGATGGCCGACATCGTCGCCTCGCTCTAGCGCCGCTCCGACTGCAACCTCCCCGCCACGTCGTCAGAAATGAAGCAAACCCGCGCGGCAACGCGCGGGTTTGCTTCATTTCACGCGGTGGTCTGCTCGGAGCGCCTCGCCGACGCGGCGGCCGCCACCCGATCCCGGAGCGCGACCGGGTCCTGGAGTTGGTCCCAGGTGACGTACAGCAGTTGCCAGCCGGCCGAGGCCAGGGCCAGATCGCGCTCGTTGTCTGCCTCTCCGGCCCGCCGACCCCAGTGGAACCGGCGCCCGTGGCTCTCCACCCCAAGCTTGATGCTCGGCATCGCCAGGTCGATCCGGTATCGCCGGCCGCCAACGGCGACCTCGTGCTGGAGGACGAGCGGCGGTAGCTCCGCCTCGGCGAGAATCCGCTGCACCCGCCGCTCCATGAAGGACTCAGCCGGGCCCGATCGACGAGCCGGATGGTTCAGAACCCGGCGCAGAGCGGTTGGACCGGCACCGTTGGGAACCCAGAGACGGTCGAGCGTGTCGATCAGCCACGCCCTCGGGTGCTGCAGGAGGAAGCGATCGAGGCAATGTTCGAGCATCTCGTCGGACTCCACCCGCCCGAGCAGGCACAGCGTGGCTGCCGCGCTCAGAGTGCGGATGCCGTCGATCTCGATGATGTCGCGATCGGGATCGATTGACGGCGCCCGATGCTGGCGAGCTGACCGGGTCGTTCGGCGGCCATGGCCGGGGACCCAGATGTCGGCAACGACGGGTGGATTCTCGAACCAGCCGTGCAGCCACCCGGAGCCGCGGTGGCACGAGGCAGCACCGGAGGTCTCGAGAGTGGCGGCCCGAAGCGCCTGGCCCGGCGGTCTTCCCAGTGCGGTCACGGACCAGATTCTCGAGCCCAGGCGCGTCAGGACCCCCTGGTTTGCGCCACGACGGAGGCGGTGAGTGGGAATGTCGGCGGCCTCGGTGGTGTGGAAGGCGTTGTGTCGAGAGGCCGCGAGCTCGACGAGCGCCTGAAACGCATCATCGAATCGCATGAGGAGACCGTACCGCTGGCCACTGACAGCAAACCGCCTAGGTCGACGGCAGTGAAGTGAAGCAAACCCGCGCGATATCGCGCCGGTTTGCTTCACTTCACGCTGATTTCGGGGCCGGGGAAGGGGCCCGTGGACATCGAGGGTTGAGGGGGGAGGTGGGAGGTCTCGTAGTCGGCTCCGCCGAGATGGCGGGCGTAGAACTCGTGGATGATCTCGAAGCGCTCGACCCGGTGCCGGGGCTGGCCACTGCGGCTCAGCTCGTGGTTCTCGGCCGGGAAGCGGACCAGGATCGACGAGCCTCCATCTGCGCTGTTGCGGTGGATTGTGGCGTGCAGTCGTTCCGCCTGTTCGATTGGGCAGCGCCAGTCCTCTTCGGAGTGCAGCACCAGGGTCGGAACCGAGATGTTCTTGGCATAGGTCAGGGGCGACTGTCGCAGGATTGCGTCGGGGTCGTCGTCGATCGATGCACCGAGATAGCGGGTGACGAAACTGTGGCCGATGTCGCTGGTGCCGGTCATCGACACGAAGTCGACCACCGATCGCTCGACCAGGCCGGCCTTGTAGCGTCCGGCGTCGTCGTGGCCCAGCGCCCAGCAGGTCATGAAACCGCCGTAGCTGCCTCCGCCGATCCCGATGCGGTCCTCATCGACCTCGGGAAGATCGGCCAGGTGCCTGGTGATGGCCTGCACATCCTCCCAGTCACGGTTCCCGAAGTTGGCGATGATGTCGCGGGCCCACGCCTCGCCGTAGCCGTCGGAGCCCCTCGGGTTGCCCCCGATGACGACGTAGCCGAGCGCGGCGGCGATCTGGAACTCGTCGAAGAAGAAGTGTCCGTACTGGAACATCGGGCCGCCGTGGACGTAGACGAGGCCCGGCCGGGGCGTGCCGGTGTCGGGTGCCGTGTCCGGCGGCCGGGTCACGAACGCCTCCACGATCGTGCCGTCGGCCGACGTCACCTCCACGGACTCCGTCCGGGCCAGGTCGAGTTGCGACAACAGCTCCTCGTTGAGCGCGACGAGCCTGACGGCGGCGCCGTCGTCGATCCGCCACAGCTCCGCGGGGCGGGTGACCGACGTGATGGCCGCCAGCACCGTTTCTCCGGCCGAGTCGGCGGCCAGCGCCACGACGGTGGCGTCGTCGTCGTAGACCACGGATCGGGTGCCATCGGAGGTCGAGTACCGGTCGATGCCGACCCGACCTCGCCGCGGGCCGGTGGTGAGGATTCCCTCGTCGACGACGGCGGTCGTGGCGGGTCCGGCGGCGATGTTCACGTCGTCGAACGCCACCTCGACGGGCGAGCCCGGCGACACGGGATCGATGCGGTACAGCCGGTTGAACTCGATGGTGCTCAGATCCTCGCTTCCGATCACGAACACGCCGTCGCTCGGATGCCAGACGACCTGGCCCCACTCGCCGGGGTCCAGGGTCATTGTGGTCGGCTCCGAGGCACTCACCGAGCCGTCGTCGGACCGGGTCAAGTCGTAGCGGACCAGGTGGCTCCCGCCCAGTACCCGGTCGGCCTCATCGACGGTGGCGATCGCGATCACAGCCGATCCATTGGGTGCGACCGCAAACGCCTCGTGGTCCACGTCGACCGGCCCGATCGCCACCGGCACGTCGCCGGGCTCGGCCTCCACGCTCGTGGTGTCGGCGTTCGTGGCGTCGGGGTCGAGGTGGATCGACCAGAGCTGAGTGGGGCAATCGTGGTAGTAGCCCCGACCGTTGAAGCGGTACAGCGGCGCGCCGATGATCTTCGGCCGCCGGCTCCGCTCCTCGTCGTCGACCTCCGCCTCGGCCTCCGGCCGTTGCGCTGCGGATGCGATCAGAAGGTCGTCGTCCGCCCACTCGATCTGGTTCGGGCCTCCGTCCTCGAACTCGGCGGCGACCCGTAGTTCGCCCGAAGGCCAGTCCATCACCATCAGACGCCCCGGCTCGCCCTTGGCCGATCGGACGAAGGCGAGACGGGTGCCGTCGGGTGAGAATCGGGCCGATGCATCGCGATGTCCCTCGGTGAGACGAACCCGGTTGGAACCATCCACGTCGACCCGATACAGATTCGAACGGTTGCTGTCGCTTTTCCGGTCGGGCCAGGACACGCTGTAGACCGCGGTGTTGCCGTCGGGGTGGAGGGTGACTTCGGAGACCGATCGGAGCCGATAGAGGTCATGGGGGCGAAGTGGCCGTCGCGAAGCGCTTGGGGAGGAGCTCATTGGCGCAACGATAGCCCGCTGTCACGATCCGGGCCTCGGGCGGCGGTACCGTGTAACCGGACCCGTTCCGAGGGAGGATGCAATGAGGGCTCTGCTCTCCGTCTACGACAAGACTGGAATCGTCGAACTGGCCGCCGAGCTTCACGAGTTGGACGTCGACCTCGTGTCCTCCGGGGGCACCGCCCGCGCCATCGCCGAGGCCGGCATCCCGGTGACCGACGTGGCCGACCTCACCGGCTTCCCCGCAATGCTCGGCCATCGGGTGGTCACACTCCACCCGAGAATCCACGGCGGGATCCTCGCCGATCGACGAGATCCCGAGCACCTGCGCGACCTCGAGGCCCACCACCTCGACCTGATCGACATGGTGGTCGGCAACCTCTACCCGTTCACCGACGATCCGTCGATCGACCTCATCGACATCGGGGGTCCCACCCTGCTGCGGGCGGCGGCCAAGAACCACGAGTACGTCACCGTGCTGGTCGACCCCGCCGACTATCCGTCGGTGCTCGACGAACTGCGTCAGGCCGGCGCCACATCGTCGGGGCTGCGTCAGCGCCTGGCCCGCAAGGCGTTCGCCCACACCGCGGCCTACGACGCTCAGATCGCCAACTGGTTCACCGGCAACGAGACCCGGGCCGAAGGCGAGGAGCCGGCGTCGTATCATCTTGCCCTCGAGAAGATCCAAGACCTGCGCTACGGCGAGAATCCCCATCAGGCCGGAGCCCACTACCGCCTCGTCGGCACCCCGAGCTGGTGGGACGACGTCGAGCAACTCGGGGGCGTGGGTATGTCGTACCTCAACATCTTCGACGCCGATGCCGCCTGGGCGCTGGCCCACGATCTCGGCGACGACGACCGCGCCGCCTGCGCCATCATCAAACACGCCAACCCGTGCGGGGCCGCGGTGGCCGACACGATGGCCAGGGCCTACGCCGAGGCCTATGCCTGCGATCCTCGCAGCGCCTTCGGCGGCATCGTGGCCTGCAGCAAGCCGATCGATTCGGCCACCGTCGTGGAGATCGAAGCCGCGGCCCAGGCCGACGTCATCATCGCCCCCGGCTACGGCCACGGTGTCGTCGAGCGGCTCGTGGCCAAACGCAAGAACACCAGAATCCTGAAGGCCCCACCTCCGGTTCCACCAACCGACGCGGTTCGTCAGCTCACCGATTCGTTTCTGGTGCAGCGCGCCCACCGCTTCGAGGCGACCGCTTCGGACTGGACGGTGGTCACCGACCGTCAGCCGACGGCGGAGGAGCAAGCCGACGCCGCGCTCGCATGGCGGGTCTGCGGGCACGTGTCCTCGAACGCCATCGTGTTGGTCCGCGACGGTGTGGCCTGGGGCATCGGGGCCGGCCAGCAGAACCGGGTCGAAGCCGGCCAGCTCGCAGCCCAGAAAGCCGACGGGCGAGCGAAGGGCGGAGCGTGTGCCTCCGATGCGTTCTTCCCGTTCCCAGACGGCCTGGAGGCGGCGGCCACGGCCGGGGCGTCGGTCGTGATCCAGCCCGGAGGGTCGGTCAACGACGACGAGGTCATCGACGCAGCCAACCGCCTCGGCCTGGCTATGATCTTCACCGGCGAACGGCAGTTCCGGCACTGATCGAGGGCCCTCCTGCTCTACAGCCAGCACAGCGAGCGACAGCACAGCGAGCGACAGGAAGGTAACGATGAGCGCAGTTCTGATGCCGGGGGCGCCGGTGGCCGATGCGGTCCTGGCCGCGGCCAAGGCCCGGGTCACCGAAATGAAGGAAGCGGGTGTCACCCCGGGGCTCGGCACCATCCTCGTCGGCGACGACGAGGCCTCGGCCGGCTACGTGCGACGCAAACACGACACGTGTGAGCAGGTCGGTATCGCGTCGTTCCACCACGAGATCTCGGCTGACGAGGGACAAGACGCCCTCCTCGCCGCGGTCGACGACTTCAACGGCAACCCCGAGGTCGACGGCTACATCATCCAGCACCCGGTGCCCGACGGTTTCGACTTCAACGCCGCCCTGACCCGGATGGACCCGGCCAAGGACGCCGACGGATTGCATCCCACGAACCTCGGCAAACTGGTTCTGCAGGAGCCGGGCCCCGTACCCTGCACCCCGGCCGGTATCCAGGCGATGCTGCAGCACTACGGCGTCGAAGTGGCCGGCAGGAACGTGGTGGTCGTCGGTCGCGGGCCGACGCTCGGCCGGCCGATGGCGCTGTTGCTGTCGAACCGGGGACCCGGCGCCGACGCCGCGGTGACCGTCGTCCACTCCCGGGTCGCCGACCTGGCCGACTACACCCGCAGGGCCGATGTGCTGATCGGCGCCGTCGGGGTGCCCAACTTCATCAAGCCCGACATGGTGAAACCCGGTGCCGCGGTGGTGAGTGGCGGTATCACCTGGGAGGGCAAGAAGTTGTTGCCCGACGTCGACGAGTCGGTCGGTGAGATCGCAGGCTGGATCACCCCTCGACTCGGCGGCGTCGGTCCCACCACGGTGGCGTTGCTGTTGAAGAACACCGTCGACGCGGCCGAACGTCGCATGACCTGAGCCCTCGGCGACTACAGACCCGGGGCCGCGCTGAGGACTCCGGCGAAGAAACCGATCGTCATGAACGGACCGTAGGGGATCCGGTACCGACGGCCCTGGCCCGAGACGATGACGGCCAGGCCGGCCAACCCACCCACGGCGGCGGTGACAAACGCCCAGGTCAGTACGGGCTCGGATCCGAACCAGCCGAGGGCGGCGGCCAGCGGAAAGGCGTACTTCACGTCGCCCATGCCGAGGCCACCCACCAGGTTGCCGATCAGCAGGAACGTGGCCGCCCCGAGCCCGAACAGGAGTGCCCGTCCCGAACGGGCCGGATCCCCGGTCCACAATCCGGCGCCGATGACGGCGACGGCCACGGTCACCGCAAGGGGCCCGACGATGCGGTTCGGAAGTCGGTGCTCGTCGTAGTCGATGACCGACAGCCATCCGCAGACGGCTGCCATGGCGGCCAGACCGACGGCGGCCGCCGGGTTCGGCCAGTGGGCTCGGGCGACCACGACGACCGCCACCGCGCTCATGCCGATGATCACAGCTCTGATCAGGGAGGCGTCGCCTCGGTGGTCGTCGTCGGCCGGTGGCGGTGGGTTGGCGTCGTCGCCGGTCACCAGGAAAGGCTACCGGTGCGACCGGGTGGGACAAATTCGTTTATTCCCGGTCCTCGCGGCTGGTACGGTTACCACGTGGGGCTCGGGCGGCAACCAGCCGTAACCCGTCCGGCCCGTCGAGTCCGGCCGAAAGTGACCGGCTGCGCCAGCATGTCCCGAGGAGGACGATCATGTCCCGACACGGGGCCCACGAACGACAAGTCCTACTGTCCGACGCCTGGCGGTTGATTCGCGAGCAGGTGGCGCTTCACCCCGGACCGTTTGCCGTTTCGGTGGTCGGAGCGCTCCTCTACGCCGGCGCCACCGTGGTGTCGGCCGAGGTGCTCGGCTACGTCACCGACTCGGTGATCTACCCGACCTACGTCGGCGACGGCCCGACTCCCGACCCGGTGATGTGGGGGGCGGCGGCCATCGTCGCAGTGGTCGTGCTCCGGTCGGTCGGGGTGGTGGCCCGCCGGTACTTTGCCGGTATGACGGCCGAGCGGGTGCAGGCCACGTTCCGCCGCACCCTCACCGACCGCTACCTGCGGCTCCCGTTGTCGTGGCATCAGCAGGTGCCGACCGGACAGCTGCTGGCCCACGCCGACAACGACACCGAGAAGATGGCCGAGGTGCTGCATCCGTTGCCGTTCTCGCTCGGCACGTTCTTCCTCGCCGCGTTCTCCGCGGTGTCGCTGGTGCTGGTCGACGTGGTGCTGGCCGCCGTGGCCTTCTCGGTGTTTCCCGCGCTCGTGGTCCTGAACCGGGTGTACTCGTCGCGGGTCGAGCGACCGGCGGCCGCCGCCCAGGAAGAGGTCGGTCGCACGTCGGCAATCGCCCACGAGAGCTTCGACGGCGCGCTCATCGTCAAGACGCTGGGGCGAGCCGATGCCGAGGTCGAGCGGTTCGGGGCTGCCGCCCACCGGCTGCGGGAGCACCGGGTTGAGATCGGCTACGTTCGGGCCCTCTTCGAGGCCGTCCTCGACACGTTGCCGAACATCGGGATCGTGGTCGTGATCGTGGTCGGAGCCCTCCGAGTCGATGCCGGAGTGGTGTCCAGAGGCGATCTGGTACAGGTTGCGGCCCTGTTCACGGTGCTGGCCTTCCCGATGAGGGTGCTCGGCTTCTTTCTCGAGACGGTGCCCCCGTCGGTCGTCTCCCGCCAGCGGCTGAACCGGGTGCTCGATGCCGAGTTGCCGGTTCCCGTTCCCCGGCGGCAGGCATTGCCGGGCGGTCCACTGGGTGTGCACGCCGTCGACGTCACCTACTCCTACGGCGACGAGGTTGACGTGTTGTCCGGGGTGACCGTCGACATCGAACCGGGGGAGATCGTGGCCCTCGTCGGGTCGACGGGAGCCGGCAAGTCCACCCTCTGCTCGCTGCTCGCCGGGCTGATGGCCCCGACCGCGGGTGCCATCGAACTCGGTGGGGTCGATCTGACCGACCTGTCCGACACCGAGCGGACCGAAGCCGTGGCCCTGGTGTTCCAGGAGACGTTCCTGTTCGGCACCTCGGTGACCGGCAACATCGACCTCCACGGCGTCCACCCCGAGACCGAGATCCGGGAGGCCGCGGCCGTTGCCCGGGCAGCCGGCTTCATCGACCGGTTGCCCGCCGGTTTCGACACCGTCCTCGGTGAGCGAGGCGTGACGCTGTCCGGCGGCCAGCGGCAGCGAGTGGCACTGGCTCGAGCCCTGATCCGCAAGCCCCGCCTGTTGATCCTGGACGACGCCACCAGCGCCGTCGACCCGAAGATCGAGCAGGAGATCCTGAACCGCCTCCGATCCCGCCTCGACACCACCACGCTGATCGTGGCCCAGCGGGTGGCCACCATCGGTCTGGCCGACCGCGTCCTGTTCCTGGTCCACGGCCGGATCGAGGCCGCGGGCACTCACGACGAGCTGATGGCCAACCCCGACTACCGGGCCCTGGTGCTGGCCTACGAGATGGCGGGGACATGACGACCACCACCGACACCGGCCTCGATCGGGCCGAAACCGACCTTCGGGCCGTTCAGCTCATTCGTCGCGGCATCGCCGCCAGCCCGGAGCTGGCCGATGGCCTGCGGATGACGATCGCCATGGGCTTCGCCGTGGCCATCGGACGCCTGGCGATCCCGGTACTCATCGAGCGAACGATCGACAACGGGATCACCGCCGACGGCGGTGTCGGTGCCGACGTCGTCGACATGGGGTACATACTTCGATCCGCGGCCTTCGCCGCCCTCGTCATCGTGGCCGCGGCGATCATCAGCTGGCGGGTCCAACGTCGGCTGGTGCGCCAGGCCGAGCTGGCCATCACGAACCTCCGGATCCGAACCTTCGATCGCATCCACCGGTTCTCGATCGCCGACCACAACGAAACCCGCAAAGGTCTTCTCGTCTCCCGCGTCACGAGCGACGCCGAGACCCTGGCCCGTTTCGCCCAATGGGGAATGTACGTGTGGTCGATCGACCCGGTGATGATGCTCGGCATCGGTCTCGTGCTCGCGTACTACTCGTGGCAGCTCGCGCTCATCGTGTTGTTGGTCCACCTGCCGGTTGTGCCGTTGTTGCGGTGGATGCAACGGCGTCAGATTGCGGTCTACGACGCCTACCGCAACCGGGTTTCCGACATGCTGGCCGCGTTCTCCGAGATGATCACCGGCACTCCGGTGGTGCGGGCCTACGGAGCCGAGGACCGGTTTCGGTCCGAGCTCGACACCGCCATCGGTCGCCGCTACCACACCAGAATGCGGGCCAACAGCTACATGGCCTCGCTCTTCGTCATCGGTGACGTCTTCGGCGCGCTGTCGATGGCCGCCGTTCTGGTTGTCGGGTTGTGGCAACGGCAGGCCTGGGGTCTCGAGGCCGGCGAGTTGGTGGCGGTGCTGTTCCTGGTCAACTTGATCCGGGAGCCGGTGGCCTCGATCTCGGAGGTGCTCGATCAGACCCAGGTGGCGGCCGCCTCGTGGAACAAGATCCTGTCGGTGCACGATCATCCGATCCAGGTGGTCGAGCCGCCCGAGGCCGAGGCCCGGGAACTACCGCTCGGTCCGCTCCGGGTCGAGGCGGAGAACGTGGGCTTCAGCTACGGCGACTCGGGCGGTGACTCTGGCGGTCACTCCAAGAACGGATCCGCGATTGGGGACGCGGCGCGGGCGTTGACCGATGTCTCGGTCGTGATCCCAGCCGGCGCGAACGTGGCCATCGTCGGGGAAACCGGGTCGGGAAAGACGACCTTCGCCAAGCTCCTGTGCCGCCTGGCCGACCCCGGCACCGGCCGGATCCTGCTCGATGGCGTCGACCTGCGGTCGGTGTCGGCCCGGTCGAGGATCCACTCGGTCCGGATGGTCCCCCAGGACGGGTTCCTCTTCGACGGCACCATTGCCGACAACGTGGCCTTCGGCGCCTCCACCGGCGCGTCGTCGGACGTCGATCAACCCACCGAGGCCGAGATCGTCGCCGCTTTCGAGCGGCTCGGCCTGGGTTGGTGGCTCGACAAACAGGGTCTCGACACCGAGGTGGGGGAGCGGGGAGAGAACCTGTCGGTCGGAGAACGTCAGCTGGTGGCGCTGGCCAGGGCTCAGTTGGCCGATCCCGGTCTGCTGATCCTGGACGAGGCCACCTCCGCCGTCGACCCCGAAACCGATCAGGCACTGACCCAGGCGTTGCGACGGCTGGCCGAGGGGCGGACCATGGTGTCGATCGCGCACCGGCTGTCGACCGCTGAGATCGCCGACCTGGTGCTGGTGTTCGACCGCAGCCGCCTGGTCGACGTGGGCTCTCACGACGAGCTGGTGACCCGTGGATCGGGCGTGTACCACGGGCTGTACCAGGCGTGGCTGGGCAACACCCGCAGCCGCACCGAGACCAACGGCAGCCGTCCGGTCCCGGTCAATCCGCCAGGTCGGTGACGAGTGGGGCGTGATCGGAGGGCCGTTCGGCGGCCCTCGTCTCCCGATCGACCCAACACGCCTCGACCCGCGGCCACAGGGGTGGTGACACCAACGACAGGTCGATGCGGAGGCCCCGGTCGTCGGCCAGCTTCTGGCGGTAGTTCCACCACGTGAACTCCGGCGTGTCCGGATTGAGGGAGCGGGCGGCGTCGACGAAACCGAGGTCGAGCAACGCCCGAATGGCCGCCCGCTCCGGTGGCGAGGCATGTTTCTTTCCCCGCCACCGGCGAGGATCGTAGACATCGGCGTCGGTCGGAGCCACGTTGAAGTCCCCGGCGATGATCGTGGCCGCGTCGGCCCAGTGCCGGGCCGACGCCTCGCCGCGAAGCCGTTCGAGCCACACGAGTTTGTAGAGGTAGTGAGGGTCGTCGAGAGCCCGGCCGTTCGGTACGTAGAGCGACACCACCCGCACGGGGTCCCCGTCGGTCCCGACCTCGGCGCTGATTATCCGGGCCTCGTCGTACGGCGCCTCTTGCGGACCGCTGAACCCGCGTTGTACCAGACCCAATCCGACCCGGGATGCGATGGCCACGCCGTTCCAGTGATCGTGGCCGTGGTGGGCGACCTCGTAGCCCCGTCTGGTGAACAGATCATGGCGCAGCTCGTCGAACTGGTCGTCGCGGCACTTGGTCTCCTGCAGCAACAGCACGTCGGGTTGCAGGCGCTCGATCAAGCGGTCGGTGAGGTCGATCCGGGATCGTAGGGAGTTGAGGTTCCAGCTGGCGATGCGCATTCGGTCGCAGGATAGAAGCCGTCGGTCACGGAGCCGCCGGTCGGGCGTCCAACCCGCTACGATCGGCCGTGAAAGCCACCGAATGGATCCGTGAGAAGGAGTTCTGCATCGTGTCTACAAGCCCTGCTCGAGTGACGGTGACCGGCGCCGCCGGCCAGATCGGCTACAGCCTCTTGTTCCGGATCGCCTCCGGGCATCTCCTCGGACCTGATCAGCCGGTCATCCTCCAGATGCTGGAGATCACTCCGGCGCTCGGCGCACTCGACGGCGTGGCGATGGAGCTGCAGGACTGCGCATTTCCGCTGCTGGCCGACGTGGTCTGCACCGACGATGCCAACGTGGCGTTCGGAGACGCCGACTACGCACTGCTCGTCGGCGCCATGCCCCGCAAAGGCGGTATGGAGCGGGCGGATCTGCTCGAAGCCAACGGTGGAATCTTCGGGCCGCAGGGCAAGGCCATCAACGACAACGCGTCGTCCGACATCAAGGTGCTGGTGGTCGGCAACCCGGCCAACACCAACGCCCTCATCGCCATGAACGCGGCCCCTGACATCGATCCCCGCCAGTTCCACGCCATGACCCGTCTCGATCACAACCGGGCCATGAGTCAGCTGGCCGCCAAGACCGGGAGCAGCGTCAACGACATCAAGAAGATGACGATCTGGGGCAACCACTCCACCACCCAGTACCCGGACCTGTTCCACTGTGAGGTCGGTGGGCGCAACGCCATCGAGGTCGTCGACGACATGGCCTGGGTCGAGAACGACTTCATTCCCACGGTGGCCAAGCGTGGCGCGGCCATCATCCAAGCCCGCGGCGCCTCCTCGGCCGCCTCGGCCGCGTCTGCTGCCATCGATCACGTGCGCGACTGGGCCCTCGGTACACCCGACGGTGACTGGGTGTCGATGGCGGTGCCGTCCGACGGTTCCTACGGCGTGCCGGAAGGCATCATCTCCAGCTTCCCCTGCACGGTGACCAACGGCGAGTACGCCATCGTGGACGGCCTCGACATCGACGACTTCAGCCGGGCTCGCATCGACGCCACGGCCGCCGAATTGGTCTCCGAACGCGACACGGTCAAGGATCTCGGCCTCATCGGCTGACCGGGCGGGGCCGGACCTTACCGAGTTTGCTTCGCAAACTCTCGGCTGTACGTCTACTTCAGGAACTTGCTGGTCGTATTGTCGGCGAGGATTTTCCCGCCGGTCTGTTCCGTCGGGCAGTAGAAGACCGTATAGCGCCGGTATTCGACCGTGTGGACGGTGCCGTCGCAGCCGGTGCAGGCCTCGCCGGCCCGATTGTGGACCTTCGACGGCCGGTCGGCGCTCTTGCCGATGTCGTCGAGGGTTCGTTCGTGATCGGTCGCCGCATCGACGACATCGGTGATCGCGGCGTGTAGCCGGTCGATCTCGTCGTCGGTGAGCTTGGACGCGTTGGCGAAGGGCGACAGTTTCGCCTCGTAACAGATCTCATTGGCCAGCATCCGACCGAGGCCGGCAATCACCGTCTGGTCACGCAGCAGGCCGTGTATCCGGCGGGAGTGCCCACTCAGCAACTCCGCAAGTTGATCCCTCCCAAGCCCGGGGGCCTCGGGCCCGAGCCGATCCAGTGGCTCGACCGGCAGCGGATCACCGTCCACCACCCAGACGCCCGCCTTGCGCTCGGTGCCCGCTTCGGTCAACAGCCAGGCCTGATCGGCACCGTCGTCATCGGTGAAGATCCATCGGGCCAGCCCGAACTTCGGCTTTCGCGATCGTTTCTCGTCGGGTCGGAGCCGGCCGCCCTGCATCAGGTGGACCACGTGACGGTGGCCGTTGTCGAACTCGATCAGCAGGTATTTGGCTCGCCGACCGACCGAGACGAGCTTGTGGCCGACGGCGCCGTCGGGTGGCGGATTGAAGGTCTTGAGCACCGCGAAGTTCAACGGCTCGAACCTGCTGAGCGTCCATCCCGCCAGGGCGTCGGTCAACCGTTCGGCGTGCGCCTGCACTTCCGGGATCTCCGGCATGGGGTCAGGGTACCTCCTTGGAGCGCCCCATCGCAGGGGAGCGCGCTCGCTCGACGGCGCGGCGACGGGCCCGATTTTCGATTCCGCGGTTCGGTGACCCCCGAAACCGAGGCTGGGGAACCGCAGAACGCCAGGTTCTAGTAGCGGGTCCGTGATCGGAGATCGCTCAGACGATCCTCGATCTCGGCGAGCCGGGCCTGGTGGCCCAGCAATGCCGTGGTGTCGCCACCGAGACGAACATCGCCGTCGAGGAACGCTCGTTGCGCTCCGATCTTCCCCTGGGCGATGGCCGATGCGGTCTCATAGGTCATGGTGAGGGTCACGTGACCATCGGCGGCATCGCCATCGCTCCCCGGCTCTCCGGCCAGGACCCTGACCCGGTCCGGGCCGAGCACCAGGCGATAGGTGACATCCTGGGCGCCGTGGCCTCGGCGGGCGCCCACCTCGACGACCACGGTGACAGGGCTGGGAATGGGGGAGAGCGCGGCGACCTCGGCGTCGGCTTCCCGGAACCACTCCTCACTCAAGTACTCGACCATGTCGTTCATGAGCCACCGGCGGCTGCGTTCGCCAAGGTGTCGCGCAGGTGTGATCGCAAAGCCAGTTCCTGATCGACCGGATCGGTCACCAGCTCCCGGGCGACGCCTGCGACGGCTGATTCGGCCCGGGTTCTCACGGCGGCGGCCCGCCGCCGGGCCCCGAGCGCGGCCAACTGCCGGAACAACACGGCGAGGATCACCCCCGACAACAGACCACCGATCAACATGGCAGTCGGATAGGGGACTCCGGTGTCGGCGATATCCGGTGTCGGCACATCGGGAAGACGGAGGTAGGCGCCGAAGGCCAGCAAAGCCAGCCAGACCGCTCCGGCGATCGCGGTCACCGCCAGCGCCAGCTGGATGAGGTTGGCGAGCGTCCACCACCGTGGGGTCCGCCCCGCTCCGGTCTCCCGGGCCGCTTCGCTGACAACGGCGTCGAGCTGGTTGTTGAGCATGGCCTGATTCGGGGTGCCGACCTCGCTGATCCGCTCCGGCCACGGTCCGGTCAGGTCGGTACCAACCGCTGACAGCGCCTGGCGGACGGCGTTCTCCGACCGGGCCAGCTGGATGCCCGAAAGCTGGGGGAGCGACGATCGGCCTGCCGAGCCCCGTCCGAGATGAAGGCGACGGAGCGGGTGTGGTCGCAGCCGTCGAGCCCAGCGGGTGAACGGCCAACCAACCCGCCCGGCGGCATCCCGCCGATGCCCCGCCTCGACGGCGTCGGTCACCACTGCGAGCCCGGAGGCGCCGACGAGTTCGGAGGCGAGCTGGTCGACGATGCGGGGCGGGACCTTGTCGGGTCCACCATCGGGGCCGACGTCGTCGAGCAGCACGACGGCGGATGCCGTCACGTCGGCGCGGAGACGGTCGATCATGGCGCTTCGTTCGGCCACGGTTTCGGTCAGGAGGGACCGCAGCTCGGCGACGCCTCGCCCGGTCACCGTCGAGAGTGGATACACCGGCGATCCGGCCAGGCCGTCGGCGGCCAGCAGCCGCTTCAGGTCGACCAGGCACATGGCCACGTCGTCGTCGGTCAGAAGATCGACCTTGTTCAGCACCATCGCGGTGACCGCCCCATGATGGGAGAGTTCCCGCAGGTAGTCGTGCATGGCCTTGTCGCCGTACTTCTCGGCGTCGGTGACCCAGACGAGAAGGTCCGCGTGCTGGGCGATGCGCTCCATCTCGAGGCGATGCCCGACCTCGACCGAATCGTGGTCGGGAACGTCGAGCAACACCAGACCGTCGAGTGGCGTGTCATCGACCGGGGACACATGATGCCGGTTCGACACCTCGAGCCAGTCGAGCAGGGGCTGAGGGTCCTCGTCACCCCAGTAGCAGGCGAGCGTGCTCGACGTCGTAGGACGGCGAACGCCGGTGGTGGCGATGTCGGAACCGACGAGCGCATTGGTGACCGATGACTTGCCGCTTCCGGTCGCCCCGAGCAACGACACCAGCGTGTGGTTGGTGCCGTGGCGGAGCCTGTCGTTGGCCTTCGTGATCACCTGGGAGGCTTGATCGACGTGGTCGGCGGGCAGCCGGTCGGCCGCCAGCCGGACCGCCTCCTCGAGTGCCTCCAGCTGTGTCGGCAGGTCGGCGGTGCCTCTCGTCGAGCGTCGCAGCCTCATCGGCTGCGCTCGAAGCGTTCGAGGGCCGCCTCCAGCTCGGTGATGCCGTCGGTGTCACCCGTGATGTCCGACAGGCGGCCCCGGAAGCGGTCGGCGTCGGCGTCGAGCAGGGCGCCGATTCGCTCGAGCAGCATCCGTTGGGCCTCCGCGGCCAGCTCCCGGACCGCCTGTTCGCCGAACAGCGCGCTGAGAAGGGTTTGGGAGATGCCCGCCGTCCCGGCTCCGATCGCCACCTCGGCGCCGGTGAGCCCGGCGGTCTGGGCGAAGATCACGAGCATGAGGGCGATACCCACACTGTTGACGCCAACGGCCAGAACCCGAGCCGTGGTACGTTTGCTGGCCCCCTGCTCACGCACCAGCTCCAGAATGTCGTCCTGCCAGGCCTGCACCTCGGGGCGGACCTGGGATCGGAACGCCTCCGAGGCCGCTTCGAGTGCTCGGTCGTCGCCCAGGGCCTGACGGCCGCCGGGCAGACTCTTCCAGGTGGCGACCGTGGTCGATGCGGCCCGGTCGGCGTGGTCGACAAGCAGCTGTTCGAGCGTCGAGGTGATCTCGCCCCTCACCTCGACCGTCTGACCGGTGCGCCCGGTCAGGAATGCCCCGAGTCGGTCCCGGATCAGCGAGATTCGGGACTGCACGGCCCGCATCAGTTCGGCCGTGCCGATGAGTTCCTGCCAGCGTTCCAGAACCTCACCCCGAAGGAGGGTGCCGGAACGGATGTCGGACGACAAACGGCTTTCCGTGTCGTCGTAGGTCCGCTCCAACGCCTGCGCCAGTTCGCCCACCGCGGCCTTCTGCTCGTTGCCGGCCTCGATCACCGTTCGGGTACGGGGAGTGATCGATTCCATCGCCCCGTCGAGTGTCGCTCGCACGACCTCCGAACGTCGCTCGGCATCGGATGCGAGGTCGGTCAACAAGGCCTTGATATCGGCTACGGCTTCGGGCGGCAGCGTTGCCACCTCACCGGGTTGCTGCTCGATCGGGAACACCGTGACCCCGCTCAGGTCGGCGTTGTCGAGCATCGAGACGAAGTGGGAGACGATGTCGTTGGTGGAACCGGGTGGAATGCGGTTGACGATGCAGGCCAACGACGTGCCTCGACTCCGAGCCTGGCGGAGGAAATCCCACGGCACCGCATCGGCGTAGCGAACGGCGGTGGTGGCGAACAGCCACAGATCGGCGGCCGACAACAGCTGAGTGGCCAGTTCGCGGTTGGCCTCCTCGACAGAGTCGATGTCCGGCGCGTCGATGAGCGCCAATCCCGGTTGGAGTTCAGCCGAATGGACGAGCTGAAGCACCGTTCCGGTCACGGTGGCGGTCGGCCCGTCGCCGGCCCGGCCGGTGACCCGGGGCAGGTCGGGCAGGACGTCACCGCCGGCAAACCATTCCTCATCGTCGGGGTGGCAGATGAGCACCGGGGCGCGGGTGGTCGGGCGAAGCACCCCGGCCGGTGACACCTCCCGGCCGACGAGTGAGTTGGTGATGGTCGACTTACCGGACCCGGTCGAGCCGCCCAGCACCACGAGGAGTGGTGCGTCGAGGCGACGAAGCCGGGGTAACAGGTAGTCGTCGATCTGGTGGGCCAGCTCGTCGCGCGCCTGTCGGGCCGGCTTCGCCGACCCCATGTCCAGTTGCAGCCCAGTCGCCCGTAGTGCCGTTCCGAGCCCGTCCAGCGCCGCGATGGTATCGAGCGGATTTTCTGACATCAGAAACACAGGCTAGGTCCTCGGCGCGGCGAACATCGTTACCACTGCGTTTTCGTTTCTTGTTCGTTTCGGCGCTGGCATGTAGTTGAAAGTGGGATAATATGAACTCACGTCTTCCAGCGTGGTGCCGAACCGCGGCGAGTGGTGGAGCACTATGCTGGGACGAAACGGTTGGAGTCACCGGCCCCACGGAGAGGCTCCGATCGCAACATGTCTTGGAGATCTGATCGACTGAGGGATTCAGCAAGTAGTCGGTCCTGTTCGCAGGTCGGCGGCGGTTCAGTCGCCCGGACGGCCGCCGGCCTGCTCTTCGCCCACCAGATGCCGCACACCGGGCTCTCCAACCGGCTGTCGTGAGCGGCAGCCCCTTTCGTCATCCCGATCCTGCTCGACCGGTGCCGGGTGGTGGAGAGACCCATCGCCTCGTTGTCGCCGGAGACGAGGTGGGCCTCGCTGTGCAATTCGAGCAACGTCGGGGCTGCGCCGGTTTCGAGGCGGTCGTGTTCGGCCTCCAGCCGGCGGCGGCTCCAACCTCAACGGGCGCCGCACAGCCGGTGGTGATCAGCGAGTTGGAAATCGACTTCGGCCAGGGCTGGGAACTACGGGCATCGGGATTGTGGGCCGAGCAGGTGTGCGAGCGACCGTTCGACCATTGGAGCTACGGGCTGGAAGCCTTCGCCCTGGCGATCGACGACCCCGACGAGCTGATCCGACGCGGGCTCGGCCATCGTGTTCCTCTCGGCTGGGAACTCGACTTCGTGGCCGATGGACCCCCGGAGCCCGTCGCCGGCGACGATCCGGGCTCGTTCACACAGACCGGCACCACCGAGGGGCTGGTGTTGACCGCCGCCGGGGAAAAGGCCATCACCGCACCGGCCCGAAGATGCTACTGGACATCGGCACGCCCGAGTCACACGTCGATCGCCGATCTCGATCACCGGGACCGTTCTCGGCCCGGTTCGGTCGTCCTGCCGACAATGTATGGGCCATGGACCGTTGACTGTTGACCTCGGTGACCTCGGTGGGCCACAGACGCGATGTATGCGGACTCGGGTCGGCGGTCGGTGCCACCGGAGATGTTGTTGGAGGCAACGGTGTTGATGGCGATGTGCTCGATTCGTTCGGAGCGGGGGGTCTTGTGAGCGGCTCAATTACGTCATGTTGTTCAAGTGGTTTCTCGATCGGGCGATCGACGCCCGGGCGTTCGGTGCGACCACGTTCACGAAGAACCGGGAGCGCCTGTTGGATCATGAGATCGCGGATCGGTTCTTCGCTGCGGTGGTAGGTGCCGGACCATTGCCGGGGACAACAACGCCGCCACTGCGACAACCCCGACCACCACCGAAACGGTTCCGCGGAACCGTTTCGGTGGTGGCCGACAGACCAACCAGCCTCGGCTCAAAAGACACCTAAACTCAGCTTCTCAGCACCCTGGTAGCGGAGACTCCGGAGCAGTTGTTTGAGCGGCTGACCGGGATCGGCGAGCTGGCCGGCGACCGGTCGACCCCGGGCCTCGATGATCTTCTCCGCCACCCGGATGTCACGGGCGATGGAGGTACCGGTTCCGACGGCCCCGGCTGCCACCAGGCGGCCGCCGTCGTCGAGCCCGAACAGGGTCATGGCCCCGTCAGGTCCCCGGCGGGCGACAATCTCCGACGCCGCGTCGAACAGACCGGCCAACTGGAGGCCGAGATCGTACTGGTCGGACCAGAACCACGGCACCGCCAGGTGAGGCTCGTCTCCTCCCAGCATGTTGACCGCCGCAGTGGCCGCATGATCGTAGGCATTGCGCCAGCTCTCCAGCCGAAGACGGCGACCGTCGTAGAGATCGGAGACGGCGGCCGCACAATCGCCCGCGGCATAAATCCGGGGATCAGATGTTTGCAGCCGTGAGTTCACAGCAACGCCGTTGTCACAGTCGATCCCGGCATCGGCGGCCAACTCGATATTCGGGACGGCGCCGATACCGGCGAGCACGACATCGGCGACCAGCGGCTCGCCAACACCGGCGACCTCGACCGCAAACCGATCACCGTCGACACCGATGGCCGACGCCTGAGCGTCGAAACGAATCTCGACACCCTCATCGAGGTGGCGTTGGACGACGACGTCGGCGATCTCGGGAGGGACGGCTCGACCCAATGCCGCCGGAGCCGCCTCGAGAACGGTCACCCTGCAGCCGAGCTGTCGAGCCGACGCGGCCACCTCCAGGCCGATGAACCCGGCGCCGAATATGACCACATGCCGGTCGGGAAGCAGCCGTGACCGGAGGGCCAGCGCATCGTCGTAGGTGCGCAACGTCAGAGCGAGATCTCCGCCGTCGATCGGCAGGGGCCGGGCGCGGGCTCCGGTGGCCATGAGTAGACGGTCGTAGGGGAGCGTCCGCCCGTCCGCCAACCGCACCACCGTGTCGTCCCGGTCGATGGCGGTGACCGCGACCCCGCGCACGAAGTCGACGTGCAACTCGCCGAGGCGCTCGCCGTTGACGGCGGTGACCGGTTCCGGCTCGTCCGGGCTGACAAGGGCCGCCTTCGACAGCGGTGGACGTTCGTAGGGCACCATGGTCTCGTCGCCAATGAGGCTGATCGTCCCCTCGAAGTCGTGGCCGCGGAGGGCGGCGGCCGCCGCCGCGCCGCACTCGCCGGCTCCGACGATGACGATGCGGGCCGGCGTGTTCATCAGCGGACCCGGGCCTCGGACTCAGCCGCCGAGCTGTACGAAAACAGTGCCGTCTTCGATCTTGACCGGGTAGGTCGTGAGGTTCTCGCAGATCGGCGCGCCCTTGCCCTCGCCGGTGGTGTAGTCGAACTGGCCGTTGTGCTTCGGGCACTCGATGATGTTGTCCATCACCAGACCGTCGGCCAACAGGAATCGTTCGTGGGTGCAGAAGCCGTCGGTGGCGTAGTACTCGTCGTCGGGCGAGCGGTAGACGGCGTACTGCTCGCCGCCGATCTCCACGCCGATGACGTCTTCCGCGTCCACCTCGTCGGCGCCGCAGGCTTCGATCCACTCGCTCACGACATCGGTCCTTTCGACTCCTGGGTCCGGCGGCCGGAGATCCCGCTAGGAGCGGCCGGCCATCTTCCGGTTGGCGATCTTCGACTTCACGTAGTCGCGGTTCATGTAGGCGATGAAGTCCTGACTGATCTCCTTGGGGCAGGCTTCGGTGCACTCGCCGTGGTTCGTGCACGACCCGAAGAACTGCTCCATGGTCTCGACCATCGCCTCGGTCCGGCGGAATCGTTCGGCCTGGCCCTGCGGTAGTGAGTTGAGATGCCACAGTTTCGCCGACGTGAAGAGCTGAGCGGCCGAGTTCGGGCAGGCGGCCACGCAGGCGGCACAGCCGATGCAGGCGGCTGCGTCCATGGCCGAGTCGGCCACCTCTTTGGGGATCGGGATCTCGTTGGCGTCCGGGGCCGATCCGGTCGGGGCGGATATGTAACCCCCGGCCTCCACGATCCGATCCAGCGGTGAGCGGTCGACCACCAGGTCACGGACCACCGGGAAGGCGGCGGCCCGCCACGGCTCGATCACGATCGTGTCGCCGTCGTTGAACTTCCGCATGTGGAGCTGGCAGGTGGCCGTACCCTTCTCCTGACCGTGGGCCCGACCGTTGATCATCACGCCGCAGGTTCCGCAGATGCCCTCACGGCAATCGTGCGGGAACTCGATCGGGAGTTGGCCGTCTTCGATGAGGCCCTCGTTGACGATGTCGAGCATCTCCAGGAACGAGGCGTCGTCGGGAATGCCCTTGGCCGGGTAGGTCTCGAAGCGACCCTTGGCCGCCGGGCCGTCCTGTCGCCAGATGCTGAGGGTCAAATTCAATTTGCGACTCACTTGTAGCTCCTCTGGGTCAGGGCGACCTCTTCGAAGGTCAGTTCCTCGGCGTGTTTGGTCTGGGGTGTGTCGGGCCCGTTCCATTCCCAGGCCGACACGTGGGCGAAGTTCTCGTCATCACGCAACGCCTCGCCCTCGGCCGTCTGACTCTCGACCCGGAAGTGACCGCCACACGATTCCTCCCGGTCGAGGGCGTCGCGGGCCATCAGCTCACCGAGCTCGAAGAAGTCGGCCACCCGACCGGCCTTCTCGAGTGAGCTGTTCAGCGTCTCGTTGGTGCCGAGCACCCGGACGTCGCTCCAGAACTCCTCACGCAGCGCCTGGATCTCGCTGATCGCCTTCTCCAGACCGTTGCGATCGCGGGCCATACCGATGTACTCCCAGATGATCTTGCCCAGCTCCCGATGGAAGAACTCGGGGGAGCGGGTACCACCCAGGCTCAGGAACCGCTGTATCTGGCCCTGAGCGTCGGCCTCGGCTTGGATGAACGCCGGATCGTCGACCGACACCGGATCGGTGCCCAGCAGGGGAGCCAGGTAGTTGCCGATCGTGTAGGGCAACACGAAGTAGCCGTCGGCCAGGCCCTGCATGAGGGCCGAAGCGCCGAGCCGGTTGGCCCCGTGGTCGGAGAAGTTGGCTTCGCCGGCCGAGAAGCAACCGGGGATGGTGGTCATCAGGTTGTAGTCGACCCACAGGCCACCCATCGTGTAGTGGGTGGCCGGGTAGATCCGCATGGGGCGCTCGTAGGGGTCTTCCCCGGTGATGCGCTCGTACATCTGGAACAGGTTGCCGTAGCGTTCCTCGATGGTGTGCCGGCCGTCGCGGGCGATGGCATCGGCGAAGTCGAGGTACACGCCGTTCTTCAGCTCACCGACACCGAGCCCCTGGTCGACCACGGTCTTGGCGTTTCGGGAGGCGACGTCGCGAGGCACGAGGTTGCCGAACGACGGATACTTCTCCTCCAGGTAGTAGTACCGCTCGGCTTCCGGGATGTCGGCGGCCCGCCGGGTCTCGTCGGGGTTGCGGGGCACCCAGATTCGACCGTCGTTGCGCAGCGACTCCGACATCAGCGTCAGCTTCGACTGGAACTCGTCCGAAGCCGGGATGCAGGTCGGGTGGATCTGCGTGTAGCAGGGATTGGCGAAGTAGGCGCCCTTGCGGTGGGCCCGCCACGCCGCCGTGACGTTGCAGGCCATGGCGTTGGTGCTCAGGTAGAACACGTTGCCGTAGCCGCCGGTGGCCAGCACCACGGCATGGGCCGAGTGGGAGCTGATCTCGCCGGTGACGAGGTCGCGGCACACGATGCCCACGGCGGCGCCGTCCTTCACCACCAGATCGACCATCTCGGTCTGGGTGTGCAGGGTCACCTTGCCCTCGTGGACCTGGCGCATCATCTGCTGGTAGGCGCCGAGGAGGAGCTGCTGGCCGGTCTGGCCCCGGGCGTAGAACGTGCGTGACACCTGAGCCCCGCCGAAGGAGCGGTTGTCGAGCAGGCCGCCGTATTCCCGGGCGAAGGGCACACCCTGGGCGGCCATCTGGTCGATGATGTTCACCGACACCTGGGCCAGCCGGTAGACGTTGGCCTCGCGGGAGCGGTAGTCGCCGCCCTTGACGGTGTCGTAGAACAGCCGGTAGATGCTGTCACCGTCGTTCTGGTAGTTCTTGGCCGCGTTGATGCCGCCCTGGGCCGCGATCGAGTGGGCCCGGCGGGGTGAGTCGTGGAAGGTGAAGGCGTGGACGTTGTAGCCCAGCTCACCGAAGGTGGCGGCGGCCGAGGCGCCGGCCAGTCCGGTGCCGACCACGATGATCTTGAACTTGCGCTTGTTCGCCGGATTGACGAGCTTGATGTCGAATTTGTGGTTGTCCCACTTCTCGGCCATCGGCCCTTCGGGGACATGGGAATTGGGAAGCACGGTCTTCCTCCTAGGCCAGAAGGCTTGGGTCGTAGTCGACGAGTCCGGTCAGAACCGCAATCGGGAAACTCACATTGCCGATCAGGATGATCACGGCCAACGCAGTGGCGAGACCACGCCGCAACCGGTTGTAGTTGGGGTTGTTGATGCCGAGGCTCTGGAACATGGAGTACACCCCGTGGTAGATGTGCACCGCCAGCATCACGTTGGCCACGATGTAGATGATGGCCACGATCGGGTTGGAGAGCGAATCCACCACGTTGGCCTGCACCTCGCCCCGCTCCCAGTCGTAGTGGGGCAGCCAACCCCAGGTCAGATCGGCCAGGTGGAAGATGAGGTAGGCCAGCACGATGATGCCGGTGTAGCGCATCGACCGGGAGGCGAAGTTGGCGGCCAGCCAGTCACGCTTCGACTGGTAGGGCACGTTGGCGATCGCGTTCATCCTGGTCAGGGTGTACGCCGAGTGGATGTGGAGCACGAATGCCGCGATCAGGCCGCCCCGTAGCAACCACAGCAGCCAGGTACGGGGGAAGATCGGGGTGAGCAGCTCACGCAGGCCTTCGGCGTAGAGGTCGATGTCGTAGATCGGCTCGCCGTTGTGCTCGATCACACCCAGGTAGAGCTTGATGTTGCCGAACATGTGGAACAGCACGAAGCCGAGCAACATGACGCCGGTGACCGCCATCACCCACTTCTTGCCCACCGCCGTCTGGTAGAGACTGAGGGGGAACGGAGCCTCCCGGCCCTTTACCTTGATCGGCCGATTGGCACTACGTATCGGCCGAGATGGACTTGGTTGGGAATCTCGGGCGGCAGCTGGCGCAGCCATGGGGGGCGACCTCCGCGGTACGTGGATGGCAGCGACATGTCAACGTCGCTGGAACCGATCCCCGCGAGGTCGAGTTCGGTTGGCAGCACAACCTCACCGCAGGCCGGGTGGTCTGACATCCGACGTGGTGTGCTTGGCTGCAAGCCGCGACCAATCGCGGGTTGCTATCAGTACAGGCGCAACGATAGCGGGCAGGTATCGGCATAGGCCATCCATGTGGGGGATTTCCCGAGTCGTCGAGCAGGTGTCGACGATGCCTACTCGACGAGGGCGTCCGATCCGTCGTCGGGTGGTACCACGACGGTGTGGTAGCGCCGGGATGCGCTGAACACCCGACCCCGGTGCTCGGCCCGGATGGACACGGCGACCGTCGCCGGTCCCAGCCTCTCCGGCGCCTCGAACACGACCTCGGTGACCTTGTGCACCGAGTCGGCGTCGAGGCCGCTGCGCCATGCCCGCATGGCTTCTGTGACACCGTCGTTGTCGACGACGTGGAACAAAACCGTTGCGTCCGCCAGCTCGTGGGGGAGGTCGCTGACGGCGTGGACGGTGGCCGAGATCGACTGGCCGGATGTCACCATTGGCGGTATCGCGTCCACCAGGACGACGAGGGGGGAACAAGCCGCCTTCACCCGGTGCCATGCGGGTTTGGGTCGCCGATCGACGTCGACGATTCCGAAGCCCCCTTCCGGTTCGATGTCGGCAAGCGCGAACAGGCAGAAACCGCCGGTCGGTGAGTACTTGAGCCGACGCAGCGTGTCGATGTGGCATTCCAACAGGTCGGCCTGGTAGCGCCGCGTCGCCTCGGCCCATTCGCTCCCGTCGTCGTGGTCGGCTCGGGGCAGGTAGTGGTCGAACGACGGGCGTTCGGCGGTGATCCAACGCGGTTCGTCCCGGCCCCAGGGGGCCACGGCGACGCTCTGGCTTCCGATACCTCCGGGGAAGGCACCCAGTCGGGGCCAGCTTGTGACCGCGTCGGCGAAATCGGAGGCCAGACCGGCCCGCCAACCGAACCACAGGAAGGCGTCGGACCCGCCGGGATCGGTCGGGCTGGGAAGTGATCCCGAGCGATTGACGACGGGCCGGGTCGGGTCGGCCTTGTCGAGTTCACGACCGATGATCGAGTCGAGCACGACCCGGTTCCACGACGGCATGATGTGTCTGGCGAACCGGCGAAGGATGGCCCGGGGTCGATCCTGCCGATCGGCCGTCGGCAGTTCCATCGCGTCGCCGTTGGGTAGGACGTGGCCGCCCCAGGCGATCACCGAGGGGTGGGAGCCGACATGGTCCACGATCTCCCGCACGATCGTCTTGGTCGACCGGCGGATACGCGACGAATAGCCGCCGATCAGCGGCAGATCCTGCCAGATCAGCACGCCCATCTCGTCGGCCGCCTCGTAGATCTCCGGCCGGGTCACGTGGGCGTGGATCCGCATCATGTCGAGCCCGGTTTCGGCCACCAGGGCCACGTCGTCGCGAAGCCGGTCGGTCGGGATGTCGCCGAGATGCGCCGTCGGCGGGCCGTAGGCAATGCCCTTGACGAACAGCCGACGACCGTTGATCCGCCAGGTGAAGTTGTTTTCCTCGACCGTGCGAAGCCCCGTCCGCCAGCGACGTTCATCCGACAGCTCGTCGTCACAGATGAGGTCGACGGCCACGTCGTAGAGTGGCTGATCGCCGAGTGACCGGGGCCACCACAGGTCGGGCCTCTCGACCACGTTCTCCCATTCGAGACGGTTCTCGCCGGCCGCCAGTCGGTGCTGGCAACGAGTCGTCGCCACCGCTTCGCCGTCACGGGTGATCGTCGTGGCCACCGTGATCTCCCGGGGGTCGACGCTGTCGACGACGAGACGGATGGTCAGTGTGGCCCGATCCTCGTTCGCGCCGGTGCAGAGCAGCCGACCGTGGCGAATGGCCACCGGACCGGTGGCGTCGACGTGCACCGGTCGCCAGATCCCGCCGGGGTTGCCGGGTGGGGCCAGCGACCCGGTCTGCAGCGACCCGGTGAGCGAGGTGTTGTCACGGGCGTCGGCCTGGCGACCGCCGCCGGGTGGGCAGGAGACGTCGACGGCGACGAGGTGTTCGGGCCGCTGCCGGATGTGGTCGGTGATCTCGAAACGGTGGGGGGCGAAGTATCCGACGGTGTCGCCCAGGTACGCACCGTCCAACCACACTTCGGCGCCAGCCAGAACACCGTCGAACCGCAGCCAGAATCGAGTGCCGGGGTCGAGCTCGTCGGCGGCCGCTGATCCGATGTCACCGTTGGTGAAACGGCGGCGATACAGGATGGGCCCTCGATCGCCGGCCAGCTCCGAGCTGTCATCCCAGTGGCCGGGCACGACGACCGTCGGCCAGTTGTCGTGGTCGAGCTCCGGCGAGGCGCCCGTCCTTCTCAGCTCCCGGTCGACCGGTCGGGCGCGCCAGGGGCCGGAGAGCTGATGGACCGAGCCTCTCACGAGCCGTTCATCTCGCTGGGTCCCACTGCTTCGGTGTCGGTCTGCGCCATCGGACACGGCATGGGGCAACGGTACAGCCACGCCGGGGCCGTCGCAGCGGTGGCGAATAGCTGACCCGGGCATGGCCGCTGTAGTGTCGTGTGGGTGCCCCAACTCTCGAACCCCGCCCCGCAGATCTCCACCGTCGGCGAGCTGAGGGCGTCAGGCTGGCGTTCACGCTCGGTCAAGGAGGAACTGCGGGCCAACGCCATCGCCCGTATCCGGGCCGGCGACGTCCTGTTCCCCGGCATCATCGGCTACGGCGACACCGTGCTACCCCAGCTGGAACACGCCGTGCTGGCCGGGCACGACGTTATCTTCCTCGGCGAGCGCGGCCAGGCCAAGACCCGCATGATCCGGGCCCTGACCGGGCTGCTGGACGAGTGGATGCCGATCATCGCCGGGTCGGAGATCAACGACGATCCCTACGATCCGATCTCCCGCTACGCGATCGATCTCGTCGCCTCCGACGGCGACGACGCCGCGATCTCGTGGGTGCACCGCGACCGACGTTTCGGTGAGAAACTGGCCACCCCGGACACCTCGATCGCCGACCTCATCGGCGAGGTCGATCCCATCAAGGTGGCCGAGGGCCGTTACCTGTCCGACGAACTCACCCTCCACTACGGGCTGGTTCCCCGTACCAACCGAGGCGTGTTCGCCATCAACGAGTTGCCCGACCTGGCCGAGCGCATCCAGGTCGGCTTGCTGAACATTCTCGAGGAACGAGACGTGCAGATCCGGGGCTACAAGGTCCGCCTGCCACTCGATGTGCTGCTCGTGGCGTCGGCCAACCCGGAGGACTACACGAACCGGGGACGGATGATCACCCCGCTCAAGGATCGCTTCGGCGCCCAGATCCGCACCCACTATCCGCTCGACACCGAGACCGAGATCGCCATCGCCCGCCAGGAGGCGACGCTTCCCGGTGTCGGCGATACCGATGGCGAGGCCGGGGACTCCGATGGGATCGCCGTCACCGTCCCGTCGTTCATGGAGAACCTCGTCGCCACGTTCACCCAGCTGGCTCGCCAGAGCAGCCACATCAACCAGCGCTCGGGTGTCTCAGTGCGGCTCACCGTGGCCAATCTGGAGACCCTGGTGGCGGCGGCGACCCGTCGGGCGCTCCGCCTCGGCGAGTCGGAGGCCGTTCCCCGAATCAGTGACCTCGATGCGCTCATCGCCTCCACGGCGGGCAAGATCGAGGTCGAGGCTCTCGACGAGGACCGCGACGCCGAGGTCATCGATCACCTGCTGCGCGGTTCGGTGCTTTCCGTGTTCAAGAGTTCGGTCGAACCGGATCGGATTCGAGCCATCGTCGACGAGTTCGAAGGCGAACTCGTGGCCAACGTGGGAGACGACCTGCCGGCGGCCAACTACGTCGAACTGGTGCGGCGCAGCCCGGCGATGGCGGCCGCCGTCGACGGCCTGGTCGGTGAAACCGACTCCGCGGGGGTTCAGGCCTCGGCGGTCGAGCTGCTGCTCGAGGGTCTGCATCTGTCGAAGCGACTCAACAAGGACTCGATGGCCGGAATCGGCGGTCGTGGGTCGGGATCGGCCACCTATCGCGGTCGATGATGCGACCGACGGTCACCCCCGACACCGAAATCGTCACGGCGCCGATCGGCAGGCGTTGATCCTGGCATGGCCCGCATCCTCATCCGGCCTGATGAGCTGGCCCACCTCGCCCGCCGTTACGATTCGGCCGCCGACGATCTCCGCCGGGTCGCCCGCCGGCTCGCTCGAGCTCGGGCCGAGACCCACTTGAATCCGGCTGACGAGTCGATCTCGGTTCCTCGCGTTGTCGAACGGGCGTCGTTGATCGAGGCCTCTCTGCGGCGATCGGCGGTCGACTTCGGTGTCGATGCCGCCGCCTTGGCCCGCACGGTCGTCGACGCCGAACTCGCCGATGGCGGGTGGACCTCAGGCCTGACGTCCACCGGAGCGGTGGGTGTTGAGTCGGTGGCCCTGGTCGGCTCCTTTGCGTGGGAATCGGTTGCCGCCGGTCTGACCTCGCTCGGCGCTGCGGCCGCCGACAGGTCGGCGGTCGGTTCGGCGCAGGCCGGGCCCGTCGCCGCCGGCGGACTGTTTGCCGTTGGTTCGAGCGACGCCACCGCAACCGAAGGCCATCTGGCCGCGCTGGCCGATCGACTCGGCCGCTCGGCGTCGTCCCAGCCGGGATCAGGTCACCCCGGCACGGTGGCGGCGACCGGCGCGGTCTGGAACCGCATCGTGGGCGAGCTGTTCGCCGACGACCACCACCCACCGGGAGACGAACGATGACCGTCGGCCTGCTCACAACTGCTCTGGTGCTCGGTTTGCGGCACGGGGTGGACTGGGATCACATCGCCGCCATCGCCGACCTGAGTGGCACGGCAACCGACCGCCGTCGGGGGTTCAGGCTGTCGCTGCTGTACGCACTCGGCCATGCGTTCGTGGTTTTTGCCCTGGGCTGTCTGGCCATCGTGGCCGGAACCGCCATTCCCGACGGCCTCGATCGATGGATGGGTCGTATCGTCGGGCTGACCCTGATCTGGCTCGGGATCTGGGTGATCGTCGAGCTCGTCCGTCACGGTCGGGACTTTCGGCTTCGGAGCCGGTGGATGCTGGTGCTCGACGGGTCGTTCGCCGGTCTCCGCCGGGTTGCCCGCTTCGCCGATCGCCGCCAGATCGAGGTGGAGCACGAACACGAGCACGAGCATGACCATGAGACCGGTCTCGCCGAGGTCGACGTCACCGGGGATCACGAATCCGCTCAACACCGCCATGGGCACGACACCGGTACGGCGGCGCCTCCGAGTGTGGAGGAGCCGGACGAGGCCCTGGTGGCGGCCCGGTCGTCGGGTCGGTCGTCGGCCTCTGCCGGCGGTTCCGTTCGCAGGCTGCTGTCACAGCGCATGAGGCACTCGCACCGGCATCGTCATGTGGTTCCGCTCCCGGATCGGCTTGGAGCCGAATCCGGGTCGGATACCGGAGCCGGAACCGCGACCGGGATCGGCATGTTGCACGGTGTCGGCGTCGAGAGCCCAACCCAGATCGCGGTGTTCGTGGCATCGACGTCGGTGGTCGGCTGGACGTCGGGCGTGGCCATTCTCGCCGCCTGGTGCGTCGGTCTCGTCCTGGCCAACACCGGCCTGGCGCTGCTGGCCGGCCTCGGGCTGCTGGAGGCCCGCCGCAACTTTGCGATCTATGCCACGGTGGCCGTGGTGGTCGCTGTTGCGTCGATAGCGATGGGAGCGCTGTATCTGCTCGAACTCGACGTCCTGCCGGCCCTCATGGTCTAGGCGCGGACTCGCTCATCAACCTCGTTGCGGCTGACACCCCAAAGGGGAGGGGGTCGAGGCCGTCTATGCCCCGACCAGGCGATCATCGATCGAGACCGAGCCGGCCCCGCTAACCAGTGCGCCGATCCCCAACAGCGAGTTGCGTTCGGCGTTGATCGTCTTCAGCACCGACAGGTCGCGGTCGAGTGGACCGTCTCCGTTGTTGGCGGCTTGAGGGCGGGTGGTCATCACACACCGGTCGATCTGTTTGGTGACGTCGAGCGTTGCGCCGCCCAACCGGACCGTTTCGCCGACGAGATCGTCCTCGCCGTCGCCGTCGAGTATGACGTTGATGCGGAAGCGTCGCCGGTCCCACGAGCCGAGTGTGGTTGTCGACACGAGCGAAACCATGGTTCTGGTCGAGTCGTGGAACGAGCCGCTCGGTCCTTGCCAGCGGAGCCAGTCCCCGGTCTCGTTCTCGTCGAGCTGTGTCTCGTAGGTTCCCGTGGCCTCGGCCGAGGCGGCTCTCAATTCGACGGGCCGTCCGAGCCATGCTGACAGCGTCTGATCATCGTCGGTCTCGGTGCCGTCGGGGAGGGTGATGATCACACCGTCGTCGACGGTCGGCCCGGCCAGGCGGGCCGAGGCCAAGAGCAGCTCGGGTTGCCGGCGGGCGGTGAGGTTCGTGCCGGACTCCACGTCGAGCAGCGACCACGCCCGGTCACCCGTGATGCCGTGCCTGCCGACGTCGGCGTTCCGGAGGCGTTCGCCCAGCATCGACTTGACCGGATACCGCCACAGCTCCACAACCGTCAGCTCGCTCATGCCCTTCGAGCCTACATCCGGCCCGTTGGGAGGGGAGAGCGGCTACGTTGGGTCTGATGGTCGACTGGCAGCTGACGATCGATTGCCGGAAACCGCCCGTGTTGGTGGCGTTCTGGGTTGAACTCCTCGGCTATGAGCCTGCCCCGCCGCCCGACGGGCATGCCACGTGGAACGACTGGTACCTGTCGATCGGCGTCCCGGCCGACGAACTCGACCTCGAATCGGACGGAACCGATCGGATCATCGACCCGACCGGGCAAGGTCCGAAGATCTGGTTCCAGTGGGTTCCCGAGGAGAAGTCGATCAAAAACCGACTCCACATCGACGTGATGGTCGGCGGGGATCGATCCGATCCGTTTTCAGTGCGTCGCGACCGGGTCGAGGCCAGGGTCGGTGAGTTGGAGGCGCTGGGAGCGAGTGTCGTCGAACGCCACGACCAACCGATCGAGGGGCACTATCACGTCATCATGGCCGACCCCGAAGGCAACGAATTCTGCCTGGTCTGACGGTGCGGGCGGGGTCAGCGGCCCTTCCACTCCGGGGGCCGTTTCTCGGCGAACGCCCGCGGCCCCTCCACGAAATCCTCGGAGTCGATCATCGCCTTGACGGCGGGGAACCGGGTGCCGTAGGCCTCCTGCAACGAGGCGTGGTCGAGCCCCCGGTAGGCGGCTTCCTTCGTGGCCCGGATCGACATCGGTGAACAGGCCAGGATCTGTTCCGCCCACTCCCGCGCCCGGTCCATGAGCTGATCCTGTGGCACGACGTCGTTGACGAAGCCGAGCTCGCGGCCCTCGTCGGCCGACACGTGGCGTCCGGTCAGCATCATGCCCATGGCCCGCTTCATGCCGATCTGCCGAGGTAGACGGTGGATCCCTCCGGCCAGCGCGGCCAGGCCGACCTTCGGTTCGGGTAGGGCGAAGCGGGCGTTGTCGGAGGCGATGATCAGGTCACAGGCCAGCGCGATCTCGAAGCCGCCGCCCATGGCCACACCGTTGACCGCGGCGATGACCGGCTTGGTGAGGTCCCACCGGTTGGTGAGGCCGGCGAATCCGGTTTCGGGGTGCTGAGGTCGCTCGCCACCGGCTCCGGCCTGGAACTTGAGGTCGTTGCCGGCCGAGAAGGCCCGGTCGCCGGCGCCGGTGATGATGGCAACCCACAAGTCGGGATCGGCCTGGAACTCGTCGACCAGCGACGCCAGTTCGGCGTTGGCCATCGGGTGCAGGGCGTTCATCACATCCGGCCGGTTGATGGTGATGACGAACAGGTGGCCGTCGCGTTCCGACAGCGAATATTCACCCATGGCTCTCCTTCGTGCGCTCTCGATCAGCCCGGCGGCCGGGGGACCAGCACCGGTGTGCGGGACTTGTAGTCCTCGTAGGCCTCCTCGCCGCCCCAGCGCTTGTCGGCCCGACGTTCCAGCATCGGTATGCCGCTGACCCGCGTCAACAGCAGGTAGACGAACACCGGGGACAGGAGGGTCACGTACTGCCATCCCGACAGTGCGGGGAAGGCGATGACGGCCACCCCCAGCCACAGCAGGATCTCACCGAAGTAGTTCGGGTGGCGGGACCAGGCCCACAGGCCGGTGGTGATGAAACGCCCGTCATTGGCAGGGTCGGCCTTGAAGGCGCTCTTCTGGGCGTCGGCCAGGGCTTCCATCCCGAATCCGATACCCCACAGCACCAGCCCGACCACACCCCAGATCCCGAAGGGTTCGGGGTCGGCGCTGGCGATGGCGGCATGAGCGGCGGCTGCGGTGAAGATCACCCACAGGCCCTGGGTGGTCCAGGCCACCAGAAACCGAGGTGCACTCTGCTTGATGGCGTCGAAGCGTCCGTCCTTGCCCGATGAGCGAACCCGCCGGAACAGGAAGATCCCGAGGCGGGATGACCAGATGACCACCAGGATGAGCAGAACCCATGCTCGAGCATCGAGTGGGCTGGCGAGGTAGGCGGCCAGCAGGGTGGAGCTGAGATAGGTGAGGCTGCCGACGAGATCGTAGTAGTGCTCGGTGCGATTGAGAAACGATGGGACGAAGGCGATCCAGTTCACGCCGAAGGCGACGATGGCTACCCACCAACCGATCCCGATGCCCCCCGCCGTCTTGGCTCCGGTCGAGGCGGCCCAGGCCACCACCGCACCGATGACGATGGCGGCCACGATGGCTCCCACCGCCTGACCGTTGCTCCGTTTCGCCTCGGTCTGTACCTCATTTGCGGATGTCACCGGGCCAACCGTAGTCGCTGTTCCAGCGGGCCGGTAACCCGAACGGTGGTGTGGCCACCGGTCAGCCGGCGACGCGGGAAGCCTCCGTGATCAGTTCCTCGAGATCGACGCCGGCCTCCTCGCGAATGACCCTCCGCAGCACACCCGGTACGGCATCGAGTTGGCGGGCCAGCGCCCGCAGCGTCGACCGCAGCTCCTGGAGGTGGGCGACATCGTCGGCTCTGGTGCGCAGATCGTCGGCGATGGCCCGTTCGGATCGGGATGCGACCATGGGCTCGGCCCGGCCACGGACCCAGATGAGGGCTCGTCGCCCGGGGCCGCGGTCGTCGGTGATCGGCTCGATGGCCGTGACCTCGTCGGAGCGGACATAGCGCTCGTAGCCGAGGCTGATCAGCTGGTCGGACTGGATGGTCATGGTCCGGAACCTCCTGGTTGCACCTTCAACACTACGCACGGACTGTGACAGTCAGCGGGCGGTGCCGGCCGCTTCGGTGGAGGCTCCGGATTCGTCCGGCTAGGCCCAGTCGACGTCGGGGCGGCCGAGCTCGACCAGTCGTTCGCGCACCGGGAGAGGAGTGTGATCGGTCTGTCCGGCTCGCACCTGTGCAACCCGTTCGCCCTCGGAGTCCCAGATGTGGCAGGTGTCGAGGTTGGCCGCCAGAGCACGGTCCCGGCGGGCCGCCAGTTCCTCCTCGTCGACCTCGACGGCCGCCGAGTCCCGCCGCATCGCCGATTCCAGCTTCATCGACACCGACCACAGCGACTGATGGATCGTGGGGGCCATCGACTGGAGAAGGGCCGTGGTGTGGGTGCATCCTCGGGGTCCGCCGAACAGCTCGCGAATCCGGCGGTTGAAGCCGCGGGCCACGTTCAAGCCGATCAGTTGGCGGTACGACTCGGCGATTGCCGGACATGTCTCATAGGGGTGGGTCTCGAACCCGACACGGGCGTCGATGATCACCAGGTCCGCCAGTCGAACCTTCAGCTCGACCACCATCCGATGGATCTCGAGCGGATCGGGGTCGTTGTCGACGAAAAGGTTCGGTGGCTTGTTGTCCGAGATCACCCCGCGCACCAGCAGGTGTCCGTCGTCGACCAGGTACGCGCGGGTTTCGTACTGACGCTGGTGGAGAAGCTCCAGGCCATCGTCGTCGGGTAGGAGGCTCGGGCCGAGTTGCATGGGTTGTGTGGTATCAGATTCCGCTAATCAGCCCCAAACCCCCACCGAGCTTTGAGCCTCCGACGACCCGTTGCCGGGTCGTCATGCGCCCGAAGTTCGGACATCACCGCCGGCCGGCGGTCCGGGTGGCTCAGTGGGAGAGCATGGTGCCGAGCAGCACCACGATCAACGACGCCAGGAACGCGACCCCGGCGGTGGCTCCACGCATCGAGGCCGTGGTGGCCCGCTGGTGGAGGAAGGTGGCCACACCGGCGGCGACGACGAGGAGCAGCTTGATGCCGAGAACGGCGTTGTAGCCGGAACTCACGTCGGCCATGGGGACGACGAGAATGTTCCAGATGCCCGTTACGATCGCCAAGCCGAACGCCGGCCACGCCACTCGACCGAACGC
Source organism: Acidimicrobiales bacterium (assembly GCA_965216675.1). Classification (GTDB taxonomy): domain Bacteria; phylum Actinomycetota; class Acidimicrobiia; order Acidimicrobiales; family SZUA-35; genus JAHELU01. The sequence goes on along the minus strand of CBDCGK010000004.1, from coordinate 1,204,849 downwards.
CTGAGCCGCTTTGGCCGGCATGCCGTCGACCTCCCGTAAAACCGGGAGGAGGGCCATCATGATGACCTGACCGCCGATCCAGACCGCCATTGCCAGCAGGTGCAGGCCGATGCGAATGGCATCGACATCAAGCGCCGCGCTGTTGACGGAGGCCAGGACCGGATCGAACGAAGTTGCGCCAATACCCATAGCCGTGAGGCTACCGTCTCCGCCTGCGTTCCGACCGGGCCGAACTAGCCTGGGTTTGGTGGACTTGCCCCTGTTCGACGAAGTGGCCGATCTGGTGCGGACCATGGTGCCGACCGATCTCGGAATGGTGCGCACCCGAAGCCATCGCCGGGGCGTCAAACTCTGGTTCGACACCGACAAGCCGGGCCGCGAACACTATGAGGCTCAGCTGCTGTCGCGCCGCCACGTCGACGACTCCGACGGCATGGCGGTCGAGATCGGATTTCACAGCGAGCACGCGGACGGCTCCCGAAACGACGAGGTGGTCGAGGTACTGGCCCGATCGGAATCGATATGGCGCGACGAACTGGGCCCGGAGGCGGAACTGGCGCCATTCCTCGGCGCGTCCAACTGGCGACGGTTGTCGGAATGCTGGATCGAACCGGATCTCGACGATCCCGAGCTGGCGTTCGAACTGGCCGCTCGTCTCGTCGACTACGTCTCGGTGCTCGAACCGATCCGTTCCAGGTGAACCAGGTTGCGGCCGGGCTGATCCAACCCACAATGTCGAACTTTTCGCGCTCGACACCCCCCATGGGGGGCGTCGTTCTGGCAAAGTTCGGGCTTGCTGGGGTGCCAGCTGCGAAAAGTTCGACGAGGCGATAGGCGGGTGAAAGCCGAACCGCTCCCGTTGAGCGACCGATGACCCCGTGCCGATGGGACCCGACCCCGGGCGGGCCGGTAGTGTGGTCATATGGTAGGTCAGCGATACCGCTACTCCCGCTGGGACGGCACCCAGAGCGGTTTCGACTTCGACGCCCTCGATGTGTTGGCCGAGCTCGCCGACGATCTCATGTATCACGGCGACCCGGCCTCCGCGCTGCGGCGGTTGATGCACGACGGGTTCTCCGACCGTGACGGACGTGAGATCGAGGGGCTGCGGGAGATCCTGCGCAAGCTTCGGGAGGAGCGAGAGCAGCGACTGGAGAATTACGATCTCGGCGGCGTCTACGACGAGATCAACGACGAGCTGAACGACCTCGTCGACTCCGAACGGCAGTCGCTCGACGACCGGTCCGCACTGGCCGACATCGAACTCGCCGACCCCGACCTGGCCGATGATCGCCGCCGAGCGGCGGAGAACGCCAAGGCCGGCACCTCGGAGAAGCACATGCAGCTCGACATGTTGCCCCAGGATCTGGCGGGCAAGGTGCGGGGCCTGCAGAATTACGAGTTCGAGTCGCAGGAGGCCCAGCAGCGGTTCGACGAACTCCTCGATCGGCTGCGTCAGGAACTCGTCAACCAGCAGTTCGGTCAGATGGCCGACGCCATGTCGAACATGAGCCCCGAAGAGCTGGCACGGATGTCGGACATGATGGCCGAGCTCAACCGGATGCTCGAGCAGCGGGCCAACGGCGAAGAGCCCGATTTCGATTCCTTCATGGAGGAATACGGCGACTTCTTCCCCAACAACCCGCAGACGCTCGACGAACTGCTGGAGGACATGGCCCGCCAGATGGCGGCCATGCAGGCCTTGCTCAACTCGATGACACCGGAGCAGCGGCAGCAGCTGATGGAACTCTCGAATCAGCTGATGGAGGACATGGATCTGAACTTCGAGGCGTCGCGCCTCGGCCAGAACCTCCAGCAGCTCTTCCCCGACGCCGGCTGGCAACAGGGCTATGACTTCTCCGGGTTCGATCCCCTCGGTCTGGCCGATGCCTCGTCGATGATGCGGGACCTCAGCGACCTCGACCAGTTGGAGCAGTTCCTCCGCCAGATCACGAACCCGCAGGCGTTGGCCGAGGCCGACATGGATCAGGTTCGACGGCTGCTCGGGGATCAGTCCGCGGCGAGTCTGGAGCGGATCGCCGAGCTGACCCGCCTTCTCGAGGAGCAGGGGCTCGTCCACAACACCGAGGGCCGACTCGAACTCACCCCTCGTGGGCTGCGGCGGCTCGGCCAACAGGCGTTGGGCGAGCTGTTCAAGCGGTTGTCGGCCGACAAGCTCGGTCAGCACGATGTCGACGTCAGCGGCATCGGCCACGAGCGCAACTACTCGACGAAGCCCTACGAGTTCGGCGATCCGTTCAACCTCAACATCGAACGCACCGTCGGCAACGCCATCCGGCGTCGTGGGGGCGGCACGCCGGTGCGGCTGACGCCCGACGACTTCGAGATCGAGCGCACCGAACGACAGGTTCGATCGAGCACCGTGTTGATGTTGGATCTGTCGCTGTCGATGCCGATGCGTGACAACTTCCTTCCGGCCAAGAAGGTCGCCATGGCCTTGCACGCCCTCATCACCAGCCAGTATCCCCGCGACTATCTGGGCATCGTGACCTTTGCCGCTCTGGCCCGCAAACTGAAGGCCTCCGAGCTGCCCGAGGTGTCATGGGACTACGACTACGGCACCAACATGGCGCACGGATTCATGTTGGCCCGGCAGATGCTGGCGTCGGAAAGCGGCACGAAGCAGATCATCATGATCACCGACGGCGAGCCGACGGCCCACCTTCTACCCGACGGGCGGCCCCATTTCAGTTATCCGCCGACGATGGAGACGATCAACCAGACCATGGCGGAGGTCCTGCGCTGCACGAAGGCGGGCATCACGATCAACACCTTCATGCTCGATCCCGACAGTGGTCTCCGGGGTTTCGTGGAGCGACTGACCTCCCTCAACAAGGGTCGGGCCTTCTACACCAATCCCGAGACCCTCGGCGACTACGTGCTCGTTGATTTCATCGAGCACAAGCGCTCGATCGTGCGAGGTCGCTGAACGGCCGGAGTGGTTGCGAACGCCTCGGTTCCGTGACGAAGGCCGTGATTTCGCGAAGAAATCGTCGACACGGGGAGAATTGCCCGGTCGACCGTCGTTGGCGATTTCCGTCCCGAATCTACACCGCGCCGACGGCCGGATGGGGGATGCGCTCCGACCCACGAGGCCTGCTCGTTCGCACGTCGACCGAACCGACGGATGGCCACTCTGGGTGATCTATCAGCCGATGATGTGGTGACTTGACCGGCTGTATGGCTGGTCTCCGACCTGATCGGGCCGCATGGTGATTCGCCTCAGTAGCCACGGAGGGTGGTTGTCGGGTGGGCGAGGACACGGTCGTCGGCTATGGGCTGCACCACGGTGGCGAGGGCCGCAGACCCCGCCGTTGACATGGATCGACATGGAAAATCCCGCTTGAACAGCGGTTGTTTTCGGATATTTCCTTTGACTTCGGGGTTGCCACGGACTGGATCACAGTGTTGTAATTACAGCAGCAGAAGTTTCACGGGCTGTCTTTGGTGGACGAGATCTCAACAAAGTCGGGAGCCACAGTGAACACCCAAGTCGTAACCAACACGATCGAAGAACCAGATTCACGCCCTCCGTTCGGTGAGGCGCGAGGAGGAACCATGCGCATAGGTCGAAAGCACCTCATGCTCGATACCAGCTGGCAAGAATACTCGAACTGTCTCGGTGTCGATCCGGATCTCTTCTTTCCGGAGCGTGGTGCTTCCACCAAGGAGGCCAAGGAGGTGTGTCGGGGCTGCGTTGTTCGCGAGGACTGCCTCGAGTTCGCCCTCGCCAATGGTGAGAAGTTCGGAATCTGGGGCGGAATGAGCGAACGCGAACGGCGCCGAATCCGGCGTCAGCGGGCGCTGGAGCGCCAGGCTGCCGCCGCCGCGTACACCGGTGAGAGCGCCTGATCCGTCACAGCGTCGGGTCACGGTCGGGTAGACCGACCTGGTCCCGATCTCTCTGACCAGCGATGCCGGCTGCATGGTTTCGGGACCGTGTTGGCGGTAGCATGAATCCATGTTTGCGATTCTTCAGCCCAACGAGATGATCATGATCGTCGTTGTCGTGCTCGTGCTCTTCGGGGGATCCCAGATCCCCAAGCTGGCCCGTAGCCTCGGCCAGGCCCAGAAAGAGTTCAAGGAGGGCCTGCAGGAGGGCTCGGCGGCCGACGACGTGGAAGAGAAGGCCTGACCCGGCCGTCGTCAGTCAGCTCGACAATCTCAGATCGTTCCCAACGACCCGACCCCGCCGTGGGCCGGGTCGTTGCGCGTCCGGGCGGTTCGGATCGGGTGCCAGGACCCGGAGCGGCGGATGATCAGTTCGTGCCGGCCTCGGCCAGGCGTGCTTGCTTGCGGGCCTTGAGGATGCGCCGCCGCTGTCGCTCGGACGTGCCGCCCCAGACACCGTGGTCGATGCGGTGGGCCAGCGCATACTCCAGGCACGGTTCCTTCGACGGGCAGTCGGCGCAGAACTTCTTTGCCACCTCGACACCCACGCCGTCGCTGGGGAAGAACAGCTCCGGTGGTTTGTCGCTGCAGTTGCCGATCGCCATCCAATTACTCTCCATGGGTAAAAAGACGCACCAATGGGCCGTTTGGTTCCCTCCAGGTCGAAAAACCCGTGAACTTTTACTTTTTGTTCGGGAACGCGGTGGCAGGGCAGCGGGTTCAAGCCCCCAAGAACTAGGGTGCTTCGGCGCGGAGCGCCTCGCTTCGAGTTTCGGCTACCGGGGCCGAAACTCCTCAAACTTGCCGCGAAATCATGGGTTCAAGCCCCCAAGAACTAGGATGAATCGCCATGACCGATGTCGAACTCCACGAGGATCTACCACCCGTCGCCCACGTGACGATCGTTTACACCGGCCCGATCGCCCCCCACTGGGAACTCCGCGTTCGGTATGGCGACCAGAAGTTCCTCGACGACTTCTGGGCCCGGGTCAACGCCCGTCTGTTGCTGCTTCCGAAGCACGACCCGCAGTTCCGGCGGAACAAGGAGCGGGTGAACCGCGACGCCGAGCGTGAACGAATCACCTGCGATTGGGATCTGGGTGAGGACGACGCCGACACCACGATCACTCCACTCGCCGACACCGCCCCGCCCGAGGCCCGGCACGACGCTCCGGCGGCTCCGGCCGCCGAGACGGCCCAGGCCGCTGATGTAGCCACGGCCGACGAACCTGTTGGCGACGAATCTGCGACCTCTGCCGACGCCGCAGGTGCCGTCGATGACGCCGCCGACGCTGCCGCTGAAGCAGCCGAGCCGGTTGCGCAGGCGTCAGGCGATGCGGCGGCCGAGGTCGCCACCGCCGAGCAGCCGGCCGAGCTCTAGGAGACCGTGGACGTGGCCAAGAGTGCCGGTCCGGTCGTCGGCGTCGATGTCGGCGGCAGCAAAATCCTCGCCCGCGTCGTTGACCCCGACACGGGTGCGGCTCGAGGTCGGGTGAAGAACAAGACGTCGACCGCGGGACCGGCTGTGGTCATCGATCAGATCGTGGCCACGGTCGAAGCCCTCGACGGCTGGGACGAATCGGTTGCGGTTGGCGTTGGTGTGCCCGGCCCGGTCACCCCGGACGGGACCGCAGGGCCCTGTCCCAACATCAGCGGCTGGGACGAGCCGGTGGAGTTGAAGGCGGTCCTCACCAAGCGGTTGGGCAAACCGGTGGTCGTGAGCAACGACGTCAACTGTGGCGCGGTGGCCGAGCACCGAATCGGATCCGGGCGGGGCCACGATGACATGCTGGCCATCTTCGTCGGCACCGGCGTCGGCGGCGGTCTCATCCTCAACGGCAAGCTGGTCGTGGGGGAGCGGGGCATGGTCGGTGAGATCGGTCATCTGACCATCGATCCGGGTGGACGCCCGTGTGGCTGCGGTGGCCTCGGCCACCTCGAGACCTACGCCGGGAGGGCCGGGATCGACGCCGAGATGCGCCGCCGCTCCAAGCGCGGCGCCAACCGCTATCTCCTCTCACTCGTCGGCGACTCGCCACTGAAATCGCGCCACATCGCCGCCGGCCTCGAGGCTGATGACAAGCTGTCGGCAAAGTTGATCGACGAGGCCGCGCACGCTTTGGCCCGGGTGATCGGGAATGCGGCAACGCTGCTCGATCTCCCGATCGTGGTGCTGGGAGGCGGAATCGTCGACCGACTGGGCGAGCCGTTTCTCGAACAGATTCGTAGCTCCGACCACTTCGGGGGCGCCGGAGCCGACTTCACCAACCTGGTACTTGCCCGCCGGCTCGACGATGCCGGCGCCGTCGGCGCAGCGTTCCTGGCGGCCGACCTGAGCTGAGGCCCGTGCCCGGCAACGGTTCCACGCGAAATGTTGCCGGAGGAATCCCGCCCGGTGCGGTGTGATGCCGTACGCTGATGTGATCATGAGCACCGATCATTCGACCACCCCGCCGGGCGGTGACGGCGCCGAGGGCGGCCACGCCGGTACACAGACGGATCCGGTCGATGACGTCGTCCGGGCCGCCGGCTGTGTCGTCTATCGCCACACGCCGACCGGTCCGGAGGTGCTGATCGTGCACCGGCCCAAATACGACGACTGGGATCTTCCAAAGGGAAAGCGGGAACCCGACGAGTCGGACCTCGATTGTGCCATCCGTGAAACCGAGGAGGAGTCCGGCTATCGGGGTGAGATCGAAGCCGAATTGGAGGCCGACACCTATCGGGTGAAGGGCCGCGACAAGGTCGTCCGCTGGTTTCTCATGCGGTGTACCGGGGGTTCCTTCGAGCCGAACAACGAGGTCGACGAAATCAAGTGGCTGGCGCCCGAGGCGGCTCGCGAGGTCCTGTCCTACGGCCACGCCCGCTCACTCGTCGAGGCCGTACCGGGCCGGGACGACGGTCCTCAGGCACTCGAGCCTCCGCCGGATGCGTCCCGCTGAGCGTCGCCGATCGGCCTCTACTGCTCCACGAACTTGTAGCCGACGCCCCGGACCGTGATGATCAGGTCGGGATTGGATGAATCGGCCTCGATCTTGGACCTGAGCCGCTTGATATGAACGTCCAGGGTCTTGGTGTCGCCGACGTAGTCGAACCCCCACACTCGATCGATCAGCTCGTCGCGCCGAACCACGAACCCGGCGTTGGCCATGAGGTGGCTCAGTAGCTGGAACTCCTTCAGCGGCATCGGCACCTTGGTGTCGCGAACCCAGACCTCGTGCCGGTGGGGGTCCAGTCGTACCGGGCCGGCGACGATGCCCTCCTCGTCGTCATCAACCGGTGACGGTGCGCTCCGCCGGCCGCGGCGGAGAACCGAACGCATCCGGGCCACCAGCTCACGGATTCGGTAGGGCTTCGTGATGTAGTCGTCGGCGCCGACCTCGAGCGCGACGACGGTGTCGACCTCCTCCGAACGGGCCGAAACCATGATGATCGGCACGTCGGTCATAGACCGGATCTTGCGGCAGACGTCGATCCCGTTCATGCTCGGCAGCATCACATCGAGGAGGACGATGTCGAACGGCCGGTCGTTGAACAGCTCCAGCGCCGCCTCCCCGTCGGCCGCGGTCGCCACGTCGAAACCCTCCTTGGTCAACGCCTGCCGAAGTGCCAGCAGAAACGACGGTTCGTCGTCGACGACCAGCACCGAGACCCGACTCACCCGTTGCGAACTCCGTCGTGATCGAGGTCCTCGTGATCCGGGGCCTCTCCCGCCTTGTCATCGGATTCGATCGGAAGCTGCAACACGAAGGTCGAGCCTTCGCCCAGCCGTGACTCGACCATGACCTGACCGCCGTGGTTTTCGGCCACATGACGCACGATCGACAGGCCGAGGCCGGTCCCTCCCGTCTGGCGGCTGCGGGCCGGATCCACCCGGTAGAACCGTTCGAAGATTCGTTCGAGTTCGGGTCGGGCGATGCCGGTGCCGGAGTCGGAAACAGCCAGATCCACGCCCGGACCCATCGGATTGATCGTCAGAGTGACGTCCGAACCGGGGGAGCTGTACTTGATGGCGTTGTCGAGCAGGTTCACCACAGCACGGACGAGTTGCCGTTCCTCTCCTCGCACGGTGATCCCGGAGGGGATCCCTGTGCCGACCACATCGACCCCCGAGGCCACGGCCAAGCCCGAAACGATGTCGATCGCCTGCCTGGCCACGTTGTCGACCGAGACAACGGTACCGGGGGCGGGTTCGCTGGCCCCCGGATCCTCCAGGCGGGCCAGTTCGAGAAGATCGTCGATGATGGCCTCGATCCGGTTTACCTCACGGCCCATCTGGCTCGCGATCTCAGCCCGGGCGCTGTCGTCCGGTTTGGCATCATTGCCGGTGATGTCCACACCGACAAGCGCCTCGGCCAGCAGGGCGATCGCCGCCACCGGTGTCTTCAGCTCGTGGCTCACGTTGGCCACGAAGTCCCGGCGGGTGGCGTCGATTCGTCGTTCCTCGGCCAGCCGGTCGATGACGGCGAGACCTCGCGGCGGGGTCGCAGCCGCACCACGGCCGACGGTTCGCCGTGCCCGTTCGGCGCCGGCCTGCTCCGGTGTCCAGCCGTCGACGATGTAGCGAGTCCTCTCGCCCATGTTCTCCGCGTGGTCGCCGATGCGCTCGTAGAAACGACCGATCAGCGCGAGCTGGAGGGTCTGCTGGGGATGTAGCGCCGCCTGCCTGGACTTGTCGATGACCGTGGTGATGTAGGTCTTGTGGAGTTCGTCGAGCACGTCGTCGAGCTGATCGATGGCCGCCGCCTTCGCCCCGTCGAGCTCACGGTAGGCCTCGGCCGCCTTGCGGAAAAGAAACGTGGCCTGTGCCGCCATCCGCAGGATGAGATCCCGGACATCATCGTCGGTCTTGGTGCCCTGGAGGCGGCCGACGGCTTTGGCGATGTTCGTCGTCAGGTCGCCCGAACGTTCGATGTCGCTGTTCATGTGCAGGGCGGCGACGATGGCCCGCAGATCCGTCGCCACCGGTTGTTCACGAAGCAGGATCGCGATGCAGAGTTGCTCGACGTTGTTCGACATGAGATCGAGATGGTCGTCCTCGGCGATGAGCGTGTCGGCCCGGGCCACGTCACGCTCCAACAACGCGGTGGTCACCTCATCGACGCGAACGGCGACGATCTCCGACATCTCGAGCAGGATCGTGCGGACGTTGTTGAGGCGTTCGTCGAGTTCTGATCTGGTGTGGGCTTGTGTCATGATGCATTCGCTCCTGCCCTTGAACGGTATTGCGCACGCGGAACAGGCGCCTGGCACGAAGGTTAACGGTAGGTGAACCCTTCGAGCGGGACGGTTGATCTGGATGCCCGCGCGTGCTCCGGGGGTCGCGGGTCGACACCGCGAACGCCTCGTGCCGGGTGAACGTTCACCTGTCGTTCACCTCGGCTCTCCTTGGGGGTCATCGTGCCCTCGTACGGTCGAAGCCGTCCGACTGGGAGAGGACCGGCGGGCCGTATTCCCACCGGGGATACGCACGATTCGAACAATGGAGATCATCCGCATGAAGCATCTGATCAAGCTGATCGCTCTGAGCGCCGTGTTCGCGCTGGCGGCGGCCTCTTGTGGCGGTGACGATTCCGACACGGACTCGGCCCCGGAAACCACGGCTCCGGCGGCTGACGCTGCCGATGGCAACGATGACGCAGACACCGAGGATGCCGACACCGAAGACGCCGACACCGAGGATGGGGCGATGGAGGACGACTCGGAGATGTCCGACACCGGTCTGCCGGTGATCGATCCCCTGTCGGTCGAAGCGGGCGACGTCGCCATCGCCGGCTCGTCGACCGTGTTCCCGCTGTCGACCGCCGTTCTGTCCCAGTGGATCGACGAGGGCGGCCCCGAGTACTCGATCGACTCGATCGGTTCCGGCGGTGGTTTCGAGCGATTCTGCGTCGAGGGCGCCTCCGACATCGCCAACGCCTCCCGCCCGATCAAGGACGAGGAGCTCGCCGCCTGCACCGACACGTGGGGTGACGAGCCGATCGAAATCCGGGTCGGTACCGACGCCCTTTCGGTGGTCGTCTCCACCGGCAACTACTTCGCCTCCGACCTCACCATCGAAGAACTCAACACGGCCTTCGCACTGGCCGAGCCCGGGGCAACGTGGGCCGACGTCAACCCCGACTTCCCGGCCCATCCGATCGTGCTCTACAGCCCCGGTGAGGACTCCGGCACCTTCGACTACTTCAACGAGGTCGTCTTCGACGAGGCCGAGCCGTCACCGATCTCCTCCTCGATCGCCGAGATCGTCGGTGAGGACGACAACGTGACGGTGCGGGGCGTGGCCGACGACGGCTGCACCGAGGGCGACCTGAGCACCACCTGTGCCGTCGGCTACTTCGGCTACGCCTTCTTCCAGCAGAACGCCGGTGAACTGGTCGCCGTTTCGGTCGACGGGGTCGAGCCCAACGCCGACACGGTGGACGCCGCCGAGTACCCGCTGGCCCGCCCGCTCTACATGTACACGGCCTCCAGCATCGTGGCCGAGAAGCCGCAGGTGGCCCAGTTCGTCGCCTACTACCTGAACAACGTCAACGACGTGATCGGTGAGGTCGGCTACTTCCCCGCACCGGCTGACGCGTTGCGGACGGCGGCCGACAACATCAGCACCGCCGCCGGCTTCTGATATCGGGCGATGTTCGAGGCGGCGATCGACCGATGACGGAGACCCACCCATGAGCGAGGCCAAACGATGACGGGGTCCATGTCCGACGCCCAGATCGACCGGGCCGCCATCGCCGCGTCGTTGACGAAGAAGTCCCGGCCCGGGGAGTCGGTCATCCGGGGTCTGCTCTTGGTCTGCGGAGCGATCTCCGTCGCCACGACGCTCGGCATTCTCTACGAGTTGGGCAAGGAGGCCCTGCTTTTCTTCCGCGACGATCGGGTGTCGATCGCCGAGTTCCTGACCGGCACGACCTGGCAGCCCCAGGCTGGTTCGTTCGGCATCTGGGCGCTCATCCTCTCCACCCTCTACATCGCCCTCATCGCCATGCTGGTGGCCGTTCCCATGGGTCTTGCGGCGGCCATCTACCTCTCGGAGTACGCGTCGGAGCGGGCTCGATCGATCCTGAAACCGCTGTTGGAGGTGCTGGTCGGTATCCCGACCGTCGTCTACGGGTTCTTCGCCCTCACCTTCATGACGCCGCTCCTGCGGTCGTTGTTCGGCTCGACGGTCGGCTTCTTCAACATCGCATCGGCCGGCATCGTGGTCGGCATCCTCATCGTTCCACTGGTGAGCTCGCTGTCCGAGGATGCGTTGCACGCTGTTCCCGACGGCCTTCGTCAGGCCGCCTACGGGATGGGTGCCACCAAGTTCGAAGTGTCGCTCCGGGTCGTGGTCCCGGCCGCACTGTCGGGCATTGCCGCCTCGGTGGTGGTGGCCCTGTCGAGGGCGGTGGGGGAGACGATGGTGGTGGCGCTGGCCGCCGGTGCGTCGCCCCGGAATTTCGACCTGGGTGAGGATTCGCTTTTCGGCTACATCCTGAATCCGTTCATCGGCGGCGAGGCCATGACCGGCCATATCGTCCGCATCTCCAGCGGTGATCTCAGCTACAACACCATCGACTACAACTCGATCTTCTCCATCGGGTTGACCTTGTTCTTCATGACCCTGGTCCTCAACGTCATCAGCCGCCGTCTGGTCAAACGCTTCCGTGAGGAGTACGAATAAAGTGCTCGAAGCCCCGGAACGATCGACCGAACTCCCCGGGCCGGGGAACCAGGACTGGTTCCCCACCGACGCCGAGTTCGACAGCCTCCTCAATCGCCGGACCCGGAAGGCGCAGGCGAGCCACATGGCGTTCCTGGCCGCACTCGTCGTGGCCGTCCTGGCCCTGGCCACACTTCTCTACACGATCATCAACGATGCGTTCGGGCTGGTGGCTTACGTCAACGCCAACGATCCGGAGGACGTCGTGGCCGAAGCCGGCTACGACCCGGAGACCGTCGTGCTGTCGGATCTCAGCAAGGAACAGATGGTCGTTCTCCTCGAAGGAGCGGTTTCGCGCAACGTGGGCCGGCGTTTCGAACGGGAGCAACGGTTCTTCGACGACCGCTATGTCTTCGAGGATCCGGCCGTCTACGACGAGCTGTGTGCGTCGTCGGATCCGGTCGAGGGATGCAGCAGGGGCGCACGGAGCAAGGACGACGTCTACGCCCTCATCCTGGAACGGGTGGTGGCCCCCGACGTGATCGCGGCCGAGGAGCTGGTGCCGTCGGTGCTGGCTCCGGATTCGTTCGAATCCGAGATCCGCCAGGCGTTCGTCGACACTCCGGAGCGATTCCCCGACTACACCGTCGACCAGGTCCGGTTCGAGTGGCGCTCGTGGGTGTCAACGGCCTTCCTCAGCAGCTCGGCCAGCGCCACGCCCGAGGTCGCCGGCATCCGCACCGCCGCGCTGGGAACACTGTGGATTGCCGCCATCACCATCCTGTTCGCCGTGCCGGTCGGCGTCGGCGCCGCCATCTACCTCGTCGAGTTCGCCAAGCCGAGCCGCTTCAACGAGTTCATCCAGACCAACATCAACAACCTGGCCGGGGTACCGTCGGTCATCTACGGAATGCTGGGGCTGGCCGTACTGGTTCGGACCCTCGAGCCGGTCACCTCGGGCGACGTGTTCACCTCCGGGGCCCCTCCCTCCGACAACGGTCGAACGGTGCTGTCGGCCGGCGTCACCCTCGGGTTGTTGGTGTTGCCGATCATCATCATCTCCGCGCAGGAGGCGCTGAAGGCCGTCCCCAACTCGCTGCGCCAGGCCGGCATGGGCCTCGGTGCGACGAAGTGGCAGACGGTCCGGAGCCAGGTGCTGCCGGTTGCCTTACCCGGCATCCTCACCGGCGTCATCCTGTCGGTGGCCCGGGCGATCGGGGAGACGGCTCCGCTGATCGTGGTTGGCGCCGCCAGCTTCATCACCGCCGACCCGTCGGGACCCTTCTCGAAGTACACGGCGATGCCGATCCAGATCTTCCAGTGGACCAGCCTGCCCCAGGCCGAATGGAGGCACCTGGCGGCTGCCGCCATCATCGTCCTGCTGGCGATCCTGCTCGTCCTGAACGCAACAGCCGTCATCCTGCGAAACCGATATTCGAGAAGAGTGTGAGACATGAGCGTGAGACAACCGACGACCGCTGACGCCAGGAGCACCGAGCCGGACGTCACGACGACACCCGATGAGCAGAGTCCTCCACCGGCGACGCCGGTGATCGCCGTCGCCAAAACCGATGGTGTCTCCGACATGAGTTCGACCGATCTCGGGACGATCATCGCCACGGAGGACATCGACGTCTACTACGGCGATTTTCGCGCCGTGCGAAACATCACGATGAACTTCGCCGACAACGAGATCACGGCACTCATCGGGCCCTCCGGTTGCGGCAAGTCGACCGTTCTTCGAGCGTTGAACCGAATGAACGACCTCATCCCGACGGCAAGGGTGACCGGCGCCGTCAACTATCACGGCCGCAACATCTACGAGCCGAACGTCGATCCGGTGGAGATCCGGCGCCGGATCGGCATGGTCTTCCAGAAACCCAACCCGTTCCCCAAGTCGATCTTCGACAACGTCGCCTGGGGGGCCAAGATCAACGGGTTCAAGGGCTCGAAGTCGGATCTCGCCGATCTGGTCGAACGGGCTCTGAGGCAGGCCGCTCTTTGGGAGGAGGTCAAGGACAAGCTGAACGAGAGCGGCTACTCGCTCTCAGGTGGTCAGCAGCAGCGCCTCTGCATCGCCCGGGCCGTGGCTCCCAGCCCCGACGTGCTGCTGATGGACGAGCCGTGCTCCGCGCTCGATCCGATCGCCACCCTCCGGATCGAGGAGCTCATGTTCGAACTCAAGCAGGACTACACGATCATCATCGTCACCCACAACATGCAGCAGGCGGCTCGGGTGTCCGACAAGACGGCGTTCCTATCCGTCGATGTCAACGACATGGGTCAGCGAACCGGACGGTTGGTCGAGTACGCCCCGACCGACCGGATCTTCACCTCCCCCGAACACCACGAGACGGAGCAGTACATCACCGGCCGGTTCGGTTAGATCGGGAGAGTCCAACCGCTGGCAGCTACCGCCCGATCAAGGCGCCCGATGGGCATATCGGGTGTCTCCACCGGCCACGGCTTCGGCGGTCGACCACTACCATTGTCTCATCGTGACCGAAGGCCAGTCGTTGGGCGGAGCCACCGAAGCCGGATCCGGGAAGGGGCGCGACGCCCCACGTCCCGACGACCGGTCGCGTTCCGAGGACCGGCCACGAACCGAAGCGACCGTCGACGCCCGGGGCCTGCTCACCACCATCACCGGGCGATCCCGGGAGGCGGGAGCCGAAGCGTTCGTGGTCACACCGTTTCAACGTCTGGCCCGCACCCACGCACTGTCTGTCGCCGGCGACACCCTTCTGGCCATCGCCCTGGCCGACTCGCTGTTCTTCGACGTCGATCCCAACTCCGCCCGGTGGCGGGTTGGTGCCTATCTGCTCCTGACCATCGCCCCGTTTGCGTTCGTGGCGCCGTTCCTCGGCCCGTGGATGGATCGGATTCAGGGCGGTCGACGGTTCATGATCATCGCCTCGGCCTTCATGCGGGCGATGGTGATGGCGGCCCTGGTCTTCTACGTCCAGGATTGGCCCCTTTTCCCGCTGGCCTTCACCATGCTGGTGATGGGCAAGACCTACGCCGTGGCCAAGAGCGCTGTCGTGCCGACCACGGTGGCCAGCGAGGAGGCGCTGGTCCGGTCCAACTCCCGACTGGCCGTGCTGTCGGCCATCTCGGGTGGGTTGGCCGGGATTCCCGGCGTCATCCTGCTTCGGTTGGGCGGTTCCCAGTGGGTGCTCGGGTTCGGTGTGCTGGTGTTCCTCGGTGCCGCCGTGCTCGGTTTCGGCATTCCGTCGACGAGGGTCGCCAACCGGGCCGAGCGGGCCGAGGAACGGGAGGAGTTGCGGAGCGCGAAGATCCTCGTCTCCTCCAGTGCCATGGGCTACCTGCGGGGCGTGTCCGGGTTCGTCACCATGCTGCTCGCCTTCGCCCTGCGGGGCGGCATCGACCCCGGTCCGACCGCGGCCGGCGTCGAACTCGGTCATCGGGTACGGGAGTCGCTCGGTTTCGACCGCCTCGACCTGACCTCCGGTGGGGCTCCGCCGTGGCACTTCGGGGTGGCCCTCATCGGTGTCGGCCTCGGGGGCTTCCTGGGTTCCGGCGGTGTTCCTCGCCTGCGATCGCGGCTTCGGGAGGAACGGATTCTGGCCTGGGCCTTGATCCTGCTCACCGGCCTTTCACTCCTGGCCGCCATCTCCACCGGTCTGGCCGGGGCGTTCATCATGGCCTTCGCCATCGCCTTGGCCGCTCAGGGGGCGAAACAGGCTTTCGACGCCATCGTGCAGCGTGACGCCCCGAAGTCGAACCTGGGCCGTGCCTTCAGCCGTTACGAGAGCCGGTTTCAACTCGTGTGGGTGCTGGGGGCGATGATCCCGGTGGTGATCCCGCTCCCGGCCCGGGTCGGCTATCTCATGATCGCCGCCTCGGCCGCGTTCGTGGCCGCGACCTACTGGATCGGTCGTACGCCGAACCCGGCGGCGATCGTTTCGGAGGGGCTACTCGACGACGGGCTCGACCATCTCGCCCGTCGCATGCCTCCGCCGTTGCGAAGGCGCCTGGAGAACCGCAACTGGTCGCGATCGTTGCGCGACCGAATGGCCGGCAGCGACAATTCCACCGGCTGATCATTGATCAGATCCGGCCTGAGAGACGTGGGGTCGATCGGCTCTCAGAGGTCGTCGAGACCGGACAGATCGTCGGGAATGTCGAGATCGAGTTTGGTTTGGTCTTCGTCGAGGCCGATTCTGGCCAGCCAGAGTCCGGGAGCGTCGATCTCAGCTGCGGTCGGCACATCGAGTTCGTCGGCCCACAGCCGCCGCAGACCCTCGTCCCCGGCCCGCTCCACGATCCCGGAAATGAAGTTGCCACCGCGGGCCAGCGTCGCCTCGTCGATCTCCAGTCCGAGAAGGCGTTCCATGAACCGATCGGCCGGAGCGACATCGGTGAGTCGTTCGTGGACGCGGTCGGTGATGATCGGTGCCGCCCGGATAAGCCCGTCGCTGATCGTGGCGACCGTGTGGGCCACGAAACCCAGGATGGCTGCGACCAGGGCGTCGACCTGGGGAACGAGCAGATCATGGGCCGGTGAGCGCATCAGCGACAGCACCACGTCGGGATCGCTCATCGTCTCGGCCATCTGCTGCATCTCACTCAGGTCGGTGAACGCGCCGAACTGCTCACCGATGGCTTCGGGATCGGGGCGAAACGCCGAGGCGAAGTCGATGAACAACGCTTCCAACCGGGCCTTCACGTGGGGAACCGTCAGCACCGAATGGGTGACCAACTCGTGGATCAGTACCCACAACCGGAGGTCGTTCTCGGGGACGTCCCAGTCGTCGGCCGCGGCGGCGATGTTCGCCGGCACCACGAGGATCTCGGACGTCGACCGCGGAACCGGAAGTTCGTACTGGCCGAGCGCCTGCTGGCCGAGATGGCCGAGCATGGCACCGGCGCTGGTGGCCACGAGCATCGGTCCGAGGGTCGAGAACAGCTGACCCATGATGTGGGCCGGAAAGAGCTGAGAGAAGGGATCGTTTGGATCGGACGGAAGGTCCTCGGGGACGATCAGCTCCGACGAGCCCGACTGGATTCCGGCCGCCAGCGCCTCCCCGAAACGTTCGAAGAAGGGACGGTAGGCCGTCACACTCTGAGCGGTCCACACCGACCGGGTGACGGCCGTGACGGTGGTTCCGGGAGGCAGGTTCACCCCGACGGCCTGACCGACGTGGAGCTCGGCGACCCGGGCCAGATCCTCGATTGCCATGCGGACCGTGGGATCGACGTTCGGCTCCGATCCGCCGTCGGACGCGATGGACGTCGCCATGTCGGCGGCCGCCTTCCACGGGTCGGTGCCCCCCAACCCTCCGAGCAAGGCGTTGAAGTCGAAAAACGGGAACTGGCCGCCGGGTGGATTACTACTGGTCACAAAGGCATCGTAGAGGGGTGCGATCCATTCTGGTAACCGGCTCGGCCGGCGCGGTCGGCCGCCGGGTCCTGACGATGCTGGCCGAGAGTCGAGATGTGGACCGCATCGTCGCCCTCGATCGGGTGCCGACGAAGCCGCCGGAAGCCACCGAAACCGACCGATCCGGTCACCGGGCTCCCACGATCGAGTACCTGGTAGCCGACCTGATGACGGTCGACCTCGGCGCGGCGATGGCCCGGATCGACACGGTGGTCCACCTGGCCGAGGACAGGAGCCGGCAGGCCAACACCGACAGTGCCAGAGCGATACTCGAACGGCTTCTCGACGCCACGCCACACGGCCCGGTGGCCAATCTGGTTCTGCTCTCATCGGCGTTGGTCTACGGCGCGCACGGCGACAACCCGGTGCCGCTCACCGAATCCAGCCCGCTCCGGCCCTCCGGTCTGGCCCATGCCCGGCTCAAGGTCGAGCTCGAGACCCAGGCCGCCACCTGGGCCCAGGAGTCAGGCTCCACCCTGACCGTGCTCCGGCCGGCCGTGGCGTTGTCGGAGGGAGACACCAGCTGGATCGCCTCGGCGCTCCGTGCGACGATGGCGGTACGACCCGAACAGGTCGACCCGCCCGTTCAGTTCGTCCATCACGACGATCTGGCCCGAGCCGTCGTCCACGCCATCGAGCAACGGCTCGACGGGGTCTTCAACGTGGCCTCCGAGGGGTGGATCGGAGCCGACGAGTTTCGTGCGCTCCGAGGTGAAACCGAGGTTCGCCTGCCCGAACGCGCCGGTCGGTTGCGACACCGGGCGGCGAAGGTCTTCGCCGATCGAACGCTGCTCGAAGGTCTCGAGCCGTATGTGACCCATCCGTGGGTGGTGGCCACCGACAAGCTGAGGGCCACAGGCTGGGAGCCGACCTACACCAACGAGGAGGTCTACATCCTCGGTACGCCGGCACCGCTGCTGAACTCCCTCGGCCCACAGAAGCGCCAGGAGCTGGCCCTCGGTATCGCCGGGGTCGCCGGCGCCGCGGCGCTGGGTGCGGCCGCCTGGGCCGCTCGTCGACTGTCTCGATGAGTCGGGTCAGCGGATCGGAGCGACCACCGACGGCCGTAGGTGCACCGATCCGTTCACACCGTCGCGCTCGATCACCACGGCCGCTCCGTCGTCGGATGGGATACGGCGGACGAGATGGACGAGATGATCGGGGTTCTCGACCGTCGTGCCGGCGATGGACACGATGATGTCGTCGCCGGCCAAGACGCCGGCCGCCGGGCCGGTGGGTTCGACGTCGATGACCCGCGTTCTGCCGTCACCGTCGGCTCCGGCCTCGATACCGAGCCACACCGGTGCCGGCGAGCCGAACTCGGTCATCGACGTGGCCACCTCGATGACGGTGGTCATCGGAACGGCGGCCGCCGCCGGTTCGGGGGTGGCGATGACCATGCCGATGACCGCTCCGTCGCCGTCGACAAGGGCCGAGCCCGGGGGAACGGCCGAATACCGGAGCGAGGTGGTGAACGCCACGTAGCAGCGTCGATTGAGTGAGGTGGTCACCGCCTGGTCCGACAACCCGACGTAGCCGAGCGTGCCGGATGGGGCCGACGCGCCATCAGGCGGGGCGAGGCGAGCGGCCACCGGCTCACCTTCCCTGACCGGTTCGGGCTCGATCAGCATCGAGGCGAGATCATCGGGAAGCGATTCGGTCGCCTGCAGCACGGCCACGTCGGTGTAGGGGTCGGCCATCGCCACCGATGTCGGCTCCCACCGTCCCGCGACCCGTAGCCACAGCGTGTCGCGGCCGGCGACGGCGGCGGCGCTGGTGATCAGCATGCCGTCGTGGACCAGGAACGACGCCAATCGGGTATCGACCCGCCGGGAGGCGAAGACGCCGTAGGCGGCGAGCTCGACGTTGCCGGGCTCGACCTCGGCCTCGTTGGCCGACCAGAGCTCGAGCCGGCGGGCGGACTCCGTCGACGGCACGATCGTCGACGCCGTCGTGGCTGAGACCGAGTCGCTGTTCAAGTCATCGACCGATCCGGCACCGGCTGCGGCCGCCGGCCCGGTCGTCGACTCCGGAGCTGACGGTCGCCCTATCGCTGCATCGGCCAGATCGCCGTCGGTCGTGAGGACCGCACCGTCGGCCACGATCGAAAAACCGCCGATCGACAATGCCACCAGGAGACCGGACACCGCCCCAACCGCGAGGATGCCGCCGAACAGCAGCGGACGGAGCCCTGCCTGGTGGAGCGCTGGCGACGTGGCCGGGGCTCCGGACACGGCGTGGAGCTCCGACGGGTGACGCCAATGGCGCTCCGAGGGGTCGGGAACGGGACCCCGCGGGGAAGACTCCTCACCGTTGAACGACACGGGCTACAGCGTACTACTAAGTACCGGTCGAGAAATCGCGGGCGGCTCCCCGGCGGCTTCGGCGTCGAAGTTCGTGCCGGTCGTGTCCCGGAGGTGTCAGGAGGTGTCCCGGAGGTGTCGCCTTCACCCGTTAGAGCGCCGTTTCCGAAACGGTAGGCTGTCGGGGTGGAAGATCTGTCGACCAGGAAGCCGACCGCGGTTGTCTCCGATGCCGAGTCGGTCGGAGTGACGCTCGTGCCGCCGACCTCCGGTGACACATGGACCGGTCTGTCCTCACAACCGTTGCCGGTTCAGGCCGCATCGGAATGGGCGGTCGATCCGGGATGCGGGGCGGTCGTGGTGTTCACCGGCACCGCTCGGGACCATTCGAGCGGTCGCGACGGCGTGACCCGCCTCGAATACGAGGCCTACGAATCGCAGGTCGTTCCCCGGCTCGACGAGATAGCGGCCCGAGCCCGCGACCGCTGGCCCGGGTTGGCCAGGATCGTGATGCTTCATCGCGTCGGTGAGGTCCCGTTGACCGAGGCGGCGGTCGTCGTCGCCGTGTCGTCACCCCATCGCGGCGAGGCGTTCGAGGCGGCGCGATTCGGGATCGACACCCTCAAGGCGACCGTCCCGATCTGGAAGCGGGAAGACTGGTCGCAGGGTACGAGTTGGGGGCTCGAGGCTCAGCACATCGTCGACGTCGACGACGTCTGAACACCGTCAGCGTCGGTCGCTGCCGGCGGCTTCCGTCAATCGGCTTCGAGGTCCGCCTCGATCGACAGCAGATCCTCTGCGGCCTGGCGCACCTGCCAGTCGCGGTCACCCAGCGCCTTGTTCAGCGCGGCGTCGACCTCGGCTCCATCGAAGGGAGCGAGAGCCAGCACGGCGCGGCGACGAACCGTGGCGATGTCGTCGCAGGCGGTCAGCACGGCCTCGAGACCTCCGCCGAGAGCCCCGAGAGCGGCAACTGCCGATTCCCGACAGAGCGGGTCGTCGTGGCCGGTGGCTTGGCGGCTCAAGGCTTCGATCGCCAGTGTTCGAGCCTCGCCGACAAGGTCGAGCTCTCCGGCGGTGAACGCCGCTTGCTCGGCCAGCTCGGGATCGTCGAGTAGCTCGATGACGGCAGCCGCGGCCTTCGCTCGGTCGGTCAACCTGGGGACCACCTCGAGCGCCCGGCGACGGACCTCGTTGTCCGGGTCGGCGAGATAGGCGACGAGCCGCGACACATCGAGCATGCCGAGCCTGGCTGCGGCACCGATCGCCAGCACCCGAGCCCGGGGATCGGGCGAGGCAAGAGCGGCGATCACCACTGAACGATCACCGGTGTGTCCGGCCCTGGCGATCTCTCGATAGTCAGTCGTCACAGCCGGTTCTCACAGTCGGTTGTCGATGGGTTCCGCTCACAAGGGGGTTTTCTTTGTCGCTTCGATCTGGAATGCTGGGGGCGGTCGGTTTGCGACCGCCGCATGTCTCCTGCCGAGAACCGGAAGGTTGGTGGGGGAACGAACCAGACCAAGCAGAGGAGTATCCATGTCGCACATGGTCATTTATCGCGGGTCCGACGGAAAGCCGGGCTACCACCAGACCGACGACATCCATGATGCCGTCGGGTTCGTCGAACAGATGCGAAACGACCAGGGGGTCGAACACGCTCGCATCTTCCGGCTCGAAGAGGTCGTCTTCCAGTACAAACCGTACTACCGCGTCGAACTGGCCGAGTCGGGATTCGGTGAGCTGGCCCTTGGGTCTGACGGCGCAGGCGACAACGGCACGACTCATGGCACCGGCAACGGCTCAGCCGGCGCCTCGGCCGGTTTCTCGAGTGAGGCATCAGGCAACGCCCCCGGAAACGGTGACGCCGAGTCGGTCAACGGAAGCACCACCGGCGAGCTGCTGATCAGCGCCAACGGTGGCGCCGAAACGACGGCTGGGAGCAATGGCGGTGCCGACGACCCGTCATCGACCACGACGGGCTCCTCGACCGCCACGGCCACCGCCACCGATGACGGAAGCGGGGCCAAACGAGGACTGTTCGGTCGCTGACCGTTCCCGCCGGCCGACCGTCGACCTCCGGATCAGGCGATCGCCTGCTCGAGCAGGTACAGCACCAGCAGCAGGGTGAGGGTGATCATGCCGGCCAGGAACAGGCCGGCGAACACAACCATCGAACTCAACGTGAACAGCGCCGTGATTCGACGCCACCACGGTGTGCGGACCCTCATGTCGGCGGTTTCGTTCTGACGGTCGGTGAGCTGAGCCATCCCGTTCGGTCCTGATCCGGCGTCAATCGAGGCGGGTTCGGACTGCGCCGTGGCCCGCTTGGGCAAAGTTGGCGTCAATTTTCACGGGTCTTTCGGTGCCCGCCGGTAGTTTTTAGGCTGGCTGGTCCGATAGGAGAACGATGGAAAGTGACGACGTCAGTGTAGCCCGGGCCGAGAACGATCCGAGACCGCCTGCGTCGTCGCCGCCTGCCGGTACCGCCAACTCCGATCACTCGGCATCAGGCCACGAACCGCTGATCGCCCCGTGGCGTCCGGAGACCCCCGAGGAAGCTCGGCGGTCGATCCGGCGCTGGGTGTTCGGCATGGTCGGCTTCGTCGTCGCCGCCGTGGTCGCCGGGGGGCTGCTGCTCGACGTCCCCTACGTTGCGCTGGTTCCGGGATCGGCCCGGGACACCGAACCGCTCCTGGCCGTTGAGGGCATCGAGGAATACCCCAGCGACGGCGAACTGCTGCTGCTGACGGTGCGGTTCCAGACCCGCCCGAACCTCTGGGAGTACCTGTGGCTCCGCATGGACGGCGACGCCGAGGTCGTGCCGGAACAGAACATCTTCGGCGACCGGACACCCGAGGAGAACCGCGAGTTCAACCTCGAGCTGATGAACGATTCCAAACGGGTGGCGGTGGCGGTGGCGCTGGAGCAGTTGGGCTACGACGCCGTGCAGACCGATGCCGTCGTCGTCCAACAGGTCGAGGCCGCGCAGCCGGCCGACGGTGTGTTGGACCCGGGTGACTCCATCGTTTCGATAGATGGTCAGCCGACGCCCGACACCACGACGCTGGTCGACATCCTCGGAGCACGTCGGCCGGGCGAGCGGATCGAGCTCGTCGTCGAGAGTTTCGGCGCCGAGGAGTCCCGTCGCATCGAGGTCGAGCTTGCCGATCATCCGGACAAGCCCGGATCCGGCTTTCTCGGTATTCGGCCCGCCGACCGGCTGCGATTCAACGACGACTTCGACTTCCTGGTCGAGATCGACTCGGGTTCGGTCGGCGGCCCGTCGGCCGGCCTGGCCTTCACTCTCGCCGTGCTCGATCAACTCACCGACGGGGAGCTGACCGGCGGGCGAACCGTTGCGGTGACCGGCACGATCGACGCTGCCGGACAGGTGGGCGCCGTCGGCGGCGCCCTGCAGAAGACGGCCGTGGTGCGGGACCTCGGAGTCGACACCTTCATCGTTCCAACCGCCCTCGGCGAGTCCCAGATCGAAGCGCTCGTCGAGAAGGCCGACGGGGAGATCGACATCATTCCGGTTTCGACGGTGGAGGAGGCTCTCGACGCGCTGGGTGGACTGGGCGGCAACGTCGATGCGATCGACGAGTTCGCGTCGACCAACAGTGGTTGAGGCCTGACCGGCACCCTTTCGGAAGGGTCCAGCACTCGGGCTCTCCGGCGTCGTAGCATCGTGGTATGTCTATGCAGAGTGACCACGAGTTCGCTCCGACGCAGATCGCCGCCGCTGAGTTCCCCACCGCCTTTCGCGGATACGACCAGGACGCCGTTCGCCATTACCTGACGAGGTTGGCCGGTGCACTGTCGGAAAACGGAGGAGACGCGCTGGCGGCTCTGGCCCGGACAACGACCCTCGACCGCATCGAGGAGCTGGAGGAGGAGAACGACACCCTCAGGGCCGAGGTGCGCGACCTGGAGTTGGAGCTGGTTCAACGGTCCGTCGATGGACCGGGTGAGGGCCAAGCCTCCAATCGGGCGGGCCAGGACGGCGACGACGACGAGTTCGCGTCGGATGGGGAGTCGACCTTCGACGAGCACCGGGCGATCGAGCTGCTGGGTCAGGAGACGGCGCGGGTCCTGGAGTCGGCACGCTCGGCCGCCGCCGATCTGGTGAAGAAGGCCGAGCGTCAGGCAAAGGCCATCGAAAAGGATGCCCGTACCGACCTGGCCGACGCCCGCCGCAAGGCCCGCCGTCTGGTGGCCGAGAAGCAGGCCGAGGCGGAGGAACTGGTGGCCAAGGTCGCAGCCGAGGCGGAGGAGTCGGCCTCGACCATGCGGGCCGAGGCCGAACAGCACCGCGAGATGGTGTTGACGGAGTCCAAGAAGATCATGGTCGATGCCGAGGAACGAGCGGCCGCCGACGAGAAGTGGGCCCAGGACCGGGCCGAGCAGATCGTGGCCGATGCGGAGGCGCTGCGCCAGCAGTTGCTCTCGGAGCTGGTCGTCGAACGAACCAGAATCCGTACCGACTTGGAGGAGATGCAGTCGACCCGGGACCGTCTGGTGATGGCCCTTGTCGTGGCCCGGTCGGAGATGGACGACTTGTCGACCCGTCTGGATGAGGCGTCGGTCAAGTCGCCGCCCGCCACACCGGAGATCGAGGTCGACGCCGCCGACACCTCCGCCCAGGTCGAGACCCTTGTGGCCCAACTCGACGAGCAGCTCGCCGGCGATGGCCGCTCCACCAACGACAGTCCGGGTGCCGACGAATCGGCAGACGACGAATCCGTCGACGAGAATGCGGCGGAGATCATCGACCTCACTGCTGATGAGAAATCGACCGGAGACGATGAGGGTGGTTCCGGGGGCACGTCCAACGCGGGTCGTGGCCGAGCCGGCGGTGACGGGTCGAAACCGAAGCGGTCGAACTCCCGGTCTCGTAGTCGTAAGAGCTCACGCAAGCGGTCGTCGTCACCGTCGCGATCGAGCCGTGCGAAAACGGCTTCGTCGTCGGCCACCGCGGTGGTCGAGGCCGACGAGGACGTCGCCGACGCCGGCGCCGACGCTGACACCGAGGTCGAGGTCGAGTCGACCGACACGACGGTCGAGGATGAGCAGCTGGAGACGGTCGAAGGCGATGGCGACCTCGACGCGGACGCCGACGCAGACACCGGGACCGAGACCGAGGACAGCGCCGAGGATGGCGACCAAGACGACGACGAGGACTCCATCGAGTTGAGCCTCATCGAGGGTTTCAACACCATTGAGCTGTCCGAAGCCGACCTCGGCCTCGCCCGCAAGGCGGCGAAGGCGACGGCCGGAGAAGACGATGTCGAGGGCGACCTGTCCGAGCAGGTTCTGGTGACCGTGGCCTCCCGCGAAACGGGGACCGACATGGAGGGCAACCGCGGTGATCTGTTGATCGACGAGGAGTATCGAGGTCGGCTGCCGTCCGAGATCGCGGCCCGTGATGCCGCTCTGGCCAGTGCCGATGACTTCCACCGTTCCCTGCGCCGCGCCCTCAACGACGACCAGAGCGAGGTGCTCGACCGGCTACGGGTCGGCCGTGGGGCCGTCGAGGTGTCGGAGTTGCCGAAGTTCACCGATCAGATCGAACGGTATCTCGAACCGCTGCGAGACGGTCTCGCCTCGGTCGCCCTGGCGGGAGCCAAGGCCGGCGGTCGCCGCGAGGTGCCGACGGGTGTGCTCGACAATCTGGTCAAGCAGCTGGCGAAATACATCGTCGACAAGGTCAGGATTCCGGTCATCCGGGAGGTCGAGCACTCAACCGATCACGACCGGGAGAAGCTCTTCGAACCGATCCGGAGTGTCTACCGGGACTTTCGGAACACCGGGCTGCTCGACCTGGCCGACGATGCCCTCTACGAGTCGTTCGCCATCGGCCTCTACGGCGCCATCCCGGCCGACGCGGACGTCATCTGGCTACTCGATCCCCGCCACGATCCCGACCCGGTCTGCGAGATCAACGCCGGCCGCACCGGTCTCGTCAAGGGTGACAAGTTCCCGAGCGGCCACGTGCGCCCACTGGCGCTGCCGAACTGCCGGTGCCTCGTGGTGGCCGACTGACCGGCGGGGGCTCGAGCGGTCTGAATCGAGGCGCAGTAGCCCCGACGCGCGCGCACGCATGACGCCGGGGGCCACTACCCTCGGAAGGTAATGCGTACCATTCGCGACCGTCGTGGGTCATCTCGTGTTCGTCTGGTCGTCGCCGTCGTGGCGGCGGCTGCGTTCGGTCTCTTCCTCTCCGCCAACGGAATCGCCAGCGTTTACACCGACTGGCTGTGGTTCGACAAGCTCGGCATCGGCTCGGTGTGGACGACCCACCTCGGTACCCAGCTCGTCATGGCCATCATGTTCGGCCTGCTCTTCTTCCTGATCTTCTGGGGCAACCTCGTGTTGGCCGACCGACTCAAGCCGTCGGTTCGACCCAGTTCCGCCGAGGAGGAACTGGTCGAGCGGTACCACGAGATGGTGGGCGCCCAGGCCGGCCGGGTCCGGCTGGGTCTCTCGGCGCTGTTCGCGCTCATCTTCGGGGCCAACACCTCCGCCCAGTGGCAGACGTGGCTGCTGTTCCGGAACTCCCAGGACTTCGGCGTCGAGGACGCTCTGTTCGGCCGCGACGCCGGCTTCTACGTCTTCGACCTCCCTCTGTACACGTTCCTCATCGACTGGTTCTTCGCCGCCCTCGTGCTGACGCTGATCGTTGTCCTCATCGCCCACTACCTCAACGGCGGCATCCGGGCTTCGGTTCTCGACCAGCGGGTCAGCACATCGGTGAAGCTGCACGTTTCGGTGATCATGGCGCTCCTGGCCGTGCTGCGTGCCGTCGACTACTGGCTCGATCGATACCATCTCGTGACGTCGACCCGGGGCGCGGTCGACGGGGCGTTGGCCACCGACGTGCTGATTCAGGAGCCGGCGTTCAAGCTGTTGACGCTGATCTCATTGTTCTGCGCTGCGCTCATCCTCTACAACATCCGTCGCCCCGGCTGGGGCCTGCCGATGGTGGCACTCGGAATATGGCTGGTGTCGCACTTCGTGATCGGCAACGCCTTCCCGATCGCCTACCAGCGACTGCGGGTCGCGCCTGTCCAGTCGACCCGGGAGGCCGAGTTCGTCGGCCGCAACATCGAGGCCACCCGCCTGGCCTACGGACTCGATGGTGATCGGGTCACCCGGATCAGTCTCGATTACCAGGACGGCCTGAGCACCGACGACGTCGAGGAATACGCCGGGGTGCTCGAGAACGTGCCCGTGGTCGATCCGGTCCTGGCGGTCGACGAGGTCGTCCGTTCCGAGGCAGAACGCCGTCTGTTCAGCTTCACATCGCCCCTCGATGTCGACCGCTACATGATCGACGGCGAGCAACGACCGGTGGTGCTGTCGGCTCGGGGTCTCAACGTCAACGAGGTCGGCGACGGCTGGGAGCAGCAGCACGTCATCTTCACCCACGGCTACGGCCTGGCCATGGCCGCCGCCTACGACGACGGAGTCTCCCGGGGTCCGACCGACACCAGGGAACTCGACTTTCTCATCCGGGGTCTGGCCAACATCGAGGTCGACGACGAGCTCGGCGTCGACCTCGATCAGCCCCGCATCTACTACGGCGACGGGTTCGGCGGGTACGCCATCGTCGGCAACGCCCGCGAGGAGGTCGACTACCCGACCGACACCGGATCCCAGTTCTTCAGCTACGACGGGACCGGCGGCGTGCCGATGGACTCGCTGCTCCGCCGAGCGGCGTTCTCGCTTCGCTTCCGGCAACTCGATCCGCTGATCTCCGACACCATCACCGACCGGTCGCGGGTCATCTACAACCGCGACGTGATCGCCCGGGTCCGCGAGATGGCCCCCTTCCTCCGGTTCGACAGCGATCCGTACCCGATCGTGGCCGACGGTCACGTGTTCTGGATCATCAACGCCTACACCACGACCTCCGACTACCCCTACTCGCAGTCGGTGTCGACGGAGCTGGGCGGTGCCGACCTGTCGCGGGGATACAACTACGTTCGCAACTCGGTCAAGGTCGTGGTCGACGCCTACGACGGCGACGTCGACATGTACGTGACCGACGAGTCCGATCCGATGATCCGGGCGTGGCGGGGAGCGTTCCCCGACCTGTTCTCCGATGAGGCCGACGTCCCCGACGAGATTCGCCGCCACTTCCGCTATCCGAGCGATCTCTTCACCGTCCAGACCGACATGTGGTCCGATTACGTGGTCGACGACCCGGTCGACTTCATCCAGGGCAACCTGGCCTGGTCGGTTGCGGCCCAGCCCCAGATCGAGGCCGAGTCCGAGGAGAGCGACACGGTGGCCGCCCCGCCGATGGCGCCCCAGTACCTGATGGCCCGCCCGCCCGGCGCCGAGGAGGCCGAGTGGGTCCTGCAGCGGGCCTTCGTGCCCCAGTCCGGGGTCGACAACGCCACCACGAGGCCGGAGCTGACGGGCTTGATGATGGCCCGGTCCGACCCCGAGAACTACGGCGAGCTGGTTCTGGTCACGTTGCCGCCGGGAAGGATCGACGCCCCGGATCTGGTCCACGCCCAGATTCGACAGAGCCCGGTCATGACAGCGTTCGTTCTCGAGAAGCGGGGTGCCAAGGTCGAGTTCGGGGAGATGAGCATCGTTCTCGTCGACGACACGATCGTGTACATCCGCCCGGTCTACGTGGAATCGAACAGCCAGACCGCCATTCCCGAGTTGCAGCGGATCGTGGCCGTCAACGGTGACCGAATCTTCATGGATTCGACGATCAACGGTGCGATCGACGGTGTGGTCGGCTCCCAGAGCGCAGCCGGTCCGGAGCCGCCGCCCTCGACCGACGGCGACCCGCCACCCGACGACCGGGATGGCTTCGACCCGTCCGGCATGTCGGTGGTCGATCTCGTCGCCTTCGCCGATGCCCTACTGACCCAAGCCGACGGCCTCGAGGACAGCTCGCCCGAGGAGGCCGCCGTGCTTCGAGATCAGGCTCGAGCGGCTCTCGCAGAGGCCCGGGACAAGCTCGGAGGGGTCGCTCCGGCGCCTCCACCAGAGCCATCCGACACCTAAACGGCAACTGTTTCTTCATCAAACAGTCGCATCTGAAGCCGAGTTTGCATCTTTTGTAGCAATTCCGACTATCAGGTTGGACAAGATTGCGGCTACTATACGGGGTAAGGCCCGATCGATGCTTGAGTTCTTCGCGGCGGAAGGCTTCTCAGGCAGCGGTCGGGCCGTCTTGTGCCCGGAAACCGGGTCGGATGACGAAGTCCGGGTTGCCCGACAACCACATCGTTCCGGGAACGAAGTCGACCCGACGGCGGTTTGACTATGGTGAGAATCGGGGCCCGAACCGCTGCGTTCGACCGTGCGGCCCCGACACAATCCGAACGGAGTTGCCTCATGTTCCGCCGAGTAGATCCAGCCAAGCTCGTGGTTCCCGCCCCTGAAGACACCCTGCCCGGACGACTCGATCCGGTCCCCGTGCCGACCGCGCATTACGTCAACGGCAATCCTCTCGTCGGCCCGTTCCCCGAGGGAACCGACACCTTGATCGTCGGGATGGGCTGTTTTTGGGGAGCAGAGCGTCTCTACTGGCAGCAACCCGGTGTCTACACCACCGCCGTGGGCTACAGCGGCGGTACGACCCCGAATCCGACCTACGAGGAGACCTGCACCGGCATGACCGGTCACACCGAGGCGGTGCTGGTCGTGTTCTTCCCGGAGCAGGTCGGCCTCGAGACACTGTTCAAGATCTTCTGGGAAAACCACGACCCGACCCAGCACATGGGTCAGGGCAACGACATCGGCACCCAGTACCGGTCGGCCGTCTACGCCAATTCGCCTGCTCAGCTCGAGGCCGCGCAGAAGAGCCGTGACGCCTACCAGCGGCAGTTGAGCGACGCAGGCTTCGGAGGGATCACGACCGAGATCGCCATGGCCGGCCCGTTCTACTACGCCGAGGACTACCACCAGCAGTATCTGGCCAAGAACCCGGGCGGCTACTGCAATCACGGGTTCTGCCAAATCGGCTACGAGCCGCAGACGACCGGATGACCGGCGACGGCCCCCGGAGTTTCCGGCAGCTACACGAGCCCGGCAACCCGTTCGTCCTGGCCAACGCCTGGGATCTCGGTTCCGCGCGCGTGCTTCAGGCCCTCGGTGCCGAGGCGATCGGTACGTCCTCGGCCGCCCACGCCTTCACGCTCGGTAGGCCCGACATGGGCCATGTCAGCCGCAGCGAGGCGCTCGACCACGCGAGAGCGGTTGCCGTCGCCGTGACCGTTCCGGTGTCGGGCGATCTGGAGAACGGCTACGGGCATCGTCCCGACGAGGTGGCCGAAACGGTGACCCTTGCCGGCGCGGCCGGTTTGGCCGGGTGTTCGATCGAGGACTCCGCGCTGCCCGAGTCCAGGCCATACGGGTTGGCCGAGGCCGTCGCCCGCATCGAGGCCGCGGTCGAGGCAGCGCGGGCCCTGCCCGACGACTTCGTGCTCGTGGCCCGAGCCGACGGTGTCATGAACGGGCACTACGACGTCGACGAGGCCATCGAGAGAATCAAGGCGTTCGAGTCGGTCGGGGCCGACTGCGTCTACGTTCCCCTGCCGCCCTCGATGACCGAGCTGGCTCGAATCTGTGAGTCGGTCGACGTGCCCGTCAACGCATTGGTGGCCGGACCGTTCACCGCCCGTCGCCGAGCCGAGTTCGCGGAGGTCGGTGTCGCCCGCCTCTCGCTGGGCTCGGCGCTGGCCCGGGCCACCCACCGCACCCTGATCAAGGTGGCCCGTGAGGTGCTCGGCGCCGAGGCCGACTTCAGCGGTCTCGGTGGCGGAGCGCCGGGAGCCGAGGTCGACGCGCTCCTGGCGGCTGTCGGGCCTGGAGACTAACCGCCGGCGGCCGCCTCGGACCGGCAACATTGTCGACGCTTTGCCATGCTGCAATGGGCCCAGAAGCGAGTTTTGACTACGGTGGAAGCGTGATCCGTGAGCCGATAACGGTGCAAGTGCTCGGTGGGTTCAGCCTGCGCTCCGGGTCTGGGACAATCGACTCGCTGCCCCGTCGTTCCGCCTCTCTTCTTGCCTATCTCATCCTGAATCGGCAACGCCCTCAAACTCGGGATCTGCTGGCCGGGCGCTTCTGGTCGGACCTTCCGGAGGACAAGGCCCGCAAACGGCTCAGCAACACCCTGTGGCAGATCCGCAATGCATTGGGTGACGTCGGTCTCGACGACCTCATCGTCGCCACCAACACGACGATCCAGTTCGATCCCGATCAACCTCTGCACGTCGATGCGTGGGACTTCGAGAGCCGTCTCGACGACCTCGAGCGGGAGTGGTCGCAGCGTTCGGCCCGAGGGCGGCTGGCCGACAAGCTGACGGCCCTCATCGACCGCTATCCCGGCGATCTCCTGGCCGGCCACTACGACGACTGGATCGATGCCGAACGCGGTCTGATTCGGGAACGCTACATCAACGCGGTGTGGAACGCGGTCCGACTGTACAAGAGCCGATCCGACTACGTGACCGCCCTGCGCTACGCCCGACTTCTCGTCGTCCACGAGCCACTGGCTGAGGAGAACCATCGAGAGGTGATGCGCCTTCACGCCCTGCTGGGCCAGCCGGGAGCGGCGGAGCGCCAATATCGCAGTTGTGCCCGCACCCTTGAGGACGAGCTGGGCGTCGAGCCTTCGTGGGAGACGACGGAACTGCTCGAGCGCATCCGGAACGAGGACTCCCGGGCGGCTGCGCCGCTCGACGAGATCGGTGAGTTGGATACGCCGATGATCGGTCGGTCACGCGAACGGGCCACTTTGCTTTCCCGGCTGGATGAGTTGGTCAACGGGAACGGCGGCTTCATGCTCGTCGAAGGCGATGCCGGTATCGGCAAGTCCCGGCTGCTCGAGGATCTGGCCGACGCCGCCGACTGGCGGAACATCAGGGTGCTCAACGCGGCGTGCACCGAGGTCACCCGACTTGCCCCGTTCCACACCGTTCAGGCTGTGCTGGAACCGGCGGTGAGCGGCCTGCGGGCCGAGCATCTGGCGGAGGTGACCGAGCAGGTGTGGCTGCGACAGGCATCCGATGTGCTGCCGGGGCTGCGGCAGTATGTGAGGACCCCTGCGCTCGGGGCGTTGCGACCCCAGGAGCAGCCGGATCGCATGACCGAGGCCCTGGCCAGAGTGATGCTGGCGCAGGGTGGGCTCGGTCCGACGGTCATTTTGATCGAGGACGTGCACTGGTGCGACAACGACTCGATGGACGTCATCAGCGGTTTGGCCAATCGGGCGCCACAGCATGCCTTGTTGATCTGCATGACCTACCGGCGGTTCGAGGCCGAGCAATCGGAGCCGATCTGGCGGGCCATCTCGCGGCTCGAGGCCATGCCGTCGTCGACGCGTGTCGTTCTCAGCCCGCTCAATCAGATCGAGATGCGGGATCTGGTCAACGCGCGGCTCGGACCGGGCGTCCTACCGGCCAACGTTCTCGACGTTTTGGTCGGCGAGTCGGGCGGCAACCCGCTCTATCTTCTGGAGGCCCTGCAGGATCCGGACTCCCTCCTCGATTCGGAGGACTCGCGCGGGCTCGATTCGCGTCTGGCCGCCTTCGACGGGTTTCCGGCCACGGTTGCCCGATCGCTGAAGCAGCGGGTGGATTCGCTCTCGCCTCCTGTTCGGAAGGTTCTCCAGGGCATGGCGGTGCTGGGGGAACCGTGTTCGTCGCAACGGGTGTCCGCCATCACCGGCCTGGACCGGGAAACCACGCTGGCCGCCCTCACCGAAGCCGTCGACAGGGCGTTTCTCGTCGAGATCGGTGACGGGATCTGCCGCTATTGTCACGATCAGACCCGCCGAACCGTGTATCACTCGATGAGCGAGCGCGAGATCGTCGCCTGGCACGAGCAGATCCTTCGGGTGTTGGCGGTGGTCGAGCCGCCGGCCGCGGAGCAGCTGGCTTATCACGCCGATCTTGCCGGCCTGTGGGAGGAGTCGGTGACATGGCACACGGTCTCGGCCCATGCGGCCGAGGCCGTCAACGCGTTCGGGGTGGCAGCCGAGCACCATCGTCAGGCCGACGAGGCCGCTCGGCGGGCGGGCGCGAGTCCTCTCGATCGTTTCGACGAGCTCCTCGCCTATGAGCGGGTGCTCGACATCCTGGGCCGTCGTGAGGAACAGCAGGGACTGATCAAGCGGTTGCTCGACCTCGACCCGCCGCTCGAATCCAGGGTCGAATTGGCGGAACGCCAGGTCTGGCTGCTGGGCCACCTCAGCCACCATGATGAGGCGGCGAGGATGGCCGCTCGCTGGGCCGACAGGGCGTTCGATGCCGGCCTGCCCAATCACCGGCTCCTCACCGGTCTCGGCGTGGTACATCTCTGGAGCGGTAGCTTCCAGGACGCGATCGAAGCACTTCGCCTTGCCCTGAAGGCCGCACCGGGCGAGCCGGACAAAACGGTGATCAAAAACCACCTCGGTCGGGCGCTCATCGACGTCGCGGAGTTCGACGAGGGTGAGGCGCTGGTCGTCGAAGCTCGCCAGTCGGCTGAGCAGAGGGGCGACGTCCGCAACGAGGTCGAGGCACTCCTTCATCAGTGGGTGGCGGCAATCCGCCTCGGCCGAACGGCGGAGGTCGAGCAGCTGGCCGAAGAGGCCTTGGACCTCAGCCGGACCATCGGCTACCGGTATGGCGAAGGGCTGTCGTTGGGGAATCTGGCGATGTTGCGAACCTTCCAGGGACGGACGGGACTCGCTCTCGAGCTCTATGAACAGGCCGCGCAGGTCTTCGACACGCTGGGTGTGTCGCGGGCCAAGGCGATCGTGAAGAGCAACCTCGCTGAATTCTCCGCCGGCTACCTCGGTGAACGGGACGAGGCCGCCAAGCTGTACACGCAGGCCGCCGCTTTGTCACGCTCGGTCGGCGACGACGGCCTCGAGCTTCGCTGTGTCGCCCGGCTGAGTGGAATCGATTGGGACAGTGGGCGACGACGTCTCGCCCGCCGCCGTCTGAACCATCTCATCGAGCAGTCGGTGGCCGCAGGCGACGGACGGGGCGAGATCGAGGTCCGCCGTGTCTTCGCCCAGTGCCTGATCAACAGCGGCGATTTTTCCGGAGCGGCCAAGCACCTCGATCGGGCGCTCGAGCTCATCGACGAGTACGCCATCGCCTGGGTGCTGCCGACGTTGTTGTCGCTGCGAGCGCTGGCGGCCGCCCGCAACGGGGAAACTGTTGTTGCCGAACGATGTGCCGACCAGGCGGTGCAGTCCAACAAGCCCGACACCGAGTTCGGCTTTCTCACCGCTTGGCGATGCGGAAGTGTCTACGAATCGCTCGGTCGACGAGACGACGCGGCCGCCCAGTTCGAGTTCGCGTTCTCGTTGCTGGAGTCGAATCTCGAAGGGTTCGACCCGGTCATGGCGGCGTCGGCCCGGAACCAGCCCGATCTGGCCGCGATCGTCGAGGACTACGAGCGCTTCCATCCGCGGTTCGTGCACCGGACGCTGTCGCTTGCCTCGGCGCCGACCGGCCGGCCGCTTCGCGACGACGACCTCGTGGACGTGACGCTGACGGCATCGTTGCCCGAGGACTGGTCGGAGCCCGAAGCGGGCACCCGACGACGTCTTCGAATCCTCCGGCTCTGCGAAGAGGCGTCGGACGTTGGAGCATCACCACGCATCGTGGATCTTGCCGAGATTCTGGGAGTCAGCGATCGCACGATCAAGCGGGACCTGGCCGATTTGCGGGAGGCGGGACACTCGCCCCAGACCCGGCGATCGATCGACCGACAAGGTTCGCCAAACTTTTTTTGACCTCAGGTCGACCACGAAAGGCCTGGTCAGAGGCCGTTTCACCGCGTTGTCCCCAAGGTTTGGCCCGAGACTATTCAAATTGCGAGATAGTCGGCGGAGAGGAGAAGGACAGACTCGCTTTCAACAGATCGAAAGTCCTTCAGCGAAAACGCTGGACCTGCATCAGGAGCCATCATAATGTCTCGTCGCCTGTTTGTCTTCATGACCCCCGCAATTCTCGCCATCGGCGCCGTCATGCCGTCGGTCGGCGTGATGGGCTGGGAGTACCTCTAAACGTCGCAAGTCGAGGTCCTTCTCAGTCCTCTTCCGCCGTGGCTGAGAAGGATCTTCCTGCTGGCATCGGTTAGCAGGGCACCAGGGTGTGACCGTCGCAGAATCCTAGCGCTGCGACGGTTACACCCTTGGTTTCTCACTTGGTTCTCACAAGGTCATCCATAGCCAGTACTCACCGCTCATCCCTCCATTCCCTGAGAGTGCGTGAGCTCCGAGGCTTCCTCAAACCTCCGGTTTCCTACCACCGCCTTTTGATCGGGGCGATGCCGCCGGGGTCTGGGGAAGTTCTCGGTTTTGGGCTTCGATTCCGGGTGGTGCGGACCGATCGATCCGGTAGAGTGGAGGGCACACCGCGGGGTAGAGCAGCCAGGTAGCTCGTCGGGCTCATAACCCGGAGGTCGCAGGTTCAAATCCTGCCCCCGCCACTAAACAGGCCCTGGTCACAGCATCGCTGAGGCCGGGGCTTTGTCGTTCCCGACGATCGGCGGTTCAGTCCTCCCGGCCGGGGTCGGTCCTCGGTTGGGCTATACCGGCGGTGAACGCGGCGATGACGGCTTGGACCCGGTCGCGAACCCCAAGTTTGGCGAGCACTCGGGTGAGGTGGGTCTTGACGGTTGCCTCGCTGAGGTAGAGGTGCTCGGCGATCTCGGCGTTGGATCGACCGGCGGCGAGGTGTTGGAGGACTTCGAGCTCCCGCTCGGTCAGCTGGTCGATCCCCGGGACGGTGTGGGTCCGGATCGAGTTGCGGGCCTGCTCGACCACGGTGCGGACCAGGGACGGAGCAATGGCGACGTCGCCTGTGGCCACGGCCCGGATGGCCTCGACGAGATCGGTCGATGAAGCGTCTTTGAGAAGGAAGCCGGCGGCGCCGGCGACGATCGCAGTGGATACGTATTCGTCGAGTCCGAAGGTGGTGAGGATCACGATACGCGGCGGTTCAGGCTGAGCCATGATCTGCTCGGTGGCCGCCAACCCGTCGAGTTGGGGCATGCGGATGTCCATGAGGACGACGTCGACGTTCTTGGTCAGACAGGCGTCGATGATCTCGAGCCCGTTGGCGACCGATGCGACGACCGTCATGTCCGGTTCGTTGTCGATGATGAGTTCGAACCCGGTTCGGATCATGTCGAGGTCGTCGGCGATGGCAACTCGGATCATGGCGCGGACCTTCCGGGTGTGGTTCCGGTGGGCAGAACGGCGTGGACGACGAAACGGTTGCCATCGCGTTGGGCGTCGAAGGTGCCGCCGAGAATGGCGGTCCGCTCGACCATACCGGTGAGACCAGCGCCGTCGACGCCGGCCGAGCAGGAGGCCTCGCTCGACGCGGCAACGCTGTTGACCACCCGAACCTCGAGTTCAGTTGGCCTGCAGGTCAGCTCAACGTCGATGGTGACCCCGGGGCCGCCGTGTTTGACGGCATTGGTCAACGACTCCTGAACGATCCGGTGTGCGCCGCTGGCCACGACGGCCGGTGGCTGGTGATCGTCGCAGCCGTGTTCGGTGATGTGGGCGGTGACGCCTGCCTCGGCCAGGTCGGTGACGAGACGTCGGGTTGCGTCGAGGTCCGGAGTCGGGTTGAGCTCGGCCGAGCCCGATTGGCGAAGGCCGGCGAGCACTCGTCTGGTCTCGCTCAGAGCAGTTCGTGCTGCGCCGGCGATGTCGGAGACAGCCTCGCCGGCGGCACCGGGTTGATTCGGTTGGACCCGGTGCGCCGCTTCGGCTCGCACCGCGATCACCGACAGGGTGTGACCGATGATGTCATGAAGCTCTCGGGCAATGTGAGAGCGTTCCGCGGCGACGGCCTGGGCCCGTTCGTGTTCGCCTCGGAGGCGGGCCTCGGTCACCTGGGTCGCCAGTTTCTCGGCGACGCGTCGTTGGCGTGTGGCGTTGAGGCCGAGCGCGATCGCGGTGCCACAGGTGATGACGATGAGCGGGAGCTGGTAGAGGGTGACGTCGTCCGCGATGGCGACTCCGATGCCGGTCACGACTGTGAGCACGGCGCTCGCGGCCACAGCCGCCTGGAGGGCCCGGCGGTCGTCGTCGGATGCGGCCGTATAGAGGATCACCATGACCGGTAACAGGACCTCGGGGAGGTTGCTGACCCAGATTGCGGATTGAGCCGCAGTGGCGAGCACGACGATCGGGATCGGGTTGGTTCTCCGGATCGCGACCAGCAGCGGAGGGGTGGACATGAGGAGCCAGTGCCACCAGGTCGACGGTTCGATCGTGTCGGGCCGGTTGGCGTCGACGAAGAACCCGGACAGGATCGCAACGCCCAGCAGGCCGGCCGCAAGGGCCAGGTCGGCCATGCCCGGCGGTCGCCGACCGACGGCTGTCGAGCGTGTCGTCACGGTCGTCCAATCCGGCCGTCGGTCATGTCCGCGTCGCGCCCTTGTGGCGTGACGAGTAGGCCGGCGGCGGCCAGTGAGGCGAAGCTGGCTCCCACCGCGATGCTGCGAACCAGGTTGAGTTGGTTCCAGTCGGCCTCGAAGGCGGCTCGGGCCATGGCCGCGGTCTCGGGGGTGATGTTCGTCATCGCCGCGAGGTCGTCGTTGAGTGGCACATTGCCTGTTGCCGTGATCACCAGGCCGGCGAGGTAGAGCGCCAGCGCGGCCACCAGGCTCACCCGAGCGGCCGACGGAGCGATCCCCCAGTTGGCGGCGATCGCCAACACGAGGGCCGGAACGGAGCCGAAGAACACGATCCCGAATGCCGGGTTCCGCACGGTGTCGTTGATCGACTGGAAGGTCTCGACATAGGTCGCGTCACCGACTTCGCCAAGGCCGATGGTGACCGAGGCCTCGTAGGCGAAGAAGAAACCGGCCGACAGGCCGACCAGCAAGGTGGCCACCAGCAGAGCGAGGCGGTGCAAGCTCATGAGTCAGTTGACGCTGCGTCGGGTGCGCCAGCGGTGCCGGCCGTCGACGGTGCCTGTTTGCCGGTTCTCGGCTGGAAGGTGATGGTCTCGATGTCGCCGACCCAGAACGGGAACACTTCGCCCCCGGCGGCTCGTGAGATGGTGAAGCTGTGAGGGATCATCATCCCGTCGACGAGTCGATAGTCGTCACGCAGCACATGCTCACCGGACCCATGATACGGAGTCGTCAGATCCCCGTCCTCCTCCGCGGCAAGGGACTCGAGACTGCCATCGGGCCGGAAGGTGGCGACGAGTGAGGCCTCGAGATCGCC
This sequence comes from Acidimicrobiales bacterium, assembly GCA_965216675.1. Classification (GTDB taxonomy): domain Bacteria; phylum Actinomycetota; class Acidimicrobiia; order Acidimicrobiales; family SZUA-35; genus JAHELU01. The sequence goes on along the minus strand of CBDCGK010000004.1, from coordinate 1,167,356 downwards.
GCTCGTGACCACTGCTCGGGCATGGGCATCGTCGATGGGTTCCCATCGCACCGGGCCGCCCGGCAGGAGCGCAGCCGGATACATCGGGCTCTCGAGAAGCCACCGTTGCAGCGACGTCTGATTGAGCTTCGGGGTCTCGGACTCGTCGACGACGGTGAGCGTCGACATCACCTTGGCCTTCATCTCCATCCGACCGTCGGCGTAGAAGTCGTAGGCCCGGGCCCAGACGCCGCCGAACATGGTGGTACGGGCTGAGAACATCAGGCTCGGGGCCCCGACGGCGATGGTTTGCTCCGCGGTCGTGGGTGAGAACCCGTCGGTCAACGGGCGACGGAAGTCCCCCTTCATCGTCACCTCGACGAACCCGATCGGTTCCGGAGTCTCGACGAACGTGTAGTCGAAGTAGCGTCGGACCGGGTCGGGCAGGTCGCCGACCGCACGAGGGTCGTAGGTCGGGGAGGGGTCGGCCAGGCCGATGACCTCGACCTGATCCCGCAGCGCTCGTATGTCCGTTTCGGTCTGTCGAGTCGAATAGGCGACGAATGCGGTCGCCAGCGAGATGACGGCGGCCAGGACGACCACTGCTCGTCTCAGGATGCGCCGTGAGCGGGCGGGTGCTGCTTTCGAAGGCGGTAGGGCGGGCCCATCAGCGGTCGCGCCGTCGGCTGCGGATTCGGATTTGCCGGTGTCGGAAGGATGGATCGTGGTCGACATCTCTCTGTCTCCTTGGTTTCAGCGGCTCGATCTGAGCCGTCGAAGACAGCGTGGCCCGAATCCCGGTCCAGTCGAATCAGGCAAACGTCGACTTTCCCGTCATCCGAAGGTCTCGTCGCCACCACCGCTCGGCCTCGCGATGTCTTGGGCACTACGATGACGGCGTGCCCTCGATGGAAGACGCCAAGGATCTGATTGCCGCGTTACCCGAGGTGACCGAAGGCACCCGGTACGGGCGACCGACTTGGTTCGTGCACGGCACGGCGTTCGCCTGGGAACGGCCGTTCACCAAGGCCGACCTGAAACGGTTCGGCGACGAACCGGTGCCGGCCGGCCCGATCCTGGCCGTCGCAGTCGATGACCTCGCCGAGAAGGCGGCAGTCCTGGAAGCCGGCCATGCCGGGGTGTTCACAATCGCCCATTTCGACAACTATCCGGCTGTCCTGGTTCAACTCGATGTGGTCGAGCCCGGCGTGCTCGGCGAGGCGATCGTCGACGCCTGGTTGGCATGCGCACCCGAGCAGGAAGCCGGCTGACGATTTCCGCCCGATTCGATCGGGGCCGACAGCTCGGCGTCTACAACCGCTCACCGGGGAGTTGGTGAGCCTGGCTGAACCAGGAGCGAAGCTGAGCCTCGTCGAGCTCGTCCTCGGTGTGGACGTCGAGGTAGCGGACGTCCGGGTGTTTCGACGACTTGGGCGGCTCGGGGTCGAGTGATGCTCCATTGTGGAACGCGATCTGGACTTTCCGGGTGAAACACCGGAACGAGGCGAACACGGTGTCGGCGTCGACCCCGTAGAGCGGCTGGTTCCAACGCACCTTCCGGTACACGTCGGGCACGGTGCCGGCGATGAGCTGGTCGATACGTTCGCCGACGTGGCGTTTCCAGCCGGGCATGTGTTCGATGTAGAACCGGACGGGCTCGTCGCCGTCGCCCTTCGGAACCTGCGGATTGTCGCCCGAGAGCAGCTTGACCTCGGCAGGTGGCTTCCAGTCCGTCATGTCAGCTAACTGTACGCGTACGAAAGGGTTTCGATCCGGTCACGGGTTGGCACGCAGCGTGCCGATGTTGAACTGGGCCTCAAGGTAGGATGCGGCCGGTGCCGATAGTCCACCGTGAAACCAAGGTCGACGAGTCCGGCGAGGTCATCCATGAAATCCGTTCGACACATCGGTGCCATTGCGGCCATCGTCCTGCTGCTGCTGAGTGCGGCGTGCAGCACATCTGCCGACGAGGCGACACAGATCTCGTCGGCCGACAGCGCAGCCGTTGCGGCCGACGGCGGTGACGATCAGGAGGCGATGAACGCATCGGCGGCCGGTGCCGAGAACAGTGCCGAGAACAGTGCCGAAAACCCCGACGAGGCGTCCGAGCCAGAGCTGAACCCGGTCGACGACAGTACGACCGGATCCTCGGCCGACGATGATGTCGCCTCCAGCGTCGACTCCGTCGGCACCGGGTTCCTCGCCCGGGTTTCCGATGCCACGATCGAGGCCTCGACGGGCCGGTTCGAGGGTCGATTCGCGATGTCTGCTGCCCCCGGTACCGATCCCGGCGGCAGCTTCGAGCTGACGATGAACGGGTCCTATGACCTCGCCGCCGACGCCTTCGACGTCTACGTGGACCTGTCGGACCTCGCGGCCGTTGCTGCGGCCGACTCGGGCGCCGGGGAGGCCGACATGTTCGCGGCCATGTTCGCCGAACCCGTTCAGCTCCGGTCCATCGCCGGCACGGCTTGGGTTCGATGGGGGTTGCTGGCCGGCATGCTCGGTGCGGTGACCGCGGAGGGTGACTCCGCCTGGATCGAGGCCGAAGCCGACGAGGCGACGTCGATGACCGGCCAGTTCGGCGTCGAAGCCCCGGAGTCGCCCACCGACCTGTTGCGGACACTGGCCGAGATGGAAGCGTCGGTCACCGAGGTCGGCACCGAATCCGTCCGAGGAGCCGAGACCACCCACTATCAGGTCGTGATCGACCTCGAAGCCGCGGCGGCAAGTCTGCCACCGGCCGAGCGGGCCGAACTCGAAGCAGAGTTTCCGGGCGGCATCTCCGGTGAACTGCCGATCGAGCTGTGGATGGACGGCAACGGTATGCTCAGGCGCCTCCTCGTCCAGCTCGACGATTTCGAATCCATGGGTGCCGAAAGCGGAGCAGACGAGATCGGATCGCTGGTCATCGAGCTGGAGATCTTCGATGTCGGTGAGGCGGTGACGATCGAACGCCCGCCGGCCGACCAGGTGGTGACCACCGACGAGCTTGGGTTCAGCCTCGACGACGGCTTCTGAGCCGATGGCGACGGCCCACGCGCATCCGGTTCAGGTCGCACGCTCGACGGCCGCCACCAACTCGTTCACGCTCGGTCGTTGATCAGGCGACCGGGGGCGGAACGTAGCCACCACCCGGCGATCGCGGTCGATGACGACATCGCCGCCGAGCTGGCGGGTGTCGTGTTGTGGGAGGCGCAGCCTCCGGCCCGTTCGCAACAGGTCACGGTAGAGCCTGAGGGTGCCGAGACTCCAGATCTCGGTCAGCGAGCCCCGACCGAACCCGAAACGACGATAGAGATCGCGGTCGGGATCGCTCAGCACCACGAACGGCAGACCGAGTCGGCGGCGATGGGTGGCCAGTTCCTCGACTGGGGCGAAGGTCACGACCGCCACGGTGAGGGGCGGGAAGTCGTCGAGATGCTCGCTCACGGCGAGCAGGTGCTCCTGGCACGGTAGTCACATCAGGTGTCGGTGAAAGATCAGCAGCGTTGGACGTCTCGGCTGGGCCGACAACGTCCACGACTCGCCCCGGTCGTCGATCAGGGTGAAGTCCCCGACAACGTCTCCCCTGTGGAGCGGCCCGGTACCCATGTCAGCGCGGTCGCAGGTGTTCGGGCACGAGCAGTCCGAGTTCGTCGGCCAGGTTCATCCCATCACGACGGACTCGAACACCGATCGCATCGAGAAGCCGGTTCATCATCTCGAAGTTGCCGGCCACCGCCGCAGCCCGGACGACCGCCGAATCCCCGGCTGCGGCCGCGAGCGCGGTCCGAGCAGCAGGCATCTCGTCGCGATCGCGCAACACGGCGGCGTCGGTGAAGGCCAGGAGTTCACGGCCGGCCGGAAGCAGCGAGTCGGCCATCGGGTCCACCAACGCCCGAAGGTCGTAGGTTCTGCCGGTTTGCTCGGCGCTCACACGGAGCATGCCACCGTGGGCCAGCAGTCAGAAGAAGCACTCGTTGAGGAGCGAGGTTCGAGCGGCCACGTATTCCATCTGGGTGCGGTGCAGGCCCCGGTCGGCGTCGACATCGGCCATTTCCTCGACCGACAGGTAGAACGCACCGTGCAGATCGTGCATTGCGTCGTGCTCGGCCGGTATCAGACTCAGCGCGTTGGGCGGCGAGGCGGGCCCGACGGTGGGCACCCAACCCCCGTTCACACGGGCCGCGTCGTCTGTGTCACCGGTCGGTGCCCCGTCGATGGGTTGGGGGACATCGGGGAGTCCGACACCGATCCCGAAGCAGAAGGTGTCCACGGCCTGGAGACGAGCCACGAGGCTGAGCAGTTCGATGTAGGTGACCGAGTCGATGCCGGCAGCGGCCAGCTGTTCCAGATGGACGGGCCGGACGGTGTGGGCCGCAGTGGTGAGTCGTTTGACGAGCCAGCCGCGACCGTCGGCATCATCGACGGGGTCGTCGGGCGTGGCCGGCGGCTGGTCACCGTCCGCCCAGTCGGCCATTGCCCGCCGTGATCCCAGCACGGCCGTTCTTCGCTCGACGCTGGTGAGGGTCGAACCGGGTGAGACCAGTGAGGTCATGACCCGGTCGATCGCGGAGGCTTCGTCGGCGACCGAGACCGGAGGCGTGTTCACCGTTCGATCCTCGGGGCCGGTGTGGAGCGGGCCGGGTCCATGGCGTGGTCTGAGGACATGGGGCCCAGTGTAGGAAAGACCCACAGCGGTAGGCTGCAGACGGTCATGACCGATACCCGGACGATCGCCCAGCTCGCCGTCGATGCCCTCCGGCATCTGGCTGTCGACACCCTCTTCTGTCTGCCCGGCGTGCAGAACGATCCCTTCTTCGACCGCCTTGTCGACGCCCCCGACATCCGGCCGATCGTGGCCCGGCATGAGCAGGGCGCGGCCTACATGGCCCTTGGCGCTTCCCAGGTGACCGGTACGCCGGCGGCCTGCGCGGTCGTCCCCGGTCCGGGTCTGCTCAACGCCGGTGCGGCGCTCACCAGCGCGTACTGGGCCGGCGGCAGAGTGCTGGCGATTGTCGGGGCAATTGCCGATTTCCAGAAGGGTCGCCACATCGGCGTCCTGCACGAACTCCCGGACTCGGCCGCCGTCATCGCCCAACTGTCGAAGCACCACGCCTATCTCGATGCGCCGGAATCGGCGGTCGAGCGTTTGCAGGCTGCAATGGACGGGGTGGTGTCGGGGGCACCGAGACCCGTCGTCGTCGAGGTCCCAGCCAACCGCTGGACGTCGGAGACCAACGGGCGGCTCGTCGCACCACGCCCGACGATGCCGGTCGCCGATCCTGCGGTCATCGACCAGGCCGTCGCCGCCCTCGCCGGTGCTGAACGGCCACTGATCGTTGTCGGTGGGGGAGCGCACGAGGCCGCCCACGAAGTTCGCACCCTGGCCGAGATGCTGCGGTCGCCGGTGTTCACCCGCCGCCAGGGACACGGTGTGGTCGACGCCCGCCACCCGCTGTGGTGTCCCATCACCGTCGGTCGAGAGTTCTGGCGTGACGCCGATGTGGTCGTCGGTGTCGGAACCCGTCTGGAGTTCCCCATCACGCACTGGGGGGTCGACGAGGCACTCCGGATCATTCAGATCAACGTCGATGAAGGCGAGCTCGACCGCCACGACCTGGGCACGATCGGCCTTCATGGCGACGCGGGGCCCACCCTGGCGGCCATGATCGAGGCGTTGGCGACGTCGGCTCCCACCGGCCCGGACCAGACCGCCGAGGTGGCGGCCCGACGGGCCGAGTTCGACCGGGCCACCGTCCATCTCGACACCCAACGTCGGCTTCTGCAGGCTGTGCGTCGAGCATTGCCCGACGACGGCATCATCGTCGAGGATGTCACCCAGCTGGGATTCGCCGCCCACTTGATGTTCGAGTTTCGCCATCCTCGAACGTTCCTGACCAGCGGGGGAGCCGGCACGCTGGGCGCCGGGGTTGCCCAGGCGGTCGGAGCCCAGGTCGCGGCCGGGGATCGGCCGGTCGTTGCCCTCGTTGGTGACGGTGGGTTCCTGTTCACAGCCACCGAGCTGGCCACGGCGGTGCAGCATGACGTTCCGGTGACCATCGTGCTCCACGACAACCAGGCCTACGGCAACGTCCGGACCATCCAACGGGAGCGGTTCGGTCCGGATCGGACCATCGCATCGGATCTCCGCAATCCAGACTTCGTCGCCTTCGTCCGCAGCTTCGGGGCTTGGGCGGAACGAGCCGACGGCCCGGACGGCCTCGAGATCGGGCTACGGAAGGCGATCGCCCATCCCGGCCCGGCGGTCGTCGTCATTGAAACCGGCGATGTGGCCAGCCCGTGGCCTCATCTGATGATGGGCCGGGTCCGAGGTGAGCGGGCGATGGGACCCGGTCGCTAGGTCGAGATGGGAACTCCGACCGAGCCGGAGGAGCTCGCCGAGACCGATCTCGCCGCCGGCGAGTTAACCGAGGCCGATCTCGCCGCCGCCGAGCTCACCGATGGCGACCTCGCCCGCTTTCGCCGGCTCCGGCGGCTCTCCGAGTCGGGACGCGCCGTGGGTCGGGCCCTCGGCCGAGCCTCTGCGTGGGGGCCCGTCCCCGAGGTGACCGGGGCGGTTCGACACATCGCGGGTTGGGTGAAACCCACGGGCCCCCTTCGCATCGACGGTTACCGGTCGTTCGGCGGCGAGTCGGTGGTCAACGTGCAGGGCAGGGTGCTGGCCGGTCCGCATCCGGGATCGGCCCGGGAAGGTGAACACTCGTTACGGTCGGCGGGCCGGATGGCGAGTCGGTTCCTCAGCTCGGAGGTGGCCGGTGTCACCGTCGAGGTCTGTTACGGCGGTTCCGCCCGCGCGACCGAGTCCGACGACGAGGGTTACTTCAGTATCGATTTCGCTGCCGACCATTCCACCAGCACCGCCTTCGCCCGGGGGGTGGACATCGATCAACGGCAAGGGATCCGGTGGGCCATGGCCTACGCCCGGGCGCTCGACCACGAGTCGGGCGCAGGGCCGTGGTCGTCGATCGAGGTGCTCCTGGTGGGTCGGGACGTCGACCGGGTCATCGTCAGCGACGTCGACGACACGATCCTGTTGAACGGTGTCGGCGCCGCGGTCCGGACGGTGCTCACAACCATCAGCGGGTCCGAGCTGACGCGCGAGGCGGTGCCAGGTGCGGCCGATCTCTATCAACATCTGTGCGGGCCGTCGGGACGGGAGATGGAACGCCCCATCTTCTACGTCTCGTCGAGTCCATGGAATCTTCACGATTTCCTGGTGGCGTTCCTCGACATCAACGAGTTCCCGCGGGGTCCGCTGTTGCTGCGGGACATCGGCCTGAACCGCCGCACCTTCTCCGACTCGGCTCACCGCAACCACAAGATCGACTCGATCAACGACATCCTCGAGCGGCTGCCCGACGCCACGGTCGTGCTGATCGGCGACAGCAGCCTGCAGGACGCCCACGCCTTCGCCCACATCATCGACCAACACCCGGGCCGGGTCGAGGCCGCGTTCCTCCGAGACGTGGGCGATGAGGAGCGAACCGAGCGGGCCCGGGCGGCTCTGTCCGAACGTCCTGATCTGGATCCGCCGATCATCGTCATCGCCGACATGGCCGAGATCGTCGTCCGACTGCCATGAGCCCGCGACTCGTTCCGGCGGACGTGGCATCCCGTTTTCGGTGGTCCACCGCCGCCGGATTGCTGGTGGTGGCGCTGGTGGCGGCCGGCTGCACGTCGTCGGAATCGACCGCGGCGTCCGACGAGGAGGTGACCACCGCGACGACACCGACCACCGCGCCGAGCACGACGTCGTCGATCCCGACGACAGCGGAGACGACCTCCGACACCACGACCCCTCAGTCAACCGAGGGCTGTCGTCCTGTGGCCGCTGGGGACGATGAGCCCGGCCAGCAGGCGACCATCCAGTTCGATCTCGAGGCGGCCGGCAACACCTATCCCGTCCGGCTGTACCTGCCGGGCAACAGCGGTCCGGCCGGCGAGGCCGACGGCCGGTACCCGGTCGTGCTCGACTGGCACGGCCTGGGATCGGACGGTTTCCAGCAGGCACTGTTGTCCAACTACGAGGCGGTGGCCGAAGCCGAAGGCTTCATCGCCGTCCACCCCACCGGAGGCGGCGGCTCCGGCGATGGCGGACCGGGTGGCCTCCAGACCGGGTGGGAGCTGTCCCAGTTCGATGTTCCCGGTCGAGACGACGTGGCCATGGTCGAAGCGCTGATCGACCGCGTGGTCGAGGACTACTGCGGCGATCCCGATCGGATCTACTCGACCGGAATGTCCAACGGAGGGTTCTTCACAAGCCGCCTGATCTGTGAACTGGCGGACCGGATCGCCGCTGCTGTGGCGGTGGCCGGGGTCACCCACCCCGACGGCTGCGCCCCCAGCCGACCCGTGCCGTTCATGGCCTTCCACGGCACGGCCGACGACATCGTGCCGTTCGACGGAGGCTCATCACGGCTGGCGCCGAGTGACGCGCCGCCGGAGATCGCCGAGTTCTTCGATCAGGTCATGCCCCAGGAATTGGCCGAGTTCGCCGCCGACTTCGGTTGCGACCCCGAACCCGACGTGATCGCCGTCTCCGACGAGGTGACCGCCTACGACTACCAGGGTTGCGCCGACCAGATCCCGGTCCGCTTCGTGGAGATCGAAGACGGCGGACACACCTGGCCCGGTGCGTTCCTGGGCGCGTTCATGACCGACGCCCTCGGGTCGACCACCACCGATGTCAGCGCCACGGCTGACGGCTGGAACTTCATGCGCCGATTCTCCCTCGACGGGGCGGTCGACGACCGTGACTGACCACATGACCGGAGGATCGCAACAATGAGTACCGACTGGCTGAACGACGCCGTCTTCTACGAGATCTACCCTCAATCGTTCGCCGACTCGAACGGCGACGGCATCGGCGATCTTCGAGGCGTGATCGATCACCTCGACCATCTCGTCTGGCTCGGAGTCGACGCCATCTGGTTCAACCCGCTGTTCGCGTCACCGTTCGTCGATGCCGGCTACGACGTGAGCGACTACCTTCGGGTCGCGCCCCGCTACGGCAAGAACGACGACATGTTCGAGCTGATCGCCGCCGCCGGGGAACGGGGCATCCGAATCGTTCTCGACCTGGTGGCCGGGCACACCTCCACCGAACACGCCTGGTTCCAGGCCGAGCTGGCCGCCCCCGGTCCGAGCCCCGACGGCGATCGCTACGTGTGGCGCGCCGACCCGCCACCCGAAGCCCCGGACGACCAGATCACCGGGATGCCGGGGTGGGTTCAGTCACCCGGACCGCGCCCAGGCTGGTATCTCAAGAACTTCTTCGACGCTCAACCCGCGCTCAACTTCGGTTGGGCCCGCAACCCCGACGGTGAATCCTGGCGCGACGCGGTCGACGACCCCGGTCCTCGTCGCAACCGGCAGGCCCTACGCGACATTCTCGACTTCTGGCTAGGACACGGCGTTTCCGGGTTCCGGGTCGACATGGCCTTCTCGCTGGTGAAGGACGACCCGGGACTGGTCGAAACGATGGCACTCTGGCGTGAGATCCGAGACTGGCTGGACACCGCCCATCCCGACGCCATCCTGATCCCCGAGGGCGCCGAACCCCGAACCGGTGACGCGCCCGCCTTCCACGCCGACTTCTTCCTGGTCATCCTCGCCGAGCACAGCACTCTGTTCGACAACGGCTTTGCCGGTAGCCTGCCCTGGCAGGAGCACCGTCCACCGTTCTTCGGTGCCGCCGGCGAGGGGTCGACCGAGACGTTTCTCGACGGTTGGGCCCGGGCCCGCCAAGTCGGCGCCGACCGCAGGATCATGATGGCCAGCGCCGACCACGACTTCAGCCGCCTGGCCGGCGGCCCCCGCACCGACGAACAACTCGGTGCAGCGTGGACGTTTCTCCTCACCTGGGGTTCGATTCCCTGCATCTACTACGGCGACGAGATCGGCATGCGCTACCTGCCGGGCCTGCCCGATGTCGAAGGGTCGATCTGCAACCCCGGCTACAACCGGGCCGGGTGTCGAACACCGATGCAGTGGGACGGCAGCGCCAACGCCGGGTTCTCCACCGCCCCGAGCGAGCGGCTCTACCTGCCGATCGACCCCGACCCGGACCGGCCGACGGTCCAGGCCCAGGTCGACGATCCGTCGTCGACCCTGCACCTGGTCCGTGAGCTGATCCGGCTCCGGCGCGAGACTCCGGCGTTGCGAACGCAGGCCGGCCAGGAGGTCGTCAACAGCGGCTACCCGTTCGCTTTCATCCGCGGCGGGTCACACCTGGTTGTCGTCAACCCCCGCCGATCGGCGGCCTCATTGACCCATGCCCGTCTGCCCGACGCCACGATCCTCCTGGGCTCGGGAATCGACCTCGACGGCGACACGGTCACCATCGACGGCTTCGGCTACGCCATCATTGCTCTATCCGACTGACGGTCGACGGTACCACTCACCGGTTTCGTCGGACCGGTCGTCACAGCTAGCTCCCCGCGGCCTCGGCTCTGGCCTCGTCCCGCAGGAACCGACGGAGGATCTTGCCCGACGCCGACTTCGGGATCTCGTCGGTGAACACGACCTGGCGGATCTGCTTGTAGGTGGCCACGTGCTCGGCCACGAACGCCTGCAGTTCCTCGGCGGTCGCCTCCATCCCCGGCTTCAACACAACGTAGGCCCGGGGCAGCTCACCGGCCTCGTCGTCGGGGATGCCGATCACCGCAACGTCAGCCACGGCGGGGTGGGTGACGACGAGGGCCTCCAACTCTGCGGGAGGCACCTGGAAGCCCTTGTATTTGATGAGTTCCTTGACCCGGTCGACGATGTAGGTGTGCCCGTCGGCGTCGATGACGGCCACATCGCCGGTGTGGAGCCAGCCGTCCTCATCAATGGTGGCCGCCGTGGCCTCCGGGTTGTTGAGATAACCCTTCATGACCTGCGGACCCCGAACCCAGAGCTCACCCCGACCGTCGACGCCCTGGTCCTCGCCGTTCTCGTCGACGAGGCGACATTCGGTGTTGGGCACGGTGATGCCGCTGGAGCCGGCCTTTGCGTCGTCGCCGGCGGTGGCATGGCTGATCGGGCTGAGCTCGGTCATGCCGTAGCCCTGGACGACGGCGCAACCGATCCGCTCGGCCGCCTCTTCGCCGAGCTCGGCTCCCAGTGGAGCGGCCCCGCAGAAGATCTTGCGCAGCGACGACAGATCGTAGTTGTCGACCGACGGATGTTTGGCCAGACCCAGCACGATCGGGGGAACGGCGAAGAACTGGGTGACCTTGTGCTGCTGGATCAGCCCGAGCCCTTGTTCCATGTCGAACCGAGGCATGGTCACGACGCCGACACCTTCCGCCAGTAGACCGTTCATCAACACCTGCATGCCGTAGATGTGGAAGAAGGGCAGCACGGCGAGTGCCATCTCGTTCTCGCCGTAGTCCAGCACCGGACGGGACTGAGCGAGATTGGCCACCAGGTTGTAGTGGGTCAGCATGACCCCCTTCGGAAGCCCGGTCGTGCCCGACGAGTAGGGGAGCACGACCACCTGGTCGTGCACATCGACCGGTACCTGCTCGATGGCGTCCCCGTAGAGTTCGGCCAACGGGATGACGCCGTCGGCGGACGAGTCGCCGATCACGGCGATCTGCGTGACACCGGTCTCCTCCGATGCGGTCTTGGCCGTCTCGACGAAATCGGGAATGGTCACGAGCAGTTGGGCCCCGGCGTCGTTGAGCTGGAACTGCACCTCTTCGGGACCGTAGGTCGGGTTGATCGTGGTCACCGTCCCCCCGGCCACCGCCACCGCGTGGAACACGATGGCGTACTCGGGGATGTTCGGAGCCATGAGCCCGATCGTCGATCCCGCTCCGAAACCGGCCGCGGTCAAGCCGCCGGCCAGGCGATGAATGTGATCGCTCAGCTCGGCGAAGGTGTAGGTGCGCCCGGTCGGGCCGTCGATCATGGCCGGTTGGTCGGCCATCGACTCGGCGTGCTGGAGCACGTAGCCGGTGAGCGGGACCTCGGGGATCTCCTGATCAGGAAGCGGGCTGCGGAAGATGTGTGACGCCATACACAATGGTGCCCCGAAGGTGGGCCGTTTCACACACTCGGCGCGCCTCTACTTCGTGCCGCTCCCGTGGCGAGCCCTTCGACGGTTGGCTATTCTCACGAGAAAGGACGGCGCGGGTTGGAAGGGCATGACAACCATGTGTGGACCACGGATCAAGGCGTTTCTGGAGGCGGAGAAGGCCGGAATCCCGTCGATTTCTCGACGGCAGGCGCTCAAGGTCGGCGCCGCGGCGGCGGCCGGAGGTGTGGCGCTGGCGGCCGGTGCAGCGCCGGCGTCGGCCGCAACGGGGCGCCGGAACCGCTTCCGCGTTCACGATCTGACCTATCGCCTCACCACCGACTTCCCCACGTTCTTCGGCGACGACGCCGGCGGCTCCCGTAGCACCGACTTCGATTACCAATCCGACGGCTTCTACATCCAGTCCTGGAACTTCCAGGAGCAGTGGGGGACCCACATGGACGCCCCCGGTCATTTCGGGCCGAACGCCTGGAAGGTCGACGAGATCCCCGCCGAGAATCTGGTCGCGCCCCTCGCCGTCCTCGACATCTCCGCCAAGGCCGCCGCAGACTCCAACGCCACGGTTGAGATCGACGACGTCATCGCCTACGAGCGTCGCCACGGCCGGATTCCGAATGGAGCGTTCGTGGCGATGAACTCCGGCTGGGAGGCGAAGAGGGCCAACGGCAACGATGCCTACCGGGGAGGGGTGGGTTTTCCCGATCTGAACTTTCCCGGGTTCGGGCTCGAAGCCGCGATGTGGCTGGCCGATCACCGAGACGTTGTCGGCATCGGGGTCGACACACTCAGCCTCGACCCCGGCAACTCGGGCGACTTCGCCGTGCACTTCGGATTCCTGCCCACCAACCGGTACGGCGTCGAGAACCTGGCCGGACTCGGTTCGGTGCCGGCGCGCGGCACCACGGTCGTGGTCGGCACGGCGCCTTGGCAGGATGGCTCCGGCGGCCCGAGCCGCGTGCTCGCTCTCGGCTGACACGCGGTGATCGATCTGGTCACCGTCGTCGTCGACGACTACGACGAGGCGGTGCGGTTCTTCGTCGACGCGCTCGGATTCGACCTGGAGGACGACTCACCGTCGACCACCAACGACGGTCGGCCCAAACGGTGGGTTGTCGTTCGGCCGCCGGGCGGTGGCACCGGTCTTCTCCTCGCCCGCGCCGATGGTGAGCGCCAGTCGGCCGTCGTCGGCCGCCAAACCGGTGGCCGGGTCGGCTTCTTCCTCCGGGTCGACGACTTCGACGGTGCCGTTGCCCGCATGGCCGCCGCGGGCGTCGAGTTCCTGGGCGAGCCGAGGACCGAGCCGTACGGCCCGGTCGTCGTATTCCGTGACGTGGCCGGCAACAAGTGGGACCTGCTCGGGCCGGACGTCGGAGATGCCCGGTGACCTGACACGTCCCGGCCCGACGACGAGCAGCGGTCCGCCATCCGATGACGAGATGCCGCCGCCAAACCCCTAGCCTTTGCCCATGCTGTTCCTCGATGCCGACACCGTCGTCCGATCCACACCGTGGACCCCGCTGATGGATGGATTGGCCGAGGCGTTGCGGGCCGGCTCCACGACATCACCGGACCGCCACGTCCACGATGTCGCCCAACCCGACGGATCCACCGGCGCCCTGCTGCTCATGCCCAGCTGGGTCGACAACGAGGCCGTCGGGGTCAAGGTCGTCACCTACTATCCCGCCAACGCCACCACCGAACACCCGACCGTCAACGCCGCCTACCTGCTCTTCGACGGCGCCACCGGGCTACCGGCGGCCACGATCGACGGCGACGCACTCACCGCCCGTCGGACCGCAGCCGTCTCCGCTCTGGCCGCCCGCCACCTGGCCCGGTCGGACGCCGAACGCCTGCTGATCGTCGGCACCGGCCAGCTGGCCCCCAACCTGGCCCTGGCCCACGCCGCCGAGCGGGAACTCGAACGGGTCGCCGTTTGGGGCCGCAATCAGGCCTCGGCCGAAACGGTGGCCGCCGCGCTGGCCGCCGCCGGGCTTCCAGCCGTTGCCGGGGCCCGCGACGGGTTGGCCGACGAGGCCGCCGCAGCCGACATCATCTCGTGTGCCACCGGAGCCACGTCGCCCCTCATCCAGGGGGAGTGGCTTTCCCCCGGCACCCACCTCGACCTGGTCGGCGGCTTTCGCCCGGACATGCGGGAGGCCGACGACGAGGCCGTGCGGCGGTCGACCGTCTTCGTCGACACGGTCGCGGGGGCATCGGTCTCCGGTGATCTGGCCCAGCCACTGGAGTCCGGTGTGCTCACCGCCGACGGCATCGCCGCCGATCTGGCCGCTCTGGTGTCAGGCGTTCATACGGGCCGCGGCAGCGACGACGAGATCACCCTGTTCAAATCGGCCGGATTCGCCGCCGCCGATCTGGCGGCCGCCCGCCTCGTCTCCCGATCGATCGGGTCCGCTGACCACGAGTGAGCGGCCACCCCGACGCCCTCGCCAGAAAGGTTTTTGGCGTCCGATGTCGCCGGATGGGTCTATTGGCGTTAACCTCCCGGTGAGCCCAAGTTCACATTTGCAGACGAGCGCCCACTGGTTTGGAACCATGACGACAGCGAATCCTGAATCCCGGCTCAATAGAGAACTGCCCACACCGGCCCGGTCGGTGCTGGTCTTAGGTTTCATCTACATCTTTCTCGTCGGCGTCTCATCGCTCGAGACCGGCATCAAGGTCATGGGCGCCGACACCCAGGAACAGCTGTTCTCGAACGTCCAACATCCGCTGGCCGGCTTGTTCGTCGGCATTCTCGGCACGGTGCTCGTCCAGTCCTCCTCGGCCAGCACCTCGGTGATCGTGGGCCTCGTGGCCAGCCAGGCCCTCGGCGTGGAACAGGCCGTCCCGATGATCATGGGGGCCAACATCGGCACCACCGTCACCAACACACTGGTGTCACTCGGCCACATTCGAGCCTCGGCGGAGTTCAAGCGGGCGTTCGCCGCAGCCACCGTGCACGACTTTTTCAATGTGCTTGCCGTGGCCATACTGCTCCCTCTGGAGCTCGCCACCGGCTTCATCTCCGCTATTGCCAAAGGCATCTCCGGTGTGCTGGTCGGGTCGTCGGGCAGCGAGTGGAAGAGCCCGATCAAGGCGTCGGTCAAGGCGCCGGTCGGATGGATCGAGTCGGTGTGGGACACCCTGGGTCTCACCGGCAACGTACTAGGCGTGTTCATGGTTATGAGCGGTTTGGTGATCGTGCTGGCCGCTTTGACCCTGATCACGAAGAACATGCGTCGCCTGGTGGCCGACCGGGTCGAGCGAACCCTCAATGCGGTGCTCGGCAAGGGCGCTGGGTTCGTGGCGCTTGTCGTCGGCCTACTGATCACCATTGCCGTGCAGTCGTCGAGCATCACCACCTCGATTCTCATCCCCCTCACGGCAGCCGGTGTGCTCACCCTCCGCAACGCCTATCCGGTGACCCTGGGTGCAAACGTGGGTACTACGATCACGGCTCTGCTGGCGTCACTCGCCACCGGAAGCACCGACTCACTCACCGTTGCCCTCGTCCACACCACATTCAACGTCGTTGGTATCCTGGCGCTGTACGTGCTGCCGTTCGCCCGTGACGTGCCGATCCGATCCGCAGAACGTCTGTCCGAACTCGCGGTCGCCCGCCGCCAGTGGGCCATCGCCTACGTCGTCATTGTCTTCATCGCCATTCCGGCCCTTGGAGTTGCCTTCCTTCGATAAGGAGATCACGTCATGATTTTCGAATTTTTCCGCCGGGCCGCCAACGCCATGGATCAGATCGACGCCCGCGTCGCCACCATGATCAACGACGCCCGCCACTCGTTCGACCTCGCGAACGCAGCGGTGTTGAGTGGTGCCGACTCGAAGCAGATGCGCGACGAGGTCGAAGCCACCGACGACCGAATCAACGAGGCCGAACAGCAACTGCGACAGGAACTGGTCGTGCACGTCGCCGTCCAGGGCAGCTCCGACATCGGCACCGTGCTCGGTCTGACCCTCCTGATCAAGAAGATCGAACGCATCGGCGATCAGGCCAAGAACATCCTCGACCTGACCGATGAGGGCGTTTCGCTCGTCGATGCCCCGGACCTTGAAGGGTTTTTGGCCGACCGGACGGTCATCTCCGACATGTTCGCCGAGACGGCCAGCCTGCTCACCGACCCCCAGACGGAGCAGGTGGCCGACTTCGTGGAACGGGCCGACGAACTGCGCCGCCACTGCGAGACCAAAGTCCGCGAGTACATGCACTCCGACGAGCCGGGGCACTACGCCGTTCCCAGGGCCATCCTCTACCGCTACTGGAAACGCATCGTGGCCAACCTCATGGGCGTCGTCACCACGGCGGTGGAGCCCCTCCAACACGTCGATTACCTGGACAGCGGAGCCACCGACATCACCGATGACTGACCTGGTGTCGAATCAGGTCCAGGCGGCTCCCGGGTCCCGGTGAGACTCGAATCGATTCGGACCTGGGCGGTTGCCCCGCCGTCTGGAATCGGCGGGGCATTCTGGATCTTGACCGAGGTCACGACCGACGACGGCATCACCGGCGTCGGCGAATGCTACGGCATCCCGTTCTCACCGTCGATCGCCCGCCGGATGGTCACCGACACCTTCGATCGGTTCATCGCCGGTGACGACGCCCACAACGTCGAGGCCATGTTCCGCCGGGTGTACTCGGCCGGCTTCACACAGCGGCCCGACACCACCATGATGGGAGTCTTCAGCGGTGTCGAGATGGCGGTCTGGGACATCATCGGCAAAGCGCTCGATCGACCGGTCTACCAGCTGCTGGGCGGGGCGTTCCACGACCGGCTTCGGACCTACACCTACCTGTATCCCCGCAACGTCCACGACCCGGCCCTTCCCGCCGACGACGCCGACGTCTACCACGACGCCGGCGAGGCGGCCGCCCGGGCGGCGGAGTACGTCGAGCAGGGCTGGACGGCGGTGAAGCAGGATCCGACCGGGCCCTACAGCTTCCAGGGAGGACGGGAGCTGTCGCTCGGCGAGCTCGAACGCTCCGAACGGGTGGTCGAGGCCATTCGGGACGCAGTCGGTGATCGGGCCGACATCCTGGTCGGGACCCACGGCCAGATGACGACCTCGTCGGCCCGGCGGCTCGCCCGCCGGCTTGAGCGGTTCGATCCGTTGTGGTTCGAGGAACCGGTACCTCCCGACCAGTTCGATTCACTGGCCGCAGTGGCCCGGTCGACGACCATCCCCGTCGCCACCGGCGAGCGGCTCACCACCCGCCACGAGTTCCACCGGGCGCTCGAGGCCGGCGCCGTGATCGTGCAACCGGACATCGGCCGATCGGGCGGGGTTTGGGAGACCAAGAAGATCGCCGTCATGACCGAGATGTTCAACGCCCAGATCGCTCCCCACATCTACTGCGGTCCCGTCGCCCACGCCGCCGCAGCGCACGTCGGCTTCTCCAGCCCGAGTTTCCTGATCCTCGAAACCATCGACACCCCCTTCCACCGGGCCGTGGTGAAGCGGCCGCTGGAGTGGGACGCCGGCTATCTTCTGCCCCCGGCCGAACCGGGCCTCGGTGTCGAACTCGATCATGACGTTCTCGCCTCCAACCCCGCGTCGGACGACGGGCGTCTCCACCTCGAGATGTGTCAGGTCGCCCTCGACTCGAACAACCGCAGGACGATCGACGAACTGTAGGCGGCCCGCCGTGGAGCAACCGGCGGATCTAGTCGATCAGGTCGACGTGAGGCCGAAGGGCGGTGATGTCGAGCAGCTTCACCAGCAGAGCCGGCCCGTTCCTGATGATCAGCCGCCCACCCGATGGGCGAAGGTGGCGGACCAACGAGGCGATCACCGACAACCCGGTGCTGTCCATGAAGCCGAGCTCGCCGGCCTCGATCTCGATCTCGGTTGCTCCTTCGGCCACTCCCTGACGGGCCACCGCGTCGAACTGGGGAGCCGTGGCCATGTCGACGTCGCCTTTGAGCACGATGACAAGCCGGTTCGATTCCGACCGGGTTTCGATCTGGAGTGAAGAAGGTGAGGGTTCGGACACGTTTGCGTCACCGATTGAAGGGTAGGTTTGGGACGTGGACGACATCCGGACCGAACTGACGTCATTGGCCCACGTGGCGTCGCAGAGCCATCCTATAGAGTTGCTCGACTCGCTTCCTCATCTTCTCGAAGGCGTGGTCGATCTCGTCGACGTCGGACTCTACGACCTGCAACGGCGGGAGTTGGTCTCGATGCGTACCGGAGAACCGATCGAAGCCGACCAGTGGCCGGTCAGTGTGGCGCTCGAACACCATGGCAACCATCTGGGTCGGCTGCTGGTCAAGCCCGCCGACGGCGCCCACGATGACATCGGCTCCGTCGTGCAGGCTCTGGTGCCGCTCGTTGCCTTGAACATCACATCGGCTTTCGATTTCGACGATCGACCATGGACCACCATCCGAACCCGTGAGATGTCGCTGGCGGCGGAGATCCAGGCCACTCTCGTTCCACCTCATTCGTGCCGGGGGAGAGGCTTCGCCGTGAGCGCAGCCGTCGAGCCGGCCTACGAGACCGGTGGTGACATCTTCGAGTACACGTTCTACGAGGACCGTCTCTTTCTGGCCGTCCTCGACGCCATGGGCCACGGACTGGGCGCTTCGATACTGGCGTCGCTGGCCACCGCCGCGCTCCGCCGGGCTCGGCGGGAGGGCAACACGCTGACCGAGGTGCTCGGCCATGTCGATGCTGCAGTGAGGGCCCAATACGACGGCTCGGCCTACGTGAGTGCCATCGTGGCCGAGATCGATGTCTCGAGCGGTAGAGGCCACTGGGTCAGCGCCGGGCACCTGCCACCGTTGGTCGTGAACGGCAATGGTGTGCACGAGCTGACCGTGGAGCCTTCACTTCCGCTGGGGATGTGGATTACCGGCGAGGAGTCGAATGCCGACCTACCGGTCAGCGAGCTGCAGCTTGATCCGGGTGAATCGTTGGTTCTGTACTCCGACGGCATCGTCGAGAATCTGATGGAGACTTCCGAGGATTCGGTCGGCGACGACCGGTTCCGAGAGGTGGTACGAACCCACGCCAGCCTCTTCACCCACCGGAGCGCCCGCGATGTCGTCGAGGAGTTGATGGTCCTCACCGGTCCGGTGCTGCGGGACGACGCCACACTCATGGTCGCCCACCGGTCCGATCTCACCTGACTCTCCTCCGTTTCTTGTCGAACGGGACCGGCTAGGCTTCGAGCCGTCCCGATCACCACCCCGGAGAGTTCCGATTGCCATGGTCATGTACTGGAACGTCCATACGGTCATTCCTCGTGTTCCGGAACTCGTGGCTCAGGAGACTGATCTCGACAGCTTGCGCGACGCACTCGGCGGCCAACCGTTGACTCTCTGGGACTGGGGCCGGGCCGGCATCATCCTCGTCGTGGCCATCGTCGGCTCCAGGGTGGCAAAGTTCGTCCTGAAGCGACTGCTGGCGAAACGGTGGGACAGTGCCGTCGTCGATCTGATCGCCCGGCTGCTCAGCTATGCGGTGGTGGCCTTCGGCGTGATCTACGCCCTCGAACAACTCGGTGTCCAGGTCGGTCCGTTGCTGGGCGCACTCGGCATCGTGGGTATCGCTCTGGCCTTTGCATTGCAGGACATCCTCGAGAACTTCGTGGCCGGACTGCTCCTCCAGATCCGACGACCGTTCTCCTACGGTGACCAGATTTCGAGTGGTGACATCGAGGGCACGGTCGAGTCGATCGACGCCCGATCGGTCACGGTTGTAACCCCCGACGGTGAGACCGTGTACATCCCCAGCAGCCAGGTCATAACGGGCGCGATCTACAACCACACCGAGCGGGGACGCCGCCGCTCGTCGATCGCCATCGGCGTCGCCTACGGTTCGAATCTCGACGAGGTCAAGGCCGCGTTCTATGACGCCGTAGCCGGCGTCGACGAGGCACTGACCACTCCGGAGCATGAAGTCCTGTTCACCGGTTTCGGCGATTCGAGCATCGACTTCGTCGTCCGTTTCTGGCACAAGCCGTCGATCGCGGAGAGCTGGGCGGCCCGAGACGCCGTCGGGCTGGCCCTCGACAAGGCGGCGGCTGAGACCGGGATCGAGATTCCCTTCCCGCAGCGCGTCATCACTCAGGCCGGTGGTTCCTGAGCCGGTTCGGCCAGGAGTTCTTCCTCTGGACCGCGCCGTCGGGCGGCGATTCGCATGTGTTCGAAGGCCCGACGCAGCAGCCGCGACACGTGCATCTGGCTGATCCCCACCCGCTCCGCGATCTCGGCCTGGGTCAGCTCTTCGAAGAAGCGGAGCCGAACGATCTCCTGCTCCCTGTCGGGCAATCGGGCGACGAGGTGTTCGATGAGCATCCGGTCCTCGGTCAGGGTGAAGCCGCCTTCCTGTTCGGCGAGGTAACCCCGACTGTCGGCGGCCGGGTCGTCGTCGCTCGGCGGTTCGATGCGGTCGGCGGAGTAGGCGGCCGACGCTCCCAGGGCGACGACGACGTCGTCGGTCGACACGGAAAGATAGCTCGCCAGTTCCCGCACGGTCGGCGACCGGCCGAGTTCGTGCGACAGGTCCTCACCCGCACTCCGGATGCGTAGATGCAGCTCCTTGGCCGGTCGGGGTACCCGCACCGCCCAGGTACTGTCGCGAAAGTACCTCTTGATCTCACCCTCGATGGTACGGCCGGCGAAGGTTGAGAAGCTGACCCCGCGGTCGGGATCGAACCGTTCGACGGCCTTGACGAGGGCCACCATGGCCACCTGCCGAAGGTCGTCGGTGGGTACCCCACGATTGGCGTACTTGCGGGCGACGTGAACGCCGAACCCGATGTGGGCCTCAACCAGCTGGTTGCGGCACGTTCGGTCCCCCGACTGCCGGTACTGTTCGAACAGCTGGCTGATCTCCGAGTCGGACAGGCGGTCCGTCGCCGTCACAGAGCCTCACGGACAACCCGCAGGCGGCACACATCGACCTCGACGCTGAAGGCGTCGGCGACCGCGGCCACGATGTGTCGGCTCAACGGGTCGAGTGCAGGCTTGCGTCGTGGAGAGGAGACCGATGCGGTCATCGTGAACACGTCGACGGATTCCAGTCCGAACTTCACGGTGACGTTGCCGTCGGCCGGCTCCGACTCGACGAGAATCGAAACCAGCTCGTTGACGGCAATGCGCACGTTGTCCAGATCGTCGAGGGTGAATTCTACCTCCGCGGCAAGGGTGGCGGCCGCGGTTCGAGTCACGGAGACCATCTGCGGGATGGCCGGTATCACCATCGTGAGTTCGATCGGGACGACTGCGGTATCCGACATCAGACCTGCTCTCGCTGCCGGTTGGGACGATCGGGTGACGCCGCCTCCTCGGCCGCCTCGACGATCTTGGCCAGCATTCGAGGAAAGATCAGCGTGTGAAACGGCGCGAGTACATACCAGTATGCCCTTCCGAGGGCACCCCGGGGCACGAACCGGGCGGCCTGCTCGACGGTGGTGGTTCCGGCGGCGCCGGTCGTCGCACCGGATTCCTCATCGACGCTGATCCGCCACTCCAGCCATGCGTGGCCGGGAAGCTTCATCTCGGCCCGAAGCCGCAGGAAGGCGTCGTCGTCGATCGATTCGACACGCCAGAAGTCGACCGCATCGCCCACCACCAGCTCGAGGGGGTGACGACGACCGCGGCGAAGCCCCACGCCACCGACGACCTTGTCGGCCAGTCCGCGGAGACCCCACATCCAGTCGCCGGTCAGCCATCCGTTGTCGCCACCGATACTGCTGATGACCCGGAACAGATCGGCCGGGGCGGCCGACGTGGTGGTCCGGCGAATGTCCTGGAGCACCGAGCCGCTGGCCCACTCCGGATCTTCCGGCTTCGGTGTCGCATCGAGCAGTGGGATGATCGATGACCCCGTCCAGCTGGTGGGAATGACGAGGTCGGAGACCATCTGAAGCGTGCGCTCGACCGCCTCCCGGAAGCCGGTCGGGTCGACACCCAGTTCCTCGGTGGCCGATGTCTCGGTGACGACGACGTCGTTGATCAGGCTGTCGACCAGCTGGCGGGCCAGCGTCGCCGGAAGTGGGGTGACCAGGGTGACCCAGTGAGCGGACAGGGACGGTGTCAGCACCGGAAGACCGACGACCAGGCGTCGCCGTAGACCGGCGACCGAGGCGTAGCCCTGCATCATCTCCTCGTAGGTGAGCTGATCGGGCCCGCCCAGTTCGAGAATCTCGTGGCCCGGCCCGGTCCGTCCGACCGCACGCTGCAGGCAGGACAACACGTCTCGGATGGCAACCGGTTGGCATCGGGTCTCCTGTACCCAGCGGGGCGTGACCATCACCGGCAGTGTTTCGGTCAGCGAACGCAGCATCTCGAACGATGCGCTGCCCGAGCCGATGATGATGGCGGCTCGAAGCTCCGTGACCGCCACCGACCCCGAGCCCAGCACGCGGCCGACCTCCTGGCGACTGGCCAGGTGAGGTGACAGGTCGTCATCGGAGCGGCCGAGGCCACCGAGGTAGACGATACGTTCGACACCGGCGCGCTCACAGCCGATGCGGAACGCCTCGGCCATACGCCGGTCCTGGTCGGCGAAGTCATCATGACCCAGCGAATGGATCAGATAGAAGGCGATCTTGCACCCCTCGGCGGCCCGGGCGACATCGTCAGCCGATTCGGCGGATCCCTTCACGACGGAGACGGCGTCGGCAAAGGGGCGGTCGAGGCTCGACTGGGGTCGGACGAGACAGACGATCCGGTGTTTGTCATCGAGTAGCCGGGGTATCAGCCGTCCACCAACGTAGCCGGTCGCTCCTGACACCAGAATCGATGTCGGATCGGTTACCTCGAAGGTTGCCATAAGTACTGAACCTACCCGTCTGCCGAACCTCTAAAACTACCGGCTCCTGGTTACTCTTGAGAAGGCCGTGACCTCACCGACAAATGATCGACTGTGCCATAGCTTCGACTATGCCGCCAGTGCTGAATCGGTCGCGATGGCCCGTCGAGATGCTGCCGAGTTCACGCTCGAACACTTGCCGGTGGCCGACGACGGGCCGCCGGAGTCGGTGCGCGGTCTGATCGAGCGCCTTCTTCTCGTCGTGAGCGAGCTGGCCACCAATGCCGTCGAGGCGGCCCCCGGACTGTGGTTTCGGCTCGAGATCGCCATCGAGGAACGGGCCGAACCGGTCGCCCGTCCTGACCGGCCTTCATTCAAGGCCGTCTGTACGGTCACGAACCCGGTCGCCGATGAGGAGCCGGGGCCGCTGCGCTTCGGAGCTGTCCCCGAGCCGCTGGCGGAGCGGGGGCGGGGCCTTTTGATTGTCGATGAACTCGCCGACCGCTGCCGCCACGAACGAACCCGGTCGAACACGATCGTCACTGCGGAACTCTTCCTCGATCCCTGACCGGACGACCGGCCCACTCGGTTGCGGCAGGGGGTCGGACGCGGAGCGTCAGGCGGCGACGGCGATCGTCCGGTCGAGGAAGTGCAGCATGCGCTCCCAGGCAAGCTCAGCGGCCTCGGCGTCGTGATTGTCACCCTCTTCGAAGAACCAGTGTTTCGCGCCGGGATAGAGGTGGAACTCGGTGTCGCGGCCTCCGAGCCGGATGAACGATTCGGTGACGACGCGATCCTCCTCGCTGACCATGTGATCGTCTTCGGCGAAATGGCCCTGGTAGGTCGCCGTCGCCTCGTCGAAGTCGATGGACTGTGTGCCGTAGAAGGCGACGACGGCCCCGATGTCGCGGGTCAGTCGGGCTGAGAGCCACAACCCGAGCGATGCACCCATGGAGAATCCGACAACGCCGATCGGACGGGTCGAGTCGGCTGAGGCCACCCGGAGCGTGTGAGCCGATGACATCACCAGACCGGACAGTTCGTCGGGACTCTGGTCGGCCAGAACCGCTTCACCCTCGGCCTCGGTCACCGGCTGCACCCCGTCGAAGAGATCCGGGGCGAGAACGGTGTAGCCCTCCTCGGCGAGGCGCCGACAGAAGTCGCGGACCCACGGGGTCAAACCCCACCACGAATGGAGCACGAGCAGGCCGGGACCCTGGCTGCCGCCGGGTGGATCGACAAGGAATGCCTCGCCGGCCTTGCGATTCGTGAACGGTGATCCATCGGCGTTCATGATTCCGACTCTACACGTCGACCTCGAACCCGAAGTAGTTGCGAATCCACCCATCGGGACCGGAATTGCCTACCCTGGGACCCGTGAACAAAGGTCCGATCGGCTGGATCGCGTCGATGTGGCGGTTTGTCTGGGACGTGTCTCTGCGTTGGTACTACGGTCGGGTGGGCGACTTGGCCGCCAGCGTCACGTTCTGGCTGCTCGTGTCGCTGCCCGCAACCGTGCTGGCACTTCTCGCGATCCTCGGTCCGATCGATCAGCTGTTCAGCAGGGTCTTTCCCGACGAGAGCGGCACGGTGGCCTTTCAACGTCAAATCCAGACGGAGGTGTCGGAGTTCATCTCCCGAATCCTCACCGATGAGGGGAGCAACATCCGCGAGTCGGTCACCGCCCTGTTCAACGACACCAATGCCGGGTTGTCGTTGATCTCCGGTGCCTTCGCCCTGTGGTCGATCAGCCGGGGTTTCGCCGGACTGATCCGGGCCCTGGAGGACATCTATGACATCGCCGCCGACGCCCGGCGACCGTGGTACATCACCCGGGTCGTCGCCGTGCTGCTGGGCGTCGGCAGCGTGCTGATTCCGCTGCCGCTGATCGTGCTCGATCAGTTCGTGTGGGGGAGGCTCGGCTCCAATCCGTTGCTCGACTCGTTGAGGATCGTGACATTGGTGGCGGTGCTGATCCTGTGGGCGTCGATCGTCTATCACTTCGGTCCGGCGACGAGGTCACGCTGGCTCCACGACCTGCCGGGAGCGATCGTGGCGGCGCTGATGTGGTGGCTCCTCACCCTGGGATTCAGCCAGTACGTCGACCTGACCATGGCGGCCGAAGGTGCGAACGAGGTTCGGGCCGCCGTCGGTATCTTCCTGCTGGCCATCACCTGGATCTGGTTGGCGGCCCAGGTGCTGCTGATCGGAGGAGCGGTCAACCAGATCTTCGGGGACCGGCTCGGCATCAGCCGCTCGGCCCGACCGTGGTCCATCCCGGACATGGTCACGAAGAGCACCGGCGAGATCAAACGGATCATCACCCCGGACTCGAACACCGCGGCCTGACCGCACGCTGAGCAACCCATGCCAACCCATGATCGGAGGCGGCGCCCGAACCGTCGAGTCCCGTAGGCTGGGCGGATGAACCCGTTGCGTTCAGTCCGCTCGCTCGTTCGGTTCCGCCCTGTCGAGATTCGGTCGACCACACGACGGCTGACTCGGGCGGCGTCGATCGCGGATCTGCGTGTGCAAGCCAAACGACGGCTGCCACGGGCCGTGTTCGACTACATCGACGGGGGAGCGGAGGACGAACGCACGCTCGATCGCAACGTCGCCGGCTACGCCCGTCTCGAGTACCGTCCGCGGGTGTTGCGAGACGTGTCCAACATCGACACCACCGTCACGCTGTTCGGTCGACCCTACGTCACACCGTTGATCCTGGCCCCGACGGGCTTCACCCGTATCGCCGACCCCGAAGGTGAACTCGCAGTGGCCCGCGCCGCGGCGCGGGTCGGTGTGCCCTACACCCTGTCGACCATGGGCACACGCTCGATCGAGGAGGTGGCTGCGGTGTCGGACGGGCCGAAGTGGTTCCAGCTCTACGCGTGGCGTGATCGCGGGCTCGTGGCCGAACTGGTCGAACGATCCCGCGCCGCCGGCTACGAGGCCATCATGTTGACGGTCGACACGGCGGTGCTCGGTCGTCGGGAGCGTGATGTTCGGCAGGGAACGACGCTGCCACCGAAGATCGGTCTCAACACGATCGTCGACGGGCTGCTCCATCCGGCCTGGACCCGGGGCCTGCTCACCAACGATCCGATCACGTTCGCCAACGTCGCCGGCCGGTCCGACATGGACGGGTCGAATGCCATCAGCCTGGCCGAATACACCGGGAGCCAGTTCGACCCGGCCCTGTCGTGGGAGGAGGTCGAGTGGCTGCGGGACCGCTGGGACGGACCGATCATCCTCAAAGGGGTGCAGACCGCGGCCGACGCCGAGCTGGCCGTGGCCCATGGCGTGGAGGGGATCGCCGTCTCCAACCACGGTGGCCGTCAACTCGACGACGCCCCGCCCGTCGTGGAGGTCATCGAACCGGTGGCCCAGGCCGTGGCCGGCCGGGCCGCCATCATCGCCGACGGGGGTATCAGGCGGGGTGGTGACATCGTCAAGGCGCTGGCGTTGGGGGCCGACGCGGTCATGGTCGGCCGTGCCTACCTCTACGGGCTCGGCGCGGCCGGTGAGGCCGGTGTCGATCATGTGCTGTCGCTGCTGCTCGACGGTCTGGGTCGTTCGATGGCCCTCACCGGCTGCCGCTCCGTCCCCGAGATCGAGCGCGACCTCGTTGTCTGGCGTGGCGATCGCTTCACTTCCGAGACCATCGGGGAGCGGTGATGGCCGGGCCCCTGACCATGGCGTTCGTCCTGTCCGGTGACTCGGTCGACGCCTTGCCGCCCACCCGGTCCGAGATCGCCATCGTCGGCCGGTCGAACGTCGGCAAGTCGTCGCTGGTCAACGCCGTGGCCAATCGCCGCAAGCTGGCCCACGTCTCCAACACCCCCGGCCGCACCCGTCTGTTGAACCTGTTCACCCTTGTCGACAACAAGGGCCGGCCGATGACCGAACCCGACGGTCGGTATTCGGCCACCATCATGGACCTCCCCGGCTACGGCTACGCCGCAACGTCGAAGTCGATGCGGGAGGACTGGCGGATCATGATCGAGGACTACCTGCTCGAACGCGAGGGTCTCGTCATGATCGTGGTGCTGGTCGACGGTGAGATCGGTCCCACCAAACTCGATGTCCAGATGCTCGAGTGGCTGCGGTCAGCGGGGCTTCCACACACGGTGGTGGCCACCAAACACGACAAGGTCAAGTCGTCGAAACGTGATCGCCGCCGCAAGGATCTTGCTGCCGGCTGCCGACTCGAGGTGCGGGATCCGGTCTGGGTCAGTGCCAACAGTGGTGTCGGTATCGACCGGTTGCGAGGCCTGATCCGAACCTGGCTCGACTGATCGTCCGGCCGGGTGCCGCGCTGCGGGTTCCCGCTGTTGGTACGCTGTCGGCATCGTTGCCTTGGCCCTCGCCCGCCCCGACGACGGCCGCTGAAGCGACTGCGACCAGAGCCTCGAAGGTGCCACCAGTGACGTCATGCGGAACATCCCGGGAGATCATGTGAGCTACGACTTCGTGATCTGGGAGGGCCCGCAGCCCCTGTCGAACGCCCACGCCAGTTCCGACTATCAGCGATTGCGGGCCGCGAACCCCAGCTCGGCCGAGCCGACCCGCCGGATGCGGACCGTCGTCGATGCGTTGCTGCGCATCTACCCCGACCGCAATGCTCCCGGAGGGTCGAACAGCCCGTGGATCGATATGCCGCTGATCAACGCGGCTCGGGGTGCGGTGATCTACCTGCGAACCGAAGAGACCATGGCCCACAAGGTGCGGGACCTTCTCGTATCGATCAACGCCGACATGTCGGTCGTGGTGTTCGATCCCCAGACCGGCGATCTCGTTCCCACCGCCGGGTCGGTGGAGCGGATCACGAAGTTCCAGCTTCCTCCTCCGGGTGGTTTGAATGCCCATCTCAGTGCCGTGCTGGCCGAGGATCTGGCCGGCCCCCGGGCGGTGGTCACGATCCTGGAACACCCCGCTTCGCACTTCTATATCCAGTGGTTCGTCGAAGACGGGTGCCTCACCCTGGAGGCGCAGAGCGAGAGCCGCATTCCCATGGAGCACCGGCTCTCGGCCGATCAGCGAGAGCAGATGTTCTCGCTCGGTTTTCAGACCGGTGATCCGAATTGGCGGCAGATCTGGCCCGATGCCACGGCCAACCTCGACGACATCGTGAAGGTCATCACCCGCGTTTTCTTTGAGGTCCGCAGGGCGGAGCCGGGCCAGGCGATGGTGGCCCACCGGTTCCCGATCACCTGAGCGCCACGAGCGCGGCCGCTTACACGAGCTTTCGGTTGGCGGCCCAGGCCGCCAGCTCGTTGCGGCTCGACAGCTGGAGTTTGCGCAGCACCGCGGAGGCGTGACTCTCCACCGTCTTGATCGAGATCGACAGCCGCCGCGCGATCTCCTTGTAGGCGTAGCCGCGGGCCAGGAGCCGCATCACCTCCTGCTCGCGGGCGGTCAGTTCGTCGAGTTCGGGGTTGCCGGGTGACTCCAGATTGGCCGAGAAGGCGTCGAGCACGAATCCGGCCAAGCGGGGTGAGAACACGGCGTCACCGTCGTTGACCCGGCGCACCGCGTTGACCAGGTCCTGTCCCTCGATCGCCTTGGTCACATAGCCGCGGGCTCCGCTGCGAATGACGTGGATGACGTCGGTGGCGGCGTCGGAAACCGAGAGGGCCAGGAAGCGGGACGTGACCCCCCGCTCGACCACACCGGCGATGACGTCGGCTGCGGTTCCATCGGGTAGGTGCACGTCGCACACCACCACATCGGGTTTGGAGCGAACGATGGCATCGATGGCGTCGGCCACGGTGCCGGCCTCGGCCACGACGTCGATGTCGCTGTTGCCGCTCTCCTCGAGTTCCCCCCGGACTCCGGCCCGCACGAGGGCGTGATCGTCAATCAGGGCTACTCGGATCATGGTTGCTCCCCACCGGCCGTCATCAGATTCTCGGGATCGGTCCGATCGGTCCGATCGGTCTGATCGTTGGGCTCGGGTTGCGTTTCGTCGGCGTTCGGTTGTCGTTTCGTCGTTTCGGTCAAGGGTAGATAAAGCTCGACCTCGGTGCCGTGCCCGGGCTCGGAGAAGATCGTCGCCCTTCCGCCGTGACGTTCGAGTCGGGCTTTGATCGACTGCCGGATGCCGTGACGGTCATCGGCCACGGTCTCGGGATCGAAACCGACTCCGGCGTCACGTATGAACACTTCGATCGAGTTCGTCCGGTGTTCGGCGTATACGTCGACGCGGTCGACGCCGGCATGTTTGGCCGCATTGGTGATGGCCTCCCTGGTGGCCGACACCAGATCCTCGATCGACTCCGGACGAAGGTCGAGCGAATCGCCGACCGTGACCACCTCGACCCGTACCTGGTGGTCGTGTTCCACCGCATCGGCCACCTCGTCGAGCGCGGGACCGAGACGAATCGCACCTGGTTGTTCCGGTGTCGGCTCGTAGAGCCAGGTTCGCAGCTCGCGCTCCTGTCGGCGGGCGAGCTGGGCCATGCGCTTCGGGTCCTCGGCGTGTTTCTGAATGAGGGTCAGGGTCTGGAGGACGGAGTCGTGGAGGTGGGCGGCCACTCTCGCTCGTTCGTCGGCCCGAACCCGCTCCTGGCGTTCCTGATCGAGTTCGGTGCCGATGCGGGCCACGGACGGTCCGATGATCAGGCTCAGCCCGAGAAGGACGACGACCATGATGGCCAGGAGACGAAGTGTCTCCCAGGAGTCGACGTTGAGCGCGGCCACGGCCACCATGCCACCGGCGGCGACCAGGACCCCGGCCGAGATACGGACCGCGGCCGAGACCCCTCCCTCGGTCTGCTGACGGTTCCAGGCGATCAGCACACCGGTCAGGATGAACCCGATGGGGAAGACGATCTGATCGACGAAGCCGAAGCCGAGAGTGCGGAGGCTGAGGATGAGACCACCGACGATGAGACCGAGCGCCACATAGCGGTGTTGGACCGAAGCCCCCTTCGGTTCGGGGACGTAGGCCTCGGCGTCGAGGCCCGTGGGACCGGCCCACGACAGGAACGCCCAGGTCAGTCCGTAGAAGATGAGGCCCCAGCCGCCGGCGAGAACGAGAATGACGAACGCCATCCGGATGGCCAGCGGCCCGACGCCGATCTCGGTCGCCAACGCCTGGCAGGCGCCGCCGAGGATCCGTTCGTCACGGTTCAGAGGCGGTATCTGCCAGCGAGGTCGGTGGACTTCGGTCGTCATGATGCCTCTATGATCGCATCATCGGCCTGATTTCGCATCGGGACTATCCCTGAACGCACCCTGAGGCGGCAAACCGGCCCCAGGGTGCCATCAGGGTAAGTCCCGATGGTCGAAGAGGCCGCCACACCCGATCATTGAAACCATGAGCAACGAACCAACGCCTGACACCCCGGATGCCGACGACGGGGCCACTACTCCCGCCGAGCCGACCGATTCGGACACGTCGGCCGTTCCGCCCGTTTCCGACGAGGCCGATCCGACGGTTGACGTCTGGTCCGATGTCGATCCGGCTGTCGAATCCGAATCCGATCCCGGTTCCAATCCCAATGCCGGTTTCGACGAGGCCGTCGGTCCCGCCGAGCCGACCGACCCGGGTCCGGATGCCGATGCTTCGACCGACCCGTTTGGAGCACCGGCCGAGGGCGAGGGTGGTACACCGCCCGGAGGCTACGTGCCGCCCCAACCTCCCCCGCCCGCCATGGTGCCGCCGGTTCGCCGTCTTGTCCGCGACCCGTACTCCCGCCTCGGTGGCGTGTGTTCGGGCATCGCCCACCACACCGGTGTCGACGTCTCGCTGGTCCGCCTCGGCTTCGTGCTGGCCACCGTGTTCTCCGGCGTGGGTCTGATCCTCTACCTGATGGCTTGGCTGATCGTGCCTCGGGCCGAGTACTGGCCGCCGACTCCCTACGAGGCCGGCAAGTCCCGCGGGTCGCTGCTGGAGGGACGGCAGCTGGCCTACGGGCTGCTGACCATCGGCATCATCCTGGTCGTGTTCTCCGGAGCCGGCGGCTTCGCCAGAATGCTGGTCTCGATCGGGCTGGTCGGCGCCGGCATCTACCTTCTGGTTCAGCCGCAGTCGAGCGCCGACGGCTCGGCACCGGTGTCGCCCGTACCCGCCGGGTCCGGTCCGCCCCCACCTCAACCCGTCGCCGACGCCCCGGCAGCCGACGATGCGACGGCGGCCGTGCCGTCGAGCTGGCAGCCCGCACCGGGCCAGGTCGGTCCCGACACCACCGGCGACGACCTCGCCAGCCCCCTCCCGGGTCGGGACGGGGCGGCGTCGACCACGACCGCATCAACCACCTACGCCCCGGCGCAGCCCGCGCCGGTGCAAACCGTCTACGTTCCAAGCCCCGTGCCACCCCGTCGGCGCCGAATCTGGCCGTTCCTGCTGATCTTCGGTCTGCTGCTGATTCCCGTCATCGCCGTGGTCGGCGGAATTGCCTTCCTCGCCGCCAGCGACGAAGGGTTCACCGAGGCCGATGTGATTGTCACTCCGGCGACGGTCGACGACATTCCGGGGCGAATCAACGAGGGTGCAGGCTCGATCACCCTCGACCTGACCGACCTCGAAGCCGAGGACTTCTCCGAGGCGTCGATCGTCCAGGAGGTCGACATCGATCTGAACGCAGGCGAGGTCATCGTCGAGCTGCCCCGTGATTTCCCCGTCTCGGTCGATGCGTCGGCGACCGCAGGGGAAATCACCGTGCTCGATCGTTACGAGGAGGGCCTCCGTCCCCGCATCACAACCGACGATGACGACGCCGTGTTGAGCCTCGACATCCGGGTCGGTCTCGGGTCGATCTCGGTCGACGACTGACCGGGGTCCGTCGCCCCCGGCCGGCCGTCAGCCGTTGGCCTCCTGGATGGCGTTCCAGATGGCAAGCGACGTCAGCGGCATGTCGATGTGGGTCACCCCGAGATGGGAGACGGCGTCGATCACGGCGTTGTGAATCGCCGGTGTCGACCCGATCGTGCCGGACTCGCCGATGCCCTTCGCCCCCAGCGGATTGCGAGGGCTGGGGGTTTCGGTGTTCGAGGTCTCGAATGACGGCAGCTCGGCCGCCGACGGGATCCCGTAGTCCATGAGATTGCTGGTGATCGGGTTGCCGTCGTCGTCGTAGCCGACGATCTCGAAGAGGGCCTGGGCGGCACCCTGGGCGATACCTCCGTGCTGCTGGCCGGTGACCAGGAGTGGATTGAGGATTCGCCCGCAGTCGTCGACGGCGATGTGGCGCACCATCCCGACCTCGCCGGTCTCGGTGTCGACCTCGACGACCGACACGTGCGAACCGAATGGGAACGTTGCGTCCTGGCCGTCGAAATCCAGTTCGTGGGCCAGACCCGGCTCCATGCCGTCCGGTCGTTTCGAGTCGTCGTCGGCCGCAGCGGCCAGATCAGCCCACGACACCGACGAAGTCGGTACGCCGGCGACCTGGAGACCGCCGTCGCCCTTGACGATGTCGTCGACGTTCGCTTCGAGGAGGTGGGCGGCGAGCTCCTTGGCCTTGGCCAGCACCGTCTCCGATGCCACGTGAACGGCCGAACCCGCCGTCTGCAGGGAGCGGGACCCCATCGTGCCGGCCCCCCGGGGTATCTCGGCGGTGTCGGACTGGAGCACGGTGATCGCGTCCATCGGCACGCCGAGCATGTCGGAGATGATCATCGAGAACGCGGTGATGTGCCCCTGACCGTGGGCCGATGTGCCGACCCGTGCGGTCACCGTACCGTCCTCGTTGACCTCGACGGCCCCGTACTCGACGTGCAGCCCGGCCGGCGCCGTGACCTCCACGTAGGAGGCCACGCCGATGCCGAGCTGCCTGGCGTCACCCGCCTCGCGGCGTTTCGCCTGTTCGGCCAGGAGGCCCTGATAGTCGGAGGCCTCGAGCGCGGCGTCCAGCGCCTTTTCGTATTCGCCGCAGTCGTAATTCGCACCGCCGAGCGTCGTCAGTGGGAACTCATCGGGTTGCAGGAAGTTGCGGCGACGGATCTCGGCCGGGTCGATACCGAGTTCGTCGGCGGCGATGTCGACGATGCGCTCCAGCAGCTGGGTGGCCTCCGGTCGACCGGCCCCGCGGTAGGCGGCGGTGAAGGTGGTGTTGGTCGCGACCGAACGGGCGTGGTAGCGGAGGGTCGGGATCTTGTAGACGCCCTGGATCATCCACTGGGTGAACACGGTGAGGAAGCCACCGATGGCAGGGTAGGCGCCGGCGTCGGCCACCAGATCGACGTCGAGCCCGGTGATGACCCCGTCGTCGGTGAGTCCGAGTTTGGCGTACATGACCATGGCCCGACCGTGGGCCATCGACACCATGTTCTCCGAGCGTTCCTCGGTCCACTTGACCGGTCGGCCGAGCTCGGCGGCCAGGCGGGTCGTGATGTAGTGCTCGACGTAGGGGGCGGCTTTCGGGCCGAAGCCGCCACCGACGGCCGGCGCGGCGACCCGCACCTTGTCGGGGTCGAGGCCCGCCATCTTGGCGATCTCGCCCTTGGCCGCGATCGGCGCCTGGCTCGGGATCCATACGTCGACCCGGTCGCCGTCGGGAATGGCCAGACAGCCGTTGGGTTCCATCGGAACACCGGCGAGACGCTGGCTCACGACCCGACCCTCGACCACACGATCGGCGCCTTCCAGAGGGTCACCATCGGCCTCGATGGCCGTCTCGAAGATCATGTTCGACCCGTACTCCTCGAACAGGACCGGGGCGTCGTCCTCCAACGCGGCCTCGACGTCGACCACGACCGGCAACGGCTCGTAGTCGACGAACACCGCCTCGGCGGCATCGGCGGCCGCGGCCCTGTCGTCGGCCACGACCACCGCCACGATGTCGCCGACGAAACGCACCTTCCCCTTGGCCAGCGGCGGGCGGTTCAACGTCTCGGGGAACATCGCGAACCCCTGGAACGTGGGCATGTCGAGGGTGTCGGCCGTCCACACGCCGACCACCCCGTCGATCGCCTCGGCGTCGGAGGTGTCGATGGAGCCGATCCTGGCGTGGGCGTAGTCGGAGCGCACGAAATGCACATAGCCCAAACCCTCGATGGCCATGTCGTCGTAGAACTTGTCCTCGCCGGTGAGCAGCGTCGGGTCTTCCCGCCGAAGCACTGCGTTGCCGAGAATCGAACCTTCTACTGCTGTCATGGACTGTGCTCCTCGTGTTCTGTCTTCCGGTCGGGACGGGGCCTCGACGGCACTCCAGTATTGCCGCGGCGGCATGTCCGGGTGAATTCAATGGCCGGATTTCCCGGGCCCGACGCGAAACGAGCGCCCCGGCCGTCCGAGGGTGGATACGGCCGGAGCGCTCGCTGATTGGGGAGAGGAGGTGGGTCAGGCGGCCGCCGGCTCCGAAGGGGCGGGCTCCAACGCCAGATCGAGCACCTGCTCGATGGTCTCGACGAGTTTGATGTCGATCCGCTCCCGAACGTCGTCGGGGATGTCGTCGAGGTCGCGGCCGTTGCCGATCGGGAGCAGCACCGTGGTGATCCCGGCCCGGTGGGCGGCCAGGACCTTCTGCTTGACCCCGCCGATGGGCAGAACCTTGCCTTGGAGTGTGATCTCGCCGGTCATGGCGACTTCGGGTCGCACCTGTCGTCCGGTGAGCAGACTGACCAGCGCGGTGGTCATCGTGATGCCGGCCGACGGCCCGTCCTTGGGTACGGCCCCGGCCGGGAAGTGGACGTGGATCCGGTGGTCGTCGGGAACCGATCCACCCTCGGCTTCGAGCTGCACGGCGACCAGCGAGGTCACGATCGAGGCCGATTCCTTCATCACGTCACCGAGCTGCCCGGTGAGGATCGGTTCGCCCTTGCCGGCGACCAGCGCCGTCTCGACGAACAACACGTCGCCGCCCGCCCCGGTCACGGCCAGGCCGGTTGCGATACCGGGTCGGTCGATACGGTCGACGGTCTCCTCTCGTGGGATCGATTTGCCGAGCAGCTTCGAGAGATCGTCGGAGGTGACGACGACCGGGTCGGCCACGGCACCGTCGGTCGGTGTCGCCGCCTCGCCGGCCCGGCCGCTGATCTCGACCGCGGCCTTGCGGACGATCTTGTCGAGCTGGCGTTCGAGCTGGCGAACTCCGGCCTCACGGGTGTAGTCGGCGGCCACCGTTGTGAGGGCGTCGTCGTCGATCTCCAATTCGGGGGGAAGCAGGCCGTTTCGCTCGATCAGCCGGGGCAGCAGATGATCGCGGGCGATCGTCACCTTCTCCGCCGTCGTGTAGCCATCGAGGGTGATGATCTCGAGGCGGTCGAGGAGCGGTCCGGGGATGGTGTCGAGCGTGTTGGCGGTGGCGATGAAAACCACGTCGGACAGATCGAGTTCGAATTCGAGGTAGTGGTCGCGGAACGAGTGGTTCTGAGCCGGGTCGAGCACCTCGAGCAGGGCGGCCGACGGGTCACCGTTCCAACCGCCGCTCACCTTGTCGATCTCGTCGAGGAGGACGACCGGATTCATGGAGCCGGCCTCGATCAGCGCGTTGACCAGGCGCCCGGCCCGGGCACCGACATAGGTTCGACGGTGACCCCGGATCTCGGCCTCGTCCCGAACGCCGCCGAGGGCGAGGCGAACGAAGGATCGGCCAAGAGATCGGGCCACCGACTCGCCCAGCGACGTCTTGCCGACACCGGGAGGGCCGACCAGGGCCAGGATTGCGCCACCCCGGCGGCGGCCTCGGGGCCGGGCCGGCTCGTCGGTGTCACCCTCGGCCGAACGGCGCTCGCTGCGGGCCGCCTTGAGCTGACGCACCGCCAGGTACTCGATGAGGCGTTCCTTGACCTCGTCGAGGCCGGTGTGATCGTCGTCGAGGATGGTGCGGGCCGCGGTCAGTTCGATGTGCTCGGCTGCACTGTGGGCCCACGGGATGTCGAACACGGTGTCGAGCCAGGTGCGGATCCAGTTCGACTCCATCGATTCGTTGCCGATGCGCTCGAGTCGGTCGATCTCCCGCTCGATTGCCTCGGCGGTGGCGACGGGAAGGTGGTCGGCGCCCTCGACGGTCAGTTCGGCCAGCTTGGCCCGATAGTCGGCGATGGCGTCGCCGTCGCCTTCGCCGAGTTCGGACTGGATGGCGGCCAGCTGACGGCGGAGAATCGCCTCCCGCTGATTGTCCTCCAGACCCTCGTTGACCTTGCCCTCGATATCTCGCCGGACGTCCACCTCGGCCAGCGCCGTGCGGGCCCATTCGGTGGCCACTGTCAGGCGGGCGTCGATGTCGACCGTCTCCAACAGCTTGATCTTCTGCTCATGGGTCAGCTCGGGCCAGTAGGCGATCGAGTCGGCCAGCGGACCGGGCTTGTCGACCTTGGGAATCGCGCCGATGGCGGCCCGGCCGCCGACCCGGTCCAATAGGGTCGAAGCGAGCGCCCGGTACTCCACGGCGAGTTGACGGATCCTGTCGGTCTGCTCGCCGGGCTCGGAGTCGCTGAGCGTGGGGTCGGGCACGATGGTGGCTTCGACCCACAGGCCGCCGGTGCGGCCGATGACACCGGATCCGACGATTGCCCGGTGATGGGCTCGGAGGGTCGCGACGGGCGTGCCGTCGGGCATCCGGTCGCGACCGACGACGGTGGCGGTGACCCCGACTTTGGCGTACTTGTCGTCGGTTTTGGGCACGAGGAGGAGGGTGGCCTTGTCGTCGCTGCCGACGTCCTCGAGTAGCCGTCGGGCCTCGTCGGACTGCATGGTCACGGTGATGACCATCTCGGGGAAGATGACGCCATCGGGGATGGGTAGGACGGGGTAGGCGACGGTCCGGGATTGCGGTCCCGATTCTGGAAGATCAGTGGTCGGCATGGTGTTGTATCCGGTGCTGCTCTCTGGTTGATCACTAGTTCTGCAGCCATGTGTGAAGAAGTTGTAATCTTCATTACACGGCTAGGTTTGTTACAACCACGGCGCGTCGGCCACTATTCCAGATCGTCCCTTTCCGGCGACCTTTGGTCGAATTCCCTCCGTCGTGACCGTGAATCGACCGATGTTGCGGCACCCTGATCGAGGGATCAGCCCGAGTCGCGTTCGTAGCGATCCGGGTCGATCCAGGCTCCTGTCTCCACTGCGAAGCGGCGGGCGGCGGGGGCCATGAGTTCGATCTCGCCGGCTCGGGCCCGCGTCGACGACACGGTGGCAAGGGTTGCGTCGTCGAGGGCAAGCGCCAGATCGTCGGGGTGGCTATGGCCGCTGCGAGGCACGATCGTGGTCGGTGGCAGCAGGCGCAACGCACGGCGCCGGGCCTCGGGCGAGGCGTACCAACGCGGCTCGTGGATCTGTGCCCACTTGTCGGCCCCGACGATCAACAGGTCGTAGCCGCGGGCGATGTCGACCAACAGCTGGGCTTCGGTGACCACCAGGTCAAGCCACGGATATGCGGCGATGGAGCGCCGGACGATCTCGACTCGATGCTCGAACCGGGGGTGTTCGACCTCCTCCTTGGCCAGCGCCCGGCGGCTGACGACCAGGTCGACGGTGTCAAGTCCGTGTTGGGTGCGAGCGGCCTCGGCGATGGCAAGATGGGCGACGGTCGGCGGATTGAACGATCCGGGAAAGGCGCCACGGGTCATCACACCTCCTAGGATATGTCGAGCGACCTCTTGATGAGCGGGTCGGGATAGGAGTGGTGATGAGCGCGATGACCGTCTACATCATCGCCGGCGTGGCGTTCCTTGGTTCCTGGTTGGTCAAACGCTGGCTGGCGGGCACCTACGCCAAGTGGAGTCGGGTGCCTCACACCCACGGCATCACAGGTGCTCAGGCCGCCGCGGCGATCCTGCAGCGCAACGGCGTGACCAACGTCCGCATCGAGCCGGTCCGGGGTCGCCTGACCGATCATTACGATCCGCAGAAGGACATCCTGCGCCTGTCGACGACCAACTACGGCGAGTCATCGGTGGCCGCCGTCGCCGTCTCGGCCCACGAGGCCGGGCACGCCATGCAGGACGCCAGCAACGACTTGCGCCTGCGGCTGCGCCGCTACCTGGTGCCCCTCGCCGCCTTCGGTTCCCGTATCGGTCCGGTCATCGTGATGGCCGGGCTGTTCACCGGCAGCGGCGCCATCCTGCGGCTTGGCGCGTTCCTGCTCGCCGGCATGGTGCTGTTCCAGCTGGCCACGCTCCCGGTCGAGTTCAACGCCAGTCGACGGGCGATGCGCAATCTCCGAGAGCTCGGCTTCACCGATCCGGAGCAGGAGGACGGCACCCGCATGGTCCTGCGGGCCGCCGCATTCACCTACGTGGCCGCAGCGGCGACCACGATCGCCTACTTCGCCACCCTGTTCGCCGGAAGCCGGAGTCGATCGGTCTGAGTTCCGCATCATCGCCCCCCGGCGTCGAGCGACCCGACGACTCCGAAGCCCGGCGGCTCTTCGGCGCGCTGCATCCTCTCGTCGAGGTCGTCGAGCGGCCTGATGGAATCTGGACGGCCGAGGGCCTGTTCGAGCCGTTGGCCGAGCACCGGGGTAGGCGGGGCTGGCTCCACGGCGGACTTGCCGCCACCGTGCTCGATCACGTCTGTGCTCGTGCCGCGTCGGCCGCGCTGGGGTGCGCCGTGGTCACCGGAAGGCTCGACACCCGCTACCGCCAACCCGTGTCGCTGGCGGGAGGGCCCTATCGGGTCGTCGCGGTGTCGGAGGCGGCGAGATCGAGAACGGTGCGGGTGACCGGGTCGATACGGGAGCAACACGACGATGGCGTGCTGGTCGAGGCCCGCACCCTCTTCGTCGCACTCTGACCCCTGCGCGTTCGCGGGCGGAAACGAACGAGAGTGACCGTTTTCGCCCGCGAACGCGCAGGGGTGGGGGCGTGGGGTTGTGGCGAACGTCTGTTCGATATAGTCTGGAGCTGTGTATGCCGAACTCGTCCCAGAAGGCGGCATCGCGTCAGCGCAGGGTAAAGGAACCACCGACCGATGCGCGCCACTCCCGCTCACCCTCTTCGGCCAGCTGCCCTCCGACGGCGCCGAACCGATCGTGAACCCGCACCCCCGGTGGAGCCGCCACCAGCTCGACCCCTGCTGTTGGGTCGATCAGGTCGAGCGGCTGATCATCGGGGCCGATGCCCTGTTCGACGAGGTGGTCGACGCCTTCGACTGGGACCAAGGACAGCGGCTCATGTACGGCCGCTGGATGGACGAACCCCGGCTGACCTCACGCCTCGAACTCGACGACGGTTCCATTCCCCCCGTCGTCCACCAGGCCGTCTCGGTGCTCGAAGAGCACTACGAGCGGCGATTCACCGGGCTGTTCTGCAACTTCTACCGTGATGGCGCCGACAGCGTCGCCTGGCACGCCGACAGAATCGGCCGGTCGAACGTCGACCCGCTGGTGGCCATCATCAGCCTGGGCGGGCCCCGGAGTTTCATGATGCGGGACCGGTCGCTCACCGGTCAGCGCAAAACCTCAACGAACTTCCCGGTTCACTCCGGTGACCTGCTCGTGATGGGCGGCGCCACTCAACACCACTGGGAGCACGCAATCCCCAAACAGAAAAGCGCACCGCCAAGGATCAGCCTCACCACGAGAGCCGGATCGCTGCTCCGCCCGGTCGGGTGACCCGCTGGGAGAGGTGGATCAGAGGTTCCGGCCGGCGTCGGCCAGTTCCTCGTAGTCACCGAGAAACGTCTTGGTCGAGCTGAAGCCCATCTCGATCAACTCCCGGGTCTGGCCGAAGTCGAACGAGCTCAGCGATGGCGGCGTCGGGCGGGGGAGACGCATGATCGGATGCCGGTTGGCCAGATCCTCCTCGGCATCGGCGTGTTGATTGCGGAGCATGATCTGTGACGCCTGATGCAGCGCCTCCCACGGAGAGCGGGGAAGGAATCCGGGCATGTGGGCCGGACCGGCGTCGAGCACGATGATGCTGCGGGCTCCGGCCGCAAGCGCTTGACGGACCGGGACATGGGCCGACACGGAGCCGTCGACGTAGATGACCCCCTCGATCTGAACCGGCGGAAAGAGGCCGGGTGTGGCGCCACTGGCCTGCAGGGCCTGGGCCAGCGGGCCCTGTCGGAGCAGTTTGGGCCGGCCGACCAGGAGGTCGGTGGCGACGACGACCATGGTCGTCGACAGCTCCTCGATTCGATCGACCGATATGGCCGACTCGATGAGCCGGGTCAATGGGGCGGGCGAACACAGCGCAGTGCCTTGCCCGGTGAGGCCCTCCCGGGCCACCTCCCAGGCGGCCCGAAGACGAGAATCGGCGCCGTAGAGCGTTCGGCGATCGACGCGCTCCCAGATCTTCATCAGGCGGTCGGCCGAGCTGTCGGGGTCATCGGCCAGCGCTGCTCCGTTCAATGCCCCGATGGAGGAGCCGACCACCATGTCCGGTTTCACGCCGGACTCCACGAGGGCGCGGATCATCCCCACCTGCACCGCGCCGTAGGAACCCCCACCGGACAGCACAAAGGTCAAAGGCCGAGGCCAATGAGCAAACGGATTTCCCGCGCCAGAGTCCGACATCTCGTAGCCCAGGGTATACGACGACACTGCCCGCGACTGCATGTTGACATGTGTCAAAAAGGCCAAAAACGCTTCCTGGGTGCCGGGTAGATCTACCGGTCCGAGCGTTCTTGGCGATAGGTTCACAGCCATGACCGGCAGTGACACGAGCCACAACACCAGCCCTGACACCGGCACTGACACCGGAGAGGGTGGCCCGACGGGCGATCTCAACCGCTTCTCCTCCCGCATCACCCAGCCGCCGAGCCAGGGCGCCTCCCAGGCCATGCTCTACGCAACGGGCCTCACAGGCGCCGACCTGCAGAAGGCGCAGGTCGGTATCGCCTCATGCTGGTACGAGGGCAATCCGTGCAACATGCACCTCAACGACCTGGCCGACGAGGTGAAGCGGGGCGTGACCGAGGCCGACCTGATCGGCATGCGGTTCAACACCATCGGCGTGTCCGACGGTATCTCTATGGGAACCGACGGCATGTCCTACTCGCTGCAGAGCCGGGACCTGATCGCCGACTCGATCGAGACGGTCATGGGAGCCCAGTGGTACGACGCACTCGTCACGCTCCCGGGTTGTGACAAGAACATGCCCGGCGTGGTCATGGCCATGGGCCGCCTCGACCGTCCGGCCATCATGGTCTACGGCGGCACCATCGCCCCCGGCTGCGCCGTGGTCGGGGGCGAGGAGCAGAAGCTCGACGTGGTCTCCGCGTTCCAGAGCTACGGTCAGAAGCTGGCCGGCACCATCACCGAGGAGGACCGCCTGGCCATCGTGGCCAATGCCTGTCCGTCATACGGGGCCTGCGGTGGCATGTACACGGCCAACACGATGGCCACGGCCATCGAGGCCATGGGTCTGTCGCTGCCGTTCTCATCGTCGACACCGGCCGCCCACAAGGACAAGCTCGACGAGTGTGTCCGGGCCGGCCATGCGGTCCGCGCCCTGCTCGAGTCGAACCTCACCCCTCGCAAGATCGTCACCCGGGCCTCACTGGAGAACGCCATGGTGATCACGATGGCCCTCGGCGGTTCGACCAATGCGGTGCTGCACCTGATCGCCATGGCCCGGGCCTTCGGCCTCGAGTTGACGATCGACGACTGGCTCGACACCGCCAACCGCGTGCCCCTCCTGGCCGACCTGAAACCTTCGGGACAATACGTGATGGAGGAACTCCACGAGGTCGGTGGCGTCCCCGGCGTGATGAAGTACCTGCTGGCCGAGGGTTACCTCGACGGCAGCCAGATGACCGTGACCGGCCGAACGATCGGCGAGAACCTGAGCGAGGTTCCGGATCTCGACGAGGACCAGGTGATCGTGGCCAAGCTCGCGGCGTCGGTGAAGTCCCGAGGTCACATCAGCATCCTGCGGGGCAACCTCGCTCCCGGGGGAGCCGTCGGCAAGATCACCGGCAAGGAGGGCCTGCGGTTCAGCGGCCCGGCCCGGGTGTTCGACTCCGAGGAGGACATGCTGGCCGGTCTCGAACAGGGCCGCATCCGCTCGGGCGATGTCATCGTGATCCGCTATGAGGGGCCGAAGGGCGGCCCGGGGATGCCCGAGATGCTGACCCCGACCAGCGCGCTCGCCGGTGCCGGTTTTCTCGATGACGTGGCGCTCATCACCGACGGACGTTTCTCCGGTGGCAGCCACGGGTTCATCATCGGCCACGTCGTGCCCGAAGCCCAGGAGGGCGGTCCGATCGCCCTCGTCACCGACGGCGACACGATAACCATCGACGACGAGGGTCACACGATCGACGTCGATGTCGACCCCGCCGAGTTGGCGGCCCGGGCCGAGGCCTGGACGGCACCACCGTTCAAGGCCACCAGCGGCACCCTCTGGAAGTACATCAAGAACGTGGAAGACGCCAGCCACGGCTGCGTCACCGACTCCTGACCGGTTGGCGGGAGCCACGCAGTGTTACCACTCAAAGATGAGAACCCGATCAGCATCACGCCGTTCATCACGTTTCTCATCATCGCCGCCTGCACCCTGATCTACTTCGGGCCCCAGGAGGGCGTTGCCGACGAGCAGCAGGCGCTCGAATTCAACCTCGAATACGCCGCCATACCGTGTGAGATCCGCACCGGTGATCCGTTGAGCACCGAGGAGATCGGGGCCACCTTCGAGGGCGGCGACTTCAACGCGTGTGTCGAGAACGACGCCACCGGCCCGCTGTACCCGGACAAGAACGTGTACCTCGGAGGGCTGACGTCGATGTTCCTCCACGGCAGCATCCTGCACCTTCTCGGCAACATGTGGTCGCTGTGGATCTTCGGCAACAACATCGAGGATCGGCTGGGGCATGTCCGGTACCTGCTGTTCTACCTGGTAGGCGGGTTCGTCGCCACCGCCGCCCACTTCTTCGCCCAGCCGGCGAGCACCGTGCCGGTCGTCGGGGCATCCGGGGCCATCGCCGCGATCATGGGCGCCTACCTGGTCTGGTTCCCCAACGCCCCGATCCGTACCATCGTGTTCTTCTTTCTGCGTGACATCAGTGCCAAGTGGTTCCTCGGCATCTGGTTCGTGACCCAGTTCTTCACCGGCAGCGACAGTGGTGTGGCCTGGGTGGCTCACGTGGGAGGGTTCGTGTTCGGTGCCTTCATCGGCCTCGTCGTCCGCACCACCGATTATGGGAGCCGCCGGATCAACCGGTCCGACGATCCGCTGCAATGGGACAACACCGGCGGCGTGGGTCGGGGACCGCTGCCTCATCCGCTCGACGCCCGTCGGGGATATCGGTCCTAGACGATATGAAACGGCTTCGGACATCCCCAGCCGACAATGGGGGATTGTCCGGATGGGAGCCGCGGCGCAGATGGGACATGGTGAACCATGGCCTCTGACACCAA
Organism: Acidimicrobiales bacterium; assembly: GCA_965216675.1. Taxonomy (GTDB): domain Bacteria; phylum Actinomycetota; class Acidimicrobiia; order Acidimicrobiales; family SZUA-35; genus JAHELU01. The sequence goes on along the minus strand of CBDCGK010000004.1, from coordinate 1,124,315 downwards.
CCGGCCCGGTGAGGGCGATTCCGACCTGTCCGATCGGGTGACGAGAATCGAGGAACGCCTGGACGCCATGGAGCAGGCCATCTCCGCACTGTCGGCGCCGCCTGCGCCGCCTGCGCCGTCGGCTCCAAGGATCGTATTGCCGCCGCCGGCACCTGACGCGGTCCCGATCACCATGCCCGCACCGCCCGAGGACCTTTTCGAGCATCAGCCGCCACCACCGCCGACGTTCGCCTCCGACAATAGGCGGACGGCGACCGCCCGTCCGCCGACCCCACTCATCACCGCGGAGATGGCGTTGCGATGGGCGGGCGTCGTCCTGGTCTTTTTCGCCGCCGTCTTTCTCGTCAGCACTGCCGTCAGCCGCGGCTGGGTCGGACCGGAGGTCCAACTCGGTCTGGCCACCCTGGGCGGTGCGGCGCTGATCGGTACCGGCATCCACCTCGATCGACGCTGGGGCGGCGATCGGCGCCCGTGGTCGTTGGCCTTGATGAACGTCGGGCTTGTCGTTCTCGGGGTGTGTGCGGGTGCCGCTCACGCCTGGCTCGACCTGGTGCCGGTCGGCGTGGCGTCGGCCCTGATCGTGGTGGTTCTGAGTCTGGCCTTGGCGCTGGCCGACCGGTACCGGCACGACAGCCTCGCCATCAGCGGCCTGGCCGTGGCCCTGGTGGCTCCGGGCGTGATCGGCGCCTACGAGGAGTTCGGTGACCTGGCCACGGGTGGGTGGCTGCTGTTTCTGGTTGCCGTCACCATGGCTCTGGCGATCCGGTACGACTGGGTGATCCCGCGGCTCCTCGGGCTGGTTTCCATCGGCCCGTTCATGGTGGTGCTCACCCAGGAGTTCGTCGACGTGACCGGCGGGGTTGCGCTGGCCATACAGGCGATGATCGTGATCGCCGGCCTGGCGTGGTGGCTGGCACCGTGGATACGGCCCGCCGTCGAGTCGTTGCGAGCACTCGACCATCGCCTGGTGTTCGTCGTCCCGGCTCTCGTCTGGCTGTCGTCGTCCGGGCTGTGGACGACCACCGACGACGGACGGGCGCTGATGGCGATCATCGTGGCCGCCGGATTCGGGGCCGTGACCGCCTCGATCCACGTTGGTGGTTCCGGTGTCGCCGCCCGGCCACCCGGCCCTCTGGCCCGGCAGTTGCTGCTCGGGCACCTCGTCGGCGTCAGCTCGTTGGTCACGATCGCCCTCGCCTTGTGGTTCGACGGGCCGGCGCTGTTGGCCGTGCTCGCTGTGCAGGCTCTCGGTACCACGGCGTTGATCAGCCGCACCGAGGACCTGCTGCTCGACATCAACGCCGCTCTACTGGGAGCAACCGTCGCACTGTGGACGGCCACTGCGTTGGTCGAGGGGATCGAAGACGGCCTGGAGCCGGCCGACGGCGTCGTCCACCTTGGCGTACTGCTGGCGGCCTGGGTCGCAGCGTGGTTGCTGCGGAAACGTGCTGTCGGTCTGGCCGGGCTGATGGCCGTGGCCGCCTGGGTCGGGCTCCTGGCCTGGGTGATGGCGGTCCTGCGTCCGATTCCTCAGGGACAGATGCTGGTCTCGATCACCTGGACGGCACTCGGGGTCGCGCTGGTCGTGGTGGGTCTCGGCCTCGTCCGATTCGATCGTCGGTGGTGGCCGTCGCGTCGGGATCCCGGCCTGAATCAAGTGAAAGCCGTTGGCCTGGCCACCCTGGCGGCCACTGTGGTCAAGCTGATCACCGTCGATCTGGCCGAGGTCGACACGATCTGGCGGGCGTTGCTCTTCGCCGTCGTCGGCGTCGGGTTGTTGCGTCTCGGTTATCGAATCGGGCTTCTCGACCGATCGGGTGAGGCTGACGACCTCGCAGACGGCACGGTTGACGAAGATCGGCGCCCGCTTTGACGTCGGTCGTTCCGAGCGTGAAACCTGGAGCTGTGCCCCATCCCGATACCCGGAAGAACACTGCCGTCGGATGAGTTCTCGTGTCGTGCTGGCCACCATCGTGTTGGTGGCGATGCTGATCGGCGGCAACTTCACGTCGCTCAAGTTCGCACTCGACCACACGACACCGTTCCTGCTGGCCGGGATGCGCACGGTGATCGGCGGCTCGGCGCTGCTGGCCTTCGCGAGATATCGGGGCGAACGACTACCAAGGAGGCTCGACGACCTGGGTCGGATCTTCGTGGTGTCGTTCAGCATCACGACGCTGTCGAGTGGGCTGCTCGTGTACGGGGTCAACCGGGTGCCGGCCGGCGTGGCCTCGCTGGTGTCGAGCACGATGCCGTTGTTCACCGCCGTGCTGTCGTTGCTTCTGCTGGGAACCGCCGTCTCGGCGATGGGGCGAGTCGGCTTGCTGGTCGGCTTCGCCGGGACGGTGGTGCTGGCCCTGCCGTCGCTCGAAGGCGAGGCGGCCGCCATCGGCATCGGCTCACTGGTGCTCTCCGCCATCGCCTGGGCGTTCGGCACCGTGTTCATGAAGTGGAAGGATTTCAGTCGGGTCAGCCCGATCATGCTGGTCGGTGTGCAGTTGATCATGTCGGCCGTCGTGTTGATCCCGTTCGCGCTGACGGTCGAGGGCACGGCCGACACCGACTGGTCGATCGGCTTGCTCGTCCCGCTCCTGTATTCGGCCATCCCGGCCAACGCCGTCAGCTTCTCGCTTCTGGCCACCGTTGTTCGACGGGCCACGCCGACCCAGGCCGCAGCATCGGCCTATCTGATTCCGGTGTTCGGCGTACTCTTCGGCTGGCTGATCCGCTCGGAGCGGCTGGGCATCGTCGAGCTGATCGGCGGTGTCTTGGTCGTGGCCGGCGTCTACCTGCTGGTGAATGCGGCTGCTCGACGGGCCGAGGCCGTGGTCGGTGAACGCCCGGGCATACTGAAGGCGTGACCGATTCCGGTTCCACGGCGACCGCCGACAGTCATCACCTCGCCCAGCTCAACGTCGCCAGGGCGAAGGGACCGACCGACGGCCCTGTCATGGCAGAGTTCATGGCGAACCTCGATCGGATCAATGCGCTCGCCGATGCGTCACCCGGGTTCGTCTGGCGTCTCCAGACCGACGACGGCAACGCCACCTCCATTCAGGCCTTCGACGACCCGGACATGCTGTTGAACATGTCGGTGTGGACCGACTTCGAGTCGTTCCATTCCTACGTCTACAAGACCGATCATGTCGGATTCGTTCGCCGTCGCGCCGAATGGTTCGAGCCGGTGGAAGGACTCCCGGTCACGGTGATGTGGTGGATCCCGGCGGGGACCGTGCCCACGGTTGCCGAGGCGATCGAGCGGCTCCACCGTCTGGCCGAACACGGTCCGACGGCCGAAGCGTTCAGCTTTCGGCAGCGGTTCGGACCACCGGGCTCCGCCGGAGACGGCTGATCGGCCCGATCCGGCTGATCGGCTCGACCCTGCTGTTCGACAGACGACGCCGCCGGCGCGCGCCCTGTCGTCAGAAAAGCACCGAGGCCGCCCACACCGACCAGGCGACGATCATGACGAAGCCCAGCATCAGATCGATGATCACGCTGACCCCGAACCCCTTCGCCGTTCCCCGCACCGCGACCATCGCCTCGTTCCAGTCGCCTTTCAGGGCGTACTCGACGAAAAGCAGTCCGGCCAGCGCGCCGAGGATCAGCCCGAACACCGGGATGACGAAGAACCCGACGACGCCGCCGACGACCGCTCCGAACTGCGCCCAGCCCGAGGCTCCGGACTTGACCGCAGCCCGGCGGGGTATCACCACGCTCTTGATCGCGCCGGCCCCGGCCAACACGGTGAGGATGGCGACCACGGTCCAACCGATGGTTCCGAATCCGACCATGAAGCCGTAGAACAGGGCCGCCGCCCAGATCAGGAGCAGGCCCGGCAGTACCGGCAGAACGACACCCATCAAGCCGAGCACCATGACGACCGCGACCACGATCGTCCACAGCGTCGCTGCGTCGTCACCGCCGGCGGTAGGGAAGGGTTCCACGGCGACCGTCCTCAGCTCCGGCCCGTCATCGATGACGCCAGTTCGGCCAACTTGACCATGGTCGACCAGTTGCGGGCGGTCGTCGTCACGCCCAACCGTCGCTCCAGCACCGCTCCGGTGAGCTTCGATCGGGCCGAGCCGTTCGGGTACCACAGGTACAGTTCCCGTCCCACGATCGCCAGGCGGTCGGGAAGGTAGGCGTCGACGTCGAAGTCGGCGACGGCCTCAGGAGCGGGAACGCGGTCACAGAGCGAGACGTGGAGGAACTTGGGCTCGCACTCGGCGTCGGGGAAAGGGTTGGCGGCGAGTATCGGCGGCCAATCGGCGACGGACCGGGCGACGATGGGAATCGAGAGGTCGAACCGGTCGGCCACAACATCTGTCACCTCGGCGACGACGTCGGCTTCGGTCCGATCGCCGGCGTCGAGCAGCACGTTGCCGGAGGCGATGTAGGTGCTGACGCCGGCGAAGCCGTGCTCGGTCAGGGCGGCCCGCAGTTCCGCCATCGGAATCTTGTTGTGGCCGCCCACATTGATCCCCCGGAGCAGTGCGATGTAGCGGTTGCTGTCGGTCATGAGCGTTCGATCCTATCCGCCAACCGACTCGGGTCGGAGACCCCTGTGTCACGCCCCGGTCCACACCGAACCGCTGGTATAGCGGCGCAGGCCGTGGTTGAACACGACGACGGCCGCCGTCACGAATCCGACCGCAACGGCCATCAACGCCAAGGCCCACCGCCAGTCGAAGTCGCTGAGCAGGCGAACCGGAACCCCGGAGACGAACCCGGCGGGAATCACGGCATACAGAAGCAGCCGGGCCCGACCACCGAAGAGATCGATCGGGTACGACGCGAACAGCAACAGCGCGTGGAAACCGAGATCCCCGAGTTCCGAGCGGCCGAGGTAGAAGGCGGTGGAACCGACCAGGACCAGGAATCCGGCGATCACCGCCGCCGACGCCACAGCCGCGGCGACGAAGATCGCCAGCCGGATGGGGGTCGGATCGGCCATGATGAAGAACAGGCCGATCCCGAAGAAGATGTCGCCCACGAAGGTCACGTCGATTCGTCGCACCAGCAGGTAGGGGAGGGTCGGAATCGGCAGTCCGAGCGCGGCGTCGAGTTCACCCTCGGCGATGGCATGCCCGATGAGGCGGCTGTTGGCCAGCAGACCGAGCACGAAGCCCGCGGACGTGGTCAGGACCGCCTGCAGGACGATGAGGTCGGCGAACTCCCAGCCTCGGATGGACACGAAGCGGCGGAAGAAGAACATCCAGAACAGCACCCAGACGATGTCGTTGGCGATCATGGCCCCGACCTGGACCCAGAAACCTCGGCGGTTGCTCCATCCTTCGGCGATCGATCCGGCCCAGGTCTGCAGCACGGCGGTCGTGATCCACCGCAACCCCGTGGGATTCGGCCGGTCGGTCACCGATCTGGTCGTCGCGGTCACGGCTGTCTCCTCATCCGCTCGACACCGCGGGCGAACAGCCAGGTCGACCCGGCGACCAGTACCACCGACCATGCCACCTGGATCACCAGCAGCATCGGCTCGGCGTGACCGGAGGCCAGCCGACCGGGAACGTAGGCCATCGTCATGAACGGCAAGGCCTTGGCCACCGTCTCGACGCTCGACGGCAACACCTCCAGCGGCAGCAACATGCCGCCCAGGAGGAAGACGAGCTTCTGGTAGATGAACCACAGGCCTCGGATGTCGCGGATCCAGAACGAGCAGGCACCGACGCCGATCTGGCCGACGATGTTGTTGAGGATGGCCAGCGCGATCGCCGGGGCGGCCATGAGCAGCGCCGTGGCGCTTGCCGGTGCCCCGCCGAACCACGATGCCCAGATGAACCCGACGGCCACGCAACACAGCACCTTGGGGGCGGCGTGTCCCAACCAACTGGCCACGCGGAATGAGAACAGGTCGATGGGACGCAACAGCTCGACCTCGATGTCGCCGCTCACGATGATGTCGCTCTCGTACTCGATGACCCGAGCGGGCAACGACATGATCGAGACCTCGGTCGTGGCGATGTACCAGACGATGGCCACCGAGCCGTACCCGACCATCTCACCGCCGGCCGACTCGACCGCCACCCGCCACAGTCCGGTCAGGGCCAGCGTGACCAGCAGGTATATCGCCGTGTTCAACACGAGCTCCGCCGGGTTGGCCAGATAGGCCCGGGTTCGGCTCGTGAACGCGTTGGCGAGGACGGTGGTGGCGCGGCTCGGGCCACGGCGATGCGTTTGCGGCTCAACCATCGACATGGAGGGGCCTCTGATAGATTTCGCTGATGACCTGGTCGAGGGGCGGGTCGACGACGGTGAGGTCGATCACGGACCCGGCGGCCAGCAGCCGGTTCAGCACGTCGCCAACAGCTACCACATTGGTGTCGACTTCGAGCCTCGTCTTGGCCGCCGAATGTTCCGTCACCGTGACCGCTCTCCCTTCCGGCAGCAGCGCGGCAAGCTCGTCGTGTTCGACCGGCCGGACGAAGCTGACCTCGATTCGCTTCGTCCGCAGCAGCGTTCCCCGCATTGCCCGAACGGTGTCGTCGTAGATCACGACCCCGTGGTTGACGATGATGGCCCGGTCGGCGACATGCTCGATGTCGGCCACGTCGTGACTGGTCAGGAAGATGGTGCAGCCGAGTTCCTCGTTGAGCTCGACCAGCAGCTGACGGAACTGCTGTTTGGCCACGAGGTCGAGCCCGATCGACGGCTCGTCGAGGAACAGCAGGTCGGGCGAATGGAGCAGGCAGGCAGCCAACTCGCACCGCATCCGCTGGCCGAGTGACAGCGTTCGGCTGGGCTGGTCGAACAGATCGGTGGCGCCGAGCCGTTCGCCCAGCTCGGCGACCCGGCGATCCATTGCCGGGCGGTCGAGGCCGTAGACGGCGGCCAGCATCGTGAACGAGGCGCGGGCCGGCAGCTCGTGCCAGAGTTGGGACCGTTGCCCGAAGACGGTGCCGATCCGATGGGCCAGGGCCCGCCGCTCGTCCCAGGGGGTGAGGCCGAGCACCGTGGCCCGGCCGGAGGTGGGGTAGAGGATGCCGGTGAGCATCTTGATCGACGTCGACTTCCCGGCCCCGTTCGGCCCGATGAAGGCCAGGCGCTCGCCGGGCTCGACGGCGAATGAGATTCCGTCGACGGCCCGGATGGTTCGCCGCTTGGCCCGGCGGCCGACGGTGAAGGAACGTGTCAGCTCCTCGACCTCGATCGCCCTCGGATCCTTCCTTCGGTCCATGGGTCCACTATGACAGCGCCCGACCGCTACGTTCCGGGTATTTCGGGTGATACGTCAGAACGGGACGTCGAGCGCCTGGCACAGGAACCGCATGAAGGGAGCGGCCCGCTTGCAGCTGTCGGTGAAGTCGGCCGGGAAGTCGCCGCTGGTGACGGCCCGCTGGGTCAGGCGGGTGGTGGCGATGAAGTCCTTGCGCTTCAGATCGTCGATCAGCGGGTGGTCGGCGGCGAACCCCTTTGGGGGGCGGACGAGCGACTCGCCCTCGAGGCCGAACAGCTCGGTGAACCGTTTGCCGGTCGTGGCTGATTGCCACTGCTTGGGTTCGGCGTCGATTCGGTCTCGGATGGCGTAGGCCGCAGCGGTCTCGGGTCGCCAGAGACCGACACCCATGAAGCAGTTGCCGGGTTCGATGTGAAGATAGAAGCCGGGAGCGTGCACGTCTTTCGCCTGCTCGTGGCGGAACTGCATACCGGTGTTGGTCTTGTAGGGCGTCTTGTCGGCGGCGAAGCGGGTGTCGCGCTGGATGCGGAACAGCGACCCGCCGACCTTGCGGGTGTCGGCCACGAAATGGGGTGAGATCCCGGCCAGTGGTTCGGCGAAGGCGGCAATGAAGTCGAGTGCCGGCTCCCGGACGTCGGCCTCGTAGCGGTCCTGGTTGGCCTTGAACCATTCGCGGGAGTTGTTCTCGCCCAGGTCCTTCAGGAAGCGAAACGTCCTGGCGGTGAAGTACGGATTCCCCATCCCGGGAGTGTACTGGTGGTGCCCCGACGGGGATCCCCAGAGGCATCCCCAACCCAGGTTGGGGGATTGCCCGGATATGGCCGACGGGTGAGCCGTCGTAAACCAGAGGTATGGATTCGATCTCCGTTCACCAGCTCATGAACCTCTGGTTCGCCTTCACCGACCGGGCGCCGCTGGTCATGGCTGTCGGGCTGGCCCTCACGGTTGGTGCAGAGGTCATCTCTCGATTGTTGTCGGGCCGAGCCGTACCGGTCGGTGAGATGAAGCTGTCGGCCGTCGCCGGGTTCTCGTTCATGGCGGTGAAGGTGGTGGCCGGCTACGGGCTGATGCTGCCGATCCATGTCTTCCTGTACCGGTTTCGGTTGTTCGACCTGGACCTGTGGAACCCGTTCACATGGCTCGGCATCTTCTTGATGCGGGATTTCGTCTCGTACTGGGCCCATCGCCTGGAGCACACCAACAGGTGGCTGTGGGCGTCGCACTCGATCCATCATTCGTTCGAGACGATGTCACCGAGCTGCGCCACCCGCATCCCCTGGATGGAGAACCTCTACAAGATCCCGTTCGGTCTGTGGATGCCGCTCGTCGGATTCGACTTCCGGTTGGTCGTCGGCATCGACACGCTCGCCGCGCTGATCTCGATCGTGCAGCACACCGACCGGTTCCCCGCGAAGCCAAACGGCTGGCTGCAGCGGGTGTTCATCGTGCCGAGCCATCATCGGGTGCATCACGGCACCAACCAGACCTACCTCGACAAGAACTTCGGGGCCGTGCTCTGCGTCTGGGACAAGATGTTCGGCACCTTCCAGCCCGAGATCGAACCGGCCCGCTTCGGCATCCTGGGCCGGCCGCTCAACCGGCGGCGGGACATGGTGCTCGGCCGCTATCCGGATCTGCTGGGCTGACGCCGGATCAACCCTGCTGCGCGGCCCGCCAGGCTCCCAGGCTCGGTGCCTCGGCCCCGATCGAGGTCGAGTCGCCGTGGCCGGTGTGGACCACCGTCTCCAGCGGGAGGCCGAAGAGCCGGTGCTCGATCGAGTCGAGGATGACGTCGTAGCTGGAGAACGACCGCCCGGTTGCGCCGGGGCCACCGTTGAACAGCGTGTCCCCGCTGAACAGCACGCCCTCGGCCGGCACATACAGGCAACAGCCGCCGGGGGAGTGGCCCGGGGTGTGGATGATCCGCAGGTCGGTGTTGCCGACGGTGAGCACGTTGCCGTCGGCCAGCTCGGTGTCAAACCGGTGCTCGGGGTAGACGACGTCCCACAACATGGCGTCGTCGGGGTGGAGGTAGATCGGGCAGCCGGCCGCGGTCGCCACCTCGACCGCCGCGTTGATGTGGTCGTTGTGGCCGTGGGTCGAGACGATGGCCTTCAACGTCCGATCACCAACCCCGGCCAGGATCTGCTCGGCGTTGTGGGCGGCATCGATGACGATCACCTCGTGGTCGTCGCCCACCATCCACACGTTGTTGTCGACGTCGAAGTCCTGCCCGTCGAGGCTGAACACGCCGGATGTGATCACTCGGTCTAGTCGCATGGTCAGGACCGCCTACATCACCACGACGGAACGCAGCACCTCGCCGCGTTCCATCTTGTGGAAGGCCTCCTCGACGTCGTCGATGCCGATGGTCTCGGAGACGAACCCGTCGAGGTTGAGCCGGCCCTGGAGGTAGAGATCGATCAGCATCGGGAAGTCGCGGCTGGGGAGGCAGTCGCCGTACCAGCTCGACTTGAGGGCGCCCCCTCGGCCGAAGATCTCGATGAACGGCAGCTCGACCTTCATCTCCGGATTGGGGACACCGACCAGCACGACCGTGCCGGCCAGGTCACGGGCGTAGAACGCCTGCTCGTAGGTCTGGGGGAGGCCGATGGCCTCGATGGCCACGTCCACACCGTTGCCGTCGGTCAGCTCCCGGATCTTCTCGACGGGGTCCTCGTTCGATGAGTTGATGGTGTGGGTGGCCCCGAACTGCTTGGCCAGCTCCAGTTTGGCGTCGTCGATGTCGACGGCGATGATCGTGGACGCCCCGGCGATGCGGGACCCTTCGATGGCGGCATCGCCGACACCGCCACAACCGAACACCGCCACGGAGTCACCCCGCCCGACACCGCCGGTGTTGATGGCAGCACCAATGCCGGCCATGACACCGCAACCGAGGAGACCGGCGGCCTCCGGGCTGGCGTCGGGGTTGACCTTGGTGCACTGGCCTGCGGCCACGAGGGTCTTGTCACAGAACGCCCCGATACCGAGGGCCGGTGACAGCTCGGTCCCGTCGGCCAGCGTCATCTTCTGGGTGGCGTTGTGTGTGTTGAAACAGATCTGGGGTTTGCCCTTGAGGCAGGAGCGGCACTGTCCGCACACGGCCCGCCAGTTGAGGATCACGTAGTCGCCGGGGGCCACGTCGGTCACGTCGGGTCCAACCGATTCGACGACGCCGGCCGCTTCGTGACCGAGCAAGAAGGGAAACTCGTCGTTGATGCCGCCCTCGCGGTAGTGGAGATCGGTGTGGCAGACACCGCAGGCCTTGATCTCGACGACGGCCTCACCGGGCCCGGGGTCGGGGATCACGATCGTCTCGACCGAGACCGGTTCCCCCTTGGCCTTGGCGATGACCCCGCGTACTTCCTGTGGCATGGTTGCTCCTCGGTCTGTGCTCGAGCGGCCGGCGTGGTACCGGTCCTCACCGCTCGACGGCTTGTGCGTCAACGAGACTAGCCCCGATTTCGGGTACGACCGAATGTTGTTGGTTGGCTCCCGCCCTTTCCACCATCGAACTTTTTGCGCTCCGCGCCCCCCAAAGGGGGTCTGAACCCACCAAAGTTCGGGCTTGCCGGTACGTTAGCCGCCAAAAGTTCGAGGAGAGGGTTCGACGGGTGGAGCCGGCCGGTGCTGCGCCGCCGCAGCCTCTACCATGTCCTCATGAGCACGAGAGGGATGGAGAGCGAAGCCGACGGAGCGGCGACCGTCGAACAGCCCGGCGTGACCCGGCTGCTGGTGAGAATCCTCGGCGGGTTCGGGGTTCTCGTGCTCCTGGCTGTCATCGGGCTCCCGTTGTGGGCGTCGCTGCGATACCGATCGGCAACGCACGCCCTGCATGATGAGCTGGCGCCGGTCGAGATCGCCTCGGCGGTCACGGAGGATGTTCGGATCGAGCGGTGCTGGAACGGTGTCGGCCCGGCGTCGGTCCGTCTCCTGGTTCCCGTTGGCGGCGAGAACCTGAGCGAGGTCGTCGCAGACTACGTCGACGCCCTGGACCCGCTCGGTTTCGAGGACCTGGTAGGAGTGACCGGCGTCGTGGCGGTCCGACCACGCACCGACGACCTCGACGACGACCGGATCACCGTGTCGATCGACGACAAAGCGGGACACGCCGTCGTGGTTGCCGATCCGTTCGACGCCGACCTGGTGACCTGCCTGCCGTTCTGACGGCCCAGCGAGCTTCGAGCCGTGGGCGCCGTCAGATGACGAGGGTGGCCGAGCGGTTCTTCAGGCAGCGGACCAGGCTCAGCGCAGCCAGTGCCGAGGTTTTCGGGTTGTCCGGCAGTGGTGCGTTGGCGATGGTCACGGTGAGTTCACCGAAGGCGCCGTGAGCCTGAATCTCGTGGCGGTTGCGGGTGGAGTGGGGGTCGGCCACCAGTGTGATGCGGGTGCGGTCGGGCCCGATCCCGGCCAGCGCGGTGGTCATCGCCACGTTGGCGTTCTTCGGGAACGCGGCCGCCGTGTCGGCTGCGCTCGCCCGGTGGAACGCCTCCGGTTCGCTGAGGGCGTGGAGATCGCACAGGGTCTCGGCCGGGGTGCCCAGCCAGGCCCGAGGCGGCTTGACCATGCGGTGTTCCACGTCGTCGATACCGAGCTCACGGGCCGCGGCCAACGCTTCGATACCGGCGACCGCGCCGGGTTGTATCTCGATCCGCCTCCCGGTGGTGGCCGCAGTCTTGCGCAGCGCATCGAGCACCGAGGCGTCGGCGAAGGCCGACACCGACGACACCACGACGTCGGCCCCGGCCCGCAGCGCGGCGTCGCCCCACGGAACGACCGTGTCACGCCCTGCAGCCTCTGCCACCACGTCGGGGGCGAGCGCGCCGAGCTCGGACGGGTCGCCGATCACCTCCACGCCAGGGGGGAGGTCGAGTCGTTCCACCGTCCGGTCACGCACGGCGACGGCCGCGATCCGGACCGGTGAATCGGCCAGCAGCCGACCCACCGTGCGTCCGATGGCCCCCCAGCCGATCAGCACCACCCGAGATACAGCGGATGACTCCGAACCCATCGTCGGATCAGACTCCACAGTCAGAGACTGAGCCCGCACTGCTCGAAGGCGTCCCGGGTGACCGCCTTCTCCTCGTCGGTCAACTCCAGCAGCGGGAACCGGACGTGACCGCCGACCTGGCCCAACAACTCCTGCCAGTACTTCTGATGCGAATGCGGCTTCTCGGCCGGACGGGTGCCCCACAGCGCCTCCCGGACCGGATCGAGGCTGGCGCTGATCGCCTTGGCCCGCTCGGCGTCACCGGCCAACGCCGCCTCGGTGTAGTCGAGCATGCGTCGGTCCTTGGCGCTCTGCAGCAGGAACGGCGGTGACGAGCACAGGTACAGGTTCCAGCCGAGGTCGAGGATGTTGTCGAGCCACTCGGGCTCCGATGCCGTGCTGACCTGGATCCGGTCCGAGGCCAGCCGCGTCAACTCGGCATACATCGGGCGGTCGACGGAGTACTTGATCGCCACCACGTTGTCGAGGTCGGCCAAGCGGTTGCACAGCTCGGGCGACATCAGATAGCCGCTCGACGGGTGGCTCCACAGGGCGATCCCGATGTCGACGCTTTCGGAGATCTTCGTGTAGTACCGCACCAGGGTCTCGTCATAGGCGGTGAAGAAGTGGAGCGCCGGGGCGTGGACGACGATGTAGTCGGCGCCCACCGTTTCGGCGTGCCGGGCCAGGTCGATCACCACATCGAAGTTCTGGTCCGAGCACGACATGATCGTCTGACCGTGGTCGCCGGTGGCCTCGACCGCCAGCTCGAAGGTCCGTTTGCGTTCCTCGACGCTCATCGAGAAGTACTCGCCCTGCTTGCCCGAGATGAACAGGCCGGAAATGCCCAGGTCCTGGGTCCAGTGGCGCACGTTCTCCCGGAACCCGTCCTCGTCGATGCGGTGGTCTTCGGTGAACGGCATCAGGGCGGCCGCCCAGATTCCTCGCATGGTGGCCTTGGCGTGGGCCTTGGCATCGCTGCGGGTGTAGTTCATGGTGTGGTTCTCTCTCAGACTATTTCGATGCTGTGCGACACGTTCTTGACGACCGTGTAGTGGTGGAGTCCTTCGGCCCCGCCCTCACGGCCGTACCCGCTCGACTTCACGCCGCCGAACGGCGTCTCGGGTAGCGAGGCTTCGAGCGTGTTGATCGACAGGTTGCCGGCTTCCACCTTTTCGACCATGCGGTCGGCGTAGTCGGCCCGGTTGGTGAAACCATAGGCGGCCAGCCCGTAGGGCACGCTGTTGGCCTGCTCGATGGCGGTGTCGAGCGAATCGACCGGGTTGACGATGGCCAGCGGCCCGAACGGCTCGACCTGCATCACCTTGGCGTTGTCGGGAACGTCGGCCAGCACGGTCGGCTCGAAGAAGTAGCCGGTGGTGCCGATCCGCTTGCCGCCGGTCATGAGCTTGGCCCCGGCCTCGACGGCGTCGCCGACCAGGTCGGTCATGGCGGCGATCCGGCGCTCGTTGGCCAGCGGCCCCATCTCGACGCCGTCGGTCATGCCGTCGCCGACGGTGGTGGCGGCGCATCGTTCGGTGAAGACGTCGAGAAAGTGGTCGTAGATCCGGTCGTGCACGAAGAACCGGGTGGGGGAGGTGCACACCTGGCCGGCGTTGCGCATCTTGCGGATGGCGGAGCTGACGGCGGCCGCCTCGACGTCGGTGTCCTCACACACGATCACCGGGGCGTGGCCACCGAGCTCCATCAGAACCGGGGTCATGTGGCTCGACGCGATACCGGTGAGATGCCGGCCCACGGCGGTGGAACCGGTGAAGGCGACCAGCTTGGTCGCCGGACTCGGGATGAGGTGCGACGAGATGTCGGCGGGAACGCCGGTGACCAGGTTCATCACCCCCGGCGGGAGGCCGGCGTCGTGGAACGCCTGGGCGATGTGCAGCGCCCCGGCCGGTGTCTCCTCGGCCGGTTTGAGGATGATCGAGCACCCCGACGCGATCGCTCCCGCCACCTTGCGGGCCGGCTGGCTCATGGGGAAGTTCCAGGGCGAGAAGGCGGCCACCGGCCCGATCGGCTGATGATGCACGATGTACTTGATGCCCGGGGCGCTGGGGATGACCCGACCGTAGGTGCGGACCGCTTCGCCCGCGTCCCACTCGAAGAACTCACACCCTCGAATCACCTCGAGCTGGGCCTGGCGGAACGGTTTGCCGTGTTCGGCGGTGATGGCGTGGGCGATCTCGTCCTGCCGCTCGTACATCAGGGCGACCGCATCGCGGATGAGATCGGCCCGCGCTTTGGGCGGCGTCTGGCTCCAGATCTCGAACCCGGCGGTCGCTGCTGCGAGCGCGTCGTCGAGATCGGACGTCGTGGCGACCGGGACCTGGCCGATGACCTCCTCGGTCGACGGGTTGATCACCGGCATCGTCTCGTCGGTCGAACGCCACGTGCCGTTGATGTAGAGCTGCAAGTCGGGGTAGCGGTACAAGGGTGTCTCCTTCACAGATCTAGAATGCCGTGCGGATGGCCCACAGGTCGGGGAACGCCGGCTGGAACAGCGTGGTGGCAAGATATGAGGCGCCGTCGGAGCCGCCCGTGCCCTTCTTGGTACCGATCGTGCGGCGGACCATCATCACATGGCGGTATCGCCACTCCTGCAGGCCTTCGTCGAGATCGGTGAGGGTCTCGCAGAGCCCGGCGAACGTCTCATCGTCGTAGCGTTTCACGATGATTGCCTGCAGCTCGGTATTGGGGACGATGCGTTCGGTGACATCCCGCTCCAGGACCTCGACGGGAACATCGAAGCCATCCCGGTCGATCATGGCGACGAATGAGTCCCAGACCGTACGGGCCTTGTAGCGGGCGGTCAGTCGGGCGGCCTCGGCACCGTCGAACCAGTCGAGCTGAACGCGGTCCTTGACCCCGAGCAGGAATTCGAGCTCGCGGAACTGCACCGACTGGAAGCCGCTGGCGGCGTTGAGGAACGAACGGAAGCTCGCGAACTCCGCCGGTGTCATCGTTTCGAGCACGTCGATCTGCCCGACGAGGGTCTTCAGGATCTTGAGCACCCGTTTGAGGTGGTGGCGGGCACCTCCGATCTGATGGGCGTCGATCAAGGTGACGATGTGGTCCAGCTCGTGGAGCAGCTGTTTGAACCACAGCTCATAAACCTGGTGGATGATGATGAACAGCGTCTCGTCGTGTTCCGGTCTGCCGGTGTCCGGATCGACCGAAACGCAGTGCTGCAATGACAGCAGCTCCGGGATCTTGAGGTAGCTGCCGTAGGTGAAGTCGTCGTCGAACGATGCGGCGAGTTCGGTGGGGGTTCTGGTGTCTGTGCTCATGTTCGTCTGCTCACTGTCGTCTGGTCATTTCGGTCTGCTCATATCGGTCTGTTCGATTTGGTTTGGTCGTCCGTCCGGGTTGGCCCGCTCTTCGACCATGGCCGTCAGCGTCTTGAGTTGGTCGACCAGTGGGCCGAGGTCGCCGGCCTGGCCCAGGGCGTCCGCCTGGAGGGATCGGGCTTCGGTCATCAGCGCCCGCGCCAAGGTGCTGCCCTGGGCGGTGATGGAAACGAAGCGTTGCCGTCGGTCGTCTGTGCCGGCGATTCGGCTGACAAGACCGCGATCCTCGAGGCGACGCAGGGCATGGGTGATCGTCGGCTGGGGGGACAATGACGCCGCCGCCAGATCGAGGACGGTCAGTTCCCCGAGGCTCTCGAGTACGGCCAGAAGCCGCCACTCCGAGCGGGCGACGCCGTAGTCGTTCAGCACGGCGTAGAACGATGCCGACAGCGATTGATCGGCGCGGCGCAGCAGGTACGGCAGGTACTCACCCAGGAAGCTGCCGTCGTGCGTGGCCATGGCGTTCCAGTATAGAGCAAGAATACATTCATGTGAATATTCTGGGTCGCCGTCGCATCACCCGCAGGCGGTCACCTCGATGCGCTGGAAACCACCGTTTCGTCGATCGACCGGGCCAACAGCTCGACGATCTGGTCGATCTCGGCCTCGGTGACGATGTAGGGCGGTGCGATGATGACGTGATCACCACGGGTCCCATCGGCGGTCCCGCCGGTCGGGTAGCACAGCAGGCCGTTGGACTGGGCGACCTCCTTGAGGCGCACCGCCACCTGAGCCGCCGGATCGAACGGGTCCTTGGTGTCGCGGTCGGCCACGAACTCGAGGCCCCAGAACATGCCCCGTCCCCGAACGTCGCCGACATGTGGGTGATCGCCGAATTGCTCTCGCAATCGCTGCTCCAGCACCCGGCCCAGGCTCGCAGCCCGGTCGACCAGGTTGTGGGCCTCCAGCTCGTCGAGCACCGCCAGGCCGGCGGCCGCGGCCATCGGGTGGCCCTGGTAGGTGTGCCCGTGTTGGAAGAACCCCGAGCCGTCGACGATCGTGTCGTGGATCTCGCCGGTGCACAACATGGCTCCGAGCGGTTGGTAGCCCGCTCCCAGGCCCTTGGCCAGACAGGTGATGTCCGGGGCGATGTCATCGTGCTCACACGCGAACAGGGTGCCGGTCCGACCCATGCCGCACATCACCTCGTCGAGGATCAACAGGATGCCGTTGCGGTCGCAGATCTCCCGGATCCGACGGAAGTAGCCGTCGACGGCCGGCACGGCGCCGAGCGTGGCTCCCACCACCGGTTCAGCCAGGAAGGCCATGACGTTCCCGGCTCCGAGCCGCTCGATCTCGGTCTCGAGCTCGTCGGCCACCCGCCGTCCGTAGTCGATGGCCGACTCGCTCTCACCCCGGTGCCGGTACTCGTAACACGGTGCGATATGCGAGGTCTCGACCAGGAGCGGGTGGTAGGGAGCCCGCCGGGCGACGTTGCCGCCGGCGGCCAGCGCGCCGAGGGTGTTGCCGTGATAGCTCTGGCGGCGGGCGATCAGGTGGCGGCGTTGTGGTTCACCCCGCTCCACGAAGTACTGGCGGGCCGCCTTGATCGCCGACTCGACGGCCTCTGACCCACCGGACACGAAGTAGACCCGGTCCAGTTCGCCGGGCGCCGCCTCGGCCAACCGGCGGGCCAGCTCCTCGGCGGCCTCGGTGGTGAAGAAGCCCGAGTAGGGGAAGGCGATCGCTTCCAGTTGGGCGGCCACGGCAGCGGCCACGGCGCGGTTGGAGTGCCCGAGACACGACACGGCCGGCCCCCCGGAGGCGTCCAGGTAGCGACGACCGCGGGTGTCGACGATGAAACAACCGTCGCCGGTGGCAGCGTACGGGGCGTCTTCGTGGCCTCGTCGGCCCATGATGTGGCTCTTGTTGTTCACCTCCGCATGGTAGATCTCGAGGCGGCACCCGGCGCCAATATCGGCAGCGGTCGAACCGTCCACTGACTACGGTTTCACCATGGAGATCGAGATCCGGCCTACCCGGCCCGACGAGTACCGCACCGCCGCCGACACCACGTGCCGGGCCCTACTCACCCCGCCACCGGACGACGAGCGCTGGGCCAAGTCCCTGCCGGCCTGGCAGCAGTCGATCTCGTTCTCGGCCTGGGACGGCGACGACTGCGTCGGCCATGCCGCCAATCTTGCCGTCGAGACAACGGTTCCCGGTGGAGCGGCGCTGGCCACGGCGGCGGTCACATGGGTCGGAGTGCTGTCCACGCACGCCCGGCGGGGAGCCGGAACCGGTCTGATGCACGCCTTGATCTTCGACGCCGCCGAGCGCAACTGGCCGCTGATGTCCCTCCGGGCCAGCGAGGCGACGATCTACCGGCGGTACGGGTTCGGGGTTGCCGGTGATTTCGCCAGGGTGGAGATCACCGCCCGTCGTGCCCGTCCCGTCCGGGGCGCAGCGGGTGGGGCCGTCAGGTTGCTCGAAACCGATGAGGTCCCCGGAGTGGTGGACAAGATCTACCGCCGCTGCCTCGGTCGCCGGCCTGGACTGATCACCCGTCCCGAACCCTGGGCCGAGCGGCATTTCCGGGCGGTCGGGGAGTCGAAGGAGAACGCCCTGGTCGCGGTCCATCTCGACGACGGGGGCGAACCTGACGGCTACGTGTACTACACAACGAGTTGGGCCGACACACTCGAGCAGGGCGGTCGAGGCAAGATCCACGACGTCGTCGCCGTGTCGGACGACGTCGAGTTGGCACTGTGGCGCCACCTGCTGTCGATCGACCTGGTGGAGACCTGGACGTCATTGGAGAGACCGCTCGACGACCTCGTCCGGGATGCCATCGCGGATCGGCGGGCCTACCGCATCACCACCGTCATCGACGAGCAGTGGCTCCGCCTCGTCGACGTCGACGCCGCGCTGAGCGCGAGGAGCTACGGGCCGTCGACCGGTGACGGAATCGTCGTCGCCGTCTCCGATCCCCTGATCGACGGAAACAACGGGCGATGGCGGATATCGGGCGACGGTGCCCACCGCACCGACGAACCGGCCGACCTCGTCGCCGACATCGACGCCATCTCCGCCCAGTATCTCGGCGGCATGTCATGGCTCGCCGATGCCGCGGTCGGTCGGGTTCGTCCTGGAAACGCGTCGGGTGGCGACGAGGCGTTTCACGCCGCGCTGACCGACGCCGATCGACTCTTCACCGTCAAGCCGCTCCCGTTCTGCGGCACCTTCTTCTGAAATCTCGTTGTGGTCTTCGTCACGTGGTGATTGAATGGTGGCGATGACCTTCAGCCATCGTGCCGGCCCGGCACCGAAGAACATCGCCATCGACGTAGTACTTATGTAGCGCACGCCGCTGCGAGTTCAAGCTGCGTGCGCCAAGCCTCCCAAACCCGGGGGGCTTTTCCGTTTTTCGCCCGAAGACTCCGAGCCCGACCTCCGACAGAAGAGAAAACAATGAGTGTCCAATCGACCAGCGAACCGATACGCCTGAACGGCGGTCAAGCCCTCATCAAGAGCCTGGAGATGGAGGGAGTGGAGGTCGTGTTCGGCTACCCCGGTGGCGCCATCCTCCCGGTCTACGACCCGATCATCGACTCGAAGATCCGCCACGTGCTGGTCCGTCACGAGCAGGGCGCCGGCCACGCGGCTGAGGGATACGCTCACGCCACCGGCCGCCCGGGCGTGTGCATGGTGACCAGCGGCCCGGCGGCCACCAACGTCGTGACCCCGCTGGCCGACGCCTACCTCGACTCGGTTCCGATGGTCTGCATCACCGGTCAGGTGGCGCTCGGCTCGATCGGCACCGACGCTTTCCAGGAGTGCGACACGACCGGCATCACCCGGTCGATCACCAAGCACAACATGCTGGTCACCAGGGCCTCCGACATTCCCCGGGCGGTTCGCGAAGCGTTCCACATCGCCACCACCGGCCGCCCCGGCCCGGTGCTCATCGACATCCCGAAGGACATCGTCGACGCCAACAACCCGAACGCCTACTTCGACTTCGTCTACCCGCCAGAGGTGGACCTGCCGGGCTACGCCCCCCAGCCCGAACCGGCCGAGGCGGAGATAGCGGCGGCGCTCGAGCTGATGAAGGTGGCTGAGCGGCCGGTGCTCTACGTCGGTGGCGGGGTGCTCAAGTCACGGGGCGCCGAGGCACTGCGGCGGCTGGCCGAGATGGGCGACATTCCGGTGGTCACCACCTTGATGGCCCGGGGCGCCTTCCCCGACAGCCACGAGCTCAACCTCGGCATGCCGGGCATGCACGGCAACTACACGGCGGTCACAGCCATTCAGCGCTCCGATCTCCTGATCGCCATGGGGGCCCGGTTCGACGACCGGGTCACCGGCAAGGTGGCGGCGTTCGCCCCCGACGCCAAGGTCATCCACGTCGACATCGACCCGGCCGAGCACGGCAAGGTTCGTATGCCGGAGGTGTCGGTGGTCGGCGACTGCCGTCTGGCGATGGAGGCGATGTTGCGTGAGCTGACCGCCGAGGGCGGGTCCGACGCGTTCGCCGATCACACCGCCTGGCGTCAGCAGGTTTCCGGCTGGCAGGAGCGCTACCCGCTCACCTACGAGCCGTCGGCCCCCGGCGAGTACGTCAAACCGCAGCAAGTGCTGGAGTCCCTGCGGGACGCCTGCCCCACCAACACGATCGTCGCATCCGGTGTCGGTCAGCATCAGATGTGGGCCAGTCAGTACTGGCGCTTCGAGCATCCCTACACCTGGATCAACTCGGGCGGTCTCGGCACCATGGGCTTCTCCATTCCTGCCGCCATCGGCGCCAAGGCCGCCTACCCGGACCGTATGGTCTGGGCGGTCGACGGCGACGGCTGCTTCCAGATGACCGGTCAGGAGCTGATCACCGCCTCGGTTGAACGCATCCCGATCAAGGTTGCGCTGCTCAACAACGCCTATCTCGGCATGGTCCGCCAGTGGCAGGAGTTGTTCTACGAGGAGCGCTACTCCGAGGTGTACCTGAGCCACGACATGCCCGACTACGTGAAGTGGGCGGAGTCGATGGGCTGTGTGGCCCTCCGGGTCGAGGAGCCGACCGAGATCGATGTGGCCATCGCCAAGGCCAACGAGATCAACGACCGACCGGTCCTGATCGAATTCCGGTGCCTCAGCGAAGAGAAGGTGTACCCGATGGTCCCGGCGGGCGGTTCCAACGACGACATATTGGTCGACCCGTCTCAGCGGGGCGGCCCAGAGGGCACCACCGACCCGTCTCAGCGCGCAGAAGAACAGGGAGAAGCATGATGATCAGCAACGGCAACCGCGCCCCGCAGGACCGCACCATCGTGGTGCTGGTCGAGAACAAGGCGGGTGTTCTGGCCCGGGTGGCCGACCTGTTCGCCCGGCGCGGCTACAACATCATCTCGCTCGCCGTCGCCCCCACCAATGACGACCGGTTCAGCCGTCTGACGATCGTGGTCGACGTCGAATCGGCGCCGCTCGATCAGATCGTGAAGCAGCTGTTCAAGCTGATCAACGTGGTCGAGATCGCCGAGCTGGCTCCTGAACTCGCGGTGGAGCGGGAGCTGCTGCTGGCCACGGTCCGGGCCCCGCAGGACACCCGTAGCCGCATCATCGAGTTGGTCGACGTGTTCGAGGGCAAGATCCTCGCCGTGTCGCCCGACCACCTCACCGTTAGCCTCGATGGCAGGCCGTCGAAGCTCGACGACTTCGAGGCACTTCTGGAGGGGTATTCGATCGTTGAGCTGCAACGCTCTGGTCGGATCGCTCTTCCCAAGATCGGTCGTGACGTGCCCCGGCTGCGGGCCGTCACAGAATCCGCGTAGCCAACTCTTCCAGCCACTCGACCAACACGTTCTCACCCATTCGACCAACACTGAACCACACCGAAACCACGAGGAACCCAATGGCCAACATCTACTACGAAGCCGACGTCGACCGCTCCCAGCTCGCCAACCGCAAGGTGGCGATCCTGGGTTACGGCTCGCAGGGCCACGCCCACGCGCTCAACCTGAAGGAGTCCGGCATCGACGTACGGGTCGGGCTGCGTGACGGGTCGTCGTCGGCGGCCAAGGCATCGGAGGCCGGGCTGGCGGTCAAGTCGATCGCCGAGGCGTCGGCCGAGGCCGATGTGATCATGATGCTGATGCCCGACACCGAGATGGGCGCCATCTACACCGAACACGTCGAGCCAAACCTGAACGACGGCGACGCGCTGTTCTTCGCCCACGGCTTCAACATCCGGTTCGACCTGATCAAACCGCCGGCCGGTGTCGACGTGTGCATGGTGGCCCCCAAGGGTCCCGGCCACCTCGTTCGCCGCACCTACGTCGAGGGCGGCGGTGTGCCCTGCCTGATCGCCATGGAGAACGACGCCACCGGCAACGCCAAGGCCCTCGCCCTGGCCTACGCGGACGCCGTCGGCGGTGCCCGGGCCGGTGTGATCGAGACGACGTTCACCGAGGAGACCGAAACCGATCTTTTCGGTGAGCAGGCCGTATTGTGCGGCGGCACCTCGGCGCTGGTGCAGGCCGGATTCGAGACGTTGATCGAGGCCGGCTACCAGCCGGAGATCGCCTACTTCGAGTGCCTCCACGAGCTCAAGCTCATCGTCGACCTCATGTACGAGGAGGGCATCGCCGGGATGCGCTACTCGGTGTCGGACACCGCCGAGTACGGCGACCTGACCCGAGGTCCCCGGGTGATCAACGACGCGGTGAAGGCCGAGATGCGCCAGATCCTGTCCGAGGTCCAGTCGGGCAAATTCGCCGAGGAGTGGGTGGCCGAATCCCGCTCCGGCCGTCCCAACTTCCACGCCCTGGAGCAGGCCGGTCACGATCACCCGATCGAGAAGGTGGGCCAGGAGTTGCGGGCGATGATGCCGTGGATCTCCCAGGGCAAGACCTCGGTGCGGGAAACGTCCGGAGGCCAGGGCTGACCGTCGCCGTCATCCCCGACGCCCGAACCAACGTGAAGCAGTATCGGACGATACTGTCCGGATCTGCTTCGTTTTTCCCGCGCCCGAACGAGGTTCAGCCGGCCGACTCGTAGCCGTGGAGCAGTCCCGCGACGTTGTCGGCCAGTGGTTCGGTGGCATAGCCGCCCTCGAACACGAGCACCGTCGGCAGGCCGACCGCCGCCAGGCGATGACCGATCGTCGGATACACCGCCGTCGGCAGCTTGAACGCGCTGATCGGGTCGTCCTCGTAGGTGTCGACCCCGGCGGAGACGACGATGGCTTGCGGCTCATGATCCCGCAACCAGTCGAGGGCCTGGTCGAGTGTGGCCATCCACTCGCTGGGGCCGGTGCCCTGCGGTAGGGGCAGGTTGAGATTGTGGCCCTCTCCGTCGCCCTCGCCGGTCTCGTCGGCGAAGCCGCTGAAGTAGGGGAATTCCTGTGCCGGATCGGCATGGATCGAGCAGAAGACCACGTCGGATCGCGTGTAGAAGATCGACTGGGTGCCGTTGCCGTGGTGGTAGTCGATGTCGAGGATCGCCACCCGGTCCACTCCGGTGTTTCGTAAGGCCTGGGCGGCGATGGCCGCGTTGTTGAGATAGCAGTAGCCACCGAACTGTCTGGCGCCGGCGTGGTGTCCCGGGGGGCGACACAGCGCGAACGCGACCGGCGTGTGCTCGGCTTCATCACCGAGGCGTTCGGCTACCAGCCGGGCTGCGGTGTGGGCGGCTGCCGCGCTCACCGCGGCGGAGGTCCACGTGTCGGGGCCGATGGAGCAGTCGGCGCTGAACGAGTAGTAGCCGAGCTGTCCATCGAGGTCGGAGGGGCGGGCGTCGCGGAGCCCGGCGGCCGGCCAGGTGAAACCCATGGCCTGGGTTGCGCCTCGACCCTCCGCCACCCACCGATCCCAGCACCCGGACAGGAACTCGATGTAGTCGGAATCGTGAACCTGTTCGGCGAGGTCCCGGTCGAAGGGGTCGGGTTCGAGGACCCGGTGCGATCCGGCCAGCCGTTCAGCCACACGAACCGCTCTGATGGGGCTCTCCCAAGACAGGACGAGCTGCCCGCCGTCGAGTTCGAGGGCATGATGCAGGGTCTGGGCGGGGGAGTAGACGACGTCCATGGCTCTCGTCGTCCACAGTACTGCTCGATCCCCGCCTCACGAAGCCCTCAGTGGTCGAACAGGATCTCGACGGGGATCGAGAGTTCGGCCGCTGTTGGCTCGGTTGTCCTACTTGCGTGGTTTAGAGACACCTCAACCCGGAGTCCGGTTCCAGGAATCTCGAGGTCGCCCTCGTCGGGCGATCCGGCCGCGCCGCCTCAGTAGACGATCACGCCGCGCACGTTCTTGCCGTCGCGCATGTCGGCGTAGCCCTGGTTGATGTCGTCGAGGGAGTAGGTGTTGGTCACCAGTTCGTCGAGTCGAAGCTGACCGTTCTGGTACATGGCCAGCAGCCACGGGATGTCGCGGCTGGGGGAGAGTTCGCCGTAGAGCGAACCCTGAATGCGCTTCTGCATCAGCGTGAGCTCGAACGCCGGCACGTTGATGTTGGCCGATTCCAGGTTGCCGAGGCCGGTGACGACCACCGTGCCGGCCTTTCGAACCGCGGAGAACGCCTGGGTGACATGTTCGGTCTCGACGACGCCAATGGTGACGATCACCGAGTCGGCTCCCTGGCCGTTGGTCACCGATTGGGCGAAGGCCGTTGCGTCGGCGATGTTGTCGAAGGTGTGGGTGGCGCCGACCTGTTGGGCCACCTCGGTCTTGAACGGCAGCGGATCGACGGCGATCACGTGGGACGCGCCGGCGTGGGCGGCCCCCTGGACGGCGTTCATGCCGATGCCGCCGCAACCCATGATGATCACCGTCTGGCCGGGTTTGACCTGGGCCGAGTTGACCGCCGACCCCCACCCGGTGCCGACGCCGCAGCCGACCAGGCAGGCCTTGTCGAGCGGGATGTCGACGTCGACCTTCACCGCCGAGGCGGTGCTGATGACGGTTCGTTCGGCGAAGGTGGAGATGCCGCACATCTGCCCGGCGTCGGCTCCGTCGACCCGGGCCCGCAACGACCCGTCCTCCCGGCAGCCGGTGAGCAGGTTGGCCCCCAGGTCACACAGGTTCTGTTGCCCGGAGGCACACCAGCGGCACTTGCCGCATCCGGGTAGGAACGACATCACCAGGTGATCGCCGACCTCCCAGCCCACAGTGTTGGGTCCCACCGCCTCGACCACTCCCGAACCCTCGTGACCGCCGATGAGCGGGTAGATGCCCGAAGGCATGTCGCCGGTGGCGATGTGGTCATCGGAGTGGCACAGGCCCGATGCCACCATCTTGACCGCCAGTTCGTCCTGTCGGGGTTCGTCGAACTCGATGTCGACAACCTCCCATTCGCCCGGTGAGGTGCGGATAACGGCGCCGCGGGTCTCGATCATTGGTGGGTGCTCCTTCGTCGGTTCCAGTGGTCAGAACTCGGTGGCCTGGAAGCCGTCGTCGGTGAACTCGACGACCTTGCCCCGGTTGATGCTGACCCAATCGCGGGCGTTGAGGTAGGTTTCGAACGAGGCGGTGATCCGCTGTTCGTGGTACTTGGTCTTGGGTTGCTGGAGTTCGTACAGGTCGGGGAACTCGAGCCACGCGGTGACGGCATCCCAGAGCCGTATCGCCGCCGCACCGTCGGGTGGGTTGATGAGCACCGGGCCGAACAGGCAGTGGTCGTCGAACTCGGGGAAGAACAGCGTCGGCACCCCGTATCCTCCGGCGTCCACGACCCGTTGGTGATCCGACAGCACGATGTCGTTGGTCGACGGATCGGCGATCGCTTCGGCCACCACATCGCCGTCCAGGCCGATCTCGATGGCCAGGGCCGTTGCGGTCTCCCGGTCGTGGGCCTTACGCCCTTCCTCGTGGAGCGCCCGCCCGGCGGCGTCGTACCAACGGTCGACCAGCTCGGGTTCGGTCCGCCCGAGGTGGGCGGCGATCCGCAGCAGCGACCAGCCGTAGCTCCACTCCCGTTCCCACGGGTGTTTCTTGCCGTCGCGCCGATTGATCTCCTCGAGGCTGAAAAACCGCCAGTTGATCGTCAGGCCATTGCGGTCGCGAACACGGCGGATCCACCGCGACGTCTGGTACGCGTAGGGGCACATGATGTCGAAGTGGAAGTCGACGACGGATACGGCCGGTGGTCCCATCCGACCAGTAAACAGCCTGAAAGCGTCGAGCGGGAAGTTCGGCGCCTGCCCATCGGCCGGAATAATCGGGCTCCCACGTGGGATACTTCACAGGTGACCGATACAACGACCGAAGCATCGCAGACCGCCGCCTCCCCCGAAGCCGGCTACGACATCGAGTTCTTCTGGGATCCCGTCTGCCCGTTCTCCTGGATCACCTCCCGCTGGATCGAGAAGGTGGCCGCCCAGCGGAGCTTCTCCGTCGACTGGCGCTTCATCTCGCTGCGCCTGATCAACAAGGACAAGGACTACGCCACGGAGTTCCCACCCGAGTACGAGGAGGGCCACACAGCCGGTCTGCGCATGTTGCGCGTGGCCGCGGCAATCCGAGAGCAGGAGGGTCGTGACGCACTGGGCCCGGTCGTCGCCGCCTACGGACGGAGTTTCTGGGACAAGCCGCAGGGTTCGGGGATGCGCGCCCGCCTCAGCACCCCCGAGCACGTGGCGGAGGTTCTGACCGCGGCGGGAATCTCGACCGATTACGTGTCGGCGCTGGACGACGCGTCGTGGGACGACCAGCTCGATGCCGAGGGTGAGCTGGCCCTCACCCGGACCGGCCGTGACGTGGGAACCCCGATCATCACGTTCCGGCCTGACACCGCCGAAGCCATGTCCTTCTTCGGTCCGGTCATCTCACGGGTTCCGTCCGACGCCGATGCCGTGCGCCTGTGGGACGCCGTGACCACCCTGGCCACGTTCCCCGGTTTCGCCGAGTTGAAGCGCAGCATGCGTGAAGTGCCGCAGCTGACGATCCTCGGTGGTGTCAGCGATGCCCCGCAACAGGAGGACTGGCAGGGTGGCCATCGCCGGGGTCACCTGCCCGGCGATCGCACCTAGCGGTTCCCGACCGGACCGACCGTCAGCTCAGCCCCAGCAGGGTGCGGCCGATGTCGCTGATGCCGGGCTCGGTGGCCAGTTTGTCGGCCGGGTGGATCAAGGCGAGTTTGGTCCGCCGGCGTAACAGGTCGTCGAGTTCGACGACCATCTCCCGTTCCAGGTGGAGCGGCACCTCGGCCGCCAGCACGTCGGATTCGGCCATGATGGGGTCGGCCAGGTCACGGTCGGAGCGGATCGCTTCGACGACGTCGTGGGCGGCATGGCCGTGACGTCGCCACAGGACCTCGGCCATCGACCGGGCTCGTTCCACCTCCGGTTGACGATCGAGGCCGACCGAGGCCGCCTCCTGGAAGAACGCGACCCGTTCGGCGTCCGACGGCTCGCCGTACCAGCGTCGCTCCGGCCCGGGTTCCAGGCCCAGTTTCCGCGCCGCATCGACCACCTCGTCGCCCACATTGAGGCAGTCGGTCAGCTTGCCACCGAAGATCGTCACCACCTGGCGGCTGCGGTCGAATTCGACCTCGTGTTTACGACTCAACGCCGTCCAATCGGTCTCGGCGTGATCGTCGTTGCTCTGCTCGACGACCAGGGGGCGGACACCGTTGCGTTCGGCGATGATGTCGTCGGTCGTCAACGGTCGGGCCAGATTGAGGCGGGCGTTGATCTGCTCCAGCAGGAAGTGCCGGTCGTCGTCGGTGATCGGCTCGCGAGGATTGTCGGTCCTGGTGTCGGTGGTTCCGATCACGGATCGATGGGCCATCGGAATGACATAGAAGAGCCGCTGGGTGTCGTCGAAGAAGGCCAGAACCCGCTCACTGGCCGTCAGCTGGGGGACGACCAGGTGAATGCCCTTGGAGAACACGACCTTGTGTTTGGTGGTGATGCCGAGGTCGCGGTTGAGTTTGTTGCTCAGCGGCCCGGCCGCGTTGACCAGTACCTTCGTCGACACCTGGAGGTTGCGGCCGGTGGCGTTCTCCCTCAGGTCGATCCGCCAGCCGCCTCCCGGTTCCTGCCGGGCTCCGGTGACGGTGACGTAGTTGGCCACCGTCGCCCCGAGGTCGAGCGCGGAACGGATGAACAGCCACACGAACCGGGCGTCGTTGTCCTTCAGGTACCCGTCCGCGTACTCGATCGCGGCGTCGGCACTGACGGTGTTGACGATCGGCTCGATCTCGTTGATCGTCGACGCCCGGTGGTAACGAGGGGGTCGGGTCTGTGCCATTCCCAGACCCCAGTAGGCGAGACTGCCGGCTCCGGCCAGCCACGACGGGAACGGTGACGAGTCGTCGAGCGTGGCGAAGAAGGGCAGCTCGCTGACGACTGTCGGGTAGGCGTCCATCAGCTTGTTTCGTGATCTGCTGAGCTTGTAGACGAGGGGAATCTCGTAGTTCTTCAGGTAGGTGAAGCCGCCCCAGACGAGATTCGACGACTCCTGACTGGTGAAGCCGCCGAAGTCCCCCTGTTCGGCCAGGCCGACCGACAGGCCGCGGCCGGCCAACGCCGCCGCGCTGACCGCCCCGTTGATGCCGCCCCCGATGACGAAGGCGTCGAAGTCGCCTCCATCGAGGTGATTGATCTGGCGTTCTCTCTGTTGCTGGACCACGGCTCCATCGTAGTGAGCAGCCGGCTGGGGCTCCTCAGGGTGGTGACAGACGGCTCGACCATGGTCGACCGAGCGGGTAGTCTCGACGGAGTTCATCACCCGAACGGGAGGCCCCATGGGAGAATATGTTCGCCTGGAGGAATCGTCGGTCGACGGCGTGGCCGTGATCCGCCTGGACAGGCCGAAGGTCAACGCCCTCAACCGGCAGCTTTGCTCCGAACTCGGTGAGGTGGTGGCCGAGCTGGGCGAACGTTCCGACGTGCGGGCCGCCGTGCTGTGGGGCGGACCCCGTTTCTTCGCGGCCGGGGCCGACATCTCCGAATTCCCGACCAACGACGGCCACCGCGACCCGTCACCGCTGGTCAAGGTCATGAACGACGCCTACAACGCGCTCGAGCGGCTCCCGCAGATAACGGTCGCCGCCGTCAACGGGTTCGCCCTCGGTGGGGGCTGTGAGCTGGCGATGACGACCGACTTCCGGGTTTGCGGCGAATCGGCCCAGTTCGGGCAGCCGGAGGTCCTCCTCGGCCTCATCCCCGGCGCCGGCGGAACCCAGCGCCTCACCCGCCTGGTCGGCGTCACCAAGTCGAAGGAGCTCAACTACAGCGGCCGCATGGTGCCGGCCTCCGAGGCCCTCGAGATCGGACTCGTATCGGCCGTGCATCCCGACGAGGAGGTGTTCGACCGTGCGCTCGAGATGGCGGCGCAGTACGCCCCCGGCCCGGCCTCGCTGGCCAACATGAAGCGGGCCATCCAGAACGGTGCCGACCTGACCATCCAGGCCGCGCTCGACGTGGAGCAGAACGAGTTCGTCAACTGCTTCCAGACCGACGACGCTGTCATCGGTATCACCAGCTTCCTCGAGTCCGGCGCCGGCAACGCCGAGTTCACCGGACGCTGACGCAGTGGCCTCCGATCGAGAACCGCCGCCGGCAGCCGAGGCCCCGTCGGGTCCGGCGTCGTATCCGCCGGCCGACGAGGTGGGCGAAGTGCTGGTCACCGAAGCCGAGATCGTGCAGCGCACACACGAGATCGGCTCCCAGATCACAGCCGACCTGGCCGGTGAGGTGCCCCTGCTGGTCGGTGTCCTGAAAGGCAGCGTGATCTTCATCGCCGATCTGATGCGTGCCATCGGGGGGCCGGTGGAGATCGACTTCCTGGCGGTTTCGTCCTACGGCAAGGAGACGACGAGCACCGGCGTGGTCAAGATCCTCAAGGACCTCGACAACGAGATCGCCGGCAGGCACGTGGTGCTGGTGGAGGACATCGTCGACTCCGGACTGACGTTGCGCTACCTGATGGGCTACCTCGAGGCGAAGCAGCCGGCGAGCGTGCGCACCTGCGCCTTGCTGCTCCGCCAGGGCAACCACAACGACGATCTCGACATCGACTACGTCGGCTTCAGCCTCCCTCCGGCCTTTGTCGTCGGCTACGGGCTCGACGCCCGTCAGAAGTACCGGAACCTCCCCTATATCGCCACCTACACCGGTAGCTGAGCGCCCCCGGGAGCGGGGATCGGCGGGGGAGCCGTTAGGGTGATCGCTCCGACGCTACCCAAGGAGAACCCCGTGCCCGAGTGCCCCGCACCCGACGGATCAAGCCCTCGCCAGACCAGCTTCGACGGCGAGTTCGACATGTGTATCGACCCGTCGAAGACCTACACCGCCGAGATGGTGACGAGCATGGGAACCCTGACCATCGCCCTCGACCCGGTGGCCGCCCCCAAGACGGTCAACAACTTCGTCAGCCTCGCCCGCTACCACTACTACGACGGGTTGATCTTCCACCGCATCATCCAGGGATTCGTGTGTCAAGGCGGCTGCCCCGAGGGCTCCGGCCGCGGCGGTCCCGGCTACCGATTTGCCGATGAGCTGCCGAAACCCGGCCGCTACGAACTCGGTTCGCTGGCCATGGCCAACGCCGGCCCCAACACCAACGGCAGCCAGTTCTTCATCATCAGCGGCCCGAGCGGCATGGGCCTTCCGCCCCAGTACTCGCTGTTCGGCAAGGTCGTCAACGGTCTCGACGTGGTCGATGCCATGGAGAAGGTGCCGACCGGCCCCGGCGATCGCCCGAAGACCGATGTCGTCATCGAGTCGGTGACGATCACCGAGTCCTAGATCCGGTATCGACGCGGCGTGAGCCGTTCGGCCCGGTAGGGGCCGAGACATGACCCATGGTCCGATCCCGTGGCGGATCCCACCATGGATCTCGTCATGTCATATCCTCCACCAACTCATCGAAGCCGGCGGCCGGCACCACCGTTGCGGCCACGGCCGTCGGTGCCCGGAGCCTCGTACCGGTCGTCCCGGTTGCGGACGTCGACCCGTAGCGGAGGCGCGCAGCAGACGGCGCGGCGGCGGGTGCTCGAACTCGAACCGCCGACCGATTGCGAACCGGTTGCCCAGCCCCGTTCGGCCACTGGTGAGTGGCTCCTGTTGTTCCGCGCCGGTCTCGGCCGGGAACGGGCGGCCATGGCGGTTGCCGTGGCCGCGGTGTCGGTGGCCGCGCTGGTCATCGTCGTCATTCCCGTGATCAGCGGTCGAATGGGCTGACAGCCGAGCCGAAGGTACGCTTGGACACCATGAGCGGCATCCTCGACGTCGACCTGTTGGCCTTCGAGAACGGCACGGAGTCCCAGCGGGCGGCCGTGGTCGACGCGGTCCGATCCAGCCTGACGACCGGCTTCGTCTACACCAGTCACGATCTGAGCGCCACCATGCTCGACGAGGCCTACGGCATGCTGCAGCAGTTCTTCAGCCTGCCGGCCGAGGAGAAGGCCGCAGCCGTCGTTCCCGGTTCCCACGGTCAGGCGGGCTACACGGGACTACTCGTCGAGACGGCGGCGATCAGCGATACACCGGACTGGAAGGAGATGCTCAACTGGGGCGTCGACATCCCCGCCGGTCATCCACTCCAGAAGATGTACCCCCACCGCTATCTCGGCCCGCACCTACCCGAGGACCAGGTCGCCGGCATCACGAAGGTCCTGACCCACTTCTACGACCGGGTGCTCGACCTCCAGCGTCGATTCCTGCGGGTGATCGCAGTCGGAATAGGTTGCCACGAGTCGTTCTTCGACCAGATGATCACCAACGGCACCACACTGACCCGGGCCATCCACTACCCGGCCATGGATCTGGCCCCGGGCGACGATCACGTGTGGGCCGCCGAACACGGTGACATCAACCTGATAACGGCCTTGCCGCGAGCCACCAGTCGAGGTCTGCAGGTCAAGACCGACGACGGTTGGGTCGACGCCATTCCTCCCGATGACGGGGTGATCATCAACACCGGCATCATGTTGGAGCACATCACCAACGGCGCCATTCCCCAGGGAATCCATCGCGTGGTGGCCGATCCCGATCAGCCCGGCGATCGATACTCGGTGGTGCAGTTCTGCCACCCGACGCCGTGGACGATCCTGGCGCCGGTGCCCTCGTGCATCAACCCGGACAACCCGCAACGATTCGCCCCGATCGAAGCCGGCAACCTGTTGGATCAGGTTCTGTACGACATCAATCTGGTCGAGGACGCCCGTCGGGTCTCCTGATCCGACCGTCATCCTAAACACCGGCGAAACACGGGAATCGGAGCCACCAGCACGGTGTTTCACTCTGCGTCGAGGGACCGCCGTACGCGTCGACCGCAACCCGGTCGAGTCCCCATCATCGTTAGCCTGAAAGGCAGTTATGGCCAAGAAGACCTTTACCGAAGACGAACTCCGCGAGCGCCTGACCCCCGAGCAGTACGAGGTCACCCAGAACGCCGGCACCGAACGGGCCTTCACCGGTATCTACGCCGACACGAAGACCCCCGGGGTCTACAACTGTGTGGTTTGCAACGAGCCGCTGTTCTCGAGCGAGACGAAGTACGAGTCGGGTTCGGGTTGGCCGAGCTTCTACCAACCGGTCAGCCCCGACGCCGTGACGACCGAGGAAGATCGTTCGTATGGGATGGTGCGCACCGAGGTGAAGTGCGCGACATGCGGCGCTCATCTCGGTCACGTGTTCCCCGACGGCCCGCAGCCGACGGGCGACCGGTTCTGCATGAACTCGGCTGCTCTCAGTCTCGAGGCCGCATCCCAGCCGTCTGACGGCTGAAGCCGGCAGGCAGCGGCGAGCCCGGCGTGGCGATAGCCGACGGCCGAATCTCGCCGCGGTTGGCGGCCGGGACCAATACCCTGTTGGGTGATTCCAACCCCTCACCCACCTGGAGCTCGATCCCATGACCGCTGGTCGCATATCGTCCCGAGTCGCTGCCATCGCCCCGTCGGCAACCCTGGCCGTCACCAACAAGGCCAAGGCGCTCAAGGCGGCCGGCGAGCCGGTTGTCGGCTTCGGGGCCGGCGAGCCCGACTTCCCGACTCCCGACTACGTCGTCGAGGCGGCGGTTGCCGCCTGCCGCGACCCGAAGAACCACCGCTACACCGCCGCCGGTGGCCTTCCGGAGCTGAAGGAGGCCATCGCCGCCAAGACGCTGCGGGACTCCGGCTATGAGGTCGAGCCGGCTCAGGTCGTGGTCACCAACGGCGGCAAACATGCGGTGTACAACGCCATCGCCGGTGTCGTCGACGACGGTGACGAGGTGCTCATCCCCACGCCGTACTGGACGACCTATCCCGAGCCCGTTGCGCTGGCCGGCGGGGTGGCCGTTCCGGTTCAGACCAGCATCGAGACCGGCTTCAAGGCGTCGGTCGACGACCTGGAGGCCGCTCGCACCGATCGAACCAAGGCGCTGATCTTCGTCAGCCCCTCGAACCCGTCGGGCGCCGTCTACAGCCGGGAGCAGATCGAGGCCATCGGACGGTGGGCGGCCGAGCACGACATCTGGGTTCTCACCGACGAGATCTACGAGCACCTCGTCTACGACGACAACGAATTCCACTCGATCGTCACCGTCGTCCCCGAACTCGCTGATCGCTGCATTGTGTTGAACGGCGTGGCCAAGACCTATGCCATGACCGGGTGGCGGGTCGGCTGGATCATCGCTCCCGGAGACATGGCGAAGGCGTTGACCAGCCTGCAGTCACACCAGACCTCCAATGTGGCCAACGTGTCGCAACAGGCCGCGCTGGCCGCGGTGTCCGGCGACCTCACCGCCGTCCACGCCATGCGTGAGGCCTTCGACCGTCGTCGCAAGACGATGCACACGATGCTCTCGGACATGCGCGGCGTCGAGTGCCTGGCCCCCGAAGGTGCGTTCTACGCCTTTCCGTCGTTCGAGGGTCTCATCGGGCAGTCCGTCCAGGGGACCACGATCGAATCGACGCTCCAGCTGGCCGACCTGGCGCTCGAGAACGCCAAGGTGGCGTTCGTGCCCGGTGAGGCGTTCGGCAGTCCCGGCTACGTTCGATTCTCGTTCGCTCTCGGTGACGACGATCTGGGCGCGGGCCTGCAGCGGCTGGGCGACTACCTGGCCACGGCCTGAGCGCCGAAAGGAAACCGCATGGCCGAATCCGTCGTGGGAACCGAGCAATCGACGAGTCGATGTGGGTCCTGGCCGTCGCCGATCTCCGCCGAACTGGTGGCCGCCGGCGGTGTCCGGGTCGAGTCGGTGGCCGTCAACGGGGACGATGTCTGGTGGCAGGAGACCCGACCCCTGGAACAGGGTCGATGCGTGCTCGTATCGGATGCCGGTGGTGATCGTTTGCCGGCGCCGTGGTCGGCCCGGTCGAGGGTGCACGAGTACGGCGGCGGTTCGTGGTGGTTCGGCCGTGACCACGCCTACTTCGTGGAGGCCTCGGATCAGGCTCTGTATCGCATACCCGTCGAAGAAGCGGCCGACGGTCGGTCGGAACCCGAGCGGATCTCGGCCCCCGCTCCGGATGGGGTCGAGTGGCGGTTCGCCGACGGACGCGAGCACCCGAACGGATCGGTTGTGGTGTGCGTTCGGGAGACGCATGGGCCGACGGGCGGGGAACCGACGAACGAGGTGGTGGCGATCACCGCCGGCCCCGACGCGACTCCACAAGCGCTGGTCACCGGACCCGATTTCGTGTCGGACCCCCGAATCTCACCCGACGGGAGCAGTCTCAGCTGGATCCAGTGGGATCACCCGAACATGCCGTGGAACGAGACGGCGCTGATGGTGGCCCCCCTGACGATCGAGGGCGGCTCGGTCTCTCTCGGCCCGGCGACGACTGTTGCGTCGGGGGTGTCGATCAACGGGGCCGACTGGACCGCCGATGGTCGGCTTGTCTATTCGAGCGATGAGAACGGCCACTGGAACCTCCACGGGTGGTGGCCGGACGGAACCGGGCAGGAGATCACCACGCTGGTCGATGCCGAAATCGGTGGTCCGGCCTGGGTTTTCGGAACCCGCCGTTGGGTCGAGTTGGGCGACGGCCGGCTGGTCGCCGCGATCACCCGTGACGCGGTCGACCTGCTTGGCATCGTCCAACCCGACGGCACGCTCCGCCCCGTACCCGGCTTCGGATCCGGTGACGGGTTCGATGCCGACACTCCGGTCGCCATCGGCTCCATGGCCGCCACCGGCTCGACGGGTGTGAGCGTGATCGCCGCAACCCCGACGGGGCTTCCGGAGATCACCAGTGTCGACGTCGATTCGGGCTCCGTCGAGTCGATTCGCCCTGCCGCGGCGGTTGGTGCCGATCCGGCCTGGCTCTCGGTAGCCGAGCCGATCTGGTTCGAGTCAAACGGCCGGTCGACCCAGATGTTCTTCTACCCTCCGGCCGCCGCGGTCGAGGCCACCACCGTCGGCGGTTCGACCGAGAAGCCGCCCCTAATCGTGATCGGTCACGGTGGGCCGACAGCCCACAACAGTCCGGAGCTGAGCCTCAAGATCCAGTACTGGACAAGCCGGGGCTTCGCCGTCGCCGACGTCAATTACGGAGGGTCGACCGGCTTCGGCCGACAGTATCGCGACCGCCTCCACGGACTCTGGGGTGAGGTCGACGTCGACGATTGCATCAACGCGGCCGCCCACCTCGCGGAAGAGGGGCTGGTCGACGGCGAGCGGTTGGCCATTCGGGGCAGCTCGTCGGGAGGTCTTACGGTGATGGCGGCGCTGATCCGTTCGGACCGGTTCGCGGCCGGTGTGAGCCTCTACGGGGTGGCCGACCTGACCTCGCTGGCGTCCGACACCCACAAGTTCGAGAGCCGCTATCTCGACTGGCTGGTCGGACCCTATCCCGACGATCTCGACCGCTACGAGTCGAGGTCCCCGGTCAACAAGGCCGAGGCCATCGCCACGCCGATGCTGCTCATGCAGGGCACCGACGACCGGGTGGTTCCACCCAGCCAGTCCGAGGCTGTCGTGGCCGCCCTGGAGACCAACGGAATCGACCACGTCTACGTCACGTTCGACGGTGAGGCCCACGGGCTCCGACGGGCGGACAGCATCGTCAGCTCGCTCGAAATCGAGCTGTGGTTCTACGGGCGGATCTTCGGTTTCGAGCCGACCGACGCCATCTCGGCACCGGTTGTGGCCGCATCCCGAGGTTTTGGACTCGATCAGCCTTCAACCTCGTGAGCGAACGCATCATCGAACGAGTGTCCTCGACCGACGGTGTCTCGGTCGCCGTTCACGATTTCGGAGGTCACGGCCCGCCATTGCTCTTCTGCCACGCCACAGGTTTCTGCGGCGCGGTCTGGGAGCCCATCGCGGCGTCCCTGCTCGACTCCTTTCACTGCTTCGCTCTCGACTTCCGGGCTCACGGCGCCAGCAACCCGCCTCACGACGGGCATATGCGTTGGTCGGGGATGGTCGACGATTTCCTGGCCGTGGCCGCTGTGGTGTCGCCGTCGGAACCGATCCGGGCGGTCGGCCATTCGCTGGGAGGCGGCGTCATCGTCCTGGCCGAGGCGAGGGTGCCCGGCACGATTCGGCGGGCCTGGATGTTCGAGCCGATCCTGTTCGATCTGCCGCCTCCCGACGAGCCGGTCGATGCGCCCCACGACTCGGTCATGTCGCAGGCGGCCCGGCGGCGTCGCCCCAACTTCGCTGACCGCGCCGAGGTGTACGAGCGCTACAGTTCGCGGCCCCCACTCGATGGCCTCGATGAGCGGTGTCTTCGGGCCTATGTCGAGCACGGGTTCCGTGAGCTCCCGGACGGCACGGTGGAACTAGCCTGCTCGCCCGAGTACGAGGCCCGCACCTTCGAACAACACCGAACCGGAGCCGACGTGGCGGCGGCCGGGATGGAGGTGCCGATGGTGCTCGCCGTCGGAGGTGAGGTGACAATCCCGGTCGAGGCCGTGGTCGAGGTTGCGAGCCGAAATCCACACCTGCGGCTGCGTCGCTACCCCGACTTGACCCACTTCGGACCGCTGGAGGCCCCCGAGCCGATCGCCACCGACATCGGCCGGTGGTTCGGCTTGGACTGACTCTCACCGACGGGCGGGTTCAGGTTGCGGGTTCAGTTGTTGGATACAACCAGTTGGAGATGGGGCTGCTGTTCCAGGTCGATGATCCGAGGGCGATAGAGCGATTGAGGAAGAACCCGGCGGAACCGGGTCAGGACCTCCTCCGCGTCGGGACGATCGGCCGGATCGTCGGACAGCATGCGATCGACGATCTCCGTCAGTGAGATCGGAGCCGACTCCATCAACGACGAGAACGGGATCAACCGGTTCCCGGCCGGCGTCGCCTCGGTTCGCACGGCCCCTGCTGCTGCGCCGTGCATGAGCGCCCCGAGCGAGTAGATGTCCATCTTCGGGTGGGCGACCGCCCCTGCCCGCTGCTCGGGCGCCGTCGCCCGATGCTCACCTCGTCGCCCGTTGCCGGTGCCGAGAGATGACGGGAGCGTCGATCCGATCGCCCGGCTGTGGGTGAAGTCCGAGATCACGATGGTGTCGGCTCGGGTCCTCACATGACGGATGCGGAGGTCGAGGTGGACGCGACCGCGCTGATGAAGGTAGTTGAGCGCGCCGGCCAGTTCGAACCCGATGTAGAGAACATCGAGCGGATCGAGTCCGGTTCCCAGTCGGGAGATCAGCGAACGGAGTGAGGGGCTGTCGATGTACTCGAACACGGCATAGGGCATCTCGGCGTCGAGATCGACCTCGTGGGCCCTCGACAGTCCGGGATGACGGAGACCTCTGACGATCTGGAACTCCCGCTGAAGCTGCTCGAAGGCATGGTAAGTGACCGGGGCGGTGGCTGGGATCTTGATCCGGACCGGACCCTCCTTCGTCGCACTCCAGGCCGCCCAGACGTCGGCGTGTTCGGTCCGTTCGATCAAGCCCGAGGCCACGTAGCCCGGTGCGATCTCGCCTCCGACCGTGATACCCCATGGTGTTGATGAGGGATTGGGTTGCGGTCGCACCAGGCGCACCGTCGGGCGAATCTTCGGTGCCGTCGGGTGACCCGGCTCGTCGCCGGCGGGAGCCCGGTTGTCCCACAGACGGGAGTGGTCGCAGACCGATCCCTTGGTGGAGGCCTCGTCGTAGCCGACGAGCCGTCCTTTGTCCAGCACCAGAACCCGGTCCGCTTTGCGGGCGAGCACGAGCCGGCGGGAGAACGTGATGAGCGTACGTCCGGCGATGAGGCGTTCCAGCGATCGGACGAACCGCTGCTCCTCCCGGGCTCCGAGGTCGGTGGTCGGTTCTTCGAGGATGAGAATCGACGGGTTTCTCAACAGCGCCCGGGCCAGTGCCACCCGTCGCCGCTGTGCGGCCGACAGGACGATCGTCGCCGGGCCGTCGGCCTCGCCGGTTCCGTCACTGATGACGGTGTCGATTCCTCGTGGGAGAAACCGGGTGAAGCTCTCGATGCCGGTCTGGTCGACCGCCCACTCGAGTCGATAGCGGGAAACCCCCTCCAGCCCGAGCGTGATGTTGTCGCGGATCGACCCGTGTCTGATCGCGGGTTCCCGTGGTATCAGAACGAGGTTGTCGTCGATGTCGGCGGAGGACAGGACCGAGAGGTCTGTCCCGTTGATAAGAATCGCACCCGAAGCGACTTTCGTGTCACCGGTCAGACATGACAGGAGCGCGGCCTTGGCCGACTCGTCAGTTCCGACAATGCAGGTCTTGGTGCCCGGTTCCAGTTCGAGCGACAAGCCATCGAGCACAACCGTGTTGTCGTCGGTGGTGACGGTGATGTCTTGAACCTCAAGCGAACAGGTGCGGCGGTCACGGGGCCTCCGAAAACGGAGGAGCCGTGAGGTCTGTTCAGTTGTAGTCATTCAGCTTTTCAGTTGGTGGTCATACCGCGTCGGAGGACCGCGCCCAGCCCCTTTGACGTGTGCCGGAGAACGGCATTAGCCGAAGATATTCGATGAAAGCGGCCACGTAAAGAGGTGGATTTCACCAGTTCGACCGAAGGCCTACTGGTTGGTCGAGCCAGACCGGTCAGGACCCGGGGTTCAGGACCGCCTCGGCCGCGGCGGCTCCCGAGAGGAATGCACCCTCGACCTTCGCGCCGGCGAAGCCGTCGCCCGCCACCACGAGCGGGCCCGGTGATTCCGCAACCACGATGCAGGCCTCCGACAACGGCTCGACCGGCCCGGCGTAGCGCCACCGCTTGATCTGGACGTCGGTGACGGCAGCACTGCCGAGATGGCGTCGTATCTCGGCGTGTACGTGGGCCGCCACATTGCCATCGTCGAGATTCCAGAGGCGCGACGACAGATCGGGAGCGCAGTGGAAGGTGACGGCCGGGGCGCCACTGACGCCTTTGGCCTGATTGTCGGCCACGAAGGTGAAGGTCGGATCGTCGGGTTGTTGGACGGCGCCTGGTTCGGGAAGAGCGGGCGGGCGGTCAAGGGTGACCAGCACCGCCAGGACCTTGTTGTAGTCGACGCCTGCGAGGTCGTCGACAGGGCTCCCGAGCACCGCGCCGGATCGTAGAAGGTCCACGCTCTGGGGGACAGGTGGAGTGA
The DNA here is from genome assembly GCA_965216675.1 of Acidimicrobiales bacterium. Classification (GTDB taxonomy): domain Bacteria; phylum Actinomycetota; class Acidimicrobiia; order Acidimicrobiales; family SZUA-35; genus JAHELU01. The sequence continues at coordinate 1,085,356 of CBDCGK010000004.1, read as the reverse complement.
GGATCACCGCCGCCGCGTCGTCCGGTTCCCGGGTCCCGGCGCCGTAGGTGACCGACCAGGTGTTGTCGCCCGCCAGCACGGCGTTGGCCTCGACCCGTTGAACCGTTGTCGGCGGCCGGAGGAGGTCGGACTGGAGTCGGTCGGCAAGGTACCGGGCAATCGACGACATCCCTTCGACCGCCCGGTAGCGGGGGTAGCCGTCGGCGGTCGAGAATCCCCGGGTCCAGACGTCGACGACGCCGTCCTCCATCCAGGTTTCCACCTCGGCCGCGAACGCGGCGCTGCGGACGGTGAAGAACTGGGCGCCGTGATCGAGGCGGGCGTCGCCCATGCGGCGGGTGGCGAGGCGTCCCCCCGGCGACTTGCCCTTGTCGACGACGACGACTCGTGCCCCGGTTGACGCCAGACGCCGGGCGGCGGTGAGACCCGCCAGCCCGGCGCCGACAATCAGACAATCGGTGTTCGTGGGTTCAGATTGTGGGGATGATGTCGCCGGTCCGCCGCTCACAGTCCTTCAAACGGTATCCAGTCGAGACGGGAACTGCTGTCGAAGTCGTGAACGCCGACGCCGTTGTGAGCCACCGTGTAGAGGGTGTCGCCGATGACGACGGTGCGGACGATCTCCGGCGAGTACGTCCAGCAGTACTGCTCCGGTCCGGGAAGGATCGAGGTCGGCTCGTCGACGGCAGGCTCCTCTTCGGGGTCGTCGACGAAGGACGCTTCGGCGTCGCCGGTGCCGGATGCGTCGCCGCCGTCATCCTGGGTGTCGGCTTCGTCGGGGTCGAGGTCGGGATCGAGCCCACCGCTGACCGATTCCTCGACGGGCTCGCCGGCCAGGAGGGCGTCGAGGTCGTCGGGTTCGACATAGGTCACGTTCCGGCTGTTGCCTTCACACTCTCGTCGCATCGGATGCGACACCCGGTCGACCTCGACGAGGCGGTCGCCGTCGACGGTGACCAGCACGGCTTCGGTGCCGTTTACCTCGAGCCACTGCCCGTCGGTCTCCCGCGACAGCCACCAGCTGACCGGAATGATGGCCGTGTCATCCCAGTAGGTGAAGGCCCGAGGGTCGGCGTCGACCGGGCTGTAGGTGTTGCCGAAGGAGTCCTCGGTCTCCCCGTTCGTGATGGTCGAGAGGGGGAGCTTGTCGAGGAGGCGGGGATCGTTGACGTCGGACACGTCGAACAGCGACGCCACCGAACCGCCGGTCACCCCGTTCTCGTCACCGTCGACGCCGACCGCCAGCAGCAGTCCGTTGCCCAGCGGATGCAGGTAGGTCGAGAAGCCGGGGATCTTCAGCTCACCCTCGACCGTCGGATTCGTGGGGTCGGACAGGTCGACCACGTACAGGGGATCGATCTGCTCGAAGGTGACCACGTAGGCCAGATCACCGAGGAAACGGACGGCAAAGATCCGTTCACCCTTCCCGAGGCCGCCGACCTGACCGATCGGTACCAGCTCCCGGTCCCGCTCGTCGAGCACGGTTACGAAGCTCTCGGAACCGGCGGAGTTCCACGGCGTCCCGTCGGTGGTGGCCACCCGCAGATAACCGTCGTATTCCGACAGCGAATAGCGGCTGAGCAGGGTGCCCTCGACCGAGCCGGAGGCGACGTAGTCGGTGCGGTCCAGGTCGGTGATGTCGAAGGTGTGGAGGGCGGTGCGGTAGTCGGAGTCGGACTCCGGTTCACCGGTTCGGGGGTTGAACTCGGGCCAGCGGGGCGTGGCCACGACCATCCGGTCGGTGGAGGAGTACACGGTCTGACCGTCGGTGAAGACCGACACCGAGTCGGTCAGCTCGAAACCATCGTCGAGATCGGTGGTCAGGATCACCAGCGAGCCGAAACCGGCGAACTCGCCGGGCAGGTACACCCGATCGCAGTCGACGATGGGGCCCTGCTCCACCACGTCACCGTCGACGCCGTCGACGATCCGGTAGGTGGGAATCCACTGCTCGATGGTCGAGTCCTCCACCAGCTTCCGGTTGAACTCCTCGGCCGAGTCCTCGGCCCCCGGGTTCGACGGGAAGACGAAGGCGAAGCGGTTGGCCGATGCCTGGAGGGCGATGCGGATCGTCCCCTCGACCTCACGGGCGGAGAGGTAGGAGCCCTCGAACTCGAAGGTACGGACGATCTCGCCGTCGTCGAGGTCCAACTCCATCAGCCGACCCGTCGGCATTCCGGGATACCAGGCCAGATCGGTGGCACGGCCGCTGTCGACGGGCATGAACGGTGTGTCGGTCCAGCCGCTGGTCATGAGCAGCGCCGAGTCACCGTTGAGGAACAGTTCGCCGCCCCAGAACTCCTCGGGCAACTTGATGGTGGTGACCAGACGGGGATCGTCGTCATCGGTCACATCCAGCACGTTGACCTGGTTGCCCGACACCGTCACCAGGCGACGGCCGTCGGTCTTGACCAGATCGGCCTCGTCGACCGAGGACTCCTGGTTGTTGGTGCCGGAGAAGTCACCGCCTTCGTCGGCGTTGCTGCGGGCCGCCGAGTCGGCCCCCTGGGCCGAGTCGAACGAGGCCGACTCACCCGACGGTGCGGACTCGGCCACGTCCGTTGCGTCGTCGTCCGCCATCGCCATGTCCTCTTCGAACATGACGACCGGACCGCCGTCGCCGAAACCGTAGGGGCCGACCCGGTCCGAGGCCTCGGCCCGTAGGCGCGACAGCAGGTCGTCGCAGCTGTCCACGGTTTCCAACGCCGACGTGAGCACGATCTCGGACGAGTCGATGTCGAGGGTCGGCAGGGTCTCGCCGTCGTCGTCGGTTGAGCCGGGGCTGCAGGCGGACGCGGCGAGTGCCGCGGCCAGGGCCACGGCGGCGGATCGGGTGAGAACGGAGGTGAATCGATGAGCAGGCATCGGAGGTTGCTTTCGTGAGGGGGCGATCGTTGCTTGCAATCCCTCTGACGATCTCCAGTCGGCCCCTGGTTCCCGACTCCCGGCGCGACAAGAGTTATCGTCATGCGCTCGTAATATCCGCCGTCGGCTCGGCTGCGGCGGCGACCGGGGTCTACGCCGACGTCGGCATCCAGGACGGGCGGGACGACTCGTAGGCATCGATGTCGTCGACGTGACGCAGGCTCAGGCCGATGTCGTCGAGGCCCTGCAGGAACCGCTCCTGGGTGGCGTCGTCGAGCGGGAAGGGCTCGGCGATCCCCAGCTCCGGCACCTCGACCAGACGCCGCTCGACGTCGACGGTGATCTCGAGGTCCGGGTTGGCCTCCACCTCGGCCAGCAGCCGCTGCCCGAGTTCGTTCGAGACCACAACCGGCACGAGGCCGTTCTTCGTCGAGTTGTTGCGGAAGATGTCACCGAAACGAGGGGAGATGACCGCATCGAAGCCGCCCTGCTGGATCGCCCACACGGCGTGTTCGCGTGACGATCCCACACCGAAGTTCGGGCCGCCGATCAAGATGTTTGCTCCGGCGAAGCGCTCGTCGTTCATCACGAAGTCGGGGTCGTCGCGCCATTCGGAGAACAGGCCCTTCTCGAAGCCGGTGCGTTCCACCTGCTTGAGCCAATCGGACGGGATGATCTGGTCGGTGTCGACGTCGGACCGGTCCAGCGGTACTGCTCGTCCGCTCACCACTTGTACTGCCTTCATTCATGTTCTCCTTCGGCGATGTTTCGCCGACGGCGAAACTCGAGGTGAGCGGCGGAGCCGATCACGCATCCAGATCGGCGGGGCTGGCGAAGTGACCCAGGATGGCGCTGGCCGCAGCAACACCGGGCGATACCAGATGGGTTCGACCACCCCGGCCCTGACGGCCCTCGAAGTTGCGATTGCTGGTTGAAGCCGACCGTTCGCCGACGGTCAACTTGTCGGGGTTCATGGCGAGACACATCGAGCAGCCGGGCTCCCGCCAGTCGAAACCGGCGTTGGTGAAGATCGTGTCGAGCCCCTCGGCCTCGGCCTGCGCTTTGACCCGGAACGAACCGGGCACGACGAGGGTGCGTACACCGTCGGCGACCCGGCGGCCCTTGGCCACCTCGGCCGCCGCCCGGAGATCCTCGATTCGGCTGTTGGTGCACGAACCGATGAACACGGTGTCGACCGCCACGTCGCGCATCGAGGATCCGGCCGCCAAACCCATGTATTCCAGCGCCCGTTCGGCGGCCTGTCGATCGCCCTCGGCGGCGAACGAGGCCGGGTCCGGAATCGTGGCGTCGAGCGCCATGACCTGACCGGGGTTCGTGCCCCACGAGATCTGCGGGCCGATCGCCGAGCCGTCGATCACGACTTCGGCGTCGAACGTCGCCCCCTCATCGCTCGGCAGTCGCCGCCAGGCCTCGAGCGCCTGGTCCCACGCCTTGCCCGCCGGGGCGTGGTCACGACCCTCCAGGTAGGCGAACGTGGTGTCGTCGGGGGCGACGAGCCCGGCCTTGGCCCCCGCTTCGATCGACATGTTGCACACGGTCATCCGGCCCTCCATCGACATGGCCCGGAACACCTCGCCCCGGTATTCGATGATGTGGCCGATGCCCCCGCCGGTGCCGATCCGGCCGATGATGGCCAGGATCACGTCCTTGGGGGTGGTGCCCGGCGGGAGTTCACCGTCGACGGTGATCGCCATGGTCTTGGGTCGCATCTGAGGCAGCGTCTGGGTGGCGAGGACGTGCTCGACTTCGCTGGTGCCGATGCCGAAGGCGATTGCGCCGAACGCTCCGTGGGTGGCGGTGTGGGAATCGCCGCACACCACCGTCATACCCGGTTGGGTGAGACCCTGTTCCGGGCCGATGACGTGCACGATGCCCTGACCGGGCGATCCCATCTCGTGGTTGGTGATCCCGAACTCGGCGGCGTTCGCCCGCAGCGTCTCGACCTGCTTGCGGCTGACCGGGTCCTCGATCGGGCGGTCGGTGTTCTCGGTCGGGACGTTGTGGTCTTCGGTCGCCACGGTCAGATCGGGGCGGCGGACCCGGCGTCCGGCGATGCGGAGACCGTCGAAGGCCTGGGGTGAGGTCACCTCGTGCACGAGGTGCAGGTCGATGTAGAGGAGATCGGGCTCGCCGGCCGCACCGGCGCGGACCACGTGGTTGTCCCAGACCTTCTCGATCAGCGTCTTCGGTTCGGCCACGATCTCTCCTCGGTTCTAGATCTCGATGTCGACGACGGTCACGTTCATGTCGCCGTTGGGGGCTTCGAAGGTGACGGTGTCGCCTTTGCCGGCCCCGACCAGCGCCTGCCCGAGCGGGGACCCGGGCGACATCACCGTCAAGCCCTCCCGCCGCTCCTCGATGGAACCGATCAAGTACTTCTCGACGTCGTCGTCACCCTCGTATCGGATGGACACGACACAGCCGGCCTGAACGGTCAGATCGTCGCCGTCGCCCACGATCTCCACGATCTCGGCGTTCTCGATGAGGTTGGCCAGATGCATGATCCGACCCTCCATCTTGCCCTGTTCCTCCTTGGCGGCGTGGTAATCGCCGTTCTCGGAGAGGTCGCCCAGTTCCCGGGCCGCCTCGATCTTCTTGGCGATCTCGATGCGGCCACGGGTGGTGAGGTCGTCGTGCTCGTTCTTCAGCCGGTCGAAGGCTTCGCGTGAGAGTTTGTGCGTGTCAGCCACCCTCGCATCGTAGCCAACCGATGGCCGGAATCCGGGGCGAATCGGGGCGTGTTTGCCCGGATCGACGACGGGTAGTATTCCGACATGAGAACCACCTCGCCCCTCGACCGCGCCACCGATCAACTCGCAGGAGGCGCTGCGGACACCGCCGATCTCGTTGCCGACGTGCTGACCGACGCCGCCCACAACGCCGTCGACCTGGCGGCGGACGTCGCCGCCGACATCATCGCCGACGGTGGTGAGGCCATCGCGGCGATGGCGGCCGGCGGTATCGCCCGGCGGCTCAAACGCCCCCAGACCCTTGTGGCGGTGCTCGTTGTGGCCCTGGTCGGGGCCTGGCTCTACCGTCGGTTCTCCGGCGGTGACGAATCGTCCTGACCGCCCTCAACCGGTTCAGCCCATGTCGATGGTTCCGGACTCGCCCAGGTCGGGGCGTTCCGAGCTGACCTTGCCCATCGCCATGATGGCGAGCTGCTGGAGGCGACCGGACGGGGCGTCCCAGTAGTCGGCGGTCTGAGGATCGACCGCCAGCAGCCGGAGATTGGGATCGTCCTTGCCGCCGGGGAAGAAGACCGACGCCGCCGGTGACCACAGCCGATCGATCGTGGCTTTGTCGTGGTGGACCGAGGCCCGTCCGGCGACGGAGACCCAGCTCTGATCGTCGTCGTTGGCCACGGCGACGTTGACGGGACCTTCCGACGTCAAACCGAGCACCCAGTCGGCGTTGTCGGATACGAAAAACCACAGCCGACCGTCGTCGGCCACTTCACAGAGTGTGATCGGACGGGAGTGGATCTCGCCGCTGGGGGCGATCGAGCTCAGCATCACGACCCGCTGGTCGCCGATGAGCTCTCGGAGTTTGATGGTTGCGTCGGCACTGGTCATGGTTGGTACGTACCACGAGCGGAGCCGGTCAAACAGCCTCGCCGCCGCTGCCCGCCTTGTGCCGTGATCACCAACGTTTGCGGTGTTTGGCCGGCTCTTGACGCCTTCGAGCTTCGTCCTCGTCGCCCCTCTCACGCTCACAAGTGAGCGGGGCTCCTGCGTCCTTGTCGAAAACGCCAATCGCTCGCCCAAACCCGTGCGAACGTTAGTGGACACGGCACTAGTTGCTCAACCAGATGCTGGCGTACCAGGTCATCGCCCAGCCGATGGCGTAGGCGGCCAGCTGGTCGAGCCGGCTGAATCGTCGCCGGAACAGGTTCTCCTCGATGATGAGCACGTCGGTGGTGTTGCCGTAGATCTCATGGATCTCCCGGCGGGTCAACAGGCCGAGCACGATCAGGAGGGTGATGAGGTAGGCGATGGCGGCCACGGTCGCCCGGCCCTCGGCGTCGTCGCGCCCACAGCCGGCACGGATGATCAGCGCGATCAGCATGCCGGCCGGAATGGTCAACCAGGGACTGCCGAACAGGCCGAGCATCTCGGTCGTCGCCCAGGCCGCACCGGTGACGAGGACCGCGACCAGCCCGGCCAGGAACAGCGACGCCGTGTTGACCTTGCGGGGGAGAACGGTGACCGGGTTCTTCGGCTTGACCCGGCGGTTCGACCAGTGTGAATCCTGTGGCGACTGCTGCTCGGCTTCGAACCACGAGCGAGGGGTCCGGCTCATCGACAGGTCGCGCTCGTCGGTCTCGGCGGTCTCCGATTCGGGAGCGTGATGCTCCGGGTCTTGGCTTTGAACGGTAGAACGGTCGGTCACGAGGCGATCCTTGGCTTCTCCATCACATCGGTCGACTTTCAACCATCTTGAGCAGTGGTGATGGATACCCTGGGGCCCATGTCTGAAGCGACGTATCGTGTAGCCGTTGTCGGTGGTGACGGAATCGGGCCCGAGGTGATCACCCAGGGCCTGAGGGTCATCGAAGCAACCGGGGTGCGGTTGGAGACGATCGACTACGACCTCGGCGGTGCCCGCTACCTCCGCGACGGCACGATTCTGCCCGACTCGGTGCTCGACGAGTGGCGTCTGCTCGACGGCATCTACCTCGGAGCCGTCGGCACACCGGAGGTTCCGCCGGGAGTGATCGAACGAGGCCTGCTGCTGAAGATGCGGTTCGATCTCGACCTCTATGTCAACCAGCGGCCATTCCAGACGGACTCGCACGATTTCGTGGTGATCCGGGAGAACACCGAGGGCTCCTACGCCGGTGAGGGTGGTCTGCTGCGCAAGGGCACACCGCACGAGATCGCCACCCAAGGCTCGGTCAACACCCGAATGGGAGCCGAGCGGGCCATCCGCTACGGCTTCGACCTGGCCATGAGCCGCAACAAACATCTCACGCTCGTTCACAAGACCAACGTGTTGACCTTCTCCGGTGACCTGTGGCAGCGGGCCTTCGACGACGTCGCCGCCCAGTACCCGGAGGTCGAGACGGCCTACAACCACGTCGACGCGGCTTGCATCTACTTCGTTCAGGATCCCCAGCGCTACGACGTGATCGTCACCGACAATCTGTTCGGCGACATCCTCACCGACCTGGGTGGTGCCGTGTCGGGTGGAATCGGCCTGGCCGCGTCGGCCAACCTGAACCCGGCCCGCACCGGTCCGTCCATGTTCGAACCGGTTCACGGATCGGCCCCCGACATCGCCGGTTGGAACAAGGCCAATCCAATCGCCGCCATCGCGTCAGGAGCGATGATGCTCCGCTTCTTCGGCGAAACCGACGCCGCCGATCGGATCAGCCGGGCCTGCGAGGCGTGCCGCCACCTCGACGGTTCCACCGTCGAGATCGCCGACGCCGTGCTGTCCAAGCTGTAGAGGGAGTGGCGATGAGCGAACCGAGCCCCGTCGATCCCACCGTCGGCGCGACCGAGATCAGCCGGCGCGGCGTGCGCGATCCGCGGTGGCCGTCAGCGGTCGACATCTTCGACACCACGTTGCGTGACGGCTCCCAGTTCGAGGGCATCGCCCTGACCGCCGAGGACAAGCTGAAGATCGCCCGATTGCTCGACGGCCTGGGTGTGCACTACATCGAGGGGGGCTGGCCCGGCGCCAATCCCCGAGACGACGAGTTCTTCCGCCGGGCCGCAGACGGCGAGCTCCCGCTCGACACGTCGACGCTGGTCGCCTTCGGCTCGACCCGCCGGCCGAAGGGCAAGGTCGACGCCGACCCGACGCTCGCCAACCTGCTGGCCGCCCGCACCGACGTGGTGTGCATCGTGGCCAAGTCGTGGGACTACCACGTGACCCAGGCGTTGCGAACCACCCTCGACGAGGGCGTGGCCATGATCGGCGACTCGGTCCGCTACCTGATCGATCAGGGCAAACGGGTCTTCGTCGACTTCGAGCACTTCTTCGACGGCTACAAGCGAAATCCCGAGTTCACGCTCCGGGCGGTCGAGGCGGCGGCGGTGGCCGGCGCCGAGGCGCTGGTGCTGTGTGACACCAACGGCGGCTCACTCCCGCACGAGGTCGAGTCGGCCACGGCGACGGTCGTGTCGGCCTTCGGCGACCTGACCGTCGGCATGCACACCCAGAACGACACCGGCTGTGCAGTGGCCAACGCGGTTGCCGGCGTCAGAGCCGGCGCGACCCACGTACAGGGCACGATCAACGGCTACGGCGAACGCACCGGGAACTGTGACCTCACCACCTTCATTCCGAACATGACCCTGAAGATGGGCATCGCCACTGTTCCCGAGGAGCGCATGGCCCGGCTGAGCTCGATCAGCCATCACGTGGCCGAGTTGGTGAACCTGCCGCCGATGCCCCAGCAGCCCTACGTCGGCCAATCGGCGTTCGCCCACAAAGCCGGGCTGCACACCTCCGCCATCGCCCGACGCCCCGACGCCTACGAACACGTCGATCCGGCCGACGTCGGCAACGGCACCCGATTCCTGGTCTCGGATCTCTCCGGCCGGTCGACGCTCGAGCTGAAGGCCCAGGACATGGGCCTCGACGTCGACGGCGGCCAGCTCGGCGTCATCCTCGACGAACTCAAGAAGCTGGAGCACGCCGGCTACCACTTCGAAGCCGCCGACGCGTCGCTCGAGCTGCTGATGCGCCGGGCCACCGGGTGGAGCAACCGGTTCTTCGAACTCGAATCGTTCCGGGTCATGGTCGAACACCGACCGGGTCTTCCCATGGCCGCCGAACAGAATCCCCTCGGCCACTACGACGGCGTCGAGACCGAAGCCACGATCAAGATCCGCATCGGTGATGAGCGGGTGGTCGCCACCGGCGAAGGGAACGGTCCCGTCAACGCGCTCGATGCCGCCTTCCGGTTGGCCGTGGCCCGCGTCGACGCACCCGAGTTCGAGGTGCTCGACCGGGTTCGTCTGACCGACTACAAGGTCCGGATCATCGACTCCGCCGAGGGCACGGGGGCGATCACCCGGGTCCTGATCGACGCCACCGACGGTGAGCGTCGCTGGAGCACCCTCGGTGTGAGCGAGAACATCATCGAGGCATCGTGGCAGGCGCTGGCCGACTCGATGATCTACGCCCTGATGGGATGAGGGTGGTCGGGCGTTAGAACCGGCGGGTGGCTAGGCTCGATTCGGTGAGTCGTGATGCCAGCGAGGTGCCGTGTCGTTTCATCGGCGACGCGACCGATTTGGCCGAACTCGACAAGGCACTGTCGGTGGCCGAGCGGGTGGCGATCGACACGGAGGTCCCCATCGGCGGCCCCGGTGCCGGTGAACTCCGGGTCATGTCGGTGGCCGTCCGGGCCGACGACGGCACCGAGTCGGCGTTCGTGGTCGACGTCCGCGATCTCGACCCGTCGCTTCTGGCACCGATACTCGACGGCGTCGTCGCCGATGCCTGGAACGCCGATTTCGACGCCCGGGTCCTCGACGCCGCCGTGTGGCGACAGGACGACACGACCGATGGCCTGACGTGGTGGGACGCCCAGCTGGCCGACGCCCTGCTTCACCAGGGTCGGAGCGGGTTCACCTGGTACCACGGGCTGGCGTGGGCGACACGGCACTACCTCGATTCCGAGATCGACGGCAAGGGCACCACCCAGCTGTCCTACGACGCGTCGAGCGACCTGACGCCGGAGCAGGTGGCCTACGCTGCGGCCGATGCCGTCTACACGTTGTGGGTCGGCGATCGCATTCGCGCCGAGGTGGCGGCGGCCGGTCTCGACGCCGTCTGTGAGATCGAGCAGGCGGCCCGGCCGTTCCTCGACCGGATGCAGCGCAGCGGCCTGCCGTTCGACTGGCCCGGATGGCGGGCCGAGCTGGATCAGCTGGAAGTGAAGAAGGGGGAGGTGCTGACCCGGCTGGCCATGTTGACCGGCGGCGGCCAGGCCTCACTGTTCGAACCGACGGTCGAACCGAGTTGGAATCCTGCATCCGATCCTCAGGTGCGGGAGGCGCTGAACCGTTGGGCGCCCGACGAGGTCCAAGCGTGGACGAAGCTGCGTTTCGGTCGGTCACGGACCTTGACCCGGTTCGATTCGGTGACCGCGTCGGTTCTGCGCGAGATCGGCGGAGAGGTGTGCACCACCCTCCTCGAGTTCCGAAATCTGTCGAAGACGCTCAGCACCTACGGTGAGTCGATCCACGAACACCTGCACGACGACGGTCGGCTCCGACCCCAGTACCTGCAGGTCGTGGGCACCAACACCGGCCGACTGGCCAGCCGGAATCCCAATGCCCAGAACCTGACGCCGAAGATGAAACCGTTCGTGCGTCCCCACGATCCCGACCGGGTCTTCGTCTATGCCGATCTGAGTCAGGCCGAGCTGCGGTATCTGGCCCAGGTGGCCGACGACGTCGCGTTGCGGGCCGCGTTCGCCCGAGGTGACGACGTGCACGTCTCGACGGCGGCCACGATGTTCGGTTTCGAGCCCGACGATCTCCAGGCCCGGGATCCCGAACGGTTCAAACACCTGCGCCAGATCGCCAAGGCGCTCAACTTCGGGATCGCCTACGGTTCGGGGGCGGCGGCCCTGGCCCGATCACTGAGCGCGGAGGGCGTAGCCACCAGCCGCGAGGAGGCCGAAGTCCTGCTCGAACAGTACCGCAGGACCTATCCCGGGGTTGCGGCCTGGGCCCGGGAGCGAATCGCCGAGATCGACCGGCTGCGGACCACAACCGACAGAATCGACTGGCGGCTCACGATGCGGTTGGCCCGCGCGTACCGTGGCCATGCCGATCGCCGCCGGGCGTTTCGGGCCGCGAACGATCGCTGGCCGACCGCCGATGAGCTGGTCGACGGCCATCCCGACCGTATGGACGTGGCCCGTTCCGCCCTTCTCTCCGAGACCGAGTGGCTGCTGGGGTACTCGGCGCCGGTGGCCCTGACCGCGGACGGGGAGCCGTTCGTGTTCGCCAGTCGGACGCTGTCGGGCCGGCGCCAGCAGTTCAACCTCCATCTCGATCGTCTGTTCCTGGTGGCGGTACTCGACGCGCTCCGGTCGCCGTCACCCCGACTCGTCGCCGTGCGGCGGGCTTTCGAGGCGGAGCACGGGCTGCGCCTCGAACCGGACGAGACCGATCAGGTGGATTCGGACTCACGGCTGGCCCGCCAGTTCGACGACCGCTCGCTGCGCCGCCGTTTCATCGAGACGGTCGAGGCCGAGATGGGGGAGCGGGTGGCCCACGAGTTGCTGGACCGGGCGGCCAAGGAGCGGGTCTCGGCCATGGTCAACGCCTGGCGCAACGCACCGATCCAGGGTGGCGTGGCCGACATCATGTTGGTGGCCTACGCCGACCTGCACGATCGCCTGAGCCGCTACGACGGTGCCCTACCGGTGCAGACGGTCCACGACTCGATCACGGTCGAGTGCCGCCGTGGTGACGCCGAGGCCGTGGTGGTCGAGGTCAAGGAGGCGCTGGAGGCCGCGGCTCGACGATTCCACCCCGACGTGGTTCCGAAGGCCGATGTCGACATCAGGCGGTCCCTCGACGAGGCCGACCGAATCGCCCCCTGACAGCAGTGCTCAGTCGGTGATGAACTGACCCCGAATGCGGCGACGACGTGACGGCGTCGGTCCGTCGTTGCGGTCGCCGTCAGCATCGGCCAGGAACCGGTGGATCCGCTGGGCCGTCTCGGTCGGACGGGTGTAGAGGAAGAGATGGCCGCCGTCGACGATCTCCAGCTCGGAGTGCGGGATTTCCCGGGCCATGGCCTCGGCATTCGAGGCCGGGATGATCGGATCGTCGTCGCCGGCCATGATCAACGTCGGCTGGGTGAGGTCCCGCAGCCAGGGCCAGCTGGTCCATCGCCGTAGCGCCATCAACTGCCAGGTGTACCCGAGCGTCGACGGCGGACGGCTCGCCCGGACCTGAGCGTGTTCGCGGATCAGTTCCCGGTTGTCGCGGATGGCCCCGCCGTAGAGCGTCGGCGCCACCTGGTAGAGGTACTGGGGTGAGTAGTAGCGGGTGGGTGACAACAGGATCGACATGGCGGCGGGCCGTCCGGGGGTGGACGTCCAGCCGTGCATGGTCGCGGTCAAAACCAGCCGCCCGACCTTGTCGGGATGGCGGTAGGCCAGCTCCTGGGCCAGCGCACCGCCCCATGACAGGCCCAGGACGTCGACCTCGCGATGTCCGATGGTGTCGATCATGTCGGCCACCAGGCGGGCCAGCTGTCGGATCGTCGGCGGGTAGAGCGGGGTGGATGAGAAGCCGACACCGGGGGCGTCGAAGGTGATGATCTCCCGGCTGCTCAGGATCTCCATTGCGTCGACGAAGGGTTCGAAGAGTTCGCCCGTGGCACCGATTCCGTTGATCAGGAGCAGTGGCCGGGGGCCATCCGGAGTGGAGAAGCCGCGTTGTTTGACGGCGATTCGGAGACCGGATATGTCGAGGAGGCGCCGACCGAGCTGGTCGCCCGGGTCCGATACGACCCCCGAGCCGTCGGCCCCGGCGACGGGATCAGGCCTTCTCGTGGACGTAGGTGCCGGGCGCCGGTCCGAGGCTCGGATAGTCGGCGCTGTCGAGCTGCTTCGGCGCGTTGACGAGACCATCAGAGCGCTTCTCGAGCCATTCGAACCAGTGTGTCCACCACGATCCAGTATGTTCGGTGGCTTCCTCGAGCCACGAATCAGGGGTGAACGATGTTCGCTTGGACTTGGACCCCTTCGACTTGGCGCCCTTCGTGCCGCCGGGCTTGTCGATGGCCAGGTACTTGGCCTTCGGGTTGTCGGTGGGGCAGACGAGGGTCTGCACGTGTCCGGAGGTGCACAACACGAACTCGGCGTCGCCGCCCACCATGTTGATCGTGTTGAGACAACCCTCCCACGGCGTGATGTGGTCGGTCTTGCCGCCGACCACGTAGGTGTCGGTCTTGACCTGACGGAGATCGATCTTCTCGCCCAGGACCTCGGTGGCCCCGGGAATGGTCAGGGTGTTCTGGGAGGAGATGGTCATGAAGTCGGCGTGGAGTCCGGCCGGCATGTTGGCCGAGTCGACGTTCCACGCCAGCACGTCGAACGCCGGCGGCTTCTTGCCCATCAGGTAGTTGTTGACCCAGTAGTTCCAGACGAGGTCGTTGGGCCGCAGGAAGGCGAACATCTGGCCGAGATCCCGCCCGGACAGAATGCCGGCGGCTTGGGACCGCTGGACGACGGCGCCGGTGTTGGCCCCCGAGATCATCGATGCCAGGAGGGTGGGCTCACCCCAGTCCAACCCGGTTACGAGATAGCTGGTGGAGTTGACGCGCTCATCGCCGATCGCCTGGAGGTAGCCGTTGAGCACGGCCGTGGTGATGCCACCGGCGCACACGCCCAACATGTTGAGGTCGTCCTGTTTGGTCAGCGACAACACGGCGTCCATGGCCTCGATGAGCGACACGACGTAGAAATCCATGTCCCAATGCCGTTGCTCGGGCGTGACGTTGCGCCACGAGACCATGAAGACCTGCTGGCCCTCGGCGACGGCGGCCTCGACCAGGCTGCGACCCGATGCCAGGTCGAGCACGTAGTACTTGTTGATCTGGGGTGGCACGACCATCAGCGGTCGTTTGCGAACCTTGGTCGTGGTCGGGGTGTATCGCAGGAGCTCGAGCACCTCGTTGCGGAACACCACTTCGCCGGGCGTCACGGCGATGGTCTCGCCGATCACGAACGGATCGGTGTCGACCATGGCCGGCATGCCGCCGTTGTTGGCCTGATCGTTCAACCAGTTGCGGAAGCCCTGCTGCAGGCTCCGACCCCGTGTGGCGATGGCCTCCTCCATGGCTTTGGGATTGCCGGCGAGGGTGTTGGTCGGGGCGACGGCCTCGGTGACGAGGTCGGCCATGAAGTGGCCCTGGCTGGTGGTGCCGTCGCCAAGATCCAGATCGTCGATGTAGCCGTGTACCGTCTCCCGCCACGCCAGATACTGCTGGCCCAGCCGTCGCAGGATCGGGTTCGACTCGTAGTGGTCGTGGCTGAAACGCCGGTCGTCGGTGGGTTCGATGTCGCTCACGCCGAGCGCGATCTTGGCCGACTCGGTGGCCAGCCCGGCCATTCGGCGCAGCGCGACGGCGGGCTTGGTGACCATGGCGACGCCGATCTGTTGAAAGGCACTCGGTTCGGCCTCGACGTCGGCGAGGGGGGCGGGCCCGAAGAACGGGTTGAAGGTTCTGATCGCTTCGAACGCGGCGTCGAAGATCTCCTCGTCGGACTGGACCGGCTCATCGGCCTCGGTGGGCCGGGTGTCGGAAGGCTTGCTGCTCATTCTTGATGTCTCCGTCTTGGCCTGGATGACGCAGTTGTGCGCGGCCCCATCACGGGCGCCTGGCGAAGGGTCGTACCCCTTGCTGAATCACTAAAGTAAATTTGACATTGATTGTCAAATTCGATCCGACGATGAAACTACATCTTGAGAACAGATTGATTTGACGCTACGGTGAACCTGTCATGCCCGGCTCGATCGAGGCGTCCCGGTACGCCACCAGGAAGTACCCCGGAAAGCGGCAGCGGACACGGCGGCGCCTACTCGACGCGGCCACCGCCGTCGTTGCCGCCAGCGGTCTCGATGGGGCCACGATCGGCGCCGTTGCCGCTGAAGCCGGCATGGTGCCGGGCACGATCTACCATCACTTCGGCGGCCGGGACGAGCTCATCGCCGATGTGGTCGCCGAGATGGTCGAGGCGGTTGGAGACGGCATGCGTCGAGCCCGGCAGGCCGTCGACGACCCGGCCGTTCGCATCGCCCTGGCCGGTGTCGGCCTGTTCGACCGGGCGATGGCGGACCGGAATTTCGCCCGGGCCTTCGCCCGGCTCCTCGAGCCCGACTCGGGGTTGCGTCAGCTGCTCCACGTTCAAGTGGCCGATGTCGTGGCCGCCGGCATCGAGACCGGCCGATTCGCGGTTCCGGTCGGTGTCGACGCCCTGGCCGTCGACGCCATCCTGGCCGTCGCTTCTGGCGCCGCGCTTCGTATCGCCGGCGGTGAACTCAACCTCGATGCCCGTCAGGCGGTCGCCGAGTTGATGCTGGCGGTCCTGGGTGTGTCTCGCCGCCCGGCCGAGCAGGCGGCCAAGGAGGCTTGTGCGATGATTGATGCGGTACCGGGCGGTGACCAGGCCGGACCAGGCAATCGCTTTTGAAACCAATCCCAACACGAGGAGAACCGAACATGTCACAGGATCGTTGGCAAGAGGTGAAGACGAAGGTCGAGGGTCTCGGGCTCAAGTTGAAGCTCCACCTCGAGCAGGAGGCCGACGAGCACGGCCCCGATGGTGAGGCGACCGGGCAGGCGCAGGCCGCCATCGAGGAGATGGGGGCGAAGTTGCAGGACGCCGTCAACAGCCTCGGCAACGCGGCGAAGGACCCGGCGATTCGTTCCGATCTCAAGGATCTCGGCGAACTGCTTCGCGACGCCATGAACGAGACGTTCAGCACCGTCGGCGCCGAGGTCGGTGGCATCCTGAAGAAGACCAAGGGTGAGATGGCGGCCGAGTCGGGCGAGTCGTCCGAGCCTCCTGCATCAGCCGACACCCAGGCCGCCGACACCCAGGCCGCCGATGGCCCGGAGGACCCCGCTCCCTAGCGGCGGCGATCGCTAGGCTACTCGCGGAAGTTTCGCAGTACCTCGAGCAGGGCCCGCTTCTGGGTTTCGGTGAGGTTCGGGTCGGCCAGGATCCCCGCTTCCGCGGTGAGGGACTGGCCCTCGTCGCCGGAATCGGCCTCGTCGTCGTCGGCCCCCATGAAACGCAGGAGGTTGTCGACCCCGATGTTGAGGCCGCCGGCGATCGATCGCAGTACCCGGATCGAGGGCTCGTGGAGCCCGCGTTCGAGTTGGCTCATGTAGGTGTCGGACAGGTTGACGAGTGCTGCCAACTCGCGCTGCGACATCTCGGCCAGTTTCCGCTGCGAGCGGATGTAGGTGCCGAGTTGTTTGAGGTTGGCCTGCCAGAGGTCGTCGTCCGAGCTCATGATTCGATCGTAGTGGCGGAAAACAGCCGATGCGGTGGCGGGCTTTGGCCTCGCCACCGCATCGGGGAACGACGCCGTCGGAAGGGGGGTCGACGGCGATCGTCGTTTGGTTGCTCCGTAAGGAGTCCTACTTCTTCGACGCCTTGGCCTTGGGGGCCTCCGGCATCCAGGCAGCCACCATCTCCTCGGTGAACTTGCGGGTGTTCTCGAGCCACTCGGCGGTCATGTCGAAGGCCTGGCCCACGAAGTCGGTGTCGGCCACGGCCGGAACCTTGAGTTCGGGGAGGGGAAGGGTGTCGACCATGCCGTTCACGGACTGGGCGAATTCCTTGTTGGCCTTGACCACACGGTCCTGGATTTCGGTGACCATTTCGAGGCTCTGGCGCTGGGCGTCGATGAGGGTGGATCCGATCATTTCGGTTCTCCTGTGTTTGATACTGCTGAATGCAGGGGGCTTGCTTGAGGGGTGGGGAGGCGCCGTTCCGGTGCTCCCAAAGTTTTCTTGCTTGTATGCAAAGTATAGTGCGCAAAGGCGAAATGTCAACGTTGTAGTCCGTGACAGTGGGCACATCAGTCACCCGGGTATCGAGCCGACAGCTCGCTGCCGATCCGGCGAAGATGGTCGAGTACGCCGGCGGGGCAATCCAGCAGCGTCACCTGCCCACCGAAGCCGGCGAGCTGGGCCGCCATGACCAGGTCGCCATGGGCGGCGAGACGAATGTTCAGCCGGCCGTCGTCGCTGCGGTCGAGGATCTCCATGCCGGTGCCGAAGTACCACTGCAACGGACGAACCACCTCCGGCTCGATCAGTGCCGTGGCCACGGTCTTCAAGCGCAGGGCCTGAACGTCGGCCACCACCTCGTCCCAGGCCAGGTCGAGCTCGAACGAGTCAGGTCGCTCGATCGGACCGTCGATCGTCCGGGCGTCCAGGACGCGGTCGACACGAAACGTACGTTTCCCTTCGTCGGTCAGCGCCAACAGGTACCAGACCCCGCGTTTGCTGACCAGGCCGAGCGGGCTCACCTGGCGTGACGAGGAGCCGGTGCGAGGTGATCGGTAGTCGAGATCGAGGCGCCGGCCCTCGATGACGGCATCGGTTACGACCTCCAGCAGGGGCGGAGCCTCGGGCCCCTGGGGATCGCTCCAGCTGGCATCGTCGAACCGGATCGATGCGGTCGCCGACTCGGCGTCGTCCTGGAACGGTTCGGGCAGCGCCGCAGCCAGCTTTCGCAGGGCAGCTCGAAGGTGAGGGTGGGCGTCGAGCGAACGCCCCGCAGCGACGAACAGTGCCCTGGCCTCATTCGACGTGAGGCCGGAGAGATCGGTCGAGCCGCCGCCCAGGAGCCGCCAGCCGCCACCTCGACCGGGCTGGGAGTAGACGGGCACACCGCTGGCGGCCAGCGCCTCGAAGTCTCGGCGGGCGGTGCGAACCGAGATCTCCAGTTCGTCGGCCGCGTCTCGAGCCGTGACCGTGCCTTTTCGCTGCAGGAGCAGCAGGAGTGCGACCAGGCGATCGGCCCGCATGCCGACAACCCTAGGGGAAACTTTTCAAAGTGGCCAATAGGTGGCCACTTATGGTCGTCACGATGGCGACATGACAGTTACCTCAGGACAAACTTCAGAAACGCTCGGCCCGACGGACCCCCGCCGTGGTCTGGCTGCGGCCCTGTCAGCCGCCCGCCGTCTCGTCGACGATGCGACCGCCTCGGCCGATCAGCTCGAGCGGCCGACGCCGTGTCCCGACTTCACCGTCGAGGACCTCATCGAGCACATGATCTTCATCGCCCGCCGGGTGACGATCATCGGAAACGGGGGCCATTTCACCGAGGCTCCGGACCATCGGACCGGTTCCAGGTGGTCTGAGGCCCTTGCGGCAGAAGCGGAGGCGATCCACGCCGCCTGGTCGGATGCGGCCAAGCTCGACGACAACTACGAGGTTCCGTGGGGACAGGTGCCGGGAGCTGCGCTCATGGCGGCCTACACGGCCGAGTTCGCCACCCACAGCTGGGACCTGGCCCGAGCCATCGGCACCGAGGTCGAGATCGACGATGCCGATTTGGCCGTGGCCGCCGAGGCCGTCCGGTTCATTCCGTCCGACGGGCGCGAGGACCCCGCCGTACCGTTCGGCCCGGTGGTGGAGGCACCGGCCGGAGCGTCCAATCTGGAGCGGATCGTGACCTGGGTCGGCCGATCGCTCGATTGGTCACCGACCGCCGAGTGAACCCACTTCGTCGGAGGTCGGCGTCATCCGCCGGCCGTCGGGAAGGAAAGACGCTCGGTTTGAAGCGCCGAGCGTCGGACCTTCCCGGCGTCGTCGCGTAGCGACTCGGTCACCCACTCGACCGAGCGGGGCAGCTTGTAGGTCACGAGCCGCTCGGCCAGGAACCGCTGCAGCTCGTCGACCTGCAGGTCGCTGCCCGGCACCCGCTGCACGATGGCGTGGACGAGGTTGCCCTTGTCGTCATCGGGTAGGCCGATGACGGCCGACGACAGCACCTCCGGGTGGGCGCCGATGGCCGCCTCCACCTCCGCCGGATACACGTTGGCACCGCCGACGAGGATCATGTCGGACCGGCGGTCACCGAGGTAGAGGTAGCCGTCCGCGTCCACCCATCCCATGTCTCCCAGGGTCTCCCAGCCGTCGCGGGGTTTGGACACGTCGCCGATGTAGCGGTAGGTCGGGGTGTCCCGGACGGGGTTTCGCATCCACACCTCACCCTCGACGCCGGCTTCGACCTCGTTGCCCTCGTCGTCACAGATCTTGATCTCGCCGGTCAGCGGTCGGCCGACCGAACCATGGTGGGCCAGCCACTCGTGCCCGTCGATGACGGTGAACATCTGGCCCTCGGTGCCCCCGTAGAGTTCGAACAGCACATCGGGACCGATCCACTCGATCCACTTCTCCTTGAGCCAGGGCGGGCACGGTTCGGCCAGGTGGAAGGCGACGCGCAGCGAGGTCAGGTCGTAGGCGAACTTGGTCTCGTCATCGAGTTTCCAGATTCGCTGCATCATCGTGGGGACGAGGTAGACGGCCGAGGCCTGATGGGCCTCGACGTGGCGCAGCGTCTCCTCCGCATCGAAGCGGGGGAGGAGGGCAACGTGGCCGCCGGCGAGGATGGTGAGACAACTCCAGATGAACGGGCCGTTGTGATAGAGCGGGCCGGGCATGACCATGGTCTCGCCTTCGGCGGCGCCCACGGTGGTCCCGAGCCCGGCCAACGTGGCGGTGTAGATCGACGGGTCACCCGAGACGATCAGCTTGGGGCGTCCCGTCGATCCTCCCGAGGTCGGCGCCTTCCATGCCGGTGAGACGGCATCGGGCAGTTCGGCGTCGTCGAACGCCGCGGTGACCTCGTCGGCGGCGGCGCGGGATGGGAGACACGATCGACCGTCGACCGCCGCCCCGACCACGACCGTCGAATCGGCCAGCTCGACGATCTGGTCGAGTTCGAGCCCCGGTAGCCGGGCCGATACCGGTTGCGGTACCGCACCGATCTTCCAACAGGCGACCGTCGACACGAGGAATTCCGCCGAGTTCGGTTCGGCCACGGTCACGAAGTCACCGACGCCGACGCCGACATCGCGGAGTCGCCGGGCGAAACGGTTGGTCCAGCGGTCCAGCTCGGCGAACGTCGTCGTTTCGGTGCCGATCGTGATGGCGGGAGAGTCCGGCCGGTCGGCGGCCAGGAGACGGATGCGTTCGGCGAACGACGGGTCAGACATGTCCGACAGTGAAGCGTTCGCCGTCGAACCCGGTCAAGTCCCGGCGGTATCGGAGGTCCGTCCGGCGGTCGCGGTTCTTCTACTCAGTGGCCGGGCTTCCAGATCATGAGCACCAGGGCAACGGCGAGGAGGAGCTGTGTTGCGGCTTCGCCGGCAGCCAGGCGGGCCAGCACCGGTTGTGCCCCTTCCCGGTCGGCGAGATCGCCACCGTCGGGTGGTGTCGACCCCGAATCGGTGGTCGTCGCCATCGTCAACAGCTGGGATCGGGCGGGTCGGATGAGCCCGTGGACCAGCCCGACGATACCGAACCAGACCACGAACGAGCCGGAGATCCACGGCTCGCTGTAGCGGTAGACGTCGTCGCTCAGCGCGATGAGCACGATGCCGAAGGCGACGACCGCGTACAGCCCGTAGTCGGCGGCCCGCGCCCCACGGTCGGCAGCCCGGAGAACCGGAGCCGCACCGTCGGCCGGCGAACGTACCGCAACAGCGTGAAAAGTGCCGTGGGCGATCAGGGTGCCGAACGCGACGATGGCGGCGCCGATGTGGCCGAGAAGCATGATGCGGTAGATGACGGCGGTGGTTTCCATTGGGCGCAACTCCTGTGAAACGGTCAACGGTGAGTGCCCGCGACCTGGAGTGCACAGTAACCTGTTGAGCGTGGCTGCACCTGACTTTGTACCGACCGATCCGACCCGACGCACACGGGTCTACTCGTCGCCTCCGCTCCGTCCCGGTGGCTGGAAGGCGGATCGCCCGGGAGAGATCAGCGGCGCTCAGCCGACGGGCGCAGCGCTCGGCACCACCGGCCCCGATCAGGGCTACGCCTACAAGCTGGTGCGGCATCTGGAGGACCGGATGCATCTGGGCTCGGTCAAGAAGGACGACGCCGTCGCCGGTTCGGTCGCCCTCGCCATGAAGCGGGCCGGCCTCCTCGGCCGGGCCCCCGTCGTACACGATCTCACCGCCGCCTTCACCATCTTCGGATTTCTCGACGCCGATCCGCCGTCCGAGCTGGCGACTTGGCGTCAGGGCGCCTTCGCCGAGATCGCCAGCCACCATCACTATCTGGAGCGACGGGAGCTCGTCGATCTCGTCCCCGACGACCTCCTGCGAAAGCCCCACGGCGAGATCGAGCGCCTCTACCGCTCGGACTGGCGCCAGTTCCTCGAACCCGCCGGCAAAGCGTCGTGACGGTCCGCGTCCGGTTCTCCCCGGCCCCGACGGGCTTTCTCCACGTCGGTAGCGCCCGGTCGGCGCTGTTCAACTGGCTGTATGCCCGACGGACCGGCGGCACCTTCATCCTTCGGATCGAGGACACCGACGACGATCGGTCGCGCCCCGAGATGATCGAGGCCATTCGCGACAGCCTCCGCTGGCTCGGGCTGGACTGGGACGAGGAGTACCGGCAATCGGACCGTTTCGACCGGTATCTGGAGGCCATCGACGGGTTACTGGAGCGAGGCCAGGCCTACTACTGCGACTGCAGTCAGGAGGAGGTGCGGGCCCGGGTCGGTGAGAACGCCGGCTACGACGGTCACTGCCGCGACCGCAACGTGTCCAAGCCGACCGACGGCTCGGGAAGCGTGGTGGTGCGATTCCGGACCCCCGACGAAGGGACCACCGGCTGGGACGACCTGATCCGGGGGCGCGTCGAGTTCGAGAACTCGACGCTGGAGGACTTCGTGATCGTGCGGTCGAGCGGCGTGCCGATGTTCCACGTGGCCAACGCCTACGACGACTTGGACATGGGTATCACCCACGTCGTCCGGGGCGAGGATCTGGTCAACACCGTGCCCCGGGTGCTGTTGTTGCTGGAGGCACTGGGGGCGCCCGAGCCGCCGCGCTACGCCCACCTGCCGCTGATCGTCAACGAGCAGCGCAAGAAGCTGTCCAAACGCCGCGACGACGTGTCGGTCGGCGACTACACCGACCGGGGCTACCTCGCCGAAGCCATGCGCAACTACCTGGTCACCCTTGGTTGGGGGGCGAAGGACGACATCGAGATCCGGCCGATTTCGGAGATCATCGAGCGGTTCGATCTCGCCGACATCAACAAGGCGCCAGCGTTCTTCGACGTCAAGAAACTCGATCACTTCAACGGCGAGTACATCCGCATGCTCGATCTCGACAGCTTCATCGAAGGGTCGCGGCCGTTCGCCGGTGCGGTCGACGATGAGCTCTACCGCCGCCTCGCCCCGTTGGTCCAGGAGCGCATCCGCCGATACGACGAGATACCGGCGCTCATCGATTGGGTGATCGGTGAACCGCCCGAGCCGGAGGACAAGGACTGGCGGAAGGTGATGGGGCGCGATGACGTTCCGAAAGTGCTCGACCTCGTGTTGGAGCGCCTCGAGGATGCGGAATGGGAGCCCGAGGCCTTGACCGATGCCGTGCTCGGGGCGGGTGAGGTGCTCGGCACCAAGTCGCAGCTACCCGTGCGCATGGCCGTCACCGGTCGTCGATCCGGCCTGCCCTTGTTCGAACCCATGGCGGAACTCGATCGGAGTGTCGTCCTGGAACGGATACGGAAGGCTCGTGGCCGACTCGACTGACGTCGGGGCCGGAGGCCGCACAACCGCCGGACGACCACGTCGCGGGCCGTCCGCTCGCCGGCTGGTCCGACTCGCCATCGGCCTCAGCCTTGCGTACCTGATCTTCAGCGTTGCGGACGTCGCCTGGGCGTCCACCCGCCAAACCGACAGGTCGGCTCCCGCCGCCATCGTGCTCGGTGCCGCGCAATACAACGGGGAACCCTCGGCCGTGCTGGCCGCCCGCCTCGACACCGCGTACGAGCTGTGGGCCGATGACCGGGTCGACCTGGTGGTGGTGACCGGTGGGGGACAGGAGGCCGACGTGACCACCGAGGCCAAGTCGGGCTACGACTACCTCCGCGAGGTGCACGGCATGCCCGACGAGGAGCTACGGCTCGAAGTCCAGGGCTCGTCGACCTACGAGTCGCTGGCCGCCGCGTCCCGCTTCCTGCTCCGTGACGGTATCGACGAGGTCATTCTCGTCACCGATCCCTATCATGCCCGGCGATCGCAGCTGGTGGCCGAAGAGGTCGGTCTGGAGGCGACGGTGTATCCGACCGAGCAGTCTCCGGCCGTCGGTCGAATCGTGCGGGAGGGTTTGGCGGTCGCCGCCGGTCGGATACTGTCGTTCCGCCGCGTCGACAGCTATCTGGCTCAACGGTTGTCGGGCTGACGCTGACCGCTCCACTGGTGGAGTCCCAGGCGAAAACCGGTGGCCGAATCCGTGTGGGTGGCGATAGTCTGTCGGGGTGCCGTCTTTCGGGGATGGTGTAATTGGCAACACAACTGGTTCTGGTCCAGTCATTGGGGGTTCGAGTCCTCCTCCCCGAGCAATGTGAACGGTGGAATCGCCGCCCCCTCGGAGGCGGAAATCCCGCCGGATCACCACAAAGCGGTTGAGTGGATCGAATGCTCCGCTATCATCCGCTGAGCGCTTCACGCCCCGTTCGTCTAGCGGCCTAGGACGCTGGCTTCTCATGCCAGTAGCACGGGTTCAAATCCCGTACGGGGTACTCGTGTCAGCTGCGGAGCAGCTGACCCCCGGTTCGGCCTCGGGCCGAACTGTTTTGCTTTCGGTTGTCGTGTGGGTCATGGCGTGTGGGTGCGAGTTTGCGAGAGCAAACTCGGGGCGATCCGCCTTCGGCGAGCCAGAGGCGTTCGTTCCCAGCGCTCACGGTGATGCTGAGACCTTGGCCTCTACCGTTCGAGTCCGTGGCGGAGGACGATGGGTTCATCTCGGCTCGACAAGACGACGCGCGGAGCTGGCACCGGAGTTTGGGAACATGGACATTCGGAGCATGGTTGGGCAACGTCCCGTCACGGTGTTTGTCGTGCTGGTTTTCGTGGTCGGGTGGTGGCCGTGGTATGTCGGTCTGGCCGCTGAGGCGTCGCCGTTCGTACCGTCGCTCCTTGCGGTCATCCTCACGGCCGTCGTCGCCGGCATCGACGGGCTGAAGCGTCTGTTCCGGGACGCGGTTCGTTGGCGGGCTCCGCTAGCCGTTTGGGCAATCGCCCTGGTGGCCCAGCCGTTGTTGTTCGGCATCGCGCTCGGGCTCCACGTCCTGTTTGGCGGCGATGCGCCGCCCTTCACCCCGTTCAGCGCGGACGAACTGCCCCTCGTCCCGCTCTACCTCCTCCTCGTCCTGCTCCCGATCTACGGGCCGGTCGGCGAGGAGCTCGGCTGGCGAGGCTATGCCCAGTCCCGGTTGGTCGAGCGCTTCGGGCCCGTCGGGGTCAGTCTTGTCATCGGCGCCGCCTGGGGCTTGTGGCACCTCCCGGACTTCTTCGCCGATGAGGGCAACCTGGCTCAATTGGGCCTTGGCTTCCTCATTCCGTTCGTTGTCAGCACGATGGCCAACTCGGTGTTCATGACCTACCTCTGGTTCCGGACCGGGGGCAGCATTCTCATTGCCGGCATCGTCTGGCACGCCGGCACCGACTTCTGGGGGCCACTGCTGTTGAGCGATCTGTCCCTGGAGGCCGCGTCGAACGACGGGGTGCTGCCCGAATCGGACCCCACCTTGTTTGCCACAACCATCGCCGTGCTGGTCATCGCCGCCGTCGGCCTGGCGGTGGCGACGAGGGGTCGTCTTGGCCTCCCCGATGGCTCGCCCAGCGCCGACATCACCCCAGACGAAACGATCGCGACAACGTAGCGAGGCCGTCGAGCCCAAGAAGGTAGGTGTCTCACCGATGGTGCCGGCCCTCTGCGGTGGTCGCTCGATCTCCGGTTGTCTGGCGCGGGCTCAGCTGACGGACCCCAGATCGGTCGGCACTGAACGTACTCGACGATCGCTCGTTCGGCGAATGGCCATCACAACGACACAGACCCCGAGAACGCTCGCGGCGATGACGACGAGCCCGTCGGCACCTGGGCTGAACACCCTCGCCGTCGAATTGGCAACGTCGAGGACATCGTCGGCGAGCAGTGCTCCAACGAAGGCGTTCCCCGTTGTGTGCATGAGCACTGCAGGCCACACCGATCCCGTCACCAGCCTGATCTCTCCGTAGACGACTGCCACGATGACCGTGCCGATGATGAGGCGAGGCACCAGGGTTGAGAGGCTCTCATCGGTGAAGTCCCACAGCACCTCGACGTAGGGAATGTGCCAGGCGCCCCAGACGAGGCCGACCACAAGGTGAATTGTCCATCGGCCGAGCCCGGCGGCGGCGAGGCGAGGCAACAGGTAGCCCCGCCAACCGAATTCCTCGGCAATGCTGGTCAGCAGCACGGCAATGAGACCGGCCAGAAACACCGTGGCGAAGGTGCCTGTCGGGAAGCTGCCTCCGCCGTCGACGACAAACTCCTCGAGCTGGAACCCGACGATGGCGGTCAAACCGATGACGATGGGGTAGAACAGGACCGAGATGGCATACCAGCCGCCGTTGTCGCCGAACCGGGGTCTCAACCCGGCATCAGCCCAGCCATCGCCGGACCGGAAGCGGAGCACGCTGGCCGCTGCGATCGGGGAGATGATCCAGACGAGTTGACCGAGGGTTGCGCCGTCCCCGTCATCGGTCATCTGATCGAGGAGCCGACCGAGCCATCCGGCCGACAACACGACGACGGCAAAGAGCGTTGCGTTGCGGAGGTCACGTCTCGGAACGCCTGTGATGGTGCCCTCGCCGTCGTGACGATCGTCGCTCTGTCGGATGTCTCCGTCCACGATCAGAGCATGAGCGCTGCCGACCAGAGGGTACAGGGCCGGAGGTCCTTGGCAG
The DNA here is from genome assembly GCA_965216675.1 of Acidimicrobiales bacterium. Taxonomy (GTDB): domain Bacteria; phylum Actinomycetota; class Acidimicrobiia; order Acidimicrobiales; family SZUA-35; genus JAHELU01. Next base: position 1,058,982 of record CBDCGK010000004.1, on the reverse strand, counting down.
GCGTGGGCGACCCGGGTCGGTGAACCACGTCCGGCGCTGACGTGTCCGAGGACCGGATCAGATCGCGAGAGGCCCAAGGACCCTACTCCAACCGTTGTCGGCAGGCGAGTGTTTGACCATGGCTGTGTTGACCACCGACACCGAACGCTGGGGCGGCCGAGACACCACATTCCGGGCCAACGCCGTCGTCATAGCCACGCTCTTCATCGCCACGATGCTGGCCGGGATGGTTGACGCCTACTTCGTTGCCCCGAAGTTGACGGACCCGGCGTTCAACGTACTCGAGTCGGACGCCCGACTCGTGGTCGGAGCGCTCAGCGTCACCGCGATGGCCATCGGGATCGTCTTCATCGCCGTTGCCTTCCAACCGGTGATCCAACTCCAACACCGGACAATCGCGCTCACCTACCTCGTACTCCGGGCCATCGAGTGCGTGCTCCTTCTCGTCGGGCCAATTCTCTACCTGACGCTCGCCGGGCTGAGCGACGAGTCGGTCGGTGACTTTGAATCGGCCGATCTGGCCTTCCTCGTCGAACAGGCCGACAGCATCAAGAACTACGGCTATCAACTCGGCATGATCGTCCTCGCCCTCGGCAGCCTGTTCCTCTGCTACGCGCTGTACTCGTCGCTCCTGATTCCCAGATGGCTGTCGGTCTGGGGTGGGATCGGGTACGTGTTTCTGCTGGCGAGCGCCCTGCTCTCCGTCACCGGCACCATCGACACCGATGGCTCCGGAGCGCTCCTCTACATCCCCGGCGGCCTCTGGGAGATCGTCGTTCTTCCGGTCTGGCTCTATCGCCACGGCTTCGATCTCGGCCACGATCGAACGGTTGCCCCTGATTCGACGTCGACCACGCGGTGGCCCCTGGACTCCAGCATGTCGCCCAGGAACACTCTGTGCCAGGATTGTGCCGATGGACTTCACGACGAGGCTCGCCGAGTCGGCCGATGCGGAACTGGTGGCAAGTCTGAACGGCATCGTCCAGCAGCTCCACCACGAGCAAAGGCCCGACTGGTTCAAGCCACCCGACGAATCCGCTTTTCTTCCCGTTGTTCGTGCGTGGATTTCGTCGGACTCAACGGCGGTGTTCGTTGCACAAGACGTCGACGGCGTTCTTGTCGGCTACTCGGTTGGTGTCCGGCATGAACGACCAGACAACGCACTGATCCACGGAGCTGCGTTCGTGGAGTTGGATCAGGTCGTTGTCGTACCGTCGGCCCGCCGAACCGGCATTGGCCGATCCCTCTGCAAGGAGGTCCTCGACTGGGCCGTAGACCTCGGCGTCGACCGGGTCGAACTCAGTACCTGGGACTTCAACGACGTCGCTCATCGGGCCTTCGAGGACCTCGGCTTCACCCCGACCCTGAGACGGATGTCACTGCGATTCGATCACCCGCCACCCCATCGGACGCGGTGAAGGGGCAGAACAGCTCGGCCGCGAGAACAGCACTCGTTTCTCCGGTTGTAAAAGCTCGGTTTCGAGTCCATCATCTCAGTCGATGAAGCAACCAGGTTCACCAGTCGACGCAGGCGTGCCGCCCGGGCATTCGATCGATCGGCGCACATGGCTCTCGGCGTGGGCCACCGTGGCGGCCAACAGCTTCGGTGGGCCGGCCGGCCAGATCGCGGTGATGCACGACGAACTCGTCGTGCGCCGTCGCTGGATCGGTGAGCGTCGTTTCCTCCATGCGCTCAACTACTGCATGTTGCTTCCCGGTCCCGAGGCCCAACAGCTTGCGACCTACCTCGGCTGGTTGCTGCGGGGGCCGGCGGGCGGATTGCTCGCCGGCGGGCTGTTCATCCTGCCCGGGTTCGTGTCGATCATGGCTCTCAGCATCCTGTTCGCGGCCTACGGCGATGTGGCGTGGGTAACTGGCCTGTTCTTCGGCATCGGCGCCGCGGTGATCGCCATCGTTGCCAGTGCGATGCTCCGAATCGGCCGTCGGGTCATCAAGAACGGCCCGATGCTGGCGATAGCCGTCGCGGCGTTTGTCGGGATCTTCTTCTACGAGATCCCGTTCCCGGTCATCGTGGCTGTCGCCGCTCTCATCGGGCTCGTCGGTGGACGGCTACGTCCGGACGTGTTCAATCTGATAACCGGCCACGACGAGGATGCGGTCAGCGACGACGGTGACGTCCTCGTCGGCGATCAGGACGTCACATTCGCCAAACCGACGTGGGGCCGGGCGATCAAGGTGCTCGGGATCGGTCTGGCCGTCTGGTTCGGTCCGGTGGCAATGCTGCTCGCCGGGTTCGGACGGTCGTCGGTGTACACCGACGTCGCCTGGTTCTTCTCCACGGCGGCCGTGCTCACGTTCGGCGGCGCCTACGCCGTGCTCGCCTATATCGCCCAGGAGGCGGTGAACACCTTCGGTTGGCTCGAACCCGGCGAGATGATCAGCGGCCTCGGGATGGCCGAAACCACTCCCGGCCCGCTGATCCAAGTCGTTCAGTTCGTCGGGTTCATGGGCCCCTACCGCGATCCCGGATCGTTGTCGCCGCTCCAAGCCGGTCTCTTCGGGGCTTCGATCGCAACCTGGGTGACGTTCGTGCCGTCGTTCCTGTGGATCTTTCTCGGCGCTCCGTTCGTCGAGCATGTTCGCGGCCGTGCGGCGCTAACTGCCGCGCTCTCCACCGTGACGGCCGCCATCGTCGGTGTGATTCTCAATCTCGCGGTGTGGTTCGGGCTCTTCACCCTGTTCGACGACGTCGAGCAGACCCGGCGCTTCGGGGCTCTGGTGTACGAACCCGACCTGTCGACGCTCGACTGGGCGGCAGCCGCGATCGCGTTGGGGGCAGCGATTGCGATCTTCCGCTACCAGGTCGCAACGCTTCGTATCGTCCTCGGCGCCGCCATCGTCGGTGTGGTCTACCAGCTCCTCATTGCCTGAGGGCCTCTCGTTCGGCCGACGACCCGGCGCCCACGACTTCGGTCACCTGCTCGACGGTCGACAGGGGACCTTCCTGGTAGGCGAAGCCGAACAGGGCGAGATCGCGGGGTGAGAGCGCCGTCTCGACCGCAGGCACGATCAGTTCGATGCCCCGGTTGTCGGCGTCGATCCCGATCAGGCCCAGCAGTCGGATGGCGCCGTCGTCACGAAGGCCGGCGTGATGCAACAACTCGGGGAGTGGCTTGATGTATCCGACCGGTAGATCGTCAATGGCCCGCCATGCCGCCCATCCGCCGTCGAAGTTGTTGATCACGACGGCCACGTTCATCGCCGCCGCGTCCTCGACGAATCGCCGGATCGACGGCTGGGATCCGTTACCGTCTCGCCCGCTACGGGTCGCCTCGGCCACCAGGGCCTGTCCGTCGATCTCCAGCACCAGCCGGCTAGGCGGGATGCGATGTCGCTCCAGGACCGGAAAGATGCGCTGAGCAAAGGACCGAGCCCGCGCCGCTTCCGCGGTGATCGGCACCGTCACCCGAAGCTGGGCGCTTGCGCCGGCGAAGAGCGGTCCGACCTGATTGACCAGCCAGACCTCGAGCATGGCCTGCTCCGCGTCACTGAGATCGGCCCGCTCTATCGGGAACAACCCATCGGCTGGGCCCACATCAAGCCCTGGCCCGAGACGAAGCCATAGCCACTCCGGTTCCGGGCGGTCGACCGGCTCCACCCGGTGTGCGAGCACGGCGAGGCGCTCATCGTCGGGGACTTCGGCCTCCGGCCCGATCTCCGAACCGTGACCCAGCGGACCTCGATCCAGTGAACGCCGGTGCAGCAGGCTGGGACCCGGCGAGCTGTTGTGCTCGACGAACGAGAGCCGCTTTTCGGCGGCCTCGGCCAGCGCGGCCTCGGCGTTCGACCAGACGGCTCGGGTCAGTCCACGGGCGGCGCCCGAGATCAGACGGGGCTGATCGCCCATTGTCTCATCGTCGTCGGGTTCCAGTAGATCGGTGAGGCGTCCGTCCTGAGTCGGGCGCAGGGAAAGCCGCCGGGGCCGTCCATCGGGTCCGTTCTCGTCGAGCCAGGCATCGAGTGTGGCCCGAAGCGCGGTGCCGATCGGAGCGATCCACTGGTGGGTCGTATCGGTCGTACGGGCCAGCACCGCCATCCGGCCGTGTCCGAGATTGGCGACATGGGTCGTGGGGCTTGCGAAGTCGCCGAGGCTGCGGGCGAGGCGGCGATACAGACCCCAGTAGTCGTGACCGTCCGGTTTCACCTCGAATAGCGCAATGGCAAAGGGATCACGATCGAGATCGGCCTGGTTGACCTGTTGTTCGAAGTGGTCGAGGTCGGGTAGGTGGGCGGCATCGTGGTGATCGGTGTTCACGACGTTCCAGTCGGCCCGAACCCCGGATCTGTGAAGCCGGATGAGCGGTACTGCCCATCGACGGGCTGTTCCGGCCTCAGCCCGGACCGGGTCCGACATCGGTCCAGATCGGGACACTGGCCGATTCGGCATCGAACTCCCGGAGCAACACCTCGTAGAAGGCCGGGTCGGCGAGGTCATCGGGATGGAAGCCGGGGAGCATGCTGATCACCAGGTTGCCCAGCATCTCGAAGGCGAAGGTGACGGCCCAGGAGGTCAAGCGAAACCAGGCGACCGGGTGATGCAGGCGACGCTCCCCGGCCAGCATCACGGTCGTGCCCCAGACCACGAACACGATGACCAGGAACAGCGCCATCGCCATGGCGGCCACAAGGCGGAGGCGGGCCCGGGCGGCTCGGCCTTCCCGCTCCACCACGTGACGGTGTATGTCGAATGCAGCCGACTTGTGTTCGACCTCCTCGGCCAGGTGCCACAGGAACAGCGTTGCCGCGACGTCGTCGGCACCGCGGAACAGCTCTTGGCGGCGTTCGGCCGCCCACCGGGCCGCCGAGTAGGCCATCGTCTCCGACGCCGCGGCAAATGCACAACTGAACTCGAGCGATCGACGCTGCTCCAAGTGCCGATAGAGGTGGCCCATGACCCGCTCGGTGCGATGCAGCGCCGGATAGCGGTCGGTCAACAACCGGTTGAACAGGCGATGCTGGCGGAGGTGCTCGGCTTCCTGCTGGAGGTAGGCCTCGGCGGTCGGGGCCAGGTCGGCCGGCAGGAGGGGCAGGGCCCGCCGGGCCGAGCGGACGAAATACGGCTCGATGATCGGCATCATCAGCGACACGCTGTTGGCCGCGCACGAGAATTCGGGACGTGTCGGCGTCCACACCGGACTGTGAAGGGTTTCGTAGTCGAAGAGGACCCGACGGGGTGAGAGCACGCCTCTCCGGTCGGCTGTTCGATCGGATCCCTGAAGGTTCGGTTCGTTCCATCACCTCCGATGGCTACGGTGAGCGTGATGGCAGCGATCCCAACGATCTCCAGACCGTCGACATCGTTGCGCGGCCTCACCACCGTCGGGGTCGTCGCCGGCACGGTGATCGCCCTCCTGTTCGGCGGTTGCTCGTCCGAGCAGGCGGTGCCCATCGACCCGGCAAATCCGCCGGTCCTCGACGTCGAACCGCCCGACGTGAGCCACCCCATCGGCCCCACGCCGCAGATGGAGCAGCTCGCTCGCCAGCAGTGCGTGGATGACCCGACCCTGGATCAGGGGTACGTCGAGGCCGTCGATCCGACCACCGATGAGGTCATGACGGAGATAACCGTCGACTGCGACGAGGTGCGGGCCGGCTCGTAGCCGATCAGAGGGCCTGGCCGAGCTGGAGCCCGAACCAGGCGAACATCACGCCGCTCAACACGGTGAGGGCCAGGTAGGCCAGTGCCAGGTACCCCTCACCGCTTCGAGCCATGACCGCCGCCTCGTTGGCCGCCGCCGACCAGGTGGACATGGCGCCGAGGGCACCGGTGCCGACGATGAGCGACATCGATTCACCGATGTCGGCTCCCACCAGCAGTCCGAGGAATGCGGAGGCCAGCAGGTTGACCCCGAGGGTTCCGAGCGGGAAGTCGTTGTTGAAGACCAGACCGGTCAGGTAGCGGACGACGGCTCCGAGCGCGGCCGCGGCCAGCATCGCCGCCAGGATCAGTGCGGTGGTCATCGGCTGATGACCCCCAGCCTGTAGCCGAGTCCTGCGGCCAGGAGTGCGCACAGCGCTGTGCCGGCACCGTTGATCGCGGCCTCGCCGAGCCGTCCGCCATCGAGCATCTCGGCCACATCGACGGCGAAGGTCGAGAAGGTGGTGAAGCCGCCGGTGAAACCGGCCCCCATGGCCAGGAACTGGTTCGGTTTCATGACGTCCCGCTGAGCGAGCAGAACCCCCAGCAGCAGCGATCCGGCCACGTTGACGGCGAACAGGGCCACCGTGACGTTGCGCGACGTGTCGCCGGGCGCGACGTCCACGCCTCGGGTCGCGAACTCGAGCACGCCCCATCGGGCCAGGGTCCCCACCGCACCACCTACGGCGACGGCGACAAGGGATGGGAGCGGCAACATCGCCGCCCAGTGTGTCACGCCGCTGTTCGCATTACCACGACGCCGGCCCAGTCGTTGGGTAAACCATCCCATTCAAATCATGACCAACCGGTAACCTGGGTGATGTGGCAGCATCGGCAATGAGCATCGAGTTCGACGAGACCCGCGACGGTGAGACCCAACTGGTCAGACGGTGGCCGGTGGAGAATCCCAGAGCCGCCCTCCTGATCGTGCACGGCATCGGGGAGCACTCGGGCCGCTACACCCATGTCGGCGAGTTCTTCGCCGAGGCGGGCATCGACGCTGTTGCGTTCGACAACCGGGGATTCGGCCAGAGCGGCGGGCGGCGGGCTCACATCGATCGCTTCGACACCTTTCTCGACGACATCGAGGATCTGCTGTCGCAGCGGCGGGAGCTGGGCGTACCCGTCGTGCTGATGGGCCATTCGCTCGGCGGTTTGATGGCGTCGACCTATCTGGTGTCGGACCGTCCCCAGCCCGATCTGGCGATTCTCAGTTCACCGGCTCTCGCCGCCGAGGTGCCGCGCTGGCAGCGAATCGCCGCCCCGGTACTCGGCCGGTTCGCACCTTCGCTGTTCATCAAGGGCACAAAGATGAGTGGCCTGCTGTCCCGCGACGAGGAGGTGGAGAAGGCCTATCACTCGGATCCCCTCGTGATTCTCGGAGCGACCGCCGGACTCGGCAAGGCCATCTTCGAGACCATGGACCACACGACCGCCCGTCTCGACCGAATCCGGGTGCCGACCTACGTCCTCCACGGCGAGGACGACGAACTGGTTCCCCAGACGGCGTCGCTGCCGTTGCAGGGCCACCCGAGGGTCACCTACCGCGGTTGGTCGGGTCTGCGCCACGAGTGCCTGAACGAACCGGAGCGGTTCGAGGTGCTCGGCGAGATCAGTGCCTGGCTCGACCAGCAACTCGCCGGCGGATGAACAAGGTCCCGACAGCCCTTCCGCTGGATCAGCGGTCGCGAGGTGGGCCGGAGAAGAACGGTGCGACCCGGGCGTCGTCCAGATACCCGTGCCCTTCCTTCCACGCCGCCGACAGCCGACTCCCCATACCGGCGTCTCGGGCCTGACCCGCACTTGTGCTCCGCCGCGAGTCCGGGCCGGTGACCGAACGGGTTGCGGCGACGGAGGCGGTCGTCGGTGTCGCCGAGTCCGGATCGGCCCGCAGCCGCCGTCTCGCCCGCTCGATCAGCAGGGCACCACGCCGCCGGCCGACCGCGGGGGCCAGGTAGCCGACCGACGCCATCCCGACACCGAAGGCGCCCATGACGATCGCCGGTCGCTGCATGGACACGAGCGCGGTCTCAACGGTGACCGCCAGCACCACGAACGACGATGGAACGGCGAAACGTACCAGAGCCGCGAACAAGGGACCGAGAACCGCCCAGACGGTCGCCGAACCCAGAATCCACGAGGCCGCCCGTCGAAGCACCGCGGTCGGCTCGTCGGCCGCGATGAACGACGTGGCGAATCCGATCATGGCCGCGGCCAGCGCGACCACCGCGAAGCGGTCGGCCATCGTCTTCAGGCCGGACAGCCAGGTGAGGCCGTCAACCGGAAGCTGAACCCTCACCAGCGGATTGACGAGAATCCGACCTTCGAGTGACGGTCTCGCCGCCAGCAGCGCATGGCGCGCCGCCTCGTTCACGTCGAAATGGTCGAAGGTCGGATCGGCGGCGATGTCGGCGAGGCCCAGGCGGTACGCGTTCGACAGTGCATCGCTCAGTGCCGATGCCGCGAGCGGATCGGTGATGGCCTCCGCGGCGGCTGCGTTGAGCTCCTGCCGGGACATCGGCTCGTCATCGGGAACATGGCGTTCCATCCCGTCACCCAGACGGCCGGCGATGACCGTGCTGACACCCTCGTGCTGCAGCAGCCGGGCGGCGAGTTCGTCGGACCGGTCCTCGTCCAACACGGCGCGGGCGACGATGAATCCGGCCCAACCCATCGATGCCACCAGCAGCGACAATCCCATTAGCATCGAAGCGAGGCCTCGGCGCATCGTTTCCACTCCTACTTGCTTTCGGGCCCGTTTCATGGGCCCGAGTCGTTCTGTTCCGTTGTGCTGTTCGCGCCGCCCGGTCAGTATCGCGGCTCGGTGCGAGCCGGTGGTCGATGCCGGCCGATCGGGACGTCGGTTCCGACCACGATTGGTCGAGTCCCCACCGGCTAGCGTCTCTGCATGACTTTGGTCGATGCGCTTGTTTTGCTCGTCGGCGGTTTCTTCGCCGGTGTTATCAATTCGATGGCGGGAGGTGGCTCGATGCTCACCGTGCCGTTGCTGTCGCTGGCCGGGGTGGCGGGAACCGTGGCCAACGGAACGAACCGGATCGCCGTGCTGATTCAAAACCTGGCCGGGGCCTACGGCTTCGCCCGGCGTGACGTCAGCGATCGGGCCCGCACGGTTGCCGTGCTGGTGCCGGTCATGGTCGGGGCACTGGCCGGCTCGCTTGTTGCCTCGCAGATCCCCGACGATCTGTTCGAGCGGCTCTTCGGGTTCCTGATGTTTCCGCTTCTGGTGCTTACCCTACGGAAGCCGACCCCCGACGCGAAGAGTGCGCCGTGGCCGGCGTGGGTCACGTTCGGTGTGTTCTCGGCCATCGGCTTCTATGGGGGAGCGGTGCAGGCCGGTGTCGGCCTCTTCCTGCTCCTGGTCCTGGCCCGGTCGGGATTCGATCTGGTGACGGCGAACGCGGTGAAGACCATCCTGATTCTCGCCATCACGATCATCGCCGTCCCGGTCTTCCTCTACAACGACCAGATTCGCTGGGTGCCGGCGTTCGTGCTCAGTGTCGGCATGGGCTTGGGCGGCTATGTCGGGGCCAACGTGGCCGTCGACGGCGGCGAGCGGGTGATACGACCGGTCCTGACCGTGGTCGTGGTCGTCCTCGCCACCCGCATGCTCGGCCTGTGGGACCTGGTCGGCGACCGGCTGGGATAGCCGGGCCGGCTCTCGGGTGGTTCAGTGAGCGGCCGAGGTCGACAAGGGCTCGGTGCCCCAGTAGGGATGCACGCTGGTGTCGCTCGGCGTCGTGAGGATCTCCGCCCCGTCGTCGGTGACGAGGATCGTGTGCTCGAACTGTGCGGTTCGACTGCCGTCGGCCGTCACGGCCGTCCAGCCGTCGTCCCACAGACGTATCTTCCACGAGCCGGCCGTGATCATGGGTTCGATGGTGAAGGTCATGCCGGGCTCGATGATGTCGGTCTGGCGCGGATGGTAGTAGTGGCAGATCTGCAGGTCGGTGTGGAACTGTTCGCCGATGCCGTGGCCGACGAAATCGCGTACCACGCCGAACCCGTGAGCTTCCGCGTGGGTCTGAATGGCGCGACCGATGGCGTTGATCGGCTCGCCGGGCTTGACCGCCTCGATGCCCTTTTCGAGCGACTCCCGCGTCACCTGCACCAGGCGTTTCGACAGCTCGTCGACCTCGCCGACGAAGAAGGTGGCGTTGGTGTCGCCGTGGACACCCTCCCGGTACAGGGTGACGTCGAGGTTGACGATGTCACCGTCGCGCAGCGGCCGATCGTCGGGAATACCGTGGCAGATGACCTCGTTGATCGAGCTGCACACCGACTTCGGGAAGGCGATGACCGGACCTGGGTACTCGAGCGGACTCGGATAGGCGCCGAGTTCGATGGCACGCTCGTGGCAGGCGGCGTCGATCTCGTCGGTGGTCACACCGGGTTGGCAGAGCGTTCCGAGAAAGGCCAGGAGATCGGCGGCGTCACGGCCTGTGCGTCGCATGCGGTCGATGACATCGGGTGTCTTGACCCACGGCTCGTCCCACCGGTCGGCATGTCCCCCGTCGGCCCACGTCGGCTTGGTGATCGAGTCGGGGACCGGACGCAGCGGCGAGATCGTCCCCGGCTTCACCGGTGACGCGGTCGCCTTGTGGCAGCGCTTGAACTTCTTGCCACTGCCACACCAGCAGCGGTCGTTGGCCTTCGGGAGAATACCCATCTCTCAAGCCTAGAGCTGATGGTCGATCAATACGTAGTGGACGGTGTGACCTCCCCGCGTGGCCCGAGGGGTGGCCCAGGTATGCCCCATCTCCACTTTCGATGGAATGTCGTCGTGGCAGGGAGATGGCCGCATCACGATATTTCTATTCATGTCACCACCCTTGTCGCTTTATATCGTACTATGTGGTCTCGACGGCAAATTGATTTGATTCCTAGCTGGATTTCGAGCCCATGGCATATCAGGTTGAACCTTCAACAAGCACCTACGTTATTCCGCAATTCCTATCGCCTGCATGGATGCCGGTGGCAGGCGAACATTGTTGGTGTGTCGAGGCTGCACGCCTAAGGATGACAACCCCTGGTGGGTGGAGGTAGGGTGATGTGCCTAAGCGCGGAACGGCGAGGAATCTCGAAGACGACCCGAACTTTTTCAAGGACCGCTACGACGAGCCCGATGGAAACAGTTGTCGGTGTGCTACGGCATTCCCCGGTTAGGACGGATTGATGGAAGAAGCGAAGATACCGTATCTGGGTGTATCGCTGGCGGGCAGAATCCTCGTGGCCCGACCGGAGGTGCACGCCGATGGATTCAGCTCGACGTTGACGCTGATTCTCGAACACGGCTCGGAGGGGGCGCTCGGCGTCGTCCTCAACAGGCCGATGGGCGACTCCTCGATGGTCGATAGCTTCCCGGACTGGGACGAACTCGACCTCGACCCGGGGCTGCTGTTCGAAGGGGGACCGGTCGATCAGGACGCTCTGATCGCCATCGGCCGGTCGTCCTGTGAACCCGGCGAGCTGGTTCTCGGCGCCCACCCCGTCGATCTCGATCAGCAACCGGCCCTGGTTCGGGCTCAAGGCATCAACGCCGTCCGGATCTTCGCCGGGTACGCCGGTTGGTATCCCGGGCAACTCGAGCGGGAGATCCAGCATGAGGGCTGGTGGGTCGTCGACGCCACCATCGACGATCTGTTCACGACCGAGCCGGACACCCTGTGGGCTCGGGTTCTGAAACGGCAGGGCGGCGACCTCGAGTGGTTGGCCCACTATCCGATCGACGTCACGCTCAACTGACCGGGCCGGTACCGAACCGGGGCCCGGTCAAAGGCCGGCGGCCCGCAATGCGGCGTAGCGCGGCTTGATCTGCTCGTTGATGATTCGCAGGCGCTGTTCGAAAGGCCAGAATGCGCTCTTCATGGCGTTGATCGTCAGCCACTCCATGTCGTCTACGCCGTAGCCGAAGGCTTCGGCCAGCTTGATGAACTCGTCGGACAACGTGACGTTGCTCATCAACCGGTTGTCGGTGTTGACGGTGACCCGGAACCGGAGGCGGCGCAGCAAACCGATGGGGTGCTCTTCGATCGACGGTGCGGCCCCGGTGTTGACGTTCGACGTCGGGCACATCTCGAGCGCGACCCGCCGGTCCCGTACATAGGCGGCCAGGCGACCCAGCACCGGCCGTCCGTCGCCGTCGAACGTGATGTCATCGACGATCCGCACCCCGTGACCGAGACGCTCGGCCCCGCAGTAGTTCAACGCCTCCGCGATCGACGGCAGGCCGAACGCCTCGCCGGCATGGATGGTGATGTGGAAGCTCTCCCGCATCGCCAGCTGGAAGGCGTCGAGATGCCGGCTCGGGGGATAGCCGGCCTCCGCCCCGGCAATATCGAAACCGACGACTCCTTCGTCACGGTGGCGAAGTGCGAGCTCGGCGATCTCGTAGGAGTGCGCCGCGGTGCGCATGGCCGTGCAGAGTGTGCCGATGGTGATCGGCCGGTCTGCCGATCCGATACGAAAACCCTCCAGCACCGCCTCGACCACCTCGTCGAGGGTCAACCCTTTCGTGGTGTGCAGTTCGGGGGCGAAGCGGACCTCGGCATACACGACCCCGTCGGCCGCCAGGTCCTCGGCCGCCTCGGCGGCGGCTCTCATCAAGCCGTCGCGGGTCTGGGTGACCCCGACGGTATGGGCGAAGGTCTCAAGGTACAGCTCGAGATTGCGACGGTCGGCGCCCCGGGTGAACCACTTGGCCAATTCGTCCGCATCGGTGGTGGGCAGCCGATCATAACCCTGCTCCCGGGCCAGCTCGATGACCGTCGACGGGCGCATGCCTCCGTCGAGATGGTCGTGGAGAAGGACCTTCGGGGCCGACCGGATCTGATCGAAGAGATCAGTGGAGAGCGCGGTCGATTCGGGGTGATCAAGAGCCATACGTCATGCTATCCATCACACCATCCATCGAGGCTCGGCACGGGACCCGGTACTCTGGTTGCTCCCTATGGCTGTTTCCCTCATCGGATTCGATGCCGACGACACGCTCTGGCATTCGGAGACCCACTTCGCCCTGACCGAGGATCGGTTCCGGGCCCTGGTCAGTCCCTGGGCCGAGAGTGAGCACGTTTCCGCCCGGCTGCTGGCCCGTGAGCGCAAGAATCTGGAGCTGTTCGGCTACGGCGTGAAGGGCTTCATCCTGTCGATGATCGAGACCGCGGTCGAGGTCAGCGACGGGGCAATCCCGACCGCCGCAATCGCCATGATCGTCGACTGGGGCAAGGAGATGATGGCCCATCCCGTCGAGCTGATCGATGGTGTCGCCGACGTGCTCGACACGGTGGGTCGACGTCATCGCATCATCCTCATCACCAAAGGCGATCTCTTCCACCAGGAGTCCAAGATCGCGGAATCGGGTCTGGCCGATCGATTCGAACGGATCGAGATACTGAGCGAGAAGTCACCGGAAAGCTATCGAGAAGTACTCGGGCGATGCGGGGTGACGACGTCGGAGTTCGTAATGGTCGGAAACTCGCTCCGTTCCGATGTGGAGCCAGTGGTCGAGATCGGGGCGACAGGAGTCCATGTTCCCTACAGCATCACCTGGGGCCACGAGCAGGAAAGCAACGGCCGGATCGATGAGCAGGAGCGAACGCGGATCCGCACCCTGTCGACGATTCGTGAGCTTCCGAGCCTGCTGGCAGAACTGGCCTGAGCGAACCCGACCGGGATCTCAGACCGATCCGGGCTGCTGGAGGAGGAGATAACCGTCCTCGAGGCGAGGATCAACGGTCGTCGAACCGTCCGGCGGCGTTCCGAGACAGCGGTAGGTGCCGTCGGCCTGTCGCCAATGGGCGAGCACCGTCGTCCCCCGCCTCGACGACTGATCCGGCGCCTCGGTCTGTTGCCAGGTTCGCCCCTCGGCCAGCGACGCCAACCTCGACGGAGTGCCGGCGAAGACGACCCGGCCGGCGGTCATGACCAGAACCCGATCGCTGTAGGCCGCTTCGTCGGTGAGATGGGTCGACTGCACAACCGTGGCCCGATGCCGGCGTTCGCTCAGGATTGATCGAAGCCGAGCCCGCTCCTCGGGATCGAGGCCCGCGGCCGGCTCGTCCAGCACCAGCAACGTCGGTGACCCCAGCAGCGCCTGGGCGAGCCCGACCCGCCGCCGCATCCCGCCCGACAGCGAGGCGACCCGATCCGACGCCCGGTCGGCCACCCCGACCCGAATCAGCTGCTCCATCACCTCCTGACGGCGACGACGCTCCGGGTCGGGTGAGCCGGCCCCGACCCGCTTCATCACCGCCGCGTAGTCGACCACGTCGAAGACCCGGGCCCCGTTGGCCAGACCGGGGTCTTGAGGCAGATAGCCGAGCCGGCGCCGAATCTCGATCCGGTCGCGCTCATGGCCCGGATCGAGACCGTCGATCATGACCGAACCTCCGTCGACCGTCCAAACCGTGGAAAGGCATCGCAACAGAGTGGTCTTGCCGGCCCCGTTGGGACCGAGCAGCGTGGTGAGGCCTCCTTCGATTGACAGGTCGACCCCGCTGAGCGCAAGGACGTCGTCCAACGACTTCGTTGCCCCGAACACGAGGATCTGGGTCGGGCGATTCAGTGACGGGTCGCGGTCCGTCATGGCTCGGTTCCGAGCAGGTCGAAGCGGTCCCGTCGCACGTAGCTGACGATGGCGGCGAGGCCGCCGACCGCAACCATCACGATCTGTCCGGCGACGGCGAAGGCGACAAGCGGGTCCGGTGACCCGCCTCGGGCCGTAATCACCCCGACCACCCAGGCCACGGCGGTGACGGCGCCGGCACGACGGGGCGGCATGAAGGTCATGAGGGCCAGCGACGCCGACGTGAGGCCGAGGGCGGGGAGCAGCCAGCCGAAGGCCATCGGTGACACCTCGGCCGATAGAAGCGAGGCCAACCCGAGCAGGATCACCGACACGGCGACCACGGTGGCCGACCGGATCATCACCAGCCGATAACCCGACAGGGGCGTGGCCAGGGTGGCTTCGTGGGCCGGATCGGCCGCCGGGCCGTAGGCCAAGGTGACACCGAGCACCGGTGCGAGGGGGGCCAGCAGAAGGAGCAGGAACAGCTGATCCCGGGGTTGGGCGCCGTCGCCGGCGCCGAGCCCGAGAAGGATCACGAGACCGAGGGCCACGAACCAGGCCCGTCGCAGCGCCGGGGTTGCGGCCATCAATCGGGACACCGTCGGAGGAACCGACAGTCGTCGCAGCCAGCGCTCCACCACGGTGGGTTGGGGAGCGAAGAGCTCGGTCGAGATGGCCAACCAGTTGGACTCGATCCGGTCGGGATCGAGTGGCGGCGGCGGACCACCGGTCGTCGGTGTGAGCCGATCGTTCATGACAGCGCCTCCTGGAGTGTTCGCCGGGCCCGCATGAGCCTGGTCTTGACCGTCCCCTGGGGGACACCGAGTAGGCGGGCGGCCTCCTTCGTGGTCAGCCCGTCGATCGCGGTGGCGATCAGGACGGCCTGCAGATCGGGGCTGAGCGCACCGAATGCGGGCCCGAGTTCGGTGTGGGCCGCCTTCTGGGTGATGGCGTCCTCGAACGCCACGCCTGCTTCGCTCCGGTATCGGTTCAGGTGATCGGGGGCCATCGGGGTCGGTCGGCGACGGCGGAGCTGATCGATGAGGCGGCGTACGGCGATTCCCCACAGCCAGGCGGCGACCGTTCCGTCGCCCCGGTATTTGGAAGCCGATCGCCACACCGACACGAAGGTGTCCTGCAGTGCGATGTCGGCCAGATCGGGATCGCCGCAGCGCGCTTCGAGCCGCCCGAGCAGCCATCCGACGTGGCGCCGGTACAGCTGCTCGAGTGCTCCCCGGTCGCCGCGCCCGATTCGGGCGATCAGCGCTCGGTCTTCGGCATCGGTGCCGTTGCTCGTTGGCGTTTGACCCATCAACCCCTTTGTCGTGTCGACCGCCGCCGGCGGTTCACCCGGGATGGGGTCGAGCCGCGTGTGAACCGGTTCGACCCGTCCTCTCGACAGTAGAGCATGATGACATTCGACGTCCCGCCTCCGTCTTCGCCACCGTCTCTCCATCAGCAACCTCGACGGTCGTGGTGGCGCCGCACGTGGCCGAGGCTCGCTGCCGCCGTGCTGATCGCGCTGTCGTTGGCCCTCGACGCAGGTGCGCTTGCCGTCGTGGTTTTCGTGTTCGTCATCGTTGTTCCGTTCGAGAAACTGTTTCCTCGCCACCGCCAGCGGATCCGGCGGCCCCAGCTGGGAACCGACATCGGGTACGCGCTGGCCGGAGCGGTGCTCAACATCGCCGGGCTCGTGGTGGCGATCCCGGTGGCGCTGCTCAGTCTGGCCTGGCTTCCGGGTCTGGCGATCCGGCCCCTGGTCGCCTCCATTCCGCAGGTCGCGATGCCGCTGATCGGCCTCGTCCTGTTCGATCTGATCGTCTACTGGACCCACCGCTGGTACCACGAGGTGCCGGTTCTGTGGCGGTTCCATGCAATTCACCATTCCACCGAGCGACTCGACTGGGTCAGCGGCTTTCGTGCCCACCCGCTCGATGGTGCGCTCCTCGCCCCGGCCTTCGTCTTCCTGCTGGCCGCAGGGTTCACCCCGGAGGCATCGGGTGCCCTGGCGGTGCTGCAGATCGTGGTCGGCGTCTTCCTCCACGCCAACGTCGGTTGGCGGTTGCCCCGCCTGCACAAGGTGGTGGCCACCCCGGAATTCCACCACTGGCATCACGCCAACGAGGCCGGTGCCATCAACTCCAACTACTCAGGACTGCTGCCGATCTGGGACGTGGTGTTCGGAACTTTCTTCATGCCGCACCACCGCCGCCCCCAGCGATACGGCGTCGACGAGTTCATTCCGCTGGGCATGGTCGACCAGCTCCGTCACCCGCTCCGTGGCCTGCCACCCATCCGACGGCTGCTCGGAGCCGCGCTTCGTCATCCCGTTCGAACGATACGGAGGTTGTGGCGACTGGTGCGCCTGCACATTCTCGGACCGATCCGCCGCGGTGGCCTTCGTCGGCGGTCAGCCTTCGTTCATCCGGTCGGGCTCGAATCCCCCCGGTAGGAGTTCGGCCACCGTCCGGATCGTGCCGTCACCGTCGACCAGGCAGTCTCCGCCGCCGTGCTCGAAGAGCAGCTGGCGGCACCGCCCACACGGAGGGCACGGCCGGCCGGAGCCCGACACGATCGCCACCGCAACCAGGCGGCCACCTCCACCGGTGTGGAGGGCCGAGACGAGCGAGCACTCGGCGCACAGTGTCAGACCGTAGGACGCGTTCTCGACATTGCAGCCCGAGATGATCCGCCCATCGTCGGTCAGTGCGGCGGCGCCGACCCGGAAGTTCGAGTAGGGGGCATAGGCGAGGCCGGCCACCCGGTGGGCCTCGGCCCGTAGCGCGTCCCAGTCGATGTGATCGGCGTTGGCGAAGTCGCCGTGTGGATCGGCGTCGGACATCGAGTTGCTATTTCGTTCCGTAGATCCGGTCGCCGGCGTCACCGAGGCCGGGAACGATGTAGGCGTGGTCGTTGAGCCGGGGATCGAGGGCGGCCAACGTGATGTGCACGTCAGGGTGACGATCGTGCACGGCGGCAATACCCTCCGGGCAGCCGATGATCGACAGCATACGGATGTCGGTCGCCCCGGCATCGGTCAGGATGTCGAGGGCATGGACCGCCGAGCCGCCGGTGGCCAGCATCGGGTCGACCAGGAGTACCTCCCGCTGATCGATGCTCTCCGGGAGCTTCTTGTAGTACTCGACCGGCTGGTGGGTGTCGGGGTCCCGGTAGAGGCCGAGGTGGCCGACCCGACCGTGGGGGATGAGGGTGAGGATCGCCTCCACCATGACGAGGCCGGCCCGCAGAATGCCGACGATGGCGGGAGCCAGCCCGCTCAGCACCGGGGATTCGGTTTCGGCCACCGGTGTCTTGACCGGAACCTTGTGCACCGGCAGGTGGCGCAGGGCCTCGTAGGCGGTGAGCAGCGTGACCTCCTGGCACAGAAGTCGAAAGGCCGAGGAAGGGGTGCTCTCGTCCCGCAGCATGGTGATCTTGTGGGCCACCAACGGATGGTCGACCACCGTGACCCGGTCGGGATTGTGGGCCGCGGCTGCCGGCTCCGCCTTCGTCTCGTCACTACCCATGCCCCGACCGTAGCACGGGTGCGACGGGCACAAGCCAGTGCGCTAGGGGAAGGGCCGCCGGCCGAGCAGGGCGGATTCGGCCCGCCGGGCCAGCTCCCTGGCCTGACCGATGTCGTCGCCGAAGGCGGTGACGTGACCGAGCTTTCGGCCCGGCTTCGGCTGCTTGCCGTAGAGGTGGACATGCGCACCCTCGACGGCCAGCGCCTCCCCGAGATGCAGTGTGGGGTCGACGCCGTCGAGACCGCCGATGACGTTGATCGTGACGGCCGCCGGGTTCACCGCCCAGGTCGGTCCGAGCGGCAGATCGAGTACGGCGCGGACGTGGTTCTCGAACTGGGAGGTCGGCGAGCCCTCGATGGTGAAATGGCCGGCGTTGTGGGGTCGGGCCGCCAGCTCGTTGACCACGAGACCGTTGATGGTGAGGAACATCTCCACGGCGAGTACACCGACGGCGTCGAGCTCGTCGGCCAACCGGCCGGCGATGTCGCGGGCCTCACCGGCCAGCCGGTGACCGATGTCGGCCGGTGCCCGGATCTCGGCGCAGATGCCGTCCTGGTTGACGATCTCGGTGATCGGGTAGAAACGGATGTGTCCGCCGGGGCGGCGGACCATGACCACGACGAGTTCCTTGACGATGTCCTGGTTCTGCTCGGCCATCAGGGCCAGATGCCCGAATTCGGCCAGTACCTTCATGGCCTCGTTGCGGTCGTCGACTACCCACACCCCCCGCTGGCCGGGCGGTGCGGCCCGTATGGTCTTGAGCACCATGGGATAGCCGTAGCGGGCGGCGAAGTCCAGGACGTCATCGGGTCCGAAGATCTCGGCGAACTCGGGAACGTTGAAGTTCCGGTGTCGGAGCACCCGCCGCTGGTGCAGTTTGTCGAACGCCGCCCTGATCGTCTTCGTGCCGGGCCGAAGCAGGTTGCCGTTCTCCTCGAGGGCCTGCAGCAGGCCGATGTCGATCCGCTCATGCTCGAACGTCACGACCTGGCAGTCGGTGGCGAATCCGGCCAGCGCATCCGGGTGGTTGAGGACGACCATGGGGGCGACCTGGGCGGCCGAGTCGTCGAACCGTTCGGCGAACAGCCGGGGGGTGATCCCGAGTTTCACCGCGGCCTGATAGGTCATGCGGGCGATCTGGCCGGCGCCGACGATACCGAGACGATAGAGATAGGGGATGTCCAACGGCACGACCAAACAGTAGCCGCGGTGCCGGGACGGTCGACGCCATTCACTGTCTGATGTCACTGTCTGATGTCGACGCCATTCACTGTCTGATGTCACTGTCTGATGTCACTGTCTGATGTCACTGCTGATGTCACTGATGTCACTGTCTGATGTCACTGTCTGATGTCACTTACCCTCATCACTGTCCGTCACCAACCGGGGCCGGTATCTCGGCTAGGTTTCGAGGAGGTTGTCAGCACCGCCTGCCGCCTGCCGCCGCATGTCCCGATCGCCGCTCGACCATCCGTATCTGTGGAACCGACGCAAGCTCCTCACCACCCTGGGAGCCGGAGCGGTCGCGGCCGTGACCACGAGGGTGGCCTGGTCGACGTGGCAGGACTATCAGGTCCGTGCCGGCGAGGGCGTCTCGTCGACCGCACCGACCTGGGCTCGTTTGGACGCCGTCGACGACGAGCCGGACGTCGAGATCATCGAGAGTCCGGCGGGACCGGTGGCGACACCGGTGATGGCCGACGAGGGGACAGGCCCGGGGCCCAACCATCTCTTCGACGTCGTGATCAACAACGGGCGGGTCATCGATCCGGCGTCGGGGTTCGACGGCTTGGTCAACGTCGGTATCGACGGTGACCGCATAACGGCTCTGCTGGCGGTGCCGCTGGAAGGCCGTGAGAGCATCGACGCCACCGGGCTGATCGTCGCGCCCGGCTTCATCGACCTGCTCTCGTACGAGCCGAACGAGTTCGGTGCCTGGCTGAAGATCGCCGACGGCGTGACGTCGAACCTCGCCCTCCATGGTGTGGGCGGTCCGGCCGATCAGTTCTTCGAGCAGTACACGGGTGTCTCACCCGTCCATTTCGGCGGCGCCTTTCACCATCACTACTGGCGAGGCACCCGGCTCGGCATCGGCATCGAGGACGCACCGTCGCCGGCAGCGCTCGATCGGCTGGAGCAGGCCGCCCGCGCCGGCATCGAACGGGGCTTCGCCGGAATCGCGTTCTCCCCGGAGTACTCACCGGGCACCACCAACAGTGAGATGGCCCGATTGGTGGCCGTGGCCGCCGAGTACGGCCACGTCAGCTTCTTTCACCTCCGCTATTCCGACCCCGCACCGCCCGGCACGAGCCTCGAGGCCGTGGCCGAGGTACTGAGCATCGCCGAACGGCACGGGGCCGCAATCCACATCCAGCACCTCACCAGCACCGGCGGGACCTACGTGATGGATGAGGCGATCGCGCTGATCGAGCAGGCCCGCGATTTCGGCATCGACGTCACCGCCGACATCTATCCCTACGACTTCTGGGGAACAACCCTGGCCAGCAACCGCTTTTCACGGGGTTGGCGGGAACGCTACCGGATCGACTACGGCGACCTCCAGATCGCCGGCACCACGGAACGGCTCACCGCCGCGACGTTCGCCGCCGCCCGGGCCGAGAACAAGCTGGTGGCCGCGCTCGGTTCGATCCCGGAGGACGAGGTCCAACTCGCCATGGCCCGTCCCTGGGTGATGGTGGCGAGCGACGCCATACCGACGGTCGGGCTCAACAACCACCCGAGGGGAGCAGGGACCTTCGCCCGCACCCTCGCCCGCTACGTGCGGGAACTGGGCGTTCTCGACCTTCGGACCGCGCTGGCGAAGATGACCGTCCAGCCCGCGTTGCGGGTGGAGCGCATGATCCCGGCCATGAAGCGGAAGGGCCGGCTGCAGCGCGGCGCCGATGCCGACATCGTCGTGTTCGACCCGCTGCGGATCGCCGATCAGGCGACGGTGGCCGAACCGGGGCGACCCTCGGCGGGCGTCTCATGGGTTCTGGTCGATGGCCGGGTGGCGCTTCGGAGCGGGCGGCCACAGCGAGAGGTGCTGGCCGGGCGGCCACTGGCGTCGGACGTGTCGTGAGCTCGCCCCCGACACGGCGGGCCTCAGTCTTCGAGCACGTCGCCGAACGAGGTGAGGACCTGGTCGACGTAGTGGCAGGAGCTCTGCCCTTCGGTGGCCAGCCCGTCGACGAACGCCCGCACCACCGTCATGGTGAACGGCTTGTGGGTGGCCGCCTCCATCGGTGTGGCCGCCGACTGCAGGAACGATGAGTGGAGACAGCGATCGAGACCGTGAAGGAGGAACTCGCCGACCTCGGGGTCGATCTGTTCCGACCAACGGAACGGTCTGCCCGACGATTCCGCCTCGGCTGCGGTTGCCGACCACCGGTCGATGTAGGTCCCCCACAGATCGACCATGTCGGGGGACACCCGGCTCATCGCTTCGGGGTCGGAGCGGAGTTCGATGATGAGGCGACGGGCGAACTTCGTCCATCCTTCGGCTTGGACAGCCGGGCACGGGCCGAGCTCTACTAGCACGAGTTCGATGGTACATCATCACCCGTTGCGGCCAACCGGAGCGACCGTTTGTCGCCATCTCGTAAGAGTCCCCGTCGAGCGTGGACGATCGAGGTCAGTCGACCAGTGCCGACACGATCAGCTCCACGATCGGCGCCTGTCCCTTGTGCAACCTGGTGCGGGCGTCGTCCAGCCGGTACCAGGCCGCCCGGTCGATCTCGGGCACCTCGATGTGACGTCCGGTCCGGGGAGGCCACTCGATCTCGACGGTGTTGCTCTCGACGACGTCGGCATCGAAGTCGCCGGCCATCAGCACGGCGTGGATCGTCTTGCGTCCGGCCCTGAACGGTTCGAGGATGATGGCCGGGTTGTCGGGCGGGGCGGGTGGCACCGGTCGCCCCAACTCCTCCGCGAACTCCCGTAGCGCGGCGTCGATCGCCGCCTCGGTGTCGGGGTCGAACTCGCCCTTGGGGATCGACCAGCCGTGTTCGTCCTTGCCGGCCCAGTACGGACCGCCGGGGTGGACGAGCAGGATCTCGACCGCGTGATCGAGTGAGTGGTCGAGTGGCTGGTCCGAGGATCGGTGGTCGGTGGTGCGGCGGTAGAGGACGACGCCGGCCGAGTGTTTGGCCATGATCGACGGCGGGCCGGCGCGGGCCTGCTCAGCCCGGCAGGCGGACCTTCAGGTCGCCCCGCCCGATGCGATCCAGAACCGAGTTGAGCACCCTGGCGTCGTCGTCGAAACCAAGGACGTCCTCGAGGTCGTCGGAGGCGTCGTCGTTGAGGATGAAGTACTCGATCGCCCCCCGGATCAGCGCCCGGTCCCGACGATCGAAGTCGCGGCTGAAGGCCAGCAGTTTGGTGGCGGCTTCGGCCACGAGCTCCGCCGTTTCGATGTCGGTGCTCGGGCCGGCGTTGGTCTTGACATGGTCCAGGTGGATGCCGACGACCTCACTGAGCTGCTCCAGCTCCTCCGCGGAGGTGTCGATGCAGAGGCGGCGGAACCGTCGCTGCTCGTCAGGGTGGAGCAGGTCCTGGATGTCCAGGTCGAGATCCAGACCGAGGTCGAGATCGAGGCCCGCATCGAGCCCGGGTTCATGAAGATTACCGCCGCTGTTCATGAGCCAAGTATGGACGATGAGGCTCGCTTCTGCACGGTTCGGTCGATGAGCGAACGGAGCCGGCTGCGTGTGGAATCCTTGAAGGCATGTACATCGAGGCGCTCCTCCAAGCGCTTGCGGCCCAGGTTGTTCTGAGCGACAACATCGACGGCCCGGACCTTCAGCTCGCCTCACGGTGTGAGGGCTGGCTGGTTCGTGACGTGGTCAACCACTCGATCGCCGTGACCCTGAAGTTCGCCGCCTTCGCCTCCGGCGAAACCGACTCGCCCCGGACGCCACCGGGCGATCACATCGGTCATGATCACCGATCGGCCATCCGACGAGCTGCCGGCAATGCCGAGCACGCGTGGCGCCGCGTGGATCGGACGCGGGTCTGTCATCTGCCGTTCGGCAGCTTCCCCGCATCGACGGCGGCCGGCATCAACCTGTTCGATGTGCTGGCTCACAGCTGGGACGTCGCCGGGCCGACGGCGAATCCTCTGCCGGTCGCCGATGACGTGTGGGCGGCAGGGCTGAGCGCGGCCCGTGTCGTCATCGGTGACGAGCGGGACCCACGGCACTACGGGCGACCCCACGAGACCGGCAGCGCCTCACCGACACCTCGACAGGAGTTCCTGGCCTACCTGGGTCGCATCGAGGTCACCGGGGATGGCGACACCGGAAAAGTCGGGCCTTAAAGATCATCGATGAGCTTGAACACCTCGGCCAGCTCCATACCGGCGGCTTGCCCCGCCGCGGTCAGCTTGTCGTCGATCCGCCGTCGAAATCGGGTGAGCTCCGGGTCGTCGCCCGACTTCATCGTCGACTCGAACTGGCTGTGATGGGAGGTCAGCGCCCGGTACTTGGCGTCGGCAAATCCCGTCACGTCCTCGGCGTGATCGGGTTCGTCGGCCTCGAACAGCAGGAGCAGATCGGGACGGTGGTGGGGGAGCGGAAGATCGGGGAAGAACTTCGGGTCGCGGGCGGCCACGATGCCGTCGGTGGTGAGGAGGCCGGCGTGGCGGTGATCAGGATGGAGCCGGTAGCGCTTCCACGGGTCGTGGCCGAGAACCACACTCGGTCGGGTTCGCCGGATGACCTCGGCCACCTGTCGGCGCTGGATCATACCCGACTCGAGTTCGCCGTCGGACCAGCCCAGAAACACCACCTCGCCGGTGGCGCCGAGCGCGGCCGCGGCCGCCCTCTGTTCCTGCTGGCGGGTGGCTATCAGTTCCTCGGTGTCGGCGTCGGGGTCCCATGTGCCCTTCGAGCCGTCCGTGCAGACACAGACATGAACCTCGCACCCGTCGGCGGCCCACTTCGCCAGCGTCGCTCCGCACCCGAAGTCGATGTCGTCGGGGTGGGCTCCGATCGCCAGCGCCCGCTCCGGGGTCGCCAGGTTCGTCGTGAATGCGCTGAGCACGACCGAAGCCGGGGTGAGGGGGTTCTGCGCTTCTGTCACCGTGTTCCTTTCGGCAGGTGTTCGGACCTGTGGATGTCCGTGGCGAGCCAGGCGGTGAGATCCACGGTGAGATCCTCGGGGGTGTCGAGGTCCCAGCCGAGGCGTTCGTCGTCGACGACCAGCACCTCGAGCCCGAGCCGCTCCGCTTCCTTGCGGTGCAGCTCGGCGGAGCCGGGACCGTACCGGAAGACGAAGGACGGGTCGAGGTTCAGCGGGAGCGCCAGGACGTTCGTGCCGGTGCCGTGGCGGTCGGTGACGATCACCACGCCCTCGTCGAACGGCTCACGGTCAAGCCAGGTCAGGTCCTCGGCCAGCGGAAGATCGGAGTGGCTGATGATGACCCGGTCGTGGCCCAGCGCTGCGGCCATCGCAACGGCTTCGGTCATCGCCGGATTCAAGCCGGTTGTCGTGACCTCGAGCACGTCGACGCCGCCGGCGCGACCCCAGTCGGCGACCAGGCGGCTGTCGCACACCACGTAGGTGGGCAGCGGTCGAGCGGCCGCGATCACGCCGCTGGCCAGACGACGGGCAAGCCGGTCCCGATCGTCGGGGTCGAGCCGATCGGCCAGCCGGCCCTTGGCCAGATCGAACGACTTGACAGGGACCAGCACGGCGGTGCCGGCGCCGAGCGCTCGCATAGCCACCTCGGAATCTGCGTTGGAGTCCGCGTCGGAGCCCAGGTCGGAATCCACTCCGCCCAAGGGTAGGCCCTAAAGACGCGGTTCGGGTTGTCGTCGCCGCGGGCGCTTAGAGTGGACGGATGGCACAGCAAGGGGAGGCCGGGACCGAACGTCCCGCCAGCGCGACGACATCGGCACTGACGGAGCCACCAGCTCCGCCACTGAGGGTTCTTGTGGCCGGAGGAGGTTCGTGGGGTACCACCGTGGCCCACCTCTGTGCCCACAACGCCGAAACCACACTCTGGGCCCGCAACGGCGAGACCGTTGACGCCGTCAACAACGATCACCGCAATCCGCGTTATCTGCCGGACCATTCCCTGCATCCCGATCTCACCGCCACCACCGATCTCGAGGAGGCGCTCGACCGAACCGACCTTCTGGTGATGGGGGTACCAACCGCGGCCTACCGGAGCACGTGTGAGGCGATCGCGCCCCACCTGCGGCCCTGGGTGCCGGTCGTGAGCCTGGCCAAGGGTTTCGAACCCGGGACCATGCTGCGCATGACGCAGATCGTCGAACAGGTGCTGCCCGATCGTCCGGTCGGCGTCCTGACCGGGCCGAACCTGGCCAAGGAGATCATGGCCGGGCATCCGACGGCCGCGGTGATCGCGCTGGCCGATCTGAACATCGCCCGCAAGCTCCAGCAGATCTTCACCACACCGACGTTCCGGGTCTTTCTCCACCACGATGTGATCGGCTGCGAACTGGGCGGTGCGCTGAAGAACATCTATGCCATTGCGTCGGGCATGGTCGAGGGCAGGGGCCAGGGTGACAACGCCCGGGCCGCCATCATCACCAGGGGGCTGGCCGAACTGATCGAGCTCGGCTCCAAACTCGGGGGCGAGCCGCTGACCCTGGCGGGCCTGGCGGGCATGGGCGACCTGATTGCAACCTGTGTCAGCCCCCAGTCCAGAAACTCCCAGGTCGGGAGGCAACTGGGTGCCGGCATGACGGTCGACGACATCCTGGCCGAGATGAACCAGGTCGCCGAGGGGGTGAAGGCGGCCGGGGTGGTCAACGAGTTGGCCAACCGACACGAGGTGTTCATGCCGATCGCCGAGCAGGTCTACGCCGTCTGCCACCGGGGACTCGACGCCGATTTCGCCCAGGACGCGCTGCTCCGGGGTCGCCTCGGTCATGAGCAGGCCGGACCGGGTCAGAGCTGGCCCTCTTGATCTCACAGCTCGGTCCCCGATCGATCGAGCGGGTCGCCGACGGTGGCGTCGGCCTCGTCGCCGTGCTCGACTCGCCCACCGGTTTCCGGGTCGACGGCGGGGGGCTGGTGCAGGGACCGGACGCCGGCTGGGTACTCGACTGGTGGATCGGGGCCGACGACCGGTGGCATGTCCCCGCCCGTGAGCCGTCGATCCGGCAGCGCCTCCGGGGCTGTGGGCCGGTCATCGAGACCGCGCTGCGAGTACCGTCGGGCGACGTCGTGCAGACCGTGTACGCGGCTCTGGTCGACGGTCGACCGGTCGCCGTGGTGGAGGTGGAGAACCAGTCGCCGGTACCGGTGGCGCTGGCCATCGCGTTCCGGCCGCTGACCCTCGAGGGCGAAGCGGGGCACCTCACGCTCGATCGCCGGTCGCCGACGGTCTATGCGGTCGATGGGTACCGCGTCACGCTGCCCCGGCCGCCGGGTGAGGCAGGTTTCGCCGACGATCACGATCTGCTGTCGACCGTCGAAGCCGGCGCTCAACTGAGCTGGCCCGCCTCCAGCGCGACCGGCGGCGAGTTTCCCAATGCCGTCCTGCTGGTACCGGTCCCGCACCGAACCACGTTCCGGTACTGTCTGGGACCGGGCGACCTCCCCGTCGACGTCGATCAGCTTCCCGGGCCCGACAACGTGGCCCGGGGGTGGAACTCGATCGTCGAGTCCGGTGGCCGGTTCGAGTTCCCCGATCAGGGGCTGGCTCACCTGGCCGGTGTGGCCCGGGCCCGTCTCCTCCTCATCGACGAACGGCCGCCGGGGTTCGACGGCGATGTCGGCGCCGTGCTCGCAGCCATGGCCGAGTCGGGTCACGGCGATCGGCTGAGCGAGTGGCTCCCGGAGCTGGTCGACGAGATGTTGGGTCAGGGCGGGCTGTCGCCGGCCGACGAGGCGGGCTCGACGCGGGCCGCCGGTCTCGTTGACGGGCTGGTCCGGGCGCTGATGATTCGAGGCGACCGACGAGATGCCGAGGAGGCGTTGCCCTCGTTGCTGCACCTGACCCGTCAGGTCGAACCACGGCTCGGCCTCTCGACCCGGTTCCGCCGATCACGGACCGACAGCTCTCGGGCCGAATCGACCGGACAGTGGTGCCGTGCAGCCACCGGACTCGCCGTGTTGGTCGGCTGGCTCGGCCAGCATGATGCGGCCGCCGATCTGCGACGCCGCATGTCGGAACTGGCCGGCCGGGCGGGAGCCGAGGACCTCCTGATCACCGCGGGCGGGCCTGCGGCGGCCGGTGGACGGGTCGGCTTCGACGAACTCGTCGGATGGTCCCAACAGGCCAATCTGATCCGGCGCTGGTACGCCGCTGACCGAACGATCGGATCCGGTCCCAACGCCGGTCTGGTCGACGCCGCGGCCTTCTGGCGGGCGGCCCGGCACCTCCTGGTGACCGAACGGGTGGAACTGGCGGAGCCGACCGTCGAACTGCTTCCGGCCCATCCGACCGCCTGGCGAGGCGGCCCGGTGGAGGTCCATGAGGCGACAACACTGTGGGGTCCGCTGTCCTACGCGATCCGCTGGCACGGGCCCCGCCCGGCCCTGCTGTGGGACGCGTCGCAGTGCCAGGCCCGCATCATCTGTCCGGCACTCGATCCCGAGTGGACGACCGAAGGCGATCGAGGCGAGACGTTGCTCGCCGGTTCGGTTGACGGGCTGCTCGACGTGCCCGCCCCCGGCGACAGCTTCTCCTGATCTGTGCTTTGATGGCACCGTGACCGCCACCGTTCCGAAGCTTCGCAAGGCCCTCAAGGCCAAGGCCCCCGGCTTGTCGGTCGAGCGGGAGTACTGGGAGGCGGGTCACGACATCGTCGTCGGGATCGACGAGGTCGGTCGTGGGTCCTGGGCCGGTCCGCTCACCATCGGTGCCGTCGTCGTCCCCAAGGACAGGCGGATCTACAAACTGCGCGACTCCAAACAGCTCACCGAGGCCGAGCGGGAGGCGTTGTTCGACCGGATCGCGCACTGGTGCGACGCGTGGTCGGTCGGCCATGTCAGCGCCGCCGACTGTGATCGGCTCGGAATGTCGGCGGCCCAGAAGCTGGCGGCCCGCCGGGCCATCGAAGGGCTCGGCCTGAGGCCCGACGCCGTGATCCTCGACGGCAAATGGGATTTCGTCGGTCATCCGGTCACCCGAAAGCTGGTGCGTGGGGATTCGAAATGCCTGTCCATCGCGGCGGCGTCGATCCTGGCCAAGGTGACGAGGGATCGGATCATGCGTGACCAGGCCGAGGATTACCCCGGCTACAACTTCGAGCACAACAAGGGTTACCCCTGTCCCCAGCACAAGATCGCCCTGCAGGGCTACGGTCCGTCGGCCATTCACCGGCGGTCGTGGGTGTTCATGGATTCGCTGGTGTGGACCGGGTGCCGCCGGCTCCCTCCGGGCGGTCAGCTGTCGATCTTCGGGGAGTGACCGTCCACTGGATATCGTTGAACGCATGGCTGAGGTTCGTGAGGTCAAGTTGCCCGGTGTCGGCGTTCGCCTGGAGTTCGACACGGCGGCCGGCGAGCAGGTCGCCGTGGTCGTCCACCGAGGCGGTCGGCGGGAGGTGATGGTGTACGACGGCGATGACCCCGACATCTGCAACACCGTCATGCACCTGACACCGAACGAGGCACGAACCCTCAGTGAGGCGCTCGGCGGGTCGACCGTCACCGAGGTCAGCCGGGTCGTCGAACAGCGGATCGAAGGTCTCGCCATCGACTGGATCGACGTCGGACCGTCCTTCGTCGACCGCAGTCTCGCCGAAGGCATGTTCCGCACGAACACCGGGGTGTCGGTGGTGGCTGTGGTCAGGGACGCTCAGACGATGCCCGCCCCCGGCCCCGATTTCGTGTTCGAGGGCGGTGACGTGGCGGTCGTGGTCGGAACGCCGGCCGGTATTGATCAGGTACGGACCCTGCTCGGAGCGTGACCGCGACCACCCCGATGTTCGCCGCCGTCGGCGCGGAGGTGGCGCTGGCCTTCGTCGAGATCGGCCTGATCGCCATTGTTCTCGCCGCGCTGGCCCGCCTGGCCTCCAAACTGGGGGTGACGGCCATCCCGTTCTACCTGCTGGCCGGACTGGGTCTCGGTGACGGCGGGATCGCCGACATCGGTATCGCCGAGGACTTCGTGGCCCTCGGCGCCGAGATCGGGGTGTTGCTCCTGCTGCTGACCCTCGGGCTCGAATACACCAGCGACGAACTCCGGTTGGGTTTGCGGACCGGTGTCGTTCCGGGCTTGGTCGACGCCGGGCTGAACTTCATCCCCGGTCTGCTCATGGGCCTCGTTCTGGGCTGGTCGGTGCCGGCCGCGGTGCTGTTGGGAGGAGTCACCTGGATCAGCTCCTCCGGCGTCATATCCAAGGTGCTGAGTGACCTCGATCGCCTCGGCTATCGGGAGACCCCGTCGATCCTCAATCTCCTGGTGATCGAGGATCTGGCGATGGCCGTCTACCTCCCCGTCGTGGCCGCGGTGGTGAGCGGTCAGGACGCCATGTCGACCGTGGTGACGGTAGCCGTCGCTCTCGGGGTGGTCGCCGTCGTGCTGGTCGCGGCGATGCGTTGGGGCCATCTCATGAGCGCCGGCCTCGACCGGGGCAACAACGAGGTTCTGCTCCTGGCCGTGTTCGGCCTGACGCTCCTGGTGGGAGGGCTGGCCCAGCAGCTCCAGATCTCGGCCGCGATCGGTGCGTTCCTGGTCGGCCTGGCGCTCTCGGGACCTGTTCAGCACCGTGTCAGCTCCTTGATCGAACCGCTCCGCGACCTGTTCGCCGCGATCTTCTTCCTGTTCTTCGCGTTCCAGATAGACCCGGCCCAACTGCCGTCGGCCATGATTCCGGCATTGGTGCTGCTCGTCATCACCGCCGTCGGCAAGCTCGGCTCGGGTTGGGTGGCGGCCGGTCGGGCCGGGGTCGGTCGACGGGGTCGGATTCGGGCGGGTACCACGCTGGTGGCCCGGGGTGAATTCTCCGTGGTGATCGCGTCCCTGGCGGTCGGTCTCGAGAACGAGAAGGAGCTGGCGACGCTGGCTGCGGCCTATGTCCTGTTGACGGCCGTCGTCGGACCGCTCCTGGCCAAGAACGCGGACGCGCTGGACCGCCTGATCGACCGACCGGTGACGAGACGCTCGCTTCGCTGTTGACGCCGCCGGTTGTGTCAGGAGGCGCCGGTTGTGTCAGGAGGCGGCGAGCTTCGTGCGGCCGATGTCGGCCCGCTCGGCAGCCGATGCGCCGAACTCGTATTCGGCGGAGTCGACGAGGGTGCTCGGGCTGTCGTCCTTCAGGCGGTATGCCAGCTGCATGGCCTCGTCGGCCGCGCTGTTGGTCGGTATGAGCGCATTGTATTCGGCAGCCACCGCCTCCTGAGCGGCGATCAGGCGGCTCAGCACCTCATGGGTCCAACCGATGGCGTAGCTCATCCGTGACTTCGGCTGATCAAGCAGCATGTGGGTGCGGAGCTGGGGGAGCAGGTGCCCCACCATGGTCTCCACGAGGTCGAGGTCGACCTGGGTTCCGAACAGGATGACCTGGCTGTAACTGCCAACGGCTCGATGGGCGGCCGAACTTCGATTCAGTTCGGCGATGCCGCCGTAGAGGTAGATGACACCGCGGGTCGCCTCACTCCAGGTCTTGACGTCGATGCGGCGCTCGTGCACCTCGGTCTCGGCATCGCTCAGTTCTCGGGCCTCGATCTGGTACCGGGTTATCAGAGCCTGCGCCTTGGCTTCGAACGCCTCCCGCTCCGGCTCGTGATCGGTACTCGACGCCTTGGCCAGCATGGCTCGGACCTTGTCGATGACACCGGCTCTTCGGGGACCCTCCAGTGAGGTAACGCAATGGTCGGTGTCGAATTCCGTCGTGAAGGTCATGTGGTCCCAGGGGTGTGAACAGAAGCTGCCAGCGGGCGTGACAGCGCGCGCCGATAAACCGGTTCTGCCCCGTAGCCTTGCCGCTATGGCAGATAGTAGTACCGCCGGCCGCTCGACAAGGACATACTCGGAACTTTGTCCGTCCTATGCCGAGGCCATGACCAATCCTGAACTTCCGACCCGTGGACTGCTGGCATTCGGACGGGACAACATGTCCATTCCGGGCCCCTCGATCATCCCCGAGCGGGTTCTGGCGGCCATGTCGAAGCCGATGACCGACATCTATGCCGGTGAGCTGGTCGACGTATCGGCCCGCATCTTCTCGGCGCTGCCGGCCATCGCCAAAACCGATGGTCCGGTCTTCGTGGTGATGTCCAACGGTCACGGCGCCTGGCAGATGGCGATCAACAACGTCTTGAGCCGGGGCGACGAGGTTCTCGTGCTCGAATCGGGCCGTTTCGCGGTGATCTGGGGTGAGATGGCGGCCAAATCCGGAGTGCAGGTCGAGGTGCTTCCGGGAACCGATCGCCATCCGATCGACCCCGAAGCGGTGGCCCGCCGTCTGGCGGCCGACACCGACAACCGCATCAAAGCCGTGCTCTGCGTGCAGACCGACACCGCCTCGGGGGTGGTCAACGACATCGGCGCGGTGCGGCAGGCCATCGACTCGGTCGGCCATCCGGCCCTGTTCATGGTCGACTGCATCGCCTCGATGGGCTGTGAGCCCTTTCACATGGACGAATGGGGTGTCGATGTCACGGTGGCCGCGTCACAGAAGGGGCTCATGGTGCCGCCCGGTCTCGGCTTCGTCTGGGCTTCGGAACGGGCGTTGGAGGCCCACAAGTCCGCCGACCTGCGCGACGGCTACTTCGACTGGGATCGACGGCTCAACGCCCGGTTCCACTACGAGCTCTACGCCGGCACCCCTCCGGTGTCGCACCTCTACGCCATGTCCGAGGCGCTCGACATGATCGACGAGCAGGGTGGGATCGAGCGGGTGTGGGACCGCCACCGGGTGCTGGCCACGGCCGCCCGGGCCGCGGTCGAGGCATGGTCGACGCCGGGCGGGATCGAGTTCAACGTCATCGACCCGGCTCATCGGTCGGATGCGGTGACCACCGTGCTCACCGGGTCGATCAGAGCTGACGAGATGCGGTCGATCTGCCGTTATCAGGCCGGGTTGACGGTCGGGGTCGGGATCGGCGATTTCGCCGATCGGGCCTTCCGGATCGGGCACATGGGCTACGTCGATCCTCCAGGGTTGCTGGGAACGTTGGCCACCCTCGAGGCGGCGTTGGGGGCCATGGCCGCCCCCATCGGGGCCTCCGGTGTGGCCGCAGCCGCCAAGGTCATAGGCCGTCACCTCGCCGCCGAACTCGCCGTGTAGGAACGGCCACCGACCCGGCTCGAGGGGCTGTCAAGCAATCAGCCTTCGGTGCGCTGGGTGCCGACCTTCAGCTCCTTGAACGGGCTGGTGGTGTCGATGCCCGGTTCCTTCGGGAGCCCGAGCACCCGTTCACCCAAGATGTTGCGCAGCACCTGATCCGAGCCGCCGGCGATGGCCATGCCCGGCATGCCGAGCACATAACCCGACCACGAGAACGTGCCCCACTCGCCGGTATCGGCCGCCAACCGCGGCCCGAGAACGGTCGACACGTAGTCCGACGTGCGGCGCATGTTCTCGGTCAACAACAGCTTGGCCCCCGACAGCTCGGGCCCCGGTAGCTGGCCCCGCTTCAGGGCGGCCATCGCCCGATCGTTGTTCAGCCGCAGGACCATGCCGTTGATGTAGATGTCCATGAGCTTCTGACGAACGAGGGGGTCGTCGGCCAAGCCGAAATGGCGGGTCATCTCCCGGAGCCGGGTGAAGCCGCCGCCCCGACTCGGTCCGCCGCCGATGGCCGCCCGCTCGTTCATGAGGGTGGTCAGCGCCACCCGCCAACCGTCGTTGACCTCACCGAGCCTCCACGAGTCGGGAACCCTCACCTCGTTGAAGAACACCTCGTTGAAGTTGGCGCCGCCGGTCATCTGCCGCAGTGGGCGGACCTCGACGCCGGGAGCCCTCATGTCGACGATGAAGCCGGTGAGACCTTTGTGCTTCGGCAGGTCGGCATCGGTCCGGCAGATGATCTCGCCGATGTCGGAGTAGTGGGCGCCCGATGTCCAGACCTTCTGCCCCGTGACCACCCACTCCTCGCCGTCGCGTTCGGCCCGCATCTGCAGGCTGGCCAGATCGGATCCGGCACCCGGTTCCGAGAACAGCTGGCAACCCACGATGTCGCCCCGGTACATCTTCGGCAGCAAGGCGGCGGCGGTCTCGGGTTGGGCGTGATCGGCGATCGTGGGTGCGACCATGCCGAGCCCGATGGTGAAGAACCCCTGGGGCGGAACGTCGTAGCGACTCTCCAGCTCGGCGAACACCCGGGCGTGCTGACGGCTCAGGCCCCGTCCGCCCCACTCCGCCGGACCATCGATCCAGCCGAATCCGGCGTCGTACTTGGTGGCCCGCCACACCTGCGATTTCGCCAGCGCGACCCTCTCGGCCTCCCGGTCGACCTCCTCGAACAGCGATGGATCGTCGGGCCCCTCGCCCCACACGAACGTCGACGCCTCCGCCTTGAGCTCGGCGTTGTCGTCGAGGAATCGGATTGCATCGGCCCGGAACGTGGCCAGATCGGTGGCGGAATCGTCGGTTCGCAGGTCGGTCATGAGTGCCAAGGTAACCCGTCGGTAGCCTGGCCGCGCAATTGGCCTCGACCCGCGTTACGGTCCAGACGTATGAGAATCGCGGTCCAGCTCCACCCCCAGCACGCCTCGTACGCTCAGATCCGGGAGGCGGCCATCGCCGCCGAGGAGATGGGGTTCGACGGAATCTACAACTGGGACCATTTCTTCCCCCTCTACGGTGAGTCCGACGGTGAGCACTTCGAGGCCTGGACGATGTTGGCGTCGTGGGCCGAGGTCACGAGCCGGGTCGACATCGGTTGTCTCGTGACCTGCAACTCCTACCGCAATCCCGAGCTGCTGGCCGACATGGCCCGCACCGTCGACCACATCTCCGACGGTCGCCTCGTACTCGGCATCGGTTCCGGTTGGTTCGAGCGGGACTACGCCGAGTACGGCTACGAGTTCGGAACCGCCGGCGGACGCCTCGACGCCCTGTCGGAGGCGCTGCCCCGGATCGAGGCCCGTATGGCCAAGCTGAACCCGGCCCCCGTCCGCAAGATCCCGATCCTGATCGGCGGGGGCGGTGAACGCAAGACACTGCGCTACGTGGCCCGACACGCCGACGTGTGGCACTACTGGTGGTCCGAGCAGTGGTCGCACAAGAACGACGTCCTGTTGCGATGGTGCGCCGAGGTCGATCGCGACCCCGCCGACATCCGCCGTTCCGTCGGCGTCGACACCGACACGGTCACCGACTACGACGCACTGTTCGCCGACCTGGAATCGGCCGGCGTCGATGAGATCACCCTCGGCACCGGCGGCCCCGACTACGAGATGGAGCACATGAAGAGGTTCGTGGAGTGGCGCGACTCCCTGTAACCGACCGATCGTCACCGGTTCCGGCTGCGGCACTGGCGGTGTGGAGTCTGTTCGTCTGGGGTGGCCGCCTCCGCAACCTGGTGGCCGAACCGGGTGGACTCGGCGAACTCACCGGCGGTGATCGTTGGTCCCTCGCCGGGTCGCTTCTGTTCGGAGTTTTGGCGCTGGCCACGCTGGTGATGCTGGTCGTGAACCGCAGTGCCGCAATCGTCCCGGCCGCAACCCTGGCGGTGCTCGGCATCGTCGTGTGGGCCTACCGTGCCGTTGTCATCCTCGGCCGGGAGTACTCCGCCGGGTTCATCGCCGTCCACACCCTGTTGGCCGGCGTCTCGATCGGCCTCGGGCTGTGGTATCTGCTGTGGTCTCTGAGGTGGTATCGCGGTGGTGTCGACGTCACGCGGACCGTCGACTCGCTGTAGCCTGTACCCCGTGGGTGAACCAGTAACCGTTTCCGAAGCCGCCAGCAGCCGTGAGGGATTCCTGCGTTTCGAAACCAACCGGTCGTTCACCGGTATGGGCCACGAGCGCTACGTCAAAGGCGAACCGATCCACCGTGATCGACCGGCCGACCACGTCGCCAGAACGCTGTTCGACACCGGCAAGGTCGATGAGGTCCACGTCTACGCCCAGACGATCACCGTGAAGCTGTCAGGCACCGACGCCTCCGGCATCCGTGAGGCCCTCGAGGATCTGTACATCTACTACCGTCCGGGAGTCGAGGTCCCGACCCCGGAGTCTTTCGGCGCCGATAGTTGATCACTCACACCGTCCCGGCCCGGGTCGGTCTGCTCGGCAACCCGTCGGACGGATACGGAGGGCGGACGATGGGGTTGGCCGTGCCCGGGTTTGCGGCGACGGTCGAGCTGGTCGAAGCCGATGAGCTCGAGATCGTGCCGAATCCCGACGACGAGCCGATCTGGGATGACGTCGGCGACCTCGTCGACCAGGTCGACTGTTACGGCTACCTCAACGTCCCCCAGTTGCTCACCGCCACCATCCGAACGTTCGCCGATGTGGCCTCGTTCGAGTCCGCCGCCCTCGAGGCCGACGCCCCGCCGGCTTTGGCCCGCTTTCGTTCGACGCGCTTCCGGCTCGGCTACCACTCCACGATCCCCCGCCAGGTCGGGCTCGGTGGTTCCTCCGCTCTCGTTGTCGCAACCCTGCGGTGCCTGGCTGAGTTCGTGGAAATGGACATCCCGCCGGAGATCCTGCCGTCGATCGCCCTGCGGGTCGAGACCGAGCAGCTCAACCTGACCGCCGGCCTCCAGGGGCGGGTCGTACAGACCTACGGCGGGCTGCTGGCCATGAACTTCGGTGAGATGACCACCGACGCCCGGTTCGGCGTGTCCCATGGCGAATACCATGAGGTGGATCGTTCGAGCCTGCCACCGTTGTTCCTGGCCTATCGCACATCGGCGGCCCGGCCCGGCGACCGTTTCCACCGGCTGCTGCGGCGACGTTACGAGGAGGGAGACGCGACGATCCGGGATCTGCTCCATCATCTGGCGGCGCTGGCTCTCGAGGGGGAGGCGGCCCTGCGGTGGAACGACGCCGACCGATTCGCCGAGTTGCTTGGCGAGAACATGCGGCTGCGACGACAGCTCGGCCCGGTTCCCGATCAACAGATCGAGTTGATCGATTTGGCGGTGGCGTGCGAGGCGTACGCCACCTTCGCCGGTTCGGGTGGTGCCATCGTCGGCGCCTACACCGACGACGACCACCTGGCCCGTCTGAGAACCGCGCTCGGCTCGGTCGACGCTGTCGTCGTCACGCTCTAGCCAGTAGGCTCGGGCCATGGCCGACAAGCAGCAAGAGAACGAGATTCAGGGTTTCGCCGGGCTCGACCTCGATGACGTCAAGAGTGCCGTCGGGGCCGTGGTCGGTTCGGGCGATGACGTCGCCGCGGCGGTGCGGTTCGTGGCCGAGCACGGCGATGACATCGTCGATTTCGTCCAGCGGCTTCCCGAGTTGCTGGCGTCGACGTCGGCGGCGTTGGGGGAGGCGGCTGATGACGTCGCCGGCGCAGCGGCATTCCTCACCGGTTCACCGGGTAAGGGTGATGGTGTGAAGGCGGTGGCCGATGTCGCCGGTGACGCTCTTGACACTTGTCGAACCGAGCTCGCTTCAGCCCAGAAGCTGTTGGCCTCGGTGTCGAAGCAGTTCTCGAAGCTGCCGATTCCCGACGGCGGGATCGGCGATCGCATCGGTGACGCCGCCGACCGATTCGACCATGTTGGTGACCGTCTGGCCGAAGTGGCCACACAATTGCGCAAGATGGGCGTCTCGGTCGACGAGGCCGGTCACGGCCTGGCCCGCACCGCCGGCAAGCTCGAAAAGGGCGGCCAGGCGCTGGGTCGGTTCTCGACCTAGCGGAGCTCTCGTTCCGGGATGGAGTAACGAACAAATGTTCGTTACACTCGATGGGAATGGAGTCGATCGTCGACAGGCCCACCGGTGGGCGGGCAACGGTTTCCGAGCTGCGGGCTCGCCTGGGTCCGGTCACGCTCATCCGGCAGCAGGCGGAGAACAATGCCGCTCTTCGTGCGCTCCCCGACCCGCTTGCGCCGTTGGCTTCGATCCTGCCGGTGGGCGGTGTGCAGCGGGGGTGGTCGGTCGGCGTCGACGGGCACGGGGCCTGGACCCTGGCGATGGGGGTGGCCGGATGGCTGATGGCCCCCGACGGCTGGATGGCCGCAGTCGGGTTGGAGGATCTCGGCCTGATGGGGGCGGGGGAGCAGGGGGTGCCGCTTGATCGGGTGCTGATGGTGGAGACCCCGCCGCCGGACCAGTGGGCCACGGTGGTGGCCGCCCTGATCGAGGCCATGCACGTGGTGTGTGTCCGTCCCCATCATCCGGTCGGTCGTCAGGATGCTCGACGTCTTCAGGCTCGGGCCAGGGAACAACAGGCGGTGCTGATCCACCTCGACGGTGGCCGGACCTGGCCCTACCCGGTTGACTTGGCCATCACCGGTCGGAGCCAGCAGTGGGAGGGCCTGGGGGAGGGTCACGGTCATCTTCGGGGCCGCCGGCTTCTCGTGGAGGTCGGTGGCCGGCGGGCGCCCGGTGTCGACCAGTGGGCCGAGGTTTTGCTTGGCGAGGTTGGCAGTGAGGTTGCCAGCGAGGTCGGTGGCCCATGACCGCGCTCGAATCCACCCGGATGGTGGTGGTGTGGTGCCCGGACTGGCCAATCGTCTCCTGGGGGGTCCCGCCGGATGAACCGGCGGCGGTGCTGGTGGCCAACCGGGTGGTTGCCACGTCCATGGCGGCCCGGTCCGAGGGGGTGCGGGTGGGTCAGCGGCGGCGGGAGGCGCAGGGGCGGTGTCCCGACCTGGCCTTGCTCGACCGAGACATCGATCGGGAGAATCGCCTGTTCGAACCGGTGGCGGCTGCACTCGATGCCGTGACGCCCCGGGTCGAGGTGGCTGGTGCGGGTCTGGTGGGCTTTCCCACCCGGGGGCCAGCCCGGTTCTTCGGCGGTGAGGAGACCATGGCTCGAGTGGTGGTCGATGCGGTGACCCCGCAGCTCTCCCGTCAGGGACGGGTGCGGGTGGCCATCGCCGACGGGGTGTTTGCCGCCCGTCTCGCCGCCCGCTGCCGACCGGGGGGCCGCTACTCGGAGGGTGTCCGCTCGATCGACGGCGGTGAGGAGACGGGAGCGAGCCGAGCGGTGATCCAGGTGGTGCCGCCCGGCGCCAGCGCATCGTTTCTCGCCCCGATGCCCGTTACCGCGTTGGAGATGCCGGAGCTGACCGACGTGCTGGTTCGACTCGGTCTCGACACGCTGGGTTTGTTCGCTCAGCTGGCCGCAGCCGATGTGGTCGACCGGTTCGGTCGCGATGGCCTGCTGGCCCACCGACTGGCCCGTGGTCTCGACGATCATCCACCCGATCTGCGCCATCCGGCACCTGATCTGGCTGTGAGCTGGACGTTCGAGCCGCCGGCCGAGGTCATCGAACGCTGCACCTTCGTGATCAGGACGCTGGCCGAGGAGCTGCACGCCAACCTCGATGGACGCGGACTGTCCTGTACCCGGGTCGCGATCGAGGCGGAAACCGAGACCGGGGAGCGTCAGCTGCGACTCTGGCGCCACCAGGGAACCCTGTCGGCCGCTGCGGTGGCCGACAGGGCCCGGTGGCAACTCGACGGTTGGTTGAACCAGACCGCGGCCAGCCGTCCGTCGTCCGGCATCCTGCGGTTGACCATCGTGCCCGACGAGGTCGTGCCCGCCACCGGTCGCCAACTCGGATTCTGGGGAGCCGATCGAGGACGCAGCGAGGACGTGACCAGGGTGGTGGCCCGGTTGCAGACCATCCTGGGAGCGGATGGGCTGATGGTGTCGGAGTTCAAAGGCGGGCTGTCGGCTGGGGAGCAGCTGCGGATGGTGCCCGCCGCGGCGGTCGACCTCAACGAGCCCCGTCCGGCCGCCGAACCCGATTGGACGGCCGAGCCCTGGCCCGGCCGCCTTCCCCCGCCATCGCCGCTTCAGGTGCACCCCGATCCGCTGCCGGTCGAGTTGGTCGACATTCGGGGGGAGCCGCTGGCGGTCAGCGGTCGGGGCGAGTTGAGTGGTCGCCCTGACCGGGTTCGTCTTGTGTCCGGGTGGCGCTCCGTGAGTCGGTGGGCCGGGCCGTGGCCGGCCGAGCAGCGTTGGTGGGATCCGTTGACACAACGCCGGCGGGCCCGCCTGCAGGTGATGCTCGACGACTCGTCGGCCCATCTGCTGGTCATCGAACGTCGCCAATGGTCGATCGAGGCGTCCTATCGATGACGCTATCGATGACGCTATCGATGACGGGAATGGCTTTGTGGCGTTGCCCCAGATAAGTTAGACTTTCTAACTATGTTCTTCCGGTCCGAGCGAGATCCCGCCGACTCCACCGACGGATGGGCGGCCTTCAGCTCGCTGCGCATCCCTTCGTACCGAACCCTGTGGTGGGGTGGTCTGTTCACCTTCATGTCGGTCCAGATGCAGTTCCTTCTGCGAGGTCTGCTGGCCTGGGATCTCACGGAACGGGAGGGGGCGCTCGGCCTCGTCTACCTGTGTTTCGGCACGAGCCTGCTCATCGCCACACCGCTCGGTGGTGTTGCCTCCGACCGATACTCCAAGCGCCTCATCCTCGTCATCGCCCAGCTCGTGATCACCGTGTTCGCCGTCTTCATGGGCGTTGTCGTCCTGCTCGACGTCGCCGAGTTCTGGATGCTGATGCTGGCTGCCGTCGCCCAGGGCTCGGCCTTCGGTTTCTTCGGCCCGGCCAGGGTCGCCTTCTCCGCCGATCTCGTCGGGCGGGAGCAGCTCGGAAATGCCATTGCGCTGTCGTTGCTATCGATGAACGGAACCCGTATCTTCGCCCCCTCGCTTGCCGGCGTGCTGGCCGGGTGGGCCCTCTTCGGGATCGGTGGCGCCTACCTGATCGCCGGCGCCACCGCGGTGGTGTCCATGCTCATCCTGCTCCGGCTGCCGGACGTCCCCGGAGGCCGAGCCGTCGAAGCCGAACTGGCGGCCGACGGCGAGGGCGAAGCCGAACCGGCCCGATTCAACCCGTGGGCCGAGATGATCGACGGTGTCCGCTACGTGGCGGCCAAACCTCCGCTGCGTCGCCTGGTTCTCAGCTCGTTCTTCATCGTGATGTTCGGCTTCAACTACGTCGCCTTCTACCCGGCGATGATCGAGGGAGTCTTCGGACTCGACGACGCCTACGTCGGCTACATCAGCTCGGCCAGCGCCCTCGGCGCAGTCGCCGTCTCGATACCCCTGGCCAGCCGGGCCAACTCCAGCCAGGCCAAGATCGCCATGATCCTCGGCGGGCTCGGCTTCGGGCTCGGTGTCGTCGCCTTCGGCCTGACCCCCGGTTTCTGGTCGGCGTTCGCCGTGATCGGCTTCGTCGGTGGCGCCAACACCATCTATCAGACCCTCTCCAACACCATGGCGTTGAGCCTGTCCGATGACGCCCATCAGGGTCGGGTCCAGTCGCTCATGCAGCTGTCGTTCGCCGGATTCGGAATCGCCGCTGCACCGCTGGGCCTCCTGGCGGAGCTCATCGGTCTGCGCCAGGCGATCGTCGGGATGGGCCTGGTCACCATCGCGGCCGCCGTCGCCTATCTGGTGGCCGAGGGCGGCGTCGACTCGGTGCGCGAAGAGGCCGAGGAACTCCGATCCATTGAGGAGATGGCCGCCGCCTGATGGTTCGCCCGAGGCGGATGGCTGTGCTGGACAGTACCGTGAAGTGGTGACCTCGCTCGATCACCTGTTGCCGGACCCCGGCGAGACCGTGCGCTGCGCCGACCATGCCCGGCGACACGCAATAGACCCCGGAGGGACGGCGATTCGGGCCGATCGGGTTGTGCTGGTCGAGACCGGACTGCCGTGGCCGAAGCCGGTGTTCGATCATCCGACACTGCGCGAGATCGGTCCGCTGTTCAAGTCGGCGTCGCGTCCGACCCGCCTGTTGGCCTGTCAGCCCGACGACCGGTCGACAACCGGGGTCTGGGTGTTCGACCGGAGCGACGGCGCCACGGGAGTATCGATCACCAGGGAGCGCAGGTTCGAGGTCACCTCCCCGAACGAGCTGTTGGAGCTGTGCGATTGTCTCGCCGCCGAGTCATCCGGTGACCTGTTGACCTCGGGAGCGGTGCAGCCGACCTTCGACGGCTCGATGACCGTCCCGGCCGTGCTCATCTGCACCCAGGGAAGTCACGACGTGTGCTGCGGCTCCGACGGAGCCCGACTGGCCATGGCCTGCGAGAACCTGGCATCACCCGACGAGGCCGAGCCGCTGCGGGTGTTTCGGGTCAGCCACACCGGCGGCCATCGATTCGCCCCAACCGCCATGACGCTGCCCGACGGCCGGATGTGGGCCTACCTCGGGGCCGACATGCTGGCCGACATTGTCGGCGCTGCCGGTGATCCGGCCCATCTTGCCCAGTACTGTCGTGGCTGGTGGGGTGCCGAACGCGGCCCCGGCCAAGTGGCGGAGCGGGCCGTGTTCGCGGAGGTCGGGTTCACACTCGACCGTTCAGCTCGCACGGTGATCGAGTCGTCGCCCGGGACCTTCACCGTCGAGGCCGGCGAGGCAGGATCGTGGACGGTCGCCGTGGAGTTGCTGCGCGAGCTGCCGACGATCGCCTGTCGTCAGCCGGGCGGTCTCCCGACCAAGCTGGCCCGCGAGTACGAGGCGACGGTCACGGGGTAATGCTTCAGAAGCTTCAGAACCTGATGACGGAGCGGGCGACCCCACCTGATTTCATGTCGTCGAAACCGCGGTTGATCTCGTCGAGCGTGATCGTCTGCGACACCATCTCGTCGAGCAGCAATCGGCCGTCGAGATACATCTGAATGAACCGGGGCATGTCGGTTCGGAACTGATTCGAGCCCATGTTCGAGCCCGTCAGCGTCTTCTCGTCGAGGAGTGCGACCCCATCGACCTCGACCTTGGTGCCCTCGGGAATCAGGCCGATGACGATGGCCTTGCCGCCCTTGCCCAGCATCTGGAAACACTGCTCCGCGGTCGTCTTGGTGCCAACGGCTTCGAAGGCGTAGTCGGTGCCCAACTCATCGGTGAGTCCGAGCACGGCGGCCACGGGGTCCTCCGTCGATGCGTCGATGGTGTGGGTCGCACCCATGGTCTGCGCCAGTTCGAGCTTGGACGAGAAACGGTCGACGGCGATGATCCGGTTTGCCCCGGCGATGCGGGCCCCCTGGACCGCCGAGAGCCCGATGCCGCCGCAGCCCACCACCACCACGGTCGAACCCGGCTCCACCCGGCCGGTGCGGAACACGGCGCCCAAGCCGGTCGTCACCCCGCAGCCGATGAGCGCGGCCTTGTCGAAGGGCATGTCCGGACCGATCTTGACCACGGTGTGTTCGTGAACCAACATGCGCTCGGCGAACGACGAGAGGTGCAGAAACTGGTGCAGGGTCTCGCCGTCGGGTCGGGCGATCCGGGGCCGCTGACCGTCGCCGCGAACCAGCTCGGTCGCCTTGTTCAGACAACGGACCGGATTACCGCTGATGCATTGACGGCAGTGCCCGCAGAAGGCCGACAGGCAGGTGATCACGTGGTCGCCCGGGGCCACATAGGACACCTGCGATCCGACGGCGAGCACTACGCCGGCCGACTCGTGACCCAGTACCGTCGGACAGGGGTGGGAGTAGAGGCCCTCCATGAAGTGGAGGTCGCTATGGCAGAGACCGGCGGCCCGGGTCTCGATCAGCACCTCTCGAGGACCGGGATCGTCGAGTTCCACGTCCTCGATGTCGAGCTGACCGGGAATGGCGTTGAGAACGGCTGCTTTCATCGCGGCCGAGCTTAGTCGCCGGCCGGCGGTGTAGCTCAGTCGTCGGAGGGGTCGCCGGCGCTCTCGGCCAGTTTGTCGATCGAGGCCACGAACCGTTCGAGGTAGTCGGCAAGCTGTACCTGCTCGGCCTCGGTGAACTCGGAGAGCATCAGCGTCAGACCGCTCTGAACGCGGGCGCTGATCTCGCCGTAGCGATCCTGGCCCGCCGGTGTGGCCTCCACCTGGATGGACCGTTGATCCTCGTCGTCGCGGGTCCGGCTGACCAAGCCTTTGTCGACCAGACAGTTGACGGCCCGGGTGGTGGACGCCGGCGTGATACGCATCGCATCGGCGA
Source organism: Acidimicrobiales bacterium (assembly GCA_965216675.1). Classification (GTDB taxonomy): domain Bacteria; phylum Actinomycetota; class Acidimicrobiia; order Acidimicrobiales; family SZUA-35; genus JAHELU01. The sequence goes on along the minus strand of CBDCGK010000004.1, from coordinate 1,016,211 downwards.
GCTCACCCATACGCAACGGACCGCCGAGACAGATCAGCGAGAGCGCATCGGCCAGAGCCAGATCGAGCGGACCGCTTTCGGGTGAGGTGTAGAAGTACTCCCGGACCTTGACCGCTCCGGCCCCCCTTCGCATGGCACGCCAGGCTCGTCCAACCCGTCGACGGATCTCCTCGTCGACGTATGTAGGGGTGACAGTCATATAGCTACGAGTGTGGCCGCTGGGGATGACAATTGCTAGTTTCGTCGATCGTTCGCCGGGTCAATCATTGTCATTTGCGCCATCCACCGAGCCGCCATGAAGCTGAAGGGCCCGCCTCGAAACTTCGGGCAGCGGCAGCGAAAGAGCTCGGGCCGCGGCGGCCAGGTCGTCGAATTCGGGCTTGGCTCCGGCCGGTCCGATCTTGATCCTGATGGTGTGGCCGTCGATGTCCACGGTTTCGAACCGTCGGGGTTGAGCCTGCTTCATGACGGTCGTGATCCGCACACCGAGGGTGGCGGTCTCGACCAGAATCGTGTCCCGCAACACCGCCACTCGATCGTTGCCGGCCAAGACGTTGAGCTCGACGCCCGGACGACCCTTCTTCATGACGATCGGATGGGCCCAGGCGTCGTCGGCTCCGAGTTCGAGGCAGCGTTCGATCGTGTGGGCGACGACCTCGCCGGTCGTGTCGTCGAGGTTGGTCTGGATGAGTGTCGCCTGGGAGACGGCGAGATCCCGAGGTTCCGGGTCGGTGGTCCCGACGACCAGATACGCCGACAATACGTTCGGATGGGACGCGGGATCTCGCCCCCCGGCTCCTCGGGCCGTCGCCGCCAGCGTGCCGGTCGGGATCGGTCCGAAGTCGTCGGCGATGGTGGCGAGCAGGGCCGCTCCGGTCGGGGTCACCGTCTCGCCATCGAGATCGAGGCCCCGAACAGGAAGGCTGCGGAGGAGTTCGGCGGTCGCCGGAGCCGGCAACGGCAGTGGGCCGTGGGCGGCGTCGACCGTCCCGTGACCGAGACCGACCGGACCGCAGACGATTCGGTCCACGTCGAGCCGCTCGAGCGCCGACCACACACCGACGATGTCGACGATGGCGTCGACGGCCCCGACCTCGTGGAAGTGGACGGCGTCGATGTCGACCTGGTGGATCGACGCCTCGGCTTCGGCCAGCATCCGAAAGGTTCGGCGGGCCCCGTCGACGACTGGGCCCGGTAGGGGTGAGGCGACCAGCATCCGATCGATCGAGGACCAGCTGCGATGGCCGTGGCCCCCGTCGTCATCGCCGGTGACCTCGACGCGGGTGGCGCTGAGCGAACCCCGGGACACGGCCGACTCCGTCATCGACCAACCGTCGACAGCCAGCGGCTCGAGTTCGTCGACGATTGCCGGCAGCGGCACGCCGAGGCCCACCAGGACGCCGAGGAGCATGTCGCCCGACGCGCCGAAGGAGGGGTCGAACCAGAGTGTGCGGTGGTCGGCGGTCAAGGTGTCGGCCTTCCCGGCGCCGAGCCCAGTGTGCGCAGGATCCGATGGGTGGCACACGCCGCGCCGTAGCCGTTGTCGATTCCGACCACGGCGATGCCGGGTGCGCAGCTGGTCATCATCGACAACAGGGCGGTTTGGCCCTCGTAGGCGGTTCCGTATCCGACCGAGGTGGGTACGGCGACGAGTGGCTGGGGTACCAGCCCGGCGAGCACGGTGGGTAGCGCCCCCTCCATGCCGGCGACCGCCACGATGACTTGGGCCCCGTCCAGGGAGGGCAAGGTGTCGAGAAGGCGGTGCAGCCCGGCGACGCCCACGTCGGTTACCGTCTCGACCCGGTGACCGAGCGACTCGAGCGTCAACCGGCACTCGCTGGCCACGGCCAGGTCCGAGGTGCCAGCGGCGACGACGGCCGCGGTGCGACCGCTCGCAGGTCGGTGCCGCCACGACAACGTGGCATGGCCCGCCGTGGCCGGGCCGACGAAGGCCGACGGCTCGAGTTCGAGAAGCGCCTCGTATTGTGCGGGGGTGGCCCGCGTGGCGACGACGGCATCGCCCGGGTCACCGTTGGTCAGCAGATCGGACACGATGCGGACACACTGTTCGACCGTCTTCGACTCGCAGTAGATCGCCTCGGGCAGGTCGATTCGTCGGGTCCGATCCCGGTCGAGCCGGGCTTCAGCGTCCACGTTCACTCCGGTGCTGCCCACATCCATCCTGGTGGTCACGGCGAGGAACGGAATGGTTGAGGTTGCCGCTGCGCAGCCCCGCCAGGTCGAGGGTGACGTAGCGATAGCCGATCGGTTGGAGGCGGGCGACGATCGTTGCGGCCGCCTCGGCGGCGTCGGCGAGCTGGTCGGCCGGTAGTTCGATCCGGGCGGTGTCGTCATAGTGACGGACCCGAACGTCGCTGAACCCGAGTTCCCGCACCGCGGCCTCGGCCCGATCGATACGCGACAACAACGGAACGGTCACCTCGGTGCCGTAGGGGATCCGGCTCGACAGGCAGGGCATGGCCGGCCGATTCCAGACCGGGAGGTCCCAGCGGCGGGCCAGACGGCGGATCGCCTCCTTGCCGAGGCCGGCCTCGACAAGAGGGAATCGTGCGCCCCGCTCGGCGGCGGCATGCTGCCCGGGCCGGTGATCACCGAGGTCGTCGACGTTCACACCGAGGGTGACGATCCGACCGCCGGCCACCGGCACCAGCTGGTCCATGAGCGCCGACTTGCACCAGAAGCAGCGGTCGTGTCCGTTTGCGATGTAGCGGGGATCGTCGAGCTCGTCGGTGCGGACCGCCTTCCAGTCGAAGCCAAAACGGTCTGCCAGTGACCGGCAGTGGTCCAGCTCGCCCGAGGCGAGCGAAGCGGACGACGCAGTCACGGCAAGGGAGCGCCCGGGCGAGTCGTCGGCGCGGTGTTGGTCGGCGCGGTGTTGGTCGGCGCGGTGGGCGGCCACGGCCAGCAGCGCGGAATCGACCCCTCCGGACAGCGCCACGATCACGGGGCCCATGTCAACCAGGACCTCGAGCAATGAATGCTCGAGTTCGGCTTCTGTGTGCATGGTGTCGGTCACGGCTCCAGGGTACGAGGTCGAAGAATCGGCCACGATACTGTCTGGGCATGTCCGATGCCTGGTTCGACGAGATCGATCTCGATCCTCGCGGCGCCTGGCTGCGGATGGGCACGCGCAATCTCGGGTCACGCCCTTGGCTGACCGTCCGGATGATCATCCCCTCGATCGGGCGGGACGGCTGGTGCAGGAGGATCTCTGCCTGCTCCGTCCGGTCGATGAGCGGTGGGTTCTGGCCGGGGCGTCGCTGTGTTTCCCCACCTGGACGCGGACCTGTTCCAACCGGATCGACCGCCGGACGGCGATCCGCTGGACGAAGCGCCCAACGAGCTGACGGGCCACAAGGGTCTGTCACCCATGCAGTGTTTTGAGCTTCAAAAGGCTTTGGCAACTCTTCAACCCTGATCCGACACAGATGCCCATTGTTGGCAACAATTGGCCCCGTTGACGACCTCCAGCCGACGCAAGAAAAGCAAATCGGGCCTCGAGACCCGCAATCGGATAATTCAGGCTGCCCTCGAAACCGTACGCCGAGAAGGTCTGGTCGGGGCCAGTGCGAGAACGATCGCCCGTACCGGCGACTTCAATCAGGCGTTGCTCTTCTACCATTTCGGCTCGATCGAGGAACTGCTGCTGGAGTCGCTGACCTGGGCCAACAACATGCGGATGGAGCAGTTCTCCGCCCAGTTCGAGGCGGCGAAGAGCCTGGCCGATCTGGTTGATCTGGCCTATGACCTCTACGTGTCGGAGGTGAACGACTACCAGGCGGCGCTGGTGGCCATCGTGGCCGGATGGCCGGCGAGCAGCGAAGTCGGGCAGCGGGTCATGGAGGTTCTGCGACCGTGGGACGAGATGGTGCAGCGATCGTTGCGTCGGTGCCTCGACGGCTCGGCCTTCATGCAGATCATGCCGGCCCACGACCTCACGTTCGGGTTGGTCTCGTTGCTGCTCGGCGTCGAGCTCAACAGCCGGTTCGACCGCAACGAGGACCGCACCAAGTCGTTGTTCAGCGCTTTGCGCTCGGCCGCCGACACGCTTTCGTAGCCGGCGCCAGGTACACGGCCCGCGTCACGCCGCATCGCCCTTCCACTTGTTGTGGGGCTCACAGAGGATCTGTCCGTTCGACAGTTTCGTCGGTCCGCCTCGGGAGTGGGGAACGACATGATCTGCTTGGAGCCAGGCGAAGGGGGCATCGCACCCTGGTATCTGGCATCGGCCTCGTGCTCTGACGAGCAACACTTGTCGCATCCAAGGTGGAAAGGCTCGCAGCCTCGCAGCCACATCGACCGGTCGTGATTCCGAGTCGAATACGATCCGGCGGAACCGGCCGACTGCCAACGCTGTTGCCGCCAGGCGTGGGTGGATGGGGGTGCCGTCGTCGAGTTCGCAGCGGCGGTTGAGGTTGGTGTAGCCGGGTTCGACGTTCACTTCCTCACCATCAGCGAGTTGCCGGACGATGGTTTCGGCCAGTTCCTGGCCCACGACCAGGTTGATGAGCGGTGTGACCGAGGAGTCACCACCGGATTGACTGCCTCGGACCATCAGCGAGATCAACGCTGAGCCTTGCCGTTGCGCCGGGGTGCGGGACACGCCGGCTTCGCCATCGGATCGGAACAGCTTCTGCGACTCCAGCTCCAAGAGCCGCCTGAACGCCTGGCCGGTCAAAGCATCGAACGAGAATCGACCGGTCACCGAACCATCCGCATGCTTCCGATAGGAGCACATCGTCTTGGCCATCTCCTCGGCCGGTTCGCACCCGTCGGGGTCGGCTGCGTTCAGCCAGTAGGCCAACACGTTGATGAAGTCGGTGAAGTCGCAGTTGCGAGCGGCGTCGAGAAGAAGCTCCTGGGATTCGATCAGCTGGTGATGCAGCTTCGGGTTGTCGAGTTTCTGCAACTCGCGCACATGACGTTTGGTCAACTCACCGGCAGCGAACGCCTGGGCGAAGAGCGGGAAATCGGTCAGCCACCGCCCGAGTTTCGACAATCGCCGCAACTCTCGAGGATCGGCCTTCGACGCATCGGCGACGAAGTCAATCGCATGCCGGAACCCCAGCTCCTTGAATGCGCCGGGCCCTTCCACCGCCTGGGATGCCGCAGCCAACGTTGACGAGCGCAGTGCCTCGAACCGAGCCGACAGCCGCTCCAGCGCACACACCCGCTCGGCCAACTCCACCGCCGACAGGCACGACAGCGGCAGGTCGAGGCACTCATCGAGCGCCTTCTCGAGCTTGGTGAGATCACCGCCAACCGCCACAGAGACCAGAATAACAAACAAATGTTCGAGTAGTCAAGTGATAGCAGGCGAAATCTACAGTTATCGAGAGAAATTCTGCCGTCCTACTGATTCCAGAACAAATGTTCGATCTCATCAGCTAGAGTGTGAGGATGGGGTTCCAGAATCCTCCCGTTCCCTGGCGGCGCATCGAGGAAACGCTGACGGGTAAGGGCGAGGGGTTGACCGGGCCGGCCAACGGCACCAACCGCTCCAACAGCACAAGTGGCGCCAAAGCCCGAGGGGGCGGCCGGGAGCTCAAACAGCCTCCAGAGGCCGAGGCCTGGGGGCCCGGAGCCAACGGAGGTGACAGTCCGGCCTGGTCCTATGTTCGCCCCTCCTATCGGGCCCCGGTCATCGAGCGACGACCGTCGACCACCCCCTATGCCGAGCTGCACTGCCACTCCACGTTCAGCTTTCTCGACGGGGCCTCCCAGCCCGAGGAGCTGGCCGAGGAGGCGGCCCGCCTCGACCTGAAGGCGCTGGCCATCACCGATCACGACGGGTTCTACGGCATCGTCCGGTTCACCGAGGCGGCTCGGGCCGTCGGCCTGCCCACCGTGTTCGGGGCCGAGCTGACCATCGACAAACTCGACGTCTCACCCGGCCAACCCGACCCCGACGGCTCCCACCTCCTGGTCCTCGCCCGCGACCCCGTCGGCTACGCCGCCCTGGCCCGGGTCATCAGTGAGGCCCAGCTGGCCGGTTCCAAGGGGGCGCCCCGCATGGCCATGTCCGACCTCGACCGCTGGGTCACCGGTGCCGAACTCGACCACTGGTTGATCCTCACCGGCTGCCGCAAGGGGCTGGTGCCCCGGGCACTGGAACGGGAGGGGCCGGCTGCGGCCGAACGGGCCTTGCGTGGCCTGGTCGAGCGGTTCGGCTCGGCCAACGTCGCCGTCGAACTGTGGGATCACGGCGCCCCGCTCGACAGCGCCCGCAACGACGCTCTGGCCCACCTGGCCCTCACCAACAACCTCGACGTGGTGGCGACCAACAACGTGCACTACGCGTCACCGGCCCGGCGCCGCCTGGCCACCGCCATGGCCGCCGTTCGGGCCCGCCGGTCACTCGACGAGATCGAGGGGTGGCTACCGTCGGCGGCCAGCGCCCACATCCGTTCCGGCGACGAGCAGGCCCGTCGCTTCGCCCGCTACCCCGGTGTGGTGGAGCGGGCGGCCGAATTGGGCTTGGCCTGCGCGTTCGACCTGTCGCTGATGGCCCCCAACCTGCCGCCGTTTCCCTGCCCCGACGGCCTGAGCGAGATGGGCTACCTGCGGCGGCTGGTGGAGGAGGGTGGTAGGCGGCGCTACGGACCCCGAACCTCCAATGAGGAGTTCACCGTAAAGGCCTGGGCCCAACTCGACTCCGAACTCGATCTGATCGAACACCTGGGGTTCCCCGGTTACTTCCTGGTGGTGTGGGACATCGTCGAGTTCTGCCGTCGCAATGACATCCTGTGCCAGGGGAGGGGCTCGGCGGCCAACTCGGCGGTGTGTTACGTACTGGGGGTGACGAAAGCCGACGCCGTCAAGCTCGGTCTGCTGTTCGAGCGGTTCCTGTCGCCGGAACGAGACGGTCCGCCCGACATCGACCTCGACATCGAATCCGATCGCCGGGAGGAGGCCATCCAGTACGTCTACGACCGCCACGGTCGCCGTCACGCGGCCCAGGTGGCCAACGTCATCAGCTACCGCCGACGCTCCGCCATCCGCGACGCGGCCAAGGCGCTGGGGTACTCGCCGGGTCAGCAGGACCGTTTCTCGAAGACGATCGATGGTTGGCATTGGGGAGGAAGAAGCTCCATCGCCCCGGCACCGAAAGGTGAAAAGAGCACCACCGACGATGTGCTGCCGGCCGACGTGGTCGAGTTGGCGGCCGAGTTCGAGACCCTGCCTCGCCACCTCGGCATCCACTCCGGCGGCATGGTGATGTGTGATCGCCCGGTGATCGAGGTCTGCCCGGTGGAGTGGGGGCGGATGGCCGACCGCACCGTGTTGCAGTGGGACAAGGACGACTGTGCGGCGGCAGGCCTCGTCAAGTTCGATCTCCTCGGTCTCGGCATGCTGTCGGCCCTGCACTACACCACCGACCTGGTGGCCGAGCACCACGGCGTCGAGATCGACCTGGCCGACCTCGACCAGTCCGACGCCGTCTACCGAATGTTGTGCCGGGCCGATTCGGTCGGGGTGTTCCAGGTGGAGTCCCGAGCCCAGATGGGCACGCTGCCCCGGCTCAAACCCCGCAACTTCTATGATCTCGTCGTCGAAGTCGCATTGATCCGGCCCGGGCCGATCCAGGGCGGTTCGGTCCACCCCTTCATTCGCCGTCGCAACGGCCTTGAACCGGTCACCTACCTCCACCCGCTGTTGGAGAACGCGCTGGCCAAGACGCTGGGGGTGCCGCTGTTCCAGGAACAGCTCATGCAGATCACGATCGACGTGGCCGGGTTCTCGGCCGGTGACGCCGATGAGCTGCGCCAGGCCCTGGGGGCCAAACGATCGCGTCAGCGCATGGAGCAACTACGTGAACGGTTCGAGGTCGGCGCGGCCGAGCGGGGGGTGCCGTCCGAGACCATCGGCAAGATCTGGAACAAGCTGGCCGCCTTCGCCAACTACGGCTTCCCCGAGAGCCATTCGATCAGCTTCGCCTACCTCGTCTACGCCTCGTCGTGGCTGAAGCTGCACTATCCGGCGGCCTTCTGCGCCGGGCTGCTGCGGGCCCAGCCGATGGGTTTCTACTCGCCCCAGTCGCTGACCCAGGACGCCCGCCGCCATGGCGTGCCGACGTATGGGCCGTGCGTGAACACCTCGGCGGCCGAGGCGACGCTGCAGGAGCTGTTGCCGGGCGACGAACCACCCCGGGTGATCGTGTCCGGCGGCACGCTCACCGCCGCCGAGACCGAGGCGGCGGCGGCCGAGATTCTGGCCGAGCGTCGCGATCACGGGTGTGCGGTGCGGTTGGGTCTCGACTCGGTGCGCGGTGTCGGCGATGAGATGGCCGAACGCATCGCCGGGGCTCGGGAAGCCGGCGGTCCGTTCGTCTCCATCGAGGACGTGGCTCGCCGGGCCGACGTCGGACAGAAGGCCCTGGAGGCACTGGCGACCGCCGGTGCTTTCGACTGCTTCACCGAAATCGAGACGTCTAGTAGAAAACGTGGGAGAAGACGGGCGCTGTGGGAGGCGGGGGCCATCGCCCAGACCGGGCCGGGGCAACTGGAGGGCATCGTCACCGGTACCACCGCCCCCCGGCTACCAGGTATGGGTGAACACGACGAGGCGCTGGCCGATCTGTGGGCCACCGGCGTCACCGCAACCCATCCCACCGGATTCCTACGACAGGATCTGGAGGAGCAGGGAGCGACCCTGGCCTGCGATCTCACCTCACTCGATCACGGGTCCAAGGTCACGGTGGGCGGTGTCGTGACCCATCGTCAGCGTCCGGCCACTGCGTCGGGCACCACCTTTCTGGGGCTCGAGGACGAAACCGGGCTGATCAACGTGGTGGTGTCGGTCGGCTGCTGGACCCGGTACCGGCGAGCGGCTCGAGGCTCACCCGCCCTGCTGGTGAAAGGCCGACTGGAACGCCACGATGCTGCGGTGAATATCGTGGCCGAGAAACTCGAACCATTGGATGTGGGGCGGGTCCCTCGTAGCCGTGATTTTCGTTGAAATCGCAAGCTCCGCTCTCGGCCAAGCCGACCAAAATATTGTTATCCAGTGGACTACGATCGCACCATCGGAGAAAGAGGGACTTGATGACCGTGCGATGGCACAGAAGGCGCCTTGTGCGCACACCCCTGACGATCATGCCGGTACTGGTGCTGCTACTCGGTGCCTGCGGTGGCGACGAGAGTACCGAGGCGGGATCGGACGGTGCGTCATACGAATCCCCGATCAACGAGTACATGGGGTTCGATCAGGGAGTCGACTTCTCCGACCCTGAAGCGGCCGAGGCCGCGTTCGCGGAGCAGCAGCGGGAAATCAACGAACAGGTCGTGGCCTGCATGGCGGCCGAAGGTTTTGAGTACATCCCGCAGGACCACGGTGACATGATCGTCTTCGGCGAGGACGCAGGACCCGATGGTCTCGTCTGGGGTTCGGACGAGTGGGTGGCGAAATACGGATTCGGGATCTCCACCCAGGCCTTTCCCCAGGAGATCGTCGGGCCGGAGCTGGTTGGCATGGACGAGTCGATGTACATGGGCGAGGAAGACCATCAGGATCCCAACGAGGACTACGTCAACAGCCTGTCCGAGGCCGACCGGGAGGCCTTCTACGAAACGCTGTACGGCAACGATCCGGGTCCCGACATCGAGGAGGGCATGTCCGACGAGGAGATGGAGGAGGCCATCGCGGAGTGGGAGGAGAACCGCGAGTTCACCGGCTGCGAAGAGAAGGCTTGGGCCGATTCCAACTTCGGCGGTGGCCAGGACGCCTTCTACCGGGAGTTCGGCGACGACATGGAAGACATGTGGGAGGGCATCGAATCCCACCCGAAGATCGTCGAGGCCGAACGGGGCATCGCGGAATGCGTCTCCGACAAAGGCTACGCCTACACAACCATGAGAGAGGTCTACGAGCAGTTCGACGAGAAGATGCAGCCGCTCTGGGAGGTCGCCTACGCCGAACCGGAGGTCATCCTGTCCGAGGAGGAGATGGCCGCCATGTCACAACAGGAACTCGAGGAGTTCTACGGGCCGCAGGAGCTGTCGGATGAGGCCAAATCCCAACTGGCCGAGATCCAGGCCGAGGAGGTCGGAATGGCCACGGCGGTCAACGAGTGCGGTGGGGGCTTCGACGCCAATCAGGACGTGTATGAAGAGGTTCGGATCGAGATGGAGCGTGACTTCATCGAGGCCAACAAGGAACGGCTCGACGCCTTCCTCGCCGATCAGGAATAGGTCCTGAACCGCCGGATCGTTTCGTGAACATGAGCATGGGCAGAAGGGGAGTGCTGGCGGTTGTGGCCGCCGTGGCCGTCATATCGGCCGGTCTCGGATGGGCACTCGGTCAGCGGATCAAGTCCCCGGCGGAGATCGCGGCGGCCACGGCCGCACCGGAGCCGTCGCTGATCACGGTTCCCGTGGAGCTGCGCGAACTGTCGTCGCGTGTCGTGGTGCGCGGAACCGTGCAGTCGAACGAGGAGACCCCGATTCGAATCTCCGGCGCAGCCGACGGTTCACCGATCGTGACCCGGATGCCAAAGGAGCGCGGCGACGAACTCGACGAGGGAGAGGTCGCCATCGAGATAACGGGCCGACCGGTCATCGTTCTGCAGGGACAGCTGCCGGTCTACCGGTCGATGGGCCCGTCGATGGAGGGCCCCGACGTCGAGCAACTGGAGGAGTCCCTGTTGCGGCTGGGCTTCGACCCCGGCGAGGTCGACGGGATCTACACCTCGTCGACAGCCGCCGCGGTGGATGGTCTCTACCGCTCGCTCGGCTACAAGCCGAGCGGTCCGTCGCCCGAGGAGGAGGCCGCGCTCGACGCGGCCAAGGATCGGGTCGATCAGGCTCAACGGATGGTGAACGAGGCCGGCGGATCGTCGGGAGGCGTACCCGAGTCGGTGAGGTTGCAGGCCAACCTCCAGGTGGAGCAGGCGAAGCGCTCAGTCGAGGAGGCGAAGCTGTCCAAGCAGTCGGGTCTGGCCGAGCTGCGTGCGGCCGTCGAGGCGGCCGAGGCCGCGTTGACTCAAGCCAAACATGATCTGACGACCGCCCGCGACCGTCTGGCCGCGGCCCAAGATGGCACCCATCCCGACACCGGCCAACCGCCGACCGCCGACGAGTTGGCGGCGCTGGAGGCCGAGGTCGAGGCGGCCGAAGTCGCCGTGGGCGACCAGGAGTCGGCGGTCACCTCGGCCAAAGCAGCGGAGACGGCACAGGCCGTGCAGTTCGACAACGCGATCGCCGACGCCGAGGCTCAGGTGAAGATCGCGGTGGCATCGCGGTCCGAGACGCTGGCCGGCGACGGTGGTGGCGGTGGTGGGTCCGTGGCCGACGCCCGACGTGACCTCGCCGATGCCCGATCGGATCTCGCCGACCTCCAGGCCACGACCGGCGTCGGCTTTCCCGCCTTCGAGCTGGTGTTCGTGCCCACCCTGCCCCGACGGGTCCAATCGGTGTCGGTCTCGCTGGGGTCCGCGGCCGTCGATTCGGTGATGACGGTGACCGGCACGTCGACGATCGTGGAATCGGCGGTCTCGGCCGCCGACCGGAAGCTCCTGGTCGAGGGTCTCGATGCCGTTGTCGAGGACGACGAGCTCGGACTCGCCGTGCCGGCGGCGATCTCGTTCCTGGCCGACGATGCCGGCGGGCAGGATCTTCCCGACGACCGGTATGCGATGCGGTTGACACCGATCGAGGATCTTCCCGAAGAGGCCTACTCGCAATCGCTCCGGGTCACCATCCCGATCTCGTCGACCGGAGGCGAGGTGTTGGCCGTACCGCTGGCCGCGGTGAGTGCGGGAGCCGGCGGCGGCTCGCGCGTCGAGGTTCAGGACGCGGACGGTTCGACCCGCCTCGTCGACGTGACGGCAGGGCTGTCGGCCGAGGGATTCGTCGAGATCACGCCCCGCGGTGGATCACTCGATGCCGGGGATCGGGTCGTCGTCGGTCGCGACCTCAAGCTGCCCGGTGCAGACGAGGCCGAAGAGCCCGACACCGATACCGGTGACAGCGAGGAGGGTGACGCATCGCGTGAGGCGTCGGACGGGTGACCGCCGTCGGCCCGACCGGCCCGCCGCGGCCCGCCCCTGAGCCCCTGGACGGTCTCACAACCACGCCGGTGGTCGAGCTGGTCGGTGCCGCCCGGACGTTCGACTCGACCCCGCCGGTGGAGGCGTTGAAGCCGACCGATCTGACCATCCACCCGAACGAGTACGTCGCCATCGTCGGGCCCTCAGGATCCGGAAAGTCGACGCTCCTTCATCTCCTGGGTCTCCTGGACGCCCCGACCGAGGGACGCTATCTCCTCGACGGCATCGACACCTCGACGCTCAGCGAGCCGCAGCGGGCGGGCTTGCGGGGATCGAAGATCGGTTTCGTGTTCCAGTCGTTTCACCTACTGGCTCACCGGACGACCGTCGAGAACGTGGCGTTGGCCGAGCTGTACTCCACCCGGTCCCGCCACGATCGAACCGATCGGGCGGTCGCCGCGCTCGAACAGGTCGGACTGGGGCACCGACTCGACGCGTATCCCACCACGCTGTCGGGCGGTGAGCGACAGCGGGTGGCGGTGGCTCGGGCCCTGGTCGGTCGTCCGAGCCTCGTGCTGGCCGACGAACCCACCGGCAACCTCGACACGACCACGACCGAGGCGGTCATGGATATGTTTGCAGCGTTGCAGGAGACGGGGATCACGCTGGCGGTCATCACCCACGACGACGATGTCGCCGCCCGAGCCGAGCGACGGATCCAGATACGTGACGGCCATGTCTCCGAAGGCCCTGGATTGGATAGCCCTGGATTAGATGGCCCTGGATTAGATGGCCCTGGATCGCGACGATGACCGTCGTCGACCCCCGCGACACGGACCCGCTCGAGCCGGATCCAACCGAGGACACCGTCGAGCTCGATGGGGCGGCCGAGGACGTCGGTCGGTCGCATCTGTCGGTTTCGGACCTGATCTCGGAAGCGTCGATCTCGCTCACCGCACGTCCCGGGCGTACGTTGCTGACGGCCCTGGGTACGGTGCTCGGTGTCGCCGCCCTGGTGGCGACGCTCGGTCTCGCCCGCACCGCCGGCAACCAGATCGTCTCTCGGTTCGATGAGCTTTCGGCCACCGAGGTGTCGATCGAGCCCGACAGCCGGCGTCGGTCGTTCGGCACCAGCGACAACCAGGTCAGCGTCATACCGTTCGACGCCGAGGACCGACTCACCAGGCTGAACGGGGTGGTGGCGGCCGGCACGATCTCCGACATCGACACCGGTGGCCGCCTCGCCCGCTCGGTCCCGGTCAACGACCCGCTCGGTCAGAACGAGTTCCAGATCCCGGTTCTCGCCGCCTCCGGAGGACTCTTCGATGCCGTCCGGGCCACCGTGCTCACCGGCCGGGTGTTCGATCAGGGACACGACGACCGATCCGATGCCGTCGCCGTCCTCGGCCCCGGAGCTGCTCGCCGGCTCAACGTCACCCAGACGGCGAATGCTCCAGCCATCTTCATCGGTGACGAGGCTCTGGTGGTCGTCGGCATCCTGGCCGAGGTCGAGCGAAAGCCCGAGCTGTTGAACGCGATCATCATGCCGAACGGCGTGGCTCGGGATCGATTCGGTTTGCAGGCGCCGGCCGAGGTGCTCATCGAGGCCGAGATCGGAGCGGCCGAGCTGATCGGTACTCAGGGCCCGACCGCTCTGTATCCGAACGGGCCGGAGCAGCTTCGGGCTGCCGTTCCGCCGTCGCCGACCCGAACCCGGTCGGGTGTCGAGTCGGACGTCAACGTGCTCTTCCTGGTGCTGGGCGGTATCTCGCTGGTGGTGGGCGCCATCGGTATCGCCAACGTCACCCTCGTCTCGGTGCTCGAACGTACAACCGAGATCGGTCTGCGGCGTGCGTTGGGCGCAACACGGCGCCATATCGCCACACAGTTCCTGGCCGAGTCGGCGGCGCTCGGGACGATTGCCGGCGTGATCGGTACCAGCCTTGGGGTACTCACCATCGTCGCGGTGTCCGCGTCGCGGGAGTGGACTCCGGTGCTGAATCCGTTGCTGCCGTTGGCGGCGCCCGTCATGGGTTCGGCGATCGGCCTGCTCGCCGGCACCTATCCGGCCTGGAAGGCTTCGAGCCTCGAACCCATTGCCGCCCTGCGAGGGAGTGAGTAGCCGCCGAGCGCTCACGAACGGTTACCGTTGACGGCTATGGCCGATGCGGTACTTCTTCTCCACGGATTCGCCACCTCCGCCCGCCGGACCTGGGCCGAGCCGGGTTGGATCGACCTGTTGACCGAGGGCGGACGGGCGGTCGTCGCCCCCGACCTTCTCGGTCACGGCGACGCCGACAAACCCCACGACGTCGATGCGTACGCCCGGGTCGAGGAGCTGGTGGCGAGCCGTCTGCCGAGCCGTCCCGTCGACGCCATCGGCTATTCGGCCGGCGCCCGAATCCTGCTGGCCTTGGCCGCCGAGAACCAGGATCGCTTCGACCGCATCGTGATCGGGGGCCTCGGCGCACGCCTACTCGAGCGGCGTGAGGGCAACCCGCTCCTCGACGCTCTTCGAGGCGAGGCTGATGCGACCGACGTCGTGGCCCAGCGGTTCCTCACGATGGCCACCTCCGACGGCAACGACCCCGACGCCCTCGCCGCCTTCGCCCAGCGAACCCAGCCTCGTCTCGACGCCGAACACCTCGCCGCCATCACCACCCCGGCGCTGGTCATCATCGGTGATCAGGACTTCGCCGGGCCCGGTGAACCGCTGGCCGACGCGCTCGGCAACGCTCAGGTCGAAACGCTTCGTGGGGTCGACCACTTCGGCCTGCCCAGGTCATTCGACTTCATGGACAAGGCATTCAAGTTCATCGGTGTCGATCCCATGGCGTGACGGGTCGGCGTCGCACAACGCGACCGGGAGGAGACCCGGTGAACGGATCTCCTCCCGATCATCAGAACATCCGGTGGAGAGTTCCCGGACTTCCTGTTCCCTCGATCAGGGCAGAAGCACCCCATCGATGATGTGGACCACCGCGTTGGCGGTCGGCACGTTCATGCACACCGTGTTGGCGGCGTCGTTGATCGAGACAGAGTCGCCAGCGGCGGCGAAGCTGAGCTCGGCTCCGTTCACCGTCGTGGCGGTCCCGGCGGCCAGCAAGTCGTCGGTCGAAAGCTTCTCGCCGGCGATGACGTGGTAGGTCAGCACGCTGGTCAGCAGATCGGTGTCGGCCAGGACGGCGTCGAGATCCTCGGCCGGTACGGCGGCGAAGGCGTCGTTGGTGGGGGCGAAGATGGTGAAGGGTCCGTCGCTGTTTAGGGTGTCGACGAGGTCGGCGGCGACGACCGCACTGACGAGAGTCGACAGGACCGGGTTGTTGGAGGCGGCGGTGCCGGCGGGGTCGTCGGCCATGCCGGCGAAGCTGCCCTCACCGTCGGCCGGAACGGCCTCGCACGCCGGCCCGGTTGCACCCATCATGGCACCGTCGTCCATCGTGTCGTCCGACTCGGGGTTTTCCATCGCGTCTTCGCTCATGGCGGCGATGGCGTCGAGCGCGACCTGTGGCAACAGCACCTGGTCGATGATGTGCACGGTGCCGTTCGCGACCGGAACGTTCGAGCAGATGGCGTCGACCTCGTTGACGGTCGAGCCGTCGGTGCCGAAGGAGAGCTGACCACCCTCGACGGTGGCAGCGGTTCCGGTCGAGCCGAGCTCTTCGGCACCGTATGACTCGCCGGCGATGACGTGGTAGGTCAGCACACTGGTCAACAGGTCGGTGTCGGCCAGGACGGCGTCGAGGACTTCGGCGTCGACGGCGGCGAAGGCGTCGTTGGTGGGGGCGAAGATGGTGAAGGGTCCGTCGCTGTTGAGAGTGTCGACGAGGTCGGCCTCGACGACCGCGCCGACGAGAGTCGACAGGACCGGGTTGTTGGAGGCGGCGGTTCCGGCGGGGTCGTCTGCCATGCCGGCGAAGCTGCCCTCACCGTCGGCCGGAACGGCCTCACAGCCGGGGCCGAAGGCGCCGAGCATGTCGCTCTCCTCGTCGGCGGCGACCGTGGCTTCGGTGACGTTCGCCTCTTCGGCATTGTCGCCGCAGGCCGCGGTCAGGAGAGACAGGGCCGCCAGGACGAGAAACAGTCGGCGCCATCGGCCGACCTTCCGCATGAGATGGTCGGGGGAATCGGTAAAGGTTTCCACTTGATTTGTTCCTTGGTTGAGGGGGTTGTTGGGGGGACTTGCCTGAGGTGTTGGTGCAGAGGCGGGTTGGGAGGAGCGGTCAGGTGTCGACCAGGACCACGATCGTGTGGTGTCCAGTGGCTCCGTCCGGTAGTGGTTCGGAGCGCTCGTCGGTCTGGATTGCTCCATCCGAGTTCCTGCTTCGAACGGTGATGGTGTGGCGGCCGGGAGTGGCCTCCCACGGCAGCGACCACTGTCGCCATGTCGAGTCGTTCAACTCGTCGGCCAGCTCGGTCTCCATCCATGGGCCTTCGTCGATGCTGATCTCGACGGCCGAGATACCGACGGTCTGAGCCCAGGCGACGCCGGCGATGGCGGTTGGTCCGGCCTTGATTCGATCGAGACCACGGGGGCTGTCGATGCGGCTCTGTTGCCTGATCGGTGCTTCGGCGGCGTAGCCGCGGGGTACCCAGTAGTGGTCGAAGGCGTCGAAAGTGGTGAGTTCGATCTCGGTCAGCCACTTCGTGGCCGACACGTACCCGTAGAGTCCGGGCACGATGAGTCGAGCCGGGTAGCCGTGCTCGGGCGGCAGTGGCTCACCGTTCATTCCGAAGGCGATGAGAGCGTCGCGGCCGTCGAGGGCGCCCACCGGGAATCCGCAGGTGTAACCGTCGGACGATCGGCCGACGATCTGGTCGGCGTCGGGGGCGATCCCGGCCCGTTCCAGCACCTCGTCGAGTCGAACTCCTCGCCACCGGGCGGTTCCCACCAGATCACCACCGACGGTGTTGGAGACACAGGTCAAGGTGATGTCCGATTCCACGACGGTGAACGTGGACGTCAGTTGCTCGAACGTGTAGGTGTCAGGCTTGTCGACAAGGCCGGAGATCGTGAGCGTCCATCGGTCGAGGGACAGGCGGGGCACCGTCAGGGCCGTGTCGATTCGGTAGAAGTCGGCGTTCGGTGTGTAGAAGGGCGCTGCACCCCGGGCCTGGACCGACGGGGGGGCCGCTGCCAATGCAGCGGCGGGAGGGGGAAACGGGCTCGTCGCCCGATCGGCGGCTATGGCGTCCGCTCGGTGCTGATCGATCTGTCGTCCCGTGACCGCAACCGCGGCGGCCCCGACGGACACGGCACCGATCGTGGCCAGGAACCGGCGCCGGTCATTCGGTCGGCGCAACATGGGGTCGACCACCTTCGGTGCTGGTGGCGCAAACCGGCGGGTGATCATCACGAGCACCGCAGCCGTCATGACCGAGCCGACAACCGTCGGCAGCGGTGCAAACCAGACGACGTCGGTGCGGGCGAGTAGCGACGCAGCCGAGCCGATGGCCCCGAACAGTCCGACGCCGGCAACGGCGAGTGTCGGACGAGCCCGGAAGGCGATGAGGCCGACGGCTCCGGCGTAGCCGATCAGCAGAACAGCGATGCCGATGAGGAGTGCAGGCTTGTCGTTGGTGCCGAACAACGCGATCGCGAGATCCTTGACACCGGCCGGTACCAGATCCACGATCCGATCCCCGACGTCGAGGATCGGGGAACGTAGGCGGCCGCTGCACGCGGCGACCAGCTCGGCCGTGGCCAGCCCGAACGCCGCCGACGAGACGCCGGCGACGACGGCCCCGGCGCGAGGCACGGTGCTGGGGGTGGGGTTGGGGTTGGGGTTGGGTCGGTTCATCGTTGATGGTTCGGAGTCGACTCCCGCCCGGTTTGGAACCGCGAGGAGTTTCCCACGGAGGTATCGGCGGCCGTCATCAAATTGTGAGCAATTGGATTGTGTTCGACCGGGTTCACTCGGCGGGTGGTCATCGGATGCTCGAGAGCTCTGAACGAGGGCCGTCATGATCCCGTGGCAGACTGATGACCGGTCGACCTCGAGGTCCCACCTCGACCTCGGTGCCAGCGTGTCAAGTGCAAGGAGAGGCCGATGAGAGACAGGAACGATCGCTTCCGTGGCACGGAAACCGATGGTCCCGCCGAAGTCGAGCTGAGCAACAACCGTCTGTCACTGCGGCTACTCGATATCGGCGCGACGCTCCGGCACATCGGACCCGCCGATGGAGGAGCGGTACTGGCTCTCTCGCTCGCATCGGCCGCCGACTATGGGAACAATCCGGCCTACCTCGGCGTCACGGCGGGCCCGGTGGCGAACCGTATCACCGGCGCCGCGTTCGAACTCGATGGCCGGCACCACGCCCTCGAACCCAACGAGGGGCGAAACCAATTACACGGCGGTCCCACCGGATTCAGCCATCGCCCGTGGGATGTGGAGACGGTGCCCGATGCCGACGGCGCAACCCGTGAGATCCGATTCACCCTCCATCGCCCCGATGGTGAGGGCGGCTATCCCGGCAATCTAAACGTGAGCGTCGGTTACCGCCTCGACGGGAACCGTCTGCGCTACCGGTGGACCGCCACGACCGACGCGCCAACACCCGTTTCGCTGACCAACCACGCCTACTGGAACCTGGCCGGCGCACCGACGATCGTCGACCACGAACTTTCGGTGCCGGCCGACCGCCTCGTCGAGGTCGACGACGACTCGTTGCCGACCGGATCGCTGGTCCCGGTCGAGGGCACGGCCTTCGACCTGCGATCGCCGACCTCGCTCGGATCGGTGATCGACCGGCTCGACGACGAAGGCGTTGATCATTGCTATGTGCTGGATGACACAGCGGATGACACAGCGGCCGGTGACAAGCCGATCGTGTTGTCGCATCGGCCATCAGGTCGGCGGCTGGAGATCACGACGACGCTGCCCGGCGTGCAGGTGTACACGGGCCAGTTTCTCGACGGCTCAGCCCGCTTCGGGGGCCATCGCAAGCACGGCGGTGTTTGCCTGGAGACCCAGCACCTGCCCGACGCCGTCAACCAGCCGGCGTTCCCGAGCTGCATCGTCGAACCCGGGCAACCGGTGACCCACACCACCGACTACGTGTTCACGCTCTGAGCACGAGGCCGGGGCCCTATCGAGCCGATCGATCTCTCAGGAGCACCCTGGTTCCCTGGTTGACGTCGGGTGGCAGTTCCCAAGCCGGGTTCTCATCGGATCCCGTACGCCGCAGGTCGGGAACGGCCGCCACCTCGTCGACCTCCATCTGGAGCTGCAACACGCGACCCGGTCGATCACCCAGCCACTGCCGGTAGGCCTCGAGGGAGGGGTTGATGAGGCGCAGGTCCCATGGACCCTGCCGCAGCACGGTGAACTCGCCCTCGTGGTCGGTGCCCTGGTCGGCCACCGTCATACCCAGCAGACCGGCGAACAGCTTCGTCGCCGCGTCGAGGTCGGTGACCAGGTGTTTGACACAGGTCAGGTTCGGCAAGTCGGCCTGCGGGCTCGGAGGCAGCGGCAGCGGGTCATCCCAGTGGGCATCACCGCCGGGTTGAGCCAGCTGGATCACGATGCCGTGGCTCTGCTTGGGATGGAGGAAGGCCTCCTTCCACGTCGGGCTTTCGAGCTGCTCGTTGACGACGTCGTAGCCGGCGGCGGCGGCCTCGGCCATGGCGGCGCGGATGTCGGGAACCTTGAACGTCAGATGATGGGGGCCGGGCCCGTTGCGGTGCAGAAAACGGCGGAGAAAGTCGGACCCTTCGCCGGGAAGGGGTTGGAGGAACTCGAGCTTGGTGCCGCCGGCCATCCGGACCTGCGAGAAGTAGAACGGGGTCGGCTCGCCGTCGGGGGGACCGCCCAGCCACCGGGCGCCGAGGTGGTAGCAGTAGCGGACCACGTTGTCCCAGGCCCGATAGGAGGCGAGGGCCAGGTGGTCGAGGGTCGGGCCGTTGAGCTCATCGGTCACCGGGTCAGTGAAGCACGAAGCGTTCGAAACTGACAATCCCGGCCTCGGGTTAGGATCTGCCGACATGACCGAACACCAGGAGTCGCAGACCGCCCGCCGCTTCCTCGCCGAGATCGACGCCGCGTTCGGGAATGCCGCCGATCTGGGCGATCCACAGCCGGCGACACTTTCGGTCTGCGGCACCGGGAGCCTGCCCGGTGCGTTCGCCACGACCGATCTGGCCGTGGCATCGGTCGCCGCAGCCGGACGGGCGGCGGCCCGCCTCGTTCGAACACAGGGGTTCGACGGGCGGCGGGTCGACGTCGACCGGCGACTGGCCTCGATGTGGTTCCAGACGACCATCGATCCGGTCGGCTGGACCATCCCCTCGCCCTGGGACAGCGTGGCCGGCGTCTACCAAGGTGCCGACCGCTGGATCCGACTGCACACCAACGTGGCAGATCACCGCCGGGCGGCGATGTCGGTTCTGGGACTCGACGACTCGCCGTCGAATCCGGCCGACCGCGACGCGGTGGCCGAGGCCGTTGCCAACTGGTCGGCCGACGACCTGGAGTCGGCCGTCGTCGGGGCCGACGGTTGCGCCGCCGCCCTCCGGTCGGAGGATGAGTGGCGACGGCATCCTCAAGGGGTGGCCGTGGCCTCCGAGCCGCTGGTTGGGGGTGAACGGTTCGACGCCGGTGCGGGCGTCGAAGCTCCGGTTTTCCAGCCTGGTCGACCGATGGCCGGGGTCCGTGTCCTCGATCTGACCCGGGTGCTGGCCGGGCCGGTCGCCACCCGCTTCCTGGCCGGACTCGGCGCCGACGTGCTGCGGGTCGACCCACCTGACTGGTCCGAACCCGGGCTGGAACCCGACGTGACCCGTGGCAAGCGCTGCGGCCGGATCGATCTGCGAACCCGCGACGGTCGGGCAGCGTTCCTGCGGCTGCTGGCCGGCGCTCACATCCTCGTCCACGGCTACCGGGCCGATGCACTCGAGGGGCTCGGGTTGGGCGACGACGTCCGCCGGCAGGTGGCCCCCGGTCTGGTCGACGTTCGGCTCAACGCCTACGGATGGACCGGGCCCTGGCGAGATCGCCGTGGTTTCGACAGCCTCGTGCAGATGTCGTGCGGCATCGCCCACACCGGCGGCCTGGAATCGGGCCACGACCGTCGCGGCGAACAGCCCGAACCGCGGCCGCTGCCGGTACAGGCCCTCGACCATGCCACCGGCTACCTGCTGGCCGCAGCAGCGCTGCACGGCTGGGTGCAGCGTCTGACCGACGGCGGAGCCGTCTCGGCCCGGGTGTCGCTGGCCCGTACCGCCCACCTCCTGCTCAGCGGACCCCGGACCGGTATCGACACCGAGTTGGCCCGCGATGGCGACGACTGGGAACGTGTTCATGAGGACACGGCCTGGGGACCGGCCCGCCGGTTGCGCCCGCCGGTCGACATCGACGGCGTCGAGTGGCAGTGGGACCACCCCGCCGGCCCACTCGGCCGAGAACATCGACTCGACTGGCTCGACGCCTCGCCATCCAGTTGATCGGTGTCGGTCCGGATATTCGCTTGCCGCCCACCGACGACATCTTTACGATGCCACCCATGACCGAGCTCCCGACCGCCGAGGCGTCAACACCCATACGGCACAATCATGTGCTGTCGTGGGCCACCGAGCTCGACGCCCAAACGCTGGCCCAGGCCCACCGGACGGCCGCGCTCGACTTCGTCCACAAGCCGCTGGCCCTCATGCCCGATGCCCACCTCGGCATCGGCGCCACCGTGGGTTCGGTGGTCGCGACCCGTGACTCGATCATCCCGGCGGCGGTCGGGGTCGACATCGGCTGCGGCATGGTCGCCCAGAAGACCGCGTTCACCCGCGACCAGGTCGACCCGTCTCTCAACCGGCTCCACGGCGCCATCGCCAAAGCGGTCCCGTCGGGCCAGCCCCGCCGAGGTCGGCCCAAGGCCGGTTCTCACGATCGGCCGGCACGGTCCAAGACGCTCGATCGTCTGATCCGGGATGCCCCCGATGTGCGTTCCGATCGGTTCAACCCGGGCAAGATCGCCTCACAGTTCGGCACCCTCGGCGGCGGCAACCACTTCGTCGAGCTGACGGTCGACGAAGCCGATCAGGTGTGGATCGTCCTCCATTCAGGTTCCCGGGGTCCCGGCAACATCTTCGCTCAGGAGCACATCGGGCGAGCCCGCAAGGATATGGCCCGGGTCCTCGAAGCGCCGCTCGAAGACCCGGACCTGGCATGTTTCGTTCAGGGCACCCCGGAGTTCGACGCCTATGTCGAAGGCATGATGTGGGCCCAGGACTACGCGCTCGAGAATCGAGCGCAGATGATGACGGCGATCGTGGACGTGCTGGCCGCCGAGATGGCCGACACCATCGGACACACGGGCGTCGCCGCCAATGGCAAAGCCATCCAGTGCCACCACAACTACGCCGCGTGCGAGGTCCACGACGGGGTCGAACTGTGGGTGACCCGGAAGGGTGCAATCGACGCGTCCGAGGGCCGCTGGGGGATCATCCCCGGCTCGATGGCGACCGGATCGTTCATCGTGTCGGGACTGGGCAACCCGGCGTCGTACCGGTCGGCGTCCCACGGCGCCGGTCGGCGGCTCTCCCGACGGGCCGCCCGACGACAGCTCACATCGGACTCGCTGAACGAGGTGATGGCGGGCATCGCCTGGAACGACGACGCCGAGGCGCTGCTCGACGAGCACCCGGACGCCTACAAGGACATCGGCGAGGTCATGGACAACCAGCGTGACCTGGTGAGGATCGAGCACCGCCTGGAGACGATTCTCAATTACAAGGGTGCGTGATGCGTCAGGTCGGTCCTGGGTTCCAGAGGCGAACCCAACCTGATTCGACCTCCAGGTCGGCCTGCTCGTAGCCCGGTTCGCCGGGCAGGAGCACCCGATACTCGCCGTCGGGCTCGGCGACCCGTACCCGCTGATAGCCGAGCCGGCGCCGGGCGGCGGTCATGGCCTCGTCCGCCGTCGCGAAGCGGGCCAGGCAGGCCACCATACGAACCGTCGGTGACATCATCGTCATGTCCCCATCGGCGAACCGGGCGAGCGCATCGTCGGGTCGGACCCACTCCCAGTTGACGATTTCTCCCTCGTCGTGGCTCGGCTCCTGATCGGCGGGGGCCTGGGCGATGAAGAAGCGGGCATCGAACCGGCGGGGAGGGCCCTCCGGGGTGACGAAGCGGGCGACCTCCTCCACCAGCGTGGCGTCGAGCACGATTCCCTCCGAGAGCAGCAGGTCACCGAAAACCGACTCGTCGGTCGCCAACTCGGCCCGCATCCGGTCGATCGACGCGTTCGGCTGCACCCCGTCGGCAGCCAGCAGGATTCCCGCCTCCTCGAGGGTCTCACGGCAGGCGGCCAGCCACCAGGCCAGCCCGCCCCGCTCCACGCCGAGGATGGTCGAGGCGGCGTCGTCGGTCAGACCGGTGATCAGCCGATCGAAGTCGTCGACATGATCGTCGGGGTCGACCCGACCGCCCGGAAACACCCAGCTGTCGGGGGCGAACACCACCTTGGATGTGCGGTGGACCAACAGCACGTGGAGATCGGGTCGGTCGTCGACCAGCATCACCGTTGCCGCCGGTTGAACCGGAACCTCGGCGGGATCGTAGTCGAGTGCATTGGGGGTGCCGGTCACGCAGCAACCGTAGCGGCCGCCGGCGGTTCCGGTCGGGTTCGGGTCAGCCCTGCGAGTCGACCCGGGCCAGCAGCGACGCCGTTTCGGTGGCCTGGGCTCGCAGGGAGTCCCACGCCTCGTTGCCGGGGTCACCCGCCTGCAGACCGGAGACTCCGGGAAGGAGATAGAGCCGGAACTGGAGGTCACGTCGGCCGGTCTGGAAGCTCTCCAGACATGGCGTTCCGTAGCCCGGATTGCCGTAGTCGTTGAGGGTCTCGAATGCGCCGTCGGGTAGAAACCCCGCCTCGAGTTCCGTCCGGTTCGGTGGGATACCGGCCATCAGCCACAGCAGGAGAGGCTCGTTGGGATCGGTCTGGTCGCTGAGGGTCAGGGCCAACTCACCGACCCCTCCGGGCACGCCGCTCCAGGACAAGTTGGGAAAGACGTTGTCGCCGGCGCAGGTGGCCGAGGCCGGAATGTCGTCCCCGGGGCCGAAATCCGGGCTGGACAGTACGACGCCCGAGTTGCTCGCCTCCGACGGCGGTGCCGAGGTCGGTGGGGGAGGACGTGTGGTGGTCGTCTGCCAGTCGGCGGGCTGAGCCAACTCCCGTCCGTCGGTGGCGCAGGCCGACACCAGAACAGCGATCACCGACACCACGATCAGTAGCAGCGGCATCGGCCCGCTCGGTCCGGATCTCGGTCGGGGCTCGTGATCCCCGATCGGCACGCAGTCTTGCACGTGAAGGAGCGTAGCGCCCTGGGTGGCCCAGTCCGTGGCGGGTGACCGGGCGCGGTCCTAACGGGGCGGGCAGGGCGCGGGCTTCCGATCGTTACCATTGACTCGTCATGTCGTCGACCGCACCAACCCGAGCATGGGAACGAGCCGCCCTGTGGTGGCGGTCTCGGCGCGAGTCGCTTCTCCAAGGTGTGCTGCGCGGCAACTTCAAGCCGCTGGCCCGCGGCCGTCGACTTCTGTCGGCCCCACGCCGGGTATGGCGTCCGCTCGGCGGTCTGCTCGGCCCCGCCGTCGACGATGCCAGCCAGAGCCTCGGGGCGTTGGCACTGTCGGCCACGACCAGCCTCATCACCGGCCTGACCTTGGCCGCGTTCACCAACACGCTCGAACGATTCCCGGGTCTGCTGCTGTTCATCCCCGCCGCCATCGGCCTGCGGGGCAACGTTTTCGGCCCGCTCGGCAGTCGCCTGTCGACCGCCATCCGGGCGGGCACATTCCTCTGGAGCCGACGGCCCGAATCGCTGCTCGGCCAGAACGTGATCGGGGCGCTGTTGTCGTCACTGGTGGCCGCCGTGGGAGTCGCCACCGTTGCTGAATTGGTGGCGTTGGCCCTGGCCGAGCGGGGGGTCGACGTGATCGGGTGGGCCGACTTCATCGTCGTCTCGGTGGTCGGCGGCACATTGGCGTCGGTTGTCGTGCTGGCCATCACGCTCGGGTTGGCGGTGGCCTCGGCCCGCTTCGGGTGGGACCTCGACAATGTGACCGCGCCCCTGGTCTCGGCGTCGGGAGACTTCGTCACGCTGCCGGCGCTGGTACTGGCGACCGGGCTCATTCGCCGCCAGTGGATCACCCGGTCGCTGGCGCTCGCCCTGGTCGTCACGGTGCTGGTCTGCGCCGTGTTGTTGTTCCGAAGCAACCTTTCCGATGCTCGACGGATAGCCATCGAATCGGTCCCGGTGTTGTTGGTCGCCGGCACCTTGAGTCTGTTCGCCGGGATCGTGCTGGAGCGGTCGATCGACCGCTTTCTCACCTTCTCGGTTCTGGTCGTCCTGCTGCCGGGCTATCTGGCCACGGGCGGTGCGCTCGGCGGCATCCTCGCCAACCGTCTGTCGACCAAGGTTCATCTCGGCCTCGTCGAACCGGCCCGCGTTCCCCAGGGCGAGGCCCGCAACGACATACGTATCGTGTACGGCCTGGCCCTTCCGATCTTCACGCTGCTCGCCCTGCTGGCCGGGACCATCGGTGTCGTGGCCGGCAAGACATCACCGGGATTGCTGAATCTGGTGGCGGCCGCGCTGACGGGCGGCCTGCTGGCCACCACGTTCGTCTGTCTGGTCGCCTACTACGGAACGCTGCTGGTGGTGCGTTTCGGGCTGGATCCCGACAACCACGGCATTCCGCTGGTCAGCGCCAGTCTCGACGTGATCGGCTCGATCACCTTGATCGTCGCGCTACTGGTCTGGGGTATCGCGTGACGTCAGACCTGCGGCGGCGATCGGCATGCCGCAGACCGGCCGGGAGACCGTCACCGGCGCTCACTAGACTTGTCGAACGACCTCGAGGAGATCCCCGACCGATGGAAGCTGGAAGCTGATGGAAGCCCGCAACCTGCGAGAGATGCTGGCTGAGGCCAAGGACACCAGCGAGCTGATGGTCGACCTCGCCTACGCCGCGCTCTTCTTCAACGACACCGACATGGCCGACGAGGTCGAGGAGCTGGAGCAGAAGATCACCGACCTGGTCCATGCCATGCGCACGCTGTGTATCATCGCCGTCCGCAATCCCCGCGAGGGCGAGGCGATGTCGGCGGTCCTGCAGGTGATCAGCGCGGTCGAGGGTATCGGCAACGAGGCGGTCGACATCGCCCACATCACCACCCGGCAGCTCGGCATTCCCCGCCAGCTGGTCCTCGACCTGATGGAGGCCGAGGAGATCGCCCACCGAGTGGAGGTTCAAGCCGGGTCGCATTTCGCCAACCGCCCGCTGAGTTCCTTCGAGTTGCCGGTGGTCACCGGTATGCGGGTCATGGCCATCCGCCGCGGTCGGCAGTGGATGGTGGATCCCGGTGGCGACGACATCCTCAATCCCGGCGACGTTCTGTTCCTCCGCGGCTCGCCCGACGGCATCACCCGGCTTCGGGAGCTGGCCGGTGCCCCGTCGTGGTCACCACCCCAGGTGGAGGAGGCGACGGTGTTGACCGACCTCGACCGCGCCGTCGACACGATCGTGGAGATGAAGAACCTCTCGGAGGTGGCGGTGGGGTTGGCCTACTCGGCGCTGGTGTTTCGCGACCGCTCGCTGGCGGCCGAGGTCCGCCACCTCGAGGACCGGCTCGACGAGATGAAGATCCGTCTCGAACTGTGGGTGCTGCGGGCGGCCGGCGATGACGTCGACCCCAAACCGCTACGAGGACTGCTGCATCTGGCCGCCGCGGCCGAAGACCTCGGCAACCAGGCGCAGCAGATGGTCTGGCTCGTCGAACGCCAGAGCGATCTCCATCCGGTGCTCCATGTTGCCCTGGGTGACACCGACGACGTGGTCGTCCGCATGCCCATGGCCGCCGACGCGCCGGCGGCCGGGAAGTCCCTCGACGAACTCGACCTGCCGATCGAGCCGGGATTCAACGTGCTGGCCATCGAGCGCGACGGCCGATACCTCTACCGACCCCGGCGCCACGTCGTCCTGCGGGTCGACGACACGGTCCTGGCCTCCGGCCCCGAGGAGGGAACCGAGGCCCTGGCCGAGATGTTCGGCTGGCGCCTGGTTGAGACCGAAGAGGGCGAGGACCAGCTCGAACCGATCAACCCCTGAGAGCGGCGGACCGCACGAGATGGGCCGTGACTTGTCAGCGGTCGGTGCGTCGGGGGCGTCCGAAGATCTGGTTCAGTTCGTCGACCACGCTGTTGATGGCCGGTTCACCGCCGAGGGTGACCTGGCCTCCGGTCTGACCTCCGGCGTCCCCGCCGGGGGGTGGCGGGGGAGGGGAGGGCGGGCGGCCGGGTTGCGACGGCGGCTGGGCCGGCTGACTCGGCTGCGCCGGTGCAGGACGAGGCGCAGGCTCGGCTTGGCTTGCCGGCGGGCGCGACATCGAGGTGTCGACCGGCGGAACGGCCAACGCCGATGGTACGACGGCGGGCTCAATCGGCTCCGATGGCCGGAGGCGGCTCGGGTCACGCGGCTCATGCGGTACAGCCGGGGGGAAGTCGCCGTCTCGCAGCATCTCGGCGATGCCTCCGAGTGTTCCCAGGGTGGCACTCATGTCGGCCGGAACGAAGATCTTGGTGGCCCGCCCGTCGGCGATCCCCTGGAGCGCTTCGAGGTACTTGATGGCGATGACCCGATCGTCGGTGCCGGCGTCGGTGATGGCGCCGAACACGTTGCGGATCGCCTCCGATTCACCGAGGGCGACTACCTCCTGCCGGTACTGCTCGGCGTCGGCGATGGTGCGGGTGGCCTGGGCCTGACCTTCGGCCATCAGGATGTCACGCTGGCGGACACCCTCGGCGGTGAGGATGGCCGACTGCTTCTCCCCGTCGGCCCGGGTGATGGCGGCCTCCCGCGAGCCCTCGGCCTCGGTGACCACGGCCCGGCGGGTTCGTTCGGCCTTCATCTGCTCGTGCATGGCGTTCATGACGTCCTGCGGTGGGTCGATGCGCTGGATCTCCACCCGGACGACCCGGACACCCCACTTGTCGGTGGCGTCGTCGAGGATCTGGCGCAGGGCGGCGTTGACCCGTTCCCGGGAGGTGAAGGCCTCGTCCAGCGACATCTCACCGATCACGTTACGCAGGTTGGTCTGGGCCAGTTTGGTGACGGCCAGGATGAAGTTCGACACGTTGTAGAGCAGGCGCTGGGGGTCGGTCGGCTCGAAGTAGATGACGGCGTCGACCGAGACCGCCACGTTGTCCTGGGTGATGACCTCCTGCGGCGGCACATCGATCACCTGCTCCCGCATGTCGACCATGCGGATCCGTTCAAGGATCGGCTTGATGATCCGAAGACCGGGGCCGACCGTCTCCTTGTAGCGGCCGAGCTGCTCGACCACACCCTTCTGGTACGGATGGACGATCCGCACGCCGAGCGCCACGTAGATCAGGATGAAAGCCACCACCAGGATGATGGCCAGCGAAGCGAGTTCGAACATGATTGGTGAAACCCTCCTTGGGTTGCCTGCTAGCCGAGATCTTCGATCGGAGTTGGTTCGACGAGGAGCCGGGTGCCCAGCACCTCGACCACCCGAACCTTGGTGCCGGCCGCCAGAGCGACTCCGGGTGGCGTGTCGGCCCGCCACTCCTCGCTGCCGACCTTCACCATGCCGGCGACGCCGGGAGTGGCGGAGATGGGGGCCACTACCACGCCGACCGCTCCGACCAGCCGGTTGGCGCCGATACCGGCGACCTCAGGGGCGTTGTCCTGGAGCCGTTGGGCGAAGGGACGCATACCGGCGAACGCCGCAACCGACCCGACGATGAACCCCAGCCAGCTCCAGAGCACTCCGGGTACGACGGCGGCGACGACGGCCGCCAGGATTGCGCCGGCGGCGAAGGGCAGCAGGAAGAACGACCCGGCCATCAACATCTCACCGATCCCGAACACCACAGCAGCTGCCAGCCAGATCAGGGCCCACGCTGCGGACTGGCTCATTGGTCACACCCCTCGACAGACTCGGTCAACACGCAGAGACGATGATAGCCAGCCCGGGCTCGGTCGTGCCGTCAATCGTCGGTTGGGTCGGAGATGTCGCTTGCCACCACCAGTTGGTAGGTTGACTCGATGGCACACAACCAAACCGGGAGAATCATGAGCGTCCACGCTCACCCCGACGACGAGGCGTCGAAAGGCGCCCCGACGATCGCCAAGTACGCGGCCGCCGGACATCAAACCTTTCTCGTCTGCTGCACGGGCGGTGAGGAAGGCGAGGTGCTCAACAAGGCCATGGACCGCCCGGAGGTTCACGCCAACATCGCCGCGGTCCGGGTCGCCGAACTCGAACGGTCGGTCAAGGCCATCGGATTCTCCGAGCTCGACTGGCTCGGCTACCGCGACTCGGGGATGGAGGGCAGCGAAGCCAATCAGCATCCCGACTGCTTCTGGCAGGCCGACATCGACGAGGCCACCGGTCGCCTCGTCTCCCTCATACGCCGCCACCGCCCTCATGCGATCATCACCTACTCCGACGATCAGCAGGGTTACCGTCACCCCGATCACCTCAGGGTGCACGACATCTCCGTGCTCGCGTTCGACCGGGCCGGCGATGCGGACTGGTACCCGGACGCCGGCGAGCCGTGGCAGCCTCTCAAGCTCTACTACTCGATGTGGAGCAGGGCCCGCATGCTGGCCCACCACGAGCTCTACGGTCGGCTCGGCCTCGAGTCGCCGTTCAAGGAGGAGTGGTTCGAGGAACGTCCTGATCAGGACCATCGGATAACCACGAGAATCGACGTCACCGGGTTCTACGGTGCCCGCCGCGACGCCCTCCTCGCCCACGAGACCCAGGTTGATCCGGAAGAGTCGTTCTGGTTCGGCCTCCCCGACGACGACGCGGTCGACGCGTACCCGCACGAGGACTACATCCTCGCTCGTTCGCTGGTCGAGACCGAGCAGCCGGAGGACGACCTGCTGGCCGGCATCGACGGCGGCTACGCGGGCGATACCGGGTCCGGGGGGCGGGCATGATGGAGGCGCTGAGCGAGGAGTGGGTGGAGGCGGTGGTGGCGGCGTCGGCCGGTGCCGACGCCGACAGCATCGGTGATCGGTCGGGGCTGGTCGAGCTGACGATCGGCAAGAAGCGGCGAGCGGTGCTGGCGATGGTCGACGGGCGAATCGTCGGATCCTCCGATGCGGCCGACGACGACATCGACGTGTCGATCCCGTTCTCCGAGGACCAACTGCGTGGATATCTGACCGGCGAGGACTCGATCGCCCGGGCCTACATCCGGGGCGACGTCAAACCCGTCGGTTCCACCGGACCGTGGCTGTCGTTCGTCGAGCTGGTGGAGTCGGGCAGCCTGCGGTCATTGGGCTGAGGGGCTGGGGCGGGCCCTGCGTCCGGTCAGAGCTTGCGTTGCGCGTCGCGAAGAGCACGGTAGCCGAGCGGGATCGCCCCGGACCGGCCGAGCGCGGCCCGGAACGTCCAATCGTCGGTGACGAGATGGGCGTCGCTGACGTGAGCCGGCCAATTGGCTGTCACCGATCGAATTTCCGGGGTGTCGATGGCCGGCCGGACCACCAGCTCGGTGACGCCGGGCTCCAGGTTTCGCAACGCCTCGTCGAGCACCGGCCTGGCCTCGTGACCCCATGGGGCGGCCACGACGTGGT
Source organism: Acidimicrobiales bacterium (assembly GCA_965216675.1). Lineage (GTDB taxonomy): Bacteria > Actinomycetota > Acidimicrobiia > Acidimicrobiales > SZUA-35 > JAHELU01. Next base: position 985,590 of record CBDCGK010000004.1, on the reverse strand, counting down.
CGGGGGTGAGCACCCCCTCGTCGGCCGCCAACCGGCGAGCGGGATAGCCGAGATCGAGGTCTGATCGGGGCAGCCCGATCGGCAGTCGGAACTCGACGGCCAACTCGAGGTAGACGTCGAACAGCTCGGGCCGGAGACAGAGTGCCTGCAGATGGGCGCTGAGGTGGCTCAGGTCGAATCCCCAGAGAATGGCCCGTTCGATCTGCGCCCGCCCCTCCCGGCGGACCTCCTCCACGTCGGCGTGTTCGCCGAGATCGGTGGCCGTTCGGGGGAAGCCCCCATCGCCATCGAGCAGCGACGGGGCGTTGGTGATCGGACCCCAGCGATACAGGTCGTATTCGGCGAGGAACGTCAAGGACAGTCCGACGTCCTCCCCGAGGTGGTGAGCGGCCGCGGCGCGGGACCAGGGACAGGGAATCTGCAGCCCGGCCGAGGTGGCCACACCGTGACGCAGGCCGTTGTGCACGGCGTGGTTGGCTGCGTTCGACGATCCGAGGCCGTGGCAGGTGACGATCACCATCCGGTCGGTCGGCTGCCGTCCGAGCAGATCGAGGAGTCGGCTCACGTCTTCGACGGTAGCGTTGGCCTCGATATTCGCGGCGCGGCGGGATATTCGCGGCACGGCGCAATCAAGCGGGCGACAATGGCGCTGTGGTCGAGTCTGCCGATACCAACGCCGATGTCGAGACCGTCGATCCGTTCCCGGAGCGGCTCAGTGGTCGGCGGGTGGAGTTGGAGATCTGGCATGAGACCCACGCCGAGGCGTTCTCGGTCGCGGTCGCCAACTCGCTTGAGGAGCTGCGACCGTTCATGCCCTGGGCGGCCACTGAACCCCTGTCGCCGGCTGAGCGACGAGCCCTCATCGCCCAGCGCCGTCGCGAGTGGGCGGCCGGCGGTGACGGCTTCTACACCGTTCTGCTGGAAGGTCGGGTCATTGGAGCGTGCGGTCTCCACCGACGGGGCGCTCCGGGCGAAGTCGACGTCGGCTACTGGATCGACAGTGATCACACAGGGCGGGGACTTGCCGCCGAGGCCGCCGAGCTGTTGACGGCCGCAGCGCTGGCCCGACCCGATGTCGACTCGGTGGCGATTCATCACGAGCGGACAAACCCGGCCAGCGGGCGGGTGGCCGCCAAGGCGGGCTTCGTGTTCGCCGCCCAACGGCCCACCCCCGATCCGGCTCCCGCCTCCGACGGTATCGAGTGGGTCTGGCGGGCGATGACGCTGCCGGGCTTCACGATCAGACCCGAGGAACCGGCTGATGCCGTGTCGATTGCCGCGGTGGTGGAGGCGGCGTTCGGGTCACCGGTCGAGGCCCGGCTGGTGAGCGACATACGGACGTCGCCCGGCTACCGCCCCGACCTGGCCCTCGTCGCCGAGATCGATCGGCCCGACGGCGATGGCCGCCGGATCGTCGGACACGTGATGATCAGCGATGCCGTCGTGCGAACCGATGATGGGGACGAGCACCCGATCGCCATGCTCTCACCGCTCGCCGTCGCCCCCGACGCGCACCGGCGCGGCGTCGGTGCGGCTCTGGTCCGAGCGGCAGTCGATCGGGCCGACGCGGCCGGTGAGCCGATGGTCGTTCTGGAGGGCTCACCGGCCTACTACGGTCGGTTCGGTTTCGAGCCGGCGGTGGATCATGGTCTCGCGCTTCCGCTGCCCGACTGGGCGCCGATCGAAGCCGGGCAGGTGCTTTGGTTCGGCGGCCACGATCCGAGGTTGACCGGGACGGTCGTCTATCCACCCGCCTTCGATGGTCTGGCTTGACATCCGACATCGTTCAGCCGAGCGGCTGGTCGGGCCCGTCACACAGACCCCACAGGCCCCGCGCTTCGGTTCGGGCGGTTCGTTCCGCCTCGAGAAAGGACCGACGTCCGACGTTGTTGGGGTCGTAGAAGGCGGCGGCGGCGAAGCCCTGAGCCACCAGATAGAGGTTCACGGCCAGGCCGTCGTCGGCCCGTCGCACGTGCAGGAGGAGACGACCGTAGTGGTCACGGCCGTCGGTGTCGCGGAACACCTCGACGCCGGTTCCGGCCGGAAGAAGCCGTCGCAACTCAGCGGATGCCTCGGCGCCGAAGCACTGTTCGGGGACGGTCGGATGGACCGACTCGGGGGTGTCGATGCCAAGCAGCCTCACCGTCTCGGTGATCGGACCGAACCGGAGGCGTACGGTGTCACCGTCGACGACCTCGACGACCGTCGCCCGGGAAGGGTCCTCCACCGAAGCGGAGGAGCAGCTCGTGGCGACCACCATGGCGCTCATCACCACCGTCAGCAGGAATGCGACACCGCGGCTGCGCCGCGCACCATGAATCGGCATCGGCAAACTCTCCGGTGGCCCGCCAGGCTGCGGGCCCTCGTCGACTCGGGAGGCAGCACGTTCGGGATGACGTGAACGCTGCGAGGCCGGTTGCGGTACGGCCCGGCGAGGCCGAGTTACATTCTACCGTCGCGCACGAGTTCGAGAACCAAGGCGTCCTGCAGTCAAAGGGCCACGGCATTCTCCCCGATGCCGTGGCCCTCTGCTGTGCCGGGGCGGCATGGGACCCGCTCCGGCTGTGTTGGGCGATCGTCTAGGCGGCCCGATCGATCAGGGCCATGGCCAGCTGGCCGTTGCCGACCTCGATCGGTTCGCCGGCGGAGCGGGCGTTGGCCAGGGCGGCCCGGGCAGCGGCGATGCCGGCTCGACCGACCTCGATGGTGTGTCGATCAAGCTTCCAGGAATCATCGCTGTGAATGAGTTGGAGTTGTGCGCTTGCCATGGGTACCACTTTGACGAAGGGGTGTGACACTCAATAAGAAAAACGACACGTTGAGCGGAGAAATTCCAAAAAATCGCCGTCCGCGAGACGAATCCAGCCGGTTGGGACGAGACGGATCGGCATCGAACGGTCGGTCGGCACTACCGTGAGTCGTCATGAGGCCCGAAACTCGCCGTTACGGCATGACGATTCCCCTTTCCAACGTCAGATTGCATCAACATCGTGACATCTTCCGTCGCCTTGTCGACAGCGGCTACACCGATGTGTGGTCGGCGGAGGCCTCGGCCAATGACGGGTTCACCCCGCTGGCCCTCGCTGCGGCCTGGGCCCCCGAACTGAGGCTGGGGACCGCCATCGTGCCGGCGTTCACCCGAGGTCCGGCGCTGCTGGCGCAGAGCGCGGCTTCGATGGCCGACGCCGCTCCCGGTCGATTCGTCATGGGGGTCGGGTCGTCATCGAACGTGATCGTCGAACGATGGAACGACATCCCCTTCGAACAGCCCTACCAGAAGTGCCGGGACGTGATCCGGTTCCTCAAGGCGGCGCTGGGGGGCGAAAAGGTGACCGAGACCTACGACACGTTCGATATCAAGGGGTTCCGCCTCGATCTCGTTCCCGAGCAGGCCCCGCCGATCGTTCTGGCCGCCCTGCGGAGCGGCATGTTGGGCCTCGCCGGCCGCGAGGCCGACGGCGCCATCACCAACTGGCTCTCGGCCGAGGATGCCTCCACCGTGTCGGCCATCGTCCACGAGGCCGCGCCCGATGATGCCGAACGGGAGGTGGTGGCCCGGCTGTTCGTCTGTCCCAGCACCGACGCCGACGAAGTCCGGGCCAAGGCCCGCTTCGCGATCGCCGCCTACCTCAACGTGCCGGTCTACGCCGACTTCCACCGCTGGCTGGGTCGTGACGAGTCATTGGCCGGCATGTGGGACGCGTGGCAGGCCGGCGACCGCAAGGCCGCCCTCGCCGCCATCCCCGATTCGGTCGTCGACGAGCTGTTCATCCACGGATCGGCTGAACAGTGTCGCGACCACATCGCGCGCTACATGGACAACGGCATCGACACGCCGGTGTTGACCGTCTTCGATTTCGGAGGCGCCGACCCGATCGCCGCCATCGAGGATCTTGCCCCCCGCTGACGTCCGGCTGTCAGACGTCCAGGGATTGGAGCTCGGCGATCCGGCGGAGGTCCTTGGGGCGGCCAACCGCCTGCCGCATGGTGATGAGATCGTCGAGGGCCAGGTAGTGGAGCCGGACGCCGTCGACGATCGCCGACTCGGCCCGGTCCAGGAATCCCCTGACGTCGAGGTCGCCCCAAGGCAACGCGGGCGTACAACAGTCGCCTGCCACCGTGGCCGTGTGGAACTGCACCTTCGGCAGGGCGAACGAGGCGTCCGTCACGTCGAGCACGGCGCCGTCATCGTCGGTGAGTGTGGCGTCGAGCGCGGCGAACGCGGCGGCCATACGTGAGGTTTCCGGGACCTCGCCCGACCACAGCAGGTCGAGGTCGCCCGTCAACTCGGCCGAGCCGTGCAGAATGCCCGCGACCTGGCCGATGATGACGACCGGGGAGCCATGATCGTCGAGCGACCGCAGCAGCGGCATCGGGTCGAAGCCAATGGCGTCATCGGAGGCGATGGTTCCGTGCACCTCGTCGGCATCGTCATGACCCACGCCGACCGGGGAGCGCCCGGCGGTGATCTCCGCTATGCGGCCGATCGCGTGCAACAACCTTGCTTCCGGTGAGGACACGACGATCTCAGCCCCGCGCGACCGGGATCCAGACCAGCATCAGATCGTCGACCGAGATGTCGGTCCTCTCCAACGGCACCTCGAACGGCTCGATCACCTGTGACTTGGTCAGCCACTCGGATTCGATGTCGAGCACCGCGTCCGCCAGCTCGACCTCCAGCTCCTCGATGTCTTCGATCTTCTCCGCCACTCGATTGCGGGCACTGTCGAGTCGGGCCTCGCTCGATGCCTTCTGGCGACTGCTCGACGACATGCGGCGGGCGGCCGAGGCCAGACCCCGGGTGCGACTGCGGCCACCGAGGATGCCGCCCAGCACCGATGCGCCGATATCGATCAGCTGGGCGTTTCGCCGCCCCTCGGCCTGCACCTCGAGCTCCTCCATCCGGTCCTCGGCCTTCGCCAGCGCCGTCTCCAGCGAGTCCCGTTTGCGCTCCAGCTTGTCGCGGATCTTCGACACTTCGGCGTCCATCGCCTCGTCGGCTGCGTCGCGGCAGCGGGTGGCGAAGGCCTCCTGTGACTCACCGGGCCGGGAGTAGAGCTTCAGCTCGGGGTTGACGAAGAGCTGGTAGGTCTCGCCGGCAGCCAGTTTGTTCTTCAGATCGGCACCGAGCGAACGGACATCGGACGCGCCTATCTCGAATGGGGGCAGGATGTAGATCGGGTTCGGTGGAGGGTCGGGCGTGAAGTCCCGGTCGTCGAAGTCGACGTTGATGGCGGCGTCGACGTCGATTCGATCTCCGGTCAACGGAACGACGGCCTCCCACTCCTCGTCGTGTCGCAGATCGGCCTTCGTCTCGTCGAACAGTAGCTGCACCCGGGCGGCAACGGCTGCCTGCAGCCGATCGCCGGCCGGGCCGAGATCGAGCTGTTCGAGCCACGGCGCGGCCGCCGTCACATAGCGGACCGGCAGCGACTCGGGGAATGTCGGAGCCACCGCCGACTCGTCATCGGCCAGCGTCGGCTTGGGTCCGGCCGCCGCCACCGTTTCAGCGGGGGTGGAGTTCGGCGCCACAGCGGGAACGGATCCGGCGGTGCCCGACCCGGGAGAGCCGCCGCCACCCACCACGGCGGCCACCTTGTCGGTCATCAATGTCGAGATCTGGTCCGACGTCAGCGGCCCGGCCAGGTAGCTCATGGCCCATCTGGTGGTGAGCACCGGCATCGACGACGACTTGGTGGTTCGCAGCACGAACTGGCGTTTGCCGAGGCTCGAGATCGTGGCCTCCAGCGCACCGATGTCGGTGGAACCATCGGCCGTACGCAGGCCGTCGACCAGGCGCGCCTTGTCCTGTTCGGTTTGCAGGCGGCCGATGAGCCACGTTCCGGCGTTGCTGATGGCCTTGTAGTCGAGGTCGACGGGATTCTGGGTGGACAGCACGAGTCCGACACCGAACGCCCTGGCCTGTTTGAGCATGGTCAGGATCGGCTTCTTCGCCGGCGGGTTTCCGACCGGGGGAGCGAGGCCCATCACCTCGTCGATGTACACCAGGGCCCGCAACTCGCCGGTTCCCGGCTGGCTTCGCATCCACGAGATCACCTTGGACAGGATCAGCGTGACCGCGAACTGACGCTCGGTCTCCTCGAGGTGTCCGAGGCTCACCACCGAGGCGCGGGCCTTGCCGTCGCCGTCCCACAACATCGATCCGATGTCGAGCGGCGCACCCTCGGCCCAGGCGGCGAAGCTCGGCGATGCCAGCAGACCGTTCAGCTTCAGCACCAGCGCCTGACGGTCCTTGGCCGGGTAGAAGGTGTCGAGGTCGAGCACCCCGAGCTTACGGATCGGGGGGTCGAGGAGCTGGGCCAGCAGGGTGGGCATGTCGAGATCGACGCCGGCGTCCCACGACCGGGCGATCAGGTTGGCGAGGAGGATGTGCTCACGGCCCGACAGCGGGTCGCTTTCGATGCCGATCAGCCCCAGCAGGCCGCTCACCGTCGAATCGATCTCGTCCTGCCGGGCCGCCGGCTCGGTGGTCGAGGGCACGCTGAGCCGTCCGAGGACGTCGAGGGGCACACCGGCCGTTGAGCCGGGGGTGTAGATGACCGGATCGGCGGCCGCCGCCAGCTCACCGACATCGTCGCCGTCGAGCCCCCACGATTCGAGCCCGGAGCGCCACCGCTGCGCCGTCTTCTCGGCCAGATCGGCGATGCTGATTCCCTCGACTCGAGCGGCACCTTCATCCATCCACGGCTCGAACTCCGATGCTGCGAGACCGGGGAACGTCAGGCACAGATTGCCCAGGTCGCCCTTGGGATCGATGGCCAGCACCGGAATGCCGTTGAGCAGGGCCTCCTCCAGCATCACGATGCCAAGGCCGGTCTTGCCCGAGCCGGTCATGCCGACGATCACACCGTGGGTGGTCAGGTCGCCGCTGTCGATCAGAACCGGTTCCCCGATGCGCTCACCGGAGGCCGCCTCGATCTGTTCTCCGATCAAAAGGTGCCCTGAAGGTCGTTCCATGGTGATCAAGACTCGCACGTGTTGTCGTGAATCGCACCGGTTTGGGTGGATTCCTCGACCACCGTGGGTAGCCACTGAGTTACAGTGACGAAATTCTCACCGGACAGTTTGCGTTCGGCGCCTGGATCCGGGAATGCTTGAAGGACAGCGGTGGTTGTACCCGGAGCGGACGTGAGTCCGGTCGTGAATGGATAGAGGAGCGGTTTTGACGGAGCTCGAGGAACTGGAAGTGACACCGGTCACCACAATCGAGGAGGCCTTGGCCCTTATCGACAGGAGCCTGGGGGGCCTGACCGAACGTCAGCTGGTTTCGGCATCCGAGATGTCGGACCTGCTACTCGACGTACGATCCCTCCTCAGCGACACGGCCCTCTCCGACCCGGCCGAGGTCTAGAGGTCTCGAGGTCTCGAGGTCTCGCAGCGCTCACCGTCTTCAACGCCCGACGTCGTCGTCGGAGGCCTCGGGCTGTACCAGGGCGCATGTCGGCCCGGTCGTGCGGTAGTAGCCGTTGTAGGAGTCCTCGAACAGGACGTTGTCGTCCATGTCGTACACGGTGCGGTGATGCGTCCAGTCGATACAGGAACCTCGTCGCCAGCTGTCGGTGCCTTCGTACACCCCGAAACGGGTGCGTTCCAGTGACCAGAGGCTGACGCCCACCTGGTCGCCGGTGTCGAAGGTCCACACGAGGATCGGGTATGGCGTGGTGTTGATGAAGCCGGCTTCCCGATTCGGCCAGTTCACGGTCTGTTCGACCGCTCGACCCAGCCGGCCCGTGTCCATGCGACCATCGAGCCCCCAGCCCTCGGCATGGTAGTTGTCGTACCGGCCGAAGTACTCGGAATGCCCGAACGCCCCGTGCCCGCCGCCGATGCCGCCGCCCTCCCGTTCCGGGAAGATCAAGCCGGCCATGTAGGCGGCCTGGTGGAACATCGTTGCGGTCTGGGAGACGCCACCGCCAAAGGCCTCGACGTGTTCGCCGTTGAGGATGGCTCCGGCCGAGACGAAGCCCTTCTCTGCCGTCCGCCGACCGACCGTCTGGTTGATGCCGAACACGCCGCCCGGCTCGACGACGACACCCCGGGTCAAGGCGAGCACCTCGCGAATGTTGGTCATCCGACTTCCGCCCGTGTTTGGGGTCCTCGACTCGGCCAACTTCACGGTGAGGCGTGCAGGGTCGACGCCGTTGTAGAGGTCATCGGCGTCGACGAGATGAACCGGCACCACCCGTCCGAACGACTGCACCGCGTCGAGCAGGTCCTCCCACGCCCGGTCGACATCGGGAATCCGTCCGGGAACGGGTTCGGCCAACGTGTCGACCACCTTGAAACGCCCGCCTTCGATCAGCGGGGTTGCCTCGTCGTCGTCCGCTGCGAACTCGAACCGGCCCTGGTGCCCTCCCCGCACGAGGCGACGGATCCTCTCCTCGAGCAGGTGTCGAAGTCCGGCCTCGTCGACCACATCGACGATGGCCGATTTCCGATCGAACCGGATGTGTGCCGCCACCTCCTCCCGGTCGAGGGAGGCGGCGAGCGTCCCGTCATCGTCGAGGAGCGTGATCTCCCAACCGTCGGCGTCCCGGTTGCGCTGGTGGACGAACCAGGTGAGCGGTTCGCTGGGCTCGGGCTCGACCGGTTCGGTGGAAACGACGATCCGTTCAGGTGGCGACAATGGGTTGACCGTGACGTTGGTTGCCACACCGGGTATGCCGTCGACCACGTTCCAGTCGGCGTCGATCACCGGCGATGTCGGTTCCCGGTTCAACTCCGAGCGATACGCGACGACGATCGGGCTGGCAGCAGTGCCGCCCGGTGGTTCGACGGGGGCGTGAAGGCGCTGCCGAGCGAACGGACGGCCGGTCACTGAATCGGTGACTTCCGTCGTCCAGCCCAATTCGGCCAGCGAATGACGGTGCCCGACCCCGTCGACTTCGACCGACACGACCTGATCCAGGTAGGCCGCGGGGGTGAGCATGGTGTCTTCCACCAGCTGACCCCTGATCTGCAGCGCCTGGGTGACGCCCCACCAGGCGGCGACAACTACCGCGACCGCGAGCAACGCCCCACCGACGAGCGTTCGAGGGGAACGCCCGGCGGGGCCGACGGAAGGACCAGCCACGTCGAGGTCCCCGTCATCGACATCCACATCGTCGCTGGAGTCGGATGCGTCGACGTCCCTGCTCACGGTCATTCAGGTCCTGCACCTCCTCGTTCATAGTAGTTTCCTCGGTGATTGAAAGACGTCACGGGGGCCGGCCTGACGGTGGGCTTGGCCAGGCGTCCTCGGTCCACCGGTCGGGCGGCGTCCGGTCGTGACTACTCAGGCGGCCGTCAGAGGGGCCAGAGCCGCCGCACCGCCCGTCCCATGGCCGATCCCAGCAACGCGCCGGCCACGACGTCGGACGGGTGATGCATACGGTTGTGCACCCGACTGGCCGACACGACGGCGGCCAAGCCCCACCACACCGGCTTCAGGCGAGGTACCGCATCGGACAGCAGCGTCGCCGTCAGGCAGGCCGAACTGGCATGGCCGCTCGGAAAGCTCTTCGTGCGCGGCCTGCGGACCGCATAGACGGCATCGGCCAGAACCTCGGGGCGTTCACGCGGTATCGCCGACTTCAGTAGGCCGTTGACGATCGCCGACTCGACTCCGAGGGCGACCGCCAAACGGACGGAATCGGCACGCCGTTGGGGACTGACGATCGCCATCGTCAGACCGATCACATGCCAGGCCTTCGAATAGTCGGCACCCTCGCTGGCCCAGTAGAAGGCCCGGTCGGCCACCGGGTTGCCGCGCAGAGGCGTGAACCAGCTGTCGACGGCGCGGTCGAATCGTTTGATGAAGAGGGGCAGCCCGGGCACAGCCGCCCAGTGTACAAAGCCGGTACTCCGTCCATCGAGGAGGTCTCGCCGGGTTCCGGCGAACTAGAGTGGACGCCTGTGACGGCATCGGGAGGCGAGCCAATCGACCAGGTGGACGACGCCGCGCTCTCAGCGGCGAACGGCCGCTTCTATCAAGCGCTGGAGTCGGCCGACATCGATCTGATGACGGCGGTCTGGGCCCACTCGCCCGAGTCGTCCTGCGCCCATCCGGGGCGCTCCCCTCTGATCGGCTGGGAGGCGATCGAAGCCTCCTGGCGGGCGATCTTCGGAGCCGGCGGGAACCCGCAGGTCATCATCACCGAGGAGCGGGTGATCCGGCGCGACGCCGTCGGATGGGTGACGGTGGCCGAAAACATGATCTCCGACGGCCACACCGGCGCCGCGGTGGCCATCAACGTGTTCCACCACGACGGGCGGCAGTGGCGGATGCTGGCCCACCACGCCGCTCCCGTGCTCTCCCTCCACTGACCGCCGGGCACCCGCCGCCGGCTACCCCGACGACTCCTGCTTCCACTGTTCGAGGAGCTTGGCGAACTCGTCGGCCGGTCCGGTGGGCACGATGTAGCCGGTCTCGTCGTTGATGGCGTCCCAATCGTCTCGCACGGATTCGGCGGTGATGTCGGCGCCCCGGTGCACTCCTTCGGTCAGGCCTATGAAGAATCGGGCGACGGTACCCCCGGCCGCGGAGTAGATCGAGCCGGTGGTGGGGTTGGACTCATGGGCCAACCAGACGACCAGCGGAGTGACGAGCGCCGGGTCGAGGTGCTCCGCCATCGGCCCCAGGATGTCGGTGGTCATGCGGGTACGAGCCACCGGCGCGATCGCGTTGGCCCGGATGTTGTACTTGGCCCCCTCCGCGGCCAGGACCCGGGTCAGGCCGACCAGCCCCATCTTCGCTGCGCCGTAGTTGGCTTGACCGAAGTTGCCGAGCAGACCGGAGCTCGACGACGTGTTGACGACCCGCCCGTAGCTCTGCTCGCGGAAATGGATCCAGGCGGGCCGGGTGACGTTGAACGCCCCTTTGAGGTGCACGTCGATGACGGGCGTCACCAGATCGTCGGCCAGGTTGTGAAACGTCTTGTCCCGAAGGATGCCGGCGTTGTTGACCACGATGTCGACCCGGCCGAACGCGTCGATGGCGGTTTGGACGATCGCCTCCCCACCCTCGGGGGTTGCCACGCTGTTGGCATCGGCGACCGCTTCACCGCCGCGCTCTTCGATCTCGGCCACGACCGCATCGGCGGGGCCGACCGAGCCGCCTGTACCGTCGACCGCTCCACCGAGGTCGTTGACCACAACACGGGCGCCACGGCGGGCCAGCTCCAGGGCGTGTTCGCGGCCGAGGCCCCCGCCCGCTCCGGTGATGATGGCCACCTTGCCGTCGAATCCGAGGTCGGTCATGCTGCTCCTTCGTTCACAGGCTGACTCTGCCGAGTCGCATCGTGCGGGAGTGTAGATCGCCGCCGTCGCCGATGCTCAACCTCACGCCGCGTGGCCGATCCATCAACCCCGGCCGCCAATCGGCCGATAGGAAACGGCATGGACGGCCCAGGCCCAACAGTTGTGCGCGCCGACCGCTTCAACCGGCTCGGCCACACGGCGGTCAGGCCCGGTGGCGGCGGCCCCAAGCTGCTGTACTACCGGGTGTTGATGGCCGCCATCTTTTCTGTCACCCTCGTCGCGTTGCCACTGGACATCTCGTCCGGCGCCAGGGCGTACGTCGTCGCGGTGGTGGGTCTGTACGTGCCGTGGTTCGGAGTCGTCGTCCACCGTCGGTTCGACGGGGATCGGGCGGACTTCGCCACGTCGCTCAGCGACATCGTGGTCTCGGGTCTGTGTTGTGTCGTCATCCCCGGATCGAGCTCGCTGGCCGCCATCGCCATCACCGCTGTCGTGGTGGTCGCCATACCGGTCCAACCCCGCCGTCTCGTTGCCGTTCTCGCCATCACCGGCGTGCTCGTTGGCGGGGCGCTTGCCTACCGCTGGGCCGAGACCGACGATTGGTATCTCCAGCCACTCGTCATGGCCGGGCTGTTTCCCGCGTTCGACCTGTACCTACGTGACCGCCGTCGTCAGTGGGATGAATCGGCCAAGCGGTACGAAGCATTGATCCACGCGTCCGAGGTGTTCTTCTGGGAGATCGATGTGGCAACCAAACGGTTCGTCACGGCCGTGGGCAACTGCAAAGGGCTGCTCGGCTACGAGCCGACGGATCTCGTTGGTCGACGATGGACCGACTTCTTGACGAGTGACGACATCGCCGAGGTCGCAAAGATCGACCACCGCCTCGGGCGGCGCTCGGTCACGACCGCGGTCACGTGCCGAAACGGCCAATCGCGGATCTTTCGGCACACTGTGGACCGGGAACCAGGGTCGCCGATCGTCTTCGGGGTGTCGGCCGACATCTCCGAGCTGGCCGAAGCCACCGAAGTCATCCGAATTCAAGCCGAACGAGACCATCTGACCGGGTTGAGCAACCGGATGGTCCTTCTGCGCCAACTCGATCGAGTCGTGGCCCAGTCGGACGCGTCGAATCGTTCGGCGCTCTTCATTCTCGATCTGAACCGGTTCAAGGAGGTGAACGATACGCTCGGCCACCCCGCGGGGGATCGACTTCTCCAGGAGCTGGCCGAACGACTCGAGGTCGAGTTGTCGGATGCCGCGGTCGTCGCTCGCCTCGGCGGCGACGAGTTTGCCGTGCTGATCGATGGCCTCGATACCGATACCGGTCGGGTTGCCGCCGTTGAGGTCGCAGGCCGTATCCATGTCGCGTTCCAGCGCCCGGTCGACATCGACGGCGTTGGGCTCGTCGTCACCCCATCGATCGGCATCGCACTGATACCCGAACATGGAACGACGGTCGAGGACGTCATCCGATGTGCCGACGTGGCGATGTACGAGTCGAAACGCTCCGGTCGCAGCTTCGTCATCTACCACGAGGATCCCGGCCAGCTCACACTCGACCGGTTGCTCCTCGGAACCCAGATCAGCCGTGCCCTCGACCGGGGCGAGTTCGACATTTGGTACCACCTCCGGATGGATCTGAGATCGGGGGACATCGTCGGCGTCGAAGCCGAGCCCCGGTGGTGCCACCCCGATCAGGGGGTTTTGGCGTCGTCCCACTATGTCGAGTTGCTGGACCTCGCCGGTGAACTCACCCGCTACGGGGGCCTCGTGGTGACCGGCGCGGTCGGCGTGATCGACCAGCTCGACCGGGCCGGACTCACCGCCCACATGGCGCTGGCCGTTCCTGCCGGGTGTCTGTTGACCGGTGACTGGATGGAGGCCACCATGGCGACGCTCGAGCATCATGGCGTCGACGCCTCGCGCTTCACCATCCGTCTTACCGACATCGCATCGTTGGGCGATCGCATCGATCAGGTTCGACTCATCCGACAGCTGGCCGACGCCGGCTTTGGAGTGGCGGCGGAGGAGCTGGCGGCACCGTCCGGGTCACCGTCGGCCATGAGAGAGCTACCGATCACCGAGGTCAAGCTCGATGCCGACTTCGTGGCGGAGATGGGCGACCACTCGCAGAACCTGCTCGTAGCCCGGGCGTTGATCGAATTGGGTCAGCTGTTCGGGCGCACGGTGGTGGCCGACGGCGTGACCGATCAGGCGACGGTCGACCGGATTCGGTCCCTCGGCTGCCACCTGGCTCAGGGATCTCATGTGGCCCGGCCGATGGCCGAGCGGGAGCTGATCGCCGATGTGCGATCCCGTCTCGATCGATCGAACGAGTTGGCGCACTGAACCGCTGCCGGTCGGGACGGCGCGATTTCGATGCCGCCGGTCGCTACCCCTCCGGGCTTTCCAGCCCGAGACAGACCTGACACTGTTGCGCCCAGTCGACCGCCTCGGCCGCCACCCGATCGTCGTCGTTGTGGTAGACCGGCTCGGCGCTACGAGCGGTTCGGGTGTCGCCTGCCGATGACCCCGACGTACCGTCATCCTGGGCGGCGCGACTCCACGACAGTGGGGCGGCTTTCCAATCGTCGTCGATCCAGCGGAACGGAAGGTCGGCGATCGATCCCGGCTCCGTCATGGCGAACCCGGCGACCAGGCCGTCGGTGAGGAGCTGACGTTGCCCGACCGGATCGTGAGGAGCCCCGGCGGTATGACCGAGGGGAAGATCGATGAAAACCGAACGGGGCGGTTTCACCCGCTCGGTGATGGTGCGGGCCGAGGTGAACGAGACCGTGGGGATTCCCGCCTGCTCGATGGTGCGTGCGATCAGACCGACCGACTGATGGCACACCGGTCAAACGGGAACGAGGAGCACGACGTCGAGTTCACCGGCCTCGTGCAGACGACGGATCTGCTCGGTGAGCAGTTCCGCGGTCTCGGCCAGCAGCCGTCGGGTTGAGTAAACACCACCCATGAAGCCGAAGTGGAGGGGGCTGACGCCGCCGACGACCCCCTGCTCCACCAGCTCCCGCAGCCGCTCCAGCGGAAAAACGCAGTTCGGGTCCGAGCGGGCGTCCGTCTGGTCGTAGGCGAAGTGAGCGACCCGCAGCTCATCCGTGGGCGTGTCGACGTCGATGATTCGGATCGAGGTGTCGTCCTTGGTGTGGAACGCGATCTGGCCCCGACGGTATACGCCTCCGGATCCGATGAGACCGATCCTCGCCGACCGCAGGGGCCGCTCGATCGGGGTCCATGCCGGGAGATCGGTGTTCTCGGTCCAGCGGTAGTCGTCGTAGCCGAGCGAGGCGTAGAGCTTGCGGGTCTCGTCGATGTAGTCGGCCGGCGGAAGCTCGGATGTTCCGGAGCGGAGTTCTCGGAGTGGAGCGGACATGGAAAGACCTTAGGCCGACGGTCGCCTTGAATCCAGGTGCCGATAGGGAGCTGGCAGATCGAGCGGCCGATCGGGCCACCGCCTCGGATTGATGATCGTGGCCCGTGGGTAGTCCTCGAAAAGCCAGCGGGCGAAGTTCTCCCTGGTCCAGCTGGTGGCCCCGGTTGCCGCCAGGGCGGCCTCCGCGACCCAGGGCCGGGACAGGAGATGGGAGAGTCCCTGGGCGAGCTTGTGGTCGCGCCCGATGGTTCGGCGCAGGTCGTTCTGGTAGTGGTCTCGAACCGCCGTCGGGTGATCGATGCCCTGGGCCACGATCGAATCCACGGCCATGCGACCGCTCTCGAGCGCCTGTCCGATCCCCTCTCCACTCATCGGGTCGGTGGCCGCTGCGGCGTCGCCGACGAACAGGACCCGACCCAGTGCCAGCGGGAGGTGCCCGAGACGGGCCGGTATCGGCCACGCCCGGTGGGGTTCCTCGGCTCGTGCGTCGTCGCCGAGCACCGAACGGACATGAGGCCGCTCGAGCAGCTCGGCCCACAACGCCTTCATGTTCTGGATCCGCTTCCCGCCTTCACCCCTGATGATCCCGAACCCGACGTTGGCCCGACCGTCGGCCAATGGGAATGACCAGGCGTAACCCGGAAGGAGGTCGGGCTCGAACCAGACGATGAGCGATGAGGTGGCCCGCTCCGAGACACCCGAGAAATACTGGCGGAAGGCGTGCCAATCCCCCCGGTACCGTTCCGGTCCGACGCCCAGCAGCTTCCTGGTCGGAGACCACATCCCGTCGGCCGCCACGACGAAGCGACTCTTGACCGTACGGGTCCGGCCGTCGGGCGCCGTCATCTTCACGGTGACCGAGGACTGATCCTGTTCCAGGTCCACGAGTTCGTGCCCCTCGAGAACATCGGCTCCCGCTTGCCGGGCCAGTAGCACGAGCTGATGGTCGAGTTCGGACCGCCGGGCGACGGCCGCGTAGGTCCCCGGCGACCGGGGCAGGGGATAGGTGCGGGTCCGTCGGGCAGGACTGACGATGACGACATCGTCGACGGCGGTCCAGCTCGGTATCGACGCGGGATCGAGACCCAGCGCTTCGAGCTGGCGGAGTGCGCTGGTGGTCAGACCGTCGCCGCAGCACTTCGAACGGGGGAAGACGGCCTTGTCGACGACGACGACGTCAAGGCCGGCCCGGCGCGCTTCGATGGCGGCGGCGGTGCCTGCCGGTCCTGCTCCGACCACCATGATGTCGGTCTTGCGGACAGATGCCAAATGCTGGTCCACGTACGAGCAACCTAGCGGCCAACTGCCCGATCACCGAATTCCGAGCCGGGATTGGTCCCGTCGCCTCGGATTCGGCGTGACGTCAGCCGTCGCCTCCGTTGCCGTCGCCACCACCACCATTGTTGCCGCCTCCGCCGTTGCCGCCGCCGTCCGCGGGCGGTTCGGGCTCGGGTTCCGGTTGGGGTTCGGGCTCCGGCTCGGGCTCGGGCTCGGCGGCGGGAGCGGCCGGCTCCAGGTCGGGACGGGTCGAGTTTCCGGCACAATCGAGCCCTTCTCCCGGGCGGTACACCGCGAACACGGTGTCCTCGGTCTTCGTGCCGTCGGGGTACGTGATCACGCGGGGGGTGATGTCGACCCGGCACTGGCGTTCCGAGGACCGACGGAGTGGTAGAGCTTCGACGTCGAGATGCTTGGTCGAATAGAACGTGACCGTGATCGAGGTCGAGGTGTACTCGTTCCACACCAGAATGCCGTAGGGCGTGTTGTTGCGGACCTCGAGGTCGGGACGGGGCCAGGATATGGTGGCTTCCCGCCCCCGGGGATAGCGGGAGATGTACAGCGAATGGGACTGGTACTCGAGGAACTCGAGACCGGCGAAGAACGACGCGTTGAAGAACGTTGTTGCGTACTGGCTGATGCCGCCGCCCACCTGCGGTTCGAGAACCCCGAGGTTGATGGCCCCATCGGCGACGAAGCCCTTCTCGGTGGTGCGCCTGCCCACATGGTCGTTCAAGGAGAACGTCTCGCCGGGACGGATGATCACACCCTGCATCAGGTCGGCGAACCTCTGGATGTTGGTGACCCGGTTCTGGCAACACGCATGGTTCGTCGTGAACGTGCTGACCTCTTCGATGATGCCCAACGACTCCAGTTCGGCAACGCCCTCATCGAAGCCGACGATCGTCGGTTCGAGCACGATGGTGCGGCTCGGCTCGGCGTCGGCGTCCGAGTCGGAGTCGTCGTCGGTGTCGCTCGGCGGGATCGGTGCCTGCAGGCCGGGCATGATCCGGTCGATCGACTCCTCGTCACAGCAGACGACGGTCTCTGAGGCGGGCACGATGACCGGTTCGCCGTCGACAATCGAGAATCGGGCCTGCTGGTCCTCCGAGCCCAGCGTCGGGAACAGGGGCCGCAGATCGCTCAGCACCCGGGTGGGGTCGAACGACCATGCGGGGGCACCTTCGGTGTCGAGTACGGCCCACGATTTCAACATCGCCGGTTCCACCCTTGCGATGTCATCGAGCACCTGAACCCGCACCGGCTCGGCGGTCAGCTCGTTGATCTCGGCCGCAACCGATTCGAGTGCCTGCTGGTCGATCTTCGGATCGGCGACGATGGCTTGGAGTTCCACCTGGAACGGGGGACCGGCCTCGACGACCGATGGGAGCCGTCCAACCAGCTCCCGTGGGCTGATGGTTACTCCACTCTCGCCGTCCAGCACGATGAACTGGTCGTCGCCGTCGAGGATCATTTCGGGCTCGACGGGCTGGTCGAGGAGGCTGGCAACGACGGTGTCGGCGGCGACCGTCGTCGTGTCGGCATCGATGGCGAAGACAGGTTCGATCTCGCTGGTTCCGAACAGTGATCCCAGCCAGGTGATCGGACGGGTGAGGAAGAACCCGGTTCGACCGACATCCATCGCCTCGTCGATCATCGTCTCCCGGTCGAAGGACATGCCAAGGGTGACCGGATCCGACGTGACGGTGGTTTCGCCGACGACGACGTCGATCGGGGCGGCGGCCAGCTCCTGTCGCCGCTGGTCGAGCACCTCGTCGAGGCCGGCCCGATCCAGCCCCTCGAGCGATGTTCCACCCAACTCGACCCCCCGCATGACCGTGCCCTGATGGCGGGCCAGATCGACGGCCCACGCCCCGACCAATAGCAGGTAGAGGCCGAGCACGGCCACGACCGCGAGCTTGACGAGCCTGCCGAGTATGGGTCCGCCCGCTCGGCGGGCCGAGGCTTGGCCGGACGCGGCCTTGTCGCTCGACGGCGCGGCCACGGCCGGAGGTGGCGGGGGCGCAGTTCCGCCCAGGACGGCGGTTTCATCGGCCGCTTCGCCATCGAGGGGTTTCGGCTCGGCGGGAGCGACTGTTTCGGCCGCGGCGGTTTCGGCCGTCACGGGCTCCGGTTCGGTGGGTCCCGCGGCGACCGGTTCGGATCTTGTTGACGGGATGGCCATCGTCGGATCCTCACTACCGACGACCGGTTCGCCGGTCAGCGCCGCGTCCGCGTCAGGAACCACGGCACCGTCGGCCACCGAACCGTTGTCATCCGATGGGGCTGCATCGGGGCCGAGGAGTTCGGCGAGCAGCGCGTCGACCGAGTCCGTATCAACTTCGGACTGGTCGATGGAGCTGGTCTGGTCGCCTTCACCTTCAGTAGTCACCGGAGACCATTCTGCCACGTTGTCGGCCCCGTTCGACGTCATCGGGCGCTCTGTGATGCAACGGGAACTTTGGACCGAAGGGCTCGATGTGACATGATCATCTGCGGGCTGTAGGCCAATCGGGTTTCGGTACGATCGGTTCGGATCCCCACAAGTTGCGGGAGTTCGGACCGGAGAGGTGAGACATGACAAAGCTGTGTGAGGGCCGAATTGCGGTGGTGACCGGCGCCGGGCGGGGTATCGGCCGGGAACACGCCCTGATGTTGGCGCATCACGGGGCGAAGGTCGTCGTCAACGATCTCGGGGGAGAGGTCGACGGCAGCGGTGGCGATCTCAGCGCGGCACAGCAGGTCGTGAACGAGATCGCCGAGGCCGGAGGAGAGGCGGTCGTGAACGGCGACGACGTCTCCGACTTCGATGGGGCCAAGCGAATGATCGAGACCGCCATCGACAGCTTCGGTGGACTGGACATCGTGATCAACAACGCCGGAATCCTCCGCGATCGAATGTTGACGAACATGACCGAAGCCGAGTGGGATGCGGTCATCGCCGTTCATCTCAAGGGCACCTTCGCCCCGGCCCGGCACGCAGCCGCCTATTGGCGAGAGCGAGCCAAGGCTGGAGAAGCCAACGACGCCAGGATCATCAACACCAGCTCAGTGTCGGGTATCTACGGCAATCCAGGTCAGACCAACTACGGCGCAGCCAAGGCCGGTATCGCGGCGTTCACCATCATCGCCGCTCAGGAGCTGCACCGCTACGGCGTCACCGTCAACGCCGTCGCCCCCGCTGCGCTCACCCGAATGACCGAGAATCTGGGCATGGGGCAGGGGAGCGAGGAGGAACGGGAGCAGATGCACCCGCGCTGGATCGCTCCCATCGTCACCTGGCTGGCCAGTGCCGAGTCGGCACCGGTGACCGGCCGGGTCTTCGAGGCCAGTGGCCGGGTACTGGGAATCGCCAACATGTGGCATCGAGGCCCAACGGTGGAACCGGTCGACGACCCGGTGGGGATCGGGCCGCTGGTACGCCAGATGATGGCCGAGGCCCAACCCAACAGCGACATGTCAGGTGCTCCGGCGACCGGCCCCGGTCGTCCCACCCCCTACTGAGAAGGTCGACCCGACAACCCCGCCGGATCCGAGGAGGAACCACGATGCCCATGAACCCCGATGCCGTTGGCACGAAGGGCGAGCCCCGTCGCTGGCGGTGGACGTCCGATGACTGCCTGCTGTACGCGGTCGGGATCGGCGGCGGTGCCGTCGACCCGGTCGGATTCGAACTCGAGTTCACCACGGAGAACACGGCCGGCGTCGACCAGAAGGTGTTCCCGACCTTCGTGGTGATGGCCGGCTTCAAGGCTTCCGGCGGGGCCAGCGCCATGCGGGCGGCCGGCACCTGGGACAACCGGATGCTCGTCCACGGTCAGCAGGGGATCAGGCTGCATCGGCCCATCCCGCCGTCGGGCGAGGTCGAGTTGGTCGACGAGATCACCGGCATCTACGACAAGGGCAAGGGGGCGGTCGTGGCCTCAAAAGCGTTGGCAACGTCGGTCGACGACGGAGAGCCGTTGTTCGAGACCACATCGTCGGCCTTCATCGTCGGCGAGGGTGGATTCGGTGGTGACCGGGGACCCTCCGCGATGGTCAATGTCGCACCCGATCGAGAACCCGATCATTCGGTGACCTATCAGACCCGACCCGATCAGGCGCTTCTCTACCGCATCTGCGGCGACCGCAATCCACTCCATTCCGACAAGCAGTTCTCCGATGTCGGCGGGTTTCCCCGTCCCATCCTCCACGGTCTCTGCACCTACGGATTCACCGGCCGGGCGCTGCTCCACACCCTGTGCGGCTCCGATCCTGCTCGATTCGGATCGATGGAAGGTCGCTTCAGCTCACCGGTGCTGCCGGGCGAGGCGTTGACCGTGAACATGTGGGACGGTGGCGACGGTTCGGCCGTGTACCAGACCCTCGGCGACGATGGCCGCGTGGTCCTCGACAACGGCGGTGTGACCTACTCGGTCTGAACCGTCCGGCTAGAACAACTTCTGCTGGGGGCGTTCGATACCCCGGAGTTCGTCGTAGTCGACCTCCAGGAACTCGATGTCCCGATCGCTGGCCAGGGTCTTCGCCTGCAGCTTGATTTCCTGGGCGACGAACAGGCCCTTGACCGGCGACAGGTCCGGCTGGCGGTTGAGGAAATCGAGGTACCGGGTCAGCTGTTCGACACCATCGATTTCGCCTCGTCGTTTCACCTCGACGGCGACAACCCGGTCGTCGGCGTCGCGGCACAGCAGGTCGACCGGCCCGATCTCGGTGGGGAACTCCCGCCGGATCAGGCGCATACCATCGCCGAGGCGGCCGGGATCGGTGGCCAGCAGCTCCTGCAGGTGGGCCTCGACGCCGTCCTTCTGCAGCCCCGGATCGGCCCCCATGTCGTGGGACACGTCGCTCACGAGTTCGTGGATCGTGATGGTGAGCGTTTCCCCTTTGGGGTTGGTGACCACCCACTCGTCGTCGGACTCCCGCACCGTGTTGGGAGCGGTCATCCAGTTCATCGGCTTGTAGGCCCCGCCGTCGGCGTGGACAGACACACAGCCGTCGGCCTTGACCATGATCAGGCGGGTGGCCCGGGGGAGGTGGGCGGTGAGCCGACCGGCATAGTCGACGGTGCATTCGGCGATGACAAGACGCACCCGTCTTTTCTAGCGGATTCGACGGGGCGCGCCTCGTTGGCTACAGGTCGAGTTGGCTCTTGTACACGTTGGTGTTCAGGATCTTGTCGACCAGTCGCTGGTTCTGGCGGTCGAAGAGGGCCCAGATGACGTCGATCGGAACGATCGAGTTGAGGATCCATCCCAGCAGGACCCGACCCAGCGACTTGCCGATGCCGATCGGCTGATGGTCGTCCTTACCCAACAGGGTGACGTTCACGGCGCTCTTGCCGACGGACTGACCGGTGGTTCCCTGGCGATACAGGATGTTCCAGCCGAAGATGCCCACCATGACCAGAAATCCGAGTCCGCCGAGCGACCCGTCCTCACCGCCGACGGCGGCCAGCACCAGGAACGGCAACACGGCGATCAGGACGTCGATCACATAGGCGAGCAGGCGGGCGCCGATGCCGCCCTTCTGGCGGACGCCGGTCTGATTTCCGGTCCACGCCGACGCGGTCCAGGATTCGGGGCCGACGGCACCTGGCTGGACCGGGGCCGCCCGATAGGGTCCGGCCTGAAACGGCGCGGGCTGGAACGGCGCCGCCTCCTGGACGGCGGGCTGTGGCGGATAGTGAGGGTCGCCCACCCACTGGGTACCGTCCCAGTAGCGCACCGAATCGGCCGGATCGCCCTCGGCGTGATACCAGCCTGCTGCTGCCTGACCGCTCATACCCTCGCTCCTTGGTTGCGTTCCCAACCGCTACCCATCGGCCGATGCACCGCCGATTCGAGAAGGCGCGGCGTGCGAGCCGAGTCGTCGTCGAATCAACTCCCGGCGCTGTTTCAGCTCGGCATAGGTGAACTGCGAGGTCGTGGCCGGGTCGATGCCAAAGCCGGCTTTCACGCCATCGAGGTCCAGATCCCAGGTCTGTTGCTGCATCCCGAGCTGGGCGGCGATGGTCGAGCCGTGGGTGGTGGCGAAATGGGTGGCCACCTCGGTGATGGCGGCGAAGAGGTCGAGCTCCGGGGCCAGGGTGGCGGTGGCGCCGTCGATGAAGATGAGGTTCTTGACATACAGCATCAGCGGCTTCGGCATCCGGGCGCCGTAGCCGAGCAAGGCCTTGACGATGCGTTGAAGCTCCTTGACCAACTGATCGGGGGCCATCTTGGTCGGATCGATCGGTGGACCGTCGAGGCCCAGATCGCTGATGACGGCATCGATGTCGACGTCGGACGGCAACGCACCGAGATCCCGCAGGGCCTCGATCTGACCGCTGACGTTGTTGGTGGTGGCCGACATCATCATGCGAAGGAACGCCAGGCGTTCACGTTCGGTCAGCCGGCCGGTGATGCCGAAGTCCATGAGCGCGGTACGGCCGTCGGGAAGGATGAACAGGTTGCCCCCGTGAAGGTCGCCGTGGAACACCCCGTGAAGGAACACACCCTCCAGGAAGCCGATCATGCCGGTCTTGAGGACGGCCTCGGTGTCGACGCCGGCCGCCTGCATGGCGCCGACGTCATTGAAGTTGAAGCCGTCGAGCTCCTCCATGACCAGCACCCGCCGGGTGACATGAGTCGGGTGAGGGCGGGGCACGATGAAGTTCCGCTGGTCCAGCTCGGCGTAGACCCGTCCGACATCCAACATGTTCGCGGCCTCGAGTCGGAAGTCGAGCTCCTCGACGATCGTCTCGGCAAACAGCTCGACCAGTGCCGGCGGATTGGCCAGCGCCGAAACCGGTATGCGCCCGACGAGATGCGGCGCCAGCCAGCTCAGGACCGCCAGATCGCGACGGACGACCTGGTCGATCCCCGGTCGCTGAACCTTGACCACCACCGACTGGCCGGTGCGCAGCGTGGCCCTGTGGACCTGTGCGATCGACGCGGCTGCGACCGGGATCGGCTCGATATGGGTGAAGACGTCGTGGATCGGTCGGCCGAGTTCGGTTTCGATGACCACCACGATCTGCTCGTAGGGCACCGCCGGTACCTGGTCGCGGCACTTCTTGCACTCGTCGACCAGCTCCTGAGGGAACACTCCCTCACCGGCACTGATGATCTGGGCGAGCTTGATGTAGGTCGGGCCCAGCTTCTCGGCCGCTTCCCGAAGCCGCCGTGACAGGGCCGCCCTCGATCGATCCGTGCCCTGCTCCCGCAGTCGCCACAGTCCGAGCGCCCGGCCGATGACCGCGAGCACGGTCGCCGCCCGGCGCAAGGGTGGAACCCGAGGAGGGGTCAGGAGGTCGGGCATCTGTCGAGCCTGCTGCCGACGGAGGAGATCGACGACACTCAACCATTCGGGATCGGCATCGGCCATCGACCACGGAGGGTCGTCGGAGAACGCCCCGAGATGAAGGTCGTCTGCTTGAAGTTCCCGCACGAAACGCCTGCCTACCTCAGAATGCCGGTGGTTGCTTCCGTCGAAGTGCTTCGACACCCTGACGATACTCCGCCGAACCCATCATCAGATTCAGTCGATCCAGCGATTCTGCCACCGATTCACCCACGCCCCGATGCTGATCGAGATAGGTCATGTGGCGGGTCGCGGTGACTGCCGAGGCGGCATTGGACGCCGCCAGATCCTCGGCGTAGGCCAGCACGGTGCTCAGTAGCGAGTCGGCGGGCACGAGGCCGTTGACCAACCCGATCTGATGAGCCTCATCGGTGAGAAAGACCCGTGACGTCAACAGAAGATCCATGGCTCGAGTGAGGCCGATGTGGCGGGGGAGGATCCAGACAGTCCGTACTCGGGCGGCAGACCGAGCTTGCCGTGGGCGGTCGTGAGCTTCGCTCCGGGCACTGCGAATCGGAGATCGGCGTAGCAGGCGAGGGCCAGCCCGATACCGGCCGCCGGTCCGTTGATGGCGGCGATGACCGGTTTCGAGAGTCCGTAGTGGAAGGCCAGCTGGTGGTCGAACTGAGGGTCGACGTCGCCTCCCGGCAGCGTGGTGCCGGCACCGTCGGCGGCGGCGAGGCCGTCGTCATAGGCGCCCCGTTCGGCATGTCCCGACAGGGCCGCGGCGTCGCCGCCCACACAGAACGCCCAACCCCGTCCGGTGACCACGATCGTGCGAACCGCGGGATCGTCGTCGGCCCGGCCCACGGCGTGCTGATATTCGGCATGGAGGCGACCGGTCCACGCATTGCCCCGATCGGGGCGATCGAGGGTCACGACGGCGCTCCGCCCGATGACCTCGTACTCGACCACCTTATACCTCATGACGAATACCTCATGACGAATACCTCATGACGAGTACCTCATGACGGGTGTCTCATGAAAGGTCGTGGACCATCAGCCGTTGAGGATGGCGAGGCTCTGCTCGGCCCACTCGGGCCGGCAGATCAACAGATCCGGCAGGTACGGATCGGGGTTGTTGTAGAGCATCGGCGAGCCGTCGAGCCGCGAACAGTGCAGCCCGGCAGCCTGGGCGACGGCCACCGGAGCGCACGAGTCCCATTCGTATTGGCCACCGGAGTGGGCGTAGATGTCGGCTTGGCCCCGGACGACGGCCATCGCCTTTGCTCCGGCCGATCCGAGTTCGATGTACTGGGCGCCGAGCTCCCGGGCCAGCATCTGTGCCGCAGGCGGGCGACGGGTGCGGCTCACGATGACTCTCGGCGGGCCGCCGGTCGGATCGGGAAGCTGAGCGGCAGGCTGGGTGGCCAGGGTCAGCTCCTCGGCCGGCAGCGCCACGGCGCCGGCGATCGGGACCCCGTTCGACACCAGGGCGACGTGCACCGCCCAGTCGATCCGGGGCGGTTCGGCGAACTCCCGGGTGCCGTCCAACGGATCGACGATCCAGATGCGGTCGGCGTCGAGACGGTCGCGGCGATCCGCGCCCTCCTCCGACAGGACTGCGTCACCGGGGCGGGCGGTGGTCAGCGATTCGACGATGAACTCGTGGGCGGAACGGTCGCCGGCGTCTTTCAGCGACCAGTGATCCGTGCCCCGCTCGACCATCCTTCGACGCACGGCGACGAGGAGCTTTCCGGTCTCGGAGGCGATGGCGGCGGCCAGGCGGTGATCGTCGAGATCGCTGCTGATCGATGGGACACTTGACTCGGTAGGCACCTGCGTCACGATAGGATGCCGGGCCCCGGTTCCGGCAATCAGTGTTGATTTGGTTCGTCGTCGGGCGTGATCCGGGTGTCCGTCGGATCGCTATTTCTTGACGGCCTCACCGTGTGGGGAGTCGGCCGTCTCGTAGCACTCCGCGTGGTACTGCTCGACACGATCCCACACCCCATCGACATACACGTTGCAGATCACCTGTTGATCGCGGTGGCGGGCCCGGAACTTCACCCGTTCGCCGCAATGCGGACACTCGGCGGTGCTCCCGGCTTCGATGAGACGCAGAACGGCACGACTCTTCCAGGTCTTGGGCCGCTTCGTCGACCCCTTGGATGCCTTGCCCGCCTTCCCGGGTTTGCCGGGCTTTGCGCTCGACGTCCCGCCGGCGCCGGAGCGGGCTTTGGTCGTCGAGCGGTCCTTGGTGCTTCCTGACGCTGAACGCGATGCCATACCCTCTTCATCGGCACGACGCCATTCGACATGAGTTGAGCCGTCGGCGGCCGCTCAGCGGGTGAGCGGCTTGTAGGTCACTCTCGTCGGTCCTGCTGCGTCTCCCAGCTCGGCCTGGCGGAAGGCCTCGTATTCCGAGAAGTTCCCTTCGAACCATCGGACCTGTGAGTTGCCCTCGAAAGCAAGTATGTGGGTGGCGATACGGTCGAGGAACCACCGGTCGTGGCTGATCACGACCGCACAGCCGGCGTACCGCTCCAAGCCGTCTTCCAGGGCGCGGAGGGTGTCCACGTCGAGGTCGTTGGTGGGCTCGTCCAGGAACAGGACGTTGCCGCCCTGTTTGAGCACTCGGGCGAGGTGCACCCGATTGCGTTCACCGCCGGAGAGTACGCCGACCGGCTTCTGCTGGTCCGATCCTCGAAAGTTGAACGACGCCACATAGGCTCGCCCGTTGACCTCGCGGCCGCCCAG
The DNA here is from genome assembly GCA_965216675.1 of Acidimicrobiales bacterium. Classification (GTDB taxonomy): domain Bacteria; phylum Actinomycetota; class Acidimicrobiia; order Acidimicrobiales; family SZUA-35; genus JAHELU01. The sequence continues at coordinate 959,615 of CBDCGK010000004.1, read as the reverse complement.
ATCGAGCACCTCGTTGCCCTCGGTGATCGCCTCGTAGACGGTGTCGGAGTCGTCGAGCACATCGCGGGACTGGTCGACGTAGGCCAGATCGACGGTGGACCCGACCTTGATCTCGCCGGAGTCGGGTTGCTCACCCTGCTCGTCGCCCTCGGCGGCGGCGATCAACATCTTGAACAATGTCGTCTTGCCGGCGCCGTTCCCGCCGATGACGCCGACGATCCCGGCCGGCGGCAGTGAGAACGACAGGTCCTCGATGAGCAGCCGGTCGCCGAAGCCCTTCGAGAGCTTCTCCACCTCGAAGACCTGGTCGCCGAGGCGGGGCCCGGGAGGAATGTGGATCTGGACCTTCTCGTCCGCCGGGTTGTAGGCCTCGGCTTCGGCCCGCAGGCTCTCGTACGCCGACAGACGGGCCTTGCCTTTGGCCTGGCGGGCCTTCGGAGCCATCCGAACCCACTCCAGTTCGCGGGCCAGCGTCCGTTGCTTGGCGTCCTGTTCCCGCTTCTCCTGGCCCATCCGAGCCTGTTTCTGCTCCAGCCAACTCGAGTAGTTGCCCTCGAAGGGAATGCCCCGGCCGCGGTCGAGCTCGAGAATCCACCGGGCCACGTTGTCGAGGAAGTAGCGGTCGTGGGTGATAGCGACGACGGTGCCCTGATAGTCAGAAAGATGGCGCTCGAGCCAAGCCACCGACTCGGCGTCGAGGTGGTTGGTCGGTTCGTCGAGGAGCAGCAGATCGGGCTTGGACAGCAGCAGGCGGCACAACGCCACCCGACGGCGTTCACCGCCTGACAGGTGTTCGACACCGTCCGTGGCCGGTGGGAGGCGCAGCGCCTCCATGGCGATGTCGATCGTGCGCTGCAGATCCCATCCTCCGACCGCCTCGATCTTGTCCTCCAGTTCCGCCTGCCTGGCGCCGAGCTTCTCGTAGTCGGCATCGGGATCGGACCACCCGGCCAGCACCTCCTCGTAGTCCGCCAGCAGCGACACCGCTTCGCCGGCGCCGTCCATCACGTTGCCCCGAACATCCTTCTCGGAGTTGAGCTTCGGCTCCTGTTCCAGGTAGCCGACGGTGAAGCCGGGGGTGAGACGGGCATCGCCGGTGAAGCCGTCATCGATGCCGGCCATGATTCGCAACAGCGACGACTTGCCGGCCCCGTTCGAACCGAGAACCCCGATCTTGGCTCCGGGGAAGAAGGCCAGCGTGATGTTCTCCAGCACCTGACGGTCCGGCGGATGGAACCGGCCGACCTTGTGCATGGTGTAGATGTACTGAGCGGACATGGTCTGGAGGCTACCGGCCCCTCAACCAGACGGTTTGCCACGATGCGATCGTTGCGGAAAAACGTTCGAGTGCCGGGATCGGCTCCCGGCACTCGACTGATTTCGGTTCGATTGGCCCGATCGACGTCGTGCGGTCGAGCGGATCGGATCGGTTCGACCGCTCAGCGCCGCCGGGACCGCTTGGCGGCCTTTTTGGCCGGAGCCTTTTTGGCCGGTGACTTCTTGGCGGTCTTCTTGGCTGAGCTGCTTGCAGCCGTCTTCTTCGCCGGGGCCTTCCTCGCCGCAGCCTTCTGTGCCCGCTTCGATGCGGTGGCCTTCGCCGGCGTCTTCTTGGCTGGAGCCTTCTTGGCCGTCTTCTTCGCGCTGCGGGCGGCCGTCTTCTTGGCCGGTGCCTTCTTGGCGGTCTTCTTGGCTGAGCTGCTTGCAGCCGTCTTCTTCGCCGTGGCTTTCTTGGCCGGAGCCTTTTTGGCCGGTGCCTTCTTGGCGGTCTTCTTGGCCGGAGCTTTCTTGGCGGTCTTCTTGGCCGGAGCTTTCTTGGCGGTCTTCTTGGCCGGAGCTTTCTTGGCTGGAGACTTCTTGGCGGTCTTCTTCGCTGGGGCCTTCTTGGCGGTCTTCTTGGCCGGAGCTTTCCTGGCGGTCTTCTTGGCTGAGCTGCTTGCAGCCGTCTTCTTCGCCGGAGACTTCTTGGCCGCCTTCTTCGAGCCGCGGGCGGCCGTCTTCCTGGCAGCCGTCTTCTTGGCCGGTTTCTTGGTGGATTTGGAAGCCACGATGGTTTCGCTCCTTGTGGGATTCGCCTCTCGGGCTGATCCGTCGGCGACGGCGGTTGATTGTTGAGAGGGCTGGGTTTGCTTTCCCTTACCGCGACGTTTGGCGGAAGGACCTGATGCGTTGATGACCTTGATCAACTCGACATTGATTCCCCGACGTTCGGCATCGAGCGACTCGACTCGAACCTCCACCTCACCGCCGGCTGAGACAAGATCCCTCGCCTTCGACGGTGGGGGATCGCCCATGGCCTTGACAGGCAGATAGCACTGGGCGTCGGAAACCCGGAGATAGCAGCCATGGGACGAGAACCGTTCGACGGTACCACGAACGACATCGCCGAGTGAGTGTTTGGTGACGAATCCCAGGAATTCCGAAGGACTGTTGAGTTCCTTGGTTCTCGTTCCGGACGTCGAAGACGCCGACTTCGTCGAGGATCTTGACTTCGATGATTCGGACCCGGACTTCGATGATCCGGGCTTCGACGACCTCGACCGGTTTTGGCGACCGGATGCCGGCTGGCGTTGCTTTGCCTCGGCACCCACTTCGTCGCCCGACGAGGTTCGGGCCCGGCCGCGCGAGCGCGACCTCGTGCTCTTGGACCGCGACCCGGAGTCGCCACCCTCATCGGACTTGGCACTTGATCTCGACCGGGACGCCGTAGACCGCTTCTGGGTTGCCTTGGAGGACGTTGCCGATGACTTCTTCGATGAGGGTCTGGCGGACTTCTTCGCCGCCTTCCTGGTGGCCCTTCGACTCTCGGGGCCGCGCACCGGCACCCGATCGACGAAAACCCAGCCGATGCCGTCGACCGGTTTCGCTCCGATCAAGCGGCCTTCGTCGAACAGCCACTCGTGTTCGCCATGGAACTCCTGGAACGAGTCGTTCGACAGCACCTTGGCCTCACCCTTGGCCGCCACCTGGAGGATGAAGGCGTCACCCCGTCCGATCGCTCCGGCCGGCGGCACGATGATCTCGCCGGCGTCGACGGCCGCGTCGAAGGCCTTGCGCTCCTTCTTGGCGATGCGGTGGGCGAAGGTGGCGTCGACCACGACGGTCACCGAAGCGTCGGGATTGTCGCTCTGGAACGCTCGTACCGCTTCGTCCAGCTGATTGAGGCTGGGAAGGGATCGGCCTTCGGTGGCGATATTGGATCCGTCCACGATGACGTGTCGATCAGGGCTTGGCATGACATGCACAGTCAATCACGGTCGGCGACGAATCAGAACGATGGCCCCAAAAAAGAAGGAGGCCGGAGGTAGCCCGACCTGCGGTAACGGACCGTCGGTGGGCGATGTCGCAAATCCTCCGGTATAGGATCGATCCTCGTGATCGACCGCCCGTTCCGTGCCGTGTTCTTCGACTTCGGGGGCGTGGTGTTGACCAGCCCCTTCGAGGCCTTCGAACGTTATGAGCGGACCCACGGACTGCCGGTCGGCTTCATCCGAACCGTGAACGCCACCAACCCCGACGACAACGCATGGGCCCGAATGGAGCGAGGCGAAGTCGACGTCGACGGGTTCGTGCCGCAATTCGAAGCCGAGGCGGAGGCGCTCGGCCACCGGGTCGAGGGTCGGGCCGTGATCTCCATGCTGGCCGGAACCGTCCGTCCGGCGATGGTCCGAGCCATCGACCGCATCAAGGCCGCCGGCTTGATCACCGCCTGTCTCACGAACAACTTCAGCGACGGCGATCGGACCGGCGGCGCCACCACCAGCCGCATCGACAACCGAACCCCCGAGGAGCGGGCCGCGGTGGCAGCCGCTCTCGAACGGTTCGACTTCATCGTCGAGTCGTCGGTGGTCGGAGTCCGCAAACCGGAGCCCGCGTTCTATCACCAGGCGCTCGAACTGGCCGGCGTCGATGCCGGCGAGGTCGTCTTCCTCGACGACCTGGGTGTCAATCTCAAGCCGGCCCGAGCCATGGGCATGAGCACCATCAAGGTCGTCGATCCCACCGAGGCCCTCGCCGAACTCCAGGAGCTCCTCGGACTGACACTGATCTGACCTCGGAGATGTCTGCGCGACAAGGGGCACCACAGGCCCCAAGCGCGCAGACCCTCGCCGGTCCGCTAGCCCAACCCGCCGAACGCCCGGTCCAACAACTCGGTCTGCTCCTGCCGGTGGATGGCCACCGACCCGGTCGCCGGGCTGCCCGACTCGTGGCGACTGACCCGGCGGATGCGGTGGGTGTCGCCATGGGCCTCGTAGAGCCGTCCCTTGATGGCGTTCCACGGACCCATGTTCTCGGGCTCCTCCTGGAGCCACACGATCTCCGAAGCGTTGAAGTAGCGCTCCAGGGCGTGAGCCACCCGCTTGAACGGCCACGGATAGAGCTGTTCCACCCGAACCACGGCGGCGCTGTGATACTCGTGCTCGTCCCGGTACTGCTGTGCTTCCACCGCCACCTTGCCGCTGGCGAAGATGATCCGGCTCACCGTCTTCGGGTCGGTGATGCCGGCGTCGTCGAGTACCTCCTCGAACGACCCCCGGGTCAGGGCCTCGACGGGGGAGCGGGATGTCTTGGCCCGCAGTCCCGACTTGGGCGTGAACAGAACCAGGGGCTTCGAGTTCGTGCGAACGATCTGGCGGCGGATGATGTGGAACAGCTGGGCGGCGGTGGTCACGTTCGCCACCTGGATGTTGTCATCCGCGCACAGCAACAGGAACCGCTCCAGGCGACCCGACGAGTGTTCGGGCCCTTGACCTTCATAGCCGTGGGGGAGGAGCATGACCAGGTTGACCGTCTGGTCCCATTTGTCCTCGGCCGACACCAGGAACTGGTCGATGATGATCTGCGCACCGTTGACGAAGTCGCCGAACTGGGCCTCCCACATCACCAGCGCATCGGGGTTGGCGATCGAGTAGCCGTATTCGAAACCGAGACCGGCATATTCCGACAGCGTCGAATCGTAGATCCAGAAGTCGGTGCCGACGGCGGTTGCGTTGTGCAGCGGGGTGTACTCGTCACCGGTTTCGAAGTCGTGCAGGGTGGCGTGGCGGTGGGCGAAGGTGCCACGCCGCGAGTCCTGTCCTGCCAGCCGCACCGAGGTGCCCTCGGCCAGGAGCGTGCCCATGGCCAGCGCCTCGCCGATGGCCCAGTCGACCTGACCCGACTCGAACAGGTCGTTGCGGGCCTTCAGCTGGCGAAGCAGTTTCGGATGCACGGTGAAGCCGTCGGGAATCCGGCTGATCTCCTGGTAGACCTCCCTGATCGTCTCCTCCCGCACACCGGTCTCGACATGCGGGAGCACCCCGGCCGCCGGCGGCGCCGGCTTGGCCTTGAGATCCGACTTGACCGAGCCGCGGGTGAGGTCGAGCGCGGTCTGGAGCACCTGTTCGAAGTACTCAAGGGCCTCCTCGGCTTCGGTCGGCGTGAGATCACCCCGATCGATCAGCGCCTGGGTGTAGAGGGTGCGGACCGACGGTCGATCGGCGATCTTGCGGTACATCAACGGCTGGGTGTAGCTCGGGTCGTCGCCCTCGTTGTGACCGAATCGGCGGTAGCCGATCATGTCGATCACCACGTCCTTGTTGAACTGCTGACGGAAGTCGAACGCCAGTTGCGCCACCCGGACGCACGCTTCGGGGTCGTCGGCGTTGACGTGGAAGATCGGTGCCTGCACGGTTTTGGCCACGTCGGTCGAGTACTCCGAGGACCGTGACTGGTGCGGGGCGGTGGTGTAACCGAGTTGGTTGTTGATGATGAGATGGATCGTGCCGCCCACCTTGTAGCCCCGGACCTGTGACAGGTTGAGCGTCTCGGTGACCACACCCTGGCCGGCGAAGGCGGCATCGCCGTGCATGAGGATGGGGAGAACGGGGTAGTTGCCCGACGAACTCTGATCCATGTATGCCCGGGCCATGCCGACCACGACCGGGTCGACGGCCTCGAGATGCGACGGGTTGGCGGCCAGCTCGATACCGATCTGATTACCGTCGGCGCTGGTGTGCTTGCCGACCTGGCCGAGGTGGTACTTGACGTCACCCGAGCCTTGGATGGCGTTCTCGTCGATCGCGCCCTCGAACTCGGAGAACAGATCCTGATACCGCTTGCCCATGATGTTGACGAGCACGTTCAGGCGACCCCGGTGGGCCATGCCGAGCACGGCCCGCTCCATGTGGTCGTCGGCCGCCTTCGACAGCAGCGCGTCGAGGATGGGGATAGCGCTCTCGGTGCCCTCGATCCCGAACCGTTTCTGGCCGACGTATCGGGTGTGCAGGAACTTCTCGAGTGCCTCAGCGGCACTCAGACGTTCGAGGATGTGCATCTGCTGGTCGCGGTCGAAGCTGATCGGCCGGCCTTCCACCTGCTCCTGGATCCAGCGCTTCTCCTCCGGATCGGCGATGTGCATGTACTCGACGCCGATGGCCCGGCAGTAGGCGTCGCGTAGAACCCCGAGGATGTCGCCCAGCTTCATCATCTGGGCGAACCCGCCGATCGAGGCGTAGATGCCGTCGGTGGCGCCGGTGAGGAACTCCCGATCCAGGTCCCAGATGGTCAGACCGTAGGTGGCGGGATCGAGCTCGGTGTGCATCTCCTTGGCCTTCTCGGCCAGGGGATTGGTGTTGGCGATGAGGTGGCCGCGCACCCGGTACTGGTTGATCAGGGTGTTGACCGACATCTGTTTGGCCACCTGGCCGTCGACGCCACTCTCGGCCTCGGTTGCGCCGTGGTCGATCCGCCACTTGACCGCCTCGTAGGGCACGCCGACGTCGGCGAACGCCTTGTCGTAGAAACCCTCCTCACCCAGGAGCAGCTCGTGAACCTTCTTGAGGAACAGACCCGATTCGGCACCCTGGATGATCCGGTGATCGTAGGTCGAGGTGAGGGCGATGATCTTCGAGATGCCGAGCTGGGCCAGCATCTTCGGGTCGGCGGCCTGGTACTCGGTCGGGTAGCCGATGCGTCCGACGCCGATGATGGCGCCCTGGCCTTTCATGAGGCGTGGCACCGACTGCACGGTGCCGATCGTGCCGGGGTTGGTCAGGGTGACGTTGGCCCCGGTCAGGTCGTCGACCGTGACCTTGTTGTTGCGGACCTTGTCGATCAACGCCTCGTAGGCGTCGACGAAGTCCGAGAAATCGAGTTCGTCGGCCCCCTTGATGACCGGCACCATGAGCGTGCGGGTTCCGTCGTCCTTCTGCAGGTCGACGGCGATGCCGAGGTTCACGTGTTTGTTGCGGATCAACTCGGGTTTGCCGTCGTCGTTGACCTGGTAGGTATTGGCGAGGCTGGGTGTTGTGGTCTTGATTGCGGTCACGACGGCGTAGCCGATCACGTGGGTGAAGCTGACCTTGCCGCCCCGCACCCGCTTCAGGTGATTGTTGAGAATCCTGCGGTTGACCTCCAACAGCTTGGCCGGAACCTCGCGAAAACTTGTGGCCGTCGGTACCTCGAGGCTGGCCTCCATGTTGGAGGCGATGAGCGCCGAGACACCTCGCAGTGGCACGGTCTCGGTGCTGTCGTCGCCGTCGTCGCTGTCGTTACTGTGGTCGCTGTCGCCGCTCGGCGTGTCGGATGCGGTGTCTGCCGACTCCCGGTCGGCGCGCGATCGGGAGCCGTCTGAGCCGGTGCTCTCGGACCCGTTGCCGGTGGCCGGCGACGGCTCCTGCGTCGTGGCCCCTGCATCGGCCGCCGGACGGCTCGGCTGTTCGCCGTCGGCCGACGGCGACGACGCCGACGGTGAGGGCGAGGGTGAGAAGGCGGAGGGGGCCGGCGAAGCGTCGCCACCGGTCTGGGCGGGCGGCGCTTGCTGCGGCGGCGCTTGCTGTGGCGGTGGTGGTGCTTGCTGCGGCGGTGCCTGCTGTGGCGGTGCCGGAGACTGTGCGGGTGGCCGATCCAACTCGTCGAGCCGCACCGTCCGTCCCTCGGCCGGCGGGCTGGGGGCCACCGTTCCGGGAGGGCCCTGAGCGAAGATCTCCTGCCACTGTTCAGGAACGGATCGGGGATTGTCGAGGTATTGCTGATACAGCTCCTGGATGAACCAGGAGTTCGGCCCCTGAGGATCGGACAGGTCTCCGGATGTTTGCGAGGTCACGGACAGATCCTACCTTGGGAGCTGTGTGCTCGTAGAGAGACGCATGGCGGTCGGATCGGTGCCGCCCGGTGCGTTTCCACGTCGGGCACGGGTCGTCGGGAGCGGTAGGTTTAGACGATGCTCGTTGCCACGTGGAATGTCAATTCGCTCAACGCCCGCATGCCCCGGGTCGAGCAGTGGCTGGTCGAGGTCGCACCGGACATCGTGTGCCTCCAGGAGACGAAGCTGGCCGACGAGGCCGTACCGGTGGAGGTGTTCGCCGGCCTTGGCTACGACATCGCTCACCACGGTCAGGGCCAGTGGAACGGCGTGGCCATCCTGTCCAAAGTCGGGATCGACGAGGTCGTCGAGGGGTTCGCCTCCGGCATCGAACCCGACGGCGACGCCCGTTTGATCTCGGCCACCTGCGGTCCCGTACGCATCAACAGCGTCTATGTTCCCAACGGTCGTGAGGTAGGTCACGAGCACTACCACTACAAGCTCGGATGGCTGAAACGCCTGCGAGCCCACCTGGAGGCAACAGCCGACCCGGCCGATCCGGTCGTCGTCGCCGGCGACTGGAACATCGCCCCCGATGACCGTGACGTCTGGGACCCGGCCGTCTTCGAAGGCCTGACCCACGTCACCCCGGAGGAACGGGCCGCGCTGGCCGATGTCGTCGACTGGGGCCTGGTCGACACCTTCCGCGACCGCTACCCGGAGCCCGGGCTCTTCAGCTATTACGACTATCAGGCCGGCCGCTTCCACAAGCGCCAGGGAATGCGCATCGACTACATCCTGTCGACGCCCTCGCTGGCTCGACGCTGTCGCCTCGACATCGTCGACCGCAATGCCCGCAAGGGCTCCAAGCCCAGCGACCACGCGCCGGTGCTGGCGCGCTACGCTTTCGACTAGCGTGGTCGGGTCCAGGTCGCCCTGACTCGGCACGGAGGAGTGAGGACGCCTCAACCGAGGTGTCGGGAAGCCGCTGACAACCGATGTTGACAAGCCTCAGCCATCACGAGCTGTTGGTCTTCTGGGCCGAGTTGCTGGTCCTGTTCGTCGTGGCCCGGACGCTCGGTGGTGCCGCTCGTCGGTTCGGTCTCCCGTCGGTGGTCGGTGAGCTTTCGGCCGGATTGCTCCTCGGTCCGAGCATTCTCGGGGTGGTCGCCCCCGACCTTTTCGATTGGTTCCTGCCGTCGGGTGAGCACTCGACGACCCAGTCGGCCATGTTGCTGGCGGTGTCGTGGTTCGGCGCCGCCTTCCTACTGGTTGTGGCCGGATTCGAGACCGACCTGGCGCTCATCACCCGCCTCGGCCGTGCTGCGGTACTCGTCACCGCCGGCAGTGTTGTCATTCCGCTCCTCGGTGGCCTGGTGGCCGGTTGGCTGATGCCCACCGTCTTCTACGGGGTCGTCGACGGCGGCCGACCCGATCGCATCGTGTTCGCGCTGTTCATTGCCGCGTCGGTCGCGGTGTCAGCGCTGGCGGTCGTGGCCAAGATCCTGAGCGACCTGAACCTCATGCGTCGCGATGTCGGCCAGATCACGATCGCGGCGGGCATGGCCAACGACCTCGTTGGCTGGGTCATCCTGGGTGTGATCGCCGGCTTGGCCGCCTCGGGGCACGTGTCGGCCTTCGATGTCGTGGTGACCGTCGCCGGTCTGGCCGGCTTCATGGTCGCGGCCCTCACCGTCGGCCAGCGTGTTGTCGACGCCGCACTCCGAGAGGTGCGGCGGGAGGGTCGCAACCAGCAGGGTGCGCTCACGGTGATCGTCGCCACGATGTTGACCTTCGGGGTGATAACCCAGGCGCTGGGGGTCGAGGCGGTGCTCGGCACGTTCGTGGCCGGCGTGGTTTTGGCCCGGTCCCGTTACCAGCAGGTCGAGGCCGAGCATGCGGTCGAAGACCTGACCTCCGTGCTGTTCGCCCCGCTGTTCTTCGCCACCGCCGGCCTCCGCCTCGACCTCTCACTGCTGCGGGGATCGGCATTCGTCTGGGCGTTGGTTCTGCTGCTGGTGGCGTTCGGACTCAAGTTCAGCGGGGCGTTCATCGGCGCCAGGCTGGCCGGTCTGACGGCACGTGAGGGTTTCGTCCTGGGCTCCGGACTCAATGCCCGTGGAGCTCTCGAGATCATCATCGCCACCGTCGGCCTGTCACTCGGTGTGTTCAACCAGACCTCGTTCACCATGATCGTGATGATCCCCCTGGTGACCTCCCTCGTCGCATCGGTCGGCCTCCGGGTGTTCAGCCGGGGTCTCGAGGGTTCGGTGGCCGAACGGGAGCGGCTGGCGCGCGAACAGGCGCTGGAGAGCAATCTGTTGATCCGTTCGAACCGGATACTGCTCCCGTCGGCATCGGAGGCCAACTCCATCGTCGCCGCCCAGATCGTGCATTTCGCCTGGCCCGAGGATCTGGCGGCCACCGTGCTGGCCGTGCGCAGCGGCGGCGGCGGTCCGAACATCGACGTGATGGGAAACGTGCTGTTCGGACGTAACTTCGAGGTTTTCGAACTCGATTCCGACCTCGATGATATTGCGGCAGCCGAGGAGATCATCGCCCAGTCCCACCTCGGCTACGGTGTCATCGCGCTCGGTGCCGGTACCGAGCCGGGTAGGGGGCGCTTCACCTCGTCGCTGGTCGACGAGGTGCTCAACCGCAGCGAGCTGCCGGTCGTGATCGTGCGCAAGGCGATGAACCATCCCGGTCGCCTGCCCGGCGTGTTCGCCCAGGCGCTCGTGCCGATCGCCGGGAGCCGGTCGTCACAGGCCGCGCTCGAACTGGCGGCCAACCTGTCGTCGAATCTCGGAACTCACCTGCTGCTCAGCCACGTCGTGTACCGACCCACGAACGGCACCGGTCCGGGATCGCTCTTCGACCGGTTCCGGGCCACGGCGTTCGCCGACGACGACACCGTCGCCGTGGGCCTGCTGGCCGAGGCGCTCCGCTACGCCATGGAGACCCGCGCCACCGCGGACACCGAGGTGCGATTCGCCGGTTCCCCGGCCGTGGAGATCGTGAAGCGGGCCAACGCCATAGAAGCCGATCTGGTGGTCATCGGCGCCCAGATCCGTCGTGTGCCCGAGAGCCGGCCGAGCCTCGGGCCCAACGTCGAGCACGTGTTGCAGCACTGCCCCCAGACCGTCGTCGTCGTCGTGATGCCCGACCAGCGTTCCGCCTGACGCCTCCACCGGGACCGAACAGAGGAGCGGGATCAAGCCGGGGTGACGATGTCGAGGATCTCGGTGCCGAAGCGGTTCAGCTTGGTCGGGCGAAGATCGGTGACCGCGGCCAGCGCCCCCATCGTGGTCGGGCGATGGTCGGCCACCGCCCGCAGGGCCCGGTCGGACACGATGACGTGGGGGGGAACCTGGCCGGCTCGGGCCTTTCGTTCTCGCCACCGGCGGAGTTCGGCGTAGATGTCGTCGGACCCCAGCTGCGGTGTCGGATGATCGCCGGGGTCGCGTGTGTCGTCGATGGCCCGTCGGGACCGGGCGATGTGGGACCGCCAGTCGGGGACGATCCCGGAACCGCCGACGGTGGAGATCGCGGCGGCCAGCCGGGCCACGATCGGCGCAGCATCGCGGGCCACCGACTTCGTGCCGAAGGTCCGCTTGGCCGCCCACGACAGGTTCAGCACCTCCTCCGCCCTGGTCAGGGCGACGTACAGAAGCCGCATCTCCTCGTCGAGTTGGCCACGAGTGGTGGCGTAGATGATCGGCACGAAGCCGTCCTCCAAGCCGGCCACGTGAACAACCGGCCACTCCAGCCCTTTCGCTCCGTGAAAGGTCACGAGGTCGACGGCTTCATCGGTGGCATCGACGTCGCTCCCGTTCACGGTGGCCAGCCAGGCCAGGAAGTCCGGGCCCGTCGGTGCCGATGCCGACGACAGGTAGTCGTGGATCAACCGGCTGAGAGCGGCCAGATTCCCATGGCGATCGTGGTGCCCGGCGACGGCGGCCGTCGGTGTGGTTTCGGCCTCAGAGGAGTCGGATTCCCCGGTGGAGCCATCGGGGGTCTGGGCAAGTTGATGATCCAGTTCCTCCAACTGCTGCACGAGGTCGATCCCCTGGCGGCCGATCGAGCCGAGCACGGCCTTCACTTCCGGGCTCCCGAGCGGCCCGGGACCGGACCGAACCCGGCTTGGGATCCGCAGCGCCGACAGCTCCTGTTCGATCAGCGCCAGCTGGGCGTTGGTGCGCACGAGCACGGCCTGTTGCGAGTAGCGGTAGCCACCGGCGTTGGCCAGCCTCACCGCCTCGGCGATGCCGACCGCCTCGGCCCGGTCCGAGTCGTGTCGGGTGAGCGTCGGGGCCGGCCCGTCGGGTCGATGACCGACCAGCGTGGACTCATCCGGATCCCGGCCGTCCGAGCCTCGACCGTTGTTCCAGCCGGCACCGGCGTCGAGTACGACGTCGGCCAGGCCGAGCACCTGCGGCGTCGAGCGATAGTTGTCGCGCAGGTTGACCGTGGTGATGGCGTCCGAGTCCATCATCGAGTTCATCAGATCGGGGTCGGCCCCGTTCCAGGCGTAGATCGACTGGCGGGGATCGCCGACGACGAACAGATCGTCGCGATCACCGAGCCATTCCATCAACAACGCGTGCTGCAGCGGGTTGACGTCCTGGAACTCGTCGACGTAGAAGTGGCGATGACGCCACCTCACCGCCGCTGCGTAGTCGGGATCGGCCCGAAGGTCGCGAACGGCCAGCTCCAGCAGATCGTCGAAGTCGACCACTCGCCTGCGCCGCTTCTCCTTCTGATAGTCGACCATGAGCTCCGCGATGAACTCCGGGGCGACGGGAGGCACCCGACCGGCGGCGTGGGCGGCGGGGCCGTAGTCATCGGGCTGGATCATCCGGGCCCGGGCCCATTCGATCTCGGCCGCGAGATCAGTGAGCTCGACGCCGGCCGGTGGGCGGCCCAGGCGGGCCATGAGACGGATTTTCGAGTTGATCAACGTCGGCGCCACCATGCGGCGCTCCTCCCAACGCCGGCGGAGCTGGCTGAGGGCGAAGCTGTGGAACGTTCCGGCCGGCACCTGATCCCGCAGCCCGAGCCGGCGTTGCCGGTCTCTCAGCTCGATGGCGGCCTTGCGGGTGAAGGTGAGGGCCAGAACCCGATTCGGGTCGGTCTCTCCTCGGGCGATGCGCCAGGCGATCCGGCGGGTGAGGACCCGGGTTTTGCCCGAGCCGGCCCCGGCGATAACCAGAACCCGGCCACAGGGCGCGGTGACCGCTCGAACCTGGGCCTCGTTCAGGCCGTCGAGGAGCTGGTCGGGTGCCACTCTGGCGATCGTAGGGGACGGGGCGTTCCTTGCCACGCAGTCGAACCTACCGACCGGCTGTGACGGTCGCCGGGTCGGCGCCGAACCGTGCCGGGGGCGGCCCCGGGAATCGGGGGCTCCGGTGGGCGCAGATCCACAGGGAGGAGGCACTACGATGGCTGGTCGTGACCTTCCCGCGTGAACAGCTCAACGACGGGGAGAAGGTCGTGCTCGACCTTCACCCCCACTGGTGGTTCTTCGCCCCCCAGACGGCGGCCCTGGCCGGTTCCGTCGTCCTCGGCCTGGTGGCACTGGTGTTCTTCGAGGGGTCCGCCGTCGTGTCGATCATGGCCGCGGCGTTGATCGTGTTCGTGTTGGTCTGGTTCGCGGCCCGCTACCTGGTGTGGAGGACCACCAACTTCGTGCTCACCACCGATCGGCTCATCAACCGGTCGGGTGTGCTCAGCCGTAGCGGAATCGAGATCCCCCTCGAACGGATCAACACCGTGTTCTTCCGGCAGAGCCTCTTCGAGCGGATGCTCGGCGCCGGCGAGCTGGTGGTCGAGTCGGCCGGTGAAATGGGGCAGCAGGCGTTCGGCAACGTCCGCCGCCCACTGAACGTGCAGAACGAGATCTACCGGCAGATGGAAGGCAACGAGAACCGGAAGTTCGACCGGGTCGGTCGCAACCTGGGCGACGGTGGTGGCGAGCCGGCGGCGCTGTCGATCCCCGATCAGATCGAACGACTGGCCGACTTGCGGTCAAAAGGCATCATCAGTGACGCCGAGTTCGAAGCCAAGAAGACCGATCTCCTCAAGCGGATGTAGGCAAGCCGAGGCGACGTTCGCCCTACCCGGAGGTCGTTACCAGCGGGCCGGCACGAAGGTCTGCTCGCTGAGCGGCGGCCGGATGTAGGGTCGATCCTCCTTGTCGGGAAGCTCGATCGGTTCCGGGAGCATGTCCTCGTAGTCGATCATCGACAGGATGTGACTCATGCAGTTGAGCCGGGCCGACCTTTTGTCGTCGGACGGCACGACGTACCACGGAGCCTGCTTGGTGTCGGTGTACTGGAACGTGACGTCCTTGGCTTCGGAGTAGTCGACGTAGAGCCGGTGCTCGGCCAGGTCCATGTCCGACAGCTTCCACCGCTTCAGCGGCTCTTTGTTCCTCGACTCGAACCGTTTCCGCTGCTCCTCGTAACTGACCGAGAACCAGTACTTCAGCAGGATGATGCCGGATCGGACGAGCATTCGCTCGAACTCGGGACAGCTGCGGAGGAACTCCCGATGCTCCTCCTCGGTGCAGAACCCCATCACCCGTTCCACGTTGGACCGGTTGTACCAGGACCGGTCGAACAGCACGATCTCGCCGGCGGCCGGGAGATGCTCGACGTAGCGTTGGAAGTACCACTGGGTCTGTTCCCGTTCGGTCGGCTTGGGGAGCGCCACGACCTTGACGATGCGGGGTGAGGTGCGCTCGGTGATCCGCTTGATCACTCCGCCCTTGCCGGCCGATCCTCGTCCCTCGAAGATGATCAGGACCTTCAGTCCGGTGGCCGACACGAAGCGCTGAAGTTTGACGAACTCCTCCTGCAGCCGGGCCAGCTCCGCCTCGTACACGGACTTCTTGACCCGCCCTTTCGCGGTGTAGACATCGGGGTTCGCCGCGGCGAGTGCGGCTCCGTTGACGTCGGCGTGGCGCTCCATCCCGGATTCTCCTTGTCGGTTACGTCCCTGGTCGGTTGTGACAACTGTAGATCAAGGGCCGGTGGGTTGACATTCCCACCAGCGGACAACCGTGGATCAAGGGCCGGTAGGTTGGACATCCTTATGGATGAAACGACTGGCGGCCGAAGCTCGGTCGACGCGGGTGTTCGGGCTGTTGCGGGCAACGGAGCCCGGCGTGAGATCTACTGTGGGGGTATCCGATGACCACCGTCCGTTCTCGCATTACCACGTTGGTCGCCGCGCTGTTCGCCCTCACGCTCGTGGCGACGCTGACGACGCCGGCTGCCGCCGGTCCGGCCGAGTTGCCGGTCGGCGGGCCGATCGCCAACACCGCCCGGATCATCGATGGCCACATCTACGGCATCGACCGCTCGGGTGACACCGTTGTCGTGGTCGGTGACTTCACGACCGCACGCGACTTCAGCGGCGGGGCGGACCTGGCGCGGCTGAACATCCTGTCGTTCGACCTGTCCACCGGTGATGTGAGCCGGACCTTCGTGCCCCAGGTGGACGACGTGGTCCACGCCGTCCACATCCTCGACGACGGCCAGCGGGTCTTGATCGCAGGGGAGTTCAAGGACGTCAACGGCGTCCGGCAACGCGGGATCGCGCGGCTCAACCTGTCGGACGGCTCGCTGGACACGACGTGGCGTGGGCAGACGTCCGCCGCGGTGTACGACATGGCCGTCACCGATGACGAGGTGATCATCGGCGGGATCTTCGAGTGGGCCGGGAACATCCGTCAGCCGATTCTGGCCGCCCTCGACACCGAGCGAGGCCTCGGCATCGCCGGGTTCGACCCAACGGTGAGCGGCATCCTGACGCCGAACTCGACGAACCAGGCCAGACAGAAGACGACCGTCATCGAGCTGGACGCCTCGGCCGACAGCCGGTGGCTGGCCGTACTGGGCAACTTCACGACCGTCGACGGAGCAGCCCGCGAGCAGATCGCGATCCTCGACCTCGACACCTACTCCGTGGCCAATTGGCATGCCCCCCGTCTCGCCCAGTGGCCGTGCTACTCGGGCTCGGCCGTCAACGCGTTGACCTACATCACCAGCGTCCGCTTCTCGCCGACGAGCGACTACCTCGTGACGACCGCCGCGCTCGCCTGGGGCGGCGGCGCCGAGAACGACGCGCTCTGCGACTCCGCGGCGCGGTTCGAGACGCCGGGCGCCGGTGCGATCGGGACGGGCACGAACATCGAGCCTTCCTGGGTCACCTACGCCGGAATCGACACCCTGTACCGTTCGGAGATCACCGACGCCGCGGTGTACATCGGCGGGCACAACCGCTGGCTCAACACGCCCTACCTCGGTGACGGTGCCGTGGCCCGCCTCGGTGGCCTCGCGGCGCTGGACCCGTTGACCGGTGTACCGCTGTCATGGCAACCGGACACAACCGAGACCAGGCCGGTCCGCGGCTATGAGGCGATGCTCCACGACGGCGATCTCCTGCTGCTCGGTCGCGACGGCAACACCGTCGGTGGCCAGCTGCGCCAGCGGGTGGCGGCGTTCTCGACGGCGAACGGTCCCACGAACCCCGCCCCCGAGACCAAGACGTTCCCCGTCCAGTTCTTCGCGAAGTTCACCGACGATGTCGTGTACCGCGCGACGTATGACGGCACCTCGTTCGGCAGCTTCGAGGCCGTGTCGGGCGGCGGTATCGACGGTGCCGGCTGGAGCAACGTCGACGACGGCTTCCTCCAGCACGGCAAGCTGGTCCACTTCGGTCAGGGCGACAGCGCGTATCACCGTCGCGACTTCGCCGTGGGCGCCGTCGGCACCTCGACGAACCTGTCCGCAACGGTCGGGTACGTGACGTGGAACAGGGACCGCGACAGTGAGCCCTACAACCAGCCTCGGGGTATCGACGACACCACCTCCGCCGCTTACCTCGACGGTCGGGTGATCTACACCAAGAGCAACGACTCGCGTTTGTTCTGGCGCCACTACTCGCTCGAGTCGGGAATCATGGGCGGCGAGGAGTTCGTGCTCAGTTCGTCGAACTGGAGCGGGATGCGGGCCATGACGGTCATCGACGGCCGTCTCTACGGTGCCTGGTCGAACGGCTCTCTGTACTCATGGCCGCTGACCTCCGACATCCGTGAGCTTTCGATCGGCGGTTCGGTGCTCGAAGACACCGGCGCCACCATCTCCTGGGCCAGCGCCGAGGCGCTCTTCACGGCACTTCCGGACGACACCGTCGCTCCGACGACGTCGCTGATCTCGCCTGCGAACGGGGCCGTCGAGGGGGCAGCGGTCACGATCAGCGGGACCGCCGCCGACAACCGCGGCGTCGCCACCGTCGACGTGACCGTGCAAAACACCGACACCGGCGAGTACCTCCAGCCGGACGGAACGCTCGCCACCGACGTGGCAACGCTGACGCCGATCCTGACCGACACCGGTGCCGGGTCCGTGAGCTGGACGATGGACGTCGTGCTCCCCGACGGTTCATACCTCGTCACCGCGGCCGCCGTCGACAGCGGGGGCAACGTCGACGACAGCCCGGAGGCGCACACGTTCAGCGTGTCGACGGCCGAGCCGGATTCGACGATCGACGCGCCCGCAACCGGGGCCGTCGTGGCGCCAGGGACGGTGACGATCACGGGCACCGCCACCGAGCCGGCCGACGGCATCGCCTCGGTCGGGGTGACGGTCCGCGATCTCAACACTCGCGACTGGCTCCAGCCCGACGGCACCTTCGGCCCGGGGTTCGCCCGAATCGACGCAACGCTCGCCTCACCGGGTGCCGGCAACACGGGGTGGACCTTCGACGTGGACCTGCCGGTCGGCGACTGGGCCGTGACCGCCCGGGCGGTCGACACCACCGGCGCCACCGAGTCCGAGACGCCGTACAGCCGGTTCCAGACCGAGAACGTCGTCGTGGACGGGGTCGAGCCCGACACGCACGTGACCGATCCCGAACTTGGTGACGCCGTCGGGGTAGGGACCGTGACGGTATCGGGCACGGCGACCGACGACTCGTCGGGTGTGGCCAGGGTCGAGGTCGCCGTCCGCGACATCGACACCGGGCAGTGGCTGCGGTCGGACGGGACCTTCGGTTCGTTCGAGTGGCTGCCGTCGACGGTTGCGTCGCCCGGTTCCACCGACACGACCTGGTCGATCGACATCCAGATCCCCGATCCACGCCGTGTGGCGGTCGTGTCGAAGGCCTTCGACGCCGCCGGGAACGCCGAGTCGCAGCGCCCGTATCACCGCTTCGATGTCGTCGCCGTCGTCGACGACACGGTCGAGCCGGACTCGACGATCGACCAGCCGGCTTCCAACGCCACTGTCGGATCACCGGTGACGATAAGCGGGTCGGCGACCGACGACTCGTCGGGTGTCGACCAGGTCCTGTTGACCGTCCGCTCGCGTACGACGCAGGAATGGCTCCAGCCGGACGGGTCGTTCGCGGCCGGGTTCGCCTTGGTCCCGGTGACGCTGGCATCGCCGGGTGCGACGGCCACGACCTGGTCGTTGACGGTGGCGCTGCCGCCGGACAGCTATGCGTTGACGTCGCGGGCGATCGATCGCGGCGGCAATACCGAGTCCTCCCGGCCGTGGGTCCCGTTCGCCGTCGAGTGATGCGGCAGGCACGACAACTGTAGGTGACGGGCCGGTAGGTTGGCATTCCTATGAGTGGAACCACAGGTGCGCAGTATTCGGTCAACCTACGTGTCCGCCTCGACAACCGACCCGGCGTCCTCGGTCGTCTCGCGGTCGCCATCGGGGAGGCGGGAGGCAACATCTTCGCCATCGAGGGATTCGTGGCCAAGGGTCCGATCCTGGAGCGTGACATCGTGGTCAACTGCTCCAGCGTCGAACACCAGGACCGGATCGTGGCCGTCGCCGGCTCGGTCGACGGGGTCGAACTGCTCGACAGCCACGACCGGACGTTCCGCATGCACGAGGGCGGCAAGATCGAGGTTCTGCCACTGTTCCCGGTCGGCGACAGGGACGATCTGTCGATGGCCTACACCCCGGGCGTGGCCAGGGTCTGCCGGGCCATTGCCGACGATGAGACGATGGCCGACACCCACACGATCCGAAGGAACACGGTCGCCATCGTCACCGACGGCACCGCCGTGCTCGGACTCGGCGACATCGGGCCCAAAGCCGCCTTGCCGGTCATGGAGGGCAAGGCGTTGCTGTTTAAAGAATTCGGCCAGGTCGACGCCTTCCCGATCTGTCTCGACGTCTCCTCGGGAGACGAGCTGATCGAGACCGTCGTCCGGTTGGCCCCGACCTTCGGTGGCATCAACCTCGAGGACATCGCGGCACCTGGTGCCTTCGAGGTCGAGGAGGCATTGAAGGAACGGCTCGACATCCCCGTGTTCCACGACGACCAACACGGCACGGCGGTTGTCGCCCTCGCCGGCCTCGAGAACGCGCTCAAGATCGTCGACAAGAAGATGGGCGATGTCAGCGTCGTGGTGGCCGGCATGGGAGCCGCCGGGGTCGCGGTCGGCAAGATCCTGCTCGGGGCCGGCGTCGGCTCGATCGTCGGTGTCGACCGTCAAGGCGCGGTCTACGACGGACGTGACAACCTCAACCCGGCCAAACAGTGGTTCGCCGAAAACACCAATCGTGATCGCCGCACCGGCTCCATCTCCGACGTCATCGCCGGCGCCGACGTGTTCCTCGGGCTCAGCGGTCCGGGGCTGTTGTCGGTCGACGACGTGAAGGCGATGGCCGACAAGCCGATCGTGTTCGCCATGGCCAATCCCGATCCCGAGATCCAGCCCGAGGAGGTCGACGGGATCGTTGCCGTGATGGCCACCGGCCGCAGCGACTACCCGAATCAGATCAACAACGTACTGGCCTTCCCCGGCATCTTCCGAGGCGCGCTCGACGTGGCCGCCTCCGACATCACCGAGAACATGAAGCTGGCGGCGGCCGACGCCATCGCCGAGTCGGTCACCGCGGACGAACTGGCGGCCGACCACATCGTGCCGTCGGTGTTCGACAAGTCGGTGCCGGTCCGCGTGGCCGAGGCGGTGGCCGACGCCGCCGTCGCCGACGGCGTCTGTCGCCTCTGAGTGCCGACCCCGATCTCGAGCCCGAACCGTTGACGGCCGCCACCGAAACGGAGGGCAGCGCGCGGGACGCGCTGTCCGTGCCCGCCTTCCGACGCCTGTTCCTGGCATCGTTCGCCTCGAACGTCGGACGGTGGATGCAGTTCGCCGCGCTCGGCGTGCTCGGCTGGCAGCTCACCGGATCGAGCGCCTTCCTCGGCCAGCTGATCTTCGCCCAGCTCGTTCCCCTGGGTTTCCTGAGCCTGCTCGGCGGATCGCTGGCCGACACCGTCGATCGACGCGTCCTGCTCGCGGCCACCCAAGCCTGGCAGATGGGCTGGACGGCGGTGCTGGCGGTGCTGGTGATCGACGACGTCATCGGACCCAACACCTTGACCGCACTGGTGTTCGTCATCGGCCTCGGCCAGGGACTGTTCGCCCCGGCCTTCACCTCCGTGCTGCCATTGATCGCCGGCGAGGACAACATTCAGGCCGCCATCTCCCTCAACTCGGTCCAGAGCAACGGGGCCAGAGTGGTGGGGCCTGCCGTCGGCGGGTTCCTGACCAGCCGCTTCGGGTTCGCCGAGGTGTTCGCATTCAACGCCGTCACCTACCTGCTCATCATTGCGGTGTTGGTCGGGTTGTCGTTTCCCCGATCGACGGCCCGGCCGTCATCGTTCCGTCAGCGGATCCTCGGTGGGTTCGACGTGGTCCGTCGGGCTCCCCAGGTCGGTCGTCCCATCGCGCTGATGGCCGTCTTCGCGCTGTGCTGCATGCCCTTCATCGGCCAACTCCCGGCGATCGCCGAGGTCAACCTCGGGGTCGACGGTCGGAGCACGACCTATGGCTGGTTCTACGCCACCTTCGGCCTCGGTGCGTTGGTGGGAGCGGCCATGGTGGGCACGGTGCTGTTGCGGGTCGACAAGCCGAAGCTGGTGCGTGCCTGTCTGGTCGGCTTCGCCGTGGCCCTGGCGGCGCTGTCGGCCGCCCGTTCGTTGACGGTTGCGTTCCCGGCGGTCTTCGCGGTCGCCCTGTTCTACCTGGTGATGCCGACGTCGCTGGCGACCCTGTGGCAACAGCACGTCGACTCGTCGATCCGGGGTCGGGTGGCGGCCGTCTGGGTGCTGTCGTTCGGAGGCATGGTGCCGATTGCCAACCTGGTGGCCGGGCAGATCGTGGAAGCGACCTCGCTGGACGCCGTGTTGCTCGCCGGTTCGGCGGCGGCTCTGGTGTTGGCCGCCACAGTCCACCTGCCCGGAGGTCCGGTGGTGGGGGAGCGGATCCTCGCCGATCCCGAATCGAGTGGGTAGGGCGACGAATCGTCGGGCTCGACCCGTCGGATCTACCATCGGGGAGGAGCGAAGGAGTCCTGTAGCCATGGCCAACGCCGTACCCCGTCCCACCCCGCACGCGATGCCGGAGTTCACCTCGGTCGAGGAGGAGCGGCTGCATCGCAAGCAGCGGCTGGCCGCCACCTTCCGCCTGTTCGGCCGGTTCGGCTTCAACGAAGGGGTCGCCGGACATGTCACCGCCCGGGATCCCGAGCACGACGACCTGTTCTGGGTGAACCCGTTCGGGTTGAGTTTCGACCTGGTACGGGTGTCGGATCTGATCCTGGTCGACCACAACGGCGACGTGGTCGAAGGCGAGTGGCCGGTCAACCAGGCGGCGTTCGCCATCCACTCCCAGATCCACCAGGCTCGACCGGATGTGGTGGCCGCGGCCCACACCCACTCCAAGCAGGGACGGGCCTGGTCGACACTCGGCCGGCCGCTGTCGATGATCACCCAGGACGTGTGCGCGTTCCACGACGACCATGCGTTGTTCGACGATTACACCGGTGTCGTGCTCGACGTCGAGGAGGGGAAACGAATAGCCGTCGCCCTCGGCGACAACAAGGCGGCGATCCTGCGCAACCACGGCCTGCTGACCGTCGGTCACACCGTCGACGAGGCGGCGTGGTGGTACATCACCATGGAGCGGTCGTGCGAGGTGCAGCTGTTGGCGGAGGCCGCCGGGACGCCGGTCGAGATCGATCCGGAGGGTGTGCAACAGGCCTACGAGATCGTCGGATCCCACCGGGCCGGCTGGTTCAGCTTCCAGCCGCTCTACGACAAGATCGTCGCCGACCAACCCGACCTTCTCGACTGACCGCCCTCACCTGGCGTCGACGTGGGCGCTCACTGGTCGCGGGGCGCGAAGTCCTCCCAGCGAGCGTCGATCCCGGAGGGTCTGCCTTCGCCGGGATCGACGTCGTCGCCGTCCGTTCCGTCGGCCTCGTGATGATCGCCGCCGGGGGTACCGGCCGACACGAGCACCGCCGTCAACCAGGTGGTGATGGGAACCGCGGCGATCAGGCCGAGTGAGCCGCAGAGGGTTCGCACGATCTCGACGGCCACGATCTCGGAGTTGGCGATCATGGCCAGCGACAGATCCGACACCACGAACAACAGCAGCAGCGGCATGCTCACACCGGCGTAGGCCAGCAGGAGGGTGTTGACGGTGGCGGCGATGTGTTCCCGGCCGACCCGGACACCGGAACCGACGAGTTGTCGCCGGCTGAGATCGGGGTTCTGCGTCTTCAACTCGGCGACGGTCGCCACCTGGGTGACGGTGACGTCGTCGAGCGCGCCGAGGGCGCCGATGATGGCCCCTCCCAACAGCAGAGACGCCATGTTGATGTCCTGGGCCAGCACCGGCAGGAGCACCCCCTCCTCGGTGGCCAGCCCGGTGAATCGGGCGAGGTCGAAGAACACGGTCGACAGAACGAGGGTCAGCAGCAGCGCCAGCAGCGTCCCGATCAGCGCGACCGTGGTCGTCGGGTTGACCCCGTGGGTGAGGTAGAGGCTGACGAAGGCGATGACGGAGGCGGCGACGACCGACACCGCGACCGGGTCGTTGCCGTCGAGAACCGAGGGGGCCACGAACCCGACCAGCACCGCGACCGTGGTGGCCATGGCCAGGAGGGCCAGGACGCCCCGGAGCCGCCCGAGGGCGATGACGACGATGGCGAAGGTGGCGAACAACCAGACGAGCGCCCACCGGCGATCCTGATCGCCGTAGGAGTAGAAGCCGGTTGTCGGCTCGTAGTCGATGACGACGGCGTCGCCTTCGGCCACGTCCGGGACCGGGACCCCACTGCCCCTGACGAACTCCGGCAGGGCAAGCAGTGCACCGGCGTCGGGGCCGGTCTCCGGAACCACGATGACGGTCCGGCAGTCCCACTCGTTGCCCTCCGACGAGAAGTCGCACTCGCCGTCGATGACCTCGACGACCGTCGCTTCGAGCCGGTCGGCCGAGAGCCCGATGGTGGCCGCCTCGGCCGCCACCGCGGTTCGACCCGAACCGTCCGGCCACAACGTTGCGAGCCCGACCAGCGTGACGAGCCCGGCGACCAGGAGGAGCGCCAGGAGTCCCCGCAGAACAGGATTGGCCATCCATTCGTCCCAGTCGCCCTCCATCTGATGCGAATGCGAATGGACGTGTACATCTCGGTCGGAGCCGGCCACCCGCACAGGTTACTTGCTCCGGACGGTCCGATCGGTCGGGGCATCGTTCGGACCCGTCGGATGGAGCAGGAGTGCGCTGACCACGAGGATCACGATCACCACGGAGATCGTGGGAGTCCAGCTTCCGGTCCAATCCCGCAGGAAGGCGCCGGCCATGGGGCCGACGGCACCGGCAAGACCGAGGACTGCGCCCTGCAGGCCCATGAGCAGGCCGAGGTCGCCGGGGTCGAAATGCAGGCGGGCGTGGATGGCCTGGAGCGGGCTCGACGCCCCGAAACCGGTGCCGGCAAGCAGCGCAAACACCAACGACAGGCCGATGACCACCGATCTCGCGCCGACGTCGAGCAGACTGGCCACCAGCAGGGCAATGCCGCCGGCTGCGGTTATCACGTAGGCCGCCTGGAGTAGCCGGGCCGAGCCATGGCGTTCCACCGCGCCGGTCAGACCCATCCGCCCGAAGATCTGGCAGAAACCACGAAGGCCGGCCAGCGTGCCGGCCAAACCGAGACCGAGCCCGGCACCGGTCATCATCGGGACCTGGTAGACCCACATCGACCCGGCTGCAGCCCCGGCCAGGAAGTAGACGAGAAGGGCCCGGCGAACGTCGGCCGTCGTCAAGGCCCGCCGGATGGCTTCCCAGGACCGGGCCGACGGTCGAATCGGGCCGCCCATCTCGTCATCGTCGGCCAACTTGACCCCGGCGGTGATCACCGCGGCCTGGACCGCTCCGACCACGCCGATCGCGATGAGCGCCCGGGCGACCGTCCGCCAATCCCACACCGACAGCAACCAGGCGGCCGCCGGCAGGTAGATGGGGGAGCAGAACGCCCCGACCAGGGTGAGCAACGCAATGGCCCGTTCAGGCCGGTCGGGGCGGGACCGGGCGGCGATCACGGTGGTCATGGTGTAGAAGCCGGTGGCGCCGCTCAACCCGGCGCCGGTGGCGAACAGAACACCGAACAGCCACTGCCGATCCGTGGAGACCGCGGCGAGCATCAGGCCGCTGGCCACGACGGCGTGGATGGCGAGGGGCACCACCGGACCGAAGCGATCGAGCAGCCGCCCCGACCAGAACGCCGAGAGTCCGGTCCCCAGCATGGCCACGCCGTAGACCGATCCGAGGAAGCTGGTCGACCAACCCGTCTCGGCGCTGATCGGCTCGATCAGGACACCGAAGGCGTAGGCCCACGTTCCGTAGGCCGTGATGGTGTAGAGGCCGAGGGACCACACGGGCAGCCAACCGCGCCACGCCGCGATGTCCGCCGGACTGGGCCCGGCCGCACTCGGCTTCGATCCTGGTGACACTGAGCACAACCTAGCCGCGTATGCTTGCGCCATGAGCGGCCTCGACCAGACCACGCAGCAGGAGAGCACACAGCAGCAGAAGGTGGACGGGGCGCTCGACGCCCTGCTCGCCGCCCACGACCCCGGCGCCCTGGGCTATGAGGAGTTCCGAGGTCACCAGTTCGACGCCGGACTGGCCTGGGTGCAGTTTCCCGAGGGCCACGGTGGTCTCGACGTGGCGCCCCAACTCCAACGGCACGTGAACCGCCGGCTGGCCGACGCCGGTGCGCCGCCGACGGCGATGACGCAGTTCTTCATGCAGCTGGCCGGTCCCACGATCGTCACTCACGGCGACGACGCGGTCAGGGAGCGCTTCCTGCGCCCCATGTTCACCGGCGAGGAACTGTGGTGCCAGTTGTTCTCCGAACCCGGGGCCGGCTCCGACTTCGCCGGGCTCGGCACCAGAGCCGTGCGCGACGGCGACGAGTGGATCGTCAACGGCCAGAAGGTGTGGAACACACTGGCCCACATCGCCGATTGGGGCATGCTCGTCACCCGGAGCGATCCCGACGTCCCGAAACACAAGGGCATGACCTACTTCGCGCTCGACATGAAGGCGCCGGGGGTGGAGGTCCGACCGCTCCGTCAGATCACCGGAGAGGCCGAGTTCAACGAGGTCTACATGACCGACGTGAGGGTGCCCGACGCCCACCGCATCGGGGCCGAGGGTGAGGGCTGGCGGGCCGCACTCACGACGCTCATGAACGAGCGGACCGCCATCGGGGGCGGAGGCGGTGGTGGTCGGGCGCCCCAGCGGGGGAGCGGACCGATCTCGGTGCTGGTCGACCTCCACGGCAGGTCGGCGGACGCCCATGGCCCCGCCGTGCGTGACGAGGTCGTGAAGCTGTGGATCCGGGCCGAAGTGCTCCGCCTCACCAACCGGCGGGCTTCGCAGCTGGCCCGGGCGGGGAACCCGGGGCCGGAGGGTTCGGTGGGTAAGGCCATCGACGCCATCTTGAATCAGGACATCTACGAAGCCTGTATCGACCTCCAGGGCATGGCCGGCCAGGTCGGCTACGACTACACGTTCCGCAGGCCGGGCACCATCGATGTCGGCGGCACCGCCGGCACGACGGGCTACAACTTCCTCCGGGCTCGGGCCAACACCATCGAGGGCGGCACCACCGAGATCATGAAGAACATCCTCGGCGAACAGGTCCTCGGCCTACCGGGCGA
This sequence comes from Acidimicrobiales bacterium, assembly GCA_965216675.1. Classification (GTDB taxonomy): domain Bacteria; phylum Actinomycetota; class Acidimicrobiia; order Acidimicrobiales; family SZUA-35; genus JAHELU01. Next base: position 933,508 of record CBDCGK010000004.1, on the reverse strand, counting down.
ACCCCGCATGGACAAGGACATCCCCTGGATCGACGTCCCCCGAGCCTGACCCCCGCCCGAACTTTGTGCCTCCAGCGACCCCCGAGAGGGTCGTCAGGCGCTCAAGGTTCGAGCGGAATGGGTCGGCAGGCGCTCAAAGTTCCGGCGGGGTCTGCCGGGTGATGGCTTCCGCGGTGGCGAGGACCCGGCGGGCGCTGTCGCGATGCAGGTTCTCGACCATGCGTCCGTCGACGGTGACGACCCCTTTGCCCTCGGCCTCCGCCGCCGCGAAGGCGGCGATGACCCGGTTGGCGTGATCGATCTCGTCGGCCGACGGCGCCCAGATCTCGTTTGCCGGTTCGACCTGGGAGGGGTGGACGAGCGTCTTGCCGTCGAACCCCATCTCGAAGCCCTGTTGCGCCTCGCTGCGGAACCCGTCGGGATCCCTGACGTTGTTGTAGACGCCGTCGAGGATCGCCTTCCCGGCCTCACGGGCGGCAAGCACAGCCTGGGCCAGGTACGGGGTGAGCGTGGAACGGGCGGAACCCGGCACGGCACGCAGCTCCTTGACCAGATCATTCGTGCCCATGACCAGAACCGCCACCCGGGGGTGGGCGGCGAGGGCCCGCACGTCGAAGATGGCCCTCGGCGTCTCGACCATGGCCCAGATCGCCATTTCGGCCGGTGCGCCTCCGTCGTCGAGCGCGGCCGATATCCGATCGAGATACGAGACCGAGTCGACCTTCGGGACGACGACGGCGTCGGCTCCCGAGGCCGCGGCGGCGGCGAGATCGGCCGCCCCCCAAGCGGTGTCGAGCCCGTTGCAGCGGATCGTGATCTCCCGATGGCCGTAGTCACCGGACCCGGCGGCCGCCACCGCTTGATTCCTGGCCGTGTCCTTGGCGTCGGGAGCGACCGCGTCCTCCAGATCGAAGATCAGGGCATCGGTCGGAATCGTCTTGGCCTTCTCCAGTGCCCGTTCATTGGATGACGGCATGTAGAGGACACTGCGCCTCGGTCGAAGTTGATCGCTCGTCACCGGTTCCTCCCGATCAGAATCCGTAGGCTTCGGCCAGCTCGCCGTCGCGCTCGGCCAAGGAGCGGGCCAGTTCGACGACGACATGGCACTGCTTGACCGAGGCGTCGTCCTCCATCTTGCCGTCGAGCATGATGGCACCGGTGCCGTCGCCCATGGCCTCGATCACCCGCCGGGCGTGGGCCACCTCGGCCGGATCCGGGGAGAACACCTTCTTGGCGATACCGATCTGGACCGGGTGGAGCGACCAGGCGCCGACGCACCCGAGCAGGTAGGCGTTGCGGAACTGGTCTTCGCAGGCCGTCGTGTCGGCGATGTCGCCGAACGGTCCGTAGAAGGGGAGGATGCCGTTGGCCACGCAGGCGTCGACCATGCGGGCGATCGTGTAGTGCCAGAGATCCTGTTGATAGGTCCTGCGCTCCGCGCCGTACTCAGGACCGTCGGAGCCCGGCGGCGGATCCTGGCGAACCAGGTAGCCGGGGTGTCCACCGCCCACCCTCGTGGTCTTCATCCGCCGGTTGGCGGCCAGGTCGGCCGGACCGAGCGACAGCCCCTGCATCCGGGGCGACGCGGCGCAGATCTCCTCGACGTTCGCCACCCCTCGGGCCGTTTCGAGAATGGCGTGCACCAGCAGCGGCTTCGTCAACCCGGCTCGGGCCTCCAGCTGGGCCAGAAGGCGATCGACGTAGTGGATCTCCTCCGGACCCTCGACCTTGGGGATCATGATCACGTCGAGTCGGTCGCCGATCTCGGTGACCAGGGTCGTGAGATCGTCGAGGCACCAGGGCGAATCGAGTGAGTTCACCCGGGTCCAGAGCTGGGTCGAGCCCATGTCGACCGACTTGCCCACCTCGACCAGGCCGGCTCTGGCCGCTTCCTTGTCGGCTATCGGGACGCCGTCCTCCAGATTGCCGAGCAGGATGTCGACGGTCGGGGCGATGTCGGCGATCTTGCCCCGCACCTTCTCGTTCGACGGCGGGAAGAAGTGAATCATCCGGCTCGGTTTCACCGGGATCTCCCGAACCGGATCCGGAGCACCCACGGCGAGCGGCTTGAAGAAGTCCTTGGCACTACGCACGAACGCCACCGTACTGTTCGGGTATTTGCCTAGCCCAGTCCGGTGATGAAGTCGATCAGGAGGCGGTTGACCTCGTCGGGCTGTTCCTGTTGGACCCAGTGCCCGCAGTTCGAGATGATATGACTGCCGACCAGGTTCGGCAGGTTGGTCTCGAAGTTCGCGATGGCCTTCGACCCGAGGATCGTCGGCCCGTCACGGTCACCGCCGATGAACAACGACGGAACGGTGATGGGCGCGAACCGCCATGCGCTCAGCTCGTGGTGATCGCGGGTGATGTTGCGGTAGCGGTTGAAACCTCCGGTGAGGCCGGTCCGCTCGAACTCGCCGAGGTAGAACGCGAAGTCGTCGTCGGTCATCCAGGCCATCTGCCCGTCGCCGGGCTGCTGGAACCGGTCACGCATTCGGCCCCCGGGGGCCACGAACCCGACCGACGGCTTCGAGAAGTCGCACTCGGCCGACGCGCTGAAATAGAAGCCCCGGAGCCACGACGCCAGGTCGGCTTCGGCCTCGGCCTCGGCCACACCGGGCTCCTGGAAGTGGTCGATGTAGAAGACCTCGTCGCCGGCCAGCGCCCGGAGGGCGTCGAGCGGCTCCACATCGCCTCTCGGGTTGTACGGCACCGACATGCCGACCACACCGCGAACCCGGTCCGGCCGCCACAGGGCGGTGGTCCAGGCGATGGGGGCGCCCCAGTCATGGCCGACGACCACGGCCTGGTCGACGCCGGCGTCGTCGAGCAGGGCGATCACGTCGCCGACGAGAGCCGTCATGGCATAGGCCTCGACGTCGGCGGGTGCGGCCGACCGCCCATAACCCCGCACGTCGATGGCCACGGGGCGCAGACCGGCACCGGCCAGCGCCGGGAGCTGATGGCGCCACGAGTACCAGCTCTCCGGAAACCCGTGGATCATGACCACCAGCGGCCCGTCGTCGTCCATGGACTCGCTCATTTCGACGCAGTGAATTCGGTGACCCGACGATCTGATGCTCCGGTGGTGAAACGCCATGACCACACGATACGGCGTGGACAAACGCCGGTACGACTCCGGTGTGGCCTACCATTTGCCCGTCGGCCTCGTGGGGAGGCCCCGAATCGAGGCGATTGTGACTGCGGACGACACCAAGGACGACACCGACAAGATCACCGACAACGCCCGGAACGACAAGGCGGACAGCGTCGACACGGGCGACCGGGACAGTGGCTCGGGCGGTGGCCACACGATCCTCGAAGGCGGAGACGGGGCCGAGGTCGTGCCGCCGGTACTCGTCGCCCGCCGCGGCAGTGGCGCCGCCGGCCGCCTGGCCGGGATGCTGGCGACCCTGCTCGGGCTCGTCGGATGCCTGCTCTCCTTCGCCCTCTTGGCCGTGTCGATCCGGTTCGGGTTCTCGGCCCCCGACGTGGCCGAACGAACCGCGGAACCGTTGACCGCCGCCGTCGATCGACTCGAGACCCGGATCGACCAGGCCGACGACCTGATCGACCGGGACGGCGTGTCCGATTCGGAGTTCAACGAGCTGCAGGCTCGGATCGACGGGTTGGCCGACACCGCGACATCGGCGTCGCAGTCCTTTGCGGCCATCGACGACCACGTGCTCTATCGGTGGTTGCCCATCGACAAGTCGGAACTGGCGACGGCCTTGGCGGACTTCAAACAGGGTTCCGACGAGGCGGTTGGCATCACCGTGACGGCCGAGGAGCTCGAACCGGCGCAGGCCGCACGAATCGCCGACCGGGTCAACGAGATGCAGACGTCGGTGTCGGGCACGGCTGATCTCATCGAATCAACAATTGACTCGCTGAAGAACTGGATCCGGCTGTCGGCCCTCGGCGGGTTCGTCCTGTCTCTGTGGTCGTTGTGGGCGCAGGTCTCTCTGATGAAGCGGGGCTGGCGTGGCCTGCGGGGTGAGCGCCCCTGACGAACGCCGCCGCGGTTCACCCGTAGGACGCGCCGAGCCCCGCCCGGGCGTCGGACTGGATGCCGTAGGGCGGGATGGGATAGCGAAGACCGTTGGCCGACAGCGCCTCCAACCCGGCGATCACCTTCGGCAGGTAGCCGGGCGGAAGGGCCATGAGCAGTTCGTCATCCGGCACGCCCCCGTACCGTCGTTCGGCGAAACAGGGGATCGACAGGCTCGGTTCGCCCTTCGACAATGCCCGTCCCCAGGAATCGGCACACGATGATTCACCGACGCAGGCCCATTCGAGCTTGCGATAACCCGACCACTGCAGTCCGTTGATGAACAGGATCATCTGAGCCGGATTGGCGTAGATCATGGCGATGTCGGGTGGGTTCAGACGGCCGGTTGCCAGCGGGGACACGGCCATGGCCGAGAACCGACCGGCCGGTACGACCGGCATGGCCGCCTGGTGGGCCGCTGAATCGTCGACCGTCTCGAACCAGACGCCGGCCATGTGGGCGCCGCTGCGCCATTCGTCGTCCTGGGGTCGAAGGCCGAGCACCGCCCCGCACTGCGACCCGACCAGATCGTCGTTGGTGATGCCGACCGTCCAGTTGAGCCGGGACGCCATCGACACGATCTGGTCGGCGGTGTGCACGTGTTGTGGCCGCCGAATCCGGGGAATCGCCTCCATCTCCTCGACCGAGGAGAACAGCTTCATGCCGATCGGCGTGGTCTTCAACCGAAGGAGCCTGTTCAGGTCGCCGACCACCTGCTTCCAGTCGTCGATGTTCTCGGTCGGTTTTCGGGTGACGGCTACCGGCCGGGCGTCCGATCCGGCGTCGTCGGAAGAGGCTGTGCTGCTCATCCGCCCATGGTGGCCCACGGGTGGCGTTGGTCCGGCATCGGGACCGGATTGGGATCATTTGCTCCCGTCGGGCCGGAGGGGGGATCGGAATGGGGTCCTATGGTTGGCGTGGGAGCCGGGGAAAGGCGCGCCGTGGCGGACGATGTGCTGGAAGTCGAAATCGACGATGTGCCGCTTTTTTGGGTGCCGAGCGACAGCCGTGAACTCACCGGCGGCATCGTCTTCCGGGTCGGACTCAGCGACGAGCCCTTCGTGCGGCGGGGCTTTACCCATCTCATCGAGCATCTGGCGCTGAGCACACTGAACGTCGACTACGACTACAACGGGTTCGTCGACTCGACCACCACCAACTTCATCGCCCGCGGATCGGTCGACGACATCGGCCATTTCGTCGAGTCCACGCTCGCTGCGCTGGTGGCCCTGCCCTACGATCGACTCGATGTCGAGCGGCGGGTGCTACTCGCCGAGTCGGAGCGCAACGGGGTCTCGACCGCGGCGTCGGCACTGGCCGTGCTGTACGGAGCGAACGGTGTCGGTGCAGGAGCCCTGCCCGAGCTCGGACTGTGGCAGGCAGAACCCGAGACCCTGGAAGCGTGGCTGGCCGGATGGTTCACCCGGCGCAACATGGCCCTGTGGTTTGCCGGACCGGAACCACCGCGGCCGTCGTTCGCCTGCCTCCCTGCGGGTGAGCGGCGTCCGACCGTGTTGCTGGAACGGCGTCCGGTTGCCTGTCCCGGGTACTTCGTCGACCGGGTACCGGGTCCGGGTCTGGTCAACGTCGTCGATCAGTCGCCCCTCGTGTCGGCAGGACTGACGATCGTCACGGATCGCCTGACCGAGCGACTTCGAACCACCGAGGGGATGTCGTATTCGGTGAACTCGACCGCTCAGCCACTCAACGCCTCGACGACCTTGCTGACGCTGGCCGCCGACTGTCGGGCCGATGACATCGACGACGTGTTCTCCATCATGGTCATGGAACTCAACCGCTTCGTGTTCGAGGGGCCGACGGCGGCCGAGATCGAGAACTATGTTCGCAAGAGTCGTCGGCTGGTGGGCGATGAGCGGGCCCCCGTCGCCAAGGCCAGCACGACGGCATACAACCGCCTGCAGGGCGCAACGGCCATCGATCCGGCCCGGAAGCTGACCGAGGTCGAGGAGACGCCGCCGGCCGCCATCGCGGCGGTTGTCGACGACATTGCCCGATCGGCCATGTGGATCGTCCCGCCGGGTGCGACGGTCCAGGATCAGCGCTTCACCCCGATCTCGACCTGGACCGACGGCGACGTCGCCGGCACCGCCTACCCGTCGCGCTTCGGCGACGTCGACCTGATGATCGACGACGTGGCCATCGGTCTCGTCGACCGAGCCAGCGGGCTTGCGGTTGTCGTGCCCGTTCACGAGCTTGTCGGGGCGGTCGCCTACCAGGATGGGGCCCATACCTTTCATCGCCGCGACGCCACCGCTCTGACCGTGCAACCTGCCGACCATCCCGGCTGTGAGACCGCCTACCGGAACTTCCTGTCGCGGGTGCCGGCGGCGATGACGGTCGCCGTTCCTCGGCCGCTGCGCACCGCGGCAGATCTCGTCGAACTCGAAGAGCGGCGCGGGGCTGCGTCACCCGTCAGTCGAACCGTCGCCGCGTTCAAGGGACGTTTCGGCGTCGGCCGATGAGCGGACGGGAACACCTCCACTAGTGGCGGCCAAGGCGTTCTACAACCGGCGTGAGCTGACCCTGCGGTTGCCCGAGGTCCGCCGGTTCTGGCTCGACGTCACGTCGGGTCGTTTCGATGCGGCCGAGCAGATCCACACGAACAGGACCGACTGGGAGTATCGCTCCCACCTCCTCGGCCTGGCCCGTCACGTCCCGGCCGACAGCGCTGCCGTCGACGACTGGTTGAACCATCGTCCCGGTGCCGCGCTACCGCTCATCGCCAAGGGATACCAGGTCGTCGGCATGGGTTGGCGTGCTCGCACCAACGACAGGCCGGATCCTTCGTCCCGCCGGCAGATCGAGGACTCCCGACGATTTCTCCGACAGGCTGAGGATATCTTCGCCGGCGCGGCCAGAACGGACCCGGACAGCCCGGTGCCCTGGGCCGGACTCCTCGAGACCGGTCTGGGATTGCACATTTCGCAGCAGGAGTTCGACTACCGATTGGAACAGATGGCCGGTCGGTTCCCGCTCTACTCGGGATTCATCACCTATCTGCAGTACATGTCCGATCGGTGGTATGGCTCGCATGAGCAGATGTTCGACTTCGCAGACTCGGTGAACGACGCGGCGGCCGACGGCTCGCCGTTGCACGCGCTGCAGGCTGAGGCCGCGATCGAGCGGTTCGTACTGCGGAACGACCTGCTACGGCCCAAGCGGGCCCTTGTGGCCGAGGGTCGTCTCGAACCGCTCCTCCGGGCGGCCGAGCGCTCGGTGCTCCACCCGTCGTTCGAGCCCGACGCTCCCGCCGGTGTTCACGCGCTGAGCTGCTTTGTGATGGCCTTCGAGCGTTACGGCTGTCGTCGGCTGAATCACCATCTGGTTCCGCTGCTTCGCCGGCATTGGATGGCCGATCATCCGTCGGACCACTTCCGGGGAGCGTTCAGTCCGACGGTCATGTGGCGCGGCCTCAGCGCCCGCTACCGGTTGGCGTCGATGCTGCCCGTGCGTCGGGGGCGCCCGAGCATCGTCACCGGGATGTGACAAGGCCCCTGACGGTGTAAGGCTCGCCGTCGGGTCGAGGTATGATGTCCGAGTCGGGCTCGACGACATCCTCGTAGCGCCAGAAGGGGCCGATCATGCCGTACAACACCGAGAACATGGACCTCCTGGTCCAGTCGAACGACGACGTCGACGCCACCGTTCGAACGGTCGCCAACAACGCCGACACCATCTTCACCTGGGACTACGAGAAAGGCGCGCGGGCCGGGCTCAACAAGCTCTACGAGAAGGCCAAAGGGTCCCAGTGGAACGGCGAGACCGATCTCGACTGGTCGATCGAGGTGGATCAGGAGGAGCTGCTCCGTCGTCGAGGTCTACCCAATCGTGACAACCTGTTCGACTTCGGGATCGACGTCAGCGGCACCTCCTTCGAGCGCTGGGGGGAGAAGGAATGGCTCGAGCTCGAACTCGAAACCAGCGCCTGGACGCTCAGCCAGTTCCTCCACGGTGAACAGGGGGCGCTCGTCTGCACCGCCAAGATCGTCGAAACCGTTCCCTGGATCGACGCCAAGTACTACGCGGCCACGCAGGTGATGGACGAAGCCCGCCACGTCGAGGTCTTCTCCAAGTACCTCGACACCAAGGTCGAGGGTTTCTATCCCGTCAACGTGCACCTCCAGGCTCTACTCGACGACATCATCAACGATCACCGCTGGGACATGACCTACCTCGGCATGCAGGTCATGGTCGAAGGCCTCGCGCTGGCCGCCTTCGGCAACATGATGCAGCAGACCGAGGATCCACTGCTGAAGAAACTCCTCCGCTACGTGATGAGCGACGAGGCCCGCCATGTGGCGTTCGGGGTGCTGAGCCTGCAGGAGTTCTACGCCGGTCTGACCGAAACCGAACTGTTCGAGCGGCAGGAATTCGCCTACGACGCCGCCGTTCGGATGCGCGACCGTTTCCGACGTCAGGAGGTGTGGGAGCGGGTCGGGATCGACGTCCGTGAAGGCATTTCGGTCTTCAGCGCCGCCGACCCCAACGAGGATCCGTTCCAGCAGCTGCTGTTCGCCAAGATCGTGCCGAACTGCAAGAAGCTCGGTTTGCTCGATGCCAATGACGGCTGGCTGCGCAAGCGCTTCGAGGAAATGCGGGTCATCCAGTTCGAGGACTTCATGGACACCGGCGCCGAATACGAGTTGCTCGACGCGGTGGCCGACGATCGTTCGGTGACGGCCGGCTAGTGCCCGGGTCGGCGATCTCGCCGGTCAACGCACGCTCCACTCGAAGAGCCAGCCGAGGATTGTTTCGTGGTACCCGACGGCGGTGGCGACGGCGAAAGCGGAGAGCACGAATCCGCCGACGATCGACCAGATCGGTTCGACTCGCTCGAGGATCCAGTCGGGAACGAGATGGTGGATGGCGGCCAGCGCCAACACCGGAGACAGGGCGCCGGCCAGGAACACCGCCATCAGCACGACTCCGGAGAGCCCTCGGTCCGGAAGCTCCATCAGCAGCCGGCCGAACTGCTCGCCGACGCACGGGAGCCAGAGTTCGGCCGCGGCGAACCCGGAGAGCACCCCGGCGGCCACAGCCACCAGGTCGAGGCGCCGAACCGGGGGAACGAAGAGGATGATGACGGCGATGATGAGGGCCATGGCGGCGATGAGGTCATGCCAACCGGCGCCCCGCCCACCGAACCGGGTCCAGCTGAACACCAGCACCGACAGCCAAAACGACACCATGGCCGGGATGGCGGTCTCCCGGGCGGTCATTCCGACGGCCACCCCGATCACCAGGAGCACGAGGGTGCATGGCAGTTGGGCGGCCTCGAATCCCTCGGCCAGGAGCAGCAAGGTCGACATCAACCACTCAATGTAGATCGATCTCCGGGGCATCCCGGTGAGGCCGTGCGGTTCGCCGAGTGCGAACTGATGGCCGCCTACCGCCGGGGCCTCCTTGCCCCGCCGACCTAGGCACCGTTGGCCAGGAGGTGGGCGACCGTGGCCTCCAACTCGTCGTAGGCGCCCTCGCCGATGTGGTCGAACCGGATGTTGCCGTTCTGATCGAGCACGTAGGTGCGGGGCCAGAAGCGCCGATCATCCTGCCAGGATCGGAAGTTTGCCTTCGAGGTGTCCAGGGCGACGGGCCAGTTCACGCCCAGCTCGACGACGGCGGCGCTGATGTTGGCCGGATCGGCCTCGTAGTCGAACTCCGGGGCATGGACGCCGATGATCTCCAAACCCTCCGGCTGGTACCGGTTGTAGATCTCCTTCAGATGAGGCAGCGTGTTCTTGCAGTTGAAGCAGCCGAACGTCCAATACTGCACGATCCGGACCTGCCCGCTGTAGGAGCTCAAACCGGTGGTCGACGGGTCGGCGTTGATCCAGCCGTCGATGTCGGTGAGTTCGGGCGCCGGGCCGAGATCCGGTGGTGCGTCGGCCAGCGCCGCCGGTGCCGTGGCCGGTTCGCCGGTCTGGTCGGCGCTCGAGTCCGATGTGGCCGTCGACTCCTCCGTCGGGCCGAGCCCGAAGCGGGCCGACAGGAGCCCGGCCGCGGCCAGAAGCACGACGACGAAGGCCACGGTACGGCTGGTCACGATCCGACGATCGTCGGTGGACCGCTTTCTGGCCGACTTCCGTGAGTCTTTGGACTTCGATTTCGTGGACTTCGTTTTCGTGGCCACTCGACACCATCTCCGGTCGACGTTCCCAGTCCGGATACCTTCACCGGACCGTTCCCGGGCACGGAACCGTTCGGATCGACCGCGAATTCCGTCGCTTCGAGGTTAGTGCGTAAGCTTGGCCGGATGGTTGCGCCACCCGCCTCCGCCCAGCCCAGCCGCACCGGAACGGCGTCGTCGTCGGTCAGCGCAGTCGACGATCGTCCGATCGAGCTGCACTGGACGCTACACGAGCCCGCGACAGGAGGGGTGGCCGGTCAACGGCTCCTGCTCGTCAACGGCCTCGGGTCGCCGTTGATCAACTACGATGCCGGCTTCGTGATCGCCCTCGTCGAGCGGGGTTTATCGGTGGTGCGGTTCGACAACCGCGACACCGGCCGCTCCAGCCGGGTGCCGGAGAACCGGAACGCCGAGGGCTATCGCTTCGACAATCCGCCGTACCGTCTCGCCGACATGGCCGGTGACGCGGTGGCCGTGCTCGATGCCGTTGGCTGGGATCGAGCCCACGTGCTCGGGCAGTCGATGGGCGGGATGATCGCCCAGCAGCTCGCGATCAGCCACCCTGACCGGTTGCTGACGATGACCTCGCTCATGGCCTCGACCGGCAATCGGGACCACGGCGGAGCCACCGCGGAAGCCCAGGCGGCGTTGATCAAGCCGCCGCCGCGGGACCGTGAGGGCTGGATCGAGCACACCGTGTCGACCGGAAGGATCTGGGCGACGCCCGACTCGTGGGATGCCGAACGGGTCCGCCGGCGAGCCGCCCGACAGTACGACTACGGCGTCGACGTCGAGGGAACCGGGCGACAGTACCGCGCCGTTGTCGCCTCCGGTGACCGTGACGACGACCTGAGACGAATCGACGTCCCCACGCTCGTCATTCACGGTTCGGCCGACACGCTGATCCAGCCCGACGGTGGCCGCCACACCGCGGACGTCATCCCCGGCGCCCGATATGTCGAGCTCGACGGCTATGGCCACGACCTGCCCCCGTCGCACTGGCCGGTGATCGCCGGCACCGTGGCCGCCTTCGTCACCGACGCCATGGCCGCCATCGCCGAAACCAACCGAACCGGCGGCCCTGGACCACCCTGACGGTGGACCAGGGCCGCCGGATTGTGGGGGAGTGCGAGCCGGGCGGCGAAATCGATGCCCGATCGGGTCGTGCTCTATGTTGTTGGCCATGGGACCACTCCAAGGAGTCACGATCGTAGAACTGGCCGGCATCGGACCGGGTCCGTTCTGCGGCATGATGCTGAGCGACATGGGGGCCGACGTGATCCGCATCGACCGGGCCTCCGCCGTTCGCGACCAACGACCCGACCGGCCTCCGCCCGACGTCCTGGCCCGCGGCCGTCGCTCGATCGCCGTCGATCTCAAGAACGCCGACGGAGTGGAAACGGTTCTCAGACTGATCGGTCAGGCCGACGGGTTGATCGAGGGTTTCCGCCCCGGTGTCACCGAACGGCTTGGCCTCGGCCCCGACATCTGTCTCGAACGAAACCCGAAGCTGGTCTACGGGCGCATGACCGGCTGGGGTCAGGATGGACCCTACGCCCAGGCCGCCGGTCACGACATCAACTACATCGCCCTCGCCGGAGCCCTCGAGCCGCTTGGCCGCAAAGGCCAGCCGCCCACGCCGCCGATCAACCTCATCGGCGACTTCGGCGGCGGAGGTATGCTGCTCGCCTTCGGGATGGTGTGCGCCATGCTGGAGGCCCGTGGATCAGGGCACGGTCAGGTGGTCGACGCCGCCATGGTCGACGGATCGGCCGTGCTCATCAACTTCATCTGGGGTCTCAAAGCCGCCGGCATGTGGGGCCCGGAGCGCGGCACCAATCTGCTCGACACCGGCGCGCCGTTCTACGACGTCTACGAGTGCGCCGACGGCAACTACGTGTCGATCGGCTCCCTGGAACCTCAGTTCTATGCGGAACTGAAACGGCTGGCCGATCTCGACGAGGAGATGTTCGGCGACCAGAACAACCCCGCTCGCTGGCCGGAGATGAAGTCACAGATCGCCGAGGTGTTCAAGACGAAAACCCGAAGCGAATGGTGCGAGATCATGGAGCACACCGATGTCTGTTTCGCCCCCGTGCTGTCGATGGAGGAGGCCACCGAACATCCTCACAACGTCGCCCGCAAAACCTTCATCGACAACGCCGGCATGACGCAGGCCGGTCCGGCGCCGCGCTTCTCCCGGACCGAGGCAGAGGTTGCGGGTCCGGCCGCCCACGCCGGCGAGCACACCGAGCAGGTGCTGGCCGATTTCGGCTTCGAGCCCGACGATATCGCCGCCCTCCGGCACTCGGGCGCCGTCGCCTGACCGGGTCGAGGCCGCCCTGGCGCCCGGTGTGGCCTGCCGTGGTACCTAGAACACGCTCAGATCGCCCCAGAATCGGAACAGGTCGAGACCGTCCTGGAACAGATTGGCGTCGACACCGAACACGTCGAGCACGCCGAGAACCAACCCCCAGAACAGGCGTTGCGCCCACTCGGCGTAGAACAGGAGAAAGATCAGGATGAGGAACGCATAGTTCTTCACCGGTCGCATCAGCTGCCGAGTCGATTCCGGTAGCGCCGGTTCGATGGCGGCGTAGCCGTCGAGCCCGGGAATCGGCAACATGTTCAGCACGAACACGACGATCTGGAGGAAGCCGAAGAAGGCGATCGCCCGGGCCAGAACCGGTTGCGTTGACGGATCGACCCAGCCGTTGGCGATGGCCAGCAGGCTCACCGCCCCGAACACCAGATTGGTGAACGGTCCGGCGAGCGCCACCATGGTGGCCTGCACGTTGTTGAGAGCGGCCCGGTTGATCATGACGGCGCCGCCGGGAAGGGCGATACCTCCCATCATGATGAACACGACGGGCAGTACGAGCGACAGGACGGGGTGGGTGTAGCGGCGGGGATCGAGGGTCAGATAGCCCCGTTGCTCGATGCTGCGGTCGCCGCTTCGCCAGGCCACGAAGGCGTGGGCGAACTCGTGGAAGATGAGCGACAGCGTCCAGGCGGTGAGAATGAAGGCGAACACGGCGACGCCGGCCGAGACCACCGTGGTCGTGGTCAGCCAGGCGGTGATCGCCGTCAGGGCGACGATGACGTAGAAGATCGGGCTGGGGCGGACAGCTCCGGTGACGAGATCGTCGGTCGAGTACATCGTGTCAGGGTACCCGGCTCACTGTGGGTGGCCGTGACCGCCACGAAGCTCCGACGGGTCGAATCCCTGCAGCGTGCCGACACCCCGAAAGACGTGTGACCGGCCGTCGGAGCGGACGAGGATCGCCGGTCCGCTGAACGTGCCCTCCGGGCCGGACATCTCCAGATCGTAGGGCTCCTGCCGAATCAGATACCGCCGGCTCGATCGGTGAATCAGCTCCCAGTCGAGATCGCCGGTCTGGTCCTTGGAGGCGACGATGAGATCCCCGCCGGTCGAGGGGACCGATCGGCCCGAGGCCGACAGCGTTTCGATGTAATACCGGCGATGACGCACCCTGACACTGTGACATGGCTCTTCGGCCGAGGCCTCATCGCTGGCATGGCTCTTCGGTTGGCGGTCCCCGCCCGGCCTCATCGCTGGCATGGCTCTCCCGAACCTTGAGCCGCCAGCGACCCTCAAACGGGTAGTCCGGCGCTCAAAGTTCGGCCGGGGGTTGCGACCATTAGCCTTGACTCGATGACACTGGCAGCACTTCACACGACGCTCGGTTGGATCGTCGTCGTGGCCAACGGACTCGTGGGGCTTTGGGCCCTCATCGCACATTGGGTCGAGGCCGCCCGCCACCGCCTCCTCTGGCCGGCCACCGCAGTCGCCCAGGTGCTGATCTTCGCGCAGGTCGTGCTCGGCGTCGTGTTCATGCAAACCAGTGGGCGAGAGGCCTCCGGCATCCATCAGTTCTACGGCTTCATCACCCTCTTGACGGTGGCGCTCATCCACTCGTATCGCCATCAGATCCGCCGCTGGCAGTACCTGCTCTACGGTTTCGGCGGCCTGTTCATCATGGGGCTTGCGCTCAGGACCGTGTTCATCCCCGAGTAGTCCGAGGTACGACACCGATGTCACGGCGGTTATCGTGAGAACCTGAATCGGGAGTAGCCAACATGTCGAAATTCAAGGACTTCATGAAGAAGAAGGCGGTCGAGAATGTGCCGGAGCCGGCTCTCGACGCCGTCGGAAAGGCCGTGCTCAAAGCCGTCGACTTCGCGGTGGACCGACGGTGGGACGACGCGCTGCGAATCGCCGCCGAAGCCGACGGTGACACGCCGGAGGAGAAGACGTCGGCCATCATCTCCCGGTTCAAGAAGGAACTGACCCTGGTCGGCGCCGCCACCGGGGCCATCGCCGCGGCCCCGATCGTCGGCACGGCGGTCGCCGGAGGTGCGCTGGCGGCTGATATGGCCTGGTTCGGGATGCGGGCCACTGATCTCATCATGGCCATCGGCGCTGCCAACGGCCGCACCGAGGCCACCGACGACGAGCGTCGAGCCTGGGTTCTGGCTGTTCTCGCCTTCGGCGAGGAGTCGGCCGAGAAGTTTGCATCGCTGCTCGGTGAGGTCGCACCGAGCGAGGCGGCCGACGGACTCAGCCAGCGTGCGGCCGGTGTTGTCGGCGGCGACGCCCTGACCCTCGACGCCCTTCGCCGCATCAACACCGATCTGGCCGGTCAGGTGGTCGCCAAGTACGGCGCCCGCCGAAGTGCGCTGGCCATCGGCAAGCTGCTCCCGTTCGGTGTCGGCGCCGTCGTCGGCGGCACCGCCAACTACGGCTTCGTGCGGATGGTCGGCAACCAGGCACGTAAGTTCTTCGCCGACTCCGCTCGTCTGCTGCCGGCGGCGAACGGACCCTTCGTCGATCGCCCCCGACACCTCTCCAGCGTGCCCGACGCCAACGGCGACTCCGCCTGACGGTCCGCTTCCCGAGCGCGGGGTTTGCGCGATGTCGCGTCGCCACGACCGCTGATCGCGCAAACCCGGAGGCGCCGCCCGGTGCCGGACCGGAGCCCGACTAGACGGTGAGCCGCTTCTCCAGTGCGTGGAGTTGAGCCGACAGTTCCGGTGGCAACCTGTCGCCGAATCGGGAGAAGTGCTCGCGGATGAGCTCGATCTCGGCCTGCCACGAATCGTTGTCCACGGCCAGCAGCTTCTCCATCGTGGACTTGTCGATGTCGAGTCCGTCGATGTCGATGGCGTCGACGGTGGGCACGTTGCCGATGGCGGTTTCAACCATGTCGCCCTCACCGGCCACGCGCTCGAGCACGAACTTGAGGATGCGGGAGTTCTCGCCGAACCCCGGCCACAGAAAGCCGCCGTTGTCATCACGGCGGAACCAGTTGACCCAGAACAGCTTCGGGAGCTTGTCGGCGGTGGTGGCCGATCCGATCGCGAGCCAGTGGGCGAAGTAGTCAGCCATGTTGTAGCCGCAGAACGGCAGCATGGCGAACGGGTCGAACCGAACCTGCCCGACGGCGCCGGCGGCGGCCGCCGTCTTCTCCGAGCTCATGATCGAGCCGAGGAACACACCATGGTTCCAGTCCTTCGCTTCGGTGATGAGCGGCACGTTCGTGGCCCGCCGACCGCCGAACAGAATGGCTGAGATCGGCACGCCGTTGGGATCCTCCCACTCGGGGGCGATCGAGGGGCACTGACCGGCCGGGGCGGTGAACCGGGCGTTGGGGTGGGAGGCCGGGGTGTCGGACTCCGGCGTCCACGTCTGGCCCTTCCAGTCGGTGAGGCGGGCGGGCGGCTCGTCGGTCATGTCCTCCCACCAGACGTCGTCGTCGACGGTGCGGGCGACGTTGGTGAACACACAGTTGGCGTGCAGGGTCGCCATGGCGTTGGGGTTGGTCTCGTCCGAGGTGCCGGGAGCGACACCGAAGAATCCGGCCTCGGGGTTGATGGCGTAGAGCCGGCCGTCGTCGCCGAATTTCATCCAGGCGATGTCGTCACCGATCGTCTCCACCTCCCAGCCGGGAAGCGTGGGGATGAGCATGGCCATGTTGGTCTTGCCGCAGGCCGACGGGAAGGCGGCGGCCACATACTTCTTCTCCCCGTTCGGCGGGGTGACGCCGATGATCAGCATGTGCTCGGCCAGCCAGCCGTCGGTGCGGGCCATGGTGGAGGCGATGCGGAGGGCGAAGCACTTCTTGCCGAGCAGGGCGTTGCCCCCGTATCCCGATCCGTAGCTCCAGATCTGCTTGGTATCGGGGAAGTGCACGATGAACTTGTTCTCACCGTCGCAGGGCCATGGCACCTCGGTGCGGCCGTCGACCAACGGGTAGCCGACCGAATGCACGCATGGCACCCAGTCGCCGTCGCCCAGCGCTTCGAGCGCACCGGAACCCATTCGGGTCATCGTGCGCATCGATGCCGCCACGTAGGCCGAGTCGGTCAGCTGTACGCCGATGTGGGCGATCGGGGAACCGAGCGGGCCCATCGAGAACGGCACCACGTACATCGTGCGGCCTCGCATCGAGCCGGTGAACAGCTCGAGCATCTCGGTTTTCATCTCGGTCGGTTCACGCCAGTTGTTGGTGGGTCCGGCGTCGGCCTCGTTCTCACAGCAGATGAAGGTCCGTTCCTCCACCCGCGCGACGTCGGCGGGATCGGACAGCGCGAGGTAGCTGTTCGGACGCTTGGCTTCGTTCAGCTTTGTGAACGTGCCCTTCGCGACGAGCTCGGCGGCGAGGCGATCATATTCCTCCGCCGAGCCGTCACACCAATAGATGTCGTCGGGCTGGAGAACCTCCGCCCATTCGCTGACCCAGGCCATCAGCCGGGTGTTGGTCGTCGGTGCTACTGCGAGTGTCATGACCTCGAACTCCGTTGTTTGAGGGATGACGGCCGGGTTGCCGCCCCTGATCAGGTCTGTTCGTCGGGGTCGGACCACTCCGGCGTGGCCATGTCGACCTCGGAGCCCAAACGGAGCGATGTGGCCTTGGAGTAACCATCGAGATCGAAGATCACTCGCTGGCCCGGTCGCAACATGCGAAAGACGGAACCCTCCAGCGCGTCGGCGGCCAACTCGTATTCGGCCAGCTCGGCCGTATCGGTGATGATGATCCCGTCCCGGGTAGCCGGATCATACGATTTGACGACGCCTTGCACGTGGGTCCCATCCTTCGGTTGAGTGTCGGACTGCCTGTCGGATCGGCATCCGCCCTACGAGGATAGGCCTCGTCGGGGGAAAGCTGTCGGTCCTGACCCGTTCCCGAAACTGTAATGTTGGGGTCGCCGGCGGATGAAGCCCGCGCCGGCACCTATCGCCGTGGGCAATGGACGCTATCACCGGACGGCATTCGCTCGTTCCGTGGCGGGTGCGGGTTCGACCCCTCCCGTCACTGCGGGGACCGCTCGGCGCTAGACTGAACCTCTTGCACACACCGTTCCGTGATGTTCGGGACCCCGTTGTTCAATGAGGTGCGCAGTGAATGTCGAGATTCTCCGAGAGTCGGGCGAGGCCCGGGTTGTCGTTCAGGGAGAGGTGGACGCAGACAACAAGACCAAAATGGGGAGCGAGATTCTCGACGGTACCGAGGGGGCGTCGAAGGTACTGGTCGACCTCTCCGGCCTGACCTTCATTGATTCGTCCGGACTGGGTGAACTCCTACGTATCAACGAGGTAGCCGACAGCCGAAGTCAGCAGTTCGAAATCGTCGAGGCATCCGCTGCGGTGCGTCGCATTCTCGACATCACCGGACTACTCGACCACTTCGGTCTGTCCGAGATGTCCTGATCAACCTGGTCGTGCGCCGCTCGGTGCGGTCAGCGAATCGGGGAAAGTGCCACCTCGGATGGGTCCCAGATGTAGGTCGAGCCCCGAGCGGCTCCGCTGGTGACCTCCACCGTCGTCAAATCGCTTCCGCGCAGGATCCCGGTCTGGCGTGCTTCGGTGATCTCGGGCTCGACGGTCAGGGACGGGCCGTGGTCGGTGTCCTCGAATCGAACTCCCACAGTTTGTTCGTTGATGTCCATGGAGCTTGGCTGTACCCGCTCCGACACCGGCTAACCAAAACAGTTGCCGAGAACTTTGACGGCCATGTCGGACGCCACCGGATGTTTCAGTGGCCTCTCTGTTGGGAAGGCTCTACCGGTGCCGGGCCTGGAGTGTTTTTTCCCAGATCAGCGGGCTACCCGCCCGAGCATGCTCACGCCCGACGAGGCACTACGCGGCGGTGACCGGTGACTGACTGGAGGCAATCGCTCGATTTCGTCGACCGCGACGAGATGATCACCACCGAGAACTGCACCCGCGAACCACTTCACCTCACCACGTGTGTGCAGCCGGGTGCCGCACTCTTGGCGACCGCCGAGGAGAGGATCGTTGCCGCATCGGACAGCATCGCCTCTCGTCTGGGGGTCGCCGCCGATCAACTGATCGATCAGCAGGTCGGCCCGGTGCTCGGTCGTGTCGGCCTGCAACTCGACGCCCTGCCGGAGGAGCAGACGGTGTCCACCGCGCTCGGTGAGACCCGGCGACATCGGAGTCCGGGTGGGCCCGAGATCATCGAGTTCTATGATCCGGATGGCAACCCGGCGCTCAGCCCGAGCGACACGGTGATGGTCGCCACGCGGGAACTCCGGGGGACCCGAACGGTCGACGCGGCCACCCAGATGGCGATCGGAGTGCTCGCCCGTCTCTGCGGCTATGACCGGGTGTGGGCCTATCGCTTTCACGACGACGGACACGGCGAGGTGATCGCCGAAACCAAACGCAGTGATCTGCCGGCCTTTCTCGGTCTGCACTATCCGGCGAGCGACATCCCGGAGGTGGCCCGCCGCCTGTTCCTCGAGTCCCCGCTGCGACTCATCGGCGACGTCAACGGGGTGCCCGTACCGTTGATCGAGAGCGACCGGTTGCAGGCACCGTTGGATGTGTCCAACGCCCTCGTACGCGGGGTCTCACCCATTCACGTCGCCTATCTCCGGGGGATGGGCGTCACGGCATCGCTGTCGTTGGCTCTTGTCGTCAACGGTCGGCTCTGGGGCCTGCTGTCCGCCCATCACTACTCCGGGCCGAAGTGGCCTTCGGGCGCCGCGTTGCAGGCGTGCGAGGCGCTGGCATCGATCGTTGCGATGCACCTCGATGGTGTCGAGCGGGCAACCGAGTCGGACCGGCGGTTGACGCTGATGAGCCACGCCGGCCGTGTGTCCGCCACCGTGAGCGGGTCGGACAGCATTCTCGATGGACTGGTGGCCGCCGGCGATGACCTGCTGGCCATGACCGAATCGTCGGGGGCGATCGTCCGGGTGGCCGGCCGGGTGCGGAGGATTGGGTCGACGCCTGACGGCGAGTCCGCGGTCGATCTTCTCGAGGCCCTGGACCGGGCAATCGAACCTGACAACCTCGATCCGATGGTCGTCGAGTCGACGACCGAATTGCCGGCAACGGTCGACCAACCCGAGGTGGCGGCCGGGCTGCTCGCCCTCCCGCTGGCCCGCGACCCGGGAAACTGGATCGTCTGGCTTCGTCCGGAATTCGTCCGCACCGTGGCGTGGGGTGACAACAGCAGAGGTGTCGCCGAGAATCATCGGCCCCTTTCCCCGGAGGACAGCTTCCGACGTTGGACGGAGACCGTGGCCGGGCGATGCCGCCCCTGGGAGGATGCGGTCGTCGAAACGGCAACCAGTCTCCGGGCGATGTTGGGGATACACGTGCTCCGGCAAGCGGAGATGATGGCCCGGTCCGTGACCGCATTGCAGACGGCCAACCGCGAACTCGACCGGTTCGCCTATGTTGCCGCCCATGATCTGAGCGAGCCGCTACGAGGCATCGCCAACTACGTCGACGCCATCAACGAGGACGGCGGTGACGCCCTGCCGGTGGCCGTCCGCCCTCATCTCGACGCAGTGAGCGACCTGGCCGAGCGAATGGCCGGCCTTGTCGAGAGTCTGCTGACCTATGCATCGGTCGGACGCCAACAGCTCCGACTCGAGACCCTTCAGCTCTCCGATCTGGTGGCCGAGGCGGCGTGGATGGTTCAGCGCAGGTTGTCCGATGCCGCGGCCGATGTACGGACGATCGGTGACGTGGAGCTGACCGGTGATCGCATCCAACTGGTCCAGGTCCTGGCCAACCTGATCTCGAACGCCTCCAAGTATCGGGGCGAGGCAGCACCGGTCATCGAGATCGAGCCGGTTGGGCTCGACGAGACCGCCGACGGCCGGGCCCGATGGCCTCATCACGGCGTCGATCTCCCGCCTCCCGTGGTTGTTGCGGTTCGTGACAACGGCATCGGCGTCCCGGCCGAGCACAGCGAGGCGATCTTCGAGGTCTTCCGGCGTCTCCACACCGGCGACGGTCATCCCGACGGCAGTGGCGCCGGACTGACCATCGCCCGTCGGATCGCCGAACGGCACGGCGGAAACCTCTGGCACGAACCGAACCGACCCTCCGGCAGCATCTTCTACCTGGCGATCGCCGATCCGGCGGCTCACCTCTCGGTCAAATTCGATGACTGATGGCGACGGACATCGTCTCCGGCTGCGATCGGCCACCAGGAATCTCCACGATCGGCTCGATTCCGCAGTCGAGGAACTACTGCTGGCCGATGGCCGCGACGGCTACGTTGCCCTGCTCCGGTCCATGGTCCGAGGCCACCAATGGGCCGAACGACACCTCCACGGGCTCGACGACCTGGCGCTGTCCGGCCACGGCACGAAGGTCGAAGCGGCCCGCCGTGACCTCGCCGAGCTCGGAGCGGTCGGCGACCATGCTGGAGCGCCACCGGCTCGAGCAGTGCACGCGGCGGATGAGGTCGACGGCACCGGTCGCCGGGACGAACTGCTCGGGATGCTCTACGTGGTCGAGGGGTCGACGCTCGGCGGTCGTGTACTGGCGGAACAGGTGAACGCCAGGTTCCCGGGGGCACCGACCCGCTTCCTCCTTTGCTACGGTGACGACGTACTGTCTCGTTGGCGACGCACGGTTCACCTGATCGATGCATCGGTCGTCGACGACCGGCAGGCCGCCTTCGGTGCACGCCTGACGTTCGAACACTTCCTCGGTGAGCTCACATGAAACAGTGGCGACTCCACGACCCGGCGTCGACGACGATCCTCGTGGTCGACGACAACGAACACAACCGGTATTTCATGCGCCGGTGGCTGACCGAAGCCGGCTATCGAGTCGTGGAGGCCGCATCGGGTCAGGAAGGCCTCGCCGTCGCTCGGCGACAGCCCGATCTGATCGTTCTCGACATCCAGATGCCGGACATGTCCGGCTTGGAGGTCTGCCGCCAACTCCGTTCGTCGACCACCACGGCCTCAATCCCGGTCATCCAACGATCGGCGGTGCGGATCGACAACCGTGATGTGGCCGAGGGACTCCGATCTGGCGGGTCCATCTACCTCACCGAGCCGATTGATGCCGAGTTGCTGCTCGCCGCCGTCGACACCTTGCTGTCGATGCGTGACGTGAGTCGCGAGCTCGAATTGGTAATGGCCCGATCCGATGCCGGCATCTATCAGTGGGACATCATCACCGGACGGGTGACCTGGTCATCGACCGTGGAATTGATGCACGGGCTGGAACCCGGCGAATTCGGTTCCGACTTCGAGTCGTTTCAGCGCTTCGTGCATCCCGACGAGCGGGACCAGGTCTTCAATGCCATTCAGCAGGCGATCAATGGCGATGGTGAGTACACCGTGATGTATCGCGGTATCTGCGAGGATGGCACCGATATCTGGCTTCGGAGCTACGGCAAGGTCTTTCGGGACACCGACGGAACCCCCTCGAAGCTCCTCGGTGTCGTTCTCGACGTCACCGAGCAGCGGGAGAGTGCCGAACGACTGGCGCAGCTTCACGACCTCGCTGCCGACCTGAACACCGCCAGTTCGACGGCGGCGGTCATGGCTCGGATCGACAAGGCGGCCGCTGCCCACGGCTACAAGGCTCAACTCCACCCGCGGGACCAGGCCGTGCCGCCTGCGGCCATCGGCGCCCTGCGTCGGCGCAATCCGCTCTGGGTCCTCGACCTGGAGCCGATCGAACAGACGCCGGTCGCCCCGGCCACCGACGACCAACTCCACGCCATCGTCGAGTTGGCCGACAGCGCACTGAGCCGTGCTTGGCGGTTCGACGTCGAACGGGAAAACGCCGAAACGCTGCAACGAGCGCTGCTCCCCCCAGTTCTGCCCCAACCACCCGGCTGGTCGCTCGACTCGATCTATGTGCCGACCTCGGAATCGGATCGACTCGGCGGCGACTTCTACGACGCCGTGGAGACCGACGGTCGACTACTGATGCTCCTCGGTGACGTGGCCGGACACGGCCTGTCGGCAGTTCGGGCGATGGGCGAACTCCGAACCACCTTGCGCCTGCTGGCATTGGAGGAGACCGACGTCGCCTCGGTGATCGACCGGGCTCGGAATCTGGCTCTCCACCTGCGAACCGACGAGTGGCTGTTCACAACCGTGCTCGTCGTCGCCGTCGATCTCGCCACGGGAACCCTGGAGGCGGTGTCGTGTGGCCATCCTCCGCCCGTCATCTGTTCCGAGGGCGAGGCCCGCCTCCTGGATGTCGCACCGCTGCCGCCGATTGGCGTTGCGTCCGACCTCGACACCCGCCGCTACATCCGAACCGACAGCCTCCGTGGCGGCCAATCGCTGGTGCTGTTCACGGACGGCGTGATCGAACGACGTGACGAGACGCTCGACCGTTCGGTTGAGCGACTCCGTTCCTCGTTGGCGGGGCTGTCGAGTCCCCCGTCGGCCGAGGATGTGGTGTTCCACACCGACGAACAAAGGCTCAATACCGACGATCGGGCGGTTCTTCGCCTGTATCGGCATCCAGAATCGAACGAAGTGGAGTAGTAGAAACCATGACGAGGTTGCCGTGACCGACGTTCCTTCCCATCTGACCATGCGGTTTCCAGCAGGACCGGGTTATCTGTCGATCAGTCGGGTCACCACCACGGCGTTGGCTGCTGCGAACGGGTTCAACGTCGACGAGCTCGACGAGATCCGACTCGCCATCGACGAGGTCGTCGCCTGGCTTCTCCATGCCGGCGAGGCCGTGGGAGCCGCCGGTTCCGGCGTCGACGACCACGTCGAGCTGGACATCACCTGTAAGAACGGGAACCTCGAGTTCACCGCGGTCCGCCCAACCGCCGACTCGGCAGTACCGACAATGACCGAGCTCGCCCAGGCGGTACTCGCCGTCACCGTCGATGACCACGACACCGGGATCGACGACCGCAACCGTCGATTCGTGACACTCGTCAAAAGAGCCTCGGTTCATGCCTGACGAGCTCGAACAACATCGGCGCATGCTGTTCGAGCAGCTGGCGGCGACAGGGTCTGTGGCCGTACGGAATGAATTGGTGGAGAGCTACGGGCCGTTGGCCGACTTCTTCGCCGGTCGTTACAAGAACCGGGTACGGGACCAAGACGATCTGCGGCAGGCGGCCCAGATTGCGCTGGTCAAGGCCGTCGACAGGTTCGACCCCACCCTCGGCTTCAGTTTCTCGACCTTCGCCGGCCGGACCATCGACGGTGAACTCAAGCGTTACTTCCGCGACCACGCCTGGGCCGTCCGGGTGCCTCGAGGAGCCAAGGAGGCGGCGCTCACCGTGCGGGCCGCCGTCAACGAGCTGACGATGGCGAACAGCGCGTCGCCAACGGTCGAACAGATTGCCGACTACACCGGCCTCGAGCGTGACGAGGTTCTCCTTGCCCTGGACGTCCCGGCGGCGATGACGGCCGAGAGCATTCACGGGACCGATTCCGATGACAGCGGTCTGCCGATCGAGGCGAAGCTCGGTGGCCGCGACACGCGGTTCGAGTCGACCGACGCCAAGTTCACCGTCGAGGCTCTGATGGCCACGCTGCCCGAGCGGGAGCGCACGATCATTCACCTCCGCTTCCACGAGCATCGAACCCAGCAGGAGATCGCCGACCAGATCGGGATCAGCCAGATGCACGTCTCACGGCTCCTGCGCCGCGCGTTGGAGCAGATGCGCCGACAGCTCGAGGCGGAAGTGGTCTGAATCTGATTTGGTCCGTCGCTGAACGGCTGCTGATCAGTCCGACGACGGTCCAGTCGAGCCGTGGCTCGGTCGAACGGCAGCTCAGTCGAACGGCAGGGTCATCGTCTGGCCCAACCTCGAGTTCACGATCTGGACCCCGGGAACGATCGATCGGATGATGCGCAGGCCGCGGCCGCGATGGGCCGACGTTGAGGGCGACTGGCCGGCCTGTCGTCTGCCGATCTTGCCGGACGTGGTCGGAGACTCGTCGAGCAGTTCCTCGATACCTCCCCCATGGTCGTCGATGATGATGTGCCGCCGCCCATGATCGACGACGACCGTGATCCGGTCGTCCACGTCGCGTCGCTGCTGCGCCTCGATGGCATTCGTCACCGCTTCGTTCACGGCCATGACGATTTCCGCCCGACGTTCGGACGGCAGCGTCGATCCGAGCGCACGGTCGATGGCATGGCGCACATGTCGCAGACCGGCTGTGTCCGGTTCGACGGCCATGATGGTGGCGTGCTCCCGTCGCTCGATCGAAAAGTACTCTCCGTGTCCTCCGTTGACGATCGGATCGTCATCCATGTCCCTGAACCCCGTGTTGGACCCGGGCCGGTGAGACAAGCGCTGTACCCGGTCCTCGGATCGGTCTGGCGATATCACAGCTAACGCTGCTACCCGTCGATCTGAGAGTCTAAACCGATGTTGTCAAGATTCGTGATGGCCGGCGACAGGCCGCTAGTGGCGAATCCAATGAGCCGACGCTGTGCCCATCTGCTATCAAGTCTGCATGAACTCCACCCCCTCGGAAGGCCCCCGTCCCGCATCCTCGTACACCGCAGCGGCCAACGCCGGGGCCGTGCTCTCGTTCGACGATGAGGGCGACACCGAACGGGCGACCAGGGGCCGGATCGCCCAGCTCGAGGGTGGGAGGGTGATGATGGGCGACCACGTGGTGTTCGACGTCGCCGAACACGCCTTCGTCGCCGAAACACCGGAAGCGCCGGACACGGTGCACCCCGGCCTCTGGCGCCAGGCCAGGCTGAACGTGAACCACGGTCTGTACGAGGTGGCCGACGGCGTCTGGCAGGTTCGGGGCTACGACATCGCCAACATCACATTCCTGGCCGGCAACGAAGGTTGGTTGATCATCGACCCGCTCACCAACGCGCCCGCTGCAGCCGCCGCCCTCGAGCTGGCCAATGTCACCCTCGGGGAACGCCCGGTCACAGCAGTCATCTACACCCACTCCCACGTCGACCACTTCGGTGGGATCCTGGGGGTGACGAGTCACGACGCGGTGACCAGAGGCGACGTGCGGATCGTCGCCCCCGAAGGCTTCATGGAGGAGGTGGTCAACGAGTTCGTGATCGCCGGTCCCATCATGGGCCGCCGGGCCTCCTACCAGTTCGGTCCGTTCCTGGCGCCCGGGCCCCGCGGTCACGTCGACTGCGGACTCGGTTCGGCGATGGGGCGAGCCCGGTCCGATCTCGTCGCCCCGACCGACATCATTACCGAAACCGGTGAGGAGCTGACCCTGGACGGCATTCAGGTGGTGTTCCAGAACACTCCCGACGCCGAGGCCCCGTCGGAGATGAACTTCCACTTCCCGGACCGGCGTCTGCTGTGCATGGCCGAGAACTGCACCCACACCTTGCACAACCTGTATCCGATCCGGGGGGCCCAGACCCGCGACGCGCTGGCGTGGAGCAAGTACATCCAGGAGGCGATCGATCTGTGGGCCGATGACTCGGATGTGATGTTTGCCAGCCACCACTGGCCTCGCTTCGGCCGCGACGACGTACGGGCCTTCCTGGCCATGCAGCGCGACGTCTACCGATGGTTGCACGATCAGACGATGCGCCTCGCCAACCAGGGTCTCGTGCCCACCGAGATCGCCGCCGAGATGCGCCTGCCGGCCGAGTTCGATCAGTCCCATGTTCGGGGCTACTACGGCACGGTGTCCCACAATGCCCGATCGGTCTACAACCGCTACCTCGGATGGTACGACGGCAACCCCGCCAACCTGGATCCGCTTCCGCCGGTCGAGTCGGGCGAGCACTACGTCGAGTTCATGGGCGGAGCGGATGCCGTGCTGGCCAAGGCTCGGGAGAGCCTCGAGCGAGGGGAGTACCGGTGGGTGGCGCAGGTCGTCAACCACGTGGTGTTCGCCGATCCGGGCAACACCGAGGCTCGACGACTCCAGGCCGACGCACTGGAGCAGCTCGGATACCAGTCCGAGTCGGCCACCTGGCGCAACGCCTATCTGATGGGGGCCAAGGAACTGAGAGAGGGGTCGCCGGACTGGGGGCGCATCCCCACCCGCGACATGTCGCAGGCCATGAGCGCCGAACACCTCATCGACGTGGTCGGTGTGCGGTTCGATCCGTCGAGGTTCACAGCCGGTCCGCTGACGTTCAACCTGCACATCATCGATCTCGGCGAGGGCGGCGAGGACCACGTGCTCGGCGTCGGGCGCTCGGCGATTCATCATCGGTCCGCCACGGTCGACCCCGATGCCGTGGCCACCGTGCGACTCACGCGAGGAGATTTGATGGCCGCGATCAACAACTCATCGTTGCCCGACGGTGTCGAGATCGACGGCGACGCGCAGCTGTTCGAGGCCTTCGTCGCCGCCCTGACCCCGTTCACGACCCCGGCGCTGATCGAGCCGTAGGGTCCGATTGCGTCTCGCCCACCCCACCCGCTGGTCGTTCGCGGGCGAAAGCGGTCACACTCGGTCGTTGTCGCCCGCGAACGCGTCGTGGCGAGGAGGGTGTCGGTGTCGTCAGCGTGGCGCGTTGTCGACGTTGGCTTCGTAGTCGATGCGCCACAACTGGGTGCTCGTCTGGACCGCCAGCACCATGAACGCGGCGATGTTCAGCGCCAGGACCACCGGCACACCCCAGCTGAACACGGCGGTGCCGACGAAGAACACCAGCGTGTTGAGGGCGATGTAGGCGATGCGGATCTCGGTCGGACCGATGCCGTAGTAGGCGATCTGGAACCGGTTCGTTGCGGCGAACGACAGGAACGAGACGGCCATCGTGGCGCAGGTGATGAGTAGCAGCACCATGAAGCACAAACGCAGCCACCACACCTCGACCATGAACGAGTAGGCGATCACGATGCTGCCGGCGAAAAGCAGGTCGAGGAGGTGGTCGGCGAAGAACCCCCACTTGACCAGGCCCTGTTTGCGGTATTTGCCGAGGGTGCCGTCGAGTGAGTCGGTGAGCCATTGGAGAAACACCAGCACCGACATGGCGTGAAGCCAAGCAGGCTGATCGTCGGCCAGGAGACCGAACACCACCATCAGCACCGACCACACCAGGGTCAGCATCGTCAGATGATGGCTGCCGATCGGTTCGGGGATCTTCGGCACGGCCCAGTCGATGAATCGCCGCTCGGCCGGCCCGAGCACCGACTGGCCGGACTTGCGGTCGCCGGCGAAGGTTCCGGTCGTGCTCCCTCCACTCGGCGCCGGGGTTGGAGATTCGGCGGCCATGACCGGCCAGCGTAGGCCATTCGACCCGGTCGGCGGCGAAACAAGTCGCAGGTCTACGTTGTCGCCGGTGATCCGTTGGGTTCGATCAGGCAGGTGCAGGTTCCCGAACCCCTTTCGGTGCCGTCGCCCCTGTGATTGCCTTGGCTCATGGCGGCGGAGTGTGGGGGATTGGCGGTGGTGTCGAGCCGAGTGCTCGGTGCCACCGCCAAAGTATTCAGTAGGCGAGTCAGGCGGACGGTGGTCGCGATCGTGATGATCGTCGCCGGTGTCGGTTCAGCGCTCGGATCGGCGATGGTCGCCCCGACTGCGGCGGCGGCGGCGCCCAAGCCGGTTGTCTATTTCACCTTCGACGACGGACCCGACGCCTCGGTGACCGGGCGGGTTCTCGACATCCTGGCCCGCCACAACGCCCGGGCGACGTTCTTCGTCACTGGGTCCCGCGTGCCGACGTATCCGGCGGTCACCGGTCGTATCGTCGACGAGGGTCACGCCATCGCCAACCACTCGTGGTCGCATCCCGTGCTCACCGGCCTGTCTGACGCCGGAGTGCGGTTCCAGTTCGACTCGACGAACGAGGTCATCACCCGAACAACCGGAGTCCGACCGACCTGCTACCGGCCCCCGTACGGTGCGGTCGACGCCCGGGTCCATCGCCTGGCGGTGGAGGCGGGCCTACCCAACGCCGAGTGGACCGCCGCCGGCAGCCACTACGGACTGTGGGACGTCGACACCCAGGATTGGCGCCTCAGCTATTCCCGGACCCGATACGAGCTGTCCAAGGTCGGCCCCGGAGACGTGGTGTTGATGCACAGCCTCAAGCCGTTCTCGGCCCAGGTGTTCGACGAGTGGATGACCGCCAACGCCGGCCGTTTCGAGTTCCGGGCCTTGCCGGGCTGCGGGGGAGCACCGGTCGAGCCCCCGGTGCCGGTCGACCCGGCCCGCTGGTACCGCTATCAGGTGGCTCGACTGTACGTGGCCTACTTCGACCGCGCCCCCGACGACGCAGGGGCCCGCTACTGGAACACCCTGTACGCCCGGGGATCGCTCTCCCTCGACCGGATATCCGACGCATTCGCCGATTCGACTGAGTTCGCCAACCGCTACCGGCTCGTCGACGACCGCGGCTTCGTGCGGCTCGTCTACGAGAACGTGCTCGGTCGCAGGCCCGACGCCAGGGGCTGGGACTACTGGACCGCGGCATTGGACGAGGGTCGGCTGACCCGGGGCGAGCTGATGGTCCAGTTCTCCGAGTCGACCGAGTTCGTCCGTATCGCCGCCCCCGTTGTGACGGCCGAGGCCTGGAACGGCGATCCGCCCCCGTTGTGACGGCCGAGGCCTGGAACGGCGATCCGGCGTCGTCGTACCGGCGGGGTATCGAGCTGAACGTCTGGCCCGGGCCGAACGACTAGTCCCCGCCCCCAACGCTTCAGCGCCGCGGTGGCACGAGATCAGCGCCGGAGCGGGTAAGGTCTGCGCGAAAAGGGGTCTCAGCGGCGCACGATCGCGCAATCCTCGGGATGCCGCCGAGCTGCCCGTTGTCGTCGAGCCCGGCGGCTCCGCGTCGACCGCGGGCAACGAGGCACAGGGCAAGTAGATTGAGCGGGTGAGCACGACCGAGCCCCGCACCAATGCCGCCGGCGGAGTCGACCTCGGTCGTCTGGCCGAACTGCGGGTCGAGGTGCTCAACGGCGTCGGGCCGAAGAAGGCCAAGTCGCTGGCCAAGGCGGAGATCCACAACCTGCTGGATCTCATCACCCACTACCCCCGCAAGTACCTGGACCGGACCAAGGAGGCTCGGATCGTCGAGCTGGCCGAGGGTGAGGAGGCCAGCGTGCTGGTCACCGTCAACAGCTCCTCCAGCCGTCGTATCCGGGGCGGCAAGGTCATGGTCACCTCGACCGTCAGTGACGACTCGGGGTCGCTGCGGATCACCTTCTTCAACCAGGCGTGGCGGGAACGCCAGTTGAGCCCGGGGCGTCAGGCCGTCATCTTCGGCAAGGTCGAGATGTTCCGGGGTCAGCGGCAGATGACGAATCCGGTCGTCGACCTCGTCGGCGACAAGACCGGCCGCATCATCCCCGTCTACCCCCAGTCGGAGAAGACCGGACTGAATTCGTGGGATCTGGCCGAATGGGTCGCTGAGACCCTCCGCCGCACGTTGCCGCCGTCGGGGCGGGGCCTCGTCGACCCTCTGCCCGACTACCTCCTCGACGAGCACGACTTCATCACCCGGGAGGCCGCGTTCAAGAGCATCCACCAGCCGGAGAGCCTGCCCGAGGTCCGTGAAGCTCGCCGCCGGCTCGTGTTCGACGAGCTGTTTCGCCTCCAGCTCGCCCTCGTGCTTCGCAAGCGGGCCATCGAACGAACCGAGACCGGTGTGGGCCACACCATCGACGGGCCCCTGCTCACCGGGTTCACCGATCGCCTCCCGTTCGAGCTGACCGGGGCCCAACGACGGGTCATCGACGAGATCCTCGCCGACCTGGCCCGCCCCATCCCGATGCACCGACTCCTGCAGGGCGACGTCGGCGCCGGCAAGACGCTGGTGGCGGTGGCGGCCATGCTCGCCGCGGTCGACGGCGGTCACCAGGCCGCCCTGATGGCGCCGACGGAGGTGCTGGCCGAGCAGCACTTCGCCGGCATTCGTCGCCTGTTGGATGGTTTGACCGTTGCCGACGACACCTCGTTGTTCCATGATCGTCCGCTGCGGGTCGAGTTGTTGAGCAACCGGGTCACCGCCGCCGAACGCAAACGCATCCTCAGCCAGCTGCTCACCGGTGAGGTCGACATCGCCGTCGGCACCCACGCCCTGATCCAGGACAACGTCATGTTCTCGTCGCTCGGCGTCGTGGTGATCGACGAACAGCATCGCTTCGGGGTCGAACAGCGGGCTGCGTTGCGAGATCGCAGCTACACCGACGCCTCACCCGATGTCATGGTGATGACGGCAACACCGATACCGCGTACGGCGGCCATGACGGTCTACGGCGATCTCGACGTTTCGGTGCTCGATGAGTTGCCGCCGGGGCGCAGCCCGATCGTGACCCGCTGGGTGGCCGCACCCGGCAATCTGGAGGAGGCGTCGGGGGCGCTCGACGGATTGTCCGCTGTTGGCGCCGACCTCCAGGCCATGTGGAGCGAAGTCAACCAACAACTTGACGAGGGCCGTCAGGTCTACGTCGTGTGTCCCCTGATCGACGAATCGGAAAAACTCGACGCCGCATCGGCCGAATCGATCTTCGATCGGCTGTCGGCCGTCGAACTCGCCGATCGGCGCCTCGGTCTGCTCCACGGACGGCTCACCCCGGCCGAGAAGGACCAGACCATGGAGCTGTTCCGTTCCGGTCACCTCGACGTGCTCGTTGCCACCACGGTCATCGAGGTCGGGGTCGACGTCCCCAATGCCACGGTCATGATTATTCTGGACGCAGGTCGGTTCGGAATCGCTCAGCTCCACCAGCTGCGGGGTCGGGTGGGCCGGGGTTCACACCAGTCCACGTGCTGGTTGGTGGGCGAGACCACCACCGAAGATGGTGAGGCTCGCCTCCAGGCCCTGGTCGATTCGACGGACGGGTTCGAACTGGCCGAGGTCGATCTGGATCTGCGAGGTGAGGGAACAATCTTGGGCGAACGGCAAAAAGGTAGAAACGATCTGAAACTCGCCTCGCTGCGACGGGACCGTTCGGTGGTCGCCGATGCCCGCCGGGCGGCGATCGACGTGGTCGACGCCGACCCGTCGCTCGACGCCCACCCGGGGCTCGCCACGGAACTCCAGCTGTTTCTCGATCAGGGTGACGCCGAGTTCCTGTTGAAGAGCTGATTCCGGTATCGTGCTCGCCTCGCTGCTTCTCAGCCTCGCTCTTTCGGGGTCGCCGGTATCGGGAGCACCGGTAGTCTCGACGGCTCCGAAGGCTCCGACGGCTTCGACCGCCGACGCTGTGCCGGTGCTCGACGAGGATGCCAACGTCGTCGTCGACTACGACCTCGACATCGACCTGGCCGGCCGCGAGATCGACGTCGACATGCAGGTCGACATCACCTACGTCAAGGCCCAGGAACAGGACGGCAACCGGATACTTCGGTACTTCATGACCGAGTGGCACGCGTTCCTCCCGTCCTCCGCGGTCGACATCGCCGTTGCCGACGTCGAGGGCCCGCTGCCCTTCGTCGTCGAGGATGTCGACCAGCCCGGGCTGGTCCTGGTGAAGGTCGACTTTCGGCGCGATCTTTCGTCGGGCGAATCCCTGATGCTGTCGATGGGGTACTCGTTGCCGTCGGAGCCTCCGCCGATCGAGCTCGATCAGACGGTGGAGCTGATTCTCGAGGATCAGGTGGTGGTCAACGAAGCCGCCGTGGCGTGGGCCTTCTATTCCGATCCCCGAGCCGACGCCTGGACCGCCGAGTTCAATCTGCCGCCAGGGTTCGCAGACCCCGACGACGACACCTGGCGAAGGCGACCGGGTACGAGAACCTTCGAGACCTCAGGTGACGAGTTCGTCTACGACTTCGTGGTGATCGAGAACGACGAGGCCATGGTCGAGGCGGTCGTCCCGTTCGACGGTCAGGTCATCACCGTCCGTCACTGGCCCGGTGACGACGAGTGGCGTGAGCGGGTCACCGAGCAGATAACGGACAACCTCCCCACCCTCGTCGAAGCCGTCGGCCGCAGCTGGCCCGAACGCCCGCTGGTGGTCCAGCAGTCGGCCCAGACCCTCGGAACCTCCTACGGCGGGTGGTTCACCAGCAGCGACCACCGGATCACGATCGGCCGTTCCGTGAGTCCGGAGCTGATCCTCCACGAGTTGGCCCACGTCTGGTTCCAGTACGACAACCTGGCAGATCGATGGTTGATCGAGGGCCTCGCCGACGAGTTCGCCTCGTTGGCCGCTCACGGGTCCGCCACCGGACCGGAGCCCGACGTGTCACTTCAAGACGGCGTGGCCTTCCCGCTCGACGAATGGGTCGATCCGCCATCGATCGACGACACGACCGCAACCCGGCTCGAAGCGGAACGATGGGCCTACCAGGCATCGTCGTACGTCACCCGGGCGACGCGGGAGATGATCGGCGCCGACGCATTCACCGAGGCGACCCGCTCGGTTCTCGGTGGAGCCCGCTCCTACCCGGGACCCGACGACGCGTCCCCGGAACCCGGCAACAGCGCGGTCGACCCCCGCACCTGGCACGAGTTCCTCGATCTGGCGGCGGCACACACCGTGGACGAGAACGGCCTGGCCGAGTTGTACGCCCGCTGGGTCGTCGGGGAGTGGACCGATCAGTTCGAGCAACGGTCGGCGGCCCGGGAACGGCACGAGATGCTGCAGCAGGCGGCAGGCGGGGCGGTTTTGCCGACGGCGGTTCGGACGCCGATGCGGGAGTGGCGGTTCGACGCCGCCGACGACGCGATGGCCGAATCCGAACGGCTGCTCGACGAGGTGGAGCGCCTGCGGCCCCGACTCGTCGACCGTGACCTGTCGCTTCCCTCCGACTTCGAGGACCGCCTTGCCCGCCTGGCCACCGTCGATGAGATCAGCACCTACCGCGTCGCCGTGGTCTCCGCCGGCGATGACGTGATGGGACTTCTCGACCGGATCGACTCGCTCGACCGGTGGCAGCGGATCGGTCTCGTCGGCACCGACATCGACGCCCTCGAGACCGCGGCGATCGACACCTTCACCGCCGGCGATCTCGCCTCGTCCCGTCAGGCGGTTCTCGACGGCGAGCGGTTGTTGGACGGGACCCGAAGGCGAGGGGTGATCAGCGCCGGTGTTGCGGTGACGGCCCTGGCGGTGGCGATGGGGCCTGGCGTCTGGATCCTCCGCCGTCGGCGCCGGCGTCGGCGTCGGCGACCCGACCGACAGGAAGGTGCGCCCATGACGAGACCGGGACCACCGCTTGACGCCGAACCGGTCATCGACCTGACCGACGGGGCAGGCCCCTACAGCTCGTCGTCGTCGGAGACGACCACATCCCAGCGGTCGTGACAGTCACGGCACCGGTACGGGATCACCGTTCCGTCCGGTACCTCACCGTCGGAGGGCTGCCAGCCAAGCGGGTAGCAGGTGCCTCCGCAGTCGACGCACACGATTTCCAGATCGGGGACTCGCACCGCGACACTCTAACCCGCACAGCAACCAGCGCAGCCACTCGGCCCGGTCGGCGTCACGGTCCAGCGCCGCCTCGCACTAGGTTGGGTCCGATGCGAGTTGTCGGAGGAGCCGCCCGCGGGCGCAAACTGAAGGCCCCGCCCGGCTCGGGCACCCGCCCGATCACCGATCGGGCCAAGGAGGCCGTCTTCAACATGTTGGCGGCGAGGATGAGCCTCGTCGACATCACGGTGGCCGACCTGTTCGCCGGAAGCGGCTCGTTCGGTATCGAGGCCCTCAGCCGAGGGGCGGGCCACGCCACCTTCGTCGAACGAAACCGCGACGCGGCCCGGGTGCTCCAGGACAACCTCGACGCCCTGGATCTTGCCGACCGGGCCGAGGTCATCGTCGCCCCGGTGGACACCGCCCTGCGACGGCTCCAACACGTCGACCTGGTCTTCTGCGATCCGCCCTACGCCGATGACCCGTGGCGTGACGTACTCGATCGTGTCGACGCGGAGGTTCTCGTCGGCCACGCCGAAACCGCCGTGGCGCTCACGGACCGCTGGGAGGAGGTCACCCGCCGTTCCTACGGGCGGGCCCAGATCGTGATCGCCCGTCGGGTCGAACGCTGAACATCTGAAACTTCACACCTATCTACGAGTTCCGCTCCCCAAGGATCTAGCGTGGTTGTCATGGCAGTGGCGCTGTATCCCGGCTCCTTTGATCCCGTGCACAACGGGCACCTCGCCATCATTGCCGCCGCTTCGCCACTGTTCGACATGATTGTGGTGGCGGTCGGCTACAACCCGGGCAAACCGGCCGGGATGTTCGACGGTCCGGAACGAGCCGAGCTGATCACCGAAAGTCTGGCTCCGCTCGATCTGCCGAACGTCAAAGTCACCACCTTCACCGGCCTGGTCACCGCGGCTGCTCGGGAGCACGGCGCCAACTGCCTCCTCAAAGGGTTGCGCAGCGGCACCGACCTCGACGCCGAAATGCTCCAGGCCAACATGAACTACCAGTCGAGCGGTGGGCTGCCGACGGTATTTCTTCCTGGACTCGGCCCCTATGCGTTAGTCTCGTCGCGATACGTGCGGGAGATCGCTACGGCGGGCGGGGACGTAGAGTCAGTAGTACCGGCCGCGGTGCAGGCGCGCATCGTCGGCCGCCGAAGGCCCAATGGGTGACCGAATGAACGACCGCTATCGAGACAACCGCGACGACCGCAACGACTACGACGAGTTGGACGACTACGACGACGGCCTGGCCGACGGCTACGGCGATGACGGCCATGGTCGACGGGGTCGCAACGGCGACCTCCCCAACCCCTACGCCGTTCCCGAGGTCGAAGACCTGCTGGAGGAGGCCATCGAGATCCTGGCCGAATCCCGCCCGCTTCCGATGTCGAACACCGTCAAGGTCAACCGTGACGAGCTGTTGCATCTGCTGGAACAGGCCCAGAGCCGCCTCCCCGAGGAGCTGCGGGCCGCCCGCTGGCTCCTCAAGGAGCGCGACGACTTCGTGGCCAAGGCCCGCCAGGAGCACCAGGACCTGATCGAGGAGGGGAGGGCCCAGGTCGGCCGCATGGTCGAACGGCAACAGATCGTGAAGGCCGCCGAACAGCGGGCGCGCCAGATCGTGGCCGAGGCCAAGGAGGAGGCCAACACCCTCAAGCGGCAGGTCGAGGACTACTGCGACCAGCGTCTGGCCAGCTTCGAGATGATTCTCGACCGCACGTCGAGCACGGTGCGTAAGGGCCGGGAGCGGTTGATGGCGACGGCGAAGCTCACGACGGAAGAAATTCTGGGGTCGAACGGTTCCCGCGACTCCCATGTCGTCGATCTTTCCGACGACGAAGCGCGCACCTGACACCACCGGCGAGGAGACCGACATGAGCGACGGCGGCGAGTCGAGCCAGGCACGGAACGGCAACGGCTCCAACGGACACCGGGGACCGAAGCCGGCCAAGCTGCCGGTCAACGTGGCCGATCTGCGACGCAGGCTCGGGCAGCGACAGGTGGAGCCGATCGAGCTGGTGCTCGGGCCTCATCAGGTGATCTCCTCGCGTACCACCGAGACCCCGGTGGTCGGTGAGGTCACGATCGAATCGATCGAGCGTGGTGTGTCGGTGCTCGGCTCCGTGACGTTCGACTGGGAGAGCGACTGCCGGCGGTGCCTCGAGACGACGGGCGGCCGGTCGACCGTCGAGATCGACGAGATCTTCCAGGTCAACGCCCCACCCGACTCCGACATCAACGATTTCGACGGCGATCAGATCGACCTCGTACCGCTGGTGACCGATGCCGTTGTGCTCTCCCTGCCCTTGGCCCCGCTGTGTCGACCCGACTGCGCCGGCCCCGACCCCGACCGATATCCGACGCTGGCCCACGATGCTGACACCCGCGAGCGCGACGACGACGGTGCACTCGTCGATCCCCGGTGGGATGCGCTGGCCGATCTCGATCTGGACGCCGACTAGAGCGATGGCGGATGCGAAGAGGGCGCCGGAGGCGATGCTCGTCGACCACGATGATGACAGCTCCGGCGGCGGTCCGGCCGGTGTCACCGAGCCCGGATCGGGCGCCTCGGAGCCGGTTTCGCCGCAACCTTGGATTCCACCACTGCGCTACCGGGCCCATCCCATGGTCCGATGGTTCGCCCCCGCCGAGGTCTTGCGTGGAGCCTACGGCGAGTTCTTCGGTCGCCTGTTCGGGCGCTACGCCGACAGTCGTGAAACCCAGGCCGCCCTGAGAGAACCGGTCGTCCATCACGCTCAAGGCCCGGTGCTCGGTGCCAGATTGGGTTCGATCGACCCCGAGAACTTCCTCATCTTCTGCAACGATCAGCTGCCGTTCCAACGTTTGGTGCAGCGGCCCTCGGAGCTGACGGTCGACTATGTGGCCGACGTCGGCGACGGCTTCAGCTCGACGTTCACGATCGCCCGTCAGCTGGCCGAACCCGTCACGACCGTGGCGATCGACGACGACACCGACCTGGCTCTGGGTCGGGGCAGCCTGATCATGATGGGCGGCGACGAGGTCTACCCGGCCGCCGGGGCCGAGCACTACCGCGACCGCACGATCGGACCGTACCGAACGGCGTTCCCGCCGGAGTCGGCCACCGGTCCCGACGGGTCCGACCGGCGGGTCCCGCTGTTCGCCATACCGGGCAACCACGACTGGTACGACGGTCTGGCTGCCTTCCTCGAGCGGTTCACCGTCTATCAGTCGGGCGACGACATGTCACGCCGCCGGGGCTGGTCGCTCCACCAGACCCGCAGCTATCACGCCATCCAGCTCACCGACACCTGGTGGTTGTGGGGGATCGACATCGCCCTCAACGCCGACATCGACACGCCGCAGATGCAGTACTTCCGCCAGGTGGCGGCCATGATGCCGGCTGAGTGCCGGATCATCCTGTGCACCGGAAAGCCGGCCTGGTTCAGGCGTGGGGAGCGAGGCTGGTTCGATCGGTGGCTCGGTTCGATGCGGGAACGGTTCGGTCGAATCGAACCGGAGGCCTCCGACGAATGGAACCGCCTCACCTACTTCCTCGAAAAGACCCTCGGGTCGGCCGCCCCCGACGCCGTGCGGCTGGTTCTGACCGGTGACAAGCACTTCTACGCCCGCCACGAGCCTGTCGACGACCCCACCAAGCCCACGGTTGTGGTGTCCGGAGGGGGAGGGGCCTACCTGGCCTCCACGCTCGAAGCGCCTCGCCGGCTCCACCTGCCGTGGCGGTTCTCCTCGACCGAAACGACCGACTACGAGGCAAAGCACGAATGGCCCGATCGGGGGACCTCCCGGCGAACCGGGCTGACCGCACTGTGGCGAATCCCGTGGGGCAACCCGGAACTGGGCACCGTCTTCGGTGTCAT
The DNA here is from genome assembly GCA_965216675.1 of Acidimicrobiales bacterium. Classification (GTDB taxonomy): domain Bacteria; phylum Actinomycetota; class Acidimicrobiia; order Acidimicrobiales; family SZUA-35; genus JAHELU01. The sequence goes on along the minus strand of CBDCGK010000004.1, from coordinate 895,871 downwards.
CTACACCCTCTTCGGACTGGCGGCGAGAGCCGGCGCCCAGCGGGCCTTCGACAGCACCGACCAGCCGTCGGAGCCGGTCGAGGTGCTGGAACCGTTCACCGCCGGTCCGTTCTGGCAGGATCAGCTCCAGATTCTCTGGGCCGCCATGCACAACATCGGCGCGTGGGTCATCACCGGCTTGATGCTGCTGGCCCTGTTCGCCATGGCCAAAGCCCATCGTCGCAGCTGGTATGTGGCGGGCCCGGCCGCCGGCTTCCACCTGGCTCTCCACGGTGTGGCCGCCACCGCGGCGATCGCCGGCGCCGCCCGGTTGACCGAGACGGTCCCGGGCCTCGACAGTCCGCTGGCGCGGGTGTTCTGGGCCGACAGTCTCATCGCGTCGTGGCCCACCGCCAGCTTCACCGTCATCACGGGGCTGATCGGCGCCGGGTTCGGGCTGGTCGCGTTTGCCCTGTATCTGGTCGTCGCCCAGTACTTCGGCATCAATCTCAACGAGCTGTTCGTGGGGATGCGACTGGCCGGCCACAAGCACTTCCTCCGCCTCCGGATCGCCGACGACCGGGTTGTCGGCCACGTGATCGGGTTCGACGAGATCGGTGATCTCGATCTGCGGTGGGACGACGGCAGGCCGGTCGTCGACGGCGACCAGCCGGAGCCGACCCTGGTGGACATCTTCACCGTGTCAGCCCACCCAACGTCATCCGGTGCCGGGCCGGCGATCGATCAGCGCTCGGCGTGAGGTGGAGGACGGCGCTCCAGTCGGTAGCCTGACTTGTCGCCCGAAGACGTGATTCCTCACGTCCGTGGGCCTGGTGCCGGGCACCGGGTGCCGAGGGCACAGAATCTGTCCGTATACACGTCGGAATCTTCGATCAACGGGACGGTAGTCCCAACGAGCGGTCCGACATGACGATCCCGGGTTGCTGCCGTGGCTGTTCCAAAGAAAAAGAAGTCGAAGTCCAAGACCCGCAGCCGGCGAGCCGCCGCCTGGAAGCTGTCCGCCCCCGCACGGAGCACGTGCGACCGCTGCGGCGCCGTCAAGCTTCCCCATCGCGTCTGCGGCTCCTGCGGCTGGTACAAAGGTCGCCAGGCGATCGAGATCGAGGCCTGATTCTCGTCGGCCTTTGGCCGGCATGCACGACTCGGGGGGCATGAGACGTGGCCGGTAACGACACCGACAGTTCAGAGGCCGGGGGAGCGCCTTCGGGACGCCTGCCGGTGGCGGTCGACGCCATGGGTGGCGATCACGCGCCCGAGGTGGTCGTCGAAGGCGCCCATCTGGCCGCCGAACGCGACGGTGTGCCGATTCTTCTGGTCGGCGATCCGGAACGTCTGGGTGATGCCGGGGCACTCGATGTTCTGCCGGCGAGCGAAGTCGTGGCCATGGACGCCGATCCCGCCGTCAGCGTCCGCAGGCTGAAGGACTCGTCGATCGTGCGGGCGGCCGAGGCCGTCCGCGACGGTCGCGCCTCGTCGTTGCTCAGCGCCGGAAACACCGGCGCGGCCATGGCCGCGTCGCTGCTGCGGCTCGGTCGGATAAAGGGCGTCTCCCGTCCGGCGATCGCCGTTCCGTTTCCGGTGATCGACAGCACCCCGACCACCCTTCTCGACTGCGGTGCCAACCCCGACTGCCAGCCCGAATGGCTGGTTCAGTTTGCCCGGATGGGCACCGCCTACGCCCGCCATCGATTCTCCATCGACCGGCCCCGCGTCGGCATCCTGACCATCGGGGAGGAGGCCGGCAAGGGCAACACGATGGTCAAGGCGGCGTGCGCCCTACTGGAGGAAACGGACTGGGCGGCCCGGTGTGACGCCGACTACGTCGGCAACATCGAAGGCGGCGATCTCATGGCCGGCGTGGCCGACGTGATCGTCTGCGACGGCTTCACCGGCAACGTCACCCTCAAATCCCTCGAGGGATTCTACGACATCTTCCGTGAATCGATCTCCGACGCTGTCGGCAGAGCCGAATCGAACGGCGGCGCCGACCCGGCGACGGCCGTATTGGACGAGCTGGCGCCGATCTTCCACCATTTCAACGCCAAGGCGACCGGTGCGGCGATGCTGCTCGGCACCCGTGGAGTCACCCTCATCTCCCACGGATCGTCGTCGGCGAACACGATCGCCAACGCGATCAGAACGGCCGATGAGATGGCCCGCACCGATGTGCTCGGCCGCATCCGGGAGGCAGTCGAACCGGCCGGCTGAGATCAGCATCGGCACGATTCGGTCGCAGCGGCCGAATGTGGCGTAAACCGGCGAAAACGGTACGAGGTCTGCGGTCTTTCTGCCCGGAAGCCGCGGCCATGGTGCGTCAACCGTAGGTCGGTCTTGCTACGATATCCCCCGTTGACAACCGCTCGGGCGTCATGTGGAGGGAGAAATTCAAAAGCCGCACAGCCTGGAGCAGTCGAGCCTCGAGCGCCGTCGTTCCCGAACGCCGGTCGTTGGTGGTTCGGGGATGCGCTCGCTCCAACGACTCACTGCATCGTCGCCGATCGGTGCCACCGGTGACCGACCGGCTGGGTTCGGGACCCGAGCGACCGTCACCATGCAGGAAAGGACCAAGATCGAGTGCCAGCAGAAACCCATATGGAGCAGCCGCCAATGACCCGCGAACAGATCTTCGAACTCGTCCGCGACCGCCTGGCCGACATTCTGGAGATCGAACCCGGGCAGATCCGAGAGGGTGACTCGTTCGCCGACGATCTCGACGCCGACTCGTTGGCGCTGATCGAACTGGTCGAAGCGCTCGAAGAAGAGCTGGGCGAACGAACCGTAGGTTTCCGTATCGAAGACGAGGATCTCCAGGACCTGAAGAGCGTGCGCGACGCGGTCGACTACGTGGAGAGCAAGGTGGGAGCCTCGTCCTGATCGAGCTGGAGATGGCCGACTTCTGCCATCGCCTTGGCCATGCATTCCATGACCAGGGTCTCTTGACTCGTGCCCTGACCCACCGGAGCTACTGCGCCGAGAATGTCGACAACGTCTCGAACGAACGGCTCGAGTTCCTCGGGGATTCCGTGCTCGGACTCGTCGTCACCAACCACATCTTTCTCAAGTATCCGCACCTCCCAGAGGGTCAGCTGGCCAAGCTGCGAGCGTCGGTGGTCAACACGGTGACGCTGGCCGAACTGGCGTCGGAACTCGATCTCGGCAGCCTCCTTCGATTGGGCAAGGGCGAAGACCAGTCCGGAGGGCGGGAGAAGGAGTCGATTCTCGCCGACGCGCTGGAGGCGGTCCTCGGAGCGGTCTACGTCGACGGTGGCTGGGACGCCGCTGAGCAGGTCATCCTGGCTCTCACCCATGAGGCGATTCTCGACGCCGCGGAGCAGCCGGGCGGCCGCGACTACAAGACCCAGTTGCAGGAGCTGACGGCCCGATTGGCGCTCGGAACCCCCGTCTATGAGATCTCGGGATCGGGCCCGGATCACGACAAGCGATTTACGGCGGTCACGATCATCGACGGAATCCCCCGCGGTCGGGGCGCGGGCACGTCCAAGAAACGGGCAGAGCAGGTTGCCGCCCGTTCCGCCTACGCGGCGGTAATCGCCCTTTCGGGCATCGGAGAGGACATTACGTGATCAACCTTGAGTTGCCGGAGATCGAGACGCTCCGGCGGGATCTGGAGCGCGACATCGTCGGGCGAAAGATCAAGAGCGCCGAAGCCCTGGTGTTGAAGTCCCATGTCGGGGTCAAGTCCAAGGCTGATTTCGGGAAGAACCTCGTCGGGGCCAAGGTGGAGGCGGTCGGTCGCAGCGGCCTGGCCATCATCATCACCCTCGACAACGAGTACAACATCGTCGTGCAGCTGGGCGAGAACGGGCGACTCGAGAAGGTGCCGACGCGCCAGGACACGGCGCCCGACATCGTGTCGGTGATCACCTTCACCCAGACCGGCGATCTCCGCATCGCCGACAAGAAGGGTTCGAGTTCGATCCAGGTGGTGCACGACGATGACGTCGAGGAAGCGCTTCCCTCTCCGGAGGAGCGCGGGCTCGATCTGCTGGAGAGCCCGCTGTCGTGGGTCGATTTCGGGAGGCTTGTGGTCAACCACGACACCCCGCTGAAGCTGCTGTTGACCGACCCCGCCGTCTTCGTCGGCATCGGCGACGTCTACTCCAACGAGATCCTCTTCGACGCCGGGCTTCGCCACGACCGGTCCTCGTCCAGCCTGTCGACCCAGGAGATCCGACGTCTGTACCGATCGGTGGTCGGCATCATGCACGACGCCATCAAGTACCGTGGCACCTCGCTCGAGGAACGCCCTTTCCTGGACCTGCACGGTGAGCCGGGGGAGTACGGCGACCATCTCGCCGTCTTCGGCAAGACCGGTGAGCTGAGCCCCCGGTCAAGGGAGCCGATCCGCAAGACCAGCTTCAAACACCAGGTCGTCTACTACTGCAACACCCAGGTGTAAGTGCGCGTCGAGTCTCAATCTCGGGGCTTGTAGGCGATCGAGTCGATCTCCACCGCGGCACCGAGGGCCAGGTCCGCTCGCCCGACGGTGATCCGGGCCGGCGGGTCGGAGCCGATCACATCGAGCCACGCGTCGTTCATCGCCGCGAAGTCGGCCATGTCGTGCAGGTAGACATTGGCCTTGACGAGATCGTCGAGGGAGGCGTCGCAGGCGGCGAGGATCGTCTCGATGTTGCGCAACGTCTGGCGGGTCTCGGGACCGACGCCGCCCTCGATCAGTTCCATGGACCCGGCCTTGGCGCCCAGCATGCCGGACACGTAGATGAAGTCACCGGCGACGACGGCATGGCAGAAGGCGGGGAGTCGGGCCACGCCCGGGACGACTACCTTCGTTGCTGCACCCATTGTCGGTCCTTTCGTCAGGTGGACGGAACCTGTCGAGTATGGCAGCTCAGAGGCCGCGGAGCGGTGGTGGTGCATAGTCGTGGCCCCGCCAGGCCAACCAGCCGCCCACGGTCAGCACCACCGTGCCCAGCAGTTCCAGGATCACTGCAAACCAGGTGAAGGTGTCGATTCCGTCGACCCACAACGAGTCACTGAGGGGGCCGAAGTCGGGGAGCAGGTGGGCGACGGCGATGCCGATGGTGGCCGGAACGCCGATGGCGATCGCTGCGATTGGTCCGAGCGGATGGTGTTTCCACAGCAGCCAGACGAAGCCGAGCGTCAGGACGACCTGGAGGTTCCCGAGGGCTTGTACGGCGATCGGTACCTCGAAGATGCCGCGACGGAGGTGGTCGATGGTGTGGATCGTCCACGCCGTCAGATAGAACGCTGCGGCGTAGTGGAATACCCGTCTGGCGTTGCCCGGGTTGTCGGTCGTCATCGAACCGGTTCCTCCTCGGTGTCCCGTTTCTAGAGCGTTCGCTCTAGTCCTGCGCCTCATCCTACTAGAACGAGCGCTCTAGAGGCAACGCTCTAGTCCTGCCTCCTAGACTGAGGCGGTGGCAGAAGACACTCGATCCCGTCTGATCACCGCCGCCGGTGAACTGTTCCGCCGGTATGGCTACAACGGCACCTCCCTCAAGCAGGTGACCGAGGCCGCGGTCGCGCCGATCGGTTCGCTCTACCACCACTTCCCGGGTGGAAAGTCGGATCTCACACGGGTCGTGCTGGAGAGCACCGGAGCCACCTACCAGGAACTGTTCGAGACGATCTGGGATGGTGAGCCTGACGCCGGCTCGGCGGTCGAGGTGTTCTTCGACGCCGCTGCGGAGGTTCTGGAACAGACCGGATTCATCGACCCGTGCCCCATCGGCGGGGTCGCCCGCGAGATCGCCAACAGCGACGAACAGCTGAGGGAAACCGCCGATCGGGTCTTCGACGGCTGGATCGAGTCGGCCGCGGTCAGGCTGCGAGCCGTCGGCGTCGAAGCATCGGTGGCCGACGAGCTGGCCGTCACCCTGGTGGCCGCGATCGAAGGCGGCTTCCTCCATGCCCGGGTATCTCGTAACGGAGATCGCCTTCGGGCGATCGGCCGTCAGCAGCGCCGGTTGATCGAGACCGCAGCGGCCGCCATCCCCGAACGCTCAGATCTCTGACGCCGTCCGATCTTGCACTCCCACCGAACTTTGAGCCTTCCACGACCCCCCAGTGGGTCGGTGAACGACCAAAGTTCGGGCTGAGGGGGTCGTTACCAGCTCAAAGTTCGGCCGGGGCCGGGGCCGGGGCCGGGGCCGGGGGCGGCGGGCTCAGCCATCGGCGGCCAGGCCGAGCAGCCTCACCGCGTTGTCCTTCATGATGAGCGGGCGGACCTCGGGCTTGATCTCCAGATCGCCGTCGAAGGAGGCGATCCAGCGGTCCGGGCTGATCACCGGGTAGTCGGAGCCGAACAACACCTTTCGTTTCAACAAGCCGTTGGCTGCCCGCACCAACTGGGGTGGAAAGTACTTGGGTAGCCAGCCCGAGAGGTCGATGTGCACGTTGGCCTTGTGGGTGGCCATCGAGATCGCGGCGTCCTGCCACGGCACCGACGGGTGGGCGAGGATGATGGGCAGCCCGGGAAAGTCGGCGGCGACGTCGTCCATCAGCATCGGATCCGAGTAGCGGAGCTTGATGCCCCGTCCTCCCGGTAGGCCGGCACCGATACCGGTCTGGCCGGTGTGGGTGACGACCGGGAGCCCGAGCTCCTCCAGCTTGTGCCAGAGCGGATAGAAATGGCGGTCGTTCGGCTCGAAGGCCTGCAGGCTCGGATGGAACTTGAAGCCTCTTACGCCGTGATCGCGAGCCAACGACTCGGCTCTGGCCACCGAGTCCTTGGCCAGCGGGTCGACGGAGCCGAACGGGATCAGCACATCGAGATGTTGGGCCGCCAGCTCGGCGATCTCCACACTCGACAGACCGGGGTGGCCGAGTCCGGTCGACGCGTCGACGGTGAAGATGACCGCCGCCATGTTGCGTTCACGGTAGTAGTCGGCCAGGTGTCCGACCGTGGGAGTGCGTTCGTCGTCGGACGAGAAGTACTTGGCCGAAGCGTCGAGCAGCTCCTGATCGAGGGCGACACAGCCATGCGAATCCTTCTCGACGTGGACGTGCATGTCGATCGCCACCAGGTCGTCGACGTTCATCGGCGTGCTCATGGAGCCAACGTAGTCCACCGAACCGAGCGCAGGCGGGCCCACACGACCGGCGACCAACCGCGACCGCACGGGGCCGTGCAGCTAAACTCGGGAGCTGAGTTGTGATCGTGTAGCGGGCCAATGCGTCGGGTCGGGCAGTCTTCGACGCGTACCTCACCCACGAAGGATCCCGGCAGGGGATCTGAAGGGATCTGTGTGTTTCTCAAAGCGCTGACCATCAAAGGGTTCAAGTCCTTCGCCGAGTCGGCGGACCTGCAACTGGAGCCCGGAATCACGGTCGTTGTCGGGCCCAACGGATCCGGCAAATCCAACGTCGTCGACGCCATGGCCTGGGTGCTCGGCGCCCAGGCCCCCTCGGCGGTTCGATCCCAGAAGATGGAAGACGTCATCTTCGCCGGAACGTCGGCCAAGAAGGCGCTCGGCCGGGCCGAGGTGTCGCTGGTCATCGACAACAGCGACGGCCTCCTGCCGATCGAGTTCAGCGAGGTCATGATCACCCGCACCCTGTTCCGCAGTGGCGAGTCCGACTACGCCATCAACGGGGTCTCGTGCCGGTTGCTCGACATTCAGGAGCTGCTGTCCGACTCCGGCGTCGGTCGTCAGCAGCACATCATCGTGTCGCAGGGTCGGATCGACGACGTGCTCAACGCCCGCCCCGAGGACCGACGCGGCATCATCGAGGAGGCCGCCGGGGTGCTCAAGTACCGCAAGCGGCGGGAACGGGCCGAGCGGCGTCTGGCCGCCACCGGCGACAACCTCAGCCGCCTCCAGGACCTCCTCCGCGAGGTGCGGCGCCAGATCCGCCCGCTGGAGCGCCAGGCCGAGGCCGCCCGTCGCCACGGAGCCCTGGTCGAGGAGGTGACATCGCTCAAGATCCACCTGACCGGCCGCGAGCTGAAGGCGTTGACCGGGCAGCTCGAAACCGGACGGCGGATGCGGCTCGAATTCGACGAGCGGGAGAGCACCATCACCTCGAAGCTTGCGGTCCTGGACACGCAGGTGCTGTCGGGCGAGGCCGAACTCGCCGCTCTCGGCGCCTCCGACATCGGCGACGTCGTCAGCCGGGCCTCCAGCCTGGCCGAACGGATCAAGGGCCAGCGCAACGTGGTGGCCGAACGGCGGATGCGGCTCGACGGTGAGCTGCAGGCCGCCGTCGACGACGGCCTGGTGGCCAACCTCGAGGCAGAGGCCGCTCGCCTGTCCGCCGAGATCGCCGTGGCCTCCGCCGAGATCGATGCGTTGAAACCTGAATTCGCCGATCTGAAGATGTCGGAGGAGAAGCTCACCCACGAGCAGCTCAGCTTCGACACCGAGTGGGGCGATTCCATCTCGCCGGCCCCCAACCGGGCGGCCGAGGTTCGCACCCGGATCGAGTCGCTCACCCAGGCGTCGGACCGAAACGAACAGGAGTTGAACCGGCTCGGCCAGCGCATCTCGGCCCTGGAGCAGCGGCGCGATGAGACGACGCAGGCCCGAGGCGCGGCCGCCGACACCATCGAGCACAACGAGAAGCTCCTCGCCGAACTCGATCTCCGGCTGGGCGCCGTCGACGAGCGCCGGCACGAGGCCGAGGCCGCGCTCGCCGATCTCGTCGAACGGCAGCGGTCGGTCGACGCCGAGGCCAGCCGCTGGCAGGCGCGGGCCGAGGCGCTCGAACAGGCGCTCGATTCGGCCCGTACCAGGGCCGGCGCCGATGCGCTGCGGGAGGCGGCCGGCGTGCTCGGCACGCTGCTCGACCTCGTCGCGATCGAGCCGGGCTGGGAGCTGGCGGTCGAGGCTGCCATCGGTGACGCCCTCCTCGGCGTGGTCATCGACGGTCGGTACAACGCCGAGGCGGCGCTGGCGCTGTTGGAGGAACGGGAACTGGCCGGCGGTGTGCTACCCCTCGACGGCACCATCGGTGCGGCCGGTGCAAGCGGCACCACAACCGCAACGGCCACCGGCTCCTCGCCGGGCCGGGCGCTGCGGCCGATGGTCCGGCCGTTGCGGGCCGATGTCGGACCGCTGCTCGATCTGTTGCTCGCCGATGTCGTCGTGCTCGACCACGGATGGCGACCCTCGCTCGCCACGATCCTCGATCACCCCGGTCACACCTTCGTCACCGCCGAAGGGGATCGGTTCAGCCCTCGAGGATGGCGGCTGCGCCAGGCTCAGTCGGGGGCGACGGGCGCCGCGCTCGACGAGGCCCGGGCCCGGGAGGCCGAAGCCGCCGACGAGGCGACCAGGATGGCCGAGGCGGTTCGAGCGGCCCGTAACGACGTGGCCGTGCACCAGCGTGATCACCGCCAGCTCGAGGACGAACGTCGACGCTGCCACTCCGAGATCGAACGGGCCGTGGTGGCCCGAGACCGCAGCTCGGCCGAGCTGGACCAGTTGGAGACCGACCGAAGCCAGCTTGTCACCGAGCGATCCGCTGTCTTCACCCGCAAACAGGACGATGCCGCGGAGCTGCGCCGGCTGATCACCGAACTCCCGGCGTTGGAGAACGAGGAGAGCGAGCACCGGAGCCGAGCCGAGGCATTGGCCACCTCCCGAACCAGTCTCGAGGAGCGTTCCCGGGCGGTGGCCACGAAACGCACCGAACTCGAGGTTCGGGTGGCGGCCATCGAGGAGCGGCGCGAGCTGCTCATCGCCCGCCAGGGTGAAACCGAGACCCGCCTGGCTCGACTGGTCAACGAGCGGGAGCAGGCCCGCGTCCGCCGGGTCCAGATCGAATCGTCGATTGCCGCGGTTGCCGACCTCGACGCCCATCTCGTCGGCCACCAGCAGGTGCTCGACCGGTGGCTCGGACTCCTCCGGGCCGAGCAGCAGGCCCAGTCGGAGGCCGCACGACGGGTGTCGGCTGATCTGGCTCAGCGGCGCGGCGACCGGTCGGTCGCCGAGAAGGAGTTGATCGAGGTTCGAGAACGCCGGGGTCGCCTCGACCTGAGCGACACCGAATACCGGGTGAAGCTGGAGGCGTTGACCGAGGCGCTGCGTCGCGAACTCGACACCGATCCCGAGATCGCCATGACCACCCCGTGTCCCGACATCGAGGGTGGCGTCGCACCGGAGGCCCGCGTGCGGGAACTGGAGCGGGAACTCAAGATCATGGGGGCGATCAATCCTCTTGCGCTCGAGGAGTTCGAGGAGTTGAAGGCCCGGCACGAGTTTCTCGACGGCCAGATCAACGACGTGAAGACGGCCCGGCGGGATCTGCACAAGCTGATCCGGTCGATCGACGACGAGATCGTCGGCGTGTTCGCCGCCGCGTTCGCCGATGTGTCGGAGAATTTCCAGGCTCTCTTCACCACGCTGTTTCCGGGCGGCAAGGGCGGCCTCAAACTCACCAACGCCGACGATCTGTTGAACTGCGGGATCGAGATCGAGGCCAAGCCGTCGGGCAAGAACGTGAAGAAGCTGTCGCTGCTGTCCGGTGGCGAGCGCTCCCTGGTGGCCCTGGCGTTCCTGTTCGCTGTGTTCCGCAGCCGCCCCTCGCCGTTCTATGTGATGGACGAGGTCGAGGCGGCCCTCGACGACGTCAACCTGTCCCGCTTCCTCGCTCTGGTCGACGAGTTCCGGTCCGACGCCCAGCTCATCATCGTCAGCCATCAGAAGCGAACGATGGAGGCGGCCGATGTGCTCTACGGGGTCAGTATGAAGCCGGGTGGTTCGTCGAAGGTCGTGACCGAGAAGGTCAGCGACGGCAACATCGACCGGCTGGCGCAACGGGCCGGCGAAACCGATGAGGGGGAGAACGCCGCCTGACGGGGGCGGTAGCGGGTCGACCGGAGCGGGCCAGGGCCGGCGAGGCCCAATCGACCGTACTGCTACCATCGGGCCGTGCTCGAACCCGCCCTCGTGGCCGTCACCGATGTGCTGGCGACAACACCCGGGGTCATGTTCTGCGTCAAGGCCGTCGACGGTCGGTATCTGATGGCCAACCTCGCCTTCGCCGAGCGGGCCGGTGTCGACGGACCCGGCGACGTCGTCGGTCGAACCGCCGCCGATCTGTTCCCGCTCGAACTGGCGAAACGATACGAGGCTCAGGACGCCGAGGTCCTGACGACCGGCCGGATGTTGACCAACGAGTTGGAGCTGATCACCCGCACCGACGGATCACCGGGCTGGTTTCTGACCTCGAAGTCCCGCTGGCTCGATCGCAACGGTGATCCCGGCGGTCTCGTCAGCGTCAGCGTCGATCTGCGGGCGCCCGACGACGCCGCGGCACCGCATGAACGGCTGGCCGACGCGGTGGATCTGGCCCGCCGCCACTACGCCGACAAGGTCACCGTCGGTCAGATGGCGGATGCGGCGGCCATGTCGGTCCCGCAGCTCGAACGCAGTTTCCGTCGGGTGCTCGGTCTGTCGCCCAAACAGCTCATCATGCGGTTTCGGGTCGAGGAGGCGCTGCGCCTACTGGAGACGACCGATCGCCCGCTCTCGGAGATCGCCCCACGCTGCGGCTACTACGATCAGAGCGCGTTGACCCGTCACTTCCGACGGGTGGTCGGATTCGGGCCTGCCGGCTGGCGCGACCATCGGGCGGTCCCCGATGAGAAAAACCAGAGTCCTACGATGGAACCATGAGCGTTCCGTCCCCCGGCCCCGACGACGACAGCCGACGACCGCAACCGTCCGCGGAGATGACCGAGTCGATGCGCGAGGTGATGAGCCTAGGCGGCGACACCGACAAGCTGTCGGCCTACTACGCCAGGTGGGCGTCCTACTACGACAGCGATGTCGCCGACCATGGTTATGGACTGCCGCGAATGATGTTGATCGCGGTGAAGGCGGCGTCCGAGCACGATCAGGCGGCCACCCGGTATCTCGATCGATCGGTACCCGTGCTCGACGCCGGGTGCGGCACCGGCCTCGTCGGGGCGGTCATGCACGACGCCGGCTACACCGATCTGCGGGGTATCGATCTGTCACCCGAGATGGTGGAACGGGCAGGCGAGCGGGGCATCTACCACCGGCTCGAGGCCGGCGTCGACCTGTCCCGGCCGGTACCCGCCCACCTGCATTCCCAGGCGGTCATCGTCCTTGTCGGTGGCGTCTTCACCGTCGGTCACATCCCGCCGGAGGCACTGGGCGTTGTTGCCGATCTGGTCGCGCCGGACGGGTTGCTGGTGGTCAGCACCCGTCGCTCCTACCAGGATGAGACCGATTTCGTCGCGGTTCAGCAGGCCATGATCGACGACGGTCGACTCGAACTCCTGGCCCACCTGCCCGACGCTCCGTACACGATGGACTCGACCGGCGACTATTGGGCGTGGCGGGTACCGAGCCGCTGATCGCCGACTGCAGCTCGCGGCGGCCGTGTGGTGACTAGTCTTGTCTCCGCGTGGCCAACACCACACCACGGGCCGCGCAAAGGGGGAAGTTAAGCCATGTCGAAACGTGAGTGGGTGCTGACGACCCTGGTCGGGCTGTGGCTCGTGGTGTTCTGCCTGATCTCATTCCACATGACGATCGTGTTGTGGGGACCCGCAGTCGAGTTCTCCCGCTATGTGGGGGCCCAGAACGAACAGCTCGACGACGTTTTGGACGTCCTCGATGCCGCGGGAAGCCAGAGCCAGGCGGTTACCGAGGCGTCGGAGCAGATCGAGGACGCCCAAGCTGCGATCGAGGCCGGCGACGAGAACGCGGCCGAGGCCCTTGACGAGGTCTCATCGGCCGTCGAGTCCGCTGAGGACGCACTGTCGGAGCTGGCTGAGGAGACCGTGAGTGGAGCCGTGGTGGCGGCCGAATCGGCGTTGCAGGATGCTCAGGACGAGCTCGATCAGGCGACGAGCGACGGCGCCTCGGCGGTCGAGGACGCCATGGTCGTCGCCGAGGCGGCCGAGGACGCGGTTGATGAGGCCGAGGGCGCCGTCGGACAGGCGGCCGTCACCGAAGCCCGCACCATCATCCGCCGACCACCCGAAATCGACGTCCGCATTCTCTGGTTCGTCGACTGGAGGGTGACCGAGGAGGTCCTGCTGCTGGGTCTTGCGCTGGCCGGTGCCGGTGTCGGAATCTCGGCCGGCGCGTTGCGGGCCATCACCCGCCTGGTCGGCGTCAGGGAGTTCGATCCCAGCTGGGTGTCATGGCATGCCGCCCGCCCACTGTGGGGCCTGGCCGCGGCCGCCATCGGCTACGCCGCCATTCGGGGCGGGCTGCTCAACATCAACAATTCGGCGGCCGCCTTGAACCCCTTCGCCGTATTCGCCATCGGCGCCATCTTCGGTCTCAACTCCTCCGACGGTCTGAACATGATCAAGGGGATCTTGAAGCCCGCCCCGAAACCGGGGCCGACCGGCGACACAGACAGTGACACAGACGGTGACACAGACAGTGACACAGACAGCGACACAGACAGTGACACCACCGATGAAGGTATCGATGACGGCGGCGATGAAGCGTTGATCGAACTCGACGGCGCCGACCAGGTGGTCGAAATCGGAGCCGACGACGATTCGTCGGCCCCGCACCTCACGGCAGACGCTGGAACCAAACGAGGCTGAACGCGGCGGCCAGGACCAGGAGGGCGAGACCGCCGCCGACGAACCAGTCGGTGATCTCCCGATCGACCAGCTCGTAGCCGATGGCCGAACCGATATCGTCGTACACCGCCTCCAGCTCGTCGAGCGACGATGCGGTGAAGAAGGCGCCGTTGGTGCCATCGGCGATGGCCCGGAGGTTGTCCTCCATGACCGGAACCGGGATCTCCTGTCGCTCGACCACCGCCGTCGACGGGTCGTCGTAGGTGATGGTGCCCCCCGTCGTGCCGAACGCGATGGTGGACACGGGGACGTCGGCCTCGACGGCGGCGGCGACGGCATCGGAGTCGGGTCGCCCCACCGTCGTCTGACCGTCGGACAGCAACACGATGCGGGCCGGCGGCGGATCGGTCACGCCGTCGCCGGGGGCCGCGAGCAGCGCATCGAGCGAGGTGAAGATTGCCTCACCGATGGCCGTCGACTCGGCCAGCCGGAGGTTGTTGATGGCGTTGTGGGCCGGCAACCGGTCGACGGTGGGGCTGACCAGTACCGAGGCCGACCCGGCGAACGACACGATGCCGACGTTGAGGGTCGGGGGTAGCTCGTCGATGAACCGGTTGGCGGCCACCTGGGCGGCCGACAGCCGGTCGGGGTCGACATCGGTGGCCTGCATCGACAGAGAGACGTCGATGGCCACGATCACCGTCGCCCGCTCCCGGGGAACCCTGACCTGCCGTGCCGGTTGGGCGAAGGCCGCCACCAGAACGGTCAGCGCGGCGAGGAAGACGATCGGAGGAAGATGACGGCGAAATCCAGGGCCCTCGGAGGCGAGCGAGTCGAACAGCTCGGCCGAGGCGAACCGAAGCGCGTAGATCTTCCGGCGCCGCTGTACGAGCACGTAGGCCGTCAACAGCAGCACCACACCGATGAGCAGCAACAAACGTTCCGGCGACAGGAAACTCATCGTTGCCCGCCCCCTCCCGCTGATCGATGGGCCAACAGCAGGCGACGCCGGGCGATGAAGGCGACCAGGTCGTCGAGCCACTTCCGGTCGGTTGACAGATGCAGGTGGTCGATACCGGCCTCGGTCAGGTTGGCCTCCAGCAGGCGTTGGCGGGATTCGACGGCTCGGGCGAAACGCTCCCGCACCGCGGGCCGGTCCGTGGCCAGCTCTCGGAGCGCGCCGGTCGCTGGATCTCGAACGGTCACCACACCGACGTCGGGGAGCTCGAACTCGCGGGGGTCGGAGACCTGCACGGCCAGCACCTCATGGCGTTTGGCCGTGATGGCGAGGCGTTCCTCCCATCCCGGCTCGACCGCGAAATCGGAGATGACGGCGACGAGCCCGCGTCGGCGGGCGACCCCGGCCAATCGACCCAATGCCGCTCCGAGATCGGTGACGCCGCTGTTGTCGGTGTGCGGGGTGGCGGCGAGGTCATGGAGGATGCGGAACAGGTGGCGGCGCGAACCTCGGGCCCCGACGACGACCGGTTCGCCCCGTCCGGCCAGAACAGCGCCCAGTCGGTTGCCGTCGCGGGCGGTCAGGAATCCGACGGCGGCCGCCGCGGCCAGCGCCAGGTCCCGTTTTTCGCAGTTGACGGTACCGAAGTCCATCCGGGACGACCGATCGACGACCAGCCAGGTCTGCAGCTCCCGTTCGGCGATGGTCTGACGGATGTAGGGCTCCTGCAGCCGGGCCGTGACGTTCCAGTCGATCCGGCGCACGTCATCGCCGGGGGAGTAGCGGCGGGTCTCGCCCAGCTCGGATCCGTGTCCGGGAACAAGCCCTCGGTGATCGCCGTGCAACAGGCCGTCGAGACGGCGCGTGACCTCCAGCTCGAGTCGTCGCAGGATCTCGCGGGTGGAGGGCTCGACGACGGTCAGCGGATCGGCGTTCAGCGGGTTCGTCAACGAAAGCCGCCTAGTCCGGAGCCGGTTCGGAGAAACCGTGTTGCGGCTCCCGGTTGACCGACGGCGACTGGGACTCCCCGATCCCGTCGACCGGTCTCGGGTCGGGCCCGACCGGCGCAGCCGGCACGACCGTCAGGATGCGGTTGATGACGTCGTCGGCGGAGAGACCTTTGGCCAGCGCCTCGTAGGTCAGCATCAAGCGGTGGCGGAACACGTCGCGGGTGACATCGAAGACGTCCTGGGGGACCACATAGTCCCGGCCCCGCATCAGGGCCAGGGCCCGACCGGCGGCCACCAGCCCGAGCGTCGCCCGCGGGCTGACACCGAACTCGATCATCGGTTGCAGTTCCGGAAGACCCCTCAGGCCGGGCTCCCGGGTGGCCATGACCAGATCCACCGCGTACTGGGCCACCGAGTTGTCGACGTAGATCCGGTCGGTCACCACCTGCAGGTCCTCCAGATCGGTCAACGTGATCACCTGGGAAGCCTCCGGCATCGACGTGCCCACCCGCCGGACGATCTCCATCTCCTCGTTCGGACTGGGGTAGTCGACGACCACCTTCATGAGGAACCGGTCCCGCTGAGCTTCGGGGAGCGTGTACACGCCCTCGGACTCAACCGGGTTCTGCGTGGCCAACACCAGGAACGGTGAGGGGAGCGGCTTCGTCGTGCCGCCGATCGACACCTGCCGTTCGGCCATCACCTCGAGCAGGGCCGACTGGACCTTGGCCGGAGCCCGGTTGACCTCGTCGGTCAACACCAGATTGGCGAACACCGGACCCCACTCGATGTCGAACTTCTCCGTTCCCGCTCGCCAGATCCTGGTTCCGATGAGATCCGACGGCAACAGGTCGGGTGTGAACTGCAGGCGGACGAAGCTTCCGCCGATCGTCTGGGCCATCGTCGACACCGCCAGCGTCTTGGCCAGCCCGGGCAGCCCTTCGAGCAGCACGTGGCCTCGAGCCAGGAGCGCAACCAGCAGGCGCTCGATCATTTGATCCTGCCCGACGATGACCTTTTTGATCTCGTACTGCACCCGCTCCAGCGACCGGGCCGCCTCGACCGCCGAGCGGGGAGGTGTGTCCGGATGCTGTTCGAGCGGATCGTGCTGGTTGGTCATGGCCTGGTTTCCTCTCGCCCGCTTGGCGCTGGGATCGTTGCCGGATCCTGTCGGTCCGGATGCCATCATTCTCAAATCGGCGGAAAATCGGGGTAAATCGACCGTACCGGGGATGGTCCCGGTGTGTCACCCGCTGAACTCCGTAGCGTGGAGCCATGCGACTCTTGGTTGTCGACGACGAGGAGGACCTGGCGACGGCGGTGGCCGAGGCTCTCCGTCGTGAAGGATATGCGGTGGATGTGGCCCTCACCGGTCAGGAGGCCCTCGATCGGCTGATCGTCAATCCCTACGATCTCGTCCTGCTCGATCTCACACTTCCCGACATCGACGGCATCGAGGTCTGCCGGCTCATCCGCACCGACGCCATGTTCGACCCGACCACCAGGGTGTTGATGGTCACCGCCCGGGATTCGGTCGCCGACCGGGTGTCGGGTCTCGACCAGGGCGCGGATGACTACCTCGTCAAACCGTTTGCTTTACCAGAGCTTTCGGCTCGGGTTCGTACGTTGTTGAGAAGGGAAACGACTGGCGGTGATGCCGTATTGCTCGCCGGAGAGCTCGCCCTGGATACGGCCCGCCAGCTCGTTTCCTGGCTCGACACACCGATCGAACTGACGACGAAGGAATTCTCCCTCTTGCGCTACTTCATGTCCCACCAAGGAGAGGTTCTCTCCCAGGAGCGGCTGCTGGAGCACGTGTGGGATGAGATGCTCGATCCGTTCACCAACACCGCCCGGGTCACCGTCGGCACCTTGCGCCGCAAGCTCAGCGCCGCGACCGGCGAGAACTTCATCGAGACCGTGATCGGGTCCGGCTACCGGTTCACCGCACCGCAGGCGGAGGAGACGTGAACGCACCGTCGGCCACCCGATTGAGGCTGCCCCGGTTGCCGGGACCCCGATTGACCGTGCCCCGATGGGCCCAGTCGATCAAGTTCCGGTTGGCGCTGACCTATGCGGTGACGGTCTACGCCGTCGGGTCGATTCTGATCGGCGCAATGTACGCCTGGCAGGTCCACCAACTCGACCAGCCTCACCTCGTCACCGAGCGGCAATTCATCCAGGACCGCGAGGGCCGGATCTTCGCGGTGGCGCGGCTGACGACCGACGAGGCCCAGCGGTACCTACTCGAGGTCTTCGAACTCAACGTCAACGTGATGACGATCGAGAACATGAAGCGGGCGTCGCTGGTCGGACTGCTCATGCTGGTCGTCGTGGCCTTCATCATCGGATGGGTGCTGGCCACCATCACGCTGCGTCCCATCAACCGCATGGTCGCCGTCGCCCGCGACATCTCGGGCTCGGACCTGTCCCGCCGTATCGACCTGCAGGGACATGACGACGAGCTGCGCCGCCTGGCCGACACCTTCGACGACATGCTCGACCGTCTTCAGAACGCGTTCGAGGACCAGCGCCGATTCGTGCAGGACGCGTCCCACGAGTTGCGAAACCCCTTGGCCGTCGCCCGCACCAACCTGGAACTGGCGCTCTCCAACCCCGACGCCAGCTCCGAGGACCTGCGTCGCTCGGTCGAGGTCGCCCACCGGTCGACCGGCCGGATGAGCGACCTGGTCGACGACCTTCTGATTCAAGCCCGCAGCGGTGTTCCCCAGATCGAGCCGGTCGAGGTCGACCTGGCCTCGGTGGCCGACGACGTCCGCCTCCAGTTCCTCGGTCCGGCTCGCGAGCGTTCGATCACCATCAACCGTCGAACGTCGGGATCGAGCGTTGTTCTCGGCGACGAACCGTCACTCGCCCGGGTTGTCACCAACCTCGTGTCGAACGCACTGCGATTCGCCCCACCCCACACAGCGATCGACATCGGGGTCGAGTCGTCGGGTGACGGCTGGGTCGAGTTGACGGTGGCCGATCGCGGACCCGGTTTGTCGCCCGAGGACCAGCGTCAGGTCTTCACCCGCTTCTGGCGCGGTCGAAACGCCGGTACGGGGTCCGGTCTCGGTCTCAGCATCGTCAAACAGGTCACCGAACGCCACTGCGGCACCGTCGGGGTGACCTCGACCCTCGGTGAAGGGGCCACGTTCGTGGTCCGTCTGCCCCAGTCGGCTACAGGGAGAGGTTGGGCGGTCGATCAGAGAACCGACGACCGCTCCGGCGACCATGAGCAGTTTGGGTCGACGGTGGCCGTGGAAACTACTGTGGAGGCATCGGGTGCGGGCGAGCGATCGCCGGCCCAAGGAGGTCAGTTGTGAATCCGGAGTTCGAGCCAATGGCGGACAACGACCCCACGACGCCGATGTTCGAGGGCCTCCAACCGCACCCGGAGGAACGACCTGTGACCGATCCGACGTCGAGCGGGGAGCCGCCCCACCCGCCGTCGAGCAATCGGCCCGTGTCCCGTCTGTTCGCCGACGGTGCCACGACGAGCGTCGCCGCTCCGGCACCGCGACCGTCACCGCCGGCACCGGCGCCCGGCTCGACGCAGCCGTCCCCGTTCCAGCCTGCACCGGTCCAACCATCACCGGTGCAGCCGTCGCCGGTCCAGCCCCGCCCGCCGTCGGTGGGACCCAACGGTAGCGGTCCGACCGCTCCCAACTACGCACCTCCCGGTACCACGGTGCCGCAACCTGAGCCCCCTGAGTCGACGCCCAGGTCGTTCACACCGACGAGCCCGCCGAAGCCGCCCGACGGTCCCGGCCAGCGGCCAGGCGGTGAGGGCCGGCTGAGCCGGTGGGGTTGGCGGTCGTTGGTGGCCTTCCTGGCGGGCGGCCTCATCGCCACGGCCGGCTTCGCCGCCGGTGAGATCAACGATGAACCGACGTCTCCCGGCGTGGCATCCCCGCCGACCTCGATCGTGGTCCGCAGCGAGAGCGCAGCGGACGTCGTCGAGGAGCCGGCCTCGCTGGTGGCACGGGTACTCGGACCGTCGGTCGTCCAGATCCGTACCGACTTCGGCCTCGGATCCGGTGTCATCTACCGCGACGGCTACATTCTCACCAACAACCACGTCATCGAGGACGCCGAGGTGCTGAACGTACGGTTGTCGACCGGTGAGACGTTCGAGGCGGAACTGGTCGGGGCCGACGCCAGCAAGGACCTGGCCGTGCTCTCGGTCGGCCAACGGGATCTGCCGGTCGCCGAGCTGGCCGTCGACTCCGAGGTCGAGGTCGGACAGCTTGCCGTCGCCATCGGCTCACCGTTCGACCTGCAGCAGTCGGTGACCGCCGGCATCGTGTCGGCCGTGAACCGCCCCGTTCCGAGCCGCACGCCCCGTGTCTACGTGGCCATGATCCAGACCGACGCCCCGATCAACCCCGGCAACTCCGGTGGTGCCCTCGCTGATCGCGACGGCCGGGTCATCGGCATCAACACCGCCATCCAGACCGACGGTTTCAGCGGCACCAACGCCGGCGTCGGGTTCGCCATCCCAATCACCGACGCCGTCCGGATCGCCGATCTCCTGGTCTCCGGCGAGCCGATCGAGCCCGGCTTCCTCGGGGTGTCCGGACAGGCGCCCGACGGCGGCGAGGCCGGAGTGCAGATCGTCGACGTGGAGATCGGTTCAGCCGCCGAGATGGCCGGCATCGAGGTCGGTGATCGCGTGTTGAGCCTCGACGAGGCGCCGGTGACCAGCATCACCGAGTTGGCCGGTTTGGTGCTGGCCCGTCAGGCGGGCGACGAGGTCGAGCTGCGGGTTGTCCGGGACGGTGTGGAGATCGACCTCGGAGCAGTCCTCGGCGCTCGACCCTGAGCGACGGATCGGCGATCCGCCCACAGTTTCACACTGTTAGGATCGATGTCGATGGACGCTACAACCCTCCTGATCATTGCCGTTGTCGCCCTGGTCGTGCTGGCCACGGTCGGCTTCGTCGTCGCCCGGTCGCGGCGACGTGTACTCCTACCCGGTTCGCTCGATGAGCTGGAGCGGCCGGAACCAGAGCTCGATCTCGACGACAGGCGCGACGAAGTCCTCGTCGACGAGCCGGGGGAAGTGGCGGCCGATGATCGTGTTCCCGGCGCGGTTGTCGTCGAGCCCGAACCGGCCGTCAGGCCGTCCTTCTTCGACCGTCTCACCAAGGCCCGAAGTGCCTTCACCGGCTACCTCGGCGGACTCGTCGGACTGGCCAAGGTCGGTGAGGACGAATGGGAGGAGCTGGAGGAGGCGCTGATCCGGGCCGACGTCGGGGTCAAGACGTCGATGGCGTTGATCGCCGACGTGCGGGCCGAGGCCAAGGAAGCCGACGCCACCGACGGTGCGGCCGTCCTCGAGATCCTCAAGACCAGGATGCATCGCGAACTCGACGGTAAGGACCGCTCGCTCCGCCTCGACGATGGCGCAACCAACGTGTGGCTGTTCGTCGGCGTCAACGGTGTCGGCAAGACGACGACCATCGGCAAGTTGGGCAAGCGCCTGGTCGCGGAGGGCCACAAGCCCCTGATGGCGGCCGGCGACACGTTCCGGGCCGCGGCCGCCGAGCAGCTCACGCTGTGGTCGGAGCGGGCGGGCACCGAGATCGTTCGGGGCAACGAGGGCGGCGATCCGTCGTCGGTGATCTTCGACGGGGTCCAGGCCGCATCAGCCCGGGGTTGTGATGTGGTGCTCGCCGACACCGCGGGCCGGCTCCAGAACAAGTCCAACCTGATGGACGAGCTCTCGAAGGTCAGGCGGGTGGCGGCCAAGGAGCCGGGCACCGTGTCGGAGGTGCTGCTCGTGCTCGACGCCACCACCGGTCAGAACGGATTGTCACAGGCCAAAGTCTTCACCGAGGCGGTCGACGTGACCGGCGTCGTGCTGACCAAGCTCGACGGCTCGGCCAAAGGCGGGGTGGTGTTCGCCATCGAGTCCGAGTTCGGTCTGCCGGTGAAGCTCGTCGGTCTCGGCGAAGGGGTGGAGGACCTGGTCGACTTCGAGCCCACCGAGTTCGTCGACGCCCTCTTCGAGTAGTCACCGGCGCTGTCGGGCGCCGCACAGGTCAGCCGGCTGCGCTCGTCGGAGGCCGGAAGAACACGGCCAGCTGGAGCCCGGCGATGACGACGCCGGCCAACGCCAGCAACACGCCCGTCCACCCGTCGAGGTCATCGGCGAGGCCGATGGCGGCGTCGATCGACCAGTCGCCGGGTCCGAGCACGGCCAGCGCGGCCGCGGTCACGGCGATGATGAACACGTACTCCCAGCCTTCGTTCAGGATCAGGAACCCGTTGTGGCGGTGCACGGTCCAGCCGGCCACGACCATCACGGCGATCATGCCCATGGCGGCAAACCCGTGAAGCAGGCCGAGCGCCATCAGCACGCCGGTTCCGATCTCGGATCCAGCGGCCAGCGGCGCGTGCAGCCGGCCGGGCTTCATGCCGATCGAGTCGAACCAGGCGGCGGTACCGGCCAGCTTCCCGCCCTTGAACACCTTGGCGTAACCGTGGAAGGCCAACATCAGACCCAGCGAGGCCCGGAGGATCAGCAGGGCGAGGTTCTGAGCGTCGGTGTAGTCCATGTGGGGCTTTCGTGTTGCTGGTGAGACGGTCGGCGGCGACACAACCGTAGTGGGCAGGAACAAATCCGGCCACGGGCCTGTTGCTTTCGACATGCGACAGATCACCGTCCAACGTTCGATGCCCGCACCTCGCTCCGCGGTGTGGGCGGTTCTGGCCGACTTCCCCAACATCGCCTCCTGGAACTCCGGTGTGACGACGAGTTACGCCACCAGCGATGCCGAGACCGGCGTCGGTGCACAGCGGCACTGCGATCTGTCGCCGACCGGCACGTTGGAGGAGACCGTCCGAGAGTGGGATCCGGAGAACCGGCTGGTCGTGAGCATCGATTCGGCCACCAGGTTGCCGATCCGGCGGGCCGACGTCACGTTCACCCTCGGCGATGACCGAGACCGGACCGTCACCACCATCGACTACCGCTACGACACCGCGTGGGGCCCGATCGGTCGGTTGATGGCACCGGTGCTGGACAACCAGCTGAGGAAGGGATTCAACGGCTTCCTGGTCGATCTGGAGGAGGCGGCCCGCAACCGGTGAACCGATCATAGGGATCTGCCGGGGATAGGATTGGCATCCCATGTTTGAATCACTGACCGACACTTTCGAAGGCATCTTCGGTCGCCTCCGCAACAAGGGCGTCCTGACCGAAGCCGACGTCGACGAGGTCCTGCGGGAGATCCGCGTCGCCCTCCTCGAGGCCGACGTCAACCTGACCGTCGTCAAGAACCTGCGTGGCCGTATCAAGGAGCGGGCCGTCGGCGAAGAGGTCCACAAGGCCCTCAATCCGGCCCAGCAGGTCATCAAGATCGTCAACGAGGAGCTGACGACCAGCCTCGGTGGCGAGACGATCGACATCGTCTACGCCGCCAAGCCGCCGACCGTGGTGATGATGGCCGGCCTCCAGGGTTCGGGTAAGACCACCAGCTCGGCCAAGCTGGCCCGCTGGTTCAAGAGCCAGGGCCGCAACCCGTTGATGGTCGGAGCCGATCTGCAGCGACCGGCCGCCGTCGAACAGCTCCGCACCCTCGGACGCCAGATCGACGTCCCCGTCTTCAGCGACCCATCCGACCCGGTCACCGTGGCCTCGAAGGCGATCGAGGAAGCCCGCTCCACCGGTCGAGATGTGGTGATCGTCGACACCGCCGGGCGTCTGGCCATCGACGAGGCGCTGATGGAGGAGGTCCGGCAGATCTCGCTCGCCGTCGATCCCGACTACACGTTCCTCGTCGTCGACGCCATGACCGGTCAGGACGCGGTCAACGTGGCCGAGGCCTTCCACGAGAAGCTGGCTCTCGACGGGGTCATCCTCACCAAACTCGACGGCGACGCCCGCGGCGGCGCCGCGCTGTCGGTCAAGGAGGTGGTCGGTCGCCCGATCGCCTTCGCCGCGACCGGTGAGAAGATCGAGGACTTCGATCTGTTCCATCCCGACCGGATGGCCAGCCGCATCCTCGGCATGGGCGACATGCTCACCCTGATCGAGAAGGCCGAGCAGACCTTCGAGCAGGAGGAGGCCGAGGAGGCGGCGGCCAAGCTGCTCGAGGGCCAGTTCACCCTCGACGACTTCCTCGTGCAGATGCAGCAGCTCAAGAAGATGGGCCCGCTCAACAACCTGATCGGGTTGATGCCCGGCATGCCCAAGGAGATCCGCGACGTCGAGATCGAGGACAAACAGGTCAACCAGATCGAAGCCATCATCCGCTCGATGACGCTGGAGGAGCGATCCAATCCCGACATCATCGACGCCTCCCGCCGGGCCCGCATCGCCAACGGCTCCGGCACCAACCCCACGCAGGTCTCCGGGCTCGTCAACCAGTTCTCCGAGATGCGAAAGATGATGAAGCGATTCGGAGGCATGGGCACCAAGAAGACCCGCCGTGATCGTCGAGGTAAGAAGAAGAAGGGGGCCAAGGGCCGCAAAGGCGGCGGCCGGGTCACCCCGAAGGGTGGCGGTAGCCGTCACCACAGCGGCCGGGTCACGCCCAAGGGCACCAAGGCCGGCAAGTCGCCGCTGATGCTCCCCGGGCTCGATCGTCTCGACGAGGCCGAGCTGGAGAAGATGGCCAAGGACTTCGACCTCGAGGGCTTCGACCTCTAGCAGCCTCTTATCGCGCAAACCCACCGCTCCGATGACGGTCTCCGGTGGAATCCGGTGCGGTGGCGCCGCTTCGTCAGGAGGTGTGTTCGAGGACGACGGTGAAGGAGATGTCGGCTTTGAGGCTCGACGCCACCGAGCAGTACTTGTTGGTGGCCAGGTCGACGAAACGCTCGGCCATCTCCTGCTTGAGGCCCGGGGCGTCGATGATGTGCGTGGCCCGGATGTCGGTGTAGTACGACGGTGTGCCGTCGGCTCGATCACCCTCGATCTCGACCCGGTAGGAGTGCAGTTCCAGCCGGCGCTTGCGGATCATCTCCACGACGTCGAACGCGGAGCACGCCCCAAACGCGTTGAGGAGGACCTCCATCGGGTTCATACCGGTCTTGGCGTAGGACTCGCCGTCGATCATGAGTTGTTGCCCGTCGGGGGTCCGACCGAGGAATCGCTTGCCGTCCAGGTGGAAGATCGTGGTCTGTTTCGTCGAACCGGGGTTGGCCATGACGCACAGTATGGAGCGGCTGGGAATCGAAATTGCATCCGGTGGCGCGTGGAGCCCGAATCAGGCTTCGATAAGCTCGTATGTTGCTCGAATCGCGCACGTCGGTCGACGCCCGGCGAACACGCCTTGCACTCGAGCCCGAAGTAGTCGAGACCAGAGAAGAGAACCATCGTGGCAGTCAAACTGCGCCTCATGCGAATGGGGAAGAAGAAGCAACCGACCTTTCGAGTCGTCGCCGCCGACGCCCGTTCCCCCCGTGACGGTCGGTTCATCGAGATCGTCGGTACCTACAACCCCCGTACCGAACCCTCGGACATCAAGATCGACAACGCCAAGGCCGTTCGCTGGCTTCGCAACGGCGCCCAGCCCACCGACCGGGTGGTCAAGCTGCTGAAGGTGTCGGGCGCCTGGGAGGCGTTCGAGAGCGGAACCAGTGTCGAGGAATTGGAGGCGGCCGCCGCCGCCGAAGCAGCCGCTGCCGCCGAAACCGACGCCCCGGCCACCGCCGGCGCCGAGGCGTGACGGTGGGCGTGTCCATGAGCGACTCACCGGCCCCCACCGCCGAAGCCGTCCTCCTTCACCTGTGCCGGGCCATGGTCTCGGAGCCCGATGACGTCTCGATCGAGACGTCGGCCGACGGTGACCGGGTACGGCTCGATGTCAGTGTCAACTCCGACGACATGGGTCGAGTCATCGGCCGTCGCGGCCGGGTGGCCTCGGCCATACGGACCGTTGTCGGTGCCGCCGCCGCCAAGGACGGTGTCGTCACCGAAGTCGAGTTCGTCGAGTAGTGGCCCATCGGGTCCGCCCCCGTGCGGTCCGCCAATGACCTCGACCCGTCCTCGGTGAGCGACATGACCGCCGACGCCGGCGCGTCCGTGGAGTACCTCGAGGTCGGCCGTGTCGGCAAGGCGCACGGTCTCAAGGGCGAGGTCGTGGTTACCTGGGTCACGAATTTGATCGATGACCGGACCCGGCCCGGGTCGCGATTCCGCGCCACCGGTGGCCCGGTGATCGGGGAGGAGTGGCTCACGATCGCCTCCTCCCGACCTCACCAGGATCGCTGGCTGATCCGGTTCGACGGCATCGACGATCGCACCGCCGCCGACCGTCTCCGGGGCATCGTGCTCGAAGCCGAACCGATCGACACCGAGGGCGAGGTCTTCGTCCACGAGTTGGTCGACAAGGTCCTGGTCGACCAGCACGGCACCGAGCACGGGCCGGTCGTGGCGCTGATCGCCAACCCGGCGTCGGACCTGCTCGAGCTGAGCGACGGGCGACTGGTTCCTCTGGCCTTCTACCGGAGCCACGACGGTGAGCGCGTGTTGGTCGACGTGCCGCCCGGTCTGCTCGACAACGACTGACCGTCGGGCACGGCCGTGCGTATCGACGTCTTCACGATCCTTCCCGACATGGTCTCCGGATTCGTCTCGGCGAGCATCATCGGAAAGGCCCGTGAGGCGGGTGTC
Source organism: Acidimicrobiales bacterium (assembly GCA_965216675.1). Lineage (GTDB taxonomy): Bacteria > Actinomycetota > Acidimicrobiia > Acidimicrobiales > SZUA-35 > JAHELU01. Next base: position 869,811 of record CBDCGK010000004.1, on the reverse strand, counting down.
CTCGACATCCAGGTCCACGACCCTCGCCAAACCACCACCGACGTGCACCGCACCGTCGACGATTCACCGTTCGGTGGGGGCGCGGGCATGGTGCTGAAGCCCGAGCCGATCTTCGACATCGTCGAGCAGGTCGAGCCGCCGCGACCGTTGATCTACCTCACCCCGTCAGGGCGGACGTTCACCCAGTCCGTGGCCGTCGAACTGGCGGCCACCGAAGGGTTCTCCCTGCTGTGCGGTCGATTCGAGGGTGTCGACGAGCGGGTACGTTCCCACCTGGTCGACGACGAGTTGTCGATCGGTGACTATGTGCTGGCGGGTGGAGAGGTGGCGGCCGCCGTCGTCATCGAGGCCGTCGGCCGTCTGGTGCCCGGTGTCGTCGGCAACGCCGCCTCGACCGACGACGAGTCGTTTTCCGACGGCCTGCTCGAGTACCCGCACTACACCCGCCCGGCCACCTATCGGGACTGGTCGGTTCCCGAGGTACTACGCTCCGGCGACCACGGCCGGGTCGCCCGGTGGCGCCGGGCCATGGCCCTGGTCAAGACCGCCGCAGTCCGGCCGGATCTGCTGGAGGAACAGGGGGGTCTGACCGACGCCGACCGGGCGTTGCTGGCGGAGTTCGGTTTGCCGGAGCCCGGGATCTGACCGGACCTACTCAAACCGGTTCGAGCAGTTTGGCCAGCGCGCTGTCGCCGCGCGAGCGCCATGTTGATCGACGCGACCGGTGCCAGATCGATTCCAGCTCCTCATCGCTCACGTCCAGCACCCGCGGATGCAGGTAGGAGCCGCGGGCGACGGCCCGGGTGTTGCCCAGTTCGGCGGCACTGTGATCCACGGCATCGAGCTTCGTCGCCCCCTCGACCCGGGCCTCGAGCGCCGTCCGAGATCCTCCCCACAGTCGAAAGTCCTTGGCGGTGAACGCCGGGCCGACCGTTGCCGCCAGTGCGGCGTTCACGTCCATCGCCGACACCTCCCGCTCCCGCCCGTCGTCGTCGGTGAACCAGAAGAGGGCTCGACGGTCGGGGTCGGCCAGCCGAACCAGAACGTCGGCCAACTCGTCGTCCTCGATGACCACCAGCCGGTGTTTGCCGGACTTGGCCGTGTACTCCAGCTGGACGTATCCGTCTTCGGGCCCGCAGGTGGGCGCTCCGACCGAGAGGTGATCCGGTAGCAGCGTGGTGGCGCCGTGATGACCCTGATCCGCCGACTCACGGTTTCCGATCCGCAACATCCCGACGTCGATCAGCCGTAGTGCCGCTCCAACGGCGTGGTTGCGGCTGCCGACCTGGTCGTCGAGCCAGTGCGACACCTGCCGCCGGATCGGGACGAGAGCGCGTGCGAAGTAGGCGAGCCGGTCGAACTTCTGACGTTCCCGGGCGGCGCGGAACGCCTGGTGGTAGCGGTACTGTTTGCGACCGGCGTCATCCACGCCGGTCGCCTGGATGTGGCCGACGCCGTCGCGGCACAGCCAGACGTCCTCCCACGCCGGTGGGACGACGAGCTCGACGAGGCGGTCCCGTTCCGGCGGTGTGAGCACGACGTCGCCGTCGAGATAGCTGAATCCACGGCCGCAGCGCCGCCGCCGGTAACCGGGTTCACCGGGGTCGACATAGCGAAGCCCGGCCAGGCCGGCCAGGCGTTCCGGGTCTCGCCGGGCCAGGTCGGCGGGAACGCGAACCATGAACCGGCGGGCTTGTCAGCTCGACGAAGGCTGTTCGGTCACCGCCGGCTCGTTGCTCAGGCCCCGGGTGAGCGCGGCTTCGGACCGGAGGGCCCCAAGGAGGGCGTCGATGAACGCCGGGAGATCGCCTGGATGTCGCGAGGTGATCAGTTTGTCGTCGATCACCACCTCTTCGTCGACGACCTCCGCTCCCGCGTTGACCAGGTCGGTGCGGATCGACTGGAAGCTCGTCAGCCGGCGGCCCTCGACGGTGCCGGCCTCGATGAGCAGACTCGGGGCGTGGCAGATCGCTCCGGTGGGAGCGGGACGGGTCACGAGGTCGTTCACCAGCGCGACGATCTCGTCATCGGTACGGAGACGGTCGGGGGAGAATCCGCCGGGGATCAGCAGGCCCGAGTAGCGGGCCGGATCGGCCGACGACACCGGGAGGTCGATCGTCACCTCGGTGCCGTTCTTTCCGGTTACCGAACCGGGCTCGATGCCGATGATCTCGACCCGGTAGCCTGCGTCGGTCAGCGCGTCGCGGGGCTCGGTGAACTCCGAATCCTCGAAGTCGTCGGCGAGGACGATCGCCACGGTGCCGGCCGATGAGGAAGTCGGCCCGGAGTCGGAGGCGGCGTCGGTGGGGTGGGAGCTGTTCATGGTCCGATGCGTACCCGCCACCGAGCCGGTCGAAACCGGGAGGTCGCGTGTCGGCACGGGTTGGAGTTTCACCGGGCAGAGCTAGGCTTGATAGGCGCTGCCGCAGTCACCGCGGCCCGTCGCGCCAATCCGAACGGCGCACCTTCTGAGAAGCTTCGCACACAGGAACCCACGATGAACACGACCCAAGTAGTTGAACAAGCCCAACTCCGCGACGAGATCCCCGAGTTCGCGCCGGGCGACACCGTGAAGGTGCACGTCAAGGTCGTCGAGGGCAACCGCGAGCGTATTCAGGTCTTCCAGGGTGTGGTCATCGGCCGCCGGGGCGACGGCATCCGCGAGAGCTTCACCGTCCGCAAGCTGAGCTTCGGTGTCGGCGTTGAGCGCATCTTCCCCCTCCATTCACCGATCATCGACAAGATCGAGCTTGTCACCCGCGGCGACGTTCGTCGGGCCAAGCTCTACTATCTCCGGGATCGGGTCGGCAAGGCCGCGAAGGTGAAGGAAAAGCGCGACCGCTGAGTCGTCTCCAGCCTTTGTCGGTGGGTTCCGCCCAACCATCCCCGGCGACGAGTCGAGCACCCTTGTCGGGTTCCGGCGATCTGAGAGGTACCGCAGTTGAGTAGCGAAGATCTCGAGCGCTACGAGTCCGAGGCCGAGCTGTCGCTGTTTCGCGAGTATCGCGACGTGGTGGCCATGTTCCGCTATGTGGTCGAAACCGACCGGCGGGCCTATCTGGCCAACGAGGTAAACCGGCTGTCCGGTCCGGGGGCCGAGATGCTCGAATACGAACTGGTCGACGCCTGGGTGTGGGACACCTACCGGCAGTCCCGGTTCCTCAAGCGGGTCACGATCTCGACCACCCGGGGTATCACCGTCGAGGAACTCCCGGATCGGGAGATTTGAGCCGGGAGATCGACCACTGTCGATGATTCCACCCAATCGGGGGGATCACCATCGTGGGAACACACAATCAGGACCTCGGTCGTCGAGGTGAGGACGCGGCGGCGCTCTGGTACACCAGGGCCGGCTATCGGGTTCTCGACCGCAACTGGCGGTGCCGTCAGGGCGAACTCGACCTGGTCGTAGCCGTTGATTCGACGATCGTCTTCGTCGAGGTGAAAGCCCGATCCTCGGGTCGCTACGGCACCGGGTTCGACGCGGTCGGATGGGCGAAGCAGCAACGTCTGCGGCGGCTCGCTCGTTCGTGGCTCGCTGAGCATCGTTCCGGGGTCTGCGGCTACGCCGTTCCTTCGGGGCGATGGTTCGCGTCCGATATTCGCTTTGACGTCGTCGACGTCGACGCCCGGGGCAACGTCAGGGTTCGGGAGGCATGCTTCTGAGGGCTCAGAATCGGGTGTGTCGATTGGTCCAGCAGCCTCGGTGCCAGTGCCGCCGCAGGTCGGGGGCGTCCGGGGGCACAGCCACCAGGTGACCGACGCCCGGCTCGATGTCACGGTTGCAGCCGGGACAGATGTAGGTCTTGGTCGCCTCGTAGGGCTGGACGAAACGGGTCTCGGCGTTCTCGGCCGCTGAGGGGTCGAGCATCGGGCCGGTCCGATGTCGACCAGCCGCTGGCGTCTGTGGCCGCTTTGTTCGCCCCTTTTCGGCGTTCTGCGGTCCCGTCTTCGTCCGTCCCTTTTTCTTTTTCGTCTTCTTGCCCGCCTTGTTTCGGCTCGTCGTCGGCGGCGCGGCAGCGGCCTTGGCCGCTTCGCGGGCCCGGTTGCGTGACGGCATGTCGATACCTGGTCCGGCCTACCCGGCGAGCGCCCAGGCGACGAGAGCGATGATCACCGCAAAGGCGGCGGCCACGAAGAAGTAGTCGAACCGAGAGGCCCTATGCTTTCGGTGCGGATCGAAACCCATGGGAGTCAGTATGGCATCTCCGACAGACCCTTCGACCACCGATGGAGCCGGTACCGGCCGTCGCCGAGTGGCTGCGTCGGTTCTCGCCCTGTTGGCGCCGTTGACGGCCGGTTTGTTGCTGACAGCGTGTGTCGGTGAGGTCCCGGAGGTGTCGTCCAACGACCCGGTGTTGGTGCTCGGGCGAGATGTCTACAGTCGCCACTGCGTGGGCTGCCACGGCGCGGCCGGCCAGGGCGGAACGGGTTCCAAGTTGAATGAAGGTACGGTCACGGCCAGGTTCCCCGATGAGTCCGATCAGATCGCGGTCGTGGCCAACGGCGCGAACCAGATGCCGGCGTATACCGGCAGGCTCTCCGACGAGGAGATCGAGGCCGTCGTCCGGTTCACCCGCGAAGGGCTCTGAGGGACCGACATCTCCTTCACTGTCAGACCCCCTCTCTAGGGTGTGGGTCAGCACTCGACGACCGACCGGCTCGTCGAGGTTCAGGCAGCATTCGCTCCTCCTCGTCATCTCTCTCGACGCGTCTTTGAATCGCGTCGCACCCAGGCAAGGAGCGAAGCGTCATGCTCGCCACCGTTTCCACGGCCGTCGTCCAGGGGGTCGACGGCCACCCCGTCACCGTCGAGGTCCACGTCAGCAACGGCCTACCCGGCTACACGCTCGTCGGGCTACCCGATGCCTCGTGTCGTGAGTCCCGCGACCGGGTCCGTGCCGCGATTCTGTCCACCAGGCTCAAGTGGCCGGACCGGCGGGTCACGATCAACCTGGCACCGACCGGGCTACGCAAGCAGGGCGCCGCGCTCGATCTGCCGATCGCGCTCGGCGTACTGGCCGCATCCGGCCAGATCGAGGTCGAGGCCATCCGGTCCTTCGGCGCCGTCGGTGAACTCGGTCTCAACGGGGCGATTCGCCCGGTTCCTGGGCTCGTGTCGCTCGCCGATGCGGTCGAGGCCGACGAGGTCTTCGTTCCCCGCTGCGGAGCCGAGCAGGCCGCGGTCGTCCGGCCCGGCCAGGTTCGAGGCGCCGCCACCCTCGGGGCGATCGTCGCCGGCCTGATCGGATCGGAACCGCTACCGTCCATCGTGGAACCGCCGGCCGATCCGATCGTCGACATCCGTGCCGGTGATCTGGCCGAGGTGCGGGGCCAACCCCTGGCTCGATGGGCGTTGGAGATCAGCGCCGCCGGTGGTCACCATCTCCTCATGATCGGTCCACCCGGGGCCGGCAAGACCATGCTGGCGAGCCGTGTCGTCGGTCTCCTGCCCGATCTCGACCCCACCCAGGCGCTGCTCACCACCCGGGTTCACTCCGCTGCCGGGCTGTCCGTGCCGGCCGGCGGGCTCGTGAAGCGGCCGCCCTTCAGAGCCCCTCATCAGGGTTCCTCGGCCGTGGCCATGCTGGGCGGTGGAACAGCGGCCATGCGGCCCGGCGAGATCAGCTGCGCCCACAACGGCGTGCTCTTTCTCGACGAGCTCGGGGAGTTCTCGGTTCCCATCCTCGATGCACTCCGCCAACCGCTGGAGGAGGGCGTCATCCGGGTGTCGCGAGCGGCTCGAGCCGTCACCCTCCCGGCTCGATTCCTTCTGGTCGCGGCCATGAATCCGTGTCCGTGCGGCGAGGGCGGCCAGGACGGTCGCTGTCGGTGCAGCGATGCCGCTCGGGCCCGCTACTCCCGTCGACTGTCCGGGCCGTTGCTCGATCGCTTCGACCTCCGGATCGAGGTGGAGCCGCCGACGGCCGCGGTACTCCTCGACGGCGCCGGTGAGGAGTCATCGGCGGCCGTCGCCCGCCGGGTGGCCGAGGCTCGCGCCCGGGCGGCGGCGAGGGGAGTCACCTGCAACGCCGATCTCCCGGCCCACTGCCTCGACGAGGTCGCACCGTTGTCACCGGCGGCCCGATCACTGCTCCGACGGGTCCTGGAGGCCGGCGAGCTGACCGGCCGTGGCCTCCGCCGGATTCGAACGGTCGCCCGCACGATCGCCGACCTCAACGGCGACGACGACGAGGTGTCGGCCGAGACCATCCAGGCCGCCCTGGCGCTTCGCACCCAGCCCCGGGCCGTTTTGGGGGTGGCGTCGTGAACCACATCACCTCGTCCGCCCTGTCGGCCGACATTCGGGCGCGCCTCTGCCTGCTTCACCTCGATGGGATGGGCCCGGCCCGGATCCGGTGGCTCCTCTCTCGCCATGACCCGGTCGAGGTCGTCGCCCGCCTGCGTGCCGGTGAGTATCCGGCACCTCTCGATGAAGCGCCGCCGGGGATCAAACCGTCGAACATCGAGAAGTGGCGCTCCGACATCGCCCGGCTCGATCCCGATCGGCTCCTCGACCTCCAACACGAACAGGGGCGGGTCATCGTGCACCCCGACGATCCCCAGTGGCCTTTTGCCGACGAGCCGGAACCACCACTGCTGCTGTTCTGTGCCGGCGATCTGGAACTGCTGCAGGTCCGTCCGGCAGTGGCCATCGTCGGCACACGGCGCTGCACATCCGTCGGTCGCAGCGTCGCCCATCGAATGGCGCTCGACCTGGCCGAGGCCGGTGTCTCCGTGATCAGCGGTCTGGCTCTCGGCATCGATGCCGCGGCCCACAAGGGTGCCCTCGACGGTGGGGGAGGGGCTGTTGGTGTTGTGGGGACCGGGCTCGACGTCGTCTATCCCCATCGAAACCAACAGTTGTGGGACGACGTGATGGCCTGCGGTCTGCTGATCAGTGAGTATCCGGCCGGGACCGGCCCCGCCCGGTGGCGGTTCCCGGCTCGGAACCGGCTCATCGCATCGCTGGCCGCTGCCACCGTCATCGTGGAGTCGCATGGTCGGGGCGGAGCGCTACTCACCGCGGAGGAGAGCGCCGAGCGGGGTAAGCCGGTGCTAGCCGTGCCGGGGTCGGTTCTCAGCCCGGCGGCCGACGGCACCAACGGCCTGATCGTCGACGGTGCAATCCCAACCCGTGACGCCGATGACGTGCTCGTCGCGTTGGGCTGGTCGGTCGGCCTGCCGGTCGACTCGTCGACCGCACCGGCCGACGGTGGCCTGCCGGACGTTGACACCTCGGTGTCTGATCTGATCAGGCGCGAGGTGCGGGCCGGCGCGATCTCGGTCGACGCCCTGTCGGCGCTGACCCGTTTGGATCCCATGAACCTGTTGATCGAGATCCGGGCTCTGGTCGATGCGGGCGAGGTCGACCTGCGGGGTTCGACGGTTATCTGGAGAGGGGGTTGAGCGGCTGGCGTCGCCCATCCCGCGCGAGCGGTCACTGTCGCCGCTACCCTTCTCGGCCGTGACTTCCGCCGCCAAAGTCCGTTATCTTCACCTGCTCGGTTTCGAGAAGCCTGCCGAAGGCAGCGAACGAGCCGACAGGGAAGGTGAGTTGGGGGCTCGTGCCCGCCGTCCGACTCACACCGGTGCTGGATCTCTCGGTCCATCCCTGAGGGAATCCCACCCAAATTCTCACGTTCTGTGGTCGGATGCCGACGGAGAGTGGGTACGAGGAGCCTGGGGCCAACGCTCGGGTGCTTCTCGGCCAAATCCTGAGAACCCACTCACCATGGCGGGCACCGTGGCAATTGAAACAGAAACCGATCTCGAGGCCGTCTGGGCGCGATTCAAGACGACCGAGAAGCAACAGGACCGCGACGAGCTGATCGTGTATTACGCTCCGCTGGTCAAGTACGTGGCCAGCAGGATCGCGGCGGGGCTTCCCCAGACCGTCGACCAGGCCGACTTGATCAGCTACGGGATGTTCGGACTGATCGATGCGATCACCAAGTTCGACCCCGAACGCGGCTTCAAATTCGAGACCTACGCGGTCTCCCGCATCAAAGGGGCGATCCTCGACGAGCTGCGCTCGATCGACTGGGTTCCCCGATCGGTCCGGTCGAAGGCGAAGGCGGTCGAGCGAGCGATGACCAAGCTCGAAGCCAAGCTCCACCGACCTCCGACCGACTCCGAGATCGCCGATGAACTGGATCTGACCTCCGACCAGCTCAACGGTGTCTACAAGCAGATCGGATCCTTGGGCATGGTGGCCCTCGACGAGATGCTGTCGGTTGGTGGCACCGAGACGTTGACCTTCGGCGACACGCTCGCCGACCGCCGCGACGGCCCCGGTATGACCTACGAGCGGTCGGAGTCGCGCCAGCTCCTGGCCCGGGCCATCAACACGATGAGCGAGCGGGAAAAGATCGTCCTGACGCTCTACTACTACGAGAACATGACCCTCGCCGAGATCGGCAAGGTACTCGGTGTCACCGAGAGTCGGGTGTGCCAAATCCACACCAAGGCCGTGTTCGGGCTTCGCTCCCGGCTCGAGCAGGGCGAACGCGAACCGGCCTGAACCCGGTCGTCGCCGGCTATGCTGACCGCACGGCGCCCAAGCCGCTCGGGTCCTCGGCCCCCTCGATCACCTTTGTCGTAGGAGGCTCCGATGGCCCGCTTCGCTGTTTTCGTCGCCGTTGTGGCGACCCTGTTCCCTCTCTCATCGCCGGTGGCGGCCGCAGCGCCCCAACGTACCGTCGAGCACACTGTTGTCGAGAACACTGTCGTCGAGAACACTGTGGAGACGGCGTCGCCGTGGCGCCATCCGGTCGACGCCCCGATCGTCGATTTCTTTCGCCCACCGTCGGGACCCTACGGCGCCGGCAACCGGGGTCTGGAATACGGGACCCGCGCCGGCCAGTCGGTGGTGGCCGTTGCCGCCGGTTCGGTTGTCTTCGCCGGCTCGGTCGGCGGCCAGCGGTATGTGGTGGTGGCCCATGGTCCTCACCTGCGCTCCACCTATGCCTATCTCGAGCGTGTCGACGTCACGGTCGGCGATCGGGTCGTCGGAGGGCAGCCGGTCGCCACCGCCGCTGCTCATTTCCACCTGACGGCGAGATTGCGGGGCCACTACGTCGACCCACTCGGTTACATCGGCTCCGACTGGTCGGTGCGGCTGGTGGCCTCCCCAAGCCGACGGTTCCTCGTTGGGTGATACCCGGTTCGGCGGCCGCTATAGTTCACAAGGGCCAAACGGCCGTGGTCGGCGCCCGTCGACCGCAAACCCGATCCGAACCAACCAGTTCGGCCGATCCGAATCCTACGGTCTCCGCACGCGGCCCCCGCACGCGGAGCGCGATCGGCCGTCATAAACCGGAGGAACAAAAGTGACTGCAGTCGTCACCATGAAGCAAATGCTGGAAGCCGGCGTGCATTTCGGTCATCAGACCCGCCGCTGGAACCCCAAGATGAAGCGGTTCATCCACGGCGACCGCAACGGGGTCTACATCATCGACCTGGAGGAGACGCTCTCACGGGTCGAAACCGCCTACACCTTCGTTCGAGACGAGGTGGCCAACGGCGGAACCGTGCTGTTCGTCGGCACCAAGAAGCAGGCCCAGGAGTCGATTCGACGCCATGCCCAGTCGGTTGGCATGCCCTTCGTCGACCAGCGCTGGTTGGGTGGCATGCTCACCAACTACCAGACCATTTCGAAGCGGGTGGGCAAACTGCTCGAATACGAGCGGATGCAATCCGCGGGCGACTTCGAGGAGATGCCGAAGAAGGAAGCCCTCCGCTACGGCCGTGAGCTCGAGAAACTGAACCGCAACATCGGCGGAATCAAGACCATGGCCAAGCTGCCCAGTGTGGTTTTCGTGGTCGACACCATCATCGAGCACATCGCCGTCACCGAGGCCCGCAAGCTCGGTATCCCGATCGTTGCCGTTGTCGACACCAACTGTGACCCCGACTTGATCACCTACCCGATCCCGGGCAACGACGACGCCATCCGCTCGGCCGAGTTGATGACACGCGTCATCGCCGAGGCGGTGGCGGAGGGCAAGATCATGGCCGCCCGCCGTACCGGCGCACCCACCGCACCGCAGAGCCGTACCCCCGAGCAGGAGGCTGCGATAGCCGCCGAGCAGGAAGCCGCTCGCGCTGCGGCCGCTCAGGCAGCAGCCGACCGTGAGGCTCGGGTGGCAGCGGCCCTGGCCGAACAGCAGGCGGCGGAATCGGCGGCCGCTCCGGCCCCCGAGGCTGCGGCCGAGGCCCCGACGGCAAACGGTGAGGCGCCTCCGTCCGAGGCCCCTCCGTCCGAGGCGCCGGTCGCCGAGACACCGGTTGCCGAGACGGCAACCGACGATGCCGCTCCCACCGAGGCGGCCGATTCGGCAGAGTCGGCTGAAGGCGACAACGCCTGACCTCATCTGCATCCACCACGAAGAACGAACAGAAGAGGAACACAGATGGCTATCTCCGCCAAGGATGTACAGGAACTCCGTAAGGCAACCGGTGCCGGGATGATGGACGCCAAGAAGGCGCTCACCGATGCCGACGGCGACTTCGACGCCGCCGTCCAGATTTTGCGGGAGAAGGGTCTGGCCAAGGCCGCCGGACGCAGCGACCGTGAGAACAGCGAGGGCATCGTCGTCGTCGCCGAGAACGATGAAGCCGCCGCACTGGTGCATCTCAAGTCGGAGACCGACTTCGCCGCCAAGTCCGACGACTTCGTGAAGCTGGCCCACGAGCTGGCCGAGCTGGTGTTGGCCAAGGGCCCCGAGGCTGTCGCCGACAAGGCCGACGCCGTCGAGGAACTCAAGCTGACCGTCAAGGAGAACATCGACTTCGGTCAGGTCGTCCGTTTCGAGAAGAGCGCCGACACCGTGCTGGATGCCTACGTCCACGGTGGCGGGCGGGCCGGTGTGCTGGTCCAGGCCCAGGGTGTCGACGCCGAGACCCTCCACGAGATCGCCCTACACATTGCCTTCGCCAAGCCGAGCTACCTGAGCCGCGACGAGGTCCCGGCCGACGAGGTCGAGCGGGAGCGGGCCGCCCTCCTCGAGATCACGAAGAACGAGGGCAAGCCCGAGGCCGCCTGGGACAAGATCGTCGAGGGCCGCACCAACGCCTGGTTCGCCGATCGGGTCCTGCTCGAGCAGGGCGTGTTCGGTGAGAAGGAGACGGTGTCGGCCAAGATCGGCGACGGCACGATCACCCGCTTCGTGCTCGCCCTGGTCGGCTAACCCTCTCTGCGAGCGAGGGCGCCGGTCGACAGCGACGTCGCCGGTGGTGGTGTCGCTTCGGCACCGTCCGGCTTCAGGCGATGCAGCCGACGCCACGGCCGTCGCAGGAGTGTCGCCGTCCACCGGAGGGCTCGACGAGTGAGGCGGGCGATCCGGGACTCCCGGTCATCGTCTCCGCCGTGATGGTCGTCGGCGGGCGGCCGAGGTGATCGGGCGATGATTCGTGCGCCCATGGCATAGGCGAAGTGGCTCATTTGGTCTTCCCTCCGATGACCGGTCGAGGTCCTCTCGGCGTGTCCGATTTCGAGATTCGATCCGTCGTTGTAGATCCTGACGGTGCTGCTGCTTCAGGAGATACAGGGCTTGTACATCCGGTGTTCGCTAGGCCCGAACCGAGCCCGCACTCGCATCGCGTTCCGATGCCAGTAGCCTGAGGTGAAACCCGCCCGTCAGCTGCCTCGGGCGCCGGAGCGGGTTTGCGAACCAATGCAGAAGTGCCCTTCGGGCGCGGAGGTTTTCTGTGAACAACGAGTCAAATCCACGCTGGCGCCGAATCCTGCTCAAGCTGTCGGGAGAGGCCTTCGCCGGCGAGCAGGGTTTCGGTATCAACCACGACGTGATGGATCGGATCACCGACGAGGTGATCGATGTCTGGAAGAACCTCCGGGTCGAGGTGGCGATCGTCGTCGGCGGCGGCAACTTCTGGCGAGGTATGACCGGAGCCGAAGGTGGCCTCGATCGGGCTCAAGCCGACTACATGGGCATGCTGGCCACGGTGATGAACGCGCTTGCACTCCAGGACATCCTCGAACAGAAGAACGTGCCGACCCGACTGCAGTCGGCGATCCGGATGCCTCAGGTGGCCGAGGAGTACATTCGCCGCCGGGCCATTCGGCATCTGGAGAAGAACCGGGTCGTGATCTTCGCCGCCGGCACCGGCAACCCGTTCTTCACCACCGACACCACCGCAGCCCTGCGGGCCGTCGAGATCGATGCCGAGGTTCTGCTGTCGGCCAAGAACGGCGTCGACGGCATCTACTCCGACGATCCTCGCACCAATCCCGAAGCGGAAAAGCTCGAAGAGCTAGAGTACTTAGAAGTACTTAATCGTGATCTGCGAGTCATGGACCCCACTGCGATAACCCACGCCAAGGAGAACAAGCTGCCGATCGTCGTGTTCGACATGGCCAAGGAAGGCAGCCTGCGTAGCCTCCTTTGCGGCGAGCCGATCGGTACGATAGTGCGATGAGCGAATTTGCGGAACTGGTTCTCTCCGACGCCCAAGAGCGTATGGACAAGGCGATCGCTCACTCGCGCAGCGAGTTCGCATCGGTGCGCAGCGGTCGCGCCAACCCCCAGCTGGTGGAGCGGTTGTCCGTGGAGGCCTACGGGGTGGACATGCGACTGGTGGAGGTGGCCTCGGTGTCGGTGCCGGAGGCCCGGCAGCTACTCGTCACGCCACACGATCCCGCCAACCTCGAGTCGGTCGAGCGGGCCATCCGGGTCTCGGATCTCGGCGTGTCCCCGAGCAACGACGGCCGGTCGATTCGACTGAACTTTCCGCCGCTCACCGAGGAACGCCGTAAGGAACTGGTACGGGTGGTCAAGAACATGGCCGAGGACGGTCGAATCTCGATCCGCAACATCCGCCGCGAAGCCCGTAAAGATCTCGAAAATGCCGAGAAGGACAACCAGCTGAGCGAGGACGAACTGGCTCGAGCAGAAAAAGAACTCGACAAGTTGACCCAGGCCTCGGAGGCCTCCGTCGACAGCGCCCTGGCCAGCAAAGAAGACGAACTGCTAGAGGTTTGACCGCATCGCTATCGGTCGCTCGCCGAATCGGGAAGAGTTCGGCGAAACGGGAGAACAGACCCGAGACCCCCGGTGATCGGAAGGAACGCCACTGTGGCTGACATGAATGGACGAGACGACATCGAAGAGCCGGAATCCCCGAGCATCTTCGACCTGTTTGAACCGCCTCCGGAGCCGGATCCGAGCACCTTCGGCAAGGTGCCGGTGGTTCGGTCCGACGACGACGAGTTCGACCGCAAGTCGGGCACGACGGCCGCCGAACGAAAGACGGCGGCCGAGGCCGAAGCGGCCGGGTTGCAGCATTGGACTGCCCCCGCCACCGGGCAGGTCCCGAAGGTTCTGGCCGGTGACAACGAGGGCAAGGATCTCTGGGGTGACGTGAAAGGCCCCAGCTGGCAGAGCGACGATCCCACCTGGTCCGGTCCTGATCTGGCCGACGTGTTCGCCGGGTCGGATGCCACCGACATCGCCGGCGACGACCACGCCGAGTCTCCCCCGGTGTCGAGCACCACGAGCAGGCCGGCAGTGACGGAGCCGGCTTCGACGTCGGCCCCGGCGGTGACCGCAGCGTCGACGCCGACGCCGACGCCGCGCCGGTCCGAACTCGACGACTGGGGTCCCGACGGTCGTCCCGTCCCTCCAGCGCTCGATACCTCAGAGGGGCGCCGAATCCCGGGGAGCGACCCGGTGCTCGAGCCGGCCGCGGGTCTTGACCACACCGAGATCGCCAATCACCGCGATCTCGACATACGGCCATCGGTGCTCGGCTCCCAACAGCCGGCCGACGACCTGACGGTCCCGGCGGGCTCCGCGATCGACCGCACCGCCGCCGTTCGCACCCAGCCTCGTTCCCGAATCGTCAGCTCGCCGCCATCGGTCGAGTCCGTCGGTCCGGCCACGACGGGGGAGGTATCCGTGGCATCGAGTCGAAGCGCCGAATCGCTCGACGAGGTGCCCGTCGCCCGCCGATCGGCGCTGTCCGACGACGATCCGACCGCGCCCGGCCTGTTCAGCGGATCCGAATCCGAAGACCAGTACTTCGAGAGCGAGTCCTACGACGGCTCCCGCGACCTCGACCAACTCGATCAGCCGGGTGGCCGAAACCTTCCGCAGGCCATCGGTGCCGCCGTGGTCATGGCCGGCGTGGTGCTGGCCGCGCTCTGGGTCGGACCGGTGGCGATGATGGTCGTCGTGTGCGCCGCAGCACTCCTGGCGGTCATCGAGCTGTTCAACGCCATGCGTCTCGCCGGCCTGCGTCCCGCCACCCTGCTCGGTTTGCTGGCCACGGTCGGGTTCCCGGTCGCCGCCTACTACCGCGGCGATATCGCGTTCACGCTCATCACCACCCTGTGCGTTGTGTTCGGCATGTTGTGGTACCTGGCCGGTGCCGACCATGAGCGACCGGTCCTCAACCTCAGCCTGACCATCCTCGGAGTGTTGTGGATCGGAGGTTGCGGGGCGTTTGCGGCGATGATTCTCCGTCAGGAGGAGTTCGGCGTTCAGCTCCTGCTATCCACCATCGTGATCGCCGTCGTCTCCGACACGATGGCCTACTTCGGCGGTCGGGCGTTCGGTCGCCGACCGTTCCACAGCGCCAGCCCGAACAAGACCTGGGAAGGTACGATCACCGGTTTCCTCTTCGCTGTCTTCTGCGCCTTCGCCATGGCCGTCATGCCGTTCTCGACGATGTGGGACGGCCGGTTCCTCGGCGCCTTGGCCCTCGGCGCGGTGGTCGGGGTCATGACTCCGATGGGCGATCTGGCCGAGTCACTGGTCAAGCGCGACCTCGGGGTCAAGGACATGGGAACGATCATCCCCGGCCATGGAGGTCTGCTCGACCGCATCGACGGTCTGCTCTTCGCCCTCCCCGGGGCCTACTTCCTGGCCGTGTTGTACGGCATCTTCTAGGTTGCTGGTGGTTGAAACGCTGAAGGTCGCCTCCAGCTCGGGAGTTTCGGCCTCCGACGGCAAGCTCCAGGGGCCGGGCTCGGCCCCGGCTCATCCACGGTGACCCGGCGTTCGGTCGCCGTCGTCGGATCGACCGGCTCGATCGGCACCCAGACCATCGACGTCGTGGCCCACCGGCCCGACGACTATCGCATCGTGGCCCTCGCGGCCGGCGGTCGGCTCGACGACCTGGCGGCCCAGGTCGCCGCGGTGCGGCCGGAGATCGTCTCGGTCGGCGCCGACGAGCTGATCCCGACGATGCGGGATCGACTCACGGCCGCCGGTCTGGGCGAGGTGGAGGTGACGGCCGGACCGTCGGGTCTGGCCGAGGTGTCGGTTCGGGCCGACGTGGTGGTGAACGGTGTCGTCGGCTTTGCCGGGCTGGCGTCGACGCTGGCCGCCTTGAACGCCGGCAAGCGGCTGGCGTTGGCCAACAAGGAGTCGTTGATCGCCGCCGGACCGGTCGTGCAGTCGGCCCGCCGGACCCCTGGAGCCGAGCTGGTTCCGGTCGACTCCGAGCATGCCGCCATCCACCAGTGTCTGCTGGCCCACGGATCCTCGGATGGCGAAGCGGCCGATGACGACGGCGGTTCGTCGGTGGAGCGGATTCAGCTGACGGCCTCCGGCGGTCCGTTCCGGGGCTACACCGCCGACCAGCTCGCCACGGTCACGGTCGAGGACGCGCTCGCCCATCCGACCTGGTCGATGGGGCCGAAGATAACCGTCGACTCGTCGACCCTCATGAACAAGGGCCTGGAGGTCATCGAGGCCAACGAGCTGTTCGGCCGGCCCGCGGGTGCAGCCGGCTACGGCATCGGGCTCGACGACATCGAAGTCGTCGTTCACCCCCAGTCGATCGTGCATTCCATGGTGACGTTTCGCGACGGTTCGACGATCGCCCAGCTCTCCCGGCCGGACATGCGACTGCCGATCGCCTATGCGCTCGCCTTCCCCAGCCGCTTTCCGGAACCATTCGGGGCCATCGACTGGTCGGCCGCCGGCCGCCTCGACTTCGAACCACCCGACCGGAAACTGTTCCCGTGCCTCGACCTGGCCTATGAGGCCGGACGTATCGGAGGGACGGCTCCGGCATGGATCAGCGCGGCCAACGAGGTGGTGGTCGAGGCATTCCTTGAGGGACGCGTCGAATGGACCGATATTCACAGGGTCATCGAGGCCGTGATGAGTCGGCACGACGGCGGAACCGGCGACACGCTCGACGAGGTGCTGGATGCCGACTCACAGGCACGCAAGTATGCTGAAATGGTCCTCTCACAACACGGCTCTGCGGCAGGCGGACCCCGCCCCGCCTCCTAACCCGGGACCCGGAGCCACCGGCCTGAGTATCCCCAGGCCTCTCAATCGTTCGGAGCAGTGAACTTGATGGATTCGACGAAGAGTCCGCCGGCCGCAGAACCGGTCGCCGAGCAATCAACCGAGGCACGGCCGGGCGACTGGAAGCGGTCGCTCGAACCGGCCGATCGCGGCGACGACTACGCCGGCCAAACCAATCCTGTCGGTTTGGTGGCCATTCTGGGCCTGTTCGTTCTCCTGTATTTCTGGGCCGGGCCGCGCTACTTCCTGGTCGTGCTCGGCATCGTGATCATGATCTTCCTCCACGAGCTCGGCCATTTCGCCACCGCGAAGTGGACGGGCATGAAGGTCACCCAGTTCTTCATGTTCATGGGCCCGCGCCTGTGGTCGTTCCGCCGGGGCGAGACCGAGTACGGCGTGCGCCTGCTGCCGGTCGGAGCGTTCGTCCGCATCGTCGGCATGAACAACTTGGATCCGTGTCCGCCGGAGGACGAGCCGAGGGCCTACAAGAACAAGAGTTATCCCAAGCGAATGCTGGTGATCACCGCCGGATCGATGATGCATTTCCTGCAGGCGATCCTGCTGTTCGGCATCGTCGTCAGCGTGATCGGACTCAATGACCCCACCAAGTGGTCGGTCGGTCTGATCTCCGAGATCACCGACGAGAGCGCCGTCGTCAACCAGGCCGGCTGGGGTCCCGACGACGAGATCGTGGCCGTCGACGGGGTGGCGATGTCTACGCCGACCGAGGCCGCCGCCTACATCGCCGCTCGACCCGGTGAGAACGTGAACGTCACCATCGTCAGGGAGGGTTCGCAGGTAAGCGAGGTATTCAGCTACAACGAGGTCACAACGCCGTCGGTGGAGGCCGGCCTCGAGCCGGGCGACGACATCGTGGCCATCAACGGCGTCGAGACCACCGACTGGGGTGAGACCGTCGACTACATCAGCGCCCGACCCGGTGAGACCGTGACGTTGACCATCGAGCGGGCCGGCGCGTTGTTCGACGAGACGGTGACGCTGGCTTCGGTTCCCGATTCCGAGGCCGACAGCGGTCAGCGCGGCTTCCTGGGTGTCGGCCCCTCGTTCGAACGGACGAGGGAAAGCCCCGTCCTGGCCGTTGAAACGTTCGGCGAGACGATGTGGCAGGCCATCACGTCGATTCCCCGATTCCTCAGCCCATCCACGCTCGGGGAACTCGGGCGCCTGATGTTCGAGGGGTCCAGTTCGGTCGACATCAACAGTGACGAGGCCGAACGGCCGGTCTCGCTGGTCGGGGCCGTGCGTATCGCCGGCCAGGAGGATTTCGACGTCACCGTTCCCCTGATGATGCTCGGGATCTTCAACGTCTTCATCGGTGTCCTCAACCTCCTGCCGCTCCTGCCGCTCGACGGGGGGCACGCCGCCATCGCCACCTACGAGCGGTTACGTTCGAGAGGCGACTACCGGCACCAGGTCGATGTGGCCAAGCTTCTTCCGGTGGCCTACGCCGTCATCGGTCTGCTCGGCTTCATCATGATCTCGACCGTGTACCTCGACATCGTTCGACCGATCGGCTGATCATGGAAGCCGGAGCGGTTGAATTTCCCCGCAAACAGACGCGCCAGATCATGGTCGGCGATGTGCCCGTCGGTGGCGGAGCCCCGATCACGGTGCAGTCGATGACGATCACCAAGACCGCCGATGTCGACGGCACCCTGCAGCAGATCTACGCGCTGGCGGCGGCCGGTGCCGACATCGTCCGCTGCACCTGCAACGAACCCGAGGCGGCCGAGGGGCTGGCCCGGATCGTTCCCCGCAGTCCGGTTCCCATCGTGGCCGACATCCACCATCAGTACCGACGGGCGCTCGAGGCGCTCGAAGCCGGTGTGCACTGTCTGCGGCTCAACCCGGGAAACATCCGCAAGCCCGAACACATCAAGGCCGTCGCCTCCGAGGCCAAGGACCGGGGGGTCCCGATCCGCATTGGTGTCAACGGGGGCAGCCTCGACCCGAAGCTCTACGAAAAGTACGGCGGACGGGTCACGCCGGAGGCCATGGTCGAGTCGGCCCAGCAGGAGATCGCCTACTTCCATGAGGTCGACTTCGACCTGATCAAGATCTCCGTCAAGGCGTCCAACGTTCCCCTGATGATCGAGGCCTACCGGCAGCTGAGCGAGGTCACCGACTATCCGCTGCACCTTGGGGTGACCGAGGCCGGTCCGCCGCCGGCCGGCATCGTCAAGGCCACCGCCGGTATCGCCACCCTGCTGGCGGAGGGCATCGGCGACACGATCCGCTACTCGTTGACCTCCGATCCGGTCGACGAGGCCCGCCTGGGTCGGACGCTGCTCGAATCGTTCGGGTTGCGGGAACGCAAGAACGTGGATCTGATCGCATGCCCGTCGTGTGGACGGGCGGAGATCGATGTCTACGAGGTGGCCCAACAGGCTCAGGAAGCTTTCGCCGACCGCCAGATCCCGCTCCAGGTCGCCGTCATGGGCTGTGTCGTGAACGGGCCCGGGGAGGCTCGCGACGCCGACATCGGTATCGCCGCCGGCAACAAGCGGGGTCACCTGTTCGTCAAGGGCACGAACGTCGCCGTGGTACCGGAGGACGAGATGGTGTCGACGCTCGTCGAGTGGGCCGAGTTCATCACCGAGAACGGCACCGAGGCGGCCCTCGAACGGGCCAAGTCGACCCGCGGCGCCGCCCGCAAGGCCGCCGATGAGGACCGCCGCCGAAACCTCAACGAGGTGGGCGAGGACGCCAATGCGTCCGAGCAGATCGTCGAACTGATCCGCAAGAACCGCTGATCGGTCAGCCGAGCGACTCGACGATCAGGTCGACGGTGCCGTCGACGTCGAGCGTAGTGGTGTCGACCACGAGATCGGCTTCGGCGTAAAGCCACGACCGAGCATCGACAAAGGGGTCGATGTGGTCGAGCCGCCATTGGTGGGCATCGGAGCTCTCTTCATCGCGTTCGATTCGCCGTTCGAGGGTCGCTTGCTCTGCGTCGAGCACGACGTGCACGACGTCCATGCCCTGGGCGGCCAGCCCGGCTCGCAGGTCCCTCCAGTAGCGCTGATCGAGAACGGTCTGGACCGCGACCAGCTCCTGCCCACTCGTCACCGCAAGATGTCGGGCCACAATTGGGACCAGTTCCCGCCAGGCCGCGAGGTCTTGAAAGTCGTCGATCTCCAGACCGGCAAGATTCGACATCAGGAGATAGCCGACGTGTTCCGGATCGAACGTTCGTAGCTCCGGTCGCCGGCTGACGAGCGCCTCGGCCGTCGTGGTCTTGCCGCCGCCGAATGGTCCGTTGATCCAGATCACGCGTCGGGTGTGTCGTCGCCGATGTCGGTCTCGGCATCGGTTCCGGACGTCTCGATCCGCCCCTTGAGCTCGTCGAAGGCGTCACTGTTTCCGGAAATCTGCTCCTGAAGCTGCTCGATCCGCTCGGACGGGGTCGCCCGCAGTTCCGCCTCCTTACGGTCGAGGTCGGCGGACAAGTCCTGCTGCACCTCAGCCGACCAGTCCCGGGCCTCCGCTGTTTCGGTGCGAAACCAACTCGTGATGCGTTCCCACAGGCTCATGTTGTCGATCCTATTCGAACGGTTTGGACAACATCGGCCACCAGGACCGACAACATCGGCCGGATTCGGTGACAGGGGCCGGCGCAATCCCTATGGTGTGGAGCGATGACCACCATGTCCGAGCCTGCCGCCGGTAGCGAGTCCACCGAGGGTGACGAGGCCGTCGCCCGGCTCAAGCACCATCGCCTGACCCGCTGGACGCATTGGATCAATGTGCCGCTGCTCACGATCATGATCTGGAGTGGTCTGCGAATCTACTGGGCCGATGTGCGGGATCCATTCGGTTTCGGTGTCGGACTCGTCGGCTGGCACTGGTTCGACTTCTTTCCCGATGCCGTCAACGAACGGCTCGGGCTCGAACGCCGCCTGGCCCGAGGTATGGCCTTCCACTTCACGTTCGGGTGGCTGTTCACGATCAACGGGATCGCGTACGGCCTCTACACCTGGCGTTCGGGTGAGTGGCGCCAACTCGTACCCGATCGTCATTCGTTGCGGGACTCGGTCAGCGTCGTTTTGCACGACCTGTTCATCCGCCGTGGGCCGCTTCCGCCTCAGGCCCGATACAACGCCGCCCAACGGCTGACGTACACACTGATCGTGGTGATGGGTGCGTTCGCGGTGTTGACGGGACTGGCCATCTACAAGCCCACCCAGGTCAACCTGCTGACCACACTGTTCGGCGGCTACGAGACGGCCCGCACCATCCACTTCGTCATCACCATCGGTTTCCTGGTCTTCTTCGTCGTCCACATCCTCCAGGTCGTGCGAGCCGGATGGTCGAATTTCGCCTCGATGGTGACCGGCTACGAGCGGCTGCCGACGTCTGATCGCTTGACCGACGAACAACGAGCCGAGTCGGACAAGGAGCGCACCGATGTCTGAAGCGAGTCACGATGCGGAGCGTGAGCGTGCGGCCCGCTACGCGGCCCTCGAAGCCGAGGCCCCGACACTCGACGAAGCCGGCCTGCGTCGCCAGACCCGACGTTCCATCCTGACCGGCGGTGCGGCTGCGCTCGCCGCCTTCGTCGGATGGCGCTGGCTCCAGACCGGGCCCGACGACAACAACATCCCGGTCGCCCTGCGTCGCGGCCATGAGCTCAATGAGAACCTGTGGCGACGGTTGAGCGGCCGGACCGCACCGACCTTTGACCGGAGCCGTTCGTCGATGTTGAGGGTCAATGGCCGCCACGGAATACGCGAGGAAATCGATCTCGACGCCTGGGAACTCACCGTGCTCGGACCCGACGGTGCCGAACTCGGCCGCCATCGCCTCGACGACGTTGTTGCGCTTCCCAAGGTCGAGCTCACCGTCGAGCACAAATGTGTCGAGGGCTGGAGCCACATCGTGACATGGGGAGGGGCCCGGTTCAGTGACTTCGCCGCACTGTACGCCGACCGCCTGGGCCCAGATCTGACCGACTACGTCTCGCTCGTCACGCCCGATCGCCAGTACTACGTCGGGATCGACATGGACTCCATGTTGAACCCGCAGATGTTGCTGGCCTACGACCTGCAGGGCGAGGCGCTCACCCAGGACCATGGCGCTCCGTTGCGGCTGGCAACCCCCAACAAGTACGGCATCAAGTGCATCAAGCGCATCGGGACGATTCAGTTCACCAACGACCGTCCCACCGACTACTGGTACGAGCGGGGTTACGACTGGTACGCCCAGCTGTAGGGCACACGCCACTTTCCCGAGCCCTGACCCTGCGCGTTCGCGGGTGAAATCGACCAGTTGTGACCGTTGTCGCCCGCGAACGCGCACGGGGAGCTGAGGTGGGGAGGGGGGCGGAAGGGACGGCGTTGGCCGGCCCGGATCGGGGCGGATCCGATCGAGTCGAGTGGCAAACGAGGCGAGTGCCGTGGGGCCCGCTAGTATTATCCCCAGCGTGGGCTTGCGGCCCACGCTTTTGGCTTATCAGCGAAGGCCGGCAGGCTCGGCCCGTCGCTGTTAGGTACGGCCGCCCACGCGTCTCGTCGGCGCCGAGCCGCCGGGGTTTCAACCCCGGAGTGGCTCGCCGCTGCTGCTCGGCAGGAGGCCGCACCACGCCGGCCGCAAGGGCCAAACCAGACAATCGCACACGCACACGATGAGCCCGACGGGCCCGATGAGGAGGTGAGAGGTGACCGAACCCACGACATCGACCGAATCCGCCGAGTCCACCGAATCCGAGTTCGGTTCGCCGGTCGCCGACGCCGTCCACGATCTGCTCGCCGACCCGGTCGCCACCGTCGATGGTGAATTGATCGACGTCGAATGGACCGGTGGCACGCTCCGTCTCGTCGTCGACGCCGAAGGCGGCATAACCACCGAACGGCTGGCCGAGATCAACCGGCTGGTCTCGCCCCTTCTCGACCAGCACGATCCCGTTCCCGGTCGCTACCTCCTCGAGGTCTCGAGCCCGGGAGTCGAACGGCCGTTGCGTCGCCCCGACCACTTCCGCCGGGCGGTCGGTGAGCAGGTCATCATCAAACTCGAGTCGTGGTCCGAGATCCGCCGAATCAGGGGCGAGCTGGTGTCGGCCGACACCGACAGGATCTCGGTGGCCGCCGTCGAGATCGACGGGGTCGACCTGCCGGAGGTCGAAGACCACACCGTCGACTACGCCACGATCGCCAAGGCCCGAACCCACTTCGACTGGGGTCCGACCCCCAAAAAGGGTGGGAAGAAGGGCGGCAAGAGCGGGAACGCGAAGTCGAAACAGAAATCGAGCAACAAGAAGTCGTCCAACAACAAACGGAAAAAGCGATGAGCAACGAGATGACAGAGGCCCTCCAGGCCTTGGCCGAGGATCGTGGAATTTCGATCGACAAGCTGTTCGGCATCATGGCCAACGCCCTGGAGTCGGCCTACAAACGAATGCCCGACTCCTTCGAGTACGCGTGGGTGACCATCGATCCGTCGACGTTCGACATCCGGGTGTTCGCCCAGGAGCTCGACGAGGAGGGTGAGCCGTTCGGCCCCGAGCTCGACGTCACGCCCGACACCTTCGGCCGGATCGCGGCCCAGACGACCAAGCAGATCCTGACCCAGGGCATCCGCGAGGTCGAGCGGGAGATGAAGTACGAGGAGTACGCCGGCCGTGAGGGTGACATCGTCACCGGCATCGTGCAACAGACCGACTCCCGCTACACCCTTCTCGACCTCGGTCGGGTGGAGGCGCTGCTGCCGCAGGCCGAACAGGTCTCGATGGGCCGCAGCGAGGGCGGTAACCGGGTCAAGGCCTACATCGTCGAGGTCCGCCGCACGGCCAAGGGCCCCCAGATCGTGGTCAGCCGCACCCATCCGGGTCTCATCAAGCGGCTCTTCGAACTCGAGGTGCCCGAGATCGCGGACGGCATCGTCGAGATCAAGGCCTGTGCCCGTGAACCGGGGCACCGCACCAAGATCTCGGTCTGGTCCAACGACCCCAACGTCGACCCCGTCGGCGCCTGCGTCGGCGCCCGAGGTTCTCGGGTGCGGATGGTGGTCAACGAGCTGAACGGTGAGAAGGTCGACATCATCCCGTTCTCCGAGGACCCGTACGAGTTCGTGGCCAAGGCTCTCTCACCGGCCAAGGTGAAGGAGGTTCGCATCGACTTCGACACGGCGACGGCCGAAGTCATCGTGCCCGACTTCCAGCTCTCGCTCGCCATCGGCAAGGAAGGCCAGAACGCTCGTTTGGCCCATCGCCTGACCGGCTGGCGGATCGACATCAAGTCCGAGACCCAGATCGAGGAGGAGGCCGCCTACCAGGGTGAGGACTGGGCCGAAGGTGAGTGGATCGTCGACCCCGAAACCGGAGAGCAGATGTGGCAGCCGGCCGACGGCAGCCCGGCCATCTCGGCCGAGCAGTGGAACGCGGCGACAACCGGCGAGGCCGCCGACGTCGACGCCGCCGACGCCGAGGGGACTGATGCCGCTGACGCGGAGGGGTCTGATGCCGCCGACGCCGAAGCACCTGGTGAAGGTGCCTCCGAAGATTCTGCCGAGGCTGAGGCCGAGGCGTCCGACGGCGAGGCTTCCGAGGAGGAGACCACGGCCGAAGGTGGCGACGAGGAGGAGTGAATCCGTGACCGACCGGGCATCGGTTGGCTGATCCGCAGAGGACCTGTGTTGGATGCCGGGCGGTCCGCCCACGTGGCCGGCTGATCCGCTTCGTGTTCGACCCCGTCGACGGACTCAAGGTCGGCACCGCCAGCCCCGGTAGGGGAGCGTGGCTTTGCCGGGATACAGTGCTCAGTTGCTTTGACGCCGCAGTCAATCGAAACGGATTCGAGCGGTCCCTGGGCCGACCGGTCCGTGTCGAATCACCGGCCGAGTTGCGGAATCAACTGAAACGACTGAACGGGACCCGCTGAGGTCGACAAAAGGCCTCGGCGGATCAATCGGTCATTCCGGTTGCAGCCACGAGACGTTTGCATGGGTCCCTGCGCCCTGAACGATAGGATGAATCGTTGCCCTCCTTGTGAGGTGCCGTCGTTCTTTTCGGGGGTTTCCCGAGGATCCGAGATCGAAACCATCAGCAATCCAGAAGACAAACAGGTACCGCGGAGCGGGGCTCCGGGTACCCAGAGGTGAAATCAACAACGTGCCTTCAAAAGTCCGGGTATATGAATTAGCCAGAGAGATGAACCTCTCCAACAAGGAGATCATCGACCTCTGTGTCGACCTCGGGATCGGAGTGAAGAGTCATTCCTCCAGCATCGTCGAGGCGCAGGCTGATCGCGTCCGACGTAAGGCCAAGCGCGAGGGGCTGATCAAGCCGCCGTCCGAGCCCGAGCAGCCGCGGGAATCCGCCGCCGACGAAGAGAAACCTGCGGTCGTCTCGACCAAGAAACCGCCGGCCAAGAAAGCGGCGAAGAAGGCGCCGACTCCGTCGGAACCCGCCGCCGAGGCGCCGGCGCCCGCTGAGCCTCCCGTCGACGCGCCGACCGTCGTGACGAGCAAGCCGAAACGCGTCGTGTCGAGTGGTCGTTCCGCCGAAAGCGCCCCGGCCAAGCCGATCCCACCGCCCCCGCCCGCCATCAAGCCGGTCGAGGCGCCCGCACCCGTCGAAGCGCCGCCGGAGCCTGCTCCCGTCGCCGCCCAGGCGCCACCAGCCGCTCCCGCCGCTCCTGCACCGGCCCAGCCCGTTGAGGCCCCGGCCGCCGAGGCACCCAGCGCCCCGCCGGCTCCCGAGGCCGAGCCCGTCGTAGCCGCACAGGCGAAGGCGACGACACCGGCGGCTCCGCCTGCCGATGACGCAGCGACCGCGGAGTCCAACGGAAGCCAGACCGCCACCCCGCCGCGAGGTCGCGGCGGCAAGCCGATCCCGCCGCCTCCGGGGCCACCTCGAAGCCGGGCGGGCAAGCCGATCCCACCACCTCCGCCCCCTCCGGGCAGCGGTGGCCGCAGCCGCCCCAGCGGCACCGGCGGTGGACGATCCGGCGGCGGCCCTCGCCCCGGTGGCAGCAGCGGTGGATTCCGTAACGCCCCGGCTCCCAGCCGTGGCGGCCCTCCTGGCCGGGGAGGTCCTCCCGGACGAGGCCGCGGTGGTCCCCAGCGTGGGCGCCCCCGGCGCAAGACTCGTCGTCGGCGAAGCCGTGAAGAACTCGAACCGATGGACGTGCCGACCTATACGTCCGAAGACGCCCCGGTGCCCGAGGGGACCGTGGTCATCGAGCGTTCCTCGACGGCTCAGGACCTGGGCCCCAAGCTCAACCGGACCGCGGCCGACGTCGTCCGTTTCCTCCTCACCAACGGTGAGATGGTCACGGCAACCCAGTCGTTGACCGACGAGATGATCGAGCTGTTCGCCGCCGATGTCGGCGCTGAGATCCGGCTCGTCAACCCCGGCGAGGAGCAGGAGGTCGAGCTCCTCAAGATGCTGGAGTACGACGAGGAGGAGCTGGAGGAGACCGACGAGGACTGGCCGCTCCGCCCGCCGGTCATCACGGTGATGGGTCACGTCGACCACGGCAAGACGCTCCTGCTCGATCGGATCCGCTCGGCCAACGTGGTCGAGGGCGAAGCCGGTGGCATCACCCAGCACATCGGTGCGTACCAGATCAACCACAACGGCAAGGCCATCACCTTCCTCGACACCCCGGGTCACGAGGCGTTCACCGCCATGCGGGCCCGAGGAGCCGACGCCACCGACATCGTCGTGCTGGTTGTGGCGGCCGATGACGGCGTGATGCCGCAGACGGTCGAGGCGCTCGACCACGCTCGTGCCGCCGAGGTTCCCATCATCGTCGCCATCAACAAGATGGACCGTGAGGGTGCCGATCCCAATCGGGTGATGACCCAGCTCTCCGAGCGCGGTCTCGTGCCTGAGGAATGGGGCGGCGAGGTGATCATGGTCCCGCTGTCGGCGATGACCGGCGACGGCGTCGAGGATCTGATCGACAATCTGCTGCTCGTGGCCGAGGTGGAGGATCTGCGGGCCGACCCGGAGGGTCGGGCCAGCGGAACCGTGCTCGAGGCGCATCTCGACATCGGGCGCGGCCCGGTGGCCACGGTCCTCGTCGAGCACGGCACCCTGAACGTGGGCGATCCGCTCGTTTCCGGCGCGGCCTGGGGTCGGGTTCGAGCTCTGGTCAACGACCGGGGCGAACGGGTGGAGTCCGCCGGACCGTCCATGCCCGTGCAGGTACTCGGCCTCAGCGATGTGGCCGAAGCCGGCGACTCGTTCATCATCGCCCCCAACGAGAAGGTGGCCGGCAAGGTCGCCGACACCCGCGAGCACTGGCAGCGGGTGGCCAGCTTCGGCAGCGCCGGAGCGCCCACCGCCGGTGGCGGGGCCAAGTTGGAAGACATCTTCAAGCAGATCCAGGCCGGCGAGGCCGCCACTCTGAACCTGATCGTCAAGGCCGACGTCAACGGTTCGCTGGAAGCGGTGGTCGACAGCCTCAAGAAGCGGGAACGCGACGAGGTCAAGCTGGCGTTCGTGCTCCGAGGCGTCGGTGGCATCACCGAAAACGACGTGCAGTTGGCTGCTGCGTCGAACGCGACGATCCTCGGCTTCAACGTCCGGCCCGACCGCAAGGCCCGCGAGATGGCCGAGCAGGAGAAGGTGGAGATCCGTACCTACGAGATCATCTACAAGCTCCTCGAAGACATCGAGAACGCCATGCTCGGCCTGCTCGAGCCCGAGTTCGAAGAGGTCGTCACCGGCGATGCCGAGGTGCGGGAGATCTTCCGCATCCCCCGGGTCGGTGCGATCGCCGGTTGTATGGTCACCAACGGTGTCATCACCAGAGGATCGAAGGTTCGCTTCCTCCGGGAAGGCACGATCATCTGGAAGGGCACGATCCAATCGCTCAAGCGGTTCAAGGAAGACGCCCAGGAGGTCGCGGCCGGCTACGAGTGCGGTATCGGTCTCTCCGACTTCCAGGATCTCAAGGAAGGCGACGTCATCGAGACCTACGAGGAGCGAGAGATTCCTCGCGACTAGGTCGGGTCGATCAAGGTTCCGACGCGAACGGTGTATGTGCTCGTCGCCACCATCGAACTCCACATCCCGGCTGCCCGGTCGCTGAAGGCCAAACGGTCGGTGGTGTCGTCGCTCGTGACGCTCATCGACCAGATGCGCGGTGCCGGTTGCGCGGAGGTTGACCATCAGGACCTGTGGCAGCGATCGGCGCTCGGGGTGACCGTCGTCGGCGGTACCGTGGGTCAGGTCACCAACGTGATGGACGCCGTCGAACGACTGGTCTGGTCCCGCGCCGAGGTGGAGGTGCTCGACATTCACCGCAGTTGGTGGGAGGACGAATAGTGGCCGGAAAATCGAGATCACGAGGCGGGTCCGACAATCGCCGCGGCGGCCGTGGCCGCTCCGGTTCCGGTGGCGGTGGCCGTTCGCGGTCGAGGAGGCCGGCAACCAATCGCCAGTTCCCCCGGACCGCTCGGCTGAACACGCTGTTGCACGAGATCGTGGCCGACTTCTTCGAGCGGGTCGAGGATGAGCGGTTCGACATGCTCACCGTGACGGGGGTGGAGGTCGACAACGATCTCAATCGAGCCCAGGTCTTCGTTTCCGCCTACGGTGACGCCGAGGACGAGGGCCTTCTCGAGGCCCTGGCCTACTACCGCAAGCCCGTCCAGGCGAAGATCGGCCGCGAGGCGAGGATCCGCAAAACGCCGGAGGTGGTGTTCGCCGTCGATCCCGCCATCCGCAGCGGGGCCCGGATCGACGAGATCCTGGCCGCCATCAACCCGTCGGGTTCCGAGCCTGCTGAGTCTGTCGATGCTGTCGGGGATGTCGGGGACGAGTTCGAGGCGCCGGTCGAACCGGCGGTCGACCGGGCCGCATCGGACGACTGACATGGGTTCGGGCCGCCGCAAGCGTCGTCCCGATTCCGGGGTCTCCGGTTCGGTGGTCATCGACAAGCCGACCGGGTGCACCAGCCACGACGTCGTCGATACGGTGCGCCGAGCGCTGGGCACGAGGAAGGTCGGTCATGCCGGCACGCTCGATCCGGACGCCACCGGCGTACTCGTGCTGGGCGTGGGCCTCGGGACCAAGCTGCTCGAATACACGACCGGATCCGACAAGGGTTACGTCGGTGAGGTGGTGATGGGAGTCGAGACCTCGACGCTGGACGCCGCCGGCGAGGTGACGGCAACCCACGACATGGGGACCCCGACCCTGGCGCAGGTTCGTGCGGCCGCAGCCGGGTTTGTCGGCGCGATCGAGCAGGTACCCCCAATGGTCTCCGCGGTCAAGGTCGACGGCAAGCGCCTGCACGAGTTGGCCCGTCAGGGGATCGAGGTCGAGCGCAAGGCCCGTCCGGTCACCGTCCACCGGTTCGACGTGACCGCAACCGATGATCCCATGGTGTTCGCCATCGCCGTCGACTGTTCGTCCGGCACCTACATCCGGACCCTGGCCGCCGATCTCGGACGTTCGCTCGGTGGCGGAGCCCATCTCCGCGGTTTGCGGCGCACGTCGGTGGGTTCGATCACGCTCGACGTCGCCCAGCCGATCGACGACTTCACCCTCCAGCCCGTCGATGTGCTCCTGGGCGCCATGCCCGTGCTCGAAGTCGATGCCGATGTGGCCAAGCGGGTGTCACACGGGCAGCGTCTGGGTCCGAGCGGAGGAACAGGCCGGTTCGCGATCCGTGGACCCGACGGATCGTTGTTGGCCGTGTATGAGGTCCGAGAGGGCGAGCTGTGCCCGGCCAAAGTGCTGGTCGGGTCATGACCGGATACGTTCGACTCCGGTGAAGGTGATCAGAGACCCCGAGAAGGTGGCCAAGGAACGGGCCGATCCGTCGGCGACGGGCGTCTCGGGTGCGTCGGGTGTCCCAGCCGACGAGCACGTGCTCACCATCGGGGTTTTCGACGGGGTGCACATCGGCCATCGAACCGTCATCGATCGGGTCAAGGCCATCGCCGCCGACCTGGGAGTCGGGTCGGCGCTCGTGACATTCGAACCGCATCCGGCCAAGGTGCTTCGACCGGAGCTGGCCCCCGACCTGCTCACCGGCCTCGACCACAAGCTCGAATTGCTGGCCGAAACCGGGCTGGACACGGTCGTCGTCGTCCCGTTCGATCGGGCCCGAGCCGGCGAGTCGGCCGAGGAGTTCATCGATTCGGTGTTGATCGGCTGCGTGGGTGCACGAGCCGTTGTCGTCGGTGAGGACTTCCATTTCGGCAAGGGGCGCCTCGGCAACGTGGACCTGCTGCGCCAGGTCGGTTCCCATGCCGGCTTCGAGGTGCACGGTCACGGTCTGGTGCCTCGGCCGTCCCACTCGTCCGAACTCACCGGCCACGGCGACGTCGACTTCGCCGATCTCGGCTCGGCGGTCTCGTCGAGCGCCATCCGTCGAGCCCTGACCGTGGGGGAGGTCGCCTTGGCCGCCCGTCTGCTCGGTCGGCCCCACGAGGTCAGGGGAGTGGTGGTCACCGGCGACAAACGGGGCCGAACGATCGGCTTCCCCACAGCGAACGTGATGGTGGAGCCGGGCTTCGCCATTCCCGCCGACGGCGTGTACGCCGGGTGGTATCTGCTGCCCGACGGGTCACCGCATCCGGCCGCCATCAACGTGGGACGGCGTCCGACCTTCTACGAGCATGCCGACCACTCGTTGATCGAAGCTCACCTCATCGACTTCGACGGCGATCTCTACGGCCAACCAGCCCGCGTCCGGTTCGTGCGCCGGCTGCGGGGTGAGCAGCGGTTCGACGGCATCGACGCCCTGGCCGCGCAACTGCAGCACGACATCGAGGCCGCAGCCGCCATCGTGTCGTTCGCGGGCGACAACGACCGAGGTTGACCGCTATCGCCCGCGAACGCGGTCGGCGGACGGGGGAACTGGCGGCCAGGTGAGGTCGCCAGGCGAGGTGGCGGCATGGGGGGCGGGCGATAGCATGGTGAGTTGCTGTTTCGACCCGTTGCCGATCAACGCGACGGTTGCGACGGCCGGGCCCCGGGTCCCACCTTCAACCAGTCATCCCGCCGAGGAAGTCACGGAGATTCGATCACGATGAGCAACAAAGCCGCAAACCTCAAGCCGAAGAGCGACACGATCGCCAAGTTCGCCCGTTCCGAAGGCGACACCGGCTCGCCCGAGGTGCAGATCGCACTGGCCACGGATCGGATCAACCACCTCACCGAGCACCTCAAGGTCCACAAGAAGGACTACCACACCCAGCGTGGTCTGCTGGCCCTCGTCGGCCGCCGTCGCCGGATGCTCGACTACCTGGCCTCGATCGACGTCGAGCGGTATCGCTCTTTGATCGCCGAGCTCGGCCTTCGTCGCTGATCGTCTCTCCGATGGTCTCTCTGAGCCCGTCGCTGATTCAGCTGACTTTCCACCATTCACATCCTTTGGCGCGAATGCCGATAGGATGACCAATGGCGTTGTTCGCCGGTATCCGGCGGCAGCGCGAACAGTCCAAGGCGATCCAGGTTCGAGTGACCGGGTCGCTGTAGATGTGGGTCAGCTGCCAGTTTTGGGCTCCTCGGTCTCTTCCGCCGTCCGAAGCGCACCAGGTTGACATCGCCGGGATCGTGTCGTGGGTGACCGAGCCGGGCGGCGTCGAAGCCGGGATCGAGTGGTCAAAATCTGGGATCTGACCTGTAACGGCGAACGAAGGTCGTTCGCCAACTACAAGTTCACAGGAGAATCCCTATGACGGAACAAGTTTCCGTGTCCGGGACCGTCACCGCCGGTGATGGTCCAGACCTGAGCCTGGAAACAGGTAAGCTCGCCGGCTTGGCCGGCGGCTCGGTCGTCGCCCGCATGGGCGACACCAGCGTGCTGGTCACCGCGACCGCCGCCAAATCCCCCCGCGACGGCATCGACTTCTTCCCCCTCACCGTCGATGTCGAGGAGCGGTCCTACGCCGCCGGCAAGATCCCCGGTTCGTTCTTCCGTCGCGAGGGCCGTGCCCCCGACACCGCCACGTTGACCTGCCGGCTCATCGACCGTCCGCTGCGGCCGTCGTTCCCCGACGGCTATCGCAACGAGACCCACGTCGTCGTCACGGTCCTGTCGGCCGACATGGCCAACCCCCACGATGTCATGGCCATCAACGCCGCGTCCGCTGCGCTCATGGTTTCCGACATTCCCTTCGACGGCCCCATCGGCGCCGTGCGCCTGGCCTACACCAACGACGGTGAGTGGCTGCCCCATCCGACCTTCGCCGAGGGCGACGAGTCGTCGTTCGAGATCGTGGTCGCCGGTCGTCAGCTCGACAACGGCGACGTCGCCATCATGATGGTCGAGGCCGGTGGCACCACCAGCTCGTGGACCAACTACGAAAACGGTGCCCCCAAGGTCGATGAGGCCGTGCTGGCCGAGGGCCTGGAGCAGTCGAAGATCTACATCAAGGAGGCCGTCGGCCTCCAGCTCGAACTGGTCGAGGCCAGCGGCGGCCGCAAGGAGTTCATGGACTTCCCGGTCCAGGTCGACTACACCGACGAGCAGTACGCTGCGGTGTCCGAGGCCGCCGAGGCCCGCATGGTCGAGGTCATGGGCATCGCCGACAAGGCCGAGCGGGGCGAGGCCGAAGGCGCCTTGCGCGACGAGGTCCTCTCCTCGCTGCAGGAGCGCTTCGCCGGCGATGATTCGGCTCTGGCCACCAAACAGCTCAAGGCCGCCTTCCGGTCGCTGTCGAAGGCCGTGGTCCGTCGCCGCATCGTCGAAGACGGCTTCCGCATCGACGGTCGTGGCACCGCCGATCTCCGTCCGCTGTCGTCCGAGGTCGGTGTTGTTCCCCGAGTTCACGGCTCCGGCCTGTTCCAGCGGGGCGAGACCCAGGTGCTCAACATCACCACCCTCGGCATGAAGCGCATGGACCAGCTCATCGACGGCATCGACCCGACCGAGCGCAAGCGCTACATGCACCACTACAACTTCCCGCCCTTCTCCACCGGTGAGACCGGGTTCATGCGAGGCCCGAAGCGCCGTGAGATCGGCCACGGTCTCCTGGCCGAGCGGGCGCTCGTGCCCGTCGTGCCCACCGAGGAGGAGTGGCCCTACACGCTGCGCCTCGTGTCCGAGGTGCTGTCGTCCAACGGCTCGACCTCGATGGCGTCGGTCTGCGGTTCGTCGCTGTCGCTGATGGACGCCGGTGTGCCGATCAAGGCCCCGGTGGCCGGAATCGCCATGGGCCTCGTCTACGCCGAGGGCAAGTACACCACGCTGACCGACATCCTGGGAGCCGAGGACGCCTTCGGTGACATGGACTTCAAGGTCGCCGGCACCGCGGAGTTCGTGACCGCCCTGCAGCTCGACACCAAGATCGACGGCATTCCCGCCGACGTCCTGGCCGACGCGCTGAACCAGGCCAAGGACGCCCGGATGCAGATCCTCGACGTGATGGCCAAGGCCATCCCGGCCCCCCGCGACGATGTGCGCGAGGGCGCCCCGAAGATCATCAGCTTCGAGATCCCGGTCGACAAGATCGGCGAGGTCATCGGCCCGAAGGGTAAGGTCATCAACTCGATCCAGTCCGAGACCGGCGCCGACATCTCCGTCGACGACGACGGTCAGGTCGGCATGGTCTCCATCGCCGCCACCGACCGTGAGGTGGTCGAGGAGGCCGAGCGTCAGATTCGTCTGATCCTCGACCCGCCGACCGCCGATGTGGGCGAGGTCTACGCCGGGCGGGTGGTCAACATCACCAAGTTCGGCGCCTTCATCAACATCCTCCCGGGCCGCGACGGTCTGCTCCACATCTCCAAGATCGGGCAGGGCAAGCGGATCGACCGGGTCGAGGACGTCCTCGAGCTGGGTCAGGAGATCGAGGTCGTGGTCGAGGACATCGACCCCAACGGCAAGATCTCGCTGAAGATCTCTGGTGACGACAACGACTACACCAGTGGCGGTGGCCGAGGTGGCGACCGCGGTGGACGGGGTCGAGGTGACCGTGACCGCGGCGGCCGAGGCCGGTCCCGCGACGGCTCCAACGGCAGCAACGACGATTCGGCGTCGGACAACTCGATGTCCCTGTCGTTCGAGGATGATTTCGAGCCCGAGGGTTTCGGTGAGCTGGGCCCCGAGGGTGCCGCCGTCGTGCCCGAGGACGATCGTCGCAACCGTGGCCGTCGAGGTCGTGGTCGGGGTCGAAGCCGCAACTAATCGGGCGTTCCGCCTGAAACCAACCTAACGTGAGCGTAGGGCTCGGGCCGCGTGCCCGGGCCCCACGCGTTTTTCGGACCAAGGAGAGCCACATGTCGATACGTGTCGGAGTTTTCGGGGCAGGAGGACGGATGGGGACATCCGTGGCTCACGCCATCCATTCGGCCGATGGACTCGAACTGGTCGCCGCCGTCGATCCCTCGTTCGAGGGCATCGACGTCGGTGAGGTGACGGGGATCACCGGGAAGCAGTTCTCGGTCGTGTCATCGCCCGAATCGCTGGCCGTCGGCAATGAACCGATGGTCGACGTCATGGTCGATTTCACCCACATCGATGCCGCCCGCCGCAACCTCGACTTCTGTGCCGAACACGGGATTCACGCCGTGGTGGGTACCTCCGGCTTCACCGATGCCGACTACGGCTCGATCGGTGACCTATTCACGAAGTCGAACTGTTTGATCGCACCGAACTTCGCCATCGGAGCCGTGTTGATGATCCGCTTCGCCGAGCTGGCGGCGCCCTACTTCGATACGGCCGAGATCATCGAATTGCACCACGACGGCAAGGTTGACGCGCCCAGCGGCACCGCGGTGTCGACGGCCGAACGAATCGCCGCCGCCAGTGGAGACTGGGCCCCGGACCCGACCAGGAGCGAGACGATCGTCGGCGCCAGGGGGGCGGAGGGGCCGAAGGGCATACCCATTCACTCGGTGAGGATGCGGGGCATGGTCGCCCATCAGGAGGTGTTGCTCGGGACCATGGGCCAGACCCTGCAGCTGCGCCACGACTCCTATGACCGGTCTTCGTTCATGCCCGGTGTGATTCTGGCGGTCCGACGGATCGCCACGGTCGACGGACTAACCGTCGGTCTCGATCGAATCCTCGACATCTGATCGGCCGCGGTCACCGTCAGGGCCCGATTCGTCATCGTGCTCCTCGGTCAGCTCCATCAGCGAGCCGGCCTCGCTCTGGCCGCTGAAGAACTCGTTGTAGACGCTCCAGGCCACGGCGATCGCCGAGATGATGAAGATCTGGATCCGGTATTCGGCGATGAAGCCGCCGACTCCCTGCAGCGGTGATTCGAAGACCTCGCCCACCTGCCGGATCAGTACCAGCCGAGCGACGGTGCCGCTGACGTTCAAGACGATGAATGGGATGATCCGCACGCCGGTGGCGGCCGACATGGCGCAGATGACGTTGTTCGGCATGAGGAAGATCAGCGGGTAGGCAACCTTACGGAAGTACCGCTCCCCGTCGCGTATCAGGGGCCCGTAGGTCTTGCTGCGACGTTCGATCCAATCGATGGCCCGGTCGCCGTACCAGTAGCCGAGCAAGAAGTAGACGGGGTCGGAGGCGACCAATCTGAGAAACCCGACGACGTAGTAGGTGGTGGCGTCGAGGTAGATGGTGGTGAGCGTGAGGATTCGATTGCGGGGATTGAGGGCGATGAGCAGAGCGGGATGCCGGTCGAACCACAACGCCGTGTTCAGGTCGCCGATGATGGCCGCCACCTGGGTGACCACGACGTAGCCGATCACCAGGCGCACAATCCAGCGGGCGGGCGGCTGTCCTCGCTCGAGTCTCACCTGTCGCAGTCTCGCACGATCCCGAGCGAAAAACTCCCCGCTGCCGCTCCGAGGTCCGGAGGACCAGCTCTGCGAGTTTGCGGGCGCAAACTCGGTTGCTTGGCGCTGGTGTTCTGGAGATCGATTGTCGCGCCGCTACCGTTGGCACCACCGTGGCTTCTGCTACCTCACCCGCCCGACCCGATGACAGCGACCTGATCGACGACGGCCAACCGGCCGGCGGTGCCGACTGGTCGTTCGCTCGGAGGCCGTTCTGGCTGTTCTCCCACCTCTTTGCGCTGAGCGTGATCGTCTTGTTCGCCGGGCTTGGACTCTGGCAGCTGAGCCGTCACGACGCCCGGCAGGAGACGAACACCGCTGTCGCCGACCGCCTGGACGCCGAGCCCCGTCAGGTCACGGAGGCCGGCGACCTGGCCGGTGATCCCGCCGAGCTCGATTATCGTCCGGTTCTCGCCTCGGGTACCTTCATCGACGAGGACTTCGTCCGTGTCGTCAACCGTTCCCAGGGAGGCGTGGCCGGCGAGCACGTGGTCGGCATCGTCGAACTGGAGGACGGTACGACGGTGGCCGTCAACCGGGGGTTCGTACCGGTCAACGCCGATCCCGTCCTACGACCGGCGCCCGTTGGCCCGACCACGGTGACGGGGTGGCTTCGGGAGTCGGTCTCCCAAGGTCGATTCGGCGTCGACGACAGCGGTCGGGGCGATCTGGTTCCCCGATTGAACACCGCCGACCTGGCCGCCAGACTGGGGCGGGAGCTGCCCGCTGTCTGGATTCAGGCCTCGGAGGAAGGACCGGTCGGCGGGGGTGCGCGGGGAGACGGCTTCCCGGATCCGGTTCCGCTGCCCGAGCTCGACTCCGGCCCCCATCTGGGCTACGCCGTCCAGTGGTTCATCTTCGCCGTGCTGGGCACGCTGTTCTACGGTGCACTGCTGCGCCGCCAGTCGAGGCCTCGATGACCGGGGAGGACCTCCGCCTGCTGGTCCTGCACGGACTCCGACTCGCCGGTTTCGCCACATCCGAGTCGGTGGCCGCCATGTACGATCTCGACCCGGCCGCCGTCCGCGACGAGCTTGCTTGTCTGCTGGCCGAGGGTCTGGTCACCACCGCCAGGGTGGAGGGCGGCCGGTCGGCGTTGTCCGACGCCGGTCGCCGACACGGCGAGGAGCTGCTGGCCCGCCAACTCGACGGGGCGACGACGGCCACCGGTGAGTCGGCACAGCCCATCGTTGACGACGCGTATCGACGTTTCGTCGAACTCAACCAGCCGTTCCTCGATGTCTGTACCCGCTGGCAGATCGTCGACCAGGACCCGGTGATGCTCAACGACCACGACGATCCGGTCTACGACGCCGCCGTCCTTGAGCGCTTGGGGGAAATCGACACCCGAATCGAGCCGATCTGTGCTCAACTGGAGTCGGTGCTCGGCCGGTTCGGCCGCTATCGCCAAGGCCTGACCCAGGCGTTGTTGCGGCTCCGGCAGGGTGAGACCGAGTGGCTGACCAAGCCGACGATAATGTCCTACCACACCCTGTGGTTCCAACTTCACGAGGATCTACTGGCTACGCTCGGATTGGAGCGGGCCGCGGAAACAGCGAGCTTGAACGACAATCCGACGGCCGAGCCCCGCCGACCGAGATAGGGAACGACTCATCATGGCATCCGACGCGGAAGCATCCTCCACACGCCCTCAGGCCCGATTCGGGCCGGTCCTCACCGCAATGGTCACTCCGTTCGACGACAACGGCGAACTCGACCTCGACCGGGCCCGTGATCTGGCCCGGTACCTGGTGGCCAACGGCAACGACGGTGTTGTCGTCGCCGGAACCACCGGTGAATCCCCGACGATCTCCTACGAGGAGCAACGGGAGCTGACGGTCGCCGTCCGCGAGGCGATACCGGATCATACGCTCGTCGCCGGTGCCGGCAGCAACGACCTGCGCAGTGCCATCAAGAACACCCACATGGCCAACGAGGCCGGGGCCGACGGCATCCTCGCCGTCACCCCGTACTACAACCGTCCGTCCCAGGCCGGTCTGGAGGCCCACTTCCGGGCCTCGGCGGCCGAAACCGACCTGCCGGTCATCCTCTACGACATTCCGGTACGGACCGGCCGCAAGATCTCCAACGAGGTGCTGATGAGCCTGGCCGAGATCGACAACATCGTGGCGGTCAAGGACGCGGCCGGCAATCCAGGTGCATCGGCGGGAATCATCGCCGAGACCGGTCTCCAGTACTACTCCGGTGACGACGCGCTCACGTTGCCTCTGCTTGCCGTCGGAGCGGTCGGTGTGATCGGGGTGGCGACCCACTGGGTCGGCCGGCAGATGGCCGACATGATCGCAGCGTTCGCCGACGGCAAGGTCGCCGAGGCCCAGCGGCTCAACGCCTTGATGCTGCCGTCGTTCGCCTACGAGACCGGCGATCTGGCCCCGAACCCGGTGCCGACCAAGGCGCTCATGAACCTGATGGGGGTACCGGTCGGCGAGTGCCGCCTGCCGATGGGCCCGGCCCCCGACAACCAGGACGACCTGGCTCGTGCCGTACTGGCCGGGCTCGGTCGGAGCGTCGCCTGATGGCTTCTCCGGTTCGCATCTCGTTTCTCGGCGGCCTCGGTGAGATCGGCCGCAACTGTGCCGCCATCGAGGTCGACGGCCGCATCATGTTGATCGACTGCGGACTGATGTTCCCCGAAGCCGATCATGCCGGTGTCGACGTCATCCTGCCCGACTTCACCTACCTGCGGGAGAACGCCCACCGGGTCGAGGGTGTCGTGGCCACCCACGGCCACGAGGACCACATCGGGGCGCTCAGCTTCCTGCTCGAGGAGATCCCGCTCCAGATCATCGGCTCACCGCTGACCATCGGGATGGCCAAGGGACGGATCGGGGAGCGGGGGGTCATGGACCAGGCCACCTTCATCGAGGTCAGCGACAACGAGCGGATCAAGGTCGGGCCGTTCGACATGGAGTTCTTCCCCGTCACCCACTCGGTACCCCACGGGTTCGCCACCGCGTTCCACACTCCCCAGGGCGTCATCCTCCACTCAGGTGACTTCAAACTCGACATGACACCGGTCGATCATCGACTGACCGACCTGGCCGGCCTTGGCCACCTGGCCAAGGACGACGGCGTCCGCCTCTTCCTCTGCGACTCAACCAACGCCGAGGCCGTCGGGTTCTCCGATTCGGAGACCTCGATCGGGCAGTCGATCCAGGATCTCTTCCGGGCTCGGGAGGGCCGGCGCCTGATCATCGCCTGTTTCGCCAGTCACATCCATCGGGTCCAGCAGATCGCCGATGCCGCCATCGCCACCGGCCGGACCATCGCCACCATGGGTCGGTCGATGAACTCCAACGTCGCCCTGGCCCGCCAGATGGGGCTCCTGCACATCCCCGACGCCAAACTGCGGGCCATCGAAGATGTCGACGACATTCCCAACGGTGAGCTGTGTGTCATCTCCACCGGGTCCCAGGGTGAACCGCTCTCGGCGCTGGCCAGGATGGCGTCGGGCGACAACAAGTGGCTGACCGTCCATGAGGGCGACTGCGTCATCTTGTCCTCGCACCCCATTCCCGGCAACGAGTCCAGCGTCTCACGGGTGATCGACGGGCTGATCAGGCGGGGAGCAGAGGTGGTGCACTCGGGCATCGCCCGGGTTCACGCCACCGGTCACGCCAAGGCCGAGGAGCTGAGGGTCATGCACTCGATCGTGCAGCCCGAGTGGTTCATCCCCGTACACGGCGAGTACCGGCACATGGCCGAACACGCCCGTCTGGCCGCCGGCATGGGCCAACCGGCCGACAAGATCATGGTCTGCTCCGACGGTGACTCGGTGGTCCTGACCGATGACGGTCTCCGCCGCGGTGAGGAGATCCCGGCCGACTACATTTACATCGCCGGGTCCATCGGACCACTCGACCACAGCGTGCTGATCGATCGACGCATCCTGGGCCAGGAGGGTTTCGTCAGCGTGATCGTGCCGATCGCCATCGTCGGGGCGTCGGCCGAGTTGCTGCGCGAGCCGGAGATCGTGAGCCGTGGTTGGGTCGAAGGCGATGAGGGCGAGCTTCTGCGCAAGGAGGCCACGCTGGCGGTGCGGGAAGCCGTCGAGGAGGCGTTGGCCAACGGCAAGAGGTCCCGCGACGAGATCGAACGCATCACCCGGCGGGCCGTCGGACGCTTCATCAACCGCCGCACGAAACTGCGGCCGATGATCGTACCCGTCGTGCTCGGCGCCCACGAGGGCGGTTCATCATCGTGACCGCGTATCGGACAGGAAGGTAGTACCGTGACCGATCGATTCGGCCTCCACCCCGAGGCCTTGGACACCGAGGCCATCGCCCGGTTCACCCGACACCTGGTCGAGGTGACCGACCCGGAGCAACTCGAGTTGCCAGTGCCGACCTGCGGCGACTGGTCGGTGGCCGACCTCGTCTGGCATCTCACCGAGGTCCAGACGTTCTGGGCCTGGATCATCGAGAACCGGCCCGCAACGGCCGACGAGTTCGAGATGCCGGAGCGT
Source organism: Acidimicrobiales bacterium (assembly GCA_965216675.1). Lineage (GTDB taxonomy): Bacteria > Actinomycetota > Acidimicrobiia > Acidimicrobiales > SZUA-35 > JAHELU01. The sequence goes on along the minus strand of CBDCGK010000004.1, from coordinate 830,303 downwards.
CCCGTCCCCGCCGCGCTGCGGGCTCAGCTCGTCGATGCAAACGACCGGCTGTGCGCGGCACTCGATGCGGCACCGTTCGACGACCCGACCTGGACGTGGCATCCCGAGCATCGCACCGTCGACTTCAGCGTCCGGCGTCAGACCCATGAGGCGTTGATCCACTGTTTCGATGCCGTACTGGCGACAGGGGGTCCCGCCCCCGACGTCGATGCCCTCGTCGCCGCCGACGGCTTCGACGAACTCGTCACCGTCATGGCCGGCGGTGTGCCCGACTGGGCCGACTACAAGGCGGGGGACCGCTGGCTCGACGTCAAGGCCGTCGACACCGGCGACCGCTGGCTGCTCGAGTTCGGTTCGCTGACCGGCCGGGCCCCGTGGGGGACCGACTACGTCGACGAGCCGACGATCGTCGTCGTCGAACCCGGATCGGTTGCGACTCCGACGGCGAAACTCCGTGGCGCCGCCCTCGACCTCGACCTCTGGGCGTGGGGTCGTGGCGGATCCGACGGGCTGACCACCAAGGGTGACGAATCCGTCGTCGCCTCGTTGCGGGAGATCATCGCCGAGTCGACGAAGTAACGTCAGGCGGGTCCAGCCAGCCCCGTCCGAACTTTGAGCCGCCAGCGACCCTCCAGCCGCGAACTTTGGCCGTTCAACGACCCCCGGACGGGTCGCTGCACGCACAAAGTTCCGCCCGGGACCAGCCGACGGCGGCCCCGGTTGGCGGCGGTCCCAGGCCTGGCGTCGATCGGATTCAAACGGTGCACCACCGGATGGGCGAACTGCGCTAGGCTTTACGGCACTGTGGCAACAACAACTCGGAACCAATCGCGTTCCGGTCGTGGGGCTACGGGCGGAGGCAGACCGACACGCAAAAAGTCGGCAAAGCGTCGCGCCCAGGAAGACCGTCGGGACATCCAGGGCTTGTCGCTTATCGCCCTTGGCGTGCTGTTCGGTCTTGCGCTCTACACCGGTGCAACCGGCATCGTCGGACAAGCCGTGGCCCAGGCCAGCGGTGTGCTGTTCGGCCTCGTTCGCTATCTGGGTCCACCGGTGCTCATCGCCGGCGGGTTCCAGCTCCTGCGATCCAACAATTCCCGCAGTCGGCGGAGAAAGAAGAAGACCGACTACACCCAGCTTCTGGCCTGGGGATCCCTCGTCGCGGCCATCTTCTGCCTGCTCGACATCCTCGGCGGCAAGCCGCATTGGGGATCCACCCCCGAGGCGTTGAGCCGGTCGGGAGGCTGGGTTGGTGTGGCCATCGGCGGCACGCTCGAACGTTACCTCGGCTCGGTCGGGGAGATCGTCATCACCGTGACGCTGATGATGGTGGCAGCCGTGCTGCTCACCTCGATCTCACTCGGTCCGGCGGCCGACACCATGGCCGAACGGTTCGGCTTGATCTGGAACCGCGGGCGCGACCGGGCCCGTGAGCGGTTCGAGGACCGTGAGTGGCTTCGCCGCGACGACGGCGACCGCACCGGCGACCTCACCGACCAGCGGCCGACCGGCCTGGCGTCGATGTTCGCCGACGGCGATGACGATCCGAGCGAGCAGGCCGACATCTACATCGATCTCCGACATCGTGGCGCCGCCGACCGGCCCGAACCGGAACCCGAACCACTGGTCGCCGTCGACGAGGACGAGACGGTCATCGTCGGCCAGCTCGACGACGACTGGTCCGACGAGCCGCCGACCCCGATCATCGAGGTGCCGGTTCCGGCCATGGTCGATCCCATGTCGGTGGCGACACCGCAGCCGCCCGACGGCATGTGGCACCTGCCCGCCCTCGATCTTCTCGACCACTCCGAGGTCCAGGACGTCGACCGGGCATCGGTTGAGCGAACCGGTCGCCGGCTCGAGCACGCCCTGGCCGAGCACGGGGTCGAGACCCGTCTGATCGGCGTTGTCGTCGGGCCGACCGTGAGCCGGTTCGAACTCGAGCTGGGCCCCGGCGTGAAGGTGTCGCGGGTGACGTCGCTGCACAAGGACATCGCCTACGCGATGGCCACCCCCGACGTACGTATTCTCGCCCCGATCCCCGGGAAGCAGGCGATCGGCGTCGAGGTGCCGAACGTGCGCCGTCAGATCATCACCGTCGGTGATCTGCTCCACTCGGAGGAGGCGTCGAAATCGGTGCACCCGCTCGAGGTCACCCTCGGCCGCGACATCACCGGCCGGACGATCATGGCCAATCTGGCCCGAATGCCCCACCTGCTGGTGGCGGGCCAGACCGGTTCCGGCAAGTCGAGCTGCATCAACTCGATGCTGACGTCGATTCTGATGCGGTCGACGCCCGACCAGGTCCGGATGATCCTGGTGGACCCCAAGCGGGTCGAGCTGACCCAGTACGAACGGCTGCCCCATCTCCTCACCGAGGTGGTCACCGACCCGAAGAAGGCGGCCAACGCTCTGGCCTGGGCGGTCCGGGAGATGGAACGGCGCTACGACCTGCTCAGCGAGGTCGGCGTCCGGGATCTCGACGGCTACAACAGGGCGGTCGAGGAAGGCCGTCTCGACCCGATTCCTGGCCCGGACGGTCAGCCGATGGAGTACCACAAGCTTTCCTACATCCTCGTCGTGCTGGACGAGCTGGCCGATCTCATGATGGTTGCCGCCCGCGATGTGGAGGAGTCGATCTGCCGGATCGCCCAGAAGGCCCGGGCCGTGGGCATCCACCTGGTCATCGCCACCCAACGTCCGTCGACCAACGTCATCACCGGCCTCATCAAGGCCAACGTGCCCGCCCGTCTCGCCTTCGCCGTGTCGTCTCTCACCGACAGCCGGGTCATCCTCGACCAGCCGGGCGCCGAGCGCCTGGTCGGCCGGGGCGACGGGCTCCTCAACGACGGCACCACCTCGACTCCGACCCGATTTCAGGGGGCGTGGGTCACCGAGGAGGAGGTGTCGGCGATCGTCGACCATTGGACCGGTCAGGCCCCCGATGTCACCTATGACTCCCGGGTGCTCGGCGACGAGGGCTCGGGTGAGGCGGCCTCGTTCATCCCCGGCGGCTCCACGGGCGACGAAGGCGACGACGATCTGTTGCTCCAGGCCATGGAGCTGGTGGTGCGATCACAACTGGGCTCCACCTCGATGCTGCAACGCAAGCTTCGAGTCGGGTTCGCCCGCGCCGGGCGGCTCATGGATCTGCTGGAGGAGCGGGGTGTGGTCGGCCCGTCGGTCGGCTCGAAGGCCCGCGAGGTGCTGATGACCGCCGAGGATCTCGACGCCGGTCGCTGGCCCAAGGGTGTGGCTGCACCGGCTGCCGACTCGGCGGCGCAGGCACCGGCTGGACCGGTCATGGCCGGTACCGCAGGCGTCGTGCCCGCCGCAGCCCCGGCGACATCCGGCGACGGCGGAAGCGAAGACGGTCACCCGTCCGACGACGACGCCGGCGACACCTCCGGCTCCGGCACCGGGAACGCGCCCACGAACGGTCCGTCCGGGTCGTCGCGACCCGAGACCGGCGACCGGACGACGACCGATGGCGGTGGATCCGCGACCGGCGGACCGTCGACGGGCCAAGGCAACCATCCATCGTCGACCGACTGGCCCGGTGCCACGACCGGAAACCCGTTCGACTCACCGGCGCTGCCCACCCGCAAGGACCCGCCCCGTCGATCCGGGCCGACCGCCTTCGACGATCAACCGGTGGTCACCCAGCCCAGGAAACGCCGCCGAACCCTGGCCGACATTCCGAACCCGGAACCGGTCCGGCTCCCGGACCCGGCCGAGCTCCGGGCCCGGTCCAGGGCGGGAACATCCTCCGCAGGCCGATCGGGCTTGGACGGCGGCATCGGGCCCGACCCCGAACTCGGGCTGGAGCCCGATTCCGGTTCATCGGTCGGTTTGCTGGAGCGATCGCCGGTCGAGGATCTGGAGGAGGTCGAGCGGGCCGGTCTGGACGTCGACTTCGAGACCGAGCAGACGGTCGGGGCGAAGTCCGACTCCGTCACAGATCACGACACCGGCGCCCCGTCGCCCCCGGTTCTCCGTGTCGTCAAGGGCATCGATGCCGCCCCCGACGACGAGCCGGCTCCGTTCGACATCGAGGACGCCGACACCGATACCGACACCAACCCCGAGGTCATCGACGAACTCGACGTGTTCGACGACGATGACATCTTCGATCCCGATGCCGAAGAAGACGACGATGATGTCGCCGGCACTGCTCTCAGCGCTGAGGACTGGTCGGACGAATTCGATGAATTCGAAGACGACGACGATTTCGACGGCGACTTCGACTCGGCCCTGGAGCCGCCCCCCGGCTATCCGGGCGGCTGATCACCGACGCCGTCAGGCGACGTGAGGATTCGTTTTTTCCAGCGCTGATAGCCTCCACTGGTGGCCTTTCTCACCGAACCCACACTGATCGTCGCCATGGTGGAGGTGGCGGTCGGTCTGTGGCTCCTGACCAGAGCGGCCGACGAGTTCGTCGAGGGCGCGGCCAACGTGGCCAGTGCGCTCAGCATCTCGCCGGTCGTCATCGGCGCGGTCATCGTCGGATTCGGAACCAGCGCACCCGAATTGTTGGTCTCGTCATTGGCGGCCTGGCACGGCGACCTCGATCTCGGCGTGGGAAACGTCGTCGGGAGCAACGTCGCCAACCTCACCCTGGTGCTCGGAGCGGCCGCGCTCATCGTGATGTTGCGGGTCACGCCGTCGGTACTGGCCCGGGAGGCCCCGCTGTCACTGCTGGCCGTGCTCCTTTTCGCCTTCTTCACCACCGGTGGACTCGAACGGTGGGAAGGGCTCGTCCTGCTCGCCACCCTGGCCGGTGTCTTGAGCTGGATCGTTGCCGGTGGTCGGGTCGATCAGGCCGAAAGTCACTCGCTCGACGGCGGCGGATCGCTGTCGACGCAGGCCCTGCGCACCGCGATCGGGTTGATCGGTACGATCACTGGCGCCCAGCTACTCGTCTGGGGGGCGTCGGCCATCGCCGAAGACGCCGGCCTCTCCGGTGGTTTCGTCGGTTTCACGCTGGTCGCCATCGGAACCTCACTACCGGAACTGGTCACCGCGGTGGCCGCGGCCCGAAAGAACGAGACCGAGATCATCCTCGGCAACCTGCTGGGCAGCAACATCTTCAACAGCCTGGCGGTGGGCGGCGCCATCGCGACGATCCAGCCCGGTGTCGTGACCGACAACGGGCTCGCCACCGTCGGTGTCGTCGGTATGGCCTTGGTGGCCTTCATCGCCTGGGCGTTCATGGTCACCCGCAAGCGCGTCCACCGCATCGAGGCCGTCGTGCTCCTCGCCATCTGGCTGGTGTCGGTCGTGCTGATGGCTCGCGGGGCCACCGAAACCGTGGCCATGGCTCTCGGATGACCTACCGGCAGGAATCGATCGCCTCAGTCGCCGATCGCGGGGAAGGTGGGCGCATCGGCGTGCCAGCGGGGTAACGACCGGGCCAGCCGCCGGTCACCCGAAACGGTCAGATCACCCGACCCGATCAGATCCGACCATGTCCGGCGGCCGATGTGCCAGCTCACGAACGGGCCGGACCGGGCAACCACGGTGACGTCGATCCCGCCTCCCGGGTCGGTCAGACAGACCTCGGCCTCCCCGTTGTCAACCAGGAGCCAGAAAAACCGGTCACCGGGCCGTTCGTCGGGGAAGTCGAAGGCGACAACCGTTCTTCGATCCGGCAGCTGCTCGCTCACGACGTGGAAGCGGGCCCAGGCCCACAGTGCGAATCCCGGATCGTCGTGCTCGTCGGTCACATCGAGCCAGCGCATCGCCCAGGCTCCGAGCGAATCGATGACCGGTGCCAGATCCCGGCCGGCCGGTGTCAGCTCGTAGATCGATCCTCGACCGCTGTCCTTCGGCCGTCGCTCGATGATGCCGGCGGCTTCGAGCTGATCGAGGCGGGTGACCAGCATCGATCGCGACATCGTCGGCACGCCGTTGGCGATGTCGGTGAAGGTGGTGGCCCCCCACAACATGTTCCGCACGATGAGCGGCGACCAGCGCTCGGCCATGACCTCCGACGCTCGGGCCACCGGACAGTATTGGCGATACCGGCTCATGGCTCCAGTACTACCACGTCGGGATCACGCCGACCCACGTGTTCGAGTACTGTTTCAGAACTATCGGGGCGACTGATGGGCCGTGACAATCGGGACATGGACACACCGAACGACAATGGGACGGACACCGGCACTCCGATCGACAGCGCGGCGGAACGGGGACAGGTCGTGGCCTCGGCGGCCGAGGTCTACGAGCAGTTCTTCGTGCCCGCCCTGTTCGGCCAGTTCGCCCCCGTCGCGGTCGACAGAGCCGATGTGGGGCCGGGTGACCGCCTCCTCGACGTCGCCTGCGGCACCGGCATTGTCGCTCGGGCCGGAGCGCAAACCGTCGGCAGTGGCGGCACGGTCGTCGGGGTCGACATCAACCCGGCGATGTTGACGGTGGCCCGCCGACTGAGCGATGAGATCGAATGGATCGAGGCGCCGGCCGAAGCGTTGCCGGTCGAGTCCGGTTACTTCGACGCAGCGGTGTGCCAGTTCGGTCTCATGTTCATGACCGACCCGGGATCAGCGGTTCGGGAGATGGTCCGGGCGGTCCGACCTGGTCGCCCCGTCGTGTTCGCCACGTGGGCCGAGGTGAGCGCCAGCCCCGGATACGAGGCCATGATCCAGCTGCTCGATGATGAATGCGGATCGGAGGCGGCGAACGCCCTGCGGGCGCCGTTCTCAATCGGCACCGATGCCGCACTGGCCGCAATCGTCGAGCCGGAAGTGGATGACGTCGAGGTGACCATCGAGCGAGGCGTCGCCCGCTTTCCGTCGCTCGAGGCCTGGCTGCAGACCGACATCCGAGGCTGGACGCTGGCCGACATGATCGATGACGAACAGTTCGGGGCCCTGCTGCACGCCGCGCAGTCCCGCCTCGTCGATTTCGTCGCCCCGAGCGGTGAGGTGACCTTCGCCGCCCCGGCGGTGATCGCGGTCGGTCACCGCAACCGCTGACGTGGGAGGCCGACTCGGCCGGGTCCGGTTCATCGTGGCCCGACAGCCGCCCACCGGCTACGGTGTCGATCGATGGCCCACAAAAATGTCGAACTGCAGATCCCGGTCGATGGCGGCATGCTCGCCGCCGGACGGTGGGGTGATGGGGATCGGGTCGTCGTGGCCTCCCACGGCATCACCGCCAATCACCTGTCGTGGCAGGCCGTTGGTGAACAGCTCGACGTCGGCGGCGACGAGGCGTTATCGCTGGTTGCGGTCGACCACCGGGGCCGAGCCGGCAGTGCGAGCCTCACCGGTCCGTTCGGGTTGGCCCGCCACGCCGACGATCTGATCGCCACCCTCGATCATCTCGGAATCGAGTCCGCTGTTCTCGCCGGACACTCGATGGGGGGATTCGTGGTCGCGCTCGCCGCCGAACGGCATCCCGATCGGGTGAGCGGTCTGGTCCTGGTCGACGGCGGGCTGCCGTTCCCGATCGAACTCCCGCCCGACGCCGACACCGAGGCCGTCATCCAGTCCGTCATCGGCCCAGCGCTTGATCGTCTCGATCAGCGCTGGCCCGACGTGGAGGCCTACCTCGACTTCTTCCGGGCCCACCCGGCGTTCAACCCGCCGAACTCCTGGCCGCGGGCCGCCGAGGCCTACTTCCGTCACGACGTGGCCTTCGACGACGATGGCCGGGTGCGCTCCAGCGTGAACAAGGAAGCCGTACTGGTCGATGGTGGGTCGGCTATCGTCGATCCCGAGTCCTCGTCGGCTCTCCGCCGGATCGATCAGCCTTCCCGGCTGCTGTGGGCTCCGCGGGGTGTACTCGATCAGACCCCCGGCCTGTACCACGGAGAACACATTACGGCTGCGGCGACCGACCTCGACCACCTCGACACCGAGCTCGTCGACAACACGAATCACTACACCATCCTCGTCGGGGAGGCCGGAGCGGCCCGGGTTGTCGAGGCCATGGCCGCGCTGCTCGGCTGACAGGACCCGACGCGATCCCCGATCCGGTTCCTTGGACTGAACCGGTGCTACACGTAAACTTGAAATCAATACTGACGATGGCGGAGTCGTCAAGCCACAGGAGCGACCAACGTTGCACATTCGAAGCCCCGGAGCGCCGGTTGAAACAGAGCTGCTCGTCAGCAACCTCCAGTTTCCGGAAGGACCGATCTGGTTGTCCGACGGTTCGGTGCTGCTCGTGGAGATCGCCCGGGGAACCCTCACCCGGGTCTCGCCCGAGGGTGATGTCGAGGTCGTCGCCGAGCTGAAGGGCGGCCCCAACGGAGCCGCGGTCGGCCCCGACGGCAGGATCTACATCTGCAACAACGGCGGGCTCGTCTGGAGTGAGGTCAACGGCCTCATGATGCCCGGCAACCAGCCCGACGATTACACGGGCGGCAAGATCCAGCGGGTCGATCTACAGACCGGTGAGATCGAGGTGCTCTACGACGAAGTCAACGGCATCATGCTGCGTGGCCCGAACGACCTGGTGTTCGACGACGCCGGCGGCTTCTGGTTCACCGACCACGGCAAGATACGGCCCCGCCAGCGCGATCGGGGCGGCCTGTACTACGCCAAGGCCGACGGTTCGGAGATTCGGGAGGTCGTGTTCCCCCTCGACGCGCCGAACGGCGTGGGTCTGTCACCGGCTCAAGACATGCTCTACGTTGCCGAGACCTATCAGGGACGGGTCTACCAGTGGCCGCTGTCCGGGCCGGGCGAGATCGCCGGCTACTTCGGCCCCGACCATCGGGGCGAGGTGCTGGCCGACCCCGAGGGCGGACCGCTGTTCGACTCCCTGGCCGTCGATTCGCTCGGCAACGTGTGCGTGGCCACGATCCGCCGGGGCGGCATCACCAGCATCACCCCCGACGGCGCCCACCGTTTCATCCCCATGGACGATCCACTCACCACCAACATCTGCTTCGGTGGCGTTAACCACGACATCGCCTTCATCACCCTTTCCGGATCGGGACGCCTGATTTCGTGTCCGTGGGAGGTTCCCGGGCTCCGCCTGGCCTACAACCTGTAGCGTCCGCCCTACTGCCCGACCGGCCGTCACCTCGCCGTCGATCGGGGGGCGCAGGCGTTGGCGCACGCGCCCGGCATCGGGGCAGGCGGGTGCCCGCCGGATAGTCTGGTCGCCAATGGCGCAGAGCTATTGGATCGAAACGCTGGGCTGTCCCAAGAACCAGGTCGACTCGGACAAGCTGACCGGCACACTGACCGGCGACGGCCTGGAGCCGGCCGCCTCGGCGGCCGATGCCGACGTCGTCGTCATCAACACCTGCGCCTTCATCGAGGAGGCCCGTCAGGAATCGATCGACACGGTGCTCGCCTTCGACGATCTGCGCAAGAGCGGATCCCGGCTCGTCGTGACCGGCTGCCTGGCCGAACGCTACGGCGATGAGCTGGCGGCCGCGCTGCCCGAGGTCGACCGGGTGGCGCCGTTCGGCGTGGCGCTGGTCGACGAAAGCGCCGGTCTCGACGACCGCCCAAGCGGCCCGACCGCCGATCCGACCGCCGTGACGGTCGCGCTCGGGCCCACCAGAACCTCCCGGCGCTCGTCGTTCGACCTACTCGAGCTGCCCCGTCCGCCGGCCACTGCCCCCTGGGCCTACGTCAAGGTGGCCGAGGGCTGCGACCGAAACTGCGGCTTCTGTGCCATTCCGAGCTTCCGTGGCCCCCAGCGGTCACGGACCGAGGCGTCGATCCTGGCCGAGATCGAACAGCTCGGCGTGGCCGAGGTCGTCCTGGTGGCCCAGGATCTCGCGGCCTACGGTCGCGACCAGGGTCAGGGCGAGCGCCGGATCGTGCCGCTTGTTCGGGCCGCAACCGGGCTGGTGGATCGGGTTCGGCTGCTCTACCTCTATCCCTCGGATCTCACCGACGAGTTGATCGACACCATCTGCGCAACCGGGGTCCCGTATTTCGACCTGTCGCTTCAGCACGTCTCCCGGCCGCTCATGCGGCGAATGCGACGATGGGGCGACGGCGATCGATTCGTGGAGCGCATCGACGCCATCCGGGCCCGTGAACCGGCCGCCACCTTCCGGTCGAACTTCATCGTCGGCTACCCCGGTGAAACCGAAGCCGACCACGACCTCCTCCTCCGCTTCGTGGAGCAGACCCGCCTCGACTGGTGCGGCTTCTTCGCCTACTCGGAGGAGGACGGCACCCATGGGGCGACGCTCGACGGCAAGGTGCCGGCCGGGCTACGCGACGAACGCCTCACCGAACTGCGCGAGCTGCAGGACCGGATCACCGCCGAGAAGCGGGCGGAGCTGGTGGGCGAGAAGATCGAGGTACTCGTCGACGCCCCCGGCCAGGCCCGCTCGGTTCGGGAGGCGCCCGAGATCGACGGCATCGTCGTCGTGGACCCGACCCTTGCCGTCGGATCACTGACCACCGTCACCATCGACGGGGCCGAGGGCCCCGATCTGGTTGCCGCATCGGTCGCCTCGCCGGAATCGTTCGAGGCGGCGATCGGTGGCTGACAGCCCCATCCGGCAACACGGTGAACGAATGGACTTCATCGGCCGATCACGCTGGGCGCTCGCGGCCAATGCGCTCACCATCACCCGGATCGTGATGGCCCCCGTGCTGGCCATGATGATCCTGTACCGGAATCCATGGTGGGTCAGCTTCTGGTTCGGCTGGTTTCTTGGCTTCACCGACTTTCTCGACGGCAACCTCGCCCGCCGCACCACCCCGACCAGGGTCGGCGCGTTCCTCGACCCGCTGGCCGACAAGGCGGTCGTGTTGATGGCCGGTTTCGTCCTGGTCGGGATCGACCGTTTCCACTGGCTGCCGGTGGCCCTGATCGCCGCCCGCGAGGTGGGGATCATGGTCTATCGGAGCTACTGGGGACGTCAGGGGCTCGCGGTGCCGGCCCGCCGGTCGGCCAAGTACAAGACCTTCGTCCAGGGAACGGCCATCGCCGCTGCACTCTGCCCGGCGCTCGACGGCGCCCTCTGGGTCGCCGACGCCCTGTTGTGGTTCGCCGTGGCCTTCACGCTCTACAGCGGCCTCCAGTACGCCCTCGACGGTCGGAGCGCGCTCCGGGTAACGGGGCAGCGCTGAGCCGCCGGGTCGTGGTGACGGTGGTGGTCGCCCTGACGGCCGTCCTGCTCGTCGGCTGTGTCGGGGACGGCGTGACCGACCGGGCCACTTCCGGTGCATCGGCCCGATCAGATGGAGGTCTCGGCGGTGGTGCTGTGGCCGACGGCGGTGCACTCGACGGCGGTGCGCTCGACGGTGCTGCGCGGACACCGCCGGCTGAGGACGCCCCGGAGCCCGTCGACTTCTCACCCGAGTTCGACGACGGCGCGTGTCCGGCCGACTTCCCGTCCGAATTCGAATCCCGCTGCGGCACCGTCGACGTGCCATCCGACTGGTCGACCGGCGACGGCACCGTGACGTTGGCGGTCGCCGTGTTCACCTCCACGGCGTCGGATCCGGCGTCGGATCCGGTCGTCTACCTCGAGGGAGGACCGGGCGGGCATGCCCTCGAGACCCTGGTCTTCTCATCCGAGACCCTACTCCGACCACTGCTCGAACGAGGCGACGTCGTGGTGTTCGATCAGCGGGGAGCCGGGCTGTCGGAGCCGCGGCTCACCTGCCCCGAGGTGACCGAGACCACCAGGGAACTCGAGGACATCCCGATCGTCGACGACGCCGAGCGTGACGAGCGGTATTTCACGTCGCTGACCGAATGCCGCGACCGGTTGGCCTCCTCGGTCGACCTGGCCGACTTCAACTCGTTCAACAACGCCCACGACACCGATGCCATTCGCCGGGCGCTCGGCTATGAGGAGTGGAACCTGTTCGGCGTCTCCTACGGCACCAAACTCGGTCTCGAGTCGATGCGCCAACACCCGGAGGGCATCCGCTCGGTGGTGCTCGACTCCGTCTACCCACCCGAAGTCGACTCCGTGGCCGAGAATCCCGAGACGTTCATCGAATCCTACGAGCGGGTGGCCCAAGCCTGTCAGGATGAACCGGCGTGCGCCGGCCAGGGCGAGCTCATGGCCCGCCTCGGTCGTCTGGCCCGCGGCCTGCAGGCGGATCCGGTCGAGGTCGAAATCTCCGATTTCGTCACCGGGCAACGCGACGAGATCCAGCTCACCGGTGACGTGTTGGTCGGTATCGTCACCCAGGCCCTCTACTCGCCCGCCTGGTTCACTGATCTGCCCGAGCTGGCGACCGACCTCGAAGCGGGCGGAACCGGCGCGGCGGCCCAGTTCCTCAGCCAGCAGCGAACACTGGAGCGGTTCTTCTCCGACGGCATGTTCTACGCCATCAGTTGCCGGGAGGAGATCAGCTTCGCCGATCCGGCGACGGTCGTCGACCCGCCCGACCCCTTCGGTCTGCGGGAGACGTTCGACCTGGCGTCCAACACCGGTTCCAACGCCTTCGAGTCGTGCGCCGCTTTCGACAACGGGATGGCCGAAGCCGAGGCCAACGAGCAGGTCGTCAGCGACATCCCCACGCTGCTGCTGGCCGGCGAGTTCGATCCCGTCACCCCCGTCTCGTGGGCTGAACGGGCGGCGAGCGGCTTGTCCCGCTCCCACCTCGTCGTCGCCCCGTTCGAATCTCACGGCGTGTTCAGCGCTGCGTGCGGCATGGACGTGATCGTGGCGTTCCTCGACGACCCGTCCGTCGCCCCGGACGCGTCGTGTCTGACCGAGGGCGAGCTGTCGTTCGTCCCGTCCGACTCGGTCGAGGTCGAGGTCGAGGACGCGGCCTACACGGTCGACCCTTGGGGATTGCAGATCTCGACCGTCCGCCCGGTCGGCTGGGAGGTCGGCCCGCTCGGCGGCGACCAGTACCGGCAGCAGTCGTTTCTCGACCCGACACAGTTCTTTCAGATCGGCGGCGACGCCGTGCTCGGATTCGGCCTGGCCCAGTTTCTCGAACAGCAGAGCGGGGTCACGCTGAGCGCGGCCGAACCGTTTGCCGGCGGGGCCACGTTGGGCTCGCTACGAGCGGATGATCTCGGCGAGCAGTGGCGTCGACGAGTCGGGACCGGCGACGGCATCGCCGTCGAGTGGTTCGAGGCCGACGTCGAAGCGGCCGGGGGAGCGGTGGCCTACGTGATCCTGGTATCGTCGCCGTCCGAACAGGAGGTGCTGGTGGAGCAGGTTCTGATCCCGGCGCTCCGGTCGATTTCGGTGGAACCGTAGCCGTCGATGACGGTGTCCGAGTCACAGGGGGTGGTTTGATGAGAGTCGAAGTGGTGGCAGTGGGCACCGAACTGCTGTTGGGTCAGATCGTCGACACCAACTCCTCGTGGATCGGCGAACAGCTCGCCGCCGCGGGCCTCGACTCGTTCTACCAGACCAAGGTGGGTGACAATCCGGCCCGTATCCGGGTGGCGATGGAGTTGGCTCTCGGTCGCAGCGACGCCGTCATCTGCTGTGGCGGCCTCGGACCGACCCAGGACGACCTGACCCGCGACGTGATCGCCGAGGTCATGGGCGTCGACCTGCAGCTCGACGAGGTGATCGCCGATCGTATCCGGCGTATGTTCACCAGCCGGGGGCGCGCCATGCCGGAGAACAACCTCCGCCAGGCCATGGTTCCCGACGGGGCCCGGATCATGGATCAGATGCCGGGTACCGCGCCGGGCCTCGTCTGTCCGGTGGCAGCCGATCGGTCACCCGACGGCGAGTCCAAGGTCGTCTACGCCGTGCCCGGTGTGCCCTACGAGATGCGCGAGATGGTGAACGGCACGGTGATTCCCGACCTGATCGCCCGGTCGGGACAGCCCGCGGTCATCCGGTCGAGGGTGCTGCGGACGTGGGGTTCGTCGGAGTCGGGACTGGCCGAGGTGCTCGGTCCCCGGATCGACGAACTCGACCAGGCCGGCAACCCGACGCTGGCATTCCTGGCCAGTGGCGTCGAGGGGCTGAAGGTCCGCATTACGGCCAAGGCCCCGGACGCCGATCAGGCCGATGCGATCCTGGCCGACGAGGAGGCCCTGCTCCGCTCGCTGATGGGCGACATCGTCTTCGCCACCGACGACGACAACATGGAGACGGTCGTGTTGCGGGAGCTCGGCCGCCGAGGGCTGACGCTGGCGGTGGCCGAGTCGATCACCGGTGGCTATCTGGCCGGGCGGATCTGCGCCGTCGACGGGGCCAGCAAGGTCTTCCGGGGCGGGATCGTGGCCTATCACCCCGAGATCAAGTTCGATCTGCTCGATGTGCCCGAGGGTCCGGTGGTGTCCGAGGAGGCGGCGTCGGCCATGGCCGAGGGGGTACGACGCCGTCTCGGAGCCGACATCGGTCTGGCCACGACTGGTGTCGCCGGGCCGTCGGAAGCCGAGGGTCGTCCGGTTGGCACGGTCTGTGTCGCCATCAGCGGTCTCGACGACGCCGGCATCGGAAGCGACGGCGCCACCACCCTGCAGCTACCGGGTGATCGCGAACGGATTCGTCAGTTCTCCACGATCGGTTTGCTGAACATGTTGCGTCTCCGGCTCAAGGCCGGCGGTTCGAACGCCTCGATCAGCTTCTGACCGGCGGCCGACCGTCTCGGTGGGGAGCGCGTCGGTTCAGCCGTCGACCGTGGTGCGCCAGCCGTGGCTGTCGTCAGCAGCGCCGACCTGGATGTCGACAAGGGCCTGGCGCAACTTCAGCGTGTTACCGCCCGGCTGGCCGTCGCCCAGGGTGATGTGCTCGTCGCCGATGACGATCTTGCCGACCGGGGCGATGACCGCAGCCGTGCCCGACAGGAACGCCTCACCGTGTTCCGCCCACGCCAGCAACTCCTCGAGCGGCACCTTCCGTTCCTCGACCTCGTAACCCATGTCGGCGGCCAGCGTGAGGGTGGAGGCCCGGGTGACGCCGTGGAGGAAGGACTCGTCGAGGTTGCGGGTGATGAGCCGTCGGTCATCGACCAGAAAGAAGTTCGACGCCCCGGTCTCGGTGATGTCACCACCCGATGCGAAAAGCACCTGATCGACCGTGTGATCCCGCTTCGCCTCCAGCGTCGGGCCGAGGGCCATCGCGTAGTTGGCGCCGGACTTGATCATGCCGAACTGTGGCGTGGTGCGGGGGATCTGGGTCTCGACGTAGATCGAGAGGGGCCGGATGCCGCCCTTGAAGTAGTCGCCCACAGGGGAGCAGATCACGAACAGAATCCCCGAGTCGCTGGGTGAGGCGGCCGCGCCGATGTTCTCCAGCGTGCCGATGAATGTCGGGCGAATGTACAGCGAACCCGGCGGGTCGGGGGTGAACGAGGCATTGGCCTCGACGGCGTCGACGATCATCGAGCGGAGGATCTCGGTGTCGGGCGGCTGCATGTGGAGCTTGGAGATGCTCTGGCGCATCCGGGCCACATGGTCGTCGAGACGGAAGATGGCGAGCGATCCGTCGACTTGGCGGTGGGCCTTCAAGCCCTCGAAGCAGGAACTGCCGTAGTGGAAGGCGTGGGTGGCCGGATGGAGCGAGAAGTTCTCGAGCGGACCCGCTTCACCCGAATAGCTGTAGGCCCCGTCGCTCCACCTGGCCACGGTCATCCTGTCGCCGAACAGTGATCCGAAGGGGGCGCTGAAGGGGTCCATGGTTTCGCTCATCTCCTAGTTCTACTCGAATTCGGCGGGCGAGCCACCGTGATTCGGCGGCCGCACCGACCCGTTCGGTCGGCGCGTTGCGGCTGTGCCGACTCTCGATCATGGATCGGTGGTGGTGGTCGTCGTCGGCAGGCTCAGCGTGGACGGGGTGGCGCCGTCGACGTCGGGAACGGTTTCGGCTTCGACTCCTGCGCCGGTGGCCAGCGCGCTGTGGGCCTCGGCAGTGAGCGACCGCCCCGTAGCGACCGCGTACTCGACGCTGCGTTGGGGGCAGTGGCTGCCGAACACGTAGTCCTGGAACCGGAGCTGACCGGCCGACATCGACGACCACATCAGCTCGAGGACGTTGGAGTCGGTGACACAGAGCGTCGAGGCCACCTCCAGGCGGCGCTCCACGTCGGCCGGGGTCAGATCCTCGCCGAGGATGCTCTCCAGGCGCTGTTCGATCGTGAATTCCGGCCGGTCGTCAGCGCAGCCGGAGACAGTCATGCCCAACAGGATGAGCCCGACGAGCGGTCCGAGAAGGACTCTCAGTGACATTCACCAGAACTTTCCACCAAGATTTCCACCAGGAGAGTTGAACGAACAAGTGTTCGGGGCTACAGTGATGCCCGAGGCCGGGGAACTACAGGCCTGTAGTTTTTCCCGACTTCCAGATTACCAGTTCTCGTCGCTCGAACCCCGCAGGGTGAACCACCGGAACCTGGTTCCGACACCCTGACAGTCCTACCCGAACCTCTAGCAAGCAGTGTCACACCCTTTGATTAGGGTTGGTCGCAGTCCCGGTAGGACGAGGTCCGGCCGGTCGTCCCCCAGCCAGAACAACGATCCTGAAGACAGGAGCAATTCCGTGGAGAAGAACAAAGCGCTCGAAATGGCTCTCGGCAATATCGAGAAGCAGTTTGGCAAGGGCGCCGTGATGAAGATGGGTGAGCGCACCGGTATGGAGGTGGCCACGATCCCCACCGGGGCGTTGGCTCTCGACTTGGCGCTGGGTGTCGGCGGTCTGCCTCGAGGCCGGGTGGTCGAGATCTACGGTCCGGAGTCCTCCGGCAAGTCGACCCTGGCGATGCACGTGGTGGCCGAAGCCCAGCGCAACGGGGGCGTATGCGCCTACATCGACGCCGAGCATGCCATGGACCCGGCGTATGCGGCCAACATCGGGGTCGACGTCGATGAGCTGCTGATCTCCCAGCCCGATACCGGCGAGCAGGCACTGGAAATCGCCGACATCCTGGTCCGGTCCGGTTCGATCGATGTGATCGTGGTCGACTCGGTGGCCGCCCTCACCCCCCGGGCCGAGATCGAAGGCGAGATGGGGGATTCCCATGTCGGCCTCCAGGCTCGTCTGATGTCCCAGGCGCTGCGCAAGATCACCGGCAACCTCAACAAGACCGGCACCATCTGTGTCTTCATCAACCAGCTCCGGGAGAAGATCGGCGTGATGTTCGGTTCACCCGAGACCACTCCCGGTGGTCGCGCCCTCAAGTTCTACAGCTCGGTTCGCCTCGACATTCGTCGGATCGAGTCGCTGAAGGACGGGGCCGAGGTGGTGGGCAACCGCACCAGGGTCAAGGTGGTGAAGAACAAGGTGGCCCCGCCGTTCCGGCAGGCCGAGTTCGACATCATGTACGGCAAGGGCATCAGCCGGGAGGGTTCGCTGCTCGACATCGCGGTCGACAACGACCTCGTCAAGAAGTCAGGCGCCTGGTACACCTACGAGGGCGAGCAGCTTGGCCAGGGCCGGGAGAACGTCAAGAACTTCCTGGTCGAGAACCCGGAGCTGGTCATGGAGATCCAGGATCGGGTACTTCGCAAGGTGGGCCTCATCGCCGACGAAAGCCTGATCGAACTCGACGACGCGGACGAGGCCGTGAAGACAGGATCGAAGAACGGGTCGAAGGCCGACCCTGACGACGAGAAATAACGGGATCGAGAGAGATTACCGGTGGGCAACTCGCAGAGCTGATCCTCCGGATCAGCGGCGATCTCCAGGGCATCACCGCCCAGCGAGAAAACAACGCCGAGAGCCCGGGGTCCTACTGGTTCCGCCCCGGGCTCTCGGTTCTTTGATAGCCGATCGGCGATTGCTGTGCACGCATGATGCTGTGGTCCGAATCGACGAGTCGTGATTCGGGCCGTTACGTTTTCTGTTCTTGACCTCATCGTCCGACACCTACGATTCAGCGCCGGTCTCCCCGGTTGCTCCCGCCCCGCTGTCCGACGACGACCGGGTGCGGCTCCAGCGGCGAACCCTCCTCGTCCTCTCGGCCAGCGCCGTGGCCGGGCGGGCGGCGATGACGATTGCGTTCGTGGTGGTCAGCCTGCTGACCAAGGACATCCTCGGTTCCTCGACCTGGGCCGGCATCGCCAGCGCGGCCATCACCGTCGGCACGGCGCTCAGCTCGTCCGCACTCAGCAGCTACATGAACCGCAAGGGCCGCAGACCCGGTCTGGTCGTCGGCTACATGGTGGCTGCGGCCGGTGGGCTGATCGCCGCATTCGGAGGCCAGGCCGCCCTGATCGTCGCCTATCTGGTCGGCCTCGTGCTGTTCGGTGTCGGCCAGGGCAGCACCGGCCTGGCCCGCTATGCGGCCGCCGACCTGGCCAACGACAGAGACCGGGGCAAGGCCATCGGCTATGTGGTCTTCGCCTCGACGATCGGCGCCGTCGGAGGGCCGGCCCTGTCCGGCCCGGCCGCCCGGTTCGGAGAGTGGTTCGGCTACGGACCCTACATCGGGTCACACCTCGTCTCGGTCGGCTTCTTCGTGCTCGCCGGCCTCCTGCTGTTCGTCGGCCTACGACCCGATCCTCTCGTCGTCAGCGGCAAGCTCGATGTCGAGGGCCCGCCGGGCAACGGTGGGTTCACCGCCGGCATGCAGGCGATTCGCAGCCACCCGCTTGCCATGCTGGCCCTGGTCGGCCTGGTGATCTCCCAGGCCGTGATGGTGATGGTCATGGCCATGACGCCGCTCCACATGGAAGCTCACGGCAAATCGGTCGGGCTGGTGGGCTGGGTGCTGTCGGCGCACACGGCCGGCATGTTCGCCTTCGCCCCGCTGGCCGGCTGGTTCGCCGACCGGTACGGGCGTATCGAGTCGGTACTGCTCTCCGGCGTCGTACTCATCGTCGCCACCGTGATGACGGCCTTCGCCCACGAGGCACCGTCGATCCTCATGTTTCCCGGGTTGTACCTGCTCGGTCTCGGGTGGAGCTTCGGCACCGTCGGATCGAGCGCCCTGCTGACCGAGGCGGTCGACAGCCGTGACGAGGTCGCCGCTCAGGGCGCCGCCGATCTCATCAAGAGTTTCGTGAGCGGCGCCGGAGCACTGGCATCCGGCTTCATCTTCACCATGGCGGGCTTCCACATCCTGTCGATGGTGGGTATCGTCGGTTCCGGCTTGCTGCTGGTGGCGGCGTTCATCCGCCTTCGGCTACATCCGGCGGTCGGCGTGGCACCCTGACCACCTTCAAATCCTCGGCCACGACAACATCAGGATGGATGGCGCCGGCCTCCGCGGCGAAACCGTCGTCGCCGGTGTAGCGGGCCGAGAAGTGGCCGAGCACGAGCCGGCGAGCGCCGGCCTCGACCGCAATCATGGCGGCCTGACGGGCCGTGAGATGTCCATAGTCGGCCGCCAGATCGGCCTCGGCGTCGAGGTAGGTCGACTCGGCCACCATCAAGTCCACGCCCCGGGCGAGATCCACGGCGTTCGGGCAGGGTGCGGTGTCCATGATGAAGGCGAACGACTGGCCGGGCCGGGGTCGGGTGACGTCCTCGGCGGTGACGATGCCATCCGCCGTCTCCACCGACCCGGTGTCGAGGAGCCGACCGACGTCGGGGCCGCTTATGCCGTGGCGGGCCAGCGCGTCGGGGTCGACCCGCCTACCGTCGGCTTCGCTCAGCCGATAGCCAACGGTCGTGACCCGGTGGGCGAGTGGTGCCGCCGACAGGGTGAGGGATCCGATGGTGTCGACCTGCCCGGCCGTGGCAATCGGCTTGGGCACCACCTTGCTCGTGTCGTGAAAGATCGATGAGGTTCTCAGCCGTTCGAAGTACTCGACACCGTCGGCGGGGAAGTAAACGGGGAGGGGCGGCAAGGCCCGGGTCCCGGACCGTGAGTCGAGCGCCCGGCGCTGTATGACGCCGGCCAGCCCGAGCGAATGGTCCCCGTGAAAGTGAGTGATGCAGATGGCGGTCAAGCGGGCGACCGACAGGTTGGCGAAGATGAACTGCCGTTGGGTCCCTTCCCCGGGGTCGAAGAGGATCATTTGGTCGTCCCACCGCAGGACGAAGCTGTTGTGGGCCCGGTAGCGGGTCGGGGCCTGGCTGGCTGTTCCCAGTACCACCAGTTCTCGGCTGCTCATCGTCGAGAAGTGTAGGTAGTGTCCGCTCCGCCTCGGCGTTCCCGGTGCGCGACCCCACCGATCCGCTCGCTATTGTCGAGTCCATGCAGCAGCTCGGAATGATCGGATTGGGAAGGATGGGGGCCAACATGGTGCGGCGCCTTCATCGAGGCGGCATCTCCTGTGTCGGCTACGCCAACAGCAGGGAGTCGGTCGACCAGCTGGTGGAGGAGGGCGTCGTGACCGGTGCCTACGAGCTGTCAGAGCTCGTTGCCGCGCTCGAACGCCCACGCGCGGTCTGGATCATGATCCCGGCCGGATTCGTCGACGAGGTGATCGACGAGTTGGCCCCACTGCTCGATTCCGATGACGTCATCATCGACGGTGGCAACACCCACTACCCGCTCGACATCGAGCGATCGGATCGGTTGGCCGAACGCGGGATTCACTACGTCGACGTCGGAACCTCCGGTGGTGTCCACGGCCTCGAGCGGGGTTACTGCCAGATGATCGGTGGCGAATCCGACATCGTCGAACGGCTCCGACCGGTGTTCGAGACCCTTGCCCCCGGCGTGGATGCCGAACCACGAACCGAGGGTCGGGACGGTCGTCCCTCACCGTCTGAACACGGTTACCTCCACTGCGGTCCGGCGGGAGCCGGTCACTTCGTGAAGATGGTGCACAACGGTGTCGAGTACGCCATCATGGCCGCCTACGCCGAGGGGTTCAACCTTCTTGACCGGGCTGGAATCGGTCGTGATGATCGTGAAGTCGACGCCGAGACGGCACCGCTCGCCGACCCCCGTCTCTACCAGTACGACATCGATGTGGCCGATGTGGCGGAGGTGTGGCGGCGGGGGAGTGTGGTCGGTTCTTGGCTGCTCGATCTCACAGCCGAGGCGCTGCTCCACGACGGTGACCTGTCGCAGTATGAGGGGCGGGTGTCGGACTCCGGCGAAGGGCGCTGGACGGCCCTGGCCGCGGTCGAAACCGGAACCCCGGCGCCGACCATCCTCGATGCCCTCTTCAGCCGGTTCTCGTCCCGTGGCAACGATCGGTTCGCCAACCAGGTTCTGTCGGCCATGCGGGCCGGATTCGGTGGCCACCGAGAACGGAAGGCGGAACAGGGCGACGGCGCAGCGTCGAGCGAGGGTGGCCGATGACCAGCGACCGCACCCACCCTCGACCCCACGGGCGACCGCCGGCTCCGATCGAGGTGCCGGCCGAGCTTGCTGCGCCTGGTGGCAACGGCGAGACCATGGCCGACTGTCTGGTGCTGTTCGGTATCACCGGTGACCTGGCCCGCAAGAAACTGTTCACGGCCCTGTACCGGCTCGAGGCCGACGGACAGCTCGGCTGCCCGGTCATCGGTGTCGCCTCGTCGAACTGGACGGTCGACGAGTTGCGGGCCAACGCCCGTGAGGCACTCGATCAAACCGGAACCGACATCGACGAGTCGATCTGGAAGCGGCTGGCCGACCGGCTCGACTACGTGTCCGGCGACTACCGGGAACCCGACACATTCGAGCGGGTCGCCGAGCGGGTCGGTGACGCCGCCTGTCCGGTCTGCTACCTCGCCATCCCGCCGTTCCTCTTCCCCACGGTCATCGAAGGACTCGGTTCCACCGGACTCAACCGGGGGCGGGTCGTGTTGGAGAAGCCGTTCGGTCGCGACCTGGCCTCGTCCCGCGAACTCGATCGGGCGGTCAAAGCCGAGTTCCCGGAGGACCGGATCTACCGGATCGACCACTTCCTCGGCAAGGAACCGGTCCTCAACATCCTGGTGTTCCGATTCGCCAATGCGATCTTCGAACCGCTGTGGAATCGGCACCACGTGAGCGGGGTCACGATCGACATGGCCGAGGATTTCGGTGTCGAAGGCCGGGGCAAGTTCTACGACGAGGTCGGAGCCCTGCGGGACGTGGCCCAGAATCATCTGCTGCAGATCGTCGCCCTGTTGGCAATGGAACCGCCGGTGTCAGACGACGCCGACTCGCTGTCCGACGAGGTCGTGAAGGTGCTGCGGGCGATCCGGCCTCTTGAGCCCGAGCGGGTGTGGCGGGGTCAGTACGAGGGCTATCTCGACGAGGACGGCGTCAAGCCCGACTCCGACACCGAAACCTACGTGGCCATCGACTTCGAGATCGACTCCTGGCGCTGGGCCGGTGTGCCGTGGCGAATCCGGGCCGGCAAGGCGCTGGCCCGCACCCGGACCGAGGCGGTCGTCGAGTTCCAGGCCCCTCCTCGCCCCCTGTTCAGCGACATCGAATGCTCCCCCCGGCCCAATGCCCTGCGGTTCGAGATGAAGCCGAACGACGTGATCTGCCTGGACATCCAGGCCAAGGCCCCCGGCGATTCGCTGGTGAGCGAGACGACGAGCCTGAGCCTCGACCACGACGGCATCGAGTTCGGTCCCAGCCCCTATCACCGGCTCCTCGGCGACGCCCTCCACGGCGATCGCCGGCTCTTCGCCCGTGGGGATCAAGTCGACGTCGCCTGGCAGATCGTGCAGCCGGTCCTCGATTCGCCACGCCCGGTTGCGGCGTACCGCTATGGATCGGAGTTCCCGGAACCGTCGACGGGCGGTGCCGCGGGCGAGGTCGCCGGTGACCTCTGACGATCCGTCCGGTTGCTGCACGATCACCGTCGACCTCGGCGGCACCAACGTGCGGGTCGCGGCTGTCGGCGAGGAGGGCGAGCTGGTGTTGTACCGCCGGGCCCGGACACCTCGTCAGGACCCTGATCCCCAGTTCCTGGTTCGACTGATGCAGGCGGTCATGGCCGACCTGCCCACCGGTCGACGGGCCGAGCGGGCCGTCGTCGGTCTTCCCGGGGTGATCGATCAGGTCAATGAGCGGCTCGTCACCGGCGTCAACCTGCCACCGGGCTGGATCGACAAGATCAACGAGGATTGGATCGCCGACCAGATCGACATGGAGGTGAGCCTGGCCAACGACGCCGACCTGGCCGCCGTGGGCGAATCGGAGTTCGGGGCCGGTCGCCGGCACCGGGATGTCGTGTACGTGACGGTGTCGACCGGGGTCGGCGCCGGGCTGGTGGTCGACGGTCGTCTGGTGCAGGGGAGCCTCTCCGGCGGCGAGCTGGGGCACACGGTGATCGACTGGGAGGCGGCCCGGCGCTCGGAGCCGGCGACCGTCGAGGATCTCGGTTCGGGAACGGCCATCGACCGGGCGGCGGCGAAAGCCGGGATCGTCGAGCGTGGGCCCGATTTCGCCGCCCTCGTGGCAGCGGGAAGTGAGCCCGCCGTCGGGATCTGGACTCGAGCCATCGAGGCGGTCGGCATCGGGATTGCCAACACGGCCTGGCTGGTGGCCCCCCAGATCGTGATCGTGGGCGGGGGAGTGGGCCGCAACGCGGACCTGGTGCTGCCGGTGATCCGTCGCCAGCTCCAACGGTTCGGGCCGTCGTTCGCCGCCGACATCGAACTGGCCACCGTCCAACTCGGCGACGACGCCGCGCTGATCGGTGGTGCCGCCTGGTATCGGGCCATCGGTCGGGTGGACGAGCCGTGATCCCGGGTGGTCGTGGCCGCTCGCCTGCCGGTCCGGACGTCAGGCGAGCTGAATCGGGGGGTGAACCGTGAGCGAGGGCCTGCATCTACTGGACGTGACCACATCGAGCCGCTGGGCGGCGCGGGCTGCAGAGGTTCTCGGCGCAGCGGTGAGCGATTCGATCGACCGCCGCGGCCGGTGCCTGCTGGCGATCAGTGGCGGCTCGACGCCGACGCCGGTGTTCGCCGAGCTGGCCCGTCTCGATCTCGACTGGCCGAAGGTGACGATCCTGCAGGTCGACGAACGTATCGTGCCGCTCGACAGCTCGTCGAGGAACCTGATGACCCAACGGGGCCTGCTGGGCCATCTGGGATGCAGCTGGGTGCCGCTCCCCGTCGACGAACTGCTCGGTCTCCGGGGCCGTCCGCCGACCGATCAGGATCAGCCCCGACCGATCACCGCCAATGCGGCCGACCCGATCCTCGACCGCTTCGCCGCTGTTCTCGTGGAGCTGGCCGGTGACCCTCCTGTGCTCGATGTGGTGCATCTCGGGTTGGGAACCGACGGCCACACCGCGTCACTCGTGCCCGGTGACCCGCTCGTGACCGAGCTACGCCGCTACGTCGGGCTGACCGGGCTGTATTCGGGGTCGCCGGCCACGACCACACAGGCCGTGGCCGCACTCGACAAGGCCACCGTTCGTCCGACCACCCAGCGTGTTTCGCTGACCCGCCCCGTGCTCGACCGGGCTCGGATGGTGTTGTGGCTCGTTCAGGGGGCCGACAAGGCAGATGTCGTTCGTCGCCTCGTGGACGGCGATCTTTCCATTCCGGCCGGCCTCGTCCGGGCCGCCCACTCCGTCATCGTCGCCGACGCCGACGCCGCAGCCCTGGTCGACCGGTAGTCGCGGCTCCCGGATCATCAGCCTTCATCGGCCCTCGGGGGCCTTCCATCGGCCGATCAGCGGTCGGCGAACCGGATGCGGCTGATCACCGGGTGGTGATCGCTGCCGTTCGGCTCGGCCAACTCGGTGCTCAGCACCTCGAAGTGGTCGGTGACCAGGATGTGATCGAGCCGCATGACGGGAAAGGGCAGACCATCGGCCGGCCAGGTCAGGTCGGCACCACACCCCTTGTCGTCGTGCACGTCGGTCCAGCCCTGGGTGAGCAGATGGCGGAACGGGCGGTGATCCTCGGTGGCGTTGAAATCGCCGCCCAGCACCATCGGCGTGTCGGTCGGCAGCCGGCTCAGGCCGTCGAATTGCTCATGCCAGCGGTCGAGGTCCTCCCTGGAGACCGGTGATGCGGTGTGGAGGGTCGCCACCGTGACCGGACCGTGCGGTGTCGCCACGGCGGCGCTCACCGATGCGTTGAGGTCGAGGTCGTTGTGCCGCACATCCGACAGGGGCCATTTGCTCCACAACAGCACCCCTCGGGTGGCGTCGGGAAACTCGTTCGAGCGGTTGGCCCAGGGATCGAGGTTCGGCTGGTCGGCCAGTTGCTCCAGAAACCGGGAGTTGACCTCCTGGAGAAGCACGACGTCGGGATCGGCCTGGGCGATCGTGGCGGCGATGTCGTCGGCGCGACCTCCACCTGACAGCACATTGGCGGTCATGATGGTCATGGCCCCCTCGCCGTTCGACGGTCCACAGCCGATGACCGCGTCGAATGGGGCGATGGTGTACAGCGCGGCGGCGGTCACGACTGCGGCCGTGGTCCTCAGCGTCGTGCTGCGGCTGAACCAGGCCGACACGACGGCGAGAACCAGCGGGGCGAGCAGGAACGGGGTGAGGGCGGTGAGAGCCACCAGGTAGACCTCGTCGACGTCACGCCATCGCAGCATGAGCCCGACCGCGACCACGAGCAGCAGCGGCCAGGCCAGTGCCATCAGCAGGTAGTGGTGGAGCCGGCGTCGAGGGGCCTCCATCGGTCGGCGGGGCTCGACGACATCGACCTCGCCGGTCGGGGCCGGTATCGGAGGAAATGGGGGTTGGAGTGTGTCGATAACTGGCCTCGATCCGGTTGGACCCGTCTGCGTTCGGCGTCGTGGGTGACGGATCATCGACCGTATCCCAAGGCGGCCCACCGTCGATGTCGCCCACCACAAGGAAACCTTCCCCCTCATCGGCACCGGTCGGCCGACCGGGAGCCCTACCATTGGTTCGGTGAAGCGGTATCTGTTGCGCACCTACGGCTGCCAGATGAACGAACACGACTCCGAGCGCATCGCCGGCCTGCTCGAGTCCGACGGCTACGAGGTCACCGAATCGGCCGACCAGGCCGACGTCATCGTGCTCAACACGTGCTGTATTCGCGAGAATGCCGACAACAAGCTCTACGGGGCCCTCGGCAATCTGAAGCAGCTGAAAGACTCCAACCCCGATTTGCGCATCATGGTCGGTGGCTGCCTGGCCCAGAAGGACCGTGACCTGATTCAGCAGCGGGCCGGCCATGTGGATGTGGTGTTCGGAACCCACAACGTGCATCGGGCACTCGATCTGCTCGCCCGGTCCGACGTCGACGGACCGGTGACCGAGATCTGGGAGGAGGCCATGGCGGGGGAGGACGCAACGTTCCCCTCCGCACTGCCGGCGCGGCGGGAGACCGACTACGCCGCCTGGCTGACGATCCAGATCGGCTGCGACAACTCCTGCGCCTTCTGCATCGTGCCCTCGGTGCGAGGACGGGAGATCAGCCGCGAGACCGATGACATCGTGGCCGAAGCCGAGGCGGCGGCAGCCGACGGGGTGACCGAGATCACGCTGCTCGGTCAGAACGTCAACTCCTACGGGCGCGACCTCGCACTCGCCGCCCGTCGAGCCGGCGACGACGTCCGGGTTCGCCCGATGTTCAGTGAACTACTCAGGCAGGTCGGAGCGGTGCCGGGAATCCGGCGGGTCCGGTTCACGAGTCCTCACCCGAAGGACATGACCGCCGATGTCTTCGCGGCAATGGCCGAGGTCGACACCGTGGTGCCGCACCTCCACTTCCCGCTGCAGTCGGGATCGGACCGGATCCTGGCGGCGATGCACCGTGGCTACACCGCCGAACGCTACCTGGCCCGCCTCGACGAGGCCAGGACCACCATCGACGACCTGGCGGTGTCGACCGACATCATCGTCGGGTTTCCCGGCGAGACCGATGACGACTTCGCGGCCACCCTCGAGGTGGCGGCGGCCGCCGAGTTCGACAGCGCCTACACGTTCGTCTTCTCGCCCCGGCCCGGCACCGAGGCGGCCGAGATGGTCGACCGGTTCTGTGATCCGGCCGAGGTCCAGGACCGCTATGCCCGCCTTCGGACGGTGATCGAACGTTCGGCCCTGGCCCGCTATCGGGCCCGTGTCGGGCGGATCGAGGAGGTCGTGGTCGAGGGACCGTCGAAGAAGGATCCGACGGTGCTCACCGGTCGAACCGCTCACAACAAGCTTGTGCACTTTGCCTCCGACCCGTTGAGACCTGGAACCTACGCCACGACCCGTATCACCGATGCGGCCCACCAGTACCTTCTCGGCGAGCTCATCGAGGTCACGGCCCGGCCCCGGCACCGAACCCGGTTGGCGGTCACCGCTCTCTGAACACGCCGGCTCGGGTCACGTCTGCATCGACGTCGCCTGGACGACCAGCGCGTCGAGCAGCATTTGGGTGGCCGGCCGCACCGGTGACCGTTCCCGCCTGACGATCACCAGGTTCCGGTTCCAGACGGGAGCGAGGTTCGCTCGTTTGAGTGGTGCCGGTTCGGTCTCGGCTTGAACAACCGGCAGCACCGCCCACCCCAGGCCCAGGGCCACCATCCGGCGGAGCACGTCGGGCTGGTGGGACTCGGCGGTGACCTCGTAGGTTGCGCCGGCGGCCCGCAGGCTCCTGGTGACGAGACGCCGGGTGTAGGAACTGGCCGGGAACGCCACCCAGGGACCCCATGTCGACGGCGGCCCGACGTTGGTGTCGGGCGGTGGATAGACCGCCATCTTTTCCGTGAGCAGCGGGTCGGCGGCGATCCCCTCCACAGGTTCGACCGGTTCGACGACCACCGCAGCATCGAGACGGCCCGATCGGACACGTTCGACGAGCGCCGCCGAGGCATCGACGATGAGACGCAGATCGACATCGGGCCGACCGTGCCGGAAGTGGGTGAGGGCTCCGGCGCAGTGGTGAACGGCCGCCACGTCGATCAAGCCGATCGCGACCCGGCCGGTATCACCTTTGCGGGCCGAGTCGGCCCACTGGGCCAGGTCGGAGGTGAGGCCGACGATGCGCTGGGCGTAGTCGAGAACCTCCCGGCCGTAGTCGGTCAGTACCCGGGTTCGCCCCTCCCGCTCGAACAGGGGCAGCCCGAGCCGCCGTTCCAGTTCGGAGAGGCCCTGGCTCAACGCGGAGGGCGTGACACCGAGCCCCTGGGCCGCCTCGGCCGAGCTCGGCGCATGGGTCACGGCAACCAGATACTCGAGTTGTTGGGTGGTGAGCTGAAGGGTCATGATGCGGTCGTCCACCCTTGCATGTCGTTGTGGTAGATGGGATTACGTGTTGTTAAGAGTTCCTAATCTATCATAGATCTAGTTTTAGATAAGCTTTAGCGTTGTTGGCATGACCAACGCCTCCGAATCCCGCTCCGAAACCACCTCCGGTCCCGGTGACCCGACGGCCGCCACCGACCTCGGCCCGACCGGTGCCGCGGTCCGACCAGCCACCGGTCGACTCGGTGTGTTGACGCCGGGCATGGGTGCCGTCTCCTCCACCTTCGTGGCCGGGGTGATGGCGGCCAGGGCCGGCCACAAGCCGCCGGTCGGTTCGTTGAGCCAGACCGGTCGCCTCGACGACGGCACACCGATTCGCGACGCGGTTCCCCTCGCCACCCTCGACGACCTGGTTTTCGGTGGGTGGGATCCGATCTCGCCCAATGCGTTGGAAGCCGCCCGTACCGCCGGGGTGCTCACCGAGTCCGACCTCAACCAGGTTTCGGGAGAGCTCGAAGGTGTCGTGGCCATGGACGCCGTCTTCGATCGGCGCTGGGTGAAGCGCCTGGAGGGAACCAGGGTCAAGGCGATCACATCCAAGTGGGATCAGGCGCTGGCCCTCATCGACGACATCGAGCGATTCAACAGCGCCAACGGTTGCGATCGATCGGTGATGGTCTGGTGCGGATCCACCGAGGCCTATCAGGAACCGAGCGAGGTCCACGACTCCATCGCCTCGTTCGAGGCCGGGCTCAAGTCCGACGACGACAACATCGCACCGAGCCAGATCTACGCCTACGCCGCGCTTCAGTCCGATGTGCCGTTCATGAACGGCGCCCCCAACCTCACCGTCGACCTGCCCTGCATGCGCCAGCTGGCCCGGGAACGCAACGTACCCATCGGAGGCAAGGACTTCAAGACCGGTCAGACCCTGATGAAGACCATCGTCGCGCCGGGCCTCAAGGCCCGCATGCTCGGCCTGCGCGGCTGGTACTCCACCAACATCCTCGGCAACCGCGACGGCGAGGTGCTCGACGATCCGGAGAACTTCAAGACGAAGGAATCGTCGAAGCTCGGCGTCCTGGAGACCATCCTGCAGCCCGACGAGAACCCCGAGCTCTACGGCAACGTCGATCACGTCGTCCGGATCAACTACTACCCGCCCCGAGGCGACAACAAGGAGGGCTGGGACGCCATCGACATCTTCGGATGGATGGGCTATCCGATGGAGATCAAGATCGACTTCTCGTGTCGCGATTCGATCCTCGCCGCACCCCTCGTGCTCGACCTGGCCCTGTTCGCCGACCTCGCGGCCCGTGCCGGCGCCGGCGATGTGCAGGATTGGCTGGGCTTCTACTTCAAGGCTCCCCAGACATCCGACGGTGCGGCGTTGAACGACATCTTCGCCCAGCTCGACGTGGTCAAGCAGACCCTCGAAGGGTGGCGCAACCGCTAGCATGACGTTCCCGGATTTGCCTCCACCCGGTGGTCTTTGACAGTGTCTAGGGGTGAGGCGCCGAGGGCGCGGCCACGACGGTGAGGGGTGCCACCGACCGAAGCCGGTCCCCGTCACCGTCCGGCGAATGAGGGAGCCACAGCCGACTTGAGATCCGTGCCGAGAAACTGGTTGCTTGTACCGAGCCCGTTTCTGGGCCCGGCGAGCTGGCGACCGACGGGCGACGTGCTGGCCGACCAGGGCCAACACGTCGCCATCGCCTGCACGAAGATGACGTCGCGTGCCGACGACGACCATGTCACTCCGTGGATCGACGAGATCCTCGATTTCGGTCTCGCCGAGCCCGGGCTGCCGGCCGTCGTCGTCGGGCACTCGGCCGCCGGGCCCCGCCTGCCACTCCTGGTGGATCGGATGCTCGATCGAGGGGTCGACGTCGACGCCATGATCGTCGTCGACGGCCGATTCCCCGACGGTCGGGCGTTCACCGAGTCCGAGCCGCACTACGGTGCGCTGCTCGACGGCTTGCTCCGTCCCGATGACTACCTGCCGCCCTGGCCCCGCTGGTGGGGATCGCTGGTCAGCGGCCTCGTGGTCGACGACATGGTGCGGCATCTGGTGTTGAACGAGGCGTCGCCGATACCACGAGGCTGGTTCGACCAGGGCTGCCCCGTTCCCGATCTGCCGTCCTCGGTCCACAAGGCGTTCCTGGCCTTCGGACCGGCCTATGCCGAGGCTCGCGATCAGGCCAAGGCTGCCGGCTGGTTCACCCTGACCCTCACCGGTGACCACCTGCATCAGCTCGAAGCCCCGGAACCGGTGGCGGCAACCCTGCTTGCTATGGTGGCCTGCATGATGGGAGAGTCAGGCGAACCGCGTGTCCGTTCCGCCTGACGGCGGCGGCGCACCGCAACCTGCTCCTGCGATCGATCAGCCGGGACACCGGCGACATTCCGATCCCCTCGTCATCGTCGGCCCGACCGCGTCGGGGAAGTCCGACCTGGCATTGGAACTGGCCCGCCGCCGGCCCGACGTCGAGATCGTGTCGGCCGACGCCATGGCCGTCTATCGCCACATGAACATCGGCACGGCCAAGCCGAGAGAGGCCGATCAGGCGCTGGTGCCGCATCACGGCATCGACCTGTTCGAGCCATACGAGGAGGCCACCGTCGCCGCGTATCAGGCTCACGCCCGGTCGGTCCTCGATGACATGGATCGTCGCGGCGTGACGCCGATCATCGTCGGCGGAACCGGGCTCTACATCCGCGCCGTTGTCGATGATTTCCAGGTACCCGGACGGTTCCCCTCGGTGATGACCGAACTCGAGTCCGAGCCCGACACCGAGGCGCTGTGGCGGCGTTTGGCCGACTTGGATCCCGCGGCCTCCACCAAGATGTTGCCGACCAACCGGCGCCGCATCCTCCGGGCTCTGGAGGTCACGATCGGTTCGGGTCGGCCATTCTCCGCCCACGGGCCCGGCGTCGACCACTACCCGCCGACGTCGTACCGCCTGGCGGGCCTCGACATCGATCGTGCGGTGCTGGACGCCCGCATCGACGCCCGTTATGACCGTCAGATGGTCGACGGTCTGCTGGCGGAGGTCGAACATGTCCGCCGCGGTGGTCTGTCCCGTACCGCCGCCCAGGCGCTCGGCTATCGGGAGCTGATCGACCATCTCGACGGCCGGACCGATCTCGACGACGCACTCGATGAGGCCAAACGGAGAACCCGCCGCTTCGCCCGTCGTCAGCAGCGATGGTTTCGGCGAGATCCCCGTATCACCTGGTTCGACGCCCTCCGTCCCGATCTCGTGGAGGCGGTCGAGCGATGGTGGGCACAGGGCGCCGAGGCGGGGACCGATCGAGACCATAAGCCGGCGAGCTGATCGGAGATCGGTCGTTACCGCAGCGTGGTACTGTTGGCCTCGTGGCCCGTGTGGTCTTCACCCGCAACCTGCAACGGCACGTCGAGTGTCCCCCCGTCACGGTCGACGCCGACACCGTCGGCGACGCACTGGACCGGGTCTTCGATCGCGTACCGCAGCTCAAGGGCTACGTCGTCGACGAGCAGGGCGCCCTACGCAAGCACATGGTGATCTTCGTCGATGGCGAACAGATCACCGACCGGCGCCGCCTCACCGACGAGGTGCGTCCCGGCGGCGAGGTGTACGTGATGCAGGCGCTGTCCGGCGGCTGATCGCCGGCCACCAGATGCCCTCGGCGACGGTCGGCGGCGAACCGAAACGACAGGAGAAGCCAGTGTCGGAATCACTGCTCCACGTGGGCACCAGGAAGGGCATGTTCGTGGTCGACGGAATCGGCGCGGAGGCGTCGGTCATCGACGCCCACTTCGTCGGCGACAACGTCAACCTCACCCTCACCGATCCCCGGGATGGATCGTGGTACGCCGTGTTGGATCACGGTCACTTCGGCACCAAACTCCACCGATCCGATGATCGGGGAGCCACGTGGGAGGAGGTCGCCGTCCCGGAGTACCCACCGAAGCCCGCTGATTTCGTCGACATCGACATGTGGGGCAACGAACGCGACTGGGCTCTGGGAGGAATCTGGGCGCTCGAGATCGCGCCGGACGTCGACGGCGGCCTGTGGTGTGGCACGACACCCGGCGGCTTGTTCCGATCCGGCGACGGTGGCCGGTCCTGGGACCTGGTCGATTCGCTCTGGTATCACGACGTGCGACCCCGTTGGAACGGTGGGGGACTGGACCAGCCTGCCATCCATTCGATCTGTGTGGATCCCCGGGATCCGGCCGGGGTCACGGTCGCCGTCTCGAGTGGAGGGGTGTGGCGCACCCTCGACGGCGGCGCGAGCTGGGTGCCCCACACCAAGGGCATGGTGGCCGACTACGTGCCACCGGAGCAGGCCGAGGACCCCGAGCACCAGGACCCGCACTGTGTCGTCCAGAGTGCCGTGCGACCCGACGTGTTCTGGTGCCAGCACCACATGGGAATCTGGCGATCCGACAACGACCTCGAGTCCTGGACCGAGCTTCACGCCGAACCGTCGTCGTTCGGGTTCGCGGTGGCCGTGCACCCCACCGACGCCGACATGGCCTGGTTCGTGCCGTCGCACTCGGATCAGAAACGGGCACCGATCGACGGCTCCGTCGTGGTGAACCGGACCCAGGACGGAGGCCGTGACTTCGAGACGCTGCGCCGTGGTCTTCCTCAGACCAACGCCTACGACCTCGTGCTTCGCCACGCCCTCGACATCGCCGCAGACGGCCGGCAGCTGGCCTTCGGGTCGACCACCGGCAACCTCTGGGCGACCGACGATCAGGGCGACAGCTGGCACACGGTCGCCCACCACCTGCCGCCGATCTACTCGGTTCGCTACGCCTGAATCGCTGGACTTGGTTCAATCCCCAACGACCGACAGCGATCGGTCGGACGAAGCTACACTGACGTCTCGCGACACGGTGGCGTACGGCGGCGTCAGTAGTGTTGTCAGTCCGCCGACACTCGAGGAACCAACATGGACGTCTTTCGTCCGGTCCCACCAGCCGAATCCGCCCACCAGCCCACTGCGTCCGACCGTGCGGCCGAGGAGCCGTCCATCGCCGTCGAGGCCGCCATCACCGGAGAGTGGGCGGACGAACAGAGCCCGCCGTTTCGATCCAATCGGGTGATTCTCGACGGCGGTCGTGCGGTCGGGTTGACCGAGCCGTCGCCGAGGTCGGAGCAACCGTGCGGTCCGGTTTGGCGTGACGAGTCCGATCGACGGCAATGGACGCCGTTGCTACCTGCTGTACTGCGCTCCTCCGGGAGCGGAGTCGGCGTGTGGCTGGGGGCGTTGACCGTCGTGGGGTTGGCCGCCATGGTGCTCGGGCCGATCCTGTTCGATCTCGCCGATGGTCCCCGGAACCCCGATTCCGTCGACGGGGAGCAGCCGGTCGTGCCCGGGCTCATCGGCGAAGACGCGGAGGGCCATCAGGCGTCCCGAGCCCGGACCACCGGGGAAATGACCGAGCAGTCATCGGCCGGTGCCGCCGTGTCCGGTCGGTCGGTCGGCCCGGCCGATGGCGCCGATCTCGACCTCGATCTCGGTCACCGGTCGCCGGACCCGCAGTCGCCCATCGCCCGCTCCGGTGACGACTCGATCGAGTCACCGGCCACTGCAGGTGAGGCATCCGATGGTGCCGTCGACCCTGCCGCCCAATCGGACCCCGGTGACCCCTCGACGACGTCGACAATCGACCCGTCGTCGTCCGTCGGTGGCGTCACCGGTTCGACGACCGTGCCGGTCACCAGTGGAGGTGATCCGGCCCAGAACCCGCCGAGCTCGATCCCGTTCGGCTCGACCTCGGTTCCCGAGCCGGGCACGCTGCCGCCACCGGTGACCGCGCCGCCCACGCCGTCGGCGCCGCCGTCGGTTCCGTCCCCTCCGACGACGCGACCGTCCACTACTCCACCGAGGCCGCCGACGACTGCTGAGCGACCGGTCCGTCCGTCGGTTCCCTCGACCAGACCCTCGGTGCCACCGACCCCCTCGACCCGGCGACCGGTTCCGGCCGATACTCGACCTACACCGTCCGACACCCGACCGGGGTCGGATGTCGGACGAGGCCGGGACCGGGCGGCATCGGTGTCGGGCACTCCACCGAACAGGGGAAACGGGCGGGCCGTGGGCCAACACCGCTAGGGGCTCTACGATGGAGTCGTGGTTGCGACTCACGACAAGTTCCTCTCCGCGACCCCCGAGGACGACGTCGAGCCGATTGCGCTGACCAAACACCATGGTCTCGGCAACGATTTCCTGATCGCGCTCGACCCCGGCCGTGACCTCACGGCCGACGACGCTCGGCGGTGGTGTGACCGGCGGACCGGGATCGGTGCCGACGGGCTCATCGCGGCCCGCCGAGTGCCGGACACGGTCGATCGGTGGTCGATGATCCTCCGGAATGCGGACGGGGGGCGGGCCGAGATCAGCGGCAACGGGATCCGATGCCTCGGCCAGGCCATCGGCCGCCACGACGGGTTCGATCAGGAGCGGCTGATCACCATCGACACCGATGCCGGTGAACGACAACTGACGGTGCGGCCGACCCGGTCCGACATCTGGTCGGTGCGTGCCGCCATGGGATCGGCCACAGACGGGCCAGCGCCGAGCACGGCCTGGAACGGGGTCGGCCTGGCCGTGGCGGCTCAGCAGGGCGTCGACATCGGCAACCCCCACATCGTGGCGGTGCTCGATGACCAGGATCAGTTCGCCGAGGCCGACATGGCCCGGATCGGCCCCGCCGTCGAGGCCGGTTATCCGGGGGGCGTCAACGTTCACCTCGTACACATCACCAGTCGCGACAGGATCGACCTGAAGGTATGGGAACGGGGTGTCGGCGTCACCATGGCCTGCGGCAGCGGTGCCTGCGCGGCGGCCTGGGCCGCGCACCGTATGGGAATGGTCGACACCGAAATCACGGTGACCATGCCGGGCGGTTCGGCTACCGTGGAACTGACCGGTTCCGAGGTGTTCCTCACCGGTCCGGCCACCTATGTCGGGAGCATTGTTCTTGGGTAACCCATCATCGCGAGGCGGCGACGCCCCAACAAACGGACAGGGGGCCGATCACGTCTCCGAGGCGGATCTCGCCGGTCCCGTCGATTTCGACGATTTCGCCGCCGGCGGTTCCGAACTGTTCGACGCCGCCGCTGACACCGATGACGGCGGCGAAGCCCGAACCTGGCTCGACGGTGGCGTCGAGAGCGATCACCGGGGCGCCTTCGGCGAATACGGGTCGACCGTCGATCAGGGCTTCCTCGACCGCGCCTTCAGGGAGCGCATCGTACTGGTCGGTGTCACCGTCGCCGGCCGCACCGAAGCCGAAACCGATGCCTCGCTCGACGAGTTGGCGTTGCTGGTCGACACGGCCGGCGCCGACGCCCTGGAACGGGTGGTGCAGAAACGCGACCGACCCGATCCGGCGACCTTCGTCGGACAGGGCAAGGTTCAGGAGATTCTGGATTCGTCGCTGGCCATCGATGCCGACACGGTGGTTTTCGACGACGAACTCAGCCCCGGTCAGCAGGTCAACCTGGAGCGGATGCTCAAGCGCACCGCCCTCGACCGTACGGCCGTGATCCTCGACATCTTCGCCCAGCACGCCACCTCCGCCGAAGGTAAAGCCCAGGTCGAGCTCGCTCAGCTTCGCTACCGGCTGCCGCGGCTGCGGAATCGCAAGGACTTCAGCCAGCAGGCCGGCGGCATCGGCACCAGGGGTCCGGGTGAGACCCAGCTCGAGGTCGACCGTCGTCGGCTGGTCCGGAGGATGCACAAGCTGGAGCGCGATCTGGCCTCGATCTCGGCCCGTCGCTCCAACCAACGCAAGGCTCGCCACCGGTCGCCGTACCGCACCGTCTCCATCGTCGGCTACACCAACGCCGGCAAGTCGTCGCTGCTGCGCCGGTTGACCGGCGCGGAGGTACTGGTGGAGGACAGGCTGTTCGCCACGCTCGATCCGACGACCCGCAAGCTCCAACTTCCGGGCGGCGAGCAGATCCTCATGACCGACACGGTCGGGTTCGTTCGCAAGCTGCCCCATCAGCTGGTCGAGGCGTTCAAGTCCACCCTCGAGATCGCAGTCGGTGCAGATCTGCTGGTTCACGTCGTGGACGGTTCGGGGCCCGATCCCCAGGCCCACATCGACGCCGTCCGCGACGTCCTGACCGAAATCGGGGCCCACGAGATTCCCCAGCTGATCGTGTTCAACAAGTCCGATCAGGCCGACGACATCGACATGCTGGTTCGCCAGCAGCCTGGATCGGTGGCGGTGTCGGCGCTGACCGGCGACGGTATGGACGAGTTGCTCACCGCCGTCGGCGATCAGCTCCGAGCCGCCACTGAGATCTATGAGCTGTTCGTGCCGTGGGCCCGAGGCGATCTCCTGGCCGCCACCCACCGGGAGGGGCAGGTGCTCACCGAGACCTCCGAGGAGAAGGGCATGCGGGTCACCGCTCGGCTGGAGGCCGCGTCGGCCCAGCGTCTGGCCGATGTCGTCGTGACCCGGCTGCCCGACACGGGCTGACCATCGCCCGCCGCCGGACCGGGAGGCGGCCGCGTCACCGAGGAGAGACCATGGGATTTGTCCCACCCCCGTACCCCTACGATCGACTCAACGAGTTCAAAGCGTCGGCCCAGACCTTCGACGGAGGCCTCGTCGACCTGTCGATCGGGACACCGTTCGATCCACCGCCCGCTCCGGTCATCGAGGCGCTGGCCACGTCCGACACCGAGCGCTCCTACCCGCCGTCGATCGGCACCGAGGCATTCCGGGCGGCGGCCGCCGGCTGGCTGAACCGGACCGTCGGATTGGATGGCGATCGGGCGGTCGGCCCCGACGACGTGCGAGCCACCATCGGATCGAAGGAGTTCGTGGCCGGGTTGCCCCACTGGCTCCGTCTGCGTCGACCCGAACGCGACACGGTCCTCTATCCCGCGGTCAGCTATCCGAGCTACGAGATGGGGGCCACGCTGGCCGGATGCCGGGCGGTACCGGTTCCCGTCGACGACCGGTGGTGCCTCGATCTCGCCGCCATCGACCCCTCCGACGCCGCCCGGGCGCTCTGCCTGTGGGTCAACACCCCGGGAAATCCGGCCGGCGGCCTCGATGACCTCGCCGCTGTCGCCGCCTGGGGCCGGGCCAACGAGGTGCTCGTCGTCTCCGACGAGTGCTATCTCGCCTTCACCTGGGACGGACCGCCCCGATCGGTGGTGGCGTCGGGGCTCGACGGAGTGCTCGCCGTGCATTCGCTGTCGAAGCGATCGAACCTCGCCGGCCTGCGCGTCGGTTTCTACGTCGGCGACCCAGGGATCGTGCACTACCTGGGTGAAGTTCGCAAACACGCCGGGTTCATGACTCCCGGGCCGGCTCAGGCCGCCGCCGTCGTCGCGCTCGGCGACGAGGACCACGTGGAGCTCCAACGCAAGCGATATCGGGAACGGCTCGAGGTCATGGCCCGGGTGGCGGCCCGCCTCGGGGCCGAGGCACCGCTGCCGGGGGGTGGGTTCTACCTGTGGGTGCCCGCTCCGGATGGCGACGCCTGGGGGTTCGCCCGCCGTCTCGCCACCGAGGCCGGCGCGCTGGTGAGCCCCGGCGAGTTCTACGGCGAGGCGGCCGCCGATCATGTCCGCATCGCCGTGGTCCAGCCGACGGGGCGGATCGAGCTGGTGGCCGAACGGCTGGGTCTCTGAGGTTGCCCCGGGCTCACGCCCGTAGGCTGTTGACCATGACCGTCACCGCAACTGGACACAGCTACCTCGACGCCGAATCCGGGTCCCGACTCGATGTGTGGTATCCGGCCGACGGGGTCGAGCCGAAGCGGACCTGTCTCGCCGAGCAACTGGGTTTCGTGCGCAGCGAGGTCATCACGACCACCATCGACGATCTCGCCGACCCTCCGGGCGATTCGGCCGACGCCTACCTCCGGTTGCATCTTCTCTCGCGTCGCTCCGTCACCCCCAACTCGATCAGCGTCGACGGGATCTTCGGCCACCTGGCCAACGTCGCCTGGACCAGTGCCGGTCCGGTTGTGCCCGAGAAGCTCGACCAGCTCCGGGCGGCAGCGGGGGGCGAGGGTCACACGGTGATCGTCCGAGGGGTCGACAAGTTCCCCCACATGGCCGACTACGTGATGCCGCCCGGCGTCCGCATCGCCGATGCCACCCGGGTGCGGCTCGGCGCCCACCTGGCGGAGGGAACCACGGTGATGCACGAGGGTTTCGTGAACTTCAACGCCGGCACATTGGGGCCGGCGATGGTCGAGGGTCGGATCAGCCAGGGTGTCGTGGTCGGGGCGAATTCCGACGTCGGCGGCGGCGCGTCGATCATGGGCACGTTGTCCGGCGGCGGCAAGGACAAGATCTCGATCGGCGAGAACTGCCTGCTCGGCGCCAATGCCGGGCTCGGCATCTCGCTCGGTGACGGCTGCACCGTGGCCGCCGGGGTCTACATCACCGCCGGGACCATCGTGACCCTGCCCAACGGCGAGCGGGTCAAGGCCCGTGAGCTGTCGGGTCGACCCGGCTTGCTGTATCTGCAGAATTCGACCTCGGGTGTGGTCGAGGTCCGGGAGTCCGATCCGTCCCGTTGGGGCGGTATCAACGAGGCGCTGCACTCGAACCAGTGATCGCCGGTTCGGCCGCCGGTGAGGTGGTGGTCAGGTGGTGGTGACGGCCCGCTCGGCCCGCACCCGCTCCGACGTCGGTACGTGGAGGGCGACAAACCAGACGCCGACCAGGCCGAGAAGCGCGATCGCGATCCGCAGCCAGGTGTTCTCCAGCGCGAACCCGGCGCTGAACACGCAGGCCAGGACGATGCAGGACACGGCGATGATCTTGGCCCGCCGGGGCATGCCGAGACCGTCGCGGTAGTCGGCCACCAGCTGGCCGACGCCGGGCAGGTTCAACACCCAGCGTTCGAGCCGGGGGCTGGAGCGGGAGAAGCACCAGGCGGCACTGACGAAGAACACGGTGCCGGGAAGTCCGGGGGTGATGAGGCCGACCCACCCGATGCCCACGAAGAGCAGACCGGCCATGAGGTAGAGCGGCCTCATCCGCCGACCAGCTCCAACACATCGAACACGACCAGCACGACCAGCAGGGCGATCACACAGACGTGGATGACGGTGACCGGCATCTTCCACCGGTGATCGGCACGCCAGAAACGCCGGATGCTGAAGAGGTTGGCCGCGATGGCCACCAGACCGATCACGAGGCCGAACCCAGCGCCCACACCGGGGGCCAGGCCGATGAACGGCGTGGCGAAGGGCAGAATCAGGTAGGCCAGGACACAGCGGATTCCGGAGATCACGATCGAGCGGCTGAAAAGCCGCTCCGCCTGCGCTCCTCCGGCGCCGCCACCGGCAGCCGGACCGTCGGCAGCGTGACCGTCGGGACTTGTCGTGGTTGTCATCACCGTTCAGGCTACCGGGTACGGTAGTGCCATGGTCGACCTGCTAGCCCTAACATCCGAGCTGATCGCCAAGCCCTCGGAGTCGTTTTCGGAGGGTCCCTTCGTCGACTGGCTGGAGTCGGAGCTGACCGCTCTCGATCACCTCGATGTCGTGCGGATCGGTGACAACCTGGTGGCCCGCACCGACCTCGGACGGGAGCAGCGGGTACTGCTGGTCGGCCACACCGACACCGTGCCGGCCAACGGCAACGCCGTCCCTCGCACCGAGGGTGATGTGCTGTGGGGCCTCGGGGCAACGGACATGAAGGGCGGGCTCGCCG
Organism: Acidimicrobiales bacterium; assembly: GCA_965216675.1. Classification (GTDB taxonomy): domain Bacteria; phylum Actinomycetota; class Acidimicrobiia; order Acidimicrobiales; family SZUA-35; genus JAHELU01. The sequence goes on along the minus strand of CBDCGK010000004.1, from coordinate 790,745 downwards.
TCTTTCTCGACATCGCTCGCACGGTCACCGAACCCGTCGTCGACCTCACGTTCGTCTTCTACGCCCGCGAGGAGGTGGCGCAGCCCCACAACGGACTCAATGAGATCGTTGCCGAGCGTCCCGATCTCCTCACCGGCGACTGCGCCATCGTGGGCGAGCCGACCGACGCCGGAATCGAGGCCGGTTGTCAGGGCGCGATGCGGGTCGAGATCGAGATGGCCGGTGCCCGGGCCCACACCGCCCGCCCCTGGATGGGTCGCAACGCCATCCACCGCATGGCCGGCATCTTGGAGACCTTGGCCGGCTACGAGGCCAGGACGCCGACGATCGACGGCTGTACCTACCGTGAAGCGGTGCAGGCGGTGTTGATCGAGGGCGGCGTGTTCGGCAACGTCGTTCCCGACCGGTGCCGGCTTCAGATTCATCATCGTTACGCCCCGGACCGTGATGCCGCCGAGGCCGAGGCGTTTCTCCGGGAGCTGTTGGCTCCTCACTTCGACGATGGTGACTCGTTCACCGTCCTGGACGTCTCGCCGGCGTGCGCGCCGTCACTTCGCCACCCGCTGTTCGATCGGCTGATCACCGCCAACAATCTGCCGGTGGCGGCCAAGCTCGGTTGGACCGACGTGGCCCGCTTCGACCAGCTCGGTGTTCCCGCCACCAACTTCGGTCCAGGCGACCCGACGTTGGCCCACAACGCCGACGAGCGGCTCGAGCGGCGATCGATCGAGACGGTCCATGCCGCGCTGGTGGCACTGATCACCGGTGTCGCGTAGAAAGCTCGAGCGCTGATGGCTCGATCGGCACTCGATCGGGACGGTCAGCTTCCACCGCCGCTGCGCGCCCGCGCCGGCCGATCGGCTTCTCCGGCCGTCGCGATCGCCCGGATTCCCGACGGAGCGATGGTCTACGTCACCGGACTGATGGGCACGCCCACAGCCCTGCTCGACGCAATGGCCGAGTCCTTCTCCACCTGGCAGACCGTCACGACGGTGTCCGACTACCTACTCGAACCGCTACCGACGTTCGACAAGCCGGACGGCGTGACCGACGGGCGATGGCCGTTCCGCCACGTGACGGTCCAGCCGTCACGGGCCACCGGTGCTGTCGCTCCCGACCGACTCCGCAGCGTGGCCGCCCACTCGTCGCAGTTCTCCCGACTCTTCCTGCCGGGTGGTCCGCTGGCCGTCGACGTGGCTCTGGTCCAGGTCAGCGAGCCCGGACCCGACGGCCGATTCAGCCTCGGAGTCAGCGGGGGAGCGGCGCTCGAGGTGGTCTGCCGGGCCGAAACGGTCATTGCCGAGGTGAATCCCGCCATGCCGTGGATCGGAGGGCCTGCCGCGTTCGACCGGGACGCCTTCGACCTCCTGGTCGACGTGGACCACCCGCTGGTGACCCTGCCGGATTCGAACCCGCCGACACCGGACCGTCCTGACGCTCGACTAGACGGCATGATGTCGATCCCGGAGGCGATCGGAGCTCACGTCGCGGCGGAGATCCCCAACGGTTCCACGATCGAGTACGGCATCGGTGCAGTTCCCGACGCTGCGGTCGCCGCGCTGAGCGGCCATGAGGCACTCGGTCTGCACAGCGGCTTGATCGGCGATGCCGCAATGGCGCTGATCGATGCCGGCGTGATGTGTGGCTCGGCCAAGACGGTCGACCCCGGCCTCCACGTGGCCAGTGCGGTGCTCGGTACCCAGCGTGTGGTCGACTGGGTCCGTGGACGCGACGACGTCGTCATCGTCGCCTCCAACTACAGCCATGGAGTGCCGACCCTCGCTCGTCAGAATCGATTCGTGGCCATCAACTCCGCCATCGAGGTCGGCCTCGACGGGTCGGTGAATGCCGAGCAGGTCGGTGCTCGGGTCGTGTCGGGGCCCGGTGGGCAACCCGACTTCGCCGCCGGCGCCGCCCTCAGCTCGAATGGCCTGGCGATCGTGGCGCTACCGAGCACTGCAGGCCCACCCCGGTCCGATCCCGGCGCTGGCACCACGTCCCGCATCGTGCGGCGGCTCTCCGCCAACGTTCCGGTCACGGTGCCCGGCTATCTGGCCGACCGTGTCGTGACCGAACACGGCGTGGCCCGGCTCCGGGGTGTCGACACCGACGCCCGGGCAGAGCGACTGAGGGCCATCGCCGCTCCCGACCACCGGCCGGTATTGGCCTGAATCGAACGGTCCGGCGGGGGGCCTGGTGCCGCCGACATGGAACTGTAAACATCAGCCGGGATCTACGGCCTGAGGGTCCGTATCACTGGCATTCCCGTGCCTCGAGAGGTTGGCCGGGGCAGACGATTCGGGCGAAAGAGCAGGGCGGCTCTGGATTATCCGACGTGACGGAGGTAACATTTGCCCATTCCGCTCGCATCGGCTCACCGGCCCTCGAAAGCCGAAGAACCGAACAGATCGCACGAAGTTCTTGCTTGAGGGGGATGTGGGCTCTCAGCCCACGCGGATGAATTGGCTCAGACCTAAACCTCTGAGCCAATTCACCGTTTTCCAGATCGCAAGGAAGACTGAGCAGGTCAGAGGCGGCGCATCACGGTGACAACCCGGCCAAAGATCTGCACCTCATCGGGCGAGAACTCCATCGGCTCGAGCGAGGAGTTGGCCGGCACCAAGACGATGTGGCCTCCGGAGCGACGGAAGGTCTTGACCGTCGCCTCCTCCCCGGGAATCCCGGCGATCACGATGTCGCCGTTGGCGGCGGTGCTCTGTACCTCAGCCACCACGTAATCCCCATCGAGGATCCCGGCCTCGATCATCGAGTCGCCGCGAACCCTCAACATGAAGAGGTCGCCGTCGCCGGCGAAATCGGCCGGTACCGGAAGCGTCTCCTCGATGTGTTCCTCGGCCAGAACGTCGGTGCCGGCGGCAACGTCGCCGACGAGCGGCACGTGGCGAACCGGGCGACGCTCGATGTCGGCGGCCCCACTGGTGGAATCCCAGCGGACGCGGATGGCCCGGGTCTTCGCCGGGTCTCGCTTCAGATAGCCGTGGCGTTGGAGAGTCGCCAGCTGCGAATGAACCGACGACGGCGAGTTCAGGCCGACCTCGGCCCCGATTTCGCGAACCGATGGTGGAAAGCCGTTCTCCCGAACCTGGTTCTCGATGAATTCGAGGATTGCCAGTTGCCTTTTGGTGAGTTGGTGCTCGCCCATCGCGAATCTCCCATGCTGCCGTGGAACCGATCACGTCGCCTGGCAACGCTCCGGTACTCCCTGATGGTCGCTGGACCTCGCGGAACCTCGCGGTCCGAGACGGTCCGAACGGGTGTTTGTATGGACCACTATGCCACGGATGGCGTACAGGTGTTCGCTTTTCGGCGAATTTTCTCGACCGGGGAAACATTTGTTCGAGAAATGTGGGCCTCGGAGTTGCGTGCGAACAGTCGTTCGGTACGATGGTCTCGCCACCCGAACATCTGTTCAGATCACCGTCCCAACGCTTTACTGTCACACCCCGTGAGGAGAATACGGACATGGTCGCACCACATCGCCCAGGCTCCGATTCCGCCGTCTCCCGTCACCGCGATGGTCGTGTTCCCGGTGGTTTCGAGTCGCGTCCTTGGCTCCGCCTGGTCGTCGACAACACGGTCGCAGGTGTCGAGTCACCGTCACCTCGGAACCATCGGCCCCCGGAGGTGGCCGGGCCGCCGACCACACTCGCCGCCGAATGCGTGGCCTGGATGCGGGCGGCCGCCGGGCTTGCGTCGGCTCGATGGCGATTGGCCCGCCAGCAGTGGATCAACCGGTACGGGCATCTCGCAATGGGGGACCGAATGGCCGGGTTCGGCCCGGCGGTCGTACTCGCCGTGGTCTGTGTGTTCGGCGGCCTGTTCGCCCTGCGCCTGGCTCAGGAGGGGCCGTCAACCACCTTGCCGGCCCCATCGTCGGCGGTGGCATCCGCCATCGCTGCGCCCGGTCCGGAGAACTCGACCTCGATCGGTTTCGAGTCCGCTCGCACCAACGGTGGCGGCGACCCGGCGATGGTTGTCGTCCACCCCGGTGACTCGCTGTGGTCGATCGCCGTCGACCGGTTTCCCGACCGCGATCCGCGGTCGGTGGTCGATGCCTTCGTCGAGGTCAACGGGGGCTCGGCGATCAGCCCGGGGCAGCAACTGGTGGTCCCCGTCGACCTCATCGACAACTGATCGGTGATCCCTCCGCGGTTGGTGCCCCTAGCTTCATGTTGGCCGCTAGTTTAGGAGCTATGCGGTGCCCAGTTTGTGTGCAAGCTGATACCCGTGTCGTCGATTCCCGGTCCGCCGATGACGACACGAGTATTCGGCGACGCCGCGAGTGCGGCCATTGTGGTCACCGGTTCACCACCTTCGAGCGGCTGGAGGAGGTTCCGCTGGTGGTCGTGAAGCGGTCCGGCGATCGGCAGCAGTTCGATCCCCGCAAGATCGTCACCGGCCTACTGGCCGCATCCAAGGGTCGACCGTTGACCGAGGTCGACTTCGAGGGCCTGGCCGCCCGGGTTGAGGAACGCCTGCGTCACGAGGGGGCCGACACGACATCGGAGGCCATCGGCCTCGCCGTGCTCGACGAGCTGGGTCGGCTCGATCCGGTTGCCTACCTGCGCTTTGCCAGCGTCTACAAGGACTTCGAGAACATCGATGACTTCGAGCGCGAGGCCCGGCTGATCAAGGTCGAACCGTCGTGACCGGATCAGGGCCGCCGGAGCCAGCGACAGAACAGATAGTCGTCGTGTAGCCAGACCCGGTCGAGGGCCATGCCCGGTGGTGGTCCTCCCGGTAGCGGTCCGACCGCCGCCCGGCTGGAGTCGCCGGCGGCGAGTAGGGGGGCGATCGTGAGGTTCCACTCGTCGATCAGGTCGGCAGCCACCAGCTGGCCGTTGAGACTCGGTCCTCCTTCGCACAGAACTCGGTTGAAGCCCCGCTGATGAAGCTGGGCGAGTGCCTCGCCAAGGTCGACGTCGTCGTCGCCGGCTCGAATCGGCTCGACCCGCCCGGCCACGTCGGCGCCCCGCTCATCCCAGGACTGTTCGGAGCTGACCACGAAGGGTCGGGTCTCCGGGTCGTCGTCGTCGAAGAGCCCCATATCTGGATCGAGATCGAAACTGCGGGTCACGAGCGCAAGGCGTGGCCGGGGCTGTTGCCCTCGATCCCGTCGCAGGTGCTGGGCGGCCTCGTAGCGGCGTGGAGGTCGGTAGCCTTCGGCCCGTGCCGTTCCGGCTCCGACGAGAACGATGTCGGCCTGGGCTCGCAGAGCGCGAAACATCATGCGGTCGCCCTCGCCGCCGAGCTGGCCGGAGAGTCCGTTGACGGCGGTGGCGCCGTCGGCGGCCACGATCATGTTGGTGTAGACCCACGGCCGTGACCCGTCGGGTTCGCGTCGCTCCCGTCCGACCTGCAGCATCACCTGAGTCGGTTCGTCGCCCACCGGTGGGTCGTCGTCGGACACGGGAAGCGTCGACAGCGGCTCGGTCGCCGCGCCCGGTCGCTTGTCGTCGGTTGGGGGAAAGAGCTGAATCATGGCTCTCCTCGGAGGTCGTGGGTTGCTCGGAGGGATCCGGATCGAGTTTGGGCCGATCTCCACCGTAATCCCCACCTCGTCCACCGAATCCCCACAAAATCCACAGGTCGTCCTCTTTCGATCCACAGTTGGTCGTCGGTACGGTGGTTTCTGCGCCCGTCGTGGGGCAATGTTGTGACGGAGGTCGGAGAGGGCATCAGTATGGGAGGGTCACCGAAACCGGGGCCCCTGGGTTTGCAATGTTACGTCCGGTCAGCGGTGTCGTGCCGTGTCCGACCGGGTTCGAACCTCGACCTGTCGTCTTCAAGGCCGATCTCCGTCACGCAGCGCCCCACAGGTCCGGGTGGTAGGGATGATCTACCCACCGATGAATGAGAGGGGCTGCGTTACTGGGCTGAGACATCGATATTCTTTTCTCCTCAGTGTTGACACGGTCGTAATTACAGTGGTGTAATGAGACTACATCTTGTGCGTCGCTCGGATTCGAGCTGGCGGCAGGCACAAGATCTAGTGGCTGGTTGTTCGAGGCCCGTCCGCCGAAATCAACTCACAGCACACTCCAGGTAAGACTGAAGGCACGGCTCCACGACAGTGGTTCCGGCCCGATGGCGAGGTACGGAGCGTGCACGTGGGAAGGTCGAGGACAGGCTCGAACGAAAGCTCTGGATCTGACTGCCCTGCCCTGGGTAGCCCGCCAACGGCTCGACACCCCACGACGACATGCCGTGCGACACACGCAGATGTGCAACAGCCAAACCACAGGCGCAGGGAACGGACGTCCAAAGCGGACCGAAGGTGGGTTCCACTGTGCTGACCACAGAACGGTGACGGGTGACCGTCGCCGTCGAAAGAGTGACAGTGCGAGGGCCAGATGTGCCGGCCCGGCCGAACAGGTCGGGGACACGCCAGCCCCGTCGCTGTCACAGACACCGAGTACAAACAATCCACCGGTCCGGCAGCCAAGCCGGGCAACACACAGATCACAGTCAGAAAGAGAAGACTAGGAACATGGCCCTCGCATCCGAGCAAACACGAATCGGCCTCCGTCGCTACTTCACCACCGCCGGAGTCGACCCGTACGACACGGTCACCTGGGAGAAGCGCGACGCCCGAATAGCGAACTGGAAGACCGGTGAGGTCGCCTTCGAACAGCTCGGTGTCGAGGTGCCCGACTTCTGGTCGGTCAATGCCACCAACATCTTGGCCCAGAAGTACTTCCGGGGAACGCTCGGTACCCCGGAGCGCGAGACGTCGCTTCGCCAGGTGGTCGACCGTGTGGTCAACACGATCACCAAATGGGGCATCGAAGACGGCTACTTCGACGCCGCCGAGGCCCAGATCCTGAACGACGAACTCAAGCACCTGATCATCCACCAGATGGGGGCGTTCAACTCGCCGGTGTGGTTCAACATCGGCGTGCGGGGCGTGCCTCAGCAGGCCTCGGCCTGCTTCATCCTGTCGGTCGACGACACGATGGACGACATCTTGAACTGGTACGTCGAAGAAGGCGTCATCTTCAAGGGCGGATCCGGGGCCGGCATCAACCTGTCCCGCATCCGCTCCAGCTCCGAACTCCTGCGCGGCGGCGGCACCGCCTCGGGCCCGGTGTCGTTCATGCGTGGCGCCGACGCGTCGGCCGGCACCATCAAGTCCGGCGGCAAGACCCGCCGGGCGGCCAAGATGGTGATGCTCGACATCGACCATCCCGACATCGAGGAGTTCATCTGGTGCAAGGCCACCGAGGAGCGTAAGGCCCGCGTGCTTCGTGAAGCCGGCTTCGACATGGACCTCGACGGTGCCGACAGCCACTCGATCCAGTATCAGAACGCCAACAACTCGGTTCGGGTCACCGACGAGTTCATGCAGGCCGTCGTCGACGACGGCGATTGGAACCTGGTGGCCCGCACCACCGGTGAGGTCATCCGCACGGTCAAGGCCCGCGATCTGATGCGCCAGTTCGCCCAGGCCACCTGGGAATGTGCCGATCCCGGTATGCAGTACGACTCCACCATCAACCGCTGGCACACCTCGGCCGCGACCGGCAAGATCAACGGGTCGAATCCCTGCTCGGAATACATGCACCTCGACAACTCGGCGTGCAACCTGGCCAGCCTCAATCTGCTGAAGTACCTGGGCGACGACGACACGTTCGATGTCGAGGGTTTCAAGGCCGCAGTCGAGCACTTCTTCACCGCCCAGGAGATCCTGGTCGGCCGAGCCGACTATCCGACGCCCGGGATCGGTGAGACGTCCCGCCGGTTCCGCCAGCTCGGCCTCGGCTACGCCAACATCGGTGCGCTGTTGATGAACCTCGGCCTGCCGTATGACTCCGACGAGGGCCGGGCCATGGCCGCTTCCATCACCTCCCTCCTGACCGGTCACGCCTACTACACGTCGGCCCGCACCTCGGCCCGGATGGGAGCCCACGAGGGCTACGACGAGAATGCCGAGCACATGCTGCGGGTGCTCAACCAGCACCGGGCCGCCGCCGCCGAGATCGACGAGAGCCTGGCCCCCGCCGAGATCCTCTCCGCCGCCCGCGACGCCTGGGATGCCACCTGTGAGCTCAGCCCGTCGGTCGGCGTCCGCAACGCCCAGGCCACCGTGTTGGCACCGACCGGCACGATCGGCCTGCTGATGGATTGCGACACCACCGGCATCGAGCCCGACCTCGGCTTGTGCAAGATGAAGAAGCTGGTGGGCGGCGGCACGATGATGATCGTCAACCAGTCGGTGCCCCGGGCGCTGCGTCGCCTCGGCTACGACACCGACGCCATCGCCGCGATCACCGCCTACATCGACGAAAACAAGACCATCCTCGGCGCTCCCGGCCTGGCCCGTGAGCACATCGATGTGTTCGCCTGCTCGATGGGCGACAACCCGATCCACTACCTCGGTCACGTCAAGATGATGGCGGCGGTTCAGCCGTTCATCTCCGGCGCGATCTCCAAGACGGTCAACATGCCCGAAGAGGTCACGGTCGAAGACGTCGAGCAACTCCACATCGACGCCTGGAAGATGGGGGTCAAGGCCATTGCCATCTACCGCGACAACTGCAAGGTGGCCCAGCCGCTCTCGATGGCGAAGAAGGACGATGCGGCCGATGACACGGAGTCCGAGGACCCGGTTCAGGCGATCGCCAACGTGGTGGAAACCAAGATCGTCTACAAGCCCGTCCGGGAGAAGCTCCCTCGTGACCGCCGCTCCCGAACCTTCGAGTTCCGGGTGGCCGACTGCAAGGCGTTCGCCACGATCGGGGAATACGATGACGGCCGCCCCGGTGAGGTCTTCCTCCGGGTCTCCAAACAGGGCTCCACCATGGCCGGCATCATGGACGCCTTGGCCTTGTCGTTGAGCCATGGTCTGCAGTACGGCGTGCCGCTCCGAGCCTACGTCGAGACCTACACCGGGATGCGGTTCGAGCCGGCCGGTATGACCGACGATCCGGACATCCGCCTGGCCACCTCGATCATGGACTATCTGTTCCGCAAGCTGGCGGTTCTCTACCTGAGCTACGAGGAGCGGGCGTCGCTCGGCATCTTCACCACCGGGGAGCGGACCCAGCAGACCCTTCCGGGAGTCGACGAGGCCGTCAACTCATCGCCCGGTGATCTTCCCGCCGACCCGCCGTCGGTCGAGTCGGCCGATGATCTCATCGCCTCGCTGGCATCCCAGGAGTCCGAACCCAAGGCCGACCCCCACGCCCCGATCTGCATGCAGTGCGGGATCACGATGCAGCGGGCCGGAAGCTGTCACGCCTGCCCCGGGTGCGGCAACACGAGTGGGTGCAGCTGATCGCCATCGGTGAGTGAGAGTGCGGTTGTTCCGGTCGACCGGCCGAAACGACAGCACAGTACGGGCATGGGGCGGATCTCGACGGATCCGTCCCATGCTTGTGCCGTGGCCACCGCCAGCATGTACGGTGCTTGCTTGTGGTTGATCCCGCGGTAGAGCCCCGATTCGACGTGGTCGGTGTCGGTAACGCCATCGTCGATGTCATCGCTCGGTCGAGTGAGGAGTTCATCGTCGAGCAGGGCCTGACGAAGGGGTCGATGCTGTTGATCGACGAGGCCCGGGCCGCCGAGCTCTACGACCTAGTCGACCCCGAGGTCGAGGCGTCGGGAGGGTCGGCCGCCAACACGGTGGCCGGTGTCGCCTCGTTCGGCGGCCGGGCCGGCTACATCGGCAAGGTCAACGCCGACGGTCTCGGCCGGATCTTCGGCAACGACATGCGCTCCCTGGGGGTCGACTTCTCGATTCCCCCGTCCGAGGACGGCCCGTCGACGGCCCGATGCATCATCCTTGTCACCCCCGACGCTCAGCGCACGCTCAACACCTATCTCGGGGTTTCGGTGATGCTGGAACCGGCCGACGTCAACCCCGAAACGGTGGCGGCCGGCAAGATACTGTTCTGCGAGGGCTATCTGTGGGATGTCGAGTCGGCCAAGCAGGCGATCCGCAAGGCCATGGACATCGCGGCCGACGCCGGCCGGTTGGTGTCGCTGACCCTGTCCGACACGTTCTGCATCGACCGGCATCACCAGGAGTTCCTGGAGCTGGTGGCCGGTCCGGTCGACGTACTGTTCGCCAACAAGGCGGAGCTGACCAGACTGTACGAATGTGACTTCGACGCCGCGGTGAAACGATTGGCCGGCGTGGTGCCCATGGCCTTCGTGACCATGGGGGCCGAGGGGTCGCTGATTCTCTCCGAGGGCGACGTGCTCGAGGTCCAGCCCGAGCGTCTCGGCCCGGTCGTCGACACCACCGGAGCCGGCGATCAGTATGCCGCCGGGGCGCTCTACGGCTTGAGCCGGGGCCTGCCGCTGGCCACGACCGGTCGGTTGGCATCGCTGGCCGCCGGTGAGGTGATCTGCCACATGGGGCCTCGCCCGCTTCGTCCGCTGTCGGACTTCCTCAGCTGGCCGGACTCGACGGCCGACTGACCGTCAGCCGATGTCGGCGGCCACCAGCAGCGACCGGGTCTGAGCCCTCGCGCTCCACCGCATGAGCCGCCGACCGCCGAGGCACAGCCCCAGCCCGATGGCGGCGAGTACGGCGGCCAGGCCGGATCCGGTACGGGGCAGCTCGTCCATCCCGGCGCCATCGGTCGTCGGACCGTTTGTCACCGCGGCGCCACCGGCCGAGGTGTTGGTGTCGGGACCCACCTGCCCGGCGGCGCCCGCGGAACGGGATCGGTTGTCCTCGTCGCCGTCTTCGGCCGGGGGGTTCCCTGCGGTCACGTTGATCGAGTTGTTGTCGAGGTCGGGATCGGGCGTCGCGGCAACCACCGACATCGTGCTGGCGATACTCCGGCCGGCGTCGGCACCGATGGTCGTCACCAGTCCGAGCCGCCGCCGCTCACCGGTGGCCAGTACCTCGTCGAGTTCACAGGTGATCGTTCCGGCGGCGCGCTGGTGCTCGCAGGCCCAGCCCGTGCCGGCCACCGAAGACAGCTCGAAGTCGGATCCGATCGTGTGGACCACGGTGATGGGTCCCTCGGCGGTGCCCGGTCCGACATTGCGGATCGTTGCCGTCCATCGGACCTCGGTTGTGCCGGCTGATGCCGTTCCGACGATGGACAGATCCGCCTCGCCGTCACCACCGGTCTGGAGGGCCAGCGCCTCGAGCACCTGGCGGGCCTGCTCGTCGTCAGCCTGAGCCCCTCGGCCGGCTGCGGGTCCGACCACGGTCGTGTCGTCGGAGGTATTGACCGCGGCCACACCTTCATCGTGGCGGCTGAACGTGGCGACAGCCACGATCACGGCGGCGACGATGGCGGCCAGGCCGATCTGGAACAGCGGACGCCCGGCCGAGTCGGCCCAGCCTCGGGTGCTCGCCGTCGGTGCCTGGTTGCCGTCCTCCGTCGGTTCCTCGAGCGGCGTGTGCTCATCACCGGTGACGACGACCGACTGGTGTCTGGTCGAGGCCCGGTCAGGGTCGATGAGCCGGGACAGCCGCACGAACGCCGGAATCGGAGGTGTTCGTCGAGGCGCGGCCACGTCGGCCACGGCGGAATCGACTCCGGACCCGGACGTCGATTCGGTGCCCGACTCGATGACCGGACCGATGTCGGAGTCTCGATCGGCCCACCAGTCGATGGGCTGGAATCCGACCTCCTTGGAAGGGTCGATGGTGGAGATGGCGGATGGGGTGGTCGCTTCGGTTGCCATGGTGATGCCTTGCCGTGGGGGAGTCGGTTTCCGCCGCCGGTGGTCGACGGGGGATCGATGACTACAACCGATATCAGCCGCCGGCGGGCGCCTCCCAGAGCCCGCGGGCCCCGGCCGATGGGTGAAAGACCCCAACTGCTCAAGAATCGGGAAAGACCGCCCAACCACACCCGGGCGGAAGCGGGCCGCAGGGCCCAGCGCGGCCGATCAGCCGGCGGGAAGTTGCTCGGGCCGGCCGAACAGGATGCCTTGACCCCAGTCGACTCTCAGACGGAGTAGCGTCGCCGCCTGCGCCTCGGTCTCGACCCCCTCGGCCACCACCCAGGCCCCCGTTTCGTGGGCCAGGTCCACGACGGCCCGGATGATGGCGGTGGCTTCGTCGCTCGGCAGGGATCCGACGAGATCGCCGCTGATCTTCAACACATCCGGTTTGAAGCTGGTGGCCACCCGAAGGCTGGAGTAGCCGTCGCCGACATCGTCGATGGCGATGCGGACACCGGCGTTGCGCAGCTTCATCAGCTGGGCTGCGGCAAGATCGATGTCGGTGTAGCGGTTTCGCTCGGTGGCCTCGAGAACCAGCTGATCCGGGTCGAGGCCGATGTCCTCGGCCTGGCGGATCGTGCGTCGGGCGGCGGCCAGGTCGAAGGTTCCGTCGGGGGCCATGATGTTGAGGAACAGCAGCCCGGCGCCGAGCCAGGGTCCGACGCCCCGGATGGCGTGTTGGCGGCACAGCTGATCGAATTCCGGCAACCATCCGCCTTTGGCGGCCCGGGCGATCAGGTCCTCGGCCGACAGCCGGTCACCGTCGAGATCGGCGCGAATGAGAGCCTCGTAGCCGACGACGCTGCGGTCGGCCAGGCGGACAACGGGCTGGTACCGAACCTCGTAGTCGATCTCGGCGTTGATCCGATCCTCATCGTCGAGGGCCTGGCCGACCTCGGCCAGGGAGGGGGCCAGCATGGCGGCCGCCACCAGCTCGGCGGGGGACGCCTCCAGGTCGACGACGGCGACCTTGACGTCCTCGGGACGGGAGATCCGCTCCACCAGCAGATGCAGGTACTTGCGACATTCCGACACGTCGATCCACACCACACCGGAGCGGATGTCGACCGCGTCGGCTTGAGCGATGAGATGCTCGTCCAGGTGTTTGACGATGGTTGTATCAGCCGATGCCAGGAGGATCAGCTTTGGCACCGCGCCTGGGAGCTGGAAGAACCGCTCGGAAGGTTTCACCACCGACCAGGCTACACCATCCCCGTTACCCAGTTTTGGAGTCACATGGCTTCGAAGTCCCCAGCAGGGAGGTAGTCGAGCGGAAGGTCGCCGAGGCGTACCAGGGTGGCGGTGATCCAGCCTCCGATCTGGGCGAAGTGCTCGTCGAGGGCCGACCCGTCTTCGAGCGTCTTCTCATCGAGTTCGTAGGCTCCGCTGTAGGTGATCTCCGCGGCATGCGAGCACACCGTCAGGTCGGGGTCGTAGACGGTCTCCAACGTCGGGCCAAGCCCCGACAGTTCCTCGTCGCCGACCTGGGGCACGATCGACGGGAGCCCGGTCATGATGACCGCCGGATCCGGCGGATCCTTCAGGCGCTGGACCCGGAACACCACCTCGATGGCGATGACCGGCCCCTCGGTGAACTCCTCGTCGAGATACCACGTGCGGTAGGCGGTCTGGGCCCACGTCGGCCACTCGAGTGTCAGATCGACCTGCACCCGCGGCGGTGAACCCTCGCCCGGCAATCCATAGCTCGTCGCCCACGTGATGTCGCCGAGCAGGATGTCGGCCTGAAATCGCTCCTCGAGAGCCTGACGTTCCAGCAGCGCGGATTCCATCGCGTCGCGGAGCGCCCCGATTGCGTCGGTGAACACGTGATCGAGCATGAGAGTGTCCATGGTAGACCTGCCGGGCGGATTACTGTGGTCGACGGCCGACCGGGGCGGAGTCGTGGTCGATCGGGTGGGATCGGAACACAATCAGGTCCTGGGCCCTCACACCGGGTAGTTTGGTCCGTGCGATTCGGCTCGTGATCGGTCGGATGGCGTTCGCCGGTATCGAGGAAGCCGAGGCCCACCATGAGCGAAATGTATGTTGGTTCCGATGCCTTCGAGGCGGCGCGCCGGTGGATCGCCATCGATCCCGACCCGGCCACCAGGGCCGAACTCGAGCAGATGGTACTCGACGATGCCCCTGAGGTGGAGCGGCTCTTCGCCGGCCGGATCGCCTTCGGGACCGCTGGTCTGCGGGCCGCGATCGGACCTGGGCCGACGAGGATGAATCGGGTGGTGGTGGCTCAGACGACGGCCGGACTGGCTCGTTGGCTGCAGCAGAACATGGGATTCGGAAACATCGTCATCGGATTCGATGCCCGCCACTACTCCCAGGAGTTCGCCGGCGACGCAGCCGCCGAGCTGGCCGCCGCCGGTTTCGGGGCCGAGGTGCTCGTCGGGCCGACGCCGACGCCGGTGCTGGCTCATGCCGTGCTGGACCGCAACGCCATCGCCGGCATCATGATCACCGCCAGCCACAATCCACCGGCCGACAACGGCTACAAGCTGTATCTGGCCGACGGGATTCAGCTGGTGGCGCCGGCCGACGCGGAGATTGCAGCGGCGATCGACCAGGTCGCCACCGAGCACGCCGCGGTCGCCTCCTCGGCGCTGGAACGGCTGGATGCCGACGGTGTCGAGGATGGGGAACGAGAGCGCCGGTTGGAGCCCCTGCGGTCGTCAACCATCACGGAGCTGTTGGGCGGCGATCTCGATTCGGGGACCGTCACCCATCTCGACGACGGACCGCAGCGACGCCACCAGCAGGCCGCCGTCGATGCTCTCCTGACCGATCATCGCGATGTGCGGGTTCTGTACACGGCGATGCACGGTGTCGGAGGCTCCCATCTGATCGAGTGTTTCGCTGCCGCCGGGTTCCTACCACCCGATGTGGTGCCGGAACAGTTCGAACCCGATCCCGACTTCCCGACCGCCGACTTCCCGAACCCCGAGGAAGAGGGTGCGCTGGATCTGGCCTACGCCCGAGCCGCGGCCTCCGATCCATCACCCGACATCATCATCGCCAACGATCCCGACGCCGACCGGCTGGCGGCGGCGGTCCCGGACCGTAACGGGGAATGGCGGCGGCTGACCGGCGACCAGGTGGGATCACTGTTCCTCGATCATGTCTTTCGCCATCGTCGCGAGGCGGCGAAGCGGATTGTCGCCTCCTCGATCGTGTCGTCACGTCTCGTCGACCGCCTGGCCGACGCTCGAGGAGCGCAGAGTGTTCGGACCCTCACCGGATTCAAGTGGGTCGCCCGACCGATCGTCGAGCATCCCGAGGCCCAGTATCTGATGGGCTACGAGGAGGCCCTCGGCTACTGCATCGGCGATCGGGTGCGGGACAAGGACGGCATCTCCGCAGCGTTGGTCATGGCCGAGATCGCAGCGGGTCTCAAAGCGGCGGATCAGACCTTGTGGGATCGACTCGACGAGTTGGCCGCCGAGTTCGGTCTCCACGCCACGTCACAGGTGACGGTCTCGTTCGTCGGGATGTCCGATGCCGAGCAGGCCGAACTGCGACAACGGGCGGCCACGATGACTCCGTCCGATGTCGGTGGCGTCGCGGTGTCGGCGGTGGAGTACCTCACCGAGGGTCGCCGGCTTCCACCGACACCGGGTGTCGTGATCGATCTGGTCGATCACTCCAGAGTGGTCGTGCGACCGAGCGGCACCGAACCCAAGATGAAGGCATACCTCGAGGTCATCGAAGACGTCACCGATGATCCGGAGGCGGCCCGAAAGCGGGCCGGGGCGCGACTCGATCAGCTGGCCGACGGCATTCGGGAGCTGCTGGTCGGCGGCAACTGATGGATCTAGCGGCCGGCGTTGGGCTTACGGCCCTTGTTGGCCTTGCTGCGACGGGCCTTCATCCGCTTCTTGCGACGACGCTTCGACATGATGCGACCCTATCGGTTCCGAGAGGCGGACCCAAGACGGGCCGATCGGATCGTACCGGATGACGTGGCACGTGTCCGATGCCGAGCGACGAGCCCGGCTGGTGGCCGGTCACCGGCTCGACTCACCCGGCCGGTCCGACGACGACGGCAGGGCGGCGCCGCTGGTGGTCGCCCGAGCGCTCGTGGCCCTGCATTCGAGCGACCCGGTGTCGGTCTACCTCTCGGTCCTCGCCCGGTCGTCGAGCTCGACCGTCGATGATGTTGCGGCCGCGCTCTACGACGACCGGGAACTGGTCCGGGTTCACGGGATGCGACGGACGCTCTGGGTGGCCGATGTCGAGACCGGGGCCGACATCGTCGCCGCGTCGGCAGCACGTCTCGAACGGGCCGAACGGCGCAGGCTTGCGACATTTCTGGGCGATGCCGGGATCGACGAGCCAATCCGCTGGATCGACGATGCCTGCGCCGAGATCCACCAACATGTCCTCGAGGTCGGCCCGGTCGACACCCGGTCGATCGGTGAGGCGCTGCCGCACCTGTCGGTCGGCTTCGATGTGGCCGGTGGCAAGCGGTATGCCGCAACCATTTCGGCCCACACCCGGATCCTCTTGATCCTCGGCTACAGCGGCCGTATCGTCCGTGCCGATCCCAAGGGAACCTGGATTGCCAGCCAGTACCGGTGGGTCGACCCGGTGGCTTGGGTCGGTCGGCCACTCGCCGGTGGAGCCGGCGGCGACACGGGGAGTGACGCCGCTGGAGAAGACCGCACCGCCCAAGCCCAGACCGCTGTCATCGACCGGTACGTCCGAGCCTTCGGGCCGGTGACGACCGACGATGTGGTGTGGTGGACGGGATGGCCCAAGGGAGCGGTGGTCCGGGCGTTGGAGACGCTGGAGGTCACCGGTGTCGATCTCGACGCCGGGAACGGGTGGCTGGCCGCCGACGAGCCCGACGTCGAACCCGACCCGAAGGCGACGGAGGAATCGGTCGCTCTGCTTCCCGGTCTTGATCCGACGGTGATGGGATGGAAACAGCGGGATCACTACCTGGATCCGGCGATGGCGGATCGTCTGTTCGACCGCAACGGCAACGCCGGCCCGACCATCTGGATCGGCGGTCGGATCGTCGGCGGTTGGGCCCAGCGTGACGATGGTGAGCTCGTCCATGAGCTGTTGACCGACGTCGGATCCGACGCCCGACGGGCGATCGACTCGGAACTCGAACGTCTGGAGGCCCTGCTGGGCGAGACCCGCTACAAGGTCCGGTTCCCGAATCCGCTGAACACCGAGCTTCGTTCCTGACCGACGCCGGCCATCGTTCCGGCGGTGCGGTCAGAAGTCGCGGAGTCGGGCGGTGGTCTCGGGGTCGAGGAAGCCGGCAACGGTGGCGTCGGTCTCGAGTTGCATGGCTCGGTTGATGTCGGCCATCGCCACCCGATTGAGCGTGCGTTTCATCGCCCTGGTCGACAGCGGTGGGAGCACGCTCAACCGCTGCGCGGTTTCGACCGCCGTGGTCATCAGCTCGTCGTCGGCCACCACCTTCCAGGCCACACCGGCGTCGACCAACTGGGCGGCGGTGTACCGCTCGCCGAAGTACAGCATCTCCCGGGCCTTGTTCAGTCCGACGAGCGCGGGCAGCAGAGCCGTCACGCCGCCGGTGACGAACAGGTTGAGCGACACCTCGGGAAAGAAGCCCTTGGCGCTCTCGGCCCAGATCGGAAAGTCG
This sequence comes from Acidimicrobiales bacterium, assembly GCA_965216675.1. Lineage (GTDB taxonomy): Bacteria > Actinomycetota > Acidimicrobiia > Acidimicrobiales > SZUA-35 > JAHELU01. The sequence goes on along the minus strand of CBDCGK010000004.1, from coordinate 773,398 downwards.
CAGTTGATGGCCCACTCGAACCCGCCTCCGACCGCCCACCCGTTGATCGCTCCGACCACCGGATTGGGGCCCATGACGATCGCCGTCGTGGCCCGCTGGATGGCGTCGACGAGGGCTCGGGCCTCGCCCTCGCTCTCGGGGTGGACATGCTCGCGGCGGTCGTCACCGGCGCAGAACGCCGCCCCGGCTCCGGTGAAGATGATCACCCGGGTCCGCGTGTCGGCGTTGGCGTCGTCGAACGCGGCGGCCACGTCGGTGATCAGCCGGAGGTTCATGGCGTTCAGGCTGTCCGGGCGGTTGAGGGTGATCGTCCGGATGCCGTCGTCACCCAGCTCGCTCAGCACGGTCTCGTAGCTGCGGTCGGTTGCCGTCATTGGTTGATCCTCGGTCCGGTCGATGGGGTCACGTCGGGTGGGTCAATACGTACGCACGACCCGCGCCGTCTTGCCTTCGGTGCGGGCGAAGCTGCCGGCGGGTTCCACGGACACCATGGCCGTGGCTCCGAGCCGGTCCTTGATGGATGAGGCCACCAGATCGGCCAGCGCCTCATCGTCGTCGGGTTGCGATGCCTTGCCGGAGCCTGCTGCCCGCTCCACCGCGATCGTGAGGCGGTCATAGGGTGGCGGGTGGTCGAGGCGGATCAGGTACTGGCCGGAGAGTTCCTCGAACTCGTTGACCACGGCGGCCACCATCGTCGGAAACAGGTTGATGCCGCGCACGATCACCATGTCGTCGGACCGGCCGATGACGGCGAAACGGAAGCCGGTGCGACCGCAGCGACACGGCTCGGCTCCGCTGCGAACCTCGATGATGTCACCGGTCCGGAACCGGACCAGCGGTTGGCACCCGCGGGCCAGGTGGGTCAGAACCAGCTCACCCCGCCCACCGGTGGCCAGGGCCAGCGGTTCGCCGGAACCGGGTTCGATCAGTTCGGCGTGGAGGACATCCCCGGCCATGAAGTGCAGGTTGGTGTCGAACTCGCATTCGGCGCCGAAGTTCGAGAAGACGTCGGAGACCCCATAGTTCGCGTTGCGGGCTGCCATGCCCCACGTGTCGCGCATCCGGGCCCGAAACGCCGGGTCGTCGACTCCGGGCTCGCCGCCGAACAAACCGAGCCGGAGCCCCAGGTCACGGGGCTGCAGGCCGGGAAACCGTTCCCGCACGGTGTCTTCCAGCACGGCCGGATACGACGGGGTGCACGAGATGGCGTTGATGCCGACCTCCCGGATCGTGCGCACCAGGAGTTCGGTGCCGCCGACCCCGAACGGTACGACCGTCGCGCCGGTGGCCTCGAGCGTGAGGTGGTCGGTGATCCCGCCCATCCACATGCGGTAGTTCAGGCAGTGAACCACGGTGTGGGCGGAGGTCAGCCCGGCTGCGATGTGGCAGCGGCCGCCGACCTCGGCCATGACGGCGGCGTCACGGGCGGAGAGGGCCAGATTCATCGCCTGGCCGGTTGTTCCCGACGTTCGGTGCATCCGGCTGATCTGCTCCGGATCGGCGGCGAGATAGTCGCCGAACGGGGGATGGGCGGCCTGCGACTCCCGCAGTTGGGACTTGTCGGACAGCGGCAGCTCCGGCAGATCACGGAGGTCGGCCGGGGGTCGGCGACCGGCCCAGAGCCGCCGGTAGAACGTCGAGTTGGCGGCCACGTGGTCGCGTTGATCCTGCCAGAGTCGGCGCGTGTGATCGGCCAGATCGGACGGGGATGAGAAGTCGGCGTCGGCGAGGGTGACCGGGGCCATGGGCGACACAGTACCGGACCAGGTCGAGGGGGCCGGTATCGGTGAACCGCCGTTGCTAGCCGTGGCCTCGCCAGGGGATGAGGCGGGCCTCCAGTGCCCGCATGGCGATGTCCATCAAGACGCCGGTGACGGCGATGATGATGACGCCGACGACCATCACGTCGATGCGGAAGAAGTTCCGGGCTTGGAAGATCATCGACCCGAGCCCGGTGTCGGTGCCCACCAGTTCGGCGGCCACCAGAGTGCCCCAGCTCACGCCCAGGGCGACTCGGGCGCCGGTGAACAACTCGGGGAGGGCGTTGGGAAGGATGACCCGGCGAAGCACCTGGGATTTGGACGCGCCGAGTGAGTAGGCGGCTCGCACCTTCGACAGCTTGACGGTCCGGACGCCGGCTCGGGCGGCCAGGATCATGATCCAGATCGAGGCGAAGATGAGCAGCCGCACGGCCGGTGGATCACCGAGCCCGAACCACAGAATGAACAGGGGTAGCAGCGCCAGTGGGGGAATGGGGCGGAACAACTCGACGGGTGTGTCGAAGAAGCCACGTGCCCGGCCCGACAGGCCCATCGCCACACCGATCGGCACGCCGAGCACGATGCCGAAGAACATGCCCCGCAGCACCCGCCACAGGCTGGTGCGGGTGTGTTCCCACAGTGTGATGTTCTTGAACCCGATGGTGCGCAGTTCGTTGAAGCCGGCGATGGTGTCGCCGGGGGAGGGGAACCGTCGGGGGTTCAACAGCTGGGTGTAGTCGTCGTCGGAGCAGTTGTCGGCCAGACCGCACTGCGCCACCAATTGGGCCTGGGTGAGCGTTTCACCATCGGCGGCCGCCGCGGCCTCGGCCTCGGCCCGAAAATCCTCGGGAAACCCGAACAGCGCCGTCGAGGCCCACCACAGGACCAGCAACAGCAGCAACGAGATCAACGACCACAGCGGTTGACTGCGAACGGCGGCGGCGTCGCCGAAGGTGATCGTCTTGCGGCTGTCGGTGCCGTTCGATCCGGTCAAGAAGCTCAACATGGCGTCCCCCTGTTTCTGTTCATCCCGCTGTCGCCGTTCATCCGGCCTCGACCTGGCCCATGATCTGCTCCTCCATCTCCCAGATGAGCGACAGGATCTCCTCCCGCTTCTCGATGAACTCGGGTGACGCCTTCAGCGCCCTGGCGTCGGTACCGAAGGCCATCTCGGCGAACGGCAGCTCGTAGACCCGCTCGATTCGCCCCGGACGGGGGGCCATGACGAACAGTTTGTCGCCCAGGTAGAGGGCCTCCTCGACCGAGTGGGTGACCAGCACGATCGTCTTGCCGGTTTCCCGCCACAGCTCCAGGATCAAACCCTGCATCTTCTCCCTGGTCAGCGCATCGAGCGCTCCCAGCGGTTCGTCCATCAGGATCACTTCGGGGTCGTTGGCCAGACAGCGGGCGAGCGCGACCCGCTGCTGCATGCCGCCCGACAGTTCGTAGATCCGCTTGTCGCCGAATCCCCGAAGACCGACGACCTCGAGGAGCTCGTCGACCTTGGACCTGGTCGCCGCCCGGTCGGCCCGGTTCATGCGCGGACCGAACGCGATGTTGTCGGCCACGTTCATCCATTCGAACAGGGCTCCCTGCTGGAAGACCATGCCGCGCTCCTGGCCCGGACCGGTGATCGGTTCACCGCCGAGGGTGACCGATCCGCCGGTCGGGGCCAGGAAGCCGGCCAGGATGTTGAGCAGTGTGGTCTTGCCACATCCGCTCGGACCGAGCAGCGTCAGGAGCCGTCCCTCCTTCAGCTCGAACGACACGTCGCTCAGGGCGTGAACCGAGGCGCCCTTGGGCACCTGGTACACCATCTCGACAGAGTCGGCGATCAGGTTGGACATGACACTCCTGACATGGGCTGGCGGGTCCGGGTCGGCTACTCGACGGCTTCGAGGTAGCTGGTGTCGACGGCACCCGAGAAGTCGTCGATCACGCTGGGGATCTCGCCCAGGCGAACGAAGGTCTCGAGCTGTTCCTTCATGTTGTCGGCGACGTTGCCGCCCATCCAATCCGGTCCGAGCTGCTCGGAGACGGTCGGGAAGCTGAACCACACGTCACCGGCGAGGAAGTCGCCGACGTCGGTCATGCCTGCGGCCTGGGCGATGACATCGTTGTTGGCTTCGGGATCGGCGGCCCAGATCTCGTTGAAGAGTTCGGTGGCGGCCAGGAACGAGGTCACGACCTCGGGGTGTTCCTCACCGAAGCTGGTGGGGATCGACACGATGTCGTAGGTGAAGATCCCGATCTCCGACTCGTGCTCGGCCCCGGTCATGATCAGCTCGCCACCGGCGTTCAACATGTTGACCACGGCACCGCCGAAGGCGCAGCCGACGTCGATCTCACCCGACTCGAACGCGGCGGCCGTGGTGGCGCCGCTCTCGGCCGGCACGACGTTGATGTCGTCGAGGCTGACCCCGAGGTGCTCCATCATCGACAGCATCTTGTAGTGGGTCACGTTGCCGATCGGTGTCATCACCGTGGCCCCCTGCAGCGTCTCGGCGGCGTTGTCCTTGGTGGCGCCCAGGGAGCCCTGGGCCACGCAGTTGTCGGCCTCGGCGTAGGAGACGGCGACGCCGACCATCTTGAGGTCGGCGCCGTTGTTCACGGCGTTGGCGAATGGGGTGAGGCCCTGTGAGTAGGCGATGTCGACCTCACCGGCCTCCATCGCCTCCGACATGGCGTTGCCGCTGTCGAAGGGCAGCCAGTTGACCGGGACCCCGACGGCGTCACCGAACGATCCGTCGGCCTGGCCGATCTGGTTGGGGGTGGGCCATTCGGCGAAGTAGGCGACGTTCAGCTCGTCGAGGTCGGACATGGCCTCGTCGGAGCCGGCGTCGTCGCCCGTTTCGTCGCCCGAGTCGGCGTCGTCGTCGGCCGTCTCGTCTTCCGAGTCGGCGTCGTCGGAGCTTTCGGCCCCTGAGTCGGTGGCTTCGGCGTCGTCGGCCGAGCCCTCGTCGGAATCGCCGCAGGCGGCGACGGTCAAGGCCAAAGCGGCCAGGAGTATGAGCAGTTTCTTCACAGTCCCTCCCCGGGATCAGGTTGTTGGGCAGCGAGTGTCGTCGTCGAACAACGACATGTCGTGTCGAGTGGGATGCTGTGCCGCCCCCCTGGCGGCGACGCCCGCTGCGTCGATCGTGAGTAGCATAGGCCGACGTCGTTACGATGTCTAATGTTTCGGTTACAGGCTCTAACCGGGCGGCGTCGTCCACCCTGTCGGTGCGGTGTTTCCGACCGGGGTCGGGGCCTCGGACGCGGCCTGCACCGCGGCGATGGTGGCGACGTTCACCACGTCGGCGGTCGAACAGCCCCTCGACAGGTCGTGGAGTACACCGTCGAGGCCTTGCAGCAGCGGCCCGAACGCCTGCGCGCCGGCGAGACGCTCGGTGATCTTGTAGGCGATGTTGCCGCTGTTGAGGTCGGGGAAGATGAACACGTTGGCCCGACCGGCGACCGATGAACCCGGGGCCTTGCCGGAGCCGACCATCACATCCCAGGCCGCGTCGAACTGCAGTTCACCGTCGACGTGGAGATCGGGGGCGAGTGCCCGCACCCGGTCGGTGGCCTGGCGAACCTTGTCGATCGACGGGTGATCCGCGCTGCCCTTGGTGCTGAACGACAGCATCGCCACCCTCGGATCCTCCCCGGTGAGGGTGGTGAAGGTCTCGGCGCTGGCAACGGCGATGTCAGCGAGTTGGTCGGCATCGGGCTCTGGGATCACGCCACAATCGCCGTAGGCCAGATGACGCCGCCCGTCGTCGAACGCCGTGTTGTGATCGGGGAAGACGAGGATGAACGAGCTGCTGACCGTTCTCGTTGCCGGCGCCGTTCCCAGGATGCGGAGACCGGACCGGATCACATCGGCCGTGGGGCGGGTGGCACCGGCGACACAGCCGTCGGCCTCCCCGGCGGCCACCATGAGATTGGCCACGTCGAGGGGGTCGTCGAGGTCGATCGGGGCATGGAGGCTGTTGGCGAGGAGGCGCATCGGCGCGCTGACCAGGGCCCGGGGATCGGCGCCGACGACCACTGTCTCGGCGATTGCCTGTCGGTTCAGGATCTCCGCCGCCTCCACGGCTCGCCTGTCTCCGGCGTCGGCCAGCACGATCCGAGCGGGTCGGCGGGCGGCCTCGTCCCGCCAGCGCTCGATGATGCTCACGGTTCAGCCGGCCTCAACCGTTGGCCGCCAGCCAGACCTCGATGGTGGTCAACACGTAGTCGAGACGATCGGCGAGATCGTCGAGGACCTGATCATCGGCCACCAGGGGCGGCGAGATGGTCAACATCGTCGCCCCCCGATCGTCGGGGCGGATGAGCACCCGGTGATCTCGCAACCACAGGGCCAGCAGACCTCCTCGAAGGGCTTGGTGTTGAGCGTCGGACAGCGGGCGACCGGATCCGCGGTCGGCCACCAGTTCGAGCGCGTAGAAGTAGCCGAGGCCCCGGACGTCGCCGACGCAGGTGTGCGACTCCATGAGCCGATCCATACGTTGGCGGAACCCTGTCTCGTGCGCCAGCACGTGGTCGAGCACGGCCTCGTCGTGCATGGCGTTGATGGTGGCGACGGCGACCGCGGTCGCCACGGGATGGCCGCCGAACGTTGCGCCGTGGAGGTAGGCGCCGACCGGCGACTCCCAGACCGATTCGACGAGCTCGCCTCGCACAACGATCCCGCCCAGCGGCTGGTAGGCGCTCGTCACCCCCTTGGCGAAGGTGATGACGTCGGGAACAACGCCGAACCGTTCACTGGTGAACCAGTGCCCGAATCGGCCGAAGGCGCAGATGACCTCGTCGGCCACCAGCAGGACACCATGGCGATCGCAGATCCGGCGTAGTTCGGCCCAGTATCCGTCCGGGGGTACCAGCCCGCCACGTCCGTTCTGCACCGGTTCGCAGACCACCGCGGCCACGGTCTCGGGGCCTTCGGCGATGATCATGTCCTCCACGGCCCTGGCCGACGCCAACTCGGCGGCGGTGTCGCCGAGGGTGTTTCGGACCTTGCGGGTTCCGTCCCACAGCATCGGGGCGAACGGCTCCTTGAAGCGGGGGACACCGGTGACCGACAGCGCACCGAGCGTGGTGCCGTGGTAGGACCATTCGCGGGAGATGACCTTGTAGCGGCTGTCGTCGCCTCGGCTGAGGTGATAGCTGCGGACGAACTTGAGCATCGACTCGACGGCCTCGGAGCCCGAGTTGACGAAGAAGACCTGGGACAGATCGCCCGGGGCCACCTCGGCGATCATGGCCGCCGCGAGCGCCGCCGGTTCCGTGGCCCATCCCCAGTTCGGGTAGAAACCCAGCCGACCCATCTGTTCGGCGGCCGCCTGTACCAGATCGGAACGGCCGTGCCCCAGGTTGGTGCAGAACAGGCCGGCCAGCCCGTCGAGGAACTCGGTGCCCTCGGTGTCATAGACGTAGCAGCCTTCACCTCGGTGCATGACGCCGAGTTCGCCGCTCTGCCAGGCGTGACCCCTGGTGAAGTGGGGCATGAGATGACGCCGTGCGCTCTCGGCGGCGTCGAAGGTCGGTGCTTTGGCCGCGATTGTCACGTGCCGTCCCCCTTTTGTGAAGCCGTCCCGCACCTGCGGGACGCGCTGCCAGGCCCCGGTCGTGAATCGACCGATTGAGTTAGAGCATCTAACAGATCCGTTTGAATGTCAAACTGAATCCTCGATGTCGGGACTTACGGAACCCCTGATGGATCGACACCCTGCTCGGCCAGGGCCGAAGGCAGCTGCCACGGGGCCTCGACAACCGTTGCCCCGGCCTCGGTCAGCGCCGTACGCTTCGATTCGTGGGTGCCGGTCGAGCCTTCGATGATCGCTCCGGCGTGACCCATTCGCTTGCCGGGAGGGGACGCGGCACCGGCGATGAACGCCACCACCGGCTTGGCGGTGGCGGCGATGGCGGCGGCCGCCGCCTCCTCCTTGCGCCCGCCGATCTCGCCGATGACGACGATGGCCCGGGTGCGCTCGTGGCCGTCGAGTGCCTGGACCGCATCGGCCGTGCTGGTGCCCGACACCGGGTCGCCTCCGATACCGAGGAAGGCGGACTGGCCGTATCCGGCTCTCGTCAATTCGACGGCGGCGAGGGTTCCCAGTGATCCGCTGCGGGAAACGACTCCGATCGAACCGGGAGTGAAGATCCGCTGATCGAACGCGGGCATGAACCCGACGAACGTCTCGCCGGGGTTGACGATGCCGGCCGTGTTCGGTCCGATCACCGTGGCGCCCGCAGCGGCGGCCGTGGCCACCATGGCCATCGTGTCGGCCACCGGGATGAACTCGGTGAGCACCACGACGAGGCGGGCCCCGGCCTCGACGGCGTCGTCGACCGCGGCCCGAGCCGCCGCTGGAGGTACGAACAGCACCGACACGTCCACCCCGATCCCGTCGGCCGCCACCTCGACGGCCGAGGTTCGCACCGGCAGCCCAAGATGGTTGGTCCCGCCCTTGGTCGGGCTGATCCCCGCGACCACGTTCGTGCCGTAGTCCCGCATGCGTTCGGTCCAGAACGTTCCCTGGCGCCCCGTCATCCCGTGGACCACAACCCGGTCGTGGCGACCGACGATCAGCGGTGACGGTGATCGACTCGGATCCGATGACGAGGCGGCGGTCATCGATCGGACTCCGTGACGGTGCCTGTGGCAGTGCCCGTGGCTGCGGCCACCGCAGCCCGCACGGCGGACTCCATCGACGGGTGGGGCTCGATGCCGAGACGGGAGCGGAGCAGCTCGATGGCCTCGTCGCGTCCGGTGCCGGCGATGCTGAAGGCCACGGGAAGGTCGGGCCGCAGCCGTTCCCACGCCTCGATGACCCCCCGGGTCATCACGTCACAGCGGGCGAAGGCCCCACAGAAGTTCACCAGAAGGCTGCTCACCCGAGGTTGGGCCAGGACCAGCTCGAGTGCCGGCGTGGCCTTGGTGTAGGCGTCACCGCCGATCTCGAGGAAGTTGGCGGGCCGCCCACCGGCGGCGACAACCGCATCCATGGTGGCCATGGTCAGCCCGGCCCCGTTGGCCAGCACGGCGACCTCGCCGCCCAGCTCGATCAACCGCAGGCCGAGTTCGGCCGCCCGCTGCTCCCGTTCGCTGCCGTGATCGCCGGGGTCGGGAGCGAACCGATCGTGAACCTCGTCGTGGCGGTAGCGGGCGGCGTCGTCGAGTTCGATCTTGCCGTCGAGGGCGACGAGACGCCCGTCGACGGTCTCGGCCAGCGGGTTGATCTCCACCGTCAGCGCGTCGTATCGCCGGAAGATGGCGACCAGGGTCCGTGCCAGCGCGCCGGCCGGGAGGGGATCGAGTGCCGGGGTGGAGAGCGGGTCGACCGGATCGAGGGCAATAACCTCGATGCCGTCGGCCGAGGCCTCCACGTCGACCCCGCCACGGTCCGACCGCATCAAGATGGGGGCGCCCCGGGTGCCGTCGACCGTGACCGAGATGTAGCGCTCGGCCGCGATGGGCACCGCCTCCTCGATCAACAACTCCGACACGGCCTCACCGTTCAACACCGACCCGAGCAGGCGACCGGCCACCCTTTCGGCTTCCGCCGCCTCGTCGACGAGGACGACCCCGCCGGCCTTTCCCCTTCCGCCCGAGCGGACCTGGGCCTTCACCGCCACGGCGTTGCCGCCGGAGCGGCCGAGACGATCAGCAGCTTGACGGGCCTCGGCCGGTGTCGTGACGAGTTCGGATCGGGGCACGGCGACACCGTGTTCGGCCAGGAGCTCCTTGGACTGGGCTTCGGTCAACCGCATCGGGTCACGACCGGTCGTGGCCGGTGAGGTCCCAGTGGGGTCCGAAGAGTTCCTCCTCGCCCGGCTCGTCGGGCTCGATCGTCTCGACCAGATGGGTGATGTTGATGAAGTGGTCGACGTTGAGGTTCTCCGAGATCGAATTCCCGGCCCACGTGCCGCACCCCATCGACAGCGTGAAGGGCATGGCGTTGTCGAACGAGCCACCGTTGCCGAAGGTGTGGGCCTGATTCACCAGCACCCGGACCACCGGTAGCCGCTCGGCCACGAGACGGGCCCGATCGACATCGGCGGTGTGGATTCCGACGGAGTGGCCGATGCCCTGGACGGCCAGGACGCGGTCGGTCAATTGCAGCGCGTGATCGAAGTCCCGGGCCCGGTACACGGTGAGAACCAGCGACAGCTTCTCGCCCGTGAGCGGTCGATCCGGGCCCGGCTCGGGCTCCTCGACGAGCACATAACGGTCGCTGTCGTCGCCGCCGAGTTCGAACTCCCGGCGAAGGACCGCATAATCCTTGGCGATGGCCGACCGGTTGAGCGAGCCGGCGGGAAACAGGCGGTGGGCGATCCGGGTCGCCTCCTCGTCGGTGGCCCGGTGGGCGCCGTCGGCACACAACGCGGCGATGGCCGGCTCGTAGACGTCGTCCAAGATGACGAGCGCGTTCTCCGAGGAACAGGAGGTGGCGTTGTCGAAGGTCTTCGAGGCCCTGATCTTGGCCGCGGCGTCGCCGAGATCGGCGGTGGAGTCGACGATGACCGGTACGTTCCCGGCGCCGACGCCGATCGCCGGTGTTCCGCTCCGGTAGGCCCGCCGGACGTTGTTCTGCGAGCCGGTCGCCACGACCAGATCCACCGCCGCCATCAAGGCCTCGGTCGTCTCCCGGGTCACGGGGTCGGGTAGCACCTGGACCAGATCGGCCGGAGCGCCGATCCGCTCCAGTTCGGCTCTGGCCAACGACACGGCTCGGGCGGTGGTCGACCAGCCGGCGGGAGAGGGGGCGACGACGATGGCGTTGCCGCCCTTGACCGCCATCATCGCCTTGTTGATCGGGGTGGCCGCCGGATTGGTCGACGGTGTGATGGCGCCGACAACCCCGACGGGCTTGCCGTAGCGACTGAGGCCCCGGGTCGGATCATGGTTGATCAAACCCATCGTCGTCTGCCGCTGGAGGTCCCGTAGTGTGCCGAAGGTCTTGCGTTGGTTCTTGATGATCTTGTCGGCCACGTTGCCCAGGCCGGTGTCGGCGACCGCCTGCTCGGCCAGGGCGCGGGCGTTGTCGGGCTGGTAGATCGACCAGGCGATGGCGGTGACCGCCCGATCGACGGCGACCTGGTCCGGATAGGCATCGCCACCGGCCAGCTCATCCATCGCCGTTCGGGCCCGGCGCACCAGTTCACGCACGACGTCGTCGGAAGGCGGCGATCCGGAGCCGCCGGAGGTACTCGTCATTGGGTTTAGACCGTATTCCACGATGGTTATAAGATCTAATCCGTCATGAATCGCCCCAACCTGACCACCGAAACCGTTGTCGACAGCGCAGCGAAGATCGCCGACGAGGAGGGGCTGGACGAACTCAGCCTCACCCGGGTGGCCACGGAACTCGGAACCAGTCAGCCGGCCCTCTACCGGTACGTGGCCAGCTTCGATGATCTGGTGCGGGCGCTGGGTCTGCGGGGTCGCCAGGTGCTGGCCGAACGTCTGGCCTTTTCGGCCGTCGGCCTTTCTGGCGACGACGCCATTCGGGCGATGGGAAACGCCTGGCGGTCAACGGTGCGGGATCATCCGGGCCTGTACGCCGCCACCGATCGTTATCCCTGCGCCGGTGATCCGGAGCTGGAGGAGGCGGTCGACCAGATCGTGGCGATCCTGGGGCAGAGTCTCCAGGCCTACGATCTTTCGCCGGAGGCCGTCGTCCATGCCGGACGGGTTCTACGTAGCGCCTTCCACGGTTTCAGCCATCTCGAAGCCGGCGAGGGCTACCCCCTCGATCACGATCTCGACCGGTCGTTCGATGATCTGCTCACCGTGTTGTGTCGTGGCGTCCGGGCCATGGCCCGCGATTCGGACACGGTCGCGACCGGCTGCTGAGACGTGCCGCTCCGCGGTTCAACCGAGTTCGAGGGCGATCTGCCGGGCCACTTCGATGACCCGGGGCCCGAGCGTGGTCATCCGGTCCGGGGCCATTCGGGCGGTCGGGGCCTGTACGGCGATGGCGGCGACGGCCCGACCGTGGTCGTCGAGCACGGGTGCCCCGACACAGGACACGCCGATGATGCTCTCCTCGTCGTCGGTGCTGAAGCCCTGGTGTCGGATCACGTCGAGTTGATCGGCCAGCGCCACCGGATCGGTGATGGTCCGTTCGGTCACCGCGGTGAGCCGCAGTGCACTGAGGCGAGTCGGTTCAGCCGGCCCATCCGCGGTGGCGAAGGCCAGCAGGGCCTTGCCCATCGAGGAGCAGTGGGCCGATGTGCGGCTGCCGACCGGTTGATCGAAGCGCAGAGGCTGGGTCGATTCGACCCGGAGCACCACAACGACCTCGTGGTGGTCGAGCAGGCCCATGTTGACCGACTCGCCGGTTTCGGCGCCGAGGCGTTCCAGCAGTGGAAGTGCCCGGTCGAGGCCGCGGTGCCGGCGAGCGGCTTGACCGAGGACGATCGAGCTGTGGCCGAGGTGGTATCGATCGGTGTCGGGGTGCTGTTCCAGGTAGCCGTGGGACACCAGCGATCGCATGATTCGGTGGGCGGTCGACGGGCTGAGGCCGGTTCGTTCCGCGACGTCGGAAACCCCGAGATCGGGGGCGCTGAGAAAGGTCTCGAGGATCGCCAGGGCTCGTGACACCGACTGGGTGCCCGGCGCCTGGTTGGGTGTGGTGTTGGACGTTGACATCAGGAGTGGGGTGTGCGATCGTTTGGCCAGAGTATAGAACTCGCATTCCACAATATGGAATCCTCGTCTTCAGGGAAGTCCTTCGGTGGAATCGACGGTCGACCAACCGGAGGAGCGCAATGACCCGAATGACCCCGTCCGAAGCCTTCGTCGAGACCCTGGTGGCGAACGGCGTCACCGACGTCTTCGGCATCATGGGATCGGCCTTCATGGACGCCATGGACATCTTCGCTCCGGCCGGTATCGGCCTCGTGCCCGTGGTTCACGAGCAGGGCGCCGCCCACATGGCCGACGGTTACGCCCGGGTCTCCGGTCGACACGGCGTGGTGATCGGCCAGAACGGTCCGGGCATCTCCAACTGCGTCACCGCTATCGCGGCGGCGTTCTGGGCCCACTCGCCGGTGGTGATCGTGACCCCCCAGACCGGCTCGATGGGCATCGGCCTCGGTGGTTTCCAGGAGGCCAACCAGCTCCCGATGTTCGAGGAGTTCACGAAATACCAGGCCCATGTCGACAACGAGAACCGCATGGCCGAACTCACCGCTCGCTGCTTCGACCGGGCGATGTCGGAGATGGGACCGACCCAGCTCAACATCCCTCGCGACCGCTTCTACGGCGACATCGACGTCACCATCCCGCAGCCCATGCGCGTCGACCGGGGGCCGGGCGGCGACGCCAGCCTCAACGCTGCGGTCGACCTGCTGGCCGAAGCCGAGTTCCCGGTGATGATCTCGGGCGGTGGTGTGGTGATGGGCGACGCCATGGCCGAGGCGGTGGCGCTGGCCGAGCGACTCGGCTGCCCGGTCGTCAACTCCTACCTCCACAACGACTCGTTCCCGGCTTCGCACCCCCGGTGGTGCGGCCCGCTCGGATATCAGGGTTCGAAGGCGGCGATGAAGCTGATCAGCCAGGCCGACGTTGTACTGGCACTCGGTACTCGCCTCGGGCCGTTCGGCACGCTGCCTCAGCACGGGCTCGACTATTGGCCCGAGGACGCCAAGATCATCCAGGTCGACGCCGATCACACGATGCTCGGACTGGTGAAGCCGGTCACGGTAGGGATCGCCGGTGACGCCGGTGCCGCCGCCGCGGCGCTGACCGCCCGTCTCGAGGGTCGTGAGCTGGCCTGTGACGCCACCCGGGCCGAGCGGGCTGATCGCACGGCGGCCGAGAAGCAGACCTGGGAGGACGAGCTCGACGCCTGGACCCACGAGCACGACGACTTCAGCCTGGAGATGATCGACGAGGCGGCGGCCGAGCCGGGAGACTGGCTACACCCCCGCCAGGTCCTGCGGGAGCTGGAGAAGGCCCTGCCGGCCCGGGTGATGGTGTCGACCGACATCGGCAACATCAACTCGGTGGCGAACTCCTATCTGCGATTCGAGGAGCCCCGCAGCTTCTTCGCCCCCATGAGCTGGGGCAACTGCGGCTACGCCCTGCCGACCATCATCGGAGCAAAGAAGGCTGCGCCCGACCGCCCCGCCGTGTCCTACGCCGGTGACGGAGCGTGGGCCATGTCGATGGTCGAGGTGATGACCGCAGTTCGCCACGACATCCCGGTCACCGCGGTGGTGTTCCACAACCGTCAGTGGGGCGCGGAGAAGAAGAACCAGGTCGACTTCTACGGCCGCCGCTTCGTGGCCGGCGAACTCGACGGTGGTGAGAACTACGCCGAGATCGCCCGGGCCATGGGGGCCAACGGGGTGCGGGTTGACAAGATCGATAACGTCGGCGCGGCCCTGACCGACGCAATCGACGCCCAGATGAACCGGGGGGAGACCACCGTCATCGAGATCATGTGCACCAAGGAACTCGGCGACCCGTTCCGCCGGGACGCCCTATCGAAGCCGGTTCGCCACCTCGACAAGTACAAGGACTTCGTCTAGCGGCTTCGTCTCGGCACGAACCGCGGAGCAGCTCGCACCTCGGTGCCGTGGCATCATGTCCGCGTGCCGACCTCTCTGAGCTTCGATCAACATCTCGATGTCATCAGGACGGCAGGCGACCGTCTGGCCGACCTCGGGTCTTCGGTCGATGAGGCGACCCGGGTGCCGACGTGCCCGGCGTGGACCGTCCGAGAGCTCCTGGCCCATCAGACGATGGTGCATCGGTGGGCGACCGCCAACGTCACCGGAGACGATCCGGAAGGGCTACCCAGCCAGACCGACATTGCAGCCACAGTGGACGACATCGTCAGGTACTACCGGAAAGGTCTCGACCTCCTCGTGTCGGCGCTGGCCTCGGCGCCGCCGGACCTCGAGGCCGCGACCTTCCTCAACGACGCCCCGGCACCGCGCCGGTTCTGGGCTCGCCGACAGGCTCACGAGACCACCATGCACATGGTCGACGCGCTGGCGGCCACGCTCGGTCGAACACCGACGGCCGCCGAGGCCGCCGTCACGCCGGCGGTGGCCGCCGACGGGATCGACGAACTCCTGTGCGGCTTCTTCACCCGCGGTCGATCGAAGCTGTTCGACGGTGAGGACTACACGATGCTCGTCCAACCATCTGACGACGATCGCCGGTGGCTGGTGCGTGTTGCCGAACGTCTGACCACCGAGGCGTTCGATGGCGTGGATGGTGTCTCGGACATCCAGCCGGAGGTCACGATCACCGGTCGGGCCGACGAACTGTATCTCGGCCTGTGGAATCGTGGTGATCGGATTGCCGTCGAGGGACGGCCGGATCTGCTTGACCGATGGCGGGACGTCCAGCGGGTCACCTGGGGTTGATCCGCCCACCCTCGCCGGAACTTTGTGCGCTGGGCGACCCGCTAACGGGTCGTCAGACGCACAAAGTTCCGGCAGGGGTGGGTCGCTGGAGGCTCGAAGTTCGAGGAGAGGTGGGGTGGTGTCATACAGTTGGGGCGTGTCGCGCCGAGCCCGTCAACCCCAGATGACCACCGGAGCCGATCTGTTCGGCGCGGATCCGACCTCGACCATCGGCTCCCGAAAGATCACGGTGCCGGACATCCCCGACGACGAGGAACTGGCTGCTCACGTGCCCGATGTCGACGAGTCGTACCACTTCGACCCCGAGGCCACGCTGGCACTCGTGGCCGGATTCGAGTCGAACCGCCGGGTGATGATTCAGGGTCCGCACGGGGTCGGCAAGTCCACACACGTCGAGCAGGTGGCGGCCCGGCTCAATTGGCCGCTGCTGCGTATCAACCTCGACGGTCACCTGACCAGGGCCGACCTGGTCGGCCGCGATGCCGTGGTGCTCCGAGAGGGCCTCCAGGTCACCGAGTTCGTCGACGGCATGCTGCCGTGGGCGCTGCGCCGCCCGGTGGCGGTTCTGCTCGACGAATACGACGCCGGCCGCCCGGATGTGATGTTCGTGATCCAGCGGCTGCTCGAGCGCAACGGCCGGTTCACCCTGCTCGACACCAACGAGGTCGTGACCCCGCACGAGAGGTTCCGGTTGTTCGCAGCGGCCAACACCGTCGGTCTCGGAGATCTGAGCGGCCTCTATCGGGGCACGAACGTGCTGAATCAAGCTCAGCTCGATCGCTGGAACATCGTTGCCCGCCTCGACTACCTCGAGCCGGAGACCGAAGCCGAGGTGGTCCTGGCCCAGGCCGGCGATTTCGCCGGTCGCCCGGACGCCGCCGAGACGGTCGCCGGCATGGTTGCCGTGGCCGGCATGACCCGCACCGGCTTCGTCGCCGGAGACCTGTCGACGGTCATGTCGCCCCGGACCATCATCAGCTGGGCCGAGAACACGGTGACCTTCGGCGGTGACCTCACCGCCGCCTACCGGGTGTCGTTCGTGAACCGCTGCGACCAGGCGGAGGCGCCCATCGCCTTCGAATACCTGCAGCGGGTCTTCGGCTGAAGCCGGTGGCCGACGGTCGGACGCGCCTGCTCGATCGTTTGACCTCCGCGTCGCTGCGGGCGGTCGGCGACGAGCCGACGGCCGAACTGCGAGGGACCCAGGTGCAGGTCGGCGGGCACCTTGTCGGCGTCGCCGTGCCCCATCTGGCCGTCGACCAGTCGTCGATGACGCTCGATGAGCGCCGTGGACTGGCCGACTCCCACGGCGTTCGCCTCCGGTTCAGCGATCGTGATCTGCACCGCTCGCTCGCGCCGTCCGACCCGCTCGAACGGATCGTGTTCGACGTCGCCGAGCAGTTCCGTTGTGAGGCCCTGGCCCCGCCCGGCTGGCGCGGTTCGACCGTCAACCGGGACCGAGCATTCGAGCGTTGGAACAGCTCGGCCGAGACGGCCCGTCTGGTCGAGACGGGTGTCGGGCTTCTGGTGTTCACCATCGCCCAGATGCTCCGGCAACGGTTGCTCGGCCGCCCGACCACCGAGGCGATCGACGATCTCATCGAGACGACCCGGGGCAATCTGTCGCGACTCGTCGGCCACGCCCTTGCCGAACTGCCGTCGCTGGTCGACGAGCAGCGGGCCTACGCCACACCGGCCGGTGAGATCGCCCGGCTGGTGGCCGAGATGGCACGGGACGCGTCACCGGCGGCGGATCACCAGGCCGACGACCAGCGGACCCGTCTCATCGTGCCGATCGACTGGGACACCATCGACCTCGACGGGTCCGCCGGTCCCGGCGCAGCCGCCTCCGACGTCGACTCCGGAATCGACTCGGACGTCTACCGGACGTTCACCACCGACCACGACGCCGAAACCACCGGCGTCGAGCTCTACCGGCCTGCCGTCCTGCGGGCCGGGCGAGCCCGGCTGGAGGAGCTGCGGGCGGCTCAGGCGGTCAGCGTCACCCGGTTGGCGCAGCGCCTTCAGATTCTCTTCGCCACCGACCACGTCGACCGCTGGATCGGCGGGTTCGACGACGGACTACTCGACAACAAGCGTCTCGCCCGCCTCATCGCCGGTCGGAACGATGTGCCGATCTATCGCCGGTCCATCCCGGAACCGTCCACCGACACCGTCGTCAGCTTCCTCGTCGACACCTCCGGGTCGATGAAAGTACAACGCCACGAGAGCCTGGCGTTGCTGATCGACACCCTGGTCCGAGCACTGGACATGGCCGGCGTGGCCACCGAGGTCCTCGGTTTCACCACGTCGTCGTGGAGCGGCGGTCGGTCGGCCGCCCAATGGCGGGCCGCGGGCGCTCCGGCCGATCCCGGTCGTTTGGCCGACGTGTTGCACATCGTCTACAAGTCGGCCGACCAGACGTGGCGCCAGTCCCGCCTCGGTCTGGCTGCGATGATGCGAACCGATCACTACCGCGAGGGCGTCGACGGCGAGGGGGTCCGCTGGGCCACACGCCGGCTGCTGACTCGTCCCGAACGGCGCCGGGTCCTGGTGCTGGTGTCGGACGGGCTGCCGATGGAAACGGCCACCGCCCGGGTCAACCCCGACGGCTACCTGCTCGACCACCTCCGAACGGAATGGACCCGGTCGGCCGAGGCCGTCGAGGTCGGGGCGATCTCACTCGATCACGACCTCGGCGGAGTCGTCCGCCCGGCGGTCGTCGTCAACCTCACCGGAACACTCACCGTGGGCACCTACCGCGTGCTCGAACAGCTCTTTCGCTGAGCCCAGTACGAGAAATGTCGGATTCTCGGGAACCGAACGGGCACGGTACGCATCATTCAGTATGCATGGGTGACGTGACGCTCGAGACCGAGGGAGTGATGGGCTTCGAAGAGCTCTACACCAAGCGGTATGTCGCGCTCGTCCATCTGGCCTCGGCGCTCGTCGACGATCGGGCCGTTGCCGAGGAGGTCGTTCAGGAGTGTTTCGGCCGGCTCTGGGAACGGTTCGAGCTCGTCGACAATCCCGGCGGATATCTGCGAACGTCGGTGGTCAACCAGTGCCGTCAGGTGCTGCGACGACGCGAGGTGCGCCGCCGACACGCGCCGGTGATTGGAGTCTCGGCGGAGCCGGGCGAGCAGGACTACCTGCTCGATGCGTTGTACGCGCTGCCGGAACGGCGCAAGACCGCGCTTGTTCTGCGGTACTACGGCGGCTTCACCACGGCCGAGATCGCCACGACGATGGACGTCGCCGAGGGCACCGTCAAGAGTCTCATCCATCGAGGGCTCGACCAGCTTCGTGAGGTTGTGCAGTGAACAAGGCGAATCAGGCAACGGGCCGGGCGTTCGAGCATTCCGGTCTGGAACGACGGCTGGCCGAGGCGCTGCGCCGACGGGCCGAGTCGGAGCCCGTGGTCGTACCCGACATCTCGGTGGTGACCGGCACCGCCCGCGCTCGACCACCTCACCGTGACGAGCATCACCGGACCGAGCGTCGGGGGTGGTCGTGGCGTTGGCCCGCCTCCGTGGCCGCAGCGTCGGTGATCATCGGGGCCGCGTCCGTGGCGATCGTGCGGACGAGCGACACGGCTGTCGATCTCGAAACGGTGGCCCCGTCGACCACCGCCGTCCCGACCGGTGACCAGACAACGGAAGATCCGCCGGCAGACGACCTGAGGCCGTCCGGTCAGGGCGCATCGCTCCCGGATGCTCCACGATCCGCCGAGGTCGATCCGCGGACACTTCGTGAGGCGCCACCGCTCGAGTGGCGCCGGTTCGACGCTCCGCCGGGCGAGGAGGGTCAGGAGTTCGGCCAGTTCGAAGGTGCCGTCGGTGACCAGATCCTCTATCGGTCGAACGGGCTGTGGCGATGGTCGCCCGATGGTGGCTGGGTCGAAGTCGCACTCCCGGAGGGGCAGCGACTCGAGCAGGTGACGGCGGGCGGCGATGGCGATCCGCTGGTGGCGACCTGGGACATCGGCGGCCGTAGTGGCTGGCGGTTCTGGGCACTCGACGACCGGTTCGAACTCGTCGACCCGATGGAGGTGCGACTCCCCGAGCTGCCGTCCCAAGCCAACGACAACTTCGTCTCACAGGGCGTCAACAGTCCTCTGGCCGCGGGGGACCAGTCCGATCTGTACGTCGCCCAGTCCTATGGTCCGAGACTCGATCTCGAGGGGCTGCTCAACGAGGCAGGTCTGATGACGGCGGACCAGCGCTTCTGCGACATCGGGTACGAGGAGCGTCGTCTGGTTGTCACCGTGAGCGCGTCGGCCACCACCGACCGGGAGTGCCAGAGTGCGGACGATCGAGAGACCTTCCTCGTCGGCGCCGAGGAGCTGGGGATCTCCGAGGAGGAGCTCGACATCGAGCTGGGGCCCGGCGACACCGGGCAATTGACCCGCACCGTGATCTACCGGATCAGCAATGGGGGCACGGCGGTGACCGTGCACGACATGCCCGGGCTGATCGACGAGATCGTGGCCACCGACGAACTCGGGGTCGTGGTGACCACCGTGCGATCGTACCGGCCGACCCGTTCGGTCATCGCTCACCAGGCTCCCGGGGAGACGACCTGGGCGGAGCAGGAGGTCGATGGCATGACGACGCTGACCACATCGGTCGATCTCGGCGTGCTGGTGGTGCACGGCGACGACACGTCGTTGACGGTGACCGGGCTCAGCCCGACCAACGGGGTGACGGTGGACCGACTCGACGAACCGTGGCAGCCCATGCTGGACGACTACCGCCAACCGGGTCACACCGGAGCCTTCATGTACGACACCGAACCGTCGTTGGAGCACGAATCGTGGGGCCTTGCCGTCGCCACTGCCGACGGGCGATGGTCGCTCAACACGTTCAAGGAGCAGTTCGGTGTCGAGCTCGGCCGCGTGGCCATCTCCGACTCCGCCGTGGTGGTGGCGGCGGTCCCGCTGTTCGGTGACGGCCGGGCAACCCTCTATTGGGCGCCACTTCCCGGCTCGTGACTCAGCGACCCCGCCGTGTCCGGGCCCTCGCCGCGGCCGGTGACTCCGCCGCGGCGGCCCGGCGGAGCGCCTCGTTGCGATCCAGCTTCACCGGCACACCCTGATTGTCACCGGCCGGCAACATGTCGGGCTCGTACAGGGCGATCTTCTGTTTGGAGGCGATGCGGCCGCCGTCGGGATCGAGGTCGCGGGCGTTGGTTCCCTTGCGGGGCGGCCCGGCCCGGCCGTCGACCCATTCGAGGTCCCACCACCACTTCTTGATCGGGTTGATCGATCCGTTGCCGACCCGGTCGTCGAGGCGGGCGATGAAGGCCCGGGCGGCCGGTATCTTGATGGCCGTCCACAGCACCGCCCGCTCGGCCAGCACACCCTCGATGTTGAACGGACACGTCTTCATGCACCGTCCACAGGCCGAACCCCGGAGGTTGCCGAGCCGGTACTTGGTGCACTTCTCGACATCGGGTTTCCAGGTCTCGTAGCCGTTGAACATGATCTTGTCGCCGAACGGGATGGCCCCGCACGGGCATTCCCGGGCGCACTTGGTGCACTTGGAGCAGAAGTCCTGGAGACCGAAGTCGATCTTGAGGTCCGGTTCGATCGGCAGGTCGGTGGTCACGACGACCGACTTGAACCGGGGACCGACGAACGGGTTGAGCACCAGCTCGCCGATACGGCTCAGCTCACCCAGCCCCGCCTCCAACACCAGCGGGATGTGCAGCACCTCGGAGTCGCGGTTGGTGTGGCTGCGGGCGCTGTGGCCGAGCGAGCGAAGGTGTTCGGCCATGATCCCGGCGATCTGGGCCCCCCGCATGTAGGCCCGCATCGACTGGGCACCCGAGACCCAGTCGTCGCCGCTGGCGCCCTCCATGGTCTCGTAGCCCTGGTCGAGGAGGATCACGATGCCGTTCCGGTGCCTCGGTTCGATCGGCTCCCCGGCGCCGTTGTGGGAGTACCAGGCGTAGTCGGGTACTCGGCACACGCCGACCATGTCGGCGCCGAGGTGGTAGGCCAGTGCCTTGACCGCATCGGCGTTGCCGACCGGATCGGTGGTGGTGCCGGGGGCGGCCTCCGCTGCGACCTCGCCGTCCTGGTGGGGGACCATGGCCGCGATCTGCTGGACGTAGGCCTGCGCCTGGGGCGTCTTGTAGGCGAAGACCTTGACGTCGCGCTGGAATTTGGGCCCCATGTCGCCGTGGGCGGCCCGGGGAAACCCGCCGGCCCGGACCGGAACCCGGCGGACCTCGCCGCCGACGACGAGCGTGGTCGGCTCGGCGACACGTTTGATCCGCTCCATCGGATAGAGACCGAGGTGCAGCGGACGGTGGTCGCCGTTCAGCCGGCCAAGGCCGGCTCTCGTGCCGCCTCGGCCGAACAGCCGGCCGGGTGACCACACCGACCGGAGCCGGTCGGTGACGCCGCGGGGAGCGAGGGGAGCGTCATGGGCCAGTTCCATGTCGGTCGACACCACCGCCAGCGCGAAACCTCTGGACAGGTACGGGGCCCGAAGCTCACCCCGACGCACCTCGACCAACCCGGACTGCAGGGCCACCCGTCCGAGATCCACGTCGCCGGCGGTCGCGGTATGGGCGGTGGCGTCGAAGCCGAGGCGACGGATGTAGCCGGCGGTGATGACGCCCAGTTCGGCCGCCCGCAGGTCGGCGTTGATCTGACGGGTTCCGTCGATCCACTCGTCGCCCGGCTGGTCGCGGCCGACGGTGCGGGTGTGGGCGACGAGCACCACGACGGCATGGGCGTGCGGAGGGGGAGTCGTCGTGGTCCAGGCGTCGACCGGCAGCCGGCCGCAACCGGTCATGTCGGCGTCGAGGAAGTACAGCCCGGCCTTGAGGTGCTGCGCCCGTTCGACCGGGTCGTCGGGGATCGGTGCCCGGTCGGCCACGTCGCCATGACGCTGCCGGTCGAAGAGTTCGATGTAGCGGGCGTAGGCGGTCGCGGCGCTGTGTGGACCCCGGCGCCGTTTCTCGGTCGGGAGCCTGGCCCCGCCGGTGTCGACGGGAGCCTCGGGATCGTCGAGGCGGGGCAGGCGCTCCAGCGGGTACGGACCCAGGTGAACCGGGCGTCTGCGATGCGAGAACAGCTTCATCGGCCGGCGCTGTTCACGCCGCGGCCAGGAGTCCGAGCAGGTCGTCGGCCGATCGGGTGTTGAGGATCCGGTCGGGCTCGACGCCGGCGATCGCCGCCTTGTCGCAGCCGTAGTTCACCCACTCCAGCTGGCCTGGAGCGTGGGCGTCGGAGTCGATGCTGATCCGGCAGTCCCACTCCAGCGCCAGTTCCAGCAGCTCCTCCGGCGGGTCTTGGCGCTCGGGGCGGCAGTTGATCTCCACCGCGGTGTCGAACCGGGCGCAGGCGGCGAACACGTAGTCGGCGTCGAAGCGGCTCGGCCGGCGTTTGTTGCCGAGCACCTTGCGGTTCGTGCAGTGACCGAGGATGTCGACGTGGGGACTGGCGACGGCTCGCACCAGCCGCTTGGTCATCTCGTCGGGATCCTGGTGGATGCGGTGGTGAACCGAGGCGATCACGACGTCGAGGCGGGCCAGGAACTCGTCGGGAAGGTCGAGGCGTCCGTCGTCGAGAATGTCGACCTCCATGCCGGTGAGGATCCGGAACGGCGCCAGCTCCTCATTGAGTGCTTCGATCTCACCCATCTGCTCGGTCAGCCGTTCCGGGGAGAGACCGTGGGCCACCGTGAGACGGGCCGAATGGTCGGTGGCGACCAGGTAGTCGTGTCCGAGCTCGCGAGCCGCCCGCGCCATGGTCTCGAGCTCGGCGCCACCGTCGGACCAGGTCGAATGGGAGTGGCAGTCGCCCTTGAGCAGCGCCCTCAGCTCGGCTCCCGGTCCGACCTCGATGACCGTCGACGCCTCCAGGCGGTCGAGATAGTCGGTCGGACCGCCGTAGGCACCGGCGACGACCGCCTCGATCGACGGACCGATGCCGTCCAGCGAGGTCAAACGACCGGCCCGGGCCAGATTCTCGACGGCCTGGTCACCGTGCTCCGCGGCCAGCTCCGACAGGATGGTCCGACCCCTCAGGAATGCCCGTACCTTCTGGGTGGGTGCCAGATCCCGGTCGAGCAGGTAGATGGCACGGTCGAGCGCCACCCTGAACGGTGCTTCCGCCATGGAACCGCCGGATGGCGCTGGGCTGGGAGACATGTCTCTCATGGTAGGTGATCGGTGCCGCGGCGATGATCCAGAACGGCAGCGTTGATCGTGGGAAAGATCCGGTCCGGCCCGAGGCGGGCCACGATCCCGGCCCTGGTGAGACGGTCGAGCACGTCGGCGTTGGTCCTGGCCAGGCTGACCACGATGCCCCGACCCTCAAGCTCGACGATGAGGCTGTCGAGGTGGTCGACCGCTGTGGTATCGATGGAACCGATTCCCTCCATGTCGAGGACCACACCGGTCTCCTCACCGGGATTGGCCTCGATCGCTGCTCTGACCCGTTCGAGAAAGTACTCGCCGTTGGCGAAGAAGAGCGGGCCGTCGAACCGGTAGACGAGGAGGCCGGGCAGCGGGATCGCCCGCTCGTCATCCATTTCGATCCACCCGTCGAGCCCGGCACCCTCACCGAGGATCGCGTCGTGGGGACGGGCCACCCGGCGTAGCGTCAGCAGCATCGAGAGCCCCACGGCTACGAGCACACCGGTGAGCAGATCGACACCGATCACGGCGAGGCAGGTCACAGCGGCAAGCGCCGCCTCGCTGCGGCTGAGTGCGGCGATACGACGGAAGCCGGCGACGTCGATCACGGCGAACGCCGCGGCGATGATGACCGCGGCGAGGCCGGCCTGGGGGATTTCGGCCAGGACCGATCGGCCGACGAGCAGGAATCCCAGCACGGCGCCGAACGTTACGAGCCCCGACAGCTGGGACCGGCTGCCGATGGTGGCCGGAACGAACGACCGCGAGGCGCTGGACGACATCGGAAAGCCGCCGAACAACGAACCGGCGGCGTTCATGGCGCCGAAGGCCACCAGCTCCCGGTTGGCATCGACCTCGTAGCCCTTGGTGGTCGAGATCGACCGGGCGGTGAGGATGTTGTCGGTGTAGCCGATCAAGGCCACACCGGCTGCCGCCGGCAACAGAGCCGTGACGTCGTCCCACCCGACCCGCGGTATCTCGAAGCTCGGGACCGCGGCCTCGATGTCACCGACGACGGCGATGTCGATGTCGAGCACGGCCACCACCGCCATGGCGCCGCCGAGACCGATGAGGGCACCGGGCCACGACGGCCGGTGGCGTCGCAGAGTCAGGATCACCAGCAACGTCGAGAGCCCGATCGCCGACGTCGTGCCGTCGATCTGGTCGAGTCGGGTGACGAACCGGGCTATACGCACGAAGGGGTTGTCGGCGTCGATCGGCACGCCCGTGAACGGCCGGAGCTGGCTGGTGAGGAGGGTGAGCCCGACCCCGGTGATGTAGCCGACAAGCACCGGTTTGGAGAGCAGATCGGCCGCGAACCCGAACCGGAACAGCCCGGCGGCGAGGCCCACCAGGCCCACCAGCCCGGCGATCGTGGCCATCAAGGCGGCGTAGCGGAGAGGATCGCCGCCGGCCAGCTGACCGGCCGCCGCGGCCGCCAGGATCGCAGTGCCGGGTTCGGGGCCGACACCCAGATGGCGGCTCGTGCCGAGGAGCGCGTAGATCGGGAGGGCGACGAGGGCGGCCCGGAACCCGGCCGACGGAGGCAGGCCACCGAGTTCGGCGTAGGCCATGGCCTGTGGTACCAGCATCGCCGCGACCGTCAGGCCCGCCACCACGTCCGGGCGAAGCCACGATCGTCGGTACTCGCCGCGTCGGAGGAGATCCGGAAGGGAAAGGCCGGGCATTGGCCAAGTCTTGCAGAATCCGGCGGGCGATGAACCACATCGATCCATCACCCAGGCCGCGGCCGCCCCAGTACGATGGGCATGTATGGAGAAGTTCGGATTCGTCGGCCTGCCCAACGCGGGAAAGTCGTCGCTGTACAACGCCCTGACCGGCGGCGGAGCCCTGGCCGCGCCGTACGCGTTCGCCACCACCGATCCCAACGTCGGTGTGGCCAAGGTGTTCGATCACCGGCTCGACGCGCTGGCCGAGATGAGCCACTCGAAGAACGTCGTGCCCGCCTCGGTGCAGTTCAACGACATCGGCGGTCTCGTCGAGGGGGCGTCGAAGGGCGAGGGTCTCGGCAACAAGTTCCTGGCCGGAATCCGCGAGGTCGATGCCATCGTCTACGTGCTTCGAGCCTTCCGTGACGACGACGTGCCCGGGCCCCAGGACCCACTCGAGCACCTTCGCATCGTCGAACTCGAACTGACCTACGCCGACCTGGAGACCGTCGAGAAGCAGATCGAGAAGAAGCGGAAGGCGCTCAAGGGTGATCCGTCGCTGCGCGACGAGGTCGAGGCGGCCGAAGCCGCGCTGGTTCACCTCGAAGCGGGGGTGCCGCTGTACCGGAGCGGGCTGGCGGCCACCCACGCCGAGCAGTTGAAGCCGTGGTTCCTGCTCACCAACAAGCCGGTGCTGGCCATCGTCAACCTCGACGAGGACCAATTGTCGGAGGCCGATGTCGTGATCAAGCCCGTGCAGGGTGAGGTGTCCCGGGCTACGCCCGGAACCTCGAGTTTGGCCTCCGGCCAAACGTCGCCAATTGATATTCCGGTGTTCGGTGCCTGCGTGCAGCTGGAGGCCGAGGCGGCGCAACTCGATCCCGAGGACCGGGCCGAGATGCTCGACGCCTACGGGTTGGGGGAGGGGGCCCTGGTCAGGTTCATCCAGGCCGCCTACCACACGCTCGGACTCCGCACGTTCCTGACGACGGGTGAAAAGGAAAGCCGGGCTTGGACCTTCCGGGTCGGGTCGACGGCCCCTCAGTGTGCCGGGCGGATCCACTCGGATCTGGAACGAGGGTTCATTCGGGCCGAAACCATCCACTGGGATGAACTGGTGGAGATCGGGTCCTGGGCCAAGGCCCGGGAGCTGGGCAAGGTTCGCCAGGAGGGCAAGGACTACGTGGTCGAAGATGGAGACGTACTCGAAATCCGGTTCAACGTCTGAGCGGGGGCTCGGTGGGCGAGATGGTTGACGAGCCACGAGCCCGCCGGCGCCGCCTGCCGGCCGCCAAGGCAGCCGGTTCCGGTTGGTTGTTGCGTGACGCCAAGGTCCTGGCCTCGGTCGAGGTGGCCGAGGGCCGGATCGCGAAGGCCCGCGGCCTGCTCGGTCGCCGGTCACTCGACGGTGCGATGCTGATCCGGGGCGCCCGTTCGGTGCATTCGTTCAACATGGCGTTCGAACTCGACGTGGCGTTCCTCGACGCCGACATGGTCGTGATCCGCACGATGCGCCTCCACCGCAACCGGATGACGCTGCCGGTCTGGCGGGCCCGGTCGGTACTCGAGGCCGAGGCCGGTGCCTTCGGGCGATGGGAGCTGAAGGTCGGCGACGTCGTGGAGATCCGGGCTTGTGACGACGACGGGTCGCCGGCCGCCGATCCACCGTCGTCGGCAACCTCGTGACGGGCTCCGACGATGTCGATGGTGCCGCGTCCGATGTTGCCGGGCTGGTCGAGCGGGGCACGCTGTACGTGGTCGGAACACCGATCGGGAACCTCGGTGATCTGACCGTGCGGGCGGCGAGGATCCTGGCCGCCGTCGACGCCGTGGTCTGCGAGGACACCCGGCGAACGGGAGGGCTGCTGGCCCACATCCGCAACGACCTCATGGCCATCGTGTCCACCGACAGCACCCCTGAATCGGTTGCGGCGGCAAGACGTGCCGACCTATTGGTGGCCAACGAACACACCGAATACTCCCGGATCCCCGAGGTGCTCGACCGGCTGTCCCGGGGTGAGGCGCTGGCGTTGGTGTCCGACGCCGGCATGCCGACGGTGTCGGACCCTGGAGCGGCGCTGGTGGCCGCTGTCATCGAGGCCGGCCACGATGTGGTCGCCGTCCCCGGCCCGAGCGCCGTCTCCTCGGCCCTGGCCGTGTCCGGGCTCCCCGCCGAACGCTTCGTGTTCGAAGGGTTCCTGCCCCGCAAGGGGGCCGATCGGCGCAACCGCCTGACCGCCCTGGCCGGCGAAACCAGGGCCGTGGTGCTCTACGAGGCCCCCCACCGGTTGCTGCGAACCCTCCTCGACCTCGCCGGAGCGTGCGGACCCGACCGTCGGGTGTCGGTCGCCCGGGAGCTGACCAAACTGCACGAGGAGGTCGACCGCACGACCCTCGCCGCCGCCGCCCGCCGCTTCGACACCGAAACGCCCCGGGGGGAGTTCGTCCTGGTCGTCGAAGGTGCGCCGAGCCAGTCGGGCGAGCTGAGCGACACCGAATTGGCCGATCTGATCGATCGCCATCTGGCCGCGGGCGATTCGACCCGTGACGTGGTGTCGGCGGTCGTGGCCGCCACCGGCCTACCCAAGCGACGCATCTACGACCTGGCGGTGAGCGGGGCACGGGCCCGTGCCGACCGGATGGCTGACGACCGGTGACGGTTCGGGTCGACAAGTGGCTGTGGGCCGTCCGGGCCCACAAGACCCGCACCGCCGCCACCGCGGCCTGCAGCGCCGGCCGGGTCCGGGTCAACGACGAGGTGGCCAAGCCGGCCACGAAGATCGACGTCGGCGACACCGTCGAGGCCCGGCGAGGCGACCAGGTTCTGATCTACCGGGTCATGGCGTTGATCGAGAAACGAGTCGGGGCCAAGCAGGCCGCCGAGTGCTACGACGACCATTCGCCGCCCCGCCCGACCCGTGCCGATGACGTGCCGGTGCCCGGCGGCGTGCGGGAGCGGGGCATGGGCCGCCCGACAAAACGGGATCGCCGCCAGATCGACAAACTCCGGGGTCGACGCTGATCTGCGTTCCGGGGTGCCGGCTGATCGCTATCGATCAGCCGGCACCCCAGAACGGTGTGGAGCCTTGGGTGTCACACCCCGTCTCTAAGGTCGAGTGACATGATCTACGCCGTTGTTTCGATCGGAATCATCGCTGTCGTCCTGGGCGTCGCCGTTGGCTGGCTGCTGGCATCGCGCGCCGCGGAGCACACCGTTTCCCAGGTTTCGGCCGAGGCGGTCGACCTGCTCCGCCGCCAGCAGGATCAGAGCCTCCACGCCACGGTGGAGACGGTCATCTCGATGGCCTCGTCGAAGCTGGGCGACCAGCTGGAGGCCGGACGTATGGTGCTCGATCGGGAGCATCAGGCTGTCGCCACCGAGGTGTCGAACGTGCAGACCGAGCTGCGGCGTATGGGGGAGCTGGTGGCGGGTTTGCAGAAGGAGCGGGCGGAGCAGAACGGTCAGTTGACCACCGGCCTGGAGCGGGCGTTCCAGGCCACTGCGGCGCTCAACGACACCACCCGCACGCTCCAGCAGGCGCTGGCCTCACCGCAGGCCCGGGGCCAGTGGGGTGAGCGCATGGCCGAGGACGTCCTGCGGGCCGCCGGCTTCCTCGAAGGCACCAGCTATCGCAAGCAGGTCAAGCTGCCCGGTGGTGGGGTGCCCGACTACACCTTCCCATTGCCGACCGGCCATGTCGTGCACATGGACGTCAAGTTCCCCATCGACAACTACCTGCGATGGCTCGACACCGACGATCAGCAGTCCAGGACCCAACTGGGCAAGGCGTTCCAGCGCGATGTCCGCATGCGGATCAAGGAGCTCACCGACCGGGCCTACATCGACCCCGAGACCACGGTCGACTACATGCTGCTGTTCGTGCCGAACGAGAGCGTCTACGGGTTCGTTCACGAGCACGACCCCGACCTCATCGACTACGCCCTGGCCCAGCGGGTGGTGCTGTGCTCACCGACCACGTTGTTCGCCGTGCTGGCCGTGATCCGCCAGGCGATCGACAACTTCCGGGTCGACCAGCGAAGCCACGAGATCCTGGCCGCCCTCGGCGGCCTGCGGGAGCAGTTCGACAAATGGGAGGAGCCGATGGAGAAGATGCGTCGCGGCCTGGTGTCGGCCCAGCGGGCCTTCGACGACCTGGCCGGGCCCCGGGCCCGTCAGTTCGAGCGCCAGCTCGACAAGCTGGAATCGTTTCGCGACGAAGACGCCCTCGGACCGGGCAGCCAGCGGTTACGCCGAGTGATCTGAGTCGCCGCTGGTATTCGCGGCCACAGGTTGTGTCGTGACGGTAGTCTGGCCATGTGAGCCGGTTCTACATCACCACCCCGATCTACTACGTCAACGACGCCCCTCACATCGGGCACGCCTACACGACGATCATCGCCGACGCCGTCGCCCGATG
Organism: Acidimicrobiales bacterium; assembly: GCA_965216675.1. Taxonomy (GTDB): domain Bacteria; phylum Actinomycetota; class Acidimicrobiia; order Acidimicrobiales; family SZUA-35; genus JAHELU01. Next base: position 744,022 of record CBDCGK010000004.1, on the reverse strand, counting down.
GCATCGCCTCCTGGGCGACGACACGCTGTTCCTGACCGGAACCGACGAACATGGCCTGAAGGTACAGCGGGCCGCCGAGGAGAACGGCGTCACCCCGATCGAGCAGGCCGACGTCACCTCAAAACGATTCCGCGACGCCTGGGACGAGATCGACGTCGCCTACGACCAGTTCATCCGCACCACCGAGACCAGGCACCACCACGCGGTCCAGGAGCTCCTCACCCGGGCCAAGGACAACGGCTACATCGAGAAGGGCTCCTACGCCGGCTACTACTGCGTGAGCTGCGAGGCCTACTACAACGAAGGCGACCTGGTCGACGGAAACTGCCCGGTGCACGAACGACCCGTCGAATGGTTCGAGGAGGAGAACTACTTCTTCAAGCTCTCGGCCCTCGAAGCGGAGCTGACCGACTGGCTCACCGGCCAGAACGTGTTCCCGGTGGGCAAACGGAACGAGGCCCTCGGCATCGTCAAGCTCGGCCTCGAAGACGTCTCGATCACCCGGACCTCGATCGACTGGGGGGTACCGGTTCCGTGGGATGACGATCACGTGTTCTACGTCTGGTACGACGCCCTCATCAACTACGCCACCGCCGCCGGCTTCGGTGCCGACGAGGCCGATTTCGAGCGATGGTGGCCCGAGGTTCACCACATCATCGGCAAGGACATCCTCCGTTTCCACTGCGTCTACTGGCCGGCGATGCTGATCGCGGCCGGGCTGCAGCCCCCCAAGGAGATCCACGTTCACGGCTACCTGTTGCTCGGCGGCAAGAAGCTGTCCAAGACGGGGCTGACCCAGATCGCCCCGGCCGATCTCGTCGCCGACTTCGGCGTCGACGGTTTCCGGTACCACTTCCTGCGCGACGTGTCGTTCGGACCCGACTCGGAGTTCTCCTATGAGGGCATGGTGGCCCGCTACAACTCGGATCTGGCCAACACCCTCGGCAACCTCCTGTCCCGGGTGGCCACCGTCGTGGCCAAGAAGTGCGACGGCATCGGGCCGGCGCCGGAGGTCGACTCGCCGTTGGCCGCCGCAGCCGCCGACGCCTACCGCAACGCGGCCGATGCCTGGGCCCGGGTCCAGCCTTCGGTGGCGCTCGACGCCACCTGGAACCTCCTGCGGGAAACCAACGCCTACCTCGAACAGCATGAGCCGTGGAAGCTCCCCGAAGGCTCCGATGAGGTCAAGGCGGTACTCGGCAACGCCCTCGAGGTGCTGCGCCTGGCCGCCATCCTGTCGAGCCCGGCCCTGACCCGGGCGGCCGAAGCCATCTGGGCGGCGATCGGCCTCGACGGCTCCCCGCTGGACCAGCGTCTGCCGGCGGCCGCCGAGTGGGGCGGCTATCCCGGCGAGTTGACCGTGACCAAGGGTCAGCCGCTGTTCCCCCGCCTCAAGCTCGACGACGGCAGCTCCTAACCGCATGTGGTTCGACAGCCACTGCCATCTGACCAGCCTGCGCGGCGATCCGACCGGTGATCTGGCCGCCGATGCCGTGGCGGCGGCAACGGCCAACCAGGTCACCCGCCTGTTGACCGTCGGCTGCACCGTCGCCGACTCCGCGCAGGTCATCGCCACCGCGGCCCGCTTCGACAACGTGTGGGCCACCGCCGGGGTGCACCCACACGATGCGAAGGACGGGATCGAGGGACTGACCGACCTGCTGACCGAAGCGAAGGTTGTCGCCGTGGGGGAGTGCGGTCTCGACTACCACTACGACCACTCGCCCCGCGACGTCCAGGCCGATGTGTTCGCCCGCCAGATCGACCTGGCCCACCAGAGCGGCCTGGCGCTGGTGATCCACAGCAGGGAGGCCTGGGAGGACACCTTCGACATCCTCGATCGTGAAGGCATGCCACCGAGGACCGTCTTCCACTGCTTCACCGGGGGTCCCGACGAGGCCGTCGCCGCCACCGACCGCGGCGCCTACCTGTCGTTCAGCGGCATCGTGACCTTCGACTCGGCCCGCGACGTCCAGGCCGCAGCCACTGACGCGCCGGCGAATCGGGTGCTCGTCGAAACCGACGCTCCCTATCTGGCCCCGGTTCCGTTCCGGGGCAAACCGAACCAGCCGGCCAACGCCGCCGTGGTCGGCGAGTTCGTGGCCCGGTTGCGGGGTGTGCCGATCGACGAGTTCGCCGCGGCCACCACCGCCAACACAATCGCGGCGTTCGCCCTGAACGGTGAGGCCGACGCCGCCCCGTCCACCACCTGATCGCTCGGTGGCACCGTCGGAGCAGGCACTGTCGAGAACCCGGATACGGGAACTGCTCGACGCCCACGATCTCGGGCCCAGCCGTGCACTCGGGCAGAACTTTCTCTGCGATCAGGGCATGGTCGACAAGATCGTGCGGCTCGCCGGTGTCGGCCCCGGCGATCACGTCATCGAAATCGGTCCCGGTCTCGGATCGTTGACCGCCGGGCTGTGCGCTGCCGGGGCCCAGGTGGTGGCAGTGGAGATCGACCGCTACCTGATCCCGGCACTCGTCGACCACGTCGGCCACTACGAGGAGTCGGGTGCGCTGACGATCGTGAACGCGGACGCCCGGGCGCTCGACTGGCCGTCGGTGCTCGGCGACCATCACTGGAGCGTCGTCGCCAACCTGCCCTACAACATCGCCACGCCACTGATCCTCGACCTCGTGGCCGAACAACCCCGGCTACAACGTTGGGTGGTCATGGTTCAGCGCGAGGCGGGTGAGCGGCTGGTCGCCGGCCCCGGTACCCGAACCTACGGCATTCCATCGGTACTGCTGGCCTACTGGGCCGACGCCCGGATCGTCGGTTCGGTCCCGGCCGAGGTGTTCCTACCCCGGCCCAAGGTGGCGTCGGTGCTGGTCGAGATCAGGCGACGCGCCGACCGTCCGAATGGCGGCGGCGACGAGTTCGAAACGCTCAGCCGGCTGGTCCGAACCGGTTTCGGTCAACGCCGGAAGATGTTGCGGAGGAGCCTGAGCGGGGTCGTCGACGGTGATCAACTGGCCCTCGCCGGTATCGACCCGACCCGGCGCCCCGAAGAACTCGGCCTCGACGACTGGCTCCGGCTCACCGCGGTGGTGACGCGCCCGGGCGGTGGCACCACCTAGTCTGAATCGGTGCCCGACCGCTACCCGATCTCGCTGATCGCCCCGGCCAAACTCACCCTGTCGCTGGAGGTGACCGGCGTCCGGCCCGATGGACTACACCTGATCCGGGCGGAGATGGTGACCCTCGACCTGCACGACACCGTCGAGCTGGCACCGGACGGCCATGGGCTCGTCGTGGTGGGTGGAGGCGAGGACGTCCCGACGGGACCCGACAATCTGGTCAACCGGGCGCTGGCGCTGGTGGGGCGGACCGCGGCCGTGCGGTTGACCAAGCGGATTCCGTCACAGGCCGGTCTGGGCGGCGGATCATCCGACGCCGGTGCGATCCTTCGGTGGGCCGGATTCGACGATCTGGAGGCCGCGGCGGCGCTGGGGGCCGATGTCGCCTTCTGCACCGTTGGGGGACGGGCTCTGGTGGAGGGCATCGGTGAGGTCGTCCGGCCGTTGCCGTTCGAGCCGATGACCTTCACATTGGTCACGCCGCCTCTGGCCTGCCCGACAGCGGCGATCTATCGGGCGTGGGACGAACTGGGAGGACCACAGGGGGAGGCCGGCAACGACCTCGAACCGGCGGCGCTGTCCGTCGTGCCGGATCTTGTCCGGTGGCGCGACGAGTTGGCCGAGTCCACCGGTGTCAGGCCGCGACTGGCCGGTAGCGGGTCGACCTGGTTCGTGGACGGTGATCATTCGGGTCCCGGTCGCGTGGTGTGCCGTACGATCGAAGCACCTGACTGACGGAAAACCGAAAACATGCCCGGCCTCGATGGCCGGGCGACCGCCCAGAGGGACCCGAACGGGCCCGCAGGGGGTTGACTACTTCTTGTTTCGACGCTGGACGCGGGTGCGCTTCAGGAGCTTGCGGTGCTTCTTCTTGCGCATGCGCTTGCGTCGCTTCTTGATCAACGATCCCATGAGGTCTCGAAGGCTAACCGGATCTTTTCACCTCGACACTCGCTCGCAGCAGTTTTCCCCGATCGAAACACAGGTGGCGCCTGGGACCCGTGCCTCGGACCAAATCGGGGGCGAGAAAGCTCAATCGGCGCTACCGTGAAGATCGTCACCGGCCGAGGTCGAGCCGGTGGCGACCTCCCGATCGCGGGTAGTTCAACTGGCAGAACACCAGACTTTGAATCTGGGGGTTGCAGGTTCGAGCCCTGCCCCGCGAGCAAGCAGCCAGACCATCGTCGTCGAAAACCGGCCCGGACGCTAACGTGCGGGGTCGGCCGGCCGATGGAGTGGCATCTCCCCCGATACCACGAGGACCGGCCGCCGCCGTCACGGTTGCGTGCCGGTCTTCGTTGGTTTTGGCGGCGACAAGATGCCGATGGGGTTGCGATGGGAAGATTGCACGTCACCGTGCTGTTTGCCTAACGTGAGCCCTTGAGGTCCCTGCAACAACGACAATCCCGACGAAACCAGAACGAAAGCTGAAGATCTGTGCGTTCAACGTCCGGCCTGGTAGCCGCAACCAGCGACGGAGAGCCGATGCATTCGGCTCGCCCGAAGCCGATCCACCTGCTGTGCGGGCGGGCCATGGCCTCGTATGTCCTCGATACCCTCGACGCCGTCGGCATCCGCCAGGCGGTTGTCGTCACCGGCTCCGACGGCGGTCGCGTGTCAAAGCGACTCCTCGAGGAACCTCCCGACTACCAGATCCGTTTCGTCGAACAGAAGCAGAACCGGGGCAACGGCGACGCCGCCTTGATCGGGCTCAACAGCTTCGACGACGTCGACGACGACGATGACGACGTGGTGTTCGTTCCCTCCGACCTGCCCCTGCTGCAGGCAAAGACTGTCAACCATCTTCTCGCCGTCCATCGGGCAACCGACGCCGCCTGCACCTTGCTCACCGCGGCCGCCGACCATCCGCTGGCCGTCGCCGCCGCGGACCGCGTCGGCGCCGGGCAGGTGACACGTGACCGGTTCGGCCGTGTCCGGGCCGTGGTCAACGACTACGAGGTCTTCGTTCCCCGCGATCCCTCCGCCCGGCCCGACGACGAGGGTGGCGGGGACGACGACGAAGGCCTCGAGGTCGCCCTCGGTGTGCTGTGCGTCCGGCGCAGCCTCTTGGCCCCGGCCCTGCGCCGCTGCCGGCCGGATGAATCGACCGGCCAGCTGGCCATGAGCGGCATCGTCGAGGTCCTGACCGAATCCGGTCATTCGTGCGAGACGGCCGTGATCGAGGAGGTCGGTGACCTGATCCCGGTCGACGATCGGGTGCAGCTGGCCGACGCCGAGGCCGAGTTGCGCCGTCGCACCAACCGCCACTGGTTGAGCCGTGGTGTCACCATGGTCGACCCGGATCGGACCTATCTCGATGTCACCGTCGAACTGGGTACCGACGTCACGATCTTCCCCGGCACCATCCTCCAGGGGGCGACGGTGATCGGTGACGGATGCGAAGTCGGGCCCGACGTGCACCTCGACCGGTGTCAGGTGGGTGAGAACACCCGCATCGCCCAGACCTCGGCATCGCTGGCGACGATCGGCTCCAACTGTGTTGTAGGTCCCTACGCCGCCTTGCCCCCCGGCTCCGCCCTGGCTGATGGCACGACCACCGGGGCCTTCTATGCTGGGAACGACGGCGACTGACGGACCGCTCCGATTCGGGCATCGGTCAAGCCGGAGCGATGCTAGGGAAGGACAACCCGTGGAAGTTCCAACGACCAAGCGCCTCCACCTGTTCGCGGGCCGCCACAGCGAGGAGCTGACCGAGGCCATCGGCGCCAATCTCGGTGTTCCCGTTACCGAGGCCCACCTCGGACGGTTCTCCAACGGTGAAACCCACTGCCGGTTCTCCGAGTCGATCCGGGGCAGCGACGTGTTCATCGTGCAGAGCCACGGCACCTCCGACGCCGGCTCGATCAACGACGCCATCATGGAGCAGCTGATCATGGTCGACGCGGCCCGCCGGGCCTCGGCCAAACGGATCACGGCCGTCATCCCGTTCTACGGCTACGCCCGCCAGGATCGCAAAGCCGAAGGTCGGGAGCCGATCACCGCTCGTCTCGTGGCCGACCTGTTCAAGGTGGCCGGGGCCAAACGCCTGGTTTCGATCGACCTGCACTCGGGTCAGATCCAGGGGTTCTTCAACGGCCCCGTCGACCATCTCACCGCCATGCCGGTGCTGGTCAACCGCCTTCGGGAGATGGGCCCGAACCTGGTCGTGGTCTCACCCGACGCCGGTCGGGTGAAGGTGGCCGAGCGCTATTCGCAGCAGCTCCACGCCGACCTGGCCATCGTCCACAAGCGCCGCATCCAGGGCAAGAAGAACGTCGCCGAGGCGAAGGACATCGTGGGCGACGTGAGCGGCCGGGATTGTGTCCTGATCGACGACATGATCGACACCGCGGGCACGATCTGTCAGGCCGCCGAGCTGCTCAAGGAACGAGGGGCGGCCACGGTCACGGCGGCCGCCACCCACGGCGTGTTCAGCGGCCACGCGATCGACCGCCTGAAGAATTCGGTGCTCGAGAACGTGATCGTCACCGACACCCTGCCGATGCCTTCGGAGAAGCGGTTCGATCGTCTCGAGGTGTTGACCGTGGCCACGCTCATCGCCGACGCCATCCGGGCCGTGTTCGAGGACACCTCGGTGAGCCGTATCTTCGGCGGTCAGAACCAGCAGTAGCCACCCCGGAACGGGTGCCGGGCTCAGGTGGTTCTGGACGGGCGGGCCGGTATGATCACATGCTGGCGTGAATTCCGGTTCGCGTCACCCTGGTAGCGACTACCACTGGCAGCGCCTGCTTGCGCCGCCGCAGTTCGCGCCCGGCTTCACCGGGCACCCCGTACGTACCGGCAAGGACTCGAGAACATGGACCAGACCGTCGTCAAAGCAACCGAAGGGCGTGCCCTGGGCACCCGGCCGTCCCGTCGACTTCGGGCCGAAGGCCAACTTCCGGCCGTCGTGTACGGGCTCGATGCCGAGCCGCAGACGGTGTCGGTCTCCTACGTCGATCTCCGTCACGCCCTGAGCGGCGAGGCCGGTATGAACACGGTGCTGACCCTCGACATCGACGGTGATCAGCAGACCGTGCTCGTTCGTGCCGTCCAGCGTGATCCGATCAAGCGGGTCGCGACCCACGCCGACTTCCTGCGAGTCGACCCCAACAAGCGGGTTCGGGTCCGGATCCCGATCAACCTCGTCGGCAACGACGAGCACATCACCAGCACCGGCGCGATGGTCGAACAGAAGCGTTTCGACCTGGATCTGATGGTGCCGCCCAACAACATCCCGTTGGCCATCGAGGTCGACATGGCCGATCTCACCTTCGACAACCGCATCTCGGTCGGTGACCTGAAGCTGCCCGACGGCGCCAGCACGCCGGTTTCCGAGGAGATCTCGGTCGCCGCCGTCGTCGTTCCGCGTTCGGCCCTCATGGCCGCCGACGAAGACGAACTCGAAGGCGAAGAGGGCGAAGGCGAAGACTCCGAAGGTGCCGACGGCGAGGGTGACGGCGACGCCGAGGCCTCCGACGACGCCGCAGAGGGCGAGTAGCCCTCCCTCGATCACGAGCGCACTGTGTCGGCCTTTTCTCGTCGCCTGGGTAATCCGGGTCGCAAGGGAACCCCGGCCGATCTGTTGATCGTCGGGCTCGGCAACCCCGGCGAGCAGTTCGAGGGCACCCGGCACAACGTCGGCGCCGACGTCGTCGTCGAGATGGCCGATCGGGCCGGAGCCCGGCTCCGCAAGACCAAGGCGCGCGCACTGGCCGCCGGAATTCTGCTCAACGACAAGCGGATCGTGCTGGCGTTTCCCCAGACGTTCATGAACAACTCGGGCGAGTCGGTCCGTCTGCTGGTCCGCAGCTTCGGGATTCAGGAAGCCAACCACATCGTGATCGTTCACGACGAACTCGATCTCGACGTGGGCCGACTGCGTCTGAAGGAGGGCGGCGGGCTCGCCGGCCACAACGGCCTGCGGTCCGTGACCCAGCATCTCGGGACCACCGAGTATGTCCGGCTGCGTATCGGCGTGGGACGACCGCCGGCGTCGCAATCGGGAGCCGACTACCTCCTTCGCCGGCCGTCGAAGGAGGACCGGCGGATTCTCGACCAGGCCGTCGTCGACGCGGCCGATGCACTCGAGATGTTGACCGAGGTCGGCGTCGAGGCGACGATGGCCCAGGTCAATCGGCGACGCCCCGCCAAGTAGAGCCCGTCGACCAGCCAAACGAGAGCGCACAATCCATGATTCCTGCCGTGATGTCGCCGTGAGTTTTTCGTATCTGACCGGGCTCCTCACCGACGATCCCGCGATCACCCGGGTTGTCGGTCGTGTCACCTCGGTGCTGGCCGTGGCCGAGCCGGCCCGGGCCGTCACGCTGGCCGCGCTGGCGGAGGCGTCGGGACGTCGACCGGTCGTGGTGGCTGTGCCGACGACGGCCGAGGCCGAGCGGCTCGTCAACGATCTGGAGCTGTTCCTTGGTGATGGCGAGGTCGCGTCGTTCCCGGCGTGGGAGACACTTCCCTTCGAGCGGATCAGCCCGTCGATCGAGACGATGGGTCGACGGCTCGAGACGCTGTGCCGGCTGCAGGAGCCGTCACGATGCCCCCGGGTCGTGGTGGCTCCGCTGCGGGCGTTGATGCAACGCCTCAGCCCCGGTGCCGATCGGCTCGACCCGATTGTCGTCGGCGCCGAGGACACCATCGACCAGACCGAGTTGGTCCGCACCCTCGTCGACCATGGCTATCGCCGCGAGACCCAGGTCGAGCATCGTGGCGAGTTCGCGGTTCGTGGCTCGATCATCGATGTCTTCCCGTCGACCTCCGACGGCCCCTACCGCATCGATCTGTGGGGTGACGAGGTCGAGCGGCTGTGCGAGTTCACCGTGGCCGACCAACGTTCGACCGTGGATCGGGCCGAGATCGAGATCTTCGGCTGCCGGGAGCTGCTTCCCACACCGGAGGTGAGGGAACGGGCCGAGTCGTTGCAGGCCGCTGAGCCGTGGGGCCGCGAGCAATGGCAGCGTCTGGCCGACGGCGAGATCTTCGAGGGGATGGAGTCGTGGCTGCCGTGGTTGACCGACGAGGTGCAGGTGCTGACCGACATCGTCGGAGCCGACGGCCAGGTGGTGTTGGTCGATCCGACCTTGATGCGCTCCCGCGGCGCCGACCTGCTGGCCGAGGAGGCCGACCTGGCCCGGAGTCTGGCCCGAACCTGGGGAGCCGTTTCCGAGGAGGACGGTGCCGACCAGGCCGGTGACGAGGCGGCGTTTCCCACCCTGCACGTTCCCTTCGATCGGCTTCTGGCCAGGACCGTTGCGCCGGCGGTGACGTTGACCTCGGTTCCCGAGAGCCCCGATGTGGCGGTGCTGCCGGCGTCGGGCTGGGAGCCGCCGGGTGAGGCCCTGGCGGCACGCCTGCAGAAGCTGGCCGCTGACGGGGCTCGGGTGTTGGTGGCGGCCGACGGGGCCGGCACCGCCAAGCGAATCGAGACGCTCCTGGCTGACTGGAGCGTCTCGGTCTCCGACCACGGCCACAGCCTGCCTGAGGTGATCCCGCCGGGCGTCCACCTCGTGGTGGCCAGGGTCACCCGCGGTTTCGTGCTTCCCGAGGCCGGTATCGCGCTGCTCACCGAGGCGGATCTCACCGGGCGCCGACGGGCGCACCGCGGCAGCAGGTCGCGCAGGCGCCAGAGCGAGGGGTTCTTCGACGACCTCCAGCCCGGCCACTATGTGGTTCACCATCAGCACGGCGTCGGCCGGTTCGCCGGGATGGTCACCCGGGCCATCGGCGGGCACGAACGCGACTACCTGCTACTCGAATACCGGGGCGACGACAAGCTCTACCTGCCCACCGATCAGATCGATCTGATCCGCCAGTTCACCGGCTCGGACACGCCGACGCTGCACCGGCTCGGTGGCTCGGATTTCGCCAAGACGAAGGCGAAGGTCCGGTCGGCAGTGGCCGAGATCGCCCAGGAACTGGTGGTTCTCTACCAGAAACGGGTCTCCACGCCCGGCCATGCGTTTGCCCCGGACACCCCGTGGCAGCGTGAGGTCGAGGCCGCGTTCCCCTACGAGTTGACCCCCGATCAGGCCACGGCGATTGCGGAGGTCAAGGCCGACATGGAGCGGCCGACCCCGATGGACCGCCTCATCGTCGGTGACGTCGGCTTCGGCAAAACCGAGATCGCGTTGCGTGCGGTGTTCAAGGCCGTCCAGGACGGCAAGCAGGCGGCAATCCTGGTTCCGACGACCCTCCTGGCCCAGCAGCACTACCAGACGTTCTCCGACCGGTTCGCCCCGTACCCGGTCCGGGTCGAGGTGCTCAGCCGGTTCCTCACTCCCGCCCAGGCCCGCACGGTCATCGCCGACACGGCCGCCGGTGAGGTCGACGTCCTCATCGGCACCCACCGGATCCTGTCCGAAGACCTGTCGTTCGATCGGCTCGGTCTACTCGTGGTCGACGAGGAGCAGCGCTTCGGGGTCAGCCACAAGGAGGCGCTGAAGGGCTTCACCGAACTGGCCCGGGCGGCTGCCGACACCAACGGCGGGCCGTCCGGGGGTGACACCGCCACACCTGGTGCGGCCGTGGATGTGTTGACGCTGTCCGCGACCCCGATTCCCCGCACCCTGGAGATGAGCCTCACCGGCATCCGCGACCTCTCGGTGCTCAACACCCCGCCCGCCGACCGCCAGCCGATCATGACCTATGTGGGCGAGTACGACGAGCGGGCAGCCGCCGAGGCCATCCGCCGGGAGCTGTTGCGCGAGGGTCAGGTCTTCTTCGTGCACAACCGGGTGCAGAGCATCGAGAAGGTGGCCAACGACCTCTCGAACCTGGTACCCGAGGCTCGCATCGCAGTGGCTCACGGCCAGATGGACGAGGGCACCCTCGAGAAGACCGTGATCGACTTCTGGGAGGGACACTACGACGTGCTGGTCTGCACGACGATCATCGAGTCCGGTATCGACATGCCGACGGTCAACACGCTCGTGGTCGACCGGGCCGAGATCCTCGGCCTCGGACAGCTTCATCAGCTTCGAGGTCGTGTCGGCCGTTCAGGGCAGCGGGCCTACGCCTATCTGTTCACCCGTCCGGAGGCGTCGTTGACCGAGGAGGCCTACGAGCGGTTGAAGACGATCGGCGAGGCGACCGATCTCGGCTCCGGGTTCCAGATCGCCATGCGGGACCTCGAGATTCGGGGCGCCGGCAACCTGCTCGGCACCGGGCAGTCGGGCCACATCGCCGCCGTCGGCTACGACCTCTACTGCCAGATGGTGACCGACGCCGTGGCCCAGCTCAGCGGTCGGGCACCGGAACCTCCGATGGAGATCAAGATCGACGTGCCCGGGGCGGCGAACCTGCCCGACGATTACGTGGCCGGCCAGGCTCAGCGACTGGAGGCCTACCGCAAGCTCGCTGCCGTCACCGACACCGAGGAGGTCGATGCCATTGCCGCAGAATGGAAGGACCGGTATGGTCCCGTGCCGCCGACGGCGGAGCGTCTGTTGGGTGTGGCCCGGATCCGGGCCCACTGCGCCCGCCTCGGCATAACCGAGGTGATCGTGATCGGTGGTCCGGGTTTCGGCGGCCCCGAGCACGTTGCCAAGATGGGACCGGTTGCGCTCAAGGCCAGTCAGGAGGTCCGGTTTACCCGGCTGTTCAAACACGGGGTGTGGAAGCCGGGTGAGTACGGTGACCGAGGCGGACAGCTTCAGGTCGGCCTGATGCGTAAGAAGTCGGTGGCCGATGACCTGGTCGCCTTCTTCGAGGCGATGTTCCCACCGGAGGAGGACGCCCGGTGATGGTCGGGGCCGACAACCGGCAGACGGTGTCGGCGCCGCGGTGGAACCGGGCGCTGGTCACCGGCGCGTCGTCGGGTATCGGCGCCGCATTCGCCAGGCTGTTGGCCGACCGGGGCACCGATCTCGTGCTGGTCGCCCGGCGGGCCGACCGGCTCCAGGCGCTGGCCGATGAGTTCCAGAGCGGGGCGACCTCGGTGGAGGTCGAGGTTCTGAGCGCCGACCTGGGCGATCGCTTGGACCTCGATCGGGTGGTGACCCGGCTGCAGGACCGGCTCGAACCGATCGACCTGGTGATCAACAACGCCGGATTCGGGACGGTCGGGGATTTCCTCGATCAGGATCCCGGTCGGGAGGCGGCGATGATCGATGTGAACATCGGCACGGTGCACCGCCTCGCCCATGCCGCCGGCACGGCCATGGCCGACCGGGGTGGTGGTGGGATCCTGAACGTGTCGTCGATCGCTGGATTCACCCCGTCGCCCAGGTCGGCGACCTACGGCGCGACCAAGGCCTTCGTGACCAGCTTCAGCGAGGCGCTGGCCGTCGAGCTCGGTCCACAGGGTGTGGTCGTGAGTTGTCTGTGTCCCGGCCTCACCCGCACCGAGTTCCAGGAGAAGGCCCGGTACCGGCCCGGCGCGTTGCCCGGGTTCCTCTGGCAGAGTCCGGACGTGGTGGCCTCGGCCGGACTCGCCGGTCTCGAGGCCGGGCGGGTTCGGGTCGTGCCGGGGTTGCACAATCGGATTGCCGTCGGCCTGGCCCGGGTCACGCCCGACGCCGTGGTCCGCCGGGTTGCGAGCGCGCTGGCCAAGGCCAACGGCAAATAGACGCGTCGGCCGTGGCCGGCGGCCGCCCAAAACGAATGCGTGGCCCGGTCACCACCAAGACCGGGCCACGCGGCTCCCCCAGTGGGGGAGACCAGCGGCCGACTGGAACGTCGTGCCGCCGAAAATCAGTGTGACGGATAGGCGCTAGTCCGTGCGGGCAAACCGCCTGGGTAGTCGTGCCTGTACCCTGACCCGGTGCTGCACCCGCGCCGAGATGCTACTCCAAGGCCGCGTCCGTCTGTCCGGTCGTGCCGATGATCGACACCGCAATCACTGTCGTGCTGTTCGACATGGGAGGGGTTCTCGTGGAGCTCGGATCGCTACCCGAGTTGCTGGGATCCGGGATCGACGAGGAGCGGTTCTGGCCCCGCTGGTTGTCGAGCCCGGCGGTCCGGCGTTTCGAGCGGGGTGGCTGTTCACCCGACGAGTTCGCCGCCGGTGCGGTCGACGACCTGAACCTCACCATCACGCCGGAAACCTTCCTGTTCAACTTCGCCCGTTTCCCCCGGGGCTTGTTCCCCGGCGCCGTCGAGCTGGTCACCGAATTGTCGACCGAGGTCGAGATCGGCGTTCTGAGCAACACCAACCAGCTCCACTGGGAAACCCAGCCCGATGCCGAGATCCTGCAACAGCTGGTGACCCGCCCGTATCTGTCGTATCGCCTCGGTGAGGTCAAACCGGACGAGGCCCTGTACCGACTCGTGCTCGACGATCTCGACCGCCCGGCCGGCGAGGTCCTGTTCCTGGATGACAACCAGATCAACGTCGACGGCGCCCGCCGGGTCGGCATGGCCGCCGAGGCGGTCAAGGGTCCCGACGAGGCTCGTACGGTGCTGGGCCGGTACGGCCTCCTGCCGGCGGCGACCGGACTCTAGGTCCGGCTGACGCTTTCGAACACGAACGTCCGGCGGCCGAGCGCAACGGTCTCGCCGGACTGCAGTTCGATGGCATGGCCTGCGGTCAGCTGGTTCCAACGATCGTTCTGGGCATCCCAGACATAGGTCCCGTTCGTCGATCCGAGGTCGACGATCTGCACCGTCCACCCGTCCAGGCGAAGTTCGGCGTGGGTTCGGGACAGCGTGTCGTTGTTGTCGTGAATCACCAGCAGCTCGGCATCGGGCTTGTCGCCGTTCGAGGGTTCACGCCCGATGATGTACGAGCGGTCGAGCCCGAAGCTGGCCCCGTCGTCGAACACGATGAAACCGAGCGTCGGACGGGGACGAACCACGGGATGGGGAGTCAGGTGTAGCAGCGACATCCCGCAGACCATGCAGTAGGCCGACTTCGGGTTGTTGAAATGGCCCCGCGAACACAGGATTCCCTCGACATCGACCCGGCCCTGCTGGACGACAGCCGCCGGTTGGGTGGAGCCCTCACCGCCGGCCTCGCCTTTGGCCACCTTCGGGAGGGGCGCCCGCGGTGCCGGCGCCGTCGCGTCGATCAAAATCACCGAGCGGAACGGAGCCTGACTCGGATCGGAGCCCAGGCCGCCGTCGTCGAGCGATCCCGGCTCGTAGTGGGCGACACCGACGGTGGACGGGTCAGCCGGCTGGGCCGCCACCGGATTCATCGAGTCGCCGTTGCTGTCGGCGGTGGTTCCGAGAGGTGTGAGGTCATCGAGCGCCGGGGGTTGACCGCCGGCGATCGTGATCAGGCTGAGGCCGGCCCCCGGGGCGACCCCCCGTCGGAGATCGAAGGGAGGTACCGGTTCGGCTGCTTTCGCGAGGTTGGCCGCCCGGATGGTCAGGCGTTGGGCGTTGTGCGAGAGCTGCTGCTTCTGGAGACCGCCGGTGCCGACGATGATCCGCTCGCCATCGCTCAGTATTTCGACCGGGCCGAAGGCGACGGCCATGGGGCCGCCGGTGGCCTCCACGATCATGCCGACCGACCGCAACTTGTTGTCGGACAGCAGGGTGTTGACGGCCCGGATGATCTCCTGGGACGTCGGATTGGGTCCGAGGGCCAGGAACATGTCGTCGACGATGCCGTCGTGAGCCGCGTCGCTGGGGATCACCAGCGCGATGTCGGGCCAGCGGGCCACCACACCGAGACCGCGGTGGATCTGTCCGGAGCGGAGGTCGAGGTCCGTCATGTCGCCACCGCTGACCACATCAGGCTTGGATCTTTCCGGCCTGGCGGCCCGCTTCTTCGTCGATTGCGGCTGCCAGCTCGGCGGCGGTGGAAGGACGGTCCGCCGGGTCGGTGGCGACAGCGGACTCGATGATGCGCCGCTCGCCGTTGCGCAGGGCGTCGCCCATGACGGGTCGTTCATTGAGAAGGAACCGGAGCGCCTCGACGAGTGAGTTCGACGGCAGCGTCGGAAAGATCGACACGCCCGTCAGGACCCGATGCAGCGTGGCGCCGAGGGCCCAGATGTCGCTGGCCCGGGAGGCCGGACGACCCTGGATGACCTCGGGGGCGAGGTACTCGATGGCGCCCATCTGAGCGGCACCGGTGATGGTCTGACCGGGATTGAGCAGCTGGGTCACGCCGACATCGGCCAGTTTGGCCCCGCTGTCGCCGAGAACGATGTTGCCGGGTCGTACCGCACGGTGGGGAATGCCGGCCTCGTGCAACGCATCGGCACCACGACATGCGTCGGCCAGCGCCCGCAGCACGTCGACCCGGGAGAACGGTCGAGCCGGTCGGGCCAGCGAACCCGATGGAAGGAATTCGCCGGCGAAGTAGAGCAGGGTGCCCTGCTGGCCGACGTCATAGAGCCGGTGCAGGTACGGTGACGGCACGGCGGCGTAGGTACGCAGGTGCTCGACCAGACGACCGAACTCGGCGTCGGTCGCCGCTTGATCCATGGTCTTGACGGCCACCACCTCGTCGTCGACACCGAGCCGCGCCGGGGGGCGGGCCAGCCAGTAGTAACCCTGTGTGCCCTCTCCGATTTGTTGAACGACGTCGTAGTCAGCAATCTGTTGCATGTCGGTTGTGCGGGGCCGCTCGAAGACCCGATCGGAACTGGTTCGGACCGGTCGGTTCGATCGGCGAACAGGTGTATCGGCCGGTCCTGCCGCCCCTAGCAAGATAGTCGATTGCGTCGACGGCGCCACGTAGCGTGGTATTCGCCGTGGTCGGCGAGAAAAGGCCGTTGTTGCTGGTAGCTTCACGATACGGCTTGTCAACGACAAGTTCGCCAATAACCAAAGAAGGTGAGTTACAAGTGGGCGTATTCGATTTCATCAAGGAGGCCGGTGCGAAGATCGGCATCGGTGAGAGCCAGGACGAAAAGGATGCCAAGGCGGCAGCGGCGTCGGCCGAGCGTGCGGCTGAGATGGCCAAGCGCATCAAGGCTCGTAAGGCGGAGGTCGCGAGGCAGGAGCGCAAGGAGCGGCTCGACGAGACCCGGCGGGCTCGTGGCCTCGAGACCTACGTGACGAAGCTGGGCTTCGACATCGAGGACCTCGACATCCGCTACGACGACGGCCTGGCCACCATCGAGGGCAAGGTCTCCGACCAGGAGACCCGCGAGAAGATCATTCTCGCCGTCGGTAACGTCTCGGGCGTCGAGACCGTGCAGGACTCCATCGAGGTGTCCGACGCAGGCGACGAGGCACAGCTCCATGTCGTCGAGTCCGGTGACACGTTGAGCAAGCTGGCCAAGGAGTACTACGGCGACGCCATGAAGTACCCGGTCATCTTCGAGGCCAACCGGCCGATGTTGAAGGATCCCGACCTGATCTACGTCGGTCAGGTGCTGCGGATCCCGCCGGCCGAGTAGCGGCCGACTCCGCTCCACAAGAGCTTCGGGTGTGCCCGGCGTCGCTCGGCGATGCCGGGCACAGTCCTGCCGGGGGTTCGGGTCGGCTCAGCTTGCGAACGCTTCGATGAGTCGCCGTCCGGCCGCCTCCAGGACGTCGTCGCGTTTGGCGAAACAGAACCGGACCATGGTCCGTCCGGCGCTCGGATGCTGGTAGAAAACCTGGCTCGGTACAGCGACGACGCCGGCCCGCTCCGGTAGGCCGAGACAGAAATCGATGCCGTCGGTCCGGCCGATCGACGAGATGTCGATCGTTGTGAAGTAGGTGCCCTCGGTCGGAAGCACGGCGAATCCGGCGTCGGACAGAAGCGAGCCGAGCAGATCACGCTTGGCCCGAAGATCGGCCACGAACCGCTCGTAGTAGTCGTCACCGAGCCGGAGGCCGACGGCGATCGCCGGCTGGAAGGGTGCCCCGTTCACGAAGGTGAGGAACTGCTTGGCCGTACGGATCGCCGCGATCAGTGGCGGTGATCCGACCGCCCACCCGATCTTCCAGCCGGTGAACGAGAACGTCTTGCCGCCGGAGGAGATCGTCACTGTTCGGTCGGCCATGCCGGGCAGGGTCGCCAGCGGCCGATGCGATCCGTCGAACACGAGGTGTTCGTAGACCTCGTCGGTCACGGCCACCACGTCGTGGCTTCGGCACAGATCTGCGATGATCTCGAGTTCGGCGCGGTCGAACACCTTGCCCGTCGGGTTGTGAGGGGTGTTGAGAAGTATCAGGCGGGTCTTGGCCGAGAACGCAGCCCGCAGCTCGTCGGTGTCGAACCGGTATCGGCCCGAGTCGGGATCGGGGGTGAGCAGCACCGGCCGTATCGTCGCTCCGGCCATGGCGATCGACGCCGCATAGGAGTCGTAGGTCGGATCGAACACCACCACCTCGTCGCCGATCTCGCACAGCGCCAGCAGTGTGGCCGCAATCGCCTCGGTCGCGCCGGCGGTCACCAGGACCTCGCCGTCGGGTTCAACGGGCATCGACCAGAAGCGGGCCTGGTGTTCGGCGATGGCCTGGCGGAGATCGGCGGTTCCGGGGCCCGGCGGGTACTGGTTCTCACCTCGGCTGATGGCCTCGATGGCGGCGCTCGACACCTCCGGCGGGCCGTCGGTGTCGGGGAAGCCCTGACCGAGGTTGATGGCCCCGGTCTTGGCCGCGAGCGCCGACATCTCGGCAAAGATCGTGGTGCCGAATCCCTGGAGGCGGGCGTTGAGGTGGGGGAGTCGAGACATCGTCAGCCAAGGTAGTTGTCGATGCCCGCCTCGGCCACCCTGACGGCACTGAGCATCTCTCACCATGACGTACCGCTCCGGCGGAAACGAAGGTACGGTGAACATAACCGTACGAAGGGGTCACGGTCACAAAAAACGAAGTGCTACGGCAGCACATCCGTCGTTGTTTGATCGGTGATCTCGAGACATTAGGGGTCCAAGTGACAGATACAGCTGATCGAGTTGACGACACCACCCTCGATCACGTCGTCATTCGTTTCGCCGGCGACTCGGGCGATGGCATGCAGTTGACCGGTGACCGGTTCACCTCCGTCAGCGCCGCCATCGGCAACGATCTGGCCACGCTGCCCGAGTTCCCGGCCGAGATCCGGGCGCCGCAGGGAACGCTGGCCGGTGTGTCGGCCTTCCAGGTCCACATTTCGGATCACGACATCCACACGCCGGGCGACGCACCCGACGTGTTGGTGGCGATGAATCCGGCGGCTCTCCGCAGCGAGCTCGACCGCCTCCGGTCCGGCGGCACGGTCATTCTCAACGACGACACGTTCGATGAACGCAACCTCGACAAGGCGGGCTACGAAGCCGACCCCCGCTCCG
Source organism: Acidimicrobiales bacterium (assembly GCA_965216675.1). Taxonomy (GTDB): domain Bacteria; phylum Actinomycetota; class Acidimicrobiia; order Acidimicrobiales; family SZUA-35; genus JAHELU01. The sequence continues at coordinate 725,765 of CBDCGK010000004.1, read as the reverse complement.
ACGGGACACTCGACGGCTACGTCGTGCACCGGGTGAACATGACCAAGCTCACGCTCGAGGCCACCTCGGATCTCGACGTGAAGAAGCGCGACGCCGAGCGCTCCAAGAACTTCTTCGCCCTCGGCCTCGTGAGCTGGATGTACACCCGCCCGCTCGAACCGACCCTCGAGTGGATCGAGGCCAAGTTCGGCAAACTGCCGACGGTGGCGGCCGCCAACACCGCCGCACTCAAAGCCGGGCACGCCTTCGGCGAGACGGCCGAGATGTTCGGCTCGCAATTCAAGGTAGCCGCCGCCCCGCAGAAGCCGGGCGAGTACACGAACGTCACCGGCAACGTGGCCACCGCCTGGGGTATGATCGCCGCCGGCCAGCTGGCCAAGCTGCCCGTCTTCCTCGGCAGCTATCCGATCACCCCGGCGTCGGACATCCTGCACGAGCTCAGCCGGCACAAGAACTTCGGCGTTCGCACCCTGCAGGCCGAAGACGAGATCGCCGGCATCGGCGCAGCCCTCGGGGCTGCGTTCGGCGGCAGTCTGGCCTTCACCACCACTTCCGGTCCCGGTGTCGCCCTGAAGGGCGAAACGATCGGCTTGGCGGTGAGCACCGAGTTGCCGCTGGTCATCATCGACGTACAGCGGGGAGGGCCCTCGACCGGTCTTCCCACCAAGACCGAGGCCAGCGACCTGCTGATGGCGCTGTACGGTCGCCACGGCGAAGCGCCACTTCCGGTGGTGGCCGCCTCCACCCCTGCTGACTGTTTCTTCGCCGCCATCGAGGCGTCCCGACTTGCGATCAAGTACCGGACGCCGGTCATCCTGCTGACCGACGGCTACCTGGCCAACGGTGCCGAACCCTGGCTCATTCCCGAAGTCGAGGCTCTGCCCGACATCAGCACCGGTTTCGCCACGGAGGCCAACGCGACCGACGCCGACGGCAATGCCGTCTTCCACCCATACAAGCGCGACGAAGCGACGTTGGCTCGACCATGGGCCATACCGGGGACACCGGGCCTCGAACACCGTCTCGGTGGCCTGGAGAAACAGGACGGCACCGGGAACGTCAACTACGACCCCGCCAACCACGGCCTGATGACCGAGCTGCGTGAGGCCAAGATCAACGGGATCGCCAACGACATCCCGCCGGTCGAGATCGACGGGCCGGGGGATGCCCCGATCCTGATCGTCGGCTGGGGTTCGACCCGGGGTTCGATCACCTCGGCGGTCGAGCGACTGCGCAATGACGGCCTCGGTGTCGATCACGCCCACGTCACCCACCTGCATCCGTTCCCGGCCAATCTCGGCCAGGTTCTGGCCGGCCGGGAGCACGTGTTCGTGCCCGAGCTCAACCGGGGTCAGCTGGTGAAGGTCCTGCGGGCCGAATTCCTCGTCGACGCCAAACCCATCAACAAAGTCATGGGGGTTCCGTTCACCGGGGCCGAACTCATCGAAGCCATCCGGGAAGGGATCAACCAATGACCGACGTACAACTCGACCCCACCAAGCGAGGCTACTGGACGTCGGATCAGGAGGTCCGATGGTGCCCTGGCTGTGGCGACTACGGCATCCTGGCCGCCGTGCAGTTCCTGCACGCTGAACTCGACGTCAAACGGGAGGACACGGTCTTCATCTCCGGCATCGGATGCGCCGCCCGCTTCCCCTACTACATGTCGACCTACGGGATGCACACCATTCACGGCCGGTCACCGGCCATCGCCACCGGGCTCGCCGTCAGCCGCCCCGATCTCAACATCTGGGTCGTCGGTGGTGACGGCGACATGCTGTCGATCGGCGGCAACCACCTGATCCATGCGCTGCGGCGCAACGTGAATCTGACGATCCTGTTGTTCAACAATCAGATCTACGGTCTGACCAAGGGTCAGTACTCGCCGACCAGTGAGGTCGGAAAGGTCACGAAGTCGACCCCGATGGGATCGATCGACCGTCCGTTCAACCCGATCAGCCTGGCCCTGGGCGCCGGTGCGACCTTCGTGGCCCGCACCCACGACCTCGACCGCAAACACATGATCGAGGTCTTCCGGCGGGCGCACAACCACAAAGGTGCCTCGCTGGTCGAGATCTACCAGAACTGCAATGTGTTCAACGACGGTGCCTACGACGCAATCACCAAACGTGACGTGCGCGACGAGATGATGATCGATCTGGCCCACGGCGAGCCGGTCCTGTTCGGCGCCGAACGCCAGCGTGGCGTCGTGATGCGCAACGGACGGGCCGAGATCGTCGAGGTCGCCGACGTCGACGGGTCGGAGTTGCTCGTCCACGACGAGTCGAGCGCCGACTCCGTGACGTCGTTCGCCCTGTCGCAGCTGGCCTCCGACAACCAGACCCCGACACCGTTCGGAGTCTTCCGATCGGTCGAGGCACCGGAGTATTCGGAGGCGGTCAACCAGCAGATCCTGCTGGCCAACGACAAGAACGGCTCGGGCGACCTGAAGGACCTCCTTCGTTCCGGCGCCACCTGGACCGTCAGCTGACGGCCACTCTTCGCCAACCCGGACCGACGGCGGCCCCATGTCACACTTCGATTGCGGACCTGGGAATCAGGCCGCCCTTTGTTAGCCTGCTCACGTGACCAGGTTTCCACCTTTCAAGGCCGCCGACGGGGCCGTCAATCGTCGCTCGTGGTCGACGCTGTTCCTCGGCTCGCTGCTGGCTCTGTCGTTGATCGCCTCGTCGTGCGGGGTGTCGCGTTCCGCTCCGGCCGATGTCGCCCTCGACGCCGATCAAGTTGACGAGGAGGAATCGGCGCCGGGTGAGGCCGGAGAGTCGGCCACCACCCCAACGACCTCGGTCGAGCCGGTACCCACTCCGTCCACCGCTCCGGCCGGAGAAATCGCGGTGACCGCCGATTTCGGCGACGGCGAAGTCTGGGAGCTGACCCACGGCGAGCTGAACGATGTCATCATCCCCACGTGGGAGAGTCAGGAGTTCGTCGACCTGGCCTTCGGCGGCGGTGTGCCACCGGGGTTCTTCCCGGGTGTCACCTACGAACACCTGGTCGGTGAAGTGCTGACCCGCGAGCTGGCCGATCTCGACGCCTCGGTTGACACGGCCGACACCGACGCAGCCCGACAGAGCCTCGCCGAGTTGGTGGCCGGCTGGTTCCCGGCCGCAGCGGATCCGGGGGCCGAAGCCGAACGGCTCTTCGACGAAGTGCCATACCTTCCGTTCGTCGTCGACCAGCAGGCCAAACAGACCGCCTTCGGTGAGGCCTTGACCGAGAGCGGAGAGCTGACCGTCGACGCTCCCTGCGTCCGTCACATCCTGCTCGACGACGAGACCGCGGCCCAAGAGGTCCTCGACCTGCTGAACGACGGCGGGGATTTCGCCGCGCTGGCGGCTGAGCGATCAACCGGGCCGACCGGCCCGACCGGCGGTGATCTCGGCTGCGCTCCGAGTTCCGGCTACGTTCCGGAGTTCGCCGCCGCTGTCGACAGCGCCACCCTGGGCGAGTACGTGGGTCCGGTCCAGACCCAGTTCGGCTGGCATGTGCTGGTCGTCGACCGATACGAGGAAAGCACCCAGAACCCGGGTGACGTGATCGGCCAGCGGGTCCGGGCCCGTCTCGAAGGGGCGACCATCGACGTCGATCCCCGCGTCGGCACCTGGGACCCTGTCAACCTCACCATCACCCCGGTGGACGGCGAGTAGGGTTTGCGGGCCGCCCGATCGGCGGTCGGTCGACGATGAGCCCTCCCGATGATCGACCGACGATAACGATCTGCGGTCTCGGCCCTGGAGCCCCCGATCTGCTCACGGAGCGGACGGCGGCAGTTCTGGAGCGGCCCGATCCGCTGTTCCTGCGGACCAGCCGGCACCCCGGTGCCGAACGATTTGCCTCCGGGGCCGTCTCGTTCGATGCACTCTATGATTCGGCCGACTCGTTCGCCGCGGTCTACGAGGCGATCACCGACGCGCTGATGACGGCCGCCTCGGCCCACGGGAGGGTCACCTACTGTGTGCCCGGCTCGCCGTTGGTGCTCGAGCGTTCCGTGGCTCAGCTCAGGGCCAGACACGATGTGGTCATCGAGTTGGTGCCCGCCATCTCGTTTCTCGACGAGGTGTGGGCCCGTCTCGCCATCGATCCGGTCGACGACGGGGTGCGGCTCGTCGATGGACACCGGTTCTCGGTGGAGGCGGCCGGCGAGCGGGGCCCGCTGCTCGTGGCCCATGCTCACGCTCGGTGGGTGCTGTCGGAGATCAAGCTGGCCCTGCTCGACAACGACATCGGAGCCGAGCGGGACGTGACCGTGCTGCAACGACTCGGTACCGACGACGAGGCGGTGTTCGATGTTTCGGTCGAGGACCTCGACCGCCGGGTCGAAGCCGATCATTTGACGTCGCTGTACCTGCCGACCGTCGGGGCTCCGATCGGACGTGCGCTGATCGGCTCGGTCGAGCTGATGCGGCGCCTCCGGACCGAGTGCCCCTGGGATGCGCAACAAGACCACGCGTCGCTGCGGACCTACCTGCTGGAGGAGACCCACGAGGTGCTCGATGTGCTCGACCGGATCGTTCGGCTGTCGGACGACGACGGCGGCGGTGACGTTGCCGACGGAGCGCTGCTCGATGCGTTCGACGAACTCGAGGGTGAACTCGGTGATCTGTGGTTGCAGATCCTGTTCCACAGCCGACTGGCTTCCGAAGCCGGCCTTTTCGACATCGCCGATGTCGCTCAGACCTTGACCGACAAGATGATCACCCGTCACCCTCACGTGTTCGGGGTCGACAGCCCCGACCTGTCGACCCGGGCCGCCGGTGCCGGGGTGAGCACGGAGGCGGTGGAGGCGCAATGGGATCGGATAAAGGCCGGTGAGGACTCCCGGTCGTCGATCCTCGACGGAATTCCGCCGGCCATGCCCTCGCTGGCCCGCGCCGCCAAGATCCTCAAACGGACGACTCGTACGTATGGTTCGGCCCAGCCGGGGCCGTGGTCGGAACGGCTGGGACTCACCACCGACACCGACACCGACACCGACCCCGGCGCCGCGCCTCGACCGCCCGTCGGCGACGAAGCAGAGCTGGGTCGTCTACTGCTGGCGGTGGTCGAGGCCGGGCGGGTATCGGGCCTCGATGCGGAGCAGGCGCTGCGAGGCGCGGTCAACACACTGGCCGAAACCGTTCGTTCCCACGAACAGCGGCTCGAGGCCGGCACCCGGCTCGACTGGGTCGTCGGGTGAGCCTAGGACAGGATCTGAGCGAGAAGGAAGATCAGGATCGCCCCGGCGACGAGCGTCGCAACGTAGGCGACCGCGAACGCCTTGACATTGCCACCGGCGTCGTCACCGGCTGCGGTGCCGTTGCGGCGCCCAGCGCTCGGAACGCCGAACGGTGATCGCTCGGTTTCCTCCGATCGTCCGAGTACCGGAGAAGCCTGCCGGTTGTCGAACGGGACCGGCTCGATGGTGTTGGCAAACCCAGCGCCCGATTGGGCGGCGGGTTCGGGGGCTGGTTTGGACTCGCTCGACAGTGACCGGTCCAAGGTGAGGCCGGTGCCGGGCACGGACCGCTGCGGCTCCACCGGCGGCCGGCCGGCCGGGCGACCGGGCGCCGTACCACGCCGCCCGAGAAGGTGTTGATCGGTCTGCCACGGCTCGACGGTCAGACTGTGGAACATCTCCTGAACGGCACCGGCCGATGACGGGCGACGATTCGGATTCTTCTGCAGCAGCGACTCGATGACCTTGGCCAGATCCTCGGACACGCCACGGCTGCGCAGATCCGGCGGCTCGTCGCTCATGACCCGGGTGATGATCGGATGGATCGACTTGTCACCCTTGTCGACGAACGGCACCGATCGGAGGATGGCCGCCAGCAGGCAGACACCAACGCCGTAGAGATCACTCGCCGCACTCGCCTGAGTGCCGCCGAGCACCTCGGGTGCCGCGTAGGCCACGCTGGCCGTGATGGCCGCCGAGGTGGTGTTCATGCCGTCCTGGAGTCGGGCGATGCCGAAGTCGCCGAGCACGGCGTCGCCCGATGAGCGCATGAGGATGTTCTCCGGCTTGAGATCTCGGTGGAGCACGCCGGAGGTATGGGCCTGAGCCAAGGCGTCAGCCAGCTGATAGCCGATCCGTATCAGCTCGTCCTCCGACATCGGTGCCTGTTTCAGGCGCTGCCACAGCGTGCCACCGTCGATGTACTCGAGGACCAGATACGGGCGACCGTCGTCGAGTGAGCCGGCGGTGAAGACATCGACGATGTTCTGATGGCCGGACAGGCGCCCGAGGGCCTTGCATTCACGGTCGAATCGGAGGCGAATGATCTCGTCCTGAATGGGCGCGTGGCCGACCTTGACCGCAACCTCCCGATCGACGTTGGTCTGACGCGCCAACCAGACATCGCCGAACCCGCCCCCGCCGATTCGTTTGATCGGCTCGAAGCCCTCTAGAGCGAACGTCTTGGCCATAAGAGAATGCGGTGGAGTCCTTCCATACTAGTGTGGGCAACGGTATCGATCCGAGTGGTCGATTGAAGCCTTTCGACCCCCTCCGGTCGAACTCCAAGTTTGGGAAAATGCTGGTGCGTCTCCGCCGCGGGGAGATTGGCTTCGCTCTGGCACGCCTCTGCAGGTTCTCCGGCCTAACGTTACCCTGTCGGACGCCCTGGGCGATCCTGGCCTCTCCGGAGGTCGCTGGACGCAAACTCTCCTGCCAGATCATAGTGCCTGTGGGCGCTCCAGCAGTAGACCGTCGGCAAAGAAGCGACTCGTGCCCCGACCCCTGCCTGCGAGCCTCGGTCGTCCGGAAAAATCGGTGCCGCAATCGGGCGTGGCCAGCTGCTAACCTCTCACTGCGGGCGGTAGGAGGAACGCAAAGCGTGAGTGTTATTCATGATGTCCTGGCTCGGGAGGTGCTCGACTCCCGGGGTAACCCAACCGTCGAGGTCGAGGTGTTGCTCGCATCGGGCGCCCATGGGCGGGCCCTGGTCCCGTCCGGCGCGTCGACCGGTCAGTTCGAAGCCGTGGAACTCCGTGATGGCGGTGATCGATATCTCGGCAAGGGAGTGGCCAAAGCGGTCGAGCACGTGAACACGGCCATCAGCGACGCCCTGGCCGGTATGGACGCATACGGCCAGCGCGAGATCGACCAGATGCTGGTCGATCTCGACGGAACGCCCAACAAGGGCAAACTCGGAGCGAACGCCATTCTCGGTGTCAGCCTTGCTGCCGCCCGGGCGGCAGCCGACGATTTGGCGCTGCCGCTGTATCGCTACGTCGGAGGGGTCAACGCCCACGTGCTGCCGGTGCCGATGATGAACGTCCTCAACGGGGGCGAGCACGCCGACAACAACGTCGATTTTCAAGAGTTCATGATCATGCCGGTGGGCGCCGCCTCCTTCACGGAGGGGTTGCGGTGGGGGGTCGAGACCTACCACTCGTTGAAGAAGGTGCTGGGGGAGCGGGGCCTGAACACCGCCATCGGCGATGAAGGGGGCTTCGCCCCGAATCTGGCCTCCAACGAAGACGCCCTGACGCTGCTCATGGAGGCCATCGAACGAGCGGGCCGAACCCCAGGCGACGAGATCGCCCTGACGATGGACGTGGCGTCCACCGAGTTCTTCGTCGACGGTCAGTACCGGCTGGCCGGCGAAGGCAGGGACCTGACGCCCGAGGCCATGGTCGATGAGCTGGCCGGTCTGGTCGACCGGTACCCGATCGTGTCCATCGAGGACGGCATGGCCGAGGAGGATTGGGACGGCTGGAAGCAGCTCACCGAGGCCGTCGGTGATCGTTGCCAGCTCGTCGGCGACGACCTGTTCGTCACCAACACCGAACGACTCACCCGTGGTATCGAAGCCGGAGTGGCCAACTCGATTCTCGTCAAGGTCAACCAGATCGGTTCGCTGAGCGAGACGCTGGAGGCCGTCCGGCTGGCCACGGGCAGCGGCTACAGCTCGGTGATGTCGCACCGGTCGGGTGAAACCGAGGACACCACGATCAGCGACCTGGCGGTCGCCACCAACTGTGGCCAGATCAAGACGGGTGCTCCGGCTCGGAGCGACCGGGTGGCGAAGTACAACCAGCTGCTTCGGATCGAACACGATCTCGGTGCCGCGGCCCGCTACGCCGGACGTTTCCCGGTCGGCACTGGAGCCGGGTGATGACCCGCCCGAGCCGATCCGGGCGGAGGACCCCTGCCCGCGGCCGCAGCAAAGCCGGCACGAGGCGCCGCAAGCGCTCCTCGGTGGACCGGACCAGGGAAATGGCCCCGGTCGCCCTGGCCAGCTGTCTGGCGGCGGCCGTTCTCGTCGGCCTGGCCATCGTGCCGGTCCGCACGTGGCTGGCCCAGCAACGCAAGATGGACGAGGCCCGGGCTCAGCTGGCTCAGATCGACGCCGATGTCGTCGATCTCGAACAGCGCCTGGCCCGGCTTCAGACCGACGACGAGATCGAGCGCCGAGCCCGTCAGGACTTCGATCTCGTCTTCCCCGGGGAGGAGAGCTATCGCATCCTCCCCGAGCCCAGCCCGCAGGAGCCCTAGCCCGACGTCGGGGCAAAAAGTAGTCGGCGGCCGAGGAGTAAACCCCCGACCGCCGACACACCGCCCGGGAGGGAAGGTCGGGCGGCGACCATGGCGTCTTGTGCGTGCGTTTCCGGGTTCGGCGGGACCACCGGCACGAAATCTCTGCTTTCGAGAACCCGGGCGTTCATCGACGGCTGCCGTCGCACCCGGTTGCCTCGAAAGGTCACTGCCAATGATGCCTCTCCGCAACCGTCAGCACAAGGCCTTCGGGCATCCGGCTGCTTTCACTCGATCTGTTGGAACCTGACGAGCCGGTTGGCCTGATAGGCCTCGGGGGTGTCACCGGAGGCGAACTGGGTCGTCTCGCCGTAGCCCACTGCGCTCAACATGTCTTCAGACACTCCTGCGGCCACCAGGCGGGTACGCACGGCGTCGGCCCTGGCCTGGCTGAGTTCGAGGTTGGCGGCGTCATCGCCCCGCACGTCGGTGAAGCCCTGGATCTCGATACGGGCGTCGGGGCCGGCGGCGATCAGGAGCTCGGCTGCGTTGTCGAGGTCGGCGTGGCTGACATCGAGGATCGTGGCCGAACCGGTGGCGAAGCTCACCTGGGGAAGCTCGTTGAGGTCGGCGGTGACGCTCACCTGGAGCCGGTCGTCGATGATGCCGGTCACGCCGGGGACCGCGGCGGCAGCATCGAGTGTCTGTTGACGGAGGTCCTCGGTGTCGATGGTGCCGCTCACCGTCAGCTCGGTGCCTGATCCGACTGCAACCGCTCCGGTCACGCCGGCGTCGCGGAGCGCGTCGGTGACCTTCGGCTCGAGTAGCACCAACTGATTGTCGACTGCCTCGATGCCGCTGACGGCCAACGCCGCCGCCTGGGCCTGCGACCGCTCGGCCTCGTTGGCGACGAAGCCGGTGAGCACCGCCGTCGTTCCGTCAACGGCCCCGACGATGGCGCCGGCCAGCGGATCGACGGCTGCCTGCACGTCCCCGATCTCGGCACCGGCGGAGTCCGATGCCGTGGACGCCGTCGTCGACGCGGTCGTGGTGGACGTCGTCGGGGATGTGGTCGACGACGAGGCACCTTGCCCGTCGTCGGTCCCGTCGTCCTCGTCTTCGCCCCCATCGTCGTCGCTGACGGTCACCGGTCCGACGGCGGCGGCGGGGTCGGTGTCGGGCGAGGCCACCTCGTCGACGATCGCGGCGGTGGTGCTGGTTCCGCCGTCGTCGCCTCGCCAGATCGTCCAGACGAAAACGGCCAGCATGGCGGCCACGACGGCGAGACCGGCGAGCAGAATCTGATCGTCGGCGTTGACCCGCCATTCGGGAATCAGTTTGTCGCCGTAGGCTGCGCCCCGGTCATCGTCATCGTTGGGTGGAGTCGTCGTGGAGGTCACGCCGGGGGTGACGGTCGAAGGGCGCCGATTGTCGCGAAGAATCCTGATTGGCCATCGTGTGGTGGCCGCGTCGTCCGCTGGCCGGCACGTTGCCAGCCGATTACGGCGAGTCGCGCTGTTTTGTGCAAGAATCCCGTGGGAACATTATCCGAAAGGGGACTCCGTGGAGATCACTGTCGAGATCAACGGCACCAGTCACACCCATGACGTCGAACCTCGAACCCTGCTGGTTCACTTCATCCGCGATCTCGCCGGTTTGACCGGCACCAACGTCGGTTGCGACACCTCGTCGTGCGGGGCCTGCACCGTCCACCTCAACGGTGAGGCCGTGAAGTCGTGCACGATGCTGGCCGTCCAGGCCGACGGTGAGCGGATCACCACCATCGAGGGACTGGCGGACGGCGACGAACTCCACCCCATGCAGCAGGCGTTCATGAACTGCCATGCCCTCCAGTGCGGCTATTGCACCCCGGGCATGGTCATGGCGTCGGTCTCGCTCCTCGACGAGAACCCCGATCCATCCGAGGCGGAGGTACGGGAAGGCCTCGAAGGCAACCTCTGCCGCTGCACCGGCTATCACAACATCGTCCAGGCGGTGCTGAGCGCAGCAGGAGGTAACCAGTGATCCCCGTCACGTTCGACTACGTCCGAGCCTCCTCGGCCGATGAGGCGCTCGCCGCGCTCGATCAGCACGGCGACGAGGCCAAGCTGATGGCCGGCGGCCATTCGCTGCTACCGATGATGAAACTCCGCCTCGCCTACCCGGCGGTCGTCGTCGACATCGGCCGGCTCGGTGATCTGTCCTACATCAACGATGCCGGCGACCATCTCGCCATCGGAGCCCTCACCCGGCACCGCGACATCGAGATCAGTGATCTGGTGGCGGAGCACGCACCGCTTCTGGCCCATGCCACAAGCCATGTCGGCGACCCTCAGGTTCGTCATCGGGGCACGATCGCCGGGTCGCTGGCCCACGCCGATGCGGCCGCCGATCACCCTTCCGCGCTGCTCGCCCTCGACGGGTCGGTCGTAGCTCGGAAGGCCGACGGCTCGGAGCGGGTCATCGCCGCCGGCGACCTCTTCACCGGCTTCCTCGAGTCGAGCCTCGAGCCGACCGAGATGATCACCGAGGTCAGGATTCCGAAACACACCGGTCTGGATTGGAACTTCCAGAAGTTCAACCGTCGAGCCCAGGACTGGGCCATCGTTGGTGTGTCGGCCCAACGAACCGGCGACGGCAACGGCACCCGGGTGGCGCTGGTCAACATGGCGCCGACACCGATCAGAGCGAGCGCCGTCGAGGCCGCCCTGGACGGCGGGGCCGGCGCCGCCGACGCGGCCGCGGTCGCAGCCGAGGGCATGGCGCCGTCGAGTGACCTCAACGCAACCGTCGAGTACCGCAACCACCTTGCCCGTGTTCTCACCCGCCGGGCGTTGGAGGGTGCCGGCGTCGGCTGAACGGCCCGCCGACGCCGCCGGGGTTCTCCCGGCTGATGGTGCCTCGATACAGTTGAACCATGAAAGAAATCCTTGGCGACCTCGAACGCTGGCGGAAGCAGGGCAAGCGGGTGGCGTTGGCCCGGGTTGTCGACATCGAGGGATCGGGGCCGCGCCTGCCCGGGGCGGCGATGGCGGTCAACGAGGACGGCGAGGTTGCCGGTTCGGTTTCGGGAGGATGCGTCGAGGGTGCGGTCGTCACCGAATCGCTGCAGTGCCTGGAGGAGAACTCGCGACGCATCGTGACCTTCGGCTATTCCGATGACGAGGCCTTCGCCGTCGGGTTGACGTGCGGCGGCACGATCCACCTGTATCTCGAACCGCTCGACTGGTAGCGGAGCCGTGTCCGATTCGATGTTCTCCGTTCTGCGGGCGGCAGTTGCCGCCGAGGAGCCGGTGGTGCTGGCCACCGTCGTTGCAATTGAGGGGTCGGCCGTCGAGCCCTCGGCGACCGGCGATGACGCTCCACAGGTCGGGGCCAAGATCCTGCTTCAGCCCGGCTCCGAGCCTCGCGGCACCCTCGGTAACGACGACCTGGACCGGGTCGTTATCCGTGATGCCCGCGGTGAACTGGCAGCCGGCACGACCGGGATCCGCCACTACGGACCTCGGGGCGAAGCTCGCCAGGAGGACGTGTCGGTGTTCATCGAGTCGTTCGCTCCGCCGCCACGCATGCTGATATTCGGTGCGGTCGACTTCACGGCGGCGTTGACGAGGGTGGCCAAGATCCTGGGCTACCGGGTCACGGTATGCGACGCCCGACCCGTCTTCGCCACGACCCAGCGTTTCCCATACGCCGATGAGGTCGTCGTCGACTGGCCTCACCGACTCCTGGAGAAGGTGGGTTCAGAGCTCGGGCCCCGGGATGCGATCTGCGTTCTCACCCATGATCCCAAGTTCGACGTGCCTGCTGTCATCGCCGCGCTGACAACGGAGACGGGCTACATCGGGGCGATGGGCTCTCGTCGCACCACCAGCGACCGCAACGAGCGGCTGATGGCGGAGGGAGTCACGCCGGCCGAGATCGACCGGGTGCGAGCCCCGATCGGTCTCGATCTTGGGGCCCGCACTCCGGAGGAGACGGCGATTTCGATCTGTTCGGAGATCATCGCCCTACGGTCGGGTCGTCAGGTCACCGCCCTCAAGGACACCGAGGGCGACATCCACCGGGCCTGATCTCCAGATCGACGACTCACACGGCGTCGACGCCCAGATCGCCGGTGCGGATGCGTACCATCGAATCAACCGGCGTGACCCAGATCTTGCCGTCGCCGATCACGCCCGTCCGGGCCCCTCCGTGGATGGTGTCGACGATCAGATCGGTCATCTCCTCGCCGGCCACGATGTCGATGCGGATCTTGGGAACGAAGTCGATTCGGTATTCGGCACCCCGGTAGGTCTCGGTGTGGCCGCCCTGGCGGCCGAAACCCTTGACCTCGGTGACGGTCATGGCGCTGACGCCGATGTCGACGAGCGCGTCCCTCACGTCGGTCAGCCGGTGGGGCTTGATGATTGCGGTTATGAGTTTCATTGTCGGTGCGCTCCTTGGGTCAGATTCCGGCTGTGGCGGGAACCAGGTCGGGGCCGTAGCCGGGGCTGCCGTGTTCCTCGGTGTCGAGGCCGGCCATTTCCTCGGAACGCGTGACCCGAAGGCCGACCGTGTTCTTGATTGCCATGAAGAGAACACCGCTGGCGACGACAACGAAGATGAAGTGAACGACGACCATGATCAGCTGAGTGCCCATCTGGCTGAAGCCACCGCCGTAGAACAGGCCGGCGTTCTCCCGGCCGAGGAACGCGTCGTCGAAGCGGGCGAAGAGCCCGATCGAGAGTGTGCCCCAGGTTCCGCACACACCGTGGACCGAGATCGCTCCCACCGGATCGTCGATGCGGAGACGGTCGAAGAATCGCACGGAGAACACCACGAGGAGGCCTCCGACTGCTCCGATGAGGACCGAAACCGGCGAGGTCACCGCACCGACCGGTGCTGTGACCGCCACGAGACCGGCCAACAGGCCGTTGGCGGCCATCGACACGTCGGGTTTGCCGTCGAGGACCCACACCAGCCCGGTCGCCACCACGGCGCCGGCGCAGCCGGCCAGCAGCGTACGCACGGCGATCTGCATCACGAATTCGTCGGCGGCCAGCTCGGATCCGGCGTTGAACCCGAACCAGCCGATGAACAGGATGATGGCACCGAGGACCACGAAGGGAATGCTGTGGCCCGGGATGGCCCGGGGGGTTCCGTCGTCGGAGTACTTGCCGATGCGGGGTCCGAGCACGAGGGCGCCCATCAAGGCGGCCCAACCGCCGGTGGCGTGCACGATCGTCGAACCGGCGAAGTCGGAAAACGGGGTCTCGAGCTGAGCCAACCAGCCGCCGCCCCATGTCCAACGCAAGACGATGGGGTAGATGACCGCGGTGATCACGAACGAGTAGAGGAAGTAGGACTTGAACTTGGTGCGCTCGGCCATGGCGCCCGACACGATCGTGGCCGCGGTGGCGGCAAAGGCGGCCTGGAAGAAGAAGGTCGTTGCGGTGGACAGCCCTCCTTCCGCCGGCAGCGGATCATCGAAGCCGCTCATGAAGAACCCGCCCCAGCCGAACCAGCCCCCGAGTTGCTCGCCGCCGGCGAAGGCGATGCCGAAACCGAACAGGGCGAAGGCCAGCACGCCGGCCGACATGTCCATGAGGTTCTTCATCATGATGTTGGCCACGTTCTTGGCCCGGGTCAGCCCGGCCTCGACGAGGGCGAAGCCGGCCTGCATGAAGAACACGAGCACGCCGGCCATGAAGACCCACAGGTTGTCGAGGATGGCGGCCGAGGCCACGCCCTCCGGTAGATCCGACTGGGCGGCCGCCGGTGACGCCCACAGCGTCGTGACGGTCGCCGTCGCCGCAATGGCGATCATCAACCGTCGGCGACCGATCGCCGTCGTCGAGGTTGGTAGAGGGAAGGGATTTCGAAATCGTGACGCGGCAGAGCCGATCATGAGTTACTCCTACGGGGTGAGTCGGGTGTCGTGCACCCTTGGTTCGTGAAGCGAGTCGATCCCACACTCACCCCGTTGTGCGCGGGGGATCTCCTCGTTGTGCGACGAACGCTACGCCCCCCGTGTTTCGGGCACGTTTCCGGCCTGTTAACTCCTTGAACCCGGCTCCCCAGAAGGCTCGGTCACTCGGTTGCCTCGGCGTTGAGGCGCCGAAGAAAGGCGTAGACCTCTTGGCGCTCCTTGGTCCGGCGCAGCGGCGGTAGCGCGTTGATGAGGTCCCACCGGTAGCCCCGGTTGGTGGCCAATCGGGAGTCGAGCACTGCGACCACACCCCGGTCGTCGGAGCGTCGGATGAGTCGCCCGGCGGCCTGAGCCAGAAGGATCTGCGCCCGCGGCAGGTCGACCTCTCGGAATGCTCGGGCGCCGACGAGGCTGCGCTGGGCTTCCAGCACCGGATCGTCGGGTCGGGGAAACGGGATCCGGTCGATGGCTACGAGCGTGAGTGTCGAGCCGGGCAGGTCCACCCCCTGCCAGAACGACATCGTGGCCGCCAAGACGGCGCTCGGGTCGTCCTGGAAACGCTGGATCAGCGCTGATTTCGATCCCTCACCTTGGACCAGGACCGGCACGTCCAGCTCGTCACGCAGCCGTTCGGCCGCCTCGGTCATCGCCGAATAGCTGGTGAACAAGGCCAGGGCCCGCCCGCCGGCGGCCTTGATGAGGCCGATGAGTTCGTCCTGAGCGGCTCGGCGGAAGTCGGGGCTCTTCGGGGAGGGGAGATCGGTCGGGCAGTAGAGCAGCCCGAGTTCCGGGTAGTCGAATGGGGAACCGACGCGCAGTATCTCGTGATTGCCGTCGAGCCCGAGTCGGGCGCCGAAGCCGTCGGCCAGCGTGGCACTGGTCATCACCACGGTGCGGTCGGGCCAGAGGTGTTCGTCGAGCAGCGGACCGAGTTCGAGCGGTGTGAGACGCAGGACCGGGTTGTTGGGTGATCCGTCGACCCAGATGACGTCGGTGGGGCCGGACTCCAACACGAGATCGATGTCGTTGACCAGTCGGGTCGCCACCAGGGTGATGCGTTCGATGCGGGCGGCGACGTTGCTGCCGTCGGC
The DNA here is from genome assembly GCA_965216675.1 of Acidimicrobiales bacterium. GTDB lineage: Bacteria > Actinomycetota > Acidimicrobiia > Acidimicrobiales > SZUA-35 > JAHELU01. The sequence goes on along the minus strand of CBDCGK010000004.1, from coordinate 710,284 downwards.
CGCGTCGAGCTTGCGGAGTTCGGCCAGCGCCCGTTCCGTGCGGTCGCGGGCCAGAACGATGATGCTGGTCAGATCGAGGTCGACCTCCACCGATCGACCGAGGAGGGGAGCGAGGGCGCTGTCGAACTCGTCGGCCGACCGGTTGAGTCCGTCGGCCAGCGCCTCATCGGTCAGGATCGAACGGATCCGCCGACCCATGGCCCGAAGCCGCCCACCGCTCAGTTCGGTGCCGCAGGTGGCTCCGAGGATGTCGGGAAACTGGTGGGCCTCATCGAAGACGACGACCTCGTGCTCACCCAGCAGCGCGCCACCGCTCGACAGGTTGACACCGTAGTAGTGCTGGTTGGTCACGATGATGTCGGCGGCGAAGGCCTCCTGGCGGGCCGCCTCGGAGTAGCACACCGATCCCGACGGGCAGCGGTTTGCACCCGGGCACTCGTCGCCCGACACGCTGACGGCCCGCCAGACGTCGTGAGGAGGGGCGTCGTCGAGTTCCTCCCGGTCGCCGGTTGTGGTGGTGGAGGCCCAGTCGAGCAGCGCCTTCAGACGGTGATCGGGATCACGCCCGCCGAGCAGTTCGAGTTGCCGGGAGCGGTCGGCCTCCCTGAGATCCTCGAGCTGTTGGACACACAGGTAGTTGCCCCGGCCCTTCAGCACTGCGGCTGTGACCGGCCGCCCGAGGCCCTCCGCCACGGCGGGGATGTCCTTTCCGACGAGCTGGCCCTGCAAGGCAATCGTGGCGGTGGCGACGACGGCTCGCGACCCGCTGGCCACGATCGGCGTGAGGTAGGCGAGTGACTTGCCGGTGCCGGTGCCGGCCTCGACGATCACCACGCGCCCGTCGTCGGCCGAATCCTCTGTGGCGGAGTGGATGGCCTCGGCCATGGCCACCTGGCCCGCCCGTTCCTCGCCGCCTCCGGGCAACGATCCGGTCACAGCTGCCAGTAGTTGCTTCATCCCGCTCATGCGCGCATCCTGAAACAGGACCTTTCAAGTAGAATGGTGGGTTGGAACCGAGCTGGACCCACCACAGGTCGGAGTCCAGCATGGCGAGGATCACGATGGCTGACGAACAACTCCCTCCGGACAGGGACGTCAACGAACCATTCACCATAGACGGGTCCGACCCGACCCCGGACGCCGATGGTCCCCTGGCCCACCTCCTCACATCGTCACCGGTCGCTGACCGAGGCCGTTCATCGAGAAGGTCATCAACCGCGTGGCCCGGCGAGATGGAAACGAACGGTGAAGCACCAGCCATCTCCGATGTTCCCGGGCTCGAAGACCTGTACGTCACCACCGCCGAGGTGTCATTTCCCGAGCGATCGGTGGACCCGCCGCCGTCTGCCGATTCTGATCCGGCCGCCGACTCCGATCCCGCGGCCGATTCGGATCTTCCGGCCGTCGAGCCCTTCTGGAGCCGGCAGCTGGAACCGCTCACCGCCGAGTCGGATCCCGCGGCGAAACCGGTCCGCAACGACCCCGCCACCGAATCGATTGACCCCCTTCCGTTCGACATCGGTGGGAATCTTCGGTTCAGTACCGAGCCCGTCGTGGACGAGGTCGGCTCCCGGGCCACCACGAGTTGGTCGCTGGCGCGTCCGGATCGGCCGTATCCCTCTGCGCTGGTTCCGAACGCCGTCCCGGCCCCGGTCACACCCAACAGGAGTGTGCGGGTACCCGGTCAGGAACGCCGCCGGGCTTCGTTGGTCGCAGCCCTGACCGAGGCCACGGAGCGTCGGTGGTTCTGGGGATCGGCCGCCGGACTCGTCGGACTCGTTGTGGTCGGGTTGTTGGCGGCGGGGAACCTGGTGTCCAATCCGTTCGCCGATGGTCGGGCCGATCTGGTCACCGAGACACAACGACCCGCAGCGCCGGTCGTCGAGGAATCAACCGAGACCTCGTCGGATGACACCTCGTCGTCGACCGGCGCCGGCTCCGCCGGTTTTGATCCGAATGAGTCGACCACCGCGTCAACGTCGACGACCGCGACCACGACGTCGCTTGCACTGACCACCGTCCGGGCGACCGTTCGCCCCACCACGACCGTCGCCCCGACGACCGCCACCTCGGCGTCGGTCTCCACCACCGAGGCGTCGAGCACCACCGCCTCGAGTACCGGCTCGACCACGGCCACCACGGCGGTGTCGACGACAGCGGATCCGTCGACAACGGACCCCTCGACAACGGATCCCTCGACCTCGACGACCGAACAGCCCACATCAACGTCGGGCAGCTCGACAACCGACACATCGGAACCGACCACCACCACCGAGGGGTCGACGTCGTCGACGGCTTCCTCGACGGGCTGATCGACGGGTACGAGGTCGGGTTCGACGTCGGCGTCCGAGCCTTGCGTTGAGAAAGCGGATACGGTTCAACCATGAGCAATCAGGGCATCGATCCCGCCCGCGTTCCCCGCCACGTCGCCTGTGTGATGGACGGGAACGGTCGGTGGGCCCAGCGCCGGGGCTTGCGGAGAACCGACGGGCACAGCGCCGGTGAGGAAGCGCTGCTCGATGCGGTCAAAGGTGCCCTCGAGCTGGGTATCGAATGGCTCACGGTCTACGCCTTCTCCACCGAGAACTGGCGGCGACCGGCCGACGAAGTTCGCTTCCTGATGCGTTTCAACGAGAACCTCCTGGTTCGGCGCCGAGACGAACTCAACGAGATGGGTGTGCGAATCCGGTTCATCGGTCGGCGTGACTGGAAGGTGCCCAAGCGCCTCATTCGCCGGATGGACGAGTCGGTTGAGCTGACGGCCGACAACCGTCGACTGACGCTCACCATTGCGTTCAACTACGGCGGCCGGGCCGAGATCATCGACGGGGTGAAGGCGATGCTGGCGTCGGGGGTCACGCCGGAGTCGATCGACGAGGCAACGCTCGACAAGCACCTCTACGACCCCGAAATGCCCGATGTCGACCTCTGGGTCCGAACGTCGGGTGAGTTTCGAACATCCAACTTCCTGCTCTGGCAGTCGGTCTATGCCGAGCTGGTGTTCACCGATACGCTCTGGCCGGACTTCCGCCGTGAGCACCTGGCCGAGGCGGTCGCCGAGTTCCAGCGCCGCGACCGGCGCTTCGGTGGTCTCGGAACGGGGTAACGGCAGGTGGCCCTGTATCGAGACGAAGGGGTCGTGCTCCGCACCTACAAGCTGGGAGAGGCCGACCGCATCGTGGTGCTGTTCACCCGGGGCCGGGGCAAGGTTCGAGCCGTGGCCAAAGGGGTTCGACGCACGAAGAGCAAGTTCGGGTCCCGGCTCGAGCCGGGCACCGTCGTCCAACTCCAGCTCTACGAGGGCCGCAACCTCGACATCATCACCCAAGCCGAACGGGTTGTGGCCTTCACCAGGCTGCGGTCCGACCTCGATCTGTACGGTCGAACGGCCATCGTCTTGGAGATGGTCGACTCCATCGTCGTCGAGGCCGAGGCCAATCCGGCGCTCTACAAGCTGTTGACCGGGGCGCTCAACGAGCTGGAGCGGAGTGGCAACCCGCTCGTCGTATCGGCGTTCGCGGCCAAGTTCCTGGCTCTCGAAGGGGTTCAACCGAGGCTCGACTCCTGTGTGCGCTGCGGCGCGACCGATCAGCTGGAAGGCATTCAGCTGGCCGAGGGCGGCGTGGTCTGTCTGCGCTGTCCGCCCGTCGGTGAACGGCTGTCGGCCCAGGTTCGCCTCGCCTTCTCCCAGGTGCTCGACGGGCAGGTCCGACATGTGCTCGACGTGACGTCACCAGAGGTTGCCCGTGATCTGGAGACCCTGGTGTCACGGTTGATCGAACAGCACACCGAGCGTCGGTTGAAGAGCTCGGCCATCCTCCATCAGGAGATGAGCGGCTGAGCAGCCGTCAATCCTCGTCCATTGGGACCCAGTTGCCGGTTTCCATGTCGTGGCGGAACCAGGTCCGTAGCGTCGTGTCCCAGTAGATCCAGGCGTCCCAGTCCTCACTCCAGATCGGCGCCCTCTTGTTCGGTGCCGGACTTGAACCGAGCCGGGGGAGGGTCGCGGGGGCGGGTGCGGTGGCGACGGCCTGGATGGAGTCTTCCGCCTCCGTCGCCGACGGCGGAGGGGTCAGGCCGAGCGACTCGAACAGGTCGCTGTTCGTCAGCGGCATGTCGGACAGTGAGGATTCCGGCAGGGTGAGCGCCTCGAAGTCTGGAAGCATCGGATCCCGCTCGGCTTCCCGCGAGCGGCGAACGGGTTTCGGATAGGGGTTGTTCGACCGCTCCTCGACCGGGATGGGTGCCGATCCGGTGGATGCCGGCTGATCTGGTTGTTCGGAGGCGCTGTCTGTCTCACTCATGTCAACCGTTTCTCCATTGGGCTGCGGGACTGGGACGGGAACGGGGGGGATCCGGCCGGTTCGCGTCGTGTCGGCTCGATGCCGGGGCCGAGGTCTGCTCATCGCTACGTCTCCAACTAGATCGGGTGGTACCTGCCGCCGATTTAGGGGTGTGTTTGCCGATGTGTTGGTCCGGGGCGGGGTTCGATCGGTCGTGACGAGGGTTGCCGACCCGATTGTCGGTGTCGGTCTGAGCTGGATGGGCACAACCCGGCGGCGTCTTGTCCGTAATGAGGCCGGTGCCGAACGGGTGGCTGACGCTGGTGTCGCTGCCGAGTGCGCCACTGCTGGTGGTGTCGCCGCCGGCGCCGTCGCAGGCGGTGGTGTCGCCAGGGGTCGTTGATCGATGACCAAGGTTCTGGCCAGCCGATCCCCGATTCGTTGCCGCCTCGGGTTCGATGCCGCGAAGGCATAGCCGGTGAGCCCGGGAATGACGACCGGCATGAGGTCGGCGGCCGAGGCGAGCGTGCGGATCAGATGCCTGATCAGGCCGGGTGGGGCACCGTCCAGCGTCAGGATGCGGAGGCGAAAGAGCATCTTGCCCGGTGATCGGCCGTCGGTCAGCCCCGGGATGACGACACCGACAACGAGACAGACGACGGCGGCGGTGGCAGCGATCACGATCACGTCGGTCGTCGAAAACGCCCAGAAGGTTGTGCCCAGGAGGCGGCCGGTGCCGAGCGGCCCGTCGAGCTCGGCCAGGAGGCCTTCGTCGGAGGCTGCGAACCCGATTGTGCCGTCCGGACGGCGCGACGCCGGAACCCGGTTCGCCGTGGCGATCGTGGCGACCGCGGTTGCCAGCGCCACCAAGGAGAGATCGACGAGGCCGGCGACGACGCGGCGCGACAGGAGCGTCGAAACGTCGGGAGTCGACGCTTCCGTTGTGGTGCGATCTTCCACCGTTGTCCTGTCGGCAGGATTTTGTCCGGGCCAAGAAATTTGCCGATCGACCCGATGCCGACAGGGTTACGCTGCTGGTATGGAAAATCCTGATCCGGACCTGTTCGACAAGATCGTGAACCTCTGCAAACGGCGCGGTGTCGTGTTCCCGTCAGTCGAGATCTACGGCGGTTTCCGGTCAACGTACGACTACGGCCCCGTCGGGGTCCTGATGCTGCGAAACGTGAAGGATGCCTGGTGGCGGTCCATGGTCCAGCTTCGGGCCGACGTCGTCGGAATCGACGCTTCGATTCTGTCTCCACCCGCGGTCTGGGAGGCATCGGGCCACCTGGCCAACTTCACCGATCCGCTGGTCGATTGTCGCAACTGCGGGTCTCGTCACCGTCAGGACAAGATGGAGGATCCGAACACCTGCCCGACCTGTGGTGAGACGGGCCAGCTGACCGAGCCGCGTCAGTTCAACCTCATGTTCAAGACCCATTCCGGCCCGGTTGAGAGCGAAGGGGCGGTCACCTATCTGCGGCCCGAGACCGCTCAGGGCATGTTCATCAACTTCGCCAACGTCTTGAACACGTCGCGTAAGCGTCCTCCGTTCGGAATAGCGCAAATAGGGAAGAGCTTTCGCAACGAGATCACGCCGGGGAACTTCGTGTTCCGCACCCGTGAGTTCGAGCAGATGGAGATGGAGTTCTTCGTGCCGCCGGAGGAGTCCGACCAGTGGTACGAGTACTGGTGTGCCGAACGCATGCAGTGGTACGTCGATCACGGCATTCCGGCCGAGAAGGTGCGCCTGCGGCCCCACGATGCCGACGAGTTGAGTCACTACTCCTCGGGCACGAGCGACGTCGAGTTCCTGTTCCCCTGGGGTTGGGATGAGCTGGAAGGTATCGCCAACCGCGGCTCCTACGACCTCGATCAACACGCCGAGCACTCCGGTCAGCGGCTCGAGTATTTCGACCAGGCCGAGAATCGGCGTTACGTGCCGCACGTGATCGAGCCGGCGGCTGGGGCGACCCGCACGATGATGGCGTTTCTCATGGCTGCCTACGATGAGGAGATCGTCAACGACGACACCCGTACGGTGCTTCGGCTCCACCACCGGATCGCCCCGTACAAGGCGGCGGTTCTTCCACTTTCGAAGAAGCCGGAGCTGACTGAGCCGGCCAAGGAGCTGCTGGCCACGCTGCAACCCCACTGGATGGTCGACTACGACGAGACGCAGGCAATCGGCAAGCGCTATCGCCGTCAGGACGAAATCGGCACCCCATTCTGCATCACGTTCGACTTCGACTCACTCGACGACAAGGCCGTCACGATTCGCGAGCGCGACAGCATGGAACAAGTCCGGCTACCCGTCACGGACGTGGTCGGTTGGCTTCAGGACCAGCTCGCCTGACCGATTTCACCGGCGGCGGCTGGACCGACATGGGGAGGATTCCTCCCCTCGACCAACGACATTCGGATCGATTCTTGCAGTAGCTTGAACATGCAGTGGCGCTGTAGGTTCGGTTTTTCGTGCACCTGCGCCGCAGCATGTCGACACGAAAGTGGTTGCAGGTGGAAGGTTCGACTGATTTGCGATCAGATCGAGGTCTTTTTGTCGAGCGCGTCCTCATGGTTGTCGGCTGAGATCAGCAGAATCAGAGGAGCAGAAATGAGTGACGCACCCGCCGAGGTGAACACGACCGACGCAGTCGTCGTGACGGGTGGCCTGGGTTTCATCGGTTCGTTCGTCGCCGATGCATATCTCCAGCTTGGCCGCAAGGTAGTCATCATCGACTCGATGGTCAGCTCGGTCATATCGACCGAACCGTACGACACGAATCCGAACTGCACGGTGTTGAAGATCAGTGTCGAGGAGTACTTTGCCGAGGGCGGCGGTTTCACCGGCGCAGAACGTGTGGTCCACGCCGCTTCGCTGGTGGGTCCGGCCGGCATCCTGCGGTTTGCCGGTCGGCTCGGCCATGACATCGTTGAGGCCTGCCAGCTTGTCGTCGAAGAGTGCGTCCGGTGCGACGTGCCGATGGTCGACTTCTCGTCGGCCGAGGTCTACGGCCGCTCGGGCCAGCTGGCCGAGACCGACACGATCGAGGTTCCGGTCGACTATTCGGTCCGTATCGAATACGCCGTCGCCAAGACCCTCACCGAGGCCATCGTTGCCAACTCCCGCCATCGCGGCCTGCGGGCAATCGTCATTCGGCCGTTCAACGTGACCGGGCCCCGGCAGTCGGAGATGGGCGGTTTCGTGGTGCCGACATTCGTCCAGCAGGCCCTGCAGGGCGACGACATCACCGTGTTCGCGTCCGGCGAGCAGCTTCGCTCGTTTCTGTCGGTCACCGATCTCACCCGGTTCATCGTCGAGCACATGGATGAGGCGCTGGGATCTGGCCAGCTCATCTACAACATCGGCAATCCGGACAACGAGATCACCGTGCGTGACCTGGCCGATCTGGTGAAGGAAATGATCGATTCTCCCTCCGAGGTCGTCTACGCCGACGCCAAGCAGATCCACGGCGAGCTGTACGAGGAAGCCGAGTCGTTCCAGAAGAACCCCGTGCTGGTCAACGCCCCGGCCGTCGGCTGGAAGCCACAGGTGGACCTCCGGGAGCTGATCGCCGAAACCATCGCCTACTACCGGCCGATCGTGGCCTCGCGGCAGGCCGCCGCCTGATGCCGGCGCTGAAGGACCTCAACAGGGTCCTGATCATCGCCCCCCATGCCGATGACGAAGCGCTCGGCTGCGGAGGGCTGATGGCCCGCCTCGCCGACCAGGGGGCGACCATGCGGGTGTTGTTCATGACCGTCGACGGGTTCCACCACTACGGACTCGATGGCGGCACCACCTACCAGCAGCGTGTCGACGAGATCACCGACGTGGCGAAGATCCTGCAGTTCGACTGGGACATCCTCTACGGAGATCAGGATCTGATCGAGAAGCTCGACACGGTGCCCAAGCGGGACATCGTCGACCGTTTCGAGCGCGAAATCAACCAGTTCGAGCCCGACGCCGTGGTGATCCCGTCCGGTGATGACTACGACCAGGATCACGTCGTGACTTTCGATACGGCACTGGCTGCGCTGCGGCCGATTGCCCCGGTTTTCGGCAAGTGGCTGGTGCCGATCGTGCTGGTCTACGAGTCGCCGAAGATCATGTGGTGGCGCTCGGAGATCCCCCGCCCCGAGGTGTTCGTCGACATCACCGACCATCTCGACCGCAAGCAGCAGGCGCTGGCGGCCTACCGGACACAGGCCCGACCGTCGCCACACATCCGTTCCCCGGAGGCGGTGGCCGCCTTGGCCTGCCTGCGGGGCAAGGAGATCGGAGTCGAACACGCCGAGGCCTACAAGGTGCTGCGGGCCGTTCTCTAGCCGTCGTCGACCGTCGGCAGTATGGATGGGTGAGCACCCGTCTCACGGTGTAGTTTTGGTCCTCTGTGGGGATTGTCGACGAGGATGTGGCCCGGGTTCGAGATGACAGCGACATCGTCGCGGTCGTCACCCAGTACACGCAGCTCCGGAGGGTGGGTCGGCGGTTCTCGGGCCTTTGCCCGTTCCACGCCGAAAAGACGCCGTCGTTCTCGGTCAACCACGAGGAGGGTGTCTACTATTGTTTCGGCTGTGGCGTCGGTGGCGATGTCATCACCTTCGTGCGGGAGAAGGAACAGCTCGACTTTGTCGGAGCGGTCGAGTGGCTGGCCAACAAGTTCAACATTTCGCTGCGTTACACCGACTCCAACGAGGGTGAGAGTCGGCGCCGTCGATCCCGTCTTCAGGACGCCGTGGCCAAGGCCGTCGAGTTCTATCACGACCGGCTCCTCTCGGGGTCGGATGCCGGGGCGGCTCGAAGCTATCTGCGGCAGCGGGGTTATGACGGGGAGACGGTGCGCCGGTTCAAGATCGGGTGGGCGGGTGATGACTGGGATCTCCTGGCCCGATCGCTCAAACTCTCCAACGACGATCTGACCGACTCCGGTTTGGGGTTCGTCAACCGGCGTGGCCGTCAGCAGGACGCATTTCGCGGTCGAATCATGTTCCCCGTGTTCGACGCCCAGGACAACGCCGTCGGCTTCGGTGGCCGGAACATGCCCGGAGCCGAGGGGCCGAAGTACAAGAACTCGTCGGAGTCGACGGTGTATGCCAAGAGCCGCCTGCTCTACGGGCTGAACTGGGCCAAGACCCAGATCGTGGAGGCCGACGAGGTTGTGGTCTGCGAGGGCTATACGGACGTCATCGCCTTCTTCAACGCCGACTTGGGCCGTGCCGTCGCCACCTGTGGCACCGCGCTCACCGACGATCACGTCAAGCTGTTGCGACGATTCGCCCGCCGTGTGGTGCTTGCCTTCGACGCCGATGCCGCCGGCCAGAACGCCGCCGCCCGGTTCTACGAGTGGGAGCGCGCCCACGATCTCGATGTCGCGGTCGCCGATCTGCCTCCGGGTGTCGATCCGGGTGATCTCGGTCAGCAGGATCCCGAGCGCTTGCGAAAGGCGGTTTCCGGTGCCCGGCCGTTCCTCGAGTTTCGGGTTGAGCGTGTCTTCGGCTCGGCCGATCTCGGCTCCGCCGAGGGTCGTGCCCGTGCCGCCGACCAGGCGTTGGGGATGATCGCCGAGCACCCCGATCCGCTTGTCCGGGATCAGTATGTGATGGATGTCGCCGGCCGGTGCCGCCTCGATGTCGATCTCGTCCGTACTCAACTCGCGAACCGTTCGGCGTCGCCGCCGGACCGGTCGCAGGTGTCGTCCTCGCCGTCAAACGGGGCTTCGGGAGCCATCGTGCGGCCGATTCTGCGTGAGGGTCCGGAACTGGAGGCGTTGAAGCTGGCGGCTCAGGACAGTTCGCTTCTCGCCGGCCTCGTCGTGCCCGAGTTGTTCACCGACGAGTTGGCGGCCACGGTGTTCGATCTGTTGGGTCGTCACGAACGGCTGCGCGAGGTGATCGAGACCGGGGGTCCCGAGGTCGGCGAGCTGGTGCAACGCCTGTCGGTGGAGGAGACGATGGCCGGGCCCACCGAGGTGGCGGCACGACTCTGGGAGCCTTACCTCGAGCGCCTCATGTCGGAGTGGAAGGCCGCGCTTGGCAGCGCTCCCGAAAACGAACGGGCCGATATCTTCCGCGAGCACACCTGGTTGCGGCTCAAACTGGAGGAGGTCCGCGATCCATCTCGACAGGCACGGGCTATCGCAGACTTGCTAGTTTGGATTGAGGCCCCGGAAGGCGAGGAGCAGAGTTGACCGACAAGCCGGCCCAATCGACGTGGTCGACGATCGAGGAGTACACGCCTCGGTTGTTGCTGCGGGCCAAAGCCGGTCGTCCTCTGAACATGGAGGACGTCGTCGCCGTCATGCCCCGCGTCGAGTTGACCTCTGATGTCCTGGAGGAACTCCGCGATTTCATGGCCGCCAACTCGATTCCGTTCGACGAGGAACCGGTCGACGTCAGCGAACTCGATGGCTACCGTGTGCGCCGACGGCGTCGGACCGTCGACCCGGCCCAGGCCGCGGCGGCGGCGATGGCCCGGGCCAGCGGTTCGTCGGACCCGGTCCGTATGTACCTCAAGGAGATCGGCAAGGTCCCGTTGCTCAGCGCGGCCGAGGAGGTTTCGTTGGCTAAGCGGATCGAGTCCGGTTCTGCCGCCGCCGACCGCATGACCGAGCTGATCGAAAGCGGCGAGTGGCAGACGATGTCGACGGACCAGCAGCGCCGCCACCGCCGGGCCGTGGCCGACGGCGAAGCCGCCGCCCAAGATCTCACTGCCGCCAACCTGAGGCTGGTGGTGTCGATCGCGAAACGGCACGTGGGTCGGGGCGTGCAGATCCTCGATCTCATCCAGGAGGGCAACCTCGGCTTGATGAGGGCGGTGCAGAAGTTCGACTACACGAAGGGCTTCAAGTTCTCGACCTACGCCACCTGGTGGATTCGCCAGGCCATCACCCGGGCGATCGCCGATCAGTCCCGGACCATCCGGGTGCCCGTCCACATGGTGGAATCGATCAACAAGGTGCTGCGGGCCCAACGCATGCTCGGCTCCCGGCTGGAGCGAGACCCCACAGTGCCGGAATTGGCCAAGGAAGTCGACATGGCGCCGGAGAAGGTGGAGGAGATCCTACGAATTGCTTCTCAGGACCCGCTGTCGCTCGACAGCCCCGTCGGCGACGAGGATGACACCTCCATGGCCGACTTCATCGCCGACCAAGGCGCCGCCCCACTGGACGTCGCCGCCCGAAAGCTGTTGGAGCAGGCGGTGAAGGACGTGCTCGACGATCTATCGGAGCGCGAGGCTGAGGTCGTCCGCCTGCGATTCGGTCTCGATGACGGCCGCCCCCGAACGCTGGAGGAGGTCGGCAGGGAGTTCGGCGTGACCCGTGAGCGGATCCGTCAGATCGAATCGAAAACGTTGGCCAAGCTCCGCCATCCTCTCCGCAGCGATCGCCTTCGCGACTACCTCGATTGACGCCGACCGGCATATTCAGTTTTCAAGGAGCAGTATCTCGACCATCGGTGGGCGTCAGCTTCGTTGGCGCTGAGAGGCCCACCGGTCGAAAGTCGAGATGGTCATTCGCCGGCGACTACGGTGCCGCCGGTTGAGCGGTTCGCCGGCCTCGAGGGGATCGGTGCGTCGGACCATCACGAACCGTGACGTTCGGGCCCCGTCGCTGATCGAGCAGGCGGTCGGGATGGGTTGTGGCCTCGAGGCGGCCGTCGGGGGAGTGGATATCGAGTCGTCGGTCGACGGAGTGGAGTTTGAGCGACCAGCCACCTTCGTGGACCGCATGATGATGCTGCCCGCACACGGGCACGAGGTTGCAGAGATCGGTCGATCCGCCGTCGGACCATTCGTGGAGGTGGTGTAGCTGGCATCTGGCCAGCGGCTGGTCGCAGCCCTGCCACACGCACGTTCGGTACATGGCCTTCGCGGCCTGCCACTGGGCATCGGTGGCGGTGCGGTGCTTGCGGCCGACGTTGATCGGGACACCGTGCTCGTCGATCACGAGCCGCTGAAGGATGGCGTCGCACGCCAAACGTGCCGCTGACGCCGGTGGTAGCGGCCAGCCGGCGGCGGTTTCGCTCAAGGTGAGCGGATGAGGGCCTTCGGTGAGGGTTTTCCAGTCGACCAGGACGGAGAGGAGGGGCCGCCCCGTCCCTGATCGACGACCTCCGTTGCCGGTCAAGAGATTGAAGGCGGCGGTGGCCGCCAGGTTGGCGTTCTTGGTGAAGCCGCCGTCGTTGGCCAGCCTGGTCAGCTTGGCCTCGACCGATCCGACGATGGACTCGTATCGTTCCGCGTCGAACTCACCGTGTACATGACCCATGCCGGTTCGATCGTCAAACCAGTGCGTCCACCGTGACCTCGCCTGGTCGTTCCTTGTGGTGCCCAGGCCATGGTCGCCGCGGATCCGGTCGATTTCACGCCGAATCGTCCTGCAGAAGAGATCGATCGGTTGGGCTCTCGCCATGGCCACGATGGCATCCATGTCGACTCGCGAGCGTTGCTCGTCGTCGAGTGAGTCAACGGCGCGGACGATGGCATCGACGTGAGCAGTGCTGACGTCGCCACTCCGCAGTGCCCCGGCGATGGCACTGAATTCGGTGGCGAGCTGAGAGCGGCGGGCTTCGCACCGAGCCGTTCGGCCTTGCACGTGAGCGCCGTCGCCGAGCAACGTGGCATGTGCTCCGCGCCCCCGGCATTCCTGGGCCTGTGCCTCCGCCACCATGGCGATCTCGACGAGGATGACGTCGAGCGACTGCTGGGCTGAGCGAATGGCCGCCGTCAACTCCGCCAGCTCATCCGATGTGTTCCCGGTGAGATCGACCCGACGGGCCAGAGGCCGCAGCGCTCGACATGCGTCGATGATGACGCCCGGCCATCGGTTGGCGCGAACGTCGATGTATTCGCCAGTGGGAACAGCCACAGATCCGCCTTGTCGCATCAGTCAGTTGCCTGCGTCACCCGAAGGTGAGAAGTGATGCGGCCCCGTTCCGCTGCTCATGATCGTAGTGGAGTGGGGCAACCGGGTCAAGAACAAATGTTCGATTTATCTGAGTGGGTCCCAGCAGTCGCCGGGCAGAATCGGCTCCCCACCCGTTCAAAAAGGTGATCGGGTGCCGATCAGTTCTTGGTATCATGGCGATTCGCCAATCCGGGGTAGCTCAGTTGGCAGAGCAACTGACTGTTAATCAGTGGGTCGTGAGTTCGAGCCTCACCCCCGGAGCCACCGCCTGACGAGGCCGAACGCCCTCTCACCCTGTAGGGGAGAGGGTTTCTTTCGGCCCTGAATCCAGGAATCGCATGCTCTAAGGGATTTCACTGGCGATCGCGGCGACAGTGAACAACCGTCGAGATTCGAGGTGCCTAGGTTGCCAACATAATCGAATTCGATCAGGTCAGACATTCGAATGAGCAGGACCAAATCCCCTTTCGGATCGTAGCCCGGGTGAGTCCAGCCTGGCCGAGGCGTTCGGCGGCCACCTTGTCCGGGACGCCGTTGGCCAGCATCAGTGTTGCGCAGGTGTGACGGAGGTCCTTGGACGTCAGCCGGCCCAAACCCGCAAGCTCCGATTCGCGGGCGAGTCGCTTGGAGATCGTCTGCGGGTGGTAGGACCGCCGTCGGGCTTCGTGAACACGTACGCCGAAACCTCGTAGCCGTCCGCTCGCGATTCGGCCTTCTGTAGCTCGGCCTGCTGACGCAGAACTGTGATCATGAAGTCGTCCAGATCAATGCGCCGGATCGCCGTCCGATTCTTGCCGCCGGACGCCTTTAACCAATAGCCGATCGCCGTCGGAATGTTCCGAAGACCTACCACACCGGCCGAGAACTCGATGTCGGCCCACGTGAGCCAGACTAACTCACTCCGCTCGCACGCCGGTGCTCAGCGTGAACGCCCAGAGCGGATAGAACCGATCGCCCTCCTGGAGCGCGATACAGCCGACGTGACCTACCTATCAGGGTCTTGTCCAACGACTATGGGGATCTGGACAGCTGCGCCTTTCCGTTCGACGTACATCGGCGATCAGCATCGGTTCAATCGAGCCCAAGCGTGGATTACTTCGCCGATGAAGCTCGGGAAGCGTTGAGGAATGTGCTCGGGAGTCGTCAGCCACGATTCTCGGGGCGTGCCAAGCCAAAAGAAGCTGAAGGAAAGATGCGCGACCATCTTCGGGACGGCTTCAACAGGACCTCGGCCCTCGTCGACGATCACCACGAGTTCCGAAGGGCCTGTCGTTGAAAGGCCTACCACCTGATCCCAGCTGACGTTTCTCGAGGCGAAGCCCAGTCGGAGGTAGAGACCCGCCTGAGTCAGACGGATCTCGTTGTGCCGGTAGGTGATCAACCACAACACGATCAGTACAAGTTGGACACCCACTGTTCCGTAGAGGATCGGCTCTTCCATGGCCATTGGTACCTGAACGAGCAGGGTGATTGTCATGACGCCGGCCATATGTCGTCGGGCACGTGGACTCGGTCTGAACGAGATGGAGTCATGGGTGCCGGCAAACAGAGACCAACGGAAGGCATCGTCTCGAAGCTCATCGCTCTCCTGGACGATCGTGATGTTCCGCACCCGAAACCAGTCGGCTGATCGATCGCCTGCACAAGTGCCTGGCTTCACTCGCCGCGACGGTCTCGAGCGTCGAATCCTGCGGTACGGATGCTCGTCAGATCGTCAGGTCGTCAACCAGTCAGGCGGCCGAGTTTGTGGAGGGCCACCCCAACGTGGATCGCGGTTCCAGTGATGAGGCCTTCTTCGTTCAGGCGCATGCGGTTCGAGTGCAGGGGTGGAGCATCATCGGGGTCTTCGATGTCGGAAGGGCAGACACCGAGCGATGCCATCGCACCCGGCCGCTGCTCCAATACGAGGCTGAAGTCTTCAGCCGCCATGATCGGGGCGGGAAGGTCGACGTATGCGCCCGGTCCCGCCACCCGCTCGGCGACGGCTGCGAGGTCAGCGATCTCTGCGGCGTGGTCGATCGTGGGGGAAGAACCGAGAACCATCTCTGTTCGGCTCTCACAACGATGTGACCGGGCGACAGCCGACACGATCTCCTCGAGACGGATGCGTACCAGCGTCCTCGTTTCCTCGTTGAGCGACCGAATCGTACCCTCGAGCAACGCCGTTTCGGGTATCACGTTTGACGTCGTTCCAGACTCGATATGGGTCACGCTGAGAACGACGGGATCGATTGTGTCGATCTCGCGAGCCACCATTGTCGACAGCGCAGGCACGATCGCACACGCTGCGGGGATGGGGTCAATGGTTGCGTGTGGTGCCGATCCGTGACCGCCACGACCGACGATGGTGATGCGAAACTCATCGGCGGCGGCCAGCATCGGCCCCACCTGGCCGGCCAGAACCCCTACCGGCAGGTCCGTGACACAGTGAAGGGCGTAACAATGGTCGACACCGTCGAGTACGCCCTCGGCAATCATGTGCTTGGCGCCGTCGTGTCCCTCCTCGCCTGGCTGGAACATGAACCGCACGCGGCGTCCATGTCGCCCCGCAGGAGCACTGTCGGTCCGTCGCCGCAGTCCAGATCGGCCGTGATGGACGTCGAGGATGATCCGAGCGTGATCTGAAGTCCCAGGCTGGTCAGCGCTTCGAGCACCTTGGCCTGCGTCCTGGGGAGGTCGAGACCGAGTTCCGGCTCCCGGTGAATCGACCGACGAAGGTCAACGATGTCGTCTCGAATCCCGGCTGCAGCGTCGATGAGCTCGGATGGCCGTAGCTGCAGCACGTCAGTTCGTGACGTGGTCGCCACAGCAATCCTGCGGGGCGGGCCCACTCCTCGGGCGGGTCAGCACCCTCGGAGCTTGTCGTCTCGACTATGGTCGACCCATGGCCCTGATCGAGGTTCGTGACTATCACTACGATCCCGACCGCATGGATGCCTACCGCGAGTGGGCGGCGGAGGCGGGCCCATGGTTGCGGCGTCGGTGGGATGTCTCCGGATTCTGGGTCGACTCGGGGGAGGAGGGCCAGCTCTTCGGCGCTGATCCGCAGCCGTCGGCGCACGGCCCCGCCAACGTGAGTTGGCTCATCCGCTGGACCGATCGGGCCGAGCGGGACGCAGCCTGGGATGCGTTGTGGGAGGACGCAGACTGGAAGGACCTGTGGGCCCGACACCCGGGGTTCGAAGGCTACCGGCAGCTGTCGGTGCGGTTCCTGGAAGAGGTCTGAAGAGGTTCGAGGGGCTTGAGCCCAGGCTCGCTCACAGGCGGGATCGGGGTTGCCCGCCGCAAGACCGGGCGGAGACCCCACGGAGGTCGCCGTCGTAGTCGAACCACGGCTCCAGATGCCCGAACCCGTTGTTGGCGAGGTGGGGCGTCAGCAACTCGAACTGGTCGCCTCCCAGCTCCAGGAACAGATGGCCGTCCCGTCGTAGCAGTCGGCCGGCGGACGCAACGACACAGCGGGCGACGGTGAGACCGTCGGGCCCGCCGTCGAGCGCGGCCGTAGGTTCGTGGTCGACGACATCCGGGGGAAGGAACTGCAGCCGATCGGTCGGCACGTAGGGGACGACGGCGGTCACCACGCCGAACACTCCCGAGCCGAGCGGATCCCCGAGGTTGCCGCGTACCGTCGGCACGCCGTTGCGTCGGGCACAATGAACGGCTCGGGCGTCCACATCGACGCCGACGACAACCGAATCGGGCACGGACGCCTGGAGGTACGCCGCCACCGCTCCCGATCCGGTGCACAGGTCGGCTGCCACCCGGTGCTCGAGCGGCAGCGCGCGAAGCGCAGACGCGGCACGTATCGCCAGCTCCTCGCTGTGTGGGCGAGGTACGTAGACGCCGTGGTCGACGGTGATCGACAGTCCTCCGAACGTCACCGATCCGATGATCCAGGCCGGTGGCTCGCCCTGCTCCCGCCGTTCGATCCAGCGATCGAGTGTGGCCGGATCGGGTGCCGCCTCGACGAACAGGGCCGCCTCGTCGTCGGCCGTCAGGCACCCGGCCGCTCGAAGTCTGGTCGCGGTTACTTGCATCGCACCGGCGACCGCGTCGGCTGACCTCATTCGGCCTTCACGCCGATCAACACGGCCGTGCCGGATCGTTCGATGTCGACGAGAACGTCGAGGCGGGTGTCGAACGCGAGACGGAGCTCACCGGGCTTGGCCCGGAAACGTCCGGGGGCCGAGCCGACCTCGCTCAGCACGGCGATGGCGAGCATGCCGCCGACGACCAGTCGCTCGACCATCGGTTCGAACAGTGCACGGTCGAGATGCCGGTGGCACATGATGAGATCCAGTGGCGGCGTGTGGGGCAGACCGTTGTCGAGGTCGACGGCCGCGAACCGGCACCGATCCGACAGGTCCAGTCCGGTGGCCGCAGCGGTCGCCACCTCGACGGCCACCGTCGACACATCGACACCAAGCACATGCAGGCCCCGCTCGGCCAGCCACAGCGACCCGGCGCCGGTGCCGCAGGCGACGTCGAGGGCGGAACCGGAGGTGGGGAAACGGTGGGCGTGGTCGGCGAAGTCGGTCGGCACCGACGGAACGACCGGGCGACCACCCGGGCCGGCGGTCTCCCGGTACCGCTCGTTCCAATGCCGGCGGTCGTCGTCAGCCATCAGCCATGAGACAAGTCATCGACCGGTGCGGGACCGCCGCCGTATCCAGTCCAGCCCCGGCGCCCACGCTTCGGTCGACCACAGGGCCCAGGCGATGAGCACCGGCTGGAAGAACAACCGAACGAACCGCTCCAGGTCGGTGTCGAGCCCGAAACCATCCTTGCCCTCGATGAACTGGGCGATGTTGCCGGGGAAGATGATGACGAAGAACACCGCCACGACCCAGCCGATCACGACCCGGTGCCGTCCCAGAAACAGCAGCGCCAGACCGAGTGCGATCTCGACCACACCCGACACGACGACCACGAGGTTGGCGTCGACCGGGAACCAGCCCGGAACCTGAGCCTGGAACTCCTGGCGTTGGGGGCCGAGATGGCCAATGCCGGCGCCGATGAGTGCGGCGCCGAGGAGCCAGCGGGCCGGGGTGCGGAGCGCGTCGAACACATCGCAACCCTAGTGCGGCGGCCGGCGGCGTTCCGAGTCGCAGAACCCCGCCGGCGGCGAGCCGGACCTACCGGTTGTGCTCGAGGATCTCGCCGATCCGGTCGGACGGGTAGCCCAGTTCGGCCAGCAGCTCAGCCGTGTTCTCGCCGAGGTTCGGAGCGTGGTGACGCAGCCCCGGCGTTCCCTCACGGAACCTGACCGGCTCGCGAACGATTCGGTAGGGGCCTTCGGTCGGATGCACGTCGGGTTGCAGCATCCCGACGGCGGCGAAATGCGGATCGTCGCCGATGTGCTCGAGATCCACGACCGGAACCGCAGGGATGGAGTGCTCGTCGCACAGCTCCATCCACTCGGCCGTGGTGCGGGAGGCCACGAGTTCGTCGAGCAGCCCGTAGAGAGCATCGACGTTGGCGATGCGGTCGTTGATGGTGGCGAATCGGGGGTCGGCGGCCGCGTCGGGTTTGCCGGCCAGGGTGAAGAAGTCGACCCAGTTCCGGTCGCTGTAGGGCAGGATGCAGACCCAGCCGTCGGCCGACCGGCGGGGACGGCGGTGCGCCGTACGCATCCGCAGGTAGCTGAACTCGCCGACGTGAGGCTCGAACGTGTGGCCGCTCAGGTGCTCGACCAGGTTGAACGCCGCCATCGACTCGGCCATCGGTACCTCGATGAAGTCGCCCCGGCCGGTGGTTGCCCGCCTGAACAGCGCCGCCAGCACCGCGTAGACGATGTGGAGCGACGTGATCTTGTCGGCGATGATGCTGGGCACGTAGGCCGGTTCGGGTCCGAGCCAGGCGAACATCGACGCGAAGCCGGAGGCGGCCTGGATGACGTCGTCGTAGGCCGCCTTGTCGGCGTAGGGGCCGTCGCTGCCGAACCCGGTGGCCGAGCAGTAGACGAGGTCCTGGCGGCGGGCGCGGAGGTCGTCGTCGGTCAGTTCGAGTTTGGCCAGCGCCTTGGGGCGCATGTTGGTGACGAACGCATCGGAGGTCTCGACCAGATCGAGCAGAGCGTTGCGGCCGGCCTCGGTTTTGAGGTTGAGCACCATCGACCGCTTGTTCCGGTTGACGTTGATCGAGAATGCACCCATCTTGGGTGAGCGCTTGGGGTCGAAGTCACGCATGAAGTCGCCGCCCGGTGCCTCGACCCGGATGACGTCGGCGCCCAGGTCGGCCAGAATCTGCGTGGCGAACGGTCCCATCACCACGGTGGTCAGGTCGATGATGCGTAGTCCGGTCAGCGGCCCTTCGGGTATGTCTTCCATAGCCCGCCATGGTCGCTCAGCCGGCGGCCTGATACCGGATCGGGCTGTCGGGTTTTCGCGCTGAGGCAGGCTGTCAGGTGCCGATGATGACGGTTTGTCCGGTTACCAGGAGCAGGCTCACGAAGAGTGCCAATGCGGCGGCGATGCAGCCCAGGGACATGGAGCGATACCGGCGGGATCGACCGAGGAGCCGGGCGGCCTCGTGGAGTTCGTCGGCTTGGACGGCGGCTGCGCTGCGGTTGCTGGTGGTGCGGGCCATCCCCGTCGTGACCAGAGCCGGGATCCCGAGCGGCCAGCAGGTCACGAGGCTGAGGATTCCGAGGAGCCACGGCACGACACCGACCCCGGGCCGTTCGGCGCGCCGGGTCGACCCGGTCCACGGTGGGGGAGCGGGCATCGGCACCGGAACCTCCAGCAGCGGTGGTGTGGTGATGTCGGTCATGGGCTGGCGGGGGCTGGCGAGTCGTGACTCCATCTCCCCGGTATCGGTGCGTTTCGGCCGGTGGTTGACGATCTCGTTGTCGGGCATTTGATGACCGACGGCGACCGAGGTGCCCTACAATCTGGACAGACAAGGATCGGTCCCGACGGCCCGAACGCCAAACGGCCGATCCACAATCGGGGCCTGTAGCTCAGTTGGTTAGAGCAAGCGACTCATAATCGCTCGGTCGCGGGTTCAAGTCCCGCCGGGCCCACCACCTCCCACCAGGGGAAACGCACCCGCAAGTGGCCGGGACTGCCCGTCGCCGGCGCCAAAATCCAAGATTCATCCAAGAATTCCGAGAATTTGACACCGAATTGGGTCGTGGTGCCGAACGGATGTTGTCAGTTGTAATGCGATCGACCTCGTCGACCTTTACACATGATGAGTGGCCTCGGTGAGTTGTGTTTACTGCGCGCCCAACCCGTCCAATATCGCGGGAACCAAGGCGCTCCGCGTGGACAGTGTTGGAGCCCACTGCGGCTGAGAGGAACGGCCCTGATCCGCTGGGAGGCGAAGCTGCGCAGCTCGCTCACAACAAACGTACACTCAGTAGGTGCAATGGTTCGTTGGCTCTAGCATGGCGCTGTATTCGAAGGCGTTGACCTCGTTTCGAGGGCTTTCCCCCGGCAACAAGATTGCAGTCGTCACGGCCATACTGACTGGTCTTACATTGGTAGTCACTGCGGCCGCCTGGCTCTTTCCGCAGTCAGACACTGCCAACGAGTCCTCTTATGATCTATTGGCCCCGGAGGAAGTGGCCGGAGCCCAAATCCAGTCGGACAAACAGGCCTTGACAACTGTTGTACCTCGCGACTGCGAGAACGTCGTTGGACGTGAGGCCGAGGACGCTGGAAGCAAGATCGTTGACGGGCAGCGCATCGGGCAGATCTACATGGGCCCAGTCTGCGGCCAACTGCTCGACGACGATGCAGACATCTTCTGTCTCGGCCAGGCGCCTCAGGTGCCGGAGACTATTCGGATCAGCCTGACCATGTTGACTGGTGCAGTTGCTCCCCAAATGCGAATACTCGTAGGGACGACAGAGCAAGCCGTCGCAATCCTTGACCCTGCGCGACGCGACCTGGAGATCGTCCACACGTTCCGGGAGGCTGGGCTTCACTACGTCGAGGTTAAGGGATCAAGCGCCGTGACCCCGCACGCCGTCGAGTACCGCCTCGAGTCGGACTGGAAGGCTGGAGGCTGCCCAGAAGCGAGCAGCTAAAGGCGAAAACAATCGACCTTAGCTAGCCGGTCCCTGCCCCGTAGACCATGGCGGGGCGGGATTGCCATCGCCAAGAACACCCAGATAGGTGCAGTCGCCCTCTTTGATGGCGGCTAGGTCGCCCCGGTAATCGCCAATACTGAGTACGACAGTCGAACCATTCACCTCTTCGACAACCGCCAGGAACGCCCGGTTGGGATCTGTTTCAACGGCCACGATTCCCGCGTCATACGGCTGGAACTCCCGCCATTCGCACTGGCGATTGGCCTCCCCAAAAGTGTGAACTATCAAGGCCTCGGTGTCGTAGGTCGTGTACTCCACTTTGACGATTCCATCGAACTCCGTGGGCTGTTGGCCGTCGAGATCAACAGCCACCCTCTCGACGCCGAAAGACGCTGGGCCTGTCGTGGTCGGTGGTTCGGTGGTCGGTGGCTCCGTGGTTGGTGGTTCGGTTGTCGGTGGCTCCGTTGTTGGTGGTTCGGTGGTCGGTAGCTCCGTAGAGCTTGTCGTAGCATCGCCCCCACAGGCTGCCACGGTCAATAGAAGAGTAAAGAGAAGAGCGGAACGTACCATGAATCCCTCCAGCATCGAAGATGCTGTGTGTTGTTGTGTGTCAAAGAGTATGCCAGGAGCAGTTCTCGGCGGCGCGGCCAATTCCGACACCAGCCCGTGAGCTGCTTGCCGCTGCCGTTTGCGAGAATCAACCCGTACGGGTTCACCCTGCCGGATTCGTGAACCCTGGGATCCAAGAACCCATCCAAGAATCTGTGCGACACGCTATGGACGGTCGGGTATCAGACGTACGTCTTGAGCGCCGGAGGTCCGCTTGCGGAGAGGCCGTGTGGACGTCGTGGACTGCGCCCAAAGAACTCATAATCGCTCGGTCGCGGGTTCAAGTCCCGCCGGGCCCAGGTGGTCGGCGAAGCGCGTCTCCCTCTCTTCAATCAGCAATATCGGCAGCTGTGCCGAAGCTCGCTTACCTCCTAGTCGTCGCTGCCGCTGTCGACGAGGAACGAGATGCGGCAAAGGGCGCCCCATTCGTCGAGGTTGTCGCCTCGGAGTCCGGTCGACACGACGTCGAGCGCCTTGATGTTGCGAAGGTTCACGCCGGCTTCGGCCAGCGCGTTCTTGACCGCGTCGTCCGAGCTCACTGACGACCGACCGACGACCTCGATGATCTTGGTAACACTCATGCTGGTTCCTTCCCTCTTGTGGTGGATCTCCCGCCTACCTGTCTAGTACAGCGGCGGCGATTCTGCATGTCGACCATTGCCGTCAATCCCACCATGCCCGGCGGGCAATGGTCTCCCGCTGGACTTCTCGAATCGAGTGGATGGATCCGGCCGCAACCGGATCGATACCGGCCGAACACCGATCATCGCGTCAACACTCAGCCGGAGTTCGTGCGCTGGCGGTAGTACTCGATGTAGCGGCGCAGCGTGTTCGACTCCTGGATTCCGCACTCGACGCTGTTGAACCCGATCTCGGCGCAGCCGACATCACGCTCCGTCGCCTCCTCGGTGAGGAAGTCCGGCCAGAAGCGAAACAGGTCGCCGGGTTCGGTCGAACCGAGGTCGAGCCTCACCTCGGTTATCAAACCTCCCGGATCGATCCCGAGTACGGCCCCGAAACCGGACGTCTCGGCACCGCCGATCAAGGTGGTCCTGAAGATGCAGAAGACCCGGTCGTTGCCCGCCGGCCGGCAACCCCGTTCGATGACCTCGTCGTCATCGACGTCGAGGGCGGCCCGGAAGGCGTCATAGCCGTCGAAGTACCGGTCGCCGTGGACGCCGGGTCGGTTCGAGTGCCATCCCCACATCATCAGGGTCTCGTTGGCCTGGTCGAAGCCGTCTTCATGGAGGGCGACGAATCGCTCCCGGTCGCCATCAACGATGGCTGCCAACCAGGCCTCGCCGACCTCGAGAGGGGTTGTGGGGAGCGGTTCGGTGGCCGTCGTCGAGGCCTCGATCGTGGTCGTCGGCACCATCGATGACGCGCTGCCCGTCGGGTCGGAGGCGACGGACTCGTCGTCGGATGGTCCGGAGGACAGGGTGAGGGCGGCCAGACCGGCTAGCGCAACCACAAGTGCGAGCACGAACACCGGGCCGCGATCCCGACCTGACGGCTCGCGGTCGGGTTGCCGCGCCCGTCCGGCGATCAACAGTTCCACGCCGGAACCACCGCTCCCGGCCGCTGCCGTGGGATGGGATTCCTGGTTGTTCGGCTGGTCGTCCGGCATCGTAGTTATCCAAACCCCGTTCGGATCCGATCCCTTCCGGCGTCCACGACGGGCAACCGGCTCGTCAACTGCGGAAGCGCCGTCGCCACGACCGACGGACCGGCGAAGGTGGATCGGCCTCCAGTTCATCGAGGGCCACCGTCGCCTCGGATTCGGTGACCGATCGGGGGTTGTAGAGGACGTCGGAGATAAGCTCCCCGGTTCGCGCCACCCGACGATCGCCCGACTCGGCCGACACCGAGCTCCCGTAGTCGACAACACCCTCCGACGCCCGCCGGTCCCGCACCACCCGGGCTCCGACCCGATCGAACCGTCGAACGAGATCGAACACACCGACGCGAACGACGCGGCCCGACAGCCAGCGGCGGGCCAGCCGCCACAACAACAGTGCCACGGCGAGTGTGATCGCCAGCACCATCAACGCCAGCAACAGGTCGCGCCAAGCCATGGGATCGGACTGGGGCGGCGGGGGAGTCGCTCCCGACCCCGAGTCCGAGGAGGTCACGGCTTCCTCACCGCCGGTCAAGAACTCGACGATGGCGCGCACAATGCGCTCGATGAACGACGACTCTGCGGTCGGCTCCCGACGCACGAACTGCTCGGCCGGCTGAACCGGCTGCGATCCGGGATCTCGACGAGGGGCAAGAGGCCCGGCCACAAGGCCGCTGAGAACGAAGCCGAGGAGGAGCGCAGCCGCCACCCCGACGAAACCGTCGCGATCGGGCCATACCCGTCGATGATCGCAGTCGCTCCAGATGACGGCGGCCACCACCGTGGCGGGGGCCAGGGCCAGTGCGGTTCCACCGACGAAGACCGCGATCAGAAGAACCAGGCCGGAAACGAGCGGCAGCAACCGGAGGCCGCCGAGCGGCGCTCGGGCAGAGAGCAACACGATGGTCGAGACGCAGACGAGTTGGATCAGCAGGAACTGCATGCCGAGCGATGTTCCGGCCAGGGCCACGAAGCCGAAGGCGAGCAGCATCAGAGCGGGCAACGCCCGAGCCCCCATCGCCGCCGGGCCGGTCCGCCGGTCGAGCGCCAGGACGCCGTCGAGCTCGCGGGCACCGGTCATCGAACGAACGCCACCCCGTGGCGGTTGACCAGCACGTACGGAGGCCGAGGTGGTGGATCCATCGGTCCGACGTCGGCGATCGCCAGCCGACGATGCATCTCTGTGAGGTCCGGCACCAGCTCGTTCACCACGACACCGTCGCCGCCGGCGACGTGGGGATCAGGCTTGGGTTGCCGACCGTCGACGCGCCGGGCCGCGATCGCCAGTTCGAGATCGAACACACCGGATGGTGGTTCGTAGGTGACGAGCCGGACCGGGTCGTTGCGGTGCAGCCCCTCGGCGATGACCGCGGCCGCCAGACTCAGTGTTCGGGTGAGCTGACTCTCCACATCGGTGGCCGTCACAGGTTCCACTCCGAGCACCGGTTTCAGATCGACCATCACCACGAGTTCCTCGACAACGGGATCCTCCTGACGGACGTGCAGGTTGCCGGTGCGGGCCAGCGTCGGCCACGAGATCCGTGACCAGCGATCACCGGGCACGTACTCCCGTAGCCGCTCCAGCTCGGGCTCCAACGGCGCAAGCGGGGGATCGAGCGGATCGATGTCGGCTGTCGCGGGCCCTTGGAACAGAGGGTGACCGAGCACGAGCAGCTCATCGCGACGGGCCAGCGCCAGCCCGATCGCGGAGGTGGTGAGCCGGTATTCGAGATGGTTCCGGCAGTGTGGTCGCGGGTACAGCAGCTCAGCGGTGACCGGGCCTGATCGTGCGTCGACAAGCACCCGTCCGGCCGCCCTTGGAGCGGCCACCATCGTGACCACGACCGGCGCCGGCCGCCCCGACGCCTCGATCGAGCAGGACAGATGGTCCGGCGGTCCAGCTACCGATCGGAGCGGGGCGATATCGACCCGGATACGGTGCAGTCGCCACCAGGAAACGCCGGCATCGGCCAGCCCGACCACCAACAGGGCGACCACCGGACCGATCGAAGTCGATGTCGCAACGGCGAGAAACGCCAGGATCACCGCGACCACGAGAATCGCCTTGCCCACCGGTGACGGCCGAAGGGCGGTACGGCTGGTGATCACGTGCCCGGGCGGGTGACCAGGCGGGTGCCCGGGCAGGCGCCAGCGCGGGTTCACTGCCGGATTGCTCACCGCTCCGTCGGACCTCACGCGGTCGGGCCTACTGCCGGTCGTTCGGTACGGCCACCGGAACGGCGACGCCGTCGAGGAGCGTCGGGATCGACTCGGGCCCGTAGGAGGCCGGAAGCCGGTGGTTGAGCACCGGTCCCGCCGCAGCCCTGACGTCCTCCGGGCTGACGTAACCCCGGCCGTGCAGGGTGGCCAGACCCTGGGCCACGCGCAGGATCATCTGCGGCACCCGCACGCTGAGCCATACGTCACCGCCGACGCCCCGAGCGGCCTCGACCAGATCCAGGACGTAGGAACGGATGGCGGGTGCCGACGGTGTGGCGATCACCGATCGACGGAGGTCGACCAGCCCCTGCGCGTCGAGTGTCGGGCTGAGCGTGGTGAGGTTCGCGTCGCCGACGGTGCCGGCCAGTACCTGCTCCTCGACGTCACGGCCGGGCAGCCCGAGATGGATCTGCACGGCGAAACGGTCGAGCTGAGCGGCGGCCAGAGGATAGGTGCCGGGCTCCCGGTAGGGATTCTGGGTGGCGATGACCGCGAACGGATTCGGGAGTGCCATGGTGTGGCCGTCGACGGTGGTCTGGCCCTCGGCCATCGCCTCCAAGAGCGCCGACTGCGCCTTCGGCGTGGCCCGATTCAACTCGTCGACCAGTATCAGGTTGGCGAAGATCGGCCCCGGCCGGAACTCCCACGCGACCGAGCCGGGGTTGTAGACGTGAACACCGGTGATATCAGTGGGCAGCAGGTCCGGGGTGCCCTGGATTCGGCTGAAGCCGAGGCCGAGCACCCGGGCCAGGGCCCGGGCCAGAACGGTCTTGCCGACACCCGGCCGGTCCTCCAGCAACACGTGGCCGCCCCCGACGAGGGCGGCCAAGGCCACCGAGATCGAATCTCGTTGACCGGCGATGACGGTCGACAGCTGACCGACAATTGCCTGGAGCGGGCCCGTGCCCGCCGGCGGTTCTGTGTTGATCGGTCCGTTGTCGGTCATGGGGTATCCGTCGGCGGTTGCGGTCCCACCGACAGTCCCATCGCCGTCATCCCCGATCCGCCGTCGGTCCGGGGTCTAGACCACGCCAACCACGTGACTGTTGTGGATTCGGATGCGGTGGCCGGTCGGGTCGGTGACGATGAAGCGGTGGTGGTTCCCCGACGCCTCGATGTCGGTCGCCTCGTAGCCTGCCGCGATGATAGCGCTGCGGCTCGCGACCAGGTCGTCGGTCATCAGATCGAACGGTGCGTCGACCGGTTCGACCGGGTCGTCGGTACCGTGCACCGGCCGGAGGACCAGGTGTGTTCCGCCGCGCATCTCCATGGAAACGAGCGCGTCGGTTCTCGCCGCCGGGCGGAGACCGAGCGTTCGGTAGAACGTGATCGACCGCTCGATGTCGTTGACGAACAGGGGCCCGATGTGCCCGGCCCAGATTGGTGGCCGTGTCCGGTCGCCGTCGGTGTCTCTGGTTGTGTCGGTTCGCAGTTCGGTCATCGGTTTGGGTCTTCCGTCGAGTTGGCAGGCTGCCGGCAGGCTTCGAGGTCGGTCACGAGCAGGCTCACGGTCTTGGCAATGGCGTCGGGGATACGTTCGATCGGTAGGCCGTGGAGATCATGCATCGGCCACGAGACGTCGGCTCCTGACAGCGCGAGCAACACTGCGGTGGTGTCCTCGGTCTCGTCGAGCGGCGCCCCGACTTGTTGCACCGCGGCCCGGATCGCGTCGAGCCGTTCGCTTCGACGGTGCTGGCGAACCTCCGGCCACTTCATCAACAGGTTGGCCAGCGCCCGATTGCGAGGGTTGCGCAGAGCCCGGGCGTGAATCTCGCGGAAGTAGCGGGGGAGGTCGTCGGGACCTCGGGCCACGGCCACACCGTCGGGAAACGTCTGGCGGTCGAACCATTCGGCCAACGCTTCGACCTGGCTGACCTGGTTGGGGAAGTGGGTGTGGACGGTCCGCACCGAAACTCCGGCCTGGCGGGCGGCGTCGGTGGGCGACAGGGCGACCCAGCCCGGTTCCGACATCTGGTCGACGAACGCCTCCAGGATGGCCTCCCGGGTGGCCGCTGCCTTGGCCTCCCGCTTCGGGCTGACGTAGGAGCGCGTCACCCGCCGATCACCACGCTGTGCCGTTGGGCCACCTCGACCAATGCCGGAATGTCCGGCGGGTTCATGTTGACGGTGTCGGCCACCTCGGTGAAGAAGCTGGTGGCGTTGCCTTTGCTGAAGATGGTCAGGAACCGGGTTTCGTCGGCGGCGATGCGGTAGCTGTGGACGGTGTCACCCGGGATGTGGGCGACATCGCCGGCTTCGATGACGGCGGGCTCCTGTCCGTCGACGGTGATCTCCAGACGACCGGCCAGCATCACGTAGATCTCCTCCCACGGATGACGATGCGGCGGCGGTCCGACATCGGCCGGTCCGCTGGTGTCGAACACCTCGATCGTGGATCCCATGGCGTTGGTCAGCAGCGGGCGGAGGCTCTCGTTCAAGATGTTCAGGTTGGCGCTCTCTTCGAGCGAGGTGATGGTTGCCGTCATGGTGTCACGTCCTACGTGTCGGGCCGCCTGTAATCGTTGCAGGGCAGCGCAATGAATATGTCAACGGTGACCATACAATTGACTGCAGCAGAGTGCAAGGAAAAGTTTCGCGGGCGCGATCAACGAGAGACGAGAGCATTGTGCGCTGAGCGGTCATGACGACACCGCAGCGCACAAACCTCGGGGACCTGGACCGGGTTGGAGGCCGAGTGCCCAGTAGCCCGGGATTGACTAACCCGTGTGATGGACGTCCTGCAGCCCGTAGACCGGGGTGTCGAGACCCACCTGGCGGGCCTTCAGCTGAAGGGCCAGATACAGCGAGTAGTGGCGCGACTGGTGCAGGTTGCCGCCGTGGAACCACAACGCCTCCTGCTGGGTCGGCTTCCACATGTTGCGCTGCTCGCCCTCCCACGGCCCGGGATCCTTGGTGGTGTCCGAGCCGAGGCCCCACACCTTGCCCACCTTGTCGGCCACCTCCTGGGAGATCAGATCGGCGGCCCAGCCGTTCATCGAACCGAAACCGGTGGCCAGCACGATCAGATCGGCCGGCAGCTCCTCGCCGTCGGTCAACACCACGCTGTCGGGCTTGATCTCGGCGATGTTGACCCCGCTACGAAGCCCGATCTTGCCGTCGATCACCAGCTGCGACGCGCCGACGTCGATGTAGTAGCCGGAGCCCCGGCGCAGGTACTTCATGAACAGGCCCGAACCGTCGTCGCCCCAATCGAGCATGAAGCCCACGTCCTCCAACGCCTTGTAGAACTCGGCGTCCTCCCGCGCCATCTGCTCGTAGACCGGGATCTGGAACGTGTGCATGATCCGATAGGGGATGGAGGCGAAAATCATGTCGGCCGTATGGGTGTCGATCCCGTTGGCCACCGCCTCCTCGGAATACAGATCGCCCAGAGCCAGCCGCATGAGACTCTCGGAACGGGCGATGTGGGTGGACGAGCGCTGGATCATCGTGACCGACGCCGCGCCCGACTCCCACAGCGCGGCACAGATGTCGTGAGCCGAGTTGTTGGACCCCAACACGATGCAGTTCTTGAACCGGTACTCGTCGGACGCCCGGTGGGCCGACGAGTGGTGGATGTCGCCGCGGAACGTCTCGGCCCCGGGGATCTCCGGGATGTTCGGTTTGCCCGACATGCCGGTGGCCAGCACCAGCTGCTTCGGTTTGAGCGTGACCTCCTCGATCGAACCGTCGTCGCGGCGGCGCCGGACATCGACCGTCCACTCCCCGGTTTCGGGGTCATACGAGGCGCCGCGCGCCTCGGTCGAACCCCAGTAGTTGAGTTCCATCACGTTCGTGTAGTACTCGAGCCAGTCGGCGATCTTGTCCTTGGGGGAGAACACCGGCCAGTTCTCGGGGAACTTGATGTAGGGCAGATGGTCGTACCACACCGGATCGTGGAGGCAGAGTGACTTGTAGCGTTTGCGCCACGAGTCGCCGGGCCGCGCGTTCTTCTCGATGATGATGGTGGGCACTCCGAGTTGCCGCAGCCGGGCGCCGAGAGCGATGCCGCCCTGTCCACCGCCGATGATCACCGTGTAGGGCTGGGTCGTGTAGCCGAGTTCCGCCGTCTCCTTCTCACGCTGTTCGAGCCAGGTCAGACGGTCGGGGTCGGCCCCGTGGGAAACACCCTTCGGTCGGTTCGCCCCTCTCGGTTCCTCGTGACCCTTCAGCTCGGTCATCGCCGTGAGCAGCGTCCAGCACTCGTCGCCCTGCAGGCGGATGTGTCCTTCCCCGCGGGCCACCGCCGTCTCGAAGGTGATCCAGGCCTCGGTGACGCCGTCGGCCTCGGTGGCCTCGCCCCGCACCTGCCAGTTGGCCGGGGCGGTGTCGGAAGCCCGGGCCTCGAGCATGGCCCGGATCGCGTCTCGTCCTTCGACGGTTTTGATGTTCCAGGTGAAGGTGACGAGGTCCCGCCAATAGCAGTCTTCGGCAAAGAGCTCGGCGGCGCCCGGGTAGTTGGCGGCCGAGACAGCGGCATCGAAGCGCGCCAGCCAGTCGGTTACTGCTTCGTTCGGAGTGGACACGGTTTTCTCCTTGTGAAGTGTGGCCCCAGTGGTTCTGGCGTTACGGCCAGTGCGACGCCGACGACCGTTTTACCACACCGGTTGAAGGCCGCGACAATACGTCTGTCGGCCAGGTTTGTTCCCGTGCCACCGGATCCGAGGTGGCGTTGGATGTCACCGCCGCTGGAGATCTCCGGAGGGGGACGGCGACGGTTCACGTAGATCGACCTCCATCGGTTCGGCCCCACCGTTGTGGCTTCCGCCCGCCCTGGTCAGGTCGTACTCCCAGCGGGACCGGAACGGCATGCCGCTGCGCCCCGACTCCGGTCCGGTCGTCGGCGTCTTCACCCCGAGGATCTGGTGGACCTGGGTATGACCGTTGGCGAAGTTGACCGCCGTCGCCGCCATGTAGAGCCGCCAAACCCGGGCCTTGCCCTCCCCGGCCTCGGCCACGGCCGCCTCCCAGTTGTTCTCCAGGTTCGTCACCCAGTGCCGCAGCGTCAGGGCGTAGTGTTCACGAATGCTCTCCATGTGGCGGGCCTCGAAACCGGTCTCCTGCATGGCCGCAATCACGTTGCCGACCTCATGCAGTTCACCGTCGGGGAACACATAGCGGTGGATGAAGCTGTTGCGGCCGAGCGTGGTGTCGGGACGACGGCGGAAGCGGCGGGGAGTCGACGGTTTGTGGCCGATCTGATGGTTGAGGAGGCGGCCCCGGGGAGCGAGCTGGTCTCGTAGCGTGACGAAGTAGCGCTTGAGGTTGGCCAGGCCCACGTGTTCGAACATGCCGATCGAACTGATCGCGTCATAGGGACCGTCGTTGAGGTCGCGGTAGTCCTGAATACGAATCTCGATCTGGTTGCTCAGGCCGGCCTCCGCCACCCGTTCCCGGGCCAGCCACGCCTGATTCTCCGAGATCGTGATGCCGACGACCTGTACGCCGTAGTAGCGGGCGGCGTGAAGGGCCATCGAACCCCACCCGCAGCCGACGTCGAGGAGCCGCTGCCCCGGCCGCAGGTCGAGCTTCCGGCAGATGAGTTCGTGTTTGTTGGCCTGAGCCTGTTCGAGGGTGTCGGTCGGTGATTCGAACACCGCGCACGAGTAGGTCCAGGCCGGGCCGAGCACCTTGCGGTAGAACTCGTTCGACACGTCGTAGTGGTGCGAGATCGCCTTGCGATCGCGGCGCCGGCTGTGGGCTCGGAACCGGCCACCGAACTGGACCTCCTCGGCCGGTATCGGCGGTGCGTGCCGTAGGCCGTCGAACCCGACGATGCCGAGGAGCTCCCGGATGTGAGCCGGAGTCAGGCTGATACCGCTCAGGTCGCGTTTCTGGTCGAGCAGCGCCCAGATGTCGCCGTCGATGTCCATCGCCCCCGACACGTACGCTCGGGCGAACCCGAGCTCGCCCGGGTGACGCACGAGATATCGCAATGCGTCGATGCTGTTGAACCGGACGACGACGGGCGCGCCCGCCATACCCCAGCTCTTGCCGGTCCAGTCCTCGAACCGCACCGGGGCGTCGGGCCCCACGAAGTCCGCCGTTACCGTTTCGAGCGACATTTCAGCCCCCATGTCCTGGCCGAACAGCCTCCGGGCCCTCTAGTCCCGGCCGTCCCAGCGCCTGCGACCGCTCAGCTGCCTCGCTTGCCCCCAGCGTATTCGCCAGCGGCGTGTGACGCTAGTGGAAATCGGCTTCCCGGGCGGCAAATCCCCGAATCAGCAGGTGTCTCCGCCGCTAGTCTGATCAGACCATGAGTGATGCAGAATCGTTGGCCGCGCTTCCCAAGGCCTACACCCCGGCCTCGGTGGAGGAAGAGATCTCGAAACGATGGCAGGCGGCCGACATGTCGGCTGCCCAGTCGTCGGTGCCCGAGGGCGACCCTCGCTATTCGATCGTCATCCCGCCGCCCAACGTCACCGCACCCCTTCACCTCGGTCATGCACTCAACAACACCCTCCAGGACGTACTGATCCGCTACCACCGGATGCGAGGCGACGCCACGCTGTGGATGCCCGGCACCGACCACGCCGGCATCGCCACCCAGACCGTGGTCGAGAAGCGTCTGCTGGCCGAGGGGGTCAAGCGGCTCGACATGGGCCGCGACGCCTTTGTGGCCAAGACCCAGGAGTGGAAGGACGAATACGAGGCCGTCATCATCGAGCAGCTGCTCTCGATGGGGGCGTCGTGTGACTGGGATCGCACCCGGTTCACGATGGACGAGATGTGTGCCACCGCCGTTCGCCACGCCTTCTATCAGTTGTTCGCCGACGGTCTCATCTATCGGGGCAAGCGCCTCGTCAACTGGGATCCGGCCACCCGGACCGCTCTGTCCGACGACGAGGTCGAGATGGAGGACGTCGACGGCCACATGTGGTACCTGCGGTACCCGCTGGCCGACCGCTCCGGGCATGTCGTCGTGGCCACCACCCGCCCCGAGACGATGCTCGGCGACACTGCGGTCGCCATCAATCCGGACGATCCCCGGGCGGCGGAGCTGGCCGGAGCGCAGGTTCGGCTTCCCATCGTCGATCGTCTCATCCCGATCGTCACCGACGACTACGTCGTGATGGCCGACCCCTCCTCGAGCGACGCCAAGGCGCAGTTCGCCAGCGGGTTCCTCAAGGTCACGCCGGCCCACGATCCCAACGACTGGGACATCGGACAACGCCACGACCTGCCCGTCGTCAACATCTTGGGTCCCGACGGTTCGATCAGCGCCGACCACGGCTGGGAGGACGTTTCGGACGAGGCCCGCCGGTTCGTCGGGCTGAGCCGCGAGGATGCCAGGGCAGCCGTGGTCGAGTGGTTCGAGGCCAACGACTTGCTGGAGGCCGTCCGGCCCTACAACCACTCGGTCGGTCACTCGTACCGCAGCCATGTTCCGATCGAGCCGTGGCTGTCCGACCAGTGGTTCGTCGCCGTCACCGACGACCGGCTACGGGGCTCGGCTCTGCGGGCCCTCGACGTCGAGCAGAGCCCGCCGCTGCCCGCCGACGTGGCGCCACGAACCGATCGTGAAGGCGACGGCGGCATCACGTTCCACCCCGAACGCTACGCCCGCACCTACCACGCATGGCACGACACGATTCGCGACTGGTGCATTTCCCGCCAGCTCTGGTGGGGGCACCAGATCCCGGTCTGGCTGCGGACGCGGCCGATCGACGAGCTCCCCGAGGCGGTCGCAGCCGCCGTCGACGGCGCGGCCGTCGACCAACCGGTCGAACTCACCAGCCGGTGGACGGCGACCGGGGCGGTCCACCACGCCCGCAAGATCACCGACTTCGAGGTCGAGGAGGCGGTTTGTGTCCCACCGTCGGCCACCTTGGGTCGCCTCGTCGAGGCCGGGGCGGCGGCCGGCGTCACCGAGCCGATGACCGAACCCGAGCTGGTCGCCGCGCTCGAGGATGACGGCTATGAGCGCGACCCCGATGTGCTCGACACGTGGTTCTCGTCGGGCCTGTGGCCGATGTCGACGATGGGTTGGCCCTATCCCGAGGACCACCCTGAAACCGTCGGCCTGCTCGAGAGCTACAACCCCACCTCGGTGCTGATGACCGGGCGGGAGATCATCACCCTGTGGGTGAGTCGGATGACGATGTTCAACCGCTATTTCCTCGACGGACGGGTCCCGTTCGACGACGTGTTCATCCACGCCATCATCCAGGACGGCCACGGCCAGAAGATGTCGAAGAGTCTGGGCAACGGCCTCGATCCCCGTGATGTCATCCACAGCCATGGAGCCGACGCCCTCCGCTACACGCTCGTCCAGATGACCACCGACACCCAGGATGTTCGGATGCCGGTCGACATGGTGTGCCCCCACACCGGCGAGAGCTTCACTCCCGAGTTCATCACGACCAAGGCAGGGCATGTCGTCGCCGCGCCGATCCAGACGTCGCCGTCGGATCCCGCCCTGACGATGGTCTCGGGCTACGGTCACGCCACCGGTGAGGTCGAGCCGACCGACGAGATGCCGCTGGCCCGCAACACGTCGACGAAGTTCGACCTCGGCCGCAACTTCGCCAACAAGGTCTGGAACGCCACCCGGTTCGCGCTGGGGCGGATCCAGCCCGGCGTCGACGTCGGCGAGATCGACGTCACGTCGGCCGGAGCCGATGACGGCGCTGCTGCGGCGTTCGCCGACCGGTGGATTCTGGCTCGACTCGCCCAGACGATCGACACGATCGACCGGGCCCTGGCCGGCTACCAGTTCAACACCTACGCCGACGCCCTCTACGACTTCATCTGGCGTGACGTCTGCGACCGCTACCTCGAGGCGGTCAAGCCGACGATCGACGACAACCCGGCCCAGCAGGCAATCCTCGGGGCGGTGCTCGACGCCGTGCTTCGGCTCCTCCACCCGGTCTCACCGTTTGTCACCGAGGCTCTCTGGCCGCACGTGAGCGCCGTTCGAGGCGGTGAGCTGCGGGGGGTCGCACTCCCGCCGTCGGAGCTGTGCGCCCTTGCCGCGTGGCCTTCGGTCGATCCTGCCGTCGTCGATCTCTCGATCGTCGACACGTTCGAGCGGGCTGATCAGCTCATCGGTGCGATCCGCAACATCCGGTCCTCCCGTGGCGTCAAACCGAAACAGTCGGTCACCCTGCACGCGCCCGAGAGGGTTCGTCACCTGATCCAGCAGAGCCAGGGCATGGTCGAGACACTTGCCGGGGTCGCCGACGTCATGGCGTCGGAGGGCGGCGAGCGGCCTCCGGGCGCGAGCCCGTTGGCGTTCGAGGGTTCCGAGGTGCTGGTGTCGGGGCTGGTCGACGAGCTCGACATCGACGCCGAACGGACCAGGCTGCAGAAGCTGATCGACGGCAAGTCGAACCAGATCGCCGGCTTCGAGCAGCGGTTGGCCAACCCGGGGTATGTCAACAACGCCAAACCCGAACTGGTGGCCGAAACCCGAGAGCTGCTGGAGGTGGCCAGGAGCGACCTGGCCGCAGCCGAAGCGGCCATGGCGGCGCTGGGCTGACACCCAGATCGGCGATCCGTCAAATCAGCGATTTGGTGTCCGTCACCCGACGGGAGGCGCTGAGCGCCTACCAGTCAGGCCCCTTAGAGTCCGGTCCGGTAGGCCGAACCGACCTTGGGTGTGTCGTCGTAGTTGCCCACGAAGCAGAGCACTTCCCGATCGTCCACCGAGTCCCAACTGGCCTCGGTCGGTGTGAGCGTGGAGATGCCGTAGATCGATTCCTCGTAGGACAGGCCGACCCACGGTTCGAATGCGCCATAGCAGCCGTCGTCGGCCATCTCGCTCACGGCTGTGTCACCCGGATACGGGCCGTCGGGCAGGTTGAACGCGTGGTAGGTCTCGAGCATGTGGGGGCCGTCGCAGGGCACACCCTGGACTGATTCGACTTCTCCGCTGAACCCGCCTTCGATGCAGTCGCCCAGCCGGATGCGGAACGCGCCGAGTTCTCCTTCGGCGGTGATGGCCCCGTCGTCGCTTCGGGTTGTCTCGTCCTGGCCGGCGATGCCCGCGTATCCCATACCGACGAGGCCGAGTCCGGCGACGACACCTGCTGCTGCTCTTCCGATTCCCATGTAAGGGCCTTCGGAGCGCGGTCCGGCAACCTTGAGCAGGTCGGATGCATCTGGTTGGCTCGCGCTCGACAACCACACGGGAGACGGCGGAAGCGACTAGGTTGACGCCATGGATGTTGGAGACACCGTTGAAAGCTTCACGCTCGACGATCAACACGGCAACCCGGTGAGCTTCGACTCGCTCGTCGAGTCGGGGCCCGTGGTCGTCTACTTCTACATCAAGGCCATGACCTCGGGTTGAACGATCGAGAGCAAGCACTTCCGTGATCTGCAGGCCGAGTTCGCCGAACTCGGAGCCAGCATTGTGGGAGTGTCGCCCGATCGGTCCGATCGGCAGAAGCAGTTCGACGAGGCCAACGACCTCGGATTCCCGTTGTTGGCCGACACCGACAAGACGGTGGCCAAACAGTTCGGGGCGGCCCGGTTCGGCCCGTTGCCGGTCAAGCGGGTGACGTTCGTGATCGGTACCGACCGCCGGGTCAAGGCCGTCATCAAGAGCGAGGCCAGCATGAACAAGCACGCCGACGAGGCGTTGGCCGCGGTTCGGGAGTTGCAGCGCGGGACGTGACCGCCGGCCCAGACGCGACGCCACAGTAGGAACGACTCGTCATCGACCTCGTGCGAGGCCGAGACGTTCCGCAATGTGATAAGGTCCACCCATCCATCAGCGGGCGGGGGTGTCGATGATCCAATCAGGCGTAGACGACATCGTCATTCCGCGCAGCTTTCGATCGAACGTTCCGTCCCTTGTCGCGGCGACCATTCCCGGTGGGATCGCCGCGGTCGTGGCCTGGCTGGCGCGCTCAGCGGGCGACACGACGTTGGTCGTGATCGCCATTGCGGTGGCCGGCTTCTTCGTGCTGCCTCACGTCTACGACATGCTGTCCGAATTCGTCATCACCGAGCAGGCGCTTGTCGTACGGTTCCGATTCGGGCCGTTCGTTGCGAAGCGTCAACGAGTCGGGTGGGCTTGGATCGTGAGTTCCTCCGTCGGCCGCAGGATGTGGCTACGCGGTTTGAAGGCTGAATTTGTGGAGCTTCGCCTGGCGAACGGAAGAAATGTCACGGTGAAGGCGAGCCATCACCTGACACCGGGGATCCAGTCCCACTTGAGGTCAAACATCGACAGCAGGGCAAAGGGGAGCTGAATGAGTTCGACTCGAGCCCCGGCTCCGAGCCGCCCGCCCGCCCGAACTTTGTGCGCCTGACGACCCGTTTAGGGGTCGCTGGAGGCTCAAAGTTCAGGCGGACGGGGTCGCTGGAGGCTCAAAGTTCAGGCGGACGGGGTCAGCCGTGGACGGCTGCGGGCAGGTGTTTGACGCCGTGGATGAAGCTCGAGAAGAGCAGATCCGGCGGTCCGGAGGCCCGGATGTCGGGGACCCGGGCGAACAACTCACGAAACATGACCGTGATCTCGCGCCGGGCCAGGTGGGCGCCAAGACAGTAGTGCGGTCCGGGACCTCCGAAGCCGACGTGGGGCTGTTGCTCCCGCATGATGTCGAAGCGGTGCGGATCGTCGAAGACGTTCGGATCCCGATTGGCGAGCAGATAGAACATCGCGACCTTGTCGCCTTCGGGGATCGCGGTGTCGCCGATGACGGTGTCGGTGGTCACCGTACGGCGCATGTAGGTGACCGGACTGGCCAGCCGCACGATCTCCTCGACGGCCTGCGGGGCCAGGTTCTCGAAATCGGCCTGCCACAGCCGCCGCTGATCGGGATTGTCGGTGAGAAACGTCAAGGCCCAGCTGATGGCGTTGCGGGTGGTCTCGTTGCCGGCCACGACGAGCAGGATGAAGAAGCTGGCCAGGTCGGAGGGCGACAGCACGTCGTCCTCCAATTCGGCATTCATCAACACACTGGTCAGGTCGGTCCCATCGCCACCCCGCTTGGTGTCGGCCACCTCGTTCATGAGATCCGACAGACCCTGGCCGGCCAGCAGGATCGAGGAGATGATGTCCTCAGCCTCCGCCACGTACTCGGGGTCACCGGCCCCGAGGATGATGTTCGTCTGTTCCAGCACGAAGTCGTAGCTCGAGTCGGGGATGCCCATGAGATCGCACACGATCTTCAGCGGAAGCGCCGCGGCCACCTCGGTGACGAAGTCGATCTCGTCGGCGTCGATGATGCGGTCGACGATCGATGCCGCCACCTCCTGGACGCTGTCGTCGAGCTTGGCCAGCATGCGGGGCGTGAAGCCGGCGGAAACGAGGCGACGGAGGCGGGCGTGGCGAGGATCGTCCATCCCGATCATCGAGTTGAAGAACTCGACGAACTCCGCCGGCATGTCCTGCAGCACGATCCCCTGAGCCGAGCTGAAGATCTGGGGGTTCTTCGACACGTGGAGGATGTCGGCGAAATTCGACAGCGCCCACCCACCGGGGCCCTGCGGCAGTGGGTAGCCGTCGGGCACGATCGGCTCGGGGTGGAAGGTGACACCGCCGGCGTCGCGGAGTGTCTCGATGTCGGCTTCGATCTCGGCCGCCGGGCGGATCCAGAACTCACCGAGGAGCGGATTGGGAAGGGAATCGTCGACGTCGCCCATATCAGAGCTCCTTGCTGCCGGTGACGGTGAAGACCATGATCGAGCGGTCGGTGAACAGGTCGGCGCTGGCCTCCCGCCACGTGGCGATATGCAGCGACCGGAGGTGGGCGTCGAGCTGCTCCGGTCCGTCCCACAACTCGTACAGACGAATCACATCGGGATCGTCGATGTCGGGTGAGAACACGTAGTCGCGACAGCCGTCCTCCTGACGGGTTGCCGCGATCACCTCACGGGCCAGGGCGAGCACCCGATCTCGCTCGCCGGGTGCGGTCGTCAGCGTGCCGGCCACGATCAACATGGTCAGATGACCTCCAATTCTCGTCCGTCGAACAGTGGGGTGATGCCGAAGTTCTGTGTGTCCTCGGCCAGCTCGGCCGCCGTCGGCACACCCGGATTGCGTTGCCACGCCACGGCGGCGTCATAGACGAGCTGGTGGAGGCGGGCGTCGCTGGTCGTGTTGAGAAAGAGGTCGTCCTCGTTCAGCACGAATCGGACCGCCCGCTCGATGGCCGCCGGGTCGGTCAACGGCTCGTACCAGCTGAACCGAGGTGATGGCGCGTCGTCGCTCCAACGGCGGCGGGCGATCGACTTGATGGTCTGCACCGCAACCGCCCGCTCGGCGCACTCACGACGCAGCCGGTCACAGTCGTCGCGGTACTGGCCGATCGACAGCATCGACGGGTTGTACGGGAACAGCACCGAGTCGAACGGGAATTCGGCAAGGCTGCGCAGGTGCATGGCACAGATCCTCGTGCCGTGCCCGGTCACCCCGATGAACCGGCACAGCCCCTCGTCACGGGCCGCGACGAGGGCCTCCAACGCTCCACCCGGCGCGAACGTCGTCTGCCACTCGTCATCCTCGACGAGGTTGTGGAGCTGGATCAGGTCGACGTGATCGACACCCATCCGCTCCAGGCTTCGCTCGAGGGAGGCTCGAGCTGCCGGCCCCGTACGATCGCCGGTCTTGGTGGCCAGGAAGACCTGTTCCCGGTGGTCGGCCAGGAAGGGGGCGAGTCGCAGTTCGGAGTCGCCATAGCCGGCCGCGGTGTCGATGTGGTTGACACCTGCTTCGATCGCTCCGGCCATTGTTTCGTCGGCCCGGTCCTGGCTCATCGAACCCAACGCGGCCGCTCCGAAGATGACGCGGCTGGAGCGATGGGACGTCGATCCGAACGGGGCGGAGGGCATGTCGGTCATGGGCGGTCCTGGCTCTCGGGTGCGAACGGCGGGGTGATCCTGGCCGATGGTAGTGCACGGCGATGGCTCTACTGAAAGCGGGTGACACAGGAGCCGCGACGTGCTGCTGTGACATCGGTCAACGTGCATGTGGGGCACTTTTGCCCAAAAGCAGCGCCTTCATCGATGGCGGCGTCCCGCACGTGGCGGAGAAATGGTACAACCTCGTCACAAAGAGTCATTTGGGTCGAAAATCGCTCTACCCTATATGACCGCCTGCCGGGGCGCGTTCCCCGGTGGATGTGACCGACTACTTGAGGAGCTCGCCATGGCCAAACAACGATCGAGCTTCGCGAAGTTGCAGCGGGACAAAGCCAAGAAGGAGCGGGCCTCTCAAAAGCGCGCCGCCCGGCGAAACCGCAACTCCTCCGACGAAGACTCAGTAGCGACCGACGAGCCCAGGGATGTTGTATCAATGGTTTCCGGCGATGGAGAACCGTCGCCCGAAGAATTGCTGACGCTGGTGGAGGATCTTCACCATCGTCGTCAGGCCGGTATCATCTCTGAGGAGGATTTCGAAGAAGCGAAGGTCGAACTCTTCGCTCGCCTCCAAGGCTGAATCAGGGCCGCACCGTACGGTGCACCCATGACGTCAAGGCTGTTCGCCGTGGACCAATTCCCTGTTAGTGAACGCTGGCGCCGATGGCGTCAGGAGGTCGATCTCGACGAGTACGAAACTCGCTGGGATCGACTCGAAGCACAGGGGAAGAAGGTCCACGGCGAAGCCGCTTTTGTGGATCGGTACGCCACCAAACGCATCCTCGACGCCGGTTGCGGCATCGGTCGGGTCGGGCTCGAACTGGCTCGCCGCGGCTATGAGGTCACCGGTGTCGACAACGACGCCGACATGCTCCGCCGGGCCCGGTCCAAGGAGTCCGACGCCACATGGCTGCTCGCCGATTTGACGACGGTGCAGTTCGAGCGGACCTTTGACACGATCGTGCTGGCCGGTAACGTGCTGGTGTTCGTCGAGCCGGTCCGACGGCACCTCGTCGTGCCCAACCTGGCCGACGCGCTCGACGAGGGCGGCCATCTCATCTGCGGATCGTCCTTCTTGCCGCCCTATGACCTCCGGGGGTACGACGACTGGTGCCATCACGCCGGACTCGAGCTGATCGAACGCTACGGCACCTGGGAACGCGACCCGTACCGGGACGATGTCGACTACGCCGTGTCGGTTCACCGGGCCCTACCGGCGAGCGAACGCCCGGGCTGACCGGCCAGGCGGCCGGGACGTCAGGGCTCCGCTCCGCGCTACGGCGCTGTCGATGCGACGGCGTCGAGGGCCCGCTCGATTCGCCGCACGCTCACCTTGACCGCGTCGGGTCCGCTGGGGCGCAGGTGCTGGGCGAACTGGGCGACTCGCAACTCCTCGAGGAGCCACGTCAGCTCCTCCAACTCCTCGGTCAACCCGAGCTGGTGGACCAGCTCACGGTGCCGGGACTCGACGGCAACACAGTCGGCGGCCTTTGTCACATCCCCCGTACGGTTGTCGGCCAGCCGGTCGAGACGGTAGGTGATGGCCTCCAGGTACCGGGCGACGTCGGACAGCCGTTCCGTGCCGACGCCGGCGATGAAACCGGGGTAGGCCAATCGATCGAGGTGGGCTCGGGCGTCGGCGAGCGACACCGCCAACGCCTCGGCTCCGGCCAGGTCGTCGAGCCGTCGACGCACTGCGGATGTGGCGACGACGAGGGCCGCCACGTCGTCGACGACAGCCGCCAGTTCGTCGCCGTAGTCGGCTTCCACCGCATCCTGCAGGCGGGCGAACCCGGCGGCGGACCACGACGGTCCTCCCGCCTCGGCGATCAGGCGATCGAGCACCGCGTCGATCGTGTCTGTGTACCAGGCGGCGCGGGACTGGACCGGTGACGACATCATGGCCAGCTTGGTCTCGTCGTCGAAGAGGCGGTCGAGGGTGCGCACCGGCTTCGGGAGCCCCAGCCGCAGCAGCCGGCGGGTTCCCAGCCACATGGCGTCGGCCTGCTCAACGGGATCGGCCAGCAGCGAGACGTCGACCGAGTCGCCCCGGTCGACCAGCGCCGGATAGGCCGTGATCGTGTGGGTCGGGCCATCGGTGACGACGCTCGTCGGCAGGTCACCGACGTCCCACCGGGTGAGGCCGGTTCGCACCAGGTCGGACTGTTCGGTCGAGATCTCGGCGATGGCCTGCCTGGTGTGCTCGCCCAACAGCTCCTGAAGCGCCCGGAGGTCCTTACCCTCGGCCAGGAGTTGCCGGTCCTCGCCCAGTACCCGGAAGGTGGGGGAGAGGTGGGCGGGCACCCGATCCCAGTCGAAGTCGCCGGGCTCGATGACCGTGCCGGCCCTCGGGCCGAGCACATTGGCCAGTGCCACGGCGAGCGGCCGTCGACCGGCCTCCGCCTCGAGGATCGGCAGCACCGCCTCGACCGTGTCGGCGACCGGGTTGAGCGCCCGCCGCACCGTCTTCGGCAACGATCGGATCAGGTGGGTGAGGAGCCGGCCTCGTAAACCGGGAACCGTCCACTCGAACGGACGGGGATCGAGCTGGTTCAGCACCTCGACCGGCACGTGCACGCTGAGCCCGTCGATCGGGCTGTCCCCGTCGTGCACATACGCCAGTTCGAGGTCGAGATCGTCGAGCGGCCAGCGGTTGGGGAAGTCCTCCACCCCGACCGTCGGCCCGTCGGGCCGGAGGATGTCGGTGGGGGTCAGGTCGAGCAGTCGCGGGTCGTCGGTCCGCCGGGTCTTCCACCAGCGGTCGAAGTGGGCGGCGGATGTGATGTCGGACGGGAGACGCTCGGCGAAGAACCGGTGCAGCGCGGCCTGGTCGACCAGGAGATCCCGTCGGGCCCTCGTCTCCAGTTCGGCCATCTCGGCACGGAGCTCCCGGTTGCGGGCCGCGAAGTCGTGTCGGGTCGACCACTCGTCCTCCACCAGCGCATGGTGGATGAACAGGTCACGACCCAGGGTCGGGTCGACCTGCCCGACGGTTCGCCGTCGGTCGTCGACGACGGGAAGACCGTAGAGGGTGACCCGCTCGGTGGTGTAGGCCACGCCGTCGTCGGCCACCCACACCGGGTCGCTGTAGCTTCGTTTCACCAGATAGGGACCGAGTTCCTCGGCCCACCGGGGTTCGATCGGTGCCGCCATGCGGGCCCACATCTGGTTGGTTTCGATCAGTTCGGCCGCCATCAACCACTCCGGAGGCCGACCGGCCAGCACCGATTCCCGGCCGAGCCGGAATCGGGAGCCCCGGGCCCCCTGATAGTGGACCGCTCCACGGCCACGATCTCGATCCCGCCGTCGTCCTCGTTGCTTGTCGTCGAGCCGCATCCCGATGTGGGACAACAGTCCCGACAGCAGACAGCGGTGGATCACGTCGACCTTGGCCCGATTGCCGCTGGTGCGGTAGCCGAGCTCCTGGGCCGTCTGTTCGAGTTGGGAGCGGGTGTCGTCCCACTCCCGGACCCGGTTGTAGTTGAGGAACTCTCGGCGACAGGCCCGCCGGAACTGGTTGCCCGACAGATCGCTGCGCTGCTTGTCGAGATGACGCCACAACTTCAACAGCGTGACGAAGTCCGACGTCGGGTGATGGAACCGGGCATGGGCGGTCCGGGCTTCGTCCTCACTGCCTGTCGGATGCTCCCGGGGATCCTGGATCGACAGGGCGGCGACGATGATCAGCACCTCGGCCAGTGCCCCATTGTCGGCGGCCTCGATGATCATGCGGGCGAAACGAGGATCGACGGGTAGTCGGGCCAGCTCGCGACCGAGCGGGGTCAGCCAGTCGTCGGTTCCGTGCCGCTCGGGGTCGAGCGCATCGAGTTCCTCCAGCAGGGCGACCCCGTCGGCGATACCCCGGTCATCCGGCGGCTCGACGAAGGGGAACGACGCGATGTCACCGAGCCCGAGGGCCGCCATCTGCAGGATCACCGATGCGAGATTGGTTCGCAGGATCTCCGGCTCGGTGAACTCGTCGCGAGACTCGAAGTTCTCCTCGGTGTAGAGGCGAACACAGATACCCGGACCGATACGGCCGCAGCG
Source organism: Acidimicrobiales bacterium (assembly GCA_965216675.1). GTDB lineage: Bacteria > Actinomycetota > Acidimicrobiia > Acidimicrobiales > SZUA-35 > JAHELU01. The sequence continues at coordinate 666,748 of CBDCGK010000004.1, read as the reverse complement.
GCCCGCACGCTGGTTGGCCGAGGCCTGCGAGATCTCCTCGATCGGCAACCGCTGCACCTTGGTTCGGGTGTTGTAGCGGGAAATGCGGGCGTTGCCGGGATCGATGACGTACCGGATGCCGGGAACGGTCACCGACGTCTCGGCCACATTCGTCGCCAGGACGATGCGGCGTCCCCGATGGGGGCGGAAGACCCGATGCTGCTCGGCTGCCGACAGCCGGGCGTAGAGCGGGAAGATCTCCGTCGACGGCAGGTCGAGCTCCGAGAGGGTGTCGGCGGTCTCCCGGATGTCGCGTTCGCCGGCCAGGAACACCAGCATGTCGCCGGGTCCTTCCCGGGCCAGCGTCGTGACCGCTTCGGCGATGGCCTCCGGCTGCGACAGGGGCAACCCGCCCCGATCGGCGTCGCCCACACCGTCGGTGTCGTAGGGCCGATACCGGATCTCGACGGGATAGGTGCGGCCCGACACCTCGATGATCGGGGCGCCGTCGAAGTGCCCGGAGAACCGCTCGACGTCGATGGTGGCCGACGTCACCACAACGTGAAGATCGGGCCGGCGGGGGAGGAGCTGATGCAGGTAGCCGAGGATGAAGTCGATGTTGAGGCTTCGTTCGTGGGCCTCGTCGATGATGATGGTGTCATAGCGACGCAGGCTCCGATCCCGTTGCAGCTCGTTGAGCAGTATCCCGTCGGTCATGAGCCGGATCACGGTGCGGGGACCGACACGGTCGTTGAACCGGACCGAGAACCCGACGAAGTCGCCGACGTCGGTGTCGGTTTCGGTGCTGATCCGCTCCGCGATGGAGCGGGCGGCCAGCCGCCGGGGCTGGGTGTGACCGATCAGGCCGTTGGTGCCCCGTCCCGCCTCGAGGCAGAGTTTGGGCAGCTGGGTGCTCTTCCCGGAGCCGGTTTCGCCGGCCACGATCACCACCTGGTTGGCCCCGATTGCCTCGACCAGCTCGTCTCGACGGTCGGTGATGGGCAGCTCGGCCGGATACGACAGGGCCGATCGGAACGCCTCGACGTCGTCGCGAGCCCGGTTTCCCCCGGGGCTGGGCCGCCTCCGGCCTTTGTTAGAACTCACCCAGCCAGGCGGGGGCGTGATCGAGGAGGAACTCGCTGACCCGATAGCAGTCGTCGAGCGCCTCGCACAGCGATTCGCGGTGCATGAACAGATCGTCGAGGCGGAGTTCGAGCGCGGCGGTGATCGACAGGGTGCGCTCGGCGGCGTCGGTCACCTCGGCCGTCGAGTCGATCGCCGCCACCCGCAGCGGGAGGTTGGCTCCGCCGACACCGGCCAACTCGGTGGCCAGCAGGAGCAGATCGGGGGCCGTGGTCAGCGGCGGGAGGATCCAGGTGAACATGAGCGGGATGGTCAGGCCGGTCTCGGGCTCGTCCTCCTCGTGCAGGGCCAGGAGGTGGTCCTCGAACGCCAGCACGGTGCGGGGATCGAGGTCGACCGACAGGTGGAGATCGAGCGGCCCGCCACAGGCCCGCTCCGGATGCAGGTCGACCTCCCACGCCTGGCGCATCGAGTAGGTCTCGATGAAGTGGCGTTCGTCGTGGATGTGGAACTGGTGGTCCATGGCGTGTTCCTTCAACTCGGCCACGAACCCCGGGATGTCGATTATTGCCACTGAACAGCTCTCCCTGGAAAGCGACCGATGTACACCGATCGACCCGCCAGCGATTGTACCGGCATCGCCGCATCGGCCCGTTGCCCGTCGTCAGTGGTTAGGGTTTCCCGGGTGGATCGCGATGCGTTGCTGGCTCTGTTCGACGAACTCGTCACCGAGATTCGCCAGTCGTTGAGCGGCTTGGACGACTGGGGCCCGTCCGGGGAACGGGCGTCGCAGTACCGTCACGACATCGTCGCCGACAACATCGTGGTTCCCCGATTGCGGAGCGCCGGGCTGCGTGTGTTGAGCGAGGAGTCGGGCCTGGTCGGAACCGGGGAGGTCACCGTGGTCGTCGACCCGGTCGACGGTTCTACGAACGGCGCTCGCCGTCTCCCGTGGTATGCCACCAGCCTTTGCGCGGTCGACGACGATGGGCCGGTTGCGGCCCTTGTGGCCAACCTGGCCTCCGGGGACCGGTACCGGGCCAGCCGAGGTGAGGGCGTCGAGATGGGTGGCATCGGCGGTGTCGATGTCGGTGCCGGTTCCGACGTCGGTGTCGATGCCGGTGTCGATGTCGAGGGCGGGGCCGATGGTGGGGCCGATCCGGTGAAGCCGGTGGGCTACCGGGCCCTACCATTCGGGCCGTCCGGTTGTGAACGGCTGGAGGACGCGGTCGTCGGCTTCTCCGGTCTGCCGCCGACCCATGGTGGTTGGAGCCAGTTCCGGGCCCTCGGGGCCGCTGCCCTCGATCTGTGCGCCGTGGCCACGGGTAGTCTCGACGGCTTTGTCGACATCGATCGGGCCCACGGCGTGTGGGATTATCTGGGCGGTCTACTCGTGTGCCGGGAGGCGGGAGCGGTTGTCGTCGACGGTGGCGGCGATGGCGCTGAGCTGATCACGCTCGATCCGTCGGCCCGAAGGGCACCGGTTGCGGCCGCCACGCCGGCGCTGCTCGAGGACCTGCTGGCCATGGTGGCGGCGTGGCGTGGCGAGGGTGGCCGATAGCCGTCAGGTCGAACTCGGGCAGGCAACCGAGAGGCGGGCCTGGACCTTCGCCGCGTCATCGTTGCGGCCGTCCCTCATCAGCGTCCGAACCTGAAGCGAATCGTCACCCGGATCCCAGCGCAGTTCGCCGACGCTGGTCATCCACAGCTGATGGTCGGCCGGTCGCTGGAGTTCGGATTCGGCTCCGACGGACAGTCGGATGCTGCGGCTCGATGCGGAAACCCAGAACGGTTCACCGTCGACAGTGCCGCCCCCGGCTGCCACGAAGTCGGTGGCCGTGAACGTGCAGACCGAGGGGGCGAACTCGTAGCGGGTGTTGCCGACCTCGAGCACGCTGGCCCCGTCGACGGAGGCGGCCTCGTCCACCGACAACCAGAAGAACGACACAACGACGACGACCGCGGTAAGGACCGCGGCGGCGGCGCTGGTGGTGGAGCGACTGGGCACCGACTCGGACTTCTTTCGAGGATGGGTGGTGGGTGACACGGCAGGATCGATTCGACAACTCGCCCGCCGACAGAGGGCCTGCCACTCGAAACCATGTTAGGGAGTCACCTCTCTCAGCTGGTTTCCGTTGGGTTTCGATGCCGTGAAGATCCATCTCGGCACCGTGACGGCATGTGGTTGCATCGTTATGCGGCCCCATCAATCAGCCTCGTCATGTCTTGATGTGGCCGGCGGGTCAGTTCGGTCGGGTCCAGCGTGCCGTGTCGGCGATGACCGCTGCCGTATGGTGGATTTCGGCCGCAACGGCCCGCATGAGCCGGGTGACGGGACGGTTGTCGGCCAGGCCGATCAGCAGGGTGCGGTCGATCGTCGGCTCGATGAGCCGACAGGTTTGCAGCACGCCTCGATCCGCCAGTCGCTGAACACCGGCGAACGACATGATCGACCACAGCTCGCCTCGCTGGATCATCTCGATGAGTGCGTCCTGGGAGTCGAGCTCCATGACGACGTTCGGCAGGTGGCCTTGCGAGGCGAACGCCGTGTCGATCAGTGGGCGGAGTCCTGGTTGAATCGCCGGAAGCACCATCGGCAGCTCGACGGCATCGGCCAGCGTGATGGAGGTTGGTGCTGCCCAGGTCGGTGGGCCGACCAGGTGCAGTTGCTCGAAGACAAGCGGCTCGACCGTCAGTCGGGCATGACGATGGGCGTCGGAGGCGATGCCGACATCGGCATCCCCGGCTGAGATCGCCAGCGGAACGTTGTTCGGATGGGCGCTCATGATCCTCAGCTCGACGTCGGGATGAGTCTCCGCCATCCGATCGATCAGCGGCAGGGAGAGGCTGTGGCCGACGGTGTCGGGCATGACCACGCAGATCTTTCCCAGCACCCTGCCGTCGAGTGACCGCAGTTCGTCCTCCATGTCGTTGAGGTGGCCAAGAGCCTGCCGGGCGTGCTCGACCAGGCGCTCCCCGGCATCGGTGAGGCGGACCCCGCGGCCGTCGCGATCGAACAGATCGACCCCGAAGTGGCCCTCCACCGTGGACACCATGCGGGACAGAGCCGGCTGCGACATCGACAGATGGACCGCAGCGTGGGAGATGTTGCCCCACTCGGCGACGGTCACCACCGCTTCGAGCTGTCGGTAGCTCAGCTTGGACGTCGCCATGACACCACCGATCAACCTCCCATCAGGTCAGCCCTGTCAACCTCGCCCCGACCATAACACAAATGGCATAGGAGCCATTCAAAACATGCAGCTATGGACATGTCAAGGGGGAGTTGCTAGCGTGTCCGCATCAATCGGGAGACGGGGCGGTTCACGACCGCACGGTCTCCCTCGAACAAGGGGAACCGTGCACGTGCCAGCGTTACCGGACCGGGCCCAAGTCGTGATCGTCGGCGGCGGGATCGTCGGCTGCTCGATCGCGTATCATCTCGCCCGTCGCGGCGTCACCGACGTGGTGGTCGTCGAGCAGGGCCAGCTGACCGGTGGTACGACCTGGCACGCCGCCGGCCTGGTCAGCCAGCTCAAGTCGAGTCACAGCCTCACCCGTTTGGCGACCTACTCGGCTCGGCTCTTCGAGGATCTGGAGGCCGAAACCAGGCAGGCCACCGGCTACCGCACACCGGGCTCGGTTTCGGTGGCGTCGGATCACGAGCGGTGGGAGGAACTGCTTCGAGGGGTGTCGATGGCCAAGACCGTCGGCGTCGACATCCGGATCATCGACATCGACGAGGCGTTGGAGTTGTGCCCGCTGCTCCGGACCGACGATCTCGTCGGTGCGCTCCACATTCCCCACGACGGTGTCACGTCACCGGTCGACACGACCATGGCGCTGGCCAAGGGGGCGAAGGCGAAGGGCGTCACGATCGTCGAGGGGGTCGCGGTCACCGAGGTGTCGACGGCCGAGGTCGACGGTCGCCGACAGGCTGTCGGTGTGGTCACCGAGCAGGGCACCGTCGAAGCGGAGACCGTGGTGCTGGCCGGGGGCATGTGGACCCGTCAACTGGCCCGCACCGCCGGCGTGAACGTTCCACTGCAGGCGTGCGAGCACTTCTACATCGTGACCGAACCGATCGAGGCCGTCCGCCCGAACATGCCCACGGTGCGCGACCCCGGAAACTACACCTACTTCAAAGAGGAGACCGGCAAGATCATGGCCGGCTTCTTCGAACCCCGGGGCAAGATCTGGAACCTCGACCACATTCCCCGCGACTTCGTGTTCGGGACACTGCCGGAGGACTGGGATCATGTCGGCCCGATTTTCGAACGGGCCATGCACCGTATGCCGGTCCTGGGCGAGGTCGGTCTCCAGCTCTTCTTCAACGGCCCCGAGGCCTTCACTCCCGATGGCGTCTACCACCTCGGCGAGTCCCCGGAGGTCGACCGCTGCTTCGTGGCCGCCGGGTTCAACTCCGTCGGCATCCAATCGGCCGGCGGCGTCGGCTGGGTGCTGGCCGATTGGATCATCGACGGACACCCGCCGATGGACCTCTCCGCGGTCGACATCCGCCGGACGTTCGCCTTCCAGGGCGAGCCCGCCTATCTTGACGAGCGGACTTCGGAGAGCCTCGGCCTGCTCTACGCGATGCACTGGCCGTTCCGCCAGTACGAGAGCGCTCGTGGCGTCCGGGTCTCCCCGTTGCACGAGCGGTTCGCGGAGGCCGGAGCGGTGTTCGGCGAGACGGCGGGCTGGGAACGGCCGAACTGGTTCGCCACCGGGGGAGAGGCCCCCGAGTACCACTACTCGTGGGGTCGGCAGAACTGGTTCGAGGCCAGTGGACGGGAGTGCGAAGCCGTCCGCAACGCCGTTGGATTGTTCGACCAGTCGTCGTTCGCCAAGTTCACGGTGTCCGGGCCCGACGCGCTGGCCGTGCTCAACCACATGAGCGGCAACGAGATCGACGTGCCGGTCGGCAAGGCGGTCTACACCCAGTGGCTCAACGACCGGGGCGGCATCGAGGCCGACCTCACGGTGACCCGTCGGGGCGAAGCCGAGTTCCTCGTCGTCACCGCGGCCGCTGCCGCTACCCGCGACTGGGCCTGGCTGCGCCGGGCCGCCGCCGGCCGCGCCGTCGCGCTGGCCGACGTCACCGACGAGATGCCGATGCTCGGTCTGATGGGGCCCAACAGCCGGGCTGTTTTTTCCCAGTTGACCGACGCCGATCTGTCCAATGACGGGTTCGGCTTCGGCTGGTCGCGGACCATCGACGTCAAGACGGCCGACGGACCGGTCGAGGTGCTGGCGCTGCGCATGACCTATGTCGGTGAACTCGGCTGGGAACTGTACGTCGCTCGTGACCACGCCGTCGCCCTCCACGATGCGCTCGTGGCCGCCGGTGAGGCCCACGGGCTACGACACGCCGGCTACCACGCCATGAACACGCTGCGGCTCGAATCGGGATACCGGCACTGGGGCCATGACATCACCGACGAGGACACACCGCTCGAGGCGGGCCTCGGTTTCGCGCTGGCCTGGGACAAGGCAGGCGGATTTCGGGGTCGGGAGGCTCTGGCGGCTCAACGGGACCAGCCCCGTCGCAAGCGGTTGATCCAGTTCCGGTTGGAGGACCCGGAACGTCTCGTCTACCACGACGAGCCGATCCTGCGGAACGGCGACATTGTGGGACGCACGTCGAGTGGCATGTGGAGCTACGTGTGTGACCGCGCCCTGGCCATGGGCTACCTCGAACACGATGCCGGTGTGACTCGGGAGTGGCTCGACGCCGGTGAGTTCGCGATCGAGGTGGCGACCGAGGTCATCCCGGCCACCCCGTCGATCCGGTCGTTCTACGACCCCAGCAACCAACGGGTCCGCTCCTAGCCGGCCGCAGGCCGGTCGAGAACCAGTTGAAAGACAGCTTGAGAGACAGTTGAGAAAGAGACCATGAAGGACGAAGCACAGGTAGTGATCATCGGGGCGGGAGCCATGGGTGCCGGGTTGTTCTATCACCTGGCCCACGAGGGCTGGACCGACACCGTGTTGATCGAGAAGGGTGAGCTGAGCTCAGGGTCGACGTGGCATGCGGCCGGGCTGATCCCGCACTTCATCGGCAGCCTCAACATGGCCAAGTGCCATGCCGTGGCGCCGGAACTCTACGAGCGGATCGAGGCCGAGACCGGCCTCGCCTCGGGATGGCACGGCACCGGAGCGATACGCCTCGCTCTCGACCGCCACCACGTCGACTGGTTCCGCTACGTGAGCGGCATGCTCGACCTGATCGGCGTCGAGAACCACTTGATCGAGCCGTCCGAGATCCTGAACCACTGGCCGTTCATGGACGTGTCCGACGTGAAACTGGGATTCTGGACGCCGAACGACGGCTGGAGCGACCCGTCCAGCGTGACCGCGGCAATGGTGAAGGGGGCTCGCCAGCTCGGCGGGCAACTCGAACGCCACACGCTCGTCACCGAGACCAATCCGCTACCCGACGGACGGTGGGAGGTGGTCTACAAGCAGAAGGGTGAGCGGGGTCGGATCGTCTGTGAACACCTGGTCAACGCCGCCGGCTGCTACGCCCCGCAGGTCGGTGCTATGGCCGGGGTCGAGGTGCCGATCGTCTCGGTGATCCACCAGTATCTGATCACCGAACCCATGACCGAGATGATCGAACTGGGAGATTTCGATCCGCCGGTGATACGCGATCCTCGGGCCTCGTCGTACTACCGGCGTGAGATCGACAGCCTCCTCGTTGGCCCCTACGAGCGGGCCAACGCCCAGACCTACGGACTCGACGGCATCGACTGGGACCTGCACTTCTACCTCACCCCGCCCGATGTCGACACCCTGATGCCCTGGCTGATCGAGGCCGGCAAACGAATTCCCGCCTTCGAGAACGCCGGGATCAAAACGGTGGTCAGCGGGCCGATCACCCACACCCCGGACTCGGGTTACCTGATGGGTCCGGCGCCCGGTGTGCGTAACTACTGGATGTGCGCCGGAGCCTCGATCGGCATCACCCAGGGTCCCGGTGCCGGCAAGTATCTGGCCCAATGGATGGTGCACGGCCAGACCGAGGTGAACGTGGCGGAGATGGATCCCCGTCGGTTCGGCGACCACTGCGGGCCGACCGGACGCTACGCCATCGACAAGGCGATCGACGAGTTCCACGAGATGTACCAGACCCGCCTCCCCGGGGAGCAGCGTTTCGCCGGACGACCCCAGAAGACCGATCCGATCTACGAGCGCCTCGACGACCGGGGAGCCCAGTGGCAGGAGGTGTTCGGCTGGGAGCGGCCCCAATATTTCGGCGAACCGGAGCAGCACACCTTCCGCCGCTCGAATGCCTTCGACATCGTCGGTGCCGAGGTGCGGGGGACCAGGGAGCGGGCCGGCCTGGCCGATCTCACCGCCTTCTCCAAGTTCGAGGTGACCGGCGCCGGTGCCGAGTCGTTCCTGGAACGTATGGCGGCCAACACCATGCCCAAACGCGACGGCGGTATCCGTCTCACCCACTTGCTCACCGAACTCGGGGGCATCGAATCGGAGATGACCATCACCCGCCTGGCCCCCGACCGCTTCTACCTCAACTCGGGGATCACCGCCCAGTTCCACGACCGGGACTGGCTGATCCATCACATCGGTACGGACGGACACGAGGGCGAGGACGTCACCGTCACCGATCGCACCGAGGAACTGGGAATCCTCGCCGTGTCGGGGCCGCGGGCCCGCGACATCCTCCAGGTGCTCACCGACGCCGATCTGTCCAACGACTCGTTCCGTTGGTTGACCGGTCAGGAGATCACGGTGGCCGGCGTGCCCTGCATCGCCCTGCGGGTCAGCTACGTCGGCGAGCTGGGCTGGGAGCTCCACCACCCGATCGATCGCATGGTCGATCTCTACGACGCTCTGGTGGAGGCCGGTGAGCCCCACGGGATGATCCACTACGGCTCCTATGCCATGAACGCCATGCGCATCGAGAAGGCCTACAAGGCCATGGGGTCCGAGCTGACGACCGAGGTCACGCCGGTGGAGGCCGAGCTGGGGCGTTTCGTCGACATGACCCGTCCGTTCCTCGGTCGGGATGCGGTGCAGGAACGGCTCGATGTCGGTCGCGACAAGCTCGACTGGCTGCTCGTGTACTGCGAGGTCGACGCAACGGACAACGACTGCCGAGGCAACGAACCGGTCTACGCGGACGGCGAGATCATCGGGCTTACCACTTCCGGCGCCTACGGCCACAGCGTCGGCCGCAGCCTGGCGTTCGCCTACGTCGCCCCATCCCACGCCCACGCCGGGGCGACCTTCGAGATTCAGCTCCAGGGCGACAAACGCCCGGCCACCGTGCTGGCCGGAGCCGCCCACGATCCCGACAACGAACGGATTCGGGCATGACGGCGGCGGTGATGCGTTGAGCCGCCGCTCCGGCGGCCGGGCGGCCCGGGTCGCCCTGCGGCAGGCCCCGCTGGCGGTCGACGCCCGAGCAGTCCGGCCCGGTATGGCCGGCGGGCGGTTCAAGCCCCTCTCCGACGGCCAGTGCGCGGAGGTGTTCGATGCCGCCCTCGGTCTGCTCGAGGACCTGGGCATGGGCGAGGCCACACCCGAGTTCCGGTCTCTGGTGACCGCGGCCGGCGGTCGGGTCGACGAGCACGACCGTCTCCGGTTTCCCCGGGCACTGGTGGAAAAGGCCATCGAAACGGCGGCCAAGGAGTTCACCGTCCACCGTTTCGGGTCCGACGACGGTGTGGTGCTCGGCGGTGATCGGGTGCATTTCGCCACTGCCGGCGCCGCCGTGCTGATGCTCGACCACCAGACCCAGCGTTTCCGTCACAGCGAACTGTCGGACTGCTACAACACGGCCAGGATGGCGGACTCGCTCGATCACATCCACCTGTTCGTCCGCACCGTGGTGGCCCGGGACATGGAGACCTCGCGGTTGGTCGACATCAACACCGCTTTCGCCACGATGGCCGGGACCTCGAAACCGCAGGGCACCTCGTTCTTCGAACCCGAGCATGTCCACGAGGTGGCTGCCATGTACGACATGGCCCTCGGCGGCGAAGGCGAATTCCGTCGCCGTCCGTTCATGATCGCCAACAACACCTTCGTCGTGCCGCCGCTGCGCTTTGCCCACGACTCCGCCTTGTGCCTGGCCGAGCAGGTACGGGCCGGCATCCCGATCAACCTGCTGTCGGCCGGTCAGGCCGGAGCGACGTCACCGGCCGCGCTGGCGGGTTCCCTGGTTCAGGCCCTGGCTGAGTGCCTGGCCGGATTGACCTGTGTCAACCTGCTGTCGCCGGGCCACCCCTGCATCATGGGCCTTTGGCCGTTCGTGTCCGACCTCCGGACCGGGGCGATGAGCGGGGGCAGCGGGGAGGAGGCCATCCTCAACGCTGCGGCGGCCCAGATGGCCAACTATCTGGGTCTGCCCTCGGGCGTGGCGGCGGGCATGGCCGATTCCAAACAACCCGACAATCAGGCCGGCCATGAGAAGGGGACGGCTGTCAGCCTCGCCGCGAACGCCGGAGCCAACCTGATCTACGAATCGGCGGGAATGCTGGCCAGCCTGATGGCCTGCTCACTGGAGGCCATGGTCATCGACAACGACATGTTGGGGGCGATCAACCGCACGGTGCGAGGTATCGAGATCACACCTGAGACGTTGTCGTCGACCACAATCGCCGAGGTCGTCCGGGGAGCCGGCCACTTCCTCGGCCACAGCCAGACCCTGTCGATGATGCAGAGCGAGTACGTGTACCCCGATGTCGGCGACCGTCTGAGTCCTGACGACTGGGTCGACGCCGGTGCCCGGCCGGTGGTCGACGTGGCTCACGAGCGGGTGATCACAACGCTCGCCGATCATGTGCCCTCCCACATCGACCCCGAGACCGAGCGACGGATCAGGGATCACTTCGACATCCGCTTGCCGCCGCTGCGTCGCGCCTGACCGGGCCTTGGCCGGCCCTGTCTGTCGGCGACGTGCCATTCGTCACGATCATGATTGCATCCAGCGGACGTTGGGGTACGGAGTATCCCGCAACGGCAACGGACGTTGTCGACAACAAAGACCACTGGAGAGGCAATCATGAACAAGAAACTGCTATCGCTATTCGCCGCGCTGTTCGCGCTGGCCCTCCTTGCATCGGCTTGCTCCGATGACGCCACTGAGGAGACCACGACCGACGAGACCGTGGCCGAAGAGGCGGAAGCCGCAGAGGACGCCGAGGATGCCATGGAAGAAGATGACGCCATGGAAGACGAAGACGCCATGGAGGACGAAGACGCCATGGAAGACGAAGACGCCATGGAAGATGAGGATGCCATGGAGGACGAGGACGCCATGGAAGACGGTGAGACCATCGTCGACGTCGCCGTCGCCAACGGCAGCTTCACCACGCTCGTCGCCGCGGTTCAGGCTGCTGGACTCGACACGACCCTGAGCGGCGAGGGCCCCTTCACCGTCTTCGCTCCGACCGACGATGCCTTTGCCGCCGCACTCGACGCCCTCGGTTTGACCGCCGAGGAGCTGCTGGCCGATACGGCCACCCTCGAGTCGATCCTGACCTATCACGTCGTGGCCGGCGAAGTTCCCTCGAGTGATGTCGTGACCCTCGACGGCCAGTCGGTGGCCACCGTGAACGGCGCCGAGGTGGAGATCACGGTCGACGGTGACACCGTCATGGTGAACGACGCCACCGTCACCGCTGTCGACGTCGAGGCGTCCAACGGCGTCATCCACGTCATCGACTCCGTCCTGCTGCCGCCCGAGGGCTGATTCACCCCTCCCTCGAGATCCGGCGGCTGTGGACCCCCTGAACCGGGGATCCACAGCCGCCGGTTGCGCGTTTTCGGCCCCTCAGCAGGACGAGTCGATCAGCTGTCGTCCTCGGCGAGGAGCGTGGACACCTCGTCGACGCACCACCCACCGTCCGACCGTTCCAGCCGGAACACTATGTCGTCCGGAACAGCAATGTCACCCTGCGTGGCAGTGCCATCCGGAACAGCAGCGTCATCCTGCGTGGCAGCTGACGGTCCGGGGAGCCGGCCCACCATATCCACCCTCACCGCATCGAATCCGATTCCGGTCACCGACGCCTTGTGACTGTCACCGTCGACGTCGATCGCCGCGAAGTCGATCGGCATCGTGGAAACCGATGCAGGATCGCAGAGCGCACCCGGATCGAGTGCCATGGCCGGTCCGTCATCAACCAATCCGAGTGCCGTGACGAGGAACCGGTCGGCCTGGTCGGCGACCGACTGTGACCGCAGTCCGTACAAGGTGGCCGGGACGAGCGTGACGACGATCAGCGGCGCAGCGAGGGCGAACGGCCTGGCCAGACGCGAGAGCTGGCTGCCCATCTCCTCCTCGCTCGAGGCCGGTGGTGTCGTATCAGCGGTCACGGTCTGACCCAGGCTAGGAGCCCAGTCGCCCGGCGCGGTTGACCGACGCGCAGACGGCGCGGCCCGCCGGCAACTACCATGGCAGCGTGCGCACCGCCAACGACGACCCCGTGCTGGATGATCGTGGTGCCGGCGCCGGGGAATCCGGCACCGAGGCGGTCTACGCCGACTGGTCGGCGGCGCGGCTCCTGATTCCGCTCGGCCTCGCCATACTGGTGATCGCCATCGGTGCGATCGTGCTGGTCCGCACCTTGTTTGGCCGCGATGAGCCGGTCGCCGTGGCCGAGGCGGTGGCAACACCGGGGATAGAGCTGTTCCAGGACGCGACGGCCGATCCGGCAACAACGGCCCGTGAGCTGGCCGACGAGGTGGCTGTCGCGCTGGGCGCCGGGTCGGTTGCGAGCCTTCCCTTCGCCTACGAGCAGCCTGCCGACGTGGTCGGGGAGTTCGAACGGATCACAAACGGTCTCGGTGGCTTCACGCTGGTGGCGTCGGCCGGGCGTCTGACCTCCGACGGCGAGCTACGGATGATCGGTCCGATGAAGCTCGAGTGGACGCTCGACGACAGCACGGTGTTCTCCACCGACGGCGAACTGCGGCTGGTTCAGGTCGGCCCCGACTGGCAGGTCGACTGGGATCCGGCGGTCCTTCACAGCGGACTCACACCGGGCGACGTCCTACTCCGGGAGCGGGTCACGTCCTCCCGGGCCCCGATCCTGGGCGCCGGGGGCTTCGAGCTCGTTGGGCCGCGTCCGGTCGTGGAGATCGGGGTGATCACCCGCGACGTCACGTCGATCGATGAGTTGACGAGTCGACTCGCCCCGGTGCTGGGGGTCGAGCCGTCCGAGCTTGGGGAGCGCCTGCGGCGCTCCCCGTCGGACTCGATCACGCCCATTGCGAACCGGCGGGTGGACGGCATCGAGCCGCTGACCGCCGAGCTGGCGGCCCTCCCCGGGGTCGTCCTCACGGAGAAGACGGCCACCCTGACACCCGGCGACACCTACGGCCGGGCGTTGCTCGGCTGGGCGGGGGAGGTGACGGCCGAGATCCTCGAGCGGTCACCCGACCACTTCGCAATCGGTGACATCGTCGGCCGGTCCGGTCTTCAGGCGACCTACAACGAGCGTCTCGCCGGCCTGCCCGGATTCCGTGTCCGCATCGACCGTCGGTTCCCGTTGCGCGATGCCCAGGGCAGGGAGGTGGCGGCCGACGCGGAGGTGAACATCGTCCATTTGTCGTCACCACAACCGCCTGAAGCGGTGCAGACCACGATCGATCATCGATATCAGACCGCCGCCGAAGCGGCCCTCGGCCTCACGGGGCTACCGAGTTCGATGGTGGCGGTTCGGGTCTCGACCGGGGAGGTCCTGGCGGTCGCCAACGGACCGGGCGCCGCAGTCGAGAACCACGCCCTGACCGGGCAGTACCCACCAGGGTCGATCTTCAAGGTGGTCACGGCCTACGCCGCACTCGAAGCGGGCGTGGGAATCGCCCAGCCGATCGGTTGCCCCGCGGCGCTCACCGTCGACGGCAAGGAGTTCCGCAACTCGGAGACCAAGGACCGCGGCACCGTCTCGGTGAAGGACGCGTTCGCCCACTCCTGCAACACGTCGTTCATCGAACTGGGGGAGGCGATGGACAGCGGAACGCTGCCGAGGGTGGCCCGGAGCCTCGGGATCGGAGCCGACTACCGCCTCGGCACGCCGGCATTTGCGGGCTCGGTCCCGGTGCCGGAATCGGCGGTGGATCGGGCGGCCACCTCCTTCGGTCAGGGCCGGGTTCTGGTGAGCCCGCTGTCGATGGCGGTCATGGCCGCCACTGTCGCCGACGGTGTCCATCGCCCGCCGATTCTGGTTGTCGGGGCCGAAACCGGTGGGGCCGAAGCCGTCGATGCGGCGGTGGTGGGACCACTGCAGGAGATGATGGCTGCGGTCGTCGACTACGGCACCGGGCAGGCCCTGAAGGGCGTACCCGGCGGCCCGGTGCACGGCAAGACCGGTACCGCCGAGTTCGGTTCGGGAGATCCGCCTCCGACCCATGCCTGGTTCGTCGGCTACCAGGATGACGTCGCGTTCGCCGTGGTGGTCGACGGGGGAGGCTTCGGCGGATCGGTGGCCGCTCCGATCGCAGCCGAGTTCCTGCGTCGGGCGGCCGAGCAGGGTTGATGGATGAGCGACGTGAACGTTGGCAACGACAGCGGCCAGTCGGCGTATCCCGAGAAGTGGGAAACCCACGCCGTCCTTGCCGATGGCGCCACGGTCGAGATCCGACCGATCCGGCCGTCGGACCGGGCCGCGCTCGTCGACTTCCACGCCCGGCAGTCGTCCGAGAGCATCTACTTCCGATTCTTTCGCCACCGTCCGGAGCTGAGTGAACGGGAGCTCGACTTCTTCACTCAGGTCGACTACCGGTCCCGAATGGCCTTCGTCGCCTTCGAGAGCGGCCGGCTGGTGGCCGTGGCCCGCTACGAACACGGCAGCCTCCCGGACGCGGTGGCCGAGGTGGCGTTCTTCGTCGACGACGCCAATCACGGTCGCGGGCTCGCCACGCTGCTGCTCGAGTATCTCGCGGCGGCGGCCAGAGCCAATGGGTTCACCGCCTTCACCGCCACCGTCCTGCCCGAGAACTACCGCATGTTGAGCGTCTTCCGGGCGGCGGGCTTCACCACCAAAACCCGGTTCGCCGACGGTCTCATCGACGTCGACATCGATCTGACCCCGACAAGCGCCGGTCGAGCGCTCATCGAGGATCGGCTGCGCCGAGCCGTCAGCCGTTCGATCGCCCCACTCCTCGAGCCGACCTCGGTCGCCGTCATCGGTGCCGGGCACAGACCTGGCGCGCTCGGGCACCAGCTCTTCGGCAACCTGCTCGGACTCGGTACCGGGCCCGCGTTCGCGGGCGCGGTCGTGGCCGTCAATCCCAACTCCGCGATGGTGCGGGACCATCCCACCTGGCCGTCGGTGGCCGCTGCAGCCGCGGCGCTGCCTGATGTCGACACCGCCGGCGGCAACGGCCGCCGCGATACCAACGACACCGACGGCGGCAACGACCGCCGGGATACCGACGCCGACCCGCCGCCATCGACCATCGATCTGGCGGTGATAGCCGTTCCAGCCGACCATGTCGCTTCGGTGGTGGAGGAGTGCGGTGAGGCGGGCGTCCAGGGCGTCATGGTTGTGGCCTCCGGTTTCGCCGACCGGGGACCGGCGGGTGCGCAGCGGCAACGGGAGCTGGTGGCGATCGTTCGCAAACACGGCATGCGGATGATCGGACCCAACGCCTTCGGGGTGGCCAACACCGCGCCGACCGTCGCACTCAACGCGCTTGCGGTGCCGGTCGTCCTCGAGCCCGGTGGCGTTGCGGTGGCGTCGGAGTCCGGTGTGCTGGCCGCGGCGGTCATCGACCAGTTCCGCCTCGCCGGGGTCGGCGTCTCCCAGATCGTCGGGGTGGGCAACCAGGCCGACGTCACGATCGGCGACCTCATCGGGTCGTGGGCGTTGCATGAGCCCACCCGGGTCATCGTCGTCTACTCGGAGCGACTCACGAACGAACGGGTCAGCGCTCGGGCGTTGGCCGACGCAGCCCGGCTCACCTCGATGACCAAACCGATCGTCGCCGTTCGACCCGGCGACGCAGCGAGCGCCCAGCTCCTGGCCGAATCCGGTGTGATCCTGGTCGATGCCGTTTCGGAGCTGGCCGACCAGGCCGCCATGATGAGCTCGCAACCCGTGGCGCTCGGATCCCGGGTGGCCGTCGTTGCCAACAGCGGGTCCCTGGCCCGGCTCACCGCCGCGGCCTGCCGCCGCTTCGACCTGACCCCGGTGGTGCCGTCCGGCGTCGTGAACAGTGCACCGAGTGAGTCGATTCTCATCGACGATCTCGATCAGGTGTCGGAGGTCTTCGGTTTGACGGTGGCGATGAGCCGGACCGGCACGGTGGCCGACTACGAGCGGGTGATCGTGGCCACCGGCGTCGACGAGGAGGTCGATGCCGTGATCCTGGCTCTCGTCCCGACCGACGACATCCCGCTCGTCGAACTCGAACGACTGGCCGACCGGGTGAACCGCTCCGTCGACAAACCGTTCGTCGTTGTCGGCCTCTACGACCGCAGCGGTGTCGAGACCGAGCGGCTGCCGTTCTTCACCTTCCCCGAGGAGGCCGCCCGCACGCTGGCTCGTAGCGCCGCCTACGGCAGGTGGCGGACATCCGACGTCGATGAGGCGATCACCGGCTACTCAGATCAACGCCACGTCGACGCCGTGTTGGGAGCGGACCAGTCTCGGCGCCTCAGCCTGTCCAACGACGAGTTACCCGCGCTGCTGGTCGAGCTCGGACTCCCGATCGCGCCCTACGCCCGTGGGGCGGTTCTCGACGAGCTCGAGCCCGCCGCCGAGACTATCGGCTACCCGGTCGTGCTCAAGATCGACGGGCAGTCGAATGCCGTCGGAGTCGGTGGAGGTACGGCCGTCGATCTGCATGACGCCGGTGATCTCGCCGCGGCCCACAAGAGAATGACGGACGTCTGGGGGCCGGCGATGGACCGGGCGCTCGTCCAGAAGATGGTGCCCCATTCGCTTCTCGCCCGGTTCGTCCTGGAGCGTGATCCGGCCCTCGGGCCGAGCCTGTCCATCGGTTTCGGCGGCACTGGTTACCACACGGTCCAACCGCTCGATCGCACCTTCCTCCCCTCCACCGACCAGCGGCTCGATGACCTGGTGGCCGCCTATCGGCGGCGCGTCGACTCGGCACTGTTGACCGAGCGGGCCGTCGGCGAGCTGCGCCAACTGGCCGACACGCTCGCCGACATCGGGTCATCCCACGCCGGGGTCGAGCGCCTGGTTCTCGATCCGGTCCTGATCGGTTCCGACGGGGCGATTCCGGTTGACGTCGAGATCGAGTTGAGTCGTGTCTCGACTGATCCCCTCGATGAAGTCCGACGTCTCGAGTGAGTCGGCTCCGCCCCGACCGGCGGTCGACGCCGCCCGCGGCGGCGCTACGGTGAGGCGATGCTCGCAGTTGTGCTGACCTCCTATGGTGAACCCGATGTGCTGACCCTGACCGATGTGCCGGAACCCCGGCCCGGTCCCGAGGACATCGTGGTCGACGTCGTCACCACCGCCTTGAATCGGGCCGATCTGTTGCAGCGGCGCGGCCTGTATCCCGGGCCGAAGGCGGATCACGAAATCCCGGGCATGGAGTTCTCGGGTCGGGTCGGCGCGGTCGGCGACGCCGTCGCGGCGTGGTCGGTCGGCGACGAGGTGATGGGCATCGTCGGCGGAGGGGCCTACGCCGAGCGCCTCGCCATCCACGAACGTCAGGCGCTGCCGGTGCCGTCGTCGGTGCCGGTGGCCGACGCCGCCGCCATCCCGGAGGTCTTCCTGACCGCCTTCGACGCCCTCGTAGTGCAGGGAGGCCTGACATCGGGACGGTGGGCCCTGGTCCATGCCGGGGCGTCCGGAGTCGGAACCGCGGCGATCCAGATCGCCAAGGCCATCGGGGCCCGCGTCGCCGTCACGGCCTCGAAGGGCAAACACGACCGTTGTCTGGAGCTGGGTGCCGACCTGGTGATCGACTACCGGACCGAATCTTTCGCCGACGTCGTGGCCGACGCCACCGGAGGTGCCGGCGTCGACGTGGTGCTCGATGTGGTCGGGGGCGAATACACGATCGAGAACATCTCCTCGCTGCGAATCGGGGGACGGCTGATACAGGTCGGTGTCATGGGCCGTCAGAAGGTGGAGCTGCCGCTCGGCATGTTGTTGCCGAAGCGGGCCTCGATCATCGGCACGGTGCTGCGGGCTCGCCCCGTCGAGGAGAAGATCGCCCTGACTCAGCGGGTGCGGGCCGAACTGCTGCCGCTGTTCGACCAGGGTTTGCTGGCACCGGTCATCGACTCACGGTTTGCCCTCGCCGACATCGCCGAGGCCCACCGCCACATGGAGTCGAACGCCAACATTGGCAAGATTCTCGTGGATGTGGCCGAGGGCTTGTAGCGGGGAGTTTCGCCGTCGGGCGAAACTCGGGGCCCGAACGGGCATAACATTGGCAAGATTATCGTGGATGTGGCCGAGGGCTCGTAGCGGGGAGTTTCGCCGTCGGGCGAAAGTCGGGGCCCGAACGGGCACAACATTGGCAAGATTATCGTGGATGTGGCCGAGGGCTCGTCGCCGGACCTGGAGGCTTGTGGCTCGACCTAGGCCCGCTCGGACACCGGGATGTAGTTGCGTTCGCCGGGGCCGACGTAGACCTGACGGGGACGGGAGATCCGCACGTTCGCTTCGATCGACTCGTTCCAGTGGGCCAGCCAGCCCGGCATCCGCCCGATGGCGAACAACACGGTGAACATGTCCATCGGGAAGTTCATCGCCTGATAGATCAATCCGGTGTAGAAGTCGACGTTGGGGTAGAGGTTGCGGCTCCTGAAGTAGTCGTCCTTGAGGGCGATCTCCTCGAGCTTGAGGGCGATGTCGAGCAACGGGTTCTTGCCGGTGACCTTGAACACCTCGTCGGCGTGATCCTTGACGATGCGGGCCCTGGGGTCGTAGGCCTTGTAGACCCGGTGACCGAAGCCCATGAGCCGGTCCTCGCCGCCCTTCACGGTCTCGATGAACGACTCGATGTTCTCGTAGGAACCGATGTCTCGCAGCATGTGGATGACGGCCTCGTTTGCGCCGCCGTGGCGGGGCCCGTACAAGGCGGCCGTCGCTCCGGCGACGGCGCTGTAGGGGTCGGCGTGGGACGAGCCGATGACCCGCAGCGCCGTGGTCGAACAGTTCTGCTCGTGGTCGGCGTGCAGGATCAGGAGCACGTCGAGAGCGCGGGACAGCACCGGATCGGGGACATAGCGGGGCTCCGCGATCTTCCACATCATCGACAGGAAGTTCTCGGCGTAGGTGAGTTCGTTGTCGGGATAGACGAACGGCATGCCGATGCTGGCCCGATAGGCCATGGCCGCCAGCGTCGGACCCTTCGAGATCAACCGGTTGATCTGGATCAAACGGTTGTCGGGATCCTCGATGTCCTTCGCCTCCGGGTAGAAGGTCGACAGGGCGGCGATGGCCGACACGAGCATGCCCATCGGGTGGGCGTCGTAGTGGAAACCCTCGTAGAACCGCTTGCGCATGTTCTCATGGATGAAGGTGTGGTGGGTGACGTCGTGGATCCACTTGTCGAGCTGCTGCTGGTTCGGCAGTTCGCCGTGGATGAGCAGGTAGCAAACCTCGATGAAGGTGGAGTGTTCGGCCAGCTGCTCGATCGGATAGCCGCGGTAGCGGAGGATGCCGTTGCCGCCGTCCAGCTCGGTTATCGCGCTTTCGGTCGACGCCGTGGTGGTGAATCCCGGATCGAGGAACCACAGGCCCGGGAGACTCCTGCGCCATTCCGAGGCGTCGACACCTCCGTTGACGATGGGCATCTCGAACGATTCACCGGTGCGGTTGTCAGTGATGGTTACCGAATCGGGCACGGTTGTCCTCTCTCTCAAGGCTTGTGACGTTGGTTGGTTGTCGACGGGTCTCGTCGAGCCGTTGACATCCGCCACGAATCAAGTTCACTCGCGGTCCCGGGGATCCACACCCCCTTGTGCAGGTACCTATCGACCGATATGGATGGTTGTTTCGAGATTGAATGTAGCGGCTGAGGTGCCCCCGGGTCCTAATCGCCCCGTGGTTTGATCCAATCCGGCCCGGCAGCGGTGGTCGGAGCCGTCGGCCCTCGCCCCGCTGTCTGCTCAGAGCGGTGAGTTGTCGTGGCGGCGTCCGGGCAGACGCTCACGCTTGGAGCTCAGCATGCGAAGGGCGGCGACGAGTTCTCGTCTCGTGTCCGACGGATCGATCACCGCAGTGATCGACGACCGTTCGGCCGCCGGGTACGGGGTGAGGTACTGGGCCTCGTAGTCCGCCTCCAGCTCGGCCCGCTCCGAGGGCGATGACTTTCGGTGGAGGATTTCGACGGCGCCTTTGGCCCCCATGACGGCGACCTCGGCCGAGGGCCATGCCAGCATCACGTCGTTGCCCATGTTCACCGAGTCCATGACGATGTAGGCGCCGCCATAGGATTTCCGCAGGATCAGTCCGATCCGGGGGACGGTGGCTCGAGCGTAGGCGAACGCCATCTGTGCGCCGTGGCGTATCATGCCCCGCCACTCGAGGTCCTTGCCCGGCAGGAAGCCGGACGTGTCGACCATGGTGATCAGGGGCAGGTTGAACGCATCACACATTGCCACGAACCGTCCTCCCTTCTGGGCGGCCGAAATGTCGATGCTGCCGGCCAACGACTGGGTCTGGTTGGCCACGATCCCCACCGAGTGGCCGCCGACCGCTGCGAGGCCGGTGACGAGATTGGGGGACCATCCGGCCCGTAGCTCCAAAAAGTGGCCGTCGTCGACCACCTCGGTGATCACGTCTCGCACATCGTAGGAACCCGACGGTGTCGTCGGCAGGAGCGAGGCGAGATCGGGGCAGATGCGATCCTCGCCGTCGTCGGAATCGATGAACGGGGCAAGGTGGTCGACGCTGCTCGGCAGATGGGCCAGGAGGTCCTCGACCACCTCCAATGCCTCGTCGACCGACCTGACCAACAGTGACGCCAAACCTGACGAGCGAACGTGGGTCGAGGCTCCTCCCAGCTCCGAGCCGGAGACCGGCACACCGGTATAGGTCTCGACGTTGCGCGGCCCGTTGACGTAGACGTAGGAGTCGTCGGTCAGGATCACGACGTCGAACAGGCCAAGCAGCAGCGCCGGCCCGGAGACGACCGGGCCGTCGACGATCGCCACGGTGGGCACGACCCCGCTGGCCTGAACGAGTTCTCGGGCCGCTCTGGCCCAGCCGGCTGCGGCGCCGATGCCGTCGGTGACCGCCACTCCCGTCGTGCGCAGCGTCAGCACGAACGGGATGCGCTGGTCGTTGGCGTGACGGATGGCGGCGGCAAGCTGCCAGCCGTCGACCGCACGAAGAACCGGCTGGGCTGCGCCGATACCCGTCGACGCCGACACCACCCGGTGGTCGCCGAGTGCGATCTGACGCACGGTCGTGACCGACGGAGCGTCGGCTTCGGTGCTGGTCATGGTGTGCCTGCCGTCATGGTCGGACCACGATATCTGCGCCGAGCGACGGTCAATCCGCGGTTCCCAGCGGATGAAGCCCCGGTACCTCGGTGGCCTGGGCGGCGATGATGTCGCGCAAGATGTTGACGGTGGCCTGGGCGGCCACGGTCGGCATGCCCCGACGGCGGACGGCCAAACCGACGGTTCGCCTCGACAGGCCGTCGACGTCGATACGGGTCCACGGTCCACCGATCCAGCCGGGGGCGGCGGTGGCGGGAACGATGGCGATGCCGAAACCCTGGAAGGCCATGGAAGCCAGCAGGCGAAGCCCGTCGACTTCCAGCTTGGCTTGAGGGCGCAGACCGCGGGAGCGGAAGGTCTCGTCGACCTCCTGCCTGAACGGGGTCCCGGGGGCGGCCAGGAGCAGCGGATACTTGGCCAGATCGGCCAGTTCGACCGGTCCGGTCGCCTTGGCCAGCGGGTGGTCCTGCGGTCCCACGACCACGTGGTCCTCGTCGAAAAGCGCAACGGTTCGGATTTCGGGATCGTCGATGGGCAGGCCGACCATGCCCAGGTCGAGTTCACCGTCGAGCAGGCGCAGCTCGATGGCCCGGGTGGTGCCGTCGGCGACGACGAGGTGGATGTCGGGTGAGTTGGCGGCCACCGTTTCGGCCAGGATCGGGGTGAGCCAACGGGCGGTGGTACCGATGATCCCGATGCGAACCGTTCCTCGAGGCGATCCGCGCAGGCTCGACACGTCGGCCTGCAGCGAGGCCAGTTCGGTTTGAATGCGTCGAACCCTGGTGAGGACGGCCTCGCCCTCCTCCGTCGGCCGGCCGGTGGAGCGGTCGATGAGGGTCGCCTCCAGCTCCCTCTCGAGGCGGGCGACGTGGGTCGATATGTTGGACTGCACGGTGTGGGTGGCCCGGGCGGCTGCAGTGAAACCCCCGTGCTCGACCACTGCCAGGAACGCCTGAAGCTGTCGTAGGTCCATCGCGAATAATGATGGCACAGAACAGCGCGACCGGTGCCCGTCCAATCTGCTCAGAAGATGGTCTGTATCTATCGAACCGCGTTGACAGATGGTCGGGGTCGCCATAGCATGGCTAGTACTCGAACAGTCTGGTTCCCCCTCCAGCATCTGCTTCGAAGTCCGAGCCTTTCCCCCCTTCGGCTCGGACATCTTTAATAAAGGACCGGCCATTCTCGGCCGGTCCTTTTCATATCCATTGATATGCCGGATCGGGCCCGGTCTACAGTGGCCGGTGGACCCGATCGACGATGTGTCCAGAGGACGGGAGAACACTCGAACCCATGTCACCACGAGCCGCATCAGCAGCATTCTTCGACCTCGACCGCACGCTCATCCCCCTCGCCAGCGGCCCGACGATCTCCAAGGCGCTTCGGCGGGCCGGGGTCCTGCCGGACCGATCCATCCCCGGCGAGGGGCTCGCCTTCGGATTCTTCAACGTGTTCGGCGAGACACTGCCTTCCATCTTCCTCACCAGACAGGGAGCTCGGGCGGCCAAGGGTTGGTCGGTCGAGGCGGTTCGCGAGGCCGGTGTGGAGCTGGCCGAGGAGCTCATGGCCCAGGTCGAGCCGTTTGCACTGGCAACCGTCGCCGAGCATCGTGACGCAGGCCGCAAACTCGTCCTGGCCACGACCACCCCCTATGACGTCATCAAGCCGATGGCGGATCTGCTGGAGTTCGACGACGTGCTCGCCACCCGCTACCGGGTCGGGTCCGACGGAACCTACGACGGCACGATCGACGGCGAATTCGTGTGGTCGCTCGGCAAAGCCCGCTCCGTGCAGGCATGGGCCCGGGCTAACGTCGTCGACCTGAGCGAAAGCTACGCCTACAGCGACAGCATCTTCGACGTGCCGATGCTGTCGAAGGTCGGAAATCCGGTGGCCGTGAACCCCGATCCGCGCCTGTTCGCGTTCGCCGTCGCCCGAGGTTGGCCCCGGGTCTGGTTCAATGCGCCGGAGGGCGTTCCCAAACCGTTGGGCGTCGAGTTGCAGGACGTCATCAACACCGTGGCCCAGCCCCAACTCTGGCCGTGGCTGAACATCGAGCTCCAGGGAATCGACAACATCCCGACCGACGGCGCGTGCATCGTCACCCCCAACCATCGCAGCTACCTCGATCCCGCGCTGGTGGCCCACGCCATCGGCCAAAGAGGTCGGCCGGCCCGGTTCCTGTCGAAGAAGGAGGTCACCGACGCCCCGCTGGTCGGGTCGCTGGTCAAGGCGCTGGGCGCAATTCGGGTCGATCGAGGTAGCGGCAGCGACGAGCCGATGTTGCAGGCGGCTCGGGCCCTCGGAGCCGGTGAACTCATCGCCGTGTTTCCCCAGGGCACCATTCCGCGGGGTCCGGCCTTCTTCGACCCGACCCTGAAGGGTCGATATGGCGCCATCCGCCTCGCCCGCGACACCGGGTCGCCGCTCGTACCGATGGGGCTGTGGGGCACCGAGAGGGCCTGGCCGCGCTCGAGCAGGGTTCCGTATGTGATGAACCTCGCCGATCCGCCGACGGTCACGGTCACGATCGGCGAGCCGTACGTGTTGCCGACAGACCTTTCCGACGACGATCTCGACGCCGCCACGGCCGATCTGATGGCCCGCATCGTCGATCTCCTTCCGGCGGAAGCTCGGGAGGCAAGGGTTCCGACCGACGCCGAGCTGGCGCTGACCTACCCCGGCGGTTCCATCCCCGACGACGACTGAGGCGATGCCGACTCACCTCTCGGGCTTCGTCGTGGCCGTAGTGGTGAGCGGTGGACCGGCGGTCGTTGAGGCGGGCCTGGTTTGGTCGCCGGTCGGCCGGTCGCCAGGATGGGGTACCGTTGGTTGCGGCGGGGCCGGAACCGGGTCTGACTGGTACCGGGCGCAGCGAGTGGCAGCCGTTGCGTCGACCAGCCGGTCATAGCTGACAAACGCCACCGCCAGTGCCGGTACCACCAGCACGATCGCTGCCGAGCCGGGCCGGGAGACCACCGCGGCAGCGAGCGCAACCAGCGAGGCGCCGACCAGCACCATGAGCCCCCAGGTCCTGAGGATGTCGGCCTGGTGGTAGCAGTCAATCCAGCGTCCGACCCCGATCGCGATTCCGGCTGCGTCCATGGCCAGCAGGAGGGCAAACAGCCGGGGCCACGATGTGTCGAGCCCGGATCGCAGCCGACGAATCCCCGCCAGGGCCACACTGACGAGAGCGCCTCCAAGGCCGATCGCCACAAGACCGATGGCAAGTGGAAGCCACCCCGGCCACCCGTCGCCGATGGGCTCACTCAGGCCCCGTCGCATCGCTGACCAGCCGATTACGACACCCCAGCCCGTTAGCAGCACCCCGGCTTGGCCGACGAGGCCGAGCAGCCCGATGGCGAGCAGTCGAAGCACTTCGATCGATCGGACTGCGACGGTCGGCACAGGCCCACCGTATAACGGGTCGTCGGGCGTCGTTCGATAGCTGAACGGCACGCTGCGAACGTCACTCACAGCCCTGGGTGACATCGGAAATTCGGTCGACGACCTCCCGATGCTCGACTACCGTTCGATTCGAGTAGACCGAGTAGACGCGGCCCGACGGCCGCCCGACACGAAGGAGTCGATGCCAGATGACTGTCCCCAGCCGAGACTCCCGTTCCGGTCGCGCCGCCCGAAGGGTCTGAACCTCTCCAGCTGACGCTCTCATGCTCAGGTGACCGGTTTCCGTCAGTGAACCGCGCCCGAACATGGAGACAGTCTTGTCACGCACAATCCCCACCCCGTCGTCGACGTCATCCGACGCAGCGACAACCGACCCGTCGACAACCGCCCCGGTCGCCGACGACGACCGATCCGCCCGCCGCCCCGATCCCGACTGGCTGGTGGCCGAACCCTGGACCGACGTGAACCTCGGTCCGGTGAAGTCGGGCAAAGAAGCCCAGATCGACCTGATCGAACGCACAGGTGCCGATGGTCGGAGCTGCCTGCTGGCCCTCAAGCGATACGCACCACGGAAGGTCACCAGCAAAGGGCAGCTCGAGGAGGCCGGCTTCGAACGAGCCTCGGCGTTTCGTCACGACGTCGAGTACCGGGAGGGCCGGCAGTTCCGCAAGTCCCGCGACCGTCGGGCGGTCGAACGAATGTCGACCTATGGCAAACGCCTGCTGCAGAATCGCTGGACCGGCCACGAGTTCACGGTCACCAGGGCGCTGTGGGACCACGGCGTCAACGTGCCCTACCCCGTGGCCTACGGAGACGACGAGTACTTCCTCGAGTTCATCGGCGACGCCACGCAGGCGGCCCCCCAGCTCGCCCGGGCTCGCATCGAGGATGATGACCTGGCCTCGGCTGTCGTCCAGATCGTGGACGGCCTACATCGCATGGTGCGGGCCGGCTTCGTGCACGGAGACCTGAGCGCCTACAACCTGCTGTGGTGGGAGGGCCGGGTCTGGTTCATCGATCTGCCACAGGCCGTCGACCTGGCCGCCAACCCTCAGGGGTTGAACTATCTCCATCGTGACGTCGTCAACATCTGTGAATGGTTGAACCGGCGGGGCGGCGGCTTGGAGGCCGAGGAGCTGTTCGCCGAGCTGGTGGCCACCGCCTACGGCTAGCCACGAGCGGTCCTCGCCCGAACTTTGAGCGCTGGACGACCCACAAACGGGTCGCCAGGCGCTCAAGTTCGGATTCGCTCAGCCGCCGGCGACGTTCTGGCGGATGACGGCCAGCGCCGAACCCGCCTTGAACCAGCCGATCTGCTCGTTGTTCATGGTGTGGTTGGCCTGGAACGACCAGGTCTCCCCGTCGGGTTTGGTCACGGTCACGGTGACGGGCTGGTCGGGGGCCAGTTCGGCCAGCCCCTCGGTGCCCAGGCGATCGTCCTCGCCGATGCGGTCGTAGTCGGCCGGGTCGGCGAAGGTCAGAGCCAGCACGCCCTGCTTCTTCAGGTTGGTCTCGTGGATCCGGGCGAACGAGCGGGCCAAGGTCATCCGGCAGCCCCGGAACCGAGGCTCCATCGCCGCGTGCTCACGGGAGGAACCCTCGCCCATGTTCTCATCGCCGATGGCGGCCCAGGCGACGCCGGCTTCGTGGTAGGCCTTGGCGATGTCGGGGAACGTCATCGTTTCGCCGTTGAGCTGGTTCTTGCCGTAGCCAACCTCGTAGGCAGTGCCATCGGGTCGGGCGTAGGCATTGACCGCACCCAGGTACAGGTTGCCCGAGATGTTCTCCAGGTGCCCTCGGTACTTCAGCCACGGGCCGGCCATGGAGATGTGGTCGGTGGTGAACTTGCCCTGGGCTTTGACGACGATCGGCAGGTCGGCGAAGTCCTCGCCGTCCCAGGCGCCGAACGGCTCCAGGAGCTGCAGCCGGTCCGATGTAGGGGAGACCTTGACCTCGATGCCGGAACCGTCGACCGGTGGCGCCTGGAAACCGCTCTCGCCCTCGTCGAAACCCTGGGGGGGCAACTCGATGCCCTCGGGTTCGTCGAGTCGGACCTCGCTGCCGTCGGGTGCGGTCAGCGTGTCGGTCAACGGATCGAAGTCGAGCCGTCCGGCCAGAGCCAGCGCCATCACCGTCTCCGGTGACGTCACGAAGGCCAGGGTCGCCGGGTCGCCGTCGTTGCGCTTCGGGAAGTTGCGGTTGTAGGACGTGACGATCGAGTTTTTCTCACCCGGTACGTGGCCCTCCTCCTCGGAGCGGTCCCATTGGCCGATGCAGGGTCCGCAGGCGTTGGCCAGCACCACGGCGCCCATGGCCCGGAAGTCATCCAGCAGGCCGTCGCGTTCGATCGTGGCCCGAACCTGTTCCGAACCGGGGGTGACCATCAGCTTCGTCTTGGCGGTGAGGCCGGCTGCCGCCGCCTGGCGGGCGATGGAGGCGACACGGGTGATGTCCTCGTAGGACGAGTTGGTGCACGAGCCGATCAGGGCGGCCGAGATCTCCAACGGCCAGCCTTCGGCTTCGGCCTCCGCCCCGAGTTCGGACACCTCGCGGGCCAGATCGGGCGTGTGAGGCCCGTTGATGTGGGGGCGGAGTTCGGACAGATCGATCTCGATGACCTGGTCGTAGTAGTCGCCGGGGTTGGCCAGCACCTCGTCGTCGGCCCGGAGGTGGTGGGCCACCGCGTTGGCGGCATCGGCCGTCGCCTCCCGGCCGGTCGACTTGAGGTAGCGGGCCATGGCGTCGTCGTAGCCGAAGATCGAGGTGGTGGCGCCGATCTCGGCTCCCATGTTGCAGATGGTTGCCTTGCCGGTGCACGACATCGAATTGGCGCCGGGGCCGAAGTACTCGACGATGGCGCCGGTGCCGCCCTTGACGGTGAGGATTTCGGCCACCTTGAGGATGACGTCCTTTGGTGCCGACCAGCCGGACAGCTCTCCCGTGAGGCGGACGCCGATGAGCTTGGGCCACCTCACGTTCCAGGGGAAGCCGGTCATGACGTCGACGGCATCGGCGCCACCGACACCGATGGCGATCATGCCGAGACCGCCGGCATTGGGGGTGTGGGAGTCGGTGCCGATCATCATGCCGCCGGGGAACGCGTAATTCTCGAGGACGACCTGGTGGATGATGCCGGACCCGGGTTTCCAGAAGCCGCCTCCGTACTTGGCGCTGACCGACTCGAGGAAGTCGTAGACCTCGGCGTTGCCGTCGACCGCCGCCAGGAGATCGAGGCGGCCGTCCTTGCGGGCCTGGATGAGATGGTCACAGTGGGTCGTGGTGGGGACGGCAACCTCGGACAGGCCTGCGGTCTGGAACTGCAGCCAGGCCATCTGGGCGGTGGCATCCTGCATCGCCACCCGGTCGGGTCGGAAGTCGTTGTAGGTGACGCCTCGTTCGACGTCGGCGTCGGCGTTGTCGAGATGATTGGCGAGGATCTTCTCGGCCAGGGTGAGGGGCCGTCCCATCCGTTGGCGGAAGGCACCGACTCGTTCATCGAGGGTGTCGTAGACCCGTTCGATCAACGAGATGGGGGTTTCGGGGCCGACTTTGCCGTTTGCTGTTGCGCTCATGGGTTGCATCCCTCTGATGTGTAGGTCCGTCAGTGTGTTCCCAGGTCCGGCGGCAATCCTAGCCCGCAGCCGCCGTCCACAGCGGATTACGGTAGGGCTGGTCGAACCGAACAAGTTGTGATACAACTATAATACAAGTAGCCGACGGAGATTACAAGTCGAATTCATCGAGAGGCTACGGTGAACCCATCATGAGACGTATCAGATACCAGGAGATCGCCGATGACCTCCGCAGCACCATCACCTCCGGCGCGCTGGGGCCGGGGGAGGTGTTGCCGAGTGAGGCATCGCTCGGATCGGCCCACGGGGCGAGCCGGGTCACCGTTCGAAAGGCGCTGGAACTCCTCCGGGGGGAGGGCCTCGTCGAGTCCCGTCAGGGTTTCGGGTGGATGGTGGCCGCCGAGCCTGTACCGCAGACGCTCGACACCCTCGTTCCGATCGAACGTCAGCTCGTCCGATCCGGTCGGAATCACGAACGGCGCATCATCGAGTTCCGCTTCGTCGACGCCCCGAACGGTGTTCGTCCCGCCCTCGGGGATCGGGTGCTCGAGGTCCGGCGCGTCGCCATGGTCGACGGCAAGCCCTTCGGTCGGGTCACCGTCTGGTGTCGAGAGGATCTCGGCGCCGGACTGTCGCGCGACGAGGTGGCGCGTTCGAGCTTCTACGAACTGCTCCCCGAGCGGGCGGTGGAGGCGACCCAGACCATCGGAGCGGAACTTGTCACGGCGTCCGACGCCGCGCTCCTCGACGTGCCGGAGGGCAGCGCCGTGCTCGTCGTTCGCCGGACGACGTTCGGCGCCGGTGAGCGACCGATCCTGATGGCCGAACACGTCTTCCCCGGTCACCTGACCGAGTTCGTGGCCCAGCTCCCGAGGGCCCGGCTGGCCGACGGCGACACCGGTCCCGGCCTACGTCTCGTCGATCAGGCGAGATAGCCGTGCCCCAGCGGGGCCAAAAGTAGGTTCGATCTGCTCGCAAGCTGTGTCAGCTGGGATTCAATGTGCTACAAAGGAGTGGCGACTCCGCTACTTCATCCTCAGAATGTCGATAAATCAACACGGTCTGACAGCTGTGGGCATTCTTCAGCGGGTAGTCTGGCGGGGTCAGCCGGTACGGCACCCTCTCACGCCGTACTCCTGAAACACCACAAGACCATCGGGGAGAGACCCATCATGAAGAAATCGCCATTACTGCGGTTGCTGGCTGCGCTGGCAACCTTTGCTCTGCTTGCCGCGGCATGCGGCGGTAGCGACTCGGAAGACGACGCGTCGACCGAAGAGGACAGCAGCGAAGGTGTCGAGGCCACCGACGAGGACGCCGCGGCCGACGACGAGGACGCTGACGCCGAGGAGGACGAAGGCGACGCCGGTGACTCCGACGGCCGCGTGTCCACCTATATCGGTCAGCCGGAGAGCTTGACGCCGATCAACAACACCGAGTCGGAGGGTTCGGCCGTCATCGCCGCTCTGTTCGACACGCTGATCGACTACGACGCAGCGACCAACGAGCCGGTCATGACCAACGCCGAGTCGATCACGACCGAGGACAACCAGACCTACGTCGTCACACTGAAGGACGGCTACACCTTCCACGACGGCACCCCGGTGACCGCCCAGTCCTATGTCGACACCTGGAACTACGCCGCCTATGCGCCGAACGCCCAGTCGACCGCCGGCTTCTTCGCTCCGATCGAGGGCTACGGCGACATGCAGTGCGGTACCACCACTCAGACCAACGACGAGGGTGAAGACGAAGAGGTTGCCGACTGCGACGGTTCGCCCCCGGCGGCCGAGACCATGTCCGGTCTGACCGTCGACTCCGACACCCAGTTCACCATCACCCTGGCGGCTCCCGAGCCGTTCTTCCTGACCCGCCTGGGTTACAACGCCTACGCGCCGCTGCCCCAGGCCTTCTTCGACGACCCGGACGGCTACGACCGGGCGCCGATCGGCAACGGTCCGTTCATGATGAATGGTGAGTGGGAAGACGACGTCCAGATCCTGGTCGACGCCTACGCCGACTACGCAGGTGACAACCCCGCTCAGATCTCGGGTCTCGACTTCGTGATCTACGCCGACACCAACACCGCGGTCACCGACCTCATCGCCGGCAACCTCGACATCCACGACACGGTTCCGCCGGAGCAGTGGTCCAACGTCACCAGCCAGATGAGCAACTTCGATCAGTCGGCCAGCTCGTCGATCAACTACATCGGATTCCCCACCTACGCGGCGCCGTTCGACAACGCGGACCTGCGGGCCGCCCTGTCGATGGCCATCGACCGTGACGCCATCACCACCGGTATCTTCGAGGGCCAGCGTCAGCCGGCGTTCAACATCTTGGCCCCGGTGATCCCGGGCTACGAGGAGACCGTCTGCGACGAGTGGACCTACAACCCCGAACTCGCCGCTGAGCGGTTCGAGGCCGCAGGCGGTCTCGACGCACTGGGCGACTCGCTCGAGGTGTGGTTCAACGAGGGCGGAGGCCACGATCTGTGGATGGACGCCGTCATCACCAACTGGGAGCAGAACCTCGGCATCCCCGCCGACTCGGTTACCTTCCAGCAGCTGCCGTTCGCCGAGTACCTGGAGCTGGCCGACGGTGCCCAGTTCACCGGTCCCTTCCGGCTCGGTTGGGGTATGGACTATCCGCACCCCCAGAACTACCTCCAGATCCTGCTCGAGCTGACCGCTGAGCAGGGCGGTAACAACGCCACCTACTGGCAGGACGCCGACTACTCGGCCAAGATCGCCGAGGCGCTTGCCGTGCCGGACGTCGAAGCATCGATTCCGGTGTGGCAGGAGGCCAATGCCATCGCCTGTGCGGCCGTGCCGGCCGCCCCGATGTTCTACGGCCAGAACTCGTTCGCCTGGAGCGACAACGTGAGCGGTGTTTCGGTCAACGCCTTCGGTCAGCTCGACTACACGGCTCTGAAGTCGAACTGATCTCGCTGATCATCTAGTGTTGTTCGCAGCGGGTCGGTACCACCTGGTACCGGCCCGCTGTGGGATCTGCCACAATCCTCGGGTGCGGACTCGAGGGACGGAATGCCAATGAAGGGGATTACATGAAGGGGAGGATGGTCTAGCCAATGGGCCGTTACATGATTCGGCGGTTGTTGCAGTTCATTCCGGTCGCATTCGCCGTCACCTTTATCATCTTCGCCGGTGTCTTCTCGCTGGCCGGCGATCCGATCCGGGCCCTCTCGGGCGATCGGCCCGTGCCGGACAGTGTGGTCCAGCAGCTTCGAGACGAATACGACCTCGACGATCCGCTCCTGGTCCAGTACGGCAAGTACATGGGGATCCTGGTCGACGACGACACCGGTGAACGGAGCGGCTTGCTGACCGGCGACTTCGGCGAGACCCTGGGCCGCAATCCTCGCCCGGTATGGGAGATCATGGCCGACAAGATCCCGATCTCCGCGCGGCTGGCGCTGTCGGCCTTCGCCATCGAGACCGTGATCGGGATCACCGCCGGTGTGCTGGCCGCCCTCCGGAAGGACGGCTTTCTCGACACCCTCGTCCGGGTCACCACCGTGCTGGTCATCTCGGTGCCGATCTTCGTGTTGGCGCTCATCGCCCAGTACGTCTTCGGGTGCAGCTGGGCTGGCTTCCGGTGGCCGGAATCCGGGACGGCTGGGTCAGCTACATACTCCCGGCCTTTGTGCTGGCATCGGTTTCGCTGGCCTACATCGCCCGGTTGACGAGAACAAGTGTGGTCGAGAATCTCCGCGCCGACTACGTCCGCACCGCCCGAGCCAAGGGTTTGTCGGAGCGCCGCACGATCGGCCTCCACACGTTGCGCAACTCGATGATTCCGGTTGTCACCTATCTGGCCATCGACCTGGGCAGCCTGATGGCGGGCGCCATCGTCACCGAGACGGTCTTCAACATCCCCGGCATCGGTCGGGAAGTGTTCGAGGCCGTCGGCCGGCAGGACGGGGCCCTGGTGGTCGGCATCGTGACGTTCCTGATCATGATCTACATGATCGCCAACCTGCTGGTCGACTTCCTGTACGCCCTCCTCGATCCTCGTATTCGCTACGACTGACATCATCCAATGACTGACTCAGAAACAACTTCCAGCCCCTCAGCGACCCAGGGCGACGGCCCCTACCCCCGGGTGCCGCTGACCGACGAATCGGTGGCCGAGGCCGAGGAGGTCACCGGCCCGGAATCCGGACTGTGGCGAGACGCCTGGCGCCAGCTGACCCGCAATCCGGCCTTCATCTTCGGTGGCCTGCTGATCCTGTTCTACGCCTTCATGGCCTTGTTTCCGCAGATTTTGGCGCCCCAGGGCATCGGTCGTGAGTTGTGCAACACCGCTGCCGGGGCCCAGCCCCCCTCGAGTGAGTTCATCTTCGGGCTCGACGAGAAGGGCTGCCCCTACTATCCGCGGGTCATCTACGGGGTTCGACCGTCGCTCATCATCGGACCGTCGGTGGCCGTCTTCTCCCTGGCCATCGCCCTCGTCTTCGGCACGATTGCCGGCTACTACGGCAAGGTCACCGACACCATCATCTCCCGGATAACCGATGTCGCTCTGGCGCTGCCCTTCATCCTGGCCGCCCTGGTTTTCATCACGGCGTTCCGTAACGCCTCGCCGGATGACCCGAGCGTGTCCTGGCCGATGCGGTTCTTGTCCGGCGTGTTCGAGATCTTCGACGACTTCACCGGCGTCCGGGGCATCGGGCTCGTGGTGTTCATCCTCACGATTCTGGGCTGGACCACGATGTTGCGGCTGGCCCGATCGTCGGCCCTGTCCACCAAGAATGCCGACTATGTCGAGGCGGCTCGGGCGCTGGGCGCCTCGAACCTGCGAATCATGACCCGGCACATCCTCCCCAACTCGCTGGCCCCGGTGCTGGTCTACGCCACGATCACCGTCGGTGTCGCCATCGTGGCCGAAGCCACCTTGTCGTTCCTCGGGGTGGGGCTCAAGGTCCCGGCCGTGTCGTGGGGCCTGCAGCTCTCGGTGGCCCAGGGGCGGCTGCAGAACGATCCCCACCTGATGTTCTTCCCCGGCCTGTTCCTGGCCGGTCTCGTCTTCAGCTTCATCCTTATCGGCGACGCCGTGCGCGACGCCCTCGACCCCAAGCTCCGTTGAGTATTCAGCCGAGGAATCATGTCTGACACCGATCAAACCAAACAATCGGCGGACTCGATGACGATCGATGTCTCCGCCCAGCCGCTTCTGGCCGTCGAGGACCTCTCGGTCGAGTTCCGCACCGACCGCGGTGTGGTCAAAGCGGTGAACAAAGCCTCCTGGTCGGTCAAAGCTCACGAGACCGTGGCCATCCTCGGGGAGTCCGGCTCCGGCAAGTCGGTGTCGGCCCAGGCCATCATGGGCATCATCGAGTCACCTCCGGGGTTCGTCACCAACGGTCGGGTCCTGTACCGGGGTTCAGACCTGTTGACGATGCCGAACTCCGAACGGCGCAAGATCCGGGGAGCCAAGATCGCCATGATCTTCCAGGACGCCCTGAGTTCGCTCAACCCGGTGTTCACCGTCGGATTCCAGTTGAGCGAGATGTTCAAGGTCCACACCGATGCCAACGCGGCCGAGGCCAAGGCTCGTAGCATCGAGCTCCTGGACCGGGTCGGGATACCGTCACCGGAGCGCCGATTCGACTCCTATCCCCACGAGTTCTCCGGCGGCATGCGCCAGCGGGCGATGATCGCCATGTCGATCGCGCTCAACCCCGAGGTCCTGATCGCGGATGAGCCGACAACGGCCCTCGATGTCACCGTGCAGGCCCAGATCATGGAGCTGCTCTCGGGTCTCCAGGACGAATACGGCATGGCGCTGGTGCTGATCACCCACGACCTCGGCGTTGTGGCCGAGGTAGCCGATCGGGTCAACGTCATGTACGCCGGACGGATCGTGGAACACGGCACCTGTCTGGAGGTCTTCACCCGCCCCGCTCACCCGTACTCCATTGGTTTGATGGAGTCGATTCCCCGGGCTGACCTGAAGGGGATGCAGCTCACCCCCATCGTCGGTTCACCTCCCGACCTGGCCAATCTGCCGTCGGGTTGTGCGTTCCATCCCCGCTGCCGGTTCCGCCACAGCAACTGTTTCGACCACGAACCCGACGTGGTCGACGTCGCCGGCGACGGGCGGTATGCGGCCTGCCATTATGTCGACGAGGTTCTGGAGGTCGAGGTCCGTGTCTGAGTCGACATCGATGGAAACCGAAAACGCCACTGCCGCCTCGCCGGAACCGACCGGTGAACCGCTGCTGCGGGTTGAGGGGCTGGTCAAACACTTTCCGATCCGGCAGGGGATCGTGTTCAAACGGACCGTCGGCCAGGTGCAAGCCGTCGACAACGTGTCGTTCGATCTTCGCGAGGGCGAGACCCTGGGCCTCGTCGGGGAGTCGGGCTCCGGCAAGTCGACGGTGGCCCGCACCATCCTGCGGCTGCACGAGCCGACCGCTGGTCGGGCATTCTTCGAGGGTCGGGACCTGTTCGAGATGTCGGCGGCCGAGATGCGCAAGGCCCGCCGCGACATCCAGATCATCTTCCAGGATCCGTACGCCTCGCTCGATCCCCGTATGACGGTCCGCGACATCATCACCGAGAGCTGGGACATCCACCGCGACGTCATGCCCCGCGATCAACGGGCGACCAGAGCCAAGGAACTCCTCGAGCGGGTCGGACTGAATCCCGATCACATCAACCGCTATCCCCACCAGTTCTCCGGTGGCCAGCGCCAGCGCATCGGCGTCGCCCGGGCGCTCGCGCTCGAGCCGAAGATCATTGTGGCCGACGAACCGGTCTCGGCGCTGGACGTGTCGGTCCAGGCCCAGGTGATCAACCTGTTGGAGGAGATTCAGGACGACTTCGGCCTGTCCTACATCTTCATCGCCCATGACCTGTCGGTCGTGCGCCACATCTCCGATCGGGTGGCTGTCATGTACCTGGGTCGGATCGTCGAGATCGGCACCGAGGACGATATCTACGAGAATCCGGTCCATCCCTACACCCAGGCCCTGCTGTCGGCCACGCCGATCACCGATCCGGTCAAGGCCCGCCATCGGCCCGACCGTATTCTCCTCGAGGGCGACCTGCCGTCACCGTCGGATCCGCCGTCGGGTTGCCGGTTCCGCACCCGGTGTTTCCGGGTTCAGGACGAGTGCTCGCAGACCGATCCGGAGCTGATCGATCGATCCGGCCACGGGCATCCGGCGGCCTGCCTGTTCCCCGAGGTGCGCACAGCCTGGTCCGGGTCACCGGGGTCTTGACGTCTCCGAAAAAAGGTTGACGATGTAGTTCGTTCGGCTCATCTTCCGATGCCTGCGTCCGACGGTTGATCCGTGGGAGGTATCGAGGAGATGAGATCGTTGAAACGACCAACCCCGGCGGCGTTGTTCGTGGTGCTGGCAGCCGTGTCGATGGCGTGGCTTCTGGCAGCCTGCTCGTCGAGCGCCGACGAGGACGATGCTGATGCGGGCACGGAGGACACGCCACCGGAGCTCGCCTTCGCCGACGAGCCCGACGCCCTGGCCGGCGAGGAATCGCCCGGCGTCGTCGAGGCGCCGGCCGACGACAGCGGACTACCGCCGGTCACGACCATACCCGGGCCTCGCGGCGCCGTTCCGGACGATTCGTACACCGGGATCCTCGGCCGTCTGGGTCTCGACGAGCAGTTCTCGGGACCGGCCGCACCGCCCCCTGCCGCCTTGCCCGGCCGGCTACCTCTGACCGGTCTCCCCGGCTCGACCCCTGACCGGCCGGCGGTCGTGGTCAAGATCGACAACGGTGCCGCCGCCGCACCCCAGACCGGCCTCAACGCCGCCGACATCGTGATCGAGGAGGAGGTCGAGGGCGGCGTGTCGCGTTTCGCCGCCATCTTCCACTCCAACAGCTCGGTGGTCGGTCCCGTTCGGTCGGGGCGGACGACCGACATCGCACTGGTCTCGGGACTCGGCACTCCCGTGCTGCTGTATTCGGGGGCCAACGACATGACCGAGCAGATCCTCCGCGGCCAGGCCCAGATCGTGAACCACAGCTTCGCCACCTCGTCGGGCTACTGGCGGGATGAGGCCCGGCAGGCTCCGTCGAACCTCTACACCCACACGGGACCGCACTGGGCGGCGGTCGACGGCGGCCCGCCGCCGCCGCAGTTCGCCTACCGGGCCGACGGCGACACCATTGACGGTGGCTCGCCCACATCGTCGTTCTCGATCGACTATCCGGCATCCCAGGCCTCCTGGGCGTGGGAGGACGATCGTTGGGTTCGATCCCAGCGGGGTTCGATTCACGATCTCACCGACGACGGCCCGGTGACGGCGGCCAACGTCGTCGTCATCGAAGCCGAACGGGTCGGCACCGGCATGTTCGACTCGGCCGGCGGCCCGGTGCCCGAGTTCCTCTACGTCGGCTTCGGACCGGCCAGTGTGTTCACCGCGGGACGACGGATCGACGGGACGTGGACAAAACCGTCGCTGGGGGCGGTCGCCACGCTCACCACCGATGACGGTGAGGTGATCGAACTCACCCCGGGTCGAACCTGGATTCAGCTCATCGAGCGCAACTCGGGGTATCTGCGTTGACCGGGGTTGCGTTCGGACGTCGCAGTGTTGTCGCCGCGGTGACGTTGGCCCTGCTGGCTACGGCCTGCGCTCGAGGATCCGGGGAGGTCTCCGACGCCACCGAGGACACGTTCTCTCTCGCCTTCGCCGACGATTCGAGCCGTCTCGCCGATCGGGCAGCCGGCCAGACGGCCGGCGACCAGGCCGCCGGTGACGACATCACCGACGGGCCCGATCGGGTGCAGCGAATGCTCGAGGCGTGGAAGGCCGCCGGGTCCCGTCCGACGGGCAGTACCACCACAACCACCACCGCCGTCGACAACGCCGCCCCGCAGGCGGGGGGAGCTCCGTCGTCCGGATCCTCCTCTCCGATCTCCGGATCGCCGGCGACCACGGTCGGAGGCGGGGGCGGTGGCGACACCGCGGTCTACACCGGCGTGGTGGGACGCCTCGGACGAGACGAGGTGGTGGTTGCGGCTCGGGCCCCGGCACCGACGGTGGCACCGGGACACCAGCCGCTGACCGGGCTGCCCGGTGAGGTGCCCAACCGTCCGGCGGCCGTGGTCAAGGTCGATAACGGCGGCCCGGCCCGCCCCCAGACCGGCCTCAACTCGGCCGACATCGTGGTGGAGGAGGAGGTCGAGGGCGGTGTCACCCGCTTCGCCGCGGTGTTCCACTCGACATCCACCGCCGTCGGTCCGGTCCGCTCGTCGCGAACCACCGACATCGGAATCGTCAACAGCTTCGGGTCCCCGCTGCTCCTGTACTCGGGTGCCAATGCGGTCACCGACACCCTGATCCGCAACCAGCCGACGGTCCAGAACCGCAGCGCGGCCACCTCGTCGGGTTACTGGCGTTCGTCGGCCCGACGGGCCCCGTCCAACCTCTACAGCGACACCGCCTCCCACTGGGCCAGCGCCACCGGCGGACCGCCGCCGGCCCAGTTCTCCTATCGGGGCGACGACGACGAGGTGGGGGGTGTCGAGGACGCCTCGCTCACCGTGACCTACCGAGCCTCCCATGCCTCCTGGAGCTGGGACGGCACCCAGTGGTTGCGGACCCAGGGCGGTCGAGCCCACATGACCGCCTCGGCCGGTCAGATCTCGGCCGCCAATGTGGTTGTGGCCGAGGCCAGGGAAGTGGCCACGGGCATGGTCGACTCGTCGGGGGCCACCGTGCCCGAGTTCGTCTTCGTCGGTGAAGGGAAAGCAACGGTTTTCACCGCCGGCCGCCGGATCGAGGGGATCTGGAATCGCCCGACCCTGGCGTCGGCCGCCACCCTCACCACCGCGGAGGGAACGGTGATCAAACTGACGCCGGGACGGACGTGGGTCGAGTTGATCCGAGCCGGGGCGGGGATGCTCCAATGACGTCACCCCGTCGACTTCTGCCGGTTGTGCTTGCGGCGCTCGCAGTCGTGGTGGCCGGCTGTTCGAGTCCGCCACCCGAACTCTCCGTGGAGCAGAGGATGGACCGGACCGAGGCCGAACTGACCGAGGCCGGAGCATCGGCCGAGGTGGCGGCCTGCGTGGTCCGCCTCGCCCGTCATGACCTCCGCGCCGGGCCCATCGACGACCTGACCCGGGACGAGTTGTTGCTGTCCTGCGAGCGAACCCAGGCCCTGCTCGACGGCGACGCTGACCTCGACGAATCCGACTCGTTGGCGTTCGTCGACGGCCCGAACACCCTGGGCGACGATCCGGTGTTGGACGACCTGTGGCGCTCCTGTGAGGACGGAAGCGGCGCGGCCTGTGACGAGCTTTTCGAGCGGGCGCCGGTTGGCAGCGACTACGAGTGGTTCGGGGTGACCTGCGGTGAGCGTGACGAGGTGCTCCACTGTTCCGAACTGGACGAGGAAAACCCGTAAGCCTCTCCGTGCCCGCGGATCTCCGACCCTCCCTCATGTGGTCGTTTACGGGCGATAACGGTCACAAGTGACCGTTCTCGCCCGCGAACGACCGGCTCGATGAATTCAGGGGTTCAGGGCCCTGTCGGTGCCTCGACCACGTCGGTGAGATGGAGATGGAATCGGCGGGGGACACGTTCCGCCCGGTCGAGTCTGACGGAGGCGACCTTTCGAGTCACGAACACCGTGATGCACCGACGATGGGTCTCGACCCCGCCGGTGACCTTGTAGCCGACACCGATACCTATGACATTCGGCAGTCGAAGCAGTTCGTCGCCGTGCTCGTCGATCGTCGCGGCGAGCGTGGAGAAGTCGTCCGGGTAGGGAGACGTGACGCTGGGCCGGGGCACGCCATCGGTCGATTCGGAGGGCATCGGATCTCGTTCCAGTTCGTTCGTGAGGCGGTCGGGTCGTCGATCTGGACGCCAGTCCACCCGCCGGTGATACAGAAGAAAATTACCCAAAGGCGGTCGTCAGCATTTCTCCAGGCTTTGGCGAAATGTGCGTATCACCCTTTCGTCCCATCCCGTCTGATTGATATGCGGTCGACAGCTCGACGGACATCCGAACTCGGCGTATGCTCGCTGGCCATGGCTTCTCGCACCGAGTTGGCGCAGGCTGCGCTGGCCGGCGACGCTGCAGCATGGCGCACTCTCGTGGAGATGCACAGCGGGCTCGTCTGGTCGATCATCAGAGGCATGGGCATCTACAACGCCGACGCCTCCGATGTCTTCCAGACCGTGTTTGTGCGGCTGGCGGAACGACTGCACCAGATCGATGACGCCGAACGGCTCCCCGGATGGTTGGCAACCACCACCAAACGGGAGATCTACGATCTGGCCCGGTCCAAACATCGTCGAACGGAACCGACCGAGTCCATCGCCGATGAGCCATCGCCCGACCCGGGTCCCGATTCGGAGGTCATCGACGCCGAAACCCGCAAGCAGGTGCTGGCCGCGCTGGCCAGGCTGCCCGAGGAGGCGCAGCAGTTGCTGCGCATGGTCGTGATGCGGGACGACCTCTCGTACGCCGAGATCAGTGAAGCGCTGGGAATCCCCGTAGGCAGCATCGGACCGAAACGAGCCCGATGCCTCGAAAAACTGGCTGCGACCCCTGAGATCGCAGCACTGGCAAGGAGTTTGTGATGGGCGAGACCAACGAAAACGTCAATCAGCCGAAACCCGTCGACGACGAGTGGCTGGAGGATCTGGTGGCCGGAACACTACGGGTCGAGCACCCGGTGCCACCGGAGACGGTGGAGGCCGCCGCGGCGTTGTTCGACTTCGTGAACTTCGAGGCCTCGATCGCCGAGGTCATGGAGTCGGAGTTGGCGGTGCGATCCCAAAGCACCCGATCCCGAACCTTCACCTGGGCCGATCGGTGCAGCCTCATTCTCGAAACGGTGGCGGCCGCCGGCAAGACCCTGCTCACCGGGGTGGTCATGCCCGCCATCTCCGACGCGGTGACACTCCGTACGCCCGACGGTTCGGCCACCGAGATCGATCTCGTGGCCGGCACCTTCGAACTGTCGACGCCGGCACCCGATGGTCCGTCTCGAACTCGACGGAGGTGCCTTCGTCACCCCGTGGTTTCGCCCGGCCTGAGGGGGCCGGTCCGCGCTAGCCGCCGGCCCGGTGCTGCTGACCGCCGTCACCGCCGTAGCAGGTGAACGCAATGGCGGCCGCCCGGCCCCGGTCGTCGACGGTGTTGCGGCGAACGTCGGCCAAGGCGACCGGCGGCGGCGTTCCGTCGACGACACGCTCGAGAACCGCCCCGGCGAACGCCACCAGCTCGTCGTCGTCGACCAGCGCCGTCCCGGCCGCCACGACCCACCGGCTGCCGACGCCGAGGAATCCGTTGGCGAAGGAGGCGGTCCCGCCGGCGCCGATTCGGTGGGCCTGCCCCGCGTAGCATGCCGCCAGCAAGACGGTCTCGGGAACCGAGTCGAGGAACATCAGATCGTGCAGAAACACTCGACCGCAGCCGAGGTCCAGCCAGGTGAACAGCGGATTCTCGGGTTCGGGTCCGCCGTGGGCGGCGATGTGTACGACACGATTGTCGAGCGCCGCCGCGAGGTCGTCGAACTCCTCGATCGCCCACAGGCGAACCTCGTCTCCACCCGGTTTCGTCACGAAGCTCGATTCAGCTCCTTCACTGGCCAGACCCGGCCCGATGACGACCGACGTGCCCGCCCGGCCCGACACCCGCGTCGGTCGCTCGGCGAGGTAGCGATGGGTTGGGAGCAGGGAGAACGGCTGAGACCACAACGCCGGAAGCGCCGTCCACGGCAGATCAGCGAGTTCATCGTCGACGCCGATGAGCAGCAGATCACTGGACGCACCCACCAGGTGCTCCTCGATGACGTGGTTGATCGGCTCGAGCAGCTGATCGAGCTGGGTCAGCAGTTGCTTCCGGGTGGTCGGTTCAGCCAGCTGGAAGAGTCGGGCCAACCGCAGTGCGGCGTTGACCTGAACCG
Organism: Acidimicrobiales bacterium; assembly: GCA_965216675.1. Taxonomy (GTDB): domain Bacteria; phylum Actinomycetota; class Acidimicrobiia; order Acidimicrobiales; family SZUA-35; genus JAHELU01. The sequence continues at coordinate 625,369 of CBDCGK010000004.1, read as the reverse complement.
GAGCGATGTTCATCGGTCGCTGGGTCGACGATCGGTCGTCACCGTCTTTCCAGGTCGTCACCAGCCACTCATCACCTACCTTCGTGATGTCGATGAGCGAGGTCACCTGCTCCGGAGTTCGTTGACGGCTGCCGAACCGACCGCCGCCGGACGCGGACTCGGGGGCCGGTTGTTGCCACCGCAGTTCCTGGATCTGTTGCTTGATGTCCTCGAGCGCATGGAATTGTTCGTCGTCCAGCGCGCCGCCGCGGCCGCTAACGAGCGCCCGCGCTTTGCTGAGCAGCCTGGCCAGCTCCGGGTCGTCGAGCCGGGGCCAGCGCCAGGTGGCGACCTGTCGCCCGCGATCCGTCCAGGCCAGAAATCGATCGCCGTCCTCCTGACCGGCGAGAAGACGTTTCGCCTCGGCCACGACGCCGGCCACCGCGGCCGCGGCTTGAGCAGCGAGGTCGATCCCGCCCAGCAGTCCGAGGTCGGCTTCGAGCCTGGTGAAGGCCGCGTCGAGCGCGAGGAGTGCCGCTTCGGAGTCGGCGTTCATCTCGGCAAGTCGGGCCTCGGCACGAGCCTTCAGCACCACATCCTCGGTCGAGAGCCGCTCCGACTCGACCCGATCGAGCATGGTCTGCGCCGCGTCCGGTTGGTTGCGGTCGAGATGGGACCACGCCGCGCTGAGCACCACGGAGGTCTTGAGGAGCTGATGACCCGCCGCCTCCAGTTCAGCCAGCAGACCGGTCACGGCCGCTGTCAGGTCTTCGGGAGCGGACCCGGCGCGGCACTGAAGGCCGAACTCGAGCGCCCGCGCCGCGGCGGACCATCCCGGACGGCTCTGCCGATCGAGTTCCCGCCGAGCCCGCTCGACCAACGACAGGGCGTCCGGAAGGTCGCCGTCGAGGGCAGCGGCTTGGGCCGCGAGCAGAAGCGCCTCCGACAGGTCCGAGACCTGGCCCCGGTCGTCGAAATGGCTGATGGCCCGATCGAGTTCGCTTCGGGCATGGCGGTGCAGTCCGCCCTTGAGGAGGACCTCCGCTTTGGACACGACCCTGAGACCGTCCGGCATCTCCAGCGCCGACAGCAGTCGATCTGACTCCGACATCAGCTGGAGGGCCTTGGGAAGATGCCCGGCGCAGCCGAGGATCCAGCCTCGATTGGCGAGTGACACTGCTTGCCACCAGGGCTCGTTCGCGGCGTCGAACGCTGCGTCGGCCCGGTCGATGTGCCGGAGGGCCGCCTCGACATCGCCCTCATAGGCGTTCAGCAGGCCGAGGTTCGTGTTCACCTGCCCGATTCGCAGTTGCGCGTCGGCCTCGGCGTAGCGGGGGAGTGCCCGCCGGTAGCATCCCATCGCCTCGTCCGGACGTCCCATTCGCTGAAGCAACAGTCCCCGGGCATGCCAGCACTTCGCGGTGACCATCGGATCGATCGTCGGTGCGGCCATCGAGCTGCCGTGGCCCTCCCGAAGGTCGAGATTGTCGAGTTCCTCGAGACCGACGAGCTCGGCCAGGCCCGCCTCATGGTCTCCGAGTTCACCCAACGAGACTGCGAGATCGGCCCGGATCGACCACTCGATGTCGGAGACCATCGTCCCGGATTCATCGAGCGACTGCCGCAGCCGGGCAACGGACTGCTCGGGATTGCGGAGATTTCGATGGGCGATGCCCTGCGCGTGGAGTAGGATCGGGCGATCATCAGCCGTTGCGGTCTGAAGCAGTTCTTCAGCTTGCGTCAGAGCGCTGTGAGGGTCTGATCCGGCGAGTACCACCAACGCCTGCGGGTGTGTCACGTTCATGGCGCGGTCACCGGAATAGCGGTATCAAAAATGGTGTCCGGACCCTCATATGGCAAGAGTACCCCGAGGGTAAGGAGAGGGTGTATGAGGCAGGGTTGGACAGGACGAATCGCGATCGTGCTTGCGGTCGTCGTCACCGCGGCGGCGTGTGGAGGTGATGAGGGCGGTGGCGAAGAGGCCGTCGACGGATTCGAGTTACTGATGGCCGCCACCTACGGCGATCCTGACACCGGTAGTTTCTCGCCCGATCGCATCGAGGACGCAATCCGGCACCGGTCTCGCCACACCATCACCAACGATGCGGCCATGAACCCGCCGGCCGGCTTCGGGCACTGCATGAACGGCGGCGGGACCGATCCGGCGGCCGTGTTCAATCTGAACCGTATCTACATCCTGGACAAGGAGTCGGGGCTGGCGGCCCAGGACCCTGCCTCCCCACTCGCCGATCAGCTTCAGCAGAACATCGCCGATGTTCGTGAGCGGTTGCAGGCCGAAATCGAGCCGCGGGAAGAGCGCGAGTTCTCGGTCCAGCCGATCGATCTGTTCTATCCGGAGGAGCCGACCGTCGAAGGATTCATCGCCCAGGTGAACGGCATCCTGGCCGACATCGATCCCGGCCGGGTCGACGTCGCGCTCGACTACTACTTCGCCCCCAGCATGATCTACGGGTTCGCCGCCGATGATCCAACGCCGGTGCCCGAGGGCACGACCAGCGAGTCGATCGCCGCCGCCCAGGTCGGAGCCGACGGCGGGCACACGATCTGGATCGCCGACTACGGACTGCCGATCGACTCCGACAAGAACGGTTGGTCCGGCATGATCGACGGTGAGGAATCGCAGGCCAACCCGGTCGGCGGTGATCCGATTCCGGCGTTCTACGCCCACTCGGTCATGGTTGCCAGTGTGGCCGCCCAGGTCGCACCGGAGAACCCGGTGTTCGTGATCGACGCCACCGAGGAGATCCTGGGCACCAGAGCGATCACCGTGGCCGCCCTCGACAGCGGCCTGCTCCGCAACCAGGTGCTGGCTGAGGATCCCGGCGTGTTGAACCTGTCGTTCGGCGCCTACGACTGCACGGTCGTCGAAGCCGCCAATGGCGATCGGCTTGCCGTGTCGACCGACAACTCCTTCACGGCGGCGCTCCAGCGCGTGCTTGCTCCATACACCGAGGCCATGCCCGTGGTGGCGGCGGCTGGCAACGACGCATCCTCGGCGCCGATCTACCCGGCGGCGCTCGAGAAGGTCGTCGCGGTGGGAGCGGTCGACACCACGGTGTTGAACACGCTGGCTTGCTTGACTCCTGCCGATATCGAGGCCTGGTCGGCGGCCGACCGATCGGCCGACGAGAACTGCCGACCGGATCCGACGGTATTCGCCCCGTTCACCAACACCGGTGCATCGCAGACCGAACAACGTCCTGGCGTCGATCTCGTCGTCGACTATCCCGTCGTTGACGCCTCCAGCCCGTACGCGTATCTCGGCGGACTGACGGCCGCCCTCGACACCGGTCTGGTTCGGGTCAGCGGCACCTCACTCGCCGCGCCGTTCCACGCCGCCTGCCTGACACCGGACGGTGCCGCTCGGTGTTGACGACCTGAGAGCCGACGAGGCTGGAATCGGCCGAGCTGACTACAGCTCCGGCCAGCGACGCTTGTTGGTCGACGACGAGCGCCGCTGGCCCGGCTTCGGGCCGAGGGCCCAGCGGCGACGCCACGCTCCCGCTTCCGGTCCCGTCGGTTCCGGTGTCGCGTTGCGGTAGGCGTTGCGTCGGGCCTGCCACCAGCCCGATCCGAATTCGTCGGCCAGCTCGGCCACCTTGCGTTCCACCGTCTTGGCGAAGTCGCGGGGGTTCTCGTCGTCGCCGATGGTCAGCGGATGGCCGAACACCACGGCGCAGCGGGCCCGTTTCGGCCAGTTCTTGCCTTTGGGCAGGATCGAGCCGGTGCCGTCGAGATAGATCGGCACCACCGGCACACCACACCGCTTGGCCAGGTAGGCCGCCCCCGGCTTGTGTTCGGAGCTCCAGCCGTCGGGGCTGCGTCCACCCTCGGGGAAGATCAGCAGGCTCCTGCCGTCCTCCAACGCCTTCTGGCTGTTGCGCAGCGACAGCTTCGAGATCCTGGTCCGCTCGATCGGTATGGCCCCGATGAACAGTGCGGAGAGCGCCCCGGCGAAACGGTTGGGGAAGAAGTAGTCGGCACCTGCGGCGATGGCCAGGTCTTCCCGGAGCCGCGACGGCAGCGTGGCCAGCAGAAGACTGGTGTCGGCGTGACTGTGATGGTTGGCGGCGAAGATGACCGGGGCGTCAACGCCCCTGAGCCGGTCGGCCCCGATGACCCTGGGGTTGCCGTAGAACGCGATCGCCGGCTTGAAGAAACTCCAGACCCCGAACCGGCGGATCAGCTTGGCCGCCGGCTGATGGGCCCACGACGTGTCGTAGTGGACGCCCGCCTTCGGGGTCTTCTCCGGCTTGGTCACCCCTCGGGGAGTGGCCGGCGGTTGGGTTATGAATTTGAGCCAGCCGATCATCGCTTCGTTGCGCCTCGTGCCTCGTCGTCTCGATTCGCCACCGTCAACTGGTGACGTCGGCCATCAGGATCGGGGGATTGTGGTAGTGGGTGATCGTCGGTTTCGGCCCGACGGTGTCGGTGGCCATCTCCAGGGCGTCGGCGAGGGTCGAGGCCGGTTTGAAACCGAGTCGGCGGACGGCCCGCTCGTCACCGCCGACCACGATGACCTGGCCCAGGTACTGCATGGCGTGTGAACCCCAGTACCACATGTAGAACGGATGCACGCCGTGGTAGGCGTGGCTGGTCCGGTAGAGGTGGCGGTACCACTCGTCTTCCGCGAACTGTTTCTCGTAGCGTTTCTCGATCTCCACCGGATCGGTGGTGTCGGCCAGGACCTGTTCGAAGAAGTCGATGTAGCTCGGATGGTGCACGGGATGGAACTCCCATGGCGTCGGGTGGCTCATGATGAGCACCCCGCCTTCCCGGACGAGCGGCTTGCCCCGGTACAGGTTGAAGAAGTAGCCGAGGCCCTGCACCATCACCAGGATCGGGTTCATGATCGAGTTGACGTTGTAGGGCGTGAGATAGGGGAGACCCATCGTCAAGACGTCGGTCTGGCCCTGGACCGGAACGAGATGCTGGGCATACACCATCTCGGTGGTTCGCCGGTGCACGGCCTCGACCTCGCCGGCCTGCACCGACGTCATGTCGTACGGGGCCTTCCAGGAGTGGAAGATCCGGCGTCGGGCGGACGAGGGCATCCGGTCGAGTCCGGCGGCCATGGCGGTGAACGCCGCCCGGTCCGACACCGACCATTCCCACTCCCGCTTCTGCAGCACCGACATCGGTCCGTCGTGGCCGAACGTGTTGGTGTTCACCGTCGACTCGATCTGGAAGATGCGGGGCCCGTGAGCCTTGATGACCTCGCCCTGACGCCAGTTGGAGCGGTGGAGCTCGGAACTGTCCTGGTCCATGAAGGAGCGGGAGTGACGCAGCGTGTGCACGTTGTGGTGGGCTTTCACCCCCTCGTAGCCGGCGAGACCGGTGGCCGTCGACTTCCAACCGCCGTCCATCGACACGAGGTTGATGTTGACGTAGACGACGAGGTCGGACTCGGCGGCCCGGCGACTCATCTGGACGGTTTCGCCCTTGTCGGTGTGCCCGAGGATAACCATGCCGTCGGTGTCCTCGGCATCGTGGTTGTAGAGCAGGCCGTGGGGATGAAACGCCTCGAACACCCGGTCGCCGACGGCGTGGCGCAGCTCGGCGTCGGTCATCCGGCGGTGCAGGCACAGGGCGGCGATGAGGTGGACGTCGTCGACGCCGGCCTCGGCCGCTATGTCGAGAACCGCTTCAATGATCCGCTGACGGACATCCGGACGCTGCATCGGCGGCAACGGCAGCGAGATGTCGTCGAAGGCGATGGTGAGCTTCATGCCCGGTCGCAGCAGGGACGGCAACGGGTCGTCGTCGATCGGGTTGAGGAGCGCGTTTCGGATCGCGCCGTCCGGATCGTCGAGCCCCCGCAGGGGCTCGCCCGGATACACCACCCGGGACCGTCCCACCGGCAGCTTCTCGAGGCGGAAGCCCTCACCGTGATGGAACAGGATCGGTGGCGTTTGTCGATCGACTTCGAGCACGAAGCCCGGTCGGGGATTGGCGAGCGGTTTCTTCTTTTTCACTGAATCCTCAAAGGTACCGTACGTTCAGAGTTCGACTTCGCCGCACGCCCAAGGGGTTACCTCCGGCCGCGGCACGGTGTTCACTTGCGGCTCCGCCACGGTGTTCACTTGCGGCTCCGCCGCAGGGCCGGGAGGGGACCGAGGGGCAGGACCTTGTCGCTGCTGCCGTCGGCCTTCGACCAGTACTCGACGAGCCAGCCCCGCTTGGCCGCCATCGAGGCCAGGCGGGTCTCGGGGTTGACCGCCACCGGAAAGCCGACGGCGTCGAGGAGGGGCAGATCCGACGAGGAGTCGGCGTAGGCCACCGACTCGGCCAGATCGACGTCGTTGGCCTCGGCGTAGTCGCGCAACGCCTGGGCCCGGACCTCCCCGGTCGGAGGAACGCTCAGCAACTCGCCGGTGTAACGCCCGTCGAGTTGGGACATCTCGGCGCAGATCACATCGTCGAAAAGGGGACCGAGCGGATCGACCACCAGGTTCAACGCTCCGGTGATCAAGACGGTGCGGTGACCGAGGCGACGGTGCTCCCGAACCCGCCGCAGGGCGGCAGGGAACGCCTTGGTGAGGATGTGGTCGGCCAGCAGTTCCGGGCCCAGCCGTTCCATTTCCGCCACCGACGCCCCGTCGTAGCGGCGGTAGAAGTGGCGGAGAAAATCGGTACGGTCGCGACGATCGAGGGCCAGCAGCCCGGGGGCCTCGCCCAGGGTCTTCAGGGTGAAGCGCATTCGATCGGCCGGGCCGAGATTGCGGGTGGCCAGCCAGGCGTAGCTGAACACCACGTTGGAGGCGATGATCGTGTTCTCCAGGTCGAAGGCGGCGAGCTGGCGGTCCGGTGACAGAACCCGCTTGCGGAGCCGCCGGGTTCGGGCGTCGGGGTCGCTGCGCTCGCCGGTCGTCTTCACCCGGGCGTGCTCCACCACCGACGGCAGATGCACGTCGCGCACGTAGACGTCCCAGTCGACCACGGCGGGATCGCACCCGAACGCGACCTGATCCGACTCACCGAGCGATTCGTGGAGGGTCAGGAGGTTGTCGACGCCGTACAGCGCCTCGCACTCGGCGTAGGCTCCGTAGATCTTGACATAGCCGACCGCCCTGGAGACCTCGTCGCGTTTGTCCTCGACCTCGGCGTTGATGAGCGCCTGCTTACCCCGCAGCGGTAGGAGTTTGAGGGCCTTGTCGGCCCGGTCGAGGTTCTTCTGCACCCGATCGAGTTGACGTTCCACGGCACCTCGACCGGGGAACGACCACTCGGGCACGGCGATCGGCTGGCCCTTGCGGTCATACAGGGGGTTCTCGGTGAACCAGGAACTCACCAGGTTGACGAGGCGGCGGTAGTGGAGCGGGTTCCGGGTGCCGGAGGCAACCTGGGTTATGGTTATCGAGCCGTCGCCGGACGGGCCCTTCGCCGAGACGCCGATGATGGCGGCCACGACCAGGTCGACCGGGATGACGTCGATCACGCCCTCGGGTACCCCGGGGAACTCCTTGAGCAGGCCCCGGGCGTAGCTGATGATGATCGGCTCGGCCATGCGGAAGCCCTTGATCCAGCCCGGCACCGGTTCCGACCAGGCCGACTCGATGATGGAGGGCCGCACGATCGACACCGGCACGTCGCCCCGTGACTCGTCCAGCGCCCGTTCGCCCAGCGCCTTGGTGTAGGCGTAGGCGTCGGGCCAGCCCAGCGAGGCGGCCCGGGCCCGTCCCGCTTCGACGAGCTGGTCGTTGACCCAGCGCTGGCGAAGCTGTTCGGTCTTGGCCGACAGCAACGGGGTGCCGGCGGCCCCGAGCTCGTGGCGGGCCCGTTTGCGGAACTCCTCGAGGCGTTCGGCCGAGCGGGAGTCGGCGTCGAAGTCCGCTCGGGTTCGGCGGGCGGCCCGCACCTCGTCGCGCCAGTCGACGTCGATGTGGAACGGGCTGTCACTGAGCAGCTGCTCGGGGGCCGGACCCCGACGGTTGCCGGCCACGTAGCAGGTCGAGACGGCCACGAAGTGGGGGGCGACGCCGAGGTCGTGGAGCGTCTCGACGATTCGGGTCGGGCCGAGCAGGTTCACCTCGACCGCGCCGTCGAGTGGGGCGTCGAAGCTCACGGTGGCGGCGGAGTGGATCACGATGTCGCAGTCGGCCAGGGCCGCCCGCCCCTCGTCGTCGAGACCGAGCCCGTCGGTGGAGACGTCGCCCTCGATCACGGTGACCCGCTCGTCCACCGCGGCCCAGAAGGCCTCCTTGCCTACCTCGTCGGCGAGGCGATCGAAGGCGTTGTTGCGGAAGATCTCGCGGCGGGCGCGCTGTGCCGGCGTCGACCGCCTGCCCGCTCGAACCAGCAGAACCATCCGGCAGTCGGGTGCGCCGCGGAGCAGGCGCTCGACCAGGGCGGTGCCGAGGAAGCCGGTTGCTCCGGTGATGGCGATTCGTTTTCCCGCTAGCTCGGTTGCGATCATTGCTGTTCCCCATCACTGGTGCCGGCGCCGACCTCGTGTCGGTGCCCTCACACGGGCGTTGTGCGACACGGAACCATGTCAAGTTCCCGAACGCTGTCTACCATTTGGTAAGTGACCACTCAGCATAGAGCATTGCGCGCCGCGACCGTCGCCTTCGCCGACCGAGGAGTCGCCGGAACGTCGCTCGACCTGCTCGCCACTGAACTCGGTATCACCAAGCAGACCATCCTCTACCACTTCGGGTCCAAAGGCGGTCTCATCGAGGCGGTGCTGGCCCGGGCCGCGGCGGACCTCGGCGCCGAGTTGGAGGCTGCGGTCGACGGGGAGGCCGGCTGGCCGGCGGTCGAGGCGGTCGTGCGGGCGAGTTTCGGCCTCGCCGTCCGGCGACCGGAACTGCTGGGGGTTCTGCGGGAGATCGCCCGGTTGGGCTCGCCGTGGACCGAGAGCGCCCTCGATCTGCTGCAGCCACTCGTCGATCGGGCCATCGTGGCGCTCGAGGACGGCATGCACGCCGGCCTCTACCAGAGCGGTGATCCGCGTTTGATCCTGGTATCGGCCTACGCCGTGGTGTCCGGCGTGGTCGCCGACTCCGAGTTGCTGCGGGCCATGGGCATGCAACTCGATCTCCGCACCGCCGCCGGGTTGCGTCGCACTTTGTTATCGTTTCTAGAGGCGGCGCTGGCTCCCATTCGGTAGCCGGCGAGCCGCGGAACCGTAAGGGTGACGAATGACAGTCATGGCGAAATCTTCGGAGGCGGGCCTGGGATCTCGGGTGCGATCGCGGCACAGGTCGACGGTCGTCGCGATTCTCGCCGCTGTCGCAACCGTGCTGCTGGTCGGCCCGGTTGCACCGGCTGCGGCGCAGGACCCGCTCGACTGCGATGAGGTCGTCGTCGACACCAGCGGTTCGGTCGACGTCGACCGGGTCCAGCAGGTGATCCTGGCCGAAGCCCCCGACGGTGTCCGATTCGTGGTCCGAGGCTTCGACTCCGTCCCTGACGGTGACCTCGAGGCCGCGGTCGACGACGTGGTCGCCCGATGCTTCGGAAACGACTCGGACGGCCTCGATCCGTCAACCATTGTGATCAGCGTCTCGGTCAACGATCGCGTGTCCGATCTCTGGGTCGGCGACCGGTGGCTTGCCGCCGTCGGAGTCGTGGAGGAGATCCGCGGTGACGTCATGGGCAGCCGATTCGCCGACGGCGAGTTCACCGAGGGCTTCGTCGACGGGATCACCGAGATCAGCAACCGGATCGACGCCAGCACGGCCGGCAATGGAGGCGACGGTGAGAACGGGGATGCCGGCGGGACCGACGGCTCCGATCAGCTCGGCGGCGACGACACTTCATCGGTCTCCGCCCCCGGCGATAGCGGTGGAGGAACGTCGCCGTGGACGATTCTCGGTGGCATGGCGGCCCTCGGCCTCGGTGGTGGCGCCGTCTACGCCGTCGGCCGCCGCCGCAAGCTCGTCGACGCCCGCCAGTCGCTCCAGTCGTCGATGGCGGGGCCGCTGGCCCGCGTTGGGATGCTCCGCGAACGAGACGACAAGCTGGCGGCGCGGTCCGACGTGTGGGAGAAGCTCACGACCGGGCGTACCTCGCAGAGGCTGGCCGAGCTGCGACGAGACGGCGGTAGCGGACGTCAGGCCACCGAGAACGCGGCGGCGCTGCTGTCACAGTCGCTACCCAACGGTGTCGGGGATGCGCAGACCGCCGAGATCGATCGAGCCAAGCAGCGTCTCGTCGACCTGTCCAAGGCGCTCGATCTGCAGGACGAGGCGCTCGACCGGTTGCTCGCCTTCGGGGCCCATCTGGATCATCTCCGGGTGGCGGTGCCGGCGAAACGGGAGCTCCTGTTGGAGGAGGTCGCCGCCGCTCTGGAATTCGCCGGGCAGCGGGCCTCGGAAGGATGGGCGATCGATGGACAGGCACGCGAGCTGGCCAAGGTCCAGGAGACCGTCGCCTCGCTCGACTTCTCCGATCTGGAACACGACTGGCTCGAGCTGTCGGATCAGGTGGAGAACGCCGAGGCCACGATGTTCGCCGCCCAGCACTACCTGCAGGCGCTGCCCACCCGGGTGGAGTCGCTGAAGAAGTGGAACACCGAGCTGACCGCTGCCGGTGACCTGGAAACGGCGCGGGCCGAGGACGTCCGCCGCCGGTTCGTGTCGCTGGCGTCGCTGCACGCCGGCGACTCCTGGCAGTGGGCCGCCGACTATCCGGAACGGGCGGTCGAGGAAGTGCGCCGGGCGAGTGCGCTGCAACGGTCGGCGATGGAGGATCTGCTGCCGGCGCAGAAGTTCGATGAAGCGGGCCGGGAACTTGAGGTCGCCGGGCTGCACGTCATCGCCGCCGACAGCCTGCTCGACCAGACCGAGGATCTGATGGTCGACCTCGAGCAGGCCCGGGAGGAGGCCGGCGGGATCCTGGCCCAGGCCCGGCAGATCCTGGCCGAACTGGCCGAGTTCATCGCTCGCCATGACAACGATCTCGACGACGCCTACAACGTGAAACCGGCCGAGTTCGCCCGAGCCGTCGACGGGCTCGACCTCGAACTGCGCCAGGTCAAACCGAACTACCTCCGGGTGGCGGAGACCGGCTATCAGCTGAATCGCCAGATGGACGAGATGCTGGCCGCGGTTCAAGACGAGCAGGCCGAGACGGCGGCGCTACGGCGTGAGGCCGGTCGGGAGATCGCCCGGGCCCAGAGAGCCGTGGCTCGGGCCCGGCGGGCGTTGGGCTGGGAACTCTTCGAGTCGAACGACGGCGCCGCACTCGACGACCTGGAGGAGCAACTCGACGATCTGCCCGAACATCCGGCGGAACAGGTCGACGTGGCCGGCCGGGTGGCCGACGCCGCGCTGCACATCCAGGAGCGGATCATCGCCCGTCGCCGTCGCCGTGGAACCTGGGTCGTCGTCGGTGGTGGCCAAGGCGGATTCGGTGGCGGCCACACCAGCACCGGCGGCTCGATCGGGTCGGGTGGTTCGTTCGGCGGAGGCTCGTTCGGATCCGGCCGCTCGTTCGGTGGCGGCTCCTTCGGCGGCGGTCACTCCTTCGGCGGAGGCCGCTCCAGCGGCGGTTTCTGACCCCCGTGCCCGTTCCCCCCGCCCGAACTTTGAGGCCCTGACGACCCGTTTGTGGGTCGTCAGGCGCTCAAAGTTCCGGCGGGCGGGTCAGTTCGAGCGTGATGTGCGGCCCGTGTTGCGTTTGGCCGACCGTCGTTCGTGGCGTTCGACGGCGAGATCGACCAGGCGATCGATCAGCTCGGCATAGCCGAGACCCGACGCCTGCCACAGCTTCGGGTACATCGAGATGGGTGTGAACCCGGGGATCGTGTTGAGCTCGTTGATGAGCGGCCCCCGCCCGTCCTCCTCGTAGAGGAAGTCGGCTCGGGCCATACCTTCGACCCGCAGCGCCCGGTAGGCCTGGCGGGCCAGATCCTGGAGCTGTTCGGCCATGCCGTCGGGGAGGTCGGCGGGAATGATGAGTTGGGCGTTGCCGTCGTGGTACTTGTCCTCGTAGTCGTAGAAGTCGGCGCCGGGAACGATCTCGCCGGGAACCGACACGTCGAGCTCCCGGTTGCCCAGCACCGACAGTTCGATCTCGCGGGCCACGACCGACTCTTCGACGACGGCCAACTCGTCGTAGACGAACGCGGCATCGAGCGCGGCGCCGACCTCGTCGGCGGTCGTCGCCTTGCCCACGCCGATCGAGGAACCCATGTTGGCCGGCTTGACGAAACAGGGCAGTCCGAGCTCGTCGACCAGGGAGGTGATCACCGACTCCCGATCCTCGCCCAGCTCGGCCTCGGACACCGCCCGCCACCTCGTCTGGGGCAGCCCGGCGGCGTCGAGGACCGTCTTGGCCATTGCCTTGTCCATCGTGACCGCCGATCCCAACACCCCGGCGCCGACGTAGGCGACGTCGGCCAGCTCGCACATACCCTGGACGGTTCCGTCCTCGCCCAGTGGACCGTGGAGCAGCGGCAGGACCACCACTTGGGCGTCGGCCGCCCCGTTGTGCACGGTGGCCATCAACTCGGTCGAGTCGCCGACGGGTTCGAGGGCCTTGATCTCGGCCGGCTCACCGCCGCCCGACGGCAGCAGCGCCACGGCGTCGGCTGCGGTGACGAACTTGCCGTTGCGGGTGATGCCGATGGCCTCGATGTCGTAGCGGGTCCGGTCGACGGCGGCGAGGACGTGGGCGGCGGTCATGCACGAGACGTCGTGCTCTGCGGACTGACCGCCGAAGAGCACCAGGAGACGAATGGGGGGCGAGCTTTCCGAAGTCACGGGGCAATCGTAATGCACCGCTCCGCCGTCGCGGCGGCGACCGATCCGACTCCCAACGTCACTCGTCCACTCCGCCGGCGCCGATTCTCCGACGATTTCGGCTAAACCGGAGGGGTGAACTTCACCCTGGCCGAACTGGCCACAGCAACCGGCGGCGAGGTGGCACCGGCCGACGCCGTCGCCGTCGCCGTCGACACTCTGTCGATCGACTCTCGAACGGTCGGGTCGGGTGACCTGTTCGTGCCCCTCGTCGCCGAACGCGACGGCCACGACTTCGTCCGATCGGCGGTGACCGCCGGGGCGGCGGCGTTCCTGACCGCCGTCGACGATGATCGGCTCGACCTCGGACCCGACCAGCAGGCCATCCCCCGCATCCGCGTGGCCGACACGGCCGAGGCGTTGACCGCCATCGGTGCGCTGGCTCGATCCCGCATCGCCGGCCCGGTGATCGGCATCACCGGCAGCGTCGGCAAGACGTCGGTCAAGGACCTGACCCGGGCGGCCTGCAGCAGCGGATCGGGGGCCGCCGGTCCCGCCGGTTCCGCTCTCCGGACGGTCTGGGCCAGCGCCAGGTCGTTCAACAACGAGATCGGTGTGCCGCTCACCCTGGCCAACGCCCCCGACGACGTCGGGATCACCATCCTCGAAATGGGGGCTCGCGGCATCGGCCACATCGCCGAACTGTGCGAGACGGCCCGTCCGACCGTCGGCGTGATCACCACGGTGGAGCTGGTCCACTCCGAGCTTTTCGGCTCGATCGAAGCCGTCGCGCAGGGCAAGGGGGAACTGATCGAGGCCCTTCCCGCCGACGGTGCCGCGGTCCTCTACGCCGACAAGCCCATCGTCATGGGCATCGCCGCCCGGAGCACGGCTCCCGTGATCACGTTCGGGATGTCGACGGAGGCCGACGTTCGGGTTTCGGAGGTCGAACTCGACCGGTCGCTGCACCCGACCTTCCAGCTCTCCCACCGCGGCGAGAGGCGAACGGTCACCGTCCCGGTGGCCGGCGCCCACATGGCGGTCAACGCGGCCGCCGCCGTGGCCACGGCGATCGCCGCCGGTGTCACCTTCGACCAAGCCGCCGAGGCGGTCGGCGCGGTGGAGCTGTCACCGTGGCGCATGGAGGTGTCGACCACGGCGTCGGGGGCGCTCGTCGTCAACGACGCCTACAACGCCAACCCAACCTCGATGCGGGCCGCCCTGGCCGCCTTGGTCGAGACGGGTGCCACCGAGTTGGTGGCGGTCGTCGGGGAGATGGCCGAACTCGGCGTCGAAGGTCCGGCGGAGCACGCCGCCGTCACGGCCGAGGCGGTGGCGGCGGGAATCCGGGTCGTGGCCGTCGGGTCACCCTCCTACGGCGACGGCGCCGACCACGTGGCCGACATCGACGCGGCACTCGCCGTTCTGGGAGTGCTCGACGAGAACACTGCGGTCCTGGTGAAAGGCAGCCGGGTCGCCGGACTGGAACGCCTCGCCGCCCGCCTCCTCAGCCCGTCCCACTGACCGAGCGCGTCGCAATGCTAGAGTCGGCAGCCTATGGCGCACCTCTCGACGGAACCCTCGTTGCCCTCGGACTCGTCCGCCACCTGCGCGGTCACACCAACCCGATCCCGGTACGCCGTGTTCGAGGAATGCGCGCTCTGCGGAGGCGACATGGCCCCCGAACACGCCCACTACCGGTGCGGTTCGTGCGGTTGGCGTGACTCCTGCTGCGACTGAGGTGACCGGGCTCCGGATCTGGATCGAGGGGGCGAGGCCTCGAACCCTTCCGGCCGCCGTCGTCCCGGTTGCGGTGGGCACAGCCGCCGTCACGGGCCCCGTCGTGGCTTGGCGGGCCGTGGCCGCCCTCGTCGTCTCGCTGGCCCTGCAGATCGCCACCAACTACGTCAACGACTACGCCGACGGGGTGCGCGGCACCGACGACGCCAGGGTCGGCCCGCTCCGGCTCGTGGCCTCCGGTGCGGCGACGGCGGCTCAGGTCAAGGCGGCGGCCGTCGTTGCCTTCGCCATCGCCGGTGTTGCCGGCGCAGCGCTGGCGCTGGCCGTCGGTCCGGAGCTGTTCGTCGTGGGTGCGCTGGCCATGGTGGCCGGCTGGGCCTACACCGGCGGCCCGAGACCCTACGGCTACCTGGGTTTGGGCGAGTTGTTCGTGTTCGTGTTCTTCGGTGTGGTGGCAACAGCGGGCTCGACCTACGTGCATGTCGAGTCGCTCACCGCCGGCACCGGCGAACTGGTCGAGGACATGGCGGTCGGACTCATGGCGTCGGTGCCGGTCGGGCTGTTGGCGGTCGCCCTCCTGGTCATCAACAATCTGCGCGACATCCCATCCGACGCCGAGAGTGGCAAGCGGACCCTGGCCGTCCGACTGGGAGATCCGGCGACCCGGGTGCTCTACCAGATTCTGCTGGTCGCCGTCGCCGTCGGCATCGTGGCCGTCTCGCTGCTCGGCCGACCGTGGGCGATGCTGGGCCTGGTCGGTCTGCTCACCGCCCGCGATCCGGTGGGCCGCGTCCGGTCGGGTGCCCGAGGCCTTGACCTCATCCCGGCGCTCGCCGGGACCGGGCGGACCCAACTCGTGACCGGGCTACTGCTGGCGCTCGGCCTCGCGCTCTCACGCTGAGCAGCGCGATCAGGGGGCGGTCGGCACGCGGGTCGGACCGGTTCCGACCCTCTCGATTTTGCGGTTCGGTAACGCCTCGCAGACTTGGGTAAAGGACCGGCCTGACGATCCGACGTCATGGAGGTGGCGACCTCCTCCACCACCACCTCGACCACAACCCGGACCGCCGCTGCGACCACCCGCCCCACCGCCTGCCTGCTCGACGAAATCGGTTCGTCCGTCACCTGCGCCTCGGTCGTTCGCCTGGTGGCGTTTCTGTGGATGGTGCCGGCGTCGCTCGTCCTGGTGGCCGGTGTACGGATCATCTTCGACCGTCCGCCGTCACCGGTGGCCACGGCCTACGTGGAACTCGGTCGGGCGACCGCCGTGCTGTTGGCCGCCTTCACCCTGCTGATAGTGGGGATCTGGCTGGTGCGCAGCGAGCGGCCGTTGCCGTCCCTCGGAGCGCTGACCGGCTCGTGGATGTCCGCTGCCGGCCATCTCCGGTTCGCGACACTGTCGGCGGTCGCGTTGCTCGCCGTTCCGGTGGCCGAGCCGGCCGACATGTCGCTGCTGCTCGCCAGTTTGGCCGCGCTCGCCGGTTTCGTCGCCGGACTCATGCTCCCACGGTGGATCGTCCGAATCGCCGCCGACGGGGGACCGGCTTCGATGCGCCTGGGGTGGCAGCAGGATCGGCCGGTCGTCTGCGCCGCCGTGCTGGCCACCTTGATCGTGTTCGAGGTGACCGTCGGCTGGTGGCATTCGATGCTGATGGTCGACGGGGCGTCGATCCTCTCCGGCGTGGTCGCTGTCGTCCGAGGCTTCGCCCTCACGGCCGCGGTGGCAGCAATGATCATCGGATCCCGTCGCTGATCCCAGTCGGGTCCCGAATTCGGTTGTGCGCCAGTAGGTTGGTTGGGTGGAGGCTCGACGTTGACCACAGGCGGCCAGACCGGCGGTTCACGCCGACGCCCGCCGACCCATTATGAGGTTCTGGGTGTCGACCGAAGGGCCGATCACGAGCAGATCCGGCGAGCCTACCTGGCGGCAGCCAGGCGGTGGCACCCCGATCGGCTGGGAGACGCCTCGCCGGAGGACTCGGCCGAAGCCGAGGCGGCCATGCGCCGTATCAACGAAGCGTGGTCGATCGTTGGCACCGCGGCCCGGCGCCGGGAATACGACCAGCAGCTGATCGCCGGCTCGGGGAGTCGCTCAACCATTTTCGAGGGCCAATCCGGTGTCGCCGACGATCCCCGGATTCGCCGCATCGATCCGCGTCTGGTCGACCCGGAGTTCCTGGCCGCTCGTCGGGACATGCAGCTCAACGAGATCTCGGACCGCAGCGCCATGGCGGTTCGCGCCTTCCCGGTGCTGGTGGTTTTGGCCCTGCTGATCGGGATCTTCGTGGTGACCGCCTACGCCGACAACCGGGGCGACTCGTCACCGGCCACCACTGTGCCCGGCCCCTCGCTCGGCGCCGATATCGCCGCCAACGACTGCGTCGACATCATCGGCGGGCCTTCGCTGCTGGAGGTTCCCTGCAACGGAAACGCCGACGGTCTCGTAATCGGCGCTCATCTCGGTGACGGGTCGTGTCCGTTGGGTACTATTCGGGAACTGGAGTTGTCCAACGGCGTCTGGGTTTGCCTCGGCGCTGTTTGACACAGCCGATTGACGAAGTCGTGGGTATCAGGGGGTTTCATGTCGGAGACGGGGCACGATGACGGGCGTTCGACGTCGATGGACGCCGACGATTGGGATGAGCGTTACGAGGCCGGGCGGCTTTGGAGTCTCGAGCCGAATCGGTTCTTCGTGGAGGCCGTTGACGGGCTGACGGTGGGACGGGCGGTCGACCTGGCCTGCGGTGAGGGGCGAAATGCGCTGTGGCTGGCCCAGCAGGGTTGGACCGTCACGGCGGTCGACTTTTCCGAGGTCGCCGTCGACCGGGGCCGCGGCGTGGCCTCGGATCTGGGGATCGAACTCGACTGGCAGATCGCCGATCTCACAACCTGGGATCTCGGCGAGCAGACGTGGGACCTGGTCGCCCACGTCTATCTGCATTGGGGCGCCGAGAACCGCGAGCCGTTCCTCGACCGGTGTGCCGCCGCCGTCGCTCCGGGCGGCCGCATTGTCGTCATCGGACACGACCGCACCAACATCGAACGAGGTCACGGCGGCCCCCAGGACCCGGCCCTGCTCATGACACCCGATGAACTCAAGGAACGGTTCCATGCCGCCGGACTGACCGTGGAACGGGCCGAGGTCGTCTACCGGACCGTCCCGGTCGACTCCGGCAGCGGCGACCCGACCGAGGCCACCGCCATCGATCACGTGGTCATCGCCACCCGCGTCTGACGACGCCGGATTGCGGTGACGAAGGCGACGGGGGAGGGGATAAGCTGTCTGACAGCCCGGACCGTTAGCTCAGCTGGCTAGAGCGCTCGCCTCACACGCGAGAGGTCACTGGTTCAAGTCCAGTACGGTCCACTGCGTTTGCCCGAAGCTATTTGGGTTCCCACGCTGCCCCTCCTTTGTGTTTGCCGGCGTTCGTCGGCCGGTGGCGAGATCGAGTTGGTCGCCGCCCTTCTGTTGTGGAGGGCACTGACCCCCGTCGAACTTTTCGCGCCTGACGCCCCGGTAGGCCCGAATTTTGGTCGGTGAGCGTCCCCCCACCGGGGTGTGTACTTCCGAAAGTACGCTTCTGCGAGGTCAGGTGCGACCGGGCAGTCGCTCAGGAGCCACAGATTGGCGCCGTCTGCAGGTCGCCCGCCTTCTCGACGCAGTAGTATCCGTGGCATCACACCACGCAAAGGGAGCCGATGATGACCTTCTCCACCACGGTCAACGGCGAGCAACACCATCTGGACCTCGCCGGTCACGAGGCTGCGGTCGACATCATCCGCGAACAAGTCGGCTTGACCGGAACGAAGCTGGTCTGTGGCGGTGGCGTGTGCGGTGCCTGCACCGTCCAGATCGACGGCGTGCCGGTTGCGAGCTGCCTCACCCCGGCCACCGCCATGGTCGATGCCGAGGTGACAACCGTGGAGGGCATCGCCGATGGCGACGAACTACATCCGGTGCAGAAGGCCTTCCTGGCCCACGACGGCCTCCAGTGCGGCTACTGCACGCCCGGGTTCATCGTCGACGGGGTGGCGTTCTACGACCGGTGGCGAGCCGAGCACGCGGTCGGCGGCGACGGCAAACGCCCGGCGCCCGACCGTCACACCATCGCCGATGCGCTGGCCGGCCACCTCTGCCGTTGCGCGGCCTACGAGGGCATCTACCGGGCGATGGCCGCCGCCTGCCGGGGTGATTTCGATGCTGATTCGGATGGTGACCCGGTCGAGCCGGCCCGAATCGACGGTCCGGCGAAGGTCACCGGGCAGGCCGTCTACACCGCTGACCGCTACCCGGACGACGTGTTGCACGCCGTGATCGCCCGTTCGCCGATCGCCGCGGCCGACGTCGGACCGCTACCCGCCGGGGCGGACCGGCCCGAATGGATCGTCGATCTCCTGCCTGATGACAGAAGGGTCCGCTACGCCGGCCAGCCCCTCTTCGCGGTAGCGGCCGAGACACTGACCGAGGCCCGCCGGATCGCGGCCC
Organism: Acidimicrobiales bacterium; assembly: GCA_965216675.1. Lineage (GTDB taxonomy): Bacteria > Actinomycetota > Acidimicrobiia > Acidimicrobiales > SZUA-35 > JAHELU01. The sequence continues at coordinate 606,454 of CBDCGK010000004.1, read as the reverse complement.
AGGTACCGGTCGAGCTGAACCCCCGCCCGTTCGTGATCGACCCGGCGGAGGCGCTGGCCGACGACGCTCCACCGGTCTACGAGGACCGGGCGGCCCGCAAGCTGGCCCCCAACTCCAGCGAGGGGCCGATGCTCCCGTCCCGCTGGTCGGGCAATCGCCGGGGCCCGAACCCCACCCCGTTCCTCGGCACCGTGGCCAAACGTCGAATCGCGAAGGCTCGGGAGGCCGATGTCGCCGGTCTTGTCGAACTGCAGTTCAACACCGACCCCCAGCTCCACAGCGCCTTCGAGCCCCACTGCACGGTGGCCGACTGGTCGGACCCGGCCCTGTTGCGGGTGTGGACCAGCACCCAGGCCGTCGACCACATGCGCCACGCGCTGGCCGAGCGGTTCCTTCTCCACGACCACGAGTTGGAGGTCAACGCCGACTTCGTCGGCGGCGGCTTCGGGGCCAAGTCGGTGGTGTCGCCCGATCTCGTCGGCGCCATCGAACTCAGCCGGATCGCCCGGCGGCCGGTCCGCCTGGTCCTCGACCGGCGGGAGGAGCTGACCGCAACCGGCAACCGACCGGGCAGTCGTACCGACATCTCGTTGCTGGTGGCCGACGACGGTGACATCGAAGCGCTGGTGGTCGACGCCAACAGCCACGCCGGCGTCGCCGTCAACGGCCTGTATGGCGCCTCCTGTCTGCTGGTCTACGACCGTTCACCCCGCCTGGCCCATGACTCCGACATCGTGACAAACGCACCGCCGGGCGCACCCTTCCGCGGCCCCGGCGGTCCGACCTACGCCTGGGCGCTGGAGCAGACCGTCGACCAGGCGGCCCACCAGCTCGGCTGGGATCCGATCGAACTGCGCCAGCGGTGGGACGGCAACGACAAACGCCAGGCGCTCTACACGTGGGCCCGGTCGCTCGATGTGTGGGCCGGTCGTCCGGCCACCGGATCGTCGACCGGACGGTTCCGACGAGGGGTCGGATTCGCCGCCGCCAACTGGTTCTACTTCAGCGACCCCACCACCGAGGTCGAGGTCGGCGTCGAGGGTGGACGGCTGGTGGTCACCACCGCCACCCAGGACATCGGCACCGGTTCCAAGACCCTGTTGGCCCGGGCCGTCGGCGAGGTGTTCGATGTGGCACCGAGCGAGGTCGTGGTGCGGATGGGTCGCAGCGCCGACGGTGTTCCCCACGGCCCGACCTCGGGCGGCAGCCGGGTGAGCCCGTCGCTGTGGCCCACGGTGGTCGAGGCGGCGGAACAGCTACGAGGTGAGATCGGCACCGATCTCGCCGCCGCTCCCGACGGCACGTCGGTCACCGTCCGCCGCGGCAGCGACGACGGCGGCCCCCTGTCCGGTGTGACGTTGGGCGACCTCCGGGTCGGCCGGGGCTTCTCGGCCGCCGTCCACGTGTCCGAGGTCGAGGTCGACACCCACACCGGCAAGACCAGGGTGCTGACCGTGCACGGCGGCATAGCGGTTGGTCGGGTGTTCGCCCCGGTCCTGGCCACCAGCCAGTGCGAGGGATCGGTCATCCAGGGGATCGGCCTGGCCCTCTACGAAAACCAGATCCTCGATCCCCGTACCGGATTGACCCTCACCTCCAACCTGGAGGACTACCGGATCCCGCAGCTCGGCGACGTGCCGGAGATCACCATCCACTTCCACACCGAGGGCTGGGACCACGTCGCCGGCGGCGGTGTCGGGTTGGGTGAGGTCGGTACGATCAGTCCGGCCGCCTCGGTTGCCAACGCCATCTTCAACGCCACCGGCTGGCGGCCAACGTCGGCTCCGGTCCGACCCGATCGCCTCCTGGAGGGCTTGTCGTGAGCATCAGCTTTCTCGAATCGGCCGACAACCCGGAGATCCCCGACGGTGCCGTGATCCGGGCCGGTGGCACCGACCTGCAGGAGCGGCTGCGGTCCGCCAACAGCACCGCCGATATCGTCGACCTGACCCGGATTCCGGACTTCGCCGGTATCAGCGAACGATCGGACGGATCGATCCGCATCGGTGCGGGCACCCGGATTTCGACCGTGGCTCGAGAGCTTCTCGCCACCCATCCGGCACTGGCCGTCACCTCCGGCGGGCTGGCGACCCCTCAGATCCGCAACGTCGGCACCATCGGCGGCAACCTGCTGCAGCACACCCGCTGCTGGTACTACCGGCATCCCGACATCGACTGTTTCAAGTCGGGCGGCGACTCCTGCCCGGCCCGCACCGGGCGCCATCTCTACGGCGTCGTCTTCGATCGGTCCGAGTGCGTGCACCCTCACCCCTCGTCGATCGCGATGGCCCTGCTCACCTACGATGCCAGCGTGTCGCTGTCGGATGGGTCGGAGCTGACAGTGGCCGATCTCCTCGGCGACGGCGTCGATCCCACCCGCGACAATCAGCTACCCGACGGCACGCTCGTGGTCGCCGTCAACCTTCCATCCGCGATGGCAGGGGAGGGGGCCGCCTACTTCCGTTCCATCAGCCGGTTCGAAGCCGAGTGGCCGTTGGTCGAGGCCGTCGTTCGAGCCCGGCGCGACGCCGACGGGGTGGTCTCTGGCGCCGCCCTGGGTTTGGGCGGGGTGGCCACGGTTCCGTTGCGCATGGCCGAGGCCGAAAGGTTGCTCGACGGCCGCGTCCTCGACGACCGCCTCGTCACCGAGGTAGCCGACGCCTGTGCCGACGGAGCGAATCCCCTGCCGGAGACGGGCTACAAGGTCGATCTGATTCGGGCCACGGTGACCGAGACCCTCGAACGGCTACGCGCCACCGATTGAACCCCGCCGTCGGCGGCCCGGTCAATCGTGGGGCCGGGTGATGGCCTTCCAGAGCATGTCGAAGGCCACCGAGACCTGCTCATCGCCGAGTTCGTGGACAACCACCTGATCCAGGTGGAGCTGCATGATGGAACTCAGGTAGCTCATCGGCAGGTCGACGAACAGATCCGATTGCCCGCCCGCCTCCATCACGGCGACTACCGGTTCGAACAGCCGAGCGCCCTCGTCTTGGGCGGCGGCGCTGGCCATACCCGATTGGAGCAGGAGGTTCATGACCTCGTGTGCCCCTCGGTTGACCCGGGCCCACCTGAACCAGCGCTGCCAGATCGACCGCAGTTGTTCGGGCAGTGGCTGCCGGTCGTCGATCGGGCCGACCGAGTCGATCATGTCGCGTTTGATCGACAGGTAGAGCTGATCGATCAGATCCTGTTTGGTCGGAAAGTAGTTGAAGAGTGTGCCGTTGGAGACTCCGGCCGCTTCGGCCACCTTGGCCGTCGACGCCCCGACGCCGTAGTGGCGGAACACCTCCACTGCGGCGGCCAGGATGGCCTCCGGCTTGTGCTCCATCGGTCTGCTCACGGCTCCACGCTAGCTGGTGTTGTTCTAGAGTGACTAATCACTCTACTATAGCTCCATGTCTGAGACCCAGGGATCGATCGCAGCCGCCCACCGTCGTTGGTTCCGCCCTCCCCGTGCTCACGGCCATGTGATCGAAAACCGAACGGTCAGCTTTCTGGAGCTGTTCTACGACCTCGTCTTCGTGGTGCTGGTGGCCCAGCTCGCCCACACCTTGGCCAAACATCAGGATTGGGCGGGCCTGCGTGACTTCGCGGTGGTGTTCGGACTGGTCTGGATCGCCTGGCTCAACGGCACCCTCTATCACGAACTGCACGGTGGCGAGGACGGCCGCAGCCGAACCTACATCTTCGCTCAGATGACCCTGATCGCCCCGCTGGCCGTGTACGCCGGTCACGCGGCCGACGACGTTCAGGACGGCCGCAACTTCGCCATCATCTACACGGTCCTGCTGCTGTTGATCGCCTGGCAGTGGTTCGACGTGCGCCGGTTCGACTCGCCGGAGTGGCGGCCGGTGGCCATGCGGTACGTCACGGGCATGGTGATCGTCGCAGCGGCCGTGCTGGCCAGCGCGTTCGTCGACTCTGCGGAGACCCGGATGACGATCTGGTCCATCGTTGTCGTCGTCACCCTGGTCGGCAACGTTGTCTTCTCGCTCAGCAACGGCTCCGACGAGATCATCGATGCCATGCAGGTGACCGAATCGGCCGCCGAACGCCTCGGTCTCTTCACCATCATCATGTTGGGTGAGGTCGTGGTCGGTGTCGTCGACGGCCTGAGCGAATCGGAGGAGCGCGGTTTCCTGACCGTGGTCACCGCGGTGCTGGCCCTCTGGGTCGGGTTCGCCTTCTGGTGGAACTACTTCGATTTCGCCGGTCGTCGGGTTCCCCGCCAGGGGCGGGAGCGGGTCGCCTGGATGTTCGCCCACTTCCCGCTGGCCCTGTGTATCGCCGCCGCCGGCGCGGCGATGGTCAGCCTCATCGAGCATGCCGGCGACGGCCGCACCCCGTCTGCCACGGCGTGGATGCTGGCCGGCATGACGGCCGGCGTTGCGTTGTCGATCGCCGTGCTGATCCGCACATTCGACCCGCGCCCGGGCCACGCCATGGTGTCGGCGCTGATGGTGGTTTCGGCGGCCGGGGCGCTGGTGGTGGCCGCGGCTCGTCCGGCTCCCTGGCTTTTCGCCTTGGTGCTCGGCGTGGTCGTGTCGATCCCCTGGCAGGAGTCGTTCCTGCGCCACGCCCGACTCGGCGAGCCGTTCATCCTCGAGGAGTGACCGGCGTCAGTGGCCGTGGGGTGCCGCCGCCGGTGGGGAAACACCGCCGTTCGCCGACCATCGCCGCCACACGGTGCTACGTTGAGCCCATGCACCGCCGCACATTCCTCGTCAAGAGTGGCTACGCCCTGGGGGGCCTGGCCCTGCTCGGGTCACGGTTCGCCACCGCAGCCGTCGCCGCCGATTCCCCGTACGGTTCACTTCGATCGCCTGACGCCAACGGCCTGTCGTTACCTCCGGGCTTCTCGTCCCGCGTCGTTGCCGTGACCGGCGCAACGGTGGCCGGCACGTCGCATGTCTGGCACCCCAATCCCGACGGCGGCGCCACGTTCGCCCAACCCGACGGTGGCTGGATCTATGTCTCCAACGACGAGACCGGCTCCGGTGGAGGCGGGGTCTCGATGGTCCGATTCGACGCCGGTGGTGCCGTCGTCGACGCCGGAGCCATCCTGTCGGGAACCAGCCGGAACTGCGCCGGCGGCCCGACGCCGTGGGGAACGTGGCTCAGCTGCGAGGAGTTCTCCGGCGGGAGGGTCTGGGAATGCGATCCACTCGGTGTCGATCCGGCTGTCGTTCGACCGGCGATGGGGGTGTTCTCCCACGAGGCCGCGGCCGCCGACCCGGTCCGCCAAGTCATCTATCTGACCGAGGACCGCTCCGACGGTCTGCTGTACCGGTTCCGTCCCGACACCTGGGGTGATCTTTCCAGCGGCACACTCGAAGCGTTGACCGAGGTCAGCGGCCAGCTCGGTTGGGCCACCGTGCCCGACCCGTCCGCGTCATCGTCGTCCACCCGCTATCAGGTGGCGACGGCCAAGGCGTTCGACGGCGGGGAGGGAGCGTGGTTCGACGGCACCCACCTGTACTTCACCACCAAGGGTGACAATCGGGTCTGGCGCTTCGACCCGGCGACCGACCAGCTGGAGGTCATCTACGACATCGCCACCGCATCCGATCCGGTGCTGAGCGGCGTCGACAACGTCACCGTCACGGCCTCGGGCGACGTGTTCGTCTGCGAGGACGGCGGCAACATGGAGATCGTCATGCTCACCCCCGAAGGGACGGTCGCTCCCTTCCTCAAACTCGACACCAGCGGTTCGGAGTTGACCGGCGTTGCCTTCGACCCGTCGGGCTCACGGATGTATTTCAGCTCCCAGCGCAACCCGGGCGTGACCTACGAGGTGACCGGACCGTTTCGCACCACCGCCCCTCCGCCGCCCGGGCCCCTCGACATGGACGCCACTGTCGCCGTCGACGGCTCGTCCAAACGCCGAGGTGTGAACGCCACCGCAACCGTCGCCGTCATCGACGAGAACAGCGCTCCGGTACCGGCGGCGACGGCGACCGGCGAGTGGCGGGTCGACGGAGCTCTCGTCGCCGTCGACTCCGGCACGACCGACGCCGGAGGTGTCGCCGCCATCAGCCGGAACCGGATCGAGATGGCCACAGACACCGTGCTCACCTTCGAGGTCGTGGCACTCGTGGCCGACGGTCGAACCTGGCAGCCCGACCTTCTCGCCGGCGATGCGGTCGGCTCGTGGACCAACACCGACGAGGGTGGAGGCAACGGCGGCGGTGGTGGAAACGGTGGAGGAAACGGCGGCAACGGCGGCGGCAAGCCACCGAAATAGCCGAATCCCAGGCAGAGCCTCGGGGATACCGGCGTCGGCGTGGTCGAACCGGTGCGCACCGAGGACGACCATCAGGGCCGCGGTATCGCCCGGCACCTGCTCACCACCGGCATCGATCGGCTCGCCCGAGCCGGCGCGACCCGTCTGATGGTCTGCTTCGAACCCGACAACGCGGCGGCCCGCCATCTGTACCTGAGCACCGGGTTCGTGCCGGACCGGGAGAACGATGGGTTCGCCGGACCAACCGCCCCCTGACCGCTGACGCAACCCTTTACGGCCGGGATGTGAGTTGCAACACCAGATCGTCGTATCGGTGACGAGCCCGCCAGCGCGCCGCCGGGCTGTCTGCGATGTCGGGCAGTGATCGCCGCTCGGCTGCAAGTTCCTCGTCGGCGTTGCGCTGCCGGGCCCGGGTCAGGCGACCGTTGATCGTGAGCCGCTCCGCCGACCCGCTCACGTCGAAGTGGCGGGAACCCTCGATCGACGGATCGCAGAACGACTCGACGTCGCGCACCGTGGCGTCCTGAGCGGCTGCGGGATCGGCGTTGTCCTTGACCTTCATGGCGACGGTCACGCAGTTGGTGGCGTCGGGGAGTTCGGCCACCAGCCAGAGGCGCTCGAGCAACATGTGGGCGTTCCCGCCGACTCCGCCGCCGTCGACGGTCAACACCAGTCGCTGCCCGAAGTAGGAGTCGCGGATCGTCAGATCATCGGATTCCCCGTCGATGATCTGCAGGCCGTCGGTGTGGTAGTTCGAACCGTCGTTGTCGCCGCATTCACCATTTTGGTTGCCCGACTGGAGTCGATCGTGCCAGACGTCGGTCACGATCACACCCTCGACGGTCACGTGATCGGACTGCTCGATCCGGATGGCGTCGTTGCCGACATCGGTGAAATCGGATCCTGAGATCAAGACGTCGTCCGAATCCTGAATCTCCAGGGTGTTCGGACCCCGCTGGTTCCCGCACCACGAGTTGGTCGGGTCGGGGTGACGTTCGATGGGGAACGAATGGTGGGTGGAGCGGAACTCGATGCCGTTCGATTCGAGGACGGCAACGTTGACCGCGTCGAAGCGGACCCCGATGAAGGTGACGTCGGACGAGGCCTCGATCCGAAACACGGTCTCGCCGATCTCGTTCCCCTGACGGACCACCACGACTCCGTTGCGGGTCTCGGCGATGATGAAGAGCCGCTCGTCGGGATGGAAGTCCGACAGGTCGCACGCCGTGTAGATACCGTCGGGAATCACCACCGGGCCACCTCCGGGATGATCCTCGATCACCTCGCACAGGCGATCCGAGGTCACGGTCACCGGATTGAGATCGAGCCGCCCGTCGACCTCGGAGGCGTCGTCGGCAACGCCGGAGGCGGTCTCGACGGGAGCCACGATGTTGCGCCCGGTACCGCTCCGCGGCCCGGCGTCGTCAGCCCCACCCAGCCGAGGCGCGATGATGACGACCACGGTCAGGAGTAGGCCGATGACGACCGATCGTTGCTTGAGGAGACGATACGTGCGATGCCCTTTCGGCTCGGCTGGGTGGGCCCTGTCAGGGTATCGGCGGCGGTCGCAGCGCCGCCCGAGTCGACCGGCGGTTGCATCGGGTTCGACGGTGTGGACGGTTGCCACGTGGACCTCCTGTGTGACCGTCGGCTAGGTTCATGGACGACCCCGGCGGGTGGAGGAGATCATCATGAAACGGCGACGTTGGACTCGGCTCGGATCGGCGGCGAAGGCGGCCACAGCCACGATGGCGGTGCTGATGGGCGCCGCCGTGCTCGTACCGGTGGCGGTCGACGCAGACCACCACGACCGCGAGCCGGCCACCGTCGTGTCGGTCGAGGTGCTCGGCCAGGTGGTGTTCCCGACCGGGACGTCGATCGACGGCACCGAGCTCGGGGGCCTGTCGAGCATCACGTGGGACCGCCGGCGGGGCGAGTATCACATCATCTCCGACGATCAGGGCAATCGCCCGACCGGTGACCCGGTTCGGTTCTACACGGCCACCATCGACCTCGCCGACGGCAGCCTCGACGACGGTGACATAGCGTTCGACGACGCCACCACCTTGCTCGACGCCGACGGGACGCCCTATGCGCCCGGTGGTCTCGACCCCGAGGGTCTGGTGCTCGCCACTCCCGGCGCGTTGTACGCGTCCTCCGAAGGCAATACGCTCGCCGATCCGATCGTCGATCCGTTCATCCGCCGCTACAACCTCAACGGCCGGGTCACGGCCGAGTTGCCGATACCGGACTACTACCGGCCCAACGGCATCGATCGGGGCGTGCGGTTCAACCTGGGATTCGAGAGCCTCAACCTCACCCCGGACGGCCGTCATCTGGTGACCGCAGGTGAGGGAGCGCTGTTCCAGGACGGTCCCCCGTCGAGCTTCGAGAACGGCAGCCTGGCCCGGATTCTCATCTACGATCTGGCCCGCCGTCAGCCGACCGCCGAGTACGTGTATGAAGTGGATCCGTGGGCCGAGCCATCGGCCATCTTCGGCGTCAACGGCATCGTCGAGGTCCTCCCTATCGACAACGCCGGAACCATGTTGGTGATGGAACGGTCGTTCTCGGTCGGAGGAATCGGAGGCGAAGGCACCGGCAACGTGGTGTCCATCCACGAGATCTCGACAATGGGCGCCACCGACGTGCTCGGCGTGGAGGCACTGTACGAGGACGGGGCGCCGATTGCGCTGACGCCGGTGAGCAAACGCCTCGTCTTCTCGTTCGACGACCTGGGTGTGCCGATCGACAACATCGAGGGCATGACGTTCGGTCCGACCCTGCCCGATGGGCGCCGGACGCTGGTGTTCGTGAGTGATAACAACTTCAACGCGGGACAGTTCACCCAGTTCGTCGTCCTGGCGCTCGAACTCGGATAGCCCACCGTCGGATTGCTTTGGTTGCCTAAGGAATCTGCGGCATGATGTGAGGTCATGACCCGACCGCGGACCGTCACCATCGAAACCGGATCCGGCCTACGACTGGTTGGCGACCACTGGGCCGGTGACACCGGATCCCCGGTGGTGCTGGCCCACGGCGGCGGCCAGACCCGCCATGCCTGGGGTTCCACGGCCCGGGCCCTGGCCGCCACCGGACACTGGGTGCTCACCATCGACCTTCGGGGCCACGGCGACTCCGATTGGGCCTCCGACGGCGACTACGATGTCGAGCGGTTCGTCGACGACGCCGAGTCGGTTCTCGACTGGATCGGCCGGCCCGTGGTGTGGGTCGGCGCGTCACTCGGCGGAATCACCGGCCTCACCCTGTCCGGTCGCAGAGCCGACGATCTGGCCGCCCTGATCCTGGTCGACATCACCCCTCGACCACGAACCGATGGCGTCGAACGCATCCTGGCCTTCATGTCCGAAGACCTGGAGCGGGGGTTTGCGTCACTCGAGGAAGCGGCCGACGCCATCGCCGCCTACCAGCCCCATCGACCCCGGCCCGACGATCTGTCCGGACTGGCCAAGAACCTCCGCCGGGGGGAGGACGGTCGTTGGCGCTGGCACTGGGACCCGGCCTTTCTCGCCATCCGGGGAGGCTCGGAGGCGGCCGAGATTCCCGACTTCAATCCGGCGGAGCAGGCTGCCCGCAACCTGCGGTTGCCGACACTGCTGGTTCGAGGGCGGCTGAGCGACCTGGTCACCGAGGACGAGGCCCGCGAGTTCCTGGCCATGGTGCCTCACGCCGAGTACCTCGACGTGGCAGGTGCGGCGCACATGGTGGCCGGCGACCGCAACGACGTCTTCACCGATGCGGTGACCCGCTTCGTGGCCAAACTCGACGGCTGATCGGCTGACGGCTGATCAGCCGACGCGAGGCACTCAGCCCCGAACGATGGCGGCGATGCCCTCGAGGAGCGGGGGCGGTCCGCTCACCACGAGCGTGTTGACCACCGACTCCTGCCAGGCCCCGAGGTCGTCGGCGATCTTGGCCGGCGGTCCGACCAGCGCCACGGCTTCCACCATCGCGGTCGGCACCGCGGCGATCGCCGCCTTCTTGTCGCCGTTCAGATAGTGCTCCTGGATCGTGGCGCAGGCGTCGGCGAAGCCCATTCGGGCGAACACATTCAGGTGGAAGTTGGCCTCCTTGGCCCCCATGCCACCGGCGTAGAGGGCGAGCATCGGACGGATCATGTCGGCCGCGGCCTCGACGTCGTCATCGATCACCACCGGCACGACCGCGGCCACGTCGAAGTCGTCGAAGCGGCGACGGGCTCCCGGGCGGGCGAAGCCCTCCGACAGGGCGTCGCGGTAGAAGTCGTTGTCGGCGGGGGAGAAGAACAGCGGGAGCCAACCGTCGGCGATCTCGGCGGTCATGGCGACGTTCTTCGGACCTTCGGCGCCAAGGTAGATGGGAATGTCGGTGCGCAACGGGTGAATGGTCGACTTGAGCGGCTTCCCCAGACCGGCACCGCCGGGGAACGGGAGCTGGTAGTGCTCGCCGTCGAACGACACCGGTTCGTCCCGGGCGAAGATCCGGCGCACGATGTCGACGTACTCACGAGTTCGGGCCAGCGGTTTCGGATACGGCTGCCCGTACCAGCCCTCCACCACCTGCGGGCCCGAGGCGCCGAGCCCCAGCCGGAACCGGCCGCCCGACAGATGGTCCATCGTCATCGCCGCCATGGCCATCGCCGCCGGGGTGCGGGCCGAGATCTGACAGATCGACGTGCCGAGACCGATGCGCTCGGTTGACGCCCCCCACCAGGCCAGCGGGGTCAGCGCATCTGATCCGTAGGCCTCGGCGGTCCAGATCGAATCGAACTCCAGTCGCTCGGCCGTGGCGATCTGTTCCGCCGCGTCGGCCGGTGGACCCGATGACCAGTAGCCCATTCCCAGTGCCAGCTGCATGGTCGGCCATGATGGCACGGCTCCGGTTCGAGGCCAAATGACCCGACGGCTACCCTGCGGATCATGATTCAACGCTTCGGCCCCGACACGGCGCTCCTGCTCATCGACGTGCAGAAGGGGGTCAACGTGCTCGAGCACTGGGGAGGACCAACCGGGCGCCGCAACAATCCCGATGCCGAGGACAACATGGCCGCCCTGCTCGCCGATTGGCGGGCCGCCGGGCGGCAGGTGGCGTTTACCCGCCACAACTCGCGGGAGGCCGCCTCACCACTCAAGTTCAGCCTCCCGACCGGCGATCAGATCCCCGGATTCGAGGTCGCCGACGGCGACATCTGCGTCAGCAAGGACGTCAACAGCGGCTTTGTCGGCACCTCGTTGGAGATCGGTCTGCGGCGGGCCGGCATCAGCCGGCTAGTGGTCGTCGGGTTCTTCACCAACATGTGCGTCGAAACGACGGTGCGAATGGCCGGCAACCTCGGGTTCGACACCTACCTCGTCCCCGACTGCTGCGCCACCACCAACCGCGTCGGACCGGACGGGGTCGATCACGATCCCGAGCTGGTCCATCAGATGACCGTGGCCAACCTCCACGGTGAGTTCTGCACGGCCATCGAGGTCGACGACGGTCGCAAGCTCCTCGCCGTCGACCGGCCGGATCTCAACCGGGCACAGGGCAACGAATGACCGCGCCGACCGGCACCTCCATCGGGGTGACGTCGATGCACCGCCCGCTGCGCCGGGTGGCCATGCACCGCCCCGGAGCCATCCTCACCGCCGACCACCGGCGCTGGCACTACGCCAAACCGATCGACGCCGAGTCGCTGGCCGCCCAATACCAGGCGTTCGTCGAGCTGCTGGAGGGCGACGGTTGTGAGATCGTCTGGATGGATGACGAGGACAGGGCCGACGAGGACAGGGCCGTCGAGGGCGCAACCGACGGTCTCGCCGATTCGATCTTCACCTACGATCCGTCGTTCGTCGTCGGCGACGGGGCGATCGTGCTGCGGCCCGGCAAGGAACTGCGGGTCGAGGAGGCGGCGCTCCACCGACGGTTCTACGAGCGACTCGACGTCCCGATTCTCGGCGAGATCGAGCCACCGGGCACCGTCGAGGGCGGCGACCTGTTCTGGATCGACGATGAAACACTGGCCGCCGGACGAGGCTTTCGCACCAACCAGCACGGACTCGACCAGCTCGCCGACATCGTGACATCACACGGCATCGAACTGTTCGTGGTGGACCTGCCGTACTTCCAGGGCCCGGAGGCGTGCCTGCACCTCCTGTCGGTCATCAGCCCGCTCGACGCCGACCTGGCGCTGATTCATGCCCCGCTGCTGCCGACGGCACTCTTTCAGCGTCTCGTCGACGCCGGCTACCAGCTCCTGGCGGCCCCACCGGCGGAGTTCGAGGCGTCCGCCGGGCTGAGCCTCAACGTCCTGGCCACCGGAGGGCGCCGCTGTGTCGCCGTCGACGGGTTCCCGAAGACGCTGGATCTGCTCCGATCGGCCGGATGCGAGGTCAGGACCTTTGTCGCCGACGAGCTGTGCCTACCCTGCGAGGGCGGCCCGACCTGTCTCACCCGTCCGCTGCTGCGGGCCTGACCCCGGACGGGTACCGATCAGCCGGCGGCGCGCACCGCCCGGGCCACCTCGGCCCAGCGGCCGGCGCTGCGGTCGCCGCCGTCGCCGTGGGCGCCGAGCCCGGCGGCCGCCGAGTACAGGACGATGCGGGCGGCGTGATCCCGGTATCGCTCGACGAGACGGTCGGCCAGATCATCCCAATCGGCGACCACGGCGTAGGTGTCGAGCATCTCGTCGGTGATGACCGCCTCCATGGCGTCGAGGTCGCCGGCTTTCATCGCCTCCCGCAATCGACCGGTGGTGCCGTCGAAGCCGAGATCGTCGAACTGGAAGGCATAGTTCGGGGTCGTGCCGTAGAAGCCGATCTGACGGCGGGCCGCGCTTGCCGACCGCGCTTTCTCCTCCGCCGTCTCGCCGGTCACGGTGAACACCGGGATCATCAGATCGATCTCGTCGAGGGACCGCCCGGCGGTCGCCGCCCCGTCCGCCAGCAGCGGCAGCAGACGGTTCCCGATGTAGGCCATCGAGTGGAGCGGATGGACGTGCACCCCGTCGGCCACCTCACCGGCCACTCTGGACATCACCGGTCCGACAGCCGAGATGTCGACCTTCATCTCGTGATCGTGGGGCTGGGGCGACCAGTCCCGGGGCAAGAGGCTGAGCTGGTAGAACTCGCCGTCGTGAGCCAACCGCTCGATCCGGTTGAAAGCCCGGAAGCAGGCCTTGACCGCCAGCACATAGTCTCGAAGCCGAGCGGCCGGACGGTCGAACTCGACCCCGTAACGCCGGGTGATGTGCGCCTTGACCTGGCTGCCCAACCCGAGACGGAACCGACCGCCGGTATTACCGACCAGTTCATAGGCCGTTGCGGCGGTGACCATCGGGCTGCGGGGAAAAGCCACCGCGATGCCGGTGGTGAAGAACAGCTGCTCGGCGGCTTGGGCGGCGACGGCGATCTGCATCCAGGGGACCTGGGCGGTCTCCGTGAACAGCAGACCGGAGAAGCCGGCGTCCTCGGTGGCCCGGGCCAGGGCGGTCGTCGTGGCCCAGTCGTTGGGCCCGGTCATGATGTCGATGTCCATGGTCAACCTCGTCGTTTCGGAGCCTCGGAGCGGAGGAGCGGATTCAGAACGTGGCTTCGAGCGCAGCTCGCAGCACCGACCGGTCGACGGCGACACCGGCCCACAGGCGTATGTTCTCGGCCGCCTGATTGACCAGCATTCCGGTGCCGTCGAGCGTCGACGCCTGGGCCGACTCGGCTTCGATCAGGAATCGGGTTCGAGGCGGATTGATGACGACATCGGCGGCGATCGTGTCGGCCGCGGCGCCGGTCCAGTCGACGGCGACGGTTTCGCTGTCGTTCGGCGTCATCCCCACCGGCGTGGCCTGCACGACCACGTCGACGTCGCCCGGTATCACGATCGGATCGGTGGCGGCAGGCCAGTCGACGGTCCGTCCTGTTCCCGCGGCCACACGGTTGATCAATACGGCCAGCGATGTCGCCGTGGCCTGGTTGCGGGACGTCACCGTGATCGAGGCGGCACCGGCGAGCGCCAGTTCGGCCGCGATCGCATGAGCAGCCCCGCCGCTTCCGATCAGTAGAACCCGGCTACCGGAGGGGTCGAGTCGTCGGGTCAACGAGTCGAGGAAACCCCGACCGTCGGTGTTGTGGCCGATGTAACGGCCGTCGGGCTCGGCCACGACGCAGTTGACCGCCCGACAGATGTCCGCCGCCGGTGCCAGCGCGTCGAGATGGGGGATCACCGCCTGTTTGTGGGGAATCGAACAATTGAAGCCCCGCCAGCCCATGGCATCGGCGCCGGCGACGGCCGCCGCCAGGTGCCCCGGCTCCACCTCGCAGTTGACGTAGCGCCAGGGCAGGTTCTCGTGGGCGAACGAGGCGTCCATCATGGCCACCGTTGGATTGCCGTCGGCACCGGTCGAGAACGAACCGACGATCTGGTCGAGAAATCCCACAGCGGTACGGTAGTCCCTCCGGTCGACCGTGATGAAGTCCGAAAATCGCTTGCCCCTCACGCTCCCGGTGGCAGACTGCGGTGATGTCATCCCCACGAACGGCCCGGTTGTCGGCAGGTGGATCAAACGCCGCCGGCGTCAAGGCGCCACCGGCTCCGACGGTCGAGCACGCCTTCGGCGGCATCGACTGGGCGCTCTTCGTCGCCATCTCGGTGATCTGGGGTTCGTCGTTCCTCCTCATCGCCATGGGTCTGGAGGGTCTCACCCCCGGCATGGTCACCTTCTTCCGGGTCTCCTCCGGCGCGGTCACCTTGTGGATCATCCGACTCGCTCGCAACTGGCGATCGCGGTCGAGCGCGGGCGACGCCGGGTCCGGCCCCGTTGATCGAGGCGACTGGCCGATGATCGGTCTGCTGGCCGTCTTGTGGCTGACCATCCCGTTCACGCTGTTCCCCTTGGCTCAGCAGCACATCAACTCGGCGGTCACGGGCCTGCTCAACGGCGCCACCCCGGTGTTCGTCGCCGTCGTCTCCGTCTTCCTGACCCGGCGGCTGCCGAGCGGACGGCAGATGGTCGGCATCGCCATCGGTCTCGTCGGCCTCGTCATGTTGAGCCTCCCGTCGATACGCGACGGACAGTCCCAGGCTTCCGGTGTGTTGATGGTGTTGACCGCCACCGTGTGCTACGGCTTCGCCATCAACCTGGCGGCGCCGCTCCAACACCGCTACGGCGGCATCACCCTGATGAGCTGGGTGCTCGGCCTCGCGTCGGTCCTGCTGATCCCGGTCGGCCTCCGAGACCTCTCCGCCAACACCTGGCGGCCGGGCGTGGTGCTGCCGGTGCTGCTCTTGGGCGTCGTCGGTACGGGGTTGGCCTACTGGATCATGACCACCCTGGTCGGCCGGGTCGGATCGATCAGAGCGTCACTGATCACCTACCTCATCCCGGTCGTCTCACTCGTCCTGGGCGTGGCCGTTCGGGGCGACGACGTGGCGCCACTCGCCCTGGCCGGGGCGGCGCTGATCACCGCCGGTGCCGTCCTGGCGTCGCGGCGTCGAGGCGATCAGCCGGTGAGCGAGTAGGGGAGCAGGCGCTCGTACATCGGCTCGACCTCGTCCAGCACCTCCTGCAGGTGGGGGAGGAGCGTCGCCTGCTTGGGTTTCCACGGCGACCAGCCGGTTGAACGGTGAACGCTGTCGTACCAGTAACGGGCCCAGCTCCCGTCCTCCGGTTTCGGTCCGGGCGGCCAGCTCATCATCGCCTGGTCAAAGGCCAAGCCGAGCCGTTCGCACAGCTGTCGTAGCACCGATTCCGGATTCTGCAGCAGGAGCTTCGAGTCGACCACGATCGGCTCGCCACCCGAGGCCAGGATCCGGTCGAGGATGGCGAGCAGTTCGATGAAGCCGGTGTCGTCGATCGTGGTGTCGGGAACCCGAACCTGGAACGACGTCAACATGTCGAACGGGTCCCGGGTCAGAATCACGTTGTCGCAGCGGCCGAAGAACACCTCGGACGTGACGCCCGGGTCGATGCCGAGCAGGTGTTTGCCCATCTGCTTGAAGAACACGACCGGTGTCGGATAGGGGGCCAGGATCACGTTGTCGATGACCTCGTCGATGTCCGACGATTGCTCGGCCAGCACGTCGTCGCGGCCGGGATGCTCCCGACCGCTGGTGGTCAGATAGTGGGCGTAGAGCGGCTCGTCGACCACCGTCGTGTCCGGCCGTTGACGAAACGAGTACATGAGCGCGGTCGAAACGTTGCGGGGGCTCGACCAGACGTTGATCCGCTGCGTACCGTCGGCCGTCCGACCGGAGTCGGGGCCGGGGGCGGTCATGAACCTGCTCCGGCGGCCGACTCGGCCTGTCGGGCGACGTCGGCCTCCACCGACGCGGTGTACAGGCGGCGTAGACGATCGATCATCGTCGTGTCGCCGGTCCCGATCGTGCGACCGTCGACGGTGCGAACCGGTGTCAGCCCGCCGAAGGTGCCGGTGGCGAAGGCTTCGTCGGCGCCGTAGACGTCGGTCAGGGAGAACGGGACCTGACGGGTCGTGATCCCGTCGGCCTCGGCCGCTTCGAGGATCACGGCACGGGTGATTCCGTGCAGGTTGTAGTGGCCCGTCGAGGTCCAGAGCTCGCCGCCGGTGGCGATGAAGAAGTTTGTGGCATTGCAGGTGGCGACCGCGCCGGTCGGATCGAGCATCAACGCCTCGTCGGCACCGGCGTTGACCGCCTGGATCAGCGCGATCACCTCGTGCAGCTTGGAGTGGCAGTTCAGCCGCTGATCGAGCGTGTCGGGCGGTGGTCGGCGGACGGTTGCGGTGAACAACTGGAGACCGGCGTCGATGACGGTCGGGTCGGCCTTCTTGTGTTCGGCGATGATAACCATGTTCGGCCCGCCGATGACGTTCGACGGATGCTGTGACGGCGTCTTCTTGTCGCCCCGGGTGATCATGAGGCGCACGTGTACGTCGTCGACCATCTCGTTGCGGGCCACGGTGGCGTGCAGCGCCTCGACGATTCCCGAGCGGGGGCCGATGTCGAGGCTGGTGGCCGCGGCCCCGGCGAAGAGCCGATCGAGATGGCGGTCGAGGAAGGCGAAGTGGCCGTGGTGGAGGCGGAGGCCCTCCCAGATCCCGTCACCGACGAGAAACCCACTGTCGAACACGGAGATCTTGGCCTCGGCCCGGGGGAAGAACTCCCCGTTGATGTAGATCTCCACCTCCGCGTTGCGGTGATCGGGTACGGCGGCGTGGGTGCTGCGTTCCGGGTCGTGACGGGTTGAGGGCATGGCTCGAAGCTATCCGACCGGCTCCGATTCCCGATCCGGGCTCGCCATCTCGCCCGGCTCGTCGCCGATCAGCACGGGTGTGCCGAGTGGCAGGAAGGTCGACATTTTGGTGATCGAGGCGTTGGCCACCCGGATACAGCCGTGGCTTACTCTCGTTCCGAGGGCCGACGGCTGATTGGTGCCGTGGATGCCGATGACTCCGGCGCCGCCGTTGAACGATGTCAGTGACTCGCTGAACCCCGAGAGACCGTAGGCGTACGGGCCGTAGATACCGGTTGGGTCCGATGGTCGTAGGAGATCGGTGAGGTAGAACGAGCCGTACGGTGTCGGGGTGTCGCCTTCGCCGATGCCGACCACGGTTTTGAAATGGACCGTGTCGTCCTTGAACACGGTGAGCGAGAAGTCGTCGACGTCGACCTCGATCCGGTAGGGGTTCCGGGTCAGCTCGACCTCCTCGGTCCGGATCCAGCCGACCGTTCCATTCGGGCGCATCGGCAGGGACACCGGGATCCAGCCGCTCGTCGCCAGACCGGAGTCGGGTTCGGCCAACGACCGGAAGACGAGTGGTGTCCCGTGCCGGTTCGGGTTGGCGAAGGTGGCGACGACCTTGCGGGATGCCGGTCCGGCATAGGCCACGATGTCCTCACCGAGGACGTGGGCGACGAGCGTTGCCGAGCTGGTGAGCTCATGCTGGGCTTCCAACTCGTCGGGCTCGTCGGGCTCGTCGTCCGGGGCCGTCACCGACGCCGGCGCGCGGTGGGAGTCGAGCGTCACCCGCGTCGGCTCCGTCGTTGCCGACCCGGTCGACGGATCGTCGGGGAGGCAGCCGATCAGGAGCCACGCCGCCGCCGTTGCGGCGACGAGCGCGGCCCCTGCCGGCAGACCCGGGCGGTCAGCCCGTGAAGTCCGGATCGGACTCGGTGGCATCCGCCGCCGGTGTCTCGTCATCGGAGGTGTCGTCGGCTGCTGCGTCGGCGGCGATCGTCATCTGGTTGTCGATCGTGACATCGAGTTCGCCGAGGGCGGCCTCGACCGCATCACTGTCGTCTTCGGAGTCGACCTCACCGGTGACCGTCACCGAGGTGCCGTCGGCATCGACGAGACCGGCCAGACCGGTGATGCCGGTCGCCGTGAGAATCTCGTCGACCTTGGCCTGGAGGTCGTCGGCCGATGCGCCGTCCGAAGAATCACCGTCACCATCGGTGTCCTGGTCGTCGGCACCCTCGGTGTCCGCCGAGTCGGAGTCATCGGCGTCGACCTCGGCATCGGCGGCGTCGTTGGCATCGGCGTCGTCGTTGGCATCGGCGTCGTCGCCGTCGTCACCATCGGCGTCGGCATCGGCGGCGGCATCGGCATCGGCCGCGGCCTCTTCGGACTCGCCACCGTCTCCGTCGCCCTCGTCTTCATCGTTGTCCTGGTCGTCGGTGGCGCTCTCCGCCGTCGTCGGGGCCGAGACGTCCTCGCCGTCGGTCGCCGTCGCATCGCCGTCGTCACCGCATTGGGAAGCCAGCAGAGCCAGGAGTACCAGCGCCGCAATGATCCCGAGGCCCCACCACAGCATGCGGCGTACCCGGTCGTTGCGAGGGTCATAGTCGTCATCGGGATCGTCGGTTCCTGCGCCGGGGGACGTTCGGACCCCCGAGGCGATGCGCTTCACGTTCCCGCCCAGACCCTTGGACGCCGCACCTGCAGATGCCGCGGCACCGCCGACCGCGGCGGCTGTCTCCGCCTCGGAGCCGGACACGGCGTTCTTGGCTTTGCCGGCCAGGTCACGGACCTTGTCGCCAGCCGCATCGGCCGTGTCACCGATGGCGTCGCCGACCTCATCGAGTTTTTCACTCGCCGCCTCGACCGCGTCGCTCACGGTTTCGCCGATGGAGTCGGTGGCGTCGTCGACGGCGTCGGTAGCCGCTCCGGCCGCCGTCTCGACCACCTCCTCAGCCTTGTCGGCCGCTTCGCCGGCGGCATCGGCGGCCTCTCCCGCCGCCTCTTCCGGATCGATCGGATTGTCCTGGTCGTTCATCTCTCACCTCTTCGTGTCGGGTGGTTCGAGCGGAAACGGAAGGCGACGGTCCCAGCGGCACAACCCCGCGATCAACCGGCTCGTTTCGGTTTGATTCCGAACCACACGAATGAGGTTCTCGATCGCGCCGTCAAACGGTGCCGCCTCGTTGTCCGTCCCCGCTCGCGTCCATGGCTAGGTGGAACGCGGTGGTTGGTTACCCAGCGAACAGCCTAGAGACCGTCACCGATCGATGCTCGGCGAGTGGGGAATTCGTCTCGCCGGTCCCTTTCCCTTTGTCGCTGACGGGTTTCGTCATCATTGCGAACAGTTCTGATTTGGTTCATTGGCCCCACTCAACGCCGCTGTTGGTCTAGTTTCGTCGTCGACAAGCCGTTGACCAGCAAAGGAAGTAGTGCACATGGCGACCTTGGAGAGCATCGAGGGAATCGGACCGGCGAATGCCAAGAAGCTGCGGGCGGCCGGCGTGAAGTCGACAGCCTCGTTGCTGGCCGACGGTGGCACGAAGAAGGGCCGCAAGGCGATCGCCGCTTCGAGCGGTATCGCCGAACGGTCGATTCTCGAATGGGTGAACCGCGCCGACCTGATGCGGGTGAAAGGTGTCTCCACCCAGTACAGCGATCTTCTCGAAGCAGCCGGCGTCGACACCGTCAAAGAGCTGGCGAAACGGCGCCCCGACAACCTGACGGCCAAGATGAAGGAGGTCAACGACGCCGCCGTGGCCAAAGGGAGCAGCATCGTCCGTCGCCCGCCGTCGCAAGTCGAGGTCGAGAAGTGGGTGGCGCAGGCCAAGAAGATGAAGCCCGCCGTCAGCCACTGATCGTCGGCCCACCGAGGTCCGGCGCCTCAGTTGCGCCCACCCTCACAACTGGAGCAGGCCCGCCGATGGACTGGTGTGGCCTCCACCGCCAACGAACGAACCGCGACCGCCGTCTCCCGCTACCGGCGGGTTGGACTTCGCATGAGCTGTGGGTCATGCGAAGTGGCGTGGACGGGGTCGGTCGACTCCCGCTGCTGGGTCTGTGACGCACCTGGTGTCCCCGGGCCACCGCCGTCCATCTACCCGACGCTCGACTGACTCCCGCTCGGCCGGCAGCGGCGCAGGATTCCCATTAACGTCTGGACAAGACTCGTCAAGCGAACGCCGTAGTGCGTTTCAACCAGCACCGGCCGGTCGGTATCAACGAGCCCGCACGGGCACGACACCGAAACGGGGAGGGCGTCGGCGTGATCGCCCCGTATGCTGTCGACCGTCCACAACCGACAGACAGGATGGCTGGGGCGGACGGCTTCTTCTCGCTACGAATGTGTTAGGGGAATTACACCGTGATGAGGTTCGATCTCGCCAGAAGCGGCGAGCGCGTTGGCGCAACGCCGGTCGGTGCCGGAACACTGGCGGTCACCATCGTTGCCCTCGTGGGCTGCGGTCTCGTCGGCGGCGATGATCCCCAGAGCGACGAGACGGTCCGCGACGAGGCCGGTCAGGTCGTCGAAGCGGGTGAGGTCGGCGTCAACGCCTTGAAGCTCGGCGACTGCTTCAACGACAATGCCACCGAAACCGAGTCGGACGTGGTCGATGTGCTGACCGTGCAGGCGGTTCCCTGCGCCGAACCCCACGACAACGAGGTGTACTACCTCGGCGCCCTACCCGAGGCGCCGTTTCCTGGAACCGAGGTCGTCGATCAACTCGTGCTCGATCAGTGCCTCACCGTGTTCGAAGCGTTCGCCGATGTGTCCTATGAGGAGTCCCGCCTCGATATCGGTCGGATCTTTCCTTCCGAGGCAAACTGGGCGGATGACGACCGCGGCTACATCTGCCTCGTGTACGACGCCCGGTTCGAGAAACTGGAGGGATCGATGCGGGGCCGTGGCTACTGACCGTCGCCGTGTCTAGGATTACGCTGGTCATCGCCGGCGGCGATCCGCCACCGGCCGACCTCCTCTCAACTCTGCCGCCGCCCTTGATCACCATCGCCGCCGACTCCGGAATCAACCATGCCCATGCCCTTGGCGTGGGCGTCGACGTGCTGGTCGGCGATCTCGACTCGGCGGACGAGGCGTCGGTGCAGTGGGCCGTCGAACGCGGCGCCGTCGTGGACGTCCACCCGCCCGACAAGGACCAGACCGATCTCGAGCTGGCACTCGACCATGCCGTTCGCGCCTCGCTCAGCCGGGGTGTCGACGAGATGGTGGTCACCGGCATCGGCGGTGGTCGCCTTGACCACTGGCTGGCCAACCTCCTCACGCTCGCCGGACCGCTGACGGAGGCGGTCGATGTGACGGCATACGTCGAACGAAGCCGGATCTCGGTGGTTCGCTCCCGTCGCACCCTCACCGGGCATTCGGGCGACCTCGTCTCGCTGATCCCGGTCGGCGGCCCGGTCCACGGGATCACCACGACCGGGCTGGAGTACCCCCTGCACGGCGAGACTCTGGCGGCGGGCAGCTCCCGCGGTGTGAGCAACCGACTCGTGTCGGGAGAATCCGAGCGGCTCGATCCGGCAGCGCTCGTGGTGGCCGAGATCGAGGTGGCCTCCGGCACACTGTTGGCGGTTCAGCCGAACCACTCGACGGCGGCCGACCCAGCCGGCGACGGCCCGGACCATCCGGACCCGCCATCGCCACCACCCACCCGATGACGTTCGGCCGCAGAGCAGGCCCGAGGCGAGGCCGATCGTGGATCCAACGGTTCATCCTGCTCACCAATGTGGTGCTCATCGCGGTCAGCCTCACCGCCGCCGCCTTGCTGCAGTACGCCTACAACCGGGCCTCGGACATTCAGCGGGTCGAGTTGGGACGCAGCTTGACCGACGTTCCCGAGGAAGTGGCCGCCGGGGAGAGGGTGCTGAACATCCTTCTCGTGGGGTCCGATTCCTCCGCCGGGCTCGACCCGACCGATCCGGTCCAGGTCGGGCGGCAAGGTGAACGGTTCGGTGACGTCATCATCGTGGCCCACATCGACGAGCGCAGCAGCCAGCTCGCCCTGCTCTCGTTCCCACGCGACCTCTGGCTGCCACTCGCCGGGGCGAATCGCAGTGATCGCATCAACCGTGCCTTCGAGGTTGGGGGGCCGGCGATGCTCATCGACACCATCGAGCAGAACTTCGACCTGCCGATCCATCACTACGTGAACGTCGACTTCGCCGGCTTTCAAGGGCTGGTCGAGGCCGTCGGATCGGTCGACGTCTATTTCGAGACCCCGGCCCGGGACTGGAATGTCAACGCGAAACCGGAACCGAGGAGCCAGACCGGGTTCATCGTTTCCGAGGCGGGTTGTCACGCCCTCGACCCACCGACCGCGCTGGCCTACGTGCGCTCACGCTACTACCAGACGCAGAGTGCGGACGGCACCTGGGTCACCGACCCGACGTCGGACCTCGGTCGGATCGGCCGACAACAGGACTTCCTCAAGCGGCTCATGTACCGGGCCATCGACCTGGGTGCCCGCAACCCGTTCGTGCTGTCCGACATGGTCGACACCGGGCTCGAGAACGTCGCCATCGACGAATCCCTGACCCCCCAGTTGCTCGTCGATCTCGGCAGCGCGTATCGGAGCTTCGATCCGGCGACACTCCAGACCTATCGCTTTCCGGTCGTCGATGCCGAGATCGACGGCAACCAGGTACTCGAACCGGTGGCCGCGCAGGCCGAACCGGTGCTGGAGCTCATGAGAGGGGCGCCTTTCGATGCTCCCGTCACCATCGATCTCCAACTGGTCACGGAACCGTCCCAATCGGCAGCGGCCGACACCCTGGCGTCCGATGTCGCCGGCGCACTCGTGGCCGCCGGGTACCGTGTCGCACGGTCCGAACAGGAGTCCGTCCCTCCGGGAATAACGATCAACCACGGCCCCAACGGTGCAGTCGCCGCCGGCGTGGTGGCCCGGTCGTTGAGCGGCGTGGTGGCCGGGATCGACCTGAACGCCGGAGCTCGGCCGCCCACCGTCAACGTGGCCGCAGTCGAAACCTTGTCAGGACGATCGGTGCGCGTCGTGGTAGGGCCGTGGGGAGCCGACAACGGTGATCCGGCCACCGCCGACAACGCCGACGGTAGTGACCCGGCCACCGCCCGCGGCACCGACAGCTTGGGCAATTCACCAGGGGACGCGACCGCGGCGGATACCACAAAAGCCACTCCAACAGCGGGTTCCGGTGCATCTTCGACAACGAGGGGAACCGACGGTGCCGCCGGCGGATCGATGGCGAACGCGCCGGTACCACCTACCCTTGATGCGGGGATCCCGGAAGAACACGAATCTCCCGGCCAGCCCATAGACTCTGAGGACACCGCCTGTCGGTCAGGATGACGAAGGCGACGCAGCTGTTGCGAAACTGTAGGGCTACAGCTGAGGTCGCCGGAACCTGCTGACGGCGGCGTTTCGGGTCAACGGGAGGCTTGCCTGCCAACGAACCCGTTGGACAAACAACATGTAGTGGAGGATGTACGTGGCCTCGATCGCCATCATCGGTACCGGTTACGTCGGACTGACCACGGGAGCCTGTTTTTCGCACCTCGGGCATGACGTCGTCTGTGCCGACATCGACGAAGCAAAGGTCGCCAGCTTGAGTGCGGGCGAGATTCCGATCGTGGAAAAGGGCCTCGACCGACTGGTCGACGAGGGTTTGCGATCGGGCAAACTCCGGTTCGTGGTCGGAGCGGCGGAAGCGTCCAAAGATGCCGAATTCCACTACCTCTGCGTGCCCACCCCTCAGGGACCGGACGGGTCGGCCGACCTCTCCTATCTCGAGACCGCAGCGGCCCAGATCAGCGAGGTCCTGCCTCACGGCAGTGTCGTCGTGAACAAGTCCACCGTTCCGGTCGGCTCGACCAGGGTCGTGTCCAAGGTTCTCGACCGCTCCGATGTCGCCGTCGTCTCGAATCCCGAGTTCCTCAGGGAGGGAACCGCGGTCAACGACTTCCTGCAGCCGGACCGTGTCGTGATCGGCTCACAGGACCAGGAGGCGGCCATCCGGGTCGCCGCCCTCTATTCGCGTATCGCAGCGCCGATCATGGTCACCGACCCGGTGTCGGCGGAGACGATCAAGTATGCATCCAACGCGTTCCTGGCCTCGAAGCTGTCGTTCGTCAACGCCATCGCCACCCTTTGTGAGGCCGTCGGCGCGGATGTCAACGACGTCGTGCTGGGAATGGGTTACGACCGCCGGATCGGACGCGAGTTCCTTCGCCCCGGTCCCGGGTGGGGCGGCAGCTGCTTTCCGAAAGACACCAAGGCGCTCGCGCGTATCGCCGAGAACGCAGGCTACGACTTCCACTTCCTCAACGAGGTGCTCCGGGTCAACCAGGATCAGTTCGACCGCACCGCCCAGAAGCTGATCGACGCGGTGCCGGACGAGATGTCCGGCTCCCACATCGCCGCCCTCGGCCTCACCTTCAAAGCCGGCACCGACGACCTGAGGGATTCGCCGGCCGTCGAGGTGCTTCAGCGGGTCACCGCCGCCGGTATCACGGTCAAGGCCTATGACCCGGCCGTCAACCCGGAGCACAATCGCCTGTCCGACATGTATCCCGATCTCGACATCGAGATCGTCTCGGACCCCTACGCCGCCGCCGAGGACGCCGCGGTACTCACCATCCTCACCGAGTGGGATGAGTTCACGTGGCTCGATTTCGACAAGCTGGCCGAGATCATGGTCGGCAACAACATCGTCGACGCCCGTAACCTCCTCGATCCCACGATTCCCCGCCGCCGGGGCTTCAACTACCGGGGGGTCGGACGCTGACATGAGCCGAGTCGTCGTCTCCGGAGGGGCGGGCTTTCTCGGCTCACATTTGTGCGACAGGTTGATCGAGCGGGGCGACGACGTCGTCTGCATCGACAACCTCATCACCGGCAGCACCGACAACATCGAGCACCTTTTCGGCAACCGGCAGTTCACGTTTGTCCAACACGATGTGTCCCAGCACGTCTGGGTTCCCGGCCCCGTCGATCAGGTCATGCACCTCGGGTCGCCGGCGTCGCCGATCGACTTCACCCGCATTCCGATCCAGATCCTGAAGGTCGGTGGCAACGGGACCCACAACCTTTTGGGGCTGTCACGGCAGAAGGGGGCCCGCTTCCTGCTGGCCTCGACCAGCGAGGTGTATGGCGACCCACTGGTTCACCCCCAGCCCGAGTCGTACTGGGGCAACGTCAACCCCATCGGACCGCGTGGTGTCTACGACGAAGCCAAGCGGTTCGCCGAAGCCATGACCATGGCCTACCAGCGGGTACACGGCATCGAGGTCCGGATCGTGCGGATCTTCAACACCTACGGGCCCAGAATGCGGCCCGACGACGGCCGGGTCGTGTCGAATTTCATCACCCAGGGCCTGTCGAACCAGCCGCTCACTGTCTACGGCGACGGATCCCAGACTCGGAGTTTCTGTTACGTCGACGACCAGATCCGGGGTCAGCTGGCGCTACTCGATGGACAACACACCGGTCCGATCAACATCGGCAACGACGTCGAGTACACCATGCTCGAGCTGGCCGAGGTCGTGATCGAGGTCACCAACAGTTCGAGCGACATCACCTTCGTCCCGCTGCCACAGGACGACCCGACACGCCGGAGACCCGACCTCACCGAGGCCACCTCCAAGCTGTCGTGGAAGCCTGAGATCGACCTCAGGACCGGCATCGCCCATACGGCCGAGTACTTCGCCAGAGTCCTCGGCCTCTAGCAGCCCTGGTCCGGCGCGATCGACGGACCGGCAACGGGTGCTCTTTCCCATGCCCCATGCGAGGGTCGACCGGGAGTCGGTGACACAATAGTGAGTCGATGCCGCATGTCTTGACCTTGGTCGAGCAGTTCTGGCACAAGGTTCCTGGCGGCACCGCGCAAGCGACTGAGCGAACTCTGGCCGCCCTTCTCGATCGCAACGAGTTCACCGTCACCGGCCTTGTCGCCGCACACCTGCGCCGGAACCGCCGGACAGGGCGGTCCCGGGTGCCCGATGCCTGCCGGGTCGTTGGCCTTCACCTGCCTCGACCGGTGCTCTACGAGTCGTGGTTGCGTTTCGGATGGCCTCGGGTCGACCGCCACCACGACGCCGACTCGCTGTTCTGGGCGTCGAGCATGATCGTGGCGCCGAGCCGGCGCCCGGCTGTGACCACGGTCCACGATCTCGACTTCCTCGACCACCCGCAGTTCCTCACCCCTCGAGGCCGCCGGTTCTTTCCGCTGGCCTGGGACGTGGCCCGGTCCCGTTCCCAGCACTTCGTCTGTCCATCGTCCGCGGTGGCCGATCAGTGCCGAGCCCACGGTGTGGCCGACGAGCGGATCTCGGTGGTCCCGTGGGGTGTCGATCGCCCGTTGGTGTGCGTCGAAGACGCCCCCGGCCTCGTGATCGATGTCGTCGCCGAGGTCACCCGAAGCACACCGTCGGCGTCGGCGGTGCCCGACGACTTTGTTCTCCTCGTGGCCCCCGACGACCCGCGCAAGAACCCCGAGGGGTGCGCGGCCGCCCTCGCCGCCGTCGACTGTCCCGCGATCATCATCGGCTCGTCGCCGGGCGACGGTATGGATACCTTCGCTGCGCTCGGCTCGAGGATCATTCGGCTGGGCCGGGTCGATCCCCGAACGCTGAGTGCGTTGTACCACCGAGCCTCGGCCCTCCTGTTTCCGTCCCACCGAGAAGGCTTCGGGTTGCCGGTGCTCGAGGCCATGGCCCACGGTCTGCCGGTGGTCACCTCCCGGGCGACGGCGACCGAGGAGGTGGCCGACGGGGCGGCGGTTCTGATCGATCCGGCCGATCACGCCGAGATCGCCGTCGCGCTCGATCGGGTCCTGGGCGATCGGGCGCTGCGCCGGACCATGATCGAGCAGGGCCGCGACCGCGCCGCCGCCTTCACCTGGGATCACACGGCCGCCGGCTACAGCCAGATCTTCGAGACGGTGCTGTGAACAACGTCGGGACGACCATCGGATTCAACCTCACCTGGCTCGACCCCGGCGTGGTCGGTGGATCCGAGGAATACACCATCCGCCTGTTGACCGGCGTTGGCCGAATCGCCGACGACCGGATCGGCCTGCGGGTCTACGCCCGCAGAGCTCTCTTCGACGCCTATCCGGAGCTGGCTGATCGATTCACACCGGTCGCGATGCCGGGGCGGCGAATCTCGAAACCGCAGCGGATCGCCATGGAACAGACGTGGTTGTCCCGTGTGGCCGCCGCCGACACCGTCGTTCACCACATGGGCGGCACGGTTCCCTTCGTCTCAACCGCTCGGCGAGACGCCGGTCGCCAGAAGGTGGCCGTGACCATCCATGACCTCCAGCCCGTCGACCTGGCCCGCAACTTCGGTTGGGCGAAGCGGGCCTGGTTGGGTCGGCTGATCCCGCTGGCCGTCGAGCGAGCCGATGTGATCGTCACCCCCAGCCGATTTACCGCCGATCGCATCGCGGCCCTCTACGGGGCGGCTCGATCGAAACTGCGTGTTGTCCAGCAGGGCTACCGGCTCGATCGTGAATCCGGGGCATCCGCTGTGACCGCTGAGGCCTCGCCGTTGGCCGAACGGCTCCAGGGTCGGCGGTTCCTGCTCTATCCGGCGATCGCGTACCGGCACAAACGCCATCGGGATCTGATCGAGGCGCTGAGCCTTCTCCCGCCCCGACACGCCGACATCGACCTGGTGTTCACCGGCCGGCCCGGCCCCGAGACCGAGCGACTGCGCCGTCAGGCCGCGGTCGCCTGCCTCGATCACCGGCTTCATGTCGTCGGGCGGGTTCCCGAATCCGACCTTCACTGGCTCTACGACAACGCGTTGGCCCTGACCTTCCCGTCGGAATACGAAGGTTTCGGCAACCCCTGCCTGGAAGCCATGGCCCGAGGATGTCCGGTGGTCGCCTCGAACGCCGCCGCCCTGCCGGAGGTGGTGGACACCGCCGCCATCCTGGTGCCGACCGGTGATGTCGGTCGGTGGACGGGCGCGATCGCCGAACTCGCCGACAGGCCCGAGCTGGTCGCCGACCTCGCGGCCCGAGGCCGGGATCGAGCCGCCGACTTCGACCCCGATAGCGCGTCGGCCCGTCTCTGGGCCGTCTATCGTGAGCTGCTGGGAACCGATCCGGTCGCCACCGCCGAACGACCCAACCCGCACCGATCGGATGTCCAGCCGCCGCCATGAAGATCCTCCTTTTCTGTCCCCATTTCGATCCCGACCTGCACGCCGCCACCGGGGAGGTGATGACGAAGCTGGTGCACGGCCTGGCCGACAGGGATCATCAGATCACGGTGGTCACCTCGCTGCCGTGGTACCACGGCCATTCCGTGGCATCCGACTGGCGCGGTCGACCGTGGCGGACCGAGAAGACGGGTTGGGGTCGGATCATCCGAGCCTGGCCGTTCCCGACGACCAAGACCGACGTCCGGGCCCGAGCCCTCGGCTTCGGCGGGCAAACCGGGTTGGCAACCGGATTGGCGTTGACGACCGGGTCTCACGACGTCGTCATGGGTATGTCACCACCGATCTTTCTCGGTGATGCCGCCTGGCTGCTGGCCAAACGGTGCCGGGCGCCGTTCGTGTTCAACACCCAGGACATCTTCCCCGACATCGCCGTCGACCTCGGTGCGCTCACCAACCAGAAGGTCATCGCCGCCGCCCGCCGCTACGAGCGCTCGATCTACCGCCGGGCCGACGCCATCACCGTGCTGTCCACCGATCAGCATCGGAACGTGACCGCCAAACTGGCTCCCTCCGAGCAGGATCGGGTGAGGATCATCCGCAACATCGTCGACCTCGACCGGATCAGGCCGGTGGAGGGTCGGGAACGTCTCCTGAACCCGTATCGCCGTCGGCACGGGCTCGACGGCAAGATCGTCGTCATGTACTCGGGCAACGTCGGCCTGTCCCAGTCGTTCGACCTGATCCGGGAGGCGGCCCGGCACTGGTCCGACGACGAGAGCGTTCAGTTCGTGATCAATGGTGAGGGAGCGGCCCGGGACCAGGTGGCGGGCTGGGCGTCGGATTTCGACAACGTGACCATGATTCCCTTCGGGCCACGCGAGGAGGTGCCGCAGATCCTCGGCGCCGCCGACCTGCACCTGGTGCTGCTCAAGAAGGGACTGGCCGCCAGCAGTACCCCGTCGAAGCTGTACGGTGTGCTGGCCGCGGGGCGTCCGGTGCTGGCCTCGATCGACGAGGGCAGCGAGGTGTGCGCCACCGTGCGGGAGGCCGACTGCGGGCTGTCGGTCCCACCCGATGACGGGCCCGCCTTTCTCGCCGCGCTGGACAAGCTGCTGGCCGATGGCGACGAACTGGCCGCCATGGGTCGCCGCGGCCGCCGGCACGCCGAACGCTGCCTCACGCCGGAGGCCCAGGCCCGGGCCTACGAGGAACTCTTCGTCGAACTGGTCGAGCGGCGACGGGACGGCGGTGGGTGAACCTCTCCGGTGCGGTTGACCGGAAGGGCCGGTTTACTGGGAGGTCATCACGAACGAGGAGGTTCTGTGAACAACTCTGGCGACCAAACCGCCGGTGAGGGCCCGGTTGGTGTGCTGGTGAGCGGCTACTTCAGCCCGCTTCACGTCGGTCACCTCGACATGATCGAGGCCGCCGCGGCGGTCGGCGACCGGTTGATCGTCATCGTGAACAACAACGATCAGCAGATGGCCAAGAAGGGAAAGCTCATCATCGACGAGCAGGATCGGTTGCGTCTGGTCAAGGCGCTGGCGGTGGTCGACGACGCCTTCATCGCCGTCGACAACGATCGAACGGTCAGTGAGTCGATCCGTCTTGCCGCCCAGAAATACCCGGACCACCGTCTGATCTTCGCCAACGGCGGCGACCGCAAACCGGAGTTCGTTCCCGAGTCAGCGGTGTGCGACGAACTCGGCGTGGAACTGCGCTTCGGCGTCGGCGGCGACCACAAAGCCGACTCCAGCACTCGGATCAACATGGAACTCGGCATCGAGAGCGAGGCGTCGGCCCCGCCGTCGGCCACCACCTGACCTCAGTCCTCCAGGCTGTGGATGCGCTGGAGATCGATCACGGCGTTACCGGCCTCGGCCGATGCCTCGAAATCGACTGACGCCTCGATGCGCCAGGCGTCGATTCCGTCGGGGTCGTGGATGATCTGGACCACCGACCCGGAGTCGTGGTCGTACAGGAACCGCTGACGGTTCCGGGCTTCGGCGTCGATCATGATCTCGTCGAACTCGGCCCAGAACGGCTCCATCGTGTCGATCATCTCGTCGATGTCGACGTCGGGGATCAGGTCGTAGCGGCGACGGGCCAGCGCCTGAACCCAGCGGAACACCTCGTTGCGGACCATCACGGTGAAGGCCCGGCGATTGGAGGTGACGTCGTCGATGTCGACTCCGAAGCCGGCGATATCGCCGGTCGGATCGAGCTCCTCACCTTCGGCCCGGGCGGTGAGCTGCTCCCATTCGTCGATGAGGCTGGAGTCGACCTGGCGGACGACGGCGCCGATCCATTCCACGATGTCGTCGAGGTCGTCGGTTTTCGAGTCGTCGGGCACGTTCTGGATCAACGCCTTGTAGGTGTCGCTCAGGTAGCGGAGCACGACACCCTCCGACCGTTTCAGGCCGTAGTGGTTGACGAACTCGCGGAAGGTCATCGCCTGTTCCAGCATGTCCCGCACGATCGACTTCGGCTTGACGTTGTCACCGCCGGTCCAGGGGTGATGGACCCGGAACCGGTCGAAGCTCTCATACAGCCGCTCGGCCTCCGGTTTAGGCGCCTCGACCTCGGCCAGCCGCTCCATGCGCTCCTCGTACTCGACCCCTGACGCCTTCATCTCGGCCATCAGCTCCGACTTGGCGTGGTTGATCTGGGCGGCGATGATCACCCCCGGTGACTCGAGCACCGACTCGATCGTGGTGAGCACCGACAGGGCGTAACCCGGATCATCGGGGTCGAGCTCGTCGATGGCCTCCAGCGCCCACAGCGACAGCGGTTGGTGGAGTGCGAACTCGTCCTGCAGGTCGAGGTTGACCCGGATGGTGCGACCATCGGCGTCGGGTTCGTCGAGCAGATCGAGAAGGTCGGCGTCGAGGAGCGAACGGTAGATGGCGATGGCCCGTTTGATGTGGCGCCGCTTGCGGGCCCTGGTCTCGTGGTTGGTCTGTAGGAGGTGCTTGACCGCACCACATCCGTCGCCCGGCCGGTCGAGCATCGTCAGCATCATTTGATGGTTGATCTGGAACGACGAGGTCAGCGGCTCCGGGTCGCCGTCCACCATCTTGTCGAACGTGTCGGCACTCCAGTGGGCGTATCCCCGCTCCGGAGGTTTGCTCTTCACCACCTTCTTGCGCCGGCCCCCCTTGGCGGCCTCGGCCGCCTTCTCCTCGGCCCGCAGGTTCTCGACGACGTGGGCCGGCGCTTGAACCCAGACATAGCCGACATCGTCGAAGCCCTTGCGTCCGGCCCGACCGGCGATCTGTTTGAACTCCCGGTTGGTGAGCGTTCGGGTCGACTGGCCGTCGTACTTGCAGAGCTGGGTGAACAGCACCGACCGGATCGGCACGTTGACGCCGACGCCGAGGGTGTCGGTCCCGCAGATGATCTTCAGCAAACCGTCCTGGGCGAGCTTCTCGACCAGCAATCGGTATTTCGGTAGCAGTCCCGCGTGGTGCACGCCGACACCGCCCAGGATGTAGCGTCGCAGGTCCTTACCGACGGGGGAGTCGAAGCGGAAACCTCCGATGGCGTCCTTCACCAGCCCTTTCTCGGTCTTGCTGAGGGGATCCAGTGAAAGGTAACCCTGGGCGGCCTCCGTGGCCTCCCGCTGTGTGAAGTGCACGAGATAGATCGGGGCCCGGTCGGCCTCCAGCAGATCCTGGATCGACTGGTGCAGCGTGGTGCGCCGGTACTCGAAGTCGAGCGGTACCGGCCGGTCGGCCGAGGCCACCAGGGCGGTCGGGCGGCCCGTCCGCCTGGTCAGTTCGGACTCGAAGAACGCGGTGGAGCCGAGCGTCGCCGACATCAGGAGGAACTGGGCCTGCGGCAGTTCGAGGAGTGGGACCTGCCACGCCCAGCCCCGCTGCGGGTCGGCGTAGTAGTGGAACTCATCGGCGATGACCACGTCGACATCGGCGTCGGACCCGTCCCTCAGCGCCTGGTTGGCCAGGATCTCGGCCGTACAGCAGATGATCGGCGCACCGGCGTTGATGGCGGCATCACCGGTGATCATTCCGACTCGTTCGGGACCGAAGTCGGCTCGCAGGCTGAAGAACTTCTCCGACACCAGCGCCTTGATCGGCGCGGTGTAGATGCTGCGCCGGTCAGCGGCCAACGCCACATAGTGGGCGGCGGCGGCCACCAGCGACTTCCCTGAGCCGGTCGGTGTGTTGAGGATGACGTTGTTGCCGGCCAGAAGCTCGAGTATGGCCTCCTCCTGGGCCGGATAGAGCTCGATGCCGAGTTCGGTCACGAAGTCGACGAAGCCGTCGAGGAGGGCGTCGGGATCGGGGGCCGGAGGGAGGTGGGCGACCAGTGGTGGTAGGGGGCTCATCGGAACAGGTCCTCGCTCGGGTGCCGCACGATCGACTCGACGACCGAGCCTTCACCGAACCACTCCTCGGGCCCGCCCCGCACCAAGGCCACCGCGATACCGGTGGCCTTGCCCCTCACCAGTTCCGCCGCGCCGGCCAGCTCGTCGACGAGGCAGACCTCGGTCACCGCGAGTTCACGCCCCACCGCATCGCGGGTGCCCCGGAGATCGAGGATGGGTTTGATGCCGGCCGACCCCAGGGCGACATCGGTCAGACCCCGGCGCCAGGGCCGGCCGAAGGTGTCGGCCACGATGACCGCCACCCGGGTGCCGGTGCGGCCGACGATGGCGTCTCGGATCCGGCGGGCCGACCGGTCGGAGTCCTCGGGAAGCAGGCAGGCCACGTCCGGTGCCACATTCGAGCGGTCGATGCCGGCGTTGGCACAGACGAAGCCGTGTCTGGTCTCGCTGATGATCAGCTCACCGCGTCGGCGGATGACCCGGGCCGACTCGGCCAGCACCAGCGGCTTGTGGGCCAGCGGGTCGTCGGGATCGACCGGTACCAGCCGCCCCTCGGCCTTCGAGACGACCTTCTGGCTCACCACGACGACGTCGCGGGTTTCGAGCCCGGGTCCGGCCAGGCAGGCCTCGATGATTGATCCGGCCAGATCGGCTCCCGGTTCGATCTCGGGCAGGCCGGCAACGGGCAGTATCGAGAGTCCACCGGGTGCGGGGGGGAGGGCCATGGCCTCCATTCAAGCGGCTGGACGGACGCTTCGGTGTCACACACCCTGCGGCGACGGCCCTGTTCGACCGGTTCAGCGGCCGAGCACCGCGTCGATGGTCGCTCGGGCGAGGGAGGCGGCCACCCCCGGCTTGGCCATGATGGTGTCGGTCACGACGACGTTCATGCCCGGACCTTCGAGTTTGTCGGCGTGGTCGGCGTCGACCGTGTCGATGACAAGCGTCGAGGCGATATCGCTGTACCACTGCCCGACGGCCTCGACCGACGCCTGACGCCCCAACTCGACCAGGAGACGGTCGGCCGGCCCCTTGAGTGCCCGGCCGCCGACGATGGGGGAGACGGCCGCCACCGATTCGGAGCGGGCCGCCAGCGCGGTTCGCACTCCCGGAACGGCCAGGATCGGATCGATCGACACCACCGGGTTGGAGGGGGCGATGACCACCACGTCGGCGCCGGCCAGTGCATCCAGCACGCCGGGGGCGGGACGGGCCTGCGCCGCTCCGTCGAAGCGGACCGCGGTGACCGCGACATCGTGACGACGGCGCACGAAGTACTCCTGAAAGCCGATCTCCCCCTCGTCGACCGTGGTGATCATGGTCCGCAGCCGGTCGTCGGTGACCGGCACGATGGCCAGTTCGAGTTCCCAGGCCCGGGCCATCGCCGCCGTGATGTCGCTCAGCGGCCGCCCGCGGTTGAGTTCGTCGGTTCGGAACAGGTGTGTACCGAGATCGCGATCGCCGAGGCTGAACCAGTCACGTCCTCCGTAGCGGCCCAGCATCTCCATGGCCTGCCACGACTCGCCGTCGAGACCCCATCCCCGTTCGACCGAGTGGGCACCGGCCAGGGTGTAGATGATCGTGTCGATGTCCGGCGACACCCGAAGTCCGTGCAGGGTCACGTCGTCAGCCACGTTCACGATCGCCGTGATCGACGACGGGTCGACGACCTGAACGAGGCCGCTCAGGAACCGGGCCGCACCCACACCGCCGCACAGAACGGCGACACTCGGCCCCGGATCGTGATCGCTGTCCGCCATCGTGTCTCGTCTCAGGCCGGCTGGCGGCGTTGACGCCCCACCAGCTCCATGTCGGACTCGACCATCATGGCCACCAGCTCCCGGAAGCTGGTTCGGGGCTGCCAGCCCAGGGTGTTCCGGGCCTTGGTGGGGTCTCCGATCAGGAGATCGACTTCGGCCGGGCGCATGAACCGTTCGTCCTGGACCACCCAGTCGCGCCAATCGAGGTCGACGTGGCTGAACGCCAGCTCGCAGAACTCCTGCACCGAGTGGGTCTCACCGGTGGCGACCACGTAGTCATCGGGGCGATCCTGTTGCAGCATCAGCCACATGGCCTCCACGTAGTCGCCGGCGTACCCCCAGTCCCGCCGGGGATCGAGGTCGCCCAACCGGAGTTCGGTGGCCAGACCATGCTTGATCTTGGCCACGTGATAGGTGATCTTCCGGGTGACGAACTCGAGGCCGCGCCGCGGGCTCTCGTGATTGAACAGGATGCCGCTGGATGCGTGCAGGTTGTAGCTCTCACGGAAGTTGACGGTGATCCAGTGACCGTAGACCTTGGCCGCGCCGTAGGGGCTCCGGGGGTAGAACGGCGTGCGCTCGGTCTGGGGGACCTCGACCACCTTGCCGAACATCTCCGACGACGACGCCTGGTAGAACCGGACCTCGTGGTCGCATTCCTGCATGGCGTTGAGCAGCCGGGTCACGCCCAGCGCCGTGGTCTCCCCGGTGAGTACCGCCTGCTGCCACGACGTCTGCACGAACGACTGGGCGGCCAGGTTGTAGATCTCGTCCGGTTGGTGACGGCGCAGGATGTGCCGTAGGGACGTCTCGTCGAGCAGATCACCCTGGACGATCTCGATGTCATCCTGGATGTGGGCGATCCGCTCGAAGTTGAGGGTGCTCGTGCGACGGACCATGCCGGCGACGTGGTAACCCTTGGCCAGCAGGAACTCGGCCAGATAGGAACCATCCTGGCCGGTCAGGCCGGTTATGAGCGCTCGTTTCACGGGTGTGTACCATCCTGTCGGGGACCGCCGTTGTCTGTGGGGGTTTGTGCCGCGCCTGTTGCCGGTACCGCCGTTCTACGGTTGCGGGCGTCGTCGAGGACGTCGCGCAACGTCAGAGCCAGATCGACCTTCGGTTTCCACCCGGTGGCCGCCGTCAGCTTCTGATGCGAGCCTCGGAGGACGGGCAGGTCGACCGGTCGGATCAGCCCGGGATCGACCTCGCCCCGGATCGGCCCGGGGCTCAGTGACAGCAGGGTGTCGAGGACCTCCTGCATGGCGACGGCTCGGCCGGAACAGATGTTGTAGGTTTCACCGGGCTCCCCGTGGAGGGTCAGCAGCCGGTAGGCGCGCACGATGTCGTGGACATCGGTCATGTCGCGCCGGGTCGAGAGATCTCCGTGTCGGACGACACCCCCGCCCGTGGTTTCCAGCTCCGCGATCTGGCGGGCGAACGACGCCGCCGCGAACTTGGCGGCCTGGCCCCGACCGAGATGGTTGAACGGGCGGGCGATGACCACCGGCAGACCGTGGGCCCGGTGATAACTGCGGGCGATCTCCTCACCGGCGATCTTGCTCGCCCCGTAGGGGGAGCGGGGTTTGGGTTCGTGGGCCTCGGTGAGGGGCATCTCCGATTCGTCGACGAGACCGTACACATCCGCGCTGCTGACGAAGAGCACCACGGGCCCCGGCTTGCCGGCCTCGGCGGTCGAGGCCGAAGCTCGGGCCGCCTCGAGAATTGCGACCGATCCCATCACGTTCACCTCGAAGGCGGTCCATGGCTTCGACCAGGACCCGCCCACGTCGCTCCAGCCGGCGAGATGGTAGACGACGTCGGGCTGGACATCGGCGACGACGGCCTGCCAGCCGTCGCGGTCCCGCAGGTCGGGTCCGTTCGTCAGATCGAGTGCCGTCACCGTATCGCCGGCGTCGATGAGGTGACGGACCAGATGAGGTCCGACGAATCCTCCGGCACCGGTGACGAGGGCTTTCACCCCTGCGATCATAGTGGTCGGGCGGTGGTGCCTCGCTCATGGCGGATGGCCGGGAGACATCCGTCATCCGTTGATGTCGTCGATGAAGCGTTTCGGCTGTTTGCAACGAGTAGCATTCGGGGGTCGTGACTCACTTGAACGAATCACTTTCTGTCGACCGACCGGCGGTTCCGTCGATCGCACCGGATTCTGGGCTCGACGCTCCGGATCTGCGCGACATCCCGGCGGTGGTCGCGGTCGTCGTCGCCTCGAACCCCGGACCGCATTTCGCCCAAACCCTCTCCTCATTGGCCCAGCAGGACTACGAGAACCTGTCGGTGCTGGTGGTTGACGCCGGCAGCGACGAGCCCATCGCCGAGCGGGTGGCCGAGGTGTTGCCGAAGGCCTATCTTCATCGGTTGGCCGGCGACCCCGGATTCAGCGTGGCCGCCAATCAGTCGCTGGAGCTGGTATCGGGTTCGCCGTTCCTGTTGTTCTGCCACGACGACGTGTTCCTGGAGCCCGACTGCGTCTCGACCTTGATGAGCGAGCTGTACCGGAACAACGGCGGTATCGCCTGCCCGAAGCTCGTGAGCTGGGACGACTCCCGCCGTCTGGCCCAGCTCGGTATGGGCTCGGACCGGTTCGGCGTGATGTTCGACCAGGTCGAGCGGGGCGAGTTCGACCAGGACCAGTACGACGCCGTCCGCGAGGTCTTCGTTGCGCCCGGAGGCGTGCAGCTGGTCCGGGCCGACCTGTTTGCCGCACTCGGTGGTTTCGACCCCGGAATCAAGGTGCTGGGCGAGGATCTCGACCTCTGCTGGCGGGCCCACGTGGCCGGAGCCAGGGTGATCGTCGTTCCCGGCGCCAAGGCCCGACACCGCGAGGCGATGGAGGAACGGGTCAACCAGCGGGAGCGCCGTCGACTGCTGGCCCGCCACCGCCTGCGAACGGTTCTGGTCACCGCCGAACGCCGCACGATGTTCACCTACGTACCGCTGGCATTCGTCCTGATTCTGCTGGAAACGCTCTACGCGTTGGCGGCAGGCCGGCGCGGACAGGCCCGCGACATCATGGCCTCGATCCCGTGGAACCTGTCCCGGCTCGACGACATCAGGCGCCGCCGCCGCCTCGTCCGGCGAACCCGCTCCGCCAGCGACGCCAAGGTGGCGGAGCTGCAGATGCGGGGTTCGGCCCGTATCGCCAACTTCTCCCGCGGTCAGGTGTCGGCCGGTCAGGACCGGTTCTCGGATCTGGTCGGGTCGGTCCGCTCATCGTTCGCCGGGGAGGATGCGGGCAATGTGCGGGACGCCGTGGTGATCAGCCTGTTCCTCATCGTCCTGCTGTTGTTCGGCAGCCGCCATCTGCTCACCCGCGGCGTCGTCCCCGTCGGCCAGATCCCAACCGTTCCCGACGGCCTGTCGCTGTTCCGGGAGTGGCTGGGAGGATGGCGGTCGACCGGAACCGGCGGGCCGGGGAACGCCCCCACCGCCCTGTTGGTGCTGGCCGCCGGCCGCCTGCTGTTCTTCTGGGGATCCGGGTTGTTCCAGACGCTGGTTGCGGTCGGCCCCGCCCTGTTCGCACCGCTGGCGATGTACCGGTCGCTGCGGCCCCTGTCGAGTGCCAGGGCAGCCATGGTGGCCGCCCTGCTGTACGCCTGCAATCCGCTGGTGGTGGCAATGTTCTCCGCCGGTCGGTGGGACGCTCTGGTGATCTGGGCCGCGGCCCCCTACATCTTGTCCAGCCTGTTCAAGCTGAGCGGCCACAGTCCGTTCGGCCCCTCGGGCGGCCAGGCCGGGCCCGGCGTGGCCGACCGTTCCGAGCCGGTGCGGCTCATCCGGTTCGGTTTCCTGGTGGCCCTGGTGTCCACGTTCGTTCCCGCCGTCGTTCCCATCGCAGCCATCACGGCCATCGTTTTCACCATCGTGATCCTGGCCACCGGAGCGGGTCGGCCCCGGGAGCTGGCGCTGGCGTCGGTCGTGTCGGTTGTTGCTTCGGTGTCCCTTCACGGGCCATGGAGTTATGACCTGCTCCGCAATCTGTCGTGGCGCTGGGTGATCGGACCCGATTCGCCGGAGACGTCGTTCACGACGCTGCTCGATCTCATCCAGTTCGCCCCCAACACGTATTCGCCCAGGATCCTGGTGTTCGCCATGATCGCTCTGGCGGTTCTGGCGCTGCTGCTTTCCCGGCAGAACCTCCTCTACATCAGCCTCACGGGGTGGATGGTCGCCATCACCTTCTGGGGTCTGGTCTGGTCCGATCGCCGTGGGTGGCTGCCCGTCGAGATTCCCGCTCCGGAGGCGATGCTGGCGATGGCGGCCGCCGGACTGTGCTACGTGGTGGCCGTCGGGGTTCGATCCGTCGAGATCGAGTTGACCGGTGGCACCCTGTCGGCAGGCGGAGTTCGTCTCCACAAACTCGCCGTCACCGCCGGATCGATCGGCATCGCCGCCATGTTCCTGGTCGGAATGCTTGGTGCCTTCAGCGGCTCGTGGCGCGCTCCCTCGTCGAACTTCGCCTCGTCGGTCGACTTCCTGGTCGAGCGGGCCAACACCGAGTTCGACGTGCCGGTGAAGAGCCGGGTGCTGTGGATAGGCGACGAAAGCGTGCTGCCCCTCGATGCCATGCGATCCGACACCGGCATCGACTACATCGTGACCGACGGCGGACACGCCGAGGTCTGGGGTCGGTGGCAGGCCGGACCGGTCGGGTCGACCGACGGGATCGGCCGCCAACTCGACTTGGCCCAGGCCGGTGAGATCGTGCGTCTGGGGCGTCTTCTTGCCCCCTACGGGGTCGACTACGTGGTGGTCACCGAACAACTCGCCCCATCGCCCTACGACGGCCCGTCGATCGATGCCGGCGACGGCATCCAACGGGCGCTGGCCCAGCAGCTCGACCTGCAGCGAGTGCCCGGCGTGCCCGACCTGACGGTGTTCCGAAACCGTTCCAGTCGAGGTGTCACCCCGATTCTCCCGTCGACCGACCAGGCTCAGGCCACCACGGCGGCCGAACAACTCGACGTCGATTTGACCTCCGGCGTCGCCGGATTCGTTCAGGACCAGCCCGGCCGGTGGTTGATCGAGGCGCCGGAAGGGTCCGACGTGCTCGTTTCCCTGCACAGCAACGGCCTACAGGCATCAGGATCGCGGGGCGAGGCGATCTCGGGATTCGACGACCTGCTGGTGCTGCCCTCCGGCGCCGGCGGTGAGGTCGTCGTGGAATTCGCCTCACGGTTGCAGCGGCGCCTCGCCATTCTCGGGCAGTTCTTCCTCGTGGCGATCGGCGCCCTGCTGGCCCAGACCCGACGGGAGGTGGCGACATGAATCGCTGGCCGTTCATCTTCATCGTGCTCGGTCTCGTCGCCGCCGGGCTGGCCTACGACCGGGTCTCGGAGCCCGACCCGATTTCGGCCTCCACCGACATCGTCGAGTTCGACGTCATCACGCCGGCGCTGGCCGATCCTCCTCAACTCGACAGCGCCTGGTACTGCCCGATGGGATCGAGTGACACCGGTGGTTTCGCCGACCACGAGATCTACATCTCGAATCTGGCCGAGACCTCGGCGGTGGCCAACCTGAGCATCCTGACCGATTCGGGTCAGGGCGCCGGGCGTCGTATCGAGCTCGGCCCGTTCCAGACCGAGCGGCTTCTGCTCTCGGACAGCCAGGAGAGCCCGGTGGCCGGTGCCGTGGTCGAGATCATCTCCGGTCAGGGCGTCGTCGGCCATGCCGTCACCACCGATCAGGGGCGGGCGGAGGGTCCGTGTGCCACGCAGGTGTCGAACCGGTGGTATTTCGCCAGCGGCCGGACCGAACTCGACTCGAAGCAGTACCTGGCCCTCATGAACCCGTTCCCGGAGACGGCGGTGTTCAACGTCGAGTTCCGTACCTTGGCCCGCAGCCGCCAGCCCCAGGCGCTCCAGGGTGCGTCGGTGCCGGCCCGCTCCGTGCGCATCATCGACATCGGCGATCACATCACCAGTGAGGCCAATGTGGCGACGATCATCACGACCCAGCGAGGTCGGCTGATCGCCGAACGGCTCCAGACGGTCGACGGCAGTCTGGGAGCCAACGGTGCGGCACTCCAGCTCGGCGTGGCCCGGCCGGCCAACAGCTGGATCATGCCCGCCGGCCGCATCAACGAGGGTGGCGACCACAGCCTGATCGTGTTCAATCCCGCCGAACCCAATGAACCGGTGGTATCGGTTGACGACAACGGTGAAGAAGTGTTGATCGACGACCAATCCGACACCACCGCCGTCGTCGACATCCAGATGTGGCCGAACAACCCCGCCGACCTGTCGCTGTACGGGGTGGTGACGACCACCCGTGAGATCCGCCCCGGGAGCTTCGAAACGATCGACATCGGCGCCCAGGCGCTCCGGTTCGGCTTTCCGCTGCCGTACGAGCTCGGCGTGAACGTGTTGGTCCAGAACGACCTGCCGGTCGTTGTGGAACGGTGGCAGGTGGCCAAGACCCTGCAGGACCCGAGCGATCCCGCTGCTGTGGCGGCCGCGGCGGAAGACAACGAGGACGAACCGGCCGATGGTGATACCGGCGACGCTGACGCCGCCGATGGTGAGAGCGCCGACGGTGAACCAGCAGACGGTGAAGCCGCAGACGGCGACGCCGCAGCCGATGGTGATGCCGCGGCCGGCGAGGAAGCCGGTGACGGCGACGAGGACGGTGGCGTCGAGGACGCCGGCGCGGCCGAACCGGCGATCGACGCCAATGGAGAGCCGTTGCCTCAGCCCACCGCAACGGCCGGCATGGCCACCAGCAGGGGGGTCGAACAGCTGTCGACCCGCTGGATCGTGCCGTGGGTGTCGGTGGTCGGCGATTCAACCGCCATGATCGTCGTCTCGCCCGAGGAGGCCTCGGTCGAGGTCCGGGTCATGACCAACGGCGGCTTCGCCGGACCGACCAGGGCCACCGTACCCAGGGGCGGTCGAACCGTGGTGCCGATCACCTTGCCGGCCGGGGGAGGGGGCGTCATCGAGGTCACGTCCGACGTGCCCGTGGCGGTGGAGGCGATGACCGTGTTCCCCGACGAGAGCTTGGATGTGGTTCCGGCCATCCCCACGGTTGCCCGGTCCTCGATTCAGCAGTGACGCCATGGAACGACTGATCATCCTGGTCGTCCTGATGGGTCTGGCCGTCGTCATCGCGCTGGTGCTGCAGCGACGCCGCCCGGATCCGCCGAGCGCGCCGAGCTATCGGGCACCTCGCCAGCTGGACCGCGATGATTTCGAGGCTCCGACCAGTCCGATACTCGTGGTCGTCTTCGCCTCGGAAACCTGCGAGACCTGTCCCCGGGTGTGGGACCTCGTCGCCACCCTGAGGTCGGAGACGGTGGCCACCCAGCTGGTCACCGTGCAAGGTGATCCCGACCTCCACCAGCGCTATCGCATCGACGGGGTGCCGACCACCGTGGTCGCAACGGCCGATGGTGTGGTGGTCAAGGCCTTCTTCGGCGGGTTGACGGCCGATGACCTCGTCGATGCGGTGACCCGAGCGCGCTAGCGCGGAGTCCAGCGAGTTCGGCCCAGGCCCGGGCGTATCTACACGTGTTGATCGATCAGGATGACGTTGCCGTCGGGATCGGTGACGACGATGCTTGCCGGGCCCGCCCCGGCGTCGTCGTCACCGATCCGCTGATCGAGCCTGAGTCCGGCCGACTCGAGCCGGCGCTGGATGTCGCGGACGTCCTCGAATTCCGAAAGCTCGGTGGCATTGGAATCCCAGCCCGGGTTGAAGGTGAGGATGTTGCCCTCGAACATTCCCTGAAACAAGCCGATCAGCGAGTCGCCGTTCTTCATGATCAGGTAGTTCATCGATTCGTCGCCCCCAAAAGCCTCGAAACCGAGTGACTCGTAGAACGTTTTCGAGCTCGCCAGATCGGCGACCGCCAGGCTGACCGAGAAGGCTCCGAGATCCATGGACCGGCCTGCGCTCAGTTGCCGGAGACGGGCGTCGTGGTCGTCGACGTCGTCGAGGTTGTTGAGGTCGCAGCCTGCGACATTTCGCTGCCGGGGACGCCGAGATCGCCGTTGGCCACCGAGATCAGTCGGTTCACCTCGGTACCGCTGAGCGTCTCGTGTTCCAGCAGGTTGCGGGCGACGAGGTTGAGCGCGGTGCGGTTGGTGGTCAGCAGGTCACGACAGCGCTGCTCCTGCTCGTTGAGAATGCGCTGGGTCTCCCGGTCGATCAGCTCGGCGGTGTTCTCCGAGTACTCGCGGGACTGCATCATGTCGTCGCCGAGGAACACCGGTCCGCCGGTGCCGAAGGCCATCGGGCCGACCTTGTCGGACATGCCCCACTCGCTGACCATTCGGCGGGCCAGGCCGGTCGCCTTCTGCAGATCGTCGCCGGCGCCCGACGACACGACACCGAAGACCAGGCTCTCGGCGTTGCGGCCACCCAGCATCATGACGATCATGTCGAGGGCGTGGCTGCGACGCAGCGAATGACGATCCTCCTCGGGGAGGGTCATCGTCACGCCGAGCGCCATGCCGGTCGGGATGATCGTGACCTTGTGGAGCGGATCGTAGTCGGGGAGGAGGGCGGCACAGAGAGCGTGCCCGGCCTCGTGGTAGGCCGTCATCTCCCGCTCGGACTCCGACATCACGAGCGAGTCGCGTTTCACACCCATGATGACCCGGTCGCGGGCCATGTCGAAGTGGCTGGCGTGGATCTTGTCCTCGCCGTTGCGAACGGCATAGAGGGCGGCTTCGTTGACCAGGTTGGCCAGATCGGCGCCGCTCATGCCCGGCGTTCCCCGGGCGATCACGTCGATCTGGACATCGTCGGCCACCTTCTTGTGCTTGACGTGGACCTTGAGGATCTCTTTGCGGTCGTCCAGCTCGGGGAGAGGAACGACGACCTGGCGGTCGAAACGCCCGGGACGCAGGAGCGCCGGGTCGAGGATGTCAGGCCGGTTGGTGGCCGCCATCATCACGATGCCTTCGGTGGCCTCGAAGCCGTCCATCTCCGACAGCATCTGATTGAGCGTCTGCTCCCGCTCGTCGTGGCCGCCGCCGAGGCCGGCACCACGCTTGCGGCCGATGGAGTCGATCTCGTCGACGAAGATGATGGCCCGACCCATCTTGCGGGCCTCGTTGAACAGGTCGCGAACCCGGCTGGCGCCGACGCCGACGAACATCTCCATGAAGTCGGATCCGGTGACCGACAGGAACGGCACGCCGGCCTCACCGGCCACCGCCCGGGCGATCAGCGTTTTGCCGGTTCCGGGAGGACCGACGAGTAGGACACCCTTGGGGATCCGGGCGCCGATCTCGGCGAACTTGCCCGGATTCTTGAGGAAGTCGACGACCTCGGTGATCTCCTTCTTGACCGAGTCGTAGCCGGCGACGTCGGCGAAGGTGGTGCCGGGGCGCTCGGACGAGTAGGTCTTGGCCTTCGACCGCCCGATCGACATGATGCCGCCCATCTGCGACTGCTGTCGGCGGGCCATCCACCAGAAGAAGCCGATGATGATCATGAACGGCAGGAACAGCGGAATGAGGCCGATCAGCCAGTTCGTGGTGGGGGTCTCCGGCTTGTAGTCGACACCCTTGCGGTCGAACAGCGCCCGATCGCTCTCGGAGAACTCCGTGAACGCCGTGCTGGTGAAGGAGGTGTCGTCGGTTCGGGTACCGGTGATCTCGAAGGTGGTGTTGTCGAATTCGAACGCCGTGATGGAGCCGTCCTCGATCTCGGCCAGGAACGAACTGTAGGTGATCTCATCCGATTCCTCGGTGTTACGTCCCGAGGCGAAGAACAACAGGGTGATGAGCACGCCGACGACGATCCAGGCCGACCAACGGGGCCAACCGGAATCGGACCGCGCCGGCATCCGCGAATTGCGGCCGGGCGGGGCGGGGGGAGGGGTGGGCCCTTGAGAACTCATGATTTCAGCCTAATTGCCGGGCGACTCGTTGCCGAGTCGAGTGGTCGTTTCCGTGCTCATTCCGGTGCTCATCGAAGTGGGTTCCGGACATTCTGCCATCAGAATTCCGTCGGTCGCGTCGGGCCGTCGGTTAGCCCGATTGGCCGGATATGGTCCGAAATCCGCTTCTGTTGGTTG
Source organism: Acidimicrobiales bacterium (assembly GCA_965216675.1). Lineage (GTDB taxonomy): Bacteria > Actinomycetota > Acidimicrobiia > Acidimicrobiales > SZUA-35 > JAHELU01. The sequence continues at coordinate 561,692 of CBDCGK010000004.1, read as the reverse complement.
CACCATGGCTATCCGATCCGACGAAAGCCGACCTAAAGCCGCCGGCTGGTCAGGGGTGTGTGAAGGGCCGGGTTCGGTGGTCACGCGATAACCTGATCCGGCGATCAGGCCGAGCTTCGCCTGGGGCAGATGTTGACCCGCGGCCGTCGCTGGTTTGAGCGGCGGCCGCGGTCAACAGGGTCGACGCCCACCGTAGAACCGGCGCAACCCGTTCCGGCGGCCGCCGGGCCCGGTTTTCGGTGGTCGTGGACCGCCGGTTCGGGATGCGGCGGGGCGCGGTGCTGCTAGCGTCGGAGGGCGATGACCGCTCGAGTGCAGCCGGGATGGCCGGCCCGTGCCCCCGAAGTTCGCTGGGGTCTCCGGGAGGTGTTCCTGGGGCTTGTGGCGGCCCAGTTGCTCGCCCCGTTCTGGGCGGCCGGGGTGTTCGCCATCGCCGGCCAGGATCCGACGGACGACCCGTCGAGCATGGCCTTGTTCATCGGCGCCAACATCGGCTTGTGGCTGGCCTATCTCCTGGCGGCGATCATCATCAGCCGCCGCCTCGGTCGGGGGCCCCGACTCGACTTCGATGTGGGGATCGGCGGTTGGGAGGCGGCCGAATCGGTGGCCATCGGTATCGGTCTCCAGCTGATCGCCCTGCCCCTGCTGTACTGGCCCATCGGGCGCCTTTTCGACGTCGATCCCGGCGAGTCGGCTCGTATGATCGTCGACCTGGTCGACGGTCCCGTCGACGTCGTGTTGTTGACCCTGGCCGTGGTGTTCATCGCCCCTGTCGTCGAGGAGGTCTTCTACCGGGGCCTCTTCCTGCAGGCCCTCGCCGGCGCCGCCGGCCCTGTGGTGGGCGTGATCGGCTCGGCGTTGGTGTTCGCCCTGGTGCATCAGCAGCTGGTGGTCATCCCCGGTCTGACCCTGTTCGGTCTGGTGGTGGCGTGGCAGACGGCGACGACGGGCCGTATCGGACCGGCGGTGGTAACTCACATGGCGTTCAACGCCACCACCGTTGTCCAGTTGCTCGTCGCCTCATCCAACTCCTGACCGCGCCTCTGATCCGCCGTCGATCGATTGGGCGTTATGAGCCACCCGGCCCATAGCGGACGGTGACGCTAACGATCGGCCGCATCGGGCCGACCCTAGGACTCGCAACCCCGGTCACCTCGGCGGTCCGATTTTCGGGTTCGACCGCACCGGCGTCGATATCTCGAATCGACGCCGAGTGGTGTGGCCGACAGCCCGCCACCAGGAGAGGTAATGAGCACTTCCGACGGCAATTCGACAACCCGCCCCCTGCGACGGCGCACGAGCAAACGGTTTGATCGAAGCGGCGGGTCCCCGGTTGCGGCCGGGTCCACGGTCGTCGATGCCACGCCGGTCGAAGCCCGCGCTCCGGTCGAGCCTCCCGCCGAGGTCGAAGTCTCCTCCCCGGTCGAGACCTCCACCGAGGTCGAGGTCTCCTCACCGGTCGAGCCTTCTGCCGAGGTCGAGGTAAAAATCGGTGACGTCGCCGACCCCGCCGGTGAGCCGGCCGCACCCGAGCCGTCAACACGGAGCCGAACCCTCGATCAGATGGGCGCCTGCGGTCGCTGCGGCCACGAGGTGTCGACCGTCAACATCGAGGTGGACGGCAACGTCCTCATGATGGAGTCGTGCGACAACTGCGATACGCGCCGCTGGCAGCTCGCCGGTGAGCCCATCGAACTCCAGCAGGCGCTCGACCACGTCGGCGAACACACCGGTCGGCGTCGGTAGCGGCAGAGGGCGCAAACCCGGCCCCGAGGTCCACCGCTCGGGCCCCGCCCGCCGCACGGACATGGTGATTTCTTACTATCGTCTACCAGGTGCCAGCTAGTTCCGTACGAGGCGACGACGCGCCCCACGTTCCCTCACGGGGTGGCCGGCTCGGGTTCGTCGTGGCGCTGGCCTGCGCCCTGTTCGTCTTCGCACTGCTGAACTGGCCCGACGCCGGCAGTTGGGAGGATCTGGGCGAACCGCTGCTCTTCGTCGACACCACCCCCTCCGGCGGCGACATGGGAGCCCACGTCTGGGGCCCGGCCTATCTGCGTGACCATCTTCTGCCTCAGGCTCGGCTGAGTGGTTGGACACCCGACTGGTACAGCGGGTTTCCCGCGTACCACTTCTACATGGTGATCCCGTCGCTCGCCATCGTCGCACTGAACGCCGGTTTCGCCTGGCCGGTCGGACTGGCGCTGCTCGCCGCCGCGTTCGGCATCGTTCATCTGGTGGAGCGTCGGCGTGAGGCCGACACCGCTGGGGACACAGCGGGCTCCGGTCGGCTCACCTCGCTCCGGGCGCTGATCGGTGCGCCGGAGAACCGGGTGCCGATGCTGGTCGCGCTGGTCATCGGTGCGACCCTCCTCGTCGGCTTGCCCTACGGTGTCGCCTTCAAGCTCGTGTCGGTGAGCGGGCTGGTCACCTTCCCGTTGGCCGCGTGGCTGATGGGACGTCTCGCCGGATCACCGGAGCCGATTCCATCCTTCCTGGCCCTCGGTGCCTTCGTCTTCCTGTTCGACACCAACTTCACGATCTACGGAGGGAACATCACCTCCACCCTGGCCGGCGAGTTCGCCTTCTCGATCTCCCTGTGCTTGACACTGCTGGCCGTCGGATTGGCGTTGCGGGGCATGGACCGGCGCCACTGGATGGCCCGTTCCGCCGTGGTCGTCGCCCTGGTCGCCCTGTGCCACGTGATCCCGGTCTTCTTCCTGATTCCGGCTCTGATGCTGGCGACCCTGTCCGACGGCGTGTCGACGGCCCGCACCTGGATGCTGGCCGGCTCGGTTGCGCTGGCCCTCGTGCCGGTGGCGTTCGCCGACGGAACCGGTCTCGCCGTCAAGGTACTGGCCCTGCTGGCCGTGGTGGTGGTGTTCGTGGCCGCCGCGGCCGGTGACGCCACCATCTTCGCCCGGTACCGCTGGCTGCTCGTGGTCGGACCGGTGGCGATGGCGGTCTCCGCCTTCTGGCTCTTGCCGTTCTACCTGCGGGAGCCGTACTTCAACGACATGGGCTGGGAGCGACTCGACGAGGTCGGACCGCCGATGTTGACGGTTCCGATGAAGTTGGCGCTGCCGATCGCGGCGGTCGGTGTGGTGCTGGCCTATGCCGCCCGGGAGCGGATCGGGATGATCTTCGGTGGTCTCGCGTTGTTGTCCGCCGGGGCCGTGGCCAACCTCGGTGAGGGACCGTTGTGGAACGCCCGCCTCCTGCCCTTCTACTACCTGTCGGTGTATTTCTGTGCGGCCGTCGGTGTGGCCATGGTCGTCCGCTCGGTCGGGGCTCTCGCCGCCGGCGACCTGGAGCGGCCGGCCCCGCCGGTTGTGGCGCTGTCGTCCGTCGCCGCCCTGCTGGCGGTGTTCGTTGCGGTGGCGATGCCGCTGCGGTTGATGCCGTTGGGAGCGGTCACCGACGAGGGCAAGTACGAGTGGCTGGTGTTCACCAACAGTGCTCGGAGCAACGTTCCCAGCTGGGCGGCCTGGAACTATTCCGGTTACGAGCGGAAGGAATCGTACCGGGAGTACCACGATGTGGTGAGCGAGATGGCCAGGGTCGGCGAGGTCGACGGCTGCGGTCGGGCCATGTGGGAGTACTCCAAGGAGCTCGACCGCTACGGCACCCCGATGGCGCTGATGTTGCTTCCGCACTGGACCGACGGCTGCATCGGCTCGATGGAGGGCCTGTACTTCGAATCGTCGGCCACCACGCCATTCCACTTCCTCAACCAGAGCGTGCTGTCGGACTCCCCGTCGCGGGCCCAGCGAGATCTGCCCTACCGGGGCTTCGACATCACCACCGGCATCGAACAGTTGCAGCTGATGGGCGTCCGCTACTACATGGCCCAATCCGACACCGCCATCGGGGCCGCCGAGTCCCACCCGGCGCTGACCAAGGTGGGCGAAGCCCAGCCGTTCGTGGTCTTCGAGGTCGACGGCAGTGACCTGGTGGAGGGGCTGGCCTACGAGCCGGTCGTGGTATCGGGTCGTTCGACCGAACAACTGGCCAACGACGAGGCGGCGACCCGCTTCGACGTCGGTTGGGTCGGGCAGGCGGTGACCCAATACAACGATCCCGGTGCCTATCTCGCTCTTCCGGCGGAGGACGGCCCGATCGAGTGGACCCGCCGGGAGTCCTTGGCCACCTCCGATGGAGAGCCGCTCGACCCGGTCACGGTCTCCGACATCGACGTCACCAGCTCCTCGATCAGCTTCGAGGTCGACCGCGTCGGCGATCCGGTGCTGGTCAAGGCCTCCTACTTCCCGAACTGGGACGCCGACGGGGCTGACGGGCCCTGGCGGGTCGGCCCGAATCTGATGGTGGTGGTTCCGACCGACACCTCGGTCCGCCTCGCCTACGGCCGGACCTTCGTCGACTGGTTGTCGACGCTGTTGACCCTGGCCGGGTTGGCGGCGGTCGCATTCCTGGCGGTTCGGGCTCGACGGAGCACCGATGCGCTGAGCCGAGCGAGTTCCGAGAGCCTGCCCGTCGACAGGGGCATGGACGGCTTGCCCGACGATGCAGACTCGGAGTTCCTGCCCATCGACATCGGCACGGACCTCCTGCCCGCGGAGACGGACTCGGAATCGATGCCCGATGGTGGCGGAGGGCCACAGGTCGGCGGGCGTCGGACTGAGGGTAGGCCGCCGGTTCCTCCACCCGAGCGGCCGCTACCCGGTGGCTCCCGGTCCGACCGTCGCGAACCAACGGTCTCCGCCGCCGTCGAAGCCCTGCGTACCGGACGGGTGCCGCCCGAGCGGGCGTCGGGCAACGGCAAACGGTCGGCGGAGCACGACGGCGTCGATCCGCCTCCCGACGGGCCCGGCCCACCGGGAGAGTCGGCCGTGCCGCGGCCGTGAGGAGCAAGCTCCGGCTTTTTGCCCTCGTCGGCGCAGCCGCAACAACCGTCGACCTCTTCCTGTTCCTGGCGTTGGCGGACCGATGGTCGTCGATCGTGGCGGCCAACGTGGTGGCTCTGGTGGCGGCGGCCACCGTCGCCTACACCCTCAACCGGCGGTTGACCTTCAAAGGAGACCCCGGAGCCCGCTGGGTCAGCAGTCCGGGTCTTTTCGCCGGCACCGCCGTCGTGGCCGGATCCGTCGACACCCTCGTCCTCGTGCTGGCCCACCCGTTCCTCGCCGCCCCGATCGCCAAGATCGTTGCCATCGGCTTCGGGGCGGGGGTGCGGTGGTTCATGTACCGGTGGATTCTCTTCACCCAGGTCAGGGACGAACTCGGCCGCCGGGTCGACCGACCGCCGCCCGATCAGCCGCTGCGGTTGACCGTGGTGTTGCCGGCCTACAACGAACAGGATCGCATCTCGGCGACCGTCGAGTCCGTGCGATCGGCACTGGAGCCGACGCTGGGTCGGGACATGGAGATACTGGTCGTCGACGACGGTTCGACCGACGACACCTCGGGGGTGGCCGAGCAGGCCGGAGCGCGGGTGGTCCGACAACCCGCCAATCGGGGCAAGGGGGCCGCCGTTCGGCGGGGAGTCCTCGAGGCCCGAGGCCGGACGGTGGTGTTCACCGACGCCGATCTCGCCTACTCGCCGGAGCTGCTGATCACTGTTCTCGACGAGATCGAGCGGGGTTGGGACATGGTCGTCGGGAGCCGGCGTCACCAGCAGACGAACGTGCTCGTGCGGGCCGGGAGGCTCCGGGAGGTCGGCGGCCGCATGGTCAACCGGCTCACCCACCTCGTTCTGCTCGGCCATTTCCGCGACACCCAGTGCGGCTTGAAGGGGTTCCAGGCCGACATCGCCCGTATCGTCTTCGAACGGACCAGGATCGACGGCTTCGCCTTCGATGTGGAACTGTTTCTCATCGCCGAACAGGACCAGCTCTCACTTCGGGAGATCCCGGTCGCGGTCGAGAACCGGGCCGGTTCCTCGGTGCGGTTGGTTGGTGATTCGCTGAGCCTGCTCGTCGACCTCTTCCGGATTCGCCGTTGGGCCGGCGAGGGGGTCTACGACCCTGATGCCGGTCAACTGAGAGTTCTGAAGGAACGGGTGTGATCGGCGTGATGAGCGTTCCCAGCACGACCACCCTCCACTAGCCTGTACGGCGCGGGGTCCATCGGGGCCTGATGCGCCGCTCCTCAACCGCACACGGCCGATCATCACGGCGCCGTTGCACCGACCGATAGGTGAACCTGTGACCCCCTCCGCTCTCGACCGCATCGTGAAGGCCTACGACGTGCGAGGCATCTTTCCCACCGAGATCAACGCCGAGGTCTGTCGGGCGCTCGGCGTCGGCTTCGGGGCGTTTGTCGCCGAGGTCGAGCCGACGACGACCGCGGTGGCCGTCGGCCGTGACATGCGTCCGTCGGGTCCTGGGCTCGTCGACGCGTTCGCCGACGGTGTCATGGGCCAGGGGCTCGACGTCATCGACATCGGTTTGGCGTCGACCGACCTGTTGTACTTCGCCTCCGGGCGACTCGGCATTCCCGGTGTGATGTTCACCGCCTCCCACAACCCGGCCGAGTACAACGGGATCAAGCTGTGCCTCAGCGGTGCCGCTCCCGTCGGCGAAGAATCCGGCCTGGCCGACATCAAGCGGGTGGCCCTCGTCGGGGCCGTGGAGGTGCCGGAGGCCCACCGCGGCCGCCGAACCAAGCAGGATCTCCTGTCGGAGTTCGCCGATCACGTGCGCGGCTTCGTCGACCTGTCGGCCCTCCGGCCTCTGAAGGTCGTGGCTGACACCGCCAACGGCATGGGTGGCCTGGTCGTGCCCGAGGTATTCGCCAAACTACCGTTCGACCTCGACATCCTGTATCCGGAACTCGACGGCTCATTTCCCAATCACGAGGCCAACCCGCTGGATGCCCGCAATCTCGTCGACCTGCAGGCTCGGGTTCTCGAAACCGGCGCCGACGTTGGCCTGGCGTTCGACGGTGACGCCGACCGGGTGTTCCTGGTCGACGAAAAGGCCCGGCCGGTGTCGGGTTCCTTGACGACCGCCCTGCTGGCCCGGTCCATCCTGGCGGACAACCCGGGTTCGAAGATCATTCACAACCTCATCTGCTCCAAGGTGGTACCGGAGCTCGTGACCGAGCTCGGAGGCAAGCCGGTGCGTTCCCGGGTCGGCCATTCGTTCATCAAACAGCAGATGGCCGAAACCGGCGCTGTGTTCGGTGGCGAACACTCGGCCCACTACTACTTCCGCGACAACTGGCGGGCGGATTCCGGCCTGATCGCGGCGGTGATGGTGCTCGAACAGCTGTCCCGCCACGACGGCTCCCTGTCGGAGCTGCTGGCCCCACTCGATCGTTATGCCGCCTCCGGTGAGATCAACACCAAAGTCGCCGACCCTGCCGCCGTCATCGAGCGGGTGGCCCACCATTACCGTGACGTCACAACCGACCGTCTCGACGGACTCACCGTCGATCACGGGGACTGGTGGTTCAACCTGCGTCCGTCCAACACCGAACCGCTGCTGCGCCTGAATCTCGAGGCGGGGAGTTCGGCGGAGGTCGCTCGCCGGGTCGCCCAGGTCCAGGCGGTCATGGCCTCGGAATCGCACTAGTCGTGCACCGGATCGACGGGGTGCTGCAGCACTACGCGTGGGGTCGTCGCGACGCCATCGCCGAGCTCCGGGGGGTCAAGCCCTCGGGGCGGCCCGAGGCCGAGTACTGGCTGGGGGCCCATCCCCGCGGCCCGGCCCTGTTGCTCGACAACCACCCAAACAACGGCGTCGCCGACGTCGAAGGTGGCGTCGACGCTGGGCCCGGTGCTCGGACGCTCGCCGCCGCCATTGTCGCGGATCCGGACCGCTGGCTCGGGTCGATCGTCCGAGAGCGCTTCGGCGAACTCCCGTTCCTCCTCAAGCTGCTCGCCGCCGAGCAGCCGCTCTCCATCCAGACCCATCCCGATCCGGCGCAGGCGGCCGAAGGCTTCGAACGGGAGAATCGGGCCGGGATCGGGGTCGACGACTTCAAGCGCAACTACCGCGATGCCAATCACAAGCCGGAGCTGATCTGTGCCATCAGCCGGTTCGAGGCCAAGTGCGGCCTCCGTGATCTCGACGACACCAGGCTGCTGTTCGCCCACCTCGACGCCCCGGAACTCGTGGCGTTGAGGGACCGCCTCGATGTTTCGGGGACACCGTCGTCGGTCCTGCGGACGGTGATCTCCTGGCTGCTCGAACTCGATCACGGTGACGCGACGGCTCTCGTCTCCGCCCTCGTCGACAGGGTGGGGCGGCTTGTCGGATCGCCCGAAGCGGGCCCGGTCATGGAGTTCCGCCCGGACCTCGAATGGACGCTCCGGATCAACGAGGTGCATCCGGGCGACATCGGCGTCGCCGTCGCACTGCTGATGAACCACTTGACCCTGGAACCCGGTCAGGCGCTGTTCCTCCCGTCCGGCGTACTCCACGCCTATCTGTCCGGACTCGGTGTGGAGCTGATGGCCAACAGCGACAACGTCTTGCGCTGTGGTCTCACCGCCAAGCACATCGACGTCGACGAGCTGCTGAACGTTGCGACCTTCGAACCCGCTCGACCGGCGGTCCAGCGGGCATCCGGGGTCGTGCACCGGTTCGAGTCCCCGTCGCCGGAATTCTCGCTGTGCGTCATCCGCCCCGATGTCGGCGACGAGGTGCTGGCGTGTTCCGTCGACGGACCGGAGATCGTCTTCGTCGAGTCCGGCTCGGCGGTCATGTCGGCCGGAGACGGCCAAGCCGGCGGGCCACTGCGGGTCGCCGCCGGGCAAGCCGTTGCCGTTCCCGCCGTCACCGGTTCCTATGAGATGACCGTCGAGGCCGGGGGCACGGTCTGGCGGGCAACCGTCGGCCGAGCTTGACCCTGTCGCCCCGGGGATCAGCCGTTCCGACCCCTGATAGCCTGGTCCGGGTAGTCCGATCCGGAGTCGTTTCCCCTCGGAGGTTGATCGGTGGCCCTGGCCCAACAGTTGCTCGACATTTTGGCCTGTCCTGACGACAAGGGACCGTTGCTGTACTTCGAGACCGAGGGCTGGCTCTACAACCCCCGCCTGAACCGGCGTTACCGGATCGAGGACGACATCCCCATCATGTTGATCGACGAGGCGGAGTCGATCGACGAGTCCGAGCACGAGCGTCTGATCGCTCTCGCCGCCGAACGGGGCATCGAGCCGACCTTCCAGGCTTGAGACCCCGACCCCGGCCCCCTTTTCCGACTTCCTTCCGCATCAGGAGCTGACATGTCCACTGCCGATCCGCGACCGCGGACCCTTGCCGACGGCGACTACAAGGTCGCCGACATCAACCTGGCCGGTATGGGTCGCAAACAGATCGAGCTGGCCGAGCACGAGATGCCCGGCCTGATGGCCCTGCGAGCCGAGTTCTACGACGCTCAACCCCTCAAAGGCGCTCGGATCACGGGCAGCCTGCACATGACGGTGCAGACGGCGGTCCTGATCGAGACGCTGACGACGTTGGGGGCCGACGTCCGGTGGGCCAGCTGCAATATCTTCTCCACGCAGGACGAGGCCGCGGCCGCCGTCGTCGTCGGCCCGAACGGCACCACCGAGCACCCCTCCGGGGTACCCGTCTACGCCTGGAAGGGCGAGACCCTGGAGGAGTACTGGTGGTGCACCGAGCAGGTGCTCCGCTGGCCCGACTCGGTGGGTGGACCGAACCTGATACTCGACGACGGCGGCGACGCCACCCTGCTGGTTCACAAGGGGGTGGAGTACGAGAAGGCCGGTGCCGTGCCGGAGCCCACCGAGGACGACTCCGAGGAGTGGACCGAGGTGCTCAAACTCCTGAAGCGCCTCCACGACGAGGACCCGACCCTGTTCACCAAGATGGGGGCCAACATCCGGGGGGTGTCCGAGGAGACCACCACCGGCGTCCACCGGCTCTACGAGATGATGGCGGCCGGCACCCTGTTGTTCCCGGGCATCAACGTCAACGACGCCGTAACCAAGTCGAAGTTCGACAACAAGTACGGCACCCGCCATTCGCTGATCGACGGGATCAACCGGGCCACCGATGTGATGATCGGCGGGAAGCTCTGTGTGGTCATGGGTTACGGCGACGTCGGGAAGGGCTGTGCGGAGTCGCTGCGGGGTCAAGGTGCCCGGGTCGTCATCACCGAGATCGACCCGATCTGCGCCCTGCAGGCGGCGATGGACGGGTATGAGGTGACGACCATCGAGCGGGTGCTCGACAAAGCCGACATCTTCATCACCGCCACCGGCAACAAGGATCTGCTGTCGGCCGAGATGATGGGCCACATGAAGCAGGGGGCCATCGTCGGCAACATCGGCCATTTCGACAATGAGATCGACATTGCCGGCCTGTACCGGTCGAGTGACATCCAGCGCATCAACATCAAGCCCCAGGTCGACGAGTTCCGCTGGCCCGACGGCAAGAGCATCATCGTGTTGAGCGAGGGCCGGCTTCTCAACCTGGGCAACGCCACCGGACACCCGAGCTTCGTGATGTCGGCCAGCTTCACCAACCAGGTCCTGGCCCAGATCGAGCTCCACGCCAACGCCGAGTCCTACGGCATCGACGTGGTCACGCTGCCAAAGATCCTCGACGAGAAGGTGGCCCGCCTCCACCTCGACGCCCTCGGTGTCCGGCTCACCGAACTGTCTCCGGAACAGGCCGACTACATCGGCGTTCCGGTCGACGGCCCCTACAAACCGGATCACTACCGATACTGACGGTGTCTCGGCCTTCGGCCTCGCCCGTCGAGTTTCGCCGAAGGCGAAACGTCGCAGTGTCTCGCTGTGGGCGAAACGTCGCAGTGTCTCGGCCTTCGGCCTCGCCCGTCGATCTGCGTTCTGGGGTGCCGGTTGATCGGTAGCGATCAACCGGCACCCCAGCACGGTGCGGAGGCTTGGTTGTCACTCCCCGGGAGTAGCGTCGGGGCCATGGTGCTCATGCGGGTGTGTCCATGGTGTCGCCGAACCGAACCCTGGCGTCGAGGTTGCGGCTGCTTTCCCCAACCCACAGGCCCACCGGTCGTGCGCCGGATCGACGGCGTCGACGTGGCGCTGGCCCTCCACCCCTACGACGAGGTGGTCCGGCGGTTCATCCTGGCGGCGAAAAACGGGGGACGGCAGGATCTGCTGGCTCGATTCGGCCGCCAGCTCGCCGGTGCGCTCGCCGCCGAGCCGGCGCTGCTGCCCGAGGGCTGGTTGAGCATGAAGCCCACAGTCGTGTGGGTTCCCGCCAGCAGGGATCGGCGCCGAGTGCGAGGATACGATCAGGGCCGATCGCTGGCCAGAGCGATCGGTCACTCGCTCGGGCTGGCGGTCCGGCCGCTGCTGGCCCGCGCCGGGCCCGACGCCCAGGAGGGGCGCAATCGAGCCGAGCGGCTGTCCGGCCCGGAGGTGCGCTGTCGGGTTCCCCGGTCGCCCCGGCACCTCATCGTCGTCGACGATGTCATCACCACCGGTGCGTCGATGCATGCGGTCGCGGCCTCACTCCGGCGGTCGGGTGCCCAGTCGGTGATCTCCACTGCGGTGGCCTCGTCGGAAGGTTCCGATGGTCCTCGGACCAGCGGGGAAACGCTGGCTCGCGCGCCGATCTCCGGCCTATGGTGACGGGATAACGATCTGTATGCTCCAGGATCGTTCCCAACAGGGGCCACAAGACACAGGAGCTGTAAGAGGTGCTGTATGGAAGTTTCGGTCAGCGGTCGCAAGACCACCGTGTCCCAGTCTTTGAAGCAACAAGCCGAGGAGAAAATCGGCCGGTTGGAGAAGTACCTCGACATGGATCGGGCCGAGGTCCATTTCTGGGAGGAGAAGAACTCCCGTAGCAAGGACACCGAGTTCTGCGAGGTCACGATGGAGGGGCACGGGCACCATATCCGTTGCAAGGTGTCGGCCCCCGACGGCTTCACCGCGATCGACCTGGCGGTGGCCAAGCTCGAACGCCAGATGCGCAAGCTGAAGACCAAGGTCAACAAGCGCTACCGCAGCCGGGAACGTCCCGACATTGCGGCCGAGCTCGTGCCCGAGCGGTTGGTGACCGACTCGGAAAACGTCGAGCCGATGTACAAGATCGTCAAATCCAAGCTGTTCGACATCAACGCACTCGATCCCCAGGGTGCAGCCCTGCAGATGGATCTCCTCAACCACGACTTCTTCCTGTTCACCAACTCCGAAACCGACAGGGCGGCCGTGGTCTACCGGCGTGACGACGGCAACGTCGGTCTCATCGAGGTTGAGTAGCACGTCATCTCGCGTGTCCGCGGCAGCGCCGAGGTGATGCGACAGTAGACTTCAGAAGAGATGAAGTTACTGGACAAGATTCTGCGCGCCGGAGACGGCAAGCGGCTGAAGGCCGCACAAAGCATCGTGGCTCCCGTCAACGCCCTCGAATCCGAGACACAGGCGTTGACCGACGAGCAGCTGCGAGGCAAAACCACCGAATTCAAGAATCGCCTGGCCAACGGGGAGAGCCTCGATGATCTGATGGTCGAGGCGTTCGCGGTGATTCGCGAGACGGCCATCCGGACGATCGGCCAGCGGCACTACGACGTGCAGCTGGTCGGTGGTGCGGCCCTCCACTGGGGTTCGGTGGCCGAAATGAAGACCGGTGAGGGAAAGACACTCGTGTCGACCCTGCCGGTGTACCTCAACGCGCTTTCGGGCAAGGGTGTCCACGTGGTGTCGGTCAACGACTACCTGGTCACCCGCGACGCGGAGTGGATGGGCGAGATCCACCGCTGGCACGGCCTGTCGGTCGGCGTCGTCGTGCCCGGCAATCGCGATACCGCTCACAAGATCGAGCAGTACGCGGCCGATATCACGTATGGCACCAACAACGAGTTCGGTTTCGATTACCTGCGCGACAACATGGCTCGCAGCCTCGAAGCCCGCACCCAACGGGGCTACAACTACGCCATCGTCGACGAGATCGACTCGATCCTCATCGATGAGGCCCGAACCCCGCTGATCATCAGCGGCAAGGTGCGGGGCGCGGCCGACATCTATTACCAGTTCGCCGACATCGCCCGCAGGCTTCGACGAGACGAGGATTACGACGTCGACGAGGAGAAGCGCCAGGTCGCCATACTCGAAGACGGCATCAGCCGGGTCGAGGAGATACTGGGAATCGAGAACCTCTACGCCGGCGTTCAGGGTGACCTCGTTCATCAACTCAACACGTCGCTACGGGCCAAGGAGCTGTTCCACCGCGACAAGGACTACCTCATCGCCGACGGTGAGGTGAAGATCGTCGACGAGTTCACCGGTCGTGTACTCGACGGTCGGCGATGGTCCGACGGCCTCCATCAGGCGGTCGAGGCCAAGGAGAACGTCAAGATCAAGGACGAGCAGCAGACGCTGGCGACCGTCACGCTGCAGAACTACTTCCGCATGTACGACAAGCTGGCGGGCATGACCGGAACCGCCCAGGCCGACGCGGCGGAACTGGAGACCACCTACGGGCTCAGCGTCGTTGCCGTGCCCACCAACAAGCCGATCGCCCGGCTCGACAAGCCCGATCTGATCTACAAGACCGAGGATGGCAAGTTCGGGGCCGCCATCGACGACATCGAGGGGCGGATCAGCCGAGGTCAGCCGGTGCTGGTCGGTACGGCGTCGGTCGAGAAGTCGGAGAAGCTGAGCCACCTGATGACGATGCGGGGTATCCCGCATGAGGTGCTGAACGCCAAACAGCACTTCCGTGAGGCCGACGTCGTGGCCCAGGCCGGCAAGCCCGGCTCGGTCACGGTGGCCACCAACATGGCCGGCCGCGGCGTCGACATCGTGTTGGGCGGCAACGCCGAGAAGCTGGCCGAGGCCGACACCTTCGCCGAGGGGCTCGAGTTGGAGTCCGACGAGGGCCAGGAGTACTTCGAGAAACGCCTAGAGTACTGGACGCCGATCTGCTCCGAAAACGGACAGAAGGTCCTCGATGCAGGGGGCCTGTACGTGTTGGCCACCGAACGGCACGAAGCCCGCCGGATCGACGATCAGCTTCGAGGTCGCTCCGGCCGTCAAGGCGACCCGGGCGAGAGCCGTTTCTACCTGTCTCTCGAAGACGACCTGATGCGCATTTTCGCCACCGGGGCCATGAACTGGGTCATGGACCGGGCACTGCCCGACGACGTCCCGATCGAGTCGAACATGGTCACCAAGTCGGTGGAGCGGGCGCAGAACACGGTCGAGCAGCGTAACGCCGAGATCCGCAAGAACGTGCTGAAGTACGACGAGGTCTACAACCAGCAGCGAAAGGTCATCTACGCCCGCCGCACTCAGATCCTCGAGCAGGGTGATCTGCGCGACGACTCGATCGAGGCGCTCGACAGCGTGGCCGACGCGCTGGTGGCCACCCACTGCGAAGCCGAACTGGACGACACCTGGGATCTCGACGGTCTCCTCACCGAACTGAAGACGTTCTGGGACACGGAGCTGACGGTGGAGGACCTCGAGGGGGCCCGAAAGCTCAGCGACATCCGTGAGCTGATCGTCGACGACGGTCATGTTCACTACGAGCGCAAGGAAGGCGAGCTCGGCGAGTCGGTCATGCGTCAGGTCGAACGCCAGATCATGCTCCAGCTCATCGATCAGCGGTGGCGCGATCACCTCACCGAGATGGCGAATCTCCGGGAGGGCATCAACCTTCGGGCCATGGGTCAGCGGGATCCGCTCGTCGAGTGGCAGAGCGAAGGATTTCAGCTGTTCAGCGAGATGATGCACTCGCTGAACGTCGACTACATCCGCTACCTGATGCATGTCGAGGTGGTACCGCCGGAACCCGCAGCCGACGCCAACGGCGCCGGTACGGTCACCCAGCAGGCGACGAAACCGGACCCCGCCACGGTCGGTGCCGGCGCTGCGGCCGCCGGGGCACGGTCCACGTCGACCGGTGTCGCCGGTGCGAGCCGGGCCGCTTCGCTGGGCGCCGTCACCACCACCGACGTGGTCGAATCATCGAGCGACAGTTCTCCGGAACCGGCCGACGACGGGGGCGGGGCACCGACGCCGTTCATCAAGGACGAGTGGGACAAGACGCCTCGCAATGCCCCGTGTCCCTGCGGCAGCGGGCGCAAGTTCAAGCAGTGCCACGGAAAACGGTGAGAGCGAGTCGCCGTGGCTGATCTCACCGAGGATCTCAAGGCGCTGAGGGTCGAGCTCGACGAGGCGGAGGAGTACCTTCGAATCGCCGAGTTACGGGCCCGGCTGCCCCAACTCGAAACCGAGATGGGCCGCCCCGACCTGTGGGATGATCCCGATCGGGCTCGAGTCGTACAGACCGAGTTCACCGCCACCAAGGAGGATCTGGATCTGTTCGACGAGCTGTCGGGGCTGGTCGACGACGCCGACACCCTGTTCGAGCTGTCGCGGGAGGAGGGCGACACCGAGCTGGAAGCCGAAGCGGTGGAGCTGATCGCCCAGCTCAGCGCCCGTTTCGACGAACTCGAACTCCGGGCGCTGTTCACCGGCCAGTACGACGAGGGCGACGCGGTGTGCGAGATCCACTCCGGCGCCGGGGGCACCGACTCCCAGGACTGGGCCGAGATGATGCTCGCCATGTACCGGAAGTGGGCCCAGAACAAGGGCTACGACTTCGAGGTCACCGACGTTCAGCAGGGTCAGGAGGCCGGCATCACCTCCGCCGACTTCATCATTCGAGGCCGCCACGCCTACGGCTGGCTGCAGGCCGAGAGGGGCGTTCACCGGCTGGTGCGGATCTCGCCGTTCGACTCCCAGGCCCGTCGCCACACCGCCTTCGCCTCCTTCACCGTCGTCCCCTACATCGAGGATGCCACCGACCAGGTGGAGATCGACGACAAGGACCTTCGAGTGGACGTCTTCCGATCGTCGGGAGCGGGCGGCCAGCACGTCAACACCACCGATTCGGCGGTGCGTATCACCCACCTGCCGACCGGCATCGTCGTGTCGTGTCAGAACGAGCGGTCCCAGCATCAGAACAAGGATCGGGCCATGCAGATGCTGGCCATGAAGCTCGTCGATCTGGAGCGCCAGAAGCGCGAGGAGAAGCTCGCGTCCGAAGCGGGTGAATCCAAGAAGGTCGAGTGGGGCAGTCAGATTCGCAGCTATGTCCTCCAGCCCTATCAGCAGGTGAAGGACGAGCGGAGCGGTGAGACCTCGGGCAACCCCGACGGTGTCCTCAACGGCGACGTGGGCCCGTTCATGGAGGCCTGGTTGCGGTGGCGTCGGGCCGGTCAATCGGGCTGACCACCTAGGGCGGGACGGTGTTGGTCGAATCACGCCCGGCCATCGGGCCGAAAGTCCTGAAGTTGGTGGGGGCTGCGAGGTTCGATCTCCAGCGTCAACTAGTATTACAAAGTGGTGTCTGAAGTCAGACCCCGCCCCGTATCCCTCAAGCATCGAAGCGGGAATCGATATCCATGATCAAGCTCGAAGGTGTCTCGAAGTCCTATCCGGAGCAGACAGAGGCGGCTTTGCGTGACGCCTACGCCGACATCGCCAAAGGCGAGTTCGTCTTCCTGGTCGGTCCGTCGGGTTCCGGAAAGTCGACCTTCCTCCGGCTCCTGAACAAGGAGGAGGAGCCCGACGCAGGCCGTATCTTCGTGGCCGGCAAGGACATCGGTCAGATGTCGAGCTGGAAGGTTCCGATGCTGCGCCGCAACATCGGAAGCATCTTTCAGGACTTCAAACTCCTCCCGACCAAGACGGTGGCCGAGAACGTGGCCTTCGCCCTCGAGGTCATCGGGCGACCCCGCGGCGTCATCCGCACCCAGGTCCCGGCCATCTGCGAGCTCGTCGGCCTCGGCGACAAGATGACCAAGTATCCCAATCAGCTCTCCGGCGGCGAGCAGCAGCGTGTGTCCATTGCCCGGGCCTTCGTGAACCGCCCGCTGATCCTGTTGGCCGACGAGCCGACCGGAAACCTTGATCCCCAAACCTCGATCGGCATCATGCGGCTGCTGGACCGGATCAACAAGACCGGTACCACCGTGGTCATGGCCAGCCACGATCGGGGCATCGTCGACACCATGCGCAAGCGGGTCATCGAGTTGTCAGACGGAGCGATCGTTCGCGATCAGGCCCGAGGCGTCTACGAGTAGCTCGACGCCCACCGACATCATGCGACGGGTGGAGCCCGTCGCCCCGGGGTTTCGGCTGAAGCGGCCCAGACCCCCGAGAAACAAGGACGAAATCCCTCATGGCAATCCGCGCCGACTATCTGCTCAAAGAGACCGGCCAGAACCTCATCCGCAACCCGTCGCTGAGCTTGGCGACCATACTCACCGTTGCCGTGTCGCTGTCGCTCATGGGCGTGGCCCTGCTCGTCCAGCAGGGTGTGGGTCGGATCAACACCTCCTTCAAGGACGAGGTGGAGTTCATCGTGTGGCTCGACGTGAACGTGCAACAGGAACAGATCGAGAGCATCGACGATTTCCTGGCTTCCAACCCTTATGTCGACGGCCGTTACTTCATCGACCGGGATGCCACCTATCAGGAGTTCCAGAACTTCTTCGCCGATGAGCCCGAACTGCTCCAGCTGGTGGAGGCCGACCAGCTGCCGATGTCGTTCCAGGTTCAGCCCAGCGACACCGATGTCGAACTCATCCGCCAGATCGGCAACGAGATCGAGACGATCCCCGGTGTTCAGGACGTCGAGTTCGCCAGCGACAACATCCGGGCCATCAGCACTTTTTCCGAGGGCAGCTCGACGGTGATGCTGGCCGCTGCCGGCGCGGCGGCCGGAGCATCGGCGCTGCTGATGTACAACTCGATCCGCACCGCGGTGTTCGCCCGTCGCCGCGAGATCGAGGTGATGCGCCTCGTGGGCGCGACCAAGTGGTTCATCCGGATCCCGTTCATGCTCGAGGGTCTGCTCCAGGGGCTCCTGGGTGCGCTGCTCAGCATTTTCACCGTGTTCGCGGTGAACAAGCTCATCGCCAGCTTCTTCCAGGATCTGCAGAGCTACATCTTCCGCGATTTCGCGGTCCCCACTGCCCAGGTGTTGACCATCGGCGGAGCGTTGTTGATGGTCGGCGCACTGATCGGCGCCGTCGGAGCCGGCGTGGCGGTCACCCGCTACCTCGACGCCTGAGGTTTGACGGCCCGTTCGTTTTGCGAACGGACGAGCTGGCTATTCTCTTGACATGAATCCGCTTGTCATCGCAATCGTTGTCGTCGTCGTGCTGGTCGCGATGGCGATCATCGATGTGTTCCAGACCCGCCACGCGGTCAGACGGAACTATCCGATCATCGGTCGACTCCGCTACCTGCTGGAGAAGATCGGTCCGGAACTGCGCCAGTACATCGTGACCGACAACGACGAGGAACGACCCTTCAGCCGGGATCAGCGTCGCTGGGTGTACGCCTCGGCCAAGCGGGAGAACCAGTACTTCGGATTCGGGACCGACTCGAAGATGGACGATCCCCAGTATCCGATCATCCGCCATGCGGCATTCCCGTTCGAGGTGCCCTCGGGGGTGGATGCCGCGGATGAGTCCTACCTGCCGTGCGCCAAGGTGCTGGGGGAGTGGCGGAACCGGTCCAAGGCGTTCCGGCCCGACTCGGTGGTCAACATCTCCGCCATGAGCTTCGGGTCACTGTCCGGGGTGGCCGTCGAGGCGCTGAACCGCGGGGCGGGGATCGCCGGCTGTCTGCACAACACCGGGGAGGGAGGGGTCAGCCGCCACCATCGCCACGGCGGTGATCTCATCTTCCAGCTCGGCACCGGTTACTTCGGCGCCCGCAATCCCGACGGCACCTTCAGCCTCGACAAGGCGGTCGAGCTCGTCGGGTCGACCCCCGCGATCAAATGCATCGAGGTCAAACTCAGCCAGGGAGCGAAGCCGGGGCTCGGAGGTCGCCTGCCCGGTCCGAAGGTGACCGAGGAGATCGCCGAGGCCCGTGGCGTTGCCGTCGGGATCACCGTCGCCAGCCCGTCCAGCCATTCGGCATTCGACTCGGTGCCGTCGATGATCGACTTCATCGAGACCCTGGCCGATGCCACCGGGGTGCCGGTCGGCATCAAGTCGGCGGTTGGCGACCGCCAGTTCTGGAGTGAGCTGGCCCACGCAATGGCCACCACCGGGCGCGGACCGGACTTCATCGCCGTTGACGGTGGTGAGGGTGGCACCGGGGCCGCTCCGCTGGCATTCTCCGACCACGTTTCCCTGCCCTATCGCCTGGGCATGGCCGAGGTGTTCCGCACGTTCGCCACCCAGGGCATGCACGACAAGGTGGTCTGGATGGGAGCGGGACGGCTCGGGTTTCCCGGTGAAAGTCTCCTGGCCATGGCGCTGGGGGCCGACATCATCTACGTGGCTCGGGAGGCGATGCTGGCCGTCGGCTGCATCCAGGCCCAACGGTGCCACACCGGCCACTGTCCGACCGGTGTGGCGACCCACTCGACGTGGTTGACCCGAGGGCTCGATCCCGACGACAAGTCGGTGCGGGCCGCCAATTATGTGCTCAGCCTCCGCCACGAGTTGCTCATGCTTGCACACGCCTGCGGCCACGCTCATCCGGCTCTGGTCGGGGGAGAGGCGATCGACCTTCTGGTTGAGGGTGAGAAGTTGGTCTCGCTGTGGGACCACTATGGATACGACAAGGCGTGGTTGGAGCCGACCATCGCCCGTTCCGACGAGGTCGTTGCCGCAATGTACGCGGGAGTCTGAGCCGGTGCCGGGATCATGCAGCACATTTGGCCATCTCGACGGTTGACGTACTAGACAGGCAGCCATGTCCTATGAAACCATCCGGCTCGAGCGCAACGGCCACGTCGCCACCCTGACCCTTGACCGCCCCGACCGGTTGAACGCCTTCAATGACACCATGGTCCGCGAGCTCGTGGATGCCTGCGACGTGATCGACGCCGACGATGCCATCCGGGCTGTCGTGGTGACCGGAGCCGGTCGAGCGTTCTGCGCCGGAGCCGACCTCGGTCGGGGACAGGAGACGTTCGACGCGGAGGCCCGGGCCAGGCACGATGGTGATGGTGACGATCGGTGGGCGAACGGTGTCCGACGCGACGGGGGCGGCATCGTGACGCTGCGATTCTTCGACCTGACCAAGCCGTTGATCGCCGCCGTCAACGGTCCAGCGGTCGGCATCGGCATCACCATGACGTTGCCGATGGATGTTCGGCTGCTGGCCGACGGGGCCAAGATCGGCTTCGTCTTCGCCCGCCGAGGCATCACCCCCGAGGCCTGTTCATCCTGGTTCCTACCTCGACTCGTCGGCATGTCCCAGGCTGCTCGCTGGTGCTATTCGGGGCGTGTGTTCGAGGCGGCCGAGGCGGCCGACGGCGGACTGGGGGAACTCGTTGCGCCTGATCAGCTCCTGCGCCGAGCCTATGAGCTCGCCGAGGAGTTCGCCGAGTCCGCCCCGGTCTCGGTTGCGCTGACCCGGCGCCTCTTGTGGCGAGGCCTGACCTTCGCTCACCCGATGGAGGCCCACCGAGCCGATTCCCGGTCG
The DNA here is from genome assembly GCA_965216675.1 of Acidimicrobiales bacterium. Classification (GTDB taxonomy): domain Bacteria; phylum Actinomycetota; class Acidimicrobiia; order Acidimicrobiales; family SZUA-35; genus JAHELU01. Next base: position 541,309 of record CBDCGK010000004.1, on the reverse strand, counting down.
ATTCAGGCGCTCGGACGGATGGCCGACGCCCGCGAAGGCGTCACCAGCTTCCTGGAGAAGCGTCCACCGGTCTGGTCATTGCGGCCTTCTGAGGAGCTGCCGGATGTCTTTCCGGACTGGGAACAGCCGGACTTCCGCTGACCGGTCGGGCGGCGCAAACTATCGTCGGCTTCCTTGAAGGGACTCGTCCAATCCCTGCTCGAGGATGGCGCAGGCGTACCGGGTGTCGTTGCCGGCCCATGCCGCCTCATTGGGGTACCAGTACGGGAAGCGGCCGAACTCGGAGTCGACCGGTGCGATGCCGATGAAGGCTTCGAAGAGGCTGCTGCACTCCTGCTCGGTCAACGCCTTGGACTGGGCGTCGCCCGGGAAGCTCCGGTCGGCTTCGAGGCGTCCGCCCCCGATCATCTGACCGACATGAGGTTCGGAGCACCGGGTCGGGCGCACGTGGTCGTCCAGCGTGAGGGATTTGGCTGTTTGCTCCGGTAGAAGCCGGAAGCACTGTCCGGTGCCGAGTTTGTGAAGCGCCGGGTAATCGGCGGGAACGAAGGGCCCGTCGATCGGTTCGTCGCTGAGCACGGCGCAGAGCGCTTCACGGTCCCCGTCGTCCCAGCTCGAGCGGGACGGCCGCCAGAACCTGAAGGGGTAGCCAACCGCCGAGTCGACGGCGAAGAACGTCTCGAACTCGGCCGAACAGACGGTGGTGCTGGAGTCGGTCAGCTCGTCCTCGGGCGGGATCGTCAGCTCCTCGGGATACGGCAGCTCCCCACGACCGAAGAACAGACCGAGGAACGTGCCGGAGCAGTCGGTCAGTTCGACCCTGTCGCTGGTGCGGAGCCCGAACGGATCGTTGCTTCCCGTCGGATCGAAGCAGTCTCCGGGCATGAGGCGATCGAGGCGGACGACGTCGCCTCGGGCGAAGTCGTCGGCCCGGCCGCGAATCGACCCGGTCAGCGGCTCGGCTCCCTCTTCCACACTGAGATAGCAGGTGGCGTGGTGGACGCCATCGTCCCAATCGTCCCGGGTGGGGGCGATCACGGAGGCCGACAGTGTGGTCTCCAGGTGGTCGGCGCCGAGGTAGTCGGTGATGACACCCTCGCAGCCGCGCTCGAACCAGATGCGGCTGACATCGTCACCCGGATACGGGCGGCCGCTGTCCGGATGCGTGGCCGTTCCCGCCACCTCCCCTTGGTGGGGCTGCGAACAGTCGACCACCCGGAGAGCCGGTGGTTCGTCGGCGGAAATCTCGAGACAGTCTCCGGCTTCGTAGGCGAGACCTGAGGAGGCATCGGCCGTCCCGGTCAACCCGAGCTGCACGGCCAGCACCCAGCCGACCGCAAGGGTGAGCGCTCCCGCGATGACGCCGGCACCGTAGGCTCGACGGTGATCCGTCGAGGTGACCGAAGCGGCGGCCGCTGGAAACATCAGAGACAATCTTGCAAAATATCCCGGCCGGCAACAACTTGCTTGGCCAAGTCGCAACCCGGATGGGGGTCGACGAGGTTTGCGCGCCTTTGCGCTCGTCGCACCCTTTATCGCGCAAACCGCCGGGCTAGACGTGCTTCTCGAACCAGCACTTGGCGAACGGATTGTCGTTGTAACGCTCGATGGGTTTGTACCCGCTCGACTCGTACATGGCGATGGCCTCGGTCAGCGCGCTGTTGGTATCGAGCCGCACCGTGTTGCACCCGAGGGACCGGGCCTCGTTCTCGAGGTGATCGAGGACCCGCCGGCCAAGCCCCACACCCCGCCACTCGCCGTGAACCCACATACGTTTGATCTCCGCCATTGCGGGCTGCAGACGGTACACGGCTCCGCAGGCGACGGTGTCGTCGCCGAGGCGGCCCAGAACGAACACGCCGTTCGGGGGCCGATATGAATCGGCGTCAGCGGTGATCGACCCGCCCGGATCGAATCCGGTGTCGAACCGTTGGTCGAGTTCGTCGAAGTAGCATTGGAGGGCCTCGACGGCCGCAGCCTCCAGCGGGTCCACTGCTTCGATGGCCACGGCGGCGGCCGACAGTAGATGATCGGCGGTGGTCAGCGCTTCAGCCAGGCGATCTCTCTGGCCTGGCCGCAGCGGGGCGATCAGGGCCTCGGCCAGGACCTGTGATCGATCGTCCAGCTCCTGCCACTCCCGGCGGCCGTCGCCGGTGAGCACCACCCGCCGCCGCCGTCCGTCCGCTGGATCGACGTCGGTGACGACGAGCCCGTCGGACTCGAGTCGCCGAAGTAGACGGCTCAAGTACGCAGAGTCGATTCCCATGACGGTGCGCAGTTCAGCGACCGGACGGCCGTCGAGGCCGATCTCCCACAGCAGTCGAGACGTGGCGAGCGGTCTGTCGAGGCCGAGGAAGCGGTCCTCCAGCACGCCGATGCGCTGGGTGTAGCTTCGGTTGAAGTGGCGAAGAACATCGACGGCCCGGGTCATATACCTGACTTTAGTCAGCTATCCCGGCCACGTCGACGTTTGCCGCCGTAGGCGGCATACGCCGGTGGCCCGATGTTTCGGCGGATGCCGAAACTCGAAGCGACAAGCGAACCCCGATGTTTCGGCGGATGCCGAAACTCGAGTTGCCGCCGTAGGCGGCATACGCCGGTGGCCCGATGTTTCGGCGGATGCCGAAACTCGAAGCGACAAGCGAAGCGCCGGAGCCGTGGAGCTGGGGGGAATCGAACCCCCGTCCGCTGAGGAGTCACCGCACACGCTACGACCATTCCCGTGATTCAGGCTCTACGGCCGCCTGGTTGCCGGGTCAACGTGAACCGTCTGGTTCGTCCGCCTGGTCTTTCCCAGGGGTCAGCGGTCTTTGCCTGCCGTCAATGGTCTCTCCCATCGTCCATCACTGCTTCTGTTGCCGGGCTGCAGTGATCGGGCCCCGCGTGGCCTCGCGGCTCGCGATGTTCCTCTAGCTACCTAAGAATTAGGCGGCGAGAGCGAAGTCAGCCTTGTTGGCGCTTCTGTTGAGCCCCGTTTAACGAGTCTGAGCAACTCGGGTCGCACACACGACTTCTCGTCTCAACGTCGAAACCGATCAGCCCCGAGGTGAGATGAGTCTGGGCGACGATGTGTCGCCGTGTGGCTCGTCTCGGTTGTCAAAGAGCGGTGTCGGGCCATCGGCCTTCGACCACAGGTCGTGACCCTGAGGTCACAGCCCGCCCCTGTTGGGGATCTTCCATGATAGCGGGTCGATCAGCGGCGGCGAGTGCGTTCGGCCAGCTCGCGGCGTGCCTCCCGGTCGGCGTCGCGTTTGGCGATCAACTGGCGTTTGTCCACGGTCTTTCGGCCGCGACCCAGTCCGAGCTCCAGCTTCGCCCGGTTGTCCTTGAAGTAGAGAGCCATGGGAACGAGAACGAGGTGGTCCTGCTCGGTCTTCGAAAAGAGCCGGTCCAGTTCGGCCCGGTGGAGGAGTAGCTTCCGCTTTCGCGTCGGGTCGTATCGCAGGTGGGAGCTGGCTCTGGTGTAGGGCGCTATGTGCAGCCCGACCAGCCACAGCTCGCCGCCCTCGAAGCGGGCGTAGGCGTCGCTGATCTGCACTTTCGACTCCCGCAGCGATTTGACCTCACTGCCTCGGAGGGCGATGCCGGCCTCGACGGTCTCGGAGATCTCGTAGTTGCGATGGGCCTGCTTGTTGGACGCAATCATCTTCACGGCCATGGAGCAATGCTAGGCCCGGCCGGATGTAGATGGCGCGGCCGGCGCGCCGGCGGGTGGTATCGGCTATCGGCTGGGGCTCGTTGTCTCCGGCCGTGAGATGATCAGCGCCGACCGCTCGAACCGACCATCGGCGGTACGGGCCAACGGTGCGTCCGGCGCCTGTGATGGTCGTTCGACAGCCGAGGCCGCCATGTCGGGCCGTGGCTCGTCGAGGTGATCCCGGCCTGCTGCCGTTTCGTCCTCGTTGACGTCCCACACGGGCAGCCCGACATCGGGTGGGTGGCCGGACGGTGATGTCGGTGCCGGCGGTATCGCCGCAACCGGTGCGAGGTGATCGCCGGTCGAGGTCATGAGGACCGGGTTGGCGGTCAGCGCCGGATCTTCCTTCGCCGGCGTCGATTCGAACTGCTCGCGTTCGACGAGGCGGCGGTACCGGAACCGACCAAACCATCCGAGGCTTCGAGTCAGTTGGCGGCGTTCCTCCTCGAGATTGTTGATGCGGTCGACCATGAAATGCAACTGTTGGCCTTCACCGTTGAGCCTCGCCCGGAGCTCGGTGAGCTGGGCCTCGGCCACCGCCTGGTCACGGCGAGCGGCCTCCAGTTGCTCCCGCAGCCCGGCGATCGACTCTTCGGCCTCCCGGCGGGCCGACCGGTCGGCAGCGGCCGAGGCCGTGGTCTCCCGAAGACGGCGGAGCAGGTCACGACTCTCCACCCTCGCCGCGGTCGCCTGGGTTCTGGCTAGCAGCACCGCGGCCTGGGCGGCCAGTGCGTCGCCTGAGTAGCGGGTGAGCGACTGCTCCTCGAGGTGGTGCTGGAGGGCCGCCAGGTCGAGGGTCCAGCCCTGCTGCCTGGCAACGGACACCAGCGATGCGGTCGGAATCAGCCACTCGCCCTCACGGTCGACCGCTCCGGGGATGCCGCCCTGACTGGCGAGCCGTCCAAGCTCGTGGTCGGGCACCCCCAGGGCGCGGGCAGCATGTTGGATCGGGAGCATCTCGCCTCTGGCCACGGAGCGATTTTAGATTGTTCCAAGCACCTATCCAAGAACCACGCCAAAACGTAATAACGCCACCTCAAAGTCTGTTCTTTGCCATTAATAGACACCAAGCTCTATGCTTGTAGAGGCGACTTCATCGTGTAGTGGTGATGCAAATCGGTGCACGGACGTGCGCCCGGCTGATGCATCCACACCGCCGCACCCAGCGTAATTCTTGAGCATCATGGTCTCTCAGTTCATGGCCCCTCACGCGACCTCCCTCCCCGGCCGTTCTTGTCGCGGACAGGAGAGACCGTGCGTCTAGCGGTCGTCGGCTCGGGCATATCCGGTTTGGCTTGTGCCCATGTGCTCGGTCCACACCACGAGGTGGTGCTGTACGAGGCTGCCAACCGACTTGGTGGCCACTCGAACACCGTCGTCGTCGATGACCCCGTACTCGGACCGACCGGGATCGACACGGGGTTCATCGTCCACAACGATCGCAATTACCCGAACCTCGTGCACCTGTTCTCCGAGCTCGGGGTCGAAACCGTCGACAGCGAGATGAGCTTCGGCGTGCACGATCCGGTTGATGACTTCCACTACCGGGCCACCAACCTCAACACGCTGTTCGCCCAGCGCCGACGGCTCGTCGACCCGGCGATGTGGGGCATGCTGATCGACATCGCACGGTTCCATCGGACCGGCCGGCGGATCCTCGCCGGGGCCGACGGCGGTGACCGCCACTGGGACGACCTCACCATCGGCGAGCTGCTCGAAGACGGTCGCTACCGGCGGGCCTTCATCGATCGGCACCTGATCCCCATGGGAGCTGCCGTATGGTCGACACCGCCCAAACGTTTCAGCGACTATCCGGCCGTGACGCTGCTGCGATTTCTCGACAACCACGGGTTGTTGAGTGTCGGCAACCGCCCCCAGTGGAAGACCGTCGCCGGCGGCAGCCGTCGCTATGTCTCGGCCATCGCCGATCGATTCGGTGGTTCGGTGCGTCTCGAGACTCCGGTGCGGCGTGTCGAGCGCTCCGCCGACCGGCTCACCGTCGTATCCGATGGACGGCGGGAGGACTTCGATCAGGTGATTCTCGCCTGCCACAGTGATCAGAGTCTCGCGATACTGGCCGACACCGCACCGGATCGGACCCATGACCTGGCCGCGATCTCCTATCAGCCGAATCGGGCGACGCTTCACACCGACATCGGGGTGCTGCCGCCCCGACCGCGATCATGGGCGGCCTGGAACTATCGACTCGATCCGGAGTCGACGGCCTCGACCGTCACCTACGACCTCACCAGGCTCATGCGTCTCGACACCGACACTCGCTACCTGGTCACGCTGAACGACGCGGGACGGATCGACCCGAGTCGGATCATCACCGAGATCGACTACGCCCACCCGGTGTTCGACCATGCGGCGACCGCCGCCCAGACTCGACTCCGCTCCCGGAACGGAGTCGACGGAATCTGGCTGTGCGGAGCCTGGATGGGCTACGGCTTCCATGAAGACGGAATGCGGTCGGCTGTCGAGGTCTGCCGGGGGCTCGGAGTCAGATGGGGTCCGGCGTCATGAGGCCGGGGCCGCCGGCGCTGTGCCGAGGCACCGTCTTCCACCACCGCCGCGGTTCGAAGGAGCACGCGTTCTCCTACGACGTGGTCTATGCCTGGTTCGACCCGGATGATCCCGAGTCGCTGACCGACCGACACTGGGCCTGGTCCACCGGACGTTTCCGACCCGCCCGCCTGGCCCGTGCCGACTACGGCTGGCCAGACGGCGCTTCGGCGGCGAGGGTGGCGGAGCTGATGTCCACGGTCGTCCCTGGCATCGAGGTCGGCCCGGTTCGGCTTCTCACCCAACCTCGTCGTTGGGGTTGGCTGTTCAACCCGATCTCGATCTATCTGGTCTGGCCCGCCGACAGCGACCAGGGTCCCGTGGGTGCCGTGCTCGAGGTGACCAACACCCCCTGGAAGGAGCGCCATCACTATCCGGTGGCGTTGGAGCAACGGGGGCCGTCCGGCGAGACCACCTCGACGTTCGGGGCGACGTTTGCCAAGGATCTGCATGTTTCGCCGTTTCTGCCCATGGATATGACCTATCACCTCGAGCTGTGCGAACGATCGCCGTCGGCCGAACGCGACCGGGAAGGTCTGCTTGTCTCGATCTCGGTGACCGACCCCGCCGGAGACACCGTCCTCGAAACCGGGATGAACCTCGACCGGCAACCGGCCACCACTCGAACCTTGTCCGAAACACTGCGACGGGATGGTCTTCCCACCCATCGCATCAGCGGAGGGATCCATCATCAGGCCGCCAGGCTGGCGGCCAAAGGAGTCCCATTCGTTCCCCACCCGAAAAGGAGCCCCCGTGGTGGACCTGCTTGACACCGAACAACGGACCGACCGCATCCGAGCCGACGCGCTCATGGCCCGATCGGATCGCACCGGATGGTCGCTGTCGACGGTGCGGACCGGCATGGCCGGTCGGATCATGCCGGCATTGCTCAGCCGTTTGACCGAAGGCCAGCTGACCGTCGTGGACCACACGACCGGCACCGCAACCCACTACGGTTCGAAGCCCGTACGCGCCGACTCGGGCAACGGCGATGACGGCCACCATGCAATGGTCGAGGTCCACGATCAGCGGGCATGGACGGCCCTGCTGGCCGAAGGCTCGATCGGCTTCGGCCGTGGCTACATCGAGCAATGGTGGACCAGCCCGGATCCGGTTGCCGTCATCCGACTGGTCATCGCCAACATCGGCCCGATGGACGACATGCGAAACCGTCTCAGCAGCGCCGTCGCCCCGGTGTCCGATCGGGTGCGACGCCTGCTTCCCCGGTCGGGTCGACAGCGCAACAAGGAACAGATCGCCGCCCACTACGATCTGGGCAACCACTTCTTCGCCTTGTTCCTGGACGAGACGATGACCTACTCCTCGGCCGTCTTTCCCCGGCCCGAGTCCACGCTGGCCGAGGCCAGCCTCCACAAGTACGACCTGGTCATCGACGCGCTCGGCCTGACCGCCGATCACCACCTGCTGGAGATCGGCACCGGGTGGGGTGGCATGGCCATCCGGGCGGCCGAACGCACCGGCTGTCGGGTCACGACGACGACCATCTCCGGCGAGCAGTTGAAGCTGGCCCGCGAACGCATCGACGCGGCCGGGCTCGGCGATCGGGTGACGGTGATCGACCGCGACTGGCGTGACCTGACCGGTAACTACGACCGGGTGGTGTCGGTCGAGATGATCGAAGCGGTCGACTGGCGGGACTACGAACGGTTTTTTGCCACCATCGAGCGCTGTCTCAAGCCGGACGGTGTGGCCGTGTTGCAGGCAATCTGCGTGCCCGGCCGTCGCTATCAGCGCACCAAGAACACTGAGGACTTCATCCGCCGGTTCGTGTTCCCCGGCGGCTACCTGCCGTCGATCGATGCCGTGGTCGATGCCGTGTCATCGGCCACCCGCCTGCAGATGATCGGACTGAACGACTTCTCCGCCCACTACGCCGAGACGCTGCGACGGTGGCGCGGGCGGTTCGAGCAGCATCGGGCCGACCTCGAGGGTCTTGGCCTCGATGAGCGGTTCAACCGCCTCTGGCGCTTCTATCTCTGCTACTGCGAAGCCGGGTTCCTGGAGCGGCACTGTACCGTCAACCAGCTGACGCTCGTCGGTCGGAATTGGCGGCCAACGTTGGAGATGGTTCCGACGGCAGCCCGCTGATGTTCGACGAGCGGCCGGGCCGGGGGCCCGACCGCCGTCGCGTGGTCACCACCCAAGATCGTGAACGTCAGGCTAGGACAGCACGCGGGGCGGATCCAGCGGTCGGGATCGTCTCCTCACGGTCTCGGGACTCCTAACCTAGAGAGGTTGGCGATCCCACGGGTGATCTTCCCGGTGCGATCGTCGTGACGATCCGAACATGACCTCCGCGACGCCCACATCCCCTCCGCCCGTTTCCGGTCCACCCTCAGGTGAAGGTCGGCACCTCTCGCGACCGATCGGGATGTTCGACAGTGGATTCGGCGGTCTCACGGTTGCCCGCGCCACCATCGATCTGCTTCCGCACGAGGATCTCGTCTACCTCGGCGACACCGCCCGCTATCCGTACGGGTCGCGGTCGCTCGACGAGGTTCGGGCCTACGCGGTCGAAATCGCCGAGTACCTGGTCTCGAGTCACGACGTGAAGCTGCTGGTCGTGGCGTGCAACACGGCGACCGCGGCCGCGCTCGATCTGTTGTCCGAGACGTTGCCGGTTCCGGTGATCGGCGTCATCGACCCCGGGGTGCAGGCCCTGCTCCAGGCGTCGGAGTCCGGTCGTATGGCGGTGATCGGGACGGTGGGCACGGTGTCGTCCGGGGCCTACGACAAGGCCATGGCCGCGGTGAAGGCCGACGCGGAGTTGTTGTCGCTGGCCTGTCCGGGGTTCGTCGAGTTCGTCGAGCGCGGTGTCACCACCGGGCCGGAGGTCACCTTGCTGGCCCGTCGAATGCTGGCCCCGCTCGTCGACTCCGATGTCGACGCCCTTCTCCTCGGCTGCACCCACTATCCGTACCTGGCCCGAGTCATCGCCGATGTCGTCGGGCGTGGCGTCGTGCTGGTCTCGTCGGCCGACGAGACGGCGTTCGCTCTCGCCGACCTGCTGAAACGCAACGGGCTTGCCCATCCCGATGACTCACGGGTCGGACGTCACGAGTTCATCTCGTCGGGTGACATCCGGTCGTTCACGCGGCTCGGCAGCCGCCTGCTCGGACCCGAGCTGGTGGATGCCACCCTGTGGCGTCCGGGGATCGACTGAGCCCCGACCAGCGCCCACCGGTCGAGCCGGGTCACAACCGACGCGCCATGGGCCTATGATCCAACGGCACGACGATCATGGGAGAACCAGCGATGCGACCAGACGGCAGAGCCAACGACGAGCTGCGACCGGTGTCGTTCGAACGCGACTTCACCGACATGGCCGACGGGTCGGTTCTGGTGAGTTTCGGACGGACCCGGGTGTTGTGCACGGCGTCGATCGAGTCCGATGTTCCCCGCTGGCTTCGTGACAGCGGCAAGGGTTGGGTCACGGCCGAATACTCGATGCTGCCGGGGTCGAGCCCGGAGCGGATCCGTCGCCGGACGTCGGGCCGCGATCAGGAGATCCAGCGGCTCATCGGGCGCAGCCTGCGAGCGGTTTGTGACCTGAAGGCGCTGGGGGAGCGCTCGATCACCGTCGATTGCGATGTCCTGCAGGCCGACGGCGGTACCCGTACGGCCTCGATCTGTGGCGGGTTCGTGGCCCTCCACGACGCCCTCACCCGTCTGATGATCGCCGGGGACCTGTCGGCTCATCCGCTCACCGATCACTGCGCCGCCGTCAGCGTCGGCATCGTCGACGACCAGTGCCGGCTCGACCTTCCCTACGTCGAGGACTCGGTGGCCGAGACCGACATGAACGTCGTCATGAGCGGGTCCGGTGGTTTCATCGAGGTGCAGGGCACAGCCGAAGGTCGGGTTTTCGACCGGGAGCAACTGACCACACTCATCGACCTGGCTTCGGCCGGCATCGCCGAGATCGTCGAGCAGCAGAAGGCCGTGATCGCCACGCCCCCCGCCGCCCGGTGAGCGACCGGCCGTTGCTGGTCCTGGCGACCGGCAATCCGGGCAAGGTCCGGGAACTGGTATCGGTCCTCGGTGATCACTTCACCGTCGAGGCCCGACCCGCTGATGTGCCCGACACGGTGGAGGACGGCGAGACCCTGGTGGCGAACTCGAGGAAGAAGGCCGACGAGGTCGCCGACCACACCGGGGCCACGGCGCTGGCCGACGACACCGGATTGTTCGTCCACGCGCTCGGCGGTCGCCCCGGTGTGCACAGCGCCCGCTACGCCGGACCCGGCGGCGACAGTGTGGCCAATCGGGCGAAGCTCTTGGCCGAACTCGACGGCATCACCGATCGCCGGGCCTACTTCGAGACCATCATCGTGATGCGTTTCGGTGGCCGACCGCCGGAATGGCCGGAACTACCCGAACCCTTCCGGCGGGGTGTTCCCGTGATCGCCTGGGGTCGCGTGAACGGAATGATCACCAGCCACGAGCGCGGCGATGACGGCTTCGGCTACGACTCCGTGTTCCAACCCGACGAGGGTGGAGGCGCGACGTTCGCCGAAATGGGCCTGGCCGACAAGCAGGCGATCAGCCACCGAGGTCGGGCCGTTGCCGACCTGATGTGCCTTCTCGGCATTTCCGGGCCGCGGTGAATCACACGGTAAACCACTCGGTGATCGGTCGGGGAATGCGGGTGCGGACGGGGGGAGTCGAACCCCCAAGCCCCTGAGGGCGCCAGGACCTAAACCTGGTGCGTCTGCCAGTTCCGCCACGTCCGCGTAACGTCTGGGTGGGTGCCACGGTAGCCGATGCATCGGCGGTAGCCTGACCATTATGACAAGTCCTGTTCTGCTGCCAACCGCCGAAACGCCGAGCTCCAGCTTCGGCTTTGACATCTTCCAGCAGCTGCTCAAGCAACGTATCGTCTTCCTTGGGCAGCAGGTCGATGACACCATCGCCAACTCGCTCGCCGCCCAGATCCTCTACCTCGCCGGTCAGGACAACGACAAGGACATCTGGCTCTACATCAACTCGCCCGGTGGCTCGGTCACCGCCGGCATGGCCATCTACGACACCATGCAGTTCGTGAAACCCGACGTGGCCACCGTGTGTCTGGGTCTCGGGGCATCGATGGGTCAGTTCCTTCTCACCGCCGGTGCTCCCGGCAAGCGTTACGCCCTGCCTCACGCCCGGATCCTGATGCACCAGCCGAGCGCCGGCGTTCAGGGCCAGGCGGCCGACATCGCGATCCAGGCCGAGAACCTGATCAACATCAAGAAGGAGATGGCGCAGCTCATCGCCGACCATTCGGGTCAAGACGTCGAGCAGATCATCGAGGACTCCGACCGCGACAAGTGGTTCACGGCGGAGGAGGCCAAGGACTACGGGCTGCTCGATCACGTGATCACACGATCCGGCGAACTCGCCGGCAACGACTGACCCGACATCGGATCGTCGTCGTCCTCGATGGCGCGGCCTGAGCAATCAACCGCTTCCGACGGCTTCGACGCGCCCTATGACGCCCCGTTCGAGCTGGGTGTCGACCGGATGGCAACCGGCGGGGAAGCCCTTGGCGCCGGGCCCGACGGTCGAGTCGTCTTCGTCGCCGGAGCCATACCCGGCGAACAGTTGACGGCAAGGGCCACGGCGGTCCACCGGTCGAGGGTGGAGGCCCGACCCGTCGAGATCACGAGCACCTCCGAGCTTCGGGTGACGCCGCCGTGCCGCCACGCGACCACCGATGGCGGCGGGGAGGCCGCCTGCGGCGGCTGCGATTGGCAGTTCATTACGCCGGAGCGTCAACGGGCGCTCAGGGTCGACATCGTCGAGGACTGCCTGCGGCGGCTGGCCCGGCTCGATCCGCTCCCTCCGGTGCGATCGGGCCCCGAACTCCCCGCCGGGAGCTACCGCACGACGATACGGGCCGTGGTTTCCGATGGCCGTGCCGGTTTTCGCCGCCGACGCTCCCACGATCCTCTGGTCGTCGACGAGTGCGTTATCGCCCACCCACTGGTGGAGGAGCTGCTGATCGACGGTCGATTCGGTCGATCGGCCACCGAAGTCGTGATCCGCGCCGGCGCCAACAGCGGTGAACGTCTGGTGATCGTCGACCCGGTGGCCGAAGGCGTGGTTGTACCCGATGACGTCATCGTCGTCGGGCGTGACGAGCTGACCGCCGGGCGCCGACCTCACATCCACGAGGAGCTGGGAGGACGTCGGCTGCAGGTCTCGGCCGACTCGTTCTTCCAGTGCCGTCCCGACGGGGCGCTGGCGATGACCGCCATCGTGAGCGACCTGCTGGCCCCGTTCGAGGGGCCGCTGCTCGACGCCTACTGCGGTGTCGGGCTCTTCGGTGCGCTGGCCGCCGTCGGCCGCCCGGTCGTCGGCGTCGAATCCAACCCGTCGGCCGCGGCCGATGCCCGCTGGAACCTGCGGCCGCACGGTCGGGTCGTCGAGTCGACCGTTGAGGACTGGACGCCTGAGCCGGTGGGAGTGGTGGTCGCCGATCCCGCTCGCGCCGGCCTGAAGGCGAAGGCGGCCGATCGCCTGGTCGCGACCGGGGCCGAGGCGATCGCCCTGGTCAGCTGCGACCCCGCTTCTCTGGCCCGAGACGCCGTGCTGCTCGGCGAACGGGGTTTGAGCCTCCAGTCTGTCACCGTGCTCGACCTGTTCGGTCACACATCCCACATCGAGACCATCTCGCTGTTCGTACGGGCCTAGCGGGCCGACCGCGTCGTGAGCAGGATCCGGACCGGCGGCCGACGGCTGGTGGGCATCGGTCCGCTGACCGGCCATGCTGGTTGGGTGGAAACGACCTCCCCCGCATCTTCGACTGCACTGTCGATCCTCGACCTGGCCATCGTCAACACCGGCCAGACGCCGGCCGACGCCTTCGCCGACTCGGTGGCGTTGGCCAAGACCGCGGAGCGGCTCGGCTACCGGCGGATCTGGTACGCCGAGCACCACAATATGGCGGCCATAGCCTCCTCGGCCACCAGCGTGCTGATCGCCCATATCGCCTGCCAGACCTCCACGATCCGCCTCGGCGCCGGTGGCGTGATGTTGCCGAACCATTCGCCGCTGGTCATCGCCGAGCAGTTCGGCACGCTGGCCACCCTGCACCCCGGGCGCATCGATCTCGGACTCGGTCGCGCCCCCGGAACCGATCACACGACGATGCGAGCGATGAGGGTCGACCCGATGGCCTCCGAACGCTTTCCCGAGGACGTTCTGGAGCTGCAGGCCTACCTGGCCGGTGAGAGCCGGGTCGCCGGGGTGGAGGCTGTCCCCGGAGCCGGCACGAACGTACCGCTGTTCATTCTCGGATCATCGTTGTTCGGCGCTCAGTTGGCTGCGGCACTCGGGCTTCCGTACGGGTTCGCGTCACACTTCGCCCCGGACCATCTGCTCGACGCGGTGGCGCTGTATCGCGAGCGGTTCGAGCCCTCGAAGCAACTTGGCGAACCCTACGTGATCGCCGGGGTCAATGTGATCTGCGCCGACACCGACGACGCGGCGGCGACACAGGCTCTCGAGGTGACCCGCCGCCGGGTCTGCCGCTTCCTCCGGGTTCCGGGAGCGTTGAGCGACGCCGAAGCCGATGCCCTCGTCGCCTCACCGCAGGGACGACAGATCGCCCGGATGATGCACTACACCGCCAGCGGATCACCGAAGGTGGTGAAAAAGTACCTGACCGGCCTCGCCCGTGAGGCCGGCATCGACGAGCTGATCACCGTCCACCCGTCGCCGACGCTCGACCAGCGGCTGGCATCGGTTGAACTCCTGGCGTCGTCGTGGCCGACCGCCGTCGATCCGTCGACCGGCCAATCCGCCGGAACTCACCGCACGGACGTGTGACGGCCACCCCGTCCGTCGGGGCTCCCGATGGCCATGTAGGTGGTCCGCCACTCGTTGTCCGGCCACTGTACGGGTGCCTGGACAGTGGTTCGAGGGCCGAACGCCGAGTCGAACAGCGCCAGTGCGGTGTCGACCACGAGACGCTGCGCCTCCCGGTCACCCGGCGGCCCGCACGGGTTGCCGAGTGGCAGATCGGTGAAGACGAACCGGGCCACCGCCGCCTGTTCGACGATGTCTCGGGCGCTTCCGATGATCACCGTCGGTAGTCCTCCCTCCTCGAGATGCCGGGCGACCAGACTCACGGTCTGGTGGCAGACCGGTCACAGTGGCACGAGCAGGACCAGATCCACGTCATCGTCGTCGCACCAGCTCAGGATCGTCTCGGCGTCGGTCCGGGTCGACCGTTGGCTGTAGGTGGTGGGGATCGAGAAGAAGCGATCGTTGAGCGAGCCGAGACGGCCCTCGGATGCGGAGCGGGCGAGGGCTCGCAGCGGAAGGAAGGACTCGACGTCTTCGGTGGTCGTGGCGGTCTTGTGCCAGAACAGGTCGGCGGTGTACATCGAGTCGGGCGGCGGTTCGGCCGGGACGGCCCGGACCGATTTCGGCGGTCTCTCGCCGTCGTGGTACTCGAGCGGAAACGACGTTGTGACCACGGCCAGACGGCTGGCCGCCACCGGTTGCCGTGGCGAGGCGAACGGTGCGGACTCGTTCGTCACCCATCGATAGGGCTGCTCGTAGCCTTTCGACGCGTAGTAGCGTCGGGAGCGGTCGATGTAGCTGAGCGCCACCCGGCGGGCCGGATCGATTGTGCCGTCGGCCTGGGTCACGCCGTCGTCGTGTCCGCCATTCACCGTGATCGATCGGCGGGGCCGCCGAGGCCGTTGTGGGTGTCCATCATCTCCGCCGAGCGTAGAACAACTGCCGTCGACGACTCCAAACCGCGGGCCGGTGGCACGGTCGGGACGGCGTTGCGCGGGCGAAGACGGCTCCGGTATCGGTAGTATTGGTGGGTGCGGCTGCGACGTTGGTGAAAGGCGGCCTGCCTGTGAAATCGGCCAAGATGAAACATCTGCCCACGTTGTGTTGTCCGATGGGCTCATGCATCACGAACGTGGTGCATGGTATTGGTGCCCGATGGGTGGCAACCGGGAACGGATCGACCGTAACCGGCGACGCGACATGAGTCCGAGTTGTCCACGATCACCCAGTGTGTGAAGGTGTCGGGTGACCCTCGACGATCGCAATCAGAGCGGCGAGTGAGAACGGCGAGATAGGAGATTCGGCTGTGGCCGAGACGGGAAACGAGAACGGAACGCCCCACGAGGGCTCGCGGAGGGCGCCGGGTGGACCGCCGCCATCGTACGGCGATGACGACTCCGAATGGACGACCAAGGACTTTTCGAGCCTTGATCTGGGGGAGGATGCGGTCGACACCTCTGCTCGTCCTGTCCGGAGGTTGGATCTACCGCCGCTGATGCAATCGGGCGAAGAAGCCGTTGGTGGTCCGGCCAACGGGGTTTTCGCCTCGGTGCCTGACGATGAGAACTTCACGGTCAGCTCGTCGGCCGCCGCAGCCGAGCGGACCTCCGTTCAGCCGGTTCGAGACGATCCTCCTTCGCCAGGCGAGTTCCGGCAGCCCCCTTCGGCCCCCAAGCAGGGGACCCCACCCCACCCTCACAGTGTCGCCCGGCCCGCCGGTGCGGCACCGCCACGTGGTGACCAGGACCGCTATCGGAACTCGATGAGCGCCGGCTCGATGGGGGATCCGGACTACGGTGATCTCACCACGGTGTACGAGGACGAGATGGGCGGCTACGACCGGCGATTCGGCGGCGGCGACCGTCGTCAGACCGCTGTCATGCCCGGCCAACATCACGGCGGTCCGGGAGGTCCGGGGCCCGATCAGCACGGGAGTCCGGCGCTCGACCTGGCTCCGGCGATGCCGGTGCAACAGGATCGCAACCGCTGGATGCTTCCGGTGGCCGCCCTACTCGGTGTGCTGGCCTTGGCCGCGGGCTACTGGGTGTTCGTGCGGGGTGACGACGGCCCGGCGACCTTCGACGCCGACTCCGATGACCTGGCCGCTGATCTGGTCGAGGACGATCTCGAGGGTGACGGGGCAACCGATCAGGGCGATGCCCCTGCATCGACCGACCCGGCCGCTCCCACGGTGCTTTCCGACTCTCCGGCACTGTCGCTGCAGGGGGCGGACAGCGGCCCGCTCGACGTCGACACTCAGTACGAGATGACCATCGAGGGCGTCCCGAACGGGTCGCAGTACCTGGTGGTCGTCGACGACATTCCCCAGGAGCCGGCACTCGATTATCTGCCGCTGCTTCTTCTACCCGAGGGTCGGCACTCCATAACGGTGACCGTCACCTCGGGCGGTCAGACGGCAACAACCAATCCCGTCGAGGTGTACGTGCTCGCGCCGGAGCTGACCGCCACCTACCGGGCGAACCTGTCGTCGGTCAGCATCGCCGATCAGGGCTGGACCGAAGCGTTGCAGCAGTTCGACGAGTTCCGAGCAGCCGGCCACGAGAACCTGATGCTCTCGCCGTCGGACCCGTACCCCAGCCTGCTCCCCGGTTTCTGGAACCTGTACGTGCCCGGCTTCGCTGACGCGGCGGCGGCCACGGCCTACTGTGAACAGTTCGAGCTGCCGATCCCGGACCAGTGTTTCCCGGCGCCCTTCGACCCCGACGGACCGCCACGCGACGGCTGATCCGGCCATCTGACCGATCCGACGATCCCGGCTGAATCGACAAGGTTCGCGCCCGGAGAATCGTGGTGGCATCGTGCGGTGATGCTGGCAGACTGTCCGACCGATGGGTTCCACGAGCGCACAATCGACTCTTCGACTACGGGTGTGGCAGCGTCGTGCGCTCGACTCGTTTCTCGATTCCGGACAACCGGATTTTCTCGCCGTCGCCACACCGGGGGCGGGCAAGACGACGTTTGCCCTGACCGCGGCCCGGATGACGATGGCGAACCTGCCGGGCCGTCTGGTGGTCGTCGCCCCAACCCGCCATCTCAAGGAACAATGGGCCGATGCGGCCCAACGGTTCGGTCTGCACCTGGTGACCGACTGGCAGCCCGGCGATCTCGTCCCCGCCGACTCCCACGGTGTGGTCACGACCTATCAGCAGGTCGGAAGTAGCCCCGAGCCGTTCTTCGCCCTCTCCCAGGGCGGATTCGTGGTGCTCGACGAGATCCATCACGCAGGCGAGGAACGAACGTGGGGCGACGGGGTACGTGTGGCCTTCGACGGGGCGGCCCGCCGCCTGGCCCTGTCAGGTACACCCTTCCGCTCCGACACCAACACCATTCCGTTCGTGCGGTATCACCACGACGTTGTCGTGCCCGACATCGAGTACGGCTACGGCGACGCTCTCGGTGACGGTCGAGTGGTGCGTCCGGTGTACTTCCCCCGGTTCGGCGGCTTCATGGAGTGGACTGCACCCGACGGTGCCGTACTGGCCGCCTCGTTCGACGATGCTCTGGCCCGAACCCATGCCAATCAGCGCCTGCGGGCCGCCCTGAGCCTCGAGGGTGAATGGTTGCCGACGGTGGTCGGCCACGCCAACGACCAGTTGAAGAAGATCCGCACCACCCACCCCGATGCGGGCGGGCTGGTCATCGCCACTGATCAGGATCACGCCCGCGGCATCGCCGATCTGCTGCGTCGCCGGTTCGGTCAGAACGCCGTTGTGGCCACCAGCGAGGATCCGGAGGCCTCCGCTCGGATCTCCAGGTTCGCGGCCGGCACCGATCCGTGGATCGTCGCAGTGCGCATGGTGTCCGAAGGTGTCGACATCCCCAGACTCCGAGTGGCCGTCTACGCCACCACAACCACCACCGAACTGTTCTTCCGCCAGGCGGTCGGTCGGATCGTCCGCCACATCGCCGGGCAGGGGCGTCAACGGGCCTACATGTTCATCCCCGACGACACCCGCCTCCGTCACTACGGTTTCACGATCGCAGACTCCCGTCGTCACAGCCTCGAGAAGAACAGCCGGGAGGCCGACGATGACCGAACCCGCGACGCCGAAACCGACCAGATGTCGCTGTTCTCCGTGCTGTCGGCGACGGCAACCGACGCCGATGACGAACTCGATGTCCTCAGCGTGCACGACGAACCGTTGAACGACGAGGGGCCGGGTGACGATCAACTGGTTCTCGATTCGCTCACGGTCGACCTCCGGGAGCTGCCGCCGCCCGCGGTCGGAACGGCCACGTCGTCGGTGCCTTTCGGAGGCTTCGACCGCAACGAGCGGGACCGTTTGCGGAGGATGAACAACGATCTGACCAAGGAGCTGGTCGACCTCACCGGTCGCCCTCACGCCCAGGTCAACGCCGAGCTGAACCGGCGGGCCGGTATCGGAAAGGTCTCGGAGGCCACCATCGTTCAGCTCAACCGACGCAGCCGGGCGGCCGAGGATTGGCTGCGTCACGAGCAACGACGGTCGCGTTTCGCCCGGTTCATCTGACCGCTCTCCGGCCGGGAGAGGGGCCGAACCGGACCCGTTGATGTCCATGATTCGACATGCAGGTAGGCTGTGATGTTGTGGAGGTGGGCAACGTGGGATCCGATCAGCTCCTGCACGGTGGCGACGTCGGCGATGTCGAGGCCATCACGAGCGAGACACCGGTCGTTCCGGGGCCCCGACCGTCGGTGTTGGCCGACGACGAACCCCGTCTCTCCGACCAGGCCGACGGACCGGTCGCGATCCGATTCGACTCGAGCGAGGTTCCGTTCCAACAGCCCGATCGCCGCACGGCTCCATCCGAGCCGGTCGGTCGTGACTGGCGGGCGGTTGCGGTCGACGTCGGCCGGTGGCCGTTGATAGCGCTGCTCGCGGCGGCTGTCCTCGTGGCGGTTTTCGTCGCGTTCATATCCCGCAACGGGCAATCTCCGAGCGCCGACGGCGGGGCGGTCGAACCACAGGGGGCCTTCGCCTCGGCTGTCGTATCGGACAGCCGATCCACCGGAACGGTCAGGTCGGGTGGCGGCTCGGCGTTCCACTCCGGCGTGGTTGTCGAACCCGAATCGGCCCTGACGGGATCGGATGTCGACTGGACCCCCACCACCGCGGCCCAGACCGAGGAATCCACGACCGTCGGGCCCTCGTCCACCGTGGCGTCGACCACGACCACGCCCGAGACGACGGTGACGAGCCCGTCGACGACCGCCCCCACGGGTCCGTGGGTCCGGGCCGTCGCGCCGGGGTCGCCCGATGAGCAGAATCCTGCCTCCGTCGGCGGGGACCGCCTGACCCTCGAAGCCGAGGGTTCGTCAGACAACATGCGTTATCGCTTCTTCGTCCATGTGAAAGACGGACGGGGTGAATGGCGCCTCGTCGAGCGCAGTCGCTGGCGGTCACGGTCCACATGGACGATCAACGTCGGTCGCTACGACGGCCAGACGATCCGGTGGAGCGTCGTGGGCTCCAGCGGCTCCCGCAACGTCACCGAGGAGAGCACGCCACTGTACCTGCGGGTCGGTGACGGTGACGGTGGCGGTGGCGGTGATGATGACAGCGACGATGACGTCGGCGCCCCGGTGCCCGAGGTCGGGTTCTCCAACGGCGACTTCGAGCAGGGGGTCGGAGGATTCGACACGTTCCGGAACTACGGCAACGGCGCCATCGCCGGGTGGACGAGTTCAACCGGGGAGTTCGAGGTCTGGGCCAGTGGGTTCGAGGGAGTGAGCGCGGCCAGCGGCGCCTTCTTCATCGAACTCAATGCCGGGTCACCGTCGACGATCACACAGCGGGTCGACGTCGCCCCCGGGATGGAGTTGCGATGGAGCTTCCGGCACCGGAGCCGCACCGGTGGGTCCGAGACCGTCGATGTCGTCGTCGGCTCCGGAGCGGATCCGATCCGGCTCAGCGCATCGGGTGGCCGTTGGGTCCGCCATGAGGGATCCTATGTCGTGCCGGCGGGAGTCGACAGGATCGATTTCTCGATACGAGCGGTCACTGGAGGCAGCGTCGGGAACTTCATCGACGACACCCGCATTCAGGCAGTCGGCTAGCGCGCTTGACGGTGCGCGCCGATCAGCTTCCGCCGGGGGCCTGACCGAACTTTCGCTTCTCGAAGCGACGGCGGGCCAGCCAGCTCATGGAGGCCAGCGCCGCCGCAGCCTCCCGCTCGGCCTCGATTGACCGCCGGGTGGCGTCGAACCGAGCCTGACGTTCGGCTTCGGCCACCGCCTGCTCCCGCTCGATCCGCGCTCGGAGTTCGGCCATCTTGGCGTCGGTGACCATTCGGGCCGACCGTTCATCGCGGAGGCGGTCCACGACCTGTTGTCGTTCGAACCGTTCTTCGGCCAGTTCGCGCACCATCCGCTGCTGGCCGGCCGCCATCGCCGTCATGGCTCGTTGCGACTCGCGGGCCCGGGCCTCGGCCTCGGCCCGCTCCTCGTGAGCGCCGAGCAGACGGTTGAGGAGCGCGCCGTCGACGATCTCGGCAACCGTAATCTCCTCGGTGGTGTGTTCGTAGACGGGGCCCGTCACATGGTGCCCGGTGTCAGGACGGTGGACCAGTGCCTGGCCGTCGCCCGGCTGGTCGACGACGTCACCGACGGGGTTCGACGCAACGTCGGTGACCGTGACGGCCGGCGCACCCTCGGTCAGGTCGAGCGCGGTCACGGTCCAGCCGTGTCTGTTGATCACGTCGTCGACCATTCCAGCGGGCACGACCCACGTCGGACCATCGGGCGCGGCCACCTTGGCCGCCTCGGGCAGGGCGCCTGTCCGGATCATACGCTTGAGCAGGTCGACGTCAACGCCAACCCGTCCGGACAGTTCAGTGAGGGTAACAACCTCGGTCGTCATGGAGCCTCCACGGCGGTCGAGCACGCCCCGCCCAGAGCGCTCAGGTAGGCCAAAGATCGGATGTCTACGTCCGACAAAATATGAGCTGCATTCCGAGCGTGGGTGGATGGGTCCGACCTGCTTGTCGGATGAGCCCTTGAACCGCCGCTCGGCAAGCGGATCGGCCGACCGTTACTTTTCGATTACGGGCGGTACTCGACGTCGGGAAGCACACACAACATCTCGTAGAGGAGGTTGGCGGCCAGGAGCGACGTCGACCCGGAGAGGTCGTAGGCCGGTGCGACCTCGACGAGGTCGCAGCCCCTGATGTCGAGGCCGCGACAGCCTCGGATGATCTCGAGAGCCTGAATCGTGGTGAGTCCACCGACCTCGGGCGTGCCGGTTCCGGGGGCGAACGCCGGATCGATGCCGTCAATGTCGAAGCTGAGGTAGACCGGGGCCGAGCCGTCGGCTCCGCCGACCTGATCCCGGACCTCGGCCATCAACGGTTCGAGCGACCGATGCCAGCACTCCTCGACCTGAACGACCCGAAATCCCTGCTCTCGCGACCAGTCGAAATCGTCCGCGGCGTAGCCGGTGCCCCGCACCCCGATCTGTACCACCCGGTCGCAGTCGAGCAGGCCCTCCTCGACGGCCCGTCTGAACGGTGTGCCGTGGGCGATCTTCTCGCCGAACATCGTGTCGTTGATGTCGGTGTGGGCGTCGACGTGAACCAGCCCGACCGGACCGTGTTCGGCCGCCATGGCCCGCAGGATCGGGAGCACGATCGTGTGATCGCCGCCCATCACGGCTGTGCGCAGGCCGTGATCGAGCAGGCCCCGGACGTGATCCTCGATCCTGGCCACCGAGTCGCCCAGGTTGTAGGGATTGGTGGCCACGTCACCGCAGTCGTCGATCCGCAGGCTGTCGAACGGAGCGGCCCTGGTCGCCATGTTGTAGGGCCGTAGCAGCACCGATTCCGAGCGGATGCCGCGAGGCCCGAACCGGGCTCCCGGGCGATTCGAGGTGCCGATGTCGAACGGGACCCCGAGGACGGCGACGTCGAGATCCGCTGGATCGGACGTGCCGGGCAGGCGCATGAATGTGGTGATGCCGCCGAATCGGGGCATCTCGTTGCCGCCCAGCGGTTGGGGGTTGTCGCTCATGGTGCCGGCCTGACGCTCCTAGTCGGGTGGGTCGACGATCGTGATGGTGGGGACGGCCCGAAGCAGGCGTCCACCCCAGGCGCTGATGTAGTGCAGCTGACGGGAGATCTCATCCAGCAGGTTCCACGGCAGGACGAGCACATAGTCGGGTTTGGCCGCCCTCAGGTGGTCCTCGTCGACGATCGGGATGTGGCTGCCCGGGAGGAACTGCCCCTGTTTGTGGGGGTTGGCGTCGACCACGAACTCGATCTGATCGGACCCGACCCCGCAATAGTTGAGGAGCGTGTTTCCTTTGGCCGCCGCCCCGTAGGCGGCAACCGAGCGGTCCTCGGCCTCGGCTTTGGCCAGGAAGTCGAGCAACCCCTGGCGGATGGCATCGACCCGCGGTTGAAAGCCCTGGTAGAAGTCGGGCGTCTCGACCCCGGCGGCGCGTTCGCGGGCCAGCAGTTCATCGACTGCGGCGGTGCGGGGTCGTTCGCCCGAGCCCGAGCGCTGGGCGAACACCCGAAGGCTGCCCCCATGGGTTGGGAGCTCGACGACGTCGAACACGGTGAGACCGTTGGTGGCCAGCACCTGCTCGACGGTGCTCAGCGACAGATACGAGAAGTGCTCGTGGTAGATCGTGTCGAACAGGCAGTGCTCGACCAGGGGAACGAGGTGCTGGAACTCGAACGTCGACACCCCGTCGGGTTTCAACAGGGCGGCGAAGCCGGCCGCGAAGTCGTTGATGTCGGGCACGTGGGCCAACACGTTGTTGGCCGCGGTCAGGTCGGCCCGGTGGCCTTCGCCGGCCAGACGCTCCGCCAACGCCAAGCCGAAGAACTCGTTGACGATCTCGATGCCCTTGCCCCGGGCCGCCTCGGCGGTGCTGAGTGTCGGTTCGACACCGAGGCAGCCGATGCCTCGTTCGGCCACGTACTGCAGCAGGTAGCCGTCGTTTGCCGCCACTTCCACGACATGGCTGGTCTCGTCGAGCTCGAAGCGGTCGACCATGTCGTCGACGTAGGCCTTGGCGTGGGCCAGCCACGAGGTCGAGTAGGAGCTGAAGTAGGCGTAGGTGGAGGCGAAGAACTCGTCGGCTTCGGCGAAGTCCTCGGTCTGGACGAGCCAGCAGTTCTCGCAGACGAGCACCCGAAGCGGATAGGAACTCTCGGGCTGGTCGAGGTCGACGAGGTAGGAGTTGGATGGTGGGGATTCGTCGAGGTCGACGAAGACCAGCTCCAACGGGGTGTGACAGTGTCGACAGTTCATGGGAGTGCTCGCCTCACGGCTCGGGTCATCAGCCCTTCGGCTTGGAATCGTACCCAGCGGAAACGAGGCTTTGCACGGCCGCCACGATGTTGGTGTAGCCGGTACAGCGGCACAGGTTGCCGGACAGGCCGATGCGGATGTCCTCGGTGGACGGCCGCTCGGACCGGTCGAGGAGAGCCTGGGCGGAGATCAGCATGCCAGGGGTGCAGAAGCCGCACTGGACGCCGCCGGCGTCGAGGATCGCCTGCTGCAACGGGCCGAGCTCGTCATCGCCGGAGAGACCCTCGACGGTCGTGACCTCCCGGCCCTGGGCCTGGGCCGCCAGGTACGAGCAGGAGTTGACCGGCCGGCCGTCGAGCAGCATCATGCAGGCCCCGCACTCGCAGTCGTCGCAGCCTTCCTTGGTTCCGGTGAGGCCGACCTGGTTCCGCACGGCGTCGAGCAGGCTGAGGTGGCTCGGCCCGGACACCGGATAATCGACACCGTTGACGGTGAGCAGGTACGAGATCGAGGTCGTCATCGGGAACCTCCCGTGATCGTGGCGGCTGCGCCGATGCCGGCGGAGCGGTTGACGGGTACGGCAATGTCCTCACCTCGGGCTCGGGCCGCTGCTGCGGCCACGGCCCGCCGGGCCATGACGCCGACGGTGTGACGGCGATAGGCGTCGCTGGCCCGGAGGTCGGAGATGGGGTTGGCCTGTTCGGCGGCCGTCGCCGCCACGGTGGCGAGGAGGTCGTCGTCGACCGGGCGTCCGGTGAGATCGCCGAGGTCGGTGACCTCCACGATCGTGGGGGCAACGGCGGTCAGGGCCACCCGGGCCGAGGTGACGAGCCCGCTGCCGTCGAGGGTCACCGAGGCGGCCGCCCCGACAACTGCGATCTCCATCGCCCTCCGATACTCGAGCCTGACGTATGCGCTGCCCGACGGCCCGGACGGCGCCTGCGATCGGGCCGGGAGGACGCAGGCGGTCAGCAGCTCGTCGGCCGCGGCCGATGTGGTGCCGGGGCCCGTCCACAGCTCGTTGGGATCGACGACCCGTGTCCCCCGCCCGGAGACCAATTCGAATCGGGCCCCTAACACGACGAGGGGCGCTCCGGTGTCCATCGCCGGGGATGCGTTCATGATGTTGCCGCCGATCGTGCCGGTGGCGCGGGTGGCGGGTGAGCCGATCAACGCGGCCCCGTCGGCCAGGGCGGTGTAGGCGCCGACGACCGTCTCGTCGGTCATCAGATCGGCGTGGCTGACCAGCGCCCCGATGCGGAGTTCGCCGCTGTCGCCATCGGGTTCGATAGTGCGTAGATCGTCGATCCGATCGATGGCCACGATCCGGTCGGGGAGTGGGGCCTTTCCCTGACGGTGACCGACCACCAGGTCGGTGCCGCCGGCCACGACCCGGGCCCCGTCGGCCATCGAGGAGATGGCCTCGTCGACCGTCGTTGCGATGGTGAAGCTCATCGGGCGTCTCCCGCCGTCTCTCGGAGTGTGTTCCAAACCCGTTCCGCCGTCATGGGGAGCTGCCGGACCGGGCTGCCGACGAGTTTGGTGACGGCGTTGGCGATGGCGGCGGCCGTGGCCACGTTCGGTGCCTCGGCCAGCCCTTTAGCCCCCTTCGGGCCCTGACCCGGTGTGCCGGGCTGGACGAATTCGACGGTGATATCCGGCCCGTCGGCTGCCGTCTGCAGCTTGTATTCGAGGAGCATGGGGTTGCGCTGGCGGCCGTCGTCATCGTAGACGGTGCCCTCGGTGAGGGCTTGACCGATGCCCATCATGATCCCGCCGTGCACTTGCCCGAGTGCGCCCATCGGGTTGATGATCGTGCCGGAGTCGTGGGCTGCCGCCACCTCGAGCACCCGCACCACGCCGGTGTCACGATCGAGGCGGATCCGCACGGCGTGGCACGAGAATTGGGGGGAGGCCCAAGCCGCCACCCCGTGATCGCCGATGCAGGTCGCGCCGTCCAGACTGGGATACTCGCCCGGGGTGCCGGACCCGGCTCCGAGGAGCAGTTCACCACCGGCCGCCTCGGCCGCCAGATCGGCGATCGGGATGGACGCGGTCGGACTGCCGGCCACCGAGGCGGCGCCATCGGCCAGGATGATGTCACCGACGGCGGCCTCAAGATGCTCGGCGGCCAGAGCCTTGAGCTGGGCCGCCACCTGCTGTGACGCCTCGACCACGGCCCTCCCGTTGTTGAGGAGGGTCTGTGATCCGGTGGCGCCGGTGTCGTAGGGGGCGGCCGCCGTGTCCTGGTAGACGATCTCGAAGTCGGTCGGCTCCATGCCGAGCTCGTCAGCGGCCAGATTGCGGAGCGTCATCACGGCGCCGGTCCCGCACTCCTGGGCGCCGGTGACGATCTGACCCTTGCCGTCGTCGTCGATGCGGACGTAGGCGCCGGAAGCGCCGGGGAAGCTGGGCCACCACCCGACGGCCACGCCGATCGCCTCATCCCTGTCGCCCTCGCTGTTGCTGTCGTTGCCGCCATCGCTGTCGGCGGCCGACTCGTAGCCGATTCGCTCGACTGCGCTGTCGAGGCAGTCGGCCAGACCGATGTCACCGTAGGTCTGGCCCGCCGGACCGACCGATCCGTCGGTCACGATGTTGCGTCGCCGGAACTCGACCGGATCCATGTCGATGGCACGGGCCAATTCGTCGGTGTGGGATTCGAGGGCCCAGCAGGCTTGTGGTGCGGTGGGGGCCCGGACCGAGCCCGACGGCTGGTGGTTGGTGTAGACCAGGTGGGCGTCGACATGGAGGTTCGGTGTCCGGTAGGGGCCGGCCACGTGCATGGCCGCGATCTGGGGGAAGAACGCAGCGTCGGCGATGTAGGCGCCGTTGTCGATGACGAGGCGGCCGGTACGGGCCACGATGGAGCCCTCGGTGTCGAGGCCGGTGGTGATCTCGACGACCATGCCCTCACGTCGCCGGTCGGGGGCCAGGAACTCCTCCCGGCGGCTGAACACCAGCTTGACCGGTCGTTTGGCCGCCCGGGCCAGCGCGGCGATGTGGGCCTCGTAGTGGAACCCGCATTTTCCGCCGAATCCTCCGCCCAAGTGGGGAACGATCACGCGGACCCGGTTCGTCGGCAGACCCAGCGTCTGGCAGACGCCGGCGCGGGCGTTGTAGGGCACTTGGGTCGAGCTGTGGATGGTGACCCGGTTTCCCTCCCATTGGGCCACGATGGCCCGGGGTTCGATGGGCACGGCGTGGCTGGCGTCGGCCACGTAGCGGCTTGACACCACCGTGTGGGCGTCGGCCATGGCCGTCTCGGCGTCGCCTCGGGAAATCGACGAGAACGACGCCGTGTTGCCGTTGCGCACGGTTTCGTCGTCGGCGTCGTAGCTCGCCCAGTCGGGGTGGACGAGCGGGCTGTCGACCTCCAGAGCCGCCTCCGGGTCGGTCACGGCAGGTAGCGGTTCGTAGACGACCTCGATGGCATCGGCGGCTGCGGCGGCCGCTTCGGCCGAGGTGGCGGCCACGGCGGCGACGACCTCCCCTTCGAACCGTACGACATCGCGGGCGAAGAGCCGCCGGTCGGCGACACCGGCCGAGTAACGCACGTCGGGCACGTCGTCGGCGGTCAACACCGCCAGTACACCGGGCATCGCCTTCGCCGCCGCGGTGTCGAGGGAGACGATGCGGGCGTGGGGGTGGTCGGCGTAGCGGAACTTGGCCCACAACATGCCGGGAAGGACCAGATCGGCGGCGTAGCGCCCGCTTCCGGTGACCTTGTCCGGACCGTCGGCCCGGTCGAAGCGAGGAACGTCAACGGCTGTCATGGGCCGATCATAGGACCGCCGCCCGATCGAGCGCTACCGGGTGATCGACGGTCCGCCGATGTGTGCTCGTGGCGGTGCGTGTGGTCGGTCGGCCGGGTCGGCTCGATGTGTGGGTCGCCGTTCAACGTCTCAGCGAATTGGCGGTGATGCGGCAGCAATCTGTTGGTGGTCACAGGCGATCTATGTGACGCGGAATACGCTAGCTGAGTAGGACGATCACCGACGGGGTGGTGCTATGTGAGGTCCCACCAGTAGTTCACATCGCCGAGCGGTTTGCGGTCGCCATTGAGATTCTCATAGAGCGCTCGGGCAGGTTGGTTGTGTGACCCGGTCGAAAGCCAGAACTTCGTAGAGCCGTTCTGCCGGGCAAGTGCCATGGCTGCAGTGACCAGACCCCCACCAATTCCGCGTCGCCGCCAGTCCTCATGAACAAAGAGCTCGTGTAAGTAGCTGGTGAGACGTCCGCTCGGGGACCGCATCTGCAGTCCCCAGGCCAACCCAACCGGCTGATCCTCCAGGTAGGCGCCAAGGGCGAACGAGCTCGGATCCTCCAGGAACGTAAGCGGTCCGTTGGTCGGCCGCGATGATGCCGTCGGTGAATCCGGCTGTACGGCAGCGAAGAGCGCAACAAGCTGATGGACGTTGTCCGAGCCGATCTCACGGATCTCCACGCATCCAGTATGGGCCGAATGTCCCGCTGGCATCGACGCCGATCTCGTCACGGCTTGGGTGCCGACGCTATCTTGGTGTCATCCGCTGGACCGAGCGTGTCGAGTTCCTCGACTCCTCGGTGGGTGCACATCAGAGCTGCCGATCGCCGGCGGACGCCTCGTGGACCCTCAGGGCGCTGGCCATCGCTGACCCTGACGGTCACGCTCATTGCGGGCCATCGACGCCAGGTTGTGCTGAGCGAATTCGCTCCAACGTTGAACGGCCCACGTTGTCGACAGTCTGCCGCGGCCTGGCCTCAGCGCCGATTCTGCCGCTGTTTCGCCTCGTTGGCCCGGCGCTTCACGATGTTGGCCCACTCGTCGCGTAGGCCGACGGTGCGGTGGAAGATCGAGGTGTCGTCGGGATCCACGGCGAAGTAGCCGAGGCGTTCGAACTGCACCACCTGGCCCGGTTCGACGTCGGCCAGTGCCGGTTCGAGTTTGGCCTCGACGAGCGTCTCACGCGACTTCGAGTTCAGGCTGTCGAGTGGGTCGGTGCCGCCCTCACCGGGGTGCGGGTCGGTGAACAGGCGGTCGTAGAGGTTCACGGTCGCGGCGACGGCGTGGTCCGCCGACACCCAGTGGATCGTGGCCTTGACCTTCCGGCCGTCAGGGGTCGAGCCGCCTTCGCTCTCCGGATCGTACGTGCAGTAGACGGTGGTGACGTTGGCCTCGTCGTCGGTCTCGACGTCGGTGGCGGTGATGTAGTAGCCGGCCCGCAACCGCACCTCCCGCCCGATGGAGAGGCGGTAGTACTTGGGTGGCGGTTCGAGCTTGAAGTCGTCCTGTTCGATCCACAGCTCACCGCTGAACGGCACCATACGGGTGCCGGCCGACGGATCTTCGGGATTGTTGATCGCCTCCAGCTCGACCTGCTTGCCTGCGGGCCAGTTGGTGATGACCACCCGCAGCGGACGAAGCACGGCCATGCGGCGCAGGGCCGATTGATTGAGTTCGGTGCGGACGAACGACTCCAACAGCTCGATCTCGCTGGTGGAGTTGGTCTTGGCGATGCCGACCCGATCGACGAAGGCCCGGATGGCCGATGCCGGGTACCCCCGTTTGCGCATCCCCCCGACGGTGGGCATGCGGGGGTCGTCCCAGCCGTCGACGATGCCCTCGGTGACGAGCTGCAGCAGATGGCGTTTCGACATCAGCGTGTGGGTCAGACCGAGTCGGGCGAACTCGGTCTGCTCCGGCTTGTCGTAGGGCAGCTCGAGGTGCTCGAGGAACCAGTCGTAGACGGCCCGGTGATCGGCGAACTCGAGCGTGCACAGCGAATGGGTGACCCCTTCGATCGCGTCGCCCTGGCCGTGGGCCCAGTCGTAGGACGGGAAGATGATCCAGCGGTCACCGGCCCGGTAGTGGGTCTCGCGGCGCATCCGGTACATGATCGGGTCCCGCATCTGCATGTTGTCGGCCTGCATGTCGATCTTGGCCCTCAGCACTTTGGAACCGTCGGGGTAGGCGCCGTCGCGCATGCCCCGGAACAGCTCGAGATTCTCCTCGACAGTACGGTTTCGGTACGGACTTTCGATGCCGGGCCGGCCGAAGCCACCGCGTTGCTCGGAGATGGTGTCGGAGTCCTGGTCGTCGACGTAGGCCAGGCCCTTGCCGATCAGGTCCTCCGCCCACTCGTAGAGCTGCCCGAAGTAGTCCGAGCAGTAGTAGACGTTCGCCGGGGTGTAGCCGAGCCATTCGAGATCGGCCAGGATCGCGTCGACGTACTCCTGCTTCTCGGTCTCCGGATTCGTGTCGTCGAAGCGAACGTTGCACTCGCCGCCGAACTCCTCCGCGATGCCGAAGTTCAGCCCGATCGACTTCGCATGGCCGATGTGCAGGTAGCCGTTGGGCTCGGGTGGGAAGCGGGTCTGTACCCGCTGCGAGAACCGACCGGACTGGTTGTCGTCGATCACCTTGGCCCGGACGAAATCGACGCCGGCGCCTCGATCGTCTCCGGTATCGGTGGTGGTGGCCTTCACGGCACTGTTCTCGGCTTGGGTGCTCACACCCGCAGAGTACCTCCGGCGGCTGTCGCCTCGGGCCCGATTTGGTGAGGTTTCGCGTTCCGGAAACACTTCCTCCCGGCATCCCTTGCCCATAGGCTGGCGAGATGACCGACATCTTCGCGCTGAGTGACGAGGCCACCGACCTGGCCGCTGCCGCCGATCCCGTCAATGCCACCATGGCCGGGGTGTCCGGTCACGATCACCGCTGGCCCGACTTGTCGCCCGAAGGCTATGAACAGCGGGCCGGTGTCTGGGCCGACATCGAGCGGCGGGCTCGAGCCTGCGACATCGGAAACGACCGCGACCGACTGGCTCAGGACGTGCTGCTCGACGAGTGCAAGATGGTTGCGACCTTGGCCGACGCCGAGGAGCACCTCCGCGACCTGAACAACATCGTCAGCGCCCACCAGGATCTGCGAATGGTCTTCGGCTCCCACGACACCGGCTCCCGGGAGGGGTGGGAAGCCGTCCTGAGCCGCCTGCAGACCGTGCCGGCCGCGCTCGACGGTTATCGGCGGTCGCTCGAGGCGGGACGGGCGAAGGGGCTGGCCGTCGCCCGCCGACAGGTCGAAGCGGTCATCGAACAAGGGCGGATGGCTTCCGGACCCGACTCCAGCTACGACCAGCTCATCGACAGACTCACCGCGTGGGGAAAGGCGTCCGAAGCGTTCACCGCCGACGCGCGTTCGGCAGCCGACCGGCCAAGGCGGCCTTCGCCGAGTTCAACGGCTACCTCGAAACGACCTACGCCCCTGACGCCCCCGAAGCCGATGCGGTCGGGCGCGACCGCTATGCCATGCTGGCCGGGCTCTATCTCGGCACGTCGCTCGACCTGGAGGAGACCTATGCCTGGGGCTGGCAGGAGGTGGAACGCCTCTGGGACGAGATCAGGCTCGTGGCGGCGGAGATCGACTCGACCAAATCGTCGTCGGAGGTCTTCGAGATGTTGATGACCGATCCGGCCTACGCCATGACCTCCACCGACGAGTTCATCGCGTTCATGAAGGACCGTCAGATGCAGGCCCTGGAGCAGCTCGACGGTTCCCACTTCGACGTGCCGGAGCCGATCAAGACGATCAACGTGCAGGTCGAACCGGCCGGCGGCGCCTCGGCGGCGTCATACGTCGGGCCGTCCGAGGACTTCTCCCGGCCGGGCTCGATCTGGTATCCGATCGAGGGGAAGAACTTTCTGCCGTTGTTCCAGGAGATCACCACCGCCTACCACGAGGGGTTCCCCGGCCACCACCTGCAGGTCGGGGTGCAGGTCTCCCAGGGCGAACGCCTGTCCCGCTTCCATCGCACCTGGGTCTGGTACCCCGGTTCCGGCGAGGGTTGGGCGCTGTACGCCGAGCGGTTCATGGACGAACTCGGTTACCTGGAGCGTCCCGAGTACCGGGTCGGGCTGCTGGCCAGCCAGATGTTCCGGTCGTGCCGGGTCGCCATCGACATCGGGGTGCACCTCGGGCTGCCGATTCCCGAGACCGTCAGCTTCCACCCCGGTGAGACGTGGACCTACGACCTGGCCTATGAGCTTCTGCGAACCCGGGCCCTGCTACGGCCCGATGAGGCCGAGTCGGAGGTCATTCGCTACTTCGGCTGGCCCGGGCAGGCGATCTCGTACAAGGTGGGGGAGCAGGCCATCCTCGATCTACGAACCGAGCACAGCAGTCGAGCCGACTTCGACCTGAAGGCGTTTCACGCAAATCTGCTGGCGATCGGGTCCGTCGGTCTCGACGTGCTCCGATCACACATGGACTTAGACCTGGGTTGAGAGACGGCGCACCTCGGTCAAGTGCGCAATCACATCCGGTAGTTGGCAATGAGCGTTGAGTCCGCTGGTGCTCGGCATCACATAGACGGGGCGGCCCGCCAACCCGGTGGCCTGGAGGCCGGCTGAGGCCGTGCGGTCGACGGCCACCCGCCACCCGGACAGCCCGACGAAGCAAACCACCCCTGGCTGCAGCCACCCCACCAGCCGCTCGACCCGGGCCAAGCCGGCCCGGTACTCGTCGGCGCCGAGCTCGTCGGCCCGGCGGGTGGCCCGCTTCACCAGGTCGGTCATTCCGATGTGATGGCGACCGAGCGCATCGACTGCATCCCGTTCGGTCGACACCAGTCCTGCTGCCACCGCACCCCGCCAGAAGCGGTTGCTGGCGGTCACGAACCCGACACCGGCCTCGGCCGCATGGATCGAAGGATTGAGTCCGCACATCAGAACGGCCATGTTCGGGCCGACGGTGTCCGGGAGCGTCAAGCGGCGGTGGGCCCTGACGGCCCGGAGACCCGCCCGCGAGTCGTCGATCGTCTCCGCTGAGAAACCGGCGCCCTCGAGGAGATCGTGCAGTCCCGTATCGGACCAGGCGGAGATCAGCCGGCCCGGAAAGGGCTGGTCGCTGATCAGGTCGGCCCCCGACCG
This sequence comes from Acidimicrobiales bacterium, assembly GCA_965216675.1. GTDB lineage: Bacteria > Actinomycetota > Acidimicrobiia > Acidimicrobiales > SZUA-35 > JAHELU01. The sequence goes on along the minus strand of CBDCGK010000004.1, from coordinate 509,068 downwards.
GGCCGGCTCGGTTCCATCGTCGGCCTGTGACACGAAGTCGAAGATGACCGGGGCGTCGGTGTCGAGGCACCGATGCAGATCGGCCAGCGCCATCGGGTTGTCGACTGCCGGCAGGTGAGTGTGGACCCGGCTGGCCACCGCCCCGCCGAGTGAGCGGTCGGCGAACGGGAGGGCACCGACCGACGCCTGCACCAGAGGTGCGGTGGTGCGCTGTCGAGCGATCGCCAGCATCGCCGACGCTGCGTCCAATCCGATGGCAGGTCGCTGCAGCGGTTCGAGATGCCAGCCCGGTCCGCAGCCCAGATCGACGACGGGCAGTTCGCCGAGCCGCCGATCTTCGAGCCATGCGAGGGCGTCGAGATGGCGGGGCGCCCGTCGTTCGGCCCACGACTCGGCCTGTCGTTCGTAGATGTCGACCGTCGGGCGATCGATCACCTCAGACCCATTGGGCGAACGACTCCAGCGGCAGCCGCTCGGAACGCAGTGCGTTGACCGGATGGTCCTCGTCGGCGTGGCCGATGGCCATACCGCAGAACAGCATCAGCTCCTCCGGTGCGCCGACGAACTCGGTGACGGCTCGGGAGCGGTTGGTCCAGATCTCTTGGGGGCACGTCGACAGGCCGGCCTCTTCACACAGCAGCATGAGCGTCTGGAGAAACATGCCGCAGTCCGACCACTGTGGTGGCAGCATACGCCGGTCGAGGAAACAGAAGATCGCCGCCGGGGCACCGAAGAACCGGTAGTTGTCCATCATCCGGGCGATCCGGCCGGCCTTGTCGTCCCGCTCGATGCCCAACAGCGAATACATCTGCTCGCCGAGTTCATAGCGGGCGGTGCGGTGCGGTTCCCACAGTGACGGCGGGTAGATGTCGTAGCCCGGCTCCTCGATGTCCCGATCGGCGAGTAAGGCCTGGAACCGCTCCATCGACTCGCCGTTGACGACGTAGATCTTCCACGGCTGCACGTTGCCCCCGGACGGCGAACGGGCCGCCTTCGTCAACAGCTCGGCCAGGGTGTCGTCCGGTACGGGCGTGTCGAGGAAGGCTCGACAGGACATTCGTTGGTCGACCGCTTTGGAGACATCCACGTCGGTCAGGATGGCCGTCGCCGGCGGCGGCCGCAACTCCTGACCTCGCTTCGACTCATCAGCTCAGCAGGAGCCGATGAAGGCGCCGGCGGGCGAGCATGCCGAAAACGAGACCCATGATCGTCAGGTAGGCGACGTGGACGAGGTCGCCCCACCCGGCGCTGCCGAGTGCCAGTGCCCTGGTCAGGTCGACGGCGTGGAACAGGGGAGTGGCCCAGACGATCGGCTGCACCGACTCGGGGAACACGGCCAGCGGGAAGAACGCCGTCGAAGCCAGGAACATCGGTTGGACGATCAGATCCATCATGTCGAAGTCGGTCCAGGCCCGGGCGTAGCTGGTCAGCGTCGCCCCCACGGCGCCGAAAGCCCAGCCGGTCAGCAGGGTTGCCGGCCAGGCCGACAGGGCATGCAGGGGCTCGGCCAGATCCAGCCCGATGAGGGTGGCAACGAAGAACGCCGAGTAGATGGCGCCGCGGGCCACGGCCCAGGCCAGCTCGCCCCCGACGAGCCCGCCGATCGTCAACGGCGTGACCAGCATGCCGTCGTACTGGCGTGACTCGCGGAGTTTGAAGAAGAAGTTGTAGGTGGTGTCGAAGAGCGTGCCGTTCATCGCCGAAGACGCCATCAACCCCGGCCCGATGAACGCGGCGTAGGTGACGACCTCGTCACGGAAGGACAGGTCGCCGATGATGGCCCCCATGCCGTAGCCCATGCCGAGCAGGTACATGAGCGGCTCGAAGATGCCGCTGGCCAGGGTGAGCCACATCCGTCGGTACGCCACCAGGTTGTGTTGGAAGACCCGCGTCATGCCGGTGAACACGCCGGGTACGGAACGGTTTTCGTCGACGACCGCGGATGGGATCGACCGTGTGGACCGAAGCATCGAGTCGGACACGATCTACCCGTCCGCCAACGCTTGTTGGAAGCCGGTGATGGCATAGACCATCCCGGCGGTGCCGACGACGGCGAAGTAGCCGAGGTGGACGATCACGCTGGCATCGACTGCGCCCCGGGCCAGATCACGACACAGTTCGACGCCGTGCCAGCCCGGCGTGAGCCTGGCCAGCCAGGCCACGCCCGCCGGCACTTCGGACAGGGGGAAGAAGGCGCCGGAGAACAGGAACATGGGGATGGCACCCAGGCGTAGCAACATTGCGAATGTGTCCTCGTTCTCCTGTCTCACCGTGAAGCCGCAGATGATCGAGGAGAGCACGAGTGCGGTGGCTCCGGCCGACAGAGGGGCGAGAACCGCCCACCACGAGCTGACCGCGCCCGCTGCGGCCAGGACGATGGTGAACAGGACGGCCGCCGCGGTGAACCGGATGGCGATCCACGCGACATGGGCGACGGCGATCTCGGCCTTGCTGACCGGCGTGACGGCCGTCAGCAGGTAGGTGCGATCCCATTTCAGCTCGCCGGCGGTCGGCCACAGGCTCTGGCCGAAGGCCCACAGCACGGCGGAGATGGCCAGGAGGCCGGGGCCGATGAACTCGATGTAGCTGGATGTACCGAGCGTTGCCGTGCTGCCCTGCCGATCGTCGACCAGGGAGCCGAGTCCGAGTCCGAGCAGGCCCAGAAAGAAGATCGGGCTCACGAGCCCCGAGATCAGCACGGACCGGTACTTGGCCGGTGTGCGCACATAGAGGTGCTCGAGGATTCTGGTCAGGCCGGCCACGGTCAGCGGCCGGTCGGTAACCGATTCGGACCCTGGTCGGGCGATCTCGGTGACGCTACTCAACGAGTGTCCTCCCGGTGAGGGTGAGGAACACATCCTCCAGGGTGGCCCTCCGAGTGAGTGTGCTCGCCGCAGCGACATCCTGTTCCGCCAACGCCGCCAGCGCTCCGTCGCCGTCGTCAGCGTAGATCAGGACCCGATCGGGAAGCCGCTCGCTGCGCAGTCCGAGCCGCGCCGCCACCTCCTCGACGCGGACCGCGTCGGCGCCACCCTCGCCGGGTTCTCCACCGTTCGCGGGCTCCTCGGCGTCGGCCGGGCCAAGAGCGGGGTCGCCGAAGCGGAGTTCGATGACGTCGCGGCTGCAGTGGGTTTCGATCAGCGACCGTGGTGTGCCCTCGGTGACGATACGACCCCGGTCCATGATGACGAGCCGGTCGGCGAGCTGCTCGGCCTCATCCATGTAGTGGGTCGTCAACAGGAGGGTGACGCCTTGCCGCTTCAGCTGGTAGAGCCGTTCCCACAGCAGATGGCGGGCCTGCGGGTCCAGGCCGGTCGTCGGTTCGTCGAGCAGGATCAGCTCGGGGTTGTTCACCATCGACCGGGCGATCGACAGCCGCCGTTTCATGCCGCCCGACAGCGGGCGGACCTGGTCATCGGCCCGATCGGCGAGCTGGACGAACGCAAGAAGCTCGTCGGCCCGGTGGCGGGCCTCGGAACGCATCAGACCGAAGTACCGACCGTAGACGGTGATGTTCTCCCTCACCGTCAGTGCCATGTCCAGGATGTCCTCCTGGGGAACCACGCCAAGCCTGGCCCGTATCCGACGGCCGTCGGTGGCCGGATCCCGCCCGAGTACTCGGAGTTCGCCGGAGGTCACCGGGCTGACCGTGGAGATCATCTTCATCGTCGACGACTTGCCGGCGCCGTTGGGCCCGAGCATGGCGAAGGTCTCGCCGGGCTCGATGTCGAAGTCGATACCGTCGACGGCTCGGTGTTCACCGAACTGTTTCACCAGGCTGCGGGCTCGGACGACGGTCACGGATGCAACGGTAGCCGTCGTGGGGATTCGTCGGCTCCGAAAATGTCCTGACCCGGTTCGAATGCGATAATCGGAGCCGTGAACCGACAGGGAACGAGCTGATGACGGTCAAGCCACTTGACGGCGTGCGGGTGGTGGAGATGGCGAGCTTCGTCGCCGCGCCCAGCGCGGGCGCCATCATGGCCGACCTCGGCGCCGACGTGATCAAGATCGAGCCGCCGACCGGCGACACCTATCGCGGGCTGATGCGCCAGCCGAAACTCGACGGCCGGAAGATCGACTTCGACGCCGCATTCGCGGTCGACAATAGGGGCAAACGGTCGTTGGCGGTCGACGTCACGACCGAGGCGGGCCAGGCGATCATGCATCGCCTCGTCGCCACCGCCCAGGTGTTCGTGTGCAACATGTTGCCGAGCCGCCAGCAGCGCTACCGTTTCGACCCCGACAGCCTGCGGGCGGTCAACCCCAGCCTGGTCCACGCCACCCTGACCGGCTACGGAACCAAGGGGGAGGAGGCGGACCGCCCCGGCTTCGATGTGACCGCCTACTTCGCCAGGGGCGGGTTTGCTGACATGAGTTCGGACCCCGATACCGGCCAGCCCTCGCGGTTTCCCCAGGCGGCCGGTGATCACTCCAGCGGCCTCGCCCTGCTGGCCGGTGTGCTGGCCGCGCTCAGGCTGGCCGAACGCACCGGTGAGTTCCAAGTGGTGGAGACGAGCCTGTTGGCCAACTCGTTGTGGGCCATCGCCGGCGATGTGTCGACCGCGCTGATCGACGGCCGGCGTCCGACGGCCCGGAATCGCCACGAGGCGCTCAACGCCGCCGTGAACACCTACCGGTGTGGCGACGGGGTGTGGCTGCTGGTCAACATGCCGGTTCCGGAGACGTTTCCGACGTTCTGCCGCCAGCTGGGCCTGGAGTGGGTGCTCGACGAGGAGCGGTTCGCCACCCCCCGTGATCGGTACCGGAACATGGCCGAACTGGTGCCGATCATCGACCAGCAGCTGCTGACGAAGACGGCGGCCGAATGGGGCCGGCTGCTCGATGAGGAGAACATAGTCTGGGCCCCGGTCCAGCCGCTTGACGAGGTGGTGAAGGACAAGCAGATCCGGGCCAACGGCTACATGGTGCCGCTGGCCCACCGGCTCGACACCAGTGGCGACGAGCCGACGGTGTCCGATGGTGATCTCGGCGTGCCCATCGAGACGGTGGCCGTTCCGATCAAGATCGCCGGGGTCGACGTCGCCCCCGGCGGTCCGGTGCCATCGGTCGGATCCGACAGCCGGAATGTGCTCACCGAACTCGGCTTCGACGACGACGAGATCGATCGGCTCGCGGCCGAAGGGTTCATCGCCGCCGATTGACCTCCGACCGGGGCATCCGAGGCTGAAGGCGGGGCAGGAATCGCCCGGTGGCGGCGGCGTAGGCGTCGTAGTCGGCGTAGCGTTCCCGCAACCGATCCTCCTCCCAGCGCGCCTTCACGGTGAAGAACGCCACAGTCAACAGCCCGACGGCGGCGACCGCGTAGCTGGCCGAGCGGACGGTGATCCCGGCCACGATGGCCAGAACCCCCGTGTAGATCGGATGTCGGCTGATCCGATACAGGCCGGTGGTGGTGAGACGGCCGTGCTCGGTCGGCACCGGTGTCGGTGTCAGGCTCGGCCCGAGTCGCAGGCCGGCCACGACGACCAGCGCGAACCCGACGGCCATCAGCCCGTATCCGATCACATTCAGCCAGGTGGGGACGGGCCAGTGATCGGCACGGGGGAGCACCACCAACGCAACCAGCAGCACCGCCTGTGCGGCCACGAAGAGCCAGCCGGCGAGACGGTCGGTCACTTGACGGTCGGTAGGCCGTCGGCTTCCCAGGCGACGATCCCGCCGTCGATGTCGGCGACGTCGGTGAAGCCCAGCTCGGCCATCAGTTCCCGGGCCTGGCCGCTGCGGTTGCCGGAGCGGCAGTAGATGACGTACGGCTGGTCGCGGTCGAGTTCATCGATCGCCGCCTCGAAATCATCCCGGTAGAAGTCGATGAGCATGGCTCCGTCGAGGTGGGCTTCGTCGAACTCCTCGGGGGTTCGCACGTCGATGAGGACCCGGTCGGTGCCGTCGTCGAGAAGTTCGACGGCGGCGGTCGGCTCGACCACGCGGATGGCCGCAGCATCGCCGGCGCCCTCGCGCTGGTCGCCGGCCGACGAACAGGCCGTCACCATGACGGTCAGCGCGACGGCGAGGGGAAGAACCTTCCTGACTGATCGGAACGGTGGTCGTTCTTGCGGCTTGCGAATCATCGGACACTCCTCGCAGTGGTTCGGGGCCAATGGTATCGGCCACGGGAACTGATTGTCCGTACAATTTCAGCGGGAGTGCCGCAACGGACATATCCTGTGTTAACTTTGTAAGTCCGAACAACAGGATCTCTGATGGTCCGCGCAGGCCAGCACGTCCCGGAAGGCAGATCATGTCGATCAACCCACTGGATCGCCGTTCACCGATGCCCCTCTGGGCTCAGTTGGAGGTTGATCTTCGTCGACGGCTCGAGTCGGGCGAGTTCGAGAACGGGTTTCCCACCGATCTGCAGCTCACCGAAGCCTACGAGGTGAGTCGCCACACCGTGCGGGAGGCCGTGCGCCATCTCAACAAGACCGGCGTACTGAAGCGGGAGCGGGGGAGGGGCACGGTCGTCAACCGGTCCGAGTTCGAGCAATCGCTCGGCACCCTGTACAGCCTGTTCCAATCGGTCGAGTCGACCGGCGTCGAGCAGACGAGCCAGGTGTTGCGTCTCGAGACGGTGGTTGACACGGTTGCCGCCAGCCACCTGGAACTGCCCGAGGACTCGGAGTTCGTGCTCCTCGAGCGGCTGCGGATGGCGGGAGGCGCGCCCCTGGCCGTCGATCGGGCCTGGCTTCCGGCTTCGGTGGGCGCGCCGCTGCTCGATGTCGACTTCAGCCACACGGCGCTCTACGACGAACTCGCAAAGTTGGGTGCGCCGGTCCCGAACCAGGGATGGGAGCGGTTGACGCCGATCCTGCCCACTGCCGGCGATCGCAAGCTGCTGGGCCTGACCAAGTCCGACGCCGCATTCTTTCTCGAACGGCGAGGTTGTCGCGACGGCGTGCCCGTCGAATGGCGAACGACCGTGATTCGAGGTGATCGGTACCGTTTCGTGACCGACTGGTCGGCCGGATCGCGTACCGAGCTGCGTCCCAGTGCGACATCGACCGAGACTTGACCGGCTGTCCGAAAGAACGTACATTGTAGGTGGCTCTTCGCAACGCGACGCGTCCGTCGGAGAGTAGCCAATCGGCCGTCGATCCGAGGGGACATACCCATGGCCACCACATCCCACTACCGAGTCGTCATCGTCGGCGGAGGTACCGCCGGCATCTCCGTCGCTGCCCGCCTTGCCGGCAAGGTCGACAGCTTCGCGGTGATCGAGCCGTCCGACAAACACTACTATCAGCCACTCTGGACCCTCGTCGGCGGCGGCTGCGCCAAACGCGAGACGAGTATGCGGTCCGAGGCATCGGTCATGCCGAGGGAGGCCACCTGGATTCGCGACGCGGCCACGGAGTTCGATCCGGCCAACAACGTGGTGCTCACCAGCGGCGGCAAGACCATCGGCTACGACGTTCTGGTCGTGTGCCCCGGCATCCAGCTCGACTGGGACCGTATTCCCGGAGTGACCGACACGCTCGGCCGCGATGGCGTCTCGTCGAACTACACCTACGATCTCGCTCCCAAGACCTGGGACTTCATCAGGAACACCCGGTCGGGCACGGCAGTGTTCACCATGCCGTCCGGCCCGATCAAGTGCGGTGGGGCACCCCAGAAGATCGCCTACCTGGCCTGTGATTACTGGCAGGAGCAGGGGGTCTTGGGCGACATCGACGTGCATCTCGTCGTGCCGACGCCTCGCATCTTCGGCGTGAAGGTGTTCGCTGACGCCCTCGACAGGGTCGTCGACGGCTACGGCATCAACCTCCACACCGAAGCGGAACTCGAATCGGTCGATGTCGCCGGCCGCAAGGCGACGTTCATGCCGATGAACGAGGGCGGTGCCAACTTCACGTTGCCCTACGACGTCATGCACGTCGTTCCTCACCAGTCGGCACCGGACTGGATCAAGTCGAGCCCGCTGTCGACCGATCAGCCGACAGGTTACGTCGACGTCGACAAGCACACGCATCAACACGTTCGCTACCCCAACATCTTCTCGCTGGGCGATGCCGGCTCGACGCCGAACTCGAAGACCGGGGCCGCCATCCGCAAACAGGCCCCGGTGGTGGCGGCCAACGTTCTCCGCCAGCTCGAAAGCAAGGATCCAACCGAGCGCTACGAAGGCTACTCCTCGTGCCCGCTCACGACGTCGCGGCACGAGATGTTGCTGGCCGAGTTCGACTACTCGACCGAGCCCGCGCCCTCGTTCCCCGTGATCGACACCACCAAGCCCCGTCGGGACATGTGGTATCTCAAGAAGTACGGCCTGCCGTTCCTGTATTGGAACCTCATGCTCAAGGGTCGAGCCTGACCGACGAGCGGTCCCGCTTCGTCGCGGCCCCAGAGCTGCGCCGACCGAACCGCAGCGGGTAACCGTCACGAACCACGGCAACACGAGACCGATTTTGCGCTGCCACTACACTTCCTGGGATGACCTACACGTGGGACGGCTTCGCGCTTGACGTGGCCGCCAGGCGGCTGGTGGGGCCGGACGGAGAGGTGCACCTCGAACCCCAGGCGTTCGACGTGCTTGCTCTGCTGATCGCGGAGAGGGCTCGCGTCGTGCCGAAGGCTGCGATTCTCGATGCCGTATGGGGCGATCAATTCGTCTCGGAGTCAGCGTTGACCACCCGAATCAAACAGGTTCGACGGTCGCTGGGCGACGATGGGCGTACCCAGAAATTCGTGCGCAACGTCCACGGTCGCGGCTATCAGTTCGTTGGAGAACTGACCGACATTGCGCCGCAGCAAACGGAGCCGGGCGGCGACGGTGAATCGGGCCCGGTCAGGGCGCGCAGCCTGGCGATCGACATCGCCGTCGACGATGAGTTCCCCTTCGTCGGTCGGAAAGCTGAATTGGATCAGATCGACGGGATTCTCCGCTCCGGCCGCGGTGCCAACAGTCGGGTCTTCATCGGGGGTGCTCCCGGTTCGGGGAAGTCCCGCTTGGCGATCGAGGTCTTGACGATGGCCGCCGGCAACGGGGCGACGGTGTGTGCCGGAAGGTGTGAGGCCAGCGTCACCTCGAGCCTCCAGGCCGTACGGGACGCGTTCGCTCAATTGGCCGTGAACAACCGAGCCAGTCTGGCCGGCTGGAGCCGTGGTGTCGAGGCACAGCTGGTATCGCTGATCCCGTCGCTCGTCGACGCCCTTCCCCACGATCCCGTCATGGTGGACGCCTACGCGGGAATCGATGTGTTCCTCACCGTGTTCGAACGAATCGCGGCCGGCGGTCCGCTTCTCATCCTCGTCGATGATCTGCAGTGGTCCGATGAGCCGACTCGTTCGTTCCTGTCGCGGCTGCATCGGCGGCTACCCGGCGAGTCGGTGGCAACACTCACCACCTACCGGTCGGGCCGGCAGGACCTTCCCAACGACGTGTATGGCTGGATACAGAGTGAGTGCCGGTCGGCTTCGTCACTCAAGCTGGCGCTGGGCAACCTCGACGAGTCGGCGGCGAAGGATCTCATCGAAGCCGTCACCGGTCGGGCGACCGACCCCGAATCCGAGCCGTTGTTCGCCACCACCGGAGGACACAGCCTCTTTCTGACCGAGAGCCTTCGCGATCTCCAACTCGGCCAAGACACCGCCCGGTCGGTCAAGGAACTGGTCACCCGCCGTCTCAGCCGCCAGAACGACGACGTTCGCCGCATCGTTCAGGTGGGAGCCTTGTTGGGGCCCGAGTTCCTGTTCCCGATCGCCGCCACCGCCGCCGACCTGGAGCCGGAGACCGCACTCGCCGCGGTTGATCTGGCCATCGATGCCGAACTGCTGCACGAGACCACCACGTCGTCTCGATTTCGGTTCTCCCACCAACTCGTACCGGAAGCCATCGTCGGCGACCTGACACGGGCACGCCGAGCATCACTTCATGCCGCATGTGCCGACGCGTTGACCGAAGCCGGAGCCGACGAGATGGAGATCGCCTTTCACACACTCGGCGCGATTCCGTTGGTTTCCGCCGACGAAGCGATCGCCTTCAGCCGTCGTGCGGCCACCGATGCCGCCGGGGCAAATCAGTATGATCGTGCTGTACGAGTTCTCGAAGCGGTGCTTGCCGTTGAGCCCCCGACCCGAGTCCGAGCCGAGGTTCTGCTGGAGATCGGCGAGCTCCTCAACCGGAGAGGCACGCCGGGTCTCGCCATCGACCATCTGGACCAGGTCATCGATCTCGCCCGACACAACGGCTGGCCGGATCTGTTCCTGACGGCAACGCTGGCCCACTGGAACCGGAGCCCGTTCCGCAAGCCCAGCGACACGAGCACCTTGAAGCTGTTGGCCGAGGCCGATCGGCTTCTCGGTGAGGACGACTCGGTCGACAAGGCTCGGATCATGGCCAAGACGGCGGTTTTCAACATCTTCCGGCAACCCCTGTCTGTCCGCGCCGCCCAGGTCGACCAGGCGATCGCGATGGCGGAAGCGGTCGGCATGACCGACGACGCGCGTTTCGAGCTTCTCGAATGGCGTCACATAACCTTCTCGTGCCCTGCCGGTGCCGATCGCCTGGACGAGATCGACGTGGAGCTCGAACGGTTACGAACCGCGTCGAGGGCCTACTTCACCGACGCCGCGGCGCCGGAAACCTCGGCGTTGATGCACGGGCGCGGCGACCAGCTCCGTAGAAGCACGCTCACCGACGACGTCAGGATTCGGGCTCAGCCGATAGCCGAGTGGCGGGATCTGTCCAACCGTGCGACGTTCTCGGCCTTCGAAGGCGATATTGGCGCTGCTCGGGACCTCTGTGAACGGGCCGCGGCCATCGGTGATGCCTTTTGGGGTGATTCCTCGTTTGCCCTTCATGGATTCGGCCAGTTCTTCCTCGACCTCATCGCGGACGAGTGGACGCACTCTCCGGCGCTGCTCAGACTTCTGGCTGACTTCGATGGCGCAGCCATTTTCGACGGCGCGCTGATCACCGCCCTCCACGCCACGGGAGAGGTTGACGAGGCCGAAACCTTGGCCGGCGACCTCGACCTCTCGGTGCTGTCGACGATGGGTGAACACATTCTCGGTGGCAACGGCCTTGTTGGATTCGCCGAGGCCGCCCTGCGTCTCGACGCCGACGAAATGGCCGCCGCCGTAGAGCCGTGCCTCGCCGAGTTCGAACACCTGGTACTTGGTGTCCCGTGGGCGTGTGGCCTCGCCGCCGCCGACCCTCTGGCCCGACTGGCGGCTCGTCGCGGCGACCGGGAGGCCGCCGGCCGCTACGCCGATATCGCCCGTTCCCTCTACACCGGTTTGGGTGCGCCGTACCTCGCCGATCGGATGGACGGCTACCTGTAGAGCCGGTCAGGTTGACAAATGAGCTAAATGTCCGTATATTCGGTCATTATGGAGTTGGCCACCATTCTTCCAGTTTCCCAGTGGCTCAGGCGATACGACCGGGCCTGGCTCCAGAGCGACTTGGCTGCCGGTCTGACCGTCGGCGCGATGCTCGTGCCCCAGGCCATGGCGTATGCCCTGCTCGCCGGCCTGCCCCCCGAAGTCGGGCTGTACGCCTCGACCGTGTCGATCGTGGCCTACGCGTTGTTCGGTACGTCCCGACAGCTTGCGGTCGGCCCCGTCGCCATCGTCTCGCTGATGACCGCCGCCGCCCTGGCCCCGATCGTCGAGGAGGGCACGGCCGGTTACCTCATCGCCGCCGCACTCCTGGCGGTGCTGGTCGGCATCGTCCACCTGGTCATGGGGCTCGGCCGGCTCGGCTTCCTCGTCAACCTGCTCTCCCATTCGGTGCTGGTCGGCTTCACCGCGGCCGCCGCCATCATCATCGGATTCTCACAGGTCAAACACCTGCTCGGGATCTCACCCCCTCGGGCGGAGAGCTTCGCCGGCACGGTCGAAGGGGTGATCGCCGATCTCGGTTCGAGCAATCCAGCCACGGTGACGATCGGCATGGCCTGCCTCGGTGCGCTGTTCGCCCTGAAACGATGGGTGCCACGGGTGCCGGGGGCGCTCGTGGTCGTCGTCGGCTCCATCCTGGCCGTCGAACTGCTTTCGCTCGAGGACGAGGGTGTCAAGGTGGTCGGCGACATCCCCGACTCCTTGCCCGCCTTCAGCCTTCCGGCATTCGACGGCTCACTGCTCACCACCCTGGCGCCGACCGCGATCGTGATCACGATTGTCGGCTTCATGGAGTCGATCGCCGTGGCCAAGGTCTACGCCAGACGCCACCGCTACGAGGTGGAGGCGAATCAGGAGCTGATCGGCCTCGGCGCCGCCAACGTCGCCTCCGGCCTGTTCGGCGGCTACCCGGTCACCGGCGGCTTCTCCCGAACCGCGGTCAACGAATCCGCCGGAGCCCGCACGCCGCTCGCATCGGTGGTGACCGCCGCGGTGATCCTGGCCACGATCGCCTTTCTCACCCCGCTCTTCCGGTCGCTGCCCAATGCCGCGCTGGGCGCCATCATCATCGCCGCCGTCGTCGGCCTGGTGGACGTGGCCGAGATGCGCCACATCGCCGCGGTGAAGAAGACCGATCTCGTCGGGCTGGTCACCGCCTTCGCAGCCACGCTGTTGCTGGGAATCGAGGTCGGTATCGCGGTTGCCGTGGTTGCGTCGATGCTTGTGGTGTTCGCCCGCATGTCCAAGCCGCACACCGCTGTTCTGGGTCACGTCCCCGGTACCACCACCTACCGCAACGTCGCTCGATTCGATGACGTCGACGTCGTCGACGGCATCCACATCGTCCGCATCGACGCCGCCGTCTCGTTCGTCAACGCCGACCACGTCAAGAAGCTCATGGCCGCCCACGGCACTCGGGCCCTCGTATCACCTCCCGCCGCGCTGGTCCTCGACGCGTCGGGGATCAACGACATCGATGCCACCGGGGCCGAGACCATGGGAGAGATCGTCGAGGACCTCGACCGCCGGGGGGTCAGCCTGCACCTGTCGGGCGTCAAGGGACCCGTCCGCGACGTGCTACGCCGTTGCCGGTTGTGGGACAGTCTGGTCGACCGGATCCACGCCTCAACCCATGACGCCGTGGCCGCCATCGTGACCGGAGCCTCGGCACCCGCCGACCCCGTGGCCTCGGGTATCGACGAACGCCCCCGGTCCGACGAGACGCCTGCTCTCAGCACTCCGGGCCGAATTTGATCCTCTGAACGTTTCCAGGACTCCCCAAGGAGACACCATGCACACCCAAGCCACCTACACCGAACACCCGGTCACCGACTATCGGTCGCTGCTCGGTGAGGGGTCACAGCTCATCGATGTTCGCGAGCCGGAGGAGGTGGCCGCCGGCACCCTGCCCGGCGCCGTGAACATCCCGTTGGGCGAGCTCCCGTACCGAACGAACGAACTCCGCCACGACCGACGGATCGTCCTCCTCTGTCGATCGGGGGCCCGGAGCGGTCAGGCCGCCGGGTTCCTGGCGTCGAGAGGATTCGGCGACGTCGTCAACCTGACCGGCGGGATGCTGGCACACGACAGCCAAACCTGATTGGCAACCTGATCCGCACACCCGATCCCACAACTCATCAACCGACCCGATTCACAGCCCGGACGATTCCGAGAAAGGCAAACAAATGATCTTCAACCAGTACTACCTCGACTGCCTGTCGCACGCCTCCTACCTGATCGGTGACGAGACCTCCGGCCGGGCCGTCGTCGTCGACCCTCGCCGGGACATCAACGAGTACGTGGCCGACGCCACCGAAGCGGGTCTCACCATCGACCTGGTGCTCGAGACCCACTTCCACGCCGACTTCCTGTCGGGGCACCTCGAACTGGCCGAGGCGACCGGCGCCGAGATCGGCTTCTCGTCGGTCGCCGAGCCCGAATTCCCGGCTCGCAAGCTGGCCGACGGCGAGGTGATCAGCCTCGGCGAGGTCACGCTCGAGATTCTGCACACGCCGGGTCACACACCCGAGTCGATGAGCATCGTGGTGCGGGAGCACGCCGGCGACGAGACGCCTTATGGCGTGTTGACCGGCGACACCCTCTTCATCGGCGATGTCGGCCGCCCCGATCTGCTGGCGTCGATCGGCTTCAGCCGCGACGAACTGGCCGAGAAGCTCTACGACAGCCTGCACAACAAGCTGATGCCGCTGCCCGATGCCACCAAGGTCTATCCCGCCCACGGGGCCGGTTCGGCCTGCGGCAAGAACCTGTCGACCGACACCTGGTCGACGATGGGGGAGCAGAAGCAGACCAACTACGCCCTGCTCGCCCCCGACCGTGAGACGTTCATCGAACTCGTCACCGAGGGCCAACCGCCGGCCCCCGACTACTTCGTCTACGACGCCATTCTCAACCGCAAGGACCGTGAACTGCTCGACGAGACCGCGCTGCCACCGGCGCTCGATCTCGACGGGTTCGACCGGGTCGTGGCCGACGGGGCCATGATCATCGACGGCAGGGATCCCGAGGACTTCGCCCGGGGGCACCTCGCAGGTTCGATCAACGTCGGCCTCAACGGCCGCTACGCCGAGTTCGCCGGGTCGGTCGTCCCCTCCGATGTCGACATCGTGCTGGTCGTCGACGACGGCTTCGAACTCGAAGCGAAGAACCGGCTGGCTCGAATCGGTTTCGACCGGGTGGTCGGCTTCCTCCAGAGCCCATTGGCGGTGATGGAGGGCAATCCCGACCGGGTCCGGCGGGCATCTCGCCTGACGGTGGCGGAGTTCGACGACCGACGCGCCGAACTCGACGATCTGCAACTGGTCGACGTCCGCAACCAGGGCGAGGCCAAGCTGGGCACGATCCCCGGTGCGGTCAACATCCCGGTAGGTGAACTGCCGAGCCGGACTGGCGAGCTCGACCCCGACAAGACCACCGTGGTGTTCTGCGCCGGTGGATACCGTTCGTCGGTGGCCGCCAGCTCGCTTCGTCAGGCCGGATTCGGTGACGTCTCCGACATTCTCGGTGGCTACGGCGCCTGGGACCGGCCGGAGGTGCCGGCGTAGAAATTGCTCAACCGCAGAGACGTCCGATGGCGTCGGCTGCTCTGGTTCGACCGGCGTTGAACGAGAGCCAGCCGTCGTCATCGGCTCCATCGTGTCGGTATCGGGCGCAAAGCTCCCCCCGCACCTCGACCGCCAGGTCAGGCGAGAGGCGGTCGAGGTTGTCGGCCAGTTCGGCTCGACCCTCACCGACGAACTGGTCGTGACGTACGTGCCATACAAGCACGTCCTCGTTGCGAGCCAGGTTGTTCTCGGCGATTCGCCGCTGCGGGTTGGCCAGGTTCAACACCAGCAGGAGGACGACGGCGCTGAGGACCGAGGCCGGTGTGAGCCAGGCCCGGTCGCGGCGCAGGCCGAGGAGTCGAGCGGCGACCAGGACGAAGCTGATGGCGATCCAGGCCGAGATGACTGCGGCGTAGAGCCGTCGAGCGGTGAGTCCGCTGTCGTCGACGTAGAACGCTATTCGGGCCATGGCCACCGTGACGATGACCAGCGTGAGAGCCACCGTCACGAGACCGAGCGTCGTGGCCACCCGTCGCGCCCCATCCGATCGGTCGGCCAACACCCTGACAATCATCACGACGGCCAGGGTGATCGCGGCCACCCAGAGCAGCTGGAAGAAGCCCTGGCGGGCGAACTGCTTGGGGTCGAGCCCGGCCCGGCTCAGCGCCTCGTCGGCCCCGCCCATGACGGTGACGAGCTGGGCGTAGGCGAAAACGGCGAACAGCGCGGTGATCGAGCCCAGCAGTATCGAGACCTCGACCACCCCCAACGACCAGCCCGGGCCGGTGATCCGGGGCTCCGCCCGGCGCGAGGCCACCCGAAGCAGCACGGTCATCGCTCCCGCCCCGACCGCCATCAGGATGAGATGGCCGAGCAGCGTGCCGAGTCGGAGGTCGTAGCCGGTGAAGAACGACTCGAAGACGACGTCGGCGGAAGCCAGGAGCAGGCCGAGCACGAGGACGGTCGGACCGGCGATGGCGACACCACGTACCACCGCCCGAGCCGTCTCGTTGCCTTCGCGATTCCAGGCGTGGTACCGGGCCTCGGCCTCCTCGATACCGCCGACCGGCACGAAGAGCATGCCCTCGAGGACCGCCACCGCGGCGGCGATCAGGCGCCCCGGCCCGGCGTTCCAGATGTCGCCACGGCGACCGAACGCGGCCGCTGCCGTCAGCAGCCCGACGGCGGCCAGGAGGTTGAACGCGCTCAACAAGAACCCGGTCCGCCAGGTCAGGAACGCGCCGAAAAACGTGGCCAGGACAAGCATGATCCGCGCCGAACGGGATGTCACGAAGCCCGAGACGGCCAAGCCGAGGGCGATTGCGGCGATGAGCAGCGACGTTGCCGCCTGATCCCACGGCACCCGACGCAACGCCAGGTCGGTCAACAGCGCCGCGAGCACGACGGCTGCGACCCATGCCGGCTTCAGCGACGAGGGTGGGCGGACGACTCGGGGCCATCGAACATCGGGTTGTGCGCGTTCGGCGGGATTCGGGGGCGGCCGATCGGTTGGAGGAGGGGGAGGAGGCAGTCGTGGGTTGGTCGCCGTCATGGCGCCGGACGTCGTCGCCGGTTCGGACGGGCCCTCGGGCGCGTCGGCGTCGTACGAGTCGGGTCCCCCGGTTGCATCGCTCATGATCTGCGACGGTAGCCAACCTGGGCCCGCTGTGGCGGTCGGGATCCGACAGCGCCGGCTTGCCGGGGTCGCAGGTGGGTATCTTTACCCTCCTCGGGTCCGACCCCGGGTGGAGGCGCGTCGTCGGATAAAATTGAGTCCTCATGGTAAGGCCGGACCGTTGCACGAAGTCGCATTGAGCCCTGCCGCGTTCGACGACGGCTCGCTGATGGCCGATGGTGACGAAAGCGGTCCCACCGACGTTCGGCCCGCCGGCTTGTGGCGCGAGCTGCTCGCCGTTCCCGAATTGGCCGCGTTCCCGCTGGCCGCGGTGACGGCCGCCGTGTCGACGCCGTCCGCCCAGTCACGGCCGGTTCTCGTGGTGCCAGGATTCATCGGCACCGATCAGTCGACGCTCCCGCTGCGAACGTTCCTCTGGAGTCAGGGTCATCGTCCCTACGGGTGGGGAATCGGGCGCAACGTCGGTCCCGCCGATCATGTGGTGGCGGGGCTGGATCGTATGCTCGTCCGTCTCCACAACCGCCATCGGGGCCCGATCGACATCATTGGCTGGAGTCTGGGTGGTGTGTTCGGCCGTATGTTGGCGTTGAACCGTCCGGAGATGGTGCGCCAGGTGATAACCCTCGGATCGCCCATCAAGATCGACCGCCAGCAGTCGAACGTGAGTTTCCTGTTCGAGCTGATGGGCTCGATCTGGAAGTTCGCCTTCGCCTCCCAGCGGCTCGACGTCGATCGTATTCCCGTACCGTCGACGACGATCTGGACCCGTCACGACGGCGTCGTCCCGGGCATCGCCTGCCGGCAGACACCCGGACCTCAGGCCGAGGCGATCGAAGTCCGGGGCAGCCATTTCGGTCTCGGATGGAACGTGGCCGTTCTCCGGGTCGTGGCCGATCGGCTGGCGTTACCCGACGGTGAGTGGCGGCCGTTCGACGTCTCGACCGTGACCCGGGCGCTGTACCCGAGCATCGAGGGAGGCTGATGCGCCAGCTCACCCCACGGGAGGCCGCGCTCCTGCGGTCCGAGACGCCGACAAACCTCGGTCACACGTCGGTCTACACGGTCGTCGACCCGACGAGTGCCCCTGACTTCGACTTCGAACACCTGAGCGAGCTGGTCGAGCAGCGCCTCGCCGTCGTGCCGGAGCTGCGTTTCCGACTTCGAGAGGTGCCTCTCCGTCTCGATCGGCCTTGGTGGGAACGGGACGAGCGGTTCGATCTGAGCTTCCACCTCCGCCACATCGGCGTTCCGTCGTCCGGCGGCGGCGACAAGGAGGCGGCGCTGATCGCCCGCCTCCACGAACGGCCACTCAACCGCGAACGGCCGCTCTGGGAGCTGTATCTGATCGACCGTCCCGACGGCAGCGCCGGCATCTACGTCAAGGTGCACCACGTCCTGATCGAGGGCATCACCGGACTCGACCTCGTGACCCCGCTCACCGCCGCCGGGTTGGCCGGCGAGCCGGTGGTTCCACCGCTGCGCTCCATGGCCGACGAACCGCCGGGTACGGAGCCGCTCGACGACCAGCAGCTGCTGGCCCACGCGGTCGTGTCCCAGTTGCGGTCGCCGGTTCGATGGGGTCGTTTCGGGGTCTCCCTGGCCCGGAACATCCCGGTCATCGGGCCGCAGATCCTGCCGTCGCTGGCCGCCCAGTGGGCTGCCCCGCACGGTGACGTCGAGGTCGACGTCGGCGATCTGACCGCCCCCCGGCTGCCGTTCAACCGAGCGCTTGGAGCGACTCGGAAGGTGTCGCTGACGTCGCTGCCGATCGGTCCGCTCCGAGACATCCGCAAGCGGCATGGCGCCCGGTTCAACGACGTCGTGCTGGCTGCCGTCGGCGGCGGATTGCGGCGCTGGTTGATCGACCGCGGTGAACTGCCCGTCGATCAGCTTGTTGCGTTGGCGCCGATCCTGGTGAACTCGGTCGACCAGCCGTTGGGGACGGCCCTGATCGGGTTGGCCACCGACGCCGACGACGGACTCGATCGACTCACCTCGATCCGGACTCAGATGGACGAGCTGCTCGAATCGGTGGAAGCCCATCCGGTCGACACCATCCGCCGGCTCTACCAGGCTTCTCCGGCTGTGGCGGCGATGGCCTCGCGCCTGATGGCCCGGACCGGCTCGGGTTCGCGGTTCCATCCGCCGTTCAATGTGGTCGTGGTCAGCGTGCCCGGTGAACGCAACCAGAGTGATGTGCTCGGTGCCCCGGTGCTGCACCGCTACTCGTTGCCGGCGCTGGTCGACGGAACCGGACTGTCGATCTGCGTGTTGTCGCAAGCGGAGTCGGTGGATTTGTGCCTGATCGCCGACCGGCAGTTGATCGACGATCTCGATCCGCTGGCTCACGCCATTCGAGCGGCGGTGCTCGAACTCGATTCGCTCTGACCGTCTCCTCCATCGACGGACTCGCCGTGTCAGGCCCTCGATCGGGTATCAGGCTCTGAGTAGCCCGGCGATTCGACCGGCGGCCTCCATGGCGGTGGGTTCGTCGTGAGCGACCACCTTCAGGTTGAACAGCCGGCATCCGGCCTCTCGATAGGGCTGCAGACGCTCGGCGACCTCTTCGACGCCGCCGTACGGCGTGTAGCGCTCGAATCGCTCGAAGGGCACGCGGTAGAAGCGCTCCATGGCGCCCGCCACGGCTTGTCGAGCCTGGTCCCGGGTCCGTCCGACGCCGATCCATGGCTGGTAGCCGTGGATCCAGTTCGCGGCCCGTCCCGCCTCGGCCGCGGCCTCGTCGATGATGTCGACCGCCTCGGCGAAGCGCCGTGGTGAGCACCAGGCGCCGATCCAGCCGTCGCCATGTCGTCCCGTGCGAACCAGGGCGGCATCGGACCGTCCCCCGATCAGTATCGGAATCGAGCCGATCGGCGGCTTGATCGACGCCGCGTCGAGGTCGAAGAACTCACCCGTGTAGTCGATCGGATTACCGTCGGCCAGTAGGCGCAGGATCGCCAGACACTCGTCGGTACGGCGTCCCCGGGTCCGGGGATCGACACCACAGACCTCGATCTCGTGGCGGTCATCACCGCCGACGCCGACACCGAGCGACACCCGCCCCGGGGCGAGCTGTGTCATCGTCGCCATCTGTCTGGCCACGGCCATCGGATGTCGAAGCGCCAGCAGGTAGACGCTGATCATGACCCCGAGGTGATCGTGGAGTTGGGACAATCCGGCGATCTCGACGAATCCGTCGGTGCCGTGACCATCGCGAAACGAGACGTGGTCGGCCATGTAGACGTGGTCGATGCCGGCCTCGTGGAGTTGATCGAGCATGCGGTGTTTGTCCGCCCGGGACGCGTTCCAGAGACCGACCGGTGTGGCGTAACCGATTCGAAGGGTGTCGGTTGCCGGAGCGGAGGGCATGGGGGAACAGTAGCAGCCGAGTCCAGCCCCCTGGATTGTTGTCTGCCTAACGTTTGTTAGGTAGCGGGAAACGCGCTAGGCTTGTGTCCGATGTCGCCCGTCAAATCATCACCCGTCACTCGAACACCGGCCGACGGCACGGTCTCTTCGGGTCGGGAACGAATCCTGATTGCAGCGGCACAACGGTTCCTCGACGCCGGCTACGTGGAGACCTCGTTGCGCGACCTGGCGGCTGACGTCGGTATGAAAGCCGGGTCGATGTACTACCACTTCGCCTCGAAGGACGACCTGCTCGTGGCCGTCCTCGAGCGGGGCATGACCTTCATGGTCGATGCGTTCGAGGAGGTCGAGGCCCGGTACCCGCCGGCCGATGCCGCGTCGGCCGAAGAGCGCCTCGCCGCCCACGTGGCCGCTCACCTCCAGGCGCTGCACGGAAACCGGGCGTTCACCGCCGGCCACGTCACCCTGTTCCGCACGGCGCCCGAGGCGGTGCGCAAGGCGGTATTGCCACGCCGCGACGACTACGAATCGCGATGGACCGCACTGCTGTCGGACGTGTTGCCGAGCAGATCGGCCGACGAGGTGACCATGTTGCGCCTCGGTCTGTTCGGGGCGATGAACGCATCCATTGAATGGCTTGATACGGGCCGTGGTACTGTCGACCGGTTCGCGACGTTGATCGCCGATCAGTTCTGGCGTGGGGTCGGCCCGACCGAGGAGACCACGATGTCAGGGAAGGACAAACGTTGAGACCGATCGAATCCGCCATCGACACCGGCTCGGAACAGTTCGCGGCCAACACCAAGGCCTACCATCAGCTGCTGGCCACGCTCGACGAACGTCTGCAGTGGGCCATCAGCGGCGGTCGCAATCGTGAGCGGAGTATTCAGCGCCACCTCGATCGAGGCAAGGTCATGGTCCGGGACCGGATCGACATGGTCACCGACACCGACACCCCCTTTCTCGAGTTCTCCACGCTGAGCGGATGGGGCCAGTACGACAACGACGTGCCGGGCGCCGGCATCGTCACCGGCGTCGGCCTGGTTCACGGCGTGCCGTACGTCTTCATCGCCAACGACGCCACCGTCAAGGGCGGCTCGCTCGTCCCCATGGCCATCAAGAAACACGTTCGAGCCCAGGACATCGCCGCCGAAAACGGCCTCGGCGTGATCTACCTCGTCGACTCCGGCGGCGCCTTCCTTCCGCTCCAGGACGAGATCTTCCCCGACAAGGACCACTTCGGGGGTTCCTTCTACCGCCAGGCCCGCCTGTCGGCCCAGGGTCTGCCCCAACTCTCGGTTGTGCTCGGCGGCTGCACCGCCGGTGGGGCCTATGTGCCCGCCCTGAGCGACGAGGTCATCATGGTCGAGGGAATCGGCGGCATCTTCCTCGGCGGACCACCGATCGTGAAAGCGGCGCTGGGCGAGATCATCAGCCCCGACGAGCTCGGCGGGGCCGAGGTCCACACCCGGATCTCCGGCGTCAGCGACTACATGGCCGCCACCGAAGCCGAGGCCTACGGCCGGCTCCGGGAGATCTGCGCCACCACCAACCAGCGGTCGATCGAGGACCGGCAGGGCTGGATCGACTGGGTCGAACCCGAGCCTCCGGCCTACGACCCGGCGGAGCTGCACGGCATCGTCTCGGCCGACGACCGGATCCCGTTTGACGCCACGGAGATCATCGCCCGTATCGTCGACGGCTCCCGCTTCTCACCGTTCAAGCCCGAATGGGGCTCGTCGATCATCTGCGGATTCACCCGGATCTGGGGTCACCTCGTCGGGGTCATCGCCAACAACGGCATCATCTTCTCAGAATCAGCCCTGAAGGCAACACACTTCATCGAGTTGTGCGAGCAGCGTCGCATCCCGCTGGTCTTCCTCCAGAACACCTCCGGCTACATGGTCGGGTCCGACTCCGAGCGGGGCGGCATCGCCAAGAACGGGGCCAAGATGGTCTCCGCGGTGGCCAACGCCACGGTGCCCAAGTACACGGTGCTCATCGGCGGTTCCTACGGTGCCGGCAACTACGGGATGTGCGGCCGCGGTTTCAACCCTCGCCTCCTGTTCGCCTGGCCGAACTCGCGAATCGCCACCATGGCCGCCGACACCGCCGAAACCGTTCTGACCGACATCCGTCTCGGCGGCCTCAAGGGAGCTGAGACCACGGAGGAGGAGATCGCCGAGATACGGGCCGGGATCCGCCACCAGTACGAGACCCAGTCCGACCCCTATCACGCCACCTCCCGCCTGTGGGACGACGGTTTGATCGACCCGGTGCAGACCCGCGACGTGCTCGGCCTGTCGCTGGCGCTGGCCGCCCGACAGGACGAGCCGGCCGCCGGTCCCGCTCTCGTGTACCGGATGTAGGGGAGTGGCTGAGGAGTGAGCAGCGTGAACGACATCTCGACGACCAAACTGCTGGTGGCCAACCGGGGCGAGATCGCCCGCCGGGTGATGCGCACCGCCCGCCGTCTCGGCATGGCGACCGTCGCCGTCTACGCCGAACCCGACGCCACCGCTCCGTTCGTGGCCGAAGCGGACGACGCGGTTCTGATCGGCCCGGCCGACCTGTCGCAGTCCTACCTGTCGATCGAGCGGATCCTGGCTGCCGCGGCCGACACCGGCGCCACCGCCGTCCACCCCGGCTACGGGTTCCTGTCCGAAAACGCCGCGTTCGCTCGAGCGGTCATCGAGGCCGGACTCGTCTGGGTCGGGCCCCACCCCGGTGCGCTCGAATCGATGGGGGGCAAGATCGAAGCCCGCCGGATCGCCGATGAGGCCGGAGTCCCGATCATCCCCGGCTTCGACCGGTCACAGGACGCCGACGACCTGGCCGGAGCGGCCGACGAGATCGGCTATCCGGTGCTGGTCAAGGCGGCGGCTGGTGGGGGAGGCAAAGGCATCCGGATCGTCAACGAGCCTGCCGGGTTCGCCGCCGGGCTGGCCGAGGCCCGATCCGAGGCCGAGCGATCCTTCGGCAACGGCGACATGATCGTCGAGCGCTACATCACCCGCCCCCGCCACGTCGAGGTGCAGGTCGTCGGCGACAAACACGGTTCGGTGATCGACCTCGGCACCCGCGAGTGCTCGGTTCAGCGTCGCTACCAGAAGCTCTTCGAGGAGGCGCCGGCACCGAACCTGCCCGACGCCACCAGGCAGGGGCTGCGCGACCGCGGCCGAGCCCTGGCCGAGGCCATCGACTACGACTCGGCCGGCACGGTCGAGTTCATCGTCGACGACGAGACCGGCGACTTCTACTTCCTCGAGATGAACACCCGCCTCCAGGTCGAACACCCCGTCACCGAGTTGGTCACCGGTCTCGATCTCGTCGAACTGCAGATCCGCTCTGCGCTCGACCAACCCCTGCCGATCACCCAGGATCAGGTGAGTTTGGCCGGGCACGCCGTCGAGGCCAGAATCAACGCCGAGGACCCGGCCAACGGCTTCGCGCCGCAGATCGGCACCGTGACCAACCTCGTCGTGCCCGAAGGTGTGCGCTGGGACTCCGCCATCGAAGCCGGGTCGGCCATCAGCCCCCACTACGACTCGATGGTGGCCAAGCTCATCGTCGGCGGTGACGACCGGACCGAGGCATTGGCCCGGCTGCGGTCGGCTCTCGACGATCTCGTCGTGGGCGGGTTGACCACCAACACCGGTTTCCACCGCTGGCTGGCCGATCAGCCGCCGCTGGTTGCCGGTCGTATCACCACCCGCTTTCTCGACGAAACCGACATTCCGCCGGTCGGCTCCGAAGACCTGGACGTGGCGGGCCGGGTCGCGGCCGGCGTGTGGCTGTCGCACATGGGGGCCGGGCGAAGTGCCGGACCGTGGGGTCGACTCGGCCACTTCAGCCTGACCCCACGACCCTCGACACAAACGATCGCGCTCCGCCATCACACCGGCGACCTGGTCGAGGTGCCGGTACATGAACTCGACGTCTCCGCCCGGCGGGTCGCAGCCGATCTCGATCCGGGTTCGGCCAGGTCGAGTCGTTCACCGTCGATCGCGGTCAACCTGGCCGGCGCAACCCACACGTTCGAACCGGTTCCCCGGTCGCAGCGGTGGGCTCCCGATACGGCCACCTCGGGCAGCTCGGCCGGCGCCATCGTCGCCCCGTTCCCGGCGGTCGTGGCTGAGATCCGGGTCGCGGTCGGCGATGTGGTCGCCGGTGGTGATGTCGTGATCGTGGTCGAAGCCATGAAGATGCTGCACTCGCTGTCGGCCTCGGGACCGGGCACGGTCGATGAGATCCGGGTCGCCGTCGGCGATCAGGTCGACACCAAACAGACGCTTGTCACGTTCGTCGTCGAAGACAGTCACTAGAAACCTGCCGAAGAGAACCGCCTCAAGGAGAAACAACCAATGACCGCAACCGCGTCCTCGCTCCGCCACCGCAACGCCTACATGACCGATGAGCTGCAGGCCATCTACGACCAGACCGTCGACTTCGTCACCAACGAGGTGATGCCGCACGGCGAGGTCTGGGAGGAAGAGGGGAAGGTCCCTCGCGACGTGCTGCGCAAGATGGGTGACCTCGGGATGCTCGCCCTTCGGGTTCCCGAAGAGCACGGCGGCCTTGGCATGGGCATGCTGGCCTCGGCCGCCTTTTCCGAGGCGCTCGGAGCGTCGACCTTCGCCGGTTTCGACGTGACCGTGCTGGTCCACACCGACATGGCCGGTCCCCACCTGGTCAACTCGGGTTCCCCCGAACAGCTTGAACAGTGGATGCCCGGGGTGCTGTCGGGCGACACCATCCTGGCGATCGGGGTGACCGAACCGGACGCCGGTTCCGACGTCGCCGGTATCCGCACCTCGGCGGTGAAAGACGGGGACGGGTGGCGGATCAATGGCACGAAGACGTTCATCACCAATGCCGTGTACGGCGATATGACGATCGTGGCGGCCAAGACCGATCCGGGCAACAAGTACGGCATCACGATGTTTCTCGTGCCGGCCGATACCGAGGGTTTCTCGGTGGCCAAAAAGCTCGACAAACACGGCTGGCGCTGCTCCGACACCGCCGAACTCGTGCTCGACGACGTCTTCGTTCCCGACGACCAGGTGCTCGGCACCGTTCACCGTGGCTTCTACGAGACGATGAAGAACTTCCAGAATGAGCGCATGGTGCTCGTCGGCATGGGCGTGGGTGCCGCTCAGGCGGCCATCGACCTGACCAACGGCTACACCCAGGACCGCAAGGCGTTCGACGGCACGCTGTACGATCTCGGAGCGATTCGCCAGCGAATGGCGATGAACCAGGCCAAGATCGACGCCGTTCGGGCCTCGATGTACCACGCCGCCTGGCTGGGCGATCAGGGCGTCGACAACGTGAAGGAGATGTCCGGCGTGAAGGCGTTCGGGGCCGAGGTGGTCAACCAGATCATGTACGACTGCGTCCAGTTCCACGGCGGCATCGGCTACATGCGGGAATCCGCGATCGAGCGGATGTACCGCGACGCCCGGATCCTGCCGATCGGTGGCGGGGCCACCGAGGTCATGTTGGAGGAAGTGGCCAAACGAGCCTACGTGTGAGCTCACAGGTCGACGTTCCGACCACGACCGACCGGCTACCGACGCCGTCGCTCATCGTGGACAAGACGACCTTCGACGCAAACCTCGACGCCGCCGATGCGGCGCTGCCCGGCGATCGCCTGCGGCCTCACGTGAAGGCGTTCAAGTCCACGGCGGTCGCCGCCGAGCTCGATCGCCGCGGTCACCACAATTTCTGTGCCGCCACCCCGCGTGAGATCGAGGGCATGGTTGCCGCCGGACTCACCCAGGATCTGCTCCTGGCCAACGAGTCGCTCGATCTGGCCCGCCTCGGAGTGTTGACCGAGACGGCGTCGATCACGGTCGCCGTCGACTCAGAGGCAATCCTCGAGGCCGCGGTCGCCGCCGGCCTCAGGCAGGTCCTGATCGACGTCGACGTCGGCCTGCCCCGCTGCGGTTGTGCTCCCGAGGATGCGCCCCGGCTGGCCGATCAGGCCCGGTCTCGAGGCCTCACGGTCCGGGGGGTGATGGGTTACGAGGGCCACCTCATGATGATCGAGGACCGAAGCGAGAGGATCGAGAAGGTCGCCGAGTCGATGGCGGTTCTGGCGTCGGTGGCCGACCGGGTCGGCGGCGACATCATCTCGGCCGGTGGTACCGGGACATTCGACATCAACACCGTCGCCACCGAGATCCAGGCCGGCAGCTTCACCCTCATGGACAACGACTACGTCCGCATCGGTGGGCCCTTTCGGCCGGCGCTGTCGGTGTTGGCCACCGTGATCTCGGTCAGTCCCAAAGGGTGGATCGTGGCCGACGCGGGCATCAAGGCGATCGCCATGGACCACGGCAACCCGACCTGGGACCGCGGCGACGTGCTGTTCTGCTCCGACGAACACGCCACGCTGATCCCGCACGATCCCGGCGATTGGGCGGTGGGGGACCGGGTCCGGTTGATCCCCGGTCACATCGATCCGACGGTGGCCCGTCACGACGCTCTGTGGCTGGTCGATGACGAGCGGGTGCTGGAACACTGGCCCGTCGATCTGCGAGGCTGGTGAGATGGCCGGAGCTGTGGCTGGTGACATGGAGCGGGGGGCCGCTGCCGAGTTCGAGACCTGGCGCAACTGGGGCCGCACGACCTCCTGCCGGCCGCGGGTGCGGATGGAGGCGGTCGACATCGAGCATGCGGCGGCCATCGTCGCCGGAGCCGCACGGCAGGACCGCAGGGTCAAGACGGTCGGGAGTGGCCATTCGTTCACCGACATCGCCTGCACCGACGATGTCCACCTCGACATCGGTGCCTTGGACGGCGTGCACGCCGTCGACCGCGACTCCAGGATCGTCACGGTCGAGGCCGGCATCACCATCGACCGGCTGAATGTCGCGCTGGCCGATCGTGGTCTTGCGCTGCCGAACCTCGGTGACATCGACCGCCAGTCCATCGCCGGCGCCGTGTCGACGGCCACGCACGGCACCGGGCGGGCGTTCGGCAATCTGTCGTCCGCGGTGGTGGGCATGGAGCTGGTGACCGGCACGGGTGAGGTGGTCTGGTGCGATTCGGTGAACAACGCCGAGTTGTGGAGACCGGGCCGAGTCGGGCTCGGAGCGCTGGGCGTGGTAACCAAGGTAGCGCTCCAGTGTGTCGACGCATTCCGCCTTCGGGCGGTCGAGGAGGCGGGCGAACTCGACGACATCCTCGGCGACTGGGATGCCTTTGTCGACAGCGCCGATCACGTCGAGTTCTTCTGGTTGCCGGGACAGGGTCGCTGCCTGATCAAGCGCAACCATCGAACCACGGATCCAGCCGAGCCGTCGTCGACGATCCGCCGCTTCGTCGAGGACGAACTGGTCGAAAATGCGCTCCTGGACGGGGCCATGCGGATCGCTCGCCGATTCCCGGCCAGCCGGTCCGTCCTGGCCCAGCTCATTGCCGCCTCCATCTCGACGAGTGAGCAAACCGACGCGAGCCACCGCGTGTTCTGCTCGGTGCGTCGGGTGCGATTCAGCGAGGCCGAGTTCGGGATCCCGATCGCGCACGTGCCCGAGGCGGTCGATAGGGTCAGGGCTCTGATCGAAACCCTCGATCCGGCCCCGCTGTTCCCGATCGAGGTCCGGGTGTCGGCCGCCGACGACATCGCCCTGTCGACCGCCGAGGGCCGGGAAACGGGCTGGATCGCCGTTCACCGGTATCACGGCTTGCCCTACGAGGAGTACTTTCGAGGGGTTCAGGCGATCGTCGACGACTACGGCGGTCGCCCTCACTGGGGCAAGATCCACTTCCACGATGCGGCGTCGCTCCGGGACCGATACCCCCGGTGGGGCGAGTTCACGGCCGCCCGTTCGGTACTCGACCCGACCGGCACGTTCGCCAACCCGTATCTCGACCGCGTCATCGGCCCGATCGAGCCCCAACCCCACCTCTGGTAGCAAAAAGCGAGGCGAGGCCTCGCTTCTTGCTACCAGACGTCCGGTGAGCCGCTACTTGAGGGCGGTCTTGTAGGCGTCGAGGGTCCGATATCGGGCCGCCTTGTGGTCGACGATCGGCTCCGGGTAGGTCTCGCCGAGTGTGATCCCGACGGCCGCCAACTCCAGCGGTCCCAGTCTCGACGGATCGTGGATCGCCTTGTCGTCGAGGGCGGCCAACTCCGGGACCCAGCGTCGGATGTAGGCGCCGTCCGGATCGAACTTCTCGGACTGGGTCGTCGGATTGAAGATTCGGAAGTAGGGGGCGGCGTCGGGCCCGGTGCCGGCAACCCACTGCCAGTTCCCGCCGTTCTGCGCCGGTTCACCGTCGACGAGCAGCCGACGGAAGTGACGTTCACCCTCCCGCCAGTCGATCAGCAGATCCTTGACGAGGAAGCTGGCGGTCACCATCCTCACCCGGTTGTGCATCCACCCGGTCTGCGCCAGCTGCCGCATCCCGGCATCGACCAGTGGATACCCCGTACGACCCTGCTTCCACGCCTCCAGCTCATCCGGCGCGTTGCGCCAGCGGATGCGGTCGTAGTCGGATCGCAGAGCCCGGTGGGTCAGATCCGGCCGCTTGGCGAGGGTGTGGGCCCACCAGTCACGCCATGCCAGTTGCCGGACGAAGGCTGCTCTGCCCGGAGTGTGGGTGCCGACGACGTCGAGCACGGAGCGGGCGGCCAGTGTGCCGAACCGGAGATCGGCGGAGAGGCGAGATGTTCCGTCGACGCCGGGATAGTCGTGGGTGTGGACGTAGTGGTCGACACGGTCGAGCCACTCGTTGAGCTGCTCCCACGCGGGCGTCTCACCGCCGGCCTGGTCGAGGTCGACCTCGGCGCCTCCCTCGGCGCGGGGCAGATCCTCACCCGGAAGCGTGAGCACGTTCGCCGCACCGGGCTCCGGCCAGGCTGCCATCGGTGCACCGGCCCAGCGGCGGTGGAACGGGCTGAACACCCGGGAGAGCTCTCCGCCGTTCGTCAGCACGGTTCCGGGAGGGTGGACCACGTTGCCGTGAAAGACCTCCACCGCAACCGGCCCTCTCTCGAGCCGGGCCGACACAGCCTCGTCTCGGCGCCGGGCGAACGCCGAGTAGTCGGCGTTGTAGTGGATCGCCGATGCCCCCGTTTGGTCGACCAGCTGTCCGATGGCCGCGTCGGCAGGCCCTGATCGGACCGTCAACCGTCCGCCCAGATCGGCCAGTGACCGATCGAGGGCGGCGAGATGGCCGAGCAGTTGGTTTCGGCGGTGCGGCCCGGCGGCGGCCAGAAGGGCGGGTTCCAGAATGAACAGGGCGACGACGTCGTCGTGGTCGGCGGTGGCCGCAGCCCAAGCCGGGTTGTCCTGGAGGCGGAGATCGCGTCGGAACCAGACGACGCCCGGGTGGTCAGCTGCGGCCCGGTGCCCAGGTGATCTGGAAGGCCGGACGCGGTTGCCCGGATCGGTTCTTGGTTCCGGAGTGGAGGACATGGCGGGAGAACATGAACATACCACCGGCCGGGCCCGTCAAAACGATTTCGTCGGGGTGACCGTCGAGGTTCCCGCTGAGCTTCTGTAGATCGGCGCGGCGATGGCTTCCAGGTACGAGACGGGTCGCTCCGTTGTCGGGTGTGAAGGCCACCAAAGGCATGATCGCCGTCAGCCCGAGGGTCTGCTCGACGTCGACGAGCGGTAGATCATCGGCGTGCAGCTTCTGTTGGCCGAATCCCGGCCAGGGACACCGGAACGTGAACTCGCCGACGACGGTGTTCGACCCGAGCACCGACTCGACGGTTCTGGCGACGGTCGGATGGGAGGTTATCTGCTCGACCATCGCCGGCATGCGGTCGGTCAGATCGACGAGGCGGCGGGTCCCGGAAAACGGTTTGTCGCCGGTCCGCCGATCATCGCCGGCTGCGGCCAACATCTCGAGGCACTCGTCAGCCAGGGCGGCGGCCTGGCTGACGGTCAGGATCCCGCGAAGGTGTATCCAGCCGGTGTCGTCGACGAATGTCGGGTGTTCCTGGCTTCTGGTTGTCATCATGGCGCTTCGACCGGGCTCGCTCGATCCGCGGTCCGACTCCTATGATCGCCACCTGACGGGCAGCACCACAACCGAATATCGCCAACCGATAAGAGGAGCAACGATCCATGCACGATTACGAGACGATCGACGTGGCAACAGACGGCGCCATTGGCCAGGTCGCCCTCAACCGACCGGACAAGCTCAACCCGCTCAGCACCGCCACGCTCTTGGAGCTGACGGACGCGTTCACCACCCTTGACCGGGTCGAGGGCCTCAAGGTTGTCGTTGTTTCGGGTCGGGGACGGGCGTTCTCGGCCGGGGCCGACCTGAGCTTTTTCGGCTCGGCTGAAGCCAACCAGGGATTGAGCCCTCGAGCATCGGCTGATGCTGGTCGTCTCATGGTCGAGTCATTGGAGCGGCTCGGCGCCGTCACCATCGCCGCCATCCAGGGCCACTGCGTTGGCGGGGGACTGGTGTTGGCCGCCGGGTGTGATCTTCGTGTGGCCGCCGACGACACCCGTTTCTCGATTCCGGAGGTCGACCTCGGCATCCCGCTGGCGTGGGGAGGCATTCCCCGGCTGGTGCGCGAGATCGGACCGGCGATGACCCGTGAGCTGGTGATGACCTGTCGCCCGTTCGGTGCCGACGAGGCCAAAGCGCTCGGCTTCCTGAATCGGGTTGTTCCCGCCGCCGAACTCGACGACACGGTCGATTTGCTGGCCGCCGACCTGATCCAGAAGTCGACCTTGACGTTGCAGGCGACGAAGCGTCACGTCAACGCTGTGCTCGAGTCCATGTCGGGGGCTGTTCGGAACTGGAACGACGCCGACAGCTTGGTGGCCGCACTGCACGACGGCGAATCCCGGGCCGCCGCTGCCCGCTATCTGGAGCGTGTGCGGCGCCGATGACTGGGTCGAATTCAATCCTATGAGATCTGAAACTGGGCAATAGTTCCCAGCAATACAGGCTCCTTCGACAAGCTATAGCAACTCTTTACCGGGATTGTCCCACTCTTGGCAGACGGGTCGTTGAGCATGGACTGGGCCCGATGTTAGGTTGACGAACGTCCGGGCGGGAGCGAAACCTGAGAGGGAATCGTTTTGGCGCGGACATGACGCTGTTCACCACCAAATCCGGGCGACGAAGGAGCAAAATGTCACGCAAACCTCTTACCAGAATTCTCACCGCCATCGGCGTCGTTGTCGGACTCCTGAGCACCCTGGTGGTGCTCGGCGGCATATCCGCCGATGCTGAGGCCAACGGCCCGTCACCGCATCCCGATTACCTGGTCAACATCGTCGGCGTCGACAAGGCCAAGAAGACCGATCTCGATGACACCGAGCGCCGCACCATCTTCGTCAACCTCGAAGGTCTGTCGAAGATCAACCTCGAGGAGAGTGACGAGTTCCAGGTCATCGACGGAAACGGCACCGACAAGGACGGCGCCACGCTGGGTCTGCTCGATCCCGACGTCGACGGCGACGGCGAGCTCGACGGCACCTACTCGGTCCACGTCCGGGCGCTCGGTACCCCTGGTGGCTCGGCCACGATCTCGACCTGCGCCGAGATCGTCGACCTCGGTCTCGATGGTGAACTGTCGGTGAAGAACCGGCGCTCGCTGATCGATCCCGACGCCTACTGCACCCTCGAGCAGTACGACGTGAACCTGGTTCGCAACAGCGGTCGCCCGATGTGGGGCAACGTCACGCAGGAGCTGCTGACCATCACCTTCGAGGTGGAGATCACGCTCGACGGTGTGACCACCACCGAATACATCACCGTCCCGATCTTCGACGACCGTATCGAGGGTGAGTTCTGGGAGTACAACAACAACGGCCTCCGCCTCGTTCAGCTCCGGTTCACCCTCAACGACTGACGTCGTTCCCGAAAGCCGGTGCGACCGAGTTGTGACCGGCGCCAAGACCAGATGCGACGATCGGCGCCGCTCGTGGGCTGCTATTGCAGACCGCGGGTGGCGCCGCCGTCGATTGCCAGCGCCTGGCCGGTGACGAACCGGGCGTGCTCCGAGCAGAGGAAGGCGACGATTCGACCGAAATCGGCAGGGTCGCCCAGAGCCTTCGCCGGTACGGTCTCGGCCAGGGCCGCTGTGTCGGTATAGACCGATTCGAGGCGGTCGGTGAGGTGCAGGCCGGGCTGGACCGAGTTCACCGTCACGCCGTCACCTGCCACTTCCCGGGCGGTTGTCTTGAGGAAGGCGGTGAGTCCGGCCCGGGCCGTGTTGGACAGGATCAGTCGGTCGATGGGTTCGCGCACCGACGTGGAGGTTATGGCCACCACCCGACCCCAGCCCCGCTTCTGCATGGCGGGAACGAAGCGCTTGCACATGTCGACGGCCGGCAGCAGGTTCAGATTGACCGCCTGGGCGTAGGCGTCGAAGTCGGTGGACGCGAACGTGCCCGGTGGCGGGCCTCCGCCGTTGGCGATGACGATGTCGATCGGCCCGAGCCCCGCCTCGGCCCGGTCCATCATGGCCCGCCGATCGGACAGGTCGCTGACATCGGCCGGGATGGTAATTGCTCCGGGAATCGTGGCGGCGGCCGCATTCAGCTTTTCGGCCGACCGGGAGCTCAGCGCTACCTGCACCCCTTCGGCTGCCAGCGCCCTGGCGCAGGCCAGGCCGAGCCCGGCCGAGGCTCCGGTGATCAGTGCCGTCCGTCCGTCGATTCCGAGATCCATGGCCTCATGATGGCCGAAGTGAAGCGGATCCGGACAAAACTGTCCGAATCTGCTTCACTTTGCAGGTCCCGACCCCGTCAAGGCTTGGGTGGTTCGGGCCTTATGGTTCGGGGTGGCCATCGTCTCCAGGGTCGCAGGCGATCAATACCAGCCACGCACCACGGCGAGGGGTTGAACGGAGTCGAGCTGACGGATCGGTGTCTCGGCCGAGCTGCCGGAGCGCCTCATCGCGTGACGCCGATCCCAATTCCGACTGGACGCAGTCGACGACGTCGATCACGGGCCGACCGTCGCGAACGCCGCTGTCTGCCAGCGTCGCCGGTTCGTCATGGCCCGGTACCAGACCGGCAGCGTCGAGGTTGAAGGCGAAGCGCAGGAGCGGCGTTTCGCCGGACAGGTCTTCACTGACAAACAGCAGGTAGCGACGGTCTTTCTCGAAGGAGGCCCCACGATGGTAGTCCCTGACGATCAGCTCATCGCCGGCCTCTGGCAGGTCGAAGGTGTCGTCCAGGAATTCGTTCGACTCGATCTCGAACACCTGCCTATTGTCGTCAGCTGAGTCGATGTAGACGGCGTCAATCATCGCCTGACTGCCCTCGATTCCCCCGATCGAACCGCGGCCGATAGAGGGGTCTATGGGTACGCCGCAGCCGAGTATTGTCGTCGTAGCGACGCTGGTGACGAGCGCGAACGTTGTCAGGCGACAGCGGGTCGTCTGCTCCGCACGTGGTGGCGAGATCCGTAGTTTCAGCCCCGGGATGCGGCCAGGTCGGCCGCGATCTGGATGATCTGATCCTCCTGGCCGCCCACCAGCTTTCGGTTGCCGCATTCCATCAGGATGTCGGCCCCCGACACGTCGTAGCGTTCGGCGGCCCGGTAGGCGTGCTTCAGGAAGCTCGAATAGACGCCGGCGTAGCCCATGATGAGCGACATACGATCGAGCACACACTCGCCGTCCATGACCGGGCGGACCACGTCTTCGGCGGCGTCGATCATCTTCAAGACGTCGAGCCCGGAGTTGATGCCGAGGCGCTCGGTGACCGCGGCCAACGCCTCACAGCTCGTGTTGCCGGACCCGGCGCCGAACCGGCGGGTCGAGCCGTCGACCTGGACGGCCCCGGCCCGCATGGCCGCGAGGGTGTTGGCCAGCGACAGTGACAGGTTCTCGTGGCCGTGGAAGCCGACCTGGGCGTCGTCACCGAGTTCGGCCACGACGGCGGCCACCCGGTCCGAGGCGTCCTCCAGGATCATGGCCCCGGCCGAGTCGACGACGTACACGCATTGGCAGCCGGCATCGGTCATGATGCGGGCCTGTGAGGCCAGGTCCTCGGGCGACGACGTGTGGGCCATCATCAGGAACCCGACGGTTTCCAGGCCGATCTCCCGGGCCAGCCCGAAGTGCTGTTCGGAGATATCGGCCTCGGTGCAATGGGTGGCTACCCGTACGATCGACACGCCGATCTCGGCGATGGCCTTGATGTCGTCCTTGGTGCCGAGGCCCGGCAGCATCAGGGCGGCGATCTTGGCGTTGACCGCCTGGTCGACGGCGGCTTTCATCAGGATGCGTTCATCGACCAGGGAGTGGCCGTAGTTGTAGGACGAGCCGCCGAGCCCGTCGCCGTGGGTCACCTCGATGACGGGCATGCCGGCGTCGTCCAACGCGGCCACGATCGAGCGGACGTGAGCCTCGGTGAACCGATGACGTTTGGCGTGCGAGCCGTCGCGAAGCGACGTGTCGGTGACCCGGACGTCGAGGGTGTCGCAAAAGGTCCGGGGGAGTGGGGCGGGGACGGTCATGGTCGGTCTCCTTGGGATCCCACCGAACTTTGGGCCGCCGGCGACCCATTTCCGGGTCGTGGGAGGCTCAAAGTTCGGGCGGGGATCAGCGGTGAGTCATAGTCTGGGCGATCTCCTCGCCCACCTTGGTGGCGGCTGCGGTCATGATGTCGAGGTTCCCGGAGTACGGCGGCAGGAAGTCGCCGGCCCCTTCGACCTCGACGAAGATGGCGACCCGGCCGTTGGTCTGACCGAGCTCGGGCGGATCGAACTGGGGCTCGGCGGTGAGCCGGTAGCCGGGGACATAGGACTGGACCTGGGCCGCCACCTCGTTGATCGAGTCGGTGATCTTGGCCGTGTCGGCGTCGGCCGGAATGGAACAGAAGATGGTGTCGCGCATGATGAGCGGTGGCTCGGCCGGGTTGAGGATGATGATGGCCTTGCCCCGGGTGGCGCCGCCGATCTCCTCGACGGCCCGTGAGGTCGTCCGGGTGAACTCGTCGATGTTCTGACGGGTTCCCGGACCGGCTGACTTCGAGGCCACCGTGGCCACGATCTCGGCGTAGTCGACCGGTACGACACGGGACACGGCGTGGACCATGGGAATCGTGGCCTGGCCACCGCAGGTGACCATGTTGACGTTCATCTCGTCGAGATGTTCGGTGAGGTTGGCCGGCGGCACCACGAACGGACCCCTGGCCGCCGGAGTCAGGTCGACCGCCCTGATGCCGGCTTCCCGGTAGCGGGGCGCGTTGCGGACGTGTACGTAGGCCGACGTGGCCTCGAACACGACCTGGGGCAACTCTGACTGGGCGAGTAGCCAATCCACACCCTCGGCCGACGCCTCCAAACCCTGATCCGCCGCCCGTTTCAAACCCTCGGAGTCGGGGTCGACACCGATCATCCACCGCGGCTCGAGGTGCTCGGACCGCAACAGCTTGTACATGAGGTCGGTGCCGATGTTTCCGGACCCGACGATGGCGGCCGTGGCTCGTGATCCCGTCATGCCTGCTCCAGGTACGTGGTCACGGTGCCGAGCGGCCCGAAGTCGGCGTCGACCGTGTCACCGGGACCGATCGGTTTCATCGCTCCGAGCGAGCCGGTCATCAACACGTCGCCGGCTCGGAGCGGGATGCCTCTCGCCGACAGGGTGTCGGCCAGCCATCGGGCGGCGTTCAGCGGGTGGTGGAGGCAGGCGGCGCCGATGCCGGTCGTGGCCTCGACGCCGTTGACGTTCATCGTCATCGGGACGGTCCGCAGGTCGAAGCGGTCGAGCGTGACGGGTCGACCACCGAGCACGTACAGGCCGCAGCTGGCATTGTCGGCCACCGTGTCGACGATCGAGATGTCCCAATCGGCGATGCGGGAATCGACGATCTCGATCGACGGGAGGGCGTAGGCGGTGGCGGCGATTATGTCGTTGAACGTGTGCTGTCCCTTGTCGAGGTCGCGATCGAGCACCAGCGCGACCTCGGCCTCGGCCCTGGGCTGGATGAGACGGCCGGGTTCGATGGGCACACCGTCGCCGTATTCCATGTCGGCGAACAGCGTGCCGAAGTCGGGCTGATCCACACCGATCATGTCCATCACGGCCCGGGCCGTGACGCCGATCTTGCGTCCGCAGACCCGGCGGCCGGCGGCGATGTCGGCCTCGGTGTTCAGATCCTGGATGGCGTAGCCGACGTCGATGTCGGAGTCGGTTCCGACGATGGTGCGGATCGGCTCGATGGGCGTTGACGACTCCATCGCCTTGCGCAGCGCGAGGGCCGCCTGCTCGATCAGGTTCTGCTCAACCATCACCTTCTCCATTCGACGTGGACTCGATCGGCGTCGCCTGTCCGGCGGCAAGGCGCGCTTGCTTGTCGGCCAGCAGTTCGCCACCGGCCATGAAGTCGAGGTTCGACATCTCGGTGATCCAGACCCGCACCGAATCACGCGGGGCGCCGAGCGTGTCGACGACGGCGTCGGTGATCGCGGTCATCAGCGCCTTCTTCTGCTCGGGACTGCGGCCGGAGGCCATGTGCACGTTGACGAGGGGCATGGTCGATGGTCCTTCTTCAGACGGCCGTGACTGACACGTCGCCCAGCACCGAATAGCGTGCGGTGGCGGTCGTGCCGGGGGTGAACGGCTTGGCGTCGGTCACAGCCCCGGCCAGGATGTGCCAGCCGGCCTCCAGCTTGAGACCGGCCTTGCCGACGTGGTTGGCCAGGTGGGCGACGCAGGTGGCCGGGTCGCCGAGCAGGGCGGCGCCGGTCGCCTCGCCGACCTGTTCGCCGTTGATGTCGAACCAGCAGTCGATGGCGGCAAGATCGTGGTCGCGGGGCCCGATACCCTCGCTGCCGAGCACGACCCGGGCGGCCGAGGTGTTGTCGGCGATGACATCGGGCAAGGTGAACGAGAATGCCTCGTAGCGCGAGTCGATGATCTCGATGCCCCCCAGCACCTTCTCGGTGGCGTCCAACACATCCTCGCCGGTCACGCCGGGCCCGGCCAGATCCTCACCGAGCACGAACACCAGCTCCGGCTCACACCGGGGATGGATCAGCTCGTCGAGCGGGATCGTGCCGCCGTTGGCCACCACCGTCGCGGCCGGCACCCAGCCATAACAGGGCTCGGTGACCCCCATCTGCTCCTGCTTGGCCACCGAGGTCAAGCCGAGTTTGGCCCCGGCCAGGGTGTCGCCCCGGTCGAGTTGGAGTTCGAGAAGCGCAGTCTGGATGGCGTAGGCGTCGTCAATCGAGAGTTCGTCGACCTGCTTGGTGATGGCCTGAAGCTCCCGTCGCTCGTCGACACCGGCGGCGAGATAGGAGGCCCAGTGGGCGTGGTCGATCATGGTCTTGCGTGCTCCGTTCCCGGCGTGTGCCGATGAGTGACGTGATGATGGGTGATGTGATGATGAGTGACGTGGGGATGTGGTTTACTGAGCCGATGCAGCCCAACGTACCGTCGGACGCCGTTCCGGATGGCGTTCGGGCGACCCTGGAGTGGCTGAGCGATCGGGCCGTACCAGGCCGCGAGCGATTGGCGGTCGGTGGCTGGTGGGCGCGGGCCGGCCTCGGTGCCACCGGCCGAGCCAACAGCGCGTGGGCCAACGGCTCGGCGGGGCGAGGCATCACGACCGCCGTCGACGAGATCGAAGGCTGGTATCGGGCAAGGAATCTGACACCGAGGTTCCAGGTCTTCGACGGCACCGATCCCGACCTCGTCGCTGATCTCGACGGCCGCGGTTGGATCGTCGGCGAGGCCAGCCTCGTGATGGCGGCCGACATCTGCATCGTCACCAGCAGCGCCCGCGGCGGTACCTCCGATCCTCCCTGGGGGACGACGGTGGAGTTGACCGATCGCCCGCCCGAAGCGTTCAGAGCGCTGGTCGGCGATGACGCACGCATGGCCGAGGTCACGACCGCCCAGCTGCCTCAGCGGTTTGTCATCGTGGCCGATGAACATCACCGAACCCTCGGCGGCGGCATGACCACGATCGACGGACCGTGGATGGCGATCCAGGCGATGAAGACGCTGCCCGAAGCCCGTCGCCGGGGCGTGGCCTCGGCCATCATCAGCGCACTGGTCGGCAGTGCCGTCGAGTCTGGGGCCCGGCACGCCTGGCTGCAGGTGACCGCCGACAACGACGGCGCCATCGCCCTCTACCGGAAGCTCGGCTTCGAGGTCGTACACGGTTATCGCTATCACGTGGCGCCGAATCCTGGCAGCCGCCGGTCGCCGAGACGCTCGACAAGACGCTGACCGGCGGTCGATGCCGGCATCAGCTTTCGGCCAGTTGCCGGCGATTGGCCTCGGCGTCGCGATGGAGCTGCTTCATGTAGTCGGCCTGAGGGCTGTACCGCATGGAGCCGTTGTCGATCCAGTCGCTGGCGAACTCGGCGCCCCGACCGAACTTCGACCGCTCGAGCGGCAGCTTGATGACGTCGTGATCCTCGCGGACCACCGCCACCGGTGGATCGTCGCCGTTGCGCACCGCGTCGATGCAGTCGCGGTACATGCGGCGACACGCCACCACGCCGACGTCGCTCTTGGTCAGCTTCTCGTTGGTCCGGTCGGCGATCTCACCCTGGGTGACCCAGGCCATGATGTCCTGGCCCTCGATGTAGTCGACGATGAACGTACCGTCGTCACGCTTCCACTGGTACTCGTAGTCGATCACCGGCGGGTTCTCCGGTAGTTCGGCGCCGTCGGGAGCGTGCACGGTGTAGAACAGCATCCAGGTGTGGGTGTCGTCGATCGGTACCCGGATCTGCATCTGGTAGACGCCGTTGCCGCCCACCCACATGCAGTAGGGGAACACGAGGGGGTGACCGATCTTCCAGTCGTCGTCCTCCTCGCTCTGACCTTCCAGCAGACGACGTTTGATGATGCCGTGCTCGAACGGATCGAACGCCACCTTCTCGTGTTTGTTGCCGCCGAACGATCCGGGCATGGGTGTGCCCTGCTGATCGGCGATGAACTCGAAGTAGTTCCCGTGGAGGGCTTCGACGTGGTAGGGATCGACGGCGTTTTCCATGATCTGCAACCAGCTGCACGGCAGCGTCGAGTGGCCGATGTCGCGCACACCGTCCATCACGTAGGCCTCATAGCGGGGCAGCTTCGGGGCGGGCCCGTCGCCGACATAGACCCAGATCATGCCACCGAGTGCCTGGGCCTCGCCCGCTTTGATGGCGCAACCCTCCCGGAACTTCGGTGAGGAGTCGGGTTCGGCCAGGATGTCGACGCACTTGCCGGCCGTGTCGAACTTCCAACCGTGATAGCCACAGCGAAGACCGTCGGACTCGACGATGCCGTAGACCATGGAGGCGCCACGGTGCGGACACCGTTCGGCCACGATGCCGTAACCGGTGGCGGTCTTGAACAACGCCCAGTTCTCACCCAGGAGACGAACCTTCTTCGAGGGGAACTCGTCCAGTTCGCGAACAAAGGCGATCGGATACCAGTAGTGCCGGAGCATGGCCCCCATCGGGGTGCCGGGCCCGACTCGGGTCAGTTCATCATTTTGTTCCTGGGTGAGCATGGTGACGTCCTTCGGTTGGTCGGTTTGGGCCTTCTGTGCCTGTCAGCTCCGGGTTCCGGGCGCTGACAGGCACAGAAGTGTGTGAGCTGGCGGCTAGTCGACGATCGTCACCGTCCCGGTCGAACCGTCGACCCGGATGATTTGACCGTTCTGGATCTGTGAGGTGCCGAACCCGGTCCCGGTGACGGCAGGGATGCCGTATTCACGGCAGACGATGGCGGCGTGGCTCATCATCCCGCCGATGTCGGTGACACAGGCTCGAATCTTGGGAAAGACAGGGGCCCACGACGGAGCGGTGATCGGGGCGACCAGGATCTCGCCGTCGACGATGTCGCCGATGTCGTCGGGACTGAAGATCAGACGGGCCGGACCCTCGGCCGTGCCCGGTGAGGCGGCCATACCCGAGACGCCATTGCCCTCGTCGTCGGCGCCGAGCCAGCCGTTCACCGACTCCGAGGTGATGCCCCACAACATGATGGTGAACGGCTCGGTGACCACGGCCGGGGGTTCGCCGAGGGCTTTCGGCGGCTTCCAGTCCCTCATCTTGTCCACGATCTCGCGACGGCGGGCGATGCGGGGCGGCCAGTACTTCGGGCCACGGCTGGGTGCGTTGACGGCCCAGGCCGAGTAGATGTCGAACAGGACCTCGTCCATCTCGTCGCGCCGGATGTAGAAGACGTCGTCGACCTCGCTGGCGATCCCCTCCTTGACCAGGGTGGCGCCGAGTTCCTTGAGCTTCGCCCACACCACCGACATGGTCCAGTGCTCGATGTAGAAGTTGTGGTTCTCGACATAGGGGAACACCACCCGGGCCAGACCCAGCTTCTCCTGGAAGGCCTGACGGTCCTCATCGGTCTCCAGCAGTTCGGCGTATTCCGACACCACCCGATCCCGCTCGGCGGTGATGGCCTCGATCGGGCGGCTGATGTCCTCACCGGCTTCGATCTTGGTGATGTAGTCGGCGATGAAGCCATACGGGATCTCCGGATGGTCCTTCCACGTCTTGTCGTAGTGGTAGAACCCGGTGCCGGAGCTGAAGTTGAACCACGGCTCCTGTACCTCGTTCCAGTAGGCCTCCAGGTCGGTTCCGGCCAGTGCGGCCTGGATGGCGGCGACGTCGTCGGGGTCGTCGAACACCCGGGACAGGCCGGCGTCGACCGCCTTCTGGGCGATGACCTTCAGCTCCTCGTTCGGGCGGAAGAGGTCCACCTCGATACCGGCCACCATCTTGGCGATGCCGAGATCCGGGATCGATGGGAACGCCTGCTTGCAGAAGCCGAAGAAGTCCAGGTAGGCGGCGTAGCCGAGGTTGAGGAACTCGAAGTGGTACTCCCAAACCAGAAGGATCAGGTCCTTGAACCGGTGGTAGTCACTCTGGAGTCGGGAACCGGAGCCGCTGCCCAGCCCGTCGGTGACAACCGACAGATCCTCCATCTCCGGCAGAGGCGAGAAATCGAGGCCGCTGATCTCGTCGATCGTTGCTTTGATCTTGCCCAACCAGTTCTGGTAGAGGTCGTCCCAATTCATGAAGTAGTGACCGGCCCGCTCCATGAAGTCGGGTACGCGGCTCTCGATACGGGCGCCGTCCTCGATTGTCACCGGTGTGAAGTAGGGATAGCCGTAGAGCACCCGGAAGTCGATGCCGTCCGCTGGTGGAATCCGGTAGTGACGGGAGTTGAACTGGCTCAGCGCCGAGATGGCCAGCTCGAGGAACGTCGAGTCCCACGGTGTCATGGCCCAACCCCAGTGCATGGAATCCCAGAACCAGAACCGGTTGTCCTCGTAGTCCTTCAGGTCCTCGGAGAAGACGACGCTGTACGGGTACAGCTCCTCCCAACCTTCGATCCCCTCGGGTCCTTCGACCCCGAACGGGCTCGGAAAACGTTTCTCGGACATGACGATGCTCCCCTTCTTCGTTGAACTTCTTGATGAGCGTCGACGCGACCTCAGTCGTCGTCTTTTTTGTTGTTGTGCATGGGTGACAACAGCGTGGAGACGATCGAACTCATCGGGTCTCCGGTCTTCGCCCCCACGGATTTCCTCGGTTTCTGGGACCACACCGTTTCCGGCCTCGACTGCAGCATCACGACGTTTTCCCCGACCGGCAGATGCCGGTCGATCGCCCACTCCACGTCTTGCGGACAGCCGTAGTGCTTCTCGGCACGACGGGCCAGGATGGTGATGGCCACCAGATCTTCATCGGAGACACACGGCGTCTCCCGCCGGTCGGCGTGCACCTCCGTCTTCTCCACCACACCGCTTTCGGTCAGTCGGTATTCGACGTGCTTGTCGGAGATCTCCCGGTGGACGACCTCACGCAGCACCTTGTCGATCAGGAAGTTGTCCGGGGTCACCTCACCCGACACGACCGCTTCGCCCAGTCCCCACGAGGCATCGACGGCCACCTGGGAACGGTCACCGTTGGTGGGGTTGAGCGTGAACGCCACCCCCGCCGCGACCGGGTCGACCATCTTCTGCACGCCGACCGACATGGCGATCGCCTGATGCAGGTACCCCATGGAGTGCCGGTAGGCGATGGCCCGGTCGGTGAACAGCGACGACCAGCACCGCCGCACGTGCTCGACGACGGCGTCGGCGCCCTGGATCCACAGGAACGTGTCCTGCTGGCCGGCGAACGAGGCGTCGGGCAGGTCCTCCGCCGTCGCCGACGATCGCACCGCCACCGGCACGTCGTCGACGTCACAGTGGCGGCACAGCGCGCTGTACGCGTCGGCGATGTCGGCCGCAACCTGGTCGGGAACGGGATTCTGTTCGATCCGGTCCCGGATCTTGGTGGAGATCTCCCGGTTGGCGGCCAGATCGTCGTGGTCGATCGACCGCAACAGGTCGTTGACGTCGTTCACCATCGTTCGATCCGACCAGATCAGCTCGTAGGCGTTGGTCGTCACCGCGAATCCGGGTGGAACGGGCAGTTCGGCCCGCATCATCTCTCCGAGGCTGGAGTTCTTGCCGCCGACGAATGGCTTGTGTTCGGGCTCGTATCGATCGAACCACACGATGTGATCAGTCATGGACGCATCGACCTTTCTCGCCGTAAACGATCGGATGGTGGGGAGTTCCTTGGCCCAGTCGATCACCGGGCATGCTTCGCACATTGCTGTCTCCGCTGTTCGGCCAGTTGGGCTCGTTCGAGGTGTTGACGCTGGTCATCGGTGCGGGCTCGGTTGCGTCAGCTCGGTCGGATCGGCGAACCCGGACCAGTCGTCGTGAACCGACCACTGGGGCAGTTGGTCGATCCGGGGTACCTTGATCTCCTGGACCCGGTTCCGGTAGGTGACGGTGGCATCGGTTCCGCCCCGGGTGTGCTCGTTCGATGCGTAGAGCTTGATGCGCACGTGTTCGGTGTTGTAGGGCTCGCCCGGGTCGTAGCCGAGGGCGGAGACGGCGACCGCCCGGATGCACCCGGAGTGGGTGGCGACCGCCAGGCGGGCACCCGGGAACTGATCCGACAGCTTGGTGATGCCGGCCCAGAACCGGCGGACACACAAAGCGGGTGGCTCGAAGTGCATCAGTGGGATGGTGAGCCAGTGCTGGATCGGGTCGCCGCCGCCCTGCTGGGTTCGCCAGAAGCGGTCCATCTCGACCAGCCACAGCGGGCGGTCGCTCCGGGCCGACCGTTCGAACTGTTCGAGAAGTGCGTGATATTCGCGAAAGGCGGCCGTGACGTCCTTCAGACCGTCGGGGGCGACGAACTGGAAGTTCCGGAACTCGTTCATCGGCTCCGGCTCGACGATCGTGATGCTCTTCTCGTACTGCTCGAGTCCGTCACCGAGACCCCGACGGATCTGCTCGGCCGTCTCGCGGGCCCGGTTGGTGGGAGCATGACGGAACACGACGGTCTCACCCGACGAGATACGGCGAGCGAGGGTCCGCCCGTAACTGTGAGCCTGCCACGCCCCCTGGGGGGTCAGACCCGAATCGGTGGAGTAACCCTGTGTTTCACCGTGGCGAATGAGGTAGACGTCGTTGGTCAGCTTGCGGTAGGCCTCGACGGGCGCCGAGATCTCCTTGTTCCGGTTGTCCTCGGTGAGAGCCTGCTGGACGCTGAGGTCGGCCCGCTGCCACAACGGCTTCTCGACATCGGCCGGTGCCT
The DNA here is from genome assembly GCA_965216675.1 of Acidimicrobiales bacterium. Classification (GTDB taxonomy): domain Bacteria; phylum Actinomycetota; class Acidimicrobiia; order Acidimicrobiales; family SZUA-35; genus JAHELU01. Next base: position 465,562 of record CBDCGK010000004.1, on the reverse strand, counting down.
GGCCGGCCGTGCGGTCACGGAACCGCCGCAGGTACAGCGGTGCATCGTCGGTTTCTGCTTCGTCGGTGTCGACGGTCGGTTCGGCATCGGCGGTGCCGTTGGCCCTCTCGGCGCCGGTCGGCCCGCCACCGTTGTCGCCGCCGCGGGCCACAGAAGGCTCACCGGCCCCCTGCGACCCGGAATCGGTCTTTTGCCGCTCCCGGTAGCGGGCGAGATACATCGGCGCCTCGAACCGGTCGGTCGAACCGACCGGCTGGGCCGACTGCCCGTTGCGCTTCGGGGTGGGCGGGTTCTGGTCTGACATCGCTGTGGTTCGTTCCCCTCGGTGGTCCTACGAATGCACCGTCATGAACCGCTGGTCGACCTGACCCTTGTAACAGAACACGGCGCGGCCCATCTCGGACTCGGTCCAGGTGGTCGGCTCGTCGTCCGGGTCGAACCAGTAGCCGCCGGTGTAGACCTCGTTGCGGTTTCCCGCCGGGTCGAAGAAGTAGAGGCCACAGCCCCGGGTCGCGCCGTGGCGGGTGGGTCCGGCGTCGATCTCCACACCGTGGTGGGCACAGGTGTCGGCTGCGTGCCGGAGGTCGTTCCACTCGTCGACCCAGTAGGCCAGGTGATGAAAGCCGCCGTTGGGCCCGGTGAGAAAGGCGATGTCGTGGGGGGTGTGGGTGCGCTCGAGGAACGTGGTGAGCTGATGGCCGTCGTCGGCCACGATCTGCTCGGTCAGGCGGAACTCGAGCACGTCGGTGAAGAACTCGGTGATCCCGTCGACGTCCTCGCAGAGGAGAAAGATGTGATCGAGCCGGGGCGGGTGCATGCCGACCAGTCCATCGGGCCGAGGTGGTGGATTGATCAGTGAGAGCCCGTTGCCGACCTGACCCTGCCCGCATTCGAGGTCGACCACGTGGCCGCTGGGGGCGACGAATCGGGCGACACGACCCGAGGCCACGTCGAGTTCACCGGGCACATGATGGCTCACCGTGATGCCGGCCTCCTCGACCCGAGCGGCCAGGCGATCCAGTTCGGATTCCTCCATGACCTTGAAGGCCAGGGCGTTCAGGCCGTAGGTGGGGGAGGCGGTGAGAATCAACGAGTGGTGTTGATGTTCGTCCCATCCTTTGAGATAGGCCTTGTCGACGGTGCGAGCGGTCTCCACGAGACCGACGACCTCAACGTAGTAGGCCAGCGCCAACTCCAGATCCGGGACCCGGACCTCGGCGTGGGACAGTCGAAGAATTCCGTCGCTCATCGTCGATGCCTTCCTAGGTGTGGGTGCGACGGGACGGAGCCCGTCGCGTCGAGTTTCGGCTGGCGCCAAAACTCCCGCTGGTTGCCGTTGTCTGCATGGGCCAAGGCACCTCTCGTCATGTGTGAACCGTGGCGAAGCGTTCGTTGAGAACACCCTCGTAGTAGAAGACGGCTCGACCGGCCTCCTCGTCGGTCCAGGTGATGGTGGGAAAGTCCGGGTCCGGTCGATAGCCGCCGCTGAACACCTCGTTGCGGGTTCCGAGCGGATCGAAGAAGTAGATGGTGTTGCCTCTCGTCAACCCGTGGCGGGTGGGACCGATGTCGATGCTGACTCCGTTGTAGGCCAGGATGTCGGCCGCCCGGCGAACATGATCCCAGTCATCGAGCCAGAACGAGAAGTGATGGAGGGCACCGTTGGGACCCTGGACGAAGGCGATGTCGTGGGGTTTGGCCGAACGTTCGAGGAAGGCGATCATCTGATGGCCGCCGCCGTCGAGCAACTGCTCGGTGAGACGGAAGTCGAGCACGTCTTGGAAGAAGCGGGCCACCGCCGGGACCTCTTCGGCATGGACCAGGAGGTGATCGATCCGAGGAGGAGCTATGCCGAGGAGTCCATCGACCATTGGCGGGGGATTGACCAGCGGGAGACGACCCCCGACCTTCTCGACATCAGCCACCAGCTCCATCTCATGACCGGAGGTCAACTCGAAGCGGATCGACTCGCCCTGCCCGATCTCCTCACCGGCGGAGATGCGCTGAACGGGATGGCCGGCGGCCTCGATTCTCGACTCGAAATGGGCGAGATCGTCGGGGTGCTCCACCTTGAATGCGAAACGGTCCAGGCCGACCCGGGGGTCGTGGCGGATCGCCAGACAGTGGTGATCGCGCTCGTCCCAACACTTGAGGAAGAGGCGATCCTCCGTGCGCTCCGAGATCTCGAGCCCCATCACCTGGGTGTAGTAGGCGGCCGCCAGTTCCAAGTCGGGGCAATGGATGTCGACGTGGCTGAGGCGGAGGATTCCCATGTGACGGACGCTACATCAAGTGTTCCATCAGGTGGGAAACTATTCCGCATGCAGGAACGACAACGCTGTCGCCGTTGACTAGAGTTGGCGCCCATGTCCGGGAACCGGCTCACCTCGGTCACCAACGCCGTCCGTCTGATCAAGTCGTTCACCGCAACCAGAACGACCTGGGGCGTGAGCGAGCTGTCGCGCGAACTGGGCATCTCGAAGTCCTCGGTGCACCGCATCCTGGCCACCCTCACCGACGAGGGCATGCTGGAGCAGGATCCCGAGTCCGGTCGCTACCGGCTCGGCCTGGCGATGTATGACCTCGTCGCCGCCGTGCCCTCGCAACGGGACCTCCATGAGGCGGTCCTGCTGCCCATGACCGAGCTTCGCAATCGGACCGGCGAGACTGTGCAGGTCGGCGTGCTCGACGGCATCCACGTCGTCTACATCGAGCGACTGGACAGCCCCAATACGCTGCGGCTGTTCACCGACGTGGGCCGGCGCAACGAGGCGCACTGCACGGCGACGGGCAAGGCGCTGGTGGCCCATCTTCCGGCCGAACGTCGAGACCGTGTCCTCGCGGAGCTGAGCATGACCAAACGAACCGCCTACACCATCACATCACCCCGCAAGTTCCGCCAGGAACTCGACAAGATCCGGGCGCAGGGCTACGCGGAGAACCGGCACGAGTCCGAGGTCGGCGTCGTATCGATCGGGGCGCCGATACGAGACACCGGTGGCGCGATCATCGCCGCCATCAGCGTGGCCGGACCGGCCGAGCGCATGGATCCGCTTCGCAGCCAGATCGCCCAGGCGGTCCAGCGGGCCGCTGGACTGATCTCACACCGGCTCGGCTACCGGGCGGGGCGCGACTCGTGACCCGCCCCGACATCGACGTGCTGCTCCTTGATCTGGGCGGGGTGTGCGTGTTGAGCCCGGTCGAGCTCCATCATCGAGCTGAGGCCGCACTCGACTTCGAACCGGGGACGCTCGACTGGATGGGACCGCTGGACCCCGACACCGACGAGCTGTGGCAACGCATGATTGTCGGCGACGGACTCACCGAACGCGATTACTGGCGCCGACGCTCGGCCGAGATCGGCGAGATGGCCGGTCGGGAGCTGTCGTTGCGCGACTACATGACGATCATCTACTCGCCGCCGTCGGATGAACTGATCCGGCCCGAGGCCGGCATCGTGGCCAAGGCGGCGCTGGCGGCCGGCTACGGCGTGTCGGCGCTGACCAACGATCTGCGGGCGTTCCACGGACCGGAGTGGCACAAGAGGATCGCATTCTTCGACCTGCTCGACAACCTTGCCGACTGCTCCGACACGAACATTCTCAAACCCGACCGGCGGGCCTATGAGCGAGTCGTCGACATCGTCGGCGTCAACCCGGAACGGATGCTCTTCGTCGACGATCAGCCGCTCAACATCACCGGAGCGGAGGCCTTCGGCATGCAGGTGTACTGGTTCGACGTGGCTCGAGCCACCCGGTCATGGCAGGACGTCGCCGACCATCTGGGTCTTCATCTCGATCTTGTCGCCGGGCTCGATACCGATGGCTGAGACGCTCGACGACCTGGCGACGGAGCTGTGGCTGGCGGAGCGCTCCGGCGGGTTCGTCGATCTGCCGTCGAAACGCTTTCCGGATCTCTCGTGGACCGGGGCCAGGCGGGTGGCTCGAACCGTCGACGAGCTTCGCCGCGCGGCTGGTCACCGTCAGATCGGCTACAAGCTGGGCTGGACCTCGGTGGTCATGCGGGAGGCGCTCGGGATCGACGAACCAAACTGGGGCACCTTATGGGACCGCCAGCTCGTGGAACGGAAGATCGACATCTCCGATCTCCGCCATCCCAAAGTCGAACCCGAGCTGGTGTACCGGGCGGGCGGGGAACTGTCGGGACCCGATGTGGATCGCACGGCGGTGCTGGACGCGGCCGACGGGTGGGCCCTCGGACATGAGATCGTGCACCCACGATTTGTGGACTTCGGGTTCACCTGGCTCGACAACACGGCCGACAATTCGTCGTCGCAGGCCGTCGTCATCGGTCCCTTCCAGTCGTTCGACGGCGATCCGGCCACCATCGAGATCGAATTCGGCAACCGGAACGAAACCCGGACGGGGAGGGGGCACGCAGCGATGGGGTCGCCGGCCGAGGCGGTCGCCTGGCTGGTCCGATCATTGTCGTCGGAAGGTCTGGGCCTCGACGCCGGGGACATCGTCTTCACCGGTGGACTGGCCAAACCGTTCGATCTCGTGGCCGGCGATCACTACCATCTGCGGTCTGTGGCACTCGATGATGTCGGCTTCGAGGTGAGTGGGGGATGAACACCGACCCGGTGGCCGAGGCCGCGTCGTTGCTGCTCGACGCCCGACGGACCGGCCGAACCATCACCGAGCTACCCGACGAGCTGAGGCCACGGGTGTTCGCCGACGGCTACGCCATTCAGGATCGGCTCATCGATCTCGACGGCCGCGCCATCGGTTTGGTCAAGATCGGATGCACGACCGTCGAGACGCAACGAATCATGGACATCGATGAACCGATCGGCGGATGCCTTCCGGTCGATGCGGTGCACCGGTCGGGCGCAGTCGTTCCGGTCGGAGCGTTCCATCACCCGCCGTTGATCGAATGCGAGTTCGCGATGAGGCTGGGGAGCGACATCGATTCGGGTCGACAGTTCGAAACGCTGGCCGAGGCGGTCGCCGTTGTCGATGCCGTCGCCCCGGCATTGGAGCTGGTCGACGGCCGCTACGACAGCCAGCTCGGTATCGACGGTCCCAGCGTCGTGGCCGACAACTCGATGGCCACCGCCGCAGTGCTCGGGGCGCCGGTGGCGTTGGACGACGGGTTCTCGCCCGGCCGACTGGCCGAGACGGCGGTTCGTCTGCTGGCCGCCGGCGATGGAGGTGACGACGAGTTGCTGGCGGAAGGGCTCGGCGCCAACGTGCTCGGCGACCCGTGGCGGTCCTTCCACTGGGCCCTCGGACATCTGGCCGACCGCGGCCGCAGCATTCGCGCTGGAACCTGGGTCATCACCGGTAGCTGTTCGGGCGCCCCGCCGGCTCCGCTCGATCGTCGCCTGACCGCCCGCTTCGCCGGTCTCGGTGACGTCTCGGTCACGATCAGTTCCGAGGCCTGAAATCTCTCGTAGCAAAACACGAGGCCTGGCCTTGTGTTTTGCTACGAGTCGTGGTGGTTTGCGAGGCCGAACCATGGGCCGGCTTCGAGGTCGCCGGCGGCGATCTTGTGGTCCTCGGGGTCGGCCAGGCCGGCGAGCAGCTCCTCCGCCGTCCGGTGGGCCGTCGTCGCCTCATCGGTTCGCCCCAGGCAGGCCAGAGCCCGGGCCTTGGATTCGGCGGCGTAGAAGTGATCGAAGTCGGCGGCGCCGTCGGCCGAGTCGGTGAGGCTTGCACAGAGCCCGGCCATCCGCAGGGCCGCGTCACCGTCGCCGACGGTGGCGTGGCACCGGGAGCAGAGCCAGGCGGCTCGGGCGGCGTTGATCGATGCCGGCCCGGCGGCCGCCCGCCAGTGGTGGGCTGCGGCGTAGGCCCGGCCCAACAGGTCGAAGGCCTCCTCGGGTGCGAGGGTCGGCGTGTCGTTCATCGCCGCCGGGCCGAGCAGCTCCCACGTCGAGTTGTTGGCCTCGACGGCGAGGGCCCGGTGCCAGTCGCGCTCGACATCGTCGGCCGGCTTCGGTTCGGGCACCGACACGTCGCCCAGAACGGTCTCGGTTTCGAGGAGCGTCTTCATGCCGTCGAGGATGGCCCGCCAACCATCGGCCACGTTGGCCCAGGTCTTGGGGCTCAGGCCGAGATCGTAGTGTCGAACCTGCACCCGGGTCACGGTGGCGTCGTCGTTGGCCGGCGCCACCGTCCACTCGACCCTGCTCGCCGGCTCGGCCGCCAGGTCCGCGTCGTAGAGAGCCTGCCAGGTCAAGACGAGTCGCCGCCCGGGCTCGACCACCTCGACGGTTCCCTCGGCCGCGGTGTCGCCGTCGGGGAGCACGTAGCGGTAGCCGGCGCCGGCCTCGAACGTCGACTCGATTGCCGTGCGGTGGAAGTACCGGCTGGTGAAGGCGGGATCGGTGATGGCCTGCCACACCCGATCGGGGTCGGCCTTGATGTAGATCTGATAGAGGTGTTGGGGTGTGGTCATGTTGGGTCCTGATCTCGTGTTGGTCTCGGTCCGTCGGGTTGGGCAAGCCGGCGCGACAGCTCGGTGAGTGTCTCGGTTGTCGGCCGGGCGTATTTGGCGATCCAGCGATCGTGGATCTCCTGGATGGGAACGGGATTCAAGTAGTGGTACCTCGACCGTCCGACCTTCTCGGTGACGACGAGGTTGGCCTCGGCGAGGATCTTGAGGTGTTTCATCACCCCGAATCTGGTCATGTCGGGCAGAACCGCGCAAAGTTCGCTGACCGTCTGCCCGTCCTGGTCGAACAGCGCGTCCATCAGGGCGCGTCGTCCCGGATCGGCGATGGCTCGAAAGACATCGGTTCGCTCGCCGTCGATTCCCATCCCTTTCAGATTACGTGACCATATGGTCACCTGTCAACCGTTGTCGTTCGCATGACCGAGTTGGCGCTGTAGTACGATGAATCAATGGCAGGTCGCCAGCAATCTGTAGTAAATTCGACTCCGGCGGCTTTGGCCCCGGTTCTCGGGGCCAACCGCGACGGCAGCGCCACCGCCGACTCGAGCCGCGGCCTGTTGGTCACCGTGATGGGCGAGTTCGTGCTTCCGGCCGGCGGTTCGGTGTGGACTCAGACCCTGATCACGTCGATGGAACGACTCGGAGTCCAGAGCAAGGCGACCCGCCAAGCCCTGGCTCGGATGGAGAAGCGAGGATGGCTCGAACGTGACCGGATCGGTCGGCGCACGAGATGGTCGGTGACCACGACCTTCGCCGACCTTCTCGTCGAGGGCGCGGAACGGATCTACGGCTTCGGTGCCAGCCCGCGCCCATGGGAACAACGTTGGCTCGTCGTGCTGGCGAGTGTGCCCGAACGTGATCGCAAGATTCGCTATCGAATGGGCCTCGAGTTGAACTGGGTCGGCATGGGGTCGCTGGGGCAGGGGTTGTGGATCAGCCCGTGGGTCGACAACGAACCGGCGGTCGCCGATCTCCTGAGCCGCCTCGGTGTTCGTGCCAGCTCGTTTCGGGCCGAGCTCGGTTCACTCGGATCGGGGGCCGATCTGGTGGCCGAGGCGTGGGATCTGGACGATCTTGCCGGCCGATATCGCGAGTTCCTCGCCGACCACGATCCGACATCCGGTGACGTCCCACCAGTTGATCCGTCCGACGCGGCGACCAGGCTGGCCGCGCTCGTCCACCACTGGCGCCGTTTCCCGTTTCTCGATCCCGACCTGCCGCACGAGCTTCTCCCGGCTGGTTGGCCCGGTCCGGTCGCCGCCCGGCGGTTCGCCGAGGTTCGGGCCGGGCTCATCGAACCGGCCCGTCGGTGGTGGTCCGAACTCGACGCCAGCTACGCCGCCTGAAGCCGAGCGGCCCTCGGGCAAACGATTTTGCGTGTGCGACAATGCGGTGTGCACCTTCCATCTCGCGAGTCGGTTGATCACACCGCTGGTCGCTCGCAGCGGTGGCACGATGTCGATGACGACATCGGGGACTGGGTCGATCTTGTCGTCGAGCGCTTGCTCCGGCTCGATGATGTGGTTGGTGTGTATCTGCACGGCTCGTTGGCGATGGGTGGATTCCGTCGGCCCAAGAGCGATGTCGATCTCCTGGTCGTGGTCGAGTCCGCAATGGGTGACGAGGTCCGATCATCGTTGGCCGCCGACATGCTCAGCCTGTTCGACCGGCGTCCGATCGTCGGCGGACTCGAGCTGTCGGTGATGGCGCGTCACACACTCGAGCCGTTCCGGCATCCGGCGCCCTACGAGTTCCACTTCGGCGAGAACTGGGCCGATGACGTTCGTGGCGGTGGCAGCGGCCCTCGGGGGACAGATCCTGATCTTGCCGCCCACTGCACCGTGACCCGGTCGCGCGGTGTTGCTCTCGCCGGGCCGGCTCCTTCCGAGGTGATCGGCGAAGTCCCTCGATGGGCCTACCTGGACGCCGTTCTCGACGACCTTCGATGGATTCTCGACGGTGGGATCGTGGAATCGCCGTTCTATGGAGTGTTGAACATCTGCCGGAGCGCGCTTGTTCTCCTCGACGATCCCGGTGTGCCGCCGACCAAGGAGGAAGGGGCGCTGTGGGCTCTCGGACACGTGCCGGCCGAACACCGGGGCGTCATCGAGGAGGCGCTCGGATGCTATCGATCGGCGGCTGAGATCCCCGCCGAACTGCGGCGCCAGCACGGCCACCGCTGGGACGAACAGCCCCTGCTCGATCTCGCCGACTGGGCACGCCTCGGTCTGCCGATCGGCGGCGATCTAGCATCGGACCGCTCCTCCTGATCGATGAGCTCAGCCGGCTTTCGCTTTCCGGCCTGCGCGCGTCAGCGCCCTTGGCCTCTTCAGCCGCCCACGCCGAGTTTCCGGCGCAACAGGCCGGCGAGCACGTCGTAGCCGTCGGCGTTGAGGTGAAGCTGATCGGGACCGTAGAGTTCGGCGCGTGGCTCGCCGTCGTCGTCGACCATGTGGCCGAACCAGTCGATGAACCGCCACTGCTTCAGCCCGTCGATCTCGGCCCGGATCTCCTGGTTGACACGTATTATGTCGCCTTGTCGGTCGCGGCGGGCCGGGCTCGGCTTGTTGGAGACGAACCAGCATTCTGCTTCTGGGAGTGTCAGATCGACGGCTTCGGCCAACTCCCGGAAGCGGTCGACGACGTCTCCGATCGGATGTCCCGCGGCCAGGTCGTTTTCACCGAAGTACACGATCAACCTCGAAGGCCGGTAGGGGAGCACCATCCGCTCGAAGTAGTGCCGTCCGGCCTCCATGGTGGCGCCGCCGAAGCCCAGGTTGACGGCGTCGGGCAGTCCGACGGCTGGGCCGAGTCCGTCGTTCCAGAGCCGGAAGGTGGAGGAGCCGAAGAAGACGGTGGGGTTCGGTCCGTGGCGGAGCGGAGTCTGCCGGATCTCCATCTCACGAACCTCGTGCTCGAATTCCTCGTTGACGACGCTGACGGTTCCGAGGTTGGTCACCAGGCTGTTCAAGTCGGCGCCCGACCCAACCGCGTGCCTGGCGAGATCCACCGCCTCCTCGACGTAGCCTCGGAACTCACGGCGGTACTCGTCGAGGAACCGGGACATGGCCTCTCGGTCGTCGACGTCGATGCCCCGATCGTCCATGGAGAACGCCGGTTTGATCACGCAGCTGAAGACGGCCCGATGGGCCGGCTTGTCGAGGTTGGCGAACGCCACCGGAACGAGTTTGGGTTTGCTCGGGAGGCGCTGGCTCATGATGAAGGCACCGGGTTTGAAATGAGCCGGCGACTGCTCGGTGGTGCTCTCCTCCTCGGTGATGTTGCCCTCGGGCGCAATGCCGAAGGGCCGACCGTCGGCCAGGACCGCCGCGCAATCGGCGAAGAACCGCTCTTTGCGTTGTTCCTTCTCCTCGGGTGTCTCGTCGACCCATCCCGATTCCGGGGTGACGACCGCAATGTGTTCCTGCGGCTCGTAGTACTGGGCCCGCCAGTACTCGGTGGCGTCGTTGCTTCGGGCGATACGGATCCCGTCGCCGTACTTGGGCTCCATCAGGACACTGCTGACGAAGTGGGTGTCGGGGTTGAACAGGAAGCCGTTGGGCAGCACCGAATCCTCGGCATACGCCATGTGGTTGTAGATCAGAACGCAGTTCGCATCGTCGGGGAGGTTCTCGATGCCTTTGATCACGTACGGCACCTGGGTCAAGGCCTGGCGGAAGTAGCGGGATGAAATGCCGCGAAGCCGGCGGGGTTCGAGATGGCGGTTGCTGACCACCACCGAGTAGGTCGCCAGCATGCCTTGATAGAACCGGTGACCCCGTTCCAGATCACGGAGCAGATCGATGGCGAGACGGGCCAGCACCCTCTCGGCCGAGGTCCCCACGTGGAAGGCCCGGTAGAGCTGGCGAAAGCCGTTCTCCCTCGTGAGTTTGTCGGCCAGCAGATGGGGAACGCCGAGAAGCCCGGAATCGACGGGGAGCACCGGCATGTGCTCCTCGATCAGCCCGGCCACCGAGTCGATCCCTCCGTCGCTCTCGCCCTCGACGTTCTCGGTCCAGGTCGACAGCATGAAGTAGCGCAGCGTCCACAGCTGGAGCTGCAACAGATCGCCAAGCCACCGGGGCTCATGGCGACGCAGTTCGGCCAACGCCTCGCGAGGCACGAACACCAGGGTCGAGTTCCTGGTCGTCTCGACGGTGTAGGGCGCAGGCAGATCGTCGTCGACGACCGACCAACCGAGCAGTGAACCCGGCCGGACCCGCTGGCGGACAGCGGTCCGTTCCCCGTCGGGGCCACCAACCTCGAATCGGAGCGAGACCCTGCCGCTCTCCAGGAGCCACATTCCTCCCGTGGGCTCGCCTTCCCGGAGCACCACGACGTTGCCTTCACCGTGGTAGACGCTGCAGTTCTCGGCCAACCATTGCCGGCAGTCGGCGGGTAGCCCGGCCAGGGTCGGCGATCGCCCGAACGACACCGCCAACGAGTCTTGATCGACGTCGGGCACGAGGTCGAGGCCTTCGGCGACCACCGCGGGGTGTTCGGCCACGGTCGGAATCGGGCGCCGCCGGGCCATCCAGAGCATCGGGACCACGGAACGCAGCATGAACTCGGACAGAAGGGCCCAGAGCGCCGGCTGCTGGGAGGCGAGCCGTCGACCGGCCCCGATGTCGACCGACAGGAAACGACTCGGGGTGGCGGCGACGACATCACCCCGATATCGGGGAAACTGCATGCTGCTCCAGCCGACGGGGAGCCAGGCGATGTCCTCCGCCGATACGACCTCGCCGTTGGCCGGATCGCCGACGGTGGGGACATGGCGCACGGTTCCGTCGATCAGGAAGTGGATGCGATCGGCCACCGTGTCGCGCTGGATCACCAGGTCGTCCGGTTCGAGACGGGTCAGCTCGGCCGCTTCGGCAACGAGGGCGGTGAACCGGGAGGTGAGGTGTTCGTCCGACCCTTCGGGCAAGACGGCCGCGACGAACTGTTCGAGTGCTTGGGCGATTCCGTTGTCGTCAGCCGTGGTGATGGATGACCTCCGCTCGGTCCCTCAGTCGACCCTACAACGAATGCCCATCGAGCGCCGAAAACCGGATGACGGCCAGCCGTGCGCGGCTGTCAGCCGTCGGGCAGTGGTCGACGAGAGGCGATACGTGCAGCACAGCCCGATGACGAAGGAGGGGAGCGTCGGGTTGGCCGAGCTGTTCAAGCGGCTCTCGCAGACCTCGCCCCGAGTCGAGATCATCCGCGCTTTCGAAGACGGCGACTTCGTGTTCGCGCATGTCGACTACGACTTCGCCGAGCATGTGACCGGATTCGAGGTGTTCCGGTTCGAAGACGGCTTCGCGGAAGGGGCCGATGAGGCTACGCCATCCGCGATCTATGACCTGTTCCGCTTGTCCGATGGATGGATCGTGGAGCACTGGGGAGCGATCGAGGAGATTCCTCCGCGCGAGACAAGGAACAACGACAACGGGAAGTTCTGATCGTGCCCCCTGGCTGCCTCGAACCATGGCCCGGCCGAGTGTGTGCGAGACTGTAGGCGTGAAGCACGTTTCGAGAACTATCGAGGGCCGTCTCCAAGGAGTGACCGGCAAGACGGAGGTGACAGGCGTCGAGGTCTGGTTCGCGTACCGAACCGTCGATGGTCAGGAGTCGACGACGTCGGTTCGAACCGGTGACGGAGGCGTCTTCACACTGTTGTTGCCCGACGAGGCGTTGGACCGGGCGCGGGTCGGCGCCAACATTGAGGGTGCCAATGTCGTCGACCTCGAGCCAGGTGGCGAACCCTTGGAACCGGGCGACCTCGTGCTCATCATCGACGACATCGTTCCCAGCCATCTCCGCTACGGAGGAGCTTGATCGCTGCCGTCAGTGGGTTCGACGGACGCGGTCAACGTGAGAGCCCCGCCATGGTGCTGTCGATCATCTTGACCAGTGGCCATGCTCCCGACGAGGTGTTCGAGAGCACGGAGTATCTCACGTCAGCGCTTCGGAACACGCCTGACTGGAACGACACGCCGGCATCCATTCCTTCGATCCAAACGTGGTCCGCGCCAGGGCCGAGCCAGAAGCCGCGTCCGTAGGACCGTGCGTCGTTGTAGACGCTGACCTCCGCCGTCATCGCCGCCACGCTTTCGGGGGAAACGATGCCGCCGGTCAAGAACGCATCCCAGAACGCGGTCGTGTCGTCGAGTGTGAAGAAGGCACCTCCATCGCCCATCCCGATTACGGGCAAATGGAAGACATTGCTGCGCCCGTTTGCCAGGTATCCGAGGGCGGTGTTGGCCGGCAGATCGTCCGTGCGGCAGAACTCGGCGTGAGGCATCCCTGCCGGTGTGAAGACTCGGTCGCGTACCGCTTGATGATACGAACCGGTCGTCGTCTCGATAACGAGCGACAGCATCACGAACCCGCTGTTGTTGTAGGCGAAGTGCTCTCCGGGTGTCGACTGCTGCCCGTGTGCGTTCAGTAACGGCAGGTAGTCTCGAGCCGTCTCGAGGGTGTGGGCGGAGAGTGAACCGAGTACGTGGTCGTCGATATCGCCGGCCGCCGCCTCGTCGAGATAGTCGCCCACGCCGGATCGGTGAGTCAGCAAGTGGTCGATGGTGACGGCCTCGTCGACGTGTGGAAGATCGTCACCAACCACCGACCGCAGTGTTGTGCCGAGAGTGAAGGCTCCGGATTCGACCAACGACATGATCGTGAGGGCCGTCAGCGGCTTGGTGCCGCTGGCGACGGCGAACCGGGTGTCCAGATTGTTGAATCGTTCGTTCGCCCGCTCGCTGTGGCCGCACGCGAACTCGACGATGACATCCCCCCGGCGCTCAACTCGCACCACGCCGGAAAACTCCTGCGACCGGGCGTGGTGTTCAAGCTCGGAGAAGTCGGTGTTCACCAGATGATCCTGTCACACGGCGGACAGAGTATCGAGCAGCTGTTCCCGATCGACAGAGGCGTCGGCTGCGAGGGCGCTAGCCCCAGATGGCGACCGTGCTGGCCCACGACAGGCCACCACCGAAGCCGAGGAGGAGGATCGGATCGCCCGGGCTGACCCGGCCGTCGTCGACCGCAGCGTCGAGGGCGAGCGGGACCGAGGCGGCCGAGGTGTTCCCGGTGTGCTCGATGACCGACACGACCTTGGTCTCCGGCACGCCGAGACGGCCCGAGACGGCGTCGAGGATGCGCTGGTTGGCCTGATGAGCCAGCACCGCAGCGATGTCGTCGATGGCGTAGCCCGAGCGCTCGACCGCGGCCCGAGCCGAGTCGGCGGCGTAGCGGACCATGTGCTTGAACAGCACCTTGCCGTTCATCTCGACCCCGGTGATACGACCGTCCTTGATCGGACTCGACAGGATGTCGGTATGGCTCCCGTCGGTGCCACAGTCCCAGGCTCGCAGCCCGCGCTGCCCTTCGGGGTCGGCCACCATCACCACCGCTCCCGCCCCGTCGCCGAAGAGGATGGCGGTTGAGCGGTCTTGGTAGTTGGTGGCCGCCGTCATCCGGTCGACCCCGACCACGATCGCGGTCCGAACGCTACCGGCGGCCAGCATGTTGTGGGCCACCACCAGGCTGTAGGAGAACCCGGCGCAGGCCGCGTTCAGGTCGAAGGCGCCACAGGTCAATCCGAGCGCGTCCTGGACCCCGGCCGCCGTCGACGGGCAGAGGTCGTCCGGGGTCTGGGTGGCGCAGACGACCAGGTCGACATCGGCCGCTGTCACCCCGGCGTCACGACCGGCCCGGTGGAGCGCCTGCTCGGCCGCCTCGGCGGCCAGGCCGGTGGTTGTGCCGCCGACCCTCCGTTCGGCGATCCCGGTGCGGGTCCGGATCCACTCGTCATCGGTCTCGAACATCTGCTCGAAGTCGGAGTTGGTCAGGACCTTCTCCGGCAGGGCGGTGCCGACCGACACGATACGGCTGCCCAGTACCCGCTCGGCGGCAGTCCCGTTGCTCATGACGTTGCTCCCTCCATTTCGATGTCGACGAGGGCGTCACGATAGATGTCATCCTCGACCCCCGAGCAGGCCGCCTGGAGGGCTGGACCGTGAACCGACAGGACGACATCGACCTCGCCGACGACCTCGCCGTCGGCCAAGGCCCGACCCTGCATCTGGTGACCGCCCCGAACCGGTTTGACGTGCTCGGCCTCCAACACGAGGTGCTGACCGGCCCGGGCCAGACCGGTCGCGGTCACGTGCCCTTCCTCGATCCGGTAACGGTGACTTTCGGGGTCCACCAGGGCAGCGACGGCCTCGCCGGTGTGCGTCGGGTCGTTTGGTGCCAGGTGGTCGATCGCAGCCATGCCGGCGGCGCGGCACAGCTTGCCCATCACGATGGCGACCGGAGCTGCAGGGTAGTCGGGGAAGTGGCCGGCGCACATCTCGATCGGGATGAGTCCGGCGTCGACCCGGACGCCGGCGCCGGTCCGCTCGACGCTCTCGGTGGGGTCGGCCGCCGCCACGGCGGTCTTGAGTTCGTCGAGGTCGACCGGGGGGTTGAAGCGGCGGAACATGCGGGGCGCCAGCACCGTGTACTCGACATCGAGCAGGTTGAGGGCCCGGCCGTCATCGGTCGTCAATGTGACGAAGGCCCTGGCGGTGCGGCGATCGACCCAGGAACCGATGGCCTGGGCCCGCAACGGCCCGTCGACGGAGGCGGGAGCGTTGGCCATTCGGGTGTAGTGGGCCTTGGTCGCCAGATAGTGGTGGCGATCATCGTCGTCGCGCGACAGGGCCACGGCACAGGAGCCGAGAATGGCGAGGTGGCGCGCCACCTGAGCCGCCTCGATGGGTCCGGCCTCGGGAGCGAGCGTGGGATGCGGCGGCACCGTGGCATTGACGATGCCGTCACCGATCTCGGTCAGCTCGGTCAGACCGAAGTAGGGCGGAGCCACGCTGATACGGCGCAGCACCCGGTCCTCGGTCGAGCTCGGTTGTTCTTGCTCATTCATGACGAAGCAATCCTCCTGCCCTGACGGGCCTTTCCGTGTCAAGTAGACGATTGTCCGGCCGCCCTGATACGGAGTTGTGTGAAACCCCTGTGTTCACGGCCCACTCGGCCCCTATGGCGAGTTGCGGGGATTGGGATCCAGGGAACGGGCGGTCCGGGAAAACGCCCGCGGTTGAGGCGAGGGGAGTTTGGCACCCACCTTGGTACCCGACAGATTCGAACTATCTGCGTCCTGGCTCACGTCGGTTGGGGAGACTGGTGAGCATGCCACGGCGGTTCTCGGCTGGTTGTCCGGCCGGGTTTGGGTGGTCGACGTGGTGGCGGCGCCTGTCAACCCTGGTGAGACAGTTTCTTCGGGTAATTAGTGGGTGCCGATGGCCTCCTGTGGTGGGTTGATGTAGACGGTGTCGGGAAGTTCGGGTGGTGTTGGTGGGCCGGCAACGAAGCGTTCAGGGTGGGCAGCGAATGCGGCGTCGAGAACGTCTGCTCTCCGAGAGCGGATCTCGGTGGCGGTGCCGTAGTAGACCGATGCCGGGGTGTGGAACCCGATGCCGGAGTGGCGGTGTTGGTAGTTGTGCCAGGCGAAGAAGTCGGCACTGAAGGCTCGGGCGTCGTCGATGCCGGCGAAGACCTCGGGAAACTGTGGCCGATACTTCATCGTGCGGAACTGTGATTCTGAGAATGGGTTGTCGTTCGGGGTGCGGGGCCGGGTCACCGACCGGGTGATCTCCAACGTGGCCAACAGCTGAGCGACCGGTTTGGCCGCTGGGACACCACGGTCGGAATGGATTGTCAACCCGGTGGGGTCGACGTCGTGTTTGGCAACAGTTTCATCGATGAGACGCCGGGCCAGTTCGCCTCGTTCAACCGTGGCCAGCATCCAGCCCGGCACGTAGCGGGAGAACAGATCCAACAGCACGTACAGGTAGAAGAAGTTCCGCCGTCCCGGGCCTCGGAGTCGGGTGATGTCCCAGGACCACACGTCATTCGGTGCCGATGCTTCAAGCTCAGGCCGAGATGTCGGTGGGTGGACGGCCTGACGACGGCGTTCGATCACCTGACCGTGTTCAGCTCGTAGGAGCCGATACATCGTCGCTGGTGACGCCAAATAGACGCCGTCATCGAGGAGGGTGGCCCACACCGTGGCCGGGGACTCATCAACAAACCGGTCTGAGTGCAACACCTCGAGCACCTCGGTCCGCTCATCATCAGACAACGCCCGGGGTTGGGCGCCACGACGCCGTTCGGTCACCGCAGCTGGGTCCGGTGCTGGTCGGCGACGCCGATAATGCGTCGCTCGTGACCAACCCAACGTGGCGCACGCTGTCACCGTTGGCACATGGGCTTCGAGTTCGACCACAGCAGGTGCGATCACGGCTTCGACCTCGTCTCGGTGTCCGCGCTCTCGGAGAGATGCTCCAAGAGCGCCGATACTTTTCCCTGCACCTCGATCACCTTGTCCTGGGTTTCGATCTTGCGGCGGAGCCGCTCGTTCTCGGCCTCAAGCTCAGCGATCTTGCGGTCCTTGGCGCTAGACCCGGGGCGGCCACGCTTCTTGCCCAGCGCGTCGACCGCACCAGCGGTGGCCTGTTTACGCCACTCCGAGATCAGCGACGAGTACAAACCCTCACGCCGCAACAAAGCGCCTTTCTCACCATCAGGCAACCGTTCATACTCGGCCAGAATCCGGGCTTTGTACTCGGCTGGGAACCGACGCCGGGCCGCCTTCGCCGGCACCTCAGTATCTCGGATCTCCTCGTCGTCCATCCTGTCAGCAGACTCGATCGAGCCGTTCAACGCAACCATCATGGTCGTCCTTCCCCGCCCCCGGGGTTCAGTGATCCTCAGCAATCAGCTGTCTCACCCAAGGTTGACAGAGGGGGGGTGTATCCGGTGGTGTTCATCGACGCCATCGTGGTCAAGGTGCGGGATGGGCAGGTCGCCAACCGCCCGTTCTACGCCGCTATCGGGGTCACGATCGACGGGAAACGAGACATCCTCGGGATCTGGGCCGGCACGGGCGGCGAAGGCGCCAAGTACTGGCTCCAGGTGCTCACCGACATCAAGAACCGGGGCACCGAAGACGTCTGCATGGTCGTGTGCGACGGACTCAAAGGCCTCCCCGAAGCGATCGAAACCACGTGGCCGTTGGCGATCACCCAGACCTGTGTGCTGCATCTGATCCGCAACACATTCCGGCTTGCGTCACGACGGGACTGGGACGCGATGGCCAGGGATCTCCGGCCGGTCTACACCGCCGTCAACGAAGCCCAGGCCAAGGAACGTCTCGTGGAGTTCCACGCGACCTGGGGCGAGCGCTACCCGGCGATCAAAGGCCTGTGGGAGAACGCCTGGTCCGAGTTCGTACCGTTCCTCGACTACTCACCCGAGATCCGGCGAGTGATCTACAGCACAAACAGTATCGAGTCGCTGCACGCCAGATTCCGACGGGCCACCCGGGCCAGAGGGCACTTCCCCAACGAGCAGGCAGCCATGAAATGCCTCTACCTCGTCGTCCGATCACTCGACCCCACCGGCAGCGGGCAAGAGCGTTGGATGAACCGCTGGAAACCCGCCCTCAACGCCTTCGCCATCACCTTCGAAGGGAGACTCTTCTAGAATCACCACCGATCAGACAACAATGAACCGACCAGACCAGTTACACCGTTCGTCTGACACTCCCCACCCACGCACTGCGGCGCCGGTGCCGTGTTCGGTATCGCTTCGAGGGTGTCACTCAGAGTGGCTTTTTCGTGGAACGGTATGCGCCGTTGGCCCGATCCTCATACGTCCGCTCATTGTGTCGTCGCGGGGTGAGGCTTGCGGGCGATGACGAAGTGGTGGTCGTTTTGGAACCGGTAGGCGCCCCGGCTGTCGCGGCAGTGCTCGATGGCGGTCAAGACATCGTGTTTGATGATGTCGGGGTCGGTGTTCCTGAGGGCTGGCACGGCTGGTCCGACGCTGGAGAGCGCTCGCCATGCGAGCTCGGCGTCGGGCCACTCGATCATCGAGACCCGCGCACCTCTCTCGACGAGTTCGAAGCCACCTTCGGTCAGCATCTGTTCGGCAACGCCGGGTGCGGCGATGTTGTTCAGGCGTTTCATGCTGTCGAAGTGATCCTGCGGGGCGTGCCGAGCGAAGGCTTTGAAACAGCCGCGTAGATCGTTCGGGGGGCCGGTGCCCCAGAAGCTGAGGCCGATCATCCCGCCGGGTCGAAGTACCCGGTTCGCCTCGACGAGTGCTGCGTCGCATCCGCCCCAGATGCCGTTGATCGAGGTCACGATGTCGAAGTGCTCGTCGTGCCAGGGCATGTCGAACATCGAGCCGAGGCGTAGGTCCGAGTTCGGGTTGCGGTCCTGGCCGATCTCGAGCAGCGATGACGCGGCGTCGATGCCCGCCGTGTCCGCTCCCATCGATTCGGCGTGGTGCAGAGCTAGGCCGGATCCGCATGCCATGTCGAGCAGCTTGGTTCCCGGCCCGACAGGAACGCGCTGGAAGATGGCGAGGATCACGGCCATGGCGTAGTGCTCGTACAGGCACGCCCAGTCGGTTGGCGAGTGGCCCCAAGCGTCGCCGGCTGCTTGCCAATCCTGGGCGGCCTCGGTTGTGTCGTCGATGCTGTTCGTCATGGCCATCACGTTGAAGTGCCGCCGTAGGTGTTGCTTGAAGTGAGCGTGGAGATTTTCTCCTCGCATTCTCCACGTTCACTCCAAGCAGCTCGATCGTGGCGGTGCGATGGTTCTCCTCAGACAGACGAACGCCCATCGAGGGCAGAAACAAGGAGGGCTCGCATGAGCACGACTGAGAATCCCACCGTTGACAATGGCGTCAACGTCGAAGCACTGCTGGGAGCGCGAGAGGCGATGACCGGCGCTCCGGAAGCCGCTCAATTCAAGTGGGCTGCAACCTGTGAGTGGGTGGCTGGAACCCACAGTCGCACCACGGTCGAGAAGTTCTTCGGGATAGGAGCGGAGCAGTCGCATCGCCAGCCCCATGCGGTCGATACCGACCACCCGGAGCTCTTCGCCTCGGCCGACAACGGCGCAACACCGCCCGAGCTCGTGCTCATGGGGCTGGCCGGATGCCTCACCGCCGGCGTCGCATCGGTCGCCACCCACCGCGGCATCAAGTTGCATTCGGTGAACGCCACCGTCGAGGCCGACATGGACCTCCAGGGGATCCTCGGGATCGACGCCGACGTGCGAAACGGCTTCGGTGGTATCACCGTCCGCTACGAGATCGATGCCGATGCCACCAAGCCCGAGATCGAAGCGGTCGTCGCCCAGTCGCAGAAGCGGTCGGCGGTGTTCGACATCGTCACCAACCCGACCAACGTCACGGTCGAGGTCGTCTGAGCGGCGGCCCAGAGCCACCGAGAGCGGAGCCGGTTCGATGCGGACCACGACGGTCGTCATCATCGGAGCCGGCCAGGCAGGGTTGGCCATGAGTCGCTGTCTCACGGATCGTTCGATCGAGCATGTGTTGCTCGAGCGGGGCGTGACAGCGCACTCATGGCGAACCGAACGGTGGGACTCGCTCCGGCTGCTCACCCCGAACTGGCTGAGCCGGCTCCCCGGCTGGGCCTATCGGGGCGACGACCCCGACGGCTACATGACGGCCGGCGAGGTCGTCCGCTACCTCGACGACTACCGAGCATCGTTCGGCGCGCCGGTGAAGACGCAGACCGCGGTCGAGTCGGTCACGTCGACGACGACCGGCTTCGTTGTCGACACCAACCAGGGGCCGTGGGGTTGCCGGTCGTTGGTCGTGGCCACCGGCGCCTGCAGTACCCCGAGGATCCCCGCCGTCAGCAACGAGCTTCCGAGCCGGATCTCCCAGCTTGCGGCGATCAACTATCGCAACCCTGACCACCTCAACGACGGAGGGGTACTCGTCGTCGGTGCCTCGGCGTCGGGCGCACAGATCGCCGATGAACTGGCACGGGTGGGGCGGGACGTGACGTTAGCCGTTGGTGAACACGTGCGTCTGCCACGGACGTATCGAGGTCGGGACATCCACTGGTGGATGGACGCAGTCGGCCAACTCGACGAGCGCTACGACGAGATGGACGACATCGTCCGAGCCAGGCGGCTGCCGTCGCTGCAACTCATCGGTACACCTGAGAAACGGACGCTCGACCTCAACGCGCTGGCCACGTCGGGTGTGAGACTGGTCGGCCGCCTGGCGGGAGTCGCCAACGGCAAGGCACAACTCTCCGGTTCGCTGGCCAACGTGTGCGCCGCCGCCGATCTCAAACAGGGCCGACTCTTGGACCTGATCGACGAGTACGCCACCCAGAACCTCCCGGACGCCGATCTCGACGCCCCGTACCGCCCCGAACCGACGTCGGTCGGAACGCCTCCAACCGTCCTCGATCTCGGAGGCTTCGACACGGTGATCTGGGCGACCGGATTCAAACCCGAGTACCCGTGGCTCGACCACCATCTTCTCGACCGCAAGGGATCGATCCGCCACGACGGCGGGATCATGGACGAGCCCGGTATGTACATGCTCGGCATGCCGTTCACCCGACGCCGCAAGTCGAGCTTCCTCGACGGGGTGGGCCCCGACGCGCAGTTTCTCAGCGCACACCTGGCCGGGTTCCTCGACCGACAGGCCAAGCAACCTCATACCTCCATCAATCGGTAGCAGGCTCGAGGGACTGGATCCACTCGACCGCCTCGGCATAGACGTCCTGGATCTCCATCGAGTCGAGCGGGTTTTCGTCCTGCAGGCCGACCTCGCTACGAAGTTGTCGGTAGATGATCGTCAGCTGGAAGCTCTTCGTCGGCTTGGGTGCGTAGCGCACTGCGGTCAGCCAGCGACGGGCTTTGTCGTGGTGACCCAGACTCACCGCCAACGCGGCCGGAGGGAGGAGCAGGTCGGGGAGCCCGTCATCGTTGTTGTTCGACCGAGTCCAGTCGGCGGCTTCGACGAACCACCACTGCGCAGCCTCGATATCGCCAGTAGCTGCATGCGCAGCGCACGAACAGATGTGCAGATTGACGCTGCTGGATACCCCGGCGACGTCGAAGCCCTCGACGCCATGCAACCCTCTGGCCAACCTCTCGATTGCCCGGAGCGATGCCTTCGGTTCTCTGACGATGAGGACCGCCGAGAGGAAGAGGTCGTAGAGCACGCTTGCATAGTCGATTCGGCGATCACCAAGACGCGCCTCGAGGTCACGAAACACTGCAAGCGATTCATCGACCCGGCCGCAGACGGCGTGATGGCTGCCGATGTAGGCGAGGGCGACGTCTGCCAGCGCAGACGATCCGACCTGTTCGGCGATCCGTCGTGCCTCTTCGAGCATGGAGATTGCACTCTCGAAGTCGCGAAAGACGGTCATCCACGAGTTGATCGTCAGAGCGGTGGCGAGCTCCTCGGCCGAACCGTCCGATCGAAGAAGGCGCACCGCTCGTCGTGACGCATTCTCGATCCAGTCCGAACGCCGGGCGCCAAGTCCCGCTCCGGCGGCCACCAGGTTCAGGACGCCGCGCTCGTGGTCGGACAGGTCCAGCGTGTCGAGATAGCCCTCGATTCGGTCGATCACCGCCGACGCTCTCGTGCCGGTCTGGTGCGTGTAGGTCAAGGCCAGCGAACGAAGCAGCGCCGTCAGCTCACCCGTCCGCCTCGCCGCTGCGAGGCGATCCTCAACCGCACGCTGATCGTCATACCTGCGTTGGCCCAGGCGGCGATGTCGAACGAGTTGAACCACTCCTGGGGCTCGAACGCCCAGAGGTATCCGAGCACCCAGCTGGTGTGACGCTCCACGTAGAGGCCAGGGTCCGGTGCGTCTGCCCAGCGTTGCCGTGCGAACAGCTTGACCGTCTCCAGGAGTCGGTGGCGCCCATGACCGTCCCCGATCACCAGGCTCCGATCGACCAGTCCGGCCAGCGTGAGCGTCGGGACTCCGACCTCGATCCCGTTACTGATCGCTTCGACATCATCGACTGCGAACACCGACGGGAACGCCGCGAGTTGCCGCAACAACTCTCGCTCTCCGTCATCGATCAGCTCCCAAGTGTCCTCGAGGACAGCCTGGAGGCTGGCTTGGCGTCGCATCCGTCTGCCACCACTGCGGCGGAGAATCTCGAACCTATGGTCCAATCGGGCGGCGAGTTCACGCAGACCGAGGTGCCGCAACTGCGCTGCCGCGAGCTCGATCGACAGCGGCAGACCGTCGAGGCTTTCGCAGATGTCGACAACGGTCGGGAAGTCGTCGCCGTCGATCACGGCGTTGACTCGCTCGGCGGCAGCAACGAAAAGCTGGACCGCGGGAGCATCGACGTCGTCATTCACGGCCAGGGGAGAGACATGAACTTGGCGTTCGTCCGGCAACTGGAGCGGCTCTCGACTCGTTGCCAGCCACCTCGAGGCGCTCGTGCGTTCCATCAAGACATCGACCACATCGGCGACCTCGTCGGTGATGTGCTCGCAGTTGTCCAGTACGACGAGCATCTGACGCGTGGAGATCAGTTCCGCGAGTTCGGCGACGCGGTCTGATTGACCGAGTTGTAGCCCAGCTGCGCTGGCGATCGCCTCGATCAGGTGATCACGACTCGTTGCCGGTACCAGGTCGACGAACCAGACCCCGTCGGCAAACCGATCTGCCTGGTTGGCGGCGACCGCGGTTGCGAGTCTGGTCTTGCCGGTCCCACCGATTCCGAGCAGCATGACCAGACGATGGTCGCGGACCAGCTCGCCGACCTGTTCGATCTCGCGTTCACGACCGACGAGCAGCGTCCGCTCGACAGGGAGGTTGTGGCGAACCGCATCGAGTGTCCGTAGTGGAGGGAACGACTGGCCACCGACCTGGAAGAGGCGTTCGGCCGCAGCGAGGTCCTTCAACCGATGATCGCCGAGATCAACCAGACTATGGCTGTCATCGACTGCCGCCACCGCTGACGACACCAGGATCTGGCCACCATGACCTCCGGCCATGATCCGGGCAGCTCTGTTGACCGCCGCACCGAAGTAGTTGCCGTCCCGCTCCTGGGCCTCGCCCACATGGAGGCCCATCCGGACCCGAATCGGACACGAGGGCGGCCACTCCTCACCAGCCAGCGTCTCCTGCGCCTTACCAGCGGCGGCAACGGCATCACTGACTCGTCCAAACGCTGCGGCGAAAGAATCGCCCGCCCGCGAGAACACGTGACCGCCATGCTCCTCGATGGCGGAACGGAGCAGTTCGTCATGGCGCTCCATGGCCACTCGCATGACCGCTGGACCCTGTTCCCACAGCTTCATGGACCCCTCCACGTCGGTGAACAAGAACGTGATCGTCCCGGACGGCAACAATGGCTGGCCGACAGGACGAACCTCCTTGCCGGCCTGAGGCGCCGCTGTCGGTTCAGCGTTCGAGGTGACATCGGCGATGAATCGATAACCTCGACCGCGGACCGTCTCGATGAAGCGCTGCGACGTGCCGTCATCACCCAACAGCCGGCGCGCTGTCTTGATACGCGAACTGAGCGCCGACTCACTGACGAACCGATCGCCCCAGATATTGTCAAGCAGTTCGGCCTTCGGCACGATCCGGTCCCGGTGCTCGATCAGGTAGGCCAGAACGTCAAAGACTTGAGGCTCCATCTTGATCAGCTCACCGTCATGACGGAGCTGGAAATGCTCAGGGTCGAAACTGAACCCCGCAAATCTCAGCGTCATACCCCGACACTAGCCGCGCCCGAAGCGAAGGACTTTGTGATTGCGTCGGCCGCACAAAGCGTCGGCCGGACTCCAGTCCTCCACAGATCGGAGGCGCCGAGTCCAGGGATCGGCGCGGGCGGGCCCGTAAAACTCGGACTCAGACGGCCGACAAGAGAGACGTTCCGGGTGGCAGCGGAGTGACTGCGAGCTCGAACCTCGAGCTGCACTTGCGCGATGATCTGCCGAGCGTTGTCACTCAGCAGCTCGAGCACCGGCGACGTCCCGACCCGCCACCCAGAATGCGATCGGACGACCGTCCGGTATCCTGACTTTCTCCGCACTGCAGTACGCCGGGCGGCCGAGCGCCCCGGCCACTGTCGGTGGAACCAGTTGATCGTCGACCTGGCAGCGCTTATCGAACTCTCGGTGGTCGCGCCTGGTCCCCGCGGGTGTGCCGCTGATAGGGTCTCGTGCTGAACCTCGGCGATGTGTGGTTCGGTGGCACGAAGAATTCCCGGCTGCTTGTCGCGTTGGGAGCTCTGGGGTGTCCCTGGTTGCGGTATGAGCTGGTCGAGAAACCTGGGGAATCCACAGCCGGCGGACCGTGTGCGACCGCTCGTCGTCCCGGCGTTGTCGTTGCGCCCGCTGCAGTTGGCGGCGGCCAGCCCTCGTTGGTGGGCCGGCGGTTGGGCTCCGTGGTGACCGTGTCGTCGTGTGGCTCGCAGCGGACCAAGAATTCCTGGCCGCCTGTCGCGCTACGGGCTCGGGAGTGTCCCTGGGTGGTGTATGAGGTGGTCGAGAAACCTGAGGAGACAACAACGGACAACCGGTATGAGTCCCTTGGCGTGGTGGGATTTTGGGGTGGGTCCACCATGGGGTGAGCCACCGGCGTGATGCTCGGTGTGTACGACCAAGTGCACACCAAGGAGATCACACCGATGGCTCTGTCCGAGTCTGCCATAAACGAACTACTTCAAGCGGTCGATGCCGGTGACGGCACCGACCTGATCCGAGATCTGGTCCGCTGGCTGGTCCAGGAACTCATTGAAGCCGAAGCGGCCGCAGCGATCGGCGCGGACCGCTACGAACGCACTGGGGAGCGGTTGACACACCGCAACGGGCACCGGCCAAGGTCTGGTCGACCAAAGCCGGCGACCTGCAGCTCGGCATCCCGAAGTTCCGGAAAGGATCGTTCTTCCCCGAGATCCTCGAACCTCGTGCCGGATCGACCAAGCCCTGTATGCGGTGGTGATGGAGGCTTACGTCAACGGCGTCTCGACCCGATCCGTCGACGACCTCGTCGTAGCGCTGGGCATCGACACCGGCATCTCCAAATCGGAAGTATCGAGGATCTGTGCTGGGCTCGATGAGCGGGTCGAGGCCTTCCGCAACCGGACACTGGGCCACATCGAGTTCCCTTACGTCTACCTCGACGCCACCTACCTGAACGTCCGCGATGATCAGCTCGGCCAGGTCGTGTCCCGAGCGGTTGTGATCGCCACCGGCATCACCGCTGACGGCCATCGGGAGGTGCTCGGTGTCGACATCGGCGACTCCGAAGACGAAACGTTCTGGACCCGGTTCTGTCGCTCGCTCAAGAAGCGAGGCCTGTCCGGCGTGCGCCTGATCATCTCCGATGCCCACGAAGGGTTGAAGGCCGCCATCCGACGATGCCTGCAAGGATCGAGCTGGCAGCGGTGCCGGGTCCACTACATCCGCAACCTGCTGGCCACCATCCCCAAGGCCCACACCGAAATGGTCGCAGCGGTGTTCCGGTCGATCTTCACCCAAGCCACCGCAGCCGAGGTCGAGGCCCGCTGGGACGAAGTCACCGACACCCTCGACGGCCACGGCTTCACCAAGGCCGCCGATTCCATGCGATCAGCGAAACACGATGTGTTGGCCTTCACCGCGTTCCCGAAAGCGCATTGGCGCAAGATCTGGTCGAACAACCCGCTGGAACGGTTGAACAAAGAGATCAAACGCCGGACCAACGTCGTTGGGATCTTCCCCAACGACGCCGCCGTCATCCGCCTCGTCGGCGCCGTCCTGGCCGACCAACACGACGAATGGGCCATCGCCCGCCGCTATGTCTCCGAAGCATCCCTCGCCGAACTCAACGACACCGGCCATACTGACACCCAAGCCTCACTCGAGGCCTGACACCGAGCATCAGCCGCTCACCAAAACCCACCACTCCACGGGACGCAATCCAACAACGGGCGGACCGAGTCGAACCGAGGTCTCGGGCGCCGGGGAAGCTAGGCACCCACTTTGGCACCCGGGGAATGCCGCCGGGCAAGGCAAAGGCCACCAATCGGGTGTTGTCCCTGGTCAGCGGCCTGTGTAGTGGTACGCCCCCTGGGACTTGAACCCAGAACCTGCGGATTAAGAGTTCCCAGAATATTTTCCACCGAGTCCGGTGCAGTCCATCGAGCAGGGTTCTGTCCGGGCGTCGATCCGGTGAGTCCGGTGGATTCCGGTGAGGCACGGGGAGTTTGGCACCCAATTTGGCACACCCGACAGAGTTGAACTACTTGCTGGAGGTGGTGTGCGCGGTCGGCTGGGTCCTGGGTGATGAGGCGCGGGGTAGGACAACGCGTGCGGTTATTGGAGGTCGGCCCAGATTACGGAGTCGATGATCTGGAGGCCCTCTTCGAGGTTGGTGTTGAAGCTGTCGTCGACGGCGCCTCTGGACGCATCATAGGCCTGGTAGGAGACCACCATGGTTTCGCCGGCAACATCGACGATCGACACGATTCCGGTCCCGAGAGGCCCGAACCCGATCGGCATCTTCTCGTTTCCACTGTCGACCGCAACGGGGGCGTCGATGTCTCCCTGGGCCTGTCCTCCCGGGGTGCCGCGGACCTCGTGGGTGTAGGTGAAACGAATGCCCTCGGCCCCACCGATGTCCACTGGTTCCTCGTTGGAGAGTTCGGCTCCCTCAACCGCGGCGAGAAACGCCTTGGTGGCTTCGATGTCACCCTGGCCGAGCCGAACAACCGAGACCGATCCCCAGGGGCATCCCGATGCCGACGGGGCGTCGGCCACCGGTGCACAGATCGTGAACCGATCTTCGGTGTTGAACACCCCACCGGCGCTGTTCCAACCACCCACGGCCGTGAAGGCGAACGGGACAGCCGCCTTGACAGGCACAAACTGACCCTCACCCCGCCCCAGCCATACAGGGATCCCACTCAGAGCCGAAGCCGACTCCGTCGTGGTCGACGGATCTGTAGTGGTTGTGGTTTCCTCTTCAGCGGCCGTGGTTTTCTCTTGAGCGGTTGTGGGTTCCTCCTCGGTCGCCGTATCCGCTGCTGCGGCATCGCCGGGCCGCTCGGCGTCGGCGCCGCCACAGGAGGCGAGGATAATCACGGCGGCCACAACGATCGCCCGGCCTCTGGTTTCATCTAGAATTGCTCGTTGTCGCATCACGTTTTCCTTATCCTTCAACCGGCTCTGGACCGGGTGACGCCCGGCGCTCGGCCGGGCACAACATCGTGTTTGTGCTTTACTGGTTTAAGTCCGGCTGACCGGTGTGTGACAGGCGAGTCGGAGAAGTGGACGATCGGATCGTCACCAATCCGGGCGTATCATCACCGACGCCGGTGTCCGGGCCCGAGCCGTCGTCCGTTGCAGGATGTCGGCCGATCAACGCATCGCCCAGGTTGAGGCACCCGGCGGTCAGACAGGCGCAGGCCGGCGGGTCGCCCCCGACACCGCCGGCCTGATCCGTACGGTGATGAGCTCAACATCAGTCGGCTACCGGCATCGAACGCTCATGTTCTCCACGCTCGACGTCAGCTCTCCGTTTGCATTTACCGTCGTGCTGATGGTGGCTTGGACAAGGAAGCTCGTTGCGCCGCCCTTGCCGATGATCTTGAAGCTGTCGAGCGAAAGGAAGGTGGCCGCTCCGTTCTCCAGTGGCTCGCTGAAGTGGGACTGAAAGACCCCCGTTCCGACGTATTCCTGGCCGGTGCCATCGATGAGCTTGGCTCCTTGTGGGCTGCCGTGGACAATACCGGAAACACGATTGTCGTTGATCGTCAAGCTGGACACGATGAGCAGCGAACCGCTCGTATGGACGAGTTCCTGGCCACAGATGTCTTCGAACACGAATCCCTCGATGGGGATTCTCTCCCGAACCTCGACGGCTGCGGCTGCACCTGACGTGGACCAGAGCATCATCGTGAAAGCGGCGAGGATCGAGAGCGCAACTCGGATGAGCACTCTGTGATGGGCGTAGGTAGGCATTTGATTCTCCTTCGGATGACTGTCGGATGAACGACCGTCGGCCGCTCGTCAACAGGTGCGACTCCGGTGACGGTGAGAATCTGTCGCGGTGCGGAAGAAATCCGCGACGCTGGCCGGTGACTATCCGGCGCCCAGTGTTGCGGTGTTCACAACCCCGGCGGCGAGGCGCGACAGCGGACCGGCGAAGCGTTGGGACGTTTCGATGGCCATCACAACCGCATCGTCGGTGCGGCCGATCTCCACAATCCGGTTGTCGGCTCCAGCCCAGAGGGCCGCGGGTCCCGTGTCCGGCCACCCGTCGAGCCGGAGACATGGTTCGCCGACCGTGCAGGCACGAGCCGACGCCGCCTGGTCGGTGACGGTGACATCTCGGCGAATGGTCGGCTGCCCGCCGACCGTGGCCGCGACCTCCTTGATGCCCACGTCGCCCGTCGTCTGCAACCCTTCGAGTTGGGTCTCCCAGTCCGACGGCTCGGCTTCCACGATCACGAGCAGGCCCGAGCCGTCACCGGGATCGTCGGCCACCGCCAGCACGATTTGGCCATCGTCCTCGGCGATCACCGCGAGTCCCTCGGGTGCCACGAAGCTCAGACCTCCGGCGATGCGATCGGTTGTCTGGGGGCCCGGCAGCAGTCGGGCCGGAAGTTCGGAGCCGTCCACGGCAAGACGTTGCTCGCCGACCGTTTCGGTGTTCGCCGGGTCCGAGGCGTCGAATCGCTCCCGTCCCTCCGCCACGACCACAAGCACCAGCAGGATGGCGGCGGCCGTCGCCATCCAGCCGATCACCCTTGTTCGAGGCATCCAGGTTCGACGTTCGTCGACGGATGGATTGAGCTCGATCAGGTTCGGCGGCTCGTCGTCCTCGGTTGGCGACCCGACGGTCTCGTCGAACGTGGCGAGGACCGACTGCTTGATCCGGTCGCGGTTGGGTGACGTCCTCGTGGCGTCGGCCTCCACCGCCTGAAGGAGGCTGCGCAGTTCGTTGTCCGGCGAATCAGCTGACATTGGTGTGCTCCCATGCCTGTGTGAAACTTCGGCGGGCTCGAGCAAGCAACGACTCGGCCGCCTGATACGTCACGTCGAGCTCGTCAGCCACCTCGGACACCGAGTACTCGTCGAGGTACCGGAGGGCGAGTGCGGCCCGTTGCCGTTCGGGAAGTGAACCGAGGGCGGCCAGCACCTGGTCGGCGACGATCGACGCGTCGAGCGGCTGATCACGGTTCTCGGGTTGGGGTTGTTGCGCCAATCGTTCGAGGCGTCGCTCGTGGCGTTTCTGTGATCGCCATTGGTCGACCAATCGGTTCCTGGCCACGACGAACAACCAGGGACGGTCGATTTCATCGCCTCGTCCGGAGGCGAAGAGCCTTGCTGCGGCCGTGAACGCCTCCGAGGCGGCGTCGTCGGCTGCGGCGGGGTCGCCGGTTCGGGCCAGACAGTAGCGGTAGAGGGCATCGAATTCCGTGTCGAACAATCGGGTCAAGCGATCCCGGTCGTGCGTGCGCGACATGTCGACCACCTGACCGTATGCACGGACGCCGTCCATATCTCTAACCACGATGCCGAAGCTCCGAATCCGTCGCGTCTGAATGCTCTCATGAAATCGTGCCCGTCGGCGACAGATTCCACGGCGACGCAACGTGGACAGTGCGGGTGGGGGCGAAGTTCTCGAAATGTGGGAGGGAAACCGTAGATGAAGTTCAGGAAGAGGGTTGTAACGTCGGCGGTCGGCGTGATGGTGGCACTCGGCGTCGGGGCGGCCGGTTGCGGGTTTGGTGATGACGCTGAAACGGTCACCATCGACGGTGTGGAACGGCGACTCGTGACCATCGAACCGGCAGCCGACGGCACAGACCTGGTCGAGTACACCACCTCGGCGATGGGCGGCATGCGATTCTCGGTCGATCCAGCTCATCACCTGTACACGCGGGGTGATCTGATCATCGTCTCCGTTGTCGATCCGGCAGATGAGGACGGTTGGGAGGCCGCCTCGATCAGCCTCGTCACTCAGTCGGCCGACGGAGTGCGGATCGACTCCGTCGAAGAAGTCCTCGACTTGATTGCCGCCGTGCCGACGGCTGAAGTCACGGCGACGGATACGGCGATCGAGGTACTCGGCTATCACCTGGCCGGCTACGACGTTCGAGCCGAACCGTCGTCACGTGAGCACCAACTCGTCTCCGCCGACCGGTTCGGCAGTCCACCGTTCTCTTTGGTCGCCTACACGCCGAATGCTCGAATCTTCCTCGCCGACACCCCGGCCGGCGTGCTGGTGGCCGGAAGCTCGCAGGCCGACGACGTGAGCGGCATCGACGCGATCGACGTCGCACTCGGCACGCTGGTGGCGACGATCGAGCCGACGGGCGATGGTCTGGACACGGCATTGCCCGACGGCGAGATCCTGGAACCTGACGAGATCCGGAACTTCGAAGCGCGGGGAGAGATCGATCCTGACGGACCGCCGGCGCTCGACGCTCCATTCGTGCCCGTTGAGCCGGGGGTCTACCAGCTCGCCAACTTCGGGCCGACGTTCACCCTCGACATCGGTGAGGGTTGGTTCACCCAGCCGAACTTCCCGGGTTTCGTCGTCTTTACCGGCGCCACCAGCAAGGGTCCCGGTGACCGCGATCTGCTTTTCCTGACCGGCGTTCTCGACGTCGTGCCGATTGGTCCGGCCCAGGTTACTGCCGGTGACCCGGTACCGGTTGCCACCGCCGGCGACGTGATCGACGCCATGGGGACAGACGTCGAGATCCCGGACCGGGTGACCGTCGATCTCGACGGCCTTGCGGCCACCCGATTCGACGTCCGGATTCCGGCCGATGCCTCGTGTACGGCCGCCGAACCGTGTGAGTACGCGTTCCGCATGGCGTCGGGCCCGGTGGTGTCGCTGCGCTCCACACAAGACCACCGCATCTGGTGGATCGAGAATGGCGCCGACGGTCCGTCCATGATCCTCGCGATGGCACCCCGGGGACACGACTTCATCGACCGGGCAACGGATCTTCTCGCCACGATGTCGTTCAACGACAAACCCCGGTGATTCTCGGGTCAGGCGTTCGACCTTCGCTCCGGGTTCCTGGGCCTGTATGTCGATGGACAAGTGGCGATCAATGGAAGATTATCCGGGTTCGCTGTCGCGTCGCGGGCTCGGGGATGTCCCTGGCTTGAGTATGAGCTGGTTGAGAGACTTATGGGACGACGGCGGTCTAACGAGCCTGATTTTAGGCACCCACTTTGGCACCCGGGGGCACCCGCCGGGCAAGACGAAGGCCGCTGCCAGGGTGTTATCCCTGGTCAGCGGCCTGCGGTGTGGTACGCCCCCTGGGACTTGAACCCAGAACCTGCGGATTAAGAGTCCGATGCTCTGCCAATTGAGCTAGAGGCGCTTGATTGCGACGATCTCGATCAAGGGTACCGAGTCGAACCGTCCACAATGGGGTGACCGAGGGGATTCGAACCCCCGACATCCAGGATCACAACCTGGCGCTCTAACCAACTGAGCTACGGCCACCAAGTCTTGCGGTGAAGCCCTGCAATGCTAGCGGCTTCAATGCGGAGCACCTCGCTTCGAACTTCCACAAGCCAGGAACTCGCCTTCTCCAAGAATGTAACCCGAAACCGCCGGCTCGGCGAAGGGTTTGGGTGCCGGAATCCGACGGCTGTCCGAGCGGCCGGGTTGCTAGGCTGATCTCGCCCCCGTAGCTCAGCTGGATAGAGCGCGTCACTTCTAATGACTAGGTCGGAGGTTCGAGTCCTCTCGGGGGTGCAAGTGTCGGCTGCAGGGCAGCCGACCTGGAGTTTCGGCCTGGCGTCCGAAACGTCCCTGGCTTTGGGTTGGTGGTGGCTGGGCGTCCTCGGGGGTGCAAGTGTCGGCTGCAGGGCAGGCGACAGCGTCAGTAACGCCCTCGGCTCATCGATGCTCCGACGAGGGTCGTGATGCCGATGACGATCAGGACCAGCGGGCCGAGGAAGCGGAAGTGGCCCAGTTCGAAGTCCCAGCGGCCGGAGGCCTCGAGCACGAACGCGACGCCGAGCACCGTGAAGAGCAGGCCGGCGACCAGGGAGCCGAGATCGAGCTGCGGGTCGGTGTCGTGTGGTAGGCGGTCTGTTTCGTTCATCTCGTCACCTCGATTGATCCGGCACCGATCTCCAACGTCAGCGCCAGGCCGGGTCCATTGTCAGCGTCGTAGTCGTCGTCACGGTGCTCCTCGTCGAGCCCGACGCCTTCGACTTTGCGGTCCATCAAAACGATCTCGCCGGCACCGCTGGAGGCATCGATGTCAACCGGCAGCTCCTCGGGAAGCACCACGTCGAGGTTGCCCGCTCCGACCGTGACCCTCACGTCACGCATATCGTCGAGTTCGAGGTCGGACAGGTCGAGCACCAGGTCGCCGATGCCGACTTCGTACTGGGCGTCGAGGTCAGAGGCCCGCGTCACCACGTGGTGGCGTTCGCCCAGTCCTCCCCGAACGGACTCGGGCGGTGCGACGGCGGCTACGGCCACCAACAGGGTGAGGACGGTGCCGAAGGCGATGAGGCCGGGATGAGGTCGACGGAGGCTGCCGACGATCAGGGTCAAACCGACGATCGTCAGCAGGGCGGGCAGCACGAGCGCCGCCCGGAGCTCGAACACGCCGGCCAAATCGAGAAGCCATGCCGCGCCCAGCAGAACCAGCACGATGCCAACGGTCGTCGGGCCCCAGGGTGATCCGAGAACCGCAGGCGAAGGTGGCCGATCGCCGGCGGAGGTCGGTGACTGAACCGGTGATGGCGTGGTCATGATCGATACCTCCGAGAGGCGTTGAAGTAGATCATGCCGACTCCGACGCCGATGAGCGCGAGCGGCCAGACCACCCGATCGAACCAGGGGATGACGGCATCGGCGAGCAGTGCGGAGCCGATGGCCAGCAGGAAGATGCCGAACACCACCGCACCGTTGTTGGTATGGGACAACTCAGGCATCGGGGTGCTGTCGGTCGCCTCGGGAATCGCGATCCAGGCGATGAGATAGAGAATCACGCCGACGCCGGAGCTGAGGGCGAGGAAGATGAAACCGAGCCGGAACCACAGGGGGTCGATGCCGGCGGAAGCTCCGAGGCCGCCGCAGACGCCGCCGAGGACCTGGTCGTCCTTGCTTCGGCGGATCGACCGAGGCAGCGATTCGGTGATGGGCGGGGGAGGGGTGGCCGGGGCGTCGTCCATCCTGATCGAGGCATCAGGATCGGCACGATCCACCCCGTCGGATGGGGGGTGATGCTGTGTGTTCATGCTCGTACTGTGCGCCACGATCGGGGCGCTGCGAAGGGCACTTCGACCCTGTTTGTGACGAACGTCATACCAGCTGGTGAGACCGGCAAAACCGGCGCAATTTCGCCGCTCAGAGGCGGTTAGGTGAACGATTAACTACACTCGTGTAATTCCGCCAACGTGACTCTCGTCACTCGGAGGTGTGTTACGTGTCCGTAACGTGGTTAGCGTTCCCAGCTGGCAGACAAGGCAATGCGCTCACATCCATGCGAGCGCGGAACGTATCGTTTGTTAGTCCCGACGGCGGGTCGGGCAAGGAGTCAACACCGACATGGTAGGAAACTCGTATTCACCCTCTCCTTCTTCGCGTGCCCACGAGGCGCTCGACGAGGCAAAGGACCGAATCCAAGACATGTGGGACCAGCGCAAACCACTTCGCCCTGCTTCAGTGCGAACGGCCGTTTTGGTGACGCTCATCGCTGTTGCGGTGGCCGCCGTGCTGATCATCCCCCAACCCGACAATGACCCGGCGGCTGAGGCGTATGCCCTCCAGGCGCTGGCCGACACCGGCTCGGACGAGGCCCAAGAGGTCACCGAGCCGACCTACGAGGTGGCGGATCAGCCCCTCGAAACCAACGAGCCGGAAACTTGGGCGGCTCTCGATTCCGACGCGGCGGCGGCCTTCGAGCTGTCGATGTTCCGTCAGCGGGCCGAGACCACCATCGCACCGGCCACCACCGAAGCGCCGTCCACGGCCGCTCCGACGACGGTGCCTCCAACGACGAAGGCACCGGCCACAACCCCCGCTCCCACAACCGCGGAGCCTGAGACCACCGAGGCCTCCGAGGTCGAGACGTCGAACGAGGAGCAGTCTGCCGCTGCCTCCACCGATGCCGCGACCGACGAGACCTCGGCCACAACCGAAACCAGCGAAACGACCGTCGAGACCACGCCGACCACCGTGCAGGAGACCACCACCACGGCTCCGCCCACGACGGCAGCCGGCAACGGTTTCGTCAACGCCGGTCATGGCGTCTATGTGCCCCCGATCCTGCTCGAAATCCGACGCTGCGAATCGGGCGGCAACTATCAGGCGGCCAACCCCTACTCGTCGGCCCGAGGTGCGTACCAGTTCCTCACCGGCAGCTGGGCGGCCTACGGCCACGCTGACCGCTACGGCGTGTCACAGGCCCACCTGGCCACCAACGCTCAGCAGGACGAGGCGGCGCTCATCACCTGGCAGCGCGACGGCACCCGTCCGTGGAACGCCAGTCGCCACTGCTGGGGCTGATCTTCGGTTGCAACAACCCTGCTCGTAACCCAGAGAGGGTGCACGGGTGCCGCTGAGGTGTCATGAGACACTGCATCGAGCACCTCGCACAGTCCCGGATCATGGATCCGGGACTGCTGCATTTTTGCCCCGATCGGCGATATGGGTCCCGATCCCTGCGGCCCCTGCGCCGATCAGGGCGGAGGCGAGCACCAGCCATCCAAAGGCGATGCCGCCGGACTCGTCGTCGGCGGCCAGCTCGGCCGGCGGGGCGGCGTCGGGGTCCGTGCCCTCCGTCGGAGGCGGGGCGGAGTCTTCCGACGACGGCGTCGTCGACGACGCCGAGACGGGCCGGGTGGTGGAACTCGTCGAGGTCGACGTCGTGACCGATTCCAGAGAGGTCGTCGACGACCCGGTCGAGTCGGTGGCCGGTGCCGCAGTCGTCGGGGCCGAGGTCGCCGGAGAGGCTGTCGACGGTGTCGTTGCCGGCGCAGCCGTGGTCGGGGCTGCGGTCGTCGGGGCCTGGGTCGTCGTCGGTTGAACCGTGGTGAAGTGGGCGGCGTCGTCATGGACGAAGGTCTCGGTGATGTCGCCGTTGTAGGCCCGCACCCGCCCGATGCTGGCGTAGGTCGTCCCTGCGTCGCCGGCCACCACGGAGGCGACGCAGACGAAGGAGTCGCCACTCTCGAGCGCAGGTCCACCGGGATGGACGTTGGTGCCGTCGGGGGTGCCGTCACCGTCTATGTCGCAGTCCGGTTTGACGTCACCGGTTTCGTTGGTGACCACGAAGTCGAACAGCGGCTCGGAGGACCCGATCGTGATGACGTAGCGGATGGTCACCGCTGCGCCACTGTCCACTGTCGGGCCTGGAGCCGAGTCGGCGGGTTGGCCGTTGGCCATGACCTCGATGGCGACCTCGCCCTCGGCCGCCACCGGCGACCAGCCGGCAAGCGCCGGAACGGTCACCGTGGCCGCGAGACCAAGGAAAAGAACGGCGATGGCCGGGCCGGCGGTTACCCCGGTCCGCGCCCTTCGATCTCTCACCTGCCCGAATCCTCCTGAGTGTTCGACTTGGAGGTCGGGCGGTTTCGGGAACCGATTGGCGGGCGTTCAGCTCAACCGAAACCAACTCGACCTGTGATAGTCGAATCGGCTGATTCGGCGGCGATGTTAGGTTTGTGCAAGGTCGGTCTCACACGCCGGAGCGAGGCCGACGGGCGAGACGGCGGATGACCGTCCGGACGTCAGAGATCGAGCGGGTAGGTACTGAGGCGCTCGGCTCCCGTCTCGGTGATCAGGTACTGATCCTCCAGCTTCACCCCTTCGGCCGCGCCGGTCCGGTCGCCCACATAGGCCTCGGTGGTCAGCACCATGCCGGGCTCGAGGTGCCCGTCGAACCCGGTCTCCTCCCAGTGTTCGGGAAACACGATCTCGGGGTACTCGTCGCACTGCCCGACACCGTGGTAGAGCACGCAGTAGTGGCGGTAGTCCTCGATCGGGGGAGTCCACGCCTTGTGGGTGAGTTCACGGAAGGATCGGCCGGGCGCCAGCAGTTCGGCATTGCGTTCGATCTGTTCCCGTGCCAGTGCGAAGGTGTGCTGCTGGACCGGCGTCGGGCGCCGATCACCGGCGATCCAGGTTCGGGAGATGTCCACCATCATCCCGTAGGCGCCGACCAGGTCGGTGTCGTAGCCGACGAGATCCCCGTCCTCGATGACCCGACTCGACGCCTCCTGCATCCACGGGTTCGTCCGGGGTCCGGACGCCAGTATCTGGGTTTCGATCCATTCACCGGCCCGACGGATGTTGCCCTCGTGCAGTTTGGCCCACAGCTCCCGCTCCGTCATCCCCGGACGCATCGCCGCGTGCATCTCGGCCATTGTGGCCTCACACGCGTGCATGGCGCAGCGCATCGCCGCGATTTCGTCGGGGCCTTTGATCGAGCGGGCCAGTTCCATGACCTCCTGGCCCGAGCCGATGGTCACGCCGCCGTCCTCCAGGAACCGGTAGCACAGGTACTGGCACTGGTCGACGGCGATCCGCGGGTTCGGGCCGCAGTGGGTGGTGATGACGTCGAGCATCTCGGCGCTCCACCGCCGCGCCTGCTCCTCGTAGCGGGGGCCGGCGAGAAAGTAGGTGGTGCCGATCGCCGGACGAACCTCGGTGACGTTCGCGTTGTGTCCCGCCATGAAATCGCAGTCGTAGAACTCCCAGACGATGACCGACCCGTCGACCCCGACCCAGGCGTAGCGCGACGCGTTGTGCATCACCCAAACCTGCATGTTGGTGGTGTCGGTGGCGTAGCGGATGTTCATCGGATCCATCAGGATGGCGCCGTCGTACCCCATGGTTTCGAGCTGGGCCCGCACCCTGTCGATGCGGTAGCGGCGCAACTCGTCGAGATCCGGGATCACGAGACCGGCGGCCGACCATTCGGCCTCCAGGTCGGGTCCCGGGCCCATCCGGAGATGATGGGTCTCACTGCCGGCCCGAACGAAATGCCGGCCCTTCTCGGCCAGACTGCGAGCGATCTTGTCGCCCATCGGCTCACCTCACCAAGTCACGCGTGGAGGCAAGTATGACCCAGATCAAGGGCGGCGAAAAGGCCGGGTAGGATCGGTCGTCATGGAACTGGTGACGGTACGACATGACGGCGGGCACCGGGCCGGGCGGGTCGACGGTGACGGCATCGTCCTGCTGCGCTGGTCGACGGTCAAGGAGCTGCTCACCGAGGGCGGGCTCGACGAGGCGGCGGCGGCAGACGGTGGCGAGGTCATCGCCCGCTCCGAGGCCGATCTGGCCCCGATCGTGCCCCACCCCGACAAGATCATCTGCGTTGGCGTCAACTACGCCGACCACATCGCCGAAATGGGACGCACACCCCCCGACCACCCGACGTACTTCGCCAAATACGGTCGGGCGTTGATCGGGCCCGACGACGACATCGTGCTGCCGCCAACCGACGCCTCGACCTCGATCGACTGGGAGTGTGAGCTGGCGCTCGTGATCGGACGCCCGATCCGCAACGCGTCGCCATCGGAGGCCCTCGACGCGATCGCGGGTTACTGCGCGCTCAATGACGTGTCGGTTCGCGACTGGCAGACACGCACCTCCCAGTTCGTGGCCGGCAAAACCTGGGAGTCGACCACGCCGGTCGGACCGGTTCTGGTCACCACCGATGTGCTCGGCGACGGTCGGGGCCTCGCGCTTTCGACCACCGTCAACGGGGTGGTCAAACAGCAGTCGTCCACCGAGAACCTCGTCTTCGGGCCGGACGAGATCGCGTCGGATCTGAGTCGGATCATGACCCTCGATCCCGGCGACCTCATCTCAACCGGTACGCCGGGTGGCGTGGGCGTGGCCAGAAACCCACCGGAGTTTCTGTCGGCCGGCGACGAGGTCGTGGTCGAGGTGGAAGGCGTCGGTCGTCTGGTCAACCGCTGTGTGAGCTCCTGAACCGGAACGGCCGCACATAGCGCTGAGCTCGGAAATCAGACCTCGGAATCAAGACCTCAAGACTGCTGGCTCACCAGAATCCGTTCGGCGGTGAACGCGCTGATGCCGACGATCCGCTTGTCGACCTCGAGGGTCGTGGTGCCGTCGGGCGAGATGGCGAGCACCTTGGCGGTGGTGCCTGGCAGCACATGGTTGTCCTCGAGGAACTCGAGGAGACCCGGTGTGAACTCCAACTCCTCGGGAATGCGGGTGATGACCATGTCGGCCTCCCGGTCGGCCTCGACCAACGGGATCAGCTCGGGCTCGACGTAGTCGGACCCGGGGATCGGGTTGCCGTGAGGGCAGGTGGTGGGGTCGCCGAGCTGCTCGACGATCGCCGCCTCGACCCGGGGGCTGATCACGTGTTCCCACTTCCCGGCCTCGTGGTGAGCCTCCGCCCACGACAGGTTGAGCACGTCGGTCAGGAACCGTTCGGCTAGGCGGTGCCGGCGGACCATTGTCTGAGCCAGGGCCTGGCCGCTCGACGTCAGTGAGATGACACCATTGTCGTTGGTCGACACCAGACCCTCGTCGGCCAGGCGGCGAACCATTTCGGAGACCGCCGGCCGCGACACTTCCAGTCGTTCGGCGATGCGGGCCTGGATGACCTGCAGCCCGTCCTCCGCCAGTTCGAAGATCGTCTCGCAGTACTCCTCGAACGCCGGATGATGCTCCGGGGACGTATATCCGGTCATGATGCCAACTATATCCGGCCACGATCCAAGCCGCCGGTCTGGTTCACGTCCGATGTAAGGGGAGCCTATCAGGGGCTCGCCGGGCCCGGCGACACGAGGAGAACCCGCTACCAACCCACGGTGACGAGCAGCGGAAAGTGATCGCTCAGGTGAAAGACGCAGCCGTCGACCCTCAGTGGTTCATCGAGGATCTGTTGCTCGACGATCGATACCGGCCCGGTGGTGAACGCACGGGTGAAGTAGGCCCGGAAGGCGCCGGCGTCTCCCCGGAACCGGTTGCGATGACCGTCCCAGGTGGGGCCCGGAGGTCGAGGGGCGTCCAATCCGAGATCGGCGAGAGCGTACTCTTCGTCGACCCGGGTGTTAGTGTCTCCCACCACCACGACCCGGTCGGTCGGGCTGGCTTCCAGCACGACGCGAAGCTGGTGGTGTCGCTGTTCGATCGATCCCCGGCCCGGAGCCAGGTGGACGTTGGCCACCGTCACACCCTCGTCGGGAAGGACGGCGAGCACCGCGGTCTTGGTGACGGTGACGGCGTCGGGGTCGGTGGCCATCAGCGAGTGGGCGACGAGCGTGGCCAGATTCCCACTGTGGGTGCGGGGATTGGAGCGGATCATGTCGTGGGTCTCGACGAACGGGACCAAGCCGGGCAGCTCCTGGAGGACCACGATGTCGGGGGCGACGGCGATCACGGTGTCCCTCACAGCCGCTTCGATGTCGCTGTGTCCCCAATACGTCGGCGCATCGGCCGAACGTTCGAACATGGCGAGATTCCAGCTGAGAATGCGGAGTCGGTTGCCGGCCACCAGCGGAGTCTAGGACGACAGTTGGAGGGAATCGAGGAAGCGTTCCGCCTCGGCGTCGTTGTCGCTGTCAGTGTCGACCGCGGTGAGAAGGACGATCATGTCGCCGGTGTCGTAGACGGCTCCACGAATGGTGGCGTACGGCTCCTCGTCGACGTCGACCGTCGCGGTGAAGCGGACGCCGCCGTGGCCGTTCCGCCGATCCGAACGCTGGTCGACCATTTCGTAGGTGGACGGCTGACCCAGTTGCCTGCCGATCGAGTCGACTGTGCCCTCGACAGTGCCTCTCACGCCGATATCGAAGTCGTAGATCAGGTCGGGGCCGATCTCGAAGTGGCTGAGACCGTAGCCGTCGGCGTTCGACTCACTCGACCAGCCGACAATGGTGAGGCCGTCCTGCTCGGTCTCGAGATACTCGGGAGCCGAGGGCAGATCGACGGTGAAGAGGCCCGCCTCGTCGGTGTACTCCGCCCATCCGTCGTCAGCGTCGGACTCGCTGCCGCTCCGGGCCAAGGTCGATGTCGGTTCGGACTCCTCGAGCGACTCGTCGACCGTCTCCTGCAGCCGGTCGAGACCGTCGGACACGCCGCAACCGGAGGCCGCGGCCAATACCGAGACCGCCACGACCGCCACCGGTAGGACACCACCGCCCACCTTCACCATCACCTCAGTTTAGCCCGGCCGGGACGACCGGTCATCGGGCGTGTTGCCCTCGACCGGCCGGACGTGCTGGACTCGGTGCATGGTTGAGATCGACGAACTCGTCGAGCATCTTGGGCGGTCGGAACTTTTCGGCGAACTCGAGCACGAATCCCTGCGGTGGGCGGCCACCCACTGCGTGGTCGAGTACCAGCGGGCGGGAACCCGCCTGGTCGAGTACGGGCAGGAAAACAGCGACGTTTTCGTCATGATCAAGGGCGCAGTCGAGCTCCACGATCGTAATGGCGACCTGGTCGGCCGGTTCGCCGAGCGCGACACCCTCGGGGTCGTGTCGGCGGCCACCGGTCGCCTGACTCGCAGCACCTGCGAGCTCATCGAAGACAGCGTGTTCTGCCGTTTCGGCGCGGATGCCATTGGGTTCCTGCGCAGCCACTCGATCGACTTCGACCGGCGTCTCATCTCCATCGTCGAGGACCGGGCCGTGGCCGAACGGTCAAGTGGAATGGCCGAGCGTCCCAGTCTGTTGACCATCGACTGCGGTTCGCTGGCCCGCCGCGATCCGGTGGCGGTGCCGACGACGACGGCGGTCGATGAGGCGGCTCGAATCATGACCAACGGTGGCGTGTCG
The DNA here is from genome assembly GCA_965216675.1 of Acidimicrobiales bacterium. GTDB lineage: Bacteria > Actinomycetota > Acidimicrobiia > Acidimicrobiales > SZUA-35 > JAHELU01. The sequence goes on along the minus strand of CBDCGK010000004.1, from coordinate 424,531 downwards.
TCGGTGCTCATGGTCGGAGTCGACGGACGGTTGGAGGGGATCCTCACCGATCGGGACATTCGCAATCGGGTGGTCGCCTCGAATCTGGACCTGTCGACGCCGGTTCGCTCGGTGATGACGGTCAAACCGATCACGGTGACACCCGAGACCCTGGGCCAGGCTGCGCTGTTGACGATGACCGAACACAACATCCACCACCTGCCGATCGTGGATCCCGACGATCGGCCACTCGGCGTCATCTCGATCAACGATCTCCACGTTGCCTTGACCAGCGATCCGGTTTTTGTGGTCGGCACGATGAGCAAGGCGGCCGACGTCTCCGAGGTGATAGGTGCCGCCGCCCATGTTCCCCGAATGGTGCAGCAGCTCATGGCGGCCGATGCCAAGGCCGAGGCGGTGGGTCGGCTCGTCACGTCGGTCACCGACGCCGCGTGTGTGCGTCTCGCCGAGCTGGCCGAGGAGAAGCTCGGGTCGCCGCCCATGCCCTATGCGTTCGTCTGCTTCGGTTCGCAGGCTCGTATGGAGCAGACGGCCTACTCCGATCAGGACAATGCGCTGATCCTGGCCCGGCCGCCCAACGAAGACGCCTCGCAGTACTTTGCCAACTGGGCCCGTTTCGTGTGCGATGGTCTCGCCGCTGCCGGCTACCGGCACTGCCCGGGTGACATCATGGCGACCAACCCTCGTTGGTCGGTCGGCATCGACACCTGGAAGGAGTACGTGACCGCCTGGGTGACCTCCCCGACCCCGGAGGCGGTGCTCAACGCCGCCGTGTTCTTCGATGCCCGACATCTGTGCGGGGACCCGGCGCTCACCCGAGCGTATCGGAGCTGGAGCCTGGCCCAGGCCGCCGCCCACCCGCTGTTCCTCGGTCAGCTGGCCGCCAACGGTGCCGAGTTCAAGCCGCCCATTGGATTCTTCCGCCGGTTCGTCGTCGAAAAGGATGGGGAACACCGGGATCGGCTCGATCTGAAGGGCCGGGGTGTGACCCCGGTGATCGAGTTGGCCCGCGTCCTGGCCCTCTCCGAGGAACTCGAGGCGACGAACACCTTCGACCGGATCCGAGCGCTCGGTCCGACGCCGGCGCTGGCGCCCGACGACGCGCTCGATCTGACGGTGGCGCTGGAACTGGTCGGCTATCACCGGCTACAGCACCAGCGCCGTCAGATCGAGCGGGGCGAAAAACCCGACAACCATCTCGACCCCGACGAGTTGAGCCGGTTGCAGCGTGACGACCTGAAGCGGGCCTTTGTTGCCATCAGCGCCCACCAGGACGGTCTGCGCCGACGATTCAACACCGGGTCGATGGGCTAGGGGGAGTGGTGGTCGGTCTTCGCCATCGAGGTCGCCGCCGCACCGTTGCCGCGTTCGTGACGGCCGAACGGCGGCGCGATTCGGCCAGTGCGCTGGCCCGCTACTACACGACGCCGACCGCCTTCGATCGGCGGCTGCCGTGGCACGACGCGTCGTATCTTGTGCTCGATGTCGAGGCCACCGCCGTCGACCCCGATGAAGGTCATCTGCTGTCGATGGGCTGGGTGCGTGTCGAGCGAGGTGCAGTGGTCCCCGATACAGCCCGGCATCATCTCGTCCGCCCTCCGACCTCGGTCGAGGTGGGCCAATCGGCGGTCGTCCATCACATCACCGACACCGAGGTCAGCGGCGGGGACGACCTCGATGATGTGGTCGACGCCCTCTTCGCGGATCTGACCGGCCGGGTTCTGGTCTGCCACTTCGCCGAGATCGAACTCGGCTACATCGGCAAGCTCTGTCGTCGACGGTGGGGGGTCGGGTTCTGGCCATGGCAGCTGGTCGACACCATGCAGTGGCACGTCGACCGTTCCCGCCGGTTGCTCCAGGTCGAGTCGGCTCGCAACGTGCGCCTCCCGTCACTTCTCAGTCGCTACGGCTTGCCGCCGGTTCGCAATCACCACGCTCTGTCCGACGCGTACGGCACCGCGCTTCTCCTGATGGCGATCGGCGGTGGTTCGTCGCACGACAAACCGAGCGGTGACGGGTTGGGCCCGACCGTACGGCGGGTCGACGACCTGCTCGACCAGAGATCCTGGACCCCCTGAACCTCCAGCCCTCGACGTTTCGTGGCAAAGGGCGAGGCCAGGCGTCGCCTTTTGCCACGAGTCTTCCGGGAGTGGAGTTCAACATCTAGACTTTGTCGATGGTCGTTGCCGAAGGTCGCACCCGCCGCCCCGCCTCCCGGGCCTTCGAACTGCTGGCGCCGGCCGAGTACGGGCTCTTCGCGGCGGCTGCCCCATGGTTTCCCCGAGTCGATCCCGAACGGGCCGACACCGTGCTGGTGATGCCCGGGTTGGTGGCATCCGACGTCAGCACCAGGCCGCTCCGCCGACTGCTGCGCCGCATGGGCCACAACGCCGTGGGTTGGGAGTTGGGACGCAACCACGGCCCGACCCAGGACATCCTCGACGGCATCGTCCGCCGCCTGCTCGAGGAGTCCGACCGCTGCGGTGGGCCCATCAGCCTGGTCGGCTGGTCACTCGGCGGCATCTACGCCCGCTACCTGGCCACCGAGTATCCGACCAGGATCCGCCAGGTGATCAGCCTCGGCAGCCCGTTCAACATAGAAGAGGCCGAGCCGACCAACGTCAGCGGCGTCTACGAACGCAACGGTCGGCGCGACCGGTTCGTCAAGGACCGGGGATCGGTCGAACTCGACGTCATCCCGGTCCCGTCCACCGCCATCTACACGATCACCGACGGTGTCGTCTCCTGGCGGAGCTGCCGGCAGACACCGACGTCACAGGGCGAGAACATCCGGGTCCACGGCAGCCATTGCGGGCTGGGTGTCAACACCTCGGCTGCGGTGGTGATCGCCGATCGTCTGGCCCAACGAAAAGGGTCGTGGGCTCCGTTCCAGCCGAGCCTCCTCACCGCAGCCCTGTTTCCACCACAACCTCCGAACGGGTAGGACCGATGCGACAACTGACCGGAATCGACACCGCCTTCCTGTCGATGGAAACGAGAACAACCGTCGGTCATGTCACCGGCGTACTGCTGCTCGATCCGTCGACGTCACCCGAACCTTTCACCTTCGATCGGGTTCGCCGGCACGTGCAGAGCAAGCTGGGCGAGCTGGCCCCGTTCACCCAGAAGCTGGTGGAGGTCCCGCTGGGCCTGGACCGGCCCTACTGGGTCGACGACACCGACTTCGACCTCGACTATCACCTGCGTCACAGTGCGGTGCCCGGGGGCTCAGGGGCCGAGAACTTCTCGGAATTCGTGGCCCGCATCCACGGTCGTCCGATGGACCGGTCGCGACCTCTGTGGGAGAGCTACTTCATCGAAGGACTCGACGACGGCCTGGTGGCGATGCTCACGAAGATCCACCACGCCGCCATCGACGGCATGTCGGGACAGGAGCTGTTGACGACTCTGGTCGACGTCGATCCCAACACTCCGGTTCCCGAGAACCCGGATCCGTTCGTTCCGAAAGCCGGCCAGTCGGCCGACGACGTGCTGATCCGGGCTCTGGCCGCACTCGCCCTGTCGCCGGTGCGGATGGCCCGGGCCGGCGTCACGCTCGGTCGATCGCTACCGGTTTTCGGTCCGTTGCTGGCACAGGCGCTTCCTGGTGACGGTGGCGGGTCCAGCGACGACGACAGCGGGGCCGTGGGCTTGACCGCTCCCCGCACACCATTCAATGCCACGATCGGGCCGCACCGGCGGTGGGCGTTCACGTCGGTGCCGCTCGACCAGATCAAGGACATCAAGAACACCGCCGGGGTCACCGTCAACGACGTCGTGCTCGCCGTCGTCGGTGGTGTGTTGCGGGGGTGGTTGGACGAGCAGGACGCAACTCCGGACCGTTCGCTCACGGCGATGGTGCCGCTGTCGGTTCGCAAGGCCGGCCAGGAGAACGCCGTCGGCAACTTCGTGTCGATGACCGTGGCCACACTGGCCACCCATGTCGACTCGCTGGTCGAGCGCCTGCAGCTCGTGAGCGACGGCATGAAGCAGGCCAAGAGCCAGCATCAGGCGCTACCCGCCGACATGCTCACCGACCTCACGCAGGTCGCCCCACCGGCTGTGACCGCATTGGCGGCCCGCCTGATCGCGTCGACGAAGCTGGCCGACCGGGTGACCCTGCCGTTCAACGTGGTGGTCTCGAATGTTCCCGGACCGAGCTTCCCGTTCTACTTCGCGGGGGCCAAGGTGGTCGGCAACTTCCCCGTCTCGGCCATCGTCGACGGGGTGGGACTCAACGTGACCGTCCAGTCGAACAACGGCATGCTCGATTTCGGATTTGTGGCCGACCGGGATCTTGTTCCGGACCTGTGGGATATGGCTCGCTCGGTGCAGCGCCACGTCGATGATCTGGAGAAGGCGATCAGGTCGGCGGCCTCCTGAGGGCTCGACAGACCGACGAACCGACGAACCGACGGATCGGAGCCGACGGCGCGGCGACTACGGTGAGACGGTGAGCACGAGGTTGGTCGCGCTGTTGGGTCTGAGCGTCGTGGCGCTGGTTGCAGGCTGCGGAGATCCGGGCACGGTCGAGTTGACCGATGGCTGGGCCGGGTCGATGCCCCCGACGGCGAGCAACGGGGCCATCTACCTCACCATCGAGAACGGATCGGACGACGACGTGTTCATCAGCTCGGTCTCGTCGAGCCGATGCGCAGGTGTGGAACTGCACGAAAGCCGTCTCGACGACGAGCAGGTCATGCGAATGCGGCCGGCCACCCAGGAGTCGAGAACCGTTGCCGGCGGCGAAACGCTGGAGATGGTTCCCGGGGCCTTTCACATCATGTGTGTCGACCCCGAGGAGGCGTTCGTGGTCGGCGACCAGTTCGACGTCACCGTGACCTTTGACAGCATCGGTGCCCTCACTCGACGTGTCGTCGTCGAAAACCGCTGATCAGGGAGTGGTCAGTCGTTTCGGGCGACACCCTCCCCGGGCCCATCTCATGGCCGAGCAGCCAGAGAAGGGCCAGCCCGCCGATCTCGGCGAGATGGCGCAACTCCGCCGACAGCGGTGTCGAACCCTGTACGACGTCGATGATGACCGCCACCACCAGGACTGCCATCAAGGCCGTGGCCAGGGGCCGAACACCGTAGGCACGGTCGGGTCGGACCGCAACGACGAGCAGCCCGATTCCGAGCGCCACGGCAAAGCCCGCCTGGTGACGTTCCAGGTGGACAGTCGAGCCCGTTCCCGACGCAAACAGGGCCTGCAGGTGCCAGGCGATGAGGAGCAACCCCAACCATCCGAGAGCCAGTCGCAACATCCGGTTTCGGCCGGCTCGGGGCGGGTCGACCGGCCGGCCCGGTGGCCGTGTCCCGGCAGGTCCGACGCGGTATCGTCGAGTCATTCCAGCGATCTCCCGACCCCACGCCTCGCAGTCGTCACAGGTCTCGACATGGGCCTCCAGCCTCGACGCGTCACCGGGGTCGAGCTGGTTGTCGAGTTGGGCCGAGAGATATTCCCTCGCTTGCGTACAGTCCATACCGTCATCCTGTCCTGCAACGGCGGTTCCCGGTTCCCCTCACCGGGTGTGATGCGCCGTGGATGATCTCACCGTATTGGCGTTTCGAGCGAAGGGTGGAGATCGTCAGGCGTTGGCCCGGTTCGTAGCGGCCACCGAGTCCGACGTGCACCGGCTTTGCTCCTATCTGGGGGCTCCGGCCGACCCGGATGATCTGACCCAGGAGACCTACGAGCGGGCGCTTCGCTCCCTGCACCGGTTCCGCGGCGATGGCACGGCTCGGGCTTGGCTGATGACGATCGCTCGACGGGTATGTGCCGACTCGATCCGCTACACGGTGCGGGACCTGCGCATCGTCGATCGAACGGTCGCCGGAGTGGAGGCCCCGCATCGAGACGAGCTCTGGCACGACGTCGTGGACGCTCTCGGCGTTCTCGATCGGGATCGTTATGAGGCATTCGTGATGACCCAGTTCCTCGGCCTGTCCTACGCCGAGACCGCCCAGGCGCTCGACTGCGCCATCGGCACGGTCCGGTCGAGGGTGGCGCGAGCCCGGATGCAGCTCCTCGAGGCCGAGTCCTCCGAGGACGTTTCGAAAACCGCCTGATCCCCGGGAACCGGACGGCCATCTGAAACGACTACGTAGCAGTGGCCGATAGGAATCGGTCTCGACGTTCGAGGAGCTGCTGTGATGAAGCTGAAGCCGACCGCTGTCCCGGTGCTGTTGGTCGCCGTACTGGTCGCGTCCGCCTGTGGTGGTGGTTCCGACGCCGGCGTCGAGATCGACCGGGCGTGGGCCAGAACCAGTCCTGCCATGGCCACCGCCGGAGCCGCCTACATGCAGATCACCGCCTCCACCGACGACGAGTTGGTCGCAGCGGCCGTCGACGACACGATCGCCGGACGAACCGAGATTCACGAGACGGTCATGGTCGACGGTGTCGCCATGGGCGATGGTGAAGAAGCGCAGGACGAGTCGATGACCGACGACGGTAAGGCCATGGACGGCATGGGGGAGATGAAGATGCAGGAGGTCGGCCGGATCTCTCTCCCCGGCGGTGCAGCGGTCTCGCTGGAACCCGGTGGCTATCACCTCATGATGCTCGATCTGGTCGAACCTCTCGAGACCGGGGATGTCATCGAGATCACCCTGACGTTCGCCAACGCTGGCGAGCAGACGGTATCGGTCGAAGTCCGCGACGACGCTCCCTGACCGCCACGACGGCTGCCGCCACAAGTGCGGCAACGGCGGCGGTCAGCGTCATCGCCGTGATGAGACGGTCGATCGCCGGGATCGTCGTCGGCAGGATCGCCCGTAGCAGCCACTGCCGCCTCAGCGTGGCCCAGCCGATCAGGACCAAGGCAGGCGCCGTCACCGAGATCAACACATCGGGGATCCGGCGCACGGCGCCATACCCGGCAGTGGCGGTTGCCAGGAGGGCGATGATGAGCGGAACCAGGCTTGGTGCCGTTTCCGCCGGCACCGAGAGATAGGCGACGGCGGAGACGGCTGTGGCGGCGAGCCCGACCATTGCCAGGACGGCCGCCCCGGTCCGCCCGACGGCCCGGCCGGCGAACAACCCGACGCACACGCCAAGAACCGCTCCGACAACGCCAGGCAGGGGAGAGGGCGGCGGTTCCCAGGTCGAGATGACCGAGACCTCCGCCGTCCGGCCGTCGACCACGACCGGGATGACGGCCTCCAGGATCTGGTCGCCGGGCTGTGCCGCCGGGCGGGACTCGTTCATCCAATGGGTGCGGTGGTCGTGCCAGGCGTAGGCTCCGTCGTCGGCCACCGCCCGCCAAGCCGGCTGAGCATCCGGTGAGGCTCGATCGGGAACCGACACCGCGGCGTAGCGGTCCTCGTTGAGATAGGTGGTGGGCGACGAGTCGTTGACCTCGACGGTCCCGTCAGGTCCGAACCGGAGGTAGGGCTCGCCGTGGTAGCCGATGATCTCGACCGAGGTCCCGGCGGGCACCACCATCCTGATGAACGAGTCGCCGCCGATCATCTCGACGGTGACGTTCGGGGCCGGGGGATCGACCGACACGATCTCGCTGCGGTAGTCGGTCGGCCCGGCCGGATCGGCGGCAGCCGGCGAGGCGGTCATCAACATGACCGCGACGAGCACGGCAATGGCCGCCACCCATCTCATGTGTCGGTGACCACCAGCTCGATCTGCCCCGATGGATGGACGGTGCATTCGCCGATGAACGTCCCGGGCGACGCGAACTGTTGGCGTACCGTTTCACCGGCGCCCACGAAGAAGGGGCCGACGAGGTGGCCCCTGTCGTCGTTGTTCACGATCTCGATGACCTCTCCGACCCGCACATCGAGTGCAGCGGGCAGGATCTCCACCGGCTCGCCGGCATCGAGCCGTTCCCCGGTGCCTTTCTCGATCAAGAAGCGGTAGTCGGCCGGACCCGAGTTGCCCCCGTCGGCGAACAGTGACGCATCCTCGCCGCATCCGACGACGGCCAGGATCATCGCCGACCCGAGAAGTAGGTGTCGTAGTCTCATAGCCGCCCGATCAGGATCTCGAGGTCGTTGAGCAGATCCTCGGTCGTGGTGCCGAAGGGCCATGTGACCAGCAGATCGCCCTGATCGTCGACGGCGTACAGGGCGCCGGTGTGGGTCACGACGTACTCGCCGTCGACGTCCGGGTCGACCTGGTAGGAGGCACCGAATACGGCGGCCGCCGTCTCGAGTTGGGCCGGGTCGTCGGTTCGAAGCGCGTGGGCGTCGGGGATGAAGCTCTGGAGGTAGCTGGTCACCACCGCATCGGTGTCTCGTTCGGGGTCGACGGTGGCCATGGCAACGTCGACCTTTGTCCCGTCGTCGCCCAACAGCTCGATGGCGCGGCGCGTGTCGGCGAGAGTGGTTGGACAAACGTCCGGGCAGGATGTGAAACCGAAGTAGACGAGCAGGATTTGCCCCTCATCGGCGGTGAGAGGGAACAGGGCTCCGTCGGTGCCGGCTTCGGGAAGCGCTGCTTCTCCGACCGATGGTGTCGGAGTGCGTACGATGCCACGTAACTGCGGGTCGGAGGAGCACGAGACCAGCATCAACGACACTACGGCGGCGAGCAAGAGAACTCTCACGGGGAAATCTCTTCGAGGTAGGCGATGACGGCGTCGATCTCGGTCGTCGTCAGATCGTTGTCGGGCATTCTCACCTTGTAGTCGGCGACGATGTCGGCTCCGGGGTCGGTGATCGACCGAACGAGGTAATCTCGGTCGGCCGTGACCGTCGTCCCGTCGTCGAGTTCGACCTCGGATCCCATGAGACCCTGCCAGGCCGGACCGACACCGCCCTCACCGTTGCGGCCGTGGCATGCTGCGCATCCGTTGTCACGGGCGACCTGTCGACCCTCGGCGGCGGCCGGCGGCAGATCCGGGTCACCGGCGCCGCACGCTCCGAGCAGCAGGATCGACATCATGGCCAACGAAGCCGGAAGTGCGGTTCTGGGACGGGGCATGATCAACATGTCGTTTCGAACCGGTCCGCGGTTCCCGCCGTCACGGAATTCGGGTTCACCGGCCAAGGTCACATCATACGACCGGGAGACAGGGCCTGGAGTCCTTGACTTCACTCGCCATCAGCCGACGGTACCGCCATGCGTGCCGTGCGTTTGTGCTCCCGAACCTCTCCATCGCCTCGTCGGCCGGTGTCAGCCGTTCTCCTGGCCGTCACCCTGGCTGTGACACTGGTGACCGTGATCCCGGGGCCCGCAGCGGCGTCGGGCCCCACGATCAGTAGCAGCGGCTCGGTGACCGGCGCACCCGGGTCGACGATGTTCCCCTTTGCCGATGCGGTGATCTCGGGCACCGGGACGATGGACGGGATCACGGTCCGCATTGCCGGCGGGTTCAACAGTTCGATCGACCAGATGTCGACCAGTGGTCCACACACCGGCATCACGGTGTCCTACACGTCGTCGACCGGCCTTTTGCGCCTGCGGGGAACGGCGGCCGTCGCCGATTACCAGGCGGCACTGCGCGATGTGACCTACTCGCAGTCGTCGACCGTGCAGGGGAGTCGGACCTTCATCGTGGTGGCCGGTACCGCCATCTACCTGCCCGACACCGGCAACCTCTACCAATACGTCGACACCGGGGCGAACATCACCTGGAGTGATGCCAGGGCGGCGGCCCTGGCCAGTACGTTCGGGCCCTACTCCGGTCACCTGGCCAATATCTCCTCCCAGGTCGAGAACGATGTGGCCCTGGCCGAGCTGACCGGTAACACCTGGATCGGCGCCTCCGACGAGGGGTTCGAGGGCCAGTGGCGGTGGATGGACGGGCCGGAAGCGGGCGAGCAGTTCTGGCTGGGCCTCGGCGCATCCTCAGGTGGTGTTCCGACGGGAGGTTTCTACAACAACTGGGTGAGCGGCGAGCCCAACAACGCCGGGGGTGACGAGGACTACGCCCACATGTTCGCCGGGAGCGGCGAGTGGAACGACTATCCGAACTCGCTGAGTGTGCTGGGTTATCTGGTCGAGTACGAGGTCGACGACATCGGCACCGTGGCCAGCCTGGTGCGGCTGCTCATCGGCACCGACAGTGACGGCGACGGCGTGTCCGACGACGACGAGGCGACACAGAGCACCGATCCCAACGACCCGGATGACTATCTCGACACCGACGGCGACGGCGTGCCCGATTCGGTCGAGGTCGCCGACGGCACCGACCCCAACGATTCCGGTGACGCAACGGACACCGACGGTGACGGTCTGTCCGACTATCAGGAGGGCCGCCTCGGAACCAGTCCGCTGACCAGCGACACCGACGGCGACGGGGCATCCGACGCCGACGAGGTGGCGGCCGGATCGGATCCGACCGATGCGAACGACCTACCGGACACCGACGGTGACGGCGTGCCCGACAGCGTGGAATCGAGTGACGGCACCGACCCGAACGACGCCGACTCGTTCGTCGACACGGACGGTGACGGGGTCCCGGACCATGTGGAGTCCGGCGACGGCACCGATCCCAACGATGCCGACGATTTCGCCGACACCGACGGCGACGGTGTGCCGGGTTACGTCGAGACCCGAAATGGTACGGATCCCGGTGACGGGGATGATTTCGCCGACGGCGACGGTGATGGCGTGCCGGATTATGTCGAAACAGTTGACGGAACCAACCCGGCCGACGCCGAGGACTTCGTCGACTCCGACGGTGACGGGGTTCCGGATCATGTGGAGTCCGGCGACGGCACCGATCCCAACGATGCCGACGATTTCCCCGACACCGATGGCGACGCGGTTCCCGACTACGTCGAGACCGGCGTGGGCTCGGACCCGGCGGACGGGGAGGACTTCGCCGACACCGACGGTGACGGCGTTCCCGACTACACCGAGATCGCCCAGGGTTCCGACCCGGCCGATGCCGAGGACTTCGTCGACACCGATGGTGACGGTGTGCCCGACGGGGTCGAGTCGCGCCAGGGCTCGGACCCGAACGATGCGTCGTCGGCCCAGGACACCGACGCCGATGGGATCAGCGACTACGACGAGGAGCGATCGGGAACCGACCCGGCCAAGAACGACACCGATGGCGACGGGGTCTCCGACGGTGACGAGGTACTCGACGGCACAGACCCGCTGATCAGCCGGTCGTTCGCCGACTCCGACGGTGACGGTGTGCCCAACCGAGTCGAGCTGGACGACGGAACCGACCCCGACGATCCCGAGTCTTTTGCCGATGCCGACGGCGACGGTGTGTCGGACTACGCATTGGCCCGGGGTGCCCGCCCTCAGCCCCGGCACTGCGGCTACGACTACGTCGGCTTCGCCGGCAACGACACCAACCGCCAGGCCATCACCCGCCTGTACCTGGCGCTGTTTCGTCGCACCCCGGACACCGGCGGTCTGACCTACTGGACGGATCAGCTCGCCGGTGGGGTCACGCTGGATGTGATTCGTACGGCCATGCTCGAAAGCCCCGAGTTCGCCGACCGCTACGGTTCGCTCGACAACACGGCCTTCACCGTGGCCGTCTACGACAACCTGCTGTGCCGAAAGCCGGATTCGCTTGGTGCCGCATACTGGGCACGGCTCCTCGATGGCGACGAACTCGACCGAGCAACGCTGATCGACTGGGTGTATTCCAGCCACGAGTTCACGGTCAGATCCAGCTGACCGGCCGAGGGCGATCGACGAGGTAATTGTCGCCGCGGCGACCGGCACGCCCCAACGGCAATATCATTGGACCGTCATGATCACCGAGGCTGAGCGGGCCCAGTCCGACGATGAGCCGCCGTTCCCGAACTCGGCGCGCCCAATTGTCGAGAAGTTCACGGAGGACGGGCACGAACCCTACGGCCGCATCGGCCGCATGGCCGGCCATGTGCTGATGCTGGCCGCCGTGGTCGCTGTCGTCTTCGCCTATCTCGGTCGGACCGGCTCGGCCACCGGTGAGCGTGACACCTTCGAGCCGGACTGGATTCGAAGCCGTCAGACGAACACGATCGGCGAAGCGTCCGAATCGGAACCAGCCCAGCCGCAGGGGCCCTTGGCCCTGCCCGTTGTACCGTCGTCGACGGCTCCGAACAACGAAGAATCGGGGCGGTCGACATCGTCGGAGCAGCCGGCCGATCCGACATCCGGCTCGTTCGACTTGTCGACTGCGACGACGTTGTCTCCAGGCGCCACCGCCGACCCGATCACCACCGACCTCGGCCGAGGGCCGACAACGGCGACCGCCCAGACCCGGAGCGCATCATCAACGTCGCGTTCGACATCGACAACCGGCCAGCCCGGCGGCACGTCATCCCAGTCCACGGTCATTCGCACCTCGACCACCCGATCCACATCGTCGGCGTCGACGACCCTCCAGCCGCCGCCACCACCGATCCCGACCGAGGTCGACTGGGCCCTCGGATCAGCCGGAACCATCAGCTCGGCCGTCCTCCCACTCGATTCGCCGTTGGGTTCCGGAGCGTTGGCGAACTACGACGTCGACCGAGACGGCGCGCCCGGTCTGCTGCTCCAGAAGGGTGGTGGTCCTGGCGAGACCGATTCGGTCAAGGTGCAGCGATGGTGGCTCGACCTACCCGCCGGAGCCCACCTGGACGGCCGGCCGGTCTTGCGCCACTGGGCTGCGGTGAAAGACTTCGACCAGGCGAAGACGGGTGGGCTGGAGGCTCGGCTCTACGATTGCGCGACCGCCCGCAGCGACTGTCGGCTTCTGGCCTCCGGGCGGGCATCGGTTCGTCAGGCGAGCTTCGGCGCCGGTTTCGGAGCGGTCGCCATCACACTGGGGTCGGTTGACCGGCAGGTGGCTGCCGGCCGGGGTGTCGTTCTCGAGCTCACCGTGCCATCCTCCTCCGACGACGACATGTGGTTGGCATTCGGCACCCAGACCTACGACTCCCGGCTCACGATCGACTGACTGGCGCGCCGCGACGCCCGACTCGCTGTGCCGGGCGCCGCTTCTGACCAATGAGAGTGATCGGGGATTGAGGCAAGTCGCTTGGTTCAGGTTCTCCTTTCGTTCGTGCCGGTGTGAGGTGTTCGCCGTGGCGGAGCATTCCAGGTGGTGCTCCGCAGCGTGGGGGCCTGCTGTTGTCGTACCGGTTGGTCTGCGGTCATCGTCAGCTCCAACCGTTCCCGCTCCAGGTTCCGCCCGACCAGGTTCCGCCCGACCAGGTCGCTCCGGACCAGGTGGCGCCGCTCCAGGTTCCGCCCGACCAGGTTGCTCCAGACCAGGTGGCCCCGCTCCAGGTTGCTCCGGACCAGGTGGCGCCGCTCCAGGTTCCGCCCGACCAGGTTGCTCCGGACCAGGTGGCGCCGCTCCAGGTTCCGCCCGACCAGGTGCCGCCGGACCAGGTACCCCCGGTGGGGGTCACGATGCCTGACTCACCTCCGGCGGCGGGGGTGTGGCTCTGCGTGGCGTTGGCGATCAACAGTTCCTTCTCGGCCTTGTTGCCCGAAACCATGCCGTCGCCGACCTTGTGGGCGTCCTCCTGAGGTAGCGCTTCCGCAGTTCGGGACAGGGTGGCCTTGAGCTGATCGGGGGTGAGCTGAGGCTCGGCGTCAAGGATTCGAGCAGCGAGACCGCTCACCACCGCAGCCGACTGGGAGGTGCCGGATCCGAGGAACAGGTCAGCGCCGACCCGGGCTGAGGGGACTGCGTTGTCGATCGTAGAACCGGGCACCCGGTAGGAGGCGATCGAGCGGCCGACGGCGACCACATCAGGGTCACGATCGCCGTCGCCGGTGGCCGACCAGGCGGGGATGATCTTGTTGAGACCGTCCTCGGCCCCGACCGCCATGATGTACGGGTCGATGGCCGGCGAGTCGAGCCGCTCCTCGGTCTCTCCGGAGTTCCCTGCCGCGACGACCACGAAAATTCCGGCGTCCCAGGCCCGCTCGACCGCTGCCGACAGCAGATCCTCGGTGTGATCGCTGACCCCCTGCTGCCCTAGCGAGAGGTTCAGGACCCGGATGTTCAACCCATCGGTGTTGCGGTGCTCAACCACCCAGTCGATCGCCGCGACCACCTGGGGAACGGTGGTCTGACCGTCGTGGCCGGCCACCTTCAGGCTCACGATCCGGGCTCCCGGCGCCATACCCTCGTGGCCGCTACGAGTGCCGGCGATGATGCCGGCCATGTGGGTGCCGTGCCCATAGGTGTCGAGGAACGCGGAGTGCGAACTCGCCGCCTCGAAGGAAAGATCGGGGCCGTGCAACAGCTTGTCCGGCCCGTCCAGTCCGGACACCGGGGCAACCCCGGTGTCGATCAAAGCAACGTCGATCCCGCTGCCGTCGGCTGTCGGATCATCGAGGCTGGCCTCGACCCGACTTCGAACGGTCGGCAGATACATCGGATTGCTCGTCGACCCGTCACCCAGCATCTCGACCATCGTCGACGATGTCGACAGCGTCCCCACGGCCATGGTCTCGTCGTGTTGGGTCTGCGCAGGCACGGTGACAGCGCCGACCGCGGCGATGGCCCCGACGAGACCGGCGGTCAGGCGACCGAATCGGCGTCGGGGCTCCCGGGAAGTGCAGCTGCGCTGACGGTGAGCGAGATCGGACATGACGGCTCCTTGCATCGAACAAACACGGTTCGGGATGCCGGTTTCGCCATTTGCTCCCCGAACAGCCAGGCGACCACATTGCGGCTGTTCGGATCTCTGCTTTCATCCGTTGCAAGAACCATCGACAGGCATCGCCCGAAACTTGAGCGAGAGGTCGGACTCTTCTCGTCGTCACCCAACGGGCTGGGAGCGTCGTGAGGCCGGCCCGCGATCAGTTGATCGGCGACCTAGTCGTATCGCCCGTGAGTTCGCGGACGCGGTCGTGGGGGAGGGCGTGGGCTGTTCTCCCGCGGTGACCCTGCATCGTCTCGGCCGCACACAACGCGTTGAGGATGGCTTCCTCGGTGGCGTCGGCGACCGCGTCGAAGAACGGGTTCAGGTCCTCGTGGGGAACCATCTCGAGGCGGTACAGGCCGTCGGCCGAGGACGGGAGCCGGTTCCCGGTTGCGAATGCGAAGAAGATGTCGCCCGACCCGTTTCGTCCCGTGCCTCCGACTCTGGCCAGCCCGACGGTGGCCCGCTGGGCGAGGCGACGGCACTGGACCGGGATCAGCGGAGCGTCCGTGCCGACGATCACGATGATCGAGCCTTCCCGTGCATCCGGCGGCTCGGTCCGGGCCAGGGGGACCTCGACGTCGTCGATGTGTCGACCGATCGGGACGCCGTCGATCCGTAGGTCGTGACGTTGCCCGTAGTTCGCCTGAACGAGTACGCCCACGGTCCACGCGTCGGCGACCACCCGCGATGACGTGCCGATGCCGCCTTTGAAGTCGTGACAGATCATGCCGGTGCCACCGCCGACGTTTCCTTCGGGCACCGGCCCGCCGGCCAGGGCCTCGAACGCCTGGCGGACGTGGCTCTCCTCGAGGTGGAACGCGTCGATGTCGGACAGCCAGCCGTCGTAGGTCTCGGCAACAACCGGCAGGATGAAGCCGTCGGTGTAGCCGGACTCGACCGAGTACTTCACGAAGGTGTCGCGGACGAGGCCGACCTGATGGGTGTTGGTCAATCCGATGGCCGAGCCGAGCATGCCCGACTCTTCGATCCATGCGATGCCGGTCATCTCACCGTTGCCGTTGAAGTTGTGCCACCCGCAGAACGCGTAGTCGTCCCAGATCCGATCATGGCGGGGTGAGATCACGGTGACGCCGGTCCGGGCGATCCGGGGCTCGTCGTGAACCACGGTGCGGTGCCCGACGAGCACGCCTGGCACATCGGTGATGGCGTTGTCGGGACCAGGTGGCAGCGCGCCGATCGTCACGCCGAGATCGCGAATGCGGGCCATCGGGCGAGGATAGGCCACAGCGCGGTTGCTTGACGACGCGCCTCGTCAGGCCGCGACCTGCGTCTGCTCGTGGTTGACTGCCGCCAATTCGACGCGGGCGTCACCGATCACGTCGCGAGCAGTGCGAAGGAACAGCACCGCAATCGCAACGCCGACGATCACGTCGGGCCAGACGCTGTCGAGTTGCCAGACCGCCGCTGCGGCGCCGAGCACCGCTGCGTTGGCGATCAGGTCGTTGCGTGAGCACAGCCACGTCGAGGTCATGTTGATGTCGTCGGAGCGGTGGCGCCACAGAAGAGCGAACGCCCACGTGTTTCCGGCGAGCGCAACGAGACCCATCAGTGCCATCGCATCGGCGACCGGTGGTGTCCCGTCGACGGCACGCCATGTGGCCTGGCCCAGCACGACGAGGCCGAATGCGAGCTGCACGACACCTTTGGAGAGCGCTGCTCGAGCCCGCCAGCGAGTCCCGCGATGCAGCACCCATAGGCTGAACGCATAGACGAACGCATCGCCGAGCATGTCGAGCGAATCGGCGAGTAGCGCCGTCGAGCGTGCCCACCAGCCGACGCCGAACTCGATGACAAAGAGGACGGCGTTGATCCCGAGGACCATCCACAGCACTGTCCGCTGGCGGTCCCGCAATGAGAGAAGTGCGGCGTCTTCAGCATCGCAACACCCGGCGCTCATGGGCATCAGTCTCTCACCGTGGGATCCCGTCGGCCAACTCAACCCCACGTTCAGAGGGTCAGTAGCGAGACCATCGGTCTGGCCCGGCCAGGTGAGAACTGCGAGCGGACGATGGGAATCGAACCACCTCATCAGTTTGGAAGGCGAGATGACGCGCTCGATGTCGCCGGGTTTGTCAGCGCTCCAGAAGGCGATTCCCCGACCGGCGGCGCCGCACACGACGGATGGTTGAGACTTGACCCACAGGTGGCTACAATCCAATCATGAATGTAGCCACATCGAGGTCTGAGGTAGGGATCCGAGAGCTGAAGAACAGCCTCAGCAGATACATCGAGCGCGTCCGCGCCGGCGACGAGGTGATCATCACTGACCGGGGTCGCCCCGTTGCTCGGCTCCTGGCCCTCGACGCGGCGAGCGACCGACTCGCCGAACTCGTCAAAGCTGGGGTCATACGTCCCCCGACGAGCCCCCACCGTCACCGGCCGACCCGCCGGATCAAGTCCAAAGGCCCAGTGAGCGACCTCGTCGCCGAACAGCGACCCTGACAACCCAGTTGATCACCTACGTTGACACGTCGACACTCATCAAACTGATCGTCGAAGAGGACGGCTCGGACCGGGCCGAAGCAGTCTGGCTGGCTGCAGATGCCGTCACCTCTGCAGGCCTCATCATCGTCGAGGCACGAGCTGCGCTAGCAGCAGCCGCCCGAGGAGGACGCCTCAACAACAGGCAGCACAAGGATGCGAAGGCCGAACTCGATCGGCTCGTGGACGACCTGCATCTCGTGAGGATCACCGAACAACTACTCCACGAAGCCGCCGAGCTTGCCGAGATCGAGGAACTCCGAGGCTACGACGCAGTTCACCTCGCAGCGTCCCTCACCGCCGGCGCTTCCGTGATGACCAGCGCCGACGGCGCACTCTGCGAAGCGGCGGCTCGTCGAGGTCTTCACATCGCCAACCCACTCCAGGCTTGAACCAATGTGAAACCCGACAAGTGACCTGACCCCCAATGTCAAACAAGCGATCGGGACGTGCCCGCGTCCGGCACCAGTCGCACACGCGATATCGCTCATCGTCGGCCAGAAATCTTCGACCGCGAGTGCGCTAGACAGAGGATTTCCGAATCGATCCGTGGAAGTGAGATCTTCGCCCTCACCCCGATCGAGCCGTCTGACCCACTTGCCATGATGCCGTCAGCCACGGACGCTTTGGCTGGACCCGTTGAGCTGTTCGTCACCCGGTGTGATCCCTATGTCATAGCGGCATCGAGCCGGACCTTCGACTTCAAGGTCTTTGTCTCCGTCGCGGACCCGAACCCGTACCGATCTGACGGCTGGTTGCAGAGCGTTCGTCTATCGTTGGAACTTGTGGATCTGATACGGCACGTCGTTGTTCTGGAGGCCGCTGACGTTGGCCATCGGTCCCGCCTCTGCAGGAGCGAGCAGTCGTGAGTTCACCGCTGTCGACTCGTCCACTCGATACCGACACCTGGCCGGCGTTCGCTGCCCTGGCCGAGCGACACAACGGAGTGTGGGGTGGCTGCTGGTGTCTGTGGTTCCACCCGAAGTCGCCCGACATGGATGAGAGCCCCGCAGGCAACCGGGCGGTCAAACAGCGGTTGGTCGAGGAAGGCAACGCTCATGCGGCGTTGGTGTTCGATGGGGATCGCGCCGTGGGGTGGTGTCAGTTCGGCACACCAGACGAGCTCCCGCGGATCTACCACCGCAAGCAGTATGAAGCGGGGGTTGTCGCCGTCGCCGACTATCGAATCACCTGCTTCTTTGTCGATCGCGACTACCGACGACAAGGCGTGTCCGAGGCGGCCCTCGAGGGAGCGCTCGCGCTGATCGCCGACGCCGGCGGTGGCCTCGTCGAAGCATTCCCGCAAGACACCGGCGGCAAGAAGATCTCCGCATCGTTCCTTTACAACGGCACTCGAGGACTCTTCGAGCAAGCGGGCTTCGACTACGAACGCCCCAAGGGCAAGAACCACTGCGTAATGGTCAAACACGTGCTGCCCTGACCGGTCCACACCATGTTGGCGTCTATGAGGTCAACAACCGGTTCGACATCACCGTCGTTGAGAGCAGCACCAGCCACTCAACGTCAGCTCCGTCCATGCGGCACCCCATCCCCACGACCCGAACCGAGGGTTCGGGCCTTGCAGATGTCGCGAGACATCACATGCGAGCGGACGATGGGAATCGAACCCACATCATCAGCTTGGAAGGCTGAGGTTCTAGCCGTTGAACTACGTCCGCAGGAAGATCCAATGTAGCCGCTCGGAGATCGGTCGCACAGGAAATCGCCCACCGGACGACATGACCGAACCGTGACAGGCGACGCCGATGTATCTGATCGCGTGCTAGACCGTCTCTCTGATGACGGAGCCGGGTCGGCTCCGCCGTTCCAAGGGGGTGCGACATGAAAGCCGCCGTCGGTTTGATCCTGATCATCGCTATGGGTGGTCTTTTCTGGACGGCAAGCCAAACGGCATCGCCGCCGGTGGCTGTGCTCTGGTTCTTCCTCGGGTCGGCGCTCGGCACGTTCGGTTCGCTGTGGCTCACACCGACGCTGGCCCGCTGGTTCGGGTTCGGTACCGCTGACGGTGGGGTGGAGTTCGCCACTTCACGGGACAAGGCGTTCGCCTTCGCGGCGATGGCGGTCGCCGCGGCAGCGATATTCGTGGGCCTGGCCGCAGGTCCGAAGCCGTTGATGTGGGTCGGACTCGCAGTTGCCGCATTGGCCGCCGGATTCATCGACATCCAGATCGATCGGGGCGACGTCCCGGTCCCGTGGATCTGGTTGTGCGGGGGCGCACTGATGATGGCCGTCGGCGCCTGGGTGGCCATCACCGGTACCGAGCTACCCATCGGTATCGGGAACGGCGGCGTGGCGCTGGTGTTTCTGGGCTTTCCGGTTCTCAAGGTCGGGCTGCCCCGAGCGCTGGGCGACCCCGACGCCACACTCTCCGGCTGGGTCAGGTTCATCGTCACATTCGCTGCGGCCGCCGCCCTCGTGACCGGGGCGGTCTTGTTGATCATCGGTGCATTCGACACTGATCCGGCCTGGCGGTGGGTCGGCCTCGGATTCAGCATCCTCAGCATCGGCTACGCACTCGTCGTCGAGATCGGACTGAGGCTCTGGACCCCCGGCACGACGGAGTCTCCGTCCGCGCGTCGACCACAGGCCAAACGCGGCTCCATGTCTTTCCTGATCGCCGGGGCGGTCGCGGTGGGGCTGGGTATCTACATCGCCTTCCAACTTGCCGTCACCCTCGAGTCCTACGCCCTCCTCCTGATGATCGCCGCGTTCGCGGTAGGCATGTTCTTCGCTCTTCGCGGGGAGTCCGCACTGTTCGTGTTCGCCGTCGGCTTCGTCCTCATCTGGGTCACCTGGGAGCGGACGCCCGCCGAACAGGTGCTCGATCCCGGCGAGACCAACATCGTCATCGGCCTGGGCGACTCCTACATGGCGGGCCAGGGCGCCAGCAGGTTCTTCGAGTTCAACAACACGGCCATGCCGATCCGGATCGTCGACGACGGTCAGCAGGGCGAGGAGCCGACCAGGGCCCCGGTTGTCGACGGCGGGAGCGACTGTCGGCGTTCGCCCAAGGCCCTGCCGGCACGACTGGCGCACGTGTACGGCGAGGATTGGGCGGCGGTCAACCTGGCCTGTTCGGGCGCCCGAATCCGCCACATCGACCAGGACGTGAAACATCCCCACGGAGATCGAGTGAACGATGATGGTCGGGCCTTTCCCGGAACCCTGACCCAATTGGATGAACTGGCCGGTCTTGATGAGGCTGTGCGGGACCGGGTGCGGCTGGTCGTCGTCTCCATCGGAGGCAACGACTCGGGCTTTTCCAAGGTGATCATGGCCTGTCTGCTTCCGACGGACTGCACCAGCCAGGTCCAAGCACTCAACGAGCAGGTACCCGCTGCGCTGGCCGGCCTGGGGGAGGCATACGCTGCTGTGTCGGCGGCGGCGGACGACCTCGGTGGGGGCGATTCGCCGGATGTGGTCGTGATCCCGTACCCGGAGTTTCTCGACAACAAGGAGTGCGGACTGACGCTGTCGGCCACCGAACGCGATGCGGTGCTCACGTTCCAGCGGACGCTCAACGCTGAGATCATCCAACAGGCGACGGTCGCCGGTCTGGAGGTCTTCGAAGACGGCCAGCACGCCTACACCGACGGTTTGAAACTGTGCGATGACGGTGGTCGCGGCGAGACCTCGGGGGCCAACTTCCTGTATCTGATGCCCCACGACCCGCTCGGTGGACTCAGCCCGGCCACGTGGGTGCAAGGGAGTATGCACCCACGACCCGACGGCCACCGTCGCATGGCCGAGGCGCTCGAGTGCACCTACAGCGGAGGATCGGGCTGCGTCACGGTCAATCCGCCGGTGATCGAACCACCCGACGTCGAGCCGGTAAGCGAAGACATCGACGAGTGGACCAGTCGAAACCTCCGACGGTCCGTCACCCAGGTGGCCGGGGCTCTGGCGCTGATCATGGGTGGCGGTTTGCTGGTCGCCCTCGGCCTCTACCACGGAATCGGCCGCTGGCTGAGCGACGACAACTGGTTGCGGGCGGTGTTCCCGAGGCCCTGACCACCGTGATCCAGGGCCCCGGTCCTCGCGGTCGAACGATTTCCTGGTTGAATGGCGACGTTGATCCGTCCGGGAGGTTGATCCATGACCGACGAGATGTCGTCCGACCAGAACTACGTTGCGGCGGACTCCCGCTACGACAACGACGAGCTTTACCAACGCTGCGGGCGCAGTGGGCTGAAGCTGCCGCGACTGGCACTCGGCCTGTGGCACAACTTCGGCGGTGATCGGCCCTCCGACGAGGCTCGCCGCATGCTGCTCAACTCCTTCGACGCCGGGATCACCCATTTCGACCTGGCCAACAACTACGGCCCGCCGCCCGGCTCGGCCGAGTCCAACTTCGGCACGGTGCTCCGCAACGACCTGGCGCCCTACCGGGACGAGCTGATCATCTCCTCAAAGGCCGGTTACGACATGTGGCCCGGGCCCTACGGCGAGTGGGGAAGTCGCAAGTACCTGATCGCCAGCCTCGACCAGTCGCTGGACCGCATGGGGCTCGACTACGTCGACATCTTCTACTCGCATCGCTTCGACCCCGACACCCCGCTCGAAGAGACCATGGGCGCCCTCGACCACATCGTCCGGTCGGGAAAGGCGCTGTACGCCGGCATCTCGTCGTATGGCCCTGAGATGACCGGACGGGCCGCTGATCTGCTGGCGGATATGGGCACCCCGTGTCTCATCCACCAACCGTCGTACTCAATGTTCAACCGCTGGATCGAGAACGGGCTGCTGGATGTGCTCGAGGACACCGGTATCGGCTGTATCGCCTTCTCCCCGCTGGCCCAGGGTCTTCTGACCACCAAATATCTCGACGGGATTCCCGACGACGCCCGAGTCAACACCAGCGGGGCGTTTCGCTCGGAGTTCCTGAACGACGAGAACCTCGGCCGCGTCCGGGCTCTCAACGAGATTGCCACGGGGCGGGGCCAGACCCTGGCCCAGATGGCCATCTCGTGGGTGCTGCGCGATCGCCGGGTGACCACCGCGCTGATTGGCGCCAGTCGTTGGGAACAGATCGAGGAACTGATCCCGGCGGCGACCAACACCGACTTCACCGACGAGGAGCTCACGGCCATCGACCGTCACGCCGTCGACGGATCGCTCAACCTTTGGCAGGCCTCGAGCGACGCCGGCTGACAGAAGGCGTCAGCACCGGCCGCCCGCTTCGGGGCGCTGCACGCTCAGCCGGTGATCGATGGGTCGGCCACCCGGCCGATGAACAGGATCGTGCCTGCGCCCCGATCCCGGATCAGGTAGAGGAACGGCTGGTCGATCATCACGGTTGGACCGTGGGAGAGTGCCATCGAGCCGCCCGTCGCCGCGGCCGCTCTCGTGCCCGCCTCGTCCACCTCGATGAATGCCTCGTGTTCCACCGTGTCGAGCCGGAGTCCGCCGCCGGTGACCATGGCGGAGAAGTCGGCACCGGCGCCGAATGCGCTGGGCATGCCGAGATCACTCAACATGTCGTTGAGCTGGACATGGGTCCGTCCGCTGAACGACGGCATCGACAGGTGTATGCCGCCTTCGGCGATCGAGTCGATGACCTGGTCGAGCTTGTCCAGGGAGAGATCGGCCTCGAAGGCGGGTAGGTCCGTCGGCTCGATGACGACCATCGACAGTGCTCCGCCGCCGTAGGGCAGCTCGACGGCAGTGAAGTCGGGGCCGGACCCCGAAGGCAGGAACTCGTCGTAGCGCATCATCGGGACGTTGACGGCCGATCCGTCGAGTCTCGTGAATTGCCCGGGTGATGTCAGTTCCGGATCGAAGGGAAACTCCCACGGCGCATCCAGGGCGATGGCGTTGACGAGTACCAGCCGTGTCGTCGGATCGATGGAGCCGGGAGGGAAGAGCTCATCGATTCGCTCCCGGGTTTGTTCGGCCACCCAATCATTGATGATGCTCCGTTCGACGTCGGCGCCGCCTGCGAAATCGGCCTCGGCCAGCGGTGAACCGTAGACGCCGGTGAGCATATCGAGGTACTCCTCCTTCCACGGCAGGCCGGGTTCGGCCCACACCTTGTTGGCCGAATGCCACTCAGTCGGGCTGCCGCTGGTGCGGGCGTGCAGGCTCAGGTCGTAGGCGTTGACGCCCTCCTGCCAGTCCGCCGGCGGAAGGTCGGCATGCAGCACCGATCGCATCTCCGCTGCGGTGTCGCCCGCCGCCCCCGCGTAGATCATGCCCAGCGCAAAGGTCACGGTGTAGGGGCTGGCGACGAAGTTGTCCGTGTGGGATTCCGCCATCGACCGGTAGAGATCGACCGAGAAGCGGTTGATCCCCTCGACGGCGGCCGTGACGTTGGTGCCGTCGGCATCGATGTCGATCTCACGCTCGGTGAGCGACCCGTACCGCATGACCATGCCGTCGACCGGTGGTGCGATGGCGGCGGTTCCAGCGTTCCCGCAGGTGGCCGCCACCAATGACAGAATCGCCACCATCGCCGGTATCGACATGATCGTTCGACGTCGCTTCATACCTATGGGACGCATGGGAACTCCAATCGGTTCCCTGTTCCCAGATCATGAATCCGTCCCACCCGAGATGCACCGGTCGCCGTGGCCCTCTCCCGAGAACCACGGCGACCGACGACCTGTGGTCGAGATCGGCAACTACTTCGTCGACCAAACCTTGGCCGGCTACTCCTTGGAGAGCTGGCCTCGGATCTCGCCCGACGGCACCGCCGTGGTGTGCACGTTGATGTAGTAGGCCTCCGGGTTGTTGCGGATGTCCTGGATCAGTGCCGGGTCGACGCCGTCGATGCAGCTCTCGAAGTCAGCGCTATTGACGCCGAGGTTCACGACCACACCGCCGTTGACACCCGCCACACCGGTGTGGATGTGGCCGGCCACGACGTCACCGGCCAGGTTGTCGGCGTCGATCTCGACGCACACCCGGCCCCGGCCCTGGTTCAGGATCACCTCGGCGGTCCCGGACGCTCCGGTTCCGCTCGGAGGCACCTCGTTGTCCGATGACAGGTCCGCCCGCAGCGGCCGCCCCGCGTCGTCATCGTCGTCGTTGTGGTCGGCCCGGACCAGCTTGAGGACCTGCCCGGTCGTCCCCACCGGAGCGAAGCCCTGCTGGCCCATCACATAGAGTTCGCCCCGACCGTCCTGACCGAAACCGGTGACGAACATGCCGACAGGACCGCTCGCCGGAACCAGCTCGGCCAGCGCGCCGCTGCCGTCGATCTCGAACAGGCGACCCTGTGGCCCGGCGAAGCTCGCGGTGAAGTCGCCGAACACATACGAGTCGCGCAGGTCCTTCACCCGGTTGCCCCGGTAGACGAACCCGCCGGTGACCGAAACCCCCTCGTCGTGGTCGTACTGGGCGATCGGATCGATCAAGCCGGCCGGAGCACCGGGCGAATCGGTGGTGGTGAACCCGGGGTCGTCACCGTTCATGTCGAACAGGAACGTACCCTCCTTGACCGGCCAACCGTAGTTGCCGCCGCTGACCACCAGGTCAACCTCCTCGATGTCGTTCTGGCCGACATCGGCGGCGTACAGATCGCCGGTCTCGGAGTCGAACGACATGCGGAACGGGTTGCGGAAGCCGTAGGCGAACACCTCGTCTGCGCCCTCAGCGCCCACGAACGGGTTGTCGCCCGGTATCCCGTAGGCGCCGTTGGCGCTGTTGGATTCGGTGGGGTCGATACGCAGGATCTTGCCCAACACGTTCCCCTCCGACAGGTCCTGCCCGTTGCCGCCGGGGGCGTGGCCCGGTCCCTGATCATCGGCGCCCCCGCCGTCGCCGAGCGCAATGTAGAGCATGTTGTCGGGACCGAACGCGATGTCGCCGCCGTTGTGGTTGAACTGCGGTTGCTCGACCCGCAGCAGCACCCGGGAGCTGGACGAATCAACAACCGAACTCTCGTCTTTAGGGTTGTCGACCCGCCACTCACGGATCACGCTCAAGCTGGCGTTGAAGGCCCGGGGCTCGTCGGGAGACAGCGTGGTGAAGTCAGCGTCGCCCGAATCGAGCGGCTCCGACGAATACGTGTACAGCAGACCGTTCTTGCGGTAGTCCGGATGGAAGGCCAGACCGAGGAAGCCTCGCTCGTCGAACGAACCCGGACCGAAGGCGCCGAGCGGCACGAGCAGGTCGAGCCCCGTCGCCCCGATGTCGAGGAAGGTGAACGAATCGGGAACGCCGCCGTGCTTGTCCGGTTCGATCTTCAACGCTGTCACCGTGCCGATCTGGTCGACGACGAACAGCTGCTTGTCGTTGCCGGGAGCGCTGGTGCCGAACAGAGGGGTGGTGAAGCCGTCGCCGGCGACCTCGACGTCGAAGTCGGCGTCGGAGATCGGGATCTTCTCCGGTATCGGATCGTCGTGATTGGCCGACGCCGGGGACCCGAACCCGAGCACGGTGACGGCGATGAGAGCTACGAGAAGTCGGCGCATGCTTACCTCCAGCGGGACCGCCTCGTATCTCGATGCAGGCCGAGGCTCGGCCGACGGGCCGCCGATTCGATGATTTCATCGGGATTCGCGTTCTGTGTGAAACGAACCCTAAATGACTCCTAAATCGTCGGCGTGGGTAGGCGTTCTCGGCCGTCAGTCGGCCTCGCTGACCGCCGGGAGGCCGTTGCCGGCATGACGGGTCAGGTTCCGATGGGTCTTCGGATAGGGGAGTAGCTCCGATTCGAGCCGCTCCCAGGTGGCCTTCATATCGGCCAGCAGCTCGGGGTGGTGGCGGGAGATCTCGGCCATCTCCCGTCCATCGACGGTGACGTCGTAGAGCAGGTCGTAGTAGCCCTGACTCCGCTGGAACACCCGCGGCCAGTTGCCCAGGCGGGCTCGACCGCGGCCGTCACGCAGGTACTTGAACCGCCCCCGCCGCAGCGCTCCCTGGCTGGCGATCCGCCAGAACAGATCGTGCTCGGGGTAGTCGGCATCGCCCGTCAACCACGGCAGCAGGCTGACCCCGTCGAGCGGGAAACCCTCGGCCGGGCCGGTGCCGGCGGCGTCGAGGATGGTCGCCGTCCAGTCCATCGTGATGTTCGGCGAATCGTCGACCTGGCCGGGAGCGACAACACCCGGCCACCGCAGAATGAACGGCACCCGGATGCCGCCCTCGTTCAGGTCGCCCTTCTCGCCGACGAGGGGCCAGTTCTTCGACCAGCGCTCCCCGCCGTTGTCGGAACAGAACAGCACCATCGTGTCGTCGGCCACTCCCACGGTGTCGAGCGAGTCGAGCACGATCCCGACCCCGTCGTCCATCGCCTCGACCAGCTCCCGGTACTTGTCGAGCGATCCCGCGTCACGGTGCAACAGCGGGAACTCGACCTCGCCCTCGTCGTACTGGCGGCGGATCTCGGCCCCGACAGCGGCGTCGCCCCGTCCCTCCCACGGCCAGTGGGGAGCCGTGTAGTTGAGCTGGAGGTAGAAGGGGCCGTCGCGGTCGTGGCCGATCCAGTCGGCCGCCCGCTCCGACACGATGTCGGTGTAGTAGCCGGTCATCTCCACCGGGGTCTCACCCTCCCACAGGTCGGGCTCGCCGAGGGTGCCGATGTGTTCGAAGTAGTCCATGGCACCGTCGAGGTTGCCGAAAAAGGTGCCGAACCCGATGCGGAGTGGGCTGAACCACGGCAGCCAGCCGCAATGCCACTTGCCGAACATGGCCGTGTCGTAGCCGGCGTCCACCAGCAACGACGGCAGCGTCGGATGGCCGGCCGGGATACCCATCTCCTCGGATCGGGTGCGCAGCGGCTCCTCCAGACCGCACGGCAGACGGCCAGGGTTGCGGCCCGTGTAGAGGCCGATGCGGGTGGGGGAACACCACGGCGAGGCCGCATAGGCGTGGGTGAACCGCACGCCGTCGGCGGCCAGACGATCGAGGTTCGGGGTTGCGATCTCGGTTGCGCCGTAGCAGCCGAGATCGGCCCAGCCGAGATCATCGGCCAGGATGAACACCACGTTCGGTGGGGTGTGCTCCCGGTCGGAGCGCATCAGGCCAGCGAGGTCGACAGTTCCGGTGTCCGAGCGATGCTCTGCAACACGACGCAGTAACGCTCGGTGAGTTTGAGCAGGCTCGCCAGCTGCTCGTCATCGGCGTCGGTGTCGAGATCGAACACGAGCCGGATCGACCGGAATCCGACCGGTGCGTCCTTCGCCACCGCCAGGGTGCCCCGGACGTCGAGGTCGCCCTCGGCCCGTATGACGCCCCGTCGAACGTCGACACCGAGCGATGTGGCCACGGCGTTGAGGGTGACACCGGCGCAGGCCACGAGGGCCTCCAGCAGCATGTCGCCCGAACACAGCGACAGGCCGTCGCCGCCGGTTGCCGGATGCAGACCGGCCTGTGCCAACGCCGTGCCGGCCTTCACCGAGCAGGTGATCCCATCGCCCAGCTCGCCCTCGGCTTCGAGCGTGATGACCGCCGACGCCGGGTCGTCCCGGTACTGGGCCTTCAGCGGCTCCTGCACGGCCCGAAGTTGGTCAAGCTCCATTGGCCGACACTACACCACCGGCTCGCGCCGGCCCCAACGGTTGAACCGGTCAGCGGTCGACCAGCCACGCCAGTCGGCGATGCGAGGCGAGGTAGTGGATGATGATCAGCGTTGCCAGCACCGCACCGGCGCCACCGAATCCGGCGATGGCGAACCCGGCGACGCCGGCACCGAGAACGGTGAGTTCGACCGCCAGACGCATGAGCCCCGACACCTCGACCGGAGCCGCTCCCGAACGGCTGGGATCGTTGCGCACGTTGAACACACCCCAGGCCACCGCTCCCACCACGGGGGCGGCGACCACGGTGAACACCCGGGTCGGACCCGACGCCAGATTCCACCCTCCGAGCGCCAAGCCGCCCAGTGCGGCGAGCTCGAGCCCGAACCGGAGCGCCAGGTTCCAGGGCGCCATGATCGGCGGAGCGCCCGTGGTCATCGTCGTAGTTCACCCAGTGCGGCAAAGCGGATCATGTGGGCCTGACCGGCGTGCAGCGTGTACTCGTGGATCATCTTGACCAGCGTGGCCTGAAGGGGCCGGCCGTGGCCGAGCCCCTCGGCAGCCAGCGAGTCCATCGTCGCCACCGCGGCGTCGGCCCGCTTGATCTCCGCGAACCAGGCGGTGATGTCGTCGTCAACCGTCTCAGCCGAGCCGCCGGCGTAATCGTCCTCGCCGTAGGGGAGGACGAGGTCGCCGCCTCCGAGTCCGCAGGTCAACCACACGCGCTCCATCTGGGTCATGTGTCGCACGAGACCGAGCACCGACAACTCAACCGGCGGCACCGACCAGGCGGCCAGTTGCTCGGCGTCGAGGTCGCGCAGCTTCCGAAGGAACTCGTGTCGTTGATAGGCCAGCCACGACTCGAAGAAGATCCGGGGTTCGAGGTGGGCGTCGGGCTCCGGCCATCGTGAGAAGTCGGCGTCGGTCAGAGATCGAACGGTCATTCCTCCTCCGGTGGGGCAACGTCGGTCGAGCCGACCAGGAGCTGCCGCTCCGTCGGTCGGGTGGTCAACTCCGACTCCAGGTAGTCGGACAGGGCGTCGTCGTTGTCGACCTCGCGTTCGAGACGCTCGGCCATGTAGTAGCGGTGTTCGAGGACCTCATGGAAGATCTCGGGGGCCTCGAGCCGTTCGCCAAGATCGGCCGGTATGGCCTCGACGATCGGTTCGTACACGTCGGCGAGCCAACGGGCGGCTGCGACCGCGGCCGGGACGGACTTGCCCGACTGGTGTTCGAGCCACACCTGATAGCCGGCGATGTCGGCCAGGAGGCGGCGGGCCTGGTTCTCCTGAACCTCCAGTCCGGTCCGCCGTCGCAGCTCACGGGCATGGTGGCCTTCCTCGACGAGCACCGGCTTGATCCGCAGGCTCGTGCCGTCGCGGCTGATCGACAGCTCCTCGACGTCGAAGCCCAGATCGTTGATGCGCCGAATCCGGCGGTTGATGCGCCACTGGTCGGAGAACGAGAACTCGTCGATGCGGGTCAGTTCGTCCCACAGCTCGTCGTAGCGGATCCGCAGGTCGTCGGCCAGCTCATAGGGGTCGAAGTCCTCCGGAACGCGACCCTGGGCCTGCAGATCGAGAACCCCGCCGATGATGTTCTCCTGGGCGAGGTCGAGATCGTAGTACCGCATGGGGTCGCTGATCGACGTCTCCCAATCGGATGTCTCGGCATCGACGAGGTAGGCCATCATCGCCCCGGCGTCGCGCCGGAACAAGATGTTGGACAACGAGCAATCGCCCCAGAAGATGCCGTCCAGGTGGAGTCGCACGAGCAGCACGACCCCGGCGTTCATCAACTTGTCGGCCATGCCGAACTCCTCCCGGCCGATGATGTACCAGTAGGGGAGGGAGAAGTCGAGGTAGCGGGTGATGAGCATGGCCCGTTCCATCGGGCCGAGACCGGTGACGACGCCGATCGGTTCGACCGTGGGCAGGTGGTGTTCCTGCATCCGTTTCAGGATGTCGTACTCCGACTTCGCGACGGCCGGTTCGGTTTCCTTGAGGGCGTACACCCGGTCGTCGTAACGGACGAACCGTACGACGTGGCGGCTGATGCCGTGCGCCATCTTGACGATGCGCGGGTGCTCCCAGGTCTCCAGGGGTTCGCCCCAGGGAAGGTCGAGGAAATCGGGGTGACCCTGTTTGGTCACGATCTCGAAATCGCTGTCGAGCCCAGGCTGTGTTACGTCGGTCATTGCCTGGAACGCTACAGGACCGACGACCGCTGTGCGTCGCCGGTCGTCGCCGCCACGGCTACCATCGTTCAGCATGCAGGTACGAGGGTGGGCGTCGTCGAAGCTGAGTACGGCCGCCATGGCCGTCCTTCCGGGCTCCGTTTCGGCCAAGACGGGTGACTCGCTTCGTTCCACCGACTCGGTCCGGGACACGAGGCCGACCTACTTCGTCAGCCCCTTCGTCGACTTCATGTTCCTCGGCGGCTTCTCGGTGCTGTTCTTCGTGTACCTGCGGTTCGGCATCGCGTTTCTCGGACACAACGAGGCCGGGGATCAGGCGACGTTTCTCGGCTACTCGGCCCGACGATGGGCGGCCATGGCGTTCTGGGTTCTCAACTGGCCCCATTTCGCCGCAACCAGCTACCGGCTCTACCGGTCCCGGGAGACCACCAGCCAGTTTCCGATCACCGCCTGGGTTGTGCCGGTCGTCGTCGGGCTCGGAGCGGTCGGCTCCTTGGCCAGCCCAGACGGTTTCGCCCCATGGTTCGTGAAGGCGTTCTTCATCTGGTCGCCGTATCACTTCAGCGGCCAGACCATCGGCCTGACCCTGTTGTACGCCCGCCGGTCGGGGTTCGAGGTCACGCCGGCGCTGCGTTCGTGCCTCACCTGGTTCGTCTATGCCACCTGCCTCGACTTTCAGGCCCGGCTCGAAGTGCCCGGCGTCGACATCACCTTCTTCGACGTCGTCATGCCCAGCATCGGGCTGCCGCTGTGGGTTCCGACGCTGACCAGCTGGGCCATCATCGGGCTCGGCGCGGTCCTAGCCGTTCTGTTGATCGACGCCATCGGCCGCTCGCAGGCCCCGATGCCGCTCATCTTCCTGGTGCCGGCGGCCGCTCAACTGACCTGGTTCCATCTCGCAGTCGGCACCTGGCGTACCGGCAGCTATCTGGAGTTCGTCAACCTCTTCCACTCGGTGCAGTACCTGTTCATCGCCTGGTTCCTCCAGATGCGGGAACGCCAGATCCGCACCGGGCAGGAGGGATCGGCCAGGATGCTGGTTCGGGAGACGGTGGTCTGGGGAGTCGGCATCTTCCTGATCGGGGCGTTCATGTTCCGGTGGAGCGGGGTGCTCATCTCGTCGCTGACCGCGGTGTCGTTCGGACTGGCCACGGCTGTCATGGTCGCCACGTTCCAGCTCCACCATTTCTTCGTCGACGGAGTCATCTGGAAGCTGCGGGATCCAAAGGTGCGAGGTGCGTTGAGCACGACGCTGAGCGAACTGACGGGTCGAACGTGATGGGAATCCTGGCCGTCGACGCGTCGGCTCCCGCCGTCATCGGATCGTTGGTGGCCGCGCTGGTGTTCAGCATCGCCATCTTCTTTCTGGCCGGCCGGGTCGACAGTCGCCACGTCGGATCGGTGGGTCTCCTCGCCGCGTTGTCGGCAGGTTTTGGACTCTATGCCGCGCTCGTCCCGACGGCGAACGACATCGTGGCGATCATCCTCTTCGTCGGCATCTTTGCCTTCTTCCGCCTGTTGTCCCAGTTCGAATCGATTCGCCGCTGACGGCGGCGGAACCCACCTCCGGCTGATGGTCTCGGTGCCTGCTTCGTCGTCGGACCACCCGGCGAGATGGAAGTTCGACTACCCGATCTATCACGCGGAAACCCGGGCCCAGTGGCGGGCCTGGTTGGACGCCAACCATGGCTCCGTCCCCGGTGTGTGGCTGTGTTCGTGGCGGACGGGCACCGACCGGCCGAGATGCCCGTACTCGGAGGCGGTCGAAGAGGCGATCTGCTACGGCTGGATCGACTCGACGGTCAACGTGCTCGACGACGACCGGAATCTCCAGCTCTACACGCCCCGTAAGCCGAAGAGCACCTGGACCCGGCTCAATCGCCAACGGGTTGCCGACATGGAGAAACGCAACCTCATGACCGACGCCGGGCGCCGAGCCGTCGAGCAGGCCAAGGGCAACGGCTGGTGGACGATTCTCGACCCGGTCGAGGATCTCATCGAGCCCGAGGAACTCGCGGCGGCACTCGATCGGAACCGTTCCGCACGGACCAACTGGGATGGATTCCCGCCGAGTGCCCGCAAGGCAATGCTGTGGTGGGTGATCAGCGCGATGAAGGCGGAGACCCGGGACCGACGGATCGCGACGATCGTCGAGAAGGCGGCGAACGGGGAACGAGCGCAGGGCTGACAGCGGATCGGCCCGTGCTGTCGCCACGGTCGGCGAAGCAGGGCGAGCCGCCGTGGGCCAGACCAGTGGCGACGCCGTGGTCCGACACCTTGATCGGTGCCGGGGTGGGACGAGTCGCCCGATCGGCCCCGGCGCGGTGGGGCCGATCGGCCCACGACCGGAACGGCGAGCCGACGACGCCGACCATGGTTCGCTGCACAGCCAGCCCCGTGCAGGCGACGACACCGCCGAGGATGACGTCGGCGATCCAGTGATTGGCGGTCGCCACGACGGCGAACGCCATCGCCGCCGGCATCAGCACCCCCGCCACCTTGACCGCACGATTCGTCGTGGCCCGGAACCAGGCAATACCCACCAGCAGATTCCAGCCGACGTGCAGGCTGGGCACGGCAGCGTACTTGTTGACCAGCGCCGGCGGCTGGAGGAGACGGTAGGCGGTGGAGCGGATGGTGACGGTGTCGATGTACTGCGGGCCGACGAGCCTCGGCGGCATCACGGCCCAGGTGGCGTAGATCACGAGTCCGATGGCGCCGGAGATGAACAGGGCGTTGCGCAGGTCGTAGAACTGGTCGCGGCGGGTGACCGCCAGCCAGACGAGCGTGGCGATGACGACCGGCCAGTGGCCGAAAATGTAGATCCAATTGGCCAGGGTGAGCAGCGAGTCATGGTCTTCGATCGATTGCTGAACCGCGAGCTCGACGTCGAGATGGAGTCGTCGCTCGAGCTCGAGGAGGCGGGCGGCGTTGGCGCGTGCGACCTGCGTGCTGCCCTCGGTGATCCCGCGCACAGCGAAGTAGCCGAGTGCGGCCAGCGTGATGGCTATCGCCTGGCGCGCCGTGAAGAAGACAACGCGTGCCATGACTATGTTCTACGACAAGCTGATTGATTCTTGCAGGGGCTTCCGGCCCTATTCGGCCTTGTTTGCGCTGTGTGCCCTCAGCGGCTGACGAGCCGCCGCCGTAGAGGTTGGCGCGGCACCCCCGGGGCGAAGACCACCTGGGTTCCCGACCGTGACATGAGTGACCGGAACCAGAAGAACGCCACGCCGAGGGTGACGGTGGTGGTGGTCGGCCCCAGCATCGACTTCACGACCACGAACGTCGTGGGGGAGTGGTTCAAGAGCACCCAGAGGGTGATGGAGAAGTTCACGGCGCTGGTGAATGCCCACCACAGGGAGACGTGGGTGAGGAATCGCCGCAGCTCGGGGTGCGCTCGCGCCTCGTCGTCGACCGGACAGACGTCGGTGAGGAGCCGCTCGGCGAGCGGTTTGCCGATCAAAACCGAACCGAGAAATGTCAGTCCGACCAGCGCGGTGGCGACCGTTGGTTGGAGGAAGTAGACGATCAGTGACCCGGTGGCCAATGCCGCCACCGTCCGGGCCATGAGGCCCACAGTCGTGAGCACCAGTATTCCCGATGCCTGCTCCTTGCGGAGCACGCGACGGGCCAGGGCACCGAGGGAGAAGATGAGCGTGCCGACCAGGGCCGGTGCCGTGCCGGCGCTCTGCAGAAGCGCGATGAACAGGACGACCGGAATCACCTTGCCCTCCACGACGTTCGGTACGGCGTGGCGGACGGTCTCGCCGAGATTCGGCAACGTGATTTGTGGAGGGTGGTGCAAGGGGCTCAGTCGACTGATCCCGTCAGGAGGGCGGCTGTTGAGTCAGCTTACAGCGTGTGCCGCCATGCTACGAATCGTCGACACCCCGCAAAACCGCCCAATCGACGGTGAGATCGTCGACAATCAGTCCGGCAACACCATGCCGCACCAGGTCGCGTCCCCGGTCGAGTGTGTCGACGGCCCAGGTGTAAAGCGCAGGGGTGTGATCGAGTAGTGCCGCCACGCTGTCCCGGTTCAGCAGACGGTTGTGGGCGACGACGCCGACCTCTTGGCCCAGACCCGGAATCGCGGTCACCAGCCGAAGCTGCAGTCGATTGCCGCAGCTCCGAAGAGCGAGCGTTTCGGGCCGATCGGCGAATGCGCCCAGCACCCACCACGTCCGGCACGACACAACCACTCGACGGTCGGCTGGGATCGCCCGGGCGATCCTACGAGCGGCGCGCCGGGTGAAGCACTTGAGATCCACCAGCAACGGCACCTCCGGGGGCACGGCGTCGAGAACCTCCTCGATCGACGTGACCGGCGTGTCGGCCGGGAACAGATGCCATCGTTCCCAGAGCCGCCGCGTCGGCCACAGCACCTTCTCGTGGCGCACCTCGACCCGGCCTCGATACACGTGGACATCGAACTCGATGGCATCAGCTCTGCCGATCGCCTCGGCTGCTCGGCGCGGATCGTTGCCGGCCCGGTGGGCCACGATGGTGGGAACTGCGTTGGGCCGGCCGGCGGTGCCCGGGTTCATCGGTCGCCCCCGGAGCCGGAGGTTTCGGAGCCGGCGAAGGCATGGAAGGCATCGATCCACGTCGAACCGGTGACACCGAACTCGGTTCCGATCCGTACGATCACGGTGTCGGCCGACGGTGACACATACACGAATTGACCGTGGTCGCCCTCGGCGAAGAAGTCGGCATCGCCGTTGCCGCGAGCTCGCCCGTACCAGAAGTACCCATACCACCCCTCGCCGTCCTGGTGGATCCAGCGGCCGAAGTCGTCTCGGTAGTGGGCCGGGCGATCACGCTCGGGGTCGAACCCGACCGACGAGGTGACCCAGCTGTCCGACACGATACGGGATCCGTTCCATTCGCCACCGGCCAGGAACAACGAACCGAGTTTGGCGAAGTCGATGGCGCGGGCGTTGAGGCCGGCTTCCATCTTCTCGAAGCCGGCGGCCTCGCTGTCGAGTGTCCACTGGCCGTCGTACTCCATGCCGAGCGGGTCCCACAGTCGGGTTTGCATGTACTCGGTGACCGTCAGGCCCGTCGAACGTTCGAGGATCATGCCGAGCAGTTGCGGATGGTACTTGTTGTAGCGGAAGTGCAGGCCCGGTTCATCGTCGATCCTGGTGGCCGCGTCGAGCGAAACACTGCGCTGGTCGGGATGATAGGTGGTGAGTGGATCGTCGCCGTTGAACAGCGCCCACCGCATCTCGGCGTAATCGAGGCCCGATGACATCGTGAGCAGGTGGGCGATGGTGACATCGGTCAGTCGGGGGTCGGCGTCGGCCAACTCGGTCAGGTAGTCGGTTATGGGGACGTCGACGTCGGCGATGAAGCCTTGGTCGATGGCGATACCGACGAGCGCCGAGTCGAACGACTTCGCCACCGAGAAGGAGGTGAGCATCGAGTCTCGGTCGGCACCGTTGGCGTAGCGCTCGACTTTGATCACATCGTCTTCGATGACGATGAGCGCCTGGCTCCGGCTGGTGGCGAGGAACTGGTCGAGATCGGTGGTGCCCAACGCCGCCGCCAGCCTCCGGTCGACGTTGCTGTCGAGGGCGACCTCGTAACGGTAGGGGTTGGTCGACGCCTCGAGCGTGCGGGTCGGAAAGTTCTCCAGATAGTCGGCCTGACCCGACTCGCGCATGCTCAGGACCCGCCACACATACGTAGGCCCGTAGATGACGGCCGAGGCGCCGATCCACGCCGCCAGGAGGGCGACGACGGCGAGGATCGCCACGCCCGCTCGGCGACGACGTTTGCCGGGCCGTCGAGTCTCGCCGTCTGTGCGCAGCTTCATGGTGCCAACGCTAGTACGTGGCCGCCCGGCCGATCGTCGCTCATGGACCCTTGACGGCATTGCTACGATATCGTACTATTCTAGGTAGTGCGATATCGCAGTAAACGCTGGGCAGGGCCGATGGACAGGGACCGATGGAAGCGAACGGAGTAGTCATGCGAGCAACAATCACCCCGGTGGCGGCCGAGGCGGTTTCGGTCGACGGCAACGTCGACCGGTCCGTCGGCGGACAGCGACTTTCGGCGGTCGGGCAAAGGCTGGCCCGACTCGCGACATGGCGGTTCCTCCTCGGAGTCGGGGTCGTCTTCGTGGCGTTTGCCGGCGCACTGTTCATGTCGTCGGCTCCGTTTTCCATTGCCGCGGTCGAGGAGGCGTGCGGCGCCTCACCACCCGATGTGCGGTTCTTCTCCACCGCCGACGAGGTCGATCGGTTTCTCGACGGCTGCGGTTCAGAGGGCCGAAACGCCTACCGCAACCTGCAGCTCGCCGATCTCGCCTACCCCGCAGTCTTCGGCCTGTTCATGGCGTCATCGCTCGCCCTCGTTCTCAGGCGGCTCTTTCCTCATCGGCTCGAACTGATCGGCTTGTCCGCCATCGCCCTCGTCGGCAGCGGGTTCGACTATGCGGAGAACGCACTGGCCTGGGTCGCATGGGCCACCTTCCCCGATCCGGCTTCCTCGAGCTTCCTGCTCGGCCCGGCCTCCGCCGGGAAGAATCTGGCCTTCTGGATCGCCGGAGCCGGTCTCTTCGCCGGTCTCGTGGTCCTGTCCGTTCGGTCGGCGATGGACCACCTGCGTCGGATCTCGGGAGGCCAAGCGACTCCAGCCGGAGACGATCAGTCGGGCCGTCGCGATGGCTGACCGCAATGGCTGATCGCAAGGCCGCCGACGAGGAAACGGCGCTTCGGATCGCGCCGGGGCTCGGCAACGTCTTGTTCGACGTGTGGTTGGTGTCACGCGCCGTGGACGCCCTGATCAACGACGCGATTCGACCGTCGGGCCTCGACGCCGATGAGTACGCCATCTACTCGGTGCTGTCCTCGGGAGACGCCATGACGCCAACCGAGTTGGCCCGGTGGATGGCCGCACCGGCGACCACGGTGTCGAGCTACATCAAGCGGTTCGAACGACGCGGGCACGTGGAGCGGGTGGCCAACCCCGACGACGGTCGCTCGTATCGAGTGCGGTTGACCGGTGAAGGCAGGCGGACCCACACCGAAGCCAGCACGCTCTTCCGGCCACTCCTCACTGACGTGGAGGAGGTCCTGGGAGATCGAGGTGCTGCCACTCACGACCACCTTCAGGGCTTGCATCAGGTCATCGCCGCACTACGGCACAGCGCCTGAAAGGCGACGCGCGCCCTACCCATTGTGGTGATGACGTGTCGAGGACTCGGTCGGCGGCGCAGGTCGGAACCGCAGGGACTTCGGACTCTGTTCGCGACGTCGCGCCTGGCGGAGGGTGACGCTTGGGCCATCGACAGAGCCGGTGGCCCGCCGTTCGACCAGGGAAGCAAAGGAAGCGACATGAAAGCCAGACTGTTGTCCACGCTCGCCGTCATCCTGATGCTGATGACCGCTCTCGTTGTGCCGGCCGATGCCAAGACGCCTCTGGTCGGTGAGATGGATCTCCAGTTCAATCTGGGGTGGCCGGGGCCACAAGCCGAGGTGCCGACCTGGGTGGGAACGATCACCATCGATGGAGTCGTGTACGGCATGGCGTTCTTCAATGTCGGCACCGGGAAGCCGTTCGTGGAGCAGCCCAACGCCGAATCCGTGTTGTTCGCCGGGGAGATCTGGGCGATCTACGACAAACTCGACCTCGTATTCAACGACACCGGGGCGCTGACCACGTTTGAGCCCGGCACTATCCTTCTCTCCGGCCATGACACCGGAAACGTCACGTTGGCCAACAACGAGTACCGGCTGAATGGCACCGTGGAGGAAGCCCGCGGGGTCTTCGCCGACTGGATCGGGCGCCAAGTGCACATGCGGGGTGACGTCGAGTTCTACCCGTTTGGTGCGCCGCGCTTCGCGCCCGGCACGCTCCGTCTCAATTGATGTGACCACGGCGGCGCAGTGGCGAGTCGCCCGGTGACGGCCACGGCCGTTGAACGGAACACATCCGGACCGTGGGCTACAGTCAGCCCCATGGCCACCATCAGCACGGCGGGTTGTGGAGCACGATGCGTTGGCGCGCAACGCCGACCCGGCCGGCGGATCATCGCTTCGGCATTCGGCATTCTCGTCGCGTGCTCGCTCATTGCTGCATGCGGCGACGGTGACATCGGGGATCTCGATGCCACGAACGTCGACGAGACCACCGCCGACGGTGACCCGACCTCCACCACGGACACCGCGTCGCCCACGATGAGCGTCGACGCCGATTCTTCCGACGCCACCGCAGCCGATGGCGACGAGACCGACGGCTCGGCGGAATCGGATATGCCAACGTCAACCACGATCGAGCCGACGGATGGAGATGGGAAGGATGCGCCGGTGTCGACCGAACCAGACGACGATGACGACCGGTCGACGACAACCGGCGACGAGTCGGGATCCGAACCCGACGACGCAACCTACGATCCGGGGCTCGAACCACTGGTGAATCAGGCGAAGGAAGATCTTGCCGGGAGGCTCGGAGTCGACACGGGCGCCGTTCGTGTCGTGTCGGCTGAGCTGGTTCAATGGCCGAACGCCGCAGCCGGCTGCCCACAGCCCGGCATGCAGTACGCCCAGGTGGTCACCGACGGTTCCGAGATCGTACTCGCCGCCTCGGGCGACGAGTATCGGTACACGACCGGCGGTTCGAGCTACACGCCGACGCTGTGTGAGAACTAGATCACGAGACGCGGAACGGGGGAGGTGCCTTGCGAGGCACCTCCCCCGGTCAACGCCTGATCACGGTCCGATCAGCGGTTGTCGACCTCGACGAGGGTGAGGCCAAGGAGGCCGCCCGCATCGGAGTGCGACACCGCACCCAGATGCCACTGGCCGGCGGTGGCCCCCGTCCAACTGATGTCGATGTCACCGGACGCCCCGACGACGGCCGTCGACGGTGCCGAGTCGATCGACAGGTTGCCGCCCGGTGTCGCCGAGACAACCCATGTGTACAGGTCGTAGTCGGCGCCTCCTGGCGTGCTCCAGCCGTGCACGTAGATCTGATACGTGCCGTCGGCCGGCAACAGCAGATCGATCAGTTCGTCGGTTCCGCCGGCGGTGCTGGTGGCGATCTGATTGCCCGCCGGGCCGTACACGAACAGGTCGATGTCGATGTCGGGATCGTCGACCGCGTCCGGTGGCATCGCGATGCGCAACAGCGCCGCACCGGTGGTGGTCACCTCATGGAGGTTGGCACCGTTGCCGAGATCGGACGGGTCAAAGGTCTGGTCCGGGTCCTGAGCCACGTTGTCGGAGAACACACCGGCGGCCTCGAGGCCATGGGCGGCCGCCGCATAGTCGCCGGTGTAGCCGAAGCTGATCGGGAATGAGGCCGAACCGCTCTCGCCGCTACCGGTCACCTCGGCCGGGGCGGCAAACTTGGCGCCCTTCACGGCGATCGGGCTGCGGACCGAGTAGTTCTGCGACTCCCAGGTCAGCGAACCTTCACGCCACTCACCGATCGGAGCGCTGACGTTGGTGATCCGGACCTGGTAGCTCGCCGACTGGCCCGACTTGAGGCGCAGGCTCGACGGGGTCACCTCGACCTCGTAGCCGTCCGGGGCGTCGACCGAGACCTCGTAGGTCCGCCAGCCCTGCTCGTTGGCAACGCTGGTGACCGTTCGGGTCACGACCTGGCTTCCGGCCAGCTCGGCCACACCGATCGACGGATAGTTGAGGTTGAACGCGGAGGTCGGAATCCCCGCTGCGGCCAAGCCGGCGCAGGTGGCTCCCGGGTTGCTGAAGACCTCGGGGAACGCGTCACAGAGGAAGCCGAGGTAATCGTTGAATCCGGCCTCGTAGACCAGCCCCGGCTGGAACGCCGAACCCTTACGGCGCGGCGATCCGAGGTTCAGGTGACCGGCTCCCATGTCGAACACGCCGGCCGGGGAGACCCGGTCGTTGTCCAGCACATCCTGGTGGGCGGTGGTCATGATGGCCGACTTGGTGGCGGCTGCCGACCAATCCGGATGCTGTTCGGCCAGCAGGGCGAACGCCCCGGCAACATGGGGGCTTGACATCGACGTTCCGGCGATGGCCGCGAACAACTCACCCTGCTGACCGTCGGCCGGGGCGGGGGAGTAGCCGGCGAGAATCTGGAAGCCGGGGCCGGTGATGTCGGGCTTGATGATGTCGCCGGCCACCGGGTTCGGTCCCCGCGACGAGAACAACGCCATCGTCGGTGCATTCGGCCACGTGCCGATCGAGGCCGTGTCGACCAAGGAGGCGGTCGGCTCGGCGGCCGAGGCGATGTAGGCCTTGATGGCCAGGCCCGGCGTGTTGTCGATGTGGACCGACGGCACCCAGTGGGAGTCGGTGAACAGGTTGTTGTCGTCGGTGTTCTCGTACATGATCATGCCGACACCGCCTGCCTGTTGGACGGCGAGGCTCTTGTCGGCTCGGGCGATGGCGCCCCGGCGGCACAACACGATGGCGCCGTCGACCGCGGTGGCATCAAGGGTGCCGGGGATACAAAGGTCGCCACCGGCGAATTCAGCATCCACCAGCGGAGCGGGACCGGCCCCCTGGGTGATCGAGGCGCCGGTGTAGCTGTCGCCGTTGCCGAGCTCGATCGTTCCGCCGATGAAGCGGCTCTGGGTGTTGGCGCCCACCGTGGTGAGCCACGGCATGGTACCGGGGTTGCCGAGCGTGGCGGCACCGGAGCCGGAGTTGCCGGCGGAGGTGGCGACCCGAACGCCGGCGTCTGCGGCGAACAGGAACGAGATCTCATCGGCCCCTGGTCCACCGGCTCCGCCACCGATCGAATAGTTGATCACGTCGACGCCGTCGAGGACGGCCTGGTCGATGGCGGCGGCCAGGTCGGAGGTGAAGCCGCCAAGGTAGCCGAGGCCCTTGTAGGCGATGACGTGGGCCCGGGGAGCGATACCGGTGATGCTCCCGAGATCGTTGCCCAGAACCGTGGCGTCGACATCGGCGTTGCCGGCCGCGGTCGACGCGGTGTGGGTGCCGTGTCCATCGTCGTCACGGGCCGAATCGAACTCGAAGTCCTCGGCGCCGATCAGTGATCGGTAGGTCGTCAGCATCTGGCGGGCGCCGATCAGCTTGTTGTTGCATTCGAACGGCAGGTCGTCGGCCCGGTGGGCGGTGTTGCCGAACTGGCAGCTGTCACCTTCGAGCGTGACCGGCGGTTCGGAGTAGCTGCCGTCGTCGGCGAAGCTCGGATGCTCGGGCCAGATGCCGTTGTCGATCACGCCGACGACGACGCCCTCACCGTCGAGGCCCTGTCGGTGGGCGCCGTTGCCACCGTTCAGTCCAAGGAACTCGGGTGACGAATCGGTCTGCTTGAACCGCATCACATCGCTCAACACCATCAGCACGCCATCGGCTTCCTTGACCTTGGTCAGCTGGGTCGAGTTGAGTTCGGCGGCGAACCCGTTCAGTGAGACGGTGTACTCGTGGGTGGCATCGTCGGCGTCGAGGCCGGCCTCGCGCAGGACGCGGGCATGTTCGGCCTTCATGGCCTGACCTCGGTTGCGGGCTGCCGCACTGTCGACGGCGTCACGACCGAATTCGGTCACCAGGGGTTCGTCTTCCATGATCACGATGTAGCGATCGGCGAGTCCGGGCGGCGGCGATGGTGTCTGATCGTCGACCGTTGCTCCCGTGGGAGTAGTGAGCGTCGCCACGAGGGCGAAACACGCTCCCAGAATGAGGGCAAGCTTCTTCACGACTGGAATACCTTTCGATTTACGGATGGTGAATGTCGCAGAAACGACATGAGTCCGCAATGTTAGCCAGCGTGATCCAGCGAACGCCAGCCTAGGACGGAGAACGATCACCATCGCCACGTCGGCGCACGGCGACCAGCATCTCCCAACGGCGGAGCGGCACCGGGACATATGGCGCGCTGTAGCCGGCCCACATAGGTTCGCCGAGTGTGACCAGCGAGCTATCGGCCGCATACGACAGCAGCTCCATCGACCCCTCTGCGATCCGCTCGGCGTTGCTTCGACCCCGGAATCGGTTGGCCACCACCAACCGGGCCGGGTGCTCGACCAGCCGCACACGGTCGTCGTTCGGTCGCGGCAAGGTGTCCATGGTCCAACCCGACGGCATCGAGAACGAAACGGTGTAGCTTCCGTCACCCTTGCCGGCCGACGTCACCGGTGGTGTCATGTCGATCGATTGCCCGGCCGGGGAGGAGGTCACCGGTGTTGTCATGGCAATCTTTGCATTGGGAACATTGCCCCCGAAGATGTAGTTTGCGAGTGGCCGGAAGCCTTGGTTGGCGGCGTCGTAGTGGTCGTCGGCCTCCACGTTCACCTCGGCCGACAGGTACGCCGAATACTCTCGTAGTTCGATGCGCCCACTCGACTCGACGGTTCGGTATTCCAGCGACTCGGTCACGCTCCTACTCCCACCGTCCGGGGCAGGCGCGCGCCATCGAGGAGACTGCTTGTTGCGCGGTCCGCTCCCGCACGATCTGCCGGGCTTCCTGCGAACACGCTGGTGGCGCTACCAGCGACGTCGCTCAAGGGTTTGGCGGGTAGCTGTCGTAGGCGAAAACGTACTGGTGGTACCCCTGCCCCAGGTTGTCGCGGACAACGTTGTGGAAACAGGCGTCGTCGCCGCCGAACGGGAGAATATCGAGAGGTTCATCGAGTTCGACCCGGTCCAGCGTCCAGCCTTCGGGGAGAGCCGGGTTGAGGTCGGGCGTCTCGCCCTCGGTTTCGTGCGAGGAAGGGGAGGGGAAGCAGTCTTGTGCAAGCAGCAGCGAGACTTCCAACCAGTCGAAGTCACCCAACTGACGCTGCCCTCGACAGTCTTCACCTTCGCAGTCGCCT
This sequence comes from Acidimicrobiales bacterium, assembly GCA_965216675.1. GTDB lineage: Bacteria > Actinomycetota > Acidimicrobiia > Acidimicrobiales > SZUA-35 > JAHELU01. The sequence continues at coordinate 381,999 of CBDCGK010000004.1, read as the reverse complement.
GGCGCGCCGGGCGAACGATAGAGGCAGTAGTCGTCGAACAACTTCGTACGATCGCGGTTCTTCACATTGGGCAGCGGTGGGGAATACTCACTCCACTCGTCGTCAGACATGACTCGTGCACCGTTGTTGGTGGCCACGACGGCGTCAACGATGTTGATGAGTTCCTTTGCCGCCGAGTCGCGACCGCCGTCTTGGTCGAGGCAGGTGCGGTTGTCGGGTGGAGTTGATTGCACGGTTTCGAACAAGACCCCGGCGTCTTCGGAGCTGTCGACGCTGATCAGATTGAGTACAACCACTACTCCGAGGCCGACGACGGCGACGGCCGCGACAAGGGCGATCAACATCTTGCTTTTGGCCGACACGAGGTGCTCCTTCGTTTGCGATTCGGGGCCAGGGCGGCAGTGTAGACGGCCCGACAGCGCCGGGGTGCTTGCGGGCCGATCGGTAGGGAACCCGCTCAGGTCGTCGAGACCACCCTCGTCCATGGCAGGCGCATCGCTGCCGGTCGGGATAATCTCGTGTGATGAGCTGATCTTGAAGAGCTCATTGCCTCGCCAGACGGCATCCAATTCATCATGGGGCGGGTGGACGTATCTTGAGTCCGGCACGAAAGGACCGAGATGGACATCACGACCCAGCCGATGATCGACGATCACCTCAACGAAGCCATGCAATTCCTGCGGTCGGCCAACCCATTCGTCGAACAGACTTGGGGATGGGACACCGGAAGGTTCGTCGACTGGCGTTGGAGTGGCAACATCTTGAGAGATCGGACCGAACCAGGATTCTTCGGACGCAGCGGCACGGTTGTCAGGCGCAACAACGAGATCGTGGCCTTGGTGATTGCCGAGCGCGGAGGCGATGACCACTGCATTCTCACCGCCACCGACGACTCGGAGTTGTTCGACCGCGTCCTCGAGATGCTCCTCGAGAAACGCGAGGGGCGGTCGACGATCTTCTATCCGTCCGATGAGGCGGCGTGGACACATGACGTTCTCGTAGCTCATGGCTTCGGGAAAGGCGAGGTGGAGGAAGTGGCATGGGGCTACGACCTGACCCAACTGGGTGAGCTCCCACCACCGCCTGCTTCGTTCGTCATCGATCACGTGTCCTCGGAGTCGGACTATCCCGAGCTCGCACGATGCCTCGAAGGCGCCTTTGGAGGCGAAGGGGACAGGATCGCCGTGCTGCGCAGCCTCGCTGGCAACCCTGATTACCGGCCCGAGCTCAACGTGGTTGCCCGCAGCGCTGATGGTCGGATCGCCTCGTACTGCCGCGGGACGGTCGACGCCGGCTCAGGGGTGGGAAGCATCGACCCGGTCGCTACGCACCCTGACTTCCAGGGCAACGGCCTCGGCCGCGCCATTGTGCTCGCCTGTTTCGCGGCCCAGGCACGGTTGGGTGGCAGAGAGAGCTACATCGTATCCGGTCCGGAAGGATCGGCAGGGAGCCGTCTGTATCGCAAACTCGATCCGGTGTCGAAGATCAGCTACTCCGAGTGGTCGCGGCTGGACGCTTGAGATACGAGAGTGGTGCGTTCCGTTCCAAGTGGTTCTCGTCGTCGACGAACAGTGCGAACAGCCCAAGACAGGCCTTCGATCCGCAAACAACAAGCGAGTCGCCCGGCCACGCATATCCCGACAGTCGGGATGGGGAGATTTGAACTCCCGACCCCCTGCTCCCAAATCGTGAGCGGCTGTGCTGAGGCTCGCCGATATCAGCCAATGAGCGGGGATCGGTTGCCACACAGCGCCGAGACTCCCTCGGTGTTGCTCGTCCTTGTGGCTACCACTTTGGCTACCAACGAGGACAATCTCGGTTTGCTAGGGCCGCCTCGAGGGTTGCCGACGTTGGCGCACTATGACTACAATAATGGTCATGTCAGAGACGCTGCCGTTGGCGCAAGTGAAGTCCAAGTTCTCCGAGATGGTCGATCGCGTCGAACACACGCATGACCGGATCGTGGTCACAAGGAACGGGCGACCGGCTGCGGTGATGATCAGCCCAGAGGAGTTGGATTCGCTCGAGGACACCCTGGAGCTGCTCTCGGATCCCGATGCCATGGCCCAGCTGTCTGAGGCGCGAGATGCTCATGCGGTTGGCGACTACGTGACAGGGGATGAGCTGCGGGCCCGTTTCGCGCCGAAGTGAGCGAAAGCGCTGGTTTGTACGAGCTGCGAGTCACTGGGCCTGCGCAGCGTCAGTTGGAGAGGTTGCCGGAGGGCACGGCGGCTGCGATTGTCGAGTTCATGCTCTCGGCTTTGGTGGACAACCCCCATCGCGTCGGCGGCCGTCTGCAGCGTGAACTTGCCGGGCTGTATTCGGCCCGTCGCGGTGCATACCGAGTCGTCTATGAAATCGACGAGGACAAACGCGCTGTCGTGGTGCTGCGAGTGGACCACCGGTCGCGCGTCTACCGCTCGCGCTGACCACAGGTGCCGGCCGGCGCCGACGGCGCTCTCGGAGCCCTTCACTGGTAGGCATGAATGGCTACCAGCGGCCGTCGGTCGCCCTGAGCGGGCACCAGAAACCCGCTCAGACAGTCGGGATGGGGAGATTTGAACTCCCGACCCCCTGCTCCCAAATCGTGGGCGGACGTGCTGTGGCGTGCCGATATCGGCTGACGAGCGGGAATCGGCTGCCATGGAGCGCCGAGACACGCTGGGTGTTGCTCGTCGTCGTGGCTGCCAATCGGGCTACCAGAGATCATGTTGTCGAAGCGTGGCGTCGGGGCTTGGCTTCAGCCTGCAAGTCCGAAGAACACCATGATCGCGCGGCCGAGTCGGACGAGTTCCTCGTCACCGAGTTTGCCGATCCGATCGCCGAGTTTCGAGCGCGGCACGGTGGTGATCTTGTCGACCATGAGGCTGCAGGGCTCGCGGAGTCCATTGGTCTCGTCAGGCTCGATACGGAGGCGGAACAACGGCGCCTCGGTGGGATCGGTCGTGAAGGCGCACACCGTAACCGAATCTGTTGCGTCGAAGTGATCGTCCTGGACGATTGCCACAGGCCGTGGCTTGCCGACGTAGCCGGCGCCGGCCGCAGCGGTCCAGATCTCGCCTCGCCTCAATCGTCGTCCAAGCTGAGCGCGTCGATGAACGCTTGATCATCAGCTGCGTGCTTGCTGGCGGCGACAGCGGCCGATTGGCGGTGAGCTTCGTCCTTGAACTCGGGCGATCGTACGTCGGGTACCCAGATTTGCACCGGACGCATACCCTGCGCACGGAGGCGTCGACGGTGCTCGCGCACCCGCTTCTTTACTCCGGCATCTTCTCGAGGTGCAGCCATACCGAAATGTTACATGTAACAAACGGGCGTGGCTACCCGTAGTGGCAACGCTCGTTGATAGAGGACGAGCAGGGGACGCCGTTTCGACGAGCAGTGATATCGAGTGCGCGACTCGTGCCATTGCCGGACGGTCGTGCTGGCGTACGATATTGGCGCATGGCTGCAGGCGTCGAGATCACGCAGACGTTCTTTGAGCGAGCTGTTCGCCCCATTGTCGAGGATGTGATCCCTGGCGTCGGGTATCTGGCTGGCCGTCTCGGCTCGGGTTCTGACGTGTTGGGGTTCGACGACGCGGTGTCTACCGATCATGACTTCGGGTGCCGACTGACGGTACTCGTCGATGACCAACACGAATCGCTCGTGGCTGATGTCGACGAGGCGCTTTCGGAGCGTCTCCCCGACGAGGTCGACGGTTGGCCGGTCCGCTTCCCAGCGAGTTGGGACGATCGGACCGCTCACAAGGTCGACCTCCACACCGGCTTCGACTTCGCGTTGACACGCCTCGGCTTCGACCTCCGGTCGCCGCTTGACGTGTCGCAATGGCTGTGCGTCACCGGCCAGTCGGTGCTGGAGGTGACCGCAGGGCCGGTCTTTCATGACACCACCGACAGCTTCAAGGTGATCCAGGAAACGCTGACTTGGTACCCCGACGATGTCTGGTACTACGTGCTGGCAGCGGGCTGGGCTCGTCTCGGACAGGAGCTACCCTTCGTGGGGCGCACCGGCCAGATCGGCGACGACGCCGGCTCCAGGATGATCGCCTCCCGACTCTGTCGAGACATCGCTCACCTGACGTTCCTGGTCGACCGAACCTGGATGCCCTACCCGAAATGGACGGGCACGGCGCTTGGCAGGCTGGCGGAAGGGACCGAGACCGCCGATCAGCTCGTGTCGATTCAAGCCGCATCGGACTGGCCCGAGCGGCAACGCCGTCTCGCGGACGCCATCGAGGCGTTGGCGAACCGGCACCGGTTGGGGGGCCTGGAATTGCCGGTGGAGGTACTCGTGCCCTTCTTCGATCGACCGTTTCTCGGGATTTCGGACGAGGTGTCGTTGTCTCTGCGCGAACGGATTGGTGGCCCTATGGTCCGTGGCCTGCCGCCGCTCGGCTCGATCGAGCAGTGGTCCGACAACGTCGACCTTCTCACCCATCCTGAGAGGCGGGCCCGCGCCACGGCGCTCTACGCGCTCCACTGACATGCGCCCGCCGAGCAGCAACCGGCGTTCTCGAGTGGGTGAACCGGGCCATAATGGCGGCCAGGCTGAATCGATCCAAGTGTCGATCGACGCGTTGGTAGCCATTCGTGGCTACCACTCCGGCTACCAGCCCGTCTCGGGCTGCCGAAAACCCGCTCCAATAGTCGGGATGGGGAGATATGAACTCCCGACCCTCTGCTCCCAAATCGTGATCGAGGGCGCTGAGCTGCGCCAACCTCGGCCAACGAGCGAGGACCGGTTGCCATGCAGCGCTGAGACATGCTGGGTGCTGCTCGCCCTCGTGGCTACCAGTTGGGCTACCACTCCTGCAGGGTTAGGAGGAGCGGTCGACGATCATCATTGCGATCGGGCAGGGACAATCGTGAGTGCTGGGACATGGGCCGGGCGGATGACACTGAAGTGGCGACGGTCGAGAGTGGCGATTGTGGATTGATCGAGGCGCTCCGCCAAAGTGACAAGGCTTGCGTCGGTTCCGCCGAGTGGGAGATCGGTGTACTTGGCGACGAGGTCAGCGATCCTGTCGAGATCGTTGGACGTCAGATCCTCAATGATGAGGTCGCCAGCGGAGATGGACTGGAAGAAGCGTGCTTCGGCCTCAGGACTTATCCGACGTCCGATCAGGTACGCGGCTTCGGCAATGACGAGTGGCGTTGTATGGAGTGGTTCCGATGAGGTCAGAAGAGCAACACATGCAGCGTGATCAGGATCCGCCAAGTCGGCCGCAGCGAGAAGTGGCCCCGTGTCGACGATCAGCACCGGTCAGTCGCGTCCGAAGCCCTCGGCCAGCATCTCGTCGGCATCGGCGGCTGATCGGCCGTCAGTGGATGAGCCCAGCGCCACGAACCCAAGCTCTCGTGCCCCTGGTGTTGCCTCTGCGCCGTTGGGCAGAGCCGATGCCAGTTCAGCTACGACCTCGTCGAGGCTGACTCCGCGACGATCGGCCTCGGCCCTGAGTCGGGCGAGGACGTCCTCGGGGAGGTCAAGAATGACTGGCATGTCTCCAGTCTAGACGAAGTGGCGGGTGGGCAGTGGTAGCCATTCGTGGCTACCACTCGGGCTACCAGCCCATCTCGGACGCCCGAAAACCCGCTCAAACGGTCGGGATGGGGAGATTTGAACTCCCGACCCCCTGCTCCCAAAGCAGGTGCGCTAGCCAAACTGCGCCACATCCCGGATCGGGTCCACTCTAGCCCGGTGCCCGACGGGCGGAGCACCAATTCTCGAGCGATCGGCGGCCCGGGTATGGCGGGAGTGCGACCCTTGGTCGATCCTGCGCCACTATGACACCGGATCGTCCAAAGGTCGGGTGATGAGGGGGCGAGGCGGGCCAACAGGAGGGTCGCAGCGAACCGGGCGAACGTGACCGTTATCGGTCCGGCGAATAAACTCGGGCCTGGCGCCGGCACGTTATGGAGGGAACATGACCGATGCCGCCGAGAAGATCCTGATCCGAGGCCTGTCGGCCGACGATGTGGCACCGTACATCAACCACAACGCCCCGTTCGGCCCCGTCGCCACCGAACAGATCGGCGACCAGCTGTTGTGGCAGGCGCTGTTCGATCGGGAGAACCAGGTCTACGCCCACCTCACCCGGCGCGACCCCGCCTTCGTGGTCGGTAGACGGGGAGCGGGAAAGACAGCGTTCCTCGACGCCCTCAGCACCGAACAAACGGTGCTCCACATCGAGATCAACACCTCCACCGCGGTCGCCGAGGTCGAGGATCTGCTGCGAGCACTCACCGAGCTGGGGGTCACCCTCTTCGCCGACCACGTGTCCGACATCTGGGGCGCCGCTCTCTGGCACGGTTTGCTGGTGGCGCTTGTCCAACACCCGCCCGAGGGTGTCGACACCGACGACGTGCGGTTCGAGGACATCAAGGTCTACCTCGACGACCTGACCGACGACGCCTCCCGGTCGGTGTCGTCCGACGCCGTCATGAGCCTGTTCTGCATGGAGTTGCTCGGCCAGGTCGAGAAACGCAAGACGGTCGCCCGCCACCCGACGCTGTTCGAACTCCACGGCGTGAAGCTGGCGTCGGTCATCGAATCAGCGACGGCACTGCTCGACCAGTCACAGGTGCAACCCATCCTGCTCCTCGACTCGATCGAGGACTTCCAGGACGTGCTCGACTATCACACCCGCACGATCGAGGGTCTGTTCATGCAGGTCGGCCGGTCCACGCAGCCGACGTCGCCCTACCGGATCCGGTTCTCGTTCCCGGCCGAACTGTGGCATGTGCTGCGGTCGATGTCGCGAAATCCGCTGAAGGACTTCGGTCGTTTCATCATCTTGCAGTGGAGCGCCCGGGAGATCGTCAAGATCGCCGCCCACCGGTTCATGTTGTACCTGGAACACTTCCATCGCCCGGTTCTGGACCGCAAGCGCGACCTGGCCCGCCTCAACACCGACTCCGAGAAGGAGGCGCTCGAACTTCTACGCATGGTGCTGCCGCCGACCGTGACCGGCGAACTCGGCGTCGTCGAGGACACCATCGCCTACGTCCTGCGTCACACTCAGCTGCTGCCCCGGCACCTGCTCCGGTTGCTGAACGCGATCTGGACCCGCAGCGCCGAGGCCGACGGAAACGGGGTGGCGGCGACGGCGGACGCGGTCGTCATCGGTGTCCAGGACGTCGAGGAGCAGATCGTCACCGAGATCTGCAAGGCCTACGAACTGGTCCACCCGACCGCCGATGAGGTGTGCCGGGCCGTCATCAAGAACCTGCCGCGGCGCTTCAGCGACTCCGAACTCCACAAGGCGTTCAACCGGGCCGGCAAGGGGGCGGTGAAACGGGCGTACCGGAACCTGGCCGAGCGTCGCCTGGCCGAGCGGTCGCATCGGGTCGGTATGAGCAACGTGGCCCATCCCGAGATGGACTACTTCGACTTCAAAGCCATGCTGCTCGAGATCGGCTGTATCGGCCGCAAGATCGGTCAGACCGAACGCTACGACGTCGCCGAGTTCGAGTACACGATTCCCCACCGCCTGGCCGTCGGCGACGACGACATCATGTGCGTCCACCCGCTGTTCTCGGGTGTCTACCAGTCGATGCCCGACGCCTCCGACGACGGTGTTCGCCGCCTGGTCTATCCCTACGGGACCGATCCCACCATGGATCATCGACTTCGCGACGCCTGAACCGGGCGACCCCGAATCCGCGGTACTCAAACGTGGTCGGGGAGCGGTTCGAGCACGGCGACCGGAGCGTCGGCGCCGTCGTGAAACGTCATCCGGAGCAGATGGGTTCGCTGCCCCTCGGCGTCGGGGCGACTGTTGAACACCCGGATCACCGCGGCGACGGTCGGGTCATCGGGATGCTGCTCGCCGTTCAGGGCCGCCACCCTCTGGTAGCCGTCGACGTTGACCGAGAGCGGTTGCAGGAAGTCGACAGCCCGACGACCGCGAACCCGAACCACCGACAAGACGTCGGCGTCGCCCTTGTTGATTCGCCGGGTGCTGGCCGTTTCGTCGCCTCGCCACCGGATCGAGATCGGCGCCGGGCTCGACTCGACGCCGTCCAACCGGATGACCTTGGCGTGGAACTCGCCGGCGGATTCGTGGTTGACGATCCGCACCGCGAATTCGTTGGCGTTCATCGGAGCCAGCTCACAGGTGAAGTTGCCGGGATCGCCGCCGTCGGCGACCGGGTCCAGGTGGGCGCCCAGGGCCTCCCGCACTTCGTACAGCATCGTCAGCAGGGTTCTGGTGATCATGTAACCGACGATGGCCACCGGCACGATCACCAGGCTCAATATTGCCAGCATCAGGTCGCCGATCCGCAACACGCCGGCGAAGATCGCGGCCTGGAGCACGACGGCCGGCGCTCCGAACACGATCGAGTACTTGATCGGATTTTCACCGGCCCAGACGCGGGTTCGGCGGAGCGCGGCCTCGAGCAGTCGGTCATCCCACTGCACAGCCATGAGAAAAAGACTACCTACGCAGCGGAATCGCTTCGAATCGACGGCACGGCCATCTCGATTGAGCCGCACCGGGGCCAGGGTCACGACGTCGCAAACGGGATACCGGCGAGGTATTTGGCGCCGTTGTCGCAGCCGAGGGTGACGACGACGGCCTCGGGGCCGAGTTCGCCGGCGAGATCGATGGCGGCTCGAACGTTCATCCCGGTCGAGGTCCCGCACAGCAATCCCTCCTCCCTGGCCAGGGCTCGGGCCATGGCGAAGGCGTCAGACTCGTCCACGGTACGGATCTCACCGATGCGGTTTCGGTCGATGAAAGGAGGCTCGAAACCGATCCCGACGCCCTCGACGCGATGGGCACCACCGAATCCGGTCGTGAGGAGTGGTGATTGCTTCGGCTCCAACGCCACCACGTCGACCGAAAGCCCGGCGGCATCGAGGCCGTCGACCGTGCCCATCAGTGCACCCCCGGTGCCAACTCCGGCACACAAGACGTCGACCCGTCCGCCGGTCTGACGGGCGATCTCGGTCCCCATCGACGTATAGCCGGATCGCACGTCTGGCGAGCCGAACTGGTCGGCATAGTGTGAGCCGTCCTCGGCGGCCAGCGCAGAGGCTCGATTCCGCATGCGGGCGATCAGCTCCGGGGTGATTCCGTTTCCATGGCTCGGCTCGACGACGACCTCCGCCCCCAGCGCCACCATCGACCTGAGCTTGACCTCGGAGAACGCATCGGACGAAACGGCACAGAAACGCAGACCGACCCGGGCGCACACGAAGGCCAACGCCGTCCCCGTGCTACCACCGGTGTACTCGACCAGGCGGTCACCGGGTGACACGTCGCCTCGTTCGATCGCTCCCCGCACGACCGCTACCGCCATCCGGTCCTTGTAGCTGCCGGTGGGGTTACCCGACTCCAACTTCACAAAAACCTGTCCGTATCCCTCGGGCACGAGTTTGGTCAGTGGAACCAGGGGAGTATTGCCGACGGCGTCGTTCAGGAGCAGATCGTCGAGCGTCATCCCGTCACCGTAGCTCGGACCCCGTGAGAGCGGTTCTACACTGTCGGCGATGGCGCACCGGGGTTGGTTGTGGACGCTCGTCGGTATCGCGGCGGCGGGTCTGGGCTCGCTCGGTTGTGGCACGGGCGACAACGCACTCCCACCCGTGGGCGAGCAGGCAACCGTGGTCGCTGACACATCGTCGACGACATCGTCGGCGTCTTCCCCCACAACCTCGGTGCTGAACACAACCTCCACCCGGGCCTCCATCACGACGTCGTCCATCACGACGTCAAGCGTCACCGGAGACCGAAACGGGGACGGAAACGGCTCCTCGTCCTCCCGGTCCGCCTCGGGGTCCAACGCCACGGCATCCACATCGATCACGTCGACCTCGGCCACGGCGACGACCGCCGTCGATGGTTGCGGGCCGGTGGCCACGCACTGTGTCGGCCCGTCCCAGCCGTACCGCACGCTTGCCGAGGCGGTCGCCGCGGCCGGCGACGGGTCCGTGATCGAGGTGACGTCCGGACGCTACCGGGAGACCGTGGCCGTCACCGCGGCCGACGTCACCATTCGCTCCCCGGCCGGCGAGCGGGCGGTCATCGACTGCAGCGGGATGCGGCCCTCTCAGGGCAAGGCCTGCATTCTGGCCGTCGCCACCAACCTCACCGTCGAGAACCTCCGGATCACAGGCGCCCGCGGACCCGACGACAACGAGGCCTGCCTCCGCAACGAGCCCGGCACCCGGGTCGTGGTGCGGGGCGTCGAGTGCTTCGGCTCCAACAATGGGGTCCTCGGCAGCGGCGGCAGTTGGCTCATCGAGGACTCCTACTTCCACGACAACGGTGCCGGTGACGGCCAGTCCCACAACCTCTACTTCTCCGGCGATTGCCGCGAGGTCGTGTTTCGAGGATCACGTTCGGTCGCCGCGGTGGGCGGCCATGCCTTCAAAAGCCGCTGTCGAACTTCGACCATCGAGAACAGCGAGTTGGGTGACAACGCCGTGGCCGATGCCGCCGAGTTCTCGAACGGCGGCATGGTCACGATCCGAAGCTCGCAGATCAGCCAACCCGGCGGCGACAACGGCAACATCGTCCGCCACGGCGCCGAAGGGTGCACGCATCCTGGCACGCTGACCTTCATCGACTCCACCATCACCTCGGCTCGATCGCCGAGCTATCTGCGGAGTGAATGCGGACCGATCACCCTCACCGGCACGCCGCTGCCCGACGGTGCCGAGGTCATCGCCGCCGACTGATCAAGGGACGACGGAGCGAATCCGCTGTATCAGACAGCGCCGGTTGTGCCGTCTGAACTGGTGGTCGGCCTGACGTGGTCGGCGAAACGTCGGAGGGAAACGTCGTGCTGAACACTGTGTTTGGATATCCGAGTTGGTTGGTCCCCGTGGTCGGGTGGGGTGCGGTCGTCGTGTTCCTGGTCACGGTCGTCGGGAACACCCTACGACCGAAGTACCGACGACTCTTCGGATGGAAGGCGCCATTCCACGCGCTGTGGAACGCCGGCCTCCCGTCGGCGTGGGTGCAGATCTACCTGTGGTCGGCTCTGATCCTGCTCTGGACCCCCGTGTGGTGGCTGGCCCGGATCATCAGCGGCGTCTCCGGATTCGGCTCGCCGACGACGTGGTTCGTCATGGTGGCTCTCACGTTCTACGGAAGCTGGCTGGCCCGCGGCCTCAACGGCCTCAGCGTGAATCCGATCGGTGATTCTGCCGAGGTCGACGGGCCGGCGTCTGTGTCCAAACGGGTGGCTGTGATCGGAGCGGGCATGGCGGGACTGGTGGCGGCGAAGGAGTTGAAGGAGGAGGGGCACGACGTGGTCGTCTTCGAGCGAACGGACGGACCGGGCGGGGTGTGGGCGTCGAGCAAGGCTCGGGGCGGCATGGCCTGGGGCAGCACCCTCACCTCCACCGGCACGCTCAACACGACGTTCTCCGATTCGCTCACCCAGGTCTTCCATCCGGAGAACGAACCGTTCCCTCAGCACCTGGACCGTCGCCAGTTCCTGGATCTGCTGCTCCAGTACGAGTCCCGCCACGGGGTCTTCGACGCCGTCCTGCGCTGCAACACCGAGGTTGAGGCCATGTCCACCCTCCCCGGAAATCGGTGGAGGCTGCGTGTTCGTGACCACGCTCTCGGGATGACCGAGGAGGAGGACTTCGACGCCGTCACGGTCTGCACCGGCCTGAACAACGAGGCGTTCACCCCTGTCGTTGCCGGGCAGGATCGATTCGCCGGTCCGCAGCTTCACGCCGAGGACTACCGTCCGGACATCGCCACCCGCTTCGCCGGCCGCCGGGTGCTGGTGGTCGGCATGGGGGAGACGTCGTCCGATGTCGTGAAGGATCTGGTCGACCAGCACGCCGAGCACGTTTATGTGTCGCAGCGAGGGCCGACCTGGGTCATCCCGAGAATCGTCGGCAACCTCCCGGCCGACCACGTCGAAACCAGACTGGTGCACGACGGGCCGATGTGGCACCGGTGGGCGATGCTCCTGACCGGCGTGGCCCCCTTTGCACTCTGGCGGCTGCTTCCACGCCGCCGGATCGATCCGCCCCGCTTCCGTCACGTCATCCGGATCCTCGTGATGCACCATCCGAGGAAGTTGCTCCTTTGGCGGTTGGGCTCCATCAACTGGACGAAATCGGACAACCTCTACTTCGCACTCGACACCGGTCGGGCAACCGTTGTCCGAGACCTCGTGCGGCTCGATGACGGCCACGCCGTCTTCGCCGACGGCCGCACCGAGCAGGTCGACGCCGTCATCTACTGCACCGGCTATCGGCCCGGCCCGTCGCTGTTGCCACCGGTGACCACGACCGGCGAGTCGGCGAACGAGGCGGAGGAACCACCGACACACTTGCCGCCTCGCTCGTCGAGAGACCTCTACAAACTCACGATCCCGCCCGATCATCCGAACGTGGCGGTCATCGGGTTCGCCCGCGGCCAGATCGGCGCCATCACCTTGAGCACCGAGATGCAGGCTCGGTGGTGGGCGTTGGTTCTGTCGGGACGACGTCGCCTACCCAACCGATCCGAGATGGATCGACATGCCCGCCGCATGAGCCGCAACGGTCGCCGGTTCCATCAGCCGACAAGAACGACCCCGTGCTTCGCCTATTCACTGGCCCGCCAGGACATCGGCTGTGAACCCGACATGTTCCGGTTGTTCCTCGCCGATCGGCGGCTGTGGTTCGCCGTACTCATGGGTCCGGTCTGCGCCGCCCACTTCCGCTTCCGAGGGCCCCACGCCAAACCGGAGGAGGCCCGACGGCAGCTGCTGATGTCCCAGGCGGTCCAATCCGACGACTACATCGACAGCGTCGACCTGCTGACCGGCGCACTTCCGCTGGCCGCACTGGTGGTTCCCCTCCATGGCGCCTACAGCCGCCTGCTGCCGGGCTTCAACGTCGAGAACGCAACACGTTCCTACATATGAGAGCCATCCAAGACCCTTCTGAGCCCGCTTCGAATCTCCGTCTGAGCGTCAGTGCCGGTGGCTACACTTCTAGAGGTGAAATCCACGGTTGAGCCCCTCGAGGGCAACAAGGTCAAGGTCGTCGTCGAGGTCGAGGAGGCGGAGTTCGACAAGGAACTCGATGCCGCGTTCCGCCGGTTGGCCCAAGAGGTCCGTCTCCCCGGGTTCCGTCCCGGCAAGGCACCCCGCAAGGTGCTCGAAGCCCGAATCGGGCAGGGCTATGCACGCGAGGAGGCGTTCCGGCACTCGTTGCCCGACTACTACTCCAAGGCCGTGATCGAACACGAAGTGGATGTGATCGCCCCGCCGGAGATCGACATCACCGACGGCATGGACTCCGGCGGGGTCACCTTCGACGCCGTCGTCGAGGTGCGTCCCTCCATCGACGTCGAAGGCTACGAGGGCCTCGAGGTCGAGATCCCTCGCATCGACGTCACCGAGGAGGACATCGACGAGGCCGTCGATCGCCTCCGGGGCCAGTTCTCCGAGCTCGAAGACGTCGACCGTCCGGCCGCCGAGGGCGATCGGTTGTCGATCGACATTGCCGCCACCCACCACGGTGATCCGGTTCCGGGCATGACCGCCGATGACTACTCCTACGAGGTCGGTTCGGGCGCCACCGGCATTCCCGAGATCGACGAGCAGCTCACCGGCGCTTCGGCCGGCGACGAACTCGAGTTCACCGCCGAGTACCCCGACACCGGCGACGACGACGATGATGACGACGCCGAGGAGGAACCCCTTCACTTCTCCATCAAGGTCAACGCCGTCCAGGAGAACGTCTTGCCCGAAGCCACCGATGCGTGGGTGGAGGAGCACTCCGAGTTCGCCACCCTCGCCGACCTGCGCGACGACTACCGCACGCGCATGGAGCAGTCCCGCATCTATCAGGGCCAGGCCGCCCGCCGCAACAAGATCGCCGAAGCCCTCTCGGCCCTGGTCGACGATGAGTCGGTGCCGGAGGCCATGGTTTCGGGAGAGGTCGAGAACCGGATCCAGGACATGGCGATGCGCCTTCAGGCCCAAGGCCTCAGCCTCGAGCAGTATCTCCAGTACAGCGGCCAGGATCCGCAGTCGATGACCGCCGAGATGAGCGACGCCGCCCGGTCGTCGGCCAAACTCGATCTCGCACTCCGGGCCATCGCCGCTCAGGAAGGCATCACCGTCTCCGATGACGAGATCGACGTCGAACTCGAGAAGGCGGCCAGCCAGTTCGAGCGTTCGGCCGACGAGCTGAAGGCCGAGTTCGCCGAGCACGGCCATCTCCCACAGGTGCGAGCCGACCTGCTCAAGAGCAAGACTTTGGACTGGCTCATCACCAAAACGAAGGTGATCGACGAGGATGGCCAACTCGTCCCCGCCGATGCGCTAGAACTGCCAGAGGACGACTCCGATGACCGAGAAGACAGCCAAGAAGAAGAGTAAGAACAGAAGAACGAGAGAAGAAGAGTGACCTACTCCGTCCCTTACATCACCGAGGACACGCCGCGCGGTCCCGTCACCCGAGATCTGTTCTCGAGCCTGCTGAAAGACAACATCGTCTTCCTGGGCACCCCGATCGTCGAGGAGGTGGCCAATCTCGTCTGCGCCAAGCTCCTGCACCTCGAATCCGAGAACCCCGACCGAGACATCAGCCTCTACATCAACTCGCCCGGTGGCGACGTGACCGGGATGTTCGCCATCTACGACACGATGACGTACATCAAACCCGACGTCGTCACCATCTGCTTCGGCCAGGCCGCCTCAGCCGCCGCGATCCTTCTCGCCGGCGGCGCTCCGGGCAAACGTCTGGCCCTCCCGAACGCCCGCATCCTGCTCCACCAGCCCTACACCGGGGCCCAGGGTCAGGTCTCCGACCTCGAGATCGCGGCCAAGGAGATCGAGCGGATGAAGCAGCGGATGGAGGACATCCTTGTCCATCACACCGGCCAGTCCCACGAGCGGATCGCGAAGGACACCGACCGGGATTTCGTCTTGACTGCGCAAGAGGCCAAGGAATACGGCATCATAGATGAGGTAATCGCGGAGCGGAACGCCGTTGACTCGTCGGGGCCGATTAGGGCCGTCGAGTCCTAGGGAGAATCCAAGTGGCCAAGTTCGGTGAAGGTAGCGAGCTCCTCAAGTGCTCGTTCTGCGGAAAATCTCAGAAACAGGTGAAGAAGCTGATTGCCGGTCCCGGCGTCTACATCTGTGACGAGTGCATAGATCTCTGTAACGAGATCATCGAGGAGGAGCTGGCCGAAGGCACCGAGCTCAATTTCGACGAGCTGCTCAAACCGCGTGAGATCTGCGAGTTCCTCGACAACTACATCGTCGGGCAGGACGCAGCCAAGAAAATCCTCTCCGTCGCCGTCTACAACCACTACAAGCGCATTCAGTACGGATCCGGTTCGACCGGCGATGTCGAGCTGGCCAAGTCCAACATCTTGCTGATGGGCCCGACCGGGTGCGGCAAGACGCTGCTCGCCCAGACACTGGCCCGCATGTTGAACGTCCCGTTCGCCATCGCCGACGCCACAGCCCTCACGGAGGCCGGCTACGTCGGCGAAGACGTCGAGAACATCCTGCTCAAACTCATCCAGGCCGCCGACTTCGACGTCAAACGGGCCGAAACCGGCATCATCTACATCGACGAGATCGACAAGATCGCCCGCAAGAGCGAGAACCCGTCGATCACCCGCGATGTTTCCGGCGAGGGTGTGCAGCAGGCACTGCTCAAGATTCTGGAAGGCACGGTGGCGTCGGTTCCACCCCAGGGCGGTCGCAAGCACCCCCACCAGGATTTCATCCAGATCGACACGGCCAACATCCTCTTCATCTGCGGTGGCGCGTTCGCCGGCATCGACAAGATCATCGAGAGCCGTCTCGGCAAACGGTCCGTCGGTTTCACCACCGAGATCTCCACCGACGAGTCGAAAGACATCGACGACTACTACGCCGAGGTCAAGCCCGAGGACCTGCTCAAGTTCGGGCTGATTCCTGAGTTCGTGGGCCGCCTCCCCGTGATCGGCACGGTCACCAACCTCACCCAGGACGCGCTGGTCCAGATCCTGGTCGAACCCAAGAACGCCCTCACCAAGCAGTACCAGAAGTTCTTCGAGATGGAGGACGTCGAGCTCGACTTCGAGGATTCGGCCCTCGAGGCGATCGCTGAGCAGGCGCTCCGTCGGGGAACCGGTGCCCGTGGTCTGCGGGCCATCATGGAAGAGGTTCTGCTCGACGTGATGTACGACATCCCGAGCCGGGAGGACGTCGGGCGCTGCGTGATCGACGCCGAGGTCGTGCTCGATCGGGTCAACCCGACGTTGACGCCTCGATCCGACGACGAGCAGACCGAACGGCGAGCCGCATCCTGATGCGCCCCGCCCGACCACACCGGCGGTCGGGCGCAGCCGACAACCTGTAGGCGATTCGAACAGTCGGGACATCCGTTGGACTACAAGGGCGCACTGGCCTACCTCGACGAGCACACCAATCTGGAAGGCGGACGGGCATCCCGCTTCGCCGACTCGCCGGCCACGACCCCACCCCCGGCGATGCCCACGGCCGGTCAGGTCGACGGCCTCTCACTGGACGCGATGCGAGAGCTCATGGATGTCCTCGGTCGACCCCATGAAGCGTTCCGCTCGATCCACCTGACCGGAACCAACGGCAAGGGGTCCACCGCTCGCATCCTCTCCGCCGCCCTGCGGGAGCTGGGTCTGTCGGTCGGGCTCTACACCAGCCCGAACCTGTCACATATCAATGAGCGCATCGTGTGGGACGGCGCCGACATCGCCGACGACGACTTCGCCCGGGTCGTTGGACTCCTGGCCGATGTGGAACCTCTGCTCCACCACACCCCAAGTCGATTCGAGCTGCTCACGGCCGCGGCGTTCGTGTATTTTGCCGAGCAGGGTGTCGAGGTGGCCGTCGTCGAAGTCGGGCTGTTGGGCCGCTTCGATGCGACCAACGTCGTCGAATCCGATGTCGCGGTCATCACCAACATCGGCAAGGACCACACCACCGGCGGTCCCGGCTGGCAGGCCGAGATCGCCCGGGAGAAGGCGGGAATCATCAAGCCGGACTCCCACGTGATCCTGGGCTCCCCGATGGGAGAGCTACGGCCGATCTTCGACGCGGAACAACCGACGGCCACCATCTGGGAGGCCGGCACCGACTTCGAGGTCGAGTCGAACACGCTGGCCGTCGGCGGACGGATCATCGATCTGCGAACCCCGGGAGCGACCTTCGACGAGTTGTACATCCCGTTCCACGGGTCGCACCAGGGCGCCAACGCCGCGGCTGCCATCGCCGCGCTGGAGGCATTCTTCGCCCGTCCCGTCGAGCGGGAGGTCATCGACCACGCCCTCTCCACGGTCCAACTGCCCGCCCGGTTCGAGGTTGTGGCCCACAACCCGACACTCATTCTCGACGGGGCCCACAACCCCCACGGAGCGGCCGCCGTGTCGGCCACCCTCTCCCGCGAATTCGCCCGGACCGGCTCCCGGGTGCTCATCGTCGGGATCCTCCAGGGAAAGGGCGTGACCGAGATGCTGGAAGCGTTCGACGCCGCCGATTTCGACCTCGTCATCTGCACCCAGCCCGATTCGACCCGAGCGGTTCCGGCCGAGGCCATTGCCGCCGAGGCCGAGACACTCGGGTTGCCGACCGAGGTGATCGTCTCACCGGTGGAGGCCCTCAGCCGAGCCACAGCCGTGTCATCGGAGGAAGATCTGATCCTGGTGACCGGAAGCCTCTATGTCGTGGCCGAGATCCGGGAGGCGCTGATGACCGCGAGGGCAGAATCGGCCGTCGGTGGCGCCTGAGGCCTGCGAGGCCTATTCCACCAGCTGAACCGGGTCACCGATGAACTCGATCGACCAGCCGGACCGGTCTGTGGTCGGCGGGCTGCCGGTGACGTAACGGATCGTCCACCAGCAGTTGCCCCCACAGGTGTAGTCGGCCGGCACGTCCACCGCCATCTCGACCATGTGGTCGTTCCACTCCTGGTAGTTCGTCGTTCTGAGACAGGGTTGTCCTCCGATTCCCAGGAACGAGCAGGTGTCGGAGAAGAGCTGGAACACGGTCTCCTGATACTCCGGCAGCACGTTCATCTGGCCGATCGACCGGTCGACGTAGCGCCACTCGAAGGGCACCGAGTCGCCGTTCGGGTCGGCGATCTGGACGTTGGCCACACCCTCGGCCGCGTCGAAGAACCGAACCACCAGTGTCGAGCCGGCGTGTGAGTCGTAGACCTCGGTGAGGTAGAACTCGGTTTCGCTTCCCGAAATGTTGCGATAGAGCGGCAGCCACTCGAGACCGTAGACCTGAGGGCAGGTCGGATCTGAGGCCGAGTAGATACAGAGCTGGGAGTTGCCGCTCGGCGTGGCCTTCAGTGAGAACTGATTGCTGTAGAGCTCCGGCCAGAACGAGTCCGTGCCGTCGAGGTTGGGCAAATCCGGGTTTCTCGTCGCCAGCTGCACGTAGTAGTAGCCGCCCTCGCTGCCAGGTGAGGCCAGGCCGGTGGCCATGGGAAACCAGCCGTCGCCGCCGGGAGCGTTGCTGTAGCAGTCGTCGCGCCTGAACAGGCCACTGGCAATCGGAGTGTTGGTCTCGACGAACCGTCGGTGGTTGATCGAGGTGCTCGGACCGTAGATCCGATAGTAGATGCGTGGTCCCACGGCACTGCTGATCGGCGTGCTGTACTCACCGGTGACGATGGTGTTGGTGGCAGGGTCGCAGTTGTATCCGGGCTCGAACAGGCTGACGTCGACCGCCGGTGAGCCGGGTTGCACCTCGACGACGAAGACGTAGGCGTTGGGGTCGTAGGTGGGATTGGGCCGGGCCCAGGACTCCACATAGCCGGCCGACGGGCCGCACTGTCGATGGTGGGCGCCGTTGTAGGCCTGGCCGTCGTAGTAGCCGGCCATGAAGTGGTCGCCGTTTTCCTTGTCGTAGCAGTAGGCGTTGAGAGCGAGCCAGGTCCCGTCGGGCGGTACCCCCAGCTCACTCTGCGGGATGGTGCCGGTCCCGAGGCCCGACGACGGATTGCCGAGATGGAGCGGGGAGACGAACTCGGCGACCGCGAAGCGTTCGACGACGATCGAGTCGAGGACGACCTTTCCGAGAAACGACTGTTCCTCCCTCCGAACCGCGACCTCGAGGGCCCCGGGACGGGGGCTGGACACTTCGACCTGGGGCAGGGGGCCGGTGAGAAAGTCGCTGTTGTCGTTGGGTGTGGCGTCGAGGAACCCGTTGCGGGCGGCGACGGCCCGAGCCTCGGTTGCAGCGGCATCGAAATCCGGCAGCAGCGGGACACCGGCGAGCGAGGCGGCATCGACGGTGCGTTGCGCCTTCTGGCCCTGGATGTACCAGTACCCGATGTCGGTGGCGAGGGCGGCGAAGACCATCATCGGGATGATGAGGAGCGCCGTCTGGGCGATGACGTAACCGCCTTCGGCTCGTCGGCTGCTGGTGTGGACATCTCGTGACATCGTGCTACTCCACCAGCTGCACGGGGTCGCTCTCGAAGCTGATCGACCAGTTGGTTCGATCGCCGACGGAACCACCGGTGGTGTAGCGGACGGTCCACCAGCAATTGCCGCCGCAGGTGTAGCTGTCGGGAATGTCGATCGAGATCTCGAGCATGTGGTCGTTGAAGTCGGCAAACGGCGAGGTGATCAGGCAGGGGTTTCCGCTGGTGGCGCCCCAGGTGCAGGTCGAGGTGGTCGGTGTCGCCGTCGTTTCCAGGTAGCCGGTACCGGAGAAGTTGAGGAGGCTCGTGTCGGCCCAGCGGTAGGTGAAGGGCACCGATTGGCCCGATGGGTTGGCGAACTGCACGCTGAGAGCGCCGTCGGCCGGATCGAAGATCCGGATGTTCATGGTTGCCCCGGCATGACTGTCGACTACCTCAGTCAGGTAGAACTCGTCTTCGGAGTTCGCCAGGTCGCGAAACATCGGGAGCCATTCGAGGGCGTACAGCTTGGGGCAGGTGGTGTCGGCGGCCGAGTAGATGCAGGCGTTGGGATTTCCCGAACGGTTGGCTTTCATCGCCAGGAAGTTGATCCCGCTTTCGGCCCAGAGGGCATCGGTCGAACCGGAGAGTCCGGGGCTCTGTGTGGCGAGTTGTACGTAGTAGTAGCCGCCTTGGCTCGGTGTCGACAATCCACTTGCCACGGGCCACCATCCGTCACCGGAGGGCGAGTTCGTGTAGCAGGCGTTGGCCGGGAACAGGCCGGAAGCGATCGGAGCGTTGTTCTCGACGAACCGATGGTGGTTGATCGAGGTGCTCGGGCCGTACACCCGATAGTGCAGTCGAGGGGCGTTTGCCGAGTCGCCGGTGTCCAGGTTGGCGATCGGTGCATCGGAGCAGCCGACGCCCGGTTCGAAGATCTGCAGGTCGATCGTTCCTGTCCCCGGTTGGGTTTCGGCGACGAACACGTAGGCGTCCGGGTCGAAGTGAGGGTTCGATGTGACGCCGGAGACCACGCTGCCGACGGCGGGGCCGCAGGTCGAGTAGGTGCGATCCACGATCCCATTCGTGTAGCCGGCCATCAGGTGATCGCCTCGTTCCATATCGGTGCAGTAGGCATTGAGCGACAACCAGGTCAGGTCCGGCGGCACGCCGAGTGACGATTGCGGGATCGTCCCTGTGCCAAGCGCCGAGGACGGGTTGCCGAGGTAGAGGGGCGGAACGAACTCGGCGACGGCGAATCGTTCGATCACGATCGAGTCCAGGACGATCTTGCCGAGAAACGAGCGTTCTTCGTGCCGGACCTTCACTTCGAGGGCTCCCGGGCGGGGGCTGGACACTTCGACCTGCGGGAGGGGGCCGGTGAGGAAGTCGCTGTTGTCGTTGGGTGTGGCGTCGAGAAGGCCGTTACGGGCGGCGACGGCCCGGGCCTCGGCTGCGGCTGCGTCGACGTCGGGTAGCAGTGTGACACCGGCGAGGGAGGCGGCATCGACGGTGCGTTGCGCCCTTTGGCCCTGGACGTACCAGTAACCGATGTCGGTGGCCAGGGCGGCAAAGATCATCATCGGGATGATGAGAAGCGCCGTCTGGGCAATGACATAGCCAGCTTCGATTCGTCGGGCGTCTCGGGCGCGGGGGAGAAGTGGTTCGATCCGTCGCACACGAGCGGATCGCGCCGGGCGCAGAAGCGGTGTCGCTGTCGGCACCGGTCAGTTTTCGAATCTGGGCTCGATGCGCATCACAGCGGTGTCACCCATCCGGAGCGGGGAACCGCCGAAGAAGCCCGTCATGAGCGGTCGGTCGAGTTCGATTGCCACACCTACGTAGTCGGCATTTGTGAGCTCGTCGTTACGGCTTGTCGGATCCCACGAGCCCTGGCTGAACGTCGTCAGGTGGGTGAGGTCGTAGACCGAGCATTGGCCGTTCCTGCCGGGAGGGCCGGCGTTCTGGCAGCTCGTCGACATCGATCCGTCGGAGGCGCCGGCGTCGAAGATCACAATGCGAACGAGTCCGGTGTCCAGGTCGCCCAGTGCTGCGTCGACAGCCTCGAGGACACGTTGGTCGGTCTGGGCGTCGGAACCGAGCTGGGCTGCAACCCTTGCTCCTGAGCGGGCGGCTTGGGTAACCAGCTGGGCGTCGTTCCACGCCATGCCCATCTCGTACGTGCCCATCCCGAGGGTGAGCAGCAGAACGGTCACGAGTGAGAACTCCACCATTGCCGCGCCGCGCTCTCGACGAGTGGGACGCGCCCGGTCGATCCTGGGCCGCCGGCAGCGACGAGCGGTCAGACGACCGGCGAGGTGATGCAGCGGCGTGATCATCGTTGGTCCGGCTCGATCCGGAGGATTGTCGTTGCTTCGAGGTCGGTCTGAGCGCCGAACATCCCGGTGAGATAGTCGTGCTTTGTTCGAACGAAGACCCCGACATAATCCGGCCCGACCGAAGCCTGGGCCTCCCGGCTGGACGGACACCAGTGGTGGTCGAGCGTGCCGCAGCCGAAGTTCCCGGTCGGATTGCCGGCGGCGTCCTCCTTTTCGGCGAAGAAGTCGGCCGCCGTGTACCGGTTGCAGAGTCCGGCCTGCGACCCGGACAGGCAGGCTCCGGGCACCGTGTCTCCGGGCCCGGTGGCCTTGAAGACGACCAGGACGTCCAGTGACTGCAGGCCCATGGCCTCGAGCCCGTGCTCCGCCGTGCGGATGGTGTAGAAGTCGGTGTCGGGGTCACGGCCGAGGGTGCTGGCCGCTCGTGCCGCCTCGCGGCTGGCGTTGCTTGTGGTCAGCGAGTTGCGGAACAGGAATCCCATCTCGAAGATGAAGAAGACGAGCATGATGAACAGCCCGGTGACAAGCGAGGCTTCGACCAACGCTGCGCCGCGTTCACCGCGGCGCCACGGGTGTCGAGCGAGGCTCCGTCTGTGCCAGGGACGGCGGAGGGTCATGGGTTCGTGATCCAGACCGGTGGGTCGGGGAGATCGTCGCTCATGTCCTCGATGTGCTCCCGCGGGGTGCCGATGTCGTGTCCGGTAGAGGACAGGTAGCTGCCGGAGGTGTCGGTCAGCGCCTCGATGGCGAACAGAGAGCCGACGACGATCAGCGAGAATACGAGCGCGTACTCCACGAGGGTCGCGCCCCGTTCTCGCGTTGGGTCCGGCCGAACATCCATGTGTTCCAAATCGTCTTCGGCAGGGGGTGACTTGAACAAACATGGGCTTTTGCCCAGCACGTCGGCTCCGTGAGGCCATTCGACCCAGTTGAGCCGAACGGACCATGCTCGTCGCGGTGCGGAGCGATCAGCCGAGCGCTAGCCTCCCCCTTCGTGAATCGAACTTTCATCATCTGCAAACCGGACGCCGTCGAGCGGGGCTACGTCGGCGAGATCATCGACCGTTTCGAACGGAAGGGTCTGAAGCTGGCGGCCGGGGAGCTGCGGCTGCTCGACGAGGCCACACTGGCTCGTCACTACGCCGAGCACACCGAGAAGCCGTTCTACGGCGAGCTGGTCGCGTTCATGAGCCGTAGCCCGGCCTTCATCGCCGTGCTGGAGGGTCCCGAGGACACGTTTGCGATCGTTCGGACGATGATGGGCCCGACCAATCCAGCGGAGGCTCCTCCGGGAACGATCCGAGGTGACCTCGGCACCGTCATGACCGAGAACCTCGTTCACGGATCGGACTCAGCGGAGTCCGCCGCCCGCGAAATCGGCATCTTCTTCCCGAACCTGACCTGACAGGCACAGCGGCGGAACCTGTGGCAACCGGCCGAAAGGTTGGTTGTGAGGCGTGGTCGCACCGAGTTTCGCTGTGGCGAAACTCGTGGTGTCCGCCCGAAGGGCGGACACACTGCGATAGGGTTACAGAAGAAGTTCTTTGTCCTTTCCGTCCGGTCGACTTCTCAGACCCGGTTTGAGCCCACCGCCGGATTTTGTGTTCTGCTCTCCATGACGTCCGTTTGGTCACAGCTGGAGCCGCTCCTGCCGAAGGTCCAGAAACCGGCCCGCTATATCGGTTGCGAAGACGGCGCGAAAGCCAAGTTTCCTGACCCTGAGCTGGTTAGCTGGTGCTTCACCTACCCGGACACCTACGAGGTCGGCCTGCCCAATCAAGGGCTGCAGATCCTCTACGAGATCGTCAACGAGCGTTCCGATGCTCGTGCCGACCGGTCCTATGCGCCATGGATCGACCTCGAGGAACTGATGCGTGAGCAACGGCTTCCGCTGTTCTCGGTCGAGCATCACACTCCCGCCGCCGAGTTCGATGCGCTGGCCTTCAACCTCTCGGCCGAGTTGACCTACACGAATCTGCTGAATTGCATCGATCTTGCCGGGGTGCCGGTTCACGCCCGTGAGCGGAGCACGGCCGACCCGTTGATCATCATCGGCGGCCACTGCACCTTCAACCCGGAGCCACTTGCCGACTTCGTCGACGCCGTGGTGCTCGGAGACGGCGAGGAGGTGGTGGGGGAGATCACCGAGGTCATCGGTCGACATCTGGCCCCGGTTGCGGAACGTCCCGCTGTGAAGTTCATCGATCGGGAGGCATTGCTCCTCGATCTTGCCCGTCTCGAGTCGGTCTATGTGCCGTCACTGTATGAGATGGCCTATGACGGTCCGGCGGTGGCCTCGGTCGAACCCCTGGTCGACGGTCTGCCGACGCTCATCGAGAAGCGTACCGTCGCCGATCTGGCCGAGTGGCCCTACCCGAAGGAGCAGCTCGTTCCGCTGACCGAGGTTGTGCACGATCGGCTGAACGTCGAAGTGTTCCGAGGATGCACCCGCGGCTGTCGGTTCTGCCAGGCCGGGATGATCACCCGACCGGTCAGGGAGCGCCCGGCCGACCAGGTTCGCACCATGGTCGGCGATGGGCTTCGCCGGACCGGCTACGACGAGGTGACGCTCACCTCGCTGTCGACGGCCGACTTCAGCAATGTTGAAGACGTCGTCACCGATCTGATGAACGACGGCGACGAGGCGGGCTGCGGTCCGGTCTCGGTATCACTGCCGTCTCTGCGAGTCGACGCGTTCGGCGTCGGAATCGCCGCCCAGCTACAGCGGGCCAAGCGAGGTGGTCTCACCTTCGCCCCCGAGGCCGGCACGTGGCGGATGCGACAGATCATCAACAAGCTCATCCGGGAGGAAGACCTGTATCAGGCGGTCGACGCCGCGTTCTCCCAGGGTTGGAAGCGGGTCAAACTCTACTTCCTGATCGGATTGCCGTCGGAGACCGACGAGGACACGCTCGGCATCGCCGAGCTGGCCAAGAACTGTGTCGATATCGGCAAGAAGCACAACAACCGGGCCAGCGTCACCGTCTCGGTCGGCGGCTTCGTACCCAAGCCGTTCACCCCGTTCCAGTGGTTTGGGCAGAACACCGCCGAGGAACTCCAGCGCAAGATCAACCTTCTTCGGGACGCAACCCGGAGAATGCGGGGCGTTCAACTCAAGTGGCACGATCCGCGGGCCACCCTCGCCGAGGGTCTCGTCAGCCGCGGCGACCGTAGACTCGGCCCTGTCATCGAGCAGGTGTGGCGTGACGGCGGCGTGTTCCAGGAGTGGTCCGAGCATTTCGACATCGACAGATGGACCACCGCCATGGACGACCACGGCCTTCGGGTCGAGGATTTCGTCTACCGGCATCGGACCGAGAACGAGGTCCTCGCCTGGGACCACCTGTGGGCCGGGCTCCACAAGGACTTCCTCTGGCAGGACTGGCAGGACGCGCTGGCCGAGGTCGGTCTCGAGGACTGCCGCTGGACACCGTGCTATGACTGCGGGGCCTGTACCGGCTACGGCATCGAGCATGTCGTCGCCTCGGCGACCCCGCCCGCCGGCGGTAGCCAAGGCACCGGCCAGGACCTGGCCAGCGGAGGAGCGGTTCCGGTGATGGTGCTGCCATCACGTCGCGGTTCCGCCCCCGACGATCGAAGCGAGAACCGGATCGACGAGCACGTCGAGGTGTCGGCATGAGTCCGCCACCGAAACTGCGTCTCCGGGTCCGGTTCACCAAGGCAGGCAAGATACGTTTTGTCAGCCATCGAGATGTGGCTCGCCTCTTTGAGCGGGCCATACGAATTGTTCGACTCCCCGTCGCCTACTCCGAAGGGTTCTCACCGCGCCCGAAGCTCAGCTTCGGGCTGGCCCTGAGTGTCGGCCACGAGTCGGACGCCGAATACCTCGATGTCGAAGTCACCGAACTTCCCGACGTCGAAAGATTGGCCGCAGCGTTGACCGACGCCCTACCCGATGGTCTGACCGTCGAATCGGTGGTGGTGTTGGAGCAGGGCTCGGCCTCCCTACAACAGGTAATCACGAGTTGTACCTGGCGTATCGAGGTTCTCGGTCCGCCAACGGACAGGGTTTCGGCAGCAGTAGCCGATGCCCTGGCCGCCCCGGAACTGCTCCTCGAGCGGGTTCGCAAGGGAAAGACCGCCGTCGCAGACGTCCGCCCGGCCATCCTCGCACTTCGAGTGGTCGGCCCCCTCGGGGGAACGCCGACGCAGAACGGCACTGAATTGGAAGTCGAACTCTCCAACGAGGGCACCTCACTACGTCCATCGGAATTGATCGAGGTCCTCGGCCGCTTGGCGTCCGGATCCGAATCGCCCGAACCGGATGGAGCGCTCTCAGAGGGTCGAGTTCGACGAACGCATCAATGGATTGAAGTCGACGGGCTCCGGAACGAACCGGTGAGTAGGCCTGACCCGTCGGCCGGGCACGAATTGAGACGTGCCTCATGAGAAGGGAAATTCTCCAATGTCCGAAGCGTCCGAGAGCAAGAAGGCTCCCGTCGACCGCAAACCCAACAAGCCGGTAGGGGAATCATCCTCCGGCTCCTCCAAGGCCTCAGCAACCGCCCCGCCGACCAGAAAACCGCAGATCGGAGATTCCCGACCCGCACCGGTGTCGAGCACCTCGTCGGGCTCGTCCGGTTCGCCGGGCCAGGGATCCGGCTCCTCCGGGGGCGGTGACGGTCGTCGTCGACGGCGGCGTCGCAAACCTTCGGGAGGCGGTGACGGTTCGCCGTCGAAATCCGGAGCTCGATCCCAAGGTGCCGGCAGTGATTCCGGTGGCGGATCGCGCGGCGGTCAGGGTGGCGGCGGTCGATCCGGCAACCAGCAGGGGCGTTCCGAGGGATCCTCGTCGGGCTCCGGTCGGTCGCGTCGACGGGGCCGAGGCCGAAACAGGGGCCGCCAGTCGAAGCCGGAACCGGTCGGTCACGTCGTTCCCGACGAGCTCGACCTCGACGAGGAGACGTTGCAGCGCCGCCGCGGCCGTTCCCGCAAGGGGCGGCCGGTGGGCCGCTATCTCATGGTCGTGTCGAAGAAGGCCGATGCCACCCATATCGCCGTCCTCGAGGGGCGGTCTCTGATCGAGTACTACGTCTCGCGGCCCACCGACGACGTCTTTCAGATCCACGGCAACATCTACCTCGGTCGGGTCCAGAACGTGCTCCCCGGCATGGAGGCGGCGTTCGTCGACATCGGCACACCGAAGAACGCCGTCATCTACCGCGGAGACGTCCAGTACGACAAGGACGACTTCGACGGGTCGAGCTCCTCGCAGCCCAAGATCGAACAGATGCTCAAGGCCCGTCAGTCGATCCTCTGCCAGGTCACCAAGAATCCGATCGCCCACAAGGGCGCCCGCCTCACGACGGAGGTGTCGCTGCCGGGTCGGTTCGTCGTGCTCGTTCCCAACAGCTCGACCTACGGCATCTCGAAGCGGCTGCCCGACAGCGAGCGGAAGCGGCTGCGGCAGATTCTCGACAAGGTCCGTCCTCCCGAGCACGGCCTGATCGTTCGCACGGCGGCCGAGAACGTGACCGCGGCCGAGATTGAACGCGATATCACCGGCCTCCTCGACCAGTGGCACCAGATCGAGAGCCTGGCCGCCCGCTCCAAGGCCCCCGCGCTGCTGTACCAGGAGCCCGACATGTCCACCCGGGTCATCCGGGAGGAGTTCAACAAGGAGTATCGAGGCGTCGTTCTCGACGATCAGGATCTCTACGACGAGGTGTCCGACTACGTGTCGGCCATCACCCCCGCCCTCGCCGACCGGGTCGACTACTACGACCCCGAAGTCGAACGTCTGCCCCTCTTCGAGCGTTTCCACGTTCACGAGCAGCTGCACAAGGCACTCGACAAGAAGGTGTGGTTGCCGTCGGGCGGATCGCTGATCATCGAGTCGACCGAGGCGCTCACCGTCATCGACGTCAACACCGGCAAGAACGTCGGCAAGTCGAGTCTCGAGGACACGGTTTTCGAGAACAACCTGGAAGCGGCCGAAACGATCGCCCAGCAGCTTCGGCTGCGCGACATCGGCGGGATCATCGTCATCGACTTCGTCGACATGGAGTCGAAGAAGAACCGCGACGAGGTCATGCGGGTGTTCCGTCGGGCCCTGAGCCGCGACAAGACCCGCACCCAGGTCTTCGACATCTCGGCTCTCGGCCTGGCCGAGATGACCAGGAAACGAATCGGAGAAGGCCTCCTCGAGTCGCTGTCGGTCGAATGCCCGCACTGTGACGGTCGAGGCATCGAAATCTTGCCGAGCGTGCAAGAAAAGTAGGCCCATCCCGGTAGCATTGTTCCGTTATGTACGCAATCGTAGCCACCGGTGGCAAGCAGTACCGGATAGAAGAAGGCCAGCGGATCCAGGTCGAGCGAGTCGGTGAAGTCGGCTCAGACATCGAGCTGCGGCCGGTGATGCTCGTGGACGGTGACCAGGTTCTGGCCACCCCTGATCAGCTCAAGGCTGCGTCGGTTTCCGCCCGAATCGTCGAAGAGACCAAGGGCCCGAAGATCGACGGCTTCACTTACAAGTCCAAGACCAACAATCGACGTCGCTACGGTCATCGTCAGACCTACGCCACGATCGAGATCACGGGAATCACGAAGGGCTGAGAGACCATGTCGAAGACCAAAGGTGGCGGTTCCACCAGGAACGGCCGTGATTCGCAAAGCAAGCGGCTCGGCGTCAAGGCCTACGACGGCCAGGAGCTGACCGCCGGTTCCATCATCGTCCGCCAGCGCGGCACGAAGTTCCACCCCGGTCACAACGTGGCCAAGGGCGGCGACGACACGCTCTTCGCCACCGCGGCCGGGCGGGTCAAGTTCGGGTTCCGCAAGGGCCGGCGACTCGTCGACGTCGTCGCCGAGTAGATCCAAGCAACCAGAACCTCCACCGACCAGCCGTCGTCGGTGGCAGGCGAACCCGGCAGCCGGAACCATTTCGTCCCGGCTGCTTTGGTGCGCCCACACCGCGTCGGCCGCCGATCCCTCATGAGGAGGTGGATCGATGTCGAATTTCGTAGACGAATGCAATCTGTCGGTCCGCGGCGGTGACGGTGGCGCGGGCTGTGTCTCGTTCCGGCGGGAGGCCCACGTACCCTACGGAGGCCCCGACGGTGGCGACGGCGGTGACGGTGGCGACGTCTGGCTCGTCGCCGACCGCAACGTGTCGTCGCTGCTCGCCTTCCGTGACTATCCGCACCGCATCGCCGAGAGCGGAACCCACGGTCAGGGGGCGAAACGTCACGGGAAGCGGGGCGGCGACATGATCGTGTCGGTTCCCGAGGGCACGGTTGTCAAAGACCACGAGACCGGCGAGGTGCTGGCCGACCTGGTCGGCCACGGCGACCGCTGGCTGGCCGGACCCGGGGGTCGCGGCGGTCGAGGCAACGCTCGCTTCCTGTCCAACCGGCGCCGGGCTCCGAAGTTCGCCGAGCAGGGGGAGATCTGTGCCGACACCTGGTACCGACTCGAGCTGAAGCTGATGGCCGACGTGGCCCTCGTCGGGTTTCCGTCGGCCGGCAAGAGCACGCTGATCTCGGTGATCTCGCGGGCCAAGCCCAAGATCGCCGACTACCCGTTCACGACACTGGAGCCGAATCTCGGCGTCGTGAAGGTCGGTGACTCCGAGTTCGTGGTCGCCGATCTACCCGGTCTGATCGAGGGAGCCAGCGAGGGCGCCGGTCTCGGCGACCGCTTCCTCCGCCACATCGAGCGGGCCCGAGTGCTCGTCTACCTGATCGATCTCAGCTCGGTCGACGGCGCGAGTCCGGCGGAGCAGCTCGACATCCTCCACAAGGAGCTGAGCAACTACCAGCCCGCTCTGCTCGAACGGCCGAGCATCGTCGTGGGATCGAAAGCCGATGTGTTGACCGCCGACGACTGGGGTCCGGAGGCACCGGTTGACATGGCGATCTCGTCGGTCACGAACCAGGGCATCGATCAGCTCAAATGGCGGTTGCTGGAGCTGGTGCAGGAGGCAAGGGCGACCGAGCCCGAGCGGGAGGGATACGTCATCCATCGACCGGAGGCAACCGGTGTCGAGCTGGTGCGAGACGACGACGGCGTCTGGCGGGTCATCGGCCGGGCCGCCGAGCGTGCCGTGGCGCTTTCGGACCTGACGGACGTCGGTGCGCTCGACTACGCTCAGAATCGTTTGAAAAAGCTGGGTGTCGACAGAGCGCTGAAGCGAGCAGGACTCCGGAACGGGGATGAGGTTCGGATCGGAGACTTTGCTTTCGAATACGAAGAGGACATGTGAGAGTAGTAGCGAAGATCGGATCGTCTTCACTCACGACCGTAACCGGCGAAATCGAACATCGGGCCGTGGCCAAGATCTGCGCCGAGGTGGCCGAACTCAACAAGGCGGGTCACCAGACCGTGGTGGTCACCAGCGCGGCGGTCAGCGCCGGTTTGGCTCCCCTCGGCTACAGCGCCGCCAATCGGCCGAAGGAGGCCGAGATGCTCCGAGCCGCGTCGGCCGTGGGGCAGATCGCGCTGATGGCCACCTATAAGGGTCATCTGGCCTCCAACGGCCTCACCGCCGGGCAGGTGCTGCTGGCACCGACCGACATGTGGTACCGCAACCGGTACCTCAAGAGCCGGGGTACGTTGCAGGCGATGCTGGAAGCCGGGGTCGTTCCGGTGATCAACGAGAACGACGCCGTCGCCGACGACGAGATCCGTTTCGGTGACAACGATCGTCTGGCCGCGTTGGTGGCCCACCTGATCGACGCCGACCGCCTCGTGCTGTTGACCGACACCCCGGGGGTGTTCACCGCCGACCCCCGCCGCGATGCCAACGCCTCGCTCATCGAGGAGGTGCTGGAGATCGACAAGCACCTCGAAGAGGTTGTCGGCGGGCCGGGTACGACGGTCGGCCGCGGCGGGATGGCGTCGAAGCTGGCGGCGGCGAAGATCGCCGCCTGGTCAGGTGTGGAAACCACGATCGCCCAATCCGACCGTCCCAACGTGTTGGCTGATGCCGTGGCCGGCCGGACCGGGGTCGGAACCGTGTTCCGGGCCCACAACCAGCGTTTGCCGGCCCGCAAGCTCTGGATCGCCTTCGCCCTGCCGGCATCGGGCCGGATCATTGTCGACAGCGGCGCCCGGCGTGCACTGGAGGTCGATCAGCGTTCGCTTCTCGCTGCCGGTGTCATCAAAGCCGACGGGGACTTCGTCGCCGACGTCGCCGTCGAGGTCATCGACGAGCGGGGCAACCTGTTCGCCAAGGGCCTCACCCGTTGGGACAGCGACCAGATCGGCACCCATGCCGGATCGACAAGCGACCGGTTCCCCTCCGATCTGCCCCGCGAGGTCATCCATCGCGACGATCTGGTGATGCTTCCGTCCTGACACTCGCTCACAGGTTCGGGGTGGCGATCGCCTTGCCTGTCAACCCGAGCCAGATCGAGTCCGACGCCGGAGCGGGCCGGCCGAAGAGATAGCCCTGGAGCAGGTCGGCGCCGGCCCTCGTCAGCCGTTCGGCCTGGTCGCTGGTTTCGATCCCCTCGGCCACGACGGCCACATCCAGCAGGTGGCCGATGTCGATGATGAGCTTGACGAGCGAGTGGGATGACTCGTCGTTGGTGAACGACCGATCGATCTTCAAGATGTCCATCGGCAGGTTCTTGAGGTGGGCCAGCGATGTGAAGCCGGTTCCGAAATCGTCGATGGCGATCTTCACCCCGTGGGATCGCAGGAGCGCCAGCTTGCCCGCCGCCGAAGGGAGATCGTCGAGCAGCGAGCTCTCCGTGATCTCGATCACGAGCCGCTCGGGATCGAGGCCGTACTCCTGGAACGGGCGGAGGACCTCCTGGACGAAGAGGGGGGAGTTGAGATGACGTCCGGACACGTTCACGCTGATGGTGAGGCGGTCGTTGATGTGAGCTGCCTCCCATTTCACCAACTGCTCGGCGGCCGCCCGCAGCACCCAGTTGTCGATCTGTACGATGAGGTCGCTCTCCTCGGCGTGGGGAATGAATGCCGCCGGCGCCTCGAGTCCGATCCCGGGTCGGTCCCAGCGGATCAGTGATTCGACGCCCTTGCAGCGACCGGAGTGGGGATCGATGAGGGGCTGATAGTGGAGGACGAACTCGTCGTCGAGGATGGCGTTGCGGATCGCCTGGTCGAAGTCGGCCTTGGCCGCAACCGATGCCCGTAACTCCTGGGTACAGAACTCGATGCCGCCCTTGCCCCGCTGCTTGACCTGGTCAACGGCGAGATCGGCGTCGTGGAGAAGTGCTGCGGCGTCGACGCCGGTCCCGGTGCTCACGGCGATTCCGACGCTGACCCCGACGGTCAGCGACGCGCCGTCGATCTCCATCGGTTGTTCGAGGAGAGCGGTGATTCGATCCGCCAGCTCGCGCGCCGCCTCCTCGCTCTCGACCGGTTCGGCGATGACGACGAATTCGTCGCCGCCAAGACGGCCGACTTGATCCCCCGGTCGTGCTCCTGCCGAGAGCCGCCGGGCCACGATCTGGAGCACGAGATCTCCAGCCGGATGTCCACGATGATCGTTGATCTCCTTGAACCAGTCGAGATCGAAGAGCAGTACGGCAAGGCTGGTGCCGGTGCGTTCGGTTCTGGCCAGCCCCTGTTCGAGGCGGGCCATGGCAGCTCGTCGGTTGGAGAGCTGGGTCAGGCCGTCATGGGTCGCCTCGTAGGTCATCCGACGGCGAAAATCCTCCCGTTCCGAAAGCGAAGCGGCAAGGGTGCGCACAGCCCGCTGGAGCGACGCTCCGAGTTCACCGGAGGTTGGTTGATCCAGTGATGCGTGGCCCAGATCGCCTCCGGCAAGTGCGGTGGCCTGACGCTCGGCCAGCTTGAGTTGTTCGGCAGCTTCGTTGATCGCCGACGTCGCCTGGCGGATCTCGACGGGACCGGTCAGCGGCACCGGGTCGGCGTCGGTGTGTCCATCGCGGACCTGCTGGGCCCGTATCGACAGATCGGCGATGGGAGCCAGCAGCGACCGGTAGGCGAACCATGCCAGCATCGTCGTGCTCAGGATGAGGACGGCGAGCGACAACAGCGCACGCTGATTGCGCCGGACGGCATCGAGCTGCAACCTCGCGCTCGCATCGAGCGCATCGGCTCCTGCGCTGTTGACCAGGTCGAGGTAGAGGTCGGTGGCGGCCGACGTGACGGTCAGCGACTCATTCACCGGTCCGATGATCGGACCCTCGGTTCTCGGTGCTTCGATGCCGTCGGCGACGGCGAGGAGCTCCACGATGGAAGACTCGTAGAGCTCGATGTCAGGCGAGCGTTCGATGAGGTTGAGGGTGGAGGCAACCGATGATCCGACGATGCCTATCCGATGGATGTCGTCCAACGCCCGCCTACGGGTGTCGCGTTCTATCACCAGACCGCTGAGCGTGTCGCCCAGCCCAGGCTGACCGGTGAACTGGAGTGCGTAGAACAAGTCGATTTCCGCCGACAGAGCTTGCCGGGCCGTTGCCGTCGCCTCGAGAATACGGATCGTCGTGATGAGCTGGCCGGCGTCGTCGATGTTCCCGGCGTTGGTCATCAGGCGGTTCATGACCCGACTGTTTTCCGCGGCGACGGTGGCCTCAACACTGTTGTAGTTGCCGCTGATGTCCAGCGTCGCGTCGCCCGGCTCCTCCCTGACCGATTGGATCTGCTCGGCGACCTCGGGCATCTGCAGCGTTTCGATGAGGAGGTCGACCCGTTGAGTCGACGCCGACAGCTCGCTCCCGACGTCGACGGCGCCGATGGCATCGACGGCCACCGAGTCGAACGGAAAGTTATCGAGCCACGACGTGGCGATTCGCCACTTGCGTTCTTCCAGCAGTGAAATTCGGAGATCAGTGAGGAGCACGAGGCGGGTCACATCGTCGGCGACCGTGGCAACATCCCCCTTTTCAGCTCGGGCTCTGCCCGCCTCGAGAACGACCAGGACGCCGGCTGTCAGGAGCGGAACGACGGCCAGGACCAGCAAGACGGCACCCAGCCGGTAGCGCGGTCCGCTATCGAGTTCGGCTGTCCCGACGCGCGCCGAACCCGCCGTTTTCCGTGATTCACGGTGGCGCGATGACGGGAAGGGCATATCCGGTCATCGACACCTGACGCCGAACCGTTGAGTCGGATTGGTGGGCAATCCATCCCACGTAGATGCGCCGTATGGGTCGCTTCGACAGCGACGGTCGGCGACAAATCAGCCGGCGACCGCCCGGTATGTCAGCGTTAGGCTTCGCCTTCGGCAGTCTGCGGCTGGGCCTGCTCCACCGGCGGTGCCTCGGCCTCGGCCGGTGCCTCCTCGAGGCCGAGCTGGGCCCGGATCTCGCTGAGCCGGGTCTGGGCCTCGACGTTGAGCGACGCCTGTTCGACCTCGAGCATCCGACCCTCGACGGAGTTTTCCTGGAGTTCGGCCGCCCCTTTGGCCTTGGCGTATCGCTGCTCGACCTTGGCCCGAACCTCCTCGAAGGACGGCACGTCCTGGCCGACCTGCTCGGTGAGCGAACTCATCGCCGAGTTGAGCTGCTCCTGCATCTTTGCCTGGTCGAGCTGCGACAGCAGCTTCTGGCGTTCGGCAAGCTTCTTCTGAAGCATCGACGAGTTCTGGTTGACGGCCTGCTTGGCCTGATCGGAGGCCTGCGAGGCCTGGAGGTGCAGTGACTTCAGGTCCTCCACCTCCCGCTCCAGGGCGATCATACGATTGGCGAAGGACTCGGCAGTCTGCGTGTACTGCACCATCTTCTCCTGGTCGCCCCGCTTCTGCGCGTCATCGGCCATCATGACCGCCTGTCGGGCATTCGCGCTGACCTTCTCGTAGTCTTCCATCACCCGGTTGAGCTTGATTTCGGTCTGCTTCTGGTGGGCGATGACGTTGGCCGCCTGCTCCTTGAGCTGACGGTGCTGATTCTGTGCCTCCTGGATGGCCTGTTCGAGCTGGATCTTCGGATCGGCTCGAGCCTCGAAGTCACCGGACAGCTTGGCCGCCATATAGTTCCACCAACGACGGATCAACTTAATCATGTGCTCGATCGTAGTAGCTGGGCGGGCCTCAACCTTGAACTACGGCATGGTTTCGCGGAGTTTCGGCCTGATTCCCTGAATCCAGAGCAACGATCCGTAGACAGCGATTCCGACCGAGGCGGCGATGATCGCATCGACGGGGGAGGGGAGCGGCGTGAGCGCGACCATGAAGACGGCGGCGGCCGTCCCGACGCCGGCTATTGACACGTTGAGACCCCAACCGGAGGACACGACACCGGCTCCGGCGCTGCCCAGACGGCTCCTCAGTCTCATCCGCAGCAGCGCCCATTCGACCCATGCCGCGATCGACGACCCGAGCCCGATGCCGACGACACCGAGGTGGGGCGTGACCCCGGGCAACGCCCGGCGGGACTCGGGAACCTGCTCCCACGGAGGCCAGTGGGGGAACGAGCCGAACTCCACGATGGTCGTTCCCTCGAAGGTGAGCCAGTCGAGCTGGAGCATGAGGAGATAGCTGGTGACGACACTGACGACCACCCGGATCACGGCGATACGGGCCGGCCCTTTGACGTCGCCCAGGCTGTAGAGCGTGTTCTGGGTGACACGGGCGGTGATGGCGGCCGGGAGGCCGAGGGCCATGGCGGTCAGCAGGTAGCCGATGACGAGAATCCCGGCGGGGTCGGTCAAACCCCGGTCCAGGAGCCGGGAGATCCAGCCGTAGAGCGCGTCGGCCCATGTCGGCCCGGCGGCCACGAAGGCGGCGGTGACGAACCCGGCGGGAATGACCGTCCTCCGCAGGGCGGGTCCGATCCGGGCGGTGAGGGCGGAGATCTGCTGGGAGCGGCGGGACATCTCCGCCAGCTCGGCGGCGGCCACGCTGAAGCCGAACAGGGAGATCGGCGTCACGTACAACGGGAGGGCGTAGACGTAGAAGGCGGCGGCGCCGCCGACGAGGAATGTCAGGAAGATCGTGTCGATGAAGCTGGAGATCTGGACCACGCCCCGGGCCCCGACCGCAGGGAGAAAACGCCGGATGACGTCGTCGACCAACAGGTCGCGCTGCAGCGTCAGACGCAGCGATGGGACGTACCCTCGGACCCGGGGCACCTGAATGACGACCTGCAGGATCCCGCCGATGACGACCGCCCAGGCCAGGAGCACCGCGACGTCGGCCTCGGAGAAGGCGAGCCCGGCGGCGACGAGGAGCGCCGTGATCTGGGCCAGGTTCCACAGAACCGGTGCCGCGTAGGAGAGAAAGAAGCTGCGGTGGCTGTTCAGCACCCCGAGGCACCAGGCCGAGATCACGAGGAAACCGATGCCGATCGTGGTGATCCGGAACAGCTCGATGGTGAGCTCGTAGCGGGCCGGATCGGACTCCCAGTCGGTCAGCAGCAGAACCAGAGGACGGGCCGCCAGCACGATGAGAAGCACGATGACGCCGGTCAGCAGGGCGAGGATCGACAGCACCGCGCCGGCCAGGGCGCTGGCCCGTTTCTCGTCGCCCTCCTCGACGAGCCGGGCGTAGACCGGGATGAACGAGGCCGACAACGAGCCTTCTCCCAGAAGGTTCTGGAGCACGTTCGGAATCCGCATGGCGAAGCCGAAGGCATCGGCGGCAGCGGTCGAACCGAGCACGACACCGATCACGACCGTCCGGACGATGCCGGCGATTCGGGAAAGGAGGATTCCGGCGGCGACGAGATTGGAGCCGCTGCTAGTGGGCCGCTGGCTCACGCCGACGGGTCGTCTCCAGGGTCGGAACTCGGCCCGTCGGGACCTGCGTCGGGGTCGGTTTCGGGGTCGGGAGCGACGCCGGTCTGACGGGCCTCCCTGTCGGCCTCGGTCGGGACCGAGGCGATGTCGGCTGCCTCCAGGGTCGTCAGCTCCTCATCGGTTGGCGCCTCGACGTCGACCAGACGTTGGGCGTGACGCGACACCGCGGCCTCGAAGAGATTGCGGGCCAGCCGCCCGTTCCCGAATCCGCGGCCCCGCTCGTGGGCTCCAAACCAGACCTCGGCCGCCTGCTTGGCCCCCTCGGTCAGGTCGTAGGTTCCCTTCCCGGCGATCAGCAGCAGAATCGCCACCAGCTCGGCGTTCGAGTAGTCGGGGAAGTAGATCGTCTTGGGAAAACGGCTCTGGAAACCGGGGTTGGTGGCCACCAGGTCGGCCATCTCCTTGGGATAGCCGGCGAGGATCACCACCATCGAGTCGCGACGGTCCTCGACGTTCTTCACCACGGCGTCGATGGCCTCGCGGCCGAAGTCCTTCTCACCGCCCCGGGTGAGGGAGTACGCCTCGTCGATCAACAGCACGCCGCCGTCGGCCTTGTCGAACACCTCCGTCACCTTCGTGGCCGTCTGTCCGACGAAACCGGCCACCAGCCCGGCCCGGTCGACCTCGACGAGCTGGCCGCGCTCCACGACGCCGAGCGAACGGTAGATGCGGGCCAGGAGCCGGCCGACGGTGGTCTTGCCCGTTCCGGGGTTGCCGCTGAAGATCAGGTGGTTGTTCGAATCCACAACCGGCAGGTCCCGCTCCTGTCGCAGTTTCTGGATTCGCAGCAGGGCCGAGAGGAGGCGAACCTCCTCCTTGACCTCCTCCAGTCCGATCAGCTGGTCGAGTTCGGCCAGCACGTCTTCGAGCGGCTCAGGCGGCTCGAGGGGTGCCTCCGCCTCGACTCCGTCGCTTTCGCCTTCGACGTCGGCGTCGCCCTCTCCGGCAGCCGGCCCACCTTCGGCGGCGGTCGACGGGGCGCTGGACCGCTCTCCGGGGAGCGCGGCCATCAACAGCCTCTGAAAATCGACCAACGCCCGCAGTTCGTCGTCGGACGGATACTGGTCGAGCGACACGACCGTGTGGGCCAGGGTCATCGCCTCGTCGTAGTAGAGCCGGGACAGGCTTGTACCCCGCTTCACATCGACCTGGCGGAGCGTCTCGAAAAGGTCCGACGGTTTGGCCAGCCAGTTGCGTTTGCCGGCCACGAGATCGTTGCGGCGCATGGCATCGGGCGTGACCATCCCGGGCAGGAGGTCGTGGTGGGCGAATGCGGCGACCATGGCCCACAGCTCGTCGTCGGCGTGACGGCTGTCGACGTCGACGAACGCCGCCGTCAGGTTGAACGCCTCCACAATACTGTCGCGCTCGAGTTTGTCGGCGTCGACACTGGTACCGGCGGCAGCCTGTCGGAGCGCCTGCCCGATGAGGCGGGAAAACCGATCGACTGCTTTGGTGAGTCCTCTGTCCATTGGGCTGCTTCGAAGGTGGGGTGAATCCTGGGCGGGCGACGATGACACCGCACGCTCCGAGCAGCTTAGCCTGAGCCCGCCTTCCGCTCGGTTCTCGGGCCTCCAGCCGCCGAAATAATTTGACCATCTAATCAACCGGTCTTGTACCGTGTTCTGGTATGACCCATCGTTTTGATTCCATCGATGCCGTGCGGGAGGGCCTGCGAAGCGTCGACTATCTGGCCGACGATTCGATCGCCGGGATCGCCTTTCTGGCCGATCGGTTGGAGAAGCCGGTATTGATCGAGGGGCCGGCCGGAACCGGAAAGACGCAGCTGGCCAAGTCGATCGCCGAGATGAGCGGCGCCCGGCTCATCCGCCTGCAGTGCTACGAGGGGCTCGATGAGGCCAAGGCGCTGTACGAGTGGAACTACAAGAAGCAGCTGTTGCGCATCCAGGTCGAGTCGTCCGACGGCGACGCGGAATGGACCGAGATCCAAGACGACATCTTCTCCGACGAGTTCCTGCTGCCCCGGCCGCTGCTCGAGGCGATCACCGCCGACGACCCTGTCGTCCTGCTCATCGACGAGGTCGACCGGGTCGAGCTCGAGACCGAGGCGCTGCTACTCGAGATCCTGTCCGATTATCAGGTCTCCATCCCCGAGCTCGGCACGATCGAATCCAAGCAGATCCCGCTCGTCTTCTTGACCTCCAACAACACCCGCGAACTGTCCGAGGCACTGAAGCGGCGGTGCCTGTTTCTGCATCTCGACTACCCGACGCTCGAGCGTGAGAAGGAGATCGTGCTCACCAAGGTGCCGGAGATCTCCGAGAATCTGGCCGACCAGGTGGCCCGCATCGTTCGCTCGATCCGCCAGCTCGAGTTGAAGAAGCACCCGTCGGTTTCCGAGACCCTCGACTGGGCCCGGACCCTGGTGCTGCTCGGCATCGAGAACATCGACGAGTCCGACGCCGTCGACACCGTCCATCTGCTGTTGAAGTACCGCAGCGACATCGAGAAGGCCATCAAGGACTTCACCGCCAACTCGGCCGCCCACTTCGAAGCCTCTCAGGCCTCCTAGCTTCGACATCATGACCAGCGTCGAAACCGCCCCCGAACCGCAGGCCGGTCCGCTGTTCGACCTGCTCGAAGGTTTTGTTGTCGAGCTGCGCAACGCCGGCCTTCCGGTTTCGCTTTCGGAGAACATCGACGCGGCCGAGGCCATCCAGCACATCGACATCGAGGACCGGACCGCGTTCAAGTACGCGCTGGCGGCAACGCTGGTCAAGAACGACGCCCACTGGAAGACCTTCGAAACGCTGTTCGAGGTCTACTTCTCGCTGCGGGGACCGGAATACGCGCTCGACGGCGACGCCATCGAGCTCGACGATGATGTCGACTTCGACCCCGGCCAGCAGCCGCAAGGCGACGGCGGCCAGGGAGGCGGCGACGGTCTCAGCCCCGAGGAACTGGCGGAACTGCTGTACCAGGCCCTACGGCAGGGCGACGAGGCGCTGATGCGGGCCATCGCCCGTCAGGCGGTGAAGCGCTACGCCGGCATGGAGCCGGGCCGGCCGGTCGGCGGCACCTACTACCTGTACCGCACCCTGCGAAATCTCGACCTCGATTCCGTGCTCGATCGGCTCATGGATCAGAGCCGCTCCGACGCCGACCAGCCCTTGACGTCGCTCCAGGAGCGGCTGGAGAAGGACGAGTACGAGGATCGGATCGACAAGCTCCGCAAGGAGATCGAGGCCGAGATTCGCCGCCGACTGGTGGCCGACCGGGGCGCCGAGGCGATGGCCAAGACGCTCCGCAAACCGCTTCCGGAGGACGTCGACTTCATGCACGCCAGCCGGGAGGAGATGGTGATGCTGCGGCGTGCCATCTACCCGCTGACCCGCAAGCTCGCCGTTCGCCTGGCCCGTAAAAGACGCCACAAACGCCGCGGTGCGCTCGATTTCCGCAATACGGTCCGGCACTCGCTCAGCTACGGCGGTGTGCCCGTCGAGCCGAAGTTCCGCCACCCCAAGCCGGCCAAGCCGGAGATCTTCGTTATCGCCGACATCTCCGGTTCGGTGGCGGCCTTCGCCCGGTTCACCCTGCATCTGGTCTATGCCATCTCCAGCCAGTTCAGCCGGGTTCGGTCGTTCGTGTTCATCGACGGACTCGATGAGGTCACATCGTTCTTCGAAGGCGTCGAGGACATCACCGAGGCGGTTCACCGGGTCAATACCGAGGCCGACGTGGTCTGGGTGGACGGGCACTCAGACTACGGTCACGCTCTGGAGGTTTTCTGGGATCGCTACGGCAACGACGTCGGGCCGAAGACGACCGTGCTGATTCTCGGTGACGCCCGGAACAACTACCACGCCTCTCAGGCCTGGATCACCAAGGAGATCCAACGCAAGGCCCGCAAGCTGTTCTGGCTGAACCCCGAACCCAAGGCGTACTGGAACACCGGAGACTCCATCGTCGGGGAGTATGCCTCCCATTGTGATGGGGTGTTCGAAGTCAGGAACCTTCGGCAACTGGAGCGATTCGTCGACAACCTGGTGTGAACGGCGGGTAACGGCCCGATCCGCCGGGCGGCGCAGGGAAATTCACTCTGATGTTCGCCCGCCGACAGGCGTTGGTTTACGCTCGTGGGGTGCCCACAACAATTGAAGACCGGTTGGTCGTGGGCGACGTCACCGTGATGATCGATCTGTATCGAAAACATGGGGCGTTCATCCATACGATCAGCCAAGAGCTGGTTGGTGCCGCCGCCGACCGACTAACCCAGCAGGTTTTCACCGAAGCCTGGCAAGACCGACTGGAATTCAACCCCTCTCTGGGAACGGTCCGCAACTGGTTGGTCCGCCGCGCCCGCGCTCGAGTGTCCAAGTCGTCGGCGGAGTCGTCGGTGGCTGTCGACCGTCTCATCGTCGCCGACTCGCTCAACCGGATGGACGAGCTACGCCGCCGGATCGTGATCGCCGGTTTCGATGCCACCGACGCCGACGACCTGGCCGCGCAACTCGACCAGCCGGTGGCAACCATCCGAGCCAACCTACGCCGTGGCAGCGACCAACTCAGCGTCGACTTGGAGGAGAGCCGACCCGACGGTGAGGAAGCCGATCTCGACGCCATCATGGCCGACGGGCCTCCCGCCATCGACCTGTCGATGCCTCCGGAGGTCGTCTGGCAGGCGATCGCCGCCGAACTCGGTCTTGATACCGGGGCCGTGACGACTGACGATTTCGTTGCGGTCGACGAGGCGGACCCGGTCGATGGCGCTGCCGACGCCGATGGCGACGGCGTCGACGGCGACTCGTCGTCCGAATCCGCAGATTCTGTGGGCGATGAACACGACGACGGGCCGTCGGCCGATGATGCCGCCGATACAGCCGATACAGCCGATGATGCGGGCGTTGCGGACGACGGCGGCACCGATGACGATCAGTCGGTCGATCGGCTCCAGGAGCTGGCCGAGGCCGCTGATGATGACCGGGCGTTTCCGGTGACTCCGATGGCCGCAGTGGTGGCCACCGTCGTGCTCATCGTGGTCCTGGTTGTCGTGTTCGCGGCTCTCTGAGCGCGTTCAGCCGCTCATCAACTCGGCGACCTGGAACGCCAGATCCAACGACTGCCGTCCGTTGAGGCGGGGATCACACATCGTCTCGTAACGGCGACCGAGATCCTTCGGCTGCAGCTCCTCACCGCCTCCGAGACATTCGGTGACGTCCTCGCCCGTCAGTTCGATGTGAATGCCACCGGGCCAGGTGCCGACCTGCCGGTGGGCCCCGAAGAACGCCTTGACCTCGGCCATGACGTCGTCGAAGTGGCGGGTCTTGTGGCCGGTCTCGGAGGTGAAGGTGTTGCCGTGCATCGGGTCACAGGTCCACACGACGGGGTGATCGGCGTTTCGCACGGCCTCGAGCAGGGGTGGCAGGTTCTGGCGTAGCGTCTGGGCCCCCATACGGGTGATGAAGGTGAGCCGCCCGGGTATCCGATCGGGGTTCAGGGTCTCGCACAGTTGTATGATCTCGTCGGCTTCAACGGTCGGCCCGATCTTGCACCCGATGGGGTTCTTGACCCCGCTGAGGAATTCGACGTGGGCGCCGTCGAGCTGTCGGGTCCGCTCACCGATCCACAACATGTGCGCCGAGCAGTCGTAGTACTCGCCGGTCAGGGAGTCGAGTCGGGTGAGGGCCTCCTCGTACTGCAGGATCAACGCCTCGTGACTGGTGAAGAACTCGGCCTCGTGGATCTCGGGGTGGTTCGACGAGATCCCGGCCGCTTCCATGAAGCGCAGCGCCCGGGTGATCTCCGACCCCAGTTGCGTGTAGCGCCGGCCTTCGCTGGAGCTCGACACGAACTCCTGGTTCCAGGCCTGGACCCGGTGGAGGTCGGCGAAGCCGCCCTTGGTGAAGGCGCGGAGCAGGTTGAGGGTCGACGCCGATTGGTTGTAGGCCCGCAAGAGCCGGTCGGGCGCCGGGCGGCGGTCGGTCTCGGAGAACGGCAGGTCGTTGACCATGTGCCCCAGGAAGGAGGGGAGTTCGGTGCCGTCGATCGTCTCGGTGGGGCGGGACCGGGGCTTGGCGAACTGCCCGGCAATCCGACCGACCTTGACTGCGGGGACGCCCGAGGAATAGGTGAGGATGACGGCCATCTGCAGGATGACCCGCAGCTTCTCGCGAATGGCGATGGCGTTGAAGCCGTCGAACGATTCGGCGCAGTCGCCCGCCTGCAGGAGGAACGCCTTGCCCTCGGCGACGCGCCCGAGATAGGACTGGAGTTCCCGAGCCTCGCCGGCAAAGACGAGAGGGGGTACCGATGCCAGTTCCTTCTCGACTCGTTCCAGCTCGGTGGAGTCGGGCCAGGTCGGCTGTTGGGCCGCTGGTCGCTGCCGCCAGGATTCAGGTGTCCAAGTCACCGTTTCAGTCTCGCTTTGTGATGAACCCATCGCAATCGATTTTGGAAGAATGTCGTGGTTGGGGGAGTCATCCGGGCCGGGACGCGAAGGGAGCCGCTTTGTGGCGGCTCCCTTCATCGAGTCTCGATTGGTTTCGGATCAGGCGGCGTCGAAGTCGCTCATCACGTCGCCGGCTTGGTCGCGAACGGCGCTGACCGCTCGCTTCACCAGGCGGCGGGCGGCTTCGGCGGTGACGCCCAGCTCCTCGCCGACCTCACGGTAGCTGCGCTTGCGGCCGTCGTTGAGACCGAAACGCTGCTCGACCGCATACTTTGCTCGAGGGTCGAGGACCTCGAGCAGGCCGGTCACCATCGTCTCCTCGGCCCGGGCCATGACCTCGACCTCGGGGCCGGGGTTGGAGTCGGGGAGGAGGTCGACCAGCTCGTTGGACTCGTCGTCGCCGATGGTCCGGTCGAGGGAGGTCGGGGTGGTCAGGCGATGGAGGCGTGCGTGCTCATCGTCGAGCTCGTCGCCGTCGCCCGACACCTGCCGGAGTGCGGCGCGGAGGCTGGCCGAACGGTCGCCGGGGAGACGGACCAGGCTGGCCTTCTGGTCGAGGGCTCGGCCGATGGCCTGCCGGATCCAGAACGTCGCATACGTGGAGAACTTGAAACCCTTGCGCCAGTCGAACTTGTCGACGGCGTGCTCGAGGCCGAGGTTGCCTTCCTGGATGAGGTCCAGGAGTTCCATCGAGGGGGGAAGGGGGTAGCGGCGAGCAACGCTCACCACCAGTCGGAGGTTGGCTCGGATGAATCGATCCTTGGCCCGGGCGGCCGCCCGGACGGCACGACGGTTGGCTGCCGAGTTGTCACCGGCGTCGATCAGTTCCTGGGCGTCGCGGCCCTTTTCGATGATCTGGCTCAACTCGCGCTCTTCGTCCGCCGTAAGGAGGGGAACGAGGCCGATTTCGTTTAAATACTGTCCTACTGAATCACTCATGGCGCGTGCTTCTTTATCAACTTGAAGTTTGGTCGGGGAGAGTCAACAGGAATCAACAATCCTGCTGGGGGCTGGTACGCTCGTGTGGTCCGGCTTCGGTTCGGTTGCAGTGTTTTGGCTTGCAGTGTCCCGTGCTGATTTTTGGCCGGGCGGGCAGAGAGCGTTGACGCCCGAATATCTGTTTTAGTACGAATCGGAGCTCCTGTTAAGTGACAGACGTCACATTAGGTGGTTTTTTCACCCAATCGCGCTACGCAAACATCACTCATGGGTAATAACACCAGCGGGCGCATCGGTATTCTCGGTGGAACCTTTGATCCACCCCATCTTGGCCATCTCATCGTCGCCGATCAGGTCCTGAGGGCCCTGGATCTCGACCGTGTGCTGCTTGTGCCGGCCAACGAACCGTGGCAAAAAGTCGGAATTCGGGCGATTA
The DNA here is from genome assembly GCA_965216675.1 of Acidimicrobiales bacterium. Lineage (GTDB taxonomy): Bacteria > Actinomycetota > Acidimicrobiia > Acidimicrobiales > SZUA-35 > JAHELU01. The sequence goes on along the minus strand of CBDCGK010000004.1, from coordinate 337,823 downwards.
CGCCGCCTGAACAGCGGCTGATCATGACCCGCGATGCGGTTGGCGACGCCGACGGCCTGGCCGTTTCCGACATCGAACTGAGGATCGGCGGGCCAAGTTACACTTCTGTGACTTTGGACGCGCTGGCCGAAAAACACCCCGATTCCGAGTGGCGAATCATCGTTGGAGCCGATGCCGCGGCGGGCCTCGACACCTGGCACAACGTCGAGAGGCTGCGGACACAAGCCGATGTCGTGGTGGTCAACCGGCCCGGCGCCGACTTTCAGCCTCCGACCGGCTGGAGCTGGGAGCTGGTCGAGATTCCGGCCGTCAACATCTCCGGTACCGGGCTGCGACGTCGTGTGGCCCAGGGCCGATCCATCCGCTTCCTCACGCCCAATCCGGTGATCGAGCACATCCAGTCGTGGGGGCTCTATCGTGGGAGCCCGTGAGATGGCCCGCCGCCCGTATCACCGCACCTGACCAGCGCGCCACAACCCGGCTACTCATCTTCGCCGGGGCCGAGCTGGTCTTGGCGTTGGCGATACCGTTCATCATGATCCGGGGTTACCACACGCTGTTGTCGTCGAACACCGGAACCTTCGTCGACAGCCCGACCGTCGATGAGCCGGGATGGTCGGCCATCGTGTCGGCGACACCGATCATGGCGCTGGTCGAGGTGGCCGACGGAGGCATCAGTGGTGTCGCGCTCATCATTCCGCCGGGTGGTACAGGCCTCGATCAAGACGAGGAGGTTGCCGACGACGGTGGCGAACCACAGCCTGTGGCTTCAGGCGTGGTGACCGCTGGTGGAGGCACGATCGTGCTGCTGCCGGGCGATCTGTCGCTGCCGACCGGGGACACAACCGGGACGGAGGCGGAGTCGCTGATGTTGGCCGACGTCGATCCCGGCCGGGTCGGCGACACGGTGGCTGAGCTGGTCAACCTCGACCTGACACGGATCGTCGTGATGGACGAGGGAGCCTGGGCCGAGGTCCTGGCCGACAAGGCCTACCAGCTCGACAACCCCGACCCGGTGCCGACCGTCCCTGCGGGGGCCGGCAGTGCGGGGTCAAACGTCGCGGGGGCGGACGACGAGGGGTCCGATGACGAGGGTTCCGAGGGCGAGGGTTCCGAGGGCGAGGGGTCCGACGAGACGGACGACGGTCCGGCTCGGCTGGCGTTCGCGGTCGGTCCCGTATCGGTAGGCGGAGCCGACGCTGCCGTGTTCCTCGGCCGTCCGGTGGACGGCGGGTCGTTGTCGTCGGTGATGCCCCGGCGACGGGAGTTCTGGTCGGCGACGATCGACAGCCCGCCAGGTGTCGAGCATCCGTTGGCATCGGCTGTTCGGGCTGTCGGGTCGGGCGGTCATGTCGTCGAGCTGCCGACGGTCGCCGGGTCGGAAGGTCCCGTGATCGACGCCCTGGCGGCCGAGGATCTGCTGCGTGACATCGTGGCGTTCCCGTCGGGTAACCGACTGGAGGTTCGGGTGGTCGATCGCACCGGCCGAGCCGATCTGGGTGAGATCGCCGCCCATCTGGCGGTGCGAGGTATCGAGGTGGCCGAGATTGCGAACGCCGTGCACTTCGACGACGGTTCGACTGAGTTGATCCGGCCGCAGGATCTGGTGGAGGGGGTCGATCAACTCGACGTGTTGGTCGCCGAGCTGGGCGTTGAGCCGCTGGTCGATCCGGAGCAGGAGCACGACATGGTGACACTTCTCGTCGGCACCGACTTCGCTCTCGAGCGCTGACGATTCCTGTCTCGACGGCGACGGGCCGCCCGGAGCGATATCCGATGGTTACCGCGAGGCTCGGAGGGCTAGAATCGATGCCTGGTGCCGATTCGAGGAGCAGACAGCTGAACGCAGAACAGATCAACGACACCGCTCGATCGTCCCGACCCTACGCAGCGCCGTCGGTTCCCGAGGACGGACCGGCCGGACTGACCGAGGATCTGGAGATTCGTCGCTGGGTTGCGATCGCGGTCGACGCCGCCGACGACAAGCTCGGACAGCGGACCGAGGCGTTCTTCGTCGGCGAGATCATGGCCATCACCGACTGGTTCGTGGTCACATCGGGCCGCAACAACCGCCAGGTTCGAGCCATCGTCGAAGCGGTGGAAGAGGCGCTGACCAAGGCTGGAGGGCCCAAACCGGTCCGCATCGAGGGTCGCGACACCTGGACGTGGGTGCTGATGGATTTCGGGACGTTCGTCGTGCATGTCTTCACCGATGAAGCCCGGGACTACTACGACCTCGAACGTCTCTGGACCGACGTCCCCCGACTCGGAAGTGCCGAACGACCGGCCTGACCCGGTCGACACCAGCGGGGCTTGATCTCGACCGGGTTGTCGCGGCGCCTGGTGCCTACTCCGGCTTCGGCGACGGTTCCAGGCGGGCGTCGGCGTTTTCGTGAAGCTGACATAGGCCATGCGGACGTCGTTGAGCGACCCGCCGGGGCGGATCCACCGGTCGACCGGAAGATCTGCCTATTCGCAGGGCTGCTACGGTGGCGGGACCATGACCGAATCTGGAGACGGCAGCGGCTCGCTCGGACCCACTGCTCGTTTCGTCGACCCGGTTGACGGCACGATCTGGGACGTCGACGTGGATTTCCTGCAGTCGAACTGGCGGTGCATCTGGGGCCGAGGTTGCCAAGGCATTCTGCCCGAACGGGCCGAGGAGTTGGGGCAGGGTTGCTGCTCGGTTGGGGCCGAGCTGCTCGACGGGGAGGAGGCCCGAACCGTCGAAGCCCTGGGGTTGACCTTGGACCCCGCCCGATTTCAGTACGCAGCAGAGGCGGCGGACGGGGGAGTGCTGGCGGAGGCCCGGCGCTCGACGCGGGTGGTCGACGGCGCCTGCATCTTCCTCAACCGACCCGGGTTCGACGGGGGAGAGGGGTGCGCACTCCATCTGGCCGCGGTCGATGAGGGCGACTCGCCGATCGACTGGAAGCCGTCGATCTGCTGGCAGTTGCCGTTGAAGGTCGACGTGGGTGTTGGTTTGGGTGATGGTGTCGGTGGCGGTGATGCCGGTGTGCGACGGCTTCGGTCGTGGCGTGCCGACGACTGGGGTGACGAGCCGGTCGCCTGGTGTTGCACCGACCGATCGGCGGAGCCGTCGGCGTTCGTCGGCGACACTCCGGTCGTGGAATCGCTGTTCGACGAGCTTCGAGCAATCGTCGGTCCGGAGGTCGCTGTCGAGCTGCGCAGCCGCCTGTCCGACGGCTGAGATGTCGGCGGAAATGCGGGTGCGATCGGTCCCGAGCGCGCTAAACTGAGCGACGCACCAAGCACGGGGCTATAGCTCAGTTGGTAGAGCGCTTCCATGGCATGGAAGAGGTCAGGAGTTCAATTCTCCTTAGCTCCACAGCCCGAAAACCCCGCTCCCGCAGCGGGGTTTCGTCGTTTCGTGAGACCCTGCGGACCCAAGCGATTCCGTGCCGTGACCCGACGGCGAGACCCTACAGGTCGAGATATCGAAGAACACCGGTCCATTTCTTGCTGCTCACAGTCCGTAGGGCAGGTCGTTGACCGCGTAGAGGAAGCAGACCTTAACATCGCCGTTGTCGGGCTCCAGGTCACTCGGCTCGTCGCCCGCAACGAAGACCTGAGCCTCGACCTCAGCGTCGCTTCGTTCGGAACCACCGGATGAGGTCGCCAACCAGAATCGTTCATCGAGGTAGAAAATCAGATCCTCGATGGTCGCGGAGTCCAGAACCAGAGCGTGACATCGTCCACAGATTGAGACGCGTCCGTTGCCGCACGCCTCGCTTTCTGACTCGATCACAGAAACTCCATCCAGGTCATCGAAAACGGCTGCGCTGGAGTCAAACGACCGAACGCCGTTCCAGAGGAGCACGACGATCGCCACCGACACTCCGGCTACGACTGCTACAGACCACCAGCTCTTACGCGACATGACCACACCGGCCGATAGTACGCCACGACACAATGTGCTTGCGACAGTCCCGCTCTATCCCTGTCAGGCCGCTAACCAAGGCTGAGGTGCTGTCGAATCCAGCGGCCGGCCAACGGCTGCTACCGTGCAGCCGCAAGGAGGTCCCGCACATATGATTGTTGCATCCCCAACTGATCGAGGGTGTATCCAGGCCCTCGAGACGTCGGTCGGAACGGGCTACGTTGCGGACTCGGTCTGGACACTGCGCTGCGTTTCAGCGAGAGGGTGGCCGTCGTGCGGATAGCGCCGCGCTCCATCGAATGGATAGGTGACGATCAATGTCTTGTCGTTTTCGTGGACGACGAGGGGCAACGAAGCGAGGCCCTGTTCACCGTCAAACGGGCCCATGACTTGGTCGTTGCATCGCCAGAGCCCGATGTCTTCCGAGACTGCGATGGAACCGCTGAAGACGTGCGATCTGTGGTCGCAGCCGTGACCGCTTTCTGGAAAGTTGCACAACGTCGTCCCGGTTAGGAACGGTCGGTATGGAGCGTTTCGACCGCCGAGTCTTGGGGGCCACCAACGTCGTCTCAGCCGTCATCTGTCGGTTGATGGTAAGTGTCTTGGCGTGGTCGTCGACGCATTCCCATCGCATCGCTCGGGCTTCTGACGGTCGTAGTCCGCTGCGGCTGCGGTGAGCCCCTGAGATCGGTCCAGTAGCTGTGCGGTCTGAACAGCTGCGCCATGCTGGTGCAGTAGGAAGGACCGATCATGACATCATCTCGACGGCGGCGTTCGCCGGAACAGATCATCCGCAAACTGGCCGAAGGCCAGAAACTCCTCGCCTCCGGTATGACCGTTGAGGACGTGTGCCGCCAGTTCGGAATCGCCGAATCGACCTGGGCCCGCTGGTTGAACCAGTACGGCGGCATGAAGGCCGACGACGCCAAACGCCTCAAGGAACTCGAGTCCGAGAACATCCGGTTGAAGAAACTCTTGGCCGAGGCTGAGCTGGACAAGGCGATGCTCAAGGAGATCGCGGAGGGAAACTTTTGACCCCGAACCGACGCCGTGACGCAGTCCACATGCTGATCGACCGGTTCGGGGTTGCCGAACGCCGAGCCTGTCGAGTGGTCGGCCAGCACCGCTCCACCCAACGCCACCGCCGGCCCGACCCGCCACCGGACGAGGACAAGGTCCGAGCCGAACTCCGGGCGTTCTCCAAGGAACGGCCCCGGTGGGGATGGCGACGAGCGGCCATCCACCTCCGCAACAACGGCTGGCGGATCAACAACAAGCGAGTACGGCGCCTGTGGCGTGACGAGGGCCTGAGTGTGCCGGTGCGACGCAAGAAGAAACGGCTGACCGGCCGAGGTGTCCACGCCGGGGCGATGTCGCTGATCGCGCCGAACGCTCTGTGGGCGCTCGACTTCCAGTTCGACCACACCATCGACGGCCGTCAGGTCAAGATGCTCAACGTGATCGACGAGTTCACTCGTGAAGCCCTCGCCATCCGGGTCGACCACTCGATCGCCGCCGACGACGTCGTCGCCACTCTGGATCGGTTGGTGATTGAACGGAGTCGACCACCAGCCTTTGTCCGGTTCGACAATGGCCCCGAGTTCGTGGCCAACGCCGTTGCGGACTGGTGCACCGAGACCGGCGTGAACGCCATCTTCATCGACCCCGGTTCGCCGTGGCAGAACGCCTGGATCGAATCATTCAACAGCCGCCTACGCGATGAGCTGTTGAACCTGTGGCAATTCGACTCGCTCCTCGAAGCCCAAGTCTTGATCGAGGACTGGCGCATCGACTACAACCTGAACCGACCCCACAGCGCCCACGGCGGACTCACCCCAAGCGAGTTCGCCCAAGCCTGGACCAACCAACAACAACCCCAACCCGCATAGCACCTGGACCGATCAACGGGACCCGCTCACGGCCACATAGATCGACGGCGACTATCGACCTAACAGCAATGTCGGTGGCCATCATGCTGCCACGGACAATTCCGGAGACCCTACGGTTTGGAACTGAAGTCCCTGAGACCCTTGTTGAGACCCAACGTGTGTGCACGTGATCCCATGCAGAGAAGTGCGGTCCTGGCGCCGGTCGCCTTCTTCAAACGCCATTGCACGCCGTCGCAAGGCCTCGTCGATTGATGGCATGGAAGAGGTCAGGAGTTCAATTCTCCTTAGCTCCACAGTTTTGCCCCGGTCGGGGCGTTGTGAGGTTCTGTGCCGGACGCCCGTGGCACGGCGAATCGTCCGCTCGGTGCTGGCGACGGGTCATGGTCGGTCTGCCGGCCGCTGTGACCTCGAGGCGAAAGCCCGTCGGATCGATGTGGTGTCATTGTGATACCATTGTCTGATGGCTATGACGTTGCGGCTAACCGAAGAAGAACAGGCCGCTCTGCGTGAGCGGGCTGAGCTTGAGGGGATCTCGATGCAGGAAGCGGCACGGCGGGCTGTGCGCGAGTTCGTATCGAGGTCTGCTCACCGTGACCGGGTCTCAGACGCAGCTGCGCTGATTGCTGACCGTCATGCGGAGGCTCTGCGTCGCCTCGGCGAGTGAGCGATTGGGTTGAGTACCTCGACCTTGACGACCTGCTTATGCTGGCCGAGGTTCTATTGGGTCAGGACCCGCCGGTCCGAGATATTGGGTTGCTGGGTTCAGCGATCGCCCGGCCGCAGACCACGGTCCACGGGTCCGACGCCTATCCGGACATCTGGACCAAAGCTGGAGCGCTGCTGCAGTCAGTCGTCAACAACCACGCCTTGGTCGACGGCAACAAGCGCCTCGGGTGGCTGGCAACAGCGGTCTTCTTGGAGCTCAACCACGTCAGCGTAAGTCAAGCCGCCAACGACGCGGTGTACGAGCTCGTGATGGCCGTGGCAACTGGCGACATGTCGGTCGATGAGATCGCAGCGGAGCTATGTCGGCTGCACGGCGAGATCTAACAGGCCTGCTATTGCACATCGGATGGCACATCTCGTCTGATGTGGTCCGGCTCTGGCGACAGTTCGTCGTCGGCTAGAATTGCGGCATGGATCGGATCGCGAAGGTTGCGGTGAAGCGACCGCTTGGTGCCGTGGACACCTCGTGGACCGACTATTGGCGATCTCGTCCGGTGTCGGAGCGGTTGGCTATGGCGACTGAGCTCAGTCTGGAGTGTGTCGATGGAGATTCTGACCAAGGACTTCGTCGAGTTCATCGAGTGCTGCACCGCTCGCAAGGTTAGGTTTCTTGTTGTTGGCGGCTACGCGCTGGCCGCTCACGGGCATCCTCGAGCCACCAAAGATCTTGACTTCGGCGCCATCGAGGAGGGCGACGTGCTCATCGCCCCGTTCACCAGCCCGTCGTTCAACAGCATCTTCCCGCTGCTCGGCGCAGTGGCGGTGGAGGAGGGCGGTCTGATGAGCCACACGGCGATCGTCAGCCGTGAGTTCGACGTTCCCGCTGTCATCGGCGTCGCCGGACTCCTCAGCGCCGTTCGAACCGGTGACGAGGTCGAGATCGACCCGACCACCGGGACCGTCACCGTCGACCCCGGCTAGCAGACCCGTCGGCGGCCCTCATTGGACGGCATCGTCGCGGGTCAGCCACTGCAGGATCGCCCGGTTTGTCTCGTCCGGCCGCTCCTGCTGGATCCAGTGGCCAGTGTCCAGGTTGACCACCTCCACGTTGGGCACGAAGCCCGCCAGGTTCTCGCCTCGCTGAACCAGGTCACGATCGCCATAGATCATGAGGGCGGGCTGTCGAATGATCGGATCGACGTCGGCCAGCAGATGCCAGTTGCGATCGAGGTTTCGATACCAGTTGATGCTCGGAGTGAACCCCGATGACTCGAAGGCTGAGACGAAGACGGCAAGCTCGCGGTCGCTCATGAGCGGTTCACCGAGCGGCTCTTCGGCTCGGGCGAGGTTGATCATCGCCATTCCCGGCTCCGGCTCGGTTGGAGGCTCGTTCTTCCGGTACAGATTGCGGAGGAACTGGAAGGTGTGTTGCTCGAGCACGGCATCGGCGACGCCGGGCTGCCGGTTGAAGTGGACGAAGTAGAAGTCGTCGCCGAGTGCGGCCTCCATACCCTCGATCCACGGCTGGTCACCACGCTCCGGATACGGGAGGCTCAGCGCCGCCACCCGGTTCACGCGGTCGGGGTGCAGCAGGGTCAGCCCCCACACCACGAACGATCCCCAGTCATGACCGACGAAGGCGGCATCGTCGTAGCCGTAGTGGTCCAGAAGCGCAACGAGATCACCGGCCAGGTGTGTGATGTCATAGTCGGTGACCGCCGCCGGCCGAGACGAGTTGCCGTAGCCGCGCTGGTTCGGAACGATGACGTGGTAGCCGGCGGCGACAAGGACGGGAATCTGATGACGCCAGGCAAAGGCGTGCTCCGGCCAGCCGTGACACAACACGATGGGCTTCCCGGCGTTCTCCCGGCCCGCCTCGAAGACCTCGAGCTTCACGCCGTTGACAGAAACCAGGGTGGGCTTGGGAAAGTTGGTTGGATCGAACACGTGCAGTACCTCACATCTCTCGTGGTTGGTTCGTGATTCGACCATGACATCTATTGCGGACGGATACTGTCCGCAATATGTGCAAAGATCGGACAATGGGAAACGACCCAACCGGACGAGCGCTGCAGCTCCTTTCCTTCCTGCAGACCCACCGGCTCTGGCGCGGCGCCGAACTGGCCGAACGCCTGGAGGTAACGGAGAGAACGGTTCGCCGCGACGTCGACCGACTGCGCGAACTGGGCTACCCGATCGACGCCACGCCGGGTAGCAACGGCGGATACCGCCTCGCCGCCGGCGCACACCTGCCGCCTCTGGTGTTCGACGACGACGAGGCCGTGGCCGTCGCCATCGGACTTCGTGCTGCCGCGGGGGCGGCGATCGACGGGATCGAGGACGCGTCGATGCGGGCGCTGGCCAAGACCGAACAGGTCCTTCCGGACCGTCTGCGACGTCGGGTATCGGCCCTCAACACCAGCGTGGTGTCACTTCGTCGTCCCGACGGCGACGATGTCGTCGATCCAGATGCGCTCAGCGTTTTGGCCACGGCGTGCCGGGACCACGAAGAGGTCCGGTTCGACTACCGTCGTCCCGACGGCGACGACAGCCGTCGCCTGGTCGAACCGCACCAGTTGGTGGCCGCCGGTCGTCGCTGGTACCTGGTGGCATGGGATCTTCGCCGCAATGACTGGCGTACATTCCGCCTCGACCGGCTCTCGGGCGCACGCCTCGCCGGTCGGCGTTTCGCTCCCCGCGATATCCCCGGCGGCGATGCGGCCGCTTACTTCTCGGCATCGGTCACCTCCCTGTCGAGCGAGGTCGACTCCGTCACGGTGGTTGACGCGAACTGAGGCGCTGGTCGGACGGCTCGAGCAGCCCGGGTCAGAGCTGGTCACGTGCGTCCGAGTCGGCCTCCAACCGCTGCAGCGTCGATCGGGTCTTCTCCGATGACCGACCGAACAACGAGTCCTGCATCAACTCGGTCGCCCGCCGGCGAGGCGTGGCAACGCCGGCTCTGAAGACGGCGGAGTCGCCAATCAGCCCGTCCAGTCCAGCCGCCACAACCGAGACGTCGGTGCCGACATCGATCGACGCTCCGCCCTTCTCCCAGATCTGCAACGCCGAATTGAGATGACGTTCGATGCGATGCAGCTCGGTCAGAATCTCCGGGGAGTTCTCGTCGAAGAGCCGAGCCTCACCGATCTCGCGGGTCAGTGCCTCGAAATCGAGCTGTACCTGATTCAACAGCATCATCTGATCGCGAAACCCGTCGACCTGACGCTGGTCGAGCGAGCCGCTGTCCTGCGCCAGCCCCAGGCTGCGCAGTGTTCGCCGGACGGCCTTGGCTTCGTTGTAGGACTTGACCAGGCGCACGAACAACGCCAACTGGACCTCCTGGCGAGCCTGCCGCAGGTCGCGGCGCTGGTCGTTCCACCTCCACAGGGCAGCCAGTCCGGAGCCCAAGAGACCCACGACGAGGAGTTGAAGACCAGACTTGGCCAGCTCGACGTAGACCGTTTGTCTCTCGTCGACCAACGCGAGGCCGACGACCAGCAGCCCGATGCCGATGATCGCCGCACCCCCCAGCACGCTCCACAAGAGGCGGTCGCCGGCACGATCCTCGGTACCGAGCGGTCGGCTGTCGATGCTTTGCGTCACAGCTGAAAGCGTAGACGAACAACCGACGGTCGAATCCCGCCGGTCCTCGACTTCTGCGATCGGCTCAAGCTCGGCTTGGGTGACGCTCGCCATGACGTGTCATGGGTCAACACCTTGGAAGCGCGGCCGGTCGCGAGGCCGGGAGCCGCACCGGTGAACCGGAGACGGCTCCCGGCCATGTCACTCGCTCGACCGCCGCAGCCGGTCGGTGATGACCGCGGCCCACCGGGTCGGATCCGCGCCTTCCAGCACGGTCTCGACCAGGCTCTGATTGTCCCAGATGCGGGTCTGCCATCGCGGCTCACCGCCGGCAGCGGAGTCGCCGGCGAGGCCACTGGAGCGGTCGAAGCTGACGATGTAGGACGCCTGCTCCTCCCAGTCCGGCTCCACCGGCTCGGCGACCGGATCGCGGTCGCGCTCGGTGCTCATGGCACGCTCCTTCCCGACGGGTGCGCCGGCCGCCTGGCCGGCTCGGCGTAGCCGCCACTGCTATTGGTCGGAGGCTAGGCGGCGTTCCGGGTGAACATCACGGTGCCGACGTCGCAGTAGCCCTTGATGTGGCCCGGAGCACCACAGGCACGGCTGGTCAGCGACACACCGACGTGGTAGAGCCGTCCGCAGTCACCGACCTTGAAGCGCTTGAAGTCCGACGACTTGAACACGTACTTGTAGCGACCGTCGCCGCACGGCTTCATCTTGACGAAGACCGGACCGAAGTCACGTTCCTTGCCCTTGCCGATGGACTCGAAGCTCACGGTGAGGCAGAAATCGCCGCACAGATGACGCTCCAGGCCTCCGGTCAGGTACCACTCGACCTTGACATACCACTCGTTGTCGACCGAGATGATGTCCTGGGGTCCTTTCTCGCCTTCCTCGTAGAGTGTGGCCCGGATACCACCCTTGAGCGTCTCATAGGGTGAGATCTCGAAGCTGCACTCCTTGTTACACGGCTTGTCATATCCGTTCATTGCATTCCCTCCTGAATGGACCGGACGTGCGATCTGCACGGCCGGACCTCCAGCATGAGGCAACGCTCTCATCGTGTTCTCAGGGGACACTCATCACCGGCTCTGCGGGCAGAATCCGTCGGGCGAGGGCCGTGGTCTCCGCGGACGGTGACAACCCGAGCTCGCCCAGGGAGGCGGTCAGATCGGCCAGGGCGGCCGAAGCCAACTGTGGATGACCAAGGCGAGCCTGAGCCTCCATCAGATGGCGGGCTGCGTCCTCGTCGGCCGGATCGAAACCGAGCAGGCGTTCCGCCAGTTCCACCGTGCGACACAGCCGATCGTTGTCCGTCCAGTGTCTGATCAACACTCCGATGGCCTCCCGAAACAGCATGCGGTAATGGCGACGGGGACTCTCCGCCCACTCGTCATAGGGGTGATCGGCGAGAAAGTCTCCCTCGTACAACGCATTCACCTGCTCACAGGCCGCGACGAGTCGCTCGGTGTCACCTTCGTCCCGGGCGATCCTCGCCGCCGCCATCGCCTGATCCAGTTCGTCGACGTCGCGACGTCGGTCGACAGCGCCCAGGCGGTAGCGGTCGTTCGAGAACTCGAGCTGACCTTCGGCGCCAATGGTCTGCATGCGGCGACGGATGTTGTAGACGACCTGATGAAGACTGCGTCGAGCCGACCGTTCGTCGGATTCGGGCCAGAACATGGCGGCCAGCTGGTCCTTGTGGACCCCGCATGGGGGCTGGGCTGCCAGGTATCGCAGCACGGCGGCCGCTTGGTCGCCGTTGCCGCCGTCGAGCCGCTCGCCCTCGTAGCCAAATCGGCACGAGCCGAGCAACCAGATCCGGAGGTAGGGCTCGGCGCCGGCATCCGATCCGTCGGCCGGAGCCGGCGACTCCGCAACGGCGGTGACGGCCAGGCTCCGTATCTCGGAGCGTGTCTGCTCCTCGTCCAGCGCGAGGCCGGCCATCACCTCGATCAGACGTTCCTGGTCATCGACGAGACGAGCGGCCTGTCGGAGCAGATCTCGACAGCGGGAGGCCGAGCTCTCGGTCATTTGGCGCGAACGGACGAGTTCAGCGAGAACCTGGGAGGCCGCGTCATACCGCCGGTTCGACACCTCATCGACGAAGGCATCGATCCGATGGCCGCCCGCAGCCTGGGTCGACCAACCAAACATTCCCGATGTGTTCCCTCAGCGACGGTCGGTGGGACCCGACGCAGCCGCTCCTTTCTCACCGGCCCCGGTGACCAGTACCAATCATCGTAAACAACGACGTCCGGGGGCGCCGCCGATTTGCCCATACAGACGAACGACGGGCCCATCGTGATACGCCTGGATCGGGGCTCGCCCCCGCCCCGAACACCGCCGCCGCTCAGGGGACCGACGATGGACCGGGTGTTCGAACCACCGTGGCGTCGATCTCGACGGCCTGGTCGGGGTAGCCGAGCCGGTTCACGCCGAGCAACGTGGCCGGCGGCACGGGCCCGTCGAACCAGCCGACGACGGCGGACCAGGCCGAGGTGAGGTCCTGTTGCCCACCGACGACGTAGACGACGAGACGGCGGACCTCGGCAACGGTGAAGCCGTGGACGGCGAGCACAGTGGCCAGGTTGTCGAGGCAGGCCACCGCCTGGCCGGCCGGGTCACCGACCGCGGTGATCGCACCGGATCCGTCCTGTGGGACCTGACCGGCAACGAACAGCTCGTCGCCCACCTGTACCGCGTAGCGGTAGCCGGGTGTTTGCGGCAGTCCGGCTTCGAGCTCGTCATGGTTCATCCACCCGAGACTACCGGTCCGCCCGGCCATGGGCAGAACGCCCAGTCGGTGGAGCGTGCCCCGATGCCTGTACTAGGTTCTGGCCGGCATCGGTCCGGGGTGATCGGGCTCCGGTTCAGGTGCTGTGCGGGTCGACCGAACAAACAAACGAACAGTGAGGAGTTCACATGCGAAAGATCATCAGTGTCGCCGCGGCGGCAGGGATCGCGATCGGCCTCGCCGCGGCACCGGCTGCCGCGGCCAAACCCGACTGCAACTGGGGTCAGCTGACGGCCGAGTCGATCGCGGCCGGCTTCGATCAGGGCGGCCACTCATCGGACCCGAGTGGCGACGGCCACGGCCCCGGAACGGCCGACGAGGCACGGGCCGGCTTGGGCAACGTCGTGGAGCGGGGCAACCTCGAAGCCACCTGTGAGCTGATTGCCAGCCTCCTTCCGTAGAGCCGGCTTCCAAAGCCGTTAGGATCGGGCGTCGTGACCGACCATCCGGGCGCGACGCCCGAACCGCGTCCCCCATCGCCCGATGGGGTCCGCCTCATCGCCTTCGATCTCGACGGCACGTTGTTCAACCGTGACGTCGCCATCTCGGATCGGACCGCAGCAACGCTGGCCGCGGTCGCCGACCGGGGGATCCATCTCGTGGTGGCCTCCGGTCGAAGCCATCGCAGCATCGAGGACAGGGTCGGTCATCTCCCGTTCATCCGGTGGGCCGTCTGCTCAAACGGGGCGTCGTTGCACGACCTGTTCGCCCGTCGACGGGTGCGGGTCGAACCCGTCACCGGCGACCAGATCCTCGACCTGCGGGCCGCCGTCGACGGTGCGCTCCCTGACACGGTCTGGGCCTGGGAGGCCGAACAGGGTCACTTCTGGACCGAGTCGTTCCTCGACGCCGGTCTCAACGACATGGCATCGAGCAACCGGGTCGCCGATGACACGCCGCCGCCGGACAAGGCGGTCAAGGTCTACATCGGACACCGAGAGCTCGTCAGTTATGACCTGCTCGACCGGGTGGCGCCGGTGACCCCCCACGGTCTCTCGATGTCGACGTCGGGTTCGTCGTTCGTCGAGGTGACGGCACCGGGGGTGAACAAGGCCAAGGGACTCGACGACCTGTGTATCGACCTCGGCGTCAGCCGGCACCAGACGATGGCGTTCGGCGACAACGTCAACGACCTCGAGATGATGCAATGGGTCGCCCACGCCTACGCCATGGCCAACGCCCACCCGAGATTGCTCGATGTGACGACTCTGCGCACCGACCTCGACCACGACGCCGATGGTGTTGCCCACACGTTGGAGCGCCTGTTCGGCCTGTGATGGCCGTCACGGCGCGACGATCGAGGCGGAGGTCAGTCGAGCTTTCGTCGCCACGATGTCGAAGTCGGCGTCGGTGATCGGCGCGAAACCGGCGACGCCGAACGGGCGGACCCTCTCGACGACCGACGGGTCGCTCAACGCCGCGCCGATCGGCTTGATCAGCGAGCCGGCAAGTGGGGTCCGAACCACGACCGGTTGAACGGGATGGGGGCCGAGGGTGTCCAACGACCGGAGTTTGCCGGCGTCGTCGGCCCGCTGCGCCGCCCATGTTCGCCACACGTTGGCGTCGATCGCCGCGGCGTCGAGACTCCCGTCGAGAATTCGCGCCAGCGCATCCCGATGCCCGCCGACGCGCTCGAAGCGGCCGAAGAAGCCGGTGTCGAGACCCCGTTCGCCCAGCCGGCTCAGCACCGACAGGTACCCGCTCAGCGACGACGGGTCGTTGTAACCGAACCGGGCGCCGGCGAGATCGTCGAACTGCTCGAAGGGCGAGTCTCGGCGGACCACGATGTCGGAGAAGTAGACAGGACGGCCGTCATTTCGCGGGTCGTCGTAGACCGGAGCCCACGGAACGAGGCGGACCGAGTCGACCGGTGGTTCACGCAGCCACACGTACGCCGGTGGACACAGAAAGCCGACGTCGGTCGTGCCGAGGCTGAACCGGTCGTCGGCCGGCTCGAGCGGACCCGAGATCTTCGACTCGGAGGAGAGCGTCGTCGCGACGCCCAGCGCCTCTCCCAGATGGTCGGCGATCGCCTGAAACAGCCCGAGGGGAAGGCCCGGTGACAGCCAGGTCGTCACGGCAAGGGATTGGTCGGCGTGGGCGATCGGCTCGGCTTCCACCATCCACCCGACGCTAGCGGACTCTCATCTAGAGTGAGTCCGGCCGATATCAGGCAAGCGAAAAAGGTGAACCGGGTGACACAGCGAAACGACCGACCGATGTTGCGCAACGCAGCGGCTCATGGGCCCGACGTGCCAGTCGAAAGCAGCGATTTCGCCATCCCCGCCGACGGCTCACGACCACCTTTGCCGCCGGTTCCGGGCGGCAAAGGTGTCACCGGGTCGCCTCGTTTCCTCCCGACGACCCGGCTGTTACGTCTTCGGTCCTCGGAGGCCGGTTCGAGCTGAGGAGCCGTGATCCGGCGGTCAGTCGTCCAGCTCGGCCAGGCCGCCCGACGGATCGAAGTCGAGCGTCTCGACAACCGAGGGGTCGGGAGCATCGATCGAGATGTCGCCGCCAAGATCGACGAAGTTCGTGGTGAGCCGGAAATCGGCCGACGCGTCGATCTCATCGTCGATCGGCTCCGCCTCGCCCGACACCTCGATGCGACGCATCAGGCCACTGTCGTCGACATAGAGATCGACGGTCACCAAACCCTGCGCATCGATGTCAACGCCGGTGCCCTGAGCCCCCGGCAGCCACCCGGACTCGGCCAGCGTCTGATCGGCGAGATCGACGGTGCCCCGATAGTGGGTCACCGCCAAACCGTCGAGATCGGTCGATCTGACCACTTCGACGTCGACCAGATCCTCCACCTGGGCCAGGATGGAGCGCAGATCGGTGAGACGGGCGAGGCTGGACTGCAGGATCTCCGGCGCCTCGACGCTGATCCACTGCTCGCCGTCGGTGGTGGCGAAGAGCTGACCGTCGACCAGTCGGGTCTCGGCCTGACCGATTTCCGCCGTCTCGGAGGCCGAGAGGGCGGTGCTCGACGGATCGAGGTCGATGCTGACAGCGAAGTCATCGTCGACGAAGGCCGCGGTCATCGAGCCACGTAGGGACTCCTGGGCGGCGTCCTCACGGCCGACGACGTCGAACTCGGTGATCACCCGGCCGGATTGGGCGTCGGCCGTCTCCTGCGCTGCGGCCTGAACGACCGCCAATGCCGGTTGGGTGCCGGTGGGGGCCAGCACGACCAGTGCTCCGACGACAAGCACGGCGACCGCCGCCACCGCGGCCAGCAACCCGGCCCGGCTCCGCTTGTCGCCCGCAGTGCCTCCCGATGCCGGAGACGAACCCGAACGCCGCGAGCGTGTCGCCTCGGCGTCGACGTAGGGGGTGAACCCACCCGAGCGGCTGGTGATCTGGTCGAAGAGGGTGTCGGCCGCAGCCTTGGCCGACGGTGATTCGGCGCCGGTCGGGACGGGATTGGCCGCGTTGAGCTGCAGCAACAGCTCATCGCCGTCGAACCGATCGTTCGATGACGGATTGGTGTGGTCGGAGTGGGTCATGTCATGCACCTCGGATGTGCCGGTCGGATTCGGAGTGTCGGTCTGATGGGGCGCCCTGGCCCAGCTGTTCGATGGCTGCGGCCAGCCGCTGTTTGGCTCGACGGATTCGTTGGGCCACCGCGTCGAGCGAGCAGCCGAGTGCGTCGGCCGCTTCCTGGTAGGTCAGTTCCTCCCACGCCACCAGCCGGAGCACCTCCTGGTCGTCGAACGACAGCGTGGACAGGCCGGCCCGCACGAGGTCGACCGCCGGGTCGGCATCGGGCTGGGAGTTCGAGTTCGGGCCGGAGGCCGTCATCGCCGGGTCGGCTGCGACCTCGTCGGCCACTTTGGAGACGAGACGCAGATGCCGGTTGGCGCTCCTGTGTTGGTTGCGGAGCTGGTTGCCGGCGACGGCGTAGAGCCAGGGGAGGGGATTGTCCATCGCCGTGACCTCGTCGCGGCGGCGCCAGGCGACGAGGAAGGTCTCCGCCACCACGTCGTCGGCCGCCGCATCAGCGGCCCGCCGCCGGGCGTAGGCCACGATCTTCGGATGGGTGGCGTGGAACAGCGAGCGGAACTCGTCGACGGAGGGACTCATCGACTGGTTATGTCCGGTCATGGCCCAAGACTGACACATTGCGGCGAAATCCGTGCGAAAGCAGGCGGTCATCTAGAGTTCGGGGCATGACGGCCGACACCGCTGCCACCCCACCCGCATCCGACACCGTGCTCGTCGAGCGACACGGACCGGTCGAGGTGATCACCATCAACAGGCCGGAGCGCCGCAACGCCGTCGACGGCCCGACCGCTGAAGCGCTCTACGACGCGTTCGTCGATGCCGACGCCGACGACGAGGTGGCGGCGGTGGTGCTCACCGGGGCCGGAGGGGTGTTCTGCGCCGGCGCCGATCTGAAGGCGATCGCCACTGATCGGGGCAACCGCATCGACGCTGCCGATCCGGATGACATCGTCGGCTCACTCGGTCCGATGGGACCGACCCGGCTCCTCCTTTCCAAACCGACCATCGCCGCCGTCGAGGGCTACGCCGTGGCCGGCGGCCTGGAGCTGGCGGTGTGGTGCGACCTGAGGGTCGTGGCCTCCAACGCCGCCTTCGGGGTGTTCTGCCGTCGATGGGGAGTGCCGCTCGTCGATGGGGGCACCGTGCGCCTGCCCCGCCTGATCGGCCAGTCGCGGGCTCTCGATCTGATACTCACCGGCCGGGAGGTATCCGGGCAGGAGGCCCTCGAGATCGGCTTGGCCAACCGGCTCGTCGAACCGGGGGCGGCGCTCGACGCGGCGATCGAACTGGGTCGCAGCCTGGCCGCCTTGCCGGCGGGTTGCCTCCGTTCCGACCGCCGATCGGTGTATGAGCAGTGGGATCTCGACCTCGGTGCGGCGTTGAGCCGGGAAACGGAGCTGGGTCTCGTCACGGTCCGGTCGGGCGAGACCAGAGACGGGGCCGCCCGGTTCGCCGCCGGCGCAGGCCGACACGGGCGTCCCGACGACCGCGGCTGAACGACCAGCCCAACCGGGCGCCCGAGTCCTCGGTGAGCCGACGTCAGACGGGCCCGGCTGACGGGTTTCCCTGCCGAGGGGCCGAAACCGGGTCGATGGGTGGCGTGACCGGCTCCGTGGTCGTCGAAGCAACGGTTGAGGCCGTCGTGGACGGGACCGTGGAGGTCGTGGTCGTCTCCACGGTCGTCGGTGTCGACGACGAGCTCGACCCCGATGTCGTCGTCGTGGACGGGCTCACCGACGACGATGTGACCCCGTCGACCGTGCTGCTGGTCGTCGACGCGGGCGCCGAGGTCGTGCTGGTTGTCGTGGTCGACGTCGTGGTCGTGGTGCGTCTGCTCGAGGTGGTCGAAGACTCCGATGTCGTCGTCACTCCGGCCGTGGTCGTCGACCCCGCGGGAGCGGTCGAGGCCGTGGTCGCCGCCTGATCGGCGGGCGGTGCCGTGGTCGTCGGACTCTCGTACAGGGAATCGACCGGTGCGTCGCCGGGATCCTCCTCCGCCCCTCCGTTCTCGCAGGCCACGCCGTCCTTGTCCCGATCGAGGCTGAGGCGATAGCCCGGTTCGCCCAAACGGATCGGCGCCGCTCCTGCGGCGGCCGCCTCGGCGCAGTTCTCGAACCGTACGATCGTCGTGCTGGTGGTGTCCGACGATGCCCCCGAGTCTCTCGACGGAGGCGAAACCGACGGAAGACGATCGTCCGAACCCGAAGATCCGGCTCCGGCGGTCGGATCGTCATCGGACACGCCGGCCGCACCCTTCGAGGACTTCGTCCCGCTCGTCACGAACAGCTTGGCGCCCGACGCGGGCTCGTCATCGTCTCGCCGGTCACCGAGTGCCCGCTCGGCTTCGAAACCGGCCGTCGAGCGGCGCCCTTCGCCGTCGGCCTCGTCGTCGAGCCACTGGACCTGGTCCGACACCACGCTGGGTGCGGCGACGACATCGCCGGCCCACGCCCCCTCCGCGCTGATGCCACCGGTCGAGCCGGGAAGTGCGCCCTGCTGCCAGCCGTAGATCGCGAGAAGGGCGACCGCGCCGAATCCCAGAGCGGCGATCAGCTGACTCCGGCGTATCACGGTGAAAGCGAGGTTGTCGACCTCCCGTCGCAGCGCCACGGCCAGACCGTGTTCGTCCTGGACCTGGCGAACCTGCCGGTACACCGAAGGTGCCTCCTCGAGTACAACTCGGGAGGTGGACCGGGTCGGTCGAGCGGTGGTGCCATCGAGGATGGACCGGTGGCTACCGGGGCCTGCCTCGCTCGAGACCCAATCGGGCGGCGGCGGCTCGACTGGCATCGACCCCACTTTCGCGCGCGCCGCGGGTCATGTCGGGGACCTCGGCTCAACGGCCACAACCACCAGGAACCACCGCGGAGAAGACCGTTCGATCGTGGTGGATGGGCCGGGCGGCCCATCCACCACGGCGTCGGTGGGAAGGTCTGTTCTGTCGCCCGGTCCGATCCCGCGATTTCCTGAAGTGGAACGGGAGGCGACGAGCGGAGCGATGTGGTTCGGCGGAGGATGGCAGCGGGATCAGGCGACGCGACAGGTGGAGGTCGACGCACGACCCTTTCGTTCCTGCTCGTCACGTTCGGGGTCGCGGCCAGTGCCATGTCGGGCGTCTCGCATGCGGCGGCCTCGGCGGCGACCGTCGGGTCGCCGTCTCTCCCGGAGATCCTGTCGCCGTCTGCGGTCGGGGTGCGGCCACCTGAGCCGACGGCTCCTCCGGCGGAACCGGAGCAGGAGGCATCTCTGGCGGAGGTGCTGGGCCGCCTGGGGCGCCCGTCCGACGGCACCGACCAGGTCGCGGCCGGCGCCGACACGGTGACCGTCACCGCACAGGTCAGGACCGACACGACAGCCACCGCGGCGGCCACCGTCAGCTCGACCACTGCCATGACTGCGACCAGTGCGACCACCGCAACCACCGCAACTACCGGGACGACGGCGACCACCGGGACCGCGGCGGCGACGGCCACAACTGCGACCACCACCACCACCGCACGGGACGCGTCGATGGCGATACGGGAACGTCGGTCGATATCCGCTGAAGACTTCCGTCGATTCGTCGACGCCCGTCAGCTCACCACGGCCGACTACATCACCCCGAGCCTGGTCCACGGCACGATCACCTCCGGCAACCAGGCCGTCAATGTGGTGCTCGTCCACCGGTCGGCAACCGCCCCGATGCGGGTCAGCCCCGGCGACCGCGCCCCCGAACCGGTCGGGCGGTGGGCCGAAGCGGTTGGAGGGACGGCCGGAATCAACGGCAACTGGTACCGACCCTTCGACGGCCCAGCGGTGTCAGCCGGCCGTGTCTACGGTGGCTTCGATCACGGCTACACCGCTCTGTTCGGGTTCACCGGCGACGGCGATCTCGTGGCCGACCATCACCACAAGGTGCACGACCGGGTCGATGACAGGGTCGTCGAGGCCGTCGCCGGGCATCCGACCCTCATCCATCGAGGCACACCGACCACCGACTTCGGCAGCGATCCGACCTTCCTCGACCGGCATCCCCGCAGCGTCATCGGGGTCAGCGCCACCATCGACGTCCTGATTCTCGTCACCGTCGACGGGAGACGGCCAGACGCCGCCGGGATGACCGGGGCCGAGACCGCAGCACTGATGCAGCGTCTCGGAGCCCATGATGCGGTCATGCTCGACGGCGGCGGGTCCAGCGCCATGTGGATCGCCGGTCGAGGCATCGTCAACCGGCCATCGGATCCAGATCGTGCCGTCGGCAACCAGGTCGCCGTCTTCGGCCGTTGAGGTCGCGCCGCCTGAACACACCGGTGTTACCGGCGCGTAACCTTCTGGCCGGTCACGGCGTCTAATGGGCATGGATGTGATCGTCGAGCGGATTGAGCATGGGGCCAAGGGTCCGGGTTCGCTGACCTTCGTCGGCGGCGACGAACCTCTCACCAAATCGTGGGCCCAGGTCCACGCCGAAGCCAGGGCCATGGCGGCCAGGCTTCAACAGGAGAACATCGGACGAGGTGATCATGTGGCCGTACTCGGCCCGACGACACCCGATCTGGTGACGGCATTGCAGGCCATCTGGCTGTGCGGGGCCACCCTCGTGGTGCTCCCGTTGCCGATGCGACTGGCGTCGCTCGAGGACTTCACCTCGGCGACCAAGGCCCGAATCCGCACCGCCGATTGTGTGGCCGTGCTGGTCGACCCCGACTTCGCGCCGTTCATCGAGATCGAACCCGACGATCCGCCCATGTTGCTCCTCGATCAACTGGCCGCCCCGGGGGACCATTCCGGCGACGACTTCATTCGTCCCGACTATCAGCCCGAGGACCTCTTCGTTCTTCAGTTCACCAGCGGCTCGACGTCGGAGCCCAAAGGTGTCGTCCTCCCGAATCATGTGGTCGCCGCCAACCTCGACGCCATCATCGAGGCGGCGCACGTCGATATCGACGCCGACGTCATGGTCTCGTGGCTGCCGCTCTACCACGACATGGGGCTCGTCGGCTTCTGCATCCTGCCCATGTCGGCCGGCATCGATCTGGTGCTGGCCGCCCCACAGGACTTCCTGGCGTCACCAGGCCGGTGGATGGAGTGGATCTCGACCTATGGGGGCACCGCCACCGCCGGCCCGAACTTCAGCTGGGTCCTTGCCGCCCGGGCCCTGCGGCGCGACGGCCCGGCCCTCGACCTCTCCTCGCTGCGGATCGGCCTGAACGGCGCCGAGCCGGTCGATCCGGACTCGGTGCGAGCCCTCATCGCCGCCGGGGAGCGCCATGGCATGCGTCCCGGTGCCGTGTTCCCGGCTTTCGGAATGGCCGAGGTCGCCATTGCGGGCAGCTTCCCCGAACCGATGAGCGGCTTGAACACCGATGTCGTCGACCACGACCGCCTCGAACTCGACCACGTGGCGGTGCCGGTCGGCATCGACCATCCGAAGGCCAGGGAGATCGTGTTGCTGGGCCGGCCCGTTCCCGGTCTCGAGTTCCGGGTTGTCGATCCTGAGTCGGGCCGGACACTCGGTGACCGCGAGGTCGGCGAACTCCAGATACGCGGCACGTCGGTCACACCGGGCTACTACAAACGTGATGACGTGAACGACGAGTTGTTCGACGACGGCTGGTTGAAGACCGGAGATCTGGCCTACATGGTCGATGGTCAAATGGCGATGTGTGGCCGCATCAAGGATCTGATCATCGTCGGCGGCCGCAACGTCTACCCCCAGGACATCGAACGGGCCGTCGGCGGTATCGACGGCATCCGAGCCGGCAACGTCATCGCCTTCGGATCGCCCGGGCGCAACGGCAAGGAGCAGATCGTCGTCGTCGCCGAGACGCGAGCCGAATCCGGCCTCGATGATGTGCGGGCCGCGGTCAACGACGCGTCGATCGCCGCGGTCGGTGTGCCCTGCCGCGAGGTCGTGCTGGTCAAACCGAGCACGCTGCCCAAGACCAGCTCCGGCAAACTCCAGCGGGCGCTGTGTCAGGCGCAGTACGCCGATGGTGGACTCGAGCTCGTGGCCGGCGCGGACTCCCCGACCTGACCACCGAACCAGCCCCTACACGACGTCCTCGGCCTCCACGTCGTCGGTGCCGTCGGGGTGCGCAGGTTCATCTCCCCCTTGTTCACCGGCGCGACTGCCGCGCCGGTCGGGCTTGCGTGGTTTGTCGACGCCAGGGGCTTTCGGCACCGTGCTGAGGGCGATCAGCGGGGCCGCCCACCGGGTGGTCGGGTCGATGTCAACCAACATCGCCTTGGCGAACAGCGTCATCGGCACGGCCAGCAGAGCCCCCAGCGGCCCGAGAACCCACCCCCAGAAGATGAGCGAGACGAAGGTCAAGGTGGCCGACAGGCCCACCGCATCGCCAACGATCTTCGGCTGGATGGCCGACTGAATGACCACGTTGATGGCGGTGTAGACCACGACTACCCAAACCGACAGCTGCCAACCGCCTTCGAAGAAGGCCAGTGTGGCCGGTGGAATCAGCCCGAGTACGAATCCGACGTTGGGGATGTAGTTGGTGATGAGCGACAGGACACCCCACACGATCGGTAGGGGGATTCCCAGGATCATCAGCGCGATCACGTCCAGAACCGCCACGATCAGCCCGAACAGCGTCGACACGACGAAGTAGGACCGGGTACGGCGGGCGAAGCCTCGGAACGCGTCGACCACGGCCGGTCGGACCTCGCTGATCGCGGCCAGATTGGCCGTGAACGCCCCGGTGTCCATGACCATGAACAACATGGCGATCAGGATGAGACCGATGGCACTGGTGATGCCGAGGACACTCGAGAGGGCGTTGGTGACCTGGCCGGCGACCGAGGTGAGATCGAGCTCGGCGATCGCATCCCCGATGAGCGCCTCGCTGTCGTAGTCCCACTCGGCGAGCTGTGCCTCGATGTCGGCCTGGGTCTCGGAGAGCTTCGTCGTGTAGACGTCGCTGGTCAACAGCTGGACCAGGCGGCTGACCGTCCAGATCAGCGCGACCAGCATCACCAGGAGCACCCCGTAGGCGGTGACGGCCAGACCGGCGGTGGCCGCCACCGGGTGCAGGCCGAGCCGGCGAAGCCAGTGGTAGACGGGGCTGACCACGACCACCACGACAAGCGACAGGAACAGTGGACCGATCGACGACGAGAAGGAGCGAAGGCCGGCGACCACGATGATGGCGGCCGCCACGGTCAGCAGTACGTTGAGGCCGCGGGGGAGCATGTTGTTCGGCAGCTCGATCGTAGGAGGCGAATTCACTGCTTCTCCGTCGGTGGGTTCATCGGTCATTGGAGTCCTTCCGGCCGGACGAATCGGTCAATCGCCGGACTTCAGGTCCTCGAAGACCTTCCGCCACCGCTCGCCGTCACGCTGATAGGGAGCGTACAACGAGATGCGGTGCACACAGTCGCCGTATCGACGCTTCAACTCCGGCGCAATCGCCTCCGGTTCACCGACGACGGCAAAGGCGTTCAGGATCTCGTCGTCGACCGCTTCGCCCATCTCGTCCCAGCGACCCTGTTTCGACAAGCGGTTCAGCTCGTTCTGCAGGTCGCCCCACCCGTGCAGGTCGAGTACCGGGCGGTAGGCCGGTGTCGAGCCATAGAAGGCGATCTGTTTGCGGGTGGCGACCGCGGCCTGTTCCAGCTCGGCTTCGTCGTTGCCGGTGACCACGAACGACGGTCCGACGATCTCGAACCCGTCCATCGACTTGCCGGCCGACCGCCGACCGGCCTCGATCGCAGGCAGTGTCACCTCCCGGAGAAAGCGCTCGGTGGTGAAGGAATGGCAGATGAAGCCGTCGGCCACCTCACCGGCGACCTTGGTCATCAACGGGCCGACGCCGGCCACGAAGATTCGGGCGTCGCCGTTGGGATTCGGCCCGGGGTTGAAGAACGGCGTCATGAGGGTGTGGGAGTAGAAGTCGCCGCGGAAGTTGAGCTTGCCGTCGGTGTTCCAACACTCCCAGATGGCACGGATGGCCTGGATCATCTCCCGCATCCGGGCCGCCGGCTTCGACCATTCCATCGAGAAACGTTTGGTGATGTGCGGCTTGATCTGAGAGCCCAGCCCGAGGATGAAGCGGCCCGAGTAGGCCTGGAGGTCCCATGCCGTGTTGGCCAGCGTCATCGGATTGCGGGCGAAGGCCACGGCGATCGACGTGCCGATGTCGATCGACTCCGTGTGCTCGGCGGCCAGCAACAGCGGCAGAAAGGGGTCGTGGCTCGTTTCGGCCGTCCAGAATCCGTCGTAACCGGCCGCCTCCTGCTCCTTCGCCAACTCGGCGACCCGATCGAGCGACTCGCCGAGCCCGGCTCCTCCGTCCACCTTCACCGTTGTCTCCTCGTTGCGCTCCGCCCGGTCGTCGGGCCACCCCGTGTCAACTCTACGGCAGTCGGCGATCACCGCGGTCCCGGCACGTCGCAGCGGGACGATCGTGTTCCGGCGCTCGAATCGTCCCGACGTTGGTACCGTTGATGGTGATGATGATCGACGTGCAAGACGCAACTTTCGAGACCGAGGTCATTCAGCGGTCGATGACGACTCCGGTCGTCGTCGACCTGTGGGCCCCGTGGTGCGGCCCCTGCCGCACCCTCGGCCCGATGCTGGAGAAGGTCATCAACGAGACCAACGGCAAGGTCGTGCTGGCCAAGATCAACGTCGACGAGAACCCGGGGGCGTCGGCCGCCTTCCAGGTGCAGTCGATTCCCGCTGTCTACGCCCTCAAAGACGGTCAGGTGGTCGATGGTTTCATCGGCGGCCAGCCGGAGCCCGCGATCCGCGAGTTCGTCACGAAGCTCATCGGGGATGAGTCGGCCGGGGAGGTCGAGGCCCTGCTTGCCGCTGGCGACGAGGAGTCGTTGCGGAAGGCGATCGAGCTCGACGGCGAGAACGTTCAGGCGGTCGGAATGTTGGCCGCGTTGTTGCTCCAGTCCGATAGAGCCGCCGACGCCGTCGCCGTGCTCGAAGCCGGACCCGATGATCCGATGCTGGCCCAACTGCTGGTTCAGGCTCGAGAGCAGGCAATGCCGAGCGACGCCCGCAACGAGATCGAGCAGAAGCTGGCCACCCTGTTGGAGACCGTGAAGGACAGCGACGACGATCGGGCCGAGTTCGTGAAACTCCTCGACGAACTGGCTGTCGGCAACCCCGAGTCGGTCGCCGACTGGCGCCGCAAGCTGTCGACCCGGCTGTTCTGAGGTTGCGGCCCATCCCGGGCCGGTTACAGTGATCCTCGTCGCCGCCGTCGCTCTGCGACGGGCCACCCACTTCAACAGAGCAGGTGGTTGAGGCGGCACTCGGACCTCCTGGTCCCACCCGGTCGATCGGTCTCCCGAGACGTGATCGGGCCCTGATCCTTCCCTCCCATCGTTCATTTGTCGCGCCCGCACCGGTCGGCCGGAGTCCGTCCGGTGTGACGGCGTCACAGAGCATCGGAGGCCGTCGTGGACCCGATTGCCCAACCTCCTCGATCCGACGGCGAGCCCGGCGACTCCCGCGCCGATGTCGGTCTGGTCGACCTGGTCGACCAGGCGCTCGTGCACCTGGACGGCCTGCGTGACCGGCCCCGGTTGTCGTCCGCCGTCACTGCGCTTCTCGTCTTCGTTCTGGTGGCAGGCTGGGGACTGTCGCGGTGGCGGTCGGTCGAACCGATCGACGAACGAATTCCCTTAGTCGACGAGGTCATCGTCGGGACCGCGGCCGAGGCGGACGCCGGCTCCGGGGCGCCAACGGTGCCACCTGCTCCCGTCGGTCCTCCGAACGGTGATGCGGACTCGGCAGCACCCACCACCGAGATCGTTCGACTCGTCGTCCACGTGTCCGGTGCGGTCAGGAACGAGGGCCTGGTCGAGGTCACGACCGGGTCGCGCCTGGCCGACGCCATCGACGCGGCCGGCGGACCCACCGACACCGCCGACATCCATCGGCTCAACCTGGCCACACCGGTTGTCGACGGCATGCACATCCGGGTGCCGGAGCACGGTGAGGAAGGCGAAAACGCAACAAGACCTCTGATCGAGTCGCCAATCGCCGGTTCGGGGTCGGGTCGGTCGGGGGAGCCGGCGGGCTCCGACGGCCCAGCGGTCAATGTCAATCAGGCCGACGTTGTGGAACTCCAGCGACTCCCCGGGGTCGGTCCCGCCATCGCCGACGCGATCGTGACCTGGCGCGACGACAACGGACCCTTCGGTGCGATCGACGAACTCCTCGACGTTCCGGGAATCGGTCCGGCGAAGTTGGCGGCGATCGAAGACCTGGTCACGATATGACCGCCGAACCGACGCAGCGACCGGCAATCGCGTCGTTCGGGGTCGCCGGAGACGAAGCTCGTGTGCTGGCGATCGCCGTTGCCGCATGGCTCGGTGCGGCCACCGGTCTACGGCTGCCGAGCGGGTCCGGGCTCCCGATGTTGGTGGCGGTTGCGACGGCGGGTGCCGTCGTCGCCGCCGTTGTCGTTGGTCGGGGCCTTGGCCGAGCCTGCGTGGTGGCCGTGGCCGGGTTGGTGGCGGTGTTCGGCCTGGCCGGGATTCGTGCCGGACTGGCGGCGAGGGCCTACCAGGTCATGGAGCCGGCGGGCATCAGCGCCGAGGGTGTGGTCCGAACCGACCCGGAACCGATCGGCTCCGGGTGGCGCCTCGAACTCAAGCTCCGTTCCGGCGAACGGCTGGAGGCGACGGCATTCGGCCGGGCCGGGTTCGAGATGCGCCGGCTGACCGTCGGCGACGAGGTTCGGGTCGATGGGCGGGTGAGGCCGCTGGGGGAGCGGCCGTGGCTGCGGTCCCGACACATCGTCGGGCGGTTGTCGGTCGGCGAGGTGACCCTGTTGGCCGACGCGGCCGGGCTGAACCGGATGGTCAACGGACTGCGTTCGGTTATCGCCGCGGGCGCTGTCTCGTTCGACGACAGAGTAGGGCCGCTCTACACCGGACTGGTGATCGGCGACGATCGCTTCCAGCCGCTGAGCCAGCGGGCCCAGTTCCGGGCCTCCGGGCTCACTCATCTGCTGGCCGTCTCCGGTCAGAACGTGGCGTTCGTACTGCTTGTCGTCCGGCCGCTGCTGATGGTGTTGAGCCGGCGGCTTCGGCTGACGGCGGTGGTCGCCGTCCTCGTGATTTTCGCCGCCATGACCAGGGCCGAGCCGTCGGTGTTGCGGGCCGCAACCGGAGCCGGGGTCGCCACCTGGGCGTTGCTCACCGGGCGCACGGGCTCGGGTCTGCGGGCCCTGGCGGCCGGCGTTGCCGCACTGGTCATGATCGACCCCTTCCTGATCGACGTGGTTGGGTTTCAGCTCTCGGTCGCCGCGTCGGCTGGGATCATTGTGATCTCACCGCTCATCGTTGCCCGTCTGCCGGCGACGATCGTCGGAGTCCCGGGAGGGACGGCGGTCGCTCAGGCTCTTGCCGTCACCGTCGGGGCCCAGGTAGCGGTGGCCCCGCTGTTGATCCAGTACTTCGGCCCTTTGCCGCTGGCCTCCATCCCGGCCAACCTTCTGGCCGGGTGGGCGGCCGGTCTCGTCATGACCCTCGGGCTCACCGTCGGCCCGGTCAGCGGCTTCCTCCACCAGGCCCGCCTTCCGACGGTGGCAGCGCTCATCCAGCGGCCGTCGGGTCTGCTCGTCGAATGGATCGACGGTGTCGCCCGCTGGTCGTCCGACCTCGACCTTCCCCGGCTCGGGCCCCGGTCGTTCGGCTCACTGCTGGTGCTCGGGGTGATCGTGGCGCTTCGCCCCCGCGGTCCCGTGTCGGGCCTCGTGGTCAAGGTCAGTGCCGCCGCGGTTGCGGTCGGACTGCTGGCCGCGGCTCGAACCGGTGTACCGAACGCCCCGACGGTCATCACCGACGAGGTGCTCCTGCTCCCCTCGGGGTCGAACGAGGAACCGACGGGCGGCGTCAAGACCGTTTCCGTCATGATCGTCTCCGATCCGTCGCCGTCGGCGATCGACGAGCTTCTGGCGTCGAATGTCCAACGGGTCGACGTCTTGATCTCCGAGCGCGGTGACGCCCGGGCGGCGGCGATCGTCACCGCGCTCAGCGACGTGGTGGACGTGGACACGATCCTGGCCCCGCCCCGGCACCGGATCCGAGGGGCCACGAGCGTGACCGGTGCCGTGTCGGTGCCGACGGTCTGGGGGCCGGTCTTCGTCGACCCCGATGCGAGCGGTTCGGGACTGGTGGTGGTCGTGCCGCCGGACACGTCCGGCTCCGGTCGTCCGTCGCCGGTCGGTGGTTGACAATCGGGTCCGGTACGTGGCCGGTGGAAGGTGGCGGCCCGACCGGTCCGCACTACCGTGAGCGTGTGCTTCTGGAGTTGGGACCACACCGGTTCGACGTCACCCACCGCGCCCTGGTCATGGGAATCCTCAATCGGACGCCTGACAGCTTCTACGACGCCGGCAGCTACTGGGACTTCGACGACTTCCTCCGCAAGGCCGAACAGCTGGTCGACGACGGCGCCGACTTCCTCGACGTCGGGGGCGTCAAGGCCGGTCCAGGTGAGGAGGTCGGTGAGGCCGAGGAAATGGAGCGGGTCGTCCCGGCGATCGAGGCGCTGCGACGCCGATTCGACGTGCCCCTCTCCATCGACACCTGGCGGGCCTCGGTGCTGGAGGAGTCGATCCGAGTCGGGGCGAACGTCGGCAACGACATCAGCGGGTTCGCCGACCCGGAGTATCTCCCGGTGGCGGCGCGAGGAGGGGCCTCGGTGGTGGCGACCCACATCCGTCTGGCTCCCCGTGTGCCCGACCCGGAACCGGTCTATGACGATCTCGTCGGCGACGTCGTCGACTTCCTGGCCGACCGGGCCGCCCGAGCCGAGTCACACGGAATCCCCAGCCAGAGGGTGCTGATCGACGCCGGCCTCGATCTGGGAAAGACCCCGGCGATGTCGCTCGAACTTCTGCATCACTCCGATGCCCTCGTCGATCTCGGGTACCCGGTGTTGTTGTCGGCATCGAACAAACGGTTTCTGTTCGAGCTGCTCGAAACCGATCGCTACGACATCGACTCCGGGACCACCGCGGCCCACGTTGTCGGCGTCGTGCTCGGATGTCGGGTCCTTCGGGCCCACGATGTGCAGGCCGGCCGGAGAGTGGCCGATCTGATGGCCGAGATCCTGGCCGTCGACTGCGACCGGGCCCACTGATGGCCGTCATCGTCGTCAAGGGCGACGACGAAACCCTGGTGGGTCAGGCCATCCAGAGCACCGTGAACGGGTTGGTGGGCGACGGAGACCGGTCGTTGATGGTGGAGGAGCTCACCGAAGCCGTCTATCTGGGGGAGACCAACGAGGCCTCCCTGGCTCCGCTGGTCAACTCGGCCCAGACGCTGCCGTTTCTCACCGCTCGGCGGGTGGTCGTCGGGCGTAATCTCGGACTGTTCTCCAAACAGGCGACGGTGGAACCCCTGGTGAAGCTTCTCGACAACCTGCCCGAGACCACTGACTTGGTGCTCGTCTGGGAAAGGGCCTCGACCAGTCAACGCCTCCCGGCGGTACCCAAGACGCTGCAGGCCGCCCTCAAAGCGGTGGGCGCCGAAACCGTCGATGCCGCGCCGAGTGGCCGAGGGAGGAAGGCGTTCCTCGAGGAACGATTGGCGTCGGCTCCGGTTCGTCTCGACGGTTCGGCCCGGAAGGTGATCGTCGACCGGCTGGGCGACGACGTCGGTCGGCTGGCCTCGATCCTCGACACCCTCGTCTCGACATTTGGCGACGACGCCGCGCTCAGCGCTTCCGACGTCGAGCCGTTCCTCGGTACCGCGGCCGACGTCCCACCGTGGGAATTGACCGACGCCATCGACTCCGGCGACGTCTCGCTGGCCCTCGAGAAGCTCGATCGTATGGTGGTCGGTGGTGAGCGTCACCCGCTGCAGACGCTGGCGACGCTGCACAACCACTACCAGCGTGCGCTCAAGCTCGACGGCGCCCCGGTTCTCGACGAACGGTCGGCAGCGGACTACCTGGGTATGACCGGTTCAACCTTTCCGGCCAAGAAGGCGCTGTCGCTGTCGAAGCGCCTGGGTTCGCAACGGCTGGTCCGGGCGGTTGAGCTGCTGGCCCAGGGCGACCTCGATCTGCGGGGCGCCACCGGCATCGACGGCAACACGGTGATGACCGTCCTGGTGGCCCGTCTGGCCCACCTCAGCCGGTCCGCCACCCGGACATAGCGGCGACCGGCAGTTGCCGCCGTTACATAGCGGCGACCGGGAGTCGCGCCCGTTACATAGCGGCGACCGGGAGTCGCGCCCGTTACATAGCGGCGACCGGGAGTCGCGCCCGTTACATAGCGGCGACCGGGAGTCGCCCCCGGGACATAGTCGCCAGCGGGACCCCGAACGCGACAACTGCGGCCCCCGAGAGCCGCAGTCGGTTCGTAGCCGGGCCCCGATGGGTGCCGGCGGCTGTCGCAGATCAGCTCTCGGCGAGCTGGCGGATCCGGGCGATCAAGCGGCTCTTGCGGCGGGCGGCGGCATTCTTGTGAATGATCCCCTTGGCCGCGGCCTTGTCGATGCGCTTGATGGTGAGGCGCAGCGCCTCGGCCTCGTTCTCGGTACCGGCAGCGGCCAAGGCGGCCTTCTCCCGGGTATGGATCTCGGACCGCACGGCACGGTTGCGCAGTCGATTCTTCTCGTTCTGGCGATTGCGCTTGATCTGGCTCTTGATGTTGGCCACGGAAAAAAAACCTCGTCGTCGGGGGACCCGACAATGATAGCGCCGGATAGTTGCACCCCAACCGCCGACCGAGACACAGTTGGCCGCCGGAACCGGTAGGTTTCACTACAAGGTTCAGAACTCATGCCGCCAACAGTCACCGACAAAATCCGCACCGCGAACATCCGCAATCTCGCCATCATCGCCCACATCGATCACGGCAAGTCGACCCTGGCCGACCGCCTGCTCGAGATCTGTGGTGCGGTCGAGGCCAGGGAGATGCGCGAACAGTATCTCGACTCGATGGACCTGGAGCGGGAGCGTGGTATCACCATCAAGCTGCAGAGCGTGAAGCTCACCTGGAAGGGTCACGTCATCAACTTGATCGACACCCCCGGCCACGTCGACTTCGGCTATGAGGTGTCTCGCTCGCTCGCCGCCTGCGAGGGCGTGATCCTGGTGGTCGACGCGGCGCAGGGAATCGAGGCCCAGACCCTGGCCAACACCTACCTAGCGCTGGAGAACGACCTCGAAATCGTGCCCGTTCTCAACAAGCTCGATCTGCCGGCCGCCGACCCCGATCGCTATTCGGCCGAGATCGAACAGGTGCTCGGCATCCCGGCGTCGGACGTGCTGCGGATCTCGGCCAAGACGGGTTTGGGGGTCGAGGAGCTCCTCGACGCGGTCATCGAACGCATTCCGCCCCCTGAGGGTGACGAGGACAAGCCGCTTCAGGCTCTGATCTTCGACAGCCATTTCGACACCTACCGCGGCGTGGTTTCGAGTGTCCGGGTGGTCAACGGGCGCCTCAACTCGGGTGACAAGCTCCGATTCATCCAGGCCGGCGCCGTCCACGATGCCGATGAGGTCGGGGTCAGAACCCCGGACAACACACCCGTCGAGTCGCTCGGTCCGGGCGAGGTCGGCTACCTGATCGCCGGGATCAAGGACGTCCGGGAGGCCCGCTCGGGTGAGACGATCACCACCAGCGCCAATGGGGCCACCGAACCGCTGTCCGGCTACCGGGAACCGAAGCCGATGGTGTTCTGCGGCCTCTATCCGGTCGACGGCGATGACTACTCCGACTTCCGGGACGCCCTCGACAAGCTGCGGCTCGACGACGGCAGTTTCAGCTTCGAGCCGGAGACGTCGACCGCGCTCGGCTTCGGTTTCCGCTGCGGGTTCCTCGGCCTGCTCCACATGGAGATCATCCGGGAGCGGCTCCAGCGGGAGTTCGATCTCAACCTCATCGCCACCAGCCCCTCGGTCGAATACCGGGTCACGATGAACAACGGCGACGAGCTGGTGATCGACAATCCGTCGACCTTGCCGCCGGCCGGCGACTGGAAGGAGATCCAGGAGCCCTACCTGAAGGCGTCGATGATCACCCCCAGCGATTACACGGGCACGATCATGGATCTCTGCCAGACCCGCCGTGGTCGGATGGAGAAGATGGAGTACCTGTCGCCCGAGCGGCTCGAACTGGTGTATCGGTTGCCGCTGGCGGAGGTCGTCATCGATTTCTTCGACCAGCTCAAGAGCCGCAGCCAGGGCTACGCCAGCCTCGACTACGAGCCGGTCGACTACGAGGCCGGCGATCTGGTTCGGGTCGATGTGTTGTTCAACGGTGAGCAGGTCGACGCCTTCTCCACCATCGTCCATCGCGACTCGTCCTACGAATACGGGCGTCGGATGGCTGAGAAGCTCAAGGCCATCATTCCCCGACAGCAGTTCGAAGTACCGATTCAGGCCGCCATCGGCGGCCGGATCATCGCCCGTGAGACGGTCAAGGCGTTCCGCAAGGACGTGACGGCCAAACTCTACGGCGGTGACGTCACCAGGAAGAACAAGTTGTTGAAGAAGCAGAAGGAGGGGAAGCGGAAGATGAAGAACATCGGCCGGGTCGAGATCCCCTCCGACACGTTCATCCAGGTCCTCCGACTCGACGACTGAAGGTTCGAGCGCCACGCCCGAACAAGGGCTAACGACGTTTGCCACGCGGTTGAAATCGGACCTTCCGCCGCGGCGTCGGTAGACTGACGAAGCCGGGCCGAATCCAGGTGCCCGAAACAGCAACCGATCATGGTCGACGAACGCAAAGCCGCCATCCTCCGAGCAGTCATCGAGCAGTACACCGACACCGCACAGCCGGTCGGTTCGTCCGCCGCGGCGCGAGCGGCCGGTCTCCGGGTCTCGGCCGCCACGGTTCGCAACGACATGGTCGTGCTGGAGAACGAGGGCTACCTGACCCAGCCCCACACCAGCGCCGGCCGAGTACCCACGGAAAAGGGCTACCGCTACTTCGTCGATCATCTCGATCTCAACGACCTGCGCGGCGAATCAGTGCCCGCCGATCAGTCGGTGGCGGCCTTCTTCGGTGAACTGCGGGGAGAGATCGAGCAGGTCATGAAGGAGACCGCCTCGCTGCTGAGCGATCTCACCGACTACGCCGCGGTGGTCGTCGACGACACGTTCGAAGCGGCGGTCGTGCGTTCGGTGCAGCTCGTTCCCCTCGCCGGGCGCACGGTGATGTCGGTCGTGGTGCTCTCGAACGGTCAAGTCCTCAAGCAGACGTTCGAGTTCGACGCCGAAGTCGACGTTGCGGCGATCGAGCATGCGTCCCGATTGCTGGCCGAGGCGGCGGTCGATCGCCCGGCCGGCGGAGCCCAACCGCCCCGCCAAAGCGGCGATTCGCTGGTCGATGCTCTGGTACAGCAGTTCTACGCCGAAATGGTCGACGGCGACGCCGACGGCGAACGGGTCTACGTCGACGGCACATCGAAGGTGGCTTCCGCGTTCCAGGCGGTCGACTCGGTCAGCCAGGTCCTGACGATCCTCGAACAGCAGTTGGTTGTGGTCAGCCTCCTGGCCGACGTGGTGGAGCGGGGCCTGTCGGTGGTGATCGGGTCCGAGACCGGGGTGGCTCCGCTTTCGGAGTGCAGCCTGGTCGTGTCGCCCTACGCGGTCGACGGCGAACACGCCGGCTCGATCGCCGTGCTTGGCCCCACGCGGATGAACTATCCCCAGGCCATGTCGGCCGTGGCTGTCGTCAGCCGCCAGCTGGGCCACTTGTTGAGCGAAGGATAACGATGGACTTCTACCAGCTGTTGGGCGTCAGCCGGTCGGCCACGCAGGACGAGATCAAGCGGGCATACCGCAAGTTGGCCCGCGAGCTGCACCCCGACGCCAACCCGGGCGATGCCGAGGCCGAGGCCCGGTTCAAGCAGGTCGCGGAAGCCTACGAGGTCCTGAGCGATCCCGAGAAGCGGGCCCGCTACGACCGATTCGGCTCCAGCGGCTCGCGGATGGGTGATCCGTTCGCCGGATCCGGGCTCGGCGACCTGTTCGACGCCTTCTTCAACGCCGGCTCCCGCAACGACGCCGGCCCCCAACGAGGCGTCGACCTCGAGGTGGTCGCCGAACTCACCCTCGAGGACGTCGTGAACGGTGAAGCCAAGGACGTCACCGTGCGCACCGCGGTGCCGTGCGACACCTGCGAGGCGACCGGCGCGGCCCCCGGCTCCCAGGCCCTGCGCTGCGACCAGTGCGGGGGCACCGGGCAGGTCCGTCAGGTACGCCAGTCGATTCTCGGCCAGATGGTCACCACGGCCACGTGTGCCCGGTGTTCCGGCGAAGGGGTCACGATCTCCGATCCGTGTTCCGACTGCTCCGGCGAGGGCCGCCGGGTCGAGGAGCAGACCTATGTGGTCGACGTGCCCGCCGGCGTCGGTGACGGCGCCACCCTCCGTCTCACCGGCCGCGGTGCCGTCGGCCGCCGCGGCGGCGGAGCCGGCGATCTGTATGTGCAGGTCCGGGTTCTGTCCCACCCGGTGTTCCAGCGCGATGGCGACAATCTCCTGGCCGAGTTCCCGGTGGCCGTCACCCAGGCCGCGCTCGGCGCGACAATCGGCTTCGAAGCCATCGACGGGGACATCGAGGTCGACGTGCCCGCCGGGTCGAAGACCGGTGATCTGATCCGCTTCCGCGATCGCGGTGTGCCGAAGCTGCGAGGCCGGAGCCGTGGTGATCTGCTGCTGGCGGTGATGGTCGAGACCCCCACCGACATCACGCCCGAACAGGAGGAGCTGCTGCGGCAGCTGGCCAAAGAGCGGGGTGAAGCGGTGAAGGAACCGGGCGAGGACGGCATCCTCGGGCGGTTCAAGTCGAAGTTCGCGTGATCCCGGCCGAGCTTCGGAACCGACCGCTCGTCTTCGTCGACGATCTGGATCACCCGGAGCTCACCGAGACCGACCACCATCATCTCAAGCGGGCCCTGCGGTGCCGGGCGGGCGATCCGGTGACGTTGGCCGACGGTGCCGGACGTTGGCGGTCGGCCACGCTCGGTTCGGGTCTCGAGCCCGCAGAGGCCGCTCCGGTCGTCGATGAGCGGGAGCGACGGCGTCGGCCGCGTCCTTTGACCGTCGGCTTCGCCTTGGCCAAAGGCGACCGAAGCGAGCTGGCCGTCCAGAAGCTGACCGAACTCGGTGTCGACCGGATCATTCCGATGACGACCGAACGCACGGTGGTCCGGTGGGACGGGCCCAAAACGGCGAGGAATCTCGAGCGTCACCGTCGGGTGGCCCGTGAGGCGGCGATGCAGTCCCGGAATCTCTGGCTGCCGGACGTCTGGTCGCTGACGGATCTGTCCACCGTCGTCGCTCGGCTGTCCGACGCCGCTTTGGCCGAACCGGGAGGCGAGCCGCTTGGTGCAGGCGATGGGGTCGCCCCGGCGACCGTGCTCGTCGGCCCGGAAGGCGGCTTCACGCC
Source organism: Acidimicrobiales bacterium (assembly GCA_965216675.1). Classification (GTDB taxonomy): domain Bacteria; phylum Actinomycetota; class Acidimicrobiia; order Acidimicrobiales; family SZUA-35; genus JAHELU01. The sequence goes on along the minus strand of CBDCGK010000004.1, from coordinate 302,103 downwards.
GGAAGAACGCAACGGTCGGCCGCTCGTCGGATTGCCGGGCAACATCCTGCGCACCGAGTCGGCCGCGATCTGTGCCGGTGTCCTGCTGGTCGTGACCGCAGAACGTGGTTGATGTTGCGCAGAGTGGCGACTAGGTTTACTGGCGAACGGGGGCTGGAGTCGCCGATTCCGGGAGCGTCAATGGGTTTTTCCCAGCCATCTGAAGAAGTCAACACCGCGTACGGCCGCAGGGTGGGCGAGCGGCTGCGGTTGATCCGGCAGCAGAAACGGCTGTCACTACAGGACGTCGAGGCCAACTCCAATCAGGAGTTCAAGGCCTCCGTGCTGGGTGCCTACGAACGGGGGGAACGGGCGATCTCGGTGACCCGGCTCGAACGTCTGGCCAACTGCTACAGCGTGCCGGTCGATCAGCTGCTGCCCCGGTCCGTCATGCCGTCGACCTCGCCCGAGGTTGTCGACCTCACCGAACGCACCGGTCGGTCCGCCGGTGTGACCCTCGAGTTGGAGCGGCTTTCGGCTGTTCCCAGCCCCGAGGGCGACATGCTCGGCCGCTACCTGGAGATGATCCAGGTTCAGCGTCAGGACTTCAACGGCCGGGTGCTGACGATCCGCCACGATGACCTGCGAGCGGTGGCCTGCATACTCGGTGTCAGAATCGACTCCGCCGTCGACCGCCTCGACGACCTGGGATTGATCCACACGGTCAACGCCTCCTGAGGGCCATTCCCGACAGCCGGCGGATCGTTCGCCGTGACCACCGGCCGGAAGGATCGAGATCGATCAGCATCCGCCTCACCTCGGCCCCGCTGACCAGATGGTGGCGGCCGGTCATGGTGACACCGTCGACGAGCTCGGTGATCGAACGGCCCGTGGCCAGCCAGCGGGCAACGACCCGTTCGGGCACCGGCGAGTCAATCGACCACACCTCGGCGAGGCCGGTGACCAGCCGGCCGAAGTCGGCGATGTCGGTTGCCCGACCGACCTCACCCGACGCGTCGGGGCTGACCAGGAACGGGCCCTCGGCCCCGACCACGAGATGGTCGGCCGTGACCGACCCGTGGGCCAGACCGAGCCGGTGGACCCGTTCGAGCACCCGCCAAACCTCCAGCAGGACGGCCAGTGTCGGCCCCGGTGCGGTGGCCGACACGGCCAACGTGCGGGGCCCGGCGAACACCGTGCTGTAGTGCCCCGACGAGGCGTCGACCTCGTGGAGCCTGACCACGCCCGGCCCCTGGGCCCGGGTCAGCCAGCGCACCTGGGCAGCCAATCGCGCCCGGTCGGCCGGATACTTTCGAACGAGCACCGACGATGCCGACGCCCTGTCGGACGTCACGACGAGTTCAACCACTTGGACTCCCGAAATCGGCCGATTTGCGGCCGGTTGACGATCATGTGGGGGAAGTCGGCCTTGCGCAGGCGGCCATGCGAAGGCGGGGAAGCGGTTCTTCCACCGAGGTTATCGCCCCGGTGGATATCCCGTCGGATGGCGAAACTGATCGGTTGTTCCATCCGATGTTGGGTACGATCGCACATCAGATGACGGCACCAGTGAAAATCGAAGTCGACGACAACCAGATCATGGCCGGCCTGCTCGGTCAGCGGGACGAATACCTGCGCGTCGTCGAAGACGCCTTTCAGGTGGCGATCCACGCCCGGGGCAACGAGATCCTCGTCGAGGGAGCCGATCAGACCGAAGCGGCAAAGGTGCTCGACGAACTCGTGCTGGTGTTGCAGCGCGGCGAATCGCTGAACGCGGCTGTGGTTCGCCGGTCGATCGACATGCTCAAAGACAACGAGCGGCCCTCCCAGGTGCTCACCGATCGGGTGCTCACCACCTACCGGGGCAAGCCGGTGCGGCCCAAGACGGCAGGTCAGAAACGCTACATCGATGCCGTGCGGGACAACATCGTCACCTTCGGTGTCGGGCCGGCCGGCACCGGGAAGAGCTGGCTGGCGGTGGCCTGCGCGGTTCGGGCACTGCAGGACAAACAGGTGGAGCGTATTCTCCTGACCCGTCCGGCGGTCGAAGCCGGTGAGCGGCTCGGCTACCTGCCCGGTGACCTGATGTCGAAGGTCGACCCCTACCTGCGGCCGCTCTACGACGCCCTGCACGACATGGTCGGCGCCGACAACATGGCCAAGCTCTTCGAGCGGGGTGTGGTCGAGGTCGCGCCGTTGGCGTTCATGCGGGGTCGCACGCTGAACGACAGCTTCATCATCCTCGACGAGGCTCAGAACACGACACCCGAACAGATGATGATGTTCCTGACCCGCATCGGGTTCAACTCCCAGGCCGTCATCACCGGCGACACCACACAGGTCGATGTGGCCGGCGGTCGCAGCGGCCTGAGCGGGTTGGAGAAGATCCTGACCGGCATCGAAGGCCTCGGATTCGTTCGCCTCAGGTCCCAGGACGTGGTTCGGCATCGAATCGTGCAGGACATCGTCGACGCCTACGACGCCTACGCCCGCCACGACAAGAATCGATGAGCGGCGCCGGCGACGTCGACCCCGACGGTGACGGACCGACGGTGGACGCCGAGAACCGGTCGGGCCTGGCCGATGTCGACGTCGACCGGTGGGCCCGGGTCGCAATCGCCACGTTGCGGGCGGAACAGATCTCGCGGGGCCACCTTGATCTCACGTTCGTCGATCCCGACGAGATGGCCGAGCTGAACCGGACACACATGGGCCACGACGGACCAACCGACGTGCTGTCGTTCCCCCTCGACGATGATCTGGGCGGAATCGACGTCGGCGGAGGTTCCACTCCACCGGTTCTGCTTGGTGACGTCGTGATCTGCCCCCAGGTGGCGATTGGGCAGGCCGCCGACCACTGTGGTGATCCCGACACCGAGCTCACACTGCTCGTCGTTCACGGTGTACTCCACATCCTCGGCCACGACCACGCCGAGCCCCATGAGGAAGCGGTCATGGTGGCCCGCGAAGCCGAACACCTCCAACGCTACGAGATGACCCACCCCGGGCCCGTCGGACCCGAGTCGACCGCACAATGACCGTGGTCGAAACGCTGGCGACGGTGGCTGCCGTCGTGTTGTTGCTGTTCGTGGCGGTGACGGTCGCCGCCGAGGAGGCGTTCGCCCGCAGCAGCAAGGCCAGGGCGGCCAGCCTGACCGAAGACGAGCCGAGGCGAGGACCTCGACTGGAGCGGCTGTTGTCGCTTCCCGACGACACGGTCCGTAACCCGCTTCGTCTGTTGGTGGTCATGGCTCAACTGCTCCAGTCGGCGCTCGTCGCCATCCTGGCGGTGAACCTGCTGTCCCAACCCTGGTCAACGCTGGTGATCGCGGCCAACCTGGTGATCGTGTTCGTCATGGGCGAGGCGGTGCCCCGCACCCTCGCCATCCTGAACGTCGATCGGGCGGCGCTGTTCCTGGCCCGGCCGATGGGTCTGCTGCTCCGGATCGCCCCCATCCGTCTACTGGCCAGAACGTTGATCGGCCTCACCAACATCATCGTGCCCGGTCGGGGACTGCGTCAGGGTCCGTTCGCCCTCCCCGAGGAGCTCATTGCGCTGGCCGACGCCGCCGTCGAGGACGAGGTGATCGAACCGGCCGAGCGGGATCTGATCGAATCGGTGATCGAGTTCGGCGGCACGGTGGTCAGGGAGGTCATGATCCCCCGAACCGACATGATCACCGTCGAACGTACCGTCACCGCCGAGGAGGCCCTGGAGATCTCGTCGGTCGTCGGCTTCTCCCGGGTTCCGGTCGTCGGCGAGAACATCGACGACGTGGTTGGACTGGTCTATGTGAAGGATCTGATTCGAGCCGAACTCGACGACAACGCCGGCCAGACGGTCGAGCGGCTGATGCGACAGGCGCACTTCGTTCCGGAGACCAAGAAGGTGGCCGAACTCCTCAAGGAGATGCAGCAGGACAAGTTCCACATGGCGATCGTCGTCGACGAGTACGGCGGCATCGCCGGCCTCGTCACGCTCGAGGACCTGATCGAGGAACTGGTCGGCGAGATCGTCGACGAATACGACGTCGAGGAGGCACTCGTCGAACGTCTTGTCGATGGGTCGCTCCGCGTCGACGCCCGCATCCTCATCGACGAGCTGAACGACCTGGGCACCCTGTCGCTGCCGGAGGGTGACTGGGACACGGTGGGAGGACTGGTGTTCGACGTGTTCGGTCGGGTGCCGGGGGCCGGCGAGGTCTGTGAGGTCGACGGCTACCGCCTCAAGGTCGAACGAGTCCAGGGCCGCCGTATCACCCGGGTTCTGGTCACCAAACTGCACACCGATGAGGACGAAGCCGAGGAGATGGACCAGTGAGCGATCAGGATCTCGACCATGGAGACGACGGTGGAGACGATGACAGAGATAACGGCGGAGACGACCGTGAAGAAACCCGGGATCAAGGCCCGGATCGGGACCGGCTCGGTGAGGTCGACGGCGAATTCCGCAGCGGCTTCGTAGCCGTCGTCGGCCGGCCGAACGTCGGCAAGTCGACACTCGTCAACAAGATCCTCGATGAGAAGGTGACGATCGTCTCCAACAAGGCCCAGACAACCCGCCACCAGATCCGCGGGGTACTGACCGATGCCGACAGCCAACTGGTCTTCGTCGACACTCCCGGTATCGGCAAACCCCGCTCGGCCCTGGGAAGCCACCTCAACGAGGTCGCGTCGGGGGCACTGACCGACGTGGACGTGGTCTGTCTCGTCATCGACGGTCGATCGGGTTTCGGTCGTGGTGACCGGATGCTGGCCGAACGGGTCGATCCGGCCGACACGGTCCTGGTGGTCAACAAGATCGACGGTCTGGAACCCGAGAAGGTGCTCGCTCAGTTGGCCGAGGTGGCCGAGTTCGAGTTCTCGGCCTACTTCCCGGTGTCGGCCTGGACCGGGCGGGGCGTCGATGCACTGGTCGAACACCTGCGCTCCCGGCTGCCCCGAGGGCCGTTGTGGTATCCGGCGGAAACGGTCACCGACGTCCCCGAGGCGTTCGTCGTGGCCGAACTGGTCCGCGAGCAGCTGCTGCGTATGACCCGCGACGAGGTTCCTCACTCGGTCGCCACCCGGGTCGTCGAATGGGAATGGCCCCGCATCCGGGTGGAGATCCTCGTCGAACGCGATTCCCAGAAGGGCATCGTGATCGGCAAGGGCGGTGAGAATCTCAAGCAGGTCGGCATCCGGGTTCGCAAACAGCTCCCGCCGGAGGTCTTTCTCGAGCTGGTGGTCAACGTCGAGAAGAACTGGCAGGACGATCCCGATCAGATCGAGCGTCTCGGCTACTGACCGCTCAGATCTGGCAGCGAAATCCGAGGCTGCGCCTCAGGCTTTCCGTCAAGATGTGGGGGAGGGGGCGAGAAAGACCGCTCCCAGCGGCGGCACCGTCAGGCTGATCGACTGCTCCTGGCCGTGGGCCGCGACCGCATCGGTTTCGAGCGTTTCGTTCACGACGCCGCTGCCGCCGAATCCGGTGGCGTCGCTGTTGGCCAGCTCGGTCCACGACCCGGCCAGCGGCACGCCCAGGAGGTAGTCGACACGGGGAACAGGCGTGAAGTTGTAGACGGCCACGATCGGCCGGTCGGTGGCCGTCGGCTCCTCGGCCGCCGGCCAACGAGTGAAGGCCAGCACACTGTTCTCGTCATCATCGCCGACGAGCCACTCGAATCCTGCCGGTTCGCAGTCGAGCTCGTGAAGCGCCGGCTCATCACGATGGAGACGGTTGAGGGTCGACACCCACTCGAGCATGCCCTCATGCTCGCCGTGTTGCAGGAGGTGCCAAGGAAGCTCGTGTTCATGGCTCCATTCACTGTCGACCCCGAACTCCGAACCCATGAACAACAGCTTCTTGCCCGGCAGCCCGTACTGGTAGCCGAACAGCAGTCGGACGCCGGCCATCTGCTGCCACCGGTCACCCGGCTGGCGTGTCACCAACGAACCCTTTCCGTGCACCACCTCGTCGTGTGAGAGCGGGAGCACATAGTTCTCGCTGAAGGCGTAGTGCATCCGGAACGTCAGGCGGTTGTGGTGGAACTTGCGGTGCACGGGGTCGAGCCCGATGTAGTCGAGGGTGTCGTTCATCCACCCCATGTCCCACTTGAAACCGAAGCCCAAGCCGCCACCGTCGGTTGACCGCGACACACCGGGCCAGGCTGTCGACTCCTCGGCGATGGTGACGGTGTCGGGATGGTTGCTGTAGACCCGACGGTTCAGCTCCTGGAGGAAGACGATGGCCCCGAGGTTCTCCTTGCCGCCGTACTCGTTGGGGATCCACTCACCGTCGGAGCGGGAGTAGTCGCGGTACAGCATGGAGGCGACGGCATCGACCCGCAGCCCGTCGATGTGATAGCGGGACAACCAGAACCGGGCGCTGGACAGCAGGAAGCTGCGGACCTCGTGGCGGTCGTAGTTGAAGATGGCGCTCTTCCAGTCGGGGTGAAAACCGAGGCGGGGATCGGCGTGTTCGTAGAGGTGGGTTCCGTCGAACTGGGCGAGACCGTGCACGTCGGTGGGGAAGTGGGACGGAACCCAGTCGGCGATCACGCCGTAGCCCCGCTGGTGCAGGAGGTCGATCAGGAACATCAGATCGGTTGGGGATCCGTAGCGGGCCGTCGGCGCGAAGTAGCCGGTCGTCTGGTAGCCCCATGACCCGTAGTACGGGTGCTCCATGACCGGGAGCAACTCCACGTGGGTGAAGTTCGTGCGATCGAGATGGTCGGCCAGCTGGGCGGCCAGGCCCCGATAACCGCCGGGTTCGTAGCGCCACGATCCGAGGTGGACCTCATAGATCGACATGGGCTTGTCGTGTCGGTTCCGTTCGGATCGGTCGGCCATCCACTCGGCGTCGCCCCAGTCGTAGGTGAGGTCGGTGACCACCGACGCCGTCCGGGGCGGTTCCTCGGTGCCGAAGCCGACCGGGTCGGCCTTGTCGACCGACTGACCGCCCCGGTGGAAGATCCGGTACTTGTAGACGGCGCCGGGACCGACACCGGCCACGGTGCCCGACCAGATTCCCGCCTCGGAGGCCGTCAACATGTTGCGGGTGCCGTCCCAGCGGTTGAAGTCGCCGATGACGCTGACCTGGACGGCGTTGGGGGCCCAGACGGCGAACGTCGTCGCCCCGTCCGAGCCTTCGCCGGAGACGTGCGCTCCGAGGAACGAGGCGATGTCATCGTGGGTTCCCTCTCCGAAACGCCAGAGGTCGGCATCGGTGGGGGTGGTTGTTGGCGGACCGGCGACAGGTTGGTTGGTCATGGCCCCTTCAGGATGGTCGGTTTCTTGCCGTTCCGGCAAGCGCGATGTCGGGAATCTGGTCCATGATGGGAACATGACAGGCGAAATGGCATCCCGACCCCGTGTTTTGTCCATGGTCCTGGCCGGCGGCGAAGGAAAACGGCTCCTCCCACTGACCCTGGATCGAGCAAAGCCGGCGGTTCCGTTCGGCGGACACTACCGCCTGATCGACTTCCCGCTCTCCAACCTGGCCAACGGCGGTTACCGGCGGATCGTGGTGCTGACCCAGTACAAGAGCCACAGCCTCGACGTCCACCTCTCGAAGACCTGGCGGATGTCCCCCCTGCTCGGCAACTACGTCACATCCATCCCGGCGCAGATGCGGCGGGGACCCCGTTGGTTCTTGGGCTCTGCCGACGCCATCTTCCAGAACATGAATCTCATCGAGGATGAGCGACCGGACTACGTGTTCGTGTTCGGCGCCGACCACATCTACCGCATCGACCCCCGACAGATGCTCGACCAGCACATTGCATCCGGAGCTGGAATCACGGTGGCCGGCATCCGGGTGGCCAAGCACGAGGCCGACCAGTTCGGCATCATCTCCGCCGGACCGGACGGTCGTATCGGCGAGTTCCTCGAGAAGCCGAATCCCGATGACATCGATGGCCTCGACGACGATCCGTCGGTCGTGCTGGCGTCGATGGGCAACTACGTCTTCACCACCTCGGCCCTCATCGAGGCCCTGCACGAGGATGCCAAGGACGACAACTCGAAACACGACATCGGCGGCAACCTGGTTCCGGCCATGGTGGCCAACGGCGACGCCGCGGTCTACGACTTCACGACCAATCGAGTGCCGGGTCGTGACGAACCAAAACCCCACTACTGGCGAGACGTCGGAACGCTCGACAGCTACTACGACGCCCACATGGACCTGATCGGCGACTTCCCGGCCTTCGACCTCTACAACCGGCAATGGCCCATCTTCACCGCCGGGAGCACACATCCGCCGGCCAAGGTCGTCAACGACTCCGAGCGGGGCGTGGCCAGCGTCGAGCGATCGCTTCTGTCGAATGGCGTCGTCGTCTCCGGCGGTCGGGTCGAGGGGTCCGTGCTCTCTCCCGGGGTCCGTGTCGAGGGTGGGGCGATCGTCGAGGATTCCATCCTCCTCGACGGCGTCGTCGTGGCCCCCGGCGCCGTCGTCAGGCGCTGTGTGATCGACAAGAACGTGGTGGTGCCGGCCGGCGTCCAGCTCGGTGCACACGCCGACCCCGACCCCGAGCAGTTCACCATCTCCGACAACGGCGTCGTGGTGCTCTCGAAAGGCCAACCGATCGTTCCCGGCTAACGTGTGACGGTCCGGAGGACGATCGTTCCCGGACCGTCACCTCGAGTTTGCAGGGCAAACTCGTCCGCTTTGCGGTGGTGCGCTGGAGATCGGTTGTTGGGTCTGGCGGCCGGAGGACCGTCACCTCGAGTTTGCAGGGCAAACTCGTCCGCTTTGCGGTGGTGCGCTGGAGATCGGTTGTTGGGTCTGGCGGCCGGAGGACCGTCACCTCGAGTTTGCAGGGCAAACTCGTCCGCTTTGCGGTGGTGCGCTGGAGATCGGTTGTTGGGTCTGGCGGCCGGAGGACCGTCACCTCGAGTTTGCAGGGCAAACTCGTCCGTTGGGGGCCAGTACGCTCCAGGGCCGCCTGCCAGCCAAGGCCGTGATCGGTTGGTGACCAATGGCCCCAATCGAGGTGCGTAACTTCCTGTAGGGTCGGCTGCAGTGGGCAAACCACATCACGCAACACCGTCGGGGGTCGGTCAGAATCCTCCGCCGCCTTGGGCTACCACTATCTGGATGAATCAATGCTGAACAACAAGAAAAAGCCGCCGACCAGTCTCGGGGTGTTGACCAGCGGCGGCGATGCAGCCGGGATGAACCCGGCGGTACGAGCCACCGTTCGAACCGGTTTGAGTCTGGGAATCGAGATGTTCCTGGTCTTCGACGGCTTCCAGGGTCTGGTCGATGGTGGTGGTCTGATTCGACAAGCGACATCGGCCGACGTCGGAGGCATTCTTCACCGAGGTGGAACCGTGCTCGGCACCGCCCGCAGCGAGGCGTTTCGCCACCGTGACGGGCGGCGCCAGGCAGCCCGCAACCTGATCGAGCGAAAGATCGACGGCCTCGTGGTCATCGGTGGCGACGGCAGCTTGACCGGTGCCAACGAGTTCCGTCGGGAATGGCCTGAACTCCTGGACGAACTCGCCGGTCTCGGCCAGATCGAGGCGGCTCAGGCCGAGGCCCATCCCAACCTGGCGCTGGTCGGAATGGTCGGTTCCATCGACAACGACATGTTTGGAACCGACATGACGATCGGAGCCGACACCGCCCTGCATCGCATCACCGAGGCAATCGACGCCATTCAGAGCACCGCATCGAGCCACCATCGGTCGTTCGTCGTCGAGGTGATGGGCCGTAACTGCGGCTACCTGGCGTTGATGAGCACGTTGGCCACCGGCGCGAATTTCGTCCTGATACCGGAATGCCCGCCGGAAGCCGACCGGTGGGCCGATTCGATGTGTCGCGCCATGGAAGCCGGCCGTGCCATCGGCCGCCGGTCGAGCATCGTCGTCATGGCCGAGGGCGCCCGCGACAGCGACGGCAACCCCATCACCGCCGAGCAGGTCAAAGCCGCCATCGAGAGATTGAGTGGTGAGGAGACCAGGATCACCAAGCTCGGCCATGTGCAACGCGGCGGGTCACCGACCGCCTTCGACCGCTATCTCAGCACGGCACTCGGCTATGCGGCCGTTCAACATCTCGTCGTCGACCCCGGTTCCGAACCGCAGCTGTTCGGTATTCGAGGCCACAAGATCGTCAGCTCGTCACTGGTGGAGACCGTGGTGAAGACGCAGTCGGTGGCCACCGCCATCAGCAACCACGACTACGACGCCGCCATGACCATGCGCGGCGGCAGCTTCCGGGAGTCTTTTCGGATGCTCCGCACCATGGTCCGCTCCCAGCCCCACGCCCCTGCCCCCGGTCAGAAACGGTTGCGGATCGCCGTCATGCACGGCGGTGGACCGGCACCGGGAATGAACACCGCGGTACGAGTTGCGGTCCGCACCGGACAGGACCTCGGCCACACGGCGCTGGCGGTCAAACGCGGGTTTCGCGGGCTGGCCCGGGGCGATGTCGAAGAGATGGACTGGATGAGCGTCTCCGGATGGGTCGGCAGAGGTGGAGCCGAACTCGGTACGAGTCGGTCGGTGGCCTCACCGGAGATTCTGGCCGCCGTAGCCGATCAGATCGAGGCCCACCGGATCGACGCGATTCTCATGATCGGCGGCTGGGCTGGATACCAGTCGGCCTACGAACTTCAGCGACTTGCCGGCGTCCACCCGAATCTGGCGATTCCGGTGGTCTGCCTGCCGGCCTCGATCAACAACGACCTGCCGGCCACGGAGCTGAGCGTTGGTGCCGACACGGCCCTCAACAGCATCGTGAGCGATGTCGACAAGATCAAGCAGTCTGCGGTGGCGTCACGGCGGAGCTTCGTTGTCGAGGTGATGGGCCGCGACTCCGGCTATCTGGCCCTGATGAGTGGTCTGGCCTCGGGAGCGGAGACGGTCTATCTCCCGGAAGAGGAGATCTCACTCCGCCGTCTCGAGGAGGACCTTCGCGCTCTGAAGGACAGGTTCGCCCAGGGCAAGAGACTCGGCCTCATCATCCGCAGCGAACACGCCGACGACGTCTATACGACCGACTTCATCAAGGCGCTCTTCGAACGGGAAGGCGAGGGGATCTTCGATGTTCGCGGGTCCGTTCTCGGACACCTCCAGCAAGGTGGCGACCCGTCGCCCTTCGATCGGATTCAGGCCACCCGGCTGGCATGGGAGAGCATCCACCACCTCATCGAGCAGGCCGTGGCCGATGACCCGACCGACGCCATGATCGGTCTACAGGACGGCAAGATCACCTTCACCCCACTCACCGACTTCCCCTCCCTGGTCCAACCCCATGCCCATCGGCCGGTCCGGCAGGACTGGATGTCCCTGCTGCCGGTGGCCGAGGTGATGGACGGATAGGCCATGCCGACAACGACCCCCTCGACAAACGGGTGGCGAGCCGATCTGATCCGGCACAAATCGGCGTTGGGTGTGGTGGCAGCCATCGCCTGGGCCGCGATCCCGCTCACCGTTCCCTTTGGTGACCTTTCGGTCGAGGGCCGGCGCATGTTGGCGGTTTTCGGTGCCGCCGTGGTGCTCTGGGTCACCGAGGCCATTCCCCTGTACGCGACCGCAGCCGTCATCATCTTCTTGGAAGTCGTACTGATATCCGACGAGGCGATCGTTCCGCTGTCCACCGGGTTCGAGGCACCTCCGTTCGCCTCGTTCTACGGTGCGTTGGCTCATCCGGTTCTCATGCTCTTTCTCGGTGGGTTCTTCCTCGCCGACGCCGCCGCCAAGTTCCGGCTGGACCGCAACCTCGCCGGTGTGCTGCTCAAGCCGTTTGGAAGCAACCCGGCCTCGTTGATCGGGGGCCTGATGGTGATCACCGCCATGCTCTCGATGTTCATGTCGAACACCGCGACCACGGCGGCCATGATGGCGGTCATCCTGCCGGTCTCGGCCACCCTTGCCCCCACCGACCCCCTCCGCACCGGGCTTGCCGTCTCGATTCCGATTGCCGCCAACATCGGGGGCCTCGGCACCCCGGTCGGTACGCCGCCAAACGCCATTGCCTTGGGTCGGCTGGCTGACGAAGGCATCCGAATCGACTTCTTGAGCTGGATGGCCCTTGCGGTGCCGATCGTCGTGGTCGTCCTCGGCGTCGCCTGGCTCCTCATCGTCCGCTTCTACCCGGCCCAGGCGGGCGAGATCGACGTCCGCATCGGCGGTGACTTCGATCGTTCCCGCCACGCTGTGATCCTGTACGTGACCTTTGCCGCCACCGTTGTGCTGTGGCTTGGCGAACCGGTACACGGTGTACCCTCCACCATCGTCGGGTTCGTGCCGGTGACGGTTCTGCTCGCCACCGGGGTGATGGACTCCAACGACCTTCGCCGGGTGAACTGGCACGTACTGTGGTTGGTTGGCGGTGGCATCGCCCTCGGCACCGGTGTGGCGGCCTCCGGGCTCGACACATGGCTGGTCGGGTTGGTCGGCTGGTCGGATCTTCCCCGGTTCGCCCTGGTCGGTGGACTGGCCGCCTTCGCCTTGATCCTGAGCACCGTGATCTCCAACTCGGCCACCGCCAACCTGCTGATCCCGCTGGCGGTGACCATGGCCACGTCGAGCGCGATCGACCTCGACCCGATGCTGGCCGCCGTCGTCATCGCGGTCGCCTGCTCGCTGGCCATGGCGCTGCCGGTCAGCACACCCCCGAACGCCATCGCCTTTGCCACCGGCACCGTCGAAACCCGTGACTTCGCCCGGACCGGTGTCATCCTCGGCGCCATCGGGGTCGTTCTGATCGCGTTCATTGCCCCACCCCTGTGGGGGGCGTTGGGACTGCTGCCATGAGCCGACCACATTTCCTGGTCGTCGAGCCCGACGACAACCTCCGGACCACCATGATCGCCGACATCACCGACCTGGTCGGCACCTCGGCCGAGATTGTCGGCGTGTCCTCGGCCGAGGAGGGCCTGGTCGCCGCGAGACAGGTCATCGCCCGGGGCGACCTGCTGCCAGTGGCATTCGTCGAGCGTACATTGCCCGGTATGTCCGGGGCCGAGTTGGCGCTGGCGATGCAGGCCGACCCTGCGCTGTTGTCCACCCGGCGAGTGCTGATCACCCAAGCCCGATCGCTGAACGATGTCGACGCCGCCCTGTCGCAAGGGGCCGTCCACGGGATGCTGACCCGACCGTGGTCCCGGGTCGGACTACGGGAACAGCTTCGTGCCCAGCTCTCGACGTATCACGTCGAGCACGATCCCGACGGGCTCGACGCCTACGGCGACCTGATTCAACACGACGATCGGACACGGGCCCGGAATCGCATCGATCAACGACTGGCCGCCCCTACCGAAGCCGAGCACGACCTCAGCCATGTCCTCCTCGAACCCCGACTCAGCCCGGAGGAGATGGTTGATCGGCTGGTGGTCGCCCTCGATCAGGCTCTCGGCCACCCGGCTCGTCTCCGGGTCGGGCCCGGGTCGGTCCTGCTCGAACAGGGTGCTGACGTCGGCGGGATCTACGTGATCCTCGAGGGCGAGGTCGAACTCCGACGCCATACCGACGCCGGTGATCGCACCGTTCATCTCGAGGGCACAGGAGCCATCGTCGGGCTGCTGTCGCTGTCGACCCAGCAGCGGGCCTTCCTCGAGGTGAGGGCCGTTACCGAGGTTCGTGCGCTACCGGTGTCACTGGGCCAACTGGCCCGCGCCGTGGGGGCCGAATCCGACGTCGGTCCGTTGCTGACCCGGACCCTGGTCGACACGCTGGCCAACCGGCTCCGCGAGGCTGATGACCTCCAGGTCCGAATCGACGTGTTGAACGCGTCGCTTCAAGATGAGCGTGACCAGCTGGCCGAAGCGCTCGCAGCGTTGGAGGAGGCCCAGAGCAAGCTGATCCAACAGGCCCGAATGGCCACGCTCGGTGAACTGGCGGCCGGTATCGCCCATGAGCTCAACAACCCGACGGCGGCCATCAGCCGCGCCGCCGAGCATCTGCTCACCGATGTCGTCGATCTCCTCGACGACCCTGACACCGTGGATCGAGTCGAGCGAGCACGTTCGGCGGAACCGGTGACATCGGCCGACCTTCGAGCCGCTCGTCGGGCCGTGGGCGACCGCCTGGGCGATCGGCTGCTGGCCGAACGCCTCGTCGATGCCGGTGTGACCGACCCTGAGGAGGCGGCGGCGTTGGCAGCCTCGCCGGCCGCCGTTGATCGGGCAATGGTAACCCACCGGCTCGGGATCGAGCTGCGCAACATCTCCAGTGCCTCGGCCCGTATCGCCGACCTGGTGCAGAGCCTGCGGGCCTATCTTCGAGGCGGTGAGCAGAGCCCGGTCGTGGCCGACATCGACATCAGCGAGACCGTCGAGGATGCTCTCCGGCTGCTGGGCCACCGCCTCCGCGATGTCGCCGTGGAGCGAACCTACGAACCGTGTCCGTTGGTGTCGGTTCGGCCCGGCCAGCTCCAGCAGCTGTGGACCAACCTCGTCGTCAACGCCATTGACGCCGGCGGACCCGGGACCTCGATCCAGGTTCACGTCGACGCTCCCGACCCGTCCCATGTCCGGGTTCGGATCGTGGATGACGGACCCGGCATCGACCCGGCGATCAGCGACCAGCTGTTCGACCCCCACTTCACCACCAAACACGGACACGTCAGCTTCGGGTCGGGCCTCGGCCTGTCGATCTGTCGCCAGATCACCGACGCCCACCACGGCACCATCGAACTCGTGTCAGGCGACGGTCACACCGTGGCCACGGTCGTGCTGCCGGTCGATGATAACGTCGGGCCACGGGAGGCAACAGGATGAACCGACTTGCCGTTCTGATCGTCGAAGACGAAGCTGAAGTGCGCGATGCGCTGCGGAGGGACCTGGAGTCCCTGGTCGGAACGCTCCGGCTGGAAACGGCCGACGACGTCGCTGACGGTCGCGCCGCCCTCAGCGACATCACAGCCGACGGCGATCGGCTTGCCCTGGTCCTGGCCGACCACCGCCTTCCCGGAGCCAGCGGTGTCGACTTCCTCGTCGAACTCAACGGCAACCCCCGGACGGCGGCGACCCGCAAGGTGCTCGTGACCGGGCAGGCCGGTCACGCCGACACCATTCGGGCCGTCAACCGGGCCGACCTCGATCACTACATCGCAAAGCCGTGGGATCCGGCTGAGCTGCTTGCCGTCACCATCAAGGCGGTCACCGACTACGTCATCGCCGAAGGAATCGATCCTCTACCGTTCGTGCGCGATCTCGATGGTCCCCGTCTTCTCGACGCCTACCGCGACCGGGCCTTCGACAGCTGAGTCACACGCGGCGGACTGTCAGCGGCCGGCGAGGTCCCGGTACAGGTCGATGTGTTCGTCGGCGGGTTTGGTCCACGACCAGTCGTGGCTCATGCCACGGCGTTGGATGGCGTCACGACGCCGGCTCATCCGCACTGCCCGGATCCCCCGATGCAGCGCATCCAGAACCCCGGTGTCGTCGACGGAGTTGCTGATGAAGCCCGTGCCGTCGCTGCGGTCACGATCGGCGTCGATCACCGTGTCCACGAGCCCGCCGACACCGGTGACCACCGGGATCGAGCCGTAGGCCATCGCCTGCATCTGGGCCAGTCCACAGGGCTCGAATCGGCTCGGCATCAGGAACAGGTCGCTGCCGGCGAACAGTCGGTGGGCCAGTGGCTCGTCGTAGCCGTCGAGAAACCAGACCCGGTCGGGCGTCCGGTCGGCCCAGTAGCGAAGACCATCCGCGATCGACACCGCGCCGGATCCCAGCACCATCAGCCGGGCGGGCATGGTGTCGAGGAAGCGGGCGCAGCTGAGTGCCAGGTCGATGCCCTTCTGGTCGACCAGGCGGCTGACGACCGCGATGAGAGGTCGGTTGTCGTCGGCCCAACCCGCTTCGCTGAACAGGGCTGCACGGCAGACCGAACGATCGGCGGTGTCCTCGACGGTGTAGTTGGCGGCGATAAGGGGATCGGTGGCCGGGTTCCAGATGCCGGTGTCGATCCCGTTGCGGATCCCGACGAGGCGGTCGCCGAGCGCGGCCAGGCGTTCGTTGAGTCCCATACCTCCATCGGGGGTCACGATCTCGGACGCGTAGTTGGGGCTCACCGTGAGAACCCGGTCGGCGAGTTGAATGGCGCCGGCCATGGGGTTGGTCGCTCCCCACCAGGCGAAACGGAATGCGTCGTGTCCGAGGTGTTGCAGCCAGTATTCGCCGCACACCCCCTGGTAGCCGAGCGTGTGGATCGTGAGCAGGGTCGGGATCCGTCCGTGCAGCCAGGCGGTGGCCGCGGAGGTGTGCCAGTCGTTGAGGTGGACCACATCCGGTTGTGTGGCGTTGGCGAGAAGGGTGATGGCGGCGGAGAACCCCATGAAGCGCCGGTCGTTGTCGGGCCAGCCCTCACCGTTCTCGTCGAGGTACGGGTGGGGCCGGTCCATGCCGGGAACGTGGACGAGGTCAACGGCTCCGACGACCGGGTGGACACCGCGCCGGACGGTGACGGGTCCGACCCACTCCGGGGCGTCGAGCGTGAAGGTCTCCGCCTCCTCCAAATCGACGTCGCCGTAGTCGGGGACGACGAGGTGCACGTCCATCCCGGCGGACCGCAAGGCGCCGACCAGCCCGGCCGCGGCCTCGGCCAGCCCGCCGACGCGGGCGATCGGTGTCAATTCGGCCGAGGCGAACAGCACACGAAGATCGGAGGGCTGGGAGGTGGAAGTCATGTCAGGATCCGTTCATCTGTAGCACAACAACGGCCCACGGGGCCACGGACCACACGTCTTTGGTGTCCACGATCGCATCCCGCTGGTGGTCGGTGGCCGTATCGATCTCGACCCGCCAGGTCTTGGCCTCCAGACCGTCGGGCACGTGAAACTCGGCGGTCTCGCCGTTGGGATTGAACAGCAGCAGGAAGCTGTCGTCGGTGATCCGGTTCCCGTAGTAGCCCGGCGTCGGGATCACTTGGCCGTTGAGATACACCATGAGCGACCGGACCATGCCGTTGTTCCAGTCGTCGTCTGTCATCCGCTCGCCGCCGGTGTTGAACCACTCGATGTCGAACACGTCACTGCCCCGGTGGTCTCGGCCCTGGAACCAGCGGCGCCGCCGGAACGTCGGATGGTCGGCTCGGAGCCTCACCAGCCGCCGGACGAAGGCCAGGAGGTCCTCGTCGACGTTGTCCCAGTCGTACCAGGAAATCTCGTTGTCCTGGCAGTAGCCGTTGTTGTTGCCGCCCTGGGTGCGACCGATCTCGTCACCGCCGAGCAGCATCGGAATGCCCTGGGACAGGATGAGCGTGGCCAGGATCGATCGGCGTCGAACATTACGAACGTCGAGCACCGCCTCGTCGTCGGTCGGGCCTTCGACGCCGGAGTTCCACGAGCGGTTGTGGGATTCGCCGTCGCGGTTGCCTTCACCGTTGCCCTCGTTGTGTTTCTCGTTGTACGAGACGAGATCGTGCAGCGTGAAGCCGTCGTGAGCGGTCACGAAGTTGATGCTGGCCGACGGTCGCCGACCGGACCAGGCGTACAGATCGGAACTGCCGGTCAGCCTCGAGGCGAAGTCGGCCAGCGACTCGTCCGCGCCCCGCCAGTAGTCGCGGACGCCGTCGCGGTACCGGGCGTTCCACTCCGACCACAGCGGCGGGAAGTTGCCGACCTGGTAGCCGCCCTCACCGACATCCCACGGTTCGGCGATCAACTTCACCCGGTTCACAACCGGATCCTGATGGATGAGGTCGAAGAAGGAGCTGAGCCGGTCGACCTCGTGGAGGCCGCGGGCGAGGGTCGAGGCCAGATCGAAGCGGAAACCGTCGACGTGCATCTCGGTGATCCAGAATCGGAGGCTGTCCATCATCAGCTGCAGCGAGTGCGGGTGACGCATGTTCAGGCTGTTCCCGGTGCCGGTGTAGTCGACGTAGAACCGCTTGTTCTCGGGGCTGAGGCGATAGTACGCGGGGTTGTCGAATCCCTTGAGCGACAGCATCGGGCCAAACTGGTTGCCTTCGGCCGTGTGGTTGTAGACCACGTCGAGGATGACCTCGATACCGGCCCGATGAAGGGCCTTGACCATGTTCTTGAACTCGACCACCTGGGACCCGGCCCACGGGCCTTCACCTCGATCCATGGCGTAGCCGGCGTGGGGGGCGAAGAACCCGAGTGTGTTGTAACCCCAGTAGTTGGTCAGGCCCTGCTTGACCAGATGGTGCTCGGACACGTGGTGGTGGACCGGCAACAGCTCGACCGCGGTGACCCCGAGGGCCAGAAGGTGATCGATGATGGGTTCGGATGCCAGCCCGGCGTAGGTGCCCCTCAGTTCGGGCGGAACGCCGGGATGGGTCATGCTGATGCCCCGCACGTGGGTCTCGTAGATGATCGTGCGGTACAGGGGTGTGCGCGGTGACTGGTCGGTGCCCCAATCGAACGACTGGTCGACCACCACCGACCGGGGAACCGACGGTGCACTGTCCAGCGGGTTCAGCTCGTCGGTGCCCTCGTTGAAGGCGAAGATCGACTCATCCCAACTGAGGTCGCCCTCCAGCGCGTGGGCGTAGGGGTCGGTGAGCAGCTTGTTGGGGTTGCAGAGCACCCCGTCGGCCGGCGACCACGGGCCGTGGACGCGAAAGCCGTACCGCTGACCCGGCCGCATCTCGGGGAAGTAGCCGTGATGTACGAATGCCGTGATCGACGGTAGGTCGACCCGTCTCTCGCGACCGTCGGCGTCGAAGAGGCACAGCTCGACTCGCTCAGCCGGTTCGGAGTAGACGGCGATGTTGACGCCGGTTCCGTCCCAGACCGCACCCAGGCGGTGTGGATCGCCGGCCCATGCCTGCATCACCATGTGGTCTGCGTCACCGATTGGACAGAGCGTCCAGCATCGGGCGGTAGAGCCGGTCGCGGTAGTCGACGAGCATCCTGGCTGCCGTGACCTGGGGACCCAGCGTGGCCCAGCAGGCCCGAATCCGCTCGATCCACGGGTCACCCCACGGTTCACCACCGGCCCAGTAGGCGGGCACGATCTCGGTGGCGATGATGTCGAGAGCGGACTTGGACTCCTCGGCGTCGCGGGCGTTGGTGTCCTCGTGGTCGCTGGCCGGGATGGTCCAGCCGTTCATGTCGGTGGCCATCTCGTCCCACCAGCCGTCGGAGATCGAGCAGTTGAGGGAGCCGTTGAGTGCGGCTTTCTCCCCGCTTGTTCCCGATGCCTCCCGGGGTCGAACC
Organism: Acidimicrobiales bacterium; assembly: GCA_965216675.1. Classification (GTDB taxonomy): domain Bacteria; phylum Actinomycetota; class Acidimicrobiia; order Acidimicrobiales; family SZUA-35; genus JAHELU01. Next base: position 283,004 of record CBDCGK010000004.1, on the reverse strand, counting down.
GGGTTGTTCAGCCAGACGTCGCAGCCGGCGTACATGGCCTGGGCCACTGCGATGTCGTAGTCGCTGACGAACACGAACCGGTTGTTGGCGGCCTTGGTCTTGGCGAAGGACACGATGTGGGCCAGCAGCGCCTTGCCCGGTTCGTCGGCCGGGTGGGCCTTACCGGCGAACACGAACTGGATCGGTGTGGACTCGTCGGCCAGGAGCGCGGCCAGTTGTTTGCGGTGGCGCAGGAGAAGATCGGCCCGCTTGTAGGTGGCGAAGCGGCGGGCGAAGCCGACGGTCAACACCTCGGGATCGAATGTCGTTCCGGTTCGCTCCTGCACCATCTGGGAGAGAATCTCGCCCCCTCGGCGCCTCAGGTTGCGGATGGCGGTGGCGTCCATGGCGGCGATTCGTTCCCAGGCCGCAGGATCGCCGTCGGCCCATGCCGGCCCGCCGACCTCGTCGAAGGCCTCGCCGATTCGGGGCGCAATCCAGGTTCGGGCGTGCACGCCGTTGGTGACCGAGCCGATGGCGGCACCCTTGTCGACCTGGCTGAACAGATCGCGGCTGACCTGGCCGTGCAGTTTGGACACGCCGTTGGCCTTAGCCGCGGCGCGCAGACAGAACAACGCCATGTTGAACTCGTCATCGGCGCCTTCCGGGTCGTGACCGAGTGCGGCGATGTCGGCCACCTTCACCGACCACCGTTCGGCCCACGGGGCGAGGTAGGCGTTGATCAGGCTGTGTGCGAAGCGATCGATGCCGGCCGGAACCGGTGTGTGGGTGGTGAACAGCAGGTGGGGTTCGATGCGCTCGAGCGCCTCGGTGAGGGTGGCGCCATCGGCCACCTCACGATCGATCAGTTCGAGGATCAGGAACCCGGCATGGCCCTCGTTCAGGTGGTAGAGCGGCGGGTGGAGGCCAAGCGCCGCGACGGCTCGGGCGCCGCCGACACCGAGGATCATCTCCTGCTCGAGCCGATGGCGGCGGTCACCGCTGTAGAGGCGATCGGTGATCTTGCGGTCGTGCTTGGTGTTGGTCTCGACGTCGGTGTCGAGCAGGATGAGGCGAATCCGACCGACATCGACGGTCCAGACTCGGGCGGTCACGTCGTGATCGGTCATCGGAACGGTCACGGTGAGTCCGCTGTCGACCGCGCCGAGGTCTTCGGGCTCGTAGGTCTCGTAGCGTTCGGTCTGGCGTCCGTCGGTGAGACCCTGGCGGAAGAAGCCCTCCCGGTAGAAGAGGCCGACCGCGCACAGCGGGACGGTGAGGTCCGACGATGCCTTCAGATGGTCACCGGCCAGGATTCCGAGTCCGCCCGAGTATTGGGGGATGCGCTCACTGATTCCGAATTCGGGGGAGAAGTAGGCGACCGACGGATCATTCACCCGATCGGCCAGGTAATCCTCGGCCCGCTGCCACTGGTCGGCGAGGCGACCGACGAATTCCGCATCGGAGGCCAGAGCGTCGAGATCATCGTCGTCGAGTCCGGTGACGGTGACGACGGGGTGGGGAGGTGAGGTCGGATCCGATGTCTCGGCCCGCTTGTGGTCGAGCAGCTCGAGCAGGTCGTGATCCCAGGTCCAGATGTGGCTGGTGGCCAGGGCGAGGAGCTGTTTTCGTATCGTGGAGGGGTCCATGAGGTGTTTCGTTTCGTGTTGGTTCGCCAACCGGCGGACACGGTGTTCAGGTGGAGGGGGACGGCGCCCGTCGACCACAGTGCCGCACGGCTGGGCGATGACATCAAGGCAGGAATCTAGCCGACAGGGTCTCGTCGACCGTTTTTCACTTGGCGGATTACCCACGACGATGGGGGCGGAACGGCCCGTTTTGGCCGGATTCGATACCGACAGTGTGACCACAGTAACAGTTGCGGGACCCGGCGATGTAGCTCTGGGGGAGCTGTCGGGCTCGACGCGTGGAGAGCGGCCCACCGTGGCACACTGACCGCAATGTCCCGAGCAGTACTGATGCTGGCCGGTGGATCCGGCTCACGATTCGACGCGGCAACGCACAAACTCGACGCCGAGTTTCGAGGTCGTCCCCTGGCTGCGCACGCTCTCGGTGCCGTGCGTCCCCTCCTCGACGGCTGCGTCGATCAGATCTACGTCGTGACCGGGGCGACCGGGATCGACATTCCGTTGGCGTGGCTGGCCGACGCCGAATCGGTCCCGGTCGAGCAGCTCGGATTCACCGTCGTCCACAACGACCGGTGGTCGGAAGGGCAGGCCACCTCGCTGGCCGCCGGAATCGACCGGGCCGAAGCCGACGGACACGACGCCGTCGTCGTCGGCCTCGCCGATCAGCCGCTGGTCGGAACCGACGCCTGGCGGGCCGTCGCCACCGCCGAGGGACCCATTGTGACCGCCTCATTCGGCGGCCGCCGCCGACCTCCGGTCAAACTCGACCGGTCCGTGTGGCCGCTTCTTCCTCGAACCGGCGACGAGGGCGCCCGATCGCTGGTTCGACTGCGTTCCGACCTCGTTTCGGAGGTAGCGTGCATGGGTAATCCGATCGATATCGACACCATGGAGGATCTCCAACGATGGAGCTGACGAACGACTTTGTTATCGAACGAGGCATCGAGGAGACATGGGCGATTCTCAACGACCTCGAGTTCATCGCTCCCTGCATGCCCGGCGCCCAGCTGACGGAGATCGAGGGTGATGAGTATCGCGGGCTGGTCAAGATCAAGGTCGGGCCCATCACCGCCAACTACAAGGGCAAAGCGTCGTTCATCGAGCAGGATGCCGAGAATCACGTGGCCAAGCTCAAGGCCGAAGGGCGCGATCCCCGCCAGGGCAACGCCAATGCCGTGGTCACGGCGACCCTGGAGGAACTCGCCGCCGACCAGACCAAGGTCGAGATCCACACCGACCTCGGGTTGAGCGGCAAGATCGCCAGCTTCGGCCGAGGCGCCATCGAAGACGTGTCCAAGAAGCTCCTCGGCCAGTTCACCGACAACCTGCGTGACAAGCTCGCCTCCGAATCGCCGTCCGGTGCCGATGGTGTGGCCGCAGCGGCGGGCGCGGCCGCCGACGATGTTTCCGCAGCAGCCGATGACGCAGCGGCGGCCGTGGAAGAGGTTGCGTCCGAGGCCGCCGAGGCCACAGCCGACACGGCGGAGTCGGTGGCCGAGAAGGTCGGGTCCGCGGCCGGTGACGCCGCCGCGGCCGCGTCCGATGCGGCCGGCGCCGTGGCCGACAAGGTCTCCGGAGGGGTTCGCAAGATCGAGTCGCCGGAGCCGGAAGCGGTCGACCTGCTGGCTGTCGGCGGCGAGTCGATGGCGAAGCGCCTGGTTCCGGCGGCCGGTGTGATGGCTCTGGTCATCGCCTTCATCTGGTGGTTGATCAGCCGCGGCTGATCGGCCTGATGGACAGAGGTTCAACCACCCCGGATCCCCCCGACAGCGAAGCCGACGACGATCTCGACGCAACGGTGGCCCGGCTACTCGGTCGGCGACCGCAAGGCGACTATTCGGTTTCGGTGAGCCGTCCCGACGGGACGCCGGTGGTCCTGCTCAACGCTCCCTTCCTTCACTCGGGGCGGCCGATGCCAACCCGCTACTGGCTGGTCGACCCCGAACTCAACAAGGCGATCGGTCGGATCGAATCCATCGGAGGGGTCAAAGCGGCCGAGGCCGCCATTGCACCGGAACACGTGGCCGCCGCACACGACCGATACCGGCGCGAACGGGAGCGGTTGATACCGGTCGACCACACCGGGCCCCGGCCGACCGGCGGGGTGGGAGGTACCCGGCAGGGGGTCAAATGCCTCCATGCCCACTACGCCTATCATTTGGCCGGCGGCGACGACCCTGTGGGTCGGTGGGTTCACGACCGGCTGTCGGAGTCCGGTGACGTGATCGACGGCCTGGTGACCGTGGACCACCGGCCCGACGACGTCGGCCGCGGATCCGGCGCCGGGGATCGGGTGGCGGTCGTCGAGATCGGGTCCGGCGCGGTGAAGGCGCTGATCCGAACCCCGTCGGGTCTCGAACGCCTTCGTCTCACCACCGATCTCATCGCCGAGCCGAGTGTGGATGGTTCGCTGGGTGAGGACGCGCGACATGCGCTCGAGGATGCACTGCGCCGGGTGGCCGACGTGGCCGAGGCCAACGGCGGCATCGTGTCGCGGGTCATCGCCACCGAGGCGGCACGGTCGCGCCACCGGTCCGAGGTGGCGGCGCTGGTCGCATCACATCTTGGGGTCACGGTCGATGTCGTCGATGGCGAGGAGGAGGCGGTGCTCGGTCATCGAGCCGTGTCGGCGGCCGCCTCTCCTGGAGCCGACGAGGCGCTCGTCACCATCGACATCGGGCACGGGTCGACGGAGCTGGCCGCCGGACCGATCAACGGAGACGTCTCGTCGTTCTCCATGCCGGTTGGAGCAACCACCATCACTACTGATCACCTGTCCGCCGATCCACCTGATCCGGCGGAACTGTCCTCCGCGCTGTCCGTTGTCGGACTGCACCTCGACGACATCGAGCGGGAGCGGCCCGAGCTGGTGGCGGCCATTGCCGAATCGCCGATCGTCGGCCTCGGCGCGATCCGCTTTGTGGCCGAAGTCGAACTCGGTGTGGCCGACGGCGATGGGATCGAGGGCTATCGCCTCGAACGGGGGGCGGCCGAGGAACTGTTCCGGGCGCTGGCAACCGAGGCTCACGCCGATCGGGCGGCCAACCCCGGGCTGCAACCGGATCACGTCGGCTGGATCGTCGGCGCCATGTGCATTCTCCTGGGCTTCATGCGTCGGTTCGACGTCGACGGGATACAGGTGTCGACGCTCGGTCTTCTCGACGGGGTTCTCGCCTCCATCGAATCGCCACCGCCCTCGAACGGGAATTCGCTTCGATGATCGTGAACACCAGCCTGCTCGGACGCCGGATCCTGCTGCGCCCGCTGCGGCCCGACGACTTCTGGGCCTGGCAGGAGGTTCGGCGTCGGAATCTCGACTGGTTGACCAAATGGGAGCCCAAGCGCCCCGACGGCGCACCGGATCCCGTGACCGACCGCAGCGCCTTCGCCCTCCGATGTCATGCCCGGGACCGGGAGTGGCAGTCGGGTTCGGGATTCGGCTTCGGTGTCTTCGTCGGCGGCGCGTTCTGCGGTGAGATAAACCTCAACGCCGTACAACGCGGACCGTTCCAGAGCGCCTACCTCGGCTACTGGATCGACGAGGAGCAGGCCGGGCGAGGCTACACCCCCGAGGGGGTGGTCATGGTTCTCCGATTCGCGTTCGAGGAGCTGAAACTGCACAGGGTCCAGATCTCGATCGTTCCCCGCAATGTGTCGTCGCTTCGGGTCGTGGAGAAACTCGAGCTTCGCAACGAGGGCACAGCGCTGCGGTACCTCGAGATCAACGGCGTGTGGGAGGACCACGTGCGCTTTGCCATGACCGCCGAGGAGTGGACGGAGCGGCGCGCCGAACTGACCGAAGCCTGGCTCTGAGTCGCCGACGAAATACTCGTCGTCGTCGAGGGTACGATTTGCCGACAACTCGCGACGAGGAGGACAAACGGTGCCCGACAACCTGCCTGAGGACTCCCGCCGGGTCATGGATGACGACGACCGCACAGTCGGACACATCTACACCAGGCGCCGAGCGCTGCTGATGCTGGGTGCGGCGGGTGGAGCGTTGGTCATGACCGGCTGCAGCAGCTCGGACCCGACCGCATCGGCAACGGACGGCACCAGCGTGGTACCGGGTTGTGTCGTGCGTCCGGCGTTGACCGAAGGGCCGATATTCGTCGACGACCAGGCGAACCGATCCGACATACGCACCGATCCGACCACCGGAGCCGTTTCTCAGGGCGCAACGCTCGACTTGACGTTCCGCGTCTCCACATTGAACGAATCGGCGTGCGCTCCACTCGCCGGCGCCCAGGTCGATCTGTGGCACTGCGACGCCGAGGGCATCTACTCCGACACCGACTACGAGAACATGGGTACCGTCGGGCAGAAGTTCCTGCGGGGCCACCAGTTCACTGATGGGCAGGGTGTCTGCTCGTTCACCACGATCTACCCCGGCTGGTACGAAACCCGCGCCGTCCACCTCCACTTCAAGATCCGCACCGACGACGGCCACGAATTCACGTCCCAGCTCTTCTTCGATCCTGCGTTGACCGACAAGGTCTTTGCCGCCGAGCCCTACAGCGCCCGCGGCGAGCGGACCGTGCGCAACGAAGACGACGGCATCTTCGCCCAGAGCGGGGAGCAGATGACACTCGCCGTTACGGAGACCTCAGACGGCTACGCAGCCGAGTTCGAGGTCGCCTTGGACATGTGAGGCTTCGGCCCGTCGCCGGGCGAAGCGTCAGTTCTTGGAGCTGATCTTCGCCTTGAGCTTGGCCAACCGTTCCTGGAACGCCGGTTGCCGGGTCGACCATGCCTGAGGTCCGAGCTCGTGGTCGACCGCAGCCCGTTGGGTGGTCACCGAGCGGATGTCCTGCATGGTTCGCTTGGTCTTGAGCACCAGGTCACGGGGTGCCGATCCTGCCTTTGCCGCCATGGCCTTGGCCGCGTCGAGCAACTCGTCGTCGTCGTGGACCGAGAAGGCGAGGCCGACCCGGGTCGCCTCCTCCCCGTCGAAGACCTGCGAGAACAGGATGGCGGCCGCCGCCGTCTGGGGTCCGCAGATGTTCTGGTACATCCAGGTGTGCCCGCCGCCCGGATGGAGCCCCAGCTCGAGGAAGCGGGTGTCGAAGCGGGCCGATCGACCCGCGAGTCGCAGATCGCAGATGAGGGCCAGGTTCATGCCGGCCCCGACCGCCGCTCCGTTGACCGCGGCGATGGTCGGCAGTGGGCTCCGTCCGATCCGCAGGAACCCCTCATAGATCGTGAGGAGCCCCTCTTCGGCCGAGTCACCGAGGTGCGACAGATCGGCGCCGGCGCAGAACGCCGGGGGTTTGCCGGTGACGATCAGAGCCTTGATCGATTCGTCGGCTTCGACGGCGTTCATGGCCTCGTCGATCTCGGCACACATGGGCAGCGTGACCGCGTTGCGGCGTTTCGGGTCGTCGAGGGTGATGGTGGCGACACCGTCGGCCGTTGTGACGTCGATGAGGTTCATGGCCGTCAAGTGTGCCACCGACCCGGCCCGTGTCCCAAGCCTCTACGCTGGAACCGATGGTTGACCGTGTTGTGTTGGGAGTTCCGACCGTTGTGTTGGCGTCGGGTTCGCCGCGTCGGGCCGCCATCCTGCGCCGCCTGGGCATGGCCCCGGAGATTCAGCCGGCCGATGTCGACGAAACACCCGCTGGCGACGAGACGGCCCCCGACCTGGTGGAACGGCTCGCACTGGCCAAGCTCACCGCGTGCGCCCAGCGACTGCCGGCCTCCTGGCCGGTCGTCTTGGTGATCGCCGCCGATACGGTTGTCGAGATCGGCGGTTCGATCCTGGGCAAGCCCGAGGGAACGGCGGATGCCGAGCGGATGCTGACGATGTTGTCGGGGCGGGAACACCGCGTCGTGTCCGGCGTCGCCGTCGGGCTGCTCGACCGGTCGGATGATGACGGCCGTCTTCGCACGGTCTCCGCCCGCGACACCACCACGGTTTGGTTCCGTGCCCTCGACGCCGATCTCATCGACTGGTACATCTCGACGGGGGAGGCGGCTGACAAGGCCGGCGCGTACGGGATCCAGGGTCGCGGTGCGCTTCTGGTTGATCGGGTCGACGGCTCCTACCTCAACGTCGTCGGCTTGCCGATCACCACGCTCGATCGCCTCTGCCGGTCCGTTGGGTGGCCGCTTCACCGACTCGTGACTGAGACCGACTCGGTTGCCGAGGCCATGGCCGACGTGGGCATGGCGCCGTGATGGGGCGTCGGCGATCCGAGGATTCGGTGAGCTCACCGCTTGTCGGGCTGCCCAATGGCCCCCTTTTCATTCGACGGACGCTGGTGTGGGGTATCGGTCTGGCCGTCGCGGCCACCGCGATGTACTTCATGCAGGACCAGCTTCGCGATCTTCTCTCCTCGGGCCCCCGGCTCCGCACGATCCGGCCTGGATGGTTCGGAGTGATGTTCGCCCTGGAGTTGGCGAGTTTCGTGTGTCTGTGGTGGCTGACCCGGATCGTCATACCGCAGGCGTCCTGGTTCGTCGCCGCGACCAGCCAGCTGGTCTCGAACGCCGTCAGCCGAGTCATACCCGGTGGGGCGGCGACGGGCGGTGCCGTGTACTACCGCATGTTGGCGTCGGCCGGGATCGAATCGTCGAAGGCCGGCGGCGCTCTCGCCGTCACCTCGGTGATGACCACGGCCGCATTGGTGGCGATCCCGGCGGTTGCCGGCGTGATGGCGTTGCTCGGGGCACCGATCCCCGAGAGCCTTCTCCCCGCGGCCGTCGCCGGTGGTGTGATGTTCGTGGTCCTGCTCGCCATCGGTTCGCTTGCGGTGGCGTTCACCCGGCCACTGGAGTTGGCCGAACGCGGCATCCGGGCGGTCATGAACCTCCTGGGTCGGCTGTTTCGGCGTTCATGGACCGTCGGACACGGCCAGTTCGTCGCCGAACGCGATCGGCTGATCACCGTGGTCGACCGCCGCTGGCCGGCTGTCGTGGCCGCGTCGGCCGGGAAGTGGGCGTTCGACTATCTGGCGCTCATCGCCGCTCTGTACAGCGTCGGCACCGATCCGCGGCTGAGCCTCGTCCTGATCGCCTACGCAGGAGCGCAGGTGCTGGGGATGATTCCGATAACCCCCGGCGGTTTGGGGTTTGTCGAGGTCGGCCTCTACTCGCTGCTCATCATCTCCGGCATCAGCGCCCAGGACGCCAGCCTCGCCACCATCGCCTACCGCCTGATCTCGTGGTGGGTGCCGATCGTCAGCGGCTTCGGGGCCTGGGTGCTGTACCTGCGCAGGACACCGTTCGACGACGGGATCGCCGACCCGCCGGACCCGACCCGCCCGATGGCCCACCGCTCCTGAACCCACCTGGCGCCGACCCGTCGACCAGCTGATCGCCTAGCGCCTACTGGCGGTTGTGGTGCGTGGTTTTCGGTGGTCTACGGCCGCCGGTTGGGGTTTGTGAGGTCACGGAGCGCCTACTGGCGGTTGTGGTGTGTGGTTTTGGGTGGTCTAGAGCCGCCGGTTGGGGTCCGTGGGGGTCGTGAGGGCGACTGGGCTTCGATGTCACAGGGGTCGGTCATAGTGGAAGCGTGGAGTACAGGCAGGAGCAGCAAGCTCGCCGGTCGTCGTCGACCCCGAACACGGGGTTGGAGGCCGAGCTGACATCGATCGGGTTCGCCCGTTTGGCTCGAGTCCTCATGGACGCCGCCGCCGGGTCCGGGATTGCGGAGGTCACGTTCCGCAGCCCCGGACGGGTCGGTGTCGGGCGGGCGATCCGTCGCAACGCCGACGGCTCGGCCACCGTGGCCGTCCGCTACCGAGGTCGACCGGCGGTCTCGGTCACCGCCGACATGATCGAGGGGATCGTGCGGGCGGCGAAGAAGGGCTCGTTCGACGCGTCAGGTCGTGATGCGCTCTGGCGGGCCGCCGGCGAGGTCCTGCTCGCGGCCCAGTCGCCGTCGTCCGATGGCGTCGGCGACGCCGCCGTTGATCACCCCGGGTCGGGAACCGACGATCGGAGCCATTCGAGCGCGGCCCGACGTTCGGAAACCGGCCCGGGGTTCGGTACGCCGGGGGAGGGAGCGCACAGCGGTCGGCGTCAGGATCATGGCCACTCAGCGGGCCGTCGGGCCGCTTGAGGCCGGTGATACCTATCGGATTCGTTCCACTCGAACGCCGCTGGACCCGCTGATTCCCGAACCCGTCGTATCATGGTGGCCGGAGGTCTCGTCTCGGTCGGCTCGGCCGGGCAGAGACTCGTTGCGGCACAACCGGCAAAGGCCCCTCATGACCACGATGCAAACCGATCCCGACACGGCCGACCGCCGCATGGACCCTGGGCGTTGGTTCGTCGTGGCGATCATCGCCGTGTTCGCCTTGATCGTGCTGGACTTGGCCAGGAGCCGGGTGGTGGCACCGTTCGACAACCTGGTCACCGAACAGATGTGTCTACGCTATGGCGAGGAGATCGAGCGTACGCTGCTCGATTTCGAGCGCTCGAACCGATTCGCGCTGAGTGACCGAACGGAGGGGTTCTGTAGCTACGGGCCTGGTCCCGAAGGGGAGCCGGCGATCTCGATGGCGGTCGATGAGACCGAGCCCGGTCCGCTCTACACCTGGGCCAAGGCCATCGGGATCATCCTGCAGCTCGGAATAGCCAGCATCTTCATCCGTCTGGTCACCGAGCCGGCACTCGAAACCTACCGGTTCCTGGCGGAACGCCTCCGCTCCTAGGACACGAGGATGATTGAGGCGGGCGCTCAGGTGGTCGGCGAATAGCGCCGCCGATCCGTTCAGAACGTCGCCGAATCCGTCGATAGGTTTCCATGTCTTCCATGGACTTTCGCCGGGCCGTCGTCATCGAAGTGAACGAGGTGCCCCGCCGGGTGCTGCAGGATGTCGCCGGGATGGGCCGAGCCCCATTTCTGGAGCAGCTGCTCGACGACGACCTGGTCGTCGAAACCAGGGTTGACGAGAAGCTCCCCAGGGAGATGTATCCGTCGCAGACGTGGGCGTCCCTCAACACCGGCGTGCCGTGGAGGGACCATCAGATCTGGTGGTACGGCGACCCCAAGCCGGCGGGGTTTCCGTTCTACTGGCAGGCTGCGGCTCGGTCGGGACGCTCGGTCGGTGTCGTCAACACCCTGCACTCGTCGCCGCTGTCGTCGCAGTGTGTGAATGGTGACTTCCGCTTCGCCATCCCGGACTGTTTCGCCGTCGACTCCGACACGGTGCCCGACCGGTACCGGTCGTTCCAGGAACTGAATCTGCGATTGACGAGGGCCAACAGCCGCACGTCGGATCTGCGTTCGATGCGAGCCGAGCTCGCCTCGGTCCTGAAGGTGGCGCCGGGTCTCGGTCTCAGTGGAGCGACGATGGCCCGGCTCGGCCGCCTCGGTGTCGATGTGGCCTCCGGCCGGGTGCCGCGGGAACGGGCCCGGTGCGGGCAGTTCCTCATCATGGCCGACGTGTTCATGCGTCTGCTCACCGACGAGGCGCCGGATCTGGCCGTGATGTTCACCAACCATGTGGCCGCCGCCATGCACCGCTATTGGTACGCCCTGTACCCCGACGATTTCGAGATCGAGCACTATCCGCTCGACTGGGTGGCCCGGCATCGCGACGAGATACCCGTCGCGGTCGAGATGCTCGACCGGTTTCTCGCCCGCCTCGATGTGTGGTGCCGTCACAACGAACGGACCCTGGTGGTCGTTTCGTCGATGGGTCAGGGTCCGAGTCGGGACCTTCGGTCCGACGAGACCCACGACGTGGTGATCGTCGACGCTGCGGCATTCCTGACGGCGATCGGTGTCGGCGTCGATCGTCGGCCATCGGTTCGGGGCTCGATGGCACCCAACCTCACGCTCGTGTGCGGCTCGCTCGATGATGCGGAACAGCTCGCCCGCCGTCTCGATGAGATCGGTGGCGGTCACTCCCGATGGCGGGTCGACCGGGTCGACGAGGTCGTGACCCTGACCTACGGCATGACCGTTGTCGACGCCGAGACCGTTCTCCTCGACGGCGAGGCGGTCATCGCAACCGACGCCGGCATCGAGATCCGTCGCATCGACGATCACACCAGCGGCCGTCACATCCCCGAGGGGGTGGTGGCGGTCTCCAATTCGCCGACCTTCAAACAGCCCGCCGACGGTGAGGTCGATTACCTTGACTTCGCCCCGGCGATGCTCGATCTGCTCGGTGTCGCCCGCCTCGATCACCACCAGGTGCCGGTGCTTCAACTCTGAGCCGGCAAATCGCCGAATGTGCTGATCTTTGCCCGAACAGCCTTCTAGTCTGGGTGGAAGCCACGCCCGGGTGGCGGAACGGCAGACGCAGAGGGCTTAAACCCCTCGGCCCCGCAAGGGGCGTGTGGGTTCGACTCCCACCCCGGGCACCACAGTTCCTTGGGTTGCCCTCGTTGGAGATCGTCGCCGACCGGTGGACAATTGCCCACATCGGCAACACCGTAAGGCAGACGGACGTGAGCCTAGGCTTGGGCCAGACGCCGACGGAGGGAGTTGACCGTGGCTGATCAGATACCGGCCGGATGGTATGAGGACCCATCGAAACCTGGGTCGAGCCGGTGGTGGGATGGCGTCCGATGGACCGACCATGTCAGTCCCCCGGTGCCGTATTCGACGCCTCAAACACCGACCCAGGAGTTCTTCGACCCGTCGGACGAGGAGCGGGCGTTGAGTTCGGCCGGAACGCCGTCGATGGTTGTGGGCCGCCCTTGGTGGCAGCGGAAACGTGTGCTGATTCCTGCCGCCGTCGTCGTGCTCTTGGCGGTACTCGGCTCGCTCGGCGACAACCCGGGTGAACAAACAGCGGCCGCGGTGGATTCGGAGGCCTATGAATTGGAGCCGCTCGCTCAGGCGCCCGACTCTGGAGCCTCGACGCAGATCTCGGCCCAGCCCACCTCGACGACAGGTCCGTCATCATCGACGTCGGCCACGACTGGCGCGCCGTCCGCTGTCGCCCCGGCCACGGTGGCTTCGACGACTGCTGCACCCACCACTGCCGCGCCCACGACCGCCGCGCCCACGACTGCGGCTCCGACGACCGCGGCTCCGACGACTGCCGCTCCCACAACTGCGGCTCCGACGACTGCGGCACCCACAACTGCGGCTCCCACAACTGCTGCTCCGACCACCGCGGAACAGTTCGTCACCCCCGGAGCGTTCTGCTCCCCGCCCGGTGCCACGGGCACGTCGAAGACAGGCAAACCCATGGTCTGCTCGCTCACGAACAAGGAGGGTGTCCCGTACGCTGAGGGCCGGGCGCGATGGCGTTCGCCGTGAGCCGGGTGAGTGGCCCCACCGACGGTGTAACGTGGCGACCGTGTCGAGTCTGTACCGTCGATCGAGCCCGTCGGCCTTCGAGCCGATGCCGATTACTGCCGGACCGTGGCGACCCGACGCCCAACACGGAGGACCACCGTCGGCGCTCCTGGCCCATCTGTGCGAAGAGACGGTCGAGCCCGGAGAAACCGTAGCTCGTATCCGCGTGAGCCTCCTCACGGCCATCCCGCTCGAGCCGCTGGGGGCCGAGGTCGAACGCCGCTCAACCAGTCGACGGGTTTCCCAGGTCGATGCCGAACTCACACACGACTCACGTCCCGTCGCTCGGGCCACGGCGCTGGTGCTCGCCGGCGGTGATGTCCCGGAGACGGCATGGAGAGCTGATCCCCCGAACCATCGGAGCTGGCGTAGCACCGAGACCGTCGCCGCCCCTCACTGGGCCGCCGATCCGGGTGTTCCCGTGTTTCACCGTGACGGCCTGGAGCATCGATTCGTCGCCGGCGCGTTCGACCAGGCCGGTCCGGCCTGTGACTGGGTTCGATTGCGGTATCCCGTGCTACCCGACGCTGGGATCACCGGTGTCCAGCGAATCATGGGATCGGTCGATGTTGGATCGGGGATTTCCGCGGCTTTCGACCCGGCCGACGGATTCGGCATGATCAACGCCGACCTCGATGTGGCGTTCGTCGCCGGAGTCGACGGTGAGTGGTTGCTCCTCGATGCCGTGACCCACCTCGGCCCCGGCGGCACCGGGGTGGCGGTGACCAAGGTCTACGACGACAACCGCCTCGTGGCCGTCGCCACCCAGTGCCTTCTGGGCACGGCGTTCAACCCCGGCTGATGACTTGCTCGGTGGGAACCGACGGTCGCCGCAGAGCCAGAATCTGGCAGCCGAAGGCCAAAGCGGAATAGATCAGATACCCCAGTGCCAGCGGAGCCACCGTGCCGCCGAGCCGACGGTCGGTGATGGTGGCGAGGATGGCCCCGCCGACCGAGGTCAGGAACCCGATGACCGACGCCGCCGTGCCCGCCAGATCGCCCATCGGTTCGAGGGCCAGGCTGTTCAGGCTGGGAAACATCGCCACGGCGCAAACGTTGGAGGCGCTGAACAACCCAACCCAGATCCAGAACGGAGGGACACCGTCGGTGGTCGCGGCGAGTATCACCCGGGCGGCGGAGAAGACGACCATGGCGGCTCCGGCCACGACCGTTATCCGGCGGGCCGGTAGGCGACGCAGCAGCCGGTTGATGCCGAGGCTCATCACCCCCAACATCACCGCCATCGTCGAGAAATAGGGAACGAACCAGCTGCCCCGACCGAACACGTCCTCGAAGATCAGTTCACTGCTCGACAGGAACGAGAAGAAGGCGCCGGAGATGAACATGACCGACAGGGCGAACAGCAGCGTGGTCCTGTTTCCGAGCACCGCCAGAACACCGCCGGAGATGGACTGAGGTGTGAACGGCCGACGCCGTTCGACCGGCAGCGTTTCCTGGAGACGCAGCGACCAAACAGCGGTGATCGCCGCGGTGACCACACCGAACGCCATCACCCATCGCCAGGACCCGACTGCGACCAGCCCGGCGCCGAGGAGCGGAGCGGCGATCGGCCCGATGAAGAACGCCGCCTGGATCATCGACATCACCCGGGCCATGGCGTCGCCCGAGAAGCGGTCCCGGACGATGGCTTGCGTCAGTACCCGCGGACCGCCTGCGCCCACGCCCCACACGAACCTGGCAACGAGGAGCACCGTCAGGTTGGGGGCAAGCGTGGCCGCCAGTGCAGCCAGACCGTAGAGAGCCAGTGATGCGACCAGCACCGGCTTGCGGCCCCAGGCATCGGTCATCGGCCCGTAGATCAGGTTGCCGATCCCGTTGCCGACGAAGAAGACCGTGATGGTGGCGGCGAGATCGGTGGCATCGGGATCCAAACCGAACGCCTCCCGCATCCCGGCGAAGCCGGGCAGGAGCATGTCGATGGCGAGAGCGGTGAGTGCGCTGGTCAGCGCCATCAGCAGGACGAACTCGGTCTCACCGACCCGGCGCTCGGGAACCGGCCCGCCGTGGCCGTGTCCGTTCAGTTCTCTGGCCGACGGATCACGTCGTGGGGGAGGGGGCCGACTTGGGATCAGCGGAGTCTACCCAGCAGAGATGCTCAACTCGGGACCGGACGTGACCGATGGCCACCATGTGTACGGAGACGAGCGAGACCCCGACGATCTGGTGACCCAGCCGGTCGGGTTGTGGAGACGCATGATGATCCGGCTGCGGTACCGGCACATCACCGACCCCGGACGTTGGACGCTACGGGTTCGATTCGACGAGATCGTCGATGCCAACGTCTGGGACCTGGCGGCCAACGCCGACGAACTCAACGAGCGGTATGTCGCCTACAGCGACATCTACTCACATCACATGCCCAATCGGCGCCGCAGCTCCTGAGCCTGGCGCCGGGATACCGGGATCCTGGTTCGGGCCTCGTCGTCCATGACCACCACCAGCGCCCCCTTGAAGTCGGGGCGGATCTCGACCAGCCGATTCAGGTTGGCCAGATAGGAACGATGAACCCGGAAGAACGCACTCGACATCCGCTGTTCCAGTTCGGCCAGGCTGTAGTTGACCAGAACCCGTTCGGACCGGAGGTAGATGTAGCTGTAGCCGTGAGCGGCGGCCGCGGCGACGATGTCGTGTTCGTTCACGAACACCGTGCGATCACCCCGCTGAACCGGCAGGCGACTCTCCTGATACCGCAGGTTCGTGTTCGACGACGACGGCTGGGATCGAGCCTCGGGCCGGTACCCGCGCTCGGCGACCGTGTTCGCCGATTCGGTGGCGGCGATACGAGCCCTGGCCCGGGCAATGGATTCGGCCAGCCGTTCCGAACTCAGAGGCTTGAGCAGGTAGTCGGCGGCCGAGAGGTCGAAGGCTTCGACGGCGTGATCGGGGTGGGCGGTGGTGAAGACCACCTGGGGCCGGTTCGGAGCCTCATCGATCCTGGCCGCCAGGTCCAGCCCACTCAATCCGGGCATGCGGATGTCGAGAAACACGATGTCGTAGGCGACGTTCTGGAGGAGGACCAGAGCCTCCTCACCGGTGGCGGCGGAGCCGACGATCTGCAGACCGCCATGCTCGTCGAGCAGGTACCGGAGTTCGTCACGGGCCGGTGACTCGTCATCGACAATGAGGCACCGCAGCTCCCGGTCGACGGGCTGCGGCGCCTGCTGAGAGGACGATGATCCGACATCCTGGCCGCTCATAGTGGTATCTCCAGGTTAATGCGGGTGCCCTTCGTCACGCTCGACCGGATGTCGAGTCGGTAGCGCGATCCGAACAGGCGCTCGAGACGGTCGTGGATGTTGCGAAGACCGACCCCGTTGCGGCTGCTGCATTCGTAGGTGCCGTTGACGACCTCGGCCAGTGTTTGAGCGTCCATGCCGACACCGTCGTCTCGAACGGCGATACGGATCGAGCCGGCGAGCGGATCGACCCGCGCCCGCAAGGTGACCGTGCCTCCACCGGGCTTCGGGGCGATGCCGTGCTTCACCGCGTTTTCGACCAGCGGCTGGATGATCAGCACCGGCACCTGAGCAACCAGCACCTGGGGATCGATGTCGTAGTGCACGTTGAGCCGCTCGTCGAATCGAGCCTGTTCGAGGCTGAGGTAGGTGCGAACGAAGAAGTACTCGTGGGCGAACTCCGCGAAGTGGCCTTCCTGCTGGGTGGCGTAGCGGAAGAAGTCGGCCAGGCGTTGGAGGAGGTTACGGGCCTCGTCGGGGTCGGTTCGGCTCTTGGCCGCGATCGTGTTCAGGGTGTTGAACAGGAAGTGCGGATTGATCTGGGCCCGCAGTGCGTCGAGTTTGGCGTCGGCGGCCAGCTGGGCCCGATCGGTCAGCTCGGCGATCTCGACATGGAGCGACACCAGATTGGCCACCGCCTCGATGCGCTCGATGGGCGGCCGTTCGTGGGGTTCGAAGGAGACGGCGATGGTGCCGATGATCCGGTTGTCCAGCCGCAGCGGTGTCGCCACCACGAGGCGGTTGGCCCGCCTTCTCCGCACCGGCTGGTTCAGCTTGATCGCCGCTCGACTGGCGTCGCTCAGTGTGACAGGGGCCTCGGTTGTCGGACCGCTGTGGCCGGTGCCGGCCGACGAACCTCCGGGTGGTCGGGACCCGTTGCCGGCTGTGACGCCATGCGGTTGCCGGCCCGGCTCCTGATCGGCCGGAACCGGGGGTCCGACCAGTGTCCGGTCGGCCGAGGCCGCCTGTCCGAGCACCCGCTCGTTGTCCGTGATCTCGACCTCCCAGCCACCGGTCAGGGCCAGAAGTTCCCGAGCCGACCGGGTCGCCGTTTCCTCGGTGAGCCCTTCCCTCAGATGGGGGAGGCTTCGGTTCACCAGGGTCAGCGGATCACCCGGTGCGGTGTCGAGGGTGGCGGCGGAGAGGCCGGTCCGCCGGCGCGGACCCCGGAGGGCCGACGGATAACCCCTCACCACGATCAAGGTCAGCGTCACGCCGATCAGCATCGTCGGCGTGGTGTGCAGCGGCGTCGAAGGGATGGCCTGAGTCACCAGCCACACGACAGCCCACACCGCGGTGAGGATGGTCATGAGGAGGGTGGTGCCCCTCATCGATCGGTGGTCCTCACGGTGATGTCGGCCAGCCGTTCGGCTCGCCGGTCGCTGGCGGAGCCGTGCATCGTCAGCCACACCTGTTCCAGGCCGGGGTGGATCGGTGGCTTGCCGGTTGCCTGCCTCGGCAGCAGTGACGGCAGATGGGAAACGGCGATGATGATCAGGAACACGGCAGGGCCGAGTACCAGGGTCGGGGTCAACAGAAGCGTGGGTGCGTCACCGACCCAGAGGCCGATCGACACTGAGGCGATGCTGCCGACCCCGCCGACGACCAACCCTGTTATCAACCCCGCGGCTGTGACCGACTTCGACCAGATTCCGAGCAGAAGGGCCGGCGTGAGCGTGCAGCCGGCGACCGCGAAGGCCGCGGTCACGAGGCTGGCGATGATCGACGGGACCGAGCTGGTGAACCGGCTCGGGTCGAACAAGGCGGCCAGCACCGCGGCCAGCACGGCCATGGCGGCGACGGCGATCTGTCCGGCTCGGAGCGCCTGAAGCCGGGTGGCACGCGGATTGACGTGGCGCTCGTAGATGTCGTGTCCCCACGACACCGAGCCGGCCAGCAACAAGCCGCCGATGGTCGACATGATGGCCAGAAGCGCGCCGGTGGTGACCGCCGAGAGTCCCAGATCGTTGCCGTAGAGCTGGCCGAGGGCCAGCAGCGCATGCTCCGGTGTGATGAGCACACCGTCGACCGACACCGAGGCCAACCACTCCTGTGATCGTTGGGCGACGATCGATCGGGCCGCCGTGCCCACCATCACCGCCGCGGCGTAGAACACGCCGATGAAGCCGAGTACCCAA
The DNA here is from genome assembly GCA_965216675.1 of Acidimicrobiales bacterium. Lineage (GTDB taxonomy): Bacteria > Actinomycetota > Acidimicrobiia > Acidimicrobiales > SZUA-35 > JAHELU01. Next base: position 264,715 of record CBDCGK010000004.1, on the reverse strand, counting down.
ACGGTGGTCATGCGGGCGGCGCGGCCGGTCGGGCTGGTGAAGAACCGGTTCATCACGTGCGGCAGCCCGCACGTCCCGAACACCAGGGTGAACAACAGGGCGAACTGGCCGAGGCGGTCGTAGCGCGCGCCGGGCTCGGCGAATCGGGCGGCGCCACCGGCGATTTGGTTGGCCGACTCGGTCAGCTGGAACGAACCGTCGACCAGAGTCGGGTTGGCCAGCGGCACCTCGTTCAGCTCCGCCACGGTTGCGCCGTAGGAGAAGCCGTCGGCCAGCAACGCCAGCGAGATCCAGAGCAGGATGCCGAGCAGCAGTAGGAACTGCACCGCCTGATTCCAGGTGGTGCCCCGCATGCCGCCGACGACGACCAGCACGCCGGTCAGGATCGTGGAGGCCATGATCCCGGTCGAGTAGGTGCTCAAACCAGGCAGTGAGATCTCGGTGAACAGCTCCCAGGTCAGACCGCCGCCGACGGCCTGAGGTATGAGGTAGGCGAGAATCACGATCTGGGTGACGACGACACTGATGACCCGCACGGGCTCCGAATCGAATCGGCGCCCGAGAAAATCCGGGATCGACCGGTCGCCGAAGCGGCGCAGCGGGGCGGCGACGAACAGCAGCACCGGCAGGAACCCCGCCGCGAACCCGGTGGCATACCAGGCTCCGTCGAGGCCGGCGGCGTAGACGGCTGCCGCCACCCCGAGGAACGACGCCGCCGAGACGTAGTCGCCACAGATGGCGCAGGCGTTGGTGATCACGCCGACACGGCGGCCGGCGAGCTGGAAGTCGACCGCTGTGCGGGTGCTGCGGAATCGAGCCAGCGTGGTGATGGCGACGGTCACGATGACCGCGGCGATCAGTAGGCTGAATCGCTGGTCGATCACCGCTGTGACTCCGGTGGGAGCGATCGGGCACCCATCATCCGGTCCTCGACGGAGTTGGCCAGCGTGGCGGCCGCTGCGCCGACGATGACGAAGAAGAGGTAGAGGCCGATCGCGGCCATGACGAAACCGGGACTGAAACCGCCGAACACCCTGCTCTCCCCGGCCCATTGCAGACCCACTAGGGTCAGGCCGACGCCGAGGGTCACGCTGATGAACACGAAGAAGTGGGCCAGCGCAATACGACGCTGGATGCGGAACACGGCGTCGACCTCTGCCGGAGTGTCGGCGTCGTCGAACGACGTGTAGCCGTCCTCCATCGCATCGAACTCGAGGTAACGGGAGGACTCGGTGGGATCAGGAACCGGGAGCATCCCGCCACACCCTGTAGGTTGCGAGCAGAGCGAGACACCCGGATGCGAAGACCACGATCAGCCCGGTTCCCGGGTACCAGCCGCTCAGGCCGACGAGCCTCAGCAACCGGATGACCTGCCAGATCGGCAATATCACGGCGGCCGCGCCCATGACCAGACCCTGACCGATAGCGAGCGTCCGGTTGGGGACGAGGCCGCCACCCACACCGAGAATGCCGAGGTAGAAGGTGTAGAGCCCGGCGCCCGCGAAGCCTCCAAACGATGTTCCGAGGTTCAGCGAGACCCACGGCATGAGCGATCCCACGATAACTCCCGCGGCCGCCACCAACAGGAGCCGCTGGGCCGGATGCAACCGTCGTCGTCCAGCGATTGCCGACCGGTCGGTCGCAGCGCTTTCGCTTGATGGCACGGCTGGTCCGCTCACTGGAACATCCCCTTCTTGACCGGCGTCTTGGCACTGCACCGGCGGCGGCTCGGGGTCGAATTCAGCGTACTGCTACCGCCGTCGGGCTGTCGAGCCACCCCCCGGTGGCCGGTCCGCCGGTTGTCGACGGTCGATGTCACCGTAGGTGCGTATCGGGATTCAGGACAGCCCGACCGGAGCCAGCGGCCGTTGTTCGGCTCCGAATGGTCGGATACCGGGATTGAACGGCTGAAATGCGGTGCTGGGATATCGGCGTCCCGCTGAGCGGTTGACGACCGCCGTTTGGTGCCTTCCTTCAGCCGTCGGCGCCCGAACGCTTTCGCCTGCCTTCGAAGTGGACTTCTCTGATCTCATAGCTCGTCGTCCATATTGAAGGGGGTCTGATTCAGCTATGAGTCCAGAGGACCGTAAGAACTACTGGCGGGCCAACCTACGCCTGATGTCCATTTTGCTGGCCATCTGGTTCGTGGTTGGCCTCGGCGCCGGCACATTGTTCGTCGACGCACTGAACAACGTGAGTCTCGGCAGCGTCCCGTTCGGATTCTGGATGGGGCAGCAAGGCTCCATCTTCAGCTTCGTGGCGCTCATCGCCATCTACGTCTGGCGTATGGAAAAGCTCGACGAATCGTATGGCATCGATGAGGACCGCGACATCCGTGAGGGTCGGTCCCAGGCAGGGGAGGCGCACTGATGGGTACGTTGGGCTGGACCCTCTTCTGGGTCATCATCACCTTTGGCCTCTACATCGGCATCGCCGTTCGCAGTCGGGCCAAGAACACCAGCGACTACTACGTAGCCGGTGGCGGCGTGCCCGCCATCGCCAACGGCGCCGCGGTGGCCGCCGACTGGATGTCGGCGGCGTCGTTCATCTCGATGGCCGGTCTGGTCTCGTTCATGGGATACGGCGGCGCCGTCTATCTGATGGGTTGGACGGGCGGTTACGTCCTGCTCGCCTTGCTTCTCGCTCCCTACCTGCGCAAGTTCGGCAAGTACACGGTGCCCGACTTCGTCGGCGATCGTTACTCGTCGGGGGCCAGGATCGTGGCCGTCGTCGCCGCCGTCGTGGTGTCGGTCACCTACGTGGCCGGCCAGATGCGCGGCGTGGGCGTGGTCTTCAGCCGTTTCCTCGAGGTGTCGGTGACCGTCGGTGTCATCATCGGTATGGCCGTCGTGTTGTTCTATGCGGTACTCGGCGGCATGAAGGGCATCACCTGGACCCAGGTGGCCCAATACACCGTTTTGATCATCGCCTACCTGATCCCGGCCATCGCCATCGCCTCGAACCTGACCGGGAATCCGATTCCCCATCTCAGTTTCGGTGAGATCCTCGGTCGCCTCGACGGGGTGCAGGAGGACCTGGGCTTCGCCGCCTACTCCAGCGAGTTCGCCACGTTCGATCGCAAGAACCTGTTCCTGATCACGGCGACGCTGATGGTCGGCACCGCCGGTCTTCCCCACGTCATCGTGCGCTTCTACACGACTCGGACCGTGAAGGAGGCTCGACGTTCGGCCTTCTTCGCCTTGCTGTTGATCGCCATTCTCTACACCACGGCACCGGCGATCGGTGTCTTCGCCAAATACAACCTGATCGACACCATCGTCGATCGGCCCCTGGCGGAGGTTCAGGAGATCGACTGGGTACGGGGCTGGTCCGAGGCCGAACTGTTGACCCTCGACGACAAGAACGGCGACGGCACCATCCAGTACACCCCCGATGCCGAGACCAACGAGATGGTGGTGGACCGGGACATCATGGTGCTGGCCAACCCCGAGATCGCCGGTCTGCCGACCATCGTCGTCGGGCTGGTGGCCGCCGGTGGTCTGGCCGCCGCACTGTCGACGGCGTCCGGCCTACTGCTGGTCATCTCATCGTCGATAGCCCACGACCTCGTGTACAAACAGCTCCGGCCGAACGCCACCGAAGCCCAGCGCCTGCTCTGGGGCCGGATGGCCATGGCCGGAGGAATCATCGTGGCCGGCTACTTCGGTATCCGACCGCCCGGCTTCGTCGGGGAGGTGGTCGCCCTCGCCTTCGGTCTGGCCGCCGCCAGCTTCTTCCCGATCCTGACCCTCGGGATCTTCTGGAAGCGGGCCAATGCGGCCGGTGCCATGGCCGGCATGGCCGTCGGCCTGGGATTCGCCCTGCTCTACATCGTCAACAACATCAACGGCCTGTGGGGCCTGGGCGAGCAGGGCTGGACGATCTGGGGCATCAACAAGGCCGGCATCGGCATCGTGGCCGCCGCGCTCAACATGATCGTGATGATCGTGGTGTCGTTGATGACGGCCCCGCCGCCCGAGGATCTGCAGCAGTTGGTGGAGGAGGTCCGCTACCCGGGAGCGTTGAGCGCCCGGGCTGCCGAAGCCATCAGTTGATCGGCGCACGTCACCCGGGGCAACGGCCCCGGTGACGATCCGTAGTTTGGGAATTATGCACCATTGGACCCCGGCGGACTGGGCGCCGGGGTCCAATGACGTCCAGCCGAAGACCTGTTGCGTGCCACATGACGGGTTCAAAACGCCGCGCCGTCAGTTCGCGGGATTGGCGATACATTCATCAGGTCAAGACCTTTTAAGAGGAGAGTTCAGCTATGAAAACCTGGTTTAGGCTGCTGGCCATTTTGGCGGCCCTGGGGCTTCTCGTCGCTGCTTGCGGATCTGACGACGCCGCCGACGAAGCGACCGAGGCCGTCGAGGACGCCGCCGACGAGGCAGAGGAAGCGGCCGACGACGCCGCCGACGCTGTTGAGGAGGAGGCCGACGATGCGATGGAGGACGACGCCGAGGCCGCCGACGACGGCGCTGCCGACGGCGGCGACTGCGCCGCCGAGGAGACCCTCTGCGTGGGTGTCGTGACCGACGTCGGCAAGATCGACGACAAGAGCTTCAACCAGTCGGCCTGGGAGGGTGCGAAGCTCGCCGAGTCCGAATTGGGCGCCAACATCGACTTCATCGAGACGCAGGATTCGACCGACTACGCCACGAACATCGGCAGCTTCATCGACCAGGGCTACGACGTGATCGTCACCGTCGGCTTCGCTCTCGGTGAGGCCACCACCATCGCGGCCGGCGAGAACCCGGACACCTACTTCATCGGTGTCGATCAGTTCCAGGGCGAGGAGCTCCCGAACCTGGCCGGATTGATCTTCCCTGAGGACCAGGCCGGCTTCCTCGCCGGTGCGCTCGCCGGTCTCATGACCGAGAGCGGCACCGTCGCCCAGGTTCTCGGAACCGACCTCGTTCCTCCCGTCGTGGCCTTCAAGGAAGGCTTCGAGGGCGGCGTGGAGTACAGCAACCCCGACGCCGACGTAATCTCGACCTACCATCCCGGTGGCCTTGACGTGGCGTTCACCGACCCCACCTGGGGTGCCGATACCGCCCGTCAGGCCCTCGACAACGGTGCCGACGTGATCTTCGGCGCCGGTGGTCTCACCGGCAACGGTGCGCTGCAGGAAGTGGCCAAGGAAGGCGGATCCGCCTTCTGCATCGGTGTCGACAGCGACCAGTGGGAGACCGTTCCCGAGGCCCAGCCTTGCTTGATCACCAGCGCCATGAAGCTGATCACCCCCGGTGTCCGTGACATCGTCGGTCAGTTCGTGGACGGCAACCCCCCGTCGGGCAACTACGTCGGCGATGTCGGCCTGGCCGACTATCACGACTTCGACAGCGAGATCCCGGAGGAGGTCAAGACGGCCATCACCGATCTGACCCCGCTCGTCCTCGCTGGCGACGTGCCAACCGGCTACACCCCCTAGGTAGCCCATGGATCAACCTGAATCGGGTGGGGCGACCGGCTCCGCCTGATTCACCATCCAAACCTTTTGTTAAGTCGGTGCCCAAGCTAGGCTTGGGCACCGATCGTTTTCCGGTCGGTATTGTTCAAGGCTCAGGACCTTTCGACGAGCCGGCCGGCACCGGTGCGGGTGCCGACCCGGAACCGCTCGGAGGGCACGAGACCCGTTCCGGCGGGTCACAAGGTATGGGGGAGAGGACGCTTGCGAATACCGAACGTGCGAATGGTGGTGATGCCACTGTTGGCCGTCGTTTTCGGGCTCATCGTCGGGGCGGTGCTGATCATCGTTTCCGGCGACAACCCGCTGACCGCGTACGGCGGTCTGCTGGAAGGCTCGGTGGGAAGCTCGACGGCCATCGGACGGACACTCGACAAAGCCACACCGTTGGTGCTCGGCGGCCTCGCCGTGGCGTTTGCCTTCAAGGCCGGCCTGTTCAACATCGGCGGCCAAGGCCAGCTGCTGCTCGGCGCGTCGTTCGCCGCCTGGGTCGGCTTCGACTTCGGTCTGCCGGCGGTGATCCACATCCCGCTGGCCCTGCTGGTCGGCGGCTTGGTCGCCTCCCTGCTCGGAGCCCTCGCCGGGTTCCTCAAGGCAACACGAGGTACCCACGAGGTCATCAGCACGATCATGTTGAACTTCGTGGCCGCCAACTTCACCGAGTGGCTGGTCAGCCGCGACGGTCCGTGGAAGGATCCCGACGGGGGAGCGGTTGCCCGTACCCCGTTGATCCGGGACTCGGCCGAGCTGCCGAGAATCGGCAACCTGCCGACCGGGTTCATCGTGGCCGTTCTGGCTGCAGTGGTCATCTGGTGGATCCTCAACCGGTCGACGCTGGGCTTTGAGGTCACAACCGTCGGAGCCAACGCCAAGGCGGCCACCTACGCCGGGATCGGTGTCACGAAGATCGTCGTGCTGGCCATGGGAATCAGCGCGTTTCTCGCCGGTCTGGGAGGCGCGATCCAGACCCAGGGCGTGATCGGTCGATTCGAGCCCGGCTTCAACACCGGCCTCGGGTTCGACGGCATCACCATCGCCCTGCTGGCCCGCACCAACCCGCTGGCCGTCGTGCCGGCCGCCCTGCTGATCGGCGCCATGGACGCCGGGAGTACCTTGATGCAGGCCCGAACCGACGTCGAACCGGAGATCATCGGGGTCATCCAAGCCCTCATCCTGTTCTTCGTCGCCGCTCCGTCGGTGGTCCGCTGGATCATCAGGCTGCGGACCGAGGAGGACGACGCCCAATTCGACCTTGCGACCGGATGGGGGGCGGCATGAGCGAATCAATCGTTGCCTGGGTGAAGAAGAACTCCACCCTGACGTTGCTCCTGGTGGCGATCCTGGCCGCCATGTTGATCTCCTACCAGTGGGACGGACAACAAACCGAGGCCGTGCTGGCCCGCACCATCCGGGAGGCGGCACCGCTCATCCTGGCCGGACTCTGCGGCCTGCTCGGTGAGCGGTCCGGCATCATCAACATCGGCATCGAGGGGCAGATGCTCCTGGCCGCATTCTCCGGATTCATGGCGGCCTCCTACACCGAGAGCTTGTGGCTCGGTGCGTTTGCCGCCATGGCGGTGGCCGCATTGGGTGGCTTGTTCCTGGCCTGGTCCTCGGTCCATCTGCGGATGGATCAGATCATCGCCGGCACCGTGATCAACATCTTCGCCCTCGGCGCCACCAGCTTCTTCTTCGTGCAGGGGCGGACGATGCCGTCTATTCCCAACATCACGCTGGGAGCCTTGGCCGACCTTCCGCTGATCGGCCCGATGCTGTTCCGGCACGGACCGCTCACCTATGCGGCGCTGGTCGCCGTCGTCGTGGTCCACATCGCCCTGTTCAGCACCCGCTGGGGTTTGAGGACTCGGGCCGTCGGCGAACACCCGAGCGCGGCCGACACCGTCGGTGTGAGCGTCTTCGGACTTCGCTACGCCAACTTGATGATGGCCGGTGCGCTGGCCGGTCTCGCCGGCGTTGCCCTTCTGCAGTCGGCCGGCGTGTTCAACCGTGGCATGACCAACGGCAAGGGATTCATCGCGCTGGCGGTCATGATCTTCGGGCGCTGGCGCCCGGGAGGTGTTCTCGGCGCGGCGCTGCTGTTCGGTCTGTTCAATGCGGTGCAGGCCCAGCTCCAGTTCCGGCAGGCCTTCGACATTCCGCCCCAGTTCTTCGGCATGATCCCCTTCGTGCTGACGATCGCCGTTCTGGCCATCGCCGGTGTCGCCGCCCGCCCACCGGCCGCCATCGGCCAGCCCTACGAGAAGGAGTGACGGTCACATGACGGATCAGAGCACTGACACGTCGTTCGTGCGCGAGGGTGAGGTGCCGCTTCTCGAGATGAAGGGCCTGACCAAGACGTTCCCGGGTGTGGTGGCCAACGACAAGGTCGACCTGCTGCTCTATGAAGGTGAGATCCTCGGACTGCTCGGTGAAAACGGCGCCGGGAAGTCGACGCTGGTGAAGATGCTGTTCGGCATCCACGAGCCCGATGAGGGCGAGATCTGGTTTCGCGGCGAACGGCTCGAGCCGACGGGTCCCGGCGACGCCATCGCCAAGGGAATCGGGATGGTCCACCAGCATTTCCAGTTGGTCCCACCGCTGACCGTGGCGGAGAACATCGTGCTCGGAGCCGAATCGACCCGGGCCGGAGGTTTCCTCAACCGCAAAGCAGCGGAGGCCCGCGTGCGAGAGCTGTCCCTGCAATACGGCTTGGCCGTCGACCCGACCGACACCGTCGGCGATCTGCCCGTCGGTATCCAGCAGCGGGTGGAGATCCTGAAGGCTCTCTACCGGGGGGCCGAGCTGCTCATCCTCGACGAGCCGACTGCTGTTCTGACACCGCAGGAGACCGACGAGCTGCTGTCGATCATGCGAGACCTGGCCTCGAACGGCGTCGGCATCATCTTCATCACCCACAAGCTCCGGGAGATCCTTGCCGTCACCGACCGGGTCACCGTCCTCCGGCGGGGCAAATCGGTCGGGCGTGCGGTCACCGCGGACGCCACGACCGAGTCGCTGGCGGAGATGATGGTTGGCCGATCCGTCGTCCTGAGTGTCGACAAGCCACCCCGCGAGCCGGGAGACGTCGTGCTGTCGGTCGAGAACCTCGAGGTCCGCGACGATCGGCGCCAGGTCATTGTCGAAGGCGCGACCTTCGATGTGAGGGCCGGCGAAATCCTCGGTGTTGCCGGAGTGGAGGGCAACGGGCAGCGGGAGCTGGTCGAAGCCATCACCGGGATCCGACCGATCGTCGCCGGAAGCGTGGAGATCGACGGTCAGCGAGTCGTCGACAAACCTCGGAAAGTCCGAGAGATGGGAGCGGCGTACATCCCCGAAGACCGCGAACGTGACGGTCTCGTCGGCGGCTACTCGATCGCCGACAATCTCGTCCTGACCCATTACTACGAGGAACCGTTCGCCAGTCGTGGCGTGCGGGATTTCGGAGAGGTCGATCAGAAGGCCGAGGCTCTGGTTGAGCGCTTCGACGTCCGCACCCCCGACATCCACACACCGGTCAAGTCGCTTTCGGGTGGCAACAAGCAGAAGGTGATCGTGGCTCGGGAGCTGAGCGACGACAACAAGCTGGTTGTGGCCTCACAACCGACGCGAGGGGTCGACGTCGGCAGCATCGAGTTCATCCACAGTCAGCTCGTCGCGGCCCGAAATGAAGGGGTCGCGGTTCTGCTGGTGTCGGCCGAGCTCGATGAGATCTTCAGCCTTTCCGACCGAATCGCCGTCATCTACGAGGGTCGGATCGTGGCCGAGCGGGATCCCGCCACGACGACACGCGAGGAGATCGGCCTTCTGATGGCCGGTGGGCAGGTGACGGAGGATTCTGCTGCGTGACAAGGGTCGGCCGAAGCGGTACCTGGCCCACTCCGCGAATCATTGCTCCGTGAGTCATACACTGAGCGACCATGTTCGGCCTGATCACCGGTAGCGGCCTCTACGACATACCCGATCTCGTCGATCGGACCGTCGAGGATGTCACGACTCCCTACGGTCCTCCCGTTCGGCTGACCTCGGGCCGACTGGGTGGGCTCGACGTCTGCTTCGTGGCCCGTCACGGATCGGATCACTCGGTGGCACCCCACGCCATCAACTATCGGGCCAACATCGCCGCCCTCCACCAGGTCGGGGTCCGGGGTGTGCTGGCGACAGCGGTCGTCGGGTCGATCGAGCCGACGTGGGGTGAAGGAACATTGGCCCTGCTGTCCGACGTCATCGACTTCACCTCCGGGAGGGCCGACACCTTCTTCGACGGCCTTGCTCCGCCTCCGTTCCCCACGGATTCACCGGTGGTTCACACCGACATGTCCGAGCCCTACGATCCGACTCTTCGCCGGGCCGTGCTGACCGCCGCCGCCGAACTCGACATCGACATCGAACCGGAGGCGGTCTACTGCTGCGCCAACGGTCCCCGGTTCGAAACCAAGGCGGAGATCACGATGATGGGCCGGCTCGGCGGCCAGGTGGTGGGCATGACGGGATACCCCGAGGTCGCGCTGGCGGTCGAGGTCGGCATTCCCTACGCGTCCATCGCACTGGTGTCGAACCACGCCGCAGGCGTGGGGCCCCCTGCGGTTTCCGTCGAGCAGATCATGGCCGCCCTGGCGCAACGGGCGCCGGACGTGTACCGGCTCGTGACCAGGACACTCGAGGTCTCACAGCGGGAGTCCGGATAGTGGATGCCGCCCGCCGTCTCGTGGCCGACTACCTGGTCACGATGGCCGACGGGGCCGAGGTGACGCCGTCGGCCGGTGTCGACATCGGTGCCGACGGACGCATCACCGCGGTCGGCCCGATCGCCGCCCTGGGTCCCGAACCCGCCGTCGTCGAGCGGGTCGGGGGCCTGCTGATGCCCGGTCTGGTCAATGCCCACGCCCACACGCCCATGACCCTGGTTCGGTCGGTGGGAGACGGTCTGCCGCTCGCGGCGTGGCTCGAACACGGGGTCTGGCCCCGCGAGGGGAGGATGACTCCGGAAGACGCCTGGTGGGGGATGGCCGGGGGCTCGGTGGAGATGCTCGAGGCCGGTGTCACCACCAGCTGTGAGATGTACTTGTTCGAGGAGCAGGTTGCCGATGCCGTCGGCCGGACCGGCGGCCGGGCGGTCATCACCCCGGGAGTGATATCGGCGCTGAGCAACGACGGTCGTGTCGATGGTCGGATATCGCAGATCGTCGACTTTCATTGTGAACACAACGACCCTGACGGGCGGATTACCGTGGGATTCGCCCCCCACTCGGTGTATGACCTCAGCCCCGAGCAGTGCGGTGAGATCGCCTCGGAGGCCGCGGCGGTCGATGCGCTGTTCCACATTCACCTCGAGGAGACCAGAGCCGAGCGGGAGTTGGTCATCGAGCGTCACGGCCGTCCCGCCACCGAGTTGTTGTCCGAGGCCGGCGCCTTCGCCGGAAAGGCGGTTGTCGCCCACGGTGTCTGGCTGGACGCCAAGGATCGAGCGATTCTGTCGGAGGCGGGTGCCTCCGTCGCCCACTGCCCGCTCTCCAATCTCAAGCTGGGTTCCGGCATTGCGCAGGTCCGTCGGATGCTCGACGACGGCGTCGGTGTCGGTATCGGCACCGACGGCCCCGCGTCGAACGACAACCTCGATCTGTGGGAGGAGCTGAAGATGGCTCCTCTGCTGGCCCGCGGCAGCGGGCTTGATCCCGCCGCGATGGATGCGGCGACTGCTCTGTCGCTGGCGACGACGGGATCAGCCGACGCCATCGGCCTCCCCGACGCCGGCCGGTTGGCGCCGGGCGCTCACGCCGACGTGATCCGCATCGACCTCGACCAGCCGGCCTTTCAACCATGTGAGGATCTGCTGACCCACCTGGTCTTCGCCGCCTCGAGTCGCTACGTCACCGATGTCTGGGTCGCCGGCGAGCGAGTGGTGCGGGAAGGAAGGATTCAGACCGTTGATCGCGACGAGGTGCTGACCGAGATGAGGCGCCGGGGTCGTCGGCTCGGGGCCGGAACGCCGTCATGATCCCGGGAACCGTTTGATCTACCTCTGATCGTCAGCGGTACGAATACGGATCGACGAGATGTCGTGTGATCGGATCGAGCCGGGTGGAAGCACCGATCCGATGACGGCGGCTTCGTGGCCGGTGGCCCGTAGACGGTCGAGCGCGGCATCGACCTGATCGGCCGGGCATCCGAACACCAGACCACCCGAGGTCTGCGCATCGGCCAGAATCAGCAGATCGACGTCGTCGGGATCCGGGGCCGATCCGCCGGTGCCGTCGACGACGACCTGGTGGGAAACGGCGGCGAGATTCCGGCGAGTGCCGCCCGGGACCATGCCCGCTTCCGCCAGCGTGCGCACTCCGGCGATCACCGGTACCGAGGCGGCATCGATGACGACGTCGACACGGGACTCGGTGGCTGCTCGCCCGAGGTGGCCGAGAAGCCCGAAGCCGGTGACGTCGGTGGCGCCGGTCGCCCCGGCGGCGAGAGCGGCCGCAGAGGCCTCGGCGTTGAGCCGGGTCATCGACTCGATGGCGCGGTCGAGCAGCGTTCCGGTCCCATCACCGTCTGAGCCGGCGACCGCTTCGTGACCACCTTTGACGGCTGTCGAGATGATGCCGATGCCCAGCGGTTTGGTGAGGATCAAGGTCTGATCCGGGACGAACCCACTGTTGGTGAGGAGGTGATCGGGATGGACCTCACCGAGAACGGCGAGACCGAATTTGGGAATCGGGTCGTCGACGGTGTGGCCACCGCCGATGACGAATGATCCGGCCTCGGCGACGTCCGTCGATCCGTGCATGACCTCGGCCAGCAGCTCGAACGGCAGCTCGTCTGAGTTCCAGGCTACGAGGTTGAGCGCGAGCAGCGGCCGGCCGCCCATCGCGTAGACGTCGGACACGGCGTTGGTCGCGGCGATCCGACCCCAGGTGCGGGCGTCGTCGACGATGGGGGTGATGAAGTCGGTGGTGAAGACGAGGGCCCTGTCGTCGTCGAGCCGCCAGACGGCGGCGTCGTCGCCTGACGCGGCCCCGACGAGTAGTCGATCGTCATTCGGAGTGGGCAGATCGCGCAACACGTGCGCCAGCTCGGTCGAGCTGATCTTGCACGCTCAACCGGCACCGTGGCTGAACTGGGTCAATCGTCGCATCGTCGTCACCTCCTCCGGTTCTCGTCTGTGGCGTTCCTTCGGAAATTGCGACTCATCCTAACGTCGATTTCCGGTCGGGTTGGAGTTGCCGACAGCCCGTCTCGGCGGAACTTTGCGCTTCCAGCGACCCGTCGGGGGGTCGCTGGACGGCCAAAGTTCGGGGTTGGGGGGTCGTTGACGGCTCAAAGTTCTGTGGGAGCTGGTTGGTGGGTAGGCCGTTTCGACGGGCCATCTCGACGGTTCCGACTGTTGTCGATCGCTTCACTCGTCTATCGTCGGTAGTGGTAGACAGGGGCGATCGGGGAGACGGTTGACAGCGATCAGCAACACGGCAGTCGAGCCGGATCGATCCGGAGATCCGCGGCCTGGCCGGGCGGCGTTCGTCCCGATCGTCGCCGTCATCCTCACGCTGCTTGTGTTGTGGAGTGGCTGGGCTGTGGCGAAGCGAGTCGGCCTTCTCCTCGACTGGAATGAGACCTTTTCCGGAGCCGGTGACTTCACGGTTGTCACCTGTGAGCCGGAGGCGGTGTTCGGACCCGACCGCTGGCGGTGCCAGGGCAGGCTGACGACCGACACCGTCGAGCGGCAACCGGCGGTTCTGCTCGCCGGCAAGGAGGCTCGGATGTCGAGGAGACCCTACGTCGGCCAGCAGGTCGATGTCTTCTACGACCCCGAGACGGCCGATCAGGGCGAGTTGGTCGTCTACGCCGACGATGCCCAGTTGGGAGAACTGGCCCGGCTCTATCTCGGTCTGGTGCCGCTGGTGATGATCCTGGTCGGCGCCGCCGGCTCATTGCTTGGTAGTGCGCTGGCCCGGATCGCGTCTCGCCCGACGAACACCGGTTCCTGGTGGCGAACCAGTCCGCTGGTCGTCGATCTGCCTCGCCGAGGTGTCATCTGGTTGACGGTGGGCGTAACGCTGTTCGTTGTCCACCAGCTTCTGGTTCGATACGTTCTCGGCTCCGCCGGTGTCGGCTGACCGCCGTCACCCGATAGTCGTCGTCGGGGGAGGGGCGGCCGGCTGTGTCGTGGCCGCCCGCCTGGCCGAGGCCGGAAGATCCACGTTGCTGATCGAAGCCGGGCCGGCCGTCGATGGGGACCGCCGACCTCGTTGGTTGGCGTCGCCCGAAGACAATCCCGAGCTGTTCTGGCCGCCGGTCGCCGAGCCCGACCGCTCCGGCGAGGACGGCATCGACACCAGCCATCAGTACTGGATGGGTCGGGCACTGGGCGGAGGATCGGCGGTCAACGGGATGCTCATCTCGCCCGGAGACAGAGCCGACTACGACCGCTGGGCCGGGCTCGACGGCTGCTCGGACTGGAGCGCCGATGCGATGGCCCCCTTCCTGGCCACCGCCACGGCCGCCCTCGGGCCCGAGGCGAGCCCGCCCGACCCCGACGACGAGGACGTTGTCGCCGCCTTCGACGACGGCTTTGGACAAATCGGTCTCCAGCCCGCCGGTACGACCCTCGACGCGGATCGCTGCGGCCTGTTCACCCCGGTTCTCGCCACTCGGGCCGGCAATCGTCGGTCGGTTGCCGATGCCTACCTGGTCGGCCACGGTCCCGCCCTGACCGTCTGGACCGATCGGACGGTTGCGGCTCTCGCAGTCGACGACGCGGGCCGGGTCGATGGTGTCGTGCTGACCGACGGCCAGTCGGTTCGGGCGTCGACGGTGGTGCTGGCTGCCGGGACGGTGGGTTCGGCGGCGCTCCTCGCATCGACCGGCGGGGTGGCGCGGGCGGGGGAGTGGGTCAGGAACCACGAGGCATCGGCTCTCACCTTCCCATGGCCGTCCACACCCGCGGTGGGCCGAGGGCCGACGGTACATCGAGTCGCCCGATGGTCGTCGACGACCCGGTCCCACCAGGTTGCGAATGATCCGGGAGCGATCGGGCCTGATCTCAGCGCCGTGCTCATGGGCCCGTTCCCCGGAGCGACCGGCCTGATCACCGTGATGGCTTCGACCGTCGGGTCATCCGGTCGACTCGACGTCAGCGGGTCGGTGCCGAGGATCGAGACCGATCGGTTGCGCGGCGCCGACGACAGGGCCCGACTCCGGCACGGTACTCGGCGGGCCATCGCCGTCTGTCGGGAGCTGACCAATCTCGGGGAGTCCGGCGACCGGTCGAGCCCATACCGGCGGGAACTCGCCGGGTTGAGGGACCTGAGCGACCGGGAACTCGATCGATGGCTGGTACAGCATCCAGGACCGGTGTATCACGCCGTGGGCAGCTGCCGGATGGGTGGAGACGGAGCGGTCACCGCCGCGGAACCAGGGCGAGCGGGCACGGTTCCGGAGCTCGATGGGGTCGTCGTGGCCGACGCATCGCTGTTTCCCGATCTTGTCGCCGGTGGCCTCCAGCTCCCGGTCATGGCGGTGGCCGAGCGAATCGTGGCCGAGACCCTCCTCGGCGGGTAGGGGCCGAGGTCCGAACCGGTCACCCGGACAAAGATTCGGCCGGCGGTTGGCCGCGACTGTGACTGTTCTCTTGCGATCAGGTGTCGGCCTCGTTATCCTCGGCATTCGTCAATATTTGAACTAAAAAACATTGGCCAGCGACTGACTCCAGCCGAAATCGGCACTCCGGAGACAGACGACGCCGTTCGGCGAGGTGGCGAGGCAATCCGAACATCGGGTGAGAACAGCGGTCCACGTGGGCCCGGTGGAATGCCGGTAAGGAACGAGTGAAGGCGACAATCGAATCCCCACAGCGGTCGATCCTGGCCGACGACCCCATTTTCGATGACGGCGGTGTCGGCGTCTCGCAGGTCCGTACCCAGCGCCGACAGCGGCTGACACCGATGCCCGGCGCCGTTGTCGTCGTTGTCATCGCAGCAGCCACGCTGGCGTGGGCGATGGCCGGCGAAAGCGGCGTGCAACTCGTCGAGGCCGATGCGGGGTCACCGCCACCGCCGGCTGATCCGACCGGACCTGCACATGAATCGGCTGTCGGTGAATCAGCCCGCAGCGACCGGGCGCGCGGTGCGCTCCTTGTGCAAGGGGTCGGGGCGCCGGGGTCACCGTCGGCAACGGATCTGGCCGCGGACGAGGCGTCGTCCACTTCCGAGACCACCGTGTCCTCGTCCACCGCTGCGCCCTCGACCGGTATGCCGTCATCGACCGGTTCGAACGGGGACGTTACGACGACGTCAGGATCGCCGGTCGGCGAGCCTCCCCCGGTCAACCTACGACCGGGTGGGACGACGTCGAACACGTCCGTAGGCGGTTCTTCGAGTTCCACCTCGTCAGCGCCCTCCACCGCGACCCGGCCGTCGACCACGGCCACGACCTCGACGACATCCTCGTCCTCATCAGGAGGTGCTGTCGCCTGGGAGGAGCACTTCAACGGCCTGGACGCCGGGCGGTGGAGGGTCGAGCACTCGACCTACGGCGACGGCAACGGCGAACGCCAGTGCTACCGGCCCGACAACGTACAGGTCCGGAACGGTCGTCTCGTGCTCACCGCCAAGTCGGAATCCGCCACCTGTCCCGGAGGCAGCAAACGAACCGTGACCTCGGGGATGGTGCGCAGCCAGGGCCTGACCTTCTCACCCGGCCAGGCCATCGAGTTCCGGGTCAAGCTGACGGTTCCGGATTCGGGCAACCAGGCCGGACTCTGGCCCGCCGTGTGGTCGTCGAGCTGGGCCGGATCCTGGCCCCGTGGCGGGGAGCTTGACTACCTCGAGGTGATGACGGCCGAAGACCCTCGCCGGGCGGTGTTCAGCATGCACTACGCCGACCGATCGGGGGGCCACGAGCTGCAGAACAAGGCCGTACCGATGTCGTCCTACTTCAGCGATGGTTGGCACACTATACGCTTCGAGTACGGACGTGGGGGGCGTCTCGCCTGGTTCATGGACGGCTCACGGGTATTCTCGGTCGTCGCCGCCGACACCGTACAGGGGTATCCGGCCCCATTCGACCAGACGATTCGGGAAATCAAGATCAACCTCGCGGTCGGCGGCACACCCGGCCCACTGGCCTCCGGTGCGCTGGGTTCGAGCGGCGCGACGTTCGAGGTCGACTACATCAAGGTGTTCGATCTCTAGCGGAACTCGGTGTACCAGGTGGGCGGGGTGGCCTGGCCACCGGGCCAGTCCGACAACGACCGTGATGGATGCTGTTCGGGCGGTGACAGGTCGGCTATGCTTCGGCCCAGTACGTCGACAACGGCACCATCGATGGCGACTGACATGGCGGCCTTGCTCCCGATTCCCGCGCGCAGCAGCCGCGGCGAGTCGGTGGGACAAGTCGCTGCGTGAAACAGTCGCGATCCGGTTCCGTCCGCCGGTTGGTTGGCGGCGATTCGCGACATTTCGCGCCGTCGACCCGTCGGCAACCAGAGTGAAGCTACTCGCAGGGAGATCACATGCGTAGATTCGGGAGGTGGGGCTGGCTTGTTGTTCTCGCGGCCATCCTTTGCTGTGGAATCATGGCGTGGCTCACCGCCGATCAGGTCGCGGGGACGGTCAGAACCGGGGCCGAGTCGGCCCTTGACGGGGCCGGTCTGGGCTCCGACGTCGCATTCGCCGGCATCGACGGCTTCGACGGCATCGGCCGCGACGGCCTCAACGTGACACTCGAAGGGCCCGCAGCGGCCGAGTCAGCCGCAATCGAGGCGGTCCGGGCCCGATCCGAGGTCGACCAGGTTTCCTACCGGGTCATCGGCGACGATGGGGAGGAGTCCGACAGCGGTGACGTCGAGAACGCCACCTCAGCCGAGTCCGAGAGCGACCCCGAACCCGCAGACCAATCCGAAGCCGAGCCCGGGGCCGCGTCCCAACCGGCCCCGGCGGCCGACCTCGACGCCGCGGTGGTCACGGCCACCGCCACCGGCGGCGCCATCGACCTCGTGGGCAGCGTGCCCGACGAGTCCACCCGCTCGGCGTTGATCACCGCCGCGGTCAACGAGTACGGAGCGGCCAACGTCACCCACGACATCGCCGTCGATCCAGAATCGGTGACCATCGACGGGGGCACGCTGGTCCTGAGCGGTCAAGCCGCATCCGAGGAGGAGCGTTCGGGTTGGGCCGCACGGGTCGAATCACTCGCCGGCGCCGGAGGTCTCGACCTCGTCGACCGATCCTCGGTCAAGACCGTCGAGGAGTCACTGAACGAACTCTTCACGCTCGAGCCGATCGAATTCGATGTCAACCGGGCGACGATCCGTTCCCGTTCCGAACCCACGCTCGCTGCCGCGGCCGAACTCATCAACGCCAACCCCGACGTCGGCCGCCTCCGGGTGGTCGGCCACACCGACAGCGACGGCTCGGCCGGCGCCAACCAGGAGCTGAGCGAGGCCCGGGCCCAGGCCGTCGTCGACTATCTCGTTGAAACCGGAGGGGTCGACGCCGATCGGCTGGAGGCCGAAGGTCGAGGTGAATCGGAGCTGTTGGTCGACCCGGAGATCACCCAGGCCGACAAGCAACGCAACCGCCGGATCGCCTGGGAGCCGGCGACATGACCGCCCGGCTTGGCGCATGTGCCCAATCTCGTTCACGAAAGGTAGACGGTTAGATGGGATTCCTACTCGGACAGATCTTCCTGGCCCTGTTGTTCTGCTTCGTCGTCGGGCTACTGCTGGGACTGCTGTGGTGGTGGTACCGGCGGGGGACCGAATCGGCGGAGTACCAGCGTCGGTTACTCGAGGCCGACGCCGAGGCCGACCGGCTGCGGCTGCGGGTCAGCTCGCTCAAGTCGGCCGAGTCCCGGGCTGACACGCTGAGCACCGAACTGGAGGCGAACCGGAAGGAGCTGACCCGCCTGTCCGCGCTCGAAAGCGAGTTCGACGGCCATCGAGCCGCTGCGGCCCTCGTGCCCGGCCTCGAGAAACGGATTTCCTCGCTTCAGGTCGAGGCCGACAAGGTGGAGTCACTCCAGACCCGAATCTCGGCCCTGTCCAGGGAGGCGGGACGGGTGCCGGACCTGGAGACCAGGATTTCCGAGCTGGAGTCCGATGCGGCTCGTGCGGCTGATCTGGAGGTGACGATTGCGTCGTTGAAGGCCGACCTCGAGGCGGCGAGGTCCGATGCGGCTCGTGCGGCTGATCTGGAGGTGACGGTTGGGTCGTTGAGGGCCGATCTCGAGGCGGCGAGGTCCGATGCGGCTCGTGCGGTCGAGCTCGAGGCACGGCTCGACAAGGCCGAGGCCGAAGCCGCCATGACCGGCGACCACGAGATCCGTCTCGCTTCGCTGACCGACGAACTCGCCCAGGCCCGGGATCGAATCGCCGGCTATGAGGCCATGGAACGGGAGCTGACCGCGCTCCGTCTCGCCCATGATTCGCTCGAGACGGGCCTGTCCGATCGGGACGCCACGATCGAGGCGCTTCGAGCCGATTTGGCCATGGTGAACGCCGAGGCCGGCAGGGTGTCGGGTTTGGAGGCCGAGCTCGATCGGCTCCGCTCCGAAGCCGGACGGGCCACGGGCCTCGAGTCCGAGCTCATGGGCCTTCGAGCCCGGCTCGACGAGACCGCTCCCAAGGTTGAGCGAGCCGATCGGCTGCAGATCGATCTCGACCGTATGAACGACCAGCTCTCGGCTGCCCAGGCCGAGGCATCCGAGCTGCGGGCCAAGGCCAGCCGGGTCGGGGAACTCGAAGCCGAACTGGGTGGTGTCACCATTGCGCTCAACGAGGCGAGGTCCGACGGAGGCCGAATCGAGTCGCTGGAGGCCGAGCTGGTGGCAGTGCGGGCCGAGGCCGGCCGAGCGCGGTCCGAGCACGATTCGGTGGCCGAGTCGCTCGCCGACCTGCGGGCACGTCTCGACGCCGCCGAGGCGCGGGCCGCACTCGTGGACGAGCGGGACGCAACCATTGTCGATTTGAGGCGCCGCCTGAGTCGGGCCGAGGACGAGGCCTCACAGCTCATGGCGGTGGCCGACGCCGCCGTCACGACCGACGATGCGGTCGAAGCGGGCGAACAATCGGGTAGCCCGTCGTGGCAGAAGGGCACGACGAAACTGGGTACACCTGGTGCCGATCACGTCGACGATCTGAAGCAGATCCACGGGATCGGCCCGGTGATGGAGAAGACGCTGCAGAGCTTCGGGATCCAGACTTGGGAACAGGTTGCCGCGTTCACACCGGACGACATCGAGAAGGTGACGGCCGCCATCGACGCCTTCCCCGGCCGAATCGAACGCGATGACTGGGTGGGCGGTGCGCAGACGTTGCTCGACGCCGGTCATATCCCTGGTGAGCATGCGCCGGCCAAACAAGAGCCGAAGCAGCGCCCGAAACCGTCGTGGCAGCAGGGAACGACGGCACTGGGCACACCCGGAGCCGTCCACACCGACGATCTGAAGGTGATCAACGGGATCGGCCCGGTGATGGAGAAGACGCTGCAGAGCTTCGGGATCCAGACCTGGGAGCAGGTTGCCGCCCTCCGAAAGGCCGAGGTGGCGAAGGTGACCGAGGCCATCGACGCCTTCCCCGGGCGCATCGAGCGCGACGAGTGGGTGCGTCAGGCGAAGGACCTGGTCAGGCGCTTTCCCCTCCGTGCCCCCTACGACCGGCCGACCCGGAAGACGTTCCTCAACGAGTCGTCGTCCGACTGAGCGGCCGGCGGCACACCGGGGTCAACGGACGTAGTCGTAGAAGCCCCGGCCGGCCTTCCGTCCGAGGAGGCCGGCCTCCACCATCCGCGCCAGCAGTGGCGGGGGAGCGTACAACGGCTCCTTGAATTCGTCGTAGAGCGACTCGGCAACCGCCATCGTGGTGTCGAGGCCGATGAGATCAGCCAGTGCGAGCGGGCCCATTGGATGGGCGCAGCCGGTGACCATGCCCTCATCGATGTCTTCTTTCGACGCGAACCCGGACTCGAACATTCGGATGGCCGACAGGACGTAGGGGATCAGCAGGGCATTGACCACGAAGCCGGCGCGGTCCTTGGAACGGATCACCCGCTTTCCCAGCTGGTCCGACGAGAACGACTCCGCCACCTTCTCCGTTTCCGACGAGGTGTGCAGCGAGATCACCAGCTCGACGAGATGAAGAACCGGAACCGGGTTGAAGAAGTGGATGCCGATGACCGCCTCGGGACGCGTGGTGGCCATGGCCAGCTTCATGATGGGGATCGACGAGGTGTTCGACGCCAGGACCGCCGAGCGGTTGGTGACGATCCCGTCGAGCCGCTTGAACACGTCGACTTTGGCCGCCTCGTCCTCGATGATCGCCTCGATCACGAGATCGCGGTCGTGGAGATCGGCGAGATCGCTGGTCACGGTGATTCGGCTGAGGGCCTCGTCGGCCTCCGATTGTTCGATCTTGCCGCTCGAACTGGCCCGCTCGAGCGACTTCTTGATCCGGCTGTGGCCGCTCTCCGCCGCCTCGACGGTGGATTCGGCCACCACGACGTCGAGCCCGGCCCGAGCCGAGACCTCCGCGATACCGGACCCCATGAGGCCGGCCCCCACCACGCCGACTCGTTCCACAACACCGATGTTCGTCATGGTGCCAACCCTGCCCCGGAACACCCCGAAATCGCAACCCGGGACCCGACCTTGAAGTCGCGTCGAACGCCGCCCGAGCCCGAGGCGGCCGAAGCCGGTTCGTTTGGCGGGCGCGTAGCGCCTACCCGCCGGGCCCCTTAGCCTGTCGTGCATGACGCCCGAGGAGTTCCGAGCCGCCGGCCATCGGCTGATCGACTGGATCGCCGACTTTCGGCTGAGCATCGACCAGCGACCCGTTCGACCTGCCATCGAACCCGGGCAGGTCAAGGCGGCCATGCCGCTGAAGCCCGATGAGCCGACCGCCGACATCGAGCCGCTGCTGGCGTTGATGGACTCGGTCGTCGTCCCCGGGTCGACGATGGTGCAGCATCCCATGCACTACGGCTGGTTCCCCTCCAACGCCGGCCTCGCCTCGGTGCTGGGCGACTTGGCCTCCTCCGGTCTCGGGTCGCTCGGCATCTCGTGGGAGAGCGGTCCGGCCCTGACCGAGGTCGAGGAGGTCGTCACCGACTGGCTGCGCCAGTTGGTCGGGCTGTCGGACCGGTGGTCGAGCACGATCCACGACACGGCGTCCACGTCATGTCTGGTGGCGTTGATCCTGGCTCGGGAGCGGGCGACCGACAACAGCTACGCCGATCGGGGACTGGCCGGAACCGCCGGTGCCCCCGTCGTCTACTGCACCGCCCAGGCGCACTCGTCGGTGCGCAAAGCCGCCCTGCTGGCCGGCTATGGCGGCGACAACGTGCGGATCGTGGCCCACCACGGTGACGACTTCTCGATGGACGTCGCCGATCTTGGGGTCGCCATCGAGCGCGACATCTCGGCCGGGCGGCGACCGGCTGCGGTCGTCGCCACCATCGGCAGCACCGGAACGACGGCATTCGACCCACTGGAGGAGATCGTGGTGGTGGCGGCCGAGCATGGACTGTGGGTTCACGTCGATGCCGCGATGGCCGGCTCGGCCATGATCCTGCCCGAATGTCGCCACCTCTGGGCCGGGGTCGAGGAGGCCGACTCGATCACCTGGAACCCCCACAAGTGGTTGGGCACCATTCTCGACACGTCGATGTTTCATGTGCGCGACAGCGAATTCCTCGTCCAGGTGATGTCGACCAACCCGTCGTACCTCCAGTCGTCGGCCGATGGCGCCGTCACCCAGTACCGGGACTGGGGCATCCCTCTGGGACGGAGATTCCGAGCCTTGAAGATCCTCTTCCACCTCTCGATAGACGGCGTCGATTCGCTCCAGGCCCGGCTTCGGCGGGATCTGACCAACGCCCGGTGGCTGGCCGACGAGATCCAAGGGACCGATGGTTGGGAGGTCGTCGCCCCGGTGGCGCTGCAGACCGTGTGCGTCGTCCATCACCCGGACGGCGACGGTGACCTCGACGAGTTGAACCGCCACACGCTGGCGTGGGTCGACACCATCAATCGCTCCGGTTCCGCCTATCTGACGCCGACACTGCTCGACGGGCGATGGGTGGCGCGGGTCTCGATCGGGGTCGAGTCGACCGAACGGGACCACGTCGAACGTCTGTGGTCGCTGATGCGGGAGGCGGTGTTGTGATCCGACCGGCGAAGCTCCTGGCCGTCGACATCGACGGCACGATGCTTCGCAGCGACGGCACGCTGTCGGTGCGGGTGCTCGACGCCATGCGACGTGCCGTCGAGGCCGGAATTCACCTGGTACCGGCCACCGGTCGACCGATGGCCATCGCCACCGACGTCGTCGACGCCAGTGGTCTCGACGACTTCTGGATCTTCGCGAACGGGGCGATCACCCGACATGTCGGTCGCGACGAACTCGTTCGGGCGTTCTGGATGGATCGCGAGGTGGTCGTCGAGTTGTTGGAGCGGATCCGCCGGCGGATGCCCAACGCCCGTTTCGCGATCGAGTTCGCGACGACGATGGCGTATGAGGCCGGGTTCGAGAAGGTGGTGCCGAATCAGCCTCCCGTCCCGCCCACCGCCGATCTGGCCGCGACACTCGAGCAAGTGGACGATCCGGTGCAGAAGCTGCTGGTGTTCGACGACACCAGTGACCTCGGACGGCTGTGGGACGAGGTCCACGTCGCCACCGACGGTCTCTCCGTTCCGTCGTACTCCGGGTTGGCGTTCATCGAGCTGGCGCCGGAGCGGGTGACAAAGGCGACGGCGCTCGAACTGCTGGCCGGCGACCTGGGTTTGTCCGCGGGCGATGTCGGGGCGGTCGGCGACAACCACAACGACGTCACCATGCTGGAATGGGCGGGGACCGGCTACGCCATGGGCAACGCCGCGCCCTCCATCCGCGAATCGGCCGACGTCGTACTGCCGGGCAACGACGACGACGGTGTCGCCGTGCTGATCGAGCAGATGCTCGATCAGCTCTGAGCGTCGAGCACTCGGGCCACGGCCCGAACACCGGGCACGCTGCTTATCAACCCGGTGTGGGAGGCCGAGACCTCGATCAGATCGGCCGCCGGATCGAGGCACGCCCGCCAATCGATGATGCCGTCGTTTCTCGAGTAGATCGAGGTGAAGTCGACGTCGAGCGGAAACGGCCTGAACCGGTCGCGGTCGACCTCGGCCTCGAGATCGGGGTACACCGGCCCGAAGGTGCCCCGACGCCAGGTGATCTCCAGCATCTCGATCGGGATCCGGACCGGGGCGAAGCGCGGGTACTTGGTGAGAAGGGGCGCGCCGACGGCCACCACTCCCGTGACCAGCTGGGGATGGCGGACGGCCAGAATCCGTGCGAACTGGCCGCCGCGAGAGTGGCCGATCACCGTGACCGGTCGCCCGAACCGGTTGACGAGGTCGAGGAGGTCACGCTGGGACTGTTCGAGTCCGGTGTAGGCCGGGCCGGAGTTGCGTCCCACTTTGGCGATCTCGGCGTGCCACCCGGCCTGACGGAGCACATGGACGAGGGCGTCCGCACTGGTCGGACTGGCCATGAACCCGGGGATGACGAGAATCGGTCGCCGTCGACCGTCGGGCACGCCTTCTCCGTGCCACAGCGGGCTTCGTCGGAGCGCCCTCATCTCGAACGGGCTTCGAGCCTCGAGGAAGACGGGACGGCCGAACCAGCCGGCCAGACCCGTTCGCGGCGACACCGACCGGGGGTCGGCCGGACCCTCCGCCGCCTCGGCGCAATCGGCCACGCCGGCGGCGGACGTCGATCGGTCGGCGGGCGTCTCGGTCAATGCTGCGGTCTCCTTGGCCTGATGCGGCCTGTTGCGATGGTAACGGCCCCAGCCGGGCCTGGATAAATCGCCGACGTGCCCGGTAGCTTCTAACAGCATGCCGAGAAACCGACTTCCAGCGCACCCGTCACGGTCGTCGCGCTGCCGGCGACAGACTCGGGAAACCGATCCTGCGGACCGGCGGTTCTGACCGATGGCCGAACTCCGCTTCTTCTACGGCACGATGGGGTCGGGAAAGTCCACCCAGGCCCTCCAGATTCACCATAACCTGACCAAGGGCGGCCTTCCGTGCATGCTGATCACCCAGCTCGATCGAAAGGACGGGGTGGTGTCGAGCCGTCTCGGAGTGTCGGCGGCCGCCGTCATCATCGACGGCACGGTCGACCTGCAGCGGCTGATCTACCAGCGCCATCTGGAGCGGCAGGGGCTCCACGCCGTCATTTGCGACGAGGCCCAGTTCTACGAACCCGGCCAGATCGATCAGCTGGCCCGGGTCGTCGATGATCTCGGCATCGAGGTTTTCGCCTTCGGCCTGCTCACCTCATTTCAGGGCGAGCTGTTTCCGGGATCCCGCCGGCTCCTCGAGGTGGCCGACCGTCGAATGGAGCTTCAGGTCGAGGCCCGATGCTGGTGCGGTGCCCGGGCGACCCACAACGCTCGTCTCGTCAACGGATCCCAGGTGTATCACGGTGACCTGAAGGTCGTCGGCGACGCCGATGTCGATACCGAGGCCATCGTGACCTATGACCTTCGGTGCCGCCGACACTGGCTGGCGGGTAAGGAGGAAGCGACCCAGGACGTTCTCTTCGACGACTACTGATGTGCTGACGCACCCGGCCGAAAACGCTCTGACCAGGGCCGATGTCCGTTCTGGGCCGCTACGCCCAGGTCGCTCGAAACAGTCCCATGGACATTGATGCGCTGGTCCAATACCATCGGTGAACCACGTGGGTGAACCCGCCCAACGCTCTCACCGTCGACAGAACGACGAGGATTGAGTAAATTACACTGCAACGTGGCTGAAATACCACTGAAACAAGGCCTTTGTTCGAAACCCGCTCCGGCAAAGGCCGAGGTACTGGTTCTTAACAGTCTGATTGACTAAACTTAAACAAGGACCAGAACGGAACCAGACGGATCGGCGGAGATCACGCGCATGGACATCCTATTCATCATCGGCATCATGATTGGTCTACTGGTTGGTGCCATCGGCATGTGGCTTCTCGACCGTCGCCATCAGGCGATCACCAAGAAGCTGGTCGAGAGCCGCCGCAAGATCGAGCGTCAGCGCACCCAGGCCGTCAACGACCTCTTTGCGCTTCGGGCCGAGATCGAGGACCCGAACTACGTGGCGCCGAATCAGGGTCCGAGCCAGCCTGTCCATGTCGGTGCCGTGGATCCCAAGGTTGCCGACGAGCTGGCCAACCTTCGTAGTCTGATCGCCCGCGCCGATGCCGCCCTGACCGCAGCCCGGCGCAAACGCGATGAGCACGAATCGGAAATCATTCGCCTCCGCACCATGCTCGAGGGTGGCTCGAACGCCAACGTGATCGACCTTCGGGCCCAGGACCGGGCCAAGAGCGCCGGAGGCATGGCGCTCTGATTTGCCGTTGACGCGGCGTCCGCCGTCTTCCGGCTTGCGGGTTCTGTAGACGAAACGACTCGGGCTCTCTGAGGAGCCCGTTTTCGCCGTCGAAGGTACGGCCGGTCGAGCTCCATCGGAGCCGAGCATCCCATGGTGTTCAGGGCGATGGCTTCTACAGTGAGTGCGGAGAACGAACAGGTTCACCGCGCCATGCGGTGCTGGAAGGGGAGAAGATGGCTCGAACCGTCGCCGTGCTCAACCAAAAGGGCGGAGTCGGCAAGACAACCGTCGTGCTCGGCCTGGCATCGGCGGCGTGGGCTCAGGGCCGGCGAACACTGGTGGTCGACCTCGACGCCCAGGCCAACGCCACGTGGGCGCTCGGAGTCGATCCGTCGCTCGAGAACTTCGGGACCGGGGACGCGATGAGAGCCAACCGGACCGGCTCGGCCGGTGACATGATCGTTCGGTCCGGCTGGGGTGACGACGTCTGGCTGTTGCCCGCCGCCGGTGACCTCACCGAACGCGACGCCGACACCCGCCGCGAAACCACGATGGCCCGGCTCTCCCGGGCGTTGGAGGGAGTCACCGACGGTTTCGACCTGACCCTGGTCGACTGTGCGCCGTCACTCGGGCTGAACACGTCGTCGGGCCTGGCGGCCGCCGACGCTGCGCTCCTCGTCGTCGAACCCACGGTCTTCGGACTCCGCGGGATCGGCCCGGTGCTCGACCTGATCGACGACGTGTGGTCGGTCCACAATTCGAAGCTCGACCTCGCCGGTGTCGTGCTCAACCGGGTGCCGGCGATCTCCAACGATGCCGAGCTGCGCACCGATGAACTTCACCGGATGGTCGGTCGTAAGGCGGTGTGGTCACCGAGCATTCCCCACCGGGTCCTCGTCAACCGGGCCCACGGTGACCGGGCACCGATCCATGCGTTCGGGGCCGAGGGCAAGGAACTCGCGGACATCTTCGATCAACACCTCGATCGTCTGCGGCGCAGTATCAGATAGTGTGATCGAATTGTGCATGTTGTAATCGTTGGAGCAGGTGAAGTCGGTGGCTATCTCGCCGAGCGGCTCGGGGCCGAGGGCGTCGACGTCGTCGTTATCGAGACCGACTCCAGCCGGGCCGCCGCGCTGTCCGCCGAACTCGACATCCAGGTGGTCAACGGCAGCGGAACCCGACCCAGTGATCTGATCCAGGCCGGTATCAAACGGGCGTCGCTGCTGGCCGCGGTCACCGAGATCGACGAGGTGAACCTGGTTTCGTGCATGCTGGCCAAAGAGCACGGTGTCAAGACCACGGTCGTCCGGGTGGAAGACGACGATCTTCGGGGCGAAGCGGGCACCAAGCTGTTGCGCCGGGTCGGCGCAGACGTCGTCATCGATCCCGACGCCGAAACCGCTGATGAGATACTCGAGCTGGTCCACACCACGGGGGCCGATGAGCTGTATCCGATGGCCGACGGAAAACTGGTGGTCGTCGGGGCGTTCGTGACCGAGAACTCGGTGCTGGCCGACCATTCGCTCGAGGAGATCGGAAGGACCAGCGAGGATTTCGTCTGCGGGGCCATCACCAGAGGCGACGAAACGGTGATTCCCCGTGGCAACGACGTGCTGCGTCCCGGCGATCACGTTCGCCTGCTGTGCCGGACCGATGCCAGGGGCAAGGTCCTGAGGCTGCTCGGCACCGAGACCAAACGGGTGAAACGGGCCATGGTGCTGGGCGGCGGTGCGGTCGGATCCCGGGTCGCCGAGCGCCTCGAATACGAGGGTGTCGAGGTCGTCGTCATCGAACGTGATGTCCGGCGGGCCGGCTACCTGGCCGAGCGGTTCCGACACGTCACGGTCGTCCAGGGTGACGTCACCGACACCAACCTGCTTCTCGACGAGTCGGTGGCAGAGATGGATGTCGTTGTCGCCGCGACCGGCGAGGATGCGGCCAACGTGTTGGCCTGCGTGTTCGCCATGACCGAGGGAAAGCCGTTCACCGTGGCCGTGCTGCATCGTCTGGCCCTGCTGCCGCTTGTGCGGCGCCTGGGCATCGATGCCGCCCTCAGTCCCCGAACCGCATCGGCCAACGCCGTGATCCGGCACCTGCGAGGCGGTGCGACGGCGGTGGCGACCTTCCTGGAAGGAGATGTCGAGGTCGACGAGATCGAGATCACATTCGGGAGCGACGCCGATGGATCGTTGATCTCCGAGCTCGACATTCCCGCCGGTCTGCTGCTCGGCGCCGTGATCCGGCCGGGGTACGAGCCCGTCATCGCTCGCGGGTCCACCGATCTCGAGGCGGGTGACCATGTGGTGATGTTCGGCCGTCCGGCGTCGTTGGCGGCAGCCAAGCCGATCTTTGCTCGATGATGTCGGCTGCCAAGAGGCCCAGTCTCATCGCACAGATAATCGGGCTGACCTTGGCCTTCGCCGGGGCCGGGCTGGTCCTGTCGGCTGTGGTCGAGATCGTCTACGGGACCACAAGCGACTGGCAGGTCCTCGGCCTGGCCGGGCTCGTCTCCTTGGCCGTCGGTTACGGGCTCCGCACCCTCACCTCGGTACCCGACCGGATCCTCCGGCTCGACGTCTTCGCCTCGGTCACCTCCTCCTGGTTGGCGATGGCGGTCGTCGGAGCGGTGCCCTACCTGGCCACCGGTGCGATCACGGGACTCGACCGGGCGATGTTCGAGTCGGTCTCGGGCTTCACGACGACCGGGGCGACGGTGCTTGGTGCCGCGACGGATCCGACGGTGTTCGACGCCTCGGTCGGACTTCTCTTCTGGCGATCGGTGACTCAGTGGCTCGGCGGCATGGGCGTCATCGTGTTGGTCGTGGCTGTGCTTCCGTCGGTCGGCAGCTGGGGCATGGGGTTGCTGGAGGCCGAGGCACCGGGACCGACGGGGGAGCGCCTGACGCCTCGGGTCACCCATACGGCGCAACATCTCTGGGCGTTCTACCTGGGCTTCACCGTGCTCACCATGCTCGGTTACCTGGTGGCGGGAATGAACCTGTACGACGCCGCCAGCCACTCGTTGACCACCGTGTCGACCGGCGGATTCTCCCGCTACACGCTCTCAATCGCCCACTTCGAGTCGGCGGCGATCGAGTGGGTGGCCATCGCCGCGATGTTCGTGGCCGGCAGCAGCTTCACCCTGCTGTATCGCCTGGTCCGGGGCAAGCCCGGCCCGCTTCTCCGGTCGGTCGAGTTCCGCCTGTATGTCACCGTTCTTGCCGTCGCCACCGGTTTGACGTGGTTCTCGTCCGGTGAACCGATTTCCGGCACCGGGCTTCGGAACTCGCTGTTCACGGTGACCTCGGTGGTGTCCACCACCGGCTACGGGACGGCCGACTTCGTCGGTGCCTGGAAACCACCGGCCCAGGCCGTCCTGCTGATCCTGATGCCGGTCGGGGCCATGGCCGGTTCGACCGCCGGCGGGGTCAAATTGGTGCGGGTGCTCGCCGTCGCCAGCCTCGCCCATCGGGAGACGCTGGCACAGCTCCATCAAAAGCTCATCCGCCCGGTCCGGGTCGGCCGCTCCCTGATCGACGAACGGATCGTGGCTCGGGTTGTCGGTTTTCTGGTTCTGGTTCTGGCCGCGTTCGGCGGTGGTGGCCTTCTCATCGCCCTCACCGGGGAGGACGTCATCACGGCTTTTTCCGCCTCGGCGACCACGTTGGGCAACGTCGGACCGGGCCTCGGCGACGTTGGCCCCCGCAGCGATTTCGCCGGGCTCTCGGTGTTCGCCCGCCTGGTGTGCATCGTCAACATGTTGCTCGGCCGGCTGGAGATCTATCCCGTGCTACTGGCCCTGGTCAAGCTGCCGATTCCCCGGGCGCGACCGTTGCTGGCCAGAATTTTTCGTCGTCGCGGCGCAACCCTCACCGGTTTGAAAGAACGGGTGCGAGATGGTGTGGACGCCAGAGCGGAACTAGGTTTGCTCGGGTGAGACGCAACAGCCTGAAAGCGGCGTGGAATGACGGGTCGACCACGATCGGGCTGTGGTTGGCCACCGGCGACGCGGCCGCCGCCGAGTCACTCGGTGGGATCGGCTACGACTATGTCTGTCTTGATCTCCAGCACGGGCTGTTGGACTACGCCGATGTCGTCCCGATCCTGACCGCACTCGGCCCGTCGCCGGCCATCCCGCTGGCCCGGGCTCCGTGGAACGAACCGGGGATCATCGGCAAGCTGCTGGACGCCGGCACGATGGGGGTCATCATCCCGATGGTCAACAGCCCGGCCGAAGCCGAGCAGGCGGTTGCGGCGTGCCGCTACGCCCCGCACGGGTCCCGTAGTTGGGGGCCGACGCGAGCGGCTTCGGCCCTGCGTGATCCGAACGCCGCATCGGATCGAGGCGGCTATCACGATGGGGCCAACACGGAGATCGCCTGCATCCCGATGATCGAGACCAAGGCCGCCGTCGACAACCTGGAGGCGATCCTCGACGTCGAGGGTATCGACGCGGTGTATGTCGGACCGGCCGACCTGTCGATCAGCTACGGTTTGGCGCCGGCCAGCGACCATCCGGATTCGGCGGTCTACCAGGAGGCCTTGGCCAAGATCGTCGAGGTTTCGCGGTCCCGGGGGGTCACCCCCGGCATCCACACGGTTCCGTCGCTCGTTCAGCATCGCCGTGAGCAGGGATTCCGGATGATAACCGCCACCTCGAATCTTCTGGCCCAGGTCGCCGGGGCTCGCGACGCGTTGGCGGAGGCTCGGGGGGAGTCCGGCGATTCCGACGCGGGGTCGATGTACTGACCCGTGGCGGTGGCCGGTAACGGCACGCCGGTTCGGTCAGTCGAGCGACCAGTCGATCGGCTCTCGACCGGCCGCGACGAGGGCTTCGTTGATCCGGGAGAAGGGTCGGGATCCGAAGAACCCCCGGTGGGCGGCCAGGGGTGACGGATGGGCTGACTCGACCACGAAGTGCCGGTCGAGGTCAATCAACTCCTTCTTTCGCCGTGCCGCCGATCCCCACAGCACGAATGCCACCAGCTCCGGTTTGGCCGACACCGCCTTGATCACCTCGTCGGTGAACGTTTCCCATCCCTGCTTCTGGTGGGACGCTGCTTTGCCGCCGCGCACCGTCATCGTGGTGTTGAGCAGCAGGACGCCCTGCTCCGCCCACCGGGTGAGTGAGCCGTGATCGGGCTTCGGCATGCCCAGGTCGGTTTCGAGCTCGGTGAAGATGTTGACGAGCGATGGGGGAGGGGGCACGCCGGGACGGACGGAGAAACAAAGCCCGTGTGCCTGTCCGGGCCCGTGGTAGGGATCCTGACCGAGGATGACGGCTTTCACGTCGGCGAACGGGGTGAGGTGAAGCGCCGCGAACACCTCGTCGTGGGGTGGGTAGACCGGATACCGGGATCGTTCGCCGTGCACGAATTGTTGGAGTTCGCCCCAGTACGGTTTGTCGAACTCGGCACGAAGAATAGGGTTCCAGTCTGTCTTCGTCACGGTCACACCCTAGTGGTCCGACCGGGAGGTCTAACACAGAGAAAATTCTTGGCCAAACGCCCCCGGTTTGGCGGTGACGATCCTACGCTCTGATGGTGGACGAGGCGGCCGAGCCCTCATCCACGCGCATTGTCCCCGGTCGAAGGAACGTGTTGGAACTGTGAACCCGAAGTCGGTGACGACGATGCGAGTGGTTCTTGTGGCGATGACGGTGCTCGTCGCTTCCTGCTCGACGTCTGCTTCCGGCACCGCCGAAGAGTCGGCAGCCGTCGCCGCCCCGGCCACTACCACGTCGACCTCGATCACCGTCGATGTGGTTCCGGAGGTCCCCGACCCCGATGCCGTCATCGACGAGGTTCTGGCCGACCTCAGTGTCTCGGAGAAGATCGGCCAGCTGCTCATGCCGGTGCTGGCCGGCACATCCGCCGACCAGGTGGATCGATCGGATGCCGCTCTGAACCGCCAGATCGCCGGTCTTGAACGACCGTCGGACATCGTCGAGGCCTTCCATCTCGGCGGGGTCATCTACCTCGAGGACAACGTCGAGTCGGCGGATCAGCTGAAGGCGTTCTCGAACGGCCTGCAGCGCGCGGCGCACGAAGCCGGTGGGCCGGCGCTGCTGATCGCCGTTGATCAGGAAGGCGGACGGGTCAATCGGGTAACCGATCAGGTGACGGTGTTCCCGGCGGCGTTCGATCTCGCCGGCAACGTCGACGCCGCAACCGCGGCCGGATATGTGACGGGCCAACAACTGCAGCGTCAGGGCATCAATGTCGTTCTCGCCCCGGTGGCCGACGTGATCGTGCGGGGGAAGCCCGGGTTCATCGGTGATCGGTCGTTCGGGGACGACCCCCAACTGGTGGCCGACATGGTCGCCGGCTCGGTCGTCGGTCTCCAACAGGCCGGTGTGGCCGCCGCGGTCAAGCATTGGCCCGGTCACGGGGCCACCGGCACCGACAGTCATCTCCGGCTGCCCGAACTCGATGTCGACCGCGGTCAATGGGACGAGCGGGAGCGGGTTCCCTTCGATGCGGCCATCGATCGCGATGTCGCCATCGTCGTCGTCGGCCATCTCGCCGTTCCCGGACTCGACCAGTCGGGCACGCCGGCCACGATCTCGAGTGTCATCATCGACGACCTGCTCCGAGGCGAGCTGGGTTTCGATGGGGTCGTGATGACCGATGCGCTCAACATGGGTGCGGTCGGCGAATTCGATGCCGGCCAGGTCTCCGTCGAGGCGATCATGGCCGGGGCCGACGTGTTGTTGGTTCCTCCGGACCTCGCCGCCGCCTACGAGGCTCTGAACGCGGCCGCCGCCGACGGCACGCTACCGGCCGACCGGCTCGACGCGTCGGTGCGCCGTGTGCTCACGTTGAAGTACAACCTCGGCCTGTTGTCGCAACAAGGGTGAACGCCGAGCGGCTGAAGGCGCTCAGGGTGTGCCGGGAGCCGAGTCGGCCTCGATCGAGGTCGATGGCGAGGTCGACGATGACGTCGGCTCGATGCTGCTCGACGTCGACGACGACGTCTCGACCGTGGTCTCGGTCGTCGATGACGACGTGAGCGGCCCGGTGGTGGTTGTCGAGGCGACGGTGGTTGCGACCGTCGTCGCCGTGGTGGTGGGGATCCGGGCCTGCTCGGTCTCGACGACCGACTCGTCCGGATAGTCCGACGGACGGCCGGGGACGATCGGCAGTTTCGCTTGCGGCGAGCGGACCTTCGGCCCGATCTGCGGGCCGGACGGAGATGTCGTCGTTGTGGTCGACGTCTCGGAGATCTCGCTGACGTCGGCGTCCTGACCGCCGGCATCGGAACGGACATCCAACGCTTTCAACGCCAAGGGGGCGGCGACCGCGATTACCGTCACTGTCGACAAAGACAGCGCCAGCAGGAACCGGCTACCGCCGGTCGAGTCGTCGGGGCGTTGTAGGTGCATGGCGAATCAGGTCGGGCTGGAGGGGTGCGGGCTGGGCCCTCACTTGTTTTCTACCCGATTAGTGCAAACGATATGGGCCTGCGGGATAAATAGCCCACAGTCCGAACCCCGGCTACGGCCGTTAGCTGCTACCCAACGCGGTCGGTCAACCACTCTCGGTAGATGGAACCGGCGATGTCCAACTGATCGACATCGACCCACTCGACTGCCTTGTGGGCCTGATCGATGGAACCCGGACCGAAAATCACGATCTCGGCATCGAGGTCGTTGTAGGCCAGAGCATTGGTTCCGTACGTGGCGATGTCGGCCGCGTTGCCACTGAGCCGGGCCAGATCACTGATGAGCCTGCTGTCGGCCGGGCGGTAGAAGCCGGGCATCACCCGGTCATAGCTCATGGCCACGTCGACATCGAGCGGTGCGGCCGCCTCCGTGATCAGATCACGAAGTCGTTCGAACATCGTGTCGACATCCTCGCCCGGGGCAACTCGACGGTCGCCGAAAACCTGGCAACCGTCCGGGATGATGTTGCGGGCCAAGCCTCCCTCGATGGCCGTGACGGCCAACGTGCCGGTGCCCACCTCGGTCGGCGCCTCACCGGCCACCAGCCGTTCGTGCTCTGCTTGCAGGGCGGCCACAACCCGTGATGCGGCAACAATGGCGTTCTGTCCGAGGTGGGGCTTGGAGGAGTGGGCTGCAGCGCCTCGCACCGTCACCTCGAGCCCCAGGCCACCCTTGTGGCCGTAGACGGGCGCGCACATCGTGGGCTCGGCCACGACGATCTGATCGACGGGGAGATCGCGGTCAGCGAACCGCTGCTGGAGCGCAAACGCCCCGGGGAAACCACCCATCTCCTCGCTTATGCTGCCGACCAGCAGCAGATCCGGCCCCAGAACCCGACCCTCGTCCGACATCGATTCGAGCATCTCCAACACCACGGCGAATGTGGCTTTGGTGTCGACGCTGCCCCGACCGTAGACCCGCTCGTCGGTGATGCGGCCGTCGAATGGATCGTCCGGCATGTGCTCCACGCCGACAGTGTCGAGATGGACGTCGACGCAGACGGTCCGGCGTGGGCCGTCACCGCGCTCCGCGTCCGATCCCGGGAAACGACAGTAGACGTTTGGACGGCCTTCGAGGACCTCGTCGAGCGTCACATCGGCGCCGAGTCGATCGGCCTGTTCGCCGATCCAGCGGGCGAGGTCACCCTCACCGCCGGGGCCCGACTTCGGTCCCCCGTGGTCGGGATTGACGCTGTTGATGCCGACGAGTTCGGACAACAGCGTGGCTCGACGGAGCCTGGACGGCGAGTCCGGCGATTCGATTCGGGTGTCGGATGTCATGAAGAGACCCTAGTTGCTGGCGCCATCGTGGGGCCAGGACACCGGTCGGGCCGCTACGGTGACCGGCATGGCATCCGATGGTGACGTTTCCGGCGTCGACGACACCGTAGGTGACGACGCCGGACTGGTCGAGGAGAAACGGCGTTGGCGGGCTCAGGCCCGATCCGATCGGGGCGGGATTCCCCTGGACCACGAGGGGTTCTGCCGGTCGCTGGAGGATTTTCTGGATCGTGAGGTCCCCGCCGAATTGCGGGTCGTGGTCTACCAGGCGATGGGGACCGAGATCGACCTCGGCGCTCTTGTCGACGCGCATCCCGATCCGGGTCGGCGGTATGCGCTCACCCGAACCCCCGACGCCGGACTCGACCTCACCGTCCACCCGTGGGGCTGTCCGCAGGAGCGGCACCCGTACGGCTATGACCAGCCACGCGCCGACGCCCCTACCGTCGCCGATGACGAGATCGGTGCGGTGCTGGTGCCGGCGCTGGCCTTCGACCGTGGCGGCCAACGCCTCGGCCGGGGCAAGGGTTACTACGACCGCCTGCTGGCCCGATTGACGCCGTCGTGCCTGAGGATCGGGATAACCGGTGACTACGTCGTCGATCGGCTACCGGTCGGACGTCATGACATCGCCATGACCCATCTCGCGTTCTGCGACCGCGTCGTCGCCGTCTGATCCGATCACGAATGCCGGCGCTTCGCCGCCGCTCGGCGGCAGCGCGTCAACGCTGGGCCGCCTCCAGGTCGACGAGTACCGCCGCGCCATGACCGGCGGGATCCGACACTTCGTAGCTCCTCTCGATCGTTCCATCCGGGTCGATCAGGTAGCTGATGCGCTGCGGGAAGTCGGCGAACTTGTCGTCCGGGTCCCGAAGCACCTCGTAGGCCGTTCCGACGGTCTTGTCGGTGTCGGACAGCAGCGGGAACGGAAAGTCGTTCGCCTGTTTGAAGGCGAGGTTGTCGGCCGGGGTGTCGAAGGACACGCCGATGATGTCGCAGCCGGCTTCGTCGAATGAGTGGGCCTGATCACGCAGACCCTGTCCCTGAAGCGTTCAACCGGGTGTCGAAGCCTTGGGATACCACCACAGTAGGACCCAGCGACCGCGATGGTCCGACAGTGAAACAGGCTCGCCGTTCGAGTTGTCGAGCGTGAAGTCGGGCGCTTTGGATTTCGGTTCGAGCATTCGTGGGACCTTCCGGTTACGCGATCGGACGACCACGCCAGCCTATTGGTGATCGGCCGGCAGTCGGCGCCCGGTGGCCCGTCGGTGATAGCGGTGGTGGGCTTGCGGTCCGGCAGGGCACAATGGTTGCCATGTCTGAGCTCGACACTCTCCAGCAGACCGACCAGGGCCTCGATCCTTCGCTGGCCGATCCGATGCTCGAGGACGGTGATCACGAACGGTTCTCCCACTACGTGAAGAAGGACCGGATCCTACCCAGCGCTGTCGAGGGGACCCCCGTGATCGCACTGTGTGGCAAGAAGTGGGTTCCGACTCGAGACCCCAAACGTTTCCCGGTCTGTCCGGAGTGCAAGGAGATCTACGCCCAGCTCAAGGGCGACGGCTGACGGCGACAGCACAGTGAACGGTGACACACGCCCGAGGATGATCCTCGACTGCGACCCGGGACACGACGATGCGGCCGCGATGGTGGTGGCGGCCCACTACGGCGAGTTGGTCGGTGTGACCACCGTCGGCGGCAACGCCCCTCTGGCCGACGTGACCGAGAACGCATTGCTCACGGCCCAGGTCTTCGGTATCGACGTCGAGGTCCACTCCGGGTGTGATCGTCCGCTGGTGGCCGAGCCGCTACACGCCCCGGAGGTGCACGGCGTCTCCGGTTTCGCCGGTCCGTCCCTTCCCGCCCTCGAACGGTCGCCGTCACCGGTTGGAGCGATCGAGTACATCATCGAGACCGTGCGGGCCGAGGAGGGCCTGTGGCTGGTGCCGACCGGGCCTCTCACCAACATCGCCATGGTCATCCGCCTTGCACCCGACATCGTTGGCCGGGTGGCCGGCATCAGCTTCATGGGTGGATCGGCCGGTGGTGGAAACCGGACCGCCACCGCCGAGTTCAACGCTCTGGTCGACCCGGAGGCGGTCAAGGTCGTCATCGACTGCGGCGCCCGGGTGATCATGTCGGGCCTGGATCTGACCCACCAGTTCGTTGTCGACGACGATCTGGCTCACGACCTGGCCGCCACCGGCACGCCGGGCGGCCGGATGCTGGCCGATCTGATCACGGCCTATCTCGACAAGGCCGAGAACCGGGGACTTCCCCGTCGGGGCGGTCTCCACGACCCCTGCGCCGTTCTCGCCGTCACCCACCCTGTCGCCATCGAACGCGGGCGGCGACCAGTCGATATCGAGCTGAGTGGTGCGCTGACCAGGGGCATGACCATCGTCGACCGTCGTCCCGGTTTCAGCCCCGGCGACGGTGAGGCAGGCCGTGGGTCGGGCATCGTCGAGCACTGCCACACTTTGGATCACCCACTGTGTCGACAGCTGGTGCTCGACGCCGTTGCCGCCACGACTGCGGGTGCGGCCTGACGCAGCCGTCGCGTCTCAGCCGTCGCGGTCGGCGTCGTTCGCCGCCTCGGCCTTGTCGGCATAGCCGTTGGGGTAGCGGGACTGCCAGTTCCAGGCGTCACGCAGCATCACCTCGAGGTTGCGGTCCGCCCGCCATTCGAGGGTTCTGTTCGCTTTCGACGGATCGGCCAGTGATGTGGCGATGTCGCCGTCGCGGCGGCCGACGACCTCGAACGGGATGGACCGCCCGCTCACGTGCTCGGTGGTCTTGATGACCTCGAAAACCGATGCGCCGGTGCCGGTGCCGAGGTTGAACTCCTCGCAGCCCTCGTCGATGTGCTCCAGGGCCGCAAGGTGACCTTCGGCCAGATCGAGAACGTGGATGTAGTCGCGGACCCCGGAACCGTCGGGCGTGTCCCAGTCGGCGCCGAACACCTGCATCCGGTCCCGGCGCCCGACCGCGACCTGCATGACGTAGGGCACGAGGTTGTTGGGAACGCCGGTCGGATCCTCACCCATCTCGCCGCTGGGATGGGCGCCGACCGGATTGAAGTAGCGTAGGAGGCTGATACGCCACCGATTGTCCGAGGCGGCCAGATCGCGGCAGATCTCCTCGATCATCAGCTTTGTGCGACCGTAGGGATTGGTGGCCCCGGTGCGGGCGGCCTCGGTGATCGGCAGCTCCTCGGGGTCGCCGTAGACGGTTGCCGAGGAGGAGAAGACGAGATCCCACACCTGATGATGCCGCATGCGGTTGAGCAGGTTCAGCGTCGAGATCAGGTTGGCCCGGTAGTAGGCGAGCGGCTGGGCGACCGATTCTCCGACGGCCTTCAGGCCGGCGAAGTGGATGACCGACTCGATCGGATGGGCCGAAAACACGCCGTCGAGCGCGTCCTCGTCGGTCAGGTCGACCTCGTGGAAGGCGACGTCGTGACCTGTGAGCCGCCGGATCGTGGCCACCGCCTCCGCCGAACTGTTGATCAGGTTGTCGGCTATGACCACCTCGTGGCCGCGCTCGATCAGCGCGACGGCCGTGTGGCTGCCGATGTATCCGGCACCGCCGGTCACGAGCACCGTTTTCTGCATGTCACTCCAATCGGACGTCGGCCGTGTTTCTGCAGGACTCCACTGATTACGATAGGCGTCCTGACACCGCTCAGCGGTGCGGTCGGGGGGAGCTGCCCACATACATCCGGTGCTGTGTGGGCAACGGCAAGTCGAGAAGTCGGAGAGATGACGACGGCATGACATACAGTGCAGGTCAACAGCCACCTGGTTGGTACCACGCCCACGGAGACCCTTCCGGCACCCAGCGGTTCTGGGACGGCACCGCCTGGGTCGGGGCGCCCCAACCCGGTCCCGGCTCGGCCGATGAGGCGGCGGTGAACGTCGCCCTTCCCGTTCCCCGAATCGCGGCCCGGGTCATCGACTGGGTCCTGTGGCTGGCCATACGAGCCGGTGCCGCGGCATTCATCAGCTACGTGACGGGCAGCGACTCCACCGACAACTGGCTCGAGCGGGCGCTGATCCCCGTTCTCGGCGTCATCCTCATCTCCCTCTACGAGATATCGATGGTGGCCCGATCAGGGGCGACAGTTGGCAAGATGGCCATGGGCTTGAAGGTGCTGAACGTCGACGGAACCACCGTCGACCTCTCGACGTCGATGTTGCGCATACTCCCGCTTCTGGTGGCCGGGCTCATCGAGGCGTTCCTGTTCGGGCGCTCCTGGTGGCTCACCATGCTCGGCCTGCTCGGGTTCTTCCTTCTGCTCGCCTACAGCTTCGTGTCGTTGTTCACCGGGCCGTCCCGGCGGACACCGTGGGACCGCCTGGCCGGGACCCTCGTCGCCCGCCGTTAGCTTGTAGACTGGATGTCATGACACGTCCCAAAGCCGGTGGCAGGGTGAGCGGTGGCCCGCCCAAACGAGAGCCGACTGGTCCCCCGGACCTGCCTTCGATGAGAAAGCGGCGCCCTGTCATGTTCTGGGTGGTGGTCCTGGCCGTCGGCGCCATGGTTTTGAGTACGGTCGCCGGGTTTTTGAGTGTGATTCTCTGACTTCGATGCCATCATTGGAAGCGGAGAATCTTAGGTTCGAGGAGTTTCATGCCAACCTTCAAGTCGGGTGACCGAGTCGTCTATCCCCATCACGGGGCTGCGGTGATCATCGACACCGAAACCCGTGAGATCGACGGCGAGAAGAAGAAATATTTCGTGCTCCAGGCGGTGCACGACAACCTGACCGTCCGGGTGCCTGTCGACATGGTCGAAGAGGTCGGCATGCGGATGCCGATCAGTGAAACCGACGTCGAGGATCTGTTCGACCTGCTCAGCAAGAAAGACGTGCGTGAGCCGGCCAACTGGAGCCGCCGGTTCAAGAACCATCAGGAGAAGCTGAAGTCGGGCGACGTCTACCAGGTGGCCGAGGTGGTGCGGAATCTGGCTCTTCGTGAGAAGTCCAAGGGCCTCTCCGCGGGCGAGAAGAGCATGTACACGAGAGCCCGGAAGGTGCTTGTGTCCGAACTGTCGTTCGCGCTCGACGTCACCGAGGAAGACGCAATGGACAAGGTCGAGGCCCAGCTGGCCTGACCCTCACGGCGCCGCCCCCGGTGAGCGGGCCGACCTACAGCCCGAGCAGGGCGAACATCGATGCCGGCGGCTCGTCGCGTCCGGCTTCCAACAGGCGCGCCCTGTCGACGTTGACGGGATCGAAACGGCGATCGGTCCAGCCATCCCACGGACCGGGGGGCAACGAGCCGTCCAGTGACGCCGATCGGCACGCATCGAGATAGCCGACCAGGTCTTCGACGTCGGCCGACCCGCCGACCGGTCCGTGGCCCGGCACCACGGTG
The DNA here is from genome assembly GCA_965216675.1 of Acidimicrobiales bacterium. Taxonomy (GTDB): domain Bacteria; phylum Actinomycetota; class Acidimicrobiia; order Acidimicrobiales; family SZUA-35; genus JAHELU01. The sequence goes on along the minus strand of CBDCGK010000004.1, from coordinate 224,785 downwards.
ACCCCGGCGGCGGCGATGCCCCGCAGACCGGCGATCCACTCGGTGGGATAGGCGTCATGGCAGAGCGGTGTCACCCCGAACGAGGCGAACGCGCCGGCGAACACCACGTTGGCCGACTCCACGAACGCCACGAGATTGCCGGCCGACTCGCCCTTGAGCGGGTCGACGGCGACGGCACCGGTGAGTTGTACCCGTTCGGTGACCGTGTGGGTGATCGGCCGGGTCGAGAAATCGTCGGGATACGCGCCGGCCAGGCCGGGCAGCAGGGCTCGGAACGCGGGAGGGTTAGCCGGTGCATCGAGTTGGAGGCTCGTCACCTCGCTGCCGTAGAACGCCGCCGACCAGAAGATGCTGCTTCCGCCGGTGAATGCAACGCGACTCGAGGTGACCACCACCCGCTTGATGGGCAGGCCGAGCTCACCGGCCAGACGGTCGATGGCCATGACCGTCACCTCGGCCTGTTCCGGTGTCGCCGCAGTGTCGATCAGCGTGAGACCGTCGTGGTCGATGACCAGTCCGACGTTGGAGTGGCCGAAACGGGGATCGGGGTGGGTGAAGGCGTAGACGCCTTGACCGAGCTGGACCAGGTTGGGCTCGACGGCCATTGGCCGATCCTAGTCGGTGAGGATCGGGGCACGGGCGTAGGCTGGAAGGGTTCAAACACTCTCTGGAGGTCTCGCCAACGATGTCCGACTACACGCCCCCGATTGACAACATCGAGTTCGTGCTTCGCCACGTCGTCGGTGTCGACGAGATACTGGGTCGCGGCCCCTTCGAGGACATCGATGCCGAAACGATGTCGATGGTCATTGCCGAGGTGGGCCGTTTCATCGCGGAGGTGATTGCACCGATCAACCGCGATGGCGACCAGATCGGGGCACAGTGGGACGACGGAGCGGTCACGCTGCCGGACAGCTTCGGGTCGGCCTACGACCAGTTCGTGGCATCCGGGTTCGGTGCCGTGCCTTTCGATCCCGAGTACGGGGGCGGCGGCTTTCCGTGGATCACGGCGATCGCCATCCAGGAGATGCTGACCAGCGCCTGCATGTCGTTCTCACTCTGCCCGCTCCTCACCCAGGGTGCCATCGACGCCTTGATGCACCACGGCTCGGAGGAGCAGCGGCAGGCCTACCTGCCGAAGATGTTGACCGGCGAGTGGACCGGCACGATGAACCTCACGGAGCCCCAAGCCGGCTCCGACGTCGGCGCCCTCACCACGAAGGCCGAACCGGTGGGTGACGGCTCCTATCGCCTGACCGGCCAGAAGATCTACATCACCTACGGCGAGCATGATCTCTCGGAGAACATCGTCCATCTGGTGCTGGCCCGCACGCCGGGAGCGCCTCCCGGCACCAAGGGCATCTCGATGTTCCTCGTGCCCAAGTACCTGCTCAACGACGACGGCTCACCTGGCGAGCGCAACGACGTGACGTGCGTGTCGATCGAGCACAAGCTCGGCATCCACGGCAGCCCCACCTGTGTTCTCAGCTTCGGTGACGAGGGCGGTGCCATCGGCTGGCTGATCGGGGACGAGGGCGCCGGCATGCGGAACATGTTCACGATGATGAACAACGCCCGCCTCTCGGTCGGGCTCCAGGGTCTCGCCATCGCCGAGCGGGCCTACCAGCAGGCGCTCACCTACGCCCAGGAACGGATCCAGGGAACCGCCGTCGGGGCCGAACCCGGAACCAAGAGCCCGATCATCGATCACGCCGACGTACGGCGGATGCTGATGACACAGCGATCCTGGATCGACGCGATGCGCTGTCTGCTCTATGAGAACGCGGCTGCGCTCGACCGGGTCACCGCGACCGACGACCCCGACGAGCGGTTGGGCCATCAGGAGTGGGCCGACCTGCTGATCCCGCTGTCGAAGAGCCTGTGCACCGATCTCGGCAACGAATTGACCTCACTGGCGCTGCAGATTCACGGCGGTATGGGGTTCGTGGAGGAGACGGGGGTGGCCCAGCACTACCGCGATATCAGGATCGCGGCGATCTACGAGGGCACGAACGGAATCCAGGCCGCCGACCTGGTCGGCCGCAAGCTTCCCATGCGGGGCGGTGACGTGGTGCTCGAACAACTCGATGCCATCGCGGAGCAGGCGAAGTCTCTCAACGAGGTGGAGGAGCTGGCAGCGTTCGGCCGGAACCTCGAAGCGGGTGCCGAGACGGCTCGTCGAGCCACCCGCTGGTTGATCGAACACGGCATGACCGACCCGAACAACGCCCTGGCTGCGTCGTCGCCCTACCTGCGGCTGCTCGGTACCGTGGTCTGCGGGGGCCTCATGGCCAAGGCGGCGCTGGCGGCAGCGGCCCACGACAGTGATGATCCGGACTTCCGCCGGGCCCGCCTGATTTCGGCCAAGTTCTTCGGTGAGCAGTTGCTCCCGACGGCCGACGGGCTGGCGTCGGCCGTGATGGCGGGGGCCGACGACCTGTTCGCCCTGAGTGCGGAGCAGCTCCAGTAGCGTGGTCACCACCGGATGGAAGGGTTCGGGCATCCGGGCGGTTACACGATGACCGACCTTCGGGCCGATCCGGTCGGCGACCGATTGGAGAGACGGTGAACGATCATTCGAGTGTTGGGTGGTACAAGTGATGCTGATAGCAAATGTGATCGCCTCCATCCCGAGTCCATCGTCGAACGGCTTCGACATCGGGCCGTTGACGCTGAACTACTACGGACTCTGCATCGGGCTCGGCGTGGTCGTGGCCGTCGTCATGGCCCAGCGCCGCTGGACCCGAATGGGCGGCCACCCCGACGACATTCCGGAGATCGCCAAGTGGGCGGTTCCGGCCGGCGTCATCGGCGCCCGTCTCTACCATGTGATCACCGACTGGCGGCCCATAACCGAGTGGATCAAGATCTGGGAGGGTGGACTCGGGATCCCGGGCGGGCTGATCGGCGGGATCGGCGTCGGCTATCTGGTGGCCCGCCGGCGGCTGAAGGGCACCGACGGTGACCTCCGCAACATGCTCGACGCTGCGATTCCGGGTATCCCGGTGGCCCAGGCCATCGGTCGCCTGGGCAACTGGTTCAACCAGGAGATCTTCGGCGGCCCGACGGACCTCCCGTGGGCCGTCGAGATCGACGAGGCCCATCGACCGGCCGAGTTCGCCTCGGAAGCGACCTTTCACCCCGCCTTCCTCTACGAGGCGACGTGGAACCTGCTCCTGGCCGGCTTTCTGGTCTGGATCGACCGGCGAGGCGTGCTGAAGCGCGGCATGATCCTTCCGTTGTACGTCATGGGCTACGGAATCGGCCGGTTTCTGGTCGAGACCGTTCGGATCGACGACGCCACCGAGATCCTCGGTGTTCGGGTCAACCACTGGGTGAGCGGCCTGGCCGTCATCGGTGCGCTGGCGGCGCTGGCCTGGATGCGACGGGGTAAGCCGTCGTTCTGGGCGTCGGCGGCCGAGGGTGATCCGTCAGGGTCGTCGACGGTCGAGGTCGACGCCTGACTCAGCCGGCCCCGGCGGAGGCCCGGGGAACCATGGCCCGCTCGATGTTGAGGCCCAGGCTCTGGAAGTTGGCGATCGGGGTGTTGTAACCCCGGTCGAGATGGTGGGTGTTGGTGATCGTCGTGCGGCCTTCCGCGGCGGCGGCGGCCAAGACGTAGGCGAAGCCGCCGCGGATGTCAGGTACCTCGACATCGGCGCCCTGCAACGGTGTCCGGCCCCGAACGACGACCGAGCACGCGGTCGATGATCCGACGAACCGCCCCTCGATGCTGCCCAGGGGGGTGTTGTAGGACTCGATCTGGGCGCCCATCTTCTTCAGGGCCGGCACGTAGGTGAAGCGGTTCTCGTAGACGGTCTCATACATCACCGACAAGCCGTCACACTGGGTGAACAGCGCCACCATCGGCGACTGCCAGTCGGTCATGAACCCGGGGTGGGTGTCGGTCTCGACGGCCGCCGCCTTCAGATGGTCGGCCTGGGCCGACACCGACGTGTCGGTGATCTCGAACGAGGCGCCCATGCGTGACAGCGTGGAGATGGCGGTCACCAGGCGGTCCTGGCTCAGCCCGTGAACGGTCACCTGGCCGCCGGTTATCAGGCCGGCCACGAGGTAGGAGAACGCTTCGATGCGGTCGCCCTGGAGCCGGAGCGACGCCCCCGAGAGCCGCTCGACACCGTCGATCACGTAGCGACGGTTCGGGCGCATCTCGATGTGGGCGCCCATACGTTGCAGGAACAGCGCCAGCTCGATGACCTCAGGCTCCAGCGCGCCGCCGTCGAGCACCGTGCGGCCATCGGCCATCGCCGCGGTCATCAGAACGGTTTCGGTTGCGCCGACGGACGGATAGGGGAGCTCGATATGGGCACCTCTGAGCCTGCTCGCCTTGGCCTCCAAGCCGTCGGCGGTGATCTCCAGCTCGGCCCCCATCTTGCGGAGCGCGTCGACGTGGAAGTCGAGCGGCCGGGCACCGATGTCATCGCCACCGACGAGAGGCACGAATGCCTCGCCGACCCGGTGCAGGAGCGGTCCCAGCATCAGGATCGGAATGCGGTTCATCCCGCTGAACGTCAACGGGACCCGGCTGCTGGTGAGGCTGCGGGAGTCGACGATGGTCTCGCCGTTGTTGCGTTCGACGACGCAGCCAAGCGCCTCGAGCATCTGCACGGTGATGTCGACATCGCCGACGGCCGGACAGTTGCTGATCGTCGACGGGGTATCGCCCAGCAGGGCGGCGACGAGGTGTTTGGTCACGGCGTTCTTGGATCCCTTGACCGACACCTGGCCCACCAGGGGACCAACCGGTTCCACGATCCACGCCTCGGTGAAATCGTCTGCCGCCCGTTCTGTTGCGTCGTGTTGCGCTGTCACGGTGTTCCAATGTAGTTGGTCACGGACCGTCCTCGTTGGCGGCCCGCCAATCCGCTCGACGGCGGCCGGAGTCGTCAGCGTCGACGACCCGGCCGGCGGCGTCCTGCGGCGCGAACCAGACCGGTGGCCGGACCTCCGTTGGCGATGGCGTCCACCAACCGTCGGTACGGATGGGCGGGCGGAAGTGACCCGACCGGACCGCCCGGCGGGTTGGCCAGCACGGCTCGGACCTCGTAGGCAACGGCGAAAAGGGTCAGTCGCTCGGCGAGCCGGGCGGGGGAGAACAGCTCCGGATAGTCGTCGATCAACCAGCCGACCACATCGAGGAAGTGGTCGGGGCCCACCCGGTCCCGGTAGGCCTCCGGCACATGATGCTCGGGCAGGACCAGGAATCGGCACAGCACGTCGAGATCGAGTTCGCGGGGAGCAGCTCTCGCCCACTCGAAGTCGAGAACGGCGCTGATCGACGAACCGTCCCACAGCACGTTCTCGAGTGACAGGTCACCGTGCACCAGCCCGGTCGGAGGATGGGTACCGGCCGATGCCGCCAGGGAACGAACCAGACCTTCGGCGTCGTCGACAACAGACGAGTCGACGTTCGCCACGCCTCGAAGTTGCTGGATGCCGCGAAGCAGCGGTAGGGCCTCGCTTTTGCCGATGCCGAGCAGCTGGGGCGTGTCGCTGATCGGATCCAGACCGTCGGGAACCCGGGTGGAGTGGATGGCCCGCATACACGCCGCCAGCTGTCCGATGGCCTCGCGTCGTTGCTTGGGCCGCATGTCGGGCCACCACCGAGCCAGCGTCATCCCCTTCTTACGACCCACGATGAGGAAGGCGGTGCCTTCCAGGCGACCGTACTCGACGATGTCGGGCGTCCACCGCAGTCGGGGAAGAGCGAGACACAACTCCGCCTCGCGAAGCAGCCGGTTCGTGCCGCTGCGGTTGCGGTTGAGTCGGACGACGTGATCATCGGCGAGAAACACCTCGTTGCTGGTGCTCGGGACACGCCGAAGATCGCGACCTGGGAGGCCGTTTCGTTGCAGGATCTGGCGAGCGACGGACTCGGCGTCGGGCGACACGGACAACTTCATGTGTCGACTCCATCGGCCGCGAACGGGTCACGGCTTAGGCGCCCGCCGCGAACGCTCTCAGGAGTTCAGCCTTTGTCGGCGATGACCGCGTCCGAGAACCGGGGCCACACGTCGGCGGCCCATGGCCCGAACTGCCTGTCGGTCAGCACGGCGCAGGCCAGTGAACGATCCGGGTCGACCCACAGAAACGTGCCCGATGCGCCGAAGTGGCCGAAGGTACGGGCCGAGTTGTCGGCGCCGGTCCAGTGCGGTTGTTTGTCTCCCCGGATCTCGAAGCCGAGACCCCACGGGTTCGGGTCCTGACGACCGAACCCGGGCAGCACCCCGCTCAGGTCCGGCAGGTGTGGTGCGACTGCGGTTCCGAGAGTCGTCGGAGCGATCAGCGTCGGGGCCAGGAGCTCGGCGCAGAATGCCATGAGATCGGCCGCCGTGCTCAGGCCGCCGTGGGCCGGGGAACCGTCGAGCGAACTGTTCTCCATGCCAAGCGGCTCGAACACGGCGAGGCGCAGATACTCGGCCGGTGACATGTCGGTGTTGGCGGCCAGCACCTGGCCGAGAACCTCGAACCCCTGGTTGGAGTAGATCCTGCGGGCGCCGACCGGGGCGAACACCGGGCCGCCGGGGTTTGTCGCTTCGGGGGCCAATCCGGAACTGTGCGAGAGGAGGTGGGCCACGGTGGAGCCTTCGGGTCCGGCCGGCTCGTCGAGGGTTATCGAGCCCTCCTCCATGGCGATCGCGATGGCATAGGCGAACAGGACCTTGGTGATGGATGCCAGGGGAAAGACCTGATCGAGCGCGCCTGCCGCGTCGTGCCTCCCGTCGCCGGCAACCCAGGCACCGGCTCGGGCATTGACCGGCCAATCGGCCATCATCGTCAGCGCTGACCTGTTCGGAGCCGTCATGGGAGGGCACGGTAGCTGGAATCAGCTGGTGTTTCGAGACGGTCGTATGGCGATGTGTTGTCGATGCACGGCGCTGAGTTGTCGACTGGATACCCTCATCTACACGACCATGTTGGTCGAGAAGTATTGGGCGAAACGTTCGAGAAGGGACGGCAAGACTCATAGTGAGCACTACTTTCGCTGAGCTGGGCGTGGCCCGGGATCTGGTTGACGCGTTGGAGGCCAAGGGCATCTCGGATGCCTTTCCCATTCAGGAACTCACCATTCCCGACGCTCTCAAAGGCCTCGACGTGTGCGGGAAGGCGCAGACCGGATCCGGCAAGACGCTCGCCTTCGGTCTTCCGACCGTGCAGCGCATGGAAGCGGGTGACACGAAGGCCGTCGACTCCCTCGTTCTGGTGCCGACCCGGGAGTTGGCCATTCAGGTCCTCGGTGAGTTGGAACCGCTCGCCGCGGCCAGAGGGCTGCGATCGATGGCTGTCTACGGCGGCTCCGACATCGACCGTCAGATCAAGCAGATCCGCAAAGGGGTGCAGCTGATCGTCGCAACTCCGGGCCGCATGATCGATCTCCTCGAGCGGGGCGACGTCTCGGTGTCGTCGGTACGACGCGTCGTCATCGACGAAGCCGACCGTATGGCCGACATGGGCTTCCTGCCCCAGGTCGAATGGATCCTGCGACGCATCGACGGAACCCACCAGACCTTGCTTTTTTCGGCCACCCTCGACGGGGCCGTCGACTCACTGGTCCGCCGATATCAGAACGATCCGGTCCGCCATGAGGTCGACGAACCCGAGGTGACCGTCGAACAGATGGGCCATCGGTTCATCGCCGTCCACGAGATGGATCGCAACCGGGTGGTGGCCACGATCGTCAAGGCGGCCGAGCGGACGATGGTGTTCTGCAACACGAAGCGGGCCTGCGATCGCCTGGCGGCCGACCTCGGCAAGCTCGACGTCAAGGCCCAGCCGATTCACGGCGATCTGCGGCAGCGGCACCGGGAGAAGGCGCTCAACCGGTTCTCCGAGGGTGACCTGCAGGCCCTGGTGGCCACCGACGTCGCGGCTCGCGGCATCCATGTCGACGACGTCGACATCGTGGTCCACTTCGATCCGCCCGACGACCACAAGACCTATCTGCACCGGTCGGGGCGCACCGCCCGGGCCGGCGAGTCCGGCCTGGCCGTCACGCTGGTCCTGTGGAATCAGGAACTCGACGTGAAGCGGCTGCAGAAGCGGCTGGCGCTCGACATCCCGATCGTGGAGATGTTCTCCAACGACGAGCGCCTGCAGGATCTGGCCGGATGGGACCCAACCGTCGACGGCTGAAGCCGGCCGACCCTCTGAAGAGCTGGGTCACCCGGTTCGTCCGGGAGGCTCTTGGCCACCACGAAGAGTCCGACCGGACCTCATTCGTCGCCGGTGAACTCGACGCCATGGCCTTGGTGCGTGGCGTGGCCGAGCTGGCGTTCCGGGAACTGGACGGCGCCCGAGATCCGCTGAACTCGCCGCCGATCGACCTGGAATTCCTGGTCGCAGAGGACCCGCCGGGAGGCTGGGCCAACCCGTGGCTGCCTGGCCTCGTCCACGAGCAGGCGGTCTCCACACTCGTACGGCGCAACCGGGGGGCGTGGTACACACCGCCCGATCTGGTTCGAGGCCTCGTTCGTCTCGTCGACCACGCCGTGGATCTGCCGTCGTTCGCCGTCGATCCGACCTGCGGCGGTGGCGCGTTCCTCCTGGCCCTGCTCGACCACTGGGTCGATCAAGGCGTGGCACCCACCGAGGCGCTGAGTCGCATCGGTGGGTCCGACATCGATCCCGACGCGGTGGCGGTCTGCCGGCTCGCCATCGGGCTGTGGGCGGCCTCTCACGACGTGACCATCGACGACGACATGGCGGCGCGTCTCGTGGTGATCGCCGACGCCGTCACCGACGATCCGCCCGCTCGATGGCCCGACCATCGGCTCGTGATCGGCAACCCGCCGTTCGCCACGCCACTCAAGTCGGCGGGTGGGCGCGGCCTGCCCGAGTCGGCCGACGCCTACCGGTCGGCCCATCGCGACGAACTCGGCCAGTACGCCGATCTCGCGGCCGTTCACCTCCACCGCGCCCTCGAGACCGTGGGGGCCGGCTCACCGGTGATGCTGGTGCTGCCCCAGTCGATTCTCTCCAGCCGCGACGTTGCCGGTCTGAGGGCCAAGATCGAGGCGGAATCGGCCACCGTGGCCATGTGGGCGGCGCGCGAAGCGGTGTTCGATGCGGGTGTGCGAGCGTGCGCCCCGCTGATCGTTGTCGGCGGCCGCCCGACCGGCCCCCCGACACTCGCCGCCGGCCCCCGGGCCGAGGTCGTCCACCCGACGAGCGAGGTCGCGGAGAACGGTGCACAGTGGGCCACCATCGCCGCCCGTTCCCTCGGCGCGCCCGCGGTGCCGTCGGAGCTCATCAGTCCCGCGGCGACACTCGCCGAACTCTGCCGTGCCACCGCCGGGTTTCGCGACGAGTACTACGGCCTGGCGGCGGCAGCCGCGGAATGGGACGGGAGCGGCCCAACCCCCAACCGCCTGGTGACCGTCGGCTCGATCGACCCCTTGGCCACGCGGTGGGGTGTCGACCCGATCCGCCTTGCCGGCCGCCGATGGAAGGCCCCGTACGTGCGCGTCGCCGAACTCGACGGCAAGGTGAGCGCCTGGGTCGAGCGACAGGCGGTCCCGAAGCTGGTCGTCGCAACCCAGTCGAAGCTGATCGAACCCGTTCTTGATCCTGAGGGTGACCTGGTGCCGTCGACGCCTCTGCTGTCGGTGCACGCCACCGTCGACGATCTCGCCCACGTCGCCGCCGTGCTGCTGGCACCGCCGGTGGTCGCGTCCGCCTGGCAGCGATGGTTCGGCTCGGCGCTGGCCGTTGACGCCCTGAAGATGGCAGCCGGCCAACTCATGGAGCTGCCGCTTCCGCCCGATCGCCGAACCTGGGACACCGCCGCCGAACTCATCGCAACGGCCATGGCCGACCACCCGGGCGGTCTGTCACCGACGCAGGGGTGGCTGATCGCGGTCGAGGTGGCGGAGCTGATGAACCAGGCCTATCGAGCCGGCGGTGACGTGTTCGGGTGGTGGCTGGCCCGGGTACCGAAGCGAAATGCTCCGGTGTCGGTGGAGCGGCATCGATAAGCTGAACCGGTGACCTCGTTACGGCGCCCCGCCCTGGACCCCATGGACATTCCAGCCTCGGGAGCATGGCGTTCGGACATGCCGGTCGCCCAGCGGCGGTTCCACACCATCGTCGGCGACGGCCGTCGTTTCGCCCTCGAAGGAGGAGGCCACCTCGACCAGGTCACGGTCGCCTACGAGACCTGGGGCGATCTCGACGACTCGGCGTCCAACGCCGTGCTCGTCTGTCATGCGCTTACCGGCGACGCTCACGCCGCCGGACCGTCGGGTGCCGGGCAACCGACCGACGGATGGTGGAACGATCTCATCGGCCCCGGCAAGGCGATCGACACCGACCGTCTGTTCGTGGTGTGCGCCAACGTATTGGGCGGCTGCCAGGGCACGACCGGACCGGCCTCCGCCCATCCCGACGACGGCGAACCGTACGGTTCCCGATTCCCGGTCGTCTCGGTCCGGGACATGGTCCGCACCCAGGCCGCCTTGGCCGATCACCTCGGCATCGACACCTGGCTGTCGGTGATCGGCGGCTCGATGGGCGGCATGCAGGTGCTGGAGTGGGCCGTCATGTTCCCCCACCGGTTGCGGTCGATGATCAACATCGCATCGGCCGCCAGCGCCAGTCCGCTCCAGATCGGCTGGAGCCAGATCGGTCGCCTGGCCATTGCTCTCGACCAGCGGTGGAACGGTGGCGACTATTACGACGCCGCCGTCGGTGAGGGCCCACACCTCGGGCTCATGCTGGCCCGGCGCGTCGCCCAGATCCACTACCGGAGTGATGAGTCGCTCGACATGCGCTTCGGTCGTTCCACCGTTGACCGGCTCGACACGTTCGCCCTGTGGGACCGTTTCCAGGTCGAGGGCTACCTCGACCACCACGGCCAGAAACTCGCCCGGCGGTTCGACGCCAACAGCTACCTGGTCCTGAACAAGGCCATGGACCTGCACGACGTGGGTCGCGATCGTGGGGGTGTGGCGGCCGCCATCGCTCGGATCCAGTGCCGATCGCTGGTGTTGAGCGTCGACAGCGACATGCTCTACACGCCACGTCAGCAACAGGAGATGGTTGGCCTGTTGCGGTCGGCCGGTCTCGACGTCGACTACGAGATCATCAACTCGGCTCACGGCCATGACGGGTTTCTGATCGAGTTCGATCAGTTGGAACCGCTGGTCGGGGAGTACCTCGACCAGCAACTGAAGGGCTGAGTACGACCGGGATGCCTGAAGGAGTCGAGATCGAGATCTATCGTCGGCAGGCCGAGCCGGTCGTCGGACGGACCGTCACCGCAGTCGATGCGCCCGACTCGTGGTTCCTCAAGGGTGACATCACGGCCGAGGAGGTGGCCGACGCCGCGATCGGCGCCCAGGTCACCGCAGCCCGCCGGCGGGGAAAGCTGCTGGTTCTCGACCTCTCGTCGGGTCACCGGCTCGGCCTTCGGTTCGGTATGACCGGCCGGCTGATCGTCGACGAGGACGCCGCCATCGAGTACCTGGAGTATTCGAGTCAACGCAACGATCCGGCGTGGGACCGGTTCGGCCTGACCTTCGACGGCGACGGTGACCTGGTGATCCGCGACCCCCGCCGTCTCGGTGGCGTGGAACTCGACCCCGACGAGGACCGTCTCGGCCCGGACGTGTTCTCGATCACTCCGACCCAGATGAACGACCGGGTGTTCGTCGGATCGGTCGCCGTCAAGGCCCGCCTGCTCGACCAGACCCGCATCGCCGGTGTCGGCAACCTGATCGCCGACGAGACCCTGTGGCGGGCCGGCATCGACCCGGCACGACCCGCCGATTCGCTCGACCGTAACGAGAAGCGTCGCCTGCATCGCCACCTCCGGAAGATTGTCGAGGAGTTTCTGGCCAACGGGGGATCCCACACCGGCCGGCTTCAGCAGTCACGAGTGCGAGGCGGTCAATGCCCCCGTGACGGGGCCGAACTCGACCGCCGCACCATCGGTGGTCGGACGACCTACTCCTGCCCCCGCCACCAGCGTTGACGTCGCCGGGTCGTCACCGATCCGCTAGCTTGGATTCGTGCCCCTCCTGGTCGCCGCCGCTTCCGACCAAACCGGCCGGACCATCACGTTGCTCTCGGCCGGTCTGATCGCCGTCGCCCTCGGGTTGACGGCACTGACCATCTGGTACTGGCGTTTCACGAGCCCGAAACGGCGCGCACTGATGCTCCAGTCCACGGTCGGCGTGGCACCGGCCGCCGAGGTACCGACCGTCGCCCAGTCGGCCGTGGTCGAGCCTTCACCTTCGATCGATGAGGTCACCGCCACCACCGACGACGAACGGGCTCCTGTGGCTTCGCCTCCAGCCGCCCCAACGCCTGTCGAAACCCCGACCGGCGACGGAGAATCGATCGGGCTCGACGACGAACAGTGGGCTGTGCTGACCCAGGCCGTGATGGACGAGTACCTCGATTCGTGAGCGCTCCCGTCGTCGCCCACCGCCGTCGTCGCCGACTACGGTGAAACCATGGCTGAAGGCTTTGATCCCTCCGAGATGATTGCCCGCTTCCGGGAGCGGGCCGACGCGGTGAAGCGGCGGAATCTACCTCCGGTCGGTGGTGACGAACGGCAGTTGTTCATCAAGCAGGCCGAGCAGGACTTCATGGACTTCGCCATCATCGCCGACGCCGAGCCGGTGCTCGAAGACGGCATTCTCACCCTCACCGTCGACCTCAGGCCGCCCGAGGCCAAGGGCTGAGGATTCCAGCAGAATTTGGTCGCTGACCGATCGGCGATCCCGATATAGTCAATAGCCCATGCGGACGTAGCTCAGCTGGTAGAGCATCACCTTGCCAAGGTGAGGGTCGCGGGTTCAAATCTCGTCGTCCGCTCCATAGAACCCAGGTCAAGCCCCATCCCCGTGATGGGGCTTCGCCGTCGGCACGAAACCAGGCTGGCTGGCAGGGTGCTGCAATTCTTCTGGTTGGTGCTGCGGTGGTGACTCTCAGCACCCTGCCAGCCGTCTCGGTTCATGAGTTGCGGATTTCCAGTGCCGGCCAAGCTGCGAACCTCCCGCCGATCACCTCACGATCTATGATCGAGTCATGGCCGTCGTCGTCTCGCTGAGCGGAACTACCGCGGTCGTCGATCTCAGCGGCTGGGATCGGGTAATGAACTGGAGGCGACGGATCGAGTTCGCCTCGGCCACGGTCAGGGCTGTTTCCGTAGCCGAGCGCTCCTCGCTCGAGCCGATGATCGAACACCGAGCGCTGGGTTGCGGTACACACAGTGGCTCGAAGAGGCCCGGTCGCCGGCGGATCGGCACGATGCTCGGGCGTGGGGTGCCTGGCAAGCAGTTCTGGGCCGTGCAAGCGGGGCCGGGTGGAACACAACTGATCGTGCTCGACCTCATCAACCACCGGTTCGAGCGAGCGGTCCTCGAGGTCGATGACCCACAAGCCTTTCGGGCGACCATCCACCATGCATTGACTGAGACCTCGTCCAAACGGCGGGATCGCAAGCGCGGTCAGTGAGTTCTGAATGGACGCCCCGTCGGGCTCGTGATCCGGCGGCGGCTTGGCCCCTCGGCCCGTTGGATCCTCAGTTTCGGCCGCCGTTCGTCGATGGTTAGCAAAGGTGATCTTTGCCTGCGTCCCTGAGAAAGGCGACCCCGATGAACCTGAAGGCCGCTTTTTCCCAAACGAACGGAGCCGATGGCGGAACCGACGCCAAGGTGCCGGAGTCGGTGTTCGCGCGCCTTTCCTCCTTCATCCCGTCGTCGTCGGATCTGTCCGAGTCGGAATGGCGGCTCCGGCACCGCATCATGGTTTCGGGCTATGTGGTGACGGTGGTGGTGGCCCTTGGGGTCACCATGATCATCACCATCCGTCGCGGTGATTTCGATCTGTTGCACACGATGGCGGAGGCGCTGATCGCGGCCGCTCCCGGGTGTTTCCTGTTCGTGGCCAACGGCCGGCAGGTATCGCAGCTGTTGACCTCGACCGGACTACTGATCGGATGCGGCCTCCTGGTACACGGCACCGGTGGGCTGATCGAGTCCCATTTCGCCTTCTTCGTCACCTTGCCGCTCATTGCCCTCTACGCCGACTGGCGACCGTATCTGTACGCCGTCGTCTATGTCGCCCTCACCCATGGCGTCGTCGGAACCCTGGCCCCGGAAACCATGTACAACCATCCGGCGGCCCTGGCGGCACCGTTCACCTGGGGCCTCATTCACGCCGCCTTCGTGATCGCCCTGTCGATGGTGATGGTGGTTCACTGGAATTTCTCCGATCGGCGACGTCTGGAGCTGTCTCGAGCGCTTGACGAACTCACCGAAACCCAGGCCCAGTTGGTTGAAGCCCAGAAACTCGAGTCGATCGGCTCGCTGGCCGCCGGCGTGGCCCATGAGATCAACACGCCGATCCAGTTCATCGGTGACAATCTTCGGTTCCTGTCCGAGACGACAGCGGAGATGAATCGATTCATTCAGACCTGGCTCGACTCGAGCGAAGCGCTCCTGGACCCGAAGCGGTCCCCTGAGGCGCTGGAGACGCTGAGGGCCGTGGCCGAGGAGGTCGATCTCGAGTTTGCGCTGGAGGAGGTTCCATCGGCGGTCACCCAGAGCAGGGAAGGCATCGAACGGGTGGCCCAGATCGTGCTCGCAATGAAAGGGTTCTCCCATCCCCGCAACGAGATGGAACCAAGCGATCTCAACTCCTTGATCACAACGACCGTAACGGTCTCCCGCAGCGAGTGGAAATATGTGGCCGAGGTCGACGTCGACAGCGATCCCGACATCCCTGCGGTGTCGGTCCCGCCCGGTTCGTTCAATCAGGTGATGTTGAACCTGATCGTGAACGCCGCACATGCCATCGAGGAGCGAGGGGAGGACGACGGCCCGGGGCGGATAACGATCGCGACCCGCCGGAGCGAGGACGGCATGGTCATCGTGTCGGTGACCGATAACGGCTGCGGTATGACACCTGAGATACAGGATCGGGTCTTCGATCAGTTCTTCACCACCAAAGAGGTCGGGCGCGGAACCGGGCAGGGTCTCGCCATCGCCCACAACCTCGTCACCGGTCTCGGTGGGCGAATCGAGATCGACAGCGAACTCGGAGTCGGCACCACGTTCACACTCGTGCTTCCGGTCGACCAGACGGAGTCGACTGAATCTGCCGTCGGGAGCGATCGGCGGGAACTGTCACCCGCCGGATAGTCCGTCTCGGACGGCTCCGCTCGCCACCGGGTGCAGGTTGGTTCCACTCGTGATTGACTGAGAGGGCTATGGGTGCCATCCGCTCACCCGACCAGATCTCATCTGATGCCGAGCAACGGGAGTGGACCCTTCGATTCGACCCTCCGCTGACCGGTGGAGCCGTCGGCGTGCGCTGGACGGTTCAGGCTCCGGACGCCCACCCCATAAGTGGTGGCTTCAGCTTCACCATCGAGGTTGCCGATTCGCCAAGCAGCGGTGAGACGCCGGCGGCCCAGGCAGTCGCGTCGGCCGCCGACACGGCGTCGACGACAGACGCAAGCACGAAATCCGACGGAGCGGACCGGAAGTCGTCGGCGGCGATCGCTTCGGAAGCCGTTCCCGACGACAGTCCGCCGGTGGGGGGCGATGTCGGGCAGCCGGTTCATCACCGGGGCGGTTGACATGATCCACGTGCTGGCCGCGTCGATCTGGGTCGGCGGTGTCATCTCGCTCGGCGCGGTGCTGTGGTGGCGCCACCGTAGGCGGCAGCGGCTTCGAGGGTTGGAGCTGGCGCTTCGGTTCTCCGTGATCGCCGGGGCGGCGATGGCCGTCGCCGGTCTGGCCGGCGTAGTCCTCGCCACCATCGTTCTCGATTCACTGTCGCAGTTGTGGACGACCCCGTGGGGTCTCCTGCTGCTGGCCAAGACCGCTGCCGTGGCCGCCGCCATGTGGCTTGGCACCTACAACCACTTCGTCGTCATCCCGCTGCTGAGCGAGCGGCCGGACGACGATACCCGCTCCACGAGGCTCCGGAACACCGTCACCGGCGAGGCGATCCTGCTTGTGGTCGCGATCGTCGTCACCGCGTTTCTGGTCGGAGCGTCATCGCAGCCATGATCCATCGATTGCAATGCGGAACGAGATCCATTGCTGTGGCGGTCGTCGCCGCCGTCGCCATCGTCGGCTGCTCCGACAACGGGGTCACCAGCCAGACCGGAACCGGTGCGGCGAGCGAAACCGTCGACGGCTTCGGAGCCCAGGTCTACGCCGAAAGCTGCGCCTCGTGTCACGGAGCCGACCTTCGCGGAACCGACAAGGGCCCGTCCCAGCTTTCGATCGTGTACGAGCCGAATCACCATTCAGATGAGGCGTATCGATCGGCGATCGCAAACGGGGCCCCGCAACACCACTGGCCGTTCGGCGACATGCCTCCGGTGGAGGGGTTGAGCGACGAAGAGGTCGAGGCCGTCATCGACTTCATCCGCTCGGAACAGCAACGGCAGGGTTTCGAACAGTGAGTGCTCCAAGCCCTTGACCTTCCAGCTGGCTGGAAGGTGTATACCTGAGGCAGGGTAGACCACTGAGCGAGTGAGGAAGACCGCGTCGACCATGCCAGACAGCGATCAGACCGTGATCGACGAAGACCATCACGGCGGCCACCGCAGCCGCAGTGGCCGAGGCAAGCACGCCGGCCACGACGAGCACACGGGCCACGACAAGCACGCCGGCCACGACCCCGAGATGTTCCGCCGGCTGTTCTGGTGGAACCTGGCTCTGGCCGTGCCCGTCCTGGTCTTCTCCGAGCAGATCCAGCGCTGGCTCGGCTACTCCATCGAGGTCAACGGAGCGGACTGGGTCGCCCCGATTCTGGGAACGGTCATCTTCGGGTGGGGCGGGTGGCCGTTCCTGAGGGGCGGCTTGGCCGAGATCCGCAGCCGACAGCCGGGAATGATGCTTCTCATCACCCTGGCCATCAGCGTCGCCTACCTTTCGTCGCTGGCGTCGTCGTTCGGATGGGGGACACTCGACTTCTGGTGGGAAGTAGCAGCGCTGATCACCGTGATGCTCCTGGGGCACTGGCAGGAGATGAAGGCCATTGGACAAGCCAGGGGTGCCCTCGCCGCCCTCGCCGAGCTGTTGCCGGACACCGCCGAGTTGGTCGACGGCGACCGGATCGACCAGGTCCCGATCTCCTCGCTCGAGGTTGGAGACATCGTGTTGGTTCGCCCTGGGGCACGGGTCCCGGCCGACGGCGTCATCGCGGATGGTCGAGCCTCCTTCGACGAGTCCACCATCACCGGTGAGTCCCGGCCGATGCGCCGAAGCGAGGGCGATCGCGTCGTCGCCGGCACCGTCTCCACCGACTCGTCGGTGCGGGTTCGTGTCGATGCCGTCGGCGACGACACGGCGTTGGCCGGTATCCAACGCCTGGTCGCCGACGCCCAGGCGTCGAACTCCCGGGCCCAGGCCCTGGCGGATCGGGCAGCGGCGGCCCTGTTCTATCTGGCTGTCGGAGCGGCACTGGTCACCACCGTCGCCTGGTTTGTTGCCGGCGACGGGGCCGAGGGGATCATCCGGGCCGTGACCGTCCTGGTGATCGCCTGTCCCCACGCCCTGGGCTTGGCCATTCCGCTCGTGATATCGATCTCGACCGCAACATCGGCGAAGGCCGGAATCCTGGTGAAGGATCGCCTCGCCCTCGAGCAGATGCGCACGATTGACGTGGTCCTGTTCGACAAGACCGGGACGCTGACGAAGGGCAACCACGTCGTCGTCGATCAGGCCGTCACCGACGGCTGGGACCTCGACGCCGTGATCGCTATGGCGGCAGCAGCCGAAGCGGACAGTGAACACCCGGTGGCGCGTGCCATCGTCACGACCGCGGAGGCGCTCGGCCCGGTCGCCGAGGGTGAGGACTTCGAGGCGCTCCCCGGTCGAGGGGTCCAGGCCGTCGTCGGCGGCCGGCTGGTGCAGGTCGGCGGCCCGGCGTTGCTGGACGAGCTCGATGCCGCCGAACCCGAGGACCTCCGGCACTCCACCACGCGGTGGCGTGAGAGCGGCGGGTCGGTGCTCTGGGTCGTCGTCGACGGAGCGGTCGCCGGTGCGCTGACATTGGCCGACGAGATCCGTCCCGAGTCCCGGGCCGCAGTCGACGCATTGCACGCCCGTGGGGTCGATGTTGTGCTCATCACCGGCGACGCCCACCAAGTGGCCGCCGGTGTCGCCGACGAGCTCCGCGTCGACGAGGTGTTCGCCGAGGTCCTGCCCCGAGACAAGGACGCCAAGGTGACAGAACTCCAGAGCCGGGGTCTGAAGGTCGCGATGGTCGGTGACGGCGTGAACGACGCCCCGGCATTGGCCCGAGCCGATGTCGGCATCGCCATCGGTGCCGGGACCGATGTGGCCATCGAGTCGGCCGGGGTGGTGCTGGCCTCCAGTGATCCCCGAGGTGTGATCGGGGTTATCGATCTGTCCCGGGCAACTTACCGGAAGATGATCCAGAACCTTGTCTGGGCCACCGCCTACAACGTGATCGCCATACCTGTGGCGGCCGGTGTGTTCGCGTTCGCCGGTCTGACGCTCCCTCCGGCCGCGGCCGCCGTGGCGATGAGCCTGTCCACGATCGTCGTCGCCGCGAACGCCCAGCTCCTGCGTCGCCTCGACCTCCGACCGTCGTGACCGAAGGTGCCCGACGATCATGATGGATCGACGGCCGGCGCCTACAGTCGGAGGCGGACGCGGCTGACTCACGACGGGGTTCGGCATGAATCATGAGACGCGACGCACGTCGCCGAAGCTCCACCAACGCCTCGACCTGGTTTCGGCCAATCAGGCCCATGACTCGGTGTCGATCGGGCCGTTCGATCTGCAGGAGTTGAACGGACCCGACATCGATCTGTTGACCTGGCTCGAGCACGCCGATCCAGATGGCTGGCTCGCCATTCCTTGGGGGTCCACCTGGGGCCGGCCCCGCACCGATTTCGTGTTGCGCAGTCGCTTCACCGTGCCTGCCGACTGGGTCGACGACGAAACCAGCCTGGTACGACTCCGCCTGCCGATAGGACGGGCCGGGGACTTCAGCCATCCCGAAGCACTGGTGTTGGTCGACGGCCGGCCGCTTGCCGCTTGCGATCGTCATCACCAGGAGCTGGCGCTGCCGGCTCGCTACTGCGACGGTGCCCCCCACGAGCTGCTGCTGTGGGGCTGGACCGGCGGTGTGCCCGAAGTAATGGGCCCCCGACTGGCCAAACCCCCACTCGTCATGGAACCCTGCTCGGTCGACCGGATCGACCGGGATGTGAGCCGTTTCGTGTCGCTGGCCCGCGTCGCTCTCGGGGTCGCCGACGAGCTCGATCGCGCCGATCCGGCCCGGGCCGGGCTCTATGACGCGCTCGACGAGGCGTTCCTGGTGCTCGACACCCGCGAGCCGCTCGGCCGACGATTCCGTGACTCGGCCGCCGACGCAGAAAAGCGGCTGCGGACGGCCATCGAGACCGTCGGCCCGGCGTTGCCCGTCGACCTGTTCGCCATCGGGCACGCACACATCGACGTCGCCTGGTTGTGGACGGTGACCCAGACCCGGCGAAAGGCCGGTCGCACCTTCCGCAACGTGCTGGCCCTGATGGACGAGTTCCCTCACTTCCACTTCACCCAGAGCCAGCCGCAGCTCTACGACTTCGTTCGTCAGGACGACCCCGGGCTGTTCGAGGCGATCAAGGATCAGGTGGCGGCCGGGCGATGGGAGGCCATCGGCGGCATGTGGGTGGAGGCCGACTGCAATCTCACCGGCGCCGAGGCCTTGGCCCGCCAGTTTCTGCTCGGTCGGGAGTTCTTCGCCGAACACCTCGGTCCCGAGGCGGAGACTCCGGTGCTGTGGTTGCCCGACGTGTTCGGCTACGCCTGGAATCTCCCGCAGCTCATCAAGGCGGCCGGTCTCGACTACTTCTTCACCATCAAGATCAGCTGGAGCCAGTACAACCGCCTTCCCTACGACAGCTTCTGGTGGCAGGGCCTCGACGGCACCCGGGTGCTGACCCACTTCAGCCCGACACCGAACGACTCCCATCCGGCGTGGGCGACCTACAACGCCGAGGCTCGACCGGTCGACGTTCTCGACACCTGGCGCCACTATCGACAGCGGGAGGTTCGATCGACTGATGGCACCGTCGCGCCAATGCTCATGTCGTACGGGTATGGCGATGGCGGCGGCGGACCGACGAGGGAGATGATCGAGAACCTCACCGAACTCGAACGGTTTCCGTCGACGCCGCGAATCCGGACGACGACGGTCCACGCCTTCTTCGCGGAGCTGGAGAAGGTCGCCGATCGGCTGCCGGTCTGGAACGGCGAGCTCTATCTCGAATACCACCGCGGCACCTACACCTCCCAGGCGGCGGCGAAATGGGGCAACCGGCGGGGTGAGTTCGGATTGCACAACGCCGAGTTCCTGGCGACGTGGGCCCATCTCCTCACCGGGGCCGACTATCCGGCCGACCGGTTGACCGAAGCGTGGAAGCTGCTGTGCCTCAACCAGTTCCATGACATCATCCCCGGTTCGTCCATCGGGGAGGTCTACGTCGACACCGCCGCCGATCACCGCCGTATCGCCCAGGTGGTGGCCGACACCACCGCCGACGCTGTCACCGCCCTGTCCACAGTGCTGCCCGAGCGGGCACGCGTGTTGATCGTCAACTCCAACCCGCTGCCGACGTCCGATCTTGTCCTCCTCGCCGACGGCGAGGGTGCGGACGGCGACCTGGTCGACTCGGACACCGGGGTACCCGTTCGCACTCAGCAGGTGGACGGCGGCCGGCTGCTGGACCTCGATGTCATCCCGGCCTACGGGCTGCGGTCCTTTGCCGCCCCGGGCGACCGACCCGACGGCACATCAGTGATCGCATCCTCTACTGCGTCGGTTGCCGTCCGGGGGTTCGACGGCGGCTTCGAGTTGGTGAACGACCAGGTGCAGGTGATTCTCGACGGCGACGGTCAACTCGTCCAACTGGTCGACCTTGAACTCGAGCGGTCCGTCCTGGCCGACGGGGAGATCGGAAACCGCCTGCAGGTGTTCGAGGATCGGCCGCTCGACTTCGACGCCTGGGACATCGAGATCTACTACGAGGATCGCCAGTGGGCGCCGGAGCCGGCTCATTCGGCTCGCATCGTCGAGCCCGGACCGTTGCGCGCCGCCGTGCGGTTCGAGCGACGTCTCGGATCGAGCACAATCACCCAGACGATCGCGCTTCGCCACAACAGCAAACGGGTCGACTTCGTCACCGACATCGACTGGCACGAACGGCACACCCTGCTGAAGGTTGCGTTCCCCGTTGATGTGCACGCCGACCATGCGACGTTCGACATCCAGTGGGGCAACGTCGCCCGGCCGATTCACACCAACACATCGTGGAACTGGGCGCAGTTCGAAACCTGCGCCCACAAGTGGGCCGACCTCTCCGAGGGTGACTTCGGTGTGAGCCTGCTCAACGACGGGAAGTACGGGCACGACGTAAGAGGCAATGTGCTTCGGCTGACTCTTCTCCGCAGCCCCGGCGCACCCGACCCCGAGGCGGATGAAGGGCGCCATCACTTCACCTACTCGCTCCTGCCCCACGCCGGCGACTGGCGGTCCCCGGGTGACCTCGACGGCACACCGTCGGCCACCGTGGCGGAGGCCTACTCGCTCAACAACCCATCCCAGGCGATTCGTCTCTCCGAACGGTCGAGCGCGACGCCGCACCGGGATACGGTGACAGCGGCACCGGCACCGATGCCGCTGATTACCGTTGACCGGCCCAACGTCCTGGTCGAGACGATCAAGTGGGCCGCCGACGGGAACGGACTCATCCTCCGCCTGTACGAGAACGAGCGTTGCCGGGGGCCGGTCAGGGCGACGCTGGGTGTGCCGTTCGAACGGGTCGAACCGGTCGATCTGCTGGAACGCCCGGTCGCAGGCTCAACGGTCGAGCTCACCGCCGACGGGTTCGACTTCATGATCGCCCCGTACCAAATCAGGACCTTCCGCATCACCTAGGATTGACTCGCCCCCAAGACCCCCGACGATCCGAAGGAGCGCGATGCAGCTGACGACGCCCGAGACCGACCGACCGATGATCGTGATCATCAGCGGTGGCACCCAGGGATTGGGCGAAGCGGTGGCCCGCAAGCTGGTGGCCGGCGGGGCCGCCGGGCTGGTTCTGGCCGGTCGATCATCGGATCGTGGTCGAGCGCTGGCCGATGAGTTGAGCGGACTCGGCACACCGACGGTCTTCACCATGACCGACATGGCCGACACGGCCGCACCTCAGGACCTCGTCGGAACCTGCGTCGAGCGGTTCGGAGCCGTCACGGGCGTTGTCAATGTTGCCGCCGCGACCAGCCGCGCCAACCTGTTCGAGGACACGGTCGAACACTTCGACACGATGATGGCGTTGAACGTCCGGGCGCCGTACTTCCTGATTCAGGCGGCGGCGAAGGTGATGGTCGAGCAGGGTTCGGGCGGCTCGATCGTCAACGTCGGTTCGACGTCGGGCTACGGCGGCCAACCGAAGCTCGCCGCCTACAGCATCTCGAAAGGTGCGCTGTCGGTGATGACGAGAAACCTGGCATTTGCGTTGATGCAACACGACGTGCGGATCAACCAGGTCAACCCGGGGTGGATGGAGACCGAATCGGAGCATCGAACGCAGATGGTGCACGACGGCGCCCCGGAGAACTGGCTGGAGCTGGCCGCTCCCGGTCGACCGCTCGGACGGCTCGTTCAACCGTGGGAGGCGGCCAACGCCATCGCGTACTGCCTTTCACCGGCGTCGGGTTTGATGACCGGCAACATCATCGACATCGACCAGTCGGTTCAGGGCGCCGGCGATCCGCCGTTGCCTGGTCCCGATGACACGATCCACCCTGCGTGAGCCGGTGACCGAACCGATCCGGACACGCCGGCTTCTCGGCGCAATGCTCGTCGTGGTCGTGGTGCTCGCCGCCGCCTGTACCGGAGATGAGGGCGACGATGCGGGTGGTGGCACAATCGCCCTGCCGGCCGACACCGATGGCGACCGCTCTGATTCCGAGGCTGAAACCGGTGATGGCGACGAATCGGCGTCGAGTGGCTCGGCCGAGACGGAGGCGCTCGACGTCACCGCCGGTCCCGATCCGTCGACGCTGACCGAACTCGAAGCGGTCTGGGCCGACAACCGGGCCGCGATCATCAACCGCCTGCGCGACGGCGAATACGGGGTGACCGACGGCGTACTGACCGGTCCGGGCGATCTCGTCGTCGATCTCAACCGATGTCCTGCCGGGTGGACCGGCGACGAGGCGACGACCGGTCCGATCGAGATCGTGCACATCCTGAGCGTGGCCGACGCCGGAGCCTACGCCGCCGGAGCGCAGGCCTACTTCGACCACATCAACCGCGAGGGCGGTATCGACGGCCGTCTGATCGACTACGAGGTCGTCGACGACGAACTGGTGCCGACCAAGACCATCGAGGCGGTCGATGACCGCATCGACGGCACCGCACTCGGGATCGCCACCTTCGGCACACCGACCAGTCAGGCGGTGTTCGACCAACTCAACCGGGCCTGCATTCCGCAGCCGTTCGTCGGCTCGGCCCACCCGGCGTGGGGCGACCCTCGCGCCCATCCTTGGACGCTCGGCCTGCAACTGTCCTACGCATCCGAGACGATCCACTGGGGCGAGTGGATCAAACGAAACCTGGCCGGACAACTGCCCGTCAAGGTGGCGGCGCTCACCATCGACAACGACTACGGGCAGGCTTATCTGGCGGCGTTCGAACGGTGGGTGGCGTCAAACGGCAACGTCGTGTCCGAGGTGGTCGCCGTGACCCACGATCCCGCCTCGGGTGACATCGACGAGCCGATGACCGAGATCCGGGCCGCCAGGCCCGATGTGTTCCTGGCGTTGACCGCCGGCTCGGCTTGCGGCTCGGCGATCGCGGCCTCGCAGGCGTCCGGTCTCGACGAGGTCCTAGCCGCCCGCTTCCTCCCGACGGCCTGTCGTGACCCCGAGCGCTTCCTGATCCCCAACGGCGCCGATGCCGATGGAGTACTTGCCGTCGACGGGGGCGTCAAGGCGGTCGACGATCCGGCGTACGAGGGCGACCCGTTCGTCGGGTTCGTCAACCGGCTGCTTGTCGACGCCGAGGTCGCTCCCGCGGACATGGCAACGGCCGGGGCGGGGGCCGGCCAGTTCGCCTGGGCCTATGTGGAGGCGCTGCGTATCGCCGCCGATCTCGAAGGCGGGATCACCCGCACCAACCTTCTCCTCGCGTTGCGCAGTCTCGATCTGCGGCACCCGATGGTCGTCGCCGGGATCGCGTTCAGCACCGACGGCGCGGATGACGGGTACCCGATCGAGGGAGCGCGGATGATGCGCTACTCGGCGGCGGAGCAGTCGTGGAAGAGCGAGTCGCTCGTGGTGGATCTGAACCGGTCCACCCCCACCTGCACGTGGGATGGCACCCGATGCTCGTAGGCCGGACCCGCCGGTCGATCCGGCGGTGCGGACCGAAGTCGTTCAGGCAGGGTTAAGAAGCCGGCAAGGGTTGGGCTATTTCACCCAGCGTGGCAACGCCGAACAGTACAGTAACCGGCGATGGCACTGGTGGAGCGGGATCCTGAGCGGACGGCGGCGGCGTTGCTGGTTCGGAGAACCACGATGCGGGCCGACCTTGACCTCATCAATCAGCTGACGCCCTTCGACCGGACGTCGGCGGTGGCTGCGATCCTCGACAAGCCGCTCGACGACGCGCAGGCACCGATCAGCGACAAGAGCGACAAGATCCTCACCTGGTGGTTCGGGCGGATCTCGGAAGGGGTCAACGGGCTGCAGGATCGGATGACCTTCCTGTGGCATTCGATCATTCCCACCCACCGGTATTCAGCCGGCGAGCAGGAGCTGATCGGCATCCAACTCAACACCCTGCGATCACGGGCGCTCGGCAACTACCGCGATCTGTTGCAGTCGATGATGGCCGATCCGGCCATGCTCAAGTACCTCGACGCCGACAGCAACCGGGCCAAGAAACCCAACGAGAACCTGGCCCGCGAGGTGATGGAGCTGTTCTCGCTTGGCGTCGGGCACTACACCGAGGACGACGTGCGGTCCGCAGCCCTGGCCCTCGCCGGATGGCGGGTCGACAAGGACAACAACAAGGCCTGGCTCGATCCGAAACGGACCTACGAGGGCGAGCTGACCATCCTCGGCGAGACGAAACAGTGGACCTCGGCCGACCTGGTCGACAAGCTGTGCGACCACCCGGCCACCGCAGCGCGAATCGCGTCGCGGGTGTGGTACCACTTCACCGGGGTCACCCCAAGTGGTGAACAGCGGTCCGAACTGGGCGCCTGGTGGCAGGCCCAGAACCTGGAGATCCGGCCGTTGCTCGAGCGGATCTTGCACGACGAGCAATTCTGGGCCCAGCATTACGCCCGACCCCGCAGCGGATTCGAGTGGTACACCGCGGTGCAGCGGCTCCTTCAGTTCGACACCGACGAGAACTGGCGGCCCCGCAACCTCGGTCAGCTCCCATATGAGCCGCCCAACGTCGGCGGCTGGCCCGAAGGCGACCGGTGGCTCAACCTGGATTCGATGCTGCGCCGATCCGACCAACTGTTCTCGATCGACTTCCGCGACATCCCGATGGGTACCACGGCCACCACCGAGGAGGTCCTCGACCGGTGCGGCTTGTTCGTCGTCGACGACAGCACGATCGCCGCGCTCGAATCGGTGGGCTCGGCCGTCGATGAGGTCGGCGACGAGAGCATCGCCCAGTTGCGGTGGCGTATCGCCATGAGCTGTCCGGAGTTTCAACTGCAATGAACTCGCACTACGAGAACTTCGACTACGGACCTCGCCGACCGGAGGTCGCCGACGGCGAGCAACCCCCGCCAGGCCTGATCACCCGACGCCGGATCCTACAGGGGCTGCTGGCCGGGGGTGCTGTTGGTTACGGCGCCTGGCGGGGGTTGTTCGACAATCCTGCGGTGCCGGTGAGCGATCTGGCTTCGGCCCGGGTCGACACCTCGGTGCTCGAGATCGCCCCTCCAACCGGGGGAGAGGTCGAGACGCTGGTGGCCAACGTCGACGATCTCTGGAGCAAGTTCGCATCGTCGGATCAGACCTTGTTGACTCCGGCCCCCGTCGACCAGCGGGTTCTGGTGATCGTGGAGCTGCAGGGCGGCAACGACGGGCTGTCGACCGTGGTGCCTTATGCGACCGGGGCCTACTACGATCGCCGGCCGAACCTGGCAATCGCCGGGGAAGAGGTGCTGGCCATCGACGGTGAGGTCGGCCTCAACCCGCAGCTCATCGACTTGTCACAGCGCCAGTTCGCCGTCGTCGAGGGTGTTGGCCCCACCGAGGGCAACCTGTCGCACTTCGAGATGGAGGAGCGGTGGTACTTCGGGGCACCGGGCGGCGCCAGCGCTCGGCGAACCGGGTTTCTGGCTCGCATCGCCGATCGGATCGACGGCGGCCGCATCACCGGGTTGTCGGTTGCCGGACACACGCCGATGTTCAGCGCGGCGACGGCGTCGACGCTCGCGCTCAACAACCTGAACCAGCTCAAGGTGCTGACCAAGAACGACTGGATCTACCCGCTGTACCGCTCGGGTGTGCAGGGCATCACCGGCGGTCCGGTGGCAACCACCCTGGCCGAGACGTGGAGTGACCTGTTCGCCATCGGCCGCTCGATCAGCGGCGACATCGAACGCCACGACGGCGATTCACCGATCGTCAAGAACGGCGGTGGCCTGGGCCGCCAGTTGGCCATGGCCGCCGAGATGATTAAAGCCGACATCGGTGTTCGGGTCGTGCACGCCCAGATGGGCGGCTTCGACACCCACGACGGTCACCGTGGCCGCCATGAGCGCCTCATGGGCCGGCTCAACGGTGCCATCGGCGGATTCCTGAACCTGATCGACGAGGCAGGCCTGTCCGACCGGGTGCTGGTGGCCACCACGAGCGAGTTCGGCCGTCGGGTAACGGAGAACTCGAGCGGTCTCGACCACGGCTCGGCCTCGACGATGATGCTGTTCGGCCCGGTTGCCCCCGGGCGTTACGGTGAGCCGTCTCCGCTGGGTGACCTCGACCGCAACGGCAACCTGAAGACCACCGTGCCGTTCGAGCGCTACCTGGCCACCCTGGCCCAGGATTGGCTCGGCGTCGAGTCGGGGGCGGTGCTCGACAACGCTCCCACTCCTCTCGGCCTGTTCCAGGTCTGAGCGCCCGCCCGCCTCGCGGCCGTGCTCATGTGAGGACACCCACCGCGCCGGCTGAACAGGTCTGCGCGGTTTTGCGTCGTGGGGACGCAAGAGTGCGCAAACCTTGCTGGTTCGGCTCGGTCAGCCCTCGACGGGAGCGGTGGCGGTCAGGCCGAGCCTGGTGGCGTCGTCGGGGCAGAAGACGGTGACGGCGGCGTCGACCACGAACCGCAGCTCCTCGGTCGACAACTCGTCGTTCTGTGCGCCGTTCAGCGCCTCGTCCCTGACCTGGGTGTAGCCGGCCAGGTCAGTGGCCGATGTGGCGTAGCTGCAGGCGGTGTCGCCGAACACGGTCAGGTCGTCGCCGGTCAACGCCGCTGCGGTGATCTGGTTGTCTTCGAGGAGTGTCCGGAACTCGCCGATGAGTGCGGCGTCCCCGGTGCCATCCACGGTGCCGGCGGTGGTTGTCGACGTGGCGTCTTGATCGCCTTGGCCGTCCTCGGTCATCGCATCGTCGTCGGACATGGCGTCGTCCATGGCCCCGTCATCCATGGAGCCATCGCCCATGGCCCCGTCGGCCGAGGTCGGCGTGCCCGACCCATCGGTCGACACCACGAGCCCGTCGGAACCTGCTTCGGCTTCGGTCTCCTCGGCGCTGGCCGACGGCTGCTGGGTCTGCGTCTCGCTGTCACCTCCGAGCAGGGCCAAAAGCGCGGCGATACCGATGGCGGCGGCGGCCAGCAGACCGGCGGCCACCATCGGCATGGTGCGGGACCGCTGGATGCCGGCCGAGGGTGCTGCCTCGGTGGGCTCGAGGACGGGTACCCGGTCGTGGCGGCCCGTGTCGGGGTCGACGGAGACGGCTTGATGGGGGCCGGTGCTGGTGCGAGGCTCGGCCATCACCATTGTGGGGTTCCGGCGGCCGTCGTCGAGGCTCGAGGCCATGGCCGTTGCGGTGTCACCGTCCGGAATGGCGGCGACTTGGCCGGTCACCGGCCGTCCACCGGTAGGGGTGGTCGGGACGGCGTAGTCGGCGGAGCTGATCTGGTAGGCGGCTGTGGCGTCGAGTTCGGCTGCGGGACCGGGGGCCGGGTCGAGGTCCTGCGAGGGGGCGGCGTCGGAGAACAGGTCGGGGGTGGCACTTGTGGGATCGTGCTGGGCTGGGAGCGACGAGGTTTCCGCCTCCGACACATGAGCCATCGATGAGCCCGTGTCGTCGGTACCGTCGCCGATCGGAGCGTGGTGGCCGGCGTCGAGGTCGGTGCCGGCCTGTGCTTCGGCCGGGAGCGTATCGAGATCGATGTCCGGACCGGTGTCGGGAGCCCACCAGCGGCCGTCCGACGCCAGGTACCAACCCTCCGGAGGGGGCCACACGTATCGTTCTCCGTTCCAGGCTACGTAGTCGGAATCCATGTGTCTCAGCCACTCTCCGGCGTCGAGGAGTCTGGTTGCTCTGGGAGCCAGTCTAGGTTACAGAACTGAGAAGTTGTACCCATCCCCGGCCCTCCGCACACCCCGCGCCGGGCCGTCGAAAGAATCTGCGCCGGAGCGTCGATGGCGACGCTAAAGTTGTGATCACCACGCGCGGATGCCCGAGCGGCCTAAGGGAGTGGCCTGCAAAGCCATGATTCGCGGGTTCAAATCCCGCTCCGCGCTCTGTTTGAACCGGGCTAGCTCTTGCTAGCCTGGTCAAACCGCACAACCAGGGCCATTAACTCAGTTGGCTAGAGTGCTTCCATGACATGGAAGAAGTCGGGGGTTCAAGTCCCTCATGGCCCACCCACCTGAACCCCGCTCACTGAGCGGGGTTTTTACGTGCGGTCCGACCCCAACTTCTAGACCGGATGCCGGAGGTGACCCTTCGATGAGAACCTACAGGTCGGATCCGGAGGCGTGACACCGGGCGCCTGCCGCTCCGCGGCGCGTGCAACGCGCTAGCCGAGAATGTCCTTCAGGTCCCAGATTGACGTTTCCCTCGCCAGCTCAGCCGTAGGTTCCGACATGCCGATCTCGTCAATCAGCCCGAGTGCAACGAACAGCCCATACATGGTCCACGCAACCAGAAGCTTCACAGAAGTGAGCGGTCCGATCCAGGGGTCGTCAGAATTCGCGTGAGTTAGCCGATACCCGACGAGATGACCGGAAACGCGATGAGGCCGATCGGGATCAGATCGGGCTCGACGCGAGACCTCATGGTCCATCACCCGAAACCCTACTCCACGAGCGGGGTTTCGGGTGTACCGGGGTCGAGGTCCAGGGCCTACTCGTCGCGCCATGGCGCTCTATGACCCTCCCGATGCGCCTGTCCCTTGATTGGAGGCGTCGCATTTCGACGGCACACCGGACTTGGCCGTCCTGTCCGGACTACTCAGTGTCCAACCGACCAGCAGCCCGCCCGCCTATCATGTTGCAATGGCCAACGACTCGACGACTCATCAGCAGGGACTGACGGCGCGGCTCCCGCTCGAGGGGTCTGCATCCCGGCGGTCGCTGCGATCCGACGATGTTGACAGGCTGGCACCGGAGGATCGTCGTGCCGTCCAGTTCTTGTTGGGTCTTCCGCACCTCGACGACGATTGACCATCAGACCTGTTGGCTACGCGATCGGTCCCCCGTTTTGGGCTCGGTTGGCTCTCGTTCTGCCCGACCCGCTCGCTCAGCTCCAATGGTCCAGAGAGGGCCACGACGATGAGGTTGGTGGCGACTTCGTCCAGAATTGGTCGGAGCTGTTTCTGGTTCCCGGTGCCGACGAATTGATTTGGCGTCGCTCGGTCCTTCCCGCCCGTGCTCCATTCGCCGTGCCCGGTTGGGTAATGTATGACGCACGACTTGGTTCCGACGGCATTGTCGAACTCAAGCGCGTCGAGTACGTCGCTGTGCCGGGTCCGTGAAGGATCGCCATCGACGGGATTCGGGGGAGTTGATGGGCCTCAGTTGTTCGGTGGGCTCCGGTATCGCATCTCTATGGCACATTCATTGACATCGTCAGCGTTCACGACCGTTCAGCCGTCGACACAACCCACTGAATGAACAGGTTCAGACACCTGGAGGTCCCCCGATTGATGACATGGAAGAAGTCGGGGGTTCAAGTCCCTCATGGCCCACACCCTTGAGATGAGTGCCGACTAGATCCGCTTTCGAGTGGCCTCGCCTGAGAGTCCGGAGGCGCAGGGGCTTGCCGTGGTATCTTGTCGACGGTCATGTCAGCGGCGAGAGCAGTTACCACGGCCCTGAGGCGGGAGCTGTATCCGCGGCTGGTCGAGCTCGGGTTCGAGCCCAAGGGGCGAACAGCAACCCGGGTCGACGGGCCGGTTACCTCCGTGTTCGTCGTCAGCTCGTTCAACACCCGCATGGCCCAACAGCTCCGCGTTCCAACGTCGTCGTTTCAGGCGTCGCTCGGTGTCGACTACAGCGGCGCCCGCCCGGCCAGCTTCGCCTCTCACATCGAACCCTGGATGCCCGACATCGCCCAGACCCAGCTCCAGGCCCATCTGTCGGTCACCGACGCTGATCGAGCCGGGCCAGGGAGGCCCGACGTCTGGGTCGTCGACGATGTTGAGGCGGCACCTGCCGCGGTCCGCGACCTCGCGGCGGCTTTCGAACAGCAGGCGGTGCCACTCCTACTCGAGTGGTCCGACCTCGATCTGGCCCACGACTATCTCTCGACGGCCGAGGGCTACAGCCTTCCGGGTGGGGTCGGAGGGCCCGGGCTGCTGCTGCCCGGCGAACTCGGGTCCATCGCCCGCCTGAGCGAACTGGCTGTGCTCGCCGCCCACCGGGGAGCGGTCAACGAGGAGATCCGACATCTGACCGCTCTCCAGGAGCTGAGTCCGGATCCTCTTTACGAAAATCGAATTCGGGAACTGGGCCGCTGACCCAGGCCAACGGCCGATCGCCGCCTACACGCAGAGTTCGCCGGCCAGGCCTCTCATGCAGAAGGTGGTCCGCTCGATGGACGTCAGGGTGAAGCCCTCGTCGTTGTCGCCGTTCGAGACGGCGAAGATGTGGAGCCGGTAGCCGCCTGTCGAGTCGTCACCGACGCCAATGACGTCGTAGGTGATTTCGTGGAGATCACCCGCCGTGGGCGCCACCGTCTGGACGACCCTCGAACCCGGTTCGGTCGACACGTATGCGGCCGCCACCAGTTCACCCATCTGCTGCATGGTCTCGGTGACCGGTGGATCGCCGCCGTCGAGAAACGCCGAGGTGACGTCATCGACACTGCCAACGAAGCCGAGGAACGAGCTGTTGGCCCAACCGGTGATGCCGTCGGCCGTCGACACCTCGTACCAGATCGATCGGCTGAGGGCCTGAGCCCGGCCGGTGGCGGTCAGGTTGTCCTCCAGGGGGCCGACCCGGGTCAGCAACGCCTGGTCGGTGCCGGGAGCCTCCCGGATGTTGAGTTTGTCGTCGTGGGCCACGCCCATGACCGCCAGAACGTCGCCGTCCTTGGCGAACCCTTCGAAGGGCTCACCGGGCAGGCCCGTGGTGGCCGAAGACGATTGCGACGTCGCGGTGGTCGCGGTCGTCGCCGTGGTCACCGCGTCCGTCGTGTCGCTCGTGTCGGTATCGGTTGTGGTGTCGGTGCCGTCGACCGACGTTGTCGTCGTGTCGGACGTCTCGGTGGTGTCATCGCCGCAGGCCACCACGAAGAGCGCAAGGGCGGCGATGATGGCGACGAGGCCAAGTGCTCGACGCCGCTGGGTTTGGGTTGGATTTGTCATCGGAATCAGCCTCCAATTGAGGTCTACTTCGGTAGTGGCAGGTCGAACAGAGGCCAATGTCACGTCCGATGTCGGCCCTTGCTACGATCCGCCCGTGGCCTCGACATCGACCGGCTCGCCGAGTTGGGTTCGGCTCACCGACCAAGCGCCGGAGAGCGAGCGAATCGATCTCGGAGCGGTCCGTCGCTACCGGCGGGACCGGGTTCGGGCCGAGATGGCGGCCCGTGACATCGCTGCGCTCATCATCAGTGATCCGGTCAACGTCCGGTACACGACCGGGGCTCGGAACATGCAGGTCTTCACGTCCCGCAATACGCCGTCGCGCTATCTGGTGCTCACCGCCGATCGGTCGATCCTGTTCGAGTTCACCGGCTGTGAACACCTTGCCGACGACCTCGACACCATCGACGAGGTTCGAGCGGCCACCACCGCCAGCTTCGTGGCCGCCGGGCCCGACATCGCCGCCCGGGAACGGGCGTGGAGCGCCGACATGGCGGCCCTCATCAACGAGCTCGTCGGCGAGCGTCACGTCACCATCGGCGTCGAGCGGATGAACGCCGGCGTCGCCCTCGCCCTGGCGAACCAGGGGCTGCGGCTGGTCGACGCCCAGGAGCCGATCGAACGAGCCCGCGCCCTCAAATCATCGGGCGAGATCGCCTGCATACGGGCCTCGCTGGCCATGGCCGAGCGGGCGGTGGCCGCCATGGAGGAGGCGATCCGTCCCGGCCTCACCGAGAACGAGGTCTGGTCGGTGCTCCACCAGCGGGTGATCGCCGAAAACGGCGACTACTGCGAAACCCGGCTGCTCAACTCCGGGCCCCGAACCAACCCGTGGTTCCAGGAGTCGACGTCGAGGGTCATCGGAGCCGACGAACTGGTCGCCCTCGACACCGACATCGTCGGCTGCCACGGCTACTACGCCGACTTCTCCCGGACGTTCCACGTCGGCCCGTCCAAACCGTCGGCCGCCCAGCGCACCCTCTACCAGCTGGCCCACGAACAGGTCCACCACAACCTGTCGATCATCAAACCGGGCATGTCGTTCGCCGACTACGCCAGCCAAGCCTGGAACATTCCCGATCGCTACCACTCGAACCGCTATTACCTGTCGGCTCACGGGGTCGGCATGACGGGGGAGTACCCGTACCTCTACCACGGTGCCGACCACGCCGACGCCGGCTACGACGGGGAGATCGTCCCCAACATGACGCTGTGCGTGGAGAGCTACATCGGAGCCGACGGCGGGGGAGAGGGAGTCAAACTCGAACAGCAGGCACTCGTCACCGAAACCGGGGTCGAGGTGATGAGCGCCTACCCGTTCGACGACGGCCTGCTGTAGCAGCGGCCCGGCGACTAGACCTCCAGGGCACCCGGCCCGTTCTCCCGGTTCAGCCTTCGAGGATCTTGGCCGTCGACGACGTGCCGAGGCGGCTGGCCCCGGCGTCGATCATGGCCAACGCCGCCTCCCGGCTGCGGATCCCGCCGCTGGCCTTGACGCCGAGTCGATCCCCGACCGTGGCCCGCATCAACGCCACCGCTTCGACCGACGCCCCGCCCGACGGGTGGAACCCGGTGGAGGTCTTCACGTAGTCGGCCCCGGCCGCCTCCGATCGTTCACAACAGGCCACGATCTGGTCGTCGCTCAGCACCGCCGCCTCGATGATCACCTTGAGTAGGGTCGGGTGCGGCACCGCAGCTCGAACGGTGGCGATGTCGGCTTCGACGTCATCCCACCGCCCGTCGACGACCAGGCCGAGATTCACCACCATGTCGATCTCGGTGGCGCCGGCCTCGGCGGCGAAGACCGCGTCGGCGACCTTGGCGCTCGACGGGTGCGCACCGGAGGGGAAGCCGGCGACGGTGGCGACACCGATACGTCCGCCGATGGCGTCGACGGCGGTCGGCACCAACCAGGGAGACACGCAGACCGCGGCCACCTCGTAGTTGAGCGCGTCGGCGCAGAGGGCCTCGACGGCCGCCGACGTGGTCTCGGGGGTCAAGACGGTGTGATCAATGTAGGAGGCGATGTTCAGCGTGCTGTCGGAGGTGCTCACCGCCTCAACAGTAGCCGCTGGAGTCAGTCGCGAGGCTTGCGACCGGGTTGACCCAGCAACGCCGGGGGGCTCGACCCGCACGTTGCGCCGGGAACGTTCTCGGGGGTGGCCACCAGCACACCCTCATAGCAGTGATCGGCGATCGCCTCGTCGGTCACGAACGACTCGCCGATCCTGATCCCCTCCTTGACGATCAACAGCTGATGGCAGGGGAAGAGATTGTCGCCGCTGACCTGGTTGCCGAGAACCTCGACGGCCCAGGTGTCGGATGCGACGAGCGCCACCTTGCGGTCGGCGAAGTAGCGGCACTCCTCCAGGTAGATGCCCGGCTCCTGGGTCAGATAGCGGCCGGGGTCGGACCGCACGAGATGGGTCCAGCCGGTATGGAGGATGGGGACGTCACCGGGTCCTATCTCGGTGACCCGCTGTCGTTGGAGGCAGGCCCGGAGGTCGTCGAGCGTGATGCGGTAGTCGTCTCGCAGTACCGGTTTGCCGTTGGGAGCGGTGAAGACGTCTTCAGACTTGCCGGTTGCCACCTTCAGCCCGACGACATCGTAGATCACGGCCCTCGTCGCCACCGGCCCCATGTTCTCATTACCAAGCGCGGAGGTGCCGGTCGGGGTCACGATGTCGGGGCCCCGGTAGCCGTTGTAGAAGATGTCGCCGACGGCGATGTGGTTCAGCCCGTCGATCTGGGTTGCGATCTGGAACGTGAAGTTCTCGGCGAACCGCTCCTCCAGAGCCGCCACCTTGTTGGGTCCGAGAGCGTCGGTGCCGGCCTGAATACCGCCGCCGTCGACGAACCCGGGCGGAGCCTCGAAGCCGAGCACGTAGAGGAACATGTCGTGCAGACGGGGCGGATCACTGGGGAAGGCGGGAAAGCCGTTGAACATCTCCTCACCGAGCTGATAGGTCTTCACCGGCCGACCCGGATGTAGCCCCCTGAGGGCTTTCGCCGTTCGGCTCGGCGTCAGCTCGTTGAATGTTCCCCGCTGGTCGCCCGGCCCGTACGGACCGTTGTCCCAGGCTCCGGCCAGGACCGCCTCGACGTCGAACATCGTGTCGTCGTAGGAACCCGAAGACGGGCCGTGTTTGCCGGGCTTTGCGTTGTCGGTCCGACGGCCTCGTGCTCCGTCGTCACCGGATTCCGATTGGGCGGCGGCGGCCGTGCTCAGAACCGGGGCCGAGGCCAGCGCCGCTGCCCCCGCTGCGCCCAACTTCAACGCATCGCGTCGAGACAACTGCTCGAGGTGGAAGCGGGCGAAGGACGGTTTCACGGGGACCCCCGGCTGGTGATCGTTCGACAAACAACGGTACTACGGCCTGGTGATCACCGGCCAGTCGGCTCCAATCCCAGCCCATCCACCCATCAACAAGGGACCGCAATGAACTAGAAACTAGTTCCTGAATTAATACGAATAAATCTGGAAATCAATGGTTAATAAATCTCTATAGAGACTTCCGGTATTGAGTGGATCGTGTAATCTGATCAGATTCAACGATCCGCCGCCACCTCCGATGCGACCGCTGCTTCCCATACCGGATCCGGCGAGTCCAAAGCCGACGTCAAGCCGCTTGGTCCGACCCTCACGTCCGTGAGCGGATCACCGGGCAACGGACATGACGGTACCTCTCACGGGCCGGTGACTCGCCGCCAACTCGGCGGTCTCGGCCGCGGCTTGGCGGGCATCCTCGAGGTCGAGCCCCCAGCCGAGCGGCCGGCCGACCACGGCGGGGCCGGTCTCGACCAGCTTCTCGGGCGGCAGTTCTCATCACGAGCCGCATCGGTCCGGGCCTTCGTCGTCGAGACGGCCCTGGCGGCGATCGCTGAGGCCTTCGGGGCCCACGGTGTGGTGATGGCCAGCCGGGAACGGCCGCCGACGACGCCGTCGGGTCACTACCGGTACCGTTCTGCGACGCGACACGGCGGAGCCGACACCGACACCGGCACCCACGACGCCGCCGGTGTCCCGACCGAGACGGCCACGTCCCCGGCGCTGGCCCTCCGGCTGCCGCCGAGCTGGGGGCCGTCCTCGCCGGCTCTCTTCGCCGTCTACGGCAACCTGTGGGAGATGCTGACCGCCGAACAACACCACTGCCGCCGGTGCGGTACCACCGACCGGCCGCTGGCCTACCGGCAGGAGCGGGTCGATTCCCATTGGGCCTGGTTCTGCCGGATCGAGGATCAGTCGGTCTCGGTGGCGGCTGCGCTGGTACGCCTGACCCCATTCGACGACGACGAGTCCGACGCCCTCGCCCGATCCATGGCGTCGGTGGTCACGGCGGTGTCCCCACCGACGATCGATGGCAGTCAGGCGCAGGTCCTCGATGCCGGCGTGACATCGCACGTCACGCTGTCGGCCGAGTTGGCCGGCGATGATCCCGGAAACGCCATCACCGCCGAGGTCACCGTTCACGACCCGACCCATGGTTCGAATCCGGCCTCGGCCTTGGCCTCGGTGACCGCCACCGGACGGGGGCCCGACATCGAAACCGCGGTTGCTCGAGCGGCGGCGAACGCCTGCCAGCCTCAGTGTCAGGTGCGGTTCGCCGGCTCGTCCGACGTCGACGGCCAGACGATCTCGGTGGTCATCGTGAGCGACCGCGACGGTGCTCCGCGGCTCGGCGTGTCGATACGACCCATCGGCGACTATACGGGCGTGGCCGAAGCGGTCTTCCTTGCGGCGTCGCCCGGCGTCTACCCCCGCGAGGGGTGACCGATTCCCCGTACGGGGTGACCCGGATGCCGACGGTCGGCCCTGTACCATGTGACGGTGCTTCTCTTGCGTGTGGTGAAGCGGCTCGCGTCGCTTGGTGTCGTCATGATCGCGGTCGCGGCGGTGGCCTCGACGGCGGTCGTCGCATCGGCGCCCCATGTCGCGACCGTGGTCACGTCACACGAGGGGACGGCCGCCGATCTGGAGTTGGAATCGCTGGCCGAACGCTCCTCGATGTACGCGTCGGACGGCACATTCCTGACGTTCCTGACCGAGACCGAAAACCGCCAAGAGGTCGACCTCGACGACATCCCCCAGGAGGTCATCGACGCCATCCTCACCATTGAGGACGCCGACTTCTACCAGCACGACGGCGTCAACCTGCGCGGTACCTTCCGGGCGCTGGTGGAGAACATCAACGCCGGCGGCATCTCCCAGGGCGGTTCCACGATCACCCAGCAGCTCGTCAAGCTGTCGCTGCTGTCGACCGAACAGAACCTGTCCCGCAAGAGCACCGAGGCCTTCTACGCACTGCGTCTCGAACGCCAGATGACCAAGGACGAGATCCTCGAGCGGTATCTGAACACCGTCTATTTCGGATCCGGCGCCTACGGCGTCCAGGCCGCGGCGGAGACGTTCTGGGGATATGAGGACGTGTCGGAGCTCGGCTGGGCCGAGGCCGCACTGCTGGCCGGGGTCATCCGCAACCCGAACCAGTACAACCCGACTCGTTTCCCCAACGTGGCCCGAGCCCGCCGCAGTGTCGCCCTCCAACGTCTGGTGGAGACCGAACACATCACCGTCGAGGAGGCCGCGACCTATGAGTTCGCCCCGCTTCCCTCCGAGGAGCAGCAGCCCTTCGACCGCAAGCCGACCGACTACTTCGTGGAAGAGGCGCTGCAGCAGCTCCTGGTCAAGGACCCGATGATCCTCGGCGGCGACCAGTCCGACCGGTTCAACGCCATCTACCGGGGCGGTCTCAAGATCTACACGACCTTCGACCCGACCGCCCAGGCCGCGGCGGTCGCCACCCGCGACGACTACCTCGACATCACCGGCGAATTCACCGCCGCCATCGCCACCGTCGACTCGAAGACCGGGGCGGTGCGAGCCATGGTCGGTGGCCCCGAATTCGAGAAGGACAACTTCAACATCACCACCGACGGTCAGGGACGCCAGCCCGGCTCGTCGATGAAGACCTACGTGCTGGCCGCGGCGTTCGAGGCCGGTTACACCCCGAGTGACGTCATCCGAGCCGACGGGCCGTGCTCGTTCAAGAACCCATCGGCCAAGAACGGCGTGTACACCGTCAAAGGTAGTTTCCGCCCCCGGCAGAGCCTGGCGGCCGTTACCCGATCGTCCAACAACTGCGCGTTCGTGCGACTCGGACAGGTCGTCGGCAACGACAAGGTCGTGCAGGCCGCCGAGCGGCTCGGTATCACCACCCTCGACAAGGACGCCGGCTCCTACATGTCGCTGCCGCTCGGAACCGAGCTGGTCCACCCGATGGCGATGGCCGCCGCGTATGCCGCCATCGACAACGACGGCCGGCTCAACAAGCCGTGGTACATCGAGCGAATCGAGGACCGCGACGGCAACGTCATCTACGAGCACCGCCCGGACTGGACCCGGGCCATCTCCCAGCAGAGCGCCCGCATGATCACCGAGATCCTCGAGAGCAACGTCCAGAGCGGCACCGGCCGGAACGCCCGGCTTGGCAACGGCCACTATGCCGCCGGCAAAACCGGTACCACCAACGACTTCGTCGACGCCTGGTTCGTCGGGTACACCGAGTACTACACCACCGCAGTCTGGCTCGGAAAGCCGGAGGACGCCAAGACCAAGATCGTCCTGCCCGGCTACGGCACCGTCTTCGGTGGCGAGGTGCCGGCCGCCATCTGGGGCGACTACATGAACCTGCTCCACGAGAACCTCGAACCGATTCCGTTCGCCGAGCCGGAACGATACAGCGGCGGCCGTTACCTTCGGGTCAAGGGCGAGCTCGACTACTGCGAGGGCGCCAGTTTCGAGGGCAGAACCGGTGCCACCGAGCGCCGTGACACCGACGGCGATGGCAACATCGACTGCTGGCAACCGGTCACCACCACCACCCAGCCACCAACCACCCAGCCGCCACCCCCGACGACGACGGCGGAAACGGTGGTGGAAACGGTCGCGGCAACGGGCCGCCGTCGACCGTCGGACCGTAGCCGACCCCGCAGCGCTGCTAGCCTGAGCCACCACGCACCGATTCAAGCGGCTTCAGGGGGACGACAACGCGATGGCTTCACCGGCATATGAGCAGATCCTGGCCGTTCAGGCGCTCGATCTGAGCCTGCGACAGCTCGAACACCGACATCGGTCGCACCCGGTCCGGGAGCAGCTGGCCCAGATCGACGCGGAGATCGCCGCGGTCGACGGCGAGCTGGCCGTCGTCGCCGAACGCCATCACGACCTGGAGCGGCAGCGAAAGCGGCTGGAGGACGAGGCCGCGATCATGGCCGACAAGCGCAAGACGATCGACGGCAAGCTCTATGGCGGCGAGGTGACCGCCTCCAAGGAACTGCTGGCCCTCCAGGACGAGGCCGCGATGCTGCTCAGCAAGCAGACCGAGCTGGAAGACCAGGAGCTGGAGCTGATGGAGACGCTGGAGGGGGTCGAGGGGGAGCGGAGCGCGATCGACGCCCGTCGACGTGATCTCGACGAGCGTCGAAATGCGGTCGCCGGCGAACTCGATGCCGCGCTGGCCGAGATCGATGCCGAGGTCGAAACCGTGCGGGCGGAGCGGGCCGAGGTGGCCGCCGGGGCCGACGCCTCCCTGCTGGAAAGCTACGAGTCGAGAAAGGATCAGTTCGACGGGGTGGCCGTCGCCCGACTCGTCAACGGAGCCTGTGATGGTTGCCACATACGACTGTCGGCGGTCGCGCTCGATCAGATGATGAAGATGGCCGATGACGCCGTCGTGACCTGCGAGGAGTGCGGGCGGCTGCTCGTCCGGTGAGCAGCCGATCCTGCGACCTGGCGTCTCGCAACCCGTAGGATGTCCACCGTGTTCATCTGGTTCGCCGTGATGTCGATCATCATCGTGGCCGAGGTATTTCGCAGCCCGATGGTCGATTATCGGCTGGTGGCCATCGGCTCGCTGCTGCCGCTGGTCGACATCGCGGTCGGTCGCCCGACGCCACTGCATTCCCTGGTCGCTCCAGTGGTGGTGATGGCTGGCGTGATGGGGGCGACCGTAGGCCGCCGCCTGCTGCGCCGCCGGCTTCTCGGTATCCCGATCGGCATGTTCCTGCACCTGGTGCTCGACGGTTCGTGGGACAGCGCAGCGCTG
This sequence comes from Acidimicrobiales bacterium, assembly GCA_965216675.1. Classification (GTDB taxonomy): domain Bacteria; phylum Actinomycetota; class Acidimicrobiia; order Acidimicrobiales; family SZUA-35; genus JAHELU01. Next base: position 184,805 of record CBDCGK010000004.1, on the reverse strand, counting down.
TTCTGGTGGCCGATCTTCGGCTCCGCCCTCGATGGAGAGTCACTACCGGAGTCCCGCGCGGTGCTGTTTCGTGTCGTCCTCGAGCTGATCGGTGTCGGAGCGGCAGCCGTCGCCTACCGCCGATACCGGCTCGACGACGTCGACAATCGACGGCTCCTGGCCCGTTCAGGCCACCTCAACCGGGTGGTGCTGTCGTGACCGCGGCGCTTTTCTTGATGTCGGTGCTGCCATGACACTTCATGTCGTCCGACACGGTCGCACGGAGGCCAACGCATCGGGGCTACTTCTGGGTCGGGCCGATCCCGGCCTCGACGAGATCGGCCGGCAGCAGGCCGAGGCCATCGGCAAGGCGCTACCGTCCTGCTCGGTTGTCGTCACGAGCCCACTGGCCCGATGCCGCGAGACCGCCGAGCTGATCGCCGAGCACGGAGGCGGGGGCGACGTGGTGATCGACGACCGGCTGGTCGAGATCGACTACGGAGCCCTCGACCTCACGCCGCTCCGTGAGGTTCCCAACGAGATCTGGCGGGCCTGGCAGGCCGATACCGCGTTCCGGCCACCGGACGGTGAAACTCTGGAAGAGCTGGCGGAGAGGGTCGGCCAGTGTCTCGGCGATCTATGGCCGCGGGCGGTGGTCGATGACGTCACGGTGGTCACCCACGTCTCGCCGATCAAGGCCGCGGTGGCCTGGGCGCTCGGCGTGTCGGTCGCCATCTCCTGGCGCTGCTTCGTGGCCCAGGCCTCGATCACCCGGATCGGTTCCGGGACGGCCGGGCCGTCCCTCCACCTGTTCAACGACACGACCCACCTGTCCGACGTCGCCGGCTGAGACCCGGCGTGCTGCGGGAGCGGTCACGACCGGGCCTCAAGCGCGCCCTCAGGCCGGTCGATCCCGAACCATGGCCTCGCTGCCTGATCGACCACCGCCCGCCGGCCTTCCTGTCGCCCCACCGCCACTGGAGCACCAGGCCCCTTTTCGTCTGGATCGTGCGCCCCCGCCCCCGCCGTCACCCTTTGCCCCCGCTTTCAAGGGCTTTGACCGCCTTGCGACCGCGATCACCTACCTCGTCGCGGCCTCGATCGCCTTCAACGTCGTGGACGTTGTCCTCGAGGCCTACCTCATCCGCGTTCTCGGTCGAACCCCGTTGTTCGGCGGGTTCCCCCGGAGTGCCTCGACGGTGTACGACGTCACCGTGGTGATCGTCGGACTCGACCTGTTGCTGTGGCTGGTGGCCGGAATCTGCGTGATGGTTCTGTTCAAGCGGATGATGGACAACGGCGCCGTCATCGCACCGGCCTGGGCGGAGCACAAGAGCTACTGGGCCATCTGGGGATGGATCATTCCCATCCTCGGCCTGTTCCGGCCCTACCAGGTCGTCCGCCAGATCTGGCAGACCAGCCTTTGCGGGGACCCCGAGACCGACCGCCGGCCACTTCCGACGGTGACGAAGGTGTGGTGGGGCCTGTTCATCATGAGCAACAGCAGCGCCTTCGGATTCCCGACCGTTCCGGCCGACGGCACGGCGACAACCGACGACTTCCGGGCGGAGGCCATCGGGCAACTGGTCGGAAGCGTCGCCGGCATCGCCCTCGGGGTGACGTTCCTGCTGGTTCTCTCCAAGATGGTCGAGCGTCATCGCCAGGCGGTCGCAGTCCGAGCCTGACGTGCAGTCCGGCCGGGATGTCCGGCCGGACGGCGAGGACTGTCGGGTGAGTCCATCTGTAGGCGGGGTTCTGTTCCCGGGGCCGTTGCCGGCCGCCGTTCGGTGACCATCCATCTATGCGGTCCACCCGAGGCGTGGCGCCGTTGCCGGCGCCGGACGGACAGCCCGTCGCCTCGTTTGACCTTGCTCCGGATGGGGTTTACCGAGCCGGTCGGGTCACCCCGACCGCTGGTGCGCTCTTACCGCACCGTTTCACCCTTACCGACCCGAGGGCCGGCGGTCTGTTTTCTGTGGCACTTTCCTGCGGGTCACCCCGACTGGCCGTTAGCCAGCATCCTGTCCTGTGGAGCCCCGACCTTCCTCAGCCCGAGCCTGCCTGCGGTGAGGAGGTCTCCGGCCGCGGTCACCCGATGGGCTCACCCGACACCGTCAACGGTACCGGCAATCCTGCACGCCGACGAGTGGAAACACCGCCCGGAATCGTAGGGTTGACATCGGTCCCAACCCGCCACGAGAAGAGAACCGGTATGACAGAGATGTCGACAGGCGAAGCATCGGCAGCATTCGACGAGCTCGGAGGGTGGCCGGCCATCCTGACCGGGATCGCGTCGGGTTCAGACCTCGGTCGTGACGAAGCCAACCTGGTGATGAGCGAGATCCTGCGTGGGTCGGCCACCGACGCCCAGATCGGTGGCCTGCTGGTCGGACTGGCCGTCAAGGGGGAGTCGACCGACGAGATGGCAGGTTTCGTGGAGTCGATGCTGGCCGCGTCCGAGCCGCTCGCGGTGCCCGACAACGCGCTCGACATCGTCGGGACCGGAGGTTCGCGCCACCGTCGGACCCACGCCATCAACGCCTCGACGATGGCCTGCATCGTGGCTGCCGCTGCCGGAGCCGTGGTCTGCAAACATGGGAACCGCCGGGCATCGTCCACGTCGGGTTCGTTCGATTTTCTGGAGGCGCTGGGGGTCGACATCACGATCTCGGCCGCCGACCTGGAACGGTGCGTGTCCGAGATCGGGGTCGGTTTTGCCTTCGCCCGCAGCTTCCATCCGGCTATGCGGTTCGCCGGACCGGTTCGAGCCGAGCTCGGCATTCCGACCGTGTTCAACACACTTGGACCTCTGGCCCATCCGGGGCGTATCAAGCGGCAACTCGTCGGTGTGGCCACCGAGGAGAAGGCCGCCTCGGTGGCAGCCGTGCTCGCCGAGCTGGGATCGGACCGGGCCTGGGTGGTCACCGGCGCCGACGGACTCGACGAGGTGTCGACGTCGGGCCCCTCGGTCATCTTCGACGTCTCGGATGCCGGGATCGAGCGGCTGACCGTCGATCTCGACGATGTCGGCGTCGACAGGGTCGAGCTGTCGCACGTCGCCGGCGGCACGCCCGAGGAGAATGTCGCCATCTTCGAGCGCATCGTCGACGGCGAGGCCGGGCCCCACCGCGACCTGGTCGTGATCAACGCCGGAGCCGGACTGGTGGTCGCAGGATTGGCCCGGGACCTCGGTGAGGGAGTGGTTCTGGCCGCTGGGGCCATCGACTCCGGCGCCGCCAAACAGAAGCTGGCCGATCTCCGGTCCTTCTCCGGTGGATTCGGGTGAAAGTTCGCCTCGGCCGCACCTAGACTGGCCGTGGGCGAAATTGACCAACGGATTGCTAGGTTTGGTCCATCGCCGGCTCGAGGACGACGCAGTGGGAACCACGTTGTGAGTAACCAGATATTGCCTACCGACAAGAATTGCGTCAATCTAGTTTGGCGAACATCGGGGCCGCATGGCTTCGACTGCAACGGCAGTGGGGATTTGGCTGCACCCTGCTTGTCGTCTGCCGTGTTACACCAGGCGGACGAGATAAGCGAGGAAAGGTAAGCTATGGGATCCGAGGCCCTTCTCCAGCGGGCATGTGAACTGGCGTTTGCCGTGGCCCGCGAGGACGCGGAGGCCGACCCGGCCGTCGAGCCACCGGGCGACATGCGCAGCTTCCTCTATCTGGCCCGGCTTCCCCGTCGGGCCATCGCCGTTGCCCAGCAGGCCATCGAGGACGACTCCGACTTTCGGTCCCGGGTCGCCGCCCGTGCATCCGAGGACGAGGTGGGCCGGGCCGGGTACCTGTGGCTCCACCGCCCGATCGGCTGGGCTCCCGAGTTCGAGGAGCTGGCTCAGCGGTCCGATGACGGATCACCCGACTTCGATCCCGATGCGCCGCTGGTGGAGGTGCCGATCAACGACGATCTGACCACCGAGGAGCTGACCGCCCACCTCGAAGCGCAGCTCGAAGAGGTCGAGAGCCTGTCGCCCACCTACGCGTCACACGCCGATGAGCCGGTTTCGATTTTCAACACCTACGACGGGGCCGGGAACGGCGTCGCCGCCGGTGATGCCCAAGAGAACGAATCATATGCCATGGCCACGGTCTCGGATCTCGATCCGGAGGCCGACGCCATCGAAAGTGAGTTGACCAGCCTGCGGGGCCTGGTCGACCGGTTGGCCGGAGAGCGGGAGTTGGTCATGTCCGGATCCACAAGTGATACGCCCGACCGACCTGATCCGTCGTTGTTGGAAGACGAGCTGGCGACCGTGTCGTCGGAGCTCGAGTTCGCCCGCGAGGAGCTGGAACGGGTCACCCAGGATCTGGCCACCGTTCGCAGCGAGCGGGAGGAGGCCCGGCGTCAGCAGTCCGACGCCCTGAGACGGCAGGTCGACGTTGAGCGGGAACTGGCCACCGTCCGTGAGGACCGGGCCGCCGTTGAAACCCGATCATCGGAGCTGCAGGCTCAGCTGATCTCCATCGAGGACCGGTTGAAGCGGGTCGAAGGCGACCTGGAGGAAACGGTCCGGGAACGCAACGTCGTCCAGTCTCAGCTCGAGACGATGACGGCCGAGCGCAATCAGATCCGAGAAGACCGCATGGCGGTGAAGGCGGAGCGCGACAACCTGCAGGCCCGCCTGACCGAGGTCGACGAGAAGACAGGCGGGGTCGACGTCGGTGAGCTGACGGCCGCCAACCGGTCCCTGACTCAAGAACTCGAGTCCACGAGTCGTGAGCTGGCCCGGATGATCTCTCAGGTCGAGGGCTACGAACAGCAGCTGCAAACGACCACCGAGACCGCCGAGTCGCTCAAGGTCGAAAAGGCCGAGTTGACGTCTCGCCTGGCCGATGTCGAGTTGGCGTTGGAGACCACGCGTACCCAGCATGGCGCTCTCAAGGACGACGCCGAACGACTGGCCGCCGAAGTCGGGTCCTTGCGAGCCGAACGAGACGGTCTCCAGACTCAGCTGACCGAGCTCCAGGCCAGCCTGTCTGACGTGCTCGACGAGCACGCGGAGATCCGTCACCGCAACGACGCCGACCGAAAGTCCCTCAACGAATTGAGGGTCGAACGCGACGTGCTGCTCGCTCGGATGAATGACATCGAGCAGGCCGATCGCAGCTACGAGAACCGGATCAACGCGCTCAGCAAGGAGCGCGACGATCTCATGACCACCCGCGACGATCTGATGGCCGAACGGGGCGAACTCCGGGGCGAGATGACGGCGCTTGGTGCCGCCCGCGATCAGCTGCTCGAGAAGATCGACACCCTCGAGAACAAACTGGGCCCGCTCGAGGTCGAGCTACAGGCCGAGCGTCGGCAGCGGGAGGAACTGGCCAACCGACTGCTCGAACTCGATGACATCGCGGCCAACAACCAAGCCGCGATCGAGGAGCTGACCGGCGAGCGTGACCGCTTGACCGCCGAGCGGATCGACCTCGACGCGAAGCTGGAGCAGCTCGAATCGGAGCGGGTCGACGTCCAGAAACTGACTGCCGAGCGCGATGACCTCTCGGCTCGACTGGAGCGTGCCGAGACCCAACGTGACGAGGAGTCGGACAAGCGAACCGACGCCGTCGCCGAGCTCTCCGAACAGGTGTCGGCCCTGGAGTCCTCGAAGACGGCGCTGGAAACCCAGATCTCGGAGGCCCAGAGCGAACTGAACCGGGTCCGATCCGACATCGACGAACTGAACCGGGAAAACGCCAAACTGCGATTCAATCTGCAGGTTGCGGAGTCCAGCGTGACCGAGGCCACCGAAGCCGCCGAAGCGGCCCGAAAGAGCGCAGCGGAGGCGACCGCCAAGGCGGCCGCGGCGGAGTCCCGGGCCGATCGGGCGGAGGCGGCGGCAGCCGAGAAGGCGTCGTTCGCGGCGTTTGTCGGCGACGCCACACCGACATCGGTCGAACCGGAACCGCAGGTCGATGCCCTGGTGGACACCGCGCCCGACCTCACCGACCAGCCGGCGGACGATGTGGTCGCCGAGGAGGCGGTCGCCGAGTCTGAAGCCGCCGCCCCTGTCGACGAGCCGGTCGCCGCCGAGGCGGAGTTCACCGGGGAACCGGAGGCAGTCGAAGACACGATCGTCGTCGAAGACGAGCCTGTGGCAGTTGAGGAAACCACGGCGGCCGAGGAGGAGCCGGCGGTTGCCGAGGACGAGGGTGCCGAGGACACACCCGATGCGCCGGTGGCGGATCCGATCGTCGACAAGGCTGAGGAAGCGGTCGCCGATACTCCGCCCACGGTTTTCGATGACGTTCCATCGACCCTCGACGCCCCGCTGGAGAGCGAGTCGGCCGAACCGGTCGACGCCGCTGCGTCCGCCCCGTTCGCCCCACCCGCAGACATCGACGATGCCGGCGCCACCGCCGACACAGGGATCGGCGAGGAGGTTGTGGCGGCGGCACCCGACACGATTCCCGCTTTCACTCCGGTGAGTGATGTGGTCGACATGGATGAGCACCGTCGTGACGAGACCACGCCGTTCAACAACGACTGGAAGGCCGTGGGGGGAGGAGAACCCGACGAGTTGGACGAGATCAGCGAGCTGATCTCCCAGACCGTCTCGGGGTTCGACGATCCGGTCGGAGCACCGGCTTCGGAACCCCCCGGTTTCGCCGAGCCCCCGGCCGCTTTCGGTGCCGATCTCGGTCAGCCTCCGAGTGTGTTCGGCGACGCCGTTGCCTCCCCACCGGCGTTCGACGACGGTTTGGGCGAAGGTGCGGCCGAATACGGTGTGTCGAGCCGGCGCCAGATCGAGATTCCTCCCGAGATCATCGACGACGAGATCGCCGTGGCCCAACACGTCGTGTCGTCACCCGACGTCGTGTTGCTGGTCGACGGTGATTCGGTGGCCCAGCTCGGTTGGCCGAGCCTCCCTGTGGCCCAACAGCGGGATGCGCTCGTTACCTACCTGGCCGACCTTTCGGCCAGTAGCGGAGCGGCCCCCGATGTCGTGTTCGACGGACGGATCGGCGACGACGATTCACTGCCGATTTCGCGGGCGGTGCGGATTCGGCTGAGTACACCGCCGACCGAGCCGGCGGCCGCCCTCGACGAGTTGGTGAGCGCCTACCCCGACCAGTGGCCGATCGCCCTGGTCACCGATGACATGGCGCTGGCCACCTCCGCCGAGGAGCGGGGCGCCGTCGTGCTCAACAACGGTCAGCTGCTCGACCTCTTCATCGCTCAGTAGCTGCTCGGCCGCCGGAGATGTCGGGGAGCAAGGCTCGGGTCGTCCGCTCCGACAGCGAGCCGCGCCACACGCCGAGCGAGTAGGCCGAATCGTCCACGATCCCGAGCGCCAGATCGAGGCCGGTCTGCCGCCGGTTCGCCGAGCGGCGCAGCCTGCGGGCCCAGCCCAGTCCCAACAGCGTCAGCAACCTCCGTGATCCGGTGACGAGGAAGGTTGCGGCCGCCACCGGCCACCAGACGCGGGCGGTGGCGACCGACAGCCCCTGTGCGGTCGCCAGCCAACCCCTGGCCGTCAATCGAGCCGCGGTGCGGGGCGGTACCCCCTGCCGGGTCAGCCACCTGATGTGGTCGCCGGTGGCCAGCGCGGCGACCGCAGCGACCGACCGGCGGCCGAAGGGAGGGCTGCCCAACAGCACCGTCCAAACCATCGCGGAACGCCGATCGAGACGGGCCGGCGCCAGCCAACGGCCGTGGCGGACGGCGAGCGGTGCGGCCGAGGTTCCGTAGCGAAACCGTTGTCGGATGAAGCCGGCGAGCGTCGCCCGGGGCGGGTGCGTGACCTCGATCTCCGGCACATATCGCACCCATCCCCGGCCGCCGAGACGCCAAACGAGATCGACGTCCTCCCCGTAGCGGAACGCGGGGTCGAAGCCGCCGACGTCATCGTATGTAGCCGATCCTACGGCGAGACAGGTCGACGGAACGTAGGGGAGACGGCGCCCGGGTCCGACGAGCGCCGGGTCCGGCCCCATGTCCAACGGCGACCAGGACCGCTCGTAGCGGGCCAGTCGGCCCCTACGCGGTTCCGACCGGACCCGCGGGGCGGCGGCAACGGTGTCGCCGGCCTGCACCTCGGCGACCAGGGTCGCAATCTGCTCTCCGGTGACCCGGACCCCGGCGTCGACGAACACGATCACGGTCCAGTCCGCCGCACCATCGCGCCGCAGCTCGGCCACACCGAGGTTGCGGGCGTTGCCCGGACCGGTGGGCGTCGATCGGCGGATGACGGTGATGGGCAGGTCGTACACCGCCCCGACCGACGGGTCGACCATCGGCTGCGAGCCGTCGTCGACCACCACGATCCGCTGGACACCGCATCGTTCGGCGCCAGTGGACCCGAGGGCCGTCAACGTGGCCGCCAGGCCCGCGGCGTCGTCTTTGACGGGGATCACCACGGCGACGCCGGCATCGACCTTGGCACCGTCACCGTCGGCCATGACCGTCGCCATATCGGCCTCGATCAGCCGTCGAGCCAGCTCCCGGTGGGCAACGGCCGGCCCGACGCTCTCGCCGGCGAACCAGCCGGCGACCAGTTGGGCGCCGGCTTCGGACAGCACGATGGATCGCAGTGGCGCGCCGCCGGTGAGGCGTCGTCCTCCGTCGTCGATCCGTAACGGTGAGGTCGGCCGGAGCCGAAACGAGCCGGTCATCGTCGATGGTTCAACACGGCGTTGAGGGCCGAGACGACGTCGAGTGGCCCGCCGACGAGCTGCACCCGGGCCCCGGTGTCTCGACCGAGGCGGATCGCGTGGTCGGGTTCGTCGGAGGGGGCGACGATGGCCAGCTCATCGATCGAACGGGCCGTGTTCGTTGGGTCGTCTCCGGTTGTCGACTCGCCGTCGGACAAAAGGATGACGACCCGTCGCCGGGCGTTGGAGAAGAGCAGTTGCCGTCGGGCCGCCTTCAGCGCCAGGTCGATGTCGGTGGTTCCGTGCCCTCGCAGCCGGAGAACCGATGTCACCACCGATTCAGGTCGTTGATCCTGGCCGAGCTCCTTGAGCGTGAGCACCCGATCCCCGAAGGCCAGAACCGCCAGTTCGCCCGGCGCCCGCCACGTGCAGGCCGCCGCAGCCAGAGCGGCGGTGGCCAGCCGGGAACCGTCCATCGAACCCGACCGGTCGACCAGCAGGCAGACCGCCGTCTGCGGTCGAGCCCACGTGCGAGTCGTCAGATCGTCGAGCGACGGCCGCCGTCGCTCGACCAAGGCGCCGTGGATGGCGTCGAGGCTGGCGTCGACGTCGATGTCACTCGAGTCCGGGCGGGCTTTGCGGGGAACGAGCCTGCCGGTGCCGCCGGACGTCGCCGGTCCGGCGGCCGTCAGGTCCACGAGGAGCCGTCCGGCGAGCCGTCGGGCCAGGGCCGCCAGTGTTCGATCGGTGGCATGGCTCATCATGGCGAGAATCTCGAGGGCCTCGTCGGGATCCTCGGACCAGAGGTCCTCGAACGCCTCCTCGTCGAGCTCCCCGACGTCGGTCGAGAGGAGGCTGAAGGAAGGGTGATACTCGAGTTCACGGCGGCTGGTCGTGCGACGTGCTTCCTCGGCCAGGGCATCGGCCGTCTGTTGCGGATCGAGCAGCTTCCTCAGCTGGTCGTCGTCGAGATCCGATCCGCCGCCTTGCGGCTGATCGCTTTTCCCTCCGAAGCGCCACCATCGCCGTTGGCGCCGTCGGCAGCCGGGTCGCCCGCCGGGTTGTCGTTGGCGGTCATCACTCGCCGCCAGACCTCCTCGACAACGGCGTCGGCGGTGACGGTGGCCGAGTCATGGAGCTGCAGCCGACCTGACAGGGCGGTGAGCGCGGCGTCGAGACCCAGCCCGGGATCGGTGATCGGAAGACCGCGAACCACGGAAAGACTCTCGGCCAGCTTCACCAGATCGATCGCGCCACGCACCGAGGGTCCGACCCGGACCTCGGGATGGTCCCGCAGCTCCCGCACGACCGTTACCGCAGCCTCGACAAGAAGTTCGGGAGCGGCCGACCGGGTCTGAGCCCGGGTGATGGCGACCTCCTGATCGGACGGCTGGTAGTCGACGGCGAGCCGGCAGATCCGATCGTAGATGGCGCCCGAGATGCGGGCCGTGCCAATGGAGTCATAGGGGTTCATCGCCGCCACGAGCCGGAAGCCCGGCTCGGCCTTGATTCGCCCGAGACGCGGCACTGTCAGCTCCTGTTCGGACATGACCGTGACCAGGAGGTTGAGCGTTTCCTCCGGGACCCGGTTGATCTCCTCCACATACAGAATATGTCCGCCCCGTAGTGCCCGGGCCAACGGTCCGTCGATCCAGATGTCGGCTCGATAGCCCTGCTCGAGGACCTGCGCCGGGTCGAAGTGTCCGACCAGCCGGGCCGGTGTCAGCTCGGCGTTGCCTTCCACGAAGTCCATCTCGATCCCCGTCGACTCGGCGATGGCCCGCAACATCGTCGACTTGCCGGTGCCGGGCGGGCCCTCCAACAGGAGATGGCGGTCGGCGACGAGCGCTGCCACCACCAGCTCGCATTCCCGGCGCCGGCCGATGACCCGGGCCTCCATAGCGTCGACGGTGTTCGGGCCCAGTGCGATGAGCTGGGCCGGCTGGTTGTTCACAGGACTCCTTCACGACGGGGTCGCCGAGGTGGGCGACCCGCGACCAACCTTAGTGACCGACCCGACCGGGCATCGAATTGGACATCCTCGGCTCGGTCACGGACCGTTCAGCAGCTCCGCGACCAACGTATCGACCAGGTGCTGGAACAGGATCGCCCCCAGTTCGGCGGTGGCCGCTCGGGGATCACCGAGCACGCCGTTGACCGTCACCGCCGACACACCGTCGGTCGCGAGGGTCGGCATCAGCGCCGACACGGGAGTGGTGTTGCCCGACACCTGAGCGTAAGGCCCGACGAGGTTCGGCTGGAGGTGAAGGAGGATCGATGTTTCCGTCTCGCCGGCGTGGGCGTCGACGGGGATGTCGGGCGGCCAGCGAGGAGTGAACCACGTGACATCGTGGCCTTCGGCCGTCAGCCGGGCCAGCGCCGACTCCAGGACCGGCACGTTGCCGCCGTGGCCGGAGACGAACACCACCCGGTCGCAGAAGTGGGCGGCCGAGCGGACGAGCTCGGTGATCACCAGCGCGAGCGCCTCCCGTCCGATCGACAGGGTCCCGTGAAACCCCTGGTGTTCGCCGGAGGAGCCGTACGGCAATGCCGGTGCCACCACCACGCCGTCGACCCGAGCCGCCGCCGAGGCGGCCCAGGCCGTGGCGATGATGGTGTCGGTCGACAACGGCAGGTGAGGTCCGTGTTGTTCGGTGGCACCGAGCGGTACCACCAGGCAACGGACCCGACCCGGCGAGGAATCGGTGTCGCCACCACCGACGCTGTCGGTGGTGGCGAGTCCGAGTTCTACGCTGCCGGCGTTGTGTCCAAGCCGCCGGACGTCGCCGCTATCGGCCGCTGAGACCACCGATGATGTCATCGATGACGGAACCGTCACCGTCGGCATCGAGGATGGATGCCAGACCGCCGAGGCCTGGTTGCCGGGTTTCGACCTGTTGACGTTCGGCGTTCAGCATGGCGCCGAGGCCACCGGGGTCGAGCCCCTGGGACTGCTTCTGCTTGGACAGGTAGCCCATGACCAGCGGGGCGAGAATCGGCAGCAGCTTCATGATCAGGTCGATGTTGAGACCTGACTGCTTGGCGATGTTCTCCTCCACGGCCGGTCGGCGCTGCCCGAGGACGTGGCCCAGGATCTTGGCCCCGTCGCTGGCACCGGCACCACCACCGAGGAGCGCTCCAAGGTCGTCGAAGATCGACGGGCTGTGATCGTTCAACGCGTTCGACAGGGACTCCGCCCCGTTGTCGCGGCGGGTGTTGTTGGCCATACCGGCGACGATGGCGGGTAGCGCGGCGGCAATGGCGCCGCCCACAGCGCTCTCATCGGCTCCTATCCCGCGGGCTATCTGGGCCATTCCCGCCGGCCCCAGTTGTTCGAGTATTCCGTCCACTAATCCGGACATGTGTATTTCCTTTCTCAGGGTGACGTCGACTCAGCGCCGCCGTTCACCCACTGTTTGCAGTTCGATGCCACCCCGTGGTCGCTGGGTCAAGGTGACGGTGACCCGGTGGGGTTCGGCCGATTCGAAGATCTCATCGGCGATCCGTACGGCCAGGGCTTCGGCGAAGACCGCCTGATCGCGAAACGACCACAGGAAGAGTTTCAGAGACTTCGATTCGACGCAGAGTCGATCGGGTTCGTAGTCGATGACGACGGTCGAAATGTCGGGCTGGGAGGTGACGGGACAGATCGACATCAGTTCCTCGGTGGTGAACCGGACCGATGCGCATCCCTCCGGAGCCGGGAAACACTCGACGTGTTCGACCGGATGGCGGACCGTGTTGCCGAGGATCGTGAGTCCGCCGGTCGCGGGATCGCTGCCGCTGTGGCCGCTGTCGTCGCTCTTGTCGTCGCCGTGTTGCCCGGCCTCGGATCCCGAGGTCATGAGTCGATGGTAGAGGATCTGCCGATGAATCGGACCGGAGTCGGCTTCGAATGATCGGAGGTCGACACCGGACGGTCCGCCGCTCCGACCAGGGCCAGCGCCTCCTGCCCGTGGCCGCTGACGCACTCCGGGTCCGGTCCGTCGAGAGGGAGCCCGGTGAAGAACTTGGCCGCCATACACCCGCCTTGACAGGCGTCGAACTGGCCACAGCTGGCGCAGGCTCCAGCCGACTGGGGTTCCCGCAGCTCCGTGAAGAGGGCCGAGGAGCGCCACAGGGCGCGAAAGCCTCCGGGGTCGCGGACGTTGCCGGCTCTGAACTCGTCGTGCAGGACGAAGGGGCAGGCGTACACGTCTCCGATCGGGTCGACCAGGCAGACCACCCGCCCGGCGCCGCACAGGTTGAGACCTTCGAGATTCGACGATCCGAGAGCGTTGAGGTGGAAGAAGGAGTCACCGGTGAGTACGTCGGGTCGGTCGAGCAGCCAGTGATAGAGCTGTACCTGTTGATCCTGGGTGGGGTGCAGTTCGTGCCAGCTGTCGACCCCGCGACCGGAGGGCCGCAGCCTGGTCAGGCGCAGCTCGGCGCCGTAGCGGTGGGCGAGGGCGGCCAAATCATCGAGCTGGGCGATGTTGTGGCGGGTCATCACGACGCTGATCTTGAACGGCCCGAAGTCGGCGGCGGCGAGCTGGTCCATGGCGGCGAGAGCGGTCGCGTACGAGCCGTCGCCTCGGACCGCGTCGTTGGTCGCCGCGTCGGCCCCGTCGAGTGAGATCTGGATGTCGGTGTAGTCCATGGCTGCGAGGCGCTTGGCCGTGACGGCGTCGATGCGGGAGCCGTTGGTCGAGAACTTCACCCCGACGCCGCCGGCCGTGGCGTAGTCGACCAACTCGAAGAAGTCGGTGCGGATGGTCGGCTCCCCACCACCGATGTTCACGTAGAACACCTGCATGTCGCGCAGTTCGTCGATGACCGCCTTCGCCTCCGCCGTGGTCAATTCCCTAGGGTCACGACGACCACTCGAGCTGAGACAGTGGATGCAGGACAGGTTGCAGGCGTAGGTGAGCTCCCAGGTCAGACAGATGGGGGCGTCGAGACCCTGCTTCAGTTCGTCGGTGAGGGCACTCACGATCGGTTCCCACCGCGACGGTGCTCGACCGGCTCGAGGAAGTCCGAACCGGCGAGGGCATCGAGAGCTTTCCCGAATGCGGGCCATTTCCCCGCATCGACATCGAGGCTGTCGAAGGCGGCCTTCGTCGAGTCGAAGTGTTCCAGATCGCCCACCAGCCGCACGAGTTCGGGTGAGCGGAGAAAGTTCAGACGCCGGTTGTCATAGTGGTAGGCCAGCGCGCCGAAGGGCTCCGGACGCAGCGCCACCCGCCGGTGTAATCGCCATCGCCCGCTTGTCGGATCGCTGGGCCGAGGATCAGTAGACACCGCACATGCCGTCGATGGAGATCTCCTCGACCAGCAGATCCTCGAGCACGAGTTCCTGTTCCGCCTGGTCGCCGGTGACCTCCTCGGACGACGGGACGGGTGTTTCAGCGGACGGTGCCACAGAGGTTGGTTCGGACACGGATCAACGTCCTTGTGCCGGGATCCGGATCCTCCTGATCCGGATCGGTGGCCTCCATGCTAGCCGGTGCCGTCGAGCCCGTGGGAGCCGGGCGGCCCCGAACCGATCAACGCAGATCGAAACAGACCTTGATCGAGCCTCGGGGGCCGGCCTGGGCCGCCTGCTCGAGTGCTGCTTCATACCGGTCCAGATCGAATCGGTCGGTCACCAGCCGACCGATGTCGGCGGCGTCGACCAGTTCGGTGGCCATGTCGAACGTGCGGCGACGGGAGCCGTCGGGCAGTTCCTCGGTGCCGTAGGTGTAGGCGCCGACCAGCTCTGTCTCCCGATGCCACAGCGCCGTGAGGTCGAGCGAGACCTTGCCCGGCATGCCGACCAGGACGACCCGGCCGCGGGGGCGGGCGGTTCCGATGGCCGCGTCGACGGTCGCCGCGGTTCCGACCGCGTCGATGATCACGTCGGCGCCGCCGGACAGGTCGTCGCCGATCATGAAGCTCCCCGACGCTCGCCGCACGGCCCGCTGCAGGCCGCCGGGGTCGACCACGAGATCGGCGCCCAGCTCCCGGGCCATCGACTTCTGCTCCGGATACTTGGCCGCCACGATCACCGTGGCCGGGTTGGTGAAATGGCGGATCGCGGCCAGAGCGGTCAGCCCCATGGTGCCGGCCCCGATGATGGCGACCGTGTCGCCGGTGGTGACGCCCGACTTCATCGCGGCGTGGACGCCGACCGCCGTCGGCTCGATCATCACCGCCGCCTCGTCGCTGAGGTGCTCGGGGACGGCGTGGAGTTGCGATTCGTGGGCCACGAACTCCGTCGACCAGCCTCCACCGGTCGACGAGCAGTAGCCGGTCTGGATGCCCGGTTCGAGATCACCACCGACCAGGTGCCGGTAGTCGGTTCCATCACCGGGAGCGGCCCCGTCGAACGGTTCGTCGAAGCCGCGGGCGCGATGGCCGAGAACGGGCTCGATCACGACCCGCGATCCGTCGTCGAGGCGGCCGACGACCTCGTGGCCGGGCACGAAGGGAAACGACACCCACGGTTCGAAGTATCGTGACGACTTGCCGTCGACGGTGGCCAGGTCGGAGCCACAGATTCCGCTGAGCAGCGTCGTCACCCGGTGCCAGCCGTCTGCCGGCAGGTCGAAGGGATCCCGCTCGACGAGGTGCAGCGGACCGGTGCCTGCTCCACTTCCCGGTCGGAGGCGGGACGACAGGGCCGCCGCCGCGTAACGAACCTCATTTCGGGTGAACTCGAGCGCCTTCACCTTGGCAACGCTAGCGCCTGATGGGCCCGACGGCGGTAACCGGACCGGTGCCCGGTCGTCGGTCGGGGCGACCCTCGGCCTCGCTTCGGTGTCACAGCCCGTGACTAGGTTCGGTTGTATGACCTTGACGATCGATTGCGGAACGTGTTCCCGCTCGGGAACCGCCACCTGCCACGACTGTGTGGTGACCTTCATCGTGGGTCGTGAACCCGACGATGCCGTTGTTGTCGACGCCGCCGAATTCGCGGCGGTCCGGCGGCTGCAGCGCGCCGGGCTCGTACCCGATCTTCTCCATGACGACGGTCGCGGCCACGCCAGCGGGGGGTGACCACCCCTCGGGTCGCTCCGGTGGTGGCGTGGCCGCGGTAGGAGTGGCCGTCCCGGTCGGGCACCATGGAGGCGATGGGCACCAACACCGATCGCCACACTCCCGGCACCACGACGTCATCGGATGACATCTGCCGGCGCGGTCTGGAACTGGGCCTGGCCGCCGTCGGCGTGGCTCCGGCCGAAGTGGCCGAGCCGGCGCGCTCGGTTCTCGGGCTCCGCAAGGAGGCCGGCCTGGCCGGCGACATGCAGTTCACCTACCGCAACCCGCGGCGTTCCACCGATCCTCACCACCGGATGCCGGCGGCCCGAGCGATCATCGTGGCCGCACTCGGCTACCAGACCGCAGCCGTCGAACCGCCCCAGCCCGAGGGCGGGCCGGGCACAGCGGGGCGGATCGCCCGATACAGCTGGCGCGACCACTACGCCACCCTCGCGGACATGCTCCGACAGCTCGCCGAACCGCTCGAACGGGATGGTCACCGATGCCAGATCCTGATCGACTCGAACCACCTCGTCGACCGCCACGTGGCGTGGCGGGCCGGCCTCGGCTGGTACGGCAAGAACGCGAACCTCCTCATCCCCGGCTTCGGGAGCTGGTTCGTGCTGGGATCGATCCTCACCGACGCCCCGCTCGATCCGACCGGTCAGCCGCTCGATGACGGTTGCGGTCCGTGTCAACGCTGCATCGACGATTGTCCGACCTCGGCCATCGTCGCTCCCGGCATCGTGGACGCCCGGCGGTGTATCGCCTGGCTGGTCCAGGCCGCCGGCGAGATTCCGAGGGAGCTGCGGGTGGCGGTTGGTGATCGGCTGTACGGCTGCGACGACTGTCAGGAGGTCTGCCCCCCGAACCGCAGCCGTCCGCCGGACACGATCGCGACCGAGCCCCGGGTCGACCTCGACTGGGTGCTGACCGAGGCCGATAAGCAGATCATCGAGCGTCTCGGCCGGTGGTACATCGCCGACCGTGACGTCGACGTGATTCGCAGGACGGCGCTGGTCGTGCTCGGCAACACCGCCACGCCGTCGTGGGGGGCTCGCCCGGTGGTCGATCTACTCGACCGGTACCTCGCGGACGACAACCGGCTCCTGCGCAACCATGCGGTGTGGGCGGCCCGCCGTCTCGGTCTGGCCCCCGGAACCGTGGAACTGCCGTCGTGTTGCGGCCGAACCACCGCTCAAGACGGATCGGCCGGCCCACCACCCGTTTGCACCGACCCTGATCTGCACCGCGAGCTGTTCGAGCCGGTGGACCGCCGATTCGATGAGGCGGCCTGGGAGGAGCGGTGACGACGGACACGGCCCGCCGTCATCTGCTGGTGACCAACGACTTCCCACCGAAGGTCGGTGGTATCCAGAACTACCTGTGGGAACTCTGGCGTCGTCTCCCGGCGGAGCGGTCCGCGGTCTACACCACCCCGTATCCCGGCACCGAGGTCTTCGACGCCGCCCAGCATTTTTCGATCACGCGGTGCCCGGAACCGTTCCTCATCCCGTACCCGTGGTTGCGAGGCCGCGTCGACCGCCTCGCCGCCGATACCGGCAGCGATCTGGTGATCCTCGACCCGGCGCTGCCGCTGGGTGCCATCGCGCCCGGACTGGAGCGGCCGACGGCGGTGATCCTCCACGGCGCCGAGGTCACCGTGCCCGCCCGGCTGCCCGTGCTGCGTTCGCTGATGGCCCGCACCCTCAATGCCTCGTCGCTGGTGATCGCCGCCGGTCGCTATCCGCTGGCCGAGGCCGAGGACTGCGCCGGTCGGGAGCTGCCGTCCGTGGTCGTCCCCCCGGGGGTCGACACCAAACGGTTCACACCTCTCGATCCAGCCCGCCGGATCGAGGTGCGGAAGCGGTGGGGGGTCGGCGACGACGAGTTCCTGATCGCCTCGGTGAACCGCCTCGTTCCCCGCAAGGGGATGGACCGGTTGGTCGATGCCGTGGCGTTGATCCACGATGGCCTGGTCCCGGCCGATCGATCAGCCGGAGCAACCCGCCGTGTTCGGGCCGTGGTGGCGGGAACCGGCCGGGAGCGCGGTCGGCTCGAGCGCCAGGTCGAACGACTGAGGGTTCCGGTGCTGCTGCCGGGACGACTGTCCGACGACGAGGTCGCCGAGCTCTACGGTGCGGCCGACCTCATGGTCATGCCCTGCAACAGCCGCTGGTTCGGCCTCGAGCAGGAAGGTTTTGGCATCGCCTTCCTGGAGGCGGCCGCAGCCGGGATCGCCCAGATCGCAGGGCGTTCCGGGGGAGCCCACGAGGCGGTCGCCCACGGTGAGACCGGCCTGGTGCTCGACGATCCAGACGACGTCCAGGAGCTGGCGCGGGCCATAACCTACCTGATTCAGGAGCCCGATGTGCGCCTTGCCATGGGTCGGGAGGCCCGTCGACGTGCCGTTGATCACTTCGACTACGACCTCCTGGCCGGTCGCCTGAACGAGGCGCTCGATCACTGTGAGCTGATCCCGCGTCGACGTCGACGGCGGGCCGGTTCGCTGCGGTGAGTACGGGTCGCGGACCAAACCGCGGTGTAAGATCATTGGCCATGTCGGATCGCGCAACCAGCTCCATCGAGCGTCGGGCCGCCTCCACCACGGTGCAGGCAACAGTCGACGAGTGCTATGCCGTCGGCGTTGACGTGGTGTCGTACCCGACATGGATCGAGAGCCTGGCCGCCGTCGAGATCGAGTCGACCGACGACAACGGCAACCCCGATCGGGTTCGTTTCGAGGCATCCGCACTCGGGCGCCGGTCGTCCTATGTGCTCGCCTACGATCTGCGTGAGAGACCGGCGGTCATCGGCTGGACGCTGGTGAGCGGTGATATGGCTCGAGCGATCGAGGGGGCCTACCGGTTCGATGATGTGTCCGAGGTCGAGGGCGAGCCGATCACCAGGGTCGACTACGAGCTGTCGATAGACCTCGCCGTGCCGCTGCCCGGTTTCGTCAAGCGACGGGCAGAGGACAAAATCATGGAGGCCGCGCTCCGCCGCTTCAAGATGGAGGTCGAACGCGTCGCCTCCGGCGGGTGAGATGCGAGGCGGTCCTCGACGTTGTGTGCCGTCTCCCTTTATTTCTTGAGTTGGATCCGAAACCGGTCGATTAGGAGGCCATGAGGTTCCTTCGTCTCGACTTCGGAGATGATCTGCACAGTCTGGATCTGCACCCGCTGGTGACCGTGGTGTCCGGTCTGTCGACCAAACACCAGCGCCAACTGTTCGAATCGGTTCGCCGGTTCTCGACCGGCGACACCGGCGGAGTGCGAGGCCTCATCGAACACGACGGCGAGCTGGTGGAGCTCGACGGCCGGTCCAAGGACCGCCTGGAGTCACTCCAGACCGCGTCCGATGTCGTCGTGTACGTCGATGGCGTGGCCGACACGGCCAACCGACTCGTCGGCTTGCAGGCCGAAATCGACCAATGGGAACGCCGGGCCGCGATCGCCGCAGTGGTCGTCGAGGAGATCCGGGCCGACCTGGACCCCTCACTGAAGGCCAAGGTCGCCGAACTGCGACGACTGGTCGATCCGATGGGGGTGGCGAACAACGACTTGTCCGAGGCATCGACCCAACAGGTTCGCTACATGGCCGCCCGTGCCGCCTTCGAGCGGGTCCAGACAACCGAGCGATACGTCCGCAAGGTGGATCCGGCCGTCGCCGACCTGATCGAGCAGTGGGACGCCTACCAGATTCGCCGCCGCCAGAACGACGAGCATCTCCACACGCTCGAGAACGAGGTCGAGCAGGCCAAACAAGCCGTTGAGCAGGCCCGGGCCCGCAAACACCACGCCGAATCGGCGGCCAAGCCGGTGCTGTTGACCGGCGAGGAGGAGACGCGGCTCGAAGCCCTCGCCGAGCTGGAAAACGACAGCGGCAAGGGATGGCGACGGAAGGGGATGTCCGAGGAGGAACGGGCCGAGATGCAGCAGCTGCTGGCCAAGGTCGGTGTGAACAGCTGGACGGAGTACTGGGTGTTCCGGACCGCCCCGACGGCGACACCGGAGCGAATGGCTGCGGTGGCCGATGCGGCGAAAGAACTCGAGCTCGCCATCGACCGTCAACAGCGGATCGAACAGCTCGCCGCCTCCGACGAGGTCTACCTCGAACTCGAGATGTCCCTCAACCGGCTGCGGAAGGAGGCCAAGGAGCATCTCGGCGCAGTGGTGCCCAAGGACCTCGGAGCGGCCCTGAAGGGCCTCATCGACGAAGTGGAGAGTCCCGAATGGCTTGCCGCGCTCAACGACCTGAGGGATGTACTGGCCAGCAACGACCTCCGTCCGCCGTATGGCTACGAGCCCGATGAGATCCTCGGCTGGACGGCGTCCTGGCTCGAGGCCGAGGCCCGGCTCCAGGAGAGCAGCGATCTCGACGCAAACCGGAGTCCTGAGGAGGTCGAGAGCCTCAACCGGGAACTGGAACGGGCGGAGCAGCGACTGCTTCGCCACCGGCGGGCCCTCATCCGCATCGAACGGGCGGAACGCTCGGCCAGGGCGGCGTCGGAGCGATTGGAGCGGCTGCAACTGCAGATGACGGAACGGCAGACCCGATCCGGGCCCGCCACCGCGGACGATGTCGTCTCCTTCATCCGCCCTGTTCTCGACCGGGTGGCACTCGACACCGGCGGCTCGGTCCCGGTTGTCGTGACCGGTTCGATGCCCGGCCTGGACGGACCCGAGATGGAGATCCTCATGTCCGAACTCGAGAGCCTGGCCCAGAAGGTCCAGGTCATCGTGGTGACGAACCGCACGGAGGCGATCAACTGGGCCGGCGAAGTGGGCCTTCGCCGGGCGGTGCTCTGCAGCGGGGCCAGCGGCTCCGGCTGAGCCGGCTCACATCCGACCGGGCGATAGCCCCGGGGTTCGCTCCGCAGCGGTCCGGTGAGCGAACGACGGACGTCAGGCACTACCCTCGTTGACCGTTGCAGGAGGTGCGAACATCCGCCGTCGAGGAGGTCACATGAAGGTTTGGCGATCCCGTGTCGGAGGAGCGGACACGGCGACGGCACCTCGCCCCGGTTCACGCTTCGTGGGGGTCGACGTCGGCGGCACGAAGATTCTCGGCATCGTGACCGACGGCATCACCGCCACCATCGAGCATCGCGAGCTGGCCGCCACGCCAAAGGACCCGTCGAGGTTCGCCGAGGGCATCCTCTCGGTCGTCGAGCACCTGATCGACTCCGTGCCCGATGTGGCCGGCGTCGGTGTGGGCGTGCCCGGTCTCGTCGACCACGCCGGCGTGCTGCACTACGGACCCAACGTCCAGGGGGTGCTCGGACTCGACATCGCCGGCGAGCTGATGCAGCGGTTTCCGTTGCCCGCCGTGGCCGAGAACGACGGCTACCTGACCGCCTTGACCGAGCACCGGTTGGGTGCCGCCCGGGGTCACGATCATGCCGTGATCATCACCCAGGGGACCGGGATCGGCGGCGGGCTGATCGTGGGTGGCCAGGTCCTGCGGGGGGCCAACGGCTTCGCCGGCGAACCCGGCCACATGCTGATCAACCGTTTCGGCCACCGGTGCGCCTGCGGCCGAACGGGGTGCTGGGAGTCGGTGGCCTCGGGCGCCGGACTGGCCAACATCGCTCGGGAACTGGTCGGGGAGGGGAAGGCGGCGGCCATCCTGGAGGCCGCCGGGGGAGAGGCGGCCATTCGGGGCGAGCATGTTTCGGCCGCGTACGCGGCCGGCGACCCCGATGCCATCGAGATCCTCGATCGGTTCTCGTGGTGGATCGCTCAGGGAATCGGCAGCCTGATCGCCCTGCTCGACCCGAGCATCGTGGTTCTCGGAGGCGGGCTGTCGGCCATCGCCGATGGGTTCATCGATGGTGTGTCACGCCAGATAACCGAAACGGTCGTCGGCGGCGCCCACCGGCCTGCCGTGCCGATCGTGGCCGCTGATTTTGGTCCCGAGGCCGGTGCTGTCGGTGCCGCACTTCGGGCCCGCGACTTCGTCATCAACGGTTGACCAAACGATCAATCGAGCCCACGCTAGGCTCGGACCCATGGAATTCCGGCGCATCAACCAGCTCCCGCCGTACGTGTTCTCGATCATCAACGAGTTGAAGATCGAGGCTCGACGGTCCGGCAACGACGTGATCGATTTCGGTTTCGGAAATCCGGACCTCCCATCGCCCGACGTGGCCATCACCAAGCTCACCGACGCCGCCCGCCTGCCCCGCAACCACCGGTACTCGTCGAGCCGCGGTATCCCGAAGCTGCGTGAAGCGGCGGCCGCGCTCTACAAGCGACGGTTCGACGTCGACCTCGACCCCGAGACCGAGGTCATCAACGTCATCGGTGCCAAGGAGGGGTTCACCCACCTGATGTGGGTGCTACTCCAGCCGGGCGACGCCTGCCTGGTCCCGGCCCCGTCCTATCCGATCCACATCTGGGGTCCCATCTTCGCCGGAGCCGCAATCCGGGAGGTGGCATTGGCGGAGAGCGACGAGTTCATCGCCAACCTCGAGCGGGCCTGGGAGTACTCGTGGCCGAAGCCGCGCACGCTCGTCATCTCGTTCCCCCACAACCCGACCACCGTCTGCGTCGAGGTCGACTTCTTCCGTCGAGTGGTCGAATTCGCGAAGGAACGCGACGTCATCGTCGTCCACGACAACGCCTACGCCGACCTCGGGTTCGACGGCTACGAGCCACCCTCGATCCTGCAGGTTCCCGGAGCGAAGGACTGCTGTGTCGAGCTCTACTCCATGACCAAGTCGTTCTCGATGGCCGGGTGGCGCCTGGCCTTCCTCATGGGTAACCGTGATGTGATCGCCGCCTTGACCAAGCTGAA
This sequence comes from Acidimicrobiales bacterium, assembly GCA_965216675.1. Taxonomy (GTDB): domain Bacteria; phylum Actinomycetota; class Acidimicrobiia; order Acidimicrobiales; family SZUA-35; genus JAHELU01. Next base: position 162,429 of record CBDCGK010000004.1, on the reverse strand, counting down.
GAGCTATCTCGACTACGGCGCGTTCCAGCCGATCCAGATCGCGGCCACGGTCACGCTGAACGAAGCATCCGAGCATCCGAAACTGGTGCGTGACATCTACCAGAGCCGCCGGAACACCCTTTGCGACGGTCTGTCCCGTATCGGCTGGGACGTTCCCAGGCCCAAGGGCACCATGTTCGTGTGGGCCCCGATCCCGGACGCGTACCGGCACATGTCGTCGCTCGAGTTCAGCTCCCACCTGGTCGAGAAGGCCGATGTGGCCACGTCACCCGGGGTCGGATTCGGACCCGGCGGTGAGGGAAACGTGCGCTTCGCCTTGATCGAGAACGAGCAGCGGACCAAGCAGGCGATCAGGAACCTGCGACGGGCTCTGCCCGATCTGGCTTCCTGATAGCAGGCCGCGCCGCCCTAGTCGGCGGCCCAACCGCGTGAACGCTCCACGGCCTGCAGCCAGCGGCTGTAGCCGCTGTCGGCCGCGGAGCGGTCCTCGGCGGGGTCGAAGGTCCGGGCCGCCTGCCACGACTGGGAGACACTGTCGGGCGAATCCCAGAACGACTCGGCCAGCCCGGCCAGATAGGCGGCCCCCAGCGCGGTCAGTTCGAGGTTGGCCGGGCGGGTGACGGGAACGCCGAGCTGGTCGGCCTGCAACTGCAACAGCAGATCCATCACCGAGGCGCCACCGTCGACCCGCAGTTCGGTCAACGCCTGCCCCGAGGCCTGGCTCATGGCGTCGACGACGTCGCGCGTCTGGTACACCATCGACTCGACCGTTGCCCGGGCCAGTTCGGCTCGTCCCGTACCCCTGGTCAAACCCACGATCGTGCCCCGGGCGTAGGCGTCCCACCACGGACTACCCAGGCCGGCGAAACCGGGAACGAAATAGACGTCGCCGGAGCTCTCGACGCTTGCCGCCAGCGGACCGATCTCCGCCGCGTCGGCGATGATCCCGAGTCCGTCCCGTAGCCACTGGATGGCGGCACCGGTCACGAAGATGGCCCCCTCGTAGGCGTAGGTGGCAGGCTCGTCCGGGCCGAGGGTCCATGCCACCGTCGACAGCAGCCCGTCAACCGGTTCCGGGCATTGCGAGCCGACGTTCATCAGGACGAAGCTGCCGGTTCCGTAGGTGTTCTTCGTCATGCCCGGCTCGAAGCAGGCCTGCCCGAAGAGGGCGGCCTGCTGGTCGCCGGCAACCCCCGATATCGGAACACCGGCACCGAGCGCGGTGGTGTCCGCCGTCAACCCGAATCGGCCGCTGGAGGGCCGAACTTCGGGCAATGCGCCGAGGGGGACCCCGAGAACCTCGCACAGCTCCTCCGACCACGCCAGTTCGCCGATGTCGAACAGCAAGGTGCGGGATGCATTGGAGGGCTCGGTGACGTGGGCCGCGCCGCCGGTGAGCTTCCAGATCAGCCATGAATCGATCGTGCCGAGCGCAAGATCGTCGTCGGCGGCCACGCCGCCCTCGTCGAGCAGCCAGGCGAACTTGGTGCCGGAGAAGTACGGGTCGAGGACCAACCCGGTGGTCGACCGGACCAACGGTAGGTGCCCGTGTGCGGTCAGCCGGTCGCAGGCGGCGGCGGTGCGCCGGTCCTGCCAGACGATGGCCCGATGGCGGGGGGCCCCGGTGCTACGGCTCCAGGCCGCCACCGTTTCCCGCTGGTTGGTGATCCCCACGGCGACGATCGGCTCGTCGATCGTCGACAGCAGTTCGGCGATGACGGTGGTGATGCCGTCCCAGATCTCATCGAGGTCGTGTTCGACCCAGCCGGGGCGCGGGAAGTGCTGATTGAACTCCCGGTAGCTGATCCCGCGAACGGTTCCTGCGTGGTCGACGGCCAGGGCCCGCACGCCGGTGGTACCCGCATCGAGAGCCATGATGATGCCCATGCCTACTCCTCTTCTCGTTCTCGGCTGACGGCAGTGTAACCGGCCAGCTGTTCTGGGGGTGAGCCGCTACCCTGTGCGAGTGCGAATCGGAGTATTGACCGGTGGTGGTGACTGTCCAGGTCTGAACGCGGTCATCCGGGCCGTCGTTCGCAAAGGCGTCCGTCACTACGACGACGAGTTGTTCGGCTTCCACGACGGCTGGAGAGGCGTGGTCGACGACACCTACGAGATGCTCGACGTGGCCCGAATGCAGTACACCCTGAACCAGGGCGGCACCGTGCTCGGGACCAGCCGCTACAACCCGTTCAAATACGACGCGAACGCCGACGCCGTCTTCCGCACCGTCGAACGGCACGGCATCGATGCGGTGATCGCCATCGGCGGCGAAGGCACCCTGTCGTGCACCAGGGAGCTCCATCGTCGAGGCCTTAACGTGGTCGGCGTGCCGAAGACGATCGACAACGACATCGGTGCGACCGAGCGTACCTTCGGGTTCGACACGGCGGTCACGATCGCCACCGACGCCATCGACAGGCTGCGGACAACGGCGGAGAGTCACAACCGGGTCATGGTCGTCGAGGTCATGGGGCGACACGTCGGCCACATCGCCACCTGGGCCGGGATCGCCGGTGGGGCGACACGAACACTGATTCCCGAGGAACCGTTCGATATCGAGGATGTGTGTCGTTCACTGAAGAAACGCCACGAGGAGGGCGGACGGTTCTTTTCGGTCGTCGTCGTGGCCGAGGGGGCGAAGCCGAATCCGGGCACCATGGAACTTCCGCCGGATGTGTTCGACGAGTTCGGTCACGTCCGGCTGGGCGGCATCGCCTACCGGGTGGCCACCGAGATCGAGAGCCGGACCGGCTACGAGACCCGCGTCACCGTCTTGGGTCACATTCAACGGGGTGGAGCGCCGACCGCTTTCGACCGCGTCCTGTCGACCCGGTTCGGTGTGGCGGCCATCGACGCCGTCCACGACGCGAAGTGGGGCTCGATGGTGGCGCTGCAACACGACGAGATCGTGACCGTGCCGCTGGAGGAGGCGGTGGCGGAACTCAAGCACGTCACCCCCGAGTTGTGGGACACGGCGAAGCAGTTCTTCGCCTGACCCGCATCATCACGCCGTCGCATCAACCACCGGTCGTGGTCGTCGACCCGTCCCCTTCACCATCCTCCTCGGCCAGTGCGTCGAGTTCGCTTTGCGTCATGCAGTCGCGGAAATCCGACGCTCGAGCCGGACCGTTGATCGATGTGGAATTGGCGTCGACGATCGGTATGCGGCCCTCGGAGTCGTAGAACTCGACACCGGCGATGGGAATACCACTCAGGAGGTTGAGGCTGGTGAGTGTGCAGACGAGCTGGGTGAGAACGAACTCGGCCTTCGGCGGATTGTCGTTGAACAGCAGACGGAGCCCACCCTCGTCATCGACGTTGACGATCATGGTCGTCTCCTCGGCGGGGTCACGGCCCTCTGCATCCGGGTTGAGGCCGGCGGGCAGTTCGGTTCGCAGCGAGGGGTCTTCGGCCTGCTCGACCTCGGTTGGGCCCTCTTGGAGCGCCGTGAGGATCTCGGGAATGGTCGGTTCGGCCAGGAACGGCCGGAACACCTGTTCCAATCCCCGATCGCTCACGAAGTAGAGGCGGATCTGGGTACCTTCCTCCGGCAGAGGCTGGGTGGTGGTCGTGGTGTCGAGCCCGTAGACGATGTCCGCGTTCTCGTCGGTGTCGAGGGTCTGGATCTCTCCGTTGGCCGGCAGGGAGCAGGCGCCCAGTACGGCGATCGCCAGCACACGACCGAACGCACGCATCGACCGCCGGCGTCGACCCATCACTGCCACGGTCATATCGCCATCTCCTCGGTGTCGTCATCGTGCTCGCCCACCGGGAGCTCGACCACGAATCGGGCGCCATCCTTGCCGTCGGTCCGCTCGGTGACCCAGACCCGGCCGCCATGAAGCCGCACATGTTCCGACACCAACGATAGTCCGAGCCCGACGCCCGAGTCGCGCGACCGGCGACCGGCGTCGGAGCCCGCTCGACTGAACCGATCGAAGATACGTTCCCGCTCGGACAGCGGTACCCCTGGGCCGTTGTCCTCGACCATGATGAGCACCCGGTCGCCGACCCGACGATAACGGATGGCGGTGGCACCACTCGCATACTTCTGCGCGTTGTCGATCAGGTTCGTCATCACCTGGGCCAGCCGGCGCTTGTCGGCGGTCACGAACAGGGCGTCGTCCTTCTCGGGGTGCGACAGCTCGATCTCCGGGCTTCGGGACTGGGCGATCACATTCAACAGGAACTCGCTCAGGCGGAAGTGGCTGAGCTGGAGCTGGACGGCACCGGCATCCATCCGCGAGATCTCGAGCAAATCCTCGACGAGGCGTTCGAATCGGGTCAGATCCTGTCGAAGGAGATCGACCGCCCGCTGCGCCACCTCGGGAAGCGAACCACGACGGCGCTCCAGCACCTCCACCGAGGCGGTCAGTGTCATCAGGGGCGACCGCAGCTCATGACTGACGTCGGACGCGAACCGTTCGTCTCGCCGGATCCGGGCCTCGAGTGCGTCGACCATGTCGTTGAACGAGCGGCTGAGCACGGCCAGATCGGGATCGACCGTGGGATCGAGGCGGGTTTTGAAGTCGCCTTCGGCGATGGCCTGGGCCGCGTTGGAGACCCGGAAGACCGGGGCCAATGCCCGTCGGGCCGAGTAGTAGCCGAGCGCCGCCCCGGCGAGGCTCGCCGCAACCGCGGTGGCCAGGAGAATGCGACGAAGCGACGACGTCGTGGCTTCGAGGTCTGCGAGATTCAGCGCCTCGTAATACTGGGCGTTGAGGTTCTCCATGTAGATGCCGAGGATGTAGTTGGTCGTCGTTTCGCCCGATGCCGTCCCGCTGGTGTAGAGATGGGCGACCAGCAGGTCGTCGAGCACGGCGGCCTTGAAGCTGTCGGGAATGTCGGACTCGCTGAGAAGGCCACGTTCGAGCCCGGTGGGGGGCAACAGCAACGAGATCGATCCGTTGGGTCGCCGCAGGTTCTGATTGAGGTTGCTGTAGGCGGAGTCCCTGGTCTCCTCGTCGGCATCGGACGGAATGCGCTCGAGATCGGTGCGAACCTGAAGGGCGTTGCGCCGGAACTGCTCCAGGGCGTTCGACTGCACACTCTCGAGCAGGCGATTCTGGGCGATGGTGAAGCTGGCGAACGCCACGACCGTCGACAGCAGCAATGCGCCGATGGCGTAGGTCAGGGTCAAGCGGGCCAGAAGGCCCCGCCACCAACTCGTGCCAGCCATCAGCGTCTCATCGGCGACGGCCCGCTAGGGCTGCAGCTTGTAACCGAGCCCCCGGGACGTGACGACATAACGGGGGCTGGCCGGATCACTCTCGACCTTGGTCCGAAGGCGTCGCACGTGAACATCGACGAGCCGCCCGTCGCCGAAGTAGTCATAGCCCCAGACCCGTTCGAGCAGGACCTCTCGGCTGAACACCTTGCCGGGTTGGGAGGCAAGCTCGACGAGGAGTTTGAACTCGGTCTTCGTCAGATGGAGTTCCTCACCGTTCTTCAGCACGAGACCCTCCTCGGGGCTGATCTCGAGCTCGCCGACCTTGATCCGCTCCATGTCGCCCGGCTCCGAGCTACGGGCCCGGCGCAGCATCGCCCGAATACGAGCCGAAAGCTCCTTGGGGGCAAATGGTTTGGTGAGGTAGTCGTCGGCACCGGCTTCGAGCCCGGCGACGACGTCGTGGGTGTCGGCCCGGGCGGTGACCATGATGATCGGAACGTCGCTGCCCCGTCGGATCGAGCGACAGACCTCGAACCCGTCGATGCCGGGAAGCATGATGTCGATCAGGACCACATCGGCCGGATCATCCGAAAACGACTCCAACGCAGCCTCGCCGGTACCCGCTTCGGTGACGTCCCAGCCCTCCTCTTCGAGGGCCATCGTCACGGCCTGCCTGATACGTTCGTCGTCTTCGACGGTTAGAATTCGAGTTCCCACAAGTATGAATGATGCCCGATTGCCGGTAGCGGTGCACTGATCGTACTGAGAAAGTCCCGCCGGAACACCGGGCTGTATCGCACCGGCGATTCTCTCTCGATCGAATCCCACGCTAGTTGGCCGTCAGGCAAAAGAGGGGTAGGTGGGCGGAGAATCTTGTGTGGGGCTCAGCCCAGGTCGCTAAGGCCCTTTTCCACCAGTTCCTGGAGCGGGCCGGCCAACGTCGGCGGAGCCGCCACCAGCCATTCGCCATGGTGGTCGTTGGCGGGCAGCAGCCGAACGACACCTCCCGCCTCTTCGACCAACAGGGCGCCGGCTGCGTAGTCCCAGACGTTCAGTCCGGTCTCGTAGTAGCCGTCGATGCGTCCGCACGCCACCGCGCACAGGTCGAGGGCGGCCGACCCGAAGCGGCGATAGTCACGAATCCGGGGCAGTACGGAGGTGGCGATGCCGGCCTGAATCCGGCGGATGTGGCTGTGGGAGCTGAATCCGGTGCCGATGAGGGACAGGGCGAGGTCGGAACAGCCACCGACCTCGATCGGTTGGCCATTCAGGAAGGCTCCGCCTCCGCGGACCGCGGTGTACAACTCGTCGATGACCGGGTTGTACACCACCCCGACCTCCGTCCGGTCGTCGACGGCGACCGCAATCGACACCGACCAGGCCGGCAGGTCGTAGACGAAGTTCGTGGTGCCGTCGATCGGATCGATGTGCCACGTGACGCCGCTGGATCCCGTGCGGGTCGTGCCTTCCTCGCCGAAGACGGCATCGTCGGGCCGGGCCGTCTCGATGCCCTCCACGATGATCTGTTCGGCCGCAGCATCGGCCCGGGTGACCAGATCGGTCGGCGACGACTTGGTCTCCACCGATGCCAGAACCTCCGAACGCATGTCGCGGGCGGTGTCGCCCGCCACTCGGGCCAGAGTCACCGCCAGCTCGAGCAGGTCGCCGCGATCGATGGCGGGACTCACGACGCTCCCGCAGCCGGATCCGCCGCGGTGTCGGGCGACCCGGCCGGTGTGTCCGACTCCGGGTGAGCGGCGGTCTTCCATTCGTTCATGGCCCGCAGCGTGAGGTTGGACAGAACGCCCAGCCCGACCGCCCCGGTCGATGCCCCGGCGAGGGCGCCGACCGCGGCCCAGATCGATTCCGGATAGAGGATGTCACCGACTCCGTAACCGATCAGACCTCCGAGAAGACCGCCCACAAGGATGGCAACGAAGGCCGCAAGCCGCGCCGATTCGGGTGGCGCCGCATCCACTGGAGCCGGGGCGTCGAGGTTCGAGAAGCCGGGCGTCGGGACCGGCCCACGGGTCGACGAGGGGCCGATCACGGCGGAACCGCCTGCGCCGTCGGTGCCGCCGGTCGGGTCCGGGAATTGTGCCGCGGTGGTGTCTTCCACGGTCTTCAGGTTAGTGCCGGTGCGCGGTCAATCGGCGGGACCGGGGGCGCTACGGTGGGTTCATGGACGAGGTCGCCGGACTCAGGCAATGGCGGGTGGCCAGCGGCGTCATCATCGGCGGCGACGGTGTGCTCCTGGTGGCCAACCGTCGACGCAACGGTGACGTCGACTGGTCGACGCCGGGCGGCGTCATCGATCCGGGCGAAACACCGCTGAATGCCTTGACCCGTGAGGTGTTCGAGGAGACGGGGATCGGGGTCACGTCGTGGAGCGAGATGATCTACCAGGTCGAGGTCGTGGCCCCCGATCACGGGTTCCATCTCGACGTGGCGTGTCACCGGGCGGTGGAATACTCCGGTTCGATCGTGATCGATGATCCGGACGGCATTGTCATAGCCGCCGAATACGTGGCTCTGGACCTCGTCGCCGACTGGCTCGACGGATCGCCGCCGTGGGTGGCCGAGCCACTGGTCGAGTTTCTGAGCGGCGACACCGCCGACCCGCATCGATTTCGATATCGGCTGACCGGTGGACCGAACGGTGAGCGTCATGTGCTCCGTCTCCACGATGGCTGAGAACCCGAGAGATCGGGAGCGCCATCGAGCCACGATTCTGCACGTCGACATGGACGCCTTCTACGTCTCGGTCGAGGTGCGGGACAACCCGGATCTTCGTGGCCGCCCGGTCGTGGTCGGGGGAAGCGGTAACCGCGGCGTCGTGGCCGCCGCCTCCTACGAGGCCCGCGTCTACGGGATTCGATCGGCCATGCCGAGCACCCGGGCTCGAGCACTCTGTCCCGACGCCGTCTTTCTGGCGGGCGACCACCGGCTCTATGGCGAGGTGAGCCGACGGATCATGGCGCTGTTCGCCGAGGTCACGCCGGTGGTCGAGCCGCTGTCGCTCGACGAGGCGTTTCTCGACGTCGGTGGGGCGGTTCGCCTGATGGGTTCGCCGGAGACGATCGCCCATCACCTGAGGGAACGGGTGTGGGACCAGGAGCGGCTGACCTGCTCTGTCGGCGTCGCCGCGTCGAAGCTCGTGGCCAAGCTGGCGTCCGAGGCCGCGAAACCCCGGATCGAGGGACGAAGGGTGCTGGCGGGCCTGGGGGTCAAGGTGGTTCCGGCTGGCTCCGAGGCCGCATTTCTGCGGCCGCTGCCGGTTCGGGCGATGTGGGGTGTCGGCCCGAAGACCGACGAGAAGCTCAAGCGATTCGGCATCTCGACGGTCGGGGAGCTGGCCGACCTTCCCCTCGAGGTGTTGATCGGAGCGGTCGGCAAGGCCAACGGACGCCATCTGCACGCCGTTTCGAACGGAATCGACGACAGGACCGTCGAACCCGACCGGCCGACCAAGTCGATCAGCCACGAGGAGACGTTCCCGGTTGACCTGTCGGACGAGATCGAGGTTCGGCGGCAGATCACCCGCCTGGCCGACGGTGTCGCGTCGCGGCTGCGGGCCGCCGATCTGTTCGGGCGAACGGTCACCGTCAAGGTGAGGGTGTCCAGTTTCGAGACGCTGACCAGATCGCGAACGGTTCCGGAGCCGACCGCATCCCGTGGCGCCATTCGGGAGGTGGCCATCGACCTCGTGACGATCCTGCTCGACGAACGGGCCGTGCTCGAGGAGGGTATCCGCCTGTTGGGTGTCGGTGTCTCGGGGCTGGTCGGCGAGGCCAACCACCAGCTTTCGCTCGACGAGGCCCTGTCGGCGGCGGTTTCGTCTCCTGCGGGGCCGGACACCGGGCAGCCGCCAGGGCGGTCGAACCCGGACGACGCCGTCGATCTCATCCGAGACCGATTCGGGCAGGCGGCGATAGGAACGGCCCGGCTTCTCGGCCGCTCGGGAATCGAGCCCAAGGTCAAGGGCGCAGGTCTCTGGGGACCCGATTCCGGCGACGACACCGATGATTGACCAAAATTTTCTTGAGAAGCCACGGTGGAGGCCGACGATGAGATCAGGATGGTGTCGCCAATGACTGTGCACAACCGGTATCGGCAGGTCAGCGGGGTCGGCAAGGTGCTGGGGGAGCGCCTCGATCGGTGCAGCTTGTCGGCTCATGATCGACCATCGAGCCGGGAAGTCGGTAGGATTTTTTGTCGAACGAGGCCTCGTGCGTTGTCCAACCGTCGGACTTGCGCGAAACTGGTAACACTTGCTCAAACCTTCATTTGGTCGGAAGGGTGAAGGAACGCCACATGCCACTGTCAGAAGACGAGCAGAGGATACTCGCCGAGATCGAGCGGAATCTGCATGAGAGTGATCCTCGCCTGGCGCGAGAGGTCGGTGAGACGACCGTCTACCGCCATGCTCTCGGCTCGCTGAAATGGTCGATCCTGTGGTTCGTCCTCGGCACCGTGGCCATGGTCGCAGCCCTACCGGTCCACTACCTACTGGCCTTTGTCGGATTCCTGGTGATGATGGCCGCAGCCGTGGGCTTCGAGCGCAACCTCCGCCTGATGGGCAAGGCCGGCATCAACCAGTTCACCCGGGCGTTCCGGGCGGCGAATCCGACCCAGCCCAACCAGGACCCCGATCGGGCCGACGAGCCCGACCTCGACTGAGCCACCCCGACGACCTGGCCCCGTCGAGTTACGTCGTCGGATGTGCCGTCAGGTGATGTCGATCAGGTCCTGCTGATCGTTGGCCTGTGTCCGGCGAAGTTGCTGTTCCGACGTGACGGTCCTCGTCGAAGTGGCGGCGCGGGTGAGCACGGATGACAGCCAGCGCCGGGGGTCGAGCCGCCGAAGAATCTGTGTGTGCATGGGCACATGCTCACCCATTGTGGATTCGACCTCGGCGGCCAGCACCGAGGCCCGTCGCTCCTGGTCAGGGCTCACCGACGCCGGGTTGAACCGGGCGACGGTCGACAGCTCCGCGAGCTGTTGCATCGTCTCACCCCCGGGGATGCTCCGGTCGCACAGGCGTCCCGCGAACTCGGTTCTCGTCTCGGAGGGACGACGGTGGACATCGAAGCCAAGCTCGATCGCTTCGACCGCTTCGGCCCATGACGTGGTGACGGCATCGGCCGGTGTGGAGGACCGCGATCGCCGCTGGCGTCGTCGCAGGCTCTGCACCCCGAGGACCAGACCGACATAGGTCAGAAGCAGCGCCGGGATCAGCAGATAGCGGAGATCGATCCGCTGCCAGATTGCCGGCCCGTCGGCGGCGACGCCTCCTCCGACCGGCTCGTCGAGGCCTTCCTCGAAGCCGGAGTCCGGTGGGAGGACATCCGGGTCGATCGGTGAGTCGGGTAGCTCCTCGAGTGTGGGTTGGGTGTTCGAATCCTGAGCCGGTGTGTGACCCGAGTAGGGGGACGCCCCGGGTAGTCCCCGTCCCGGGGTCGGCTCGAAGGGTACCCACCCCAATCCTTGGAAGTACACCTCCGGCCAGGCATGGGTGTGTCGACCGGTGACGGTGTAGATGGTGCGACCGTCGGCGTCGACACCCTGGTCACCCCACGTGAACCCGGTGGCCACCCGGCTGGGGACGCCCAGCGATCGAGCCATCAACGCAAACGTGCCGGCGAACTGCTGACAGAATCCCTGCCGCTCGGCGAGGAAGGTCTCGATCGGATCGTCGCCTCGCGGGCCGAGTTGAACCTCGTAGCGGTACTGGCGAAAGTGATCCTGTAGGGCCCGCATCATGTCGTAGCGGTTGGTGGAATCGACGGTGAGGTCGCGAGCCAGACTGGACATGGTGGGGGAGATGCCGTCAGGGACGTCGAGATAACGCTCGGCGATCTCGTCGGGGATCTCGGCCGAGGCGGCCCGAAGCTCGTCGGCGGAAAAGGCCGGAACCTTCGACACGACCGTGTAGGTGACACCGTCGCTGTCCTCGACGTCGTTGGCGACGGTAAGCGAACTGGTCTCGCTGTTCCAGGTCACCTCGGTGTTCGCTTCGCTGATGCTGGAGGGGGCGAACGCAGCGGGCAGCCAGATGGCGGCGAGGGCCTTGATGCTGATCGTCTGCGTCAACTCGGTGCGGTTGCCGCCGAGGTCCTGGCCGGGCAGCTCGCCGTCCTCCGGCGAGAAATTGCCCGCCACCTTCCAGATGTCGTCCTCGAAGGTGTCCAGGCCGGCGATTCGCCAGTAGCTGGGCTCCTCCGCCGTCACCGTGAACAACTCGACGTTCGCCTGTTCGACGAGCCGGTTCCTGATGTTGACGAACGGGCTCACGACCACCCGAGTGGGATCCTGTTGTGGGCTGAAGCTGTAGATCGGCTCGGCGTCGGCCCACGGAAGGTTGGCGCCGATCATCGTGCCGGCGATCACGGCCACGGCGGCCAGGCTCGCGCCCAGCCGGCCAACGGCGAAGGGGCCTCGACGTTCATGGTTCGGTAGCCAGAGATCCTCCTGCATCAGCTTGTGAACCCGCTGGGCCACCGCCCACACGGCGATGGCGGTGGCGTAGATGAACGTGGACAGGATCCGGTTCTGGCCGGCTGACACCGGTGGGATGGAGGTGAAGATGAAGAGCAGGCCGCTCGGGAAGACCGGCTCGAAGGCCAGTCGCAGGCGCATGGCCCCCCAATCGGTGAGAAAGGCCATGATCCAGGCGCCGACCATGGCCGCGGCCACAAAGGCCGGCACGGCCGGAACCGGCGACTTCATTTCCTGGAAGCTGACGACCAGCTGTTCGACGAGTTGTTCGAGCGCCGTGGTGGTCTGGCCCGTCGGCAGGATCCCGAAACGGGCAGTGCCTGGTGCGTACCGGTTCATCACCAGCAGCGACAGGAGTCCCAGCGAGACCACCGCGGTGACCACCAGCGGTAGTCGCAGGCGCCGGCACATCACGGCGATGGCGGAGGAGACGAGCGAGGCGCCGATGATGGGCATCACGGTGTCGCTCGACTCGAAGACTCTGCTGAAGCCGACCGCGGCAGCCGGTACCAGCAGCGCGGCGGCGACCTCCATCCAGATCGGTGGGTGGGTTTCCCCGTTCCCGGCATCACGGGTTCCGGCCGATCGACTCACGGTGTTTCTCCCGGTTTGGTGTCGGCGGAACGTCCGCCGTTGCCGTTGACGCTGCCGTTGCCGTTTCCACTCCTGTGGGCCGCGGCGGTGGCAGCCCGACCGAAGCCGGCGGCGACACCGGCCTTGACATCAGACGCCCGGCGGCGGGTTATGGCGCTCGACCACTTCTCGGCCAGCGTGTCGTCGGAATCGTGGATGACGAGCCACGGGGCCGCCGTGTGGCGCGGCCGCTGGCATGAGATCGGGACCAGTAGACCGAAGCTCTTCTGGATTCGACCGAGGGCCTGCTCGATCTCAGGCGACACGAAACCGGTGATGACCACCAGCGTTCCCCCTCGGGTCACCCGGCCGAGCTGGTCGAGGCTGCGGGGCAACGACGCACTGGGAGAGACGTCGATCAATGCGAGCTGTTCGTCGACCGCCTCGAGCTCGGAACGGGTGCGAATATCGGTGACCGTGGCGCCCGCCGTGGTCAGGAAGCGCAGCGAGTCGCCGCCGCGAAACCCGGCGTAGAGGGCACTGAGCGCGGTGGACACGGCCCGTTCGAATCCCGGATCGTCGTAGACCTCGGAACGGCGGTCGAGCAGCACCGTGACCCGGCCGGTGCGAGGTCGTTCGTCCTGACGCACGATCAGCTCGTCGAAGTGGGCCGATGCCCGCCAGTTGACCCGCTTCAGCTCGTCGCCGACGACGTAGGGCCGCAAGGCGAAGAACTCGTCGCCGGAGTTGGCGATGGCCCGGTGGGGTTGGAGGTCGGCGGTCGGATCGAGCCCGGCGATGGCGGTGAGAGGGCGAAGGTTGATCAGCTTGGGGTGGATCATCAGGTCGGTCTGGCGGGCCGCTCTCACGGAGGCCTTGGTGAGGCCGAGCGGATCCGACAGGGTCAGATCGAGCGGTCCGACGCTGAACCGGCCACGACGGTGTGCCGGGAGACGGTAGGCCAGTCGCGCTTCGGACCCGGTGCTGATCGGTGCGACGTGAACAGTGGCGCCTCGGCCGTCCTGAAGCTGATCGTGCGCCGACATGACCGGCGTCCGGCGTCGACCGCGATTGCGCAGGATGAGATCGATCCTCGCCGTCGTTCCGGCCCTCAGCCGGGCGGGTGTGGCGATGCGGCTGACCCCGATGTCGAGCCTGGCGGTTGCCGTGTAGACCACGGCGAAAACCACCGCAAGGAACGCGATGGCGGCCAGGATGAACAGTTCGACCAGGCCGAGAAGGCGGCCGGCCAGGGCGCTGACCACGGCGGTGATGAAGAGAGCGGTCCCGGCCTTGGTCGGAGACATGTCGTGGCGACGCTACTTTCGATCGTAGGGAATGGGCACCGCCCGCAGCACGTCCTGCACCACATCGACCGACGTGACGCCCTGGAGCCCGGCCTCGGGCTTGATGAGCACCCGGTGGGCCATGACCGCGTTGGCCACGGCCTTGATGTCGTCGTCGGTCACATAGGTGCGGCCCTGAGAAGCCGCCCTGGCCCTGGCCACACGCTGGAGGCTGAGGGTGCCTCGGGGTGAGAGGCCGAGAGCCACGGCCTGGTGGCGGCGGCTGGCGTCGGCCAGATCGATGAGGTAGCTGCGAAGCTCCGGCGCGATCTGCACGGCGGTGACCATGCGGGTCATGGTCGTGATGTCTTGGAGACTGGCCACCGGACGGAGCCGGTTGACCATGCCGTCGACCTCATGGGTTTGCAGCATCTGGAGTTCGTCGGCCCGAGCCGGGTAGCCGACGGAGATCTTCATCTGGAAGCGGTCGAGCTGGGCCTCGGGCAGGGGATAGGTGCCTTCCTGCTCGATCGGGTTCTGGGTGGCGATGACCATGAACGGTGAGCTGAGGGTGTGGGTGACACCGTCGACGGTCACCTGGCTCTCGGCCATGGCCTCGAGGAGGGCGGACTGGGTCTTCGGCGATGCCCGGTTGATCTCGTCGGCCAGCACCAGCTCGGTGAACACCGGGCCGGGGCGAAACTCGAATGTCGACGTGTTGCGATTCCACACGTTGACTCCGGTCACGTCGGCCGGCAGCAGATCGGGGGTGAACTGGATGCGGCCGATTTTGGCTCCGACGGAAGCCGCCAGGGCCTTGGCCAACAGGGTCTTGCCGACGCCGGGTACGTCCTCGACGAGGATGTGCCCGCCCGACATCAGGCAGAGCAGTGTCTGTTCGACAACCTGCTGCTTGCCACGGATGACCTGTTGGATGTTGTCACGAATTGTGTTGAAGGCCGAAGCGAATTGGTGAGCTCGTGTCTCGTCGAACAGCGCGGCCTCGGTTGTGCTCACTGCCAGGTTCCTCCGGGAAGATATGCCTAAACCCCGAGGCTATCGGCCCCGGCGCCCGATTTGGAATCGGGATCGGTCAGATTAGACCGCGATGCAGCCTTCGGGAGGTCGCGTTGTCGGTTTGGCCGGGGGCTGGCGCCGTTTCAGGATGGCGGCCAGGCCCGACGCCACTCCAACCAGAGCAGAAGGTCCTCGGTGGCGATGTCTTGACGCTCGGTGTCACCGTCACCGCCATAGGCGGTCGTCAGGCGGAACCGCAGCCACCTCGAATCGGGGAGCGGGAGGAATGGACGGGTACGCCACCAGTGGGGCGGTACCAACGATCGATACGACCCGATCGCGGTCAGCCAGAGATCGGGCCGGCCGCGTAACGCACCCGCGGCTCGGGCCACGGTGCGGACCGTCGACACCGCTGTGGTCACTTCGGAATGTCTTTCCATGGCCCGCGGTCGGCCCGCGGCTCCTTGGGCAGCCCGAGCACCATTTCACCGACGATGTTGCGCTGGACCTGACTGGTGCCGGCGTAGATGGTGCCGGCCCGGGCGTTGAGGAAGGTGCCGATCCAGGACCCGGAGTCGTTGGGAGCGCCAGGGGCATCGGTCGAGAAGGCACTGGACGGGAACTTGCCCTCGATGTGCAACGCCTCGGCCCCCAGGATGTCGACGGCCAGCTCGGTCACGATCCGGTGATACTCCGACCAGTACAGCTTGAAGATCGAGGCGTCGGCCCCCGGGTGTTCGCCGGCCAGGAAGCGGGTGAGCGTACGCATCCCGAGATACCGCATGATCTCGACCTTGGAGTAGCACCAGGCCAGGCGCTGCCGAATGTGGGGGTCGTTGTTGCGGCCTCGCTCCTTGGCCAGCTGCATCAGGCGATCGATCTCGGTCTTGAACGCCGCCGGGGTGGTGGCCGCCGCCTCTCCACGTTCATAGCCGAGGAGCGTCATCGCCACCGCCCAGCCGCCGTTGACCTCTCCGACCACGTTGTCCCGAGCGGTGCGGGCGTCGGTGAAGAAAACCTCGTTGAACTCGGATTCGCCCGAGATCATCTTGATCGGTCGGACCTCGACCCCCGGCTGGTCCATCGGACACAACAGGAACGTGATGCCGCGGTGTTTCACCTCGTCGGCGTTGGTTCGGGTGAGGACGAAGATCCAGTTGGCCAGGTGGCCGGCCGAGGTCCAGATCTTCTGGCCGTTGATGATCCACTCGTCGCCGTCGAGTTCGGCCCGGCACCCGAGGTTGCCGAGATCGGATCCTGCATTGGGCTCGGAGTAGCCCTGGCACCAGAGGTCCTCACCGGAGATGATGCGAGGCAGGAAGTGCTTCTTCTGTTCCTCGGTGCCCCACTGGATGATCGTGTTGCCGACCATCTGGATGCCGAAGACGTCATTGGGCCCGCCGGTGGGTACGCCTGCCTTCTGGAACTCTTCGGCCATGACGACCGACTCCAATGCCGAGAGCCCGGCCCCGCCGTACTCGGTCGGCCATGTGGGAGCGAGAAGCTGGTTGTCACGCAGCGTCTCGCGCCACTTGGTCGTGAATGCGTAGGCGTCGTCGGCGTTCAAAGCACCGATGCCCTGCCAATCAGGCGGGAGATGCTCGGCAAGGAAACCTTGGATTCTGGTTCGGAACGTGTCTGCGTCGGAGGAGAACGTGGGCTGCACGCCATCGACACTACCGCTACCGATCGCCCGGCGTGAAGCTGAACGACGGCGGCCCTAGGCAACGATCGACTCGTCGGCAACGATCAGCGTCTCTGCTCGGCGCAGGCCCACCCGATATTCAGTTTTCAAGTAGCAGTTGGAGAGTCGATCCGATCACGGCGCCATTGCCGCAACCGGATTTCTCCGCATGGGGGTGGGTGTTGCCTGCCGATCGGGCCAGGTGCTGGCATGGCGACGACCATCGGGCGTGTGGATGTCGAGTCGGCGGGTGTCGGCATCGAGCTTCACCGACCAGCCGCCCTCGTGCACGTCGTGGTGATGACGGCTGCACAACGGGACCAGATTGCAGAGATCCGTCGGGCCACCGTGTTCCCATTCGTGAATGTGGTGGAGGTGGCACCACGACACGGGCCGGTCGCACCCATGCCAGGCGCACGTTCGGTAGATCGCCCGGGCAGCCCGCCATTGGGCGTCGGTTGCCGTTCGATGGCGGCGACCGACATCAACCGGAAGGCCACGAGAATCGAGCACCACCCGCTGCAGGATCGCATCGCAGGCGAGACGTGCGACCGACTCGGGAGGCAACAGGTGCCCGTCGCCGGTTTCCCGGATCGAACCGTCGTGGTCGCCCCGGCTGAACGTCTCCCAGTCGACCACCACGCTGATGTGGGGCCGACCCGACTGCTTGGTTTGTGGTCGACCGGTCAACAGCCCGTATGCCGCGTCGGCAGCCAGCCGGCTGCCTTTCGATACGCCGCCTTTGTTGGCCAGCCGTGTGAGTTCGGCTTCGACCGAACCGATGATCGCCTCGTAGCGCTCCGGATCGAACTCGCCGTGGACATGGCCCATCCCGGTCCGCTCGTCGAACCAGTGCTTCCAGGAAGACCGGGCTCGGCGCTGCTTGGCGTCGCCCAAGCCCGAATCCCCACGAATCCGTTCCGCCTCCCGACGAACCTGTTTGGCGAACACATCGACCGGTAGTGAGCCGGCTGCATCAATCAGCGAGGCGGTATCCAACAGCATCAGTTCGTCATCGGACAGACCTTTGATCGCCGCCGAGATCGCGTCGATATGGGCGGCCCCCATCCTTCCGGATTCGACCGCCGCTGCGAGCCCACCGAGCTTCGACACCGTGCGAGCCCGTTCCGCCTCTCGATGAGCCGTTCGGCCTCGAACCTTGCGGCCATCACCGAGCAGGGTGCCTACGGCTCCTCGACCCTTTGACTGACGGGCGTGCTGATCGGCGGCAGCGGCCACAAGCACCAGGAGACGGTCGCACGCCATCTGGCCATCACGAACGCCAGCGACGAGTTCGACCAGCTCGTCCGGCTCACAGGCCGTCAGATCGAGCGCATTCACCGCACCGTCAAGCGAGCGAAACAACCGAACAACCGACGAAACCGAGGGTGAACCCTCCACCACTTCGCCATCCGAAGATTCCGGAGCCGCCATCACACCGCCTGTCAACACTGAAGAAGACAACTGAAGAAGACACAGTCACCCGAAGGTGAGAAGCGGCCCCGATCCGCTGACATCAGACTATCACGGTCCTCCACGCCATGCAAACATTTGTTCGATATTCTGCGATGCGGTTCGGGTACGTGGCTGCTGAATGAGAACCCTGGGGTAGGGGCCCACAGACACGGTCGGAACGACAGGCGCATGCCCGTGGCCGGCCAGCTGGCCAGATTCAGTAGTTTCACCTTGGGGGCGGATCGTCATACCGCCCACCGCACATCATCCCTGTGGCCAACGAGGCCTACGGCACCGCCAGCGGGGCGTGCTGACACCCAACCTACTCGATGCGCAGGAGGTCGCTAGATCCAGCCCTCGACGCTGTTCAAGAACTCCTCGACATGGCCGTACCAGACGGTGTGCCCGGCGCCGGGGATCGTTCGCACTTCGACACCCAGATCGTGCAGCCGGGCGACGTCGTCGGGCGAAACGTAGTCGCTGGGATCCGGCAGTATCGCCAAGGAGGGGATTCCACGCGGAGGTGGGTGTTCCATGCCTCGAAGTGAACCGACCAGGCTGACCGACGTGTCGACGTCGAATGCCTTGGCGGCCTCGGCCTCGATGTCGCGGTCACGGTCGTCCCAGTGTGGACGCTCACGGCGCAGCCAATCCAGCGTCCGCTGTGCCTTGAGCTCGGCGTACAGCCTCCTTGTCTCATCGCTGGGCCCTGCCGGCCGAAGCCGAAGAGGGACGTCGACGAAGACAGCTCGCCGAACCTCGAGGCGGCGGGCGCAGTGGGCAAGGATCAAGCCGCCCAGCGACTGGCCGATCGCCATCTCGGGAGCCGAGCACACCTCGAGCACGCTTGTCGCCGTGGACTCGAGCGTCGCTCGGGGATCGGGCGCTGAGCTGCCGTGGCCCGGTAGATCGGGAGCGATCACCCGATAGCCGTACTCGGCAATGCGAGGTGCGACCTGCCACCACATGAGCCCGTCACCGAATTGGCCGTGCAGCAGCAGGGCGGTGCGGCTCCCTTCACCCCAGGTGTGAATGTTCAAGCGCTTGGCGGGCACGACGCGATCGTAGGCGCGATCGTGCCCCCGGCCGGAAGCCGTCGAGAACCGACCCGGTGCTCGACCTCAGGCCGCCTGCTGCGACAGGTACGGCGTCCACGACTCCGGCACCGTGCCGGCCGCGACCTTGACCCAGACGTACTGGGTGGGCACGGTCGGTCGTGTCTGCAGTTTGAGCGAGCAGTCCTTCAGCAGGCGATCACCCTTGTAGGTGTTGCATCGCCGGCAGCAGGCGACGACGTTGTCCCAGGAGTGCGGCCCGCCCTTCGAGCGGGGAATGACGTGGTCGATGCTCTCCGCCGACCGGCCGCAATACTGGCACCGTCCACCGTCGCGGGCGAAGACGGCTCGCCGGCTCAGTGGTGCCGTCCGCTTGTACGGCACCTTCACGTAGTAGCGGAGGCGCACGACCGATGGGACAGCCACGTTGAGCGCCGCCGAGGACCACACGTCGCCGGATTCGGCCAGGACGTCGACCTTCTCGCTCAAAGCAAGGATGAGGGCGCGTCGACCGGACACCACGCCGATCGGTTCGTACGATGCATTCAAGACCAGGGCCCGACCCATCGCACTACAGTAACGCACGGTCCCACCGGGCAAGAATGCAATATTGGAAATGTGGCTGCCGCCCACCTCGGCGAGAGACGGGATCGGCGAATCCACGGCCGGGCCGGTCAGCCGGAGCCGGTGAGGATGGGCAGGCGCTCGACAACGGCACCAACGACCGTGTCGGGGTCGATCGTCGACGTCATGGCGTCGCCCGTGAACCCGGCCTTCACCCCGGCCGCATCGTAGGGTGGGCCGCCGAGATCCTTGCGATCGAGGTCGCCGCGACCGAGACGGATGAGGGCTTCGCTGACGATGCCGTCGTTGGCGGTCGGGTCCCAGGAGGTCACGAGCAACGATTGCAGCCTCGTCCAATTCCGAGTCCGGCGCTGGGAGATGCCGACCACCTTGCGGTCGCCGTACATCACCTCGCCGTGACCGATGTCGGCGAAACAGAAGAAGGGCCGGGCGGTGCCCCGCCGCCCGGGTGGAGGCACAGCGAGGTGGAGTCGGTCGCCGTCGACTCCGGCCCGCTCCAGCACGGCCCGCAGGGCGTCGAGCCAGACCCGACCGAACCAGTCGAAGGCCCGACCGATGTCGTCGTGGTGGAGAGGGGAGTGGCGGGGTACGACGGCGTCGACCCACACGTCGCCGGGTCTGACGATGACCAGGCCACCGCCGGATCGACGGCGGCACACCTCGACGCCGGAGGCGCCGGAGGTGCTGGCCCCATCGCCGTCGCCGTCGTCGGGCTCAAGCCGCAAAGAGGACCGCAGCTGGGTGCTGCCGAAGATCACCGCCGGCCGGTCAAGAGTATGAAGCCAGAGTTCGTGGCCGGTATCGGGATCGGGGTCCCGGTCATGGAACGGCCCCGCCCGCCCGTTCGAGTATCGCAGGATCCAGCCCCGCTGGAACGAGGCTGGATCCTCCGCTGCCGATGGTCTGGTCACCTTCCCATTGTGGGGTGGGTAGATCGACCCCCCACTTCGCCCCACCACTTCGCCCCACCACCTTTGTTCCTCCCACGACGCCCCAAGTGGTCAGCGACGATCTCGAACATCCCACTGATTCAGCGGGTTTTCGTCACCGGCAGGAAAACACGATTGTCATCACATCGTTGTAATTTCGAACAATCGTTCTCGCTCTGAGTGGGCACTCACGCGCGGAAAGTTGCAAAAGGTGTTGCAAAGGGGGGCGAAGTGGGTTAATTTGGCACGCAGTGGGGGACAGGCCCAAGAGAGCGAAACGGCTCAGACAGGATCTGCCCCCAAGAAAACTGAATACGGCGCTCGAGATTGGTGAAATGAGGTGAAGCGGTGTTTGTCGGCCAATACGAACATGCGGTCGACGACAAGGGCCGAGTTGTCCTTCCTGCACCATTCCGAGCATTTGTGGCCGAGCGTGGTTACGTCACCCAGCTGGACGGATGTCTGGGTTTGTGGAATGCCGAAGAGTTTCGGAACGTCGCCGAGAAGTGGAAAGCAGAATCGGCAGCGTCACGGATCTCGATGAGGGTCTTCCGCAAGTTGATGCACAGCGTTCGCGAGGTGAAGCTCGACTCCGCCGGCCGCATAACACTGCCGAGGGAACTCCTCGACGAATTGGGGTTCGGATCCCAGGTCGTGATCTCCGGTCTCTATGACCGGGTCGAGATCTGGCCGGCCGAAACCTATGCCGAGGACCTCGGAAGCGATGAGGCAGCCGACGAACTGGCAGAGGCGGTTGCCCGACTGGGGCTCTAGGAGCGCCGGTCACCATTTGACAGAGAAACAGGGCCCAGTGCCCGCCCACGACAGTTCCAACCAGGAACTGTGCGATCGAAGAAAGGAGAGTGGGCGAACCGAATCTAACTATCGTTCATCGATTACCTCCCGGGAGGCGAAGAGAAGTGCTTCTGCCCCACGACTCCGCCCGCTACTTCTCTTAGTGTCACCCAGGAGATACAACCTGGAACACGTTGCAGTCCGGGGGGTTATCGATGGCCGATAAGTAGCTTGGCGTCTGCCCCTGCGAGCGATGACTGATCATCGGCCCGACAAGGGATCAGAACCACCGGAACCGGCTGGAACAACCGAATCGCAGAGGCCCGCCGCGCGGAACTCCGACTCGACGAGCTTCTCCCATGAGCCGGTCATGGTCCATCAAGTGGTCGCACTCGCCGCTGAGATCCCGGCTGGAACCTTCCTCGACGCCACCATCGGAGGCGGAGGACACGCCGCAGCCCTGCTTGACGCTCATCCCCACCTCGATCTCCTCGGACTCGACCGCGACGAGGTTGCCCTGACCGCCGCCAATGAGCGGCTGGCCCGCTTCGGATCGAGGGTGACCCTCCGCCGGGCCCGATTCGATCAGCTCGACGAGGTCTTCGCCGACATCGGCCACGAAGGTGCACTGACCGGGTTTCTCTTCGATCTCGGCGTCAGCTCACCACAGCTCGATCGGGCCGAACGAGGATTCAGCTTCCGCCACGACGGGCCGCTCGACATGCGCATGGACCAGTCGGCGGAGCGTTCGGCCGAGACGGTGGTCAACGACTACGACCGGTCCGAGTTGATCGACCTGATCCGCCGGCACTCCGACGAACGCTACGCCGCCCGTATCGCCTCGGCCATCGTCGCCGCCCGTCCACTACGGACGACGACCGAGCTGGCCGATGTCGTGGTTTCCGCGATACCGGCACCGGCCCGCCGGCGCGGCGGGCACCCGGCCAAACGAACCTTCCAGGCGATCCGGATCGAGGTCAACGACGAACTCCGCATTCTGCGACCGGCGCTGGAGCAGGCACTCGATGCGCTGGTCGGCGGCGGGCGGGGGTTGGTGCTCACCTACCACTCCGGCGAGGACCGGATCGTCAAGCACTGTTTCCGCGATCGCACGATGAGCGACACCCCACACGGCCTCCCTCGCGGTCTTCCGGTCACGACCCGGCAGGTCGACTTCGAACTCCTCAGGCCGGCGGCCCGAAAACCTGACGACAACGAGCTGGCGGCGAATCCCAGGGCGGCCAGCGCCCGACTCCGAGCCATAGAGCGGCTTGCCGCCTAGCTCACGAAAGGCACGACACCGGTGGAAAACGAATGACTTGCTCCGGGTTCAGGTCCAGTCGACCTGACCGGCCTGGAACCGGTCGTCCCATTTTGACCCCGCAGTGACTTCAGATCGAACCGATAGGAAAGACGATGACAGCAGCAGCCGCCCGCAGCACAACCCCGACCTCGGGTTCCCGTCGAGTCGCCAACTCCGGCGCGTCGGCGCGAAACAACCGGTCGCGGCAGCGGGTGTCATCGCCGGCCAACGTGGTTCGACCGCAGCTTCGGGTTCTCGACCAGGCGGCGCTGCGCCGTCGGGCCCGTCGCCGAAACCTGGCCATGGGCATGTTCATGGTGCTGATAATCGGGTTCTTCGCCGCTGCGCTGGCCCAGGCCCAGCTGGTGGCCGACCAACACGAACTCGACCTGCTCCGCACACAGATCGCCGAGGCGGAGGCCAACCGGGCCCGCCTGGAGCGAGCGGTCGAGGAGTCCTCGGCCCCCGGTGCCATCATCGAGCGGGCCGCGGCGATCGGCATGGTGCGAGCCAACGAACCGATCTATCTGGCCGCGGTCGGACCGGCTCCCGACGTGGCCCCCATCTCGATACTCGGGGCGGTCACCGCCTCCACCAGCGGAACCGACAGGAATGCCGAGCCCCAGCTCGCCATCGGTGAGCAGCACGACTCGGCCACGGCGACCGCGGTGTCCACCATGGCGGTGGCGGGCGGAGCGTCAACTGACGTCGCGGTGTCCGAGCAGGTGGCCGCACCGGTCCTTGCCGGCCTGGCGGGGACCCGGGCGGTGGCGGGGGGTATCGGAACGGGATGACAGCCGGGCGAGCCTCCCTGAGAGACGAGAAGCGTCGGGCGGTACGGCGAAAAAAGTTTCGGCGAACCACCAACCCACGCGATCCGCTCAACAGGCTCGTTCTGGTTCTGGTCGTCTTCAGCCTGGTCGGTGTCGGCTTCATGGCGGTGCTGGTCGATCTGCAGGTCGTCCGACCTGAGCGTTACCTCACTCTTGGCGAATCGCAGCGCACCCGCGAGCGGACCTTGCCTGCCTACCGCGGCTCGATTGTCGACCGGAACGGGTTCGTGCTGGCTTCGTCCACGCCGTCCAAGCAGGTCACGGCCGATCCGGCCAAGGTCATCGACCCGGCGGCCACCGCCGCCCTGCTTGCGCCCGTGCTCGGCATTGACACGGCGGAACTGACCGAACGGCTCACCCCCACCTCCGGTAACGACCGCTACGAGTTGCTCGGCCGAGCGCTTACCGACGAGACGGCGGCCGCCATCGAGGCCCTCAAGACCGACGACCAGACCCGGGACCACCTCGTCGCGGTCTTCCTCGGACCGGAGGAGGATCGAATCTATCCCGCCGACCTCCTGGCTCGCCCGATCGTCGGTCGGGTCGATCACGACGAGATCGGCATCTACGGAATCGAGGACCAGTACAACGCGGCCATGACCGGCATTCCGGGCTCCGAGGTCTTCGAGCGTGGGGCATTCGGCAGCATCAGCGTCGGCGACTGGTCCGTCAACCCGGCGGCCGCCGGCTACGACGTGGTGCTGACAATCGATCATCGAATCCAGTTCGTGGCCGAGCAGGCCCTCCTCGAACACTGTGAGGAGACCGGGGCCAAAGGAGCCACCGCAGTCATCTCGGTGCCGAAAACCGGTGAGATCCTGGCCATGGTCTCCGTCGGGCGCTCCGACGAGGGTCACTGCCTCGTCCCGATCTACAACAAGACACTCCTCGATACCTTCGAACCCGGGTCGGTCCTCAAACCGATCACGGTCGCCGCAGCCATCGACCAGCTCGGCTACACCGCCGACACGCTCATCGACGTTCCGTCGAGAACCGTTGTCGGCGGTCGGCCGTTCGTCGACCATCCCGCCCACCCGGGCGCTCCCTTCCCGATCTCGTGGATCATGGCCCAGTCCTCCAACGTGGGCACCATCATGCTGTCCCAGCAGGTCGGTCCCGGCTACCTCCACGACTACCAGCGCCGCTTCGGCTTCGGACAACTGACCGGCCTGGGGGTCAAGGGGGAGGAGGCGGGCCTGGTCCGCGCCCCCGAGACCTGGCAGGGGAGCGACGCGGCCACGATCTCGTTCGGTCAGGGCATCACGGTCACCGCCGGACAGCTGGCCGCGGCCTACAACGTCTTCGCCAACGACGGCCTGTACCAGAATCTCAGCCTCGTGAGATCGCTACGGGCCTCCGACGGCACCGAGTTCCCCCGCTCCAGTGACCCGGCCAAACCGGTCCTGTCCGCGGCCGCGGCGACCGAGATGACCAGGATGCTGTCCGGCGTGGTCACCGACGGAACCGGACAGAGCGCCGCGATCGACGGGTTCAAAGTGGCGGGCAAAACGGGAACCGCCTGGAAGGTCTTCACCGACGCCGACGGAAAGACCGGGTATGGCGAACCCGGAAATCGCCGGTATGTGGCTACTTTTGCGGGGTATGTACCCGCTGATGATCCAGAGATCTCCATGGTGATCGTCGTCGATGAACCTCAGGGTTCGTTTTACGCCTCGGCAGTCGCCGCCCCCGTGTTCTCGAAGGTCGGCCACTACGCGCTCCGCATCCTCGCCGTGCCGCCAGATGGCTCGATCCCGCCGCCCGACACCAAGGTGAGGGCTGCGCCGGCCACGATCGAGTCGTTGAGCGAGACCGAGACGGCCGCTGCGGTCGACGGTGCCGCGCCCGAGCCGGCCGCCACGGCGGAGACCAACCCCGCAGTGGCCGAGGCCGAAGCCCTCGAGGCCGCCGCCGAGAGCGGAGCGGTTGCGTCGGCACCGGACGATGATCCGCCACCGGCGGCACCCGACACCGCAACCGAGGTCCAGCCGGGCGTCCAACCCACCGGCACCGATGATGAGACCGATGATGACGCCGATGACGAATCGGGCATCGCCGGGCTCGTCGTCGACGGAACCGACCCGTCGCCGGGCGAAGGACAACCATGATGGCGACGGTCGCCGACCTCGCGAGAATCGCCGACGGTCGGCTGCAGCCGGGCACCACGGTCGGTACCGATCAGCCGATCACCGATGCAACGCATGATTCTCGGGCCGTGGAACCGGGCTGGCTCTACTGCTGTGTGCCCGGCAGTCGGGTCGACGGTCATGATTTCGCGCCGGCGGCGGTCGACGCCGGAGCCGTTGCGCTGCTCGTCGAACGGGTCATCGAGTCGATCGGCGTCCCGCAGATCGTCGTGGAATCAACCCGCGCCGCCATGGGTCCCGTGGCGGCCGCGATCCACGGTCATCCGTCCGCCGACATGGCCGTCATCGGCGTGACCGGCACCAACGGAAAGAGCTCGATCGTGCAGCTTCTCGCCGACGTCTTCACCCACGCGGGGCAACGAACGGCGATCATCGGCACGCTCAAGGGAGCGCGTACGACCCCGGAGGCGACCGAGCTGCAGCGGATGCTGGCCCGGGCTCGCGACGACCGCTGCGACATGGTGGCCGTCGAAGTGTCGTCGCACGCGCTGGACATGGGCCGGGTCGACGGCACCCGCTTCGCCTCGGCCATCTTCACCAACCTCGGTCACGACCACCTCGACTACCACCACACCATCGAGGCCTACTTCGGGGCCAAGGCCCGTCTCTTCACCGGCGGCTTCACCGATCGGGCGGTCGTCAACGTCGATGATCCGCACGGCCGTCGACTGGTGGACATGATCCCCGCACCGGTGACCGTCGACACGTACAGCTTGGATGAGGCCGTCGACCTCCATTTCGACGGGCCGACCAGCCTGTTCCGCTGGCATGACCATCAGGTCGTCCTGCCCCTCGCCGGCGCCCACAACGTGGCCAACGCGCTCGGAGCGGCCACCGCCGCCCTGGCCGCCGGTGTTGCGGTCGACCAGATCGTCGCTGCTCTCGAAAAGTCGGTGCCGGTCCGGGGTCGCTTCGAGCTGGTGTCGGGTGGTCAACCTTTTCACGTGGCCATCGACTACGCTCACACCCCGGATGCAATGCAATCCGCCCTCACCGCCGCTCGCCAGGTGGCGGGCCCGAAACGCGTGTTGGTGGTGTTCGGATGCGGCGGTGATCGTGATGCCGGGAAGCGGCCCGAGATGGGCCGTGTGGCGGAGAGAGGCGCTGACGTGGCGATAGTGACATCCGACAACCCGCGATCCGAGGATCCCGCCGCCATCATCGCCGCCGTGATGGAGGGCTTCAGCGCACCACAGGCCGCGGTGGTCGAGCCTGATCGGCGCCGGGCGATTCACACTGCGCTCGAACTGGCCGAACCGGGCGACGTCGTGCTCATCACCGGCAAAGGTCACGAGACCTACCAGGAGATCGGCGACGAACGCCTCCCGTTCGATGACTCCGAGGTCGCCCGGGAAGCTCTGGAGGCGCGAACGTGATTCGACTCCTCATCGCCGCCGGCATCGCCTTTTCGCTCTCCGCTCTGGTCACGCAGCTGCTGATCGATGTCCTGACCCGCTCCAAGATCGGCCAGCCGATCCGCGAGGACGGCCCGGAAGGCCACATGGTGAAGGCCGGAACACCCACCATGGGCGGCATCGGCATCGTGCTGGGCGCGCTCGGCGGGTACCTGCTCAGCGATCTTATTCTCAGCCTCTCGGCCAGCCGAGACGCCATCATCACCCGCAGCGGTCTGCTGGTCATGGGCGCCATCTGCGCCGCCGGTTTCGTCGGCTTCCTCGACGACTGGATCAAGGTGTCGCGGGAACGCAACCTCGGGCTCAACGCCAAGCTGAAGACCGCCGGGCTGCTGGTGGTTGCGATCCTGTTCGCGGTCCTCACCATAAACCTCACCTCGGTGTCGACGTCGCTGGGCTTTGCCCGCCACGACTTCCTCGGCATCGACTTCGGACCGATCGGGTGGTCGGTGTGGGCGGTGGCACTCATCTACGCCACCTCGAACTCGGTCAACCTCACCGATGGCCTCGATGGCCTGGCGGCCGGCTCCGGCATCTTCTCCTACGCCGCGTTCACCCTGATCGGCTTCTGGATCTTCCGTCAGCTGTCCGACGGTGACACCTTCAACGACATCTACAGCGTCCCCCACGCCCTGGACCTGTCGATCGTCGCCGTTGCCATGATGGCGGCCTGCGCCGGTTTTCTCTGGTTCAACGCCGCACCGGCCGAGATCTTCATGGGCGACACCGGCTCGCTGGCGATCGGTACCGGACTGGCCACCTTGGCGCTCACCACCAACACTCATCTTCTCTTGCCGATCGTCGGCGGCATCTACGTGGCCGAGGCCGCCTCGGTGATGCTGCAGGTCGCATTCTTCAAAGGCACCCGCGGTCGGCGCCTCTTTCGCATGGCCCCGATCCACCATCACTTCGAGCTGCTTGGATGGGCCGAAACCAAGGTCATCATCAGGTTCTGGCTGATCGGTGGCGCTCTCACGCTGCTCGCGCTCGGCCTGTTCTACGGCGACTACGTCAGCGCGGTGAACGTTCCGTGATCGTGTGGGTCATGACGGTGAACGTCCCATGATTGCCGCCGTGCCGGAGGCCCGGCTAACCGAGTTGCGCCTGGCGGCGAAACGTCGCTCGCCGGAGTTCATCGTGTGGGTCA
This sequence comes from Acidimicrobiales bacterium, assembly GCA_965216675.1. Classification (GTDB taxonomy): domain Bacteria; phylum Actinomycetota; class Acidimicrobiia; order Acidimicrobiales; family SZUA-35; genus JAHELU01. The sequence goes on along the minus strand of CBDCGK010000004.1, from coordinate 134,534 downwards.
TGACGGTGAACGTCCCATGATGGCCGCGACCGATGTCGAAACGCTGCCGCTCGAGGCGCCGGTCATCATCGGTTTCGGTGTGACGGGCCGGGCGGTCGCCCAGGCCCTCGTCGACCGCGGCGTTCGTCCGGTCGTCGTCGAGGACCGCCCCGGAGCCGCTTCTCGGGAGGCGGCCGCGGCACTGGGTCTGGAGCTGGTCGAATCGCCGACCGCCGACCGGTTGGCGCAGACGATGAGTGCTGCCACGGCCCTGTTGCCGAGCCCCGGGGTGGGAGATCATCACCCGTCCTTCGAGCTGGCCGACACCCTTGGCGTTCCGGTGCTGAGCGAATTCGATCTGGCCCGGACGTGGGACGACCGACCGATCCTGGCCATAACCGGAACCAACGGCAAGACCACCGTCACGATGATGGTGACCGACATGTTGAACCGCTCGGGCCGGCGGGCGGAGGCCGTCGGCAACACCGAGGTCCCCCTCGTGGCCGCCATCGACGATCCGTCGATCGAGACGTTCGTGGTCGAGGCCTCGTCATTCCGCCTCGGACACAGCCGGCGGTTCTCGCCGCAGGTGGCAGCCTGGCTCAACTTCGCCCCCGACCACCTCGACGCCCACCGGTCGCTGGAGGCCTACGAACAGGCCAAGGCGTCGATCTGGTCCCACATGACACCGGGGTCGGTGGCCGTGGCCAACGCCGATGACCAGGTGGTCATGGCCCATGCCGCAGCGGTCGACGGCGGACCGGCGCGTCTCGAACGATTCTCACTCACCGACCAGGTCGAGTGGTGGGTCGAAACGCCCTCGTCGTCGAACTCCGGCCCGGTCCTGCGGGGGCCCGACGGCCCCATCATCGCTGCGGCCGAGCTGAAACGATCACAACCCCACGATGTGGCCAACGCCCTGGCCGCGGCGGCGATCGCCCGGGCCGGAGGAGCCGAGGCGCCGGCTGTCGCCGAGACCCTGGCCACCTTCACCGGGCTGCCTCACCGGTTGGAGCCGCTGGGAACCGCGGACGGGGTCACCTGGTACAACGATTCGAAAGCCACCGTTCCCCACGCCACCGTTGTTGCCGTCTCGGGGTTCGAGTCGGTGGTGCTCATCGCCGGAGGCCGCAACAAGGGCCTGGCCATGGACTCGTTGTCGTCGACGGTTCCACCGGTGCGGGCCGTCGTGGCCATCGGCGACGCGGCGGACGAGATCGCCGTGGTGTTCGAGGATCTGGTGGCCGTCGAGCGGGCCGATTCGATGGGACAGGCCGTCGACCTGGCCCACAAGGTGGCGCGGCCGGGCGACGTCGTCGTGCTGTCACCGGCCTGCACCTCGTTCGACTGGTACGCGAACTACGGCGAACGCGGCCTCGACTTCAGCCGGCTGGTGCACGAGAGGGTTCTGGGCCGATGACCGTCGCCGTGCCGGAGGCCCGGCTTACCGAGTTTCGCCGGTCGGCGAAACGTCGTCCGCTTGAGGTCGTGCTTCTGGGATCGGAGGATGTGCCGATGACCGTCGCCGTGCCGGAGGCTCGGCTTACCGAGTTTCGCCGGTTGGCGAAACGTCGTCCGCTTGAGGTCGTGCTTCTGGGATCGGAGGATGTGCCGATGACCGTCGCCGTGCCGGAGGCCCGGCTTACCGAGTTTCGCCGGTCGGCGAAACGTCGTCCGGTGAGGACGCGTTTCTTGGATCGGAGGATGTGCCAATGACGACGACGACCCGCCAATCCCGCAGCACGCGCAGCACCCGGGGACCCGCCGCGTCCGCTCGATCCACCCGGTCGGCGTCGGCCAAGAACCGCGCCGCCTCCAGAAGGAAAGGATCCGAGCGCACCGCTCGACGCCGGGCGGCGAACCGCCACCCATCGCGTCGGCGCCGGTCCGGCTTCGAGGTCACCGACCTTGGACGGGCCAACTCTGCGTTCCTGGTCGCCCTGTTCACGTCGCTGACCCTGTTCGGTCTCGTCATGGTGCTGTCCGCGTCATCAGTGGCCAGCCTTCATCTGCTCGGCGAGGACTCTCCATTCGGGCTGTTCCGAAAGCAACTGATCCGGGCCGGCATCGGCACCGTGGGGTTCCTCGTCGGTGCCCACATCGACTACCGCCGTGTTCGCCGTTTCGCTGCGCCGGCGATGATCGGGGTGCTCATCCTGCTGGTGGCAGTGCTCCTTCCCGGCGTCGGCCGAACCTTCAACGGCTCGCAGCGCTGGATCGGGGTCGGTGGTTTCGTGATTCAACCATCGGAGCTGGCCAAGCTGGTCTTCGTTATCTTCACCGCCGACCTCCTGGCCCGGCGCGAACGTCGTATGGATCGACCGGAACTGACGGTTCGCCCCGTGATGCTGACCCTCTGTCTGCTGTCCGGACTGATCGTTCTACAACCGAAACTAGGTACCCCCCTCGTGCTGGCGGCCGTGGCCTGCCTGATGCTGTTCGTGGCCGGGGCCCGGCTACCGAGTCTGTTCGCCTGGGCCGGTGGCCTGGCGGCAGCCGGAACCGCCATGGCGCTCGCCGTCAGCTACCAACAGGACCGCCTCACCGGCTTCCTCGACCCCTGGCAGGATCCAGGCGGTATCGGCTTCCAGATCATCCAGAGCCGCGTCGGAATCGCTTCCGGCGGTGTCGGCGGTGTCGGACTCGGGGCCAGCCGGGCCAAGTGGGGGTTCCTGCCCGAGTCGCAAACCGACTTCATCTTCGCCATCGTGGCCGAGGAGGTCGGTTTGATAGGGGCCTCGGCTGTGATCCTGGCGTTCATGCTGGTTGCGTTCTTCGGTGTACGGGCGGCGCTGGGCGCCCCCGACCGCTTCGGCATGCTGCTGGCCGCGGGCTTGACCATCTGGCTGGTCTTTCAGGCCTTCCTCAACATCGGCATCGTCATCGGCGTCCTACCCACCACCGGCGAGCCGCTCCCGTTCCTCTCCTACGGCGGAACCTCCATCATCGTCACCTTGACGGCGGCCGGACTGCTCACCGGAGTCTCGCGTCGTGCCGTCGATCCCACCCAGGCGGAGCGCAACCCATGATCATCATCACCGGCGGCGGAACGGCCGGCCACACCAACCCCGGCATCGCCGTGGCCGAAGCGCTGGTGGAGGCCGGGGTCGCCCGACGAGACATCCATTTCGTCGGAGGTGAGCGGGGCAACGAGGCGACGCTCGTCGCCGATGCCGGTTTCTCCATCGACCTCCTGCCCGGTCGAGGAATCCAGCGTAGGCTCACCGTCGAGAACCTCGGGTCGGTGCTCGGCCTGCTCAAAGGTTTGGTGAAGGGCCTGGCGATCGTCTCGAAGCGAAAGCCCGACGTCGTCGTGTGCCTCGGTGGCTACGCGGCGTTCGCCGCGTCGGCCGCCGCCGTGATCCGGCGCATTCCGATCGTGGTGACCGAACAGAATGCCAAGGCAAGCGCGGTGAACCGGCTGTTCGGTCGCTGGGCCAAGGTGTGCGCCCTCCCGTTCCCCGATACCGATCTGCCGAACGGCGTTGTCACCGGCAACCCGATCCGAGCATCGGTCGTGCACGCCATGACCGGCATCGATCAGAGCGAGGCTCGCCGTCGACTGATTGATCGCCGCCTGACGGGCCACGACGACGGCGTGCTCGACAATCGGATTCTGGTCGCGTGCTCAGGCGGCTCCCTCGGCGCGAAACGAATCAACACCGCCGTCGCCGGGTTGGCCGACCGCTGGTCCGATCGCGACGACGTCGCCATCTATCACATCGTCGGGCGCCGCGACTGGGACGAGTTCGAACAGCCGACGCCCGTTCCCGGGCACGAGGGCATCCTCCACGTGACCGTCGAGTACGAGGACCACATGGCCGACGTGTTGACGGCGGCCGACGTGGCCATCGGTCGAGCGGGCGCGTCGACCGTCTCGGAGATCGCCGTCGCCGGCCTGCCGTCGATCCTCGTCCCGCTGCCGATCGCTCCCCGCGACGCCCAGCGGGCGAACACCGTGGAACTGGCCGACGCCGGCGCCGCCATCGTCGTCGATGACGCCGACACCACCGCTGACCGCCTGGCGAAAGAACTGGAGCCGATCATCACCGATCACGATCGACGCCGCAGGATGTCCGAGAGCGCCCGCTCCGTGGCCCGGCCCACGGCGGCCGCCGACGTGGCCCAGCTCGTTCTCGACGCAGGAGGACTCAGGTGACCGCAAACACCGAAATCGGCGATCGGGACATCAGCAGTCCCCGCCACATCCATGTCGTCGGCATCGGCGGTGCCGGCATGAGCGCCATCGCCCTGGTCCTCGTGGGGAAGGGACACTCGGTCACGGGGTCGGATCTGTCCGACTCGAAGGTGGTCTCTCAGCTCCGTGGCGCCGGAATCGAGGTGACCGTCGGTCACGACGCCGCGAACCTCGGCGACGCCGACCTGGTGACCCACTCGACCGCCATTCCCGAAACGAACCCGGAGTTGGTCGCGGCCCGCCAGCGCGGGCTGCCGGTGCTGAGACGGGCGGAGATCCTGGCCGAGCTGACGAAGGTGTGGCGCACGGTCGCCGTAGCCGGAACCCACGGCAAGACGACGACATCCGCCATGCTCACCGCCGCCTTGCGAGGGGCCGGACTCGATCCGGCTTTCATCGTCGGTGGCAACCTCCGTGATCTCGACTCGGGAGCGTCGGTCGGCAGCGGAGACCTGCTCGTGGTCGAAGCCGACGAGAGCGACGGCACGTTCGTCGAGCTGGCGGCCGAGGCGGTGGTCGTCACCAACGTGGAACCCGATCACCTCGAGCACTACGGCGGGTTCGAGGCGCTTCGGGATGCGTTCGTCCGTTTCGTGACCCAGGCTCCCGGCCCCAAGGTGCTGTGTCTCGACGACCCGGGAGCGGCCGAGCTGGCCCGGGCCGTGGCCGCCGAGACCAGGACGATCACCTACGGAACCGATCCCGACGCCACCTGGCGGATCATCGAGCCGCTCCCGACACCGAGCGGGATCAGTTTCCGAGTTGCGTCGTCGGCCGGTGAGGTCGACATCAGCCTCCGTCAACCCGGCATGCACAACGCCCGCAACGCCACCGCCGCGCTGGCGACCGCCGTCGAACTCGGCGCCGACATGGCGCCCGCGGCCAACGCCCTGACCAGCTTCGGGGGAGTCGGTCGCCGATTCGAACGACGGGGCGAAGCCGCCGGTGTCGCCCTCGTCGACGATTACGCCCACCTCCCGACCGAGGTCGAGGCGGCGATCGCCGCCGCCCGCAGCCTCGATCCCGACCGCCTGATCGTGGCGTTCCAGCCCCACCGCTACAGCCGTACCGAACAGCTGTGGTCGACCTTCGGCGACGCGTTCCGGAAGGCCGACGTGCTGTTCGTGACCGGTATCTACTCATCCGGTGAGAAGCCGCGCCCCGGAATCACCGGTGAACTCATCGTGCAGGTCGTCTCGGAGAACCATCCCGACGCGGATGTCCGCTATGTCGAGTTGCTCGACGACCTGCCGGCGGCCATGCTGACCGAGCTACGCCCCGGGGACCTCTGCTTGACCCTGGGTGCCGGCGATCTGACCGCCATTCCCGACCGTCTGTTGCCGGAGCTCCAGAAGCGATGAGCCGGACGCGACCCGATCTCGCTCCGGCCCACCGGATCCTCGGGTCGAAGGCCCGCGTCGACGTGAGTTTCGCCCCCTACTGCACCTACCGGGTCGGAGGCCGGGCCGCCCTGTGGGTGGAGGCGTCGTCGATCACCGATCTGCAGCTCGTGCGCCGGGCGCTGGCCGAGGTCGACTGCCCGGCTCTGGTCGTGGGCCGAGGATCGAACCTGTTGGTGGCCGACGCCGGTTTCGATGGAATCGTGGTTCACCTCGGTGATGCGTTCGCGGAGACGGCGGTCGAGGCCGAGGCTGCGTTGGTCGTCGCCGGCGGTGCCGCCCTTTTGCCGGTCGTCGCCCGCAAGACGGCGGCGGCGGCGCTGACCGGCTTCGAGTGGGCGGTCGGCGTGCCCGGCTCGATCGGCGGCGCGGTCCGCATGAACGCCGGGGGACACGGGTCGGACATGGCCGCCTCGCTCGAGTCCGCGGGCGTGTTCGATCTGCGCTCCGACGCTCCCGACGATGGCGTGCGGGAGTGGTCGCTCGATGAGCTCGAGCTCGGCTACCGGGTCTCGGCGATCAGGCCGTGGCAGATCGTGGTGACCGCCACGCTGCGGCTGGCGCCGGGTGACCGCACCGAGTCGGAGGCCGAGATCAGCGAGATCGTTCGATGGCGACGGGCCAACCAGCCCGGTGGGCAGAACGCAGGCAGCGTGTTCGCCAATCCGCCCGGCGACTCGGCCGGTCGCCTCATCGACTCGTTGGGTCTCAAGGGTCACCGGGTCGGAACGGCGGCGGTCTCGGAGAAACACGCCAACTTCATCCAGGCCGACCCCGATGGTTCGGCCGATGACGTCTACCATCTCATCGTCGATCTGCGGCGGCGAGTACTCGCCGCCACCGGCATCGAGCTGCACCCCGAGAACAAGTTGATCGGCTTCGAGTCGATCAGCTCGACCGAGGTTGAATGCCGATGAGTCCGTCACCTCCCGGCACCCGCCGCCGCACGACGGCGAAACCAACCCGCACGGCGAGAACATCGCGCCCACCATCGAGGCCGACGCCGGTCGGCTACAACGCTGACTCGGTTCGCGTCGGGGGCACGTCGGATCGATTCGTCGGGCGCCGTCAGGAGATCCGACGCCAGGAGGGAGCCCGACGTCTGCGCGTCGTCCTCGCTCTGACCGTCGTGTCACTCCTGGCCGTCTCGGCGATCGGAATCCTGAACAGCGAACTCGCCGACGTCGACGCGGTCACGGTGGTCGGCAACAACCGGACGCCGGCCGACGAGGTCGTCACGGCGACGGCCATCCGTCTCGGCCAACCGCTGCTCGACCTCGAACTCGATGCGGCGGAGACCGGTGTCGAAGCCCTTCCCTGGGTCCGGAAGGCCGCTGTCGAACGACGGCTCGACGGCGAGATCGTCGTGCGGGTCACCGAACGTGAGCCAGTCCTCGCCCTCCCGGTCATCGGCCCCGGCGCCTCAGCAGGCGATGGCCCCGGCAACACCGGTCCCGGGCGCTATGTGCTCATCGACCAACTCGGACAGCAGCTCGAGCTGGTCGACGAACCTCCCGCCGACTTCCTTCCCGTCACCGGTATCGAGGCGACGGGCCGTCCCGGCGAATCTGCGCCCGAAGCGACGGGGCTGATTCTCGGCCTGGTCCAGTCGTTGCCCCCGTCGCTGGTCGACCAGGTGTCGGCGATGACGGTGTCGGACGGCGATCTGTACCTCGAACTGACGAACGGCGGTCGGGCCAACGTCGGTGACAGCTCGCTGCTCGGCGAAAAGATCCAGGCATTGCAGACCGTGTTGGCCCGCGTCGACCTCGACTGCGTGTCGGTCATCGACCTCCGGGTTCCATCGGCCGCGGCGGTACGCCGAGCGGAGTCGGGCGACGGTGCTTGTCTTTGATCCCCCAATGCTCCGCACTCATGTGGGCGCATCACAACAGAACGAACGAGAACAGGAACGAACAACTCACCCGAACCCGGCCTGGCATCCCAGTTCGCACACTGGGCCCTTGCTAGCCTTGAGGTTGGAATGACGAGGTTGGAATGAGTAGTCAGAACTATGTGGCCGTCGTAAAGGTCGTCGGCGTCGGAGGAGGCGGCTGTAACGCCGTCAACCGGATGATCGATGCCGGTTTGCGCGGCGTCGAGTTCGTCGCGGTCAACACCGACGCGCAGGCGCTCTTGATGAGCGACGCCGAGACCAAGATCCACATCGGCCGCGAACTCACCCGGGGCCTGGGTGCCGGCAGCGATCCCGCCGTCGGCCAGCAGGCCGCCGAGGAGCATCGCGAGGAGATCAGCGAGGCACTGGCCGGTGCCGACATGGTCTTCATCACCGCGGGCGAGGGCGGCGGTACCGGAACCGGCGCCGCTCCGGTCATCGCCGAGATCGCCAAGAGCCAAGGTGCTCTCACCATCGCCGTGATCACGCGGCCGTTCGGGTTCGAGGGCCGACGTCGGGCCGCTCAAGCGGAGGCGGGGATCAAACGCCTCCGGGACAAGGTCGACACCCAGATCGTCATCCCCAACGATCGGCTGCTGTCGATCGCGGACGAGAAGACATCGATGGTGTCCGCGTTCCGCATGGCCGACGAGATCCTCCTTCAGGGTGTCAGCGGCATCGCCGACCTGATCACCACCCCCGGTCTCATCAACACCGACTTCGCCGATGTCCGCATGATCATGCACGAGGCCGGAAGCGCCCTGATGGGCATCGGCCGTGCCGGCGGCGAGAACCGGGCGCTTTCGGCGGCTCGGGCCGCGATTGCCAGCCCGCTGCTCGAAGCATCGATTGAAGGTGCCCGCGGCATCCTCCTCACGATCGCCGGATCAAGCGATCTCGGTCTGTTCGAGGTGAGTGAGGCGGCCGAGATCATCCACGACGTCGCCCATCCGGACGCCAACATCATCTTCGGCACCGTCGTCGACGAGAACCTCGGTGAGGAGATCCAGGTCACCGTCATCGCTGCCGGCTTCGATCGCTACCAGGACGACGTCATCGACCTGGTCGACGACGAGGCGGGACTGCTCACCACCGACCATGAGCCGGACATCGATCTGGTCCACAGCAACGGCAACGGAAACGGTGCCGCCGAACACGTCAACGGATCGGCAACCCGCGAACTCCTCGACCTCTTCGAGGAGGACGAGGACCCGGAGGACGACTTCGACGTGCCCTCGTTCCTGCGCTGACCGGGTGATGCCGTGGGCTACACCCGACGGGTACGAATCGACGGCGGAACGGTTCAGGTCCACCACACCGACCGCTCCGACGGTGACTTCCAGGTAAGGAACCCGGCCCACGACGTCGAGGTTCGCCGTCGGGCGATCGTCGATGCCCCATGGACCTGGATCCACCAGGTGCACGGTACGTCGGTGCTCGAGGTCACCGAGCCGGGTGAGCATGCCGGCGCGACCGCCGATGGGCTCCTCACCACGACCACCGGCTGCCCGATCGCCGTCACCACCGCCGACTGTTCACCGGTGGTGCTTGTGGCCGAGCGTGGCGTGGCGGTGCTGCATGCGGGCTGGCGGGGCCTCGTCGACGGCATCATCGAATCGGCCGGGGCCCGGCTCATCGAGCAGGCGGGATACCCGATCGAGGCGCTCGTCGGTCCCTGCATCCATCCCGACCGCTATGAGTTCGGGCCCGACGAGATCGGTGCGGTCGTCGAACGCTACGGCGACGAGGTCAAAGGACTGACGGCCTGGGGAACCACTGCGCTCGACATGCCGACCGCCGTCGGGCGGGCCTGCCTGGCCGCCGGATGGAAGGTGACCGACATCGGGTCCTGTACCAGTCACGAGCGGTACTTCAGCCATCGCACCCGTGGGGACACGGAGCGACAGACGACGGTCGCCTGGATGGAACGATGAGCGACCCGAGTGCCGGTCTGCCGAGTGCCGACCAGATCCGGGAACGGCTCTCTGCGATCCGTGAACGCATAGACGCCGCCCGTGCCGCCGATCAGAAGGTCACCATCGTTGCGGTGACCAAGACCTTTCCTTCGGTTCTGGTCGAGCGGGCCCGGGAGGCGGGCCTGGAAGACATCGGCGAGAACTACGCGCAGGAGTTGGTGGCCAAAGCGGCCGAGCTCGCCGACGACGATCCCGGGCGTTCCGTTCGCTGGCACTTCATCGGCGGGCTGCAGAGCAACAAGATCAAGATGCTCGGCGATCTGGTCACCCTGTGGCAGACGATCGACCGACGGTCACTGATCAAGGAGCTGGCCAAACGCCAACCCGGTGCCTCGATGCTCGTTCAGGTGAACACCACCGACGAGCCGCAGAAGTCCGGTTGTGACCCCAACGACGTTGCGGCCCTCGTCGACGACGCACGGGAACGGGGGCTGGATGTCCGGGGCCTGATGACGATCGGCCCGACGGATCTCTCCGATCCGAGGCCGGCCTTCGACCGGTTGCGCCGCCTGGGCGCGGAGAACGATCTGTCCGAGCTCTCGATGGGCATGAGCGCCGACTATGACGTCGCAGTCGGCCACGGCTCGACCATGGTCCGGATCGGTTCGTCCCTGTTCGGCCCCCGAGGCCGGACATGACCTCGCATCGGGTATGCACAACCCGAACCGCGACGGCAAGTAGAATCTGGCCCAAGGAGAAAGAGCGATGTCGCTGTTGCGTGCTTTGAGAGCCTACGTCGGACTGGGCCCCGACGACGAATACGACGAACTCGTCGCCGAGCGCCGGAATCGCTCGACGTCGCGGGCGTCCGGCCGACCGGGCGATCGTCAGGACCAAGCCGGGCGCAGAGGCTACCTCGACGACCTGAAACCGCGTCTCGACGAAGACGACGACGTGGTCGACATCACGACCGCCAAGATCGACGCCCGCCGAGCCGACGGAACCATGGAACGGACAGGCCGCTCTTCGGCCAACCAGAGCCGAATCCGAACCGGCCGCGGTTCGGGCCGGCGGGAACGGCTCGACCAGAACCAACGCCTGCTCGACCAGCTGCCCAGCGAACCGTTCGACGAGCTCGACGAGTTCGATGTCGACCTGACCGAATCCGATTCCATCGACGAACCGGCGTCCATGCCGGTAGCCGAGCAAGCCGAAGGAGCAGTTGTGCGTTCCATCGAGTCCGCCCGCAGCCGGCCCCGCACCCTGAGCCCGGAGTCGTTCGCCGACGCCAAGGAGATCGGCGACGAGTTCAAACGGGGCGCCCCGGTGGTGGTCAACCTGCAGGGGCTGGATCGTGAACTGGTCCGCCGTCTCGTCGATTTCGCCAGCGGTGTGTGCTACGCGCTCGACGGAAGTATGGAGAAGCTGGCACCTCAGGTCTTTCTCCTGACCCCGAACGGTTTGGACGTGAGCGACGACGACCGACGGCGAATCGAGCAGCGGGGTTACGCTAGATAGCCCATGAACGTCTCAGATATTCTTTGCGTTGCCGTTCTACTGTTCGAGTTCGTGTTCCTGCTGCGACTCGTCCTGTCCTTCTTCCCCATCCAGCCCGACACCACGTGGGGGGCGGTCCGTTCGCTGTCGGTTGCGGCAACCGAGCCGGTCGTCATGCCGGTGCGGCGGGTTGTGCCTCCGTTGCCGGGAGCGATGGCCGGATTCGGGATCGCCGAGCTCCTGATACTGATCGCACTGCAGATAGTGGCCCGGATTCTCTGCTGAGCGCCCGGAACGTGGGCGATTCGTCGAGGTGTTGGTTAACCTGGACGGATGCCATTGCAAAGCGACAAGCTGCGACTTCTTCGGCGGATTCCCGACATCCGTTTCGAGGAGGAACCGAGGGGATACAGCAAGGATCAGGTTGATCGGGTGCTGGCCAATCTGGCACCGCTGGCCGACGAGATCGAACGCCTCCAGGCGCGCCTCTCGGAGGCCGAGAATCGTGCCGCGGCCGCCGAGGCCCGCCTCGTCGAGGCCCGGAGTCCGTCGCGGGCGGCGGCGCCGGACATGCCACCGGCCCCTCAACCCGACTTCGATGAGACGCTTCGCAACACGCTGGTTTCCGCCCAGCGTCAGGCCGACACCACCATCCGGGAGGCCAAGGAGGAGGCGGAGCGCCTTCGGACCGAGGCTGAGTTCCAGTCGAACGCCCTGCTGGCCGACGCCCGTGACCAGTCAGCCGAGATGACCACCGAGGCCGTTGCCTACCGTGAGCGGCTGATGTCGGAGGCGGCCGCCGAGCGGGCCCGACTGCTCGAGGAAGCCCGCGACGAGGCTCGCAAGCGGCTCGAATCGGTCGAGACCGAGCTGTCCCAGGCTCACGACTCCGAACGGACCCGACTGCTCGGCCAGATCGCCGAACTCGAGGAGACCCATGCTCTCCTCCAACAGGACGTCCTGCGGTTCGAAGAACACCTCGCCAACCGGAGCGCCCAGGTCAAAGCGGCGCTGGAGGACATCGCGGGGGTGTTGGACGATCCCAAAAGGCTCCGGGCCAACGACGGCATCGAACCGGCCGAGTTGAAGGAGTTCAACGCCGACAACTATCCGCCCATCGCCGTCGAGGTGGTGGCCCTGAACGAGCTGGAGGCCGAGGCCGAGACGTCGGCCGAGGCGACCGTCAAGGCCGAGGACCCGATCAGTGCCGCCGACCTCGACGTGTTGGCGCCCGACCTCGAGGCTGACGTCGACGAAGGGGTCGACGTCGACCTCGACGATGGCCTGGCTGTTCAGACCGGTGATTTCGATCCGGCCGAGATCAACCAGACCGGCGACGTTCCGCAGGCCTCGCAACCGGTCGACGAGATCGAGGTGGAGAGTGTTGTCGATCTCGATGCCGTCGACGACGACGTCGTGCTCGGTGATCCACAACTCGGCGTCGACACCCAGGTCATCCCGGCCCCGCCCGCACCCGAAGCCGAAGCAGCCAACGGCGACGGCACGATCGGGGATCCCTTCCTCGACGAACTCAGGCGGGTCACCACCGAGGACCCGGAGTCCGATGATGCGATCTCCGACTTCCTCGATGACAAGCAGGACCGCGGGGGCGGTGGCTGGTTCGGTCGAGGTCGGGGCCGCTGAGGCCCGGAGGCTCGGCGACGACAACCCGCGCCGAACCCCCCAATCAACAGAGGGGCTAGCCGATCGGTTCGAAGTCGAAGCCGACGTCCTGGCCGTCGACCTTGGCGGTCGCGGCGAGGTCGTGTCCGTTGATCAGTTCGACGGCTAGAACCTGGTTCTGCAGCCAGCCGAGGTGAGGTCGGAGGGAATCGGCCAGGCTCCCCGGGAGGTCGAGGGTCAGGCGGATGCGGTCTGTGACCTGCAGGTCCCGGTCCTTGCGCTCCTGTTGGATGACGCGAACCAGATCTCGGGCCTGGCCTTCGGCTTCGAGTTCCGGCGTCACGTCGGTGTCGAGCACGACCACGGCCGAGTTGTCGGGTAGCGCCGCGGCCGTGACTCCGTCGAGAGGCTGGAGCCGGAGATCGAACTCGTCGGACTGAAGCACCTGGTCGCCGACGGTGACGGTTCCGTCGGCGTTGGCCGACCAGTCGCCGGCCTTGGCCATTTTGATGACCTTCTGGACCTCGGGACCGAGCCGGGGGCCGAGCACCCGTCCGTTCGGTTGTAGCCGGAACGAGCCGAACTCGGTCACGTCGTCGGTCAGTTGCACCGACTTCACGTTTATCTCGTCGGCCAGGAGATCGACATAGGGGGCGAGATCGCCCACGTCGGCTCCGGCCACGACCGCTCGGGCCAGGGGCAGGCGGATCCGCAGCCCGTGCGAATCGCGGAGTGACAGCGCCGTCGAGGCCGCGGCCCGAATCCGGTCCATGCCCGACACCAGGTCGTGGTCGGCCGGGAGGTCGTCGGGGTCGACCCAGTCTTGAAGGTGCACGCTCGACTGTTGTTCGCTCGAGCCGACCAGCCCGCTCCACATCTCCTCGGTGATATAGGGGAGAAGCGGAGCTGCGGTCTTGGTCAGGGTGACGAGAACCGTGTACAGGGTGTCGAGCGCGTTGGTGTCGACCGTTCCCGGCTGAGCGCCCTCACCGGTGTTCCAGAACCGCTCCCGGCTCCGCCGGATGTACCAGTTGGTGAGTGCGTCGAGGAAACCCTGGATCGACTCGGTGGCTCCGGCGAGATCGTAGGCATCGAGACACGCCGTCGTCGCCTCGACCATCTGGCGGGTCTTGGCCAGGATGTAGCGATCGAGCACATCGGCCGAATCGGTCCGGAACGTCGCCCGGTAGCCGTCGGCGTTGGCGTAGAGGGTGAAGAAGCTGTAGGCGCTCCAGATGGGATTCAGGACCTGGCGGACGACCTCGCGAACGTCGGAGCCGTCCTTCTCGATCCGCAGGTCGAGACCACGCAGGATCGGGGAGCTCATGAGGTACCAACGCAACGCATCGGATCCGACGGTCTCGAAGACCTCCAGGGGATCGGGATAGTTGCGGAGCCGCTTGGAAAGCTTCTGGCCCTCCGCGTCGAGCACCACACCGTGGCAGATCACGTTGGCGAACGCGGGCTCGCCGAACAGCGCCACCGACAGCACGTGCATGGTGTAGAACCAGCCTCGGGTCTGGGCGATGTACTCGACGATGAAGTCGGCCGGATTGTGATCCTCGAACCTCTTGACGTTCTCGAACGGATAGTGGAGCTGGGCGAAGGGCATCGATCCCGACTCGAACCAGCAGTCGAGCACCTCGGGAACCCTGCGCATCATCGACTGGCCGGTCGGATCGTCGGGGTTGGGCCGGACCAGCTCGTCGATGAACGGACGGTGCAGGTCGTCGGGGCGAACCCCGAAGTCAGCCTCGATCTCATCGAGACTGCCGTAGACGTCGACACGGGGATAGGCGGGGTTGTCGCTCCGCCAGATCGGGATCGGAGAACCCCAGAACCGGTTCCTGCTGATCGACCAGTCACGGGCGCCCTCGAGCCACTTGCCGAACTGACCGTCGCGCACATGGTCCGGTATCCAGTTGATCTTCTGGTTGGCGGCGAGAAGCTCGTCGGTGATCTCGGTGACCTTCACGTACCACGAGTTGATGGCCCGGTAGATGATCGGGGTGTCGGTCCGCCAGCAGTGCGGGTAGTTGTGGTCGTAGGTCTCATGGCGGAGCACATGGCCGCGCTCCTTCAACCAACGGATGACCTCGGCGTTGGCGTCGAACACGTTCTGCCCGGCGAAGTCGGTCACCTCGGCGGTGAACCGTCCCTCGTCGTCGACCGGCACGACCAGCGCGATGCCGTTGGCCTCACCGATCCGCTGATCGTCCTCGCCGAACCCGGGAGCCGTGTGCACCACCCCGGTCCCCTCACTGGTGTCGACGAAGTCGTCGGCCAGTACTCGAAAGGCGTTGTCCCACCCTTCGAAGTAGTCGAACAGCGGCCGGTAGACCCGGCCGACCAGATCGGAGCCTTTGACCACCATGACCGGATCCGGCGCCTCGCCCAGCTCGGCCTGGTAGTGCTCGAGCGCGGCTTCGGCCAGGACGAGGTAGCCGGTGAACGGGCCATCGTCGGGGGCCGCCACGACGGCGTAGTCGATGTCGGGGCCGACGACCAGAGCGAGGTTCGACGGCAACGTCCACGGGGTGGTGGTCCAGGCCAGGACAGACATCGGTCCGGGGTCACCGGGCGCCGGCTCCAGTGTGAAGCCGATCGTCAATGCCGGGTCCTGGCGGGGCCGGGTGGCGTCATCGAGCCGGATCTCGAAGTTGGACAGCGGCGTTTCCGCTCCCCACGAATAGGGCATGACCCGATATGCCTCGTACACGAGGCCCCGGTCCCACAATTGCTTGAACGCCCAGATGACCGACTCCATGTAGTCGCGGTCCATCGTCTTGTAGTCGTTCTCGAAGTCGACCCACCGGGCCTGACGGGTGACGTATGACTCCCACTCCTTGGTGTAGCGAAGGACCGAGGTGCGGCAGGCGTCGTTGAACTTGTCGATGCCGTAGTCGGTGATGGCGCGACGCCCGCTGATCTCCAGTTCCTTTTCGGTCTCCATCTCGGCCGGCAGACCGTGGCAGTCCCAGCCGAAGATGCGCTCGACCCGGTTGCCTTTCATGGTCTGGAAGCGGGGGATGACGTCTTTCACGTAGCCGGTGAGGAGGTGACCGTAGTGGGGCAGCCCGTTGGCGAACGGTGGACCGTCGTTGAAGACGTACTGGCTGCCTCCCTCGGTCGCCGGCGGTCGCTGGTCGACCGAGGCGGCGAAGGTGCCCTCGTCCTCCCAGCGCTTCAGAATCGCCCGCTCGATCGCCGGATAATCGGGTCGAGAAGGAACTGAAGGGTAGGGGTGTTTGTGACGAGAAACCATGAGGTCACGATATCCCTGTCGGGGCATGGAACTCGGCCAATTTGCCGTCGATCCGGTGTCGTCACCGCACTCGTTGTGGCCCTGAACGCTTCCGAGGGCGGAACGTCGACCGACGAGGTTGGGGCTGTCGTTGCGGATGGACCGCCCGGGCCTCTACAATACGCCGACCTATTGGCCGTGCCGCCCCAATGGGGTGGACGAGGGTTCGAGCCGGTGTTCGATCGCCTCGCAGGATGAGATCCGTCCCGGCCCGAACGCAGAGAAGGCGACGGCAACGTGGCAACGAAACGCTCAACGGCCAAGAAGTCGACCAAGAAGACGGCGGCCAAGAAGACAGCCGCGAAGAAGACCACGACCAAGAAGTCCGCCAGGAAGACCGCGGCCAAGAAGGCCCCGGCCAAGAAGGCGGCCGCAAAGAAGGCCCCGGCCAAGAAGACAGCGGCCAAGAAGGCGTCAGCCAAGAAGACCGCCACCAAGAAGTCTGCGGCCAAGAAGCCCGCCCGGAAGGCCCCGGCCAAGAAGTCCGCCAGGAAGACCGCGGCAAAGAAGTCTGCGGCAAAGAAGTCTGCGGCCAAGAAGTCGGCCAGGAAGGCCCCGGCCAAGAAGGCGGCAGCGAAGAAGACCGCAGTCAAGAGTCCGAGAAGCACAGCGAAGAAATCCACGAGCAAGTCCGCCGCCGGCTCCACAAGGACGGCCTCAGGCGGACCCAAGGCAAAGAAGGCGTCGGCGAAGAAGGCGGCCAAGCGCTCCAGCGCGAAGAAGGCGTCGACTTCCAGCCGATCCTCATCCAAATCAGGATCCACGACCACGAGGAACAAGGTGACGAGATCGACCACCCCGACGGACCCGTCAAAGCGAACGATTCCGAAGAGCTACAAGTACCTCCACGACAAGAAGTGGCTGGCGAAACAGCGGGAACAACTCCTGGAGGAACGTGCCAACTACACCTCGAGCGCCGACCGGCTCGCAGCCGAGGCCGCCGCCCTCATGGCCGACCGTGAGCCGGGCGACGTCCAGTTCGACGAAGAGTCCGGTGAAGGCGACACCATCGCCGTCGAGCGAGACCGCGATCTCGCCCTCTCGGCCGCAGCCCGCCAGTCGGTGGCCGATATCGACGCCGCGCTGGAACGACTCGACAACGGAACGTACGGGCTGTGCCTGGCCGGCGACGACATCATCCCCAAGGAACGGCTCGAGGCCATTCCCGAAGCCTCGGTATGCGTGACGCACAAGACGTCGATGTTCTGACCCGCCCGCCTCTCGGCGGTCTCCTGTGGACGCTACCGGTGGTGGCGGTGGTGGTCGTGTTCGACCAGCTCACCAAACGGTGGGCACTCGACCGCCTGTTGCCGGGATCGTGCGACACCCCCGACGCCTGTATCGACCTCATTGCCGGAGCCCGTTTCCACCTGGTGTTCAACACCGGAGCGGCCTTCGCCCGCGGTCAGGGATTCGGACCGGTTCTCGGCGTTCTCGTCAGCCTCATCACCGTGGCGCTGCTCGTGGCCGCCTATCGACGTACCGATCGGCTCGGCCCGGCCCTTCTCGGCTTGGTGGCCGGAGGAGCGATCGGCAACTTGATCGATCGTGTCGTCCGGGCCGATGACGGATTCCTGAGCGGTGCCGTTGTCGACTTCGTCGATCTCGGCTGGTGGCCGGTGTTCAACGTGGCCGACGCCGCCGTGGTCTGCGGGGTGATCGGCTTCGTTGCGTTGGCATGGCTCCGGCCCGAGGACGGGCCCGCCACGTCGAGCGGGTCCGACGAGTCGCTCGAACCGGCGTCGGCCGACGAGCCCGACCTCTCCGATGGGAGTCGGCACCAGCCGGCTTCGGACAACGGAGGGTGACAGCCCCCCGAATCGTCACCGAGACGATCCCTCCCGCCCTGGCGGGCCAGCGCGTCGACCGCGTGGTCGCCATGGCCGCCGGGGTCAGCCGCAGCCAGGCTGTCGCACTGATCGAGGCGGGGCGGGTGACAGTCGGCGACGCAGCGCCGGACAAGCCGTCCCAGCGCGTCGATGTCGACGACGTCATCGTGATCGAGGTCGCCGATCTCGACAGTCCACTCCAGGGTGACCCGACGGTTGCGCTCACCGTGGTGCACGCCGACGACGATGTGGTGGTGGTGGACAAGCAGGCCGGGCTGGTGGTCCATCCGGGCTCGGGTGTCGTCGACGGCACACTCGTCCAGGGTCTGATGGCCCGCTTCGCGTCGTTGCGGGAACTGGCGGCCGCCGATCCCGGATCCGAACGTCCGGGCATCGTCCACCGAATCGATCGGGGCACGTCCGGTCTGCTCGTCGTCGCCTTGACCCAGGATGCCTACCGCCATCTCGTCGCCCAGTTCTCCAGTCGATCGGTGGGTCGACGCTACCGGACGCTGGTGGTCGGTGACGTCGAATCCGACGCCGGACTGATCGACGCTCCGCTCGGTCGATCGCCCCGGGACCGGACCCGGCGGGCGGTCGTGGCCGACGGCAAGGCGGCCCGAACCCACTATCGGGTTCTGCAACGTTTCGCCGAACCCGTCTGTTCGCTCGTCGACTGCCGGTTGGAAACCGGTCGAACCCACCAGATCCGTGCCCACTTCGCGGCGATCGGGCATCCGATAGTCGCTGACGATCGTTACGGCGGCGCAACCCTCGGCCTGCCGATCGAACGGCCCTTCCTCCATGCCGCCGAGTTGCAGTTCGACCATCCGGCGACAGGGGAGAGGATGACGTTCGAGTCGTCGCTGCCGGACGATCTGGCGGCGGTCCTCAGTCGCCTGGAGTAGCGGTTCGGGAAACCGATGGCCGGGTGATCACATCGTCGAGCCTCCGCCGTGGGCGGTTCGCCGAGCGCCCCGGCCCTTCCCGATCAGAGTCCGGGGCCCGGTGGCCCAGTGCAACGGTGGCGACGAGCCGAATACCGTCATCCAGTTCGAACTCGGCCTTCAATGCCGGTTCGTGATCGAAGGGCCCGAACAGGCAAGCGCCGATGCCCGCTTCGACCGCCAGCAGGAGGAGGTTCTGGGCGACGGCCCCGGCGTCCACCCACCAGTAGGGGACCGGCCATCGAGCCAGCGAACCCCGACCCGACGGGGCCTTGTCGACCTCGCGGTAACGATCCGGATACCGCTCCGGCTCGGTGGTGACGATGATCAGGACAGGGGCGTCGAGTAGACGCTGCCACCGGAACGTGGCGCGGCGCTCGGAAGGCAGGGTCACATCCCAGTAGCGGTGAACGAGGGTCGGTGAGTCGAGCAGGACGAAGCCGGCGGCCTGGCAGTTGCCGGCTGAGGGCGCCCGGCGGGCGGTGTCCAGCAGACCGGTGACCAACTCGGGATCGAGTGGTTTCGTGGAAAAGGCCCGCGTCATGTGGCGGCGGCGGATCACCCGGGCCACGCCATCGGGGGAGTCGGTCACGAGGATGTGGGCCAGGGCCGTTCCCCGCCGGCGATGGCGGCGATGTCGTCGAGGGAGAAGGTCTCCAACCGCTCCCTCATCTCGTTGCCGATCGAGTGCCAGATCGAAAGCAGGACACACTGCCCCTCATGATCACAGGCGCCGTCGGTGTGAGGGTCGCCGAAGTCGCCGAGCACGATCGGACCGTCCACGGCCCGGAGTATCTCGGCCAGATTGATCTCCGCCGGGGGGCGGGCCAGCACGTAGCCACCGCCGACACCTCGTTTCGATCGAACCAGACCCGCACCTTTCAACGCCAGCAGAATCTGTTCCAGATACGGCTGGGGCAGGCCCGTCCGCTCGGCGATGTCGCGCACGGTGGTCGGCCCCGCCTCCTCCTGGTGGAGAGCAAGCGAGAGGAGGGCTCGACTGGCGTAATCACCCCGGGTGGACACTCTCACGTCCACCAAGGTAGCGGCTGGGAACACGCCCCTGCGGTCTCAGGATCGACGCCGGTCGGTCGGGCATCCCGGTTGCGGGCTAACAACTTTTGCCGCTTTCATTGTTGGGGGCCTGTCACGCTGGCACAATTGGACCGATGACGGATCAGAAAAATCTCGCATTGTCGGGTTCGGCACGATGACACCGGAACCCGTGGTGCAGGATCCAACTCCGGTCAACGTTGAGTCGCCGGGCGGCGGTCCGTCATCCGACATGGTGCTCCCGGCCTACGGCCGCGGTTGTCTCACCGACCTGCTGCCCGCTCTGACCTCGGCCGATCCCGGTCCATTGCCCCTCGAGTTCGGCCCCGGCTCCCGGGTCCTGCTGGTGTTGGACGGCCTGGGGTGGGAGCAGATGGCACGCTGGCGTCACCTCCTGCCGAATCTCACGACGTTTGCCGGTGGTGCGATCACCACGGTCGCCCCCTCGACGACGGCGTCGGCGCTGACATCGATCACCACCTCGTTACCCCCGTCCCAGCACGGCATCGTCGGGTATCGCATGGTGGTCGACGACATGGTCTTCAACTCCCTGCGGTGGGGCAGCCCCGAGCGACCGGACTGCCGCGCAACGGTCCCGCCCGATCTGATTCAGCCCTATGCCCCCTTCATGGGACATCCGATGGCGATCGTGACCAAAGCCGAGTTCCAGACCACGGGCTTCAGTCAAGCCCACCTGCGCGGTGGCCGGCTCGTCGGGTATCGCACACCGGCTGTCCTGGTGCATGAGCTCGCCCGCGTCATCCGGTCCGGCGAAGAAGTCGTCTACGCCTACTACGACGGTGTCGACAAAGTCGCCCACGAATATGGTCTCGGCACCGAGTACGAAGCCGAACTGGCCTTCGTCGATCGGCTGGTCGGCGATGTGGTCGAAGCGCTCCCGTCAGGCACCACGTTGGTCGTCACCGCCGATCACGGCCAGGTCGACTGCGGCGACCGGCTCTTTCCGCTGGCCGATGAGGTGCTCGATCCGGTCACGATGCTGTCGGGCGAGGCCAGGTTCCGCTGGCTCCACTGCAAGCCCGACGACGTGGATCGGGTGGCCGAGGCCGCCGTGACTCATCACGGCCACAATTCGTGGGTTCGCACGAGAGCGCAGATGCTCGACGAGGGCTGGTTCGGGCCGGGCATGTCGGCCGGCGTCAGCGATCGTCTGGGCGACGTCGGGATACTCCCGTTCGAGCCGATCGGCTACGCCGACCCGGCTGACACCGGGCCCTACGAGCTGGTCGGTCGTCACGGATCGTTGACGGCCGCCGAGATGCTCGTGCCGTGCGTGGCCACGATCGTCTAGACAGGGTGCTGAGAAGCTGAATTTCGGTGTCTTCGGAGCCGAGGCTGATTGGTCTGTTGGCTTGCACTGAAAACGGTTCCGCGGAACCGTTTCGGTGGTGGTCGGGGTTTTCGCGGTGGCGGCGTCGAGGGCGCAGATTTGAATGAGGTTGTAGACCGCTGCGGTTGGATCGAAACTGTCGGGGCTGGCCGCACGTGTCGGTACATGGCCAAGCCCGCAACCGGGCCTGGTTCAAGACCGAAGGGTACCCAACAGGCGCTCCCGGTTCTTCGTGAACGTGGTCGGGTCGAACGCCCGGGCGTCGATCGCCCCATTCGATCCCCGACCACAACGCGAGCACCAACCAGAAGAGTTTCAGCACCCTGCTGGACAGGATCCGGCGGCCGCGGGTATCGGAACACGACCACGGCGTTCGAGGTGGAGGTCGGCCGTACCGGCCCGACGACCTACACTCGCCTTGACAGCTCCTGCCGACCATCGGCCTCGCCGATCCATCACCGAAGCGAATGACATCATGACCGATCTGCCCCAGCCCGAGACCCCTGAGATCGTCGAGGAGCCGGAAGCGCCCCCAACCGAGGGGAACACCGACGAGGACCGAGCCAGTGTGTCCGAACCGGCCAAGGTGATGCGGATCGGCACCATGATCAAGCAGCTCCTCGAGGAGGTTCGCTCGACCGAGCTCGATGAACCGGGTCGGGATCGTCTGCGCGAGATCTACGAAACATCGGTGAGCGAGTTGGCGTCGTCACTGTCGCCGGATTTGCGCGAGGAGCTGGAGCGACTGGCCTTGCCGTTCGACGCCAACGACATTCCGAGCGGCGCCGAGCTACGGGTGGCCCAGGCTCAGCTCGTCGGCTGGCTGGAGGGACTCTTCCACGGAATCCAGGCCACGCTCTTCGCCCAACAGGCGGCGGCCCGCCAGCAGCTCGAGCAGATGCAGCGAGCCCAGCAGGGGCTTCCGACGGCCGGTCGCACCCCGACCGAGGGTCCCGGCGGCGGCGTCTATCTCTAGTACCCGTATCGGCGGTACCGACAGGCGCCTCGATCGGGCCCTTGACCTCGACGGTTACCGCCGTCGGGAAATCGGGCCGAAGTGGCTTGGCCGATCCACTCATCCTCGGTAGCATCGGTTTGGAGGAAATCACATCCGTGTGATTTGTCCACAGAATGTGGACAAACTCTGTGGATGTGTCTGTGGACGTCAGTCCCGCCCGAACCCAAGGTGGAGCCGGATCCGTGCCAGCATCGTCGAACTCGTCATTCGTACATCTTCACGTACACACCGAGTACTCGATGCTCGACGGCGCCTCCCGCCTCGACGAGCTGGTGGCGAAGGCCGCGTCCGACGGCATGCCCGGTCTCGGCATCACCGACCACGGCAACATGTACGGGGTTCTCGACTTCTACCGGGCGTGCAAGAAACACGACATCAACCCCGTCATCGGCTGTGAGCTCTACCAGGCCGACGAGCACCGATCCGAGCGACCGAGCCGCCGGGGTCGTGTCGACGACTCCGGGGGCAGCACCGAGGGTGGCAAGAAGCTCTACTACCACATGATCGCCCTGGCCGAGAACAACACCGGCTACAAGAACCTGATTCAGCTGGCGTCCCGGGCGTTCATGGAGGGCTACTACTACAAGCCCCGAGTCGACTGGGAGGTTCTGGCCGACCACGCAGAGGGCGTCATCGCCACCACCGGGTGCCTCGGCGGCCACGTGCTGCAGACGCTGATGAACGGCGACGAGAAGGGGGCGCTGGAGAAGGCGGCTCGACTCCAGGACATCTTCGGCCGCGACAACCTGTTTGTCGAACTCCAGGACCACGGCATCCCGGCCCAGCGGGAGACCAACCCGCAGCTCCTGGAGATCGCCCGCAAGCTGAAGGCGCCGATCCTCGTCACCAACGACTCCCACTACACCGAGCAGTCCGATCACACCTCCCACGACGCCCTCCTGTGTGTCCAGACCGGGTCGCTGATGAGCGATCCCGATCGGTTCAAGTTCCACGGCGACCAGCACTATCTCAAGTCGGCGGCCGAGGTGCGGGCCCAGTGGGCCGAACTACCCGAAGCGTGCGATTCGAGCCTCTGGATCGCCGAACGGGCCGACGTCGAGATCGAGTTCGGCAACCCCCAGCTGCCCGACTTCCCGATTCCCGAGGGTTTCGAGGGGGCCGACGACTACCTTCGCCACCTGACGCTGGAGGGGGCCAAGGTCCGCTGGGGTCAGGGACCCGACCGGCAGGTGCCCGACCACATCATCGACCGCCTGGTCTACGAACTCGACGTCATAAAGAACATGGGGTTCAGCTCCTACTTCCTCATCACGTGGGACCTCATCCGCTACGCCCGGGAGGCCGGGATCCGGGTCGGTCCCGGTCGAGGTTCGGCCGCCGGCTGTGCGGTGGCCTACACACTGTGGATCACCGACCTCGATCCGATCGAATACGACCTGCTGTTCGAGCGGTTCCTCAACCCGTCGCGGATCTCGATGCCCGACATCGACATGGACTTCGACTCCCGCTACCGCGACGAGATGATCCGTTACGCGGCCGAACGCTACGGCCGGGATCACGTGGCCCAGATCGTCACGTTCTCCCAGATCAAGGCCCGGGCGGCGGTCCGTGACGCGGCCCGGGTTCTCGGCTATCCGTACGCCGTCGGCGACAAGGTGGCCAAGGCCATGCCGCCGCTGGTCATGGGCCGCGACACACCGCTCAAATACTGTTTCGAGGAGTCCGACAAGCACCGAGACGGCTACAAGGCGGCCGCCGAGCTTCGGTCGATGGTCGACACCGACCGTGATGTCTCGGAAGTGGTGCGGGTGGCCAAGGGCCTGGAGGGTCTACGCCGCCAGGACGGCATCCACGCCGCGGCGGTGGTGATCACCAAGGATCCGCTCACCACCTACCTGCCGATCCAGCGCAAACCGGAGTCGGGCAAAGACATCGAAGAGGCGCCGGTCGTCACCCAGTACGAGATGCACGGGGTCGAGGATCTCGGCCTGTTGAAGATGGACTTCCTCGGGCTGCGGAACCTCGACGTCATCACCGACACCCTCAACCTCATCCGCGAGGTCCACGGTGTCGAGGTCGACATCGACAACGTCGACCTCGATGACGACACGACCTACGAGATGTTGCGTGAAGGCCGCTCGATCGGCGTGTTCCAGCTCGAGTCGGGTCCGATGCGGGCCCTGATCCGCTCGATGGCACCGACCTCGTTCGAGGACGTGGCCGCTTTGGTGGCCCTCTACCGGCCGGGGCCGATGGCGGCGAACATGCACAATGACTACGCCGACCGCAAGAACGGCCGCCAGGACATCAGCTACCTACATCCCGACGCCGAGGAGATCCTCGGCGGCACCTACGGGCTGATGATCTACCAGGAATCGGTCATGCGGATCGCCCAGAAGTTCGCCGGCTACTCGCTGGCCGACGCCGACAATCTCCGGAAGGCCTGCGGCAAGAAGATCCGGGAGATGATCGCCAAGGAGCGGGTCAAGTTCGTGGCCGGCTGTGACGCCAACGGCTACGGGGAGGACCTCGGCCACCAGTGGTTCGACATCATCGAGCCCTTCGCCGACTACGCCTTCAACAAGAGCCACTCCTACGGCTACGGTTTCGTCAGCTATCAGACGGCCTATCTCAAGGCCAACTATCCGGTCGAATACCTCGCCTGTCTGCTCACCAGCGTCAAGAACAACCTCGACAAGGCCGGTGTCTACCTCAACGAGTGTCGCCAGCTCGGAATCAACGTCCTTGTGCCGGACGTCAACGTGTCCGACGTCGACTTCACCTCGATTCCCGATCCCGACGGCGGCGAGCTCAACGCCATCGCCTTCGGGCTCTCGGCCGTGCGGAACGTGGGGGAGGGGCTGGTGGAGCTGATCATCGCCGAACGCAGCGAGAACGGTCCGTTCACGTCATTCCCGGAGTTCTGCGAGCGGGTCGACTACCAGGTCCTCAACAAGCGGACGTTGGAGTCGTTGATCAAGGCCGGCGCGTTCGACTCCCTCGGTCATGCCCGAAAGGGTCTGTTGCTGGCGTTCGAAGGCATCGTCGATCAGACCGTGGCGGCCCGGCGTCAACACGACATGGGGGTCATGACGCTGTTCGGCGGCCTGGGGGAGGAGGGCGGACCGTCGTTCGACGACCGACCCCAGATCACCGACGCCACCTTCGAGAAGCCTCAGCGGTTGGCTCTGGAGAAGGAGATGCTCGGGCTGTACGTGTCGGATCATCCGCTGATGGGCATCGAGTCGGCGCTCAAACGCAAGGCCGGCGATGCGATCGCCGATCTCGCCGACTCCGAGGACGGTTCGATGGTGACCGTCGGTGGCGTCGTCACCGGCCTGCAGCGGAAGTGGACCCGCAAGGGCGATCTGATGGCGGTGCTCACGCTGGAGGATCTCACCGACTCGGTCGAGACGATGATCTTTCCCCGCACCTTTGCCGACTACGGACACCTCCTGGAGGACGACCGGATCGTCATCATCCGGGGTCGCCTCGACAATCGGGAGGACGCGCCGAAGCTGATGGCCCAATCGGTGGAGGTGTTCGAAGCGGATCTGGTCGGCTCGGCCCCGCCATTGCGGCTGCAGGTTCGACCCGATCAGCTCTCCGATGCCCTCATCCGCAAGCTGCGGGCCATCCTCGTCGACCATCCGGGTGACGCCCCGGTCTACATCCACCTGAGCGAGGCGAAAGCCGTTCGGCTGGCCGACCAGTACTGCGTCGACACGTCGAACGGTCTCGTTCCCGACCTGCGAGTGTTGCTCGGCGAACACGCCGTCGTCGTCTGAACACCGGGTTCTGGATCAGCGCGTCGGGTCCGGACGCCACACCGTACCTTCAGGCCAGAACGCCGTGAAGATCGGGGCCTTGGTCGGGCCGCCACCGGGAAACGACGTGAGGGCCGGCAGGCGGGCCAAATCGGCACCGGACAGTGCGCCGTCGACCGCTCGACCGGTGGGCACGTCCCAGGTGGAGCCGGTGGCAACGTCGGTGACGTCGCCTCCTTCGATGGTGAATTCGACCACCGACCGTTCATCGAGGTGGGCGATGGTTCGGCTGAACACGAACCAGCGGTCGGGGTCGTCGGAATCGAGTATGACAGCCAACGGCACGTCAGCCACCACATCGTTGATCACGCCGGCCTGACGGAGGTCACTGATGGCGTAGGCTCTGGTTTCGACCGAGAAATCGACGACGATATAGAAGTCGGCGAGATCGAAGCCGGTGGGATCACCGGGAGCGTCGAGTGCCACCGTCTCGGGATGGCCCGTCCGCCAGGATCGCCAGGAGGTGAACTGCGCCGGCACGAGATCGAGGCGCTGGCCGGTTCGAGGACCGGCGATGGCCTGGCCCAGTGGCTGACTCCAGATGCTCCCGGTCGAGTGGTCCCACCACGTCATGGCGTTCTGCCAGAGGGCGCCCTGGTTGCCGAAGACGAGGACCTCCCCGTTGATCGTTCGGCGATGGACCATCGCCGTGGCGCACAGTGGTCACCAGCTGACGAGTATCGGGTCACCACCGACCTCGTCGTTGACGATCTCCCGACCGGTCAGGAATCCGACCGGGTAGGCCCTGGCATCACCGTCGATCTCCACGCCGATCACGTCCGCATCGCCAGGCCAGTCGATCTCGGTGCCTGCGACGAACCGGGGATCGTAGACGGGCCTGATCAGATCACGACCGACGACCTGAAAGTAGCCGGCCGGGACCGGTTCACCGGCACGAAACGGATCGTAGACGTCGGCGGGGTCGACGTCCGGGGACGTCCGGCCGATGGTATCGGACGGCAGGAGACGACCGGCGATGGCGACGGTGGCAACCGTGCCCGCTCCCAGTGCGAGCACCCGTCGACGGGACAGGGGGCGTTCGGGTGGAGTCATGAGGTCGAAACGCCTTGTCGGCTCCGTCCTATTCCCAGCCGCCGTGCCAGCCCCCAACCGGCGGTTGCGGCCGGTCGTCTTTGTCGGGGTCCACCGCCGCCGGTTGATTGGGTCAGACGTGGGAGAGGCGGATGCCGACGACACCAGCCAGCATCCCGACCGACTGCAGCGAGTAGGCCAGCGCGTAGCGGAGCTGCGGAGGCTCACCCTGCCGTAGCTGTCGCACCGGGTGGGTCAGCGCCACCAGACCCCGTTTGACGGCCCGGGCCACCAACCGGGGACGTTTGTCCCGCCCGGCCCGGAGGTTGGTGACCGCCTCGGTGTTGCCGTGCCACAGGCACCGGCGAAGCTGGTACCGGTAGGTTGCACGCTCCGGTGGCTCGAGCTCCCAATTGATCGCGTCACGGCTGTAGTGGGCCTTCAACCCTGCGGCCAGGGCGGCCCGGTAGAAGACCATGTCCTCACCCCCGACGAGCCCGAGGTCGGGTGAGAACCGCACCTCCGGGTGGGCATCGAGAAACGAGCTGCGGATAATCGAGTTCGCGGTCTGGAGGTCGGTCACCGGAGCGCCGTCGGGTTTGAGCGCGGTGCACCACAGCTCGGTGAACGGCTGATCGTGGATCCAACTCGGCGCATCGTCCGGGAAACGGGCGTACACGGGCGCGGTCACGGCGTCGGCGTTCGTCTCGGTCTGCACCCGAACCAGTTCGGTCAACCATTCCGGCACCACGATCTGATCGTCGTCGACCATGGCCACCCAGTCGGCCAGCTCCATGGCCGCCTCCACACCGGTGTTGCGGGCGGCGGCGATGTTGCCTTCACCGCAGTGCCGGTAGTGGAGCCCGAGGGCGAATGCCCTGGTCGAGGAGTCGACGATGGAACGAGCCCGGCCATCCGGGTTGTCGTCGACGACGATCACGCCGAGTTCGACGTCCGGAAGGGCCTTGGCCGCCGCCACCTCGAGCGAATCGAGCATCCGGTTGAGCTCGTCGTTGCGCTGGTAGGTGCAGACGTAGACCGCGACGGTGCGGGGGTCGTCGCCGTTCTCGTGTGTGTCCGCCGCTGTCGAATCGCTCATGGGTTCCTCGAACCTCGTCGCACCCGGTGCCTTACGCTGGGCAAGTGTAACCACGACGTAGGCCGGTGGTGGGGCGCTGGTAGACTCGTGCCCGCCATGATTCGACCAACCGCGGCGGCAGCGCCGCAACCGGCGGCTCGTATCGGACACCGGCCCGGCCGGTCGAGACCGGTCCGCTGATGCAGCCCCTCCGCCGGCTGTGGCGTGCATTCGACGGGTTGGCCCACGACACGCTTTGGACCGCGGCCCATGACGGCCTGGCCACGATCACCGCGATGGTGTCGTTCCTCGCCATCACCGAGGTCTACAGCGACGAGTCAGCGATCTACGGTGCCTTCGTGGCCGTCTATGGGGTCGTCGGCCCGCTCGGATCGATGACGTTCGCCGGCCCCGGCCTCGCACTGATCCAACGTCGGGTGCGGTTCGGCGACCGCCTCGACGACCTGATCGGCTCGTTTCTCGCCATTTCGCTGGTGCTCGCCCTGGTCTCCAGTGTCATCGCCGTCTGGTTCGCACTGACCTTTCTCGACCTGGGCACCGTCGAGGTCGTCTTGATCGTCATCAGCGAGCTGTTCTTCAACTCGTTCATCTTTGTATGCGGGATGCTCCGTCAGGCCGCCGGTCGATACCCGGACATGATCAAGACCAAGATCGGCACGGTGCTGCTGAAGCTGCTGGCCGTCGCCACGCTCTATCCGACCGGCAACCTGACCATCCGCAACCTCGCCACGGCCTACGTGGTGCTCTACGGGTCCTACGCCATGGTGATCCTCTTCGTGATCCTCCCCCGCGACGGTTACAAGGTCAGGCTCCGCAAGCCGAGCAGCGACGCGGTCAGCACCAGTGCGGTGTTCGCAGTACCGCTGGCGGCCGCCAGCCTCCAGTCCGACGGCGACAAGGTCTCGCTCGCCGCGTTCAACTTCGACGCCCAGGCCGGCCTCTACGCCGCCGCCTACCGCCTGGTGTTCTTCGGCGCACTCCCGCTCAACGTGATCGGACAGGCGGCGTTCCACCGGTTCCTGCCCGAGGGCGATGACGGCCGGGCCAACTATCACCTGCGCCGGGCCGCCAGGCTGACGGCATTCATGTTCGGAGTCGCCGTCGTCACCGCGGGCGCCATCTACCTGGCCCTCCCACTCCTGCAGCGGCTGTTGTTGCGCGGTGAGTTCGAGCGGGCCGTGGAGATGGTGCCCTGGCTGTTGCTGTTCCTGCCGCTGCTGGCCCTGAGCGGTACACCCATGAACGGGCTGCTCGGACTCGGGCGGGCCACGGAACGGGCGGCGGTCTACGTGTCGTCGGCCCTGGTGTCGGTCGGCCTCTATCTGACCCTGATCCCCGGGCGGGGGTGGCAGGGTGCGGTGATGGCCACACTCGGCAGCGAGGCCTATCTGGCGGTCGCCAGCTGGGCGGCGATGATCTACTATCAGCGGCTGGCCGATCGGAACCAGATCGACCGCTCGGCGGCATTGGTGTCCTCGTCGTGAGCGCGGTCGTGGTCTGTCGCTCCGGCCTCGCCGTACTCTTCGACAAGGTCCCCCGCGTATGTCGTTTGCTGCGGTACGATTGACGGGCATCAGAGGGATGGCATCACCTTGCCGGGTTGAAGGAGGCGGTGGTCGCAAAGCATGAAGTGGGTAGTCGCGTCGCCGTACTTCGAGAGTGCCGAGGACCGCTGGATCAGCGACGCCGTGGACTCCGACCGTCATTCGTTCACGCTGATACCGAGGTCCGGTGACGACCGGAACTGGCACCAGGTCAGAAGCCCTCGCGCCGGGTTGCGGGAGTGGGGTCACCGGATGCGCCAGGCTCGATGGGCCACGATGGCCGACTCCGACGGAATCATCACCGTGTTTCCCCAATTGGCGGCAGCCACCGGTGCTCTGCTGGCCGCCGGCCGCCGCGACCGGGTCCTCGTGTCGTGGTTCTTCAACACCGAGAATCTGGGTTCGTCGAAGCATCGTTGGATTGCCCGCCGGGCGCTCAACGAGGTCGACCGCTTCGTCGTCCATTCGACCCGGGAGATCGAGAGCTACGCCGACCTGCTCGGTCTGCCATCGGAGCGTTTCGTGTACGTGCCGCTCCAGTTCGGGGCGACCATCGAGACGGCGCAGCCGGACGGCCAGGACGAGCCCTACGTGTTCGCCACCGGGTCGGGCTACCGGGACTACGGAACGTTCTTCGAGGCCGTGGCCGAGCTCGGCTACCGCACCGTGGTGCTGGCCTCGGACCGGGTGCTCGAAGGGCTCACCGTGCCCGGCAACGTCGAGATTCTCGAGCAGATCACCCGCCCGGAGATCCGCCGGCTCGTCCGTCACGCCCGGGTGAACGTCGTCCCGCTGACCGACGTCGGCACCACGGCCGGCCTGGTGACGATCGTCGAGACGTTCCGCCACGGCCGAGCGCTTGTCATCACCGACCGGCCCGGTCTGGAAGACTACATCTTCGACGGGAAGAACTCGCTCTGCCCGCGGCTGTATGATCCTCGGTCGATGGCCGAGGCCATCGAGACGATGTGGACCGACGACGCCTACCGGGCCGAACTCGACGCGGCGGCTCGACGGTTCGCCGAGGACAACTGCACCGACGAGGCCGCAGGTCGCAGCCTGATCCGCATTCTCGATTCGCTGGCCTGAGCGTCGGACCGCTCAGGCCGTCGCGGGGGGTAGCAGTTCGGGACGCACCGAGGACTCGACGCCGTGCCGGTGGTCGGCAATCAGCGAGGCCAGCCGGGCCGCTTCATCGGCTGACACGAAGTCGGCGAGGACGGCCTCCCGGCCGGCCTGCCCCATCCGCTGACGGAGGTCGGGGTCGGTCACGAGCCGTTCGATGCGGTCGTTGAGCTGTCCCTGGTCGAAGGGGCGTACGAGGAACCCGGACACGCCATCGGACACCAGCTCGGTCATGCCGCCGACGTGGGTGGCCACCACCGGGAGACCGGCTCCCATGGCCTCCATCAGCACGACGGGTACCCCCTCGGCGAAGCTCGGATGGACGAAGAGGTCGTGATCGGCCAGGAGTTTGGCCACGTCGTCCTGGTTCTTCGAGCCCACGAAGCTCACGTGGTCCTGGAGTGACCGCCGACGGCAGAGGTCCTCGAGGTGTTCACGTTGCGGTCCGTCGCCGACCACGGTCAGGGTCAGGTCGTCGTGGCGGGACCGCAGGTCCGAGATCGAGTCGATGAGCACCTCGATGCCTTTGCCGGTTGCGACGCGACCGACGAACAGGATCCGGGTCCCCCGTCCGGCATGCTCGACCACGCTGATCCGCTCGGGCTCGATGCCGCAGTGGACGATGTGCAGCTTGTCGCTCTGATCCGGCGCGAAGATCGCAGCCTGGCTGCGGCAGAAGTGGCTGATGCACGCGGTGAACGCGGAACGACTGATCTTCTCGTCGAGCCGCCAGGTGTAGGGCTCGAAGAAGATCCCCGGTCCGTGAAGGGTGAAGCTGAAGGGGAAACCGTCCAGTTCGGCGGCCAGCATGGCGACCGTGCAACTCGAGTCGCCGAAATGATTGTGGAGGTGGTCGATCCCCCGCCTCCGGATTTCACCCGCCAGGACCACGGCCTCGGCGAAGTAGAAGAGCTGGTAGAGGCCGCCCCGGATGCCGGGACGCTTCGTGCGCCACGCCAAACCGAGCGCCGACAGGTAGCGCTTGGGGCTGGTGACGAGCCGTTTGAGGTGTTCGCCGATCAGACGCCCCGGTGAGATCTGCTCGAGCAGATAGGTGGTCGTGGCCTGGCCGTGTTCCTGCTCTGGACCGACGAGATGCTCCGGGCCGGGTCGGCGAATCGAAAACGTGGTGACCTCCACGTCCTGAGCACGAAGGGCGGCGATCTCCCGCTGAATCCAGGTGTCGGTTGCCCGAGGGTATTCCCCGGTGAGATAGCCGACGTGCAACCCGCTCATGCCGGGACCTCCGCCGTTGCGTTCGTCGCCCTCCGCTCGGCGGCCGCGCTCCGATCGAGGGCCGCGGCCATGGTGAAACGGGGGGACCATCCAAGCAGGCGCTTCGCCTTCTCGTTGGTGTACCGCAACGGTTTGAATCGGGCGTGGAGCCGGTCGGGCACGGCGATCCCGGGGAACTTGGCCTGCCCGTCGAGCAGGCGGCTGTTGATCAGCTTCAGCGCCGACGTTGCGGCGTTCATCACCGGCCACGGCACGGACACCGTCGGCGGCGTGTCGATTCGGGCCGCCACCTGCTCGGCGTACTCACGCTGGGTCGGCAGATCGTCGTCAACGATATTGATGACCTGTCCATCGAGCTCGTCCGGTTGCGACACCAGGGCTTCGGCGGCGTCGACGATGGCCTGGGCACAGTTCTCGACATAGGTGAGCGGCAGGGTCGCCTTGGAACCGATCCGCAGGAACCGCGGTCCGAGCTCGGCACCGAGAAGGGCGTGCCACAGGTTGTCGGGTCCGTAGATCATGCCCGGGCGCAGAATCGTGACCCGATTGCCCGGCTGGTCGCCGAAGTCGCAGTACAGGCCTTCCTGGATGATCTTCGTCCTGGCATATTCGTCGCGGAGCTCAGGCGAGGTGTCGACCGGACTCTCTTCGGTCATCAGGCTTCCGGCCGGCACGGCCAGATAGTCGTAGACCGAGAAGGTGCTGATGGCGATGAGTTGTTCGACGCCGGCCTCACCCATCGCCGACAGCAGGTTCTCGGTGGCGACGACGGTGCCGGCGAACTGGGTGTGGAAGTCGCCGGCTTTGGCCGCCGCGAGATGGATGACCGTGTCGACCCCTCGCAGCGATTCGACCAATCCGTCGGAGGAGCGAAGGTCGACTCTGGCCTCGTCGAGCGACGCGTCGGCCGTTGCCGAATCGATCGGGGACCGCGATGATGCCGGGCGGACGACGGCGACGACGTCGTGACCCCGATCGAGGGCCTCGGCGACGACCGCCGATCCGACAAAGCCGGTGGCCCCGGTGATGTAGAGCCTCACAGCCGGACCTCCTCGTCGAGAAGCCGGTCGACGAGTCGGGCCGCCGCCAGCATGTCGTCGGTGGAAACCGGCAGGGGAGTGCCGGCGCCGAGTGCCCGGTAGGCCTCGTCGAGCATCCGGTGAAGACCGTGATAGGGCGTCTGCTGCATCAGCTTGCGGCCGAAGTTGGTGATTCCGTCACGGGCCAGGCCGAGACCGTTGGCGACGTGGTTGACGATCGGGCTGAGCTGGGCGCCGCCCGGGCGGGGAACGACCGTGCGCAGATGGGGCTGGAAGAAGTCGGTTTCCATCCAGCCCCGTGTTCCTCGAACGGTGAGCGCGAAGGCGTCGGGGGACGAACCGGCGTCGAACCGAATGCGCGCGTGTATCGGCCCTGCGTCGCCGTCGCCGATGAGCAGTGCGTCGAGATCGTCGTATCGGAAGTGGTCGATACCGGCGTGATTGCTCCACGCGGCGGCAACCCGATGGAACTTCACGTCGCCGGTCAATCCCAGCAGCAGGTACGCGAAATGGGTGGTGAAGTCGTGCAGCACGCCGGCCGGCATCCGGTGGATCGGACTCGGCAGGTTCGGATCACCGAAGCGTCCCGCCGGATCCGCCACCGGGAGGCATATGCGGATGTCGACCTCGGTGATGCGCCCGAGCCGACCCTCGTCGACGGCGTCCCGGATGGCGAGGAAGCCGTCGTTGAATCGGTAGTTGTGGCTCTCCATGATGGCTTTGCCGGACTGCTGGGCCACGGCGAGCAGCCGTTCGAGTTCGTCGGCCGTGGCGGTGATCGGCTTCTCGCAGATTACGTGGCTTCCCGCTTCGAGGCTCTGGATGGCCAACGGGACGTGGCTGGACGGCGGGGTCAGGATGTGCACGACATCGAGATTCTCTTCCGTCGACAACATCTCGGCGACGTCGGTGTAGACGGCGCCGGCGCCGAATTGGTCGGCGGCGTAGCGGGCCGAGATCGGTGACCGGTCGCAGATTGCGGCGAGCTCGATCCGTCCTGCGGTGTCATCGACGGTCCGGCTCCGGCCCGACAGGAACGTCAGGTGTTCTTTGGAGATGGCACCCGAGCCGACGACGGCGGCGCGCAGTGGTCGGTCGGGAACCGGAGGAGTGTGGTTCATGGTTGGGTCAGTCTAGGTGCATCGACGTCGGGCTCGTGCGGGTCGCCGGGTGCGCTGTTGTGCCCAGAACAGCCTGAACGACTGCGTCGCCACGATGTTGGTCGACGGCACGACCGATGTCGGTCATCGACCGGTAACATTGGGCCCGGCGAGGCGGACAACCCGTCGTTCAATTCGTCGTTCCGGCCCGTGGAGGGGCCCGAGTTCCATGTCAGACGTCGAACCGACGATCGCGAAGCGCGACAAGGCCGGGATGACCGATGCCGCCGAGCCGGTCATCGATCTCCGTGACGACGGCTCGTCCTCGCCCGCGCCCGACCGTGGAGCGCCGCTCGATCGTCTTCGCCGTCGCCGCCTGTTCCAGCTCGATTTCGTCGATGCGCCGAGCCTCGAACCCGTGCTGTCCTCCTTGCTCGGACGGCACCTTCCCGCCGATGGTTCACGCCTCGACACCGTGCTCACCCCGAATGTCGACATCATGGTGCATCTGACCCGTCGGGGCGCGGAACACAGCGTCGAATGGCGCATGTTCCAACAGAGCAACTACTGCCTGCCCGACGGGCAGCCGATCGTTCTGACCTCCCGGCTGCTCGGCCGCCCACTGGGTGCCCGGCTCACGGGAAGCGGCTTGTTCGCGCTGCTCTGGCCCCGCCTGGTCACCGACCGCCGTTCGGTGTTCATGGTGGCATCGTCGCAGGTCATCGTCGACCGACTCCGGCATGAGTATCGGGACCTGCGGTCCACGGTCGCGCCGATGTTCGACGCGGACGACGTCGACACCATCGAGCAACTGGCCCATACTGTGATCACGGCCGCGGCCGCCGACCCCGTCGACTACGTCATTCTCGGCATCGGCAACCCGAAGGACGCCCGCATCGTCGAGTCGATCCTCCGGCTCTGGCCGGCCGAACTCGGACGGCCGCCCACGCTCCTCGCCCTCGGCGGATCGGCCTCGATGTACGTCGGCATCACGAAACGGGCGCCGGACTGGGTGCAGAGAATCGGCATGGAGTGGTTCTACCGCTTCCTCCAGGAGCCGCGCCGTCTCTTCCACCGGTATTTCGTGCGCGACATGGCGTTCGTCAAGCTGGTCTGGGACCACTGGCGAGGCGACCGCAATCTCCACGCCACCGAAACCGATCTCACGGGTTCGAGATCATGACCGACACCAACGGCTCCGACCCTGAGAACCCGGCGGTCCCGGCCGTGTCGGTGATCATGCCCGTCGGCCGTGTCGACTCCGAGCTGGCCGAGCAGGTGGCGGCGCTCGCCGACCAGACCTATCCGGGGTCGTGGGAGCTGCTGGTTTCTCTCAACACCCTCGACGCCCGGGAGGCCCGCGCCCTCGATGAGGCGCTCGAACCGTTCAACGACCGGCTCGATCTTCGAGTCATCGACTCGTCGGATCGCCGCAGCGCGTCCCACGCTCGGAACGAGGGGGCCCGGGCGGCCGACGGCGAGCTCCTGCTGTTCTGTGACTCCGACGACATCGCCCATCGTGACTGGATAACCCAGCTCTCGGCCGCCCTCGAGTTCTACGGCGCCGTCGGCGGATTTCTCGATGAGGACGTCCTGTCGGTTCCGGGTCAAGAACACTGGCGGCCACCGGCGACCCCGGGAGGGCTACCGACGTTTCTCGGGCATCCATTCCTCGTGTCGGCCAACATGGGGGTCATCAGGTCCAACTTCGCCGCCGTCGGCGGCTTCGACACCGATCTGATCCGGGGAGAGGACATCGCGCTGTCCTGGGATCTGCTGGAGCGCGGCGTCGAACTCGGCTACTGCGCTGAGGCCGTCGTGTACTACCGGCACCGCAAGGGGCTCTCGGCGATGATGCACCAGCATTACCTGTACGGTCGCGGATTCAGTCAGATCCTGGCCAGGAAGGGCACCCCGGGCACCGAGGGCCGGGCGATAGGCCTCTCCGCGCTCAAGCCGAACGGCCAGGCCGTGGCTAGGAAATCCTTCCCATACTTCCTCCGCCGGGGCTCTATTGCCGCTGGACGGGTGGTCGGCCTGGTGGAGGAGCGAGTACTACGCCCTCAGGGCTCCCGCTAGGCTGGTCTCGGTTCCCCGCTCACGTTTTTCGAATCTCCGTCCCGATCCAGGGCGTTGACAACCCAGCAGATGCCCTGAGAGGTCTCTCCATGGAACTAGCATTCGTACTGTCGGCCCTGAGACGACGCCTGTGGCTTGTGGCGCTCTTCGCCCTTCTCGGTCTCGTTCCGGACGCCATGGCCGAGGCGCCGACGAGCAGTGAGTACGTGTCGGTGGCACAGTTGAGCGTCGTTCAGCCGACCGTCGGCAACGTGACGTTCCTCAGCGGCGACCCCGACCGGTATGTGCTGGGCCAGCTCGGAGTTCTCGAGGGCGCTGGTCTCGTCAACGACGTCGCGCTCGATGTGGGGATGTCGATCACCGCCGTCCGTGAGGCCGTCGAGGTTGAACACGAGCCCGGCACCGACATCGTCTCCATCATCGCCACGGCCGGAGACCCCGAGACGGCTCGGCTGCTGGCGCAGACATACGTGGAGACCTACATCGAAGACCTCGCGACCGAGCGGAGCGACAGCGATGAGTTGACCCGCCTGGGCAATGACATCGCCACGCTCCGCACCACGTTGAGCGGACTCAACTCCGCGATCGCGGATGCGATGAAGGAATACGTCGACGCCTCCTACGCCACCGTGAGATTCTCGCGGCCGCTGCCGACACCCGACCAGATCGCCCCGGCTCAGGTGACCGAACGTGACGTGGCCAAGGCCGAACTCACCCAGCTGATCCAGCAGCGCAACGATCTGATCTCCTCGTCACGGCTCAACGTCAACACCCGGATCATCCAGGACGCGACCCTCCCGGTCGAGCCGGTGCCGGCAGGTGGTCCGCTGTTGCTGGTCGGCGGCCTCTTCGCCGGTGTCATGATGGGTATCGTGGCCGCATTGGCCTGGGCCCGGTTCTCGAACAAGGTGCTCGACGTCGAGACGGCATCGGAGATTCTCGCCGCCCCGGTTGTTTCCGAGCTGCCGCACTACCGGTCGCTGGCCCGGCAGCCGCTGGCCGCGTTCCAGTCCCTGCCCCGCTCGGCGATTCCGGTCATCGACCAGCTCTGTGTCCGGGCCGAGGCCAAGGCCCGTATCAACGAGCCGCTGACGGTGGCCGTGGTCGGCACCCAGCGGAACGCCGGCGCCACAACCCTGGCGCTGGCCATGGCCGAGCGCTTCGCCGGCGCCGGTTCGTCGGTGGTGCTCGTCGACGCCGATGTCCGCGACCCCCGGATCACGGCGCTGTTCAACGCCGGACAGGACGGCGGCGTACCGGCGGTTGTTCTCAACGATGGGGCTCTCATCGACCAGCGGGGCCGCTCGGTGTTCACCCGGACCATGGATCCCGAGGTCAGCGTGCTCGGTCTCGGATCGAACCGGGGTGCCGCCTCCCTGCGTCGTGACACGGTGGCCTCCGTTCTCGAGGCGGCCCGACGCAAGGCGCAGATTGTGGTGGTCGACGGTGGGCCGGCTCTCGACCTGGCATCGACGCTGCAGCTCACGGCCATGGCCGATGCCGTGGTGTTGGCCGTGCCGCTCTCCCGCCAGAAGTCCGACGCCCTCGGCGATCTGTCCCGCCAGCTCGACTCGGTTCGCGACAAGCTTCTGCCGGTGATCACGTCACCGTCGCGTCGGGCGGCCAAGGGCGATGTCCTGGGTTCCGACGGTTCGATCGGAACCTCGAGCCCGATGTCGCCGCCGTCGACCGGGTGGCCGACCAACGAACCCATCGATCTGACCAACGCGTCGTCGCCGTCGGCATCCGGCGGTACCGAGACCTCGGTCATCGGGGGGCCGCCCCCGTCGACCGGCAACGGCTCGGCGCGATCGTCATCGTCCAGCCCGGCACCGCCAACAGGCCCGGTATAGATGACGTTTCACGGCCGGTGTGGTCCGCGGGCGGCGCGCCCGTAGAACACAGCGGCGATCGGGGGCGAGCGTCTGGTGGCGAGCGGGCGCTCAGGAGCGGGGTAAACCGACAGTGATGGCTGATGGAAACCGAGGGAGCCAGAACATGACAAGCGTGGGACCGGAGAACATTCCGGTGGTGATTCTCTGTGGTGGTCAGGGAACACGAATTCGAGAGGCGTCGGAGAAGCTGCCGAAGCCGCTCATCAAGGTGGGGACCCAGCCGGTGCTGTGGCACATCATGAAGCTGTACGGGGCTCACGGCTTCCGTCGCTTCATCCTCTGTCTCGGCTACAAGGCATGGGACATCAAGGAGTACTTCCTCCGTTACGAGGAGATGATGTCGGATCTGACGATCAATGTCGGTCGCCGAAACACCGAATTCGTCCACCTGGAGTCGCTCGACGACTGGGAGGTGACGCTCATCGACACCGGCCTTGACACCGGCACCGGGGGGCGGGTGGCGAAGGTCGCCCATCTGATCGACACCGACTACTTCATGTTGACCTACGGCGACGGTCTGGGTGACGTCGACGTCTCGCGCCAGCTCCAGGCGTTGCAGGAGTCCGATCTGGTGGGCACGGTCACCGGAATCCACCCGACGTCACGCTACGGCGAACTCCTCGAATCCGATGGAAGAGTCACCAGCTTCGCCGAGAAGCCGCCGTCCGAAGGCTGGGTGTCGGGAGGCTTCTTTGCGTTCCGCCGCGAGTTCCTTTCCTATGTTCCGACCGATCAGCCCGGGCACTTCTTCGAACATGCGCCGGTCCAGGCCATCACCCACGAAGGACGCCTCGGTCTGTATCCCCACACCGGTTTCTGGATGGGTATGGACACCTTCCGGGAATACACGGCGCTGAACGAGATGTGGGAGCGCGACGAAGCCCCCTGGAAGATCTGGTAGCCGGTCAGGCCGCGTCGAACAGTCGGACGGGGTTCTCCGGCCCCCTTCGTCCGGTGGGGCTAGGTCCGTTGATGACCGATGGTCTCGTCGGGGGCACCGGCCGTGACCTCGACGAGCGGTGACGGTGCCGTCGCCCGCTCGACATCGTCCGCGGCGTTCGCCGCAGCGACAAGCCGAGCCCGGTTACGAACCCGGAGATCGATCACGACATCGTCGGGGCTGATCGTCGGCCGTGGCCCGTCGGCGCGGCCGGTCTCGCCGTCCGAGCCGACGATGCCGTCGACCCGATTCATGGAGCGGCGGCGAAGGAAACGAAGGGGGAGGAGGGCGATGGTGACCACCACCTGCTCGGCTGTGGCGAGCAGGATCCTCAGATCGAGGCCCAGATTCCAGTTCTCGACGTAGTGCAGATCGAGGCGCCGGTAGGCGTTGAAGGCGGCGTTCGACCGGGCCTCCACCTGCCAGAGACCGGTTATTCCGGGCCGGACCTTGAAGCGCTCCCGCAGTTCCTCGTCGAACGCCGCCTCTTCCTCGGGAAGTGCCGGCCGGGGCCCGACAAGGCTCATGTCGCCGCGAAGCACGTTGAACAACTGAGGCAGCTCGTCGATCGATGTTTCCCGGATGAACTTGCCGACCCGTGTTATCCGCGGATCGTCGGAGATCTTGAATAGCGGTCCCGAACGTTCATTCTGCTCGGCGATCTCCTGTTTCAACTCGTCGGCATTGGTCACCATCGAGCGGAACTTGTACATGTTGAAGAACGTGCCCTTGTGGCCCGCCCGCCGTGCGGTGTAGGTGACGGGACCGCGGTCTTCGATCCAGATGCAGGCCGCGGTGGCGATCATGATCGGCGACGCCACCAGCAGTGCCAGGGCCGATCCGACGATGTCGACGGCCCGCTTTCCTGCCCGCTGCCACTGTGGCGGGTTGTTTCGGCCCATCACGATCAGGGGTTCGTGGGCGAGAGAGCGGACATCGAAGCGTCCCTCCCACATGCGGCTGACGCCGGTGGTGAGGTGGACGTCGTATCCCGACCCGAACAGCTCACGGGTGATGTTGCGGAATTGTTCACCGCGGAAGCCGGTGGCGGTGACGACCGCCGCGCTGACCTCGTGCTGATGCATCAGCTCGATCAGTCGGCCGGTCGGACCGATCCACAGGTCGGCCAGACCGTTGCGCTCGGCCACGCCGAGGTTCCCGACGACACCGGCCAACTCGAAACGGGCCTCCGGGTGGTCGGCCACCAGCTCAGCCAGCTCCTTGGCCTCGTGCCCCGTTCCCACGACGACCACACGGGTGGGTGCCGCAGTACTGGGAAGTTCGGTGCCGAGGGAGCGAACCACGCCCCGTGTCAAGGTGCGGACGGCAACCGCCAGGGTGCCGCCGATGATGATCTCCCAGGCACCGATGTGCCAGTCGAGAAACGCTGCGGCCACAGCGACGCTTGCAGAGCCACCCAGGACGGCGACGAACAGGCGTGAGATCTCGTCGGTGCGGGGCAACGACGGACGGCCGTCGTACAGGCCTCGACGCTCCATGATGGTCATCGTCACCGCCGTGGCAGCCACCGCCAGCGCCCACGATCGGGCGTTGGATCGGACGTCCACGATGGTGATGTTCGACAGAACGAGCACCACGACCCAGACTGCGGCGAAAACGACGGCGTCGGCGATGAACTGAATGACGGAGGGGGGAGGAACCCGCCTCGTATCGGTTGTTATCGCCACCATGGCCACGTGCCGCCTCTCCGCTGAAACCGTAGTTTCCACATCAACCTCTCATTTGTAGCAGCCGATCGAAGGTGAGCCTTGTCAGAGGGTGCGATGTTGGGCGGATCTACCCATCCGATTCCGATCCGATTGTCGAACGACCTCCCGGGGGAAAGCTCGATAGCATGACGACGGGCGAAAGTTCGGCAACGTCCGACGACGGCGGACCGCCGCAACAGCACGGCACGATCGTTCGGGCCTCGAGACGCCCAGGCTCCGGAGGGCCATCCATGGACAGCAAAGAACGCGGTGATCGCAAGCTCGACCGGCAGCGGCTCGTCGTTGTCGGCCAGGGGTATGTCGGCTTGCCGGTGGCGATGCGAGCCGTCGAAGCCGGCTTCGAGGTTGTCGGGTTCGACCTCGACAAGGCCAAGATCTCCGGCTTGGCCGCCGGCCGGTCCCATATCGAAGATGTGGACGACACCGAGATCCAGCGTGGGCTTGACTCCGGACTCTACCGGCCGACCGAAAGCCGGCAGGATCTCGAGGGGTTCGACATCGCGGTGATCTCGGTGCCGACCCCTCTACGCGACGGCGTACCCGACCTGTCCTACGTGGAGTCCGCCGCTGCGCTGGTCGGCGCCTATGTCGGCGAAGGGGCACTGGTCGTGCTGGAGTCGACCACCTATCCGGGGACCACCGAGGAGGTCGTCTGCCCCCTGTTGGAGGCCGGTTCCGGTCTGATCGCTGGAACGGACTTTCTGGTCGGCTACTCACCGGAGCGGATCGATCCCGGCAACCAGGTGTGGGGTTTCCGCGAGACCCCCAAGGTCGTCGCCGGCATCAACCAGGAATCGCTCGATGCCGTGAGCGGGTTCTACGACAGGCTCGTGGATCAGGTGGTGGAGGTGTCCGGCACCCGGGAGGCGGAGCTGACCAAGCTGCTGGAGAACACGTACCGCCACGTCAACATCGCGCTGGTCAACGAGATGGCAATACACGCTCGTGCTCTCGACATCGACATCTGGGAGGTCGTCGCGGCCGCGTCGACCAAACCGTTCGGGTTCATGCCCTTCCATCCCGGTCCCGGAGTCGGCGGTCACTGTCTGCCCGTCGATCCCTCGTTTCTCTCGTGGCGCTTCGAGCGCCGTCTCGGGGTGGTGTCACGGTTCGTCAAGATCGCCGACGATGTCAACAACAACATGCCCAGCTACGTCGCCCGCCGTATCCAAGGCGGCCTGAACAAGCGGCGTAAGGCGGTCAACGGGTCTGTTGTCCTCGTGCTCGGTGTCGCCTACAAACGCAACAGCGGAGACGCCAGGGAGACGCCCGCCACACCGCTGATCCTCGAACTGCTCCGCCTCGGTGCCGACGTCAGGTTCCATGATCCCTACGTGCACGACTTCGAGCTGTCCGACGACGTGGTCAACGTCGAGCTGACGGCCGGCGAGGTCGCCGAGGCCGACGTCGTCGTCCTGGTCACCGATCACGACTGCTTCGACTACGACCTGATCGCCGCCAATGCCGACTACGTGTTCGACACCCGGAATCGGTTCGGCTCCCTGCCCGGCGAGGTGTCCATGCGGTCATTGATGGGCGACAAACTGGAGATTCTCTGATCCGAGGCGATCAACCCGAGGCCACTCAATCCGAGTACGAGGGACCAGCTGAAGGATCAGCAGGTGTATCAGTAGGTGTAACGGTCGCGCCGGGACCGACCTCGGGCCGGCTGCTGACGGTTCATGACCGCTCCGAGCAGCTTCGAACCGGAACGTTCGAGGTCGGCGCGAACCTGCAGCAGATCCGATGTCGCGGTGCGCTCGGTGTCGACGACGACGATGACGCCGTCGACGTAGCGGGCCGCCGATACCGCGTCGGCGGTGTTGATGACCGGCGGGGTGTCGACCACGATGTACTCGACGTCCTCACGTTCGAGTTCCTTGATCATCTGCTCGAACCGGTCGGAGTTGAGCAGCTCGCCGGGGTTGTCGGGCGCGGTACCGGAGCGGATGAGCCACAGGTTGTCGATGCCGGGCACCTTCTCGGCGTTCAGCTCGGCGGCCTGTGACAGGTAGTCGGACAGGCCCGGCCGGTTCGCCTCCATGCCGAACATCCTCTCGAGCGTCGGTCGGCGCAGATCGGCGCTGACCAGCACGACCCGGGACCCGTTCTGAGCCAACGCGATCGACAGGTTGGCGGCCGTGAGGCTCTTGCCCTCACCGGGCGTCGAGCTGGTGACGATGATCGAGCTCACCCCACTCGACGAGTTGAGGAACTGCACCGAGCTGCGTAGCCGGCGGAACGCCTCCCGGGCGGCCGCGAACCGGTTCGATCCACCCGACGACAGCATGATCAGGCCGCCCGAACCTCCCCGATTGCCGATGCCGAGGGTCGGCACCGAACCGATGACGCTGGTGCCGAGCGCCAGTGCCACATCGTCTTCGTCGCGCGCCGTCGTGTCGAGCCGTTCCAGAAGGAAGGCGGCGACCACGCCCATGAGGACACCCAGGAGCAGGCCACCCACCAGCATCGGGCCGAGGCCGAGGCCGTCGGGTGCAGTGGGGACCGTGGCCGGACGAAGAACCTCGGCCGCCGTCGCCCGGGTCTCGATCTTCTGGACGTTGCTTCGCAGCTCCGTCTCCGCGTTACGAAGCTGTGTGGTCAGGTTGGAGACATCTGCGCTGGCCACCGAGAGGGCGGCGTCGATGTCGGCCGTCGTGCCGTTGGTGAGGAGGCGCTGTGCCCGTTGGGAACGCAACTCGTTCAGCTCGGTCGTGGCC
The DNA here is from genome assembly GCA_965216675.1 of Acidimicrobiales bacterium. Lineage (GTDB taxonomy): Bacteria > Actinomycetota > Acidimicrobiia > Acidimicrobiales > SZUA-35 > JAHELU01. The sequence goes on along the minus strand of CBDCGK010000004.1, from coordinate 91,194 downwards.
GCATCACGACTGGCCTGGAGGGCCGTGATGTCGGCCTGGAGCGACGCGACCGTGTCGTTGAGGAACGTCTCCGCATCCCCTTCACGGTTGCGGGCGTACTGTTCGGCGAAGGCATTCGCCGTCGTGGCTGCCGCCTGGGCGTTGTTCGACGTGTAGTCCACCGTCAGGACGGTCGAATCGGGCCGGAAGCTGACGTCGAGATTCCGGCGAAGCTGATCGCCGGTGGCCTGGATGCCCAACGCCTCGATGACCGATGCGCTCGTCCGATCCGACAGCATGATCTCGCGTTCGGTCTCGAGATTCGGCAGCTCGTTCTGCCCGGCGATCCGGGCCCCGTAGGGCGAAGGCCGCAACAGCACCGTCGATGTCGCGGTGTAGGTCGCCGTCCGGCTTGTGGCGAACAGGAAGGCGCCGATGAGACCGAGCAGCGCCAAGGCCAAAACCAACCACTTACGGAGTCGGATGGCCCGGAGGTAGTCCTCCAGGCTGGCCGCTTCGGCGGTCGACGCGGTGGGCTGGTACATCACAGAATCGTCATACTACTCGGGTGGGCGACGACAACGGTCACAGGCGACTGTCGATCTCAGTGGGCGGGATTCCGGGGGTGGTAGGTGAGAATACCTATCGACGCGTGGTGCCGATACGTCCGTCAGTCGAACCCGTTGTGAGTGTTGTCCGGGCCGTACGTGGGCTCACCTCGTCGAGAGACCCGAATTCGGCTACTGAACAAGAGGCGTTTCCAGCGCGGGCGACAGGCAACCTGGAACGGGGCCGGCTGATGCCCCGTCGCACGCTTCGACGAGGGCCACAGGCCAACTCCTAGTTTTTGGTTCAGATGGATGCGCCACCGGAGTCTTCGTTATAAGCTGCCTCGTCGGTAGATCTGGACACTTTCGGGTGGTCGCGATCTGGTGCGGAGCAGCTCAACGCAGGTTGGCGTGCATGCACCAGCGAAGGGCCCCTGGCGGGTAGTCTGATCGCCGGCCCATACGCAAACGACGCCGCAGAGGGTAGGTGAGTGTGGCCAGCGTTGATGTTCAACCGAGATATCAGGCGGAGCTTCGGATCGGAACCGGACACCCCGGTGCCGCGTACCCTTCGGTCTTTCCTTCGAAGACAACCTGGTACACGGAGCACGGGAAGCGGCTGTTCGACATCGTCGTTGCCGGCCTCGGTCTCATCGTGCTCCTCCCGGTGTTCGTCATCCTCGCTCTCATGGTCAGGGCCACCGTCGGTCCCGGTGGTGTGATCTACCGACAGCAGCGGGTCGGGCGAGACGGACGTCCGTTCGAGATCTACAAGTTCCGATCGATGCTGCCTGATCGCCGGATGCAGACCCAACCCTTCGTCGGACGGGACCGCCGGGTCAACCACAAATGCGACAGCGATCCTCGGCATACATCGTTCGGCCGGTTCATCCGGGCCCACAGCCTCGATGAACTCCCTCAGCTCGTCAACGTCCTCAAGGGCGACATGAGCCTCGTCGGGCCCCGGCCCGAGCTGGTCTCGGTAGCCTCCCGTTCCGGCCTCACTGCGCATCCCCGGCACCAGGAGCGTCCGGGGATCACCGGGTCCTTCCAGGTTTCACCGTTCCGTTCGACCAACAAGATCGCGGCCGGCCTCCACCTCGACGTGGCCTACGTGGCCAATGTGCGTTTCGTTCGAGACCTGGCCATCCTGGTCAAGACGGTGGGGGTCCTCCTCGGCCGTCGGCCTTGAACGACCCTGCGGCGCGGCGCATCCTCTTCATCTGCACCGCAAACATCTGCCGCAGTCCCACCGCCGAGTACCTCGCCCGTGACCGTTTCGGCGAACGCCACTGGCGGTTCCGCTCCGCCGGGTTCCTGCCGTCAGGTCGGGAGTCCAGCGACACCCTGATCCAGGCTCTGGACGAGGTCGGTGTCGATGTGAGCCGTCACCGCAGCTATCAACTCGATCGGGCCAGCATCGTCGCGGCCGACCTGGTGCTCGCCATGGAAGGGGCTCATGTGCGTCAGGCGACCGAGATGGATCCGGCGGCCTATGCGAAGACGGTGCCGCTGCGGGAGGTCGCCGAGGTGCTGGACGATCTCCGTGCACCCTTTGTCACGGTCGAAGAGTTGCTCGAGGCGGTCGCCGGCGGTCGTGACCCGGCCACCTACCTCAGCGACGACTGGGATGTCGATGATCCCTACGGTCGCAGCCTGAGGGTCTACCGCAAGACCGTGGCCGAGATCGGCGATCTGGTGGACGGGGTCATCGGGCGGCTCCGCTGACGGCTCACCGACGGCGACGTCGCCATGTCACCGCAGTGTTCAGGTGGTAGTTGCCCACCAGAGCCATCAGCATGGCCAGCGCAAACGGCGCCGTGGCCTCGGTCGACCACAGTGTCGTGAGGTTCCACGGCCGCTCGTCTGCGACGTTGCCACCGAGCAGCACGGTGGCCCCGGCGTGGACCAGCAGTCCATAGAGGCTGACCAGGTGGAACATCATCAGGCCGCGGATCTGACGCAGGCCGCGGTGCCGTCGGGTCGAGAACGTGAAGACGTTGTTGAGCCAGTAGTTCGTGACGACGCTCGCTTCGACCGCGGCCAGCACCGCCCAGTCGGACGGCACCAGTTCGGCGAGCAGGCCTCCGGTCAGTGCTCGCTCGGTGATGGCCCGTAAGGCGAGGCCGGTACAGCCGACAATTGAGTAGGCGGTGAACGTGGCGGATACGAACCGGCCCACCGAGAGGTCGATCATGGCCAGCAGGTAGGCGACCACCACCGACCCCGTCAGCTTCGTCGTCCCGTGGACCCTGTTGCCGAATCGGTACCCGACCTCGGCGACATCGGGTCGACGACCCCGGGCCAGGAACTCGAGAAGTATCTTGAAACCGCGGGGATTGACGAGGGGCACGACCTCCTCGTAGCGACGCCGGTCGATGGCGAAGAATCCACTCATGGGGTCGCTGACCGGGGCCTGGAGGAGCACGTGGGCCATCTGAGCGCCGATCCAGGAGATGAGGCGACGGCGAGGACTGAAGTCGCCATAGCTTCCACCATCGAACGCTCGGGATGCGACAGCGATCTCGCTGCCGTCGTCGAGCACCTTCGACACCAGCGCGGGGATGGCGTCGGGATCGTGTTGCAGGTCGCCGTCCATGACCACCAGCACCGAGCCTTGGGCCACGTTCATGCCGGTGAGGACGGCGGCCGACAGGCCCCGGTCCGTTGTTCGCCGGATGACCGAGAACCGGGGTTCGTCGACGAGGAGGTCGGTTGCGATCTTCCAGGTCAAATCGGGGGAATCGTCGTCGACGATGATCACCTCGTAGTCGAAATCGGCCAGGGCGGCCTGGATCCTGGCCACGAGCAAACCGATGTTGCCCGACTCGTTGTAGGTCGGGACGATGACCGAAACCGTCGGATCGAGCCGGCGTCGCCGGTCGTATCGGGCGGGTCGGCCGGTCGCCGTCCCGGCGGGAGCCCGGTCGGTCTGGCCGTGGTCGTCGTCGACTGCGACGTCCCGGGTGTGCGTGGTCGACGGTCCTCGGTCCACCGTCACCGGGGGTCGCCACCCGACGGAACGGAACAGCGTTGCATTCCGAGCCAGTCGGACGAAACATGCCGAAGTTGAACCGGCCTGGTTCGGTTCGAGCCGCCCGGCGGCGGATCAGGGTCGGCGCGCGGTGAGAAGCTGGGCGATACCGCCCGAAAGCTGACGGCGGGAGACGTCCACGAGGCCCGCCGCTTCCAGTTGTCGACACATGACCGCCGGCTCCGGAAGGTACGAGACCGAGCGGGGCAGGTAGGAGTAGGCGCTCCGATCGGACAGCAGGCCGCCGATCACCGGCACCACCTTGTTGAAGTAGAAACCGTGCCCTCGGCGCATCATGGCGTTGTCGGGCTGGGACACGTCGAGGAGGGCGGCGCTGCCGCCCGGGCGCAAGACCCGGAACAGCTCGTCGAAGAACGGATCGAGCGACACCAGATTGCGGAGTGCGAACCCGCAGACCGCGGCGTCCACCGATTCCGACGCCACGGGCAGGTCGAGCAGATCACCCTGCACGCGGGGCTCGGCGGTGCGGGCCGCGGCCAGCATGCCGAACGACAGGTCGACGGCGATCGGGTTGTGTCCGGCTGCGGCCAGCTCGACGCTGAAATCTCCGGTCCCGGCGGCCAGATCGAGAACCACCGAGCCCGGGGCGAGGCCGAGCGCATCCTGGGTCGCCCGACGCCAACCCACGTCCATTCGAAACGTCATGATCCGGTTGACGAGGTCATACCGGGGGGCGATCGCGTCGAACATGTCACGGACCGCGGCCCGTTTCTCGTCACCCTGTGGAAGCTCGCTGTCGGTATCCATCCGGGTCCATGCTACGGCTCGTCGCCGGTGGGCGGACCCCGACCTCGGCGCCGACGCTGCGGTCGACTATCCGCTGGCGCAGCGTGAGGAGTCCGCCAGCGTCTGATCGGCGAAGTAGTCGGCCACGAGTTGGCGGACACAGGCGCTGCCGTTGTAGGCGGTGTGGCGGGTGCTGTCGACGACCACCAGGCGGGACTCGGGAAGGAGAGTTGCCACCAGCTCCGCGTTTTCGAGCGGTGTCGCGGCGTCCCCGGTGTTGCCGATCACCAGAATCGGGACCGATACACCTTGCAGTGTGTCGGTCGAGACGTCGGTCACCTCTTCGACCGGTGCCGGCCACAGCGCGCAGACCCGGAGCTCGTTGGCCACCACCGCCCCGAACCGGGGGGCTGCCTCGTCGAGCTCGGCGGCGAAGCGGTCCCAGGCGTCGGTTCCCTCGGGTGGTCGACCATCGGCGCAGGCGAAGGCCGCGTACGCGGTGAACGAGACCGCTTCGACGAAGAAGTCGCTCAACATCTCGATGGCGGCGTACGTGCCGTTGTCGGCTTGTTCGAGGGAGACTGCGTAGGCGGGCAGGACCGAAGGGGAGTAGGCGGGCAGGAGCGAGGCCACGATCAGCTCCGAGGAGCCGACGTCACCGACCGGCCCGTCGGCCTCCAGCCGGTCGAGAACCCGGTCGAAGGTCGCGGTGATGCCGTCGGGCGGACAGCGAACATCGCCGCAACGGTCGTCGAGTTGTTCGAAGGTGGTTTCGAAGGCCACCGCCTGCTGGCGGAGAAGGGTCGGCAGATCGGCGTTGGGGTCGACGACACCGTCGAGCACCATGTGGCCGACATCGTCGGGAAACAGCTCGCCGTAGCGCACGGCCAGCAGGGTGCCATAGCTCAGGCCGTAGTAGTGGAGGCGCTCGTCGCCGACGGCCTGTCGGAGCCGGTCGAGGTCGCGGGCCACGTTCACGGTCGTGAGGTGGGGGAGCAGCGTCGCATCGGAGTCGGTGCAGTCGTTGACGATCTCGGCTGCCTCGCGGTCGAGGACGGTCGACTCCTGGGCCGTGTCCGGCGACAGGTCCGCCATGGCGGACTCTCCCCGATCGACCGAGCAGCTCAACGGGTTCGACTCGCCGATTCCCCGAGGATCGAAACCGACGACGTCATAGCGCTCGGCGGTGGCGTCGTCGAACCGGAAGCCACCACGCACGAACTCGATCCCCGAAGCGCCGGGTCCGCCGGGGTTCACGAAGATCGACCCGGTCCGGTTCCCGGTCGCCGGACGGCGGACCAGCGCGATCTCGATGAGTGGGCCGTCCGGATCGCGGTAATCGAGCGGGACCGGGACCGACCCGCACTGCAGGCCGCCGTCGCAGTCGGTCCACCGGATCGGTTCGACCGGGGCCTGGCCAGCACCGGAGTCGAGCCCGGACGCTGCGGCGGCGTCATCGTCCGGCCCTGCTTCGTCGGCGTCGTCGTCGCCCTGTGCCGATTCGTCGTCGGCTCGGCTCGCCCGACCGGAGGGCGCGACAGCGTCCACACTCGACCCGGTGGCCGAGTCGTTGGAGGTTTCGCCACCCTGACCGCTGCACGCGGCAACGGCCAGCGCCACGGTGGCAAGCAGGCAGGCCCGGAGCACAGGGCTGCGCCTAGTCAAACCAGATCTTCTGGTACTCCCGCGACTGGGTGTGGATGACGGCGGCCGCCAGCGCGGTCGGGAACACCATCCGGTTGAGGCTGAGCAACGTCCCGATGATCGAGAAATTCAGCACGCTGAACACGAGGCCGGCGGCCAGGAACAGCGCGATGATCGTGGAGCAGATCGCCAGGAGGTAGTACCCCCAGCGCTTGTTGTTGGCCGTCACGAACGCCCCGGCGCCGACGCCGAGGTAGAGGATGAAGAAGAACTGGGGCTGGAGAAGGCCGAACACGGCACTGATGTAGCCGAGGATGACGCCGGCCTGCAGGGTCATCGGGTGCGATCGGTTCAGCCACTGGTTCATAGCCCCACCAGTATGGCCTCACCGGTGGGAAAAGCGGTGGTCGGTCAGTGCCCGGATCGCAGGTCGACCGGCGTCGGGCCGGAGCCGAACTCGGGCTTCGGACCCGATCCGGCGAGTTGTCCGCAGGCGGCGTCGATGTCGGTGCCCCGGTTGCGGCGGACGGTGGCGTTCACCCCGGCCGACCGGAGCCGGGCGGCGAACCGCTGGATCCGCTCGATTGGTGAACCGACCGTCGGCCACCCCGGTGTCGGGTTGAGCGGTATGAGGTTCACATGGGCCCGAGCCTCCCGGGCCACAGCGATCAACTCGTCGGCGTCGGAGTCGCGATCGTTGACCCCGTCGATCATCGCCCACTCGATCGACACCCGGCGGCCGGTGACTTCACGGATGTGCCGGCAGGCCGCGACCAGCTCGCCGATCGGATGATTCCGGTTGATTGGCACCAGCTCATCGCGCAGCCGATCGTTGGCCGCGTGGAGGGACAGGGCCAGCCCGACCTGGAGTCCCTCCCCGGCGAACCGGCGCATCTGGGGTACGAGGCCCACCGTCGAGATCGTGATGTGGCGAGCACCCAGCCCGAAATCGGTCATGAGACGACGGGTCGCGGTCAGCACCCGGTCGTAGTTGGCGAACGGTTCGCCCATGCCCATGAACACGACATTCGACAGCCGTCGTCCTGGGCTTTCGCCGCTGCCGCTGCCGTTGCTGCTGTCACCGTCGTCGCCGGCACAGGACCGGCGGGCCGCCACGACCTGTTCGAGGATCTCGCCGACCGTCAGGTGTCGGGTGAAACCCGCCTGCCCCGTGGCGCAGAAGCCGCAGTCCATCGCACAGCCCGCCTGTGAGGAAATGCAGACCGTGGAACGGCGGTCGTAGTGCATCAGGACGGTTTCGATGCGAGACCCGTCGCCGGTCTCCCACAGCCACTTGACGGTGTCGCCCTCTGCGCTGCGCTGTTCGGCGACCGGGCGAAGTGCCGGCCGGAACCGGCGGTCCACCTCGCTCCGCAGCGCCTTGGGCAGTGTCGAGATCTCGGTCGGGGCCAGGCCCTGGTCGTAGAGACCGTGCCACAGCTGATCGATGCGGTACGACGGAGCGTCCCCGAGGACCTCGGCCCACTCATCGCGGCTCGGCGTCCAGGGCGACCGCGTTGTCGAGCCGGTCAGCTTGTCGACCTGTTCGCTCATGGTCGCCGCCAGGCCGTGTAGGTGGCGTGTGAGGTGAAACCGAGCTTCCGGTAGGTGGCCACCGCGGCGTCGTTGTCGGACTCGACGTACAGCATGCCGGTGGTCGGTCCCTGTTCGGCCAACCATCGGAGACCGGCGGCGGTGAGGCCGGTGCCGTGCCCTTCGCCGTGGTAGGCGGGATCGACGGCGATCACGTAGATTTCGCCGAGCGCTTCGCGGCCCGACCGTGGTGGATGGATCTTCGTCCAGCAGAACCCGACCATTGGGTGGTCGACCGCCCGGTGATCGTCGCGCTCGGCGTCGAGGATCCGCACCGAATCGGGGCGGAACGACGGTGCGGCGAACGCCTCGGCGACGTCGGCCTCCTGTTGGTCGCTCTGGTCGGGATGGTAGGCGAAGGCCCGGTTGTTGACGGCCACCAGATTGGGCACATCGACCTCGGCGTCGACCGGTCGCGTCCGGTCAGCGACGGGAGAATCGGGCGGAGGGAGGGGGAGCGGGCACCGCATCTGGAGCAGTGAGCGGTGTTCGGCCAGCCCGAGATGCTCGGCCAGACGATCGTGCCACGGACGTCGGGGACGACCCCAGAGTTCGAAGGTCAGCTCGCTCGATGGCGTCACCGACTGTTGGTCGAACGCCGCTGTCGCCTGCTCGATCATGGAAGCCATGAGCAGGCCGGTTGCGTGCTCATGGTAGGCGGTGTCGGCGCCGCTCTCATATGACCCGGCGCCGACCGCTGCGACATCGGCGGCGACGTCGAGCTGGAACCGTCCCCTCGACGAGCCGGCGGCGACGTAGGCAACCGGTCGATCCCGGTGGTGGGCGAGCAGGAGTACGGATCCGTCGTCGGAGTGATCGAAGGGCTCGAACCGGTCGTCGGCGAGGTCGGGGCCGACGGCCTGCTCCAAAACCTCGGATGCCTGCCGGCGTCCATCGGCCGCGTCGGGCCCGGATGGCGAACCGACAACGACCGTGGCGAACGGTGCGGGCAATCGGTCGTCTGGTCGGGACGGGGTCACGGTGACCAACGTAGCTGCCGGGTCGGAGCAGGCCACCGTCTCCCGGCCCGACGCCGGATCCGGACTCGTCGCAGCGCTGGAGCCGGCTGCCTATGCTTGGGCCCGAGTCCGTGAGAGGAGATCGCATGGCGAAACCACGGTCGCCCAAAGGACGGGCGCGGCGCACGCACGATCGGTTGGCGGAGGAGTATCCCGACGCCGAGTGTGAACTCGATCACGGCAATCCGTTTCAGCTCCTGGTGGCGACCATCTTGTCGGCTCAGGCCACCGATGTCGGCGTGAACAAGGTGACTCCGGGCCTCTTCGCCCGATTTCCGGACGCCGAGTCGCTGGCCGCGGCCTCCCACGAGGAGGTGGAGACATTGATCGGTTCGCTCGGTTTGTTCCGCAACAAGGCAAAGAGCGTCATCCGATGCGCCAACCAGCTCGTCGAACGCCATGATGGTCGGGTTCCGACGTCGATGAAGGATCTCACGGCATTGGCCGGCGTCGGTCGCAAGACGGCGAACGTCGTGCGCAGCGTTGCTCTCGATCTGCCGGGTCTACCGGTCGACACACACGTGTTGCGGTTGAGCAGGCTCCTCGAGCTGACGTCCGAAACCGATCCGGTCAAGGTCGAGATGGAGCTGAATCCGATGATCCCGGCCTCCGAGCGCGGCCTGTTCAGCCTGCGGATGATCCTGCACGGTCGACGCGTCTGCATCGCCCGTCGACCGAAGTGCGATGAATGCGCACTGAACGATTTCTGTCCATCGGTTCAGATCTAAGTGTCCGACTTTCAAAGCTGATGGAGAAAAAATCTCGAATATCCACCAATGAAAGATCGGTCTTGTTTAGTCTTACTGCTACCAGGTTCCCGCCACCTGGTAGCAGCGAGACCGGGGATCCGCCGCCCCGTATCGCGCCGTCAGCGCCCTCTTCTGAGGGCGCTGACGTATTTTTGGCGACTTCCTGCGGTGGATCGGTTTCGGCGACGTGAGACGTGGCGCCCCGCTGGTGGCGGCAAGGCACCGTCAATACCAAGCATTTGGACGGAAATCCCGGCAGCTATTACCACCACGGACCTCCTGCTTACTGTTGGTTATTAACCGAAAGATATCGATCCACACGGGTCGACATACAGCTTGCGGTGGCGGGTCAGCGGGGGCGGCTGATCTTCGCCAGACGGCGGCTGGCCGTCGTCAGCTGCCGCTCGACCTCGATCAGATCGATGACCGGGTCGTTGTCGTCATCGGCCGAGCGGGCCACCTCACCGAGGCGGCGCACGACATCCTCGAGCGTCGCCGAGATCGAGCTGAGCAGATGATAGTCGACGGCCATCGGATTCTCCTGGGTTGCCCGGTGACGGAAACGACGTAACCGGTCGGTGCCTGACACGCTACCGTTCGAGGTGGCCAACCGGCCGAGCCGGCTCGACCGGTGATCGATCCCGAACACGAAGGCCCGACATGCTCGCCACGCTAGACCTGAGAGGCTGCGACCTCGACCGCGACCCGACCGGTCTGCTGCCTCGGCCCACCATCGCCGGTGAGGAGCCGAGGCAGCTCGTCGCCGACATCATCGACGACGTGCGGGCCAACGGTGATCGCACCCTTCGGGAGCTGACCGAACGGTTCGATGGTGTGGTCCTCGACGAGATACGGGTGCCGACGGCGACGCTCGACGCCGCGGTGGACTCCCTCGCCCCGGACCTGCGGGCGGCGATGGAGGCCGCCATCGATGCCATCGCCGACTTTCATCGCCACCAGCTTCGGTCGCCGGAGACCTTGCACCGTTCGGGCGTGACAATCGAGGCCTACCAACGTCCTGTACGGCGCGCCGGCCTCTATGTGCCCGGCGGCCGGGCGGAGTATCCGTCGACCGTTCTGATGACTGCGGTCCCGGCGAAGGTGGCCGGAGTGGACGATGTGGCACTGTGCGTTCCACCGACCGCGGGGGAGTCGAGCGGCGTGGCCCCGTCGGTGTTGGCTGCAGCCCGCCTGGCCGGCGTCGACGAAGTGCACGCCGTCGGCGGGGCCCAGGCCATCGCCGCCCTGGCCTACGGCACCGAGACCATACGCGCCGTCGACGTGATCGCCGGACCCGGCAACGTGTATGTCGCGCTGGCCAAGCAACTGGTCGCCGGTGACGTCGGCATCGCCGCCGCGTTCGCCGGACCTTCGGAGGTCGTGGTCGTCGCCGACGACACCGCTGAGCCGTCCTATGCCGCCATCGACCTCATCGTCCAGGCCGAACACGGACCCGATGGCCTCGCCTGGCTCGTGACCTGGGACGAAGCGGTCGCCGAATCGATCTGCGAGACGGGACAGAAGCTGCTGTCGGAGTCGCCGAGGGAGCAGGACGTCCGGGCCACACTGGCCGACGGTGGCTACGTCGCGCTGGTGGACTCACCCGACGACGCCCTCAAGGTGGTGGACGCCATCGCCCCGGAGCATCTCGAGCTGATGTGTCGCCACGCCCCGGATCTCGCCAGGAGGGTCAACAACGCCGGTGCCATTTTCTGCGGGAGCTACTCGCCGGCCGCGCTCGGCGACTACATCGCCGGGCCCAGCCATGTGCTGCCCACCTACGGTTCGGCCCGCTTCGCCAGCGCCCTCACCGTCGGCGACTTCCTGAAGGACCACCACATCGTCACCGCCACCGCGGAGGGGCTGGCCGCCGTCGGCGACCACGTGATCTCGCTGGCCGACCAGGAGGGCCTGGCCGCCCACGCCGAGTGTGTCCGGCTTCGCCTCCAAGATCTGACCGACAGTGCGTCCGGAGACACCGCCGATGGCTGAATCCTCCGCCGGTTCTCCCAGGCGGCCCCCGGTGCGGGCCGATCTGGCCGCGATGACGGGTTACCACTCCCCGCAGGTTTCGGTCGACGTGCGATTGAACACCAACGAGGCGCCGTCGGCCCCGCCGGAGGCCTTCGCCAAGGCCGTCGCCGACGCCGCGATCGGCCTCGACTGGCACCGGTACCCCGACCGCGCCGCCACCGAGTTGCGAACGGCTCTGGCAGCCCGGTTCGGATTCGGTCCCGAGCAGGTTTTTTGTGCCAACGGCTCCAACGAGGTACTCCAGACCCTCCTCCTCACCTACGCCGGGCCGGCGCGGCGGACTCTCACGTTCGAGCCGACCTACGCACTACACCGCCACCTGGCCCGGATTACCGGCTCCGAGCCGTTGGTGGCCGAGCGGAGTGACGACTTCCGACTCGATCCGGCCGTGGCGGTCGCCGCGGTCGACGAGCATCGGCCGGCCGTCACGTTCCTGTGCTCGCCCAACAACCCGACCGGGATGGTCGAGCCGGCCGAGACGGTGGAAGCCGTGCTCGCCGCGGTCGAGGCCGCGGGTGGGCTGCTCGTCGTCGACGAGGCATACGGTGAGTTCTCGTCCTGGTCGGCCGTCGGCATGGTCGGTGAGGGGCGGTCGCTGGTCGTCACCAAGACCTTCTCGAAGACCTGGGCGATGGCCGGGGCCCGCCTGGGCTACCTGCTCGGGCCGTCGTGGCTGGTGGCCGACCTCGAAACGGTCGTGCTTCCCTATCATCTCGACAGTCTCAAGCAGGCAGCCGGGGTGGCTGCGTTGACACTGGTTGACGAGATGGAAGCAAGGGTGTCCCACATCGTGGAGGAACGGGGTCGAATCGACGCCGAGCTCCGACGGCTCGGCTGTGAGGTCTGGCCCTCCGGGGCGAACTTCGTATTGTTTCGACCGGAGCCGAGCGCCGATGCCGGGGCCGGCCGGTCGGTCTGGCAGCGGCTCGTCGACCGTTCCGTGCTCGTGCGGGACACCTCCACCTGGGACCGGCTCGACGGATGCCTCCGGGTGACGGTCGGAACGTCGGATGAAAACAGTCGGTTCCTGGCCGCTCTCGCTGACATACTTGGAGACCGATGAGCTCCGATAACCCGTCTCCTGCAGCTGCCGAATCGGCTGATTCCGGATCCGACCTGTCGCCGGGCACCGGACGCGGATTCGGTCCCCGGTCGGCCACCCGAAGCCGAACCACCGCCGAGACGTCCATCGACGTCACCCTCGACTTGGACGGCAGCGGTGTGACCGAGATTTCCACCGGCATCCCGTTCTTCGATCACATGCTCGATCAACTGGGCCGTCACAGCGGCTTCGACCTGACGGTCAAAGCGGTCGGTGATCTCGAGATCGACGCCCATCACACCATCGAGGACACCTCGATCGTGCTCGGCCAGGTGTTTGCCGAGGCACTCGGCGACAAGGCCGGGGTCCGACGCTTCGCCAGCGGCCTGTATCCCCTCGACGAAGCCCTGGTCGAGGTGGCCCTCGACCTGTCGGGCCGGCCGTATTTCGAGTGGCACGTCGACATGCCGGAGGCCATCCCGCTGGGAAACCCGCCATTCGACCCCCAGATGGCGGAGCACGCGGTCGGGAGCTTCGCCACCAGTGCCGGTATCACGCTGCACGTCTCGCTCAGACGGGGCCGCAACGTGCATCACATCATCGAAGCCACGTTCAAAGGTCTGGCCCGCACGCTGCGCGACGCGGTACGGATCGAGGGGGCGGCAATCCCATCGACCAAGGGAACCCTGTGAGCGACCCGTCGCCCACGATCGCGGTGCTCGACTACGGGATCGGCAACCTCCGATCGGCGCAGAAAGCGCTCCAGAAGGTCGGTGCCGATGCCCATCTGACCTCCGACGCGGCGTTGATCGAGTCGGCCGACGGGGTCGTGCTGCCCGGCGTCGGCGCCTTCGGTGCCTGCATGGCCGCGCTTCGATCGAGCGGCCTGGATGAGCAGGCCCATCGGGCCGTCGAGTCAGGCGTTCCGTTCCTCGGGATCTGCGTGGGGATGCAGATGCTGTTCGACGGCTCGGAGGAATCCCCGGGCACGGACGGTCTCGGTCTTCTGCCCGGCATGATCCGCTGGCTTCCCGACACCGTCAAACGACCTCAGATGCAGTGGAATCGCCTCACGGTTGTGAGCCCGCCCGACGAGATGAGCCCCTACGTGGCTCGCCTGACCGACGGCCTCGACGGTTCGTGGATGTACTTCGTGCACAGCCTGGCCGCCGAAGCAGGACCCGAGACGGTCGCCGTCGTCGACTACGGAGGCCCGGTCGTGGCCGCCGTCGGACGCGACAACGTGTTCGCCACCCAGTTTCATCCCGAGAAGTCGGCCCGACCGGGCCTGGCGATGCTGGCGGCATTCGTCGACGCCTGCCGAAGCCCGGCCGATGACCTTCAGGCCTCCGTGGCGTCGTGAGGCTGTATCCCGCTATCGACCTGCGGGCCGGCAAGTGCGTCCGGCTGTATCAAGGCGACTACGATCGCCAGACCACCTACGCCGACGATCCGGTGGCCCAGGCCGAGGCGTTCGTGGCCGAAGGGGCGGAGGTGATCCACGTCGTCGACCTCGACGCCGCCCGCACCGGTGAGCCGGTCAACCGACCGGTGATAGCCCGGATCTGCGAGCAACTGTCGGTTCCGGTTCAGGTCGGGGGCGGGGTACGGACCATGGAGGCGGCCGATGCCCTGTTCGACGCCGGTGTCAACCGGGTCGTCATCGGCACCGCCGCGCTCGAATCCCCGCAGCTGGTGGCCGACGTCGTTGCCGCCGGCGGCCGGGTCGCGGTCGGCCTGGACGCCAGGGGTGACGAGGTGGCGACCCATGGCTGGACCGAACGCACCGGTCGTACGGTGGCCGAGCTGGCAGACCAGTTCGCCGAATCCGGGGTCGAAGCCCTTGTCGTCACCGAGATCTCCCGCGACGGGACACTGGAGGGACCCGACGAAGCCGGCCTGCGACGGCTGCTGTCGGTCACCTCGATTCCGGTGGTGGCATCCGGTGGGGTGGGGACGCTCGATCATCTGCGGTCGTTGGCCGCCGTGGCCGTCGTCGAAGCCGACGGTCGGACCCGACACTTCGAGGGTGCCATCGTCGGCCGAGCGCTGTACGAGAACGCATTCACTGTTGCCGATGCCCGTCAGGCGATCGCCGACGTGATCGACGAGGAGCGGCCGTGAGAGCCATACGGGTTATCCCCTGTCTGGATGTGGCCGACGGGCGAGTGGTGAAAGGCGTGAACTTCGTCAACCTCCGCGACGCCGGAGACCCGGTGGAGCTGGCCGCGATGTATGACCGCCAGGGCGCCGACGAACTCGTCTTCCTCGACATCGGGGCCAGCCACGAGAACCGGGAGACCACGGTGGCGATGGCTGCTGCAGTGGCCGAGCAGGTCTTCATCCCCTTCACCATCGGCGGTGGGGTCCGGTCGGTCGACGACGCCCGCCGGCTCCTACGGGCCGGTGCCGACAAGGTGTCGGTCAACTCGGCCGCGGTGGCCCGACCGGAGTTGGTGGCTGAGATCGCGGCCGAGTTCGGCTCCCAGTGTTGTGTGGTGGCCATCGACGGCCGCCGGCCCACGGAGGACTCGACGGTGGATCCCGCTGCCCTCCCATCCGGGTTCGAGGTCTACGTTCACGGCGGGCGAACACCGACCGGAATCGACGTGGTCGAATGGGCGCAGCAGGTCGTGGAGCTGGGTGCCGGCGAGATCCTGCTGACCTCGATGGATCGCGACGGCACCGGCGACGGCTTCGATCACGACATGACCCGGGCGGTATCCGACGCGGTGACCGTCCCGGTGATCGCGTCCGGTGGTGTCGGCGGCATCGAGCACCTGGCGCCCGGTGTCACCGAAGGAGGCGCGGATGCCGTGCTGGCGGCGACGATCTTCCACTTCGGCCAAGCCACGATCGCCGAGGCCAAAGACGAAATGATCGCCGCCGGCCTGTCAGTCCGCCCGATCGACCACTGACCGATCGAGGCTCGATCAACCGGCGATCGAGGCTCTATCGACCGGCCACGGCGGCTCTATCGACCGGCGATCGAGTCGACGAAGGCCTTGGCCTCCGACCGCAGACGACCGGCGGCACCGGCGAGAAAGTGACGCTCGCCCGCGACTGGAACGACGGTGGTGTTTCGCCAGTCGGCGGTGAGCCTTGCCATCTCTTCCGCGGTGGTGAACTCGTCGTCGGTTCCGGCCACGATCACCGCCGGCCTGGGGTCATCGGCCGCCGTCGGTCGCAAGCCGTCGGCCATGGCAAGCGGTGGGGCGATGGCAAGCCAGCCCGCCACGGCCGGGTGGTCGACGGCCAGCGCCACCAGCGCTCCGAACGAATAGCCGACGAGCAGGACCGGCACCGCCGCGTATCGCTCGGTGACGGCATCGATGGCAGCCACGATGTCGAGTCGCTCGTCCACGCCGCCCCCGTGGCGGCCCTCCGAACCCGACGTGCCTCGGAAGTTGAACCGCATGGCGGGCACCCCCTGGTCGGGCAGATCGGCGAACAGGGTGGCGACCACATGGTTGTGCATGTTCCCGCCATGAAGCGGGTGGGGGTGACAGATGACGGCCGCAACGGACGGGGGAGCGGAGCCGGCCGGTCGTGGGTCGAGCAACTCGGCCCGCAGCGCCAGCCCATCGGGGGTGTGGATGGCGAGCCGTTCGACGTCGTCAAGGGGATTGGGCATGGGTCGCGTTCGCCTCCGGCGCTCGATTCGGGTTTCGAAGATCAGCGGTGAACCACGGTATCTTGGACCGGTGCCCCGGGGCGGGGTGTCCATCTCCCACGGAGACAAGTGTGACCAAACCCGATGACACGGTGAGTGCGCTCACCGACAGTGAAGAGGCGAGCACCGCTCCCGATGGTGACGAGGCGACGTCGCTCACCGATGACAAAGCCGTGTCCGGGGATGGGCCGCCGGCCGAGTCCGAAGCGTCGAAGCCGAGTACGGCGGCCGGCACCGGCACGCCGACGCCGAGCCGTGGTGGCGAGGGCCTCCCCATCAAGATGATGCACGATCGGATCCTCGTCCAACTCGAGGGTCCCGACGGCGACCGGAAGTCTTCCGGTGGCATCCTCATCCCGGCCACCGCGCAGGTCGGCAAGCGGCTGACCTGGGCCGAAATCGTCGCCACCGGGCCGAGCGTGCGGTCGATGGAGCTGGGCGATCGGGTGTTGTTCAACCCCGAGGACCGTTACGAGGTGGAGGTCGGCGGCAAGGACTACATCATCCTCCGCGAACGTGACGTGCACGCCGTGGCGGCGGAACGCCTCGACGACTCGCCGATGGGCCTCTACCTGTAGGTTCCAGGCGAAGGCCCTTTGTGCCCCGGCCGGTAATCCGGTCCGTTCAGCCGAGTGACTCAGTAGCCTCGAAGTCATGTCTGACGCGAACGGTCCAGCCTCCGCCACCGACCTCCAGGGTCGTGTCATCGAGCCGACGGCCGAGCAGCTTGCCGCCGTCACCTACGACGCGAACGGTCTCGTTCCCGCCATCGTGCAGGACGTCGAAACCGGCGCAGTGCTGATGATGGCCTGGATGAACGCCGAGACGTTGCAGCTGTCGTTGGCCGAGGGCCGCACGGTTTTCTGGAGCCGTTCTCGTTGCGAGGTGTGGCGGAAGGGTGATACCTCCGGTGATCGTCAGTGGATTGAGCAGGCGTCGTATGACTGTGACGCCGACACGCTGCTGTTCCGGGTCCGACAGGAGGGGGCCGGAGCGTGCCACACCGGTGAGTATTCGTGCTTCTTCCGAGATTTTGGTGCGTGATCGTCGTTGATGACCACCAGCCGTCAGGAGTTTCGTGACCTGGCCCGGAGCTATCGGGCCATCCCCGTCCACCGTCAGCTTCTCGCCGACCTGACCACCCCCGTGGCGGCGTTCATGCGTTGTGTCGGTGACGAGGCCGGATTCTGTCTCGAGTCGGTCGACAACGGCGAGCGGTGGAGCCGGTTCAGCTTCGTCGGACGCCGCCCCCACGCCACGCTGACCGCAAGGGGCCGCAACGTCGAGATCTCCGGTGACCTGCCCGACGACGACCTGCCGCTCGATCAGGGCATCCTCGCCCCGCTCGAGGTGCTGCTGGAACGGTACCGGGCTCCGGAGCTGCGGGATCTGCCGCCGCTGGTGGCGGGCATGGTCGGCTACCTGGGCTACGACGTCGTCCGTGAAATCGAGGACATTCCCGAGACCACGGTCGACGATACGGGATTTCCCGACGCCATCATCGACGTGATCGGTGAGTTGGCCGTGTTCGACCACTGGCGTCAGCGTGTGACGCTGGTGGCTGTGGCGCTGCTCGGCCCGTCGGCCACCGATGCGGAGATCGACGCCGCCTATGACGACGCCGTGGCCCGCCTCGATCGCCTCGCCGCAGATGGCGCCCGCCCGATCGATGAGCCGATGGTACGTCCGCCGGATGAGTCGGAGGAAACGCAGTCGGCCGATGTCGAGGCGCTTTCGGTTGCCGAATCGCTGTCGGCCGGCCTGTTCGAGAAGTCGGTGGAGGCGGCCAAGGAATACATCCGAGCCGGTGACATCTTCCAGGTTGTGCTGGCCAAACGGTTTGCGTTCGACCTCGATGCCGACCCCATCGACGTCTACCGGGTTTTGCGCCAGATCAACCCGAGCCCGTACATGTACTTCTTCCGTCGACCGGAGCTGACCCTGATCGGCTGCTCGCCTGAGCCTCTGGTCCAGGTCCAGGACGGACGGGTGATCTCCCGGCCGATCGCCGGCACCCGCCGACGGGGGCGAACCGAACAGCACGACAGGATGATGGCGGCCGAGCTGGCCGAGGATCCGAAGGAACGGGCCGAACACGTGATGCTGGTCGATCTGGCCCGCAACGACGTTGGGCGGGTGGTGGAGTTCGGATCGTTGAGTGTCGACGAGATGATGACCCTCGAGCGCTACAGCCATGTGATGCACCTCACCTCGGAGGTGTCGGGAAAGCTGACCGCCGGAAAGTCCGTCATCGACGTGCTGCGGGCCACGATGCCGGCCGGAACGGTGTCTGGCGCCCCGAAGGTGCGGGCCATGGAGATCATCGACGAACTGGAGCCGACCAAGCGGGGCCCGTACTCCGGTGTGGTCGGGTATCTCAGCTTTTCCGGGAACCTCGACACGGCCATCGCCATCCGCACCATGGTCTGCGGGCCCGACGGAGCATCGGTACAGGCCGGGGCGGGCGTGGTGGCCGACAGTGTGCCGGAGCTCGAGAACAAGGAATGCTGGAACAAGGCTCGGGCCTTGCTGGCCGCGGTCGGACCCGCTCGGCGGATGTCGGCGGATCGCGGCAACGAAGCTGACTGGAGAACATCATGATTCCCGATGGATCGTCTGCGGACGTCGAGGCGGCGTTGGATGGTGGTGTCGTGATCGGTTCCGTCGACCTGGACGTGATCACGGTGACCGGAGCCGACGCCGTCGACTACCTCCAGGGGCAGCTGAGCCAGAACGTGGCCGGGTTGGCAATCGGAGAGACCCGATGGACCCTGCTGCTCCAACCGCAGGGCAAGGTCGATGCCTGGATGCGTATCCATCGGATCGATCCGGATCGGCTTTGGTTGGTCGTCGATGCCGGTTACGGCGACGATGCACTCGCCCGCCTGGAACGGTTCAAGCTGCGCGTCGATGTGACCTTCGCACTCGGCCGCGTCACTGCGGTCGCGTTGCGGGGTGAGGGAAGCCACCAGGCGGCCAGCAAGGCCGGCGGCGCGCCCGGGCATCGCGCTGTCGACGCCGGCTGGGGTTCGGTGCCCGGTGTGGACCTCATCGCCGACGGTGACGAGCCGCCCGATCCGGAATCGGTGGCGAGACTCGGTGCTGAGGAGGTCGCCGGTGCCGACGCCGTTGTGGTTGCCGACGCCGCTTCGATGGAGCTGATTCGAATACTCCAGGGCCGCCCTCTCATGGGTCGGGAGCTCGACTCGTCGACCATCCCGGCTGCGGCGGGAATCGTTGACGAATCCGTCGACTTCACCAAGGGTTGTTACGTCGGCCAGGAGCTTGTGGCCCGAATCGACTCCCGAGGCAGCAACACCCCGACCCGCCTGGTCCGGTTCGTCGGCACGCCGCATTCGGCAGGCTCTGAGGGAACCATCTCCGGCGCGGGCCTGACGATCGACGGTTCCGATGCGGGTTCCGTGACGAGCGCGGCCTCCTCGCCTTCTCAGGGCCTCGTCGGGCTCGCCTACGTGAAGCGGGCCGTTGATGTGCCGGGTCGCGCTGAGCTGGATTGGCCCGACGGCCCGTTGATCGTGGAGCTCATCCCGCTCCGAGCGGAGTGACATCACGGGCCCTCCGCTTCGACCGGGTCATCAGGTTGCGGGCCGGAGGCCAATCGATCGGGTCGGGTGGTGGCGTGCCGGGTGCCGTCGGGCCGGTGAATGTGCAGAATACGGTCTTCGTCGAGTTTGACCGACCACCGGCCCTCGTGGACGGCGTGATGGTGCCGACCACAGAGCGGGATCAGGTTGCCCAGATCGGTTCGCCCGCCATGCTCCCACTCCTGAATGTGATGGACCTGGCACCAAGCGAGGGGCCGATCGCACTGATCCCACGCACACGATCGATACGTGGCCCGAATGGCCTGCCATTGGGCGTCGGTCGCCGTGCGATGCTTTCGGCCAACATTCAGCGGCACTGATCGTTTGTCGACAACAACCCGTTGGATGGTGGCG
Organism: Acidimicrobiales bacterium; assembly: GCA_965216675.1. Lineage (GTDB taxonomy): Bacteria > Actinomycetota > Acidimicrobiia > Acidimicrobiales > SZUA-35 > JAHELU01. Next base: position 71,173 of record CBDCGK010000004.1, on the reverse strand, counting down.
TCGCACAACAACCTCGACAACGAGTCGGGCGGCAACGAATGCCCCGCACACGTCTCGCGCACCGATTCAGCGTGCGCACCGTAGGTGAAGGTCTCCCAATCCACGATCACACTCAGATGCGGCCGCCCGCCGCCGGATTTGGCCGCGCCGGTCAACAACTCGAACGCCGCGGTTGCGGCCAAGCCCGGAGTCTTGTTGACCCCGCCTTGATTCGCCAGGTTGGTCACGTGGGCGTCGACCGCGTTGACGATCGCTTCGTAGCGTTCGGGGTCGAACTCGCCGTGTAGAACGCCCATGCCGGTTCGTTCGTCGAACCAGTGCCGCCACCGTGACGCCGCCTGCCGACGCTTCGTATCGGACAGCCCGTGATCGCCGCGGATTCTTTCAGCTTCACGTCGCACCTTGGCAGCGAACACATCGGCCGGATCGCGACGAGCCGACTCGACCAATCCATCGGAGTCGAGCTGCTCCAGCTGATTCGGAGACAAGTCTTTGGCGGCGTTGGTGATCGCATCGACCTGCGCCCCACCAAGCTCCCCCCGCTCCACGGCGGCACCAACCCGCCGCATTGCCGCTGCCGTCTTCGAACGGGCGGCCTCCCTCCGAGCAGTCGCACCGCGGACTCGACGGCCGTCACCCAACAACGTGCCGTGCGCACCCGACCCCGTCGGATCATCGCCATCGGCAGCGCGGCGGTCGGCGGCCACGCCGACGCGCATCAACAGCGACTCGATCGCCTGCTGGCCAAGCCGGGCGGCAGCCGTCAGATCGCCGAGCTCATCAGCTGAGCACGACGCGACATCGACACCACCGACGAGGGGGACGAGCAGCCCGAAGACTTCAACGGCCTCGACAACCGGAACCGACCCGGTCTCGACCATCACCCCTGAACCCTTTCCGCCCCCGGAAACGAACGACTACGGTCAGCGTAGAATCGAACATATGTTCTGTCAACAGGTTTATCGTTCGCATGTGCTGGAATGGCAACCAATGAACGAGGTCCGATTGATTCTCACCTGTGGGCTTCCCGGAGCGGGCAAGACCACACTCGCCAAAGAGATAGCGGCAGACCGTGCCGCAGTGCGGCTCACGAAAGACGAATGGCAGTGGGATCTTGGATCGAGCCCGTGGGATCGCGAGATGGGTGAGAGGTTGGAGTGGAGGCTCCGGTGTCTGGCCGAGGAGCTTCTCGGCCATGGAGTGAGTGTCATCCTCGATTTCGGACTCTGGAGGAGAGTCGAGCGCGACCAGCTTCGGGCGATGGCCCGTCGCATCGGTGTCGGTGTCGAACTCCACCATCTCGATGTGTCGACCGACGAGCTCTGGCGGCGCATCGAGGCTCGGAATACCAAGACACCCTGGGTTGACGAGCCAATCGGACGTCCCGATCTCGTGGAGTGGCTCACCGTCTTCGAGGCACCGGACGCCGACGAGCTGGCGCTCTTCGATCCGCCGCCGGACGATCGACGCTAGGAGGTTGGCGCGATCAACCCGGTCACGAGTCGGTGAGGGGGAACCGGACGTCGAATCGGGAGCCGCCGTCGGAGTTGCGGGCCGCTGTCACCGATCCCCCCATGGCGGTCGTCAGTTCGCGGACGATGGCCAGCCCCAAACCGGTCGAACTCTCCGAGCGTTTCGGCTGGTTGCGTCCGGCGTAGAGCCGGTCGAAGATGTGGGGTAGATCCGCATCGTCGAGACCGGGACCGTCGTCGAGCACCGTCACGGTCCCGAACCCACCGTTTCCGGTAACCCGTACGATCACCGACGTTTGAGCGAAGCGAACGGCATTGTCGATGAGGTTCCCCACCACCTGCGCCACCCGGTCAGGGTCGGCGTGCACGGTGACCGCGGCCTCGCCCGGCTCGAAGTCGATCCGAACACCCTGGGTCAAGGCAGCGGCCGTCATCTCGGCCGCCGTCCGCCCGGCGACGACGGCCAGATCCATCACCGACGGATTCAGCCGGAAACGTCGAGCATCGAGTCTGGCCAGATCGAGGAGGTCCTGCACCAGGCGTTCCAGCCGGGCCGACTGGTCGCCGATAATGCGGCCGATGGCTGACCGGTCTGTGGCCGTGCCGTCGACGAGCGCCTCGGCGTAGCCCCTGATGGCGGTCAGCGGGGTGCGGAGATCATGCGAGATCGACATGAGAAACTGTTGATCGAGCTGCTTCGACCGTTCCAGTTCAGAAGCCATGACGTTCACCGAGTTCCCGAGGTCGGCCAGCTCGTCGTTGCCACCGACCACGGTCCTGGCCTCCAGGTCGCCGGCGGCGATGGCGGCCGTCGTCTCCTGGATCGCTCGAATCGGGCGAACCAGGCGTTGGGCCAATGCGACACCGGCCAGCGAAGCGCCGGCAAGGACCACCATGCTCGACCACAGGAACCAACCGAGCGCCCGGCGGGGGACCGCCAGCACCTCTTCAACGGCGATCAGGCCGAACTGTCCCTCGGCGCCTTCCAGGTCCGGGGTCTCGACGTCGAGCGCCACGAGCACCGTCACCGCTCGATCGCCGTCGAACACGACGGGTTCGCCGGCCCGGAAGGTCCGCATCTCGTCGGCATCGAGCACCGACGGCACGGTGTTCCTGGCGACGTCCCGGATCGGCGGTTGGTCGTTGCGACCTCGGCGCCCGTCAGGCCCGTCGATCCCGATGATCTCGCCGTCGCCGTCGACCAATACCAGGCTGAGCGCCTCGAAGTCGAAGGCCTGGCGGGTCTGGGCGAGCTGCCGGCCGAAATCGCCGAGTCGGCGGGTGCCGGCCGAGAGTTCGGCCAGGGCCTCGGCGGCTCTCGTCACCTTGTCGGTGGCTTCGCTTCGGGCCCCGCGGTTGGCCTGGAACACAACCCCGAGGCCGACGAGAACCACCGTCGTCAAGGCGGTGAGCGCCAGCGCCAAAGCAAGCCGTCGTTGCACCGCGACCTAACCGAGCCGGTACCCGGCACCCCGGACGGTGGCCAGTGGGAGATCGGGACCGAGCTTTCGGCGCAGCTGGCGAACGTGCACGTCGACGGTTCTGGGGTCGCCGATCCAGTCGACGCCCCAGGCCAGGTCGAGGAGCTGCCGGCGGCTGAGCACGGCACCACGGTGCCGGGCCAGGGCCGCCAGCAACGACCACTCCTGGGTTGCCAGGGCAACCGGCTCGTCATCGACGGTGACCTCGTGGCGGTCGAGGTCGATCAGGATCGTGTCGAACCGGACGTCGGAACGATCAGGATCGTCTTTGCCCCGACGCATGATGGCCTTGACCCGAGCCACGATCTCACGGGGTGAGAACGGTTTGGTGACGTAGTCATCGGCACCGATCTCGAGGCCGAGGATGCGATCGATCTCGTCGTCGCGGGCGGTGAGAAAGAGAATCGGGGTGTTGGTGTCGCGGCGCACCTCCCGGCACACGTCGAACCCATCGACGTCGCCGGGGAGGCCGACGTCGAGCACGATGAAGTCGGGACGGCGGGCCCGGATGACCTCCAACCCGTCGGTCCCGTTGTCGGCCAGATGCACCGTCCACCCCTCCTGGCGGAAGTAGAGGGCCAGAAGATCGCCGATGTCGGCCTCGTCCTCGACAACGACGATCGCCGTCATCGCCCTGGCCTCGACGCACGATGGTGATCCGGACCCATGGCGATCAAGCGTAGGACGTCAATGTTAGGACGGTGTGAATGGGGGTGTGGTGCCGGGTATACAGGCCTGATGGCCGCCACCTATCTCGACCGGATCCTTGCCGCCCATCGGGAGGCGGAGGCCGCCGACGCACGGTCGCTCGACGGCCTCCTCGATGAGGCGCGAGCCGGCGATCACCGGCCGAGGGGATTCGCGGACGCGCTGGCGCGGGCCGAGGGCATGGCGATCATCAGCGAGATCAAACGGCGTTCACCGTCCAAAGGCGACCTTGCTCCCGGGCTCGATCCGATCGAGCTTGCCCGAGCCTACGCAACAGGCGGGGCCAGTTGCCTCTCCGTGCTCACCGACGCCGAGTTCTTCGGGGGGTCGGTCGACGATCTCCAGCGGGCCCGCTCCGCGGTCGACCTGCCTGTTCTCCGCAAGGACTTCACGGTCAGCGCCCACGACGTGGCTGATGCCCGTTTGATGGGGGCCGACGCCGTGCTGCTGATCGCGGCGGCGCTGGACGACCACGAGTTGCGGGACTTCCACGAACTGGCGGGCGAGCTGGGTCTCGACGCGCTGGTGGAGACCCACGACGAGGCGGAGGTGGAGCGGGCGCTGACCGTCGGGGCCACACTGATCGGTGTCAATCAGCGGGATCTCGTGACCTTCGAGGTCGACCAGCGGCGGGCCGTGGTGGTTGCCGCCTCGATCCCCGGTGATGTCGTCGCCGTGGCCGAATCCGGTATCGCTTCCCCCGCTGACCTGCCACCGCTTGCCGCCGCCGGCTACAAGGCCGCACTGATCGGTGAGACGCTGGTCCGCAGCGGCGACCCGTCGGTCGCGGTGGCCGAGATGAGGGCGGCGACCGCCGGTTGATCGCCGGTGCTCTCCGACGGCCGTCGAGCGTGTGAATTCCGGCTCGACGTCGTCTCCGAGCCGCTACCGTGCAAGACAGTGTTCGTGAAGATCTGCGGTGTCACCACCGTCGATGACGCCCTTCTGGCGGCCGGTCTGGGAGCCGACGCGGTCGGCCTGAACTTCGCGGACTCCCCGCGCCGCGTCGGCCTCGACACGGCGCACGACATTCTCGATCGGCTTCCGCCCGACGTGATGGCCGTCGCCGTGTTCCGGAACCAGCCCCGTGACGAGGTGGTCGAGACCGCTCACCGTCTCGGCATCGGCGTCGTCCAGTTGCACGGTGACGAGACGCCCGAGGACTCGCGTTGGATCGCCTCCCAGGTGTCCGGTCTCATCCGTGCCTTCGGTATCGCCGACCCGGCGCTGACCAGCGGGGACGACTACGGCGCCAACCGTCTCCTGATCGACTCGCCGCAACCGGGCAGTGGCCAGGTCTTCGACTGGTCGAACCTGGAACGGGTGCTCCACGGTCGGAGGTTCATCCTCGCCGGCGGTCTGACCCCCGAGAACGTGGCCGACGCCATCGAGGTGGCCCGGCCCTGGGGTGTCGATGTCGCCAGCGGTGTCGAGCAGGCGCCGGGCCGCAAGGATCCGGCCAGGATGCGTCGCTTCATCGCCAACGCCCGCCGGGCCGCAGCCGAACTCGGTTCGATCGGTCCGGTCCGGGAGCTGTTCGGAATCGACGAGTCCTAGCCGGTGACGGCGCGGTGGTGCAGGAAGTATGGAGACGGTCCGGTGAAATGGGATGGTAGAGACGGCACGGTCGAAGTCAGGACCGAAGGCAGGATGATTGCAGCATGGTAGAGACGGCAGATTCGACGATCGCACCTCCGGTGGACTCGAGCGGCGGCGACCAATCGCTGATGGGCGACCCGGGGTCGACCGGCCGCTTCGGGCGCTTTGGCGGGCTGTTCGTGCCCGAGACGCTGGTTCCGGCCTGTCAGGAGCTGGAGGCGGCGTTCCGGGAGGCATGGGCCGACCCGGCCTTCCACGCCGACTTCGACGAGTTGCTGACCGGTTACGCCGGCCGGCCCTCGCCGCTCACGGAATGCCACAACCTGTCGGCCGAGCTCGGGGTTCGGCTCCTGCTGAAGCGGGAGGATCTGAACCACACCGGCTCGCACAAGATCAACAACGTGCTCGGCCAGGCCCTGCTGGCCAAACGTATGGGAAAGACCCGGATCGTGGCCGAGACCGGCGCCGGCCAACACGGCGTGGCCACCGCCACCGCGGCTGCCCTGCTCGGCCAGGACTGCGTCGTCTACATGGGCGAGGTCGACGTCCGGCGCCAGGCTCTCAACGTCTATCGCATGCAGCTGCTGGGGGCCGAGGTGCGGCCCGCCCTGTCCGGCAGCCGGACCCTCAAGGACGCCGTGAACGAGGCCCTACGTGACTGGGTGGCGTCGGTCGACAGCACCTACTACCTCCTCGGTTCGGTCATGGGTCCGCACCCGTATCCCTACATGGTCCGTGAGTTTCACCGGGTGTTGGGCCGCGAAGCGTACGCACAGTCTCTCGATCTGCTCGAGGGGGATCTCCCCGACGTGGTCGTCGCCGCCGTCGGAGGCGGGTCGAACGCCATCGCCATCTTCTCCGGGTTCGTCGATACGCCGGCCGAGTTGGTGGGTGTCGAACCGGCCGGTGGGGCGGCGGTCGGCCGCGGTGTGGTCGGTGTCGTGCACGGTTCCATGTCGTACCTGATGCAGGACGAAGCCGGTCAGGTTCTCGAGGCCCAGTCGGTTTCGGCCGGGCTCGACTATCCGGGTGTCGGTCCCGAGCACGCCCACCTGGCCGACATCGGACGAGCACGCTACGAGGCGGTCACCGATGCCCAGGTTCTCGACGCCTTCGAACTGCTGTCGCGTACCGAAGGAATCATCCCGGCCCTCGAACCGGCGCACGGGCTGGCGTGGATCGTCGAGAACCGCGATGCGTTGCAGGGCCGGACCGTGCTGCTGAACATGTCCGGTCGAGGCGACAAGGACGTGGCCCAGGTCCAGGCCATTCGAGCCGGTGATCCGGTGGCGCTCGAAACCGTCGACTTCAATCCCGACATGCCGGAACGCCCATCGGAGAAGGCTTGATCACCGGACCCGAGTACTCAGAGCGGAGACGACGATGACCGACACCCACCTGTCCACCGGGGCTGCCGGCTCCGGCGAGCCGACGACCGTCGATCCCGGTCGGCTCGAGGAGCATTTCAGGGCCCTGCGGGCCGAGGGCCGAAAGCTCCTGGTTCCCTACATCACCGCCGGGTATCCGACCGACAGTTGGCATCTGCTCGTTGAGGGCCTCACCACGGCGGGCGCCGATGCGATCGAGATCGGTATCCCGTTCAGCGACCCGGTCATCGACGGTCCGACCATTCAGGAGTCGTCGTCGTTTGCGCTCGGAGCCGGCATCACGCCCGAGTCCGCGTTCGCCCGGCTCGGTGAGCTGAACCCTCAGATTCCGCTGGTGGCGATGACCTACTACAACATCTGCTACCGGATGGGTCACCGCCGGTTCGCGGCCGAACTCAACAAGGCCGGGATCTGTGCCGCCATCCTGCCCGATCTGCCGTTGGAGGAGGTCGGCCCGTGGGCCCGGGCGGCTGACGACGCCGGTATCGAGACCGTCCTGCTGGCGGCCCCCACGGCCCCCGACAGTCGGCTGCCCGCGATCGTGGAGCGAACCCGCGGCTTCGTTTACGGCATCGGCCTCGTCGGCATCACCGGTGAGCGAGCGGAGCTGGCGTCGAGTGCGCGCGAGATCGCCCGCCGTCTGAAGGACGTCACCGACAAGCCGGTTCTGGTCGGGATCGGCGTCTCCAATCCGGAGCAGGCGGCGGAAGTGGCCGAGATCGCCGACGGTGTGGTCGTCGGTTCGGCGTTGATCCGCAGAATCCTCGATTCCGGCTCCATCGAACCGGCTGTGGAGTTCGTGGCCGAGCTGCGGGCCGGCCTCGACTCGGTGGCCGCAGGCTCGTGATCTGAACCGGTTTGCAGCCTTCCGCCGGACCTCGCCCCTTTCCCCCGGACGATCCTGACTGCGAGTTGTGCGCGGCCGCCCGATTCACCCACTGGTATGCGGAGTCGGCCGACGGTTGGGTGGCCGACTGCGAGGTCTGTTCGGTGCCGATGGTGGTGTCGTGGCACCACGGCCAGTCCCCGGATACCGAGGTCGTCGATCGTCTCCTGGCGCTGTTGGCCGCTGCGGCCGTCGAGCGGTTCGGTGAAAGCGGTTGGAGCATCGACCGCGAGATGAGGCAGGTTCCCGGCCACTTTCATGCTCATGCCCGCGACGCCCGATGGTGGGAACAGCGGTGGACCCGACCGATGTCGCGCTACACCGGCGTCGGTGGCGAGCGGATCGTGGGCTGAGGTCGCGTCAGGCTCCCGTCAGCGAACGGGCAGTCGGCGGGACATCGGTGGGAAGTTTCGGTTCCAGCGGGAGGTTGGTACATCATGGCCATCTCCGCGATCACCAGACCGCCCACCGAGCGACGGTATCGACGGCGTCTCCGCGGGTTCGCCACCGGTATCGGTCTCATGCTGATTCTGGCCGCATGCTCGGCTGGAACCGCCGAGGTCGCAGACCAGCCTGACGCCTCGGTCGATGCCGCCGACGCCTCGGCCGACGCCGGCATCGACACCGGCGCCGACCTCCGGTCCGATGGTCCTCAGATGAACGAGGCCGGTATCGAGGTGGTCGGGACCGCCTATCGGGACGTCGACTACGATGCCGAGCCCGCCGGATCCGCACTCCGCAACGAGCGGACCCGGGAGGACTTCCCACCCCCGCTCGTCCCTCCGGCGGCGATCGTGCCGGTTCTCGGTCCCGATGCGATCCCCGCCATCGACAATCCACGCTTTCTGTCAATCGAAGAGGTCGACTTCGTCCAGCCCGACGAAGCGGTGGTGGTCATCGACGTCGACGGCGACGCCCGGGCCTACCCGATCCAGATCCTGGTATGGCACGAGATCGTGAACGACGAGGTCGGAGGCGTGCCGGTCAGCGTCACGTACTGCCCCCTCTGCAACTCGGCCCTCGCCTTCGACCGGAGGGTGGGGGAGCGGGTCCTCGACTTCGGCACCTCCGGCTCGCTCTACCAGTCGGCGCTGGTCATGTACGACCGGCAGACCGAGTCACTGTGGGCCCACTTCACCGGTGAAGGCGTGGTCGGCCACTATGCGGGGGCGCGGCTCAATCCGATTCCGGTGCAGACGCTGGCCTTCGACCAGTTCGTCGACCGCCATCCCGACGGCCGTGTACTTTCCCGGGATACCGGCGCATCGAGGGACTACGGCACCAATCCCTACATCGGTTACGACGAGGAGTCGTCCGGACCCATCGGCGGGTTCTTCGAGGGCGACGTCGACCCCCGCCTCCAACCGAAGGCCCGGGTCGTGGGAATCGTCCGGGACGACACGGCCTCCGCTGTCACGCTGGACTTCGGTGAGACGCCGTCGGTCCACCAGATCGATGTCGGCGACGAGTCGCTCGTCGTTCTCCACCGACCGGGCCTGGCCTCCGCGCTCGACCGGGCGGCGGTCGCCGCCGGTCGCGACGTCGGCCAGACCGGGGTCTTCGTGCCCCGATCCGGCGACGGCGAGCCACTCACCTTCTCGGTCGACGGCGACGAGTTCGTCGACGATCAGACCGGATCGATCTGGTCCCTCACCGGCGAAGCCGTCGAGGGGCCGCTTGCCGGTGAGCAGCTCGAACCGGTCGGCCATCTCAACACCTTCTGGTTCGCCTGGGCCGGCTACCACCCCGAGACCGCCATCATCGAGGGCTGAAGCACTCGCCGCATCGGTTCCGGAGCCACGTTCGGTCCCGCCACGGCCCGGAGTAGCCCGGGCTCGTGGCGGACCGGTTCACACGACGACCGTGATGGTCAGACTTCCCGGGCCCGGTTCACGCCGGAAACGATGGCCCGCAGTGATGCGGTGACGATGTCGCCGTGCATGCCGACACCCCACAGTTCGCGCTCGCCGATCTTGAGCTCCATGTAGCACACCGCCTGGGCGTCGGCTCCGGCGCCGATCGCGTGCTCGTGATAGTCCAGAACCCGCAGATCGGCGTCGAAATGCTGGCGCATCGCGTTGGTGAAGGCCTCGACGGCACCGCCGCCCTCACCGTCGATCCGGACCTCCTCGCCGTCGACGTTGACGCTGGCTTTGACCACGGAACGGTCGGCGCCCTTGACGTTCTGGGACGTCTCGAACGAGACGAGCTCGTAGGGCTTCGAAGGAGCGAGGTAGTGATTACGGAACTCCTCCCAGATCTCGTTGCCGGTGATCTCCTTGCCCGTCGTGTCGGTGATCTGCTGAATGACCCGGGTGAACTCGATCTGCAGTCGTCGAGGCAGATCCAGCTCCTGTTCGGTCTTCAAGAGGTAGGCCACCCCTCCCTTGCCCGACTGGGAGTTGACCCGGATGACGTCCTCGTAGGTCCGGCCGACATCGCGGGGGTCGATGGGCAGGTAGGGGACCTCCCACAGCGTCTGGCCCGTGCGCTCCATGGCCTCGAACCCCTTCTTGATCGCATCCTGATGCGACCCGGAGAAGGCGGTGTACACCAGATCGCCAACATAGGGATGGCGGGGATGCACCGGCAGCTGGTTGCAGTGCTCGGCCACCCGGCGCAGCTCGTTGATCTCGGTCAGATCCAGGCCCGGCTCGACACCCTGGCTGAACAGGTTGAGGGCCAGGGTGACCACATCGACGTTGCCGGTGCGCTCCCCGTTGCCGAACAACGTGCCCTCGACCCGGTCGGCTCCGGCCATGACCCCGAACTCGGCGGCCGCCACTGCGGTGCCGCGGTCGTTGTGAGGGTGCAGCGACAGCACGATCGAGTCACGGTCCTTGATGTTGCGGTGAAACCACTCGATCTGATCGCCGTAGATGTTGGCGGTGCTCATCTCCACGGTTGCCGGCAGGTTGATGATCAACGGGTCGGCCGCCGTTGGTTCGAACACGTCCATGACCGCCTCGCAGATGTCGCGGGCGAAGGGCAGCTCGGTGCCGGTGAACGACTCTGGCGAATACTCGTAGCGGATACGGGTGCCGGCGACGTTGGCCTCATTGGCCACACAACGGCGGGCACCGTTGACGGCAATCTCGGTGATGCCCGCCTCGTCGAGGCCGAACACCACCCGTCGCTGTACGGTCGAGGTCGAGTTGTAGAGGTGCACGATGGCCTGCTTGGCCCCGACCAGCGACTCGTAGGTGCGGTCGATCAGCTCGTCCCGCGCCTGGGTCAGCACCTGAATCGTCACGTCGTCGGGGATGGCACCGTCGGCGATGATCTGCCGGACGAAGTCGAAGTCGGTTTCGGAGGCGGCCGGGAAGCCGACCTCGATCTCCTTGAAGCCGACCGCGACCAGCGTCTCGAACATCATCCGCTTGCGGTCGGGGTCCATCGGCTCGATGAGGGCCTGATTGCCGTCACGGAGGTCGACGCTGCACCACAGCGGTGCTTTGGTGGTGACGGCGCTCGGCCACGTCCGGTCGGGAAGATCGATCGGGGTGAACGACTGATACTTCTGGATGGGCATTCGGGTTGGGGTGGACTGGGTTGACATGGTTCAGGATCTCCTTGCGTGGCCCCGACGACAATCATGTGCGGTTGCGATGGGTGGGGGCGAATTGACTGGCTGGTGCATCCCGGCCGAGGGGAACGGTCGAGGTGCGGATAGGGCAGGAAGTTCCTGGTTCTCAGTCACCGCAAGGTTTGAGGGGCTCGGCTCGGTGGGAGCGGACGAGCCCGGGCTGCTGCACCGGCCCCGATTCGGGCCATGGTGAGTGAGATGCTCGAACTTCGACGTGTTGGATCCCGACGCGCTTGACTAAGCGGCCGGGTTCAGAAGTCGAAGGTCGAGCAGCAGCAACACCCTGGTGATCGTAGCACCGGCCTCGGTCGATGGCCACCAATTCGTCATTGTCCACCGGGTGGAGCGGCCGATCAACCGTTCATCAACCGGTCAGTCGCCGAGGGTCGGATCGGTCTTCAGTCGCTCGCCGAACGACATCAACTGGTCCAGAACGTCCATGTCGACATGATGGCGGCGACGAGCCAACGAGGTCTTGATCTGGCCGTAGATGCGTTCCTCGTCGGCACATGGATGACACTGGTCGAGATGGGCGGCCACCTTTCGGGCCGTCTCGGCGTCGATCTCACCGTCGATGTAGGACTGGATGACCTTCAGCACATCGCCACAGGACATCGAGCCCCGCAGGCGGTCGAGCAGTCGTCTCATCGGGTCTTCACCTCCTGATCCAGGCCGGTCTGTTTCAGGTGTTCGCGGATGCGGCCTCTCGCCCGGTGCAATCGGCTCATGACGGTGCCGACCGGGATGTCGAGCACGTTGGCCGCCTCCTGGTAGGCCAGGCCATCGAGATCGACCAACTCCACGACCTGTCGAAAGTCATCCGAGAGCTGAGCGAACGCGTCCTCGATTGCCGCGTCGAGAACCGGCGACACGACGAGAGCCTCGGGGTCGTCGTGGTCGGCGAACTCCTGTGAACGCTCGAACGTGAGATCCGGGTCGTTCAGCAGGTCGGGCTTCTTCTTGCGCACCCTGTTGATGTTGGCGTTACGCATGATGGTGAGCAGCCAGGCCCGCGGGTAGCGACCGTCGAACCGGTCGATGGACCGGTACGCCCTCAGCAGGGTGTCCTGCACCAGATCCTGGGCGTCGGCGTCGGAGCGGGTCAGCGACCAGGCGGTTCGGTACAGGACCTCGAGCTCGGGCAGGATGAACTCGTCGAACCGGTCGTCATTCGTCGTCTTCGGGGAGTCCACCAACGTCACCATCCACTTCGGAACTGATCGGCATCTGCATCTATTCCCTGTGCGGAATCCAACTCGGGAACACATACCCGTTGCAGGGCGGGCAGCGGCCGGCCTCAGAGGGACAGGATATGAGGTCGCGATGGGCTTCCGGCGCGTCCCGCCATCTCGTCTAAGGCGGTCTGTGGTGGGGTCGACGTCGCTCGACCGCGCCGTTTCGACAGATGCTCGTCGAGCGCGATTTGTTGGGCTATCCGACCTCGAAGGTTGCAAATTCGGTAGTGTTCCTGGCACCTTGTGATTTGCAAAGACGGCCCGATTCCGTACTGATGGCGCGGGTTTCAGCCAGGAGAATGATGGCGAAATCCTTGACATTGTGATTCGCGGAGGCTCCACTTTCGGAAGTCCCCCGCAGAGGCGGGCCGATACCCCAAAGGAGTTCGCATGAACAAATCAGAGCTAATTGACAACGTCGCCGATCGCACCGGTGTCAGCAAGAAGGACGTCGAGGCCTCTATCTCCGGCATGTTCGACGTGATGGCCGACGCCGTGTCCGACGGTAACGATGTCACCATTCAGGGCTGGCTCAAGGTCGAGCGGGTGAACCGCAAGGCTCGCATGGGCCACAACCCGCAGACCGGCGAGAAGATGCAGATCCCGGCCTCCACGGCCACCAAGGTGAGTGCGCTGACCAAGCTGAAGGCTGCCGGCAAGGGCAGCTGATCGGCTCGACGGCATCGACTGCCGCCGGTAACCGGACCCGCCGCCCGGAAGCGGGGACCTGAAGCCCGTCAGGGCTTCACAGCTCGAAGCGATGGACGCCCAGCCGGGCGTCCATCGTCGTTTTGGGGCATGGAGCCCTGATCGGTCATCCTGGCCGGTCGCCGGCCGGGTACTCTTGGTCCCACTATGAATTCCGGCGAGTATCCCCATCCCACCGATCTCCTACCTCATCGTGCTCCGTTCCTGCTGCTCGATCAGATCACCGAGCTGATCCCCGGAGAGTTGGCGTTGGGAACGTGGCATCTCACCGGCGACGAGTGGTTCTTCCCCGGGCACTTTCCCGGCCGGCCGACCCTTCCCGGCGTCCTCATGGTCGAGTCCCTGGCCCAGATCGGGGCCTGTGGCGTGCTGTCCGATCCACGGTTTGCGGGCAAGATCCCGCTGCTGGCCGGGACGTCGAAGGTGAAGCTCCGCCGTCAGGTCGTTCCGGGTGAGACGCTCGATCTGCGGGTCGAGTTGACCCGCCTCACCGGCAGGGCGGGCAAGGGAACCGGCGTCGCCTCGGTCGACGGCGCGACTGCCTGCCAGGCCGAGCTCATGTTCGTACTCGCCGACACCTGATCGGCGCCAGCCAGGACGGCTGTGTATCGGCCTCAGTCGGTCGGTCCGATGATGATCGAACCGTTGTGTCCACCGAAGCCGAAGCTGTTGGAGATCGCCGGTCCAGGGGTCCAGGGCCGGGCCTCACCGGCGACGATGTCGATCTCGGGCATCTCCGGATCACGCTCGCCGAAGCCCATCGTCGGCGGGATCAGCTCCTTCTCGATCGACATCACCAGCGCTGCGGCCTCCAGGGCACCGGCGGCACCCAACGCATGGCCGGTCACGCCTTTGGTGGAGGTGACCGGAGGGCCGGGGGATCCGAACACCTTGGTGATGGCCTCGGCCTCGGCCGCGTCGTTCAGCGGTGTGGACGTGCCGTGGGCGTTGATCTGGACGATGTCGCCGGCTGACAGCCCGGCGTCGGACAGCGCCAACTCCATGCACCGGACCGCACCCGAGCCACCCGGTGCCGGGGCGGTGATGTGATGGGCGTCGGCCGTGCTGGCCGTGCCCATGACCAGCGCCAGGATCTCGGCACCACGGGCCGTGGCGTGCTCCAGATCCTCCAGCACCAGCACCGCAGCCCCCTCGGCGATCACGAATCCGTTGCGCCGGTTGTCGAACGGGCGGGATTCGCCGGTCGACGACAGGGCGGTCATGTTGCCGAACCCGGCCAGCGCGGTCGGGCACGTTGGCGTCTCGCTCCCACCGGCGAGCATGACGTCGCAGCGACCCATACGGATGGTGTTGAGAGCGGCACCGATGGAATGGGTGCCGGCCGCACAAGCGGTCACGATCGCCTCGCAAGGACCTTGGAAGCCGTGACGCATCGATGCGCTGGCCGCCGCCGCGTTCGGCATCATCATCGGAATGAGGAACGGCGACACCCGCCGATCACCTCGTTCGTGACGGATGATGATCTGTTCCTCGTTGGTCCGGATGCCCCCGATACCGGTGCCGATCATGACTCCCATGCGGGCCGGGTCGGCAGCCAGATCGCCGGCCTGCTCCAGCGCCATGTCGGTGGCCGCCAGCGCAAACTGGGTGAAACGATCGGCCCGGCGGGCCTCCTTGGGATTGGAGAACCACGGTGACGGATCCCAATCGGGGATCACGCGATCGCCGTCGGCCGGCGGGCGCAGGAGACCCTCCCAGAACTCGTCCCGTCCGATGCCACAGGGGGCAACGACGCCGACGCCGGTGACGGCGACCGCCTTGGTCATCAGATCTTCCCCACCACCAGGTCGTAGGCGGCGCCGACGGTCTCGATGCCCTCGAGCTCCTCCTCTTCGACCGACACACCGAACTCCTCTTCGAGGGCCATGACCAGTTCGACGAGGTCGAGGCTGTCGGCGTCGAGGTCCTCGGCGAAGCGGGCCTCGCGGGTCACCTTGTCGGCATCGACCGAAAGCACCTCGACGGCGCACTTCTGGAATGCCTCAAACTTCGAATCATCACTCACGGTGTTCCTCCTGGAACTCTATTTCTGTTGGTCTTGAACTACCGGCCCCGACACCCGGGACACCTCACGTTAACGTGGTGGTAACTAGCCTCCAAAGCCGCCGCCCATGCCCAGCCCGCCGTCGACGGGAATCGTCACGCCGGTGATGTAGCCGGCCTTCTCGGAGGTCAGGAACGATACGGCCGCCGCCACCTCGTCAGGCTTGCCGATCCGGCCCACCGGCACGGCCGCCACCATGGCCTCGATGGTCGCTTCACCGGCGGCGGCCAACATGTCGGTTTCGATGGGGCCGGGGGCGATCAGGTTGACGGTGATGCCCCGGGAGGCGAACTCCCGGGCCAGTGAGCGGCCGAGGCCGACGAGACCGGCCTTGGAGGCGGCATAGTTGGCCTGGCCGGCCTGCCCGAGGGCGCCGACCACCGACGACATGAGGACGATACGGCCCCACCGGTTCTTCATCATCGGGCGGATCGACCGCTTGGCAACACGGAAGGCGCCCGTCAGGTTGGCGTCGACGACGTCGGCGAAGTCGGTCTCCGACATGCGGAGCACGAGCATGTCGCGGGTGATGCCGGCATTGGCGACCACGATCGACGCCGGTCCGAACCGGGATTCGATCTCCTCGAATGCCCCGTCGATCGACCCGGCATCGGTGATGTCGCATTGCACCCAGGTGAGGTTGTCGTCCAGTTCGTCGGGTTTCGATCGGGAGCCGACCACGACCTGATGGCCGTCGGCGGCGAGAGCACGGGCGGCCGCAAGGCCGATTCCCCGGCTGCCACCGGTCACGAAGGCGACACGGCTGATCGCCGTGTCGCCGACCGCCCCGTCGTGTTCACTCATCGGTCACCCCAGCGGACGATGGCGCTGGCCCAGGTCATTCCGGCGCCGAAACCGATGAACATGACGGTGTCGCCGGGGTTGACCCGGCCGTTGAGCTCGGCGTCCCTCAACGCCAGCGGGATGGAGGCCGCCGAGGTGTTGCCGGTCCGTTCCAGCACCATCGCGGTCTTGTCCATCGAGAAGCCCAACTTGCGCCAGGCCGACTCCACGATCCGGATGTTGGCCTGGTGAGGTATGACGAGATCGATGTCGTCGACGGTGAGCCCGGCCCGCTCGAGCGAGGTCTTCGCCGAGTGCTGGATCACGGTGACAGCCTGGCGGAAGACCTCCTTGCCGTCCATCTGGAGCACGTCACCGTGCTCGGCGTAGAGGATGTGGACGTAGTTGCCGGCCGATCCGAGGTCCCAGGCGAGGAGTTCTCCGCCCACCCCTTCCGCCGCCCTGGAGCGTTCCACCACGGCGGCCCCGGCCCCGTTGCCGAACAGGATGCCGGTTCCCCGGTCGTGATAGTCGGTGATCCGGTCGAGCGACTCGGCTCCGATGACCAGGATGCGGTCCATGCCCTGGAGCATCAGCCCGTTGGCGACGACCAACCCGTAAACCCAGCCGGAGCACGCCGCCTGGACGTCGAAGGCGCCGCACTGCAAGCCGAGCTCGTTGGCCACCGCCGGGGCGGTGCCGGGGCAGATGTAATCGGGCGACGTGGTGGCGAGGACCACCTGGTCGATGTCGGCCGCGTCGAGCGACGCCTCGGCCAGGGCGATCCGGGCCGCCTCGGTGGCCAGACCGGAGGTCGATCCGCCGATCCGGCGTTCACCGATGCCGGTCCGCTCCTTGATCCACTCGTCGGTGGTGTCCATCCAGGCCGTCAGGTCGTTGTTGGTCAGAACCTTGTCGGGCAGCGCCGCGCCCACACCGGTGATGGTGAACGGCCAGGGGCCGACCCCGGCTGCGGTGACGCCGTCGTCGGTGGTCTGTGGGCCGGCGTTGTTTCCCGTGTGGTTGTTTCCCGTGTGATTGTCGGACATGTCGACGGTTCCTTGTCGGAGCGGGGATCGAGATCGGTCGGTGTGGGGCGGATCGAGAGGGCGTCAGGTCGGTACGGCGTGAAGGGCTACGGGGTGCCGAGCGAGGCGCTGCGCAGCCATGCCAGCGGTTGCGAGGTGGTGACACGTTCACCGGCGAGGGCGAGCAGACCCTGAAGGGAACCTTCGAACGCCGAGCGGACCTCGGTGTTGCCGACCCGGCCGACCGGCTGGCCGACCCGGATCTCCTGACCGTCGGCCAGATCGGCCACGGGCTCGAACACACCGGTGGCCGGACTCACAATGAGGCGTTCGATGGCATAGAGACGTTCTCCCTCGGCCACGCCGCCCGATTTCGAGGCGCCCGAGAGGCTGTCGAGGAGCGCGTCGACATCAGCGGGGGTGTTCACGGACAACGCGGTCGAACCCTTGATGGTTCGCTTGATGAGCCCGGTCAGCGTCGTGCCCGGTCCCAACTCGAGAAAGACGGTGGCACCGGCCTCGTCGAGTGCGTGGAGGGTATGGCGCCACAACACCGGGCTGGTCAGCTGGGCACCCAGCAGGCCGGGCCACTCCGACGCCTCATTGTGGGGCAGGGCGTCGACGTTGGCGAACACCGGGCGGTTCGGCGCTCGGAAGTCGATTTCGGCCAGGGCCTTGCGAAGCCGTTCCCGGGCCGGTGACATGAACGGTGTATGGAACGCTCCGCCGACGTTGATCGGCATGACCCGCTTGGCCCCCGACTCCTTGGCCAGCTCGCCGGCTTTGGTGATGCCGTCGGGATCGCCGGCGATCACGACCTGCCCGGCCGAGTTGTAGTTGGCCACCCAGACCTCGCCGTCCGCCCGCCGACAGGCCAGGTCGACCTTTTCGTCGTCGAGCCCGAGCACGGCGGCCATGGTGCCGTTGGTGGCGTCGGCCGCAGCCTGCATGGCCTCGCCCCGTTCGGTCACCAGTTGCACGCCGGCATCGAATCCGAGCGCGCCGGATGCGGTGAGGGCCGAGTACTCGCCCAGGCTGTGGCCGGCATGAAACGCCGGCTCCAGACCGGTGCGTTCAACGGCATCGAGCACGATCATGCTCACGATGTAGGTGGCGAGCTGCGAGTTGCGGGTCTCCCGCAGCTCCTCCGCGTCGGCCTCCAGGAGCAGGTGGGAGATGTCTCGGCCGGAGGCCTCGGAGGCTTCGTCGACCAGTTCCCAGCTCGGGTGGTCGGTCCACGCCTCACCCATCCCCGGGGCTTGCGACCCCTGGCCGGGGAAGGTGAACGCAATCATCACGGCACTCATTACATCATCTGACCGGGTACGAAGCGAGAACGTTACCACGCTGCGACAAGTCCACGTGATGGCATCGGGGGCCATGTAGAATCAGCCGAGCAGCAACGCGAACACAGCCAGTGAAACAGCCACACCAACAGGCCCGGGTGGCGGAATGGCAGACGCGGCGGATTCAAAATCCGCTGTCCGAAAGGGCGTGTGGGTTCGACTCCCACCCCGGGCACTCCATCGACCCTCCGCGTCATGGCCCGGGATTGGCTTCGGCTCACACCGGCCCGCCTCGACCCGGCAACCAAACGGGTGCAGCGGCGGGGTCGGCGCCACGGGGAGGTCCAGTTGTTTCGTCC
This sequence comes from Acidimicrobiales bacterium, assembly GCA_965216675.1. Taxonomy (GTDB): domain Bacteria; phylum Actinomycetota; class Acidimicrobiia; order Acidimicrobiales; family SZUA-35; genus JAHELU01. The sequence continues at coordinate 52,589 of CBDCGK010000004.1, read as the reverse complement.
GTCGATCGAAAAGAAGTTGACGTCGGTTTCCGGTGAGATGCGCAAGCTGCGCGATGATCTGAAGGTACTCGACGAACAACTGCTCCAGGTGAGCGACGAGGCCGAGGATTCACGGCTTCGATCCCTCGTCTCGGAGACACCCCTGGCGGCGGCGGAACACCGGGACGCTCAGAAGGCGGTCGGAGCGCTGCGCCGCGACCGGGAGACCATGGTTCGCCGGCTGCAGAAACTCGAAGTGTTGCAGGACGAACTGCTCGATCAACTCACGAAGGCGCGCTGATCCCCGGTGTCAACGAAACGAATCATCATCGCCGAGGACGAGCCGCTCATCCGCCTCGACCTCTCCGAGGCGCTCGCCGACGAGGGCTACGAGGTGGTCGGCGAGGCGGCCGACGGTGCACAGGCTGTCGCCCTGGCCCGCGAGCTGCGGCCCGACGTGGCGATCGTCGACATCAAGATGCCTCATGTGGGCGGTCTCGAAGCGGCCCGGCAGATGGTGTCGGAACGGTTGTGCGCCGTCGTCGTGCTCACTGCGTTCTCCCAGCGGGAGCTGATCCAGGAGGCCACCGAGGCCGGTGCCCTGGCCTACCTGATCAAGCCCTACCAGCAGTCGGAGCTGGTACCGACGATCGAGCTGGCGGTGGCCCGGTTCCGGGAGTTGGTCGCGCTGTCGGAGCAGACGGAGTCGTTGAGCGACCAGTTGGAGACCCGCAAGATCGTCGATCGGGCGAAGGGAATTCTGATGGATCAGCACGACCTCGGTGAGAACTCCGCGTTCCGTTTTCTCCAACAGACGGCGATGACCACCCGCTCATCGATGAAGGCGGTCGCCCAGCGGGTGTTGGACGGCGAGCTGACTCCGTGACCGTGGGCAGCGTGTAGCGCCTACCCGCTCGGCCCCATAGGCTCGATTTTGATGCCGACCTTGATGCTGATCGACGGGAACTCACTGACCTACCGGGCGTTCCACGCCCTCCCGCAGGATCTGGCCACCGCCTCCGGTCAGGTCACCAACGCCGTCTTCGGGTTCACCTCGATGTTGATCAATCTGGTGCGAGACCACCAGCCCGACGGTGTGGCGGTGGCGTTCGACCGGCCGGAGCCGACTTTTCGCCATCACCAGGTCGAGACCTACAAGGCCAACCGATCGGCCGCCCCCGACATCCTCAAACAGCAGATGGGCCTGGTGCGCGAGGTCCTCGACGCCCTGCGGCTCCGTCAGTTGGAGCAGGCCGGCGTCGAGGCCGACGACATCCTGGCCACCTTGGCGACCCGCGCCGCCGACGCCGACATCGACGTACTGCTCGTCACCGGCGACCGCGACAGCTTCCAGCTCGTGTCCGATCCGCGGGTCAAGGTGGTGTACAACAAGCGGGGTGTGAGCGACTACGCCGTCTATGACGAGGCCGGGATCCTGGAGCGGACCGGGGTGCCCCCGTCGAAGTACGTGATGTACGCCGCCCTCCGGGGCGACAACAGCGACAACCTGCCCGGCGTGCCCGGGGTGGGGGAGAAGACCGCCGCCAAACTGCTCGACAAGTACGGTGATCTCGACGGCATCTTCGCCCACCTCGACGAGCAGACTCCGAAGTTGAAGGAGAACCTGGCCGCGTCGGAGGAGCTTGTCCGCATCAACGCGGTGGTGATGGAGTTGATGCGCGACGTCGATCTCGGTGTCGAACCCGACGAGTTGCTGGGGATCGAGCCCTATGACGGCGACGAGGTCCGCAAACTCTTCGACTTCCTCGAGTTCCGCACCCTGATGGCCCGCATGGAAGAGGCGTTCGCATCATCGGTCGGAGCGGCCAAGCTGGCGTCGAAGCACGAACTGGTGACGGCCATCAGCTCACCCCGCGGCGCCGAGGCGGCGGCGGTGCTGGAGAAGCTGGCGACCGGCTCCGATCCGGTGTCGGTGGCGGGGCTGTTGTCGGAGGACGCCCACCGGTGGGACGTCGCCGGGCTGGCGGTTGCCGTCGCTCCGGAACCTGGCACACCGGTGCCGGTCGTGTGGCTCGACGGTGACACCCTGGCCGACCCCGAGGTGGCACCGGTGCTTCGTCATCTGCTCGGGGCCGGCGGCCCGGGTGTGCAGGCCCACGACGCGAAACCGCTCATCAGAGCGCTGCTTCATCACGACTGCGGCTTTGGCGGGCTCCGGCTCGACACGTCGCTCGCCGCGTATCTGCTCGACCCGGCCGGCAACGCCTATCCCTACAGCGAGCTGTTGCCGACCTACACCGACTATGTGCTGCCCGAAGGCAGCGTCGTGCCGGAGGGGCAGCTCGACTTCGGCGACAACTCGTTGACACCGGCGGAGGAGACGGCACTGGAAGCAGCGGCGGTCGCGGTGCTGGGACCGACGCTGGCGGGCGAGATCGACGAGAACGGGCTCACGGAGCTGAACGCCGAGGTCGAAGTGCCGCTGGTGGCGGTGCTGGCGCACATGGAACGGGCCGGCGTCGCCGTCGACCGCGACGAGTTGGAGGAGCTCAACGAGTCGATGACCGCTGAGGCCGCGGCATTGGCCCAGGCCATTCAGGACGACGCCGGCGAGGAGTTCAACGTCAACTCCACGAAGAAGCTCCGCGAGATCCTCTTCGAGAAGCTGGAGTTGACGCCCCAGAAGAAGACCAAGACCGGCTACTCGACCGATCAGGCCACGTTGGAGAAGCTGTCGGGGGAGCACCCGATCGTCGATCATCTCCTGCGGTATCGGGAGGTCGAGAAGCTCCGTTCGACCTACGGGCAGACCCTGCTCGACGCAGTGGCGCCCGACGGGCGGATTCATGCGACGTTCAACCAGACCGTCGCCCGCACCGGCCGTCTGTCGAGTGAGAACCCGAACCTGCACAACATCCCCGTTCGCACCGATCTCGGCCGCACGTTCCGCAAGGCGTTCGTCGCCGCCGAGGGGTTCGAGCTGCTGATCGCCGACTACAACCAGATCGAGCTGCGGTGCATCGCCCACCTGGCCAACGATCCCGGCCTTGTCGAGGCCTTCACCAACGGTGACGACATCCACAACATCACCGCGGCCCGGGTCTTCGACGTCGATCCGTCGGCGGTCACGACCGAGCAGCGATCGAAGGCCAAGATGGTGTCGTACGGGCTGGCCTACGGCATGGAGGCCTACGGGCTCGGGCAACGTCTCGGGATTCCCACGTCGGAGGCCCGTGAAATCCTCGATGCCTACTTCGAGGGGTTCCCGTCGGTCAAGGAGTACATGGAGCGCACGGTCACCGAGGCCCGCAATCGGGGTTACACCGAGACCCTGTTCGGCCGTCGGCGTGCCATTCCCGAGCTGTTGAGCGACAACCGGAACCTGCGTCAGGCGGGGGAGCGGCAGGCCATGAATGCCGGTATCCAGGGTTTGGCGGCGGACATCTTCAAGGTGGCACTCGTCCATCTGAACCGGTCGCTGATCGACGGAGGTTACGTCAGCCGCCTCATCCTCCAGGTCCACGACGAGGTGATCCTCGAAGTCCCGCCATCGGAGCGTGAAGTTATGACCGAGGTCGTGCTCGACGACATGCGCGGCGCTTTCGACCTGCGGGTTCCGCTGGAGGTCAACCTGGCATTCGGACCCACCTGGGCGGACGCCAAGGGCTGAATCCGCCAGGAGCGGCGACAGTATTGACAGCGGCAACATTGACAACTGTGTTGTCATTATGGCAACGTGGTTGAGTGACAGCTGCCCTGACGGAGCTGATCGACCAGGTTCGGTTGCTCCACAACCAGTTCATGACCGTGCTCGCCGAGCTGCATCGCGACGTCGAACTGAGGCCCTCACAGCGGGCCGTGATGGAGCATCTGCTCCAGGGGGGAGTCACTGTTCCCGCACTGGCTCGCGGTCGAGGCGTCACCCGACAGCACATTCAGGCGATCGTCAACGGCTTGATGGACGAGGGCTTGGCCGACACGATCGACAATCCGGCACACAAGCGGTCTCCGTTCATCGTGCTCTCGCCCAGAGGAGAGAGCGCCATCACGGCTGCCATCGACCGCGAGCAGCAGTTCATCGCGACGTATCTCGGTGGCCTCGACGAGGCCCGGATCCGCGCCGCCGCCGCCACCCTGTCCGAATTCCGCCAGGCCTGCGCCTCAGGCCTCACCGTCGCCGAGGACCACCATGACTGATCTCGTTCCCAACCACCACGCCCATTACCGCCAGTTCAGCGGTCTCTTCGGGTACCTGGCCGGTCTCACGATGGTCGTGGGCCGCGGTCGCGACGCCCGTCTGGTGGCCGAACTGGCCGAAGTCGGTGCCGACGACATCGTTCTCGACATCGGCTGCGGGCCGGGCACGGCCGCCCGCCACGCCGCCGGGCGCGGCGCCACCGTCATCGGGTTGGACCCCTCGGGTCCGATGCTTCGTCTCGCCGCACTGATCAGCCGGCTCCGAGCGCCGGCCGGCACCCTCGAGTGGCGGCAGGGTGCGGCCGAGACCATCGACCTTCCAGCCGAATCGGTGTCGGTGTGCTGGTCGATCGCAACGGTGCACCACTGGCACGACATCGACTCCGGTTTGGGCAGTGTCGAGCACGTGCTTGCTCCCGGCGGCAGGTTCCTCGCCGTGGAGAAACGCACTGAGCCCGGCGCCACCGGAAACGCCAGCCATGGCTGGACGCCGGCTCAAGCCGAGCTGTTCGCCTCGATCCTGCGGCAACGGGGGTTCTCCGACGTCGTCGTCTCCGATCACACCGTTGGAAAGCGCGACGTCGTGGTCGTATCCGGACGGTGGCCCGGATCGGGACTCGATGCCTGAGACTCCCGCCGGCGCCCGGGCGACGCACTGGTTCGAGCCCGTGGCCGAATATCTCGGTCCGGCTTACCTCCGCTACTCCTTCACCAAGGGGACGGAACAGGAGGTCGACGCGCTCGCCGCGATGCTCGATCTTGGTCCCGGCAGCCGGATTCTCGACGTCGGCTGCGGCCCCGGTCGTCACAGCCTCGAGTTCGCCCGCCGTGGTCATCGGGTGACCGGCGTCGACATTTCGTCAACGTTCATCGACCTGGCCGAGCGGATGGCGATCGAGGCCGACGTTGGGAGCCGGACCCGCTTCGTCCGGGGCGACGCTCGGCGGCTGACCGACCTCGATCTCGGCTCGTTCGACCTCGTTGTTTCACTGTGTCAGGGGGCGTTCGGGCTCAGTGGTGGCCCGGGTTCCGCCGCGTCGACGACGGCACCGGTCGGTGACTCGATCGAACTGGATGAACCGATCCTCGCCGCCATGGTCGACTCGCTTGCCGACGACGGGCGTCTTGTGGTGTCGGCGTTCTCCGCCTACTTCCAGCTCCGCCACACCAATCCGGATCATCCCAACGGCTCACCGTCGGACGATCTGCCCCCGGAGTCCTTCGACGCCGACAACGGCGTGAACCACGAGTGGACCACCGTGCTCGATCCCTCCGGTCGGCCCCGAACGGCCGAGCTGTGGACCACGTGCTACACGCCCAGGGAGTTGCGGCTGATGGCCCGGGCCGTCGGGCTTCGAACACTGGCCGTCCACGGGGTCACACCGGGCGACTACGGTGCGTACCCGCCGGACCTCGATCGGCCCGAGTTCCTGCTGATCGCCGCGAAGGAGCCGGGACCGGTCGGCAGCGGAGGATCGCCGTCAGAAGCCGGTAGTGGGTGTGGACAGTGATCTTCAGGGCAGGGCCGTGGTGGCGGGAGTTTCGGCTGTTGACAGCCGAAACTCGAAGCGAGGCGCTCCGCGCCGAAGCCGGTAGCCTGTAAGACGGTCGGGAAAGTCCCGCCCTCGTTCGTGCGCCTCGGGCACAGCACTTCTCATCGCCCAGAGGAACGACCTCGTTCTTTCCCGGCCTTGTCGCCCAGTTGGTGAGTGGCCGTGTCGCGGAGGCAACGGAACGATTATCGGAAAGTGTCCCCTAGTTACGTGTCGACCGCCGAAGTAAGTACAGAAACAACGGTAAGTTCAGAAACAATGTCCGATCCCACCGTGTCCGAATCCGCCGGGGAAAGCAGTGAACAACCCACTGCGGCTGCTCCCGAAACGATGAGCGAGGCCGTCGGCGAGGACACCTACGTCCCCCGCCAGATCGTGGCCAATGATCTCGACGGTTCGCTGGACGACGCCTACGCCGCGTCGATGGTGATGGTGGACGACGGCCAGATGGTCAACGGAACCGTGGTCCGGGTGGACCGCGACGAGGTCCTGGTCGACATCGGCTACAAGAGTGAGGGTGTCATCCCCGCTCGCGAGCTCTCGATCCGCAACGACCTCGAACCGGGCGAGCTCGTCTCGGTCGGCGACGACGTCGAAGCCCTCGTTCTCCAGAAGGAGGACAAAGAGGGCCGCCTGCTCCTGTCGAAGAAGCGGGCCCAGTACGAGCGGGCCTGGGGCACCATCGAGGCCATCAAGGAACGCGACGGCATGGTCTCGGGCCCCGTCATCGAAGTCGTCAAGGGCGGTCTGATCCTCGACATCGGCCTTCGCGGGTTCCTGCCCGCTTCGCTGGTCGAGTTGCGCCGCGTCCGCGACCTGCAGCCCTACATCGGCCGGTCGCTCGAGGCCAAGATCATCGAACTCGACAAGAACCGAAACAACGTGGTGCTGTCCCGCCGGGCCTATCTCGAAGAGACCCAGAAGGAACAGCGCGAGGACTTCCTCACGAACCTCACCCCGGGCGAGGTTCGCTCCGGTGTGGTGTCGTCGGTGGTCAACTTCGGCGCCTTCGTCGATCTGGGCGGCATGGACGGCCTCATCCACGTTTCCGAACTGTCCTGGAAGCACGTCGATCACCCCGGTTCGGTGGTGTCGGTCGGCGACGAGGTCACCGTGCAGGTGCTCGAGGTCGATCTCGACCGGGAGCGCATCAGCCTGTCGCTCAAGGCCACCCAGCAGGATCCCTGGCAGGAGTTCGCCTCCAGCCACCGGGTCGGCGAGCTGGTCTACGGGCGGGTCACCAAGCTGGTGCCGTTCGGTGCCTTCGTCCAGGTTGGCGACGGTATCGAGGGTCTGGTCCACATCTCCGAGATGTCGGCCCACCACATCGATCTGCCCGAGCAGGTCGTCACCCCGGGCGAGGAGCTCTGGGTGAAGATCATCGACATCGACCTCCAGCGTCGTCGCATCAGCTTGTCGATCAAGCAGGCGGCCGAGGGCGGCGTCGTGGCTCAGGAATACCAGGAGCACTTCGGCGAGCACGCGTTCGACGACGAGGGCAACTACATCGGCCCGAGCGAGGTCGATCCCGACGTCGAGGCCGCCTGGGCCGAATACTACGCCGAGCTCGACGGGGGCAACCCCGACGCCGAGGCCCCCACCGAGGGTGCGGCGCCGGCTGCTCCGCCGCCCGAGACGCCTGACGAGGCCTAGGGGCCGATCCCACACCGGAGTCGCCAGGGCGAATCCGGTGCCGGTGACAAGCGAAGACGTGGGTCGTCGACAAGGCGGCCCACGTTCGCGTTTTGCGCCTCGGACGGTTTTGCCGTCGTGTCCGATGCGACCTTCGGCTTCAGGGCCGTGCCGGCCACGGCGATGATTTCCCACAATTGCTAAGCAAGCCGCCGGATTGCGCCGACAAGAACCTCAAGTAAGCGCGGCAGATCTTGTACCTGCCTTTGACCGAGGAGATTGTCGTGAGCGCACGACGGACGGTGATTCTGATAGTTGCGGTAGCCCTTGGCGCCCTGGCGGCCGTTGGTCTGCTCAGCTATGTTCGCAGCGCCGAAACAGGCGCAGGCGAGGCGGGAGCACCCGTCGAGGTCTGGGTGGCCAAGGCACTGGTGCCGAAGGGGACCTCGGTTGAGGCCGCCCTCGAACAGGGTTTGATCGGCACCGAGCTGGTCGCCCAGCGGTTGCGGCCCGCCACCGCCGTCGTCGACCCGCGCACCGAGCTGGCCGGATTGGTGGCCGTGCACGACCTCCAGCCGAACATGGCGATCGTGACCGGAACGTTCGTCTCGTCGACGATCGTGAACACCGGCATCACCGACCGATTGGAGGAGACGGGCAAGGTCACCGTGACCGTGAGCGTCGACCAGACGAGAGGAGCGGCCTATCTCATAGAACCCGGCGACTTCGTCAACGTGATGGTCGAACGCGACTGGGACACGCCGTTCTTCGAGAACGATCCGCCGATCAACATGACCGAGCGGGCCACGGCTGAGCTGGCCGCCAACCTGACCGACAACGACTCGGTTCGTCCGATCATCACCGATCTCTTCCCGGTCGACGCCCGATTCGTCTATCAGAAGGCGGAGGTCCTCGCCGTCGGGCAGGCGCTCATCCCCGACATCGGCGAAACCGGTGACGGCGAAGGTGAAGAGCAACAGGCGGTACAGATCCGCGGCCTCATCACGCTGGCCGTCCCGCCGGAGGCCGCACAGGTCATCCTCAACGTCGGTCGCGACGACATCTACCTCTCGCTGGTGCCCGACGACTACGAGCCTCGTCCGATCCTTCCGATCGACCCGACCGGTCAGGTTCTCCCCGGTGAGGACGGCGCCCGGCTCACCCCCTATGTCGGCTTCGATGATGTGATCGATCCGACGCTGGCCTTCGGTGCCGACGACGGCGAGAGCCGCATCGGCACGGCGCCCAGCTCAGGATCGACGGGCGATGGCGGCGACACCACCGGCTCGGACGGAACAGGCACCGGAACCGAGGACGAGAACTTCCAGCCCGACGCGAACCCACCGGTGCCGACCACGACGCCGGAAGAGGAGACCACGGACAGCTCGACCGACGGCGGAGAGGGTGAGGGCAACTAATGACCCAGTACGACTTCTCGAGTTTCGACGGTCTCGACACCGTCGACAGCTTCGAGGAGAACACCTTCGAGAGCGAACACCGGCTCGTCGCCGGTGCGGGGGTGGCCGTCGTCGACTCCGATCAGGCCGTCCGGGATTACCTGGTCGGGCTGTTCGAGGGAACGGTGGAGACCGCCGAGTCACTCGAGGATCTCGAGACCCGGCTGCACGGCGGTTCCTGTGTCGTCGTGTTGGGGCCGTCTTGTGCCCGACAGGAGGACTTCGACACCGTCGCCCATTGGGGCAAGCGGTACCCGAACGTCGCCGCCGTGCTCGTGACCTCCGAGCTGACGACCCAGCTGCTCCACCGGGCGCTGCGGGTCGGCGTCAAGGACGTCATCTCGGCCCCGATCGACCAGCAGCAACTCATCGACACGGTCGACCGGATCGCCGAGGACCTGCCGAGCGCCAACTCGGTGGTGAGCGTCGGCGCCGGTGCCGAGCCGGGCGACCACGACCACGGTGAGATCGGACGGGTCATCGCCGTCTTCTCGACCAAAGGTGGCTCCGGCAAGTCGGTGACCGCCAGCAACGTCGCCGCCGCACTGGCCCGCCGGTCGAAGAAGCCGGTGGTCCTCATCGACGGTCACCTCCAGTTCGGCGACATCGCCGTCATGCTCAAACTGCATCCGGAATCGACGGTGGCCGATGCGATCGGTCAGCTCGACGTACTCGACGCCGACATGTTGAACAACATGATGGCGGTCCACGAACCGACCGGTCTGCGGGTTCTCGCCGCGCCGGTGGAGCCGACGTTCGCCGATCAGATCAGCGGCCAGCAGATGGCCCGCCTGATCGAGATCGTCCGCACGTTCGCCGGCCACGTGATCATCGACCTGCCGGCGATCTTCAACGACGTCGTACTCAACGTGCTCGAGGCCAGCGACCAGATGCTGCTGGTGGCCGGGCTCGACATCCCGAACATCAAGAACGTGAAAATCGGTCTCGCCACCCTGAGCCTGCTGAACATCCCGAACGAGAACATCCACCTCGTGCTCAACCGGTCCGACTCGAAGGTGAAGCTCGACCTGGCCGAGGTGGAACGAACCCTCGGTGTCGTGGCCGCCGCCCACGTCCCATCGGACATCGTCGTGCCGATCTCGGTCAACAAGGGATCGCCGGTCGTGCTGTCCGCCCCGAAGTCCAGCGTCGCCCGAGCTTTCGAGCATCTGGCGGCGACGTTCATCGACGGCGACGTCGCCGCCGAGCCCTCCTCGAGTGGCGGCTTCTTGAAGTTCTTCGGCTGACCACCCCGTATCCGCTCCAACCACCACCCCCCTTTCGTGTTGATCTCCAGAGGAGAACCAGATGTCGCTCTATGAACGGTTGAACGACGGCGCCGTACCCGCCACCACCGAGGCGGGCGGGCGCAATCGGGGCCTCGATGAACTGCGACACCGTATCCACGGAGCCCTCATCGAGGAACTTGGCCCGATCCTCTACGACAAGCGGCTCTCGGAGGAGGATCTCCGCAAGAAGGTACGGGACGCCCTCCAGGCGGCGCTGGCCCAGGAGCGCACCCCGATCTCGGCCGCCGACAAAGCCCAGATCATCCAGGACGTCTCGGATGACATCCTCGGCTACGGCCCGATCGACAAGCTCCTGCGGGACGAAGACGTCTCGGAGGTCATGTGCAATGGCCCGGACCAGATCTTCGTCGAGCGCAGCGGCAAACTGTCGGTGGAGAACGTCACGTTCGTCGACGAACTCCACCTTCGTCGGATCATCGACAAGATCGTGGCCCAGGTCGGACGCCGCATCGACGAGTCGTCCCCGTTGTGCGACGCCCGCCTCCCCGACGGGTCCCGCGTCAACGCCGTGATCGCGCCGCTGGCGATCGGCGGTCCGTTCCTCACCATCCGAAAGTTCGCAGCCGATCCGCTGCAGATCGATGATCTGATCCGGTTCGGCACGCTCAGCGTGCACGCCGCTCGATTCCTGCAGGCGTGCATCGTCGGCAAGCTCAACGTGATCGTCTCCGGCGGTACCGGCACCGGTAAGACGACGACCCTCAACGTGTTGTCGTCGTTCATCCCCGACGGGGAACGGATCATCACCGTCGAGGACGCGAAGGAGCTGCAGCTCAACCAGCAGCACGTTCTCTCGCTCGAAACCCGTCCGCCCAACATCGAGGGCAAAGGCGAGATCACCATCCGGGACCTGGTCAAGAACACCCTGCGTATGCGGCCCGATCGTATCGTTGTCGGCGAGTGTCGTTCCGGTGAGGCGCTGGACATGTTGCAGGCCATGAACACCGGCCACGACGGGTCGCTCACGACACTGCACGCCAACGCGCCGCGTGACTCGCTGGCTCGTCTCGAGACGCTGGTGCTGATGGCCGGCTACGACCTTCCGGTTCGGGCCATCCGGGAGCAGATCTCCTCGGCGGTCGACTGCATCGTCCAGCTTCAACGTCTACGTGACGGCACCCGCCGCATCACCCACATCACCGAGGTGGCCGGCATGGAGGGCGACATCATCACCCTCCAGGACGTGTTCCTGTTCGACTTCGCCGCCGGCGTCGATGATCAGGGCCGGTTCCGGGGCCAGCTCAAGCCGACCGGTGTACGACCCAAGTTTTCCGAGAAACTGTCCGACAACGGCATCCGGCTCGGGCCCGAGATGTTCTCGCCCGGGGGCGCCGATCCGGCGAGTAAGGGGCGATTGCGAGGATGAGACCACCGATGAGGAAGCGAGCGGTCCGGCTGCTGCTGGTCGCCGTTCTGGTGCTGCTGGTCGCCGCCCCGGCGGCCGCTCAGGAGGCGACCGATCCGCCCACCGTCGTCTACGTCGACGCCCGGGAGACCGAAGCCCAACTCGGTCTGTTGGCCGAGACCTACGACGTGTCGACGGCCGACATCAAGATCGAACAGGGGGGCCGTGATCTCGAGGTCGGCGGCCTCACCACCGCGCAGCGCGAGAGCTGGCCGGTCGAGATGGTCTTCGTCGTCGACCTCGACAACCGCAACGCGGCCGACGGTGGCCTCACGAGGGCGACGAGCGCCATCTCCGACATCGCCTCGAGTCTGCCGGGAGGCTCCCGCGTCGGCCTCGTCTCCGCGGGACGGGTCGCCGATGTCCAGGTGCCGCTGACCACCTCGCTCGAGCGGCTCGACACCGGGTTGTCCCAACTCAGCGTCGACAAGGGCTCGGCTGTCGTCGACGCCGCCGGAATCGCCGGCCGTATGTTCGACGCCGACGACTCCGGGCTCGGTCGTCAAGTCGTTCGGTCGGTGGTGCTGGTCACCGGCGGGCCGGACGTGTCGTCGGTCGACGACAGCGAGGTCGCCGCATCCGGCCTGATCCAGAACTCGGCGCAGCTCGTCGTGGTCAACCTCCTCGGCCCGTCGCCCGAACTGGCCGAACTGGCGGCAACGGTTGGCGGCACCAGTTTGTCGGTCGATGACGAGGAGTCCGTCGCCGACACGATCTCCCAGGCCGTCGCCATCGGAGCCGACCGGCTGCTCGTCTCGTTCGATCAGCTCGAAGCGGACGGGAACGACACCGTCGCCGAGCGGGCCAGCGTCAAGATCTCGATCGCCGATCAGACTCGGACCATCAGCTATCCGCGGAACATGGAGACCGCGAGCATCCTCCAGCTGGAACCACTGACTCAGGTGGAGACCAGTCGTTTCGCCTTCCTGGGCAACGAGATCTTCCTCTACATCTCCATCGGTCTGGCCTTCGCCGGCATCTCGACCGGCGTCTGGGCGCTGGCCTCGATGTTCGGCGGTGGCGAGACCCAACTCGACCGTGTGCTGGCCCGGTACTCCGAGGGCAAGGACGTCGACGAGGAGGAGGTTCGGGAGATGCTGGTGCAGACCGAACTGCTCCAGCGGGCCGTCGACTTCACCGAAGGATTCGCCCGCCGGCGCGGGTTCCTGAGCCGCATCGAGGAGCTGCTCGAGCGGGCGGACCTGCCGATCCGACCGGGCGAGGGCATGTTCTTCCTCATCGGTATCGCCGTGCTGGTGTTCGGACTGATCTGGTCGGTGACGACCAGCATCATCGTTGCCGTCGTGGCCGCGGCGGCCAGCGGATCGGCCGCCTACGCCGCCGTCGTGTTCCTCGCCCACCGTCGCCTGAAGAACTTCGAAGCCCAGCTCCCCGACACGCTCCAGCTCCTGGCCGGAACGCTGCGGGCCGGGTACTCGCTGCCGCAGGGCATCGACGCCGTCTCCAACGAGATCGCCGACCCGATGGGCGAGGAACTGCGCCGAGCGGTCACCGAAGCCCAACTCGGTCGGGAACTGGAGGACGCCCTGGCCTCGGTCGCCGAGCGCCTCCACAGCGACGACTTCAGCTGGACCGTCATGGCCATCGGCATCCAGCGGGAGGTCGGCGGCAACCTGAACGAGCTCCTGATGACGGTGGCCGAGACGATGGTGCAGCGGGAACGACTCAAACGCGAAGTGGCCGCTCTCACGGCCGAGGGCCGGGTCTCGGCGCTGATCCTGTCGCTGCTGCCGCCCGGCCTCGGGACGGTTCTGTACGTCATGAACCCCGACTACGTCGGCGTGCTCTTCAGTCGGACTCTGGGACTGATCATGTTGGGTCTCGCGGTCGTCAGCGGAGTCATCGGGCTGCTCTGGATGAAGAAGGTGATTACGATCGATGCCTGATTTCCTGACCTCGATACCGATGGAGGCCTACGCCCTCGGGCTGGTGGTCGCCTTCGTGCTCGTCGCATTCGTCATCCTCAGCCAACTCGAGGAGCGCAATGCGGCCCGGGCCACCCTCCGCCAGCTCGATGACTACCACGTCGAGGACCAGCGCGAGCAGGAGCTGCTCGCCCCGCTCCACGAACGCCTTCTGTCACCGGTCTTCTCCGGCTTCAGCCGCCTCGGGCGCCGCTTCAACCCGCCCGACTATGTCGAGAGCATCCGCCACAAGCACATGCAGGCCGGCATTCTCACCGCCAGCGCGGTCGAACGTTTCCTGGCCACCCGCATCATCTGCCTCGGGCTCATCCCGGTGTGGCTGGTGTTCGTGTTCTTCATCAACCCCCTCGGCTTGTCGGGCATGCTGCGGCTGGTGTTGGCCGGCCTCGGCGTGGCCGGCCTGGCCATCGTTCCCAACTCCCGGCTCGACAACAAGGTGAAGGCCCGGCAGGGCTCGGTCCAACGCACACTTCCCGACGTGTTGGACATGCTGGTGATCTCGGTGGAGGCCGGGCTCGGATTCGAGCAGGCCGTCGATCGGGTGATCCACAATGTGCCGGGTGAGTTGTCCGACGAGTTCGCCCGGGTGCTCGGAGAGACGACCGCAGGCTCGACCCGGTCCGATGCACTCCGGGGTTTGCAGGAGCGGGTCGACATCCCCGAGATCCGTTCGTTTGTTCTGGCCATGATCCAGGCCGACAAGTTCGGCGTGAGCATCGGCCGGGTTCTGAGGGCTCAGGCCGATGAGATGCGGATCAAACGCCGTCAGCTCGCCCAGGAGAAGGCCCAGAAGGCCCCGGTCAAGATGCTGATCCCGATGGTGTTCTGCATCTTCCCTGCGCTGTTCGTGGTGATCCTGGGGCCAGCCATGATCAACATCATGGAGAACTTCAGCTAGCGCCGTCGGCACGGAGCGGTATCTGTGACCACCCACGCCCGCCGGAACTTTGAGCCCCCGGCGACCCACAAAAGGGTCGCCAGCGGCTCAAAGTTCGGCGGGATGGTGTCGACGATGTCGGTGGCCGGCGGGTTCGGGTGGCTTCTCGCCGTCGCCGGGTTCGTCGTCGGCGGGACGATCATCGCCGACAACAGCCTGTTGACCCACCTGGCGACCGGCTCGCTGATCGTCGACCATGGGCGGGTCCCGGACGTCGACCCGTATTCCCTCGACTTCGCCGGGCGGAGCTGGACCGTGCAGAGCTGGCTGGCTTCTCTGATCTACGCCCGAGCCGTCGACATGGGAGGCGATCACCTGCTGCGGCTGATCCACGGTCTGCTGGCCTCGTGGGTGATGGTCGGGGTGTGGCGTTTGACCGAACCGGCTCGCGAGCTGATCACTCGAGCGGGTTTGTCCATCGTGCCGCTCCTCATCGGCGGGGCGCTGTGGTCACCACGACCGTTCATGTTCGGGCTTGTCGGCCTGGTCGTCGTGCTGCTCGTCATGAACGGTTCGGTGCGTTCATGGGCGTTGTTGCCGACCATGTACCTGTGGGTCAACACGCACGGGTCGTTCCCGCTGGCTCTGGTGCTGATCGGCGCGGCCGGAGCCGGGTGGGCGCTCGACCAGAGGAGTCTTCCCGTCCGCCACCTCCGCTTGGCGGGTTGGACGGTCGCCGGCATCCTGCTGGCCGGCGTCAACCCGGTCGGACCCCGTTTGTGGTGGTTTCCGGTGATGTTGCTCGGGCGTGGTGAGGCTCTCGACGGCGTCGTCGAGTGGGCCCCACCGGCGTTCGATCGGCCCGTCGACTTCGTGTACCTGGCGCTTCTGGTGGCGGTCATCGCCGCCGCCCGACGCGGTCTCGGCTGGGAGCATCTGCTGCCGGCCACCGCCTTTCTGGTCGCCGGGCTGATGGCCATCCGCAACATGGCGCCGGCCTCGATCGTTGTCGTGGCGATGGTCGCCCCGGCCCTGTCCGGTGTCGTCGGCCGGTCTGTCGGTGACGAGGCCGGCCGAGCCGCCCGGATGCTCACAACGGCCGGTTTGACCGGTCTCGTCGTCTCGATCGTTGCGGTCCTGGGCGGCGAGGGGCTGTCGTTCGACCGCTATCCGGTCGACGCCGTGTCCTACCTCGAAGCTCGTGACCTCACGGCGGCCGACGACGTGGTGGTCATCCACCGAGAAGGTGTGGGCAACTACCTGACCTACCGATACGGGGAGTCCGCCGGCGTCTTCATCGACGATCGGTTCGACTTCTACCCGGTGGAGCGCACACGGGATCACCTGGTCCTGGTGCACGGCGGCGACTACGGCGCAGTCCTCGACCGCCACCAGGCCCAGATCGTGATCTGGGAGCGGGAGTCGGCGCTGACCGACTGGCTCGACGGCCGGCCCGACTGGGATCTCGCCTACCGCGATGACGAGTGGGTCGTGGCCTGCCGGGCCACCGGTTCGGTCGTCGCCGCCTGCGACGACTGATCCCGTCGAGGTCGCTGGTCGCCTCGTCTGCTCCCGAGCCGCTCAACCGTGCCGAACCGAGGCCCCGAAACCGGGGTCCCCGGCGGGCGCGGTTCGATTCGACTCGGTCGCGCTGAACGCGCCGGAGGCCGGATCGAGATATCGCTCCCGGCCCGGCCTCGCATCGAGTGTGGTTCACCGGCGGATGCCCCGAATGCGGCTTGCCGGCGGGCGGCCTCGTTGCGGGCGCCCTAGTTGCGGGCGCCCTAGTTGCGGGCGCCCTAGTTGATCGTGACGATGCCCATCCGCACGGCCTGGAGAACGGCCTGGGTGCGGTCTCGGGCGTCGAGCTTCTGATAGATCGACGCCAGGTGATTCTTGACCGTCTTCTGGCTGATGAACAGCTGCTCCGCCACCTCGGGCGTCGAGCAGCCGTCGGCGATCAGCTGGAGGACCTCCTCCTCGCGGGGCGTGATGACCCGCTCGGTCTGCGACGTCGAACCCTGATTGCGCACGTCGGCCAGCATCGACGCGGCCAGGCGTGGGGACAGGGCGGTCTCGCCGATCACGACGGCGTCGATGGCCGACGCGATCTCATCGGTGCTGCAGTCCTTGACCAGGTAGCCGTTGGCACCGGCGCGGATCGCCTCGGTGAGCACCTCCTGATCGGCGTGCATCGTGAGGATCACCACGTAGGTTCCGGGGAGCCGGGCCTTGATCTGCTCGGTCGCTTCGATGCCGCCGAGTTCGGGCATGCCGACATCCATGAGCACCACATCCGGACGGATGGCAGCGGCCAGATCGACGGCCTCTACGCCGTTGCGGGCCTCGGCCACCACGTCGAACCCCAGTTCGGTGAGTGAGCGACGCAGGCCTTCCCGGAGCATCCGGTGGTCGTCGGCGAGCAGAACCTTGATGGTCCGACGAGCCGAGCCGCCGGCGTCCGCCGTGGCCGGATCGCCTGATCGCCGACTGTTCGGGGTTGGTCGAGGTTGCACTGCGTCAACGTCCTCTCGTGCTGTGCTGGACCGAGCCGATTGCTCACGGTCGTTCGGTTGAGCCGTGGCGGTGGATCGACGGTCGTCGTCACCGATCGGCCTACAGTGAGAATCGGCGTAGCAGCGGGGTATTTGAGGACTTGGACCCACCTCCGTGGGTGAATGTCCGCCATGGGTGGGCCGAACGGCCCACTTCGCGGCCGGGGACGGTGATCGCGCCGACTACCCTGCAGGGTCATGATCTTGATTTCGCTGACCGGGGGCATCGGGTCCGGCAAGTCGACGGCGGCCAGACGCCTGGCCGATCGAGGAGCGGCGCTTCTCGACGCCGACGCCATGGTGCGGGAGATGCAACAACCCGGCCGGCCGGTGTTCGCGGCGATGGTCGAGCGGTGGGGGAACGAGATCGTCCTGCCCTCCGGTGAACTCGATCGGGCGGCCGTGGCATCGATCGTGTTCAATGACGGCGCCGAGCTGGCCGCGCTCGAGGCCATGATCCATCCCGAGGTCAGGACCGAGATGACCCGGCGTATCGATCAGATGGCCGGCACCGACGCGGTCGTCATCCAGGATGTGCCGCTGCTGGAGAAGGTGATGGGGGAGCGACGGAGTTCCGCGTCGATCGTGGTGGTCGACTGCCCGGTCGAGGTGGCCATCGAGCGTCTGGTCCGCTACCGGGGGTTCGACCGGGCCGACGCCGAGGCCAGGGTCGCCACCCAGATCTCCCGGGAGGATCGGCGGGCGCTTGCCGACTTCGTCATCGACAACAGCGGTGATCTCGATCAGCTCGAAGTCGAGGTCGACCGGTGTTGGGCGTGGATACACACGCTCCCGCCGAGTGACTGGGTGCCCCTGGGCCCATAACCCGTTCCGGCGGTTGTGGTGCGCCGTTTTGGGTGGTCTACGGCCGCCGGTTGGGGGAGTGGGGCGTCGGGGGAGGATCCGGTGGGGCTGAGTGTCACACCGTCTGGGTAGCGTGGACATGATGTCCCTCTTCGAGATGGTTTCCGACTACAAGCCCGCCGGCGATCAGCCCAAGGCCATCGAAGGCTTGAGCCGCTCGATCGAATCGGGCGAAACGATGCAGACCCTGCTTGGAATCACGGGGTCGGGCAAGTCGGCCACCATCGCCTGGACGATCGAGGCGGTCCAGAAGCCGACGCTGGTCATCGCGCCGAACAAGTCGCTGGCCGCCCAGCTGGCCAACGAATTCAAGGAGTTCTTCCCCAAGAACCGGGTGGAGTACTTCGTCAGCTACTACGACTACTACCAGCCCGAGGCCTACATGCCGGCCTCCGACACCTACATCGAGAAGGACTCGTCGGTCAACGACGAGATCGACCGCCTCCGTCATTCGGCCACCTCGGCGTTGTTGACGAGACGCGACACGATCGTCGTCGCCTCCGTGTCGTGCATCTACGGTCTCGGCTCACCCGACGAGTACCGCAACAAGTGGTTGGTCATGGAGGCGGGCAAGGAATACGATCAGCGGTCGATCCTGAAGAAGCTGGTCGACATGCAGTACGAGCGCAACGACGTGAACCTGGTGCGGGGTCGTTTCCGGGTGAGGGGCGACACGATCGAGGTCCACCCGGCCTACGAGGAGTTCGTCGTCCGCATCGAGCTGTTCGGCGACGAGATCGAGACCATCACCTCGCTCGATCCGCTCACCGGTGAGCGGCTGGAACAGCTCGATTCGCTGGTCATCTTTCCCGCCTCGCACTACGTGGCCTCCGACGAACGTATGCAGCGGGCCGTCGTCACCATCGAGGCCGAGCTGCAGCAACGCCTCGCCGAGCTCGAGTCCCAGCAACGGCTGCTCGAAGCCCAGCGCCTCCGTATGCGCACCTCGTACGACCTCGAGATGATCGCCGAGATGGGATTCTGCAACGGTATCGAGAACTACAGCCGCCACATCGACGGCCGGGAGCCCGGCGAGCGGCCCTACACGCTGCTCGACTTCTTCCCCGACGATTACCTGATGGTGCTCGACGAGAGCCACGTGACCATCCCCCAGCTGCACGGCCAGTACGAGGGCGACCGCAGCCGGAAGGAGACGCTCATCGACCATGGCTTCCGGCTCCCCTCCGCGGCCGACAACCGGCCGCTTCGGTTCGAGGAGTGGCGGGAGATGGTCAATCAGGTGGTCTTCCTCTCGGCCACACCGGGACCCTACGAGCTCCAGCATTCGAGCACGATTGTCGAGCAGATCGTGCGGCCCACCGGCCTCATCGACCCCGAGATCATGGTCCGGCCCACCAAGGGACAGATCGACAACCTGCTCGACGAGATCGCCAGTGTGGTCGATGCCGACGGTCGGGTGCTGGTCACGACGTTGACCAAGAAGATGGCCGAGGACCTCACCGACTACCTGGTCGAGCAGGGGGTCCGCGTCCGCTATCTCCACTCCGAGGTCGACACGGTCGCCCGGATCGAGACGCTGCGCGGTCTCCGCCTCGGTGAGTTCGACGTCCTCGTCGGCATCAACCTCCTCCGCGAGGGTCTCGACCTGCCCGAGGTGCAGCTCGTCTGCATACTCGATGCCGACAAGGAGGGATTCCTTCGCTCCGAGACCTCGCTCATCCAGACGATCGGCCGGGCGGCCCGAAACGTCGACGGTCGGGTCATCATGTACGCCGACGAATTCACCCCGTCGATGCAGAAGGCCATCTCGGAGACCAACCGCCGTCGCGGCCTCCAGATCGCCTACAACGAGGCCAACGGCATCAATCCGCAGACCGTTCGCAAGGCGGTCACCGACATCTTGTCGCTGATCCGGCCCGAGGAGACGGCTCCCGTTCCGGGCAGGGACCAGCGCAAACGCCGCCCGGAGGAGATCAAGCGGATGAAGGAGCTGGCCGAATTGCCGGAAGACCAGCTTCAGCGCCTGATCGACACGCTCGAGGACGAGATGATGGAGGCCTCCGCCGAGCTTCGTTTCGAATACGCCGCCCGACTACGGGACGAGATCAAGGACCTCAAACGGGAACTGCGGTCGATGGTGTGACGGTCGGTGCATCACCGGCCCGCTAACCGTCGACGGCACTCAGGATGATCACGTCGCCGGGAACAGCGGCGGTGGGCTCCCACAGGTCGGCCTCGTAGCGGCGCTCTACGTCCGTGAGCTCGGTTTCGGGATCGAAGCTGACCAGGACGAATCGGCGAACGCCGAGCTCGAAGAGTCGCTCCGACGTCGCCGTCAGCTCGTCGTGGTCGACCAGGAGCCAGCGCCCGTTGTCGACCTCGGTCCACGAGAGCCGGCCGACGGCGGGCACGGTGGTCACGACAACCGGGCGATCGTCCTCGCCGGCTTCGAGGTTGACGACGACCGAGTCCTCGCCGTTGCCTCCCCGCAGGCGAATCGTGGCCATCGCCTCGGCGATCTCGTCGACCATCGCCGCTGTTGCGACCCGCGAGTCACGCAGGCTGAGCAGTCCGCCGACGTTCAGGATGAGCGCTGGGGCGACGGCCAGCACTACCAGACGCCATACCCGCTTTGCCGGCAGGCCGTCGACCGCGCTGTGGAAGCCACGGACCGCGGCGACGGCGGCGAGCGGCAGCCCGGCCGCGAAGTAGCGCCCGCCCCATTCGGCCACGCCGCCGAAGCGGTACTGGGTGGCGACGACGGCGGCCGAGTAGAGCGCGAATGCGGTCAGGCAGAATCGACCGTCGGAACTCGACCAGGACGAGCCGAGACCTCTCACCAATCCGACGACGAGGAGCGGGCAGGCCATGATCAGCCCGAAGATGAGAAGCGGCTCACCGGTCGTCACGCGAGCCGCCGCAGCGACGGCGGCCAGGATCAGCAGTAGTTCCGAGACGGGCCGCTCGTCGGCCCGGCGCCCGACCAGGAACCCGGCGGCGATGACCAGCCCGGCCGAGGCCAGGACCAGGATGTCGGTCGGGTGCCGGCCCGGCAACAGGAGCGTCTGTTGGATGCCCTCGATCCGGCCCACCACGCCGCCCCAGGCGTCGACGGCCTGGTCGGGGTTCGCCAATCCGGTGGTGGAGGGGGCGAAAAACCGGTCGGCGATCGTGGCCGCGCCGGTTGTGAGCGCAAGTGAGACGGCGGCGAAGTTCCAACGTCCCCGATCGGTCCGGTTCTGGGAGGCGACGACGAGCGCGCCGGCCGCGGCGAGGCCAAGCAGCGAGGCCTCCGTGCGGACCAGGCAGGCGATACCGATGAGGAATGTGGCGGCCACGAGGCGAACGCCGTCGGCTGAGGTGCCGGGGGGCAGGGGATTGACGAACTGGAGGGTCAGGAGCGCAGCCCAGATCAACAACGCTGCGGCGAGGCTGTGGGCGTATCCGAGGTAGGCGTCGAAGAACAGCGGGCTGATCAGCCCGGTGAACCACATCGTCGGCACCGCCAGATTCGGCCTGGTCCTGGCCATGAGTCGGGCGGCACCGATGGCGGCTGCGAACGTCGACAGGGTCTGGACGACCACGATGGCCGACAGGCCGTTGTCGCCGAGGCCGCCTCCGATGCGATACAACGCCGCGGTCAACCAGACGAGTGCCGGGTGCTTCGGCAAGGGGATGTAACGGAAGGGGTCCTCGGTGCCCGACGACAGGTGGATGGGGAAGTGAAGCCCGTCGGGATCGGCCCGGGGGAGGGGATGGGGGATGTCCCACTGGTTGGTGTCGAGGAGTGCTTTGGCCTGGTAGAGCCGGACGCCGACGTCGGCCGACCAGACGCTTTCCACCACGACCAGCGGGAAGAAGACGAACAGGACGAGGAGCAGCGCGGGGCTGTGCCAGCCGGTGACGCCGCCGATCAGGCGGGCCGAGGCGCTCGGGGTCAGCAGCGTCGAGGGGCCTCGAAGAACCCCTCGGGCCCGTGAGTCGTCGGCACGCAGGCCGGATCGTGCGAACTCGGTGCTGTCCACGCCTGTTTTATCGGTCGGTTTCGATCGGCCCTGAGGCGGTGGGGCCGCCAGCCTTCGGTTTCGCTGTCAGTGGCAACGGATAGGATTGTCTCGAGTGGCCAACAAGATCGTCGTCCGGGGTGCCCGCGAGCACAATCTGCGAGGCATCGACCTCGAGTTGCCGCGCGACAAGCTGATCGTCCTGACCGGTCTGTCCGGTTCGGGCAAATCGTCGCTGGCGTTCGACACGATCTACGCCGAGGGCCAGCGCCGCTATGTCGAGTCGCTGTCGGCCTACGCCCGCCAGTTCCTGGGGCAGATGGACAAGCCGGACGTCGACTTCATCGAGGGCCTGTCGCCGGCCATCTCGATCGATCAGAAGTCGGCCAGCCGTAATCCGCGATCGACCGTCGGCACCATCACCGAGGTCTACGACTATCTGCGCCTGCTATTTGCCCGGGTCGGTGAGCCCCACGATCCCGAGACGGGAGAGGCGCTGGTCCGCCAGACCCCACAGCAGATCGTCGATCGGGTGCTGACCCTGCCCGAGGGCACCCGTTTCCAGGTGCTGGCCCCGGTCGTCCGAGGTCGTAAGGGCACCTATGAGACGTTGCTGGCCGACATGGGCAAGCAGGGGTTCGCCCGGGCGCTGGTCGACGGTGAACTCATCGAGCTCGGGGGCGAGTTGCCCGAGCTGGCCCGCTACGAGACCCACGACATCAAGGTCGTCGTCGACCGGCTGGTTCGACGCGACGGTATCGAACGCCGCCTCACCGACTCGATCGAAGCCGCCCTGGGGCTGACCGAGGGTGTCGCCGAGATCGAGATCGTGCCGGGTAAAGGCTCCCCGGAGAGTGAACAGCTGGAGTCCGACGTGCTGGTGTTCAGCCAGCACCTCTCGCGGCCGAGCGACGGCAAGAGCTTTCAGGAACTGGCGCCTCGGAACTTCTCGTTCAACTCGCCCTACGGCGCCTGTGAGGCGTGCGACGGTCTGGGAACGACGTTCGAAGTCGACCCCGACCTGGTGATTCCGAACCCCGAGCTGTCGGTGGCCGAGGGGGCCATCCACCCCTGGTTCTCCCGCCGGAGCCAGTACTTCGAGCGCCTTGCGCTCGGTGTGTGCGAGAAGTTCTCGATCCCCTCCGATGTGCCGTGGGAGGCTCTGCCGGCCAAGCAGCAGAACATCCTGCTGCACGGTCGCTCATCCGGTACCCGCTCCGCCTCGGGGAAAACGCAGCCGGTCAAGGTCACCGTCAGCTACAAGAACCGGTTCGGGCGGGCCCGCACCTACAACGCCACCTTTGAGGGTGTGGTCCCCTACCTTCGGCGCCGTCACCGCGAAGCCGACTCCGACTCCCAGCGTGAACAGATCGAGGGCTACATGCGGGAGGTGGCGTGTCCGAGCTGCGGCGGCGCCCGGCTCAACCCGCTGTCGCTGGCCTGCACGATCGACGGCCACAACATCTTCGACATCTGCGCCATGTCGATCGGCCAGGCGGCGAAGGCGTTGGAGGCGTTGGAGTTGACGGATCGCGAACACATGATCGCCGATCAGGTCATCAAGGAGATCAACGCCCGCCTCAGCTTCCTGCTCGACGTCGGGCTCGACTATCTGAGCCTCAGCCGTTCGGCGGCCACGCTGTCGGGCGGTGAGGCTCAGCGCATCCGCCTGGCCAGTCAGATCGGATCGGGTCTGGTCGGGGTTCTCTACGTGCTCGACGAACCGTCGATCGGCCTCCACCAGCGTGACAACGCCAAGCTGATCGGCACGCTCTGCCGCCTGCGCGACATCGGCAACACGGTCCTTGTCGTCGAGCACGACGAGGAGACCATCCGGGTGGCCGACCACGTGGTCGACATTGGGCCCGGGGCCGGTGAGCACGGTGGCGATGTCGTCTACAGCGGCCCGGTGAAGGGCCTGCTCAAGCGACGCACCTCGCTGACCGGCAAGTACCTGTCGGGTCGCAAGACGATCCCCGTACCGGAGAAACGCCGCCCGACCTCCGACGCCAAGCTCACCATCACCGGTGCCCGCGAGAACAACCTGAAGAACATCGACGTCGACATCCCCCTGGGCTGTTTCGTCGCGGTCACCGGCGTCTCGGGTTCGGGAAAGTCGACGCTGGTCAACTCGATCCTGTTGCGCTCGCTGATGCAGCAGATCTACAGCTCCAAGGTGCCGCCGGGCCTGCACAAGTCGATCACCGGGCTCGAGAACCTCGACAAGGTGATCGACATCGACCAGTCGCCGATCGGCCGAACCCCGCGATCGAATCCGGCAACCTACACCGGCGTGTTCGACGCAATCCGCAAGCTGTTCGCCCAGACGAACGAGTCGAAGGTTCGGGGCTATCAGCCGGGCCGGTTCAGCTTCAACGTGGCCGGCGGCCGGTGCGAGACCTGTTCGGGTGACGGCACGCTCAAGATCGAGATGCACTTCCTGCCCGACGTGTACGTGCCGTGTGAGGTCTGCAAGGGTGCGCGTTACAACCGGGACACCCTGGAGATCCTGTTCAAGGGCAAGACGATCGCCGACGTGTTGAACATGCCGATCGAGGAGGCGCTGGAGTTCTTCGCCAACCAGCCGCCGATCGCCCGGCACCTTCAGACCCTGGTCGACGTCGGTCTCGGCTATGTGCGGCTGGGCCAACCGGCGCCGACGCTGAGCGGGGGAGAGGCCCAGCGGGTCAAGCTGGCATCCGAGCTGGCCAAGCGGTCCACCGGTCACACCATCTACCTGCTCGACGAGCCGACGACCGGACTCCACTTCGAGGACATCCGCCGCCTGCTCACGGTGCTGTCGCGCCTCGTCGATCAGGGCAACACCGTGCTCGTCATCGAACACAACCTCGATGTGATCAAGACCGCCGACCACATCATCGATCTCGGCCCGAACGGCGGTGATGCCGGCGGCACGGTGGTGGCCACCGGAACGCCGGAGGAGTTGGCCGACATCTCGGCCAGTCACACCGGTCGGTTCCTGGCCAAGGTTCTCGAGCCGGCGGCCACCAACAAGTCGGAGACCCGAAAGAAGGCCGCCGCCAAG
Organism: Acidimicrobiales bacterium; assembly: GCA_965216675.1. Taxonomy (GTDB): domain Bacteria; phylum Actinomycetota; class Acidimicrobiia; order Acidimicrobiales; family SZUA-35; genus JAHELU01. The sequence goes on along the minus strand of CBDCGK010000004.1, from coordinate 27,842 downwards.
GCCTGAACCGGCGGCTTGGTTGAACCGCGGGTCTAACCGAGACCGTGGAGCGGTCGATGGGACACGGTGAGGCAAGCCTCCCGACTGATCTTCGTCGCCGGAACGGCGGCCACGGTGTTCGGCGCCGCCTCCCTGCACGCCCGTGTTCTGGCTCCGGAGCCGTACCCGCTGTTCGGCGACAGCCGTCTGGCATGGTCGACGGTGCTCTTCGCCGGCACGCTCGTGGCCGGCTACGCCGCCGGGCTGCCCGAGCTGCCTCAGTCCCGTCTGGGTGCGGCGGTTCGGGGCGTCGTGGTCGTCACGGCCACGCTGCTGGTCATGGCCGTCGTCCAGTCGATGCTGGCCACGCCGCTTCTGCCTCGGTCGTCGATGCTGGTGACGTCGTTGATCCTTCCGGTGTGGGCGGTCCTCGCCTGGAACATCGCGGTCGACACCAACGATTGGGCGGCCGCCCGAGATCGGGTGTTCCTGGTCATCGAGAACGAGGACGATCTCCGACAGGTGACCGAAGATCTCAACCGAGCGCCCGAACGTCCGGCCACCGTCGCCGGCTGGATGGCTCTGGCCGAAGTCGACGACGACCGTTCACCGAAGCTGTTCGAGGCTGTGGTCGGGTCTCGCAGCACCGTGCTCGTGCTCGATGCCGCGGCGCAGTCGAGCGACCGGGTCATCGCGCAGGCCGCCCGCCTTCACGAGGGAGGGGTTCGTATTCGCAGTATGGCCCTGTTCTACGAGGAGTGGATGGGCAAGCTGCCGCATCGCGAGCTGGCCCGCATCTCGCTGTTGTTCGACATCGGTGAGGTGCATCGCCTCCAGTACGTGCGGGCCAAGCGGGTGGTCGACGTGGTGTTCGGGCTGATCGGCTCGGTGGCGCTCCTGCCGGTGATGGCCGTGGTTGCCGTGCTCAACCCCGGGTTCAACCGGGGTCCGCTGTTCTACAGCCAGCCGCGGGTCGGGCAGGGCGGCCGGGAATTCACGATCCACAAGCTGAGGACCATGGTGCCGTCCGACGGCCCGTCGGAATGGACGGCGGAGGGCGACACCCGGATCACCCCGCTCGGGGCGCTGTTGCGGCGATCACATCTCGACGAGCTGCCCCAGGTTCTCAACATCCTGCGAGGCGACCTGGCCCTCGTCGGTCCCCGGCCCGAGCAACCACGTTACGTGGATGAGCTGCGGGACAAGATCGCGTTCTACGACGTGCGGCATCTCGTCCGTCCCGGGCTGACCGGCTGGGCCCAGGTGAAGCAGGGCTACGCCGCCGACCAGAGCGACGCGTTCGAGAAGCTGCAGTACGACTTCTACTATCTGCGCCGCCAGGGTCTCAACCTCGACGGCCGCATCATCTGGCGGACGCTACGGGGTGTCGTGGGCGGTGACGGCCGCTAGGAGGTGAGCGGGGGATCCCCGGTGTCGTTCGGTCCCACTAGCCTGAAAGAGTGCTCAAGCGGCCCGCATCCAGCGAGATTCCCGACGCGCCCGGCTCGTACCAGTTCCGCGACGCCGAGGGCCGGGTCATCTACGTCGGCAAAGCGTCGTCGCTGCGGTCGCGGGTGACCAGCTACTTCCAGAACCCGATCGGGTTGCACCCCAGGACCGCCCAGATGGTGGCCACCGCCGAGTCGGTGGAATGGATCCAGGTCAACAACGACGTCGAAGCGCTGATGCTCGAATACAACCTGATCAAGGAGCACCGACCCCGGTTCAACGTCCGCCTGGTCGACGACAAGTCGTACCCGTACCTGGCGGTCACCGAGAGCGACGAATGGCCCCGGGCCCGGGTGATGCGAGGCGCCCGCCGGAAGGGGACCCGGTACTTCGGCCCCTACGCCCACGCCTATGCGATTCGGGAGACACTCGACCAGCTGCTGCGCACCTTCCCGATCCGAACCTGTTCCGACAACAAGTTCGATCGCTACCACCGCCTCGGTAAACCGTGCCTGGAGTTCCACATCGAGCGCTGCTCCGGGCCGTGCGTCGGCGAGGTGACATCCGACGACTACCAGCTGATGGTCGACGAGCTGTGCGAGTTCCTCGACGGCGACACCCAGCCTGTGCTCGACAAGCTCGAACGGGAGATGACCGAGGCCGCCTCCGAACTCGAATTCGAGAAGGCGGCGAGAGTGCGGGATCGTCTGGCCACGGTCCGCAAGGCGGTCGAGAAGCAGCAGATGGTGGTCGACAAGGGGGAGGATCTGGACGCGATCGGTCTCGCCGTCGACGATCTCGAAGCGGCCGTGTTCGTTTTCTTCGTCCGCAAGGGCCGGGTGATGGGCCGACGGAGCTTCATCATCGACAAGGTCGAACCCCTCGACGAGCATCAACTGATCGACCGGGTGCTGGAGGGCCTCTACGACGAGGAGCCGGTGCAGGGCATGCCGAAGCGGGTACTCGTCCCACACGAGCCGACCGACCCGGACCTCTACCGGGAGTGGTTGGGTCTGCTGCGGGGCTCGAAGGTCGAGATCCGGGTGCCGCAGCGAGGGGCCAAGCGGGAACTGCTGGCCACCGTCACCCGCAACGCCGAGGAGGAGTTCACCCGCCACCGGCTGAAACGGGCCACCGACCACAACAGCCGGGCCCGGGCCCTCGAGGAGCTCCAGCGTTGGCTCAAGCTGGAACAGTCTCCGCTGCGGGTCGAGTGTTTCGACATGAGCCATCTGCAGGGCAGCGACTACGTCGGATCGATGGTGGTGGTCGAGGACGGCCTGGCCCGCAAGTCCGAGTACCGCCGGTTCAAAGTGCGAACGGTCGACCAGAACGACGACTACGCGGCCATGGAGGAGGTGCTCACCCGCCGGCTCACCAACTACCTGAAGGAGCGGGAGAAGCCGGTGGCCGAGCGAGGCAAGTTCCAGTACCCGCCGCAGCTGTTGATGGTCGACGGCGGTAAGGGACAGCTGGGTGTGGCCGTGCGGGTGCTCGACGACCTCGGTCTGTCCGACGAGATCGCCGTGTGCGCGCTGGCCAAACGGCTGGAGGAGGTGTACGTGCCCGACCGCCCGGACCCGATCGTCATTCCCCGCCGCTCCGAGGCGCTCTACCTCCTGCAGCGGCTGCGAGACGAGTCGCACCGCTTCGCCATCACCTACCACCGAAAGCTCCGGCAGAAGAGGATGACGACGTCGGTACTCGACGGGATCAAAGGTCTCGGCCCGGCCCGCCGAAAGCGCCTGGTCAAGGAGCTGGGCGGCATGAAGAGCGTTCGTCAGGCCGATCTGGCCACGTTGCACGAGCTGAGCTGGCTGCCGGAGGACGTCGCCACGGCCGTCTACGCCAAGACCCACGGTCTCAGCCTCGAACAGGGGCTGCCACCGGTCGGCGGCGACAGCGGCAACGGGAGTCGCGCCCGACAATGATCGACGAGACCAACACGAGCTTGTGGGAGGCCCACGCCGGATGGTGGCAGGCCGAGTTCACAGACGGGATCGATCCGGAGTACACCGAGCAGATCCTGCCGCTCATCGCCGATCAGCTGACCGAGGCCGGGGTGAGGGCCGAAGCCGGGGCGATCCTCGACATCGGGACGGGCGAAGGCCAGGTGGCCCGCTTTCTGATCGAACGTGGTCATCGGGTGGTCGGGGTCGATCCGGTGGCCGCCCAGATCGCCGAGGCCGGCCGGCGAGGCGGTGGAGGAGTCTACGCCATGGCGGCCGCCGACCGGCTCCCGTTCCCCGACGGGTCGTTTCCCGGGGCGGTGGCCTGCCTGGTCTACGAGCACATCGACGCGCTCGACTCGGCAATTGCCGAGACCGCCCGGGTACTGGCGCCCGGTGGCGTGTTCGTCTTTCTCCTCAACCATCCGCTGCTGCAGACGCCGGGCAGCGGGTGGATCGATGACCAGATCATCGAACCGCCCGAACAGTACTGGCGAATCGGTCCGTATCTCGTCGAGTCGGCGACGATCGAGGAGGTGCAGAAGGAGGTGTTCATCCGGTTCATTCACCGCCCACTGTCCCGATACGTGAACGCCCTGGCCGCCAATGGGCTTCTGGTCGAGCAGATGCTCGAACCGGCCCCTCCGGACGGGTTTCTGGCCCAAGCACCTCAGTACGAGTCGGCCGCGACCGTGCCGAGGCTGTTGGCGCTGCGGTGTCGAAGGCACTGAACCGGACCGGCAGTGTCGGCGGCCGGTGTCGGCTCCCAGGTCGGGTCGCCCGGTAGCCGCGGCCGCTCTGGCAAGATGGTCCGGTGAGCAGAGTGACCGTTATCACGGGAATGTCGGGCGGCGGCCGTTCGGTGGCGGCCGGAGCCCTCCAGGACATGGGCTGGTTCGTCATCGACAACCTTCCGGGTTCGCTGGTGTCGAAGGTCGGTGAGCTGGCCACCTCGGCCAAAGGCGGCTACGAGCGGGTCGCTTTGGTGATGGCCGGCTTCGATGAGCTGGTCTCGAACGAGGTGCAGGCGCTGCGATCGAGCGTCAAGGATCTGACGCTCGTCTTCCTGGAAGCCTCGACCGATGTGTTGGTCCGGCGCTACGAGTCCACCAAGCGCCGGCACCCGCTGGTGACCGGTCAAACGCTGACCGACGCCATCGAGCAGGAACGTGATCTGCTCCGGGGGGCCCGAGCCGCCGCCGATCTGGTGATCGACACCAGTGAGCTGAACCCCCATGAACTGCGGGAGCGGTTGGCGTCGCATTTCAGGGACGAGTCGACCGGCGACGCGATGCGGTTGACCGTCGAGTCGTTCGGTTTCAAGCACGGTCTGCCCCGCGACGTCGACATGGTCTTCGACGTGCGGTTCCTGCCCAACCCCTACTGGGATGAGGAGCTGAAGCCGCTCAGCGGGAAGGATCCGGAGATCCAGACCTTCGTGACCGACCGCAAGCCGGCGCAGGAGTTCCTCGACAACGTCGAGACGATGCTCAGCTCGCTGCTTCCGGCTTATGAGGAGGAGGGCAAGAGCTATCTGACGATCGCGTTCGGCTGCACCGGAGGGCGTCACCGGTCGGTGGCGGTCACCGAGATCGTGGCCCGTCGGTTGAACGAGATGGGGTGGCACCCGAGCGTCGTTCACCGCGACGTCGACAAGTAGGCCGAGGGGCGTTCGCGGTGGCGAGCCGCTCGACCGGTGGAGACGGGGGACCGGCGATCGTGGCCATCGGTGGCGGCCATGGGCTGGCCGCCACCCTACGAGCGGTGCGTCATTATGCGGGCACGATCACCGGGATCGTGTCGGTGGGCGACGACGGGGGGTCGAGCGGTCGTCTGCGAGCCGAGTTCGGTGTCGCCCCTCCCGGCGATGTTCGGCGGTGTCTCTCCGCGCTGGCCGCCGACGACACCCTCCTGGCCCGGTCGCTGGAGCACCGCTTCGAGGAGGGAACCCTGATCGGCCACCCGATCGGCAACCTCCTGCTCATCGGGCTGGCGTTCGCAGCCGATGACCTGCAGTCGGCGATCGACGAGGTCGGCCGGCTGGTCGGCGCCGCCGGCCGGGTATTCCCGGCCAGCGAGGTTCCGGTCACGCTCATCGCCGACTCCGATCAGGGGACGCTGGCCGGACAGGTCACCATCGAGCGGGCCACCGGCATCACAAACCTCCGTTTCGACCCGTCGTCGGCGAGGAGCCCGGCCGGAGCCATCGAGGCGGTCGTGGCCGCCGACCAGATCGTCATCGGACCGGGTTCGCTGTACACCTCGGTGCTGGCCTCGGCCCTGATGCCTGATATCCGGGAGGCTCTGTCGCAGGCGTCGGCCCAGCGGGTGTTCGTGGCCAACGTCGGCAACGAGAAGGGCGATGCTCGAGGGTTTGGCCTTCGGGAGCACATCGAGGCGCTGATCGATCACGGACTCGACGTGGACGTCGTCGTCGCCGATGAGGCCACGGCGGATGCTCGACCCGAGGTTCCCGGTTTGCCACCGGTTGTGGTGGCCGATGTGGCCGGTGACGACGGGTGGAGTCACGACCCGGTCAAGCTCGGCGCGGTGCTGGGTCGGTTGTTCGATCAGAAGCGGTAGCGCCCCGTCGTTCGGCTTCTCACGGCGAGTTTCGGACACCGGGCCCGAAACTCCCGAAACTTGCCCGAATATCGCAGGATCCTGCCCTCGAAGAACTAGGGTTGGGCGTTCGAGCCCTCCGAAAAAGTCACACAGCAAAGGACTTCCATCAGCATGACAATTCGCGTCGGTATCAATGGATTTGGTCGGATCGGCCGCAACTTCTTCCGGGCGGCCAAGGCCGCAGGGGCCGACATCGATTTCGTGGCGGTGAACGATCTCGGATCGCTGGACACGATGGCCCACCTGCTCAAGTACGACTCGGTGCTCGGCCAGTTGCCGAACACCATCGAGGCGGCCGACGACGGCATTTCGGTCGACGGCGACGTCCTGAAGGTGTTGAGCGTACGCAACCCCGACGAGCTGCCCTGGGGCGACCTGGGCGTCGATGTCGTCATCGAGTCGACCGGTGTGTTCACCTCCCGTGACGGCGCCGCCAAACATCTCGACGGTGGTGCGCCGTTCGTGATCGTGTCGGCTCCCTGCTCGAACGCCGATGCCACCTTCGTGGTCGGAGTCAACGAGGACACCTTCGACCCGGCCACCCACAAAGTGGTGTCGAATGCGTCGTGCACCACCAACTGTTTCGTCCCGATGGTGCAGGTGCTCGACGACAGCTTCGGGGTCAAGCAGGGCCTCATGACGACCGTCCACGCCTACACCGGTGATCAGGCCCTGGTCGACGGACCCCACAAGGACCTCCGCCGGGCTCGGGCCGCGGCCATCAACATCATCCCGACCTCCACCGGAGCCGCCCGGGCCACCGGTCTGGTGCTGCAGTCGATGCAGGGCAAGCTCGACGGGGCCGCCCTGCGGGTGCCGGTTCCCACCGGCTCGCTCACCGACTTCACGGCCGTGGTCGACGCCGAGCCGTCGGCCGACGAGGTCAACGCCGCCTTCGCCGCTGCCGCCTCCGAGGGCCGCCTCGCCGGTGTGCTCGAGTACACCGAGGCGCCGATCGTCAGCTCCGACATCGTGACCTCGCCGGCGTCGTGCACCATCGACGCCGGTATGACCATGACCCAGGGTTCGCTGGTCAAGATCGGTGGCTGGTACGACAACGAGTGGGGTTACTCGAACCGTCTCGTCGACCTGACCATGATCATGGGTGCGGCCAACCAGTAGCGGCCTCGATCGATGATCTTCGGAGTCCCCGAACTGGAGGATCTGGGCGACGTCGCCGGCAAGTCGGTGCTCGTCCGGGTCGATTTCAACGTGCCGCTGGCCAACGGTGAGATCACCGATGACCTCCGGATCACCGCCTCCCTGCCGACGCTTCGCTACCTGACCGAGCGGGGAGCGAAGGTCACGGCGTGTTCCCACCTCGGTCGCCCCAAGGGTCAGGTCAAGCCGGAGTTCTCACTGGAACCGGTGAGGAGGCGTTTGGCCGACCTGGCGCCCGGGGTCGAACTCATGGAGAACCTCCGGTTCGATCCCGGTGAGGAGCGTAACAGCGACGAAACCGTGGCCCGCCTCGTCGACGGCCATGACCTCTACGTCAACGACGCGTTCGGCGCCTCCCATCGGGCTCACGCGTCGATCGTCGGTCCGCCGAAGCACTTGCCGTCGGCTGCCGGGAGACTGCTGGCCAAGGAGATCAAGATCCTGCTCGGGCTGAGGGATCAGCCCCGTCGCCCCTTCGTGGCGGTGATGGGAGGAGCGAAGGTCTCCGACAAGCTGAGCGTCATCGAGGCGCTGCTTGGCATCGTCGATGGCATCATCATCGGTGGCGGCATGGCGTTCACCTTCCTGAAAGCCCAGGGCCACAGCATCGGCTCGTCGCTGCTGGAGGACGACATGGTCGAAACCTGCGCCCGCCTGCTGGGTGGTTCGAAACCGCTGTACCTTCCCGAGGACGTGACCGTGCTCGGACCGGGCGGCGAACTGTTCAACCCCGAGGCCGGGGGAGAGGTGCGGCAATCCGGCGTCGACATAAGTGATGGGTGGATGGGGGTCGACATCGGGCCCGGTACCGCGGCGGTCTTCACCGATGTCATCTCGGAGGCGGGCACCATCCTGTGGAACGGCCCGATGGGCGTGTTCGAGGATCCCCGGTTCGAAGCCGGGACGAAATCGGTGGCGCTGGCCATCGCCGAGACCCGGGCGTTCACCGTGGTCGGCGGCGGCGACTCGGCGGCCGCGGCCAAACAGTTCGGCGTCGACGGCGACGTCGATCATGTGTCGACCGGAGGCGGGGCCTCTCTCGAACTGATCGAACAGGGCGATCTGCCCGGCCTGGAAGCCCTCCGGGCGTCGTCGGCAGACTGATTATCGGAGCACGAGGAGTAGGAGTAGGTAGATGACCGAACGCCGTCCGCTGATCAGCGGCAACTGGAAGATGAACCTCAACCATTTCGAGGCGCTTCGCCTGGTCCAGGAGTTGAGCTACGAGATCAGCCGCGACGATGTGGATGCCGTCGACATCTCCGTGCATCCGCCGTTCACCGACATCCGCACGGTGCAGACGACACTCGAAACCGATCGCATCCCGTTCTTCCTGGGGGCGCAGAACTGCCATCAGGAAACGTCGGGAGCGTTCACCGGTGAGGTGTCGCCGTCGATGCTGGCCAAACTCAACGTGGCCTATGTGATCGTCGGTCATTCTGAGCGCCGTGAGCTGTTCGGTGAGACCGACGAGATCGTCAACGCCAAGGTCAAAGCCGTCCTGGCGGCCGAGATGACACCGATCCTGTGCGTCGGCGAGACGCTGGAGGAACGGGAGGCCGGCGAAGCCGAATCCAAGGTCGAGACCCAGATTCGGGGCAGCCTGGCCCGGGTCAAATCCGAAGACGTCGCCTCGGTGGTCATCGCCTACGAGCCCATCTGGGCCATCGGGACCGGACGCACCGCCTCGGCCGAGGACGCCCAGGGCATGTGCGCCACGGTCCGGGCCGTGGTTCGGGACAAGTGGGGGGACGCTGCCGCCGATGAGGTGAGAATCCAATATGGCGGCTCGGTCAAGCCGGTGAACGCCGCCGAACTCCTGACCCAGCCCGACATCGACGGAGCGCTGGTTGGCGGTGCCAGCCTGGAGGCCGCCTCGTTCGCCCGCATCGTGCAGTACCGCCTCCACGACCTGTAATGCCGGCTGCGGCCCACGCCATTCGGGTGGGGGTGGGGCGGCGAACGGTCGGCCGGTGTGTTGCGACCGTGATCGTGTTGATCCTCATCGGGTCGGCGTGTTCGTCGGGCTCGTTGTCGGTGGCAGACGGTGGGGACGGGGCATCGAACGAACCCGCCACCGGCTCGAACGCCGACCTACTCCACGGACGTGTCAGTACGGCCGACGACGAAGGTGAGCCGACCGGCGACGATGGTGAGGGTGCGCCGGCCGATACCGGGGCTGGCGTCGATCAGTTCGAGCCGGCACCGGAGGGCTACCTGGTCTGGGCCCACGCCGTCGAGCCCGTCGGACTGTCGATCATCGATCCCGTCGGCGGCGGGCTGTACACCACCTCGTGGATCCGGGAGGGCCTTCTCGAGGGGCTGTACCGGGTCGACTCGACGTGGGCCCAGGTCCCCGAGCTGTTGGCCGACGATGCCGCGGTGGCGGTCAACGACAACAAGTCGGTGTCGATCACGTACCGGTTACGTCCGGGATTGTCGTGGAGCGACGGGGAACCGCTGACCGCAGCTGATGTCGAATACACCCACCGGATCCTGATGGAGGGATGCTTGCGAGAGGCCGATGGATCGGCCATCGACGTGTCGAACGAAGGCTGCGTGTACCCGATGGCGGACCGCACCGGCTATGACCTGGTGACGTCGTTCTCCGTGGTCGACGACACGACCTTCACGGTGAACATGGCCGCCTTCTACCCCGACTGGCGCTCGCTCTACCCCCAGATCCTTGCCGCCCACGCATTCGGTGACGACGCGGCGACGGTCGCCGCAAATCTGGAGTCGATGAGCGTCGGGGGCCGCCCGCTGCCGTCGTCGGGCCCGCTTGTGTTCGAGGGTTGGGCCGATCACAGCATGCGGATGCAGGTCAACGACTCCTACCACGGTGGCACGGGGACCGACGCTGACGATGACGCGACGGCGGTGGCCGGGGTGCAGATCAACTTCGTGGCCGATAGCGATGCCGCCGTCGCCGAGGTCGTCGGTGGCGCCGCCGATCTTGCCGTGGTCGGATCGGATCTCGACCTTGTGGACGGACTCGGCGCCGACGTGACCGTCCGCGCCCTGCCAGCCGTGGAGTTCGAGCACATCGGCCTCAACCTTCTCAATCCACATCTGTCGGATCCGCTGATCCGTCGGGCGCTGGTGCGGGCCGTTGACCGGTCAGCGCTCACATCGATCTACGGTGATCTGGTTGGTCAGGGGGTGAGTGCCGAGGGCGTCGGCAACATGTTCTGGCTGCCGGGGCAGTCGAGTTACCAGGATCATCAGCCCGAGGCCGTAGCCGCTGATCCCGCCGGTGCCGTCGAGCTGATCGAGCAAGCCGGGTATCTTCGCAGCGGTGACGACACCTACCGCCATCCGGAGCGGGGCACCTTGTTTCTGAGGTTCGGAACCAATGGCGGTGACTCGGTGCGGGTCGCACTGCAGGAGCGGGTGATCGAGCAGCTGACAGCAGGCGGCTTCGAGGTCCGAACCGACAACCGCAGTGGCGGCGCATATCTCACCGAGGGTCCGTTTTCGAGCGAGGCGATGGAGGCAGCCGGGTCGGGTGGGGCGAGCGGTCGTTCCGACATCTGGGACATGGTGTTGTTCGCCTGGGCCGGTGGACCCTGGCCGGGACTGCAGTCTGGTGCCTTTCGAGCCAACTCGGGAGCCAACCCCTACGGTTATGAGAGCCCGGAGTTCGACGCCGAGTCGAGCCGGTGCGACGGCCTGGCCGACGACGACGAGCGGGCTAGCTGCTATCAGAATCTCGATACCTTTGTGACCACTCTCGATCAGGGTGACGACGGCCTGTTCGTCATCCCACTGGTCGAGCGTCCGCAGCTGCTGGTCTACGATTCGAAGCGACTGGGCGATGTGCCGGTGATCGTGGACGGCCCCACCGGCGGACCGTTGCCCGATATCGGCGTTTTTCGGTTTGCCAGCGTCGAGTGAGCGGCTGAATCGGCGGTGTGGGCTGGTAGCCTGATTTGCTGTGGTACTCGCGCTCGGAATCGTCTATGCCATCATCGGCGTCATCACCCTCACCCTCGTGCTGCTGCACAGCGGCAAGGGCGGCGGCCTGTCCGACATGTTCGGCGGTGGCCTGAGCGGTGCCGCCGCCGGGTCGACGCAGATGGAGCGAAATCTGGATCGCCTGACCGTGCTGTTCGGCCTGGTCTTCGGCATCCTGACCCTCGTTCTGGCCTTCGTCATCAACGCCTGACACCCGTTGACGTAGCGACCCTGAGCGACGTCCATGTCGCCTCAACTTCGGATCGAATAGGCCGTGGACGTCGCCCAAAAGTTGTTAGGATTGCTCACCGGTAATCAACAAGTCACGTCGGAGTGGCGGAATTGGCAGACGCGCTAGCTTGAGGGGCTAGTGCCCGCAAGGGCGTGGGGGTTCAAGTCCCCCCTCCGACACCAGCGTAATCCCAGGTCAGAGTAGGTGCGGAAGGTCCCAGGGGTGTCGTTTGCAAATGGATTTGCTAATGCCTGAGACAGTGACGCATGAGACAGTGACGCGCTGGCGGGTCGGAATTCAGCTGGTCTGACCGGTAGATCCACCACCTTCGCCGTCGGCGATCGGCCGCTCGCAACAACCGCAAGGCCGTGAGTTGACCTGGGACGGAAGATTCGCCGGTGCTGGCTCCGCGTCAGGTGGACTAGATGCCATGCCGCCTTGTCACCGGTTGGCGGTCAGATCGAGGTCCGTTGCAGCAATGTGGTTCCGCGCGCCTTTGGTGGGAACAGTCGGTTTCGGCGGGCGTGGGGTGCCGTCGAGGACGCCTGCCAACTCCCGGCAGAGGTTCGAGCCGCAAGACAGCTTCTTCAGGCCGCCAGACCCTCAACACAGGCCTCGGCCAGTTCACGAAGCGTCGGACCTAGCTCGTTTGGGCACTCTCTTACAGCTAGGGCGTAGGTGCCTGCATGCTTTCCCGCCACGCCACGCCCCTCCGAGATGACTCGGTCTCGGCAGAGATCCCAACCTGGGAGGTCGGAATCCAGGAGAGTCTCCAACGTGTCGGGCACAAAGGCCAGTCGATTGGTGACTGATCCAATCGGATAGTCCTCTTCAGGAGCACCAACGAACTGGCACAGCGCTCGATTGTCACGTCGATGCTTTTCCTCTTCCGTCGCGATCGTGCTCTCATCCCGGCCGTTCGCCCGCATGCGGTCGCCACAACCAGAATCATTGTCGACCACCATCAGCCGACCAATTCCCAGAGCCTCCAAAATCGCGAATGGAATCATCATTCCTGACTTTCCGGCGACCGGGGCGACGCAAATGCCATTCACCGCCATCTCGTTGACACGCTCGCCTACGCCTTCCAGGATGGCAGCATCCTCATCACCCTCGACCAGGATGACATGCTCCGCGAACAGAGCCTCGGGAAGACGTTTGAGGCAGACTTGCTCGAAGCGCCTAGCGACAGCGGTGGAATCGACAAACCCTTCGAGCCGTTCCTGTACCTTTGCCACCGTTGCCTGGGCTAGTTGAGACTGCACATGGCCTGTCTTCCCGAACGCTGACGAGATCCTGCGAACTTCGTCGAAGTGCTCCGGGTTGACGAAATGTGGGTTGTGGGTGGCATACGCTACTTGCGTTCGCTGATTGGAATCCTCCGCCAGATTCCTAAGAACGGAAGCGAAGGCCCTTGCCTGCGTCGGATGCTGAAACAACTCAGGCTCCTCGATGGCGAGAAACATCGACGACGATTGCTCTCCCTGGCGCGCTTGGCGCGATAGCACAGTAAGGCCTGCGAGCAGGAGAGTTCGCTGAAATCCATGACCTTGGTGCGTAACGGGTGTCTCGGCACCTCGGTCTGCGACTTGAACGCCGATCATCGCCGGTGGCACCTTCACAGAGGCTGTTGCCTGAGAAAGCCGAATCTCGCGTCCAGGGCTGTAGGCGCTTACTTCAGTCGTTAACTCCTTGGCAATGAGATTGAGCTGATAATCAATGTGCTCCTTGCTCAACACGTCGTATTTAGTCTCAAAGTCCTTCGTTAGCTCTTCGACAGCAGCATCGAATTCATCGCGTCGGAGAGTCCGCTGAATGATTCGGTCTAGCAAGGAGTTCTTTCGCTCGACGGTTTCCTCGGATGCGCGCAGGTCGGCTGACACAAAGACGAAGTCGAACAAGCTCGAAAGAACCCCGCGACCATTAATGCCGAAGAAGTGCGAATCAGAAACCTCCGCATCGTCTAGCTGCTCGGGGTGGTCGAGTTCCCATGTTCGCATCGCCGCTTCTGCTGCCTCGCTGTTGGTCCAGCTTGGTAATCCAAGCCCCGACCGAATCTCACCGTACAAGCGTTTGCGATCAGCGGCCTTCGACTCGGCCCGAACAGTTTCGAATGGTGGATAGGCCTTTGCTCGGCCGGAAATCTTGTCTACACCGTCCTGCCAGCTCCGCCAGGCCGTGAAGACTGACGTGTTGGGGTCGGGGCAGTAGCGTGGCCCCAGCGCACGCCGATCAGCATCCGTCAGATCTTCGAAGTCAACCTGGACACGAATGCGAGATCCTTCCGGCGAACCGTAGTGCAGGTCATCAATGCTAAGACTGCTCTGTTCCCCATTGAAGAACCAGTCGAGTGCTCGGAGTATGTTCGACTTGCCGGCTCCGTTAGGGCCTATTAGCGACGTGACGTCACCAAATTCGCAGTTCAAGTGGCTAATTGATCTGAAGTTCTCGATACGTACGGAGCTGATTCTCATCTCTGGCTCTCGGAAAGGCTGCGGCGGATGCGCCACGAGTGTGTCCGCGGCAACGGCCCATCCTAGCCACGTCGGTCATGTGGAAGAGTTCAGATTCCCATAAGATGCGATATGTGACGAAGCTGGCGACGGTAGACGTCCGAAATCATGGCCTCCGACGTCCCGCCCAGTCGGCGCGACCTCCCAGCTAGTCGCCTGCTGGGGGCCAAACTGGGAGCCATCGTGCGCAGGATCGTAGGCGGGTTTGACGTGGCCTCGGGGTTCACGGCGTTGGAGTTCCCGGCGGACACCGGTGAAGCCAACAGCGAACCAGCCGATCACGTGGAACCGGTTCAAAGCGTGGCAAAGCAGTACGGACACGACGAAGTACTACTCGGGCAGGATTAGCTCCGCCACTCGCTCGGCGGCGTCGGACTGAAGGGGCGTACGCACGTGGGTGTAGATGTCGGCGGTGATTCGTTCGCTGGCGTGGTTGAGGCGGTCTTGGACGACCTTCATCGGGACGCCTGCTTCGAGTGCTACGGTGGCCCACCCGTGGCGGAGGGCATGAAGGCTGATCTCGGGAAGTGGCTCGTCTGGGTTCTCACGGTTGTAGCGGCGCTGAGCGCGCTTGAAGTCGCGGCTGAACCGTTCGGGGTGGAGGTAGTTGCCGTCGGGCCGGGCGAAAACGAGATCACGCACGTGGAGGCCGGGTAGCTCGCAGTCAGGATCGGTTGACGGACACTCGTGGCTTGCGCCGACGGCCAGCCGCTCCACATTCTGCTGGGCCCGCCACGAGCGAAGCAGCGTCAGCGTGCCGGCGTCGACCAGGATCTGGTGGGTTTGACCGGTCTTGCCGTAGGGCTTGACGACAATCTGGTGGCTGACGCACGTGACGTTCCAGATGAGTGTGGCGGTTCCGGCCTCGAAGTCGATGTCCTGCCATCGAAGCCCCAGGTTCGCTCCCCGGCGATCGCCAGATGTGGCGACGAACGCCCACGCGATCCAGAGCCGATGCTCCTGGTTGCGGGCCCAGTCGAGGAATACCCGTGTTTGGTCGGCGGTCCAGAGCTCACGGGCTTGCTTCGTCTTGGGTTGTCGGGGCGCAGTGGCATTGCGAGCGACATTGTCGCCGACTATGCCGAGTTTGACCGCATCCTTGAGGGACCGGCTGATGATCGAGTGGATGTATCGCACCGTCCGGATCGAGAGGCGGCCCTGGCTGTCGGTGCGCTTGTTTGACCGTCGAACAATGGCGGCGATGGCATCTTTGGTCAATGGTGCGTGATCGGGGAACTCCTCGGCGAGTGTCTCCGCGATTTGGCGGTAGGTGCGACCCTGTCCTCTGAGATGGGCGATGCGAGGATAGATTCTGTCGTCGTGCCGTCGATTCGAGTTCGGGGGTACCACGATGTTCTGATTCTGGAGATCCCGGTACAGGTCGTTGAGATGCGCGGGGCCGAGTTGCTGCAGCTTGATGCCGCCGATTCGAGGGAGGATGTGGACTCGCATGTTTCGCTCGTAGGACTCGATTGTCGAGCTCTCGAGCTGATCGTGGAGCTGTCTGAGCCAGACACGCTCGATGTACTCGCGGTAGGTGACCTTCGACGGCTCGATGAATGTCCCCTGCTCGTGGGCGGAGATGGCCTCTCGAAGGGCCCGTTGGGCCGCGGCCCGGGTTCTGAATCCGCCTTTCCAGCGATACTTCCCGTCGCCGGTGGAGGGTTCAATGACGTAGTGAACGTATGCCCACCTGCTGCCGCGCTTGCGGACGTGACCGGTTGCCATTGTGCGTTCCCGTGCAACTAGTCGTGCTGCGGCCCCTCAAGGAGCGATCTCAGAAGTATAGGCACAGGGACGAGCAGGCGCCGTCCGAACCGAAGCGACGGTACGGTGCCGTCCTTGATCATGTCCCGAAGCGATCGTTCGGAGACTCGCAGTACGGCGGCCGCCTCCTTGGTTGTGAGGACTGCTTTTCCTCCTATTCCCAGCTGGTCGGCCCATTGCTCGAGTGACACGGGTTCATGTTCCGAAGCTGATGGAACGGGGCTCGCCGTCTCGGTGTCATCGCGCATTCTGTTCTCCTTCGTGGGCGAGTTTCGACGGGGACTGGTTGAGCCAGGCCGACCAGTCGGTCGACGGACCCGGGTGATAGCAGCCGGTGACGGGCGCAATGGATGGTGGGATCTGATGGCCGCGGAGAATTCCAAGCATGAGTGGTTGGGGGCAGACTGCTCTGCCGTTGAAGCGGACGGCGAGGTGAAGATGCGGCCCTGTCGTGTTGCCGGCGCCGGCGGCGTCTGGTTCGCCGCCCGTCAACCCGATCAGTTCCCCGGCGGCGACAGACTGGCCGGCAACGACGGTGACAGCCGACATGTGGCAGTAGGTAAAGGTGGCGCCATCGTCGCCGACGAGGACGATGGTGTTGCCGCATCGTCCCGGCCCACCGGCTCGGTAGATGCCTGCGTTCGCGACTGCGGTGCTGATCGTGCCATCGATCATGGCGAACACAGGTGTGCCGACCGGCGTCCCCACGTCGAGGGCCGGGTAGTCATGATGGCTGCGGGTCGCATTCGCTTCGCTGGCAAACTCGGCCGGCAACGGGTAGGCGTACTCGCCCGGGATTACGAGTCGATCGACGTAGCGGGCGGCCCATTCGAGAACCTCGGAGACGTACGCAGCGCTGCGGTTGTAGCGAAGCAGGGCTTGCTCGATGTTCGTGACCGTCCCGGTGGGGCAGAGATGACGGACGGCTGCGTACGCTGCGTCGAAGTAGTTGTGTGGATCCGAGACGCCGTCGCTATTGCCATCGGCACCGAATATGCGCCAAGACGAGGGGATAAATTGCATTGGTCCGACGGCACGGTCCCAGAACGTGTCGCCGTCGTAGAAGCCATCGTCGGTGTCCGGAATGCTGGCGGTG
Organism: Acidimicrobiales bacterium; assembly: GCA_965216675.1. Lineage (GTDB taxonomy): Bacteria > Actinomycetota > Acidimicrobiia > Acidimicrobiales > SZUA-35 > JAHELU01. The sequence goes on along the minus strand of CBDCGK010000004.1, from coordinate 11,114 downwards.
CCGTTGGCACCGTTGAGCGGGATGCCAGTGATTGGCGGAACGACTCGACCGTCCACTCGGAGCGTCGCGCCTCCATGTCTGCCGTGGTTCGACTCGATCTTGCCGATCGCAGCGAGCACCTGCCATGGGAGGCCAGGACAGGTCGCCGACGCCTCGATGTAGAGCGTGATCAGTCCGCCGGGGATATCGGCGATGGCTTCGTCAGACGGACTGAACATGCTCTCGTTGACTGCAACGGCGCTACTAACGCCGGCGGCCGCAACAACGACCAGACTGAACAGGGCGACAAGAGGTGCTGCGAGTAGAACCACTCCTGAAAGCGCGACGGCGACGCTGATGACCGAGAACCGCGGCATGTCCGTACCTGTGGCGCAAGGCAAAATTCCGATGGGACAACAAGAAAGATGGGTGCACGTGTCCCATTTGCGGGGGGCGCCGCACCACAGGTACCGGCGTGCACATGGAGGCCAACCGAGAAACGAAAAATGGTGCTGAGCCGGATGATCTCTGGACACGCAGCGGGGCAACCACATAGTGTGGTGCCTGGTAGGCGAATTGACGCATAGCGTGAGGGGCGGAGATCGGGTAGTGGAGAGGGAAGGCGCGTCTGGTGCGTTTTGTGCGCCGCGTTCACACTGGGGCGCGACGATCCCGCGGCTGACGACGGCCGGTGTGGCTTTGGCCGGTCTTCTCCTCGTTGCTCTCGTCCTTCCCTCATGCACAGGCGACAACGCGGAGTCGATAGATCAGGACAGCACTGCGTCGACTGCCGACGAGGCGTCATCAGACACGAGCTCTCCTCCAACGGACCCGACAACACCTGGCACATCACCCCCACCGGAGGATGCAGTCATGGCCTGGGTCGCAATGTGGGACGGAGCCTCGCTTCTCGTCACTGATCCCGAGGCTGCACAGGCGGCGATCGAAGCCACCGCTGCGTCCGACGTTGTCGACCAACTGACCACGATCTTCTCTCCGGACGTGGAGGGCGGCGTCGAGGTGGCGGCCCGTATGTTCGGGAACCATCCAGTGATCGTCGACAACGGCGACGGCACGGTACAGATCAACGATTGCCTCCAGGTGACGCCGCCCGACACGGCACCATTCGTTTGGTTCTCAGGAGTCGCCGCACTCGAAGATGGCCAGTGGCGGATCATGTCGATCGAGCCGGAAGCTCTGGGCGGCTGCGTTCCGGCTGAGATCGCAGATGCGGCAATCGCCGGATATGAGGCCTATTGGGATGCGCGAGTGGAGTTCTGGGAGCCGGCCGATCCTGATCATCCGCTCGTCGACGAGACATTGACAGATCCGCAGCTTGAAGTCATCCGCGATCTGCTGATCGATCACGAGCAGAGGGGTCTCGTCCTTCGAGGTCGGGCGGAAACTCATCCTGAGGTGGTGCAGATCACTTCGTCTACCGAGCTCACGATCCTTGATTGCATGATTCAAGATCCCGAGCGGGGCGTGTTCGAGCTCGCGACGGGGAATCGGACCGACGACATTGCGCCGGTGGCAGAAGGCCAGCGCGATTTGCGGTCGACAGTAATGGTGATGGAGGACGGAAGCTGGAAGGTCAGCGACGTCCAAGGACAGGCGAACGTACGATGCGACACCGCACCGACCGTCCAGGGCTTGCCCGCAGTCTGATCGCCATGGCGGCGATCCTGCTGATCACGCTCACAACAGTCGCGCCCGCCCTGGCCCAGGACGATCCGGTCGAACCTGTCAACCCAATTCCGGTAACACCTGTCTGTGGCGGCAGCGGCGACATAGACGACGGCGGCGGTGCCGTGTTTGGGTCATGCTTCGGCAACACCCCAGGGCGAGGACCAAATACTGCGGTGTCTTCGGCCCAGGTGTGGGCCTGGTACGGCTGCAACCAGTGGAAAGCTTGGCGACCGGGTTCAACCGTGAGTGCTGTCAGATTCCAGGGAGGGCTCCTGCCCGATGACATCTACGCCCGAGGGCTCGACCCGACGGCTTCCTACTCGTGGAACACGGTCGAGTGCACGTTCGTCGCCGCCGACGGCACGACGACGACCTGGGGATGGGGACTGCTCGTCCTTGAGACCTCGCCCCCGATCAACCCGATCGTGCTTCGAGACCGAGCCCGCGATCGCATCGATCCCGAGCGTCCCGTCCCGATGACTGCGCCGATGTGGGACGAGATCCCGGCTGTTGTTCAGCTGCCGACGTGGCTGTGGATTGATGGTGACTGGGAACCGATCGAGGAGAGTGAGTCGCAGGGTCTCGTCACCGTCGTGGTTCAAGCCCGTCCGGTTCAGGTGGCGTGGGCACTCGGCGAACGAGGTGGCGTCGTCTGCGATGGACCTGGAACCAAGTGGAGCCCCGGCTTGAGCGACGAAGCAACTGATTGTGCCTACACCTTCGATGCCGCCGAGGCCGACGTCGCTTCGTCGGCAGCGGTCCAGTGGACCTTCCGATGGTGGCTCAACGGGAACGACATGGGCGACTTCGGGGATCTGACGGTGACAAGCGGGTTCACCATTGACGTTGCCGAGATCCAGGCGATCGAGACGAGCTGAGGCGGAGGAATCATGGCCACGCAACTGCGCCGAGAACGAAGATCATCTCGGAAAAGCGGCGAAGACAGTCGACCGTTCGACCTGGATGGTGCAGGCAGTACTGTTCGGCGAAGTAGAGCGCCGGAGCTAACTATTGGTGCGCTCATCGTCGCCGTGTTTGCGCTTGCCGGCACCTGGTTCTATGCGAGTTCGACCGCTCGTGATTCCGTGGTGGCGATACGTAATCCGATCGCTCGTGGAACGGTCATCACGGAAGATGACCTTCAGATCGTGCAGGTTGGTAGTGACGATGCGCTCAACCTGGTTGGCCATGATGAGACGAAGTTGGTCGTCGGCCAGATTGCCCTAACGGACCTTTCGGTTGGCACGCTACTGACGACTGATCAGGTGACCGCATCAGCTGCGATCAACCCAGGGGACGGCGTCGTGGGTCTTGACCTCGACCCGGGGGAGTACCCGACACTCTCGCTTCGCCCTGGAGACGTGGTCCGCGTTGTCGAGGTGCCCGGCGGTGGCGATACGGAAGTGATCGAAGTGGTGCTCGCGGAACAGGCCGAGATCGTCGACGTCGCACCGATCGGTGTTCAGCACCAGCTCTTCGTCTCGCTTGCTGTTGACACCACCCAGGCCGACGCGATCGCCCGTGCCGCAGCGAGCGATCGCGTGCGGCTGATTCAGGTTGGCGGGAGTTGACGTGGGTCTGATCTGTCTGACGTCCCAGAAAGGCGCACCAGGCGTAACCCTTTCATCCCTGATCCTCGCGGCGGCATGGCCCGAGTCGCCCGGACGACGCAAGGTTCTTCTGGAGGCGGACCCGTCGGGTGGCTCGCTTGCGCTCCGCTACGGGCTGGGGCTCGAGCCCAGCTTGATCACGCTCGCCGTCGCTGCTCGGTCTGCGCTCGACGAGGAAATGCTCGCTGCGCATCTGCAGGAACTTCCAGGTGGGTTGCAGGCCGTGGTCGCTCCCGACGGTCCTGACCAGGTTCGGGCAGCGCTCCAGGCCAGCGGGCCGTCGATGGCGGCATGGTTCGCTGCAACCAATGAGGTCGATGTCATCGCCGACCTGGGCCGACTGACCGACGCCAATTTGGCGGTCGCTCGGGAGGCAACTGCTGTGCTGATGGTTGCTCGCCCAGAAGTCGAGCACCTCCAACCTGCGGCGCGACGCCTGGCTGACTTGACCGGACAGGTATCCAGCCTTGGCTGGATTCTCATTGGCGAACGCCCGCACGGTCCCGAGGAGGTTCAGGACACCTACGGATTCCCAGTCGTCGGCGTCTTACCCGACGACGCTCGAACGGCCCGAGCGCTGACGGCAGGATCGACGTCGGGTCGGATGAGGAAATCGCTACTGGTGCGGTCCGCTACCAGCGTCGCCGACACGCTGGCCGACTGGCTCCATGCGCAAGTCGATCGGAACTCAGGCGAGACACGGCTTGCCGTCGCAACGAAGATTGAAGAAGACGTCGCTCCCGTCCCTGCCGGGGAGGGGAGATGACGTCGACGGACGTGCTCGTCAAGCAGGTGCGGCGGAGCGTTGGTGAGCGTCTCAACGAGAAGGTCGAGGTCGCCGACCGCAATGGCCAGGGACCTATCACGGGCGAACACCAGCGAATGCTGGCGCACAAGCTGATCGCCGACGAGCTCGCCCGGCTCGATTCCGCTGCGATGTCTCGTGGAGAGGCCGTTCTCTCTGAGGCTCAGCGCGAACAGCTCACCCGATCGACGATCAACGAGCTGTTCGAGATGGGACGCGTTCAGCGTTACATCGACGATCCCACAATCTCCGACATCAGTATCAACGGCTACGACACGGTTTGGCTCACTCGCCGTGACGGGTCGAAGTTTCCCGGCGAGCCCGTCGCCGACAGCGATGCGCACTTGATCGAGATCGTGCAGGCCGCCGCAAGGCGGGGGCGCTCGGAGCACAGATGGGATCCGGCCAGTCCTCGCCTCGACCTCCAACTCCCGAACGGTGATCGACTCAACGCGATCGCGTGGGTTGCCGGACGGCCATCGATCTCGATTCGCCGCCATGACTTCGATATCCATCGCCTCCGCCAGCTCGTCGCACTCGGAACCATCACCGCTCCGCTCCGTGAGCTTCTCTCGGCGATGGTTGCGGCCCGGTTCAACGTCATCGTGGCCGGAGGCACGGGCGCAGGAAAGACGACGTTCGCAAGGTGTCTGATCAACGAGGTCCCGCCGGAGGAGCGCCTTGTCACCGTTGAAGACTCGCTGGAACTGGGGATCAGCCGGTTTCTCCATCTCCACCCGGACCAGGTCGATCTTGAAGCGAGGCCGCCCAACGTCGAGGGCGTCGGCGCAATGACGATGAATGACTTGGCGATCAACGCGCTCCGGATGAACCCGGATCGACTCATTGTCGGCGAGGTTCGGGGTGACGAGGCGCTCACCCTTCTGCTTGCGTGCACGCAAGGAAACGACGGCTCGATCTGCACGCTACATGCGGACTCCTCGGAGGGTGTCTTTGGCCGCCTGCAGATGTACCTGGCCATGACCCGCGAGCGCTTTGAACCGAGGGCCGCCAATCTCATGATCTCTCAGGCTGTCGATGTAATCGTCCACATCGCCAAGATTGGGTCCGACCAGCGGGTCGTCACCAGCGTTCGGGAAATCACCGGCGCGGATGGCGACGTGGTCTTGTCGAATGAGATCTACGGTCCGGATAACACCGGCCGCGCCCAACCTCGATTCCCGTTCAGCGCCGAGCGACTGACCCGTCTCGAAGGCGTCGGCTTCGACCGCCAACTTCTCGGCCAGACCGGTGAATGGAGGCGGAGGTGAGCGCCCTCGTGATGGGGGCGCTTTGGGCCGGCGCTGCCGTCGGTCTGCTCATCATCGTTGCCGGCCTTCGAGGCCGGCAACTTCTCCCGCGCCGAAGGTCCGCGATCCGGCCGGAACACAACACGAAGCGCACGACGGTTCTGCTTGTCGGGTCAATCGTGACTGGACTCGTCGTCTTCGGCACAACAGGCTGGCCGGTGGCCGGGCTTGCGGTAGCCATGATCGTGCTGGGCGCTCCGAGACTGATCGGATCGCGCGACCGACGCGCCGACAGCATCGCCCGGACGGAGGCGATGGCTACCTGGACCGAGCTCATTCGCGACAACATGGCGGGTGCGGCTGGGCTCGAACAAGCTTTGGTCGCCACCGTCGATGTATGCCCCGCTGCAATCGCTCCCGAGGTCAGCCGATTCGGTCGCCGACTCCAACACGAGCCCCTGGGCGACGCACTCGCGGCGCTCGGCGACGACCTCGATCATCCGTCATCTGATCTCGTAGTCGTCGCTCTGGCCAACGCCGCTCGAATGGAGGGGCGCGACGTCGGCGCTCTGCTCGGTCGTCTGGCCGAGTCGATCCGGGCCGATGTCCGAATGCGGCTCAGAGTAGAAGTCGGGCGAGCGAGGATCCGGACGTCCGCACGAATCGTGATTGCCGTCACCGGGTTCACCATGGTGTTCCTGTACGTGTCCGCACCGTCGTTGCTTGCGGCCTACGATTCACTGTTCGGCCAGCTCTGGTTGGCGTTGGTGTTCGCCGTCTTTGCGCTCGGGCTCTGGCTGATGGACGTCTACAGCCAGATCGAGATGCCCCAGCGGTTCTCGGCACGTCGTCACACGTCGATCAACGATCGGGGCGGCAAATGAACAGGCTTCTCGTTGCGTTGCTTCTGTCGATCGGATTCGGCTGCGGAGTTGCGACGTGCCTCAGGGCGCTAAGACCGCGCTCGACCCCACTCACTGACCGGATCGCTGCGCTGAACAACCCGGCTCATCAGAGGCATGCCGCAATCGGTGGCGACGGCGCAGTCTTGCAGCGAACGCTAAGCCGCGCAGGTTTGCGACTCCTCGATGCCTTCGGAATCGGCAGCCAAGCCCAACTGCGCGGTCAACTTCGGATCCTCGGCAAGCCGATCGAACGCCATGCCTATGAGAAGGCGCTTGGCGCAATTGTCGGCTTTCTGCTGCCGAACCTCGTCTTCGCTACAACCACGCTCGCCGGTGCAACCCTGAATCCTCTTGTCGGTCTTATCGGAGGCCTCGCGGGTGGGGTTGGCGGGTTCCTGTATCCGGATCTACCGCTTGCTGAACAGGTCCGCGCCCGCCAGCAGGCGTTTCGACACGCACTGTCCAGCTATCTGGACCTCGTGACAATCATCCTCGCAGGAGGTGGGGGAGTGGAGAGCGCTCTTCTGGGCGCCGCCGAGGCCGGCGACGGCTGGGCATTCGACGAGATCCGATCTGCGCTGCGGCGAGCAGAATTCACGGGTGCCACTCCCTGGGATGCCTTCAACGACCTTGGCAAACAGTTCGACATCAACGAGTTGGTTGAGCTTGCTGCGTCAATCGGATTGGCAGGCGGCCATGGTGCGAAAATCCGTAGGTCCTTGGCGGCGAAGGCCGACGCACTCCGGGCGCAGCAGGCCGCGGCGATCGAAACGAACGCCGAGGCTCGAACCGAGAAGATGATCGTTCCCGTCACGGTGATGATTGTTGGACTGACGCTCTTCATCGGCTTCGGGGCCGTACAGGCCATCAGCACCGACGGCGCTGCCACGACCGTTTCAGCGGAGCCCCGACCATGAGCTCGTCCGCGGTTCGTACGGCACGAGCCTCGCCTCTGGGCATCAGAAGTTGACTCGATCCGGTTCACAACACAAAGGAGACAGAGCATGGTGACGTTGAGATCGACCTACGCGTTCCTTCAGTTCGCGGTGGAGTACAACCTGACCCGGGTTGGCGTTGGGGTGCGTGACGAACGGGGTGCCGTCTCCACTGAGATGGCCGTAGTCATCGCGGCGCTCGTCGCCATTGCAGTGGCCAGCGGCATCATCTTCATGGCGAAGGCCCAGAGCAACGCCAACAACATTCCCGACACGGTTCAGGCACCGAACTGACGGACGGCATGCCACGGTATGACCAACCGGTTCGATTGAAGGGCGCCTCGCTGGCTGTTGGCCGACGGCGTACGGACACGGGCATAGCCTCGACCGAGATCGCCATCGTCATGCCGGCGATGCTGATCGTGATTCTGTTCGTGTTTCAGGTCGCGTTGTTCTGGCACGCCAAGCAGGCGGCAGACGTGGCTGCGGAGGAGGCGGTCGATGCTGCCCAAATCGCCGACGCTACCGAAGCGGACGGCTTCGCAGGCGCAAACACGATCCTCAGCCAGGCGGGCAATCTTCGGAACGCGACGGTGAGCGTGACCCGCGATCCCGCCACCGGACTGGTGACCGCTACCGTCACCGGCGAAGCGCCATCGATCATCCCCTTCGGCTCCTGGAGCGTTCGCGCAGCATCCCAGGCACCTATCGAGGAGTTCCGATCCGTGATTACGCCATGATCGACGATGAGGCCCGGGAGCGAGGTGCTGTTGCCACCGAGTTTGCGATCGTGATGGCGGTCGTGTTGGTGAGCTTCGTCGCACTCGCGATTTACGGCGGACGAGTCGTACAGGCTGAAAACGACGTGCAGAGTGCTGCCCACGACGCCGCACGCGCCGCAAGCCTGGAACGTAGCCCCGAAGCGGCCGATGCGGCCGCTCGAGCCGTCGCGGCCCAGAACCTGGCTGCTTCCGGTGTGGCCTGCGCCGGCGGCAGCTCTGTAGCCGTCGACCTTTCCCGCTTCGCACCCGGTGGCGAGGTGAGCGTCACGGTCAGCTGCCGGGCGGACTTCAGCGACGTCGGGACACTCGGCGTCGCCCCATCCCGATCGTTCACGGCGTCAGCTACGGAGGTCATTGATGTGTACCGAAGCAACTGAGCAGCCAATCCGTCGAGATCGCGAGGAGGGCAGTGCGAGCGTTTTTGTCGCCGCGCTTGGGCTCGCGCTACTCATGGCCACGGGCCTTGCCGTCGATGGCGGACGCAAGCTCGGAGCACTCAGTGAGGCACGGAATGTAGCCGACAACGCTGCTCGGGCTGGGGCGCAAATGGTCGACGCGAATGCCTACCGGGCCACCGGAGACCCAGTTGTCGATCCCGGTGCGGCAACCGGCGCCGCAGTTGGCTATCTCAGCCGTCACGGCTACCAGGGAACAGTCTCGGTGTCGGGTGCAACAGTCACCGTCACGGTTTCCTTGTCCGTACCCACTCGATTCCTGCCTGGTCCAATGTCGGTTTCCGCCACGGAATCAGCGACCGCAGTAGCAGGCACCTAGGACCCATATGCGCCGACTTGTCGACTTCGTCCGAGGTATCGCAGCCCTCCTGACGACGCTCGCCGTCCTCGGCGGGCTACCTGCCGGTCTCACTGCACTGGTTGGATGGCCGCTTCCGACCGAAACACCGTCGGTGGAGCTCGTCCAGAGGCATCTGGACAACGGTGACCTACCCGACGTGTTCGTGATCAAGGTGCTCGCCCTGATCGTCTGGCTTCTCTGGGCACAGTTCGCGCTCGCCGTTCTCGTCGAGGCCAGAGCTGCGATCACTGGGCGGGTATCTCGCCATGCCCGTGTCCTGCCGGGTGTGCAGCTCCTTGCGGCGAAGCTCGTTACCTGGGTCACGCTTGTGTCAGCGGCTGTCCTTCCAGCCCGCACCCTGACAAGTGCCTCGCTCACACCTATCGAGTTCACGCCAACACTCGTCCACGCTCAGGTCGACTCCGCGCTCGATGCCGGCGACAAGCCCTCCGCCGCTTCGCATGAATCGAGTCACCGAGATTCCGACACGGCTGGGGCACCCTTTTCCTATCGCACGGGAAGGGCTGACAGCTGGTGGAGCATCGCGGAGAGTTTGCTCGGTGACGGTATGCGGTGGGATGAGGTCCGCCAGGCAAACCTTGGTCGGACAATGGGTGATGGCACCACCATTGGCGCGACAACCGAGACTGTTCGAGCGGGCTGGCAACTGAGCCTGCCCGCCGACGCCAAACAACCGCTGGCCGGTGCGATCGATCCCGAGGAGGGCGATGACTCAACAGTCATCGTGGAACCTGGCGACCACTTCTGGGGTATTGCTGAATCCCAGCTTTCTGAAGCGTGGAGGCGTGAACCGACCGACAGCGAAACGACCCCATACTGGGTTGAACTCGTAGCAGAGAATATGGATCGCCTACTCCCGCCTGGTGATCCCGACGTCATCTACCCTGAGCAACAGTTCGTCGTTCCCGCGCCGCCGGTAAATCCCGACGTCGATGTCGATCTCAACGGCGACCGGGTCGTGACTGCTGACAGGTCAACTCAGGCTGATCGCACGCCAACATCGAACCCGCAGCCCCTCGACGCTCCCAATACCCTTCCGACGATTCCGGAGGCCCTGAACGGCTCGCCACCTCACGCAGCGACACAGTCTCCTCGACCGCCACGGGAGCCATCGGCACATGATGAGCTCGGCGGGTCCGACTTCGACAACGTCGGTGAGGTCGCAGGAGCACTCGCCTACGTTGCCGGCGCGGGTTTGCTTGGCGCGCTTCTCCTGACCACGCTTCGTCGACTCCGGCACATCCAGGCCGCCCGACGCCGACCCGGCACGACTGTCGACACACCCGACGTGGCAGCAGCAGAGTTCGAGCGTGAGATCCGTGCCATCGCCACCGATGGCGAGGATGCAAGATACATCGCTGCGACCAACTGCTACCTCGCACACCAACTCGAAGCTCACATGGGCTGGCCCCTGCCAGCTGTGATCGCAGCGAGGGCAGGTGCCCACGGCGTCGAGCTTCTCCTAGAAGAGGCTTGTCCTCCCGTTGAAGGCTTTGTCTCCGGGAACGATGTGTCCACAACGTGGCAACTGCGGCCAGACGTCACCGCTCAAATGATGGAGGCCGACGCGGGGGACGCTCATCCGTATGCACCCGGTCTGCTTGTAGTCGGCGGGACCGATGCTGGTGATCTCCTCGTCGACTTCGAGCAGCTCTGCGCCACGTCCGTAGAAGGCGATCCAGAATCGGTCCTGGGCTTCCAGCGTGGCCTGCTGGCTGCGGCCATCGCCGGCCCATGGGCCCCTCAGAACGAGATCGTGGCGATTGGAATCGACGGCCTGGAGCCTCACAACTCCGACCTCATCACCCAGCCCGAAGACCCCGACAGCTGGGCCCAAGAGATCTCCGCCATATTCCAATCGGCGGCGGACCAAGCCGACCGCAGTCCCTATGAAGAGCGGGTCGATCACGGATGGTCACTTTTCCGACGATCGTTGTCGTCGGCCCTGACCCATCACTCGACGGAATCGCTAAAAAGCCTCGCCCCGGTTGCTGAACTCCCAACTCCAATCTCACGCTGATCGCTGCATCGCCACTGCGGAGCCCGCATCGCATCGTCATCGCAGATGGTTTCGCGACCCTCGAGCCACAGGGCCTCGTGTTCGAGCCGGTAGCCCTCGACAGCGAACATCTCGCTGCAACCGAAGCACTTCTTGTGAATGCAGCCGACAAACAGACGACGCCGCCACCGGACTGGACCGAACCGGACGTTCCTGGTGCTGATCTCGACAACGTGAGCAAAACCGCAGCTGCCTTTGACGGCCCCGATCGCATTGACGCCGCGGAGCCTGCCGGTGTGGAGACAGTAGTTGCCGACATCATGGCGCCCCAGCCATTTGAGGTT